>NZ_OZ221631.1:400000-5200000 GCF_965119365.1 Pseudomonas medicaginis
GAGCAGGTACGAAAGTAGGTCTTAGTGATCCGGTGGTTCTGTATGGAAGGGCCATCGCTCAACGGATAAAAGGTACTCCGGGGATAACAGGCTGATACCGCCCAAGAGTTCATATCGACGGCGGTGTTTGGCACCTCGATGTCGGCTCATCACATCCTGGGGCTGAAGCCGGTCCCAAGGGTATGGCTGTTCGCCATTTAAAGTGGTACGCGAGCTGGGTTTAGAACGTCGTGAGACAGTTCGGTCCCTATCTGCCGTGGACGTTTGAGATTTGAGAGGGGCTGCTCCTAGTACGAGAGGACCGGAGTGGACGAACCTCTGGTGTTCCGGTTGTCACGCCAGTGGCATTGCCGGGTAGCTATGTTCGGAAAAGATAACCGCTGAAAGCATCTAAGCGGGAAACTTGCCTCAAGATGAGATCTCACTGGGACCTTGAGTCCCCTGAAGGGCCGTCGAAGACTACGACGTTGATAGGCAGGGTGTGTAAGCGCTGTGAGGCGTTGAGCTAACCTGTACTAATTGCCCGTGAGGCTTGACCATATAACACCCAAGCAATTTGTGAACTCGAAAGAGACCAGATTGCGGTGTGTGAAGACGAAACGAACCGAAAGTTCGAGAACGTCAGCGACAACACACAAACTATCGCATACCCATTCGCTGGAACGTGACCGCAAGGCACGCACTGGCTACCGAATTTCTTGACGACCATAGAGCATTGGAACCACCTGATCCCATCCCGAACTCAGCAGTGAAACGATGCATCGCCGATGGTAGTGTGGGGTTTCCCCATGTGAGAGTAGGTCATCGTCAAGATTAAATTCCGAAACCCCTATCTGCTGACGCAGGTAGGGGTTTTGTTTTTAGTAGAAGTCATCGATTTTACCGACACGTTGTCGTTTAACGGGTTGGTCACAGAATTTCTTGACGACCATAGAGCATTGGAACCACCTGATCCCATCCCGAACTCAGCAGTGAAACGATGCATCGCCGATGGTAGTGTGGGGTTTCCCCATGTGAGAGTAGGTCATCGTCAAGATTGAATTCCCAGAACCCCTGTCTGCTCAGCAGCCAGGGGTTTTGTCGTTTTGGGCCAGTAATCGGATCGAGTCTCTGAAGCCCCGGCAAACCCCCAATGCCGTTGCTATGCTGTGAGAGTCGGGCCCGGCGGTAAAAGGCCCGCGACGTCACTGGTCATGGGGATTCCAATAATGAAAAACCCTTATGCTCCCGGCTTCTGGTGCGCCACTGCTGCATTGCTGCTGCTTTCGGCCACTTATTTCTACGGCGTCATGCTCACTCATCAAATCGACAAGGCGCTCTTGTTCCTCGATAGCGCGGCGGCGTTGATTGGCGTGATATCCATTGCAATCGTGGCCTGGGCTTCGTTCCAGGGCCAACGCATCAAGAAAAAGCATCTCGAGCAAGGCAAGACCCTGGTGCTGATTTGGGACACCAAGGTGGCGCTACGCCGGGTCGAAACGGTGTTCGACCGTTATTTTTGGGGCAGTTACTGGCAGCCTGGTCGCACGTTCCAGGAGGTCATGGGCGAACTCACCGGTACCCCGCTGGAAAAAAGCCTGGAAGCCCTGAAAACCCAATGCGCTGCCTTGGACAAGCAAGTCACCCAGGAAGGCTGGCATTGGCTCAACAACGCCCGTGAGTTGTGCGACGTGGCTAACGCCATGGCACGGGAGCGCTATCAGCTGGACTTTTGCGATTCACGTGCCGAGTCATCGGGGGCGGCGGTGATCAATCGCGATTTCGAAGTGCTGGTGTACACGTGGACGGCCCGCCTCAAGACTTTCGACCATCAGCTCGACGAGATCGAAGTCCAGTATTCGTAGACCACCTCTCAAGAAAACGTTTTCACCCCTATAAACATTGGGCCCGCAAGGGTGCGTGATGGTAATCTCCCCTCCTCTTTACGGCGTCGAGCCACCCCCTTTGCGGGTCAGGGAAGACGACGGCTTTCATCAACCATGGATATCGGGTCACTCATGAATAAATCAGCAAGCGTACTTCTGGGAATCGTTGTGGCTGTCGGTGCTATCAGTGCGGGTGGCGCCTGGTACACCGGGACCAAACTCGAAGGCGTCTTGAAAAACGCTATTGCCGATAGCAATAAGCAAATGCAGACAGCCTTGGCCGGGTCCAACAGCACTGCCGCCCTGGAATTGGTTTCCATGGACCGTGGCACATTCAGCAGCACCGCCCACTACCGTCTCAAAGGCGAAGGCGAGATATTCGGTGGCGAGTCGGTTGAGCTGCTCTTCGTCGACCAGATCGAGCACGGCCCACTGCCATTCTCGCGCTTGATTACGCTCAAGTGGCTGCCGGTCATGGCCACCAGTCATACCGCTCTTGAACGCAATCCGCTGACTGACAAGTGGTTCGCTGCGACCAAAGATCAGTCTCCGCTCAAAGGTGTGGTCAACCTGGGTTACGACGAGTCCATCAATGGCACTTACGAGCTGCTGCCACTGGAGACCAAGCTGGATGAGCAATCCCAGCTCACCTTCTCCGGCCTGAAAATCGACCTGGCCGCCAGCGCCCAGGGACAGAAGATCAAGGCCGACGGCTACATGGACAGCTTCAAGTTGACCACCGTCGCCGAAGACCAGACGCCAGTGCAGGTCGAGCTGAACGGCCTGACATTGGCCAGTAACCTGAGCAAAAGCTCATACGGTTACTACATGGGTGACAACACCCTGTTGATGAGCAGCACCAAGGCCACCTTTGGTGAGCCGAAGTCGGTGCTGGGCCTGAAGAACTTCGAAATGAAGAACAGCAGCAGCGAGAACGGCACCAGTGCGTCGGGGCGTGCCGATTACAAGATCGGTGAGTTGTCGTTCAACGACAAGACCATCGGTTCGGCGCAGATGGCGGTCAGCCTCAAGAATCTGGACATCCCGGCAACCATGTCGCTGATGCAGATTTACCAGACCAAGCTGCAACCCTACGAAAAAGCCGCTGCCGAAGCCGCAGCAGCCGGTGAACCAGCTCCAGAGCTGAACCTGACCGAAGCTGAGGAAGCGCAGGTCAAAGCCGATCTGGAAAAACTCTTGGCCGGTGCCCCGCAAGTGGCGTTGGAAAACCTGTCGTTCAACACTGCCAACGGCGAAAGCCGTGCCAGCCTGATCGTTGACCTGGCCAAGCCGCAGTCCATGGATCTGCCGCCGGATGAACTGGGACGTCAGTTGCTCGCCCTGCTGGATTTCAATCTCAAGGTTTCCAAGCCGATGCTGGTGGACCTGATGACCGTACAGGCACAGATGGAAGGCCAGACGGATGCCAAACTGATCGCCGATCAAGCCACCGCCACTAGCGACATGTTCAGCGCCATGGCCGTCGGTACTCAACTGGCGACCCTTGAAGGCAACGACGTCGTTACCAAGCTGCACTACGCCAACAACCAGGTCGATTTCAACGGCCAGAAAATGACCGTTGAGCAATTCACGGCATTCGTGATGAGCAAGCTGGGTGGTGGCGTCGCGGTCCAGTAACGCGTTCGGGCAACACCGCAAACCCGGTCCGTGCATGACGCATGGGCCGGGTTTTTTTACGCCTGACGATCAGCGCTGCGCCGAAATCTGTAGCGATTCTGAAGAATTGTGGCATTCCTGAAAATGACCCGCCTGAGAGTGCAAGACTAGGCCCATTAGAGCTTGGCTGGATTCCTTTGATCCGGCTTCCTGTTTGATGGGCAAGGGGGCACTGCGACCCGGCTGGCCATGTAAGGATGCTGACGAATGCCGCGTACTGTGGGTCCTTTTATTCAACGTGGTTTGCGCCCGTTGTTTCGCGTAGCGCTGTGCAGTCAACTGTGCTGGCCGATACTGGCGTTTGCCGATACCGCCTATGACCAAATGGTGCTCGACGCCCGTGCAGGCCATTACACCCCTGCGCTGACCGCGTTGCGCCAGGTGCCGGCCGGCCAGGCCAGCACCGCGCAGATCAGTGACCACCTGCAAATTGCCAGTTGGGCCGGCCTCGACGCCGAGGTGATCAACGTCTATGAGACTCAGGGCCGTTCTCGAACGCTGCCCGTCCAGGCGTTGGCTGCAACGGCTCGCGCCTATCGCAACCTCAAGCGTTGGGATTCGGCGGCTGAGCTGTACCGCCAGGCCTTGGTGATCGATCCCCAGAACCCCGACCTGCAACTCGGCCTGGCCTTGACCCAGGCCGATGCAGGCCAGCCCGACGAAGCCGTCACCCGCACAAAGGCCCTGGTCGCTGCCAAACCGACAGATCCGATGCGCCGGCTGGCACTGGGTTATGCCTTGACCCGCGCCGACAGCCCTCACGAAGCGCTGTTCGAATACGACCAGGCCTTCTCCCGTGCTGGCAACAGCCCGGAAGTTGCGCGCGAATACATCTACGCCCTGCAACGTGCCCGGTTGCCGGAGCCGGCACTGCGCCTGGCACGTCTGCAACCGGGTCTGATCGACCGTGGCGTGCAGCGGCGCCTGGAAGGCGACGTTGCGGCCGAACGGGTGCGCCTGGCGGACATGGCCAGCCGCAGCGAACAGGAGCGCTTTGTCATTGCCGACCGCGCCCTCGCCGACTACGACAAGTTGCTCGCCACCTGGACCCCGGTGGCCGAGGCCCATGACGACGTACTCCGTTGGCGCATCGATCGCATGGGCGCCCTCAACGCCCGCGCCCGTCGGGCCGAGGTGATTGCCGAATACCAGAAGTTGCTCGCCGAGGGTGTGAGCATTCCTACCTATGCCCTGCGCTGGGTGGCGTCTTCCTATCTGGAACAGCGGGAGCCGGAAATCGCCGTCGATCTGTACCGCCGAGTCCTGATCGCGCCGGATGCCGATCCCGCGGAACGTTTTGAAGACAGCACCGCGCTCTACTACGCGTTGCTGGAAAGCGAACAATCCGAAGAGGCCCGTGCACTGGCCGAAGACATGGCCAAAGCCCAGCGCCCGCGCATCGAACTCAAGGGCCTGCCGATCGGCAACCCCAACGATGAATGGATGGACGCCCAGCAACTCGCCGCCCAGGCCGGCACATACGGCGCCGACCTGCCTTCTGCCGAGGCTCGCCTCGAAACCCTGGTCAACCAAGGCCCCGGCAACACCGGCATGCGCCTGGCCCAAGCCGATCTGTACCAGGCTCGTAACTGGCCGCGCCGTTCCGAACGCCTGCTCAAGGAAGTCGAGGCCACGATCCCGCGCAACCGTGACCTGGAAATCGCCCAGGCCCGCGCCGCCATGGAGCTGCAGGAATGGCGGCAGATGGATGCACTGACCGACGACGTGGTCGCCCGCTACCCGGAGAATGCTCACGTCAAACGCCTGCAACGCCAGCGCGAAGTGCACGACATGGCCGAGCTGCGCATCGAGGCCTACACCGGCAAGAGCTATGGCGGTGGCAATGGTGATGCGGGTGCAGTCACCGGCAGCCGGGATTTTGGTATCGAAACGCTGCTCTACAGCCCACCCATCGATGAAGACTGGCGGCTGTTTGGCGGTGCCGGCTACGCCACGGGTGATTTCGAGGAAGGCACCGGCCACCATCGTTGGCAGCGCCTGGGCGTGGAGCGCCGCACCCGGGACATGACGCTGGAAGCCGAGGTCTCCAATCACGCCTATGGTTCCGGCGACAAACAAGGCGCGCGTGTGGCTGTGGCGCGGGACATCGACGACCACTGGCAGTACGGCGGCAGCCTGGATTACCTCTCGGCCAATACCCCGCTGCGGGCCCTCAACAGCGGCATTCGCTCTAACGGCGGTAGCGGTTTCGTACGCTGGCGGGCCCATGAAAGCCGCGAGTGGCGACTGGCTGTCAGCCCGTCCCATTTCAGTGATGGCAACAACCGTCTCGAAACCCAACTGACCGGTCGCGAAGGCATCTACAGCACACCGCGTGTGCAAGTGGAGCTGGGGCTGGAAGTGGCTGCCAGCCGCAACAGCGGTTCCAACGAAGTCCCTTATTTCAATCCGAAATCGGACTTCAGCGTCATGCCGACCGTGAGCGTCAATCACGTGTTGCACCGCCGCTACGAGACCACGTGGAGTCAGCAGTTCCAGGTCGGTGCCGGTACCTACAGCCAGCGCGACTACAACACTGCCGCCGTGGGATTGCTCGGCTACGGCCAGCGTTTCATCTGGAACGACGTGCTGGAGGCCGGCGCCGCGCTGAGCTGGCTCAACCGCCCCTACGACGGCGATCGCGAAAGCGATCTGCGCCTGCTTGTCGACCTCACCTATCGCTTCTAGAAGAGTTTGAAGATGCCTGTCATTTCGCGATTCATCCTTCTGCTGGGGGTCTTGCTGATCAGCGCTTGTGCCCAGCAAGCCCCGGCGTTCACGCCGCCTTCGCAGCGTCCGCTGGCGGCCAATGATGCCCCGTGGCCGAAGAACCATGTGCTCGGTATCGCCTACCACGACGTCGACGACCGAGACCCGGACCAGGCGCTGGTGGCCGTGCGTACCGAACGGTTGATCGAGCAACTGGCGTGGCTGCGGGAAAACAACTACCAGCCGGTCACGGTGGATCAGATCATCACGGCCCGCAATGGCGGTCCGCAATTGCCGCCGCGTGCGGTACTGCTGAGTTTCGACGACGGCTACGCAAGCTTCTATACCCGCGTCATGCCCATCCTGCGCGCCTATAACTGGCCGGCGATCCTCGCCCCGGTCGGCAGTTGGGTGGATACACCACAGAACCAAACGGTGGATTTCGCCGGGGTGCCGCGCAAGCGTTCCGAGTTCCTGACCTGGGAGCAGATTCGCGAGGTGTCCAGATCGGGCCTGGTGGAAATCGCCGCCCACACCGATGCCAATCACAAAGGCATCCTCGCCAACCCGCAAGGCAACCAGCAACCCGCCGCGACCACCCGGCGCTACGACCCCGCCACCGGTCGTTACGAGACCGAGGCCGATTTCCAGGCTCGCCTGCGCAAGGACGTGGCGGCCATTTCCGAGAAGATCCGCAAAGTCACTGGCTACAGCCCGCGTGTCTGGGTCTGGCCGTACGGTGAAGCCGACGGTACGGCGTTGCAGGTGATCGGCAACGAGGGCTATCAAATGGCCCTGACCCTGGAGGACGGTCTCGACAGCCTGGATAACCTGATGAGCGGCCCACGCTTCCTGGTGGCGTCCGACCCCGATGGCGCCCATTTCGCCGAAAGCATCGTGTCGGTGCAGACGATGGACCCGATGCGCGTGGTGCATGTCGACCTCGATTACGTCTATGACCCGGACCCGGTGCAGCAGGAGGCCAACGTTGGCCAGTTGGTCCAGCGCATTTCCGACCTGGGCGCCAATACGGTATTCCTGCAAGCCTTCGCCGATCCGAAAGGCGACGGCCTCGTGCACTCGCTGTACTTCTCCAATCGTCACCTGCCGGTACGTGCCGACCTGTTCGACCGGGTTGCATGGCAGTTGCGCACCCGGGCCAACGTCAAGGTCTATGCCTGGATGCCGGTACTCAGTTTCGCCCTGGACGCGAAGCTTTCGCGGGTACAGCGTTGGGATCCGGAAACCGGCAAGACGGGCGTTGCCCCGGACCAGTACGTGCGTTTGTCGCCGTTCGACCCGAAGGTGCGCAAGGTCATTGGCGAGATCTACCAGGACCTGGCGCGGATGAGCTCATTGGACGGTGTTCTGTACCATGACGACGCGGTGTTCTCCGACTTCGAGGATGCCAGCCCCGCGGCCCTGAAAGTCTATGCCGCCCACGGCTTGCCGACGTCCATCGCCGCCCTGCGGGACGATCCTGCGGCGATGCGACGCTGGACCCGCTTCAAGAGCCGCTACTTGATCGACTTCACTCATGAATTGACTGCCAAGGTCCGGGCGATTCGCGGTCCGCAGGTCCTGACGGCGCGCAACATCTTTGCCGAACCAATGCTCAATCCGGACAGCGAAGCCTGGTTCGCCCAGAACCTCGACGATTTCCTCGGCGCCTACGACTGGACGGCACCGATGGCCATGCCGCTGATGGAAAGGCAGACCCGCGAGCAATCCGGCCCCTGGCTCGAGCGCCTGGTGGACACCGTCAAGGCCCGCCCCGGCGCGCTCAAGCGCACGGTGTTCGAACTGCAAGCCCGTGACTGGCACAGCAAGCCGGTCAGCGACATCGACGGCGAACAACTGGCCGATTGGATGGGGCGCCTCAAGCGCAAAGGCGTAACCAGCTTCGGCTACTACCCGGACAACTTCATCGAAGACCAGCCCGCAGTGAAAACCGTGCGGCCGGCGCTCTCCAACAAGTGGAATCCTTGACATGCTCGACAGACTGCTCGCCCTGCTGGTGCTGGCGATCGTCCTTGGGGTGCCCCTGGGCCTGATCTTCCTGGTCACCGGGCAATTCCTGATGGACTTCGTGTTCTTTTACCCGCTGTTCATGTCCGGGCTGTGGATCGCCGGCGGCCTGTATTTCTGGCTGCACTGGGAGCGCCACTGGCCGTGGAAGGACGACACCTTGCCACCGCCCCTGGCGGGCGAGCCGCTGATCAGCATCCTGATCCCATGCTTCAACGAAGGCGACAATGTTGCCGACACCATTCACGCGGCGCTGGGCCAGCATTACCCCAACATCGAAGTCATCGCCATCAACGACGGTTCCAAAGACAACACCGCCCAGATGCTCGATCAATTGGCGGCCGAAGACCCGCGCCTGCGCGTCCTGCACCTGGCGGAAAACCAGGGCAAGGCCGTGGCCCTGCGCATGGGCGCCATCGCGGCGCGCAGTGAATACCTGGTGTGCATCGACGGTGACGCGCTGCTGGCGCCGAACACCTGTGCTTACCTGGTGGCGCCGATGCTGGACAACGCCCGCCTCGGCGCGGTGACCGGCAACCCACGCATCCGCACCCGCTCGACCCTGATAGGTCGGGTCCAGGTCGGCGAGTTTTCCTCGATCATCGGCCTGATCAAGCGCACCCAGCGGGTTTTTGGGCGGATCTTCACCGTGTCCGGCGTGATCGTCGCGTTCCGTCGCACGGCCCTGCATCGGGTCGGCTACTGGAGCCCGGACATGATCACCGAAGACATCGACATCAGTTGGAAGCTGCAACTGGATCACTGGAGCATCTTCTACGAGCCGCGCGCGCTGTGCTGGATCCTCATGCCCGAAACCCTGCGTGGCCTGTGGCGGCAACGCCTGCGCTGGGCCCAGGGGGGCGCCGAGGTGCTGTTCAAGAATATCCGCGGCATCTGGCAATACCGCCACCGCTACCTGTGGCCGCTGTTGTTCGAATACTGCCTGTCCACCGGTTGGGCATTCACGTTCCTGTTGTCGGTGATCTTCTGGGGCGCCGGCAAGTTCGTCGAAATGCCCGCGGCCATCGCTGTGGATCACCTGATGCCGCCAGCCTTCACCGGGCTGCTGTTGGCGGTGGTATGCCTGCTGCAGTTCGCGGTGAGCATCCTGATCGATCGGCGTTACGAAAAAGGCCTGTGGCACATCATGTTCTGGGTGGTCTGGTACCCACTGGTGTTCTGGCTGATCAGCCTGTTCACCACTCTTGTGAGCTTTCCAAAAGTGTTGTTTGGGCAGCATCAGAAGCGTGCGCGCTGGGTCAGTCCGGATCGCGGCATCAAACCCTTCGACGATCAGGAAGAGGAAGTGATTCGATGAAAATTATCAGGACCCGGCAACGGCCATTTCTGGTGGTCATCGATGCGTTTTTTACCGTGCTGGCGTGGGTGGGGTTGTTGTACTTGCTGGTCAATGGGCTGTGGCCGCTGTTCGCGAGCCAGGCCGGTCCGCGCCCGGGAGGGTCTCTGTTCGATACCCTGGGGACCTTGCAGGTCTATGGATGGATCGCCTTGGTCAACGCGGTGCTATTGATTACCTGGGCGCGTTACCAACAGCGCAAAAGCCGCAGCTTCGCCCAGCGCCGGTCGCCGGCCCCGGTGGTGAATGACCAGGGCTTGAGCGCCAGTTTCAAGTTGACTGACGAGCGCCTGGACACACTGCGCCAGCCCGGCTCGAAGACTATTCACAACAATCAGGACGGTGACATCAGCCACGTCGTGCCGCACTTCCACTTGCTCAGCCCCGACTTGCAGCCACCGCCCCTGGCGCCACTGGAGCGTCCCGGCGTGATTCACCTGCCGGCCGAGCACTCCGTACATTGATGCAAGCCGTGCCGACGCTTTCGCGAGCAAGCCCGCTCCCACAGGGGATTGGGGTTGTGGCGGATATTTCGGTCAACACTGAGCAGAACTGTGGGAGCGAGCTTGCTCGCGAAGGCGTCGTGTCAGCCCTACTGAAGTCGACTGAACCACCGCTATCGCGAGCAAGCTCGCTCCCTCAGGGGATTTTGGGTCGTGTGGGACAGGTCTACGACGAGAAGTCCCGGATCAGCCGCCATGCCTCGTCCACCGGCAACGGTTGTTTCATGCGCTGGGCCAACGCCGCCATGGCCCGGCCTTCATCGCAGGCCACTGCGGCGGCAACGAGGCCGTCCTTGGCCAGCAGGGCGATAAAAGGCGGATGCTCGGGCGTGCCCTTGAATTCCACCTCGTCCCAATGCTCGGCGTGGCCGAGGTAGTCGTAGCGTTTGCCGAAGTGATAGGTCCAGAAAAACGGTACGTCCAGGTAGTGCTCGTCGCCGCCGAGCATGTTCGCGGCGGCGATGCGCGCCTGTTGCTGGGCCAGGCGCCAATGCTCGATGCGCCGGGGCTGGCCATTGAGGGGAAAGGTTGCGATATCGCCCACGGCCCATAGGCCATCGGTCACACGCATGCCCGCGTCAACGGACAGCGACTGGTCCGGTTCCCGCGGCAACTCGGCAAACGGCTCGGTGGCCGCGCGCACGCCGATGCCGATGATCACCAGGTCCGCGGCCAAACGCTGGCCGTTATCCAGCACCACGGCTTCGACCTTGTGGGCGCCCTCGATCCGTGCCGCTTCGCCGTCGGTGTGGTACTCCACGCCATTGGCCCGGTGCCGGGCCAGGATGGCCTGGCCGACGCTCTCGCCCAATTGTGCGGCAAACGGCACCGGGTGCCGGGCCACGACAGTGACGCTCAGCTCGCGCTTGCGCAGGGACGAAGCGACTTCCATGGCAATGAAACTGTCGCCGATGATCACCGCCCGTTGCCCCGGCCGGACAGCGTCGAGAATCTGTCGGGCGTGGGAGATCGAACGCAGTACGAAAACTTGCGGCAAATCGATACCGGGGAGCACAGGGGTTTTCGGCTCCCCCCCTGTGGCAATGAGCGCGGCGTCGTAGTCCAGGCGTCGACCATCGGCTAGTTGGATATGCCGGGCACTGGGGTCCAAATGGGTGACCTCGCCATGGAGCCTTTCGATACGTTGCTGGGTGAAGTAAGTTTCATCGCGTAGCGGTGCCGTCTCGTTGACCGCCATGTCGCCGGCCAAGACATACTTGCTCAGCACTGTACGGTCGTAGCCAGCTTCGGCTTCGCGGTCGATCAACAGTATTCGGCCGCCAAACCCCTTCTCCCGCAACGCCGCCGCACAAGCCGTGCCGGCCGCACCGGCACCGATGATGACAAACGTGCGCGTGTCATCGGCTGGCGGGACTTTATCGGCCGGCAGCGGTTGGTCATCGACCCAGACGTCACCGTCCCGTACCTCGACGTGATAGCGCGCCAGGCTGTCGAGGGCCGGCGGCTCGCACAGGGCGCCGTCTTCCGCCCGGAACGCGGCCTTGTGCCAGGGGCAAATCAGCCGTCCATGGCATACCGCGCCCTTGGCCAGTGGGGCGCCGGCATGCGGGCATTTGCCTTGGAAGGCGCGCACTTGTTCACCGGAGCGCAACAGCAGGATGGACGTGTCGTCGATTTTGACTTCGAGGCCGCGGTCTTCACGAACGTCGGCGAAACGGGCGACTTGATGCAGAGACATGGTCATTCTCCGGCAGGCGTTTCCCTTTGGAGTCGCAGGAACGGAACGAGTTTCAGCATAATTGTCACTGCAACCTTGGCGAAGCTGCGGCTATAGTTCGCAAGCCGTCCATGGCCAGACACGCACAAGGTGCCCCGGTATGACCCGATTGAATTCTTTCTCCCCTTGGCTGGCGGCCGTCGCCCTGGTGCTGTGCGCACAAGGGGCTGTCCAGGCCGAGGAGCGTTTTACCCTCAGCATCCCCGGCGTGTCGGACGACCGCCTCTTCACTGCGGCGGCGGCCAGTGACGCCAACACCTGTGGCGGCAAGAACGTTTCCCCGGCCCTGAGCTGGAACGCCGGCCCGCCCGGCACCCTCAGCTACGCCATCGTCATGTTGGACCCGGATGGCCAAAGGGGCCAGGGTGTCGACCACTGGATTCACTACGGCATCAAGGCCGGCACACGGCAGATCCCGGCGGGTGCTGGCACCATGTCCTCGCTGGAAGGCATGAGCGGTATCAACAGCAAGAACACTCACGGCTACATCGGCCCATGTCCGCCCATCGGCGACAGCGCTCACCACTACCTGATCCAGCTCTTCGCCCTGGACCTGCCGCCGGACGCCCTGCCTGCCGGCCTCACACGGGCCCAACTGATGGAAAAAATCAAAGGCCACGTCCTGCGCAACAGCAGCGTAGTGCGCCGCTACCACCGCTGACCCGAGACGACACAACCCCCTGTGGCCAGGGAGCTTGCTCCCGCTGGGCTGCGAAGCAGCCCCCCACAATGGCACTGACGCTCCGACGCAACATTGGCATCACGCGCCAAAAGCGAGCACTATCGAGCCCCATGTTCACTCATGCCGGAGGATGGCGATGACGCAGAAACCCGACGGCATCGCCCGCCTCCTGAACTGTCCCACCAAGGGCGACGAAATACGCCGGGCCATCGCCCAGAGCCGTAAGGATTTCCTGCCTGCCGACGAGGCCGAAGACGCCGAGCCAGGCCAGCCACCGGTTCAACCGGCGGGCACTGATCGCGACGACTGAACCGTCGCCCTCTTTCAACTTTATTGTTCACACTTGCCTATGACTGCCACCCCTGTTTCACCCGGTGACCGCTTCAGCCGATCCGATTACAAGACCCTGGGCCTGGCCGCCTTGGGAGGTGCGCTGGAAATCTACGATTTCATCATCTTCGTCTTCTTCGCCCTGACCCTTAGCCAGTTGTTCTTCCCGCCGGAAATGCCCGATTGGCTGCGCTTGCTGCAAAGCTTCGGGATTTTCGCCACCGGCTACCTGGCCCGGCCACTGGGCGGCATTCTCATGGCGCACTTCGCCGATCGTCTGGGGCGCAAGCGCGTGTTCAGCCTGAGTATCCTGATGATGGCCTTGCCGTGCCTGCTCATCGGCGTGATGCCGACCTACGCGCAAATCGGTTATTTCGCACCGTTGCTGTTGCTGGCGCTGCGTATCCTGCAGGGTGCGGCGGTGGGCGGCGAGGTGCCCAGCGCCTGGGTGTTCGTGGCCGAACATGCGCCGCTGCATCATCGCGGCTATGCCCTGGGTTTTCTCCAGGCCGGCCTGACTTTCGGCTACTTGCTGGGCGCCTTGACTGCAACGGCGCTGGCGCGGGTCTACACACCGGCGGAGATTCTCGATTACGCCTGGCGCCTGCCCTTCCTGCTGGGGGGCGTCTTCGGTGTGATCGGCGTCTGGCTGCGCCGCTGGCTGAGCGAAACGCCGATCTTCATGGCCCTGCAAGCCGATCGTGAAGGCGCAGCGGAACTGCCGTTGCGCACGGTCTTGCGCGACCACCGCCAGGCCTTGTTGCCCGCTGCCATCCTGACCTGCGTGCTGACTTCCGCCGTGGTGGTGTTCGTGGTCATCACCCCGACCGTGATGCAGAAAAGCTTCGGCATGACCCCCAGCCACACCTTCGCCCTGAGCAGCCTGGGCATCGTGTTCCTGAACATCGGCTGCGTCCTGGCCGGCCTCATTGTCGACCGTATCGGCGCCTGGCGCACCGTCATGCTCTACAGCCTGCTGCTGCCTGTGGGCATCGCCGTGCTCTACGCCAGCCTGATCAGCGGTAGCGCCTGGCTGGGCCTGGCCTACGCCGTGGCCGGGCTGGGTTGCGGCGTGGTTGGTGCGGTGCCGTCGGTGATGGTCAGCCTGTTCCCGCCGAAAATCCGTGTGTCCGGCATCTCGCTCACCTACAACATCGCCTATGCCCTGTGGGCCAGCATGACCCCGTTGCTGCTGATTGCACTGGTGCCATGGAGCCCATGGGTGTGCGTGGGCTATTGCGTGGTGATGGGCGCGGTGGGCGTGGCAGCGGCGGCGTATTTCCCAGGGCGTTGGGCGCGTGTTTATGGTTCGGCTCTAGCGTCGGGATCCTGACTACAATTCGTAAGCTTTGTTGTAGGCCTTTTCTGAAGCAGTATGATCCAGCCTGATTCGAAGTAGACTCAGCGCACTTTGTATTTACTATGGGCATCTCTTCTGTTGGGGGAGCCTTGCATGAAAGCCAGTACAGCCATTGCTACGTTTCGTCGGTTGCGGCCCCAGCCTTTGTGGCGGCTGTTGGCCTCTGATCATGGGCCTCTGACCCTGGGACTGCTCCAGACCCATCTGTACGAAAGCGCACGGGGTTTGCCCGCATCCATCTTCCATGAACGTATCGAGCGGGAACTCGAAGAGCTTCGCGTGCGAGGCGAGCATCTGGGAACTGCGCAAAGCTATGTAGCGGGCTGGCTGTCGGAGGGTTATCTCGAACGGCGCTTCCCGCCAGGGGCATCCGAAGAAGAATATGAATTATCCACCGCAGCTATCGAGGCGATCCGGTTCGTTTCGGGCATGGAGCAGTCTCATTCGGCGGCGACCGAAAGCCGCCTGACTTTATATCGTGGGATTTCGCCTGGCGAGAAATACAAGAGGTGGCCAGTGATTGAAGAGGGGGGCATTCGTCAGGCTCCGTACATAGAAATATTGGGGGGCACATTGGAGACTGGTCGCGCTGTTAAGCAAGGCGGAGTCGTTGAGCTATGAGCGCGGATAACGCCAATCGCAATACCTCGCAGTTCATCATCTACCAGAGCGAAGACGGGCGAACCCGGTTGGACGTGCGCTTTGTCGACGAGACCGTATGGTTGACCCAAGCCTTGATGGGCGAGTTATTCAGTACCACGCCAGAGAACGTGTTGATGCATCTGAAGAACATCTTCAGCGAAGGTGAACTTGATCAAAACGCAACCACTAAGGATTTCTTAGTAGTTCGTCAGGAAGGTACGCGTCAAGTTAAGCGCAACCTCAAGCACTACAACCTTGATGCCATTATCTCTGTGGGCTATCGCGTACAAAGCCATACGGCAACGCGCTTCCGTCAGTGGGCCACTCGGCAGTTGCGTGACTACATTGTCAAAGGTTTTTTACTAGATGATGAGCGCCTGAAAAATCCCGATCAGCCGTTCGACTACTTTGAAGAGCTGACGCGGCGCATTCAGGATATTCGCACCAGCGAAAAACGCTTCTACCAGAAAATTACCGACATCTACGCCACCAGTGTGGACTACGACCCGACTCAGGAAGCCAGTATCAACTTCTTCAAGACCGTGCAAAACAAAGTGCACTGGGCGATTACTGGGCAGACTGCGGCCGAGCTTATTCACAATCGTGCCAACAGCGGTAAACCCCACATGGGGCTGACCAACTGGCGCGGTGCCAAGGTGCGCAAACAGGATGTCGCTAATGCTAAGAACTACCTCTCGGCAGAAGAACTCAGCGCTTTGAACAATCTGGTCGAGCAGTACTTGGTGTTTGCGGAGGGCCAAGCCATGCGTCGTATTCCAATGTCCATGGCTGAGTGGGTGAAAAAGCTCGATGGTTTCCTGACATTGAACGACCGCGAAATTCTTGATAGTGCGGGTCAAATTTCTCATGACCTGGCCAAGCAACACGCCGAGTCGCAATATGAGCTATTTCACCAGTTGCGCCAGCAAGAAGATGCTGCGAGCGATGACCAAAATCTCGTCAATCTGAGCGAACTTAGTCACTCGCTATCGAACAAGACCCAATCCAGGCATTGACGGTCCTTCGGGCACAAGATCGCACTGGGCCAACATCGAGGTATTTAGAGCATCGATAAGGGGCGCCGCTTTTTCTTGGCGTATTCGCCAGCGATCTTCGTCGGCCATCTCCCTTGCTTGCCGTTCGACTTGCCCAAGGAAGTTGCGTGCATGCTCGCCCGCGCGGCTCGGACTTAAGTCGTAAACCACTGCATTGAGACCGAAAAAGGCGTAGTGCAGTAGGCCCAAACGTCGAACAGATAGGTATGTCGTTGACGCATGCGAATCCTAGCGTTAATTGCGTCCGCTTAAAAAATCGTGGACGCGTTTGCCCTTATCGCTCTTGACCTGCTGGTTTGGTAAATGACTTCGCCAGCCGCTTACTGAGAAGTCAGCGCCTGGCAACGTTAGTGCTTGAAGCTCCAGCGTCGCCATCATCGACGCTTACGATTATTTGGCTACCGGTCGTTCTAAGACGCTCACGCAAAAAATCCACAAAAGCACGAGTCCGTGCCGAGCGTCGTCGATCTTGGCTGAACACGGCGCTGATGGGCAGTGCCAGCGGCTGGTAATCGGGCAGCACGGCGCAGACGGTTCCCTGGCGAACATCGGCAGCGAACAGCCACTGCGGTGACAGCGAAACGCCCAGCCCCGACAGCACCATTTCCCGGATGGCCTCGCTGCTGTTGCAGGTGACGTTGCCCTTGATCGTTACGCTGTGCTGTCGGCCATCCTGGTCGAACCGCCAGACGTCGTAATGCTCCAGCAGCGTGAAAGCCAAACAGTTATGGCCGGCCAGGTCAGCCGGTTCGAGAGGCGTGCCATGCTGCTGCAGATAGGCGGGGGAGGCGTACACCCGGCGCGGGCTGTCGCCGAGGGAAATCGCTACCAGCCCTTCGCTTTTCACCACGCCGATGCGAATGGCCAGGTCGATGTTTTCCTTCAACACATCCTCGTTCTGATCGCTCAGCCTCAAGTCGATCCGAAGCTGCGGGTGTCGCGCGAGGAACTCGCCCACCAAGGGCGCAATACACAACCGGCCGAAACTGACGGGCGCCGCCACGCGCAGAAGGCCGGCGATCTGTTCCTGCCCACTGGCGAAACTGAGCCGTGCCGCGTCCAGGCTGGCGAGTATGTCCTTGCTTTCGGCGTAGAAGCGCTGCCCCTGGTCGGTCAGCGCGAGATGGCGGGTGCTGCGGGCAAACAGCGCCCCGCCCAGGTGTTGCTCCAACCCGCGGATCTGCTTGCTCACCGCCGGTTGGCCCAGGTTCAGTTCCCTGGCGACGGCCGAGAACGAGCCGCGCTCCACCACCCGCACGAACACCTGCATTGCGTCGAACAGATCCATCAGGATTTAGCCTCTGCCTGGAATAAATCCTATCCATTGTTGCTCACTTATCGGAATGCGTCTTCGCTCGCATGATGAACCTGCCCACTCATTGGAGGTTTACCGTCATGAACAACACCATGTCCGCCGCCGTTGCCGAAACCGCTCAGGCTGCGCTGATTGTCCGTTCCATCGCCCGGCCCGTTCCCGGCAAAGGCCAGGTATTGATCAAGGTGCATGCTGCCGGAGTCAACCCGCTGGACACCAAGATCGCGGCGGGAGGCGGTGCCCATGCACGCCAGCCGTTGCCCGCCGTATTGGGGATCGACCTGGCCGGGACGGTGGTTGAACGGGGTGAGGGCGTGAATGACTTCGCGCCTGGCGACGAGGTGTTCGGCATGGCCGGGGGGATCGGTGGGGCCCAAGGCGCGCTGGCCGAATACATCGCGGTCGATGCCCGCCTGATTGCGCTCAAGCCTCGCTCACTGAGCATGCGCGAAGCGGCCGCCTTGCCGCTGGCATTCATTACGGCCTGGGAAGGCTTGGTCGATCGCGCCAACGTTCGGGCCGGGCAACAGGTGCTGATTCATGGTGGGGCGGGCGGCGTCGGTCAAATGGCCGTGCAAATCGCCAAGGCCCGTGGCGCTGAGGTCTACGCTACGGGCTCGGCCGACAGCCAGGCTTTCATCCGCGAACTGGGTGCGTCAGCCATCGACTATCGGACCCAGGACACCGACAGCTACGTGCGCCAGTACACCGATGGCGAAGGCTTCGACATCGTCTACGACACCGTTGGCGGCCCGACCCTGGATGCGTCCTTCAATGCGGTAAGGACCTACACCGGCCACGTGCTCAGTTGCCTCGGCTGGGGCCAGCACAGCCTCGCGCCGTTGTCGTTTCGGGGGGCGAGCTATTCCGGGGTGTTTACGTTGATGCCGCTGCTGACCGGCAAGGGGCGCGAGCATCATGGTCAGATCTTGCGGCAGGCCGCCGCTCTGGTTGAGTCAGGGCAACTGCGGATCAAGCTGGATCAGCGCCGGTTTGGCCTGGAGCAAGTCAATGAGGCCTTTGCGCAGGTAGCCGAGGGGCGTGGGGCGGGGAAAACGGTAGTGGACATTGGGATTGAGTGAGACGGGACCGCACTCCGTCAGGGCCAAACAACTTGAGCGCTCATTCAAACCCCGTAGAATGCAGCCGCCATTAATGCCGCTACCTCTCAAGGACGAATTCAAACATGCGAGTTTTTACCCTGTTGTTGGCCCTCTGCCTTATGGCAGGTTGCGCTTCCAAGCCCGACTACTACATTTCCCCTACGCCGGTGGCGATCCCCGAGACCGCCACCTATTGGATCGACACGTTCAACGTTGAAGTCGTCGGCAAAAACGAACGCTTTCTGCCCGACGAAAAAGTCCGTGACCAGTTGCACACCGACCTGATCGTCCGCCTGCTCGACGGCAATCGCTATGCCTCCAGCAAGGAAACCGCTGATTATCTGCTGGACGTCAACGCCGTCTATGCGCGCCGTATTCAAGACACCCAAGGTGGTTTCATGAACAAGATCGTCGCCGACGGTACGTATCTGGCCAGTGTCGATTTCAATTATCAGGTCAAGGTGAAGAAGGCCGGTGTCGAAGTGCTGCATTTTGCCCAGGCCCGCCAGGGGCTGATGCCGGGTGGGGCGATCGGGCAACTTGAGGCAATGAGAGGCATCGCGGGCGCCCTGACGAACAGAGGCAACTCGGATGTCGAAGATTATTACACCGGCCATTTGAGCGGATTCATCGCCGATGATCTGCGGGGCATTCCTTCCCGCTAACCATGCCTGCTGTAGTGGGCTGGCCACTTTTGGAGTGGCCAGCCCTGTTTTGCAGCGCTGCAAAAAAATCGTGTGCTCGTTAACCCGAACTGCGTGTGCCCTGCGTCTGACCCTGTGAACGGATCATTCATTCACGAGGTTCAGCCCATGTCCCGTCCACTTCCCTTTATGCGTCCTGCTGCCCAAGGCTTCGCCGTGACTTTGCTGGTGGCGTTGGCCGGTTGTGGGTTGTCTTCCTCCCGGGAGGCAGCCAGGCCGTCCGAACCGGTAGCCGTGGCGCCCAGCGTCGTACCGCAAGGCGAGATCGCCGAAGTGCGCCAGTCGACGGTCAAGCGCATGCTCATGAAGCCGGCATCGATGCCTGCTCCCAGCGTGGCGAACGATGCCATCGCCCCGGACTACCGCAGCGAACCGCGTGAACAGTACGAAAAACTGCCGGACAACCCCATCCATAGCGTCGTCGAAACACCGGTCTCGACCTTCAGCGCGGATGTCGATACCGGCAGCTACGCCAATGTGCGACGTTTGCTCAATCAAGGCAGCCTGCCGCCCGAAGGTGCGGTGCGCTTGGAGGAAATGGTCAACTACTTCCCGTACCACTATGCCTTGCCCACCGACGGTTCACCTTTTGGCGTGACCACCGAAGTGGCGCCGTCGCCGTGGAACCCGCACACCCGGCTGTTGCGCATTGGCATCAAGGCGTCCGACCGCGCGGTGGCGGACTTGGCGCCGGCCAACCTGGTGTTCCTGGTGGACGTTTCCGGTTCCATGAACCGTCGCGAGGGCCTGCCGCTGGTCAAGAGCACGTTGAAGCTGTTGGTGGATCAACTGCGCGACCAGGACCGGGTATCCCTGGTGGTCTATGCCGGCGAATCCCGGGTGGTGCTCAAGCCCACCTCGGGTCGCGACAAGGTGAAAATCCGCAACGCCATCGATCAACTCGACGCCGGAGGCTCCACCGCAGGCGCCTCGGGTATCGAGCTGGCCTATCGGATGGCGCGGGAGAGCTTCATCGACAAGGGCATCAACCGCATCCTGCTGGCCACCGATGGCGACTTCAACGTCGGTATCAGTGATTTCGACAGCCTCAAGCAGATGGCGGTGGACCAGCGCAAGAGCGGCGTTTCCCTGACGACGCTGGGCTTCGGTGTGGATAACTATAACGAACACCTGATGGAACAATTGGCCGACGCCGGTGACGGTAACTACGCCTACATCGACAACCTGCTCGAAGCACGCAAGGTCTTGGTGGATCAGCTCAGTTCCACCCTGGCGATAGTGGCGCGAGATGTGAAGTTGCAGGTGGAGTTCAACCCCGCCCAGGTCAGTGAGTATCGACTGCTGGGCTATGAGAACCGCGCGTTGAAGCGTGAGGATTTCAACAACGACAAAGTCGACGCGGGCGAGATCGGCGCCGGGCATACGGTGACGGCCTTGTATGAAATTGTCCCCAAGGGCCAGCCGGGCTGGTTGGAGCCGCTGCGCTATGCCAGCACGCCCCAGTCGGAGGGTAAATCAGGCGAATTGGCAATGTTGCGCGTACGCTACAAACCCGCTGAGGGCGGTAGCAGTCGATTGATCGAGCATCCCATTGCGGGCGTGCAGAACAACGACAAGCCTAGCGATGACCTGCGTTTCTCCGCCGCCGTGGCGGCCTTCGCCCAGCAGCTCAAGGGCGATGGGCGTTACACTGGGACGATGAGCTTGAAGGACACTGCGCAATTGGCCCGCTCGGCCCGCGGTGATGATCCGTTCGGGCTGCGTGCCGAGTTTGTGCAGTTGGTGGAGCTTGCCCAGAGCCTTGAGCCTGAGGCCAAGCGCTGATCCCGAGCACAACGGGGATCAAAATGTGGGAGCGAGCTTGCTCGCGATGGCGTCGGATCAGTCAATGATGAGCATGATCGGCCCACCGCTATCGCGAGCAAGCTCGCTCCCACAGGGTTCCTTGTTGTCTGCCAGGACTGTGTTGCAATGACCGGAAAGGAGTTCGTCACCCACATGCCCGCTGCGCTTGATTCTCCCAGCGACGAATCGCTGCTGGCCCGCTACCGCAACGGCGATGGGGCTTCTTTCGAAGTCCTGTACGCCCGCCATCGGCAAGGGCTCTACCGTTTCCTCGTGTCCTTGAGCAACAAGGCCGAACTGGCCGAGGAAGTGTTCCAGGACACCTGGCTCAGCCTGATTCGCAGTACCACCCAGCCACAAGGCCGGGCGAGTTTTCGCACCTGGCTGTTCCAGATTGCCCGCAACCGCTTGATCGACCACTGGCGCAAGCAAGGTGTCCACAATCCGTTGCACGATAGTTACGACGAGCAGCTTCACGTCCAGCCCGACGAGACCGGCAGTCCTGAGCAGCAGCTGAGCCTGAGTCGCGACCAGGCGCGTCTCGATGCTGCGCTGCAGGCCTTGCCCGAAGATCAGCGGGAAGTCTTCCTGCTGCGCCTGCACGGCGACCTGGAGCTGCCACAGATTGCCGCCTTGACCGGCGCCCCACTGGAAACGGTCAAGAGCCGCTTGCGTTACGCCCAGCAGAAGTTGCATCGGCTGCTGGCCGAGGAGGTACCCGCATGATCGACTCCAAACACACTCCGGATCCCGACGATGAAATGCTAATTGAGCATTTCCGCCAACACGCCAGCGCCGAGCCGCCGGCCTCCCTGGACGCCTTCATCCTGGCCACTGCCCGCCGTGAAGCCCCAGAACCCCGGCCAAGTCTGTGGAAGCGCTGGTGGCTGGCCTGCCAACGTCCGCGCTTGCAGATGGCGTTCGCCACGGTCGCCGGTGTCGCGCTGATGATTGGCCTGGTGCTGCGCTCGCCCGTGCCTCAACAGGAAATGGCTGCGCCGGCATCGCTGGAATTCTCCGCCGACCGGCAGGCCCCCGCGGTTGCCTCCGCCCCCCCACCCGCCATGCCCGCCCCCGCACCGATCACTGCCATGGCACCCCAGGGCGAACTGGCCCGTGCCCCGGCAAGCGCTGACCAGTCCCTTGCGGAAAAGCCAGCGGCGAAAATGAGCAAATCGGCGCCGGCTGCACTGCCATCGCTGGAGCAGGGCCTGATGGAAATCTTGCGTTTGCGCGAGGCGGGTGAGAGCAAGGCTGCTGATGAAAAGCTGCTGGCGTTGCATAAGCGCTTTCCCGAGGAAGACTTGCCGGCGCGGTTGGAGGCGTTGCGCAAGCGTTGAGTGAGATCGGCGCCCACAAAAAAGCCCCAAGTCTTGCGACCTGGGGCTTTTGATTCTGAAGATGGTGCACCAGGCGGGATTCGAACCCACGACCCCTGCCTTCGGAGGGCAGTACTCTATCCAGCTGAGCTACTGGTGCGACGCGGGCGCCATGATACTCATATGCGTGGCGGGCGTCCATGCTACTGAATCGCCTGCGTTTTCATGCAGCTTGGCGGCTCTTGGCTACGCTGATCAGAAAAAACCAGCAAATGCGGCTTTTTTGTTCTTTTTTTCGAACAACCTATTGTCCTCCACCCCCATCGGCCCTAGGATTCGTTTGAGATTTCAAACGCTCTTGTCTGGGTGCTGAACCGCACGTCTGTGCTTATGTGCGTTATTTCTGTGCTTCAGCCCGGTGAATGATTTCCCTGACGGCAGCCCCCGAGGCGCCTTTCTACAACTCTAATTCGCTCCGCGTGCGCGCGGTGCTGTTAAGGAAAGCCGACATGCAGCTTAAAGACACCCAGTTGTTCCGCCAGCAAGCCTTTATCGATGGCGCTTGGGTCGATGCGGACAATGGCCAGACGATCAAGGTCACCAACCCGGCGACGGGTGAAGTGCTGGGCACTGTGCCGAAGATGGGCGCCGCCGAAACCCGTCGTGCGATTGAAGCCGCCGACAAGGCGCTGCCGGCCTGGCGTGCGCTGACGGCCAAGGAGCGCGCCAACAAGCTGCGCCGCTGGTACGAATTGCTGATCGAAAACCAGGACGACCTCGGTCGCCTGATGACCCTGGAACAAGGCAAGCCACTGGCCGAAGCCAAGGGCGAAATCGTCTACGCCGCCTCGTTCATCGAATGGTTCGCCGAGGAAGCCAAGCGCATCTACGGTGACGTGATTCCCGGCCACCAGCCCGACAAGCGCCTGATCGTGATCAAGCAGCCGATTGGTGTGACCGCGGCCATTACCCCGTGGAACTTCCCGGCCGCGATGATCACCCGCAAGGCCGGCCCGGCCCTAGCTGCCGGTTGCACCATGGTCATCAAGCCGGCTTCGCAAACCCCGTTCTCGGCCCTGGCCCTGGTGGAACTGGCGCACCGTGCCGGCATCCCGCAAGGCGTGTTGAGCGTGGTCACCGGCAGCGCCGGCGACATCGGCGGCGAGCTGACCAGCAACCCGATCGTGCGTAAGCTGTCTTTCACCGGCTCGACCGAGATCGGTCGCCAGTTGATGGCCGAATGTGCCAAGGACATCAAGAAAGTCTCCCTGGAACTGGGCGGAAACGCGCCGTTCATCGTGTTCGACGACGCCGACCTAGATAAGGCCGTCGAAGGCGCGATCATTTCCAAATACCGCAACAACGGCCAGACCTGCGTCTGCGCCAACCGTCTGTACATCCAGGATTCGGTGTACGACGCGTTCGCCGAAAAACTCAAGGCAGCGGTCGCCAAGCTCAAAATCGGCAACGGTCTTGACGATGGCACCACCACAGGTCCCCTGATCGATGGCAAAGCGGTCGCCAAGGTGCAGGAACACATCGCCGATGCGGTCAGCAAAGGCGCGACCGTGCTGTCGGGCGGCAATGCGATGGAAGGCAACTTCTTCGAACCGACCATCCTGACCAACGTACCGAAGAACGCCGCCGTGGCGAAAGAAGAAACCTTCGGACCGCTGGCGCCGCTGTTCCGTTTCAAAGACGAAGCCGAAGTGATCGCGATGTCCAACGACACCGAGTTCGGCCTGGCCTCGTACTTCTATGCCCGCGACCTGGGCCGTGTGTTCCGTGTTGCCGAAGCCCTGGAGTACGGCATGGTCGGCGTCAACACCGGGTTGATTTCCAACGAAGTCGCGCCGTTCGGCGGCATCAAGGCCTCGGGCCTGGGCCGTGAAGGCTCCAAGTACGGCATCGAGGATTACCTGGAAATCAAATACCTCTGCCTGGGTATCTGATCTGCTTCAAGCGCAAGGGGCACGAGAGCGCTGTCCCTTTGCGTGTTCCACCCGTTCTGTTTCTTGTGGCCGGAACGCTGCGGCAGTCGATCATCGCATGCTGTCGCAGTCGCCTCCCCGCCATGTATTCCTTGAACCACGCCGACCGATGAGCGGCGAATGAGGACTGTAATGAGCAAGACTAACGCTGACCTGATGGCCCGCCGCACCGCCGCTGTTCCCCGTGGCGTCGGCCAGATTCACCCGATCTTTGCCGAATCGGCGAAGAACGCCACGGTGACCGACGTTGAAGGTCGTGAGTTCATCGACTTCGCCGGTGGTATCGCCGTGCTGAACACCGGCCACGTGCACCCGAAAATCATCGCCGCCGTGACCGAGCAGTTGAACAAGCTGACCCACACCTGCTTCCAGGTCCTGGCCTACGAGCCGTACGTGGAGCTGTGTGAAAAAATCAACGCCAAGGTGCCGGGTGATTTCGCCAAGAAAACCCTGTTGGTGACCACCGGTTCGGAAGCGGTGGAAAACGCCGTGAAAATCGCCCGCGCCGCCACGGGCCGTGCCGGTGTGATCGCCTTCACCGGCGCTTACCACGGTCGCACCATGATGACCCTGGGCCTGACCGGTAAAGTCGTGCCGTACTCGGCCGGCATGGGCCTGATGCCCGGTGGTATCTTCCGCGCGCTGTACCCGAACGAACTGCACGGTGTGAGCATCGACGATTCCATCGCCAGCATCGAGCGCATCTTCAAGAACGACGCCGAACCGCGTGACATTGCGGCAATCATCATCGAGCCCGTCCAGGGCGAAGGTGGTTTCTACGTAGCGCCCAAGGCATTCATGCAGCGCCTGCGTGCCCTGTGCGACCAGCACGGCATCCTGCTGATCGCTGACGAAGTGCAGACCGGTGCCGGCCGTACCGGCACCTTCTTCGCCATGGAGCAGATGGGCGTTGCCGCCGACCTGACCACCTTCGCCAAATCCATCGCTGGCGGCTTCCCGTTGGCCGGTGTGTGCGGCAAGGCCGAGTACATGGATGCCATCGCGCCGGGTGGCCTGGGCGGTACCTACGCCGGTAGCCCGATCGCCTGTGCGGCGGCGCTGGCGGTGATGGACGTGTTCGAAGAAGAACACCTGCTGGATCGCTGCAAGGCGGTGGGCGAGCGTCTGGTCACTGGCCTCAAGGCTATCCAGAAAAAGTACCCGGTCATTGGCGATGTGCGTGCCCTGGGCGCGATGATCGCCGTGGAGCTGTTCGAAAACGGCGACACCCACAAGCCGAACGCCGCGGCAGTGGCCCAGGTGGTGGCCAAGGCGCGGGACAAGGGCCTGATCCTGCTGTCCTGCGGCACCTACGGCAACGTGCTGCGGGTGCTGGTGCCGCTGACCTCGCCGGACGAGCAGTTGGACAAGGGCCTGGCGATCATCGACGAGTGCTTCTCCGAGCTCTGAATCGGGTTGTGCACTGATCCACAAAAACCCGCCTTTTGGCGGGTTTTTTCATATTCGCGAATCTGTACGGTGGATTTCGAGCTGTCTGGAACGGCCGACAGCGTCTAAGGTGCACGTATGGTAAGGGAGCATGCTGCATGACTGCTGTGGATTTACCCGCTGTACCGCGTGTGTTGATCGCCGAGGCCGATCCGGCGTCCCGTGAATTGCTCGAACAGGTGGTGTCGGGCGTGCGCTGTGATGCCCGGGTGGACACATGTGGCGAGGGCAGACAGGCATTGGATTTGCTGGCGAGCCATCCTTATGACCTGGTGATCGCCGATTGGGAGTTGCCCGGCGTCGATGGCCTGGCGATTCTGCGCGGCCTGCGCCAGCAACATCGTACCCCGCCGTTACCGTTCATCCTGATGAGCCGGCGTAATGACGCCGCCAGTGTGCGGGAGGTCTTGCCGCTGGCGCCGACCGCGTATTTGACCAAGCCCTTGAGCCGGGAAAGCCTGACTCAGCGTTTACAGGGGGTGTTGGTGGGCGGTGCTGAGGAAACCATCAACGAGGCGCCAGGGCCGGGCCTGACCTTGTCCACCTTCCTGGAACGTCGACGTGACCTGTCCGAGGGCGCGCCCTTGATGACTGACGTACAAGTGGCAATCAAGCGCAGCCTCAACCCTGGCGGCCTGGATCTGAAACTGCTCGAAGAGGAGCTGCGCACCGATCCGCAAATCACTGCGGTGCTGATCGCTGCCGCCAACAGTGCTGCCCAGCATCAGGGCAGCAGCCCGGTACAGACCGTGGCCCAGGCGCTGCACCAGCTCGGTACCGGGCAAAGCATGAACCTGATCCTCGGCCTGACCCTCAAACGCTGCGCGCGGCTCAGCGTCCCGTGCCTGGCGGACTATGCCGAGCGTTATTGGGAGCTGTCGTTGCACACCGCCGAGTACGCCCGGACGATCGCACGGTTGCTGGACCTGGAGCAGGAGCGTTGTTATTGCGCCGGGTTGTTGCATCGCCTGGGCGACCTGGCGTTGTTGCGCTGCCTGGAGGAATGGAAACAGGCCGGTGGCGAGCTGGAGGAGCCGGAGGAAGTCGGCGACTCGCTGGACACGTTCGGCGCCAGTTTCGGCTCGGCGTTGCGTGCCCGCTGGCGTTTGCCGTTGGAATTGCGAGAGTTGATCGCGGCGGTCTATAGCCTGGGGGGCGGGGTGTATTCCCGAGAAGCCTTGGTGATGAACATGGCGGCGCAGATGGCGCACCTGCCCGCCCATGAAGGGCTTGAAGAACTGGCGCGGGGGCGTACCGCGCGGTTGCTGAAGATCGGCTTGCCGGAGCTGATGCGCTTGCGCCGTAAATAAAGCCACTGCCCGCTCCCACAGGGGTAGGCGGTGGAGCAACTCATTCAAGCCGCGATAATACGGTTCTTGCCTTTGCGCTTGGCGTCGTACATGGCCGCGTCGGCGCGGGCGAACAGGCTGTCGAGGCTCTGGTCGTCAGCCGTGATGCTGGTCAAGCCCTGGCTGACGGTAATGCCGAAGGTCTGTTCGCCACAGCGGAACATCAGGCGCTGGATTTCCCGCTGTAACCGTTCGGCCACTTGCAAGGCCATGTCGGGGGCGCAGCCGGGGAACACCGCGGCGAACTCTTCGCCACCGATCCGCCCGAACAAGTCACCGCGCCGGAGCACGGACCGGCCACTTTCGGCAATCTTCTGCAACACGGTATCGCCTTCCTGATGACCGTAGGTGTCGTTGATTACCTTGAAGTCATCGATGTCCAGCAACAGGAAAGCCATGGGCGTCCCTTGTAGCCGCGCCTGCTCGAATTCACGGTGGGCGCATTCGAAAAAATGCCGGCGATTGCTGCTCTGGGTCAACACATCGGTGGTCGCCAGTCGCTGCAGTTCACTTTCCAACAGCTTCTTTTCGGTGATGTCCTCGGCAATGCCGACCACAATCACCGGTTGCCCGGGCTCGGCCTGGCGGTTGATGAAGCACTTGTCGCTCAGCCAGCGGACCTGGCCATCGCCGGCGATAATGCGGTATTCACGGTCTTCGACGGCGCCCTTGACCAACACTTCGGCCAGGCTGCGTTCAGCGTACTCCAGGTCGTCGGGGTAGATTGCGTCGCGCCATTCGTTGTAGTCCGCCAGGACCAGGCCGGCAGGGCGGCCGAAGATGCGCTCGTAGGCAGGGCTGACATACAGCACTTGCCGGGTTTCCCAGTTGAACGCCCAGAGCACGGCATTGACGCTGACCAGCAGCGAGCTGAACAACTGCTCACGCTCGCTCAGGCGTGCCACTTCGCCCTGGGCATGTATCAGCGCCATGAGCGTCTGGGCCGACTCGGGCCAATGAGGTAGGGAGTAATCCTGTAGGTTCTTGTCGACCATCGGCACAAATCTCAAAGAGCGTGCACTGTTGTGGGTTCGCACGCACTTTTCTCCAAAGCCCGCCAGGATGGCGAAGTGCTCTTTGAGATAGGGGATTCGGAGCGAAGTTCCTTTTCAGGCGACGAAGGGCGGGGGGGAGCTCAGCCAATCACGTCATGAGTACTGAACCTGTGGCGAGGGGATTTATCCCCGCTGGGCTGCGAAGCAGCCCCAAAGCAGTCAACTCAATTGATCTGACACACCGAGCCATCAGGATCCTGGGGCTGCTACGCAGCCCAGCGGGGATAAATCCCCTCGCCACAGATGAGGGTCAGGCCGTGGCCGGCCGTAGCGAGTAGGTCTTGAGCTGGTCGGCAAAGTCCCGCAGGGACTGGATGCCGCTGGCCTCGGCCTCGTGGACCCATTCCTTGATCGCGGCGAGCATGTCGTGGCCGTTGCTGCTGGTCTTGACCCAGATCTGCTGCAAGGCCAGGCGTTTCTCGTAGATCACCTTCAGCGCCTGGCTGTGCTCGAGGATGTTCTGGATACGCACGTGGTGACGGTCGTCCAGCAGGCTGGTTTCCCGCGACAGCAGCCGTTTGGCCCGGTGGAACTGGTGACGCACCGAGTGATCGACCTTTTCCAGTTCCTGCTTGACCAGCGGCGCGATGACCAGCCGGCGGTACTGGGCCATGATCTGGAAACGGTTGTTGAGGATCGCCATGGCCGTGTCCATGTCCAGGTGGCCCTTGCCTTCGACTCGGTGGGCGATCGGCGCAACCCGCTGGACCTTGGCCAGGCGCAGGACACTGAACACCCGTATCCAGGCCCACCCCAGGTCGAACTCCCACTTGCGTACCGACAGCTTGGCCGAATTGGGGTAGGTGTGGTGGTTGTTGTGCAGTTCTTCGCCGCCGATCAGGATACCCCAGGGCACCAGGTTGGTCGCCGCGTCGCGGCATTCGAAGTTGCGGTAGCCCACGGCATGGCCCAGGCCATTGACCACGCCGGCGGCCCAGACGGGGATCCACATCATCTGGATGGCCCAGATGGTGATGCCAATGGTGCCGAACAGCAGCAGGTCGATGACGCCCATGATTGCCACGCCCAGCAATGGAAAGCGGCTGTAGAGGTTGCGCTCGATCCAGTCGTCGGGGCAGTTCTTGCCGTAGATGCGCAAGGTTTCCGGGTTTTCCGCTTCGGCGCGGTACAGCTCGGCACCTTTGCGCAGTACGGTGGACAAGCCCTTGACGACCGGGCTGTGAGGGTCATCCTCGGTTTCGCATTTTGCGTGGTGCTTGCGGTGGATGGCGGTCCACTCGCGGGTGTTCTGCGCCGTGGTCAGCCACAGCCAGAAACGGAAGAAATGTTTGAGGCCGGCATTGAGCTCCAGGGAGCGATGCGCCGAATAACGGTGCAGGTAGACCGTGACGGCAATAATCGTGACGTGGGTCATCAGCAGGGTGACTGCCACCAGTGACCAGGCCGACAAGCCAAGAAAACCTTCGTACCACATAGGCTGTAGGGCCCTCGATAAAGATAGAAACAGCCGTTGCATTATCACCAGCCCCACAGATAAAACCAGTCGGCCTTTCAGATAAGAGTGGCTGAATGTTTCTTCCTCTATAATCCCCACCTCTCTGTAGGGACATGGATGGCCGAATGCCTGCCTATCAACGCAGTGCCATGCGCGTAGCGCTGCTTTACCTCGTGTTGTCAGTCGTCTGGCTGCAGCTGATTGGTTATTTATTGAGCAGTTTCTTCGATCAATTCGCCGACAGGCAGCGCTGGCTCCTGATCAACGGTTATGCCTGGGTCCTGCTCAGCGCCGGGTTGATCTTCCTGGCGCGGGCGCGGATCTCGCGATTTTTCGCCAAGGGTGAGCACGGCGCCGATCGCGAGCGCCTGCGCCAGGCTGCCGCCGTCTTCGATTGCACCCGCGAAGGGGTGTTGGTGACGGACCGCAACGGCCTGATCGTGCATGTAAACCGGGCTTTCATGGCGATCACCGGTTATGCCCGGGACGAAGTGCTGGGCCAGCGCCCCAATCTGTTCAAATCCGGTCGTCATGGGCCGGATTTCTATCGCGACATGTTTACCTCCCTGGACAGCCTGGGGGAGTGGAGCGGCGAGATCTGGAATCGGCGTAAAAGCGGTGAGATATACCCGCAATGGCAGACGATCCGCGTCATTCATGACGACATTGGTCAGGTCGGCCATTACGTCGCGGTGTTTTCTGACATCAGCGCCATCAAGGATTCCGAGCATGAGTTGGCCTACCTGGCCCATCATGACCCGCTGACAGGTTTGCCCAACCGCCTGCTGTTTTCCGACCGTACTGAGCAGGCCGTGGCGTCGGCACAGTTGCACAAGCGTGGCTGTGCCCTGTTGCTGGTGGATCTGGATCATTTCAAGAACATCAATGACAGCCTGGGCCACAACGTCGGCGATGAATTGCTCAAAGGTGTGGCCGAGCGGTTTCGTGGATTGTTTGCGCCGGGCGTGACCCTGGCCCGGCTGGGGGGCGACGAATTTGCGCTGCTGGTGGAAAACTGCTCGCAGCCAGGCCAGGCAGCGGCGCTGGCCCGGCGCATCCTCGACGCCTTGAAAGAACCGCTGCGGTTCGATGACCACGCATTGTTCATCAATGCCAGCATCGGCATCAGCCTGTTTCCCGGCGATGCCCTGAACGCCGGGCAGCTGCTGCGCAATGCCGATTCGGCGTTGTTCAAGGCCAAGAGCGCCGGGCGTGACGGTTACGCCCTGTATACCGAAGAGCTCACGGCCCACGCCCAGCAACGGGTCGAGATTGCTTTCGAACTGCGTCGTGCGCTGCAGCAACAGGAGTTGCGCGTTCACTACCAGCCGGTCCACGACCTGGCGAGCAGTCGCCTGATTGGTGTCGAAGCGCTGGTGCGATGGGAGCATCCGACGCGTGGGCTGGTGTCGCCGGCCGAGTTCATCCCCATCGCTGAGCGTACCGGCCTGATTGCCCAGGTCGATGCCTGGGTCATGGACCAGGCCTGCCGGCAGATGTGCCAGTGGCAGCAGGCGGGCGTGGCGCTGTCGTTTGTCGCCGTCAACGTGTCGAGTCGGTTGTTTGCCCGTCGCGAGTTGTATGACCAGGTCGCCCAGGTGTTGCACGACACGGGCCTGGATCCAGCCTGCCTGGAGCTGGAGGTGACGGAAAGCGCGGTGATGGAAGACCCGGAGGTGGCGCTGGAGCAGATGCATCGCCTGCGGGAGCTGGGCGTGCGCCTGGCGATCGACGATTTCGGCACCGGTTATTCGTCGCTGCTGCGGCTCAAGCGCCTGCCGGTGCAGAAGCTCAAGATCGATCAGGGCTTTGTCGCGGGGTTGCCGTGGGATGAGGATGACGCGGCGATCGTTCGGGTGATCATTGCCCTGGCCCGCAGCATGGGCATGCAGGTGCACGCCGAAGGCATCGAACAGCGCGAGCAGGCGGCGTTTTTGCTTGGGCAGGCGTGTGAGTTGGGGCAGGGTTACTGGTTTGGCCGGCCCGTGGCGGCGGCGCAGTTGGATTGGGATCGGGCGCCGGTTATTGCTTGATCGTCAGTGGTGTTGATGTTGGTCGAGTACATATCCGTTGCTGAGGTAACGGCGGCTTATGGTTCCGCCCTGACGGCGGGTCACTTTCGAAAAGCCCGGAAGCCGGCCCAGTCGAAAGTAACCAAAGCGCTTTAGCCCCACCACTCGGCACCTCGCCTAGGCTCGGTGTGCCCTCACTCCGGCATTGCTCCGTGGGCCCGCCGCGAAGGGCCATCCATGGCCCAGCGCGGCTATCCCGGCATCCATGCCGGGATGCCCACTCCACAATACCTGCGTTCGGCCATCGTGGTTAACGGGGCGCCGAGATCAACGTCCACCGCGAGGCGGCCTGGTAGCCGACCTGGTTCTTCCGGTTGTACACCCATCGGATCTGTGGGAGCAAAGCTTGCTCGCGAGGCGGCCTAGTAGCCGACCTGTCTCTCCGGCCGTGCTCCAATCCAACTGTGGGAGCGGGCTTGCTCGCGAAGGCGTCTGTTCAGCTTGCATTGATAGGGACTGATGCACCGCTATCGCGAGCAGGCTCGCTCCCACAATGGATTGGCGTTGAACTTGAGATTCGGTTCGACGCAGAACCCTGTGGGAGCGAGCTTGCTCGCGATGGCGCCGGCTCAGCCTGCATCAATGCAAAGCGCTACACCTTGGCGCCGGGCGCCACCGCCTCCTTGGTTTCCAGATGATCCAACGCCCGCTCAACCAACAACTGCACCCCATCGGCCATGCGGCTGATCGCCAGGGCGACGCAGCGGCGTGAGTCATCCACGTCGTCAGCCAGGTCGGCGGCGATGGTGCTGATGGAGAGCAGGTCTTCGGAGGCGTTGGCGAGCAGGGTTTCGGTGTCTATGTGGGGAGAAACGATGAAGAGTTGGTTTTTGTCGGGTTCAGGCGGGGAGGCGGGCTTGGGGTTGAGGTAGTAGTCGAGGACGCGGGTGGCGGCGTCATCGAGCTTTTTTTCTTCCTGCGCTTGGACGCGGGATTTGTGGCCGTTTTGCGGCGGATTAGGTGAAGGCTTGACCATATTTTATGTACCAGAGTTGGGGTCGACATCCTTTCGCTTGCATTCGAAGAGGTGGCAACTGTGCGTAGGTGTGCAAGACCGGTCCGGTACCGCCGGCAGACCCGAAGGTCTCCCACGCACAATCGCCATAACGGACGCGAGCATAAAAAAATGCTCGGTCAATAGCCATGACCAATTGCATACCAGTCCGGACTTGCACGTCCGTGTCACCGTTTTTTGCGATGACGAACAAAGGTTAGCGGTGCAAAACCAGGGTGCCTAGTTCACGAACAGCCCGGCGTTTTGAAGGAAATCTCCGAGGGTTCGGCAGGGAAAAGCCCCAATCACCCCTGCCGTAGGACGCCGGCTACTTTCTGTAATTTTGGTTATATAAAAATTCTTAAATAGTCTTTTTAAGAATATCTGCACTTATCTAGTATTGCTCCCACGCCGCAAGCAGTGCCGCCCACTGCCAGGCATTCATTCAAGGAGCAGCAGCATGAGCGCATCTCTACGTAGCGTTGACGGCCAGGACGAAGCAACCATCTTGCGCGAGATCCAGAGCGCGTTGCGCGATCTGCGTTTTGGGGCCGTGGAGATCACCGTGCACAACGCGCAGGTGGTCCAGATCGAACGCAAGGAAAAATTCCGCTTGCAGCAGCCGAGTCATAAGCCGGGCTGAAACAGTCTGGTTGTGGGAGCAAAGCTTGCTCGCGAAACACGCGCCTCGATTTGTGGGGACTGCGGTGCCTTCATCGCGAGCAGGCTTTGCTCCCACAGCGGTTCGATTTGTTCAGGTCTCACGATTTATAAGCCATAAAAACCAGAATTCCAGGAGCTTTCACCATGTCGTTCATTCGTCGTTATGCCCTGGCCGCGCTGGCCAGTGCTGTTTTTGCAGGTTCCGCCGTCGCCAAGGATTACGAGCTGCTCAACGTGTCCTACGACCCGACGCGTGAGCTTTACCAGGATTACAACGCCGAATTCGCCAGTTTCTGGAAGAAAGCGCACCCGGACGACAGCGTGAAAATCCAGCAGTCCCACGGGGGTTCGGGCAAGCAAGGCCGGGCGGTGATCGATGGTCTGCGGGCCGACGTGGTGACCCTGGCCCTGGCCGGTGATATCGATGAAATCGCCAAGCTGGGCAAGTCCCTGCCGGCGGACTGGCAAACACGCCTGCCGGAAGCCAGTACACCCTACACGTCCACCATCGTGTTCCTGGTGCGCAAGGGCAACCCCAAGGGCATCAAGGATTGGGGCGATCTGATCAAGAACGATGTATCGGTTATCACCCCGAACCCGAAGACCTCCGGCGGTGCGCGCTGGAACTTCCTCGCTGCCTGGGCCTATGGCCTGAAGGCCAACGGCGGTGACGAAGCCAAGGCCAAAGCATATGTGCAGGCGCTGTTCAAACATGTGCCGATCCTCGACACCGGCGCCCGTGGCTCGACCATTACCTTCGTCAACAACGGTCAGGGCGACGTGTTGCTGGCCTGGGAAAACGAAGCCTTCCTGGCGCTGAAAGAGGACGGTGGTGCGGACAAGTTCGATATCGTCGTGCCGTCGTTGTCGATTCTCGCCGAGCCGCCGGTGGCGGTGGTGGACAAGAACGCCGAGAAAAAGGGCAATGCCGAGATCGCCGAGGCGTACCTCAAGCACCTGTACAGCCCGGCTGGCCAGGAAATCGCCGCGAAAAACTACTATCGCCCGCGTGACAAGGACGTGGCTGCCAAGTACGCCCGGCAATTTCCGAAGGTGGAGCTGGTGACCATCGACCAGGACTTCGGCGGCTGGAAAACCGCGCAACCGAAATTCTTCAACGATGGCGGCGTGTTCGACCAGATCTATCAGGCGCAGTAAGCTGAAACACGCTTAAACGAACCTAATGTCAGTCAGTTACCAAAGATAAAGCCGCACACCCAACCTGTGGCGAGGGAATTTATCCCCGCGGGCGCGCGCAGCGCGCCCTAAAATCTGACTGTAGATAACGGCTAGGGGCTGCTGCGCAGCCCAACGGGGATAAATCCCCTCGCCACAGTTTCGTGCGTTCAACCAAGGACCTTTATGTCGCGTCGCATATCCCCCGTCATACCCGGCTTCGGGCTGACGCTGGGCTACACCCTGGTGTACCTCAGCCTGATTGTGCTCATCCCCTTGGCGGCAATGTTCGTGCATGCCGCCCAACTCACCTGGGAACAGTTCTGGGCGATCATTTCGGCGCCGCGGGTGCTGGCGGCCTTGAAGCTCAGTTTCGGCACCGCGCTGTGCGCCGCGATCATCAACGGCGTGATCGGGACATTGCTGGCCTGGGTACTGGTGCGCTACACCTTCCCCGGTCGCAAGATCATCGACGCGATGATTGACCTGCCGTTCGCGTTGCCCACCGCCGTGGCCGGCATTGCCCTGACGGCGTTGTACGCGCCGACCGGCCTGGTGGGCCAGTTCGCCACCGACCTGGGCTTCAAGATCGCCTACACCCCGTTGGGCATCACCCTGGCGCTGACCTTCGTGACCCTGCCGTTCGTGGTGCGCACGGTGCAGCCGGTGCTGGCCGATATTCCCCGTGAAGTCGAAGAGGCGGCCGCTTGCCTCGGTGCCAAACCGTGGCAAGTGTTTCGCCACATCCTCGTGCCGGCGTTGCTGCCGGCCTGGTTGACCGGCTTCGCCCTGGCGTTTGCCCGTGGCGTGGGCGAGTACGGTTCGGTGATTTTCATCGCGGGCAACATGCCAATGAAGACCGAAATCCTGCCGCTGCTGATCATGGTCAAGCTCGACCAATACGACTACACCGGCGCCACCTCCATCGGCGTGCTGATGCTGGTGGTTTCCTTCGTCCTGTTGCTGCTGATCAACTTGCTGCAGCGGCGCATCGAAACCCCATAAGGAGGCGCGAACATGTCCCAATCGTCTATTTGCGCAGCCTCCACCAACGCCGCTCGTCGCGGCAGTGCGACGTCGCGGCGCGTGCTGATCGGCCTCGGCTGGTTGATTTTTGCGCTGTTTTTGCTGTTGCCGCTGTTCATCGTGGTGTCCCAGGGCCTGAAGCTCGGGCTGGGGGCGTTCTTCACGGCGATCTTCGAACCCGATGCACTGTCGGCGTTGAAGCTCACGGTGGTTGCCGTGCTGATCTCGGTGCCGCTGAACCTGGTGTTCGGCGTCAGTGCCGCGTGGTGCGTGAGCAAATACTCATTCCGTGGCAAGAGCATGCTGGTGACGCTGATCGACCTGCCGTTCTCGGTGTCGCCGGTGATCGCGGGCCTGGTCTACGTGTTGATGTTCGGCGCCCAGGGCCTGTTCGGGCCGTGGCTGTCGGATCACGATATCCAGATCGTGTTCGCACTGCCGGGCATCGTTCTGGCGACCATCTTCGTCACCGTGCCTTTCGTGGCCCGTGAGCTGATCCCGCTGATGCAGGAACAAGGCACCCAGGAAGAAGAGGCCGCGCGCCTGCTGGGCGCCAATGGCTGGCAGATGTTCTGGCATGTCACCGTGCCGAACATCAAGTGGGGCCTGATCTATGGCGTGGTGCTGTGTACCGCCCGGGCCATGGGTGAGTTTGGCGCAGTGTCGGTGGTCTCCGGGCACATTCGCGGGGTGACCAACACCCTGCCGTTGCACGTCGAGATTCTCTACAACGAATACAACCACGTGGCCGCGTTCGCTGTGGCGAGCCTGTTGCTGATCCTGGCGCTCTTGATCCTGCTGCTCAAGCAGTGGAGCGAAAACCGAATCAACCGCCTGCGCGCCAGCGCCGCGGAGGAATAAGTCATGTCGATCGAAGTCCGTAACGTCAGCAAGAATTTCAACGCATTCAGGGCCTTGGATCAGATCAGCCTGGATATCCAGAGTGGCGAGCTGGTGGCGCTGCTGGGGCCGTCGGGTTGCGGCAAGACCACGTTGCTGCGGATCATCGCCGGCCTCGAAACCCCGGACCAAGGCAGCATCGTGTTCCACGGCGAGGACGTGTCCGGCCACGACGTGCGGGATCGCAACGTCGGTTTCGTGTTCCAGCACTACGCCTTGTTCCGCCACATGACGGTGTTCGACAACGTCGCCTTCGGCCTGCGCATGAAGCCCAAGAATCAACGTCCGAACGAAAGCCAGATCGCGACCAAGGTCCACGAACTGCTGAACATGGTGCAACTGGATTGGCTCGCCGACCGTTACCCGGAGCAGTTGTCCGGCGGCCAGCGCCAGCGGATCGCCCTGGCCCGCGCCCTGGCGGTGGAGCCCAAGGTGTTGTTGCTGGACGAACCGTTCGGTGCCCTCGACGCCAAGGTCCGCAAGGAACTGCGTCGCTGGCTGGCACGGCTGCACGAGGACATCAACCTGACCTCGGTGTTCGTGACCCACGACCAGGAAGAGGCCATGGAAGTCGCCGATCGGATCGTGGTGATGAACAAAGGCGTGATCGAGCAGATCGGTTCACCGGGGGATGTCTACGAAAACCCGGCCAGCGACTTTGTGTATCACTTCCTCGGCGACTCGAACCGCCTGCACTTGGGTGAGGACCGGCATGTGCTGTTCCGTCCTCACGAAGTTTCGTTGTCGCGCTCGGAGCTGGAAGACCACCACGCTGCCGAAGTGCGGGACATCCGTCCGCTCGGCGCCACCACTCGGGTGACCCTGAAGGTGGAAGGCCAGAGCGAACTGATCGAAGCGGAAGTGGTGAAGGATCACGACAGCCTGGTGGGCCTGGCGAAGGGCGAGACGCTGTTCTTCAAGCCGAAGGTCTGGCAGAAAGTCGCCAACCTCTAAAAGCATCGCGAGCAAGCTCGCTCCCACAGGGGATTTGTGTATGGCGCAGATCCATTGTGGGAGATTCTATGGTTGAGGGAAAGCCCTCAAGCCGCGTTAGGTTGGTATTCGCTTTGCCCTTTCAGCAGAGCGAATACGATCCGAGCAAGCTTGCGAGCCAGCATTACCAACGCCTGAGTGGTAGTGAAACCGCGAGCTCTTTGCTTTTCATAGAAGCCTCTCCAGGCGGACGTGCGGCTAGCCGACATGGCGGCATTGTGTAACAGCCGACGGACTTCCGGGTCGCCTCGTTTACTCAAGCTACGGCGCCCATCTTTTTGTCCTGATTTCGACACTCGCAAGTCCATTCCCAAAAAGGCAATGAAGGCGTCTGAGTTTCTGAAATCCCCTCGTTGAAATGCCGTAAGCAAGCGGGCTCCGGTCAGAAATCCAATGCCCTCAACCTTCAAGCAACGGTTCAACTGACCCTGCAAACCGGCATCCCTCAGATGATCCTTGATCGTCTTCTCGATCAATGTCTCAAGCCTCTGCATGGCTGCAATTTGTTCGGCGAAAGCGGTCTTCAGCAGCGGCTCGTTAGCCCAGCTTTGTACCAGGGCCACTCGAGCCTGAACCAGGGCTGCGCGACGGCGGAAAAGGCTCAGGAGCTGGCGATACAGCGGAGATGGCGGGGTCCAGGGGTTAAGCTCATGCCCTTCGTTTTTCAGGTAACGGGCCAGCAGCTTGGCATCCAGCGCGTCAGTTTTGGCGCGGATTTTTACGCCTTCGCGGTAGTGATGCAGTTCATAACCGCCCACCATGTAGATCTCGCAGCCGGCCTCATAGGCCAGATCAGCGAATTCCAGGTGATAGATATTGGTCGACTCAATGGCTACAGCGACGGGGCCCGGCAATGCTTTCAACCACTTTTTGATGGCCGCTTTGTTGTTGGGAGTCGCCTCCAGTACGTCAAGTTCGGCGTGATAGATCACCAGTTCGTTCTTGGCGACATCCACGCCCACAATCGGCTTTGTGACAGAAACCGGCATTGCCATTGAAAATTCTCCGGGCTAAGGTTTGAACACTTGAAGGGTTCACCCAGAGGCGCAGGCTTGTTCCTATCGTCGGTTTAGGCCAGATGCATTCTTTATCGGCGCTTGGGTGAAAGGAGGAGGGGCGAAATCTCCCACGGTCTGTACTGCGCCAAACAGTCAGAATCGAGCCTTGTCCCTCCTCCTCCCTTCAAGTCCTACCATACAAGCGAGCTTGCTCGCGATGGCGTCCCCACTGACACCCCGATCAGAATCTGAATAACTCCGCCCAACCTTGCTTCGATTGGTTCTACGCCAATACCCTTTCCCATTTAAATCCCTACCTAGACTCTGACATGCCAGGAGGCAAGTCAGAGTCCATGACGGACCGGTGTTATCTCCCCTGGCGACCTGATGCCAAGGAGAGAAAACATGAGCGTGGAAATCAGTCGGCATGGCCCGTTTGGCTGTGCATTGTTAGGCGTCTTGCTGGCTCCGGCCACCAGCGCCGCCCCCTCGTTGTCCCCCCAGATACCCTTCGATGTCACGGTGACCAGCCCCGTATCACTGGTCAGCCTGCAAGCCAATTTCGATGAACTGTCGTGGCAAACGTTCATCGCCCTGAACTGGCCGGCGCTGGATAACGGTGATCCGAATACCGCCATCCCCATCGGCAAGCAGGATGGCGCCACCGTGTGGGAAAGCTGGAAAGAGAGTTACCAGATTTTCCGCGCCAAGGGCCAGGCACCGTTGCCTTGGAACGCCTCGGCGACCCTCCCTGAAGCGTGCAAGTCGCTCAAGCCCGGTCGCCTGTTGCAGCAGATGGGCAAGGTGCCCGATGTGCTGGATGAGTTTATCCAGCCCTTCGAAAGCGGCCCGTTGGTGGACCAGAACGGTACCTACACGCGCAACGAAATCGTGGTCAACCAGTCGATGTTCAACGGCATCGTCGACAACGGCCTGTACAGCATCGAAGGGCAGCAGGCGTTTTTCGCCGCGAAGCCGACCAATGCCGTGGCGTTCAGTTGTGGTTCCACCGAGACCCAACAGGTCGGTGCGGTGATGGTGAAGGCGTCGTGGAAAGTGCTGGGCCCCAACGACAACCGCCAGGATTTTCACACCGTCGATGCGCTGGTCTACACCCCGGGCAACAACGACCCGAGTCATGGGCCGATCGTCGAGGAGTCGTGCGTGTCCGAGCCGGTCGGTTTGGTGGGACTGCACATGGTCCATAAGACCGCCAGCGCGGCGCAATGGGTCTGGTCGACCTTCGAGCATGTGAACAACGTGCCGGAAAAAACCACGCCTCCCGCCCAGCGGACCGGACCTTATCTGTTCTACAACGCTGCCAGCAAAAGCGACATCAACCAACCGCCGCCACGGCCATGGAACCCGGCAGTCAAGGCGACCCCTTCGCAGATCGTGCGGGAAGTGCCGCTGACCGAGGCCACCAAAAGCCTCAATGCTACCTATCAAGCGCAGTTGCGTACGGTGAACCCGCAGAGCGTCTGGGCGAACTACCAACTGATCAGTACCCAGTGGCCGTCGGACCCGCCCAAGAACTGCCAGGTATCGGCCGCCAACCCGCTGGGCAGTCCCGCGCCGTTGTTCCTGGCCAACGCCACGCTGGAAACCTACATCCAGGGCACCGTGCCCCAGGCGTCCTCCAGTTGCATGGCCTGTCACGGCAATGCGGCCACCCATGTCACCGAATCACCCCGCACCAGCTTCGCGGATTTCACCTATTTGCTCGAACGTGCACAGTCCACTGGCGGACAAGGAGTCAACCATGAGCAGTGATCTGGACAACTTTGTAGGCTTGTCATCGGCCCTGACCGGCATTCCCACGGATCGGCTGGCACCGGCGATCGACCAGGTGGGTCTGCCGCCGACTTTTCTTGCATTCATCACCCCGCGTATCACCCCTGACGTACTCAACACGTTGCTGACTCAATACGCCACGCTGGCGGCGGACAATGTGCCCCCCGACCAGATCGCCCAAGCGGTGCTGATGGATGGATCGCGACCGGCTGTCACGCAAGCGGCCCAGGCCGCGCGTTCGATCATGAAACTGTGGTTGCTGGGGGTCTGGTATCAGCCCTATGCCACTGGCAGCTACCAATCGACCGACTCGACGGTGGTGTCCGACCAGGCCTACATCCAGAGCTGGGCCTGGAAAATCGCCCAGGCCCATCCCATGGGCTACAGCGAGATGTTTTTCGGCTATTGGAACACCACGCCACCGAGCCTTGAGGACTACACCGGCGTGCCTGCCAACGGCCAAGGAGCCTCGTCATGAGTACCGAACAAGCCGAGGTGATCATCGTTGGCGCGGGGCTGGCCGGCAGCATCATCGCTTATCAGTTGGGCATGGCGGGCGTGGACGTGCTGGTGCTCGAATCGGGCCCGGAGATCCCGGCCAACCGTGCCCAATATCTGGAGCGTTTCTACACGGCCACCCTGAAAACCCCGGAATCCCCTTACCCTCCGGTGTCGACCCTGGACACGCCGCGTGACCCGACCAAGGAAAATGCCCCCCGGGCGACCATCGCCGACCTGATCCTTGGCTGGGACAAGCCGCAGGTCAGCTATTTGGTGCAGAAAGGCCCACTGCCCTTCAACAGCACCTATGAACGGGTGGGCGGCGGTACGACCTGGCATTGGGTCGGGACATGCCTGCGCATGGTGCCGAACGATTTTCGCCTGAGGAGCAAGTACGGCGTCGGAGTGGATTGGCCAATCGGCTACGACGATCTACAAAGCGCCTATTGCCGGGCCGAGGCGGAAATCGGGGTGTCGGCCAATGTCGCCGACCAGGCCTATCTGGGCATGACGTTCCCCGAGGGCTATAGCTTTCCGATGCACAGCATTCCGTTGTCGTTGGTCGACGGCAGTTTTGTCACCGCCGTGACTGGCCAGACATTCGACGGGTTGCCGTTGGTGGTCAGTCCGACGCCGGCCGGGCGCAACTCCCAGCCCTATGCCGGGCGCCGGGTGTGTGCCGGCAATACCAACTGCACGCCGATCTGCCCGATCCAGGCCAAGTACGATGCGACTGTGACCATGAACAAGGCCCTGGCCACCGGCAAGGTCCGGGTCATGTACCGGACCGTGGCCAGCAAAGTGACCGTGGGCTCGGACAAGCACATCAATGGCGTCCAATTCATTCAATATCAGCTGGGCGAGGGCCCGCAGACGGGCACCGGCGTGGCCATCGGGCAGCGTTACGTGATCGCGGCCCATGCCATCGAAACCCCTAAATTGTTGCTCAACTCCAAGACCCCGGACTGGCCCAACGGTGTGGCCAACAGCAGTGGGCAGGTGGGACGCAGTTTGTCCGACCATCCGATATACCTGGCGTGGGGGCTGATGCCGGAAGGCAAAACGGTGTTCCCGTACCGTGGCCCGGTGTCCACGGCGGGCATCGAGAGCCTGCGTGACGGCGCTTTTCGTAGCCAGCGAGCGGCATGGCGCATCGAAATCGGCAACGAGGGCTGGAACTGGCCGGTTGGCGACCCATACATCACCGTGGCCGATTTTATCGACGGCAAGAACAAAAGCTGCACCAACCCGTTGCCATCGAAAGAGAACCCGCCGCCGCCCACTGAAGCGCTTTACGGCACGGCCCTGATTCAACGGCTCAACGATTTGTTCATCCGTCAGTTTCGGATCGGCTTTTTGGTGGAGCAGGTGGAAGAGCATCCCGACCAGGCCAATAGCTACATCGTGCCCTCGACGGACAAGCTCACGGACGGGCTCGGCATTCTTCGGCCGGAAATCCACTACGACCTGTCCGATTACACCAAGGAAGGTTTCAGGCAGGCGAAGATACTGGCGACTCATATCATCAAGGACCTGCTCGGTGCCGTGGAGCTGACGGTACCCATTGGCCAAGGGACATTCAGATACAAAGACGAGGATTACAGCTTCCAGGGCGCCGGACACCTGATGGGCACCTACCGCATGGGCGATGACCCGACCAAGTCGGTAGTGGACAAGGACCAGCGCAGTTGGGACCACAAGAACCTGTTCCTGGTGGGCGATGGTGTGTTCCCCAGCACCGGCACCTCGAACCCGAGCCTGACGATTGCGGCGTTGTCGTTCCAGGCCGGGGACACGGTGGCCAACGACCTGAAGGCGGTGACGATGCAGGTCCAATCCAACGTCGCCTGGCAGGGCACCGGCGTGCAGGTCAACGGTTTGGTACCGCGCCTGGTTCGCTACGTCAGTGGGCTATGGTGTGCCAGTCCGCAGGGCGGCAATGTCGATGGCAATGGCGGTTCGAGGCACATCGACTACAGCAGCTATGCCTTGCCCGGTGCTGCCGAAGGCGCCTTGATCGGTCGTGTGGGCGAGGGTGGCAAGCCGTTCCTGGTGGGGGATCTGGGGCAGGTTCCGGGCGACCAGCAAGGGGAACTGCAACTGTGCATCAACGATGATCTGACCGGGCAGTACGGGTCTGGCTTGAAAGATAACACCGGCGCGCTGACGATTCGGGTCGAGTTTGGTGCGTTGTAACGCTTGAGCGGTAAGGCCTGACTCCTGTGGGAGCGAGCTTGCTCGCGATAGCGGTGGATCAGTCGACACGGATGTGTCTGGCCGAGCGCTATCGCGAGCAAGCTCGCTCCCACAGAGGGGCATGGTTTTTCACGCCGCCGAACGCCGGTTGCGCAACGCCACCGGCCCGGCGCGCTCTTCGATGGCCTGCTTCAGTTCGCCGCGAAGCCCCAGTAGAAAACCCGCTTCCACCACCACAAACAGCGGCCCGACAATCAGCCCGGTGAGGTCGTCGACGAACGCCGGCTTGCGGCCTTCGTAATAGTGGCCGACGAACTGGATCACCCAGCCCACCACAAACATGCCCAGGCCACTGCCCAACCATATCCAGGTGCTTTGCGCGGCGAGCACCTGGCCCAGCCATACCGCCAGGCCCAGGAGCACCGTCATCAGCACCCCCAGGCGCACCTCCAGGCGCAGATAGAACCAGGCACTGGCCACCGCCACCAGCAGCGCCGGCGACACCAGCACCTCGCCCACTGGCCAGCCGGGCCGTGACAGCAGCACGGCGACGGCGACGAAGATCAGCGGAATGCCGATGAAATGGCTGGCGATGTTGCGCGGGTCGCGGTGATAAGCGGCGTATTGACTGAGGTGATCGACGAGGCTTTTCATTGTTGTTCCTCCTGAGGTGATGCCTGCATGATGCCCGGGTACCACAAGGTGTTCTGTCAGTTAGCCGACACTTGCCCCGGAGTTTCCATGAATTCGCATCCCTGGCACTCACACTTGATGGCCGGCCACTGGTACAGCCATCTGCCTGCTGAGTTACAGAATAGTCTGTTGGACATGGCGCGGGTGCGCCACCTGCCGGCGGGCCATCGGCTGTTCCAGCGCGGCGACCCGCCGTGCGGTTTGTATGCCGTGCTGGAAGGTGCGGTGCGCGTCGGTGCGGTGAACGAACAAGGCAAGGAGGCGTTGCTGAGTGTGGTGGAAGCGCCCCACTGGTTCGGTGAAATCAGTCTGTTCGATGGCCAGCCGCGGACCCATGATGCGGTCGTGGTGGGTCAATGTACGCTGCTGCACGTGCCCCAGGCGCCCTTGCTGGCCTTCCTGCAAGCGCAGCCGATCCACTGGCGGCATCTCGCATTGTTGATGAGCCACAAACTGCGCCTGACCTTCATCAACCTCGAACACCTGAGCCTGATGCCCGCCCCGGCCCGCGTGGCCCATCGCCTGCTGCTGATCGCCCAAGGCTACGGCGAAATCGAACCGCCGCGACGGGTCCTGCTACTGCCCCAGGAGCAACTGGCGCTGATGCTCTCGCTGTCACGCCAGACCACCAACCAGATCCTCAAGGACTTGCAGGCCCAGGGCATTCTCCACTTGGGGTATGGCGAGATCGAAATCCTCGACATCGAGCGGCTGCGGGCGCTGACCACAACCTGAACCGGATCTGAACCTTGTGGGCACGAGCCTGCTCGCGATGGGGCCAGTGCAACCCACCCCAATCCCTAGCGCAGCCCATCCCGAAACTGCCCCGGCGTCATCCCGGTCCAGCGCTTGAAGGCACGGCTGAAGCTGCTGGCATCGGCAAAGCCCAGCAGGTAGCTGACTTCACTCAGCGAACATTGCGGATCGCGCAGGTGCAGCAGTGCGAGGTTTTCCCGGCATTCGTTGAGCAGTGCGTCGAAGCGGCAGCCTTCGTCGGCCAGGTGCCTTTGCAGGCTGCGCAGGCTCAGGTGCATGGCCTGGGCGATACGTTCGGCGCTGGGCTCGCCTTCGGGCAGTTGGGCCTCGATGGCCGCGCGTACCTTGCGCTCCCAGGTCAATGGCTTGAGCTGGGCGAGGGTGCGTTCGAGCACCGTTTCGTTGTGTTCGGCCAGTTCCGGGTTGGCGTCGTCCAGGTGGCTGTCGAAATCGCTGAGGTTGAACTCCAGGCAATCCTGGGCGGCACCGAAATGCACTGGCGAGCGGAACACTTTGTGCCATGGGCTGGCGTCCGCGGGTTCCGGCCGCCGCAGGTACACCGCCAGCGGTGCGTAATCGCGGCCGAGGCGGTTGCGACAGGTGCGTACGTAAATCGCCGCGAACGCATCAATCGCTTCGAAGGCCGGGGCAGGACGTCCTGCCGGTACATCGAGGTTGAAGCGGTAGCGGTCTTCGCCACGGCTCAATTGCAAAGTCAGTGCATCGCTGACCACCGGGTGATAGCGCACGATCCGCTCGAACACTTCCCGCAGGCTGCCGCTGGCCACCAGGGCATAACCCAGTGCGTGGAACGTGGTGGGGCTGACGAAGCGCGACACCCGCAGGCCGATGGCCGGGTCGCCGCTGGCCTGCACGGCCAATGCCCACAGGCGGGTGGTGGCCGAGAGCGGGTAGCGGGCGTTCGGGTCGTCCATCCATTGCGGGTCGAGGCCGGCCTCGATGCATAGTGCGTGGCTGTCCAGGCCCAATGCATCGAGCTGCTTGCGCAGGGCGCGGGTCCAGCTGGCGAGGGAGGTCGGTTCCGTCATGGCGATTGGCGCTTGCGGTCAACAGGTTGGCGTTTACGGCTACCACCCCGTGGGGCAACGCCCGGCAGGATGAGCACATCTCTAACAGAGGATGTAAGCCATGCACGGCACTTGCGCAAGCCCCGAGCGATTGAATGCACAACAACGATCGGCCCATATTCGCCAGGTTGTATTGGCCCGGGGCGAGGAGTTGCGTCGGCGCTATCCGATCCTGCGCCACCAGGATGCGTTGGGCGCGGGCATCCTGGCGTTTGCCCTGGCTGGGATGATCGGCTCGGCGCTGCTCTACATCAAGGGTGACCTGGCCGGATGGGCGTGTCTGTTGCTCAACGCGTTTTTCGCGTCGCTGACCCACGAGTTGGAACATGACCTGATCCACAGCATGTATTTTCGCAAGCAACGCCTGCCCCACAACCTGATGATGGGGTTGGTCTGGCTGGCGCGCCCGAGCACGATCAACCCCTGGATCCGCCGCCACCTGCACCTCAACCACCACAAGGTGTCCGGCAGCGAGGCCGACATGGAGGAGCGGGCCATCACCAACGGCGAACCCTGGGGCCTGGCGCGGTTGCTGATGGTCGGCGACAACGTGATGTCGGCCTTCATCCGCCTGTTGCGGGCCAAGACCTGGGCGCATAAGCGCAGCATCCTCAAGCGCACGCTGAAGGTGTATTTCCCGCTGGCGTTGCTGCACTGGGGCGCCTGGTACGTGTTTCTCGGTTTCCACGGGGCCAACGGTCTCGCCAGTCTGCTGGGGACTTCAATCGACTGGTCGACAAGCACGCTGGCGACGATGCAGGTGATCGACATCGCTGCGGTGGTGATCATCGGGCCGAACGTGTTGCGCACCTTTTGCCTGCATTTCGTCAGCTCGAACATGCATTACTACGGCGACATCGAGCCGGGCAATGTCATCCAGCAGACCCAGGTGCTCAACCCTTGGTGGTTGTGGCCGTTGCAGGCGTTCTGCTTCAACTTCGGCAGCAGCCATGGCATTCATCATTTTGTGGTGAAGGAGCCGTTCTACATTCGCCAATTGACGGTGCCGGTGGCGCATAAGGTGATGCGGGAGATGGGCGTGCGGTTCAATGATTTCGGCACGTTCGGGCGGGCGAACCGGTTTGTGCGCCAGGAAGGTGTGGTGCGGGAGGAAGGGGATACGGTTCGGGTTTGAGGCGCACCACTTCAGGGACACACACACAACCTGTGGCGAGGGGATAAATCCCCTCGCCACAGGTGCCCATGTCGGGCCTGAAGAATGAGTCAGAACTGGTAGCTCACCGTCGCCGCTACATTGCGCTCTTCGCCCAGGTAGCAGTAGCTCAGGCTCGCGCACGAGGCGACGTAGCTTTCGTTCGTCAGGTTGTTCGCATTCAGGCGCACATCCACGCCCTTCAAGCCGACCTTGCCCAGGTCATACCCCACCGAAGCGTCGAACAACGTGTAGGACGGCACCTTCATGGTGTTCTCCGCATCGGCCCAGCTATAGCCGACATAGCGCACGCCGCCACCGAGGCGCAGGCCGTCGAGGGTGCCGCTGTCGAATTTGTAGTCAGCCCAGACCGAAGCCATGTGGCGCGGGGCCTGGGTCGGTGAGTTGCCCTTGTTTTCAATGATGTCGGTGGGCGTGCTGAGGGTGCTGACCATCGATTTCGAGTATTCGATATCGGTGAAGGTGTAGCTGCCCAGCACCTTGAACTGCTTAGTCAATTGCAGGTGCGCTTCCAGTTCCAGACCCTGGGAGCGCACGGCCCCGATGGCGCGGTAGAAGTTTTCCTGGGGCAGTTTGGTTGCCAGGTTTTCCTGGTCGATGCGAAACAGCGAGGCTGTGTACAGGTCATCAGTGCCCGGCGGCTGGTACTTCAGGCCCAGTTCCCATTGCTTGCCATCGGTGGGCGGCAGCGGGTTGCCGGCGCTGTCGGCGTAGGCGTTCGGGTTGAACGACTCGGAGTAGCTGATGTACGGCGCCAGGCCATTGTCGAACAGGTACAGCGCTCCGGCGCGGCCGGTGAGCTTGGTGCGTTTGTCGTTGATCTCGGTGCCTTCCGGGCGGCCGAATTCGGCGATGCGATTTTCATCCGAGGTTTGAACCCAGTCCTGGCGCAGGCCGAGGGAGAAGCGCCACTTGTCCATTTCGATCAGGTCTTGCAGGTAGACGCCAGTCTGCTCCAGGCGCCGCAGGTAACTGGTGGGGCTGAAATAGGTGATGGCCGAGTTGCCGTAGACCGGGTCGAAGGCATTGATCGGCGCCAGGCTCCCGCTGGTCCAGTCGACCACGGTTTTGCGCCGCTGATAGTCGGCCCCCATCAGCACGGTGTGCTTGGTTGCGCCAGTGAAAAACTCTGCCTGGAGCATGTTGTCGACGATGAAGGAATGGAGCTTTTCTTCGGCGCCGGTGTAGTAGCGGTTCAGCTCGTTGCTGGTGGGCGTGGTCCAGCCATAGGCGTAGACCTGATCGTTGGTGACGTCGGAGTCCAGGTATCGGAAGTTCTGCCGGGCAGTGAAAACGTCGTTGAAGCGGTGCTCGAACTGGTAGCCGAACGACTGCTGATCGCGTTCGTAACCGTCGACGCCGGGTTCGCCTTCGAAGAAGTGCTCGGAGATCCGCCGGCCGTTGCGCTGATGCAAGGTGCCATCGGCCGGCATGCCACCGTGGTAGCCGCCGTCGGGGTCATGCTGCAGGTACGCCTGGAGCGTCAGCGAGGTGTCCTCGTTGAAGTCGATGTTCACTGTCGGCGCGAGGGCGAAGCGCTTTTCCTTGTTGTGGTCGAACTGGGTGTCGGAGGTGTCCGCCAGGCCGACCAGGCGATAGGTGATGCGTTTGTCGTCATCCACCGGGCCGCTGAAGTCGAATCCCATGCCGCGTTGGCCCTGGGTGCCGACCGTGGCCTGGATCTGGTGATAGGCCTCGTACAGTGGCTTCTTGCTGGTGAGCGCCACCAGGCCACCGGGCGAGCTGCGGCCGTAGAGCACCGAGGACGGCCCCTTGAGAATGTCGACGCGCTCGAGGAAGTACGGATCGACCTGCATGGAGCTGTAGGTGCCGCTGTCGCCCATGGACTTGAGGCCGTCGAGGTAGATGTTATCCACCGAGCCGTCGTTGAAGCCGCGCATCGCCACGTAGTCGTAGCGGTGGGTGGCGCCGTAGGGGTTGGTCAGCACGCCAGGGGTGTAGCGCATGGCCTGGGACACGGTTTGCGCGCCCTGATCATCCATTTGTTCGCGGGTGACCACGGATACGCTCTGGGAGGTTTCCCGCAGGGCGGTACTGGTCTTGGTGGCGACCTGGCTGTGGGTGGCGTTGTAGCCTTCCATGCTGCCCAAGGCGTTACCCAGGGCAAAGCCCTTGATGTCGGTGCTCGGCAGTTCCAGTGTGCTGTCAGGGGTCTCGGTTTGCAGCACGTAGCTGCTGCCATCCTGGCTGACGGCAACCAGTCCCGAGCCGCTGAGCAACTGGCTCAGGGCCTGGTCGGGCGAATACTCCCCCTTGAGCCCCGGCGACTGGACGCCGCCGGTTTGCGTCGGGGTGCTTGCCAGGGTGATGCCGGCCTGGCGGGCGAACTGGTTCAGCACATCGCTCAAGGGGCCTGGGGCAATGTTGTAGCTCTGACGGCTGGCGGTCACGCCGTCCTGTGCGGCCATCGCGAACATCGGCACGACGCTGGCCCCCAGTGCCGTGGAGAACAGCGCGGCATGAATGGCCTGGCGCAACAGGCCCGGTTGCGAAGAGAAACCGAAGGGGTTCTTGAGAAGTACGCGCTCAGTCATTGTAGGTTCCGTTGGAGTCGCTGAAGGCAGATAAGGGTTGCTTACTGTCCTAGCCGGGCGCCGGCCTGAAACCCGCCAAAAAAAATCAGGCCAGGCGTTCCACCGTGACCCACCAGCGGGTTCGATAACGCAGTTGTACCGGGAGCGTGCGTGGCAGGACGGCCAGCAACCTGTCGGTGTCCTCCAAGCGGAAAACCCCCGACAAGCGCAGATCGGCAATCGACGCGGCGCAATTCAAATAGCCAGGTCGGTAGCGTCCTACTTCGTTGAGAAAGTCTTCCAGGCGCATGTTGCGGGTGACGATCAAACCGTCGGCCCAGGCGCCTGCGTCCATGTCCAGCGGCGGTGCCAGGACCGCCGTCGATGGGCTGACCAGGTAGCTTTGCCCAGCTTCGACGTGGATGGGCGAGCCATCGCTGTCGGGGTGCGAACGGATCACGGCCCGGCCGCTGGTGACGCTCAGGCGCGTGCAGTCGCTGTCCTGGCGCACGACGAAGCGCCCCTCCAGTCCTTCGAACAGGCCATGTCGGCTGCGTACCAGCAGTGGGCGCCCCGGGTCGCGGCCACAGGTGACCATGATCTCGCCACGGGCCAGCGTCATCAGGCGCTGCCGGGCGCTGAAGTCCAGGTTGGCAGCGCTGTGGGTATTGAGCTCGAGCCGCGTGCCGTCCGGCAACTGGAAACCTCGGCGCTCACCGGTGGCGGTGGCGAAATCGGCATTCCACGCCTGCCAGCCCAGGTCCTTGCCCAGCCATGCCGCGCCGCTCACCAGGGCGATGCCCGACAGCAGCTTCAGGGCCTGGCGACGACTGAGGCGCTGGGCGCTGTTTTCCAGGGTATCCAGGGCGACATGGGCACCGGGCACTGCCCGCAGGTTGGAGGCCAATTCGCTGTGCAGCGATTGCACCCGTTGCCAGGCCAGTTCGTGTTCGGGGTGGGCGGCGCGCCAGGTGTCGCACTGTTGGCGCAGGGTCGGGTGAGCGGTGTGATTGCGCAGGCGCAGCAGCCAGTTGATCGCCTGCCTGACAACCTGTTGCGACGGGCCGTTGCGGCGATCCTGCAAGTGCTCCGCCGGCTCAGCTTTCATAGCGCAGCACATAGCAGTGGTACAGCGCATCGGCGACGTAGCGCTCCACCGAGCGCAACGAGATGCCCATCTGTTCGGCAATCTGCTTGTACGTCAGGCCTTCGCACTGGGCCAACAGAAAGGCCCTGCGTACTTTCGGCCTGAGGCCTTCGAGCATCCTGGCGATCGCTTCGAGCAGTTCCAGAATCAGGGCCTGGGCTTCAGCGCCAGGAGTTTCGGCTTCCGGCAAGTGAGCTATGGTTTGGAGGTAGGCACGTTCGATTTCTTCTCGCCGCCAATGGTCGATCACCAAGCCTTGGGCGATGGTGCGCAAAAAGGCGCGTGGGGCTCGAAGTTCCAGGCGTTCGCTACGCTGCAACAGGCGTACGAAGGTGTCCTGGGCCAGGTCCGCCGCATCGGCGCCATTGCCCAGCCGGGTGCGCAGCCATGTATTGAGCCAGCCGTGATGCCGGCTGTAGAGCGCCTGTACTGCAAACTCGGGAGATGACATGGACGCGACGGCCTGGATGTTACAAATGATAATAGGTCGCATTGTCATCAGGCGTCGGCGAATTTGCAACCACCGTTCGCCCGCTGTGTCCTCCCGTCGCCTATTTCTCCGGGCCCCTAATTATTTGTACAGGCTTGCCGACAGACTGGTATGCGTGCACCAAAGTGGAGCGTAGTGATAACCGCTCGCACTGCTACATGAAACGTTGCAAACCTGGAATGCACCCCCACTCCTTGCATAAGAAGCCTCATAAATGAATCTAAAGTTCAGCCACAAAATCCTTCTCGCCGCCTCTGGTGTAGTGGTCTTGGCTTTTGCCCTGTTTACCCTCTATAACGACTATTTGCAGCGCAATACCATTGGCAGCAGCCTTGAGTCATCCATCGAGCAATCCGGCGACCTGACGGCCAGTAGCATCCAGAACTGGATGAGTGGGCGGATACTGGTGTTGGAAAACCTGGCGCAAAACATCGCGCATCAGGGCGCCTCTGCCGATCTGCCGGGGCTGGTCGATCAGCCGGCGTTGACGTCGAACTTCCAGTTCACTTATGTGGGCCAGGCCAATGGTGTCTTCACCCAACGTCCTGACGCAAAAATGCCCGACGGTTATGACCCGCGTCAGCGTCCCTGGTACAAACAGGCGGTGACCGCCGATAAAACCATGCTGACGCCACCTTACCTGGCGGCGGTGGGGGGGCTGGTGGTCACCGTTGCCCTGCCGGTGAAGCGCAACGGCGAACTGCTCGGCGTGGTGGGCGGCGACCTGAGCCTGGAAACCCTGGTGAAAATCATCAACTCCGTGGATTTCGGTGGTATCGGCCATGCGTTCCTGGTCAGCAGCGATGGTCAGGTGATCGTCAGCCCGGATAAAGACCAGGTGATGAAGAACCTCAAGGACATCTACCCCGGCACCCCGGTGCGCATCGGCAAGGGTATCCAGGAGGTCGAGCTGAACGGGCAGGACCGCATCCTTTCGTTCACCCCCGTTACCGGCCTGCCGGGCGCCGAGTGGTACATCGGCCTGTCGATCGACAAGGCCAAGGCCTACGCGCCGTTGAGCCAGTTCCGTACGTCTGCGCTGATTGCGATGTTCGTCGCGGTGGCGGCCATTGCCTTGCTGCTGAGCCTGCTGATCCAGGTGCTGATGCGTCCGTTGACCACCATGGGCCGCGCCATGCACGACATCGCCCAGGGCGAAGGCGACCTGACCCGGCGCCTGGTGGTGCAGGGCAAGGATGAGTTCGCGGTGTTGGGTGGTTCGTTCAACCAGTTCGTGGAGCGGATTCACGCCTCGATCGCGGAAGTGTCTTCCGCCACTCGCCAGGTGCATGACTTGTCGCAGCGGGTGATGACCTCGTCCAACGCTTCGCTCGTCGGCTCGGATGAGCAGAGCGCGCGCACCAACAGCGTGGCCGCGGCCATCAACCAGTTGGGCGCCGCGACCCAGGAAATCGCCCGCAATGCCGCCGATGCCTCGCAACAGGCCAGCGGTGCCAGCGAACAGGCCGATGACGGTCGCCAGGTGGTGGAAAAAACCATCCAGGCGATGACCGAGCTGTCCCAGAAGATCAGCCTTTCGTGCACCCAGATCGAAACCTTGAACGCCAGCACCGACAACATCGGGCACATCCTGGATGTGATCAAGGGCATCTCCCAGCAAACCAACTTGCTGGCCCTGAACGCGGCTATCGAAGCGGCCCGTGCCGGTGAAGCCGGCCGTGGTTTTGCGGTGGTGGCCGATGAAGTACGCAACCTGGCGCACCGCACCCAGGAGTCGGCGGAAGAAATCCACAAGATGATCACCTCGCTGCAAGTCGGCTCCCGTGAAGCGGTGACCACGATGAACGCCAGCCAGACCTCCAGCGAAGAAAGCGTGGAGGTGGCCAACCAGGCCGGCCTGCGCCTGGTCAGCGTGACACAGCGCATCGGTGAGATCGACGGCATGAACCAGTCGGTGGCCGCCGCGACCGAAGAACAGACCGCCGTGGTCGAGACCCTCAACATGGACGTCAGCCACATCAACCTGCTGAACCAGCAAAGTGTGGCCAACCTCAATGAAACCCTGAAGGACTGCGATGCCTTGTCCCAACAGGCCAATCGACTGAAGCAACTGGTGGATAGCTTCAAGATCTGACCCCAGTCGCAAACCGAGCCACCGCCATCGCGAGCAAGCTCGCTCCCACAGGGGATTGGCGGTGAGGCTGGATCTTGAGTTCACTGCAACTCAATGTGGGAGCGAGCTTGCTCGCGATGGCGTCGGTAAAGCCACCATCACCGCCAACAGACCCGCCGCTTTCGCGAGCAAGCTCGCTCCCACAAGGGACTGGTGCTTATTTGAACATCCCCTGCACATTTCCCATCGCCACATCGGCGAAGCCCTGGAGGAAGTCCCTGAAGCCCGACGGTGTATGGGCGTCGGTGTGGTCGGCGATGATGGTCCAGGTGGCGCGGCAGCGGTTGTTCGCCAGGGGTTCGACGCGCATGGCCGCCCACAGGTTGTCGATGCCCAGGGTGTTGTAGATCAGCGTCCAGGTCATGTGCATGGCCTGGTCGTCACGGCTGTTGAGCTGTTCCACCACCAGGTTTTGCCCATCGCGGAAGAATTTCTTGCGCAGGGACCTCACGCCCTCGCCGGTCATTTCGATGCGCTCCAGCGCCGGGATGAAGCGGTCGAATCCGCCAAAATCACCCACCACGTTCCAGACGCGTGCCGCGTCGGCCGCGACCTCCACCGAGGTTTCGACCTGGCAGGCGTGGGGGTTTTTGATCAGGGTGTCGGGTTGAAATGCACTCATGGTCTTGCTCCTTGCTTTGGGTTGAGGGTGTTTCAGATGAAGTCGATGGCCTTGAGGTAGTCGGCGCCGCGCCGCAGCAGGGCCGGGGATTTTTCCGGGTAGCTGGCGCCCATCTGCCGCACGCCGGCGCGGGCGTTGTCGTGGCTGATCAGCGAGATATCGCCGATGTCCTCCTCGAAGCCGTTGAGGTAGAAACCCAGCACGCCAAACAACGCATTGTCCGAATCGACCCGAGCCAATTGCCGTTGCCACTCGGCGACGCTGACCAGCGAAAATTCCCGGCCGCTTTCGCGAAACGACGCCACATAAGCGTCCCAGCTCAAAGGCTGTGGGTTGTGCAGGTTGAACACCGCCTGGGTGGGCTGGTAGCGGCTGGCATGGAAGGCGATGAAGCGGGCCAGGAAGTCCACCGGCATCAGGTCGAAATTGAGTGACAGGTCCGGCACCTGGCCGAGCTGGATCGAGCCCTTGAGCATCAGCATCAAGCGATTCTTGTGGGGTTGGCAGACCCCGGTCAGGCTGTTGAAACTGATGTTGCCGGGGCGGAACAGATTGACCCACACCCCTCGATCACGGGCCCGTTGCAGGATCCGTTCGCCGACCCATTTGGACAGGTTGTAGCCGTTCTTGATGTAGATCGGCGGTGTCTCGGCGGCAGGCTGTTCCAGCACCTGGCCGTCGGCATCCAAGGCACTGGAGGCGGACAGCGTGGAGACGAAATTGAAGATTTTCTTGCTGCGCCCTTCACACAGGCGCAGGCATTCGAAGATCGGTTCCACGTTGTCCCGCGCCAGGGATGCATAGTCGAGCACATGGTTGACGTGGGCCGCGTTGTGCACCAGCGCGCCGAAGGTACGGTCGATGCGGGCGTAGACGTCGTCCGGCAGACCCAATTGCGGTTGGGTGATATCGGCGGCGTAGACGCTGACCCGGTCCAGGTCCAGGTGGGTCAGGTGATTGTCCCGCAGGGCCTGGGAGAACCGTTCGGCCGCGCTCTGTTCAGCGCTCGCGCGCACCAGGCACGCGACTTCGGTGGCGCCCCAGGCCAGCAGCGCTTCGACGATGTGCACCCCGAGAAAGCTGTTGGCGCCGGTCACCACCACCTTGTGCACATCGCCGCATTGGCTGATGGGCAGCGGATCAAGGTTGATCTGGGCCTCGGCATCGATGAAGGCCTGGGGGCTGAGGACCGATGCGTTGCTGTGTTCCGGGTCGTCCAGCAACTTCGCCAGGGTCATCAGCGTGGGCGCTTCGATGAAGCGGTTGATCGACAGGCTGCGGCCGAACGTCTGGCGAATGCTCAGCAACAGTCGCGACAACAGGATCGAATGCCCACCGAGGTTGAAGAAGCTTTCGTCGGTGGCGATGTCGTCGACCGGCAGTTCAAGCAGCTCGGCCCACAGGTGCTGCAGTTGTGTCTCCAGGGCGTTCTGCGGCTGGCGCCGCTGGCCGTCGACGTGCACCTGCACCGCCATGGCGAGCAATGCCCGGCGATCGACCTTGCCATTGCTGGTGTAGGGCAGGTTGGGCAATTCGACGTAGGCTGTCGGGTGCATGTAGCTGGGCAAGCTGTTCTGCACATGCTCGCGCAGCGCCTGGAGGGCAGCGCCGGGGTGCGCGGGGTCGGGGTGAACCAGGAACGCCAGGATCCGCCGCCGCTCATCGACCCCTACCGCCACTTGGCGAAACAACTGGCTTTCCCGCAGGCAGTGCTCGATTTCCTCGGGCTCGACTCGAAAGCCGCGGATCTTCACCTGGTTATCGCGGCGGCCACACAGTTCGATGCCGTTGTCGGTCCACTGGCCGATATCACCCGTGCGATAAACCCGCAGCACCTGCCCGGTGGGCAGTGTCAGGTCGAGGTAGCGCGCCGCGGTCAGTGTCGGGTCATTCAAATAACCCAGCCCGACACCCGGGCCGGCGATGTACAGCTCGCCGGGGGCACCTTGGGGAACCGGTTGTAGCTGTTCGTCCAGGATCAGCACCCGGCCATTGGCGATGGGCACGCCGAGGTTGCGGTTGTTGTCGCCGACGCCGAACTGTCGTGTGGTCGCCAGCACTGTGGTTTCGGTCGGGCCGTAGATGTTGTGGAACTGGCATTGTGGCGCGAGCTGTTCGATCACGAACGGCTCGCAGACATCGCCCCCGGTGATCAGATGCGCCAGGCCCAGCGGTGCATCCAGCGGCATGACGCTCAGCAGCGCAGGCGGCAGAAAGGCGTGGCTGATGTGCTGCTGGTGAATCAACGCGACCAATTGCTGCGGATCGCGGCGCTGGTCTTCGCTGGGTACCACCAGCAAGGCGCCGTGGATGAACGTCGGCAGGATATCCAGCAGCGACGCATCAAAGTTGATGGTGGAAAACTGCAACGCCCGGCTGTCGCGCTGCAACCCGACGTAGTCGCCGTACCAGGCACAGAAATGACTGAGGTTGCGGTGGCTGAGCAACACGCCCTTGGGCTGGCCGGTGGTGCCAGAGGTGTAGATCGCCACCGCCGGTTCGTCGCCGTCCACCACGCGCCGGATCAGCGAGGCCGGGAGGCCGGGCTTGGGTGCCGGCAATCGCAGCACATCCAGCGTCGGCAGCGCGAGCTCGCCCAGGTCATTGTCGCCGTCGTGCAGCAGCAGGTCCGCCTTGGCGTTCTCCAGAATGAAGCGCCGACGTTGCGCCGGGTGTTGCGGGTCCAGCGGCAAGTACACCGCCCCGCAACCCAGCACCGCCAGGATCGCCGCATACAGGTGCGCGGACTTGGGCAGACACACCGCAATCACCTTTTGCGAGCTACGCTGGTGGGAGCAGGGCTTGCCCGCGATAAACGATGACTCGGTCTGGTTGGGTACCGCTGTGTCTGTATCGCGGGCAAGCCTTGCTCCCACAGGCCTTGCCTGCTCGGAGTCTGCGCGTTCCAACCGTTCCAGCACCGCCTGCTGCACCCTTAGCGTCAGGCTGCGCAAGGCCTTGTAGTCGATGAGCTGCCCATCGACCCACAGGGCCGGTTGCGCCGCGTCGTCGAGCATGCGCTGTTCAATGCTGTGCATCACCGGCACATCGGCGGCGGCGAGCAGCCAGGGTACTGGCGGCCGATTGAGGCCGTGCTCGAACGCCAGCGGCTCCAGCGCGTCGAGCCCGAGCAGGGGCTGCTCGACAGCGTCAGCGTGTACCGTCGGCCAGTGATCGAAGCAGCTTTCATCCCGGGACAGGTGGCTGACCAGTCGTGCACTGCTCTCGACCAGTGTCGCCAGTGTACGCAGGCGCAAGGATTGACCGTTGCCATCGCGTTGCGGCGCGATCACTTCCTGGCACAACAACCGCTGCGCACCGTCGCGAAAGACCAGCACCGGTTGCGGCAATGCCTCGCCGGGCAGCGTGCATAGCGCCACGCGGATCTGGAGGCTTGAGCGGGCTTCAAACGCTCGCGGTGTCGTCCCGTCGTCGATCAACAGGTCGACCGCGTCGTGGCCGGCTGGCGATTGCCGAGCCACACCGTGGCCGTGCAGTTCCAGCTCCTTGGCCAGTTCGGTCATGGCCTGGCTGGTGCCAGGCACTGCAATGTCGAGGCGTCTCATCGAAAGGTCCTCATGGGGTCAGGTAATCAGCGAGGGCGTCGCGTACGCAGGGGGACGCGAGCATCGAGCTGCCGCGCAAGAAACGCGTGATGTTGCCCACCAACGGGTGAAAACGATTGATGGGGTAGGTCAGCGCACTGGCGTCTTCACGCAGCGATTGGCGTACCGATTCGTCGACGGGCAGGTGTGCGATCAGCTCGAAGTCGAACGCCTGTTGCAGGTCGCTCGCCAGGTACTGGACGATGAACCCGGGCATCAAGCGGGCAATCGCCGCACGGTCCTCTTCGGGCGCGGTGCGCCAGTAGATCTGCACCAGTCGCGTCCAGAAGCCGGAGTGGCGGCCTTCGTCGAGCAAGTGGTCGGCCATCAACCCTTTGATCGAGGCCTTGACCGAGTCGTCCCGGGCGAAGGCGGCCACTTCGTTGGTCACAGTGTTCTCGGCGATGGCGATACAGATCAGCTCCACCGCGCTCAGCAGATGTTCCGGTGCCTGGGCCAGGGTCGCGGGTATGGCGCGGCTGAGTTCGATCTGCCCGGGCAAGGGGATCGGTTCGATGCCGGTCATGTCGATGGTTTGCTGCATGAAGTCCATCGCCACCAGTGCGTGGTAATCCTCGTCCACCACCACGGTCATCGCGTCGTAGCGGCAGGCGAACGGGAATTCGATGCCGAAGCGGTTCTTGGCAATGCGGCGGGCGGTGTGGTCCACCAATTCGGTTTCGAAAATCACCACGTCATTGATGAATTTGTAGAGGCTCTGCACCAGCACGAAGTCGCGTAACTGCGCGCAGTGGCTGAGGAAGGTCTGGCTGTGCACCAGCGGCTGGCGGCTCATGGGAAAGATCAGCTTGTCGTCGTCTTCGACCCGGCGCCGCGGCCGGGTACGGATCGTGGCGCGGCTTTCCCAGGCGTCGGCGAAGGATTGGTAGGGGATGGCGTTCATGGCATCACCTGCGCAACCGGTTGAGCCATGCTCTGGCGCAAGCCATCCCACAAGGCCGCGCGGCTATGGACAGCGGCGAGCGCGGCGGCCAGCACTTCGGTTTCGCGCTGCGGGTCACCATCGATCAGCCGGGCCAACAACTTTTCTGCCGCCGGGCCATGGTCTTCTGAATCGACTTCGATGTGCCGTTGCAGGTAGTAACGAAAGGTCGGCGCCTGATCCAGGCCAATGCCCCACGCGTCGAGCATGCGCTGGAACATCTGCGGGATGACACTCTCGCGACCGTGCACGAAGGCTGCTGCCACACTGTGGGCCGGGGCGTGCAGGGCGGTGTGCAACGTCTGGCGGACGAACCGCGCCGCCGCCGGCTCGACCTCGACGCTGTCCAGCGCTGTCTCGGGGCTGACGCCTTCCTGTTGCAAGGTGATGAACTGCTCGATTGCGCGGGTATCGGCGCCGATTTCCCGCATGGCGTCCAGGTACAGTTCGAAATGGCTGCAATAGCCGGCGCCGGGGCGGTCATCCGACTCTTCCCCCAACACGATTTCATTGATCAGGCGGGCTGCGTGTGGGTCGGCCGGGGGCAGCCAGGGCAGGTGGACGCAGGTGAGTTCGCGTTGCAGTCGTTTGGTCAGCGACATGAAGTCCCAGACGGCAAAGACATGGCTTTCCATAAAGCGGCGTAATAGATCGATTGATGTAATCTCGGAAAAAACCGGGTGTTGTCCAAGTTCGTGTTTTTTCAGAGATAGTTGTTCTTTGGATGGCTGCATTGGAACGTCCTCATCAATGATGTCTTGTCCGGAAGGCGGCTCGTTATTTAATGAGGGCGAGCGGGTGCCTGAACCGGAATCCATGAATTGCCAGAATGGTTTAAGTGTTCTCTTTTAATCGTGTTTTCGACTCGCATTGCCCTTGTTTGCTGGGGTTTGGCGAGCCTTGAGAGCCGTTGGTAACGCGGCGATTAAAAAACTAATACAGGCGGCAAGTGAGCGGCAAGTATTATTTTAATTATTTAAAGTTGAAGTTTTATTTGGCGCGAAGAGGGTTTTTAAAACTTTTTATATAAGTTTTATTGGGGCGAAGAAGCTCCTTCCGATTGGGCGAGATCAGAATCGAATAGTTCGAGTGAATGCCTCACTCGGAGCACTTCAGGGATCGGGGGGTTACGAAGTTTTATGTTATGGGCAGGACATCGGTCGGACATCCGATCATCCCGCCGGTTGGACGACGCTCCTTGCGTATTGGCTTCGATCCGTCTGGCCTCAGCCAGACGCTGACTTCTTCAGGTCTGTTTTGAATCGACAAGCGCAAGAGTGAGCCCAAATCGATGGCAGTGCCATTGAACTGATGGGGCGACGAGTCGCGGCCACGGCCAAGCCGCGCCGCGCAGGTGACGAGTGAGTCGGAAGGATATGTAAGAAATTTTTACGCCGGATGGAGCGCCGGCGGCGGATCAAAGCTTCGACGACTGTTCCAGGTACCGGCGCATGGTCACTGAGGCTTTTTCCAGGTGCCGTTCCAGCAGGGCGACTGCTGTATCGACATCCCTGGCCGCAGCGGCGGCGAGAATGGCGCGGTGATCGTCCTGAGTCAGCTTGCCCAGCCCCATGGAGGAGAGATGGAAACGCAAGAAGCGCTCTTCTTCGTTGAGTTCGTGCTCGATCAGGTCCAGCAGCTTGCCGTTAGGCGCCTTGTGATAAAGCGACATGTGGAACAACCGATTGAGCTTGGCGATTTCAGCGTATTCGGTTTGTATTTCCAACTGTTCGATGTACTGGGCTGCCAGCGTCAAATCGTCGTCATCGAGCAGGGGAATGGACAAGCGCAAGGCGAAAGCTTCCAGGACTGCGCGTAAGGCGTAGGTCTCGACGGCATTGCTGGTGATCAGCGGAGCCACCACGGCCCCTTTGTGCTGGACCACATTGAGCAATGACTGTGCCTCGAGCTGACGCAACGCCTCGCGGACCGGCATGCGGCTCACGCCGAACAGGTCGGCCAGCTCCTGTTGGCGCAGGGCGGTGCCGCTGGGCAGGCGCCCGTCGAGGATGGCCTCGCGCAGGGAGCTTTCGATGATCGAGCGTGCCTGGTCCGCAGGGATGGGGCCGTTGATCTGAATAGTGCTTAACGGTTTGGGCTTCTGTGTCACGACAAGGCACCCTGATTGGTCATGAAAATTGGATCCAGGCTCACGTTAGTGACAGGTTGGCGAACCGTCAAAATCTCTCGACCGGAGGTTCCTGAACTAAAGTTTAGTCTGCCTGCGGTGATCGCACCTTGCCATTGTCTTTTAGTGGGCCAGGCGTCACCATCCAACGAGTTTCCAACGACCCTTTTCGGACGTATTTCCCTTGGCTGCACCTTTCCCAGTCCTCAGGTCCTTGCGCTGGCTGTGTTCGGCATTGCTGCTGGCCGGCCTGACGCTGGGCAGCCTGCAGGCCGACTGGGACTTTGCGCAGATCAGCCGGCGGGCGCAAGCGTTATATGGACCACTGGGTGAGGGGCAGCAGCGTATCGACGCCTGGCAGCAATTGCTGGCGACCCGCAAACAGATCCCGGAACTGGAACAGCTCAAGGTAGTGAACCTGTTTTTCAACAAGCAGGTGCGCTACGTGGAGGACATCGACCTGTGGCGTGAGGTCGACTATTGGGAAACCCCGATCCAGGCCCTGTGGAAGGGCGCCGGCGATTGTGAGGACTACGCCATCGCCAAGTATTTCAGCCTGCGTCATCTCGGGGTGTCCAGTGACAAGCTGCGCATCACCTACGTCAAGGCGTTGCGGCAGAACCGAGCACACATGGTGCTGACCTATTACGCCACGCCCGAGGCGATGCCGCTGGTGCTCGACAGCCTGATCGACGGTATCCAGCCGGCCAGCCAGCGAACCGACTTGCTCCCGGTCTACTCTTTCAATGCCGAAGGGTTGTGGCTGCCGGGCGCCAAGGGCAACAAGAAAGTGGGTGACACCAAGCGCCTGTCCCGGTGGCAGGATGTGTTGAAAAAAATGCAGGCCGAAGGTTTTCCGGTCGAGACGACTAACTAGGAGCGCGCGCTCAGATGTCCTTGTTCAAACAGCTGTTGATCGCTATCTGTCTGTTCCTGGTGGTTGCCTTTAGCGGCAGCTTCATGGTCAGCCTGGAGAGCTCGCGGGCCCAGTACGTCAACCAGTTGCGCTCCCACGCCCAGGATGCGGCCACGGCACTGGCCCTGTCGCTGACGCCGAACATCGACGACCCGGCGATGGTGGAGCTGATGGTCAGCTCGATCTTCGACAGCGGCTACTACGCCAGCATCCGCGTGGTCGACGTGGCCACCGACAAGACCCTGGTCGAGCGCACCGGCACGCCGGACGCTGGCAGCGTGCCGCAATGGTTCGTCAAGCTGATCGGCCTGGAACCGGCCGGTGGCGATGCTATCGTCAGCCGCGGTTGGGAGCAGGCGGCGCGGGTCGAAGTGATCAGCCACCCGATGTTCGCCCTCGCCAAGCTGTGGCAGAGCGCGTTGGGCAGCCTGGGCTGGCTGTTGCTGTGCGGCGCCGTGAGCGCGGTGCTGGGGGCCTTGCTGCTGCGTCGCCAGCTCAAGCCGCTGGACTATATGGTGCATCAGTCCCATGCCATTGCCCGACGTGAGTTCCTGAGCCTGCCGGAGTTGCCGCGCACGCCTGAACTGCGGCGGGTGGTGCAGGCGATGAACCAGATGGTCGAAAAGCTCAAGGCGTTGTTCCAGGAGCAGGCCGAGCGCAGCGAGAAGCTACGCATCGAGTCCTACCAGGACAACCTCACGGGCCTGGCCAACCGGCGCTATTTCGAAATGCAGCTCAATGCCCGGGTGAGCAACCCGGAGCAGGCCAGTTCCGGTTATCTGCTGTTGTTGCGGGTCAAGGACCTGGCCGGTTTGAACCAGCGGCTGGGCGGGCAGCGCACCGACCAGTTGCTCCAGGCCGTGGGCGAGCAATTGCAGCGCGAGTGCGCCCGCTATCCGGAAACCCATAACCTGGTCACGCGTATTCGCGGCGGTGAGTTCGCGGTGCTGGCACCTGGGCTGGTGCGCGAGGAAGCGCTGCAACTGGCGCAGAACCTTGAGGCGGCGTTGGCGAGCCTGCATGCGACCGGCGCGACGGATGTGGCGTCGGTGGCGTCCATCGGTCTGGCGCCGTTCGTCCATGGCGACTCGCCGCACGCGGTGCTCCAGCTCGGTGACCAGGCCCTGGCCCAGGCCGAAAGCCAGGGCGAACCGGGTTGGGCTTGCCTGGACCACAGTGCGTCAGCCAGTGTCGGGGACGATCACCATGCCTGGCACACACTGCTTGACCAGGCCTTGAATCATCAGCGCTTCGAGCTGTACTTCCAGCCGGTGGTGGCGGCCCAGGACACCCAGGTGGTGCTGCATTACAAAGTGCTGTCGCGGCTGCTGGACGAGCAGGGCCAGACCATCCCCGCCGGGCGTTTCCTGCCTTGGCTGGAGCGCTTCGGCTGGACCGCGCGCCTGGACCGCTTGATGCTCGAACAGGTGCTCAGGCAAATGGCCGGGCATGAGCAATCCCTGGCGTTGAACCTGTCTTCGGCGACCTTGGCCGATCCGCAGGCGCTGAACAAGATCTTTGAAATCCTGCGGGCGCATTCCAACCTTGGGCCGCGCTTGACCCTGGAGATTGGTGAAGAGCAATTGCCGGAGCAAGCGGTGCTGGAGCAGTTGACCCGGCATTTGCGTGAGCTTGGCTTCTCCCTGAGCTTGCAGCGTTTCGGTGGGCGGTTCAGCATGATCGGCAACTTGTCGCGGTTGGGGTTGGCCTATCTGAAAATCGATGGCAGCTATATTCGGGCCATCGACCAGGAGAGTGACAAGCGTCTGTTCATTGAGGCGATTCAGCGGGCGGCTCACAGTATTGACCTGCCGTTGATTGCTGAGCGGGTTGAGACGGAGGGGGAGTTGGCGGTGATTCGGGAGATGGGGTTGTTTGGGGTGCAGGGGCAACTGGTGGGTGAGCCTAAGCGTTGGGGGTGAGGCTTCTGATCGAGTACATATCCGTTTCTGCGGTAACGGCCACTTAGGGTTCCGCCCTTACGGCGGGTCACTTTTGGCAAACGCCCCAAAAGTAACCAAAAGGTCTGTGCCCCACCACTCGGCACCTCGCCTAGGCTCGGTGTGCCCTCACTCCGGCATTGCTCCGTGGGCCCGCCGCGAAGGGCCATCCATGGCCCAGCGCGGCTATCCCGGCATCCATGCCGGGATGCCCACTCCACAATACCTGCGTTCGGCCAGCGTGGTTAACGGGGCCCCAAGATCAACGTCCACCGCGAGGCGGCCTGATAGCCGACCTGGCGCTCTCAGGTGTACGCCAATCCCATTGTGGGAGCGGGCTTGCTCGCGAAGGCGGCCTTATAGCCGGCCTGGCGCTCTCAGGTGTACACCAATCTCATTGTGGGAGCGGGCTTGCTCGCGAAGGCGGCCTTATAGCCGGCCTGGCTCTTCCGGTCGTACACCTGTCCAATCTGTGGGAGCAGAGCTTGCTCGCGAGGCGGCCTGATAGCCGACCTGGCTCTTCCGGTCGTACACCTGTCCAATCTGTGGGAGCAAAGCTTGCTCGCGAGGCGGCCTTATAGCCGGCCTGGCTCTCCCGGTCGTACACCTGTCCGATCTGTGGGAGCAAAGCTTGCTCGCGAGGCGGCCTGATAGCCGGCCTGGCTCTCCGGCCATTCCCCCGATCCAATTGTGGGAGCGAGCCTGCTCGCGAAGGCGGCGACACATTCAGCATTGATGCAAGCAGGCCGACCGCTATCGTGAGCAAGCTCGGCTCCCACAGGTTCGGCGGTGGACACTGAACTTATAAACGACCAAAAACTATGTGGGAGCGAGCTTGCTCGCGATAGCGCAGTGTCATGCAACAAGGATGCAAGCTGAACAGACGCTTTCGCGAGCAAGCCCGCTCCCACAGGGGGAAACGCGGTCTCACCAAGAACCAGGTCGGCTACTAGGCCGCCTCGTGGTGGACGTTGATCTCGGCGCCCCGTTAACCACGATGGCCGAACGCAGGCATTGCGCAGTGGGCACCTCGGCATGGATGCCGAGGTAGCCGCGCTGGGCCATGGATGGCCCTTCGCGGCGGCCCACGGAGCAATGCCTTCGTTCGGGCATGCCGAGCCTAGGCGAGGCACCGAGTGGTGGGGCAAAGCGTTTTTGGTTACTTTTGGCGCTCTTCCAAAAGTGACCCGCTGTAAGAGCGGAACCGCCAGTGGCCGTTACCGCAGAAACGGATATACACCCCCCTCTAAAAGTAAGGTCCTAGGAGATTTCCTTCGAGTTGTAGCGAACTTGGTGAACTTGTCCGGCATCTGCCTCGTGGCTAGTCTGGGTTTGTCACCGAAAAAACGGTGACACGGACGTGCAAGTCCGAACAAACTGTTTAGGATGCGACGCTACATCGCTCAGGGGCTTTCTTCTGCTCACTGGCTTTATGGCGGCTGCACGCAGGAGATCCTTGGATCTGCTGGGTGTCCTAAACAGACCCGGTCTTGCACACCTGCGTACGGCCGCCACCCTCATTCGCGTGCAAGCGAACGGTGACGGTTTCCACTTATCTGTTTAGGAAATCTCTAATGTTCAAGGTCACTCCGAATCCGCCAGAAAACCCTGGCAACATCTCCGGCAAATCCTCGAAATCCAAAAAACTCGACGAAGCCGCCGAGCGCGTCCTCGACTATTACCTCAATCCCAAACCAACCGACGAAGCCTCGGGGAAAAACCAAACCGCCCAGCTCTTCATGGTCTCCCCGGACATCGACACCGAAACCCTCCTGGCCAACGCCTCCGAAGACTTGCTATCCATCAGCGCCATCGCCGCCGACCTGGCTGACGACGTCGACGGCTCACGCCGCAGCGTGATCCTGGCGATCAGCCGAATGGCCGATGGGGTGCATTTGCTGGTGGAGCGGGCAATGGATCGGCTGGAGGTTCAAACGGCGGGCTGACAGGCCTGCGGTGAATTGAAGATCGCCTTCGCGAGCAGGCTCGCTTGTATGGTAGGACTTGAAGGGAGGAGGAGGGACAAGGCTCGATTCTGACTGTTAGCCGCAGTACAGACCGTGGGAGATTTCGCCCCTCCTCCTTTCACCCAAGCGCCGATAAAGAATGCATCTGGCCTAAACCGACGATAGGAACAAGCCTGCGCCTCTGGGTGAACCCTTCAAGTGTTCAAACCTTAGCCCGGAGAATTTTCAATGGCAATGCCGGTTTCTGTCACAAAGCCGATTGTGGGCGTGGATGTCGCCAAGAACGAACTGGTGATCTATCACGCCGAACTTGACGTACTGGAGGCGACTCCCAACAACAAAGCGGCCATCAAAAAGTGGTTGAAAGCATTGCCGGGCCCCGTCGCTGTAGCCATTGAGTCGACCAATATCTATCACCTGGAATTCGCTGATCTGGCCTATGAGGCCGGCTGCGAGATCTACATGGTGGGCGGTTATGAACTGCATCACTACCGCGAAGGCGTAAAAATCCGCGCCAAAACTGACGCGCTGGATGCCAAGCTGCTGGCCCGTTACCTGAAAAACGAAGGGCATGAGCTTAACCCCTGGACCCCGCCATCTCCGCTGTATCGCCAGCTCCTGAGCCTTTTCCGCCGTCGCGCAGCCCTGGTTCAGGCTCGAGTGGCCCTGGTACAAAGCTGGGCTAACGAGCCGCTGCTGAAGACCGCTTTCGCCGAACAAATTGCAGCCATGCAGAGGCTTGAGACATTGATCGAGAAGACGATCAAGGATCATCTGAGGGATGCCGGTTTGCAGGGTCAGTTGAACCGTTGCTTGAAGGTTGAGGGCATTGGATTTCTGACCGGAGCCCGCTTGCTTACGGCATTTCAACGAGGGGATTTCAGAAACTCAGACGCCTTCATTGCCTTTTTGGGAATGGACTTGCGAGTGTCGAAATCAGGACAAAAAGATGGGCGCCGTAGCTTGAGTAAACGAGGCGACCCGGAAGTCCGTCGGCTGTTACACAATGCCGCCATGTCGGCTAGCCGCACGTCCGCCTGGAGAGGCTTCTATGAAAAGCAAAGAGCTCGCGGTTTCACTACCACTCAGGCGTTGGTAATGCTGGCTCGCAAGCTTGCTCGGATCGTATTCGCTCTGCTGAAAGGGCAAAGCGAATACCAACCTAACGCGGCTTGAGGGCTTTCCCTCAACCATAGAATCTCCCACACTGGATCTGTGTCGAACCGAAATATCGAGATCAACTAACGTGGGAGCGAGCCCGCTCGCGAAGGCGTCAGCCCAGACAACCCCAAACCCTGTGGCGAGGGGATTTATCCCCGCTGGGCTGCGCAGCAGCCCTAAACACCAGCCGCCTCGGTGGTCAGGCAGTTCACCTTTAAGAAGCATCTGGGGCTGCTGCGCAGCCCCGCGGGGATAAATCCCCTCGCCACAGGGTTTTGTGTGCTGCTCGAGGTGGCAGCCTAGATCAACCCCTTCTCATCATCATCGATCAACCGGCTCAACCCGCCCAAGGCTTCCCGGGCCTGGTTGCGGTCCATCAGCTTGGCCTGGGCCGCCGGTGGCAAGTCGGTGACGCGGATGACGCCTTTGCTGGTCAGCACCTGGATCAAGTCATCGAGTACCCGGATCATTTCCAGGTCGCTTTGCTTGAGCTGCTTGAGGCTGTTTTCCACCGCCTGGTTGGCGAACCAGTCCTGGATCTCGTGGTTGTCGGCCGGCAAGGTTTCGGTGGCCTCGGCGTAAGCGGTGGCTTCTACGCGCACCAGCAGGCCTTGTGCATCGCGTTGCACATAAAACATCGGGCATCCCTCATGTATGAAGCAGCGTCATGCTGGGCAGCATAGGCCAACTGTGGGGGAGTATGAACACTTATCGTGGCGAGGGAGCAAGCGCCCTCGCCACGGGTTTTGTGTCAGGTTCAGCTGTTGTTGTGATCGACCTTGATGGTCGGGTCGCTGCCGGCGATCAACGAGTTCAGGTTCACGTTCGACCAATTGTTGCCTTCGAGCTTGATCGTCACGTCTGGCGTCGCCGCAGCGTTGCCGGTGTTGAACTGGCCGGAGGTGCTGACCTGCAGCGACGACACGCCATCGACCGTGCTGATTTTCAGGAAGTGGTCGATGGTGCTGCCGGACTCACCCTGCAACAGATCCCGCAGGTCGATCCGATCGCCTTCCCCGGCGTTGAAGCCCTTGATCACGTCGTTGCCGGTGTCGCCGGACTTCCAGACAAAGGTATCGCCGCCCAGACCGCCGATCAGGGTGTCATTGCCCTGGCCGCCGATCAGGGTGTCGTTGCCCGTGCCACCGAGCAGGATGTCATTGCCCTTGCCACCGTTGAGCGTGTCGTTGCCGCCCTGGCCGAAAATGATGTCGTTGCCGGCGCCGCCCAGCAGGGTGTCGTTGCCATCGTGGGCACCGGACACATCGAACGCGGTGTAGTGCTCGGTGATGTACTGGTGCACGTTGCTGGTGGTGACCTTGCTGACGTCCACGCCGCTTTGTTTGGCGACGAAGGCCTGGATGGCCTGGTAGCCCTCGCCGGCCACGCCATTGAAGCTCACCAGGTCGCCGAACAGGATGTCGTTGCCGTCGCCGCCATTGACCGTATCGGAGCCCGGCAGGGTCGCTTCGGTGTGGCCGATGATCGAGTTGGCCAGGTTGTTCGGGTCGATGTTGGTCTGCGGTGTCGAGTCCGAGTCGTAGGGCTTGAGGTCGTTCAGGGTCACGTCGCTGTTCAGGCCGATGGCCTCGACGGTGCTCAGGCCCTTGAGCAACGTGAAGCTGTCGGTCGAGCCCGCCGCCGAATCGACATAGTTCCAGTAATCGCCATAACCGGTGCCGCCCTGGTTCGACAATTCAAAGGTGCCATTGCCCTCGGCATGCACGGTGCCCACATAGCTGTCGGTCCATTTCTTGCCGCTTTTGGTCGACAGGTACATCTCGCCGTTTTCGTAGATGGTGTACTTGTGCGTGCTGTCGATCGTCTGGGTGTAGTACTTGCCGACGCTGTAATTGGCCGCGCTCAAGACATCATCAAGCTTGACGGTGCCGTAAAGCGTCGGATTGGTCTGTTCGCCGGTCTGGTAGTAAGTCGGCTTACCGTCGGTAATGAAATACGTCAGGTTCTTCGCCCCGGTATTGTTCAGGGCGTCGGTGCTCTTGAAGAAGTTCGCCGTGGTCTTGAACACGTCTTCATAGTTGGTACCGCCACCGGACACCATCGAGTCGAGCACGCCCTTGAGCAGGGTCAAGGCGTTCGAGTCGTTGAGGTTGACCGAGACCGTGTTGTTCACCTGGCTGTCGAAGTCCGCCAGAAAGATGTTCACCGTCCCGGAGTTGCTGCCCATGCTTTGCTTGAGGGTGTTGAACACCGAGGTCAGCGAGGCCTTGGCAGCTGCGATGGACGAGTCGCTCATACTGCCGGAGCTGTCCACCATGAAGGCGATGTTGTAGTTGACCCCTGGCACCACGGTCAGCCCGCCGATGTCGGCGACGACGATGTCGTTGCCGTCGGTGCCGGTGACGTTGTCACTGCCCGACGTGGCGGTGATGGCGTTGTAGGTCGCCGGGTACACGGTGACTGGGATATGCGCCGTGGTGGTCGCCGATCCTCCGAGGGCTTCGGTGGAGGTGGAGGTCACGGTCAGATTGAGCTGGCCGTTGTAATAGGCTGGCGGTGTCAGGGTCAGGCTGCCCAGGTTCCAGCCACTGACCGATGCTTCGCCGTTGCTGCCCACGGTCGCGAAGTGGCCCGCGCCGTCGCTCAGCACGCTTCCTTCCGGCATGCCGCCAATCTTCACGCTCAGGCTTTCGGAACCGTCGGTGTCGGTCAGGGCGGTGGTGATCTTCGACAGGTTCACGCTGGTGCCTTCGGCGCCTTCGTTGAGCTTGTAGCCGTCGTAGTAGCCTTCGCCGTTGGTGCCGTGCAAATCGGAGACCGTCACGCCGGCGTTCGTCAGGTCGGTCACGCTGGTATACAGCGGTACGCCGGAGCCGTTCAGGTCGACCGGTGTGCTGCCGTTGACCGACAGGTTCACGTCATAACTGCCCGGACCGGTCTGGTTGTGGTGGTAGATGTCCAGGGTGTAGTAGCCGCTGGTGGTCGGCGTGAACGAACCGTTCAACTGGCCGCCCGCACCCCAGGTGGTTGCCGCGGCGGTCTTGCCGCCGATGGTGACCAGCAGGCTGTCATCGCCCGTGCCGCTGAAGGTGTAGGTCTTGCCGGCCTCGAGGAAGATCAGGCCCGAGGTTTTCGACGCGGTGCCAGGGTTGACGTTGCTGTCCGATTGCACGTTGGTCACGGTGCCGCTGCTGTTCGGCGTGCCGGCGGCATCGATCACCGACTTGAGCGTGCCGGACGGCGCGCCGCTGCCATCGGTGCCCAGGCCCGACAGGCCGGTCCAGACTTCCTTGATCAAACCGGTGGAGGTCACGTTGTTACCGGCCACGTTGAGGGTCGGTGCGTCGGCGACTGGCGTGATGTCGATCTTCACGGTGCCGGTATTACCCAGCGCCTGGCCGTCGGTTGGCTGGAACTTGACCTGTGCGTAGTCGGCCTGATTGTTGCCCGTGCTGCTGCCAACATAACCGTTGGCACCGGATTCGTTGGCGTCCGGAGTGAAGCGCAGCTTGCCGGCGTCGATGTCAGCCTTGGTGAAGGTCTGGTTGTTGGCCACGTCCTTCCAGGTTGCACCGTCCAGATACTGCAACTTGCCATCGGCCGGCAGCTCGGTGATTTTCACACCCAGGCTGGTGGCGGAATTGTCCACGTCGCTGATGCCGAACGTCGACCAGCCGAGGACCAGTGAAGTGTCTTCGGTACCGGTCACCGCGCCGCCAGTGGCTACCGGCGCGTCATTGACCCCGACCACGTTCACGGTGGTGGTGGCGGTGTTGGAGTAGCTCGCGCCGTCGGTCACCGTCACGGTGATGATGCGCGGTACGGTGCTCGGATCTTCGCTGTTGTTGATGAAGCTGATGTTCTTGATCTGCTGCATGTAGTCAGCCAGCGTCGCATTGCCCGTCAGCGTCAGGACGACTTTGCCGTCGGTGCTGTTGGCGTTGATGCTGATGCCGTTGACGCTGTTGCCCAGGTTCAGCGCATCGCCAGGCTGACGGTTGGTCAGCACGATGGTCGCGCCGGTCAGCAGGGTGCTGTCCGGGTCAGTGATGCTCAGGTCGGTGTCGGCGATGGACACGCCCGGGCCGGTGGTGCCTTCGGTGAAGGTCACCTGGTAATCGGCACCGGTCTTGCCGCTGGAGTTGTTGGCGTCCAGGTCGAGTACCGGCGGCGCATCGTTGTCGATGATCGACGTGCTGACGCTGCCGTTGGTGCCGCTGACCGCCAGGTGCTCGAAGTTGCCACCGGTGGCCGAGTCGATCCTGACCACGAAGTTTTCGGTGCCTTCGGTGATCTTGTCGTCCAGGGTTGCCACGTTGAAGGTCGCGCTGGTGGCGTTGGCCGGGATCTTCACGGTGTAGACACCGGTGAAATCCGAGCCGTCGGCGGCGGTGCCGCTGTAGACGATCTTGAGCGTTACCTCGGTTTGCGCCGGGTTCGTCAGGCTGACCGTGTACGTCGCCGCCTGGCCTTCGGTGACCGACGTGCTGCCACTGATGCTGACGGTGGTGTTGTCGACCGTGTCGCCCACGGCCGTCGACGCGCCGGTCTTATCGACCGCGATGGCTTCGAGGTTGCCGCCGGAGGCCGACTTGATCGACTCGGTGATGGACGGCGCACCGGTGTAGACGTCGTTGCCGACGGCTACATCCAGTACACCCGAGCTTGCGCCGGCGGCGATGGTGATGGTTTTGCCGCTGTCGAGGGTGACGGTGACCGGACCATTTTGCGCCGTGACCGGCTTGCCATCGGCATCGGTCAGGGTCGCGGTGTAGGTGATCGTGCCGTTTTCGTTCACGGTCGGTGTGGCGGTCAGCGTTACCGTGGTGGTGTCGTTGACATCGCTGACGATGGTGCTGACCGGCGCGGTGTTCGGTGCGATGGCTTCGAGGTTACCGCCAGTGGCGCCTTTGATCGATTCAGTGACGGTGGTCGGACCTTGGTAAACATCGTTGCCAACGGCTACGTCCAACACGCCCGAGCTTGCGCCGGCGGCGATGGTGATGGTCTTGCCGCTTTCCAACGTCACGGTGACCGGACCGTTCTGCGCGGTGACCGGCTTGCCGTCGGCACCGGTCAGGGTCGCGGTGTAGGTGATGGTGCCGTTTTCGTTCACGGTCGGTGTGGCGGTCAGCGTCACCGTGGTGGTGTCGTTGACATCGCTGACGATGGTGCTGACCGGCGCGGTGTTCGGTGCGATGGCTTCGAGGTTACCGCCAGTGGCAGTACTGATGCTTTCAGTGACGGTGGTCGGACCTTGGTAGACGTCGTTGCCAACCGCGACATCCAACACACCTGAGCTTGCGCCCGCAGCGATGGTGATGGTCTTGCCGCTGTCGAGGGTGACGGTGACAGGACCGTTTTGCGCAGTGACGGGTTTGCCGTCGGCATCGGTCAGGGTGGCGGTGTAGGTGATGGTGCCGTTTTCATTCACGGTTGGTGTAGCGGTCAGCGTCACGGTAGTGGTGTCGTTGACGTCGCTGACCACAGTGCTGACTGGCGCCGTGTTCGGAGCAATGGCTTCGAGGTTGCCGCCAGTGGCAGTACTGATGCTTTCAGTGACGGTGGTCGGACCTTGGTAGACGTCGTTGCCAACAGCCACATCCAACACGCCCGAGCTTGCGCCGGCGGCGATGGTGATGGTCTTGCCGCTTTCCAACGTCACGGTGACCGGACCATTTTGCGCAGTGACGGGTTTGCCGTCGGCATCGGTCAGGGTGGCGGTGTAGGTGATGGTGCCGTTTTCATTCACGGTTGGTGTAGCGGTCAGCGTCACGGTAGTGGTGTCGTTGACGTCGCTGACCACAGTGCTGACTGGCGCCGTGTTCGGAGCAATGGCTTCGAGGTTGCCGCCAGTGGCAGTACTGATGCTTTCAGTGACGGTGGTCGGGCCTTGGTAAACATCATTACCAACAGCGACATCGAGCACGCCCGAGCTTGCGCCGGCGGCGATGGTGATGGTTTTGCCGCTGTCGAGGGTGACCGTCACGGGGCCGTTTTGCGCCGTCACCGGTTTGCCGTCGGCATCGGTCAGCGTGGCGGTGTAGGTGATGGTGCCGTTTTCATTTACGGTCGGTGTAGCGGTCAGCGTCACGGTGGTGGTGTCGTTGACATCGCTGACGATGGTGCTGACTGGCGCCGTGTTCGGTGCAATGGCTTCGAGGTTGCCGCCAGTGGCAGTACTGATGCTTTCAGTGACGGTGGTCGGACCTTGGTAGACGTCGTTGCCAACAGCCACATCCAACACGCCCGAGCTTGCGCCGGCGGCGATGGTGATGGTCTTGCCGCTTTCCAACGTCACGGTGACCGGACCATTTTGCGCAGTGACGGGTTTGCCGTCGGCATCGGTCAGGGTGGCGGTGTAGGTGATGGTGCCGTTTTCATTCACGGTTGGTGTAGCGGTCAGCGTCACGGTAGTGGTGTCGTTGACGTCGCTGACCACAGTGCTGACTGGCGCCGTGTTCGGAGCAATGGCTTCGAGGTTGCCGCCAGTGGCAGTACTGATGCTTTCAGTGACGGTGGTCGGGCCTTGGTAAACATCATTACCAACAGCGACATCGAGCACGCCCGAGCTTGCGCCGGCGGCGATGGTGATGGTTTTGCCGCTGTCGAGGGTGACCGTCACGGGGCCGTTTTGCGCCGTCACCGGTTTGCCGTCGGCATCGGTCAGCGTGGCGGTGTAGGTGATGGTGCCGTTTTCATTTACGGTCGGTGTAGCGGTCAGCGTCACGGTGGTGGTGTCGTTGACATCGCTGACGATGGTGCTGACTGGCGCCGTGTTCGGTGCAATGGCTTCGAGGTTGCCGCCAGTGGCAGTACTGATGCTTTCAGTGACGGTGGTCGGACCTTGGTAAACATCGTTGCCAACAGCCACATCCAACACGCCCGAGCTTGCACCCGCTGCGATAGTGATGGTTTTGCCGCTTTCCAACGTCACGGTGACCGGACCGTTTTGTGCGGTGACAGGCTTGCCATCGGCATCGGTCAGGGTCGCGGTGTAGGTGATCGTGCCGTTCTCGTTCACGGTCGGTATAGCGGTCAGCGTTACCGTGGTGGTGTCGTTGACATCGCTGACGATGGTGCTGACCGGAACGGTGTTCGGTGCGATGGCTTCCAGGTTGCCGCCGGATGCGGAAGCAATCGACTCAGTAACCGTCGTCGGACCTTGGTAAACATCGTTGCCAACAGCCACATCCAACACGCCCGAGCTTGCGCCGGCGGCGATGGTGATGGTTTTGCCGCTTTCCAACGTCACGGTGACCGGACCATTTTGCGCGGTGACGGGTTTGCCGTCGGCATCGGTCAGCGTCGCGGTGTAAGTGATGGTGCCGTTTTCGTTCACGGTTGGTGTAGCGGTCAACGTCACGGTGGTGGTGTCGTTGACATCGCTGACGATGGTGCTGACCGGAGCGGTGTTTGGCGCGATGGCTTCCAGGTTGCCACCGGAGGCCGAGGCAATCGACTCGGTCACGGTGGTTGGACCTTGGTACACGTCGTTACCGACGGCTACATCCAGTGCACCCGAGCTTGCGCCGGCGGCGATGGTGATCGTTTTGCCGCTGTCGAGGGTGACGGTGACCGGACCATTTTGCGCAGTGACGGGTTTGCCGTCGGCATCGGTCAGAGTCGCGGTGTAGGTGATGGTGCCGTTTTCGTTCACGGTCGGTGTAGCGGTCAGCGTTACCGTGGTGGTGTCGTTGACGTCGCTGACGATGGTGCTGACCGGCGCGGTGTTTGGTGCAATGGCTTCGAGGTTGCCACCGGAGGCCGAGGCAATCGACTCGGTCACGGTGGTTGGACCTTGGTACACATCGTTGCCGACGGCCACGTCCAGCACGCCCGAGCTTGCGCCGGCGGCGATGGTGATGGTCTTGCCGCTGTCGAGGGTGACTGTCACAGGACCGTTTTGCGCCGTGACCGGCTTGCCATCGGCATCGGTCAGGGTCGCGGTGTAGGTGATGGTGCCGTTTTCGTTCACGGTCGGTGTAGCGGTCAGCGTCACGGTGGTGGTGTCGTTGACATCGCTGACCACGGTGCTGACTGGCGCGGTGTTTGGCGCGATGGCTTCGAGGTTGCCACCAGTGGCAGTACTGATGCTTTCGGTGACGGTGGTCGGGCCTTGGTACACATCGTTGCCAACGGCCACGTCCAACACGCCCGAGCTTGCACCCGCTGCGATAGTGATGGTTTTGCCGCTTTCCAACGTCACGGTGACCGGACCGTTCTGCGCGGTGATCGGCTTGCCGTCGGCACCGGTCAGGGTCGCGGTGTAGGTGATGGTGCCGTTTTCGTTCACGGTCGGTGTGGCGGTCAACGTCACGGTAGTGGTGTCGTTGACGTCGCTGACGATGGTGCTGACTGGCGCCGTGTTCGGTGCGATGGCTTCGAGGTTGCCGCCAGTCGCGCCTTTGATCGATTCAGTGACGGTGGTCGGACCTTGGTAAACATCGTTGCCAACGGCTACGTCCAACACGCCCGAGCTTGCGCCGGCTGCGATGGTGATCGTTTTGCCGCTGTCGAGGGTGACCGTCACGGGGCCGTTTTGCGCCGTCACCGGTTTGCCGTCAGCATCGGTCAGCGTGGCGGTGTAGGTGATGGTGCCGTTTTCGTTCACGGTCGGTGTAGCGGTCAGCGTTACCGTGGTGGTGTCGTTGACATCGCTGACGATGGTGCTGACCGGCGCGGTGTTCGGTGCGATGGCTTCGAGGTTACCGCCAGTGGCAGTACTGATGCTTTCAGTGACGGTGGTCGGACCTTGGTAGACGTCGTTGCCAACCGCGACATCCAACACACCTGAGCTTGCGCCCACTGCGATAGTGATGGTCTTGCCGCTGTCGAGGGTAACCGTCACAGGACCGTTCTGCGCCGTGACCGGCTTACCGTCGGCATCCGTCAGGGTGGCGGTGTAAGTGATGGTACCGTTTTCATTCACGGTTGGCGTGGCGGTCAACGTCACGGTAGTGGTGTCGTTGACATCACTGACCACAGTGCTGACTGGCGCCGTGTTTGGCGCGATGGCTTCGAGGTTACCGCCAGAGGCCGAGGCAATCGATTCGGTCACGGTGGTCGGACCTTGGTAAACATCGTTGCCAACCGCTACATCCAGTACGCCCGAGCTTGCGCCTGCTGCGATGGTGATGGTCTTGCCGCTATCGAGGGTAACCGTCACAGGACCGTTCTGCGCCGTGACCGGCTTGCCGTCGGCACCGGTCAGGGTCGCGGTGTAGGTGATGGTGCCGTTTTCGTTCACGGTCGGTGTGGCGGTCAGCGTTACCGTGGTGGTGTCGTTGACATCGCTGACGATGGTGCTGACCGGAGCGGTGTTTGGAGCGATGGCTTCCAGGTTGCCGCCAGTCGCGCCTTTGATCGATTCAGTGACGGTGGTCGGACCTTGGTAAACATCGTTGCCAACGGCTACGTCCAACACGCCCGAACTTGCGCCGGCTGCGATGGTGATCGTTTTGCCGCTGTCGAGGGTGACCGTCACGGGGCCGTTTTGCGCCGTCACCGGTTTGCCGTCGGCATCGGTCAGGGTGGCGGTGTAGGTGATGGTGCCGTTTTCATTTACGGTCGGTGTAGCGGTCAGCGTCACGGTGGTGGTGTCGTTGACATCGCTGACCACAGTGCTGACTGGCGCGGTGTTCGGTGCGATGGCTTCGAGGTTGCCGCCAGTGGCAGTACTGATGCTTTCAGTGACGGTGGTCGGGCCTCGGTAAACATCGTTGCCAACCGCCACATCCAACACACCTGAGCTTGCGCCGGCAGCGATGGTGATGGTTTTGCCGCTGTCCAAAGTCACGGTGACAGGACCGTTTTGTGCGGTGACGGGTTTACCGTCAGCATCGGTCAGCGTGGCGGTGTAAGTGATGGTGCCGTTCTCGTTCACGGTCGGTGTCGCGGTCAATGTCACCGTGGTGGTGTCATTAACATCGCTGACGATAGTGCTGACTGGCGCCGTGTTTGGCGCGATGGCTTCGAGGTTGCCACCAGTGGCAGTACTGATGCTTTCGGTGACGGTGGTCGGGCCTTGGTACACGTCGTTGCCAACAGCGACATCAAGCACACCCGAGCTTGCGCCCGCAGCGATAGTGATGGTCTTGCCGCTGTCGAGGGTGACTGTCACAGGACCGTTTTGCGCCGTGACCGGCTTGCCGTCGGCATCGGTCAACGTGGCGGTATAGGTGATGGTGCCGTTTTCATTTACGGTCGGTGTAGCGGTCAGCGTTACCGTGGTGGTGTCGTCGACGTCGCTGACGATGGTGCTGACCGGAGCGGTGTTTGGAGCGATGGCTTCCAGGTTGCCACCGGAGGCCGAGGCAATCGACTCGGTCACGGTGGTTGGACCTTGGTACACATCGTTGCCGACGGCCACGTCCAGCACGCCCGAGCTTGCACCGGCGGCGATGGTGATGGTCTTGCCGCTGTCGAGGGTGACTGTCACAGGACCGTTTTGCGCCGTGACCGGCTTGCCGTCGGCATCCGTCAGCGTGGCGGTGTAAGTGATGGTGCCGTTTTCATTCACGGTCGGTGTAGCGGTCAGCGTCACGGTAGTGGTGTCGTCGACGTCGCTGACGATGGTGCTGACCGGAGCGGTGTTTGGCGCGATGGCTTCCAGGTTGCCGCCGGAGGCCGAGGCAATCGACTCGGTAACCGTCGTCGGACCTTGGTAAACATCGTTGCCAACGGCCACATCCAACACACCTGAGCTTGCGCCGGCAGCGATGGTGATGGTTTTGCCGCTGTCCAAAGTCACGGTGACAGGACCGTTTTGTGCGGTGACGGGTTTACCGTCAGCATCGGTCAGCGTGGCGGTGTAAGTGATGGTGCCGTTCTCGTTCACGGTCGGTGTCGCGGTCAATGTCACCGTGGTGGTGTCATTAACATCGCTGACGATAGTGCTGACTGGCGCCGTGTTTGGCGCGATGGCTTCGAGGTTGCCACCAGTGGCAGTACTGATGCTTTCGGTGACGGTGGTCGGGCCTTGGTACACGTCGTTGCCAACAGCGACATCAAGCACACCCGAGCTTGCGCCCGCAGCGATAGTGATGGTCTTGCCGCTGTCGAGGGTGACTGTCACAGGACCGTTTTGCGCAGTGACCGGCTTGCCATCGGCATCGGTCAGGGTAGCCGTGTAGGTGATGGTGCCGTTTTCATTCACGGTCGGTGTAGCGGTCAATGTCACCGTGGTGGTGTCGTTGACATCACTGACCACAGTGCTGACTGGCGCCGTGTTCGGTGCAATAGCTTCGAGGTTACCGCCAGTGGCAGTACTGATGCTTTCAGTGACGGTGGTCGGGCCTTGGTAAACATCATTACCAACAGCGACATCAAGCACGCCCGAGCTTGCGCCGGCGGCGATGGTAATGGTCTTGCCGCTGTCGAGGGTGACCGTCACAGGCCCATTTTGCGCAGTGACCGGCTTGCCATCGGCATCGGTCAGGGTCGCGGTGTAGGTGATCGTGCCGTTTTCGTTCACGGTTGGTGTAGCGGTCAGCGTCACGGTAGTAGTGTCTACCGAATCGGTAATCGTAGTGACCGCAGGCGCCGTGCTCGGCACCAGATTCTCAAAGTTGCCACCCGTCGCACCGGTAATCGTGGTGCTGACGGTGCTGCCGTTGTTGTAGACGTCATTGGCCGGGGTGTCGACGTTGACGGTGCCGGTGGTCTGGCCAGCCGCGATGGTGATGACCGAGCCATTGCTCAAGGTCACGGTCACCGGGGTCTGGGCCGGGTTGGTCAGGGTGGCGGTGTAGGTGATCTGGCCGCCTTCGGTGATGGTGTTGCTGGCCGTCAGGGTCAGGCCAGTGGTGTCGGCCGAGTCAGTAATCGTAGTGACCGCAGGCGCCGTGCTCGGCACCAGGTTCTCGAAGTTGCCACCGGTCGCACCGGTAATGGTGGTGCTGACGGTGCTGCCGTTGTTGTAGACGTCATTAGCTGGCGTCTCGACGTTGACGGTGCCGGTGGTCTGGCCAGCCGCGATGGTGATGATCGAGCCATTGCTCAAGGTCACGGTCACCGGGGTCTGGGCCGGGTTGGTCAGGGTGGCGGTGTAGGTGATCTGGCCGCCTTCGGTGATGGTGTTACTGGCCGTCAGGGTCAGGCCAGTGGTGTCGGCCGAGTCAGTAATTGTAGTGACCGCAGGCGCCGTGCTCGGCACCAGGTTTTCGAAGTTGCCACCGGTCGCGCCGGTAATGGTGGTGCTGACGGTGCTGCCGTTGTTGTAGACGTCGTTGGCCGGGGTGTCGACATTGACGGTGCCGCTGGTCTGGCCAGCCGCGATGGTGATGACCGAGCCGTTGCTCAAGGTCACGGTCACCGGGGTCTGGGCCGGGTTGGTCAGGGTGGCGGTGTAGGTGATCTGGCCGCCTTCGGTCACGGTGTTGCTGGCCGTCAGGGTCAGGCCAGTGGTGTCGGCCGAGTCAGTAATCGTGGTGACCGCAGGCGCCGTGCTCGGCACCAGGTTCTCGAAGTTGCCACCGGTCGCACCGGTAATGGTGGTGCTGACGGTGCTGCCGTTGTTGTAGACGTCATTAGCTGGCGTCTCGACATTGACGGTGCCGCTGGTCTGGCCAGCCGCGATGGTGATGACCGAGCCATTGCTCAAGGTCACGGTCACCGGGGTCTGGGCCGGGTTGGTCAGGGTGGCGGTGTAGGTGATCTGGCCGCCTTCGGTGATGGTGTTGCTGGCCGTCAGGGTCAGGCCAGTGGTGTCGGCCGAGTCAGTAATCGTAGTGACCGCAGGCGCCGTGCTCGGCACCAGGTTTTCGAAGTTGCCACCGGTCGCACCGGTAATGGTGGTGCTGACGGTGCTGCCGTTGTTGTAGACGTCATTGGCCGGGGTGTCGACGTTGACGGTGCCGGTGGTCTGGCCAGCCGCGATGGTGATGACCGAGCCATTGCTCAAGGTCACGGTCACCGGGGTCTGGGCCGGGTTGGTCAGGGTCGCGGTGTAGGTAATCTGGCCGCCTTCGGTCACGGTGTTGCCCGCCGTCAGGGTGACGGTGGTGGTGTCGATGGTGTCGGTGATCTGGGTCACGGCCGGTGTGGTGGGAACGGTCACGGCGATGCCGGTGCCGCCGGTGGTGCCTGTGACGGTCACGCTGATTTGGGTGGCGTCGTTGTAGACGGTGTCGTTCGGCGCCAGCGGTACGTTGACGCTGCCGGTCAGTTGGCCCGCCGGGATCACGATGACCGCGCCGTTGGACAAGGTCACGGTCAGGTTGGTCTGCGGAGCCTGGGTCACTGTCGCGGTGTAGACCAGCACGCCGCCGGCCTCGGTCAGGGTCGGCGTGGCGCTCAGGGTCATCGTCGCATTGAGCACGGCGTTGGCGGTCGTATCGGCCGTGGTATCGCCACCCAGGATGTTGTCATCGGTGGCGGCAGCCGCTGCGAGGCCTTCCGTTGGGAAACCGACGGTCGGGTCGACGCTGCCTGCAGTGGCATCCAGCACCACAAAGCTGTGGCCCCCACCGGCGGCACCACCCGTACCCGCGGCAGTAGCGCCGGCAGCGGTGGCTTCCAGGGCGGTCGTCGGGTCCACGCCCGCGGCGATAGCTTGTTGCAGCTCTTCTACCGACGGCGCGGCCTGGGCAGTGGCTTGGGCCAAGTCAGTGGACGAGTCCGGGGCATTGGCGCTCCACTGGGTGTCGCGGCCCAGGTCCAGGGTGCGGCCATCGGCCAGCTCCAATGTCACGGCGCCGGCAGGGCCGGTGTCCAACTGGTCGCCCACATTCAGGCGATCACCTTCAATGAGTACGCGCCGGATGCCCTCTGGGGATACGACGAAAACCTGACCAACAATGCTTTTGACAACGGCAATAACACTGCTCATTGAAGACTCTCCGGGTGCCGCGCTCAGTAGACTTCCATGGACCCGGCAGCTTGTGGGCAGCAGCGGTCTGGACGTTTATATTCACAAAGTAGGGTTATTTTGACGCTTTTATATGTCAATATTTTGGCTTGTTTTTCCAGATATTTTGTTTGTGCCAAACTATTGACCTTCTGCCGGCCATCCTAAACAATCGCCGCCCTAATGTCACATTGATATTTAAGCGGCGACCTGTTCTTTCAGTGCGTGTTCCAGCTCCTGTTTTGAACTTTCCGACATACGGTCATTCCGGTTGCCATCATCCGATGCAGCGCCACGTTTCGCTGTGATTCAAGACAAGAGTTCTGGGAATAATCCAACCATGCGTTCACACCTGCTCAAGGCTTTACCCTTCGCCCTCGCTGCCAGCTTCGTACAAGCACAAACCTTGCCGCAGGCCATGCAGCAGGCTTTGGATGTCCATCCTGAAATCCAGGCTGGCGTGAACAGCCGTCTCGCGGCGGATTACCAACTCAAGGCGGCCAAGGGCGGCTACCTGCCTAGAGTGGACCTTGCAGCCGGGTATGGCCGCGAAGGCACCGACAGTGTCACCACCCGCTCGGGCGGGACCAACCATTGGGAAACCCTGAACCGCAGCGAGTCGAGCCTGCGCCTGTCGCAAATGGTTTTTGACGGTTTTGCCACGTCCAGCGAAGTCGGGCGTCAACAAGCCACCGTCAATGCCCGTGCCTATTCGTTGCTGGACGCCTCCGAGCGCACCGGTTTGACGGTGGCCCAGGTCTACCTGGACGTGCTGACCCGTCGTGAGTTCGTGCGTCTGGCCGAGGAAAACCTCAAGAGTCACGAACGCATCTTCGACCAGATCAAGCTGCGCACCTCCCGTGGCGTGGGCAGTGGTGCCGACCTGGACCAGGCCGAAGCGCGCATGGCCCAGGCCCGTAACAACCTGATCACCGAACAGACCAACCTGGCCGATGCCGAGACCAACTACCTCAGCGCCGTCGGCCAACTGCCGGATCAACTGGAGCGTCCTGCCGATTTTCTGGCGCTGCTGCCGGCCAACCTGACCGAAGCCCGCGCCCAGATGCTGGAAAACAGCCCGGTGCTGCGTTCGGCCGAGGCCGACATCGCCGCAGCCGAGCAACAGTACGAGGCCGCCAAGTCGAGCTTCTACCCACGCTTCGACGCCGAGTTGGGTCGCACGGCCGACAACGACCTGGATGGCCAGAACGGCCACAACAATGAATGGCAAGCCATGCTGCGCATGCGTTTCAACCTGTATGCCGGTGGCAGCAACAAGGCCGACCTGGAATCCAAGTCGTACCTGTCCAACCAGGCCCTGGACATCCGCAACAACGCGCTGCGCCAGTTGAACGAAGAACTGGGCCTGGCCTGGAACGCCTTGAACAATGCCAACGCCCAGGTGCCGATCGCCCAGCAATACGTGGATCGCAGCGCCAACGTGCGCACTGCCTACCAAAAGCAGTTCAGCCTTGGCGAGCGGACCCTGCTCGACTTGCTCGACAGCGAAAACGAACTGTTCAGTGCTTCCCGCCGCCTGGCGGAAATCAAGAATGTGCAGCTGTTCACCCAGTACCGGATCAAGGCAACCATGGGCCAGCTGTTGAAAAGCCAGGGTGTGGTCGCGCCGTTGGCATCGGTTGTGCAGAACGACGTGAAACCCAAGGTTCAGTTGCCTGGGATGAATTGAGTCCTACCACCCGTTTTAATCAGTCAGAGTGCCGAGCGTGGAATCAGAAGTCAGTCCAGTCGAACTAGTTCATGACCCGCGCACGCTGCACGACGACCCGCTGTTGGATGGTCTGCTGGCGCTTTGCATGCTGCATCAGAAGCCGGCCAGCGCGGCGATGCTCACCACTGGCCTGCCGCTGCCCAAGCAACGGCTGAGCGTCGAATTATTGTCGCGCGCGGCGGCCCGTGCCGGTCTGCAAGGCCGGGTGCTGCAACGTAAGCTTGAGCAGATCCCGGCCATCGCTATGCCGGCGCTGTTGTTGCTCAAGGACGGCCGCAGCGCCGTGCTGCTGAGCTGGGTCGGTGACGACCAGGCGCGATTGCTGCTCAGTGAAAGCGACGGCGGAGAGGTGACCATCAGCCGCGAACTGCTGGCCGATGACTACAGCGGCAAGGTGTTTTTCGCCCAACCGCAGCATAAATTTGACGTTAACCACGGCACGCTCATTCCCCGGGCGCGTTCGTGGTTTCGCGACACCCTCAAAAGATCCCGCTGGCTGTACGCCGATGCCATCGCTGCCAGCTTGCTGATCAACATCATCGCCATGGCCGCGCCGCTGTTCGTGATGAACGTCTACGACCGTGTGGTGCCGAACCAGGCCGAATCGACCCTGTGGGTATTGGCCGTTGGTATCACCGGTGCCTATGTGTTCGACCTGATCCTCAAAATGCTGCGCAGCCTGTGCCTGGACCTGGCCGGCAAGAAAACCGACCTGATCATTTCGGCGACGTTGTTCGAACGCATCGTCGGCATGGCCATGAAATACCGTCCGGCGCGGGTCGGCAGCTTTGCCCAGAACATCCATGAGTTCCAGAGCCTGCGGGACTTCCTCGCCTCGCTGACCCTCACCAGCCTGATCGACCTGCCGTTCACCCTGCTGATTTTCATGGTCATCGCGATTATCGGTGGGCACCTGGTGTGGATTCCAGTGCTGGCGTTCCCGATTGCCCTGCTGATCGGCTATGCCTTGCAGAAGCCCCTGGTGGCAACCATGGAGCGCACCATGGCCCTGGGCGCCGAGCGTCAGTCCAGCCTGATCGAAACCCTGGCCGGCCTGGACGCGGTGAAGGTCAACAACGCCGAGAGCGAACGCCAATACCAATGGGAGCAGACCATCGGCACCTTAAGTCGCCTCGAGCTGCGGGTGAAAATGCTGTCCGGGTTGGCGATGAACATCACCTTGCTGATCCAGCAATTGGCCGGGGTGATCATGATTGTCTTCGGCGTTTACCTGATCATCGGCGGCAACCTGAGCATGGGCGGGCTGGTTGCCTGCTACATGCTCAGTGGCCGCGCGCTCAGCCCGCTGGCGTCGCTGTCGGGCCTGTTGACCCGCTACCAACAGGCGCGGGTGACGATGACCTCGGTCGACCAGATGATGGAGTTGCCCCAGGAGCGCAATTTCGACGAGCGCCCGCTCAGCCGCAAGGTGTTGCAGGGCGCCATTGAATGCCGCCAGTTGAATTTCACCTATCCGAACCAGCAGAACGCCGCGCTGAAGAACATCAACCTGGTGATCAAGCCGGGCGAGAAAATTGGCATCATCGGCCGCAGCGGCTCGGGCAAGAGCTCGCTCGCCAAATTGCTGGTGGGGCTGTATCAGCCGGATGACGGTGCGCTGCTGGTGGACGGCGTGGACATCCGCCAGATCGATGTCAGCGAGCTGCGCTACAACATCGGCTACGTGCCCCAGGACATCCAATTGCTGTCCGGCACCCTGCGGGACAACCTGACCTCCGGCGCCCGTTACGTCGAAGACGAATTGGTGCTCCAGGCCGCCGAGTTGGCGGGGGTGCACGAATTCGCCCGCCTGCATCCGCAAGGCTATGAACTGCAAGTCGGTGAGCGCGGGCAGAACCTGTCCGGTGGTCAGCGCCAGAACGTCGCCCTGGCCCGCGCGCTGCTGCTCAACCCGCCCATCCTGCTGCTGGACGAGCCCACCAGCGCCATGGACAACACCGGTGAAGAACGCTTGAAGCAGCGCCTGGCTGCCGTGGTGGAAAACAAGACCGTGCTGCTCGTGACGCACCGGGCATCCTTGCTGTCGCTGGTGGACCGCCTGCTGGTGATCGACCGTGGACAGATCCTCGCCGATGGCCCGAAAGCCGCCGTCATGGAAGCGTTGAAGAAGGGGCAGATCAGTGTTGCTTAAGTCAGGTTTAAAGGGTGCGGTGGGCCGTTATTTCAAAGGTTCCGACTCGCTGCACGGCCAACCGCTGCCCGAGGTCAACAAGGCCCTGATCGAGGACGCTCCCCGGGTGGTACGTTTGACGATCTGGGGCATCATCGGCTTCTTTGTGTTCCTGGTGATGTGGGCCAACTTCGCCGAGATCGACGAAGTGACCAGGGGCGACGGCAAGGCGATTCCATCGTCCAAGATCCAGAAGATCCAGAACCTGGAGGGTGGCATCGTCGCTGAGCTGTTCGTCAAGGAAGGCCAGATTGTCGAAGCCGGTGCCCCGTTGATTCGCCTGGACGACACGCGGTTTGTCTCCAATGTCGGCGAAACCGAGGCCGATCGACTGTCCATGCTGTTGCGGGTCGAGCGCCTGAGCGCCGAGGTCGATGACCGACCGCTGAACTTCCCGGCCGATGTGCTCAAGGCCGTGCCGGGCCAGGCCGCCAGCGAAGAGTCGCTGTACATCAGCCGCCGCCAGCAGTTGCACGATGAAATCGGCGGCCTGCAGGAACAGTTGATCCAGCGCCAGCAAGAGCTGCGCGAGTTCGTGTCCAAGCAGGCGCAGTACCGTTCCGCCCTGGCATTGCAGCGCCAGGAAATCAACATGTCCGAGCCGTTGGTGGCCCAGGGCGCGGTGTCGCCAGTGGAAGTGTTGCGGCTCAAGCGCGCCGAAGTCGAGACCCGCGGGCAACTGGATGCCACGACGCTGGCGATTCCTCGCGCCGAATCGGCGATCAAGGAAGTGCAGCGCAAGATCGACGAGACCCGGGGCAAATTCCGCAGCGAAGCCCTGACCCAACTCAACGAAGCACGCACGGACCTGAACAAGGCCCAGGCTACCGGCAAAGCCCTGGAAGATCGGGTGAGCCGTACCTTGGTGACCTCGCCGGTGCGCGGCATTGTCAATAAGTTGCTGGTCAATACCATCGGCGGCGTGATCCAGCCCGGTAGCGACCTGGTGGAAATCGTGCCCCTGGACGACACCATTCTGGTGGAAGCGAAAATCCGTCCCCAGGACATCGCTTTCCTGCACCCGGGCCAGGACGCCACGGTGAAATTCACCGCGTACGACTACACCATCTACGGTGGGCTGAAAGCCAAGCTGGAACAGATTGGCGCCGACACCATCACCGATGAAGACAAGAAAACCACCTACTACATCATCAAACTGCGTACCGAACGCAGCCACCTGGGCACCGATGAAAAACCGCTGCTGATCATTCCCGGCATGGTGGCCTCGGTGGACATCATCACCGGCAAGAAAACCGTGCTCAGCTACTTGCTCAAGCCCATCATCAAGGCCCGGGCCGAGGCGTTGCACGAGCGGTAGAGACCCAATGGCTCGGGCCGGCGCTATCTCTGTGGCGAGGGGATTTATCCCCGCTGGGCTGCGCAGCAGCCCCCGAAATAGCTGAATGTAACCAAGCCTGACACACCGAGGTGGCAGGTTTTAGGGCTGCTTCGCACCCCAGCGGGGATAAATCCCCTCGCCACAGGGAGGGCGGTGAAAACTCTAAGCCATATCGTTATTCATTAACGGTATTTAAATTTCAATTCTTATAGCTTTAAAGTCATCCCCCTGCGTACCTGTCGACCAATCGGCGCGCCGCACGACACAAACCAACACGGTAACGCCGTGAGTTTTGATCGATTGCGCGCCCATTGAAGCGCGCTGTGCGTGGGAGTGATGTATGCCAGCCGTCTCTTTTTCTCCAGATTCAAATGCCGCGCCCATCGCGCCGCAGTCGTTCGCAATCTTCCCGTTTCGCGATGCCGTTGGCGCCGAGATCGTCGGGCTGGACCTGTCCCGGCCCATCAACGACCAGGATTTCGCCCGCATCCATCGCGCGCACCTGGACTATCACGTGGTGGTGTTCCGCGACCAGCGCATCACCCCCGAACAGCACATCGCCTTCAGCCGCCGTTTTGGCGTACTGCAAATCCATGTGCTCAAGCAGTTCCTGCTGGCCGGGCATCCGGAAATCCTCATCGTTTCCAACATCATCGAAAACGGACAATCCATCGGCCTCGGCGATGCAGGCAAGTTCTGGCATTCGGACCTTTCCTATAAGGAACTGCCCAGCCTCGGCTCGATGCTCCACGCCCAGGAACTGCCGAGCGAAGGCGGCGACACGTTGTTCGCCGACATGCACAAGGCCTGGGACGGTTTGCCTGAAACGCTGCGTAAAGCGGTCGAGGGCCGTTCGGCGGCGCACTCCTACACTGCGCGCTACAGCGAAACCAAATTCGAAGGCAACTGGCGTCCGACATTGACACCGGAGCAACTGGCCGAGGTGGCCGAAGTCGTGCACCCCATCGTCCGCACCCACCCGGAAACCGGGCGCAAGGCGTTGTTCGTCAGCGAGGGGTTCACCACCCGCATCGTTGGCCTGCCGGAGGACGAAAGCAAAGCCATCCTGACGGAGTTGTATGCCCACAGCGTGTTGCCTCAAAACATCTATCGCCATCAATGGCAGCCTCATGACTTGGTGTTCTGGGACAACCGCTCGCTGATCCACCTGGCCGCCGGTTGCCCGAGCCATCTGCGCCGCAAGCTGTATCGCACCACCATCCAGGGCGACGCCCCTTTCTGATCGGCTACGCCTCGCGCAACGAGCCCGGAGAATCACCATGTCCAAACGCATTGCTTTTGCACCGCTGGCCGCCGCCATCGGCCTGGGCTTCAGTTTGCTGGCCGGCAGTCTGGTCGCGCCGGCCAGCGCCCACGCCGAGGGCGAGATTCGAATCGCCGAGCAGTTCGGCATCGTTTACCTGTTGCTGAACGTGGTCCGCGACCAACAATTGATCGAGAAGCACGGCAAGGAAGAGGGCATCGACATCAAGGTCGATTGGACCCAACTGTCCGGCGGGGCGGCGGTCAACGATGCATTGCTGTCGGGTTCCATCGACATTGCCGGAGCCGGCGTCGGGCCGTTGCTGACGGTCTGGGACCGCACCCGTGGCAAGCAGAACGTCAAGGCCGTGGCCTCTCTGGGCAACTTTCCCTATTACCTGTTGAGCAACAACCCCAACGTCAAGACCATTGCCGATTTCACCGAGAAGGACCGCATCGCGGTGCCAGCGGTGGGGGTCTCGGTGCAGTCGCGTTTCCTGCAATACGCCGCCGCGAAGCAGTGGGGTGACAAGGACTTCAATCGCCTCGACAAGTACACCTTGGCCGTCCCGCACCCGGACGCCACGTCGGCGTTGATTGCCGGCGGCACCGAGTTGACCGGGCATTTCTCCAACCCGCCGTTCCAGAACCAGGCCTTGCAGAACCCCAACGTCCATGTGGTGCTCAACTCCTATGACGTGCTTGGGCCAAACTCTCCCACGGTGCTGTTCGCCACTGAGAAATTTCGCGATGAAAACCCGAAGACCTACAAGGCGTTCGTCGAGGCGCTGACCGAAGCGGCCGAGTTCGCCCAAAACGATAAAGCCGCGGCGGCGGACACCTACCTGCGGGTGACCAAGGCCAAGATCGACCGGGCGACCTTGCTGAAAATCATCGACAACCCGCAGATCGAATTCACCGTTACCCCGAAAAACACCTACCCGCTGGCCGAGTTCCTTTACCGCGTCGGCGCGATCAAGAACAAGCCGGCGTCATGGGAAGACTATTTCTTCCAGGATGCCAAACCGTTGCAGGGGAGCTGATTGTCATGAACGCGCTTTTGCAAGGCCACGCGGCCAGCAACCACACCCGCACCGACACGGTATTGTTGTCGGTGGATAACGTCAGCCTGGAATATCGCTCCCCACAGCGGGTGGTGCGGGCCACCCACCAAGTGAGTTTCGAAGTCGACCCTGGGGACCGTTTTGTTTTGCTTGGCCCGTCCGGGTGTGGCAAGTCCACCTTGCTCAAGGCCATTGGTGGCTTCATTACGCCGTGCGAAGGCGAGATCCGCCTGCAAGGTCAAGCCGTCAGCGCGCCGGGACCTGACCGGATCGTGGTGTTCCAGGAGTTCGACCAACTGCCGCCCTGGAAAACCGTGAAGCAGAACGTGATGTTCGCGCTATTGGCATCCGGCACGCTCAAGCGTCGCGAAGCCGAGGAGCGGGCACTGCACTACCTCGACAAAGTCGGCCTGGTGGCGTTTGCCGATGCCTATCCACACACCTTGTCCGGTGGGATGAAGGCCCGCGTCGCGATTGCCCGAGCGCTGGCGATGCAGCCGAAGATCCTGCTGATGGACGAGCCCTTCGCCGCCCTCGATGCCCTGACCCGACGCAAGATGCAGGAAGAATTGCTGCTGCTCTGGGAAGAGGTGCGTTTCACCCTGCTGTTCGTCACTCACTCCATCGAAGAAGCGTTGGTGGTGGGCAATCGCATCCTGCTGCTGTCACCGCACCCAGGAAGGGTCCGGGCGGAAATCCACAGCCATCAATACGATCTGCAAAGCCTCGGCGGCGTGGGGTTCCAGCACACGGCGCGGCGGATTCATCGGTTGCTGTTCGATGAAAGCCAGTCGCTGGACACCGAGCGTGAGCTGGATTTCGCCGACATCCGTATCGCGTATTAAGGGGAGCGTTCCATGAGCCAGTTATCGCCTGCACGCGAAGAATATGAAGTCGATCTGCAGCCCCTGACCCACGTGCCACTGGAGCGCGAGTTGCCCTTGGGCCATCGCCTCTGGCAACAGGGTTGGTTGCGCAAAAGCCTGATCCTGTTGCTGCTGGCGCTGGTGTGGGAGGGGGTGGCCCGATACCAGGACAATGACTTGCTGCTGCCGAGTTTCCTGCAAACCACCAGTGCGTTGTACGACGGATTACTCAGCGGCGAGCTGCTGGACAAGGTGTGGATTTCGTTGGTAGTGCTGCTCAAGGGCTACCTGCTGGGGATCGTCTTGGCGTTTGGCTTGACCACGCTGGCCGTGTCGACCCAGTTCGGTCGCGACTTGCTCAGTACCCTGACGCCGATGTTCAATCCATTGCCGGCTATTGCCCTGTTGCCGTTGGCGCTGCTGTGGTTCGGCCTGGGGCAGAACAGCCTGATTTTTGTGTTGGTGCATTCGGTGCTGTGGGCGCTGGCGTTGAACATGTATGCGGGGTTTCTCGGTGTGTCGGAAACGCTGCGCATGGCCGGGCGCAACTATGGGCTGCGGGGCCTGCGTTTTGTGCTGTTCATCCTGATCCCGGCGGCGCTGCCGTCGATCCTCGCCGGGCTGAAAATCGGTTGGGCCTTCGCCTGGCGCACCCTGATCGCCGCCGAACTGGTGTTCGGCGCCACCAGCGGCAAGGGCGGCCTGGGCTGGTACATTTTCCAGAACCGCAACGAACTGTACACCGACAAGGTGTTCGCCGGGTTGGCGGTGGTGATTTTGATTGGGTTGCTGGTGGAGAACCTGGTATTCGACAGTTTGGAGCGGGTGACGGTGAAGCGTTGGGGGATGCAGCGCTAATCGGTGGAGTGAATTCACCCTGGGGCGAGGGAGTTTGCTCCCGCTGGCCTGCGAAGCAGGCCCCAGCGTTTCTTCAGGCTGACCGCGTTGCCGGGTTTTGTGACTGCTGCGCAGTCGAGCGGGAGCAAGCTCCCTCGCCACGGATTCTGGATTGTCTGGGCTGGCGTCATCGCGAGCAAGCTCGCTCCCACACTGGATTTGTGTAGAACCGAAAAATTGAGGTCAACACTGTTTAACTGTGGGAGCGAGCTTGCTCGCGATGGCGGTTTTCAATCCACCACAGGAATGTCAGCCCGAAGCCTGGACCTCAAGCCGATCCATTGCCCTCTCCACCAACAAATGCACCCCATCAGCCATCCGGCTGATCGCCAGGATGACACTTCGACGACTGCCTTCAACGTCATCCGCCAGGTCGGCGGCGATGGCGCTGATGGACAGCAGGTCCTCGGAGGCATTGGCCAGCAGGGTTTCGGTGTCGATGTCCGGGGCGACCATGAAGAGGTGGGCGGTTTGGGTTTTGCCAGAGGCTTCATCGGTCGGTTTGGGATTGAGGTAGTAGTCGAGGGCGCGTTGCGCGGCTTCGTCGAGTTTTTTGGTTTTCCAGGATTTGTCAGAGAGGTTGCCAGGATCTCCTGGCGGATTTGGTGTCACTTTGAACATGTCGTGTAGCTCCATCTGTAGTGTTGGAACTGTCACTCTTTCGCTTGCACGCAAATGAGGTGGCAGTTGTACGTAGGTGTGCAAGACCGGGCAGACGGAACCCCGGCAGATTCCTCCTTGCGGAAAAATCTCCCACGCACAACCGCCATAAAAATCCTTGATCAAGGCTGATAGCGATGTGCGACGTCTTTTACCCGGACTTGCACGTCCGTGTCACCGTTTTTTCAGTGACAAACCCAGACTAGCGGTGAGCCCCAAGCCGGACAAGTTCACCAACATCGCTACAACTTGAAGGAAATCTCCTAGGACCTGGCTGTACGAGTGCACCCATTCCAAATAGCCAGATAAAGCCACTTCCTTTTCCATTAGACTTGCGACCCTCCAGCAAGCCTTCAGGACACGGAATGCCAGTCCCTCAAAGCACCCTTCGCAAAGCCTTGGTCAATTGGCTTTATGCCGCCGCCCTGATGCATCTGCTTGCCGGCGTCACCCTGAGCTGGGCAGGCCATTCGGGCTTGCTCGATGGCTATCTGCAAAACATCGAACAGACCTTCTGGGGCGTCGCCGCGGTGCCCGCAACGGCCAGCGCGCAGCAGGTCTGGTGGCTGGCCTTGTTCGGCGCCACGTTGCAAAGCTACGCGCTGTACATGCTCGCCCTTGTGCACATCGGCAATCGATTGAAGCGCGCCATGCCCTGGGGCTGGATGATCGCCGGCATCCTGCTCTGGGCGCCCCAGGACATGCTGATTTCCGCCCAGGCGCGGGTCTGGTCGCACTTGTGGCTCGACGGTATGGCACTGCTGTTGTTACTACCGCCGCTGTTCTGGCTCTATCGCCATGACCGCCGCACCTCCCTGATTGACCACGCGCCGAGTGATGCAAACCATGCCTGACTTTTCCCTGCTGGACTGGGCCATCACGCTGTTGATCGCCCAGGCGATCCTGGGCGCGCTGGATACCCTGTATCACCACGAACTCACCGTCGCCTTGCCCTATCGCCACAGTGCGCGGCTGGAGCTGTCGATCCACGCCTTGCGTTCGTGCTTCTACGGGATCCTGTTCCTGGGCATTGCCCATCTGGCCTTCAAAGGCACCTGGGCGATTGTCATCGCGCTGCTGTTCGCCTTGGAGATCGGTCTGACGCTGTGGGACTTCGTGGTCGAGGACCGCAGCCGCAAACTGCCGCCCATCGAGCGGATCATGCACACGGTACTGGCGGTCAACGGCGGTGCCTTCTTCGCGCTGTACGGAGTGCAACTGGCGCAGTGGGCGAGTTTGCCCACCGGCCTGAGCGGGATCGACCTGGGCTGGCGCGGCTGGCTGCTGACCTTGTTCGCCATCGGGGTCACGGCCTCGGGGATTCGCGACGGCGTGGCGGCCTTGCGCATGCAGCGCGCGGGCAAGCCTGCCAACCCGTTTGCCGGTGGCGCCCACAAGCGCGTGCTGGTCACGGGAGGCACCGGGTTTATCGGCGAGACGCTGGTCAACCAGCTACTCGACGCCGGGCACACGGTCAGCGTGCTGGCTCGCGATCCGTTGAAAGCGGCCTATCTGTTTGACGGTCGCGCTCGCTGCCTGCGTTCGCTGGGCAAGCTGGGCCATGACGAAACCTTCGACGTCTTGATCAACCTGGCGGGCGCTCCGGTGGCCGGTCCGCGCTGGAGCCCCAAGCGTCAGGCGCAACTCATTGCCAGCCGGGTCAATACCACCCAAGCCTTGATGACCTGGTTGAAAAACGCCCGACACAAACCGGCATTGTGGATACAGGCCTCGGCCGTCGGTTTTTATGGCGTGCGCGACGCCAGCGAAAGCCTCGATGAAAGTGCCTCCCAGGGCGATGGCTTCATGGCTGAACTCTGTGTGCGCTGGGAAGCCTCCGCCCGGCCCGCCACGGAGTTGGGCGTGCGCCAGGTGGTGATGCGCCTGGGCGTGGTATTCGGCCCGGGTGGTGCATTGCTGCCGCTGCTGATTCCGTTTCGCCTGGGGTTCGGCGGGCGGATGGGCGACGGTCGGCAAATCATGAGTTGGGTGCACCGCGACGATGTCATCCAAGTGATCGCCCGTGCGTTCGATGACGAAAGCCTGAGCGGCACCTACAACCTGGTGGCACCGGAAACCGTCAGTCAGGCGCTGTTCGCCGAGCGCGTCGGCAAGGTACTCAAGCGTCCGGTGTGGTTCCACATCCCAGCCGCGCCGGTGCGTGCCCTGGCGGGTGAGATGGCCCAGTTGTTTTTCGACGGCCAGCGCGTGGTGCCCAATCGTCTCGTCGAGGCCGGTTATACGTTCCGTTACCCAACCCTCGACGCTGCCCTGCGCGACCTGGCCTGAGGACCGTCCATGAGCAAGCCCCGGATGTACCTGCTGGCCGGCAACGGTAGCGCCGCCGATTGGTGGGACGACGCAGTACCGCATTTTCAGCACCACGACGTGGTGCCGCTGGAACTGCCCGGCTTCGGCAACAACCCTCAAGCCCCTTGCGAAGACCTGGCGGCCTACGCGCAAGCCTTGCTGGCGGCGACGGTCAAGGGCAGCGCGATCATGGCGGTGGGGATGAGTGCGTTGCTGGTGCTGCATGCGCTGCAATGTCAGCCGGGGCACTTCTGCCGCAGCGTGTTGCTGGCGCCGGTGGGCGCGTTTTTGTGGCAGCGCCGATTGCCGGCATTGATGTCGCCGCCGCCGATTCGCAAGACCATTCACTGGCTGCTCTCGAACAAGCCGACGCTGTTCGCCCGCAAATTCTCCCACCAGACCTGGACGCCCGCGCAATACCAACGCATGGGCGCCGGGTATGCCCGTTGCCGCGCCTTTGTGCCGCTCTGGGATCAACTGCGTGCGGACACCGCGTTGCCACTGTTGGAATGGATCACCGACCCGGTCGAATTGGTCTGGGGCGATCAGGACAAAGTGCTGGGCGTCGCGCAAGCGGCGGCCTGGTCCGCCATTCTGGCCCGTGCCGATCTGACCATAAGCCTGAAGCCCGGTTGGGGTCACTACCCGTGGGTCGATGCGCCGGCCGAGTTTGCCGCGTGGCTGGAGTCGGGCGAGCGTGGGTTCGTCGCGCACACCAAGGGCGGCCGTTTGCGTCTGGCGGCATTGGCTGGGCAGCCGGTGCCTGCGGCGCTGACGCTCAACGACTGCAATAATCCGCGCTTGCCGAACTTTCTGAAGAGCCAGGCGGACGCTATCTGGGCCGTGCGTTCCTCCAGTTATGGCGAGGATCAGGCCGACGCGGCGAATGCCGGCCTGAGTACCACGTTCTTGCGTGAACCGACCCACAACGTGCCGGCGCGCATTGCCGAGTTGAGCGCGGCGGGTGTCGAGGAAGTGGTGGTCCAGCGTTTCATCACGCCGCGGTTGTCGGGGATCGCCTTCGTACGCCATCTATCCGTCGAGTTGGAGTGGGTCGAAGGTCACCTTGAGTCGTTGGCCGATGGTAAGGTGAGCCCCGAGCGGGCGATTCTTTCTCGCCTCGGCGAGTCATGGAACAGCGGCACATTCAAGCCCGCCCATGGCCTGACCGAAGACGTGCTATGGCGCTTCCTGCAAGGCGTGCTGCGGGTCTTCCACTACGTGCCCGGTGACGTCGAATGGGCTTGGGACGGCATCCAGCTGTGGTTGCTGCAATACAGGCCGATCAGCGACTACGGCTGGCGCCGCCACCTGACTGCCGCCAACATCGCCGAGATCCTGCCGCCGCAACCCAGCGCCTTGGTGGAGTACGCCCAGCGTCGTGCGGCGGCGAGCATCCCGGCGATCATGGCGCGCTGGGACTCACGGGTGTTGCAGGACAACGAACCTTTCACGGCGGTGTTTGGCGGTGCTTCGTATATCAACAATGACCTGTTTCTCGCCCGGCTGGCCGACTGGGGCATCAGCGCCAGCAGCTACGCTGGCGAAGTCGGCGGCGCGACACCGCATTTGCCCTGGCGGCCGTTGCGCCTGATGCGTTCGCTTCCATTGTTCCTGCGCATGCAACGCATCGCTCGCGGGCATCTGCTCACGCTCGAACACGGCTTGCGGCGCTTCGACCGGGAGCTGCTCGAACTGACCGCACAAGGCGCCGACGGCCAGCGATTGGCCGACTGGTTCACCCGCTTCTACGTGTTCGTGGTGCAGGGCAACCTATGCATCGCCAGCGCCTTGGCCAGCAGTGGCGGCGACCTGTTGGGGCGCCCACCGACCGCCTATGACGACCTTGAACACAGCCCCCATCGCCCGCCGTGGGAAACCGACCCGGCGACGCCACGCCCGGCGCCGACCGAGTTGCCCTTGCAGGCCTTCCCACAATGGCCCCTGACGATTCGCCTGGCTCATTCGACCGGTCTGCCGGGTCTGCGCGGTTATTACCTGCAAGTGCGCGAATGGTATCGCGACAACCTGATGCGGATGTTTTTTCGCCTGCACCACGCCATGCCGCAGGCGGACCGAGCGCATTGGTTCGCGCCGCACCCGGAGATCCGCGCCCGCGATGGCAGCTTCTGGCAGGACGGTCGTGAAGGCACCGAGCAGGCCAGCGGCTTCATGATTTATCCGGGGCAGGCCCGGGGGATTCTGGGTGAGGATATTCTGCTTGAAGACACGTTGGACCCTGGTCGCCATGCACACTATCAAAGCGCCCGGGCCGTGATTGCGCGAATGGGTGGGCGTTTGTCCCACGGCTCGACCTTACTGCGTGAGTTGCGTAAACCTTCGGCGGTGCTGCCGCAGGTGGATGTGGCGTGGCTGGGGCGTGAGGTGTTGTATCGGGATGGTGAGTTGACGTTGGTTGCTACCAATAGTCCGGCTTGATGGCGGGGGCTTTGTGCGTTGGCACTCGGTTGGGGAACTGGTGCGATTGGAGTTCGTCGCAAGTGACAACGCGGCGTATCCAATGGGCGTGCTGCTTTAACGAACCTGGAGACGGACGATTCAGCTCAGCTCGATGAGGAAGAATAACGCCAACGGTTGTTTCGGGAAAATCCTCCCGCAACGCTCTCAAAGCGGGAGTCATATCGGTGTCGCTGGATACAAGTACCAATTGCTCCACCCGTTCATGATTCTTCAGCGTCGTTTGCTTTGCAGCGGCTCGGTACATGCTGATTGCTATGTGAACGTCCGTTTCTTTTTCCTCCAGCTTCCAGATGTCGACTTTGTCCTCTCGAGAGGCTTTTGTCTTTCTGTCAACGAAACGAGGGGCTTTGGCAGGTTCAAGTTGATGATGACCATAATGGACACGGATATGGGTGGTCTTCAGGGCGCGGATATAAGAATCTTGCGCTTCTTTTGATACTCGACCACGGGTGGCCAGTGATGGTTTGACCGAGGAGGTGAAGTAATCAACTGAGGCAGTTGTGCTGTGCGGGTTTTCGATATGCGCGATGTGTGACAACAGGCTTCGCAAATCCAGCCATTTGTAAGGTGTGTCTGCGAGCAGTCCATAGAACAGGTTATAGCCGTCAACAAAAAATGCGGTGCGCACAAACTCGATCCCCAGAAACGAAAAAACCGGCCTAAGCCGGTTTTTTCACCCCAACAGCCAGAGAACTGAATCTCTGCGTACGGGGTTGAGTAGGGCCATCCTAAGTTGAGCGTCTCATAACGTCAACCGTTGGCTGGATTCTCTCTCGTCACCGGCGCAACAGTGTTGAGCGTATGCATGGTGGAAGGTCAAATCCATTCTTTGCTTGATCTGTCAGCGTTTGTTACGAAATAGAGCCTCTCTTATAGCAACGGTAGAAATCCATCACCGAAAACCATTTTCCAACGAATGGAAATTCTCAATACTTTGTAGGATTTGATGTCCGTACATATCAGGAAAAAACTGAGCGTTTTTTTGTCCCCTCTTCGACCTTTTTGAAACAAGAGTTTTCTCACTCCTGACGGCTACTCCCTTGACGCCTCCCACCGCTGTCGTAGACTCCGCCCATCCGTCAGGGAGTAACGGTCATGCGACGTTTGAGTAGTTGGGTTGTGGGATTGGCCTTTGTGACGTGCGGCGTGCAGGCGCAAACGCCTGTCGCGGACGATCCTCTGTTGGAAAATGGCGTCACGGCCAGTGCGCCGAGTGGCAATGAGGCGCGCGGGGTGCTTCGGGCGCGGGACCAGGCGGTGCTGGCCAGCGAGTTGGCCGGGCGCATCGTCGAGTTGCCGTTCAGCGAGGGCGAGTCGTTCAAGAAGGGCGATACGCTGGCGCGGTTCGATTGTTCGGCCTATCAGGCCCAGCTCAATGCGGCCCAGGCGGCCAGCCGTGGGGCCGGGGAAGAGCTGGCCCATAACCGTCAGTTGGCGGCGTTGAAATCCGTCGGGCGTTTCGAGGTGTCGCGGGCCGAAGCGCGGCTCAGCGAGGCCCAGGCGCAATCCCAGGTGTATCAGGTCCAGGTTAAGCGCTGCAGCGTGATCGCCCCCTTCGACGGGCAAGTGGTGGCGCGCAAGGTCCAGCGTTATGAAAGCGTAGCGGCCGGCGCGCCGTTGCTCGATGTGGTCGACAATCGCACCCTGGAGATTCACCTGCTGGTGCCTTCACGCTGGATGGACAGGCTCAAGCCCGGCCAACCCTTTACCTTCGTCCCCGATGAAACCGGCAAGCCGTTGCAAGCGACGGTCAAACGCTTGGGCGCGCGCATCGACGAGGGCAGCCAGACCCTGTTGCTGGTGGCGAGCGTGCCGGATGCCCGCGGCCTGCTGTCTGGCATGAGCGGTACGGCGCGTTTCGCGGAGGCCCAGTGAACGCACCGATCACCGGCAACGCCGAGCAGGTGTTCGCACGCTTCCTCGACCTGGAGCGCCAGACACGCGCTGCACGTACCCCCGCACAATTGAGCTACAGCCTGGTCAACGACGGCCAGGCCCTGTTCGGGTTTCGCCACGCTGCGTTATTGATCGCCGGCAAGGTCCAGGCCGTGACCGGCGTCAGTACTGTGGAGCCGAACGCGCCGTTCGTGGCGTTTGTCGAGCAGGCGGTGGCGCAGCTGTTCAAGCAGGGCCAGTTGAATCAGGCCCGCGTGATTGCCGCCGATGGGGTGAGCGAATCCATCCTGGCAGACTGGCGAAGCTTGTCGGCCGGGCAAGTATTCTGGCTACCGTTGATCGATCATCAAGGCCAGGTGTTCGGCGGTTTGTGGCTGGCCCGCGACCTGCCGTGGACGCCAGCCGAACAAGTGCTGCTGTCGCAACTGGGCGACACCTACAGCCATGCGTGGTTGGCGCTGCAACCGCGCAAGCCGTGGCGTTTGCGCTGGACGCGCAAGCGCCAGGTTGCCTTGGTGGCGGTATTGCTGCTGGGCTTGCTGATCCCGGTGCGCCAGTCCGTGTTGGCTCCAGCCGAAGTGGTGCCGTTGGGTGGGCAGGTGGTGGCCGCGCCATTGGACGGGGTGATCGCCGAGTTCCTGGTCAAGCCCAACCAGAGCGTCAAGAACGGCGACCTGCTGCTGCGCTTCGAAAGCACCAGCCTCAAGGCCCAGGCCGATGTGGCCGAGCGGGCGTTGGGTGTGGCCGAGGCGGAGCTCAAGGCCAATTCCCAGCGCTCGTTTACCGACGCTGAGTCGAGTTCGAAGATCGATTTGCTGGCCGCCCGCGTCGAACAGAAACGCGCCGAGCGCAACTATGCGCTTGAGCTGCTCAAGCGCAGCGAAGTACGCGCTGAGCGGGACGGCATCGCGGTGTTCGCGGACCCCGAGCGTTGGCTCGGCAAGCCCGTTCAGACTGGCGAGCGATTGATGGAGATCGCTGATCCGAACCAGGCCGAGTTGCGCATTGAACTGGCGGTGGGCGACGCGATTGCCCTGGAGCCCGGTGCGCAAGTGGCGTTGTTTCTCGACAGCGACCCGTTGCAGCGGCACCTGGCCTGGCTTGAGCGTTCGGCCTATGAAGCGCAGCCTACCGCCGCCGGGCAACTGGCGTATCGGCTGGATGCGCGTTTCGATGCCACGGCACCGCGCATTGGCCTGCGGGGCACGGCGAAGGTCTTTGGCGACCGTGCGCCGCTGGCGTTGTACCTGTTGCGTCGGCCACTGGCCGGCCTGCGCCAGAGTGTAGGCCTGTAGCATGGACCTGCCGAGCCTGCGGCCAGACTTGCAGTTGTCCCCCGCGGCTCCAGACCCCGACGGCTCGCCGCAGTGGACCCTGGCCGACCCGGTGCGCGGGCGCTATTTCAAACTGGGCGCGGCGGCGATGCGCATGCTGCGGCATTGGTCCCTGGGCGACCCGGCGCGGGTGCTGCAAGCGGCGAACCGCGAGCCGGGCCTGCCCCTCAATGGCGAGTCGCTGGAACAGTTGCTGGGCTTTTTGCGAGGCCACGATCTGATCAGCGCCCTGGACCCGCAACAGCGCGACAGCTACCTGCTCAAGACGGCGACTCGGCGCCAGAGCCTGTGGCAGATGCTGTTGCACCAATACCTGTTTTTCCGCATTCCGCTGTGGCGCCCTGACGCCTTCCTCAACCGTGCGTGGCCCTGGCTGGCACGGTTCGGCCCCAAGCTCCTGCGCTACGGACTGCCACTGACGCTGGGGCTCGGTATTTTCCTGGTGTCACGGGACTGGCAGCGGTTCCTGGCGACGTTTCCGCACCTGTTCAGTCTCGGGGGCGCGCTGGCCTTCGGGGCGGCGTTGCTCTTCGCCAAGCTGTGCCATGAATTCGGCCATGCCTTCATGGCCAAGCGCGCCGGTTGTCGGGTGCAGAGCATGGGCGTGGCGTTCATGGTGCTGTTACCGATGTTCTACACCGATGTCAGTGACGCCTGGCGGATCAATGACCGGCGGGCGAGGTTGCTGATCGGCGCCGGTGGCGTATTGGCGGAATTGCTGCTGGCGTGTATCGCCCTGCTGGCCTGGTCGCTGCTGCCCGACGGGCCGGCGCGCACCGCAGCGTTCATGCTGGCGAGCGCCACCTGGATCACCACGCTGATCATCAACCTGAACCCCTTCATGCGCTTCGACGGGTACTTCCTGCTCAGTGATTTCTGGGCGGTGGATAACCTTCAGGGACGTGCGTTCGCCCTGTGCCGCTGGCGCCTGCGCGAAGCCTTGTTCGGTTATGGCGAGGCAGCGCCGGAACCCTGGTCGCCGAAGATGCGCCGGCGTTTGCTGGTATGGGGATACGGTTCCTGGCTGTGGCGGGCGTTGTTGTTTTTCGGGATTGCCCTGGCGGTCTATCACCTGTTTTTCAAGGTGCTGGGCATTTTTCTGATGATGGTGGAATTGGTGTGGTTCATTTTTATGCCCATCGTGAATGAGTGGCGACAATGGTGGAGTCGTCGTGAGCACGCCCACGGTGGACGGATGCTACTGAGTGGCTTGGTGTTGCTGGCGTTGCTGTTGCTGCTGCTGTTGCCCTGGCGCAGCGCGGTGGAGGTGCCGGCCATGCTCGAGGCCGGCCGCGCCAGTGCCTTGCACGCGCCGGTGGCGGCACGGGTCAAGCAGGTGAATGTGCGCGACGGCCAAGTCGTGGCCCAGGGCGATGTATTGATTGAACTGGAGTCGCCGGACATGGCGTCGCGCCTGGCCATCGTGCGCCGGGAGATCGAGATCCAGCAATTGCAGATGCGTCGTCAGGCCGGGCGTAGCGAGACCGCCGCCGATGCCGGCATCGTTGAACAGCAATTGGCCGAGGCGGTGGCCGAGTACCGGGGGCTGGTGGCCCAGCGTGAACGTCTGTTGTTGCGTGCGCCCCATGCGGGCCAGGTGCGTGACTTGTTGCCGCAACTGTCGGTAGGGCGCTGGCTGTCGCCGACGCAGGCACTGACGCGGGTGGTACAGACCGATTCGCGCCTGCGCGGGTACCTGACCGAGGCCGAGTTGTGGCGGGTCAGCGCCGGTGCCACGGGGCGATTCATTGCCGACGATCCGATGCACCCCTCGATTGCCGTGCAACTGAATGAGATCGACACCAACGGCGTGGCTTGGGTCGAGCAGCAGGCACTGACTTCCGATCACCACGGGCCCATTGCCGTACGTCGTGACTCGCAGCAGCGGGCCGAACCGGTGCAGGCGCAGTACGGCGTGCGCTTGAGCGCCGTCGAGGACGGGGCTGCGCCGCTGCAACCGCTGCGTGGCGTGGTGGTGTTGCAGGGCAGGGGGGAGTCGGTACTGGGAGCGGCTTGGCGCCGATTGGCGGCGCTGGGTGTGAGGGAAAGCGGTTTTTAAGGGGCGAGCATGGATTCAGTGGCGGCAGACGGGCTGGTGGTGCGGCCATCGCGATTCAGCGATGGGCCGTTCCTGCAAAGCCTTTACCAGGCGGCGCGACCGGATTTGCAGTGGATCGACGGTGAGCACGAGCAGGTGCAGCAGGTGATCACCCAGCAGTTCCAGGTGCAAGAGCAGGGGCTGGGGGAGAACTTTCCCAATGCCATGCATTACGTGGTGGAGAAGCTCGGCACCGCCATCGGCGCCCTGAGCACCGATTTTGGCCCGAATGAAATCCGCGTGCTGTACCTGGCCTTCATCCCCCAGGCACGTGGTCAGGGTTATGGCCGGACCGTGTTGCAGGGCGTGCAGAAAGCCGCGCAACAGATCCGCTGCCCGGTGGCGACGGTGGTCTGGACCAGCAACCCCCACGCACGGCGGCACTACCTGGCGCTGGGGTTCGAAGTGCAAGAGCGCAACCCGGCGGCCGAGCGGTTGGTGTGGTACCCCAAAGGCGACTGACCTTTCCAGGTCGTTCAATGTGAGGCAGCTTCCGTGGGAGCATGGCTTGCCCACGATGCAGGCGCCTCGATTTACGTTGAGACCGAGGCGATGCTATCGCGGGCGAGCCTTGCTCCCACAGGCTCGCTCCTCTGCGATGGAACCATCAGTTACGGGATGGGAACAGACCGTTCAGGGCAACGCTGAAGTTGAGGGCCAGGAACGGGTTCATGATCGCCATCGGCTGGCCATTGCCCGTCGGGGCCACCGTGCCGCTGACCGTCGTGGTGACGCCTTTGAGCGGCACCGGCGAGGCGCCTATCTGGTCGGAATAGATATTCGCCGCACCCGGTCCGGTGCCCGAGGTGCCGATGAACGAGTTGGTGGCCGTTGGCGTATTCATCGGATTGCTGGCGGGGTTGGCCAACTGCAGGGTGGTGGAAGCGGTGATACCCGTGAGGGTATGGGTGTGGTTGGGCAGGTTGTTCAGGGTCGCGGTGACGTTTTCGGTGCCGGACACCTCGCCGATGACCCGTGGGGTCAGGCCCAGGCCGTTGCCCTGGCCCATCGGCAGGCGGCCTTGCAGGTTGGGGAGCATGAAGTTGGTCTGGCCGTTGCCGCCGTAAAAGGTGCCGATCAGCGAGAACAGTGCCTGGTACTGCGAAATGGCGAGCGTCTGCCCATTGCACAGCGCCCAGCCATTGGGTGCGAAGTTAAAGGCAAAAGACTGGATAGTGCCCATGAAAACTTCCATAGATTTTTCATCCTTCAGGTGATTGGTCTGGTGTCGCCAGCGAATAAGATTGCGTTCAGCCCGACTCCTTGTTCCCTGGCCTGATCACGCCTAGTTGAACGCGATGTAGAAATACCCAACCGAGGGGTCTCGTCCCATGGGCGGTATTCGAGACACGAACACCCCTTCGAGTTTGCCCAGTTCGGGCACTTCCAGCGCACAGAGGCCATCGACGAACTCGGTGGCTTCCAGGCTGTTGAGCGCCACGCTGAATGGCATGCGCTCGGTGTTCGGCATTCTGGCCGTGGGCGTTTCTTCGAGGGCCTCGATCCGTATGGGCAAACAACTGCCGTCGGGCAGGGTCAGGTGGCTGGTCTGGCCCAGCAATGGCTGGAAATGGTGGCTATGAACCGCTTGCAGCATGGCGATACTCCAACGGACCGGAGGGCCGCGGCCCTCCGATGGGTCATCAGTTGCGGGACGGGAAGTAACCTTGCAGGGCGATGCTGAAGTTGATCGCCAGGAACGGGTTCATGATCGGCATCGGTGTGCTGCCGCCCGTAGGGGCGACCGTACCGCTGACCGTCGTGGTCACGCCTTGCAGCGGTACCGGTGAGGCGCCGATCTGGTCGGAATAGATATTCGCCGCGCCCGGCCCGGTGCCCGAGGTGCCGATGAACGAGTTGGCGGCCGTTGGCGTATTCATCGGATTGCTGGCGGGGTTGGCCAACTGCAGGGTGGTGGAAGCGGTGATGCCCGTGAGGGTGTGGGTGTGGTTGGGCAGGTTGTTCAGGGTCGCGGTGACGTTTTCGGTGCCGGAAATCTCGCCGATGACCCGTGGCGTCAGGCCCAGGCCATTGCCCTGGCCAATGGGCAGGCGGCCTTGCAGGTTGGGCAACAGAAAGGTGGTCTGGCCGTTGCCTCCGTACGTCACGCCGATCAGGGCAAACAGTGTCTGGTACTGGGCCAGACTGAGGGTCTGCCCGTTGCACAGGGCCCAGTCCCTGGGGGCGAAGTTAAAAGCGAACGGTTGGATAGTCCCGATGAATACTTCCATAGATGCCTCATCCCTCAGGTAATTGGTCTGGCGTGTGTCCGGCAGGCGGGTGAAGTTAGCGATCAAACCGACGCTTTCCTTCCCAGGCCTCTCACGCACGGCTGAGCGTAGACGGGGATGTCTGATTTTGCCGGAAGAGACACAAGGAAAATTCTTCCGGGTCAGCTAAATCGGTTCACTTGGAGCAGTGGCGCGTACCGTCCATCTTTTTTACAGGGTGAGGTGTATTTGATATCAAAGTACTACTAGGCGGCGCGTGTTTCCTGGGCTACGCTTCGGACACAAAAGGACTACAAACGGTGAAGGGATTGTCGCAATTTCACTTTATTTCCGGTCTTCCGCGCTCAGGCTCGACTCTGCTTTCTGCGATCTTGTTGCAGAACCCGCGCTTTCACGCCGGCATGACCAGCCCCGTCGGTTCGCTGTTCAGCAGTGTGCTGCAGCAGTGCAGCGCCGGCAGCGAGTTCGGTTCGGTGATCGACACCGACCTGCGTCGCCGCCTGTTGCGCGGGCTGTTCGACTCCTACTACGCCGACAAGGCCGACAAACCCGTCATCTTCGACACCAACCGTCAGTGGTGCGCCCGCCTGCCGGCCCTGCAAGACCTGTTTCCCCAAGCCAAGACCATCGCCTGCGTGCGCAATGTCGCCTGGGTGCTCGACAGCCTGGAGCGGTTGTATCGCGCCAATCCTTTCGAAAACACCAAACTGTTCAACGACGATGACGAGCGCAACACCGTCTACAGCCGTTGCGAAACCCTGGCCCAGCGCAACCGCCTGGTGGGGTTTGCCTGGACGGCACTCAAGGAAGCCTATTACGGCGAGCATGCCGAGTCGCTGCTGATCGTCGATTACGACCTGCTGAGCCAGGCGCCCGAGCGGGTGATGCGGCTGGTCTACGAGTTCATCGGCGAGCCCTGGTTCGAACACGATTTCAATCACTTGACCTACGACGCACCGGCCTTCGATCAGGCCTTGGGCGTTGCGGGTCTGCACAAGGTCAAGCCCAGGGTCGCGCCGCAAGCTCGGCGCACGCTGCTGCCGCCGGACCTGTTCGAAAAGTTTGCCGAGTTGTCGTTCTGGCGCGATGGGTCTGCCAGCGCGGCGAATGTCATTCGTATGAAAACCGACGCCGCGATCAGTTGATTGCGGTTTTTCTCATTTTGCGTATTCAAAGTTCGAGTCCAGGTGATCGTCATGTGGTGGAGCAAAGGCAAATCGCGGGTAACCGAGGGCACACAGGCCCTGGCATCGCCAATGATCATGTCCCTGGAACCGCGCATGCTGTTCGACGGCGCGGTGGCCGCGACCGTGGCCGAGGCCGCGCAACCGGAGGCTCATCCCACTGCTGACGCAGCCAAGACACCGACGGCCGACCCGTCGGTCGATACCCATGCGCCCCAGGGCCAGGTCGATGCCACCGAAGCCGCCGTGCCGGGCAAGTCCGTGGTGTTTATCGATTCCCGGGTCAAGGATGCCGCCAGCCTGCTCGAGGGTGTCGCGCCGGGTACCCAGGTGGTGCAGCTCGACGCGACCAAGGACGGCCTGCAACAGATTGCCGACTACCTGGACACCCACCAGGGCGTGAGCTCGGTGCAAATCATCGCCCACGGCAACGCTGGCGATTTGTGGCTGGGCAACGCCTACCTGTCGGCGGACAACGTCCAGGCCCGCAGCGAGGTGCTGGCGCAGATCGGCCAGGACATGAACGCCGGTGGCGATATCCTGATCTACGGCTGCTACACCGCCGAGGGTGACCGGGGCCTGGCACTGGTCGATTCGCTGGCGCAGTTGACCGGCCGTGACGTGGCGGCCTCCAATGACCGCACGGGCCTGGGCGGCGACTGGGACCTGGAAATTGCCACCGGCAATATCGAAAGCGCCAACGTGCTGTCCGTCAGCGCGATGAGCGAATACCAGTGGGGCCTCGCCACCTGGACCGCCACCAATAACGCCAACACTGGCGTGGGTTCGTTGCGTGCGGCCCTGGCCTCTGCCCAGAACGGCGACATCGTCACCTTCAGCAGCGGCATGACTGTCGCGCTGACCCAGGTGCTGGTGGTCAACAAGAACGTGACCATCGACGGCGACCTCAATAACGACAACGTGGCCGATGTCACCCTCGATGGGCAATTCCGCACCCAGGTCCTCAACGTGACGTCCGGTACGACGGCAACCCTCGATGGCCTGGTGATTACCCGCGGCATGGTGGCGGGCGACGGTGGTAATGGCGGCGTCGACGCGGCGGTCGCCAAGGCCGGCGGGATCTACAATGCCGGGACCTTGACCCTGCGCAACGTCACGATCACCGCGAACGCCGCATCGGGCGGTGGCGGCGGTGGCGGCGTGACGCCGCAATATGCCGGTGGCGGCGGCGGTGGCGGCGGCGCGGTCGGCAGCGGTACCGGCGGCAAAGGCGGCGATACGATCAACGCCACGGGCGCCGTTGGTTCGACCGGACAAGGCGGCGCCGGCGGCGGTTTCTTCAACATGGGTGGGCGTGGCGGCAACTCCACCGGTGGCATCGGTGGCGCCGCGTACCCGGGCTACAGCACCGGCTCGTCGGGTGGTACGGCGGCCAGCGCGGGCCTGTCCATTGGCGGCGGCGGTGGCGGTGACGGCTACAACGCCGTGGGTGGTGCGGGTGGCGGTGCAGTCGGCGGTATCTACAACGACACCGGCGCGACCCTGCGCATCATCGGCAACTCGGTGATCTCCAACAACATCGGTGCCGGCGGTGGCGGCGGCGGCGGCGGTGCCGGGGGCGGCTACACCCACACCGGCGGCGCGGGGGGCGTCGGTGTCGGCGCCATCTGGAACAAAGGCGCTATCCTGATCACCGCCGCCAACTTCGCGGCCCTGTCCGGCAACGTCGGCGGCAGCGGTACCGGCGGCGGCAGTGCTGGCACTTCGGGCACTTCGCCGGCTTCCGTCGCCAATGTCTACGGCGATGGCGGGACCATCAACACCAACTATGTGCCGGACGAGACGCCACCGACCGCGACCGTCGTGGTGGCCAATACCAACCTGAGCTCCGGCGGTACCTCGCTGGTGACCATCACCTTCTCCGAAGCGGTGACTGGCCTCACCTCGTCCGACCTGACGGTGCAGAACGGTACGGTTGGCACCTTGACCAGCGGCGACGGCGGCGTCACCTGGACCGGCACGTTGACGGCGGCCAGCAACATTGCCGACACCACCAACGTGATCACCCTGGACAACACCGGCGTCGCCGACCTGGCCGGCAACGCCGGCGTGGGCACCACCAGTTCGAACAATTATGTGGTCAACGACACCGTGGCGCCGACCGCGACCATCGTGGTGGCCGATACCGCGCTCCGGAGCGGTGAAACCTCGACAGTGACCATTACGTTCTCCGAAGCGGTGAGCGGTTTCACCACCGCCGACCTGACGGTGGCGAATGGCACAATCACCGGCTTGAGCAGCGCCGACGGTGGCATCACCTGGACCGCGACCCTGACGCCGGATGCCGATATCACCGACACCACGAACCTGGTGGTCCTGGACAAGACCGGTGTCGCCGACCTGTCCGGCAACGCCGGGGTGGGCACCACCAACTCCAACAACTACGCCATCGATACCCTGCGCCCGACTGCCACCATCGTCGTGGCCGATACGTCGCTGAGCGTCGGTGAAACGTCCCTGGTGACCATCACCTTCAATGAAGCGGTGAGCGGTTTCACCACCGCCGACCTGACGGTCGCCAACGGCGCGGTGACCGGGCTGAGCAGCGCCGATGGCGGCATCACCTGGACCGGGACCCTGACCCCGACCGCCAGTGTCACTGACACCACCAACGTGATCACGCTGAACAATGGTGGCGTTGCCGACCTGTCCGGCAACGCCGGGGTGGGCACCACCGACTCCAATAACTACGCGATCGACACGGTGCGCCCAACCGCCACGATCGTGGTGGCCGACACCGCACTGGCCGTCGGCGAAACCTCACTGGTGACCATTACCTTCAGCGAGGCCGTGAGCGGCTTTACCCTGGCCGACCTGACGGTCGCCAACGGCGCCTTGAGCGGCCTGAGCAGCAGCGATGGCGGCATCACCTGGACCGCGACGCTCACGCCGACCGCCAGCATCAGCGACGCCACCAACCTGATCGTGCTGGCCAACACAGGCGTGTCCGACGCCGCCGGTAATGCCGGCACCGGCACCACCAGCTCCAACAACTACGCCGTCGATACCCAGCGCCCGACCGCCAGCATCGTCGTGGCCGATGCGGCATTGAGCATCGGCGAAACGTCCCTGGTGACCATCACCTTCAACGAGGCGGTGACCGGCTTCACCACGGCCGACCTGACCGTCGCCAACGGTACCGTCACCGGGCTGAGCAGCGGTGACGGCGGCATTACCTGGACCGGGACCCTGACCCCGACCGCCAGCATCAGCGACACCAGCAACGTCATCACCCTGGACAATACCGGCGTCAGCGATGCCGCGGGCAATGCCGGTAGCGGCACCACCAACTCCAACAACTATGCCATCGACAACGTGCGGCCAACCGCGACGATCGTGGTCGCCGACAGCACCCTAAGCATCGGCGAGACGTCTGTGGTGACCATCACCTTCAGTGAAGCGGTGACCGGTTTCACCCTGGCCGACCTGACGACGGCGAACGGTGTCTTGAGCGGCTTGAGCACCAGCGACAACATCACCTACACCGCGACCTTCACCCCGAGCGCGGGCATCAGCGACACCAGCAACCTGATCACCCTGGACAATACCGGTGTCGTGGACGGAGCGGGCAACGCCGGCAGCGGCACCACCGACTCGAACAACTACGGCGTCGATACGCTGCGCCCGACCGCCACCATCGTGGTGGCGGATAACGCGCTGAGCGTTGGCGAAACGTCCCTGGTGACCATTACGTTCTCCGAGGCGGTCACAGGTTTCGACAACTCGGACCTGACCGTGGCCAACGGCACGCTCAGCGCGGTCAGCAGCAGCGACGGCGGCTTCACCTGGACCGCCACCCTGACCCCGAACCTGGGGGTCAGCGATGCCACCAACCTGATCACCCTGAACAACACCGGCATCAGCGATGCGGCGGGCAATACCGGCACTGGCACCACCAACTCCAACAACTACCAGGTCGACACCAACGTGCCCACGGCGACCATCGTGGTGGCCGATACGTCGCTGAGCATTGGTGAAACGTCCCTGGTGACCATCACCTTCAACGACGCCGTGAATGGCTTCGACAACAGCGACCTGAGCATCAGCAACGGTACGCTGAGCAGTGTTTCGTCCAGCGATGGCGGCGTGACCTGGACGGCGACGTTCACCCCGAGCGCCGGCATTTCCGACACCAGCAACCTGATTACCCTGGACAACACCGGCGTGCGCAACGGCGCGAACAACGCCGGGGTCGGCACCACCGATTCCAACAACTACGCCGTCGACACGGTGCGCCCAACGGCGACCATCGTCGTGGCCGACACCGCCATTGCCGCAGGCGAGACCTCGCTGGTGACCATCACCTTCAGCGAGGCGGTGACCGCGTTCACCAGTGCCGACCTGACGGTTGCCAACGGCGTGATCTCCGGCCTGAGCAGCAGCGACGGCGGCATCACCTGGACCGCGACCTTCACACCGACCGCTGGCGTCACGGACACCAGCAACGTCATTTCGCTCAACAGTGGCGGCATCGTTGACCTGGCCGGCAACGTCAACGTCGGCACCGCCGACTCGAATAACTACGCCGTCGATACGCTGCGCCCGACCGCCACCATCGTGGTGGCGGACAACGCGCTGAGCGTTGGCGAAACGTCCCTGGTGACCATCACCTTCTCCGAAGCGGTCACAGGTTTCGACAACTCGGACCTGAGCGTGACCAACGGCACCCTGAGCGCGGTCAGCAGCAGCGATGGCGGTATCACCTGGACCGCGGTCTTCACCCCGGCCTTAGGCATCCGGGACACGACCAACCTCATCGTGCTGGACAACACCGGCGTGAGCGATGGGGCGGGCAATGCCGGAACCGGCGCGACCAGCTCCAATAACTACGCCATCGACACCCAGGTACCGACCGCCACCATCGTGGTGGCCGATACGTCCCTGAGCATCGGTGAAACCAGCCAGGTGACCATCACCTTCAACGAAGCGGTGAGCGGTTTCGACAACAGCGACCTGACCATCAGCAATGGCACGCTGAGCAACGTGTCGTCTTCCGACGGCGGCGTTACCTGGACGGCTACGTTCACACCGAGCGCGAGTATTTCCGATACCAGCAACCTGATCACCCTGGACAACACCGGTGTCGTCAACGTCTCGGGCAACGCTGGTGTCGGCACCACCGATTCCAACAACTACGCCGTCGACACGGTGCGCCCGACGGCGACCATCGTTGTCGCCGACACGGCCCTCGCCGCGGGCGAGACGTCGCTGGTGACCATCACCTTCAGCGAAGCCGTGACCGGCTTCACCAGTGCCGACCTGAGCGTTGCCAACGGTTCGCTCAGCGGCCTGAGCAGCAACGATGGCGGCATCACCTGGACGGCCACGTTCACACCGACCGGTGGCATTTCCGACACCAGCAACCTGATCACCCTGGACAACAGCGGCGTGGCCGACCTGGCGGGCAACGCGGGCAGCGGCACCACCGACTCGAACAACTACGCCGTCGACACCCAGTTGCCGACCGCCACCATCGTGCTCAGCGATACAACGCTGAGGCCGGGTGAAACCGCGCAAGTGACCATCACCTTCAGCGAGGCGGTGACTGGCTTCAGCAATGCTGACTTGAGCGTGGCCAACGGTACCCTGAGCGCCGTCAGCAGCAGCGACGGCGGCCTGACCTGGACGGCGACCTTCACGCCAACCCTCGGTGTGAGCGACGCCTCCAACCTGATCACCCTGGACAATACCGGTGTGAGCGACGCGGCTGGCAACGCTGGCGCGGGCACCACCGATTCGGCCAACTACGCGGTCGAGACCCGGCTGCCAACCGCCACGATCGTGGTGGCCGACAACGCCCTCGCGGTCGGTGAAACCTCATTGGTGACCATCACTTTCTCGGAGGCGGTCAGTGGCTTCGACAACAGTGACCTGAGCATCAGCAACGGTACGCTGAGCAACGTTTCGTCCAGCGATGGCGGCGTGACCTGGACCGCGACGTTCACCCCGGCGAGCAACGTCACGGACACCACCAACCTGATCAGCCTGGACACCAGCGGCGTGGTCAACGCCTCGGGCAACACCGGTGTCGGTGTGGTGGCCTCTAACAATTACGCAATCGACACGGTGCGCCCGGGCGCCACCATCACCGTGGGCGACACCACTCTGGGCATTGGCCAGAGCACCACCGTGACCATCAGCTTCACCGAGGCGGTGTCCGGTTTCGACCTGTCGGACCTCAGTGTCGCCAATGGGGTGTTGTCCAACCTCGCCAGCAGTGATGGCGGCCTGACCTGGACGGCGACCCTGACCCCGACCGCGGGCGTCAACGATGCCACCAACCTGATTCTGCTCGACGCCAGCACTGTGCAGGACTTGGCCGGCAACGCCGGCGTCGGCATCGCGATTTCCGCCAACTACGCACTGGACGCCACCCGGCCGACGGCCACCATCGTGGTCGCCGACCCGAACCTGACGGTGGGCGAGACGACCCAGGTGACCTTCACCTTCAGCGAAGCGGTGACCGACTTCGATCTGTCGGACCTCAGCGTCACCAACGGTGAACTGACCAACCTGACCACCAGCGACGGCGGCAGGACCTGGACGGCTACGTTCACGCCGACGGTGAGCCTCACCGACCCGAGCAACTTCATCGCCCTGGACACCAGCAACGTCAGCGACCTGTCCGGCAACGCCGGGGCCAGCGTGGCGGTGTCCAACAACTACGCGATCGACACCGTGGTGCCCAACGACGTGAAGCCGCCACCGGAGTTCCTGACGTCCGACCCGGTCACGGTCCTCCCGCCGTCCGAGGTGCCGTTGCAACCGATCGTCTTTACCCCGCCGACTGGCAACCTGGGTTCGCCGCTGGGCTTCCCGCCGCTGTTCGAGCAACGGGACGTGGGCGGGGGCCTGCGGCCGATTGGGGACATTTTCATCAACCGTGGTGCCCTGGCGCCGAGCTATATCGCCCAGGTTTTCAGCTCTGACGCCGCTGGCGATGGCAGCGGCCAGGGGTTCCTCGGCTTTGGTGGGGGCGATGGTGGGGTGTTCGGCAGCAGCACGCTTTCGACCCTGTTCACCCAGGACGCCGGTTCCGAGGGCGATTCGATGGAGGCCTTCGGCAGCCAGTCGATGCAGGGCGGCGATGTGTCCCAAGGGCTGCGGGGGATGTTCGGAGCGCCGAGCCTGGGTCAGCAGCTGCAACAGCTCAAAGACACTGAACAACGTCAGGTCGACAACCTGGCAACCGCGTTACGACAGGTCGGTATCAGCCAAGTGCTGGCTTGAATTCTAAAAAATATTGGGGCAGCCAGGGGCAATCCAGGGAATGAATAGAAGTCAGAAGTTATTTGCAGTGAGTGCGCTGGCGTTGGTGGTCAGCGGATGTGCCGTCACCAGTGAGCCGATCGATCGAAGCGTCAGCGAACAGCGCGCTCGAACCGACCTGCAGAACATGTACAAGGATCAGGAGCCGCTGAGCGGCCCACTGACCCTGCACCAGGCCATGGCCCGGGCGGTGAAGTACAACCTCGAAGGTCGCTTGAAGATCATGGAGGAAGCCCTGGCCAAGCGTCAGCTGGACCTGGCCAGTTTCGACATGCTGCCGCGCATGGCCCTGGATGCCGGTTATGTGGGCCGCAACAATGTCAGCGCCTCCAGCAGCCAGAGTGTGGAAACCGGTACCCAGTCCCTGGAACCGTCGACCTCCCAGGACCGTGACCGTGAAGTGGCGGACCTGACCATGGTCTGGAACGTGCTCGACTTCGGCGTGAGTTATATCAGCGCCAAACAGGCTGGGGACCAGCGCCTGATTGTGCAGGAACGCCGGCGCAAGGTGATCAACACCATTGTTCAGGACGTGCGTTCTGCCTACTGGCGCGCCATGGCCGCCGAGCGCCTGCTCAAGCAGATCGACAGCCTGATGGTCCGGGTCGAGGCGGCGCGCGACAATAGCCAGAGCATGAGCGAACAGCGCATTGGTGACCCGGTGCAGGCCTTGGGTTACCAGCGTTCGCTGATCCAGGCCACCCGCCAACTGGAAGAGCAACGCCGGGCGCTGTCCCTCGCCAAGACCGAGCTGGCGACCCTGATCAACTTGCCTTTGGGCACCGAGCTGACGCTGGCGACCCAGGACGAATACACCATCCCGGAACTCAAGGTCGACCTGGCCCGCCTCGAACAGGAAGCCCTGGCCAGCCGTCCGGAATTGCGCGAGCAGGACTACCAGACGCGCATCACCGCCGCCGAAACCCGCAAGGCCATGTTGCGCCTGTTGCCGGGGCTGGAGTTTTCCGCCGGCGGGCATTACGACAGCAACTCGTTCCTGGTGGAGCAGGGTTGGGCCGACTATGGCGTGAAAGTCACCTGGAACCTGTTCAACGTGATTTCCGCCCCGGCGGCCATCGACGTGGCCAAGGCCGGTGAGGAAGTGGCGGCGGCGCGGCGTCAGGCGATGTCGATTGCCGTGTTGGCGCAGTTGTACGTGGCCAATGCCAACTATCGCGAAGCCCTGCGCCAATTCAAGACCAGCCAGCAACTGTCGGACATCGACGGGCAGATTGTCGGTCAGCTGCGCAGCCGTCACCAGGCTGCCGGTATCGGCGAACTGGACCTGATCCAGGGCGAACTGAATACCCTGCAGGCCGATCTGCGCCGGGACCTGGCCTACGCCGACCTGCGCAACGCCTACGGGCAGATCTTCGCCAGCGCCGGCCTCGACCCGCTGCCGAACGAAGTGCAATCGACCGAAGTCCAGTCGATCGCCACAGCGCTGGCCAACCGCGAAGCGGCCTGGTCCCAGGGCGATATCACGTTGCCGGAGCCCGCCACGGTGACTCAATAACCGGGCGCTGGCATGGCGCGTCCGGCGTTTTCCCGGCTGCCGGTGGCGGTGAACCTGCCGTTGCTGTTGCAGGCACTGGCAGCCATTGAAGACGTGCGTTGGCGGGGGCATTTCAACAGTGCCTATCACAGCGGCGATTGGAGCGGCGTGGCGCTGATTTCGGCGGCCGACGCTGTCACCGAGCTGTCCCCCGGGCGCGGTCAGCCCCGACACCGTGAGCCTTGGACAGCGGACGGTCGCTGGCATGAGGCGTTGTGCCAATGGCCCCTGGAGATCGTCTCGGCCCGGTTGCTGCGGCTGGGACCCGGCGGGTGCATCCACGAGCATCGTGACTATGACCTGGACGGACCGGACGCCGATGTGCGCCTGCACGTTCCCCTGCTCAGCCCACCTGACGTGGACTTCTTCCTGGATGGACAGATCATTCCGATGACAGCCGGTGAGTGCTGGTTTCTCGACCTCGCACGGCCCCATCGGGTGGTTAACCGAAGTGCTCATTCGCGGGTTCACCTGGTGCTCGATTGTCGTCCCGGGCCCTGGCTGGCCCGGCAGATCGCCGATGGGTTGCCCACCACACCCGCCGCGGGCGCCAGGCAAAGCGACTTCGCTCGTTTTCAGCGGTACGTGGAAAACGATCCTCATCTTGCCCGGACGTTGCAGGGCCTGCCTGACCTCGATGCATTCATTGAGTCGGTGCTGGCGCTGGGGGCCGAGCGAGGGCTTCATTTCACCCGGGAAGAATTGCGGGCCGCCATGCGCAACGGTCGCCAGCAGTGGAGAGCGCAGTGGAAGACCTGAGTCTGCACGGTTGGCTGCCCATCCGCGTATGGCGGGAGGCCGGACAGTGGTGGGTCGATTGGTGCTGGTTTGGCGACGCGCAACTGACGCAGCCATTTTTTGGCGACGCCGTGGAAGACGCCCTGCGCCTGCCCTTCAACCAGGCGTTCCGTCGCCGGACGCCTTTGGACGCGCTCGGCCAGTGGCAACGGCAAAGCCCGGGCCTCGGGCCCAGTGCGTTCATTTTCCATGCCTCCCGTTGCGGTTCGACCTTGATCAGCCAGATGCTCGCCCAATTGGACGACCATATCGTCATCTCGGAATCGCCGCCCCTGGATACGCTGCTGCGCGGTGATCTGCCGCCGGGCGAACGGTGCATGGCGCTCAAGGGCTTGATGTCGGCCTACGGGCAGCGCCGTCGAGGCGTGGAGCAACGCCTGGTGGTCAAGCTCGACGCCTGGAACATCGGTGAGCTGCCGTTGTTGCGCGGGTGCTTTCCCGACACGCCCTGGCTGTTCGTCTACCGCGATCCCTTGGAAATCGCCGTTTCCCACTTGCGCCGTCCCGGCATGCACATGGTGCCGGAGATGATCGGGCCGAGTGTCCTGGACGATGGATTGCCGTTCGGCAGCCGGGAAGATTTCATCCCGCGCCGGGTAGGGCGGTTGTTGGCGACGGGGGTGGAGCACTGCCGGGCATTGGCTGGGCTAGCGGTCGACTACACCGAACTGCCCGAGGCGATGACGGGCAGGCTGGCAGCGTTTTTCGGCCTCGATGATGAGCAATGCAGGCACGTCTTCGCAGCGGTCGGGCAGCATGCCAAGCAGCCGGCGCAAACATTTGTTGGCGATAGCGAAGACAAGCGCCGGGAGGCGTCGGCGCTGTTGCGCGAGCAGGTCATGCGCTGGGCGCAGGGGCCCTATGAAGCGTTGAAGTCACTGCCCCCGTAGCGGTGAATCAAACTCGCTTTTGTGGGGAATCAAACCCGCTTTTATGGGGAATCAAACCCGCTTTTGTGGGGAATTAAACCCGCTTTTATGGGGAATCAAACCCGCTTTTGTGGGGAATTAAACCCGCTTTTGTGGGGAATCAAACTCGCTTTTATGGGGAATCAAACCCGCTTTTGTGGGGAATCAGACCCGCTTTTGTGGAGAGTCAAACCCGCTTTTGTGGCGAGGGGATTTATCCCCGCTGGGCTGCGAAGCAGCCCTAAAGCAGCGAACCCAATCTTCCTGGCACACCGAACTGACCGATTCGCGGCCGCTTCGCAGCCCAACGGGGATAAATCCCCTCGCCACAGGGGATGCTTGCTCTGTGGGTCAAGGCTTGTTCGGCGACAACTCCGCCATCCCCTTGAGCAATTCAATCGGCAAAGGGAAGACGATGGTGGAGCTTTTATCCCCGGCAATCGAGCCCAGCGTCTGCATGTAGCGCAGTTGCATGGCGCCTGGCTGGCGCCCGAGCATTTCGGCGGCCTGCATGAGTTTTTCCGAGGCTTGCAGCTCGCCTTCGGCGTGGATCACCTTGGCCCGGCGTTCCCGTTCGGCCTCGGCTTGGCGGGCGATGGCGCGGATCATGGATTCGTTGAGGTCCACGTGCTTGATCTCGACGTTCGCCACCTTGATGCCCCAGGCGTCGGTCTGGGCATCGAGCACTTGCTGGATGTCGCCGTTCAATTGCTCGCGTTCGGCCAGCAACTGGTCCAGGTCATGTTTGCCCAGGACCGCCCGTAACGTGGTTTGCGCCAATTGGCTGGTGGCCATGAGGAAGTTCTCGACCTGGATGATTGCCTTCTGCGGGTCGAGCACGCGGAAGTACAGCACCGCGTTGACCTTCACCGAGACGTTGTCCCGGGTGATCACATCCTGGGCCGGCACGTCGAGGACAATCGTGCGCAGGTCGACGCGGATCATCTGCTGCACCACCGGAATCAGCAGGATCAACCCTGGGCCTTTGACTTGCCAGAACCGACCGAGTTGGAACACCACCGCCCGTTCGTATTCGCGCAGGATCCGGAATGTCGAAGCCGCCAGCGCGATCAACAGCAACAACAGCATCGTAAAACCGATTTGCATACCCATCTCAGACTCCTTGTGAGTCAGCGGGGGCCACTTCCAGCAGCAAGCCCTTGCGGGCGATGACCCGAACCGCTTGCCCAGGCCGCAGCGGCGTCGCGCTTGCCACCTGCCAGCGTTCGCCTTCCAACTGGACCCAACCCTGACGATGATTGCCGGCCTGCAAAACGGTCACCGCCGTGACGGTGCCCAACAGCGCGGCATCGCCGCTGACAGGCTGACGTGGCCGGGTCTTCAACGCACGGACCAGCAACGCGATCAGCAGCAAGGCGCTGACCAGGCCCAGGCCGAGCATCAGCGGAACCGGTACATCGGCGTTGGTCAGGATGACCGCGCCAATCACGCACAGAACAATGCCACCCAGCCCCGCGACGCCGTAATTGGGCAGGGCCGCCTCGAAGACCAGCAAGGCCACGCCAACGGCGATCAGCCAGAAACCCAGGGGATCGGTGCCCGGTGGCATGAGGCCATCGGCACCGAACGCGGGCCCGCTGATTGCCAGCAGCGCAACCGTCAACCAGTGAATGTTCACGGGATCCTCCGCAACGTGTCGTTGTCGGGATGTTTATTCAAAGTCTAGTCGAGTCGGAGGTTGATTGAATTTTGATCAGTCTGGCGGTCGGCGAGGGGCTAGACTGCCAAGAGAACAGCCATTCCCTGAAGTGCCCCGGAGCCTCCCATGGAAACGCCGATTCACAGCCTTTCTGCCCTGTTCAAGCAACTGGGCCTGCCTGACGATGCCGTCAGCATCGATCAGTTCATCGTCACCCACTCGCCTCTCAAGCCCGACTTGCACCTGGCCGATGCATTCTTCTGGAACGAGGCCCAACAGCAATTGCTGCGCGACGAGATCCTCGAGGATGCGGACTGGGCGGAAGTGATAGACCAGTTGGATGTGTTGTTGCGCAAGGGGCGTAGCGAGTGAGATCGACGCAATACCTGTGGGAGCGAGCTTGCTCGCGATGGCGGACTGTCAGTCAACATTGATGTAACGGACCTGACGCTATCGCGAGCAAGCTCGCTCTCACAGGTTTGAGTTTATATTCTTTTTAAGTCTTACCAAATAGCTTCTTATTCCTTAAATAATACAACTCTCCTCCCTATACTCGTCCCGGAACAGACACGCAGGAGAGCACCCATGCGCAACGAATCGATTCGCTACCTGATTGTGCCGGGCTGGCAAGGATCGCCGGAAAATCATTGGCAAACCCACTGGCAGAACAGCCTGCCCAACAGCGCCCGGGTCGAGCAGGCCGACTGGGTGACGCCCCGGCGTGAAGACTGGGTGGCCGCGCTGGCCGAGGCCGTGGCCGCCGATAACACCCCGGTGATCCTGATTGCCCATAGCCTGGGTTGCATCACGGTGGCCCATTGGGCGGCGACCGCGCCGGTGCACTGCCTGCGGCAGGTGCGCGGGGCGTTGCTGGTGGCGCCGGCCGATGTCGAACGACCGGCCTGCGTCCCGGCACTGCGCAACTTCGCGCCGATTCCCAGCGACCTGTTGCCGTTCCCAAGCCTAGTGGTCAGCTCCGACAACGACGCCGCCGTGAGCGCCCCGCGCGCCTTGGAACTGGCCCGCAACTGGGGCGCCGAGGCCGGGATCCTGGCGGGGGCGGGGCATATCAACGTGCAGTCCGGCCACCAGCGTTGGGAACAGGGTTTCGCTTACCTCTACCGTCTGCAAAACCGCATGGAGCATCACGCCCTGCGTCGCGCCTGAATGTTAAGCGCCCCCCGTCTCCCGGCGGTCTGGGGCGGGAGCCTGCCATGAGTTTGGATGAAACCTTCGGTCAGCCCTTGCTGACCTTTCCCGATGCGGAAAAAAGCCCCCTGAGCATCCGCGCCAAGGCGCTGGTGTTCGTCGACCCCCGTTCGCGCCAGTTGCGCCAGGCGTTGGAGCAACTGGCGCCCCGTGAAATTTCGGTGCTGATACGCGGAGAAACCGGTAGCGGCAAGGAGTTGCTGGCCCGGCATATCCATCGCGAGAGTGATCGTGCCGGATTGTTTGTTTCGGTCAACTGCGGTGCCATCAGCCCGACTTACGCCGACGCCGAACTGTTCGGATATGCCGCTGGCAGCCACAGCGGCTCGGCCAGCAGCCGGGCCGGTTGGTTCGGTTCGGCCAATGGCGGCACCCTTTACCTGGATGAAATCGGCGATTTGCCGCTGCCGATCCAGATCAAGTTGCTGGCGGCCCTGGAGAACCACGAAGTCACCCGCGTCGGCGCCCATCAGCCCAGTCCGGTGGATGTCCGCCTGGTTGCGGCCACCAGCATCGACTTGGCGCAGGCTGTGGCCGCTGGGAAATTCCACGAACGCCTCTACCACTACCTGGGCGAAGGCCGGCTCGAACTGCCGGCCCTGCGTGAGCGGGTGGGCGATATCCTGTCCCTGGCCGAATATTTCCTGGGGATCTACAGCCAGCGACTCGGCCTGGCCGTGCCGCTGATCAGTGAAGCGGCGCAAGGTGCCCTTGAGCAACACAGCTGGCCGGGCAACACCCGCGAGCTGGAAAATGTCATTCACTTTGCGTTGCTGGTGAGCACCGGTGACGAGATTTTACCCGAGCACCTGAATTTACCGCCCCAGCCTTCAGTGCCTGAACTGATCGAGCAGCAAGTGGCGCAGGTCATCGCAGGTGGATCGGAAGGTGAGCGTGCCGCACTCAAGGTGCTGCTCAGTCGACTGGAACAAACGCTGTAGAAAACACCGGAACTCGTGGCGAGGGGATTTATCCCCGCTGGGCTGCGAAGCAGCCCCTAAGCGATCAACTCAATCTGCCTGACACACCGGGTGCCGGCATTTAGGGCCGCTTCGCGCCCCAGCGGGGATAAATCCCCTCGCCACAAAAGCGGTGTTAGCTATATGAGTAAAATGAATATGAACTTGAATAAAAGATATTGTTAAGGAATAAAAAATATCGGTATCGTCCGCATCACGCCAGCGATAGCACTTCACTGGCACTTCTACCGTTAGCCGTCGTCCATGACGACTGTGATTCTCGATAAGGACACTGCATGAAAAAGGTTCTGTTGTTCACCGCATTGGCGGCGGCCCTGGCTTCGGGCCTGGCCCAGGCCGCGGAGAAACTGGTCGTGGCCGCCACCCCGGTACCCCACGCTGAAATCCTCGAGCTGATCAAGCCGGCCCTGGCCAAAGAAGGTGTGGACCTGGAAATCAAGGTCTTCACCGACTACGTCCAACCCAACGTACAGGTTGACCAGAAGCGCCTGGACGCCAACTACTTCCAGACCCTGCCGTACCTGACCAACTTCAACGAAGGCAAAGGCACGAACCTGGTGACCGTGATCGGCGTTCACGTCGAACCATTCGGCGGCTACTCGAAGAAGTACAAGAACCTGGCGGACCTGCCAAATGGCGCGACCATCGCGCTTCCCAACGAAGGCAGCAACAGCGGCCGTGCCCTGATCCTGCTTCAGAAGGCTGGCCTGATCGAGTTGAAAGACCCGAAAAACGCTTTGGCGACTCCGAAAGACATCGCCAAGAACCCGCACAACTTCAAGTTCAAGGAACTGGAATCGGCCATGCTGCCGCGGGTGCTGGACCAGGTCGACCTGGACCTGATCAACACCAACTACGCTTTGGAAGCGGGTCTTAACCCGGCCAAGGATGCCCTGGTGATCGAAGGTTCGGATTCGCCTTACGTCAACTTCCTGGTGGCCCGTCCGGACAACAAGGACAGCCCGGCCATCCAGAAACTGGCCAAGGCCCTGACCAGCCCTGAAGTGAAGGCGTTCATCGAGAAGAAATACAGCGGCGCGGTATTGCCGGCGTTCTGATCGAGCCAAGCCGACGCGTCTGTGGCGAGGGAGTGTGCTCGCCACAAACGTGTCAGGCTCCGAATAGCCTGTGGCGAGGGGATTTATCCCCGCTGGGCTGCGCAGCAGACCCCAGGCCAGTCGGTGCGGTGTGTCAGGCAGATGCGGTCAGTTGCATAGGGGCTGCCTCGCAGCCCGACGGGGATCAATCCCCTCGCCACAATGGATCGTCGATCCTGCAGGGCTACGCAGCCCTGTCCTTCAGCGCTCGGCGCAGGGCCACGAGCAGTTTGACCAGGTCTTGCGGGTCGAGTTGTTGCGGGGCTTTCACGTCGGCCATTTCAATTCTCCTTGTGAGTGTCACCAGAGCGCCTGGCAGTTGGCTGCGTTTCCTTGGCGGGTGATCAGGCCTGTCCTGCAGCGCAAGGAACATAGTCCTCCGGCAAGGCATGTGCAAATACTGTCGGTCAATCCGGCCAGTTCCATGCCGGCGCATCCAGCATCCCCTGGCCCACGATCCCGGTCTGTCCCAGGTCTTTTTCCAGCACGATGCAATTGCACTCGTCGTCCTTCTGCAAGGCCGTGATCAAGCGTCGGGCGTGGGAAACCACCCAGACCTGACAGTCCTGCGAAGCCCGGATGATCAACCGCGCCAGGGCCGGCAACAGGTCCGGGTGCAGGCTGGTTTCCGGTTCGTTGAGCACCATCAGCGAAGGTGGGCGCGGGGTGAGCAGCGCCGCGATCAGCAGTAGATAGCGCAAGGTCCCGTCCGACAGTTCGGCGGCGGACAGTGGGCGCAGCAAGCCATGTTGGTGAAACGCGATGCCGAAACGCCCACCTTGCAGCTTCTCGATCTGCAGCCGGGCACCCGGGAACGCATCGCCGATGGCGGCATGCAGGGCTTGGTCGTCACTGATTTCAAGAATGGTCTGCAGGGCGGCGGCCAGGTCGCGGCCGTCATGGTGCAGCACCGGCGTGCGGGTGCCCAGTTGTGGCTGGCGCACCGGGGCGTCGGCGTCGCTGCGAAAGTGGTCGTAGAAACGCCAGCGACGAATGAACTCGCGCATCTGTAGCACTTCCGGTGAAGTGCGCAGGCTGCCGACCTGGTCGAACAGGCTGTCGAAGGTGGGCGTGTGCTGGGCCAGGACGTCCCACGTCCGGCCGTCGCGGGCTCGGATCATCGGGCCGTGGCGATCCACCAGCAAGCTGGCGGGACGAAAGACCGGGCCGGCCCAGATGCACTCGCGCTTGATTTCAGGGTCCAGTGAAAACGCCGATGAACTCGGTTCCGGCAGGCCGAGGGCAATCGAATAGCTGAAGTCTTGTGCGGCGAATCCCAGGCGCAGGCGTTTGGTACTGAGCCGAACGGTAGCACCGATGGGCACTTCGCCGCTGCGCATGCGTCGGCTTATTTCCTCCGGCCCGGCCCAGAAGGTGGAGTCCAGTCCACCTTCGCGGGCCAGGGCGTTGACCACCCCACCCTGTGCGGTTTCTGCCAGCAGGCGCAGGGCGCGGTACAGATTGGATTTACCGCTGCCGTTGGGGCCGGTGATCAGGTTCAGCCGTCCCAGGGGGATGACCAGTTTGTTGATGGAGCGGTAGTTGGCCACCGCCAATGTCTTGAGCATGCCTATGTCCTTTGCATGGACGTCGGGCCAAGTCTGCCCGATTGCTGTGCTTTCAGTGAACCCTGTTCTAAGCTCACAGTCGTATCGTCACTGGTACGTCCGTACAACGCAAAGGAGTCTGCATGGCTGGTCCCGGAATCAAATTGATTGTTGGCTTGGGCGTGTGTGTGTTGTTGACGGGGTGCGGTGATAAGAAGGCCGAGGAAAAAGCCTTGCCACGGGTGTTCGTGCAGCAAGCCGTGCCCAGTGAATACGCCGCCTCGGTGACCCTGACCGGCGACGTGCAGGCGCGGGTGCAGGCCGATCTGTCGTTTCGCGTGGGCGGCAAGATCATCGAGCGCAAGGTCGATGTCGGCGACCGGGTCTCGGCCCGGCAAGTGCTGGCCCGCCTCGATCCCCGGGACTTGCAGACCAGCGTCGACTCCGCCGAGGCCCAGGTGGCAGCCGAGCAGGCGCGGGTCAAGCAGAGTGCGGCGGCGTTCGTGCGCCAACAGAAACTCCTGCCCAAGGGCTACACCAGCCAGAGCGAATACGACGCGGCCCAGGCCCAACTGCGCAGCAGTCAGAGTGCGCTGACCGCCGCACAGGCCCAATTGGCCAACGCCCGTGAGCAACTGAGCTACACCGCGCTGGTTGCCGAGGCCCCTGGCATCATCACGGCGCGCCAGGCGGAAGTCGGCCAGGTGGTGCAGGCCACGGAGCCGATCTTCAGCCTGGCCCGGGACGGCGAGCGCGACGCGGTGTTCAACATTTATGAATCGTTGTTGAGCGAAGCACCGTCGGACCCAGCCATCACCATCAGTCTGCTGGAAAACCCGGCCATCAAGACCACCGGCACGGTGCGGGAAATCACCCCGGCGGTGTCTGCCCAGACCGGCACCGTGCAGGTCAAGGTCACCCTCAATGATTTGCCCGAAGGCATGCGCCTGGGGTCGGTGGTCAGTGCCACGGCCAAGTCCGCCGGCAAGACGGCCTTCGAGCTGCCTTGGTCGGCCCTCACCAAGAACCTCAGTGAGCCGGCCGTGTGGCTGGTGGACGGCGAGGGCAAGGCGCGGTTGCAGACGGTGACGGTCGGCCGCTACCTGACCGGCAAGGTCATCATCAGCGACGGCCTCAAGGGCGGTGAGAAAGTCGTCACCGCCGGCGGACAATTGCTGCACCCCGGCGTAGGCGTCGAGATCGCTGAAAACACCTATGAAAAATCCACGCCGGGAGCCCAGCCATGAAGCGTTTGTGGATGGTCTCGGCCGGTCTCTTGTTGGCCGCCTGTTCCAAGGAGGAAGCACCGCCCGAACCGGTGCGTCCGGTGTTGTCCGTTGAGGTCCGGGCCCTCGACCAGCAGGCGCTCGGACGGTTCGCCGGGAACATCCAGGCGCGCTTCGAGAGCAACGTGGGTTTCCGCGTGCCAGGACGCATCGCCAGTCGCAATGTCGATGTCGGCGCCGAAGTGAAGAAGGGCGACCTGCTCGCCACGCTCGACCCCACTGACCAGCAGAACCAGTTGCGCGCCGCCCAGGGCGACCTGGCGCGGATCGAAGCGCAGTACATCAACGCCCAGGCCAATGCCCGTCGCCAGCAGCAATTGTTCGACCGTGGCGTCGGGGCTCAGGCGCAACTGGACATCGCCCAGACCGACCTGAAGACCACCGGCGCTTCCCTCGAACAGGCCAAGGCGGCGGTGCAGCAGGCTCGCGACCAACTCAACTACAGCGAGCTGCACACCGATCACGATGCGGTGGTCACGGCCTGGAATGCCGAAGCCGGGCAGGTGGTCACCGCCGGCCAGCAGGTGGTGACCCTGGCCCGCCCGGACATCAAGGAAGCGGTGATCGACCTGCCGGCCGATCTCGTCGACCGGCTGCCCGCCGATGTGGTGTTCGAAGTCGCCGCGCAAATGGACCCGAGCCTCCATACCACCGCTATCGTGCGCGAGATCGAACCCCAAGCCCAGAGCGCTACCCGCACCCGCCGCGCACGCCTGACGCTGAGCGACACACCGCCGGGTTTTCGCCTGGGCACGGCCATCAGCGTGACCCTGAGTTCAGCCATCGAACCGCGCATCGAGCTGCCGCTCAGCGCCCTGCAAGAGGTCGACGGCAAGGCGCGCATCTGGCTCATCGACCCGCAGAACCAGACGGTCTCGCCCCGCGAGGTACGGATCCTCAAGCGCTCGAATGACTCGGTGCTGGTGGCCAATGGCATCAAGGCCGGCGACCGCGTGGTCAGCGCCGGCGTGAACAGCCTCACGCCGGGGCAGAAAGTGAAACTCGACGAGGACGCACGATGAAAGGGCCTTTCAACTTATCCGAATGGGCCCTGCGGCATCAGTCGTTCGTCTGGTACCTGATGTTCGTGGCGCTGTTGATGGGCGTGTTCTCCTACATGAACCTGGGGCGGGAGGAGGATCCGTCGTTCACCATCAAGACCATGATTATCCAGAGCCGCTGGCCGGGCGCGACCCAGGAAGAGACCCTCAAGCAGGTCACCGACCGCATCGAGAAAAAACTCGAAGAGCTCGATTCCCTCGATTACGTCAAAAGCTACACCCGCCCGGGCGAGTCGACGGTGTTCGTGTACCTGCGCGATACCACCGGGGCCAAGGAAATCCCCGAGATCTGGTACCAGGTGCGCAAGAAGATCAACGACATTCGTGGCGACTTCCCCGAAGGCTTGCAAGGACCTGGTTTCAACGACGAGTTCGGCGATGTCTACGGTTCGGTGTACGCCTTCACCGGCGACGGTCTGTCGATGCGCCAGTTGCGCGACTACGTGGAGCAGGTGCGCGCCGAGATCCGTGATGTACCGGGCCTGGGCAAGGTGGAGATGGTGGGCGAGCAGGACGAGGTGTTGTACCTGAACTTCTCCACACGCAAGCTCGCCGCCCTGGGGATCGACCAGCGCCAGGTGGTGCAGAGCCTGCAATCGCAGAATGCCGTGACGCCTGCCGGGGTGATCGACGCCGGGCCGGAACGGATTTCCGTGCGCACGTCCGGGCAGTTCCAGTCGGAAAAAGACTTGGCCAACGTCAATCTGCGACTTAACGACCGCTTCTATCGACTGGCTGATATCGCCGACATTCGTCGCGGCTACGTGGATCCGGCCACACCGATGTTCCGCTTCAACGGTACGCCGGCCATTGGGCTGGCCATCGCCATGAAGAAGGGCGGCAACATTCAGGAGTTCGGTAAGGCCTTGCATGCGCGCATGAACGAACTGACCGCCGACCTGCCGGTGGGCGTTGGCGTGCACACCGTGTCGGACCAGGCCGAGGTGGTGGAAGAGGCGGTCGGCGGCTTTACCAGCGCCTTGTTCGAGGCGGTGATCATTGTATTGGTCGTCAGCTTCATCAGCCTTGGCGTACGGGCCGGGCTGGTGGTGGCCTGTTCGATTCCGCTGGTACTGGCGATGGTCTTCCTGTTCATGGAATACAGCGGCATCACCATGCAGCGGATTTCCCTCGGCGCGTTGATCATCGCCCTTGGCCTGCTGGTGGACGACGCGATGATCACCGTGGAGATGATGGTCACGCGCCTGGAAAAAGGCGACAGCAAGGAACAGGCCGCGACTTTTGCCTATACCTCGACGGCGTTCCCGATGCTCACCGGAACCCTGGTGACGGTCGCCGGTTTTGTGCCCATCGGGCTGAATGCAAGCTCCGCCGGTGAGTACACCTTCACCCTGTTCGCAGTCATCGCCGTGGCGATGCTGGTGTCGTGGATCGTCGCGGTGCTGTTTGCCCCGGTGATCGGCGTGCACATCCTCAGCACCGACGTCAAACCCCACAACGCCGAACCGGGGCGGATCGGCCGGGCGTTCAATGGCGGCCTGCTGTGGGCGATGCGCAACCGTTGGTGGGCGATTGGCATCACTGTATTGCTGTTCGTGCTGGCGGTGTTTTGCATGCGCTTCGTGCAGAACCAGTTCTTTCCATCGTCGGACCGGCCGGAAATCCTGGTGGACCTAAACTTGCCGCAAAACGCCTCGATGGACGAGACGCGCAAAGCCGTCGACCGCCTGGAGGCGACGCTCAAGGACGACCCGGACATTGCGCGCTGGAGCACCTACATCGGTGAAGGCGCGATTCGTTTCTACCTGCCGCTGGACCAGCAACTGCAGAACCCCTACTACGCCCAACTGGTGATCGTCAGCAAAGGCCTGGAGTCGCGTACCGCCCTTACGGAACGCCTGCAAAAGCGTTTGCGCGAGGACTTCGTCGGCATCGGCAGCTACGTGCAGGCCCTGGAAATGGGCCCGCCGGTGGGCCGGCCGATCCAGTACCGGGTCAGCGGCAAGGACGTCGACCAGGTGCGCAAGCACGCCATCGAGCTGGCCACCGAGCTGGACAAGAATTCTCACATCGGCGAAATCATTTACGACTGGAACGAGCCGGGCAAAGTGCTGCGCATCGACATCGCCCAGGACAAGGCCCGGCAATTGGGCTTGTCGTCCGATGACGTGGCCAGGCTGATGAACAGCATCGTCAGTGGCTCGCCGGTGACCCAGGTCAACGACGATATCTACCTGATCGATGTGGTCGGCCGTGCCGAAGACGCCGAGCGCGGTTCGCCGGAGACCCTGCAGAACCTGCAGATCGTCACCCCGGGCGGCACCTCGATTCCGTTGCTGGCGTTCGCCACGGTGCGTTATGAGCTGGAGCAGCCCTTGGTGTGGCGTCGTGACCGCAAACCGACCATCACCATCAAGGCTGCGGTGCGCGATGAGATCCAGCCCACCGACCTGGTCAAGCAACTGCAACCGGCCATCGACAAGTTCGCCGCTGGCCTGCCGGTGGGCTACAAGGTCGCCACGGGCGGTACGGTGGAGGAGAGCAGCAAGGCCCAAGGGCCGATCGCCAGCGTCGTGCCGCTGATGCTGTTCCTGATGGCGACCTTCCTGATGATTCAACTGCACAGCGTGCAGAAACTGTTCCTGGTGGCGAGCGTCGCGCCCCTCGGGTTGATCGGCGTGGTGCTGGCGCTGGTGCCGACGGGCACGCCCATGGGCTTCGTGGCGATCCTCGGGATCCTCGCCTTGATCGGCATCATCATCCGCAACTCGGTGATCCTGGTGACCCAGATCGATGAATACGAACGTGACGGCTACGAGCCCTGGGATGCGGTGGTGGAAGCCACCGAGCACCGGCGTCGGCCGATCCTGCTCACGGCGGCCGCGGCGAGCCTGGGCATGATCCCGATTGCCCGGGAAGTGTTCTGGGGGCCGATGGCCTACGCGATGATCGGCGGGATCATCATTGCCACCCTGCTGACGCTGCTTTTCCTGCCGGCGTTGTATGTGGCCTGGTACAAGATCCGCGAGCCCAAGCGCGATTGAAACATGGGCACATGTGGCGAGGGGATTTATCCCCGCTGGGCTGCTCAGCAGCCCCCTCAAAGGACAACCCCATTAACCTGACATACCGGGTTGGCTGCTTTTGGGGGCTGCTGCGCAGCCCAGCGGGGATAAATCCCCTCGCCACAAGGTGTAATGTGCCGGCCGCAAGATCAGCGCCAGCGCTCTTTATTTACGCAACAACCGCAACCCATTGAACACCACCAGCAAACTCACCCCCATGTCGGCGAACACCGCCATCCACATGGTGGCGAACCCGGCGAAGGTGACCCCGAGAAAGATCGCCTTGATGACCAGCGCCAGGGCGATGTTCTGCTTGAGGATGCTTGAAGTCTGCCGCGACAGGTGAATGAACGCCGGAATCTTGCGCAGGTCATCGTCCATCAAGGCGACATCGGCCGTTTCAATGGCTGTATCGGTCCCGGCCGCCGCCATGGCGAAACCGATTTCCGAGCGGGCCAGGGCCGGAGCATCGTTTATTCCGTCGCCCACCATGCCGACGCGGTGACCCTGGGCGTACAACGCTTCAATGGCTTGCAGCTTGTCTTCGGGCAACAGGTCGCCCCGAGCCTGGTCTATGCCCACCTGCGCGGCAATCGCGTCGGCGGTGTGGGCGTTGTCGCCGGTGAGCATCAAGGTCTTGATGCCCAGGTCATGCAGTTGCCGGATGGCTTCGCGGCTGGAGTCCTTCACAGTGTCGGCCACGGCAAACAGCGCCAAGGGGCCTGTAGCGTCGAGCAGCAGCACCACCGACTTGCCTTGTTTTTCCAGGGCGAAGAGTTTCTCTTCCAGTTCGGGGGAGCACAGGCCGAGGTCTTCCACGAGGCGGTGATTGCCCAGGTGATAAGTATGCCCGCCGATGTCGCCGCGCACGCCGCGCCCGGCAAGCGCCTCGAAGTCCACAACCTGCTGTGTCAGCTGCTTATCCACAGCCGCGTTGGCAATCGCCCGGGAAACCGGGTGGTCGGAGCGGGCGGCGAGGCTGGCGGCCAGGGCCGGAGCAGTGGTTTCCACGCTCGGGGCCAGCGCCACATAGTCGGTTTGCACCGGCTTGCCATGGGTGAGCGTGCCGGTCTTGTCCAGGGCCAGGTAGTCGAGCTTGTAGCCACCTTCCAGGTACACGCCGCCCTTGACCAGGATGCCTTTGCGCGCAGCGGCAGCGAGGCCGCTGACGATGGTCACGGGGGTGGATATCACCAGTGCGCACGGGCAAGCGACCACCAGCAGCACCAGCGCCCGGTAGATCCAATCGAACCACACCGCGCCCATGAACAGCGGTGGGATGATGGCGACTGCCAGGGCCAGGGCAAACACCGCCGGGGTGTAGATTTTCGAGAACTGATCGACGAAGCGCTGGGTCGGCGCGCGGGCGCCCTGGGCTTGCTCCACGGCATGGATGATCCGCGCCAGGGTGGAATGATCGGCCGCTGCGGTCACGGTGTATTCCAGCTCGCCGGCCTGGTTGATGGTGCCGGCGAACACCTTGTCGCCCACGGTTTTTTCCACCGGCAGGCTTTCGCCGGTGATCGGTGCCTGGTCAACGGTCGAGCGGCCAGCGACCACGTCACCGTCCAGGCCAACGCGTTCGCCCGGACGCACCCGCACCCGCGCACCGAGGGCAATGGCCTTCACCGCCTGCTCCAGCCAAGTGCCATCGGCTTGTTGCACGGTGGCTTGTTCCGGGGCCATTTGCATCAGGCCGCTGATAGCGTGACGCGCCCGGTCGAGGGATTTGGCTTCGATCAACTCGGCCACGGTGAACAGGAACATCACCATGGCCGCCTCGGGCCATTGGCCGATCAGCACGGCACCGGTCACGGCGATGCTCATCAGCGCATTGATGTTCAGGTTACGGTTCTTCAGGGCGATCCAGCCCTTCTTGTACGTGCCCAGGCCACCGCTGAGGATCGACACCAGTGCCACTAACGCGACCACCCAGTCTGGCGCGGCGCTGGTGAAGTGGATCGCTTCTGCGCCCACGGCCGTTACCCCGGATAGCGCCAGCGGCCACCAAGGCTTGGCCGGGGCGGGCAGGTCGTTGGTTTCCGGTTTCTGGCCCGCGATCAGCGGCTCGGCCTGCATTCCTAGGGATTCGATGGCCTTGATGATCGGCGCGTCGCTGGGTAAATCGTGGGTCACGCCCAGCACACGGTTGATCAGGTTGAATTCCAGTCGCTGCACGCCTTCGAGCTTGCCGAGCTTGTTCTGGATCAGTGTCTGCTCGGTGGGGCAGTCCATGGCTTCGATGCGGAAACTGCTCAGCCGCGCACCGTCCGTCGGCGTTTTGCCGAGGTTGACCACCGACGGCGCGGCTTTCGAGGCGCAGCAGGAATGCCCGTGGTCGTGGCCATGGGCGGGCTTATGGATGTGAAGGGAATCGCTCATTGGGTGACGTCCATGAAAAGTGCCTGTTGCGCAGTAAAGACCCTGTAGCCACTATAGGGTCAAGCACCTATTTGGGAGGCCGCATCATGAAGATCGGAGAACTGGCGAAAATCACTGACTGCCAGGTCGAAACCATCCGCTACTACGAGCGCGAAGGCTTGCTGCCGGAACCGGCCCGCAGCGACGGCAATTACCGCGTCTACACCCAGGCCCATGCCGAGCGGCTGACGTTCATCCGCAACTGCCGCACCCTGGACATGACCCTGGAAGAAATCCGCAGCCTGCTGGCCCTGCGCGACAGCCCCCAGGACCAATGCGAAAGCGTCAATGCGCTGATCGATGAACACATCCACCACGTCAAGGCGCGCATCGATGGCCTGCTGGCCTTGCAGGCACAACTGATCGACCTGCGCCATCGCTGTGGCGAAGGGCCGGACCTGGAGCAATGTGGCATCTTGCAGCGGCTGGAAATCAGTGGGGCGGTGGTGCCGGAGGCGGAGCCTTCGCATGTGGGGCGCAGTCACGGGCATTGAGGTGCCCTTGCCCACTGATCTTGACCCCATGGAGATCCAATGTGGGAGCGAGCTTGCTCGCGATAGCGGCTCAGCAGTCAACCTCTATGTTGAATGTAAGGGCCTCATCGCGAGCAAGCTCGCTCCCACAGGGGATTGTGGTGTGGCTTAGACGGCCATCGGCGCGGTCATTGGGGCATGGTGCTGGTAGCCTTCCAGGGAGAAGTCGCTCGGTTCGACCAACTCCAGCCACTCGGGCTGGTACACGCCGGTCTTGGCAAACTCCGGCACGCGCTCGGAAATCACCAGCCTTGGCATCGGGAACGGCTCGCGGGTGAGTTGTTCGTTGAGCATGTCCAGGTGATTTTCGTAGACGTGGGCATCGCCGATGAAATAGGTGAACCAGCGCGGCGTGTAGCCGGTCAGGCGACCGATCAGGCTCAGCAGCGCGGCGCCTTCGGTGAGGTTGAACGGCGTACCCAGCCCCAGGTCGTTGGAACGGATGTAGAGGGTCAGGGAAATTTCCCTGGTCTCGACATTGGGGTGGAACTGGTAGAGCAGGTGGCACGGCGGCAGGGCCATCTCATCGAGCTGGGCGCAGTTCCAGCCGTGGAACAGGATGCGCCGGCTGCCCGGGTCCTTGATGATGGTGTCGACGCACTGGCGAACCTGGTCGATGGCCTTGTACAGCACCACGTAGGCCTGGCCGTTTTCTTCGCCTTCGGCGATCTGCCGGTAACCCTGGGCCAGGGTCTGCTCGATGGCTGCCGGGTTGCTCACCGGGATCTGCTTGTAGGCCGGCCACTTGCGCCATTGCACGCCGTAGATTTCGCCCAGGTCGTCATCGCCCTGGCGGAACGGGTTGGCTAGCCATTGGGCATTTTCGTTGGCGTTCTGGTCCCAGACCTTGCAGCCCAGGGCTCGAAATTCGGCGGCATTGTTCACGCCACGAAGAAAACCGCACATCTCGCCGATGGCCGATTTGAAGGCCATCTTGCGGGTGGTGATGGCCGGGAACCCGTCCTTCAGGTCATAGCGCAGCATGGCGCCGGGGAAACTGATGGTGTTCACGCCGGTGCGGTTGGCTTGCTTGGTGCCGTTCTTGATGACGTGGGCCACCAGATCGAGATATTGCTTCATGGGTTACCTGTGTCCTTGAACCCGAGGCCTGCGCCCCGGGGTTCGAATTTAAACCTTGGCCGCCGCAGCCGGCGCGCGATGATAAGCCAGCCAGATCAGCGCCAGGCCACCGATGATCATCGGCAGGCACAGCACCTGGCCCATGGTCAGCCAGTTCCACGCCAGATAGCCCAGCTGGGCGTCCGGGACGCGGACGAATTCGACGATGAAACGGAAGATCCCGTAGAACAGCGCGAACATGCCCGACACCGCCATGGTCGGCCGCGGTTTGCGCGAGAACAGCCAGAGGATCAGGAACAATGCCACGCCCTCGAGGGCGAATTGGTACAACTGCGACGGGTGGCGCGGCAATTGCGCCGGGTCGCTGAACGGCGGGAAGATCATCGCCCACGGCACGTCGGTCGGCTTGCCCCACAACTCGGCGTTGATGAAGTTGCCAATGCGCCCGGCGCCCAGGCCGATCGGCACCATCGGGGCGACGAAATCCATCAGCTCGAAAAACGACTTGTTGTTGCGCTTGCCGAACCACAACGCCGCCAGCATCACGCCGATGAACCCACCGTGGAACGACATGCCGCCCTTCCAGACTTCGAAGATCAGCGTCGGGTTGGCCAGGTAGGCGCTCAGGTCGTAGAACAGCACGTAGCCCAGGCGTCCGCCGACGATCACGCCCATGGACAACCAGAACACCAGGTCGGAGAGCTTTTCCTTGTTCCAGGTCGGGTCGAAGCGGTTGAGTCGGCGCGACGCCAGCAGCCAGGCACCGCCGATGCCGATCAGGTACATCAGGCCGTACCAGTGGATTTTCAGCGGGCCGATGGCCAAGGCAACCGGATCGATCTGCGGGTAAGGCAGCATTGATATTCCTCGTAAACGTCAAAAATACCCGGGCGACCCTGTCACCTCGGGATTAAGCCAGGATTGCGTCAGAACAGAAAACTCAAGCCAACGCAGAATAGCAAGGCGGCGAACAACCGCTTGAGCAAGCGCGGTGACAGGCGATGGGACAGCCGCGCACCGAAACGGGCGAAGACCATGCTGGTCAAGGCGATGCCCAGCAGCGCCGGCAAATACACAAAACCGAGACTATGGGCCGGCAGCAGCGGATCGTGCCAGCCCAGAATCATGAAACTTAATGCACTGACCACGGCGATGGGCAGTCCGCAGGCCGATGAGGTCGCGACCGCTTGCTGCATCGGCACGCTGCGCCAAGTCAGGAACGGCACGGTCAGCGAACCGCCACCGATGCCGAAAATCGCCGAGGCCCAGCCGATCACCGTGCCGGCCACGGTCAACCCGGCCTTGCCCGGTACGGTGCGACTGGCCTTGGGCTTGACGTCCAGAGCCAGTTGCACGGCAACGATCAAGGCGAACACGCCAATGATCTTTTGCAGGTGCGGGCCGGAAATCGCTTCGGCGGTGATTGCGCCAAAACCGGCACCGATCAGGATGCCCACGGTCATCCAGGCGAACACCGGCCAGCGCACCGCGCCTTTGCGCTGATGCTCGCGTACGGCATTGACCGAGGTGAAGATGATCGACGCCAGGGACGTGCCGACGGCCAGGTGCGTCAACACCTGCGGGTCGAAGCCCTGCAGGGTGAAACTGAACACCAGCACCGGGACGATGATGATCCCGCCCCCCACGCCGAACAACCCGGCCAGCACGCCGGCGCAGGCGCCGAGCAGCAGATAGAGCACAAATTCCACCAGCCTCTCCCGCCCATCCCCGAAATAAGAGCGGCATGGTAACGGATCCAGGGCCCAGGGCTCCACTGAAGGCGATGGATGCCGGGGCGATGTGTGGGTAGAGTGATCCTTGGCTGCTTCGCAGCGGAACCTCTGTGGCGAGGGGATTTATCCCCGTTGGGCTGCGAAGCAGCCCTGAAAACCTGACAGCCGGATTTGCCAGGTTGATTGATTCGATAGTTTTGGGGCTGCTTCGCAGCCAGCGGGAATAAATCCCCTCGCCACAGAGGTGGAGTGTTTGGTTCATTCTTTTAACAGGACGACCTGATGTGCCTGATCGTATTTGCCTGGCGACCCGGCCACGCCCGGCCGCTGATCGTGGCGGCCAACCGCGACGAGTTCTACGCCCGGCCGACCTTGCCCCTGGCCCAATGGCCCGACGCGCCCCATATCCATGCCGGGCGTGATCTGGAGGCCGGTGGTACCTGGCTCGGCATTGGCGCCGACGGTCGGTTTGCCGCCCTGACCAACATCCGTGACCCGGGCCAGTTGCCGGCCTTCAAGTCGCGCGGTGAGCTGGTAGCTCGGTTCTTGACCGGGAATCTGTCGATTGCCGATTACCTCAGCGAAATCGTGCCCCGCGCGAACGAGTATGGTGGCTTCAACCTGCTGCTCGGCGATGGCACCGAGCTGTGGCACCACAATGCCCGAGATAACCAGCCCCAGCGGCTGGCCGAGGGTGTCTATGGTTTGTCGAACGCTGGGCTGAACACGCCATGGCCCAAATTGCTCAAGGCCCGGGCGGCCCTGGGCGAGGTGCTGGACGATCCGCAGCCCCAGGCCTTGTTGGCACTGCTGAACGACCCACAACCCGCGCCGGTGGCGGAACTGCCAGACACGGGCGTGGGCCTGGCGACCGAGATGCTGCTCTCGAGTGTGTTCATCGCCAGCCCGGCCTACGGGACGCGGGCGAGCACGGCGTTGATCGTCCATGCCGATGGAACGCGACACCTGGTCGAACGCAGCTTCGGCCCCCATGGGGGGCATCTGGGGGAGGTGGAGGTCAGGGCTTAGTTTTGCTGTGTCATTGCTGGCCTTATCGCGAGCAAGCTCGCTCCCACAGTCGAACGTCAGTGAACACAAATTTTGTGAACCACCGAGATCCACTGTGGGAGCGAGCTTGCTCGCGATAGGGGCGCCGCAGGATCAGAGCGTCTTGTTCGACGCCGGATTGATCATCCGCGCCAACCCCAGGTTCTTCAACGCCAGTTGCAGGGAACTGTGGATCACTTGCGGGTTGTCGATGGTCATCACTTCCGCCAGCAGTTCCTGGGCCTTGCTGAGGTTGATCTGGCGCAGCATCCACTTCACTTTCGGCAGGTTGGTGGCGTTCATCGACAGGCTGTCGAAGCCCATCGCCATCAGCAGCACCGCGGCCGCGGGATCGCCGGCCATTTCGCCGCAGATGCTCACCGGCTTGCCTTCGGCATGGGCGTCACGGACCACGTTCTGCAAGGCTTGCAACACCGCCGGGTGCAGGTAGTCGTACAGGTCCGCGACCCGTGGGTTGTTACGGTCCACGGCCAGCAGGTACTGGGTCAGGTCGTTGGAGCCCACCGACAGGAAATCCACCTGGCGCGCCAACTCCTTGGTCTGGTACACCGCGGCCGGGATCTCGATCATCACCCCCACCGGCGGCATCGGCACGTCGGTGCCTTCGTCGCGGACTTCGCCCCAGGCCCGGTGGATCAGGTGCAGGGCTTCTTCCAGTTCATGGGTGCCGGAGATCATTGGCAACAGGATGCGCAGGTTGTTCAGGCCCTCGCTGGCCTTGAGCATGGCGCGAGCCTGGACCAGGAAGATCTCCGGGTGGTCGAGCGTTACGCGGATGCCGCGCCAGCCGAGGAACGGGTTGTCTTCCTTGATAGGGAAGTAGGACAGGGACTTGTCGCCGCCGATGTCCAGGCTGCGCATGGTCACCGGTTGCGGGTGGAACGCGGCCAGTTGTTCGCGGTAGATCGCCAGTTGTTCCTTTTCGCTGGGGAAGCGCTGGTTGATCATGAACGGCACTTCGGTGCGATACAGGCCCACACCCTCGGCCCCGCGCTTCTGCGCCCGGGCCACGTCGGCCAGCAGGCCGGTGTTGACCCACAAGGGCATGCGGTGGCCGTCGAGGGTCACGCAGGGCAGGTCCCGCAGCGCATCCAGGCCCAGGGACAGTTGTTTTTCTTCCTCCACCACATCGGCAAACTGCTTGCGCAGCACATCGCTGGGGTTGGTGTAGACCTCGCCGTGGTAGCCATCGACGATCATCTGGATGCCGTCGACCTTGGAGTACGGCAGGTCCACCACGCCCATGACCGTCGGGATACCCATGGCCCGGGCCAGGATCGCCACGTGGGAGTTGCCCGAACCCAATACCGAGACCAGCCCCGCCAGCTTGCCTTCGGGCACTTCGCCGAGCATGGCCGGGGTCAGCTCTTCGCTGACCAGGATGGTGTTGTCGGGGTAGACCAGGGTCTGCTGGCGCTCCTGTTGCAAGTACGCCAGCAAGCGCCGGCCCAGGTCCTTGACGTCCGAGGCGCGCTCGCGCAGGTAGGCGTCGTCCATCAGTTCGAAGCGGTTGACGTGGTCGGTCACCACCTGGCGCAGCGCGCCCTGGGCCCACTGCCCGGTCTTGATGATGGTGGTCACTTCGCTGCCCAGGGAGGCATCGTCGAGCATCATCAGGTAAACGTCGAACAGCGCACGCTCTTCAGGGCGCAGCTGCGTCGCCAGCTTGGCCGACAGGGCACGCATATCGGCGCGAACACCTTCGATGGCGGTCTTGAACAGGCCCAGTTCAGCGTTGATGTCGGTGATGGTCTTGTCTGGTACCACATCGAGGTCGGCGGGCGGCAACATGACCACCGCCGTGCCCACTGCCGCACCTGGCGACCCCGGCACGCCGACGAACTTGGCTTCCTGGATGCCCTTGCCCTGGCGGCCCAGGCCGCTGATCGAGCCGGTGGCCTCGGCATGGGCGATAACCCCGGCCAGTTGTGCGCTCATGGTCACGAGGAAGGCTTCTTCCCCCTCGTCGAACTGACGGCGCTCTTTTTGCTGGATGACCAACACACCGACGACGCGGCGGTGGTGGATGATCGGTGCGCCAAGGAACGAGGCATAGCGCTCTTCGCCTGTTTCGGCAAAGTAGCGATAGCGCGGGTGATCCGCGGCGTTTTCGAGGTTCAGGGGTTCTTCGCGCGTGCCGACCAGACCGACCAGGCCTTCATTGGGGGCCATGCTGACTTTGCCAATGGAGCGCTTGTTCAAGCCCTCGGTGGCCATCAGCACGAAACGATTGGTCTCGGGGTCCAGCAGGTAGACCGAGCAGACCTGGCTGCCCATGGCCTCTTTGACGCGCAATACAATAATCCCCAACGCCGCCTTGAGATCCTTGGCGGAGTTAACTTCCTGGACGATCTTGCGCAGCGTATTGAGCATGGCTCGGGGTCGAACTCCGTCGTCAGTCGCGCGTCAGCAGGCGCGGGGCAAGCTCTTTGAGGGCGCGTCGGTACACCTCGCGCTTGAATGTCACCACCTGGCCCAACGGATACCAATAGCTGACCCAGCGCCAGCCATCGAACTCCGGTTTACCGGTCAAATCCATCCGCACCCGCTGCTCGTTGGAGATCAGGCGCAGGAGAAACCATTTCTGCTTCTGGCCGATGCACAGCGGTTGGCTGTGTGTCCTGACCAGGCGTTGCGGCAAACGATAGCGCAACCAGCCGCGGGTGCAGGCGAGTATTTCGACATCTTCTCGCTCAAGCCCCACTTCTTCATTCAACTCGCGGTACAAGGCCTCTTCCGGCGTTTCCTGGGGGTTGATCCCACCCTGGGGAAACTGCCAGGCGTCTTGATTGATACGGCGTGCCCATAGCACCTGCCCAGCATCATTCGTAAGAATGATCCCCACATTGGGACGGAAACCATCGGGATCGATCACGGCAACAACCTCGCAAACGCATGTCGCCGCATTGTTCCACAAAGGTTGTGAAAGCAGCAACGAACCCGCCTAGCTTATGTGCACTCTTGTGAAAAGTCCGTATTCTGGACGCCTTTCTTCAGATTTTTCAGCGAGTAACTGCAATGCGGCTGGCTTTATTCGACTTGGACAACACCTTGCTGGGCGGCGACAGCGACCACGCGTGGGGCGATTACCTGTGCGAGCGCGGTTTCCTGGATGCTGTCGCGTACAAGGCACGCAACGACGCGTTCTACCAGGACTACCTGGCCGGCAAGCTCGACAACGCCGAGTACCTGAATTTTTGCCTGGAAATCCTTGGCCGTACCGAAATGCACGTGCTGGCCCAATGGCACTTGGACTACATGCGCGACTGCATCGAGCCGATCGTCTTGCCCCAGGCCATCGAATTGCTGGAAAAACACCGTGACGCTGGCGACAAGCTGGTGATCATCACCGCCACCAACCGGTTTGTCACCGGGCCGATTGCCGAGCGCCTGGGTGTCGAAACCCTGATCGCCACCGAGTGCGAGATGATCGACGGGCGCTACAGCGGGCGCAGCACCGACGTCCCGTGTTTCCGCGAGGGCAAGGTGACCCGGTTGAACCGTTGGCTGGAAGAGACCGGGCATTCGCTGGAGGACAGCTACTTCTACAGTGACTCGATGAATGACTTGGCGTTGCTGGAGGTGGTGACGAATCCGGTGGCGGTGGATCCGGATCCGAACCTGCGGGCCGAGGCCCAGAAGCGGGGTTGGCCGGTGATCAGCCTGCGCGGCTGAAACAGCTATCGCGGGCAAGCTCGCTCCCACAGAGGTTGTGTGATCGACGCAAATCCCCTGTGGGAGCGAGCTTGCTCGCGATGAAGCCAATCCGGTCCCAGATATTAAACCGGCTTGGCCCCCATCAACCCCGCAATGGCGATAAAGCAGACAACACTGAACAGCGCCAGGGCAAAGGTGAACCTGCCGTTGCCCGCCGTCGGCGCCTTGCGCATTTTGTTCAGCCGCACCACCAGCCAGAACCCCGCCAGCGCCGCCAAGGTGTAGAGCACGCTGGAAGCCAGCAGCCAGGTCTGCCCCAGCGGCCAGCCGACTTGATGAACCATCCACCAGCCGGTGACGGGCAGGCTCGCCAGTGCCAGGATCATCGCCAGCCAGATGAACAGCCGCGGACGTTGCAGCGTACGCGCGAGCGCCGTGCCATCGCCGTTGCGGCGCGTGCGCCAAACCCAGACGGACAGCCCCAGGGCGCCCGCCAACAGCAGGGCGGTGGCCAGGACGTGGGCAATCTTCAACGCAGTCAACGTTTCCATCGTTCGATTTCCTTATGGCTTGCTCAGCAGCTTAGCCTCTGTGGCGAGGTGTCCGGCGCTGCTGACGGGCTCACCCCAGAAACAGCTGATACGCCGGGTTATCGCTTTCATCCCAGTACGGGTAGCCGATTTCTTCCAGGGCGGCCGGGACCAGGTGGCGTTCATCGTGAGGCACTTGCAGCCCCGCGACCACGCGGCCGTCTGCTGCGCCGTGGTTACGGTAGTGGAACATCGAGATATTCCAGCGTCCCCCCAGCTTGTTGAGGAAGTTGAACAGCGCGCCGGGGCGCTCGGGGAATTCGAAGCGCAGCACCACTTCGTCGATGACATGGGCCGCATGCCCGCCGACCATATGGCGGATGTGCAACTTGGCCAGTTCGTTGTCGGTCAGGTCCAGCACCGGGAAGCCTTGTTCGGTCAGGCTGGCGATCAAGGCGCTGCGCGGGTCGTTTTCCGGGTGGGTCTGCACGCCGACGAAGATGTGCGCCTCACTGCCGGTGTTGTAGCGGTAGTTGAATTCGGTGATCTGGCGCTTGCCGACGGCTTCGCAAAACGCCTTGAAGCTGCCCGGCTTCTCGGGAATGGTCACGGCGATGATCGCTTCGCGGCCCTCGCCCAGCTCGGCGCGCTCGGCGACGTGGCGCAAGCGGTCGAAGTTGACGTTGGCGCCGGAGTCGATGGCCACCAGGGTCTGGCCGGTGATGCCCCGTGACTCGACGTATTTCTTGATCCCGGCCACGCCCAAGGCACCGGCAGGTTCGGTGATCGAGCGGGTATCGTCGTAGATATCCTTGATAGCGGCACAGATCTCGTCGGTGCTGACGGTGATCACTTCGTCCACATGGTGTTTACAGATATCGAAAGTGTGCTGGCCGATCTGCGCCACGGCGACGCCGTCGGCGAACAGCCCCACGGTGGGCAGGACCACGCGCTCGCCCGCGGCCATGGCCGCTTGCAGGCAGTTGGAGTCGTCGGGCTCGACGCCGATGACCTTGATGTCCGGGCGCAGGTATTTCACGTAGGCCGCGATCCCGGCAATCAGCCCGCCACCGCCCACCGGGACGAAGATCGCATCCAGGCGCCCAGGGTGCTGGCGCAGGATTTCCATCGCCACCGTGCCCTGCCCGGCAATGGTGTGGGGATCGTCATACGGGTGGATGTAGACGTAGCCCTTTTCGTCCACCAGTTTCAGCGAATAGGCCAGGGCTTCGGGGAACGAGTCGCCGTGCAGCACCACTTTGCCGCCGCGCGAGCGCACGCCTTCGACCTTGATTTCCGGGGTGGTCTTGGGCATCACGATGGTAGCCTTGACCCCCAGCACCTTGGCCGCCAGGGCCAAGCCCTGGGCGTGGTTGCCCGCCGAAGCCGTGACCACGCCACGGGCGCGTTCTTCGTCGCTGAGCTGGGTCAGCTTGTTGTAGGCGCCACGAATCTTGAACGAGAACACCGGCTGCAAGTCTTCACGCTTGAGCAAGACGCTGTTGCCCAGCCGCTCGGAGAGCTGGCGAGCGGTCTGCAGCGGGGTTTCCACGGCAACGTCGTAAACGCGCGAGGTGAGGATCTTTTTGACGTACTGTTCAAGCATCGGAAAGCATCACTGAGCGGGGTTGGGCAGGGCCAAGGAGTCTAACCCGGCTTTTGGCCGGGCGACCACACGAATCGAGGGGATCGGTGCCAATCAGGCAATGACCGAGGCCGCTTCGGCGCCTATAATGCCGGCCTTTCGTTCCCTCTCGGCACCTTCGGAGCCCGCATGACCCAGGATCAACTCAAACAGGCCGTGGCCCAGGCCGCCGTCGATCTCATCCTCCCGAAACTGGATGACAAGAGCATCGTCGGGGTCGGCACCGGCTCCACGGCCAATTGCTTCATCGATGCATTGGCAAGGCACAAGGGGGCCTTCGACGGCGCGGTCGCCAGTTCCGAAGCCACCGCCGCGCGGCTGAAGGGGCATGGGATCCCGGTCTACGAGCTCAACACCGTGAGTGACCTGGAGTTCTACATCGACGGCGCTGATGAAAGCGACGCGCACCTGAACCTGATCAAGGGCGGTGGCGCGGCCCTGACCCGCGAGAAGATCGTTGCGGCGGTGGCCAAGACCTTCATCTGCATCGCCGACGCCAGCAAGCTGGTGCCCGTGCTCGGCGCGTTCCCATTGCCGGTGGAGGTCATTCCCATGGCCCGCAGCCACGTGGCTCGCCAACTGGTGAAGCTGGGCGGCGACCCGGTGTACCGCGAGGGCGTGCTGACCGACAACGGCAATATCATTCTCGATGTGCACAACTTGCAGATCACCGATCCGGTGGCGCTGGAAAGCCAGATCAACGCCATCGTGGGTGTCGTCACCAACGGCCTGTTCGCGGCGCGTCCGGCGGATGTGCTGTTGCTGGGGACCGCTGAAGGGGTGAAGACCCTCAAGGCTTGACCCGATGTTGTGACTGGCACTCTTGTGGCGAGGGGATAAATCCCCTCGCCACAGGTTTTTTGATTTTTATCGATCGGGCTGCGGCTTCTTGAACACATAGAACAGGTTCGGCTCGCTCACCAGGTAGAGGTTGCCATCGTCGTCCATGGCCAGGCCTTCGGCCTGGGGCACGGTTTGCTGCAGGCCCTGGCGACCCTTGCTCAGCGACAGCGTACTCAATGGCCGGCCGTCGATATCCAACTCGATGATCAGCCGCGACTCATCCGACAGCGCCAGCAAATGGCCGCTGCGTTCGTCGTATTGCAGGCTTGAAAGGTCGCGCACGAACAGTCCGGCATCGCGCTTGGGGTTGTTGATCACGTGGATCGCGTAGGACTTTTCCGGATTGTGGTGGGGAAACCCATGCACTTCATAAATCAGCATCGGGTCGCGTTCCTTCGCCACGAACAGGCGTTTGCCCACTGAATCGTAGGCCAGCCCTTCAAACCCCTTGTTTCCGCGCATATGCACGCCGAGGGTCATCTGCTCGGCGTCGGCGGCGTCGAGGAATTGGGTGTCTTCATCCAGATGAATCTTGATCAGGCGCTGCTGGCGCTCGTCGGTGATGACGTAGGTGTTTTCGCTGATGAATTCCACCGCCTCCGGATCGCCAAAGCCGATCAGGGCGATGCGTCGCAAAATCTTGCCGTCCAGCGACAGCTCGATCAGTTCGGCATTTTTATTGGTCACGGTGAACAGGCTTTTGCGGGTCGGATCGTACGTCAGCGCTGAAACGTCATCGTCCAGCCCGTCGATCACCTGCGCTTCGACCGTGACCCGGTATTGGTCCAGGGCGATGGTTTCTTCGCTGATGGGTTTCCAATAGGTATTGAGGTTGAACCAGGCGCGTTCGAACAGGCGCAGGTATTGTCCGACGCCGATCAGAAAGATCAGCGCCAGCGTCAGCAATATAAGGAGCAAGGGTTTGGGACGGGCGAGTCGACGCATGTTGGGGTGGGCTCGGATGAGAACAGGTGAGTGGAAATACCACGACTGCCTGAACTGAAACTTAATGGCTGTGTGCCACACCCTACAACGAAGGAAGACTTATCCTACAGAGTTAGTGCTGTCAGCGCTGTTTTTCGAAACGATAGAACAGGTTCGGCTCGCTGACCATGTACAGGTTGCCGGCCTCATCAATGGTGACGCCTTCGGCACGAGGGATCGTGTCTTTCAGGCCGTTGAAGCCCCCCAGCAAGGTCATGAAGCTGACCTGCTCGCCTTTTTCGTCCAGTTCCAGCAGCAAATGGGAATCGGCCGAAAGCACCAGCGTATGGCCGGTGCGCGGGTCGATCGCCAGTGCCGAGAGGTTGCGCAGGTCCAATTCATTGCTGACATGGATCTGCTTGTCGCCCTTGAGCTGTTGGCTGCCGTCGCTTTTCCAAGTGAACAGCGCCGGCGGGCGTTCCTCCCCGAGCACCAGTTGCTGGTTGCGCGGGTCCCAGGCGATCCCTTCGAACCCCTTGTTCTGGTTTTCCGAGGCACCCAAATCATAGTGAGGAAAGTCAGTGTTGTTCAGTTCGCGGGTGTCGGCCTTTACCTGGACGATCGTCAGCGTGTGCTGACGCTCGTCGGTAATCGCCAGCAGGCCGTTGGCCATGGCGGTTACGCCCTCAGGGTTACTCCAGCCCACCAGGGGCATCTTGCGCAGCACGTCGCCTTGCAGGGTCAGTTCCGCCAGGAACGGCTTCTTGCCCATGACCGCGAACAGGGTCTTGGTCTGGGGGTTATAGGTCACATCGGACGCCTCGTCCTTCTCCATGCCCGGTAACGGCTTGGCGTCGATCACGGCACGGTAGTCCGGCAACCAGATGCTTTCCTGGCGTTGGGCCGGGCTCTGGAAGTGTTCCGATAGCCAAAGCAGGCCGCGGTCGTCCCAATGCATCGCAAACGCCAGGCCATAGGCGGCGGCCACTGCCAGCAGCGACCAGGCATACCAGGGCAGGGCGAAGCGAGAGCGGCGGGCAGGTTGGGTGGCAGGCAGTGCTTGGGTTTTGGCCATCGGGGGATGCATTCCAGAAAATTCGGCTGGGGAGTGGCTGGCTCAGATGCCGCATTCCCTGGAATTATCCGGATGGCATGTGAAAAAAACGGTAAATGATCGCAGATGCGTCATGTATACCCCGTGGGAGCGAGCTTGCTCGCGATGAGGCCATCACCTTCAGCATGGCTGTTGGCTGACACCGCTATCGCGAGCAAGCTCGCTTGTATGGTAGGACTTGAAGGGAGGAGGAGGGACAAGGCTCGATTCTGACTGTTAGCCGCAGTACAGACCGTGGGAGATTTCGCCCCTCCTCCTTTCACCCAAGCGCCGATAAAGAATGCATCTGGCCTAAACCGACGATAGGAACAAGCCTGCGCCTCTGGGTGAACCCTTCAAGTGTTCAAACCTTAGCCCGGAGAATTTTCAATGGCAATGCCGGTTTCTGTCACAAAGCCGATTGTGGGCGTGGATGTCGCCAAGAACGAACTGGTGATCTATCACGCCGAACTTGACGTACTGGAGGCGACTCCCAACAACAAAGCGGCCATCAAAAAGTGGTTGAAAGCATTGCCGGGCCCCGTCGCTGTAGCCATTGAGTCGACCAATATCTATCACCTGGAATTCGCTGATCTGGCCTATGAGGCCGGCTGCGAGATCTACATGGTGGGCGGTTATGAACTGCATCACTACCGCGAAGGCGTAAAAATCCGCGCCAAAACTGACGCGCTGGATGCCAAGCTGCTGGCCCGTTACCTGAAAAACGAAGGGCATGAGCTTAACCCCTGGACCCCGCCATCTCCGCTGTATCGCCAGCTCCTGAGCCTTTTCCGCCGTCGCGCAGCCCTGGTTCAGGCTCGAGTGGCCCTGGTACAAAGCTGGGCTAACGAGCCGCTGCTGAAGACCGCTTTCGCCGAACAAATTGCAGCCATGCAGAGGCTTGAGACATTGATCGAGAAGACGATCAAGGATCATCTGAGGGATGCCGGTTTGCAGGGTCAGTTGAACCGTTGCTTGAAGGTTGAGGGCATTGGATTTCTGACCGGAGCCCGCTTGCTTACGGCATTTCAACGAGGGGATTTCAGAAACTCAGACGCCTTCATTGCCTTTTTGGGAATGGACTTGCGAGTGTCGAAATCAGGACAAAAAGATGGGCGCCGTAGCTTGAGTAAACGAGGCGACCCGGAAGTCCGTCGGCTGTTACACAATGCCGCCATGTCGGCTAGCCGCACGTCCGCCTGGAGAGGCTTCTATGAAAAGCAAAGAGCTCGCGGTTTCACTACCACTCAGGCGTTGGTAATGCTGGCTCGCAAGCTTGCTCGGATCGTATTCGCTCTGCTGAAAGGGCAAAGCGAATACCAACCTAACGCGGCTTGAGGGCTTTCCCTCAACCATAGAATCTCCCACAAGGGAACAAAGATCAGCCGTTAGCGAACGCTGCTTTCGAAGCGGCTCGCCCCGGGCAGTTCCAGGACCAGTTCGTCGCCTGCATTCAGCGGCCCGACGCCCGCCGGGGTGCCGGTGAGGATCACGTCGCCGGCCTGCAGCGAGAAGCAACCGGCCATGTATTGGATCATCGGCACGATAGGGTTGAGCATCAGGCTGCTGTTGCCGTCCTGGCGCACTTCGCCGTTGATGGTCAGGCGTACGGGGATGTCGGTCAGGTCTGCAAACGTGGCGTTCGAAACAAAGGGGGCGATCACCGCCGCGCCGTCGAAAGACTTGGCCACTTCCCATGGCAGGCCCTTGGCCTTGAGCTCGGCCTGTTTGTCCCGCAGGGTCAGGTCCAGGGCCGGGGCGAAGCCGGAGATGGCGTCCAGTACTTCTTCAGCGCTGGGCTTGGTGGACAACGGCTTGCCGATCAGCACGGCGATTTCCGCCTCGTAGTGCACCGAGCCACGGTCGGCGGGAATGCTGAAACCGCCTTCCAACGGCACCACGCAACTGCCTGGCTTGATGAACAGCAAAGGTTCCGTGGGCACCGGGTTGTCCAGTTCCTTGGCATGTTCGGCGTAGTTGCGGCCAATGCACACCACTTTTCCGACCGGGAAATGAATACGTGTACCGTCGACATACTGGTGCTGATAGCTCATTACCGACTCCTGCTTCTGGGGTTCATCAGGTGTTTTCAGGCATCAGATCGCAAAAATCTTGCCCGGGTTCATGATGCCGTTCGGATCGAACACGGCCTTTACGGCTTTCATGTATTCGATTTCCACGGGCGAACGACTATAGGTCAGGTAGTCGCGCTTGGTCATGCCCACGCCGTGCTCGGCGGATATCGAGCCGTTGTACTTCTCGACGGTTTCGAAGACCCATTTGTTCACGGTCGCGCATTTGGCGAAGAACTCATCCTTGCTGAGGTTTTCCGGCTTGAGGATGTTCAAGTGCAGGTTGCCGTCGCCGATATGGCCGAACCAGACAATTTCGAAATCCGGGTAGTGTTCGCCGACGATCGCGTCAATTTCCCCCAGGAAGGCGGGGACCTTGGAGACGGTCACCGAGATGTCGTTCTTGTACGGTGTCCAGTGGGAGATGGTTTCGGAGATGTACTCGCGCAGCTTCCACAGGTTCTGCAACTGGGTTTCGCTCTGGCTCATCACGCCGTCCAGCACCCAGCCTTGTTCCACGCAGTGCTCGAAGGTTTCCAGGGCGTGGTTGGCGACTTCTTCGGTGGTGGCTTCGAATTCCAGCAGGGCGTAGAACGGGCACTCGGTTTCGAACGGCGCCGGTACGTCGCCACGACCGAGGACCTTGGCCAGGGCCTTGTCGGAGAAAAATTCGAAGGCGGTCAGGTCCAGCTTGCCCTGGAAGGCATGCAGCACCGGCATGATCGAAGCGAAGTCGGGGGTGCCGAGCACCATGGCGGTGAGGTTCTTCGGTGCGCGGTCCAGGCGCATGGTGGCCTCGACCACGAAGCCCAGCGTGCCCTCGGCACCGATGAACAGTTGCCGTAAATCGTAGCCGGTGGCGTTCTTGATCAGGTCCTTGTTCAGCTCCAGCAGGTCGCCCTTGCCGGTAACGACCTTCATGCCTGCCACCCAGTTGCGGGTCATGCCGTAGCGAATGACCTTGATTCCGCCGGCATTGGTGCCGATATTGCCGCCAATTTGGCTGGAACCTGCCGATGCGAAGTCCACCGGATAGTACAAGCCATGTTCTTCAGCCTTGTTCTGCAACTGTTCGGTGATCACGCCGGGCTGGCAGACCGCGGTGCGGTCGGTGAGGTTCACGTCGAGAATCTGGTTCATGTAGTCGAATGACACCACCACTTCGCCGTTGGCCGCCACGGCGGCGGCGGACAGCCCGGTGCGCCCGCCCGACGGCACCAGCGCGACGTTGTGCGCATTGGCCCAACGCACAATGGCCTGGACCTGCTCGGTGGTCTTAGGGAAGACAATGGCCGAAGGCGCCGGGGCGAAGTGCTTGGTCCAATCCTTGCCGTAAGCGTTCAGGGAGTCGGCATCGGTCAAGACCTTGCCAGGCTCAACCAGGGTCTTCAGCTCATCTATCACGGCAGGATGGGTCATCGACAGAACTCTCGAACAATTCATGGTCATCCTGAGAACGCTTCACGTCGCAGGAATGAGTGTTTAGCGGGGTGCGTATGCTAGCATACCGACCCCGCAGCGTAGTGCCCAACGGCTGTTCTGCGGCGACGGCTGTCACGCCGGTCGGGCCAGCATGCGCTGTCCGATTCCCTGCCATTTTTCTCCGGGACACAGGTTTACGCAGATGAGCAAGACTTCTCTCGATAAGAGCAAGATCAAGTTCCTTCTTCTCGAAGGCGTCCACCAATCGGCTGTCGACGTCCTCAAGTCGGCGGGCTACACCAGCATCGAGTACATCACCAGTTCTCTGCCGGAAGCCCAGCTCAAGGAAAAGATCGCCGATGCTCACTTCATCGGCATTCGCTCCCGTACTCAACTGACCGAAGAGATCTTCGACCACGCCAAGAAACTGGTGGCGGTGGGCTGCTTCTGCATCGGCACCAACCAGGTCGATCTCAACGCGGCTCGCGAGCGCGGTATCGCGGTGTTCAACGCGCCGTACTCCAACACCCGCTCCGTAGCCGAGCTGGTGCTGGCCGAAGCGATCCTGCTGCTGCGCGGTATCCCTGAGAAGAACGCTTCCTGCCACCGTGGCGGCTGGATCAAGAGTGCGGCCAACTCCTTCGAAATCCGCGGCAAGAAGCTGGGTATCGTCGGCTATGGCTCGATCGGCACGCAGCTGTCGGTGCTGGCTGAAGGCCTTGGCATGCAAGTGTTCTTCTATGACACCGTGACCAAGCTGCCCCTGGGCAACGCCACCCAGGTCAATGACTTGCACGAGCTGCTGGGCATGTCCGACATCGTGACCCTGCACGTGCCGGAAACCGCTGCTACCCAGTGGATGATCGGCGAGAAGGAAATCCGTGCGATCAAGAAGGGCGGGATCCTGATCAACGCCGCGCGTGGCACCGTGGTCAAGCTCGACGCCCTGGCCGACGCGATCAAGGACAAGCACCTGATCGGCGCCGCCATCGACGTGTTCCCGGTGGAACCACGCTCCAACGACGACATCTTCGAAAGCCCGCTGCGTGGCCTGGACAACGTGATCCTGACCCCGCACATCGGCGGTTCCACCGCTGAAGCCCAAGCCAACATCGGCCTGGAAGTGGCGGAGAAGCTGGTCAAGTACAGCGACAACGGTACGTCGGTGTCGTCGGTGAACTTCCCGGAAGTGGCCCTGCCGGCACACCCTGGCAAGCACCGCCTGCTGCACATCCACGAGAACATTCCGGGTGTGATGAGCGAGATCAACAAGGTCTTCGCCGAAAACGGCATCAACATTTCCGGTCAGTTCCTGCAAACCAACGACAAAGTCGGCTACGTCGTGATCGACGTCGATGCCGAATATTCGGACTTGGCGCAAGAGAAGCTGCAGCACATCAACGGCACCATTCGTTGCCGCGTTTTGTTCTAAGCAGGCCTGGCTTGCAATAAAAAACGGGAGCCCCAAAAGGGCTCCCGTTTTTTTGCCTGACACAACATCAAGACCCTGTGGGAGCGAGCTTGCTCGCGATTACGGCGTGTCAGCAACAGCACTATCGATGACCCCCCGCTATCGCGAGCAAGCTCGCTCTCACAAAAAACGGCGTGTCAGTCAGGACGGTTACTTCACCTCTACCGTGATTTTCTTGGACACGATCGAGGGGTCAAATGGCATGTGGCCGGAGTCGCCCAGGATCAGTTGCAAGGTGTGTTTGCCGGGGGCCAGTTTGATGGTGGCCTCGGTTTGTGCCTTGCCGAAGTGCATGTGGTTGGCGTCGGTTGGAATCGGCGCACCTGCAGCGGGCAGGGTATCGACATCGATCAGCAAATGGTGATGGCCAGTGTTCTTGGTCATATCGCCCGCCGGTGCCAGGGCGATGTTCTTGACGCCGAACTTGACCTTGAATTCCTGGGCGACCGTGGCGCCGTCTTCCGGGGAAACGATGAACACTTGCGCATCCTTGGGCGCCGGGGTCGCGGCGGTTGCCAGCATCGAGGCACCCAGCAACAGACCGGCCAACGCTGCACGAGACATAAAGCTTTTCATTTTTTTCTCCAGTTTTTCCATGAAATCCGCCTGGCCATCACAACTTCATGACCAATCGTTGTCGAAGCCTGCAACAACCATAGCAAAGCGAGCCTGAAACGAGCGTCGCTTGTATAAATACAAAGGAGTGACCATGCGCTTTCTGCCTGGCCTGATTTGCCTGCTACCCCTTTTGAGCCCCCTGGCTCATGCCGAACTGATCGATGACATCAATGACCGTGGCGAACTGCGCATCGCCCTCGAGGCCAACACCGCACCCTTCAACTTCAAGGAAGACGGCAAACTCACCGGTTTCGAAGTGGAACTGGGTGAAATGCTCGCGGCTGAACTCGACGTACGTCCCGACTTCGTTGTCACCGATGCCGCGGACCTGCTGCCTGGTGTCGAGAGCGGCAAGTACGACGTCGCCATCAACCACATAGCAATGACCCCGGAACTGGCTGAACGTTTCGACCTCAGTGCGGCTTATAGTCGTCCGGATGCGCAACTGCTGGCGAGCCAGGAGGCGCCGCAACGTCCGTTGGTCATGGCACCGTCTTTCCAACCGGAAGAAAAGAGCGGCCCGGCGCCGAGCCTGGTGATCCCGTTCCAGAAGGGCAATCCGGCGTTCAAGGCCAGCCTGGATAACGCCCTGATGCGTATCAAGGATGACGGCCGTCTGGAGCAGTTGTCGCAAAAGTGGTTGGGCAAGCAGGATGAGAAAAACTGAAATCAAGCGCCCTCGCCATGGGGCTCGGCATCCACCCGCCTGCCTTCAAGGTCTGCGCCAGACACTCGCCAACCAAGGCTGCTGCTCCCGCGGTAGCCCCGCCGGCCGGTAATAATGCTCCAGCTCGACAAAGCCCGCTTCCGTGAGCAATGTGCGCCAGGCCGCAAGGTCGTGGTAGGCACCAAAGCGCTGGCCGTTCCAGCCCTCCTGGTTTTCGCCTCGAGGGTTCGAGCTGAACAGCACGCCGCCGGGCTTGAGTGTGGCGTGCAATTGCTTGAGCACCCGCGGCAGTTCCTGGACGGGCACATGAAACAGCACCGCGTTGGCGAAGATCCCGTCAAAGCGCCCGGCCGGCAGGTCGAGTTCCAGGAAGTCCTGTTGCCACACCTCGCAGCCGCTGTCCTGGCGCGCCATCCGGGCAAACTCTTCTGAACCGTCGAGGCCGACCGCGACATGGCCCATGGCCGTGAATGTGCGCAGGTCGCGGCCCGGGCCGCAGCCAAAATCCAGGATGTGCAGCGGTGCCTGGCCCTGGATATGGCGCAGCAAGGCGTCGATGTTCTGGCTGACATCGTGGTCGCGGGTGCCTTCGCGGAAGTTCTCTGCCACGGCGTTGTAATGGCCCAGGGTCGTGGCGGTGATGGCGTGCAGGTCTTTGCGGGTGTGCTTCATGGGTATTGGCTTGGGTGGGAAACGTTGGGCTGACTATACCGCACATCCACAGGTCAACTGCTTCCTCCAGTCAGCGCTTGTTCAAGCCGCGTGCCAGGCGATCGCCGCCCAACTGGATCACTGCCACCAACGCCACCAGTAGCACGATCACCGTGAGCATGATCTGGCTGTCGAATCGCTGGTAGCCGTAGCGGTAGGCGATGTCGCCCAGCCCACCAGCGCCAATCGCGCCGGCCATCGCCGAGGAGTTGATCATGGTCACCAAGGTGATGGTGAAACCGCCGACGATGCCCGGCAGTGCTTCGGGCAGCAACACATGCCAGACAATGTGCCAGCGCCGGCAACCCATGGCCTGGGCCGCTTCGATCAGGCCGTGGTCGACTTCCCGCAGGCTGACTTCGGCGATGCGGGCGAAGAACGGTGTGGCGGCGATGCTCAGCGGCACGACCGCGGCCCACACGCCATAGGTGGTGCCGACGATCAGCCGGGTGAACGGAATCAATGCCACCATCAGAATCAGGAACGGTATCGAGCGGAACAGGTTCACGAACGCGCCCAGGGCCCGGTTCAAGGCCGGCGCTTCATAGATCCCGCCCTTGCCGCTGGTCACCAGGATCACCGCCAGCGGGATGCCCGCCAGCAGCGCGATCAGCGACGACACGCCGACCATCAGAAAGGTGTCGATGAATCCCTGCAACAACCGATCAAACCACATAACCCAGCACCTCTGCCCGTTGCGCCCAATGGCCCGCCCGTTGACGCAATTCCTCGGCGCCCCATGACGAACCGCTCACGGCCAGTAGCAATTGCCCCAGCCCGCGGCCCTGAATTCGCTCGATGCCGCCGTGCAGCAGCCGCACCCGTCCACCGAGTGCGCTGAACAAGGCGGCGAGATCCGGCTCATCATGATCTGTGCCGGTGAATTGCAGGCGTAGCACAGTCGCCGCATCCGCCGACGCTGGTTGCACCTGCAAGCGGCTTTGCAGTTCTTCCGGGATGGCGTGTTGCAGCGGCGCCAGCAGTGTCCGACTGACCTCATGTTGCGGGTTGCCGAAGACTTCCCATACCGGCCCTTGCTCGATGATTCGCCCTTGCTCGAGCACCACCACCCGGTCGCAGACTTCGCGAATCACCGCCATTTCATGAGTGATCAACACGATGGTCAGGCCCAGCCGCTGGTTGATCTCGCGCAGCAGGCCGAGGATCGATTGGGTGGTCTCCGGGTCCAGGGCCGAGGTGGCCTCGTCGCACAGCAGTATCTGCGGATCATGCACCAGTGCCCGGGCAATCCCGACGCGCTGCTTCTGTCCGCCCGACAGCTGCGCCGGGTAGGCCTGGTGCTTGCCTTGCAACCCCACCAGCTCCAACAGCTCACGGACTTTGCGCTGGCGTAGCTCCTTGGGCACGCCGGCGACTTTCAGCGGCAGTTCAACGTTCTGCCACACGGTCTTGGCCGACATCAGGTTGAAGTGCTGGAAGATCATGCCGATGCGCCGGCGCAGCTCCGCCAGGCGCTCTTCATCGAACTCGCCGATGTCTATCTGATCGATCAACACCCGGCCACTGGTGGGTTGTTCGAGGCGGTTGATGGTGCGGATCAGCGATGATTTGCCGGCGCCGCTGCGGCCGATGATGCCGAACACTTCGCCGTGCTGGATCGTCAGGTCGATACCTTGCAGCGCGGCCACCGGGCCCTGGCGGCCGTTGTAGGTCTTGCCCAGGCCGATAAAGCGCACATGGGCACGGTTGAGCTCTGGATGCAGTTCGGTGTGTCCGGCGCTTCGGGGCGTGGGGGCTTCTTGTCGAAGTCGAGCGTTGACGGCGTTCATGTCAGCTTTCCCAGCCGGCTTGGTAGAGCTTGCCGTGGGCCTTGTCCAGGGCGGCGCGCACGGCTGGCGAATGTTGGTAGATGTCGACGAACTTGATCAGCCGTGGATCGTTCTTGCTCTTGGGCTGGATCACGAACTGAATCACGTATTCCTTGTGATCCAGGCCGTCGAACAGCAAGGCAGAGCTGGCATCGAAGGTCTTGGCCAGGCGGATGTAGGCGGGGTATCCCTGCACCAGGTCGGCGTCTTCATAAGCGCGCACCAGTTGCACGGCTTCGACCTGCAGGACCTTGAGCTTCTTCGGGTTGGCGACGATGTCGTCTTCGGTGGCCTTGTAGCCGACGCCCGGCTTGAGGCTGATCAGCCCGGCCTTGGCCAACAGTTGCAGGCCGCGACCGCTGTTGATCGGGTCGTTGGCAATGGCGACGCTGGCGCCTTCTGGGAGTTCGTCGAAGTTTTTGTATGTTTTCGAGTAGAGGCCGACGTTGTTGATGATCCCCGGCGCAAACGGCACCAGGTCGAACCCGGCGGCGGCCTTGGCATTTTCCAGGAACGGGATGTGCTGGAAGTAATTCACGTCGATATCGCCGGAGGCCAGGCTGACGTTGGGCGCGATCCAGTCGCTGAACTCCACCAGTTCGACCTTCAGGCCTTGCTTGCTGGCCTCTTCCACGGCGGCCTCCAGAGGAATGGCGAACGCGGCGGTGGTGCCGATCTTCAACGGTGCGTCGGCGGCAAACAGTGCCGAGCTGAACAGGCCGAGGGCCAGGGCCAGGGTTTTGACTGGCAGGGTCAGGAAGTGCTTGGTCATGTCGGGTATTCCAGTCATTGATGGATGAGTCACAGGGTCAGTGCCGGTAGGTCGAACCTGTGTGTTGTTCGGGCAGGTGAGCCTCTGCGTGAAACAGTTTTTCGCGCAGGGTGCCGTTGTCATATTCGGTCTTGTACGAGCCGCGTTTCTGCAACTCGGGGATCACCAGGTCGATGAAGTCCACGTAGCTTTGCGGCGTGACGATGCGGGTCAGGTTGAAACCATCGAGGCCGGTTTCGCCGATCCAGGACTCCAGCTCGTCGGCCACCTGTTCGGGCGAGCCGACCACCGTGATGTAGCGCCCGCCCAAGGCGTGTTGCTCGAGCAATTTGCGCCGGGTCCAGTCGTTGTTCTGCAAGGTCTTGGTGGCGGACTGGATGGCGTTGCTCTTGACGTACTGGATCGGTTCGTCCAGTGCGCACTGGGAAAAATCGATGCCCGTCGACGCGGAAAAATGCGCCACGCCGGCCTCGGCGCTGGCATAGCTCAGGTACTCGGCATGCTTGGCCCAGGCAGCTGCTTCGGTCTCGCCGACGATCACGTTCAGGCCCATGAACACCTTGATGTCCCCGGGGTTGCGTCCGGCGCTGGCGGCGCTGGCGCGAACCTTGTCCACCTGGGCCTTGGTCGCCGGTTTGTCCTGGCCGCTGATGAACACGCACTCGGCATGCCGTCCGGCGAACCGCAAGCCGCGCTCGGAACTGCCGGCCTGGAACAAGACAGGCGTGCGTTGGGGCGACGGTTCGCACAGGTGGTAGCCCTCGACCTGATAGAACTCGCCTTGGTGCCGGACCTTGTGCACTTTCTCTGGCCGGGCATAAATCCGCTGCTCCCGGTCGTTGATGACCGCGTCGTCTTCCCAGCTGCCTTCCCAGAGTTTGTAGAGCACTTGCAGGTATTCGTCGGCCTGGTCGTAGCGGCGGTCATGCTCGACTTGCGCCGCCAGGCCCATGGCTTTGGCGGCGCTGTCCAGGTAGCCGGTGACGATGTTCCAGCCGACCCGGCCGCGACTCAGGTGGTCGAGGGTGCTCATGCGCCGGGCAAACAGATAGGGCGGTTCGTAGGTCAGGTTGGCGGTGAGGCCGAACCCCAGGTTTTTCGTTACGGCGGCCATCGCGGAGACCAGCAACAGCGGGTCATTGACCGGCAGTTGGATCGACTCCTTGAGCGTGACGTCCACCGACTGTTGGTACACGTCATAGACCCCGACGATATCGGCGATGAACAGCCCGTCGAACAATCCGCGCTCGAGCAATTGCGCCAGGGCGGTCCAGTACTCGATCGTGTTGAACTGCGTCGAGGTGTCCTGGGGATGGGTCCACAGGCCATGATTGATGTGCCCGATGCAGTTCATGTTGAACGCGTTGAGCAGGATTTTTTTCTTGCCGGCCGCCATCAGATCGTCCCCCGCAGCGGCGGTTTTTCATCGTTGAGGTAGAAGTTGCCCACCGCGTGGTATTTCCAGCGCACCGGGTCATGCAGGGTGTGTACCCGGGCGTTGCGCCAGTGGCGGTCGAGGCCATGTTCGGCCAGCGTCGCCTGGCTGCCGGCCAATTCGAACAATGTGCTGCCGGCGGCCAGGGAAATGTCGGTGCTGATGGCACGGGCTTCGGCCACGGCAATCGAGGCAGCGGCGACCGTGTCGGCCCGGGTGTCGGCCTGGGCTCGGTCGAGAAACTCACCGGCGCGCTCCAACAGGGCTTCGGCGGCGTGCAGACGGATGCTCAGTTGGCCGAAACTCTTGAGGGTGAGCGGGTCTTCGGTGGCGACGTCGCTGGTGGCGTCGATCCAGGGGCGGGTTTTATTGCGGACAAAATGCAGGGCGTCTTCATAGGCGGCGCGGGCGATGCCGGTGTCGATGGCGGCGTGAAGAATCTGCGCCAGCGGCCCCACCGGTGTGGGACGTTCGAAGGCGCTCTGGAAGGGCACGATGTCGTCGGCGGCGACGTACACGTCTTCGAACACCACTGAGCCGCTGCCCGTGGTGCGCTGGCCGAAACCGCTCCAGTCGTCGATCACCGTCAGGCCGTTGCTGTGGTGAGGGACGAACGCCAGGTGTTGCACGCCGTTTTCATCCACCACCGACGTGGGGATGCGCTGGGCGTAGATCGCACCGGTGGCGTAGAACTTGCGGCCATTGATGCGATAACCCTCGCCATCGCGGCGCAGTTGAGTGACACGGTCGTGGGCGGTCCGGGTGCCGAGCTCCGCCAAGGCATTGCCAAAGCGTTGGCCGGCCAGGACTTCGGTATACAAACGTTGCTTCTGTGCTTCGCTGCCGTTTACCCGCAGCACTTCCAGGGCATAGAAGTGATTTTGTGGAATCTGTCCAAGCGAGCCGTCGGCCTGGGCGATCAAGGCGATCACCTTGGCCAGCGTGACGTTGGACACCGCGGCGCCGCCGTAGGCCTTGGGCACGCTGATGCCCCACAGGCCAGAACGGGAAAAGGCCTCCAGTTCCGGGTACGGTAAACGACGCTCGCGGTCGCGCAGGGCGCTGTCGCGCTTGAAGTCATCGGCCAGGTCACTGGCCACGATCAGGGCTTGTTCATCGCTGGTGATCACCGCGACGTGGTGGGAAAACGTCATGTATTGCTCCAGAGGTCGGGCCGTCAGATCCAGGAATGCCGGGCTGGCAAGGTGCCGTTCAGGTGATAGGTGCCTACCGCGTGATACTTCCAGCGCACCGGGTCGTGCAGGGTATGGACCCGTGCGTTGCGCCAGTGGCGATCGAGGTTGAATTCGGCGAGGGTGGCGCGGCTGCCGGCCAGCTCGAACAGCTTTTCGCTGGCTTGCAAGGCGATCTCGGTGGTGAGTACCTTGGCTTCGGCCACGGCAATCGAGGCGCGGGCGGCCGATTGCGCCGTGATGGGAGCGGCACTGACCTGGTCCAGCACCTGTCCGGCCTTGCGCAGCAGCGCTTCGGCGGCGTGCAGTTCGATTTTCAGTTTGCCAATGTCGGCGATCACGTAGAGGTCGTCACTGGCTCGGTCGACCTTGGCGTCGATCCAGGGCCGGGCCCGTTCACGCACAAAAGCGATGGCATCGTCGATGGCGCCACGGGCGATACCCGCATCGATGGCGGCCTGGATCAGCTGGGAAATCGCACCTTGCACGCCGGGTGTTTCGTTGATGCGCCAGTTGTCCAGGACCCACTCGGCATCCACCCGCACATTGTTCAGCAGCACGGTGCCGCTGGCCGTGGTGCGCTGGCCGAAGCCCGACCAGTCGTCAACGATCCGCAGGCCCGGGGTGCCGCGCCGCACGAATGCCAGCACCTGGCGGCCTTCGTCATTCAGCGCCTTGACCGCGACCCAATGGGCAAACAGCGCGCCGGTGGAATAGAACTTCTGACCATTGATGACAAACCCGTCACCGTCAGTGGTGATTCGAGCCTTGAGCTCAAGGGTATTGCGAGTACCGCGTTCCGGCCCGGCATTACCGATGCGCCAGCCTTCGAGCACGCTCTGCAACAGGTTTTTTTTCTGCCGCTCGGTGCCGGTGCCGAGAATCAGCTGGAGCACGCCGAACTGGTTTTGCGGGATCTGTCCAAGGGCCGGGTCGGCGGCGGAAATGATTGCGAACACGTCGGCCAGGGTGACGAATGAAACCTGCGGGCCGCCGTATGCCCGCGGAACGGTGATGCTGCCCAGTCCGCTGCGGGTGAATTGCTCGATTTGTGCCCAGGGCAGCTTGCGTTGCTGGTCGCGCCGGGCGGCTTGCTGGCGGGCGACCTGCGCCAGTTCATGGGCGGCTTTGATCGCCTCGGCATCGTTGCGCAACACGTGTGCGGGCAACAGCGGCGGTGCGATGTCCTGGTCGCTCTGGACCCTTGCTTGCGCCAGATCCGACATTACCGCCACTCCGTGGCTGCGGGCAGTGCCTTGACGTACCGCACTGGGGTGATTGTGTTTCGTTCCATACCCACCTCACATCTCAAGAAACGCCGCGATGAAGGCGGCGAACAAAAATCAAGAATGTCCGGTGGTCCGGTTTATATACCCTAATCGCGTGTAATTCTTTTTTGAACTAACTTTTAGGAATATGAATAGAGGGCTTTTGCCGGGTGATGGTGTAGCGAGGGGATTTATCCCCGCTGGGCTGCGGAGCGGCCCTCAGAGTTGCCGCCCCACGGGGATAAATCCCCTCGCCACAGAAGCCTTCCAGTGTCTTTTACTTTTGTCGGTGCGACTCGGCCGCCATGAGGGCTTCTTTGGGCGGTGTTTTCAGGTACGGATTGACGCAACCGATCTTCAACGTCCGTGGCGGTGCCCAGAGGGAGTTGTTGCCCACGCGGTCGAGGATGCAGTAGGTCACCTCAAGGCGCAGGTCTTCCCCCGCTTCCAGGATGACCTGCGGCGCAACCCAGACATTGATTGGTTGGCCGACGTCGCTGGCGGTGAGTGCAGGCAGGTCCATGCGCACGTCGCCCCAGCGCAGGGTCACGGCGTCGCCGGCCGCCATGTTCAGGTAGGGCTCGATGCTCAGCGGTACGCCGCGCTTGATCTGGTTCGGGTTCACCCCCTGGCGCCGGATGGTGGCGGGAATGCGCACGGGCGCCAGGCCCTGGTTTTCGTCGCCGCTCAGGGCCGACGGTTGGCCACCGGGGCAATCGAGCTTCACCTGCACCTGTTGCCTGGCTGACAGCGCCGGCCCGCGTCCAACTTGCATCAGCCGATAATGGATGTGCGAGTTGCCGTTGGCGATGAAGCTCTCCGGAACGCGCAGGGTGATGGGGCCCGACACTTCGGCCTGCGACAGCGCACGCGAGCCGACGTAGCAGTTGTCCCAGAACAGTTCGATCAGGTCGCCGGCGTCCATCCCGGGATAGGGTGCAATGGTGACTTCCAGGTGAGCGGCGTTGGCGATGTTGATACCGGCCGGGTGGGCATTGGCCAGCGTGGGGGCGGCCAGTTCAGGACTCTTCGACTTACATGTCATGGTGTTCTCCTTGATGCTTGAAAACTAAGTCCGTTTCGCGAAGATCAAAAAGCGCGGGATCATCGCGACATATTTTTCATGAGTGCAGCCCTATAGGCTGTCTGCGCTTGATGACTGTGCAGAACATAAATAACGCGTATTGCCTGTTGGACACTAGATAAGGGTTCAATAGTTTCAGTGTCAATAGAGGCAGTTGCTTAATAACTCATTGTGAAAGGCTTCAGAAATATCCTACGCGTGCGAGTCAAGAATGCGCAGCGCGGCAGGCCTGTTTCCTAGGGGCGTCGTTTCTGGAAATGGACTTGAAACAGCGTATGGCAACTAACGCCTAGAGGGTCGGGCTGACGGGAAGTGTTACGAGAGTTCTATGTAAACGGCTGTCTACATGAAGTGATCAATGAAGTTGTAGAGGGGAAGTTGCAAGTTGTGTCGTTGAGGGGAAGTGGGTGCTGCCGTGTTAGTTGAGCGGTGATTTCACTTCCATCCCTGGAAGTGATCGCACTGTTTTACGGGTTGCCGTTTCCGGCAGAGAGGAACTTGCTGAGGAACTGTCGCGTGCGTTCTTCCTTGGGGGCCGCAAACAAGGCCTTGGCTTCGCCTTGTTCGACGATCACGCCTTTGTCGAAAAACACCACGCGGTTGGCCACGTCCCGGGCGAAACCCATTTCGTGGGTCACGATGACCATGGTGCGTTTTTCTTCGGCCAGGCCGCGAATGGTTGCCAGGACCTCGCCCACCAACTCCGGATCGAGGGCCGAGGTTGGCTCGTCGAACAGGATCACCGCCGGTTCCATCGCCAACGCCCGGGCGATCGCCACACGCTGTTGCTGTCCACCGGAAAGGCGCCGTGGGTAGGCGTCCTCCTTGCCGGCCAGCCCGACCTTGGCCAACAGCTTGCGCCCCAGGGTTTCGGCGTCGGCACGAGGGATTTTCTTAACCACCTGCGGGCCTTCGGTGACATTTTCCAAGGCGGTGCGATGGGGGAACAAGTTGAAGTTCTGGAACACGAAGCCCACCTGCTGGCGCAAACGGCGCACCAGGCCTTGTTGCTGGTTCAGCGGGCGGCTGCCATCGATCTCGATGTCGCCGACCTTGATCCGGCCGCTGGTAGGTTCTTCGAGGAAGTTCAGGCAGCGCAGGAACGTCGTCTTGCCCGAGCCGCTGGGGCCGATGATCGCAACCACTTCGCCTTCTTCGATCTTCAGGTCGATGCCGTTGAGCACCACCTGACCCTTGAACTGCTTTGTCAGTTTTTCCACGACAATCATGGGTCAGGACTCCTGGTCATGCCGATTGACCCGGGCTTCCAAGACGTTCTGCAGGTGCGAGAGCACGCTGGCCAGAACCCAATAGATCAGCGCGGCGGCAAGGTACATGGTGAAGATTTCGAAGGTTCGCGCGGTGATCAGCTGTGCCTGGCGGAACAGCTCCGGTACCTGGATGGTCGCCGCCAGCGCGGTGTCCTTGACCAGGGAAATGAAGCTGTTGCCCAGCGGTGGCAGGGCCGTGCGTGCGGCTTGCGGCAGGATGGCCCGACGCAGGGTCTGGGCGCGGGTCATGCCGATACTCGCCGCCGCTTCCCACTGGCCGCGCTCGATGGAGCTGATGGCGGCCCGCAGGATTTCACACGCATAGGCCGCCATGTTCAGCGAGAAGCCGATCAGGGCCGCCGGCAGCGGATCCAGCTCGATGCCCAGCTGCGGCAATCCGTAATAGATCACGAACAACTGCACCAGCAACGGCGTGCCGCGAAAGAACGACACGTAGATGCGAGCGATCCAGTTCACCAGCTTGAAGCTCGACAGGCGCATCAGCGCCAGGCCGAACCCCAGCAGCAAGCCGAAAAACATGCCGCCCAGGCTGAGGATGACCGTGTAGTACGCGCCCTTGAGCAAAAAGGGCGCGGAGTCCAGTGCGAGTTGAAGAGCTGCTTCCATTATTGGGTAACGTCAGCGCTGAAGTATTTTTCCGAAAGTTTCTTCAGCGTACCGTCGGCGCGCAGCTTCTCGATGGCCTTGTTCACGGCTGCCAGCAGCTCAGGCTCGCCTTTGCGCAGGGCAATACCGGCTTCCTGGCGCGAAAAGGCTTCGCTGGTGACGGTGGTGTCCTTGGCTTTCTTGGCATATTCCAGCGCGGCCAGGCGGTCGATCAGGATGGTATCGATACGGCCGACGCGCAGGTCCTGGAACTTGGTTGGGTCGTCATCGTAGGTTTTGACCTGGGCGCCGGGTACTTCTGCCTTGACCCATTGTTCGTAGTTGGTGCCCAGCCCCACGCCGACTTTTTTACCGTCCAGGTCAGCGGCCTTCTTGATGTTCAACTCGTCGGCTTTCTTGGTCAGGACCAGCGCCTGAATGCCGGAAATGGTGTACGGCTCGGAGAAATCGTACTTTTTCTTACGTTCCTCGGAGATGGTCACCTGATTGACCACGGCGTCCAGACGCTTGGATTCCAACGCCGCGAGGATGCCGGCCCATGGCGTGGTCTGCAGCTTGACCTTCACCCCCAGTTCCTTGGCCAGGGCTTCGGAGAATTCCACTTCGAAGCCGGTCAGTTTGCCGCTGTCATCAACGAAGCTGAACGGTGGATAAGTGCCTTCCAGGCCGATCTTGATTTCACCGGCATCCTTGATTTTCTGCAGTTGCTCACCGGCAACCGCTTGCCCCAGCAGCCCGGCGCTCAACGCCAGGCCCAGCGAACCCACCAACAGGTTGCGACGTAATGCGGAAAAATTCATGACAAGCCCCTGTGTTTTCTTATGAAGCGGTTATTTTGGCTGAGATAAGGCGTAGCCGCGATCCGAAAAGATTGCCACATCCTGCCCTAAAGCAGCCTGGGCGTCTCGCGGCAAATGCGCCTGCGGCGAGACTATAAGTTGGCGTTTATAGATTGGAAAATAATATTAAATCAATCGTATATGTCTCTTTGGAATGACTGCTTGTGGGAGCGAGCTTGCTCGCGATCACGGTGGATCGGCCGAAATTTATGCAGTTGACATACCGCTATCGCGAGCAAGCTCGCTCCCACAGAAGTCTCCACTAAGCCTCGAACGCCGCGTTATAGGCAAACAACGCCGGTGCGCCGCCGGTGTGCAGGAAGATGATCGGGCCCTCGTCGAAACGGTCGCGACCCATGCCGTCGAGCAGGCCGGCCATGGCCTTGCCGGTATAGACCGGGTCGAGCAATAGCCCTTCCTGGCTGGCCAGCAACTTGACCGCCGCCAGTGTCCCGGCGTTCGGCTCGCCGTAGCGGGGGGCGAAATACTCATCCCACAGGTTCACTTTGAAGGCCTCCGGAAGGGCGACTTCGAGCAACGCGGCCGTGCGCTCGGCCAGGCCCTGGACCTTCGGAAACTGGTCTTCCTCGCTGCGCGAAACCGTGACGCCAATGACCGGCAGTGCCGGCAGGCTTTCACTCAACGCCAGCGCCAGGCCGCTGTGGGTCCCGGCACTGCCTGAGGCCAGCACCACGGCGGCGAACTCGATTCCGGTGTCCTTGATTTGCTCGGCCAGTTCCAGGCCGGCGCGCACATAACCCAGCGCGCCCAAGGCGTTCGAACCACCAATCGGCACCAGGTAGGGTTTTTTCCCGTTGCTGCGCAGGCGACCGGCCAGGGCCTGTAGCTGCTCATCGGCGTTGTCCAGGTTGTCCACCCGCTCGACCTTGGCGTCGAACAATTCCAGCAGCAGCCGGTTGCCGTTGCCCAGGTAATTGCTGTCTTCGGTGCCGATGGGGTTTTCCAGCAAGGCCACGCAGCCCAGGCCGAGCTTCGCGGCCAGGGCGGCGGTCTGGCGCACGTGGTTGGACTGGATCGCCCCGGCGGTGATGAGGGTATCGGCGCCCTGGGCGATGGCATCGGCGGCCAGGTATTCGAGCTTGCGCAGTTTGTTGCCGCCCATGGCCAGGGGCGTCAGGTCGTCGCGCTTGATATAGATGTCCCGGCCGAGCCAGGTGGAGAGGCGGTCGAGTTTTTCCAGCGGTGTCGGATGGCCGAGTAGTTCAAGGCGGTTAAAGCGGGCCAGCTGTTGTTTGATCATGGGTCCGTACTGGTTGTAGGCGATGTCCGGACTATAGGCACGCGGATATTCGTGGGCAACCGGCAATCATTTGTTTGGAAGTAAACCAGCGCGGGATTGGGCGCACGAATGATGTGTGAGCGCCGGAAAAACCTGTGGGAGCGAGCTTGCTCGCGATAGCGGTGGTTCAGTTGGCCTCTGTATTTACTGACATACCGCCATCGCGAGCAAGCTCCCACAGGGGCGGTGTTTGGCGGTAATGAACGAATGCTCATCAGGCAACGTCATACCCTCCCGTAGGCTAGCGTAGGAAAGATGCCATTGAGCCCTGCGATTAGTCATTAGCTAGCTATTCATGTTTAACTTGAACGTTCATTCAAGTTAAACCGTCGGTTTGCTGCCCGCTCACAACAGGAGGCTTGCCTTTGCCGAGTCCGTATTCCACTGCCACCCTTTCGTTCCCCGGGGGGCTTCGTTCATGAGTGCCTCGTCCCTTCCACCCAGCGGCCTGGTCCGCATGAACCCGCCAGTCTTTTACTTCGCCGCGACCTTCATCCTGCTGTTCGGTCTGGTGGTGATTGCCATGCCCGCGCAGGCCGGCGCCTGGTTGCTGGCCGCGCAGAACTGGGCGGCTAATACGGTCGGCTGGTACTACATGCTGGCGATGACGCTGTATCTGGTCTTCGTGGTGGTCACCGCCTTGTCCGGCTACGGCAAGATCAAGCTCGGTGCCGACCACGACGAGCCCGAATTCAGTTACCTGTCCTGGGCCGGCATGCTGTTCGCCGCCGGCATCAGCATCACGCTGTTTTTCTTCTGCGTGTCCGAGCCACTGACCCATCTGGTGCAACCGCCCCAAGGCGAGGCCGGTACCGCGGAGGCGGCGCGCCAGGCCATGCAGATCCTGTTTCTGCACTGGGGCTTGCACGGCTGGGGTGTTTTCGCGTTCGTCGGCATGGCCCTGGCGTACTTTGCCTACCGGCACAATTTGCCCCTGGCCCTGCGCTCGGCGCTGTACCCGCTGATCGGCAAGCGCATCAACGGCCCCATCGGCTACGCCGTGGACGGTTTCGGCATTATCGCGACGGTGTTCGGCCTCGGCGCGGACATGGGCTTTGGTGTGCTGCACCTCAATTCCGGGCTCGACTACCTGTTCGGCATCGCCCACACCCAGTGGATTCAAGTCGGCCTGATCGTGCTGATGATGGGCGCGGCGATCATCGTGGCGGTGGCGGGGGTCGACAAGGGTGTGCGGGTCATGTCCGACATCAACATGCTGCTGGCCTGTGCATTGTTGCTGTTCGTGCTGTTCGCCGGGCCCACCCAGCATTTGCTCAACACCTTGATCCAGAACATCGGCGATTACCTCGGCGCCTTGCCGATGAAGAGTTTCGACCTGTACGCCTACAACGAGCCCAGCGACTGGCTGGGCGGCTGGACGGTGTTCTACTGGGCCTGGTGGATCGCGTGGTCACCGTTCGTGGGGCTGTTCATCGCACGGATTTCCCGTGGCCGCACCATCCGTGAATTCGTCTTTGGCGTGCTGTTGATTCCCCTGGGGTTCACCCTGGCGTGGATGTCGATCTTCGGTAACAGCGCCATCGACCAAGTGTTGAACCACGGCATGAGTGCCTTGGGCATGTCTGCCCTGGAAAACCCATCGATGAGCCTTTACCTGCTGCTGGAAACCTACCCCTGGAGCAAGACGGTCATCGCGGTCACTGTGTTCATCAGCTTCGTGTTCTTCGTCACGTCCGCCGATTCGGGCACGGTGGTGCTTTCGACGCTGTCGGCCAAGGGCGGCAGCCCCGATGAGGACGGGCCGAAATGGCTGCGGGTGTTCTGGGGCGCGATGACGGCCCTGGTGACCAGTGCGTTGTTGTTCTCCGGCAGCATCGATGCCTTGAAGTCGGCGGTGGTGCTGACGTCCTTGCCGTTCTCTTTGATTTTGCTGCTGATGATGTGGGGGCTGCACAAGGCGTTTTATCTGGAGTCCCAGAAGCAGATTGCGCAATTGCATTCCCTGGCGCCGGTGTCGGGATCGCGCCGGGGGACAGGCGGCTGGCGCCAGCGCTTGAGCCAGGCGGTGCATTTTCCGTCCCGGGATGAGGTGTACCGTTTCCTCGACACCACGGTGCGCCCGGCCATTGAAGAAGTGACCGCGGTGTTCGTCGAGAAAGGCCTGACGGTGGTGACCCAGCCCGACCCGGCCAACGACAGCGTCAGCCTGGAAATTGGCCACGGCGAGCAGCATCCGTTCATCTACCAGGTGCAGATGCGCGGCTACTTCACGCCATCCTTCGCCCGTGGCGGCATGGGGTCCAAGCAACTGAACAACCGTCGCTACTACCGCGCCGAGGTGCACTTGAGCGAAGGCAGCCAGGATTACGACCTGGTGGGCTATACCAAGGAGCAAGTCATCAACGACATCCTCGACCAGTACGAGCGGCACCTGCAGTTCCTGCATTTGGTGCGCTGAGCGAGGCTTTGACATGGCCGAGCGTTTTCATCTGCTGCGCCGGCCCTATCGCGAGCAAGCTCGCTCCCACAGGGGCAAGTGATTCCTTCTTGGAGGGCTGCCGGTTCCCTTGTGGGAGCGAGCTTGCTCGCGATAGCGGATTGGCGGACGCCGCCGGGCGAAGCTTCAGACCAGCCCACCGTTGGCCCGCAGGATCTGCCCGTTCACCCAGCTCGCGGCCGGGCTCACCAGGAACGCGATGATGCTGGCAATGTCCTGCGGCTGGCCGAGGCGTTCCAGGGGCGGCATCTTGGCGTAATGCTGCACTTGTTCTTCGCTCTTGCCGTGCATGAACAGTTCGGTGGCGACCGGGCCCGGGGCCACGGCATTGACCGTGATCTGGCGCCCGCGCAGTTCCTTGGCGAACACCTGGGTCAGGGATTCCACCGCCGCCTTGCTGGCGATGTACACCGAGTAGCCAGGCAGGTTCAGGCCTACGGTGCTGCTGGAAAAATTCACGATCCGGCCACCGTCGTTCAGGCGGGTCGCGGCTTCTCGCAAGGTGTTGAAGGTGCCACGGGTGTTGATGGCGAACGTCTGCTCGAACAGCTCGTCGCTGTGCTGCGCCAGGGGCATCACCTGGAGGATGCCGGCGTTGTTGATCAGCACATCGACCTTGCCCAGCAGGGCTTCGGTTTCATCGAACATCCGGCGCACATCGGCGGCAGAGGATACGTCCGCCTTGATCGCTATGGCCTGGTGGCCGGCCTGGCGCAATTGCACCACCAACTTGGACGCCTCGTTGGCACTGTTGGCGTAGTTGATGACGACGGCGAAACCTTCGCTGGCCAGTTGCTTGGCGATTTCGGCGCCGATGCCGCGGGAAGCACCGGTGACAAGGGCAACTTTGGACGTTTGAGTCGGCATGCTTGAGTCCTCTTGAAGTGGGTGAGGCCAGGTTCACATGTTTACTCCCGGCGATAAATGCCCGAAAGTTGCCTTGACTGTTCAATAATCACTAACAATAAAGGCGCCAGATTCAGATGGATCAAGTCAAAGCCATGAAGGTGTTCGTGCGCATCTACGAGCGAAGCAGTTTTACCCTGGCCGCCGAAGACTTGAGCATGCCACGGGCCACGCTGACCCATACGCTCAATCAATTCGAAGCCTGGCTGGGTGTTCGTTTGTTGGAACGCAGCACCCGCAAGGTGCGCCCCACCCTCGACGGCGAAGCCTACTACCCCCGCTGCGTGCAATTGCTGGCGGAACTTGAAGAGGCCGAACTGGCGTTTCGCGGCGTAGCGCCCAAAGGCAAGTTGAGGGTGGACTTGCACGGCACCCAGGCACGGTATTTCGTGATTCCGGCGTTGCCGCAATTCATGGCCCGCTATCCCGAAATAGAATTGTTCATCAGCGAGGCCGATCGTTTCGTCGACCTGATTGCCGAAGGCGTCGATTGCGTACTGCGCTCCGGTGAGCTGGCGGATTCGTCACTGATTGGACGGCGTGTCGCCAATCTTCGGCAGATTACCTGTGCCAGTCCCGGTTACTTGCGCCAGTACGGCGAGCCGAAGAGCCTCGATGACTTGAAACATCACAAGGCGGTGAATTACGTCTCGCGGACCACCGCCAAACTCTATCCGTTTCAGTTCATGGTCGATGGCGAACTCAAGGAAGTAGCGATCGGGGGCTCGTTGTCGGTGTCCGGCGCCGAAATCTACGCCGCCTCGGCCATCGCCGGCCTGGGTCTGATCCAATGCCCGCATTACCGGATGGAAGAGCCGATCCGGCAAGGCCTGATGCAGGAAGTCCTCACCGCCACCCCACCACCGTCCATGCCGGTGTCGGTGCTCTACCCGCACAACCGACTCATGTCGCCGCGGGTTCGTGTATTCGTGGATTGGGTGGCAGAGGTGTTTGCGCAGGCGCGTTAGCGGGGCCTCCGACTATCTGGCACTGCAAAACCCTGTGGGAGCGGGCTTGTTCGCGAATGCGTCGGCAAATTCAAGATTTGTGCTGGCTGACACACCGCTTTCGCGAGCAAGCCCCCCCACCCGATTTGCGAACTTTCGGCCTGACCGATGCGTCTGTGAAATGTTAGCTTTTGCCATCCACACCCGCCGCCCGAACAGAGAGCCTTTCGATGACCTATACCGCTGCCGAAAACCGCTACGAGTCCATTCCTTATCGCCGCGTCGGTCGCAGCGGGCTGGTGCTGCCGGCGCTGTCGCTGGGGTTGTGGCACAACTTCGGCGACAGTACGCCCATCGACACCCAGCGCGCCCTGCTGCGCACGGCGTTCGACCTGGGGATCAACCACTTCGACCTGGCAAACAACTACGGCCCTCCCTATGGCAGCGCCGAGATCAACTTTGGCCGGTTGCTGCGTGAAGATTTCAAGCGGTACCGCGATGAGTTGATCATCTCCAGCAAGGCCGGTTGGGACATGTGGCCCGGCCCGTACGGCCAGGGTGGTGGCTCGCGCAAGTATGTGCTGGCGAGTCTTGACCAGAGCCTGCAACGGTTGGGGCTCGACTATGTGGATATCTTCTATTCCCACCGCTTCGACGCCGACACCCCGCTGGAAGAAACCGCCAGTGCGCTGGCCACCGCGGTGCAGCAGGGCAAGGCGTTGTACGTCGGTATTTCATCGTATTCGGGCGTGAAGACCCGGGAAATGGCAGCGTTGCTCAAAGAGTGGAAAGTCCCGCTGTTGATCCACCAGCCGGCCTATAACCTGCTCAACCGTTGGGTGGAAAAAGACCTGCTGGACGCCACGCAGGAGCTGGGCACCGGTGTGATCGCCTTCACCCCGTTGGCCCAGGGCTTGCTGACCGATAAGTACCTCAAGGGCGTTCCGGCCGATGCGCGGGTCAATCGTCCGGGAGGTGGCTCGTTGCAGGCTTCCCATTTGTCGGAGGAGAACATCGCCCACGTGCGCGCCCTCAATGAAATCGCCCAACGTCGCGGCCAAAGCCTGGCGCAAATGGCCCTGGCCTGGACCTTGCGCGATCCACGCGTCACCTCGGCCCTGATCGGCGCCAGCCGGCCGGAGCAGATCATCGAGAACGTAGGGGCGTTGCAGAACCTGAGCTTCAGTGCCGAAGAGCTGGCGCAGATCGACCGGTTTGCCCAGGAGGGCGGCATCAATCTCTGGGAGAAACCGTCGATGGCGGACTAACACCCCCGATCAGTTGCACACAATCATCGTGGCGAGGGGGCAAGCGCCCTCGCCACGATGATTTGCTCCACAGGGCGATCTAGTTGCTGATCGCCAGGATGCTCGCCTGATAGGCGCCTACGAACACATCGAAATCGCCCACCTCGTTTTGCTCCAGCTCAGCTTGCTGGACCAGCGAGTCGCGCGCGGTTTCTTCGAATGTCGCCTGTTCCTCGGGGAGCAACGGCTCGGCGCGGAAGAATTCGGCGTGGGCCTTGCTTTGGCGCAGGGAGAACTGGGCAAAGCTTTCCTGATGTTCGGCCATGGCGGCCAGCACCTGGGCGGAGGGCGTCAGGGACGGGTCGCGAACTTTCGCCAGTTGCACGTCCAGCGCCTGGCGGTGGGCAGCGCCACCTTGGCTTTGGTCGAGCAGCGAGGCCAGCGGGGCAATCTTTTCCAGCAGTTCGATGGCCCAGGCCTGCATGTCCACCGATTGACCCTGGCGCTGCAATTGCAGGCCTGGCTTGCGGCCTTCCTTGACCACGGTCAGGAAGTTGCTCGTGGCGTTGCCGCATTCGTTGTTTTCCAGCTGCGGGCTGTCATTGAGGCCGCAATACAGCAGGAACGCATCGAGGAAGCGCGACTCGGTAAGGTCGATGCCCATCGGCAGGAACGGATTGATGTCCAGGCAACGCACTTCGACGTACTGGATACCCCGGGCCATCAAGGCCTGGATCGGCCGCTCGCCGGTGTAGGTCACGCGTTTGGGGCGGATGTTGGAGTAGTACTCGTTTTCGATCTGCAGGATATTGGTATTGAGTTGCACCCACTCGCCGTTCTGGTGAGTGCCGACTTCGACGTACGGCGCGTAGGGTGTTGCCACCGCTTTGCGCAGGCTGTCGGTGTAGCTCACCAGGTCGTTGTAGCAAGGCGTGAGGCCGGCCTGGGCGTTGCTCTGGTAGCCCAGGTCGCTCATGCGCAGGCTGGTGGCGTAGGGCAGGTACAGGGTGTCCGGGTCCAGTTGCTCCAACTGGTGCGGGCGACCCCGCAGGAAACCGGCGTCCAGGGCCGGCGAGGCACCGAACAGGTACATCAGCAACCAACTGTAGCGGCGGAAATTGCGGATCAGCGCGATGTAGGCCGACGACTGGAAATCACGGTCGCTGGCCTCGATGCCTTCGGCCTGCCGGAGCAGGGGCCAGAGCTTTTCAGGCAGGGAAAAGTTGTAGTGGATCCCGGCAATGCATTGCATGGTCTTGCCGTAGCGCAGGGCCAAGCCCTTGCGATAGACGTACTTGAGACGACCGATGTTCGAGGTGCCGTAATACGCGATCGGGATGTCTTCTTCCGCCGGCAGTGGGCACGGCATCGACGGGCTCCACAGGTACTCGTCGCCGAGTTTGCTGTAGGCAAACCGGTGGATCCTGTCGAGGCTGCGCAGGGTATCGGCGGGGTTGGCCAGGGCTGGCGTGATGAACTCCAGCAGCGACTCGGAATAGTCGGTGGTGATCTGTTCGTTGGTCAACGCCGAGCCCAGAGCCTGGGGATGCGGGGTCTGCGCCAAGTGCCCCTCGCCGGTGACGCGCAGGCATTCGCGCTCGATGCCGTGCAGGCACTGTTCGAGCAGGGAGAGGTTGGCGCGCTCGCCGAGCAGGGCCAGGCGGCGGTTTAAAAGGTCGCTCAAGTTGAATTCCTTCACGCGTCAGTCGCCCCAATATGGGGGTGGGCAAGACGGTCTACAAGGGTGAAGTTGAAACTGGCGTTTTCGCCTGGTTTTCATGCCAAAAGCTAGCCACCGCAACCCCACTGTGGGAGCGAGCTTGCTCGCGATGGCGGTGGATCAGCAACGTTGATCTTGACTGACCCTCCGTTATCGCGAGCAAGCTCGCTCCCACAGGAAAGCCCGACACTGCATTCATGGCATCGAAATTAACTCAAATCGATGACAGGGAGCTATAGGACAGCGAACGTGCCTTGCGCTTTTGCGACCAGTTTGTCGCCTTGCATCACCTCGGCCTCGACCACCAGCGTGCGCCGGCCCGGGTGGATGACCCGGGCGGTGCACAACACGTCGCCGTCGGACACGGCGCGAATGTAGTTGATCTTGCATTCGATGGTCGCGCTCTGCTGGTCAAAGCCATGGACACTGGAGCAGGCCAGTCCCATGGCGATGTCCACCAGGCTGAACAGCGCGCCGCCGTGCAGCTTGCCGCCGCGGTTGCGCAGTGGCGGCTCAAGGCTCAGGGCGACTTGCGCCACTCCGTCCCCCAGGCTGTGCAGACGGCAGCCGAGCAGCTTGAAGAATGCGCTCTCCACCAACCCGGCTGGCACGTCCATCAGCGTTTCTTCAACTGCTTGGCGTTGGCGAACAACGAAGCCATGGCGTTGTTGGCCGGAGCCGCCGTGGCGGTTTCCTTGCGCGGCACGGTGTTCTGCGACTGACGCGGCGTCGAGCCGGGACGCGCACCACGGGCACCGTCGACTTTCTCGCCCGGCGTGTCGCTCATGCGCATCGACAGGCCAACGCGTTTGCGCGGGATGTCGACCTCCATGACCTTCACTTTCACCACATCACCGGCCTTCACCGCTTCGCGCGGGTCCTTGATGAACTTCTCGGACAAGGCCGAGATGTGCACCAGACCGTCCTGGTGCACGCCGATGTCGACGAAGGCACCGAAGTTGGTGACGTTGGTCACTACGCCTTCGAGGATCATGCCTGGTTGCAGGTCCTTGAGGTCTTCGACGCCGTCCTGGAACTCGGCGGTCTTGAACTCGGGACGCGGGTCGCGGCCAGGTTTTTCCAGTTCCTGGAGGATGTCGGTGACGGTGGGCAGGCCGAAGGTTTCGTCGGTGAATTTCTTCGGATCCAGGCGCTTGAGGAACCCGGCGTCACCGATCAGCGAACGGATGTCGCGGTCGGTCTGGGCGGCGATGCGCTGCACCAGCGGGTAGGCTTCAGGGTGGACGGCCGAAGAATCCAGCGGGTTGTCGCCGTTCATGACGCGCAGGAAGCCGGCGGCCTGTTCGAAGGTTTTTTCACCCAGGCGCGGGACTTTCTTCAACGCGGCGCGGGTCTTGAATGCGCCGTGTTCGTCACGGTGGGTGACGATGTTCTGCGCCAGCGTGGCGTTCAAGCCGGAGATGCGCGCCAGCAGCGCCACCGAAGCGGTGTTCACGTCCACCCCCACGGCGTTCACGCAATCCTCCACCACCGCGTCCAGGCCACGGGCCAGTTTCAGTTGGGAAACGTCGTGCTGGTACTGGCCGACACCGATGGATTTGGGGTCGATCTTCACCAGCTCCGCCAGGGGGTCTTGCAAGCGGCGGGCGATGGATACCGCGCCACGGATCGACACGTCCAGGTCCGGGAATTCCTTGGAGGCCAGTTCCGATGCCGAGTAAACCGAAGCGCCGGCCTCGGAGACCATGACCTTGGTCATTTTCATGGCCGGGTATTTCTTGATCAGCTCGGCGGCCAGTTTGTCGGTCTCGCGGCTGGCGGTGCCGTTGCCGATGGCGATCAGGTCCACCGAATGCTTGGCGCACAGGGCGGCGAGCACGGCGAGGGTCTGGTCCCACTTGTTGTGCGGCACGTGCGGGTAGACCGTGGCGTGATCCAGCAGCTTGCCGGTGGAGTCCACCACCGCCACCTTGCAGCCGGTGCGCAGGCCCGGGTCCAGGCCCAGGGTCGCGCGCGGGCCGGCCGGTGCGGCCAGCAGCAGATCGTGCAGGTTGTGGGCGAATACGTTGATCGCCTCGGTCTCGGCACTGTCGCGCAGCTCGCCCAGCAGGTCGGTTTCCAGGTGGGTGTAGAGCTTGACCTTCCAGGTCCAGCGCACCACTTCGGCCAGCCATTTGTCGGCGGCGCGGTTCTGGTTCTGGATGCCGAACTGCTGGCCGATCATGCCTTCGCAGGGGTGCATGGTGCCGGGCAATTCTTCACCGACCTTCAGGGCGGAACTGAGAATGCCTTCGTTGCGACCCCGGAAAATTGCCAGGGCGCGGTGGGACGGCATGCTCTTGAGCGGTTCGTCGTGTTCGAAGTAGTCGCGGAACTTCGCGCCTTCCTCTTCCTTGCCGGCGATGACCCGAGCACTGAGGATGGCTTCCTGTTTGAGGAAATTGCGCAGTTTTTCCAACAGGTTGGCGTCTTCGGCGAAACGCTCCATGAGGATGTACTTGGCGCCTTCGAGCGCCGCTTTCACGTCCGCCACGCCTTTTTCGGCATCGACGAAGCGCGCGGCTTCGGTTTCCGGGGCCAGGGTCGGGTCGTTGAACAGGCCGTCGGCCAGCTCGCCGAGGCCCGCTTCCAGGGCGATCTGGCCCTTGGTGCGGCGCTTCTGCTTGTAGGGCAGGTACAAGTCTTCGAGACGGGTCTTGGTGTCGGCCAGCTTGATGTCGCGCTCGAGTTGCGGGGTCAGCTTGCCCTGTTCCTGGATGCTGGCCAGGATGCTGATGCGCCGTTCGTCGAGTTCTCGCAGGTAGCGCAGGCGTTCTTCCAGATGCCGCAATTGGGTGTCATCGAGGCTGCCGGTCACTTCTTTCCGGTAACGGGCGATAAAAGGCACCGTGGAGCCTTCATCGAGTAGCGCGACGGCCGCTTCGACCTGTTGTGGGCGTACACCGAGTTCCTCGGCGATGCGGCTGTTGATGCTGTCCATAAAACCACCTGACAAATTGTGAAATCAGGCTCGCCACCACAGATACCGGGCTCGGCGAGACGGGTTGAGCGGCCTGGCATGCGCCGCTGCCTGGGTCAAAAGGCTGCCTGTTGACCCGCGAAATTCAAAAAGTGCTGCCTGGCCAAAGGGAAAATGGCACGCCGGGGTCACGATCGACCTTCCTCGGCGCAAAAGGCCGCGCATTATAACCAGCGTTCCGTCCTGAGGGGGGGACATGGTCTGTAGGCTTGATGCCCGGATATGTGGAGATAGAGGAAAAATCTGCTAACAATGCACACGGTGCGTATAACGGCAGCTAGGCCATAATGCGCGCCGAGATCAAAGGAGCTTCCTATGAGCAGCACTGCACAAACTGCTGAAGGCGAAAAAATTCTTATTGTTGACGACGATCCCGGGCTGAGCAGCCTGCTGGAGCGCTTTTTCGTCAGCAAGGGCTACCGCGCCCGCACCGTCCCGAATACCGAGCAAATGGATCGGTTGCTGGCCCGTGAAGTGTTCAACCTGGTCGTACTCGACCTGATGCTGCCCGGTGAAGACGGCCTGACCGCCTGCCGCCGCCTGCGCGGCGCCAACAACCAGATCCCGATCATCATGCTCACCGCCAAGGGCGACGAGCTGAGCCGTATCAAGGGCCTTGAACTGGGCGCCGACGACTACCTGGCCAAGCCGTTCAACCCCGATGAGCTGATGGCCCGCGTCAAGGCGGTGCTGCGTCGTCAGTCGGCGCCGGTGCCTGGCGCGCCGGGCAGCGAAGACGAAAGCGTGACCTTCGGCGACTACGAGCTGTCCCTGGCCACCCGCGAGCTCAAGCGCGGCGATGAGGTTCACATGCTCACCACCGGTGAGTTCGCCGTGCTCAAGGCCCTGGTGATGAACGCCCGCCAGCCGCTGACCCGCGACAAGCTGATGAACCTGGCCCGTGGTCGCGAATGGGATGCGCTGGAGCGTTCCATCGACGTACAGATTTCCCGCCTGCGCCGGATGATCGAGCCCGATCCGTCCAAGCCTCGGTATATCCAGACCGTCTGGGGCGTGGGTTATGTGTTCGTGCCGGATGGCGCCGCCAGCAAGTGATCGGCGATTTGTAGGAGCGGGTGGCCTGGCCGGTTGAAATGTCTTCTTCCAGGCGACTCGCGGTCTGTCATTGTGCGAGCATCGCTCGCTCCTGCAAGTGTGTAGCGGTAATTCATGAAAACCCCCGTTTGGTTCCCCCAGAGTTTCTTCTCCCGCACCCTCTGGCTGGTGCTGATCGTCGTGCTCTTCTCCAAGGCACTGACGCTGGTGTACCTGCTGATGAACGAAGACGTGCTCGTGGACCGGCAGTACAGCCACGGCGTTGCCTTGACCCTGCGAGCTTATTGGGCGGCGGACGAAACCAACCGGGCGAAGATCGCCGAGGCGGCGACACTGATTCGTGTCGTCGGTGCCGGCGTTCCGGAGGGCGAGCAGCACTGGCCCTACAGCGAGATCTACCAACGCCAGATGCAGGCCGAACTGGGCGCCGATACCGAGGTGCGCTTGCGCATGCACTCGCCGCCCGCGCTGTGGGTGCGGGCCCCGAGCCTGGGAGATGGCTGGCTGAAAGTGCCGTTGTACCCGCATCCGCTGCGCGGCCAGAAAATCTGGAACGTGCTCGGCTGGTTCCTGGCCATCGGCCTGCTGTCGACGGCGTCGGCATGGATCTTCGTCAGCCAGCTCAATCAGCCGTTGAAACGCCTGGTCTACGCAGCCCGCCAACTGGGCCAGGGGCGCAGTGTGCGGCTGCCCATCAGCGATACGCCCAGCGAAATGACCGAGGTCTACCGCGCCTTCAACCAGATGGCCGAGGATGTGGAACAGGCCGGGCGCGAGCGCGAACTGATGCTGGCGGGTGTCTCCCATGACCTGCGCACACCGCTGACCCGGTTGCGGTTGTCGCTGGAGTTGATGGGCGAGCACACCGACCTGACCGACGAGATGGTTCGCGACATCGAAGACATGGACGCGATTCTCGACCAGTTCCTGGCGTTCATTCGCGACGGTCGCGATGAATCCGTGGAGGAGGTGGACCTCAGCGAGTTGGTACGGGAAGTGGTCGCGCCCTATAACCAGAACGACGAGAAAGTGCACCTGCGCCTGGAGCCCATCCAGCCGTTCCCATTGCGTCGGGTGTCGATGAAGCGTTTGCTGAACAACCTGATCGGCAATGCCCTGAACCATGCCGGCGCTGGCGTCGAAGTCGCGGCCTATGTCTCCGGCGACACCAGTGCGCCTTATGTGGTGCTGAGCGTGATGGACCGTGGCGCCGGTATCGACCCTTCGGAGCTGGAAGCCATTTTCAACCCCTTCACCCGGGGCGATCGCGCCCGCGGCGGGAAGGGCACGGGGCTGGGCCTGGCCATCGTCAAGCGCATCGCCTCGATGCACGGCGGCAACGTCGAGTTGCGCAACCGCGCCGGTGGCGGGTTGGAAGCCCGTGTCCGATTGCCGTTGGGACTGATGCTGCCTCGGGATGCTGTGTAGCGGTCTTTCTCAAATAAGACAGAGAACCTGTGGGAGCGAGCTTGCTCGCGATGGCGGTGTATCAGTCAACATCGATGTGGCTGATCCGACGCCATCGCGAGCAAGCTCGCTCCCACAGGGTTTTGTGTTGAGTCAGCCCTTGCCCTTTGTCCGGGTCATGTTCGGCCCGCCATTCTTTTCCAGGTGCTCGATGATGATCCCCGCCACGTTCTTGTTCGTGGTGGTCTCGATGCCCTCCAGGCCCGGCGAGGAATTGACTTCCATCACCAGCGGCCCATGGTTGGAACGCAGGATATCCACGCCGGCCACGGCCAGGCCCATGACTTTCGCAGCCCGCAGGGCGGTCATGCGCTCTTCCGGGGTAATCTTGATCAGGCTGGCGCTGCCGCCGCGATGCAGGTTGGAGCGGAACTCCCCGGGCTTGGCCTGGCGTTTCATCGAGGCAATCACCTTGTCACCGACCACGAAGCAGCGAATGTCGGCGCCACCGGCTTCCTTGATGTACTCCTGGACCATGATGTTCTGCTTCAGGCCCATGAAGGCCTCGATCACCGACTCCGCCGCCGTCGCGGTTTCACACAAGACCACGCCGATGCCCTGGGTGCCTTCCAGCACCTTGATCACCAGTGGGGCGCCGTTGACCATCGCGATCAGGTCGGGAATGTCGTCGGGGGAGTGGGCGAAACCGGTGACCGGCAGGCCGATCCCGCGCCGTGACAGCAGTTGCAGCGAGCGAAGCTTGTCTCGGGAGCGGGCGATGGCCACCGACTCGTTGAGGGGAAATACCCCCATCATTTCGAACTGGCGCAACACCGCACAGCCATAGAAGGTCACGGACGCACCGATGCGCGGGATCACCGCATCGAACCCTTCCAACGGCTTGCCACGGTAATGGATCTGGGGCTTGTGGCTGGCGATGTTCATGTAGGCGCGCAGGGTATCGATCACCACCATTTCATGGCCACGTTCGGTCCCGGCTTCAACCAGGCGACGAGTGGAATACAGACGCGGGTTACGCGACAGCACAGCGATCTTCATGCAACACCTGTGGCAGAGGTAGTGGACACCGGGAATACCGGCTTTTCTTGAACATATTTGGTACCCGGATTGACCACCAGTTGGCCGTCGATCAAGGCTTTGGAACCTAATAACAGGCGATAGCGCATGGATTTGCGGCAGGCCAGGGTGAACTCGACCCGCCAGATCCGGTCGCCCAGTGCCAACGTGGTGCTGATCACGTAGCGGACCTGAGCGTGGCCGTTTGAACTCTTTATGGTCTTGCGTGCCACCAGCGGGGCTTCGCAACGGCGATGGCGCAACTGCACCACCGTGCCGAGATGCGCCGTGAAGCGCACCCATTTTTCGCCATCGCGCTCGAACGGTTCGATGTCAGTGGCATGCAAGCTGGAGGTGCTGGCCCCGGTGTCGATTTTTGCCCGCAGGCCCGCGACACCCAGGTCCGGGAGCGCCACCCACTCGCGCAGACCGACAACGGTCAAATGGTCAAAAGTCTTCAATAAAAAAACCTGCGATCAATGCATCGGATCGTGGACGCCGCGAATCGCGGTATTCACGCAGAATAATCACAAAATGGCGACAGATATCTACGCACTTGTGTGTGCTTGTAACCGATTCCGTCCCCAGCGATGTGTGTGGCGGCGGTTTGGCGGGCATTCTATCCGTCGGACCGGATTCGTGCGCTCGACAAAAACGGTAGTACAGTTCCGGCTATCGGCAGAAAGAGGAATGGCAGTGGCGCAAAAAAAGGAAAAGGAAGAGGACGACAAGGTCCGTCTCGATAAATGGTTGTGGGCGGCGCGCTTCTACAAGACGCGAGCCCTGGCCAAGACCGCCATCGAAAGCGGCAAGGTCCATCATCGGGGAGAGCGTTGCAAGCCGGGCAAGGAGCCGCGCATCGGTGATGAGTTTGTCATCCGCACCGGGTTCGACGAAAAGACCGTAGTGGTCGAGGCCCTGTCGATCGTGCGTCGCGGTGCACCTGAAGCGCAGGCTTTGTATCGGGAAACCGAGGCCAGCATCGCCAAGCGCGAAGCCGCCGCCGCGCAACGCAAGGCGGGGGCCCTGGGTGTCAGCACCGATGGCAAGCCAAGCACCAAGCAGCGCCGGGACCTGTTCAAGTTTCATGGCCGTCATAACGAGTAACACGCTTCTACAGAGCTGAATGCATGCCGGAGTGAGGCATTCATGTGTGGCGAGGGGATTTATCCCCGCTGGAGCGCTTGGCGGTCCTGGTTTTTAGGGGCCGCTGCTCAGCCCCGCGGGGATAAATCCCCTCGCCACACAAAGGTGATGCGAGTTACTGATGAGTGCGACTTCTCGATCCCTGCCCGTCGGGCAACCTTCGCGTTGCTTGGAACCCGTCCCTGATTGGCCATAAAATGCCCGCCATCATTTGTCATCACCTCAGATACCAGACTCTATGACTGATTTACCGGATAACGACTACACCCAACGTTTCATCTTCGATGACAGCGATGCCCGTGGCGAGCTGGTGGCGTTGGAGCGTAGCTACGCCGAAGTCCTCGCCAAGCACCCCTATCCGGAGCCGGTCGCTCAACTGCTCGGCGAACTGATGGCGGCTGCGGCGTTGCTGGTGGGCACCTTGAAGTTCGATGGCTTGCTGATTCTCCAGGCGCGTTCCGACGGTCCGGTCCCGCTGCTGATGATCGAGTGCTCCAGCGAGCGCGAGATCCGTGGCCTAGCCCGTTATGACGCCGAGCAGATCGCGGCCGACGCGACCCTGGCCGACATGATGCCCAACGGCGTGCTGGCCCTGACGGTCGACCCGACCCATGGCAAGCGTTACCAGGGCATCGTCGATCTCGACGGCGCGACCTTGGCCGAATGTTTCACCAATTACTTCGTCATGTCCCAGCAGACCAATACCCGCTTCTGGCTCTACGCCGACGGGCGGCGCGCGCGCGGTTTGCTGCTGCAACAACTGCCTGCCGATCGCCTGCGCGACCCGGAGGAGCGTGACGCCAGCTGGCAGCACATCACCGCGCTGGCCAGTACCCTGAGCGCCGATGAGTTGCTGGGCCTGGACAACGAAACCGTGCTGCATCGCCTCTACCACGAGGAGCAGGTCCGTTTGTTCGACGGCCAGCCGTTGCGCTTCCAATGCAGTTGCTCCCGTGAACGTTCCGGCAATGCGCTGGTCAGTCTGGGTCTGGAAGATGCGCAGCAACTGGTGGTCGAGCATGGCGGCGCCATCGAGATCGACTGCCAGTTTTGCAACGAGCGCTACCTGTTCGACGCGGCGGACATCGCTCAATTGTTCGCCGGTGCGGGTGTCGACACACCGTCAGATACTCGACACTAAAACGGTTCAGCGCAGGTAAATCTCCTGACAAACGCCGGATTTACGCCGTACTGACGGGAGGGCCCTACTCTTTTTGGGGTTTTCTGGCATAATCCGGCCCACTTTTTTCGGGTAGTAGTGCGCGACTTCCTACTACAAAACGTTTGGAGCACTCGGCCACGGGCCGACGGGGAATCTCATGACGCAAGCCAATAACGCCGTGTACACCGATCTGAGTGTCGATGAACTGGTCAAAGAAGCCCTGAATCGCGGTGAAGGCGAGCTTGCCGATACCGGCGCACTGGTCGTTCGTACCGGTCATCGCACCGGCCGTTCGCCAGTCGACCGTTTCATTGTCGAAGAGCCAACCACCCAGGACGCCATTGCCTGGGGCCCGATCAACCGCAAGTTCCCGGCCGACAAGTTCGATGCCCTGTGGAACCGCGTCGAAGCCTACCTGGGCGAGCGCGAGCGTTTTGTCTCCCACGTACATGTAGGTTCCGATCCCGCGCACTACCTGCCGGTCAAGATGACCACCGAGACGGCGTGGCACAACCTGTTTGGCCGTTGCCTGTTCATCAACCCCGAGCAATACAACGCCGGCGGCAAGGACGAGTGGCAGATCCTCAACGCGCCGAATTTCGTCTGCGAGCCTGAGCGCGACGGCACCAACTCCGACGGCACCGTGATCATCAACTTCGCGGCCAAGAAAGTGCTGATCGCCGGCATGCGCTACGCCGGTGAGATGAAAAAAGCCCTGTTCTCCGTGCAGAACTTCCTGCTGCCGGCTGTTGACGTGCTGCCGATGCACTGCGCCGCGAACATGGGCGAAGAGGGCGATGTGACCCTGTTCTTCGGCCTGTCGGGCACCGGCAAGACCACCCTGTCCGCCGACGAAAGCCGTTACCTGATCGGTGACGACGAGCACGGCTGGGGCGTGGGCGTGGTCTTCAACATCGAAGGCGGTTGCTACGCCAAGTGCATCGACTTGTCCGAGAAGAACGAGCCGGTCATCTGGAAAGCCATCCAGCACGGTGCCGTACTGGAAAACGTTGTCCTGGACTCCGTCACCAAGAAAGCCGACTACGCCGACGACAGCCTGACCCAGAACAGCCGCGCCGCCTACCCGCGCGAGTTGATCGAAAAACGCGCGCCGAAAAACCTCGGTGGCGAGCCAAACGCCGTGATCTTCCTGACCTGCGACCTGACCGGCGTACTGCCGCCTGTGTCGATCCTCAGCGAAGAACAAGCCGCCTACCACTTCCTGTCCGGCTACACCGCATTGGTGGGCTCGACTGAAATGGGTTCGGGCAGCGGCATCAAGTCGACCTTCTCCACTTGCTTTGGCGCCCCGTTCTTCCCGCGTCCAGCCGGTGAGTACGCTGAGCTGCTGATCAAGCGCATCCGTGGTTTCGGCTCCAAGGTCTACCTGGTCAACACCGGTTGGACCGGCGGCGGCTACGGCGTCGGCAAGCGTTTCAACATCCCGACCACCCGTGCGGTGATCGCGGCGATCCAGAGCGGCGCGCTGATCGGTGCTGAAACCGAACACCTGGACATCATCAACCTGGACGTGCCGCTGGCCGTTCCAGGCGTCGAGACTGGCCTGTTGAACCCACGCAACACCTGGGCCGACAAAGCCGCCTACGACGAAGCGGCCAAGGCATTGGCCGGTCTGTTCACCGAGAACTTCAAGAAGTTCGACGTGAGCGACGCGATCAAGGCTGCAGGACCGCAGCTGTAAGACTTGGTTGGTGAATGAAAGAAACCGCCCTTCATGGGCGGTTTTTTCATGGGCAGCCATTCGGAGGAACGCTGCCAATCTTCAACCGAAATCGAGCTGAACAGCCAGCCTCTTGCCGTCTATTGAATCAACTGGCCCGTTCCACTTCCTGCGTGTCCCACCGTTGCGCCTTGATAGCCTTGTAGAGCATGCCGATGGTCAGCGGCATCTTATGGGCACGGCCCTTGGCCCTGCGCTTTTGAAACACATCGAAGCCTTCCGGCTGGAAGTAGCGATAAGCGTCGTAGTCGATAAGATCGATGACGAACCGCTCCTCCAACGCCTCCATCAGTTGCCGGGCGTCCGCGCCATCGCAACCCAGATCGAGATTGATCGCCGTGTCCAGGCGAATGGTCTTGCGCTCCGGCAGGCCGATTTCTTCATGGAGCAGTTCTATGAGCTGGCGCATGGCATGGTCGTCGGGGAAGTCTGGCGCAAGGTGCATGATGAAATGTCCGGATAAAAGAGGCGCGTCTGTACCGGTGGAAAGTTTAGGGGGAAATCGTTGCCCGTTGGAAAAAGAAGAGCGCTGCAATCAAGAATCGCAGGCGTCGCGATTGCAGTTTTGACTGTCGCGAGGATTGGCGGGGTGTCGGGGAACTTCATGCATCCGCCCAGCAGCAGGGACAGCATCAGGACAGTAGGTGGGCTCAGTTTGTGCGACATGGTTATTTCCTTTTTCAAGCTGCGAACCGCGGGCGTCCTGCCGTTGGTGGGTGAGCGCAGAGTGTCCGTAGGTTTCGCGAGTCGATTGCTGCCAGTTCGCGAGCGATAAGGGGGCGGTTTCAGTCAGCCATTTGTTCAGGCATGCGTAGCGCGGCGGCCTCAAGGTCCATCAACCCTCTGCCATAGGCTTCGCTGTTGGCGTAGATACCTGTGCGGTTGGCTGTCGCCAGCAAATGTTCGCGTATCTGCTGCGGGCTGAGTTGCGGATGAAGGCTTTGCAGCGCCGCCAGTGCGCCACTGACCAACGCGGCGGCGGGGGATGTGCCAGCGGTTTGCACGTAGCGGCCATCCTTGCCAACGGTGAGCAGGCCGGCCTGTGCACCGACGTCGCCGCCAGGGACGGCGATGCACCAGGCGGCTGCGACGCCGCAATAGTTGGATTTGCCATTGATGGCGCTGCCGTCGTTCTTCAACGCCACCACTGCGAGCCAGCCTTTTTCCAGTTCTGGCAATGCGACCGGCAGTCCTGGCTCGGCCAGGGGCTCGCGCTTGAGTTCGTTACCGGTGGGGAAGACCAGCACGGCGCCGGCCGCGACCAGTTTTCGAGCGACGGCCAGGGAGTCGGGCATCACCTGGTTGTAGCGCGCCTCATTGATCTCGGTGGCGGGGATGGCGTTGGCCCACGAGTTGTTGAACAGCCGGGCACCCTTGTCAAAACCACTTTGCCAGGACCGGGCGATTTCGCTGTCAAAGAAAAACGGCTCGTTGTCGTCGCCAAAGCGAAAGGGGATCACCCGCGCATTGAACGCGATGCCGTGCATGCCCCGGTCGTCCTTGTTGGCGGCGAGAATACCGGCCATCTGCGTGCCATGGCCGATGCGATCAACGGTGCCGGGACGGTCTTCGACATGGTCGAATCCAGGATCACCCAGCCTGCCCTCGAACTCCTCGAGGCTGGCGTTGAGCCCCGAGTCGATCAACGCCACGACGACATCCTGGCCGGTCCCGCCACGAGCATAGAGCGCAGACGCCTTGACGACGGCCAAGCCTGACTGAGCGTGATACTCCGGGGTTTCGAACCGGGTAGGATCCACGCCGGGTGGATCGGGGACGGTCAAGCAACCGGCGAGTAATGAGGCCGACGTGATCGTCAGCGCGCGTAGAGCGGAAAATGGGTGTGGCATGGTTCGTTCCTTGAAGAAGTGAAATCGAGCGTCAGGCTTCCTGGCCTTGACGTACTGCATGAATTGCCGACGCACCTTACCGTGGTGGCGAAGCCGGGACGAGACATTAAAGTGCCCGGATTTGTATCACCTCGTGGCAAGCAAACGGCATCGAGGCTGTATCATCCAGTATCGTTTTTGACCCCGACCTTTTCTCGACGCGCTGCGTTGTCCCGCTAGGCTTTGGGCATCGCAGCAGTCAAAGGAGCGACCGCTTATGCACAGCACCTTGGAACAGGTTTTCGGTTATCCACAGTTTCGTCCCGGGCAGGAGGCGGCCATCGATGCCGTACTGGCTGGTCGGTCGGCGGCGGCCATCTTCCCCACTGGCTCGGGCAAGTCCCTGTGTTATCAATTGCCGGCCCTGCTCTTGCCGCACCTGACCCTGGTGGTTTCGCCACTGCTGGCGTTGATGCAGGACCAGTTGATGTTCCTCAAGCGCCACGGCATCGCGGCGGCCAGTATCGATTCGGCCCAGGGCCGTGACGAAGCCAACGACGCCATGGCGCGGGCCCGGTCGGGGGAGTTGAAGATCCTGATGATTTCCGTGGAGCGCCTGAAGAACGAGCGCTTTCGCAATTTCCTGCAGCAAGTGTCGATCTCGTTGCTGGTGGTGGACGAGGCGCACTGTATTTCGGAATGGGGGCATAACTTCCGCCCTGACTACCTCAAGCTTCCCGATTACCAACACCAGTTCAACATTCCCCAGGTATTGCTGCTGACGGCCACCGCCACACCCAAGGTCATCGCCGACATGCAGGCCAAATTCGCCATTGCCGCCACCGATGTGGTGACCACCGGTTTCTATCGGTCGAACCTCAATCTGCTGGTCGAACCCGTGCCGGGCGCCGACAAGCGCGCACGGCTGGTGCAGTGGCTGGGCGAGCGCGCCGGGCAACCGAGCATCGTCTATGTCACCTTGCAGCGCACCGCCGAGCAGATCGCCGAACACCTGAGCCAGCAGGGTATCCAGGCCGAGGCCTATCACGCCGGTTTGCCCCATGAACAGCGTGAAGCCATCCAGCGACGGTTCATGGATGGACAATCCAATTGCATCGTCGCGACCATCGCTTTCGGCATGGGTATCGATAAGAGTGACATCCGTAATGTCGTGCATTTCGACCTGCCCAAATCCATCGAAAACTACAGTCAGGAGATAGGCCGGGCCGGGCGGGACGGCCTGCCATCCGATTGCCTGGTACTAGCCAACCGCGACAGCCTCAACGTGCTGGAGAACTTTGTGTATGGCGATACGCCGGAGCTTGCAGGCATTCGTTGTGTGCTCGATGAGCTGAAGGCCGCCGCGCCCGATGGGCAATGGGAGTTCTTGTTGGGACCGCTGGCGGACCAGAGCAACATCCGGCAACTGCCACTCAAGACGCTGCTGGTCCAGCTGGAACTGCGTCGGCTGATCGCGCCGCGTTATGCCTATTTCGCAGAGTACCGCTTCAAGTTCCTGACCGAGCCGCACGAGCTGCTGGAGCGCTTCGCGGGGGAACGAAGGGACTTCGTCGAAGCCATCATCCAGACCTCCAGTCGCGCCCGGACCTGGGCCACGGTGAGTTTCGATGGGATGTACCAGCAATATCACGCTGAGCGTAATCGGGTGGTCAAGGCACTGGATTACTTCCAGGAAAAGGGTTGGATCGAGCTGGAAAGCAAACAGATGACCGAGGTGTACAGCGTGCTGGAAACGGACCTGGATGCGCAGGTCTTGAGCGCCGAGCTACATGCTTATTTCACCCGGCACGAACAAGGTGAAATCGCGCGGATCCACGCCATGCTTGAATTGTTCGCCACCGACCGTTGCCTCGGTTATCGCCTGGCGCAGTATTTCGGCGACGACCATGCGCCGCAGCAGTGCGGTCATTGCTCGGTGTGCCACGGACAGGTCGCTCGATTGCCGGAACCGCCGTCGTTGCCGGCACTTGTGGATAAAAACTTCGAGACGCTGTGCGGTGACTTTATCCACAGACATGAGGAGCACACTGGCAACCCACCTTCCGCCGAGCGATTGACCCGGTTTCTGTGCGGAATCAGCGTGCCGTTGTTCACCCGGTTGAAGGCGCGAAAGATCCGCGGATATGCTGCACTGGAGGCGTATCCATACGCTGAAGTTCGTCAGTGGGCTCAAGCGCACCTGTGAACTGCATCCATCCGATGAATGCCCGCCATCACACGAATAAATTTCAAAAACATTCGGTGGCTGACTAAGGTGAAGGCTGTCTTTGGATCGCCAACAAGAGAGCCAACATGAGCCAGACACCTTTCGATATTCAGCGCGCCGCGGTGGTCGGTGCAGGCACCATGGGGCGGGGCATCGTGATGTGCCTGGCCAATGCAGGCGTGGCGGTGCAGTGGGTCGACAATAATCCTCAGATGCTCGAGCAAGCGCTGGTGGCCGTGGCCCAGACCTATGCCCATAACGTCCGCCAGGGCCGTATCGACCAGACCGAGGCCGACGCCCGGATTGCCCGGGTCACGCGGGCGGATGACTACGCCGCGATCCGCAACGTGGACCTCGTGATCGAAGCGGTGTACGAGAACCTTGAGCTCAAGCAGGCCATCTTTCGTGAGTTGGACGCCGCGCTCAAGCCCGAAGCCATCCTGGCAAGCAACACCTCGGCGCTGGACATCGACGCCATCGCGGCGGTCACCGGTCGACCCGGCCAGGTGCTGGGGCTGCACTTCTTCAGCCCGGCGCACATCATGAAGCTGCTGGAAATCGTTCGCGGTGCACACACCTCAAAAGCGGTGCTGGACGCGGCGCTGATGCTGGGCAAGCGCATGGGCAAGGTCAGCGTGGTCTCGGGCAATTGCCACGGGTTCATCGGCAACCGGATGCTCCACCCCTATGTGTTGGAGGCCCGCAAGATGCTGCTGGAGGGGGCGTTCCCCCATCAGGTGGATGCGGCGTTGCAAGGCTTCGGCTTCGCCATGGGGCCGTTTCGCATGTACGACGTCGTTGGCATCGACCTGGAGTGGCGCGCCCGTGAGCTATCGGGCAAGGGCCAGGATGCGCCCGAGGTGCAGGTGGACAACCGCTTGTGCGAGCTGGGCCGGTTCGGCCAGAAAAGCGGCAATGGGTACTATCACTACGAGCCGGGCAGTCGACAGGCCGAGCATGATGTCGAGGTCGATGCGCTGGTGCTACGGGTCAGTGAAGCGCTGGGTTTCCAGCGGCGCGAGATTGGCCCGGAGGAAATCCTCGAGCGGTGCTTGCTGGCGCTGGTCAACGAGGGAGCGAAAATCCTGGAGGAAGGCATTGCCGAGTCGGCCCACGACATCGATCTGGTCTACCTCAACGGCTACGGCTTCCCTGCGGACAAGGGCGGGCCGATGGCCTGGGCCGACGGGCAGGGGCTGGAGGATATCCACGCACGCCTGCTGGCGCTCGAAACGAAGCAGGGCGACCAGTGGAAGCCCGTGCGCCTGATTGGCGAGCTGGCAGCGCAGGGCAAGGGGTTCGCGCAGGCCTGAGGCCGGGCCATGTCAAGATCATTGAACAACCGTAAAGGACACCTGATGCCCCAACGCAACGAATACCGACACTTGCAACCCATTACCACGCGCTGGCACGACAACGATGTATACGGTCATGTCAACAACGTCACCTACTACAGCTTTTTCGACACCGCCGTGAATACCTATTTGATCGAGGTCGGTGGCCTGGATATCCATGACGGAGAGGTGGTGGGGTTCGTGGTGAGTTCGGCCTGTGACTACTTCGCCTCGATCGCCTTTCCAGACCGGATTGAAATCGGCCTGCGGGTCGGCAAGTTGGGCAGCAGTTCGGTGCAGTACGAACTGGCGGTGTTCAAGGCGGGCGAGGAGGAGGCGTGCGCGGCGGGGCGTTTTGTTCACGTATTCGTGGACCGGGCGTCGAATCGGCCGGTGGCGATTCCGGATCGGCTACGCCGGGCGTTGGAGCGATTGGTGGTCTGAAACGAGAGTCGCAGCCTCCGGTCAGGCTCTGTGAAGCGCTGCCGAAGGCTGCGATCTTTTACCGGCTGGTATCAGAGCCAGCGGTCAGTCATCGTGATAGCGATGTTTATGCTTGTGCTTGCGATGCCCGTAGGCATGGCCACGACCTGGGTGGCCGTCACGGTAGTAGCGGCGATCGCCACGGCGACCGTCATAACGACGGTCATCGTCATCGTCCTTGCCCATGTAGTTACCCAGGGCGCCGCCAGCGCCACCGCCCGCCGCCGCACCGATCAGGCTACCGGTGCTGCCACCGACGCTACGGCCGACCACGTTGCCGCCAGCGGCGCCCAGGGCGCCGCCGATGGCTGCTTCGCCGCGGCTGTGTTTATCTGCACCGACTGCACTACCGCCCGCACCGCCCAGCGCCGCGCCGATAGTGGAACCGGTGTTGCCGCCCAGGGACTGGCCGACGACCGAACCCAAAACCCCGCCCAATGCGCCGCCCACACCTGCTTCGGCAGTACCACCGGCAGAAGCGATGCCACTGGCCAGGCTAAGGGACAACAAGAGAATGGAGGAGAACTTCATAGAGGAGCCTCAAAGGGATGACGGCGCGATCCTGAGGCTGGCTTCGCTGGGTGACAATCGAAATCCGACGAGTAACACGACTTGTGCACAATTCACTAAGTTATTGTTTTTAGTGCGGAACTTAAGGTGTTTTGACCGGTCTTTAGCTACTTCGGACAGGCCGTTTTCTATGGAAAACGGCCTTTTTTGTGGGCGTTCGAAAAATAGGATCGTGAGAGCATGGCTGTGTGGGAACAAAGCTTGCTCGCGACCCAGGCGACTCTATCTCAGAAAGACCGCATCGCTTTCATCGCAGGCAAGCCTTGCTCCCACGTCAGGCCGACTTGGCCAGGATCAGTCCATTTTCGCTCGCCGCTTCCAGACGGATCGCGACGAATTTCGACGTTGGGGTATGGCTGCCGTCGCCCGTGCTTTCCAGTGGCACCAGTGGGTTCACTTCGGGGTAATAGGCTGCAGCCTGCCCGGCCGGAATGTCGAACGCCAGCAAGGTAAAGCCCTTGACCCGACGCTCGCGACCGTCTTCCCAGAGCGAGACGATGTCGGCTTTCTGACCCGGCTTGAAGCCCAGGCGAATGATGTCCGCTTCGTTGACGAACAACACATCACGCTGGCCCTTGACGCCGCGATAGCGGTCATCGAGGCCATAGATGGTGGTGTTGTACTGATCGTGGGAGCGCATGGACTGCATGATCAGATCGGGCAACTGGCCGGTGGCACGGGTGCGTTCATGCACAAGGTCCCTCGGCAACCGGTTGGGCTTGAAGTTGGCGCGGCCCGACGGGGTGTTCCAGCGCCGCGAACTGGCGCTGTTGCCCAGATAGAACCCACCCGGGTTTTTCAGCTTTTCGTTGAAGTCCTTGAAGCCGGGTACGGTATCGGCAATCAGATTGCGGATACGACGGTAGTCGGCCACCAGCCAGTTCCAGTCCACCGGACGGCTACCCAGCGTGGCGGCGGCGATGCCGGCGATAATCCAGGGTTCTGAGCGCATCTGGTTCGACAGCGGCTGCAACTGGCCCATGGAGGCATGCACCATGCTGAAGGAGTCTTCCACGGTCACCGCTTGCGCGCCTTCGGTTTGCAGGTCGATGTCGGTGCGGCCCAGGCACGGCAGGATCAGCGCGTCCTTGCCGTGAGCCAGATGGCTGCGGTTGAGCTTGGTGCTGATCTGCACCGTCAGGTCGCAATTGGCCAAAGCCTGGAACGTCCGATGGCTGTCCGGGGTGGCTTGGGCGAAGTTGCCGCCCAGGGCGATGAACACCTTTGCCTGGCCGTCGGCCATGGCGTGGATCGCCTCGACCACGTTGTGGCCGTTTTCACGCGGTACCTTGAACTGGAAGCGCCGCTCCAGCGCGTCGAGGAAGGCCGTCGGCGGACGTTCATTGATGCCCATGGTCCGGTCGCCCTGCACGTTGCTGTGGCCGCGCACCGGGCACAAGCCTGCGCCTGGCCGGCCAATGTTGCCGCGCAGCATCATCACGTTGGCGATTTCCTGGATGGTCGCCACTGAGTGACGGTGCTGGGTGATCCCCATCGCCCAGCACATGACCACGTTCTCGCTGTTGGCGTACATGCGCGCCGCCTGCTCGATTTCGACGAGGGTCAGGCCCGATTGCTCGACGATCTGTTCCCATGGCGTATCGTCGACGGCCGCCAGGTAGTCCAGCACGTTGGTGCTGTGCTCATTGAGGAACGCATGGTCGAATACCGCAGCCGCCCCGCTGTGCTGCGCGTCACGCTCCCATTGCAGCAGGAACTTCGCCATGCCGCGCAAGATCGCCATGTCGCCGCCCAGGGCCGGGCGGAAATACGCGGTGTTGGTCGGCTTATTGCCATTGGTGAGCATTTCGATGGGGCTCTGCGGATGCTGGAAGCGCTCCAGGCCACGCTCCTTGAGCGGGTTGATGCAGATCACTTGGGCGCCGCGTTTCACAGCCTCGCGCAATGGTTCGAGCATCCGCGGATGATTGGTGCCGGGGTTCTGGCCCCAGACGAAAATCGCGTCGGCGTGCTCGAAATCGTCGAAAGTCACCGTGCCCTTGCCCACGCCTACGCTCTGGGACAGCGCTACGCCGCTGGCTTCATGGCACATGTTCGAACAGTCGGGGAAATTGTTGGTGCCATAGGCGCGCACGAACAATTGATACAGGTAGGCCGCTTCGTTGCTGGCCCGGCCCGACGTGTAGAACTCGGCCTGGTTGGGGCTGGACAGCCCTTGCAGGTGCTTGCCGACCAGGGTGAACGCCGCTTCCCAACTGATGGGCTTGTAGCGGTCGGTTTCGGCGTCGTAGCGCATTGGCTCGGTCAGGCGACCCTGGTACTCGAGCCAGTAGTCGCTCTGCTCCAGCAGCGAGGTCACGCTGTGCTTGGCGAAAAATGCAGCATCGACGCGGCGTTTGGTGGCTTCCCAGTTCACGGCCTTGGCGCCGTTCTCGCAGAACTTGACCATGCCGCTTTCCGGAGAATCACCCCAAGCGCAGCCAGGGCAGTCAAAACCGCCATTCTGGTTGGTCTTGAGCATCATGCGGATGTTTTTCAGCGCGTTGTCGCTGGTCAACCAGGCCTGAGCGACACTGATCAGCGCACCCCAACCACCGGCCGGGCCCTTGTAAGGCTTGTAGCGTGGTACGGGTTTCTGGTCGGCTTGTTGATGATTGCTCACGGGTGTTTCTCCATCGCAGGGCTGTAGACCCGCGGCGCACTTTTTTGCGGCAGGTGGATGAGGTTGAGGTTGTGTTGGCGGGCCCATTGCACGGCGAGGCCGGTGGGCGACGACAGGCTGACCAGGGTCTGGATGCCGGCGCGCAGTACTTTCTGGATCAGTTCGAGGCTGCAACGGCTGGTGACGATCGCCACGCCGCCGGCCACCGGGACCTGTTGCCGGATCAGCGCGCCAATCAGCTTGTCGAGGGCGTTGTGTCGGCCAATGTCTTCGCGGCCCAGCAGCAATTCACCCTGGCCATTCATGAACAAGGCCGCATGCACCGCGCCGCAATGTTGGCCCAGGGGCTGGAACTGGCTGATACGGTCACGCAGGCCATCGAGCCATTGCGCCGCGGGCAGCGGTGCGCCGGGCAGCACCTTGAGGTTGGGCAAGGCCTGTTCCACCGCTTCCACGCCACACAACCCGCAGCCACTGGTGCCCGCTAACTGCCGGCGCTGCTGCTTGAGGTTCCAGAAGGCGCGGTTGGCGATGGTCACCTGGGCATAATGCGCCGAACCGGTGCCGCTCAGTTGCAGGTCATAGATGTCCGATGCGTCTTCAATGATGCCGCTGCCGAGGCTGAAGCCGACGATGAAGTCTTCAAGGTCGGTGGGGGTGACCAGCATGACCGCCTGGCTGATGCCGTTATAGGCAATCGCCAGCGCCACTTCCTCGGCCAGCGCGGTGCTGTCCGATTGGGCGTGGTCCAGATTGCAGTAGCGATAGCTCTGGCTGGCGGCCGGCGCGGATGTTTCCACCGCTGGCGCTGGACTGACCGGAGGCTTGTCGTTCATAGGCATCACTGAAAGTAGGAATAGTGTTAAGACTAAATGCGGCAATCTGCCACGTCTAATCGCTATTACTGATCTTCCAATAGATGACGTCGATCAAGAAGTCGTCGCTGATTTCTGATAGAGGGCGAAACATGCCTCGGCCAACGCCGAGCGGGGAGCGCCACGCCGCATGATCAAGCCCAGCGGGACGAGCGTCCGGGCGCTTTCAATGGGCTGGATGCGCAAGTCTTCGGTCAAGACGTCCAGGCCGCTGTCCAGGGGCATCACGGCGCAACACAGCCCGCCGTGCACAGCTTGTAACAATTGGTGCACCGCGTCGGTTTGCAACAGCGGTTGGGGCGTCAGACCCCGGCTGTGGAAGTTGTGGTCGATGGATTGGCGAAAATGCATGCCGCTGGTGAGCATGCCCAAGGGCAGTTCGATCAGCGCCTCCCAGCTCAGCGGTTGTTCACCGAAAAAGAAATAACGCTGGTCGTAAAGCAGGCCCATGCGGGTGGGGCTGAAGGGCAGGGCCTCGAAGCGTTCGTTGTCCAGGCGTTCCAGATAGGACACGCCCAGGTCGATGCGGTTGTTCGCCAACTGTTCGAGGATGTGTTCGGAGCTCAGGGAGGACAATTCGAAACGCAGGCTGGGGTGTTCGGTGTGCAGGCGCTGCATCATCGCCAGCGGGTCGAAGTCCGACAACGGCACCACGCCCAGGCGCAGCGTGCCCACCAGGTTGCCCCGACAGGCCGCCGCTTCGGCCTGCAACCCGTCATAGGCCGCCAGCACCATGCGCGCCCAGGCCAGTACCCGCTCTCCCGGCGCGGTGAAGCCTTCGAAACGCTGGCCCCGATTGACCAGCGGCAGGTCGAGTTCTTCTTCCAGGCTGCGCAAGCGCATCGACAGCGTCGGCTGGGTGATATGGCAGCGTGCGGCGGCTTGGCCGAAGTGACGGGTTTCGTCCAGCGCGATGAGAAATTTCAGCTGCTTGATGTCCATCTTCGCTCCAGGGCGCGGGAAGGTTCGGATTCTAGCGCTTGCGCGAGGCGGGGTCATTGGTCGGCTGGGAACCGGGTTCGTCTCGCCTGGTCTAGTCTTTGCGTCTGGACACTTAAATCAAGGAGCGTGTGCCATGAGTATCTTTAGCTTTGTGAAGGAAGCCGGTGAAAAGCTGATCGACCTGCTGACCCCCGGTAACGCCAATGCCAGCGAACAACTGAAAGCGCATATTGAAAAGGTCGGCCTGGGCAATCCGAACGTTCAGGCGACCGTCGAGGGCGACAAAGTCATCGTCACCGGTGAAGTGGCGAGCCAGGAAGAGAAGGAAAAGATCCTGTTGGCGGTCGGCAACATCGCCGGCGTCGGCAGTGTCGACGACCAGATCACCGTGACTGGCCCAGTGGCACAGGCGGCGCGTTTCGTGACCGTGAAGAAGGGCGACACCCTCAGCGCCATCGCCAAGGTCGAGTATGGCGACGCGAACAAGTACAACAAGATCTTCGAGGCCAACAAACCGATGCTGTCGCACCCGGACAAGATCTATCCGGGGCAGGTGCTGCGTATTCCCGAGTAGCTTTACCTGTGGCGAGGGAATTTATCCCCACTGGGCTGCGTAGCGGCCCCAAAAAAACAGGGTCGCTTCGCGCCCAGCGGGGATAAATCCCCTCGCCACAACAGCCTCAAAGCCCGACAAGCAGTTCCCTGTAATCCCCCAGCGCAGCGAATTCTCCCGTGTCCTTTGGCCCCTTGCGGCTATCCGGCTCGCTGACCGCCAACAGGTGCGCCACGCCGAAATCCCGGGCGCTGCGCAGCACCGGCAAGGTGTCGTCGATGAACAGGCTGCGGGCCGGGTCGAAATTCAGGTCGGCTTGCAGCGCGTCCCAGAATTGCGGATTTTCCTTGGGGAAACCGTAGTCGTGGGAACTGATCAAACGCTCGAAGTAGGGGGCCAGCTCGATGCGCTCCAGCTTCAGGGACAACGAGTCGCGGTGAGCGTTGGTGATCATCACCACGCGCTTGCCGGCCCGCTGGATCGCCGCCAGGAACGTATCGGCGTCCGGGCGCAAGGCGATCAGGTGCGCGGTTTCCAGCTTCAGTTCGCGCACCGGCAACTTCAGCTCGGCGCTCCAGAAATCCAAGCAATACCATTGCAACTGACCCGCGTTGCGCTCGAACAGCGGCTGCAGCTCCATCTCGGCCATCGCCCGGCTCACGCCATGCAATTGGGCGTAGCGCTGGGGCAGGTGTTCGAGCCAGAAATGGTTGTCGTAATGCAGGTCCAGCAGGGTGCCGTCCATGTCCAGCAGAACCGTATCGATCTCATGCCAGGGCAGCAAAACCATAAAACTTCTCCAGCGGTAATCGGATATCCGACACAAACAATCAGAATAGGCCGGGTATAGTAGCCCGCTATTGCCCAGGGAGCCGTTTATGCGCCAGAAACCCACCATACTCGATCGCCAGATCGTCGCTACCAGCCGTCTGTTCTGTGTGGAAGAACTGAAATTGCGGTTTTCCAATGGTGTGGAGCGTACCTATGAGCGTCTGGCGAGCAAGGGGGCGGGCTACGGCGCGGTGATGATCGTGGCGATGCTCGATGCCGACCACGCTGTGTTGGTGGAAGAGTATTGCGGGGGCACCGACGCCTACGAACTGTCCCTGCCCAAGGGCTTGATCGAGCCAGGGGAAGATGTACTGGCGGCGGCCGAGCGGGAGCTCAAGGAGGAGGCCGGTTTCGGTGCCCGCCAATTGGAACACCTGACCGAGTTGTCGTTGTCCCCCGGGTACATGAGCCAGAAGATCCAGGTGGTGCTGGCGACCGATCTGTATGAAGAACGGCTGGAGGGTGACGAGCCCGAGCCGATGCGCGTGGACAAGGTCAACCTGCGTGAGCTGTCGGCCCTGGCACAGAACCCGCAGTTCACGGAGGGCCGGGCCTTGGCAGCGCTGTACCTGGCCCGTGACCTGCTGACCCAGCGTGGAGCGTTCCTGTCATGACTTTTCCTTATTCGCTGATGGCCCCGGTCATCGAGCTGGCGCTCGAGGCCGGCGAGGCGATCCTGCCGTTCTGGCGCGCCAACGTGCAGGTCAACCACAAGGCCGACGAGTCGCCGGTGACTGCCGCGGACATGGCGGCCCACGATGTGATCGTGGCCGGGCTGGCGGCGCTGGCCCCGGATATTCCGATCCTCTCCGAAGAGGACGCCGACATTGCCCAAAGCGTGCGTGCCGGCTGGCAACGCTGGTGGTTGGTGGACCCGTTGGATGGCACCAAGGAATTCATTTCCGGCAGCGAAGAATTCACCGTCAACATCGCCTTGGTGGAGCAGGGCCGTGTCGTGTTCGGCGTGGTATCGATGCCCACCAATGGTCGCTTTTACGTGGGCGGCGCGGGCCTGGGGGCCTGGCGTGGCGACAAGGGCGGCGTGCCCTTGCCTATCGCGGTTCGTGACGTAGTGGCGCCGGGCGAAGCGTTCACCGTGGTCGCCAGTCGCCGGCACACCAGCCCCGCGCAGGAACGCCTGCTCAATGGCTTGAGCGCGAGCCTGGGCGAGCTGCAGTTGACCAGTATCGGCAGTTCGTTGAAGTTTTGCCTGGTGGCCGAAGGTGCGGCGGATTGTTACCCACGGCTGGCACCGACCTCCCAGTGGGACACTGCCGCTGCCCAGGGTGTATTGGAAGGAGCCGGTGGCGAGGTGCTGGACTTGAGCGGTGAACCGTTCTGTTACCCGCCACGGGAGTCGCTGCTCAATGCGTCGTTCCTGGCGTTGCCGGCGAAAGCCCCGTGGCGGGGCAGGTTACTGGAACTGGCCCGCTCTTAAGCCACCTCCGACACTCTGTGGCGAGGGGATTTATCTGTGGTGAGGGGATTTATCCCCGCTGGGCTGCGCAGCAGCCCCAAAAAACAGGGCCGCTGCGCAGCCCAACGGGGATAAATCCCCTCGCCACAAGGTTTTGCGGTGTTTTCCGACGTCAGCGGTGCAACACGTACTGCCCTTCGAACTGCACCGCCACTTCCTCGCTCCCAGCATTCATCACCCGCGTCTGCAACGACAGCCGCGCCCGTCCATAACGCCGGTAGGTGGCCAGGAAGCGTTTCCAGAGCTTCTCCTCGGGCGCATCGCAGACAACAGTCGCATCGCGGGTCACTGGCACCGGATAGCTGATCTGCCCCTCCTGAATCACGATATGCCCATCTTCGATGCCTTCCTCGCGCAGGGCCAGGTGCAGCCAGCCCCAGCCACCGAGTACCGCGCCGCAATACAGGCTGCCACCGAACATGGTGCTCTTGTGGTTGACGTTGGCCGCCAGCGGCAAGGACAGGCGCAGTTTCCGGGCCTGCCAATCGAGCACCTTGAGGCCCATGTCCCGGGTCAAGGGGATGTCGTGGTGCAGGATCGATTCCAGGTAACGGCTGTCGCGGTTCATTGCGGGGCCTCTTGCTTGACGGGGAAATGACGATAATTCAATCGGACTCATCGGCCGAACCCTGGCTGCTGTCGCCAAAGGTCAGGCCATGCTTGCGCAACTTGTCGTGCAGGGTCTTGCGGGGAATGCCCAGGGCTTCGGCCAGGCTGCGTACCGAGCTGTGGGGGCGGGCCAGTTCGGCGGCGATGAGGGTTTTCTCGAAGTTTTCCACCTGCTCGCTCAAGCCGCCGCTGACCAGTTCTACCGGTGCACCAGGGTTGCCATCGGGCGCGCTGTTGTCCAGGGCCAGTTCCAGGCCCAGGGCGAAACGCTCGGCGGCGTTCTGCAGTTCCCGGACGTTGCCCGGCCAGCTGTGGCGCAGCAGCAACGCCCGTTGGGCCGGCTGCAATTCGTGGGGCGGCAGGCCATGGCGGGTACTGGCCTCGTTGGCGAAATGCTGGAACAGCATCAGCGCATCCTCGCCGCGTTCACGCAAGGGCGGTATGCGCAGTGGTGCGACGTTCAGGCGGTAATACAGGTCGGCGCGAAAACGCCCTTGGTCGGCGGCCTGGCGCAGGTCTTCCTTGGTGGCGGCGATGACGCGGATATCCAGCGGGATCTGTTGGTTGCCCCCCAGTCGCTCCACCATGCGCTCTTGCAGCAGGCGCAGCAGCTTGACCTGGACATCCAGGCTCATGCTCTCGATTTCATCCAGGAACAGCGTGCCGCCGTTGGCGAACTCGAACTTGCCGATGCGGCGTTTCTGCGCGCCGGTAAAAGCACCGGGTTCGTGGCCGAACAGTTCGCTCTCCACCACCGACTCGGCAAGGGCTCCGGCGTTGATCGCCACGAAGGGGCCGTTGCGTCGGCCCGAGAGGTCGTGCAATGCACGTGCGACCACTTCCTTGCCGGCGCCGGTTTCACCGAGGATCAGCACATCGGCGCGGGTGGCGGCCAGTGCACCGATCTGCTCGCGCAGGCGCAGCATCGGGGACGATTGCCCGACCAGGCGGGCGCTGAGTTCATGGCGATCGCTCAGGGCCAGGCGCAGGCTGCGGTTGTCCAGCACCAGGCGGCGCAAGGCCAGGGCGCGGCGTACGCTGTCGAGCAGATGATCGCTGGGGAAAGGTTTTTCCAGGAAGTCGTAGGCCCCGGCGCGCATTGCCTGCACCGCCAGCGGCACGTCGCCGTGGCCGGTGATCAACAGCACCGGCAGTTCCGGGTCCTGGGCGTGGAGTTCGCCCAGCAGTTCGAGGCCGTCCATGCCGGGCATGCGAATATCACTGACCACCACGCCTGGCCAGTCACGGGGCAGTTGCCCGGCCACGCCCTTGGCTTCGGCCAGGGGCAGGATTTTCAGGCCGGCCAGGTCGAGGGTCTGGCTCAAGGCCTGACGTAGATGGGGATCGTCATCGATCAGCACCACCTCAATCCGGTTATCGATGGTCATACACTTCGGTCCTCGGACGGTTGCAGGCTCACCCCGGGCGCGCCGGCGCGCAGCTTCAGGGTGATCAGGGCGCCGCCTTCCTTGTGGTTGGCGAACGACAGTTCGCCGCCGAAGGCGCGCATCAGGGTGTCGCAGATCGCCAGCCCCAGGCCAAGGCCTTGGGTGCGCGTCTTGGTGGTGTAGAAAGGTTCGCCGGCGCGGCCCAGGGCTTCCATGCAAAAGCCCGGGCCGTTATCGCGGATGCACAGGTTGACGCCGGTATCGGTGGCCTGGGCACTGAGCCAGAGCTTGCGTGGCGGGCCCTTTTCGGTGAGCGCATCGAGGGCGTTGGCCAGCAGGTTGCCGAGTACCTGGCGCAGGCGGGTTTCGCCGGCTTCGACCCACAGCGTGGCGGCCGGCAGGTCGCGGATCAGTTCCACTTCCATGCTGCGTCGGCGTTTGGCCAGCAGCGCCAGGGCATCGTCCAGTGCCGGTTGCAGGGCGACGCTTTCCGGGGCATGGCGGTCGCGGCGGGCGAAGGCGCGCAGGTGGGCGATGATCGACGCCATGCGCCCGGTCAGTTCGCCGATCAGCTTGAGGTTGCCGCGGGCGTCTTCGGTGCGTTGGTGGTCGAGCAGGATCTCGGCGTTTTCGGCGTAGCTGCGGATTGCCGCCAGCGGCTGGTTGAGCTCATGGCTGATGCTCGCCGACATGGTTCCCAGGGCCGACAGCTTGCCGGCCTGCACCAGGTCGTCCTGGGCACGGACCAACTCCTGCTGCGCCTGCTCGCGCTCCAGCACTTCCTGCTTCAAGCGCCGGTTCAGCCCCTCCAGGTCACTGGTCCGTTCGGCCACCCGGCCCTCCAGTTCCTGTCGGGCCTTGGCTTCGAAGGCGATCCGATCCAGGTAATGGCGCCGGCGTTGCATCATCAACCCGAGCAACAGCATCAAGACCAGCAATGCCGCGCCACCGATGGCGACCACGGTGCGCACCGGCCGATCGATCAACGTGCGCGGGGCAAGAATGCTCACGCTCCAGCCGGTCTCTTCGATGGACTGGGTCTGGGGCAGCCAGGCGTTGGCGTCCAGGTTCAGCGGCTTGGGGTCGCGGGTAGGATAAGGTTGCACCGCGCTGATGGCCTTGCGCTCGTCGTCACTCAACGGCCGGGTCGCGCGAAACCGCCATTCCTGGCGCGACGTGAGGATGACCACGCCGTTGTGGTCGGTCACCAGCAACTGTTCCGGGGTCTTGCCCCACAGGCTCTCGGTGTGGTCGAGGTCGACCTTGACCACCAGCACGCCGATGACTTTTTCGCGCTCGCGAACGGCGGCGGCGAAGAAATAACCGCGCTTGGCGGACGTAGTGCCCAGGCCGAAGAAGCGCCCCAGGCGCCCGGCCATGGCTTCGATGAAGTACGGTCGGAAGGCGAAGTTGCGTCCGACGAAGGTGTCGTGTTTGTCCCAGTTCGACGCGGCCAGGGTCTTGCCGGAAGGGTCCATCAGGTACATGACTTCGGCACCGGTCTGGGTGCTGATGTTTTTCAGCAGCCGGTTGGCGTTGCCTTGGGTCACGCCGTCGTCCGGGGCCGACAAGGCAGCGCGCAAGGCCGGCAGCTCGCCGAGAATCTGTGGCAAGACCTCATAGCGGTGCAGCGTGCCCAGCAGGTTGGCAACGTAAAGGTCCAGTGTCTGGCGGTTCTGGCCAGCCAGTTCACTGCGGTAATAACGTTCGGCCAGGTGCTCCAACGGCCACAGCAACGGCGCCAGGCACAGCGCGAGCAAGGCCAGGCTGCGCCAACGGGGTCTGCGGGGAAGGGTGGAATTCATGAGCATGGGGCGCCTGTGGTGACAGGCGTATTATGCCTAGTTGCCCCGCAAATACTATTTGTAAGGCCGTACTAGGTTTGTCCGGCCAGGCACTGCTGCAACGCGCTTCGCCAGTCGGGCTGGCTCACCGCCCATTCCTTGAACAGGCGGGTGCAGTCCAGGCGCGAGTTCAACGGTCGAGGGGCCGGCGTCGGGTAATCGCTGGACGCAATGGGCTCCAGCAGCGCGCACGGCTTGTGCCGCTCGAGCAGGTTTTCGCCGATGGCCTGGGCGAAACCGAACCAGGAGGTTTCGCCCCGGGCCGTCAGGTGATAGGTGCCCCAGGCTCCGGCCTGACCGGCCTGCCAGTGCTCGATCAGTTGCGCAGTGCTGTCGGCAATGGTGCCCGCCCAGGTCGGTGCGCCAATCTGATCGGCCACCACCCGCAGTTGCGGTTTTTCCTGCAACAGGCGCTGCATGGTCAGCAGGAAATTGCGGCCTTCGGTGGAGTACACCCAACTGGTGCGCAGAATCAGGTGCTGGCCGCCAGCCTCGCGGATGGCATTTTCGCCGGCCAGTTTGCTACGTCCGTAGACGCTCAGCGGGTGGGTTGGGTCGTCCTCGGTGTAGGGGGCGGGCTTGAGACCATCGAAGACGTAGTCGGTGGAGTAGTGAATCAACGGGATGCCCAGCTCGACCGCCGTCCGGGCCAGGATGCCCGGTGCCGTGGCATTGATGGCGAACGCCTGTTCCGGCTCGCTCTCGGCCTGGTCGACGGCCGTGTGAGCAGCGGCGTTGACGATCAGCCCGGGCCTCAGGGCCTCGATAGGGGCACGCAGGGCGTCCGCTTGCGCCAGGTCGAGCTGGTCGCTGCCGCATACGAGCAACTCGCCCATGCCGTTCAGGCGCGACTGGAGTGCCCGGGAAACCTGGCCATTGCGGCCGATGATCAGGATGCGCAAGGGAGCATTCATGGGAACAGGTCTGCCTCGTGCAAGGCCTTGCCGTTCTGGTCCTTGGCCGAGAGGATCGGCGCGCCGTCCAGTTCCCAATCGATGGCCAGTTGTGGATCGTCCCAGCGAATGCAGCGTTCGGCCGAGGGTGCGTAGTAATCGGTGGTCTTGTAGAGAAAGTCCGCCGATTCGCTCAGCACGACGAAGCCGTGGGCAAATCCCGGTGGCACCCACAACTGGCGATGGTTCTGCGCCGAGAGGCGAACGCTTGCCCATTGGCCGAAGGTCGGCGAGCTGCGGCGAATGTCCACGGCGATATCCAGCACTTCACCGGCCGTGACGCGTACCAGTTTTCCCTGGGCCTGTTCGATCTGATAGTGCAGGCCCCGCAGCACGCCCCGGGTGGAGCGTGAATGGTTGTCCTGGACGAACTGCAGGGTGCAGCCGGTCGCCTCGGCGAACGCCCGGGCATTGAAGCTTTCGTAGAAAAAGCCCCGATCGTCACCGAAGACTTTCGGTTCGATGATCAGGACCTCCGGCAAACGGGTGGCGATAACGTTCAACGTGTTTCTCCGGCGATCTTGAACAGGTATTGGCCGTAGCCGGTCTTGCCAAAATACTGGGCGCGCTCAAGGATGTGCTCGCGGCTGACCCAACCCTGTTGGTAGGCAATTTCTTCCAGGCAGGCCACTTTCAGGCCTTGGCGATGTTCGATGGTCTGCACGTACTGCGAGGCTTCCAGCAGGCTGTCGTGGGTGCCGGTGTCCAGCCAGGCGAAACCGCGGCCGAAGCGCTCGACATGCAGGTCGCCGCGTTGCAGGTAGGCATTGTTGACGTCGGTGATTTCCAGTTCGCCGCGTTTGGATGGCTTGATGGCCTTGGCGATCTCGATCACGTCGTTGTCGTAGAAATACAGGCCGGTCACTGCGTAGCTGGATTTAGGTGCGGTGGGCTTTTCTTCGATGGACATTGCCCGCCCATCCGAGTCGAAGTCGATCACGCCAAATCGCTCGGGGTCCTTGACCCAGTAGCCGAACACCGTCGCGCCACTTGGGCGGTTGATGGCCGTCTGCAATTGTTCGCCGAAATACTGGCCGTGGAAAATGTTGTCGCCGAGGATCAGGCACACCGGGTCGCTGCCGATGAATTGCTCGCCGATCAGGAATGCCTGGGCCAAGCCATCGGGCGACGGTTGCTCGGCGTAGCTGAACTGCACGCCAAACTGGTGGCCGTCGCCCAGCAGGTTGCGGTATTGCGGCAGGTCCTGGGGAGTGGAAATCACCAGGATGTCCTTGATGCCCGCGAGCATCAGCACCGAGATCGGGTAATAAATCATTGGTTTGTCGTAAATCGGCAAGAGCTGCTTGGACACCCCGAGGGTAATCGGGTGCAGGCGGGTGCCGGAACCGCCGGCCAGAACAATACCCTTCATCATGCAATTGAATCCTTGTTGTCGAGCGAGCCCAGGCGCTCGCCCTGATAACTGCCGTCCTGGACACGTTGGCACCACAGCAGGTTTTCGAGGTACCACTGCACCGTCTTGCGCAGTCCGGTCTCGAAGGTTTCCCGAGGTGTCCAGCCCAGTTCCCGTTCGATCTTGCTGGCGTCGATGGCGTAGCGCAGGTCATGGCCGGGGCGATCCTGGACGAAGCTGATCAGGTCGGCATAGTGCTCGACGCCTTCGGGTTTGCGTGGCGCCAGCTCTTCGAGCAGCGCGCAGATGCTGCGCACCACGTCGATGTTCTTCTGCTCGTTGTGCCCGCCAATGTTGTACGTCTCGCCGACCGCGCCCTGGGTGACGACTTTGAGCAGCGCTCGGGCATGGTCTTCGACGAACAGCCAGTCGCGCACTTGCTGGCCGTTGCCGTAGACCGGCAGCGGTTTACCCGCCAGCGCGTTGAGGATCACCAGGGGAATCAGCTTCTCGGGGAAGTGAAACGGCCCGTAGTTGTTGGAGCAGTTGGTCAACAGCACGGGCAAACCGTAGGTGCGTTGCCAGGCGCGGACCAGGTGGTCGGACGCCGCCTTGCTCGCCGAGTACGGGGAGCTTGGGGCATAGGCGGTGGTTTCGGTGAACAGGTCATCCACGCCGTGCAAGTCGCCATACACTTCATCGGTGGAGATGTGGTGGAAGCGAAACGCGCGCTTCTGTGGCTCGGCCAACGTCTGCCAATAGGCACGTGTGGCCTCCAGCAGGCTGTAGGTGCCCACGATGTTGGTCTGGATGAAGTCCGCCGGGCCATCGATGGAGCGGTCCACATGGGACTCGGCCGCCAAGTGCATGATGGCATCGGGCTTGAATCGCGCGAGCAGCGCACTGACGGTCGCTTGATCGACAATATCGGCCTGGACGAACTCGTAGCGGCTGTCGTGATCGACGCTGCTCAGCGACTCGAGATTGCCAGCGTAGGTCAGCTTATCGAGGTTCAGGACCTGGTGCTCGGTCTCGAGAATCAAGTGCCGTATGAGTGCCGAGCCGATGAAGCCAGCACCGCCAGTGATGAGAATGCGCATCCAAGTTAAGCCTTTTTTCCGTGGGACGACAAAGCATAGGAGCATAGCTTGTCGGCATGGCGGGAGCGGTGCAAGCAATATCCCATGGACACACCCTCGACAGCTTTCCAGGCGGCTGTGCATATATTTGAACAGTAGGGGTTGCTTATCCCCTGACTCAGTGGCGAGATAGGCATCCGAACAAAACCACCTCAGGGGTCATGTATGCCACTCGCTACGTTGGTTCATCGCGCCAGTTTGCCAAGCCCACAGATCAGCGCCGAGCAAGCGCTGGTGCTGCTGCGCTCGAATTACGGACTCAGCGGCGACCTGCGACCCCTTGGCAGCAACCAGGACCTCAACTACCGCGTCGACAGCGAGCGCGGGCGCTTTGTGTTGAAAATTTGCCACGGTGACTACGCGATCCAGGAAATCCAGGCCCAACATGCCGCCCTCAAGCAGTTGGCCGGGCACGACACGGTGAAAGTGCCGCGAGTGATGTCGGCCAGCAACGGGCAGGACCTGCTGACATTGGACGTCAACGGCCAAGCGATTCACATGCGCCTGCTGGAATACATCGACGGCCAGTCCCTCACGCAACTCAAGCACCTGACGCCCGAGCTGGTGACCGGTCTGGGCCGCCTGTGTGCGGAAATGGACCTGGCCCTGGCGACATTCGACCACCCGGGCCTGGAGCGCACCCTGCAGTGGGACGCGCGCCATGCGCCGGCCCTGGTCGAGTACCTGTTGCCTGTCATCGAGGATGAACAACGGCGCCATCTGGTCGCCGAGGTCGCGCTACAGGCCGAGCGGCGCTTGCTGCCGCTCAAGGCCAGCCTGCCGGTGCAGGCGATCCACATGGACATCACCGATGACAACGTGGTCTGGCAGCGCGATGCCCAGCGCCAATGGCAATTGCAGGGCGTCATCGATTTCGGCGACCTGGTCCGTACCTGGCGCATCACTGACTTGTCGGTAACGTGCGCAGCCCTGTTGCATCACGCCGACGGCGATCCGTTCTTCATCTTGCCGGCGATCCAGGCCTACCACGCGGTCAACCCCTTGCAACGCCAGGAGCTGCTGGCCCTGTGGCCGCTGATCGTGGCGCGCGCCGCGGTCCTGGTGCTCAGCGGTGAGCAGCAGGTTTCCATCGACCCGGACAACCAATACAGCCGTGACAACCTGGCCCATGAGTGGGAGATTTTCCGCGTCGCCCATTCGGTGCCCTTCGAACTGATGGAAGCGGCCATTCTGACTGCCGTCGGTCATAGCCTGCCGGCCATTGCCAGCGACGGCTTTGCACCGCTGTTGCCGACCCTGGTAGGGCGTGAGTTCGCCTTGATTGACCTGGGGGTGTTGAGCCCGCATTTCGAAGCCGGCAATTGGGAACAGCCGGGGATCGACCAGCGACTGCTGGAGGAAGCCGCCGGGGTTCACGGCCTGGCCGCCAGCCGCTACGGGCAGTACCGCTTGTCTCGCACCCGGCCGGACAGTGCCGTCGAACCCGACACTTATCCCTTGCACGTGGCGTTGAGTGTTCCCCAAGGCACGCCCCTCGAATCGCCGTTCGCCGGGGTCGTGCACAAGACTGCCGATGGCATGTTGCAACTGGACAGTGCGCAGTTGAGCGTGCGGTTGTGGGGGGTGACATCGCCGTTGCATTCCGGTGCGGCGTTGGTCAAGGGGCAGGTGCTGGGCGACGTGACGGGGCCGCTGCGGGTCCAGTTGTGCCGCGGCGCCCAGGTGAATCCGCCGCTGTTCTGCACGCCCTCCAGGGCCCAGGCCTGGCAGGCGCTGTGTCCTTCGCCGGCGGTGCTGCTGGGGCTGGCGTGCGATGCCGAGCCGGAGATCGATCCCGAGGCGCTGCTGGCCCGTCGCGATGCGAGCTTCGCCCGTTCGCAGAAACACTATTACGTCGATCCGCCGCGCATCGAGCGCGGCTGGCGCAACCACCTGATCGACATGCAAGGTCGTTCGTACCTGGACATGCTCAACAACGTCGCCGTGTTGGGCCACGGCCATCCACGCATGGCGGCGGTGGCTGCCCGGCAATGGTCGCTGCTCAATACCAACTCGCGTTTCCACTACGCGGCGATCGCCGAGTTTTCCGAGCGCCTGCTGGCGCTGTCGCCGTCCAACATGGACCGGGTGTTCCTGGTCAACAGCGGCACCGAGGCCAACGACCTGGCAATCCGCCTGGCCTGGGCCTACAGCGGCGGACGGGACATGCTCAGCGTGCTGGAGGCCTACCACGGTTGGTCGGTGGCCGCCGATGCGGTGTCGACCTCCATCGCCGACAACCCCCAGGCCCTGAGCAGCCGTCCCGACTGGGTGCACCCGGTGACCGCACCGAACACCTATCGCGGCGAATTCCGTGGCCCCGACAGTGCGCCGGACTACGTGCGCAGTGTCGAGCACAATCTGGCGAAAATTGCCGAGAGCAAGCGTCAGCTCGCCGGCTTCATCTGCGAGCCGGTGTACGGTAACGCCGGTGGGATCGCACTGCCGCCCGGCTACCTGCAGCAGGTCTACGCGATGGTGCGCGAGCGCGGTGGAGTTTGCATCGCCGATGAGGTGCAGGTCGGTTACGGGCGCATGGGTGAGTTTTTCTGGGGCTTCGAAGAACAAGGCGTGGTGCCGGACATCATCACCATGGCCAAGGGCATGGGCAACGGCCAGCCACTGGGCGCGGTGATCACCCGCCGGGAAATCGCCGAGGCGCTGGAGGCCGAGGGGTACTTCTTCTCGTCGGCCGGTGGCAGTCCGGTCAGTTGCCAGATCGGCATGGCGGTGCTGGATGTCATGGAGGAAGACAACCTCTGGGAAAACGCCCGGGTGGTTGGCGGGCATTTCAAGGCTCGGCTGGAGGCCTTGATCGACCAGTATCCGTTGGTCGGCGCGGTGCACGGTTCCGGGTTCTACCTGGGCGTGGAGCTGATCCGCGACCGCGAAACCCTGGAGCCGGCCACTGAAGAAACCACGGCGCTGTGCAATCGCTTGCGTGAGCTCGGGATTTTCATGCAACCGACGGGCGACTACCTGAACATCCTCAAGATCAAGCCGCCGATGGTCACGACCCGCCAGAGCGTGGACTTTTTCGTGGATATGTTGACTAAGGTGTTGGAGGAAGGGTTGTAACCACCGAGGGGCATACACATCCTCCTGCGGGAGTGAGCCTGCTCGCGATAGCGGTAGCCAGACGACTACGAATCGGTTGGAAAATCGTATCGCGAGCAGGCTCGCTCTCACAGGGTTTAATATCGATTTTTGTCGATGTTTTTAGCCTTTTTTTCATGGTTCTCATGGCTTTGTACTTTAAAAGCCGATTTTTATCGCTTATAAAGTCCACGCAGCACGCCATACGTGCGTTTCCTCTTTTTCGCATTGCTCTCTGGAGTCCTGATTCATGACAACGTTGCACAGCACTGCGCGTGCGGATGGTTTCCACATGCCTGCCGAATGGGCGACTCAGACCCAGGTCTGGATGATCTGGCCTGAGCGCCCGGACAACTGGCGCCTGGGCGGCAAGCCCGCCCAGGCTGCTCACGTGGCGGTCGCCAAGGCCATTGCCCGCTTTGAACCCGTAACCGTGGCGGTGTCGGCAGCCCAATACGAAAATGCCCGGGCGCGCCTGGACGTGCCGAATATCCGCCTGGTGGAAATGTCCAGCGACGACGCCTGGGTCCGCGACACCGGCCCGACGTTCGTGATCAATGACAGCGGCGAAGTGCGCGGCATCGATTGGGATTTCAACGCCTGGGGCGGGTTTGACGGCGGCCTGTACGCGCCGTGGAACCGTGATTCGCAAGTGGCCGGCAAGATTCTGGAGATCGAACGCAGCCCGCGTTATCGCACGGAAGGTTTTGTGCTCGAGGGCGGGTCGATCCACGTGGATGGCGAAGGCACGGTGATCACCACCGAGGAGTGCCTGCTCAACCGCAATCGCAACCCGCACATGAGCCGTGAGGAAATCGAGGCGGTGCTCAGCGCGCAATTGGCGGTGGACAAGATCATCTGGTTGCCGGACGGTCTGTTCAATGATGAAACCGACGGCCATGTGGATAACTTCTGCTGCTACGTACGGCCTGGCGAAGTCCTGCTTGCCTGGACCGATGACCCGCAAAACCCGAACTACACTCGCTGCCAGGCGGCGATGAACGTCCTGCAAAACAGCACTGATGCCAAGGGACGCCCGTTCACAGTGCACAAAATGCCGATCCCGGGGCCGCTGTATGCCACCGAAGAGGAATGCGCGGGTGTGGATGCGGTGGAGGGTTCCCAGGAGCGTAATCCGAGCGTGCGGCTGGCCGGTTCCTATGTGAACTTCCTGATCGTCAACGGCGGCATCATCGCGCCCAGTTTTGACGACCCGCTGGATGCCCAGGCCAGGGATATCCTGCAGAACCTGTTCCCAGAGCACGAAGTGGTCATGGTGCCAGGGCGCGAACTGTTACTGGGGGGTGGGAATATCCATTGCCTTACCCAACAGCAGCCGGCGCCCCACGTAAAATGAGTGGCGATGTAACAGCCTGCTGAGAGCGCCTGCACCGGTTCTGAATGGGCGATTTTGGATCCATCCCGGCAAGCCCGCGGCCCGATTGGGCCGTGGGTTTTTTTATGCCTGTTCATACGTGAGCGTGAACACATTGGCATAGCTCTTGTATTGGATCAGTAGCAGTTCCGGGGAGTGGAGCTGAGTTGTTTTGTCATAAACCTTGGATAAATTAGCCGCTCATCAACCAGGAGAGGGCGCTGGAATGAATATGACAAGCGAGCGCACATGCCATCCCTTGGCCGTAAATGGTGAGTCGCTTAAAGCCTTGGCGCAGTGGTTGAAGTCCAACGGAACGCGTCAGATCAGAGAACCTGATCCGCGCCGGATGATCGTTGAGCGCTACCCCGCTGGCCTGTTCAGTGAGGCTGAGCTGGAAGCGTTGTGGGATGTAATGCAAGGATAGAATTCGACGGATTGATAAAAAGCGCTGGCCGTGATGGCAGCGCTTTTTTTGTGTCCGAAGGATCTATGGACTGATACAGACCCTGTGGGAGCGGGCTTGCTCGCGAAAGCGGTGTGTCAGTCACTGTATATATAGCTGACCCGACGTCTTCGCGAGCAAGCCCGCTCCCACAGGACATTCGAACGATCCGTGAAACAGATTGAAAGCCATTCCAGCGTTTTTCCGCAGCGCTCCCAAGACTATCCTGCTGCCATCCAAACCCCATGGTTAGCGGAGTCCCCCATGACCACCCTTCATTACATCTACGACCCGCTGTGTGGCTGGTGCTACGGCGCCAAACCGCTGGTGCAGGCCGCCCGGGCGGTGCTGCCGGTGATCGCCCATGGCGGCGGCATGATGACCGGAGCCAATCGCCAGCAGGTCTCGCCGCAATTGCGCAATTACGTGATGCCCCACGACCGGCGGATCGCTGAATACTCCGGGCAGCCATTTGGCGAGGCCTATTTCGAAGGTTTGCTGCGAGACCACAGCGCCGTGTTCGATTCGACGCCGCCGACGGCCGCCATCCTCGTTGCCGAACAGCTCGGCGGCCACGGCCTGCAATTGCTCGGGCACCTGCAAACCGCACACTACGTCGAAGGCCGGCGCATCGCTGACGAAGCCGTCCTGCTGGAACTTGCGCAATCCATTGGCCTGCCGGCCCAGGCGTTCCTGGAGGCGTTCAGAACGGTTGATGTGCAAGGGCACATCAAGGCCAGTCGAACCTTGCTGACCCAGGTCGGCGGCCAGGGCTTCCCAACCTTGGCCTTGGAGCGGGATGGCCAGTTCACGCTGATCGACATCGGCCCCTGGCTCGGCAAGCCCGAGGCATTTGCCCAATGGCTGACGCAAACCTTCCCGGTGCAGGCCGCCACTCCGTCCGTGGCCTGCGGTCTGGAGGGTTGTTCGTTTTGATCGATTCTTAGATTTTTTCCGCCTAATTACAGACGATTCACGAAATTGACACACCGATGAGGGCGAGACTAGGATTCGTCCTACGCCTGTGGCTGACAGCCATGACTCTTAAATAATAAAAAGGCCCGACACGATCAGACGTGGGCGGGCCTTTTCATTATTTTCAGGAGCAAGAGTCCGAAAAAGAGCGCAAAAGCGCCATTTCGGCTGCTCGCCACGGTGCGTATCAACCCGTACAAGGAAAAATAATCATGTTGAACAAACGCATTAGTTTGATCGCACTGGGGATCTTGAGCACGACACACGCCATGGCCAACGATCAGGCGGAGTCAAAAGGGTTCGTTGAAGATAGCAGCTTGAAAGTGCTGTTGCGCAACGCTTATATCAATCGCGACTATAAAGATGGCAACCAGGACAAGGCCGAGTGGGGCCAGGCGGCCATCGGTACGTTCTCGTCCGGTTTCACCCAGGGCACGGTGGGCGTGGGTGTAGATGCCTTTGGCCTGTACGCGTTGCGTCTGGACGGCGGCAAGGGCCGTAGTGGTGCGCAAGGCATCGATTTCTTCAAGCAAGGCGACAGCGGCAACGCGGCCGATGACTTGTCCAAGTTCGGTGCGGCGGTCAAGTTCCGCGTCTCCAATACCGTACTGGCCTACGGTGACCAGATGCCGGCCCTGCCGGTGCTGAGCTATGACAACTCGCGCCTGTTGCCGGAAAGCTATACCGGCACGCTGATCACCTCCAAGGAGATCAAGGGCCTGGAACTCAATGCCGGCCGTTTCACCGCTGAATCGCGCAAGAGCGCCGAAGGCCGCGACAGCGGTGGCCTGAAGTCGATCAACGTCTTGGGCGGCAGCTATCAGTTCACCGAGCAGTTCAAGGCTTCGCTCTACGCCTCGGATGTCGAGGACGTATTAAAGAAGCAATACGTGAACGCCAACTATGTGTTCCCGCTGGCCAAGGATCAGTCCCTGACCTTGGACTTCAACGGTTATCGCACCAAGCTGGACAACAGCTACGTTCGCGAAAACAACGTCACCGGCGACGACAACAAGATCTGGAGCCTGGCCGCCACCTTCGCCACCGGCCCGCACAGCTTCACGCTCGCCCACCAGCGCAGCACCGGCGACAGCAACCTGGGCTACGCCTACGGTGGCTATCAGCGTGGGCAGAATCGTGTGGGGGATGGTGGCAACACGATCTACCTGGCCAACTCCTACTGGTCCGACTTCAACGCCGAGGATGAGCGCAGCTGGCAGTTGGGCTATGGCCTGGACTTCACCACCTTCGGCGTACCGGGCCTGACCTATAACGTTGCTTATGTGCGTGGCGATAACATCACCACGTCCACCAGCGAAGGCGGTACCGAGCGCGAGATCTTCAACCAGTTCAAGTACGTGGTCCAGAACGGCCCGGCCAAGGACTTGAGCGTCAGGTTGCGCAGCTCTGTGTTGCGGGTGTCGCAGAAGTCCAGCGAGTACAACGTCAGCGGCAATGAGCTGCGGGTGTTCGTGGATTACCCGATCAGCGTCTTCTGATGCCTGAACAGGTAACAAGCGTATAGAACCGTGGCGAGGGAGCTTGCTCCCGCTGGGCTGCGCGGCACCCTTGTGGTGTGAGCGCTGCGTACTCAAGTGGGGCTACCCTCTCGCCACGACTGATTCATACCTGGGAAGTGAATCGCGCTACGACGCCGAACTCGGGTCTTTTTGGCTTTTGGCGCAAGAAAAGCCACTGAAATCGCCTGTTTTCCCTAGAAAAAGTCGCAATCATGTCATGTTGTCCACCGTTTCAAGCGCCGCTTGAAATGCCTCAAATACTTTCTCATGGACGTAAATCCTGCACCTACTAGATTAGGCCGCTCAATGCAGTGGAGACCTATGAAAAATGATCGTTCTGAACAGGGAAGTGGGCGAAGCGCTGAGACGTGACAAATACGTCAACGTTCGCGGTGGGGACTTCAACCTCTACGGTCATTTCGGCGATTTTGTCCGGCTGACCAAGAGCTGGGAAAACATGGAGCCCGACAGTTACTACGGCCAGGCCGAGTCAGGCATGCGTTTTCGTCGCTACAGCGACTTCGAGTACAACCCGACGACCCGCGAACTCACGCAACTCGAGCACCGGGCCTACGTTCAGTCCAAGGCCAACAACAGCTATGTCGGCGGACTGGAGCGGCACTTCGAGGACTTCTCCAACGAAGTGATCAATTCGCCGGTGATGCGCAGCCTGATCGACACGGACTTCGAGGTATACAAGCACGTCCTGCCACAGGAACTGCACGATGAAATCTGGCAGTGCCAGATCCATCAGATCCGCATCGAGATCAAGCCGGGCAAACAGCTGGAAATTACCCCCGAAGGGATTCACTGCGACGGCTATCCGTTCAGCGGCGTGCATTTCTGGGGCCGCCATAATGTGGCGGGCGCGGAGAGCCGCTTGTACACCGCCCAGGAAGAACAACTGGCGGCGACCACTTACGAGGACATCCTCGACACCACGTTCTTCCTGGATCGCGACATGCGTCATTACGTGACCCCGGCTCGCAACACCCATAGCCATGAGATGGCGTACCGGCAGATCCTGGCCATTTCCTTCTCGCGGCCCGGGACCGCTTTCGACATTGTTCGCTGAACAGCTCGAACCCATGGACGATTCGACGCAGCAGGTCCTGTTGCGTCGGGCCATGGTCCGGGACGCCGAGCGACTGGAGCGGTTCTTTCGCGGTTTCGACGAAGTGTCGTTCTGCGAATGGCAGGACGCCCGATTCTTGCGCGGTGTGTTGTTGCAGGACACCACCACCGCGTACCTGGCCATCGATGCGAACGGCGAGGTGGTGGGCGCGGTGATCGGCGGCATGCTCGGTACCCGCGGCACGATCAATCACCTGGCGGTCAGCCCGCAGCATCGCACCAAGGGCCTGGGCCAGCGCCTGGTCGAGGCCGCATCGGCTGATATGAAGCGGGTAGGCGTCTTGCGCATGTTCCTTTTTGTCGACGATGCTAATCTGGCCGGCAAGCGTTTCTGGGCCGCCCAGGGGTTCTGTGAACCCCGGGGTGAAATCACCTTCGAGAGGGATTTATGAACAAGACTTCCAGCCAGCCGCTGGCGGTCGAACCACAAGCCTCGCGTACCTTTGCTGAAGCCAGTCCGGTGGTAGCGGGTTATTTCACGGTTTCGTTTGTGTTCGGTCTGATGGCGGTCAACGCCGGGCTGCCCCTGTGGTTGCCGGTAGCGATGTGCCTGTTCGTTTACGCGGGCGCTTCACAATTCGCGGCGCTGGCGTTGATTTCCAGCGGTGCCTCGCTGACCACCATCGTACTGACCACATTCCTGATCAATGCCCGGCACATGCTGATGTCGGTCTACATGGCCAAGGCCTTGCGTGCACTGGGTCTCAGTCGTTTCGAACGCTGGTGCTACGCGGCGGGGCTGACGGACGAGTCGTTCGCTTTCCACAGCGTCAAGCTTGGCAGCGGGGCACCGGTGAGCGTGCGCTACCTGGTTGGCTTCAACCTGTTCTGCCACACCTCCTGGGTGCTCGGTGGCTTGCTGGGCGCGGTGTGCGCGCAATACGCGGCGCACCTCATCAAATACCAGCTCGACTATGCCCTGACAGCGATGATGCTCTATGTGCTGGTTTCGTTGTGCGACACCCGCAACAAACTGATCGCGGCCCTGGCGGCTGTCGTCTGCATGGGCGGGCTGAGCCTGCTGGGCAGTTCGCCGTTCAACGTCTTCATTGCCACGTTCGTTGGCTGCGGGGTGGGCGTATGCCTGACCAAACGTTCCTGATCCTGGTCGTGGTCCTGATGATGGCCGTGACCTTCCTGCCGCGGGCCCTGCCGTTGCAGATCAATACCGACCACTGGCCGCCCTTCGTTGCCCGTGCCCTGGAATACCTGCCAGTGGCGATCGTCGCTGCCATCAGCCTGACCCCGTTGTTGATCAAGGACCAGCAGATACAACTCGATCGCCCTGAGTTTTATGCCGCGATTCCGACGCTGTTATGTGCGTATTTCAGCCGCAATCTGTTTCTCAGTGTGGCGCTGGGCACGGCGGCGTACATCGCGCTCGGTTCGCTCCTGTAGGGTCAGGTCCACCACATCGTGAAGCGCCTGCGTGGACAGCTCGGGATTGTTCACCGCCAGGCGGACCTCGAGGAAATCCTCGAAGTCGGGGAAAATCGCCAGGTCATTGCGCAGCGCTGCTTCCCGGGACACCAGCCCCAGGCCATCGAGCTGCGTGATCAACGACAGCGTCAGCGTCTCGCTGCAGGAATACACCATGCGTTGGCTCGACCCGTATTCACCCAGGCCAGCGTCGAGAAAGCGCAGGAAACTGTGGGAATACGGACACTCTTCTGCCGGACGAACCTGAAACTTGTCTCCGAGCAGGCCAAGGGAGTCGTCCTCGTCGCCACAATGGGCACCGACCACCTGAACCTGCACGTCCGGCATGGTGATGCTGGTAAAACCGCTCTGTTGCTGCCCAATCAGGATCGCCAGGTCAAAATCTTCGTTCCTGAGCTTGCTCAGGTTCTCCATCGACTCGGCGTAGCTGAATTCCAGCTGATACTGGGGGAACACGGCGATCAACCGATCGATCATCCGTCGGTTGAACTCTGCCGGCAGGGTGGTGTTGAGCGCCACCTTGAGCGTGCGCTGTCGCGGTGTCTTGAGCGCCGCGACTTTTTCTTCCAATTGCCGGGTGGCCTTCAGCACCTGATCCATGAAGGGGGTCAGTTCCGAGCCTTGGCTCGTCAACGTCAGGCCCTTGTTCGAGCGCCGGAACAGCCGGAAACCGAACTGCTCCTCGACCTTGTTCAACTGCGCCGCCAATGCCTGCACCGTGAGGCACGAATGTTCGGCCGCTGCCGACAACGAGCCGGTCTGCACGATACGCATGAGGTTGCGTAGGGTTCTGCTATCCATGAGGTAATGCCCTCTGCTTAAGTGGGCTCGCTATTGTTGTGCACCTGAGCCGGGCCAGGTGGCCATGCTGGCTATCATCATGCACCTTGCCGCGCTTGTCGCGATACTGTGCCGAAAAGCGCCGGGAGTCGATGGTTGGAGCTTATGCGGGATTTGGGGATTTTGCCCAGTAGCTGCGGGAAGCCACGCCGAATTATTCAAATAGAATCGACTGAGTACGCATGCGAATAAAAACTTAAAAACAATCCATATCTGTACTATCCTCTAAGCACCACCCCGCGATAAAGGAGCCAAACCCATGGCGACTTCCTCCATCACGCTCAATGCGCAGCAACAACTGGATTCCCCGGATGCGGGTCGAGTTGCGTTGAAGTTTTTCTTCAACCTCATGGCGTTGTGGGGCTGTAGCGTCGAGCAGCAGCGCACGCTGTTGGGCAAGGTGGGAAACACGACCTTCTACAAATACAAACAATTGCCGGAAAACGTGAAGCTGCCTCGCGATACGCTCGAGCGCATTTCCTACCTCATGGGTATCCACAAGGCACTGAGCATTATCTTCAGCAACAGCCGGGACCGTGCCTACCAGTGGATCAGCAGCCCGAACACCGCGGCACCGTTCAACGGCCAGTCGGCGCTGTCCTACATGCTCACCGGTCGAGTGGTGGACATCGCTGATGTGCGGCGCTACCTCGACGGAGTGCGCGGTTGATGATGCCACCACTGGCGGACCCGCAATGGAAACGGGCCTATCGGATCGTCAACAGCAGCTTCCCGCCGATCACACTGTTTGAGGACGTGCTCGACCCCGAAGACCTGCCCACTGCGTATGCCCTTGAAGCACTGACCAATGACCGGCTCATGGCAGAAGCCGGCGTTCTGTCGCGGGTGCGCCCCGAAGACCGCGTTTCCGGGCCCGGCTCCTCGCCCGTGATGGCGGCGTTTACCCACATCGGCAAAAGCAGCCGCTTCAGCGACGGCACCTTCGGCGTCTACTACGCCGCCAGCAGCCAGGAAGCCGCCATCGCCGAAACCTGCTACCACCAGGCACGCTTCCTCGGGGCGACCAACGAGCCAGACCTGGAATTGACCATGCGTACCTACGTCAACAAGGTCGTCAAACCCCTGCACGACATCCGCCACGACTACCCCCACCTCCACGACCCGGACCCTACGGCCTATGGTCCGTCCCAAGTGTTCGCCCGGCAACTGCGTGAAACCTTGTCGTGGGGGCTGCTGTACAACAGCGTCCGCCTGCCTGGCCACGAATGCGTGGCCGCGTTTCGCCCTCCGGCAGTGTCGATTCCGGTGCAGGGCAAGCATATTCGGTACGTCTGGAGCGCCCAGAAGCGGGAGATTTCGTTTGTGTTCGAGGTGAGTCAGGTGTGAGTTGGAATAAAAAAACACCTGACAGAATCAGCAGTGCTACTTACAGGGAGTGAATTCGTGGCGAGGGAGCTTGCTCCCGCTGGGCTGCGCAGCAGCCCTGTTTGTGAGTCAACTTGCCGCGATCAACGCTTGTTCTTCCAGCCATATTTCCTGAACGAACGGATCTGTAATCGCGTAGATCCCATGTCCGCGACGGATGATGATATTTTCGGCCACCAGGGCAATCACCACGGGTTGAATTTCTTCTATACGAACATCGCGACCCACGGCCTTTGAGTATTCTGCTGCCGCGTCAACGGAAAAAATGCCGCGAGCATCACCTGCTGTCGAGGCGATTTTATTGAAGATGGCTTGAGCCAGACTGCCCAGTTGCTCAACCTTCTCGAGCTCTATGTTGGCTGCGGCGGAGCGCAGCGTACTGGCGATGACAGGCAAGAATAGGTCTGGATTCCCCTCTTGTTGCAAGACTTGCCTAAGGGCCTTAAGCATTTCTTCTGGGCGGTTGCCAAGTGTATTGAAAGCTTCCGTTGCGACTTCAAGCGACGGCAGTTTGTGCTGGCTGACAGTCATTGCCAGGCGGTTCAACAGATACTCGACATAATCGCCCTTCAAGACGGGATACGCCGTGGAAGTTGCGCCGGAAAAAGCCTGGTTACGTTTTGCCGTGAGTTCGCTGACCTGCGCTCGGTGAGAGCCGGTGCCGATGAACAGAAAGTAACCCGGAGTATTGGGACGAGGGTTGATGGCGTCACGAGCGGCTTTCAGCGCGAGCAACATCTGGTTTCCATCTTCAGAGGCGATGGCGTGTTGTACCTCGTCGACGATAAGCACCAAGTCAGTCTTGGCTTGATCGACAACTTCGGTGAACGCTTGCGCGAGCGTCGTGCCCCCAACATCACCGATTCCTTCAAGTTTGAACCCGAACTTGAATCCTGCCGCACCGACATCGACGCCGCTGACCCGCTTGAGTTTTTCAAGCAGCCCAGAGGCGGGGGTCTGTAATTCCTGTAGCGTTTTACGAATGGCGTCATGCAGTAAGGTGGCTGGGTTGGCGAGGGTGTCGCTCCAGAGGTCCACATAAATGACCAGCGCCCCCTCTTTTTCCAGGGCTGGGATCAGGTCACTTCGCAAAAAGGTCGTTTTGCCGGTTCTGCGCAGCCCGGACAGAAACAGACCTGAACGCAAACCTTCGTCAAGAACCCCCGGATTAAGAAGCTGGTTGGCCATGCTTTCAGCCAGTTCCGGGCGCTGAAAAATGCTGCTCATGCAATTATCCTGTTTTATGGATTAGCCATAATTATTGCTGAGCCATAATTTAGCATAAGATTTGCGGGAGACTGGAAGCGAAACGTTTGCTCGCTGATCAGTAGGGACTGAAGGGCTGCTGTGCAGCCCGCGGAAGCAAGCCCCCCTGCCACAAGTGCCGATTGATCAGATCTTGAACTGCTGTACCGAAGCCTGCATCGACCCCGCCGCATCGTTCAATTGATCCGCCGTTTGCGTCAGGTTGTGAATCGAGCGTGTGTTCTCACGGGACTGCTCGGCAATCGACTCCACCCGCTGGGCCATCTCATCACTGGCCTTCGATTGCTCGGCGATGGTCTGGGAAATCTCCTCCACCACTTCGGCCGCATGCCGGGCACCGGTGCGGATTTCGCTGATGGACACCCCGGCCTGCTGGGCCAGGTTGACGCCTTCGTCCACACGGCTGACACACGCTTGCATGTTCGCCACCGCGTCCCGGGCGCTGGACTGGATGCGCTCGATCATCGCGGTGATTTCCTGGGTGGACTGGGTGGTGCGCGCCGCCAGGTTGCGCACCTCATCGGCCACCACCGCAAAACCACGCCCCGCCTCACCGGCGCGGGCGGCTTCGATGGCGGCGTTGAGGGCCAGCAAGTTGGTCTGCTCGGCGATGCTCTTGATCACCTGGATGATGGAATGAATGTCCTCGGACGAGGCATCCAGCGCCGTGATCTTGCTGGACGACTGGTTGACCACCTCGGCGATCCGGTTCATGCCTTCCACCACCCCGAGAATCACCTGGCCACCGCTGCTCGCCAAATGCTCGGACTGCGCCGAAATCGTCCGGGCACTGTCGGCGTGCTGATGGATCTGGCTGATGTTCGCCATCATCTGCTCCATGCTCGCCGCCATGCTGGTTGCGCTCTGGGCCTGCTGGTCGGCGCTGGACACAATCTGCCGCGCCGTATCACCCAAATGCCGGGACGTGCCGTGCAACTCATCGCTCTGGCCGCGTATCGTGGCGATCATCTGCCGCAGATTGGTCTGCATCTGCTCGATCACACCTTGCAACTGACCCAACTCATCCTTGCTTTGAGCCCCCATCGAGCGCTGCAAATCCCCTTGGGAAATCGCCTGGGTATTGAGGATGATCTTGTTCAGCGGCGTCAGCACCGCCTTGAGCAAGCTCCACGACAACAGCGCCAGCGCCACGCAGGTGGCCAGCAATGTTACGACCAGCCAACGCTCCGAGCTTTGAATACTGCTGTCCTGATGCTCGCGGGACGTCTGCGCCTGGTTTTCGATCAGCTCACTGACCGCCTCGTTGCGCTCCTCCAACGCCGAAAACGCGCCGTCGAACTCCGCCCGCAACGCCTGGCCATCCTGGGCACCGCCCAGCGCCTTGCCAATCACTTGCTTGGCTTTATCAATGTAGGTTTCGACCTGTGGCTTGAGCTCGCCAATCGCCTTGGCGACATCCCCCGGCAACTTCGCCTCGGCGTTTTCGGCGATGACCTTGCGCATCCGCTGCGTATGCTCATCGAACGCCTCCAACACCTCCTTCGCCCCTTGGGCATCCCCCGGCTTCACCAGCAAGGCGGCGAGCACATCGGCACGAATGGCGTCGTGCATCATGTCCGCTTCCATGTGCTTGCGCATGGCCGAAATACTGGTCTCGTTCTGCACCAAGGCCTCGGTCATGGAGTGATAACCCCACAGCCCGATCCCGCCGAGCAGCAACGCAAAAGAAAGACTGACCAACCCCGAGCCTATGACTTTGGTGCGGATCTTCATCGCTTACTGCTCCTGGAGCGGGGGAATTCTGGGAAGTGTAGTCGAGCGCAAGCGGAGCCTTGGGGACAAGGCCTGCTCTTATCTGAGGCTATCGGCGGGGGAATTGATTAGATGAATACGCCGCAAACTCGTGGTGAGGGAGCTTGCTCCCGCTGGGCTGCGAAGCAGCCCTTCTTCAATATTTTCCGTCATACAGAAAAACCCAATGCTGCCCGACCCAGTGAGCAGCATTGGGCCTGCGGCTCTTAAGCAGGATTGCTCCCTGGCGCCTCCAGCACCTTCACCACGTCATCGATGACGGCCTTGCTCATATCCTGCAAATAACACGACGCCCAGGCATACCGATCCGTGCCGCGAATCATCGCCGCATCCTCGGCCAGGACCTTGGCAACGTGGAGCAGGTCGGAAGCGTGGGACAGGGCTTCGCCGATGGGTATACCGCTGTTGACGCGGAAGAGCGGGCGGTCGGCGTGGTAGCAGAAGGGGGTTAGGCCTGGGGTTTTGAGGTCTTTTGGATGGGTCATTGCGCACCTCCGGTTACCAAATGGCGACGGGGGGTGACTAGCAAAGCGATAAAGCGAGGCTGCAGCAGATCCATGGCATGCATCGATAAACTCCCATATCAGATGAGAGCTGCCACGTTCGTTCTCAGGCGAATGGGTGGCAGCTGTGCGCAGGCTGAGAAACCGGAGATACAGGAACCCGGCAGACCCGAAGGTCTCCCACGCACAGCCGCCATAGCACGGAATGCGGACATAAAAAAACGCCGCAAAACGTGGTTCGGGCGCTGTAGCGCCTGCATCTTACTCGGGTTCTCAGGCCCGGTCGCTGAATTGGCAGCGACTGCTGAAGAGTAGTGAGCGATTGGAGCAGCGGCAATCGTGGCGCGATGCTGGCGAATCCGAAATTACGTATCCAGATTTTACCTGGCGTGTAGCTTCTAACTGGCGGGAGTCCAGTAGTCTGAAACCTTCTTTTCATCATCAATGCCCACTCGTCGCCACTGTCAGTTCTGACAGTAGCGAATTTATCGGGGATACATCCAAGCTAGGTTTGTCCAGTCTGGGCACAGTGTGGGAGAAGTCATCTGGCTCAAGGTGGTCTTCAGGATGAGGCAATTTATTCTTTCCGACATCTTGGCTTTTCCAGCCTTGTCCGCCCAGTCGCATGCAACGATTCCATTAATGGAAGGGTCTGGCATGGTCATTGACGGTGAAGTATTTAGAAGTGAATACGCGGATGTGAACGGCATTCGCATGCACTATCTGGTGAGCGGTAACGGTGAAAGACCGGTGCTCCTGATCCATGGCTTTCCGGGAAGCTGGAGGAACTGGGAGGCCGTGATGGGACGCTTGGTGCGCGCTGGCTACACCCCTGTCGTTCCTGATTATCGTGGCGCCGGAGAAACGGATATTTCAGCCAGTGGTTATGATAAGAAGAACATGGCGCTGGATCTGCATGAGCTGATTAAAAAACTGCAGATGAATCGGGTTGATGCTGTGGGTCACGACATGGGTTTGATTGTCGCCTATGCCTACGGCGCACTTTATCCCAATGAAACCAAACACATCGTCTTAATGGACGGCTTTATCCCGGGTATTCCAGGGTGGGAGATTCCTTTTAATGGCAATCCCGCAACCGGTATCTCCAGCAAGTGGCATTTTCGCTTCTTTGGAAGCACTGCCGAAAAAATGATCAAGGGCAAAGAAAAAATTTACCTGGACATGTTTTTCGATGAGTTCGTTTACCCAGGAAATCCCAAGGTAACGCAAGAGGTGCGTGAGGCCTTGTTGAACGATTATTCCCGGCCAGGGCGCATGGGCGCGGCTTTCAAGCTTTATTCGGCCTGGATAGAGCATGACGCAAATGACAATCAGGCATTCGCTGAAAATAAACTGACCCTCCCGGTCCTCACCATTGGCGGAGATCACTCAAGAGGCAAGACGTTGGCCGAGCAAGTGCAGCACATTACCTCGCAGCCCCATTCCTTGATCTTGCAAAATACTGGGCATTGGGTGCTTGAGGAAAAAGCGGAAGCTACCAGTCAAGCGATCCTGGATTTCTTGCGAAATTAAAGTGTGCATAGGTCTTGGCGAGTTGCGACGGAGGCAGGGGGTAGGGATATCAATACGCCAGAAAGAAAAAGCCTTCGTATTCTGCGAGGGCTTCGTTTTGTATGGTGCGGCACCAGGAGTCGAATAACTCCACAACTCACTGTTAAATAAGATAATAAAATTAAAATCGTATTCTTCTATCCCTAAATTTATCCTTTTTGGCACGTCATTTCTCTAGCAAGACGTCGCTCAACACAAGCTGCGTCTGTCTCCCCTTCGCTCAGGTTTTCTCTATTCGTGTCAGCGGGTTTCTACGTACGTCGACCTCGTAAGGAGGGCATATGGGCGAAAAGCGGTAAGAAGCTTGACAAAAATAAATTTTGGAACAAAAATCGCTTTACAAAAATTGGAAATAGAACGTTTAGGCGGTGAGCATGCTGAAACCATCTGAAATATCTGTGAGTCTTTCATCTGACCGCTTGAGCGTCATTTCCCGGCGAATACTGGATGTCCTTGACGATGCCTTGCGCACGGCGAGCACTGATCTCGACTGCTCCTACAGTCGAGGGACCTTGTCATGGGCGCGAATAAAAAATGCCCTTCTTCAGATGGCAAAATCCGCCGAGCATTCTTGGCTGACGGTTAAGCACTCAGGTAATGATTTGGTTCTTGGTATCGGACAGGAATCTGTGCGGTTTTTCCTTGATGATCATGAACAACCTAAGAAATTGAGGGTGCTGAACCCCACAAGTGCTGAAGCCAAACAGATTCAACTCTTCGAAGATGATGCCCATTCGGAATTTTTGTGGCGTTTTATTATCGAAAAGGCTGTTACAGACGATGAAGACCACCAGGTCTACTTTGTCGGCTACGAAGCCCACTCCGAGCGAGATGGCAATTTGGTGGCTGAGTGGCGCTACAACGATGATGGTGTAAGGACTCTAGCAGCGGTCGATTCGTACATACCGGCTGCTACGGAGCTTGAACCTATTAAGCTCTCTCCTATAGATGAAGATACGGCGGAAGGCGAAGATTATGAAGCCGTCAATGGTGCAGGACGGGATATTCAAGAGTAGTCAGCTTCGGCTTGCCCGTCATTACTGGGGTAAAACCCTTAATGACATTGCTGAAGAAATTGGATGTACTAGACAGTACGTGTCTCAATTGGAAACTGGCAAGGGTAAACTGAAGTTAGAGGATCAAATTACAGATGCTTTAGCAAAATCATTAAAAGTAGCCCCGACATTTTTTTTCAAGCCTGTCGGGGCTTCGTTGTCTGAGGAGCAAGCTCACTTTCGTAAGTTGGCAACTACAAAAGCTAGTGTGAAGCAGAAAGTTTTAGCTCGTGGAACATTGTTTGATCAGTTGGTAGAGTTCATCGACACTAAAGTGCGGCTTCCTACTGTTGATTTTCCTGATGAGTCGGGTGCGGAAACTGCCGAGCAGATTGAGCAGGCGGCGGAGCGCCTTCGCACCTATTGGGGACTTGGCCTTGGGCCTGTTTCACACATGGTTAGGGTTGTGGAGCGGGCAGGTGCTGTAATTGCATTTTTCCAAGATGCTTCAACAGAAGTAGATGCTCTTTCTATTGTGTCACGAAGACCAGTAATAGTCAGAAATGATGCAAAGCAGAGCCCCTTTAGACTGCGTTTCGATATTGCCCATGAATTAGGTCATTTAGTCTTACACGAAGGGCAAGTAACCGGTGATAGGAAAACCGAATCCGAAGCTAACCGGTTTGCGTCTGCTTTTTTGTTGCCAAGAACAACTTTTGTAAAAGCTTTTCCCCGACGAGGTAGTAGGTTAGATTGGGTTGGGATAAGCAAGATGAAGATGGATTTTCAAGTTTCAAAAGCCGCGATTCTCTACCGAGCTAAATCCTTGGGTGTTATAGATGATTATCAGTATCGAGGTGCGGTAATCTACCTGAAAAATCAAGGTGAGAATATTGAGGAGAAAGAAGACGCCTTTTGTCAAAGGGAGCAAGCCGAAACTATACCTGCGGCTTTAAAGGTTCTTCGTGAATATCACGGTATAAATCATAGTGCTTTAGCTGAACAATTAGGTGTTACGTCAGATTTTTTATCAGAAATTGTGCCAAAGCCTTCGGGGGATACTCCGTGCTCTCAGCCTACTGCAGTATTAAGGCTCGTCAAGTAATTCAAGCCCCATTAGGGGCTTGAAACTAATTATTGATGGTGGCGGTTTGGGCTTGAATGGACGTGCACGGTGCCGCGTGCTTGAGTAATAGCTTGCGGTCGCATGCCTAGGAGGGAAAGGTTAAAGTTGAAATTTATTGTATTAAAGAATACTTTTGTTACTTAGGGTGCTTTGATGGCTGGGTAATCCTTTAAGGCCAGCTTGATTGAGTCTAGGATAGGTTCGAAACCAGAGAAGTCGATATTTTTCTGATTGGCTTTTACGATGTTTTGTGCAAATACGTGTTTGCTATAGGTAGTACTTGGTGGGCCGCTTCTTACGACCTCAAAAGTTTTTCCCTTATGTTGTGTTGTTAAAATTGCAGCCGGAAAAAAATTCTCCATCATGGTGTCTTTGCCGCCTGTTCTAGGCGTGAGGATAACATAGAGATTTTGAGCTATCTTATATAATGACTTGCTCGTATCTAAAACGGTTCCTTTTCCTTTGGGGATCGCATATGTGTTTCCGGTGACATCTTTGATGGCGCTGAATATAGGCTTTGACCCACTGTCGTTATCAACGATTATGATGGTCGGATACAATGGTGGATGTGCCTTATATTTGCCACATTGCCTTGCATAGTTCCTAATGAAAAGACCTATGTCGGCGCTGCCGCCATTTAGCCCTAAAACTCTATGTGTTAAGTTGGAGTAGTTAATGAAGCGTAGGTTGAGCTTTGTTTTACCGTCTTTGTTTGGCGACGCAAGCTCGGGATACTTGGTGTGAAGTGACTTTATGGCGCAAGTTAAGTATACGTTATCTGTTTTGCCTTCGCACATAATGGTTGGAGCAGATGAACCATAGAAATTTTTGTAAAATAGGAAGTCTCCATGTATTCGTTCTATGGATTTTAGTGGGAATTCCTCTTGTCTTTTACTGCTATTGCTTACGATCTTGGATCTGTTGAAATTGTCTACCATGTAGATGTAGCTAAACATCCCCTCAAGTTTTTTCAATTGCCCTCGAGGAATTGAGATCTTCTCGTTTTTTAAGTGCTTTGGTTTTTCCTGGATGTAGTAGTCACCATCCAGAAATAGCTTGTGCGCCATAGCTCTAACGGTGCGGCGAAAATTTGCGGGGGTATGTGTTACATTGTTTACTATGAGACCTGTTACGGTTTGTTGAGCTCGGCTGTATTGCATGCGTGTTTTATCATGGTTTAATCCGAAGCCGCTCTTGCTAACTATTTTCAACAAGTCAGAGCCAGGGATCCAATCGTGACTTTCATCAATTTTGTAGGCGACCGCTTGTGGGAACTTAATTTTATTTGTCGAGAATGTAATGTCATCGGCGTATCTTGAATATATGCAGCCGTTTTTTGACGCTAGCGAGACCATTCTGATGTCTAACAAGTGACCGATAAGGTTCGATGCTACCGGAGACGTAGGGCTTCCTTGCGGTAGAGCATCTTCATGACACATGATCTGAGCTAAGATAGTGGCGATTTTTGGCTGCAGGGAAAAATTTTTATTTGTAATGAAGAACCCGCGTAACCGCCCAACATGGATGGATCCGAAGAAATCTTTTATATCGATATTGAACACGTAAAGCTTTTTTCTGTGCTTGTCAGCATTCGTAATGATTGAGTGATCTTTTCTGAATCCGTGCGAAAGTGTTGCTAAGTTAGGTATTTGGAGCGTTATTGTTTCTAGGCATCTGTCTAGAAGTATTTTTACCTTTCGCTGCAGCGCTTTTAATTCGTCGCACGGCGCGGAGATGTTTCTAGGTGCTCCGCTGCTTTTTGGAATAGTAAATTGTGAGTACTTGTTGGTTTTTTTATATACTAAGTAGGCTAGGAATTTTGGTTCATAGTTCAGGATTACAGCAAGGTCATGTAGGGTCGAAGCTTTTTGAAGTTTGTGTAGGTCCGACATAACCCATCCTTGAGTAAATAAAGAGGCTTACAGGCACTCATATGCGTCCGCCAGGATTATTCATCTTAGCGTCAAACTGTGAGTCGCGAAGGAGCAATCTCCCGAACGAATGTTTCAAATACCACGAACCGTGGCAAAAAATCTGCCTGTAAGCCTCATTAAGCACACTAGCATATCACTACGGTTGCCTGTCAAGACCTGATTTTCGCCTTAGCGATAACTGTCTACCGCCACCTCTTTCGCTAACGGTTCACATGACTAAGGTGACGTTGATTCGATAATGGCATTCGCACGCGCAAGCAGGACGAAGACTGGATGGTATTGCGTAGAGCGGATGTCTAGAGTCCGGCCAAGGCGGCTGAAGAAGCGGCTGACCAGCTTATGACGCTTAAAGAGGCTATTATAGCGGTGCGCTGATCTGATGATGTCTTTCCAGGTGATTGCTCGAGATCCATAGACACACAATGACGCTTAGTTTTTGCCGATTACTGTTTGCGGTAATTGGCAGTTATGGGCCAGGTAATATGAAAGCGTTCTAGAACAAGTTTTACAGTCAGAATTGAAACGAAAATCGCGTTCCTACCTAACTTTTTTGGTCTACTGACTCACCAAACGTCGATAGATTTTACGTGGCAACGCAGACCACAAAACGGTGCATACTTTTTCACATCGCCTAGGTCGTTTGCTGCCAGTCGCGAATGACCGGAGCCGGCAAAGTCGACATTCCTTGATAATAAAATTTTACCATCCATTCCGCGTGAGAGCCGAGCACATAGGATGAACCTATCTGAGCTAATCCGCGTGCTTCTCTTTGCAAAATACCTCTGAAATGTGGACTATCTCTCTCGCAAAAAGTCGAAATGGCTGGGATATGCTAGTTAGATTTACGTGTCTACCGACTTCAAATATATAGTCTAAAAAACTGAAATTAGGTCTAGCGTAGTATAGGACGGGCTCCGATGTTTCGGCGTATGTGTCGTGACATAAAAATTCATTTTCTATGCCTTCTTTAAAAAAGTATTCCGTTACTACGCCGAGATTGTGGGTGTGCAAGTTTCTTATTTTTCGGCAAAAATCAATAAATTTTAAAGCGTCTTTTTCTAAGGTGGCTATGGAGTATGTGATCCTAGGATCAATACAATCAAATACTTCCTTCATCAGTGATGGGAGGGGGTCTCGGCGTACTTTTGCAGCGGCTTCTGCGGGTGTTTTATTCAGAAACTCCACTAGCAAGCTTTCGATGTATGCCTCTAAATGGGAGTATGTTGAGAGAAACTCGAGCTTGTGTAGTTGACTTAAAATAAATGATTGATCCTGTGAGTAGTGGAGCTTTTCCTTTATGGCCACCAATGTTCTCGATATTTCGCTGGCGTCAGCTTCATCAATTGATGGGGGGCTATTGAAGCTGGGATGCTGAAAATAGACTTCTGGTATCTTTAAATGAAAGTCATGGTACCCCTCTCGCTCATGCCATCTATCCTCAAATATTACTAAGTTCTCAAAAAAATGAGCAGTCAGCATAGTTGAATTAAACTCATTAGCAAAAACTTCATATGACTTACTGTCGTGCGCAGGGCTTAGTGGCATACATTTCTTATTTAACTCTTCAAGGAGAGTAATTTTAATTGGCCCATAATTTATGCCGGAAATATTTTTGTATCGCTCTCTTAGAATGTCGGGGATATTATTAAAGTCCATTTTTTACCTTTGCTTTTTTAGTGGGGCATCGAGACAGTCAGCGAAATTACAGTTAAGGTTTGATTGTCATCTAGGGTTGCTAATTTAAATTCGACAGTGAAAATGGACAGCTTTATTTATCCGCCAGATCGTATCGGCAAACAATAAATTCGTCCAGTTTTTTGTAGAGTAAATCAAGGTTTATGGGGCAGGGTTTTACTGGTTAGACGCAGAAGTGTTAGATTTGAAGTGTGAATTTCTAAGTCGTCTATCAGGATAGAGTTTAAGCAGTAGAGTAGTAGTGAGAGATAAAAGTAAGAAAAAAGATAGACCCATGTCGCGGACTTTATGCTTTCAGCGTTGGCGTAAATGCTGTTTATGCGAGATGCTACATTTCCGTGCGCATTGTTGTTTCTGGATGCATAGAGAATACCGAAGACTAAGAGCTCGAGGCGCTGAGCTTCGGTTCCAATCGACTGGGCGTCTGAGGTCTTGATACCCTTGTCATTATATTGAGAAAGATTAGGGCGCTCAATGATGATCTTTTGAAGTTCTTTTCCGAGAGCGTGTATTATATCTCTGGATTTGATTTTGTCTTTTGTGGATATTCCGAAGTCTACGTCTGTCTTTCCGGAAGCCTCAGATATAGAGCAAATCGCTGAGTATTTTTTTCCAAACATCCACTCGACATAGTTGTGAATTACGCCAAATCTTTTCTTGAAGCTGGAGTATGTCGAACTTATGTGGATGTCTCTGATTTTTTGCGCTGAGTTACTTGAGCAGGTTTTGTTATAGCTTTCTATGGCGATGCCTTTGAGTAAGTAAGTTGCCACGAAATGCAGAGTTTTGTCTGGAATACGTTTTGCAAAATCGACGATAGTTTCGTCTATGGTCTGAGAGGCTGCTGATTGGGTGTTCGGTATTTCGGTCTGTAGATGTGTAGATATAATGTTTATAGAGTTTGAAATCGAGCCAGTGTCTGTTAGTTTCGCACTGGTGGTGTTTGTTTTTAGGAAAAGATCGTTGTAGCAGCTATTTACGGCGGTCCATAGATAAGTGAACGCCATATCAGGGCGTTTAGGGAGACATGAGTATGAGTCTATTAGTGTTGTGGCTGCAATGTACGGTATTTTCTCGGGAGCTGTTTTCCAGGTTTTTGAGTCTAACAGCTTAAATTGCTCAAACCACTTGAATGAATTGTGGTCAATGTTTAGTTGCTTCTCTAAATGTTTTGAAAGACTATAATTTGTCACTAATTCGTACAGCTGTGTTAGTTGTTCTGCTCTTTGGCTGGAGTTCACAATGCATCCTGCAAGCGTCAATAGGGATGACTGGGAATTTACCATGTATCAGAGGATTTTGTACGGGGCTTGTTGAGAAATTCTTTCGATGTTTGTTCTGGATCTTTTTCGCGTGGATTAGCAAATGGAGTTAATGGAGGCAGGACTGTCAGTTTTTGTGTGCGGATAGGGAGTCAAGAAACCCGGCATACCCAAAGGTATCCCGCGGACAGCCGCAAAAACGCAAAGCAGTAAACGATAAAAAAGTCACCAATTGATAAGGAAATTATGGTGCTATGCGCGCTTTGATTGACTTCGACCGAGACGCATTGGCAGTGACCTTAGGAACTATCCATATACCTTTCCACTCGGCAACCTTGAAAGCTGTTGGAAATCTCTCCCAAAAATCGAGACTTTTGTAGCGTTTCCTTTGATGGTCCCTTGATGCCCGCCGCCAAACATATCCCGTAGTGCTTGCGGTCCGGCTAGGGCATAACTCAATTGCCGGCCATAGCCAAAATTCTGCCCATCCCGTCTACCAACGCCATGATCAAACTCCTCTGAAAGCCAAATCCTTGGAACTTTCCCCACGTCATCCCGCCAGGATGTTGAGTGTTATCAGGGATCAAGGCCCCTGCGACCTGTGAGGGTTGTCCACTAACGCGGGACTCGCGGCTCCTTACGACCAAGAGCTTGGGCATCTCATGATCTGACCTCCTGAGCACTTCCGAAGAAGTGGGCGGGTGGAGGTTGCACTTGCTGACGAGACCAGTGCCGCGAGATCCTGAGTCGGGTGAAGGCAGTGAAGCGATTACCGGGGCATGCCTGGCTGTCAGTCAGGTGCAGTCCATTCCTTGGGCTGCGGCACGATCATCTGCATCGCTGTTGCTGGTGACTTCGGTGTTTGTCACGCCGATTGTCACGGGGGGAATGCCGCAAAGCCTTGTACGAGTTGGGCTGCAGCAGTGGTAGGAGCGCCCGTCTCTTTCCGGGAGAAAGAGACGGGCGCAGGTTGGCGCACGGGAATGGCCAAGCGGATAGGTTGCTGCAGGGCAGCTATGAAAGGGGGAAGTTGCCGCAGTGGGCACTGGTAAAAGTAGGCATCCATCACATCGCTGTGACCGTGCGAGCCACCGGACGCTAATCGCACTTTGGGAGAACTACCACGGTGTGGCGTAGCCTTAAAGGTTCTGGCTACCTGGGTTGCTGTCAACGACAGCGCTTTGCCCGATCCTTTCTACGCCTGTGGATAATTCGGATTATGGGTCGAACTTTTTGGGAGTTCTGCGGCTTTGTGTGAAATTGTCCATATTTAGCAATCTGTGGTTTACGCACCACATTTTGCTTTAGGCAAGCTTTCGCTCCTGATACTTCTCCGGGCGCAATGGCAAAAAACATGACGTCTGGCTTCCCTTACCCCAAACACCATTGCGGTTGCCGTTTCCAGTCATCTGGAAATCCCATAAGTTTCAAATAACCCGGCTCTCTTTCGTCCATCATTTCGGCCAGGTGAAATTTCCACTGACTGTCTGGACTGATCAAATCGGTTAGATATGCCAGCATCGTTAGCACTATATATAGCCGCTGCTTGGGCTGAGGCCGATCGCCAGGTGCATTTTGGATGACCCATTCTTTAGGTAAGGATGGTCGAATCGAGAGTTCTCTGTTCCATAGTCGTGAGTGGTGGGCGCAGCAGTTGCGAATGAAGGTCAGAGTGTGGAGCCAGGAGGCCAGTACTTCGAAGGGGAGATTGAATCTGCTCGCGATCGTTTTTTTGTCGACGCTTTTGCCTATGGCATTGAAAAGGGTGGACACCGTTCCAAGGCTGAGCTCTTCCAGAACAGCTCAGGCGGGCGGCAACTCGGTATGGGAATAGGTTGATCCGTAGAATCGAAAATAGTTATCGCGCGTGCGATTTTCAATTCGCTGCTGCTGGATCTGATCTGCTCGGCTGCTCTTTTTTATACGATCAATCTCACGTCCAAGTTTGTTGCGTTCCTTGCTCAGTTGATCTCGCAGGGGCCGCAATAAATCCGAATGTGAGTATGACGAGGAGAAGATTGACGCATCAGCTATCTAGTCAGGTCCGTACTTCGGGCACATGTGATTGCTGATAGTCGCTCGTATGGAGACTTCGACACGTTCGATAGCATCCATGGTTATGCGTCGCAACGAGCCATCGAAGCGGTAGATGTCGACGACTGCTTTCAGAGTGCTACCAGGCTTGAAGGTGTGTTCAGGGTTTGTTTCCTGAAAAGGGCGCATGTAGGGGCTCAGGCGAAACAGCGTGACCACTTCCAGGAAACGCATGGCGCGGTCGTCGTTTGCGACTTGCAGGCCCCGTTGCTTTAGCAGTTCCAGTTGCTGTTCTGCGCTGAGGGCCGGCTTGTCGAAGGGCCTCATGTAGTTTTCTCCAGGCAAAAAAAAACCCGCACGATTTGAGCTTGCTGACTGGGTCAACCTAGGCTTGGCGGGTGTGTTGGGGTGCATTATAGGTAGGTGTAAGAGCCCATCAATGTTGGGCTGATGTGAAATTGTAACGGGTCGAGGCGCGCGGGCAGGTATGCTCTGCTGATTAAGAAGGCGTTGTTGGTTTTGTCGCAGCAATGCGGAAGCCCCTAGGGAGTTCCAAACGCCAGAAACAACAAAGCCCCTGCATTTCTGCAGAGGCTTCGTTTTGTATGGTGCCGGCACCAGACGAACGGTATGTTTCGGCGAGACTAGTTTTTTCGGGCATCTGGAGTTCGCTGGAAAATTCGGCGTACCCCAACTAGTAACTATAAATAAATCAGCTAGTTATGGCTTTCAGTGGAATCGAATTCGGGTGCTGAGCCAGAGCTATACCACCAGCTTGGGCTATAGACGATCTCTTGCAAATAGGCAGAGCTGGAATAAGTCATCCGGAGGGCTGAGTGGTGTCTTAGTGCCACTACATAGGGAGATAGCGTATGGATCATATCAATTCTATGGGAGTCTGGAATGCAGTGGAAATTTGGTCATCCCCCCCTTTTGAACCCTATCTGGAGCAGCCTCTGTGCTATCCACGTGGCAGCTCATCCCGCCGAGTCCTCCATGGATTTGAGACTTCGAGGCCCGGTTGCGATCTGAGGCCACCGGACGTGAGGCAGGCAGCCGCGGGTCAAAAGCGGTACTGATGAGCCAGCTCCGGGCTGAACCCATGAGGGAGATCCACCTAACGTCAGCAACGACGTAGCACAGAGTGACCTTAACGATTGATCATGCTTTCCAATCAACGTGCTAATGTACATCGCAACACACATCAATTTTCGCTGCTGTCTCGCGTGGGGCGCAAATGACTACGTCAGTGAATCAGCCACTTCCTAGCTTTAAAAAGCCTCCAATAAATGAAGTGGTTTGTGGGTGTCAGTTTGAACAGCTGAAGGATTTTAAGGTGACTCATTTTGGGGATCTGTGGAACCGACTAAAAAAGGATTTTCCTAAGGTCGAGCATGCCCTTCCCATCGCAAATGCTGAGGGCTTTCCACCCGAAGACCCAGAAACCAATCTACCTTCGCTTCGAACATGGTTCATCAACAATACTGACAGCCGATTGATTCAATTTCAACCGGACAGGTTCTATTACAACTGGCGTAAAAGAGAAAGGGAATTGGCGTATCCGCGATACGCAGAGGTTTTTAACTGCTTTGAGCGACACTTCAAAACCCTCGGGCATTTTGTCGCCGAAAACAGCTTGGGAGCATTTAATCCGACGGTTTGGGAACTGACATATACAAACCATGTGCTCCTTGATGGCGCCCCTAATTCGTTGGCGGAAATGTTCAGAGATCTCCATTGGGAGCGAGATCCGGATCGGTTCTTACCTGAACCTGTGAACCCAGCGTGGGCAGCAACATTTAACATGCCCGATGATTCTGGAACTTTAGTGGTAAAGTTCGGTAACGGAAGAGTTCAAGGCGAAGAAACAAAGGTTCAAATTTTTGAGCTCGCAGCGCGAGGCCCAGTGAAAGACCGTTCGGAAGCTGCCATGAAAGAGTGGTTCGACCTAGCTAGGGAGTGGATTGTAAGGGGCTTTACTGATCTTACGAGTAAGGAAGCACATGATCTGTGGGGGCGCGAGATATGAAAGATGCACTAACGGCGTTTGCTGTCTGCGATGCCAATGACTTCACATCGCTGGGTACGCGAACAGAAAGGACGTCACATAGTCATCATGGTGATGCGATCCGCGTTGCCAAGGCAATCTGTAGGGGGGCTGTCCCGATGTCCCCTACGTCGGATGTTTTCTCCTCTCAGGACTTGTTCTGCGATGCTCAGTCAGTCGCCGCCTTCGATGAACTGGATCGCCGGAGAACAGATACTACTGGTATAGAGTTCTATGTACATGCTCTGAGAGAGCAGAAGTCTATCAGGCATGCCGATAGAATTGCTGATCGTACCGCCAACTTACTTGAGCTGTATAAAGAGGATTATGACGGGAAGGCGTTGTCTTCTTCGTCTCTTGCTACATTTATTGATTTTTTGAATTTCCATCCGAACTCTAAGTTTCCTACTATTACGGCAACCCCCGCTGGAGAACTCTATGTGCAGTGGAAACATGATGAGAGTCAAAGACTAGGGATCCAGTTTCTGGCAGGCAGTGAGGTTAAGTGGATTCTCTTTAAACGGAACTCAACACACGAAGAGCGAATCGATCACTTTTCTGGTCAAACGATGGTTGATTCTTTTAGGGAAACCGCGAACGCACTGGGCATTCATGAGTGGATTGTAGAATGAACGGAGACACTCTACCTAACACCGATAATGTAGTGCGCCTATGTGGCGGCTCTCACCTAGATCCGGAGACAGGATGCCCGGGCCCTGGTGCTTTTATGCTTCGTGATGAGGAGTCCTATCTCTCTGTAAATTGGTTGGAGTATTTCGAGCAGTATAGCCATGAAAATAGATTGTTAGAGATCCGGCGGGTGCTGGCCAGCAAGAAAAATATAGGGAAAACCGCTCGGTTGGCCCTGTTTAATGTCGGTAACGCTATTCAGATAGTGGGGGACAATCCGCTCTTATCTTTCACTCACGAGCCTATCGACTCCCCCGAACTAATTGTCGACATTTCCCATTCCGGTATCAATAATATCCAAGGCTTTGAACAATTAGTGGCGGAAAAGCTAAGCCAAGCAGTTCATGAGTTAAGCGCGGCTAAGATTGATGAGTTAGCTGATAGGTAGCGGGCTCGTCACAGATGGATATTGCTGGGGTAAAAAATATGCGTGGCGTCGTTATGGTTTGGTAATGGCAGAGGGCGCTTTTATTCAGTATCTGCGAGAAATTGAGCATGCCTCTCTTCCAAGTTTCAGATCGAATCCTGACTTGCCGTTCTCGGCAAATGATCGATCTACTACCTATAAGGACGACGGGCTTGAGGAGAAAATTGATGCGCTAATAGAAACGGCTGAAAAAGTTGACCAGTACTTTAAAGTCCCGTTATATACGAAGAAACTTCAGATCCGTCCCATCAATTCGATTGCGGACAAGAAGTGAAAGTGTGGGCTGCTTTTTTGTTGTCAGCGTCAATGGGTTTATAGTCTGCTAAACCTGGCGTGCATACTGCCAGGTTTCAAGATTTTAGAATTTTACTAATCAACCGCGATACCAATCGGAAAGCTGCCTGATGTAAGAAGGTGCATCATCTATATTTTTATTGAATATAATGTTTGCTTCGTTTATGGATTGGATATATGGGGTTATTTCTGCAACATCTTCCGGAGGGAACCCATAACGCATCAATAATGTATGTACGACATTGTTGGTTCCGAATCGAAGCAGCTCAATGATTTTTTCGGCTCGTGGATCATGAGCTTGCCTTAAATATATTTTAAAGGTGCCAGTAAAAGTGTCTGAAAGTGAGAATGACACTACTTGATCCATGTAGTCGTAGGTATCAAATACAATTGCATCATAACTTACTTCTTTTGCCGGTATGTTAGGGAAAAGGGAGAACTTCCGCTTTAATGTACTATCGGGCAGCTTGTTTGCTGGTTGTGAAAACCTAGCAGTACCATTTTTCCCTTCATCCCTACGCGAAAGATAACTGTAACGGCCACCCACGATTTCTCTAAATGATTTACCTTGAATGGACTGTATAAATAAATTTATTGCGGTTTCAAATACTGCGCTCTCTCCATCGTACAAATTGCGATCAAGGGCGACTTCGAATATAAATTTAAAGCATTGAACTAACTCGGTCCTAGCGCCTAGATTCGACTGTCCTCCAATGTTATCTTTTATAGTTCCGCCAGAGCGGTATATGATATCAAGTATTCTCTTTGCATGAGCTAGAACTTCTGCTTTTATCAACCTTTCCGCTTTCGATGTGGGGAGATGTAGATCATCATCAAATGTCTCACCTTTGATTGACTCAATGAGTTCTTTGGAGTCGGAGTTTTCATTGTCAAGTGGTAAGTCAATAACGGATTTTTCGTTTAGTTTGAAATTATTGTTGATTCTTTCGATAAATAGTTTCGGGTTGGCTGTGTACACGTATCCGTAGTCGAATCGCTGCTCTGTGGATAAGCGGCCAGATCTACCGATGAGGTTTTTAAAAGCCAAAGACTTATCATCGTCTCCGTCACCAAGAAATCGCATATTATCTAACCAGACAATATCGAACGGCATATTGACGCCCTGCGCCAGGGTACTTGTAGCGAAGCAGATTTTTGCGAATTTTCCTCTTATGAAGTCTTCGAGCAAAAAACGAACTTCTAATGGGACTGATCCATGATGGATAACGATACCTTTCTTTAAAAGTGAAACCATTCTAGACTTATGGTCACTCTGGTCTGCGCCGAGAAGGTGCTCCACGGTATCGATTATTTCAATTGCCTCTGGATGAGTAATTTCGGTAAATGCATCTATATGACTTTGAAAGTTTTCGATGAATGTTCCGTTGTAGATGGATGCCTTGGAGACATAAATTAAAATTGAATGATTGCCGTTAAAGGCAAAGGCCTCGAAGCTATCTGGAAATTCACTACAATTTTTAAGAGTATGGCCACTCTTAATGTATGGGGAAAAATAGTAAGTTCTACCATTTGCGTGGCGATGAATGCATAGCTTTCCAACTGCACCATGAGTGTATGAGCGGGCGTAGCTGTTTACTGAAGATATGTTATGTTTCTTAAATTGTGCGTCTGGGTTATCGACGAAAGGATGAGCAAATATTAGTTTTGCAAGTGGAAATATTTTTTGGATTCTTCTAACAAGTACATCAAACATAACTCCACGTATTTTCTCCTCTGAAACCTGAGCCTCATCGAAGAAAAATACACGTATGTTTAACTTAAGATTACTTAGGAATAGATCTCGTGCTCTTTCGGGTGTAAGCACGAAAATTCGTCTTAAATTTCGGCTTGTAAAAATATTATCAACAAAGGCTGAAATCATTACTCCCTTATCACCATTAAATTTCCTTTTCATGGTGTTTACATATTCAGCGATTAAGGCGCGAGAAGGGACGATAACAACTGCATCTCCTACTTGGTCGGCAATGAAGTCTCGTATTGAATAGGACTTGCCGGCGCTTGTAGGCGCGGAGATGGACACAAATTGCTTGCTTTCGATTGCTCGCCTAACGCTAGCTTGGACCGGAGTCAAAAACTCTCCAAATTCCTTTTTGTGTTGGTCACCAAAAGCTGATAGCAGGAATGAGTATAAATTATTCGGTGATTTTACTTTGTAAAATAGGCCGAGTGCAGAAATTATTTGCTCTTCTATGTTTGCAAAAACTTTGCTATGGAATTCTTTATAGTAGCTTAGTTTCTCCAATATTCCAGCGTCGATAGGCCCTGTCTTATGTAGTGTGTCTAATATCTCGAGAAGTTCAGAGTATGGGTCCAAGCTATTTTTAATTTCTTCAATAATCAATTGCTAACCCCTACGAGATAAATATTAGATATCTTACCAAGTGATACCATTTCGCTAGCGGTCTTTAGAGCGTTATAAAATATGGTTGCCGGATTTGCTGCGTTTATCGAAAAGGCAGCAATGACTCCAAATCTTTCGTTGTCAAGATTGTCAATTGCATCTGTGGATACTAAATTTACTAGGTGCACTCGATCACGATAATGTTTTTCGGCTTCTAGGAAATCTGAAGCTTGGGATAATGCATTTCCGTGGGGGCTTGCAGAGGAGGAGTACTTTGCTTCTCCAAAATTTATCAAGCTGGATTTGCATGTAGTATGGAAGTCGAAACCTTCATTTTGCTTTGCTTGCGGTTTCCATAATTCCGCTATGGGAATTCTAGTATGATTAAAAATTAGCTCTAACGCCCTTGCTGAGCCGATGGATACCATGAGTTCGCCGAACTCTCCGGCGACGACACTAGAGCTTGCGGTGCTCTCAAAAATTTCTACGAGAAGCTGAGCAGTTTCTGCGGCAGTTTTTTGATAGGATCTACGAGTTCCTGTATCTAAGTTCATAATCCACGATGTATCAATAACTGAATTGGAGAGCTCAAGTGCTATCTTTTTCACGTCACTAACTTTTACATGACAGATTTTTACGGTGCTCGCTGCTGTTTTATATAAAAGTTCTGTATGTGTGCAGCCCCAATCCAAATCGTCTACGTCGCGACCATACGAAGGTACATTGCTCATCAGACTTTTCCAAAATAGTGGGAGGCGTAGACTGGCTGAGGTCGAATAAATGAATCGAGGAGGAAGAGTAAGAAACTCGAGTTTTTTAAGTTTATATTGTAGATCTGATTGCCAAGAGGGCTTTCCATAGAGAGAAGCCGTGGGGAGCTTTTCAAAAACGACTCAAGAAATGGTCTGGGAGGATCGACTAGAAAGGGGTGTGCTAGGGAGCTCAACTTTCGCGTTCTTCGAGCTGGGAGGGAGGCCGAAAGAAAATATGGGAGGGATCGAGGAACTGGGGCTACGCATGGGAGCGACCGACATGCTGACGTCTGTGTATTGTGGGTACATAGCGGTTCTTGAATACGGCTTTCCATTCCGACTCCTTCGGCGTCCTTTCATGGCCTTAAGCCATAACGTGAGGCTATCGCGAAGAGCGAACCGTGTAAATCGCTGCTGATGGATACAAAGTGCAATCGCTATCTATGGGTAGGCTCCGTTCCGGACAAACCATTTTTTACCAAGTTTGACCACGAGCAGTTGGATGGTTAACCAGTAGTAATATTTGGTCGCGTCAGAGCGAGTACCCATCCTGTGACGTACGAACCATACCAAGTGTTTTTGTCGCCAGTTCCATGGATTAGGTATTTTCCAACGATCGGCGATAGCTGTTTGAATGACTTTAGCTTGGCGGATGTGGCGCTTACGAGTGGCGAACGAACCGGTAAGGATGCCCGCTAGGAACAGCTCCATATCGAATGGCTTGCTCATGCTCGACCCCCTATGTAAGCCGATACCACGTCGATACGACCGTGTCCCAGCTCATGGCTGATTTGTGCTCGGGCCACTCGATCAAGGTGTCGGTCTAGTCGGTAGATACGGCCACCGTTGACGGGCGCGGGGTAACGGGCGATTTGTTCATAGCGTTCGCACGCATAGGCCGCCCGTAATTCATGAAAGCCTTTAAGGTTGTGCTTATGGAGGAGGTCCCGTGCGGGGCGGATGATTTCCCGTTGGAAATCGAGGTAGCTTTCGTTCGGCGCAAGCAGGTTGTGGCTGCCGTCGGGTGAGACCTGTTCGGCGAATCTCAGTGCTTCGCGAATATGATCATCCACCCTGATCCAGCGAGGTGCCGAGGCACCTGAGCGGCCCCCTTTGGTGCCATCCTGGATGTTGATTTTGCCAAATTGTTCGGCTTCACGTTTTAGACGCGGAAGGTCGGCCAAAATCGCCTCGCGTAAGCGCATACCGGCGGCCCGCGTTAACTGCCCGATGGCTGCGGCGCGCGGCTGCTGGTGTTCGCAAAGCACCTCTACGATCCGCTTCACGTGTTCGCGGTCTTGGCCTTGCGGTACCGAGTGACGAACACTGGTGCGTCGCATTCCCAACGCCTTGCTCGGACTCGGCACTTTCACATACTGATCACCGCGAAGCGCGGCCATGGTCCGATTCACACTGGACAATCGGTTCTGCGCAGTGGCGATGGCGAGCTCAGCTTGTTCAACTTGTTGGCGCAGATGCCCGGCGTAGTCCAGCAAGGTCTGCCGATCAATCTGCCGCGCATCGTTAAACCCCGGCCCATCCTCCGACCGACACCAGCGTACAAATGCCAGCCAGCGATCACTGTGTGCCTTGACCGTGCCGTAATGCCCTCCGCCAAACAGATCACGTAGCGCTTGCGGCCCGGCATAACTCAGTTGTCGCCCATATCCAAAATTACGCCCATCCCGTTTACCCACCAATGCCATGATCAAACTCCTCTTGAAGCTAAACCTTCAAAACCGTCCCCACGTCATCCCGCCAAGAATGTTGAGTGTTATCAGGGATCAAGGCCCCTGCGACCTGTGAGGGTTGTCCACTAACGCGGGACTGGCGGCTCCTTACGACCGGGAGCTTGGGCATCTCATGATCTGGCCTCCTGAACACTTCCGAAGAAGTGGGCGGGTGGAGGCTGCACTGGCTGACGAAACCAACGCCGCGAGATCCTGAGTTGGGTGAAGGCAGCTATGCGATGACCGGGGCATGCCTGACTGTCAGTCAGGTGCAGTCCATTCCGTGGGCTGCGGCACCATCATCTGCATCGCTGTTGCTGGTGACTTCGGTGTTTGTCACGCCGATTGTCACGAGTGGGAATGCCGCAAAGCCTTGTACGAGTTGGGCTGCAGCAGCGGTAGGAGTGCCCGTCTCTTTCCGGGAGAAAGAGACGGGCGCAAGTTGGCGCAGTGAAATGGCCAAGCGGAAAGGTTGCTGCAGGGCAGCTGGGTAGGGGGATGTATTTGCCGCAATGGCAACGATCTGAAGTAGGCATCCATCACTCGGTGAGTGACCGTGCGAGCCGCCGGACGCTAATCGCACTTTGGGGGAACCACCACGGTGTGGCGCAGCCTTAAAGGTTCTGGCTGCCTGGGTTGCTGTCAACGACAGCGCTTTGCCCGATCTTTTCTACGCCTGTGGATAATTTGGGTCAAGGCTCGAATTTTCGGGAATTCTGCGGCTGTGGATGAAATTATCCACCGGTGGAAATCAGTGGTTTTCCACAGACAGTTGCGTGGGCTTTAGATTTTTTAAGTGAGGTCCATCCAAGCAGGGCGGCTTTGCAGCCCCGCTTGGATGGACCCGCGTAGAAGGGCGGACTGCGGTGATCTCATTGGCTTACCCACGTTTGGATGCGCCACGGCTATTTTGTAGGGCGGTAATGTTGTCGCCGACCGGGTGAGCAAATTCGTGGGGCGTCACATGCCCATGGCGGTTGGCGTCGATGTAGTTGCTCCACCACGCCATGATGAGCCTGCGCTGTTCGAGGAATTCGGCCTTGTGGATATAAGCGGCGCGCACGCGGTTGCGTTCCTTGTGGCTCATTTGTCTTTCGATGGCTGCGTCGGTCCATAACCCGGACTCCAGCAGGGCGCTACAGGCCATGGTCCTGAAGCCGTGGCCGCACACGTCCTTGCTGGTGTCATAGCCGACGTTGCGGAGCATGGTGTTCACCGTGTTCTCGGACATGGGCTTCCAGTACTTGTGGTCGCCCGGTAGCACCAACTCTGAAAAGCGACTGAGGCTGCGTAGGCGCTCCAGTATTTCGATGACCTGCGGCGATAGCGGAACCATTTGAATGTCGCCGTTCATCTTGGTCCCGCGTGTGGAGTTGCGTACCCCTTCAATCGGTGCGCGCGTATCGGGGATTTCCCACATGGCGCGTTGGAGGTCGAACTCACTCCATCGCGCGAAGCGCAATTCACTGGAGCGGACGAATACATGCAGCGTGAGCAGGACGGCAAGGCGCGTCAGCTCGCGGCCGTTGTAGTTGTCGATACGGTGTAGCAGTTCGGGTAGGCGGTTGAGGGAGAGGGCCGGGCGATGGATTGTGCGCGGCGCGTGAATCGAGCCTGCCAGATCCAGTGCAGGATTCATGGTGATCTGCCGGGCTCTTTTGGCCCCGCGCATGATGGTGGATAAGTAGTTCTGCACCCTGAGCGCCACATCCATGGTGCCGCGTTCCTTGATGCGCTGGGTGATCTCTAGCAGGTCGTGGGTATCGAGTTCGGCGATGGGTCGTTGGCCGATCATCGGGAAGACGTGGGTGCGCAGTCGGCTCATCACGGTTTTTGCGTGGCCTTCGGTCCAGCGGCGGGACATATCAGCGTGCCACTCCAGGGCAACGGTTTCGAAAAGCAGTGCCGCCCGCTGGGCTACGATCTTGGCCTTCTTCTTTTCTTCCATTGGGTCGAGGTTGTCGAGCAGCAACGCCTTGGCTTCGTCTCGCTTACGTCGTGCGACGGAAAGGGTAACGATGGGGTAATTGCCGATGATGAGCGTACCTTCCTTGCCGCTGGGCTTGGTGTACTTCAAGCGCCAGGTCTTCACGCCATTGGGTTTGACGAAAAGGTACATGCCTCCGCCGTCGAACAGTTTGTAGGCGCGTTCGCGGGTTTTGGCGGTGCGGCATTGCAGGTCGCTGAGGGGGATCGCTAGACGTGGCATAGGGGTACGCGCTCCTGACTGGGAAATCGCAGTACCCCTAACATACCCTCGGGGAAGGGGGATTTTGTTGGATCCCGACGGAGGGTCCTGGAACGAAAAAACCCGCCAAAGGGCGGGTTTTCGGGGCTTCCAGAGCATTCAGTAGAATGCAATGGAGCCTAATGTGGTGCCGGCACCAGGAGTCGAACCCGGGACCTACTGATTACAAGTCAGTTGCTCTACCAACTGAGCTATACCGGCGTGTGGGCGACGATTATAGCGATTGGGTGCGTTCTGTAAACCCCTGAATTCTGACTATTTTTGCACTACCCATACTCAAGCGCGGTGCAGCAGGTTGCGCAGTTTGTTCAGGGCGCGCCAGGTACGGCTGTTTTGGATGGCGTGGAGTTGGGTTTCGGCCTGTTCGGCGCGTTGCAGGGCGGCGCTGAGTTGTTGGTCCGGGTCGTCGATGGGGTGGCTGAACTTGTGGCCTTTGCAGAGTTGGAAGCCGTCGAGGTTGCACGGGGGGATGTCGAAGGCGGGTTTGAGGGCCAGGTGTTCTTCGGCGAGGTAGTAGGTGTTGATGCCGTCGAACAGGATGGACTGGTAGCCGGCGTCGGTCACCAGGTTTTCCCAGGTCTGGTCGCGGGCCCATGGGGTTTCGATGAGGATGATCCAGGGGCGCCAGCGGCTGAAATCCATGCCGCGCAGCACGGTTTCTTCGTGGCCTTCTACGTCGATTTTCAGGAAGTGGATGGGGCAGTCGGGGGCGTATTGCTCGCAAATGGAGGCCAGGGTGCGGGACTGGACGGTCTGGGTACCCACGTCCATGCCGGCGTCGCGGTGTTGTTGGGCGACGCTGGCTTCTACCGTGGACAGGCCGGTGTCGGCGATGGTGTAGAAGGTCAGGCTGTCGGCGTTTTCGCCGGCCACGCATTGCAGGTTGATGTCGTGGGGGCGTTGTTGGCAGAGGGCGTCGTAGTAGGCCGGCACGGGTTCGATGTTGATGCCGCGCCAGCCGCGGTCGTAAAACGCTCGGGTGACGGAATCATCTGTCGGATGGTTGGCGCCGACGTCGAGGTAAAAGCCGTTTTCCACCGATTGAAGGGCGCGCCACAGGCGTATGTCTTCGAAGTTTTGTGCGTAGGAAATGAACGTCACGGCCAGTCCTTGCGTGTGTCGGCATTGTGTCAATCATGGTACGTGGGGCTGTTGTATAGCACGGGCGCGGTGGACGCAATTACTGGCGCGGGACAGCACTGAATTCGGCGGTTATGTCGTTTTGCTTAGACGCTTATGCACAACGGGCAGGAGAGGGCGCAGGGCCTCTTGCAATTTTGTGACCGCTTTCGCGTTTTGTCGCAAATGCCTGTTTTCATGGTTTTTTATCCATATGAACAAAAAATGACCAATGCTGATTCGGTCAGGAAATCACGGATTTCTTGGATTCGAGTTTATTTCATCAACAGAGTTATCCACAGGCTGTTTCGTCTCAGCAACGCTCTGCCAGCAACAGCAGGTTGCGCGGGGTCAGCGGGGTTTCGCAGAAGGTGCCGAGGCGAACGTCGTAGCCTTTTTGAGTGAGGAAAAGCGCCCGGTCCAGTACCAGCCAAAGCTCCAGCGGCCGTCGGAAAAGGCCTCGCAGCAACTCCAGGTTGCGCACCTCGGCCAGCCGCTGATGGCCTGCTGCTTCCAGGGCGATCCAATCAGGCGTGCCGACTGTGGATAAGTCTTTCAGGGCCGCCAGATCGGTGCAGTATTGGGCGAGGGATTTTTCCAGCCAGGCACTGGGCAGTGACGGCGTGGGCAAGTACTCGTCGCACCCTCTGATTTGCCGTTGCAGCACATCGAAGCCCAGGCGCCAGGCCATGGAGTGGTCCCGTTGTCTTCTGACGCGCGCGCCAGCAGTGACGGTTTCGGTCAGCGGCAGGCCGAGATCGTCGAGTGACAGCTCTAGGGCAGAGCCTTTGGCTGCATCGGACAGTGCTTGATAACGTTCGCCGCTGATGCGGTTGTAACAGCACGGTGCGACAGCCAATTGTGCACAGCCAGCGGCGCTGGCCAGGTGCATCAAGCGAACATGCAGGTCGCCGCAGGCGTGCAGGGCCACGGGCGTGTGTCCGGCGTGGAGTGCCAGGGCGGCGTCCGCCGCGAGCACGTCTTGTTGCCGGTGGGTGGCGGGCAGGCGATGGCGCAGGCTCAGTTGTTGGCCGCTGGCGACCAGTGCGGGGTCGTACTCCAGGCAGGTCAGTTGCTGTTCGCCGTGCAGCAGACGGCGACCGAGGTGGCCTTTGCCGGCGCACCAGTCCAGCCAGTGGGTTGGTTGGGTGGTGAAGCGCAGGCGGCTGGCGAAGGCTTCGATTTGCTGCCATTTGCGCCCGGGTACGTCGACGTTGAGGCGATGGCTTGGCGTTTCGAGCGTGATGGCGGGCAATTCTGTGACAGCGCTCAATGCGCGGGAGAGCGCGGCCAATTCCGGGAATGGCGCTGGGGCGTGCTGCATCAACCACGGCTGGTGGTGGTCGTTTTCTGCCGCTGCCAGTGAACGTTGGCGTAGCCATCGGGCCAATTCCGGGTGGGACGTTTCCCAGGGCAGTCGCAGATGGGTGAACGGACGTGGCTTCCACAGCGCCTGGTGTGCCGTGAGAAAAGCGTCCAGCGCCGTGAAGCGGGCGAGGAGTGCCTCGCCCGTCAGCACGCCGCTGTCAGCGCCCTTGGCAGGCATCGACGCGCAACCAGCGCTCCAGCTGTTTGAAGCCTTGCACCAACAGGAAGGACATCAGCAGGTAGAACATGCCGGCCGCGAAGAAGATCTCCACTGGCAGGTAGGTCCGGGCAATGATGGTGCGGGCCATGCCGGTGAGTTCCAGCAATGTCACGGTACTCGCCAGGGCACTGGCCTTGAGCATCAGGATCACTTCGTTGCTGTAGGCCGGCAGGCCGATGCGCGCGGCGCGGGGCAGCATGATGTAGAACAGCGCCTTGGGCCGCGACATGCCCAGGGCCCGAGCGGCTTCGATCTCGCCGCGGGGAATGGCCTGGATCGCGCCGCGCAGGATTTCGGCGATGTAAGCGGCGGTGTGCAGGGTCATGGTGGCCGTGGCGCACCAGAACGGATCCCGCAGGTACGGCCACATCGCGCTGCTGCGCACGGCATCGAACTGTGCCAGGCCGTAGTACACCAGGAACAGCTGGACCAACAGCGGCGTGCCACGGAAAAAGAAGATGTAGGCGTAGGGCAATGCCCGCACCTGCCATAGGCGTGAAGAGCGGGCGATGCCCAGTGGAATCGCCAATAACAGGCCGGCGATCACGGCGATGGCCACCAGCTCCAGGGTCAATGTGGCGCCCTGGGCCAGTTTCGGCAGCCACTTGATGATGACTTCCCAGTTCATTGGGTGCTCCTGATAAAGCCGCGCGCGGCGCGTCGTTCCAGCAGGTGCATGCCGGCCATGGCGAGTACGGTCAGGCCCAGGTACATGAACGCGGCCACCATGTAGAAGGTGAATGGCTGCTTGGATACCGTCACGCCGATCTGTGCGTGGCGCATGATTTCTTCCAGGCCGATCACCGAGACCAGCGCGGTGTCCTTCATCAGGATCATGAACAGGTTGCCCAGGCCCGGCAGGGCGATGCGCCACATCTGCGGCATGATCAACCGGGTGAAGATCCGCCATTTCGACAGGCCCAGGGCGACGCCGGCTTCACGGTGGCCTTTGGGAATCGCCAGGATCGCACCGCGAAACACTTCCGTCGCATAGGCGCCAAAGCACAGGCCCAGGGCAATGACGCCGGCGGCGAAGGCGTTGAGGGCGAGGTCGGGCTTGCCCAGGTATTCACCCAGCGCACGCATCAGGTTGACGGTGCCGAAGTAGATCAGCAGCACCCAGAGCAATTCCGGAATGCCGCGGACCAGTGTCGAGTAAGTGCCGCCAAGCCATTGCAGCGGCTTGTACGGCGAGGTCTTGGCCAAGGCGCCGAGCAGGCCGAGCACCAGCCCCAGGCACAGGGCCGAGAGTGCCAGTTTGACGGTCATCAGCGCGCCAGCGGCGAGCGCCGGGCCGAATCCGTAGAGATCGATCATCATGGGTGTATGTTCATATCGCGGCAGGCTTTGCTAAGGGCCGACGCTGCGCAGTATCAGCGTCGGCCGGGCACGTCAGCATCAATAGATGTTGAACGGGAAGTACTTGTCGTTGATTTTCTTGTAGGTGCCGTCGGCGACGATTTCCTTGAGTGCGGCGTTCAGCTTGTTGCGCAGGTCGTCCTCGCCCTTGCGCACGGCGATGCCGATCTTGTCGCTTTCCACCACCGGGTCGCCCTTGAATTCGTAGGCGCGGCCGGCGTCGGTTTTCAGCCAGTCATAGTTGACGTATTTGTCTGCCAGGATCGCGTCGACCCGGCCGGAGGTCAGGTCCAGGTAAGCGTTTTCCTGGGTGTCGTAGAGCTTGGCGGTGATGTCGCTGCCCAGTTCGTCTTCCAGCCAGGTGCCGGCCAGGGTCGCCCGTTGCGCGCCGATGACCTTGCCTTTGAGCGAGTCTTTGTCGGTCTTGAACTCGACGTTTTTCGGCGCGATGAACTGCAGTTTGTTGGAGTAGTACGGGTCGGTGAAATCCACCGCCTGCTTGCGCTCCTCGGTGATCGACAGCGAGGAGATCAGGAAGTCGAACTTCTTGGCGTTCAGGGCCGGGATGATGCCGTCCCAGTCGGAGGTGACCACTTCGCACTCGACTTTCATCTTGGCGCACAGGGCGTCGCCGATGTCTTTATCGAACCCTACGACCTGGCCGCTGGCATCCTTGTTATTGAACGGCGGATAGGCCGCTTCGATGCCCATCTTCAGCTTTTCGGCCGCCATGGCATTGACCGAAAACACCAGGCTGGCGGCAGCGGCCAAAAGGAATTTCTTGTAGATCTGCATATGTACTGCTCCGTTAGCGGTTGCTGGACATGAATTGTTTGCAGCGCGCCGAAAGCGGGTTCTCGAAGACCTGCTGTGGCGATCCTTGCTCCTCGACCAGGCCTTGATGAAGGAACACCACTTCGCTGGAGACCTGGCGGGCGAAGCCCATTTCATGGGTGACCAGCAGCATGGTGCGTCCTTCTTCGGCCAGGGCGCGGATCACACTAAGTACTTCCTGGACCATTTCCGGGTCAAGGGCGGAGGTGGGTTCGTCGAACAGAATCACCTTGGGCTGCATCGCCAATGTGCGAGCGATGGCTGCGCGTTGTTGCTGGCCGCCAGACAGTTCGGCCGGATAGGCGTGGCGCTTGTCGGCGATACCGACCTTGGCCAGCAGCGCTTCGGCCACTTCGACGGCTTCGGCCTTGCTCTGGCCCAGCACCCGGCGCGGCGCTTCGATGATGTTATCGAGCACGCTCATGTGCGGCCAAAGGTTGAAGTTCTGGAAGACAAAACCGATCTCGCTGCGCATGCGGTTGATCTGTTTGCCGTCGGCGGCCACCAGCTCACCGTTTTTTGCGGCCTTGAGCTTGAGTTCTTCGCCGGCCACCAGGATCTGGCCCTGGTTGGGGTTTTCCAGCAGGTTGATGCAGCGCAGGAACGTGGACTTGCCGGACCCGGAGGATCCGAGGATCGAGATCACATCGCCGTCGCGGGCGGTCAGCGAGACGCCCTTGAGCACCTCCAGCTGTCCGTAGCGTTTGTGCAGGTTGCGGATTTCAAGCGCGGGCGTGGCCTGGGCCATGTGCGGTCCTCATGGTATGTGCTCCCTTGCTGTTGGCTGCCTTCCTTGGCGAGGCGGCCAAGCTAGCATGCGTCCGAACGACAGCCAACAGCGCGACGGGCGGTAAACCGGTGATGTGCGGCAGGTTGTCGCATCGGCACAGCAGACTGTCGCGCCATCAACAACCGAACGGCCGTTTGAACCTGGTTTACCCGGTGAAAAGTCCGGGGAGTCGCGTAAAAAAAGGCGCGATGGTGCCAGCTTTGGGCGGGGGTTGGAAGGGTTAACCGGATGAGCGTTACCGCAATCAGAAGTACTTCGGGTTATTCGGGAGCGTCCTCAAGATCCCACAATATTTTGAGGACCTCTTTGAAGCTGGCGCGTGCTGTTTCGAAATCCGCCTGTACTTCGGGGCTGTGGAGCCAGTGCTCCGCTGTTTCCTGATCGATATCGTCAGCCCACTTTCGGTAAGCGATCAGGGTATTTTCGGCCAGGTTATGGATCGCCATGGCTTCGTTTTCGGCATTCACATTGTCCAGAAGCTCGGGCTGTTCATTCGTCATCGCAAGGAGTAGTCCGAGCATCCTGACCATCATGTCAATGCGCCCCGTGTCTTCTTCGGCGTCCTGCATCTCATAAAACAGCGACAAGAAGTCTCTGGGGCGTTCTGCGAACTCGTCCTGCAGGGTATCGCGCAAGTACGGATCGTCGTACTCGGGAAGATCAAGCGTGACCGCAGCAGGCTTTGTACGACTGACGCGTAGTTGCTTGGCTTTTGCCTTTGCGCGCTTGGCACGTTTTTGTTGCTTGTTCGCGGAGGCCATGGCTGTGGTTCCATCATTCGTTGAAGAAAGTAGCCGTGAAATCTGTGGGAGATTGCTCGCGATAGCGATAAGAGTAGCCGGTAGAGATGAGCGGGTGATGGCCTCATCGCGAGCAGGCTCACGCCCACAGGAGTCTTGATGGAGCTGTTTAACTTCAGGCCACCGAAGTTACAACCCTGTCCAATCCTCAATGCGCAGTCCGGGGACTCTTTCGAATTCCTTCAGATTATTGGTGACTACGATCAACCCGAGGGAGCGGGCATGGCCGGCAATCATCTGGTCGTAGGGGCCGATTGGCCTGCCAATCTTTGCCAGCTCTGCCCGGATGCATAGGGTAATGGAGGGATATGTCGATGGGATATACCGGCTGCGAGGATGAACTTGTCCTAATCAGTACTCCCAATCGATCTAAACCTTAACGAGCACCTGTGATCTAAAAAAAGAACTCATGTGAGTTATTTCCAGCACCTGGAGTCCTCGCCATGAAGCTTATGCATTACTTTGTGTTGCCCTTCATCGCCATCAGCATTCTGCTGTTCCCCATCGCCCTCAATGCCACCAACCTCGCGCCCATCGACAACGCAGGCGTGCAGGTCCAACCCATGCGGCAGAACGGCATCACTTACCTGTCGGGCGGTATTGGTGAGGATGAAGCCCGGGCCATCGGGCAGGCCCAGGGTTACAACTTGCACATGACATTCGCGGTTGGCCCGGAAAACAAATACATCCCGGATGTGGAGGTCGTCATCCAGAAGGCATCGGGGCAAACGCTGCTGACGCTGACTGAAGCCGGGCCGCTGGTTTACGTGCAATTGCCGCCGGGCAAGTACACGGTGGTGGCGACGCGCAACGGTGAGGCGCGTCGCGACACTGCTGAGGTAGGCAGCGGGGCCGCGCGCAACCTGGTGTTCCATTGGAACGGTGACGAATAACCGGCCGGTTTATTCGCTGGCGGGTTCTTCCATCGACTGGCGATACCGATCCAGCGCCTCGCTGAAGTCCTTGATGAATTCCGGTGTGCTGAGCCAGCGCTGAGCGGTCTCGCGGTCCATGTCATCGACCCACATGCGGTAGTCCACCAGCATGTCGGCGGCCAGGTTGGTCGCCGCCATGCTTTCGTTTTCGGCGTTTTTCAGGTCCAGCAGGCCCGGGCGCTCGATGATCATTGCGCTCAGGGATGTGAGCAGCGTATCGAGCATTTCATGGCGGCTGACGGCCTCGGCTTCGCGCAGCTTGGCGAACAGTTCCAGCACGTAGACCGGTGGCTGGGCGGTGGCGTGGGCCGGGTCGCCATACATTGGGATCGCTTGGCGCCCGCTCATGCGGATCTGCTTGGCTTTGTCTTTGGCACGCTTGGCGCGTTTTTGCTGCTTGTTCAGTGAGGCCATTGGGCTTCGGTTTCCAATTCGTTAGGGGGCGGTGCCCGGCTCAGTCAATTCTCGGCACGGTAAAGCGGAATTCGCTGCCCTGGCCTGGCTGGCTTTCGGCGTGCAGTTTACCGCCATGGGCCTGGACAATCCCCTTGGAAATGTACAACCCCAGCCCGGTGCCATGGGGGTTGCCTTCCTTGGTCGTCCAATAGCGCTCGAAAACATGAGGCAATTGCTCTGGTGCGATCCCTTCACCGGTGTCGCGAACGCTGAACACGATCTCATTGCCGACGGACATCGCACTGATGCCTACCGAGCCCTGTTGCGGCGTGAACTTGATGGCGTTGCCGATCAGGTTGGACAGCACCTGGAACAGCCGCTCGGGGTCGGCGTTGATCCTCAGGTTGGGTTCGGCATGGAAGGAAATGTCGATGGCCTTGGCAGTGGCCAGCGGCGTCAGCAGCGAGCAGGCGTCTTCGAAGATCTGGCTGACGTCCATCGGTTGTGGATTGATGGTGTAGCGCCCGGCATCGATGCGCGAGGTGTCGAGCAGGTCTTCCAGCAACGCGTTCATGCGGCTGGTGGCCTGTTGCATGGTGTCGATGGCTGAAGAGATTCGCTTGGAACTGTGGGAGCCGTCGGAACTGAAGGCCTTTTGCATCATGCCGCAGAGCATGGAAATGACCGTCATCGGGCTGCGCAGGTCATGGGACACCACCGCCACCAGCTCATCGCGGGCCTGCACGGCCAGGCGCTCCTTGTGCACCTGGCGGGCCAGGTCGTTTTCCAGGGCCGAGCGCCGCAGGTCGTTGGCGGCGAACAGGTCGCCATGGGTCCATTGGGCGCTGATACCGGCCATTTCGACTTTCCAGATTTCGAAAGACGTCCGGGGCCGCAGGCGCAGGCCGGTCTCGCTGTTTTCCAGGTCCAGGGGTTTTTGCGGGTCACCGCTCCATTGGAGGGTTTGCTTCACTTCGGGGCGGAACCACAGCACGCCGTTTTCCACCGGCTTGGGCAAGTGGATCGCCAATACGCCGCTCGCCACGTCCTGATAAGCCTGGGCAGGTGCGAAGACGCTGCTCAGGTTGTGGTGGGCGAACACCGGCTTGCCGGTCTCCAGGATCCATTTGTGCAGTTCGCGGATCTGCTCCGGTGCCGGGCACTGGCCATGGCGGTGCAGTTTGTTGTCCTCGAAAATCGCTACGCCGCTGGCACCGGTCAGGTCCATGAGGCGTTGCGGCTCGTGGGACAGGCCATCGAAAACGTTATTGCTGGACTCGGCCATGACCGTGGCGAGGACCTTGAGGTCTTCCAGCTTGGCGTCCCGTTGCCGGGTCAGTTCCAGGGCTTGCATGGCGCTGATCTGCAACGACAGCACCTGGCCGATGGTCTGGCAGGCCATGCGCATTTCATGGGGGACCAGCAGCGGCTGGCGATTGCCGCAACTGATCAGCCCCCACAAGCGTTCGCCTTCCATCAGCGAGATACTCATGGACGACAGCACGCCCATGTTCTTCATGTACTGACGGTGGATCGGCGAGACGCTGCGCAGCGTGGCAAAACTCAGGTCCAGGGGCGCCTGGGTGTCGGGCCGCCGCTCCGGGACCAGCGGTACCGGCGCGTAGTCGGCGTTGGGGATGATCCGCAGCCAGTTGGTGCGGTACAGCTCGCGGGCCTGCTCGGGAATATCCGAGGCCGGGAAAAACAGCCCTTTGTAGAGCTCCATCGACGGCGCGCTGGCCTCGGCGATCACCTGGCCGTGGCCTTCTTCCTCGAAGCGGTAGATCAGCACCCGGTCGTAACCGGTCATGGCCTGGATTTCCCGCACGCTGATTTCGTACAGGGCCTGGAGGCTCTTCGCACTTTGCAGGCGTTGCAGCATGCGGCCCAGGTTGGCCTCGCCGCTGACCCCTTCGGGGCGGTAGTCGCTCAGGTGCTGTTCCAGTTCGATGATCAGGGCGCCCTGATGGCGATGCACCAAGGCGTCGAAGCGTTGCCGGTTCACGACAATGGCCACGGGCACGCTGTCGCTTTCCGGGGCGGCGCGACAGGCGTTGAGGATCGCCTGGGCCTGCTCCAGCCCCAACAGGGCGTCGAGCGTCTGGCCCAACAGCCCGTGGGGATCCTGCGCCATCAATTGCAACACGTTGGCGCTGACCTGACGGATCACGAAATCGGGCTCGGACAGCATCAGCAACACGCCATGAGGCTGGATAGCCCCGGGAAAGCGAATCGGTTCGTCTGCGCAATTGGCCAGCAGTTCTTCGAAGGCTTCCTGGTTTTCCGGGGTCATAACAGTACCTTCTGGCTGTCCAGCCAGTGTTCAAAATGAGTGAACGTCGTCTTGGCGGCGCGTGTGACTTCGAGCGTCTGGGCCTCCCCAAGGTTCCTGTCGTCCAGGTATTGGAGGAAATCCTTCCAGCGTCGGCCGGTGAGTTCGCCATACACATTGAGAAAGGCAGCGCCACTGGAGGCATCAAGACCGAGTTGCTCGGCCACCCTGCGCCGCAGGATCTGCCCGCCGAGGGTTGCGCCTTCCAGCACGTAGGACACACCGAGTGCCGCGGCGCGGGAGTCGATCAGCGGCAACGCCTGGCAGGTGGGCAGCGCTTCGATAACGGCTTCTTCCAGGCCCAGTGCCGTGAGATCCGCCCGTAGCACCGGAAGTTTGATCCGTAGGGATTGGTCCAGCCCGGTCGGCGTCAGTGCAAGTACATGAAGACGTTGTTCCAACGGTTGATAGAAACCGTAGTAGGCCGCCATCAGGCGCCGATACAGATCGAAGTCCAGCTGTTCGGAGAAAAACGGCAGGCGTTTTTCCAAGGCGATGTGCAGTTCAGCGGTTTCGGTCCGCAATGCCTGGATCAGAGAAGGGTAGGGTGCGGCCGATGACATGCAGGGTAGAGTTCTTTGATTGGAGCGTTGCTGAAAGAAAAAATAGTGGATTGACGCAGGGCGGTATGACGCCGCTCCATGTGGGTTGACCGTGGTTTGCAGGCGCTATCCCCGCAGGGCGTCATCCATCGCGGCCTCGGCCTGACAGTCAGCCCTGACCTTGGGCCACTGCCTGGGACGCGGCCACATAATCGGCCTGGAATGGCTTGCTTTCCACCCAATCCAGCGCGGTCTGCTCATCCACGCCCGTGGTCAGGCGGCGGTATTCGATCAATGCGGTAATGATGAAGTCGGTCGCTTCTTCCTCACCTTCCTGTTCCAGCACCAGCGCCAGCAGGGGATGGGTCAGGAACGCTTCGCACATCGCCTTCTGGCTGACCTTCTCGGCGGCACTCATGAGTTGGAACAGCTCCGTCAGGTCCACGGTTTCCAGATCGATGCGCTCGTCGTTCGGGTCCAGGAAATCGTTCGGCGCAGCAGCACGCCGAGTGCGGTTCTGCTTGGCTTTCGCCTTGGCGCGCTGGCTGCGCTTGTGCTGTTTGTTCGCCGATGACATGGTCGGATTCCTGATGGATAAGGCCATCTATCCTACAGCTTCAACGCGGACGCTTCGAATCTCAATCCACTATGAAGAGCGTAGCCCCCGATGAAGTGGAGGATCGATGAGGCTCGGCCTGGTCGGCAACTTGATAGCTCATGCCAGGCTTGAGCAAGAATTGCCGACCGTCTTCGAGTTCAGTATTGAGCTCGCCCTTGAGGCAAAACAGGATGTGGCCCTTGGTGCACCAATGATCGGCCAGGTACCCGGCTGTGTATTCCACCATCCGCACCCGAATATTCCCGAATTGCCGCGTGCGCCAATAGGCGGTTCCGGTGACCCCTTTGTGTTCGGTAGGTTCGATGGTTGACCAATCGGTAGTACCGAAGGGGATGCCGGTGATGTCCATGTCGACTCGCTTTTCAGAGGGGAGCGGACGAATGTAGCTGAGTCGAGAAGGCGGAAGGAAATTTCGGGCAATAAAAAACCCCGATCAATTGCTTGATCGGGGTTTTCGGTATTTGGTGCCCAGAGACGGAATCGAACCGCCGACACGGGGATTTTCAATCCCCTGCTCTACCGACTGAGCTATCTGGGCAACGGGGCGCATTAAACGGGTTTTTCAGGGGGGCGTCAAGCACGTTATCAAAAAATATTTAATTATTACCGTCGCTTACGATCCGCCCCCGCGCTGGACAGCTTATTCGGACGGCGGTACGTAGCCTTCGGCCTTGGCGTAATCTTCGCCGGAAAAGTACTTGTCCATCTCGCCCTGAAGGTATTTGCGATCTTCGGCGTTCATCATGTTCAGGCGTTTTTCATTGATCAGCAGGGTCTGGTGTTTCTGCCAGTCGGCCCAGGCCTTGGCCGAGACATTGTCGTAGATGTCCTGGCCCTTGGCGCCCGGGAACGGCGCACGTTCCAGGCCTTCGAGTTCTTCTTTGTACTTGCGGCACATGATGGTGCGGGTCATTGCAACTCTCCTGCGTTCATTACGGCGGCCGCGCGTTCGAGCAAGGTTTTGACCGGGGCGGCAAGGCCCAGGCGCGGCGGGGTGGCGAGGTTATACCAGAGCCAGTCGGCCTCGGCCACGTGATGGCCGGTTTCCCGGACCCGGACCAGCCAGGGTTCGATCGCCAACTGGAAGTGGCTGAAGGTGTGCACCAGGCCTGGCATTTCGTGTTGGCTGCCCAACTCCAGCGAGTGTTGCAGGGCCAGATGCTGCAGGTCGTCGAGGTCGTCGAGTTCCGGCAGGCTCCACAACCCGCCCCACAGCCCCGTGGAAGGGCGACGGTAAAGCAGGATTGCGCCCTCGTGGTTCGCCAGCATCGGCATCAAGGTGCGCTTCTTGGGCACTTCCTTGCGAGGCTTGGGAATCGGGTAGCGGGTTTCCAGGCCCAGCATGTGGGCCTCGCAGCCTTGTTTCAACGGGCAGAGCAGGCAACTGGGCTTGCTGCGGGTGCAGAGGGTGGCGCCCAGGTCCATCATCGCCTGGGTGTAGGCGTTGACCCGGTCCTGGGGCGTGAAGCGCTCGGCGGTGGCCCAGAGCTGTTTCGCCACCTTGGGTTCGCCTGGGTAGCCTTCCTGGGCGGTGAAGCGCGCCAGCACCCGCTTGACGTTGCCGTCGAGGATCGGCGCCCGCAGGCCCATGCTGATGCTGGCGATGGCGCCAGCGGTGGACAGGCCGATCCCCGGCAGCTCGGTGAGTTTTGCCACGTCCCGGGGGAATTCGCCGCCGTACTGCTCGACGACGATTTTCGCGGTCTTCTGCAGGTTGCGCGCACGGGTGTAATAACCCAGCCCGGTCCACAGGTGCAGCACTTCGTCCTCCGGCGCGGCGGCCAGGGCTTGGACGGTGGGCAGCGAGGCCATGAACCGATCGAAGTAACCGAGCACGGTGCTGACCTGGGTCTGCTGCAGCATGATCTCCGACACCCACACCCGGTACGGCGTGATGTCCTGTTGCCAGGGCAAGTCGTGGCGCCCGTGGCGGTCGAACCAGTCCAGTACGGCGGTGGAAAACTGCTCGGCTCTCATCGCTTGAACAGCCCCTTGAGCGCGTCTTTCAGTTCGGGGCTGACCTTGTCACCCAGCTTTTCATCGATCTTGTCCCCGAGGCGGTCACCGGCCAGTTTCGCCGCGACCTTGCCCATCCCTTCGCTGTCCAGGCGGCATGCCTTCGCGCCCAGTTCCAGCGGGCCACGGCAGCGCAACGGCCATTCGATGTCGACGTAGCGTTCGTTGACCTGGCAGGCCGGGTCGGGCATGTCGCTCTTGTCGCCTTCGACGATGATCCCGACGCGGTAATCCATGCCCAGCACCCGCAGGTCGATATCACCGTTGCCGTTGACGGTCATGCCGGGGATGCGGACTTTCAGGTCCGGGTTGTGGGCAACGCCATTGTTGAAGGTGAGGTTGCCGTTGAGTTGCTGGAACGGTGTGTCCTTGCCCCGGGGTTCGCCGCTGAGGGACTTGCGATTGAGGGTGGCGATGCCTTTGCACAATTGCTGTTCGAGGTTGGCATTGAGCAGCACACCATCGTTGATGACGAACCCGGCGTTGCCGTCGAGGCTGTCGATCAGGGCCTTCTGGCTATTGCCGCTGGCGGTGATCGCACTGTTGACAGTGACCAGGCCTTTGACCGGCGGATTCTTGCCCTGGCTTTCGATGATCTTCTCGGCAGGGACCCGGTTGATGCGGGTTTGCAGGCTCAACTGTGGGGTAGGCTGGCGTACGTCCAGGGTGCCCTTGGTTTCGAAGTTGCCGCTGTACAGATCGCCCCGCAGGTTCTCCAGGGTCAGCAGGCCGCCCAGGCCGGTGGCTTTGAGTGCGGCGTTCTGGATCGGCAGTTTATCCAGGGTCAGTTGCCCGAAGGTCAGGTCGGCATCGAGGTCCAGTTTGCTCAGGCGCTCCACCGGAAACAGCCGATCGTTGCTCCAGGCACCCTGGGTCGGAGCGTTCGGCAGCGGTGTGCTGCCGGCACCGGCCATGGCGCTGGCTTCGGTGTTGCTGACTTCGGCCTCGCGGGCCGCCTTGGCGCTGTCGGCTTCGGCGGTTTTTGGCGGCAGGTAGCGGTCGACGTTGAAGGTGTCGGCCTTGAGCTGCACGCGCAGGGCCTGCTTGGCAAAGTCTTCCACGGCGATACGACCGCTGAAGGTGCTGTCGTCGAGCTTCAGGTTGATGTTGTTGAGTTCGACACTGGTCGGCGTGCCGACAATGCGGCTGGCCAACTCGACCTTGCTCAGGCTGCCTTCGGCCATGGCCGGGAGTTTCTGGCCGATGCTGCCGACGAACTTCGCCAGATCGAACTGGGCGATCGATATTCCGCCATTCAGTTGCGGGGTCTTGTCGAGGTCGTTGACCTTCAGTTCACCCAGGGCGCGCAGTTGGTTGAGCGACAGCTTGATGCCTGTCCATTCGGCGACGTTGGCCGCCTTGTCCAGGAGCAGTTGGCCTTGGGCGGCGAAATTCAGGGTCTGGCCCTGCAAGGGGTCGCCCGTGGCTTCGCCGGACAGTTTCAGGTCTTCGAATTTGTAGCGTTGCAGGGCCCGCTCGAAGCGCAGTTCGCCGGTCACTTCGGTGCGTACGCGTACGGCCGGCTGGTTGCTGGACAGGAAGGCGGTCAGGGTCACCGGGATGTTGGTGGAGTCGTGGACCGGGCCGGTGCTTAGCTGGATGCTCTCGGCGGTGTACAGCTTGCCGGTCTGCTCGTCGGTGTATTCGACCCGGGCGTTGTTCACCGTCAGGCTGTCGATGTCCAGGCGGGTCGGCTGGGCCGGTTTTTCTGCCGGGGTGCTGGCGGGCGGAGCCGGTTGTTCGGCCGGTGCCGGGGTGTTCGCCGTTGTCGCGGTGGCTGGCGCCTTGCCGATGTCCTCCCAGTTGCCGTGACCGTTCTTGTCACGGTTGAGCCGCAGGTTCAGGCCTTCCACGCGCACATCGCTCATCTGCACTTCCCGGCGCAGTAGCGGGATGACCCGGACCGAAAGGCCCAGCATCTGCAGGTCGGCGAAAGGCTGGGTTGGATGGGCCAAGGTCGCGACGCTGGCATCGTGCAGCTCCAGGCCCAGCCATGGAAACAGGCTCCAGCCGATGTCGCCATTGAGGGTCAGCTCGATGTGGGCCTTGTCGCGGGCTATCTGGCGGATTTCTTCTTTATAGTCGTTGGGATCGAACAGGTGGGTCAGGGCAAAGCCCAGGGCCACAATGATCAGCAACAGCCCGAGAAGTACCAGACCCAGGATTTTGCCGAACGCTTTCATGGGCGAATCCTTGTAGGTTGAGTTCAAAATTCAGCCTGGGAGTATAACGCCGAGAGTGGAAGGTGCGTTGGCGGATCGAGGGTGATGTCCGGCACGGCAGCCATGGAAGAATGGGGCATGCGAAAAAAAAATGATTAGCACCCTACAGAAAACGGACATCGGCGCGATAAGACAGAAGACATGAAAAAGGTGATATCACTTTGGTTTTTCTGTCACCTGCAAGTGGTAACCTTTCGTCCGTTCACCGTCCTTCTGCGACTTGATGTCGCACTACTATGGAGCTTCACCAGAAAATACAGCCGTGCCTGCGTGCAATGAAGGCTGAGGGTGAGGCGTGGCTGGTGAATCATTCTAACAATTGGGGGATACACAATGAGCACAAGCATCACGGCCGGCGGCATTGCCGACCAGCCTGCGTTCCTCTCCAAGGAGCGCATCATCGCCAAGCCCGGTTTCAACCGTTGGCTGGTTCCACCGGCCGCGCTGGCCATCCACCTGTGCATCGGCATGGCCTACGGCTTCTCGGTGTTCTGGTTGCCACTGTCCAAGGCCCTGGGAATCACCAAACCGGTGGCCTGTGCGCCGGACATGAGCTTCATTTCGCAAGTCTTCTCGTCCCAATGCGACTGGCCGATCTCGATGCTCGGCTGGATCTACACCCTGTTCTTCATCTTCCTGGGTTGCTCGGCAGCCATCTGGGGCGGCTGGCTGGAACACGCCGGTCCGCGCAAGGCCGGTGTTGTATCGGCCTTGTGCTGGTGCGGTGGCCTGGTGATTTCTGCGCTGGGTATCTATACCCACCAGATCTGGCTGATGTGGCTCGGTTCCGGGGTGATCGGTGGTATCGGTCTGGGCCTGGGCTACATTTCCCCGGTCTCCACGTTGATCAAGTGGTTCCCGGACAAGCGCGGCATGGCGACCGGCATGGCGATCATGGGTTTTGGTGGCGGTGCGATGGTGGGTGCTCCACTGGCCGCCGCACTGATGAGCCATTTCGCTTCGCCGACGGGCGTGGGCGTATGGCAGAGCTTCCTGGTCATGGCGGCGATCTACTTCGTGTTCATGATCGGTGGCGCCCTGTCGTACCGCGTTCCGCCAACCGGTTGGAAGCCTGAAGGCTGGACCCCGGCACCGAAGAAAGCCGCGAACGCGATGATCACCCACCGCCACGTCCATGTGAACGTCGCTTGGAGGACGCCGCAGTTCGTGCTGGTCTGGCTGGTGCTGTGCCTGAACGTATCCGCGGGTATCGGCATCATCGGCATGGCGTCGCCGCTGTTGCAGGAAGTGTTCGGCGGCAAGCTGCTCGGTAACGACCTGCCGTTTGGCCAGCTGGACGCTACCCAGCTGGGTCAGATCGCGGCCATTGCTGCCGGTTTCACTGGCCTGTTGAGCCTGTTCAACATCGGTGGCCGGTTCTTCTGGGCCTCCTTCTCGGATTACCTGGGTCGTAAGAACACCTATTTTGTGTTCTTCGCCCTGGGTGTTGCCCTGTATGCGCTGATCCCGAACCTGGGCCACCTGGGCAGCGTTGCGCTGTTCGTGGCGGCGTTCTGCGTCATCCTGTCGATGTACGGCGGCGGTTTCGCCACCGTGCCGGCCTACCTGGCGGACCTGTTCGGTACGCAAATGGTCGGTGCGATCCACGGTCGCCTGCTGACCGCCTGGGCCGCGGCAGGCGTGCTGGGTCCGGTACTGGTGAACTACCTGCGTGAGTATCAGTTGAGCATCGGCGTTGAACGTGCCGCAGCCTACGACATCACCTTGTACATCCTCGCCGGCCTGCTGGTGCTGGGCTTCCTGTGCAACCTGATGGTTCGTCCGGTCGCCGACAAGTACTTCATGACCGACGCCGAACTGGCCGCCGAACAGGCGCTGGGTCACGACAAGGGTGCCGACAGCACGACTTCGCTGGAATGGAAAGCCGACCCGAGCACCAAGCTCATGGCGGTGGCCGCCTGGCTGGTGGTGGGCATTCCGCTGGCGTGGGGCGTGTGGGTGACCCTGCAGAAGACGGCGGTGTTGTTCCAGTAAGCCGCTCGCCCTGACCCATCGGGTCAGGGCAACCCTTGTGGGAGCGAGCTTGCTCGCGATGAGGGCGTGTCAGTCGACATCATGGTCGGCTGACCCACCGCTATCGCGAGCAAGCTCGCTCCCACATTTGCTTTTGGCTGACCTTGAAAGCTTGTATGGACATGTCTAACCCCGACAAGGCGGGCAACAACCCGTCAGTGATGTCACCTCTTGTGTTTCTGTTTGCCGCTCGCGCCCCTATAATGGTTGCCTTTTTCGCCCAATGATTTTGCGGAGCTGGTGATGGCCGAACGTAAGGCGTCTGTCGAGCGCGACACTCTGGAAACCCAGATCAAAGCCTCGATCAACCTGGATGGCACCGGAAAGGCCCGGTTTGATATCGGCGTGCCTTTTCTTGAGCACATGCTGGACCAGATCGCCCGTCACGGGCTGATCGACCTGGACATCGTCAGCAAGGGCGACCTGCATATCGACGACCACCACACGGTGGAAGACGTCGGTATCACCTTGGGGCAGGCCTTTACCCAAGCCATCGGCGACAAGAAGGGCATCCGTCGCTACGGCCATGCCTACGTGCCGCTCGATGAAGCGCTGTCGCGGGTGGTCATCGACTTCTCCGGCCGCCCGGGCCTGCAAATGCACGTGCCGTACACCCGTGCCACCGTCGGCGGCTTCGACGTCGACCTGTTCCAGGAGTTCTTCCAGGGCTTCGTCAACCACGCCAACGTGACGCTGCACATCGACAACCTGCGGGGGCACAACACCCACCACCAGATCGAAACGGTGTTCAAGGCCTTCGGCCGCGCGCTGCGCATGGCCGTGGAGCTCGATGACCGCATGGCTGGCCAGATGCCTTCGACCAAGGGCGTCCTGTAATGCAGACGGTCGCGGTTATCGACTACGGCATGGGCAACCTCCACTCGGTGGCCAAGGCCCTCGAGCACGTGGGCGCCGGCAAGGTGCTGATCACCAGCGATGCCGACGTGATTCGCGAAGCCGACCGTGTGGTGTTCCCCGGCGTCGGCGCGATTCGTGACTGCATGGCCGAGATTCGTCGCCTGGGCTTCGACAAACTGGTGCTCGAAGTCAGCCAGGACCGTCCGTTCCTCGGTATCTGCGTGGGCATGCAAGCCTTGCTCGAGCGCAGCGAAGAGAACGACGGCGTCGATTGCATCTCCATGTTTCCAGGCCAGGTGAAGTTTTTCGGCAAGGGCCTGCATGAAGACGGCGAACACCTGAAGGTCCCGCACATGGGCTGGAACGAAGTGAAGCAGACGGTGGATCACCCGCTGTGGCACAACATCCCGGACCTGGCGCGCTTCTATTTCGTGCACAGCTACTACATCGCCGCCGGCAACGCCCGGCAGGTGGTGGGCAGCGGTCACTATGGCGTCGATTTCGCCGCGGCCCTGGCCGATGGCTCGCGCTTCGCCGTGCAGTTCCACCCGGAGAAGAGCCATACCCATGGCCTGCAACTGTTGCAGAACTTCGCGGCGTGGGACGGGCGCTGGTAATGGCCCGCAAGAAACCGCCGATCCTCACCCTCACGCCCGAGCAGGAGGGTGAAGCGAACCGCAAGATCCAGCGGTTCATGGAGGAGCGTTTCGAGCTGGACCTGGGCTCGTTCGAAGCGGCGGAAATTCTTGACCTGTTTACCCGCGAAATTGCTCCGCACTATTACAACAGGGCGATTTTCGATGTGCAGACGCACCTTAAAGAAAGGTTCGAAAGCATTGAAAGCGACTTGTGGGCGCTCGAGAAAAACTGATTTTCGAGCCAAGCTGAATATTCGTATTTGAAGGTTTGCCAGATGCTGATTATCCCCGCTATCGATCTCAAGGACGGCGCTTGCGTACGTCTGCGCCAGGGCCGCATGGAAGACTCCACGGTGTTTTCCGATGACCCGGTGAGCATGGCCGCCAAGTGGGTGGAGGGCGGCTGCCGTCGCCTGCATCTGGTCGACCTGAACGGCGCCTTCGAAGGGCAGCCGGTCAATGGCGAAGTGGTCACGGCCATTGCCAAGCGTTACCCGAACCTGCCGATCCAGATCGGCGGCGGCATTCGCTCGCTGGAAACCATCGAGCACTACGTCAAGGCCGGCGTGAGCTACGTGATCATCGGCACCAAGGCCGTGAAGGAACCTGAGTTCGTCGCCCAAGCCTGCCGCGCGTTCCCGGGCAAGGTCATCGTTGGCCTCGACGCCAAGGACGGTTTCGTCGCCACCGACGGCTGGGCCGAAGTCAGCAGCGTGCAAGTGATCGACCTGGCCAAGCGTTTCGAAGCCGATGGCGTGTCTGCCATCGTCTACACCGACATCGCCAAAGACGGCATGATGCAGGGCTGCAATGTCCCGTTCACCGCCGCCCTGGCCGCCGCTACCCGGATCCCGGTGATCGCCTCCGGTGGCATCCATAACCTGGGTGACATCAAGGCGCTGCTCGATGCCAAGGCACCGGGCATCATCGGTGCGATCACCGGTCGTGCGATCTATGAGGGCACCCTGGACGTCGCCGAGGCCCAGGCCTTCTGCGATACCTATAAAGGCTGAGGAATCACCATGGCGCTGGCCAAACGCATCATCCCTTGCCTGGACGTGGACAACGGCCGCGTGGTCAAGGGCGTCAAGTTCGAGAACATCCGTGATGCCGGCGACCCGGTGGAAATCGCCCGTCGCTACGATGAACAGGGTGCGGACGAGATTACCTTCCTCGACATCACGGCCAGCGTCGATGGCCGCGATACCACATTGCATACCGTCGAGCGCATGGCCAGCCAGGTGTTCATCCCGCTGACCGTGGGCGGTGGCGTGCGCACCGTGCAGGACATCCGCAACCTGCTCAATGCCGGTGCGGACAAGGTGTCCATCAATACCGCGGCGGTGTTCAACCCGGAGTTCGTCGGTGAAGCGGCCCAGCACTTCGGCTCGCAGTGCATCGTCGTGGCCATCGATGCGAAGAAGGTCTCCGGCCCGGGCGAAACCCCGCGCTGGGAAATCTTCACCCATGGCGGCCGCAAGCCCACGGGCCTGGACGCCGTCGAGTGGGCGAAGAAGATGGAAGGCCTGGGTGCCGGTGAAATCCTGCTGACCAGCATGGACCAGGACGGCATGAAAAACGGCTTTGACCTGGGTGTGACCCGCGCCATCAGCGATGCCCTGGGCATTCCGGTGATCGCGTCCGGCGGCGTCGGCAACCTGCAACACCTGGCCGACGGCATCCTGGAAGGCCATGCCAGCGCGGTACTGGCGGCGAGCATCTTCCACTTTGGCGAATACACCGTGCCGGAAGCCAAGGCCTACATGGCCCACCGCGGTATCTGCATTCGCTGACCGCTGGACACCATGGCGGGCCCAAGGCACTCTTGGGCACACCATGGATTGCGGTAGCCCGACATGCTCAAACGTCTAGTTCTTGCCTTTGCCGGTGCCACATTGCTGCTCGCCGGCACTGTTCGCGCGGCTGACACTTCGCTGGTGTTGCTGACGGAAAACTTCCCCCCGTACAACATGGCCAAGAACGGCAAGAACTTCGCCCAGGACGAAAACATCCATGGCATTGCCGTTGACATCGTCCGCGAAATGTTCAAGCGCGCCGATGTCTCCTACAGCCTGACGCTGCGTTTCCCTTGGGAGCGCATCTACAAACTCGCCTTGGAAAGCCCAGGTTACGGTGTGTTTGTCATGGCGCGGTTGCCGGAGCGTGAAAAACTATTCAAATGGGTCGGTCCCATCGGTCCGGACGACTGGATCATGCTCGCCAAGGCCGACAGCAAGATTGCCCTCGACTCGCTGGAGCAGGCGCGTCAATACAAGATCGGTGCCTACAAGGGCGACGCGATTGCCGAGACATTGGCCAAGCAGGGACTGAAGCCGATGGTCGTGCTGCGCGATCAGGACAACGCCAGGAAACTGGTCAACGGCCAGATCGATCTGTGGGCCACCGGCGATCCGGCCGGGCGCTACCTGGCGCGTCAAGAAGGGGTGAACGACCTCAAGACCGTGCTGCGATTCAACAGTGCCGAGTTGTACCTGGCCTTGAACAAGGACGTGCCTGACGAGGTGGTGGCCCGGCTTCAAGCCGCCCTGGATGAACTGCGCAAGGAAGGGGCGGTGGACGCGATCATGGCGCGGTATCTCTGACCGCTGGAACAAACCTGTGGGAGCGGACTTGCTCGCGAAAGCGGTGGGTCAGCTTGTAGAGATGTTGAATGTGTCGCCGTCATCGCGAGCAAGCTCGCTCCCACAGGGGATCTGCTGTGAACCCCAATCTTGTGCCCGATGCAAAACCGTTGTGGGAGCGAGCTTGCTCGCGATGGCGGCGTCGCGGCTACCGCTATCGGTAGACCCCATCCTTCCCATGCCCGATCATCGCCCGATTGCTGCGCAGGCTGATCATCGACTTGATGTCGATCCATTCGATGCCCTGTGCCTTGAGCTTGGGTAGCTCGCGCTCCAGCACCGCCAGGGTCTGCGGGTAGGGATGGCCGATCATCACGGCCGAACCCTGTCGGCGGGCCAGGTCGACGGCGGTTTGCAGTTGCCGGGTGATGGCTGCCTCCGTGCGCTCGTCGTCCAGGAACACGTCCCGCGACACACTGGCCAGGCCGATCTTCTGCGCCTCGGCGGCGGCGACTGTCTGGGCGCTGGTGCGGCTGTCGACGAAAAATTTGTGGCGCTGCTGCAGGTTCGCCATCAACCACGCCATGGCCTGGGGCTGGGCAGTCATGCGGCTGCCCATGTGGTTGTTGATCCCGCTGGTGTAGGGCACGGCCGCGAATGCGGCGTCGAGGCGCTTGCCCAGTTCTTCGATGGACAGTTCCGGGTGCCAGGCGAACGGCCCGGTGGCCGGGTCCATGGGCATGTGCAGCATGACCAGCTTGCCGGCGCGATGGGCTTCGCGGGCGACGTCGGCGGCGTGTGGGGTGTCAGGCATGATCGCGGCGGTGACCGGACCGGGGAGGGCCAGGACCCGGCGATCCCGAGGCAGGTTTTGCCCCAGGTCGTCGATGATCAGGCTCAGGTACGCCTTGTGCGGCGAAGAGGCTGTGGCGGGGGCCGCGTGAACGACTCCCGCCAGCAGGCACAGCAGGACCCAGGTAAAGCGCAGGCCCATCTCAGCGGCCGGACGTGATGTTCAACCCTTTGAGCAAGCTCAAGGCCTGGGCCAACTGATAGTCGTCATCCTGCGGCATTGGCTTGGCCTTGGCGCCGGAACCGGTCGGTTTGTCGGCGCCGCCGTTGCCATTGCCCAGGTGACCTTGCAGGTCGGCTTCCTTGAAGTACTCGCTGTCCTGCTCGCTGGTGATCTTGGCCTTGCGCACCTCGATGTCCGGGACGATGCCCTGGGCCTGGATGGAGCGACCGTTGGGCGTGAAGTACAGCGCGGTGGTGATCTTCAGGGCGCGCTCGTTGTTCAGTGGCAGCACGGTCTGTACCGAGCCCTTGCCGAAACTGGTGGTGCCCATGACCACGCCGCGCTTCTGGTCTTGCAGGGCGCCGGCGACGATTTCCGAGGCCGAAGCACTGCCGCCGTTGATCAGCACCACCAATGGCACGGCTTCGCTCAAGTCGTTGCCGGTGGCCGAGAAGCGCAACTCGGAATTGGCGATGCGGCCCTTGGTGTAGACGATCAGGCCCTTGGTGATGAAGTGGTCCACCACTTCCACCGCTGATTGCAGCACGCCGCCGGGGTTGTTGCGCAGGTCCAGGACCAGGCCGTTGAGTTTCTTGCCGTTGTCCTTGCTCAGCTTGGCCAGGGCCTTGGCGACTTCTTCGCCGGTCTTGACCTGGAACTGGGTGATGCGGATGTAGCCGTAGCCCGACTCCAGCAGTTGGCTCTTCACGCTCTTGACCTGGATGACCGCCCGCGTGAGGGTCACGTCGAACGGCGTACCGCCGTCGCGCACCAGGGTCAGGGTGATCTTCTGGCCGATCTTGCCGCGCATCTTGTCCACGGCTTCGGTCATGCTCTGGCCGCGCGTCGGCTGGCCGTTGATCTTGACGATGAAGTCACCGGCCTGGATGCCGGCCTTGGAAGCAGGCGTGTCGTCGATGGGCGAAACCACTTTGACGAAGCCGTCTTCGCTGCCGACCTCGATGCCCAGGCCGCCGAACTCGCCGCTGGTGCTTTCCTGCAGCTCGGCGAAATCCTCCGGGCCCAGGTACGCGGAATGCGGGTCGAGATTGCTGAGCATGCCCTTGATGGCGTTCTCCAGCAGCGTCTTGTCATCCACCGGTTCCACATAGGCCGCCTTGATCCGGTCCATGACCTCGGCAAAGGTGCGCAGTTCGTCCAGCGGCAGTGGGGCCTTGGTGGTCGCGGCCGTGGCGGCGGGTGTCGATGGGGCCGGGTCGGCGGCGAAAGCCAGGGGCGCACCGATCACGAGGGCGATCGTCAGGGCCAGCGAGGTAAGGCGGGACAAATGCAGCATGTCGAACGAACTCCTTAATAGGATGGGCGCGCTTATCCTTGCGCACGACACCATTGGGCCGGGTCACTGGGGCGACCCTGCTGACGAATAGCGAAATACAATGCTGGCGTATCCTGTCCGCCACTGTTACCGACCGTGGAGATGGACTCTCCGGCCTTGACCACATCGCCCGCTGCCTTGAGCAGCGTCTGGTTGTGGCCGTACAGGCTCAAATAACCGTTGCCGTGGTCAAGGATCACCAGCAGGCCGGCACCGCGCAACCAGTCGGCGAATACCACGCGTCCGCCGTGTACGGCATGCACCTGGCTGCCGGCGGAAGCGCTGATCATCACCCCGTCCCATTTGGTGCGGGTGTCGTCGCCGCGGGTTTCACCGAAGCGCGCAAGCAATCGACCATTGACTGGCCATGGAAGTTTGCCTCGCGCCGAAGCAAAAGCGCCGCCGAAGGTTGCGCCATCACTGGAAACCAGTGCGCCGGGGCTGGATTTTGCCAGTTTGCGCGGTGCATCGCCGGCGTCCGCGTCGGCCTGGGCTTCACGCAAACGCTTTTTTTCGGCTTCCTGCTGGGCGATCAGCGCTTTCTGGCGCGCTTCTTCTGCCTCTCGAGCCTGGCGGGCCAGGGTTTCTTCGATGGTTTTCAACACGTTGGCCAGTTCGGCCTGGTCCTGTTCGCGAGCCTTGAGCTTGCTGTCGCGGGCCTTCACGTCGTCATTGAGCTTGGCCAGTGCCACCTGGCGTTCCTTGCGAACCTTTTCGAGTTCTTCACGCTGGGTGTCTAGGCTGCTTTTCTGTACCAGCAACTGGGCCTGCTGCAGTTCGATGTCCTTTTCGACGCTGGCCAGCTGGCGCAAGGTTTCGTTGAAGTTCTTGAGCTGCTCCAGGCGTGCCTGGCTCAGGTAATCGTAATACGTGAGGGTGCGGGCGAATTTCTCGGGGTTCTGCTGGTTGAGCAGCAGCTTGAGGTATTCCTGGCGACCATTCTGGTAGGCGGCCCGGGCTTGGATGGCGATCAGCTTTTGCTGTTCAGTGCGCGCGCTCTGGAGTTTTTTTTTCTCGCCATCGAGCCGCTGCAGCTCGGATTCGCTTTTCTTCAGTTCTTTTTGCAGGGCCTCGACCTGCTTCTCCAGCTTGCCCATCTCGGTTTCGGTGCCGCGCAGGTCTTTCTGCACGCTGGATCTCTCTTCCTGCAACTTGCCCAGCAGCTTTTTCAGCTCGGCAATGTCCTGGCGCGTGGCTTCCAACTGTTGTTGGGTTTGCGCGCGCTCGTCGGCAAAGGCCGGTTGGAGCAGGCAGGTCAGAACGAGGGCTATCAGGACGCGAAGCATAGAGGCGGGCGACACCAGGGAAAGGGACGACCTAGTATGCCCGCCCCACGCTGCAAAAAAAACGCCCATTTGGGGCTGTGTGATAACTGGCCTGAAAAACACCAAGAACCCAGGTGGGAGCGAGCTTGCTCGCGATGGCGGTGCATCAGTCAACATCAAGGTTGGCTGATCCGGCGCTATCGCGAGCAAGCTCGCTCCCACAGGGTTTGCGGAATCAGACCAGGATCGAAGTACCGGTCATTTCCGCCGGCTTTTCCATGCCCAGCAACATCAGCATGGTCGGTGCCACGTCAGCCAGCACGCCGCCGTCGCGGACCTTGAAATCACGCTTGCCGACATAGATGAACGGCACCGGCTCGGTGGTGTGGGCAGTGTGGGCCTGGCCGGTGGACTCGTCGGACATCTGCTCGACGTTGCCGTGGTCGGCCGTGATCAACGCTTCGCCGCCGACCTTTTCCAGGGCCTCGACGATGCGGCCAACGCAGGTGTCCAGGCATTCGACGGCCTTGACCGCCGCCTCGAATACGCCGCTGTGGCCCACCATGTCGCCGTTGGCGTAGTTGACCACGATCACGTCGTAACGCTGGTTTTCAATGGCGTCGACGATGCGATCGGTCACTTCCGGCGCGCTCATCTCCGGTTGCAGGTCGTAGGTGGCGACTTTCGGCGACGGAATCAGGATGCGTTCTTCGCCCGGGAAAGGTTCTTCGCGCCCGCCAGAGAAAAAGAACGTCACGTGGGCGTACTTTTCGGTCTCGGCGATGCGTAGCTGGGTCTTGCCGTTTTTCGCCAGGTAGTCGCCCAGCACGTTTTCCAGGCTGCCGGCGGCGAAGGCCGATGGCGCGGGAATGCTGGCGGCGTATTGGGTCAGCATCACGAAGCCGGCCAGTTTTGGCTGGCGGGCGCGTTCGAATTCCTTGAAATCGTCTTCGACGAACACGCGGGTCAGCTCGCGGGCACGGTCGGCACGGAAGTTCATGAACACCACGGCATCGCCGTCTTCGACTTTTACCGGCTCGCCGAGGGTGGTGGCCTTGACGAATTCGTCGCTTTCACCGCGCTCGTAGGCGGCTTGCAGGCCTTCCTGGGCGGTGGCGGCGTTGAACTCGGCGTTGCCATCGACAATCAGGTTGTAGGCCTGGGAGACGCGATCCCAGCGGTTGTCACGGTCCATGGCGTAGTAGCGGCCGACAAGGCTGGCGATGCGCCCCTTGCCGAGGGCCTGGAAGGTGGCGTCCAGCAATTCGATCGAGGAGGCGGCGCTTTTCGGCGGGGTGTCGCGGCCATCGAGGAACGCGTGCAGGTAGATCTGCTCGGCGCCGCGCTTGGCGGCCAGTTCGGCCATGGCGACCAGGTGGTCCTGGTGGCTGTGCACGCCACCGTCGGACAGCAGACCCATGAAGTGCACGGCCTTGCCGGCGGCCACGGCTTTATCCACGGCGGCGCAGATGGTCGGGTTTTCGAAGAACTCGCCGTCGCGGATCGATTTGGTCACGCGGGTGAAGTCCTGGTACACCACGCGGCCAGCGCCGAGGTTCATGTGGCCGACTTCGGAGTTGCCCATCTGCCCATCCGGCAGGCCGACGTCCATGCCACTGCCGGAGATCAGGCCGTTGGGCACGGTGGCCCACAGACGGTCCAGCACAGGCTTGTTGGCCGAATACACGGCGTTGGATTCGTGGCTGTCACTGTGACCGAAGCCGTCGAGAATCATCAGGACCAAAGGTTTAGGCGTGGTAGTCATGGAATCCACTCGTGGCGGGTTAAAAGAAGACGATGGAAAAGGGACGGGCAGTTTAAAGGTAAGTTCCGGCGGCGTCACCGCCGGGCGGGGTTTGGCCGACCTTGCGTGCTGTGTATACTGGCCGACATTTTAACGCCCTGGAACCTCCTTCGATGGTTGCTCACCTGATTCAATTTGCCACTAACCACTACATTCTCGTCGGTATCTTCGTCGTGCTGCTGGCGTTGCTGGTTGCCCACACGATGCAGGGCGGCGGTCGCAGCCTGAGCACCGCCGAGCTGACCGCGCTGGTCAACAAGGATGCAGGCCTGGTGGTGGATATCCGTCCGAGCAAGGACTACGCCGCCGGTCACATTGTCGGGGCGGTGAACATTCCCCAGGACAAACTGATCGCCCGTATCGGCGAGCTGGAAAAACACAAGGCCAAGACGCTGATCCTGGTGGACGCCCAAGGCCAGCACGCCGGCACCCATGCCCGCGAGCTGATGAAGTCCGGCTTTACCGCCGCCAAGCTGTCCGGTGGCGTTGCCAGCTGGAAAGCCGACAATCTGCCCCTGGTGAAGTGAAATGTCCCACGTTGTTGTCTATTCCAGCGATTACTGCCCCTATTGCTCCAGAGCCAAGTTCCTGCTCCAGAACAAAGGCGTGGCCTTCGAAGAGATCAAGGTCGACGGCAAGCCGCAATTGCGAGCCGAAATGACCCAGAAGGCCGGGCGCACCTCCGTGCCGCAGATCTGGATCGGCAGCACCCACGTGGGCGGTTGCGATGATCTGTTCGCCCTGGAGCGCGCCGGCAAGCTCGACGCGCTGCTCAAGGCCTGAATTTCCCACTGAGAACCTGAAAGTAAGAAGGATCTGCGATGACTGACCAACAGAACACAGCTGCCAGCGAAGAAGAAGCCGCACCGCAATTCTCCTTGCAGCGCATTTATGTACGTGACCTGTCCTTCGAAGCTCCGAAAAGCCCGGCGATCTTTCGCCAGCAGTGGGAGCCGAGCGTAGGCCTGGACCTGAACACCCGTCAGAAAGCCCTGGAAGACGACTTCCACGAAGTGGTGCTGACCCTGTCGGTCACCGTGAAGAACGGTGACGAAGTGGCGTTCATCGCCGAAGTGCAACAGGCCGGTATCTTCCTGATCAAGAACCTGGATGCCGCTTCGATGAGCCACACCCTGGGCGCATTCTGCCCGAACATCCTGTTCCCTTACGCCCGGGAAACCCTGGACAGCCTGGTGACCCGCGGCTCGTTCCCGGCCCTGATGCTGGCCCCGGTGAACTTCGATGCCCTGTATGCGCAAGAACTGCAGCGCATGCAGCAGGAAGGCGGCGCGACCGTTCAGTAAGCGTCCACTGCCAAGCACAAAACCTGTGGGAGCGAGCTTGCTCGCGATAGCGGTGCACCAGTCAACATTAAAGTCGGCTGATACACCGCCATCGCGAGCAAGCTCGCTCCCACAGGTGTTTTTGGCTAGCGGTGCCGAATCAGGCGAAGCCGTTCTGCCGCCACGCCTCATAAACCGCCACTGCCACGGTATTGGACAGGTTCAGGCTGCGGCAACCCTCGCGCATCGGCAGGCGCAGGCGCTGCTCGGCAGGCAGGGCGTCCAGCACCTCGGCCGGCAGGCCACGACTTTCCGGGCCGAACAGGAACGCATCACCGGCGACGAAGCTGGCGTCATGGAACGGCCGCGAACCCTTGGTGGTAAACGCGAACAGGCGCGGATGCCCGAGGCTCTCCAGACAACTGGCAAGGTCGGCGTGACGCTGCAAGGTGGCATACTCGTGGTAGTCGAGGCCGGCGCGGCGCAGGCGTTTGTCGTCCATGTCGAAGCCCAGCGGTTCGATCAAATGCAGGTGGCAGCCGCTGTTGGCGCACAGCCTGATGACGTTGCCGGTATTCGGCGGAATTTCCGGTTGAAAAAGGATGACGTGAAACATGCACGGCTCCGCAGATAAAGATGAGCGGCATTCTACGCCGCAAACCGACCGACGTTCGAAGCTAATGCCTCGGGTGATGGGCTCGTTGGCGATTTTCGGCATGATGGTCGGGCTGATGATCGGGCGCCTGACCACGCCCGACCCGAGCGCGTTGCAACAGGTCGAGGTAACAGATGGGGTGCTGGTGGCCTGGTTCAACAACGAGCCCAAACTGCACGGGGAAGTCATCGATGGCTCGCTGGCGCTGTTGTTCCAGGCAGAAGGTCGGCCGCAGAACGGCCGATTGAAGCTCAATGGCAGGGATGTGAACTGGCGGGTGCGTTTGAGTGACAAGGGGTTGTTGCTGACGCTGGTGGCGGCGCGTCCGTTGCGGGGGGTGTGGACCGGCAGCGAAGTGGATGATCGCTGGCGACTGGAGGTCCGTCTCCAAGAGCAATAAAAGAGGGAATCCCCGGCCTGCCTGTACCAAGGTTCCCAAAACGGGAGGGTTGCGCCAAGCGCATGGCCCAGGGTGTAAAGAAGGGAAACCTTGACCTGCCTGTATCAAGGCCCCCAAAACAGTGGGCTCGATGAGCCCGGTGTAAAAGAGGGGATTCCCCGGCCTGCCTGTACCAAGGTCCCCGAAACTGGGTAGTGATTGAGTTATTGCAGGGGGCGTGCCAGTTTTAAATGGCTTGTCACAAAAAAACTGCTGGTGATGCGAAAAGCCCCGTATTCCGGGGCTTTTGTTTTTATTTGTGCGGTTTTTTCGACCTGGAACGATTGGTTTTGGCTCGTTGTGCATGCGCAATTGCGGTTCGCAGTGCATTGATGCGGTGCATGGAGCCTTTAAAAGCTTCGCGAGCAAGCTCTCTCCCACAGGCGTTACGTTTCCATTGTGGGAGCGAGCTTGCTCGCGATTGGCCTTCAAATTCAGCGAAGAGTTAAAGGCGATTCAGCCCTCATCCCCGTCATCGTCATCCCCGCCGTCGACCTTCATCCCCAGCTCCTTGATCTTGCGGGTCAAGGTGTTGCGGCCCCAGCCCAGCAGCACGGCGGCATCGCGGCGGCGGCCGGCGGTGTGCTTGAGGGCGGTTTCGATCATGATCCGTTCGAAACTGGGGACGGCGCTGTCCAACAGGCTCGACTGGCCACGGGCCAGGGCCTGGTCGGCCCACTGGCGCAGGGCTTGTTCCCAGTTGGTCACCGGGGCCGAGTCCTGCGGCAGGCTCAACAGCTCCGGCGGCAGATCGCTGATGTGCACTTCACGACCCGAAGCCATCACCGTGATCCAGCGGCAGGTGTTCTCCAGCTGGCGCACGTTGCCGGGCCACGGCAGGTTCTTGAGGTATTCCTCGGTTTCGCTCTTGAGCAGCTTGGGCTCGACCGCCAGTTCCTGGGCCGCGCGGCTGAGGAAGTGGCGGGCCAGGGTCGGGATGTCTTCGCGACGATCCGCCAGGCGCGGGATATGAATGCGGATCACATTCAGGCGGTGGAACAAGTCTTCACGGAATTTGCCGGCGTGTACCAGGGTTTCCAGGTTCTGGTGCGTCGCGGCGATGATGCGCACGTCTACCTTGACCGGCGTATGGCCGCCGACCCGATAGAACTCGCCATCGGCCAGTACGCGCAGCAAGCGGGTCTGGGTATCAGCCGGCATGTCGCCGATTTCATCGAGAAACAACGTGCCGCCGTCGGCCTGCTCGAAGCGCCCGCGCCGCAGGTTGGCGGCGCCGGTGAACGCGCCTTTTTCATGGCCGAACAGCTCGGATTCCATCAGATCCTTGGGAATCGCCGCCATGTTCAGTGCGATGAACGGCGACGCCGCCCGCGGACTGTGGCGATGCAGGGCGTGGGCCACCAGTTCTTTACCGGTGCCGGACTCGCCGTTGATCAGCACGGTGATGTTGGAGTGGCTCAAGCGCCCGATGGCGCGAAACACTTCCTGCATCGCCGGTGCTTCACCGATGATTTCCGGGGTACGGGCCAGGGCCGGCACCTCTTCCATGCCCTGTTGCTCCTGGGCGTGCTGGTTGGCGCGCTTGACCAGTGACACGGCTTCGTCGACATCGAATGGTTTGGGCAGGTATTCGAAAGCACCGCCCTGGTAGGACGCCACGGCGCTGTCCAAGTCGGAATGGGCGGTCATGATGATCACCGGCAGCCGCGGATGCTGTTCGCGAATCCGCGCCAACAGGTCCAGGCCGCTGGCACCGGGCATGCGGATGTCGGAGATGATGACGTCCGGTTGCTGACGCGCCAGGCGACTCATCACCCCGTCGGCGCTGTCGAAGCTCTGGGTGGTCATGCCTTCCTGTTGCAAGGCTTTTTCCAGGACCCAACGGATAGAACGGTCGTCATCGACGATCCACACGGTTTCACTACGGCTCATGTCGATGTGGCTCCTTGTTCCAGTGGCAGGAAGATCGAGAAAGTGGTGTGGCCGGGGTGGCTCTCACATTCGATCAAGCCCTGATGCTGACTGATGATGTTCTGGGTAATGGCCAGGCCCAGCCCGGTACCGTCCGGACGGCCGCTGACCATGGGAAAGAAAATGGTTTCCTGCAGTTCCGCAGGGATGCCCGGGCCGTTGTCGATGATCTCGATCTTGGTCACCAGGCGATGGCGCACATGGCCGATGGTGAACTGGCGCATGGCCCGGGTACGCAGGCTGATGCGACCCAGGCGCAGTTCGTTCTGGCTGCTGATGGCCTGCATCGCGTTGCGCACGATGTTCAGCACTGCCTGGATCATCTGCTCGCGATCGATCAAGACATCGGGAATGCTCGGGTCATAGTCGCGCACCAAGGTGATGCAACCCTGGCTTTCGGCTTCCACCAGACTGCTGACCCGCTCGAGCACTTCATGGACGTTGCACATCGCCAGGGACGGCAGCTTGTTCGAGCCGAGCATGCGGTCCACCAGGTTCCGCAGGCGGTCGGCTTCCTCGATGATGACGTTGGTGTAGTCCTTGAGGCTTTCTTCCGGCAGCTCGCGGGCGAGCAGTTGCGCGGCGCCACGTATCCCGCCGAGGGGGTTCTTGATCTCATGCGCGAGGCCGCGCACCAGCATCTTGCTGGTTTCCTGCTTGGACAATTGCGCCTCTTCCTTGGTGATGCGCAGCAGGCGATCACGCGGGTGGACTTCCAGCAGCAGCAAGGTGGCGCCATTGTTCAGGATCGGCGTGACCGCGTAATCCACGGTCAGGGACTGGCCGGTCAGCGCGGTGAGCATCGCTTCGCGCTTGGTGAACGGATGGGCCTGTTCCACGGCTTGGCGCAGGGAATTGAGCGCTTCGGCGGATTCGGTGAACAACTCGCTGATGAACTGTCCGTGGCTGCGCTGGCCGCTGACGGCCAGGAGCATCTCCGCCGCCGGGTTCATGTACTCGAGGCGCAGTTCGGCGTCGAGCAGAATGGTCGCGGTGGTGAGGTTGTCGAGCAGCAAGCGGTGTAGTGCGTCGCTAATGGTCATCAGGACCTCTTTTGGAGCGTAGCAACTTAGGACCGGTCCCAAATTGCGCGCGCGATTGATGCGCTGTTGCCAGGAAAATGCAAAAACCAAACCAAGGCTCCGAAAAGAAGCGTTTAGAGCCTTAAAAGGGTGTTTTTCGCCCAGTTGCGTGGCGTTCTGCCAGCTTTTTCGGGTACTTTCGAACCAAAATGGGTTTGGAAACTGGGTAGCGTGCAAAGGTTTGCACCAATATAGTGCGCTAGCCTGAACGGCATCAGAAGAACGGCAAGAGGCTGCTTTTTTCTTCTTCAGGCTTTTCGGCGAGGGGGCACTCGGGGCGTTGACCGTAATCGGCCGTGGCGCAGGGTTTGGTGCGGCGCTTTTGCGCCAGGGACATGCGTTGCATATGGAAGGGCTGGTTGGCGGTGCGTTCGACGATGCGGTCCTGCTCATCGAGGATTTCGACCGCCAGGTGGTGGGTGCCTCGATCGATGTTGCCCAGGGCAAACACCGGGCTCGGCCCCGGCGCGCCCGTGGGCTTGCCGTCGAGCAGCAGGCGATAGCGGTGGCCTTTTTTCAGGCCGGGTTCGCTGGTGACACTGACGATCAGTTCGCCAGCGGTGCTGCGTATCGTCGCGTCCGGCTCGGGAATCAACAGCCTGAGCATTTCGTAATGAAACAGCGGCTCGGGCCGGGCTTCGGCGGCGGGCGCCGAGGGTGTGCTCCCTGGCGGCGCCGGCATCCGGTTACCGGGTGGCAGTTGGACTTTCTTCGCGTTGCCGGGGCGTGGCTGATCGGTGAACACGCGATTTCCCTGGGCATCGATGTAGGTGTAGACCTGTGCCACCCCAGGCAGTGCCGCCAGCGTCAGGCCTAGCGCCAGCCACCAGCGGATCATGGCTGGTGCACCCGTTGCACGGTGAACGTGACGGTTTCGCTTTGTTGCACGAGGGTGTTCCCGTCGATGACTTGAACCGCCAGGCTGTGCTCGCCCCGATCGATGTTCACCAATTGCAGGCGCGGCACGTTGGACGGCTGGCCGTAGGGTTGGCCGTCCAGCAACAGCCGGAACAGATGCGGGCTCTGCAGGCGTGGTTGCGCCCGGACGCCAACGGTGAAGGTGCCGTTGTTGGCGCGCAGGGCCTTGTCGGTGGGGATGTCCGTCAGTTCCAATATCTCGTAGGCATTGCGCGGCTCGTCGCTGTTGGCGGGGGCTGGCGGTGTGTCCGGGTTGGCCGGGGACTGGCGTTCGATGCTGTTGAGCGGCGGCAACTCCACCGTCTGCGCCGGCACGCCCTGGGGCGGTTGGTTGCTGTAGGCGGTGTTGCCGTCGGCGTCGGTGTACTTGTAGATCTGCGCGGTGGCTGGCAGAGCCAACAGCAACAACAGGATGATTGAAAAACCACGACCCATGGAAAATCGACCGAAAACGAAAAGTGATGGGTTGCAGCATAGGCCAGGGAGGGTGATTGACCCAAGTTGATGCACATAACCCCTGTGGGAGCGGGCTTGCTCGCGAAAGCGGCATGTCAGTCACTGAGATGTTGAATGTGCTGGCCTCATCGCGAGCAAGCTCGCTCCCACAGGGGGAGGTGGGGTGTTTCAGGACTTTGTGGAAATGCACAGCTCTCCGGTCGCTCGGATCAGGGCGAGGCGGTGCACCGGGTGTTGCTTGTTATGGTGCGTGGCCCGGGCCAGCCATTGCGGGCACTGCGGGTCTGTGCGGTAGGGGGCGAAGTCGGCCAGTTGTTGCAACAGGCGTTTTTGCAGTCGATCGAGTTGCGGGCGGATCTGTCCCACCAGGTCCGGCCGTGGGAGGTCCGGGGCCTTGCCTTCCAGGGCCCAGTCGGACAGGTTGATGTACTGCACCATTTTGTTGGCTTCTATCTGGGCAGCGAAAAACGCTTCCACGGTTTCGCCACTCAGCTTGTAGGCCGGTGCCTGGGCGACGGCGGCGGCAATGACTTCACGCTCGCGCTGACGGTCTTCTACCGGTTTATGGCTGTCCCATTTGCTCAGCGCCACTTGATCGCCAAGGGCCAGGCGTTCGCCAATGGCGTTAAGCAACGGGGTAAGGGCCTCAGGGGCGGGGGCCGAGGCGGCTTCGGCGGTGGAGGCCAGCAGTGCGGCAGACAGGGCAAGGCAGAGCTTGAAGCGCAAAGTCATGGGCAGTCTCGTCTTCTATGGGGGAGCGACGAGGCATCATGCACGTAACCTGCGCCCATAAAAAAGGCCTCCCGAAGGAGGCCTCTCTTTATTCACGCCGTGCGTGGCGGCGTTTACTGGATCAGCAGCTGTAGTACAGCTCGTATTCCAGTGGGTGTACGAAGGTGCGGACCTTGATTTCTTCTTCGCTTTTCAGTGCGATGTAAGCGTCGATGAAGTCATCGCTGAATACGCCGCCCTTGGTCAGGAACGCACGGCCCTTGTCCAGCTCTTCCAGGGCTTCTTTCAGGCTGCCACACACCTGTGGGATTTCCTTGGCCTCTTCAGGCGGCAGGTCATACAGGTTTTTGTCAGCGGCATCGCCAGGGTGGATCTTGTTCTGGATACCGTCCAGGCCGGCCATCATCAGTGCTGCGAAGGCCAGGTACGGGTTGGCAGCCGGATCCGGGAAGCGCGCTTCGATACGGCGAGCTTTAGGGCTGTTCACGTAAGGAATACGGATCGAGGCGGAACGGTTGCGAGCCGAGTAGGCCAGCATGACCGGTGCTTCGAAACCTGGTACCAGACGCTTGTAGGAGTTGGTCGACGGGTTGGTGAAGCCGTTCAGAGCCTTACCGTGCTTGATGATACCGCCGATGAAGTACAGGGCGGTGTCCGACAGGCCGGCATAACCTTCGCCTGCGAAGGTGTTCTTGCCGTCTTTGGAGATCGACATGTGAACGTGCATGCCCGAACCGTTGTCGCCGTACAGTGGCTTCGGCATGAAGGTCGCGGTGCGACCGTAGGCGTCGGCAACGTTGTGTACGCAGTACTTGAGGGTCTGGACTTCGTCAGCCTTCTTGACCAGCGTGTTGAACTTCACGCCGATTTCGTTCTGGCCGGCAGTTGCCACTTCGTGGTGGTGAACTTCCACGGTCTGGCCCATTTCTTCCAGTGCGTTGCACATGGAGGTACGGATTTCGTGGTCGAAATCGAACGGTGGAACCGGGAAGTAGCCGCCCTTGATACCTGGACGGTGGCCTTTGTTGCCGCCTTCCACGTCCTGGTCGGACATCCACGAACCTTGTTCGGAGAAGATCTTGAACATGGAGCCGGAAATGTCGGACTTGAATTTGACCGAGTCGAAGATGAAGAACTCAGGCTCAGGACCGAAGAAAGCGGTGTCGCCGATACCGGTGGACTTCAGGTATTCCTCGGCGCGGTGGGCGATGGCGCGTGGGTCGCGGTCATAGCCTTGCATGGTCGAAGGTTCGATGATGTCGCAGACCAGGATCAGGGTCGGCTCTTCGGTGAACGGGTCCAGGACGGCGGTTTCGTCATCCGGCATCAGGATCATGTCGGAGGCTTCGATACCTTTCCAGCCGGAGATGGAGGAGCCGTCGAACATTTTCCCGATTTCAAAGAATTCGTCGTCCAGCGCATCACGGGCCGGCATGGTCACGTGATGTTGAGTGCCTTTGGTGTCAGTGAAGCGCAGATCAATCCACTTGACGTCATGATCTTTGATGAGTTGAACCGACTTCGACATATGTCCTCCGGGTGGCTTCGGGCGGGTAGTGGAGTGCCCTTAGATATGGGTGATGCCGGCGCGAATACTCTGCCAAGGCAACCTGCCTCACAAGGGAGCAATTTGCATGCCAGTGCCCCAGCATGGGTTTTTTGCACCAATTCCAGGCTTTTCGGGGCTTGAATCCAGGATTGTCGGACAATAGCGCACTGTAATGTGGCGCCAATCGCGGCCAGTGATCTTTTTTGGTGCGTTCAAAACCATCTGCACATTAACTGGTTAAACCTTGAGCAATTTCCGCTATAATCCGCGCCCCCCTTTTTCGGCTGGCCGTTCGCGCGCTGTTTTCATGAAACTAATCGTAAAAGTCTTCCCCGAGATCACCATCAAGAGCCGCCCGGTACGGATGCGTTTCATCCGCCAGTTGGCCAAGAACATCCGTGCCGTGCTCCGAGACCTGGACCCGGCCGTGGTGGTGAACGGCGTGTGGGACAACCTCGAACTGGAAACCCGTGTCAGCGAACCCAAGGTCCTGAAGGAAATGACCGAGCGCCTGAGCTGCATGCCGGGCATCGCGCATTTCCTGCAAGTCGATGAATACCCGTTGGGAGACTTCGACGACATCCTCGCCAAGTGCATGCTTCATTATGGTGATGCACTGACCGGCAAGATCTTTTCGGTGCGTTGCAAGCGTGCCGGCAAACACCCGTTCAGTTCGATGGATGTAGAGAAGTATGTCGGCAGCCAGTTGCGCCGGCAGTGCGGCGCGGCCGGTATTTCGTTGAAAGACCCGGAAATCGAAGTGCGTATCGAAATCCGCGACCAGCGGCTGTTCGTGATCCACAGCCAGCACAACAGCATCGGCGGTTATCCGCTGGGTTCGCTGGAGCAGACCCTGGTGCTGATGTCGGGGGGCTTCGACTCTACGGTGGCCGCCTACCAGATCATGCGTCGCGGGCTGATGAGCCATTTCTGCTTCTTCAACCTCGGCGGCCGCGCCCATGAACTGGGCGTGATGGAAGTGGCGCACTTCATCTGGAAGAAGTACGGCAGCTCCCAACGCGTGTTATTTGTGAGTGTGCCGTTCGAGGAAGTCCTGGGCGAGATTCTCGGCAAAGTCGATAACAGTCATATGGGCGTCATTTTGAAGCGTATGATGTTGCGTGCCGCGTCGAGCATTGCCGACCGCCTGCACATCGATGCGCTGGTGACCGGCGAGGCGATCTCCCAGGTGTCGAGCCAGACGTTGCCGAACCTGTCGGTGATCGACTGCGTGACCGAGAAACTGGTCTTGCGGCCGCTGATTGCCAGCCACAAGCAGGACATCATCGACCAGGCCAATGAAATCGGCACCGCCGAGTTTGCCCGGCACATGCCGGAGTATTGCGGCGTCATATCGGTCAATCCGAAGACGGCGGCCAAGCGTGGGCGGGTTGAGCACGAAGAGAAAGAATTCGACATGGCGGTGCTCGAGCGAGCGCTCGAAAACGCCAGGCTGGTGCCAATCGATCGGGTGATCGACGAATTGGGCCAGGACATCAGGATTGAAGAAGTCGGCGAAGCGCTGGCCGGTCAGATCATCATCGATATCCGCCACCCGGATGACGCTGAAGACGATCCGCTGAGTGTCGCCGGCATCGAGGTAAAAACGATGCCGTTCTATGCCGTGAACGCGCGTTTCAAGGAACTGGACCCTACTCGCCAGTACCTGCTCTATTGCGACAAAGGCGTGATGAGTCGCCTGCATGCCCACCATTTGCTCAGTGAGGGGCATGCCAATGTGCGCGTTTATCGACCGAGCTAAGTGCCCGGGGCTGTTTGCCTGTGGCCTGCGTCACCGGCCCCCCGACGCCGCCGACAGGCTGTAACGGCTGTCGGAACTCAACGTAAATCGCTGCCACGACCTGTCAGCACACCGAATCCTCTGATCGAGATACACAAGTGATCGAAAATCTACGCAACATCGCCATCATTGCTCACGTTGACCATGGTAAGACCACCCTGGTAGACAAACTCTTGCGTCAATCCGGCACCCTGGAGCGCAACGAGCTCAACGACGAGCGCGTGATGGACTCCAACGACCAGGAAAAAGAGCGCGGTATTACCATCCTGGCTAAAAACACCGCCATCAACTGGAACGGTTACCACATCAACATCGTGGACACCCCGGGCCACGCCGACTTCGGTGGTGAAGTAGAGCGCGTGATGTCGATGGTCGACTCCGTGCTGCTGCTGGTCGATGCCCAGGACGGCCCTATGCCGCAAACCCGTTTCGTGACCAAGAAGGCTTTCGAAGCCGGCCTGCGTCCGATCGTGTGCATCAACAAGGTTGACCGTCCAGGCGCGCGTCCGGACTGGGTCCTGGACCAGATCTTCGATCTGTTCGACAACCTGGGTGCCACCGAAGAACAGCTGGACTTCAAAGTCGTCTACGCCTCGGCCCTGAACGGCATTGCCGGTCTGGACCACAACGAAATGGCTGAAGACATGACCCCGCTGTACCAGTCGATCGTCGACAACGTACCGGCGCCGGCGGTTGACCGTGACGGTCCGTTCCAGATGCAAATCTCCGCACTGGACTACAACAGCTTCCTGGGTGTGATCGGCGTTGGCCGTATCGCCCGCGGTCGCGTCAAACCGAACACCCCGGTTGTCGCTATCGGCGCTGACGGCAAGAAGCGTAACGGTCGTATCCTGAAGCTGATGGGGCACCACGGTCTGCATCGTGTAGACGTTGAAGAAGCAGCTGCTGGCGACATCGTTTGCATCAGCGGCATGGAATCGCTCTTCATCTCCGACACCCTGTGCCACCCGGACACTGTCGAAGCGATGAAGCCGTTGACCGTTGACGAGCCAACCGTTTCCATGACCTTCCAGGTGAACGACTCGCCGTTCTGCGGTAAAGAAGGCAAGTTCGTGACCTCCCGTAACATCAAGGAGCGTCTGGACAAAGAGCTGCTGTACAACGTTGCACTGCGCGTTGAAGAAGGCGACTCGGCTGACAAGTTCAAGGTCTCCGGCCGTGGCGAGCTGCACCTCTCGGTACTGATCGAAACCATGCGTCGCGAAGGCTTCGAAATGGCTGTAGGCCGTCCGGAAGTGATCATCCGCCTGGTTGATGGCGTGAAGCACGAACCGTTCGAAAACGTCACCATCGACCTGCCAGAAGAATCCCAGGGCAAGGTGATGGAAGAGATGGGCCTGCGTAAGGGCGACCTGACCAACATGGTGCCGGATGGCAAGGGCCGTGTTCGTCTGGAATACAACATCCCTGCTCGTGGCCTGATCGGTTTCCGTAACCAGTTCCTGACCCTGACCAACGGCGCTGGCATCCTGACCTCGATCTTCGACCGTTACGACGTGATGAAGTCCGGCGACATGTCCGGGCGTCAGAACGGCGTTCTGGTTTCGGTCGAAACCGGCAAGGCGCTGACCTACTCCCTGGAAACCCTCCAGGCGCGTGGCAAGCTGTTCGTCGAGCACGGCCAGGAAATCTACGGCGGCCAGATCGTTGGTCTGAACAGCCGTGACAACGACCTGGGTGTGAACCCTACCAAGGGCAAGAAGCTCGACAACATGCGTGCTTCGGGTAAAGACGAAACCATCGCCCTGGTTCCACCTGTTCGCTTCACCCTGGAACAGGCCCTGGAATTCATCCAGGACGACGAGCTGTGCGAAGTGACGCCTAAGTCCATCCGTCTTCGCAAGAAGATCCTGGACGAAAGCGAGCGTACCCGCGCCGCCAAGAAAGCCAAGGCTTGATCGTTTAGCCCCGGCTGAATGAAAAACGCCCCCGGTCGCGAGATCGGGGGCGTTTTTTTATGCCTGGAAGTTATGTGGCGGCTGTCAGGGCCCTATCGCGAACAAGCTCGCTCCCACAGTGGATCTTCAGTGGATACAGATGTTGTGTCCAACATGAATTCCCTGTGGGAGATTCTATGGTTGAGGGAAAGCCCTCAAGCCGCGTTAGGTTGGTATTCGCTTTGCCCTTTCAGCAGAGCGAATACGATCCGAGCAAGCTTGCGAGCCAGCATTACCAACGCCTGAGTGGTAGTGAAACCGCGAGCTCTTTGCTTTTCATAGAAGCCTCTCCAGGCGGACGTGCGGCTAGCCGACATGGCGGCATTGTGTAACAGCCGACGGACTTCCGGGTCGCCTCGTTTACTCAAGCTACGGCGCCCATCTTTTTGTCCTGATTTCGACACTCGCAAGTCCATTCCCAAAAAGGCAATGAAGGCGTCTGAGTTTCTGAAATCCCCTCGTTGAAATGCCGTAAGCAAGCGGGCTCCGGTCAGAAATCCAATGCCCTCAACCTTCAAGCAACGGTTCAACTGACCCTGCAAACCGGCATCCCTCAGATGATCCTTGATCGTCTTCTCGATCAATGTCTCAAGCCTCTGCATGGCTGCAATTTGTTCGGCGAAAGCGGTCTTCAGCAGCGGCTCGTTAGCCCAGCTTTGTACCAGGGCCACTCGAGCCTGAACCAGGGCTGCGCGACGGCGGAAAAGGCTCAGGAGCTGGCGATACAGCGGAGATGGCGGGGTCCAGGGGTTAAGCTCATGCCCTTCGTTTTTCAGGTAACGGGCCAGCAGCTTGGCATCCAGCGCGTCAGTTTTGGCGCGGATTTTTACGCCTTCGCGGTAGTGATGCAGTTCATAACCGCCCACCATGTAGATCTCGCAGCCGGCCTCATAGGCCAGATCAGCGAATTCCAGGTGATAGATATTGGTCGACTCAATGGCTACAGCGACGGGGCCCGGCAATGCTTTCAACCACTTTTTGATGGCCGCTTTGTTGTTGGGAGTCGCCTCCAGTACGTCAAGTTCGGCGTGATAGATCACCAGTTCGTTCTTGGCGACATCCACGCCCACAATCGGCTTTGTGACAGAAACCGGCATTGCCATTGAAAATTCTCCGGGCTAAGGTTTGAACACTTGAAGGGTTCACCCAGAGGCGCAGGCTTGTTCCTATCGTCGGTTTAGGCCAGATGCATTCTTTATCGGCGCTTGGGTGAAAGGAGGAGGGGCGAAATCTCCCACGGTCTGTACTGCGCCAAACAGTCAGAATCGAGCCTTGTCCCTCCTCCTCCCTTCAAGTCCTACCATACAAGCGAGCTTGCTCGCGATGGCGCCGGCTCAGGCACCGCTGAATCAGCAGCCGATCAGAACTTGTCCAACGTCCGTGGATTGCGCTCGCGCTCCACTTCCTTGGGCTTGTAGGCGCAATAGCCCGGCCGTGGCCCGACCCGCGGATGGTTGCGGCAGGTGTCGGGACGCTTCTCGTAAATGGTGCACAGCCGGCTCTTGCGGTCCAGATAAAGGCAGTCGTTGTTGCTCATGCGCTGGAGCGTGAAGATTTCCGACTTCTGGTTGTAGCGCTCGACGATCCCTTCCTTTTGCAGGCGCTTGGCGATGTTCTTCGGCGGGTCGCCCAGTTCGAACTCATCGACGATGCCGATGCGGATCAGGTCCTTGATCTTGACCTCCACCGGCAGCGTGCAGCAGCTCGACACGCAGGAACCGCACATCGGGGCGGAGTACTTGGCCCAGGTATCGAGTCGGTCGATCTCCGCGGCGGCGATCAGGTTGGGCTTCATCATCACGGTTTACCAGCATGCATCAGGGCGCGCGATCATACCGGGACTGGTGAAATTTTGAACGACCATCCGCCAGTTTTTTTTACATCCCGGCAAAACCCGCCCGTACCGGCACGGCCCCTGCATTCATTCGTCCATCGGCAATTCCTTGGCGACGATTCTCCGGCGTTCGGGGAACTACCACCGAACCAAGAGCCTGTACCGTCTGTCAGACCGACTAGGCTAAGACAATTCCATGCTCGTTCGAGGTCTCATCAATGACTCAAGAACCACTTGTTCGCGAAGCCGAAGTGGCTGCATTTCGCGATGCCGTGTTGACCAAACTCACTTATGCCGTCGGCAAGGACCCGGATCATGCGTTTGATCACGATTGGTTCGAAGCCATCGCCCTCGCCGCCCGCGACCACATGGTCGAACACTGGATGGACCACACGCGACAGATCTACCGCAAGGGCCAGAAGCGCGTGTACTACCTCTCCCTGGAATTCCTCATCGGCCGCTTGCTCTACGACAGCCTGAGCAACCTGGGCCTGCTGGACACTGCGCGCGAAGCCCTGACTGAGCTGGGTGTGGACCTGGAGCGCATCCGCCTGCTCGAGCCGGACGCGGCCTTGGGCAACGGCGGTCTTGGTCGTTTGGCGGCGTGCTTCATGGAAAGCATGTCGACCCTGGGCATTGCCGGCCATGGCTACGGGATTCGTTATGAACACGGCCTGTTCCGCCAGGCCATCGTCGACGGTTGGCAGCAGGAGCAGACCGAGCATTGGCTGGATTTCGGCAACCCGTGGGAGTTCGAGCGGCCGGAAGTGGTCTACCCGATCGGCTTTGGCGGCAGCGTCGAAACCGTCACCGATGACACCGGCAAGACCCGCCAGGTCTGGTCGCCGGCCGAAACCGTGCGGGCCATTGCCTATGACACGCCGGTGGTGGGCTGGCGTGGCGCCAGCGTCAACACCCTGCGCCTGTGGCGCGCCCGGGCCATGGAAGAGTTGCATCTGGAACGCTTCAATGCCGGCGATCACCTCGGTGCGGTGGCGGAAGTGGCCCGGGCCGAAAGTATTTCCCGGGTGCTGTACCCGGCCGACAGCACCGAAGCCGGCCAGGAGCTGCGGTTGCGCCAGGAGTATTTCTTCGTCGCGGCCTCGTTGCAGGATTTGCTGCGCCGCCATCGCAACATGCACACCTCAGTACTGACCCTGGGTGATCACGCCGCGATCCAGCTCAATGACACGCACCCGTCCATTGCCGTGGCCGAGCTGATGCGGCAATTGGTGGACGTCTACGACGTGGCGTGGGACGCGGCCTGGCAGATCACCCAGGACACGCTGTCCTACACCAACCACACGCTGCTGCCCGAAGCCCTGGAGACCTGGCCGGTGGGGCTGATGGAACGCATGTTGCCCCGGCACATGCAGATCATCTACCTGATCAACGCCCAGCACATCGATTCGCTACGGGCCAAGGGCGTGCACGATTTCGACGTGCTGCGCTCGGTTTCGCTGATCGAGGAGGATAATGGTCGTCGGGTGCGCATGGGCAACCTGGCGTTCCTTGGTTCTCATAGCGTCAACGGCGTGTCCGGTTTGCATACCCAACTGATGCGCAGCACGGTGTTCTCCGAACTGCACAAGCTCTATCCGGAGCGGATCAATAACAAGACCAACGGCATTACTTTCCGCCGCTGGTTGTTCCAGGCCAACGCCGAATTGACCTCGATGATGGTCGACGCCCTCGGTCCGAGTGTGCTCGACAACCCCGAGGAGCGCCTGATCGAGCTGGAGCCGTTTGCCGACAAGCCGGCGTTTCGCAAGCAGTTCGCCGAGCAGCGCCTGCACAGTAAGAAGGCCCTGGCTTACCTGATCCACGAACGACTGGGCATTGCCGTCAACCCGGCGGCGATGTTCGACGTGCAGGTCAAGCGGATCCACGAATACAAGCGCCAGTTGCTCAACCTGATGCACACCGTGGCGCTGTACCAGGCGATTCGCGCCGAGCCGGAAGTGGACTGGGTGCCGCGGGTGAAGATCTTCGCCGGCAAGGCCGCCGCCAGTTACCACCAGGCCAAGTTGATCATCAAGCTGACCAACGACATCGCCCGGGTGGTGAACAACGACCCGACCGTGCGCGGCTTGCTCAAGGTGGTGTTCCTGCCCAACTACAACGTCAGCCTGGCCGAAAGCATCATCCCGGCGGCGGACTTGTCGGAGCAGATTTCCACCGCCGGTTTCGAAGCGTCGGGCACCAGCAACATGAAGTTCGGCCTCAACGGCGCGCTGACCATTGGCACCATGGACGGCGCCAACGTGGAGATGCATGAGCGTGTCGGCGGTGAGCACATGTTCATCTTCGGCTTGACGGCCGAGCAGGTGGAAGCCCGCAAGCGCAATGGCGAATTCAGCGCCGCGCCGGACATAGCCGCCTCCCATCGGCTCAACGATGTGCTGCAGGCCATTCGTGGCGGGGTGTTCTCGCCGGATGACCCGATGCGCTACGCCGGGCTCGTCGACTCGTTGGTGGATTACGACCGCTTCCTGGTATGCGCCGATTTCGACGCCTACTGGAGCGCCCAGGCCAGGGTCGAAGAGCGCTGGCACGACTCCAAGCAATGGTGGCGTTCGGCGGTGCTCAACACCGCGCGCATGGGCTGGTTCTCCTCGGACCGGACCATACGCGAATACGCCACCGACATCTGGAAAGCCCTGGAGTAGCCTTTGCTGCAAGAAATGTGAGCGAAGCCCAACGGCGTTTGGGCTTCGTCGATATACTAGGCGCCAGTATCGCCGGGCTATGTGGCCGGGCTCAGCGCTGGAAGTGCCAACAATCCAATGTGGGAGCGAGCTTGCTCGCGATAGCGGCAGGTCAGGCAATATGAGTGTCGCCTGACACACCGCTATCGCGAGCAAGCTCGCTCCCACAGGGTTTGGGGGTTTCCACTAGACTGATCCAGGCACCGCATCACCCCGGTTACGCCCGCAACGGGCCGCTTAGGGATATCGACCAATGCAATGGATCTTGACGCTGTTGGGCCTGGCACTCGGCTGGGTGGTGGACGAGTCGATCGCCGATGCGCTGATAGGCGCGCTGGTGGGGCTTGGCGTCGCCCAGGCGTTTCGATTGGGGCGCCTGGGTGTCCAGGCGGCCCAGCAACAGACTGTGTTGCAAGAGGCCCAGCAGCGCTTGCTCACCTTGGAAGCCCGTCTGGCGGTTCTCGAACGCGGTCAGGTGGCCGAATCGAGTGAGTCGGCTCCTGCGCCCGAGAGGGTCGTGCCCCAGGCCGCGAAGCCCGAACCGCACAGCGAGCCGCCACTCGTCTGGGAACTGCCACCAGACCTCGAACCCGTCCCCACGATGGCCCCCCAGGCCAGCCAGCCGTTGCCCGATGACATTTGGACACCCGCGCCCGCCACGTCCAGTCGACGTGCTGCCCGCGACTTTGCCCCTCTGCCCCTGGAGCCCGTCGCGGCGGAACCGGCGGCCCCGCGTGGTCCGAATCTGTTCGACCGCGCCATCATCGGTGCGCGCAATTGGTTGTTCGGCGGCAATACGGTGCTGCGGGTCGGTGTGGTGCTGTTGTTCCTCGGCCTGGCATTTCTGCTGCGCTATGCCACCGAAGGCATGGTGGTGCCGATCGAAGTGCGTTACGCCGGCGTCGCGGCCAGCGCGTTGGGCCTGTTGGGCCTGGGCTGGTGGTTGCGCCAACGTAACAACAGTTATGCGCTGATGCTCCAGGGCACCGGGATCGCCGTGCTGTACCTGACCGTGTTTGCCGCCATGCGCCTGCATCCATTGCTCGACTCCAAGGCAGCCCTGGGCTTGCTGGTAGCGGTGACGGTGTTCTCGGCGATCCTGGCGGTGACCCAGAACGCCCTGGGCCTGGCTGCGGCGGCGGCCCTGGGCGGGTTTGCCGCGCCGATCCTGACCTCCACCGGCAGTGGCAACCACGTCGCCCTGTTCAGTTATTTCATCCTGCTCAATGCCGGTATCCTGGCGATTGCCTGGTTCAAGGCCTGGCGCCTGCTCAACCTGATCGGCTTTGTCGGCACCTTCGGCATCGGTTTCGCCTGGGGCCTGCGTTCCTACACGCCAGAACTGCTTTGGAGCACCGAGCCGTTCCTGGTGCTCTTCTTCCTTATTTATCTGGCAATCGGCTTGCTGTTCACCCGCCGCAAACTGCTGGAAATGAGCGATGCCCCCGAAGACGGCAGCCGTGATGGGTTGCTGCGCTGGTCGGCCCGCAAGGGCGACTACGTGGACGGCAGCATGCTGTTCGGCCCACCGCTGGTGGGCTTCGGCTTGCAGTTCGCGGTGGTGCAGCACCTGGAATTCGCCGCCGCCTTCAGCGCCCTGGCCCTGGGCATCATCTACATGGGCCTGGCGCGGCTATTGATGGGCGGTCGTGCCCTGTTGTTGGCGGAAACCTGCCTGGCCCTGGGGGTTATTTTCGCCAGCCTGGCGATCCCCCTGGGGCTCGACGCCCGTTGGACCGCTGCGGCGTGGGCCGTGGAAGGCGCGGGAATCTTCTGGCTGGGCCTGCGCCAGCAACGTCCATTCGCCCGGGCCTTTGCCTTGTTGCTGCAGTTGGGCTCGGCAGTGGCGTTTGTCAGCGAATTGCGCGGCGGCGTCGGCAGCCTGCTCGATGGCTCACCGCTGGGCGCGTTGATGCTCGGCGCCGCCTTGCTATTCACCTTCTACCAACTGCACAAGGCTGAGCCTGAACACTGCGCACCGTGGGAGCGCCAAGGTCGGCCGGTGCTGGCGGTGCTGGGGTTGGGTTTTCTCTATCTGTTGGCACCGCTGTTCTTCCTCACCCACGGCACCGCCATCGCTTGGGCCCTGGCCGGATTGGCGACGCTGTTTGTCGGCCTGCGCCTGCAATCGCGCAGCTTCCTGTTCACGGCATTTGCGGTGCAATTGCTCGGCGGCGCGCTGTTCCTGCTGCGCTTGCAAGGCGCCCAGGGCGATTCGACGGCGGTGTTCAGCGCGGGCTGGAGCGGTTTGCTCAGCGCTTCGTTGATTGGCCTGGCGTTGATCGGCGGTATGTTGCTGGCGGCGCGCGACGACATGGTGCGCAACGACGCCCGGTTGCTGCGTGGCTTGTCGGTGGTGTTGCTGGCGGGGCTGGTGCTGATCAATCTGGCGGTATTGTTCGTCTTGCCGTGGCAAGCGGCGAGCGGTGTGTGGGCGGCCAGCGGCCTGTTGATCATCTGGCTGAGCCTGTACCTGAAACAACGGGTGAGCTTTGTCTTCGGCCTGCTGCTGCAACTGCTGGGTGGCGCGGCGTTCCTGACGGCCGGGCCGGCGCTGTTGGGGCCACTCAATGCCGAGGATCTGCGACCCCTGGCCCATAGCGGCTTCTGGACGCCGCTGGTGCTGGGGCTGGCGGCGCTGGTGGGGGCATGGCGCCTGCAGCGGGCGCACGCGGCGCAGGAGCTGGAGGCCTTGAGCTTGCAGCGCCTGTCCGAGCTGCTGCTGATCTGGGGCGCCGGTTGGTGGGCACTGGCGTGGGTCAGCGAAGTGCTGCGCTTTGCCCCGGCGAACCTGCAAGGCAGCTTGCTATTGGTGGTCGCGGCGCTCAGCGTGGCGGTGTGGAGCGTTTTGTCGCTGAGGTTGAAATGGCCGGCGCTGGGGCTGCTGTGCACCTTGTTGATCCCGGCGGCGGGCTGTGTGCTGGTGGCCACGGGGCACGGCTACTATCACCCTGCCGCGGATTTCGGTTGGCTGGCCTGGCTGGCGGTATTCGCCGTGCATTTTCTGTCGCTCAAGCACTTGGCCGAGACGCTGCCGGCCCCGGCGCGCAGTACGGCCCATGTGCTCGGTTGCTGGTTGCTGATGGCAGTCTTGATGCTGGAGTTGCGTTACGGCCTGCTGTTGCTGTCCGAGCAGTACAACGCCTGGCGCTGGCTGGCCTGGGCGATCCTGCCAGGTCTTTACCTGGTGCTGATGGCCACGCCGCGTGCCTTGCCATGGCCGGTTTCGGCGCAGCCACGGGAATATCGTGTCTATGCGGCGGCGCCCATGGCGCTGTTGATGCTCGGTTGGTTCTGGCTGACCAACACCTTCAGTGATGGCACCGCAGAGCCACTGCCTTACGTGCCATTGCTCAATCCCTTGGAGCTGGGCCTGCTGTTTGCCTTGTTCGGTATCTATGTATGGGCTCGCAACGCCGTGGCGCAATCGACGAACCGATGGAGTCGCGTCGGGCACATCGCCCAGTTGATCGCCGGTGTGTCGCTGTTCGCATTCTTCACCGCCCTGGTGATGCGCAGTGCCCATCAATGGATGGGGGTGCCGTTCGAGCTGGATGCGCTGCTGGAATCGATGTTCGTGCAGGCCGGGTTGTCCATTGTCTGGACCCTGATTGCCCTGGGCCTGATGATCGGTGGGCATCTGCGCCATCGCCGGGAAGTGTGGCTGATCGGTGCGGCGTTGATCGCCGTGGTCGTGGCCAAGCTGTTCTTTGTCGAATTGAGTAACCGTGGCGGTCTGGCGCGGATCGTGTCGTTTATCGGCGTGGGTGTCCTGTTGCTGGTGGTGGGCTACTTCGCGCCACTGCCACCCAAGCGTCCGGAGACGGTCGTCCAGGATGAGCCGCCTGCGCCTGTCAGTGAGGGAGTGTCGTCTTGAGTCGCAAGTTGAATCGGATCGGGCTGGGTGGGATCGGGTTATGGGTGGCCTTGTCGGCCGTGGCCCAGGAGCAACCGACGGATTTCGCCCATCAGGTGCCATTGGCCTTGAGCGGCGAGGGGCCGTGGTATCGCTTCCCGTTGCCGCTGGACGTCCAGTTGCAAGCGCGGCAGACCGACCTGAGCGACCTGCGGGTCTTCAACGCCGCAGGCCAGGCCCAGGCCTATGCATTGGTGCGTGAGTCGGCCCAGAGCCGGGAAAACCGCACCCTCACCGACGTGAAGTGGTTCCCGCTGTACAACGCCGCCGATGACGACGAGCGCGCGCCCAGCGTGCGGGTGCAATCGAACGCCAACGGCACCCTGGTGGAAGTCCAGCCCGCGAGCCGGCTCGAAGCGGGGGAGGAGCAATTGCGTGGCTGGTTGTTGGATGCCAGCGCGATCAAGGCGCCGCTGCAGCAGTTGATCCTCGACTGGACCAGCGAGCGGGACGGCTTCCAGCGGTTCACCGTCGAAGCCAGTGACGACTTGCAGCACTGGCAGTCGTGGGGCGAAGGCCAGGTGGCGCGCTTGACCTTCGCCGACGAACAGGTCGAGCAGCATGAAGTGAACCTGCCGGGGCAGCCGGCGCGTTACCTGCGGCTGTTGTGGGATTCGCCGTCCTCCGCACCGGTGTTGACTTCGGCCCAGTTGCAAAGCACCCGTCGCGAAAACCTGCCGTTGCCGCTGGCCTGGTCGCAACCGTTGGCCGGCAGCACGACGAAGGCCGGTGAATACACCTGGCAGTTGCCCATGGGGCTGAACATCGAACAGGTGGAGGTCGAGCTGAGCCAGGCCAACAGCCTGGCGCCGGTGACCCTGGCCGGTCGCCGTGAAAGCAGCCATCCGTGGCAGCCGCTGGGCAGTGGCTTGCTCTATCGCCTGACCCAGAACGGCCAGGATGTGCTGCAAAATCAATTGCGACTGTCCGGCCAGACCGTGCAGCAATTGAAACTGACCGTGGACGAGCGTGGCGGCGGCCTGGGAGCCGAAGCCCCGCCCCTGCGCTTTGCCGTGCGTCCGACCCAGGTGGTGTTCCTGGCACGGGGCGAAGGGCCCTATCGACTGGCGCTGGGCAACGCGACAGTCAAGGCGGCCAGCTTGCCATTGACCACGCTGGTGCCCGACTACAAACCGTCGCGCCTGGCGACGCTGGGTACGGCGACTGTGATCGGCGCGGCCACATCGACCCCGGCTGCGGCCACGGCAACCACGCCTGCGACGGTCGAGACCCACTGGAAGAAAATCGGCTTGTGGGCGGTGCTGCTGCTCAGCGTGCTGTTCCTTGCTGCGATGGCGTTCAGCTTGCTGCGCAAGCCACCGGTCAAGGACTGAGGTGCGTTCATCGCGAGCAAGCTCGCTCCCACAGTTGATCGAGTTGTTTCGACGAACGCGGTCTATTGTGGGAGCGAGCTTGCTCGCGATGGCGTCCTTTCCAATCACAGAAATATCCAAGCAAGCCGCCACCCCGTGAACTCAATCCGCCATTCCCCGTCTCATAGGAGGAATTAAGTCGCGACTCGCGCTAAACTGCGCTGGTTTTTCCGCCCCCTATTCTTCGGAGCCGTCCATGTCCCGCGTTACCTTGAGTCGCTATTTGATTGAGCAGACCCGCAGCAACAATACCCCTGCCGATCTGCGCTTTTTGATCGAAGTGGTGGCGCGTGCGTGCAAGGAGATCAGCCACGCCGTCTCCAAAGGCGCGCTGGGTGGTGTCCTGGGCAGCATGGGCACCGAAAACGTGCAGGGCGAAGTGCAGAAGAAGCTCGACGTGCTGTCCAACGAAATCCTGCTCGAAGCCAACGAATGGGGTGGTCACCTGGCCGGCATGGCGTCCGAGGAAATGGACAACGCCTACCAGATCCCGGGCAAATACCCCAAGGGTGCCTACCTGCTGGTGTTCGACCCACTGGACGGTTCGTCGAACATCGACATCAACGCGCCGGTCGGCACCATCTTCTCGGTACTGCGTTGCCCGAACGAGTACCTGAGCCAGAACGAAGCCTTGAATGAAAAGGCCTTCCTGCAACCAGGCACCGAGCAGGTCGCCGCCGGTTATGCCATCTACGGCCCGCAGACCATGCTGGTGCTGACCCTGGGCGACGGCGTCAAGGGCTTCACCCTGGACCGCGAGATGGGCAGCTTCGTATTGACCCACGAAGACATCACCATTCCTGAAACCACCCAGGAATTCGCCATCAACATGTCCAACCAGCGTCACTGGGAAGCTCCGGTACAACGCTACGTCAGTGAGCTGCTGGCCGGTGAAGAAGGTCCGCTGAAGAAGAACTACAACATGCGCTGGGTCGCCGCGATGGTTGCCGATGTGCACCGGATCCTCACCCGTGGCGGCCTGTTCATGTACCCGCGCGACAGCCGTGAGCCGTCCAAGCCGGGCAAGCTGCGCCTGATGTACGAAGCCAACCCGATGTCGTTCCTGGTGGAGCAGGCCGGCGGTGCTTCCACCGACGGTCACCAGCGCATCCTCGATATCAAGCCTGAAGGCCTGCACCAGCGCGTGGCCGTGTTCCTCGGTTCGAAGGAAGAAGTGGCCCGCGCCACGGCATACCACAAGGAGTAAATCATGGCCGAGCCCTGGCAGCCGTTGCTCGATTGGTGGTTTGGTTCAGCCCAGACGCCGGACGACATAGCGGCTGACAAGGGCAAGCTGTGGTTTGGCAAAGGCCATGATCGCCAGGCGCAAGAGCGCTTCGGCGATCGGGTCGAGCAGGCGCTGACCGGCGGATTGACCGACTGGGCGCAACGCCCGGAAGGTTGGCTGGCCCTGGTACTGCTACTGGATCAACTCCCGCGGATGATCTATCGCGACACCCCTAAAAGCTTTTCCGGCGACCTGCGTGCCCAAGCACTGGTCGCCCAAGGCCTGGCGGCGGGGTTCGACCGACAACTCAAGCCGATCCAGCGCGTATTCATCTACCTCGTACTCGAACACTGCGAAAACCTCGCGGTGCAGAACGAAGCCGTGTCACGGTTTATCGACCTGGTTCGAGAACAGCCTGAAGCGCGGCGGGCGGTGTTTGAAGACAACCTGGATTATGCCGAGCGGCACCAGAGGATCATTGCCCGGTTTGGACGGTTTCCCCACCGCAATGCGGTGTTGGGGCGCGAGTCCACGGCTGAGGAAATGGCATTCTTGAGCAGGCCTGGGTCCAGGTTCTGATTCTTTCGGTGTAGCTGACGCCGCTATCGCGAGCAAGCTCGCTCCCACATTTGACCCCGTTCGCAATCATTAATGTGGGAGCGAGCTTGCTCGCGATGGGGTCTGTCCAGGCGCTAGATCCGGAAACTGCCCACCAACTGCTTCAACCGCGCCGCCTGCTGCTCAAGGTCGGCACAGGCCCGCAGGGTCGCTTGCAGGTTTTCCACGCCTTCCTGGTTCAGGGTGTTGATCTCGGTGATGTCGACGTTGATCGACTCCACCACGGCGGTCTGTTCTTCAGTGGCGGTGGCCACGGATTGGTTCATGCCGTCGATTTCACCAATGCGCTGGGTCACGCTGCCCAGTCGTTCGCCGGCCTGGTTGGCGATGCTGACGCTGCCTTCGCTCTGGCGCTGACTGTCGGTCATGGTCAGTACCGCTTCCCGTGCGCCAACTTGCAGTTCTTCGATCATCTTCTGCACTTGCTGCGCCGAATCCTGGGTACGGTGGGCCAGGTTGCGCACTTCATCGGCCACCACCGCGAAGCCGCGTCCGGCCTCACCGGCACGGGCGGCTTCGATGGCGGCGTTGAGGGCGAGCAGGTTGGTTTGCTGGGAAATGCTGGTGATCACCTCGAGAATCTGGCCGATATTCACCGTGTTGCTGTTCAGGGTTTCGATGTTGCCGCACGAGTCGCTGATCTTGGCCGACAACTGCTGCATGGCTGCGATGGTTTTATCCACCACTTGCTGGCCGTCTTCGGCCAGGTTGCGGGCCTCGCTGGAGTGTTGCGAGGCGAGGGCAGCGTTCTGGGCGATTTCCTGGGCGGCGGCACCGAGCTGGTTGATGGCCGCGGCCACGCTGCTGGTGCGCGAAGCCTGCTGGTCGGAGTTGAACATCGATGAGTTGGACGCGCTGACCACACGCAAGGCGACTTCGTTGACCTGGCCGGTGGCCGAGGCCACTTCACGGATCGAGGTATGAATGCGTTCGACAAAGCGGTTGAACGAAGTCCCCAGTGCGCCGAATTCGTCGTGGCCGTGGATGACCAGGCGGCGGGTCAGGTCGCCTTCGCCTTCGGCGATGTCATGCATGGCGCGGCCCATGGTCAGCAGTGGTTGCATCAGTACGCGGATCAACATGCCGAGCAGGGCGATGATAAACACCACGGCGATGACCATGGCGATCAGCGCCGACGTACGGAACTCACTGAGCATCGCCAGCGCGGTGTCCGTGTCGAGCACCAGCGCCACGTACCAGTCGGCGCCCGGCAGGCCGTTGACGCGGGTGAAGGAGATGAATTGGGTCTTGCCGTCGAGGTCGACTTCCTTCACGCCCGGGCTGATCTGCGGTGCGCCGTTGGGGTAGGCCTCGGCCAGGGTCTTGAGCACGCGCTTGCTGTCGGGGTGGATCAGGATCTTACCGTCGGCGCTGACGATGAATGCGTGGCCGTGGCCGCCGAAGTTCAGCGAGTTGATGATGGCGCTGACGCTGGACAGGTCGATGTCCGCACCGGCTACGCCAATCATCTGGTTTTGGTGCTGTACCGGCGTGGCGACGGTGATCACCAGCTTGCCCGACGAGGCGGCGATGTAGGGTTCGGTGACGATGGTTTGCTGTGCGCTGTTGGCGGCCTTGTACCAGCCACGGGCGCGCGGGTCGTAGTCGGCGGCGCGATTGCCGGCCGGTACCGAAAACATCACGCCGTCGATGCCGCCGAAATAGCTGAGCTGGAAGTTGCCCGTGTAGGCCGGCAGGCCCACGGCGCGCTTGAGGCTGTCGGCACTGCTGCCGTCCACGGCGATCTGCTGGGCCAGCGATTGCAGCAATTGGATACGGCCGTCGACCCACGTCTGGATGTTACGGCTGGTCAGGCTGCCAAGTTCCTGCATGGAGGTCTCGGTGCTGGCGTGTAGGCTCTGGCGTTGACGATAGTCGTTGAACAGGATGAAACAGGCGAATGCAACGGCCACCACGAGGGCGGCAGCCAGCAGGATTTTATGGCTGAATTTCATGTTTCTGGTCATTAAGAACACTACTGCGGAGGGACGGGTCAGGAAGGGCTGTCAATTTGCCGTAGCCCAGGATTTTGCGCTGTTGTTTTTTATCGGCGCAAAAGCCCGGCCCATCAGGCGCCAAGGGCCTGATCCCGACGAAAGGTACGACGGCGTCACAAACCGGTTGATTCATCGATGAAACACCTCTGCACAGCCAATAAATACTGGGCGCGTCAGGGAACCAGATAGGGGTTTTCTCTTCTAAGGATCAGGTTGGCACCCTGCCACCTCCCTTCCGTTCCAGGAGTTACACCATGTCGCTGCGATCTATCGCCCTGCTGTTTATGTGCGTCGTGTTGACCGCATGCAGCAAGGTCAACCAGGAAAACTATTCGAAGCTGTCGGCTGGCATGCCCAAGTCCGAAGTCGAAACGTTGCTGGGGAAGCCGACTGACTGTTCGGGCGCGCTCGGCATGTCCAGCTGCACCTGGGGCGATCAGAAAAGCTTTATCAGCGTGCAGTACGCCGGTGACAAAGTGTTGATGTTTTCCGGCCAAGGCCTGAAGTAAACCGGGGCCAAGCGCCCACGGGAGAAAAATAATGATGCGGTTAGTGTTTGTGCTTTTGGCTGGCCTGGTTTTGGCTGGCTGTGCCACTTCTGGCGAAGATCCGTTGGCACCCAAGACGGTCAACAACGTCAATCTCAAGCGTTACCAAGGGACCTGGTATGAGTTGGCCCGCCTGCCCATGTATTTCCAGCGCAACTGCGCGCAATCGGAAGCTCACTACACCCTCAAGCCAGACGGCAACGTGGGTGTGCTCAATCGCTGCCTGACCTCGGACTGGCAGTGGGAAGAAGCCAGGGGCACCGCCACGCCGCAGGTGCCGGGCAAGACCGATAAGCTCTGGGTCGAATTCGACAACTGGTTTTCCCGGATCGTGCCGGGCGTGGCGAAAGGGCAGTACTGGGTGTTGTACGTCAGCGATGACTACAAGACCGCCATCGTCGGCGACCCGAGCCGTCGCTACATGTGGCTGCTGTCCCGTACACCGACCGTCAATAGCGTCGTGCGCGAGGAACTGCTGAGCACGGCGCGCCAGCAGGGCTACGACACCACACGGTTGATCTGGCGCGCGTCGGATCGGCAGATGGCCAAGACTTCGGATTAACTGCCTCCGAATAGCCAATGTGGGAGCGAGCTTGCTCGCGATAGCGGACTTTCAGTCAACAGGTATGTTGAAGGTAAAGACTCCATCGCGAGCAAGCTCGCTCCCGCAGGGCTGATCGTGTCAGCCCAGGAGTTCGCGAAGAACCTGGGTAAACGCCCGGGCACTTTGCTCTTCGTCGGCATGCCGGCCATCGCGCACCACCCATTTCCCGCCGACCATCACATCACGCACCTGGCGATCGCCACCGGCAAACAACCAGCGATTGAGGATCCCGTCACCCTGGGCCGTGGCCAAGTATGGATCGTTGCCATCGAGCACCAGCCAGTCGGCGCGCTTGCCGATGTCGAGGGCGCCGACCGGTTGTCCCAGGGCCTGGGCACCGCCTTCCAATGCCGCGTCAAACAAGGTGCGGCCGACCATCGGCTGGTCCGCTCGATATAAGCGGTTGCGCCGTTGATCCCGCAGGCGCTGGCCATATTCCAGCCAGCGCAATTCTTCCACCACGCTCAGCGATACATGGCTGTCAGAGCCGATCCCCAGGCGCCCGCCTTGGGCGAGGAAGTCCACTGCCGGGAAAATCCCGTCCCCCAGGTTGGCTTCGGTGGTCAGGCACAGGCCGGCAATCGCCCGGCTCTTGGCCATGAGGCTGACTTCCTGGGCGTTGGCGTGGGTGGCGTGAACCAGGCACCAACGCGAGTCGACTTCGGTGTTTTCGTACAGCCATTGCAGTGGTCGGGCGCCACTCCAGCTCAGGCAGTCGTCGACTTCCTTCTGTTGCTCGGCGATGTGGATGTGCACCGGGCAATCACGGTCGCTGGCGGCCAGCACGTCCTGGATCTGCGCGGGTGTCACAGCACGCAGGGAGTGGAAGCACAAGCCCAGTGCCTGGGACGATTGCCCGGCCAGGATGGGCTGCAAGCGTGACTGAAGCTTCAAGTAGTTTTCGGTGCTGTTGATGAAACGGCGTTGCCCGTCATTGGGGGCCTGGCCGCCGAAGCCTGAGTGGCTGTAGAGCACCGGCAGCAGTGTCAGGCCGATGCCGGCGGCGCTGGCGGCGTGGCTGATGCGCAAGGCCAGCTCCGCCGGGTCGGCGTAGGGCGCACCGGTGGTGTCGTGGTGCACATAGTGGAATTCGGCGACCGAGGTGTAGCCGGCCTTGAGCATTTCGATGTACAGCTGGCGGGCGATGATGCCAAGTTGATCGGGACTGATTTTTCCGACGAGGCGGTACATCAAGTCACGCCAGGTCCAGAAACTGTCGTTGGGATTGCCCACTACTTCCGCCAGCCCGGCCATGGCCCGTTGAAAGGCATGGGAGTGCAGGTTCGGCATGCCCGGCAACAGCGGACCGCCCAGCCGCTCGGCGCCGTCTGCGTGGGAACCGGCCTGGATATGGGTCAGGACGCCGTTGGCGTCGACCTCAAGACGTACATCATGGGCCCATCCACTAGGCAGCAGTGCGCGTTCGGCAAAGAAGGCGGACATGGTTCAACCTCATCGTGTGTAATTTGTATATACATATACAGACGTTTGCCTGGCCGGTAAACTCCGGCAAGCTAGCAACCTTATTCGCAGAACAGGGAACCGCCGTGCCGACTCCGCCTGCCAAACCGCCGCTGGCCGCAAACATGGGTGACAGTCCGGCGCCCTTGTATGCCCGCGTCAAACAGATGATCACCCAGCAGATCGACAGTGGGAACTGGCCGCCGCATTACCGCGTGCCGTCGGAAAGCGAGCTGGTCAGCCAGTTGGGCTTTAGCCGCATGACCATCAACCGTGCCCTGCGGGAAATGACCGCCGACGGCCTGTTGGTGCGCATGCAGGGGGTCGGCACCTTCGTGGCCGAGCCCAAGAGCCAGTCCGCGTTGTTCGAGGTGCATAACATCGCCGACGAAATTGCCTCCCGCGGTCATCGCCACAGTTGCAAGGTGATCACCCTGGAAGAAGAAGCGGCCGGCTCCGAGCGGGCCCTGGCCCTGGATATGCGCGAAGGCCAGAAGGTATTCCATTCGTTGATCGTGCATTTCGAGAACGACATCCCCGTGCAAATCGAGGACCGCTTCGTCAACGCACTGGTGGCGCCTGAATACCTCAAGCAGGACTTCACCGTGCAAACCCCCTACGCCTACCTGAACCAGGTTGCACCGCTGACCGAAGGCGAGCATGTGGTGGAGGCGATCCTGGCCGAGCCGAGCGAATGCAAGCTGCTGCAGATCGAAAGGGGCGAGCCGTGCCTGCTGATCCGCCGTCGCACCTGGTCCGGACGCCAACCGGTGACCGCCGCACGCCTGATTCATCCGGGTTCCCGTCACAGTCTGGAAGGGCGCTTTCATAAATGAGCCAGTTGAAGGTTTTACGCGCAGTAGATTACCCCCGCATGCCGTGGAAAAACGGCGGGGGCAGCACCGAAGAAATCACCCGCGATGCCGGCGCCGGCCTGGAAGGTTTCGGTTGGCGCCTGTCGATTGCCGATATTGCTGAATCGGGGGGCTTTTCCAGTTTCACCGGTTACGAGCGGATCATCAGTGTCTTGCAGGGTGACGGCATGACGTTGAACGTCGATGGGCAGGCCACGCGGGCTCTGCATCCGCTGGACCCCTTTGCCTTTAGCGGCGAAAGCCATGTCTATTGCACGTTGCTGGGCGGACCGATTCGCGACTTCAACCTGATCTATGCGCCGCAGCGTTACCGTGCGCGGTTGCAGTGGTTGGGCGGTCAACAGCGGTTTTTCAGTGAGGCGCAAACGGTGCTGGTGTTCAGTGCCGCTCCGGGACTGGCTATCAAGATCGGTGAGTCCGCCGTGGACTTGGGCCTCTACGATTGTTTGCAGCTGAGCGGTAACACTGGGTTGGTGGATGTCTCGATCCACGGTCAATGCTGCGTGATTGAGCTGACGGCCCGCTAAATCCGGCTTCACCGTGTGGCGAGGGGATTTATCCCCGCTGGGTCGCGGAGCGACCCCCCTACCGAGTTGTCTGGATACAGGGCTGCTGTGCAGCCCAGCGGGGATGAATCCCCTCACCACAAAAACGCTGACTCATTGTTTCCTCTTTGCGCACCAATTTGTTACCGAATGCCCCAGCGTGGCGCAAAGCCACGTTTTTTTGTCCCTCCGATTTCCTCCTCGAAAATCCTCTTGAAAAATTTCATGCCCCTCAGCAGTCCTTAAATCACAAGGCTTTCAGCCAATTCCCCAACGGTTTCTGAACACCGCCTCCAACAAGTTGGCCGCTTGATTGCATATGCTTGTACATACAAGTAAAGACGTCTGCGTATGAGTCACGATATTCAACGCAACGTTCGCTGAATCGCTGCCCACTGCCCGGGCTGGTCTGGATTGATCGCTGAGGAGTTTTTGCTGTGACCGACGCTACCCGCAAACCCGAAAAATACCGTGACGTTGAAATCCGCGCCCCCCGCGGTAACACGCTGACCGCCAAGAGCTGGCTGACTGAAGCGCCGCTGCGCATGCTGATGAACAACCTCGACCCGGAAGTGGCCGAGAACCCCAAGGAACTGGTGGTCTACGGTGGCATCGGCCGCGCGGCACGCAACTGGGCGTGCTACGACAAGATCGTCGAAAGCCTGACCAACCTGAATGACGACGAAACCCTGCTGGTGCAATCCGGCAAGCCGGTGGGCGTGTTCAAGACCCACAGCAACGCTCCTCGTGTACTGATCGCCAACTCCAACCTGGTACCGCACTGGGCCAGTTGGGAGCACTTCAACGAACTCGACGCCAAGGGCCTGGCCATGTACGGCCAGATGACCGCCGGTAGCTGGATCTACATCGGCAGCCAGGGCATCGTGCAGGGCACTTATGAAACCTTCGTCGAGGCCGGTCGCCAGCATTACGACTCCAATCTCAAGGGCCGCTGGGTCCTGACCGCCGGCCTGGGCGGCATGGGGGGGGCGCAACCCTTGGCCGCGACCCTGGCCGGTGCGTGCTCGCTGAATATCGAGTGCCAGCAGGTGAGCATCGATTTCCGCCTGAAAACCCGCTACGTCGACGAGCAAGCTACCGACCTCGACGACGCCCTGGCGCGCATCGAGAAATACACCGCCGAAGGCAAGGCGATTTCCATCGCACTGTGTGGGAACGCTGCCGAGATCCTGCCGGAAATGGTCCGTCGTGGTGTGCGTCCGGACATGGTCACCGACCAGACCAGCGCCCATGACCCGCTCAACGGCTACCTGCCGGCCGGCTGGACCTGGGACGAGTACCGTGCCCGCGCCAAGACCGAACCTGCCGCCGTGGTGAAGGCCGCCAAGCAATCGATGGCCGTCCACGTCAAAGCCATGCTGGCCTTCCAGAAAATGGGCGTGCCGACCTTCGACTACGGCAACAACATCCGCCAGATGGCTCAGGAAGAGGGCGTCGAAAATGCCTTCGACTTCCCCGGCTTCGTCCCGGCCTATATTCGCCCGCTGTTCTGCCGCGGCATCGGCCCGTTCCGCTGGGCGGCGCTGTCGGGTGATCCGCAGGACATCTACAAGACCGACGCCAAGGTCAAGGAACTGATCCCCGACGACGCCCACCTGCACAACTGGTTGGACATGGCCCGCGAGCGCATCAGCTTCCAGGGCTTGCCGGCACGGATCTGCTGGGTCGGCCTGGGCCAGCGCGCCAAGCTGGGCCTGGCGTTCAACGAGATGGTGCGCAGCGGCGAGTTGTCGGCGCCGATCGTGATCGGCCGCGACCACCTGGACTCCGGCTCCGTGGCCAGCCCCAATCGTGAAACCGAATCCATGCAGGACGGCTCCGACGCCGTTTCCGACTGGCCGTTGCTCAACGCCTTGCTCAACACCGCCAGCGGCGCGACCTGGGTGTCGCTGCACCACGGTGGTGGCGTCGGCATGGGCTTCTCCCAGCACTCGGGCATGGTGATTGTCTGTGACGGTACCGACGAAGCCGCCGAGCGGATTGCCCGCGTGCTGCACAACGATCCGGGTACCGGGGTGATGCGTCATGCCGATGCCGGTTACCAGATTGCTATCGATTGCGCCAAGGAGCAGGGGCTGAACTTGCCGATGATCACCGGCAAATAACCCCAGCCCCCTTGTGGGAGCGAGCTTGCTCGCGATGGCGTCATCAGATTCGACACCGGCATCGGCTGATACACCGCTATCGCGAGCAAGCTCGCTCCCACAGGAAGCAGGCTCCACAGGAACCCAAAACAATCCACAGAGGTTGAACCATGGCTGTCACCAGCACACGCGCAAGCAGCAAGCCGTTGATCGAGAAGCGCTCGATCGACTACATCCCGGAAGCGGAGAGACACGGCCGATTGTTGAGCCAGTTCACCCTTTGGATGGGGGCCAACCTGCAAATCACGGCCATTGTCACCGGTGCATTGGCGGTGGTGCTGGGCGGTGATGTGTTCTGGTCGTTGATCGGTTTGCTGATCGGCCAAGTGCTCGGCGGTGGCGTCATGGCCTTGCATGCCGCGCAAGGGCCCAAGCTTGGCCTGCCGCAGATGATCTCCAGCCGGGTGCAGTTTGGCGTTTACGGCGCGGCGATCCCGATCGTGCTGGTGTGCCTGATGTACCTGGGGTTCACCGCCACGGGAACCGTGCTTTCCGGTCAGGCACTGGGCCAGTTGTTTGGCGTCAGCGACAGTGTCGGCATCCTCATGTTCGCCAGTGTCATCGTGCTGGTCACGGTGCTGGGTTATCGGGTGATCCACTTCATTGGCCGTGTCGCCAGCATCATCGGTGTCATTGCCTTTGTTTACCTGTTCGCTCGCCTGATCAGCCAGACGGACATCGGCGCGCTCCTGCAGATCCGTCATTTCAGCTGGAGCAGTTTCCTGCTTGCGGTGTCGCTCGCGGCCTCCTGGCAGATCGCCTTCGGCCCCTACGTGGCGGACTATTCGCGTTACTTGCCGAGCAAGACGTCCTCGGTGAAAACCTTTTTCGCCGCGGGCGCCGGTTCAGTCATCGGTGCACAGGTGGCGATGATCCTGGGTGTATTTGCCGCCGCCTCGGCCAACGGGCAGTTCGCGGGGCACGAAGTGGCCTACATCGTGGGCCTGGGCGGGACCGGCGCCACCGCTGCGCTGCTGTATTTCAGCATCGCGTTCGGCAAGGTCACCATTTCCACGCTGAACTCCTACGGCAGCTTCATGTGCATCGCGACCATCATCAGCGGTTTCCGTGGCCACCTGAGCGTCACGCGCCTGCAGCGCCTGGTCTTCGTGCTGGTCATCGTCGGCGCCGCGACGCTGATCGCGCTGCTCGGCCAGCACTCGTTCCTCGGTGCGTTCAAGTCCTTCATCTTGTTCTTGCTGGCGTTCTTCACACCTTGGAGCGCGATCAACCTGGTGGACTATTACTGCATCACGCGCGAGCGCTATGACGTGCCGGCGCTGAACGACCCGAAGGGTCGCTACGGTCGGTGGAACGCCTTGGGTATCAGCGTCTATGTCTTCGGCGTACTGGTTCAATTGCCGTTCATCGCCACCAAGTTCTATACCGGTCCGCTGGTGGAAGCCATGGGCGGTGTGGATATTTCCTGGATCATCGGTCTGGTGGTTCCGGCGGCGCTGTATTACGTCGTCGCCAAGCAGTGGCACAGCGCAGTACCCGATCAATTGATCCTGCCGCTCGAGCAGGACGCGGTTGACGCACAACCGAGCAGGGCGGGCCGCATCCAAGCGGTCTGATGGGACGTTGACAGGGCTGGATGCCTATTGACTGCCGTAAGCCAATCCAACTGATTAGGAGCGTCACATAATGAAGTCGAACAAGACCCTGCTGACCGCATTGCTTTCCATGGGCCTGCTGGCCAGCGCCGGCGCCACGCAAGCGGCGGGTTGGTGCGAGTCGGGCAAACCGGTGAAGTTCGCCGGCCTGAACTGGGAAAGCGGCATGCTGCTGACCGACGTCCTGCAAGTGGTGCTGGAAAAAGGCTACGACTGCAAGACCGACAGCCTGCCAGGCAACTCCATCACCATGGAAAACGCCCTGAGCAGCAATGACATCCAAGTGTTCGCCGAAGAATGGGTCGGCCGCAGTGAAGTCTGGAACAAGGCCGAGAAGGCCGGCAAGGTGGTCGGCGTCGGCGCCCCGGTGGTGGGTGCCATCGAAGGCTGGTACGTGCCGCGCTACGTGGTCGAAGGCGACGCCAAGCGCAAGCTCGAAGCCAAGGCGCCAGGCCTGAAGAACATTGCCGACCTGGGCCAGTACGCCGCTGTGTTCAAGGACCCGGAAGAGCCGTCCAAGGGCCGCTTCTACAACTGCCCGGCCGGCTGGACCTGCGAGCTGGACAACAGCGAAATGCTCAAGAGCTACGGCCTGGAAAAATCCTACACCAACTTCCGCCCAGGCACTGGCCCGGCGCTGGATGCGGCGGTGTTGTCGAGCTACAAGCGGGGCGAACCGATCCTGTTCTACTACTGGTCGCCAACGCCGCTGATGGGCCAGGTGGACCTGGTGAAACTCGAAGAAAAACCAGGCGTGGACAAGAGCGTGAGCATCAAGGTCGGCCTGTCCAAGACGTTCCACGACGAAGCCCCGGAACTGGTGGCTGTGCTGGAAAAGGTCAACCTGCCGATCGATATCCTGAACCAGAACCTCGGGCGCATGGCCAAAGAGCGGATCGAGTCGCCGAAACTGGCGAAGATCTTCCTGAAGGAACATCCTGAAGTCTGGCACGCCTGGGTCAGTGAAGACGCTGCCAAGAAAATCGACGCGGCTCTGTAGGTCGAATCTTTCCCGGCCAACCGTGGGGCTGGCCGGGACGTTCACCGCATCCACCTGATCGAGAGTCTCTTATGTTTCCCGAAAGCTTTACCTTCTCCATCGCCGACTGGGTCAACGGTTGGGTCGACTCCCTTGTGACCAACTATGGCGATGTGTTCCGGCACATCTCCGACACCCTGCTGTGGGCCATCGTCAACCTCGAAGGCCTGCTGCGCATGGCGCCCTGGTGGCTGATGCTGGCCATCGTCGGCGGCATTGCCTGGCACGCCACGCGCAAGGTCGTGGCCACGGCGGTGATTGTCGGTCTGTTGTTCCTGGTGGGGGCGGTGGGCCTCTGGGACAAGCTGATGCAGACCCTCGCCCTGATGCTGGTGGCGACGCTGATCTCGGTGTTGATCGGCATTCCACTGGGCATCCTCTCGGCGCGCAGCAATCGCCTGCGTTCGGTGCTGATGCCGTTGCTGGACATCATGCAGACCATGCCGAGCTTCGTGTACCTGATTCCGGTGTTGATGCTGTTCGGCCTGGGCAAGGTCCCGGCGATTTTCGCCACGGTGATCTACGCCGCGCCGCCGTTGATCCGCCTGACCGACCTGGGCATCCGCCAAGTGGACGGTGAAGTGATGGAAGCCATCAACGCCTTTGGCGCCAACCGCTGGCAACAGCTGTTCGGCGTGCAACTGCCCCTGGCCCTGCCGAGCATCATGGCCGGGATCAACCAGACCACCATGATGGCCCTGTCGATGGTGGTCATCGCCTCGATGATCGGCGCCCGCGGCTTGGGCGAAGACGTGCTGGTGGGCATCCAGACCCTCAACGTCGGACGCGGCCTGGAAGCCGGGCTGGCCATCGTGATTCTCGCCGTGGTCATCGACCGCATTACCCAGGCCTATGGTCGTCCTCGGCACGAGGTGAGCAAATGAGCAACGCAGCCATCAGCAAGATCGAAGTCAAGAACGTCTTCAAGATTTTCGGCAATCGCTCCAAGGAAGCCCTGGAGCTGATCCGCCAGAACAAGACCAAGGACCAGGTGCTGGCCGAAACCGGTTGCGTGGTCGGGGTCAACGACCTGTCGCTGAGCATCGGTACCGGAGAGATCTTCGTGATCATGGGCCTGTCCGGCTCCGGCAAGTCCACCCTGGTGCGCCACTTCAACCGGCTGATCGACCCCACCAGCGGCGCGATCCTGGTGGACGGCGAAGACATCCTGCAACTGGACATGGACGCCCTGCGCGAATTTCGCCGGCACAAGATCAGCATGGTGTTCCAGAGCTTCGGCCTGCTGCCCCACAAGAGCGTGCTGGACAATGTCGCCTATGGCTTGAAAGTCCGTGGCGAAAGCAAGCAGGTGTGCACCGAGCGGGCACTGCACTGGATCAACACCGTGGGCCTGAAGGGCTACGAGAACAAATACCCGCACCAACTCTCCGGCGGCATGCGCCAGCGCGTCGGCCTGGCCCGGGCCTTGGCGGCGGACACCGATATCATCCTGATGGACGAAGCCTTCAGCGCCCTCGACCCGCTGATCCGCGCGGAAATGCAGGACCAGTTGCTGGAGCTGCAAAAGACTCTGCACAAGACCATCGTCTTCATCACCCACGACCTCGACGAGGCCGTGCGCATCGGCAACCGCATCGCGATCCTCAAGGATGGCAAGCTGATCCAGGTCGGCACGCCCCGGGAAATCCTGCACTCGCCGGCCGATGAGTATGTCGATCGGTTCGTGCAGCGCAGGGCGGCGGTGGTTTAAAGACATGCGCAGTTGTGGCGAGGGGATTTATCCCCGCTGGGCTGCGCAGCAGCCCCAAACCAGGCAATGGAATTAGCCTGGCACAACTGGGTGGAATATTGGGCCGCTTCGCGACCCATCGGGGCGGTGCGACGTTTCGCTAAATCCCCTCGCCACAAATGTTATCGGCAACTTTATGTGTATGAGGCTTTAGATGTCCCAGGCTGAAAAAATCATCATCGCCGACGCCCCCCTGCGTTGGCAGGACGTGGTCGCTGTCGCTCGCTTCGGCGCTGTGCTCGAGCTGTCGACCCAGACCTGGGCGCGGATCGACAATGCCCAGGCCATCGTCCAGCGCATCGTCGAAAGTGGCGAGCGCGCCTATGGCGTCAACACCGGCCTGGGAGCCTTGTGCAATGTTTCGCTCAAAGACGAACAACTCAGCCAACTGTCGCGCAACACCTTGCTCAGCCACGCCTGTGGCGTTGGCCCGGCGCTCTCCGATGAACAGACCCGGGCGATTATCTGCGCCGCCATTCTCAACTACAGCCAAGGCAAGTCCGGCATCCATCGCCGGGTGGTCGAGGCGTTGCTGGCGCTGCTCAATCGAGGCATCACGCCGCAAGTGCCATCCCAGGGTTCGGTGGGTTACCTGACCCACATGGCCCACATAGGCATCGCGCTGCTGGGTGTCGGCCAGGTCAGCTATCGCGGGCAGATCGTCCCGGCGCAACAAGCCCTGGCCGCCGAAGGCTTGCAGCCGGTGCAGCTCGGGGCCAAGGACGGTTTGTGCCTGGTCAATGGCACGCCGTGCATGACCGGTCTGAGCTGCTTGGCCCTGGCCGATGCGACGCGGTTGGTGCAATGGGCGGATGTGATCGGCGCCATGAGTTTCGAGGCCCAGCGCGGCCAGATCGCCGCATTCGATGCCGACGTTATCGCCCTCAAGCCACACCCGGGCATGCAGCAGGTTGGTGTGAATTTGCGGGCACTGCTCGACGGCAGCGAGGTCATCGCCGCAAGCCTGGGCATTCGCACGCAGGACGCCTTGAGCATCCGCTCGATTCCCCAGGTGCACGGCGCGGCTCGCGATCAGTTGGCCCACGCCCGGCAACAGATCGAAACCGAGCTCAACGCGGTGACCGATAATCCGCTGCTGCTGGGTACGCCGGAGAACTTCCGGGTCATGTCCCAGGCCAATCCCCACGGCCAGTCGGTGGCGTTGGCGGCGGATTTGCTGGCGATTGCCATGGCCGAGATCGGCTCCATCGCCGAGCGTCGCCTCGACCGCTTGATCAACCCCCATGTCAGCGGCCTGCCGGCCTTCCTGGTAGCCAACCCCGGGGTGAACTCGGGGATGATGATCGTGCAATATGTCGCCGCGTCGCTGTGCGCGGAAAACAAGCAACTGGCGCAACCGGCGGTGCTCGACAATTTCGTCACCTCCGGTTTGCAGGAAGATCACCTGAGCATGGGGACCAATGCGGCCCTGAAACTGCACCGGGCGCTGGAAAACTGCACGCAGATCCTCGCCATCGAATACTTGCTGGCGGCCCAGGCCTTTGAATTCCTCAAGGCCCAGCGCTTCGGCACCGGCACCGACATCGCCTGGAAACTGCTGCGCGAGCGCGTGCCGGCCTACGATCAGGATCGCTGGCTGGCGCCGGACATCGCCAGTGCCGCCGGCCTGCTTAAAGACCCGAGCGCGCTGCACAGCGTATTACCGAATTTGAATTGATCAAAAAAGCGTCAGCGTGCCAAGGCACCTATTGCCCACAAAGCATCGCCCAAAAGGCGAAGGTGACGGATAACGGAACATTCCGGAGCGACTGGCGGGTAAAAACAAAACTCTCAAAAGGAGCAATACATGACTGCCTTAAACCTGATTCCCGGCCAATTGAGCCTGGCTCAATTGCGTGACATCTATCAGCAACCCGTGACCTTGAGCCTCGACGCCAGCGCGTCGGCGCAGATCGAGGCCAGTGTCGCCTGCGTTGAACAGATTCTTGCCGAGAACCGCACCGCCTACGGCATCAACACCGGTTTCGGCCTGCTGGCCTCGACCCGCATCGCCAGCGAAGACCTGGAAAACCTGCAGCGTTCCCTGGTGCTGTCCCATGCCGCCGGCGTGGGCGAGCCCATCAGCGATGCGCTGGTGCGGCTGGTCATGGTGCTCAAGGTCAACAGCCTGAGCCGGGGCTTTTCCGGTATCCGTCGGCAGGTGATCGATGCGCTGATTGCGCTGATCAATGCCGAGGTTTATCCGCACATTCCGCTCAAGGGTTCGGTCGGTGCGTCCGGTGACCTGGCGCCACTGGCCCACATGTCCCTGGTGCTGCTGGGCGAAGGCAAGGCCCGCTACAAGGGCGAATGGCTGCCGGCCGTCGACGCGCTGAAAGTGGCTGGGCTCACGCCGCTGACCCTGGCCGCCAAGGAAGGCCTGGCGTTGCTCAACGGCACCCAGGTGTCCACCGCATTTGCCCTGCGTGGCCTGTTCGAAGGCGAAGACCTGTTTGCCGGTGCCCTGGCCCTGGGCGGCCTGACCGTGGAAGCGGTGCTCGGCTCGCGTTCGCCATTCGATGCACGCATCCATGCCGCCCGTGGCCAGAAAGGCCAGATCGACGCCGCCGCGGCGTACCGTGATCTGCTGGGCGAGCGCAGCGAAGTCTCCGACTCGCACCAGAACTGCGACAAGGTCCAGGACCCGTACTCCCTGCGTTGCCAGCCACAAGTGATGGGCGCCTGCCTGACTCAGTTCCGCCAGGCCGCCGAGGTGCTGGTGATCGAGGCCAACGCGGTGTCGGACAACCCGCTGGTGTTCGCCGCCGAGGGCGACGTGATTTCCGGCGGCAACTTCCACGCCGAACCGGTGGCGATGGCGGCCGACAACATGGCCTTGGCGATTGCCGAGATTGGCTCCCTGAGCGAGCGGCGCATTTCGTTGATGATGGACAAGCACATGTCGCAACTGCCGCCGTTCCTCGTCGCCAATGGCGGGGTGAACTCCGGCTTCATGATCGCCCAGGTCACTGCGGCGGCCCTGGCCAGTGAAAACAAGGCGCTGTCCCATCCCCATTCGGTGGACAGCCTGCCGACGTCGGCCAACCAGGAAGACCACGTTTCCATGGCGCCGGCTGCCGGCAAGCGTCTGTGGGAAATGGCCGAGAACACCCGTGGGATCCTTGCGGTGGAATGGCTCGCGGCTTGCCAGGGGCTGGACCTGCGTGGCGGCTTGAAGACCTCCACGAAGCTGGAGCGGGCCCGGGGTCTGTTGCGTGCGCAAGTGCCGTTTTACGAGAAAGACCGCTTCTTTGCGCCGGACATCCATGCAGCCAGTGAATTGCTGGCGAGTCGGTGCTTGAACGAACTGGTCACGGCGCAGTTGTTGCCGAGCCTGTAAGGGCGCCATCGCGAGCAAGCTCGCTCCCACATTCATTTGGGGTACACCCTGACCTTTGTGAGAGCGAGCTTGCTCGCGATTCGATTTTGAATGCGACGAGGAAACCGGGATGAAAACCCTCTGGCAAAACTGCCACGCCGCCACCATGGCCCAGGGCGTCTACTCGATCATCGAAGACGCCGTCATCGTCACCCAGGGTGAGCACATCCAATGGATCGGCCCGCGTGCCGAATTGCCGACGGGTGACTACCCGGCGGTCAACGACCTCAAGGGCGCCTGGGTCACGCCGGGGCTGATCGACTGCCATACCCACACGGTATTTGGCGGCAACCGCAGTGGTGAGTTCGAACAACGCCTGCAAGGCGTCAGCTATGCCGAGATCGCCGCGGCCGGCGGTGGTATCGCCAGCACCGTGCGCGCCACCCGTGCCGCCACTGAGAATGAGCTGTTCGCCAGTGCCGCCAAACGTTTGAAAAGCCTGATGCGCGATGGCGTGACCACGGTGGAAATCAAATCCGGTTACGGCCTGGACCTGGCCAGCGAGCGCAAGATCCTGCGGGTCATCCGCCGTCTCGGCGCTGAGCTGCCAGTCAGCGTACGCAGCACTTGTCTGGCGGCCCACGCCTTGCCGCCGGAATACAAGGATCGCGCCGACGACTACATCGAGCACATCTGCACCGAGATGCTGCCGGCCCTGGCGGCCGAGGGGCTGGTGGATGCGGTGGATGCCTTTTGCGAATACCTGGCGTTTTCCCCGGCGCAGGTCGAGCGGGTGTTCATCACTGCGCAACAACTGGGGCTGCCAGTGAAGCTGCACGCCGAGCAGTTGTCGTCGCTGCACGGTTCCAGCCTGGCGGCGCGTTACCAGGCGCTGTCGGCCGATCACCTGGAGTTCATGACCGAGGACGACGCCAAGGCCATGGCCGAATCCGGCACCGTGGCGGTGCTGTTACCGGGCGCATTTTATTTCCTGCGCGAAACCCAGCTGCCGCCCATGGACGCCCTGCGCAAGCACGGTGTGAAAATCGCCGTGGCCAGCGACCTCAACCCTGGCACCTCGCCGGCGTTGTCCTTGCGCTTGATGTTGAACATGGCCTGCACCTGTTTCCGGATGACCCCGGAAGAAGCCCTGGCGGGGGCGACGATTCATGCGGCCCAGGCCTTGGGCATGGCTCAAACCCACGGTTCGCTGGAAGCCGGCAAGGTCGCGGACTTTGTCGCCTGGCACATCGACCGCCCGGCCGACCTGGCGTACTGGCTCGGTGGCGATCTGGAAAAACGCGTCGTGCGTCACGGCGTGGAAATCGATTGAGGAGAACGGTTATGGAGAAGGTCCTGAATTTCAAGCAAGGGCGCGTGCCGCTGTTGATCAGCATGCCCCATGCCGGCCTGCGCCTGACCCCGGCGGTACAGGCCGGGTTGATCCCCGAGGCTCAAAGCCTGCCGGACACTGACTGGCACATCCCAAGGCTCTACGAGTTCGCCGCCGAGCTGGGCGCCAGCACCCTGGCCGCCGAGTACTCGCGGTTCGTCGTCGATCTGAACCGCCCCTCCGATGACACGCCGATGTACGTCGGCGCCACCACCGGTTTGTACCCGGCGACGCTGTTCGACGGCGTGCCGTTGTTTCGCGAAGGGCTGGAACCGTCGGTCGAGGAGCGCGCGACGTATCTGCAACAGGTCTGGATGCCGTACCACCAGGCGCTGCAGCAGGAACTGGCGCGGCTCAAGGCCGAGTTCGGTTATGCGTTGCTGTTCGATGCCCATTCGATCCGTTCGGTGATCCCGCACCTGTTCGACGGCAAGCTGCCGGACTTCAACCTCGGCACCTTTAACGGTGCCAGTTGCGACCCGGCCCTGGCCAGCCAGCTCGAAGCCATCTGTGCTCGCCATGGTGAATTCACCCACGTGCTCAACGGGCGGTTCAAGGGCGGACACATTACGCGCTACTACGGCAACCCCGCCGAACACATCCATGCGGTGCAACTGGAACTGTGCCAGAGCACCTACATGGAAGAATTCGAGCCGTTCAACTACCGACCGGATCTGGCGGCTCCGACCCAGGTGGTGCTCAGGGCGTTGCTGGAAGGTTTCCTGGCGTGGGGACGGCAGACTTATAAGAAATAAACACCGCGCGGTACTTCTGTGGCGAGGGGATTTATCCCCGCTGGGTCGCGAAGCGGCCCCAAAACGGATGTCTTCCAGCGACCTGACGGGTCGGACTGAGAGCTTTTGGGACTGCTGCGCAGTCCAACGGGGATAAATCCCCTCGCCACAGGATTGTGTTTGTCCTTGAGCCTCGTACGGGGCTGTCGCCACCGTGCAAAACCGAGTCGCCACAGTTCATCTTGACCCTCTCGACGCTGGGTAATGTTCCGGTCACGGTGCAGCAAGACACCGGCCTACAATAATCCGCTGCCGCACGAGACCTCCCCGATGAAAAGACTGTTCAAACGCTGTCTGTCGTTCCTCTGCGGTACCGTTCTATTGAGCAGCGGGGCGATGGCCGCCGAGCCCGCCTCCTGCCAGACCGTGCGCATGGGCGTGGTCAACTGGACCGACGTGATCGCCACCAGCGGCATGGCCGATGTGCTGCTCACCGGCCTGGGTTACGAAAGCAAGCAGACCAGCGCCGTGCAACAGATCATCTTCGCTGGCATTCGCGACAAGCGGCTCGACATCTTCCTGGGCTATTGGAAGCCGGCGATGGACAAGAACATCGCGCCGTTCCTGGCGGCCAACCAGGTGAAGGTATTGGATAAGCCGAGCCTGGCCGACGCCCAGGCCACCCTGGCCGTTCCGGACTACGTGGCGGCGGCGGGGCTCAAGACCTTTGCCGACATTGCCCGGTTCAAGGATCAGCTTGGCGCCAAGATCTACGGCATCGAGCCGGGCAGCGGGGCCAACACCACCATCAAGACCCTGATCGAGACCAACCACTTCGGCCTCAAGGACTTCAAGCTGATCGAATCCGGTGAAGCGGGCATGCTGGCGGCGGTGCAGCGTGCGGTGAATCGCAAGGAGTTCGTGGTCTTCGTCGGCTGGACGCCACACCCAATGAACATCAATATGAACATCACCTACCTGACCGGCAGCGAGGACGTCTATGGTCCGAACGAAGGTGCCGCGACCGTGTCCACCGTGACCGCGCCGGACTATGCCCAGCGTTGCCCGAATGTGAACCGGCTGTTGGAAAACCTCACCTTCACTGCGGCCCAGGAGAGTCAGTTGATGGTGCCGATCATGGAGCGCAAGACACCCCAGGATGTCGCCCGGCAATGGCTGCGCGATCATCCCGAGGACCTGCAGCGCTGGTTGGCTGGCGTCACGAGCTTTAATGGCCAGGATGGCGTGGCGGCGGTGCAGGCCAGCCTCAAGCCGTAATGCCTCATCATTGTGGCGAGGGGATTTATCCCCGTTGGGGTGCGAAGCGCCCCCAAACGGTTGAACGCGGCCTGCCTGGCGCACCGCCGCATCGACATTCAGGGCTGCTTCGCAGCCCAGCGGGGATAAATCCCCTCGCCACAGTTTGCGCGCTACCCAAGGATACATTTGGTGGTTACCCAACATGGCTTATCCACTCTCCCAGGCAATGTCAGCCTTCATCGACAAAACCCTGAGCTTCACCCATCCGGACGACAGCCTCGACGGTTCGCGCCGGGCCTACAGCCAGATGTGCCGGGCGTTCACTCCGCCATGCCCGCCGACGCTGGCCATCGAGGATTTCGAACTGGCCGGCGTGGCTGTGCGGGCCTACTACCCCCGACGTGCGGCGCCGCTCGCCGGCTGGCCATGCCTTCTTTATCTGCACGGAGGGGGGTGGGTGGTGGGGGACCTGGACTCCCATGACTTCATCTGTATGGAACTGGCGGCTGAGCTTGGCGCGTTGGTGGTGGCCGTGGATTACCGGCTGGCCCCGGAGCATCCGTTTCCAGCCGGTTTCGCAGACTGCCTTGCGGTGTGGCGTCACTTGGCGGACGCCCCGTTTGCCATCGACCCCCGTCGCCAGTTGGTCGTCGGCGACAGTGCCGGCGGCAATCTCGCCGCTGCGTTGTGCCTGGCCTTGCGCGATGCCGGGCAACCGTTGCCCCGGGCCCAGGTCTTGATCTACCCGGCGCTCGGAGGCCCCGCGGACCTGCCTTCGCGCCACGAATGCTTCGATGCCCCACTTCTGAGTCGCCGAGAGCTGGCGTGTTATGAGGCGTTGTACCTGGGAGGCGTTCGGCCCTCGCCTTATGCCATGCCGCTGCTCGCCGATGACCTGGGCGGCTTGCCTGCGACGTTAATCGCCGTCGCGCAATGGGACCCCCTGCGTGACGATGGTGTTCGTTACAGCGAGCGGCTTGACGCCGCAGAAGTGGATGTCGTGCTGTATGTCGGCAAAGGGTTGGTCCACGGTTGCCTGCGTGGCCGGGGCCGTGTGCCAGAGGTCGATCAGTTGTATCGCACGTTGCTGGCATTCCTGGCTGACAGGCTTTGACTGTGCAGGGGCATGCTCATTGAGGTGATTCGGGTTTATGATGCCTGACGGCAGACTAAATAGAAGTCCCCACAGGGATGACTCGACCCCTTACGGAGCGCGCAATGCAGACTTTGTACCCGCAGATCAAACCCCATGCCCGGCACGATCTGGCTGTCGATGACACCCACACGCTCTATGTCGATGAAAGCGGTTCCCCGGAAGGCCTGCCAGTGGTGTTCATTCACGGCGGCCCGGGTGCTGGCTGTGATGCGCAGAGCCGTCGCTACTTCGATCCGAACCTGTACCGCATCGTCACCTTTGACCAGCGCGGTTGCGGTCGCTCCACCCCCCACGCCAGCCTGGAAAACAACACCACCTGGGACCTGGTCGAAGACCTGGAGCGCATTCGCAGGCACCTGGGCATAGAGAAATGGGTGCTGTTCGGCGGTTCCTGGGGCTCGACATTGGCCCTGGCCTACGCCCAGACCCATCCGGAGCGGGTCCATGGCCTGATCCTGCGTGGGATCTTTCTGTGCCGTCCGCAGGAAATCGAATGGTTCTACCAGGCCGGCGCCAGTCGCCTGTTTCCCGACTACTGGCAGGACTACATCGCACCGATCCCGCTGGACGAGCGCGACGACTTGCTCAGCGCTTTCCACAAGCGCCTGACCGGTAACGACCAGATCGCCCAGATGCACGCGGCCAAGGCCTGGTCCACCTGGGAAGGTCGAACCGCGACCCTGCGTCCGAACCCGTTGGTGGTCGATCGCTTCTCCGAGCCGCAGCGGGCGCTGTCGATTGCCCGGATCGAATGCCACTACTTCACCAACAACGCCTTTCTCGAACCCAACCAACTGATTCGCGACATGGGCAAGATCGCCCATTTGCCGGGCGTCATCGTGCACGGACGCTACGACGTCATCTGCCCGCTGGACAATGCCTGGGAGCTGCACCAGAACTGGCCCAACAGCGAGTTGCAGGTGATCCGCGATGCCGGTCACGCGGCTTCGGAGCCGGGGATTACCGACGCGCTGGTGCGCGCCGCTGCGCAAATGGCCCGGCGCCTGCTCGACCTGCCGCCCGAAGAAGCATGAAGGGGCTGTTGCAACGAGTGCGCGGTGCCCGGGTCGAAGTGGCAGGCGAGATCGTCGGGGCCGTGGACCAGGGCTTGCTGGTGCTGGTGGCCGTCGAGCCCGGGGATACCCGGGCCAGCGCCGACAAGCTGCTGCACAAGCTGCTTAACTACCGAGTGTTCAGCGACGCCGAGGGCAAGATGAACCTGTCTCTGGGGGATGTCGGCGGCGGGTTGCTGCTGGTGTCGCAGTTCACCTTGGCGGCGGACACCAAAAGCGGTCTGCGCCCCAGTTTTTCCACGGCCGCGCCTCCGGCCCTGGGTGAAGAGCTGTTCAACTATTTACTGACCCAGGCGAAACAGATGCATGGCACTGTGGCATCAGGTAGATTCGGCGCCGACATGCAGGTTCATCTGGTCAATGATGGCCCGGTAACCTTCCTGTTACAGGTCTGAAAGCGTTTGAAACATCTTTTCGGTTCTGTTTCGAGGCCAAACCGTGAGTTTTCTCGATAAATACTTTGCTGCCCCTGATGCGTTGTCACGCGGGCTACTAGATAATCGCGCGCTACGGGGGATCAGCGTTCGCTGGTCCATTTGACTTAGGTAGAGACTTGTCCTGGACCGCTTGGGGAATCATTTTGCCCCGTCGGAGTCGGAACAATGCTCGCCAACTTGGCAAGAGTGGTCCGCAGGAACGGTTTTTCAGCGCCGTTACCGTGCAGATACTTTATCTGGCCGTTGGTTTTTTGATCAGTTTTCGGCGAGGGTTGCTCGTGATTGTTAGTCCCTGTAATGCACCAAAAATGACGGCCAAACGGTTGAGAAGCGCCCTGGTAACGGGCTCGGCCCTGTTGTGCCTGTTCGGCGCGGGTCAGCTGTGGGCATTCAGCCTGGATGATGTGTCGGCGAAGGCACAAGAGCTGGCCGGGCAGAAGTTCGAAGCCCCGCGCAGCAATTTGCCGAACGAATTCCGCGAAATGAAATTCGCCGATTATCAGAAAATCCGTTTCCGCACCGAAAAAGCTGAATGGGCCGACCAGAAGACCCCGTTCCGTCTGTCCTTCTATCACCAGGGCATGCATTTCGATACGCCGGTGAAGATCAACGAAATCACCGCGACCACCGTCGACGAGATCAAGTACGACCCGACGCGTTTCGATTTCGGCGACGTGAAGTTCGATCCCAAGGCCACCGAACAGCTGGGCTACGCAGGTTTCCGCGTGTTGTACCCGATCAACAAGGCCGACAAGCAAGACGAAATCATGACCATGCTGGGCGCGAGTTATTTCCGCGTCATCGGCAAGGGCCAGGTCTACGGTTTGTCCGCTCGCGGCATGGCCATCGACACCGCGTTGCCGTCCGGTGAAGAGTTTCCGCGCTTTCGCGAATTCTGGATCCAGCGTCCGAAACCGACCGACAAGCACCTGGTGATCTTCGCCCTGCTGGATTCGCCGCGGGCCACTGGCGCTTATCGCCTGATCGTGCGTCCGGGCACCGACACCGTTGTCGATGTGAAATCCCGCGTGTTCCTGCGTGATCGCGTCAACAAACTGGGCATCGCCCCGCTGACCAGCATGTTCCTGTTCGGCGCCAACCAGCCGTCCAAGGTGCTGAACTATCGTCGTGAACTCCACGACTCCAGCGGCCTGTCCATCCATGCCGGCAACGGCGAGTGGATCTGGCGTCCGCTGAACAACCCGAAACACTTGGCCGTGAGCAACTTCTCGGTAGAAAACCCGCGTGGTTTCGGCCTGCTGCAACGGGGTCGCGACTTCAGCCACTATGAAGACCTCGATGACCGTTACGAAAAACGTCCAAGCGCCTGGATCGAACCCAAAGGCGATTGGGGCAAGGGCACCGTCGATCTGGTCGAGATCCCGACCGCCGACGAAACCAACGACAACATCGTTGCGTTCTGGAGCCCGGAAAAACTGCCTGAGCCAGGCCAGCCACTGGACTTCGCCTACCGCCTGCATTGGACCCTCGACGAAGCCAACCTGCACTCGCCAGACAGCGCCTGGGTCAAGCAGACCCTGCGTTCCACCGGTGACGTGAAGCAGTCCAACCTGATCCGTCAACCGGACGGCAGCGTGGCCTACCTGGTGGATTTCGAAGGGCCATCCCTGCAAGCGCTGCCTGAAGACGCCGAGGTCCGTAGCCAGGTGAGCGTTGGCGACAATGGCGAGATCGTCGAGAACAGCGTGCGCTACAACCCTGAAACCAAGGGCTGGCGCCTGACGTTGCGCCTGAAGATCAAGGACCCGAGCAAAGCGACCGAGATGCGTGCCGCATTGGTCAGGCCGCTTGTCCCTGTCGAGCTGCCAGCCACCGCGCACTCCGTGACCACGCTGGCCAAGGCCGACAAGGTCGCCAAGCAGCAGAGCGAGAAAGAGAAAGCCAACGAGCAAGTCGGCGAGCAGAAAGAAGCCAAGGCCGTCAAGGCGTCTACCGCCGCCGCCGAGCCGACCCCAACCCCTCAGGAACCGGAACAGACTGAACAAGTCCTGACCGAGACCTGGAGCTACCAGTTGCCTGCCGATGAGTAATACGTCCGTACAACCAGAGTCTCTGAGAGAGTATCTGGCCCATTTGCCGATGACCGACGAGCAGCGCGCCGAGCTGGCGGGCTGCTCCTCATTCAGCGAATTGCACAAGCGCCTGGCTTCTTCGACATTCGATGCACCCAACGACGCGGCGCAAGCCTCGGTGGGACGTCGACTGACGCTGAGCACCGCCGAGGAACTCGAGGACGCCGAAATGCTCGCCCTCGATGCCAACGGCCGGGTGTGCTTGAAGGCGACGCCGCCGATTCGCCGGACCAAGGTCGTGCCGGAGCCGTGGCGCACCAATATCCTGGTGCGCGCCTGGCGGCGCCTGACCGGTCGTACCAACCCGCCGAAGCCGCCCAAGGATGAGCGCGTGCTGCCCCATGCACGCTGGCGCACCGTGGGTTCGATCCGCCGCTATATCCTGCTGATCCTGATGCTCGGCCAGACCATCGTTGCCGGTTGGTACATGAAAGGCATCATGCCTTACCAGGGCTGGTCGCTGGTGGACCTGGACGAAGTCCTGCACCAGCCGCTGCTGCAGACGGCCACGCAAGTACTGCCGTATGCGCTGCAAACCAGCATCCTGATTCTGTTCGGGATCCTGTTCTGCTGGGTGTCGGCGGGTTTCTGGACGGCCCTGATGGGCTTTCTCGAATTGCTCACCGGTCACGACAAATACCGCATCTCCGGCGCCAGCGCCGGCAATGAGCCGATTCCCAAGGACGCCCGCACCGCGCTGGTGATGCCGATCTGCAACGAAGACGTGCCGCGGGTGTTCGCCGGTTTGCGCGCGACCTTCGAGTCGGTGGCCGCCACCGGCGACCTGGATCGCTTCGACTTCTTCGTGCTCAGCGACAGTAACGAAACCGATATCTGCGTCGCCGAACAGCAGGCCTGGCTGGATGTCTGCCGTGAGACCGGGGGCTTTGGCAAGATCTTCTACCGTCGCCGCCGCCGTCGCGTGAAACGCAAGAGTGGCAACCTCGACGACTTCTGCCGTCGTTGGGGCAGTGACTACAAGTACATGGTCGTGCTCGACGCGGACTCCGTGATGAGCGGCGAATGCCTGACCAGCCTGGTGCGCCTGATGGAAGCCACGCCGGACGCCGGCATCATCCAGACCGCGCCACGGGCCTCGGGCATGGACACGCTGTATGCGCGCATGCAGCAGTTCGCCACCCGGGTATATGGTCCGTTGTTCACGGCCGGTTTGCACTTCTGGCAGTTGGGCGAATCCCATTACTGGGGTCACAACGCAATCATCCGCATGAAGCCGTTCATCGATCACTGTGCCTTGGCGCCGCTGCCGGGCAAGGGGGCGTTCTCGGGCGCGATCCTCTCCCACGACTTCGTCGAAGCCGCGCTGATGCGCCGTGCCGGCTGGGGCGTGTGGATTGCCTATGACCTGCCGGGCAGCTACGAAGAGCTGCCGCCGAACCTGCTGGACGAACTCAAGCGCGACCGTCGCTGGTGCCACGGCAACCTGATGAACTTCCGGCTGTTCCTGGTCAAGGGCATGCACCCGGTGCACCGTGCGGTGTTCCTGACCGGCGTGATGTCCTACCTGTCGGCGCCGTTGTGGTTCTTCTTCCTGGTGCTGTCCACCGCGCTGCTGGCGGTGAACACATTGATGGAGCCGCAGTACTTCCTCGAACCACGCCAGCTCTATCCGCTGTGGCCGCAATGGCATCCGGAAAAGGCCATTGCCTTGTTCTCGACGACCATCGTGCTGCTGTTCCTGCCCAAGCTCTTGAGCATCGTGCTGATTTGGGCGAAAGGTGCGAAGGCGTTCGGTGGCAAGTTCAAGGTGACCATGTCCATGTTGCTGGAGATGCTGTTCTCCATGCTGCTGGCGCCAGTGCGCATGATCTTCCACACCCGTTTCGTCCTGGCCGCTTTCCTGGGCTGGGCCGCGACCTGGAACTCGCCCAAACGTGATGATGACTCCACGCCATGGAGCGAAGCGGTCAAGCGCCACGGTCCGCAAACCTTGTTGGGCTTCTTCTGGGCCTTGCTGGTGATCTGGCTGAACCCAAGCTTCCTCTGGTGGCTCGTGCCAATCGTCGGGTCGCTGATCCTGTCGATCCCGGTATCGGTGATTTCCAGTCGTGTGGGCCTGGGCTTGAAGTCCCGCGATGAAAGCCTGTTCCTGATTCCCGAGGAATACGCACCGCCGCAGGAGCTGTTGTCGACGGACCAATACACCCACGAGAACCGTTGGCATGCGCTGAACGACGGTTTCATCCGGGCGGTGGTCGATCCACAACAGAACGCCTTGGCGTGTGCGCTGGCCACCTCGCGACACGGTCAGGCCGAGCCGATCGAATGGCTGCGTGTCGAACGCGTTCGCCACGCCCTGAAGGTCGGCCCTGCCGGTCTCGGCAACGCCGAACGACTGGCCCTGCTGAGCGATCCGGTAGCCCTGTCCCGCCTGCACGAGCAGGTCTGGAGCGAAGGGCATCTCGAGTGGCTGGCGGCATGGCGTGAGTCGGTCAAGGCCGACCCCCATGCACCGCTGCTGCCGCTACAGCCGGTGAGCGTACAGCCTCAACTGGCCTGATACGCAAAAAGCCCCGCTTCTGGAAGGAAGCGGGGCTTTTTGTTGGGCGCTCTTTCAGTCATTGAGGCTGTTTGGACTTCAGGTAGTAATCGAGTGCGCGGTCGGTGGCTTCCTGGAGTTTCTTGGGGTCGGTTTCTGCTTCTGGTGGGTTGTGTGTGACCTTGTGCATGGTTGACGCTCCTTGATTGATGGAGCCGCCAGACATCGCTGCTAGACGAAAAGGGTGGCGACTGTGCGCGGGTTAGCAGACCAGGAATCAAGGAACCCGGCGCACCGAAGTGCCCCACGCGCAGCCGCCATAAAGCGGACCTGCGTGCCTTGATAATGTGCCGAGCTGCTAAACCCGGTCGCTGAACTGACAGCGACCTGCAAACGTTAGAGCCCAGGGCCAAGGCGCACAAGCCGGCGGATTCTGGCGTAGTTGTAGGCAATGGCGCAAGACGGTGTAGCTCTGTGCTGAAGGGCTGATCTTTGTGTGTATATCCGTTATTTAGGTAACGGCTACTTATGGTTCCGCTCTTACAGCGGCTCACTTTTGAGAAGCGCAAAAGTAAGCAAAACGCTACATGCCCCACCACTCGGTGCCTCGCCTAGGCTCGGCATGCCCGAACGCAGGCATTGCTCCGTGGGCCGCCGCGAAGGGCCATCCATGGCCCAGCGCGGCTATCCCGGCATCCATGCCGGGATGCCCACTCCACAATACCTGCGTTCGGCCAGCGTGGTTAACGGGGCGCCGAAATCAACGTCCACCGCGAGGCGGCCTGGTAGCCGACCTGGCTCTCTCAGGTGTACGCCAATTCCATTGTGGGAGCGGGCTTGCTCGCGAAGGCGGCCTTATAGCCGGCCTGGCTCTTCCGGTCGTACACCTGTCCAATCTGTGGGAGCAAAGCTTGCTCGCGAGGCGGCCTGACAGCCGACCTGGTTCGTGATGGGGACCGCGTTTCCCCTGTGGGAGCGAGCTTGCTCGCGAAGAGGCCGGCACATCCAACATCACCGCAAACTGACACACCGCCATCGCGAGCAAGCTCGCTCCCACATTTGAATCGGGGTACGGCCGGAGAGAAAGGTCGGCTACCAGGCCGCCTCGCGGTGGACGTTGATCTCGGACGCCCCGTTAACCACGATGGCTGAACGTAGGCATTGCGCAGTGGGCACCTCGGCATGGATGCCGAGGTAGCCGCGCTGGGCCATGGATGGCCCTTCGCGGCGGGCCCACGGAGCAATGCCGGAGAGAGGGCATGCCGAGCCTAGGCGAGGCACCGAGTGGTGGGGCAAAAGCGCTTTGGTTACTTTCGACTGGGCCGGCTTCCGGGCTTTTCGAAAGTGACCCGCTGTAAGAGCGGAACCATAAGTAGCCGTTACCTAAATAACGGATATACACACAAATCTAAGTAAGGCAACCGCAAGACATCAAACCCGGAACCTTCCCACTAACGTCTGCAAATGAACCCCCAACCGCGCCAGCTCAGCACTGGAGGCGGCAGTTTCTTCACTGGACGACGCAGTCTGCTCCGACACATCACGCACATTCAGCACGCTACGGTTGATCTCCTCAGCCACCGCACTCTGCTGCTCAGCCGCCGCAGCGATCTGCTGGTTCATCGACTGGATCGCCGAGACTGTACGGGTAATGTTCTCCAGCGAGCTCCCGGCGCGGCGGGTCAGTTCGACGCTGCTGTCGGTCAGGCTGCGGCTGTTGTCCATGATGGTCGCGACCTGTTCAGTACCGCTTTGCAAGCCCACGATCAGTTCTTCGATTTCTTCGGTCGACTTCTGGGTGCGCTGGGCCAGGCTGCGGACTTCGTCGGCCACTACAGCGAACCCACGACCGGCTTCGCCGGCACGGGCCGCTTCGATGGCGGCGTTGAGGGCCAGCAGGTTGGTTTGCTGGGCCACGGACTTGATCACATCCAGGACGCTGCCGATCTTGTCGCTTTCACGCTTCAAGTCACCCATGGCGGCGGTGGAGTTGCCCACTTCCCGCGCCAGGCGTTCGATCTGAGAGATGGCTTCGCCGACGACCTTGTCACCCTCGCGGGCCTGCTGATCGGCTGCGACGGCGGCTTCGGAAGCTTCCTCGGCGTTGCGTGCGACTTCCTGCACGGTAGCGGTCATTTCGTGCATGGCGGTGGCGACCTGATCGGTTTCCACCTTTTGGCTGTTGACCCCGGCGCTGGTCTGCTCGGTCACGGCTGAAAGCTGTTCGGCGGCGCTGGCGATTTGGGTCACGCCGTCGCTGATGCCGCCGATCAATTGCCGTAGGCCCACGGTCATGCTTTGCATGGCGCGTTGCAGTTGGCCGAGTTCGTCGCGACGGTCAGAAGTGAGGTTATGGGTCAGGTCGCCGGCGGCCACTCGCTCGGCAACCTTCAAGGTCTCGCCGAGCGGGCCGACGATCTGCCGGGTAATGAGCAGTGCTGCAATCACGCCTAGCAGCAGGGCCAGTGCAGCCGCTGCGATGAGAACGGTCTTGGCCTGGGCTGTATCGTGGTCGCGCACGGCAGTCTGGGACACGGTGAGCTTCTGGCTGGAGTCGATCAGTACGTGGCCTTGCTCACTCATGCGCTGCAACGCGGCGCCATTATCGAGCTGGGAATCGCGGAACTGGCTGACCGCTGCACGATAGAGGTTCATCGAGTCGCTGGCCTGTTGCAGGCTATCGGCGTGTTCCTCGGGTAGCTGGGCCGGCAAGCGTACCAGCAGTTTCAGGACATTGGTGATGGCATCGATGGCGGGCTGCTGGGCCTCGCTTTTTCCGCTATAGGTGTAGCCGCGAACCTGATAACGCGCCTGTTGGATCGCCTTGCTCAGCGCCACCACGTTGTTCAATTGGGTGATATCGCCGCTTTGCAGTGCCGCCTTTTCCACTTCGGCGACGCGGGCTACAGCGTTGTCGGCGCTGGCGCCAAGTTTGCTGCGGGCGTCTTCGCGGCTGACGGTGGCGCTGGTCATCTGGGCGAAGGCGTTCTTGTATTCGGCTACGGCGGCCAGTTGCTGATCGATCAGCGCGACGTCGGCCGGCTGTTCGATCAACTCGCGAGCGGTTTTCAGTCCGGCTTCGAGCTTGCCAAGCAGATCGTTGACCTGTTGCGGTCCTTTCTCGCCCCGTGTGGTGTTGTAGTCGATGCTGGCCAGGTTCAAGTCTTTGCTCAAGTCGTTGAGACTGGCAATGAACCCCAATTTATCGCCCCGGCTGATGACATTGCCCAGGCCGGACCAACCGGTGAATGCGATCATCAAAGTAAGGAACAGCACCAGACCGAAGCCTGCGCCGAGTTTGCGATTAACGCTTACATTTCCCAGACCCTGGGCAAGCCACCGGAACATGCTGATACTCCCTTGGAGCGTTGAATTGGTTTTATGGGGACTGTATCGGCGGCTTTGGCGGGATCTGTAGAAAATAGGCGCAGGGGCTTTTCGTAGCGAGGGAACTTGCTCCCGCTCGACTGCTAAGCAGTCGTCGTCTGGGATGGGTACTACCTGGGTCAGAACAACCGGGCAAGCAGCGCCGTAACCGCGGTCTCGACCCGCAGGATCCGTTCGCCAAGCTGCACCGGTTGCAGGCCAGCCTTGCCCAATAGGTCGATTTCGTAGGGAATCCAACCGCCTTCGGGGCCGATGGCCAAGGTCACCGGTTCCGTCAGCGCTCGCGGGCAGGGTGGGTGGTTGCCAGGGTGGCCGACCAGTCCGAGGGTGCCGCTTGCGATGGCCGGCAGGCGGTCTTCGACGAAGGGCTTGAAGCGTTTCTCGATAACAACCTCAGGCAGCACGCTGTCCCGGGCCTGTTCCAGGCCCAGGATCAGTTGCTCGCGGATGGCCTCGGGTTCGAGGAACGGCGTCTGCCAAAAGCTCTTTTCCACGCGATAGCTGTTGACCAGCACCACCCGCGGCACGCCCATGGTGGCGACCGTCTGGAACACCCGTCGGAGCATTTTCGGACGTGGAAGGGCGAGTACCAGGGTCAACGGCAACTTGGCCGGTGGTGCCTGGTCGAGGGTCACTTGCAGTTCGGCTTCGCGAGCTTCCAGGCGCAGCACCTGAGCCGAGCCCATCAACCCGCCGATGCGCCCGACCCGCAGGGTGTCACCGACGGCACTGCGATGGACGTCCTGCATGTGGGTCAACCGGCGATCGCTCAGGATCACGCGGTCAGGCTCGATGAAATCGGCCTCTTCGAGCAGCAGCAGGTTCACGCTTGGGTCGCTGGCGGCTGGTCGTTGTGGTCATCGACCGATTGATCCTCGGGTTCTTCTTCCCGGCGCTTGCGCACCAGGGCGCCGAACAGGATGCCGATCTCGAACAGTAGCCACATCGGTACTGCCAGCAGGGTCTGGGAGAAAATGTCCGGCGGGGTCAGGATCATGCCGACCACGAAGCAGCCAATGATCACGTAGGGACGGATCTTCTTCAGGTAGACCACGTCGACCACGCCGATCCACACCAGCAGCACCACCGCCACCGGGATTTCAAACGCCACGCCGAAGGCGAAGAACAGCGTCATGACGAAATCCAGGTAGCTGCTGATGTCGGTCATCATTTCCACGCCCGCCGGGGTGGCGGCGGCGAAGAACTTGAAGATCAGCGGGAACACCAGGTAATAGGCGAAGGCCATGCCGGTGTAGAACAGCAGGATGCTGGACACCAGCAGCGGCACGGCAATGCGTTTTTCATGCTTGTACAGGCCCGGTGCAATGAAGCCCCAGATCTGGTGCAGGATCACCGGGATCGCCAGGAACAACGAGACCATCATCGTCAGCTTCAATGGCGTCAGGAACGGTGACGACACGTCGGTGGCGATCATCGTCGCCCCTACGGGCAGGTACTGGCGCAGCGGCGTGGAGACGAAGGTGTAGATCTGCTGGGTGAAGGCGAACAGCCCGGCGAAGATGATGAAAATCGCCGCCACGCAACGCAGCAGGCGGGTGCGCAACTCGGTGAGGTGCGATACCAGCGGCATCGGCTGGTCGTTTTCAGGGATATCGCTCATGGGGCTCGCGGCGGCAAAGTAGGGTCGTTAGGCGCAGGAACAGCAGGGGGCGCTGTATCCGCTACCGTCGGTGTCACTGGCGCCGGTTCAGCCATCGGCTGCGCACCATCCATCGGCGCCTGTGGCGCAATCGTCGGTTCGGCCACGGGCTGGACCGGCGTCGGTTCCTGCTGGGGCGGCGTGAAGATTTTCCGTGCTTCCTGTTCCAGGGACAGAATATGTTCGTTGTGAAGTTGCCGACGGATGTCGTCAGCGCCGATTTCACGTTCAACTTCCTGTTTGATCGCATTGAAGCTGCGCTTCAGGCGTCCGATCCACAGACCGGCGGTGCGCGCAGCCCCCGGCAGGCGCTCGGGACCCAATACCAGCAGGGCGACGAGGCCGACGAGCAGCAGTTCAGTGAAGCTGATCCCAAACATTAGTCAGTGCTCACGAGTCTTTGCGGATTGGCTCTTCGACTTTCTGAGCCTGCACGTCGATGGTGTGCGGCGCATTCACAGGCTGGCTGGCCTGGGGGGGGACCGGTTGGCTCGGCTGCGCCGGTTGGCCAGCAGCCGCCGACGGGTCGGCCGGTTTTTCGTCGTCGTTCATGGCCTTGCGAAAACCCTTGATCGACTCGCCGACATCGGTGCCGAGGTTTTTCAGTTTCTTGGTACCGAACACCAGCACCACGACGACCAGGATGACGACCCAGTGTTTCCAGTCAAAGATACCCATGTGGCTACTCCTCTCAAAAATTGATCAGGCGGACGGGCGCGAGGCTTTCTCGACGTGTCCGGACAGACCGAATCGACGGTCCAGTTCATCCAGTACGGCCTGCGGGTGCTGCCCCAGTTGGGCCAGCATGACCAGGCTGTGGAACCACAGGTCGGCGGTCTCGTAGATCACGTCGCTGCAGTCGCCGCTGATGGCGGCGTCCTTGGCGGCGATGATGGTCTCGACCGACTCTTCGCCGACTTTTTCCAGAATCTTGTTCAAGCCCTTGTGGTACAGGCTGGCGACATAGGAGCTGTCAGCCGCGGCGCCCTTGCGCTCTTCCAGCACCTGGGCCAGGCGGGTCAGGGTGTCACTCATGGGTATGTCCTGAATAAATGGCGTGCGGGTCCTTGAGCACCGGGTCGACGGTTTTCCAGTCGCCGTTCTCGAAGACGCGATAGAAGCAGCTTTGACGGCCGGTGTGGCAGGCAATCTCACCGACTTGCTCGACCATCAGGATGATGACGTCGCCGTCGCAGTCCAGGCGCATTTCATGCAGGTGCTGCACGTGCCCGGACTCTTCACCTTTGCGCCACAGCTTGCCACGGGAACGTGACCAATAGATGGCGCGGTTCTCGGCGGCGGTCAGGGCCAGCGCTTCGCGGTTCATCCAGGCCATCATCAATACGCGCCCGGTCTTGTGGTCCTGGGCGATGGCCGGCACCAGGCCGTCAGCGTCCCACTTGATCTCGTCCTGCCAGTTTTTCATCGTTGACTCCGACCATGGGCCGCGCACCTTGACGTCGGCGGACCCAGCATTGAAACAGTGTGCCAGCGTGAACCGGTGCTGGCTATCGGCGAACGACCAGATACAGACCGACCACCATCATGATACCGGCCGGCCAGTGACCCAGCTGGCTCAGCGGCCCACCGGTCGCCAGTACCGCGCCGCCACCCAGGTGAGCCGCGCCCAACAGGCGCAACAGCCAGTCGTCCTTGCGTCGGTGCCACGGTGGCGCCGGGTCGTGGGCGTGGGGTTGGGACATGCGTTCGAGCAGGTCGCGGGTCATGTTGGCCAGGTGCGGAATCTGCTCGAACTGGCTCTGCACGTTGCCCAGCAAGGTCCGCGGGCTGACACGCTCGCGCATCCAGCGTTCGAGGAACGGTTGGGCGGTGTTCCACAAGTCGAGGTCCGGGTACAACTGGCGACCGAGGCCTTCGATGTTCAACAGGGTTTTCTGCAACAGCACCAACTGTGGCTGAACCTCCATGTTGAAGCGTCGCGCAGTCTGGAACAGGCGCATCAGCACCTGGCCGAAGGAAATATCTTTTAACGGTTTTTCGAAGATCGGTTCGCACACGGTACGGATCGCCGCTTCGAATTCGTTGAGCTTGGTCTCGGCTGGCACCCAGCCCGAATCGATGTGCAGTTGGGCGACGCGGCGGTAATCACGCTTGAAGAAGGCGAACAGGTTGCGGGCCAGGTAGTCCTGGTCTTCGGGCGTCAGGCTGCCGACGATGCCGCAGTCGATGGCGATGTATTGCGGGCTCCACGGTTGCACCGTGCTGACGAAGATGTTGCCCGGGTGCATGTCGGCGTGGAAGAAACTGTCGCGGAACACTTGGGTGAAGAAGATCTCCACGCCGCGCTCGGCGAGCATCTTCATGTCGGTGCGCTGGTCGGCGAGGGTCGCCAGGTCGGTGACCTGGATGCCGTAGATGCGCTCCATCACCAGTACTTTCGGCCGGCACCAGTCCCAATAGACCTGGGGCACATAAAGCAGCGGCGAGCCTTCGAAGTTGCGGCGCAGCTGGCTGGCGTTGGCGGCTTCGCGCAGCAGGTCGAGTTCGTCGTAGATGGTTTTCTCGTAGTCCTGGACCACGTCCACCGGGTGCAGCAGGCGAGCATCGGCCGACAGCCGCTCGGCGGCCCGGGCGAGGATGAACAGCCATGCCAGGTCCTGGGCGATGATCGGCTTGAGGCCCGGGCGGATGACCTTGACCACCACCTCTTCGCCGCTCTTGAGTTGCGCGGCGTGCACCTGGGCCACGGAGGCCGAGGCCAGGGGCTCGACGTCGAAACGGCTGAAGACTTCGCTGATCTGCTTGCCCAACTGCTCCTCGATCAGTGTCACCGACACCTTGGAGTCGAACGGCGGCACGCGGTCCTGCAGCAGCATCAACTCATCGGCGATGTCTTCGGGCAACAGGTCGCGACGGGTCGAAAGGATCTGCCCGAACTTGATGAAGATCGGCCCCAGGTCCTGCAAGGCCAGGCGCAAGCGAGCACCGCGACTCAGGTCCAGCGTTCGCCGGGGAAACCAGCGCCACGGCAGTACGAAGCGCAGGGCCAGGAGAAACCAGGGCAGCGGCAGGGCGAACAGCAGGTCATCGAGGCGGTAGCGGATCACGACGCGCTGGATGCGCAACAAACGGCGGACGGCAAGCAGCTTCATGCGTTATCGCTTGGTTTCAAGGGATCGGGAAAGGCGCTCGAAACGCGCCTCGAGTCGTTCCAGGTCAAGCTTGACCTGGTCCAGTTCATCAAAACGGGCCTGGGCCTCGCGTTGGCCTACGAGAGTACGCGATTCTTCGGCCAGGTATTCACTCAGATTCTGTCCCAGACTGGCGAAGCCCTGGCGATACCAGCGGCTGCGGCTGCGTAAATGGCCGCTGAGCAACTGGGTCGCCACCGGACCGATCCAGCGGGACACTTCGTATTCCCAGTCCAGCTCCAGGTCCTGGAGAATCGCCGCCAGCTCCAGCAGGACGCCGCTGTCGCCGTCGAGCTCGACGTCGGGGCTGTGCAGCACCGCGCTCTTGTCCTTGCCCAGGGCCAGGTTCAGCAAGCTCGACGCCGGGGCACGCAGCGTGCAATCCGCTTCGGCTTCCCAGTGGGCGGCGAGCATCAGGCCTTCGTCGCTGGGCAGGACGAACAACTGCAACGCCGGGCTGCGGCAATCGACGGCGATCACTTTGCCGCTCAAGTGCGCCAGGCGCGCGAGCGCCGTGCTGTCCAGGCGCAACACCCGGTTGATGCCGAGTTCGACGCTGGCGAGCAGGCCGGTGAGCAGCATCAGGGTTTGATACCGCGATGCAGGGCGACGATGCCTGCGGTCATGTTGTGGTAGGTCACGCGGTCGAAGCCGGCCTCGACCATCATTGACTTCAGGGTTTCCTGGTTCGGGTGCATGCGGATCGATTCGGCCAGGTAGCGGTAGCTTTCCGAGTCATTGGTGATCAGCTTGCCCATCAGCGGCATGAAGGCGAACGAGTAGGCGTCATAGGCCTTGGACATCAGTGCATTGGTCGGCTTGGAGAACTCCAGCACCAGCAGGCGGCCGCCGGGCTTGAGCACGCGCAGCATCGAACGCAGGGCGTCTTCCTTGTGGGTGACGTTGCGCAGGCCGAAGGCGATAGTCACGCAGTCGAAATGGTTGTCGGGGAACGGCAGCTTTTCAGCGTCGGCCTGGACGAACTCGACGTTGCCGGCCACACCCAGGTCCAGCAGGCGGTCGCGACCGACCTTGAGCATGGATTCGTTGATGTCGGCCAGGACCACTTGGCCGGTCGGCCCGACGATGTGGGAAAACTTCTTCGTCAGGTCGCCCGTGCCGCCGGCGATGTCCAGTACGCGATTACCACTGCGCACGCCCGACAGTTCGATCGCGAAACGCTTCCACAGGCGGTGCATGCCGCCCGAGAGCAGGTCGTTCATCAAGTCATACTTGGCGGCTACGGAGTGGAAAACCTCAGCGACTTTTTCCGCTTTCTGGCTTTCCGGCACGTTCTTGAAGCCGAAGTGAGTGGTGGGTTCGGCATCGCTGCCTTTGCGCTGATCAGTCATATCGCGGTCACCAAAAAAGAATGCGGGACATTCTAATCCCGGTGGAGGGCTTTGTCTTGGCAAGGCTGAAGGTAAGATGGGCCACCGCCGGGACGTTTTGACGCAGTCAGGGTCTGAAACGTTCGGGCAAGTCCCGATAAAACAGGAGTCATCCGATGGCCCGTATAACGGTTGAGCGTGCCCATGGCCTGGGCAAGGAAGCGGCGCGAGAGAAAGCCGACAAGCTGGCGCAGAAGTTGTCCGACAGCTATGGCCTGGAGCCGCAGTGGGTGGGCGATACCCTGAAACTCAAGCGATCCGGGGTCAAGGGTGAAGTGCATGTAGGCGAGGACTCGATCCGCGTCGACGTGGAACTGGGCATGTTGATGTCGGCCATGAGCGGCACGATCAAGAGCGAAATCGAAAAGGCCTTGGATAAGGCGTTGGCTTGATCGATCGAAAGGAGGGTGAACGCAAAACTGAGATTCACTACCCACCCTGTGGGAGCGAGCTTGCTCGCGATTGCATTGTATCAGTCGCATCAAGGTTGGCTGACACTCCGCCATCGCGAGCAAGCTCGCTCCCACAGGGAAAGTCATCGCCCTCAGGTTTAGTGTCAGTTGTTAGGGTGCCGTTTCTAATTATTGTCACTACTTTGTGCCTGAGCCCGTCCGTGTGCGGGCAGTTCCTCAAACCTTTTTTCGAGTGAGGTGCACCATGGCCAAAGTTATTCTGAAGAAAAAAACCGACGTTGAATCTTCCACGCTCAGCGACGTGAAAACGTACGCGCGCAAGATCTGGCTGGCGGGCCTGGGCGCCTACACAAAGGTCGGCCAGGAAGGCAGCGAGTACTTTCAGGAGTTGGTAAAGGCTGGCGAAGTTATTGAAACCAAAGGCAAAAAGAAAATTGCCGGGAAACTTGAAGCGGCCAACAGCGAATTGATTGAAGCCAAGAGCGACGTCAATACTTTCAAGGCCCGGGTTGAAGTACAACTCGATAAAGTCGAGAAAGTATTCGACGCCCGTGTTGCAAGTGCCTTGAATCGTATCGGCATTCCGTCTAAACATGACGTTGAGGCACTCTCTGCTAAGCTCGATGAGCTGACAGCATTGCTCGAACGTGTCGCGCGTAAACATTAAGGAGAACGGGATGGCTGGCAAAAAAATCACAGAAAAAGAGGGCAGCTCGTGGGCCGGGAAGATTGAAAAATACTCCCGCAAAATCTGGCTTGCTGGTTTAGGCGTGTACTCGAAGATCGACACTGACGGCAGCAAGCTCTTCGAGTCCCTGGTTAAGGACGGCGAAAAGGCCGAAAAACTCACCAAGACGGCGGTCGGCAAACAGGTCGATGCAGCCAAGGACTCTGCCGAGTCCGCCAAGTCGCGTATCGGCGGCGTGAAGGATCGGGCACTGGGCAAATGGGACGAACTGGAAGGGGCTTTCGACAAGCGCCTGAACAGTGCGATCTCGCGCCTGGGCGTGCCGAGCCGTAATGAAGTCAAGGCACTGCACAGCAAGGTCGACACACTGACCAAGCAGATCGAAAAACTCACCGGCGCCAAAGTCGCACCGGTGGCGACCAAGACTGCGGCGGCCAAGCCGGCCGCGAAAACGGCAGCCAAGCCACTGGTCAAGGCTGCGGCAAAACCCGCTGCCAAGCCAGCGGCCAAAGCAGCGGCCAAGCCAGCGGCTAAAACCGCAGCGGCCAAACCTGCTGCCAAGGCGGCGGCCAAACCGGTAGCGGCGAAAGCGGCAGCCAAGCCCGCTGCCAAACCGGCTGCCAAACCGGCTGCCAAGACTACCGCAGCTAAACCCGCAGCGGCCAAGCCAGCAGCCAAGCCAGCGGCAAAAGCGGCGGCCAAACCCGCTGCGGCGAAAAAGCCTGCCGTGAAAAAACCGGCCGCGCCGAAAGTAGGTACCCCCAGGGCACTGGCTACGGCGGCCAAACCGGCAACCCCGGCGAGCACGGCGAACTCCGCTTCGGCTCCGACTCCGGCTGCCACTCCGACTACCGCGCCGGCTCCATCGACGCCTACCACCCAGTCCTGATTTTTACGGACATGCAAAAACGCCCGGCCTGCGAAGGTCGGGCGTTTTTGTTGGTACGCAGTTCAACCTGTGGGAGCGAGCTTGCTCGCGATGGCGGTGGGTCAGCAGTATTGATCTTGACTGGTACACCGCTATCGCGAGCAGGCTCGCTCCCACAATGGATCTGTCACTGTCGATGGTTAGTCGTGTTCTTCCAGGTAGCGCAACGCCAGTTGCTCAGTCGCCACCTTGGTCGCGGGCGGCAGGTGCGGGGCCACGAGCATCATGATCTGGTACACCACCAGTCGAACCTCGCCCTCGCGGTCGAGGATCCGCTGGTAGTCCAGGGAGAACAGCAAGGTCATGGTGATCTGCTCCACCAATTGCCCCAGGGCCTGGGTATCGCTGACCAGCAACTCCCGGGCCTTGAGCTGTGCCAGCAGGGAGGCGAGGGTTCGTTTCAGGGCATTGAGCAACTGACGGATGCCCTTGGCCAGCTTCGGCAGGCGCCCGGCCAGGTTCGACAGGTCCTGGAACAGAAACCGGTACTGGGCCAGGCGCTCGACGATCAAATGCAGGAACAGCCAGTAGTCTTCCGGCGCCAACTGCACATCCGTCGGTGGATCGAGCAGCGGTGCCAGTTCGCTCTGGAAGCGCTCGAACAATCCGAGGATCAGCGGCTCCTTGCCATGGAAGTGGTAGTAGAGGTTGCCCGGGCTGATGCCCATTTCGTTGGCAACTTCCATCGTGGAGACGTTCGGTTCGCCCTTTTCGTTGAATAATTGCAGGGCACATTCAAGGATGCGGTCGCGGGTTTTCATCCGGTCTTCTTAATGATCAAGTCGTGCCACGACCAGATGCCTGGCCGTGGCGTGAGGCCTTCAGCGTACGCGAACATAGGTTCCAGGGGCGGCGTCCAGTGGCGGGTAGTTCGCGTTGCCCAAGGTCATCTGGGTCTCGTGTTGCGCGCCGGAGCGTGCCTGGACCCAGTCCAGCCATTGGGTCCACCAACTGCCTTCGACGTGCTTGGCGTCGTAGTACCAGGCCCGTGGGTCGCTGCTCATTTTTGCGCTTTCGATGAAGTTGGCCTTGGGGTTGCCCGGCGGGTTGAGGATGCTCTGGACATGGCCGCTGTTGGAGAGCACGAAGCGTTTTTCGCCACCGAGCAACAGGGTCGAGCGGTACACCGCGTCCCACGGCGTGATGTGGTCATTGATACCGCCCACACTGAAGCTGTCCACCGTCACTTTCTGCAGGTCGATGGGCGTGCCGCACACTTCCAGGCCGCCGGGATGGGTCAGTGGGTTGTGCTTGAAGAAGTCCAGCAGGTCGCCGTGGTAAGCCGCCGGCAGCCGGGTGCAGTCGTTGTTCCAGTAAAGGATGTCGAAGGCCGGCGGCTCCTTGCCCAGCAGGTAGTTGTTGATGAAGTAGGTCCAGATCAGATCATTGGGGCGCATCCAGGCGAACACCCGTGCCATGTCGCGACCATCGAGGATGCCTTTCTGGTAGGAGCGGCGCTTGGCGGCCTCGAGGGTCTGCTCGTCGATGAACAGCGTGGCCGGGCTGTCGATCTGGCTGTCCAGCAGGCTCACCAGGTACGTGGCGCTGGCGACCCGGCGCAGTTGGCGCTTGGCCTGCAGGTGGCCTTGCAGGGCGGCAATGGTCATGCCACCGGCGCAGGCGCCCATCAGATTGACCTCGCGCGCACCGGTGATCGCCCGGCAGATGTTCATGGCTTCTTCCGCGGCTTCGACGTAGCTGGACAGGCCCCATTCGCGGTGGCGTACGTCAGGGTTGCGCCAACTGATGATGAAAACCTGCAAACCGTTTTTCAGGGCGTACTGGACGAAGCTGTTGGAGGGGCTGAGGTCGAAAATGTAGAACTTGTTGATTTGCGGCGGCACGATCAGCAATGGCTTGGCGTATTGCTTTTCGCTCATGGGCCGATACTGGATCAGTTCGAGCAATTCGTTGCGAAACACCACCGCGCCGGGTGTGGTCGCCAGGGTCCTGCCGACTTCAAAGGCATGGGGCGTGGTTTGGCGCGGCAAGCCGTCGTTGTGCAGCAGATCGTCCACCAGGTGGCTGATGCCTCGGATCAGGCTGGAGCCACCGGAGTTGAACAGCTCCTTGACCGCCAGTGGATTGAGCAAGGTATTGGACGGCGATACGGCGTCGTTGAGCAGGGCGAAGGCGAAGTGGGCGCGGGCGCGGTCGTCCTGGCTCATGTCGATTTCGTCGATCCAGCTCGTCACCTGTTTCTGCCAGCTCAGGTAGGCCTGCAGGCTGCGGCGGTAGAACGGATTGAGCTGCCAGGTGGGGTCGGCGAAACGCGGGTCGTTGGGGTTGGTGGGGTGCAGGGTCTCCCCCAGCAGCACCCGGCCCAGTTGACCGCCCAGCTTCAACGCATGCCGGGCACTGTGCACCGGGTTGCGCAAGCCGTGTACGGCAACGCTGCGCAAGGTGGACAGCAGGTCCCTGCCACGCAGGCCGGTGACCGCACTTTGTGCGTTGATGAAGCTGGCAGGGGCGGGCATGGAGCCCTTCGCCGGTTTGTCGCGCATGAGTCAACTCCTTCGTCATCAAGCTAAAAACAAACACACCGAACCAGACAACATAGTCGCTGTTTCGGGTCGCTGCGCGGTCCGGCGTCCTGCCAGGCGCTAATGGGCGGTTTCAGCCGCCGCCCAGCGGCGAGGGATGCGGGTGCATCACGGCACGCTGACGTTCTTCCTCCAGGAACTTCATGATGATTGGCGCCACCGCCTCGGCCCGGGTGATCAGAAACAGATGGCCGTCATCGATGATGTGCAGTTGGGCGTTGGGAATGCGCCAGGCCAGCATGCGCATGTTGATCAGTGGAATCAGCGGATCGTCATCGCCGGCCAGCACCAGGGTCGGCTGGTGGATCTTGTGCAGCCAGTGGATGCTGGTCCAGCCGAGGCCGGCGAACAGTTGCCAGTAATAACCGAGCTTGCCCGCCGAACGAACCTTGGCCGCGTGGCTAGCTGCCAGGCTCGGGTCGCGGCGGAACGAACCGCCGTAGATCAGCGGTGCGATACGCATCACATGGGACGGTTGCACGTAGCGCCGGGGGCTGGCCATCATCCACAGCACCTTCGGTTTGCCCGGCACCATCACCGCCCCGGCGGCGGTGGCCGCCAGTACCAGCTTCTTGCAGCGCTCCGGGTAGTCGTAGGCGAACTGCTGGGCCAGGGCGCCCCCCCAGGACACGCCGATCACGTTGACCTGCCCGTAGTCGAGGTAATCGAGCATCCGCGCTGTGAGTTTGGCCAGGCCCGGAAAGCGATACGGCCGGTTGGGCGTCGATGAACCGCCGACGCCGGGCACGTCAAAGGCGATGACTTCCAGGTCCGGGTCCAGGGCCTGGATGAACGGGAACACCAGCTCGAGGTTGGCGCCGATGCCGTTGAAAATCAGCAGTGGCGTCAAGTGAGGCTTGCCGGGACGTACCGCGGTACGCAAGGTCTGGCCATCCAGATCGACGGTACGGAAGATGTACGGTTGCGGCATGCTTCAAGCCCTGTGGGTTGGGTCGCTGTCTTTCATTTTTCCCCCGATCCCCTGTGGGAGCGAGCCTGCTCGCGATTGCGATGTATCAGCACATACAGGTGTTGAATGTGCTGCCGTCATCGCGAGCAAGCTCGCTCCCACATGGAGTCTGCGGTGAACATGAGTTTCATGTTCACCTGCGCTGTGGGCCTTGCATTCAGTGTCGGCTGGCGGGATGTATTCGTGAGCAAGCTCACTCCCGCGCCAGACGAGTTGCATCCATTACCGCTCATGCACATAGGTGCCGGGCGCCGCTTCACCGGCCGGGTAGGCCTTGTTGCCCAGTACTGTAGGGGCTTTCTTCAGCTTGCCCGAGCGCTCGGCCTGCCAGGCTTGCCAATGCAACCACCAGGAATCGGTGTGCTTGGTGGAGTTTTCCTGCCAGTCCTCGGCCTTGGTCGGCATGTCCTCGCCGGTCATGTAGCGCGCCTTGGGGTTGCCTGGCGGGTTGAGGATGCTCTGGATGTGGCCGCTGCTCGACAGCACGAACTCCACCTTGCCGCCAAACAACTGCGCCGACTTGTAGCAGGACTTCCATGGCGTGATGTGGTCGTTGGTGCCAGCCAGGGAGAAGATGTCGGCGGTGACCTGCTTGAGGTCGATGGGCGTGCCGCACACTTCCAGTGCGTTGGGGCGGATCAGTGGATTGTTCTTGAACATTTCGATGAGGTCGCCGTGGAACGCTGCCGGCAGCCGCGTGGTGTCGTTGTTCCAGAACAGGATGTCGAACACGGGCGGTTCGTTGCCCAGCAGGTAATTGTTGACCCAGTAGTTCCAGATCAGGTCATTGGGGCGCATCCAGGCGAACACCTTGGCCATGTCACGGCCTTCGAGTACGCCGGCCTGGTAGGAGTGGCGCTTGGCCGCTTCGAGGGTCTGTTCGTCGACGAACAGCGCCACGTCGGTGTCCAGGGTGGTGTCGAGCACGCTCACCAGCAAGGTCAGGGCATTGACCTTTTTCTGGCCGAGGGCGGCGTAATGGCCCAGCAGCGCGGTGCAGGTGATGCCGCCGGAGCAGGCGCCCAGCATGTTCACGTCCTTGCTGCCGGTAATGGCCGTGACCACGTCCACCGCTTCCTTGAGCGCCTCGATGTAGGTCGACAGGCCCCACTCGCGCTGTTCCTTGGTGGGGTTGCGCCAACTGACGATGAAGGTCTGCACGTTGCTGCGCAGGCAGAAGCGCGCCAGGCTCTTGTCCGGGCTCAGGTCGAATACGTAGAACTTGTTGATCTGTGGCGGCACCACCAGCAGCGGTCGCTCGTGGACCTGCTCGGTGATGGGGCGGTACTGGATCAGCTCCAGCACGTCGTTGCGAAACACCACGGCGCCTTCGGTCACGCCCAGGCTCTTGCCGACCTCGAACGCGCCCATGTTCACCTGGCTCGGCATCCCGCCGTTGTGCACCAGGTCCTTGGCCAGGTGGGACAGGCCATCGAGCAGGCTCTTGCCGCCGGTTTCGAAGAAGCGCTTGACCGCCGCGGGGTTGGCCGCCGAATTGGTCGGGGCCATGGCTTCGGTCATCAGGTTGATCACGAAATGGCCGCGGCTGATGTCCTGGGGCGAGAGGTTGCTGTCGTCGATCCAGGCATGCAGTTCCTTGCGCCACGCCAGGTAGGTTTGCAGATAACGTTTGTAGAGCGGGTTCTGGCTCCACGCCGGGTCGGCGAAGCGACGGTCGTCGCCGGCCGGTTGCAGCTCGGATTTGCCGAACAGGACATTCTTGAGTTCGACGCCGAAATGGGCGACGTGCTTGACGCTGTGCAGCGGTTGCTTGATGGCCTGGGTCAGCACCATGCGGGCAGAGGCCAGCAGATCTTTTCTGCGCAAGCCGACAACGGGATTCAACCCCAGGGTATTTTCCGAGGCCTGGTACTTCAGGTCATCGTTGTTCTTGTTGCTCATCTACGACGCTCCATTGTCCTTCAGACGAGTACCCGGATCGTGCCATGAAGCCACACAGCCGATACCAGGTACGCTGCTCGGGTGACCAATAATTCCGCATCGAGGGCCAATGTGGAAACGTGTGCCAGGAACTCGCCGGTTCCTTTGCAGGGAACTTGCCAGCTCCATTGGTTACCCGAGTTTAATTTTTTTCGCAAGCAGGCCAGTCATTGACGTTGCTGCGCGGGCATTCAAGCAGATGAGTCTAGAAAAATCGCCCTAAAGCGCCAGCCCTTGAGCTAGAGCATCAGTTTGACGACGGACGCGTCCGGATCGCGGGTTTTTCCGGCGGCCTGGAGTTCGCCAAGATAATCGTTCCAAAGGTCTTGCTGGCGCACCGCCAACTGGTAGAGATAGTCCCAGGTGAACAATCCGCTGTCGTGACCGTCGTCGAAGGTCAGTTTCAGTGCGTACTGGCCGGCCGGTTCGACCTTGGTCAGGGCAACGTTGAGCTTGCCGTATTGCAGGATGGGTTTGCCATGGCCCTGGACCTCGGCGGAAGGCGAGTGCACCCGCAGGAATTCGGCGGGCAGGTGGTACTCCTCGTCTGGCGCGTATTTGAGCGTCAGGGTCTTGGAGGCTTTGTGCAGGTTGATGGCGGTGGGGAGTTTGGTCATGGCCTGTGGTCCGTCTCGGAAGAATGCCTTGATCTGCAAAAACGACACGGTCAATGTGGGAGCGAGCTTGCTCGCGATAGCGGTTTGACAGTCAACACGTCGGTTGAATGGTGCGCCGCCATCGCGAGCAAGCTCGCTCCCACAGGTCCGGAGAAACCTGTCGGTGGGTTACAGAATATACCGCGACAGGTCTTCGTTCTGCGCCAGCTCACCCAGGTGGCTGTTGACGTACTCGGCATCGATGAGGATCGGCGCTTCGTCGTGGGCGCTGGCCAGGTCGCCGGCGCTGAACGAGACTTCCTCCAGCAAGCGTTCGAGCAGCGTGTGCAGGCGACGGGCACCGATGTTCTCGGTCTTCTCGTTGACCTGCCAGGCGATCTGGGCCAGGCGCTTGATGCCTTCTGGCGTGAACTCGATGTTCAGGCCTTCGGTCTTGAGCAGTGCGCAGTATTGTTCGGTCAAGGACGCATGGGGCTCGCTGAGGATGCGTTCGAAGTCTTCCGGCGTCAGCGCCTTGAGTTCGACGCGGATCGGCAGGCGACCCTGCAACTCAGGCACCAGGTCGCTCGGCTTGCTCAGGTGGAACGCGCCGGAGGCGATGAACAGGATGTGGTCGGTCTTGACCATGCCCAGCTTGGTGTTGACCGTGCAGCCTTCGATCAGCGGCAGCAGGTCGCGTTGAACACCTTCGCGGGACACGTCGGCACCGCCGACATTGCCGCGCTTGGCCACCTTGTCGATCTCGTCGATGAACACGATGCCATGCTGCTCGACCGCTTCCAGCGCCTTGGCCTTCAACTCTTCTTCGTTGACCAGGCGGCTGGCTTCCTCGTCGCGTACCAGTTTGAGCGCTTCCTTGACCTTGAGCTTGCGGCTCTTTTTCTTGCCCTTGCCCATGTTGGCGAACAGGCTCTGCAACTGGTTGGTCATTTCTTCCATGCCCGGTGGCGCGGAAATGTCGACGCCGGCCATTTCGGCCACCTCGATCTCGATTTCCTTGTCGTCCAGCTGGCCTTCGCGCAGGCGCTTGCGGAACAACTGGCGGGTGTTGGAATCCTGGGTGGCGGCGGCGTCGGCGTTGAAACCCATGCGTGCCGGTGGCAGCAGGGCGTCGAGGATGCGCTCTTCGGCAGCGTCTTCGGCGCGGTGGCGGACCTTGGTGATCTCCTGCTCGCGCAGCAGCTTGATCGCAGCGTCGGCCAGGTCACGGATGATCGACTCGACGTCGCGGCCGACATAACCGACTTCGGTGAACTTGGTGGCCTCGACCTTGATGAACGGCGCGTTGGCGAGCTTGGCCAGGCGCCGGGCGATTTCGGTCTTGCCGACACCGGTAGGGCCGATCATCAGGATGTTCTTGGGGGTCACTTCGACGCGCAGCTCTTCGGGCAGCTGCATCCGGCGCCAGCGGTTACGCAGGGCGATGGCGACGGCGCGCTTGGCATCGTCCTGGCCGATGATATGGCGGTTGAGTTCGTGGACGATTTCGCGGGGAGTCATGGACATAATAATTGGCGGTCCTCAAGCAAGAATGAGCCGGTGCGCGGGTGGCAGGCTTATTCGGCGAGGTCCTGCTCCTCAATGGTCTGGGTGTGGTTGGTGAAGACACAGATGTCGCCGGCGATGCCCAGGGCAGTCTCGACGATCTCACGGGCCGACAGGTCGGTTTTTTTCAGCAGGGCGCTGGCCGCGGCCTGGGCGTAGGCGCCACCGGAACCCATGGCGATCAGGCCATCCTCGGGCTCCACGACGTCGCCGTTGCCGGTGATGATCAACGAGGCGTCCTTGTTGGCGACCGCGAGCATGGCTTCGAGGCGGCTCAGGGAGCGGTCGGTGCGCCATTCCTTGGCCAGTTCCACGGCGGCGCGGACCAGGTGGCCCTGGTGTTTTTCAAGCTGGCCTTCGAAACGTTCGAACAACGTGAAGGCGTCGGCGGTGGCGCCGGCAAAACCGGCGATGACCTCGCCGTGATACAGGCGGCGGACTTTTTTCGCGTTGCCTTTCATCACGGTGTTGCCCAGTGAAACCTGGCCGTCGCCGCCCATGACGACTTTGCCATGACGGCGGACTGAAACGATGGTGGTCAAGGGAGAGTCTCCACGCAGCGGGGCGAAAATGCCCGGATGGAACTCATATGGGGGTGGCGCGGGTTTTTTCAACTCTGGGGGCGCAGAGGGGATGAGCGGTGCGGTGGATGCTCAGCGCTCCTGTGGCGAGGGGATTTATCCCCGTTGGGCCGCGAAGCGGCCCCAAAGCTTGTCATCGGAGTGTCAGGCTAATTGCTTCAAGCTTTTGGGGCTGCTGCGCAGCCCAGCGGGGATAAATCCCCTCACCACAAGGGTTGGTGTCGCCTGGTTCAGCGGCTCTGGCGTTGTTGTAACAACAGATTGCTAAACCCGCTGCCCGCCAATTGCTTCTGGGCCTTGGTCAGTTCTTCGCGGTTGCTGAACGGGCCGACCAGGACCCGGTACCAGGTCTCGTCCTTCACGGTGCCGGACTCCACCGATACGGACTGGCCCAGCAGAATGATCTGCGCGCGAACCTTGTCGGCGTCGGCTTCCTTGCGGAACGAGCCGGCCTGCAAGAAGAACTTCGTCACCGGCGCGGCCTTCTGCACCGGCGGAGCCGGTGGTGGCGTGATGCCGGCCAGGGCCGCCTGGGCGCGAGCGGTGTCGATTTTCGCCGCTTCGGCCGGGGTCACCGGGGTGGTGGGCACCTGAGGCACTTGCGGCGTTGGCAGGGTTTTCTCCGGCACGGCTTCGGGCGGCACGATGACTTCCGATTCCGGCAGCAGGGTATAGAAGTCGTACTTGGGCTTCACCGGTTGCGTCGGGCTCGGCGGGGTCTTGTTGGCCTCGGCGATACGCGTGGCTTTCTGCTGCTCCTGCCGGGCGCGCTTGACGTCATCGCCCTGGCCCGGTTCCAGCTTCATCAAGAACACAATGAACGCGCCGACGGTCAGGCCGATGGCCATCCACAACCAGCCCGGAATCGGCTTCTTGGCTGGGGGCTGGTAACGACTGGCGCCGCGCTTGGGAGCAGGTTTTTTCTTGGCAGCCAACTTACATGCGCTCCAGGGTTTCCAGGCCCAGCAGTTCCAGGCCTTGCTTGAGCGTGCGCCCGGTCAGCGCGGCGAGGCGCAAGCGGCTCTGCATTTGCTCCGGGGTTTGCGCGTTGAGGATCGGGCAGTTCTCGTAGAAGCTGGAGAACAGGCCGGCGACATCGTACAGGTAGGCGCACAGGGTGTGGGGCGTGCCCTTGTCGGCGACGTTGTTCAGCACCTCGCCGAACTGCGCCAGTTTCGCCGCCAGCTCCTGTTCCTGAGGGGCCTGGAGCACGATCTGGCCGTCCACTTCGTTGAAGCCTTTGCCGAGCTTGCGGAACACCCCCGCCACCCGGGTGTAGGCGTACAGCAGGTACGGCGCGGTGTTGCCTTCGAAGTTGAGCATCAGGTCGAAGTTGAAGCTGTAGTCGCTGGTGCGGTGCTTGGACAGGTCGGCGTATTTCACCGCGTCGATGCCCACGACCTTGGCGATCTTGCGCAGTTCGTCCTCGGCCAGGTCCGGGTTCTTGCCCTTGACCAGGGTGTAGGCGCGGTCCTGGGCTTCGGTCAGCAGGTCGATCAGCTTCACCGTGCCGCCGTCGCGGGTCTTGAACGGACGGCCGTCGGCGCCGTTCATGGTGCCGAAGCCCATGTGCTCCATGTCCATCGGATGGGTCACGAAGCCGGCCAGGCGCGCCACTTCGAACACTTGCTGGAAGTGCAGGGCCTGGCGCTGGTCGACGAAATACAGGACCCGATCCGCCTTGAGCACTCTGTTGCGGTAGCGCACGGCCGCCAGGTCGGTGGTGGCGTAGAGGTAGCCGCCGTCGGCCTTGACGATGATCACCGGCAGCGGCTCGCCGTCGGCGGTCTTGAACTGGTCGAGGAACACGCACTGGGCGCCGTTGCTTTCCACCAGCATGCCCTTGGCTCTGAGGTCGTTGACCACATTGACCAGGTCGTCGTTGTAGGCGCTTTCGCCCATCACGTCGGCCATGGTCAATTTGACGTTCAGCAGCTCGTAGATTTTCTGGCAGTGGGACAGGGAGATGTCCTTGAACTTGGTCCATAGCGCCAGGCACTCGGCATCGCCGGCCTGCAACTTGACCACCAGACCACGGGCACGGTCGGCGAACTCGGGCGACTCGTCGAAGCGTTGCTTGGCGGCGCGGTAGAAGTTCTCCAGGTCCGACAGTTCGTCACTGGTGATGGGGTTTTCCTGCAGGTAGGCCATCAGCATGCCGAACTGCGTACCCCAGTCACCAACATGGTTCTGGCGGATTACGGTGTCGCCAAGAAACTCCAGGACCCGGGCCACGCCGTCGCCGATGATGGTCGAGCGCAGATGGCCGACGTGCATTTCCTTGGCGAGGTTGGGGGCCGAGAGGTCGACCACGGTGCGCTGCAACGGGCCGGCCTTGCGCACGCCAATGCGTTCGTCGGCCAGGGCCGCGTCCAGGCGCGAGGCCAGGGCCTGGGTGTTCTGGAAGAAATTGATGAAGCCGGGGCCGGCGATGTCAGCCTTGCTGACGTTCTCGTCGGCCGGCAGCGCGGCGATGATTTTCTCCGCCAGGTCCCGCGGCTTCATGCCGGCCGGCTTGGCGAGCATCATCGCGATGTTGCTGGCGAAGTCGCCGTGGGTCTTGTCGCGGGTGTTCTCGACCTGAATCGCCGGCGACAGGCCTTCTGGCAGCACACCTTCAGCGACGAGTTGGGCGATGGCTTGCTGGATGAGCTGGCGAATGGTGTCTTTCATGGTCTTCTCTTTCAACCGCAGGCGCGGCGGCGCTTCGAGGCGCTGGTGGAAAAACTGGGCATTATCCGTGGCGAAGGCTGGCTTGCCAACTGTAGCGGGTCGGTTGGGGCTGTGTGGTGACTATTCTTGCTGGCCTGGATGTATGCGATCTCCTGTGGGAGCGAGCTTGCTCGCGATAGCGGTGGGTCAGTGACGCTAGTGTCGACTGTACCGTCGCAATCGCGAGCAAGCTCGCTCCCACAGGGGCAGGCTTGTGGTCCATTCAATACAAATCCACCGGATCAACATCCAGCGACCAGCGCACCGCCCGCCCACTGGGCATCTGTTCCAGCACCAGCAGCCAGGTGCTCAACAGTCGATGCAGCGGGGCCCGGGCATTGGCCTGCAATAGAAGCTGGGCCCGAAAACGCCCGGCCCGCCGTTCCATCGGAGCCGGTACCGGGCCCAAGAGTTCGATTCCGGTAAGGTTCTGTTGCGCCAGCAGGCGTTCTGCCTCGCTGCAGGCTTCGTCGAGAAAGCCTTCGGCCTGCCCTGGCTTGTGGGCTTCGGCCCGTAACAGCGCCAGGTGGGCAAAGGGTGGCAGGCCGGCGCTGCGGCGTTCGCTCAAGGCCTGTTCGGCGAAGGCGAAATAACCTTGCTCGGTGAGCTGGATCAACAGCGGGTGATCGGCCAGGTGCGTCTGGATAATTACCTTGCCCGGCTCCTCGGCGCGCCCGGCCCGGCCTGCGACCTGGACGATCAACTGCGCCATGCGCTCGCTGGCGCGGAAGTCGCCGGAGAACAGCCCGCCATCGGCGTCGAGGATCGACACCAGGGTGACACGGGGGAAGTGATGCCCCTTGGCGAGCATCTGCGTACCCACCAGGATGCACGGCTGGCCCTTCTGGATGGTGGCGAACAGCTGGTTCATCGCGTCCTTGCGCGAGGTGCTGTCGCGATCCACCCGCAAGACCGGGTAGTCCGGAAACAGAATGCCCAGCCGTTCCTCGGCGCGTTCGGTGCCGGCGCCAACCGGGCGCAAGTCGACTTTGCCGCACTGTGGGCAATGCCTTGGCACGCGCTCGACATGGCCGCAATGGTGGCAACGCAGCTCGCCGTGGCGTTGATGCACCGTCATCCGCGCGTCGCAGCGCTCGCAGCCAGACATCCAGCCGCAGTCGTGACACAGCAGGGTTGGGGCGAAGCCGCGGCGATTGAGGAACACCAGGACCTGTTGCCCGGCGGCCAGGGTCTGGCCGATGGCTTGCTGCATCGGCCCGGAGATACCGCTGTCCAGTGGACGACTTTTTACGTCCAGGCGCAGGAAGCGCGGTTGCTTGGCGCCGCCGGCCCGTTCGTTGAGGCGCAACAGGCCGTAGCGACCGGTGTAGGCGTTGTGCAGGCTTTCCAGCGATGGCGTGGCCGAGCCGAGGACAATGGGGATGTTTTCCTGGCGGGCGCGCACCAGCGCCAGGTCGCGGGCGTGGTAGCGCAAGCCTTCCTGCTGCTTATAAGAGCCGTCGTGCTCTTCGTCGATGATGATCAGGCCGGGATTTTTCATCGGCGTGAACAGGGCCGAGCGGGTACCGATGATGATATCGGCCTCGCCGTCCCGGGCGGCGAGCCAGGCTTCCAGGCGTTCGCGGTCGTTGACCGCCGAGTGCACCAGGGCAATCCGCGCGTTGAAGCGCTGTTCGAAGCGCGCCAGGGTTTGTGGGCCGAGGTTGATTTCCGGAATCAGCACCAGGGCCTGCTTGCCGGCCTCCAGGGTCTGGCGGATCAGTTGCAGGTAGACCTCGGTCTTGCCGCTGCCGGTGACGCCCGCCAGCAGAAAGGCGTGGTAACTGTCGAAGCCTGCGTGAATCGCTTCGCAAGCGGCTCGCTGTTCGGCGTTGAGCGGCAGCTCCGGCTGGGCCAGCCAATGTTCATGGCGGGCGCCGGGGGCGTGCCGACGGATCTCCACCTGAACCAGGTCCTTGGCCAGCAACAGATCGAGGCTGTCCTTGCTGAGCATCAGTTTGCTCAGCAGTTGATGGGCCACGCCGTGGGGGTGTTGGGCCAGGGTCGCCAAGGCTTCACGCTGGCGCGGGGCGCGGGCGATGCGTGGGTCATCCAGCGAGGCTCCCGGGGCCACCGACCAGAACCGCTCCTGGCGGGCCTCGGCGAGCTCGCCCTGGCGCAGCAGCACCGGCAGCGCCCAGCTCAGGGTGTCGCCCAGGCTGTGCTGGTAATACTGGGACGTCCACAGGCACAGCTTGAACAGCGATGGGGGCAGTGGCGGCGTGGCATCGAGCAGGGCCAGGGCCGGCTTGAGCTTGTCGGCCGGGACCTCGCTGTGGTCGGTGACTTCCACCAGGATGCCGATCATTTCCCGCCGGCCGAACGGCACCCGCAGGCGCATGCCCGGCTGCAACTGGGCGCGCAGGACCCCGGCCGGGGCGCGGTAGTCGAACAGGCGGCGCAGGGGCGAAGGCAGGGCGAGGCGCAGGATGGCGTCGGGCACGCGGGGGATCTCGATAAGCGGACAAGTTCGCAAGGCTGGGCACGATTCGATGTGGGAGCGAGCTTGCTCGCGAAAGCGGCGGCACAGCCAACATCACCGCAACTGACCCACCGCTATCGCGAGCAAGCTCGCTCCCACAGGGATTGTGCTTGAGGGCGCGAGCCTAGCAGACGGTTGGTATAAGCGACAGCTTGCGCGAATGACGATGTCTGGTAGAATCCGCGGCCTAATTACGTGCGGTATTCAACAATAGTGTTGGGTGGCGGCACGCTAGCCTGAGGAAAACAGCATGAAAACCGATATCCATCCGGAATACCCAGAAATTGCCGTGACTTGCAGCTGCGGCAACAAGTTCGAAACGCGTTCGACCTACGGCAAAGCCCTGGCGATCGACGTTTGCAACGAGTGCCACCCGTTCTACACCGGTAAGCAAAAGACTCTGGATACCGGCGGCCGTGTTCAGAAGTTCGCCGATCGTTTCGGTGCTTTCGGCAAAGTTACTCCAAAAGCCTGAGGCTGATCATTTTGGATGGTCGTCTCGACTGCTCCAGACTGATAAAGAAGGCGTCCCTTGCGGGCGCCTTTTTTGTGGCTGCGATTTGGCTCTGTGGTGCCCAGGCGGCCTGTCCTTCGCCGGGCAACCTGCCCCAGGTGGCGGTGCAGCGCGTGGTGGATGGCGACACCTTGTACCTGGAGGATGGCCGGCGCATTCGGATGATCGGCCTCAACACCCCTGAACTGGGCAAGCGCGGCCGCGCCGACGAACCGTTCGCCGTGGCGGCTCGCCAGCGACTCGAAGCCTTGGTGGCCGCCAGCAATGGCCGGGTGGGTGTGTTGCCCGGCAAGGACGACCGCGATGATTACGGTCGCACCCTGGCCCATGTCTACAACGCCCGGGGCGAAAACCTCGAGGAGCGGCTGATTGCCGAGGGGCTGGGGTTTCTGGTGGCGGTCGCGCCGAACGTCGACCTGGTCAGTTGCCAGAAAGTAGCCGAACGCCATGCGCGACAAGCCGGCTCCGGTCTCTGGAAAAAATCCCCCATCGTACGGGCGGAGCAGATCAATGCGCCCGGTTTCGTGCTGATGAGCGGGCGCGTAGAAAGCGTGCAGCGCAATCGCGGTGGCATCTGGATTGAATTGCAGGGGCCGGTTGTCCTGCACATTGCGCCCGGTGCCCAGAGGCGCTTCGACGCCTCGGCCCTGGAGCGGCTGAAGGGCCGCAGAATCGAGGCCCGTGGCTGGGTCGTCGACCGCGCCCGACGTGGCGGGAGCAAAGCCGGGCAGGCTCGATGGATGTTGCCGCTGACCGACCCGGCCATGATGGAAACGGTCCTTTAAGAAAAATTGTAGACAGTTTGTTATTGGATTGTATGCATGTAGCCCTTGTGTTTCGCGGCTCTTGGCCCAAAGTCGTAGGGCAGGGCGCTTGACAGCAGTGACTGGTCAGTCTTGTGGGGACTTTGCGAGGCGCGTATCCTCGGCGGTCCGTCTGTCCAACACAGTAAAAAGCGGAATGCCCACATGTCTGATCTGAAAACTGCCGCTCTCGAATATCACGCTAATCCTCGTCCAGGAAAGCTGAGTGTCGAGCTCACCAAGGCCACCGCTACTGCTCGCGACTTGTCGCTGGCCTACAGCCCCGGCGTAGCCGAGCCAGTCCGCGAAATCGCTCGCGACCCCGAACTGGCCTACAAATACACCGGTAAAGGCAACCTGGTTGCAGTCATTTCCGATGGCACCGCCATTCTCGGCCTGGGTAACCTCGGCCCATTGGCTTCCAAGCCGGTCATGGAAGGCAAGGGCGTGCTGTTCAAGCGCTTTGCCGGTATCGACGTATTCGACATCGAAGTCGACTCCGAGAGCCCGCAAGCCTTCATCGACACCGTCAAGCGCATCTCCATCACCTTCGGCGGCATCAACCTGGAAGACATCAAGGCACCTGAGTGCTTCGAGATCGAGCGCGCCCTGATCGAACAGTGCGACATCCCGGTGTTCCACGATGACCAGCACGGCACCGCGATCGTCACCGCCGCCGGCATGATCAACGCCCTGGAAATCGCCGGCAAGACCCTGCCGGAAGCCAAGATCGTCTGCCTGGGTGCTGGCGCTGCGGCCATCTCCTGCATGAAGTTGCTGGTGAGCATGGGCGCCAAGATCGAAAACATCTTCATGGTCGACCGTACCGGCGTGATCCATTCCGGCCGTGACGACCTGAACCAGTACAAGGCCGTGTTCGCTCACGCGACCGACAAGCGCTCCCTGGCGGACGCGCTGGACGGTGCCGATGTGTTCGTCGGCCTGTCGGGTCCGAACCTGCTGAGCCCGGAAAACCTGCTGCGCATGGCGCCGAACCCGATCGTGTTCGCCTGCTCGAACCCGGACCCGGAAATCGCCCCGGAACTGGCTCACGCGACTCGCAACGACGTGATCATGGCCACCGGCCGTTCGGACTACCCGAACCAGGTCAACAACGTACTGGGCTTCCCGTTCATCTTCCGGGGTGCCCTGGACGTTCGCGCCAAGCGCATCAACGAAGAGATGAAAGTCGCGGCCGCCAACGCCCTGCGCGAACTGGCCAAGCTGCCGGTACCCCAGGAAGTGTGCGACGCCTACGGCGGCATCAAGCTGGAATTCGGCCGTGAGTACATCATTCCGAAACCCATGGACGCCCGCCTGATCACCCTGATCTCCGACGCCGTGGCCAAGGCCGCCATCGAGACGGGCGTGGCCACCCTGCCGTATCCAAAGAACTACCCGCTCAAGAGCGTGGATGACGTGTTCAACGGCTAAGCCGTTGTAGCGCTTCAACGAAAAGCCCCGGCTCCTGCGAGTCGGGGCTTTTTTTGTCTGGATGTATGGGTGCAAACCCTTTGCTGGGCCAGCCGACAACCTGTGGTGAGGGGATTCATCCCCGCCCGGCTGCGTAGCAGTCGTAATTTGGCTGGCGTGGTTCTGTATTGTTCCGCGCAGTCTGGATTTAGGGCTGCTGCGCAGCCCAGCGGGGATGAATCCCCTCGCCACAGGGGCCTTGCGCGGCATAAAAAAGCCCCGCACTTCTTGCGAAGGCGGGGCTTTTGAATGAGACCGGTCAGAACAGATCGATCGGCGCCGCTTCATCGGCCGGTAGCGGGCTGCCCGGCGCTATGCCGTTGCCCAGCTCATTGACCGAGGGTGGCGTGTCTTCGCTCTTGAACAGTTCGAAATACGCACCCGGAGTACCCGGTGTGGCCGCGCGGCCGCTGACCGGGTCGACCCGCAGGCTGAGGATGCCTTCGGGCTCCGGCTGGGTGTGCGGCGGTTTGTCCTTGAGGGCGGCGCCCATGTAGTTCATCCAGATCGGCAGCGCCACGGTGCCGCCGAACTCACGGCGCCCCAGGCTTTCGGGTTGGTCGAAGCCGGTCCAGACCGTGGTCACGTAATCGGCGTTGTAGCCGGAGAACCAAGCGTCCTTGGATTCGTTGGTGGTGCCGGTCTTGCCCGCCAGGTCGGTGCGACCCAGGGCCAGGGCGCGTCGGCCGGTGCCGAGCTTGATCACGTCCTGCAGCATGCTGTTGAGAATGTAGGTGGTACGGCCATCGACAATGCGTTCTGCGACGGCGGGCGCTTGCGGCAGGCCTGGGGCCGTCGTGGCTTCGCCTGGCGTCGCATTGACCGTGAACGTCTCGGTGGACGGTGCGGCGAGGCCATCGCTGGCCTGCTCGCCCGTGGGGACCCGTGGCGGGTTGGCGACGAACAAGGTCTCGCCGTTGCGGCTTTCGATCTTGTCGATGAGGTACGGGGTGATCTTGTAGCCGCCGTTGGCGAACGTGCTCCAGCCCGTGGCGATTTCCATCGGCGTCAAGGTCGCGGTGCCCAGGGCCAGGGACAGGTTGCGCGGCAGGTCCTGCTTGTTGAAGCCGAACTTGCTGATGTAGTCGATGGTGCGGTCTACGCCCAGGGCCTGCAGCAGGCGGATCGAGACCAGGTTGCGGGACTTGTACAGGGCCTCGCGCAGGCGAATCGGGCCCAGGAACGTATTGGTGTCGTTCTTCGGTCGCCAGACCTTGTCCAGGTACTCATCGACGAACACGATCGGCGCATCGTTCACCAGGCTGGCGGCGGTGTAGCCGTTGTCCAGGGCGGCGCTGTAGACGAACGGCTTGAAGCTCGAGCCCGGCTGGCGCTTGGCCTGCAAAGCCCGGTTGTAGTTGCTTTGCTCGAAGGCGAAGCCACCCACCAGCGAGCGAATGGCGCCGTTCTGCGGGTCGAGGGACACCAGGGCGCCCTGGGCGGCCGGGAGCTGGCTGAACTTGAGCGTGTTATCCGCCTGGCGCTGGACGCGGACCAGGTCACCCACCTGGGCAACGTCCGACGGCTGCCGTGGGTTGGCGCCCATGCTATTGGTGTTGAGGAACGGACGGGCCCATTTCATGGTGTCCCAGGCCACGTGTTCTTCCTGCTCGCCGTTGCGGGTCAGCACCTTGATGCCGTCCTTGTCCACCGAGGTGACGATCGCCGGCTCCAGGCTGCTGATGGTGCGCTGCTTGGTCAGCTCCAGGGCCCAGGCTTCCCTGGTCTTGCCCGGCAGGCGTGATTCAGGTCCGCGGTAGCCGTGGCGCTGGTCGTAGGTCATCAGGCCCTCATGCAACGCGGTGTTGGCCATTTCCTGCAAGTCGCTCGGCACCGTGGTGGTCACGCGGAAACCTTCGGTGTAGGCGTCGCTGCCATAGCGCCCGACCATTTCGGCGCGGGCCATCTCGGCGATGTACGGGGCGTTCACTTCCGGCGTCGGAACGTGATAACTGGCGTTCAGCGGCTCATTGACCGCAGCGGTGTAGTCGGCCTCGGTTATCTTGCCCAGCTTGTACATGCGCCCCAGGATCCAGTCGCGCCGTTCCTTGCTGCGTGCCGGGTTGGCCAGCGGGTTGAAGCGCGACGGTGCCTTGGGCAGGCCGGCGATCATCGCCATCTGCGCCAGGCTCACGTCGCGGATCGATTTGCCGTAATACACCTGTGCCGCCGCCTCGATGCCGTAGGCGCGGTTACCCAGGTAAATCTTGTTCACGTACAGCTCGAGGATTTCATCCTTGGTCAGTTGCCGCTCGATCTGCAGGGCCAGGAGGATCTCGGTGGTCTTGCGCGAGAAGCTGCGCTCGCTGGTCAGGAAGAAGTTCTTGGCCACCTGCATGGTGATGGTGCTGCCGCCGGACTGGATGTGCCCGCTCTTGACCAACTGGCTGGCGGCGCGCATCAGGCTGCCGGGGTCGACGCCATAGTGATTGGCGAAGTTATCGTCTTCAGCACTTAGTAACGCATTGATGAAATTGGGGGGAATGTCGGCGAAACGGATCGGCGTGCGGCGCATTTCGCCGAATTCGGCGATCAACTTGTCATCGCTGCTGTACACCCGCAAAGGAATCTGCAACTGAATACTTCTCAGTGCCTCCACGGACGGTAATCCCGGACTAAGGTAAAGAAAGGCGCCACTCAGGCCCAAGAGCAGTCCGCAGAAAACGGCGACGATGGACCATCCGAAAAATTTCAGCAGACGAATCAAGGCTTTTGGATATCCAGGCAAAGAATGAAAAAGGCGCCAGGTGCAGGGATGGACCCGTGCTTGCAACAAAGCGAAAAAAAACGCTGGGCATTATAAGCATTTTTTTTCGTCGGGAATGCCATCCGGACGTCCGTCGGACGGCCGTGATTGAACGCAATGCGTATTAGAGAGTCCGTAACTCACGGATAGTCATAGGGAATTGGTAGTGCTACGACTCTTCAATAAAAAAGCCCACGCGCTTCTGGGGATCGACATCAGTTCGACGTCGGTGAAGCTGCTCGAGTTGAGTCGCCAGGGCGAGCGCTACCGCGTCGAGTCCTACGCGGTCGAACCGTTGCCGGCCAATGCCGTGATCGAGAAGAATATCGCCGAGCTCGACGGGGTGGGCCAGGCGTTGTCGCGAGTGTTGGCCAAGGCCAGGACCCCCGTGCGCAGCGTCGCCGTGGCCGTGGCCGGTTCGGCGGTGATCACCAAGACCATCGAGATGGACGCCGGCCTGTCCGACGACGACATGGAGAACCAGCTCAAGATCGAGGCCGATCAATACATTCCCTATCCGCTGGATGAGGTGGCCATCGATTTTGAAGTGGTGGGCGTTTCGCCGCGCAGCGCCGAGCGCGTCGAAGTGCTGCTGGCGGCCTGTCGCAAGGAAAACGTCGAGGTTCGCGAGGCGGCGTTGGCACTCGCCGGGCTGACGGCCCGGGTGGTCGATGTGGAGGCTTATGCGCTGGAGCGCGCGTTTGGATTGCTCGCCACGCAACTGGCCGCGTCCCAGGAACGGTTGACCGTGGCGGTCATCGACATCGGCGCCACCATGACCACCCTCAGCGTGCTGCACAGCGGACGCATCATCTATACCCGTGAACAATTGTTCGGCGGCCGCCAACTGACCGAGGAGATTCAGCGCCGCTATGGCCTGACGCCCGAGCAGGCCGGGCTGGCAAAGAAGCAGGGGGGGCTGCCGGACGATTATCTCGGCGAAGTGCTGCAACCTTTTCGCGAAGCCCTGGTGCAGCAAGTCTCGCGGTCCCTGCAGTTCTTCTTCGCCTCGGGCCAGTACAGCGCGGTGGACCACATCCTGCTGGCTGGAGGCACGGCTTCGGTGGCCGGCCTGGATCGGCTGATCGAGCAGCGCCTGGGCACGCCGACCCAGGTGGCCAACCCGTTCACCAACATGGCCCTGAGCAGCAAGGTCAATGCCGGCGCCCTGGCCAGTGACGCGCCGGCACTGATGATCGCCTGCGGGCTGGCCCTCAGGAGTTTTGACTGATGGCGCGGATCAACCTGCTTCCCTGGCGTGAGGAGGTGCGCGAAGAGCGGCGCAAACGCTTTCTGTTGGCGTTAGTGGGAGCGCTGGTCGGTGCGGTTGGCGTGGTGCTGGTCGCCGTCCGCTATATCGACGGCGCCATCGACCACCAGGTCGCTCGCAACAGTCATCTCTCCGAGCAGATCGCCGTGCTGGACGAGCGCATCAAGCAGATCAGCGAATTGAAAGCCCGCCGCCAGCAATTGCTGGAGCGCATGCGCATCATCCAGGACTTGCAAGGAAACCGGCCCGTCAGCGGGCGCATCTTCGACCAGTTGGTGAGGACTTTGCCGGACGGCGTGTATTTCACTGAAGTGAAAATGGAAGAGCGGACGCTCTTCATCAAGGGCGCCGCGGAATCGAACAACCGGGTTTCGGACCTGATGCGCAACCTGGACTCGTCGGACCTGTTCGATGCCCCCAGTTTGACGGAGGTCAAGGCCACCACGGCCGGCCAGCTCGACCAGGCCAATGTCTTTCAATTGACCGTTCGCCAGACCCGTCCGGCCGAAGCGGAGGACGCCCAATGACGCCTGGGGAGTGGTTCGACGCGCTGCGCAAGATCGACATCAGTGACCTGGACACCAATAACCTCGGCTCCTGGCCGACACCGATCAAATGGCTGACCGGCATCCTGCTGGTGGCCGTGGTGCTGGGGCTGGGCTATAACTTTGCCTTGAGTGACCTGGAAAACCAGTTGCAGCAGGTACGCGAGGAAGAGAGCACCCTCAAGGCGCAATTCGCGGGCAAGGCCCACATGGCCGCGAACCTGGAACGCTACACCGAGCAGATGAAGCAGATGGAAACGTCTTTTGGCGTGCTGTTGCGCCAATTGCCCAGCGATACCGAAGTGCCGGGCCTGCTGGAAGACATTACCCGTACCGGCCTGGGCAGCGGCCTGGAGTTCGAGGAAATCAAGCTGCTGCCGGAAGTCACCCAACCGTTCTACATCGAGCTGCCGATCCAGATCACCGTGACCGGCGGCTACCACGACCTGGCGACGTTCGTCAGTGGGGTGGCCGGGTTGCCCCGGATCGTCACGCTGCACGATTTCGAGATCGCCCCGATGGAGCCTGAGGCAGGCGCGAAATTGCGCATGAGCATCCAGGCCAAGACCTACCGCTACAACGAGCAGGAGGCGCAGCCATGAGGTCGGTGGTGGGGCGCCTCTGCCTCCTGGCAGGCCTGGCCGCGCTGGCGGGCTGCAACAACGACAACGGGTTCGGCGACCTGGACGCCTACATGAACGAAGTGCGCCTGCGCCCGCCCGGCAAGATCGAGCCGACGCCGACGTTCAGGCCCTACGAGACCTTTACCTACAGCGCCGCCAACCTGCGCAGCCCGTTTTCCCGGCAGGTCCGCGTGGACCAGGCCGACCGCCAGCGCGGTTCGCGCAACGTCCGGCCCGACCCCAATCGGGCCAAGCAGTATCTGGAAGGCTTCAACATCGAGCAGTTTGAGATGGTCGGCACGATCTCCAACGCCGGTGGCTCCTTCGCGCTCCTGCGGGGCGCGGGCGGGGTGCATCGGCTCAAGGTCGGTGACTACCTGGGACGCAACGACGGGCGGATCGTCGCCATCAGCGCCACCCAGGTCGATGTGGTCGAAATCGTTCCCGATGGCGAGGGCGCCTGGCTGGAGCGACCACGGACCATTCCTTTGAAAGAGCATTCATAGTGGAACTCGAACAATGAACAGGATTTTTCCAGCCCTCGGTATTTCGCTATGGATAGCGCTGTTATCGCCGATGGTTCATGGGGCCAGCCTGAAGACGCTGGCGGTGGCGGCGTTGCCGGGGGATCGTGTCGAGCTGAAGCTCACCTTCGACGAGCCACCACCGACACCCCGGGGCTATACCACCGAACAACCGGCCCGGATTGCGCTGGACCTGCCGGGCGTGACCAATCAACTGGCCAGCAGGCGCCACGACCTGGGCGGGGGCAATGCACGCAGTGCCACCCTGGTCGAGGCAGGGGATCGCACCCGCCTGATCATCGGCCTGACCCAACTGGCGCCGTATGACACCCGGATCGAAGGCAACAACCTGTTCGTGGTGGTTGGCAAGGGCATGACCTCCAATAGCCCTGCTTCGAAGAGCACGGCCCAGGCCCCGCGCCCGGCGGTGGCCAGCGCTGCGCCCGCGAGGGCCGGCGCGCCGGTGGGCAAGGCCATTCGTGGGGTGGATTTCCAGCGGGGGACCCAGGGCGAAGGCAACGTGGTGATCGATTTGTCCGATCCGTCCATCGCCCCGGACATCCAGGAGCGCGAAGGCAAGATCATCCTCAATTTCGCCAGGACCCAATTGCCGGAGCCACTGCGGGTGCGTCTGGACGTCAAGGACTTCGCCACCCCGGTGCAATTCGTCAATGCCAGTGCCGGCAGCGATCGGGCGACCATCAGCATCGAGCCCAGCGGCACTTTCGATTATTCGACCTACCAGACCGACAACAAGCTCACCGTCAGCGTCCGGCCCATGACCGTCGACGACCTGCAAAAACGCAATGCCGACCGCGCCGCCTACAGCGGCGAGAAGCTCTCGCTCAACTTCCAGGACATCGAAGTGCGATCGGTCCTGCAGTTGATTGCCGACTTCACCAACCTGAACCTGGTGGCCAGCGACACGGTGCAGGGTGGCATCACCCTGCGGTTGCAGAACGTGCCTTGGGACCAGGCACTGGACCTGGTACTCAAGACCAAGGGCCTGGACAAGCGCAAGGTCGGCAACGTGCTGTTGGTGGCTCCGGCCGATGAAATTGCCGCCCGTGAGCGCCAGGAACTGGAGTCGCAGAAGCAGATTGCCGACCTGGCGCCGCTGCGGCGTGAGTTGTTGCAGGTCAACTATGCGAAGGCAGCGGACATCGCCAAGCTGTTCCAGTCGGTGACCAGTGCCGAGGCGAAAGCCGATGAGCGCGGCACGATCACGGTTGATGAGCGAACCAACAACATCATTGCCTACCAGACCCAGGACCGCCTCGACGAACTGCGCCGGATCGTGGCGCAACTGGATATTCCGGTGCGCCAGGTGATGATCGAGGCGCGGATTGTCGAGGCTAACGTCGACTACGACAAAAGCCTGGGCGTGCGCTGGGGTGGGTCGATACAGAACAAGGGCAACTGGAACTCCTCGGGGGTGACCACCGGCACCTCCACGACCATCGGCACGCCGGGCAGCACCGGCACCAATCAACCGTTCGTCGACCTGGGCGCCTCGGGCAACACCTCGGGGATCGGCATTGCGTTCATCACCGACAATGTGTTGCTGGACCTCGAACTGACGGCCATGGAGAAAACCGGTAACGGGGAAATCGTCTCCCAGCCCAAGGTGGTGACGTCCGACAAGGAGACGGCAAAGATCCTCAAGGGCACGGAAATTCCTTATCAGGAAGCCAGCTCCAGCGGTGCTACGTCGGTGTCGTTCAAGGAGGCCTCGCTGTCGCTGGAGGTGACCCCGCAGATCACCCCGGACAACCGTATCATCATGGAGGTCAAGGTCACCAAGGATGAGCCGGACTACCTGAACAAGGTGAATGATGTGCCGCCGATCAAGAAAAACGAGGTCAATGCCAAGGTCCTGGTCAATGATGGCGAGACCATTGTGATTGGCGGTGTTTTCTCAAATACTCAGAGCAAGGTCGTAGATAAGGTGCCATTTCTTGGCGATGTGCCGTATCTTGGCCGCCTTTTCCGGCGTGATGTGGTCTCGGAGAAAAAATCCGAGCTGCTGGTGTTCCTCACTCCGCGTATCATGAATAACCAGGCGATTGCTGTGAGTCGTTGATTCTGTGCGAAATTTGATTCTTGTTGGGCCGATGGGCGCTGGAAAAAGCACCATCGGCCGTTTGCTGGCCAAAGAGCTGCGCCTGCCGTTCAAAGATTCCGACAAGGAAATTGAATTGCGCACGGGCGCCAATATCCCATGGATCTTCGACAAGGAAGGCGAGCCTGGCTTTCGTGACCGTGAGCAGGCGATGATCGCCGAGCTGTGCGCGTTCGATGGCGTGGTATTGGCCACCGGGGGCGGCGCGGTGATGCGCGAGGCCAATCGTCGGGCGCTGCATGCCGGCGGACGAGTGGTCTATCTGCACGCCTCTGTCGAGCAGCAGGTCGGCCGCACCGCCCGGGATCGCAACCGTCCGCTGTTGCGCACCGCCGACCCGGCCAAGACCCTGCGGGACTTGCTGGCGCTGCGTGATCCGCTGTATCGGGAGATCGCCGACCTGGTGGTGGAGACCGACGAGCGGCCGCCGCGGATGGTGGTGCTGGACATTCTCGATCGCCTTCAGCAACTGCCGCCCCGTTAATGCGCCTGGCGAAATGCGCTATCCTCGACGTCCCGTTTTGGTCCGTCCGAAGCGTGGCGGATGGCCATTAACTGGCGTCGAATCGAGCACCGTGGACTTTCGTTAATTGCAGGCAGGACGCCTGATTCCATCTTCACTGTGGGGACACATGCAGACACTTAAGGTCGACCTGGGCGAGCGCAGCTACCCGATTCATATTGGCGAAGGCTTGCTGGACCAGCCCGAACTGCTGGCGCCGCATATCGCCGGGCGGCAAGTGGCGATCATTTCCAATGAAACCGTCGCGCCCCTGTATCTGGAACGTCTGACCCGCAGCCTGTCGGCCTTCTCGGTCATTTCCGTGGTATTGCCCGACGGCGAAGCCTTCAAGAACTGGGAGACCCTGCAACTCATTTTCGACGGCCTGCTGACCGCACGGCACGATCGCCGTACCACGGTGGTTGCCCTGGGCGGTGGTGTGATCGGCGACATGGCCGGTTTTGCCGCGGCCTGCTACCAGCGTGGCGTCGACTTCATCCAGATCCCCACCACGCTGCTGTCGCAGGTCGATTCGTCGGTGGGCGGCAAGACCGGGATCAACCATCCGCTGGGCAAGAACATGGTGGGCGCGTTCTATCAGCCCAACGTGGTACTGATCGACACCTCCACCCTCAACACCTTGCCGGCCCGCGAACTGTCCGCGGGGCTGGCGGAAGTCATCAAGTACGGGCTGATCTGCGACGAACCGTTCCTGGGCTGGCTCGAGGAGAACGTCGACCGCCTGCGTGCGCTGGATCAAGCGGCGCTGACCTACGCCATCGAACGCTCCTGCGCGGCCAAGGCCGCCGTGGTCGGTGCCGATGAGCGGGAGTCGGGGGTGCGCGCCACGCTCAACCTGGGGCACACCTTCGGCCATGCCATCGAAACCCACATGGGCTATGGTGTCTGGCTGCACGGTGAAGCGGTTGCGGCCGGTACGGTCATGGCCCTGGAGATGTCCGCGCGCCTGGGCTGGATCAGCGAGCAGGAGCGCGATCGCGGTATTCGTCTGTTCCAGCGCGCCGGGCTGCCGGTGGTTCCGCCCGAGGAAATGAGCGAGGCGGATTTTCTTGAACACATGGCAATCGACAAAAAAGTGATCGACGGTCGTCTGCGCCTGGTGCTGCTGCGCCACATGGGCGAAGCGGTGGTGACCGACGATTATCCGAAAGAAGTTCTACAGGCCACGCTGGGAGCGGATTACCGCGCCCTGGCTCAGCTTAAAGGTTAATAAGATTCCGATGACTAGTTTGCATGCCGACGAGGCTTTCCTCGGCCATTTCCAATTGAGTCATGACCCTTTTGCCCCACGGGTCCCGGGCTTCAAGTTCTTCCCCGCCCAGCGCAAGCCGGTGCTGGGCCAGTTGCATCACCTGGCGCGCTATAGCCAGTTGCTCCTGGTGGTCACCGGCCCCCAAGGCAGCGGCAAGACCTTGCTGCGCCAGGCCCTGGTGGCCAGCACCAACAAACAGTCTGTGCAAAGCGTGGTGGTGTCGGCCCGTGGCGCTGGCGATGCCGCCGGTGTGTTGCGCCAGGTGGCCCAGGCGCTGAACGTCGCCCAGGCCGAAATCGGTGCAATTCTCGATCAGATCGTGCAGCTGGCGCTGACGGGGCAGGAAGTCTATCTGCTGGTGGACGATGCCGAGCAACTCGACGAGTCGGCCCTCGAGGCCCTGCTGGCCTTGGCGGCCGGTGCGCCGGAGGGGCGTCCCCACGTGTTCCTGTTCGGCGAGTCGTCGCTGATCGCCGACCTGGACCAGTTGAGCCTCGAGGAAGAGCGCTTCCACGTCATCGAACTGGCGCCCTACACCGAGGAAGAGACGCGTGAATACCTGGCCCAGCGTCTTGAGGGCGCGGGCCGGGGGATCGAACTTTTTACCGCGGATCAGATCTCTGAGATTCACGAAAGCTCCGACGGTTGGCCTGGCAACATCAACCAGGTTGCCCGCGATGCTCTGATCGAAGTCATGATCGCCAGCCGCTCAGCGGTGAAGCGTCCAAGTATGGGGTTCAACATGCCGAAGAAACACGTATTGGCAATTTCCGCCGTCGTCGTGGTCGCGGTTGCCGCCGCCTGGCTGATGCCAGGTCGCACCAAGGCACCCACCACGGGCGCCCCTGCCAACGAACAGGCACAACTGCCCCTTGGCCAGGGGGCGCCGCAACCCAACGGTGGGGCGCCGGCCGTGGAATTCGCCGGCAACACCCAGCCAATGCCGCTGCCGCTGGTCGGCCAGTCGCAGCCGGTCATGCGCGGCCCGCTGGCCGAAGCGGCTGGCGGCATCACTGAAGGCGACGACGGCGCAGCGCCACCGATCGACGACAGCAGCGATACGCCGCCGACCGTGACCACCACCGCACCGCCCGCGGGCGTGCCGGCCGGCCCGGCGCCAACACCTGCCCCGGCCGCCAAGCCGACCCCGGCGCCTACCCAGGTGGCCACCGCCAAGCCTGCTCCGGCCCCTGCGGCCAAGCCAGCGGCGCCAGCACCGGCGGCCAAGCCAGCAACTGCCCCAGCCAAGGCCGCGGGCGGCAGCTGGTACGCAGGTCAGGCACCGGGCAACTACGTGGTACAGATCCTGGGCACCAGTTCCGAAACCACGGCGCAGAATTTCGTCAAGGAACAGGGCGGCGAGTACCGTTACTTCAAGAAAGTACTCAACGGCAAGCCGCTGTATGTCATCACCTATGGCAGTTTTGCCAACCGTGATGCAGCCGTTTCCGCCATCAAGGCCTTGCCAGCGAAGGTTCAGGCTGGTAAACCTTGGCCTCGCACTGTCGCCAGCGTCCAACAGGAGCTGGCAGCAACTCGCTGAAGATTCGGCGGCCTTACCCAGGCCGCCTCTCCCGGCAACCTCAATATTTCCGCAGGGGCGGGCGACCTTTCAGGCCGCGCGCCTTGTGGTGTCTGCGTCACTGTAGCGTTTGAGTCGTCGCGGTCGGAACCCAAAAAAGTTTTGACTAGCACAGCATATAGCTTTAAACCTTTCACAAATGCGACATGGATTTGCGACAGTTCGTCGTCAAATTTGTGAGCCCCTGTGTCGGTGTGTACAATGACCTCCCTTTTGCCCCCGCAAAGCTGGCGTACGTTCGGCGCGGTATGCAACTGGTTGAATTGAAAAGAAATTTGCCTCGATAAGAGGCAGCCTGGTGAGAAAGTGTCTATGAAAGCAGGTCTGTACCAACCAGATGAATTCAAGGATAACTGCGGTTTTGGCCTGATAGCCCATATGCAGGGCGAGCCCAGCCATACCCTTTTGCACACGGCCATTGAGGCCCTGACCTGCATGACCCACCGCGGTGGGATCAACGCCGACGGCAAGACCGGCGACGGTTGTGGCTTGCTGATTCAAAAGCCCGACGAGTTCCTGCGTGCCGTTGCCCAGGAAACGTTCGGCGTGACCCTGCCCAAGCAATACGCCGTGGGCATGGTGTTCTTCAACCAGGACCCGGTGAAGGCTGAGGCGGCTCGCGAAAACATGAATCGCGAGATCCTGGCCGCCGGCCTGCAACTGGTCGGCTGGCGCAAAGTGCCGATCGACACCAGCGTCCTCGGCCGCCTGGCCCTTGAACGCCTGCCGCAGATCGAGCAGGTGTTCATCGCCGGCGATGGCCTGAGCGACCAGGACATGTCGATCAAGCTGTTCAGCTCCCGTCGTCGTTCGTCCGTGGCCAATGCCGCCGACACCGATCACTACATCTGCAGCTTTTCCCACAAGACCATCATCTACAAAGGCCTGATGATGCCGGCGGACCTCACCGCCTTCTATCCGGACCTGAGCGACGAGCGCCTGAAAACCGCGATCTGCGTGTTCCACCAGCGCTTCTCCACCAACACCTTGCCGAAATGGCCGCTGGCCCAGCCATTCCGTTTCCTCGCCCACAACGGCGAGATCAACACCATCACCGGCAACCGCAACTGGGCGCTGGCCCGTCGCACCAAGTTCGCCAACGACCTGATGCCGGACCTCGAAGAACTCGGTCCGCTGGTCAACCGCGTGGGTTCCGACTCCTCGAGCATGGACAACATGCTGGAGCTGATGGTCACCGGCGGCATCGACCTGTTCCGTGGCGTGCGCATGCTCGTGCCGCCGGCGTGGCAGAACGTCGAGACCATGGACCCGGACCTGCGTGCGTTCTACGAATACAACTCCATGCACATGGAGCCGTGGGACGGCCCGGCCGGTATCGTCATGACCGACGGTCGCTACGCGGTGTGCCTGCTGGACCGTAACGGCCTGCGTCCGGCGCGTTGGGTCACCACCACCAACGGGTTCATCACCCTGGCTTCGGAAATCGGTGTCTGGAACTACCAGCCCGAGGACGTCATCGCCAAGGGGCGCGTGGGCCCGGGCCAGATCTTTGCCGTGGACACCGAGACCGGCCAGATCCTCGACACCGACGCCATCGACAACCGCCTCAAGTCCCGTCATCCGTACAAGCAATGGCTGCGCAAGAATGCCCTGCGCATCCAGGCGACCATGGAAGACAACGACCATGGCTCGGCTTTCTACGACGTCGACCAGCTCAAGCAGTACATGAAGATGTACCAGGTGACGTTCGAAGAGCGTGACCAAGTGCTGCGTCCGTTGGGCGAGCAGGGCTACGAAGCGGTCGGCTCCATGGGTGACGACACGCCGATGGCCGTGCTGTCCCAGCGCGTGCGCACGCCGTACGACTATTTCCGCCAGCAGTTCGCCCAGGTGACCAACCCGCCGATCGACCCGCTGCGCGAAGCGATCGTGATGTCCCTGGAAATCTGCCTCGGTGCCGAGCGCAACATTTTCCAGGAGTCGCCGGAACACGCCTCGCGGGTGATCCTCAGCTCGCCGGTCATTTCCCCGGCCAAATGGCGTTCGCTGACCAACCTCGACCGCCCGGGCTTCGAACGCCAGGTCATCGACCTGAACTACGACGAAAGCGTCGGCCTGGAAGCGGCGATCCGCAATGTGGCCGATCAGGCTGAAGAAGCCGCGCGCGCCGGTCGTACCCAGATCGTGCTGAGCGACCGTCACATCGCGCCGGGCAAGCTGCCGATCCACGCCTCGCTGGCCACCGGCGCGGTGCACCATCGCCTGACCGAGAAAGGCCTGCGTTGCGACTCCAACATCCTGGTGGAAACCGCCACCGCCCGCGACCCGCATCACTTCGCGGTGCTGATCGGTTTCGGTGCTTCGGCGGTCTACCCGTTCCTGGCCTATGAAGTGCTGGGCGATCTGATCCGCACCGGCGAAGTGCTGGGCGACCTCTATGAGGTGTTCAAGAACTACCGCAAGGGCATCACCAAGGGCCTGCTCAAGATCCTGTCGAAGATGGGGATCTCGACCATCGCGTCGTACCGCGGCGCGCAACTGTTCGAGGCCATCGGCCTGTCGGAAGAAGTCTGCGAGCTGAGTTTCCGTGGCGTGCCGAGCCGCATCAAGGGGGCGCGCTTCGTCGACATCGAAGCTGAACAGAAAGCCCTGGCCGCCGAAGCCTGGAGCCCGCGCAAGCCGATCCAGCAGGGCGGCCTGCTGAAGTTCGTCCATGGCGGTGAATACCACGCCTACAACCCGGACGTGGTCAACACCTTGCAAGCGGCCGTGCAGCAGGGCGACTACGGCAAGTTCAAGGAATACACCTCGCTGGTGGACAACCGTCCGGTGTCGATGATCCGCGACCTGCTCAAGGTCAAGACCCTCGATACGCCGTTGGACATCAGTGAAGTGGAACCGCTGGAGTCGGTGCTCAAGCGCTTCGATTCGGCCGGTATTTCCCTGGGCGCCTTGTCCCCGGAAGCCCACGAAGCCCTGGCCGAAGCCATGAACCGCCTCGGTGCGCGTTCCAACTCCGGCGAAGGCGGCGAAGACCCGGCGCGCTACGGCACCATCAAGAGTTCGAAAATCAAGCAGGTGGCCACCGGCCGCTTCGGTGTGACGCCGGAATACCTGGTCAACGCTGAAGTGCTGCAGATCAAGGTTGCCCAGGGCGCCAAGCCCGGCGAAGGCGGCCAGTTGCCCGGTGGCAAGGTCAACGGCCTGATCGCCAAGCTGCGTTATGCGGTCCCCGGCGTGACCCTGATCTCGCCGCCGCCGCACCACGACATCTACTCGATCGAAGATTTGTCACAACTGATCTTCGACCTCAAGCAGGTGAACCCCAAGGCCCTGGTCTCGGTGAAGCTGGTGGCGGAAGCGGGCGTCGGCACCATTGCGGCCGGCGTGGCCAAGGCCTATGCCGACCTGATCACCATCTCCGGCTACGACGGCGGCACCGGTGCATCGCCACTGACCTCGATCAAGTACGCTGGCGCGCCGTGGGAACTGGGCCTGGCCGAAACCCACCAAACCCTGCGCGGCAACGATTTGCGCGGCAAGGTCCGGGTGCAGACCGACGGTGGCCTGAAAACCGGCCTGGACGTGATCAAGGCCGCCATCCTCGGCGCCGAGAGCTTCGGCTTCGGCACCGCGCCGATGATCGCCCTGGGCTGCAAATACCTGCGTATCTGCCACCTGAACAACTGCGCCACCGGCGTGGCGACCCAGAACGACAAGCTGCGCAAGGACCACTACATAGGCACTGTCGACATGGTGGTGAATTTCTTCACCTACGTGGCCGAAGAGACCCGTGAGTGGCTGGCGAAGCTGGGCGTGCGCTCGCTGGAAGAACTGATCGGCCGCACCGACCTGCTGGACGTGATCGAAGGCCAGACCGCCAAGCAGCATCACCTGGACCTGACCCCCTTGTTGGGCAGCGACCTCATCCCGGCCGACAAGCCACAGTTCTGCCAGGTCGACCGCAACCCGCCATTCGACAAGGGGGAGCTGGCCGAGAAGATGGTCGACATGGCCGCTGCGGCAATCAACGACCTGAGCGGCGCCGAGTTCAACCTGGATATCTGCAACTGCGACCGCTCCATCGGTGCGCGGATCTCCGGCGAAATCGCCCGTAAGCACGGCAACCAAGGCATGGCCAAGGCGCCGGTGACCTTCCGCTTCAAGGGCACCGCAGGCCAGAGCTTCGGCGTCTGGAACGCCGGTGGCCTGAACATGTACCTGGAGGGCGATGCCAACGACTACGTGGGCAAGGGCATGACCGGCGGCAAGCTGGTCATCGTCCCGCCCAAGGGCAGCGTCTACAGGACCCAGGACAGTGCCATCATCGGCAACACCTGCCTCTACGGCGCCACGGGCGGCAAGCTGTTCGCCGCCGGCACCGCGGGCGAGCGTTTTGCCGTGCGTAACTCCGGAGCCCACACTGTGGTGGAAGGCACCGGCGATCACTGCTGCGAGTACATGACCGGTGGTTTTGTCTGCGTGCTGGGCAAGACCGGTTATAACTTCGGCTCTGGCATGACCGGCGGTTTCGCCTACGTGCTCGACCAGGACAACACCTTCGTTGACCGAGTCAACCACGAACTGGTGGAAATCCAGCGGATCAGCGGCGAGGCGATGGAAGCCTATCGCAGCCACTTGCAGCGCGTACTGGATGAGTACGTCGAGGAAACCGACAGCGAGTGGGGTCGTGAGCTCGCCGAGAACCTCGATGACTACGTGCGTCGTTTCTGGCTGGTCAAGCCCAAGGCTGCCAACCTGAAATCGTTGCTTTCCAGCACTCGTGCCAACCCGCAGTGATATGCGCCTGAAGAGTTTGATGAGGTTTTAACAATGGCTGAACGTCTGAATAACGACTTCCAGTTCATCGATGTCGGGCGCAAGGATCCGAAGAAGAAACTGTTGCGTCAACGCAAGAAAGAGTTCGTGGAAATCTACGAGCCTTTCAAACCCCAGCAGTCGGCCGACCAGGCCCACCGCTGCCTGGGTTGCGGTAACCCGTACTGCGAATGGAAGTGCCCGGTGCACAACTTCATTCCCAACTGGTTGAAACTGGTGGCCGAGGGCAACATCCTCCAGGCCGCCGAGCTGTCTCACCAGACCAACACCCTGCCGGAAGTCTGTGGCCGGGTGTGCCCGCAGGATCGCCTGTGTGAAGGTGCCTGCACCCTCAACGACGGTTTTGGCGCGGTGACCATCGGTTCGGTGGAGAAGTACATCACCGACACCGCGTTCGCCATGGGCTGGCGTCCGGACATGTCCAAGGTCAAGCCGACCGGCAAGCGCGTGGCGATCATCGGTGCCGGCCCGGCGGGTCTGGGCTGTGCCGACGTGCTGGTGCGCGGTGGCGTGACTCCGGTGGTGTTCGACAAGAACCCGGAAATCGGTGGCCTGCTGACCTTCGGCATCCCCGAGTTCAAGCTGGAAAAGACCGTGCTGAGCAATCGTCGCGAAGTCTTCACCGGCATGGGCATCGAGTTCCGCCTGAACACCGAGGTGGGCAGGGACGTGACCATGGAGCAACTGCTCGAAGAATACGATGCAGTCTTCATGGGCATGGGCACCTACACCTACATGAAGGGCGGCTTTGCCGGCGAGGACCTGCCGGGTGTGTACGACGCACTCGACTTCCTGATCGCCAACGTCAATCGCAACCTGGGCTTTGAAAAGTCGCCGGAAGACTTCGTCGACATGAAAGGCAAGAAGGTCGTGGTGCTTGGCGGTGGCGACACGGCGATGGACTGCAATCGCACGTCGATTCGCCAGGGCGCCAAGTCGGTGACCTGTGCCTACCGTCGCGATGAAGCCAACATGCCCGGCTCGCGCAAAGAGGTGAAGAACGCCAAGGAAGAAGGCGTGAAGTTCCTCTACAACCGCCAGCCGATCGCCATTGTCGGTGAAGACAAGGTCGAAGGCGTGAAGGTGGTCGAGACCCGTCTCGGCGAACCCGATGCCCGCGGCCGTCGCAGCCCGGAGCCGATCCCGGGTTCCGAAGAGATCATCCCGGCCGACGCCGTGGTCATCGCCTTCGGCTTCCGCCCGAGCCCGGCCCCGTGGTTCGAGCAGTTCAGCATCCAGACCGACAGCCAGGGCCGCGTCGTGGCCCCGGAACAGGGCCAGTACAAGCACCAGACCAGCAACCCGAAGATCTTCGCCGGTGGCGACATGGTCCGCGGTTCCGACCTGGTGGTGACGGCGATCTTCGAAGGCCGCAATGCGGCGGAAGGGATCCTGGATTACCTGGGGGTCTGATCACTTCCCAACGTTGGAATGCGATCAAAATGTGGGAGCGAGCTTGCTCGCGATAGGGGTGGATCAGTCGACGAACGTGTTGAATGTGACGCCCTCATCGCGAGCAAGCTCGCTCCCACAATTGTTTTGTGGTGTTGCTGAACATTGCATGGCACCGCGACAAATTGCCCCGATAGATAAAAGGCACGGCTCTTACCGTGCCTTTTGCGTCGCGCTCTGAGAAAATGCCCGCACTTTTTTTCCGGATGCCGACATGACTGCCCTGAAGAACGACCGTTTCCTTCGCGCCCTGCTCAAGCAACCCGTGGACGTCACCCCCGTGTGGATGATGCGCCAGGCCGGTCGCTATCTGCCGGAGTACCGCGCCAGCCGCGCCAAGGCCGGTGACTTCATGAGCCTGTGCATGAACCCCCAGTTCGCCTGCGAAGTCACGATGCAGCCGCTGGATCGCTATCCGCAGCTGGACGCGGCCATCCTGTTCTCCGACATCCTCACCATTCCCGACGCCATGGGCCAAGGTTTGTACTTCGAGACCGGTGAAGGCCCACGCTTCAAGAAAGTCGTCAGCACCCTGGCCGACATCGAGGCCCTGCCGATTCCCGATCCGCAGAAAGACCTGGGCTACGTCATGGACGCGGTCAGCACCATTCGCCGTGAACTCAACGGTCGTGTACCGCTGATCGGCTTTTCCGGCAGCCCCTGGACCCTGGCCACCTACATGGTCGAAGGCGGCTCGTCGAAGGACTTCCGCAAGACCAAGGCGATGCTCTACGACAACCCGCAAGCCATGCACTTGTTGCTGGACAAGCTGGCCCAGTCGGTCACCTCCTACCTCAACGGCCAGATCCTGGCCGGTGCGCAAGCAGTGCAGATCTTCGATACCTGGGGCGGCAACCTGTCGGCGGCGGCGTACCAGGAATTTTCCCTGGCCTACATGCGCAAGATCGTCAGCGGCCTGATCCGCGAACATGAGGGGCGCAAAGTCCCGGTGATCCTGTTCACCAAGAACGGTGGCCTGTGGCTGGAAAGCATTGCCGAGGCCGGCGCCGACGCCTTGGGCCTGGACTGGACCTGCGACATTGGCAATGCCCGCGAGCGTGTCGGTCACAAGGTCGCCCTGCAAGGCAACATGGACCCCACCGTGCTCTACGCCAAGCCTGAAGCCATTCGCGCGGAAGTCGGGCGCATCCTGGCCAGCTACGGCAGCGGCAGCGGCCATGTGTTCAACCTTGGCCATGGCATTACCCCGGAAGTCGACCCGGAACACGCCGGGGCTTTCCTGCGGGCGGTGCATGAGTTGTCGGCTCAATACCACCTCTGATTGCACCCCGTAACACCCAGCCTGTCCGGACCTGTGTCGGACAGGCTTTTTAATGCCCGCTGTTTATCCGACCAACATCAAGCTCATTCACGTCCGATGTTTCTGTTTGTTTGTGTTGGATAACTGTTTCTATCGGTAAGAGATTTCTTTTGCCATGTAAGGGGAAATCGATTCAGAGATCATTCCTTCTCCCTTGAGAGATTTGCCCTACATAGTGAGGTTTCGATTTTCTATAAGGTTCGGCGCTTGCAAGGTGCGGCGCCAAACGATCCGGCGTGCCTTTCAAGATGACGGTTATTACGTCTTTAAATCTCGATGACTAGTCTGGAACTTATATGAAAAACAACTTCAACAAGCGCAGCGCATTAACGGGGTGCGCTTCGTCATTGGTTCTATTGTCGGCACTGGCCGCGTCCCAGGGTGCACTCGCCCACGGCTATCTTGACGTGCCGCCTTCGCGTGCACTGTTGTGCCAGAAAGGCGTCAACCTGAATTGCGGCGGCGCGCAATACGAGCCGCAGAGTACCGGCGAAACCTTCAAGGGTTTCCCGAATGGAGCCGGTGGTGCGCCGCTGCAGGGCCCCATCGACGGCAAGATCGCCAGCGGTGGCAACGCCAACTTTTCTGCCCTTGATGCGCAATCGTCTTCGCGCTGGCACCTGACCGAAATCAGGGATCGCAACATTACCTTTCAATGGCAATACTCCGCCGCGCACCCGGCGACCAAACACGAATACTTCATTACCCGCGACGGTTGGAACCCGAACGAGCCACTCAAGCGCGCATCGTTCGACAGCGCACCGTTCTGTACGATCGAGGGCGGTCATCAAGTGCCGGTGGGCGGTGCCCAGCACAACTGTGTGATTCCCGACAGCAAGTCGGGGCATCACGTCATCCTGGCCGTCTGGACAGTGGGCGACACCGACAATGCGTTCTACAACCCGGCGGATGTGAACATCCTCGCCGAAGCCGCTCTGCCGGGCGGCTGGTCGCCGGTAGGCAGCATTGCGCCATCCACCCAGTTGCTGGCGGGTGACAAGGTCAAGGCCCGGGCATTCTCCGCCACCGGCGAAAATGCCGAGTACAGTGTGGAGATCAGCATCGACAACGCTGAAGAAGGCAAGCCTGAGAACTGGTCGTTCAAACTGGCCGAAGCCATCAACCAGGTCCATGCCCTGGTTCGCGCGGGCATCCGCGACGACGAAGGCAATATCACTCCGGTCAAGGGCACCAACAAGCTGTACGCCCAGAAAGAAAGCGGCGTGAGCCGCTATGAAGTGCAATTGGACATGAAGGAAGACGCCAGCGCGAGCATGGCGATCGCGTCCTTGCAGCCGGAATACGTCCTCGACAAGGGCCGGGTCAGCATGACGTTCGCGGCGCAGACCAACCGCAGGATGAACGTCCAGGCCACGCTGTTCGATGAGAGCAACAAGCAGGTCGGTACCGTGAGCCAGCCCGTGGATGAAGGCAGTACCCGCCTGAGCCTGGACGTGCGCAGCGCTCCCGGCGCCCACACCCTGACGCTGGTGGGCACCACTGAAGATGGGCGCACCACGCGCCAGCAGACCGAGACGGTCACCCTGACCGGCGAGGGTGCAGGCATCGAGTACGACTTCGTGTTCCCTGAAGGCATCAGCGATTACGCCGCTGGCACGAAAGTGCTGCAGCCCAAGACTGACGAAGTCTTCGAATGCAAGCCGTTCCCGGCGTCCGGCTACTGCAAGCAGTACAGCCCGACGTCGAACGGTTTCGAACCGGGTGTCGGTGCGTCCTGGCAGAGCGCCTGGGACAAGCTGTAAGTCCTGACAGGCACGGCCCCAGGCGATCCGTACGGGTTGCCTGGGGCCTTCAGACGAGGACGCCGTGATGTCTATCCATTACTCCAGGGGGCGGGTGCTGCTGCACTGGCTGTCGGCGGTCATTATCTTATGGGCGTTGGCGTCCGGTTTTTATGTGGCGTTCAACCCGGTGTCGGCTTCGACCGAGCAGTGGGTCGGCTCGCTCAATGTGTCGCTGACCACGCTGTTCATTCCGTTTTTCTTATGGCGGGCCTGGTTGTTTGTTTGCGAGTTGGAACCCCGTGGGACAGCGCTTTCATTGGACAAGAGGCTGGCCTTGGCGGTGCATGCGCTGATTTACCTGGTCATCGGCGTCGTGCTGGTGACAGGCGTACTGATGATGAAAAGTACCATCAGTGTCTTCGGTCTCGTTCGATTCCCCCAGCCCTTGGCCGATCCGGTATTGATCGAACTGGCCAACACCGTTCACACCCTGTCTTGCGTGGTGCTTTCGATGCTGGTCGCGCTGCACCTGTGTGCGGTGTTCTGGCATGAGTTTTCCGGGCGCAGGGTGGTGCGGCGGATGTCCTTCGCCAAGCCTGCAAGCACACGCCTGAGAGCGCAAAAGTGAGGCGCTCGTTCCGGGGTGGCAGCCGTCTGCCAAAACGGGTGCTGGTGCTGGTACTGGTGCCGATGCTCTACGGGGTACTGCTGGCCGGGCAAGAGTGGCATTTTCGCCAGGCATTGGGCCGTGACGTACCCGTGGTGGCCGATTCGCCGGTGGCGTCGGTTCGCGACGTGCCCAACGTCCAAGCGGTGGCGACCGTGCTCGGCCTGGCGCCTGAAGGTGCCCAGGCGCCGAGCGCAGAACCGATGACGTTGCAAGCCAGTTTTGTCGCCGACCAAGGTTTATCGCGGGCATTGCTGGCGGACGCCGCGGGTTCGCGCATTTATCAGGTGGGCGAGCGCTTGCCCAGTGGCAGCGTGCTGCGCCGGGTCGAGGCCAGCCATGTGACGTTGTGGCGCAATGGACGTGAAGAGCGGCTGGCCCTGCAACCCGCGGCCAAGCCCTTGTTGCGTCGGTTGGGCCCAGAAGAGGGGCGTCATGCCGCGCTTCATTCCTCGCAATACCTACGCCCGGTGGCCGGGCAATCAGAGTGATCGAATCCATGAACAGCTTTATCCGGGGCCGTGTTTCGCACGTCCTGTTCTGCCTCGCCGCGTCGTGCCCGCTGATGTTCTCCGGTTCGCCGCAAGCCGAGGAGACCCAGTGGCAACTGGCGATGAACAACGCAGAGCTGCGCGACGTGGTCGAGGAGTTTTCCGCGATCCTGGGCAAGACCGTGGTGCTCGATCCGCGGGTATCGGGGCGCATCACGGTCATGTCCCGCGAGGCGCTGGACCGCGAAGGCGTGCGCCGGTTGTTCTATTCGGTACTCGATGCCCATCACTTCACCGTGATCGACGAGGGCGAGCGGATACTGATCACGCCGGTCAGCGATGCCAAGACGCGGGCCGGTGTCGTCGACGGACAAAGCGCCACGCCATCGCAGTTCGTCACCCGGGTCCTTGACCTGCAATCGAGCATCGCGGCCGATGTTGCCGGGTTGATCCGGCCCCTGGTATCGGCCAATGGTTACGTCGGTCCTTCGGTATCGTCCAACGCCCTGGTGGTCACCGACACCGCGGCCAATGTCCAGCGCATCGCCGGGGTGGTGCGGCAGTTGGATTCAGGCCGCAACCGCAATCATGTGGTGGTGCGGTTGCAGCATGCCTTGGCCGGGGACATCGCGCCCCTGATGGAAGCCTCCGGCGGCAAGCGCGAGGGTGATACGGCGGGCGTGGTGATCGCCGACGCCCGCAGCAATCGACTGGTGGTCATCGGCACCCCGACGGTGCGCCAGCGCCTGGTCGAGCTGGCGCGGACCCTGGATGTCCCGGCCGCTGCGTCCCAGGACAACGCCCGGGTCATCCGCCTGCGCCATAGCGATGCCAAGCAACTGGCTGAGGTGCTGGAGGCGGTCGGGCAGGACAGGAAAACCACGCCGGCCCTGTCCGGCCAGCGGGACAGTGCCGTCGCCAGCCCATTCATGATCAAGGCCGATGAAAGCCAGAATGCTCTCGTGCTGATTGCCGAGCCAGCCCAGGTCCGCACCATTGAAAACATCGTCCGTGAGTTGGACCAACCCCGGGCCCAGGTACTCATCCATGCGGCCATCGTCGAGGTCACCGGGGATATCTCCGAAGCGCTGGGGGTGCAGTGGGGGCTCAAGAGCGGCAGCGCGACAGGGGCCATCAACTTCCCGGGAACCGACATTCCGATCATCGGGCTGGACCTCGATAAGCTGGATAAAACCAAGGAAAGCGCATTCCTGCGGCTGGGGGGGGATCGCTTCGGTGCGCTGGTTTCGGCGCTGGCGAGCAACGCCCACAGCAACCTGCTTTCCACCCCCAGCCTGCTGACCCTGGACAACCAGGAAGCGGAAATCATCGTGGGCCAGAACGTCCCGTTCAAGACGGGTTCCTACGCCACCAGCGGCAACGGCGCGGACAATCCGTTCACCACGGTGGAGCGCAAGGACGTCGGCATCAGCCTCAAGGTCAAACCCTACATCAACGAAGGCTCGACCTTGCGCCTGGAAGTGGAGCAGGAAGTGTCGGACATCGCACCGTCGGTCTCCGGTGTGGATTCCTCCGACCTGATCACCAACAAGCGCGCCTTGAAGAGCACGATCCTGGCGGACGATGGCGAGATCATCGTGATCGGCGGCCTGATCCGCGACAGTGTCCGCACCCAGCAAAGCGGCGTGCCGGTGCTGCGCAGCATTCCTTACCTGGGGGCGTTGTTTCGCTGGAACCGCGACACCCAGACCAAAAGCAACCTGATGGTGTTCCTGCGCCCGACCATCGTGCGCAGCAACGAAGACCTGGCCGAAGTCAGCCGCCAGCGCTACGACGCGCTTCGGGCGCTGAGCAAGCCCGGCTCGCGGGAAAACAATTCGCTGCTGCTGCCCCGGGATGCCCACCAGTTGTTCGAGTCATCCACGGATGCGTCGGCGGCCGATCCGCAGCGTTCGGGTGCTCTGTGATTGAGCCGCAGCCCCCGTTGCCCTTTGGTTTCGCCAGGCGCCTTGGCGTGCTGCTGGAAGGCGTCGGGCCGACGTTGAGCCTGGTCATGCGCCGTGACACGCCGCTGACGGCCTTGGCCGAAGTACGACGCCTGTGTGGGCGGGACTTGCCGATCCAGGTGCTGGAGCCGGCGCAGTTCGCCACGCGCCTGGCCAGCGTCTATCGCCAGGGGCAGAGCGCCGCCGAGCAGGTGGCCCAGGGCCTGGACGAGGAACTGGACCTGCTCAGCCTGGCCGACCAGATGCCGCAGACCACCGACCTGCTGGAGCAGCAGGGTGATGCGCCGATCATCCGCCTCATCAATGCCTTGCTCAGCGAGGCAGTCCGCGAACACGCCTCGGATGTGCACCTGGAAACGTTCGAACAATACCTGTCGGTGCGCATGCGCATCGATGGCCAGTTGCGGGAAATGCTGCGCCCGCGTCGGGAACTGGCGAGCCTGCTGGTGTCGCGGATCAAGGTCATGGCGCGCTTGGACATCGCCGAAAAACGCGTGCCCCAGGACGGCCGGATGGCGTTGCGCCTGGCCGGGCACGAGGTCGATGTGCGGGTCTCGACCCTGCCTTCGGCTCATGGCGAACGGGTGGTGTTGCGCCTGCTCGACAAGCAGGCCGGGCGTTTGGATCTGCAGCGCCTGGGCCTGCCCGACGACACCCTGGCGAGCCTTCGCCAGTTGCTCGGCAAGCCCCACGGCATCGTGTTGGTCACCGGGCCCACGGGGTCGGGGAAAACCACCAGCCTGTACGCGGCGTTGAGCAGCATCAACGATCAGAGCCGCAACATTCTCACCGTCGAAGACCCCATCGAATATCACCTGCCGGGCATCGGTCAGATGCCGGTCAACCCGAAAGTCGACATGACCTTCGCCCGCGGCTTGCGGGCCATTTTGCGCCAGGACCCGGACGTGGTGATGGTCGGCGAAATACGTGATCGCGAGACCGCCGAAATCGCCGTCCAGGCGTCCCTGACCGGGCACCTGGTGCTCTCGACCCTGCACACCAACACTGCTGTCGGCGCGGTCACGCGGCTGGTGGACATGGGGGTGGATGCGTATCTGCTGGCGTCGTCCCTGGCCGGCATCGTCGCCCAACGGTTATTGCGCTGCCTGTGCCCGTCCTGCAAGACGCCGTATGTGGCCGACGCCGCCACGTGCCGACGCTTGGGGCTCCAAGCCACTGCCGCGCCCCGGTTGTTCAAGGCCCAGGGTTGCGAGCAATGTCAGAAGGGCTATCGCGGACGCTTCGGTATCTATGAGCTGGTGAACGTCAGCACCGCCCTGTCGCAGCTGATTCACCAGGGCGCCACCGAGCAGGCGCTGGCCGCCGAGGCCCGCAAGACCTCCCGCAGCCTGTTCCAGGATGGCCGCCAGCGGGTGCTGGAAGGCCTGACCAGCGTCGACGAATTGCTGCGCATTACCCAGGAGGATTAGCGCCATGCCGACCTTCGACTATCGGGCCGAAGACCTCCAGGGCCGACGCTGCAAGGGCCGCGTGGAAGCCGACAGCCCTCGCCATGCACGCCAGTTGCTGCGCGAACGTGGCCTGCTGCCCAGCGAACTGGCTGAAGCCAAGGAACAGCGAACCTTGGGCGGACGCCCGGCCGGGGGGCGCTTGAGCCCGGCGGATCTGGCGTTGCTGACATTGCAGTTGTCCACCTTGATCCAGGCCGGCCTGCCCCTTGAGGAGGCCCTGGGAGCGGTGGCGCAACAGAGCCAGAAGCGGCGCGTGGCCCACCTGCTGGCGGCGGTGCGCAGCCGGGTGATGGAAGGTCACGCGCTGGCGACGGCACTGGGGGCGTTTCCCCAGGCGTTCCCCGAGCTATTCTGCGCCACGGTCGCGGCGGGCGAACAATCCGGTCACCTGGGCCAGGTGCTGGAACAGCTGGCGAGCTACACCCAGGCGCGCCAGGCCTCGCGCCAGCGCATCCAACTGGCGTTGGTCTACCCGCTGATCCTGACGCTGGCCTGCATCGCGATTGTCGCCTTCCTGCTGGGTTACGTGGTGCCGGATGTGGTGAAGATTTTCATCGACAGCGGCCAGCCGTTGCCCTGGCTGACCCAGGCGCTGATTGCCGTGAGCGATGGCTTGCGCCGCCATGGCCTGCTGCTGCTCGGTGCGCTGGCAGGCCTGCTGGGGCTGTGGCGCTGGAGCTTGCGCCAACCGGCCTGGCGCCTGCGCTGGCACCGTTTGTTGTTGCGGTTGCCACTGTTGAGCGACGTGCTGCGGGCGATGGAAGCGGCCCGATTCGCCAGCACCTTGGCGATCCTGAGCAAAAGCGCGGTGCCGTTGGTGGACGCCCTGCACATCGCCGCGCAGGTGATCGGCAACCTGACGATCCGCGCACGCATGGCCGACGTCGCCCGCTCGGTCCGCGAGGGCGGGACCCTGACCCGTGGCCTGGAGTTGGGCGGCGATATCCCGCCGCTGATGCTGCACATGATCGCCAGCGGCGAACGGGCCGGCGAACTCGACAACATGCTCGCCCGGGCCGCCGAACAACAAGAAGCCAGCCTCGCGGCACGCATCGCGCTGGTGGTGAGCCTTTTCGAACCGGCCATGTTGGTGTTGATGGGCGGCGTCGTGCTGCTGATCGTCATGGCCATCCTCCTACCGATCCTGAGCCTCAACCAATGGGTGAATTGACCGATGAAACGCCAAAGCAAACGACCTGTACGCCCTCAACGCGGTTTTACCCTGATCGAAATCATGGTGGTGGTAGTCATCATTGGCGTGCTGGGCGCCATCGTGGTGCCGCAGTTCATGAGCCGACCCGACCAGGCCAAGGTCACGGCCGCCCGCACCGATATCCAGGCGATCGCCACGGCCCTGGAAATGTACCGCCTCGATAACGTTCAGTACCCCTCGACCCAACAAGGCCTGGAGGCGTTGAGCAAGCGCCCGTCCGGCACACCCGCGGCCAGGAACTGGAACCCCCAGGGTTATCTGAAGAGCCTGCCGGTGGATCCCTGGGGCACGCCCTACCAGTACCTCAATCCCGGATACAAGTCCGTCGATGGCAGCTATGACCTCTATTCCCTGGGCGCCGATGGCTTGCCGGGCGGTGAAGGGATGGCGGCCGACATCGGCAATTGGGTCGAGTGAACATGCAGCGTCGTTGCCGGGGCTTCACCTTGCTGGAACTGATGGTGGTGATCGTCTTGATCGGTGTCCTGGCGGGCATGGTCCGCTTCGCCACGGGGCCGAGCCCGACGCGTGAGGCCCTGCAGCAGGCCCGGGACTTCGTCGCGGTGGTGGAGCCGTTGCGTGAGCGTGCGGTGTTGGACGCACAGGAATACGGTGTGCGCGTGCAGCCCGACGGTTACCAGGCGTTGCGACTTCAAGCCCAGGGCTGGACGGCAGCGTCGGCGCTGCATCGATTGCCGGAGGGCCTGACGCTTGGCTTGGAGCAGGAGGGCCATGTCCTGCGCCTGGAGGACGTTCAAGGCCCACCGCAGTTGCTGATACTCAGCAGTGACGAGATCAGTCCGTTCAGGCTGCTCATCAACGTCGCGGGGCAGACGATTGCCCGGGTATCGAGCGATGGCCTGGCGGAGCTGCGGGTCGATGAGTAGCGCGCGCAGGCAGGTCGCCGGTTGCCAGGGTTTCACATTGCTGGAAGTCATGATCGCCCTGGCGATTTTCGCGACGCTGGCGGCAGCCGTGCTCTCGGCCAGCCAGTTCGTGCTCAAGCAAAGCGCGGGGCTCGAGGACCGTCTGTTCGGGGCCTGGTTGGCGGACAACCAGTTGAGCGAGTTGCGCCTGCAAGCTGTCACGCCGCCCGGGCAGGGGCGACTGAGCCGGCACTTGGATCGTCGTGATTGGGTCTTGCAGCAGCGTATCGCCCCGACCCGTGATGGGCGCCTGTTGCAGGTCGAGATCCAGGTCAGTCGCTTCGATGGCGCGGCCGTTGTGCATCGCACCACCGGGTGGATCGGTCGCCGTCATGAATAAGCAATCGGGTTTCACCTTGTTGGAACTGGTCATCGCCATCGCCATTTTTGCCTTGCTCGGCCTGGCCAGCTGGCGGTTGTTCGATGGCGTCGTGCGGACCCAGCAGGGAGCCGGTCAGCATGAGCGGGACATCAGGGCCTTGCAGCGCGCGGTGGCGGTGATTGAACGGGATGTGTGGCAGGCGGTTGTCGACTCGGTCGTGCTGGCGCCCGGGCATTTGCAGTTGCAGCGCAGCCATTGGCGCAATCCACTGGACCAGCCACGCAGCGAACGGCAAGCGGTGAGCTATCGGCTCAAGGGCAGCGCGTTATGGCGCGAGAGTGTCGGCGAAGGCGCGCCGCTGGTGCAGCGGCAGAAATTGCTCGACGACGTCCGCAGCCTGGACTGGCGGGTGTTTGACTCGCAACGGGGTTGGCATCACCAAACCGCGAGCGGCACCACGCCGCTGGCGCTGGAATTGATCGTGTCGGCGGGGCGTTTCCAACAGATACGCCGAGTGCTGCTGTTGCCGCAGGCATTGCCATGAAGCGACAACGTGGTGTGGCGCTGATCAGCGTGCTGTTGGTGCTGAGCCTGGCCTTGCTGTTGGTCGGTGGCCTGTTGCGTAGTCATCGGCTGTTGTTGCACAGCAGCGCCCAGCAACTGCAACAGGTCCACTTGCGGCAATTGGGCTTGGCGGGTGAGGACTGGGCGCGGGTGGTTCTGGAGGACAGTGGGATAACGCCGTCCGGACCGGTTGACCTGAGCCAGGATTGGGCTCGGCTCGGGCCCGTCTTGGAAGTGGGCGGCGCCGAGCTGTACATCGATATCGAGGATTTGTCCGGACGCCTGAATCTCAATGCGCTGCTGGCCCTGGGGCAAGTCGACTCGGTCACCCTTGGTCGCTGGACACGCTTGCTGGCCTTGCTGGATCTGCCGCCGCTGTCGTTGCCTCAGGTCGGCCCGGTGCAGGAGTTGAGCCAATTGCGTCTGCTGCCGGGCATCGACGGCCAGACACTGCGGCGCCTGGAGCCGTGGGTGGTGTTGCTGCCCAAGGACGCGCGATTGAACATCAATACTGCCCCGCATCGCGTGCTGATGACCCTCGATGGCATGGAGGCCGGGACCGCCACGGCGTTGGTCAACCAGCGTCGCTACGCACCATACGCCAGCGTGCAGGCGTTTACCAACGACCCGGCGTTGTCCGGGGTGGGGCTGAGCAGCCACGGCCTGGGCGTGAGCAGTCGCTGGTTCCGGATCACCGTGAGCGTGCGCCATGGCGACAGCCGTCTGCGCCTGGCCTCGGATATCGAGCGCGATTCTGTCAGCGGGCGCTGGACGGTTCGTCAGCGTCGTTTCTTACCCTTCAGTTCCAGCGAGCTTCCTCGATGAAAAACTGGCTTTACCTGACGGCCGAAGGCCTGGGGGCGCCTTGCGCCAACTGGCCGTGCTGCGTGTGGTCGTTAACCGGCGAGCGCCGTCGCCTGCCGTTGCACGAGGCGGCCGGCGAGTTGAGCGGCCGGCCCGTCGACGTGTTATTGCCGATGGAAATGTGCAGTTGGTTGCGCAGCGATCCGTGGCCCTCTCGACGCCAGCCCCGGCCCCAGGCCCTGGCATTCGCCATCGAGGAGCAACTGAGCGAAAACCTGGAGGCGCTGCACATCAGTGTCGGCCCGCGCGACCGCCAGCACCGCTATTCGCTGATGGTGACGGAACGGGCCCGCTTCCAGGCGCTGTTGGCGCTACTCGCCGAACAAGGCATCGATACGCGAGTGGTGCATGTCGACGCCGACCTGCTTGCCGATGACCAGGCAGTGGGCGTGCGCTGGTTCGGACGTTGGTTGTTGGGCGCAGGGCTGCCTGCGCGGGTGGCGTTGTCGGCACGGGCCTTGGCAGCGCTCAAGCCCGGTCTGCCCGAGGACATTCACTGGCTGGACGAAGAGCGCGATTGCCCTGGCGTCGATGAATGGATGCTGAGCCCGGGTGGACGTCCCATCGACCTGTTGCAAGGTGAGTTTCGTCGGCGTCGTCGACCGCTGCCATGGCGTGGTGTTTCAGTGGTGGCGCTGAGCATGTTGGTGCTCACCTGGGCCTTCAGCGAAGCCCGCGTGCGTTTTCTTGAAAGCGAAACCCGGCGTTTGTATGCCCAAAGTGAACAGCGATTCAGGTCGCTGTACCCCGCACAGGAGCGGATCGTCGACCTGGCGGCGCAGTTCCAGGCATTACAGAGTCGACGCGGACAAAGCCAGGATACTCAGGTGACGCGTCTGGCCCGTCTGACCGAGCAGGTCATTGGCGCCAGCAACGTCGAGGTGCAGCGCATCGATTTTCATGAAGGCGAAGGCTGGAAAATCCAGCTGACGGCCAACAGCTTCGTCGAGCTTGAACAACTGCGTGAACGCGGGCAGCAAAACGGATTGCCCATCACCCTGGGCAGCGCGAGCAAACAGAACAACCGCGTGCAGGCCATCCTCACGCTGGAGAACGGTTGATGAACGTCAATGGCGTGCAGGGCTTGAAGCAGGCTTGGGGCCGGCTGTCATGCCGTGAGCGAGGGTTGTTGCTCGGTCTTGCCGGGTTGATGTTGGCGGGCGTGTGCTACGTCTCGATCTGGCAACCCACCCGGCAACGGCTGGAGATGACCGAGCGGCAGTATCGCCAACAGACCGAACTGAACGCACGGATCCAGCGTGCCGAACCCTCCCGGGAGATGACGGCCGCCACCCAGCCCTTGTCGGTGCGCGTCAACGAGGATGCGACAGCGGCGGGGTTGGAAATAGCGGAAATGGAGGTCGACGGCGATTTGTTGCGGCTCGCCGTCAGCGGCGAGGCCAATTCGTTGCTTGGTTGGTTGGATCAACAAGAGCGGGAGGGGGCCGGGCTGCAATCGCTCACTCTGGAAGTTGAGAATGGCTTGCTGGGGGCGCGGGTGGTTTTGCGTCAATGACCGACTGCAACAATCTTGACCAGGAGTATGGGCTCTTGTGGCGAGGGGATTTATCCCCGCTGGGCTGCGAAGCAGCCCCCAATCTGTCACCTCGGTGAGCCAGGATGATCGCATTCAACCTTTTTGGGGCGGCTGCGCCACCCAGCGGGGATAAATCCCCTCGCCACAAAGTGCTTGTTTGTCCTTGGTTTTTGGGTGGTGAAGCCGTGATGGCTAGACCTGCACATTCCCCGGCAACAATGGCAACTTCGCCAGCTTCACCGCCACACACAACGCAATCACCAGTAGGCCACCGATGAACAGGCCTATCCCGTTCCAGCCGCCCAGGTGCCAGGCCACGCCGCCCGCCGTCCCCGCAACGCTGGATCCGGCGTAGTAGCTGAACAGATAAAGCGACGAGGCCTGGCCCTTGGCCTTGAGGGCGCGGCGGCCGATCCAGCTGCTGGCCACCGAGTGGGCGCCGAAGAAGCCGAAGGTGAACACCAGCATGCCCAGGATTACCAGCCACAGCGGCGTGGCCATGGTCAGCAAGAGGCCGGCCAGCATCAGTGCGATGGTTGCCCAGAGCATTTTGCGCCGGCCGAGTCTGTCTGCCAGTGCACCGACTTTTGCCGAGCTGTAGATACCCGACAGGTACACCACCGACAGCAACCCGACGAAAGCCTGGTCCAGATGATAAGGCTCGGCCAGCAGGCGGTAGCCGATGTAGTTGAACAGCGTCACGAACGCGCCCATCAGCACGAAGGCTTCGAGAAACAGCAGCGGCAACCCGGCATCGCGAAAGTGCATGACGAAACCGTCCAGCAGGCTGCGCGGGTGCAACGACCGAGGACGGAAATTGCGTGACTCGGGAAGAATCCGCCAGAACACTGCCGCCGCGATCAACGCCAGGCCGCCAACCACCAGCATCGCGGTGTGCCAGCTGACAAAGTCGATCAGGACCCCGGCGATCAAGCGTCCGCACATGCCGCCGATGGCGTTGCCGGCGATATACAGCCCCATCGCCAGGCCGATGTGCCTGGGGTGGATTTCCTCGCTCAAATACGTCATCGCGACCGCTGCCAGCCCGCTCAACGACAGTCCCACCAAGGCGCGCAACAGCAGGACGCCTTGCCAGGTCGGCATCATGGCGCTGGCCATCGTGCACACCGACGCGGCGAACAGCGCCGCGACCATCACTGACTTGCGGCCAATGCGGTCGGAAATCGGGCCGGTGATCAACAGGCCGATGGCGAGCAGGCCGGTCGCCACCGACAGGATCAGGCTGCTCTGGGCCGCGTTGATGGAGAACTCCCTGGACAGCAGCGGCATCATCGGTTGCACGCAATACAACAGGGCAAACGTCGCAAAGCCACCGCAAAACAGCGCCAGTACCGTGCGCATGAACATCGGCGTGCCTTTCTCGATGTAGATGTCCTTCAGTTCGGCGGCGACATCGTCTTGCACACGCGGGGGAAGTTCATGGGCCAGTGGGGCGACGGCAGTTTTCACGGTGGACCTCGCAAGGACACGATCAGGCAGGCAATGAAAAAAGCATATCGCCGGTCAATGTTTCTATCCAATATATTGTTCGACCTGTTTAAGACGTTTAACGACCTATTGGAAGGCCCATGGAACTGCGTCACCTGCGTTACTTCATCGCTGTGGCCGAAGAGCTGCATTTTGGCCGTGCGGCCCTGGCCCTGGGCATCTCCCAGCCACCGTTGAGCCAGCAGATCCAGGCGCTGGAGCAGGAGATTGGCGCCCGGTTGTTCGAGCGTACCAACCGTCGGGTCGAATTGAGCGAGGCCGGGCGGTTGTTCCTTGAGGAGGCGCGACGGGTATTGGCCCAGGTCGACAAGGCTGCCGACGTGGCCCGCCGTGCCCAACTGGGAGAACTGGGCGAGCTGAAAATCGGCTTCACTTCCTCGGCGCCTTTCAATTCCACCATCCCCCAGGCGATTTTTTCATTCCGGCAACGCTTTCCGGCGGTGCACCTGAACCTGCGGGAAATGAGCAGTACCCAAGTGGCCGACGCACTGCTCGACGAAGTGATCGAGGTGGGCATCATGCGACCGTTGCCGTTGCCCGACACCTTGACCGAAATCGAGCTCAGCCGCGAACCGCTGGTGGCCGTCCTCAGCGCCAAGCATCCCCTGGCCCAGGGCAATGAAGACGGCCTGTTCCTCTCGGCCTTGGCCCAGGAACCCTTCGTGTTTTTCCCCCGCAGCTACGGCAGCGGCCTCTACGCCCAGCTCCTGAGCCTGGCCCGCGACGCCGGCTTCAGCCCGCACTTCGCCCAGGAAGCCGGCGAAGCCATGACCATCATCGGCCTGGTGGCAGCGGGGCTGGGCGTCTCAGTCTTGCCCGCGTCCTACCAGCGCATGCGCATCGACGGCGTCGTCTACCGCCCGCTGCTCGATCCAGCGGCGGTGTCGGCGGTGTGGCTGGTGCAACGCAAGGACCAGCGCTCGCCGATGGCGCGGGCGTTTGTGGCGTTGCTGTGTGGCGGTGCTGAAAACAGCCAGGCCCGCGAGCGTAGTTGAACAAGGCCCACGGCCCCGTGCGAGGGTTGTCCCTATCGGGTCGAAGGAGGTGTGCTTAACCTTCCCAGACCGTCGCGGGGCCGTTGGCGTGGTAGTCATAGAACCCCTGGAGTGTCCAGGTATCGCCCTTGCGTTCAAACGCGGCGCGCCAGGCGCCCTTGCCGCCGCCCGGGGTCAGTTGGGCCATGGTGTACCAGTAATACCGGTTGATCCTCTTGGTGGTGATCCTTCCCGCACGGATATCTTCCGTGATGACGTCGACCCTGGCTTTAGCCGCTTCCGAGAAGGTGGAATACGCCATCTGGGCTTCAGCCAATGGGCTGTTCATGACGGTGAATGTGTCCGGTACCGGCGATGGGGCGGGTAACACCGCGGGGGCGACGTTGGGCGACGTCCCTTCCACTTTGTGGGTTCGAGCCTGGGTCACGAGCTCGATGTCGAACGGTTCGTAGTGGGCCAGTGTACGGCTGAAGTTGGTGATGTCTTCCCCGGTGAGCAGCATGACGTTGCGTTGCGTCTGGCCTTTGTTGGCGATGATGTAGGGCACTCGATTGTTGCGGATCTCCGTCAGCAGCCCGGGCTTGTGCCTGCGCTGCTTCTCTTCGCGCAGGGCAGCGATCAGCTCGTTGTAGTATTCCGGCGAGGTCTTGTAGCTGTCCCGGGCCGCCCGTGCTGCTGGATCATTGCCTGGCAATCGCGCCTGCGTCCGGGCCTCCAGTTCGGCTTCCACGCTATGCAACATGTCCCGGGTGTCGTTCGCGATCTTGTCCATGGCCGCCTTCTTCTTTCCGCCTTTGGAGGTGAAGGTCATGAAGACGGCGCCGGTAATGTTGTCCGTGATGACCGTGGTGTTGATCTGGATCCGGTCTTCGGTGAAGAAAATATTCTTGTGCGCCAGTATCGTGTCGTAGATTTTCATTTTCTGGGTTTCGCTCAGGGCAATGCTGGAGACGTTTGCCTCGATGTTTTCGCAACTGAGGACGACGATGCTCCAGGTGTTCATCTTGTCCAGCAGTTCCCGCAGGCTGGCCCTGCGTTTGGACAGATCACCCCGGCCCCAGGTCCAGTCGGTTATTTGGGTGCGGTAAGCGTTGATGTCGGCGGTACCGACGTCCGCCATGCTCTCGCGGAGTATGCGTTCGGCCAGCGCTTCGGGCATGGAGTCGAAAATAGCCTTTGCGGTGCTGACGGCTTCACGGGAGGGGTAGCGATTCATCACCAGTACGGCCTCCACCAAGGCGCCGCACGTGCGTTGCTGCGGTGTTTCCGGCGGGCGCCCGAACAGGCTCAGGAGCGCGCCGCCTCCCCTGAGCCGATCGCGCTCCACAATGCGCCAGCGGTCATTTTCCCAGACGACCGTGCGCTGATTCGAGCGGTTGTCCGGCGCATAGATGATCCGTTCGCCGGCCTGGATCGCTGTTTTGTAATAGCCATCCCCCAGCATCAGGTAGCCCTGGCCGTCGGTGCCCCGGTACCGGTGGCGTCCCTCGGCGATCAGCCCGTGCCCGTCGAAACCGTTGAGCCGGTAGGGCTCCAGCTCGGGATCCGGTATGCGCGGCAGGGACGACAAGGTCGGGCGCGCCTGCCGGCGGCGTCCGGCGCGGGCCATGATCAGGTCTTGTCCAGCTTCGGCGATGACCTCTCCCAGCCCACCGATAAAGTCAGTGGTCCATTGGTGAACGCTCCCGTTCTCATCATCGATGGCCGACACCGCCGCACCACCCGCCATGGTTGGCAGGATCGCGCGACCCAACAGGCCGCCGAGCCGTCCCACCGGGAACATCGACATGGCGCCCGTCAGCAGCATGACGGCGTTTCGGCGTCCCTCCTGTGTAAACGCGCTGTCGCGCTCGGCATTGGTCACGGTCAGCATTTGCGCGGTCTTGACCGCGTGGACGATCTGCGTTTCGTGCAGCACCTTGAACAGGTCGTCCTCCACCGTCGGCGCGGCGATTTTCTTGGCGAAGTCATGCTGTGCCCGGTCCTTCGTCCAGGCGAAGACGGAGCGCGTGACGCTCTTGATCTTCTGCTCGAACGTCAGGTTTTCCGACAGCGGCACCAGGCTGGCAAGCTGCTCGGCCTGTTCCAGTAACGGCAACTGCGAAATGAGCCAGCGGGTCATCTGCGGTGTGGCGGTGAGGGTCTGCACCACGGTCGCTTCCAGCGTCCGGCTGCTCGCCGCGTCCACGTCCCTGAACACCTTGCCGTCGGGGGCGCCCGGGGTGTAGAGCGTCAGCGAAGGGCGGCTGGCGAGTGCCTTGACCCCGAACGCCAGCACTTCTTTCAGGACACTGTCGCCCCAGTGCAACTGACGAACCACCACCTCGTGTCCGCCGACCTTGTCGCGGTCTTTCGCCGTGGGGCTGTCCAGCGCCGCCAGCACCAGCTTCAGCCCGGTGTTGTCGCGGTCATCCCGCAGATCGCCGCAAATGTGCGCCGCCCACAGTTGCGCCCGCATCTGCTGCGTTTTCAGGGCCATCCATGGGGCTTGGGTCTGCCGGGCTGCCACTTGCAGTTCGGTCGGCAAGCGGGCGCCGACATTGGCCCTTTCGATGACCTCGACAATCTGCGCAAACGTCAGCGGCCCGTCCACGGTCGTGTGGGGGGCGTTGCGCTCTTCCAGTGTCAGGTTGGACATTGCCCATTGCGTCAGGGAACGACGGTCATCGACGATCCCCCTGACGCTGCCTTGGGATACCCCGGACCCAAACGGCGAGCCACCGGTGGGGGCGTGGGGGTCGATCACTTCCTTACGAATGCCCAGCGACACTTCGTCAGGGTCGACCGGCGGGTATTTCTCGCGGATGAAACCTGCCAGCAGGGCGCGGGTGCGACTGCGAAGGGCATCCGGGGTGGCCAGTGCCACCGGGTCTGGCGCGGGAGCGGTTTCCACCAGCGTGGTTTGCAAGGCCTGGGTCGCCTCCCACCATGCCAGGCGGTCGCTACCGGTGACGTGAGGGTTGCCGTGCAACCAGTCGTCGAGTCTTTTCAGCCCCAGCCGCAGTTCGCGTTCGTCCATGGCTGCGGCCAGGTCCAGCCGATGGCCCAGTTCCGCAGCGGCGTCCAGCCTGCCCAGCCAGGTGTCGATCTCTTCCGCTTCTGCTGGGCCGCTGAGGAACACGCTGGCGACGGCGTTCTTCTGCTCCGTGCGCAGTTCGGTGACCAGGCGGGCCAGGAAGTGCTCGGCCACGGGAGTTGTTTCGATCTCGTCCCCGGGGTCGCCGTCCTCCCTCAGGCTGGCCTTGAGCGCCGTCAGGTCTTCGTGAATGTGCAGCGGCTCGCCCGGGCGGTACAGCACCGCATTGCCCGACTCGCTGGGATTGCCATGTTGGGTCAGCACCACGGCCATGGGGACCGGTACGCTGACCGCCCACCCCGATGGGGTCACGCTCAGGCTATGGACGCCGGGCCGCTGGTGCTCCGGCAACCGTGCACGAGACGCCGCGTCCGGTGCCGACAAGGCGCGTTCCGCCAACGTCTTGTGCATCAAGGCTCCCATCGCTCCGTCCAGCTTGTGGAGGTCGGCCTGGGCCTTGAGTTGCAGGGCCAGCTCACCGGCCAGCCAGGCGCTGATGCTCAGGCCCTGGCTGAAGTCGGCAAGACTGGCCCAGAAGTCGTCCAGCGCCTGGGTCAACAGTTGCTTGCACGACTCGGGGGGGAGGCTGATCAGGCGCTTGAGGTCGGCCAGGACTTTGGGTGTGGGCCTGGTGGGGTTCTGATCAATGATCAGATCGAGTTCGCTGGTCTCATCGAAGAACGTGCGCACATCCAACCGCCCGGCGATTGCCCGCTGGAACAGCGTGTCGAGGCGGACAGTGGTCTTGATCCCGTCCTGTTGCCTGCTGATGGACAGGTCCTGGGCGGAGAGGTGATCGGACAGCGTAGGCATTGCGCTGCGCAAGCCGTCATCCAAATGCCGGGCCAGCACCTTGGAGGTGCGTGGAAAGGCATCGTTCAGGCGGATCATCCGCCGCTGCGAGGCCTCCAGCAGGCCTGTCAGCGGGGCGCTTGGGTCTGTGGGGCTATCGACCTGCGAGGGGGTTTTGTCCGGCATGTGTTCTTCCTGATAAAAATGTTCGGAAGAACAACCTATTGAAGCGGGGTGGCGGCTGGGCGGTAGATAGATACCGCACGCCGCGGCGACAGGCAGGGTAGCAAGGGCACTCGGCGCCGCCCTTGTGGGGATGGGGTATTGCGCCTGGCAATCCCCTGGTGGGAGCGGAGGCTTTGGCTGGCTTATTGGACTTTTGCCAGGTCTCCCTTCAACGCGACGCCGGCCATGATCGCGCCGGCGTGGCATTCGTAGGTGGTGGGGTCCTTGCGTTCGTTGCTCTTGTAGAAGCTGACGATGTTGGTCACGGCGTTGGCTCCGGCGTTCTTGGCGGCCTGGTGCAGGCTGATCAGGGCTGATTGCAGCACCCATTCGCAGGCCACTTCATCGGACTTGTTGAAGGCGTTGGTTTTCTTGTTGGTCACGGCGCCGGGGCTGACCACGGTGACGTTGCCCGCCGGTTTGTTGCCGGCCAGGTAGAATTTCACGCTGCCGTCGATCTTGCCGGTGCGGATGGCTTCGGCGACGACTTTGTCGAACGGCAGGAACAGCGCGGTATCACGGGCCTGGCTGAGGCTTGGCAGGGTGCCGAGCAACAGGGCGGCGGTAACGGCGATTTTCTTCAATGGCATCATCAGTCTCCTTGACCAGGGGGTAGCGGTCATCAGCGCCAGCGGCGGAAGATCAGCGAGGTGTTGACCCCACCAAAGGCGAAATTGTTGTTCATCACATATTCGTGGCTCATCGGCCGGAATTCGTTGCGCAGGTAATCGAGCTGGCCGCATTGGGGGTCGACCTCATCGAGGTTGAAGGTGTGCACGTAGAGGTCGCGGTTCATCATTTCGATGCTGAACCAGGACTCCAGCGCCCCGCAGGCACCCAGGGTGTGGCCGAGGAAACTCTTCTGCGAGCTGATGGGCATCTGCTCGCCGAACAGGCTGCTGGTGGCCAGGGTTTCGGCAATGTCGCCCTGTTCGGTGGCGGTGCCGTGGCCGTTGACGTAGCCGATGGCCGAGGGTTCGAGGCCGGCATCTTCCAAAGACAGCTCCATGGCCCGGCGCATGGTGATCAGTTCCGGGCGGGTGGCATGCTGGCCGTCGGCGTTGCTGCCAAAGCCGACAATTTCGGCATGGATCCGCGCACCGCGCGCCAGGGCATGTTCCAGTTCTTCGAGCACCAGCATGCCGGCGCCTTCGCCGATCACCAGGCCATCGCGGTCCTTGTCATAGGGGCGCGGGCTGGTTTGCGGCGCATCGTTTTTCAGGCTGGTGGCGTAAAGCGCATCGAAGACCATCGCTTCGGTCGGGCACAGTTCTTCCGCACCGCCAGCGAGCATCAACGGCAGGCGCCCGAACTTGATGGCCTCGTAGGCATAGCCGATGCCGTGGCTGCCGCTGGTGCAGGCACTGGAGGTGGGGATCAGGCGTCCGGTCAGTCCGAAGAAGATGCTGATGTTGGCCGCCGTGGTGTGGGGCATCATGCGCACATAGGAGTTGGCGTTCAGCCCTTCGGCCACGCTGTTGAGCAGCATGTTGCCGAACGCCTTGATCTCGTCGGTACTGCCGGTGGATGAGCCGCAGGACACGCCCATGCGCCCGTCCTTGATCGATTCGTCGCCCAGCAGGCCGGCGTCGGCCAGGGCCTGTTCCGCTGCGGCCACCGCCAGGCGCGAGACCCGGCCCATGCTGCGCAGTTGCTTGCGGGTCCAGTGAGCCGGGACCTTGAAGTCGTCGATGGGGCCTGCCAGGCGGGTGTTCAGTTCGGTGAAACGGTCCCACTCATCCATGCGCCGGATGCCGCTGCGGTTGGCGGCGAAGTTGGCGGCGATGGTTTCCCAGTCGCTGCCCACGGAGGTGATGCCGGCCATGCCGGTGACGACGACGCGCTTCATCAGCACAAGCCTCCGTTGACGGCCAGGACCTGCCGGGTGATGTAGCCGGCTTCGGCGGACATCAGGAAGTTCACCGCCCCTGCCACTTCTTCCGGGGTGCCCATGCGCTGGGCGGGGATCATTTTCATCAGTTCTTCCACGGGTACGTTTTCATCGAGCATGGCGGTGTCGATCAACCCAGGCGCGACACAATTGACGGTGATCTTGCGCTTGCCCAGCTCGATTGCCAACGCCTTGGCCGCGCCGATCAAACCGGCCTTCGAAGCGCTGTAGTTGACCTGGCCGCGATTGCCGATCAGCCCGGATACCGAGGTGATGCAGACGATCCGTCCGGCGGCGCGGCGACGGATCATCGGCATCATCACCGGGTGCAGCACGTTGTAGAAGCCATCGAGGTTGGTGCGCATCACCATATCCCAGTCGTCCTCGCTCAGGGCCGGGAAGGCACCATCACGGGTCAGGCCGGCATTGAGCACCACGCCGTAATAGGCGCCGTAGGTGTCGACGTCGGCTTCGAGGATGGCTTTGCAGGCGGCGCGGTCGGACACGTCGAATTGCAGCACCCGGGCGTTGCGGCCCAGGGCCTGGATGTGTGCCTGGACCGTTTCGGCTTCGGCGCGACCGCTGCGGCAGTGCAGCACGATGTCGTGCCCGGCCTGGGCCAGGCGCAGAGCGATGGCGCGGCCGATGCCACGGCTGGAGCCGGTGACCAGTACGGATTCAGTCATGACGGGTTTCCTGTTGCGGGCGGTTCATGAAGGTATTGGGCGGCCTGGGGCGGACGGAATACATTGAGCCGGGCCGTGGCATGGATGCCGGGCGCGTGGATGTGGCATTCGAACACGCCCATGCCGTTGTCGTCTTCCAGGGAGCGCACGCCATGGATGGTCAGTTCGGTGCCGGCGGGGAAACGCTCGACGTTGCACTCGAACTTGCGGGTGCCGAGCAAAAAGCCCAGCTCTACGGCATCGCCGCGTTGGCGTGCGTGGCAACCGGCAAATGCCGCCACGCTCTGGGCCATCAGCTCGATACCGACCCAGGCCGGCAGCGCGCCGTCGTCGAGGCTGAACAAACCGCCGGGCTTGACGGTGGCCTGGGTGTGGATCTGTTCGTCATCGAACGACAGGATCCGGTCGACGAGAATCATGTCGCCGGCATGGGGCAGCAGTTCGGCGAGCGGCCAGTCAATCATGGGGCGTCTCCGATAATCAGGCTGACGTTGTTGCCGCCGAAGGCAAATGAATTGCTCATCAGGCGGCGTGCAGTGGCAGGGGCCAGGCGAGTGCTGGCGGTGACCCAGTCCAGTGTCGGCAGCGCCGGGTCGGCCTGGCCGTCCCAGACATGCGGCGGCAGGGCCTGGGCGGTGTTTTCAGCGCTCAGGGCCAGCCAGCAGAATGCCGCTTCCAGCGCGCCGGCCGCGCCGAGGGTATGGCCGGTCATGGGTTTGGTGGATGAGCAGGGCACTCCCGCCGGGAACAGCCCGGCCACGGCCTGGCTTTCCATGGCGTCGTTGTGTTGCGTGGCGGTGCCGTGCAGGTTCAGGTAGTCGATCTGGCTGGCGTCGAGGCCGGCGCAGCGCAGGGCTTTTTCCATGGCCTGGCGCGCGCCGCGACCGCTGGGTTCGGGCGCGGAAATATGATGGGCATCGGAACTGGCGCCGTCGCCGAGCAGGGCAATCGGTGTGCCCTCGCCAGGCGTCTTGCTCATGAGAAACAGCACCGCCGCTTCGCCAATGTTGATGCCGCTGCGGTTCACCGAGAACGGATTGCAGCGTTCGCTCGACACCGCCTCCAGGGCGGAAAAACCGTTGAGGGTCAATTGGCACAGGCTGTCCACGCCACCGCACAGTACGGCGTCGCACAGGCCCAGGTCCAACAGGCGCCGGGCGCTCATCAAGGCGCGGGCGCTGGAGGTGCAGGCCGTGGAAATCACGTAGGACGGGCCGCTCAAACCGAGCCAGTCGGAAAGAAAGTTGGCTGGCGCGCTGAGTTCCTGTTGCTGGTAGTCGTAGCCATCGGGGAAGCACTGCTCGCGCAGGTAGTGGGCGATGCCCTGGCTGGCCTCATCAATGCCCGACGTGCTGGTGCCCAGGACGATGCCGATACGGGCGCTACCGTAGGCCTGGATGGCCTGGTCGATCTCGGCGCGAATCTGCAGCCCCGCCTCCAGCAGCAGCTGATTGTTGCGGCTGCGTTGTGCCGCCAGGGCAGGCGGGATGGGCGCGAGCTCACCGGGCACCGCGGCGACGGGCAAGGCTCGTTCGGCCACCCAGCCCTTCTCGCTGCGTACGCCCGAGCAGTCGCCGGCAAACAGGTTGTGCGCAACGGTGTGTTTGTCGCGGCCCAGGGCACAGATCACCCCGAGGGCATTCAGGTAGGCGGTCATGGGGCGTTCTCGGTCAACGGTGTGATGCGGTAGCGGGGGCCTTGGGGCAGGCTCATTTCAAAAACCAACGGCTGTGTGTAACGCACCTGCCACCGACTCTCGAGGGTCCGTTGCGATGCGTGCTGGCGAGCGGCGGGATAGTTGCCCGGCAGTTCGGCTTCGGGGGTCAGGGCGAACAACAGCGCGGCAAACAACTCCCGTGCCTCGGCATTGGGTGGCAGCAGGCCGTCGGCTCGCCACTGGCCGTCGACCAGGCGCTGGCGGGCCACGGGAATGCCCAGCGGGTCCATCATTGACCAGCGCAGGCCGGTGTCTTCATGCTGGATCACCAGCAACCAGTCCTGGCGTTGGCCGGCCAGTGTCCGCTCGATGTGCAGTTGCATCGGCAGCGCCAGGGTCGGTGTGCGGGCGGGCAGCGGCGCCTGGCTGGCGCAGGCGCCGAGCAGCAACAGACAGGCGATCAGCAGGCCACGGATCATCCGGCAACCCCTTCGCCAGGCTTGCGGGCCACCACGTTGACCAGGGTTTCCTCACGCTCGCCATAGGGAGCGGGGCGGCGCAGGCCAAAGCGCTCCAACAGGCCGAAATCCTTGGCACGGCTCCACCACAGGTACGGGTAGGACACGTTGCAGTCTTCGAACTGGAAGCCTTGGTCGCGGATCATCTGCAGGTACTGCGCGGCACTTTTCTGCACGTGCATGGGGTGGCGGAACAGCCAGCGGATCACCCAGGTATCGATGTAGGCCTCGGTGGACTCGGCGAACATCAAATAGCCGCCGGGCTTGAGTACACGGTAGAACTCGGCGAGGGCCTTTTCCTGCTCAACCAGGTGATGGAACGTCTGGTGGCAGAACAGCAGGTCGACGCTGGCGTCGGGCACCGTCAAGGTTGCGCAGTCGCTGCCGATCAGCTCCACGGCCATGCCTTGGCGCGTGGCTTCCTCCCGGCTCAGGTCCAGGCTGTGGGGGTCGGCATCCACGCCAAGCAGGCGTTGTGGCGCGAACACCTGGCGCAGGTACTGGAACGATTTGCCCTGGCCGCAGCCGGCGTCCAGCAGCACCGGGTTGGCCGGCAGCGCGGTACTGAATAGGCTGCGCAGGTCGTTGATCGCCACGCGCAACACGTGGTGCTGCCAAGTGTGGCTGCGCAGGAACCAGAAGCCGAAGCGGGTTTCTTCGACGTAGTTGTCGCTCAGGTAGCTCATGGCTGCTGACTCGGCGCCGGGCTCGCGCAGATCTCCGAGAGCATGCGCAGGCGCCGCTTGGGTTCACTGACGAACGGGTTGCGCTGATCCCAGGCGTAGCCGGCCAGGATCGAGCTGATCATGCGGCGGATGTCGTCCGAGCCTTCGGTGTAGAAAATCACGTCCTGGAAGGTGCCGGCGTACCAGCCCTCGACATAGCAGCGGAAGGTGTCGACGCCGCGCTTGAGCGGCTCGGCAAACTCGCTTTGCCAATCCACGCTTTCACCTTGCAACTGACGGTGGAGCACGTCGGCGGCCATGCTCGCCGAGCGCATGGCAATGGTCACGCCGGAGGAGAACACCGGGTCGAGGAATTCCGCAGCGTTGCCCAGCAGGGCAAAGCCAGGGCCGTGCAGGCTCTTGACGTTGGCCGAGTAGCCGCCGATGGTCCGCGCCGGGGTGTCCCACTCCGCGTTCTGCAGCACGCCCGCCAGGCTGGGGGTTTCGTCGATGAAACCCCGCAGGCAGGCATCGAGGTCGTCGGTGCGGCCGGCGAAATGTTCCGCCGCCGCGACCACGCCCACCGAGCAGCGCCCGCCGCTGAACGGAATGGTCCAGAACCACACGTCACGTTTGCTCGGATGGGTGGTGATCAGGATTTTTTCCCGGTCGAATGCCGGCGCGTCGATGCGATCCTCGATGTGAGTGAACACCGCCTGGCGCAGGGGGAAATTCGACGGCGCCTCGAGGTCCAGCAGGCGCGGCAGGACGCGGCCATAGCCGCTGGCATCGAGCACGAAGTCGGCTTCGACACGGTACGCGCTGCCGTCTTCGCGCTGCACGCCCAGCCGGGGTCTGGCGAGGGTGAAATCGGCACTGGCAATCGCTTGGCCGTAGCGGATCTCCACGCCTTGCAGGGCGGCCTGGTCGGCCAGCAACTTGTCGAAGTCGGCGCGTTGCACCTGGAAGGTCGTGGGCTTGCCGTTGCTGAAGGTTTCGCCGAAGTCGAAGGCGCTGTAACGCTCGCCCCAGGCAAACGCGGCGCCATTCTTGCGCTGGAACCCGGCGGCATTCACCGCGTCGAGCATGCCCGCTTCTTCAACGAAATCCAGGCAATGGGACAACAGGCTCTCACCGATGGAGAACCGTGGGAAATGCTGGCGTTCGATAACCAGCACGTCGTGGCCCTTGCGCTTGAGCAGTGCGGCGGCGATGGCCCCGGAGGGACCGGCACCGATGACGACGACCTGGCGATATTCCGTTTCAGTGACAGGCATTGGGGTTCCTTGAATATCCTGGGTCATCGTAGGTCTTCTTGAGCAGGTGTAGGGTGTTCCTGACGCCCGGCCCACGGCGCCAGCATGAAACTGAAGGCCAGCCCCAGGCTCACCGCCAGGCCGAAGTGACTCACCGCCGGTGTGCTGGACAACGCCAGCAGGCCGAACGACAGCCAGGTGGTGATAGCTGCCAGCAGGGTGCCCAGCAGGCTCACGGCGGCACCGCCGATCTGTTCGCGCATCAGGATCGCGTAATCGACGCCGATGGCTGTCACCAGCAGCAGGCCGAACAGGCTGAACAGGGTCAATGGCTGCCCGAGCCAGCCGAGGCTCGCCAGGCTGCACAGCGCGGCCAGCAATGGCAGGGCGACGATGCGCAAGGCCGCGCGGACACCGAACGGCCAGATCAGTACCAGCACGATCAGCACGCAGGAGGCCAGTTTCAACTCGGCGGCGCTGACCTGTGTGGCGGCGAAGACCCGGTTCAGGTCCCCCAGGCGATCCACCAGTTGCACGCCCGGCAAATCCACCGCCTGCACCCGCAGCAAGGCGGCATCGTTCAAGCCTTGCAGGCTGATCATGGCGGCCACGCCTTGTGGGGTGGGGCCCAGCCAGAGTGTGCGGTACGGCTCGGCCAGGGGCCCGGCCAGCGCGGCATCGATGTCTGCCACTGGCAAGGCCTGCAACTGCGCCAGCTCCGCTTGCAGCGCAGCGACCGGTACGCCCAGGTCCACCAACGGTTGCCAGAAGGCCGGCAACCGGGCCAGGGCCTCGCGCACTGTCTGTTGTTCGGCGGGCGGGCTCACCAGTTGGTTCAGCGACAGGTAGCCCTGGAGCTTGTCCAGGGCGATCAACTGGTCCAACCGCTCGTTGAGGGCGGTCTGGCGCTCCAGCAGTTGGGGCTGATCGTCGGCGCGGATCAGGAAGAACTGGCTGGTGGGCTGGAAGCCGGTGATGCGTGCGATGTCGCGGGCTTCGTCGGTGAGGTGCTGGGGCGTGCCGATCCACTGGCGGATGTCGTTTTTCGTGGTCAGGTGCCAGAGGCCGCCCCCACAGAAACCCAGCAGCAACACCAGCAGCACCGGCGTGGGCACCCGCGTCAACAGGGCCTGGCGGATATGGAGCAGGCATTCGCACAGCCGCAACGGCCACTGGGCCGGACGCAGATCTGCGCCCGTGAGCAGCGCCGGCAACAGGCAGACCGCGGTCAGGTAGGCGCCGACCAGCCCTGCGGTGGAAAATATCGCGATCTGGGTCAGGGCCGGGAACGGCGTCCACGCCAGGGCCAGGTAGCCGATGCAGGTGGTCGCCAGGCTCAGGCTCAGCCCCGGCAGGGTCAGGCGCAAGGCCGACCAGCTGCGCCACGGCTTGAGGCTCCAGCTCTTGGACAGGTAATGCAGGGGATAGTCCACCGCGACGCCGATCAGGCTCGAACCCAATACCAGGGTCATCACGTGCATGCGCCCGAACAAGGCTACGCAGGCCACCGCGCCGAACAGCACGCCCACCAGCACCGGTACGAACGCCAGCCACACGCGCAGGCGCCGGAAGGCCAGCAACAGCAGCAGCAGGATGCCGACGGTCGCGCCACCGCCGACCCAGGTGATTTCCCGCGACGCCTGTTGCTGGCCGCTGGCGGCGTACAGCAGGCCGCTGGCGGCCAGCAGTTGCCCTTGGGCCTGGCTCGCCTGGTCGCGGCTGCGTTGCAGCAGCTCGGCCACTTGCAGCGGCAGGTTCATGTCGAAGGCGTCGCCCTGGGCGCGGGCCCGCAGCATCACCCAGCTTTTACCGTCGGCATCGGCGACCAACGCACCGCTGCCGAGGTCGAATTTTATCGCGCCACGTTGAGGCTGGCTGTTCTGGATGCGCCCGGTCAGGCCCAGCCAATCGTCCTGGTTCGGCACCAGGCTGAAGCCGCTGAAGGGGTCGAACAGGGTCTGCACCCGTTGCTGGATGAACGCCTGGGGCTGCTCGATCAATTGCTGCCGGTCCGCCGCCGACAGCATCGCCAACCGCCCGTTGAGCAATTGCGTGCGCAGCGCCGGCAGGTCGGCCTGCAACGTCCACTGCACCTTGTCGAACAGGCCGCTGGCCTGCCATTGCGTGCCCAGGGTTTGCGCCAGGGCGATGGCTTGCTGGCGATCGGCATGACCGACCAACACCAGCACCTCGCGATTCAACGGTTCCTGCATGCGCTGTTCAGCGATCAGCTCCAGGGCATCGGGTGAGGTGCCCGGCACCAGCTCCATGAGATTGGCCGACAGCGGCGCACCGTTGCGCCATTGCCAGCCGGCGAGGGCGAGCACCGCCAGCAGCAGGATCAGGAACAGCCGGGGCAGCATCCGTTCACTCGGCAAAATCATGTTGCTCCGCTTCGCTCAAAGGTTGCGTGCTGGTGCTGTCCTGTATGCGCAGCACGGTGCTGTCGCCCTGGGTTTCCAGCAGTTCGATGCGCCGGACCAGTTCGCCGCCATCGATGTTGATCTGGTTGAAGACTTGCTTGAGCAGCACCGAGCGCGGGGTCAGGGTGAGTGTCCATTGCTGTGGCTCGCCCGACAGGCTCAGTTCGAAGTCCCGTTGCAGGCCACTGCTGTCGCCCTGCAATACCGCCAGGAACAGGCGGTTCTGCTCGGCGCCGGCGCTCTTGTCCGGGAGCATCTGCCAGGCATTGTCGTCCCGTCGGGCGATGCCCTTGGCGGTGATGCGGTAGTCCTGTTGCAGTGGCGTCTGCAGCAGCCACAGCAGGCCGTGGTTTTTCGCCAGCACGAAGCGCCCCTTGCTGGTGAGGGGCTGAGGCAGGGCGCGCAGGTGTTTTTCCTGGATGAACTGGCCGTGGATCACCTCCGGGCGGGCCAGTTGGTCGCTCAACTGTTGCAAGTCGAACGCCTGGGCCGCAGGTGCCAGGCCGCACAGCAACAGGCCGCACAGCAACAGGCCGCGCAGCAACAACCGGGCAGACAGGCGCTTCATGGCAGTTTCCTTTCGACGGCTTCGACAAAGACCCGGGGCGAGGCCAGCAGCATTTCGCGGCTGGCGATGTCCACCGCCACTTGCACCGAACTGGCGCGGGTCAAGCGATCCCCCGTGGCCGCGTCGCTGATCAGGTAATTGATCTTCAGCCGGTTTTCCCACTCCACCAGGCTGGCACGCACGGTCAGGGCCTGGCCGAACACGGCGCTGCGCACGTAGCGCAGTTGCAGGTCGATGATCGGCCACGCATGGCCGGATTCGAGCATGTCGTTGTAGTTGTGGCCGATCAGGTCGAGCAGCGCACAGCGGGCCACTTCCAGGTATTTGACGTAGTGACCGTGCCAGACCACGTTCATCGAATCGACGTCGAAAAACGGCACCACGATGTGCGTGTCGACGTGCAAGACTCCTTGGCTACGCATGCAGCCTCCAATGTTGTTCGGCGATACGTTGCAGGCATAGGCGCAGTTCGCCTTCCAGGGCGCGGTCTTCGATCACGGGAGGGAAATCCTCGGCCAGTTGCCGGTGCATGGCGGCCAGGGCCGGCGGCAGCGCTCGTGCGTCTTCGGCACGGCTGCGCAGCCACACGCCCTGGTTGGCCGCCAGCAAGGTGGCGGCGGCGACTTGTTCGGTCAATTCCAGCACGCGGATCGCGTCCCGGGCGGCGATGGTGCCCATGCTCACCTTGTCCTGGTTGTGGCACTCGGTGGAGCGCGAGAACACGCTGGCCGGCAGGGTGTTTTTCAGGGCTTCGGCGGTCCAGGCACTGGTGCCGATCTGCACGGCCTTGAAACCATGGTTGAGCATCGCCCGCTCGGCGCTGGCGCCGGACAGGTTGCTCGGCAGGCCGTGGTTGTAACGCTCGTCCACCAGCAGCGCGAGCTGGCGATCCAGCAAGTCGGCGACGTTGGCCACCAGGTTCTTCAGGCTGTCCATGGCGAAGGCGATATGCCCGCCGTAGAAATGCCCGCCGTGCAGCACACGCTCGGCTTCGGCGTCGATGATCGGGTTGTCGTTGGCGCTGTTGAGTTCGGTCTCGATGAACGCGCGCAGCCAGCCCAGGCTGTCGGCCAGCACGCCGAGTACATGGGGCGCGCAGCGCAGGGAGTAGCGATCCTGCAGGCGATGCAGCGGTGCGGTCGGCGCGTCGATCGCCAGGTCCTTGCGCAGCCACGCGGCGACTTGCATCTGCCCCGGGTGTGGCTTGGCGGCGAACAGGCGCTCGTCGAAATGTTCCGGGTTGCCTTGCAAGGCGACGACGTTCAACGCGGTGATACGGGTCGCCAGTTGCAGCAGGTAGTCGGCGCGGGCGAAGGCCAGGCACGCCAGGCCGGTCATCACGGCGGTGCCGTTCATCAGCGCCAGGGCCTCCTTGGGCCGCAGCACCAGCGGGGTCCAGCCCAGTTCGCGGTGCACATCAGCGGCCAGGCGCCGTTCGCCACGGAACAGCACTTCCCGTTCGCCGGACAGCGTGGCGGCGACGTAGGACAGCGGCGTCAGGTCGCCGCTGGCGCCCACCGAGCCTTCTTCCGGAATCAGCGGCAGGATGTCGTGTTCGAGAAAGGCCTGGAGGCGTTCCAGCAGTTCCACCCGCACCCCCGACACGCCGTGGCACAGCGACTGCAAGCGCGCCGCCAGCACCGCGCGGGTGGCCTGGGCGTCGAGCAGCTTGCCCAGGCCGCAGCCGTGGAACGTGTACAGATGACGCGGCAGGGCCTCGACGTGGTGCAACGGCACGGCCACCACGCAGGAGTCGCCGTAGCCGGTGGTCACGCCGTAGATCACGCCTTCCTTGTCCAGCAAGGAGTCGAGGAATTGCGCACCCTTGGCGATGCGCTGGCGGAACGCCGGGTCATCCTGCAACTGCGTCGGGGCCTGATGGTTGGCCAGGGCCAGCACATCTTCGATGCGCAGGGGGCGTTCGCCGAAAGTTACCGGCTCAAGAGTGGGCATCGTCATCGGTCTTCCAGAAAGGGTAAAAGTTGAACCACTGTTGGGGCTCCTGGAGGCAGTACTGCGCCAGGCGCTCGGCGTAGCGGGCGGCCCAGTGGGCGATCACGTGCTCGCGCTCGTTGCGTTTCCACGCCACGGCATCGGCAAAGGGTTCGAGGGTGACGCGGTAGCGCCCCTCGTGCTTGAGGCACATCAGCAGGTTGACCGGGCATTTCAGCAGGCCGGCCAGCAGCCACGGACCTTGCGGGAATGCCGCAGGATGCCCCATGAAGTCCACGGTCACGCTGCGCCCGCCGTGCAGCGGTACGCGGTCGCCGGCAATCGCCAGCCACTCGCCGCGTTCCAGGCGCTCGCTCAGTTGCAACATGATCACCGGGTCCAGTTCGCTGACCTGGATCAGGCGCAAGTGTGTGGCGCCGGCTTCGCCCAGCAAGCGATTGAACTGCTCGGCGTGCTTGGTGTGCACCAGCACGTTCATGGTGACTTTCTCGCCCAGCTCGGCCAGGGCCCGGCACATCTCCAGGTTGCCCAGGTGCGCGCCCACCAGCATCTGCCCGCGGGCATCGCGCAGGTGATTGCGCAGCCGCGCCGGGTCGACGATTTCGATCTGGTCGATGCTCAGCTTGCCGTTCCAGACGTCGAGCTTGTCCAGCAAGGAATCGGCAAAGGCCATGAACTGGCCGAACACCCGCCAGCGGGTCGGGCGCAGTTCGGGGCGTGCACTCCAGTCGGCCAGGCGTTGCTGGTATTGCCAGGCCGCCTGGCGCGCGCTGCGGCCGAAAATGAAAAAGTACAGGACGATGCCGTACAGCACCGGGGTCAGCAAGCGCCGACCGAGCACCTTGGCGGCGAGCGCGGTGAGCTTCATCAGCCAGTAGCTGCCGCGCTCCTGGCGGTCGGCCCAATGTTGCTTGTCTGGCTGCGGGCTCATGTTCGCCACCGTCGCCAGAGAATCAGGGGCGCACGCACCAGCATGCCGAAGAACAACCGGGTGTGCATGCTGGAGATCAACACGTTGTCATGGAACAGGCGAAAGTGCGAAACCCCGTCCTGGGGGTAGTGGACCCGGGTGTGCAGCCAGCGCATCGGTTGATTGCGCCAGGCCAGGCGTACCAGGATGTCCGAGTCGAAATCCATGCGTTTGCCGATATTGGCCGAGTCGATCAGTGCCAGCACCGGTGGCAGGGGATAGACCCGAAAGCCGCACATGGAGTCGCGGATTTGCAGAGACAGGCTGTTGATCCAGACCATGACGTGGGTCAGGTAGCGCGCGTACAGACGACCTTTCGGCACGCTGGCGTCGTAGCGCGGATACCCGCAGATCACAGCGTCCGGGTGGGCGCGGGATTGCTCGATGAAGGTCTTCACGTCGCCAAGATCGTGCTGCCCGTCGGCGTCCACCTGCAAGGCATGGGTGAAGCCCAGGCGCGACGCTTCCCGCAAGCCGGTCATCACCGCGCCGCCCTTGCCCTGGTTGATGGCCAGCCTGACCAGATGCACCTGCTCGCCCTCGGCCAGTCGTTCCAGTACGGCGGCGCACGCCGGGCTGCTGGCGTCATCCACCAGCACACAGGGCAGACCATGGGCGAGCAACGCCTGGACCACCGCGGTGATGGCGGTTTCGTGGTTGTAGACGGGGATGATGGCGCAGGGGTTATGCATGGTTTGCACCTGCCACTGGCCTACTGTGCATCGCTCCCTTGTGGTGAGGGGATTTATCCCCGCTGGCTTGCGAAGCAAGCCTAAATTCTGCGCAACGACAGCGTCTGATGGCGAGTGCTTGGCACTCGAGCGGGGATAAATCCCCTCGCCACAGGAGGGCGGTGTGAGCATTAATCATTCGCCATCCCCCAACACAATCCGCCCGCTGGAGCACGCCGCGGTGTCATTGCGGTAGGCAAAATACAGCTTGCCGCGCTCGCGGTCGAAGCGCAGGTGCAATTGGATGTCATCGCCGGGGCGCACCAGTTGCTGGAATTTCAGCACTTCCATGCCGACGAACCGAGGCGGCAGGTCCAGCAGTTGGCGCCCCAGGTTCAAGGCCCAATCGACCTGCACCACGCCCGGCAAAACCGGCGCGGTGGGGAAGTGGCCGCTGAAGTACGCCAGATCGGGCGGCACGACCAGTTGCAGGCTCCATTCACCGTCGTTTTCGACTTGCGCCAACACGTCGGGGGCTTTGGGGCGTGGCGCCATCAGCAACGCCTCGACCTCGGCCTGGGGCAGCTTGCCCTGGGCGTTGAGCGGCAATTGCCGCAGCCAGCGCCAGCGCCGTGGCAGGGCGAGGGTTTCGCAATGTTCGCTCAGGTGCCGTCGCAGGCCCTCGGTCACGGCGCGTCGACCCTGGTTGCGCAAGGCGCGCAGGCCGGCATCGCTCAACACCAGCAGCGCGCCGAGGGAGGCGCGATTCTCCTGCACCACGCCCAGTCGCGCTTCGCTGACCCAGTCGTGGGCCATCAACGCGTGTTCCAGCATGGGCAGGGAGATGCGTTTCTCTTCGAGCTTGACGATACGGTCCAGTCGCCCGAGCAGCTCGAAACGGCCGTCTTCGGCGATCCGCGCCGCGTCGGCGGTGTGTTCCACATGCCCGACTGGCAGATAGGGCGAAGCGATCAGCAAGGCGCCGTCGCTGTCCTGGCTCAGCTCGACGCCGGCAAAGGGCTGCCACAACCCGTCACCCTGGCGCCAGGCGATGCCGCCGGTTTCCGAGCTGCCGAAAATTTCCGTGGGCCATTGTCCCAGGCGTCGCTGCAAGCTTTGCGCGGCTTCGGGTGGCAAGGCGCCGCCGGAGGAAAACACCCGGCGCACGCTGCTCAGGGCCGGCCAATCGAGGTTGTCACCCATGCGCTTGAGCAACGCCGGGCTGGCTACCCAGGCGAACACCGGCTGCTGGCGGCTGGCACGTTGAAGGTCTTCGGGAAACGCCAATTGCCGACGCACGAACGGGCGTCCGGCGCACAACGGCCACAGCACCCGGAACAGCAGCCCGTAGATGTGCTGGGCGGCCACGCTGCCGATCATGCAGGCCGGGCCCAGGTCGGCGCCCCACAGGTGTTCCAGGGCCTGGACCTCGTGACTCAACTGCCGCAGGGTTTTCTCGATGCGCTTGGGCTCGCCGCTGGAGCCCGAAGTGCACAGGCTCAGCCAGCAGTGATCGAGGTCCAGTTCGGCGGCGTCCATTGGTGTCTGTTGCAAGTCGTCGGGATGGGTATCGCCGGGCTGGTCGGTCAGCCACAGGTCCACCTCTGCCGCCCAGCGCTGGCGGGTCTGCGCCTGCAGGTCGGCGGGCAGCAGGACCCGTATGCCGGCGCGCCAGGCGCCGAGCAGGGCGACGGCCAGGTCGGCGGCATCTTCCAGGTGCACCGCCACGTGGCGCACGCCCCGGGCTTGCAGGCCGGCCGCCAGGCGCAACGCCGCGTCCCGCAGTTGCGAATGATCCAGTGCCGGATCGACCGCGACGGCGCGTTCCGGCTGGGCCCCGAGCAGCATCTGCTCAAGTGTTATCCAATTCATGGGCGGCCTCTTACCCTTTGTCGTATGAGCCATTCAATGGCAAACAGCAGCCCCATCAATCCGTAGGAAATCAGGCCGGTGTACAACATCCACCAACTCAGCGGCGCCCAGACGGTCAGGGCGGCGGCGAGCAAACCGTTACACAGGAAAAACACGCTCCAGGCCACCGTGACCTGGCGGGTATACACCACCGCCTTGGCTGGTAGTTGCGGCTCGCGCAGGCGGGCCAGGCGTTCGATCATCGGCGGGCCGTATTTCAGGCTCAGTGCGAACAGCCCGAGCATGAACGCGCTGATCAGCACCGGGTACCAACGCAGCAGGAGCGGGCTGTCGAACAGTGCGAGCAACACGCAAAACACGATCGCCGTGGCCGCCATCCAGCGGCTGCCGGCACCGCCCTTGCCCAGCCACGCCCGGGCCAGCCACAGGCTCCCCAGCAGCAACCCGAACTGCCACGGGGCGAAATGCTCCATGCCGAAATACACCGCAAAGGGGTACAGCAGGCCCGCCAGCAGCAGGCCGAGGCCAATCAGCCGGGTCATGCGGCCGGTTGGACCAGTCGATAGACCGCCTCGACCACGTCATTGACGGTGCGCACCGACTTGAATTCTTCGGCGGCGATTTTCTTGCCGGTCTGGCGCTTGATGTGGTCGATCAGGTCGACCGCATCGATGCTGTCGATCTCCAGGTCCTGGTAGAGGTTCGATTCCAGCGTCACGCGCTCGGGGTCCAGCTCGAAAAGCTCCACCAGGGCATCACGCAGGGTGTTGAAAATGTCGTCACGAGTTTGCATGGTCCGGTCTCAGGGGCGTTTTGCAGTGACGAAGGCCGCAAGGCTTGCCACATTGCTGAAATGGTTACGGGTGTCCTTGGCGTCGGCGTCGATCTTGATGCCGTATTGCTTCTGGATCGCCAGGCCTAGCTCCAGGGCATCCACCGAGTCCAGCCCCAGGCCTTCGCCGAACAGGGTCTGGTGGTCGCCGATGTCGTCGATGCCGATGTCTTCCAGGCCGAGGGCGTCGATGATCAGCTGTTTGATGTCACGGTGCAGATCGCTCATCTTCGGCGAGCTCCTTGATGAAATAGTGATGCAAGAAATCGTTGAGCCTGCGCGAAGCCTGGGGCGGCGGGCCGAGCGAGGCGAACGCCTGTGGGTCTATATCGGCCCCGACGTGAAAACTGAAGTGCACGCGGCGCCGGGGGATGCGATACCAGGGTTCGGCCTTGGTCAGGGTCGTGGGGCTGACCTTGATCGTGACAGGTGTGAGAATTTTCGCACCCCGCAGGGCAATGGCCGCGGCCCCCCGATGAAAGGCCGGCGCCTGGCCTGGCTGGGTGCGTGTCCCTTCGGGGAAAACGATCAGCGCCTGGCCCTCTCCCAGGGCGTCGCTGGCGGCATCGAGCATGTCCATGCTGCCGTCATTGCTGATGTATTGGGTTGAACGCAGTGGGCCACGGGTAAAAGGATTGTCCCACAGGCTTTGCTTGACCACGCAGTTGGCGTCGGGCACCAGCCCGATCAGGAACACCACGTCGATCAGCGACGGGTGATTGGCAATGATCATCTGTCCGGGGCGCCCGAGCCGTTCGGCGCCATCGATCTGGTAGGTGAGCACCCCGGTGCGGGCCATGAACCGGATAAAGAACCAGAACAACCGCCCGACGGTGCGGCGAGCCCTTTGTCGGTGGGCCTGGGCGTCGCCGGGTAGCCAGGCCAGCAACGGAAAAACCAGCAAGCGCAGGCACAGCCCGCCCAGCCCGAACAGGGCGAAGCTTGCGGCGGTCGCGAACAGGCGCCAGTAATAGGCGTCGCGGTGTTTATGGGTCACCGGTTGCGTTGCCAGGTCCATACACGATTCTTCCAGGCATGTTGGCAGGTGGTTTTGTTGTTCAGCAGGGTACGCAACAGATCCAGGGCATGGGGCCAGTCGCTACCAGTCGATGGGCCAGCCTGTGTGGACAGGTCCAGTTGCCAATCATCGCCCGGGGTCAGCAGCAGGCCCACGGCATAGGGGAACGGCACATCGTTTACCCAGGGGGCGTAGACCTGCGGCGGTTGCTCTTCGGTGATCACCAGCAACACCGCTGGCGAGCCTTCGTTCAACAAGGCGGCGGCCTCCAGCACGCCATGTTCCAATCCATCGCCGGTGGCGGCCAGGGCGGTCATTTCACTGGTTTCGCCGCGCATGATCGACCACAGGCCGATCACGGCGTTGTGCACCGACAGGCTGAACTGGGTCGGCGACAAGGGTTGTCCGGCCGCCAGGTCCTTGAGAATCTCGAACGTGCGCGGGGTTTCACCGTGGCGGGAAATAAAGACCAACGGTAGGTCCGGACGGCCCTCGGCCAGTGGCCAGCCGACACTGAATGCCATCCGCGCCAGGCGGCTGAGGCGCCGACGTTGCATGGCGGGCAGGAACGATACGTCAGGGGCGGCATCGCTGGCCGGCAACACGGTCGGCTGTCGGCCCCAGGCCTGCCAGTCGTCCACGCTTTCGAGCCCAGGGGCCCATGCGCGCCATTGGGCGATACTGAAGTTGATCACAAAATTCATCCCACCCCTGCGGGCCTTTTATTGTCACGGTTCAGTGGTTTGACCCGCGTCCAACCCTGCATGGCCTTGCGACCCAAGTGGCGCGCATTATCCCGGTGCGGTTGGCTTGTAGCAAATACTGGTTACATTTTGCCCAGCAAAATGTACGGTTTGGTCCGCTCAATGCCAGCCTTGGACCATTGTCGTGATTGTCACGAGTTTGTCTGTCGGTTGTTTCTATCTTTATCTGGGCGAATGGACGTCTGAATCGTTGGAAAAGCCACTGTTGTTGTAGTCCTTCTACGCAGAAGGTAGCTAAGCGGTGTCGCGGCCTACTACACTCGGGAATCTTTGATACACGGAGGTTTTGACATGCGGCGTGTGGTGTTCAATCAGAAAGGTGGCGTGGGCAAGTCCAGCATCGCCTGCAATCTGGCGGCAGTGAGCGCCAGCGAGGGCTATCGCACGCTGTTGGTGGACCTGGATGCCCAGGCCAATTCCACTCAATACCTGACTGGCCTGACCGGCGATGACATTCCCATGGGCATTGCCGACTTCTTCAAGCAGACCCTGTCGTCCGGGCCTTTCTCGAAAAAGAACAAGGTGGATATCTACGAAACGCCGTTCGACAACCTGCACGTCATTACCGCCACGGCAGAGTTGACGGACCTGCAGCCCAAGCTCGAGGCCAAGCACAAGATCAACAAGCTGCGCAAATTGCTTGAAGAACTGGAAGAGGATTACGATCGGATTTACCTGGATACCCCGCCCGCGTTGAATTTCTATGCGGTTTCAGCGTTGATCGCTGCCGATCGCGTGCTGATCCCCTTCGATTGCGACAGCTTCTCCCGTCAGGCACTGTATGGCCTGCTGGCGGAAATCGAAGAACTCAAGGACGACCATAACGAAGGCCTGGAAGTCGAAGGCATCGTGGTCAACCAGTTCCAGGCCCGCGCCAGCCTACCCCAGCAGATCCTGGACGAACTCATTGCCGAAGGCCTGCCGGTGCTGCCGGTGTACCTGAGCAGTTCGGTGCGCATGCGCGAGTCCCACCAGGCCAGCCTGCCGCTGATCCACCTGGACCCGCGACACAAGTTGACCCAGCAGTTCATGGAGTTGCATAGCCTGCTGGAAAGCGCCTGAATCTGACCTGTGCAAAACCAATGTGGGAGCGAGCTTGCTCGCGATAGCAGTCTGACAGGCGATGCAGTATCGATTGGCACACCGCTATCGCGAGCAAGCTCGCTCCCACATGAGTGTCTTGATTCAAATCCCCTGGCTGCGCAACCAGGCCATCAATTGCGGCAACGGCAGCGCTCCGCTCTGGCGCGCCACTTCCCGGCCGTCCTTGAACAGGATCAGGCTGGGGATCGAGCGGATCCCCAACTGCGCCGATAACGCCTGGTTGGCCTCGCTGTCGAGCTTGGCCAGCCGACATTTGCCGGCCAGTTGCGCCGCAGCCTGCTCGAACACGGGCGCGAAGGCCTTGCACGGCCCACACCAGTCGGCCCACACATCCACCAGCAACGGCAAGTCGCCCTTGATCTGGCTGGCGTAATCGCCTTGCTTGAGTTCGAACGGTTTGCTCGACAGCACCGGGGCCTTGCAGCGCCCGCACTTGGGCTGGTCGCCCAGGCGTTCGGCGGGTATGCGGTTGAGCCCGTTGCAGTGGGGGCAGGGGATCAGCATCAGGTCAGTCTCCAGAAAATCATGGGCACAGATTGAACACTATATAGAAACCACCACAAAAACCCCTGTGGGAGCGAGCTTGCTCGCGATGGCGGTGTATCAGTCAATAGTGCATCGACTGTCAGACCGCTATCGCGAGCAAGCTCGCTCCCACAGGGGTGGTTCAGCGTTGCGGGTTATTTTGCGTTGGTCAGCGTGTTGTAGCTGGTCATCAGGTTGCGGTAGTCCGGGATGTGGTTGGAGAACAGCGTCGCCAGACCTTCCACGTCGTTGCGCCAGTCGCGGTGCAGCTCACAGGCCAGGCCGAACCAGGTCATCAGTTGGGCGCCCGAGGACGACATGCGGTCCCAGGCCGATTGACGGGTCAGTTCGTTGAATGTGCCGGAGGCATCGGTGACCACGAACACTTCGAAGCCTTCGGCCAGGGCCGACAGTGCCGGGAAGGCCACGCAGACTTCGGTGACGACGCCGGCGATGATCAATTGCTTCTTGCCGGTGGCCTTGATCGCCTTGACGAAATCTTCGTTGTCCCAGGCGTTGATCTGGCCAGGACGGGCGATGTACGGCGCGTCCGGGAACAGCGTCTTGAGCTCGGGCATCAACGGGCCGTTGGGGCCGGTTTCGAAGCTGGTGGTGAGGATGGTTGGCAGTTGGAAGTATTTCGCCAGGTCGGCCAGGGCCAGCACGTTGTTCTTGAAGCGATCCGGGTCGATGTCGCGTACCAGGGACAGCAGGCCGGCTTGGTGGTCGACCAGCAGAACGGCGGCGTTATCTTTGTCGAGACGGTTGTAGGAAGTGGTCATGGCGTAGCCCTCATTAAGTTTTGGTTGCCGAAGGTGTCGGCGTGGTTAAGGTTTTTAATGTCGGTGCAGCGATTGATCAGTGACTCATCCGTTCGAAGCGCCCGGCTTCAATCCGTGTTGCGTTTCGATGGGTGTAGATTAAAACTGGCACCTTTGATGCGCTAGACTGCAAAAATCCGCCTTAGCGTTCTATTTGGAGAACGATCATCGAAGACCTGAACACGCTTTACTATTTCACCCAGGTGGTCGAGCACCGGGGGTTCGCCGCTGCGGGGCGGGCACTGGACATGCCAAAGTCCAAGCTCAGCCGGCGCATCGCCCAGTTGGAGGAGCGACTCGGGGTACGCTTGCTCCATCGCACCAGTCGCCACTGCACGTTGACCGAGATCGGCCAGGCCTACTACCAGCGCTGCCTGGCGATGCGGGTGGAGGCCGAGAGCGCGGCGGAGGTGATCGAGCGCAACCGATCCGAGCCCCAGGGGCTGGTGCGCATCAGTTGCCCGACGGCCCTGCTCAACAGCTGGGTCGGGCCGATGCTGACCCGCTACATGCTCAAGTACCCGCGTGTGGAATTGTTCATCGAAAGTACCAACCGCCGGGTCGACCTGATCCATGAAGGGTTCGATATCGCCTTGCGGGTGCGCTTTCCGCCGCTGGAAAACACCGACATGGTCATGAAAGTGCTGAGCAACAGCACCCAGTGCCTGGTAGGCAGCCCGGATTACCTTGAGCGCTTGTCTTCCCCGGCTTCCCCGGCGGACCTCAATGGTTTGCCGAGCGTGCACTGGGGTGGGGCGCAGCGCGAATACCAGTGGGAGCTGTTCGGCCCGGACGGCACCCGTGCGCTGATCCGCCATGAGCCGCGCATGGTCACCGACGACCTGCTCGCCCTGCGTCACGCCGTGCTGGCTGGCATCGGTATCGCTCACCTGCCCACGGTGGTGGTACGCGAAGACATCGCGGCCGGCCGGTTGGTGGAACTGGTGCCGGGCTGGACGCCCAAGTGCGGGATCGTCCACGCAATCTTTGCCTCACGACGCGGGTTGCTGCCGTCGGTGCGTACGCTGATTGACTTTCTGGCCGAGGAATTCAGCCAGAGTGATATGGCGTAGCGTGGAGGCAGCCATGCCAGCGGATTCTCCTTGTGGGAGCGGGCTTGCTCGCGAAGACGGTGTGCCAGTCAACATCTATGTTTCTGATACGCCGCATTCGCGAGCAAGCCCGCTCCCACAGGGACTCACACTCCAGGCTTTTCCAAGGACGTTTATCAGGGCTGCCATTCATCAGGTGCGCTGCACTGAAAAGCTGTCAGGGCCTCAAAAAGACACCACGTATCTGTTTGCAGACTCAGGAGGTCCCATGAGCCATCCTCAAGACCCAGCCACTCCCCAAGCAGTGGACAACCCCAACGACGACGGCTTCGTACTCGGCACCGCCGGCCGCGACGAAGACCCCAACGCCGCGCCATCCTACGCCACCGACCGTCGCCACGACCGGGACGAACTGACTCCCGAAGACGCCCGCGGCATGCCCGGCTATCCCGAGGAAAAACCAGCGACCAACCCCAAGGAGAAGGGGGTTGAAGAGGCGGAGCCGGGGATCGAGACGCCTGAGCAGGGGAACGATAAGGTTGGATGACTAGGGTTCACATCTGCTCACGTTTCTTACCGAAACCTGAAGCTTTTGGCGACTAGGCTGGAAACCAGCAATAGCTAACCGTTTGTCTAACTGGCGCTATCGCAATTTGCGATGCGCCAGATTTGTGTTTAGCCTCTCCCATAGCAAAATGCGATAAGGACGTTGCATGCATGTGATCACTGAGAAACGCATTTGGGAGGCCAAGGAGAAATGGCCACATTCAGCGAATGCGTTGGATCAATGGTATTGGCTGATCAAGCGCAATAGCCCGACTGATTTCGCGGCGATGAAATCCATATTTCCGGCAACCGACAAGGTCGGTTCGCTGCATGTGTTTGACATCGGTGGAAACAAATTGCGGCTGATTGCGGTGATTCGATACCGGGCTCAGCGTTTGTATATCAAATGCGTGCTTGCCCATCAGGAATACGACAGAGGCAAGTGGAAGGAGGAAAAAGGATGAGTGCGCTGATTGAACAAGTCGCCGCCCATTGGGAGTTTGTGTCACCCCTGCTGCGTAAGCCCAGGAGTGAAGAGGATTACGACCGGTTGGTCGCTGCGCTCGATGAATTGTTGGAATTGGTTGGCGAAGAAGAAGCCCATCCGCTGATGAGTCTGGTGGACATCATCGGTGAATGGATCGAGGCCTGGGATCATCAGCATCGACCGATGCCCAAGGCAAGTGGCGTGGAGGCGCTTCGTTATCTGATGCGCGAACACGGTTTGAGCCAGAGCGATCTGCCGGGTATAGGCGCCCAGTCGGTGGTATCGGAGGTATTGAGCGGCAAGCGTCAGCTCAATTTGAGGCAGGTTCGCTGGTTGGCGGAGCGTTTCGGCGTATCGGTGGAAACTTTCATTTGATGCTCCCTTAAAACACCGTCCTGCTTTTGTGGCGAGGGGATTTATCCCCGCTCGGCTGCGAAGCAGTCGTCACCCGGCGGACGCGGTTCATCTGTTGCACCGCATTGCCTGTCTTGGGGCTGCTGCGCAGCCCAGCGGGGATAAATCCCCTCGCCACAAGGTAGTCATGTCTGCGGTCCAGGCAGGCATGTGTTAGGCGGTGATTTCAGCCGAGGGGCTGGGTTACGACGAGCAACTGATCTCCAGGTGTTTGCCCCACTCCGGCGGACGTTGCGCGTAGCTGTCCATGCCCGGTTGTTCCTCGAACGGCTTGCTCAGCGCCGTGTGCAGGCGGCGGACTTCGTCGTAGTCGCCGGATTCGGCGGCGTCGATGGCTTTCTGCGCCAGGTAGTTGCGCAGCACATACAGGGGGTTCACCGCGTGCATGCGGGTGCGGCGCTGGTCTTGATCGACAGCGCCGTCTCGGTTGACGCGAGCGATGTAAAGCTCGCCCCAGGCATCGAAACCCTTGAGGTCGACGAAGTCATCACGCAGCGTCGCGACGGCCTGCTCGGGGGCCTGGTCGCCCAGTCGGCGGAAGAACAGGCTGTAATCGACGCCGCTGTTCTGCATCAATTGCAGCAAACGTTCCACCAGTGTCTGGTCATCTTCCTCGGCGCAGGTCAGGCCGAGGCGGCGGCGCATGAGGTCCAGGTAGTGGGCCTGGTACAGCGGCAAGTACAACCCGAGGGTCTCGCGCAGGGCTTCGACACTGATGAACGGCGTCAAGGCCTGGGCCAGGGCGCTGAGGTTCCATTGGCCGATGGGCACCTGGTTGCTGAATGAGTAACGACCTTGGTCATCGGAGTGGTTGCAGATGAAGTTGGCATCGAAGTCGTCGAGAAAGGCGAACGGCCCGAAGTCGAAGGTGATGCCCAGGATCGACATGTTGTCGGTGTTCATCACGCCGTGACAGAAGCCGTAGGCCTGCCATTTGGCGATCAGTTCGGCGTTGCGCTCGACGATCTCGCGGAACATCGCCAGGTACGGCTCTGGTTGCTCGCGGCATTCGGCAAAATGCAGGTTCAATACATGCTCGGCGATGGCCGCATGCAACTCGGGTTTCTTGGTGTAATAGAAGTATTCGAAATGCCCGAAGCGCACATGGCTGGGGGCCAGGCGCAGCACCATGGCGGCGCGCTCCTGCTTTTCGCGCCACACCGGGGTGTCGGAGCCGATCACGCACAAGGCCCGGGTGGTGGGGATGCCGAGGGCGTGCAGGGCTTCGGAGGCGAGGAATTCGCGGATCGAGGAGCGCAGCACCGCGCGACCGTCGCCCATCCGTGAGAACGGCGTCTGGCCGGCACCCTTGAGGTGCAGGTCCCAGTGTTCGCCGGCCTCGTTGTAGACCTCGCCCAGCAGCAACCCGCGGCCGTCGCCCAATTGCGGGTTGTAATGACCGAACTGGTGCCCGGAATACACCATCGCCCGTGGCTCGGTTTCGGCCCAGAGCTTGTGGCCGCCGAAGATCTCGGCAAACAGCGCTGTCTCGGCTTCGGCCGGGTCCAGGTCCAGCAGCGCCATGGCGGCCGGGCTGGCGACCACCAGCCGTGGATTGTCGATGGGCTCGGGCAGGACATGGGTCGAGAAACCGTCGCCCAGGCGGGCGAAACGGTTATCGAAGGTCAGCGTTTCCAGCGTTTTCATAGCCGTCTCCGGCGGGACGCCCGCAGGCAACCCGTCATCAGTCGAGGTTGCCTTGCGGTGGCTCGGACACCGGCTTGATGCTGGCGACAGCCGACGGCACGGGCGGGATGGACTTTTTGTCGGGCTCGGCAGGCACCAGTTTGTATTCCTGGCCTTGCAGGTTCTTCAGATAGATTTCCATCTGCCGGAAGGAGATGTTGATGTGCTCCTTCTTGAACTCCCGATTGATGAAGCGGTTGATCTCGTCCAGCACCGGGTTGCGGTCACCGAGGTCGCGCACGTGCATGCGCAGTTCATGGTCCAGGGTACTTTCACCGAAGTTCAGGAAGTACACGATCGGTTCCGGTTCCTTCAGCACACGTGGGTTCTCGCGGGCGGCCTTTAGCAGTAGTTCACGCACCCGCTCCAGGTCCGAACCATAGTCCACGCCCAGTTTCAGGGTCACCCGGGTGACGGTGTCGGTCAGCGACCAGTTGATCAGTTGCCCGGTGATGAAGGTCTTGTTCGGGACGATGATGTCCTTGCGGTCGAAGTCGGTGATGGTGGTCGCACGAATGCGGATCTTGCTCACCGTGCCCGACAGGTTGCCGATGGTGATGGTGTCGCCGATGCGCACCGGGCGTTCGAACAGGATCATGATGCCGGAGATGAAGTTGGCGAAGATCTCCTGCATGCCGAAGCCCAGGCCCACCGACAGCGCGGCCACCAGCCATTGCAGTTTGTCCCAGCTCACGCCCAGGGTCGACAGGGTGGTGACGAAGCCGACGCCGGCGATCACGTAGGACAGCAGCGTGGTGGTGGCATACGCACTGCCCTGGGCCAGGTTCAGCTTCGACAGCACGAACACTTCCAGCAGGCCCGGCAGGTTGCGCGCCAGGGCGAAGGTGATGCCGATGATGATCAGTGCCCCGAGCATGTCGCCGATGCTGATAGGCACCATGCTCATGTTGGCGCCGGTGCCGCTGGTGTATTCGTAGAGGGTGATGTTGTCCAGGTACGAGAACACGCTGATCAGGTCCGACCAGACCCAGTACAGCGCGGCGATGAAACCGCCCAGCAGGGCCAGGCGAATCAGGCGCAGGGACTGCTCGTTGACCTTCTCGATGTCCAGGGTCGGCTCCTCGACCACCGCTTCGCCGTCGCCGGCTTCCTTGGCCGCCTGGCGCTTGGCCAGGGCGCGCTGGTAGGCCAGGCGCCGCGCCGCCACCGACAGGCCGCGGACGAAGGTGGCTTCGATCACCAGCCAGAACATCAGCAGGTACAGGGTGTTGATCAAGCGGTCGCTGAGTTTCAGCGCGGTGTAGTAGTAGCCAAAGCACACCGCCACGAACAGTGCGATTGGCAGCGCGGTGAACAGCACTCCGACGGCCTTGCGGAACAGCGAGGTGTTCTTGTGGGTCGGGCTGCTGAGCAACAGGCGGCTGAGCAACCACGCCATCAGCGCGTAGCAGGTCAGCACCACCGGCATGCCGAGTACGTCATCGGCCAGGGTCGAGGGTTGCAACTCGGCCACGGCCACCACGGCCACCAGCGCCAGCACCACCAGCCCGAGCCGGCGGATCCAGCCCTGGAGGAATTCGACCTGGGGTTTCTCCCAGCGGAAATGCAACTCGGCCACGCCGCCCGGCGCCAGCACCCGATAGGCGGTGTAGAACACCAGCCAGGCCTGGCCGATCTGCAGCAGCGCCGCGCCGAGGTTGGCGTTCTGGCCGCGGGCGTCGATCTGCAAGGCATAGCCGCAGAGGGTCAGCCCCAACGCCACCGGCATGGCCAGGAGGATATTGATCAGGATCGCCTGGGGCGTGTGCCACTGGCTGTCGCGCTTGAAGTGGCCAACGTCCTGGTGAACCTTGTTCAGGCGAGCATAGAGGTGCTTGCGCCGCCACAGCAGGGCCCCGATCAGCAGCGCCAGGGGCAGGAACAGCAGGGGTCGCTGGGTCAGGCCATCGGCCAGCTCACTGAGGCTGGAGGCCCAGGGCAGCGAGTCGATCTGTTTTTCCAGGCGTGTCGGCACGGCACGCAGCCATTCGACATCCAGTGGTTTGTTGCTGGGAATCCAGAACATTTGCTCTTCGAGGGTCGCCCGCAGGTTCTGGGCGGTGCTGAGCAACTGCTTCTGGTTGAGCTGCAAAGTGATGGATTCGTTGAGCACCGCGCTCAACTCGCGGTTCAGGCGTTCCAGCAGGTCGACGCGGGTCAGTGCCAGTTCCAGCAAGGTCTTGCGCAGTTGCGGTGTGACTTGTTCCGACGGCTGGGACGCCAGCAGGTTGTCGACGTAAGCGCTGGGGTTGTTCAGCAGTTCACGCTGTTGGTTGACTTCGAACTGGTACAGGCGGATGTCGGCGATCTGGTCGGCCAGGTTCTGGTCCAGCTTCAGGCGCGGCAGGGTCTGGCGCTGCTTGTAGAGGATCTTGGAGAGCAGCAGGCTGCCCTTGAGCACGCTGATCTGCTCGTCCAGGGCGGCGTCGGTCTGGGTCACGCTGTCCAGCAGTTGCTTGGTCTGCAAGTTCTGCTGGGTGACTTCGTTGAGGCGGTCGGTGCTTTTGAGCAGGTAGTCGGAGAGCTTCAGGTTGGCCGCGCTTTCGGTCGCCAGCAAGCTGCTGCCACCGGCCTTCTGGGCTTCGATGGATTGCTGGGTCACTGTTTCCTGGGACTGGGCCAGGCGCTTCTGGTTGATCAGGTTCTGCAGGTCCTGGATTTCCTGCTCCATGCGGGCGATCTTTTCCATCAGCAGATCGTGCTGGCCGTTGCCCAGGTCCTGCAGTTGGCTGTTGCCGGCCAGTTCCTGGCGGCGCAGTGGGATCAGGGCATTGAGCGCCGCCAACTCGGCGTTGAGCTGGTCGCGCTGCTCGGCGCTCAGCGTCTTGCCGGCGTCCCGGCCGGCCTTGAGGATGGTATTGATCTGCTGGATGCGGGTCTGGCTGTTGGCAATTTCCGCTTGGGCGCGCTCGGGGCGGGTCTGGGCGGTGATGATCAAGCTGTTGGCATCGGCCAGGGCTTTTTGCAGATCACTCTGCTGGGTGGAGCGATCCGTGAGCATTTGCTCGAGCTGGGGAATCGGCAGGTTGGCGTAGCGTTGCGCCACTGGGACCACCGCGGTGCCCTTGAGCCGCGCCAGCTCGCGCTGGTTCTCGATGTTCTGCTTGGGCGCAGTGGCCAGTTGCTGCTTGAGCGCTTGCAGTTTCTGTTCGTAATCGGCCTTGTTGTTGAGCTGCGTCAGCGTGTTCTGCAAGACGGCCTGCAGGGCCTTCTGGTCGGCTTCCGGCAGTTTGCGGTCGGCAATCTTGTCCAGGCTGGCCTGCACCGAAGTGCTGGTGGGAAGATCAGCGGCCTGCACTGTGCAGACGGAGAGACTCAAGCCCAGCAGGGCGATGGCGAAAAAGGTGCGCAGGGTAGGCATAAAGACCGGTCGAGCAAGTGAGAGTGGGAGCAGTTTAGAGGAACAAGCCGGGACCCGGGCGACTTCCTTCGGGGAATCTGACGCCCACTTTGCCAATCTTGTTCCCGTCCATGGCCGCGACGGTCCACAGGGTGTTGTTCCAGTCCACCTGGTCACCGACCACCGGCGCGCCACCGACTTTCTGGGCAATGAAGCGCCCCAGGGACATGTCCGGATCGATGCCGTCCAGTTTCAACCCGTACAGCGCTGCAACCGCGGCCAGCTGGGCGTCTCCTTCGAGTACGAAGTCGCCGAAGAAGCGCAGATCCAGACCCCGTTGCGGCGCTTGGCTGAACAGTTTTCCAAGGGCCGGCAGATCGTGTTCATGGCCGATAACACACAGCAAATCATCGACTTCCAACACTGTACTACCCGACGGATGGAGCAGTTTCTGACCCCGAAACAGGGCGGCGATGCGGGTGCCTTCGGGCATTTTCAGGTCCCGCAGGGGCGAGCCGATGCACCATTTCTCGGCGCCCAGTCGATAGATGAACAGCTCCCACTCGCTGGTGACGTGCACTTCCAGCGCGGCCCGGGAAATCGGCAGCGGTTCCGGCGGAACGGTGACATGCAGCAACTTGGCGACCCACGGCAGGCTCGTGCCCTGTACCAGCAGCGAGACGAGCACGATGAAGAATGCCAGGTTGAAATAGAGCTGGGCATGGGGCAGGCCGGCCATCAGCGGGAACACGGCCAGGATGATCGGCACCGCGCCGCGCAGGCCGACCCAGGAAATGAAGGCTTTTTCGCGACCGTGGAATGCCTTGAACGGCAGCAGGCCCACCACGACCGACAGCGGGCGGGCAAACAGGATCATCCACAACGCCAGGCCCAGGGCGGGTAGGGCGATGGGCAGCAGGTCGTGGGGCGTGACCAGCAACCCCAGCACCAGGAACATGCCGATCTGCGCCAGCCAGGCCATGCCATCGAGCATGTGCAGGATGCCGTGGCGGCTGCGCACCGGGCGATTGCCCAGTACCAGGCCACACAAGTACACCGCCAGGAAGCCACTGCCGTGCAGGGCGTTGGCCAGGGCGAACACGGCCAGGCCGCCGCTGATGACCAGGATCGGATAGAGACCATTGGCCAGGTTGATGCGATTGACCAGTTGCAGCATCAGCCAGCCACCGCCCAGGCCGATCACCGCGCCGATGCCGAACTCGCGCACCAGGTGCCCCAGCAGGTTCCAATGCAGGCCGGTTTCGCCACTGGCGAGCATGCCGATCAAGGTCACGGTGAGGAACACCGCCATGGGGTCGTTGCTGCCGGACTCGATCTCCAGCGTGGCGCTGACCCGCTCGTTCAGGCCCTTGCCGCCCAGCAGCGAGAACACCGCCGCGGCATCGGTGGAGCCGACGATGGCGCCAATCAGCAGACCTTGCATCAGGTTCAGGTTGAACAGCCACGCCGCCGCCAGGCCCGTCAGCCCGGTGGTGATCAAGACCCCGACTGTGGCCAGCGACAACGCTGGCCACAGGGCCACGCGAAAGCTCGATACCCGCGTGCGCAAGCCGCCGTCCAGCAGGATAACGGCCAAGGCAAGGTTGCCGACCAGGTAGGCCGTGGCGTAGTTGTCGAAAAGAATACCGGCGCCGTCGACACCGGCCACCATGCCCACGGCCAGGATGATCACCAGGATCGGGATGCCCAGGCGGGACGAAAGAGAACTGACCAGGATGCTCGCACTTACCAGCAACGCGCCGATCAAGAACAGGCTGTTGATGGTCGTCGCAGTCAAAGGCGTTACTCCGGGAAAACTGGGGGACGGGCGCAGACTGACCATGCAGTCTGCGTGCCAGCGATTCTAACCTGTTGAAATGTGATGCTGTCAAAAAGCTTTTGGATGAGGGAGCGGTGAAGCCTTGGATAGCCATCGACGGCCATGAGATTGGCACCGCCCTTTGTGGCGAGGGGATTTATCCCCGTTGGCTGCGAAGCAGCCCCGAGATCTTTGCCGCCATAGAGATCGATGGCGAGCGCTTCGCACTCGATCGGGGATAAATCCCCTCGCCACAGGAAGCGCTCACACAGGAAGCGCTCGCCACGAAGGCAGGTAGGGCCTTAAAGGCTGAAGCGCCCCACCATGCTGTTCAGGTCCACGGCCAGGCGCGACAGTTCGGCGCTGGCGGCGCTGGTCTGGTTGGCGCCGGTGGCCGATTGCACCGACAGGTCGCGGATGTTCACCAGGTTGCGGTCCACCTCACGGGCCACTTGGGCCTGCTCTTCGGCGGCGCTGGCGATCACCAGGTTGCGCTCGTTGATCTCGACGATGGCGGTGTTGATCGTGTCCAGGGACATGCCGGCGCCGCGGGCGATGTTCAAGGTCGACTCGGCGCGTTCGGTGCTGTTGCGCATCGAGTCCACGGCCTGTTCGGTGCCGCTCTGGATGCTGCCGATCATGCGCTCGATCTCGCTGGTCGACTGCTGGGTGCGATGGGCGAGGGCGCGTACTTCGTCGGCCACTACGGCAAAACCACGACCGGCCTCACCGGCCCGGGCGGCTTCGATGGCGGCGTTCAGGGCCAGCAGGTTGGTCTGGTCGGCCAGGCCGCGGATCACGTCCAGTACCTTGCCGATGTCGCGGGATTCGTCCGCCAGATTACCAATCAACGTGGCGGTGCTTTGCACGTCGGCGCTCATGCGTTCGATGGCGCTGACGGTTTCCTGCACCAGGTCGCGACCGTCGCCAGCAGATGCGGTGGCGTCTTTCGAGGCTTCGGAGGTGCTGACCGCGTTTCGCGCGACTTCTTCCACGGCACTGGTCATCTCGTTGACCGCCGTGGCGGCCTGTTCGATTTCGTTGTTCTGCTGGGTCAGGCCCCGGGCGCTTTCGTCGGTGACGCTGTTGAGCTCTTCGGCGGCGGAGGCCAGTTGCGTGGCCGAACCGGAGATCCGCTGCAAAGTGTCGCGCAGTTTTTCCTGCATGGTCGACATTGCCCGCAGCAGGCGACCGGCTTCGTCGCTGCCATCGACGACAATCGGGCGGGTCAGGTTGCCCTTGGCGATTTCTTCGGCGGCATCCAGCGCGTTGGCAATCGGCTTGGTGATGCTGTTGGTCAGCAGCCAGGCGAACAGCAGGGTCAGGCCGGTGGCGATGACCAGGAGCGCGATCACCCAATTGAACGCCGTCGAATATTGTTGCGTCGCGTTCTGATCGAGAGCTTCGGCTTGCTGGTTGTTGATGTCCACCAAGTGATTGATGGCGGCGTTGATGGCGTCGGAGTTACCCAGCAATTCAGTGTTGAGCAGCGCTCGCAACTCCTCGATCTGATTGTTGCGCGAAAGGGTTTTCATCCGCTCTTCAAGCTGACGGTATTGGCCCAGCAATTGAACGTATTGATCGTAGGCGGCCCGCTCCTGGGGGGAGCTGATGAGCTTTTCATAGGCGCTTTGAGCGGCCTGGATCTGCTGGTTGCGTTGCTCGAACAGGCTGAAGGTTTTCTGCTGGACATCCGGTTCGCGGTTGACCAGCAAGCGGTAGGACAACACGCGCAGGCGCAGGGTCAGCGAAGTGAACTCATCCAGGGCCTTGATGCTTGGCACACTGTTCTGGACGATGCTTTGGCCGGATGCACGGATTTTGCTCATCTGGCTCAGGGCGAATACCCCAAGGGCCAGCATCAGGGCGCCAATCAAGGCAAACCCCAGGAACGCCCGCGGCGCGATGTTCATATTACGTAGGGACATGGAAAGTACCGGAAGAAGATGCGTCCGTGCGGGGCTGTGACTGCTGTTCCCTGACTTATCGGTCATACGACTAAAGTCTTGAGGCTGGTGGGCGCTTTTGTCGCAGGGCCACCCTTACCGTGCGACGAAGGGTAGGAACCAGATTCCCGAATCGCAGTCTCTACAGCTCGCGAGCGAAGCACCGCCACCGTGTAAAGCGTGGCATCGGCGGTGACTTTTCTTTATCGTACGCGCCCCTTGGAAAAGCCTGGAAATCAATATGTTGGAAGCATCCCTCAGCCAACTGGAGCAACTGGTCAACGACCTGGTGCAACAGAACCTGAACCTCACCGGCCTGAACGAAACCCTGAGCGCGGAACTTGCCAGGGCCAAGGATGAAAACGAAAGCCTGCAACTGAGCCTGATGGAGCAGGAAGAGTTGCACGGCGCCACCGCCGCCCGCATCCAGGCCCTGATCGAGCGCGCCAGCGCCGGTCCTGTCAGCGCATGAAGCACGGCGCCGATGGGGTGACGGTCATCTCGATCCTGGGAGAGGACTATTCGATCAAGGCTCCGGCCGGGCAGGAACAGGCCCTGTTGGACGCCGCTTCGATGCTCAAGGCCGCACTGGCCGATACGAAAAGGAAATACCCGACGCTGATCGGTGATCGCTTGCTGGTGCTGGCGGCCATGAACCTGTGTTCGCAGCAGATGGAAATGCAGAAGCAACATCAAGCGGAACTCGACCGTTACCAAGAGCAAGTCAGCGCCACGGTCGATGTGATTGCCAAGACGATCCAGCAGGCCTGAAGGCCAAGGGCTGGCGACGACCTGATTGTGGGGGCGAGCTTGCTCGCGAAGGCGGTATGTCAGGTGCAATTGATTTGCCTGATACATCCAATCGCGAGCAAGCTCGCTCCCACAATGGATCGTGGTGAACGCAGATGTCGCGTCCACTTGGAATTCTTGTGGGAGCGAGCTTGCTCGCGATTGGATGTCAGCCGCACCACAAGCGCTGGCTCAGAACCACTCATCCCGCATCCCCAGGCACGTATCATCCCGCGCCTCAAGAATCGCCAGCTCATGATGACAACCCGGCACTTCCCAGGTCAGGAAGTAGCGCGCCGCTTGCAGCTTGCCTTTATAGAAGTCGCTGTCCGCGGTATTCCCCTTGGCCAAGCCCTCCTCGGCACGAATCGCCTGTTCCAGCCAGCGCCAGCCAATCACCATATGGCCAAACACCTTGAGGTACAGGGCCGAGTTGGCCAGGCTGCTGTTCACCTTGCCCTGGGCCAGGTCCGTCAGCAGCCCGAGGGTGACGGTTTGCAGGCGTGCCACCAATGCTTCCAGCGGCTGGCGCAACGGCGTCAACGAGGGGTGTGCCTGGGCCCGCTCAGTGGTGTCGGCCACCAGGCGGATCAACTGCTTGAGCCCGGCGCCGCCGTTCTGTGCCAGTTTGCGGCCCAACAGATCCAGGGACTGGATGCCATGGGTGCCTTCATGGATCGGGTTCAGGCGGTTGTCGCGATAATACTGCTCCACCGGGTATTCGCGGGTGTAGCCGTGGCCCCCCAGAATCTGGATCGCCAGTTCGTTGGCCTTCAGGCAAAACTCCGAGGGCCAGGATTTGACGATAGGGGTCAGCAGGTCCAGCAGTTCATGGGCGCGCCGCCGTTCGGCTTCGCTGTCCAGGGTGGTGGTATCGTCGAACAGCCGTGCCGCGTATAGGCCCAGGTCGAACGAACCCTCGACGTAGGCCTTCTGAGTGAGCAGCATGCGGCGCACGTCGGCGTGCTGGATGATCGCCACCGGGGCGGTGGTCGGGTCCTTGCTGTCGGGCAGCCGGCCCTGCGGACGTTCGCGGGCGTATTCGAGGGAGTACAGGTAGCCGGCGTAGCCCAGCATCACCGCACCCATGCCGACGCCGATTCGCGCCTCGTTCATCATCTGGAACATGTAGCTCAGGCCGTGGTGCGGTTTGCCTACGAGGTAACCGACACATTCGCCGTTGTCGCCGAAGTTCAGCGCGGTAGAGGTGGTGCCGCGCCAGCCCATCTTGTGGAACAGCCCGGCCAGCAGCACATCGTTGCGCGGGCCGAGGCTGCCGTCGTCGTTGACCAGGAACTTGGGCACGATAAACAGCGAAATGCCCTTCACACCCGGCGGCGCGTCCGGCAGTTTCGCCAGGACCATGTGCACAATGTTTTCCGACAGCGGATGATCGCCACCGGAGATGAAGATTTTGTTGCCCTTGAGTCGATAGGTGCCGTCGGACGCCGGCTCTGCGCGTGTACGAATATCCGACAGCGAAGAACCTGCATGGGGCTCGGTCAGCGCCATGGTGCCGAAGAAGCGACCGTCGATCATCGGTTGCAGGAAGCGTTGCTTCTGCTCCTCGCTGCCGAAGCTTTCGATCAGGTTCGCCGCGCCCATGGTCAGGAACGGATAAGAGGTCGACGCGGCATTGGCCGACTGGAAGTGCGCGAAGCAGGCCTGGGACAGCAACGTCGGCAACTGCATGCCGCCGGCGTCGAAGCTGCGCGCGGCATTGAGGAAACCCGCCTCCAGGAAGGCGTCCACCGCCGGCTTTACTTCGGGAATCAGAATCGCCTGTCCGTTCTCGTAGCGCGGTTCGTTTTCATCATTCTTGCGGTTATGGGGCGCGAAAAATTTCTCGGCGATGCTGCGGGCAGTGCCGAGGGCTGCGTCGAAGGTTTCCCGGTTGTGTTCGGCAAACCGCTCGCGCTGGGTCAGACCCTCGGCATCGAGGACTTCATACAGCTCGAAAGCCAGATTGCGGGAACTGAGCAGCGTCTCGGACATGGCGGCTTACCTTTTTTTGGGATGGGCCGAGTCTAGGTGCGAGGCAGGAGGGTGAACAGCAAGATTGATTTGGGTGATGGAGTGGCAGAACGCAGGGGGTGATCTGACGCGGATAAAATGTGGGAGCGAGCTTGCTCGCGATAGCGATTTCACACACAACAAAGATGTTGGCTGTCAGGTCGCTATCGCGAGCAAGCTCGCTCCCACAGGGTCGGTGGGCTGAGCATCTATTGCCGATGCTCAGCGAATGTCGCGCTTAACCGATAGTCATCAGACTAGCGTTACCCCCCGCCGCGGCGGTGTTGACGCTCAAGGCCCGCTCGATCACCAGGCGTTCCAACGCCACGCTGGTTTCGCCCTGGGACAGGCCATGGACGCCGACGATGGCACCGGCGCGCTTGGCCACCTGCTGGCAAACGCCGCGCAGTTGATCCGAATCGCCGTGGTGCAGGACCGCGTCGAACAGCACCTCGTCCTTGGTCCAGTCGGCGACCCGCTGGATGCGTGCCTGGAGCGCTTTCGGCAAGCGTGCGAACAAGGCCTTGCTGGTGTCGGTTTCCGGCCACACAGCCGAGCCGCCCACGGCCAGTACGGCCGCCAGTTGCGTCAACAGATCGCCTTCCACGTCGGCCAGGCACAGCACATGCTCGCGGGGCAGGATGGCGTAGCTGTTGCGTTCGCCGGTCGGGCCGGTCAACTGGCGGGTAATACCGCTTTGCGACTGGGCCGCGAACTGCACGCACAAGGCGCTCAGTTCGGCGAGTTTCTGGCTGTCGGCCCAGTCCTGCAGCGCCGCCAACGGTTTGCCCATGGCCTCGCGCAAACGCAGGTCCGGTGCCGCGAGGGCATCGCCACGGGCGAAGGATTGCTGGATCGCATCGGTAGGACGTGTCGACAGCAGACGGTACAAGTACAGCGGACCGCCAGCCTTGGGGCCGGTGCCCGACAGGCCTTCGCCACCAAACGGCTGTACACCGACCACGGCACCGACAATGTTGCGGTTCACATAGACGTTGCCCGCATGCACATTGTCGATGACCTTGGCGATGGTCTCGTCGATGCGGGTGTGCACGCCCAGGGTCAGGCCGTAGCCGGAGGCGTTGATCTGGTTGATCAACTGATCCAGTTCCTTGCGCTTGTAGCGCACAACGTGCAGCACCGGGCCGAAGATCTCGCGCTGCAGTTCATCGAAGCTTTCCAGCTCGATCAGGGTCGGCATCACGAAGGTGCCGCGCTTGCACTCGTCACTGTCGGCGATCGCCATCTGGTACACGGAGCGACCCTTGTCGCGCATGGCCTGGATGTGTTTCTCGATGCCGGCCTTGGCTTCGGCGTCGATCACCGGGCCGATGTCCACCGACAGGCGCTCGGGGTTGCCGAGGCGCGATTCGGCCATGGCACCCTTGAGCATTTCGATCACGCGATCAGCGGAGTCTTCTTGCAGGCACAGTACCCGCAGGGCCGAGCAACGCTGGCCGGCACTGTCGAAGGCCGACGACACCACATCGATGACCACTTGTTCGGTCAGGGCCGAGGAATCGACGATCATGGCGTTCTGGCCGCCGGTCTCGGCGATCAGCGGGATCGGACGGCCCTGGTTGTCCAGGCGACCGGCAATGTTGCGTTGCAGCAGGCGCGCGACTTCGGTGGAACCGGTGAACATCACGCCTTTGACCCGCTCGTCACCCACCAGGCGGGCGCCGACGGTTTCGCCGCGACCTGGCAGCAGTTGCAGGACGCCTTCCGGAATACCGGCTTCGAGCATCAAGCGCACCGCCTGGGCAGCCACCAGCGGCGTCTGCTCGGCGGGCTTGGCCAGTACCGGGTTGCCGGCGGCCAGTGCGGCGGCAACCTGGCCGCTGAAAATCGCCAGCGGGAAGTTCCACGGGCTGATGCAGACCACCGGACCCAGAGGGCGGTGGGCGTCATTGGTGAAATCGTTGCGCGCCTGCACCGCGTAATAGCGCAGGAAGTCCACGGCTTCACGTACTTCGGCGATGGCGTTGGCGAAGGTCTTGCCGGCTTCGCGGGCCAGCAGGCCCATCAGCGGTTGGATCTCGCCTTCCATCAGGTCGGCGGCACGTTCGAGGATCGCGGCGCGCTCGGCCGGTGGCGTGGCCTGCCAGATCGGTGCGGCATTCAGGGCGCACTGGATGGCGTTGTCGACGTCGGTAACTGTGGCTTCCTGCACATGGCCGACCACATCGCGGTGATCGGACGGGTTCAGCACAGCTGCGGGGGTTTCTTCGCTGGCAGCGCAACCGAGCATCGGCACGGCTTTCCAGTCGTTATGAGCGGTGGCCAGCAGGGCGCAGGACAGCGACGCCAGGCGATGTTCGTTGGCCAGGTCGATGCCGCTGGAGTTGGCGCGGTCGCTGCCGTACAGGTCGCGCGGCAGTGGGATGCGCGGGTGCGGCAGGCCGAAACCGCCTTCCAGGGTCGCCATCTGCTCGATGCTGGCCACTGGATCGGCCACCAGTTCCTGGATGGAAATCGATTGGTCGGCGATGCGGTTGACGAACGAGGTGTTCGCACCGTTTTCCAGCAGGCGGCGAACCAGATAGGCCAACAGCGTCTCGTGGGTGCCGACCGGTGCGTACACGCGGCACGGACGGTTCAGCTTGCCATCGGAAACCTTACCTACAACTTGTTCGTACAGCGGCTCACCCATGCCGTGCAGGCACTGGAATTCGTACTGGCCAGGGTAATAGTTCTGACCGGCGATGTGGTAAATGGCCGACAGGGTATGGGCGTTGTGCGTGGCGAACTGCGGGTAGATGACTTCCGGCACCGACAGCAACTTGCGCGCGCAAGCGATGTAGGACACGTCGGTGTACACCTTGCGGGTGTAGACCGGATAGCCTTCCAGGCCTTCGACCTGGGCGCGCTTGATCTCGCTGTCCCAGTACGCGCCTTTTACCAGGCGGATCATCAGGCGGTGGCGACTGCGACGGGCCAGGTCGATGACGTAGTCGATCACATACGGGCAACGCTTCTGGTAGGCCTGGATCACGAAGCCGATGCCGTTCCAGCCGGTCAGTTGCGGCTCGAAGCACAGGCGTTCGAGCAGGTCCAGGGACAGTTCGAGACGATCGGCTTCCTCGGCGTCGATGTTCAGGCCGATGTCGTATTGCTTGGCCAGCAGGGTCAGCGACAGCAGGCGCGGATACAGCTCGTCCATGACGCGCTCGTACTGGGCGCGGCTGTAGCGCGGGTGCAGGGCCGAGAGCTTGATGGAGATGCCCGGGCCTTCATAAATCCCACGGCCATGGGACGCTTTGCCGATCGAGTGAATGGCTTGTTCGTACGAGGCCAGGTACTTCTGGGCGTCATGTTCGGTGAGTGCGGCTTCACCCAGCATGTCGTAGGAATAGCGGAAACCCTTGGATTCGAACTTGCTGGCGTTGGCCAGGGCTTCGGCGATGGTTTCGCCGGTGACGAACTGTTCGCCCATCAAGCGCATGGCCATGTCGACGCCCTTGCGGATCATCGGCTCGCCGCTCTTGCCGATGATCCGGCTCAGGGAGGAAGTCAGGCCCGCTTCGTTATGGGTGGCGACCAGCTTGCCGGTCAGCAACAGGCCCCAGGTGGCGGCATTGACGAACAGCGAAGGGCTGTTGCCCAGGTGTGGGTGCCAGTTGCCGGTGCTGATCTTGTCGCGGATCAGCGCATCGCGGGTGCCTTTGTCCGGGATGCGCAGCAGCGCCTCGGCCAGGCACATCAGAGCCACGCCTTCCTGGGACGACAGGGAAAACTCCTGCAGCAGGCCCTGGACGATACCGGCACGGCCGCCGGCACTTTTCTGGTTACGCAGTTTTTCAGCAATCGAAGCCGCCAGCTTGTTGGTGGCTTCGGCCATTTCCACCGGCAGGCGCGCCTGCTCGATGAGCATCGGCACCACTTCCGGCTCAGGGCGACGGTAGGCGGCGGTGATGGAGGCGCGCAGGACCGATTGCGGCAGGATGCTCTCGGCGAATTCGAGGAAGCATTGGTGGGCGTGGTCGACCTGCACATCGCCCGCATCATCGCTGTCGGTACGGGGGGAACCGTTCAGCTCGGTCAGGGTTGCACCACCCTCGAGTTTTTCCAGGTAATTGAAAATTGCCTGCTTGATCAACCAGTGCGGCGTACGATCAATCGAGGTTGCGGCCGCCTTGAGGCGTTCGCGGGTCGGGTCATCGAGTTTGACCCCAAGGGTGGTGGTAGCCATATTTTTATCCTCATGTTCACCACGTATGGCGTGGCATCAGCTGGCGGCAAGATTAGCTGTGGGATGAGTGAGGTGCAACCGGGTGCAACCCTTTTTTTCTTGAAATGACAGGCAGCTCATCCGGAAGCCAGTAGGGTGTCGCCAACACTGCACCGGCTTAGTGCTTTGACTTATAGAGATACGTCTGCGACTGCACTAAAAGGGAGCAAAAAACGGCTATTCAGCGACAAAACCGATCAGGTGCAACTTATTCGAGCGAAACTGGTTGCACCTTATTTGATTTGTTGAATAGCATTCGCAGCCAAGGTGCAACCGGCTCAAAGCCGTGGGGCATCGGCTGATGGCTTTCCTGGGGAAACATCAGTCATAAATTCGCGGAACCGCAAGTCGTCGCTACAACGTTCGCGTTGTCGGCGCTTTCAACTGCCACCGCATCATAAAAACAAAGCCAGGGCGTAACTCATGAGTGTTAGCAATCCCACCTTGATCACTTTCGTGATCTACATCGCAGCCATGGTCCTGATCGGCCTGATGGCTTACCGCTCCACCAATAACCTGTCCGATTACATCCTGGGCGGTCGCAGCCTGGGCAGCGTGGTCACGGCATTGTCCGCCGGTGCTTCCGACATGAGCGGATGGTTGTTGATGGGTTTGCCGGGTGCCATCTACATGTCGGGCCTGTCGGAAAGCTGGATCGCCATCGGCCTGATCATCGGTGCCTACCTCAACTGGCTGTTCGTGGCCGGTCGCCTGCGGGTGCAGACCGAGCACAACGGTGACGCCCTGACGCTGCCGGATTACTTCGCCAGCCGTTTCGAAGACAAGAGCGGCCTGCTGCGGATCATCTCTGCGGTGGTGATCCTGGTGTTCTTCACCATCTACTGCGCTTCCGGCATCGTGGCTGGCGCCCGTCTGTTCGAAAGCACCTTCGGCATGTCCTACGAGACTGCGCTGTGGGCCGGTGCCGCGGCAACGATTGCCTACACCTTCATCGGCGGCTTCCTGGCCGTGAGCTGGACCGATACCGTACAAGCCACCCTGATGATCTTCGCGCTGATCCTTACGCCGATCATCGTACTGTTGGCGACCGGTGGCGTGGACACCACGTTCCTGGCGATCGAAGCGAAAGACCCTACGTCCTTCGACATGCTGAAAAACACCACTTTTGTCGGCATCATTTCGCTGATGGGTTGGGGCCTGGGTTACTTTGGCCAGCCGCACATCCTGGCGCGTTTCATGGCCGCCGATTCGGTCAAGTCGATCGCCAAGGCGCGTCGCATCTCCATGGCCTGGATGATCCTGTGCCTGGCCGGCACCGTAGCCGTGGGCTTCTTCGGTATCGCTTACTTCTCGGCGCACCCTGACGTGGCCGGTCCCGTGACCGAAAACCCTGAGCGTGTGTTCATCGAACTGGCGAAAATCCTGTTCAATCCATGGGTGGCTGGCGTACTGCTGTCGGCTATCCTGGCTGCTGTCATGAGCACCTTGAGCTGCCAGTTGCTGGTGTGCTCCAGCTCCTTGACCGAGGACTTCTACAAGACGTTCCTGCGCAAGGGCGCTTCCCAGATGGAACTGGTCTGGGTGGGTCGTATCATGGTCCTGCTGGTGGCCTTGGTCGCCATTGCCCTGGCCGCCAACCCGGAAAACCGCGTACTGGGCCTGGTGAGCTACGCCTGGGCCGGTTTCGGCGCCGCCTTCGGCCCGGTTGTGCTGATCTCGGTGATCTGGAAAGGCATGACCCGCAACGGTGCACTGGCCGGCATCCTGGTGGGTGCGATTACCGTCATCGTCTGGAAGCACTTCGAACTGTTGGGCCTGTACGAAATCATCCCGGGCTTCATCTTCGCCAGCCTGGCTATCTACTTCGTCAGCAAGATGGGTTCGCCTACTGCCGGTATGGTGCAGCGCTTCGAAGCGGCCGAGAAAGACTTCCGCCTGAACCAGTAAGGCCTTCAGCGCGGCTTCGAGCCCGCGGGTGATCCATTGTGGCGAGGGAGCTTGCTACCGCTTGAGTGCGAAGCGCTCACAAGAAGGGGCTGCTAAGCAGCCCAGCGGGAGCAAGCTCCCTCGCCACGGATCCCTATCACTTCATCTCGGCGTCAGGCTGGTTGAGAAAGATCAACACGCCCAGGATCGCCATATAGAACCTGAAAGCAGCGTCTTGGCCATTCCAGATTTCTGATTGCCACATCAGAAACCATTCGCCACCAACGACCATGAAACCAAAGAACCAGACGAAGAAACCGACCGTCAAGCCGGCCACGGTCCATCGTTTGGCGCGGGCGAACACCCCGGCCTCGGCCCGGCGTGCCTGCCATAGTTTCACTGCGCCATAGCCCAAAAGCCCCGCCGTCAGCGCTTCACCGAGGATGATCAGCCAATACGCACCATGCCACATCCAGGGTTGATCGATGGCGCGATACCGGGAGGCATTGTCGGGAAAGGTGGTGTCCATGCTCAGTACGTGCTGGACGAAATTGAAGTTGGAGCGGTAGTCCGTGATGTTGTTGAACACGGTCAGGAAGGCGAATACGGCGAGTGCCAGGATCATTGCGATTTTTGCGTAGCGTGTCGTCATGCCATGCGTCCTTTGCTTTTTTGCGACCTGGGGCACGTTATCACGCCCACCGCCGTCCAGAAATCGAGCACATTGCTAGAAACGGCTGATTCAGGTGTAGGAAGACTGTGGGTGGCCGCGATGCTTCGAATGTCTATCGGAAAATGCATCACGCTTTGCAGCTTTTAGCTTCTGGGATGTAGGGCAAATCTGTTTTTCCTCGCCTCCAATACACGTCCTTATGGCTCGTGCAGAATCGCTCGTCTCCATTCAGCAGAGGCACATCGGATGTTCCCGCCTGCCAACCTACCGCGATTCACGCTGACGCTCGACAGCGGGCCGAACGAGCTCAAGGTGCTTGAGTTCAAGGGCAAGGAAACCATTAGCCAACCCTATCGCTTTGACGTGGAACTGGTCAGCGAGCGCTGTGACCTGGTACTGGAAGAACTCCTGCATCGACAGGCGTTCCTGGGGCTCGATGGCCGGGAGCGTGGCATACACGGTCAGGTCTATAGCGTGGTCCAGGGCGATTCGGGCAGGCGCCTGACGCGGTACCAGATCAGCCTGGTGCCACGCCTGGCCTATTTGCGCCACCGCTTCAACCAACGGATCTTCCAGCACTTGAGCGTGCCCGATATCGTCGCCCGGGTATTGAAGGACCATGGGATCCTGGCGGGAGCCTGCCAGTTCATCCTCGGCGGGCAATATCCCGAGCGTGAATATTGTGTGCAGTATGGCGAGAGTGACCTGGCGTTCATCGAGCGAATCTGCGCCGAAGTCGGCATCCATTATCACTTTCGGCATCGGCCGGATGGCCATCTGCTGGTGTTCGGTGATGACCAGACCGCGTTTCCTCGCCTGTCCGAGTCGACGTTGTACCTGCCGGACAGCGGCATGCCTGCCAACGAGCCGGCCATCAATCGCTTGGCTGTGCGACTCCAGACCCGTACCACGGCCGTGACGTTGCGTGACTACGACTTCCGCAACCCCGGCCTGGCGTTGCAAACCCACCTCGACAATCGGCAGCGCCCGGCGCTCGAGGACTATCGCTACCCCGGCGGGTTCTGTGACCGTGACGATGGCAAGTACCTGGCCCGGCGCGCCCTGGAGCGTCATGGCGCCGATCATCGCGTGGCGCAGGGCAGCAGCGATGAAAGCGCCTTCGTCAGCGGACATTTCATGCGCATCGAGGGCCATCCCAGGGAACAGTGGAACGATCTCTGGCTCCTGACCCATATCGACCACCATGGCCGCCAACCCCAGGTGCTTGAAGAAACAGCTTGCGACAGCCCGGATGCATTCCAGGGCTACAGGAATTCCTTTCTCGCCACGCCATGGGACGTGGTCTTTCGGCCGCCCTTGCAGCACGAAAAGCCCTGTGCCCGTGGGTATCAGTCAGCGGTGGTGACCGGGCCGGTGGACAGCGAAATCCATTGCGATGAATTCGGGCGGGTCAAGGTGCAACTGGCCTGGGATCGCGACGGCATCCACGACGAGCATTCCAGTTGCTGGCTGCGAGTGGCCGCGGGTTGGGCCCATGATCACTACGGTGCGGTGATGATTCCCCGGGTCGGCATGGAAGTCCTGGTGGGGTTCATCGATGGCGACGTGGACAAGCCTCTGGTGGTGGGTTGCCTGCCCAATGGCGCCAACCCGGTGCCGCTGGACCTGCCGGCAGACAAGACCCGCAGCCTATGGCGCAGCCAGAGCAGCCCTGGCGGGGGAGGCTATAACGAACTGCGTATCGAGGACCGCAAGGGGGCCGAGGAGATCTACCTGCGGGCCCAGCGAAACTGGACCCAACATGTGCTGCACGACCAGCGGGTGCAGGTCGATCACGAGCGCAACATTGTCGTCACCGGCACGGCGCGGCACGAGCTCAAGGCCGATGAGCAGCGTGTTACCCATGGTCGGCGTCAGGTGGAAGTTCGCCAGGACGACCATTTGCGGGTCTACGGCGAGCGGCATATTCGCGTGACCAGCCAGGTCCTGAACGCCAGTCAGCAGTTTCATCTCAGCGCCGGCCGGCAAGTGGTCCTGGAAGCGGGCGCCAGTGTGACCCTCCAGGCCGGCGGCCATTGGATCAACATCGGTGCCGGTGGGATTTTCAGCAGCGTGCCAATCGAAGTCGGTGGGGCGCCGATGGCGGTCATGGGCGCGGCAGCGGTTTCGCCGGGCAGCGCCGGGAAGTGGGTTCCAGTGGCGGCGCCTCGGCTTTCCCTGGCGCAGATCCTCAGCCTTCAAGGCTCGGCGCCGTTCTGCGAGGCGTGTGAGCGTTGCAGAAGTGGCGGCTGCGGGGTGCCATCGGCCTTTCACAAAACTGTCGACGTACAGGAGCGTCCATGAGCAGCAGTCAAACACCCCGCGCCTGGCTTGAAGATTATCCGTTGCAGGCGTCCGAGCAACTGTTCGCTATTTTCAGCAATGCCAGCAGCGCCGGGGCCTTGTCGGCCTGGCGGCGCTCGATGCCTTCCACACCTACACCGATCTGGGCCGACACGCCGTACGCCGAGTGGGAATCGGTCATGCCCTATGTAGGGCTTGTTCGCGCGGACGGTGGGTTTCTTGATTGGATAGCGGCCACCGATTCGTTCGATTGGGGGTGGCTGGCGGTGTCGTGTGCCGATCAGGACGCCGTTGCCGAACATTTGCGAGGCCTCACCCAGGTCCTGCTGCCGGGTGGCCAGGCGGTTTTCCTGCGCTTTTGGGATGGGCGGTTTATGCGTGCGATCCTGCAATCGACGGCGGTGGACGCCGGGCAGCTCTTGCCGGTGATCAGTCGTTGCCTGATCAACGGTCAGTCCCTTGAGGTCGTGGGACACATTCAGCGTCCGGCGCGGGCTTTTCCCTGGTGGGAGGTGCCCGAGGCGCTGCTGGACACCCTGACCGAGGCGCCGACGGACTGTCTGGTGGATAACGTGCTCATGTGGCTGGGGGAAGAGCGTCCGGATCTGTTAGAGCGGGTCGGGCACCCCATCCTGCGGCGCAAGATTGTTCACTTTTTCGAGCGATCCAAGCCGGCCGCCGCTCCAAAAGCGCGATTGCAGGCGTACTTGCTGCGGGAGCTGGGCTGATAGTGGTGTGTCCGCCGGGCTGCCAACCCCTGACGTTCGACGCGCTTCAAGGTAAACTCGTCGCCCTTCGCAGGAGCCGCCATGAATTATCGTCACGCCTTCCACGCCGGCAATCACGCCGATGTGTTCAAACACCTGACCTTGACCCGCCTCATCGCGTTGATGTCGCGCAAGGAACAGCCCTTCGCCTACCTTGATACCCACGCAGGCATCGGGTTGTACGACTTGCAGGGTGACCAGGCCAACCGTACCGGTGAGTACCTGGAAGGCATTGCGCGGTTGTGGGGCGACGATGACCTGCCGCCGTTGACCGCCGATTACATGAAAGTGCTGCACGAGATGAACCCGGATGGGCAACTGCGTTACTACCCGGGCTCGCCGGAGTTGGCGCGGCGCCTGACCCGGCCCCAGGACCGTGTGCTGCTCAACGAGAAGCACCCGGAAGACGGCGTGCTGCTCAAGGACAACATGAAAGGCGACCGTCGCGTGGCTGTGCACCTGGGTGAAGGCTGGCATGTGCCGCGGGCGCTGCTGCCGGTGGCGGAAAAACGCGCGCTGATGCTGATCGATCCACCTTTCGAGCAGCTTGACGAGATGCAGCGCTGCGCCGCCTCGCTCAAGGAGGCCATTGGTCGGATGCGCCAGACGGTGGCGGCGATCTGGTATCCGGTGAAGGACCAGCGGATGTTGCGCCGCTTCTACCAGGACCTGGCCGGCACAGGCGCGCCGAAGCTGTTGCGCGTAGAACTGCTGGTACACCCGCTGGCGACGCCCAACAGCCTGAACGGCTCCGGCCTGGCGATTGCCAACCCGCCGTGGGGGTTGGAAGAAGAGTTGCGTGAGCTGCTGCCATGGCTGTCGAAAAAGCTGGGGCAGACCCAGGGCGGGTGGCAGATGGATTGGCTGATCGCTGAGTGATGTTTCGCTGGCGTCCGGAAGGGCGCTATCGCGAGCAAGCTCGCTCCCACATGGGGTCCAGGGTGTACGCACCTGTGGGAGCGAGCTTGCTCGCGATGACGGCGGCACATTCAACATCACCGCCCCAGATCCACCGCTGTCGCGAGCAGGCTTTTAGTCAGATCGGGCAGGTCACGCCGGTCCCGCCAATCCCGCAATAGCCTTCAGGGTTCTTCGCCAGGTACTGCTGGTGATAGGTCTCGGCGAAATAGAACGTCGGTGCCTCTTCGATTTCGGTGGTGATGGTGCCTTTGCCAGCCTTGGTCAATTCAGCCTGGAAGACTTGCTCGCTGTGTTTGGCCGCGGCCAGTTGGGCCGGGTTGGTGGCATAGATCACCGACCGGTACTGGGTGCCGATGTCGTTCCCCTGGCGCATGCCCTGGGTCGGGTTGTGCAGTTCCCAGAACATCTTCAGAAGCGCCTCGTAGCTCACTTTCGCGGGCTCATAGACCACCAGCACCACTTCACTGTGGCCAGTAAGGCCCGAGCAGACTTCTTCATACGTCGGGTTCGGCGTGAAACCACCGGCGTAACCCACCGCTGTACTGACCACGCCTTCGCGCTGCCAGAACTTGCGCTCTGCGCCCCAGAAGCAGCCGAGGCCGAAGATGGCGAAATCCACGTCCATGGCAAACGGGCCCAGCAGGGGGGCGTCGAGGACGAAGTGTTTGTCCGGTACGGACATTGGGGTTTCACGGCCAGGCAGGGCTTGTTCTTGAGTTGGGAGCACGTTTTTATTCACCAGGATTTCCGAGCGCAAGACCATGATCAGTCCTCTCAGTCAGATTGAATTTGAGCGAAATAGACCGTCAGTGTGCCTCAGAAAAGCCGCCGCAAGCTATACGTTGCTGTCAGACCAGAGGCCCGCGCGGGTAGCGCGTGAGCTTTTCGATCAGCTCAGCGCCAGGGATTGGCCGGTCGAACAGGTAGCCCTGGCCGACGTCGCAGCGGTGACGCCGCAGGAATGTCAGTTGCTGGGCGGTTTCGATGCCTTCGGCCACGACCTTGAGTTTCAGGTTGTGGGCCATGGCGATCACCGCCGAGGTGATTTCCATGTCGTCCTGGTTGTCCGGGATCTCATGGATGAAGCTGCGATCGATCTTGATGATGTCGATCGGGAATTTCTTCAGGTAGCTCAGGGACGAATATCCGGTGCCGAAATCGTCCATGGCCAGGGTCAGGCCCAGGCGCTTGAGCTGGTCGAGCTGCAAGTGGGTGTCTTCGGTGGCTTCCAGCAACAGGCCTTCGGTCAGCTCCAGTTCCAGTAGCCGGGCCGGCAGTTGTTCCTCTTTGAGGATGCTGGCGATGGACGCGACCAGGTCCGGGTCGGAGAACTGCTTGGGTGACAGGTTGATCGCCACTTGCAGGTTGCCTAGGCCCGCCGCGGTCAGCTGTTTGCTCATGCGGCAGGCCTGGCGGGCGATCCATTTGCCAATGGGGATGATCAGGCCGGTTTCTTCGGCCACGCTGATGAACTGGTCCGGGCGGATCATGCCTTTTTCCGGATGGTTCCAGCGCAGCAATGCCTCCATGCCCAGCAGGCGGCCGCTGCGCAGGCACAGCTTGGGCTGGTAGAACACGTCCAGTTCGTTCTGGGTCAGGGCGCGACGCAAATTGTTTTCCACGAACAGCTTGTAGCTCGCCTCGGCGTTCAACGCCTCGGTGAAGACCTGGACCTGATGCTTGCCGTTGGCCTTGGCCTTGTGCAGGGCAAGACCGGCGTTGCGCATCAAGGTCTGCGGATCGCGGCCGTGCAGCGGCGCGCAGGCCAGGCCCACGGAGCCGGTCACGCTGATCAGTTGGTTATCGACGAACATCGGCTTGTCGAGGGTCATCAGCAATTGGCTGGCGATCTGCTGCCCGGCTTCCAGGCTGGTGTCGTCCAACAGTACGGCGAATTCGTTACTGGCGAATCGCGCCAGGCTGCCGCTGGGGCTCAAGCTGTTGCGCAGGCGCCGGGCCAGGCTGATCAGCAGTTTGTCGCCGGTCTGGTGGCCGAGGCTGTCGTTGATGCGCTTGAAGTTGTCGATGTCCACCAGCAACAGGCTGATGGGCGAATCACTGTCTCGGGCAAAGCGCTCATCGAGGTTGCGAATGAACGCCGGGCGGTTGCCCAGGTTGGTCAGGTTGTCGGTATAGGCCAGGCGCTCGATGCGCTGCTGGGCCAGCTTGGTCTGGGTGATGTCTTCGTAGATGCCGATGTAGTGGGTCAGCTCGCGGTTATCGCCATAGACCTTGGAAATCGACAGTTGGCCCCAGTAGGGCTCCAGGTTCTTGCGTCGGCTCTTGAACTCGCCCTGCCAGCTATTGCTTTGGGCCAGTGCCGAGGGCGCGTCGAACAGCAGTTCGCTGAGGTTTTCCAGGGCCGGCAGTTCCGAGAGGCGTTGGCCGTGGACTTCCTCGGTGGTGTATTGGGTGATTGCGGTGAAGCTCGGGTTGACGTACTCCACCACGCCGTCGCAATTGACCAGCAGGAACGCGTTGGCGCTCTGCTCCACGGCGCGCTGGAACAGGTGCAGGGCGCTGGTGGCGGTGCGTCGGTTATGGTTGTTGATGACCTGGGCGAACTGGTCCGCCAGCTCGCCGGCAAAGGCGATTTCATCCGACTGCCAGGCGCGGGTGGCACCCACTTGTTCCAGGCACAGCACGCCCACCACTTGGCCGTCGATGCGCACGCTGGCGTCGAGGATGGCATTGACGTCACGGGCACGCAGGCTCTCGGCCATTTCCCGGGTACGCGGGTCGCGCATCGCATTGTGGGCGTCGATGGCGCGACAGGTCTGCAGCGCCTCCATGTAGTCGGGAAACTCGCTGGCGTCGATGGTCGCCGGCAGGAAATACTCCTGGGAGGCACGGTTGTAGGCGGAAATCGGCACCAGTTTGCCGTCGTCCAGGTTCCAGATACTGGCGCAGTCGATCTGGTAGATGTCGCAGGCGCTGCGGGTGATGAGTTCGGCGGCTTCGAGCAGGGAGTTGTTGGCGCTGTAGCGTTGACGGGTCAGCAGCAGGATCAGGTCCTGTTGGGCGCGCACCCGGTCCAGATGCTGAAGCTGCTCTTGCTGGGCGCGCTGGTTCAGTTCCAGGGCGATCTGCAGGCGCGAGTTCTGGGTTTCCAGGTCCAGGGCCGGCATGGAGGGTTCGCTTTGCAGCAAATTATCCACCACCAGCAGGTAACCGCGCAGCAGGTGACGATTGTGCTGTTTGTAGGCTTCGCCCGTCTCCAGCACGTTCATCGGGCCTTTGGCGGTGTGGAGTGTGTAGCGAATCTGGTAGTGCGCGGCCTGGGCCAGTTGTTGCTGGACAGCGTCGTGCAATTGATAGCGCGCTTCGGGTTCCATCAGGCTGGCGTAGGGCGAACTGACCAGCGAGCACAGCTCTACCGCTGGCAGGCCGAAGTGTCGCTCGCAGTTGGGGTCGAGAAACAACAGCGCCCAGCTAGCTTCATTCAGCCGTTCGAAACGCAGCATGCCGAGCCGCGCGGGCACCGGTAACTGCGTCACTACCTCGGCCGCCATACGGCTGGCGGCATCGGGTTGGCTTTTCATGGGGAAACTCGCTTCGAAAATGCTGATCGCGCCGGGCTGACGCCCTCGTTATTACGGATTGGCGCAAGGTTGCATCATTGCGGCACTGGCTGACAAGAGAGATGAAGGCCAAGTGCTATAAACCTTATATCGGCCGACAAAGGGATTTCTCCAGTCGCCAGCCGATCAGAGGGCATGGACGGTCATCGCAGCGGGATATCGACCGTCTGCAAGGGCTTGCCGTCACGGTCGTGGAAGGTGACTTGAAGGCTCTGCGCCGAGACTTGCAGGCGGGCGAAGTTATCCTGGCTCACCACGTGGCTGGTCAGTTCATAGCGGTACTCACCGCTGTCGGTGCGGACCATGGGCCTGTGGAAAATAAAATCCGCGGCTTTTGCAAACGGCAGCAATTTGCTGTTGTAGAACGGCGAGGATACGACCGTGTTGACCTCGAAATCAGGATCCTGGCTGTGACGCAGGCGGCTGGTCATGGAGCCGTGGACGTCACCCGAGATGAACACCACGTTTTTGATCCGATGACGGCGGACAGTGTCCAGCAGGCGCAGGCGTTGTGCCGGGAAAGCCTGCCAGGCATCGCCGTCGTTGCGCCGGCGGTCAGGGAAGAACATGACACTGGTGACCACGAGCTTGACCCGGGCGGTGCTGTTGACGAGCCATTCGAGCAGGCACTGTTCCTGTTCCGCGTCGAGGATGCGCCGATCGTCCACCGACAGGTTGCGTTGCGTCCGGCTATCGGTGACGAACCATTGGATATCGCCATGGGCAAAGGTATACCAGTAGCGGGTCAACGACTTGCTCAATGTTCCGTCGTCCGACAGCGCATGGGCTGGCCCGTGGCTGGCCTGGTAAAGCCCATAAGCGCTCATGGCATTGGCATAGAGGACGTCGTCGCGGGCGGTTCTCCTGGCGGGCCAGTTGTCTTCGATTTCATGGTCATCGAGGATCATGTAGGTCGGCGTGCCAGACATCAGCTTCCTGATGTGCGGCAGGGTAAATACCGTTCGGTATCTGGCGAGAATATTCTTGTAGGTTCGGTCCGGGCCGATGACATTCAAGTCGTCGAGGTAAACCTGGTCCCCGATCATCAGCACCGCGCTGATCGGCGGGTCGGCCTGCTCCACGATGCGATTGATGCCGGCGAAGGTGCGATCCCCGAGCCCGGGGAGCAACGGCGTGCCGGCGGTGATTCGCAAGTAGCGGCAAGAACCTACGATGTAGGCGCGAGGTGTATCGGTTTGGACAGCCGGCGTGCGCAAGCGATAGGTGTTGCGGGGCCACTGCAGCGGCAGTTCCTGGAGGGTTTCCACGGTAGAGGGCGGGCTCAAGGGGCTGAGCCAGCCGGCCTGGTATTCGTAGGCGGTGTCGGGTTGCAGGCCTTTCAATACGATGACATCGGACATGTCACGGTAGGCCTTCAGTTGAACGAAATAGCCCTTCGACCAAGCGGTGTTGCCTTGGCGTCGGTAGCGAACACCGGCGAATGTCGGGTTTTTGCCGTGATCGCCGCGCAGGAATATCCGCGCGTGCTCCGGCGTGGTGTGGCCAACAATCGGGCCGACAGTAGGTATGAACATATTCGAATCCATTCGAAATGCAGCGTATTAAGAAGGTGCGCGCGAACGCAGGGTGTCGCTGTGCCGATGCTAAGGCGCGACGGGCAATGAATGTTGTTAGGCGAGGGGGCGCGGATTGTGGGCAATGACTAATAAAAGGCGTAGTCATTCAGGCGGGGAGAGGTAGGAAAGTTTACCGGCGTAGAGCCTGGTGCTCGTCAGTCAAGCGCCACGAGAATTGTGGGAGCAAGCTTTGCTTTCCCAGGGGTTGCGCGCCTTGCTCCTGGTGGCCAGGCAAAAAAAGCCCCGCCAAATGGACGGGGTTGAGGTACGAGCGTGGCGCTCGGAAAACGGTGCTCCGAATGGCCCTCCCCAAGGGAGGGCCGTCCGGTGTTACAGCAGGATGGTGCGGATGTCGCCCAGCAGGTCGCTCAAGCGCTTGGTGAAGCGCGCCGCGGCGGCGCCGTTGATCACACGGTGATCGTAGGACAGCGACAGTGGCAGCATCAGCTTCGGCTGGAAGGCCTTGCCGTCCCAGACCGGCTGGATGGTGGCCTTGGAAACACCCAGGATCGCCACTTCCGGCGCGTTGACGATCGGCGTGAAGCCGGTGCCGCCAATGTGGCCGAGGCTGGAGATGGTGAAGCAGGCGCCTTGCATGTCGTCGGCGGTGAGCTTCTTGTTCCGGGCTTTTTCGGCCAGGGCAGCGGCTTCGCCAGCCAGTTGCAGCAGGCTCTTCTGGTCGACGTTGCGGATGACCGGTACCAGCAGGCCTTCCGGGGTGTCGACGGCAAAGCCGATGTGCACGTATTTCTTGCGGATCACAGCCTTGCCACTCGGGGCTAGGGAGGCGTTGAAGTCCGGCAGTTCCTTGAGCAGGTGCGCACAGGCCTTGAGCAGCAGGGGCAGCACGGTCAGCTTCACGCCGGCCTTTTCCGCCACGGCCTTCTGCGCAACGCGGAAAGCTTCCAGCTCGGTGATGTCGGCCTGGTCGAACTGAGTCACGTGCGGGATGTTCAGCCAGCTGCGATGCAGGCTCGACGCGCCGATCTGCATCAGGCGAGTCATGGCCACTTCTTCGGTTTCGCCGAAGCGGCTGAAGTCCACCGCCGGGATCGGCGGAATGCCCGCGCCGCCGGTGGCGCCTTCGGCCGGTGCGTTCTTGGCCTTCTGCATCATGGCCTTGACGTAGGCTTGCACGTCTTCTTTCAGCACACGACCGTGAGGGCCGCTTGGGCCGACGGCCGACAGCTCGACACCGAATTCACGGGCCAGCTGACGCACCGCAGGGCCGGCGTGCACTTTGGCACCGCTTGGCGCAGGCGCGGCGGCGACAGGAGCGGGAGCCGCTTCGGCCTTGGCCGCTGGTGCGGCGGCTGGCGCTGCTTCGGCCTTGGCGGCAGGCGCAGCGGCCGGGGCTGGCGCGGCAGGTGCCGAGGCCCCCGCTACTTTCAGCTTCAGGATCAGGTCACCGGTGCCAACTTCGTCTTCCAGCTTGATCTCGACGCTTTCCACCACACCGGCGGCCGGCGATGGGATTTCCATGCTGGCCTTGTCGGACTCCAGGGTGATCAGCGACTGGTCGGCTTCGACGGTGTCGCCGACCTTGACCAGCACTTCGATGATCTTGGCCTTGCCCGACGAGCCGATGTCCGGGACATGAATGTCCTGGACCGTGGCCGCGGCAGGCGCAGCAGCTGGCGCCGGAGCCGCTTCGGCAGCCGGTGCGGCGGCCGGCTTTTCAGCAGCGGCCGGGGCAGCGGCAGGGGCGGGCGCTTCAGGCGCCGCAGCGGCGCCCTCGACTTCCAGCTCCAGCAGTTCGTCGCCTTCTTTCAGGCGGTCGCCCAGCTTCACTTTCAGGCTCTTGATGACACCGGCCTTCGGCGCAGGCACTTCCATGCTGGCCTTGTCCGATTCAAGTGTCAGGATGCTCTGGTCGGCTTCGATACGGTCGCCGACCTTCACAAACAGTTCAATTACTTCACCTTCACCGCTGCCGATGTCAGGTACGCGAATGAGTTCGCTCACGAAAATTCTCCTCAGCAGTCCAGTGGGTTGCGTTTTTCCGGATCGATGCCGAACTTGGCGATGGCTTCGGCCACCACTTTAGGTTCGATATCGCCACGGTCAGCCAGGGCTTCCAGGGCTGCCAACACAACGAACTTACGGTCGACTTCGAAGAAGTGACGCAGCTTCTTGCGGCTGTCGCTACGGCCGAAACCGTCGGTGCCCAGCACCTTGAATTCCTTGGAAGGAACCCACTGGCGGATCTGCTCGGCAAACAGCTTCATGTAGTCGGTAGAGGCGATGACCGGACCTTTGCGGCCGTTCAGGCACTCTTCGACGTAGCTCAGCTTTGGCTTCTGGCCAGGGTGCAGGCGGTTGCTGCGCTCTACGGCCAGGCCGTCGCGACGCAGTTCGTTGAAGCTGGTGACGCTCCAGACGTCGGCACCGACGTTGAACTCTTCACGCAGGATCTTCGCTGCCTCACGCACTTCGCGCAGGATGGTGCCGGAGCCCATCAGCTGGACGTGGTGAGCCGCTTCGCGGGTGTCTTCCTCGAGCAGGTACATGCCCTTGACGATGCCTTCCTCGACGCCGGCCGGCATGGCTGGCTGCTGGTAGGACTCGTTCATCACGGTGATGTAGTAGAAGACGTCCTGCTGCTCTTCGGTCATCTTCTTCATGCCGTCCTGGATGATCACCGCCAGCTCGTAGCCGTAGGTCGGATCATAGGTGCGGCAGTTCGGGATGGTCCCGGCCAGCATGTGGCTGTGGCCGTCTTCGTGCTGCAGGCCTTCACCGTTGAGGGTGGTCCGGCCGGCAGTGCCGCCGATCAGGAAGCCACGGGTACGGCTGTCGCCGGCCGCCCAGGCCAGGTCGCCGATACGCTGGAAGCCGAACATCGAGTAGAAGATGTAGAACGGCAGCATCGGCTGGTTGTGGCTGGAGTACGAAGTACCGGCGGCAATGAAGGAGCTCATGGCGCCCGCTTCGTTGATGCCTTCTTCGAGGATCTGGCCCTTCTTGTCTTCGCGGTAGAACATCACCTGGTCTTTATCGACTGGCTCGTAGAGCTGGCCGACGGACGAGTAGATGCCCAACTGGCGGAACATGCCTTCCATGCCGAAGGTACGGGCTTCGTCCGGGATGATCGGAACGATGCGCTGGCCGATTTCCTTGTCCTTGACCAGTTGCGCGAGGATCCGCACGAAGGCCATGGTGGTGGAGATTTCACGGTCGCCCGAGCCGTCCAGGATCGCCTTGAGGGTCTCCAGTGGCGGGGTCGGAACGCTGAAGCTCTTGGCGCGACGCTGGGGCACGAAACCACCCAGGGCGGCACGGCGCTCGGCCAGGTAACGGGCTTCGGCGCTGCCTTCTTCAGGCTTGAAGAACGGCAGGTTTTCCAGCTCGCTGTCCTTGACCGGAATGTCGAAGCGGTCGCGGAACAGCTTCAGGCTGTCGACATCGACTTTCTTGGTGTTGTGCGCGGTGTTCTTCGCTTCGCCGGCGCCGGTGCCATAACCCTTGATGGTCTTGGCCAGGATGACGGTTGGTTGCTCTTTGTGGTTGACCGCTTCGTGATACGCCGCATAGACCTTGTACGGGTCGTGGCCGCCACGGTTGAGTTTCCAGATCTCGTCGTCGGACAAGTCGGCAACCATCGCCTTGAGTTCAGGCGTGTTGAAGAAGTGCTCACGGACGAACGCGCCGTCCTTGGCCTTGTAGTTCTGGTACTCGCCGTCGATGACTTCGTCCATGCGACGTTGCAGGATGCCGTCGACGTCCTTGGCCAGCAGTGGGTCCCAGAAACGGCCCCAGATGACTTTGTTGACGTTCCATTGGGCGCCACGGAACACGCCTTCGAGTTCCTGGATGATCTTGCCGTTGCCGCGAACCGGGCCGTCGAGGCGCTGCAGGTTGCAGTTGATGACGAAGATCAGGTTGTCCAGCTTCTCGCGGCCGGCCAGGGAGATAGCGCCCAGGGATTCCGGCTCGTCGCACTCGCCGTCACCCATGAAACACCAGACTTTCTGCTTGCCTGGCTGGATGAAGCCACGGGCTTCCAGGTACTTCATGAAGCGCGCCTGGTAGATCGCCTGGATCGGGCCCAGGCCCATGGAAACGGTCGGGAACTGCCAGAAGTCCGGCATCAGCCAAGGGTGCGGGTACGAAGACAGGCCGTTGCCGTCCACTTCCTGGCGGAAGTTGTTCATCTGGTCTTCGGTGATGCGGCCTTCCATGAACGCACGGGCGTAGACGCCTGGCGATGCGTGACCCTGGAAGTAGATCAGGTCGCCGCCGTGTTCATCGGTTGGGGCCTGGAAGAAATAGTTGAAGCCGATGTCATACAGCGTCGCGCTGGAGGCGAAGCTGGAGATGTGACCGCCCAGGTCAGAATCTTTCAGGTTGGTACGCATGACCATGGCCAACGCGTTCCAGCGTACCAGCGAGCGAATGCGGCGTTCCATGAACAGGTCGCCAGGCATGCGTGCTTCGTGGGTAACGGGGATCGTGTTGCGGTACGGCGTGGTGATGGCGTAGGGCAATTGCGAACCGCTGCGGGTTGCGAGTTCGCCCATACGGGTCATCAGATAGTGAGCACGGTCTTCGCCTTCTTTGTCGAGAACCGATTCCAGGGCGTCCAGCCATTCCTGGGTTTCGACGGGATCGAGGTCTTGCATGGCTTGCTCCAGGGCGGAAAGGCTACCAGAATCGGTTGCCTGAGTTTGCGACTGGCCTTGTGGGCAGACGATATAAATTCTTGGATTGCCGAAGGTTGTTTCGGCGGCGTGTAGTTTTACTACAAATCGTCGGCCGTTTCAGCCTTTCGAATGTATAGACGAGTAGTAAAACTACACATGAGCGGCGTATGGCCCCTCGTTTCGTTGTGAGAATAATCGTTACTGTTGGTCTTTAGCCAACTCGAACAGGTAAAAACTTGATGCCGGCTGCCAATAAAATCAGATTTTCAGCTATTTATCATCTTTGTTCGACAGTCGATCAGGTAGTGTCTTTTAAAAAAACACTACATCCAGCCTCTCCCGCGCCGATCAAGGATAGACCATGAGCCTGCCCTCGCTTGCCCCAATACCGGAAATGGTACCGGCCATTCTCCAGTCATTGGTCACCCGTGCCGAGCAGTCGTTCCGTGCGGTGGTCGCCTTGCTCGACGACGATCACGGGCTGTCGGCCTGGACCCCGCAGCGCTGGGAGGCGTTCAACCGTATTGCCGCCGCCAGCGACTTCGTCATCGAACAGAGTGTCCGCGACCCGGTGATGCTACTGGAACTGGTGCGCAGCGGCGAACTGGACCGTAGCCTGGCGCCCGGTGAAATGCGCGCGCAGATCGGTGCCGCGGTGCAGGCCGCCGAAACCGAAGACGAACTGGGCCGCGTCCTGCGCCGCCAGCGCACTCGCCAGCAGGTGCGGATCATCTGGCGCGACCTGACCCGCCAGGCCGACCTGGTCCAGACCTGTCGCGATCTCTCGGACATGGCCGACACCTGCATCGACCAGGCTTACCACTGGTTGTACGGGCGCCTCAGCCAGCAATTCGGCACGCCCACCGGACGACGCAGCGGCGAGCCGCAGCAGATGGTCATCCTGGGCATGGGCAAGCTGGGGGCGGTGGAACTGAACCTGTCGTCGGACATCGACCTGATCTTCGCCTACCCCGAGGGCGGCGAAACCGTGGGTGTGAAGCGGCCGCTGGATAACCAGGAGTTTTTCATCCGCGTCGGCCAGCGCCTGATCAAGGCCCTGGACCCGATGACCGTCGACGGCTTCGTGTTTCGCGTCGACATGCGCTTGCGCCCCTACGGCTCGGCCGGTGCGCTGGTGTTGAGCTTCAACGCCCTGGAGCAGTATTACCAGGACCAGGGGCGCGACTGGGAACGCTACGCCATGATCAAGGCACGGGTGGTGGCCGGCGACCAGGTGGCCGGCGCGCAACTGCTCGACATGCTGCGCCCGTTCGTCTATCGCCGTTACCTGGATTTTTCCGCCATCGAAGCGCTGCGCACCATGAAGCAACTGATCCAGCAGGAGGTGCGGCGCAAGGGCATGGCCGACAACATCAAGCTGGGCTCGGGTGGCATTCGCGAGGTGGAGTTCATTGCCCAGGCGTTCCAGTTGATCCATGGGGGGCGGGACCTGAGTCTGCAGCAGCGCCCGCTGCTCAAAGTGTTGAGCACCCTGGAGGGCCAGGGGTATCTGCCGGCCAAGGTGGTCGATGAGCTGCGCCAGGGCTATGAGTTCCTGCGCTATACCGAGCATGCCATCCAGGCCATCGCCGACCGGCAGACCCAGATGCTCCCGGACAGCCCGCAGGACCAGGCGCGCATTGCCTTCATGCTGGGTTTTGCCGACTGGTCGGCCTTTCACGAGCAGTTGATGTACTGGCGTGGGCGTGTGGCTTGGCATTTCGGCCAGGTCATTGCCGATCCGGATGAGGAAGAGGGCGGCGAAAGCGAAATGGCGGTAGGCGGCGAATGGTTGCCGTTGTGGGAAGACAGCCAAAATGAAGAGGCGGCGTGCCGTCAATTGGAAGAAGGCGGTTTCGTCGATGCACCCAAGGCTCTCAAGGCGCTGGCCGTCCTGCGCGGCAGCCCGCAACTGCGCGCCATGCAGCGCTTGGGACGCGAGCGCCTGGATGCGTTCATTCCGCGCCTGCTGGCCCAGGCCGTGGAGCATGCCGATCCGGACCTGGTGCTGGAGCGGGTGCTGCCCTTGGTGGAAGCCGTGGCCCGCCGTTCGGCCTACCTGGTGCTGTTGACGGAAAACCCCGGCGCCTTGCGGCGCTTGCTGACGCTGTGTGCGGCGAGCCCGTGGATTGCCGAGCAGATCACCCGTTTCCCGCTGTTGCTCGATGAGTTGCTTAACGAGGGACGGCTGTTCAAGCCACCCCTGGCGCCGGAATTGGCCGCGGAGTTGCGTGAGCGCCTGACGCGCATCCCCGAGGATGATCTGGAGCAGCAAATGGAGGCATTGCGGCATTTCAAGCTGGCTCACCGCCTACGGGTGGCGGCTTCGGAAATCGCCGGCAGCCTGCCACTGATGAAGGTCAGCGATTACCTGACCTGGCTGGCCGAGGCGATTCTCGAGCAAGTACTGGCCCTGGCCTGGCGCCAGACGGCCGCCAAGCACGGCGTGCCATTGCGCACCGACGGCAGCCTGTGCGATCCGGGCTTCATTATTGTCGGTTATGGGAAAGTCGGCGGCCTGGAATTGGGACATGGTTCCGATCTGGACCTGGTGTTCATCCACGATGGCGATCCACAGGCGGAAACCGACGGTCCGAAACCCATCGACGGTGCGCAGTTCTTTACCCGGCTCGGCCAGCGGATCATTCACCTGCTGACGGCCCAGACCAATTCCGGGCAGTTGTATGAAGTGGACATGCGCCTGCGGCCCTCGGGGGCGTCGGGGCTGCTGGTCAGTTCCCTCGGGGCGTTTGCCCGTTACCAGGAGAGCGAGGCCTGGACCTGGGAGCACCAGGCGTTGGTGCGGGCCCGTGTGCTGGTGGGCAGCCAGGACGTGGGCCAGGCGTTCGAGAAGGTCCGCGTCCAGGTACTGGGGCGCAAGCGCGACTTGCCGACGCTGCGCCAGGAGGTCAGCGAGATGCGCGCCAAGATGCGCGACAACCTTGGCAGCAAGGCCACGGCCGCCGGGACCGCGCCGAATGCCTTCGAGGCCTCGGCGCCCTTCGACCTCAAGCAGGATGCCGGAGGTATCGTCGATATTGAATTTATGGTGCAATACGCGGCCTTGGCGTGGTCCGAAGAGCATCCATCGCTGGTGCGCTACACCGATAACATCCGCATCCTGGACGGGTTGCAAGAGGTCGGGCTGATGGCGGCCGAAGATGCCACGCTGTTGCGCGAAGCCTACAAGGCCTACCGCTCCGCTGCCCACCGCCAGGCCTTGCAGAAAGACGCCGGGGTGATTGCAGGCGACCAGTTCGTGGATGAGCGCCGGCAGGTCATGCGGATCTGGCGGGAGCTGGGGCTGAGCTGAGTATTTAAATGTGGGAGCGAGCTTGCTCGCGATGACGGAGTGCCAGAGGACATTGATGTTGAATGTGCCGGCCTCATCGCGAGCAAGCTCGCCCCCACAGTGGATTTGTGGTGCGGCACGGTACTTGAAACCTATGCAGCCCCCCTGTGGGAGCGAGCTTGCTCGCGATAGCGGAGTGTCGGGCGACATTGATGTTGAATGTACCGGCCTCATCGCGAGCAAGCTCGCCCCCACAATGGATTGGTGGTGTGTTGTAGATTAGGGCAACAGGCAACGACCTAAGCCACAGTGATTCTCGAGGCGGGGAGGCGTAGGCCTCCCCGTATCGTTTTTGGAAAGCACATGAATATTCTGATCGTTGGGCCCAGTTGGGTCGGTGACATGGTGATGGCGCAGACACTGTTCCAGTGCCTGAAGCAGCGTCATCCGCAGTGCGAAATCGACGTCCTGGCTCCCGAGTGGAGCCGGCCGATCCTGGAACGCATGCCCCAAGTGCGCAAGGCCTTGAGCTTCCCGCTCGGCCACGGCGCGCTGGAACTGGCGACCCGTCGGCGCATCGGCAAATCCCTGGCCGGTCAGTACGACCAGGCGATCCTGTTGCCCAACTCGTTGAAATCGGCGCTGGTGCCCTTTTTCGCTGGCATCCCTCAGCGCACCGGCTGGCGTGGCGAGTTTCGCTACGGCCTGCTCAACGACGTGCGCACACTGGACAAAGACCGTTACCCGCTGATGATCGAGCGCTTCATGGCCCTGGCTTACGCGCCGGGCGCCGAGTTGCCCAAGCCGTATCCACGGCCGAACCTGCAGATCGACCCGGTCACCCGCGAGACGGCGCTGGCCAAGTTCGGCCTGAGCCTGGATCGTCCGGTGCTGGCCCTGTGTCCAGGGGCGGAGTTCGGCGAGTCCAAGCGCTGGCCGGCGGAGCACTACGCCCAGGTTGCCGAGGCGAAGATTCGCGAAGGCTGGCAAGTCTGGCTGTTCGGCTCGAAAAAAGATCACCCGGTGGGCGAGGACATCCGCTCGCGGCTGATCCCAGGCCTTCGGGAAGAGTCGGTGAACCTCAGTGGCGACACCTCCCTCGCTGAGGCCATCGACTTGCTGTCCTGCGCCGATTCGGTGGTGTCCAATGACTCGGGCCTGATGCACGTGGCCGCAGCCCTGAACCGTCCACTGGTGGCCGTCTACGGTTCCACCTCGCCTGGCTTCACGCCGCCGCTGGCCGACCAGGTCGAAGTCGTGCGCCTGGGCATCGAGTGCAGCCCGTGCTTCGACCGCACCTGCCGTTTCGGCCATTACAACTGCCTGCGCCAGCTCATGCCACTGTCGGTGAACGAGGCCTTGGCGCGTTTGCAGGGCACTCCCGTGGAGGTTCGGTAACTTGCGGGTATTGCTGATCAAGACCTCGTCGCTGGGGGATGTGGTCCACACCCTGCCGGCGCTGACCGACGCAGCGCGGGCGATTCCGGGCATCAAGTTCGATTGGGTGGTGGAAGAAGGTTTTGCCGAGATTCCGACCTGGCACCCGGCCGTGGGCAAGGTCATCCCGGTGGCGATCCGTCGCTGGCGCAAGAACCTCTGGCAAACCTTCAAGAGCGGCGAGTGGCGGCGTTTCAAGCAGAGCGTGCGCGCCGAAAAGTACGACCTGGTGATCGACGCCCAGGGGCTTCTGAAAAGCGCCTGGCTGACTCGCTACGTCAAGGCCCCAATCGCCGGCCTGGATAAGGATTCAGCCCGGGAACCGTTGGCCGCGCGTTTCTACTCCCGCCGCCTGGCAGTGGCCCGGGGTCAGCATGCGGTCGAGCGTGTGCGCCAGCTGTTCGCCCTGGCGCTGGGCTATGACTTGCCGCAAACCCAGGGCAGCTATGGCCTCGACATCGACCGGCTGGTGGAGTTGCCACGCCCCTACCCCTATGTGGTGTTCCTGCACGGCACGACCTGGGAGTCCAAGCACTGGCCCGAGCTTTACTGGCGCCAGCTCACCGAGCGCATGGGGCAGTTCGGCGTGGTCGTCAAGCTGCCGTGGGGCAATCCAGCCGAGAAGGCCCGTGCCGAACGCATTGCCAGTGGGTTGCGCAATGCCTTGGTCCTGCCGAAGCTGAACCTCGGCGGCATGGGCAAGGTGCTTGCCGGGGCCCAGGCCTGCGTGGCCGTGGACACCGGCCTTGGGCATCTGGCCGCGGCCCTGGACGTGCCGACCATCTCACTGCTAGGCCCGACCAACCCGGTGCTGACTGGCGCCTACGGCAAGGGCCAGATTCACCTCGCCAGTGATTTCCCTTGCGCGCCGTGCATGCAGAAACAATGCACTTACCCGCCGACCGCCGAAGATGCCCGGCGGTTTGACCTGAAACGCGAGCAGCCCCTGTGCTTCACGCGTCTGAACCCCGAGCGTGTTGCCAGCCACCTGAGCACGTTATTGGCTGAGGAGCCGCGCTGATGCAATTGGCTTTTGTCCTTTATAAGTACTTCCCCTTCGGCGGCTTGCAGCGTGACTTCATGCGCATTGCCCTGGAATGCCAGCGACGCGGTCACCAGATCCGTGTCTACACGCTGATCTGGGAGGGCGACGTACCGCCCGGCTTCGAGGTGCTGGTGGCACCGGTCAAGGCGCTGTTCAATCATCGCCGTAACGAAAAACTCAGCGCATGGATGGCAGCCGACCTGGCCAAGCGTCCGGTGGACCGTTTGATCGGTTTCAACAAAATGCCGGGCCTGGACGTGTATTACGCCGCCGACGGCTGTTTTGAAGACAAGGCGCAGAACCTGCGCAATTCGCTGTACCGGCGCTGGGGCCGCTACCGGCATTTTGCCGAGTACGAGCGGGCCGTGTTCGCCAAGGACGCCAAGACCGACGTACTGATGATTTCCGAAGTCCAGCAGCCGCTGTTCATCAAGCACTACGGCACGCCGCTGGAACGTTTTCACCTGCTGCCGCCGGGCATCGCCCAGGACCGCCGACGGCCCGCCGACGCCGACGAGATCCGCGCCGCGTTCCGGACCGAATTCGGGCTGGCCGACGACGACCTGCTGCTGGTGCAGATTGGCTCCGGGTTCAAGACCAAGGGCGTGGATCGCAGTCTGAAGGCCCTGGCCGCGCTGCCAGCCGAACTACGAAAACGCACCCGGCTGTTTGTAATCGGCCAGGACGACCCCAAAGTATTCCAACTACAGAGCGCCACGCTGGGTCTGGGCGACAACGTGCGGTTTCTCAAGGGGCGCAGCGACATCCCGCGTTTCCTGCTGGGGGCTGACCTGTTGATCCATCCGGCGTACAACGAGAACACCGGCACCGTACTGCTCGAAGCGCTCGTGGCCGGGTTGCCGGTGCTGGTCAGTGCGGTGTGTGGGTACGCCCATTACATCGCCGAGGCCGACAGTGGCCTGGTGCTGGACGAGCCGTTCGAACAAGCCCAGCTCACCGACTACCTGGGCCGCATGTTGAACGACGCCCAAGCACGGGCGGCCTGGAGCCGCAACGGTCTGGCCTTCGCCGAGACGGCCGACCTCTACAGCATGCCGCAGCACGCGGCCGATGTGATATTGGCGGAGCACGCACGATGAAGTTGATGCTGGCCGAACCGTTCAAGAGTCTTTGGGCCGGGCGCGATGCGTTCGCCGAAGTCGAAGCGCTCAAGGGCGAGGTCTATCGCGAACTGGAAGCCCGACGCACGTTGCGCACGGAGGTGGACGGTCGCGGTTTTTTCGTGAAGATCCACCGTGGTATCGGTTGGGGCGAGATCTTCAAGAACCTGCTCACCGCCAAGCTGCCGGTACTCGGAGCAGGGCAGGAGTGGACGGCGATCCAGCGCTTGCAGGAAGCCGGCGTGCCGACCATGACCGCTGTCGCCTACGGTGAGAAGGGCAGTAACCCGGCGGACCAGCACTCGTTCATCGTCACCCAAGAGCTGGCGCCGACCGTCAGCCTCGAAGATTTCAGCATCGACTGGGTCAAGCAGCCACCGCAGCCGACGCTCAAGCGTGCGCTGATCGCCGAGGTGGCGCGCATGACCGGCATGATGCACCGTGCTGGCGTCAATCATCGTGACTGCTACATCTGCCACTTCCTGCTGCACACCGATAAACCGGTGACGCCAGGGGATTTCAAACTCTCGGTGATCGACCTGCACCGCGCCCAGACCCGTCCCGCCATCACCACTCGCTGGCGCAACAAGGACCTGGCGGCGCTGTATTTCTCGGCGCTGGACATCGGCCTGACCCGCCGCGACAAGCTGCGTTTTCTCAAAGGCTATTTCCAGCAGCCGCTGCGGCAGGTCCTTGCCGAAGAAGCGTCGCTGCTGGCCTGGCTCGAAGGCAAGGCCAACAAGCTGTATGCCCGCAAGCAGCGGTACGGGGATGCGCTCTGATGTCGGGTTGGAATCTGGAGCCGGAATACGCCGAGCTGGCGGAGGATTTTGGCAGTCTCGAGGCCGTGTTCGGGTTGCAAGGGGAGCGTTTGACCCGTGATCCGTTGTCAGAGGTGATCCGGGTGCAGCGCAATGGCGTGAACTACTACGTCAAGCGCTACGTCGGGGCTGGCAAAGGCTTGCGGCGTTATTTGGGTAAACCACGGGTCAAGTCCGAATGGCAGAACCTCAAGCGCTTCGCCAAGTGGGGGATCCCCACCGCCGAAGTGGTGGGGTGGGGCTTGGAGCGAAACGGCGCGAGCTACGCCCGTGGTGCCCTGATCACCCGCGAATTGCCCCATACCGAAGACCTCTCGGCCTTGGCCGATCGTCAAGATCCGAGGCTGGCTGATCGTGCCTGGGTCGATGGTGTGAGCCGGCAATTGGCCTGCTACACGCGGACCATGCACGAGCACCGCTTTACCCATAACGATCTGAAGTGGCGCAACCTGTTGATCGACGACCGCTCGCAGCTGTTTCTGATCGATTGCCCGAACGGGGACTTCTGGCGCGGTTTCTGGCTCAAGTACCGTATCACCAAGGACTTGGCGTGCCTGGATAAAGTGGCCAAATACCATTTGTCGGCCACGCAGCGCCTGCGTTTTTACCTGCAATACCGCCAGCGTGACCGGCTCGATGCGTGCGACAAGAAACGCATCCGTCATGTGGTGAGATTTTTCGAGGGGCGTGAATGACTGATTTTCTGGCCGCTGAAGACCGGGCGTTGTTGCAACGCCATGGCCTGGACAGCTTCGAGGCCTTGTGGGCGCGGCAACTGGATGCGGTAGACGAACCCAACACCTCGGGCGATGGCTGGAGCAGCGTGTTCCGGCTGGAGCTGGAGGGGCAGGGTTATTACCTCAAGCGCCAGAGCAATTACCTGACCCGCACCTGGTCCCACCCTTTGGGCGAGCCGAGTTTTTCCCGGGAGTTTCGCAACATCAGCCGTTATCGGCAGCTGGGTATTCCGGCCCTGCAAGCGGTGTTCTACGGCCAGCGCAAAGTGGATGGCGAGGTCCGGGCGATCCTGCTGACCCGCGCCCTGGATGGCTGGGACGACCTGGACTCGCTATTGCAGCGTTGGCCGAGCCTGACGGCGACGCAGCGCACCACCATCCTCAATGCCTGCGGGCAGTTGGCGCGGCGCCTGCACGGCAGGCATCAGGTGCACGGGTGCTTCTATCCAAAACACATCTTCCTGCAAACCACCGCCGGCGGTTACCAAGCGCAATTGATCGACCTGGAAAAGACCCGGCCGTTGCTGTTTGGCCAGCGTGATCGAGTCAAGGACCTGGAGCCGTTGCTGCGGCGCGCGTCCATCTGGAGTGATGCCGATGTGCGCCAATTGCTGTCCAGCTACCTGGATCAGCCGCTCGACGCTGGGCTGGTCGACAGCTGGATGACCCGCCTGAACGCTCGGCGCAGCCACAAGGGAGGCCGTTGATGCAGTTGTCCGAATTGAAGCGTGCTGGCCGCAGCCCCAGCCTGCCATTGAGCCTGGAGCTGGCCGACGCCGCCGGCCCGGCGCAATTGCAACTGCTTTCGCTGTTGCGCGTGTTGCCGGGGCAGCGTTACGTCGGTGCGGGGATCTGGCGCGGTCGGCCGGTGCTGGCCAAATTGTTGGTGGGCAACAAGGCCGCCCGGCACTTCCAGCGGGAACTGCAAGGTGTGCGCCTGCTGGCTGAGCAAGGGCTGACCACGCCGCAACTGCTGGCCGATGGCCTGAAGGCAGGGGAAGGCGGCTGGTTGTTGTTCGAATTGCTCGAGGGCGCCGAGAGCCTGGGCGATGCCTGGCAGCAGGTCGAACACCTGCCTCTGCTGGCTGACGAACAGACGGCGGTGCTGGCCGAAGCCTTGGGCGCCATTGCGCAATTGCATGGTAAGGGCCTGTGGCAGGAAGACCTGCATCTGGACAATCTGCTGCGCCACGGCGGCAAGCTCTATTTGATCGACGGTGCCGGCATCCGCGCCGAAGTCCCGGGGCAACCGTTGTCGCGGCAGAAAGTCCTGGAGAACCTGGGGGTGTTTTTCGCCCAGCTTCCCAAATCCCTTCAGCCGTTCAATGAAGAGCTGTTGGTGTATTACCTGTTGGGCAACGCCGAACACGCGCTGCCCATGGAAACGCTGCAAAAACAGATCGACAAGGTGCAGGCCTGGCGCCTGAAGGATTTCCTCGAAAAAGTCGGGCGCGAGTGCAGCCTGTTCAGCGTGCGGCGCGGGGCCTTCGGTTTGCGTGCGATTCGGCGCGATGAGGAAGCGGCCATGACGCCGGTGCTGGAGCAGGCCGATGCGTTGCTCGACCAGGGCCATCTGTACAAGACCGGCGGTGCAGCCAGCGTTGGCAAAGTCGAGGCGAACGGTCGCACCTTGGTGATCAAGCGCTACAACATCAAGAACTTCGCCCACTGGCTCAAGCGCTTCTGGCGCCCGAGCCGCGCCTGGCATTCCTGGCGCGAAGGCCATCGCCTGGCTTTCCTCGGCATCGCCACGCCCAAGCCCCTGGCCTTGCTGGAAAAGCGCTTCCTGTGGCTGCGTCGCGGTGCGTACCTGGTCACCGAGCACCTGGCGGGGCCGGACATCATCGAGCGCTTCGGCCCTTACGTGGAGAACGGTGAAGCGCCCGAGGCCGAGTTGCTGGCGCTGGATTGCTTGTTCGCCGACCTGATCCGCGAACGCATCAGCCATGGCGACTTCAAGGGCCACAACCTGTTCTGGCAGCATGACCGCTGGGCACTGATCGACCTTGACTCCATGTGCCAGCACCGCACCCAGGCCAGCTTCGCCCCGGCCTACGCCCGGGATCGTGCGCGGTTCATGCGCAACTGGCCGCAGGGCAGTGCGTTGTATCGGGTGATCGATCAGCGGCTGCCCAAAACCGTCGATAGCGCCTCACCCTAGCGGACAATGTACTTTGACAGTCGGACACAGCCTTTGTGGCGAGGGGATTTATCCCCGCTGGGTTGCGAAGCAGCCCCAAATCGGCCTCCTGGGTGTGTCAGGTTGATTACGTTCAACTGGTTTTGGGGTCGCTGCGCAACCCAGCGGGGATAAATCCCCTCGCCACCAGTCCTTAGGGCTGGTTGCCGTGGTCTCTCTAAACAGTACGCCCCAAGCCGCCCACTCACCGCTAGAGGCTTAAGGCCGCTTTTAAGCTATAATCCCGCCCTTTAGCTGCCCCGCCCTTTGGCGCGCGGCACATCCATCTTTCGCGGCGCTTGGCGCCCGTATGCAGACATAAGAGGCTAGACCCTGTGGCATTGACGATTCTTGGCCTGTCCGGCGCCCTTAGCCATGATCCTTCCGCAGCGCTGTACATAGACGGCAAGCTGATCGCGGCGGCCGAGGAAGAACGCTTCGTACGCGATAAACATGCAAAGAACCGCATGCCCTACGAGTCGGCGAAGTTCTGCCTGGAGCAGGCCGGCATCAAGCCTTCCGACGTGGATGTGGTGGCGATCCCCTTCGCCCCGATCAGCCTGTTCGGCGAGGCGCGCTGGCACTACGCCAAGCGTTACTGGTATGCCCCGGACCGGGCCCTCGACGCGATCCTGATGGGCAACCGTCGCTACAAGCGCTATCGCCGCAAGATCGTCTGGTGCCTGGAGCAATTGGGCTTCGATCCGAAAAAAATCAAAATCGAACCGGTCGAGCACCACTTGGCCCACGCCTCCAGCGCCTACCATTGCTCGGGCTTCCAGGAAAAAACCGCGATCCTGGGCATCGACGGCAAGGGTGAGTACGCCACGACCTTTTTCGGCTACGGCGAAAACGGCAAGATCCACAAGATCAAGGAGTTCTACGATCCGGACTCCCTGGGCGGCCTGTACGGCGCGATCACCGAATTCCTCGGTTTTGAAATGCTCGACGGCGAATTCAAGGTCATGGGCATGGCGCCCTACGGCGATGCCAGCAAATACGATTTTTCGCGCCTGGCCTCGTTCGAAAACGGCGAGCTGGTGATCAACACCGACTACGCCAACGTGATTGGCCTGCGTCGCTATAAAGAAAAGGGCAAGGGCTTCTACTTCTCGCCGCAGCTGATCGAGTGGCTCGGCCCGAAACGTGAAGGCGACATCGCCGACGAGCCGTACATTCACTATGCCGCCAGCATGCAGGCGCTGTTCGAGAAGCTTGCGCTGCAGATGATCGACCACTACCTGGGCGATGTGCTCAAGGAAACCGGCAAGCTGGCCTTCGCCGGTGGCTGCGCGTTGAACGTCAAGCTGAACCAGAAAATCATCGCCCGTGACGACGTCAAGGAGCTGTTCGTGCAACCGGCTTCCGGCGACGCCGGTACTGCCGTGGGTGCTGCGGCTTACGTGTCCCACGCCCGTGGCGTGCCGGTGGAGAAGATGGAACACGTCTACCTCGGCCCGGCCTACAGCAACGAAGACGTGATCGCCGCGTGCGCCCGTCATCCGAGCAAGCCTGTATGGCGCAAGATCGACAACACCCCCGAGCGCATCGCCAGGATCATGGTCGACGGCAACCCGGTGGCCTGGTTCCAGGGCCGCATGGAGTTCGGTCCGCGTGCCTTGGGTGGTCGCTCGATCATCGGGTGCCCAAGCGCCAGTGGCGTGGCCGATCGAATCAACGAACAAATCAAGTTCCGCGAGCGCTGGAGGCCTTTCTGCCCGTCGATGCTCGACACCGTTGCCCCGCAGATGATCAAGGTCGATCACCCGGCGCCGTTCATGACCTTCACCTTCGAAGTGGCCGAAGAATGGAAAACCCGCGTGCCGGAAGTCGTCCATGAAGACGGCACGTCCCGGGCCCAGGTGCTCAAGCGCGAATACAACCCGCGCTACTACGACATGATGAAGGCCCTGGAAGTCCTGACCGGTAACGGCGTGTCGCTGAACACCTCGCTCAACCGTCGTGGCGAGCCGATGATCTGCTCGCCGACCGACGCGTTGAACATGTTCTTCGGTTCCGACCTGCAGTACTTGATCATGGAAGACATCCTGGTGGTCAAAGACGGCGTGGACGCTTATGACACGCTCGGCTGAGCGACATGTGCTGCAGTTCTGCCACGGTTATGACGGGCCGTTCCTGGACTGCGCCCGTCAGTACGCCAGCCTGTTTGCGGGGACTGGTTATCGCGTGACCACGGTGTTCCTCACCGGGGCGGCGGATGCGCACATCGCCGCGGCGTGTGCCTCGGACGAGGTGCTGTTCATGGAGTACAGCTCCAGTGCCATTCGTGGCCTGAAGCTGGGCGCCATCGGCGATCTGCGCAAGATCGCCGCCTCGCGCAATTTCAGTTTCTGCATTGCCCATCGCTTCAAGCCGATCTACATCGCCCTGCTGGGTACCCGCCTGCCGGTTATCGGCGTGCACCATGCCTTTGGTGATTACCGGCGGCGTACCCGTCGGCTGTTTGCCCATGTTTTTCGCAAGCGCCTGAGCCTGCTCGGGGTTTCCGATGCGGTGCGCGACGACATACGCCGCTGCCTGGCGAAATGGCCGCCCGCCCGCATCCAGACCCTCTACAACCGCATCGACCTCGACGCCACGCAGGCCGCCCTGGTCTCTCGGGAAGAGGCGCGGCGGGCCCTGGGGTTGGACGCGCATGCATGGATTGTCGGCAATGTCGGCCGCCTGCACCCGGACAAGGATCAAGCCACCTTGGTGCGCGGTTTTGCGGCGGCGCTGGCGTATCTGCCCGCCAACAGCCAGTTGGCGATTCTCGGTGAGGGTCGTCGGGAACAGTCGCTTCGGTCGTTGGCGCTGGAGCTGGGCATCGCCGACCGCGTGCTGTTGCTCGGTCAGGTGCCCGAGGCACGCTGTTATTTCCGCGCTTTTGATGTGTTTGCCCTGAGCTCCGACCATGAGCCGTTCGGCATGGTGCTGCTCGAAGCCATGGCTGCCGGCGTACCGTTGCTGGCCACTGCCTGCGGCGGTGCCAAGGAAGTGGTCGAAGGCGTCGGCATCCTGTTTCCGCTAGGCGACGCCGAGCACATGGCCCAGGGGCTGCAACACTTGGCGGCCATGGATGATCTGCAGCGTCGCCAATGCGCCGAACTGATGCTCGACCGCTTGCGCGAACGCTTCTCGGACCGCGCTGTACGCGAGGCATTCTGGCGTTTGCCCCAAGTCACCGAACTGGCGCCGAGGCCCTGATGTTCAATCGATTTCAAGGCTGGCGCGAGCGTGGCTGGACCGCCGTCGATGCATCCATTTATGCCCAGGCCTGGCAGCGTTTTGGCGGCAGCGTAGCCACCCATCCCCTGGTGGTCGAGCGCCTGGCAGCCCTGGCCGGGATTCCCGTGCGTTACCTGGCGTTCGAGCAGGGCGGTGAGCTCAAGGCGGCCATACCGACCTGGGGCCGCGACCTGGCACTGTCCAAGGACGTGCTCAAGCGCAGCGGCAAGAAGGGCTTGTTCGACCTGGGCAATGCCGAGCTGATCTTGCCGGCGGCGCCCGATGCCCAAGCCCCGTTGCGTCATCGCGGACGTTACCTGTCGGCCCTCAACGAGGGGCGCTTCAGCGGCTTGAAGTTGCAGCAGGAACAACTGGCCATGGCCCGCACGCCGGAAGAGCTGTCCAAGAAATTTCGCTACAACCAGCGCCGTGAACTGCGTCTGCTGGAAGAGGCGGGCGGGGTGGTGCGGCCGGTCGGCGAGTTTTCCAGCGCCGAGCTGGCCTCGATCTACTGCGACCTGTTCCTGCGTCGCTGGGGCTTTGCGGCCACCGGTGCCGAGCGCATGGGCGAGGTGATCGAGTTGCTGCGCGAATGGCTGATCGGCTCGGTGATCTTTCTCAACGATGCGCCGATTGCCATCCAACTGGTGTATCGCGTCGAAGCGCCCGAGTGGATCAGCGTCGAGTACATCAACGGTGGCGTCGACCCGCAGACCCGCGAATTCAGCCCCGGCAGCGTGCTGAGCTTCCTCAACACCCAAAGCGCCTGGGAACATGCCCGTGCCGCCGGCAAGCCGCTGCGTTTTTCGTTCGGCCGGGCGGACCGGGAATACAAGGACCGTTGGTGTAACCCCGTGCCGGTGTTTACCGTATGAACCCACCCATGAGTCGTAAACAACAATTGCTCAGGCGCCATCGCCGCAACAAGCGTGTGGGGTTGTTGCTCGCCCTGGTGGTGTTGGTGGTGCTAGGCGTCATGGTGGCCTGGTGGCTGCCTCTGGTACTGGCTGTGCTGGGCTGGATCGCCCACGAAGCATGGTTCGCCGATCACCTGTTCTATTCGCCCCGGGACGATTACCAGTACAGCTTTGCGCCGTTCACCCAGCAACCCAAGGTGCATTTGAATGCCGGGCGGCTACGCTTGGACGAAGGCGTTATGCTCGATGATGGCGCGACGCTGATTCTTGCGCTGCGGATCAAGAGCACCTGGCTGGGACGCTTCATCGACCCGCTCGTCGAGTTGTCGGGCGGTGAAAGGGACTTGCAAACGTTCGAGCGCGGGGTCAACGGCCTGCGCTACCTCAACCTCAGCGAGCAGGGCGTCGCGTTGTCCCGGGGCGAGCTGCGCCTGCGCGGGCGCCATTGCCGTTTGCTGGGCGAGCCGACGCTGTGGTCCTTCACGCCGCCGCCCGTGCAACGTCAACGGGTGATGGTCATCGCGCCTCACGCCGATGATGCCGAACTGGCTGCCTTCGGCTTGTACAGCCAGGCTGACGAGGCCTGGATCGTGACCCTGACTGCGGGTGAGATAGAGGCCGAGCATTATCGGAAGATGGGGTTGGATGGCGTCGAAGCCGCGCGGCTCAAGGGCCGTTTGCGCGCCTGGGACAGCATTGCCATACCGCGTTGGGCCGGGGTGCCTGAAGCGCACTGTGTGCAGTTGGGTTACTTCTGCCTGCAACTGGCGGCCATGCAAGCCGCGCCGAGCCAGCCCCAGGGTTCTCGTGAGGCGGGCCTGAGCGATACCCGGCTGTTCCGCCAGTTGAACCCCTTCGCCCTGCCCGGCGATGCCGACGGCGCACCGACCTGGAACAACCTGCTGGCGGACCTGCGCGAACTGCTGCTCAAGGCGCGTCCCGAGGTCATTGTGCTGCCGCATCCGACCCTTGATCCGCATCCCGATCATCTCTGCGCCCATCATGCCGTCCTGCAAGCCCTCGAAGGCCTGGAGTGGCAGCCGACCACGCTGTTGGGCTACGCCAACCATCTACATGACAATGATCGCTGGCCGATGGGGAGTGCCGGAGAAGGTGTTGCATTGCCGCCGGTCTTTGATCCCAGTCAGTTGATGCAACCCCTGAGCGTGCCTCTATCACTGGCCGTCCAGCAGGACAAGGCCATGGCTCTGGGGATGATGCATGACCTGCAGCCGCCTGCGCCGCTGAAGCGACGGTTGAGGCGCTGGATCCAGTATGGCCTGACCCGTAGAGTGAGGTCTGTGTATGGCGAGAACGATTTTTTCCGCAAATCGGTCAGGCGCCACGAGCTTCTCTGGCTGCTGACACCTGTGAAGCACAGGTAACACATAAATGACGCAAACGACCTCCAGCGTCCTTCGTCCTTGGTGAATGTGAGCTTGCTGTGATCAATCCATGCCCGCGTATTCTTTTTATCATTCCGTATTTCGGACGCTGGCCGTTCTGGATGCCATTGTTTCTCGAAAGCTGCCGGCGTAACGCCGATATTGATTGGCTGTTGTTCAGCGATTGTGGCGAGCCGGAAAATCTTCCACCTAACGTGACGATCGAAAGCACCACGTTCGAAGCCTATTGCCAGTTGGTTTCCCGGCGATTGGGCATCGAGTTCAGGCCAAAGCAGGCCTATAAGTTGTGTGATATCAAACCTGCCCTCGGCCACATCCATGTCGATCGTCTGGAAGGCTACGATTTTTGGGCCTTTGGCGATATCGACGTGGTGTACGGCAATCTTCGACAATATTTCACTGCTGAACGCTTGGTCGGTCACGATTTGCTTTCGACCCATGAGCGGCGAGTCGCCGGGCATTTGTGCTTGATACGCAACACAGCGCGGGCGCGTGAGGTATTCAAGCTGATCAAAAACTGGAAAGAGCGTTTTACCGACGACCAGCACCACGCGCTCGACGAAGGTGCGTTCAGTCGTATTTTCCTGTGGCGCAAGAACTTTCCCGAACCGCTGTTTACCCTGGTGGGTCAATTCAACCCGTGGCGCCGACGCAGTGAGTTCACGGAAGCGTTCAGCACGCCGGGTGGTTGCATAAAATGGCATGACGGTTCGGAGCGTTTCCCCCTTCGCTGGTACTGGCGTAATGGCTGCCTGACGAATGATCGGGATGGGGACCGTGTGTTCCCTTATTTTCATTTCGTCTGCTGGAAGCGCAACGAGTGGGCGGTCTTGCCCGAGCCGGATCCCGCCGGGATACAACGGTTGGCGACATTGCCTGCCTGGGTGATTGATGCGGCAGGTTTCCATCAAGGAGAATTATGAGTCAGCGGTTGAAGGTGCTGCAGTTGCAGCCGGATTACAACGTTAAGCAGCATGATTTCGCTGATCTTGCGGAACAGATCGTCAAGGCCCTCCCGGATGAACGCTACGAGGTGACAGCGGCTTTTTTGCGTGGACGCCCGCAGCCCGGCGAACCCGTCAGCCGGGCCGACCGTTCGGTTTATTTCGAGTTTTCCGACAAGGCCCTCAAGGGGATGCGCCTTCGTGCGATGTGGCAGTTGTACCAGTTCTGCCGTCGGGAAAAGTTCGATGTGGTCGTGTGCAATCGTTTCAAGCCCGTCAACATGATGTTGCAGCTCAATCGATGGTTGAAGATCCCGCTGTGCATCGGCATCTCCCACGGATTCGGGGAGTACGATCGATTTTACCGTCGCCGCCAGACGCAGCGGCTGGTGGATGGCCACTGGCGATTCGTCGGTGTGTCACCGGCCGTCAAGCAGTATTTGCTGGACTGTCGTTGCGGTTTTACTGATCGCAACACATACGCCATCACCAACGCCATTGATATCGAACAAGCAGAGGCCTTGCAGCAACCGCGCGAGCGCGCCCGTGAACTGTTGGGTATCAGTCCTTCGGTGAGGCTGGTTGGCGCGTTGGGTCGATTGGTGCCGGTCAAGGGGCATACCTACCTGTTGCAGGCTTTTGCCGCACTCAAGGACAAATACCCCACGGCCCAACTGGCGATCATCGGTGCCGGACGAGAACAGTCCAAGCTGGCGGCGCAGATCGATCAGTTGGGCCTGAGGGATCGTGCCCATCTGCTGGGCTTCAAGGAAAACGCCCTGCAGTACGTGAGAGCCTTCGATATCTGGACCATGCCCTCCCTGGCCGAAGGCTTGGGTTTGGCCCTGCTGGAGGGCATGAGTGGACATCTACCTGTGATCGCTTCGGACGTACCGGCGATGTTGCCTTTGATTCAAGGTGCCGCAGGCCTGGCGGTAACGCCCGCCGATGTGCCGAGCCTGATAACGGCACTCGATACCTACCTGGGGCTGTCTGATGCCGAGCTCAAGGCTTGTGGCGAGCGAGCCTACCGGTACCTGGTCGAGCAGCACGACATCGAAGTATTCCGCCGACAATACCTTGAATTGATCGAGACCGGCCTGAATGACGCGAAAAAGGAACAGCCATGAGTGCCGCGCAACCTCTCGTAAGCGTGATCATCGCGTCTTATAACCATGGCCGATACATTGAGGAATGCATACTCAGTGTCCTGGGGCAGACCTACCCGAATATAGAGCTGCTGGTAATCGATGATGGTTCCACTGATGACAGCGTCGAACGTATCCAGCGCTTGCAAGCGGTCCACGGCTTCGACTTTCGAGTCCAGCAGAACCAGGGGCTGACCAACACGCTGAACGAAGCGATCGCCCGCTGCCGTGGCAGCCTGGTCGTGCCGTTTGGTTCCGACGACATTATGCTGCCCGAGCGGATTGCCGTTCAGGTGGCCTACATGGACGGCAAGCCTGAGGTTGGTATCTGTGCGGGTAATATCGAGCTGATCGATGCCGACGGAAATCTGTTTCCCGAGAGTCGTCAGAATCGCGAGGTGCCCTTCCGACGCCTGGATTTCGAAGACATGTTCATGGAGCGCAAACCCTATCCACCGGCGCCGACCCTGATGATTCGTCGCGAGGCGCTGGAAAAGGTGGGTGGGTTCGATCCGCAGATTCGCCTGGAAGACTTGCTGATCGAACTGAAAGTGACCCATGCCGGCTATTTTATCGACGGCCTGAGCGTCTTGATGGCGCGCTATCGCAAGCACGCGACCAACTCCTACAAGAACCATCGGTTCATGACCGAGAGCATCCTGAACACCTATGCCTTGTTTAGCGATCATCCGCTTTATGACCAGGTGCGCTACAAGTTCCTCAATTCCATGTTCCTGAAAACGTCCAACCGCGACCACGCATTCGCTCGCGAATTGCTAGCGCAGATTCCTTTCCGGGCCTGGAACAAAAAAACCTGGCGAGGCCTGGGTCGCCTGTTTTTTTGTCCGCTGGAAAAACACTGAGCCCCAATCGGCGCCTCTGGAAGGACCGGGCCGCAGCATTCAGTGCTCAAGAGCGACCTGGGCTAAAGGATTGGTGTTCGAGGGGGGCTCATGACCCGGCCGGGCTGCTCCTCGACAAAATACGCTTTTGCAGGTTATCCACTGCCGGTTTTGAGGCAACCATGGCGTAACCGTCAAGCAGCGCCTCAAGATGTTGTTCGAAAAGCCAGCCGTGATCTTCCTTATAGCGCTGCAGGTGGCGCAGGTTGCGCTGGCGAAGGGCGATTCTGAGAGACGACGGATAGAGGTGCAGGTCGGCTACATCGATCAGGCCGAATTCACCGTTTTCCAGGACCAGCACATTGCCTAGATGCAGCGAGCGAAAGTAAACGCCTCGTTCGTGCAGGAGCGCCATGAATTTACCAAAGCGTTCGACCAAGGTGTGGCGTTCCGCCGGCGTAGAGGTATCTTGCAGCGCCTGGCGCAAGGTCATTCCTGGCAGGGGAACGTAGTGCACCGCGCTGCTGCCGTCATTCAGGTGGTACACGTGGAGGATTTTCGGACTCGGTATTCCCAGGTTCCGCAATTGTTGGCTGTGCACCGCGAAGCGCTCGGAATAAGGATTGAAGCCCCCCGAGGTGTACCAGCGGCGTACTCGAAACAGTTTGAGGAAATCTCCCCCCTCCAGGCGCAGGACTTTTGGTCCCAACCCGTCGGACTCGATGACCTGTGCGCCCGCGGTAAGGCTGTTAAGGGCGTGCGGTGTCAGTCGTTGCACGGGCGTGACCAGCAAGCGCCTGGCGCGGTAATTGATGCTCAAGGCGGCGATCAGGGCCAGTGGGATCCACAACAGGAACCAATGCTCCTTCGGCCTGGAAAGAATGCCCCCTCCTTCAGTCAGTCCTGCTGCCATGCCGTATACCAGCCACGTGGATGCGATCACCAACAGGGGGTGAGCCCGATAACGCCAACTGCTCAGCAATCCCCAGGCCTGGAAAAAAATCCATGGAAGAAAGCCGACAATCCCGACGTAGTACAGGACGCCGAGGGCAAAGTTGTGAGGCTCCGCGAGCATGTAGCCTATGCCGGGATCCACCTCCAGGTCGGCACCGTAGCCGTGACCGATCCAGGGATGCTGGGCGATCGCCTGCAAGATGATTTGCCAGATCTCGAAGCGGTACGAGTCCCCGCGGGCGAGGATCATCTCGTTAAACAAGACGAGTGCGATGCCGCCGCCAATGACCAGGAAACCGAACAGGATCATCGTGCGACGATTCCAGCAAAGGATGCCTATCCAGATAGCGGCGGCGCACAATGCGACCAAAGGGGTCCGTGAGCCGGTTGCGACGACCGCGGTGAACATGACCAGGGCCGCGGGGACGGTCAGCCAGAAAATATGGCGATTTTTCCAGAGCATGCTCAGGCTTAACCAGTAAACGCAGAAGAACCCATACAGGTGTGAAGCAAGCAGTGGATTGTCGAAAGCGCCACCGCCGATCAGTCGCATCCCCGGTCGGTAGATCTGGGCAAACACATACAAATTGTAGAGCGAGGCGATCAAAGCGACGGTCGCCGCACAGAACAGCAGAGGGTGAAGCAGGTCGCTGCGATGGCGCACCAGCAGATAGCAGCCAACGAACAGGAATGTGGTATGCAATACGATTTTGATCGGGCGCGCGATAGTTTCGCTCCCGGGTGCCCACGACAAGCTGATCAGCGCCCACCCCGCGAACATCAGGAGTGCAATGAAAATCGGCTCGCGGATCAGTTCCTTCAGGGCGCTCGGCCTCAGGCACAGGGCTATCAAGGCCGGGATGCTGAACAAGCCGTAGAATAATTTATGGTGTTGGCTGCGCCCTGGCAGAAAGAACAAGGCGCACAGAAGAAGCAGGAAACCAAGCGGAAGAATCCACTGGCAGATGAAGTCGAAAACTCTATGGGACGTGGCGAGGGGCTTGGATAACATGCTTCGGAATTCATTCCTGAAATCGGTTGGCCATTCGTGGTGATGGCTTTTTGGTGTTTTGCAGACGCGTAACAATAACAGCCTTAGCGGTTTGCCAGAACACCGAAGAAGCTGTGTTAAAGTCAGCGTCCTTTTTATCGATATTCGCGTGATATGGCCGACTCCAGTCTTCCCGCAAGCCCTTCGAGCTTGAAAATCTATTTCCGCCTGCTTGGCTACGTGAAGCCCTATATAGGCTTGTTCGGGCTGAGTATCGTCGGGTTCCTGATTTTCGCTTCCACCCAGCCGATGCTTGGTTACATCCTCAAGTATTTCGTCGACGGCCTTTCCAATCCGAACGCGGTGCTGTTTCCGACGGTCCCTTACCTGCGCGACCTGCAGTTATTACAGGCGGTGCCGCTGCTGATCATCGTCATTGCCGCCTGGCAGGGATTGGGCTCGTATCTGGGCAATTATTTCCTGGCCAAGGTTTCGCTGGGGCTAGTCCATGACTTGCGGGTGCAGTTGTTCAACAACCTGTTGACCCTGCCCAACCGCTATTTTGACAAACATAACTCGGGTCACCTGATTTCCCGTATCACGTTCAACGTGACCATGGTGACGGGGGCGGCAACGGATGCGATCAAGGTCGTTATCCGTGAAGGCATGACAGTGATCTTCCTGTTCGCCTCACTGTTGTTCATGAACTGGCGCCTGACCCTGGTGATGGTGGCGATCCTGCCATTGATTGCGCTCATGGTCCGTACCGCGAGCAAGAAGTTTCGCAAGCAGAGCAAGAAAATCCAGGTCGCGATGGGGGATGTGACCCATGTCGCCTCCGAGACCATCCAGAGTTATCGCGTCGTGCGCAGTTTCGGTGGCGAGGTCTACGAGCAGAAGCGCTTTCTCCAGGCCAGCCAGGGCAATACCGACAAACAGTTGCGCATGACCCGGACCGGAGCGATCTACACGCCGATGCTGCAACTAGTGATATACAGCGCCATGGCTGTCCTGATGTTCCTGGTCTTGTATTTGCGTGGAGATGCCTCGGCGGGCGACATGGTGGCCTACATTACCTTGGCCGGTCTGCTGCCCAAGCCGATTCGCCAGTTGTCGGAAGTCAGTTCCACCATTCAGAAAGGCGTGGCAGGGGCCGAAAGCATTTTTGAGCAGTTGGATGTCAAGCCGGAAACCGATACCGGTACCATCGAGCGTGATGCTGTCAGCGGGCGGCTGGATGTGCGTCATCTGAGCTTCACCTACCCGGACACCGACCGGCAGGTACTGAGTGACGTCAGCTTTAGCGTCGAGCCAGGACAGATGGTTGCATTGGTAGGGCGTTCGGGCAGCGGCAAGTCGACCCTGGCGAATCTGATTCCGCGCTTCTACCACCATGACGAAGGCGAGATACTGCTCGATGGTGTTGAAATCGAACAGTACAAGCTATTGAACCTGCGCCGTCATATTGCCCAGGTGACCCAGCATGTAACGCTGTTCAGCGACACGGTGGCCAACAATATCGCTTATGGCGACCTGGCCGGTGCGCCGCGAGCCGATATCGAGAAAGCCGCTCAAGACGCTTATGCCATGGACTTCATCAGGCAGTTGCCTCAAGGCCTGGACACCCAGGTCGGGGAAAACGGCGTGCTGCTCTCCGGCGGTCAACGCCAACGTCTGGCCATTGCCCGAGCCTTGTTGAAAAACTCCCCATTGTTGATTCTGGACGAGGCGACCTCCGCGCTGGACACCGAGTCCGAACGGCACATCCAGGCCGCTCTTGATCAGGTGATGAAAGGTCGTACGACGCTCGTAATAGCCCACCGTCTTTCTACCATCGAAAAAGCCGACCTGATTCTGGTAATGGATCAGGGGCGCATCGTCGAGCGTGGGACCCATGGGGAACTCCTGGCGCAGAACGGCTATTACGCACGCCTGAATGCTATGGGGCTGGATGCTCCGGCTCAGGATATTGCCTGATTTAGGGTCCCGGCTGTGATCCGCTGGAGTGTGCATATTCGGCCTATGCTTTCCTGCGGGCAACACGTCGGGGCGCGCGATCATACGGCGTAGAAACGGTTATGAATGAAACGTCAAAAATATCGATGCAACAGGTGCAGATTCGTCCTTTCACGCAGGCGCTCACACCGGCGGACCGGGCGGCCATCAAAGCCCAGCGTCCCCGCTGCATCTGGCTGACGGGGTTGTCGGGAGCGGGCAAGTCGACACTGGCCAATGCCTTGGAAGTGCAGCTCAACCAGCAGGGCTTGCACACCTCTCTGCTCGATGGCGATAACCTGCGTCAAGGGTTGTGCCGGGGCCTGGGCATGGATGCCGAGTCCCGCAAGGAAAATATCCGTCGCATTGCCGAGGTTGCGCGCTTGATGGTCGACGCAGGCCTGATCGTCATCGTTGCCGCAATCTCACCGTTTCGCGCCGACCGGGAAGCCGCCCGGCAGTTGTTCCCGGAGGCTACCTTCATGGAAGTTTATGTAAGTACACCCTTCGATATCTGTGCCCAGCGTGACCCCAAGGGCTTGTACCGCGAAGCCCGTGCCGGACGAATCAAGCATTTCACAGGGCTGGACAGCCCCTACGAAGCGCCACATGCGCCGGAGTGCGAGATCGATACCAGCAAGGTGGAACTGGCCCAGGCCTGTGAGCGAATATTGGCCTTACTGTAAAAACGGATTGATCTTCCCTCCGGCATCCCGTCACAGCCATAGAAGAGCCTTGCGCCAACCCTGTGCTAATATCCCCGCCCTGTTCATTTTGTATGTGGGATGCTCCATGAAGTTGTCCATGCCGCGATTCGATCAAGCCCCTGTATTGGTGGTCGGCGATGTCATGCTCGACCGCTACTGGCATGGCGGTACCTCACGAATTTCCCCTGAGGCGCCGGTACCGGTGGTCAAGGTCGAGCACATTGAGGATCGCCCCGGTGGTGCCGCCAACGTTGCCTTGAACATCGCCGCCCTCGGCGCACCGGCCTCCCTGGTGGGCGTGACCGGCGACGACGAGGCCGCCGACAGCTTGACCAACAGCCTCAAGGGGGCGGGCGTACGTGCGATATTCCAGCGCGTTGCGCACCAGCCGACCATCGTCAAGCTGCGGGTCATGAGCCGTCACCAGCAACTGTTGCGCATCGATTTCGAAGAGCCGTTCGCCACCGACCCCCTGGCCCTAGGTGCCGAGGTCGACAACCTGCTCGAAGGCGTCAAGGTCCTGGTGTTGTCGGACTACGGCAAAGGCGCGTTGAAAAACCACCAGGCGCTGATCCAGGCCGCCCGTGCCCGTGGTATCCCGGTCCTGGCCGATCCCAAGGGCAAGGATTTTTCCATCTACCGGGGCGCCAGCCTGATCACGCCGAACCTCAGCGAGTTCGAAACCATCGTCGGCGGTTGCGTTGATGAGCATGAGTTGGTGAGCAAGGGCGCGCAGTTGATGCAGGACCTGGACCTCGGTGCCTTGCTGGTGACCCGCGGCGAGCACGGCATGACCCTGCTGCGCCCCGATCACCCGGCGTTGCACCTGCCGGCCCGTGCCCGTGAAGTGTTCGACGTGACGGGGGCCGGCGATACCGTGATCTCCACCCTGGCCGCCGCCATCGCCGCTGGTGAAGAACTGCCCCATGCGGTAGCCCTGGCGAACCTGGCGGCCGGCATCGTTGTTGGCAAACTGGGTACGGCGGCGATCAGCGCCCCGGAACTGCGGCGTGCCATCCAGCGCGAGGAGGGCTCCGAGCGCGGTGTGCTGGGCCTGGAGCAACTGCTGCTGGCCGTTGACGACGCCCGTGCCCACAACGAAAGAATCGTCTTCACCAACGGTTGCTTCGACATCCTGCACGCCGGCCACGTGACCTACCTCGAACAGGCCAGGGCCCAAGGTGATCGTCTGATCGTCGCGGTCAATGACGATGCCTCCGTCAGCCGCCTCAAAGGGCCGGGGCGGCCGATCAACAGTGTTGACCGGCGCATGGCGGTCCTGGCCGGCCTGGGCGCGGTGGACTGGGTGATCAGTTTCAGCGAGGGCACGCCGGAAAACCTGCTGCGCGAGGTCAAGCCGGACGTGCTGGTCAAGGGCGGTGACTACGGGATCGATCAGGTTGTGGGCGCGGACATTGTCACGGCCTACGGCGGCACCGTGAAGGTATTGGGGCTTGTGGAAAACAGTTCGACAACGGCTATTGTCGAGAAAATTCGCAACCGTTGAAGGAATTCTCTTACATTCCGGGAAAGACCTTATATGGCAAACGCCTGCCTTCGCGGGTTGAACTCGCTCATGGGCTCTGCTTGTTTCGTTTCGTGGTTAATTAACTTATGAAAGTCATGCTCCTGGTTATGGATGAACAGAGGGTGATCCTCGATCGGCTGTATGAAGTCGTGCGAGAGCACTGTGACGACTGCACTATCTATCGCTTGAGTAAGCAGCAGCAAAAGAAGCTTGGCCGGTTCCTGGCTTCGGTCCATTACGAAGATTTCGATCGGGTGGTTATTTTTTCGCGGGTCAAGCGCCTGGCCCCGCAATTGAGCGTATTGAAATGTATCCCGGGCCTGATCTTTCTTGAGCACGACGCTTACCAGAACTACATGCGCGAAAGCAAATACATGGGCGTCTACTCGCGACTTTATCGCCGCTTGCCCAGTTGTCGCGCCTTGGTGTCAGGGGCTGTCGTGGCTCGCCGGATGCAAGCCGAGAACATTGATGCGGTGTTCGTTTCCAAAGGTTATGACGAACAGATGCTGCGCAATACTGACAGTGTCCGCGATATTCCCATTGGTTTTCTCGGCAGTCTCAAGAGCACTGAATATGCTCAACGCAAGGCGCTGCTTGAATCCCTGGTACAACGCACAGGCATGCTTGTGACGCGCACCCAGTCGGGGCGCGAGTATCTGGAAACACTCAATCGCATCAAGATTTTTGTCAGCGCCGACCTGGGAATGGGGGAGTTCATGATCAAGAACTTCGAGGCCATGGCCTGTGGTTGCGTGTTATTGGCCTGGAGCCAGGGCGAGGAAGATCGATTGCTGGGTTTTGAGGACATGGAAAACACCGTTTTCTATCGTTCCGAGGAGGAGGCCGTGCAGAAGATCGAGCTGTTGCAGCGTGACCAGGAACTGGCCGCGCGGATCGCCCGCAATGGCCAAGCCTTCGCCGAGAGCCGCTATTCGTTTGCGCGCGTCGGACGGGCCCTGGCCGAGGAAATCCAGCGTGAAATGCGTCCCTGGCAGGCCCCTTCGGCGTTCGTTCGGGGATGGGTCAAGCTGCGCTATGGCATGACGGTGCCGGGGTAGGCGACATGGCGGATCGTGTACCGCAAATCAGTGATGAAATGGCGCTCGATACATTGCCTGGGGGCCATCAATCGCTGATGGGGGCCTTGTCCCAGGCGTTGAAGGATTGCTTGGAAAGGGCATCGCGGGTGGTGCTGGTGGCGAATAACCCAGCGATCACCGCGGCCGACTTCCAGGCACTCGATATCGGCAGTGACGATGTGGTCGTGACCTTCAACACCTGCGTAAAGTCGGCACTGCTCAGTCCCCACAGCGTCAATGTGTTCGTCCATGGCTTCAATGCCCCCGACGCCTATTTCTTCGGCCTGCCCTACAGCGCCGAGGTGCAGCGATTGTTCGGTTTTCCCGACGCACGCTGTTTCACAATGTTGGTGGGATGCACCGGGAGCATGTCGCCACTGCCTGGCGTGGCCTTGTATTGGGAGCGCATTCCATTACCACCTTTGTGGAACTACCCGGTCAACAGGGAGGGGGGCAAGCGCTATGTCGGTCCTTCGACGGGTTTCAATGCACTGGTGCTGTTCGATTGGTTGCGCGGCCACGCAGGTTATCAATACCAGATCATGACGTTGGGTTTTTCCAACGAGGCCGGAAAGTTCTGGAGCGGACACGCTTGGGATTATGAGCGGCAATGGCTACTCCAGGCTGATGTGAGTGTTGTGCCATTGCAACGCTGCCGTTGGTGGCAAAGGTGGTTTCGTCGCCCTTGAATCGCATTGGCAAGTGAACCGCCTGATGCGATGCCGCCGGGCACTTCTTTTTTACGACAAGGGCAGGACGCGTGTTGAAAGTTGCGCTGGCTTTTTTTGGTATTCCGAGAAACTCGGAAATCTGTTTTCCCTCTATTCGAGAAAACGTCCTGGCACACATCCCTGTCGGGAGCGAAGTCCAGTGCTTTTATCACCTGTACAAAATCGATGAAATCCGCAACCCGCGCTCCGGGGAGCAAGGTGAACTGAAAGCGGACAACTACGCACCGTTCACCACCATGACCGGTCGCCTCGACTCCACCGAAGGCGTCCTGGAGCGTTGGGACTTCGAGCGGGTCAAGTCCTTGGGCGATACCTGGGGAGATGGGCATGCCTCGCTCAGAAACCTGATCTACCAGCTCAATTCCCTGAATGCCGTGACGGCCATGATGGAACCGTTCGATCCGGATTTCGTCGTGTTTGTGCGTCCTGACAATTTCTACCACAGCGCGCTTCCGGCGTATGTGTTCGCTCACGCTGATGCACGCAGATTGAATGCCTACATTCCGGACTGGCAATGGTGGGGAGGCTTGAACGACCGTTTCGCTATTTGTGGGCGTGATGCCTACCGAGCCTATGGCAAGCGTATCGAACGTATTTTCGATTTTTGCGAGGCGACGGGCCGCCAGTTGCATTCCGAGCGGCTGCTCAAATACGCGTTGCAACAAGCCGGGGTCAAGGTGTGCACCCTGCCGACCACGGCGTCACGGGTACGCATCGATGGCGCCTTCGCCGAAGAATCGTTCTCGCCCAAACGTGGCATGGGCAAGCGTGAAAATCGTTATTTCCATCTGTTTGCGCGGTGGCGAACCTATCTGGATAAACGGCGTTCCAGTTGACGCTATTTGTGTAGCGTCCCGCGGACCATGCGCATCAGGCCCATGGCTTTCTTGTGCAAGCTGGTCAGGCCTTGGCGACGAGGCGTGTGCACGACCAAGCCTTGTTTCACGAGCCAATCCTTCCAGCGGATGCGTTCGTCGCGAACCACCCAGCCCTCTTGGCTGGCGAAGCTTTCAGCCAGATGCAGGCCTCGGGTACTGGCCGCGACCAACTGATCACGTTTGAGCGTATAGAGTTCTCCGATCGGCTTGCCATCTTCAAGTGGCATCAGGTACAGGTCGGGTCGCTTGCGGTCCAGGCGCGCCACCAACTGATCGCCCTCCAAACGCTCATCGACGTGAAACAGGCTCAGGGACTTGGCTTCCTTGGGCACATCCAGGCGCAAGTCATAGATCAATTGCAACGATGCCGTCGGCAGGTGTACGTAGGCCCGTGGTCGCTCGATCAGTTGCAGGTTGGCGCAGCGCACCGGGCGGGCCGAGCCCGACAGCGGCGTCAGGCGAAACGGCAAGGCTTCGCGATAATGCAAGGCGTTGGCGTAGGGGGCCGGTAGCCAGGTGTCGTTGAAACGTCCGCCAAGCCAGCCCTCAGGGGTTTCCAGCAGGCACTCTTCGGCAATCTCGTTGATGGCGGTGAGCAGCGGCAGGTTCAATTCGTGGGCCGGGACGTAGCCGGAAATCAGCTTGAGCACCACATCGCCGCGGTCCTGCCGGCGCTGGCGCACCAGTACCCAATAATCGCGGTTCTGCCAATGCAGGGTCAGGCGCACCGAGACGCCCAGGTTCGCCAGTTCCAGGGAAAAACGCTCGGCATCGGCCACTGCGACAGGGCGGCGGCGCTGCAAGGTCTGGGCGAAATTCAGCGGCATCCCGACACTCTGGTAGGTCAGGCCTTCGGGGGTCGCTTCGACGAACAGGGGCAGGGTCTTGAAGTTGCTTGGATTCTTTCTAATGAGCGTACGCGGCATGTCGGCTCCTTCCTTCAGGCCGCGTAGGGCGGCGTCAGTGTTTACGCAGGACCTTGGCTACGGTCGCGACGTTATGGGCGAGGTGCAGCGGATTGATGGTGCCGACAATAGCACTGGCGACTCCAGGATGCTCAAACAACAGTTCGAAACTGGCGCGAACCGGGTCAACCCCAGGGCTCAGGCAGACGTGGCCGCTGGCCAGGGCTTTCTTGACCAGGATCGCTTTGCCGTGATCGCTGGCGTAGTCAATGACCGCCTTTTCGTTTCGTTCGTTCAAATTGTAGGTGACCATCGCGCAATCGCCTTGCTCCAGGGCTTTCAAGCCGCCCTCGACGGTCTTGCCGGAAAAGCCGAAGCCGCCGATCTTGCCCTCGCGCTTGAGCGCCGCCAGGGTCGGGTAGACCTCGCTGTCGTTGAGGATTGCCAGGTCATTGCCGTCGGAGTGCACGAGCACCAGGTCGATATAGTCGGTTTCCAGGCGCTTGAGGCTGCGCTCCACCGAGAACCGGGTATGGGCGGCGCTGAAGTCGTGCCGTGACTGGCCGTCGCTGAATTCTTCGCCGACCTTGCTGACGATCACCCAGTCCTGGCGTTGGCCGCGCAGTAGCGGGCCGAGGCGTTCTTCGCTGCGACCATAGGCCGGCGCGGTGTCGATCAGGTTGATACCCAGGTCGCGCGCCAGCTTGAGCAACATACGCGCTTCGTCGTCATCGGGAATCTGGAAGCCGTTGGGGTATTTGACGCCTTGGTCGCGACCGAGCTTGACGGTACCCAGGCCCAGGGGGGAGACCCGCGGGCCGTCATGGCCCAGGGGGCGATAGAGGTCGTGCAGGGTCGCTTGGCTCATGGCAGCAGTTGCTCCCAGGCAGGCACGCCCATGGGCGGCTTTGGCAGGTCTGGCAGCGGGGCCGGGTGGCTGGGCTGGATGTCATCGCGTTGCAGGGCGTTGACCACTCGATCGGCGAAGTCCGGGGCCAGGGCCAGTTTGGTCGGCCAGCCCACCAGCAGGCGACCTTGCTCGGCGAGGAAGGCGTTGTCCGGGCGGGTCAGGCCCGACTGCAACGGTTCGGCGCGGTCCACCCGCAGCGTGGCCCATTGCGCAGTGCTCAGGTCAATCCAAGGCAACAACTGGCCGAGTTCTTTCTGGGCAGCGGCGATCTGCGCGGCAGGCTCGCGGGTCACGCCATCGCCTTCGGCCAGATCGCCACCCACGTACCAGACCCATTGGCCATCGGCCGCTGGATGAGTGGTCACGGTGATGCGCGGCTTCGGTCCGCCGCCCAGGCAATGGGCGTAGAGCGGCTTGAGGCTGGGGCCCTTGACCAGGACCATGTGCAACGGTCGGCGCTGCATGGCTGGCTGGTCCAGGCCCAAGGCGTTGAGCAGGTCGGCGGTGCCGCCCCCGGCGCTGAGGACAATGCGTTGCGCGCGAATCTCGCGGCCATCGACCTTGAGTCCGATCAGCTCGCCACCTTCGCGCAGCGGTTCGATGTGTTGCCCGGCCAGCAAGCTGTCGCCGGCCAGTTCCGCCAGGCGTGCGATCACGCTCGGCACGTCCACCACCAGCTCGGCCAGGCGATAGACCTTGCCCTTGAAACGCTTGTCTTGCAGGGCCGGCGGCAATTGGTCGCCCTTGACCTGGTCGACTCGTCCGCGCACGGCCTTGCTGGCAAAGAAGCTGGTGAGGTTGCCGGCCAGGGTGCCGGGGGACCACAGGTAATGGGCATCGGACAGCATGCGCACGCCGGACAGGTCCAGCTCGCCTTCGCCCTTCAGGGCTTCGCGCCAGCGGCGCGGCATGTCGGCGATGGCTTCCGAGGCCCCGGTCAGGGCGCCATGCAAGGCGTACTTGGCGCCGCCGTGGATGATGCCCTGGGATTTGACACTCTGCCCGCCACCGAGACTGGCGCTCTCCACCAGCACGGTCGAAAACCCCTGGCGACGCAAGCGTGCATTCAGCCAGAGACCGGCGACTCCGGCGCCGACAATCAGAACGTCGGTGGAAATAACGGATGGCATGCAGCGACCTCAGTGATCAAGACGAGGGCGCAGTATACAGACTCGCTGCAGGGAGTTTGGCCACCTGTGCCGGGGCACGGTTAAAACTGGGGCGAGGGGCTGTGGCGAGGGGATTTATCCCCGATGGCTGCGTAGCAGCCCCAACACCTGGCAACTCGGTGTGTCCGTCGGTTTGAGTGGGGGGCGCTTCGCACCCCAGCGGGGATAAATCCCCTCGCCACAATGTGTTCCAGTTCAATGATCAACGTGTTTTCAGTGCCCGGCAGTCTTGGAGAACAGCTGGATCACCACCACCCCGAGCACAATCAGCGCCATCCCCAGCATCGCCGGCACGTCCAGCTTCTGCCCGTAGATGAACAGCGCCGCGACGCTGACCATGACGATTCCCAGCCCGGCCCAGACCGCATAGGCCACGCCCACCGGTACGGTGCGCACCACCAGCGTCAGCATCCAGAACGCGGTGCCGTAGCCGACGATGACCAGCAGCAAGGGCAGGGGGGTACTCAAGCCTTTGATCGCTTTCATCGATACGGTGGCGATCACTTCGGCGCAGATGGCGATAGCCAGGTAGTAGTAGGCGTTCATGGGCGACTCCTCTTTGACGTTGCGTCTTTCGATGGGGCCATTCTAGAGATCGCCCAGATGCGGTAAAGTCATTACCTATCTGTAATAGAGATGGGTTGATCCGTGAACGTGCAATGGAACCTGGAGCAATTGCGACTATTTATCGGGGTCGCCGAGAAGCGTTCGTTTTCCGCAGTGGCCCGGGACCAGCGCAAGGCGCAATCGGCCATCAGCAGCGCGATTGCCTTGCTGGAGGATGACTTGGGGGTGAGCCTGTTCGAGCGCAGCAGCGGTCGCCAGCCCAGACTCACCGATGCGGGCGTGGCGTTGCTGGAGGAGGCCAGGGAAGTGCTGCGCCAGTGCGAGCGCCTCAATGGCCGGGCCCTGGCCTTGATGCGCGGGCAGGAAGCGTCGTTGCGCCTGGCCCAGGACGAAGCCATGCCCTATCAACCGGTCATCGACAGCCTGGCGGCCCTGGCCGAGCAATTTCCCACCCTTGAAGTGCAACTGGCCAGCGCCGCCCAGGGCGATGTGGCGCGCAAACTGGTGGAGCGGCGAGCCGACCTCGGCCTGCTGTTCTATCACGACCAGATCCCCGAGGCGTTGGAGCGCCGGGTACTGGGCAGTGTCGAGATGGTCACGGTGTGTGGCCGGGACCATCCACTGGCAAACCACGATTATGTGACCTGCCGGGAAATGGCCCGGCACCGCCAGTTGTTGATGGCGACCCAGTCCAGCGTCTACCCCGGCAGCGAGCAGGCCAGCCCGCAGGTCTGGCGGGCCGACAGTTTCTATGTGTTGGCCGAATGGCTGAGGAGTGGCCTGGGGTGGGCGTGGTTGCCACGGCATGTGGTGCAATACCCGGCGTACCTGGGGGATATGGTGGAACTCAGCAGTGAATGGACCCCGCCGGCCCTGGTGGTCGAGCTGGTCTGGCGCCGTGACGAACCCCTGGGGCCGGCCGCTCGTTGGCTGGCGGAGCGTTTTGCCGTGCAGTTGCAGGCGATCGGCTGAAAAACCGATAAACTCCGCGGCCATGAACAGAACTCTCTATAGCGCGTTGTTTTATCTGGGGCTGCCACTGGTAGCGATTCGGCTGTGGTTGCGGGCCCGCAAGGCGCCGGCTTATGCCCGGCGCATCGGCGAGCGTTTCTCCTGGGGCCTGCCGGTCATGGTGCCGGGCGGCATCTGGGTCCACGCAGTGTCGGTGGGCGAAAGTATCGCCGCCGCGCCGATGATCCGGGCCTTGTTGCAACGTTATCCGCAGTTGCCGATCACGGTCAGTTGCATGACGCCCACCGGTTCGGAACGGATCCAGGCCATGTTCGCCAACGAGCCGCGCATCCAACATTGCTATTTGCCTTACGACTTGCCCTGCGCCGCCAAGCGTTTCCTCGACCGGGTGCGCCCGTCGCTGGCGATCATCATGGAAACCGAGCTGTGGCCCAACCACATTCACCAATGTGCCAGGCGCGGCATTCCCGTGGCCCTGGCCAACGCACGGCTCTCGGAGCGTTCGGCGCGGGGCTATGGGCGCTTTCCCAAGCTCACCCGGCCCATGCTCGCCGAGATGAGCCTCTTCGCCGTGCAGACCGAAGCCGAAGCCGAGCGTTTTCGCCAGTTGGGCGCCCGGGCAGAAACCGTCGAGGTCACCGGCTCGATCAAGTTCGACCTGACCATCGACCCGCAACTGCTGGAAAACGCCAGTGCCTTGCGCCGCCAATGGCAGGCAACCGAGCGTCCGGTGTGGATCGCTGCCAGCACCCATGAAGGTGAGGACGAAGTGGTACTGGCTGCCCACCGCCGATTGCTCGACAGTTATCCCGATGCACTGCTGATCCTGGTGCCGCGTCATCCCGAGCGCTTCGACGCGGTGCATCAGTTGTGTGAACGCGAAGGCCTGGTCACGGTGCGGCGCTCCGGTGGGCAAGCGGTTACCGCCAAGGCTTCGGTGTTGCTCGGCGACACCATGGGCGAACTGCTGTTTCTTTATGCGTTGGCCGACAGCGCGTTTGTCGGCGGTAGCCTGGTCCCCAATGGCGGGCACAACCTGCTCGAACCGGCGGCCCTGGCGAAACCGGTGCTCAGCGGCCCGCACCTGTTCAACTTCCTTGAAATCGCCGGGCAACTGCGCGCCGCCGGGGCGTTGCAGGAAGTTGACGATGCCGAAAGCCTGGCCCTGGCGATCCAGCGCCTGTTCGAACTGCCCCGGGATGCCCAGCGCATGGCCGAGGCGGGGTTGAAGGTGATGCGCAGCAATCAGGGCGCGTTGCAGCGGTTGCTGGAGGGGTTGGGGCGGTTGCTCGCTGGACGGTGATGATCGCTCTGTGGCAAGAGGATTATCTGTGGTGACAGGGTATCTGTGGCGAGGGGATTTATCCCCGCTGGGCTGCGAAGCAGCCCCAAAACCTGCTAGCACGATGTGTCAGGCAGTTTGAATGGGGGCGCTTCGCCCCCCAGCGGGGATAAATCCCCTCGCCACAAAAGGTTACTGTCGCAAGTGATATCTCTGGACTACTGCGCCGGCCGCGAGCGCAACTGCTCCGCTGCCGCCTGGGCCAGGTCCGGCGGCAGGAAGTCGCGGTCCGGGTTGTAGTCGGGCTTGAGGTAGCGCGACAGGTCCTGCAGGTCCGCCGGACTCAATGTCCCGGCCGCCTGCTTGAGGCGCAGGTTGTCGAGGATGTAATCGTAGCGGGCGTTGTTATAGTTGCGCACCGAGGTGTACAGCTGACGCTGGGCATCGAGCACATCGACGATGTTGCGGGTGCCCACCTGATAGCCGATTTCCGTGGCCTCCACCGCGCTCTGGTTGGAGATGATCGACTGGCGCCGGGCCTGGACCTGCTCCACGTCGGTGTTGACCGCGCGGTGCAGGTTGCGGGTGTTTTCCACCACCTGCCGGCGCAGGGCTTCGCGTTGCTGTTCGGTCTGGGTGAGCTGCGAGTAGGACTCGCGCACCTGGGAGCTGGTCAGCCCGCCACTGTAGATCGGGATGCTCAATTGCAGGCCGATGGTGCGTTGCTCGGCGTCGCCGCCATAACGCTGACCGGTGGGGCTCGGGTTGGTGAAACCGAGGCCGTCGTTGTCGCCTTTTCTATACTGGGCTATCGCGTCGAGGGTCGGTGCATGGCCAGCCTTGCGTTGGCGCAGGGTGTCCTCGGCGGCATCGACGGCGTAGTTGCTGGCCAGCAGGTTCAGGTTCTGCTTGGCCGCCGTGTCGACCCAAGCCTTGGCGTCGTTCGGTGCCGGCGGCAGGATCGGCAGTGTGTGGACGATGCCCTGGATCGAGTTGTACTGGCGGTTGGTCAGGGTGATCAATGCCTCGAAGGCATCGTCGACCTGGCGCTGGGCGAGGATCCGGTTGGCGCGCGCGGTGTCGTAGCTGGCCTGGGATTGCAGCACATCCGTCTTGTCCGACAGGCCTACGTCGAAACGTTCGTTGGACTGGTCGAGCTGGCGCTTGAACGCGGCTTCCTCGGCCTTGGTCGAGGCCAGGTTGTCCTGGCTGCGCAGCACGTTGAAGTAGCTCTCGGCGCTTTGCAGGATCATGTTTTGTTCAGTGGCTGACAGTTGCAGCGACGCTTGTTCGTCGACGGACTTTGCCGCCTGGAGCTGGAACCAGCGGTCGGCGCGGAAAATCGGCTGGGACAGTGTCGCCTGGTAAACCGTGGAACTGCGGGTGGCCGTCATCGCCGGCTGGTCAAGTTCGGTACGCGTGTTGTTCAGATCGGCACCGGCCGAAAGGTTGGGCAACAACCCGGCGCGAGCCTGGGGCACCACTTCCTTCTGGGCGCCGTACTGGGCGCGAGCCGCGGCGAGGTCGGCGTTGTTGTCCACCGCTTCCTGATACACGCTCACCAGGTCGGTTTTGGTGGTCAAGGGCGCTTCGGCGGCCCAGGCCATTGCGTTGGACGCACAAGACACGGCCAGGGCCAGTGAAAGTTTGCGCAGCATGAGGCTATCCCTGCTTTATAAAATGAAAGTTCACGAATGAGAGTGCGCAATTAAGGAACGCGGCGTAGCGAGTGTAGTTGCGCCTGCTCACGGCAACAATCCTGTATATGCGCCATTCATCACGCCTTTTGCCCAGGCGATGGCGTTCTCTCGTGGTTGTGTCTAGACTGGCCGGGTTCTTGTCGGGGTGCCTTGCTATGAGGCTGAGATCGAATAATTTCGGATCCCGTTGAACCTGATCAGGTTAACGCCTGCGTAGGGAACAAGATTTCTCGTCACCCGGCGAGTCCTCTTGTGCTTCGTCCGGGATGTCGTTCGACTATTGAACGCACTCGAGCAGCAAGCACAGCGTCCGCATTTTCGTGCAGGGACGCGTCCATTCGTTACAGGTTCGCTCCGACAAAAATCCACTGCCTGGATGTGTGTCTGGAGAGCCCGTGATGACGACAAAAGCAAAAAACGCGACCAACCTCAGTGATTCGGCCAAGGTCGATGAGCAATCGGTTCAGCCCTTTACCCGCTCGCAAAAAATCTATGTCCAGGGCAGCCGCCCGGATATCCGCGTGCCCATGCGCGAAATCAGCCTCGACGTGACCCCCACCGACTTCGGCGGCGAAATCAACGCGCCGGTGGTGGTGTACGACACCTCGGGTCCCTACACCGACCCGAACGTGATCATCGACGTGCGCAAAGGCCTGGCCGATGTGCGCTCTTCGTGGATCGAAGCCCGCGGCGACACCGAGCGTCTTGCCGGCCTGAGCTCCAACTTCGGTCAGGAACGCCTGGCTGATCCCGAGCTGACCAAGCTGCGCTTTGCCCACGTGAACAACCCGCGTCGCGCCAAGCCGGGTGCCAACGTCAGCCAGATGCACTACGCGCGCAAAGGCATCATCACCGCCGAGATGGAATACGTCGCCATCCGCGAAAACATGAAGCTGGAAGTCGCCCGCGCCGCTGGCCTGCTGGACCAGCAACACGCCGGCCACAGCTTCGGTGCCAGCGTGCCGAAAGTCATCACCCCGGAATTCGTGCGTGACGAAATCGCCCGGGGCCGCGCGATCATCCCGGCCAACATCAACCACACCGAACTGGAACCGATGATCATCGGCCGTAACTTCCTGGTGAAGATCAACGGCAACATCGGCAACAGCGCCCTGGGTTCGTCCATCGAAGAAGAAGTGGCGAAGCTGACCTGGGGCATCCGCTGGGGTTCGGACACGGTCATGGACCTGTCCACCGGCAAGCACATCCACGAAACCCGCGAGTGGATCATCCGCAACTCGCCGGTGCCGATCGGTACCGTGCCGATCTACCAGGCCCTGGAAAAAGTCGGCGGCGTGGCCGAAGACCTGACCTGGGAGCTGTTCCGCGACACGCTGATCGAGCAGGCCGAGCAGGGTGTCGACTACTTCACCATCCACGCCGGCGTGTTGTTGCGCTATGTACCGATGACTGCCAAGCGCGTCACCGGCATTGTCAGCCGTGGCGGTTCGATCATGGCCAAGTGGTGCCTGGCGCACCACAAGGAGAACTTCCTCTACACCCATTTCGAAGACATCTGCGAAATCATGAAGGCCTACGACGTCAGCTTCTCGCTGGGCGATGGCCTGCGTCCGGGCTCGATTGCCGACGCCAACGACGAGGCGCAGTTCGGCGAGTTGGAAACCCTTGGTGAGTTGACCAAGATCGCCTGGAAGCACGACGTGCAATGCATGATCGAAGGCCCTGGCCATGTGCCGATGCAGTTGATCAAAGAGAACATGGACAAGCAGCTCGAATGCTGCGACGAGGCGCCGTTCTACACCCTCGGCCCGCTGACCACCGACATCGCACCGGGCTACGACCACATCACCTCCGGTATCGGTGCGGCGATGATCGGTTGGTTCGGTTGCGCGATGCTCTGCTACGTCACGCCGAAGGAACACCTGGGCCTGCCGAACAAGGATGACGTGAAGACCGGGATCATCACCTATAAGATCGCCGCGCACGCAGCCGACCTTGCCAAGGGCCACCCGGGCGCGCAGATCCGCGACAACGCCTTGAGCAAGGCGCGCTTCGAGTTCCGTTGGGAGGACCAGTTCAACCTCGGCCTGGACCCGGACACCGCCCGCTCGTACCACGACGAAACCCTGCCGAAGGACTCGGCCAAGGTGGCGCATTTCTGCTCGATGTGCGGGCCGAAATTCTGCTCGATGAAAATCACCCAGGAAGTGCGCGAGTACGCCGCCAACCAGCGCATTGAAGCGGTGGATGTCGATGTCGCCCAAGGCTTGGCGGAGCAGGCGGAGCGGTTCAAGAAGGAAGGTAGTCAGCTTTACAAGAAAGTGTGATGTGAGCTGATGGGGCGGTGTTTTCACTGCCCTCATCGCGAGCAAGCTCGCTCCCACAGGGGATCTACTGTGGACACAAAATCCGTGTGCACCTGTGATCCCTTGTGGGAGCGAGCTTGCTCGCGATAGCGGCCAAAAAAACAACAAGTATCCTTCTGAGATAACAATCCTTGAACATCCAACCCAGCACCTACTCCCCTGACGCCGCGGTCCCCCTGGACAAACGCGTGTTCGGCGCCCGCGATCTGTTTTCCCTGTGGTTTTCCCTCGGCATCGGCCTGATGGTCTTGCAGGTGGGCGCCTTGCTCGCGCCGGGCCTGGGCCTGAGCGGTTCGTTGCTGGCGATTTTCCTCGGCACGCTGGTGGGCGTCCTGCTGCTGGCGGCCGTCGGGGTGATCGGCAGCGACACCGGCCTGTCGGCCATGGCCGCCCTCAAGCTCAGCCTCGGCGGCAAGGGTGCGAGCGTGCCGGCAGTGTTGAACCTGCTGCAGTTGATCGGCTGGGGCTCGTTCGAAATCATCGTCATGCGCGATGCCGCCAGCCTGCTCGGTGCCCGAGCCTTCAGCGAAGGCAGCCTGGGCTCCAACCCGTTGCTGTGGACGCTGTTCTTCGGCGCCTTGGCAACCCTGCTCGCCGTGAGCGGGCCGCTGACGTTCGTGCGCAAGGTCCTGCGCAAATGGGGCATCTGGCTGCTGCTGGCGGCGTGTATATGGTTGACCTGGAACCTGTTCGCCAAGGCTGATCTGGTTGCGCTGTGGGCCCAGGCGGGCGACGGCTCGATGCCGCTGGCGGTGGGGTTCGATATCGCCATTGCGATGCCGCTGTCGTGGTTGCCGCTGATCGCCGATTACTCGCGCTTCGGCAAACGCGCCAGGAACGTCTTCGGCGGTACTGCCGTGGGTTTTTTCATCGGCAATTTCTGGCTGATGAGCCTGGGCGTGGCCTACACCCTGGCGTTCGCGCCAAGCGGTGAAGTCAACGCGTTGCTGCTGGCCCTGGCAGGTGCTGGCTTGGGCATTCCGCTGCTGCTGATTCTGTTGGACGAGTCGGAAAACGCCTTCGCCGACATTCACTCGGCGGCGGTGTCCAGCGGCATGCTGACGGGATTGAAGGTCGAGCACCTGGCCTTGGCGATTGGCGTCATCTGCACCTTGATCGCTTGCTTGGCGCCGTTGGCGCAATACCAGAACTTCCTGTTGCTGATCGGCTCGGTGTTCGCGCCGCTGTTCGGTGTGGTCCTGGTGGATCACTTCATCCTGCGCAAGCGCAGCAGCCAAGTGGTGTCAGCCGCGTTGCGCTGGCCGGCCCTGTTGGCCTGGCTGGGCGGGGTGAGCACTTATCACCTGCTGGCCAACGTCTACCCGGACATCGGCGCTACCCTGCCGTCGCTGATCCTGGCAGGGTTGCTGCAACTGCTGTTGGGTCGGGCTTTCAGCTACGGCCGGGGAACAGCTCGGGCTTGAGGATGCCGTTGAGGCGTGGGTAGGCGATCTTCAGTTCGATGTGGCCCAAGGCGTATGGCGCGATGGTGCTCACTTCATACTTGAGGATCACCCCGCCGTAGGTCAGCGCGATGTGCGGGGTTTTCTGGAACGGCCACTGTTTGACGAACTCGGGCTCCTGATCCAGCTTGGTGCTGATCAGCCAGCTGTTGTGGGCGACCTGGGCGGCTTTCCAGAACGCTTCTTCCTGGCCCGGCAGTAACATGTCCGACAGCGTCAGCACCTTGTGTTGCTGGCGCGAATAGTTGATGAAACCGCGACCCGGCGTGCCATGGGCACCGCCGGTGTCCAGGTAGCTGGACAATTCGATGATCACCAGGCCGTCATGTTGCTCGCGTACCTTGGCCTGCAAATAGCTGCTGTTGCGCGGCGCGGCGTTGCGCAAAAACTGTTCGCGGTAGGCGGCCAGCGTCGGCGCCACCGGGGCGTCCGGGGTGGCGCGGGTCATTTGCAGCAGGCGTTTTTCGATGATGCCGTCCAGGGCTGGCTCGGCGGGAAAGCGCAGGGTGTCGATATTCACCAATGGGCAATCGGCGCTGGCGCAGCCTTGCTGCAGTTGTTCCGACGCATCGCGGGTGGTCTCCAGCGGTGCGCGATAGTTGGGTTGGAACAGGCTTTGGCAAGCGCCCAGGGTCAGGGCAATGGCAGCCACGGAGGCGGTTTTGAAAAGCGACATGGGCGTCCTTCATGGAACAGGGAAAGGCGAAAAGTTACCCGCTTCGACTGCCAGCAGGACAATCAGTTCGCCACTAAGCTCATTAGAGTTCTTTCACCTTCTGCCGTCCATCCCGATGAGTGGAAAGGGGCTGCATCAAAGGGTACGGGCGCGTTAGGATGGCGCGAAGCCGAGGTTGGAACCTCGTACTGATCCATTGCACACGAGGATTGTCATGACCGACTTCGCCAACGCTACGCCGAACGCCGTGGACATCGTCAAGCGTGAAACCTGCTTCAAGAGGTTCTATAAGCTCGACCGCCTCGTCTTGCGCCACGAGTTGTTTGCCGGTGGCATGAGCCGTGATATCAGCCGTGAACTGTTCGTGCGTCATGACGCGGTGTGTGTGCTGCCTTACGACCCGCAGCGCGATGAAGTGGTGTTGATCGAGCAGTTTCGCGTGGGGGCCGTTGGCAAGACCACCAACCCCTGGCTGGTGGAGCTGGTGGCTGGCCTGATCGACAAGGACGAGCAACCGGAAGAAGTTGCTCATCGTGAAGCGCAGGAGGAAGCTGGGCTTGCCTTCGCTGCGCTCTGGCCGATGACCAAGTATTTTCCATCGCCGGGCGGCAGCGATGAATTCGTCCATTTGTACCTGGGGCGTTGCGACAGCACGGGGGCGGGCGGGCTGCATGGCCTGGCGGAAGAGGCGGAAGATATCCGCGTCAAGGTCTGGTCTTTCGAAGATGCCCTGCAAGCTGTGCGCGACGGACAAATCTGCAATGCACCGAGCATCATCGCCCTGCAATGGCTGGCCTTGAACCGCGAGGAAGTGAGGGGGTTATGGTCCTGAACAAGCTGCGCGATCGCTATCGCGTCGATTTGGTGGGGTTGCAGGCCGCCTGCGAGGCCAACTACGCCCGCCTGATGCGCTTGTTGCCGGACATGCGCAACGATCCGGCGCCGCGGCGTATCGCTGTGACCCACGGCGACCAGATGCTGGGGGTGCTGGCCCTGGAAGTGCTGCAGACCTGCCCCTACACCACCACGCTGCAAGTGCGCCAGGAGCACAGCCTGCCCTGGCTGCCGGTGCCGCAGCTGGAGGTCCAGGTCTATCACGATGCGCGCATGGCCGAAGTCGTCAGTGCCGAGCATGCGCGACGCTTTCGCGGCATCTATCCTTATCCCAATGCGTCAATGCACCAGCCGGATGAAAAAGCCCAGTTGAACCTGTTCCTGGGCGAGTGGCTGAGTCATTGCCTGGCGCTGGGTCACGAGTTCGAAGTCGTTCGGTAGTTGTGAACCGGTTCCGGTTCACGGGTTTCCCCTTTCGATCATCCCCCAGCATAATTGCGGCTTCATGCAACGGCGTGATTGCGCCTGGGAGAGAGCGATTTGCCGAGCGTATCCACCCTGACCACCGCCGAGCCGGTGTTGCTGGTCCAACTGTCCGACAGCCACCTGTTCGCCGAGGCCGACGCCTCGCTGTTGGGCATGAACACCCGCGACAGCTTGCGGGCGGTCATTGACCTGGTCCTGAAGCAGCAGCCGAACATCGACCTGATGCTTGCCACTGGCGATTTGTCCCAGGACGGCACGTTGGAATCCTACGGGGCGTTTCGGCAACTGACTGCGCGAATCGATGCGCCGGTGCGGTGGATTCCGGGCAACCATGATGAGCCGCAGGTGATGCTTGAGGCGGCGGTCAAGAGCAGGTTGCTCGATCCGGTGGTGGACATTGGCAACTGGCGCGTGACGATGCTGGACTCCGCGGTGCCCGGATCGGTGCCGGGTTTTTTGGCCGAGGAGCAGTTGATTCTGTTGGCCAATGCCTTGGGTGAGGCGCCGGAGCGGCATCACTTGGTGTGCCTGCATCATCATCCGGTGTCGATTGGGTGTGTGTGGATGGAGCCGATTGGGTTGCGTAATCCTGAGGCGCTGTTTGCGGTGTTGGATCGGTTTCCTCAGGTGCGGGCGGTGTTGTGGGGGCATGTGCATCAGGAGGTTGACCGGATGCGCGAGGGGGTTCGTTTGTTGGCTTCGCCTTCGACCTGTATTCAGTTCGAGCCGGGGAGTGAGGATTTTGCGGTGGGTGAGCAGGCGCCGGGGTATCGGTGGTTGCGGCTCCTGCCGGATGGGCGGTTGGAGACGGGGGTTGAGCGGGTGGTTGGGTTTGCTTTTACCCCGGACTATGAGTCCAACGGGTATTGAGTTCAGCGCAACTGTGGGAGCGAGCTTGCTCGCGATGGCGGTCTGATTGAGTACATATCCATTGCTGCGGTAACGGCCACTTAGGGTTCCGCTCTTACAGCGGCTCACTTTTGAGAAGCGCAAAAGTAAGCAAAACGCTTTTGCCCCACCACTCGGTGCCTCGCCTAGGCTCGGCATGCCCGAACGAAGGCATTGCTCCGTGGGCCCGCCGCGAAGGGCCATCCATGGCCCAGCGCGGCTATCCCGGCATCCATGCCGGGATGCCCACTCCACAATGCCTGCGTTCGGCCATCGTGGTTAACGGGGCGCCGAGATCAACGTCCACCGCGAGGCGGCCTTATAGCCGGCCTGGCTCTTTTGTCGTACTCCGATCCAATTGTGGGAGCGGGCTTGCTCGCGAAGACGGCGGCACATGCAACGCTGATGCAAGCTGACCCACCGCTTTCGCGAGCAAGCTCGCTCCCACAGTGGATCGCTGGTGTACACAGATCTTGTGGCACAGCAGGTCCATTGTGGGAGCGAGCTTGCTCGCGATGGCGGCCTGACAGCCGGCCAAGGTTTGTGGGAATGGTCGGACACCCCTCCTGGTTCAAGCAGATTTTTCCGACGAGCCCTGGCGGTTGCCGGGTGGGAAGGGCTGTCGCTAACCTTTTTCCGTCGCTGAAAATTCAGCGGACGGGCCTGGAAACCTGAAAAAAAAGGAGCTTTATTTCAATCCTAATGGAGCGCCAACATGTTTGAAGATAACTCTGGGCCAACAAAAAACGATTCCATTCCTCCCGAAGCCAGCCAGAACCCCCAAAAACTTGATGAAGCAGCCAAGCGAGCTTTGGACTTTTATCTCAAACCAAAATCGGATACCCCGAATCGTTCGGATTCCCATCAAGTGTTTGCGGTAAACAAAAAGCTCGATACCGAAACCCTCCTTGCCAACCTCAGTGAAACCTTAGCCTCCGCCAACGTCATGCTCAGCGACCTGGCCTTTGACTTGGAAGGCTCGCGCCGGCATTTTGCTTTAGGTGTCCAACAGATGATCGAACTGAGTGAGTTATTGGCGAATCGGGCACTTGATGTTGTTGATCCGAAATAAAGCCGGACTCCTTGTGGCGAGGGGATTTATCCCCGTTGGGGTGCGAAGCACCCCCAAAAACTGCCGGTTGCCACAAACCTAATGTTGGAACGAAAAGGCAAGCTTATAGCCGACCTATCTCTCGCGGCTGTACTTCAATCCAACTGTGTGGGAGCTTGCTCGGGAAGGCGGCACATCCAACGCTGATGCAAGCTGTTCCACCGCCATCGCGAGCAAGCCCGCTCCCACAGGAGAAATGCGGTCCCACCAAGAACCAGGTCGGCTATAAGGCCGCCTCGCGGTGGACGTTGATCTCGGCGCCCCGTTAACCACGCTGGCCGAACGCAGGCATTGTGGAGTGGGCAACCCGGCATGGATGCCGGGTTAGCCGCGCTGGGCCATGGATGGCCCTTCGCGGCGGGCCCACGGAGCAATGCCGGAGTGAGGGCACACCGAGCCTAGGCGAGGTGCCGAGTGGTGGGGCATGAAGCGCTTTGGTTACTTTCGCGCTTTTCGAAAGTGACCCGCTGTAAGAGCGGAACCCTAAGTGGCCATTACCGCAGCAACGGATATGTACTCGGTCTATAAGAGAAGGGTCGGTTGCAAGGGCCGCTTCGCGCCCCAGCGGGGATAAATCCCCTCGCCACAGGGTTTTGTGTTGTCTTGTATGGACAGATCCCCCCCAAACCCCCACAAACTCCCTGTAAACTCCGGCCTTTGCCCAACACCCAGGGAGTCGGCAATGTCGGGTTCGATCCTTTATATCCACGGCTTCAACAGCGCCCCAGCCTCGACCAAAGCCCGCCAGCTAATCGACGTAATGGCGCAACTGGGCCTGAGCGACCGCCTACAAGTCCCAGCCTTGCACCACCACCCCCGCCAAGCCATCGGTCAGCTGGAACAGGCGATTGCACAACTGGAACGGCCGCTGCTGGTCGGCAGCTCGCTCGGCGGCTACTATGCGACTCACTTGGCCGAGCGCCACGGGCTCAAGGCCCTGTTGATCAACCCTGCCGTCAGCCCGCATCGGATGTTCGACGGTTACCTGGGCACGCAGAAGAATTTGTACACCGACGAAACCTGGGAATTGACCCACGACCACGTCACGGCCCTGGCCGAGCTGGAAGTGCCGGCGCCCCGGGATCCGCAGCGGTATCAGGTATGGTTGCAAACCGGGGACGAAACGCTGGATTATCGCCACGCCCAGCAGTATTACCGCGCCTGTGCCTTGCGCATCCAGGCCGGCGGCGACCACAGTTTCCAAGGGTTTGCACAGCAGTTGCCGGCGCTGTTGAGTTTTGCCGGCATTGGCGCCGATTTGTACCAGGCGATCGACTTCACGTCGCTGTGAGCCCATCGCCCCTTTTTCATTGAACACTGACGACGAGACCCCATGGCCACTCCCAGCGCTAGCTCTTATAACGCAGACGCCATCGAAGTCCTCTCGGGCCTCGACCCGGTGCGCAAGCGCCCCGGCATGTACACCGACACCAGTCGGCCGAACCACCTCGCCCAGGAAGTCATCGACAACAGTGTCGACGAAGCCTTGGCCGGGCATGCGAAGTCGGTGCAGGTCATCCTGCACGCCGATCATTCGCTGGAAGTCAGCGATGACGGCCGCGGCATGCCGGTGGACATTCACCCCGAAGAGGGTGTGTCGGGCGTCGAGCTGATCCTCACCAAGCTTCACGCCGGTGGCAAGTTTTCCAACAAGAACTACCAGTTCTCCGGCGGTCTGCACGGGGTGGGTATTTCCGTGGTCAATGCCTTGTCGACCCAGGTGCGGGTGCGGGTCAAGCGCGACGGCAATGAATACCAGATGACCTTCGCCGACGGCTACAAGGCCACGGAGCTGGAAGTGGTCGGCAGCGTCGGCAAGCGCAACACCGGGACCAGCGTGTATTTCGCCCCGGACCCGAAGTATTTCGATTCACCGAAGTTTTCCGTCAGCCGCCTCAAGCATGTGCTCAAGGCCAAGGCCGTGTTGTGCCCGGGGTTGCTGGTCAGTTTCGAGGACAAGGCCTCCGGCGAGAAAGTCGAATGGCATTACGAAGACGGCCTGCGCTCTTACCTGGTGGACGCGGTCAGCGGTTTCGAACGCCTGCCCGACGAGCCGTTCTGCGGGAGCCTGGCCGGGAACAAGGAAGCGGTGGACTGGGCGCTGTTGTGGCTGCCCGAAGGCGGTGAAAGCGTCCAGGAAAGCTACGTCAACCTGATCCCCACGGCCCAGGGCGGCACCCACGTCAACGGCTTGCGCCAGGGCCTGCTCGATGCCATGCGCGAGTTTTGCGAGTTCCGCAACCTGTTGCCCCGTGGCGTGAAACTGGCGCCGGAAGACGTCTGGGAACGCATCGCCTTCGTCCTGTCGATGAAGATGCAGGAACCGCAATTCTCCGGCCAGACCAAGGAGCGCCTGTCGTCCCGCGAAGCGGCGGCGTTTGTTTCCGGGGTGGTCAAGGACGCGTTCAGCCTGTGGCTCAACGCCAACCCGGAAACCGGTTTGGCCCTGGCGGAGCTGGCGATCAACAACGCCGGCCGGCGTCTCAAGGCCAGCAAGAAAGTCGAGCGCAAGCGCATCACCCAGGGGCCGGCATTGCCGGGCAAGCTCGCCGATTGCGCCGGGCAGGACCCGATGCGTTCCGAGTTGTTCCTGGTGGAAGGTGACTCCGCCGGTGGTTCGGCCAAGCAGGCGCGGGACAAGGAGTTCCAGGCGATCCTGCCGCTGCGGGGCAAGATCCTCAACACCTGGGAAGTGGACGGCAGCGAAGTGCTGGCCAGCCAGGAAGTGCATAACATCGCGGTGGCCATCGGTGTCGATCCGGGCGCCGAGGACATGAGCCAGCTGCGCTACGGCAAGATCTGCATCCTCGCCGACGCCGACTCCGACGGCCTGCACATCGCCACGTTGCTCTGCGCCTTGTTCGTCCAGCATTTCCGCCCGCTGGTGGACGCCGGTCACGTCTACGTGGCGATGCCGCCGCTGTACCGCATCGACCTGGGCAAGGAAATCTACTACGCCCTGGACGAAGCCGAGCGCGACGGCATCCTCGATCGCCTGGTGGCCGAGAAGAAACGCGGCAAGCCGCAGGTCACTCGATTCAAGGGCCTGGGCGAGATGAACCCGCCGCAACTGCGTGAAACCACCATGGATCCGAACACCCGCCGCCTGGTGCAACTGACCTTGGATGATTTCGAAGCGACCTCGGAAATGATGGACATGTTGCTGGCGAAGAAGCGTGCCGGCGACCGCAAATCGTGGCTTGAATCCAAAGGGGACTTGGCCGAGGTGCTGGCCTGATGCGCAACGGTTTCGCCCTGGCGTTGTGGCTGTGGGCGGGGGTGGTAGTCGCAGGGCCTGCGCCGGAATTGAAGCTGCTGTCCGAGCGCGCCATCGATGGCATGCGCGGCGGCAACCTGTCTGGACTGGCACTGTGCGGCGGCGAGCTGTGGGCGGTGTCCGACCGTGACGATGACCGGATCTATCGCTTCATGCCCTCCGAGGCGCCGGTCTGGCAGGCCGAAGTGGTTGAAATTGAAGTGCCGAAGGCGCCGGACAGCGGTTTGCCCTGGGGCTTGAGGTCGCGAACCTGGGCGGCATCGTTCCTGCGTGGCGGCGAGTTGGATTTCGAAGGCATCAGCTGTGACAGCGCCGGCAATCGTTATGTGGTCAGTGAGTCCCATGCCGCGGTGTTGCAGGTACCGCCGTCGGGCCCTGCGTCGTGGTTGAAAATCGCCCCTACCCTGATCCGCCAGGCCCGTGCCAGCGGCATGTTGCTGCATTTCAATTCATTGTTCGAAGGCTTGGCGATCAACCCGGCCGGTGACCAGCTGTGGTTGGCAGCCGAGCGCGAACGCCGCGGCCTGCTGCTGATCAAGCGCCAGCAGACGGTGTGGGACTGCGATGGCAATTGCGTGTTGCTGAGTGAAGCGGGGCTGGAGATGCAGCCCGAGCAGTTCCCCAAGGCCAAAGCGGTTTCACGGGATTTCGCCGACCTGTCATTGTTCGGTGGCAAGCTGTTTACCCTGGAGCGCAACGCCTATCAGATCTGCCGGCGTGACCCGCAGACCGCTCAGGTCGAGCGTTGCTGGTCGTTCGCCGCCGAGGCGTTGCAGGACAACCGTCGTTATCCCCAGCGCTTCGGGCTGGCCGAAGCACTGGTGGTGGACGCCGAGGGGGCTTGGGTCGGCCTGGACAACAACAATGGCTCGCGGGCCGATGGTGAACAGCGGCCGATCGTCTGGCGCTTTGCCGCGCCCGACGGTGGCTGGAGCGCCTCGCCTTGAGCCCGCAGCCACCGGGCAAGCGCGCCGGCCGGGTACTGATGATCCTGGCCTGGTGTGCGGCGCTGTTTCTGGCGACGCGGTTTTTTGCCCAATGGGAGCAGCGCCAGCAGAATCCCAACACCCAGGTGTACTCGCAAAAAGGTGAAGGTTTTATCGAGGTGAAGTTGGTCGGCAATCGACAGGGGCATTTTGTCGCCAGCGGCCAGATCAACGGCCAGCCGGTGGATTTCATGCTCGACACCGGTGCCACCGACGTGGCGGTTCCGCTGGAGCTGGCCGAGCGCCTCAAGTTGGAAAGAGGTTTCGGCGTGACCTTGAGCACCGCCAACGGCGTGAGCGAGGGCTACCGTACCCGCATCGACCGGTTGCAATTGGGTGACATCGTCTTGCGCGATGTCCGTGCCCTGGTGGCGCCTGGCCTGGGTGGCACGCAAGTGCTGCTGGGCATGAGCGCCCTGAACAAACTTGAATTTACCCAGCGCGACGGCACCATGCTGCTGCGCCAGACAACGAACTGATGAGGCCCGCATGAGCGACATTCTTGCAGACAGCTTAGACGGCGTAGAACGCCGATCGCTGGCTGACTTCACCGAAAATGCCTACCTCAATTACTCCATGTACGTGATCATGGACCGTGCCTTGCCGCACATCGGCGACGGTTTGAAGCCGGTTCAGCGGCGGATCATCTATGCCATGAGTGAGCTGGGGCTGGATGCTGATTCCAAGCACAAGAAATCGGCGCGTACCGTCGGTGACGTGCTGGGTAAGTTCCACCCCCACGGCGACTCGGCCTGCTATGAAGCCATGGTGCTGATGGCCCAGCCGTTCAGCTATCGCTACACGCTGGTGGACGGTCAGGGTAACTGGGGTGCGCCGGACGATCCCAAGTCTTTCGCGGCCATGCGTTACACCGAGGCGCGGTTGTCGCGCTATTCCGAAGTGCTGCTCAGCGAACTGGGCCAGGGCACCGCGGATTGGGGGCCGAACTTCGACGGCACCCTCGACGAACCCCTGGTGTTGCCGGCACGCTTGCCGAATATTCTTCTCAATGGCACCACCGGCATTGCCGTGGGCATGGCCACCGACGTGCCGCCCCACAACCTGCGGGAAGTGGCCACGGCGTGCGTGCGCCTGCTGGACGAGCCCAAGGCCACGGTGGAGCAGCTCTGCGAGCACATCCAGGGCCCGGACTATCCGACCGAAGCCGAAATCATCACCCCGCGCGCCGACCTGCTGAAAATCTACGAGACCGGTCGCGGCTCGGTGCGCATGCGCGCCGTGTACCACATCGAAGACGGCGACATCATCGTCACGGCGCTGCCGCATCAGGTTTCCGGGGCCAAGGTCCTGGAGCAGATTGCCGCGATGATGCAGGCAAAACCGTCGAAAGCCCCGCAAGTGGCCGACCTGCGCGACGAATCCGACCACGAAAACCCGTGCCGCATCGTGATCATCCCGGTCAACAGCCGGGTCGACCACGATGCGCTGATGCAGCACCTGTTCGCCAGCACCGACCTGGAGTCCAGCTACCGGGTCAACGTCAATATCATCGGCCTGGACGGCAAGCCGCAGTTGAAAAACCTGCGGGCATTGCTGGTGGAGTGGCTGGAATTCCGGGTCAAGACCGTGCGCCGGCGCCTGCAATTCCGCCTGGACAAGGTCGAGCGTCGCCTGCACCTGTTGGACGGTTTGCTGATTGCCTACCTCAACCTGGATGAAGTGATCCACATCATCCGCACCGAGGAGCACCCCAAGGCCAGCCTCATCGCCCGTTTTGCCCTGAGTGAAATCCAGGCCGACTACATCCTCGACACCCGCCTGCGGCAGTTGGCCCGGTTGGAAGAGATGAAGCTGCGCGCCGAACAGGATGAGCTCCTCAAGGAACAGGCCAAGCTGCAAGCCTTGCTGGGCAGCGAAGCCAAGCTCAAGAAGCTGGTACGCACCGAGCTGCTCAAGGACGCCGAAACCTACGGCGACGATCGCCGTTCGCCCATCGTCGAGCGCGCCGAAGCCAAGGCGCTGAGCGAGCACGATCTGCTGCCGAACGAGAAAGTGACTGTCGTGCTGTCAGAAAAAGGTTGGGTGCGCTCCGCCAAAGGTCATGATATTGACGCGACGGGGCTTTCCTACAAGGCCGGTGACGGCTTCAAGGCCTTGGCAGCCGGGCGTTCCAACCAGTTCGCGGTGTTCGTCGACTCCACGGGACGCAGTTATTCTGTGCCGGCGCATACCTTGCCATCGGCTCGCGGCCAGGGCGAACCGCTGACCGGTCGTTTAACGCCGCCACCGGGTGCAACTTTTGAATGCGTGCTGATGCCTGATGATAATGGGTTGTATGTCATTGCATCGGATGCGGGTTACGGGTTCGTGGTCAAGGGTGAGGACCTGCAAGCCAAGAACAAGGCGGGCAAGGCGTTGTTGAGCCTGCCGAACAACGCCAAGGTGATTGCGCCGCGTCCGGTTACCGATCGGGAGAGCAACTGGTTGGCGTCGGTCACCACCGAAGGGCGATTGCTGGTGTTCAAGATCAGCGACCTGCCGCAGTTGGGTAAAGGCAAGGGCAACAAGATCATTGGTATTTCCGGCGAGCGGGTCGCCAGCCGTGAAGAATATGTCACGGATATTGCAGTGTTGCCCGAAGGCGCCACGCTTGTGCTACAGGCAGGCAAGCGCACGCTTTCGTTGAAGGCAGACGATCTTGAGCACTACAAGGGTGAACGTGGTCGGCGGGGCAACAAGCTTCCGAGGGGGTTTCAGCGGGTCGATGCACTGCTCGTCGAAAACCTCAATTAGGCGTGCTAGAGGGCTCGGTCTGCGATTAAATGCCGCAGATCGTTGCTTTCGCGCTGGAGTCGGCGCGCATATTCACGGATGATAGGCCCTTTCAAGCGCCGGCGTAGCCGAGCGTTCTTCATATTGACCGAGTATTTTTTCACTGTGGCAAGCCTTGTGGCTGCCACCTGGACGGGACGATGACTGCTCTGCGCCTACCTATTTTGTGGCTCGCCGGCCTGCTTGGCCTGGCGGGCTGCAGCATGAACCAGCCGGTGTCGCTGTACCAACTGGACAGCGGAACCCCGGCCCAGCCTGCGCAAAGCACAGGCATGGCCGTATTGCTCGGCCCGGTTCTGATCGCTGACTACCTGCAGCGTGAAACCTTGTTGCAACGCCAACCGGACGGCAGCCTGCAGGCCGCCACGGACGGTCGTTGGGCCGGCAGCCTGTCCTCTGACATCGATCAGTTGCTGCTGCGCCAGGTCGCCGGGCACCTGGACAGCCAGCGTGTAGTGCTGGCCCCTGCAACCCAGGGTTTCACGCCGGATGTGCAGGTGCTGCTGTCGATTACCCGCCTGGATTCGGGTAAAGCCCAACCGGCGGTGCTCGATGCCCAATGGCGGTTGATCGACCGCCGTGGCAAGGTGCGTGAGAACCGCATCGTTCATCTGCAGGAGCAGCATGCCGGCACCACCGCGGCGCAGGTCCAGGCCCAGGGCGTGCTCCTGCAGCGCCTGGCCGAACAATTGTCCGTGTCGCTCAAGCCCCTGGCCAACCAGCCGCCTGTCGCCGAAGTGCCACGCAAGCCCGCGGCTGCTCCGGCCAAACCGGTGGAAAAGGAAAAGGACAAGATTCCCATGGCCTTGCCGATTCGTACGGACATGGAAGTGTTCAGGTTCTGATGGTTGGAACGGATACACGACAAAGCCCGCGTTGATGCGGGCTTTGTCGTTTCTGGCCGTTGGATTCTCGGGTGCCTGTGCTGGCCCTATCGCGAGCAAGCTCGCTCCCACGGCAGGTCTGAGGCTTGCAGAGATCCCCTGTGGGAGCGAGCTTGCTCGCGATGGCGGCGCTGAAGGCAACAAAAAGCCCGCAGACGATCACTCATCTGCGGGCTTCGTCATTTCATGTCCTGGGACTCAGGCCTGGCGTTCATGCATCCGCGCCAATTGCCGCTCCAGCATCGACGGGTATGGCTCCATCAAGCGCTCCACGCAGCACGCGCCTTCGGGGCTGGCGATGGGGCGGATGCGGGCGCGTTGGCGGATCAGGGCGTCGTCGTTGATCTTGCGCTCCACCAGCAGCAGGTTGCGGCTGTGTTGCGACAGCGCCAGGGCGTCCTGGGCGGTTTCGGTCAGCAGCAGGTCGATCTGGCTCAGGCCGAACAGGCCATCGCCCAAGGTCAGGCCCAATTGCAGTTGCAGGGTGATGCCGCTGTCGGCGACTTCGATCTGCAACTGGTGGCCCAAGGCGCGCAGCAATTCACCGCAGCAAATGGCGTTGGTCAGGTAGTCGTCGCCGCTGTCCTCGGTGTGGAACAGCATCAGCGTGCTGCCGTCGTTCAGGGTGTGCAGTTCGCCCTGATAGAGCGATGCGGCCTGGTCGAGGCAGTCGCGGTAGCGCTCGAGCAATTCCTTCAGGCGCGCCTGGGGCAGGCGGCGCAGTTGATCCTGGGCGCCCAGTTGCACGGCCAGTACGGCGCTGTGCTGGGGCAGGTTCGAGGCCACAGGCTTGGCGAGCGATTGAGGCGCCCCGTCGACGGCCTCGTCACGCAGGTCGGCGAAGGCATCGTCGTCTTCCTCGTCTTCTACCGTGCGAACCACATGGCGTGGCGCCGGTCTGGCGGCGGGCATCGGTTGGCTTTCGTCGAAGCCCGGGTCGCGCAGGTTACGCACTTCAAAGCCCGGCTCGGCCTCGTCGTCCTCGTAGTCGAGGTCTTCAGGATCCGGCAATGGCTCAGGTTCCGGCGCGAAGCTGGCGTGCAGTTGCCGGGCCAGGTCGCCGATTTCGTCCTGGCGCTGGGTGGCCGGCGTGTGTTCGTCGATGTCCCGCAGCCAGACGCGCAATTGCAGCAACGGCGTGGAGATGTGCCGCCCCAGGCGCAGGCTCAAGGCCAGTGCCAGGGCCAGCAGGATCGCACTGAGGATGCCCATGCTTTGCAGGCTGATGGTCATCGGTTGCTGGAACTGGTCCATGTCCAGGCTGATGCGCAGTTGCCCGGCGGTTACGTCCTGGAAGGTGATCTTGCTCTGGTACATGCCGCCGGACTCGCCCAGCAGCCCAGGCTTGGGCCGCTGTCCGGCCTCGGCGAGGATGCGGTTGTCCACGCTGTAGATGGCGGCATGGGCCACCAGCTTGTTCTTGGTCAGGTTGTTGAGCAGCACGTTGAGGCTGAGGATGTCGTTGGACACCAGCAGCTCGGTGGCGGACGTGGCGGTCTGGGTGGTCAGGCTTTCACCCAGGGCATCGGCCTGTTCGTGCATCGCTTGCTTGAACTGCAAGCCCATCACGCCGGCATAGATGACCAGGGCCAGGGCGACCAGGATGACGTTATGGCTGGCAATGCGCAATGCAATCGGCACACGACGGTGGCGCAGTGCACGGAAGATCAGCAGGAAGAAGTTGTCGGTTTTGACTGGCGTGGGCCGGTTCACTGAGCTCGGCTCTTTGTCCGTGAAATTGACGCGCAGTATAGCGACAGCCCCATGACCGGCAAAGCACTGGCGGTGCCCGATGGTCACTGAATGTGGGTAGAATGCGGTTTTTTTCCACCTGCGGGGGTGCGCCTTGCGCGAAATCGTCCTGATAAACATCACTGGCAGCGACCGTCCGGGTCTGACTGCGGCCATTACCGGCGTTCTGGCCCAGGGTGGTGTGAACATTCTCGACATCGGTCAGGCGGTGATCCATGACACGCTGTCGTTCGGCATCCTGGTTGAAATCCCGGACGCCGAACACAGCAAGTCCGTGCTCAAGGACATCCTGTTCACGGCCTACAAGCTCGACCAGCAGGTGCGCTTCACCCCGGTATCCGAGGATGATTACCGGCATTGGGTGGCTGGCCAGGGCAAGAAACGCCACATCGTGACCCTGTTGACCCGCCAGGTCACCGCCGAACAGTTGCAGCGCGTCAGCTCGATCACCGCCCACTATGGCTTGAACATCGACCATATCGACCGCCTGTCCGGGCGCATGCCGCTGGACACCCCTGCCGACAAGGGCAAGGGCTGCATCGAGTTTTCCGTGCGTGGCGAGCCGGCCGATCCCCAGGCGCTGCGTGCCGAGTTCCTGAGCGTGGCCCAGGAACTGAACGTCGACATCGCCTTCCAGGAAGATTCGCTGTTCCGTCGTAACCGCCGCCTGGCGGTGTTCGACATGGACTCGACGCTGATCGAAGCCGAAGTCATCGACGAACTGGCCAAGGCAGCCGGCGTGGGCGACAAGGTCTCGGCCATCACCGAACGGGCCATGGCCGGCGAGCTGGATTTCCGTGCCAGCTTCAAGGAGCGCCTGGCGCTGCTCAAGGGGCTGGACGTCAGCGTGCTGGATTCCATTGGCGCTTCCCTGCGCCTGACCGAAGGCGCCGAAACCCTGTTCGCCGAACTCAAGCGCCTGGGCTACAAGACCGCCATCCTGTCCGGCGGCTTCACCTACTTCGCCAAGCAGTTGCAGGCCAAGCTCGGTATCGACTACGTGTTCGCCAACGAATTGGAAGTGGTGGACGGCAAGGTGACCGGCGTGGCCGTCGAGCCGATCGTCGATGCCCAGCGCAAGGCCGACCTGTTGCGTGAACTGGCTGAAAAAGAAGGCCTGCGCCTGGAGCAGACCATCGCCGTGGGCGACGGCGCCAACGATCTGCCGATGCTGGCGATCGCGGGCCTGGGCGTGGCGTTCCGCGCCAAGCCGCTGGTCAAGCAGTCGGCCCGGCAAGCGATTTCCACCCTGGGGTTGGATGGGGTGTTGTACCTGCTGGGCTTCAGGGATCGTGACGGGCAGCTCTGATTCGAGTCTGTCGCAACCTTTTGGAGGCATTCATCTGTGGTGAGGGGATAAATCCCCTCACCACAGAGGGTTGTGTGCTGGCTGTTCAAAGCGACTTCCACAACGAATCGAAATTCCCCTCCTGGTCGGCGCCATCCCCGGTCCCGGCTGTGTCTTCCGGGTGATAGGAAAACTGATTGAAACTGTGGGTGCTGGTCAGCCTGCGGTCCAGGCCTGCACGGCGTTCCTGGCCATTGGTGTTGATCAATACCTGCTGGCCCTCCTGGAAAGGCAGGCGTGGGGCGATCATGGTCGGGGGCAGGTCTACGGCACTGATCTCGGGCAGCAACAGCCCGCGCAGGTAGTGGCCGTGCTCGTTTTCTTCCCTTAGCAGTTGCAGCCCGCAAGGCTGGGCATGGGGGGCGACCAGCTCGATGCCCATCTGCATGGCGCCGTTGCGCACTTGGCGGATCCAGCGCACCACGGCGACGCTCCAGGCTTGGTCGCTGGCGTCGCGGATGCCGATCATCTCCCCGGCTTGCAGTTGTTCCGGCACTTCCTTGGGCCAGCCGAGGCAATAACCGCCTGGGCTGTGGTTGATGATCGGCAGGTCGTAGGTGGGGAAGTGATGCTGGTTGTCGGATTGGTTGCCGTCGTCATCGCTCGGGTTGGCCGGGTACTCGATTTCTTCATAGGGCAGCAGGTCGCTGTCGCCGGCGGGAGCGGCGTCGTAGGCCTGCTTCCAGGTGTCGTTTGTCTTGCTCGGCGAAGCCTCGAAGCGGGCCTTGCGGGTGGCGGGGCTTCTCAGGATCTCGTTGAAAGAACGTTCGCCGCCGAGGTAGTAGTGCAGCGCGCTCATGCCCACGCACAGGGTCAGCGTGCCGTTGCCCTCGGTGCGCTGGAAGCTGCGCTCGGCCGCTTCGCCCCAGGCCGCTTGCAGGTGGTGCAGGGTGTCGACACTCATGCCGCCCGGGATGGGCAGCGCGTGATCGGCAGGTTGCTCCAGGTGGGTGGCGATTGCGCGCACCAGGGGCTGCGGATCGAAGCCCTGCAAGGTCGGCTGCTGTTCGGCCCGGAACTTGGCGCGGTAACGTGGCCCGACATCCAGCTGCGGAGCCACTGCGAACAGGCTGGCGGCAGCCGTGGCGGGGTCCAGCTTGACCCACTGGCTCCAGGATTCGAGCGCTTCGGTCAGTCGTCCGATCTGGCTCTGGCGCAATTGATTGCTGCGTGAAGCGCCCAGCAACAGGGCGACGACATAGGTTTGCTCAGGGTTCAATTGATGAACCTGGCTGGCCAGTTCGTCGCTTACGCTCAGGTGTTGCAGGCGGTGCAGGCAGGCGATCCGGTACAACTGGTGCAAATCAAGCCACAGTCCTTCGGGCACAGGGCTGTACAGCTGGCTGGCACGCAGCAGCGGGCCGTTGAGGGCATGCATCGCCCGTTGCAGCGCGGTGCTCAGCAGGCGCGCCCGGTCCTTGGTGTATTTGGGCGCGATACGCGCCACGATCTGTTTGTAGCCCATCGCCAGTTGGGTTTGCAGGGCCTGGCACAGGTTGACGATCTTGCGCGAGCGATCATCCAGCACGATGGCCTGTTGCAGGAAGTGCCGCTCCAGATGCTTGCAGACGTAATACACCTCGGGACGCAACAGTTCGAGCAGTTGCAGGCGATTGTCGCTGGGCGTGAGCAGTTGGTTGAGTTCGCCAAGGGCCTGGTACAACAGGCGGGCCGTTTCGCCGATGTTGGCCTTGGGCAGGTTGGCGATCCAGCGCTTGAGGTCCCGTGGCGTGGCATCGCAGAACGACAGGCGTGATTGTGTCGGGGTCAGGACGCGCAATAACTGGAGAGGGCTGGTCTCATTCATGCCGTGTACGGGCTCCGGCGGGAAATAAACGTGATGTTCCAACTCTAGCAGTTGTAGCCGAAGGAGGTGCGCTATCTATGCTGGATACCCTGTGGGAGCGAGCTTGCTCGCGATGACGCCAGGACAGTCGCCATCGAGGTGACTGTTATATCGCCATCGCGAGCAAGCTCGCTCCCACATTTGATCTTTTACTCAGCCTTTGGCAGTGCCAGGCCCTGGCCCATCTGCACTGGTGAGCCGGCCACCAGGTCTTCGGCCCATTTCACCTGGTCAGGGCCGAACAGCACGATGGCGGTCGAACCCAACTTGAAGCGCCCCAGCTCGGCGCCTTTTTCCAGATGGATCGGCCCACGGGCCGCTTCGTCGTAACGGAAGGTTTTCAGCTCACGCTTGGGCGGCGTCACCAGCCCGGCCCAGACGGTTTCGATGGAGGCCACGATCATCGCGCCCACCAGCACCACGGCCATCGGCCCGCGCTCGGTGTCGAAAATGCACGCCACGCGCTCGTTGCGGGCGAACAGCTCGGGAACGTTTTCAGCGGTGGTCTGGTTGACCGAGAAAATCCGTCCTGGGATGTAGACCATCTCCCGCAGGGTGCCGGCCAGTGGCATGTGCACACGGTGGTAGTCCTTGGGGGACAGGTAGATGGTGGCGAAATCACCGCCCATGAACGGTGCTGCGTTGGCCGCGTCACCGCCCAGCAATTCCAGGACGCTGAAGCTGTGGCCCTTGGCTTGGAACACCCGGCCGTGCTCGATCGGGCCGAGCTGGCTGACGGCACCGTCGGCGGGGCTGAGGATCGCGCCCGGGGTGTCGTCCAGTGGGCGGGCGCCGTCTTTCAGGGCGCGGGTGAAGAAGGCGTTGAAGTGCTCGTAGGCCGTCAGGTCTTCCACCAGGGCCTGGGACATGTCCACTTGGTAGCGCTTGGCAAACCAAGCGGTGAAGGCGTTCTTGAACCAGCGCACGCGGCATTCGGCAATGCAGCCGGCCAACCGCGACAGCAGGTGGTGGGGCAGCAGGTATTGAGTGAGGATGAACAAACGGTTTTTCATTAACTGTCCTTAAGAACCTTCAAAGCTCGATGGGGGTGTCGGGGTGGTTGCCCCATTCGCCCCAGGAACCGGCATAGCCTTTGACCCGTGGATAACCGAGCGCCTTGGCCACCAGGTAGGTGAAGCCAGAGCGGTGGTGGGTCTGGCAGTGGGTGATGACTTCTTTGTCAGGGGTGATGCCCAATTGTTCGAGGATTTGCGCCATGTCCCGGCGGATGCGCAGGTTGCGCGCCGGGTCCATGCCAGCCGTCCATTCGAAATTGACCGCGCCGGGAATGTGTCCGCCCCGGGCTGCGACGACTTTCTCGCCAGAGTACTCCAGCGGGCCACGAGCATCCCAGATGGCCAGGTCCGCAGCGCCGAGACGGCTTTGCAGGTATTCGCGGGTGGCGGTGGGGGCTTCGTGCAGCGTCAGGCTGACCGGCCCTGCGACGGGCGCGGGGACGTCGATGGACACCGGCAGGCCTTCGTCCAGCCACGACAGCAAGCCGCCGTCGAGGTAGTGGTAGTTGGCGTGGCCGATCACGTCCAGCAACCAGATAAAACGCCCGGCCCAGCCGCCGCCTTCATCGTCATAGACCACGTAGACCGCCTCCGGGTGATGCCCGAGTTCGCCGAACAGCGCTTCCAGGTCGGCCTTGGCCGGCAACAGGCCCGGCGCCGGTGGCTGGCCGAGCTGGGTGCGCTTGGGGTCGACAAAACGTGCGCCGGGGATATGCCCGGTGCTGTAGCGGGCGGCGCTGGTCAGGTCCACCAGAATCAGTTCGCGGGCGTCGAGGCGCGGCAGCAGTTCGCTCGGCTCGATCACCAGCGGCAAGCCAGAGAAGTCAGGCATGTGAGGTCTCCAGGGGCGCAAAGGGAAAGGATTGTAGCAAGTTCAGCGGCCGCGGTTGGTAAAGGTATGCAGGGCCCTTTCGATGCATTGCACGGTTTTGCCGAAGGCTTGAACGGTGACGTCCGAGAAGGGGCCGCCGCCCTGGTCCACCGCCACCAGCATGATCACCCGGCCATTGCAGGTCAGTGAGCGCAACAGCAGGTGGTCACCGCGGAACAGGCTGCGCAGGCCCGGTGGCAGCAGCGCAGAAAACTGCGCGTTGTTGTCCGGGTTCAGGCGAACCTGGGCCTGTTGGGCCAGCAATCGTTGCAATATCTTGCTCTGGCTGATGGTAAAGCTCATGGCTGCGGCTTCCCTGGGCAGGCCGGCGGTCTGATGCACGCGCACGCTGGACTGGCTGCGGTCGGCCATCAGGATCATCACCCGGCGCATGCCGCAGGCCACCAGGACGTCCCGTGCCGAAGTGGTCAGGTGCATGGCATTGCGGAAGGGGCTCGGTTCCACGAGCATGGCGGAACATTGCTGGCGCCACCGGCTCAGGTCCTGGGTGCTGGGCGGGGCGGGGGGCAGCAAGCCGGGGTGGATGCGTCGGCTGCCCGAGGGCCAGATCAGCGCCACGGCCGGGTGCCAGAGATCCGGCATGGCGTGGTGACGGGCGCTGTTGGCGGCTTGTTGGTGCAACTGTTGCTGGACCTCATCCATCGATATCTGCAGGTACAAACTGGTGAGGTATTGCCAGCGGGCGTTGTGAGGGCTGTCCCAGGCCTGTTGTGCTGCCAGGGCCAGACCGTTGGCCAGCAACACGGTGTTGGCCGGCTGGTTGAGCCAGCGCCGCAGGGTCGGGTCGTCGTCCAGGCGATTCTGCTGGCGCAACGGGTGTTCGCTGTCCCGGGCGATACGCAGGACCTTCACCAGTTCGCGGCGTTCATTGAGCAACAGGCGATAACCTTGCGCCACCCAGATGGGCAGGCGCCAGGTCTCCACCAGTGCCAGGCAGATTTCCAGCAGGCGGACGCCGAACAGTTCGCGCTCTACCTTGCGCGCGGGCTCGCCTTTATGGACGACCCGCAGCTCCCACTCCCCCAGCAACCGTGGATGCGTCAGGGCCAGTGGCCAGAGCGGCGACAGGAACAACAGGCTGCCCCAGTGAATGTCCTGCCACAGCCGCGCCAGGCGGCTGGCAAAGAAACCATTGGCCTGTTGCGTGGCGTGCTGGCTGATCAATTGCAGCTGGCGCAAGGCGATGGGAATTTCGTTCCCCGGCAACGACGGCAGGCGGGCGAGCAGTTCCTCGGTGCGCTTGAGGCCGAGGCGGTTGATGGCGACTTCGAGGTTTTCCGCAGGTTCTGCAAGGCTGCCATGGGTATGGTGGTTGGCCTCGCGGATGACGCTCAGGGCCAGGGCGGGGCTGTCTTGCATCAGCTCGGCGATGTCGCGCAATGAGCGGCGGCTGTCGGCGAGGGCCTTGCAGACCAGGTCGTGGCTGGCCTGGGGCACGGGCAGGTGCACGCCATTGAGCAGCTTTACCCAGCCTTCGAGGGTGCTCGGTCGCGGTGTTGGAACCTTGGTTTCGTTAGTCATGGCAGGACGTGATCATCGTATGAATTCTCCACGCCCGGAACGGGGCAAATTGGCTTTTCGCCAGAACAGCCTATAGTCTGGCGCAGTTTTGCCGATAAGTAGAAGAAGAGATTTTTCAGCTTCCGAATATGACCTTGAACCCGACTTAAATAAGTACTTTCTATCTATGGCTAAAATTATCGGCATCATTGTCGTGTTCGCGAGCGTACTCGGCGGATACGTGCTTTCCCATGGCAAGATTGCCGCCCTTATCCAGCCCTTCGAGGTCTTGATCATCGGCGGCGCGGCCCTCGGAGCCTTCTTGCAGGCCAACCCTGGCTATATGACGATGCACGTGCTCAAGAAATCCCTGGGCATGTTCAGCTCGCGCTTCAGCCACACCTTTTACCTCGAGGTGCTGGGGCTGATCTACGAGATCCTCAACAAGAGCCGCCGCGAAGGCATGATGGCGATCGAAGGCGATATCGAAGACGCCGCCGCCAGCCCGATCTTCGCCAAGTATCCCGCCGTTCTCAAGGACGCCCGCATGACGGCGTTCATCTGTGATTACCTGCGCATCATGTCGTCCGGCAACATGGCGCCCCATGAGCTCGAAGGCCTGTTCGACATGGAGCTGTACAGCCTCAAGGAAGACCTGGAGCACCCCTCCCACGCGGTCAACGGTATTGCCGACGGCATGCCCGGCTTCGGTATCGTCGCGGCGGTATTGGGGATCGTGGTGACCATGGCGTCCCTGGGCGATGGCGACCAGAAGTCCATCGGCCTGCACGTTGGCGCGGCACTGGTGGGTACTTTCTTCGGTATTTTGGCAGCGTACGGTTTCTTCGGTCCGCTGGCCCACTCCCTGGCCCATGATGCCAAGGAAGAACTCAACGTCTACGAAGCCATCAAGGCGTCCCTGGTGGCCTCGGCCTCGGGCATGCCGCCATCGCTGGCGGTGGAGTTCGGTCGCAAGGTCCTGTACCCGGCGCACCGTCCAAGCTTCGCCGAGCTAGAACAAGCGGTTCGCGGTCGCTAAGATGGAAAATAACCAGCCGATCATCGTCAAGCGCGTCAAGCGCATTGCCGGCGGGCACCATGGCGGTGCCTGGAAAATTGCCTTCGCCGACTTCGCAACGGCGATGATGGCGTTCTTCCTGGTGCTGTGGCTGCTGTCCACAGCAACCCCGGAACAGAAAATTGCCATCGCCGGTTACTTCAAGGACCCGGTCGGCTTTTCCGAAAGCGGCACGCCCTACATCATCGACCTGGGCGGTTCGCCGACCCTGGCGCCGGAAAACACCCTCAACCCCGAGGTGAAGTCCCAGCCCCAGCCCGACAAGGTGACGGTGGATTCCGAGCAAGTCGAGGGCATGGCCGAGCAGGTCGAGCGCGAGCGCCTGGAGTTGCTGTTGCAGGAATTGCAGAACAAGGTCGAAGAGAATCCGCAACTGCAGAAATTCAAGGACCAGATCCTGTTCGAAATCACGCCGAACGGCTTGCGCATCCAGATCATGGACGCCGAGAACCGGCCGATGTTCGACTCTGGCAGCGCGCGCCTGAAGCCGTATTTCGAAGACATCCTGCTGGCCATGGCCGACACCATCAAGGCCGTTCCGAACAAGATCAGCATCAGTGGTCATACCGATGCCAAGCCCTACATCGGCAAGGGTGACTACGGTAACTGGGAGTTGTCCGCCAACCGCGCCAACGCGGCCCGTCGCGCCCTGGTGGCCGGCAGCTACCCGGACGAGCAGGTGGCACGGGTGGTCGGTTATGCGTCTTCTGCGCTGTTCGACCGCAAGGACCCATTCAACCCGGTCAACCGGCGCATCGATATCGTGGTGTTGACCAAGAAGGCGCAGAAAGCCATCGAGGGCTCACAAACCGACGATCCGGCGCCCGATCCGGCCCCGGGCGAGGGCGCGCCGGGTGAAGTCCCCGCTCCATCCGACGCACCTGGGGCGGCGGTCGATCCGAATGCGTTGCCCGCAGACCAGCAACCCGTGCCGGCCCATGAGCTGCGCGAACGGCTTAACCTGTTCGACGATGCCGCGCCAACACCGGCCGCGCCGCCGGCTCAGTGATCTGACTGGCGAGCGCAAACCTGTGGCGAGGGGATTTATCCCCGCTGGGTTGCGCTGCAGCCCCTCTTTTCATCTGATACTCGGGATGGAATACAAAGGGGCGCTTCGCGCCCCAGCGGGGATAAATCCCCTCGCCACAAATGCGGGTCAGTAACTGCTTTCCGGCAAGCTGGCGATGATCGAGCGGTAGCTGTTCATTCGTTGTTGATGCACGCGACCTTCTTCCAGCGCCTTGAGCAGGGCGCAACCGGGTTCGCGGTCGTGCTTGCAGTCGCGGAAGCGGCAGGTGCCGATCAGCTCGTTGAACTCGATGAACCCGGCTTCGACATCGCTCCGGCTGACGTGGCCCAGGCCGAACTCTCGGATCCCCGGTGAGTCGATCAATTCACCGCCGCCAGGGAAGTGGAACAGCCGCGCCGTGGTGGTGGTGTGGGTGCCCTGGCCGGACAGCTCGGACAACGGCCCTACGCGGGTCTCGACTTCCGGCAGCAGGCTGTTGACCAGCGAAGACTTGCCGACGCCTGACTGGCCGACGAACACGCTGATGCGCCCGTCCAGCTGCCGCTGCAATTGTTCCATGCCGTTTCCGTGATGGGCCGAGACTTCCAGCACCGGATAACCCAGGTCCCGATAGACCGACAGCAGGGCGTTCAGCGCCGGGGCGTTGTGTTCGTCGATCAGGTCGAATTTGTTGAGCAGCAACAGCGGACGGATGCCGGCATGTTCGGCGGCCACCAGGTAGCGGTCGATCAGGTTGGCGTGGGGCTCGGGCAACGGGGCGAACACGATGACGATCATGTCGACGTTGGCGGCCACGGGCTTGAGCTGGCCGCGGCTGTCCGGACGGCACAGCTCGGTGTGGCGCGGCAATTGCGCGACGATCACGCCGATGCCCTGGTTGCCGGCACGCCAGACCACCTGGTCGCCCGTCACCAGCGCCGGCAGGTTGGCGCGCAAGTGGCAGCGGAACACCTGTCCGGCCAGTTCGCCTTCCTGGGCTTCGACCTCGACCTGCACGCCGAAGTGGGCGATCACCAGGCCGGTCTGTTCAGGCCCCAGGTCGCCACCCTCCAGGGCTTCGACAGCACTGGATTCGCGTTTGGCGGCGCGGGCGGCGCGCTCGCCCTGGATCTTTTCGATGCGCCAGTTCTGACGACGATTGAGTTGGCGTTTGGCCATGGGTGTTCCGTATGAAGAAATGCAGCGAATAGGGTAAAACGGCGGCGAGTTTAGCACGCCCAAGGGGCTGCCTAAGCTAAACTGCGTGGCTACGCCGAGGAGCTTCCCTATGCAAAACCCGCAGAACCTGATCTGGATCGACCTGGAAATGACCGGTCTGAACCCTGACACCGACGTCATCATCGAAATGGCCACCATCGTCACCGACAGCGACCTCAACACCCTGGCCGAAGGCCCGGTGATCGCGATCCACCACAGCGACGAGATCCTGGCGGGCATGGACGAGTGGAACACTCGCCAGCATGGCGGCTCGGGCCTGACCCAGCGCGTGCGCGAGAGCAAGGTCAGCATGGCCGAAGCCGAGGCCCAGACCCTCGCTTTCCTGGAACAGTGGGTGCCCAAGGGCAAGTCGCCGATCTGCGGCAACAGCATCTGCCAGGACCGTCGCTTCCTTTATACCCACATGAAATCCCTGGAAAGCTACTTCCACTACCGTAACCTGGACGTCTCCACCCTCAAGGAGCTGGCTGCCCGCTGGGCGCCCGAAGTGCGCGACAGCTTCCAGAAAGGCGGCAGCCACCTGGCCCTGGACGACATCCGCGAGTCCATCGCCGAGTTGCAGCATTACCGCAAGCATTTCATCAAGTTCTGATTGAAGCGCACGGCGCTCTTGTGGCGAGGGGATTTATCCCCGTTGGGCTGCGTAGCAGCCCCAAAAACCTGATACCCCGTGTGTCAGGTCGCTGGGTCAAGCGTGTCAGGGGCTGCTGCGCAGCCCAGCGGGGATAAATCCCCTCGCCACGGGTTCTGTGTTGGGCATGTCGGAACTGCCCTCTTTTGGTGCTTGCCCAAACTGGCTAGACTGCGCGCCTTCCCGTACGGACCGCCATCATGTTGCTGATGCTTTATCTGATCGCCATCACCGCTGAAGCCATGACTGGCGCCCTGTCTGCCGGGCGGCGGGGCATGGACTGGTTCGGCGTGGTGCTGATCGCTTGCGTCACTGCCCTGGGTGGCGGCTCGGTGCGCGACGTGCTGCTGGGTCATTATCCGCTCACCTGGGTCAAGCACCCGGAGTACCTGGTGCTGACCACGGCGGCAGCGATGCTGACGGTGTTCCTGGCGCGCTGGATGCGCCATTTGCGCTCGCTGTTCCTGGTGCTCGACGCCGTGGGCCTGGTGGCCTTTACCCTGATCGGCTGCATGACGGCCCTGGAAATGGGCCATGGCATGCTGGTGGCGTCGGTCAGCGGGGTGATCACCGGGGTGTTCGGCGGCATCCTCCGGGACATCTTCTGCAACGATATTCCGCTGATCTTCCGTCGCGAACTTTACGCCAGCGTCTCGTTCGCCGCGGCGTGGTGTTACCTGCTGTGTGTCTTCCTGCAACTGCCGAACGAACAGGCGATCCTCATCACCTTGTTCGGCGGCTTCCTGCTGCGGCTCCTGGCGATACGCTTCCACTGGGAAATGCCGAAGTTCGTCTACAACGACGAGGTCTGACGCTCGGCGTGTTGGCGCAACGCCCACGCCACGTGCTCGCGCACCAGTTCCGACGGGTAGTCGCGCCGGGCCTCCAGCGCTTGCAGCACGGGAATCGTTGAGGGCGCATTGCCCAGGCCCACTGCCAGGTTGCGCAGCCAGCGCTCGTAACCGGCGCGGCGAAGTGGTGAACCTTCGGTGCTGCTGAGAAATGTGTCCTCGTCCCACATGAACAGCTCCGCCAACCCGGCATTGTCCAGGTTGTGCCGCGGCTTGAAGTCGCTTTCCCCGGACGGACGGGCGAAGCGGTTCCACGGGCAGACGATCTGGCAATCGTCGCAGCCGAACACCCGATTACCGATCAGTGGCCGCAGCTCTTCGGGGATGGCGCTTTTCAGCTCGATGGTCAGGTAGGAAATGCAGCGGCGAGCATCGAGCACGTAGGGCCCGACGAAGGCATTCGTCGGGCAAATGTCCAGGCACGCTGTGCATTTTCCGCAATGCTCGGTGCCGTGGGGTGGGTCGATGGGCAGCGGCAGGTCGACGAACAGCTCGCTCAGGAAGAAATAGCTGCCGGCCTTGCGGTTCAATACCAAGGTGTTTTTACCGATCCAGCCCAGGCCGGCCTGTTCGGCGATGGCTTTTTCCAGCACCGGCGCGCTGTCGACGAAGGCGCGATAGCCAAAGGGGCCGATGACCGCCTGGATTTTTTCCGCCAATTGCTGCACGCGTTTACGGATCAATTTGTGGTAATCGCGGCCCAACGCATAACGCGAGACGTAGGCTTTTTCCGGTTGGCCGAGCAATTGCGCCATTTGTGTGTCGCCCGGCAGGTAGTCCATGCGCAGGGACACCACCCGCAACGTGCCCGGCACCAGTTCCTCGGGGTGCGAGCGTTTGCTGCCATGGGCGCCCATGTAGTCCATTTCGCCGTGGTAGCCGGCGTCGAGCCAGCGTTGCAAGTGTTGTTCATGCTCGGCCAGGTCCAGGCCGCTGATGCCGACCTGTTGGAAACCCAGCTCGCGGCCCCATTCCTTGATGGATTGGGCGAGGGCGGGGAGGTCTGTGGGAATGGCAGGCATGAGGCGAGAGAAACCAGAGCTGAGATGCGTATAATTCTGCCAGACATCGGAGCCCGAAGACGCATGCCGCACACTAAAGATGATTTTCCCGACGCGCTGTACAGCGCCGCGCAGGTCCGGGCCCTCGACGCACGACTGATCGCGGCAGGCACCGCCGGTTTCGAATTGATGCAGCGCGCTGCCCGTGCCACGTGGCGAGCGATCGTCCGACGCTGGCCTGAGGCCCGGGAGCTGACCGTGCTGGCCGGTCACGGCAACAACGCCGGCGATGGCTATCTGGTCGCGACCCTGGCCCGGCGCGGCGGCTGGTCGGTGCGGGTACTGACAGTGGGCGAGCCCCGGCGATTGCAGGGAGACGCTGCCAATGCCCACGCCGAGGCCGTGGCGGTGGGCGTGCCGATGGAGTCATGGTCGGATGAAGCCGAGTTGCGTGGCGTGCTGCTGGACGCATTGCTTGGCACGGGCCTGACTGGCGACGTGCGTGAGCCCTATGCGCGGGCCATCGATACGATCAACGTCAGCGGCCTGCCGGTCGCGGCGGTGGATATTCCCTCGGGGTTGTGTGCCGACACCGGCCGGGTACTGGGCACAGCGGTGGCGGCCGACCTGACCGTGACCTTCATTGGCTTGAAGCTGGGGCTGTTCACCGGCGAGGCAGGGGACCGGGTGGGTGAGTTGGTGTTCAATGACCTGCACGCCGATCCGGATATGGTTGAAGCAGCACCGGCCAGTGCTCGACTGCTCCTGCCCCACAATCTGCCGCATCTGGCACCTCGCGCCGCCACCTCCCACAAAGGCAAGTTCGGTCACGTGCTGTTGATCGGTGGGGATCGAGGCTTCGGTGGCGCGATCCAGATGAGTGCCGAAAGCGCCCTGCGCTGCGGGGCGGGCATGGTTTCGCTGGCGACCCGCAACGAGCATGTATCCGCCGCGCTGACGCGTTTGCCGGAAGTGATGGTGCAGGGCACCCATTCGGCGAACCAATTGATGGGCTTGCTCCAACAGGTCAGCGTGCTGGTGATCGGGCCGGGCCTGGGTCAGGCTGCCTGGGGGCGCAGCCTCTTGTCGGCGGCGGCCAGTGCGCCACTGCCGCAAGTGTGGGACGCCGATGCGCTGAACCTGCTGAGCGGCGGCGATGTCCCTTTGCCTGAGCATTGCGTCATCACCCCACACCCGGGCGAGGCGGCGCGGCTGCTGGGAATGTCCATTGCCCAGGTACAGGCCGATCGCCCGGCGGCGGCCCATGCCTTGAGCCAGAAATACACTGCCACCGTCATACTCAAGGGCGCCGGCAGCCTGATTGCCAGCCCGGACGGCCGCCTGGCGGTTTGCAGCCAGGGCCATCCGGCCATGGCCAGCGCCGGTCTGGGGGATGTGCTGGCCGGCGTGGTCGGGGCCTTGCTGGCCCAAGGCATGGAAGGCTTCGAGGCTGCGTGCCTGGCGGTCTGGCTGCACGCCAGTGCCGGTGCCCAGGTTGGTCGCTCGGGCCGGGGGTTGGCTGCGACCGACCTGATCCCGGCCATTCGTCAGTTGTTGGAGGAGCATTCACCGTGTCTGAAGTAACCCTGTACGTGGCGGACGAACAAGCCATGACACAATTTGGCGCCCGCATCGCGCAGATCACCGCCGGCCACGGCCTGATTTTTCTCGAAGGCGACCTCGGCGCGGGGAAAACCACCTTGTCCCGTGGCATCATCCGCGGCCTCGGGCACGTCGGTTCAGTCAAGAGCCCGACGTTCACCCTGGTCGAGCCCTATGAGCTCGGTGACATTCGCGCCTTCCATTTCGACCTGTATCGACTGGTGGATCCTGAAGAACTGGAATTCCTCGGTATCCGCGATTATTTCGAAGATGACGCTTTGTGCCTGATCGAATGGCCCCAGAAGGGTGCAGGCTTTTTGCCAAAGCCCGACCTGACCATTACCATTGGCGCGCAGAACGGCGGGCGTTCGCTGAAACTGACGCCGCAAGGCTCCCGTGGTGAGTCGTGGTGTGCCGCTTTGGCATTGGAAAACTAATTGATGATGGGGTTTGGTATGCGCTTTCGCGCGGTGGTTGCTGTCGTAGGACTGTTGCTTACGGCACTGGCCGTCGATGCTGTGGCCGAGACAAAGGTCAACAGCGTTCGCCTCTGGCGGGCGCCGGACAACACACGGCTGGTGTTTGACCTGACCGGTCCGGTGCAGCACAGCGTATTCACCCTGACCGCCCCGGATCGCCTGGTGATCGACATCAACGGTGCGTCCCTGGGGGCGCCACTGAACGTCGCCACCGCCAACACGCCGATCACCGCCATGCGCTCGGCCCAGCGTACGCCGACCGACCTGCGGGTGGTCATCGACCTGAAAAAAACCGTGACCCCGAAAAGCTTCACCCTGCCCCCCAACGCCCAGTATGGCAACCGGCTGGTGGTGGACCTGTTCGACAACCCGGCCGATGCCGACCCGCCACCACCGCCGCCGACCAAGGTTGCCACGGTGCCAGCGGTGCCGGTGACCCCGACCGAGCCGGCGCTCAAGCTGCCACCGGCCCCGGCCGGCAAGCGCGACATCATCGTGGTGATCGACGCCGGTCATGGGGGCGAGGATCCGGGGGCCTCAGGCTCGCGCGGGCAACGTGAAAAAGACGTGGTGCTGTCCATCGCCCGTGAATTGCAACGCCAGGTGAACGGGATGAAAGGCTTCCGCGCCGAACTGACCCGCACCGGCGACTACTTCATTCCCTTGCGTGGCCGCACCGAAATCGCCCGCAAGAAAGGCGCCGACCTGTTCGTCTCCATTCACGCCGACGCCGCGCCTTCGAAGGCGGCGTTCGGGGCCTCGGTGTTCGCACTGTCCGACCGCGGCGCGACGTCCGAGACCGCCCGCTGGCTGGCCGACACCGAAAACCGTTCCGACCTGATCGGCGGTGCCGGCAACGTCAGTCTCGATGACAAGGACCGGATGCTTGCCGGTGTACTGCTCGATTTGTCCATGACGGCCTCGTTGACCTCCAGCCTGAACGTCGGCCAGAAGGTCCTGAGCAACATCGGTCGCGTCACGCCGCTGCACAAGCGGCGCGTCGAACAGGCCGGGTTCATGGTGCTCAAGTCGCCGGACATCCCGTCGATCCTGGTGGAAACCGGGTTCATTTCCAACGCCAACGAAGCCTCGAAGCTGTCGACGTCGAGCCACCAGCAGGCCTTGGCGCGCTCCATCAGCAGCGGCGTGCGGCAGTTCTTCCAGCAGAACCCACCACCGGGCACCTACATCGCCTGGCTGCGGGATTCCGGCAAGATCGCCCAGGGGCCACGGGATCACCGGGTCAACCCTGGCGAAACCCTGGCGATGATTGCCGTGCGCTACCAGGTGTCGCCCGCCACCTTGCGCAGCGCCAACAATCTCAAAAGCGATGAACTCAAGATCGGCCAGACCCTGACCATTCCGGGCAATGAAGTGGCGGCCCAGCAATGAGTGACGAAGTGATCGGCGGCACCGCCCGCATCGAACTGCTCAGCCCTCGGCTGGCGAACCAGATCGCCGCCGGTGAAGTGGTCGAGCGTCCGGCGTCGGTCATCAAGGAGCTGCTGGAAAACAGCCTCGACTCCGGGGCCAGGCGCATCGACGTGGATGTCGAGCAGGGCGGCGTCAAGTTGCTGCGGGTGCGCGATGACGGTGGTGGTATCTCCTCCGACGACCTGCCCTTGGCCCTGGCGCGTCACGCCACCAGCAAGATCCGCGACCTGGAAGACCTTGAGCGGGTCATGAGCCTGGGGTTCCGGGGCGAGGCGCTGGCGTCCATCAGCTCGGTGTCGCGCCTGACCCTCACCTCCCGCACCCGCGACGCCGAGCAAGCCTGGCAGGTCGAGACCGAGGGCCGCGACATGGCGTCTCGCGTCCAGCCCGCGGCCCATCCGGTGGGCACCTCGGTGGAAGTGCGCGATCTGTTTTTCAACACCCCGGCCCGGCGCAAGTTTCTCAAGGCCGAGAAGACTGAGTTCGACCATCTGCAAGAAGTCATCAAGCGCCTGGCCCTGGCCCGTTTTGACGTGGCCTTCCATTTGCGCCACAACGGCAAGACCATTCTCAGCCTGCATGAGGCCCATGATGACGCCGCCCGCGCCCGCCGCGTGGGCGCGGTGTGCGGTGCCGGTTTCCTGGAGCAGGCCCTGCCCATCGAAGTGGAGCGCAACGGCCTGCACTTGTGGGGCTGGGTCGGTTTGCCAACGTTCTCCCGCAGCCAGGCGGATTTGCAGTATTTCTACGTAAACGGCCGGGCGGTGCGCGACAAGCTGGTGGCCCACGCGGTGCGCCAGGCCTATCGCGATGTGCTGTTCAATGGCCGGCATCCGACCTTCGTGCTGTTTTTCGAAGTCGATCCGGCGGTGGTGGATGTCAACGTGCACCCGACCAAGCACGAGGTGCGTTTCCGTGACGGGCGCATGGTCCACGATTTCCTTTATGGCACCCTGCACCGCGCCCTGGGCGATGTGCGTCCGGAAGATCAACTGGCGGCTCCGGCGGCAGTGGCTGGCATGGTCCGGCCAACGGGGCTGGAGGCGGGCGAATTCGGCCCCCAGGGCGAAATGCGTCTGGCGGCCAATGCCTTGCTGGAGCAACCCCAGCCTCAGCCGAGCTACAACACGGCCGGCAGCGGCGCTGGCAGTGGCTATCAGTATCAATACACCCCGCGCCCACAATCCAATGTGCCGGCAGCCGAGGCCCAGGCGGCCTATCGCGAGTTCTTCAAGCCGTTGCCGGAAGCCGGCGCGCCCGCCATGCCCGACGGCCAGGGCGATATCCCACCGCTGGGCTATGCCCTGGCGCAACTCAAAGGCATCTATATCCTCTCGGAAAATGCCCAGGGCCTGGTGCTGGTGGACATGCACGCCGCCCATGAGCGGATCATGTACGAGCGGCTGAAAATCGCCATGGCCAGCGAAGGCCTGAGCGGCCAGCCGCTGTTGGTGCCCGAGTCCCTGGCCGTCAGCCAGCGCGAAGCCGATTGCGCTGAAGAGCATGTGGCCTGGTTCCAGCGCCTGGGCTTCGAATTGCAGCGCCTGGGCCCGGAAACCCTGGCGATCCGTCAGATCCCGGCGTTGTTGAAACAGGCCGAGGCCAATCGCCTGGTCAGCGACGTGCTCGCGGACTTGATGGAATACGGCACCAGCGATCGGATCCAGGCGCACCTGAACGAACTGCTCGGCACCATGGCCTGCCACGGCGCGATCCGCGCCAATCGGCGCCTGGCCCTGCCGGAAATGAACGGCCTGCTGCGGGACATGGAAAACACCGAACGCAGCGGTCAATGCAACCACGGCCGGCCGACCTGGACCCAATTGGGCCTGGACGACTTGGACAAACTGTTCCTGCGCGGTCGTTGATGAGCCCGTTGCCACCCGCGATTTTCCTGATGGGGCCGACCGCCGCCGGCAAGACCGACCTGGCCATCGAATTGACCAAGGTCCTGCCCTGCGAGTTGATCAGCGTCGATTCGGCCCTGGTTTACCGGGGCATGGACATCGGCACCGCCAAGCCGTCAAAAGAACTGCTGGCTGAGTTTCCCCACCGCCTGATCGATATCCTGGACCCGGCCGAGGCTTATTCGGCGGCCGATTTCCGGCGTGACGCGCTCCAGGCCATGGCCGAGATCACGGCGCGGGGCAAGATTCCCCTGCTGGTGGGCGGCACGATGCTGTATTACAAGGCCTTGGTCGACGGGCTGGCGGACATGCCGGCGGCCGATCCCGCAGTGCGCGCGCAGATCGAAGAAGAGGCCGCGCGCCTTGGCTGGCAGGTCCTGCACGAGCAATTGGCTGTCATCGACCCAGAATCGGCGGCGCGTATTCACCCCAACGATCCGCAGCGGCTCAGTCGGGCGCTTGAGGTTTATCGGGTCAGCGGCCAGAGCATGACCGCCCTGCGCCAGCGACAATCTGCGCAAAGTACTGAAGCAGCCGCTTCGGGACTGCAACAATTGCCCTATACTGTCGCGAATCTGGCCATCGCCCCGGCGAACCGGCAAGTGCTGCATCGGCGAATTGAACAAAGATTCACATTAATGTTGGAACAGGGGTTCATAGACGAGGTCGTAGCCCTGCGTGAGCGAAGTGACCTGCATGCCGGGTTGCCGTCTATACGTGCGGTAGGTTATCGACAGGTCTGGGATTACCTGGACGGCAAGCTGACGTCAGCCGAGATGCAGGAGCGTGGGATCATAGCCACGCGCCAATTGGCGAAACGCCAGTTCACCTGGCTGCGCAGCTGGACTGACCTGCATTGGCTCGACAGTCTCGATTGCGACAATCTGCCACGCGCCTTGAAATACCTCGGGACCATCTCCATATTGAGCTGAGTCCTTGCAATTGCCGTCTATCCTTGGGGGTGTGACGGCCCAAGCCATCTGATTCCGATTTTTATTATTGATCCTTAAAGGAGTGCGGCACATGTCAAAAGGGCATTCGCTACAAGACCCTTACTTGAACACTTTACGTAAAGAGAAAGTTGGGGTGTCCATCTATCTGGTCAACGGGATCAAACTGCAAGGCACGATCGAGTCTTTCGACCAGTTCGTCATCCTTCTGAAAAACACCGTCAGCCAGATGGTCTACAAGCACGCGATCTCTACAGTGGTGCCGGTTCGTCCAATTCGTCTGCCTAGCGCAACCGAATCCGAAGGCGGTGACGCTGAACCGGGTAACGCCTGATAGGAGCCTCCTTTGTTCTTTGAGCGCCACGGTGGTGGTGAGCGAGCCATTCTCGTTCACTTGGATGGACAGGACCCTGAGGCGCGCGAAGATCCGCAGGAGTTTCAGGAATTGGCACTTTCGGCCGGCGCCGAGACCGTCGCGTTTTTCAACGTGCCGCGTCATCGGCCAACCGCCAAGTTCCTGATCGGCAGTGGCAAGGTCGAGGAGTTGCGCGACCTGGTCAAGGCCGAGCAGGTCGATCTGGTGATTTTCAATCACATTCTCACGCCCAGTCAGGAGCGTAACCTCGAACGTGTCTTCGAGTGTCGCGTGATCGACCGCACGGGGCTGATCCTCGATATCTTCGCCCAGCGCGCCCGCACCCATGAAGGCAAGCTCCAGGTCGAACTGGCCCAGCTTGAGCACATGAGTACGCGGCTGGTTCGCGGCTGGACTCACCTTGAGCGGCAGAAAGGCGGTATCGGCCTGCGCGGCCCGGGTGAAACCCAGCTGGAAACCGACCGACGCCTGTTGCGGGTTCGCCTGCGCCAGATCAAGGGGCGGTTGGAAAAGGTCCGCAGCCAGCGCGAGCAGTCGCGACGCGGCCGCAAGCGCGCGGATATCCCGACGGTTTCACTGGTGGGTTATACCAACGCCGGCAAATCGACCCTGTTCAATAACGTCACCCAATCCGACGTCTACGCCGCCGACCAATTGTTCGCCACGCTCGACCCGACTCTGCGCCGGCTCGACCTGGATGACCTGGGGCCGATCGTGCTGGCCGACACCGTGGGCTTCATCCGTCACCTGCCGCATAAGCTGGTCGAGGCTTTCCGGGCTACGCTCGAAGAGTCGAGCAACTCCGACCTGCTGCTGCATGTGATCGATGCCGCCGAGCCGGACCGGATGCTGCAGATCGAGCAGGTGATGGTGGTGCTGGGCGAGATCGGGGCCCAGGACTTGCCGATCCTCGAGGTATACAACAAACTCGATTTGCTCGAAGGCGTGGAGCCGCAGATCCAGCGCGATGCCGATGGCAAGCCGCAACGGGTCTGGCTGTCGGCCCGTGATGGCACCGGCCTGGACCTGCTCAAGCAGGCCGTGGCCGAGCTGTTGGGCAACGATCTGTTTGTTGGCACCCTGAAGTTGCCGCAACGTTTCGCCCGGCTGCGAGCCCAGTTCTTTGAGCTGGGGGCCGTGCAAAAAGAAGAACACGACGACGAAGGCGTCTGCCTGCTGGCTGTTCGCCTGCCTCGGGCGGAGCTCAATCGGCTGGTCAGCCGCGAAGGGCTGCAACCGATGGAATTCATCGAGCAACACACTTTGCAATAAAAGCCTGAGAAAGCTGTGTCAGGCATTCTGTAGCATTGGTCGGCGCGCCGTGGGTGCGTCTTTGCTTTATCAGATGGAGAGCGCTATGGCTTGGAATGAGCCGGGTGGCAACTCGAATAATCAGGATCCTTGGGGTGGCAAGCGTCGTAACAACGGCGACCGCAAGGGGCCGCCGGATCTCGACGAGGCCTTCCGAAAGCTGCAGGAAAGCCTGAACGGTTTGTTCGGTGGTGGTAAAAAACGCGGTGACGAGGGCGGCGGTCGTCCGGGCAAGGGCGGCGGTTTCGGCCTGCTCGGCATCGGCCTCGTTGTGTTGGCGGCTGTCTGGCTGTACAGCGCGGTCTATGTCGTGGACGAGCAGGAGCAGGCCGTGGTGCTGCGCTTCGGCAAGTACTACGAGACGGTTGGGCCAGGCCTGAACATCTATTTCCCGCCGATCGACCAGAAGTTCATGGAGAACGTCACGCGTGAGCGGGCGTACACGAAGCAGGGCCAGATGCTGACCGAAGACGAGAACATCGTCGAAGTGCCGCTGACCGTGCAGTATAAGATCACCAACCTGCAGGACTTCGTGCTGAACGTCGACCAGCCGGAAATCAGCCTGCAGCACGCGACCGAAAGTGCCTTGCGCCATGTGGTGGGTTCCACCGCCATGGACCAGGTGCTGACCGAAGGTCGTGAACTGATGGCCAGCGAAATCAAGGAGCGCCTGCAGCGGTTCCTCGATACCTATCGCACCGGTATCACCGTCACCCAGGTCAACGTCCAGAGCGCAGCGGCACCGCGTGAAGTCCAGGAAGCCTTCGATGACGTTATCCGTGCCCGTGAAGACGAGCAGCGTTCGCGCAACCAGGCCGAAACCTATGCCAACGGCGTCGTGCCGGAAGCCCGCGGCCAGGCCCAGCGCATCATCGAGGATGCCAACGGTTACCGCGATGAAGTGGTCTCCCGTGCCAAGGGTGAGGCCGATCGCTTCACCAAGCTGGTGGCCGAATATCGCAAGGCCCCTGAAGTCACCCGTGAGCGTCTGTACCTGGACACCATGCAGGAAGTCTTCAGCAACACCAGCAAGGTCCTCGTGACCGGCAACAAGAACGGCCAGAGCAACCTGCTGTACCTGCCATTGGACAAGATGGTCGAGAGCGGTCGCAACACCAGCACGCCGTCGACCGGCGCGGCGGCGGCCAGCAATAATGAAGGCAATGCCCGTGCGGTGGACCTGCAACAACAGCAAGCACGTACCAGGGAGAGTCGCTGATGAGCAATAAATCGCTGATCGCCCTTATTGTCGGTGTCGTCGTGGCGATCGCTGCCTGGAACTGCTTCTACATCGTGGCTCAGACCGAGCGCGCGGTGTTGCTGCAATTCGGTCGCGTGGTCCAGGCGGATGTCCAGCCGGGGCTGCATGTGAAGGTGCCGTACGTCAACAAGGTGCGCAAGTTCGACGCTCGCCTGATGACGCTGGATGCGCCGACGCAACGCTTCCTGACGCTGGAAAAGAAAGCCGTGATGGTGGATGCCTACGCTAAGTGGCGCGTGAAGGATGCCGAGCGTTTCTACACTGCGACCTCGGGCCTGAAGCAGATCGCCGACGAGCGTCTGTCCCGTCGTCTGGAATCGGGCCTGCGTGACCAGTTCGGTAAGCGCACGTTGCACGAAGTGGTGTCCGGTGAGCGTGATGCGCTCATGGCCGACATCACCCGTTCGCTGAATGCCATGGCGGAAAAAGAGCTGGGTATCGAAGTGGTCGATGTCCGGGTCAAGGCCATCGACCTGCCGAAGGAAGTGAACCGTAGCGTGTTCGAGCGCATGAGCACCGAGCGTGAGCGTGAAGCCCGCGAGCACCGCGCCAAGGGTAACGAGCTGGCGGAAGGTATTCGTGCCGACGCCGATCGCCAACGACGCGTGCTGCTGGCCGAAGCCTATCGTGAATCGGAAGAGGTCCGTGGTGATGGTGATGCCCAGGCCGCTTCGATCTACGCCAAGGCTTATGGTCAGGATCAGGAGTTCTACGCGTTCTACCGTAGCCTGCGCGCCTACCGTGAAAGCTTCGCGAACAAATCCGACGTCCTGGTCCTGGACCCAAGCAGCGACTTCTTCCACTACCTGGAAAAGTCCAAGCCTTGATGCGACGTTGACCTGAAACACTCCGCCCGGCGGCTAAAGCGTCGGGCGGGGTGATCCTTTGGGAAAACGTGTGTATGATGCGGCAGCCGGGAAATTCCCGGCTTTTTTGCGTCTGCACGTTCGATTGCGGTTTATAGGTGCAGGCGTCGGGTTGAACGACTCGACAGGTTTATCGAGGGAAGTGCTGGGCGAGGCCGATTGCGGGCCATTCGTCACGTCGCTCTTGCGCGTTTTTTGTCCAAGTTGCGCGCCTGGCGCAGGCATTTTCTGCTTCACTCAAGGCCAGCCCGAAAGCTGGCCGCCCGGACCATAGGGGAATGGCGTAATGGCAACGGTAGACCGCTGGCTGCTGCCAGATGGCATCGAAGAAGTACTGCCACCGGAAGCTGCGCGTATCGAAGTAGCGCGTCGGCAGGTGTTGGATCTGTTCCAGAGTTGGGGTTACGAGTTCGTCGTCACCCCCCATATCGAGTACCTGGAATCCCTGCTCACCGGCGCGGGCCAGGACCTGGATCTGCGCACCTTCAAGGTGATCGACCCGCAGTCGGGCCGGCAGATGGGCTTTCGTGCCGACATCACGCCGCAGGTGGCGCGTATCGACGCCCACACCCTGCGCCGTGAAGGTCCGAGCCGCCTGTGCTACGCCGGCAGCGTGCTGCATGCCCAGCCGCGTGCCTTGTCGTCTTCGCGCAGCCCGATCCAGCTGGGCGCCGAGTTGTATGGCGATGCCAGCCCGAGCAGTGACGTCGAAGTCATCAGCCTGATGTTGGCCATGCTGCAACTGGCGGATGTGCCGGATGTCCACATGGACCTGGGACATGTCGGCATCTATCGCGGCCTGGCCCGTGCGGCCGGTTTGTCCGGCGAAGTGGAGCAGCAGTTGTTCGATGCCCTGCAACGCAAGGCCATCGATGAAGTCATCAGCCTGACCGAGGGCCTGCCGACCGATCTGTCGGGCATGCTGCGGGCGCTGGTGGACCTGTGCGGCGGGCGTGAAGTATTGGCCGCTGCCCGTGAGCGCCTGGCCCATGCGCCGGCCCCGGTGTTGGCAGCACTGGACGATTTGCTGGCGATTGCCGAGCGTCTGTCGGTGCGCTTCCCCGAGTTGCCGCTGTATTTCGACCTGGGCGAGTTGCGCGGTTACCACTATCACACCGGTGTCGTGTTCGCGGTGTTCGTCCCGGGCGTGGGCCAGTCCATTGCCCAGGGCGGCCGTTACGACGATATCGGTGCCGACTTTGGTCGTGCCCGTCCGGCGACCGGTTTCTCTACCGATTTGAAAACCCTGGTGACCCTGGGGCGTGCTGAAGTCGAGCTACCGTCTGGCGGTATCTGGATGCCTGACAGTACGGATGCGGCACTCTGGCAGGCAGTCTGCCAGTTGCGCAGTGAGGGTCAGCGTGTCGTCCAGGCTTTGCCTGGGCAACCTTTGGCCGCCGCCCGTGAAGCGGACTGCGACCGACAATTGATTCAGCAGAACGGGCTTTGGCAAGTATTGCCGCTGGCTTCTTGAGTTTTCCCGCCGGCCGCGGCCGGCGCCAAGTTTGCGCGAATGAGGACAAGTGTTATGGGTAAGAATGTCGTAGTCCTGGGCACCCAGTGGGGTGATGAGGGCAAAGGCAAGATCGTTGATCTGCTGACCGAACATGCTGCCGCCGTAGTGCGCTACCAGGGTGGCCACAACGCAGGTCACACCTTGGTGATCGACGGTGAAAAAACCGTCCTGCACCTGATTCCGTCGGGCGTGCTGCGCGAAGGCGTACAGTGCCTGATCGGCAACGGTGTGGTGGTGGCGCCCGATGCCTTGCTGCGGGAGATCATCAAGCTGGAAGAAAAAGGCGTGCCAGTGCGCGAGCGCCTGCGTATCAGCCCGTCCTGCCCGCTGATCCTGTCTTATCACGTCGCGCTGGACCAGGCTCGTGAAAAGGCCCGTGGCGAGCTGAAGATCGGCACCACCGGTCGTGGCATCGGCCCGGCCTACGAAGACAAGGTGGCCCGTCGTGGCCTGCGCATCGGTGACTTGTTCCACCGTGAGCGTTTCGCCGCCAAGCTGGGCGAGTTGCTGGACTACCACAACTTCGTCCTGGTCAATTACTACAAAGAACCGGCCATCGACTTCCAGAAGACCCTGGACGAGTGCATGGAATACGCCGAGCTGCTCAAGCCGATGATGCTCGACGTCACTGCCGAGCTGCACGAGCTGCGTCGTGCTGGCAAGGACATCATGTTCGAAGGTGCCCAGGGTTCGCTGCTGGACATCGACCACGGTACCTACCCGTACGTCACCAGCTCCAACACCACCGCCGGCGGCATCGCCACGGGTTCGGGTTTCGGTCCGATGTACCTGGACTACATCCTGGGCATCACCAAGGCCTACACCACTCGCGTGGGTTCGGGTCCGTTCCCGACTGAGCTGTTCGACGACGTCGGCGCCTTCCTGGCCAAGCGTGGCCACGAATTCGGCGCTACCACCGGCCGTGCCCGTCGTTGCGGTTGGTTCGATGCCGTCATCCTGCGTCGCGCCATCGACGTCAATAGCATCTCGGGCCTGTGCCTGACCAAGCTGGACGTGCTGGACGGCCTGGAGACCATCAACATCTGTGTGGGCTACAAGAACCAGGACGGCGCTGTCATCGACGCGCCGACCGACGCCGACAGCTACATCGGCCTGGAGCCGGTGTACGAGCAGATGCCAGGCTGGACCGAGTCGACCGTGGGCGCCAAGACCCTGGAAGAACTGCCAGTGGCGGCCCGCAACTACATCAAGCGTGTCGAAGAGTTGGTCGGTGCGCCGATCGACATTATTTCGACGGGGCCGGACCGCAACGAAACCATCGTTCTGCGTCATCCGTTTGCCTGATAAGTTCTTGATGTAAAACAAAAAGGGCCCGCGCTGGGGCCCTTTTTCGTTTCTGCCTGTCGGGCGGCACGACACTTGCTTTGCAACTTCATTAAGGCACCGCTTTCTCGAGTGCCATCAAATTAATGGCGTTTGGTAGAGGGATTTCACGTGTCGGCCGTTCTCTCACTGTTACAAAGCCGTTTGTTGCGGCCTGTGTTCGTTACCCTGGGTATCGCCCTTTTGGTGCAGGTATTGGTGGCCGTTGCGCTGACCCGAAGCACCGTCACGGCGCTGGAAGCCGACCTGGGTGCGCGGCTGGGGGCGGATAGCCAGAAGCTCTCCGCCGAGCTGGAGCAGGCTGGGCGCGAAGTCACGTCGAGCCTGGACAGTCTGTCCTCCAATACCCGTCAGCGGCTCAATGCCGGGCTGTCCGCTCGCCTGAAGGACGAGCAGGCGCAATTGCGTGGGACATTGGAGAAAGACCTGAGGGATTCCGCCAATGATATGGCGCAACTCCTGGCTTCCGTTGCACCGCGTGCCATGTGGGATAACGACGTACCTACCCTCTCTGAGTTCGCCCGTCGGGCCCAGCGCAATCCCAACGTGCTGTTCGTCATCTATGACGACGCCGCGGGCGAGCACCTGACGCGCTACTTGAACCGGGAAAACCCGATCAACAAGGCGCTGCTGGAAAAAGGCAAGGGCGAGCGGGCGCTGGACAAGGTGCTGGACGCGGCGAAGAGCGATCCATCGGTGTATTACCTCGAGGCCTCGATCAACCCCAATGGCGTGGAGATCGGCAAGGTCTTGATGGGGGTTTCCACGGCTTCCGTTGAAACCGATCTGAAGGCGCTGGACCAGCGTTTTTCGGCCTTGATCGCCAGCAGCGACCAATTGGTCGGTGACAGCCTCAAGGGGGCGGCGGCCGACAGTGCCACTGCCATGCGCGGTCGCCTGGAGTCGGCCCAGGCCACGGCCACGCAGATGCAGACCAATACCGCCAGCACTGTGCAGGATGCTGCGGGCACCTTGCGCTGGCGCATCGGCCTGGGCTTGGCGCTGGTGGGCTTCGGCGTGCTGGTGCTGCTGGCCGTGGTGCTGGGGCGTCGGGTGGTCAATCGCTTGAAGCTGCTGATCGCGGCCATGAACGACCTCGCGGCGGGTGAGGGTGACCTGACCAAGCGCGTGCAGATCAACAGCAAGGACGAAATTGGCGACATGGCTTCGGCGGTCAATCGGTTTGTGGATAAGTTGCAGCCCATCGTGCGCGAGGCGGGCGATGTGGCCCAGCGTACCGGTGTGGAAATCGGAGCGATGACCTTGCGCAACTCCGGGGCCGATGCGGCGGCGGGGATGCAGCGTGATGAGGTGGCCGAGAGCCTGCGCGCGCTGTCGCAAATGGCGGACGAGGCTCAATCGGAAAGTCAGGCGATGCAGGCGGCGCTGCAGCAAGTGGTGGAGATTCGCCAGGCCACCGATGAAAACACGCGTACGTCGGCCAAGGTCGGCGGTTTGATAGAGGCCTTGGCCGGACAGGTCGACACCGGGGCGAAAGTGATCGAGCGGCTGGCGCAACAGAGTGAACAGATTGAAGTGGTGCTGACGGTGATTCACGGCATCGCCGAACAGACTAACTTGTTGGCCTTGAACGCGGCCATCGAGGCGGCGCGGGCCGGGGAAACCGGGCGCGGCTTTGCAGTGGTGGCAGACGAAGTGCGAGCGTTGGCAAGCAAGACCCAAAGCTCCACGGGCGATATCCAGGCGCACATCGTGGCCTTGCAGCAAGGGGCCAGGGAGGCGGTCGCCGCTATCGGCCAGGCCGGGCGCCAGGCCAGTGAAGGCTTGCTGGTGCTTCGTGACAGCGCGCGGTTGCAGCAGTCGGTGCAGGCGTCCGTCGAGCAGGTGCATGCGGCCATCGGCCTGGCGACTCAGGCCGCAGCTCATCAGGCCCAGGGCGCGCAAGCGGTGCGCGGGCGCGTGGAAACCATCCATGCCCAGGCCGAGAAGGCGGCCCAGGCCGTGGTCGAGACCACCGCCAGCGGCAAGGTGCTCGACAGCCTGGCTGCGCAGTTGAAGGCAAGCCTGGGGCAGTTCCGGGCCTGATCTCGCGGCTGGGCTGGCCTCATCGCGAGCAAGCTCGCTCCCACAAGGATCGCAGTGAACAGAGATCCACTGGGGGAGCGAGCTTGCTCGCGATAGCGATTTCAGCGACTCGAATATTTCCAGGGCCCAGGAACGCAAAAACCCGCTTTCGCGGGTTTCTGTGAGGTTCAAGGCCGTAGCCTTGAAGCAAGAATTGGTGCCCAGAAGAAGACTCGAACTTCCACGACCTTGCGGTCACCAGCACCTGAAGCTGGCGTGTCTACCAATTTCACCATCTGGGCAGCATCTTCAGCGTTGCCGCTGTTGATGTGGCGCACTATACGGAGCGCGTTTTGATCTGTAAACCCCTGTTTTTGTTTTAGTAATTGCCTGGCGGTATTTCAGGAGGGCAGAAATGCAAAAACCCGCTTTCGCGGGTTTCTGTGAGCTTCAAGGTGAGTCGCCTTGAAGCTTGAATTGGTGCCCAGAAGAAGACTCGAACTTCCACGACCTTGCGGTCACCAGCACCTGAAGCTGGCGTGTCTACCAATTTCACCATCTGGGCAGTATCGGCAACGTGTGTGCGTCGTCGATGGCGCGCACTATACGGAGCGTCTTTTTAACTGTAAACCCCTCTGGAGAAAAAAACCGCTAAATTTTATGGGCGGTGCTTTCCGGGGCTTCAAAGGCAGGCCAAGTGACCCTGGAAACGCTATCGGATGCTTGAAATTTCCCGTTTCATTAAGCCTATGCCAAACTAACCCGCATATAGACAAGGTGAAAACTCTCTAATGGCCGATTGGCAGTCCCTCGATCCCGAGGCCGCTCGTGAAGCGGAAAAATATGAAAACCCTATTCCTAGCCGTGAACTGATCCTGGCGCATCTCGCCGATCGGGGTTCGCCTGCTAGCCGCGAGCAGTTGGTCGAAGAGTTCGGTCTGACCACCGAGGACCAGCTCGAAGCCCTGCGCCGCCGTCTGCGCGCCATGGAGCGCGACGCTCAACTGATCTACACCCGGCGCGGTACCTATGCACCGGTGGACAAGCTCGACCTGATCCTGGGCCGCATCGCCGGCCATCGCGATGGCTTCGGCTTCCTGATTCCGGACGACGGCAGCGACGACCTGTTCATGAGCCCGGCGCAAATGCGCCTGGTGTTCGACGGCGACCGGGCCCTGGCCCGCGTGTCCGGCCTGGACCGTCGTGGTCGCCGTGAAGGCGTGATCGTCGAAGTGGTGTCCCGTGCCCACGAGTCCATCGTTGGCCGTTACTTCGAAGAAGGCGGTATCGGTTTTGTTGTACCGGATAACCCGAAGGTCCAGCAGGAAGTGCTGATTACCCCGGGCCGTAACGGCGCCGCCAAGGTGGGGCAGTTCGTCGAGGTGAAAATCACCCACTGGCCAACCGCGCGCTTCCAGCCACAGGGCGATATCGTTGAAGTGGTCGGCAACTACATGGCGCCGGGCATGGAGATCGACGTTGCGCTGCGCACCTACGACATTCCTCACGTCTGGCCCGAGGCTGTGCTCAAGGAAGCCGCCAAGCTCAAGCCGGAAGTCGAAGAGAAAGATAAAGAAAAACGCATCGACCTGCGCCATTTGCCGTTCGTTACCATCGACGGCGAAGATGCCCGCGACTTCGACGATGCGGTCTACTGCGAAGCCAAACCCGGCAAGCTGCGCCTGTTCTCCGGCGGTTGGAAGTTGTTCGTCGCGATCGCCGACGTGTCCAGCTACGTGAAGATCGGCTCGGCCCTGGATAACGAAGCCCAGGTGCGCGGCAACTCCGTGTATTTCCCTGAGCGCGTGATTCCGATGCTGCCTGAGCAACTGTCCAACGGACTGTGCTCGCTGAACCCGAAAGTCGACCGTTTGGCCATGGTGTGCGAGATGACCATCTCCAAAACCGGCGAAATGACCGACTACCAGTTCTACGAAGCGGTGATCCACTCCCAGGCGCGCCTGACCTACAACAAGGTCAGCACCATCCTGGAAACGCCGAAGACCAGTGAAGCCAAGGCACTGCGTACCGAATATGCTGGCGTGGTGCCGCACCTCAAGCAGTTGTACTCGCTGTACAAGGTGTTGCTGGGTGCCCGTCACGTGCGTGGCGCGATCGATTTCGAGACCCAGGAAACCCGGATTGTCTTCGGTTCCGAGCGCAAGATCGCCGAAATCCGCCCGACCGTGCGCAACGACGCACACAAGCTGATCGAGGAATGCATGCTGGCGGCCAACGTGGCCACCGCCGAATTCCTCAAGAAGCACGAGATCCCTGCGTTGTACCGCGTGCACGACGGCCCGCCGCCGGAGCGTCTGGAAAAACTGCGTGCCTTCCTCGGCGAGCTCGGCCTGTCCCTGCACAAAGGCAAGGACGGCCCGACGCCGAAGGACTACCAGGCACTGCTGGCCAGCATCAAGGACCGTCCGGATTACCATGTGATCCAGACCGTGATGCTGCGCTCCCTGAGCCAGGCGGTGTACAGCGCCGACAACCAGGGCCACTTTGGTCTGAATTACGAGGCGTACACCCACTTCACCTCGCCGATCCGCCGTTACCCGGACCTGCTCACGCACCGCGCGATCCGCAGTGTGATCCACTCCAAGCAGAACACCCCGCACGTCAAGCGCGCCGGTGCCATGACCATTCCGAAGGCACGGATCTATCCGTACGACGAAGCGGCCCTGGAACAGTTGGGCGAGCAGTGCTCCATGAGCGAACGCCGCGCCGACGAAGCCACCCGCGACGTGGTGAACTGGCTCAAGTGCGAGTTTATGAAAGACCGCGTGGGCGAGTCGTTCCCAGGGGTGATCACTGCAGTGACCGGCTTTGGTTTGTTTGTCGAGCTGACCGACATCTACGTCGAGGGCTTGGTGCACGTTACCGCCTTGCCGGGTGACTACTACCACTTCGATCCTGTGCACCACCGCCTGGCGGGCGAGCGTACCGGTCGCAGCTTCCGCCTGGGCGACACCGTGGAAGTGCAGGTCATGCGCGTCGACCTCGATGAACGCAAGATCGACTTCGGAATGTCTGACAAGCCCGCTGAAGCACCCACTGGCCGTAAAAAGCGTGGCAACGAGACCGCCGCGCCTGCGACCAAAGGTAAGGGTGCTCCTGCAAAAACCGCAGAGCCTGAGCCAGCCAAGGCCGGTCGCCGTTCGTCTGTCAAGGACAAGGCTCCCGAAGCTTACCGCCCCAGCGACGCTGCGGCGAAAAATGCCGAGCTGCGCAAGAGCCGCGAGTTGAAGCAGCAGTTGCTCAACGAAGCCAAAAGCGGTGGTAAAGCGGCGTCTGGGGGAAAGTCCCACGGGGCGGAAAAGCCGTCGAGCAAGCCGAGTAAACACCGTAAAGGTCCGCCAAAAGCGGGGTCGGCCCCCACGAAAAGCGGCGGGTCGCGCAAACCTAAGGCCAAGTCATGAGTCTGGAAAAAATCTACGGTGTGCATGCCGTAGAAGCACTGCTGCGTCACCACCCCAAGCGTGTCAAGCAAGTGTGGTTGGCGGAAGGTCGCAGCGAGCCGCGTGTGCAAGCGCTGGTGGAACTGGCCACCCAGAACAAGGTTGCCATCGGCCAGGCCGAGCGGCGTGAAATGGACGTGTGGGTCGAAGGCGTGCACCAGGGGGTCGTGGCTGAAGTCAGCCCGAGCCAGGTCTGGGGCGAGGCGATGCTCGACGAGTTGCTCGATCGTACCGAAGGCGCACCCCTGCTGCTGGTGCTGGACGGCGTGACCGATCCGCACAACCTAGGCGCCTGCCTGCGTTCGGCGGATGCCGCCGGTGCGTTGGCGGTCATCGTGCCTAAAGACAAATCGGCGACCCTGACGCCAGTGGTACGTAAAGTCGCCTGCGGCGCGGCGGAAGTCATCCCGTTGGTGGCGGTGACCAACCTGGCGCGCACCCTGGAAAAACTCCAGCAGCGCGGCTTGTGGGTCGTGGGCACGGCGGGCGAGGCCGAGGTCAGCATTTATGACCAGGACCTGACAGGCCCGACGATCCTGATTATGGGCGCCGAAGGCAAGGGCATGCGCCGCCTGACCCGCGAGCATTGCGACTACCTGGTCAAGCTGCCGATGGCGGGTAGCGTCAGCAGCCTCAACGTTTCGGTGGCCACTGGGGTGTGCCTGTTCGAGGCGCTGCGCCAGCGTAGCGTCAAGGCTGTCGCCAAAAAGCCTTAAGTCAGACGCAAGTCAAATGAGGGAGCGGGCTTGCTCGCGAAAGCGTTGGATCAGTTGATATCGATGTTGACTGACACGCCGCTTTCGCGAGCAAGCTCGCTCCCACAGTGTTTTGTGTAAGGGCAAGGATCGGCGGTTGTTCAAATAATCGCCAATTGCCTTGCGCCGCCCTCGGCCCTTCTCTACAATTGCGCCCCTTGCTGTGATGGCAGGCACTTATGTGTCTAGCGTCCACAAGTCCATAAGTGTCATTCACTCCTTGTCTGACCGTTTTTGAGCGGCAGGCTACAACCCGTAAGGAGCATTCATGCGTCATTACGAAATCATCTTTTTGGTCCACCCGGATCAAAGCGAGCAAGTCGGCGGCATGGTTGAGCGTTACACCAAGCTGATCGAAGAAGACGGCGGCAAAATCCACCGTCTGGAAGATTGGGGCCGTCGTCAACTGGCCTACGCAATCAACAATGTTCACAAGGCTCACTACGTGATGCTGAACGTTGAGTGCACTGGCAAGGCCCTGGCCGAGCTGGAAGACAACTTCCGCTACAACGATGCAGTGATCCGTAACCTGGTCATCCGTCGCGAAGAAGCCGTCACCGGCCAATCCGAGATGCTCAAGGCTGAAGAAAACCGCAGTGAGCGCCGTGAGCGTCGCGACCGTCCTGAGCACTCTGACAGCGCCGATGGCGATGACAGCGATAGCGACAGCGACAACAGCGATAACGCTGACGAGTAATCCACGGACCTTTTAAGGAGCCAATCACATGGCACGTTTCTTCCGTCGTCGTAAATTCTGCCGCTTCACCGCTGAAGACGTGAAAGAGATCGATTACAAAGATCTCAACACTCTGAAAGCCTACGTATCCGAGACCGGCAAAATCGTTCCAAGCCGTATCACCGGTACCAAAGCTCGTTATCAGCGTCAGCTGGCCACCGCTATCAAGCGCGCCCGCTTCCTGGCCCTGCTGGCCTACACCGACAGCCACGGCCGCTGAGACCGGGCAGTCGACGAGTAGTAAGGGATTGAATGCATGCGCGCCTTAGCTGACTTCATCATGCGGGGACGTGTGCAGGCCACGCTGGTCGTGGCCGGATCCGCGGCATTGCCGCTGTTGTTCTGGTTGAGTGCCGCCGCTGGATGCCTTGTGCTTCTGCGGCGTGGTTCGGACGCCTTGGGCGTCCTGGGTATCGGGTTGCTGTCAGCGTTGGTGAGCTGGTATTTCCTGAAGGACCCGACAACACTGCTGGTGTTGCTCGGGGCTTGTGGCCTGGCGTTGGTTTTGCGCGCCGGACATACCTGGAACCGCGTGCTGCTATGCAGCGTGGCCGTGGGGTTGTTGTGTGCGGTGAGCCTGGGAACTGTCTTCAGTTCCTTCATCGAGTCACTGGCGCAGACGTTCGAACACGTCCTGCCGCTGGCGATGGGTGAGGTCTACGAGACATTCTCGGCAGACCAGAAGGCGTTTCTCACCGCCCTGAGCGCTCCGCTGATGATCATTTCGATAGCGTCTTCGCTGCAGATCTTTAGCGTGCTGTGCCTGATTCTTGGGCGCTATTGGCAGGCGTCGTTGTATAACCCCGGTGGTTTCGGTCGCGAGTTTCGCGCCATCCGATTCCCCAAGAGCGTGGCGCTGTCACTGCTGGCCGTCATGTGTGTGGCTCCGTTCTTCGGGCTGCATGCACTGATCCTGTTGCCGTTGTGCAGTGTTGCGCTGGTCTTCGCCGGCCTGGCCCTGATTCACGGGCTGGTGGCGCAGAAGCGACTGGCCACGTTCTGGCTGGTGGGGATATACGTGACGTTGTTGCCTTTCATGCACTTGCTCGGTCCGTTGCTCGTGGTCTTGGCCATCGTTGACAGCCTGATTGATTTTCGCGGTCGTATGGCGCCGAAAGACGCCGACAACGCGAACGGTGAAGGTTAAAAGTTAGAGGATTTTCACATGCAACTGATCCTTCTGGAAAAAATCGCCAACCTGGGCAACCTGGGCGACAAAGTAAACGTTAAGGCCGGCTACGGTCGTAACTACCTGCTGCCTTTCGGCAAGGCCACCGCTGCGACCGCTGCCAACCTGGCTGCGTTCGAAGAGCGTCGCGCCGAGCTGGAAAAAGCCGCCGCAGACCGTAAGACATCGGCTGAAAGCCGTGCTGCCCAACTGGCCGAGCTGGAAGTGACCATCACTGCCACCGCTGGCGACGAAGGCAAGCTGTTCGGTTCGATCGGTACTCACGACATCGCTGACGCACTGACCGCCTCCGGCGTTGAAGTCGCGAAAAGCGAAGTTCGTCTGCCGAACGGCACCATCCGCAACGTAGGTGAATTCGACGTAGCCGTGCACCTGCACGCCGAAGTTGAAGCCACCGTACGCGTTGTCGTGGTAGCAGCCTAAGCAACACCTGTCGGCTGGCACCCTCGGGTGCTTGCCGGTAACATCGGGCACGATCCTGTTTACAGGTCGTGCCCTTTGTCTTTCTGTAATTGCTGAATTTCATAACCAGACGTGGCCATGAACGAAATCACCGCTCCCGAGCAATACGATCTGCAAACCGCTGCCCTGAAGGTGCCTCCGCATTCCATCGAGGCCGAACAGGCCGTGCTCGGTGGCTTGATGCTGGATAACAACGCCTGGGAACGCGTGCTCGATCAAGTCTCCGACGGCGATTTCTACCGGCATGACCACCGCCTGATTTTCCGTGCGATCGCCCGGCTGGCCGATCAGAACATGCCGATCGACGTCGTCACCCTGGCCGAGCAATTGGACAAGGAAGGGCAGACGTCCCAGGTCGGCGGCCTCGGTTACCTGGGCGAGTTGGCAAAAAACACGCCGTCGGTCGCGAACATCAAGGCCTACGCGCAGATCGTGCGCGAGCGGGCGACCTTGCGCCAGTTGATCGGCATCAGCACCGAGATCGCCGACAGCGCTTTCAACCCGGAAGGCCGCACCGCCGCCGAGATCCTTGACGAAGCCGAGCGGCAGATTTTCCAGATCGCCGAGGCCCGGCCGAAAACCGGTGGCCCGGTGAGCGTCAACGACCTGTTGACCAAGGCCATCGACCGCATCGACACCTTGTTCAACACCGACAACGCCATCACTGGCCTGTCCACCGGCTACACCGACCTCGACGAGAAGACCAGCGGCCTGCAGCCGTCCGACCTGATCATCGTCGCCGGCCGTCCATCCATGGGTAAGACCACCTTTGCGATGAACCTGGTGGAGAACGCCGTGCTGCGCAGCGACAAGGCGGTGCTGGTGTACTCCCTCGAGATGCCAGGCGAATCGCTGATCATGCGTATGCTCTCGTCCCTGGGGCGTATCGACCAGACCAAAGTTCGTTCCGGCCAACTGGAAGACGACGACTGGCCGCGACTCACCTCGGCGGTCAACCTGCTCAACGACCGCAAGTTGTTCATCGACGATACCGCTGGTATCAGCCCGTCGGAAATGCGTGCCCGGACCCGGCGCCTGGTGCGTGAACACGGTGATATCGCGCTGATCATGATCGACTACCTGCAGTTGATGCAGATCCCTGGTTCCAGTGGCGACAACCGGACCAACGAGATTTCCGAGATCTCTCGTTCCCTCAAGGCCCTGGCCAAGGAATTCAACTGCCCGGTGGTAGCGCTTTCCCAGTTGAACCGTTCCCTGGAACAGCGCCCCAACAAGCGTCCGGTGAACTCCGACTTGCGGGAATCCGGAGCGATCGAGCAGGACGCCGACGTCATCATGTTCGTGTACCGCGACGAGGTGTATCACCCCGAGACGGAACACAAGGGCATCGCCGAAATCATCATCGGCAAGCAGCGGAACGGCCCGATCGGCTTCATCCGCCTGGCGTTTATCGGCAAGTACACGCGCTTCGAAAACCTGGCGCCGGGTAGCTACAATTTCGATGATGATGAGTAAGTTCTTCGTCGTCTGATCCGGCCTTATCGCGAGCAAGCTCGCTCCCACCCTGGAATGCATTCCGCTGTGGGAGCGAGCTTGCTCGCGATAAGTGCGCCGCCGATTTCCGACCATAGCCGTCGGAATTGGTCAAAATTTGTGCTATATTCCGCGCCCGCGATTTTTCATCCTTTATACCGGTCATCGACATGCAAGCAGCCAAGCCGTTATTTGACTATCCCAAGTACTGGGCCGAATGTTTCGGCCCGGCGCCATTCCTGCCCATGAGCAGGGAGGAGATGGATCAGCTTGGCTGGGATTCGTGCGACATCATCATCGTGACCGGTGATGCCTACGTCGACCACCCGTCGTTCGGCATGGCCATCATCGGCCGTTTGCTGGAAGCCCAGGGCTTTCGCGTCGGGATCATCGCCCAGCCGAACTGGCAGTCTAAAGACGACTTCATGAAGCTTGGCGAGCCCAACCTGTTTTTCGGTGTCGCGGCCGGCAACATGGACTCGATGATCAACCGCTACACCGCTGACAAGAAAATCCGTTCCGACGACGCCTACACCCCGGGTGGCCTGGCGGGTAAACGACCGGATCGCGCGAGCCTGGTCTATAGCCAGCGCTGCAAGGAAGCCTACAAGCACGTGCCCATCGTCCTCGGCGGCATCGAAGCCTCCCTGCGTCGCATCGCCCATTACGATTACTGGCAGGACCGGGTGCGCAACTCGATCCTGATCGACGCCTGCGCCGACATCCTGCTCTATGGCAACGCCGAGCGGGCCATTGTCGAAGTCGCCCAGCGCCTGTCCTACGGCCACAAGATCGAAGACATCACGGACGTACGCGGCACGGCCTTCATCCGTCGTGATACGCCGCAAGGCTGGTACGAAGTCGATTCCACGCGCATCGACCGTCCGGGCAAGATCGACAAGATCATCAACCCGTATGTGAATACCCAGGACACTGCTGCCTGCGCCATCGAGCAGGAGAAGGGGCCGGTCGAGGATCCGAGCGAAGCCAAGGTCGTGCAGATCCTGGCGAGCCCGAAAATGACCCGTGACAAGACCGTGATTCGCTTGCCATCGGTGGAAAAAGTCCGTGGCGACGCGGTGCTCTACGCCCATGCCAACCGAGTGTTGCACCTGGAAACCAACCCAGGCAACGCCCGCGCCCTGGTGCAGAAGCACGGTGAAGTCGACGTCTGGTTCAACCCGCCGCCCATTCCGATGACCACTGAGGAAATGGACTACGTGTTTGGCATGCCTTACGCACGTGTTCCCCATCCGGCGTACGGCAAGGAAAAGATCCCGGCCTACGAGATGATCCGTTTCTCGGTGAACATCATGCGCGGCTGCTTCGGCGGCTGCACGTTCTGCTCGATCACCGAGCACGAAGGCCGGATCATCCAGAACCGTTCCGAAGAGTCGATCATTCGCGAGATCGAAGAGATCCGCGACAAGGTCCCGGGCTTCACCGGGGTCATTTCCGACCTCGGCGGCCCGACCGCCAACATGTATCGCATTGCCTGCAAGAGCCCGGAGATCGAATCCGCGTGCCGCAAGCCGTCGTGCGTGTTCCCCGGCATCTGCCCGAACCTGAACACCGACCATTCTTCGCTGATCCAGCTGTACCGCAGCGCCCGGGCATTGCCTGGGGTGAAGAAGATCTTGATTGCCTCGGGCCTGCGTTACGACCTGGCGGTCGAGTCGCCGGAGTATGTCAAGGAGCTGGTGACCCACCACGTTGGCGGTTACCTGAAGATCGCGCCGGAGCACACCGAGGAAGGCCCGCTCAACCAGATGATGAAGCCGGGCATCGGCAGCTATGACAAATTCAAGCGGATGTTCGAGAAGTACACCAAGGAAGCCGGGAAAGAGCAGTACCTGATTCCGTACTTCATCGCCGCCCATCCGGGCACCACCGACGAAGACATGATGAACCTGGCGCTGTGGCTCAAGGGCAACGGTTTCCGGGCCGACCAGGTGCAGGCGTTCTATCCGTCGCCGATGGCCACGGCCACGGCCATGTACCACTCGGGCAAGAACCCGCTGCGCAAGGTCACCTACAAGAGTGACGGGGTGACCATCGTCAAGAGCGAAGAGCAGCGCCGCCTGCACAAGGCCTTCCTGCGTTATCACGACCCCAAGGGCTGGCCGATGCTGCGCGAAGCGCTGACCCGCATGGGCCGCGCCGACCTGATCGGGCCGGGAAAGAATCAATTGATTCCGTTGCACCAGCCGGCCACCGACAGCTATCAGAGCGCCCGTCGCAAGAACTCGACGCCGGCTGGCAGCCACAAAGTGGGCAAGGAAACCACCAAGATCCTGACCCAGCACACCGGCCTGCCGCCGCGGGCCAGCGATGGCGGCAACCCGTGGGACAAGCGCGAGCAGGCCAAGGCCGCGGCATTCGCCCGCAACCAGCAAGCCGCCAAGGAGCGCAAGGACGCCGCCAAGGGCAAGGGACCGAAACCGGCGCGCAAGCCGGTCGTGCCGCGCTGATCGCCTAGCCGCATCGCAAAACGCCAGCCTGAGTGCTGGCGTTTTGCTTTCTAGCGGGGGTGCTGGCCGTTTGTTATCGTGGCGACCGCCAATATCAGCCAGCAGGCGCAATAAAGCCGAACACCACAAGGTTCAGTGTGGATAAAGACTCACTTCCAATTTTCAAGGACGATTCATATGGGCAGCGCTACAACGGGCATCGGCATGGACCTGAGCTTTTCCCAGTTCATGGCCCGCAAACGCATCGAAAGCCAGATCAACCTGCCGCGCCTGTTTGCTGCCATTGACGCCGATCCTGGCATTGCCGGGGCGGGGGTGGTGTATGTCGATTCCGAATACAACGTCGTGACCCTGCGCGAGTTCAAGCCGATTTGCAGCATCGCGCCCAAGCGCATCATTCTGCGCGAGGCGAAAAAATACATCGCGCCGCAGCAGTTCATCGATCAGGTCAAAAGCAGCCCCCGCGAGTCCAAGCTCGGACTTGAAGCATCCAATGCCGGCTTGTCCTGTGTCGCCGCGGTGATCGGTTGGGTGGTGGTGTTCAGTGGCAGCGTCGCGGTGCCCTTTACGGCGGGGGCAAGTGCTTTTGTCGTTGCCCTGGGCGCCGCTGCCGCGACGGCCAGTACCGCGCAATGCGTCATTGGCGGGATGCGGGTGGCCAATGAGCTGACCAATCCGACGGGCAACGATGAGATGAACGACGCCGACTGGTACAACATCGTGTCGCCGATCCTTGACGGGGTTTCCCTGGTGGGGGTCGGTGGCTCGGCTCTGACGACTGTCCGGCTGCTCAAGGCCAACAAGGCGGCTGCCACTGGAAAGAGTTGGTATCAGTTGCTCAAGGGGCTGAATCGGCAGGAGCGCAGCAAGCTGACCAAGGAGCTGTTGACGCTCAAGGACCCGAGCCTGACCGCGAAGCTGCTCAAGCTGCAGCAACGCGCGGGAGCCTTGCCCAAACGTTATTCTTCAGCGCAAATCAGGCATGCGACGCTGACGCAGATAAAGGACTCCCTCGGAGGCGCGCTGGGGGTCATTGGCAGTTATACCGGCGATGGCGCCGTGAAGACGGTTGCCGTCGGGCTGTACGAGGAGTTCACGGAATGATCGGGGGCGGATCGCTGAAGCCATTCCTCGCCCGTTATTTTCCGGTGTTCATGGGGACCATCCTGCTGGGCTGCTTTTCCGGGTCCACGCTGCTTGTGTTGGCCGGGACCACTTATTGGCGTGCCCTGGAACCGTCAGCCAGGACCGACTATGTCGGGTTCGGCACGTTGGCCCTGGTGCTCGTCCTGGTCCTGGGCAATCTCTTGATCGCTCGCGGGCGCGCCTGGGCGGTCTGGTGGGTGGCGGGGTATTTCCTGGCCTGTCTGGCGGCGGTGCTGCCGACGTTCGCTTATGGCGCGCATCGGGGCGTGTATCTATTCGCTGTGCTGTTGCCACTGCTGGGGCTGTTACTGCTCAACAGCAAGCGTCATCGGGAAATGCGCAGCAAACTCGTCGAGATCCGCCACCAACGCGCGCTGATCATCCAGGCCGCCAAGGCCTCACGCCCACGTCGCTGAGTCGATTCGCGCCGCATTTATGTGCATGGCTTTGCAGATGAATTCGGGCATCGCGCGTTTTTAGTGCTCTACTGCCTTGAGTAGACAAAGAAAGTGTCCGGCCTGCCTGCATGGCATAAGTCTTGCGCCGCTTTCGATAACGCCCAGGCTCGCAGGAGGCACGTCGTGTCGATCCATGTCGCATTGCATCACGTCACGCATTACCGCTACGACCGCGCGGTCGAACTCGGCCCGCAGATCGTTCGCCTGCGCCCGGCGGCCCACAGCCGTACACGGATTCTTTCCTATGCGCTGAAGGTTTCGCCAGAGCAGCATTTCATCAACTGGCAGCAGGATCCCCAGGGCAATTACCTGGCGCGGCTGGTGTTTCCCGAGAAAACCCGGGAGATGCGGATCGAAGTCGATTTGCTGGCGGAAATGGCAGTGTTCAATCCATTCGACTTCTTTCTCGAACCCTACGCCGAGAAGATCCCCTTCGCCTACGCGGCCGATGAGCGCAAGGAGCTGGCGCCCTACCTTGAAACCCTGCCGTTGACGCCGAAATTCCAGGCCTATCTGGACGGCATCGACCGCACGCCGTTGCCGGCGGTGGATTTTTTGGTGGCGCTCAACCAGCGCCTGAGCGAAGACATCAACTACCTGATTCGCATGGAGCCGGGCGTGCAGACCCCGGAGCACACCCTTGAGCACGCGTCCGGCTCGTGCCGCGACTCGGCCTGGCTGTTGGTGCAGTTGTTGCGCAACCTCGGCTTGGCCGCGCGTTTCGTTTCCGGTTACCTGATCCAGTTGACCGCCGACGTAAAAAGCCTCGATGGCCCGTCCGGCACTGACGTGGACTTCACCGACCTGCATGCCTGGTGCGAGGTCTACCTGCCCGGTGCCGGTTGGATCGGCCTGGATGCGACGTCCGGGTTGTTCGCCGGTGAAGGCCACATCCCGTTGGCGTGCAGTCCCGATCCGTCCTCGGCGGCCCCGATCAGTGGTTTGGTGGAGCCTTGCGAGTGTGAGTTCAGCCACGAAATGTCCGTCGAGCGGGTCTGGGAAGCGCCGCGGGTGACCAAGCCTTACACCGACGCACAGTGGCTGGCGATCCAGGCACTGGGGCGCCAGATCGATGCCGACCTGTTGGAGGGCGACGTGCGCCTGACCATGGGGGGCGAACCGACTTTTGTCTCCATCGATGACCCGGACGGTGCCGAGTGGAACACCGCGGCACTCGGGCCGGATAAACGCCGGCTCTCCGCCGAGCTGTTCCAGCGCATGCGCAATCACTATGCGCCCAAGGGGCTGGTGCATTTCGGCCAGGGCAAGTGGTACCCCGGCGAGCAATTGCCGCGCTGGTCGCTCAACTGCTATTGGCGGCGCGACGGGGTGCCGATCTGGCACAACAGCGCGTTGATTGCCGATGAGCAGGAGGACTACGGCGCCGATGGCGAACTGGCTGGGCGCTTCCTGGCGAGCGTTGCCGAGCGCTTGAAAATCCCTACACGGTTTGTGTTTCCGGCCTACGAAGACAACTTCTATTACCTCTGGCGCGAAGGGGCATTGCCTTCGAATGTCACGGCCGAAGACCCACGCCTGGAGGACGCCCTGGAGCGTGCGCGGTTGCGCAAGGTCTTCAGCCAGGGCCTGGATAAAGTGATCGGCCAGGTCCTGCCGTTGGCCCGCACCGCCAAGGGGGATCAATGGCAAAGCGGTCGCTGGTACCTGCGGGATAACCACTGCCGCCTGGTGCCGGGGGATTCGCCCCTGGGCTATCGCTTGCCGCTGGCGTCCCAGCCTTGGGTGACGGCGGCCGAATACCCGTTCATCCACCCCACCGACCCGAACCAGGACTTGCCCGAACTGCCCGGCACCGAGGAACTGGCGCGTCACGGCGAGCCGGCCGCCGAGCAGGAGCGTGTCCCACAGATCGACAAATCCGCCGACTGGCTGACCCGCACCGCCTTCTGTGCCGAGGCCCGCGATGGTCGACTCTACCTGTTCATGCCGCCGCTGGAGCGGGTCGAGGATTACCTGGAGCTGGTCAGCGCCATTGAGGCGACGGCTGAGGAACTGCGCTGTCCGGTGCTGTTGGAAGGCTACGAGCCGCCGAGCGACCCGCGTCTGAGCAATTTCCGTATCACCCCCGACCCGGGTGTGATCGAGGTCAACGTGCAACCCTCGGCGACCTGGGATGAGTTGGTCGAGCGCACAGAGTTTTTATACGAAGAGGCGCGACAGACCCGCCTGACCACCGAAAAATTCATGATCGACGGCCGGCACACCGGCACCGGCGGCGGGAACCATTTCGTACTGGGGGGCGCGACACCGGCTGACTCACCGTTCCTGCGGCGTCCCGACTTGCTGCGCAGCCTGATCAGTTACTGGCATAACCACCCGTCGTTGTCCTACCTGTTTTCCGGGTTGTTCATCGGCCCGACCTCCCAGGCGCCCCGCGTGGACGAGGCGCGCAACGACGCCTTGTACGAACTGGAAATCGCTTTCGCGCAAATGCCACAGCCCGGCGAAGAGTGCCCGCCGTGGTTGGTGGATCGCTTGCTGCGCAACCTGTTGATCGACGTCACGGGCAATACGCACCGTGCCGAATTCTGCATCGACAAGCTCTACTCTCCGGACGGCGCCACCGGGCGTCTTGGCCTGTTGGAGTTGCGTGCGTTCGAGATGCCACCCCACGCCCGCATGAGCCTGGCCCAGCAATTACTGCTGCGGGCGCTGGTGGCGCGGTTCTGGCGAGAGCCTTACGCACCGGCGAAGCTGGCGCGCTGGGGCACTGAGCTGCATGACCGTTTCCTGTTGCCGCACTTTATCGAGCAGGATTTTGCCGACGTCATCCACGAACTGAACGCTGCTGGCTACCCGCTGCGGGCCGAGTGGTTCGCCGCGCATCTGGAGTTCCGTTTCCCCAAGGTGGGCGATTACGCGGTCAGTGGCATCGAACTGCAATTGCGCCAAGCCCTCGAGCCTTGGCACGTGCTGGGGGAAGAGGGCGCGGTGGGGGGCACCGTGCGCTATGTGGATTCCTCCCTGGAGCGTTTGCAGGTCAAGCTCAGCGGCCTGGCGCCGCAACGCTACCTGCTGACCTGCAATGGCGTGCCGGTGCCGTTGCAACCCACCGGTCGGGTCGGCGAGTTCGTCGCCGGGGTGCGTTTCCGCGCCTGGCAACCGGCCAACTGCCTGCAACCGACCATCCCGGTGCATGCGCCGCTGGTCTTCGATGTGCTCGACACCTGGATGCAACGCTCCGTGGGCGGCTGCCAGTATCACGTGGCTCATCCGGGCGGGCGCAACTATGACAGCCTGCCGGTGAATGCCAACGAGGCCGAGAGCCGGCGCATGGCGCGTTTCTTCCGTCTCGGACACACGCCTGGGAAGCTGCCGATCCCGAGCCTGGCCGTGGATGACGAGTTTCCACTCACGCTCGATCTGCGCCGGTTCCAGGGGCGTTAAAGAGGTAAGCGAACCCCGTGGCGAGTGCGCTTGCTGCCGCGGGGCTGCGCAGCGGCCCTGAAACCTGACGACCCGGTGTGTCAGGCAATTGGAGTCTGCTGCCTCGCCACCGTCGTCATGTTCCGGTCCAAACTCCGCTATCCGGGCGCCACGCGCTGCGCTAGTCTCACCTTTCATTGCCGTCTGCCGAGCTTTCCATGCCTGACCTGCTTGACCGTTACCCGCTGACGACGGGCACCTATCACGAATTGCTGGACGACAGCGGTGCGGTACGCGCGCACTGGCGGCGGTTGTTCGACCAGTTGCAGCGCAGTTCGCCTGCCCAGTTGCTCCAGCGCCAGGCCCTGCTGGCCCGGCAGATCCAGGAAAACGGCGTGACCTATAACGTCTACGCAGACCCAAAAGGCGCCGACCGGCCGTGGGAACTGGACCTGCTGCCCCATGTAATCGACCCGCAGGAATGGAAGCATCTGTCAGCCGGGATCGCCCAGCGCGCGCGCCTGCTCAATGCGGTGCTGGCCGACCTGTATGGGCCGCAGCGGCTGGTCAGCGAAGGGCTGTTGCCGGCGGAGCTGGTGTTCGGGCACAACAATTTCCTCTGGCCCTGCCAAGGCATTGCGCCGCCGGATGGCAGTTTCCTGCACTTGTACGCCGTGGATCTGGCGCGCACGCCGGATGGCCGCTGGTGGGTCACGGCGGACCGGACCCAGGCGCCGTCGGGGGCTGGTTATGCGCTGGAAAACCGCACGATCGTATCCCGCGCGTTTCCCGACTTGTATCGCGACCTGAAGGTGCGGCACCTGTCCGGTTTTTTCCGCACCTTGCAGGAAACCCTGGCGCGACAGGCGCCCAGCGACGGAGAGTCGCCACTGGTGGTGCTGTTGACGCCGGGTCGGTTCAACGAAAGCTATTTCGAACATCTTTACCTGGCGCGCCAATTGGGCTACCCGCTGGTGGAAGGGGGCGACCTGACCGTTCGTGACGCCACGGTCTACCTCAAGACCCTCAGTGGCCTGCGCCGGGTCCACGCCATCATGCGTCGGCTCGACGATGATTTCTGCGACCCCCTGGAGCTGCGCACCGATTCGGCCCTCGGCGTGCCAGGGTTGCTCGAAGCCGTGCGCCAGGGCCGGGTGCTGGTGGCCAATGCCCTGGGCAGTGGCGTGCTGGAGTCGCCGGGCCTCCTGGGATTCCTGCCCAAGATCAACCAGTACCTGTTCGGCGAAGAACTGCTGCTGCCGTCCATCGCCACCTGGTGGTGCGGTGAGCCGCCGGTGCTGGCCCAGGCCCTGGAAAAATTGCCGCAACTATTGATCAAGCCGGCATTTCCTTCCCAGAGTTTCAGCCCTGTGTTCGGGCGCGACTTGAGCGAGGCGCAGCGCGGCCAATTGGCGGCGCGCATGCAGGCGCGGCCCTATGCCTACGTCGCCCAGGAACTGGCGCAACTGTCCCAGGCGCCGGTCTGGCAGGCCGAAGATGGGCAAATCCAGCCCCGGGCGATTGGCATGCGCATGTATGCAGTGGCCGGCAAGGACGATTACCGGGTGCTTCCGGGCGGCCTGACCCGCGTGGCCGCCGAGGCCGACGCCGAGGTGGTGTCGATGCAGCGCGGTGGCGCCAGCAAGGACACCTGGGTGCTGGGAGAGCAGGCGCCCGGCGGTGAACAATGGAAGGCCCAGCGCACCGTGGGTGTCCATGACCTGGTCCGACGTGATCCGTACTTGCCTTCGCGGGTGGTGGAAAACCTGTTCTGGTTCGGCCGCTACTGCGAGCGGTGCGATGGCAGCGCACGGTTGCTGCGGATCATGCTGGCGCGTTATGTCGATGGCGATGATCCGCAGGCCTTGGAGTCGGCGGTGGCCTTGGGCGAAAGCCTGATGCTATTGCCCGAAGAGGGCGAGTTGCCCGAGCGTTTGCTGGCGGCGCTGCTGGGGGACGACTGGTCGTTCAGCCTGCGCTCCAACCTGCAGCGCTTGCAGTGGGCCGCCTCGCAGGTGCGCGGCAAGTTGTCCCGGGAGAATTGGCAGGCGCTGGTGGAATTGCAGCGCGAAGCCATGGAGCTGGAAACCGAGGAAGCGGATTTCGGCGAGTTGCTGGATTTCCTCAATCGGCTGGTGATGTCTCTGGCGGCGTTGTCCGGGTTCGCCCTGGACGATATGACCCGAGACGAAGGCTGGCGCTTCCTGATGATCGGTCGGCGCCTGGAGCGCCTGCAGTTTCTCAGCAGCAGCCTGGCGGCGTTTCTGCGCAGCGATGCGGTGTTCGATCAGGAGGGGCTGGAGTGGTTATTGGAACTGGGCAACAGCAGCATCACCTACCGCTCGCGTTATTTGGCGGTGGCCCAGTTGATCCCGGTGCTGGACTTGTTGCTGCTGGACGAACAGAACCCTCACGCGGTGCTCTTCCAATTGAAGCTGGTGGCCCGCACCCTCAAGCGCTTGAACGATGATTTTGCCGCGCCCAGGGAAACCGCCTTGCCGGACCTGGTCGCACGTCTGTCACGCTTTGACCTGCGTTGCCTGGAAAACCCCTTGTTCGGTGAAGCCAGCCTGCGCGCCGCACTCGATGGGCTGGCCGACCTGTTGCAGGACGTGGCCGATGCCAGTGGCCAGGTGTCCGACCGCCTGGCCTTGCGTCATTTCGCCCACGTCGATGACGTCAGCCAACGTACGGTATCCGTCTGATGAACGCTCGTTACCAGATCCTCCACGACACTCATTACCACTACGACAGCCCGGTGTCCCTGGCCCAGCAGCTCGCCCACCTGTGGCCACGGGCCTGTGACTGGCAGCGTTGCACCGAGCAGCAGTTACTGATCAGTCCGGAACCGACCACCCGGCGCGATGAGCTGGATGTGTTCGGCAACCCGCTGACCCGCCTGGCCTTTGAACGGCCCCATGACGAGTTGCTGGTCAATGCCCGCCTGAGCGTCGAGGTGCTGGCCCGCCCCGAGCTGGACTTCAACTTGTCCCCGGCCTGGGAGTCGACCTGCAACGCACTGACCTACACGGGGCGGCCCCTGGCGGCGCCACTGCTGGAGGCGTGTCGTTACCGTTTCGAGTCACCGTATGTGCACCTCAAGCGCAGCTTCGTCGAGTTTTCCGAAAGCTGCTTTACGCCGGGGCGTCCGTTGATGGCCGGTGTTCGAGCACTGATGGAAAAGATCTTCGAGGAATTCACCTTCGATGCGGAGGCGACCCAGGTGGCAACGCCGCTGGTGGAGGTGCTGGAGCGGCGGCGGGGGGTGTGCCAGGACTTTGCCCACCTGATGTTGGCTTGCGTGCGCTCTCGCGGCTTGGCGGCGCGTTACGTCAGCGGCTACCTGCTGACCCAGCCACCGCCCGGCCAGCCACGGCTGATTGGCGCCGATGCGTCCCACGCCTGGGTCTCGGTGTATTGCCCGGTGTTGGGTTGGGTGGATTTCGATCCGACCAACAACGTGCAGCCCGCCCTGGAACACATCACCCTGGCCTGGGGCCGGGACTTTTCCGACGTGTCGCCGTTGCGCGGGGTGATCCTGGGCGGCGGTGCCCATGATCCCGAGGTGCGGGTGACGGTGATGCCGTTGGAATCATGAACGCTGTGTGAACACTGTGGGAGCGAGCCCGCTCGCGATAACGTCGTGTCAGCCAACGAGGAGGTTGACTGTTAATTCGCTATCGCGAGCAAGCTCGCTCCCACCGTGTGGATCGGATCATCGGGCCCTGGAGACCTCAGGCGTCGGGGGCCTGATCTTTCGGTGCATCTACATCATCGTCTGCCGCCACTTCGCCTTCGGCATCGGGGTTCAGTGCCGCTTCATCGGCGGTTGCTTTCTTGCGCTGCAGCTTTTCCTCTTTCTTCTGCTCCTTGGCCAAGTCTCTCTGACGTTTGGCGAAGGAATAATTGGGTTTGGCCATGGGCGATCCTCTGGGGTCGAAGGTGAGGTTGAGCGGCGCATATTCTGCCCTGTATCGGGGTCGAGCCGTTAGCTGGGTTTTTGTTCGGCCCACTTTGGTTGTACGGACGGTTGCCATTCGTCCAGGGCATCGAGCAGGTTCTGCGCGGATTCGCTCACTTGCAGCATGTCACGATGGGGCGTGCGGACGAAGCCTTCGCCGACGATATGATCGAGAAACGCGGTGAGTTTGCTGTAGAAACCGTTCACTTCCAGTAGCCCCAGCGGTTTGCCGTGGTAGCCGAGCTGGCCCCAGGTCCAGACTTCGAACAATTCCTCCAGCGTGCCGAGGCCGCCGGGCAGGGCGATGAAGGCATCGCTGAGTTCAGCCATGCGTGCCTTGCGGGCGTGCATGCCGTCCACCACTTCCAGGCGGGTCAGGCCGCTGTGGCCGATTTCCTTGTCCTTCAGGCTTTGCGGGATGACGCCGATGACTTCGCCGCCGGCGGCCAGGGCCGCATCGGCGACGATTCCCATCAGGCCGACCGCACCGCCGCCGTAGACCAGGGTCAATTTTCGTTCCGCCAACGCCCGCCCGAGGGTCTGCGCCGCTTCACGATACGCTGGGTCGGTGCCAGTGCTGGCGCCACAAAATACACAAACAGACGCGATGGACATGCTTTACTCCGAGGTCAGTCACCGCATCAGAGTAAAGCCTGGCCCAGGCCGCGCAAAGGACTTAAACCTCGTGCCGGGGTTTTTCATAGGTGCCGCTGGCGCCACAGGCGTAGGCGGCGAGCAAGCTGCACAACAGGCTATTGAGGTTCATGGCGATCGCTCCAGGAGGTGATGGAGTGATCATAGGTGCGCGTTATCCTTCTGGCTGGTTGATTCTATCCATCAGGTTGATAGCCTTAAGTTGTATACAATCTTTGACTCAGGTCATAGGAACTTGCCGCAAAGTCAGGCACTCTTTCCCTTTGACGGATTTTTGTTAACCATGCCTTGGAGATTCACAATGTTTGCCAAACTTGTTGCAGTATCCCTGTTGACGCTGGCCAGCAGCCAACTGATGGCAGCGGAGTGCAAGACCACCATCGACTCGACCGACCAGATGTCCTTCAGCACCAAGGCCATTGAGATCGACAAGAGCTGCAAGACGTTCACCGTTGAGCTGACGCATTCGGGCAGCTTGCCGAAAAACGTCATGGGCCATAACTGGGTGCTGAGCAAAGAGGCTGATATGCAGCCGATTGCCACGGCTGGTTTGGCGGCAGGCATCGACAAGAACTACCTGCCGGAAGGTGATGCTCGCATCATCGCCCACACCAAGCTCATTGGCGCCAAGGAAACGGACTCGGTGACCTTCGACGTGTCGAAACTTGATGCCGCTGAAAAATACGGTTTCTTCTGCTCGTTCCCGGGTCATATCTCGATGATGAAAGGCACCGTCACGCTGAAGTGATCAATTTCAAGTACAAAAAAAGCGCCCCATGCAGGGCGCTTTTTTTATGCCAGGCAACCGCTCCTTGTGGGAGCGAGCTTGCTCGCGATGGCGATATGCCAATCGACATCAATGTTGACTGTGCCGCTGTCTTCGCGAGCAAGCCCGCTCCCACAAGGGGCGATCACGGGGCGTAGGGCATCACCCGCTTGTGTTCGGTCTTGCGATAGGTGTCGCAAATGATCCTGGCCGCCTCTTCGCGAATCGGTTGGCCGTGCAGGAACGCGTCGATCTCGGCGTAGGTCACGCCGTGGGAGGCTTCGTCCGGCTTGCCTGGGGACAGGTCCTCAAGGTCGGCGGTGGGGATTTTTTCCACCAGCGACTCCGGCGCGCCAAAGTCACGGGCGATGGCCCGGACCTGGTTTTTCACCAAACCACTCAATGGCGCCAGGTCGCAGGCGCCGTCACCGAACTTGGTGAAGAACCCCATGACCGCTTCGGCTGCGTGGTCGGTGCCAATCACCAGGCCCTGCTCGGCGCCGGCGATGGTGTACTGCGCCACCATGCGCATCCGCGCCTTGGTATTGCCCAACACGAAATCCCGCGAAACCACCGCCTTGCCTTCGAACGCCGCCACTTGCTCGGCCAAGGCCTTGACCGCCGGGCCAATGTTGACGGTATGGCGCTCGTCGGGGTCGATGAAGTCCACGCAGGCCTGCGCTTCATGTTCGTCGAACTGGGTTTCGTACGGCAGGCGCACGGCGATGAACTTATAGGCCGCGTTACCGGTTTTCTCCCGCAGTTCGCGCATGGCACGTTGGGCCAGCAGCCCGGCGGTCAGTGAGTCGACACCCCCGCTGATGCCCAGCACGAGGGACTTGAGCCCGGAATTGACCAGGCAATCCTGGATGAAGCTCACTCGCCGGGCGATTTCGGCCTTGAGGTCGGCGTCATTGGCGAACGGTGGCTGGACCTTGAGCTGTCCAGCAATCTCACGCTGTACGGCTTGCATGAATTCACTCCTTGCTTGATGTATCAAAGGGCGGCAGGTACTTGGAAAACGTGTCGCATGTAGGCGACGAAATTCGGGTCCTTGCAGTGGGTCTTGCCGGGCTCGTCTGAAATCTTGGCCACGGGTTGCCCGTCACAGCTGATCATTTTAAGCACGATGCTCATGGGCTCGACACCCGGAATGTCGCAGGTCAGGTGGGTGCCAATACCGAAGCTGACATTAATGCGACCACGCAACGCTCGAAAAATCTCCAGGCATTTGGGCAATGTCAGGCTATCGGAGAACACCAGGGTCTTGCTCATCGGGTCGATGCCCAGCTTGTGGTAGTGGGCAATGGCTTTTTCAGCCCAGATCACCGGGTCGCCCGAGTCATGGCGCAAGCCGTCGAACAGCTTGGCAAAGAACAGATCGAAATCCTTGAGGAAGGCGTCCATGGTGATGCAGTCGGTGAGCGCGATCCCCAGCAGGCCCCGGTACTCGCGCACCCAGCAATCGAGGGCGGCGATCTGGCTGTCGATCAGTCGCGGGCCCAGTTGCTGGTGGGCCATGATCCACTCGTGGGCCATGGTGCCCAGGGGTTTCATGTCCAGCTCCCGGGACAGGTGGACGTTACTGGTGCCGACGAAGCGCCCGGGGAAATCATGCTTGAGCACGTTGACCACTTCTTCCTGGACGCGGAAGGAAAACCGACGACGGGTGCCAAAGTCCGCGACTTGCAGTTCGGACAACTCGTCGGCGCTGGCGTTGGCGCTCAGCCAGTCGAACTTGCGATACAGCTGCTCGCGGGCCTGCTCGAGGACGACTTCACGGTAGCGATAGCGATTGCGCACTTCGCTGACGATGGCCAGCAGCGGGACTTCGAACAGAATCACGTGCAGCCACGGCCCGCGCAGGCGGATGAACAACTCGCCGTTGTCGATACCGGTGTGTACGTAGCGCAGGTTGAAGCGAAACAGCCCCAGGAACCGCAGGAAATCCGGCTTGAGAAAGCTGATACGTTCCAGGAAGCCCAGTTGGTCGGCGCTCAGGCTGAGTTCCGCCAGTCGCTCGATCTGGAAGCGGATCTCCGCCAGGTAAGGACGCAGGTCCTCGCTGTTGCGGCAACGAAACTCCCACTCGACGTCGACGTTGGGGTAGTTGTGCAGCACCGCCTGCATCATCGTCAGTTTGTAGAAGTCGGTGTCGAGCAGGTTCTGCACGATACGATCGGCAAATACGCTCTCGCTCATGGCGGAGGTCTCCAGGCAGGTCGCTGCGCCGGGCAGCGTCGCAAAGCGGTTTCGATGAAAGGTGTAGTGGCGCACATCGGTAGGCGGTATTGCCAGCGATTTTTGGTCGCAGGGTCTTTGTGGCGAGGGGATTTATCCCCGCCGGGCTGCACGGCAGCCCCAATACTGAGCACTCGATCTGCCTGATGAACCGGGGTTGCCTGGCTTCAGGGGCTGCTTCGCAGCCCAGCGGGGATAAATCCCCTCGCCACGGGGGGGCAGCGGCTATTGCGGTGTATCCGCGTTCTTGATCTGCTCCAGCATCCATTCCACAAAAAACCGCACCTTGGGCACTTCCGCCGAATGCTCCGGATAGGCCAGGTAATAGGCGTCGGTGCTGGGCATCGCATGGGACCAGGGGATGACCAGTTTGCCGTCGGCCAGTTCTTCTTCCACCAGAAAGCGCGGCAGCAGTGCCACGCCGCAGCCGACCTGGGCGGCGCGAATGCACATGTAGAAGGTTTCGAAGCGCGGCCCGTGGTAGCTGTGTTCGGTGTGGTAGCCCTGGCTGTCGAACCAGTCGTGCCAGGCCTGGGGACGCGAGGCGTTTTGCAGCAGGACCAGGTCGGCCAGCTGGGTCGGGTCGCTGAAGGGACGCTCGGGCAGGCTGCCGGGTGCGCAGACCGGTACCAGTTCTTCGCCAAACAGTTTCAGGGATTCGGAACCGGGCCGTGAGCCCTGGCCGAAATAGAACGCCAGGTCGCTGCGCCCTTGCAGCAAGTCGTCGGCCTCCTGTTCGCTGCACAGGTCCAGATGAATCGTCGGATGGCGCAGTCGCCAGCCCTTCAGGCGCGGGACCAGCCAGCGAGCGCCGAAGGTCGGAGGTGTGGAGACGCGCAGCACTTCGGTGTCGCCGCCGTAGGAACGCAGGTAATGGGTAGACATCTCCACCTGCGTAAGGATTTTTCGCACTTCACCCAGGTACAACTCCCCGGCCGGCGTCAGTTGCAGGCGTCGGCGTACGCGCCGGAACAGCAGGTGTTGCAGCAGTTCTTCCAGTTGCGCGACCTGCTTGCTGACGGCGCTCTGGGTCAGGTGCAATTCTTCTGCTGCGCGGGTGAAACTCAAGTGCCGCGTCACCGCTTCGAAGCATTGCAGCGCCGTGATCGATGGCAAATAGCGTTTGTTGAGCATGATGAGGTCTTGTTTCCGGTCGCTCTGCCTGGGCAGCATGAATAAACGGAATGATATCTCGCTTAATGGTCGTTTGTTGGCAAGTCTCGCGCCAGCTACAACTACAGTCCTGATCAGCCGTCTTCGTCCGGCTGCCGCTTATTTGTCTTCTGCGTGAGGAGTTTTTCCATGGTTGCTGCATTGCTTGATCGTCTCGGTGTCGACTCGGCCCTGTACCAGAACGGCACTCAACCGGTGCATTCGCCCATCGACGGCAACCGCATCGGCGCCGTGAACTGGGAAGGCGCCGCTGAAGTCGAGCAGCAGGTCAGCCGTGCCGAACACGCCTTCGACCTGTGGCGCCAGGTGCCGGCCCCGCGTCGCGGCGAGCTGGTGCGTCAATTCGGCGACCTGCTGCGTGAATACAAGGCCGACCTCGGCGAGCTGGTGTCGTGGGAAGCCGGCAAGATCACCCAGGAAGGCCTGGGTGAAGTGCAAGAGATGATCGACATCTGCGACTTCGCCGTCGGCCTGTCCCGCCAGCTGTACGGCCTGACCATCGCTTCCGAGCGTCCGGGCCACCACATGCGTGAGTCCTGGCACCCGCTGGGGGTGGTCGGGGTGATCAGTGCCTTCAACTTCCCCGTCGCGGTCTGGGCCTGGAACACCACGCTGGCCCTGGTCTGCGGCAACGCGGTGATCTGGAAACCCTCGGAAAAGACCCCCCTCACCGCCTTGGCTTGCCAGGCGCTGTTCGAGCGCGTGCTGAAGAACTTCAGCGACGCACCACCGTATCTGAGCCAGGTGATCATTGGCGGTCGCGATGCCGGTGAAGCGCTGGTGGATGACCCGCGCGTGGCCTTGATCAGTGCCACCGGCAGCACCCGCATGGGCCGTGAAGTGGCGCCGAAAGTCGCCGCGCGTTTCGCCCGCAGCATCCTCGAGCTGGGGGGCAACAACGCCATGATCCTGGCGCCGAGCGCCGATCTGGACATGGCCGTGCGCGCCATCCTGTTCAGCGCCGTCGGCACCGCCGGCCAGCGTTGCACCACCCTGCGCCGATTGATTGCCCATGAGTCGGTGAAGGAAGAGATCGTCACCCGCCTCAAGGCTGCGTACTCGAAAGTGCGTATCGGCCATCCGCTGGAAGGCAACCTGGTCGGGCCGCTGATCGACAAGCACAGCTTCGACAACATGCAGGATGCGCTGGAGCAGGCCTTGAGCGAAGGCGGGCGCGTGTTTGGTGGCCAGCGCCAGCTTGAAGACCAGTTTCCGAATGCCTATTACGTCTCGCCGGCCATCGTCGAGATGCCCGAGCAGAGTGATGTGGTGCGTCACGAGACCTTCGCACCGATCCTGTACGTGGTCGGCTACAAAGACTTTGCCGAGGCCTTGCACCTGAACAATGCCGTGCCCCAGGGCCTGTCGTCCTGCATCTTCACCACCGACGTGCGTGAAGCCGAGCAGTTCATGTCGGCCGTGGGCAGCGACTGCGGCATCGCCAACGTCAACATCGGCCCGAGCGGCGCGGAAATCGGCGGCGCATTCGGTGGCGAAAAAGAAACCGGCGGCGGTCGCGAATCCGGTTCCGATGCCTGGCGCGGTTACATGCGCCGCCAGACCAACACCGTGAACTACTCGTTGGAATTGCCGTTGGCCCAGGGGATTACCTTCGACTGAGGTTGTTAGGGGCGGATCTTCAATTCGTGGAGATCCTTTGTGGGAGCGAGCTTGCTCGCGATAGCGGTCTGTCAGTCACATGGTCGTTGAATGTGCCGCCGCTATCGCGAGCAAGCTCGCTCCCACACTAAAAGGTGTGATGGTTAGGTTTCTTTTTCGGAGTCTGGCAATGCCGTTACGCGAAGAATGTCTGTGGGAAAAACTGACGCCGCACAGGCCTGAAAACAGTGCGCTCACCGGCGAAGTCACAGTCGATGTCTGTGTGATCGGCGCCGGTTTCACCGGGCTGTCGGCGGCGGTGCACTTGCTCGAACAGGGCAAGCGCGTGGCTGTACTGGAGGCTCATCGGGCCGGGCACGGCGGATCGGGGCGTAACGTCGGGTTGGTCAACGCGGGCCTGTGGATCCCGCCGGATGACATCGAGGCCGGGTTTGGCGAGGCGGTGGGCAGCCAGCTCAACCGCATGCTGGGAGCCGCGCCGGCCTTGGTGTTCAGCCTCATCGACAAATACAACATCGATTGCCAGTTGCGCCGCGAAGGCACCCTGCACATGGCCCATAACGCCCGTGGCGAAGCCGACCTGCGCAGTCGTGAAGCGCAATGGAAGCGCCGTGGCGCCCCGGTGGAGTTGCTCACTGGCCAGGCCTGTGCCGAGGCGACCGGCACGTCGAAGATCGCCGCGGCGCTGCTCGACCGTCGCGCCGGCACGCTCAACCCGATGGCCTACACCAGCGGGTTGGCCAAGGCCGCCACGGACCTGGGCGGCCAGTTGTTCGACCACTCGCCGGTGACGCGCCTGGAGCGCCAAGGCCAGCGCTGGTCGGTGCAGACTGCCCAGGGTTCGGTGCTGGCCGAGCAGGTGGTGATTGCCTCCAACGCCTACACCGAGGGCGACTGGACCGAACTGCGGCGCAATTTCTTTCCCGGTTATTACTATCAGGTCGCCTCGGTTCCGCTGACCGACGAGGCCGCCCAACGCATCCTGCCAGGTGGGCAGGGGTCGTGGGATACCCGCCAGGTGTTGAGCAGCATTCGTCGGGACAAGGACGGTCGTTTGCTGCTGGGCAGCCTGGGCAATGGCAACCGCAAGCCGACCTGGTTCCTCAAGGCTTGGGCCGATCGGGTGCAGCAGCATTATTTCCCTTATCTCAAGCCGGTGGAGTGGGCGTGCACCTGGACCGGTTGCATCGCCTTCACCCCTGATCACCTGATGCGCCTGTTCGAACCAGCCCCCGGGCTGGTGGCCGTGACGGGCTATAACGGTCGGGGCGTGACCACCGGCACGGTGGTCGGCAAGGCGTTCGCCGATTACCTGTGTCACGGTAATGCCCAGGCCCTGCCGATCCCGTTCGCACCCGTGCAGCCATTGGCCGGGGTGGGGGTGCGCAGTTGCCTGTATGAGGCGGGTTTTTCGCTGTATCACGCGGGCCAGTGCCTGCGGATCGTGATTTGAGTGTTGAAAATTGTTGCTGGAAGCCGCGTTTTCCGGCGAAGCGTCTAGCCTGTTATGGTGCGGGTTGTAGCAGTCGTGCACCGGCAGTGTGCAGTTCGGTGACGTGGGTTGTTACACAGTGGTTGCACGCCGTTTCGTGTGATGGTTGCAATGATGGCTCACGGAGGGTTTCACCTATTTAAATGAAAGGTTGCACCTCGTGCGGTTTAGACGGTTGCACGCCCTGTGAAAAAGGGCTCGAAACAGTCGAAATAACAATAAAGCAGCGACTTTTTTCAGAATAAAAAACCGATGGCACGGCCCTTGCTCTGAGCTTTTCAGTGAAATGAAGTCGCAGTGCCAACTAAAAAAAACCTTGGAGCACCACCTCATGTCCCAGACGTTTTACAAGAAAGGTTTCCTGGCCCTCGCAGTGGCAACTGCGCTGGGTGTTTCTGCGTTTGCTCAAGCTGATGTGAAATTTGGTGTGGCGGGGCCGATGACCGGCGCCAACGCCGCATTTGGCGAGCAGTACATGAAGGGTGCCCAGGCGGCAGCCGATGCCATCAACAAGGCGGGTGGCGTCAACGGCGAGAAAATCGTGCTGGTCGCTGGCGACGACGCCTGCGAACCCAAGCAGGCCGTGGCCGTGGCCAACCGCCTGGTCGACCAGGACAAGGTGATCGGCGTGGTCGGGCACTTCTGCTCGTCCAATACCATCCCGGCCTCCGAGGTCTACGACGAAGCTGGCATCATCGCCATCACCCCGGGTTCCACCAACCCGCAGGTCACCGAGCGCGGCCTGAGCGCCATGTTCCGCATGTGCGGTCGCGACGACCAGCAGGGCATCGTGGCGGGCGACTACATCGTCGACGTGCTCAAGGGCAAGAAAGTGGCCGTGCTGCACGACAAGGACACCTACGGCCAAGGCCTGGCGGATGCCACCAAGGCACAACTGGCCAAGCGTGGCGTGAAGGAAGTGCTGTACGAAGGCCTGACCCGCGGCGAGAAAGACTTCAGCGCCGTGGTCACCAAGATCCGTGCGGCCGGTGCCGACGTGGTCTATTTCGGCGGCCTGCACCCGGAAGCCGGTCCGCTGGTTCGCCAGTTGCGTGAGCAAGGTCTCAAGGACGTGAAGTTCATGTCCGACGATGGCATCGTGACCGACGAACTGGTCACCACCGCCGGCGGCGCGCAATACGTCGATGGCGTGTACATGACCTTCGGCGCCGACCCGCGTCTGCTGCCAGATAGCAAGGCTGTGGTTGAAGAGTTCCGCAAGAACGGCACCGAGCCTGAAGGCTACACCCTGTACGCCTACGCTTCGGTCCAGGCCCTGGCCGCGGGTTTCAATGGCGCCAAGTCCAATAAAGGCGAAGACGCGGCCAAGTGGCTCAAGGCCAACCCCGTCCAGACCGTGATGGGCAAGAAAGAGTGGGACACCAAGGGCGACTTGAAAGTCTCCGACTACGTGGTCTACCAGTGGGACAAGGACGGCAAATACCACCAGTTGGAAAAACAGAAGTAAGGGCTGAAGCGACCGTCCACGCCTCCTGCGGGAATCGGGCCAGCCCCGGTTTCCAGGAGGCACGCGCCGGTCGTGCCTGACATTGCTCTGACGTAAATCTGTATTTTCCTTAGAAGAACCGCACGCCCTAGGGTGTGCAGGTTCTCACTGCGTGAGATTGCGTTATGGATGGTATTTTCCTGCAGCAACTGATCAATGGCCTGACCCTCGGGTCTGTCTATGGTCTGATCGCCATCGGCTACACAATGGTCTACGGCATCATCGGCATGATCAACTTCGCCCACGGCGAGGTTTACATGATTTCCGCTTACCTCGCGGCAATCAGTCTGGCTCTGCTGGCTTACTTCGGTATCGAATCCTTTCCGCTCATGATCCTCGGCACCCTCGTGTTCACGGTGGTGGTCACCGGGGTATACGGCTGGGTCATCGAACGCGTCGCCTATAAACCCCTGCGCAACTCAACCCGCCTGGCACCGCTGATCAGTGCCATCGGTATTTCGCTGATCCTGCAGAACTACGCACAGATCAGCCAGGGCGCCCGCCAACAGGGTGTCCCGACACTGCTCGAAGGCGCCATGCGCGTGGACATCGGCAGCGGTTTCGTCCAGCTCACCTATACCAAGATCTTCATCCTGATCGCCGCATTCGCCGGCATGGCCGTGCTGACCTACATCATCAAGTACACCAAGCTCGGACGCATGTGCCGCGCCACCCAGCAAGACCGCAAGATGGCCTCGATCCTGGGGATCAACACCGACCGGGTGATTTCCTACGTGTTCATCATCGGTGCAGCCATGGCCGCCCTGGCCGGCGTGCTGATCACCATGAACTACGGCACATTCGACTTCTATGCCGGCTTCATCATCGGCATCAAGGCGTTCACCGCGGCGGTACTCGGCGGCATCGGTTCCCTGCCTGGGGCCATGCTCGGCGGGATCATCCTCGGTATTTCCGAGTCGCTGTTCTCCGGTCTGATCAACTCCGACTACAAAGACGTGTTCAGTTTCTCGCTGCTGGTGCTGATTCTGATTTTCCGTCCCCAAGGCCTGTTGGGTCGCCCACTCGTGGCGAAGGTATAAGTATGTCTGCTGCCAATAAACCGCTTGATATCAAACAGAGCGTCATCGACGCGATCCTGGCCGGCCTGATCTCCCTGATAGTGTTCGGGCCGATTGTCGGCGTGGTGCTCGACGGCTACAGTTTCAACCTGCAACCGGCCCGCGTCGGCTGGCTGGTGGCGATCGTGATGGTCGGGCGCTTCGCCTTGAGCCTGTTCCTGCAGACGCCCAAGGGACTCAAGGTCCTCCAGGGCTTCGAAAGCACCGGCTCCGGCGTGCACGTGCTGCCGCCGGACTACAAGTCGCGGCTGCGCTGGATCATTCCGGCACTGATCGTGATTGCCATCGTGTTCCCATTCTTCGCCAACAAATACGTGCTCACCGTGGTCATCCTCGGGCTGATCTACGTGCTGCTGGGCCTGGGCCTGAACATCGTGGTCGGCCTGGCGGGGCTGCTCGACCTGGGTTACGTGGCGTTCTATGCCATCGGTGCCTATGGCCTGGCGCTGGGTTACCAGTACCTGGGGCTGGGGTTCTGGACGGTGCTGCCGCTGGCGGCCATCGCGGCGGCGATGGCGGGGTGCATATTGGGGTTCCCGGTGTTGCGCATGCACGGTGACTACCTGGCCATCGTGACCCTGGGGTTCGGTGAGATCATCCGGTTGGTACTGAACAACTGGCTGTCGTTCACGGGGGGGCCGAATGGCATGCCGGTTCCGGCACCGACGTTCCTGGGCCTGGAATTCGGCAGGCGGGCGAAGGATGGTGGGGTGCCGTTCCATGAGTTCTTCGGCATCGACTACAACCCCAACATTAAATTCCTGTTCATCTACATCGTGTTGTTCATCACGGTACTGCTGGTGCTCTACGTCAAGCATCGCCTGACCCGCATGCCGGTCGGGCGCGCCTGGGAAGCGCTGCGCGAGGATGAGATCGCCTGCCGCTCCATGGGCTTGAACCATGTGCTGGTCAAGCTCTCGGCGTTCACCATCGGTGCGTCCACGGCTGGCCTGGCCGGGGTGTTCTTCGCCAGTTACCAGGGTTTCGTCAACCCGTCGTCGTTCACCTTCTTCGAGTCGGCGCTGATCCTCGCGATCGTGGTATTGGGCGGCATGGGCTCGACGGTCGGCGTGGTGATTGCCGCGTTCGTACTCACCGTGGCGCCTGAGCTACTGCGCAGCTTCTCCGAATACCGGGTACTGCTGTTCGGCGTACTGATGGTGTTGATGATGATCTGGCGTCCTCGCGGCCTGATCCGTATCAGCCGTACCGGTGTGACGCCGCGCAAGGGGGTAGCGCCATGAGCGAAGTCGTACTCAAAGTTGAAAACCTGATGATGCAGTTCGGTGGCATCAAGGCCCTCAGCGACGTCAGCCTGCAAGTCGAGCGCAACTCGATCTTTGCCCTGATCGGCCCCAATGGCGCGGGCAAGACCACGGTGTTCAACTGCCTGACCGGTTTCTACAAGGCCACGGGGGGCAAGATCGAGCTCAACGTGCGTGGCGAGCGGACCAACGTCATCAAGCTGTTGGGGGAGGCATTTCGCCCGACGGACTTCGTCTCGCCGAAGTCCTTCGCCAGCCGCCTGTACTACAAGATGTTCGGCGGCACCCACCTGGTGAACCGCGCCGGTCTGGCGCGTACCTTCCAGAACATTCGCCTGTTCAAGGAAATGTCGGTGCTGGAAAACCTGCTGGTGGCCCAGCACATGTGGGTCAACCGCAGCATGGTGGCAGGCATCCTCAACACCAAGGGCTACCGCAAGGCTGAAAGCGACGCCCTGGACCATGCGTTCTATTGGCTGGAAGTGGTGGACCTGGTGGATTGCGCCAACCGTCTGGCGGGTGAGCTTTCCTACGGCCAGCAACGGCGCCTGGAAATCGCCCGGGCCATGTGCACGCGTCCGCAGATCATCTGCCTCGACGAACCGGCCGCCGGCCTCAACCCCCAGGAAACCGAAGCGCTGAGCGCGATGATCCGTCTGCTGCGCGATGAGCATGATCTGACCGTGGTACTGATCGAACACGACATGGGCATGGTAATGAGCATTTCCGACCACATCGTGGTGCTGGACCACGGCAACGTGATCGCCGAGGGCGGTCCCGAGGCGATTCGCAACGATCCGAAGGTGATCGCGGCTTACCTGGGTGCCGACGAAGAGGAACTGGTATGAGTGGACCTATCCTCGAACTCAAGGAATTGGACGTGTTCTACGGGCCGATCCAGGCCCTGAAGAAAGTCTCGATGCACATTGGCGAAGGCGAGACCGTGAGCCTGATCGGCTCCAACGGGGCCGGCAAGTCCACGCTTTTGATGTCGATCTTCGGCCAACCGCGTGCCGCCGGTGGGCAGATCATCTACCAGGGCGTGGACATCACCCACAAGTCGTCCCACTACATCGCGTCCAACGGCATCGCGCAGTCGCCGGAAGGGCGGCGGGTATTCCCCGACATGACCGTCGAGGAAAACCTGCTGATGGGCACCATTCCTATCGGTGACAAATACGCCAGCGAGGACATGCAACGCATGTTCGAGCTGTTCCCGCGACTCAAGGAGCGGCGCAACCAGCGGGCCATGACCATGTCTGGTGGCGAGCAGCAGATGCTCGCCATTGCCCGGGCGTTGATGAGCCGGCCCAAGTTGTTGCTGCTTGATGAGCCGAGCCTGGGGCTGGCGCCGATCGTGGTGAAGCAGATCTTCGCCACCCTGCGGGAGCTGGCATCCACGGGGATGACCATCTTCCTGGTGGAGCAGAACGCCAACCACGCCCTCAAGCTGTCGGACCGGGCCTATGTGATGGTCAACGGCGAAATTCGCCTGACCGGCACCGGCAAGGAATTGCTCGCCAACGAAGAGGTGCGCAACGCGTATCTGGGCGGGCATTGAAGCGGCTGCTGTAATGGAAAAACCGGCGAGAGATCGCCGGTTTTTTTATCCCTCCAAACCACCACCCAACTTGTGGGAGCGAGCTTGCTCGCGATGGCGGCATGTCAGCCGACATCGATGTTGATTGAACCAAGGCTATCGCGAGCAAGCTCGCTCCCACAGGAGGCTTTGTATGTTTTTCACAATTGTGGACAACAATCCTGAACCCTTGCCAAACCGCGACATAAAGTCGCCGCAAACAGTTGTTTTACCACGGTTTTGACTTGTCCCCGTTTGCTGTGGAACTGGCTGTGGGTAACGTGGGAGTAGCTGGCTGAAAGCCTTTGGATACGTGGCTTTCAGGGCTGTGATCGTTTTTTGATCAGGCATTTTTTGGTAACGGGGAGCGGCTGTTGTCAACACCTTTTTGAGCGCTGCAATGGGTTCGAAATGCTTGAGGCAAGCCTGTGGATAAGTCTGTGATTAAACTCTGGAAAGACCGCTCTGAGCACCGTAGTTACTGGCTTGGAGCCATCGTTCATCGCGCACCGGCTTATAGCAGATATCTCGAAGTGCACAACCTTGCTTGCAGGGTCAAGCGAAAAAAACTTTCCAAACAGCTCGCAAAGCCTTATGCACAGCGGCTTGTGGGGGTTGCACTTGCCCCCGATTACTGTGGACGTGGCTGTGGATAAGGTGCGGGCAACCGGCTGCGGGCCTTGTTGGGCAAGGCTTGGCGTGGATCGGTTGTTTTATGATCAGCGGCGGGCCAAAAGCTCACGGGCAAACCTTGCCCCCGGCGTACCTGGCCGGGCATGCTGTGGGCCGATCCCATTCAACGGTTTTTGAAGTTCAAACAAGGAGAACACGATGTCTGACACCCTGTTTATCACCGGCGCGACATCCGGTTTTGGTGAAGCCTGTGCCCGTCGTTTTGCCGAGGCCGGTTGGAAACTGGTGCTGACCGGTCGTCGTGAAGAACGCCTCAATGCCCTCTGTGCCGAGCTGTCGAAGCAGACTGAAGTCCATGGCCTGGTCCTGGATGTGCGTGATCGCAAGGCCATGGAAGAGGCCATCGCCAACCTGCCGCCGTCCTTCGCCAAGTTGCGTGGGCTGATCAACAACGCCGGCCTGGCCCTGGGCGTCGATCCGGCGCCCAAGTGCGACCTCGATGACTGGGACACCATGGTCGACACCAATGTCAAAGGGCTGATCTACAGCACCCGCCTGCTGTTGCCGCGCCTGATTGCCCACGGCCGTGGCGCCGGTATCGTCAACCTGGGCTCCATTGCCGGCAATTACCCCTATCCGGGCAGCCATGTGTATGGCGCGAGCAAGGCGTTCGTCAAACAGTTCTCCCTGAACCTGCGTTGCGACCTGCAAGGCACGGGCGTGCGGGTGAGCAACATCGAGCCGGGCCTGTGCGAGAGCGAGTTCTCCCTGGTGCGCTTCGGTGGCGACCAGGAGCGCTACAACGCGACTTACGCCGGCGCCGAGCCGATCCAGCCACAGGACATTGCCGATACGATTTTCTGGGTGCTCAACACGCCGGCGCACATCAACATCAACAGCCTGGAGCTGATGCCGGTGAGCCAGACCTGGGCCGGGTTTGCTATTGAGCGCAACAAGGCGTAGCGGGAGAACCTGTGGCGAGGGGATTTATCCCCATGGGGAGCGTCGCTCCCCTAAGACCTGAGCCTGCGATCTATCTTTTCAGGGCTGCTGCGCAGCCCCGCGGGGATAAATCCCCTCGCCAAAGAGGCGTTATGCCAGGTAATCGGCCAGCCCGCGATAGCAGGTCAGCAGGTGATACGGCGTGGTGGACGGCATGTCCCGGCGGCTGACGATGCCGTCGGCGTCCAGGCATTCGTTCCAGCCCTTGGCATGCAGGAAATGCTGCTGAAGTGCCTGCAATTGACGCAGCAACAACGCCTGGTTGCCTGGGCGCAAGGTGAGTGCCCGCAAGTATTCCGCCTGGGCCCAGATGCGTTGGGTGGCATCGCGTGGGCCTGCCTGTGGTTCCAGGGCCAGCATTGCGCACACAGCACCGGAGGCTGGATCGACGCCCTGTTGTTCGGTATGGCTGAAGCTGCGCTCCAGGGCGGTGTGCAACTTGCCGTTGCACAACAGGGGCGATGAGGCCAGCAGGTAATACCACTCGAACTGGTGCCCCGGCTCGAACCAGTTATCCACAGCCTTGAGCGGTTTTTCCATCATGACCCGTTGCCGCGGGTCGATGAAATGCTTGGACATGCCGTCGCACAGGTCCAGTAGCGCTTGGCGGACGTTGGCGTCTTCACGGACCGAGAGGGTGGCGAGGAACGCTTCGGCCAGGTGCATCAACGGGTTTTGCAACGGGCCGGAACCGGTCGTCGACCAATCGCGCTTGAGGCTGGCGTCGTAGAGACCGTCTGCGCTGGCAAAGCGCTGGGCAATGATCTCCAGACTGGCGTTGAGCACCGATTCCACCAGCGGTTCGCGGACCTTGCCCCAGTAATGGGCGCAGGCGAACAGGATAAAGGCGTGGGTGTAGAGGTCTTTGCCGGTGTCCAGCGGCGCGCCGTGCGGATCGATGCTGTAGAACCAGCCGCCGTGTTCGGCATCGTGGAAATGACGCTGCAGCGAGCGGAACAGCGCACTGGCCCGTTCCTCGGCCTGAGGCACTTCGCCGATCAGGCTGGCGAACACATACAACTGTCGCGCACAGGCCATGGCGCGGTAGCGCTGGGGCGGCAGCGGGGCATGTTCGGCATCCAGGGATTCGTAGGGCAGCGCCAGTTCGGCATTCCAGCCCGGGCCTTGCCACATCGGCACGATCACGTCGTGAAAATGCTGACGCACTGTTGTGAACAGGGCGGACAATTCAGGCAGGGAGGCGGGGCGGGAAGCATCAGGCATGGGTGGACGTCGTCACGGCTGGGGGCGATTGCGCGACATGGTAGCAGAGTGACCGACTCCAGAGAGATGGCACCTGCAAGTCCGTCATCGCGAGCAAGCTCGCTCCCACAGGGGCCGATGTGCACCGATCAAAGTGTGGAAGCAGGCTGGCTCCCACAGGGGCCGGTGCACCCAGATCAAAGTGTGGAAGCAGGCTGGCTCCCACAGGTGCCGGTGCACCCTGATCAAAGTGTGGAAGCAGGCTGGCTCCCACAGGTGCCGGTGTACCCTGATCAAAGTGTGGAAGCAGGCTGGCTCCCACAGGTGCCGGTGTACCCTGATCAAAGTGTGGAAGCAGGCTGGCTCCCACAGGTGCCGGTGCACCCTGATCAAAGTGTGGAAGCAGGTTGGCTCCCACAAGGACTGGTGTACCTGATCAAACTGTGGGAGCGAGCTTGCTCGCGATGACGGCCTGGCAGGCGCTAAAGAATCAGCCCGCCAGCAACCAAACCCCAGTCGCCGCCGAAGCTGCCCCGGCCAATCGAATCAACGGCGCCGCCGCTCGCGGCAACACCCGCACCAGGGCAAACCCGGCGCTATGCAACGCCGCCGTCGCTGCGACGAAGCCCACCGCATAGGCCCACGGGTTCGACATGTCAGGCAGTTCCAAGCCATGGGCCACGCCATGGAACAGCGCAAACAGCGCCGTTGCACCCACCGCCAGGCTCAATGGCGGACGCACCGCCAGTGCCACGGCCAGGCCCAGGGCCAGCACCGAGGCGGCGATCCCGCTTTCCAGCGCAGGCAGGTCGAGGCCTTCAAAGCCCAGCAGGCCGCCCAGCAGCATCGTACCGACGAAGGTGCAGGGCAGTGCCCAGCGCGCCGCGCCTTGTTGCTGTGCGGCCCACAGACCGACCGCCAGCATCGCCAGCAAATGGTCGAGCCCGCCGATGGGGTGGCTGAGGCCGGCGATCAGGCCATTGTCGCCATGGCCGGGATGGGCGAAGGCCAGGGCCGGGGTCAGCAGCAGGGCGAGGGCGCCGAGAATGCGTTTGAACGTCATGGATTAGCTTCCTTGTGGTCAGTCGAAAAAGTCAGGCGGCGCTCAGCAGGCCCTGGCGCTCGATGAAGGCAATGATGTCGTCCAGGCCCTGGCCGGTCTTCTGGTTGCTGAACACGAAGGGCTTGCCGTTGCGCATCCGCCGGGTGTCGCTGTCCATCATCTCCAGGGATGCGCCCACCAGCGGTGCCAGGTCGATCTTGTTGATCACCAGCAGGTCGGATTTGCAGATGCCCGGTCCGCCCTTGCGCGGCAACTTGTCGCCGGCCGAGACGTCGATCACATAGATCGTCAGGTCCGAGAGCTCCGGGCTGAAGGTCGCCGACAGGTTGTCGCCGCCCGATTCCACCAGGATCAGGTCCAGGCCCGGGAAGCGCCGGTTCAATTGGTCCACCGCCTCAAGGTTGATCGAGGCATCTTCGCGAATCGCCGTGTGCGGGCAGCCGCCGGTTTCCACGCCGATGATTCGCTCCGGTGCCAGGGCCTCGTTGCGCACCAGGAAATCGGCGTCTTCGCGGGTGTAGATGTCGTTGGTGACCACGGCCAGGTTGTAGCGCTCGCGCAGCGCCAGGCACAGGGCCAGGGTCAGGGCCGTCTTGCCGGAGCCCACCGGGCCGCCGATGCCGACGCGCAAAGGTTGTGTATTCATGTATGTCTCCTAGGAACGGAACAGACGGCTGTACTGGCGCTCATGGGCCATGCACGCCAGGGACAGGCCAAACGCGGCGCTGCCGTAATGATCGGGGTCGATGTTCGAGGCGTTGTGCTGGGCCTGTTGCAACAGGGGCAGCAGTTCGCTGGTCAGGCGCTGGGCCGCTTGCTGGCCCAAGGGCAGGGTTTTCATCAGTACTGCCAGTTGGTTTTCCAGCCAACTCCACAACCAGGCGGCGAGGGCGTCCTGGGGGGCGATCTGCCAGGCGCGGGCGGCCAGGGCCCAGCCCAGCGCCAGGTGTGGCTCGCTGCGCTGTTCGAGAAAGCCCCGTGCAGCACGGTCGAGTTCCGGCAGGCCGGCGAGCAATTGCTGCAACGAGTAGCCCATTTGCCGGCTTTCCTGATACAGCTCACGGGTTTCCCGGCTGGCGCGGTGCTCTTCACAATGTTGCAGCAGCGCGTCCCAATCGTCAGCGGCGGCTGCGGTGCAGTGCGCCAGCAGCAAGGGCGCTTCGAAGCGTGCCAGGTTCAGCAGCAATTGATCGCTGATCCAGCGCCGTGCCTCGTCGGGATTTTTCACCTGGCCGTTGTCCACGGCCATCTCCAGCCCCTGGGAATAGCTGTAGCCGCCAATCGGCAGCTGCGGGCTGGCCAGGCGCAGCAGCGCCCAGGCCGGGTTCATGTGCGCACGCCAAACTGATGCAGGCGCGGCGCGTAGTTGAAGTCTTCGTCGCCGTGCCGGGAGTGATGATGGCCGCCGCCATAGGCGCCGTGTTCGGGCTGGAACGGGGCTTCGATGGATTCGACGCTGGCGCCCAGTTGCTCGAGCATCGCCTTGAGCACGTAATCGTCCAGCAGGCGCAGCCAGCCATCGCCGACTTGCAGGGCCACGTGGCGATTACCCAGGTGATAGGCGGCGCGGGTCAGTTCGAAGGCGTTGGCGCAGGTGACGTGCAGCAGTTGTTCGGCTCGGGCGCAGACGCGCACGATGCGCCCGTCTTCGGCCTGCAGGCATTCGCCGTCATACAGGGGCGGCTGACCTCGTTCCAGGAACAACCCCACGTCTTCACCCTCGGCACTGAAACAGCGCAGGCGGCTTTTGCTGCGGGCGTCAAAGGTCAGGTGCAGCTCGGCGTCCCAGCGCGGTTGAGTGTCGATTCTGCGGTGAATCACCAGCATCGGAGTGCTTCCAGCAATGAACGGTGCTGTGTTTAGAGCAAGGGGCTTGCCAACCGAAGCAGGTGTAGGAAATAGCTGAGATGGCGTTTCAGGATGGGGCGGATTGCGTGCAATGTTGGTGCGCGTCGGAGTGTGGCGCACCATTTTGCGACAGGAACAAAAAACTGTGGGAGCGAGCTTGCTCGCGATAGCGGTCTGTCTACGGCATTAATGGTGGCTGTCCCACCGCTATCGCGAGCAAGCTCGCTCCCACAAGGGGGATCTGGTTTATTCGGTACTGCCCAACCCTTGCCAATGCTTGAGGCCAATGAAGATGAACCGTAGTTGCTGGGTCATCTTCGCCTGGGGCGTGAGGTGCTCGGGAAGGGCTTGGGCGGGCGGGTCGATAATGTCCGGCAGGGTGGCGAACACGCTCTTGACGATGAGATCGGCCATCACGCCCAGGGCGGCCAGGTCCAGGTGGTGCAGCTTGGGCATCAAGGCCAGGTCGGCGGCCAGGTCCGAGCTGATGTCTTCGCGCAATTGGGCGATGGCCTGGCGCACCGGCAGGGAGCCACCGTATTGCTCGCGGGCCAGGAACAGGAATTGGGACCGGTTCACCTGCACCACATCGAGGAAGATGCGCACCGACGCATCGATAATGCCGCCCATGACGAACTCGTTGTGGCGAACGAGGCGGATGGTTTCTCGGAAGGTCTGGCCGACTTCGCTGACCAGCGCCAGGCCTAGTTGGTCCATGTCCTCGAAGTGCCGATAGAACCCGGTGGGCACGATGCCGGCCGTCCTGGCGACTTCCCGTAGGCTCAGGCTGCCGAATCCCCGGCCGCACTCCATCAAATGACGGGCAGCGTCCATCAGGGCTATTCGAGTCTGTTGTTTCTGTTCGGCGCGGGGCAGCATTGCAAGGCTGACTTCTGATTCACGGGAACGACGCACTCTAGCAAATCGGCTTTGCCGACGTCGAACGGTAGAAGGGGGCGGGCGGGAAAACGAGGGCTTGAAAAGTCAAAAGCCCGATTGCAGGAATCGGGCTTTTTTCTGGGCCACCATGGGCTCAGCTCACTGTGCCGTTGCGTTCAATCACGCGGTCACCACCGCCTTCGGCGAGGGTTTCACCCAACTGGGTGCGAGAAGAACCGTCTTCGGCGAGGGTCTCACCCAGCTTGGTACGGGAAGAGCCGTCTTCGGCGAGGGTTTCACCCAGCTTGGTGCGGGAAGAGCCGTCTTCAGCGAGGGTTTCACCCAGCTTGGTACGGGAAGAACCGTCTTCGGCGAGGGTTTGGCCGGGGGTGCGGTCGGAGCCGTCAGCGGCCAGCGCATCGCTCTGTTTGGTGCGGTCATAACCATCTTCGGCCAGGCCTTTTTCTTCCAGGCGATCACGGCCACCTTCAGCAACTGTCTGGCTGTAGACAGAGTGGCTGTCCTTGACCTGCGGCGTGGCTTGTTCGGAGGCTGGCAGTGCGAAGGCAGTGGAGGCCAGCAGTGAAAGGGACAGGCTCATCAGTAATTGGCGTTTCATGATCGTTTGCTCCTTGGGAGGGCGATAAAGTGGGTACGAGGGCAATGCTACTCTCGATAAGTCGATATAAAAGTTCATAAGCGCAATGGTAATAATCAACAGAATTGATTGTTCAGGGCGAAGGCTCTAAACCGGGCGTTTCAGAGGTGTGGTTTTGCACCGTAGTGGGTATTTTGTACCCATTGCTGCCTCGGGAATGGGCAGGTGCGGTAACAGTTTGTTGGCTACTCAGTCAGGTTTTTGCTTTTTTTTGTGTCTTTCATCGGCACCTGTTGGCGGTTCTACCCGTCCAACGCCTCATGACGGGCCGCTTACTGGCTCGTGTTTCCAAAGGCGTCTCGGTTGCGGACGCCTGACTTGTCATCAGGAGTCTTGTGCATGACGCGCACCTCGAAAATCCTTGCCTGGAGCTTTGCCAGCCTTGTTGTCCTGCTGGCGGTGCTGGTCCTGGTCATCGCCTTCTTCGATTGGAACCGCATCAAGCCCCCGCTCAATGCCAAGGTTTCCGAGGAATTGCATCGCCCCTTCGCCATCAACGGCAACCTGGCGGTGGTCTGGCAGCGTGAGCCGGGGGAAGGTGGCTGGCGCGCCTGGTTGCCGTGGCCCCATGTCGTGGCCGAAGACTTGAGCCTGGGTAACCCGGACTGGTCGAAAACCCCGCAGATGGTCACGCTCAAGCGTGTCGAGCTGCGCATTTCGCCCTTGGCCTTGCTGGCCCGGCGGGTGGCGATCCCGCGCATCGACCTGAAGGAGCCCAATGCTAACCTGCAACGCCTGGCTGACGGTCGCGCCAACTGGACCTTCCAATTCGACCCGAAAGATCCGGACGCCGAGCCGTCCAGCTGGGAGGTGGACATCGGTGCCATTGGTTTCGACAAGGGGCACGTCACCCTGGACGACCAGACGCTCAAGACTCGGCTCGACCTGTTGATCGACCCGCTGGGCAAACCTATTCCGTTCAGCGATATCGTCGGTGACAAGGCCGCGAAAAAAGCCCAGGACCAAGGTGCGACGCCGCAGGACTACGCGTTCGCCTTCAAGGTCAACGGGCAGTATCACGGGCAAAACCTGACGGGGTCCGGCAAGGTCGGTGGCTTGCTGGCCTTGCAGGAGGCGTCACAACCCTTTCCGCTCCAGGCCCAGGCGAAGATCGCCGAGACCCGCGTCGAACTGGCCGGCACCCTCACCGACCCGATGAATCTCGGGGCCCTGGACTTGCGCCTGAAACTGACGGGCAACAGCCTCGCCCATCTTTACCCGCTGACCGGTGTGACCCTGCCGGATTCGCCACCCTACGCCACTGACGGCCGCTTGATCGCCAAGCTGCATGAGCCGGGTGGGGCGTTGTTTCGCTATGAGGCGTTCAACGGCAAGATCGGCGACAGCGATATCCAGGGTGACCTGGCGTACGTCGCCAGCCAGCCGCGGCCGAAACTCAGCGGCGCGCTGGTCTCCAATCAACTGCTGTTCAGTGACCTGGCGCCGCTGATCGGTGCGGATTCCAATGCCGAGCAAAAAGCCCGGGGCGGCGCCAGTAAACAGCCAACCGGCAAGGTCTTGCCCGTGGAAGCGTTTCGCACCGAGCGTTGGAGCGTGATGGACGCCGATGTGGAATTCACCGGCAAGCGTATCGTCCACAGCGAGCAGTTGCCGTTCACCGATCTTTATACCCACGTGGTGCTCAACGATGGGCAATTGAGCCTTGAGCCCCTGCGTTTCGGCGTGGCCGGCGGCCGCCTCGATGCGCAGATCCGCCTCAACGGGCGCACCCGGCCCCTTGAAGGCCAGGCGAAGCTGACGGCGCGGGGGTTCAAGCTCAAGCAGCTGTTCCCAGGGTTTGAACCGATGAAAACCAGCTTCGGCGAACTCAACGGCGATGCCGACATCGCCGGGCGCGGCAATTCGGTGGCCGCACTGCTGGGCACTGCCAACGGCACGCTGAAAATGCTCATCAACGATGGTGCCATCAGTCGGGAGTTGATGGAGCTGGCGGGGCTGAATGTCGGCAACTACGTGGTGGGGAAAATCTTTGGCGACAAGGAAGTGAAGATCAACTGCGCGGCAGCGGACTTCGACATCAAGACGGGCTTGGCGACCACGCGACTGTTCGTGTTCGACACCGAGAACGCGATCATCTACATCGATGGCACGGCGAACATGGCGAGCGAACAGTTGGACCTGACCATTACCCCCGAGTCCAAGGGCTGGCGCCTGATTTCCCTGCGCTCGCCGCTGTACGTGCGGGGCCCGTTCGCCAAGCCCGACGCCGGCGTCAAGGCCGTGCCCTTGATGCTGCGCGGCGCCGGGATGGTGGCGCTGGGCGTGATCGCTGCACCGGCCGCCGGCTTGCTTGCGCTGGTGGCGCCCAGCGGCGGTGAGCCGAACCAGTGCGCGCCGCTGCTGGAGCAAATGAAGGCGGGCAAGGCGCCGGTGACGGTCAAGCCCACCCGATAAGTCAGGCTTGCGGTGAGGCGCCGGGCCTCATCGCGAGCAAGCTCGCTCCCACAGGGGACTGCATTTTGTCTGAAGGAATGCGGTCAAAATGTGGGAGCGAGCTTGCTCGCGATTGGGGCCCTGAAGGCCATTACAAATCGGCCAGGATATCGGCCATGTCATCGGCATGCTCTTCTTCCTGGGCCAGGATGTCTTCGAAGATGCGCCGGGTGGTCGGGTCTTTTTCACCGATGTACTGGATGATTTCCCGGTAGCTGTCGATGGCGATCCGTTCGGCCACCAGGTCCTCGTACACCATCTCCTTCAGGGTGTTGCCCGCGACGTACTGGGCGTGAGAGTTGCGGGTCAACAGGTCGGGGTTGAACTCCGGCTCGCCGCCCAGTTGCACGATGCGTTCGGCGAGCTTGTCCGCGTGTTCGGCTTCCTGGTTCGCGTGTTCGAGGAACTCACTGGCGGCCACGCTGGCCTTGAGGCCGGTGGCCATGAAGTGGTGGCGCTTGTAGCGCAGCGCACAGACCAGTTCGGTGGCCAGCGCTTCGTTGAGCAGGCGGATGACTGCCTGGCGATCGGCGCCGTAGCCTTCGGTCACCGCGCCGTTCTGAACGTTCTGCCGCGCACGTTCGCGCAGGGTGGTTACATCGGATAAGTGCATGTCGCTCATCTCGTTCTCCTGGAGGCTGATCCGGTTGAGGCGTCACGCTCTGCTGGCGCGATCACTCTAGGTGTGAGTGATGCGGTCCTGAAAAAGTTTTACTGAATTTTTCAGTGCATAACCGGACAGCCGCGCCTCTTCTCCCAACCACTGGAAAAAAGCCCGCACCGGCGGATGGCGTTCGCGGCCCGGGACGCACAGGGCGCTGTAGCCGGCGCCGTTGACCTGGACGTCCGGGCGATAGCCCACCAGCAAACCGCTGGCGATGCTTTCCGAAGCCAGGATATTGCTCGCCAACACCAGGCCCTGCCCGGCAATCGCCGCTTGCAAGGCGTAATGCTCCTCGTCGTATTCGCGCATGCACGGCTGTCGAGTGAGCCAGGTTTCCCCGGCCTGGGCGCACCAGGCGTCCCAACCGTGTGCGTACAGCTTGGAGTTGTGCCAATGCACGCTGATCAGCGTCGGCACCTGCCGTGCCGCCAGGGCCACCTGTTCAGGTGAGCCGTAGACCCCGAAGCTTTCATCGAACAGGCACATGCCGTACAGGTTCGGGTAGGCCTCCAGGCTGTAGCGCACCACCAGGTCGACGCTGGCGTCCTGGTGCAGGTCGATCACTTCGCAATGGGTGTCCAGGCGCACGTTGATGTTCGGGTGACGCGCATAAAACCGTCCCAGGCGAGGCACCAGCCACAGGGCGGCAAACGCGGCGGTGGTGGACAGGGTCAGGTGGGTGGTGCTGCGTTGCGGGCGCAGGGTATCGACGCTTTGCGCCACCTCCAGCAAGGCCCCGTGCAGGCTGTGGAACAAGCGTTGCCCGCCCTCGGTGAGGCGCACCTGGCGTGGCAGGCGGTCGAACAGCGACAGCCCCAGCCAGCTCTCCAGGGATCGAATCTGGTGGGAGACCGCCGTAGGCGTCACCGACAGCTCCGCCGCAGCCGCCTTGAAACTGAGCAACCGCGCGGCGGACTCGAAGGCGCGCAGGGCGTTGAGCGGCAGGTTGGCGAACATCTGGATTCTCCTGAGGGCGTAATGGATGAAATTAATTCATCCCGGTGAACTAACGCTCATTTGTCTGCTGGCAGCGCTGGGCATCAAGCTGCAAGGCACAAGCAATGTTGATTGTAGCCGCATAAAAGGAGATTCAGATGAGCAAGATTCTTGTGGTGCAGGGCAGCCCCCGTGGCGAGCGTTCTCATTCCCGACGCCTGGCCGAAGTGTTTGTCGCGGCATGGCAGTCCGCCCATCCGCAATCCCAAGTAACCCGTCGCGAAGTCGGACGAGCAGTGATTGCGCCGGTCAACGAAGCCTTTATTGCCGCGGCGTTCTATCCCGAGCCCCAGGCTCGCCCGTTGATCATGCAAGCGGACCTGGCCCTGAGCGACGCCTTGGTCGAGGAGCTGCAAGCCCATGACCGACTGGTGATCGCCGCGCCCATGCACAACTTCAGCGTGCCCAGTGGCGTAAAGGCCTGGATCGACCAGATCGTGCGCATCGGGCTGACGTTCAACCACCGCCTGGACAACGGCGTGTCGCACTACGAGCCGCTGGTGCTGGGCAAGAAGGCGCTGATCGTGACCAGCCGTGGCGATTTCGGTTTCGGGCCCGGCGGCCAACTGGAGAGCATGAACCACGCCGACACGCTGTTGCGCACTGTACTGGGGTTTATCGGCATCACCGATGTGACGGTGGTGGCGGCCGAAGGCGAGGAATCGGCCGAGCGCAGTTTTGCGTTGTCCTGTGCCGAGGCCGAGGAGCGCTTGCTAGCGCTGGCGCGGAGCTTCTAAATAGCTGCCGGGCAGCCTGAGGGACGCTTCGCTGGCCTCGGCTTTGGCACCTGTCGCAGGGGCTGTTCGGGCCGAAGTGACATCCTTGTCATAGACTGGTCATCATCAGTACCGATGCTGACCCCCGTTGATCACAAGGATGTCGCCATGTCGCAACGCTGTGCCACTCGCTACCCCCTGGTGCTGGTCCCGGGCATGCTCGGGTTCATACGCCTGGTGCTGTATCCCTACTGGTATGGAATCGTCTCGGCGTTGCGTCGCGGCGGGGCCGTGGTGGTGGCGGTGAAGGTGTCGCCGTTGCATTCATCCGAGGTGCGCGGCGAGCAATTGCTGGCACTGATCGACGACATCCTGCGGCAAACCGGTGCACAGAAGGTCAACCTGATCGGCCACAGCCAGGGCAGTCTCACCGCCCGCTATGCCGCCGCCAAACGCCCGGACCTGGTGGCGTCGGTCACGTCTGTGGCCGGTCCCAACCATGGCTCCGAACTGGCCGATTATCTGCAGGCCCACTACCCGGCCGACAGTGCCAAGGGGCGCATGCTCAGTGGCGTGCTGCGCCTGATCAACGCCCTGATGAGTCTGCTGGACACCGGCTACCGCGGGCCGAAGCTGCCGGTGGATATCCAGGCATCCCATGTCTCCCTGACCACCGCCGGGGTGGCGCTGTTCAATCAACGTTATCCACAGGGCCTGCCGGTCAACTGGGGCGGGCAGGGGCCGGAAGAGGTCAATGGCGTGCGCTATTACTCGTGGTCCGGCACCTTGCAACCGGGCAAGACCGACAAGGGGCGCAACCTGTTCGACGGCACTAATCGCAGCTGCCGTTTATTTGCGCGTACGTTTGTGAGGGAAGCGGGGCACTGCGACGGCATGGTCGGACGCTACAGCTCGCACCTGGGCACGGTCATCGGCGATGACTATCCGCTGGATCACTTCGACATCGTCAACCAGTCGCTTGGGCTGGTGGGCAAAGGGGCCGAGCCGATCCGGTTGTTTGTCGAGCATGCCGAGCGGTTGAAGGCTGCCGGGGTGTAGCCCGTTGGATCGCGTTATCGTTCATCGCGAGCAAGCTCGCTCCCACAGGGAGTGTATGTACACCATCAATGTGCGGGCTTGCTCGCGAAAGCGATAGCTCAGGCCCTGAGGGTCAAGCTGGTGAAGGTGTAACGGGCTTTGTCTACACTGCACTTCATCGCCACGCCCTCGTGTGGCAGCCAGGAGAAACACCATGAAGATGCTGCGTGTGCCTTTGTTGATGATCGGTTTATTGCTTTGTTCCCAGGGCTTCGCCGAAACGGCGCAGCAGTCCAAGATGACCACCTGCAACGCCGATGCTACCGCCAAGGCGCTCAAGGGTGACGAGCGCAAGACTTTCATGAGCAACTGCCTCAAGGCTACCCCGCAGGAACGCATGAAAACCTGCAACGCCACGGCCACCGAGCGGACTCTGAAGGGGGATGCCCGCAAGGCGTTCATGAGTGAGTGCCTGAAGAAAAAATAAGCGTTGAATCCATGGCCCTGTCGCGAGCAGGCTCGCTCCCACCGTGGGTCTGTATTGCCCGGCCCAGGGTGAGAGCGAGCCTGCTCGCGATGGGGACGGCGCAAAAGTTACAAAAAACTCCTGAACTGTGACCCGGGCCGGCCGACACAATCCCTAGTGCTGCCAGCGGATCGCTGGCAGACTGCCGATCCTTTCACGCCGTTTTTGTCCTGAGGCTGTATGCCAACGTTTTCTCAGCGTCATGTGTTGTTGGTGATCAGTTGGGTGATCATTTTTGGTGGGTTGTTGCTGGTGCTGCCGCTGCGTCTGTTGCCGAGCCTGCTGGCCGGGCTGCTGGTGTTCGAACTGGTCAACATGCTCACCCCGCAGTTGCAGCGCCTGATCGAAGGCCGCCGCGCCCGCTGGCTGGCGGTGGCGTTGCTGGGCACGCTGGTGGTCAGTGTGCTGACGCTGATCTTCGCCGGTGCCTTCAGTTTCCTGCTGCATGAGGCGGAAAACCCCGGGGCCTCCCTGGACAAATTCATGGCGGTGGTCGACCGCGCCCGTGGGCAATTGCCGCCGTTCATCGACGCCTACCTGCCGGCCAGCGCCGCCGAGTTCCGGGTAGCGATCGGTGACTGGGTGAGCAAGCACCTGAGCGACCTGCAACTGGTGGGCAAGGACGCGGCCCACATGTTCGTGACGCTGCTGATCGGCATGGTGCTGGGGGCGATCGTTGCCCTGCAGCGCATTCCCGACCTGACCAAGCGCAAACCCCTGGCCGCGGCGCTGTTCGATCGCCTGAACCTGCTGGTCAAGGCGTTTCGCAACATCGTCTTCGCCCAGATCAAGATTTCCCTGCTCAACACCTTCTTCACCGGGATTTTCCTCGCGGTGGTGTTGCCGCTGTTCGGCATTCATCTACCGTTGACCAAGACCCTGATCGTGATGACGTTCCTGCTGGGGCTGCTGCCGGTCATCGGCAACCTGATGTCCAACACCCTGATCACCATCGTCGCCCTGTCGCTGTCGATCTGGGTGGCGGTGGCGGCGCTGGGTTACCTGATCGTCATCCACAAGCTCGAGTACTTCCTCAACGCCCGTATCGTCGGCGGGCAGATCAGCGCCAAGTCCTGGGAATTGCTCATGGCAATGCTGGTGTTCGAAGCCGCATTCGGCCTGCCAGGGGTGGTGGCGGGGCCGATTTATTATGCGTATCTCAAGAGTGAGTTGAAGCAGATCGGGATGGTTTGATCCGGTAGCGATGGAGCCTGATCTGGCGCCATCGCGAGCAAGCTCGCTCCCACAGGAGATATCAGTGCCTACGCGATCCCTGTGGGAGCGAGCTTGCTCGCGATGCAGGCGCCTCGGTCCTGGATCAGAGCTGAGTCCCGTAGCGCTTCATCGCCTCGATCGCCAACCCGCTGCCAATACTGCCGAAGATATTGCCTTCCACATGCCGCGCCTGGGGCAGCATCGCCGAGACGCTGTTGCGCAGCGCCGGGATGCCGCTGGAACCGCCGGTGAAGAACACCGTGTCGACCTGATCGACCCGCACGTTGGCATCGTTGAGCAACTGCGTGACACTGCCGCGCACCCGCTCCAGCAAGCCGTCGATGGCCGACTCGAACAAGGCCCGGCTCAGGTCCACGCTCAGGCCTGGTTCGATCCGGTCCAGCGGCACGTGACGCTGGTCGGTATGGGTCAACTGGATCTTGGTTTCTTCCACTTCCATCGCCAGCCAGTGCCCGGCGCGCTGTTCGATCAGTTTGAACAGCCGGTCGATGCCCCCGGTGTCTTCGATGTCGTAGCGCATGCTGCCCAGGGCCAGGGTGGACTTTTGCGAGTACACCGCGTTGATGGTGTGCCAGGTCGCCAGGTTCATGTGATGGCTGGTGGGCATGTAGGCGCCGCTCTTCATGCGGCTGCCGTAGCCGAACAGTGGCATCAGGCCGGCCAGCGAGAGTTGCTTGTCGAAATCGGTCCCGCCGATGTGCACGCCACCGGTGGCGAGGATGTCGGCGTGGCGGTTGTCATGGGTGCGGCGCTCGGGGGACAGGCGCACCAGGGAGAAGTCCGAGGTACCGCCGCCGATGTCGACGATCAGCACCAACTCTTCTTTCTCGATGGTCGATTCATAATCGAACGCGGCCGCGATGGGCTCGTACTGGAACGAAACCTCCTTGAAGCCGATCGCGCGAGCGACGTCCACCAGGGTGTTTTCTGCTTCCTGGTCGGCCAGTTCATCGTCATCGACGAAAAACACCGGGCGCCCCAGTACCACTTCTTCGAATTCACGACCGGCGGCGGCTTCGGCGCGTTGCTTCAACTGGCCGATGAACAACCCCAACAAGTCCTTGAACGGCATTGCCGTGCCCAACACGCTGGTGTCGTGCTTGATCAGCTTGGAGCCCAGCAGGCTCTTGAGCGAGCGCATCAGCCGGCCTTCGTAGCCTTCCAGGTATTCGTGCAGGGCCAGGCGGCCATACACCGGGCGGCGTTCCTCCAGATTGAAAAAGACCACCGAGGGCAGGGTGATCTTGTCGTCCTCCAGCGCGATCAACGTTTCCATGCCGGGGCGCAACCAGCCGACGGTGGAGTTGGACGTGCCAAAGTCGATGCCGCAGGCACGGGCCGGGGATGCGTTTTTCATGTCTTTCGAGTTCCAGTTGAAAAAACGGCCGCGCAGTGTATGTCAGTGCGGCCCGGATTCGAAGGCCGGTTATCCGCTAATTTGCAAACGCTGGCCTTGAAAGACAGCACATTCCCCCCAAACTTGCTGGCATGAGCCTGGTAGCCACAGGGCGGGTACAAGAACCGCCACCGGCTGCCGATAAACTTCTGACGCGCCGCCCGGTCACAAACCTTGAGATCGGTCAAACTCCGGGGCTTGTACCACGAGCATGCTGTGGATGGCGGTGCTATATCGATAACGGATGGTGATCCTTCAATGGACTTCAAAGACTATTACAAGATCCTGGGTGTCGAGCCGACGGCTGATGACGCCACGATCAAGGCCGCCTATCGCAAACTGGCGCGCAAGTACCACCCGGATGTGAGCAAGGAAAAGGATGCCGAGACCAAGTTCAAGGACGTCTCCGAAGCCTATGAAGCGCTGAAAAGCGCCGACAAGCGCGCCGAATACGACGATCTGCGCCGCTACGGCCAGCACGGCCAGCCGTTCCAGGGCCCGCCGGGTTGGCAAAGCCGTGGCGGTTTTGGTGGTGGCCAGGACACGGGCGATTTTTCGGACTTCTTCAGTTCTATTTTCGGTAATCGCGGACCGGGTTTTGGTGGCGGACAGTCAGGTCGCAACGCCGGCCGTCGAGGGCAAGACGTGGAAATGGAATTACCGATCTTCCTGGAAGAGACCCTGTCGAGCGAATCGAAGAAAGTCAGCTTCCAGGTGCCGCAGTACAACGCGGCCGGCCAGCATGTGAGCAACACCAGCAAAAGCTTGAACGTGAAGATCCCGTTGGGTGTGACCGACGGCGAACGCATCCGCCTCAAGGGGCAGGGGGCACCGGGCATCGGTGGTGGCGCCAATGGCGACCTGTACCTGACCATTCGCTTCGCGCCGCACCCCAAGTTCGACGTCGAAGGCCAGGACCTGATCATCACCTTGCCACTGGCCCCGTGGGAATTGGCCCTGGGCACCGAAGTGGCGGTACCGACGCTCACCGGCAAGATCAACCTCAAGGTCCCGGCCGGCAGCCAGAACGGCCAGCGCATGCGCGCCAAGGGCCACGGCCTGCGCAACAAGGCCGGCGAGCGTGGCTACCTGTTCGTGCAGCTCAAGGCCGTGATGCCCAAGGCCAGCGACGAAGCGGTCAAGGCCCTGTGGGCGGAACTGGCGAAGAAGGCAGCGTTCGATCCGCGGGAGAATTTCTGACTGTGAGGGGCGCGAGGATGGCCCGCGATGAGGGCAACCGGGTTCCTCAGGCTTTGATGTGCCCCTATCGCGAGCAAGCTTTGCTCCCACAGGTCTAGACTCGACAGTTAGCAGTTAAAGCATTGGGAGAAGCAGGCCATGAACAACCCGATCATTGAACTGAACCTGAAGGAATTCTGCGAGGCCGCTGCGTTGGCGGATGTCCATGTGATCGAAATCGTCGCCCATGGCATCCTCGAACCTCATGGCACGGCCCCGACGAATTGGCGTTTCACCGACTACGAATTGGTCCTGGCCCGCCGTGCGGCCAAGCTGCATCGCGAGCTGGAACTGGAGTGGGAAGGCGTCGCCGTGGCGCTGGACCTGCTGGAAGAAGTGCAACTGCTGCGCAGCGAAAACCGCATGCTCAAGCAGCGATTGAGGCGGTTGGTGGAGTGACCCACACTCATCGCCAGTCGCAAACCTTTTGGCGAGGGGATTTATCCCCGCTGGGCTGCGCAGCAGCCCTTGTTTTGCGGTTGCTCCTCAACCGAGGGGAGACAAATCCCCTCGCCACAGAGTGCAGTGCCTGACCTGGCGTCCTCTTCCCGGCTCAAAACAGGAAATAGCGCTGCGCCATCGGTAGCACCTCGGCCGGTTCGCACCACAGCAACACCCCATCGGCCTTGACCTGGTAGGTCTGCGGATCGACGTCGATGCTCGGCAGGTAGTCGTTGTGGATCAGGTCGGTCTTCTGCACGTCGCGGCAGCCTTTGACCACGGCGATTCTTTTCTTGAGCCCAAGCTGTTCCGGCAACCCGGCCTCGGCGGCAGCCTGACTGATGAAGGTCAGGCTGGTGGCGTGTCGCGAACCGCCAAAGCTGGCGAACATCGGTCGGTAGTGCACCGGTTGCGGCGTCGGGATCGAGGCGTTGGCGTCGCCCATCAGGCTTGCGGCAATTGCCCCGCCCTTGAGGATCAACGTCGGCTTGACGCCGAAGAACGCCGGTCGCCACAGCACCAGGTCGGCCCATTTGCCCACCTCGATGGAACCCACCTCATGGCTGATGCCATGGGTGATCGCCGGATTGATGGTGTACTTGGCGATGTAGCGCTTGATGCGGAAGTTGTCATTGCCCTCGCCGTCGCCAGGCAGGGCGCCGCGTTGCTTTTTCATCTTGTCGGCGGTCTGCCAGGTGCGGGTGATGACTTCGCCGACGCGGCCCATGGCCTGGCTGTCGGAGCTGATCATCGAGAAGGCGCCGAGGTCGTGGAGGATGTCTTCGGCGGCGATGGTCTCGCGGCGGATGCGGCTTTCGGCGAAGGCCACGTCTTCGGCAATGCTCGGATCCAGGTGATGGCAGACCATCAACATGTCCAGGTGTTCGTCGATGGTGTTGCGGGTGAACGGCCGGGTCGGGTTGGTGGAGCTGGGCAGCACGTTGGCGAAACCGCAAGCCTTGATGATGTCCGGCGCATGCCCGCCACCGGCGCCTTCGGTGTGGTAGGTGTGGATGGTGCGGCCCTTGAACGCAGCCAGGGTGGTCTCGACGAAGCCGGATTCGTTGAGGGTGTCGGTGTGGATCGCCACCTGCACGTCGTACTGGTCGGCCACGCTCAGGCAGTTGTCGATGGCCGCCGGCGTGGTGCCCCAGTCTTCGTGCAGCTTCAGGCCGATGGCCCCGGCCTTGACCTGCTCGATCAACGGCTCCGGCAAGCTGGCGTTGCCTTTGCCGGTGAAGCCGATGTTCATGGGGAAGGCATCGGCGGCCTGGAGCATGCGTGCCAGGTGCCATGGCCCGGAAGTGCACGTGGTGGCGTTGGTCCCGGTGGCCGGGCCCGTGCCGCCGCCGATCATGGTGGTGACGCCGCTCATCAGCGCTTCTTCGATCTGCTGGGGGCAGATGAAGTGGATGTGGCTGTCGATGCCGCCAGCGGTGAGGATCATGCCTTCGCCAGCGATCACTTCGGTGCTGGCGCCGATGGCGATGGTTACATCGGGCTGGATGTCCGGGTTACCGGCCTTGCCAATGGCGGCGATGCGCCCGTCCTTGAGGCCGACATCGGCCTTGACGATGCCCCAGTGGTCGATGATCAGCGCGTTGGTGATCAGCGTATCGACGACCTCGGCGGCCAGCAGTTGGCTCTGGCCCATGCCATCGCGAATCACCTTGCCGCCGCCGAATTTCACTTCTTCGCCATAGGTGGTGAAGTCCTTTTCCACCTCGATCCACAACTCGGTGTCGGCCAGGCGGACCTTGTCACCGACGGTGGGGCCGAACATGTCGGCGTAGGCTTGTCTCGAGATCTTCATGTGCTTGCCTTGAGATTCAATTGAATGTTGAAACCGTTCGCTGCGCTCACGCTTCGCGAGCAAGCTCGCTCCCACATTTGATCGCGTTTCCCTGTGGGAGCGAGCTTGCTCGCGATGAGGCCAGTGCAGGCACCCTATGACTTACAGGTCGCCCATGACCCGCCCGGCAAATCCGAACACCCGGCGATGCCCGGCCAGCTCCACCAGTTCCACCTCGCGGCTCTGGCCCGGTTCGAAGCGCACCGCGGTGCCGGCCGGGATGTTCAGGCGCATGCCACGGCTGGCGGCGCGGTCGAAGGTCAGGGCATCGTTGGTCTCGAAAAAGTGATAGTGCGAACCGACCTGGATCGGTCGGTCGCCGCTGTTGGCGACGTTCAGCGTGAGGGTGCGGCGGCCGACGTTGAGTTCGATGTCGCCGGGCTGGACCTGGTATTGCCCTGGAATCATTGCGGTTGCCCCAAAATCTTGTAGTAAATGGCGGTCGGGGTGTAGGTCCCGTCCGGGCTCTGGCAGTAGTCGGGCAGCTCACCGACGCGGGTGTAGCCCATGGCGCGGTAGAACGCCTCGGCCTCGGAGCCGGCCTCGGTGTCGAGGTACAACAGGCCACGCTTGTGCTGGCGGGCGCCGAGTTCCAGGGCGCTCATCAATTGCTGGCCCAGCCCCCGACGGCGGGCCTCGCCGCGCACCAGCAGCTTCTGCACTTCGGCCCGGTTGAGGCCGTTGGGCTTCTGGCACAGGGCAAGCTGGACGCTGGCCTGTACCTGTTCGTCCTTGACCACCACCCACAGCAGCAGGTGGCCCTGGTTGAGGCTGGCCTGGACTTCGTCGAAATAGGCGCGGGCCTGGGTGGCATCGAGGTCGGCCATGAACCCTACGCTGGCGCCGTAGCCGACGGCGTCGAGCAACAGATCGATCAGCCCCTGGCGATAATGCGCAAAGCTTTCGGCGTGGACTCGACGCAACTGAGCGGCGTTCATCGGCTTTTCACTCCTTGTTGACGGCAGGCGCTAGCGCCCCCGGGTTGAGGTTCAACTGCATGAAGGTCAGGTCCAGCCAGCGGCCGAACTTGGTCCCCACCTCGGGCATCTGCCCGGTGATCACGAAACCGGCCCGCTCGTGCAGGCGAATCGAGGCCGCGTTGCCGCTTTCGATGGCCGCGACCATGACGTGTTTATCGCAGGCCCTGGCACATTCGATCAGCGCGCCCATCAGCAGCGGGCCAAGGCCATTGCCGCGTTGATCGCTGCGCACGTACACCGAATGCTCCACGGTGTGGCGGAAGCCGTCGAACGGCCGCCAGTCACCGAAAGAAGCGTAGCCGAGTACGTTGTCTGCGTTGTCCACCGCCACCAGCACCGGGTAGCCCTGGTCTTGCCGGGCGCTGAACCAGGCCTGGCGATTGCCCAGGTCCACGGCCTGTTCGTTCCAGATCGCCGTGGTGTTGAGGACGGCGTCGTTGTAGATATCGCGGATCGCCGGCAGGTCGGCGGGCTGGGCGTCACGAACATGGACAGTCATGGCGTGGCCTCAGGCGATGGGCTGGTGGACGGTGACCAGTTTGGTGCCGTCGGGAAACGTCGCCTCGACCTGGATCTCGGGGATCATTTCCGGGATGCCTTCCATCACCTGTTCGCGGCTCAGCAGCGTGGTGCCGTAGTGCATCAGCTCGGCGACGGTCTGGCCGTCACGGGCGCCTTCGAGCAGGGCTGCGGAAATATAGGCCATGGCCTCCGGGTAGTTGAGCTTCAGGCCACGGGCCAACCGTCGTTCGGCGACGAGGCCGGCGGTGAAGATCAGCAGCTTGTCTTTTTCGCGTGGGGTCAGGTCCATGTGCAATCCATAAGGGCAGATAAATAATTCGGGCTAGACACCGTTCCCCTGTGGGAGCGAGCTTGCTCGCGATAGCGGTGTATCAGCCAACAGTTATGTTGAATGTTCGATTGCTATCGCGAGCAAGCTCGCTCCCACAGGAAAAGCAAGTTCAGGTGCTCCAGATTCTCGGTGGTACGGCTTCTCGACCAAGCAACGCCGGACGCAGCAACCGCCACAATTCAATCAACCATCCCCGCGCCAGCAACGCCTCGCTCGCCAGGCACCGCGCCACGACCAGGCCGGGCAATTGGGTCAGGTCGCCACGTACGTCATGGCCCAGGGATCGGCACTGCTCCAACAGCTCGCTGTCGATCTCGCCGGTCACCAATAACGTGGCAAACACCGGATCACCGCCCAGCCCGATGGGTGAGTCCAGCAGCCCATCACCGCCGACAATGCGTTGGCGCTCATGCCACAGCAACTGGCCGTCGCGGCGAATGTCCAGCCGCGATTGAAAGTGCCCCAAGTCGAAACGCTCGCCGCTGGCCGGACGGCCGAGGGCAACCATGTCCCAGTAGAACAGGCGCCCGTCGCCCTGCAGGTCGATGCTCGTGCTGAGTTCGGCCTGGGCCGCGCTGAAGACGATGGTTTCCTGGGGCAACCATTCCAGGGTCGCGCCGGGGGCCACGCTCAGGGTCAACCGCTGATACGCCGGCCCGGCTGCGCGGTACCACTTGGCCGCGCCTGGGCTGGTCAACTGCGCCCAGGCACCAGGGCCGACATGGGCACCGATGTCCAGCCGGTCACCGCCGGCAATTCCGCCGGGTGGGTGGACGATGATGTGCTGGCACACCTCGGGGCCTTCGGCGTACAAGTGCTTCTGCACCCGCAGCGGGCCCTTGTGGCGACGCTGTACCGGACGCGTGCAGTCGCCGAAGCGGGCGTAATCCAGTTCCAGCTCGGCGTGCCAGCTGGGGGTGAACAGGGCGGATGGCGAAACAGGTAGATTCATGATTTTCTGATTGTCGTCGGGACGCTAAGACTAGATCGTTACCAGCCCGCGCACACCCTCGGCTTCCATGTTTTCTCCGCGCCCCTGCTGCACGATCTCGCCCCGGGACATCACCAGGTACTGATCGGCCAGCTCGGCGGCGAAGTCGTAGAACTGCTCCACCAGCAAGATCGCCATGTCGCCACGGGCCGCCAGTTTCTTGATGACCACGCCGATTTCCTTGATCACCGAAGGCTGGATGCCTTCGGTGGGCTCGTCGAGAATCAGCAGGCGTGGACGGCTGGCCAGGGCCCGGCCAATGGCGAGCTGCTGTTGCTGGCCGCCGGACAGGTCACCGCCACGGCGCTGTTTCATTTGCAGCAGCACCGGGAACAATTCGTAGATGAAGGCCGGCACTTCCTTGGCTTCGGCGCCGGGAAAGCGCGACAGGCCCATCAGCAGGTTTTCTTCCACCGTCAGCCGTCCGAAAATTTCCCGGCCCTGGGGCACGTAGGCAATGCCGGCGTGCACCCGCTGGTGCGGCTTGAACGCGGTGATGACCTTGCCTTCCCAATTCACCGCACCTTCCTTGGCCGGCAACAGGCCCATCAGGCATTTGAGCAGGGTGGTCTTGCCCACGCCATTGCGCCCCAGCAGGCACGTCACCTCGCCGACCTTGGCGTCGAACGACAGGCCCCGCAGGATGTGGCTACCGCCGTAGTACTGGTGCAGTTTGTCGACTTGCAGCATGTTCCAGATTCTCCTCAAGTCCCTGTGGGAGCGAGCTTGCTCGCGATAGCGGTGGGTCAGCTTGCTTAGGTGCTGAATGTGTCGCCGCCATCGCGAGCAAGCTCGCTTGTATGGTAGGACTTGAAGGGAGGAGGAGGGACAAGGCTCGATTCTGACTGTTAGCCGCAGTACAGACCGTGGGAGATTTCGCCCCTCCTCCTTTCACCCAAGCGCCGATAAAGAATGCATCTGGCCTAAACCGACGATAGGAACAAGCCTGCGCCTCTGGGTGAACCCTTCAAGTGTTCAAACCTTAGCCCGGAGAATTTTCAATGGCAATGCCGGTTTCTGTCACAAAGCCGATTGTGGGCGTGGATGTCGCCAAGAACGAACTGGTGATCTATCACGCCGAACTTGACGTACTGGAGGCGACTCCCAACAACAAAGCGGCCATCAAAAAGTGGTTGAAAGCATTGCCGGGCCCCGTCGCTGTAGCCATTGAGTCGACCAATATCTATCACCTGGAATTCGCTGATCTGGCCTATGAGGCCGGCTGCGAGATCTACATGGTGGGCGGTTATGAACTGCATCACTACCGCGAAGGCGTAAAAATCCGCGCCAAAACTGACGCGCTGGATGCCAAGCTGCTGGCCCGTTACCTGAAAAACGAAGGGCATGAGCTTAACCCCTGGACCCCGCCATCTCCGCTGTATCGCCAGCTCCTGAGCCTTTTCCGCCGTCGCGCAGCCCTGGTTCAGGCTCGAGTGGCCCTGGTACAAAGCTGGGCTAACGAGCCGCTGCTGAAGACCGCTTTCGCCGAACAAATTGCAGCCATGCAGAGGCTTGAGACATTGATCGAGAAGACGATCAAGGATCATCTGAGGGATGCCGGTTTGCAGGGTCAGTTGAACCGTTGCTTGAAGGTTGAGGGCATTGGATTTCTGACCGGAGCCCGCTTGCTTACGGCATTTCAACGAGGGGATTTCAGAAACTCAGACGCCTTCATTGCCTTTTTGGGAATGGACTTGCGAGTGTCGAAATCAGGACAAAAAGATGGGCGCCGTAGCTTGAGTAAACGAGGCGACCCGGAAGTCCGTCGGCTGTTACACAATGCCGCCATGTCGGCTAGCCGCACGTCCGCCTGGAGAGGCTTCTATGAAAAGCAAAGAGCTCGCGGTTTCACTACCACTCAGGCGTTGGTAATGCTGGCTCGCAAGCTTGCTCGGATCGTATTCGCTCTGCTGAAAGGGCAAAGCGAATACCAACCTAACGCGGCTTGAGGGCTTTCCCTCAACCATAGAATCTCCCACAGGGAACAGCATTTGCCGCTCTAGCGACCGAGATACACCTCGATCACCCGCTCATTGTCCTGCACCTGTTCCAGCGACCCTTCGGCCAGCACACTGCCCTGGTGGAGCACGGTGACGTGGTCGGCGATCGCGCCGACGAAGCCCATGTCGTGTTCCACCACCATCAGCGAATGCTTGCCCGCCAGGGACTTGAACAGCTCGGCGGTGAACTCTGTCTCGGCGTCGGTCATGCCCGCCACCGGTTCGTCGAGCAGCAGCAGTTGCGGGTCTTGCACCAGCAGCATGCCGATCTCCAGGAACTGCTTCTGCCCGTGGGACAACAGCCCGGCGGCGCGGTTGACCGAGGCGGTGAGACGGATCGTCTCGAGCACCTCGCCAATGCGGTCGTGTTGCTCGCCAGTGAGTTTCGCCCGCAGGCTGGCCCACACCGACTTGTCAGTCTTGAGGGCCAGCTCCAGGTTTTCGAACACGCTCAAGGCTTCGAACACCGTGGGCTTCTGGAACTTGCGGCCGATGCCGGCCTGGGCGATCTGCACTTCGCTCATGCGGGTCAGGTCCAGGGTTTCGCCGAACCAGGCCTTGCCGTGACTGGGCCGGGTCTTGCCGGTGATCACATCCATCAGGGTGGTCTTGCCTGCGCCGTTGGGGCCGATGATGCAGCGCAATTCGCCGACGCCGATGTACAGGTTCAAATCGTTCAAGGCCTTGAAGCCGTCGAAGCTGACGCTGATGTCTTCCAGGGTCAGGAGGGTGCCGTGGCGGGTGTTCAGGCCCACGCCGGCTGCCTGGCCGAGGCCGATGGCATCGCGGCTGCTGCCCTGGTCTTTGTTGGGTTCCAGGATGGGTTCGAGCATGAAATCGGCCGTGGGTGTGATTCTCATTGTTCGCCCCTTTTCTTCAGCAACCCGATCACGCCTTTGGGCAGGTACAGGGTCACGACGATGAACAGGGCGCCGAGGAAGAACAACCAATATTCAGGAAACGCCACGGTGAACCAGCTCTTCATGCCGTTGACCATCCCGGCGCCCAGCAACGGCCCGATCAACGTGCCGCGCCCGCCAAGGGCGACCCACACAGCGGCTTCGATGGAGTTGGTCGGCGACATTTCGCTGGGGTTGATGATGCCCACCTGCGGCACGTACAAGGCCCCGGCCAGGCCGCACAACACCGCGCTCAACACCCAGACGAACAGCTTGAAGCCACGGGGATCGTAGCCGCAGAACATCAGGCGGTTTTCCGCGTCGCGCAGGGCGGTCAGTACCCGGCCGAACTTGCTGCGGGCCAGGCGCCAGCCGATGAAGAGGCTCGATACCAGCAGCAACACCGTGGCCAGGAACAGCACCGCCCGGGTGCCCGGTTCGGTGATGCCAAAGCCCAGGATCGAACGGAAATTGGTGAAGCCGTTGTTGCCGCCAAACCCGGTTTCGTTGCGGAAAAACAGGAGCATCCCGGCGAAGGTCAGGGCCTGGGTCATGATCGAGAAATACACGCCCTTGATCCGTGAGCGGAAGGCGAAGAAGCCGAACACCAGGGCCAGCAAGCCCGGCGCCAGCACCACCAGGCACATCGCCCAGAGGAAGCTGTGGGTGCCGGCCCAGTACCAGGGCAACTCGGTCCACGACAGGAAGGTCATGAACGCCGGCAAGCCATCGCCGGCGGCCTGGCGCATCAGGTACATGCCCATGGCGTAGCCGCCCAGGGCGAAGAACAGGCCGTGTCCCAGGGACAACAAGCCGGCGTACCCCCAGACCAGGTCCAGTGCCAGGGCGACAATGGCGTAGCAGAGAATCTTGCCCACCAGGGTCAAGGTGTAGGCCGAGACGTGCAGTGGATTGTCCGCCGCCAACAGCGACAGCAACGGCAGGCTCAGCAGCACGGCCAGGATCACCACGCCGACGACGAGGGTCACTTTGGGACCGGCCTTTTGCGTGGCCGTAAGCATCAGGGGCTGGTTCATCAGTCGATTACCCGTCCTTTGAGCGCGAAGAGACCTTGCGGACGCTTCTGGATGAACAGAATGATCAGCGCCAGGATCAGGATCTTGCCGAGCACGGCGCCGATCTGCGGTTCGAGGATCTTGTTGGCGATGCCCAGGCCGAACGCGGCGAACACACTGCCGGCCAACTGGCCGACACCGCCGAGCACCACCACCAGGAACGAGTCGATGATGTAGCTCTGGCCCAGGTCCGGGCCGACGTTGCCGATCTGGCTCAGGGCCACGCCACCGAGCCCGGCGATGCCGGAGCCGAGGCCGAAGGCGAGCATGTCCACCCGGCCGGTGGGTACGCCGCAGCAGGCGGCCATGTTGCGGTTCTGGGTCACCGCGCGCACGTTCAGGCCCAGGCGTGTCTTGTTCAGCAGCAACCAGGTCAGCACCACCACGAACAGGGCGAAGGCGATGATCACGATGCGGTTGTACGGCAGCACCAGGTTCGGTAACACCTGGATTCCGCCCGACAGCCAGGCCGGGTTGGCGACTTCGACGTTCTGCGCACCGAACACCAGGCGCACCAGTTGGATCAGCATCAGGCTGATGCCCCAGGTGGCGAGCAGGGTTTCCAGCGGCCGCCCGTAGAGGTGACGGATCACCGTACGCTCCAGGGCCATGCCGATGATCGCGGTGATGAAGAACGCCACCGGCAAGGCAATCAGCGGATAGAACTCGATGGCGTTCGGGGCGAAGCGCTGGAACAGCAGTTGCACCACATAAGTGGAATAGGCGCCCAACATGAGCATCTCGCCGTGGGCCATGTTGATCACCCCCAGCAGGCCGAAGGTGATTGCCAGGCCGAGGGCGGCGAGCAACAGGATCGAACCCAGGGACATGCCGCTGAAGGCCTGGCCCAGCAGTTCGCCCACCAGCAGTTTGCGCTTGACCTGGGCCAGGCTGGTTTCGGCGGCGGTGCGCACGTTGGCATCGGTTTCGACGCCGGGCTCCAGCAACCCTTCGAGCCGCGTGCGGGCCAGGGGATCGCCGGTTTCCCCCAGCAGCCGGACGGCGGCCAGGCGCACGTTCGCGTTGGTGTCCACCAGTTGCAGGTTCGCCAGGGCCAGGCTCAGGGCGGCGTGTACGTCTTCGTCCTGCTCGCCGGCCAGTTGCCGGTCGAGAAACGGCAGTTGCGCCGGGCGGGCACTTTTTTGCAGTTGCTGCGCGGCCGCCAGGCGTACACGGGCATCGACGGCGAGCAGTTGATGGCTGGCCAGGGCGGTTTCGATCAGCCCGCGCAGGCGATTGTTCAGGCGCAGGGTTTTTGGCTGGCCGTCGACGGTCAACTGGCCTTGTTGCAGGGCGTTGATCAGTTCGACGCGCTCAGGCTCCGGTTGCGCGGCCCAGGCTTCCAGCAACTTGGCCTGCTGGGTCGGGTTGGCGGCGACGAAATCTTCGGCGTCGCCGGCGTGGGCCTCCAGTGGCAACAGCAGCACCAGGGCGAGGATGAGGCGGTAAAGGGCGGTGGGCATAAAGAGTCGCCTTGCGCGGACAATGTGGGAGCGAGCTTGCTCGCGATGGCGGTGGGTCAGTCACGTCAGTGTTGAATGTGAGTCCGCAATCGCGAGCAAGCTCGCTCCCACAGGGATTTGTGTCGGACCCAAGCGTCATGCTCGGGCCGACACCCATGGGCTCAGTTGCTCTTCACCGCATAGTCAGGCTTCTTGTCGTTGCCGGCGATGAACGGGCTCCACGGTTGCGCGCGGATCGGGCCTTCGGTCTGCCAGACCACGTTGAACTGACCGTCGGCCTGGATCTCGCCGATCATCACTGGCTTGTGCAGGTGATGGTTGGTCTTGTCCATGGTCAGGGTGTAGCCCGACGGTGCGGCGAAAGTCTGACCGGCCAGGGCTTCGCGGACTTTGTCGACGTCGGTGGACTTGGCTTTTTCCACCGCTTGCGCCCACATGTGGATGCCGACGTAGGTGGCTTCCATCGGGTCGTTGGTCACTGCTTTGTCGGCGCCCGGCAGGTTCTTGGCCTTGGCGTAGGCTTTCCAGGAATCGACGAATTTCTTGTTCGCCGGATTATCCACGGATTCGAAGTAGTTCCATGCCGCCAGGTTGCCCACCAGTGGTTTGGTGTCGATGCCGCGCAGTTCTTCTTCGCCCACCGAGAACGCCACCACCGGCACGTCGGTGGCCTTCAGGCCCTGGTTCGCCAGTTCTTTATAGAACGGCACATTGGAGTCGCCGTTGACTGTGGAAATGACTGCGGTCTTGCCGCCAGCCGAGAACTTCTTGATGTTGGCCACGATGGTCTGGTAATCGCTGTGGCCGAACGGGGTGTAGACCTCTTCGATGTCTTTGTCTGCCACGCCTTTGGAATGCAGGAACGAGCGCAGGATCTTGTTGGTGGTGCGCGGGTAGACGTAGTCGGTGCCCAGCAGGAAGTAGCGCTTGGCGCTGCCGCCTTCTTCGCTCATCAGGTATTCCACCGCTGGAATCGCCTGCTGGTTCGGTGCCGCGCCGGTGTAGAACACGTTCGGCGACATCTCTTCGCCTTCGTATTGCACCGGGTAGAACAGCAGGCCATTGAGTTCTTCGAACACCGGCAGCACGGATTTACGCGACACCGACGTCCAGCAGCCGAACACCACGGCGACCTTGTCCTGGGTCAGCAACTGGCGGCCCTTTTCGGCGAACAGCGGCCAGTTCGACGCCGGGTCCACGACCACGGCTTCAAGCTGCTTGCCGTTGACCCCGCCCTTGGCATTGATCTCATCGATGGTCATCAACGCCATGTCCTTGAGGGACGTCTCGGAGATCGCCATGGTGCCGGACAGCGAATGCAGGATGCCGACCTTGATGGTCTCGGCGGCCTGGACGGTCCAGGCCATGCCCATCGCGGCAATGCTTGCCGAGAGTGTAAAAGCCTTGATCAAGCTACGACGCTTCATTGTGCGATCTCCGTGGACTTATGAATTTTTTTTGAGGGCAGATGCAAACGCTGAAAGCGCTTTTGCAAGGGGTGTGCCCGGTCGGGGGAAGGCTTTGAAATGCGGGGGCAGGGCGGTGGGAAAGGAGAGCGATGCACCATGAGCGAACGCGTCGTGGGGTCTGGTGCGAAGGGGTGCGCCACATTGGGGCGCAGGTGCCGCTGTCACCCAATTTCAAATGTGGGAGCAAGTCCGCTCCCGCAAGGGTTCAGCGACGGCGCATCAGGCCGATGAAGAACAGTCCGCCGATAGCCGCTGTAGCGACACCTATCGGCAAGTCTTCCGGTGCGATCAAGGTTCGGGCGGCGACGTCCACCCACACCAGGAAAAGGCTGCCGAGCAGCACGCAGGCCGGCAGCAGTCGGCGATGCTCGGCACCCACCAGGCGTCGGGCGATGTGCGGCACCATCAGTCCGACGAAGCCGATCGAGCCGCTGATGGCCACCAGCACGCCGGTCATCAGCGAGGCGATCAGGAAGATCCACAAGCGCACTTTCGCCGCGTTCAGGCCCAGGGTCACGGCGGTCTGTTCGCCGGCCATCAGCGCGTTCAGCGGACGGGCCATGCCCAGTAGCAACACCAGCCCCAGCGACACGCTCGCGGCCGGCACCGCCAGCAGTTCCCAACGGGCCAGGCCCAGGCCGCCGAGCATCCAGAACATCACGGCGGAGCTGGCGCGATGGTCACCGAGGAACAACAACAGGTTGGCCGCCGCCATCATTACGAAGGACACCGCTACGCCGTACAACAACAGGCGATCACTTTCCAGACGACCCTGGCGGGCAGCGATGGTCAGCACCAGCAGCATGCTCAGCAGCGCACCGATGAACGCCGCCAGCGGCAGGGTCAGCAGGCCGATAATCTCGCCGACATGCAGCACCACGATGACCGCCCCCAGAGTCGCGCCAGAGGTGACGCCCAGCAGGTGCGGGTCCGCCAGCGGGTTACGTGTGACGGCTTGCAGCACCGCACCGATCAACGCCAGCCCCGCACCGACGAGCGCACCGAGCAGCAGCCGCGGGACGCGGATCAGCCAGACAATATGCTCCTGGCCGGGCGTCCAATGCACCTGGCCCACACCGAAGGCCTTGTGCAGCAGCAGATCCCAGACCACGGCCACCGGCACCCGCGCCGGCCCGAAGCCCAGGGACACCACGCACGACACCAGTAGCAGTGCGCCCAGGAACATCAGCAGGGCGCCGTAGCGACGACCGTTCATTGGCCGTGGAAACCCTGCGCCAGTGTTTGCACCGCCAGCACGTTATCGATGCCCGGCGTGGCCTGTACGTAGGGAATCACAATGAAGCGCCGTTGCTGGATCGCCTCCACCGATTGCAGGGCCGGGTTGTTCATCAAGAATTGCTGCTTCTGTTCAGCACTGACTTCGCCATAGTCAACGATCACGATGACCTGAGGATTGCGCTCCACCACGTTTTCCCAGTTGACCCGGGTCCAACTGGTCTCCACGTCGTCGAGAATGTTGCGCCCGCCAGCCGCGTCGATCAGCGCCTGGGGCATGCCCAGGCGGCCGGAGGTCATGGCGCGGTCTTCGCCGCTGTCGTACAGGAACACTCGCGGTTGTTGGGCGGGCAGGTGTTTGCGCACTTCGGCCACCTGGGCCTGCATCGTGGCGATCAGCGCATTGGCACGATCCTGCACGTCGAAAATTTTCCCGAGGTTGCGCAGGTCGTTGTAGGTGTCCTCCAGGGAGGCCGCTGGACGCTTCATCACGAACGCGCAGGATTCGGTCAATTCATAGACGTTGATGCCCAGCGGTTGCAGGGTCTGCGGGGTCAGGTCGCCGCCCACCCGCATGCCGTAGTCCCAACCGGCGAAGAAGAAATCGACGTTGGCGTTGAGCAGGGTTTCCACCGAGGGGTATTTGGCGGCCAGTTCCGGCAAGTCATCGAGGATCTTCGCCATCTCGGGCGTCACCGATTTCCAGCCACTGATGCCGCTGTAGCCGACCATGCGTGGCTTGAGCCCCAGGGCGAGCATCATCTGGGTCATGTTGATGTCATGGCTGACCGCGTGCCGGGGTGCCTGGTTGAACTGCACCTGACGATTGCAACTCTGGATCGTCAGCGGATAGCGGGTGGCTTCGGCCAGGGCATGGGCGCTGGTCAGCAGCAAGGGCAGCAACAGCAGGGAACGCAAGGTCATGGTTGGGTTATCCAGGTGATTCGTGGGTAGCCGGACAGCGGGTGTTCATCCACCAGGGCTTCGACGCCGAAGACCTCGCGCAACAGCTCGGCGGTGAGGACGTCCTTGGGCGTGCCGCTGGCGACGATGCGCCCGTGTTCGATCACGTACAGGCGGTCGCAGAAGGCGGCGGCCAGGTTCAGGTCGTGGAGGCTGGCGAGGGTGCCGATGCCCAGGCCCTTGATCAGTTGCAGCAATTGCAATTGATAGTGGGGATCGAGGTGATTGGTCGGTTCGTCGAGGATCAGCAATTGCGGCTGCTGGGCCAGGGCCCGGGCGAGAATCACCCGTTGCTTCTCACCGCCCGAGAGTGTGGCGAATGCATGATCGCCAAAGCCTGCAAGCCCGGCCGATTCCAGTGCCTGGAGTACCCGTCGACGGTCGTCGTGATTGTCGCTGTCGAACAGGCCTTTGTGAGGCGTGCGGCCCATGGCGACCACTTCTTCCACCGTCAGGCCGAAGGCGTCGGGAAATTCTTGCAGCACCACGGCGATGCGTTGGGCGCACCAGCGCGAGGACTGTTTCCAGACGTTCTCATGGGCCAGTGTCACCTCGCCGCTTTCCGGTCGGCTGAAGCGATAGGCGCAGCGCAACAGGCTGGTCTTGCCGCTGCCGTTGGGCCCGATCAATCCGACAAATTCCCCGGCCATCACCTGCAACGTGGCGTCACGCAGTTGGAACTGGTGATGACAGTGGCCATGGCCCAGGGGTGTCCAGGCGATGTGGGAGAGGGTTAGGGAGGTCATGCATTCACTCAAGTTATTGGGTCGGCCCCTCAATCCCTTGTGGGAGCGAGCTTGCTCGCGATAGCGGTGTGTCAGCCGATAGAGATGTGACTGACCGACTGCAATCGCGAGCAAGCTCGCTCCCACACGGGATGGTGTTCACCGTTTGAAAGGCGGTCGCGATTGTAGAGCTTTCGCGCCGCCTTCCGTTAACGCACTGTCTTCAGTTTGAAGATGAGGCAATCTCAGGCTGGCGATTGAATCGGATAACAAGCCGGTCCAACAGCCACACCACCACCAGCGACGCCCCCACCAACGGGAACACCACCGCCAGGGCCAACATGATGAACACTCCGGTCTTCCACCTCGGCAGGTCGTGGCGCAGCGGCGGCACGCCGAACTTGCCCAGGGGCCGGCGCTTCCACCAGATCACCAGGCCACTCACGGCGCTGAGCAGGATCATCAGGCAAACCAGCAGCACGAGGATCTGGTTCACGGGGCCGAACATCTTGCCTTCGTGCAGCATCACGCCGGTCTCGGTGGCGCGGGCCACGATGCCGTAGTGCTCCCAGCGCACATCGGCCAGGACCTTGCCGGTGTACTGGTCCACGTGCAAGGTGGCGTCGTTGCGCGGGTCGTCGGCGAACACGGCAACGGTGAACACGCCGCCGGCAGTGGTGGGCAAGGTAATGCTGTAGCCGGGCGTGACCTGGCGCTCGGTGGCGATATCCTGTACCGCTTGCAGGCTGACGGTCGGGGCGGCGGGGCCTTCGTGCATGCCACCGTGGCCCATGTGCTCGGCGTGATCGCCGGACATCGGCATCGGCGTGTTTTCCATGGCCCACGGTACGGTCTGGCGGTGGGCGTTGTTGAGGCTGCCGGCCTCGACGTCGGACTTGGGCACGTCATTCCACATGGCCGCCGGAAAGCGGTTCCAGAGGTCCGCGTATTGCTTGCCCCAGAAGCCGGTCCAGGTCATGCCGCTGAGCAGCATCACCAGCAGGAAAGCCGCGCCCCAGAAGCCGACGACGACGTGCACGTCACGCCAGAACAGCCGACCGCGTGCGCTCCAGCGCGGCCACAGCACCCCGGCCGATGATTGCCCGCGCGGCCACCAAAGGTACAGGCCGGAAACCACCAGCACCACGCCCCAGCCAGCGGCCATTTCCACCAGCCGGTCCCCGACCGTGCCGATCAGCAACTCGCCGTGGATCGCCCGGGCCATGGCTTGCAGGTTGTTCTTCGCATCCTGCTCGCCGAGGACATCACCGTGGTACGGGTCGATGAACACATTCAGTTCCCGACCCTGGTCGATCACCACGAATTGCGCGCTGCGCTCGGCATTGGCCGGTGGCAGGTACTGTTTGACCTGGCCTTGGGGGTAGGCCTGGTGGACCTGCTTGAGCAAGTCGTCCGCCGTCAGGGTGTGATGGCCGGCCGGCACGTTCAGCAGGCTGCCGTACATCAGTGGATCGAGTTGCGGCTTGAACAGGTAAATGATGCCGGTCAGGGCCAGCATTACCATGAACGGCGCCACGAACAGCCCGGCATAAAAATGCCAGCGCCAGGCCAGGTTGTAGAAGTTGGGTTTCGGTTGGCTCATCAGAAAGCGCTCCGCAGGGCAAATTGGGTTGTTATGTTGGGCGGTCAGTCAAGGTGGAAACGAACCCCGTGGGAGCGAGCTTGCTCGCGATTAGCAATGGTTCAGCTTGCATCGATGTTGGATGTGCCTTCGCTATCGCGAGTAAGCTGGCTCCCACAGTGGTGTCCTTGCTGACAGATCTCCGGTGCTGGTTAGAAACTCATGTCCACCTTGGTCCAGAGCGTGCGCCCCGGTTCGTTGATGGCCTGCGGGTCGCTCGCCGGGTAGCCGAACCCGGCGTTGCCGGCCAGGTTCAGGTGCTCGGCGTAGGCTTTGCCGAACAGGTTGTCGACGCCGCTGCTGACCTTCCAGTGTTGATTGATGCGATAGGCGCCGTTGAGCGAAAAGACCCCGAACCCCGAGCTTTTGCCGTAGTCCTTGCCGACCACGTTGCCCTTGTTCTCGTCGACCCGGTGCTGCGCCGCCACCACGCGCCACAGGGCGCCGGCGCTCCAGCGGTCTTCGCTGTAGGTCAGGCCCAGGCGGGCGTCCAGCGGTGGCATCTGCGCCAGGGCCGTACCGTCGCTGCTGTTCTTGCCCCAGGCGTAGGCCAAGGTGGCGTCGGCCTTCCAGTTCTCGGTCAGCTTATAGGCCGCGCCCAGTTCACCACCCATGATCCGTGCATCGATGTTCTCGGCCCGGGAGGTGGTGCCCATCATCCCGGGGGTGTAATCGAACAGGATGTAGTCGCGCACCTGCCCGACATAACCCGACGCCCAGGCTTCGAGGGTTTCGGTCTTGTACTGCAGGCCGAAGTCGAGCTGGGTGGTTTTCTCCGGCTTGATCGCGTCGAAGGCGTTCAACGAACCGCTGGGGCCGACGTTCGCGGAGAACAGCTCCCAGTAGTCCGGGAAGCGTTGTGCGTGACCCACGCCCGCATAGAGGGTGGTGGGGCTGTCGTCCAGGTCGTGCTCGTAGCGGACGAAACCGCTGGGCAGCGTGTCGGCCCGGGTGTCATCCGCGGTGGGGTTGGGGCGAGCGGACATGCCCGAACCGATGCTCTGGCGGTAGTCCTTGGCCGAGGCGCGGTCGAGTCGGGCGCCGGTGATCACCCTGTCGCGGTCGGCGGCGTACCAGGTCAGTTCGCCGAATACCCCGTAATTGTGGAAGTCGGCGTCCTTGGTGTACGGCAGGTCCTTGTAGGTATCCACGCCCATGCTGCTGCGTTGGCGATGCTCGTTGGTCTGGGCGTCCAGGCCGCTGATCAACTGCACATCGGCCCAGCGCCAAGTGGCCTTGATGCGGGCGCCGAGGGTGCGGCGGTCGACGTTGGAGGCCATGGGCCCGGCCATCATCCCGGTGCCGGACGGCGTGCGCAGCGTGTAGTTGTCCATCACGTGGTCGGCGTAGTTGTAATAGACCTGGGCCTCGACCTTGTCCAGCACCTCGCCGATGTTCGAGCGCTCGAAGCGCAGCCCGAGGCTTTCGCGCTTGAACTGCGAGCCGTCCATGCCACGCCCGGCGTAGCGCGCTTCACCGTCGCCCTTGCCGGCCGTCAGTTCCAGCAGGGTATCGGCGTCCGGCGTCCAGCCGAGGGTGACGTCGCCATTCCACTTGTCATAGCGCGACGGCACGCTGTCGTTGTTGCCGTCGCGGTAATCGTCCGAATGGGCGGTGTTGCCGATCACCCGTACATACCCCAGCGGGCCACCGGCGGCGGCATCCACCACTTTGTCGAAGCGGCCGTTGGAGCCGGCCAGCACACTGGCGTTGACCCGGGTGCCCAGCTCGCCGAACTGTTCCGGCTCGCGCTCGAACAACACGGTCCCGGCTGATGCGCCGGGGCCCCAGAGCACGGTTTGCGGGCCTTTGATGACGGTGAGCTTGTCGTAGGTTTCCGGCGAAATGTAGGACGTCGGCGCGTCCATCCGACCCGGGCAAGCCCCCAGCAGCATGCTGCCGTTGGTGAGGATGTTCAGCCGCGAGCCGAACATGCCGCGCAACACCGGGTCGCCGTTGGTGCCGCCGTTGCGCACCAGGGCGAAGCCGGGGATGGTCTTGAGGTAGTCGCCGCCGTCACTGGCCGGCACCGGTTGACGCGGGTCCTTGGGGTTGGTGACGACGGTCAGCGGTGAACTGGGGGCGATGGCGGTGATGACCGTCGGGCTCAGCTCTTCGACCTGATTGTCGTGTTGGTCGTGCTCATCGGCGAGTACGTAGGGCGTGAGCAGCAGGCCGCACAGGGCGGCAATGGTTTGGCGTAAACGAACCCGTGGTTCGTTCAGGGGGCAGCGAACCTGGGCAGAGCCCAAAGCGGTGCCAGCAGAAAACCTGGACATGATGATTCCATCGAACAAACGTAGACGACGCGGTCGGGCAGCCTGGACCGGGTTGGGTAAGTGTCGGGTTTACGCGTCGAGGGGCGGTGCGCGGGTACGGGCACCCGGGAAGAACGCGGGCCGGGCATGGCCCAGGCGTGGGGAAGGACTGGTGTAGGTGTTGGTGTGGGGTGTGTCGAAGACCGCGAACGTGTGACCGCCAGGCAGCGCGGGGCAATTGAACAGCAGGCTGCAATAGCCGCATTTTTCCCATAGCGCATGGTGCTCGCTCTGGGGCGGGCAGTGTTCGGCTGCCGGCGCTTCGTGCGCCGACATGTCCATGCCCATCTCCATGCTCATGCCCATGGACATGTTCACGGACATGCGTTGATCCATCGGCATCGACTGGGAAATCAGTGGACCGATAAAGATCATCAGCATGGCGAACAGGCTGATCCAACTGCCGCGTGTCAGGCTCATGGGCTGACGGCGGGGCATGGACAGTCTGGTGCGACGAGATTGCACGGGCGGCTACGGCTACTGGGCGTGCAGGTGTGTCTTGGTGCCGTCGGGCGCTTTTTTCTGCACCGCAACGTCGACCGTGACATCCCCGGCTTTTTCGAAATGCAGGGTCATGGCAAAGCGTTTGCCGTCGCTGAGCAGGCTACGGTCCTTCAGCTCCAGCAGCATCACGTGATACGCCATCGGTGCGAAGGTGACAGTCGCACCGGGGGCGATATTCACGACAGGCACCGGTTGCATTTTCATCATGTCGTCTTGCATCACATGCTCATGGAGCTCGGCCTTGCCGGCAATCGGCGAGTCGACGCTGAGCAGCTTGTCGGCGGTGGTGCCGCCGTTGTGAATCACGAAATACGCGGCCACGGTCGGGGCATTGGGCGGCAACTCCTGGGACCACGGGTGGGCGATTTCAAGATCGCCTGCCTTGTACTGGTGAGCTTGGGCAAAGCCGACGGGAAGCAATAGGGCAGCCAGCAGGATAAGTCTGTTCAACATGGCAATTCTCCGGAACGATTCAGGACGCAGGTTTAATGCGAGGGGAATCAGACCAGGGGGGAGGCGCGGGGATTGAGGCTGGGCCATTGCTGGCGTGGCGTGGGGCCGTCGAGCGTCGAATGGACGGCACTGTGATGGGCCAGCTGTGCATCCAGATACAACTGCGGGACATGCCCGGCGAGCGCCACCAACGGCGCTGGGCCTGAGCAGCACCAGCAATGCTGCATGGTCGAGTGATTGTCTTTCTGCGACGTGCCCTGTTCGAGTTTGCCCAGGGACACCGCGACCATTTTCGTGCCGCTGGACGAGCAGAAACTGCCCCACAACAATTGCTCGGCTGGCGAATTGGCAGTCACGCCACCGCTGTTGGAAAGCGGCATGGCAAGCATGTTGAACAGCACTGCGAAGCAGGCGATCCAGGCAAATGCAAGCCGTTGTCGGGACATGGGGCAATCCGCTCGATGGGCGATCAGGTGGCGGTATTTAGCCTGATCGGGGTTGAGAAGTAAAAAGGCCACGTGCGGTATAGGGTCGCAGGGCTGGTGTTAACAGTAGCAACAGATCTTCAAGTGAGTGCTTTTGTGGCGAGGGATTTTGATCAGTTGGTACTCGATTGTTCTATATCTTCATTGGGAGTGGCTTGCATCATCCCTTTTGCCTGTGCGACGTCGTTTGCATTACCTTTGAAAATCTAATGGCGTGAGCATTCATTGTGGTGAGGGGATTTATCCCCGCTGGGCTGCGTAGCAGCCCCAAGAGCAGTGAATGCAGTCCGCCAGACAAAACTGTGAGCTTATGTTTTGGGACTGCTTCGCAGCCCAGCGGGGATAAATCCCCTCGCCACAGGGGTGGGTTTGACCAATCGATTTTGATCAAACCCAACGTCCTGTCGCTTATCTCGGGTCGACCACATCCCATGCCCGATTCGCCAACAACTGGCCCAGCTCAATCATCTGCTGGACCCCTTGCGCGATATGTCGTCGCGAGCCCTCCAGATCGAATGCGAGGTCGCTGACCATGGCATTGGCCGAGGCCAGGGTTTCGCTGAGGTTGGCGAGCAGGCATTCGGCCGCATCGTCGAGTTTTTTGGCGTTGGCCGACTGGCAACGGGATGTCAGATCAACTGCTGCAGCCCCTGCAACACCTCATCCACCGTCCCAAACTCCCGATCCACCCCCGCCAACACCGGCCGCCGCAAAACCAACACCGGCACCCCCCGCTGCCGCGCCACCTCCAGCTTCGGCTCGGTGGCCGTGCTCCCGCTGTTCTTGCTGATCAGCACATCGATCCGCCGGCGTTCGAACAGCTCGCGCTCGTCTTCGAGGTGGAACGGTCCACGGGCACCAATGACTTCGCAGCGTTCATTGCCGGGGTAAATGTCCAGGGCACGCAGGGTCCAGAATTGTTCCGGGGGAATTTCGTGCAGGTGTTGCAGCGGTTCGCGGCCGAGGGTGAACAGGGGGCGGCGGAAGGGTTGCAAGGCCTGGATCAGTTCGGGCCAGTCGGCCACTTCGCGCCAGTCATCCCCGGCTTGGGGCTGCCATGCCGGGCGGCGCAGGGCCCAGCACGCGATGCCGCAAGTACGGGCCGCGTGGGCCGCGTTGTGGCTGATTTGCGCGGCGTACGGATGGGTGGCGTCCAGCAGCAGGTCGATGCCCTGTTCGCGAATGAACAGCGCGAGCCCTTCGGCGCCGCCGTAGCCGCCGACGCGCACCTGGCAGGTCAGGTCGGTGGGAACGCGACCGATGCCGGCCAGGCTGTAGATGTGTTGAGGGCCAAGGGTACGGGCGATGGCCAAGGCTTCGGTAACGCCACCGAGCAGCAGGATGCGTTTCATTGGAAGGCTCCTGCGTGGCCGACGATCCCGCCCTGGCGGTCGATGGCAAAGACTTCGACCTGGACCTGGGCCGGCACCACACTGCGCGCGAAGGCCAGGGCGTGTGCGCACACCGCGTCGCCGAGGGCGATACCGGCAGCGCTGGCCATTGCCAGGGCTTGCTGGCTGGTATTGGCCTGGCGAATGCCTTGCTGCAGGGCCTCATCGGCACCGATGGCAGCCGCCCATTCGGCCAGTTGCGGCAGATCGATGCTCGAATGACGGCTGTGCAGGTCCATGTGGCCGGCGGCGAGTTTGCTGATCTTGCCAAAGCCGCCGCAGAGGCTGAGTTTTGCCACCGGCACCTTGCGCACATGCTTGAGCACGGCACCGACGAAGTCACCCATTTCGATCAGGGCGATTTCCGGCAGGTTGTAGACCCGGCGCATGGTGTCTTCGCTGGCATTGCCGGTGCAGGCGGCGATGTGCAGGTAGCCGTTGGTCTTCGCCACGTCGATACCCTGGTGGATCGAGGCAATGTAGGCCGCGCAGGAAAACGGCCGGACGATGCCGCTGGTGCCGAGGATCGACAGGCCGCCGAGGATGCCCAGGCGTGGGTTCATGGTTTTCAGCGCCAAGGCTTCGCCGTCCTCGACATTGACCGTGACTTCGAAACCACCGGCATAACCACTTTCCTCGGCCAAGCGAGCCAGGTGATCGTTGATCATTTTGCGTGGCACGGGGTTGATCGCCGGCTCACCGACGCCCAGCACCAACCCCGGTCGCGTCACCGTGCCGACGCCGCGACCAGCGACGAAACGTACACCGGGCTCGGCGATCAAGCGCACCTGGGAAAACAACAGGGCACCGTGGGTCACGTCCGGGTCATCGCCTGCGTCCTTGATCGTCCCGGCTTCGGCGCCTTGTTCGGTCAGCCGGCAGAACTCCAGGCGCATCTGCACCTGCTTGCCCTTGGGCAGTACGATCTCCACGGCATCGGCTTCGCTACCGCCCAGCAGCAATCGAGCGGCCGCCAGGCTGGTGGCCGTGGCGCAACTACCGGTGGTCAGGCCGCTGCGCAGGGGGGCGGGTTGTTCGGCGGTTTCGTCACGCATCGAGAGGTTTCGTCAGGTCCAGCAAGGTGATCGGCAAGGCCTGGCGCCAGGTGTCGAATTCGCCCAGCGGCTGGGCCTGGGCGATGTGGATGCGGGTCAGCTCACCGCCGTGACGTTCGCGCCAGTGCATCAGGGTCATTTCGCTTTGCAAGGTCACGGCGTTGGCGACAAGCCGGCCGCCGGGCTTGAGTTGGGCCCAGCAGGCGTCGAGCACGCCTTCGCGGGTGACGCCGCCGCCGATGAACACCGCGTCCGGCCGCTCCAGGTTCTCCAGCGCCTGGGGGGCTTTGCCGCGAATCAGTTGCAGGCCAGGCACGCCGAGGGTGTCGCGGTTGCGTTCGATCAAACCTTGGCGGCCTTCGTCGGCTTCGATGGCCAAGGCCCGGCAACTGGGGTGGGCTCGCATCCATTCGATGCCAATGGAGCCGCTGCCGGCGCCGACGTCCCAGAGCAGCTCGCCGGGGGTCGGGGCGAGGCGGGCCAGGGTAATGGCGCGCACGTCGCGTTTGGTCAACTGGCCGTCATGCTCGAATGCGCTGTCCGGCAAACCGGCCAGGCGTGACAGGCGCTGTGTCGACGGTTCGGCCCGGCATTCGACGGCGATCAGGTTCAGGTCGGCGACGGTGTCATCGGACCATTGCGCGGCGCAACCGTCGACACGTCGTTCTGCCGCACCGCCCAAATGTTCCAGCACGGTCATGGTGCTCGGGCCGAACCCCCGCTCGCGCAATAACGTCGCCACGGCGGCAGGGCTGTGGCGGTCGTTGCTCAGCAGCAACAGCCGGACCCCTGTGGATAAATGCCCATTGAGCGCTGCCAGGGGGCGTGCCACCAGCGACAGCGTGACCACCTCCTGCAACGGCCAGCCCATGCGGGCCGCGGCCAGTGAGCAGGAGGAGGGCGCGGGGATGACCAGCATCTGATCACTCGGCACCTGTTTGGTCAGGCTCGCGCCCACGCCGTAGAACATCGGATCGCCGCTGGCCAGTACACACACCGATTCGCCCTGCCGAGCGAGCAGCGGTTCCAGGGAGAACGGGCTGGGCCACCGTTCCCGCTCGGCGCGGATACACAGCGGCAGCAGCTCCAACTGACGGGCGCTGCCAACAATGCGCGTTGCCCGCAGCAAGGCATGGCGAGCCGTCCGGCCCAGGCCCTTGAAGCCGTCTTCGCCGATGCCTACTACGGTCAGCCAGGGTGTCATCTGTGTTCCTCGAATCGATGGGTTTGACCTGCGGGTGCCTATGCCCGCTACCCGGTCCGCCATCATACCGCGCCCCGACGGATCAGGCGCCTGGCGCAACATCAATGTGGCTGCCAGACCGCTTTCGCGAGCAAGCCCGCTCCCACCGTGTTGAGTTGGCCGGGGACCACACATTTTGTGTCCGCCGCAATCCCTGTGGGAGCGGGCTTGCCCGCGAAGGCGCCGGTCCATTCAACATCGTCTTTTCCGGGTAGACCGCCATCGCGAGCAAGCTCGCTCCCACAGGGGATTTGGGATGAACATAGAATCTGTGCACAACCCAATCAACACTGTGGGAGCGAGCTTGCTCGCGATGGCGGAGTAACAGACAGCCTCATTGGATCAGGCAGCCCGTGTTCTTGAGCTATCTCGCTTCAATCCGACCGGCAAGCTTTTCATGACCCCAGCCAAAGCAGGCATAATGGCGGTCCTTCGCCGATGCGGCGTTTCTTATTTGTCGGTTTTCCCTTGAACGAACGTCCCTCTTCCAACGTCGTACGCCCCTCCGGTTGCCCGGGGTTGCTGCGTGTCGTCCAGGCGTTGGACGGTGGGATCTGTCGGATCAAGCTCGATGGTGGTGCCATCCAGGCGGATCAAGCCGAAGCCGTGGCCTCTGCGGCCGAGCGGTTCGCCAGCGGTGTGATCGAGGCGACCAACCGCGGCAACCTGCAAATCCGCGGGATCGGTGCCGAGCACAGCGCATTGATCGAGTCCTTGCTGGCCGCTGGCCTTGGGCCGCGGATACCTGCTGGCGATGACGTGCGCAACCTGATGCTCAGCCCTTCGGCCGGGATCGACCGGCAGATGCTGTTCGACACCCGCCCGTTGGCGGCGCAAATCCTCTTCACTCTGCAAACCCACGAACGCTTCCCTGAGTTGTCGGCCAAGTTCGCCGTGCAACTGGACGGTGGCGAAGCGTTGGCGATGCTCGAACATCACCACGATTTGTGGCTGTCGGCCCTGATCCATGACGGCGAGCCTTGGCTGGCCTTCGGCTTGGCCGGTTCCCCATTGGATAAACCGGCAGGCAGGGTGCCCCTGGCCCAGGGGCATGCCTTGGTGGTGGCGGTGCTGGAACTGTTCCTCGACCTGGCGCGCCCGGACCAGATCCGCATGCGTCACGTGTTGGCTGAAATCCCCACCGATGTATTCATGACCCGATTGGCCCGCCGCGTGCCGCTGCAAGCTTGCCTGGATTGGCAGCGGGACGGATCTATCGACGGACTGCACATCGGCGTTCATCCCCAGCACGACGATCGCGTCTACGTCGGCGCGGCGGCGCCCCTGGGGCGGCTCGATGCGGTCATGCTGCGGGGGGCGGCGCAATTGGCGCGGGAGAGGGGCGACGAAAGCCTTCGTTTCACCCCTTGGCAGAGCCTGCTGCTGCCCAATGTGCGCCGTGCGGATGCCGACGACGTGCTGGCGCGGCTCGAAGGGTTGGGGTTGTTAGGTTCGAGTGAGCAGCCCCTGGCGCAACTCATCGCCTGCACCGGTTCCAGTGGCTGCGCCAAGGCCCTGGCCGACACCAAGGCCGACGCCCACCAACTGGCCGAACTGCTGCAACGCCAGGGCCAGCCCCTGAAAATCCATCTGTCGGGCTGCCCGCGTTCCTGCGCAGCGGCCCATATCGCGCCCGCCACCTTGCTGGCGGTCGCCCCCGGTCGTTATGACCTGTATTTTCGCGATGCCACGCTGCCGGGTTTCGGCGCGTTGCAGGCACACAATCTGACTATTGAAGCGATCGGCCACTGGCTCGACGCTCGCCCCCGGAGCCCCCTTGATGCTTGATTACATCCGCGACGGTCAGGAGATCTATCGCAACTCCTTCGCGATCATCCGCGCCGAAGCCAACCTGGCGCGCATTCCGGCCGACCTGGAAAAACTCGCGGTGCGGGTGATCCACGCCTGCGGCATGGTCGAGGCCATCGATGGCTTGCAGTTTTCCGAGGGCGCGGGCACGGCCGGGCGCCAGGCGCTGGCCGCTGGTGCGCCGATCCTGTGTGATGCGCGGATGGTCTCCGAAGGCGTGACCCGGGCTCGTCTGCCGGCCAACAATCAGGTGATCTGCACCTTGCGCGACGAGGCCGTGCCGGCGTTGGCCCTGGAGCTGGGCAACACCCGTTCGGCGGCGGCGCTGGAGTTGTGGCGTCCGCACCTGGAAGGTAGCGTCGTGGTCATCGGCAACGCGCCGACCGCGCTGTTCTACCTGCTGGAGATGCTCGATGCCGGCGCGCCGAAACCGGCACTGATCCTCGGTTTCCCGGTGGGCTTCGTTGGTGCCGCCGAGTCCAAGGCGATGCTGGCGGCCAACAGCCGCGGCGTGCCGTTCGTGATCATGCAAGGCCGCCTGGGCGGCAGCGCCATGGCCGCCGCCGCCGTCAATGCCCTCGCTACGGAGATTGAATGATGCAGCAGCCTGGACGTCTGATCGGCCTCGGCGTGGGCCCCGGTGACCCGGAACTGATTACGGTCAAGGCCCTGCGCCTGCTGCGCGAATCGCCGGTGGTGGCGTACTTCGTCGCCAAGGGCAAGAAGGGCAACGCCTTCGGCATCATCGAGGCCCATTTGCAGGGCGCGCAAACCTTACTGCCGCTGGTCTACCCGGTCACCACCGAAGCGCTGCCGGCGCCGCTGTCCTATGAGCAGGTGATCGCCGATTTCTACGACACCGCCGCCGAGCAGTTGGCTGTGCACCTGGAGGCCGGTCGCGACGTGGCCGTGATCTGTGAGGGCGATCCGTTCTTCTACGGCTCCTACATGTACCTGCACGATCGCCTGGCCGGGCGCTATGAGGCCCAGGTCATTCCGGGCGTGTGCTCGATGCTGGGCGGTGCCTCGGTGCTTGGTGCGCCATTGGTCTATCGCAACCAGAGCCTGTCGGTGCTCTCCGGCGTCCTGCCCCACGACGATCTCAAGCGTCGCCTGGCCGATGCGGATGCGGCGGTGATCATGAAGCTGGGGCGCAACTTCCCCAAGGTTCGCCAGGTGCTTCAGGAGCTGGGCATGGACGGTCGGGCGTTGTACGTCGAGCGAGCGACCATGGCCAACCAGAAGATCGTGCCGTTGGATGAAGTCGAGCCGATGTCTTCGCCGTATTTCTCGCTGATCATTGTCCCGGGCGAACGGTGGCAGGGTTGATGGCCGCCAAGACGCCGGCCATCGTCATCCTCGGCCCCGGCAGCCTGGCGACGGCCCGAAGGATCCAGCAGCGCTACCCCGGCGCCCTGATCCATGGCCTGGCCGGGCGGGTCGAGGGCGATCGACAATACCTCGAGTTTGGCGCGACATTGCGTGAACTCTACCAACAGGACACGCCAATCATAGCCCTGTGCGCGGCGGGCATCGTCATCCGTACCCTGGCGCCGCTGCTGCTGGAAAAAGGCGCCGAACCGCCAGTGCTGGCGGTGGCCGAGGATGGCAGCGCCGTGGTGCCGCTGCTGGGCGGCCTGGGCGGTGTGAATGGCATGGCCCGGGACATCGCGGCAATGCTGCAAGTCGCACCGGCGATCACCACCAGCGGCGAATTGCGTTTTGGCACCTGCCTGCTCAATCCGCCAAGCGGCTATAGCCTCGGCGACCTGGAGCAGGGCAAGCGCTTCGTCTCCGATCTGTTGGCCGGTGAACCGGTGCGCATCGAAGGCGCGGCGCCGTGGCTGGATCAGGCGCAGTTGCCGCAAGCCCCCCAGGCCCGGCGCACGATCCATGTCGGCCATGCCGAGCGTGAGGCGAGTGCCCACGAACTGCTGATCTATCCACGCAGCGTCGCGGTGGTGGTGAGCGCCGAGGTGGCTGATCCGCCGGGCGCCATTCGTGCCGCTTTGCAGCAAGCGAAAGTGGCGGTTCAGAGCCTGGCGTGCCTGGTGGCGGCGGATACGCTGATGACCAGCACGGCCTTGCGTGAGGCAGCACTGGAGCTCGGGGTGGCGCTGCGCTTTGTGGCGATGACGGGCGATGCCACCAGCGGGGCGCGCAGTTCGATACCGGCTGCGACCCTCCTTTGGGCAACCGATAACCTGGCCATCGCCGTTGCCGCGCAGCCCTTGGAGGTGGCCCGAATCGGTCGTCCGCGCGGACGCCTGGCAGTGATCGGCCTGGGGCCGGGTGCGGCCGAACTGATGGTGCCCGCGGTGAAGGCCGAATTGGCGCGCGCCACCGATGTACTCGGCTACGAAACCTATGTGCGCATGGCCGGGCCGTTTCGCGACGATCAGGTGCTGCACTGCACCGACAACCGTGAAGAAATGCAGCGCGCCCGACATGCCTTTGAGTTGGCTGCACAAGGCCGCTCGGTCATCGTGGTGTCCTCCGGCGACCCGGGTGTATTCGCCATGGCGGCGGCGGTGCTCGAAGCGTTGCACGAGTCCAGCGACCCGGCCTGGCACCAGGTCGACCTGGAGATCCTGCCCGGTGTGTCCGCCTCCCTCGCCACCGCCGCCCAGGCCGGTGCGCCGTTGGGGCATGACTTCTGCGTGATGTCGCTGTCGGACAATCTCAAGCCCTGGTCGATCATCGAAAAACGCCTGGACCTGGCGGCCGAAGCCGACCTGGCGTTGGCTTTCTACAATCCGATTTCCCGTGCGCGGCCGTGGCAATTGGGGCGTGCGCTGGAGATCGTCGCCCAGCACCGTACCCCGCAGACGCCGGTGGTGTTGGGACGTGATATCGGTCGTCCGGGCCAGACCCTGCGTGTCACCACGTTGGGGCAGCTCACGGCTGAGCAGGTGGACATGCGCACCATGGTCCTGATCGGCTCCTCCACCACTTGCGTGTTCCCGCGTGCATCCGGTGGAAACTGGGTGTACACGCCTCGCTGGTATGGGGTCAAGCCCGCCTGAACCGCACACCGATTTCACTCAAGGATGGCACTTGGGATGGTGGCGAGGGCGCTTGCTTCCTCGCCACCAAAGAAAAAAATTGCCTTTGGCACCGTGCCGTCGACGCGTTCGCTTGTGTGTCCTGGGTACAAGTAAAGAGCAAGTTCCAGTCTCGACCTTTCTTTGTAATGCGTTGAAAGCCTTCCCGTTTGAGTTGCTGCTTTTAAAACGTTAGTTTGCGTGCCTGATAAGTTCTCGGTGTGCGCTTGTCAGTGTTTGGCAGGCATTTCAGATGTCGCCAAGTTGCAAGATATTAAATTGAATGGATAGGTCGCCAGAGTACGCGCTGGCGGCGGCGTTGTTATATGCCTGTTTTTTAACGGAACAGGCCAAGGAGTGTCTTTTTTATGCAGGAAGCGAACATCAAGACGGGCGACAGTACGCTCGGCTTCATCAGCCTTTTCAAACTGGCCGATCTCGAACGGGCACTGTTGCCCCACAAGAACAATGAGCACTACGACGCGGTCATCCGTTATTACTCTGCCTGTACCGGCATGCCGGATTCCCATCGGTTGCTCGAGCCCTTGGGGCTCTTGAAACAGACGCTCGCCAAGTTGGTGGGCAAACGCAGGGTCAAGCGCAGCCAGGATACGCATATCTCCGACCCTGCCAGCGCCGGGATTGACCTGCCGCAGATATACGACAAAGTCGAACAGCACGAAGCGCGCCTCCGGTTCAGTGCCGAGCAGATGAAAAAGTTGCCCACGGAAGTGCCCAAGACGTTGCACTTTGTCTGGCTCGGCGGCGGCCTTGGTGACAGTCAGCGCGATTATCTCAATGTATGGCGGCAGGTGTTGGCCCGGCAGGGTTATACCCTGAATCTTTGGTATGACAGCGATGCACTACTGGCCTGGCAAACCAATAAGTTTATTGTCGAGGCCGCCAAGGCCAATGTTTTTTTACACGACGTAGATGAACGTATTACTGAAGTCGAGTTGGGGGCCCTGTACAACGAACATGCCCTTGTTCTGAAACAACAGATGCAGGCCCATATCAATGCCGCTGTGGTGAATGGCGGATCAGCCGATGAGGCCCGGATCGATTTACTGACCCGCGCCTACGGTCAGGATGCGCAAGTACTGCGCCATCAGTTGGAACGCAACCGGCGCAGTGTCCTGGACATGGACGGCTTCGCGTTGCGCGATCTTGCCGCTGGCGCGGTTTCGCTGCAGTTGCAGGAGGTCTATGACCGGGAGATGCGCTTGCTTGGCAATATGGCGGCGGCTGCGGATGTGGTGCGCGCAGAAGTCCTGTTCGCCGAAGGTGGCAGATATACCGATATCGACCACCTTCCGCCGTTGTCGGCCACCTTGGGCGGCGTCGACATCAGTGGTTTTGACCATGATGCCCGACTGGGCACCCTGCAATTGCTGCTGAACGAGAACCCCGAATGGATGCCGGGTCGCCAGGCCTCCTCCCGTTATCGTATGCATATTCCTGCCGAGCATTTGTCGGCACTGGAAGCGTTCGCGCGGAGCCGGCCAAGCTTGAGCGAGGTCTTCGAACTGCCGGCGGAGCGGCTGGCACGACCTTTCGCGTTGCGGGCCTTGAGCATGGAGCTGTCGTTATCCAATGCCTTTCTGATGGCTCATCCGGGCGCCGAGATTCTCAAGAGCGTGATCGACCGCCTGCGCTCCAACTACGAGTTGATTGAAGCATCGGTTCAACTGGCCACCCAGCGCGGTGTTGCATTGAGCGACGTCGCCGGCATGTTGGTGCTGGTGGAAGAAGTCTTCGAAAAAAGACATGGCTCGTTGAGCCACCTGCCGATGGGCGAGGTGCTCAGGGCGATCGCGCGGATATCGGGTGTAGCCACCCACTTTGGCGACGGCATCCGCTTCGAAAGTGAAGGCACCGTCCATCTGACGGGCCCCGGCGCCATGCGCGACGGCATGGCCGACTACGCGAACGCATACTTGAGCGCCGACGTCGCCAGCACCGTGTACAAGGAGGCGGGCATTGCTCCCCACCTGACGGTTAACGGCGCCACCGAAGAGGAGCAGGATCATTCCTGGAAAGAACATGGCAACCAACCGGAAAAATGGGTGGCCAACGAGCAGGCACGCTGGCGTGAAGGCCAGTACCCCACGCGCTACGGCGGCGACATCGCCCAGTTGCTCAAGCATTCGACCGTTGAATTCCAGCAGGGCTGGCCGCTGATCGAAGGGCGTGCGGTGCTGTTGACCGATGTCCTGGAACGATTGGTCGAGGGGCTCGGCGAGCCGTTCATCGAGGCGATGAGCCGGGGGCATGATGGTGAAATCCGCTTCGAGAAACCGCTGCCGCTGAGTTTCGATGATCGCCAGCGTATCCGGCGCCAGGCGCCCGATACGCTGGTTCCGGTGTTCCTGAGCGATGCGAAGATGCAAAGCCTGGGGATCGACGACGTGCTGGGCGAGATTGCCAGCGGCGCCCGGCGCGTCATTGAGGTCAGCCCTGTGCAAAGGCTGTCACTGGGCGTGTTGCTCGGTTTGGACAGCTTGGGTAACCCGCGCTTCAACGCCTCCACCCATGAACTTGAGAACCTGGCCAACAGCGTCGCCGAACAGGCGGTGGCCGGCCGTTACGCGGTCATCGAGCGACAGTTGTTCAAGCGCAGGGCGGCAGGGTTCATGAACGGCCTGGCGAGCGATCCGGCGGATGCGCCGCTGCCGTCCGACAGCGCGCTGGAACTGAAGAGAAGCGCCTTGAAACAGGCGCGGACGCTGTTCCAGTGGGGCCATCATGTCGCGCGGATCCAGAAAGTGGCGACCCTTGAACACCGTCTCCAGGTCGTCGAACGCTCCGCGCAAGTGCTGGACGGATTCGGCCATGCCGGCGTGCAGATGGTCCCCCAGGATTTGCTGCTCAACAGCGATGGCGAGGCCATTGGCGGGCGCTGCTATCCCCTGGCATTGGTGATGAGTGCAGCGCTTGCCCGGGGCGATGTGTCCTCCGGGCACTTGCGCGAGCGTTTCTTCCTGGCGGTGCTCGAACCGGGGCATGCCGATTCCCAGGCCTTCGTACAAACATTGGAGGCGCTGCGGGACGTACCGATGACAGAGGTCGGGACGCGTCTGGGGCAGGCGAACCTGGATCAGGTCAGGGCCCGGCTCGAGAAGCACATCGGCCCCCGTGCGCTGATGCTCAACACTGACAACCATTCGATGTTGGTGGCCAAGACCGTCAGTGGCGAACGTGCCGCCTATCATTTTTTCGACCCCAATTTCGGCCTGTGCAAGTTCGATCATCCCGATGGGCTGCAACGAGCACTGGAGACATTTTTCCAGACAGAGGGCATGGCCCGTTATTACGCCGCCTATGGCCCTGACGCTCGACCGGAATTCGATCTGATCGACCTGCACAGCAAAAAGATCGCCGCCTTGGAACTGGCAGACGGCTTCGCCGTGGAACACCTGCTCAAGCCCGAGCCGTTACCCGGAAAGCCGGCGCTTGGGATGCGCCAGCGGCTGAACAGTGCCCACGGCAGATCCCTGGTGGACAATGCGCACCTGGGCAGCAGTTTGCTGGCGCTGGACAGTCACTGGTGGGGGCAGCAGATCGCTCAGGCCACGGTCGGCTTGCAGGATTTACAGGATTCGACGAGGCCCCTGGTGCCCCTGTTCGACACGCTGCAAATCACCCCCGAAGGCAAATACCGGCTGAGCCTGATCGATCCCACGCAACCGCAACAGCCGATCCACGTGCTCAGCGACGATCAGCGCCTGTTGCGGATCAAGAACTGGCTGTCGGAACAGTTTTTGACACTGGCGCGCAAACCCGTGCAGATGGGTGGCGTCCCGGACCCGACCGAGGCCGGCAGCATCCATACCCTCAACGCCGGTTTTACCATCCAGGCCTTGATGAATGCCTTGCGTGGGCGAGAAGGGGATGACCGAACGTTGACCACCGCCGTGCGCCTTCACGCCTACATCAACTATGCACAACTGGTGCATGGCAATGTCGTGGACGTGGCGGGGCTGGTGCAGCTGGCCCGTACCGCGCTGGCGCAAGAACGGCTCATCGCCCGCACGTGCGCGCCGATTGTCGGTCAGGCCTTGGGGCATGCGGCCAACGAGGGCGTCGGCGCGGTGCTGGGACTGGCCAATGTGGGCTTCGATATCTACCAGTTGAAGACTGCGCAAACCGGCATCGAAACCGCGCAATTCGGCACCCAACTGACCTTCGACTCTGCCAGCCTGGCCTTGACGGCGGGCGGCGTCGGGGCGGGGTTGGCCGGGGCATCGACTGCCGCGGCGGTGCTCGGCGGTGCGGGGGTGATCCTCGGTGGGTTGGCCGTCGGGGTCGCCGCCCTGGCCCAGGGGTTCGCCACCATCGCTCGCGAGGCCCGGCAAGTCGGTCAGTTTTTCGACGACCTGGAGCAGGCCTACCGTGGCGACGGCTACCACTACGATCACACGCTGGCCGCGTGGGTGGCACGGCCGTCGCTGCTGGTCAAAAGCATCGACCTGAACCAGGGGACGGTGCTCCTCGACAGCCCGAAGCTGTATCCACTGCATGATCATTTCGGTGTGCCGGGCTTCGATCGCGATGACGCGCGGGCCATCGATATTCGTCGGGCGCTGGGGTTGCCCGGGCAGGTGGGGTTCGCGCCGCCCGCCGGACACCCCATCGTGCTGCCCTGCACGCCGCAAACCACGTACGGTTATGAATACAAGGCGCTGCCCTTCGCCCGCTGGCGCCATGACCGCGGCTTCGACACGGCCCGGCGGCTGGAAAAAAGACAAGCGGACGGCAGTTGGCTGTTTCTGTTTTCGTTCTATTCGTTTCCTTCCGACTACATCCTCAATCGCCTGAACCCCGTGTATGGCGAGACGGTCATCCGGGTGAACCTCGATGCGCTGGAGCGGACACTGGTGGTGCCCGTGCTGCCGGACGCCTGGCAGGGAAAGTTGGCCTATTGGCTCAGGGGCGCGGGCGGGCGTTGTACCGTGGTGCTCAACCCCGGCGCCGACATAAGACTGGTCGCACCGAACCAGACCTATTGCCGCTGGTTGTTGCAGGCCACCTGGGCCACGGAGCGTGATGTCCGGGTCGAGCCTTCCGGCGAGCTCTACATCGGCACCGTCCATGTGACCCGTGTCGGCCGCCAGGAAGTGCTGATCCGCACCGCCGACCAGTTGTTCAGCGTCACCCAGGGTAAACAGCAACTGGACCTGGTCGAGCAGACGGCACCCGAGGGGTTCGACGAGCGAGCGCTGCTTGACCAATACAAGAGCCTTGCGCGAGCACATCGATTGGCGCTGCCGTACACGCCGGTCCAGCGTTTCCTGATCCCGTTCGAGGATCCCCGGCAACCGCGCTACACCACGGCCTGGTACGACGCCCAACAAGACCGCTTCCTCTACATCCGCGACGACCTGGAAGTGCTCGGTGAGCCACAGTTGTCGGTGGCCCTGGATGGCTCCGCGTATTTCCACGACCCGGAGCAATTGCAGATCTGGCAAACAGATTGCGCCACGGGCTTGCTCAAGCGCTGTTACTTGTTACTCATCCAGGACGGACAAAGCACCATTCGCAGCGTCGAGGTCGACGCCCAGGGCGTGATTCATGTGGTGCAGGAATACGTCATCGATTCTACCGTCCGGCAATACCGTTACCTGATTCATGACGGGCAACTGCTGCTCACTTCGGTCACCTACGACACGGTGCCGCAACTGCAAGCGCTGCTGTTGTCCAACGAGACCCTGGCCGAGTGGTCGTCCGTGCTCGGCCACTTCCTGCGACTGTCTGCCCAGCCCTCCAAGGATGGGCTCGCCACGATCGATTGGCGGCCAGCGCCTTATGTTTCGATCTGCTGGGCGATCACGCCCGACGTTCGGGACATGGCATGGGTACGCCGCAGCGATCGACGCCTGATCCTTGCACCAGCGGCCAGGCACCATGCCCGTGGCTGGGACGACTCGATCAAGCACCTGGACGGCCTGATGCTCTTGCCGATGGCCGATGACAGCGATGTGTGCTTCGTCTACCAGCGCGTCACCCCCACCCAGACGCTCTGCCGGCTGCAGCACAGCGTGAAGGACGGTAAGGCGCAATGGACGCACCACTGGGTGCAGCCCGACGGACTCAAGCAGATCCTGGCCGTCGAAGGGGGCTACGTGGCGCTCGACGAAAACGGGCTGTTTTTCAACCTGGCCGCCCAAGGGACGTTGCAGTTTGCCGGCGTGAGCGAGCATTGGCTCAAGGGTCGTACCCGGTGGTGGCAGGCCCTTGAGCCCTTGGCCATGCGCTATCCGGACAAGGATTTCGCCATTGCCGGCCTGCGCAACGCCGCCGGGGACGGCAACCTGTGTGCCTGGTATGTGAAGCACCGATTGTTGTTGTGCGATCCAGGACTCGACAAGGACGTGCGTTTGCTTGGCGTGACCCCGGACAATCAGTCGGTCTGGCTGTTCGAGCGCTCGAGTGGTGCCGTATTGAGCCAGGCATTCCTCGACCCACAGTCGCTCGATCAGGCCTTTGGCACCGGCTCGCAATGGTTGCCAAGGGCCAACCTGCCGGCTTATCGGCGCGAGTGGACGGGCTGGCGGTTCGCCGACGTCACGCCCGAAGGCACTGGGTTGCGCGGGACCAGCGTGGACGGTGTGTCGCTGACGCTGCGTCATCAGGAAACGGCGACCGTCACGGGCGTCAACCACGCCTGGGTGAGCGCTCAGGGCCAGCACTTGACCGAAGCCCTCCAGCGATTGCTGGACACGGCGCAACATGCCGAGTTCGTGTCGGTGGAGTCCGAGCCAGGAAGCCTGCAATGGTATGACGTGCAAAGTGCCCGGCTGCTGCGAGTGACCGGGAAGAACCTGCCCAGGGACTTCACCTTGCTGGGCACTCAAGCACAGGTGAATGTGCTACTGCACGAGCATCAGGATGGGCGAGTGCTGATCTATCCGGACCAACGCAGCATCGGACCGTTCGATTATGTCCAGCGCAACGCCCACGTGCTGGTGGTCGAGGGAGAGACGCTCGGCCGCGATCTCTTGCCGCTGATTCCCGATGAGGTCAACCGGTTGATCCTGCGTATGGGCCAGGGCGCGGTGACCTGTCATTTGACGAAGGCGATGTGGCTGAAGCTGGAGTCGGTCATTGTCGACTGTCGCCCTGCCTTGGGGGAAATTCCCACCCTGGCGAGCACGTTGATCTGGGCATTGGATGAGCCTGGAAAGCTCGTGTTCGAGATCGTCCAGGCACACCTGGTCATTGTCGATCCGGACAGCGAACGCTGCTTGATCCTGCGTGATGTGTGTTCCGCCGATCCGGTCTTGCGCGGTGAAATCTGCCTGGGTTTCAACACCACGCAATCGCGCCCGGTGTCGACGTTCGTGGCGCGGTTGAGGGGCCTGGGGGCGACGGGCAGTGCCACCCTGAATGAGCTGCTGGCGACAGCGCCGGTCGCGCAATAGGCAGTCTTTCTTTCACGGCACCAGGTAGCCCCTCACCCCGGTAAAAATGATCTGCGCCGCCAAGGCGCAGACAAACAACCCCATCAGGCGGCTGACGATCTGCAAGCCCTGGTCGCCCAGGATCCGTTCGATGCGGCTGGACAGGTAAAGCACGACGCCAACGGTGAAGCTCGCCAGGGCGATGCTGATGATGGCCATGAGTTTGTCGTCCCAGTGCGGCTGGCTCACGCCCATCACCAGCAGGGCGCCGATGGTGCCGGGGCCGACGGTCAGCGGAATGGTCAGCGGGACGATGGTCACGTCCTGCTGCACATTGTCGGTCTGCACGGCCGACTTGCCCTGGGCCATGCCCAGGGCCGAAATGAACAGCACGCTGCCGGCGCCGATCCGGAACGCATCCACGGTGATGCCGAATACGCTGAAAATCACTCGCCCGAACAAATACAGCAACACGCTGGAGATCAGCGTCGCCGTCGCGACCTTCCAGGCCAGGCGACGTTGTTCCTTGCGTGAATAGCCGCGAGTCAGGCCGATGAAGCAGGACAGGACGAAGAAGGGGCTGTAGAGCACCAGCATCTTCAGGTAAACGCTGAACAGCACATGGAGCATGGTCGAGGCTCGCGACGAATGAATTTGACGTGGAGTCTATCAGGCGTCGGGGTGTCTGTCGGCTCGTGGCAAGGGCGAGATACACGTCCAGGAAATACCACTTCATGACAACCGCTGGTAGGGCGTTGAGTTTCATTATTTACGGTTACAGTTGCGCACTTGTTGTCAGGCAGTGGGTTACGTAAGTTCATCGCTCGGATCCAAGGATGATCTTGATTAAATAAGGAAGTTGTATGAACGCTCACTATGATTCTGTTGTAACCCTGGCTGATCGTCTTGAACGCTTGAGTGCTTATGATGTTGCGCCGGAAGCGTTTGAGTTGTTGCCGCGTAATTTTATTGTCCGTGCTGGCGAGACAGCCGACTATCCGGAAAAACCGGATCGCGCGTCGGTTGTGGGTGACGGTATCCTGGCCTTCGTGTCGGGAATGTCCGAACAAAACCAGGCGGATATCCAGCACTCTTACCTGTTTGCGTCGTTAGTGGCTAATAAGCGCTACCCACGTGATGAGCAGGGTAAGGAGTGGTATCAACTTTTCCTGCAAGTGATGCAGGATTGCGGCTGGACGATCCTGCAGAAGTACTATGACGCGGTTGCCGCCTCGGGCAAGCATTTCACGATGGATCAACTGGTGCTGAAAATACTGGGTTCGGCGGTGGCGGCCGCCACGGTTCCCGGGCCTTCGTCACTGCTGATGCTCAAGGTTGCCAGCGATGCCATCGCGGCCTTGCAAACCCGTGACAGGCCGCTCCGGGTGTTTGACCAGAACATCCAGGAGTCTGGCACGGGAGGGTTTGGCGTCGCGGCCTGTCATGAGACGCCACATGGCGAAGTCATCATGGCGCTGGGAGCCGTGCGTTTCATCAAGCGCACGAACCAGACCCAAGTCTTGTTTGTTAATTGGGACAGCAGTTCGGTCGATCTTTATCGTGGTGAAAGCCACATGACCATGGTGCCGGCCGTTATTAACCGTACACGTGCGACCATTATTGAAAAGCTCGGCGATCGCGCCCAGAAAAAAATCGAAGCATACGAAATCTGATCTTGTGTATCCACCTGGCGACTACAACGTAGTCGCCAACCCTAAAAAGAACCAGGTGATTGCAATGAATGAGGGTTATTCGGTTTTTATTAATGCCGGCGTTATCGCGATATTGTCGCCGGGTATGGCTGGGCAGGAAAAAAACGATGTGTTGGATTCGGTATTGTTTGCGCAGTTGGTCGCCAACAAAAAGTATCCGGCTTATGCACAGGCGCCAAACTGGTATGACGAGTACCGTGACGTCTTGAAGAACGGCTGGTTGCAGAAGACTGCTGCATGGGACAACTTCACGCTCGATGAGCAATCCAACTTCAGCGCGGCGCACTGGCTGGGGCGTCGGCTGGGAGATTATGTCGATCCCACGGTAGCCGAAGAAGTCACTCGCTTATTGAGCCGTGTCGGGCAATTGCCCGGTACCTTGCCGGCCATCGAGCAACTGCGCGAGCAGACCTGCAAGCCCAAGGAGCCCACGCCACTGTCAGCGACTGAAGAAGCTGCTGGCAGGGTCTGTTTGCAAGTGATTCTGGCCCGGCAGGGCCCTCTGCTGAGCAGCGTCTCCCTGAGCTATGAGACCACCCAACCGGCTATTTCCAACCCGCTTGGGCAGTGCCTGTCCGTCGCCAATGTGGTGGGGCATCTTCAGTCCAGGTGCTTCCAGGCCAACTTATCGAAGGCGCTTTACGATCCCCTGCGTGGTGCGATCGTGCAAAAGCTGAGGGATAAGCCCACCAAGCATGTCTTTGATATTTCCGGCAACGTCGAGCTGGGGCCGCGTCATGAATCGTGAGCGCCTAGCGGCTGGCGAGCGCTTGTTTCTCCGCAGCGATGCCATACCGGCTGCCGTAGTGGGGGCAAGCCTTGTGTCGTTCGACCAGGGGTTGTCTGCCCAGGATCGCGAAGACATCTGCCTCAGCAACCTGTATGCCCAGTTGGCAACGCGGTCGGCGTATCGGGACGGTTTGGTGGGCAGCTGGTTCAGCTACTACAGGAACACGCTCAGATACCTGGGGTGGGATTCGGCGCGTTCTCCCAGGCCCGGACAGGCAGGCGAGGGGTCAGTGGCCGAGAGCGTTTCCCGGCAAATATCCCAAGCGTTCGATGAGCGCTTTGCGCGGTCGGCGACTGAATCGCTTGGTGCCCTGAAGCGAAACCCCAATGCCCTTCAAGCATTCGAACAGGCGAGCCTGCAGCATGATTCGGCGTTCTTCCAGGTGATTCCCTGCCTGCCGAAATCGCCTGGGAGAATAGAGGTTGCTCTGTACCACAAACAATTCAGCGTTCGTAAAACGCTCTCGACCTTTCTTTTCTGGCCGATCGAGGAGGTTGTGCAGGCCAGCCATGAAGAAATGGCAGTCGTGACGTTCAATACGCTGCACTACGCAATGTTCAGGGAAAAAGTCCTGGCCGCCGTTATCGCCGAGGCGAGCCGTAATATCCATGCGTTGCAAGCTTGAACAGGGCTTCGGGCGTCAGCGGACGCCCTCGGACGAATGCGCGGCGGTCTTGTTCTGCTGGTCGCGCTGGGCTACCCAGTGTTCGATCAGCTCGCGCAGTTGCGACAGCTCCACCGGCTTGGCCATGTGCCCGTCCATCCCGGCCTGGCGTGCGCGTTCCTTGTGTTCGGCCAGGATGTGCGCGGTGAGCGCGACCACTGGCGTACGGGTGCGCTGGTTACCCATTTCCCAGGCACGCAGCTGCTGGGTGGCGGAAAATCCGTCGAGGACCGGCATTTCGCAGTCCATCAGGACCAGGTCATAGCGCTGCTCCTTCATGGCCTTGAGGGCCTCTTCGCCGTTGCTGGCGGTGTCGGGTTGCAGGTTGAGCTTGCCGAGCATGCCGCGGATGACCTTGGTGGAAATGCTGTTGTCCTCGGCCACCAGGATGCGGAAATCGCTCGGCACCTTCACCGTGATGGGAGGACCGGCATTCACCTGCACATTCGTCGCCTGGCCCCTGTTGCGCTGGTTCAACTCGTCCGCCAGGGTGGTCTTGAGGGTATAGCCGGCCACCGGTTTGGCGAGGATGCGCTTGACCCCGCTGTTGCGCGCCACGATCTTGCTCGGCGCATTGCTGATGCCGGTGAGCATGATCAACAGGATGTCGTGGTTCAGGCTTGGGTCTTCCTTGATCTTGGCCGCCAGTTGCATGCCGGTCATGCCTGGCATGTTCTGGTCCAGCAGCACCACGTCGAAATAATCGCGCAGGTGCGCCTTGGTGCGCAGTAGCGCCAGGGCTTCCTTGCCCGATGGCACCGCGCTGACGTTCAGGCCCCAGGCGCTGCACTGCTGCACCAGTACCTTGCGGCAGGTGTCGTTGTCGTCGACGATCAACACCCGTGCCCCTTGCAGCGGGCCATCGAGGTCGGAAGTCGGGTGTTCGAGGCGATCCGGGTCCAGGGGCAAGGTCAGCCACAGGGTACTGCCCTGGTTGCTGCCGCTTTTGATGCCGAATTCCCCGTGCATCAGGATGATCAACTGGCGGGCGATGACCAGGCCAAGGTTGCCGCCCAGGCGCGTGGCCGAGAGGAAGTTCTTGCTGTGCAGTTCGGCGTGCATCAGCGTGTCGCGCTCTTCAGCGTCCATGGGGGTCCCGCTGTCCTGCACTGCGATACGCAGGCGCGGCTGCTGGCTACGCTCGTCGAGGGCGACGACGATCAGCACTTCGCCCTCGTCGGTCTTCTTCAGGGCGTTTTCCAGCAGGCTCAGCAGCGCCTGGCGCAGCCGCGTCGGATCGCCACTGATCACGCGCGGCACCTGGGGCTGGATGAAACTGATCAGCTCGACGTTCTGCTGTTCGGCCTTGGCGCGGAAGATGCTCAGGCAATCCTCGATCAGTGCATTGAGATCGAACTGCACGTCGTCCAGTTCGATCTGCCCGGATTCGAGGCGGGAAATGTCGAGGATCTCGTTGATCAGGGTCAGCAGTTCATTGCCGGCGCTGTGGATAGTCTGCACGTAGTCGCGCTGCTTGACCGACAGCGGCGTGCCCAGCAGCAGCTCGGTCATGCCCAGCACGCCGTTCATCGGGGTGCGGATCTCGTGGCTGATCTTGGCCAGGAACTCGGCCTTGGCATTGATCTCGGCATTGCTCGCCGCCAGGTCACGGCTGATGCTGAAGCGGCTTTCGTTGATCGAGCGCTGGCGCTCGCCCAGGGCGACACTCATCAACAGGCCGCTGATGCAGATGAAGATCAGCAGGGTGATGATCAAGCCCTGGGGAGGAACTTCCGTGAGCCCTTGCAGTGCCGGAAGGATGATCAGCGTGCCCAGGTTGAAGACCACCATGGCGGCGACGAACAACCGGGCCGGGCGATAGCCTTTTTGCCAGTGCCAGGCACTGACGAACAGCATGCTCAGGCCGGCCAGGGCCACCAGGGCGTAGGTCATGATATTGAGTGGCAGCGTGCTGACGAACAACAGCAGCAGGCTGCACAGCATGACGAACACAATGTCCCCCAGCAGCAACCGGTTCAACGGGTGCGGCCCCAGGGGCGCGAAGAAGCGGTAGGCGAACATCAGGCCGCAGGGCGCCGTCAGCAGTAACGCCAGGTAGGCCCCGGGTGTCTGTACCGCCGGCCAGTCGGGTAGCCAGGGCCCCGCCAGGTTCAACAACAGCACCAGGCTGAGCATCAGCAGCCCTTCGCAGGCGGCCAGCCACAGGCAGCTGCGTGAACGGGTATAGGCGTAGCGGGTGAGGTTGTGCAGGATCAGCATGGCGATGCAGCCGAACAGCAGCCCATAGATCAGCGTCTGGTTCTGATCGGCCGCCGCCGTGACGGCCGATTCCAGCGTGACGTAGGGGCGCAGTTCGTGACGTGAGGCCAGTCGCAGGTAGACGTCCAGTGATTTGTCGCTGCGCGGCAGCGGCAGCATGAAGTCGCTGCTGGGTACCGCCGGTCCGGTATGCGGCGTGGCATTGCCATCGACCTGTTGCTCGACCAGGGTGTCGCCGTCCAGCACGTAGAGGTTCAGGCGTGACAGGTCGGGTGCGAAGATGCGCAGGATCTGTTCATGCCTGTCCGGGGCCAGGCGGAAACGCAGCCACAATGCACCACCGGGCTCGGCGGCCCTGAGGCGGTCCAGGTCGATGGGGCTGAATTGATTGGTGTAGCGGGCAGAGCGGATGTCGCTCAGTGTCAGGTCGCCCTGTTCGTCGAGCAATACCGCCCAACCACTGCCTGGCGCGGCCTGGGCCGGGAGCATGCAGAGCAGCGTCAGCAGGGTGACGGTAAAGCCTATGGCAATCCTGAGCCAGCGCACGGCGAAATCCCTTCGTAGGTTGATGCCAGATTATAACTATGCGCGGCGCCGGAACAGTCAGGCAAGGGCCGCAGACCCTTGCCTGACTGAATGGCCGGGTTATTCCAGATTTTCGCCACGCTCGCGGGCAATGGCGCGGTAGCCAATGTCCTTGCGGTAGAAACAACCTTCCCAGTCGATCTCGGCGGCAAGCTTGTAGGCCTGCTGCTGAGCTTCGTCGACACTGGCGCCCATGGCAGTGGCGCAAAGCACACGCCCGCCCGCGGTGACCACTTGCCCATCCTTCAACGCAGTGCCTGCATGAAAGACCTTGCCTTCCAGGCGGGCCGCGGCGTCCAGGCCCTGGATAGCGCTGCCCTTGGCGTAGTCGCCCGGATAACCGCCGGCCGCCAATACGACACCGACGCTTGGGCGCGGATCCCACTGGGCCTCGACCTTGTCCAGGGCCTGGGCCAGTGCGGCCTCGACCAGCAGGACCAGGCTCGATTGCAGGCGCAGCATGACCGGCTGGGTCTCAGGATCGCCGAAACGGCAGTTGAATTCGATGACTTTTGGGTTACCAGCCTTGTCGATCATCAGGCCCGCGTAGAGGAACCCGGTGTAGACGTTGCCTTCCTCGGCCATGCCGCGCACGGTCGGCCAGATCACCTGGTCCATGACACGCTGGTGCACCTGGGCGGTCACCACCGGGGCCGGGGAGTAGGCGCCCATGCCGCCGGTGTTCGGGCCGCTGTCGCCATCGCCAACGCGCTTGTGGTCCTGGCTGGTGGCCATCGGCAGGACGTTCTTGCCATCGACCATGACGATGAAGCTGGCTTCCTCGCCGTCGAGGAACTCTTCGATCACCACACGGGAGCCGGCGTCACCGAAGGCATTGCCGGCGAGCATGTCGCGTACGGCGTCTTCGGCCTCGGCCAGGGTCATGGCGACGATCACGCCCTTGCCGGCGGCCAGGCCGTCGGCCTTGATCACGATCGGAGCGCCTTTCTCGCGCAGGTACGCCAGGGCCGGTTCGATTTCGGTGAAGTTCTGGTAGTCGGCGGTCGGGATCTTGTGACGGGCCAGGAAATCCTTGGTGAACGCTTTCGAGCCTTCCAGTTGCGCGGCACCGGCGGTCGGACCGAAACAGTCCAGGCCGCGGGAGCGGAACAGGTCGACCACACCGGCCACCAGGGGCACTTCCGGGCCGACGATGGTCAGCGAGACGTTCTTCTCGGCGAAGTCGGCCAGTTGTTCCAGGGCCAGCACGTCGATGGCGACGTTTTCGCACTTGGCCTCGATGGCGGTGCCGGCATTGCCCGGTGCCACGAAAACTTTCTGCACACGGGGATCCTGGGCCACTTTCCAGGCCAGGGCGTGTTCGCGGCCACCGCTGCCAATGATCAAAACATTCATTTCAAAAACCTCGGATGACGCTGATTCTGGATGCAGCGCTAAAGCTGCCTTTCTGTGGGAGCGAGCTTGCTCGCGATGGCGATGTGTCTGCGGACTTCAATGCTGACTGAATCGACGCTATCGCGAGCAAGCTCGCTCCCACAGTGGGTCGGTGTATCAGTGACGGAAGTGGCGCATGCCGGTGAAGACCATGGCAATGCCGGCTTCGTCGGCAGCAGCAATCACTTCAGCGTCACGCATCGAACCACCCGGCTGGATCACCGCGGTGATACCGACCTTGGCCGCGTTGTCGATGCCGTCGCGGAACGGGAAGAACGCGTCGGAGGCCATGACCGCGCCTTGTACCTGCAAGCCGGCGTGTTCAGCCTTGATGGCGGCGATGCGGGCCGAGTTCACGCGGCTCATCTGGCCGGCGCCGACACCGATGGTCTGGCGGTTCTTGGCGTAGACGATGGCATTGGACTTGACGTACTTGGCGACTTTCCAGGCGAAGATCAGGTCGTTGATTTCCTGCTCGCTCGGGGCACGCTGGGTCACGACCTTGAGGTCTTCGCTGCCGATCATGCCGATGTCGCGGCTCTGGACCAGCAGGCCGCCGTTGACGCGTTTGTAGTCCCAGGCCGGTGCACGATCGGCCGACCATTGGCCGCAGGCCAGCAGGCGCACGTTGGCCTTGGCCGCGACAATGGCGCGGGCTTCTTCGCTGACCGAAGGGGCGATGATCACTTCGACGAACTGGCGCTCGACGATGGCCTTGGCGGTCTCGGCGTCCAGTTCACGGTTGAAGGCGATGATGCCGCCGAAGGCCGACTCGGTATCGGTGGCGTAGGCCAGTTCGTAGGCCTGGCGGATGCCGCCCTCGGCGTCCGGGCTCACGGCCACGCCGCACGGGTTGGCATGCTTGACGATGACGCAGGCGGGCTTGACGAAGCTCTTCACGCATTCCAGTGCGGCGTCGGTGTCGGCCACGTTGTTGAACGACAATTCCTTGCCCTGCAACTGGGTGGCCGTGGCAATGCCGACTTCGGCAGGCTTGGCTTCCACGTAGAACGCCGCGCTCTGGTGCGGGTTCTCGCCGTAGCGCATTTCCTGGGCCTTGACGAACTGGGTGTTGAAGGTGCGTGGGAATTCACTGCGGCCTTCGGTCGACAGGGTTTCAGCGGCCTGGTTCACGGTGCCCATGTAGTTGGCGATCATGCCGTCGTAGGCGGCGGTGTGTTCGAAGGCCTTGAGCATCAGGTCGAAGCGCTGGGCGTAGGTCAGGCCACCGGCCTTGAGGTTCTGCAGCACGTTGGCGTAGTCGCTGGCGTTGACCACGATGGCCACGTCTTTATGGTTCTTGGCCGCCGAGCGGACCATGGTCGGGCCGCCGATGTCGATGTTCTCGATGGCGGTCGGCAGGTCGCAGCCAGGCTTGTTGATGGTGGCTTCGAACGGGTAGAGGTTGACCGCGACCAGGTCGATTGGCTTGATGCCGTGTTCGTTCATGATGGCGTCGTCGATGCCGCGACGGCCGAGGATCCCGCCATGGATTTTCGGGTGCAGGGTCTTGACCCGACCGTCCATCATTTCCGCAAAACCGGTGTAGTCCGCGACTTCCACTGCGGCGACACCGTTGTCCTGCAGCAGCTTGAAGGTCCCGCCGGTGGAGAGAATCTCGACGCCCAGCTGTTGCAGCTCGCGGGCGAATTCGAGGATCCCGGTCTTGTCGGAGACGCTGATCAAAGCGCGGCGGATCGGCAGGCGGGTGGTCTGGTCGGTCATTTCAATTTCCATCAAAAGCAAGGGAAGTCAGCAAAAAAGGCGACCGTTTTTATGCGGGCGCCTTTCTGGTTTGATTGAATGCTTACAGCAGATCGTACTGCTTGAGTTTCTTTCGCAGGGTGCCGCGGTTCAGGCCCAGCAGTTCACTGGCCTTGGTCTGGTTGCCCTTGACGTAGTTCATCACGCTTTCGAGCAGAGGTGCCTCGACTTCGGAAAGCACCAGGTTGTACACATCCGTGACGGCAGCGCCCTCAAGGTGGGCGAAATAATTGTGCAGCGCCTTCTCGACACTCCCGCGAAGGGTCTGGCCTTCTTCGCTGGGGGTATTGAGGTGCTGTTTCAAATTCACGTTGTCGCTCACGGGTGTTGTTCCACTCACTAAAGTCTCGGTCATCATCGTCATGCGGCCACCCCTTCGTCCCCTGTCAGGCTCTTGTAACGCTCAGCGAAGAACGCCTGAACGTCGGCGCATTGTGCTTGCGTACCATCCAAACGATTGAAACGGGCGCGAAACTCCCTGGCGCCCGGCAGGGTTGCGAGATACCAGCCCACATGCTTGCGAGCGATGCGTACGCCCATGACTTCTCCATAGAAGGCATGCAGCGCGGCCAGATGCTCTAGCAGAATACGTTCCACCTCGGACAACTGCGGCGCCGCGAGTTTTTCGCCCGTGCGCAGATAGTGTTCGATTTCACGAAAAATCCAGGGACGCCCCTGGGCGGCCCGGCCGATCAACAGGCCATCGGCGCCGGTGGCGTCCAGCACGTACCGGGCCTTCTCGGGCGAATCGATGTCGCCGTTGGCAAAGACCGGGATCGACACCGCCTGCTTGATCGCGGCGATGGTGTCGTACTCGGCCTCGCCGGTGTACAGGTCGGCCCGGGTGCGGCCATGGACCGCCAGCGCCGTGATGCCCGCCTGTTCGGCGATCTTCGCCACCACCAGGCCATTCTTGTTCTCCCGGTCCCACCCGGTGCGGATCTTCAGGGTCACCGGCACATCGACTGCGGCGACGACCGCCTGCAGGATCTCGGTGACCAGCGCTTCATCTTTCAACAGTGCCGAGCCGGCGGCCTTGTTGCAGACCTTTTTCGCCGGGCAGCCCATGTTGATGTCGATGATCTGCGCCCCCAACTCGACATTCGCCCGGGCCGCCTCCGCCAGCATCTGTGCGTCGCCACCGGCGATCTGTACCGAGCGGGGCTCGGGATCGCCTTCGTGGATCATGCGCAGACGCGATTTGCGGGTGTTCCACAAACTCATGTCGCTGGTGACCATTTCCGAAACCACCAGTCCTGCGCCCAATCGTTTGCATAACTGACGAAAGGGCTGGTCGGTGACGCCCGCCATAGGGGCGAGAACCAGGCCGTTCTGCAATGTGTATGGGCCGATGCGTACCGCCGACATAGGACTTCCCTGAAGTGGGGCCGGATCATGAGACTTCGAAAAAGGGTTGGCATGATACCCGCTCTCGATGACTGGATAAAGATCGAATTGGATAAAATCTGAACAGCTATTTTGTTATCGCCAGCGGTTTGGTCTGGGTGGGGTCAGTCAGAAAGCTGCCGTCAATTGGCCAACCCTGGCCGGTTTCATTCGGGTGAATGAAAGCTCAGGCTGTAGTTCACTGCCTTGGGTCCCGGATCCAGGATGTCCAGCGCGATGTGGATGGGCGTCTGCGGCGGCATTTCGCCGCGGCCCTCCAGATCACCGCCCAGGTACTCCCCGGGCTTGAAGCGTCGGCTGGCGATCAGGTGCCCGTTGAGGTCGGCAAAGCGCAGTTCCAGCAACGGAAAAGGTTGGGAGAAGGGCGCACGGTTGTAGATGATCGCGTCCACCACCAGGGCGCCGCTGAACTCTGGATGGCTGCGCACCACCAGGTTGCTGCTTTTGATCTTGGCGATGTCGACCTTGGACGGTACGTCGCAACCGATGGTCGGGCAGAGTTGCAGGAACCAGGGCCGGTACTGGTCCTGGCGGGCCAGTTCCTCGAAATGGTAGGCGATGTACTGGCCACCCAGGGCTGCGGCGGCGAGCAGGATCAGCAGGGCCCACAACAAGCGTCGGCCCCAGGGCGAGCGGCGCTTGCGCCAGTCCAGTTGCAACGGGTCGTCGTCCAGGTCCTGGAGGGCTTCTGCGCGTATCCCCGGCTCCTGGCGTTCCCGGGACTTGCGCAGCGGTAGCGGCTGCTCGGGTTCGTCGTCGTGGTCGTCGGTGGCGGACAGGCGCTCGAGGTGTTCGTCGGGTTCGTCGTCCGGCGCGAGGCGCAGCGCAGCGACCGGTTCGTCGTCCGGCTCAAGCGGTTCGAGGGCCAGGGACAAGGACGGCTCGGTACGCGGTGGCCGCGCCGGCTCGTGGGGTTCGAACGGTTCGAAGGGGGTATCGAGGACGGCTTCAGCGTGTTCGCCCGAGGTTTCGCTGTACAGGCTGTCGGGCCAGGCTTGCTGTTCGCTGGAGAGCGAATCGCGTTGCGCGCTCAGGTTGTCTTCCCGGCGCCGGCCGGTATTGCCCGGGGCGCGATTGTCACGTCGCTCCAGGCGCGCCAGTTCCTTGTCCAGGTCATCCAGGTCCAGCTCGGCGGCGCTCCATTGTTTCTGGCTGATCGCCCGGGGCGCAGCTTCGGCGGCAGGCTTGGAGGGCGGAGCGACGGTGGGCGTCGCTGGCTTGACCGTGCGTTGTTCCAGCAACTGTCGTGCGGCATTGAACACCTGCAGGCACGAGCCGCAACGAACCACTCCGCGGGCCACGCTCAACTGAGCATGGTTGACGCGAAAACGGGTCTGGCAATGCGGGCACTGGGTGACGAAGCTGTCAGTCATGCGGCAATCCGGTGGGTACAGGCGCTCATTCTAGCGCCGACGTCCGGTGATGCGCACCCAGCCATCGCGATTGGCGATCGGGTCCAGGTCAAAGTCCGCGGCATAAGCGGCGGCGACTTCTTCGCCCTGTTCGGCGAGGATGCCCGACAGCGCCAGGCGTCCGCCCGGCTTGACCAGGCTCGACAGCTGCGGCGCCAGGGACACCAGCGGGCCGGCGAGGATATTGGCCACCAGCACGTCGGCCTGGACCTGGGGCAAGTCCTGTGGCAAGTACAGCGCAAACAGGGCTTCGGCGATGTGGTTACGCCCGGCGTTGTCACGGGAGGCTTCCAGGGCCTGGACGTCGATGTCGGTGCCGACCGCTTCCCGGGCGCCCAGCAGAAGTGCTGCGATCGCCAGGATCCCCGAGCCACAGCCGAAGTCGAGCACGTTGCAACCCTTCAGGTCCTGGCCGTCGAGCCATTCCAGGCACAGCGCGGTGGTCGGGTGGGTGCCGGTGCCGAACGCCAGGCCCGGGTCCAGCAGCAGGTTGACCGCGTCCGGCTCTGGCGCGGCATGCCAGCTCGGGACGATCCACAGGCGCTGGCCGAAACGCATCGGCTGGAAGTTGTCCATCCAGCTGCGTTCCCAGTCCTGGTCCTCGATCACTTCGCTGTGGTGCTCGGGCAGCGGGCTGCCGGTCAGCAACTCGAGATGGGCCAGTACGCTGGCCGCCTCGGTGCCGCCTTCGAACAGCGCCAACAGGTGGGTGTGGGACCACAGCGGGGTGGTGTTGAGCTCCGGCTCGAAGATCGGCTGGTCTTCGGCGTCCATGAAGGTTACCGATACAGCGCCTACTTCAAGAAACGCGTCTTCGTAGGTTTCGGCTTGTTCCGGGCTGATGGCCAGACGTACTTGCAGCCAAGGCATGGCGGGCACCTTTGAAAAATCCACAGGGGGCAGCGCAGGGCTGCAAAGGCGCGCAGTGTACGCCAGGTCGCCGTCAAAGTGGATAAGCGAGTCTCGCGCCGTCGGGGTGGTGTTTCGATATATATATGTATGGCTTGGGCATGTCGCAGGGCGGATAAGGTGCCGGTCCACACAGCAGGAAGGATTGTGCATGGACATCATTGCCGAACGGCAAGGCAACATGGAGCGCACGGGGATGGTCGCTTCCCCACCGATGGCTACCGCACGGGCGACCTTGGAGAAACTGACGCGTTGGCAGGCGGTTATCGACGCGCGACTGGACACACAGATGAGCCTGCTGGAGGTGCTGGAAGAGTATTTGCTGGTCGAACTGCGCACCCACTATTACCAAGGCAATATCGATCCACACTTCATCGGCACCCTGCTCGATACCGTGTTGCAGCGCATGATCGACCAGACGTTTTTGGTGTACGACGAGGAACAAGACGCACCCTACCGCTGGCCCGACGGCGCGGACCTGGGTTTTGCGTCCGAGCGCCGGGCGTTGGTTGTACAGGCGGTGGAGGGGGCGGCCACTCGGTTTGTCGAGCACTACAAGGACTATCTGCGGCGGCATTGGCGAATGGCTGCGCACGACGCCTCGCTCGAAGACGTGATCAGGCAGAAACTGGATGAGCACCTGATTGCGGTCGACGAGCTGTTCCAGCCCGACCGCCTGGTCGGTCTGGGCGTCGATGAGTGGCGAGAGCGGATCGAAGCACTCCAGGACGCCTGGCGCCGGACGAGTCGCCTGACCGCGTTGGCGACCGCGTCCGAACGCCGGGACCTTGGCGCGCTGGTGCGGCCGCAACTGCCGCATTGGCTGCGGGGGCTGAGCCCTTCAGATCGTGAATGGCTGTGGGCGCTTGAGCGCCAGGCCGCGCTGGCGCAAGCACTGGTGGATGAGCGGGTCGATGGCCTGGGCTCGCTGCGCGCCTTCGCTCGGCAGTTGGCCAGGGACTATGTCCGGAATGAAGGGGACATGGAGGTCGAGCCGGACAGCATTCGCGTGCAGTTGCAGTGGCGAACGGTCATTGGCCAACCCGTCCACACTTACAACCTGAGTGAGCTGGTGGCGGCGGGGCCGGTCAGGCCGGACGCGGTGTCGGTGTTTCTGGTCGAGAATGGCAGCATGCTCCGTAACCAGCCTCTTTCACCTGCCTTCATCGGGCAGTTGTTGGCGAACGTCGACGCGCCTGCCGGGTACCTGCCAGCACTGGCCGAGCGATACGCACGTGGGGATCTGAAGGATGCCATGCTCGACGGGTTTGTAACGCGCCTGCAGCACAGTGCGTTTGTCGCCCGCTGCGCAGGCCAGTTGTCGGTGACCCACCACGACCACCTCAGGGCCCTGTGGGAGAACGCGGTCGACGGGGTGCGTGTCGCCGGGCTGGTGCTTCCCCATGGCCTGAAGTGTGCCGATCTGCTGGTGTTCTATCGCGATGAGGCGGGCGGTGGTGTCAGTGACCTGCTGCTGTACGCCCCCGGCAAACCCGATGGCCAGGAGTGGATCGAATTGCCCTCGCTGCGGGCCCTGAGTGGCGAAGTCGGTGCGTGGACCCAGCACGAGGCCGGTCGCGAATACCTGTTGCAGCAACTCTCTCCGACCGAGCGCGGACAAGCTCGCGCGTACTTTGCCCGAGTGGTGGAGAAACCGTTTTCCTGGGACCTGGGACAAGACCTCAGGGGCACTGAGGCAGGTTTCAGGGCCTGTCTGCAGGACGCGGTCTCGATCGGCCTGGCCAATAACCTGACGCAAGTGGCGTTGAACGAGTCGCCTCGCTGGTACTCGGCATTGCCGCTTGAGTCACGACGCAACATCAGCGGCTTGAGCCAGGCCTTGCTGGTTCATCAGCAGGTGTTCGATGAACAGCTCGTTGGCTATGAAGTCTTCATGGCCTTCGCCAAGCGCACCTTCGCCGACATGATCGCGCCTTACCTGCGCAGCAAGGGTGTGCTTGAGCCGGTCGATCCGGCCACCGTCTTCATCGACTACCGTCCGGGGCTGGCCGCCGAGAAAAAAACCGCCAGCCTGCTGGACCTGGCCATCTTCGGATACGAGCAAAACGCGGACATCGACGACCCCGCCAAAGGCGTGCGCTCTTCTGTCGGGCAGGATCTGGGATCGGTTCGCAGTGCCGATCTGGCGTCATACATTCGCGTGGCCTACTTGGGGGAGCGATATGCCAAGCACATCCGTGCCGGGTTCCTCGATGCCACGACGCCCGAATATGGGAAGCGCCGCGAAGCGTACCGCTACCTGCTGCTGGCCAGGATGGACCGCGACCTGCGCGTGGCCCACGGCAAGAGGATGTTGGGCGCCGAAGCGCTGCGCTGGCTCACCCGGCAAGTCACGCTGCTGAGCGATGGACGAGCGGTGAATAGCGCCACGCACCCCGGTGCGGCCGTGACCCGCGAAGGTGTGATCAAGCTGACCTTCAGCGGTCATGTGGTGTCGGGGGCCTACGTATTCACCTACTTCGATCCGAAGGCTTCTTATTGGTTGTACGCCCCCGACGCGCCGGATGGCATCCTGTTCCGCCCGTACCTGGCGTTCTCCGGGAGCGCTGCGGCGCAACTGCATGACTACGTATTGGCGCGGGTCGCACTCAATGCGCGTGCCGTTGTGGGGAAGACACTGGCGGCGCTGGCGGCCGGGACTGCCCGGGTCGATACCTTGCGCGAACTCAATCGGCTGGACGATGCCCGTGACGAGTTCGATGCCGGTATCGAGCGCGCTGTCACCGATGTGGAGGACATCACCACCAGCCGTGCCGAAATGATCCGCAACCAAGTCTTCAAGGGCCTGATCTTCGCGGCGGCTCCGGTGTGCATGGTGTATCCGCCCTTTGCCGTGTTGCTGGACATTGGCTTGATTGCCGTCAACGCCAGTCAGGCCATCGGGAGGCATGTGCAAGGCGATACGCAGGACGCACTCGGTCACTGGCTGGTCGCGACCTGGGGAACGCTGTTCGCCACGCTCGGCGCCGCCAGCATGGCCACGGCGTTGGGGCATGCGGCCAGCCACCTGCGGCTCGCGGTGAAACCCTTGCCATTGTCGGCCCAACACCTGAGAAGCACGTCTTCAGTGCTTGCCAAAGAGTCCGGGCCGCTGGTTCCAGCCCTGCGCCTCAAGCCGCAGCAGGCGGCCGGCAGGACGCCGGAGAACCTGCAGCGGGTGACAGAGGAGGGGATTTTTTTCGGCACCTATCGCAGCCCGCCCAACGCCTCGCAGCCGCAAAGTACCTATTACATCGCGAGCGGGGGCAGGTATTACCAGGTGAAGAGGGATCCTTACTTTGGCGGCTTGTGCCTGGTGGATGCCCGGCGTCCCGGTGCCTTTTACAAATTGCCCATCCGCAGAATGGCGAATGGCAAGTGGACCCATGACAAAGTCGGTTTGCGCGGGGGCAATGGAGAGGTGCGCAACCTGGGGCGAATAGCCGATTTGCGGGAGGCGTTTCCCGGGCATGTCTTCCCGGATGTGGCAAGGGGGGCGTTGCAGGGCGAGGCCGTGGTGGCGAGATTCGGCGAGGCGGTGTCTGACAACTATCTGTTCTCCCTGAACGCGCAGACCTGTGTGATCGCTTCGTTGTACAACCCGACCACCAAGGTGGGGGCGGTCATTCATTTCGATCACAACATCCGCGCGCTTATCGAACGCAGCCTTCGAGATGTCACGCAGCGCCTGGGCGGGACTGCGCAGGATATCCGCGCCACCCTGGTGGGCGGGGACTGGCTGACGGGGGCCGACATCGGCGGACGGGTCAGGTCGGCGATGCGGCGCCAGGGCCTGCAACCGACTTGGGATCACTGGTCGTATTCGTCCTGCTTCGGCAATACCTATGGGCTTTCACTGGATCTGGGCAGCGGGCTCGCGTCGGTCTTCAAGACCTCTCGCAGCCAGGTCGAGCGCTACTACATACCGGTGCTGGCCCGGGCGAAAAAGAGCACTGATCCGGTGTCGGTACGCGCACGCGGGTTCATGGCGCGCGTGCGCAGCGATCCCTTGATCGCCGATGTCAACGGTGTCGTCAGTACGTCCCAGGGCAGGCCGGCAACCGTGGCGCAGATCGAAGCCCAGGCGTTTCCCGTGGTGACGCTGAGCTGATCCTTTGGCTGCCTTCCTGAGCGCACGCAAAAAAAGACCCCGGCCAATGGGCCGGGGTCTTTTTACATCACGCGAAGCATCAGTGCTGGTTGCCCAGCTTGTGCTCCAGGTAATGGATGTTGACGCCGCCTTTGCAGAAGCCTTCGTCACGTACGAGGTCGCGGTGCAGCGGGATGTTGGTCTTGATCCCGTCTACCACGATTTCGTCCAGGGCATTGCGCATGCGCGCCATGGCTTCTTCACGGGTCGCCCCGTAGGTGATCAGCTTGCCGATCAGCGAATCGTAGTTCGGCGGAACGGCATAACCGCTGTACAGGTGCGAGTCGACGCGAACGCCATTGCCGCCCGGGGCATGGAAGTGCTTGACCGTGCCTGGGCTTGGCATGAAGGTTTTCGGGTCTTCGGCGTTGATCCGGCATTCCAGCGCGTGACCGCGGATGACCACGTCATCCTGGGTGAACGACAGCTTGTTGCCGGCGGCGATGCTGAGCATCTCCTTGACGATGTCGATACCGGTGACCATTTCCGAAACCGGGTGCTCTACCTGAACACGGGTGTTCATTTCGATGAAGTAGAAGCGACCGTTCTCGTACAGGAACTCGAAGGTACCGGCGCCGCGATAGCCGATGTCGATACAGGCCTTGACGCAACGCGCCAGGACTTCCTGGCGAGCCTGCTCGTCGATGCCCGGTGCCGGCGCTTCTTCGAGGACCTTCTGGTGACGACGTTGCAGCGAGCAATCGCGGTCGCCCAGATGGATGGCCTGGCCCTGGCCGTCGGACAGCACCTGGACTTCGACGTGACGTGGGTTGGTCAGGAATTTTTCCAGGTAGACCATCGGGTTGCCGAACGCCGCGCCTGCTTCGGAGCGGGTCAGTTTCGCCGAGGAAATCAGGTCTTCTTCCTTGTGTACCACGCGCATGCCGCGACCACCGCCGCCGCCAGCGGCCTTGATGATCACCGGGTAACCGACTTCGCGACCAATGCGCAAGGCGGTTTCTTCGTCTTCAGGCAACGGGCCATCGGAACCCGGAACGGTCGGTACACCAGCAGCGATCATGGCGTGCTTGGCCGAGACCTTGTCGCCCATCAGGCGGATGGTGTCGGCTTTCGGGCCAATGAAGGCAAAACCGGAGTTTTCCACCTGTTCGGCGAAGTCGGCGTTTTCCGCCAGGAAGCCGTAGCCCGGGTGAATGGCGGTGGCGCCGGTCACTTCGGCAGCGGCGATGATCGCCGGGATGTGCAGGTAGGAGTGCGCAGCCGACGCCGGACCGATGCAGACGGATTCGTCCGCCAGGCCCAGGTGCATCAGTTCTTTGTCGGCCTTGGAGTAAACGGCGACGGTCTTGATGCCCATCTCTTTGCAGGCACGCAGAATCCGCAGGGCGATCTCACCGCGGTTAGCGATCAGAACTTTTTCCAACTTCGCAGTCATCAAAGGCTCTCCGCGGTTCAAACGATGGTGAACAGCGGTTGGTCGTACTCAACCGGCTGGCCGTCTTCGACGAGGATGGACTCGATCACACCGCTGGTTTCAGCTTCGATGTGGTTCATCATCTTCATGGCTTCGACGATGCACAGGGTGTCGCCTTTCTTCACGGTCTGGCCGACTTCAACGAAGGACGGCGAGGATGGCGAAGACTTGCGATAGAACGTGCCCACCATTGGCGAGCGGGCGACGGTGCCGTTGAGCGCTGGCGCAGCCGGTGCGGCTGGCGCTGCGGCGGCAACCGGGGCTGCTGCTGGCGCTGGCGCGGCGGCCGGAGCCTGCATCGGTGCCGGTGCATAGAACTGCTGGGCCGGGGTCTTGCTGTGGCGGCTGATGCGTACGGACTCTTCGCCTTCCTTGATCTCAAGCTCGTCGATGCCGGACTCTTCCAGCAATTCGATCAATTTCTTAACTTTACGGATATCCATGAATCATCAACTCCCAAGGGTCGGTCAGGGGCGTATAGCTTGTTGTTCAAGCTGCTCTAGGGCGGCCTCCAGGGCCAGTCGGTAACCGCTGGCGCCAAGGCCGCAGATCACTCCCACTGCTACGTCGGAGAAGTAGGAGTGATGGCGGAAAGGTTCGCGTTTGTGCACGTTGGACAAATGCACTTCGATGAATGGGATGCTCACCGCCAGCAGCGCGTCACGTAATGCGACACTTGTGTGTGTAAAAGCTGCTGGATTGATCAAAATGAAATCCACGCCTTCACCACGCGCGGCGTGTATGCGGTCGATCAATTCATATTCGGCATTGCTTTGCAGATAGAGCAAATGATGGCCGGCGTTGCGGGCCCGTTGCTCCAGGTCCTGGTTGATCTGGGCCAGTGTCACGGCACCGTAGACGCCCGGTTCACGGGTGCCCAGCAGGTTCAGGTTGGGTCCGTGCAGGACCAATAGGGTCGCCATCTGCTGTTCCTTGTTATCTGTGAGCAGGTGTCAGAACCTGGCGACTATGCCGCAAAGCCTTTGTGACTGTCCAGTTCTCTGCAATAGCCAGCACGATGTCCGATGTTTGCGCGAAATTTGTGACCATGCCTCCGGATCCGGTCATCTGCAGTCGAAAGCCTGCACTGAACCTTGTGGGAGCGGGCTTGCTCGCGAAGACGGCGGTACATTCAATCCCCCTGCAAGCTGAACCAACGCTATCGCGAGCAAGCTCGCTCCCACAGGGGATCTGCGGTGAACATCAGTTCCCGAGACCCCCCGAATCAATGTGGGAGCGAGCTTGCTCGCGATGACGGCGGTACATCCAACATCGCTGCAAGCCGACCCGGCGCTTTCGCGAGCAAGCTCGCTCCCACAGGGGTATCTGCGGTGGACATCAGTTCCCGAGACCCCCGAATCAATGTGGGAGCGAGCTTGCTCGCGATGACGGCGGTACATCCAACATCGCTGCAAGCCGACCCGGCGCTTTCGCGAGCAAGCTCGCTCCCACAGGGGATCTGCGGTGAACATCAGTTTCCGAGATCCCCCGAATCAATGTGGGAGCGGGCTTGCTCGCGATGACGGCGGTACATCCAACATCGCTGCAAGCCGACCCGGCGCTTTCGCGAGCAAGCCCGCTCCCACAGGGGATCTGCGGTGAATATCAGTTCCCGAGATCCCCCGAATCAATGTGGGAGCGAGCTTGCTCGCGATGACGGCGGTACATCCAACATCGCTGCAAGCCGACCCGGTGCTTTCGCGAGCAAGCCCGCTCCCACAGGGGATCTGCGGTGAACATCAGTTCCCGAGACCCCCCGAATCAATGTGGGAGCGGGCTTGCTCGCGAAGGCGTCGGTACATTCAATCCCCCTGCAAGCTGAACTCACGCTTTCGCGAGCAGGCCCGCTCCCACAGGGGGATAGGCAGGTTATACCCGGAATGCTTGCACCGCCGTGTGCAACCGTCCGCCGAGCACCAGCAGATGCTCGCCCTGTTCCCGCCCCTGTCCGATGCGCAACAGGTTGTCGCCACCCAGTTGGTGGATCCGCTCGCTGTGATCGCGGATTTCGCTGACGGCGCCGCTTTGTTGGGCGGTGACGTCGGCGATGCGTACCGCCGTGTCGGAGATGGTCTGGATGGCGCCGACGATCTCATCCAGCGCACCGTCGGCCGCTTGCGCCTGGTTGGCGGTGGCTTCGGCGTGTTCGACCTGGGCGCGCATGCCGTCCACCGATTGGCGTGCGGCCAGTTGCAAGCGGGCGATCAGTGTCTGGATCTCGGCGGTGGCGCCGGCCGTGCGTTGGGCCAGGGAACGAACTTCCTCGGCCACCACCGCAAAGCCCCGGCCCATTTCCCCGGCGCGGGCCGCTTCGATGGCGGCGTTGAGGGCGAGCAGGTTGGTCTGGTCGGCAATCGAACGAATCACCGTCAACACGCCGCCGATGGTGGCCGACTCCTCGGCCAGTTGTTCGATCATCTGCGCGTTGCCTTGCACTTCCCCCACCAGCGCATGCAGGCCCGTGAGGCTCAGGCCGATGACGTTCTGTCCTTGCTCTACCGCTTGCCCGGCGCTGCGGCTGGCGTCGGCGGCCTGGCTGGCATCGCCGGCCACTTGCTGGATCGTCGCCTCCAGTTCGCTGAGGGAGTCACGGATCAGTGCGGTATCGCCGGCCTGATGCTCGGCTCCGCTGTGCAACTCGCCGCTCAACTCGGCCAGGGCCCGACTGCTGCCGGCGACCTGTTCGGCGTTCGCCCGAATGGTGCCCACCAGGTCCACCAGGTAAGCGCGCAGGCGATTGAGCGAAGCCTCGATGTCTTGCATTTCGCGGTTGCTGGCGCCTGCGTGAATGTCCCGGCTGAAGTCCCCTTCGGCCCAGGTCGAGAGGGCCGGGGCCAGGTGTGTCAAGGTGCGGGCCAGGCGCCGCTGCAGGGTGTCGATGAGCAACGCGATCAGCAGGATCAGGCCGATCATCACCCCCTGGATCAAGCGAACTTCCCCCTGGATCCGCCCATGCTGGGCTCGTACCGTCGGTTCCAGGGTATCGATCGCCGTTTGCACATCGGCAATTTTCAGATGCGTGGCGCTGCTGAGCTCAGTGCGTTTCTGAATCAGTTCGCGGGTGCGGGTCAGTTCCGCCGGATAACGGCCGAGCAGGCTGTTGAGTTCGCGCTTGAGGGCGATGCCGGCATCTTCGGTGGCGGTTTTTTCCTGGGTTTGCAGGCCCATCAGCGCGGCGAAATCATCGCTGCCCGATTCGCTGCTGGCGGTGACGCCCAGCAGTGGCAGGCTTTCGAGGCGTTCGGCCTCGACGCGAATGCTCGCCAGTTCCCGCTCGACATCGACGGCCAATTCGCTGCGGCCACTGCTGACCAGCTTGTCCCGGGTGAGGGACAACCGGCCCAAGTGCTGTGAAGCGGCAAACAACGGTGGCAAGTAGGCCGGGGCGCCATTGGCGTATTGGGCCAGTTGGTCGAGGCTGGCGCTCAGTTCACGCTCGGCCTGGAGCAGCAAGGCCTGTGGATCGCCGGCCAGTTTGCCGGCGGCCAGCAGGTCGGTCTTGCTGAAGCCATCGAGGTTCGCCAGGCTCGGACGCAGGGTCTTGGCCAGCTCCGGGGGAAACTGATCGAGGTCCTTCTGCAGCGTTTCCAAGGCTTGGGTGGCCGCGCTCAGGCGCAAGGCGTCGCCGCTGGCCAGGTAGTCCTCGATATTGCGTGCCACTTCGCCCTGGAACTGCCGTGACAGGCCCAGGTAGCGCTCCATCAGCAAGTAGGGCCGTTCCAAGGCGATCTGCGACCACCATAAGGTGGCGCCGAGGCCCAGGCACACGGCAACTAAAAGAAGGGTGTTGAGATTGGTCAGCAGCTTCAGGCGCATCAAGGGTCTACCGGGGGCAGAATCGTAAGTGCCTGAATTTATTGCGCTTGAGTTACAGGTTTATGACTGAATCAGTCGATTCCGATGAAAAGGTGGCACTTTGCTTTGATTGCCGGGCGCTCTGTACCCGGTTGCGTCCGGCGTGCTTGGCGCGGTACAGCGCTTCGTCCGCCTGGCTGGCCATCATCAGGCTGTCGGAGTCATCGCTCATTTCCACCACGCCGGCGCTGAAGGTGCACCACAAATCATGGGGCTGGGCCGGGTAGTGGATTTCGGCAAAGCGCTGGCGGATTTCGTCCAGCACCTTGCAGGCGGCGTCGATGTCGGTGTCGGGCATGACGATGGCGAACTCTTCGCCGCCGTAGCGGCCGATGAAATCGGTCTTGCGCAGGCGTTGCTTGAGAAACAGCGCCAGGCTCTTGATCACGCGGTCGCCCATGGGGTGGCCGTGGCTGTCATTGACCCGTTTGAAATGGTCGATGTCGAGCATGGCGAAGCTCAGCGGCTTGCCTTCGCGACGGGCGCGGAAGCTGCAATCCTCGAGCAGTTGCAGGATATGGGTGTGGTTGTACAGGCCGGTGAGGCTGTCGCGCACCATCCTCGCCTTGAGGTTGCGCGCCCGGGCCGCACGGTTGCGCACGGTGGTGATCAGGTGCCGGGGCTTGATCGGTTTGGTGAGGAAGTCATCACCGCCTTCGCTCATGGCGTCGAGCTGCTTGTCCAAGTCGTCTTCGGCGGACAGGTAGATGATCGGCACGCTGACGTAGCGGTCATTGTGGCGGATCACCTTGGCCAGTTCCGTACCGGTGCAGGCTGGCATGTACATGTCGAGGATGATCAGGTCGGGCTGGAAGTCCGCCAGTTCGGCCATGGCCTGGATCGGCTCGATCAACGTGCGGGTGATGATGCCGGCGCTGTTGAGCAGTCGTTCGGTGTGCAAGGCCTGGGCGCGGGAGTCATCGATGATCAGCACTTTGTAGGGATCGTACTGGGCGACGCAGGTCAGCACCTCGATCTTTTCCAGCAGGCTCGAAGCCTCGAGGGTGCCGGTGAGAAATTCCTGCCCGCCGGCGCGTACTGCGGCCAGGCGTGTCGGCGTGTCCGTTTCCAGCAAGCTGAAAAACAGCAGCGGCAACGGTTGCTCCAGGCCTTCCTGGGCCTCGGCGGCCAGTTTCAGGCCGGTGCCAGGGCCGCTGAAATCCACATCCATGACAATGGCCGCCGGAAGGCGCTCGACCATCGAGGCCCGGAACGCCGCGACACTGTCCAGCGCCTGGGCGCTGAGGCCGAAGAACTCCAATTGCTTGGCCAGGCGCTCGGCGCGGTCATGGTCCTGCAGCATCACGTAGATGGGTTTGCGCAGCGGCGGCAGGAAAGTTTGTTCGAGTTGGTCGCCGTGGCGCAGGCCGGTACGAGACAGGCGCTGCATCAGGCGGTTGATTTCGGTGATCAGGTGGCTGCTCAGGCGTCCGCGATTGGCGTCCACCGCTTGCAGCGACTGGCTGATGCCTTGGGCCAGCTGGGAGTGCTCGGGCTGTTCGAAGCGCTCGGCAAAGCGCAGCAGGCGCAGATTGGCTTCGCTGAGCTCCGACAGGTCGGTGCTTGACCACTCACTGCGTTGCAGGCGCTGCCAAATCTCCAGGATCTGTCGAGCCTGATGAATTACCCGCTGGGCAAAGTGGTGCTTGAGGCGCTCACGGCTGGGGTCTTCTGGCTCGGTCATATCCTGACTACTAGTTAGGGTGCATGCTGAGATCGACTGGTGGCTCTATGCTAGCACCTCTTTTCCTTCGCATGAGTGTCATACGTCAATATTCTGTCCAATCCCTGAATTCAGTTTGTGACTGGACAGTCTCGTAGGCCGATGGCAACGCTTCCTTTATAGTGCTGATCGATTACCCTGTCGCGCCCGACATCGTTGGCGCCGCATTATCGCGTTTCAAATCAGGCACGATGGCGTAGGGTTGTGGTCGAACCGAGAACTCAAGTGATTGAAGGAACATCGCCATGCTGGACTGGAAAAACCGCGCGGGCAGCGCGCCTGAACGTGCCGCCGAGCCGAAATCGGACACCCGCAGCTACCTGGGTGGGCTTTTTTTCAGCCGCGCACTGGCCACGCTGGTCGGCCTTTACCTGCTGGTGACCATTGCCCTCGGCTGGTACTGGAGCCAGGAGCCCGCGTTGTTCCCCGTGCAGCAGAACGCCCAGGCCGCAGCCGAGAAGGATGGCCGGCAGATGGTGGTGGGCTACACCACGGTGGAGACGCTCAAGACCGTGGCCGGGACCCTGCTGACCAAGCCGGGTGGCTATATCTCCAACGACCGCTTCCCGCCAGGCCTGTGGATGGACAACATGCCGAGCTGGGAATATGGCGTGCTGGTGCAGGTCCGCGACCTGAGCCGCGCCCTGCGCAAGGACTTCGCCCGTTCCCAGTCCCAGTCCGCCGAGGACGCCGACCTGGCCAAGGCCGAGCCGCGTTTCAACTTCGACAACCGTAGTTGGGTGCTGCCTGCCAGCGAATCCGAATACCAGGAGGGTATCAATTCCCTGAGCCGCTATCAGGCGCGCCTGTCCGACCCGAACCAGAAAAGTGCGCTGTTCTACGCCCGCGCCGACAACCTGAACAACTGGCTGGGAGATGTCGGCACGCGCCTGGGGTCATTGTCCCAGCGACTGTCGGCCAGCGTTGGCCGGGTCAAGCTCAACACCTCGCTGAAAACCGAAGTCCCGGCCCCGGGCCAGGTCCCGCAGGTGGACGAAGAGGTGGTCGAGACCCCGTGGCTGCAGATCGACAACGTGTTCTATGAAGCCCGCGGTCAGGCCTGGGCGCTGTCGCACCTGTTGCGCGCCATCGAAGTGGACTTCGCCGATGTGTTGGCGAAAAAGAACGCCACGGTCAGCGTGCGGCAGATCATTCGTGAACTGGAAGCCTCCCAGGAACCGGTCTGGAGCCCGATGATCCTCAACGGCAGCGGCTTTGGTGTGTTGGCAAACCACTCGCTGGTCATGGCCAACTACATTTCCCGGGCCAACGCAGCGGTCATCGACTTGCGGCAACTGCTGAACCAGGGCTGATCCATGAGCGAAAGCCCCCGGGAGGCCGCTCATCGAGCGGCCTCGGATGCCGAGCTGATCGCGTGGGTCGACGAGCACGACAACCTGCTCGGCAGCCTGGTGCGTTCGCAGCTGCGCGAGCGCGGCCTGATCGGCCGCGGCACCTACATCATGCTGTTCAATTCGGCCGGTGAACTGTGCGTTCACCGGCGCACCCTGAGCAAGGCCATCTACCCGGGCTTCTGGGATGTGGCGGCGGGGGGCATGGTCCAGGCCGACGAGACCTATGCCGAGTCCGCCGCCCGTGAGCTGGCGGAGGAACTGGGCGTGAGCGGCGTGGAGCTGACCGCCCACGACCATTTTTATTTCGAAGACCCCGGCAGCCGCCTGTGGTGCTCGGCGTTCTCGGCGGTGTGGGACGGCCCGCTGGTCCTGCAACCCGAAGAAGTCCTCGAAGCGCGTTTCCTGCCCCTTGAACAGGTGCTCGACGAAATCCAGCGCATGCCTTACTGCCCGGACTCCCTGGCGGCGCTTGAACGCTATTTGCGCGTTCACGGTGGCGACGTCGCAAAGAAGCTATAAATTGGCGCTGATTGGCCCTTAGCAAGTCGGCTTTTTGCCGTTACACTGCGCGACTTTTCAAGCTGAACCGCGTCTGCGGTCCAGTAGCGCTGCCCCTGCCTGAGTGGGGTTTCGCGGTCGAGGCACGTGCTCCCCCTCGACCAGTCTTTGTCCTCCCGAGAGGATTGCCGGTGGCCAAAAAAGCCGCATCCTTCGCCGCCTTGGGCGGCCTGGTATTTTCTACCGACGCCGGTCGTCATTGCCCTGATTGCCGTCAACCGGTGGATGCCTGCATCTGCAAACAGACCGCCATCCCCGCCGGTGACGGCATTGCCCGTGTGCGCCGTGAAAGCAAAGGTCGCGGCGGCAAGACGGTGACCACGATCACCGGTGTGCCGTTGGCCGAAGACGCGCTCAAGGAACTGGCCACCACGTTGAAGAAACGCTGTGGCACCGGTGGTGCGTTGAAGGACGGCGTCATCGAGATCCAGGGCGATCATGTCGAGCTGTTGCTGGCGGAACTGGTCAAGCACGGCTTCAAGGCAAAGAAATCCGGCGGCTAGCAGCTTCTGTGAAAACCACCCTCGGCTTGACCCGGACCCGACGTTCGAGGTCGCCCGCATGGTTTTCACAGAGCCTGTTCTGAACGGGTTTCTAAACTCATCGCTGGGAGCAGGGTCTACCTTGCTAACAGGCAATTCGTCATTTTCACTCTCTAGACTGCCCCAGCCTCCGACCGGATGGTGCATTTTGACTTCTTTATAGGGGACTTCGATGTCCGTACGACGCACACGCAAAGACGATGGCAGCCAATGGACAGTTGCGGACAGCCGCAGTGTTTACGGGATTCGCCATTGGGGGGCCGGGTATTTCGCGATCAATGAAGCCGGTCGCGTCGAAGTCCGTCCGAACGGTCCCGGCAGTTCGCCCATCGACCTGTTCGAGCAAGTCGACCAGTTGCGCCAGAGCGGCCTCTCGCTGCCTTTGCTGGTGCGTTTCCCCGACATCCTGCAAGACCGCGTGCGCCAGCTCACCGGTGCGTTCGACAGCAACATCGCGCGCCTGGAATACCAGAGCAAGTACACCGCGCTCTACCCGATCAAGGTCAACCAGCAGGAAGCGGTGATCGAGAACATCATCGCCACCCAGAACGTCTCCATCGGCCTGGAAGCCGGTTCCAAGCCGGAGCTGCTGGCGGTGCTGGCCCTGGCGCCGAAGGGCGGGACCATCGTCTGCAACGGCTACAAGGACCGTGAATTCATCCGCCTGGCGCTGATGGGCCAGAAGCTCGGTCACAACGTCTTCATCGTCATCGAGAAAGAGTCCGAAGTCGGCCTGGTGATCGAAGAGGCCGCGGTGCTCAAGGTCAAGCCACAGGTTGGCCTGCGGGTGCGGTTGTCGTCCCTGGCGTCGAGCAAGTGGGCCGATACCGGTGGCGAGAAGTCCAAGTTCGGCTTGTCGGCCGCGCAACTGCTGTCGGTAGTCGAGCGCTTCCGCGCCGCGGGCCTGGACCAGGGCATTCGCCTGTTGCACTTCCACATGGGGTCGCAGATCGCCAACCTGGCGGACTACCAGCACGGCTTCAAGGAAGCGATCCGTTACTACGGTGAGTTGCGCAACCTCGGTCTGCCGGTGGATCACATCGACGTCGGCGGAGGCCTCGGTGTGGACTACGACGGTACGCACTCGCGCAACGCCAGTTCGATCAACTACGACATGGACGATTACGCCGGTGTCGTGGTCGGCATGCTCAAGGAGTTCTGCGATGCCCAGAGCCTGCCACACCCGCACATCTTTTCCGAAAGCGGCCGCTCGCTGACCGCCCACCATGCGATGCTGGTGGTGCAGGTGACCGACGTCGAGAAACACAACGACGATGTCCCGGTGATCGACAAAAAGCAGGAACTGCCGGAAACCGTGCAATGGCTGGTCGACCTCCTGGGGCCGACCGATATCGAGATGGTCACCGAGACCTACTGGCGCGCCACCCACTACATGAGCGACGTGGCGACCCAATATGCCGACGGCAAGCTGACCCTGGCGGAAAAAGCCTTGGCCGAGCAGTGCTACTTTGCCGTCTGCCGTCGCCTGCACAACTCGTTGAAAGCCCGCCAACGCTCGCACCGCCAGGTGCTGGACGAACTCAACGACAAACTGGCCGACAAATACATCTGCAACTTCTCGGTGTTCCAGAGCCTGCCAGACACCTGGGCCATCGGCCAGGTGCTGCCGATCCTGCCGCTGCATCGCCTGGACGAAGAGCCGCTGCGCCGCGCCGTGCTGCAAGACCTGACCTGCGACTCCGACGGCAAGATCAAGCAATACGTCGATGAGCAGAGCATCGAGACCAGCCTGCCGGTTCACGCTCTCAATCCGGGTGAAGACTACCTGCTGGGCATCTTCCTGGTGGGCGCCTACCAGGAAATCCTCGGTGACATGCACAACCTGTTCGGTGACACCGACTCGGTGAACATCTACCAGAACGCCGACGGCAGCGTGTACCACGCCGGTATCGAAACCCATGACACCATCGAAGACATGCTGCGCTACGTGCACTTGTCGCCGGAGGAGTTGATGACTCACTACCGCGACAAATGCGCCAGTGCCCGCATCAGCGCCGCCGAGCGCACACAGTTCCTCGATGCGCTGCGCCTGGGGCTGACGCGCTCGTCGTACCTGTCCTCGTGATCGGTGTCTGAGCGCCCACCGAACTTGTGATGAGGGGATAAAAAAACCTTCAACACAAGGACTTCGGCGCCATTTTCAACTGGACGGCAATGCCCTTCGGTCTGTCAGAAACTGCACCGCATGTTGCGGGAGTTTTCTGGCAGTCTTGAAGGGCATTTTTATTTGTGCCGGTGTTATTTCCGCACATCGGTGCACATAACCGGCGCAGTCCTAATTTCGTGTAGTCCCTTTCCTAACCTGTACTTGGCCCCTCTACTCGGCCATGGCGGTCGGCGAGAATCCCCAGCCGCCCCTCCTGTAGAGAAACGCCGATGTCCGATCCAGCCCGCGAGCCAGCATTTCGTCTGGAGATAGCCGGTCTGCCCGAGCCCGTTGACGTCGTGGCCTTCACGGGTAGCGAAGCCATCAGCGAACCTTTTGTCTATGAAGCGCAGCTCCTGTTGCCCGATGCGAGCCTGGACTTGGCGGGCCTGTTGTACCGCAGCGTCTGGTTGAGTTTCGCTGCCCCCGGCCAGGGCATCCATGGACAGCTCCATGAGTTGGTCCAACACCGTCATGGCGCCGGTTGCCGGGTACGTATCGGCCCCAGGCTGGCTTGTCTGGCGCAGCGCTTCAGCCAGCGCGTATTCAGCGCCCGCTCGGTGCCGCAGATCATTCGCCAGGTGCTCAAGGCCCATGGCATCAGCGGTCGCAGCCTGTGCCTGGACCTGAGCGGCGATTATCCACCGCAGGATTTCTGTACCCAGTATCGGGAGTCGGACCTGCAGTTCCTGCAGCGCGTGTGCGCCCAGGCGGGTATCCACTTTCATTTCGAGCACACCCGGGACGGACATTGCCTGGTGTTCGCTGACAACCCGCACAGCTTTCCCCCTGCCGGTAAGGCGCTCTACGCGGACGACGGGCCGACTGCCACGGTGCGGACCTTCGGCGTGCAAACCGATGTGTCGGGGCAGCAGGTCGCCCAGGGTCGCAGCGATCTGCAGAACTTGCGGTGTGGCCAGGTGTTGACGCTGACGGCCCATCCGCTTGCCGGCTGGAACCGGCGCTGGCTGTTGACGAAGGTCGAGCATCGCGCCCAGGCCGGGGTATATGGCAACCACTTCAAGGCCATTCCCCGGGGCGCGCTGTTCGTGCCGGACAATGTCCCGGCCAAACCACGGATGGTGAACCGGCAACGCGGCTGGGTCGTGGCGGTGGACGAGCCGTCGGAGCTGGGAGCAGGGCGCGTTGCGGTGGAGTTCGACTGGATCTACCAGGGCGAGGGTTCCAGCCCCAGCCATTGCTGGTTGCCGCTGGCGCCCGAGCTGGCGGCCGGCGCGGCGGACGTGCTGTGCGACGGTACTGAAGTGTTGGTGAGCTTTATCGAAGGCGATCCGGATCGGCCGCTGATCAGTGCATTTCTGAGCGGGCCTGCCTCGGCAGAAATTGCCCATGCGTCATCCCCAGGCGAAACACTGGGATCTTCGGTTGTCGATCCGATCCTGTTATCGGCAATGCGCGATGCCGAGCCGCTGGTCTTGTTGTGCCTGTTGCCCGAAGGCGGGCCTTTCAACCCCTGCGCCCACCCCCTGTGCACCTGCCGTATGCTCATGGGGCGTGGCGCTGGCGTTGCTCGATGAGCGCCGTGGCCGTGTCTGGATCGACGCCGCAGTGGTTGCTGCTCGACGGACCGAGTGCGCCTGAGGCGGTGCAGCGGGTGTACGTGCAGTTCGCCGAAGCCCAGCGCTTTGCTCTGTTCGAAGGCACCGAGCTGCATGGGCTTCGCGAGCACGGCCCACTGTTGGTGGATCTGCGCCAATCGCCGGCGCTGGCCAGCCTCTGTCACCTCGACCCGCGGGCCTGGCCGGGGCTGCTGCTGGTCAGTCCATCGCCTGCCGTGCAATTGCTGGTGCATCTGCGGTGCATGCTGACGGTGACGCTGGGCCTGCACCACAAAGCCCTGTTGAATTACTACAACCCGCACACCGCCAGCTATTTCTTCGACGGTTGCGATGCCCATGAACTCAGTCGCTGGCTGGGCCCGATCAGCCTGTTGCGCTGGTTCGGTGGCACGTGGGCCGACCGGGCGACCGGCAGCCAGGGCTGGCAACAGTTGTCCAACCCGGGGCTGTCGGTGTCGGCGTTGGAGAAGGAGTACGGTCTTAGCGACCGACAGCTGGGCCAGTTGCAGCGATGCCTGCTGGAGCGTCACGCATGGCAATGGTCCCATTCCTCCGGGCGTGATTACCGCCGGCTCTGGGAGGATTTGCAGCAGGGGCTGGCGCTGGGCTTTACCGAGCGCACGGTGCTCGATGACTGGCTGTGGCTGCGCTTGCAATACCCCGATGCCCGGCCCATCTCGGGGCCGGAGGGTGGTTCGCAGCGCGAGCGTCTCGATCGCCTGCGGCGGCGCTGGCAGGGTCGCCAGGGTTGACGGTTATGGGGACGGTGCGCCGAGCCAACGGTCGCGCCGTTGCAAGTGCCAGGCAAACGCACCGAGGGTCAGGCTGCGCAAGGCCATGAACAACAGGAAGGTGATCCACAGCCCATGGTTGCCCAATCCCATCAGCATCCAGGCGATTGGCGCCACCAACACTAGGGTCAACACCATGCCGTTGCGCATTTCCCGGGCGCGGGTGGCGCCGATGAACAGGCCGTCGAGCAAATAGCTCCAGACCGCGATCAATGGCAAGGTCGCCAGGTAGGGCAGGTAGCCGTAAGCGGTGGCGCGCACGTCGGGAATGTCGGTTTGCATGTCGATGAAGAGGTGGCCGGCGAGCAGGAATAGCAGGGCAAAGCCGAGGCTTGCAATCAGCGACCAGCCGCCGGCCACCACCAACGAGCGCCGCAAGGCCAGGCGGTCGCGGGCGCCAATGGCATGGCCGCACAGCGCTTCCACGGCGTGGGCCAGGCCGTCCAGGGCATGGGCGGTCAGTAGCAGGCCGTTGAGCAGCAAGGCATTGGCCGCCACTGTCGCGTCCCCCAGGCGTGCGCCTTGCACCGTGATCAGGAAGAACACCGCTTGCAGGGCCAGACTGCGAATGAAAATGTCCCGGTTCACCGCCAGCAGCGGGCGCCAATTCTGCCAGATGCCCAGCGCTGCCCAGGCAATCTGCCCGGGCCAGGCCCGCAGTGTCTTGCGAGCCAGGGCCAGGCCAACCAGCGCGCCGGTCCACTCGGCAATCACTGACGCCCGGGCCGAACCGGTCACGCCCCAATCCAGGCCGATGACGAACCACAGGTTCAGGGCGATGTTGACCAGGTTGGTCACCAGCAGGATCGCCAACGGTGCCCGGGCATTCTGGGCACCGAGGAACCAGCCCACCAGCGCATAGCTGGCCAGCGCCGCCGGCAAGCCGAAGAGCCGGGTGTGGAAGAAGTCGCGGGTCAACTGGTTGAGCTCGGCCGACGGCTGCATGAAATGCAACGCCACGTCGCTCAACGGCACGCCGACGGCACCGAGCAGCACCGCCAGTCCCATCGCCAACAGCAGTCCTTGCAGCAACACTTGGCGCAACGCCGCGCCGTCATCCCGCCCGGCGGCCTGGGCGGCGAACCCAGTGGTGCCCATGCGCAAGAACCCCATGGCCCATGCCAGCACCGTATACAAGCTTGCCCCCACCGCCACTGCGCCCAACTGATGGGCATGGGGCAAATGACCGATGACCGTGCTGTCCACCAGTGCCACCAGCGGCACGGAAATGTTCGAGAGAATCATCGGCGCAGCCAACGCCCAGACCCGGCGATGGGTCAGGCGGTCGCGCCAGTCGGTGATCAGGTTGGACATGCGGGCTCCTTGATGGAGCGCGATTGTAGCGGGTTCTAGGGAGGATCGTTCCCTAGGGTATTCGGACTCATTGTGGCGAGGGGATTCATCCCCGCTGGGCTGCGAAGCAGCCCCAAAACCAGACACTGCAGTGTGTCAGATTCATTGAATCCAACCTTCAAGGGGCTGCTGCGCAGCCCAGCGGGGATGAATCCCCTCGCCACAAAAGTGTCCGGCGTAAGTCCGTGTGACCTCAGTGAATGATCCAACTCAACAACCACAACCCCAATACCAGCCAGATAATCCCCATGACGATCGAGGCTCGCATGAACGCGCGAATGGCCGAGTACAGCAGCATCAGCCCGAGGATCAGCGCGATGATGCTGATGATCGAGGTGTCCATGCCCAGGGTGCGTGATAGCCCATCGACGAAATTGCCACCGGCGTTGGCCAGGGTGTTGAAGAGGCCGCTGAGCAGGTCGACGATGAAGCGGATCACCGAACCGAGCGCCTGGCCGAGCCATTCGAAAAAGCTTTCTACCTGCATATGTGCATCCTGATGGGAGGGGATCTGAGCCGAGCTGTTGGCTCCTGATTGTAGGAGCTGTAGCGGCCGAGTTGGTTCGATTATGGGGCAAACTGTCGCTTCGTACCGAGACTCTTGCCTTCCCTGGTCATCCCCCTGAAGCTATGCGCATTCAGGAGATCCCGATGAACCTTGTTGAACTGACCGAACGCCTGCATGCCATTCGTGACCGTAACGACTGGCGGCAATTCCACAGCCCGAAAAACCTCGCCATGGCCGCCAGTGTGGAAATGGCCGAACTGGTGGAGATTTTCCAGTGGCTGACCGAGGACCAGTCGCGCCAGTTGCCGGCGGACAAACTGGCCCACGTCGGGCAGGAGGTCGGTGACATCGTGTTGTACCTGTTGCTGCTTTGCAGCGAACTGGGCCTGGACATGGACGCCGTGGTGCGCAGCAAGCTGGCTGACAGCGAACGGCGGTTCGGCCAATGAGCGACCGTCATTTCGATCAGCTCGCCACGCGCTTCGCGGAAAAAATCTACGGTGGGGCGAAGGGGGCGATCCGCCTGGCGGTGCTTCAGGCCGACTTGCTGGAAACCTTGCCGCAGCGCCCATTGCGCGTGCTGGACATCGGCGCAGGCCTGGGCCACATGTCGTTGTGGCTGGCCGAGCGCGGTCACCAGGTGACCCTGGCCGAGCCGGCCGAGCCGATGCTCGAAGGCGCCCGCCAACGCTTTGCCGAGGCGGGCCAGAGCGCCACGTTCATCCAGGCGCCGTGGCAGGACCTGCTCGGCCAGCTCACCGAACCTTACGACCTGGTGTTGTGTCACGCGGTGCTGGAATGGCTGGCCGAGCCCCACGCGATCCTGCCAGTGCTGCATCAACTCACGGTCCCTGGCGGCTGGCTGTCCCTGGCGTTCTACAACCGCGATGCGCTGGTCTATCGCAATCTGCTCAAGGGCCATTTCCGCAAGTTGCGCAAAAACGACATGGCCGGGGAAAAACAGAGCCTGACTCCGCAACAACCCCTTGATCCACGAGCATTGGCGGCGCAACTTGAAGGCCTGTGGCAGGTCGAAAGCCAGAGTGGCGTGCGGGTTTTCCATGACTACATGCCGGTGGAGTTCCAGGGCCGGGTAGAGCTTGCGCAGTTGCTGGAAATGGAACTGGCCCACCGTCGCCATCCGGCGTTTGCCGGGCTGGGACGGTACCTGCACTGGATCTGCCGTCCCCTCTGATCTGAACGTGCAATCGGAGCTCGAAATGAAAGGTCGTTCAGGGTTGTTGGTGCTGTGTCTTGGGCTGGTGGCCTGCCAGGGCAGTAACCCCTATGTCGCCACCTCCAATCCGTTGCCGCCGGCCCCACCGGAGGCCGCCACTGTGTTCGATCGCAGCACCTACCCGGCACCGCCCCGTGATTACGGGCGCTATCGCAGCTGGGCCTGGCGTGACGGGCGCTTGCCACCGGGTACCGCCTGGGCGGATTCGGCCCAGGTGGCCGAGGCGGTGAGCGATGCCCTCGATCAGCGTGGCCTGCGGCCGCTGCATGACAACCGGCCCGCCGACCTGTTCGTCAGTGCCGACCTGCGCCTGGAAACGCGCGTGCGTCAGGTCCGGGACGACTATGACGCGGGTTACTACGGTGGCTATAACCGTTATGACCGCTACGGTCCGGGCTATGGCGTGTACCATCCGGTGCCGATGGTGCGCACGTATCAGGAACAAGTCGTGGTGGTTCGGGTGGACCTGTTCGATGCCCGCACCGGTCAGCCGGTGTGGAGCGCCAGCGCCGAGACTGGCCAGCGGGGCAGCCAGAGCGAGCGCACCGATGCCATTCGCGAGGCGGTGGAAAAAGCCATGTCGGCGTATCCTCCAAGTTGATTACGCAACGGAGAAAAACCATGTTTCGCCGTCTTGCCTTACTGGCCTTCACCCTGTTGTTGGCGGCCTGTGCCGCTAACCCAGTCAATCATGACTTCGACACCAGCCGTGATTTCGCCGCGTATCGCAGTTGGAGCTGGAAAGAGCCGGCGCTGCAATATCGTCCCGATGACCCTCGCATCAAGAGCGACCTGACCGAACAGCGGATCCGCCAGGCGGTGGCCGATCAACTCGACCAGCGCGGCTTGCGCCCGGCTGCGGGTGGGCATGGCGATGTGCTGGTCCAGGCCTATTTGATCGTCGAGGACCGTCAGCAGCAGGTCACGACCCACTACGGCGGCGGGTGGGGCGGCCCTTGGAATGGCTATTGGGGCGGGCCGATGTACAACGAAACCCGTAACGTCAGCTACAAGGTCGCCACCGTGCAGATCGACCTGCTGGACGGCAAGGACGGCAAGTTGGTGTGGCGCGGCAGTGATGAGCAACTGCTCAGCAACGCCCCCAACCCGACCGACCGCAACACCGTGGTACGGGAGACGGTGGGGCGGATCCTGTCCAACTACCCGCCGCGCTGACCGCAGCGCGCTCAAGATGGATGCGAGCTGACCCACCGCCATCGCGAGCAAGCTCGCTCCCACAGGAATTTTGTGGCGGACACCTGCTCTGTGAACACCCCGGAACAACTGTGGGAGCGAGCTTGCTCGCGATGACGGTTGCAAAGTCAGCATTGATGCAGACTGACCCACCGCTTTTGCGAGCAAGCCCGCTCCCACGGGGATTTACGGTGAACACCATCGACTTGCTCAGACCACCGGCCGCCACGCTCCCACCATATGCTCCAACCCCCCAGCCCCCACCAGTTGCAGTTGCCCACTGGAGCCCGCCGCGCTTGCCAACAGTGTCACTTCGCTGGGCAGGCGCACCGGTTTCTTGAAGGTCACATCGATCTCGATATTGGCCTCGGGCAGGTGGCCATCCAGCGCCGCCAGGGTCCTGGCCTTGTTCCACAGGCCATGGGCGATGGCGGTGGGGAAGCCGAACAACCGGGCGCTGATGCCGCTCAGGTGGATCGGGTTGTAGTCGCCGGAGACCTTGGCGTACTGCCGGCCGATGTCAGCCGGTGCGGTCCAATGTGCCACTTCAACCAAGGGCAGGCTGGCCTGGGGCGATTCATCGACGAGTGCACCGTCGAGCTTGACACCCTTGCACAGCATCTGGCTCCTGGCCTCCCACAGCGGGCCCAGTTGATCATCAAGGCGGGTCACCAAGTCGAATACCGCGCCCTTGGGGTGGGCTTGCAGGTTCTCGACGTTGACGCTGGCCCTCACCTGGCCGACCCCGCCCATGGGCCTCAAGACACGAATGCGGTTGCTCAAGTGGATCAGCCCCAGCAGCGGAAATGGAAAGTCGCGGCCAGTGAGCAACTGCATTTGCAGGGCAAACGCCAAGACGTGGGGATAGGTCGGTGGCAGCAGTCCGTTATCAACGAAACCGCAGACCTTGCGATAGGCCGCCAGCCGTTGCGGGTCGACCTGTAGCACCTGGCGCAGGCCTTCCCCGGGCAAGGTTGTTCCGGTGACCTTGCGCCGTGTCGCCGCTTTCGAATACAGCCCGGACATGGATGGCGGGCTGCTGACCTCATGCCATTGGATCGTCATGGTCATGCTCCCAAAAGGCTTTGCCCGCAGACCCGCAGGGCCTGTCCGGTCACGGCGCCGGAGCCCGGTTGCGCCAGCCATGCGACGGCTTCGGCGACATCCTGGGGCAACCCGCCCTGGCCCAGGGAGCTCATGCGCCGCCCGGCCTCGCGCAAGGCGAAGGGGATCTCGGCGGTCATGCGGGTTTCAATGAAGCCCGGCGCCACGGCGTTGATGCTGATGCCCCGTTCGTGAAGCAGCGGTGCCCAGGCCTGGGCCAGGCCGATCAGCCCGGCCTTGCTCGCGGCATAGTTGGTCTGCCCACGGTTACCGGCAATGCCGCTGATGGACGCCAGCAGAACAACCCGGCCATGGTCGCGCAGGGTGCCGCTGTCGAGCAGGGCCTTGGTCAGCACTTGCGGGGCGTTGAGGTTGACGGCCAGCACGGCGTCCCAGAAGTCCGGGGTCATGTTGGCGAGCGTCTTGTCCCGGGTAATCCCGGCGTTATGCACCACGATGTCGACGCCGTCGGGCAGGTGCTCGATCAACTGGGCGGCGGCGTCTTCGGCACAGATATCCAGTGTGACGCTGCGCCCGCTCAAGCGTGCCGCCAGGGCGTCGAGATCGGTCTTGGCCGGGGGCACGTCCAGCAGGATCACGTCGGCGCCATCGCGGGCCAGGGTTTCGGCGATGGCGGCGCCGATCCCGCGGGCTGCGCCAGTGACCAGCGCCTTGAGCCCCGTGAGCGGTCGGGTCCAATCCTGGACCTGGGTGTCACAGGCGTTGAGGCGAATGACCTGCCCGGAAATGAAGGCGCTCTTGGGCGACAGGAAAAACCGCAGCGCACCTTCCAACTGGGCTTCGGCACCGTCGCCGACATACAGCAGTTGCAGCGTTCCGCCGTGGCGCAGCTCTTTGGCCAGGGACCGGCTGAAACCTTCCAATGCCCGCTGGGCACTGGCGGCGAACGGATCGCCAAGGCTTTCCGGCGCGCGCCCCAGGATGGCGACATGGGCGCTGTGGTCGAGGTTCTTCATCAGCGGCTGGAAAAATTCCCGCAGTTGCTTGAGCTGGTCGACCTGCACCAAATGGCTGGCGTCGTACACCACCGCCTTGATTTTCGGGCCGTGGCCGGGGATCCACTCGGTGGCCAGGGTCGGTTCGCCGCCGTAGATGAAAATAGTGTCGGTCAGGCGCTTGGCGAACGTGCCGATCTGCTCGGTCAACGGCCCGCCGCCCAGCAGCAATGCGCCTTCGATCGGCCGCAGCCGCCCGGCCTGCCAGCGCTCAAGGCGTACCGGCGATGGCAGGCCGAGGGACCCGACCATGCGTCGACCGATGGGCGAATTGGCGAAGTCGATATAACGGTCAGACATGGAACACACTCCGGCTGATGAGGTTCCAAGTGTGGACCATGATTGGCAATCAGTCGTTCGATCGGCGAGATAAAGCCTAAGCTTGAGCGGGAGCGCTTTTTCCAGGGCACCGAATCCTTGTGGGAGCGAGCTTGCTCGCGATGGCAATCTGTCAGCCAGCCTATCGGTCAACTGACCCACCGCTATCGCGAGCAGCTCGGCTCCCACAGGGGGCGGTTGAGTTTTATTAGTGCATCGACCTACAGGGGAGTTCTTCATGACACAACTACGCCGCGTCGCGATCATCGGTGGTAACCGCATTCCCTTCGCTCGCTCCAACGGGCCCTATGCCACCGCCAGCAACCAGGCGATGTTGACGGCTGCCCTCGAGGGGCTGATCGAACGCTACAACCTGCATGGCTTGCACATCGGCGAAGTGGCTGCCGGTGCGGTGCTCAAGCACTCCCGGGATATGAACATGACCCGCGAATGCGTGCTCGGCTCGCGGCTGTCACCGATGACGCCGGCCTATGACGTACAACAGGCCTGTGGCACCGGGCTGGAAACGGTGTTGCTGGTGGCGAACAAGATTGCCCTGGGCCAGATCGACAGCGGTATTGCCGGCGGCGTCGACACCACCTCGGATGCGCCGATCGGGGTCAATGAAGGCCTGCGCAGGATCCTGCTGCAAGCCAATCGCGCCAAGACCACCGCCGACAAGATCAAGACGTTCTTGCAACTGCGTCCCCAGCACCTCGTCCCCGACCTGCCGCGCATCAACGAACCGCGCACCGGCCTGAACATGGGTGAGCATTGCGAACTGATGGCTCAGACCTGGCAGATCCCCCGGGAGGCGCAAGACCAGTTGGCCTTGGAAAGCCATCAGAAAATGGCCGCGTCCTACGCCGAAGGCTGGCACAACGACTTGATGACGCCGTTCCTCGGCCTGACCCGGGACAACAACCTGCGTCCGGACCTGACCCTGGAAAAACTCGCGTCCCTCAAGCCGGCCTTCGAAAAAAGTGCCAAGGGCACGATGACCGCGGGCAACTCCACGCCACTGACCGATGGCGCTTCGTTGGTGCTGCTGGGCAGCGAAGAGTGGGCCAAGGCCCGGGGCTTGCCGATCCTGGCGTACCTGCGCGACGGTGAAACGGCGGCGGTGGATTTCGTCAATGGCGCCGAAGGGTTGCTGATGGCGCCGGTCTATGCCGTGCCGCGATTGCTGGCGCGCAACGGCTTGACCTTGCAGGATTTCGATTACGTCGAGATCCACGAAGCGTTCGCCGCCCAAGTGTTGTGCACGCTGAAGGCCTGGGAAGACCCGGACTACTGCAAGACCCGCCTGGGCCTCGACGCGCCGTTGGGCGCCATCGACCGCAGTCGGTTGAATGTGAAGGGCAGTTCCCTGGCCGCCGGGCATCCATTTGCCGCCACGGGCGGGCGCATTGTCGCCAACCTCGCCAAGTTGCTGGATGCCGCCGGGCGAGGTCGCGGGTTGATTTCCATCTGCGCCGCCGCCGGCCAGGGCGTGACGGCGATTATCGAGCGTTGACGAGGGCGCCATCCTGGCGGGACGCCAGTGCCTTGTGCTGGCTGGCGTAGCGCTCGGCCAGGATCGAGCAGACGATCAATTGCAGCGGGTGGTAGATCATGATCGGCAGCAGGATCAGCCCCAGGCCCGGGTGGTTGCCGAAAATCAACGCCGCCATCGGCACCCCGGCGGCGAGGGATTTCTTGCTGGCGCAGAACACGGCGGCAACTTCATCGGCACTGCTGAATTTCAGTGCGCGGGCGGTGCGGGTGGTTGTCCACAGGATGATTGCCAGCAATACGGCACTGCCCACCACTGCGCTGAGCAACACGCCGTTGCCCTGCTGGCGCCAGATGCCGGACACCATCGAATTGCAGAACGCCGCGTAGACCAGTAGCAGGATCACCAGCTTGTCGATGATGCTCGTGTAGCGTTTATAGCGACCGAAAAAGCCGGCCAGCCAACGCCGTAGGAACTGCCCCAGCACCAGTGGCAGCAGCAACATCAGGCACAGGTCGAGCAAGGTTGAACCCAGGTCGATGCCTCCGGCACCACTGCCGACCACGAAACTGACCAGCAACGGAGTCAGGAAAATCCCCAATACGCTGGACAGGCTCGCGTTGAGAATCGCCGCTGGCACGTTACCTTTTGCACTGCCGGTCAGGGCCACCGAGGAAGAAATGGTCGAGGGCAGGGCGCACAGGTAGAAGAACCCCAACATCAGCAACGCCGGCACATGGCTGCCCACTAGCCAGTTGCTGAGCAACCAGAGCAACGGAAACACGCCAAAGGTGAACGCCTGCACCATCACGTGCAGCCGGACGTTCTTCAGGCCGTGGCGGATCTGCTCGCCGGACAGGTTGACCCCATGCAGGAAGAACACCACGAAGATGCCGATGTTGACCACCCATTCGGCATGCATGGCCCCGCCCGTGGCCCCGAAGGTTGGAAAGAAGTACGCCAGCAGCGTGGCGAGCACCATGCCGCAGAGGAACCAGTCGGTGACCAAGCGTTTGAGGTGTCTGAAGATGTGCATAGGGCACCGCAAGTTGTAAGAAAAGTCGACTTAGCCTAACGTCGCCCTCATGAGTCGTCTTGCGACATAAGGCCAATCAATGCCGGCTAACGGACACCAGCAGTTGGAACGACGTATTCCCGACCTGACGCAATTGCCAAGGCCGCTGTACGCCCGCGTCGAAAGTTTGAGCGCCGGGTCCTGGACGCAAGCCCATCGTCATGACTGGGTGCAATTTTCCTACGCCATCAGCGGCGTTCTCGGCGTACACACCGCAGCGGGCAGTTTCTTTGCCCCGCCACAACGGGGTATCTGGATCCCGGCCGACCTGGAACATCAAGTGGTGACCTCCACCCGGGCGGAAATGCGCAGCCTGTATGTCCATCGCCACGCCTGCCCTTGGGCCGATGGGCGTTGTCGGGTGCTGGAAGTCACGCCACTGGCCCGCGAACTGATCAAGGTGTTCTGTCAGCTGCCAGTCGATTATCCCCAGGGCGATACCCAGGAAGATCGCCTGGTGCAGGTGTTGCTGGATCAGTTGGCGACCTTGCCGGAGGTGGGATTCTCCCTGCCGCTGCCGCGACATGCCCGGTTGCTGGCGTTGTGTAACGAATTGATCGAGCAGCCCGAACAGAACGTCACCTTGCACGCCTGGTCCGAGCGACTGGGCACGTCGGAAAAAACCCTGATGCGCCTGTTCCAGCGCGAGACCGGCCTGAGCTTTCGTGCCTGGCGCCAGCGCATGCGTTTGTTGTCGTCCCTGGGCTCGTTGGAGAAGGGCGATAGCGTCACCAGCGCCGCGTTGTCGTGTGGGTATGATTCAACGTCGGCGTTCATTGCCGCGTTCAAGGGGATGTTCGGGTTTACCCCGGGGGAGTTGTTCAAGCATTGAGTGGTCGCACCCTGCCTGCGGCTGGTGGTCGACAGGGACTGTCAGCTTTTGTCGCACATACCTGCGTATTCGGTTGCCAGCGCCAGGCCCGGTCTCGGCTATGATTCGGCGCGGTCGATTGAGCCGGCACATTGTGTGCATCACAGGTTCATAGGTCGGCAACCCCTCCCCGTGGAGGAAGGATTGCCGTATAACGACTGTCATTCGCGTGTTTGGTAATAAAGGACCCACAATAAAAGCTGATGAAGACTCCAAAACGCATTGAACCCCTGATCGAGGACGGTCTGGTCGACGAGGTGCTGCGCCCACTCATGAGTGGTAAAGAAGCAGCTGTTTATGTGGTGCGCTGCGGCAACGAGCTACGTTGCGCGAAAGTCTACAAGGAGGCGAACAAGCGAAGTTTTCGTCAGGCGGCCGAGTATCAGGAAGGCCGCAAGGTGCGCAACAGCCGTCAGGCCCGGGCCATGGCCAAGGGGTCGAAGTTCGGGCGCAAGGAAACCGAGGACGCCTGGCAGAATGCCGAAGTGGCGGCGTTGTTTCGCCTGGCAAGTGCGGGGGTGCGCGTGCCCAAACCGTACGACTTCCTCGAGGGCGTGCTGCTGATGGAGCTGGTGGCCGACGAGTACGGTGATGCGGCCCCGCGCCTGAACGATGTGGTGCTGGAGCCGGACCAGGCCCGTGAATATCACGCCTATCTGATTTCCCAGATCGTGCTGATGTTGTGTACCGGTCTGGTGCACGGTGACCTGTCGGAGTTCAACGTCCTGCTGACGCCGACGGGACCGGTGATCATCGACCTGCCGCAAGCCGTGGATGCCGCGGGTAACAACCATGCCTTCAGCATGTTGGAGCGGGATGTTGGCAACATGGCGTCCTACTTCGGCCGATTTGCCCCGGAGCTCAAGCACACCCGGTACGCGAAGGAAATGTGGGCGCTGTACGAAGCCGGCACCCTGCACCCGGCCAGCGTGCTGACCGGCGAGTTCGACGAGCCGCAAGAGCTGGCGGATGTCGGCGGGATCATGCGTGAAATCGAGGCCGCCCGCCTGGATGAAGAACGCCGTCAGGCCGTCCGCGCCGCCGACGATGCCCCACCGGGCAAGACCGAAGAGCCACCGCCGCCGTGGATGCAATGATCGGTTGAACAGAAACCCGGCCATTGGCCGCAATGCTGTTCACTTAAGGGAAGTGGCTGAATCTGTGGCGAGGGGATTTATCCCCGCTGGGCTGCGAAGCGGGCCCTTCAACCCGTCTGAGACATCCCAGGCTCAGGTTCTGGGGTCGCTTCGCGACCCCGCGGGGATAAATCCCCTCGCCACAATGAATCAACAAGTCTCAAGTGAACAGCATTACGGCCATTGGCCGGTTTTTTTGTGGCACACCCAACTCATCCCACAGCGGGATGTCAGATGGGTGCGGTTTCCTGGCAACACCCCGACGCCAGTTCCTTGAGGATCGGGCAATCCGGACGTTGGTCGCCATGGCAGTGCTCCACGAGGTCTTGCAAGGTGTCGCGCAGTTCGGCCAGTTCGCGGATTTTCTGGTTCAGCTCGTCGATGTGTTGCCGGGCCAGGGCCTTGACGTCGGCGCTGGCGCGTTGGCGGTCCTGCCAGAGGGTCAGCAGTTTGCCGACCTCTTCCAGGGAGAACCCCAAGTCGCGGGAGCGCTTGATGAACGCCAGGGTGTGCAGGTCATCGGTGCGGTAGATCCGATAGCCGCTGTCGGTGCGATGGGCGGCCTTGAGCAGGCCGATGGACTCGTAATAACGGATCATCTTCGCACTCAGGCCACTCTGGCGGGCCGCTTGGCCGATGTTCATCGCTCGTCCTCCAACTGCTTGGGTGTCCAGAACTTCAACAGTAACGCATTGCTCACCACGCTGACGCTCGACAACGCCATGGCCGCACCGGCCAACACCGGGTTGAGCAAGCCGAAGGCCGCCAGGGGAATTCCGATCAGGTTGTAGACGAACGCCCAGAACAGGTTCTGGCGGATCTTGGCGTAGGTCTTGCGGCTGATGTCCAGCGCCGCCGGCACCAGTCGTGGATCGCCGCGCATCAGGGTGATGCCTGCGGCATGCATCGCCACGTCGGTGCCGCCGCCCATGGCAATGCCGATGTCCGCGGCGGCCAGGGCCGGGGCGTCGTTGATGCCGTCGCCCACCATCGCCACCACCGAGTGGCGCTTCAATTGTTGGACGATGGCCGATTTATCCGCCGGCAATACCTCGGCGTGGACGTTGGAAATATCCAGCGCCTGGGCCACCACCCGGGCGCTGCCTTGGTTGTCGCCGGTGAGCAGATGGCTGGCGATGCGCTGTTCATTCAAGGCCTGTACGGCGGCGAGAGCACCAGGCTTGAGCGTGTCTCCGAAGGCGAACAGACCCAGCACCCGAGGTGTAGCGCCTTGTTCGATCAGCCAGGACAACGTGCGGCCTTCGGTTTCCCAAGCCTGTGCCGACTCGGCCAGGGAGCCCGGTTCCAGGCCCAGTTCGTCCAGCAGGCGGCGATTGCCCAAGGCCAGGCGTCGCCCGTCGAGGTTGCCGGCGATGCCACGCCCGGCCAGGGACTGGCTGTCGCTGACATCCGATACGTCCAGGCCGCGCTCGGCGCAGGTGTCCAGCACGGCTTTGGCCAAGGGGTGTTCGCTGCCGCGTTGCAGCGCGCCAGCCATTTTCAGCAGTGCGTCTTCATCACCGTCTAGGGCGGTCAGGTGGGCGATGCGTGGCGTGCCCGAGGTCAGGGTGCCGGTCTTGTCGAACACCACGGTCGTGACTTCATGGGCGCGTTCCAGGGCCTCGGCGTCCTTGATCAGAATGCCGTGGCGCGCAGCCACGCCGGTGCCGGCCATGATCGCCGTGGGCGTCGCCAGGCCCAAGGCGCAGGGGCAGGCGATGACCAGCACCGCAACGGCGTTGATCAGCGCGATTTCCAGTGGCGCACCGTACAGCCACCAGCCGATCAACGTCGCCAGGGCCAGCACCAGCACCACCGGTACAAAGACCTGGCTGACTTTATCCACCAGTTTCTGGATCGGTGCCTTGGCGGCCTGGGCGTCTTCCACCAGGCGGATGATGCGCGCCAGCACGGTTTCGGTGCCCAGGGCTTGCGTGCGGACCAACAACCGACCTTCGCCGTTGATCGCGCCCCCCGTGACCTTGTCGCCGGGCTGCTTGGGCACCGGCAGGCTCTCGCCGCTGATCAGTGCTTCGTCGGCGTGGCTCTGGCCTTCCAGTACTTCGCCGTCCACCGGGAAGCGTTCGCCGGGCTTGACCAGCACCAGGTCATTCAAGCGCAGGGCACTGATGGCAACGTCCCGTTCCTGGCCATCGATTACCTGGATCGCCCGTTCCGGGCGCAAGGCCTCCAGGGCGCGGATGGCGCTGGCGGTCTGGCGCTTGGCGCGGCTTTCCAGGTATTTGCCAAGCAACACCAGGGCAATCACGACGGCCGAAGCCTCGAAATACAGGTGCGGCATGCTGCCAGGACGGGCGATCACCCATTCATAAAGGCTCAGGCCGTAGCCAGCGCTGGTGCCCAGGGCCACCAGCAGGTCCATGTTCCCGGCGCCGGCCCGCACGGCCTTGAAGGCGGCGACGTAGAAGCGCGCACCGAAGATGAACTGTACCGGCGTCGCCAGGGCGAACTGCACCCAGGCCGGGAGCATCCAGTGCACGCCGAACGGCTGCAGGAGCATGGGCAGCACCAGGGGCATGGACAGCAGAATCGCCAGCACCAGTGCCAGGCGTTCACGGTTCAGACGGTTGCTCTGCGTGTCGGCGACCTGCTCGGCTTGCCAGACCGTGGCGTCGTAACCGGCGCGCTTGACCGCATCGATCAGGGTTTGTGTCTCCACCTGGCCGAGCAGTTCGAGGTGGGCCCGCTCGTTGGCCAAGTTGACGCTGACGCTGTTCACGCCGTCGACCTTGCCCAGGGCGCGTTCGACCCGGCCGACGCAGGAGGCGCAGGTCATCCCTTCGATGTTCAGTTCCAGGGTTTGCACGGGAACGCTATAGCCCGCCTGTTCGACGGCCTGCTTCAAGGCCGGCAGGCTGCCTTCCGGGGCCTGGACACGCGCCAGTTCCGTCGCCAGGTTGACGCTGACTGCACGGGCTCCGGCGACTTTGCTCAAGGCCCGCTCGACCCGTCCGGCGCAACTGGCGCAGGTCATGCCGGCAATGGGTAGATCGAACGTGGTGGATTCGGACATCTGCCTGGCTCCTTGTAGTAAATGACTACAGGATCAACCTTGCCATGCTGGCAAGGTCAAGCGCCAATTCTCTGTGGGAGCGAGCTTGCTCGCGATAGCGGTTGGTCAGTCGACATCCATGGTGGATGTTAGATTGCCATCGCGAGCAAGCTCGCTCCCACAGGGGCTTACAGCTATCAGTTCAAGTGGCGTATCAGTAACCGAGCCCAGCCTGCTTGAGGTACATGCCTTGTTCATTCATGGCGATGCGGAACTTCAGGATGTCACCGGCCCTGAGCGTGATGTTCTGCGAACCCGGTGCAAGCATGCCAGGATTGCAACCCGGTGCCTGGCCAGGCAGCAACTTCAGGCGCAAGGAGAACTGGCCGGGCGGCAAGTTGAAGGAAGTGCTTTGCTCCTGGAATAGCCGGGCCGAGAGCTGATCCTGGATGTAGATGCCGATTTCGCAACTGGTCGCCACTTCCAGGCGTTCGCGGGAAATGATCACCACGCCATAGTCTTCGCCGGCGGCCGAGGCCTGGGGGGCCACCGCTGAAAAACCGAGCATGCAAAACAGGCTGAACGCTGACCAGCGCATGGCTGAACCTCCGGTGTGAAATCCTTGATGTGTGCAGCTTGGCTGAGCGCGATGCCGATTGCCAGCCCGGCAGTTTTTGTCAGAACTTGACCTTGCCATGATGGCAAGCTTGAGACTGACGGCAACCTCAATCCCAAGGAGTCATCTCATGCAAACATTCAATGTCGAGGGTATGTCCTGCGGTCATTGCGTCAAGGCCATCACCCAGGCTGTCCAGGCCAAGGATCCAGCGGCGACGGTGCATGTCGACCTGGGCGCCAGGACCGTCCAGGTGCAGAGTTCGTTGCCGGCCGATGCCGTGCTCGAGGCCATCAAGGAGGAGGGCTATGCAGCCAGCGCCGCGTGAAAATTTTTAATCGTTAGCGACCTATCGGAATGTTCAAGAGCGCCCGGCACGGCTAGACTGTCGGGCTGTCGAACGACGCCTGAACTGGACGCCCGATGAACCTCCGTACCATTCTGATTCTTGGCGCCTTGAGCGCTTTCGGTCCCTTGGCGATCGACTTCTACCTGCCCGCCTTTCCGGCGATGGCCACGGCCTTCGGTACTGACGAAAAACACATCCAACTGACCCTGGCGGCCTATTTCCTCGGCTTGTCCATTGGGCAACTGGCCTATGGGCCAGTGGCGGACCGCTTCGGGCGGCGCATTCCGCTGCTGACCGGCGTCGGCTTGTTCACCCTGGCGTCACTGGGCTGCGCCTACGCGCCGAACCTCGAATGGCTGATCGGTGCCCGTTTCGTCCAGGCCTTGGGCGGGTGTGCCGGGATGGTGATTTCCCGGGCGGTAGTCAGCGATAAATGCGACGCAGTGGGTTCGGCCAAGGTGTTTTCGCAACTGATGCTGGTAATGGGCCTGGCGCCGATTCTCGCGCCGATGCTCGGTGGGCTGTTGGTGAACCTGCATGGCTGGCAATCGATCTTCATTGCCCTGACCGTGTTCAGCGCGCTGGCGTCGACGGCCGTGGCCCTGTGGCTGCCGGAAAGCCTGCCGGATCATGTTCCTCGACAACCCTTGTCGGGCGCCTTGCGTCAGTACGGCCGGTTATTGACCGATACGGTCTACCTCGGCCATGCCCTGACGGGTGGCATCGCCATCGCCGGCATGTTTGCCTACATCGCCGGTTCGCCTTTTGTGTTCATCAAGCTCTACGGCGTACCGGCCGAACACTTTGGCTGGTTGTTCGGGACCAACGCGGCGGGCTTCATCCTGGTTGCCCAGGTCAATGCCCGATTGTTGTCCAAGCGTGGCCCGGCATTCCTGCTGACCCGCGCCGTCTGGGTCTACCTGCTCGCCGGGCTGAGCCTGTTGGCTGTCTGTGCACTGCAGCCAGAACGGTTGTGGCCGCTGCTGCTTCCGCTGTTTGTCTGCATTGCCAGCCTGGGTTGCATCCTGCCCAATGCGTCGGCCTGCGCCATGAATGGGCAGGGGGCCCGCGCCGGCAGTGCCTCGGCGATGCTGGGGTGCCTGCAGTTTTCCGTGGCCGCGGGGGCCGCTGCACTGGTGGCGGCGCTGCATGACGGCACCGCCGTGCCGATGGCGCTGGTCATCAGCCTTTGCGGGCTCCTGGTGGTGGGCGCAGCCATGCTGACCCGTCGCCTGCAAAACGCCCGGGCACTGGCCCAGGCCAGTCGCGAGGGCTGACTTAGCTGGCTGCGCGCTGCTGCTGTTCGGGAAAGCGATGAGGGGCGTGGATCCGCGCTTGCAAGGTCGTGGCGAAAGCCTGGGCTTCGGCCTCGGTACGGAAGGTGACGACGTGCTGGTCAAGACGCACTTGCCATTGGGATTTTGCCACTTCTTTTATCAGGATCTTCATTGCTGACCTCCTCACGAAAAGATTGCGTTGCAAAGGCCTCGAGTGTAGACCTGAATGCGATCGCAGTTGTGACAACGGTCAACTCTCGGACTGACGGCATGGGTTTTGTGGGAGCACGCTTTGCTCCCACAAGCGCCAGGCATCGTCGTGTCTTGGATCAGAAGCCTTCGAGCACAATCTTGCCCTTGGACTGGCCGCTTTCCAGCAAGGCATGCGCCCGGCGCAGGTTCTCGGCGTTGATGGTGCCGAAATGCTCGCCCACCGTGGTTTTCAGCGTGCCGGCGTCGATCAGGGCGGCCACGCGGTTGAGCAGTTTGTGCTGTTCGAGCATGTCGGCCGTTTCGAACAGCGAGCGGGTGTACATGAATTCCCAATGCAACGACAGGCTCTTGCGCTTGAGCTTGGTCACGTCCAGCGCCTTGGGGTCGTCGATCAGCGCCAGTTTGCCCTGGGGCGCGAGGGCTTCGACCAGTTGATCCAGGTGCTGATCGGTCTGGGTCAGGCTGGCGACGTGAGTCACCTGGGGTTGGCCGGCTTCTTTCAACACGTCGCTCAAGGGGCGGCTGTGGTCGATCACCAGGTCGGCACCCAGGTTGCGCACCCATTCCTGGGTTTGTGCACGGGACGCGGTGCCAATCACTTTCAGTCCGGTGAGTTGGCTGGCCAGTTGCGTCAGGATCGAACCCACGCCGCCCGCGGCACCGACGATCAACAGGCTCTGGCCCTCGTCGTCCTGGCCTTCCTGGATGTGCAGGCGCTCGAACAACAATTCCCAGGCGGTGATGGCGGTCAGCGGCAATGCCGCCGCCTCAGCGAAACCGAGGGTCTTGGGCATGTGGCCGACAATGCGCTCATCCACCACGTGCAATTCGCTGTTGCCACCGGCCCGGGCGATCGAACCGGCGTAGAACACCTTGTCCCCGGCCTTGAACAGCGTGACCTCGCTGCCCACCGCCTTGACCACGCCAGCCACGTCCCAGCCCAGCACCTTGGCGACGCCACCTTCGGGCTGGACGTTCTGGCGAACCTTGGTGTCCACCGGGTTGACCGAAATGGCCTTGACCTCCACCAGCAGGTCCCGAGGGCCGGCGACCGGTTCCGGCAGCTCGACGTCCTGGAGCGATTGCGAATCGGTGATGGGCAGCGAGTGGTAGTAAGCGATGGCTTTCATGAAGCGGCTCCGTGAGGTGAATTCGATGAGGGCCATGTTTGGCTATTTATCGCCGAGATAAAACCGGCTAAAACAACAGGCTCTTTCAATGCTTTTTTGATAATGGACGCGTCATGCTTCGCTTCGATGACTTGCAATTGTTTGTCCGGGCGGCGGACCTGGGCAGTCTTTCGGCTGCGGCCAGGGTCATGGACCTGTCGGCGGCGGTGGCCAGCGCCGCGTTGAAACGGATCGAGCAACACCTCGGCGCCCGGCTGTTGGCCCGCTCCACCCGCAGCCTGCGCCTGACGGCCGAAGGGGAGGGGTTTCTCGAATATGCCCGCGCCGCGTTGAGCAGCCTTGACGAAGGGCGGCGGTTGTTGACCAGCGGCCAGGACCAGGTCAGCGGGGTGTTGCAGTTGTCCGCGCCGTCGGACCTGGGGCGCAACCTGTTGTTGCCCTGGCTGGATGCGTTCCAGCGCGAGCACCCCGGGCTGACGGTGCGGTTGTTGCTGGGCGATCGCATGGCCGACCTGTTCAAGCAGCCGGTGGACATTGCCCTGCGGTATGGCGAACCGGAAGATTCGAGCCTGGTGGCCTTGCCCATCGCCCCTGGTAACCGTCGGGTGCTGTGTGCTTCGCCGGATTATCTGGCTCGCCAGGGCGAACCTCGTCAGTTGGAACAGTTGGCCCAGCACAACTGCCTGCTGTACATGCTGGGTAGCCGGGTGCATGACCGATGGGGTTTTCATGACGGCAAACGGGAGGTGAGCCTCACTGTCAGTGGCGATCGCTTCAGTGACGACGCCGATGTGGTACGTCGCTGGGCGGTGGCGGGGGCCGGGATTGCCTACAAGTCATGGCTGGATGTGTCCACCGACGTGCTGGCCGGGCGTTTGAGAATCCTCTTGCCACACCTGCAATGCGAACGCGCGCCCCTCAATCTGCTATGTGCCCACCGGGCGCAATTGAGCAAACCCATCAACCTTTTGCGGGACATGCTCCAGGCTCGCTGCGGTGAGTTGACGGCCCGATTTCCACTCCCGACGGGGGGCGGCCATTAGTCGCGCGCAAATAGAGAATTTTCCCTCATCAACAATCGCCTCCAAAGGTTTCCGGAGGACAGGAAAGCTCGATCGTCGCGCTTATACTAGCGACCGCCTGCGCCAGAGCAGTAGACGAATGATTCAACAGGGAGTGAATACATGGAACATGCACCTTGCATCAGCCAGATTGCCACGCTGCTGGCTGACCCCAAGCGCAGCGCAATGATGTGGGCCTTGATGGACGGCACGGCCCGCCAGGCCGAAGAGCTGGCGTTGCTCGCCGGGTTGTCGCCGTCCTCGGCCAACGCACATCTGGGGCGCTTGTCCGCCGGAGGCCTGTTGAAAGTCGAAGTACGGGGCCGCAAGCGGTTCTTTCGCCTGGCTGCGCCAGAGATCGGCGCGGCCGTCGAAGCGTTGGCCAGCGCGACCCTGGTCAGTACGCCACGGCAGGTTCCGGAGGTCTTCAAGCGCCAGGTCATGCCGACCATGGCCCCGTCGGCGCCTGCTTCGTTGATGCGGGCCAGGCTGTGCGACGACCACCTGGGGGGAACCCTGGCGGCCGACCTCTACCAGCGCCTGATCGACGCCGGGTGGATCGAGCAGTTCGAACAACGGGTGATCGTCACGCACAAGGGCGCCAATCAACTGGCCGAGCGTGGCCTGTTCATCCAGGCCCTGGCTCATCGCAACGCCCGTATCGCTTGCCCCTGCCCGGACTGGAGCGAGCGTCGTCCGCACCTCGGTGGTGCGCTGGGGGCGGCATTGTTGCAACTGTTCATGCAGTCGGGTTGGCTGGCCTTGCCCAACGATTCGCGGGCCCTGCAAGTGACGACGCTCGGCCAGCAGGAAATTCACCGGTTCGCCCGGCAGGATGCCGTGGAGATGGCACTCTAGGGAACTCGCCTGGGGCGTCGCTCAGGGCTGTTGGCAGGTCGTATTCAGCAATAGACGCCAGCAAGGTTCGCGCACACTCGGTCCGGGGAATTTTCGGATTGGGGAGGTAGCATGGACACTCACGGTTACAGTGCGGCGGAACGCCTGGAGCGGTTACCCATCAGCGGGTATCACCGGGTGATTTTCATCATCATCGCCCTGGCGTTCTTCTTCGACTCCATGGACCTGGCGATGATGACGTTCCTGCTGGGTTCGATCAAAGCCGAGTTCGGCCTGAGCACCGCCCAGGCCGGCTTGCTCGCCAGCTCCAGCTTCTTCGGCATGGTGCTGGGGGCGTCGCTGTCGGGCATGCTGGCCGATCGTTTCGGGCGCAAGCCGGTGTTCCAGTGGAGCATCGTGCTGTGGGGCATCGCCAGTTACTTGTGCTCCACCGCCCAGGACGTCGAGACCTTGACGCTGTTTCGCGTCCTGCTGGGCATCGGCATGGGCATGGAGTTTCCAATTGCCCAATCGATGCTCTCGGAGCTGATCCCGGCCAAGCGGCGAGGGCGCTACATCGCCTTGATGGACGGCTTCTGGCCGTTGGGCTTCGTGGCGGCGGGCGTGTTGTCGTATTTTCTGCTGCCGGTGATCGGCTGGCGCGACATCTTCCTGGTGCTGGCGGTGCCGGCGGTATTTGTCCTGGCGATTCGTTTCTTCATTCCGGAGTCGCCGCGCTGGCTGGAACAGGCCGGTCGGGGTGATGAAGCGGACGCTGTGCTCAAGCGAATCGAAGACAAGGTCCGGGCCTCGCTGGGGCGGCGCGACCTGCCGGAGCCGGTCCGCCTGCCAAGGGTTGAGCCTGCGCCGGGCAATTTCTTTTCGGCCCTGGCGCAGATCTGGTCGCCGCAGTATCGCCAGCGCACGATGATGATCTGGAGCGTCTGGTTCTTTGCCTTGCTCGGTTTCTACGGCCTGACCTCCTGGCTCAGCGCGTTGTTGCAACAGTCGGGGTTCGCGGTGACCCAGTCGGTGTATTACACGGTGCTGATTTCCCTGGGCGGGATTCCCGGCTTCTTGATGGCGGCCTGGCTGGTGGAGCGTTGGGGACGCAAGCCGGTGTGCGTCATCACGCTGTTGGGCGGTGGGGCGATGGCGTTTCTGTATGGGCAGAGCGCGGTGTTTGGCGGCAACGTCGGCCTGTTGATCGGCACTGGCTTGCTGATGCAGTTTTTCCTGTTTGGCATGTGGGCGGTGCTCTACACCTACACGCCGGAACTGTACCCGACCTCGGCCCGGGCCACGGGCTCGGGTTTTGCTTCGGCGGTGGGGCGTGTCGGTTCGCTGCTTGGCCCCCTGGTGACCGGCCTGGTGTTCCCCATCACCGGCCAGGGCGGTGTGTTCGCCCTGGGGGCGCTGTGCTTCGCCGTGGCGGCGGGGGTGGTCTGGGTGTTCGGGATGGAAACCCGAGGCAAGTCGCTGGAGGAGTTGAGCGAAGCGACCGCTGCGGACTAAACACTACCCCCTGTGGGAGCGAACTTGCTCGCGAAGGCGGAGTGTCAGTCAACATCGATGTTGAATGTGCCGCCGTCTTCGAGAGCAAGCTCGCTCCCACAGGGGTTGATTGTCAGGCTTAGGGTTTTACCAGCCGCGCATCCAAGCTGTTCTGCGCCAGGCGCTTGGCCTGGTCCTGGGTCATGCCCAGGTGGGTGTGCAGGGCGTGGAAGTTTTCGGTGACGTAGCCGCCGAAGTACGCCGGGTCATCGGAGTTCACGGTCACCTTCACGCCGCGCTCGAGCATGTCGAGGATGTTGTGTTGCGACATGTCGTCGAACACGCACAGCTTGGTGTTGGACAGCGGGCACACGGTCAAGGGAATCTGCTCGTCGATGATCCGCTGCATCAGCCGCTCATCCTCGATGGCCCGCACGCCATGGTCGATGCGCTGGATTTTCAGCAGGTCCAGGGCTTCCCAGATGTACTCGGGCGGGCCTTCTTCGCCGGCATGGGCGACGGTCAGGAAGCCTTCGTTGCGCGCGCGGTCGAATACCCGCTGGAACTTGCTGGGTGGATGGCCCATTTCCGAACTGTCCAGGCCCACGGCCACGAAGGCGTCGCGGAACGGCAGCGCCTGGTCGAGGGTTTTCTCGGCTTGCTCTTCGCTCAAGTGACGCAGGAAACTCAGGATCAGGCCGCTGGTGATGCCCAGTTGTTGCTCACCGTCCTTGAGGGCGGCGGCAATGCCGTTGAGCACCACTTCGAACGGGACGCCGCGGTCGGTATGGGTCTGCGGGTCGAAGAATGGCTCGGTGTGGATCACGTTCTGCGCCTTGCACCGCAACAGGTAGGCCCAGGTCAGGTCATAGAAATCCTGGGACGTGCGCAGCACATCGGCCCCCTGGTAATACAGGTCGAGGAATTCCTGCAGGTTGTTGAAGGCGTAGGCCTTGCGCAGGGTGTCGACGTCGCTCCAGGGCAGGGCGATCTTGTTGCGTTCGGCCAGGGCGAACAGCAACTCGGGCTCCAGCGAGCCTTCCAGGTGCAGGTGCAATTCAGCCTTGGGCAGGGCGTTCAGCCAGTCGTACATGGTCTTTTCTCATCAGCGAATCGATGGCGGGCATTCTACAGGGGGCTGGCCGACCTGTCGGGTAAAACCTGACCGGCTGATCCACTACACGGCGTGGGGCTCCCGCCGGTAAGCATAGGTGTCGGCGAAGCGCGACAGCAGGAATTCGGCGCAGGTGGTGGTCGGGTACCTTGGTGGATGGGCGTCATCCTGGCAACCGGGCAGGCACTGGATCAGCGTGTCGGGGTGCGGCTCGGCAAAGAATGGCATCGAATAGCGGTCCATCCCCCGCGGGCTGATCACCCGATGCGGCGTGGACAGGTAACGGTCGTTGCTCCAGCGCGCCATCATGTCGCCGAGGTTGACCACGAAGGTGCCGTCGATGGGCGGCGCGTCGATCCACTCGCCGTTGACGTTGCGCACTTGCAGGCCACCCGCGGCGTCTTGGTAGAGCAAGGTGATGCAACCGTAGTCGGTATGAGCGCCGGCACCTTGTTGCTCGACGCTACTGGCGGTCTGGCGTGGCGGGTAGTGGATCAGGCGCAGCACGCTGACCGGGTCGTTGAAGCGTGTGTCGAAAAAGTCTCGTTCGATGCCCAGGGCCAGGGTCATCGCCCGCAGCAGGGTTTGCGCAAGGGCCTGCATGTCACGGTAATGCTGCTCCATCAAGGTTGCCCAACCGCTCAGGTCGGGATGCCGGTTGGGGCCGCGTAGCGGTTTTTCCGCCATCACGTCCGGGTGATCGGCCGGCAGGTGCAGGCCCATGTCGAAGGTTTCCTTCAGGTCGCTGGGTTTGTTCGGGTCCAGTTGTTCCGTGGCGACGGCGCCATAGCCACGGTGGTGGCGGGTCTGGGTGATGTCGATCTTGAGTTTCTCTTCGACGGGCAAGGCGAAGAAGCGTTGGGCATTGTCCAGTACCTCGGCGATGCGCGCCGGGCTGATGGGATAGCCCTTGATGTAGAAAAAGCCCCATTGGCGGCAGGCGCGGTCGATTTGCCCGGCGACGGCTTGCCAGGCGTCGGGCTCATCGCCGTAGAGCGGGCTGATGTCGATGATGGGAAGGCTGTTCATACTGCTTTCCTGACTTGAAATAGGTACCCCATGTGGGAGCGAGCTTGCTCGCGATGACGGTGTATATGCCGGACCGCTATCGCGAGCAAGCTCGCTCCCACAATGGGTTTTGTGCTGGTTTTTGGGTTGAGGGTTATTTGGGAATCTCAGCCTTCATGCCTTCGACGTAATAATTCATCGACGCCAGTTCTGCATTGGTGGCGCTCGCGCCTGCGGGGATTTTCTCGACGCCGGCCTGGTCCTTGATCGGGCCGGTGAACGGGTGGAAGGCGCCGCTCTCGATGTCGGCGATGATCTGCTCGGCTTCGCCCTTGACCGCGGCTGGCACCAGGTCACTGATCGGCAGTTTCACCGTGCCTTCCTTCAGGCCGCCCCAGTAGTCCTGGGATTTCCAGTTGTGGTCGAGCACGCTTTGGGTTGCCTGGATGTAATGCGGGCCCCAGTCATTGACGATGGACGTCAGCACCGCCTTGGGACCGAAGTGAGCCATGTCCGAAGCGTAGCCCACCGCATAGACGCCGCGGCGTTCGGCGGCCTGGATCGGCGCCGGGCTGTCGGTGTGTTGGAACACCACGTCCACGCCCTGGTCGATCAGCGCGTTGGCGGCGTCGGCTTCCTTGCCCGGATCGAACCAGGAGTTGACCCACACTACCTTGATCTCGGTCCCGGGGTTGTATTTGTTCAGGGCCAGTTGGATGGCGTTGATGTCGCGGATGACTTCCGGGATCGGGAAGCTGGCAACGTAGCCGATCTTCTTGGTCTTGGTCATCTTGGCCGCGAGGAAACCGCCCACGTAGCGGCCTTCGTAGGTGCGAGCCAGGTACGTGCCCAGGTTCTTGTCCTGCTTGTAGCCGGTGGCGTGTTCGAAGATCACCTTGGGAAATTGCTTGGCGACCTTGAGCGTCGGGTTCATGTAGCCGAAGGACGTGGTGAAGATCAGGTCGTATTTGTCCTTGGCCATGTTGCGGATCACCCGCTCGGCATCGGCCCCTTCCGGCACGTTCTCGACGTAGTGGGTGGTGATCTGTTCGCCGAATTTGGCCGCCAGTTCCTTGCGCCCTTGTTCGTGCTGATAGGTCCAGCCGTGGTCGCCGATCGGGCCGATGTAGACGAAGCCGACCTTCAGCGGGTCGGCGGCACTGGCGCTCAAGCCGGCGCTCAGGCCAACGGCTGCGACGACGGCGCAAAACAACTTCTTCAAGGGGCGTTTGTGCATGAACTCGAACTCCATATTGTTGTGAGGTTGGCTGTAGCGCACCAATGCAAAATGCTGACCAACAAGACAACAAATATTTAACGCCTTGATGCAGCCATCGCGGGCAAGCCTTGCTCCCACAAGTGCAAGGCCCAACCATGTGGGATCAGGCCTTGCCCCGACAGATGGGCAGCCCGATCTCATGGGAGGGCAAGCTTGCTTCACAAGTGCGACGCAATACCTGTGGGAGCAAGGCTTGCCCGCGATGAGGCCCCTGAGAACAATAAAGGTGCACCTGCCCCTCACTCGCCACCCCCTGGTGCACCACACCGAACGAAACGTTCACCGCCTCCTATAGTCAGTAACTCATGACCCCGCCCACGGTGACAGGCCCGCGATGCTCACGTTGATCAAGCAAGAAAAACTGCTGTTGATGGCACTGATCGCCGCGTGTATCGCCTATCCGCTGGAGCACTGGATGCTGGGCAGCGGGCAAGTGGTGGCGTTGGCCGGCGGCCTGGTCCTGATCGGTTTCATCGTCGCGGCGTCCATGCGCGTGGCCCATCACGCCGAACTGCTGGCGGAAAAAGTCGGTGATCCTTATGGCACCATGATCCTGACCTTGTCGGCGGTGCTGGTGGAAGTGGTGATCCTGGCGATCATGATGAGCAACGAAGCGTCTTCGACGTTGGTGCGGGACACGATCTACTCGGCGGTGATGCTCGACATCAATGGCATCCTCGGGCTGGCGGCGTTGATGGGCGGAATCAAGCATGGCGAACAGGTCTACAACGATGATTCGGCACGTACCTACAGCGTGATGATTCTCACGGCCATGGGCGTGTCGATGGTGGTGCCGGAGTTCATTCCCCAGCAGAACTGGAAAATCTATTCGGCCTTCACCATTGGCGCGATGATCGTGTTGTACACCTTGTTCCTGCGCATGCAGGTCGGGCCCCACAGTTATTTCTTCAGCTACAGCTATCCGGAAAAACGCCGCAAGAAAGAGCCGGTGGAAACCGAGCCGGAACCCATCAGCCTGACAATTTCCATAGGGGCGCTGGTGTTTGGCGTGGTGGTGATCGGTGCTCTGGCCGAGGTCATGTCCAAGGCCATCGACCTGGGGCTGGAAGGCTCGGGGGCTCCGCCCGTGGTCACGGCGATCCTGGTTGCGGCGATTTCCGCCGCACCGGAAATCCTCACCGCCCTGCGTGCGGCCCTCGCCAATCGTATGCAGGCGGTGGTGAACATCGCGCTGGGGGCTTCGTTGTCCACCGTGATCCTCACCGTGCCCGTGATGGAAGCCATGGCCCTCTACACGGGCCAGCCCTTCCAGATGGCAATGACTCCGGTGCAGACGGTGATGATCTTCATCACCCTGATTGTCTGCGCGATCAACCTTAACGATGGTGAAACCAATGCCATTGAAGGCATGACCCACTTCGTGCTGTTCGCGACATTCATCATGTTGTCCTTGCTGGGACTCTAGGCCCGATACAGCACCCATTGTGGGAGCGAGCTTGCTCGCGATGGCGGCCAGCCATTCAACATCAAAGTTGACTGATCTGGCGCTATCGCGAGCAAGCTCGCTCCCACGGGGATTTGGGGTGGGTCAGGTGCCAGCGATCAATTCCCGCGCCGCCTGGCTATGATCGGCAATCAGCCCCTTCAAGTCCAATCCCTCGACCTGCCCGTCGATGACCCGCCATTGCCCACCGATCATCACCCGATCCGCACGATCCGCACCGCACAGCAGCAGCGCCGAGACCGGGTCGTGGCTGCCGGAAAAGCGCAGCTCATCGAGTTTGAACAACGCCAGGTCGGCCTGCTTGCCCACCGCCAATTCACCGATATCGCTGCGCCCGAGCAGTTGCGCCGAGCCCCGGGTCGCCCAGCTCAGCACGCGTTCCGGCGTAATCGCTTGCGCGCCGTAACGCAGGCGCTGGATGTACAGCGCCTGGCGGGTTTCGAGGATCATGTTCGAGGCATCGTTGGATGCCGAACCGTCTACCCCCAGGCCCACGGGAGCGCCGGCGGCGGTCAGTTCCAAGGTCGGGCAAATGCCTGAGGCCAGGCGCATGTTGGAACTTGGGCAATGGCAGATACCGGTGCCGGCGGCGCCGAGTCGGGCGATTTCGTCCGGGTTGAAATGAATGCCGTGGGCCAGCCAGGTACGCGGGCCGAGCCAACCGACGCTGTCCAGGTAATCCACGGTGCGCAGGCCGAATCGCTGCAGGCAGAACGCTTCTTCATCGAGGGTTTCGGCCAGGTGTGTGTGCAAACGTACGTCGAGTTTCTCCGCCAACTCGGCGCTGGCGCTCATGATCTGCGGCGTAACCGAAAACGGTGAACAGGGTGCCAGGGCAATCTGAATCTGCGCGCCGTCGCCGCGTTCGTGATACTGGGCGATCAAGCGCTGACTGTCGTCGAGAATCACCTCACCCTGCTGCACGGTCTGCTGCGGCGGCAGGCCACCGTCGGCTTCGCCCAGGCTCATGGAGCCACGGGTCAGCATCGCGCGCATGCCCAGTTCACGAACACTCTGCACTTGCACGTCGATGGCATTTTCCAGGCCTTCTGGGAACAGGTAATGGTGGTCGGCCGCCGTGGTGCAGCCCGACAGCAGCAACTCGGCCAAGGCCACTTTGCTCGCCAGGGCCAGTTTTTCCGGGGTCAGCCGCGCCCACACCGGGTAGAGGGTCTTCAGCCATGGGAACAGCGGCTGGTTCACTACCGGCGCCCAGGCGCGGGTCAGGGTCTGGTAGAAGTGATGATGGGTGTTGATCAACCCCGGCAGGATCACATGTTCGCGCGCATCGAAAATGTGGTCACAGGGCTGGGCGGGTTGCTGGTTTGCGCTCAGCAGTTCGACGATCACACCGTCCTGCAGGACGAGACCGCCACGGGCATCGAGGTCGTTGGCCGTGAAAATGGCGAGGGGATTTTTTAACCAGGTACGGGTCGCAGGCATGGTGGCCGGCTCCTCTGAAAGTGGGTTCAGGTTAGCCAGCTCAGTGATGCCCTGTCTGCTGATCCAGGGTCGCCGGTAACGGCGAGGAATGGAGTTTACTCAGGTTGCCGGGCGCAGATCCAGTGTCAGGCCGAGAATCCTGTGGGAACGAGCTTGCTCGCGATAGCGGTAGATCCGTCGACATCCATGTTGGATGTGAGGCCGTCATCGCGAGCAAGCTCGCTCCCACAGAGGAAAGGTGGGGTTACCAGGGAATCGTTTCGCCCCGGTAGTTGACGAAGTGATGCCCACCCTTGCCGGCGAAGGCATTGACCTGGTCGATCAGCCCACGGGTGCTGGTCTCTACATCGATGTCCGCCCCTTCGCCGCCCATGTCGGTCTTCACCCAGCCCGGGTGCAGCGACAGCACGGTCAGTGCCTGCTCGCCCAATTGGCTGACGAAGCTGTTGGTCATGGAGTTGAGCGCCGCCTTGCTGGCCTTGTACAGCGCCAGTTCCGGCGCGTCGGGCATGGTCACGCTGCCCAGTACCGAGCTCATGAACGCCAGCACGCCGCTGCCATCGCGGATCTGCCCGACGAAGCGCTGGGCCAGGTTGATCGGGGCCACGGCGTTGGTGAAGAACAACTGGCCGACTTCGGCCAGCGTCGCGCCGCCTGGGCTCTGGTTGTCCGGGCCCTTGACGCCGGCGTTGACGAACAGCAGGTCGAAGGTTTCGCCCTTGAGTTGTTGGCTCAGGGCAATGACCGCTTGCTGGTCGTCCATGTCGAGTCTTTCGATCCGCACCGGGCCCAGCGCCCTCAAAGCCTCTGCGTTCTGCGGGTTGCGCACGGTGGCGGTCACGTTCCAGCCATCGCTGAGCAGCGTCTTCACCAGACCAAGGCCCAGGCCCCGGGAGGCGCCGATGATCAATGCGTTTCTTGCCGAATTCATGAGAGGCATCCTTGAAAGAAAAAGGTCATGGATTTAATGGACAGCGTTGCCCGAGCCGTTGTTTCAGCTCGTGACGCAACGCGTCGAGTTCGGTGATACGGGTTTCGATCAGGCTCAGTTTGTCTTGCAGCAATTGCGTCACGGCGCAGTCCGGGTCGGGGGCGTTCCAAAGGGCGGCGACGCTGGCGCTGATCTCGCCCAGGGTAAAGCCCAGGCGCTGGGCCGTTTTGATATAGAGCACCAGTTGGACCATGTCGGCGGGGTAGTCGCGATAGCCATTGGCGCTGCGCGTCGCCGCGATCAGGCCCCGCTGCTCGTAGAAGCGCAGCGTGTCGCGACTGACGGCGCAGGCCTGGGCTAATTCACCGATACGCATGGAGGACTCCAGAGGGCTTGACCTTGGAGCATACCCCAGGCTTTAGCCTCTGCGCTCCTCAATTATCTGGAGCAAAGTGTATGTGGACTTCGATGCAATATCGCCGGGTGGTGCTTGGCAGTGCCTGGTACGACCTGATCGTGTCGGCCGCGCTGGTCACGCCGTGGAGCTTTGCGGCGCTGCATGGTGTGTTGATGAGCTTGACTCAGCTATTGGACCTGCCTGGAGAACTGCCGCCGTTTGCGCCGGCGCATGTGCTGATGGTGAACCTGCTGGGCTCGATTGTCTGCGTGTGGGCGGTGCTGCGGATTCGGGATCCGCAGCCTCTGTATGGGCGTTATGACGCGACGGGGCGGTTTCTGTTTGCAGCCTGGATGCTGTATGCGCTGCTTCATGGAGCCAGTGCGGTGTTGTGGGTTTTCCTGTTTTTCGAGGTGGTGTGGGGCTTGGTTCAGGTATTGCCTGTTCGGGCCTCATCGCGAGCAAGCTCGCTTGTATGGTAGGACTTGAAGGGAGGAGGAGGGACAAGGCTCGATTCTGACTGTTAGCCGCAGTACAGACCGTGGGAGATTTCGCCCCTCCTCCTTTCACCCAAGCGCCGATAAAGAATGCATCTGGCCTAAACCGACGATAGGAACAAGCCTGCGCCTCTGGGTGAACCCTTCAAGTGTTCAAACCTTAGCCCGGAGAATTTTCAATGGCAATGCCGGTTTCTGTCACAAAGCCGATTGTGGGCGTGGATGTCGCCAAGAACGAACTGGTGATCTATCACGCCGAACTTGACGTACTGGAGGCGACTCCCAACAACAAAGCGGCCATCAAAAAGTGGTTGAAAGCATTGCCGGGCCCCGTCGCTGTAGCCATTGAGTCGACCAATATCTATCACCTGGAATTCGCTGATCTGGCCTATGAGGCCGGCTGCGAGATCTACATGGTGGGCGGTTATGAACTGCATCACTACCGCGAAGGCGTAAAAATCCGCGCCAAAACTGACGCGCTGGATGCCAAGCTGCTGGCCCGTTACCTGAAAAACGAAGGGCATGAGCTTAACCCCTGGACCCCGCCATCTCCGCTGTATCGCCAGCTCCTGAGCCTTTTCCGCCGTCGCGCAGCCCTGGTTCAGGCTCGAGTGGCCCTGGTACAAAGCTGGGCTAACGAGCCGCTGCTGAAGACCGCTTTCGCCGAACAAATTGCAGCCATGCAGAGGCTTGAGACATTGATCGAGAAGACGATCAAGGATCATCTGAGGGATGCCGGTTTGCTGGGTCAGTTGAACCGTTGCTTGAAGGTTGAGGGCATTGGATTTCTGACCGGAGCCCGCTTGCTTACGGCATTTCAACGAGGGGATTTCAGAAACTCAGACGCCTTCATTGCCTTTTTGGGAATGGACTTGCGAGTGTCGAAATCAGGACAAAAAGATGGGCGCCGTAGCTTGAGTAAACGAGGCGACCCGGAAGTCCGTCGACTGTTACACAATGCCGCCATGTCGGCTAGCCGCACGTCTGCCTGGAGAGGCTTCTATGAAAAGCAAAGAGCTCGCGGTTTCACTACCACTCAGGCGTTGGTAATGCTGGCTCGCAAGCTTGCTCGGATCGTATTCGCTCTGCTGAAAGGGCAAAGCGAATACCAACCTAACGCGGCTTGAGGGCTTTCCCTCAACCATAGAATCTCCCACAGGGGGCCTGAGTCAAACCTGAACTCAGTGTTCACCTGGTCTAGTGTGGGAGCGAGCTTGCTCGCGATAGGTGCGCCGCGGTCTAACTCAATGCCCCGCCTGCCAAGGTTGCCCCAGGGACACCGGCGCATACAGTCCGGTGCGCACGGCGTCCCGGGATAACAGCACCAGCACCACAATGGTCGCGGCATAAGGCAGCATCGCCAACAGGCTCGACGGAATCGCCAACCCCAGCCCCTGGGCCACCAGGTGCAGGATGCTGGCGAGACCGAACAGGTAGGCGCCCAGCAGCAGGCGCCATACCCGCCAACTGGCGAACACTACCAGCGCCAGGGCGATCCAGCCGCGCCCGGCGCTCATGTTCTCGGCCCACATCGGCGTGTAGGCCAGCGATAGATAGGCGCCGGCCAAGCCGGCCATGGCGCCGCCAAACAAGACCGCCAGGGTTCGCACCTGCAGCACGGGCAGGCCCATGGCGCTGGCGGCATCGGGGTTTTCCCCGACGGCCTGGATGATCAACCCTACGCGACTTTTCACAATCATCCACGCCACCAGGGCAAACAGGGCGAAGGACAGGTAAACCAGCAGATCCTGGGCAAACAGCATCCGCCCGATCAACGGAATGTCACTCAGGTAGGGAAGGGCCAGCGGCTCGAATCCCGCCAGCGGTTTGCCGACCCAGGCCGCGCCGACAAAACTCGACAGGCCCACGCCGAAAATCGTCAGCGCCAGGCCGGTGGCGACTTGATTGGCGTTGAACACCAACGCGACCAGGGCGAACAAGGCCGACAACAGCATCCCGGCGGCTATCGCCAGCAGCACGCCGAGCCAGAGGTTACCGCTGTTGAACGCGACAATAAAACCGACCACCGCGCCGAACAGCATCATGCCTTCCTGGCCCAGGTTCAGGACGCCGCTTTTCTCGCAGACCAATTCACCCAGGGCCACCAGCAGTAACGGCGTACCGCAGCGGACCATGGCGTAGAAAATATTGCTCAACAAGTCGATATCCATCACAGGGCTCCTGCCTGTACCGCAGTGGTTCGGGCGCGCCGGGTCCAGCGCAGGTTCAGGCGTGGCCGGTAGAGGATCAGCACGTCGCAGGCCAACAGGAAAAACAGCATCATCCCCTGGAACAACTGGGTGATCGCCTGGGGCAGGTTCAACGACATCTGCGCACTCTCACCGCCGATGTACAGCAGGGCCATCAACAAGCTGGCAAACAGAATGCCGATGGGGTTTAGGCGTCCCAGGAATGCCACGGTAATCGCTGCGTAGCCGTAGCCCGGCGACACCTGCGGCACCAGTTGGCCGATCGGCCCGGTCACTTCGCAGACACCGGCCAGCCCGGCCAGTGCCCCGCTGATCAACAACGCCAGCCACACCAAAGGCTTCTGGCGAAAACCGGCGAAACCGGCGGCGCGGGCATCGAGGCCCAGCACCTTGATTTGAAAGCCGACGAAGCTTTTCTGCAGCAACACCCACACCGCCACCAGCGCCAGCAGGGCGAAATACAGCCCGGCATGGACCCGACCATCTTCCAGCAGCAACGGCAGGCGACTGGCCTCGCCGAACATCGCCGACTCCGGGAAGTTGAAACCCGCCGGGTCTTTCAACGGCCCGTGAACGCAAAACAGCAGCAGGTTCAGGGCGATGTAGTTGAGCATGATGCTGGTGAGAATCTCGTTGGCGTTGAAGCGCGTGCGCAACCAGGCCGTGAGTCCGGCCCAAGCCGCCCCTGCCAGGGTGCCGGTCAGCAGGACCAGCACCAATGCCCAATGGCTCTGCACGCCGATGATGTTCACCGCCAAGGCACTGCCGGCCAAGGCGCCCAGCAACAGCTGGCCTTCAGCACCGATGTTCCAGACCCGCGCCTGATAGGCCACTGCCAGGCCGAGGGCGCACAGCAGGATCGGCAAGGCTTTGACCAGCCACTCGGACACGCCGTACAGATCGCTGATCGGGGCGATCAACAGGGTGTACAGCGTTTGCAACGGGTCATGTCCGAGGGCGATAAACAGCAGCGAGCCGCAGCCCAGGGTCAACACGGCGGCCAGCAGTGGCGAGCACCAGAGCATCAGGCGCGATTGCTGGCCGCGGGGTTCGAGAGAAAGCAGCATGTAGAACTCCGTTAAACGGGCATGAGGGCAGGTGATTGAGGGGCGTCGAATTGACCCGCCATCCAGGCTCCGATGTCGCTGAGGCGGGTCTCGACGGTGGGGCTCAAGGCCGACAGGCGCCCGCCGCACAAGGCACCGAGGCGGTCGCTGATCTGGAACAATTCGTCGAGGTCTTCGGAGATCACCAGAATGGCCGCGCCTGCGTCGCGCAGGGCGATCAGGGCGCGATGGATGGTGGCTGCCGCGCCGACGTCCACCCCCCAGGTCGGGTGAGCGGCCACCAGCAATTTGGGTTGTTGGAGGATCTCCCGGCCGAGAATGAATTTCTGCAAGTTACCCCCCGAAAGGCTGCGTGCCGGAGTGCGGGTGTCGGGTGTCTTCACGCCAAAGCGACGGATGATCTCTTCGGCCAGTTGTTCGACCTTGCTGCGCCGAATCAGGCCATGGCTGACCAGTCCCTGTTGGAAGGCGCTGAGCAAGGCGTTATCTGCCAGGCTCAATTGCGGCACGGCGCCGTGGCCCAGGCGTTCGGCGGGGACGAAGGCCAGACCGAGCCGACGGCGGGCGTCGGGGCGCAGGTGGGCGACGGATTGCCCGTCGAATCGGATCGTATCGCCTTGTTGTCGAGGAAGCGGCGTTTCTCCGCTGAGCAACGCCAGCCATTCGTCCTGACCATTGCCCGCCACCCCGGCGATGCCGACGATCTCGCCGCTGCAAACCTCCAGCTCAATGTCCTGCAACGAACAGCCGAACGGGTCCGGGTTGTGCCATGACAGCTTGTCGATTTTCAGGAAGGCTTTGTCTGCGCTGACCTTTGGGTAATCCGTGATCAACCCGGCGGCTTCGCCAACCATCAGTTGCGCCAGCTCCCGGTCCGAACAATGCGCCGGTGTGCAATGCCCCGCCACCCGCCCGCCGCGCAGCACCGTGGCGCTGTGGCACAGCGCGCGCACCTCCCCGAGCTTGTGGCTGATGAACAAGATGCTGCAGCCCTCGCTCGCCAGGCGGCGCAGGGTCACGAACAGTTCTTCGGCTTCTGCGGGCGTGAGCACCGAGGTCGGTTCATCGAGAATCAACAGCCGAATGTCCTGCATCAGGCAGCGAATGATCTCTACCCGCTGGCGCTCGCCAATCGACAGGCTATGGACCAGTCGCTGGGGTTCCAGCGCCATGCCGTAGCGTCCGGAAACGTCGCGGATCCTGGGTTCCAACTGCGCTGGCGTGCCGGCTGCCGCGCCCATTGCCAAGGCAATGTTTTGCGCGACGGTGAGGGTTTCGAACAGTGAGAAATGCTGGAACACCATGCCGATGCCCAGGCTGCGAGCCTGGGCCGGGTTACGCAGGTTGACGCGCTGGCCTTGCCAGATCACTTCGCCCGAATCGGCAGCAGTGACGCCGTAGATAATTTTCATCAGGGTGCTTTTACCCGCACCGTTTTCTCCGAGCAGGGCGTGAATCTCGCCGGGCTGGATGCTCAGGTCGATGGCGTCGTTGGCCAGGCAACCGGGGTAGCGTTTACTGATCTTGCGCAATTGCAGGCGCGCGATGGCGTCGGGGTTGGACATGACAGGCTCGGGCCGATGGATTGGAATGCCTGTGGATAAAGCAATTTCCTGGCCATAAGGTCAGGAAATTGCCTTGGGCCCAGCGCCAGGGCTCCCTGCAGGAGGACTTGGCAACAGTGATTGGAAAATTCTGCACTGGGTTGGAGCGCGCACGTTTTGCGCAGGCATCGATTTGCCCCGAAATGGGTGGCTAAAAAATGAACAAGCGGCTGGGAGCCATGTCCCTGTTGGGGTGGGAGCAGCCATGAACGGGTTATCCACAGGTTGCTCCACAGTTATTGTGCGCAAGCCGGAAACTTGGGCATAAGCACGGCGAGGCTTTCTTCCAAAGGTGATAAACCGTCGCAAGCGGTTGTTTTGTGGATAGATTTGTCGATTCGCTGGGGCTTTGGCTGAAAAATGAACAACCCTCTGAAACCCGCATGACAGAAGGTTTACAGAGGAATGTGCTCAGGTTATCCACAGTCGGGTGCACAGTGGATGTGGGCAAGTTGAACGATCGCCAGAGGCCCTGAAAGGTTGCAACCCTGGAACTCAACGCTCCAACAGGATCCGTCCACGGCTCAGGTCGGCCAGTTGTGTTTGCAAGGTTTCGATGTGCGCCTCACCCACAGCCAATTGCAGGTCTACACCGTTGGCGGTGAAGTGTTCTTCATTCACCAGCCCGCCGCACTCGGCGACGCGCAGTTTCACCAGGGGCAGTTCGGCGAACCCGCAGGAGCAGCGCAGCGGCACACGGCTGATCAATTCGATCTTTTCGGCATTTTGCAGGCATTTGTTCGCGCCCCCGCCATAAGCCCGGGCGAGCCCTCCGGTGCCCAGTTGAATCCCGCCGTACCAGCGAATCACCAACACCACGACTTGATCGCAGGCCTGGGCTTCGATTGCGGCCAGGATCGGCCGCCCGGCGGTGCCCCCTGGCTCGCCATCGTCATTGCTGCGGTAGTGGTCGCCAAGTTTCCAGGCCCAGCAATTGTGCGTGGCATCCAGATCGCTGTGCTGCTCGATGAACGCTTGGGCATCGGCGGGGCTGGTGATGGGCGCGGCGAAGGTGATGAAGCGGCTTTTGCGAATTTCTTCGCGGTACTCGCAAAAACCGGCAAGGGTAAAGGGCATGGCGATCTTAAAAGGTGGGTGTCAGGCCGCAGCCCTTGAGAATGATGCGGATCAGGTTGTCACCCGCGTCGATCATGTCCTGTTTGGTCAACTTGCTGCGACCGGTCACGCGGCAGATCTGGGTGGCGAAGTTGGCGTAATGCTGAGTGCTGCCCCACAGCAGGAAAATAAGGTGCACCGGGTCGATCGGGTCCATCTTGCCGGCGTCGATCCAGGCCTGGAACACGGCCGCGCGGCCATTGAACCAGGCGCGATAATCCTGGTTGAAATACTCGGTCAGGCATTCGCCCCCGCTGATCACTTCCATGGCAAACAAACGCGATGCCTGGGGCTGGCGACGAGAGAACTCCATTTTGGCGCGGATATAACGGGTCAAGGCTTCAGCCGGCTCGTCCTCGGCGGTAAGAGTATTGAAGGTGCTGTCCCACAATTCGATGATGTTGCTCAGCACCGCTACGTACAAGCCGAGTTTATTGGTGAAGTAATAATGCAGGTTCGCCTTGGGCAGTCCGGCCTTGAGGGCGATGGCATTCATGCTGGTGCCTTTGAACCCATGGCGAGCGAATTCATCTTCGGCGGCCTTGAGGATCGTCTCTTCGTTCTTTTGACGAATGCGACTGGTGGGCTTGCCACTGTGGGCAGGGACTTCAAAAGTCATGGGCATTTCCGGGCTGAGTCTGTGGGGCAAGCAAATGCGTTGATAGCGCACCGGCATCGATCCGACAAGTGCCATCACGCTAAAAGCCCGACTAAAGACCTGTGGGAGCGAGCTTGCTCGCGATAGCGGTGGATCCGTCACATCTTTATTGACTGAATAACCGCTATCGCGAGCAAGCTCGCTCCCACAAAGAGCAAAAGGGTTAGCGGGTGGCCGCCAGGCTTTCGAGAAAACTCTCCAGCACCAGGTGAGGCCGGCGGCCCTTGCGTGTGACTGACGCCAGGCTCAGGTCATAGAACCGTGCCGCAGGTTTCAAGGCCCGCAACCGGCCTTGCTGGACCCAGAGGTTGGCGTAGTGATCGGGCAGGTAACCGATGTAGCGCCCGGTAAGAATCAGGAATGCCATGCCTTCGCGGTCCGATGCACTCGCGGTGCAGTTGAGCGCCTGATAGTGGGCCTGGATCTCGGCCGGTAGGCGGAAGGTCGGTGCGATGGCGTCCTGGCTGTTGAGGCGGGCCTCTTCAAGTTGTTGGTCGTCGACATAAAACAGCGGATGCCCGACCGCGCAATACAGCAGCGATCGTTCACTGTACAACGGTTGATATTCCAGCCCGGACAAGGCACTGGCCTGGGGGACCACGCCGACATGCAAGCGTCCGTCGAGCACGCCTTGCTCGACTTCGTTGGGGGCGATCATACGGATCTGGATCTGCACGTCGGGCCCGCGCTCTTTCAATTGCGCCAGTGCGTGAGTGATGCGCATGTGCGGCAGGGTGACCAGGTTGTCGGTCAGGCCGATGGTCAACTCGCCGCGCAGATGTTGGTGCAGGCCGTTGACCTCGGTGCGAAAGCTTTCCAGTGCGCTCAATAACTGCAATGCAGATTGGTACACCTCGCGTCCTTCCTCGGTCAGGGAAAACCCCGCCCGTCCGCGCTGGCACAGACGCAAACCGAGGCGTTGCTCGAGGTCGCTCATCTGCTGGCTGATGGCCGAACGGCCGATGCCCAGCACGGTTTCCGCGGCGGAAAACCCTCCACATTCCACGACGCTGCGGAAAATGCGCAGCAGGCGGATATCAAAGTCGCTGACCTGGGCCAGTGGATCGGGACGACGAGCGCTCATAGTTTAGTGAACCGCCGACTGAAGGTTACAAAAGTTGGATTTCATCGACTTTATCGCCGTGGCAACTTAGCTGCAAGAACGCCTTTCGATCCCCTGTCGCTTATGACCTGCGAGGTTTTGTCGATGAACATGCCCGAACACGCTGCCGGTTCCCTGGCCAGCCAGCTCAAGCTCGATGCCCACTGGATGCCCTACACCGCCAACCGCAATTTCCAGCGTGATCCACGCTTGATCGTCGCCGCCGAGGGCAGTTGGTTGGTGGATGACAAGGGGCGCAAGGTATATGACTCGCTGTCGGGCCTGTGGACATGTGGCGCCGGGCACACGCGCAAGGAAATCCAGGAAGCGGTCGCCAAGCAACTGGGCACCCTCGATTACTCGCCGGGATTCCAATACGGTCATCCGCTGTCGTTCCAGTTGGCGGAAAAAATCACCAGCCTGACCCCGAGTAATCTCAATCACGTGTTCTTCACCGATTCCGGCTCCGAGTGCGCCGATACCGCGGTGAAGATGGTCCGCGCCTACTGGCGTCTCAAGGGCCAGGCGACGAAGACCAAGATGATTGGACGTGCCCGTGGTTATCACGGGGTGAACATCGCCGGCACCAGCCTCGGCGGCGTCAGTGGCAATCGCAAGTTGTTCGGCCAGGCGATGATGGATGTCGATCACTTGCCCCACACCTTGCTGGCCAGCAATGCCTATTCCCGTGGCATGCCGAAAGAAGGTGGCATCGCCTTGGCCGATGAGCTGCTGAAGCTGATCGAACTGCACGATGCGTCCAACATCGCGGCGGTGTTCGTCGAGCCCATGGCGGGGTCGGCCGGTGTGCTGGTGCCGCCTGAGGGTTACCTCAAGCGTCTGCGGGAAATCTGCGACCAGCACAGTATTCTTTTGGTGTTCGACGAAGTGATCACCGGCTTCGGCCGCACCGGTTCGATGTTCGGTGCCGACAGCTTTGGCGTGACCCCGGACCTGATGTGCATTGCCAAGCAAGTCACCAATGGCGCGATCCCCATGGGCGCGGTGATTGCCAGCTCCGAGATCTACCAGACCTTCATGAACCAGCCGACACCCGAGTACGCAGTGGAATTTCCCCACGGCTATACCTACTCGGCGCACCCGGTGGCCTGCGCGGCTGGCCTGGCTGCGCTGGACCTGTTGCAGAAGGAAAACCTGGTGCAGAGCGTGGCCGAGATCGCCCCGCATTTCGAGAACGCATTGCACGGCTTGAAGGGCGCGAAGAACGTCATCGACATTCGCAACTACGGCCTGGCCGGCGCGATCCAGATCGCCGGGCGCGACGGCGATGCCATCGTGCGTCCGTTCGAGGCCGGCATGGCGTTGTGGAAAGCCGGGTTCTATGTGCGGTTTGGCGGCGACACCTTGCAGTTCGGGCCTACGTTCAACAGCAAGCCACAAGACCTGGATCGTCTGTTCGACGCTGTCGGTGAAGTGCTGAACAAGCTCGACTGATGCGTCCTTCTTTATAGCTTTCGATAACGGGCGTCCGGCCACGGGCGCCTGTTGATAATTCTGGAGTCCCCCATGAGCCTCATCCCGCATTTGATCAATGGCGAATTGCTGAGCGACAGCGCTCGCACCGCCGATGTGTTCAACCCGTCCACTGGCCAGGCCATCCATCAGGTGCCATTGGCTGATCGTGCGACCATCCAGCAGGCCATCGACGCCGCCAAGGCGGCTTTCCCGGCCTGGCGCAACACACCAGCGGCCAAGCGTGCGCAGGTGATGTTTCGTTTCAAGCAATTGCTGGAGCAGAACGAGTCGCGTATCGCCCAGTTGATCAGTGAAGAACACGGCAAGACTTTGGAAGACGCGGCCGGTGAGCTCAAGCGTGGCATCGAGAACGTCGAATTCGCCTGCGCAGCGCCGGAAATCCTGAAGGGCGAATACAGCCGTAACGTCGGGCCGAACATCGACGCCTGGTCAGACTTTCAGCCTTTGGGCGTAGTGGCAGGTATCACACCGTTCAACTTCCCTGCGATGGTGCCGCTGTGGATGTATCCGCTGGCGATCGTTTGCGGTAACTGCTTCATCCTCAAGCCGTCCGAGCGTGACCCGAGTTCGACATTGCTGATTGCCCAGTTGCTGTTGGAAGCCGGTTTGCCCAAAGGTGTGTTGAGCGTTGTGCATGGCGACAAGGCCGCCGTGGATGCACTGATCGAAGCGCCGGAAGTGAAGGCATTGAGCTTTGTCGGTTCGACGCCGATCGCCGAGTACATCTATGCCGAGGGCACACGGCGTGGCAAACGCGTCCAAGCGCTGGGCGGGGCAAAGAACCATGCGGTGCTGATGCCGGATGCGGACCTGGACAATGCCGTCAGCGCGTTGATGGGGGCGGCGTACGGTTCGTGCGGTGAGCGTTGCATGGCGATTTCGGTGGCGGTGTGTGTCGGTGACCAGGTGGCGGATGCACTGGTGTCCAAGCTGGTGCCACAGATCAAGGCGCTGAAGATTGGCGCCGGTACGTCTTGTGGGCTGGACATGGGGCCGTTGGTGACCGGTCAGCACCGGGACAAGGTCAGTGGCTATATAGAAGACGGTGTGGCGGCGGGTGCTTCGCTGGTGGTCGACGGCCGTGGCTTGAGCGTGACCGGGCATGAGGAAGGTTTCTTCCTGGGTGGCTGCCTGTTCGATCGCGTGACCCCCGAGATGCGCATCTATAAGGAAGAGATCTTTGGGCCGGTGCTGTGCATCGTCCGGGTCAACAGCCTGGAAGAGGCGATGCAACTGATCAATGATCACGAGTATGGCAACGGCACCTGCATCTTTACTCGCGATGGCGAGGCGGCGCGGTTGTTCTGCGATGAGATCGAAGTCGGCATGGTGGGAGTCAACGTTCCATTGCCGGTGCCGGTTGCCTATCACAGCTTTGGCGGCTGGAAGCGCTCGTTGTTCGGTGACCTGCACGCCTACGGCCCGGACGGCGTGCGTTTCTATACCCGTCGCAAGGCCATTACCCAGCGCTGGCCGCAGCGTGCCAGCCATGAGGCTTCGCAGTTTGCGTTCCCCAGCTTGTAACCGGTAAGTGAAGAGGCCGGCGCCCTTGGGCGCCGGCCTCTGCATTTACAGGGCTTTTAGACTGATGTGACAGAATTATGAAAATAGGTGTTGACGGCAAATTCTGAACGTCTATAATTCGCCCCACTTCCGGCGCGGTCGAAACGGAAAACTCCTTGAGATTCAATGAGTTAAGTAGGTTTCGAAGGTGCAGGGCTTCAGTTCATCGAAGCCTGGAAAGAGCGGATAGAGCGGTGTGGTTTGGCTCTATCGGCGGTTCGATCTTCTCGGTCGAAAGCGGTGAAAAAGAGGTGTTGACAGCAGCGAGTAACGCTGTAGAATTCGCCTCCCGCTAACGAGAGATCGGAAGCGCAAGTGGTTGAAGTTGTTGAGGTTTACGAAGTGAAACTTTGAAAACTTCTTAAAATAACCGCTTGACAGATACACGGGGTGCTGTAGAATGCGCGCCTCGGTTGAGACGAAAGAATCAACCAACCGCTCTTTAACAACTGAATCAAGCAATTCGTGTGGGTGCTTGTGGAGTCAGACTGCTAGTCAACAGATTATCAGCATCACAAGTTGCTCCGCGAGAAATCAAAGATGTAACCAACGATTGCTGAGCCAAGTTTAGGGTTTTCTCAAAACCCAAAGATGTTTGAACTGAAGAGTTTGATCATGGCTCAGATTGAACGCTGGCGGCAGGCCTAACACATGCAAGTCGAGCGGTAGAGAGGTGCTTGCACCTCTTGAGAGCGGCGGACGGGTGAGTAATGCCTAGGAATCTGCCTGGTAGTGGGGGATAACGCTCGGAAACGGACGCTAATACCGCATACGTCCTACGGGAGAAAGCAGGGGACCTTCGGGCCTTGCGCTATCAGATGAGCCTAGGTCGGATTAGCTAGTTGGTGGGGTAATGGCTCACCAAGGCGACGATCCGTAACTGGTCTGAGAGGATGATCAGTCACACTGGAACTGAGACACGGTCCAGACTCCTACGGGAGGCAGCAGTGGGGAATATTGGACAATGGGCGAAAGCCTGATCCAGCCATGCCGCGTGTGTGAAGAAGGTCTTCGGATTGTAAAGCACTTTAAGTTGGGAGGAAGGGTTGTAGATTAATACTCTGCAATTTTGACGTTACCGACAGAATAAGCACCGGCTAACTCTGTGCCAGCAGCCGCGGTAATACAGAGGGTGCAAGCGTTAATCGGAATTACTGGGCGTAAAGCGCGCGTAGGTGGTTCGTTAAGTTGGATGTGAAAGCCCCGGGCTCAACCTGGGAACTGCATTCAAAACTGTCGAGCTAGAGTATGGTAGAGGGTGGTGGAATTTCCTGTGTAGCGGTGAAATGCGTAGATATAGGAAGGAACACCAGTGGCGAAGGCGACCACCTGGACTGATACTGACACTGAGGTGCGAAAGCGTGGGGAGCAAACAGGATTAGATACCCTGGTAGTCCACGCCGTAAACGATGTCAACTAGCCGTTGGGAGCCTTGAGCTCTTAGTGGCGCAGCTAACGCATTAAGTTGACCGCCTGGGGAGTACGGCCGCAAGGTTAAAACTCAAATGAATTGACGGGGGCCCGCACAAGCGGTGGAGCATGTGGTTTAATTCGAAGCAACGCGAAGAACCTTACCAGGCCTTGACATCCAATGAACTTTCCAGAGATGGATTGGTGCCTTCGGGAGCATTGAGACAGGTGCTGCATGGCTGTCGTCAGCTCGTGTCGTGAGATGTTGGGTTAAGTCCCGTAACGAGCGCAACCCTTGTCCTTAGTTACCAGCACGTTATGGTGGGCACTCTAAGGAGACTGCCGGTGACAAACCGGAGGAAGGTGGGGATGACGTCAAGTCATCATGGCCCTTACGGCCTGGGCTACACACGTGCTACAATGGTCGGTACAGAGGGTTGCCAAGCCGCGAGGTGGAGCTAATCCCACAAAACCGATCGTAGTCCGGATCGCAGTCTGCAACTCGACTGCGTGAAGTCGGAATCGCTAGTAATCGCGAATCAGAATGTCGCGGTGAATACGTTCCCGGGCCTTGTACACACCGCCCGTCACACCATGGGAGTGGGTTGCACCAGAAGTAGCTAGTCTAACCTTCGGGAGGACGGTTACCACGGTGTGATTCATGACTGGGGTGAAGTCGTAACAAGGTAGCCGTAGGGGAACCTGCGGCTGGATCACCTCCTTAATCGACGACCGCAGCTGCTCCATGAGCTCCCACACGAATTGCTTGATTCATTGAAGAAGACGAAAGAAGCAGCCAAAAGGGTTGTGGCTTGGTTGGTTAGAGCGCACCCCATGCTCTGTGGTAAAGAGCAGGGTGAGGTCGGCCTTAGTAGCTCGAAATTGGGTCTGTAGCTCAGTTGGTTAGAGCGCACCCCTGATAAGGGTGAGGTCGGCAGTTCGAATCTGCCCAGACCCACCAATTTTGTGTGGGAAACGCCTGTAGAAATACGGGGCCATAGCTCAGCTGGGAGAGCGCCTGCCTTGCACGCAGGAGGTCAGCGGTTCGATCCCGCTTGGCTCCACCACTACTGCTTCGATTGTATAAAGCTTAGAAATGAGCATTCCATCGGTTCGATGGTGAATGTTGATTTCTAGTCTTTGACTAGTTCGTTCTTTAAAAATTTGGGTATGTGATAGAAAGATAGACTGAACGTTACTTTCACTGGTAACGGATCAGGCTAAGGTAAAATTTGTGAGTTGCTCGTTGAGCAAGATCGAATTTTCGGCGAATGTCGTCTTCACAGTATAACCAGATTGCTTGGGGTTATATGGTCAAGTGAAGAAGCGCATACGGTGGATGCCTTGGCAGTCAGAGGCGATGAAAGACGTGGTAGCCTGCGAAAAGCTTCGGGGAGTCGGCAAACAGACTGTGATCCGGAGATGTCTGAATGGGGGAACCCAGCCATCATAAGATGGTTATCTTGTACTGAATACATAGGTGCAAGAAGCGAACCAGGGGAACTGAAACATCTAAGTACCCTGAGGAAAAGAAATCAACCGAGATTCCCTTAGTAGTGGCGAGCGAACGGGGACTAGCCCTTAAGCTTCTTTGATTTTAGCGGAACGCTCTGGAAAGTGCGGCCATAGTGGGTGATAGCCCTGTACGCGAAAGGATCTTAGAAGTGAAATCGAGTAGGACGGAGCACGAGAAACTTTGTCTGAATATGGGGGGACCATCCTCCAAGGCTAAATACTACTGACTGACCGATAGTGAACTAGTACCGTGAGGGAAAGGCGAAAAGAACCCCGGAGAGGGGAGTGAAATAGATCCTGAAACCGTATGCGTACAAGCAGTGGGAGCCCACTTTGTTGGGTGACTGCGTACCTTTTGTATAATGGGTCAGCGACTTATTTTCAGTGGCGAGCTTAACCGAATAGGGGAGGCGTAGCGAAAGCGAGTCTTAATAGGGCGTCTAGTCGCTGGGAATAGACCCGAAACCGGGCGATCTATCCATGGGCAGGTTGAAGGTTAGGTAACACTGACTGGAGGACCGAACCGACTACCGTTGAAAAGTTAGCGGATGACCTGTGGATCGGAGTGAAAGGCTAATCAAGCTCGGAGATAGCTGGTTCTCCTCGAAAGCTATTTAGGTAGCGCCTCATGTATCACTGTAGGGGGTAGAGCACTGTTTCGGCTAGGGGGTCATCCCGACTTACCAAACCGATGCAAACTCCGAATACCTACAAGTGCCGAGCATGGGAGACACACGGCGGGTGCTAACGTCCGTCGTGAAAAGGGAAACAACCCAGACCGTCAGCTAAGGTCCCAAAGTTATGGTTAAGTGGGAAACGATGTGGGAAGGCTTAGACAGCTAGGAGGTTGGCTTAGAAGCAGCCACCCTTTAAAGAAAGCGTAATAGCTCACTAGTCGAGTCGGCCTGCGCGGAAGATGTAACGGGGCTCAAACCATACACCGAAGCTACGGGTATCACGTAAGTGATGCGGTAGAGGAGCGTTCTGTAAGCCTGTGAAGGTGAGTTGAGAAGCTTGCTGGAGGTATCAGAAGTGCGAATGCTGACATGAGTAACGACAATGGGTGTGAAAAACACCCACGCCGAAAGACCAAGGTTTCCTGCGCAACGTTAATCGACGCAGGGTTAGTCGGTCCCTAAGGCGAGGCTGAAAAGCGTAGTCGATGGAAAACAGGTTAATATTCCTGTACTTCTGGTTATTGCGATGGAGGGACGGAGAAGGCTAGGCCAGCTTGGCGTTGGTTGTCCAAGTTTAAGGTGGTAGGCTGAAATCTTAGGTAAATCCGGGGTTTCAAGGCCGAGAGCTGATGACGAGTTACCCTTTGGGTGACGAAGTGGTTGATGCCATGCTTCCAAGAAAAGCTTCTAAGCTTCAGGTAACCAGGAACCGTACCCCAAACCGACACAGGTGGTTGGGTAGAGAATACCAAGGCGCTTGAGAGAACTCGGGTGAAGGAACTAGGCAAAATGGCACCGTAACTTCGGGAGAAGGTGCGCCGGTGAGGGTGAAGCACTTGCTGCGTAAGCCCACGCCGGTCGAAGATACCAGGCCGCTGCGACTGTTTATTAAAAACACAGCACTCTGCAAACACGAAAGTGGACGTATAGGGTGTGACGCCTGCCCGGTGCCGGAAGGTTAATTGATGGGGTTAGCTAACGCGAAGCTCTTGATCGAAGCCCCGGTAAACGGCGGCCGTAACTATAACGGTCCTAAGGTAGCGAAATTCCTTGTCGGGTAAGTTCCGACCTGCACGAATGGCGTAACGATGGCGGCGCTGTCTCCACCCGAGACTCAGTGAAATTGAAATCGCTGTGAAGATGCAGTGTATCCGCGGCTAGACGGAAAGACCCCGTGAACCTTTACTATAGCTTTGCACTGGACTTTGAATTTGCTTGTGTAGGATAGGTGGGAGGCTTTGAAGCGTGGACGCCAGTCTGCGTGGAGCCATCCTTGAAATACCACCCTGGCAACTTTGAGGTTCTAACTCAGGTCCGTTATCCGGATCGAGGACAGTGTATGGTGGGTAGTTTGACTGGGGCGGTCTCCTCCTAAAGAGTAACGGAGGAGTACGAAGGTGCGCTCAGACCGGTCGGAAATCGGTCGTAGAGTATAAAGGCAAAAGCGCGCTTGACTGCGAGACAGACACGTCGAGCAGGTACGAAAGTAGGTCTTAGTGATCCGGTGGTTCTGTATGGAAGGGCCATCGCTCAACGGATAAAAGGTACTCCGGGGATAACAGGCTGATACCGCCCAAGAGTTCATATCGACGGCGGTGTTTGGCACCTCGATGTCGGCTCATCACATCCTGGGGCTGAAGCCGGTCCCAAGGGTATGGCTGTTCGCCATTTAAAGTGGTACGCGAGCTGGGTTTAGAACGTCGTGAGACAGTTCGGTCCCTATCTGCCGTGGACGTTTGAGATTTGAGAGGGGCTGCTCCTAGTACGAGAGGACCGGAGTGGACGAACCTCTGGTGTTCCGGTTGTCACGCCAGTGGCATTGCCGGGTAGCTATGTTCGGAAAAGATAACCGCTGAAAGCATCTAAGCGGGAAACTTGCCTCAAGATGAGATCTCACTGGGACCTTGAGTCCCCTGAAGGGCCGTCGAAGACTACGACGTTGATAGGCAGGGTGTGTAAGCGCTGTGAGGCGTTGAGCTAACCTGTACTAATTGCCCGTGAGGCTTGACCATATAACACCCAAGCAATTTGTGAACTCGAAAGAGACCAGATTGCGGTGTGTGAAGACGAAACGAACCGAAAGTTCGAGAACGTCAGCGACAACACACAAACTATCGCATACCCATTCGCTGGAACGTGACCGCAAGGTACGCGCTGGCTACCGAATTTCTTGACGACCATAGAGCATTGGAACCACCTGATCCCATCCCGAACTCAGCAGTGAAACGATGCATCGCCGATGGTAGTGTGGGGTTTCCCCATGTGAGAGTAGGTCATCGTCAAGATTAAATTCCGAAACCCCTATCTGCTGACGCAGGTAGGGGTTTTGTTTTGCCCGCAGGAAAGTTTCTTACGAAAAGCTCGGACAGCTCCCTGGCTGTCACAGCCCCCCGACAGTGCTAAGGTTCTGCCCTAGCTTTTGCATTTTCAAGGATGCCTTTCATGCCGGACGCAACGTCCCTTCACCCAGCTTTCATGGTGGTTCACGGGAATCGCCTCGATGAATTGCGCAGCCTGGTGATCAGCTTGATGCGGCGCTACCCGCTGGCTCCCCTTGAGAATGAAATCGCGCTGGTACAGAGCAATGGCATCGCCCAATGGCTCAAGCTCGCATTGGCTGAAGATCCGGAAGAGGATGACTCCGGCGGCTGCGGCATAGCGGCTGCCATTGATGTGCAACTGCCGGGTAGCTTCATGTGGCAGCTTTATCGAACAGTGCTGGGACGTGACGAGATTCCGGCCAAGTCTCTCTTGGACAAGGCCCCCTTAACCTGGCGCCTGATGCGCCTGCTGCCGCAGTTGATCGAGCTGCCTCATTTCGAACCTCTGCGACGATTCCTTACCCACGACACCGACTTGCGCAAGCGCTATCAACTGTCGGAGCGCCTTGCCGATCTGTTCGACCAGTACCAGGTATACCGGGCCGACTGGCTCGAGGATTGGGCTGAAGGGCGACACCAGACACGAAATGTCCGAGGGGAAATCAAGCCGCTCGCGCCGGCGAATTGCTGGCAAGCGGAATTGTGGCGCGCTTTGTTGCTGGATGTGGGTGAACAAGGCATGGCGCAAAGCCGTGCCGGCGTCCATCAGCGCTACATCGAACGTATCAACACGTTGGAAGTCGCTCCGAACGGCTTGCCCGCACGGGTCATCGTGTTCGGTATTTCTTCGTTGCCTGCCCAAGTCCTCGAGGCACTCGCCGGGCTTTCCCGGTTCAGCCAGGTTCTGCTCTGTGTGCATAACCCGTGTCGCCATCATTGGGCGGACATCGTCGCCGACAAGGACTTGCTGCGCCACCAATACAAGCGCCAGTCACGCAAGAGCGGCATGCCCGCGGTCCTCGATCCACAAACCCTGCATCAACATGCCCATCCGTTATTGGCCGCCTGGGGCAAGCAGGGGCGCGACTACATCAACCTGCTCGACAGCTACGATGATCCCAGCAGCTATCGCGCGGTGTTTCGCGATGGGCGGATCGACCTGTTCACGGAGGGAACCCCCACGACCCTTCTCAGCCAGTTGCAGGATGACATCCTGGAGCTACGGCCCCTGAACGAAACCCGCGAACACTGGCCCGTCGTCGATACGCAGCGAGATGGCTCTATCCGCTTTCATGTAGCCCACGGCGCCCAGCGTGAGGTCGAAATTCTCCATGACCAGTTACTGGCCCACTTCAGTGCGGATCCGACCCTGCGCCCACGGGATATTATTGTCATGGTCCCGGACATCGACAGCTATGCGCCGCATATTCGGGCGGTGTTCGGCCAGCTCGACAGGAGCGACCCTCGTTTCATCCCATTCACCCTGACCGACCAAGGCCAACGCGGACGTGATCCATTACTGATCGCCGTCGAGCATTTGCTCAAGCTGCCGGACAGTCGTTTCCCGGTCAGCGAAATCCTCGATCTGCTGGATGTCCCGGCGTTGCGCGAACGGTTTGGCATCGATGAGGCCGACCTGCCGACATTGCATCGCTGGATCGAAGGGGCGGGGATACGCTGGGGAATGAGTGCCGAACACCGCGCCGGGCTGGGCTTGCCCGCGGAGCTCGAACAGAACAGCTGGCGTTTCGGCTTGCGTCGCATGTTGCTGGGGTACGCCGTCGGCAGCTCACAGGCCTATGACGGTATCGAGCCCTATGACGAGATCGGTGGCCTGGACGCGGCGTTGATCGGTCCGCTGGTGGCGTTGCTGGATGCCCTGGAAGTCGCCCATCAGGAGCTCACCCAGCCAGCGTCGCCACAGCAATGGGGTTCGCGCCTGCACGATCTGATGCAGCTGTTTTTTCTGGCGAGCAACGAGCATGACGACTATCTGCTGGCCCAACTCGAAGACTTGCGTGAAACCTGGCTGCAAACCTGTGAGTCGGTGGGGCTGCACGATGAGTTGCCGCTGACGGTGGTGCGTGAAGCCTGGTTGGCCGGGCTGGATCAGGGGCGACTGTCCCAACGCTTCCTGGCCGGCGCCGTCAACTTCTGTACCTTGATGCCGATGCGCGCGATCCCCTTCAAGCTGGTGTGCTTGCTGGGGATGAACGACGGTGATTACCCGCGCGCCCAGCCGCCCTTGGATTTCGATCTGATGGGCGGCGATTATCGCCCGGGTGATCGTTCCCGCCGTGAAGACGACCGTTACCTGCTGTTGGAAGCGCTGCTTTCTGCCCGGGAAAAGCTGTACATCAGTTGGGTGGGGCGCAGTATTCGCGACAACAGCGAGCGCCCGGCATCGGTGTTGATCGGCCAACTGCGCGATCATCTCGCCAGTGGCTGGCGGTTGGCAGATGACAGCAAGCCTCTTCTCGATGCCCTGACCCAGGAGCATCCGCTGCAACCGTTCAGTGCGCGTTATTTCCATCACGGTGACGAGCTGTTCAGTTACGCCAGCGAATGGCGAATGCTCCATGACATCGGTGATCACACCGACAAAGCCCAGATGCTGACGCCTTACGTCCAGGAAGAACCCTTGGGCCTCGGTCAGTTGCAGGACTTCCTGCGCAATCCCGTCCGCCATTTTTTCAGCCAACGGCTGAAAGTATTCTTCGAAGCCATCGAAGCGCCTCTGGCCGATGACGAACCTTTCGTGCTCGATGCGCTGCAACGCTACAGCCTGAGTGACAGCCTGCTTGAGGCTGCTCTGGTGCGCTTGGACCAGCCGGAGCTTGCACTGGCCGCCCATGCCCAGAGACTCCAGGACAGCGGCCTGTTACCGATGGCCGGGTTCGGTGAGTGCATGCAGCGCGAACTGATCGAACCCTTGCCGGATCTGCTCCAACGCTACCAGCAGCTTCTGGCGTTATGGCCCACGCCGCTGGCCAGTGCTGTGCCCGTCAGCCTGCAATTGCAGGGCGTGGGTGTCGAGGGCTGGCTCAGTGGCCTGCACCAGCGCTCCGACGGTGCGGTCCTCGCCATCACGGCCATACCCAACAGTATCGGCTCCACCAAGAGCCGCAAGTGGCATCGGCTGATACGGCCCTGGGTCAACCATCTCGTGGCCTGCGCTAATGGCTTGTCGTTGACGACGGCGCTGGTCGCCAGTGATGACAGCTTGTTGCTGGCGCCTTTTGACGAGACTGTCGCACGACGGCTGCTGGGGGACATGCTGCTGGCCTGGCAGACCGGTATGCGCCAGCCCCTGCCGATTGCAGTGAAGACGGCTTTCGCCTGGCTCGGCCAGAGCGATCCGCTCAAGGCTGAAGCGGCGGCGCGCAAAGCTTATGAGGGCGATGGACAGACGTTTGAGGGCGAACGGCGGGAAAACCCGGCCTTGGCTCGTCAGTTTCCTGATTTCGCCGCCTTGATGGCTGACGAAACATTCCCCGACTGGTGCGATGCGCTTTACCGGCCGCTGCTCGAAGCCCCGTGGCGTTCATCGGTTGGCGAGGAGACCCGTTCATGAGTCGGCAGACACCCTTGGCCCTGGCGTTCCCGTTGCGGGGCAGCCAACTGATCGAGGCCAGCGCCGGTACCGGCAAGACCTTCACCATTTCGGCGCTGTACCTGCGTCTGGTGCTGGGTCATGGCGGATCGGCGTCCGGTTTTGGCCGCGAGCTGCTTCCGCCGCAAATCCTGGTGGTGACCTTTACGGACGCTGCCACCAAGGAGTTGCGCGAGCGAATCCGCACCCGTCTGGCCGAGGCCGCACGTTTCTTTCGCGACGAGATTCCAGCACCGGATTCACTGATCACCGCGTTGCGCGATGAATTCAGTGCCGAACAATGGCCAGGTTGCGCGAACCGGCTGGACATCGCCGCGCAGTGGATGGACGAAGCGGCCGTCTCGACCATCCATGGCTGGTGCCAGCGCATGTTGCGTGAGCATGCCTTCGACAGCGGCAGCCTGTTTACCCAGACCCTTGAAACCGACCACAGCGAATTGCTGGGCGAAGTATTGCGCGATTACTGGCGGCTGTTCTGCTATTCGATGGAAGGTGAGGCTCTGAATTGGGTGCGTACCCATTGGGGAGGGCCTGCGGCACTGTTGCCACGGGTGAGAGGTTTGTTTGCCAGCGAGCGTGGCGACGCGGATGGGCTTGAGCCGGCCGAACTCATCGCGGCCTCCCTGCAGGAGCGCAGTGCCGCCCTGCTCGATCTCAAGGCGCCATGGCGGCAATGGGCCGTGGAATTGCTGGAGATCTGCCAACAAGGCGTCGCCAGCAAGTCTGTCGACGGGCGCAAGATGCAGGCGCGTTACTTCGAGCCGTGGTTTCAGAAAATCACCGCCTGGGTAGAGGACGAAAGCCACGAGCTGTTGGATATCGGGACTGGGTTCACACGCCTGACGCCCGAGGGCATGGCCGAAGCCTGGAAAGGTGACGTGCCCAACCATCCCGGCCTGGACGCCATGGCCGGTCTCAAGGCCAGCCTGGAGGCGTTGCCCACGCCGGATGCCGCCGTGTTGCAGCATGCCGCGCAATGGGTCGGGGCACGCTTCGAAGCAGAGAAACGGCGCCGCGCCGAGATGGGCTTCGACGACATGCTGCTGCGTCTCGACGCGGCGCTGCAGGCCGACGGGGGCGAACGTCTGGCGAGCCTGATCCGCGAGCAGTTCCCGGTGGCGCTGATCGATGAGTTCCAGGACACCGACCCGGTTCAGTACCGGATCTTCGAAAGCATCTACCGCATCGAAGAAAACGACCCTGAGACCGGACTTTTCCTGATCGGCGATCCGAAGCAGGCGATCTACGCCTTTCGCGGCGCCGACATCTACACCTACCTGCGTGCTCGCGCGGCCACGGCCGGCAGGTTGCATACGCTGGGCACGAATTTCCGTTCGAGCCATGCCATGGTGGGGGCGGTAAACCATCTTTTCCAGAAGGCCGAGTCCCGTCCGAAGGGGCGCGGGGCCTTTCTGTTCCGTGAGCCATCGGGCGAGAACCCGGTACCGTTCCTCTCCGTTGGGTCCCAGGGGCGCAAGGAATCCTTGCAAGTGGCAGGGCAGGCGGTGGCGGCGCTGAACCTATGGCATCTGCCATCGGAACAGCCGCTTTCCGGTGCGGTGTATCGACAATCCATGGCAGCCGCCTGCGCCAGTGAGATCACGGCGTTGCTCAACGGTGGCCAGTCGGGACGCGACGGTTTCACGGTCGATGGCGAAACGCTGCGGGGGTTGCGCCCGGCGGATATCGCCATCCTGGTGCGCGACGGTAAAGAAGCGCAAGCCGTGCGAGACGAGCTGTCCGCGCGGGGTGTGCGCAGTGTCTATCTGTCCGACAAGGATTCGGTTTTTGCTTCGCAAGAGGCGCGGGACTTGCTGACCTGGCTCAGGGCCTGTGCCGAACCGGATGTGGAGCGACCGCTACGGGCAGCGCTGGCCAGCATCACGTTGAACCTGTCGCTGACGGAGCTTGAGCGTCTCAACCAGGATGAGCTGGCCTGGGAAGCCCGGGTCATGCAGTTTCGCGGTTATCGCACGGTGTGGCGCAGCCAGGGCGTGCTGCCGATGTTGCGACGGCTGTTACATGATTTCGAATTGCCCCAAGCCCTGATGACGCGCAGTGATGGCGAGCGGGTATTGACCAACTTGCTGCATCTTTGCGAGCTGTTGCAGCAGGCCGCCGGTGAGCTGGATGGCGAACAGGCCTTGATCCGGCATTTGTCCGAGCATCTGGCTTTGTCCGGGCAGGCGGGAGAAGAGCAGATCCTGCGCTTGGAAAGCGATGAGCAGTTGGTCAAGGTGGTCACGATCCACAAGTCCAAGGGCCTTGAATATCCGCTGGTCTTCTTGCCCTTCATCTGTTCGACGAAACCGGTGGACGGCAGTCGATTGCCGTTGCATTACCACGATGAGGCCAACAAGGCGCAGATCAGCCTCAAGCCCACCGCCGAATTGATCGCCAAGGCCGATGACGAGCGCCTCGCCGAGGATCTGCGGCTGCTCTACGTGGCACTGACCCGCGCACAGCATGCCTGCTGGCTGGGTGTCGCGGACCTCAAGCGGGGCAATAACAGCAGCTCGATCCTGCATGTGTCCGCGCTGGGCTATCTGTTGGGGGGTGGGGCGCCGCTGACCGATTCGGTGGAGCTGAGGCGCTGGCTGCAAGACCTGCAACAAGGCAGTGTCGCGGTGAGTTGCCAGCCATTGCCCGAAGCCACCGACGAGCGCTACCGGCCGCCACGCAACGACGCTGTATTGCTCGAGCCCTTGGTGCCCTTGCGCAAAGCCAGCGAAAACTGGTGGATCGCCTCCTACAGTGCCTTGCGCATCGGCGAAAGCCTGAGCGAAGGCAGCGATACCTCGCCAGAGAGTCCGCAGGCCCAGAAACTGTTCGACGATGAACGACTTGACCCGGACGCTCCCAGGGAGACCATCGCCGTCGGTGGTGATATCCACCGTTTCCCCCGAGGCCCCAACCCGGGGACTTTCCTCCATGGCCTGCTGGAGTGGGTCGCCGGGGAAGGCTTTTCCTCTGGGCCGGCGGATATCGAGGACGCCATTGCCCGACGCTGCAACCGCCGAGGCTGGAAAGGCTGGATTACCACGCTGAGCGACTGGCTGCAGCATCTGATCAACATGCCCATGCGCGTCGGTAACGACCAGGCACCGGTGGTGCTGGAGCGGCTGACCCAGTTTCAGGTCGAAATGGAATTCTGGTTCGCCAGCCACAAGGTCGATGTGCAAAGGCTTGACCAACTGGTTTGCCGCTTCACCCATGGCGGTGTGGCCCGCGTCGCTGCGGAGCCGGTGCTGCTCAATGGCATGTTCAAGGGTTTCATCGATTTGACGTTCGAGCACGAGGGCCGTTACTACGTGGCCGATTACAAGTCCAACTGGCTGGGTGTCGATGACATGGCCTACACCGTACAGGCCATGGAACAGTCGATCCTGGACCATCGCTACGACCTGCAATACGTGCTGTACCTGTTGGCCCTGCATCGCCAGCTCAAGGCGCGGCTCCCCGACTACGACTACGACCGGCATGTCGGCGGCGCTCTCTATCTGTTCCTCCGTGGTACCCGCTCAACCAGCCAGGGCGTGTATTTCACCAGGCCGCCACGGGCCTTGATCGAGCAACTGGATCGTCTGTTCCAAGGCGCGCCCGAACCCAAGGCGGAACCGGCGTGGGTACAGGGAGAATTGCTATGAGCCGTTCCTTTGCCGAGCTGCTGCCCAAGGCGTCCGATGACGAGAGCCTGGTTGACCTGGCCCCCTTGAGCCGTGCGCAGGACTTGCTGTTGTTGCTGACGCGCTGGGTCGAGCGCGGCTGGTTGCGCGCCCTGGACAAGGCCTTCGTTGCGTTCCTCCATGAACTGGCGCCCGACGATGATCCTTTGGTCCTGCTCGCCGCTGCGCTGACCAGTCATCAGCTGGGCCACGGGCATGTTTGCCTGGATGTTTTCGAGACCCTCAAGGAACCTGACTTCGCCCTGTCGCTGCCCCCCGAGGGTGACCTGCAGACAGGCGTGATGCTGTTGCCCTCGCAAATATTGCAGGCACTGGACGGTGCCCATTGGTGCAAGGTCCTGGCTTCCAGCCGGTTGGTGGCCCTGGCGGTGGATGGGAGCGAAGAGGCGCAGCAACGTCCATTGGTGCTGTCGGGCAAGCGTCTTTACTTGCGCCGTTACTGGGGCTATGAGCGACGAATCGACGAAGCGTTGCGCCAACGGCTGATCGAGTCTGAAGCGGCACCCGACGACCTGCGCGAGCGGTTGGATGGGCTGTTCGGGCCAGCCAATACCAGCGGCCCGATCGATTGGCAGAAGCTGGCCTGCGCCCTGGCGACCCGTGGGGCTTTCAGCATCGTGACCGGCGGACCAGGCACCGGCAAGACCACCACCGTTGTACGGCTGCTGGCGCTGTTGCAGGCACCGGCCGTCGAGGCCGGGAAGCCGCTGCGCATTCGCCTGGCTGCGCCCACGGGCAAGGCGGCAGCGCGCCTCACCGAGTCCATCAGCCAGCAGGTGCGGTCCCTGGATGTGGATGAGGCTGTACGTGAACGGATTCCTTGCGATGTGACGACGGTCCATCGTTTGCTGGGCAGTCGTCCTGGCACCCGGCATTTTCGCCACCATGCAGGCAATCGCTTGCCACTGGATGTGCTGGTAGTCGATGAAGCATCGATGATCGACCTGGAGATGATGGCCAACCTGCTGGATGCGCTGCCGTCCCATGCACGACTGGTGTTGCTGGGGGACAAGGACCAGTTGGCTTCTGTGGAGGCCGGTGCGGTGCTGGGGGATTTGTGTCGAGACGCCGAGGACGGCTGGTACAGCCCCCGGACTCGAGCCTGGCTCGAGTCGGTCAGTGGTGAGAACCTGGCGGCCATCGACCTGCAACAGGACCTCGACGGCACCCATCCCCTGGCGCAGCAAGTGGTCATGCTCAGGCATTCCCGGCGCTTCGGCGAAGGCAGCGGGATCGGTCAGTTGGCTCGCTGGGTCAACCAGCAGCAGCCTGAAAAAGCCCGCCAACTGCTGGAGGAGGGGCACTACGCCGATCTGTCTTTCCTGACGCTGGCGAGTGAACACGACACGACACTGGAAAAACTGTTACTCGACGGCAAGCCAGATGGGCCCCAGGGTTACCGGCATTACCTGAGCCTGCTGCGGCAGCGCCGCCCGGCCGATTCCCTGCCGCTGGAAGACCGTTGTTGGGCCGATTGGGCCCGCGAAGTCCTGGCGGCTTTCGACGAGTTCCAATTGCTTTGCGCGGTGCGCAAGGGGCCGTGGGGCGTCGAAGGATTGAACCCGCGAATCACCGCCGCACTGCTCAAGGCCCGTCTTATCGATAGCGATCACCTGTGGTACGAGGGCCGTCCGGTGCTGATGACCCGTAACGACTATGGGCTGGGGTTGATGAACGGCGATATCGGCATTGCCCTCAGGCTGCCCGAGCGTGATGGGCCCGATGCCGGCAAGCAGGTGCTGCGGGTCGCGTTCCCGCGCAATGATGGCCAGGGCGGTGTGCGTTTCGTCCTGCCCAGCCGGCTGAATGACGTGGAAACCGTGTATGCCATGACGGTGCACAAATCCCAGGGCTCGGAGTTCACCCATACCGCGTTGGTCCTTCCGGACGCGCTCAACCCGGTCTTGACCAAGGAACTGGTGTACACCGCCATTACCCGGGGCAAGCAATGGTTCAGCTTGATCGAACCGCGAGTCGGCATCTTCGAGGAGGCGGTGCGGCGCAAGGTCAAGCGCTTGAGCGGGTTGATGCTGGCGTTGGAACAGGCTGACTGAATTGTCAGCTTTCAAGGATTCATGCCCCCGCGACAATCTGGCCTGTTTCGCTGCGAAGCCTGCGTAAAACGCTGCCTCGCTGGCTTTTTGGCACTGTGCTATCGTTCCGGCACTTATCGCTGGGATCAAGAGACTTTCCATGAAAGTGCCTGTACGGGAGGCAGTGCGCAGCAAGGGCTTGGGGCATGTTCTGCTTGCCGGCCTTTTGTGTCTGCTGCTGCCTGTCGCGGCGGCCGAGGAGCAGGCAGCCACGACCCAGGCCGAGCAGCGGGCCGAAGCGGTGACCCAGGTGGTATTGGGTATTCTCAGCTACGCTCGCTGGCCCGTGGAACCAACCCAGTTGCAGCTGTGCATCGTCGGGCCAACCCAATACACCGACGATCTCGTCAAGGGCAGTACCCAGGCCACGGGGCGGCCGGTGACTGTGCAGCGGTTGCTGGCCGATCATCCCGGTATCGCCACTGAGTGCAACGCGGTCTACGTCGGCAGGCTGACCAACGATGAGCACACCCGTCTGTTTGCGTCCTTGATCGGCAAGCCGGTGCTGAGCATCAGCGAAGGTGGCGACCAGTGCACCGTTGGGAGCTTGTTCTGCCTGCGGGTCGGCGATGAACAAGTGTCTTTCGAGGTCAACCTCGATTCCGTGGCCCGCAGTGGCGTGCGCATCCATCCGAGTGTGCTGCAGCTTTCCCGCCGCAGGTCCGCAACGCCATGACGCAGAGCAAACCAAGGCTCCGTCCTACCCTGGGCTCGGTCATCGGTCGCGGCCATCTGATCGTCGCCTTGGTGGCCATCACCATGGCCAGTGTTTCCCTGACCTTGCTCGGCCTGCTGGCGTTGCGGGTCTACGCCGATCACAACCTGCACCTGATCGCTCGTTCGATCAACTACACCGTAGAAGCCGCCGTGGTCTTCGATGATTCGGCCGCCGCCACCGAAGCGCTGGCCTTGATCGCCTCCACCGAGGAAGTCGCCGATGCCCAGGTGTTCAATGAACATGGTCGTCTGCTGGCGCGCTGGCAGAGACCGCAAACCGGCCTGTTGTCGGAGCTGGAAGTGCACATTGCCAAGGCATTCCTGGAAAAGCCCATCAGCCTGCCGATCGTTCATCAAGGGCAGGACATCGGCCGTATCGTGTTGGCGGGGCATGGCGGCAGCCTGTTGCGTTTTTTGCTCAGCGGGCTGGCGGGGATCATCCTGTGCACGGCGGTGAGTGCCTGGGTGGCGCTTTATCTGGCGCGGCGCCAGTTGCGTGCGATCACCGGGCCGCTGCGCAGCCTGGCCGAGGTAGCGCACGCGGCCCGCAGCGAACGCGCCCTGGACCGGCGCGTACCGCCGGCCGCTATCGCCGAACTGGATAACCTGGCCAATGACTTCAACGCCCTGCTCGATGAACTGGAGTCCTGGCAGACTCACCTGCAAAGCGAAAACGAAACCCTGGCGCACCAGGCCAGTCATGACAGCTTGACGGGCTTGCCGAACCGGGCGTTTTTCGAAGGGCGGTTGACGCGTGCCTTGCGCAACGCTGGCAAGCACGACGAGCAGGTGGCCGTGTTGTACCTGGACAGCGACCGGTTCAAGGGCATCAATGACAACTTCGGCCACGCCGCCGGTGACGCGGTGCTCACGGCCGTGGCGACCCGGGTCCGGGCCCAGTTGCGTGAGGACGACTTGGTCGCGCGCTTGGGGGGCGACGAGTTCGCCGTGCTGCTGGCGCCCTTGCACAAGGCCGAGGACGCCGAACGGATCGCTGAAAAAATCATCGCCAGCATGGAAGTGCCGATTCAGTTGCCTGGCAACGCCTCCGTGTTGACCTCACTCAGTGTCGGCATTGCTGTCTACCCGGAGCATGGTGACACACCGAGCACCCTGCTCCACGCCGCCGATGCGGCCATGTACCAAGCCAAACGCCTCGCCCGAGGCGGTCAACATACGGCGGGGTCGGATCACTCCGTCGCTGATCTTCAAACCAGGAGCTGACTCGTGCGTTCATACCCTCAATTTTCCCTGCGTTGGTTTGCAGCGCTTTTCTTACTCGCCACCCTGGTCCTGAGCGGTTGCCAGACCGCACCGCCGAAAGGCCTGACCCCGGCGCAAATTGCCGTACTCAAGCAACAAGGCTTTGAACTGACTGACGATGGCTGGGCCTTCGGTCTGTCGGGCAAGGTCCTGTTTGGTAGCGATGTGGAGAACCTCAACCCGGCCAGCACCGAGATCGTCGAGCGCATCGGCAAGGCGCTGTTGGGCGCGGGCATCGAGCGGGTACGTGTCGATGGTCATACCGACGCATCGGGCTCCCAGGCCTACAACGAACAACTGTCGATGCGCCGGGCCGCCAGCGTGAGCAAGGTGCTGACAAGCGTTGGCATGCGCGAAGAAAACGTCCAATTGCGTGGCCTGGGCAGCAGCAAACCGGTCGCCTCCAACGACACGGCCAGCGGCCGCACCGAAAACCGCCGCGTCGCCATCGTGGTCATCGCCGACTAGTCGGCGAACACCATCTCCCGGCTGTCGCCCATCAGCAATGGCTGGTTCCGTTCAGTCACCTCGCGGATGTAATCCCACAGCAGCGTAATGCGCTTCAGCTTCCTCAAATCCTCCCGGCAGTACATCCAGAATTGCCGGGTGACGGTGATGTCCTCCGGCAGCACCGGCAACAGCCGTGGGTCCTGGGCGGCGAGGAAGCAGGGCAGGATCGCCAGCGAGCGGCCTTGTTGCGCTGCCACGAATTGCGCGATCACGCTGGTGCTGCGCAGGTGGGCATTGGCGCCGGGCAGGACGTTGGCCAGGTAGAGCAATTCGGAACTGAACGCCAAGTCATCCACATAGCTGATGAATGAGTGCATGGCCAGGTCGGCCGGGCGCTGGATCGGTGGGTGGTTGTCCAGGTAAGGCTGGGTGGCATAGAGCTGCAGCCGGTAGTCGCACAATTTGCAGCACACATACGGGCCATGTTCGGGGCGTTCGAGGGCGATGACGATGTCGGCTTCGCGCTTGGACAGGCTGATGAAGTGCGGCAATGGCAGGATATCCACCGAAATGGCCGGGTAGGCGTCGACGAAGTGACTCAGTTGCGGGGTGATGAAGAAGCTGCCGAAGCCTTCGGTGCAGCCCATGCGCACGTGGCCGGACAGCGCCACGCCAGAGCCTGAAACCTGCTCGCAGGCCATGTGCAGGGTGCTTTCGATCGATTCGGCGTAACCCAGCAGGCGCTGGCCTTCGGCCGTCAGGACAAAACCGTTGGTCCGGGATTTTTCGAACAGCAGCGTGCCCAGCGAGGCTTCCAGCGAGCTGATGCGTCGCGACACCGTGGTGTAGTCGACGGCCAGGCGCTTGGCGGCCGTGCTGGCCTTGCGGGTGCGGGCCACTTCGAGGAAAAACTTGAGGTCGTCCCAGTTCAGCGAACCCAGGGAGGTGATGTTTTTTTGCATGATGGACCGGCTTTTATGTGCATTCTTATTAGAAGTTTGCACATCTATACTCCAAAAACCGTCTCATCACCATGCGTGCTCCTGCACCTTGGTCTTTGCTGAACCAGCGCTCTCTATAAGAACAATCCCGGAGGCCAGCATGAACGTTTCCCTTACGCCCAATGACACTGCCCTGCAAACCGTCAGACTGCTGATCGATGGTGAGTGGGTTGAATCCCAAACCCGCGAATGGCACGACATCGTCAACCCGGCCACCCAACAGGTGCTGGCGAAGGTTCCGTTCGCCACGGCGTCGGAAGTCGACGCCGCCATCGCAGCTGCCCAGCGTGCGTTCCAGACCTGGAAACTGACGCCCATCGGTGCGCGGATGCGCATCATGCTCAAGCTCCAGGCGTTGATCCGCGAACATTCCAAGCGCATCGCCGCGGTGCTCAGCGCCGAACAGGGCAAGACCATCGCTGACGCCGAGGGCGATATTTTCCGTGGCCTGGAAGTGGTGGAGCACGCTTGTTCCATCGGCACCCTGCAGATGGGCGAATTTGCCGAGAACGTCGCCGGTGGCGTTGACACCTACACCCTGCGCCAGCCGATTGGTGTGTGCGCGGGCATTACCCCGTTCAACTTCCCGGCGATGATTCCATTGTGGATGTTCCCCATGGCCATCGCCTGCGGCAACACCTTCGTGCTCAAACCGTCGGAGCAGGATCCCCTGTCGACCATGCTCCTGGTGGAGCTGGCCATCGAGGCCGGCGTACCGGCCGGTGTGCTCAACGTGGTGCACGGCGGCAAGGACGTGGTGGATGCACTCTGCACCCACCCGGACATCAAGGCGGTTTCGTTCGTCGGCTCGACGGCGGTCGGCACCCACGTGTATGACCTGGCGGGTCGCCACGGCAAGCGCGTGCAATCGATGATGGGCGCCAAGAACCACGCAGTGGTGCTGCCCGATGCCAATCGCGAGCAGACTCTCAATGCCTTGGTCGGTGCCGGTTTCGGCGCGGCGGGCCAGCGTTGCATGGCCACTTCCGTGGTGGTGCTGGTGGGCGCGGCCAAGCAGTGGTTGCCGGAACTCAAGGCCTTGGCGCAGAAGCTCAAGGTCAACGCCGGCAGCGAGCCGGGCACCGATGTCGGCCCGGTGATTTCCAAGCGGGCCAAGGCACGCATCCTCGAGTTGATCGAGAGCGGCGTGCAGCAAGGGGCGAAGCTGGAACTCGACGGCCGTGACATCCGCGTGCCGGGCTTCGAGCAGGGCAACTTCGTCGGCCCGACCCTGTTTTCCGGCGTGACCACCGACATGCGCATCTACACCGAAGAAATCTTCGGCCCGGTGCTGGTGGTGCTGGAAGTCGACACCCTGGATCAGGCGATTGCCCTGGTCAACGCCAACCCATTCGGCAACGGCACTGGTCTGTTCACCCAAAGTGGTGCGGCGGCGCGCAAATTCCAGAGCGAAATCGACGTTGGCCAGGTGGGCATCAACATCCCGATCCCGGTGCCGGTGCCGTTCTTCAGTTTCACCGGTTCGCGGGGTTCGAAACTCGGCGACCTCGGCCCGTACGGCAAACAAGTGGTGCAGTTCTACACTCAGACCAAGACCGTGACCGCGCGCTGGTTCGATGACGACAGCGTCAATGACGGTGTGAACACCACCATCCATTTGCGTTAAGGAGTCGGACATGAACATCGCATTCATCGGCCTGGGCAACATGGGCGCCCCCATGGCGCGCAACCTGCTCAAGGCTGGCCATTCGCTGAACCTGTTCGACCTGAACCAGACCGTATTGGCCGAGTTGGCGGCATTGGGCGGCACGATCAGCGCCTCGCCGCGCGACGCGGCCCAGGGCGCTGCGCTGGTGATCACCATGCTGCCGGCCGCCGCCCATGTGCGCAGTGTCTGGCTGGGTGAAGACGGTGTGCTGGCCGGTATCGCCGCGGGTACGCCGGCTGTGGATTGCAGCACCATCGATCCGCAAACCGCCCGTGACGTGGCGGCTGCCGCTGCGAAGCAAGGGGTGGCGATGGCCGATGCGCCGGTCTCGGGCGGCACCGGCGGTGCGGCGGCGGGCACGTTGACCTTCATGGTCGGCGCCACGGCTGAGTTGTTCGCCACCTTGCAACCGGTGCTGGCGCAAATGGGCCGTAACATCGTGCACTGCGGCGAAGTCGGTACCGGGCAGATCGCCAAGATCTGCAACAACCTGCTGCTGGGGATTTCCATGGTGGGCGTCAGCGAAGCCATGGCGCTGGGCGATGCCTTGGGGATCGACACCCAGGTGCTGGCCGGGATCATCAACAGCTCGACGGGCCGTTGCTGGAGTTCGGACACCTACAACCCCTGGCCGGGCGTGATCGAAACGGCGCCGGCGTCCCGCGGCTACACCGGTGGCTTTGGTGCCGACCTGATGCTCAAGGACCTGGGCCTGGCCACCGAAGCCGCACGGCAGGCCCATCAGCCGGTGGTGCTGGGGGCGGTGGCGCAGCAGTTGTACCAGGCGATGAGTCAGCGAGGCGAGGGCGGCAAGGATTTTTCGGCGATTGTTAACAGCTATCGCAAGCCGCAATAGATTTCAGGGTTGCTTCGCAGCCCTGCGGGGATAAATCCCCTCGCCACAGGGTTGTGCATTCCAGAAGTTGTTTTCCGAGAGACCACGTCGGGTGGTCTCTCGGTTTTTTGTTTCAGGCGAAGACGAAATATTTGCGCACGGTCTCGACCACTTCCCACGTGCCTTTCATGCCTGGCTCGATGACGAAGATGTCACCGGCGCGCAGATGGATCGGCTCCATGCCGTCCGGGGTGATGATGCAGTAGCCTTCCTGGAAATGGCAGTACTCCCACTTCACGTATTCCACATACCATTTGCCGGGTGTGCAGATCCAGGTGCCCATGATCTTGCTGCCGTCTTCGCTGGTGTAGGCGTTGAGGTTGACGGTGTGCGGGTCGCCTTCGAGTTTTTCCCATTTGCAGGCATCGAGTACGGGCAGCGGATGGGTGTCGCGCAGGACGGTGATGGGGGCGGTCATGTGAACTCCGAAAGGGGCAGAAAAGAACAGGCACCCTAACGCGCGACATGAGCGGGTAGATGCCTGGGGTCGACATCGGGCTATCCAGAAGCGCGCATCAATCGGTCAGATGCCGAGCCAGGGCCTTGGCGTAGGCAGGTAAACCGTCGAAGTTGCGAGCGCACAGCAGGAGCGCCCGGTGGGTCCAGGCCTCTTGCAACTCGATGCAACGATACGAAGGCTCGGGCAGGCGCCGGTCGATGGCCGCCTTCGGCACGATGGCGATGCCGGCACCATGGGCCACCATGCGAATCATCCCGTCGAAACCATCGGCGCGAATGCGGATTTGCATGCGCGAGCCAATGTGCAGGGCCTTGTTCTTCCAAGTGAATCGACAGGGCGCTGGAGGCATTCAGGCCGATATAGTCGTGGCTGAGGGTCTCGCTGAAACGCACGGCTCGACCGTCAGCCAGGGGGTGGCCAGTCGGTAGGATCAATACCAGTGGATCGTCGCGAAAAGGCTTGGTCTGAAGGTCATGGGTGTCCACCGCGTCGGAAACGATCCCCAGGTCCGCCGCACCTTGGCGCAGTCCATGGGTGATCCGTGAGCTGGGCAATTCCTGCAGGTCGATGTCGAGGTTGGGGTGGGCCTTGAGGAAACTGGCCAACAGTTCGGGCAGGTACTCGGTCATGGCGCTGGTGTTGCACAACAATCGCACCTGGCCTTTGACGTCCTGGGCGTATTCGGCCAGATCCTGTTGCAGGTGTTCGGCGTGCTGCAGCAACACCCGGGCATGCTGGGCCAGGGCCTTGCCCGCGGGTGTCGGCGTCACTCCGCGCCGGCCGCGTTCCAGCAAGTCGATGCCCAGGGACGCTTCCATGGCCCGGACACGAGCACTGGCCGCCGCCAGGGACAAATGGCTGCGGGCGGCACCGGCGGTGATGTTGCCGGTGTCGAGGGTGTTCAGGTAGAGGCGCAGGTCGGTGAGGTCGAAGTGCATGGAAGGGGTCCTATCTCAAATTCTGTGGTGTTTGGTATGCCGTCTTCGCGAGCAAGCCCGCTCCCACAGTTTGAAATGCGATCCACTGTGGGAGCGGGCTTGCTCGCGAAGGCGCCAGTAGCACCCCCACAAGGTTTCAGCCTCTTGCGGGAAGAGAGGCACCCTCAGTATATGGCAGATTTAAAACCTGCCCCCCGGGGTGCACCATGGCCCCATGAACACACTCATCGCTTTCTATCAAAACCTCGGTCTGGCCCTTTCCCTGCTGGTTATCGGCACCTTCCTGCTGGCCGGCACCCTCAAGGGCGTCATCGGCCTCGGCTTGCCGACCCTGTCCATGGGGTTGCTCGGGCTGGCTATGGCGCCGACGCAGGCTGCGGCGCTGTTGATCATTCCGGCGACCCTGACCAACGTCTGGCAACTGGCGTTTGGCGGGCACCTGCAAGCGTTGATCCGGCGGTTGTGGCCGTTGCTCCTGGCGATATGCCTGGGCACCGGGCTCGGTACGCTGTGGATCGGCATGACGGGCGGGGCCTGGGTGGTTCGTGCCTTGGGCGGGGCCTTGTTGCTGTATGCGCTGGGCGGGCTCTTGCTGCCCACGTGGCGGGTGGGCGCTGGCGTCGAACCGTGGCTGGGCCCGCTGTGCGGCGTCATCACCGGCGTCATCACGTCCGCCACCGGGGTGTTCGTGATTCCGGCGGTGCCTTATCTGCAAGCCTTGGGCCTGGGCAAGGATGAACTGGTGCAGGCCCTGGGCCTGTCATTCACGGTCTCGACCCTGGCCCTGGCCGCCGGCCTGTTCTGGCGCGGCGCCCTGGGCGTGGGTGAAATGAGCGCTTCATTGCTGGTGCTGCTGCCGGCGCTGCTGGGCATGTGGCTGGGGCAATGGCTGCGCCAACGGATCAGCGCCGTGTTGTTCAAGCGTGTGTTCTTCGTTGGCCTCGCTGTGCTCGGCGGCCATCTGCTGATCAGCGACTAGCCGAGGACGGACTGAGCATGTCGACGCGGCGGATGTCGAAGTCACGCTCCAGATAATCCATGCGTTGCGCGAAGAATTGCTTCATGTGCGGCAGGTTCGAGTGCACGTCCAGATGCGCCTGGGAGGCCCAGACCTCGTAGAAGATAAACAGCGTCGGATCCTGCTGGTCCCGCAGCATGTGGTATTCGATGCAGCCGGGCTCGGCGCGGCTTGGTTCGACGTAGGCGCGGAACAGTGCTTCGAAAGCCTCGGCTTTTTCCGGACGGGTCTTGGCATGCAGGATGAAACCGTGCAGTTCGCTCATCGGAGATGGCTCCTGAAATAAAAAGAGATGCCGGATCTTAAGGCAATAATCGATCGCTGATTCGTGCGTATAGGTCAAATCAATTTTGCCGTTGCGGGGCTTATTCCGCACGAAGCTCGTCGGTACGCTGCCGCCATCGTTTTCAACCTTTCCATGCCGCGGCCAGTCAACGGCCCACGTGGAACTCGATGAGGCTCCCCATGAAAAAAATCCTGTTGCTCAATGGCGGTAAACAATTCGCCCACTCCGACGGTCGCTACAACACCACCCTCCACGACGCGGCGCTCAGCGTGTTGGACCGTGGTGGTTTTGACGTGAAAACCACCTTCATCGACGGCGGTTACGACATCAAGGAGGAAGTGGCCAAGTTCCTCTGGGCCGACGTGATCATTTACCAGATGCCCGGCTGGTGGATGGGCGCACCATGGACCGTGAAGAAATACATCGATGAAGTCTTCACCGAAGGTCATGGCAGCCTCTATGCCAGCGACGGTCGGACCCGTTCCGATGCCTCGCAGAAATACGGCAGCGGCGGCCTGATCCAGGGCAAGCAGTACATGTTGTCCCTGACCTGGAACGCCCCGCAGCAAGCCTTCGACGACCCGACCGACTTTTTCGAAGCCAAGGGCGTGGACGCTGTGTACTTCCCGTTTCACAAGGCCAATCAGTTCCTCGGCATGACCGGCCTGCCGACCTTCCTGTGCGTGGACGTGATGAAGCGCCCGAACATTGAGGCTGACGTGGCGCGGTATGAACAGCATTTGCGCGAGGTGTTCGGCCTTTCGCGGTAATCCGGCTACTATCGGGACTACCTGAAAGCAATGATGCACCGTCGTCACATGGCGCGTGCATTTCATGAGAGAACACCGTGAAAGCCAGATCCGACGAGTTGCAGATTTTCGTCTGCGTGATCGAGTGCGGATCCATCTCCGCCGCCGCCGAGCAGGTCGGGCAGACGCCGTCGGCGGTCAGCCGCACGCTGTCGCGGCTGGAGGCCAAACTCGGCACCACGCTGATCAACCGTACGACGCGGCGCATGGACCTGACCGAGGAGGGCAAGTATTTCTTCGAGCAGGCCAAAGGCATCCTCGACCAGATGGATGAACTGGAAGAGCGCCTGTCGTCCCGCCAGAAGCATCCTGCGGGGCGGCTGCGGATCAACGCGGCCTCGCCGTTCATGCTGCATGCCATCGTCCCGCACATCGAAGAATTCCGCCGGCTCTACCCGGACATCCAGCTCGAACTCAACAGCAACGACCTGATCATCGACCTGCTGGAGCAAAGCACCGACATCGCCATCCGCATCGGCACCCTGACCGACTCGACACTCCACGCTCGCGCCCTGGGCTGCAGCCCGTTGCACATCCTGGCCAGCCCGGTCTATTTACAGCAACACGGGACGCCCACAAGCGTCGCCGAACTGGCGGACCACGCGTTGCTGGGGTTTGCTCAGAACGAGGGCCTCAACCAGTGGCCGTTGCGCCACGTACACGGTGATCGCTGGCCGATCCAGCCCGCCATCAGCGCGTCCAGCGGCGAGACCGTGCGCCACTTGGCGCTGCAAGGGCAGGGCATTGCCTGCCTGTCGGACTTCATGACCCGCGAAGACATCCAGGCCGGCAGGTTGATGGTGCTGCTGGCCGATGCCAACAGCGGGTATCGCCAGCCGATCAATGCCGTGTACTACCGCAACTCGCAACTGGCCTTGCGGATCCAGTGCTTCCTGGACTTCATCCAAGGCAAGCTTGCCGAATACGCCTCGCGGGAATTCAAGGGCTGATGCGTGACTTCAAGGCAAGGGAAGGGTGGAGGCCGCCAAGCAAGGCGTGACCTCGGCGGTGATCTGCAACACCTCGGCCTCTGTGGGAGCAAGCCCCCCACAAGATGTTGCTGGAAGCCTGAAACTCAGTCGTGCTGCACGCCCGCGCGCTTGAGCATTTGCTTGCAGCGCTCGGACAGGTGAAACACGCGCAGGTGCTTGCCAGCTTTGCTGTAGCGCTCGCGCAGGGTCTTGAGCGCGGCGACGGCCGAGTAGTCGACGAAGCGCAAGTGACGGCAATCGAGGGTCACCAGGGCCGGATCGTTGGCCGGGTCGAACTGGTTGAGGAACGGCGTCGACGAGGCGAAGAACAGTGTGCCGTGCAGGCGATAAAGCTTGCTGCCGTCGGCTTCCTCGTGGGTGTCGGCGTACAGCTCCCGGGCCTGTTGCCAGGCGAAGTTGAGCGCTGCGATGATGATCCCGCACAGCACGGCGACGGCCAGGTCGGTGAACACCGTGATGACCGTCACCGCGATGATCACCAGCACATCGTTCGCCGGCACTTTGTTGACCACCCGCAACGAGGCCCAGGCAAACGTCTGCTGGGACACCACGAACATCACGCCCACCAGCGCCGCCAGCGGTATGCGCTCGATCAGCGGCGACAGGAACAACACGAACAGCAACACCATCACCCCGGCCACCACGCCCGATAGCCGTCCGCGTCCGCCCGAACTGAGGTTGATCATCGTCTGGCCGATCATGGCGCAACCGCCCATGCCCCCCAGCAACCCGGAGGCCATGTTGGCCGCGCCCAACGCTACGCATTCACGGTCCGGATAACCGCGGCTCTCGGTGATTTCATCCGTCAGGTTCAGGGTCAGCAAGGTTTCCAGCAAACCGACCATTGCCATGATCACTGCATAGGGCGCGACGATCTGCAGAGTCTCCAGGGTCCAGGGGATGTCCGGCAGGGCCAAGGTCGGCAAGCCGCCCGCGATGTGGGCCATGTCGCCCAGTGTCCGGGTCGGCAGGCCGAGCAGCTCGACCGCCAGGCCCACGCCGAGGATGGCCACCAGCGCCGGCGGCACGCTGCGGGTCAGGCGTGGCAGCAGGTAGACGATGGCCATGGTCAGCGCCACCAGGCTGGCCATCAGGTACAGCGGCGGGCCGCTCAGCCAGGCCTCGCCATTCTTGAAGTGTTCCAACTGGGCCAGCGCAATGACGATCGCCAGGCCGTTGACGAAACCGAGCATCACCGGGTGCGGCACCATGCGCACCAGCTTGCCCAGCCGCAACAGCCCGAACGCCAGCATGATCAGCCCGCCCAGTAGCACGGTCGCCAACAGGTACTGGACGCCGTGCTGCACCACCAGCGCGACGATCACCACGGCCATCGACCCCGCCGCGCCCGACACCATCCCCGGTCGACCGCCGAACAACGCGGTCAGGGTGCAGAGGATGAATGCGCCGTACAGCCCCATCAGCGGGTTGAGATGGGCCACCAGGGCGAAGGCGATGCACTCGGGGAGCAAGGCGAAAGAGGTGGTGAGGCCGGCGAGGGCGTCGGCGCGAAGACGTGCTGATTTCATGATTTACCTGACTGGGCGCCGGAGGAGCGTCGGCTGCCGGGGAGTGGTGCAAAAACAGGTGCGAATAGTACGGAATTGAGGGCGGGGCGGCCAGCCGTCCGTGGCGAGGGGATTGATCCCCGTTGGGCTGCGAAGCGGCCCCAAACCAGGCGACTCGGTGTACCAACCAGATTGAGCCTGGTGCTTTAGGGCTGCTGCGCGACCAACGGGGATCAATCCCCTCGCCACAAGAGAACGGTTCTGCATGAAAGTCCTGCGCCGGACTTTCATAGCGGCTGCATCGCGATGTCCGTCAGCGACATGTCTTGCCTGTGGGCGAAAATTACTTTCGGTTGGTTTGAAGATTCGTCGCCGAAATGATTTATGAGTTTCACGACTCATAGACGTGACCCTTCTCAAGGAGTACCGCATGGCATCTGCTTTCGGATACTGGTTACTGGTCTACGCGGCCATCGCCATCATTGCGCTGATCGTCCTGATCGCCCGCTACCGGCTCAATCCATTCATCGTGATTACCCTGGTCTCCATTGGTCTGGCATTGCTGGCCGGGATGCCGCCGTCGGGTGTGGTGGGGGCGTACGAGGCGGGTGTCGGCAAGACGTTGGGGCACATTGCGCTGGTGGTGGCCCTGGGCACGATGCTCGGCAAGATGATGGCCGAGTCCGGCGGGGCCGAGCGGATGGCGCAGACGCTGATCGAACGCTTCGGCGAGCGCAACGCCCACTGGGCAATGGTGTGCATTGCTTTCCTGGTGGGGTTGCCGCTGTTCTTCGAAGTCGGTTTTGTGCTGCTGGTGCCCATCGCCTTCACCATCGCCCGGCGCGTGGGCGTGTCGATCCTGATGGTGGGGCTGCCGATGGTCGCCGGGCTGTCGGTGGTCCATGCGCTGGTGCCGCCGCATCCGGCGGCGATGCTGGCGGTGCAGGCGTTCCAGGCCTCCGTGGGACAGACCTTGCTGTACGCGATCCTGATTGGCATTCCCACCGCGATCATCGCCGGTCCGCTGTACGCCAAGTTCATCGTGCCGCGCATCCAGCTGCCGGCGGAAAACCCGCTGGAGCGACAATTCCTCGACCGTGAGCCGCGGGCCAAGCTGCCGGGGTTCGGCGTGACCCTGGGGACCATTCTCTTGCCGGTGATCCTGATGCTGATCGGTGGCTGGGCCAACCTGATCTCCACGCCGGGCAGTGGTTTCAACCAGTTCCTGCTGTTCATCGGCAACTCGGTGATTGCTTTGCTGTTGGCGACCATTCTCAGCTTCTGGACCCTCGGCCTGGCCCAGGGCTTCAACCGTGAGTCGATCCTCAAATTCACCAACGAATGCCTGGCGCCAACGGCGAGTATTACCTTGCTGGTGGGCGCCGGCGGTGGTTTGAACCGGATCCTGGTGGACGCCGGGGTCACCCAGCAAATCGTCGGCCTGGCCCAGGCATTCCAGTTGTCGCCGCTGGTCATGGGGTGGCTGTTCGCCGCACTGATGCGCGTCGCCACGGGATCGGCCACGGTGGCGATGACCACGGCCTCGGGCATCGTCGCGCCTGTGGCGATTGGCATGGGGTATCCCCACCCCGAGTTGCTGGTGCTGGCGACCGGTGCCGGGTCGGTTATCTTTTCCCACGTCAACGACGGCGGCTTCTGGCTGATCAAGGAATACTTCAATATGACCGTCACGCAAACGTTCAAGACCTGGACCGTGCTCGAAACATTGATTTCCCTGGTTGCGTTCGCCCTGACCTTCGGGCTTTCACGCTTGCTTTGAGCGCAACGCACCCCAACAGGAGCCGTCATGGACATCCTCTACCAGATCCGCTCCCGACAGGATTCCTTCAGCGCCGGCGAAGGGAGAATCGCCCGGCTGATGCTCGAAGATGTCGGCTTTGCCGCCTCCGCCAGCCTCGATGAACTGGCCCGGCGGGCGGACGTCAGCAGTGCCACCCTGTCGCGCTTCGCCCGTACCGTCGGTTGTCGCGACCTACGGGACCTGCGCCTGCAACTGGCCCAGGCCAGCGGGGTTGGCAGCCGTTTTCTCGACCCGGCCGGCGCGCCGGAGCAGTCGGCGTTTTATGGGCAGATCGTCGGCGATATCGAAGCGACCCTGCGCCAGCATCTGTCGGGGTTTGAAGAGCCGCGGTTCGGCGATGCCGTGCGGATGATCGGCAAGGCGCGGATGATTCATGCGTTCGGGCTCGGTGGCTGGTCGGCGCTGTGCGGCGAGGAGTTGCAAGTACGGCTGGTGCGTTTTGGCTACCCGATTGCCGCCTGCCGCGACCCGGTGATGATGCGCATCACCGCCACGTCGCTGAGCGAGCAGCATCTGGTCATCGCCTGCTCACTGACTGGTATCACGCCGGAGCTGTTGAGTGCGGTTGAGTTGGCCCGCAGCTACGGCGCGGCGATCCTGGCCATCACCCGCGTCGACTCGCCACTGGCCCAACTGGCCGACTGCGTGCTGCCCCTGCAGGGCGCCGAAACCTCGTTCATCTACAAACCCACGGCGGCACGCTACGGCATGCTGCTGGCCATCGACGTGCTCGCCACCGAGCTGGCGCTGGTTCATCCCGAAGACAATCAAGAGCGCCTGCGGCGAGTCAAGCTCGCGCTGGACGACTACCGTGGCGGCGACGATGACTTGCCGTTGGGAGACTGACATGCAGTACGACACGCTCATCCGCAACGCGCTGGTCATCGACGGCCGCGACACTCCCGGCTATCACGCAGACGTGGCCATCCGTGGCGGGCGCATCGAACGCATCGGCGAGCTGCGCGATGCCCAGGCGGTGGACGACATCGACGCCGCCGGCCGCGTGCTGGCGCCGGGGTTCATCGATGTGCACACGCACGACGACACGGTGGTCATTCGCCAACCACAGATGTTGCCCAAGCTCAGCCAGGGTGTGACCACGGTCATCGTTGGTAACTGCGGCATCAGCGCTTCACCGGTGAGCCTGCGAGGCGATCCGCCGGACCCGATGAACCTGCTGGGCACGGCCCAGGCGTTCGTCTACCCCCGCTTTGCGGATTATCGTGCGGCGCTGGAGACGGCCGCGCCTGCGGTCAACGTCGCCGCATTGGTGGGCCACACCGCGTTGCGCAGCAACCACCTGGACGATTTGTTGCGCAGTGCCAGTGCCGAAGAAATCAGCGCCATGCGCCACCAACTGCGTGAAAGCCTGGAGGCCGGTGCGTTGGGCTTGTCCACCGGGCTGGCCTATGCCAACGCGTTTTCGGCGTCCACCGATGAGGTCATGCAACTGAGCGAGGAGTTGGCGGCGTTCGGCGCCGTCTACACCACCCACCTGCGCAGCGAGTTCGAGCCGGTGCTCGAGGCCATGGACGAAGCCTTCCAGATTGGTCGGCACGCCCGAAGCCCGGTGATCATTTCCCACCTCAAATGTGCGGGCGCCGGTAATTGGGGCCGAAGCCCGCAGGTGCTCGCGGCGCTGGAGAACGCGGCGAAAACCCACCCGGTGGGTTGTGACTGTTATCCCTATGCGGCCAGTTCCTCGACCCTGGACCTCAAGCAAGTGACCGATGCCCATCGCATCACGATCACTTGGTCGACACCGCACCCGTCCATGGGCGGACGCGACCTTGCCGACATCGCCAGCCAATGGGAGGTGTCGCTGTTGGAAGCGGCGCGGCGCCTGCAACCGGCTGGCGCGGTGTACTACGGCATGGATGAGGGCGATGTACGACGGATCCTCGCCCATCCGTTGTCCATGGTCGGTTCTGACGGTTTGCCCGAAGACCCGTTTCCCCATCCACGCTTGTGGGGCGCTTTCCCACGGGTACTGGGACATTTCAGTCGTGACATCGGGCTGTTTCCGCTGCACACCGCCGTGCACAAGATGACCGGTCTTTCCGCGGCCCGTTTCGGCTTGCAAGGGCGTGGTGAAATCCGTGAAGGCCATTGGGCCGACCTGGTGTTGTTCGATCCACCCACCATTCGCGACGTGGCCGATTTCAACGCGCCTCAACGGGCCGCCGAAGGGATTGATGGTGTGTGGGTCAACGGTGTGCTGAGTTATCGCGAAAGGCAGGCAAACGGGCGTCGGGCCGGGCGGTTCCTGGCGCGTGAAGGCGATCTGAGTCAGGGGTTCAGCCCATCGAGTGGCGGATAAGCGGCTGACATTGTATTAATTGGCGTCACAATAATGGCACTACGACACTAAAGAAGCCGGGACCAAGGCCGAAGCACTAAGGTCAACCCACCTACACTGGGTCTTTTCAGCCAGGGAGCAACCCATGAGCTTCGGTAAAACCACCCCGATCCTGCGGATCTTCGATGAAACCAAGGCGTTGGCGTTCTATGTCGACTTCCTGGGCTTTGCCGTCGACTGGCAACATCGCTTCGGTGAAAACTTCCCGTTGTACTTGCAGGTCTCCCGTGGCGACTGCGTGTTGCACCTGAGTGAGCACCATGGCGATTGCACGCCGGGCTCGGCCCTGCGGATCGAGACGGATGAGCTGGAAGCGTTCCAACTGCAATTGCAGGACAAGGCGTATCGCTACGCTCACCCACAGATCCAGGCCATGCCCTGGGGCAGCCAGGACATGACGGTGGTCGATCCGTTTGGGAACCGGTTGGTGTTCACCAATGCGATCACTGTCTGAGGTGCGCTGCTGCTCGGGTCCTACAGACAGGAACCGGCCAGGTCCTGTCAGGACCCGAGGCCAGCGCGCGGAGCACGATTGATTGCCAGGACATGGTTGTTGTACGCCTCATAGTCCCTAGGGTGGCGCCCCGTCTTGATATGGACGCTGTCGGGGATGATACCGCTGCAATTGAAACAGGCGATGAACGGTTTCGGTTGGGTCACGCCGGTCAATTTTTCGGTGAACAGTTGCGTATCCGAGAGCACCCTTTCAACTTGACCCGGATAAAGCGCAACGATCGAGTTGAGCACACGGACTTCTCCATGGGCCCCTGGCCCCCCGGTGCGTATGGGAATGATGCCGCCGGCTTTCTCGATGTGCGTGGCGATGAGGTTCCGGGTGGGCGGCTGGAGTTCATGGAGGTCCTCGACGGTCCTGCTCAGCGTCGGCTCGCGCTTTAGCGCATCGGGGTCCAGTTCGAGTCGATGGATCGGATCGTTTTTCGTAGCGCTGTATCGCTCGGCCAGGTCGGCCAGGTATTCATGGGTATTGCCGATCCTGTAGCTTCCGAAATCCAGGTAGAACCTCCCGCTCCTGGCGCTGCCGTCATACTGCTTGTCCACGCCACGGTACGCCGCCGGGCCGGCTTTGGGCCCGGTGAGATTGTAGTACTCGTTGAGGCCCACATCGTTGTCGCCGTTGCGATCCACGACCAAGCCATAGGAATGAACCACCAAGTCCTTGCGTTTGGTCTTGCTGAAGCCGGGGCTGGCGTCGGGGTCTGGAGAGGCTTCTCGATGAGGTCCGGCACGTTTGTCGGCCTGTCTTGCCGGTGGCGCCTGCATCATCGTCAGGGAACGGGCGTGGCCATCAGCTTTCATCCATTGGATGACATCTTCCTTCACCCAGCCCTGGCGGTCGACGAACCTGAGGGGGTTGTTCCCCACCATGCAATACAGGTTCAACCCATCGACCACCCCCGCCGGGTCGGGGCTGATCCAGCGTTGCAACCACGGCGCGTAGTACCGCTGCCCGTAGTCATACAGGCCGCTGGCATCACGTTCCTTGCCGGAATAACGAAGGGTCCGGTAGTCGGCTTCCACGGCCGAGCGGCAGGCCTGCCAAGCGGTTCCACCGTAGGGCAGGTAGCTTTCCTGGCTGATCAGGCCGCCCTGATCGTCAAGCTCCAGTGAGCTGGAGCCCAAGTGGTCGCCAAGGCCATAACGTATCTGGTCGGCGGTGATACCGAGCGGTCGGCCTTCGGTCCAGTGCAGGTAACGCACGTGACAGCGGCCGGCTTGCAGGGTAATGACCTCCAGGCGTTCGTTATCCCGCGTGCGAATTTCGAGGCCCGGCAGATAGCGGACTTCCCGGCGGTGGACCCTCGTTGCGCCCTGGCTTGTCTGGATCTTGCGTATGCGTTGGCCGCCACTGTCGTAGCGATAACGCTCGATGTCGTCGGGGCCGTTTTCACGCCGCACCAACACCACACTGTCGAGCTGATTGCGCAGGTTCCAGGTCAGCGCCTGGCCCGGGGCCAGCGCCTGCAGGTTACCGTTGGCATCGAAGTCCACTGCCTGGTCGGGCGTGGAGTGGCCTTTGTTCCAGGCGCGCAGGCGATTGCTCGCGGCGGCCACATTCAGTGTCCGGGTATAGTGATTGCCGTCGCGACGATGGCGCAATTGAGTCAGGTTGCCGCCGGCGTCGTACGCGTAGTGTTCGGTGAAGTTGAACAACTGCTCGGGGTCGATGGGTGCTTTGCCAAGGACTGGGAGGTCCGGGGGGAGGGTCGATCCGGCGGCCTCGCGGCCCGTCGCGCTGATCAATTGATAAAGGCTGTCGTAGGTGAATGTGCTGGCGGCTTCGACCCGTTGGTTACTGCCGAAGCGCACCGGTTGGGCTTTGTCTTCGAGGCGCGTTACGTTACCCACCGGGTCGTAGGTGTAGCGCAGATCCTGCAAAGTACTGGCAGCCCGCGACGCGCGCAGGGCGGTCAGTCTGCCGTTGGCCGGATCGTACTCGGCGCGACTGACGATACCGTTGCCGGCCGTCTGGGACTCGATCTGGCCGGACGCGTTATAGACGATATCGCTCACGATGATTTTTTCGGCCGTCGTGTTTCTTATCCGCAAGCCCACGGACTTGAGCTGACCCGCGACATCGAACGAGTAGCGTTGCCGGTGCTGGGCAGCATCGGTCTGCTGGACGGGTTCGGCGAGGGCATCGTAACGCCAGTTCGTGGTGTAGCCGTCGCCCGGTTCCAGCAAGCGGTCGCGGTCTTTCTCTTCCGCTGGCCAGTCTGGTCGTTCGGTGGCGGCCAGCAGATGCCGGGTCTGGCTGAGAGGTTTGGCGCAAAGCCCATAGTCATGGATCAACAGGGTGCCGGCGCTGTCGTCGTGGCGGATCAGCGCACCGCACCGATTATGCGCTGCGGATTGCGGCGAATTGTCGCCGTAGTGAAGGCATTCGACCCTGCGGGGTACGTCGCCTGCCCCTTGTTCGTGGACGGCGGTCATGCGCAGTTGCGTGTCGTAGGTGGTCCGCCAATAGGTGCCTCGCTGATCCCAGCAGTGCGATACCTGCCCGGCCTCGCCAGGCAGGTAGAGGCGCCATCCGGCATCGATACTGTCGAGCAACAGCGTCTTGCCGGACAAACTGTAGACAGTCCGTCGGTTCGACCCGCCCGTCGCCCTGGCAAACAGCCGGGGATCACGTTGCGCCACCTGTCGACCCGCCGCGTCGTAGTCTTGCTGGGCGATGCGCGCCTGGGAGGGTTCCTCGGCGTCGCGCCGGTGGTAAGCGATTTGCCGCACGGGCAGGCCGCGGCCGTCGAAGGCGTTGATCGTAGGCGTCTTGTGATGAAGGCGAGCGTTCATGCGCCACCTCCTGCCGTGGCGGCGTGTTCGGACTGGACTTCTTGCAGCGTGTCATTTTCGTCTTCGTCCACGGTGTACCAGGGATGACGTGTATGACGGCGCATATAGGCGAGGCCATCTTGCCTGGCGAGTAGCACATGGGTGGGGCGTCCGAGTGGGTCATAGAAGTGTTGGTCGAAATGTCCGCACTGGCGCAGGGACTCATCGTTGATGTGGCTGTGCCGGTCGGCGAAATAAGGACGATAGATGCGTACCGCCAGTCCCTTGCTGTTGTATTCCACCCGTTCGCTGACACGCCAGCGCACGGCGGCGACCTGCTGCCGTGGCCTTCCATTCGTCAACGTCAGGTCGCCTTTGGCGTCGATCACGTAGGCCATGCCCGGCTCGACCCGCTGCTTGCTTTGCAGCGTTCGCCCGAAACCATCGAAGCAGGTGAGGGCGATACGGATGTGTGGCTGCTCGTCATCGGGATAACGATCGGCGACCAGCACCGCGAGGTGCACGGGTTCCCGCGTAGAGGCATCGAGCTCGTTTTTCAGCTTCAGGTCATCGGCTGAGAATGCTTGCAGAGCCGACAGCCTGGCGCGGGCCGAGGCGCGGATAAACCCACTGGGAAGCAGGTCACCCTTGGCCACGCAACGCGCCAGCCAGTCGGTGTCCGCCAAGGCGGCCGCCGATACGCAACCCATCCAACTGAAGGGTGCGTAATAGCTGGCCGTGGCGGCATCCTGCAGAGCGGCCTTCCCCTGACGGATCGCCTCTGCCGGGCTGTTGATCAAGGGCTGTTTGAACTGCGCGAGCGGTTTGAAACCCACGCGCAGGTTGTGCTCGTCACCATAAAAAGCAGTGGCCCGTTCCTGGCCGAAAGCATCGAACAGGCCTTCTTGTACGTTGCCGTTGGGGTCTGTGATGCGCCGGGGCTGGAGTGAGCGGTAATCGTAGCGCGCCTGGGTGGTACAGCCGTCGGGCAGTGTGAAGGTGGTGACAAAACAAGCGTACGGGTCATGGCCGATCTCGGTCACGCCGTGGCTTTTGCTCGGTTGTACGGTCCTGATTCTGTAGAAGCCCTCCAGCGGCGCGTAGGTCGCGAACGCGCTTTTGACTGACCAGAGTTTTTTCGCCGGCAGGGTATCGAGAAGAAAATCGCTCATGGGGTGATAGCCCATTCTCTCCAGCCGTTTGCCTTTGGGGCGGCTGTCCTGTGGCAGTAATTGGAAAGCGCCCAGGGCGGTTTCATCCAGCTCGGCACGTTCCAGATGATCAACCAAGGCCTGGAAATCCGCGACGCCATCCGGCAGGGTCGCTGTGTTCGACGCGTCTCGGTAGCGCTGCACGGACAAACCGGTCAGCACGCCTTGGGTTTTCCAGGCTGTTTGTTTCGTGAGTTCGCTGAGCGCTTCGAAAGTCAGGTCCCGTGGGGCGAGCCCCCCGTCTTCAGGGGCCTTGGGTCGTTGCAGCGCCTGGGTGCGCTGGCGATAAGGCAGCCTGAGTCGCCATTGCCAGGGCGTCTGCAGGTGGATGAACTCGGCACGGGTTTCGTTCAGGTGGTAGCGCTGCTGCGCCGGGTCATGCGCATCGCGCCACCACTGTTGCTGGTCGATGTCGCTGAACGGTGGCGTATCGTGGGCGGTTTTCCGTCGGGCGTAATGGATGTCTACGCTGTGGGTCAGCGCGCCGTACAGGTCGTGTTGCAGGTTCAGGGTATGCTGGCATTGCGGGTCATCGACCATGCCTTCGTACTGATAGCGGATGGACTCCAACAGCAGGGGCAACATTCGGGCCTGTCGGCGAACGCTGTCGGGCGCTTGCAGCAGACGCAGCCCGTAACGGTTTTCCTCGACCGAATACAGGTGGGCGGTTTTCAGCCGTCGGTCGATGCCGAAGACCTCGCTTCGCAGCACACGGCCACACAGCGCGCGGGACATTTCCAGTTCGGTCGTCGGGTCTGGCGGGGCAATGATCCGATCCTCCTGCAACTCAGGTAAATAGTGGCACAGCAAGGTCTTGCCCAGGGGCACGGCTTCCTTGTCTGCCCGGCTGTAGCCATTGCGTGGCAGATTCACCCTGCGCCCGGTGTGAAACCAGGTTTTTTTCAGGCACGTGGCGGTGACGGCCTGCGCTTCAGTGTCGTCCGGGCTCGCTTCGGTGTCGGTTTGCAGCAACAGACCGAAGCCACGGAATTCACGTTCGATGCCGTCGTAAAAACCTTGCCGATAGGCGAACGCCTGGGTCAGTCGATTGCCGGTCGTTTCGTCCATTTGGGTCTGAGCGCAAACCAGGTGCAGGGCCAGGGGCAAGCGACAGGTGAGGGGCTTGTCGGCTGTCATCCGTTGCAGTTTTTCATCCAGCCACTCCTGCGCCGAACTGCGGTATCTGATGCGCTGGGCGGCGCCCATGTTGTTGTTGGTACCGGTGAGCAGATACGGTTTTGCGCTGACGAAGTCGTAGCGCCAATGTCGGGGCGTCATGTGTGGCGCGCTCAGGATCAGGCTGGAACAACCGAGCCCTTGCAGGTCGGCGATGCTCACCTGGCACAAAGGGTCGTAGCGCAGGCCTTCCGGCCAGGGCAGGGCAACCGCGGGGGCGAAACCCTGGCCGCAACGGTTCATGAAAATCAGTGCCCGCTCCGCTTGCAGATAGATCAGGTCGACAGCGCCGGAGCCGTCCAGGTCCGCCAGGCGGATGCGCGAGGCGTCGAAGCGGTCGTAGGCCAGCCCAGGGAAGTCCAGCACCCTGCCATTGCCGAAACGCCCACGGCCCAGGTTGGGCCAGCACTTCACTTCGTTATGGCGAATACGCACCAGATGCTGCTGGCCGCTGCCCAGCACATCGCTGAAGGCCACCAGTTCACCCACTGAGGCACTGAACAGGGGCAGGGTGTCTTCATGCACCTCGCGAAGGACGTCCAAGGGGGGCGAAAAACCATGTTCTCTCTGGTTGGCGTACAAGCGAACGCTGCGCGGGCCGATCACCGCCAGATCGCCGAGCCCGCCGCCCATCAGGTCGGCCAACTGCCCTTGTGGGCTGAAAAACTCTGGCGCAAGTGCATTGAACGTGGCGAAGCCCGACCAGCTTCGCTCGGCATCGAGGGAGAAAAAGCCGCTCACTTGCGGCCAGGCGACGAGCCAGTCCAGACGACCGTCACCCGTGAGGTCAGTCAGGGCCTGATGCACCGCTGTTGCCGTGTCGGCCAGCGGGATATTGGGGAGCGTTCGCCACGGGCCGTAGGCCACGTCATTGCCTTTGGCCCGGGCCCGCACGGGTTCGCGGTAGTGCCAGCCGTTGTCGGTTCGATGGAGCACCCCCGGCAGGCCTTCGCCGTACAAGTCCACCAGTTGATAGGCGTGCCCGTCGTTGAGCCCCGGCATGTCCGGGAAACGCCGCCAGGCGAGGGGCTCAGGTGCAAGCTGGAAGACGCTGTAGCTGAACTCGACGGGCGGACGGCTTTCGGCGGTATCACCTTCGCCGAACGCCTGGTCATGGGCGGCGCTCAAGAGCGGGTAACCCAGGGCCGTCTGGCGATACTCCAGCAGCAGACGCCGCACCAGAACGGGCGCCGTGCCCAACTCGTCGGGAAAACGGTGAAACATCAGGACCTGGCGACACAGCCGTTCGGTGCGCACTTCAAAACCGTAGGCGAAGCTGGAAAATGCATCGTCCCGGGTTGGCCACTGCTGGCCCTCATACGATGGTTTTCCTGTGTGGGCGGTGGTCCGTTCGCCGTAGTCGAACACCAGTTCGAAGTGCCATTGCACGTTCGCGAGCCGATCCGCTGTCCACGCGTAAAGGTGTGCACCGGCCTTGAAGTTGCCATAGCAGACCTGGCTCAAATAGCGTTGGGCCGTGGTGTCGGTCTTGTATTGGTAAAGGATGTGCTCGCCGTGGGCGTTCAGGCTCTCCTCCAGCAGCCATTCGCCGACGCGGCGCGTATCCTGGGGATCGGCGCGACGAGCTGTCGGGGTCTTGCCAAACAGATGAAGGCTGCCATCGGCACCGTGCACCCGCCAGAAACCGGCCTCATCGCCTTGGGAGGACCAATGTTCAATCCGGTCGAAGTGGTTTTCGACCCTGGGGAAGTATCGGGTGACGGTGTAGCGCGTACCCAGGTCCAGATCGTCGTAGTGGTCGATGGGGGTGGTGGCGATGACGTCTTGTGAATCGCGCTCGGGTAGCCACGCCACTCCGGTGGGGCCGACGATCTCGTCCTCCTCGGTGTACGCCGGTACACCTTTGCGGGTGCGTCGCGCCACGCTGGGCAATGACAGCCCCCAGCCGATGCCGAATACACCGTTGCCGAGCGAGCTGACATAGGTCAGGGTCAAGGGCGGCGCAAAGCCGCGCCCTGGCGAAATGGGCAGGGCAATCTCATAGGAGGCCGTGCCATGGGCGCCGACAGGGCTCCATCCTTTGCCGATGCTTTGAATGGCGCCGCCCCCCTTGGGCAGGGACGGTGCGGTGACAGGCAACGGGGCGTGTCCATTCATTGCGCACCTCCACCGACCCTGGCGGTATAGCTCACCTGCACGATGACGTCGGTCAGTGACGCCAGCAGGTCTTTTTGTGCCTCGGGGTTCGGGAAGGTCAACTGCCACTTGGAAATGGCGCCTGTGTATTCGAACGGCAGGTAGCGGTCATCGTTGAAGCTCAGGGTGAACAGGCCGTTGTCGTCGACCCCCGTGGAAAGGGCGATCTGCTGGTTGGCGCGTCGGCTCTCCATGGCGTGGCCTTGATCCCCTGGCGACAGGAACACCGTGCTGGCGGTCTGGGTCAGCGTGGCCCTGATGTTCTCGTATGGACCGACGACGGTGGGCAAGGTCACGCTGATGGTTTTGATGCGCCGCAAGTAATGTTGTTGGCCCTCGTAGTCGTCTTCGAACAATTGATGGGTCAGCTCGAACTCGCATCCGCCCTGCTTCAAATCGGCGTGCAACTGCGCCCACGCCTTGTTGAGGGTGCTGGCAGCGGTTTTGCCCTTGAGTTGTCGCAACGATATTGTCTTGCGGATCTCCAGCTCCCGGCCGTGACGTTGCAGGTACTCGGCGTGCATCTTTAACAGGTTCATTTTCAGCAACTCGCCAGCGCCAAGCCCGCGATAGGTCGAGTGCCAGGCGCCAGGTTGAATGAAGCGCACATCGAAATCGGCGATCTCATACTGCCAACAGGCTTCGGCCGCCAGGCACAGCGAGAGCGTGGTGTCGTAGGCCTGACGATAGAGCGCGGCAAATTGGCCGTTCAGCCATTGGTACAGCTGTGCCTTGGTAAAGCGCTTGCTGAGAAAGTCGTAGTTGGCCCTGGCTTGGCCCAGGGTCGATTCGGCCAGGCGCAGTTGCAGGCGAGTGGCGGTTTCCTGCTCGGTGAATTGCGCCAGTTGTGCGTCGATCTGGGCCAGTTCGAGTTGTGCCTGGTCACGAATCAGGGTCCATTCCTCCCCGCGACGATTGAACTGTGCCGTGCGATCGAGATGAGCCGCCGCCGTACGATCGTCGATGGCGGCTCCTTGGGCGAGAGCGGTAGCCGCGTGCATGGCACCTTCCCAGCGAATGCCGCCATTGCTGAAACCAAAGATGTTCGGAACCATCATCAGGCCGCCAGCCGTGACCTGGGCGTCCGATGCCGAGAGCTCGGAGGCACCGCTTTTCAAATACAACTGGCAGGCCTGGGTCTCGGCGCCACTGAGACCGTTGTCCAGCAATTGCTGGTAGTGATTGATCCGGCGCTGGACAATCGCCTTGCTGGCCTGTAGCGCCTGGCGATTGCGCTGGTCGATGATCAAGGCCTGGCGTTGCAGGTCGACGGAGATTTTTGCCAGGTCCCAGACTTGCTGTTGTTGCAGTTCCTGCAACTGGGCCTGTTCCTTGCGCTCGATCAGCGACAGCAGCAGGGTGCCGAATTGGCTGAGGCTTTCCACGGCGTTCTGGGCATGGCTGTGCATGACGGTGAAGCGGTAGTGGGCAATGGTGACGCTCGGCAGGCCTGTCGACGGGCTGTCCGAGAGACTCAGGGCACTGGCGCTGGAGAGGGCGCGCGGATCCAGCGGCGCCGCGATGATCGGCAAGTGCAATGGCTTGCCGGCCAAGTCGAGGTTATGTCGCAGGTTGTACAGGCGACTTTCAGCCACCTCCCAGCGCTTGAGCAGTTGCGGGTTGAACGGCAAACGGAAATGCGGGCTATCGATGGCCGGCACGGACAATCGCGGATTGCCTTCGCTCAGGTTCAGGGCTTGATTGCCGGTCAAGCGGATCACTGAGTGCTCGAAGTTGCGCAGGTTACTGCTGGGTGTTTCGCTCAAGGCCTGGAGACTGATGGGTATCCAATGATCGAGCGGTTGTACCTGCGGGCGTGGGCCCAGCAGATCGAGCACGCGCACATACCATAGTTTCGCCTCGCTGAGACCGTCAGGCGTCATTGCGCGATACGCGGCATCGCCTCGGTTGATCAGGATGTCCAGGTACAGGAAGTACAGCGCCTTGCGAAAGTGCACCGGATGACTGCGAGCGATCTGATGCGGATCATGGGGTTCCCGGTTGGCGTAGGCAGGCGTGCTGTTATCGAGCAAAGGCACGCTCCTCCAACGCTCATCGCCCTTGCGACCCGGGTCGAAGACATAGCGCAGCCAGCGTTCCGCTTCCTCGTATTGATGTTCGTCGTTCAGTCGCTGGGCGACCAGCCAGGGCACATAGAGGAACAGCTCGGTGAAGTAACGGCCATAAGGCCCATGGAAATCCATCCGGTTGGTTGGGTCTCCGGGCACGGCGGGCTCCGGCAGGTGTTGTGTGACCCAGTCGAACAGCTCATCGAGGCTGTTTCCGGTGCGCCGGATCAGTTCGGCGGCGAATACAGTGTTCAATCGGATGGGTTGGCGCGATTGTTTTTTGTGTTCGCTGTAATGCATAGCAGAGTCGCTAAAGCTGATGATTTGAGCAAGGCGCCGGCCGTTTACCGTCTCTTCGAGAATAGTCGGAGCCATGCGGCGAATGTCTACCAGCAACGGCAAGGGGAGGAAGGCTCCCAGTTTCAGGTTGGTATGGCTATCCGGTAAACCAACCCCACGACCGGTTTGAATACGTCGTTCATTGGCGTCGAAGAGCAGTTTGCGGTAATCGTCGTCGAGATCCTTGATATCGATTTCCGGATTTATCGGTGGAGTGGCTGATAAATAAGGCACGACAGCGAGGTGTTCATCGATGCAAGCCGTTTTAAGAAATTTGCAGTTGTCGGCGTAAGCAGGCTTTGAATCGGTTTTGGCGCCCAGCGCTAGGAAGAGCAACGCGTGGCGCGTAGTGACGTGATATTCGGCAACCGTACACAACAATGGTGTGATCGCATTCACGTCCTTGCTGCCCAGCACCTCATCCTCGCAATAGCCTTGCAAGCCGACCCGCGGCGTACTCCAACTGCCATCGTGTTTCTTGAAGCAATAGCTCAAGCGTAATAACGGGCGGTTAGCCCCCGGCGCAGCTGTACTGGCGTCCTGAGAGGCGCGGTTCGAGGCTGCGGGATCCTGATGTATGCACTCCGCCCACACAACGAACAGACGATTGTTGAACCAGACTGGTCGGATCGTCTGTTCGGCGGCGCTCTCGGGAATCGGCACATCGGCTTTTTCCCAGTCCGACCAAGCGTGTGGATCCGGCTGGTCCTGCTTGGGGGCTTGGGCTGGCGGTGACGGGTGCGTGCCATCCAGTGGGCGTTGCGCCATGTTCAGTGAACGCCAGAAGTAGGTGTTTTCCGAGCGGGATTTGGCAATGAAGTACCAAGTACTGTTGGCAAAGTCCCTGCCATCGATGTAACCGTTGAGGATGTTCAGGTTGGCAATTTCTTCGAAGCGGCTCAGGTAAGCCAGGATTGCCGATTGAACCGCGTCGGTTTGGATCTGGTTCTGGCTCAGGGCGCTTTCCAGCTGCCGGAAGTTATCGCTCTTGTCAGCCCTCAGCCCCGGATCCAGATAAACGGCGGGGAAACAGAGCAGCTTTTGATGGGGCGCCCAGGTGGGGTACCGATGCATCTCGTCGCGCCAGGTTTGCCGGTACTCGGCGGGGATGCTTGCCGGCTCGTAACCTGGTTCCAGGTTCATCAGGATGCGGTTGATGTACTGCTGAAGGCTGGCAATCGCGCAGGCCACAGGTGTGGTGGGCACATCATGGCTGACCAGCACATCGAGCAGCCAGTATTCGTAGAGGTCCTGAGATGTCTTGAGCCCCCGGTCTTTCGTCGCGGCCTGAGCGGGTGCGACCTTGTTCAAGTAAAGCGCCAATAGTGCGTCGCGCAGGCTTTCGTCCAGCTGCTTCTTGATGGCAACGGTCATATTCAATCCTTGAATGTAAGTGGCTGCGCAGGTCAATGGCAGCCAGCGATCAGTGCTTCACCGACGACCTTCCAGTCCGCCATAGGGCTTTGGGCCGTCAGTGCGCTTGCCTTGAGCAGCAGGCCTGCCGACAGCCCCGTACTCACGCAGCAAGCCTGGCAACGCATGACCCAATCCACGGCTTCCATTGTCTTGGCACGTTTTGATGGGAGTTGCGCCGTCAAGCTGCTGACCTCCTCGGTGTTCCAGTCCAGGACGCTGGCAAGCAGACGATTGGCTTCCTTTTCCAGGTGCGGTCCTTCCTGATTGGCCACTTGCAGGTAGTGCAGCAGGTTTTCTTCCGACCGCGCCTGATGACGGGCGCAATGGCTGAAGCGCTCGAGCAGATACAGCGTCTGGGGCGTGAGGGCTCTGGAAGTGTTCGAGGCCAGCCATGTCGGGTTTTCCATCAAGGCTTTCAGCGTGCTACTGCCCAGGTGCAGATGCTGGCAAGCCTCGGCGGTGCGAAGTACTTTTGCCAGCGCCTGCGGCATGATGCCTGGGGCAGCCTTGATGGCCGCCACGAGCGTTCCGGCATCGATGTCGGCCATTTGCATTACGTGGGGAACGAACTCGCTGGAAAGGTCGGCCATGTCATGCAGCAGGGTTTCAATCAGGTGCTGAGGGTCGTGCTCGGCGTTGGTGTCCGCTCGAAGTTTCGCCAGGCGTTGTTCCAGGTTCTGGTTCAGCGGCAAGCCCGCTTCTGGTTCAGCGAACAGACGACACCACTGCAGCACATCGAGCCCGTTTTGCCTGAGCCAGTCGGCGGCCCAATCCAAGGCCATCAGCACATCGAGAATGTCGGGTGTTGAGGATGCCAGGGGAGACAGTCGCCCGGTCACCAGCGCTTTTCCGTAATCGTCTCCTCCCAATAGTCGGGCCAGCTCGGTGCACTCCCGCGGCGATAGGCCCAGCATCCGGGCGATGCGGGCCTGGCGGTAGAGGGATGAAACTGTGGGCAGGTCGTGTTCCAACCCCGGCAGGTATTGTTCGCTCTGTTGCGCAAGCAATAGCAACGCGTCCTGGGTCATGGGCAGCCCGAGGCCGGCACTCAAGTAGCTGAAGGTTTGCAGGTCGGTGACGGCCAGTCGCTTCTTGGGGTATTGCCACACGGGGTTTTCAAGCAAGCGAGTGCGATTGAACACCTGATCGAACAATGGGACTCGTTCCCCGCAGGCTTCAACCGGCATGTCGTGCAGCAAAGAAGCAAATTCTTCAGGCTCGATGCCGTGACGTTGGTTCAGGTACCGGTAGACGCCAAGGGTTCGCAACGTGTTGGCACTGAGCGTGTCGCGCCCCTCGGATCGCAGGGCATTGATGATCAGTGTGTCCAGTTCGGCCACGGGGATACCGGTCCAGTGATGCAAGCGGATCATGCGCTGGAGACGGTCGAAACGTTCATCGCAATAGTGCATGAAGATGCGCGATGCCCCTTGGTTTTTGATGCGCAGGGCGGGAGTACTTTCCGGCCCGTTGATGTAGCTGGCGCCATAAACGCTCTGCGTGGCGTCCGGGCTGTTGATCGAGCTGCGAGGGCTGTAGCGGCCTTGCGCCAAGAGTTGTTCCACCTGGTCCGTCGTCAGCCCGGTGCATTCCTGGAAAAAATCGAGCTGACCCAGGCGTGTGATGTCCTGGGTGCCATAGCTTTTCTTCAGGGCGTCAGGCCTGGCGCTTGAAGCGCTTGGCGCGAGCAGCAGGTTCTGTTGTTCCGGGCTGAGTCCGGACAACAGCTTTTGGGCATCGAGATGAGACGTCATGACGCGCCCGTACGTCGAGGGGCCTCGTGAAAATGGTAATTGCAGGCTGATCCGATAGTTCAGCTCGCCCAGCGCGGGTTTGCCTGCGCCCAGCCCGAGCAGACACTGGTGATGGTGCAGGTCGTAGGGCAGCGAGAAGGGGTAGTGTTCGCTGGCCAGCACCTGCTGGACGGTCTCGTTCCTGCCGGTACTGGCCAGGTGCGCCGCGATGTTGCTGCGCAGGGTGTCGTTGATGATGTCGAGCATCGGACGCGTGGCGAAGGCGCTCTGTCGATCGAGCATCAGCTTGCCGAGGTCCGAGCGTCGCTCCTCCAGGGTGATCCTGGCAGCTTGTACAGGGGCTGGTAGTTGCTCCAATTGCCGGGCGAACAGATACAGGGCTCGCAGATACGCCACGGGTGAGTCGATGGCGGCGATGTCGCCTTCGTCGCAGAACTGATCCCAATTTTCTTCGAAGAGTGCCTGATAACCGACGGACGTTGGCGTTGAATCCGAATCCAGGCTGTGTTGGAAAACTGGCTGGGTGTCCTTCCTGGGTGATACGCGGTGCTCCTGATACAGTCGGCTGATTTGTCCGGCATAACTCACAGCGCTGTCGTACACCCGTCCTGCATCCGCGTCGCTGTGCTTGGCGAGTTCGAGGGCGAACTGCGCTTTGTCCATGCGCACGATGTCGAATACCGACGCCATACCCATGCCTTTCAGAGCTGTTCTGAAATTGGTTTTTGCAGTGTCGTTGCCGGCAGGGAAGGCGACGAGCCGGTGCAACAGCGAGTCGTTGCTAACGTCCATGTGGGGTCTGTCTCCTGTTCGAACGGAATGTGCGTTTCGGAGAAAACCGTACAGGAGCGCGCAGAAAAAAACGGTAGGACAGCAGGGGAAGATGTGTACGAAAGGGCGATGCGTGGGGAGGTTTCTGATTACCGGTGGCCCCTGGGGGCGGACGGGGCGGTTGAGTACGCGATCCTCGTTGCGTCATGCGAGGCCAAGGGGAGGACGGCCGGCATGGCTGATGCGCAGATTGCCGCTATTTGCCGTACTCACGGGGCGCTGATTGCAACTCGCAATACCCGAGACTTTGAGTTCTCAGGGGTTGAAGTCATTAATCCCTGGAACGCTTGAATGATGCCAGGCGCAAAACGCCCGCGTCCCACCGGACCCGGGCGTTGTCCATGATCAAACCCTGAAGTGGCTGACCATCATCTGCAATTGATTGCCCAGACGCGCCAGCTCGACGCTGGAAGCGGCGGTTTCTTCGCTGGCGGCGGCGGTCTGTTCCGACACGTCGCGTACGTTGATGATGCTGCGGCTGATCTCCTCGGCCACGGCGCTTTGCTGTTCGGCGGCAGCGGCGATCTGCTGGTTCATCGACTGGATGTTCGACACCGTGCGGGTGATGTTTTCCAGCGAGGCACCGGCCTTGCGGGTCAGGGCCACGCTGCTGTCGGTGAGGCTGCGGCTGTTGTTCATCACGGCAGCCACTTGTTGCGTGCCGTTCTGCAGGCCGGCCACCAGGCCTTCGATTTCCTCGGTGGATTTCTGCGTGCGCTGGGCCAGGCCACGGACTTCGTCGGCCACCACGGCAAAACCACGACCGGCTTCACCGGCACGTGCCGCTTCGATCGCCGCGTTGAGGGCCAGCAGGTTGGTCTGCTCGGCCACGGCCTTGATCACGTCCATGACGCTGCCGATCTTGTCGCTTTCCTGTTGCAGCACGGTCATAGCGTCGGTGGAGCGCACCACTTCGCTGGCCAGGCGTTCGATCTGGGCGATGGCTTCGCTGACCACCTTGTCACCGGCACGGGCTTCGCCGTCGGCGGCGGCTGCGGCCTGGGAGGCCTCTTCGGCGTTGCGGGCCACTTCCTGCACCGTGGCGGTCATTTCGTGCATGGCGGTCGCGACCTGATCGGTCTCGACTTTCTGGCTGTTGACCCCGGCGCTGGTCTGCTCGGTCACGGCGGACAGTTCTTCGGCGGCGCTGGCGATCTGGGTCACGCCGTCGCGGATGCCGCTGATCAGGTCACGCAGGGTCACGCCCATGCGCGCGATGCCTTGTTGCAGCACGCCCAGTTCATCGCGGCGGGTGACGATGATGTTCTGCGACAGGTCACCGCTGGCAATGCGTTCGACTACAGCCAGGGTGTCGCGCAGCGGGCCGGTGATCTGGCGGGTGATGATCACCGCTGCAATGACGCCGACCAGCAATGCCAACAGGGTGCTGACCAGTTGCAGGGTGCGCGCCTGGGCACTTTCGGCGTCGCGGCGGTCGAGTTGGATCTGGTACAGCTGTTCGCTCAACGTCACGATTGACGCACCCTGTTCAGTCATTTCCTTGCGTGCCTGTACCGCGTCGGCGGTGGCCAGCTTGAAGGCCTGCACGGCGCTGCGGTATTGGGCCAGGGCGTTTTCCAGTTGGCGCAGTTCATCCTGGCGGGAGCTGGAGAAATGCTCGTTCAGCGGCTTGAGCGACGCGATGGCGGCGTCTATCTGGGTGACGGCCTTGCGCTCGGTGTCGGCGTTGCTGTTGGCGGTGTAACCGCGCACTTCATAGCGGGCCAGCATGAAGTCCTGCTTGGCCTGGGTGATGGCCTGGAACTGGGTGAAACGCTCCTCGCTGAGGGCCATTTGCCCTACGTCGGCGTCGAGGGTCTCGATCAGCTTGTAGGCGATCTCGGCGTTCGCGCCCATGGCATCGCGGGCGGTGTTGCCCGTGCGGTAGGCGCTGCGCATTTTGTTCAGGGAAACCTGGTAGGCGCTGATGACTGCGCTCTGCTCCTTGAGCAACTTGACGTTTGCCGGGCTCTTGAAGCTGCTGAGCAGGGCGTTCTGTTGCGCCACGAAACCATCGAGGGTGGTCTGCACGTTTTGGGCGGCGGTCTCGTCACCGTTGGTCAGCATGTATTGCAGGCGCGTGACTCGAAGCTTGGTCAGGCCGGCGTTGAGCTGGGTAATGTCGCTCATCCAGTTGCTGCGATCGATCAGCCCGCCCAGGCTGGTCCAACTGGTCAGGGCCAGCAGGCAGGTCAGTACCAGCACCAGGCCGAAGCCCAGGCCCAATTTCATGTTGACGCTAATGTTGCCAAACCAGCTATTCATCAAATTCCTCCAGGAACGTTGTGCTGCTTGATCATCGATTGGCTGGAAGATTGTTGTTGTTAAGAGCCAGCAAGAGCATGTAACAGGGCTGTATCGGCGAGGGGGCCTGGATCTGAAGCTTTTTTTCACATCGGTTTCACTGCCTGCCTACGTTGGCCTCTCTACTGTCGCGCCATCGAATGACTGGGTGGATGCTGTCGGGGCGGCTTGATGTGGAACTGAGACTGAGCCTTTTCGGCCTGACGCGCTCGATCGGTACGCGCTGGTTTGCCCGCTACCAAAACACCCTGGTCGTGCTGGCATCGGCGCTGCTGGTGATCCCGTTGACCTTCTGGCTGCTGAGCCCGGCAGCGGTGCCGGACCTGGCCCATGGCAACATCGCCGGAGCCCGTGGCTTGGCCGATGGCTGGGCCAAGGGCGAGATGATCGTGCTGGTGCGCCATGTCGAGCGCTGCGACCACTCCAAGGCCGCGTGCCTGAATGATCGCGAGGGCATCACGGACCGCGCCCGTGCCGTTGCGGTGGGCCTCGGTGCCCGATTCGAGCAACTGGGGCTGGACAACGTCGACGTCTACAACAGCCCGCTGGTGCGTGCGACCCAGACGGCGGGGTACATGTTCAACAAGGTAGGCACCGGTGAAGATTGGTTGATCAATTGCCGGCATGACCTGCTGCGTAATGCCCTTGCCCACAAGCTGGCGGGGCGCAACCTGATTCTGGTCACCCATAGCGAATGCATGCAGGCCATGGAAACCGCGCTCCAGCGCCCGACTTCGGCGTTCGGCTATGGCGCTTCGTTGTTCGTTTCCACCGCCGAGCCCCAAGCGCCACGCTTGCTTGGGTTTATCGAGGCCTCTGACTGGCACTCGGTGGCGTTTCAGTAACTTTTCCCACGATTAGGACCGCTCATGCTGACGTCTGCTCGCGCCCGTTTCTACGGACTCAACCTCGGAACTCCTTTGGTCTGTGCCGCCGTGGTGTTCCTGCTGTTCGACATGACCCGCATCGACATCGCCATCAGCGATCTTTTCTACGATCCGTTGCACCAGGTCTTTCCGTTGGAGCACGTGCGGTTGTTCGAGCAAATCACCCACAAGTGGGCGAGGGTTATCCCGAACTGGACCGGCGAGGCGGCCATAGTGGGGGCGCTGTTGTCGTTTTTCTGGCCAATTCTCAAACCGGAAAAACGCCCTGGGCTGCTTCGCCTGCTGGATAAGACCCGACTGAGCAAACCGCTTCGTTTTGCCCACAAGCATCGTCGCGACTTTCTCTATGTGGTCTTCGCCTTTTCCCTCAGCACCGGGGTGATCCATTACCTCAAGGGGCACACCAGCGTGTACTGCCCGGTGGAAACCACCCAGTACGCCGGCAAGATCGAGCACAAGGAATGGTTCCAGAACTTCGACCTGCTGCACGTCGCCGGTGACGGTCGTTGCTGGCCCGGCGGTCATGCGTCCGGCGGCTTCACGATGCTGGCGCTGTATTTCGTCGCCCGCCGCTACCGCTGGCGTCATTCGAAGGCGTTGATGAGTGGGGCGCTGGTCCTGGGGTTTGTCTACGGCACGACCCGGGTCCTGCAGGGTTGGCACTACATGTCCCACACGTTCTGGGCAGGTATTTTCGTCTGGTTGAGTTGTTGGCTGATGGCGTTGCTGTTTTATGGGCGAGCGGCCTTGGAGCAGCCTATGTCGACGCGACAGCGAACGACGGCGAGGTCCGTCTTGCCAGCGTTGGGCAGCGCACGTTCGTCAGCCTGAACGCCAGGCAAAAAAAAGCCCGCTGGGAGCGCGGGCTAAAACCTTAGTTTCTTGAATGAGCGAGGGGACTTTACCCAATCACACGCAGGCGTGGGGTGAAGAAAAGTTCATGAGGTCGCCTCCTTGCAAGACCTCATGCCCTCGGATGCGTTTCACCTGAGATCAAACCGATCCAGGTTCATCACCTTGACCCACGCCGCGATGAAGTCCCTGACGAACTGCTCCTGGGCATCCGGACTGGCATAGACTTCGGCCAGGGCCCGCAACTGCGCGTTGGAGCCGAAGACCAGATCGACACGGGTGCCGGTCCATTTGACCTGGCCGGTCTTGCGGTCGCGGGCTTCGAAGGTTTCCTGGGTGTCGGAAAGGGGTTTCCATTCCACGCCCATGTCGAGCAGGTTGACGAAAAAGTCGTTGCTCAACGTTCCTGGCCGTTGGGTGAAGACACCGTGCGCGGTGTGGTCGACGTTGGTGTCCAGTACCCGCAGACCGCCGATCAGCGCCGTCATCTGCGGTGCACTGAGGGTCAGCAGTTGTGCCTTGTCGATCAGCAGCGCCTCGGCGGACACGCGATACCGGCCCTTGAGGTAGTTGCGAAAGCCGTCGGCGATGGGCTCGAGAAAACCGAACGACTCGACATCCGTCTGCTCCTGGCTCGCGTCCATGCGTCCCGGCGAGAAAGGCACCGTCACGCTGAGCCCGGCATTTTTCGCGGCTTGTTCAATACCGGCGCTGCCCGCCAGCACGATCAGGTCCGCCAGGGAGATTTTCTTGCCGTCGGTTTGGGCGGCGTTGAACTCGCTCCGAACCTTGTCGAGGGTCGCCAGCACTTGAGCCAGTTGGTCTGGCTGGTTGGCCGGCCAATCTTTTTGCGGGGCCAGGCGCAGGCGGCCACCGTTGGCGCCGCCGCGCTTGTCGGAGCCACGGAAAGTGGAAGCCGCGGCCCATGCCGTAGACACAAGTTGTGAAACCGTGAGGCCCGAGGCCAATAACTTGCCTTTGAGGGCGGCGATGTCGCTGTCGTTGACCAGCGGATGGTCGACCGCCGGGATAGGGTCTTGCCAGAGCAGTTCTTCGTTGGGCAGTTCCGGGCCGAGATAGCGCGAGAGCGGGCCCATGTCACGGTGGATCAGCTTGAACCAGGCGCGGGCGAAGGCATCGGCCAATTGGTCCGGGTTGGCCAGGAAGCGCCGGGAGATCTTTTCGTAGATCGGGTCGAAGCGTAGCGCCAGGTCGGTGGTCAGCATCGTTGGGTTGCGCCGTTTGGACGGATCATGGGCATCGGGAATGATGCCTGCGCCCGCGCCGTTTTTCGGCGTCCACTGGTGCGCACCGGCCGGGCTTTTGGTCAGTTCCCACTCGAAGCCGAACAGGTTCTCCAGATAGTTATTGCTCCAGCGGGTGGGCGTGGTGGTCCAGGTGACTTCCAGGCCACTGGTGATGGTGTCGGCGCCCTTGCCGGTGCCGAAGCTGTTCTTCCAGCCCAGGCCTTGCAGCTCCAGGCCTGCGGCCTCTGGCTCGGCACCGACATTGTCCGCAGGCCCGGCGCCGTGGGTCTTGCCGAAGGCATGGCCGCCAGCGATCAGGGCAACGGTTTCTTCATCGTTCATGGCCATGCGGGCGAAGGTTTCGCGGATGTCCAGGCCGGCGGCGACCGGGTCCGGCTGGCCCTCGGGGCCTTCCGGGTTGACGTAGATCAGCCCCATCTGCACCGCGGCCAGCGGGTTCTCCAGGTTGCGTCCCTCATCCGTGCGGCTTTCTTCGTTGCCAGGCTCGGCCACCAATTGGCCTTCGCCGGGATCCTGCATGGCGGCTTTGTCGGGTTTGCCGTAGCGAACATCGCCCCCCAGCCATTTGTTTTCGGAGCCCCAGTAGACATCTTCATCCGGCTCCCAGACATCGGCGCGGCCACCGGAAAAACCGAAGGTCTTGAAGCCCATGGACTCCAGCGCGACGTTGCCGGTAAGGACGATCAGGTCGGCCCAGGAGATGTTGCGGCCATACTTCTGCTTGATCGGCCACAGCAGCCGACGCGCCTTGTCGAGGCTGACGTTGTCGGGCCAGCTATTGAGCGGTGCAAATCGCTGCTGGCCGGACCCCGCCCCACCGCGTCCGTCACCGGTGCGGTAGGTGCCTGCGCTGTGCCAGGCCATGCGGACAAAGAGTGGCCCGTAGTGGCCGAAGTCCGCGGGCCACCAGTCTTGCGAGTCGGTCATCAGTGCATTCAGGTCTTGTTTCAAGGCCTGGAAGTCCAGGCGCTTGAACGCTTCTGCATAATTGAAATCCTCGCCCATGGGGTCGGACAGCGAGGAATGCTGGTGCAGGATCTTCAAGTTCAGTTGGTTCGGCCACCAGTCGCGGTTCGTGGTGCCACCGCCAGCGGCGTGGTTGAACGGGCATTTCGATTCGTTTGCCATGAGAAGCTACCTTTGGTCGTATTCATCCAGCTATCCAGCCCGGCCGGGCTCCGAATAGCGACAGGCGAAATAAATGACGCAGGGCGCAGGGCTCACAGTTCGCTCAACTGATCGTGTGTGGTCACACGGCAACGCGCGCTAGTTGCCAGTGCGATGGCCCACGGCAAGCCCAATACGTTTCTGAACGCTTCGTATCTCTTTGTCAGGTCTCACGGGCCGGATTGCACCAGCCTGAATTCAGGCTAGTCCTCCTTTGGCAGATAGCTAATAGGCGCAGTGTTAACGATCGATAGGGATAATCTTTTATCGACCCTCGATGGGGAGGCAGATGATAGGAATGGCGCCTACCGTGACGGACCCGATCATGAACAAATTTCCGCGCAGCACGGCCTTTCACGAAGCGGGCCATGCCTTGGCCTTTTGGTGGAACGGTCAACCTATCAGACGCATCAGCGTGCGTACCAAGGCCCAAGCCGGTGCGGGGCCCATGTTCGACTTGCGCGGCAACCCCCTCGATGCAGAAGGGTTGGTAGAGGCGGATTACCTTGTTCCGCGCCCGGCCTTCGACGCCCGGGGAATCGCTGAGTACTTACCCTCGATGGTGGATGCCATAGAGCGCGACCTGCTCCATTGTTTCGCCGGCCCCGTGGCCGAAGCGGTTTACCGCCACCGCAGCTCCGAGCGGCTGATCAGCGGCAGCGGCCGTGGTGACCTGGCGCGGGGGCATGAATTGATCAGCCTGCTGCCACCGCGCAAGCTGCTTGACGCCCAACCCCGGGCCATCGCCCGCTGTAGCTGCTTGGTGCATCGCTACTGGACGGCGGTGTGTGCGGTGGCGGCTCTTCTACAAGAGCATGGCGTGGTCGAGGGCGATACCGTGACGGCGCTCCTGTGTGACATCACCGGGGAGTCGCCCACCTGGCGTGGCAACGGGGTGAGCAGCCTTGATTCGCGAACAGGAAGCCGCAAGGGCATTGGCTCTCTCGGACCTGACAGAAGCGTTTTTTCACGGTGATTGTCGACGCTATCTGTGAGATGTGTCTCTTTTTTACGTAGAAAATTTCCGCTCCCTTGAACCGAAGGCGATATGCAGGGTCTGGTGTGCGCGCATTGCTATGCATGCCTGCTGTCATTTCTGTATCGAGGGATCGAACATGTCCGTATTTGCCTTAGGGACGAGGCTCGTTGTTGCGTCGCTGTGTTTTCTAGCGATGAACATGGCCGTCGCCGCGCCAACCCCCGGCGACACGGACCTGATCCGTGAGCGCCAGGACCGTCTGCTCGAAGAGCAGCGTCGGCGCCTGGAGGAACTCAAGGACCTGCCCGGCAAAGAGGCGAAGCCGGCTCAACCGACAGCGCCGGCCGATACCCGCTGTTTTCCAATCAAGACCATCGAGCTCAAGGGCGCCGATGCCCTGTCCGAAGGCGAACGCCAACGCCTGCTCAAACCCTTCCTCGACCAATGCCTGGGCGTGCCGCAGCTTAACCAGTTGCTCAAGGTCATCACGGATGCCTACCTGGAAAAAGGCCTGGTCACCAGTCGCGCCTATTTGCCCCAACAGGACCTGTCCAGTGGTCATTTGCAGGTGTTGGTCGTCGAGGGCCGCCTTGAAGGCCTGAAAGGTGCCGAAGACAGCAAGCTGTCGGATCGCGAGTTGGCGATGGCGTTTCCCGGCAAAACCGGCGATGTGCTCAACCTGCGGGAAATCGAGCAGATGGTCGATCAACTGAACCGTTTGCCGTCCAACCGTGCGCAAATGGAGCTGACGCCCGGGCAGAACATCGGCGGCAGCGAAGTGCGGGTCAACAACACCCCGCAGAAACCCTGGCGCGCCGGTCTGTCACGGCATAACGATGGGCAGAAAAGCACCGGCGAGCAGCAATGGGGCGCTTCCCTGGACTGGGACAGCCCCTTGGGCCTGGCCGACCAACTGGCCTTGCGCGGCGGCCACGATGCCGTCAGCGACCATCAGAAAATCTCGCGCAACGGCATGCTCTATTACAACCTGCCATTTGGCTGGTGGAACCTGAGCTACACCTACAGCCAGAGCGAGTACCGCGCCGTGGGCCAGGCCAACGGCTTCAATTTCAAGCAAAGCGGCGACAGCCAGAACCATCAGGTGCGCCTGGAACGTGTGGTCCATCGAGACGCGGTGAGCAAGACCTCCCTCAATACGGGTCTTGCGTACCTGCGCACCAACAACTTTGTCGCCGACAGCAAGCTCGCTGAAAGCAGCAATCGCATCAGCGAGGCGCAGTTCGGCATCAACCATGGGCGGCGGGTCGGCAATGCCTTCGTCAATCTCGACCTGGGCCTGCAACAAGGTATCGGTGCCTTCGATGCCCAGGGTGATCACGACCCTGGGCCGGGGCTGCCGGATGCGCGCTACCGCAAATACACCGCGACCCTCAGCTATTTGCAGCCCTTCATGCTGGGCGGCGAGTCCTTCAGCTTCAGCAGCCTGATGACCGGCCAGCGCAGCGAAGATGCGCTGTTCGCTTCGCAGCGCATGAGCCTGGGCGGCCTGTCGTCGATTCGCGGCTACAAGGACCAGACATTGTCCGGCGACAGCGGCGGTTACTGGCGCAACGACTTGCGTTGGAGCCGCCCGGTGACCGTGGAATGGCTGCGCCCGGTGTTCGCCGAATACGGCACCAGCCTCGGTTATGACCAGGGTGTGATTCGCGGCAACCGCTACAACGGCGATGAGCACGGGCGCGTGTCGAGCAACTCCGTGGAGTTGTTCGCCCGCGGTGAGCACCTGAGCGCCAGCGTCACCTTCGCCCACTCCCTGGAACGTCCGGATGCCCTGACCGAGCGCGAAGCGCCGATCTACTTCCGCGTGGATGTATCTATCTAATTTCTGCTGTAACGAGACCTGATCATGGACGACCGCCAATACGCCTTCCTGGCCCGCCAGCCTTCTGCTGCCCTGAAAACCCGCGACGCCTTCTGGGGCATGCCCAAGCGCGGCCTGGCGTTCCTGTTGGCCAACGTCATGTTCTGGCAACCGCTGTGGGCCCAGGCGGGCGGCATCGTGGTCAGTGCCCCGGGCACCAGCCTCGGCCAGGCCGGCAATGGCGTGCCGGTGGTCAACATCGCCAAGCCCAACGGCAGCGGCCTGTCCCACAACCAGTTCAAGGACTACAACGTCGGCAGCAACGGCGTGATCCTCAACAACGCCACCAACCCGGCCCAGTCCACGCAACTGGGCGGGATCATCCTCGGCAACCCGAACCTCCAGGGCACGGCCGCGAAGATCATCCTCAACGAAGTCAACGGCGGCAACCCGAGCCAATTGCGTGGCTACACCGAAGTGGCGGGGCAGTCGGCCCACGTCATCGTCGCCAACCCCTACGGCATCAGCTGTAACGGCTGCGGTTTCATCAATACCCCCAAGGCGACCTTGACCACGGGCAAGCCGATCATCGAAAACGGCCAGGTGGGTCGCTATCAGGTGGACCAGGGCAGCGTCGCTATCGAAGGCGCGGGTCTGAACTCGAACAACGTCGACCGCTTCGAAATCATCACCCGCAGCGCCAAGATCAACGCCGAGATCCAGGCGAAGAACCTGACCATCGTGGCCGGGCGCAACGACGTCAACGCCAATACCCTCAAAGCCACTGCCCGGGCCGATGATGGCAGCACCAAGCCGGAACTGGCTATCGACTCCTCGGCCTTGGGTGGCATGTACGCCGGTGCGATCAAACTGGTGGGTACCGAGGCCGGGGTTGGGGTGAAGCTGGACGGCAAGATGGTTGCCAGTGGGGGGGATATTCAGCTGGATGCCAATGGGCATTTGAGTTTGGCGCAGACGGCTGCTGCCGGTGCCATCGACATCAAGGCCAAAAGTCTGGAAACCCAGGGGCAGGTGTACGCCGGTAGCCGCTTGGACGTGAAGACTCAGGGCGACCTGACCAGCCAGAACAACCTGGTGGCGCGCGACAGCGTTCACCTGGACAGCGGCGGCACGCTGAGCAACAACGGTATTATCGAAGCCGGAGTCAACGCCGATAACAGCCGCAATGTCACGGGTGATGTCACCCTTACTGCCAAGCAACTGAACAACGGTGGCAAAACGGTCATCGCCCGTCGCGACCTGAATGTCACGACCACCGCTGCGCTGAATAACCAGGGCGGCACGCTCAGTGGGCAGCGCAAGACCACCGTCACTGGCAACGTTGTGGATAACCGCAATAAAGGCCGGATCCTGGGTCACACCGAACTGCACCTGAGCGCCGATCAAGTCCTCAACAGCCAGGGCGGCCTGATCAATAGCCAGGGCCTTCTGACGGCCAACCTGGGCCATCTGGAAAACAATGCCGGTGAACTCTCGAGCCTGAACAGCGCGACCCTGGTCCTCGGCAGCCTGGACAACCTGACCGGCCTGGTCATGGCCGGCAAGAACCTCGACATCACCAACAAGGGCACGATCAACAACCAGGGCGGCGAGTTGTCCAGCCAAGGCATCGTGACCGTGCGCACCGACAGCCTGGACAACCGTAGCAAAGGCACCGTCGCCACCAATGGCAAGCTGCTGGTCACGGCGACCGGCAAGGTCAACAACGCCGACCAAGGCCTGATCGCCAGCCGCAGTGCCGGCGTCGAACTCAAGGCCGCCAGCCTGGACAACGCCAAGGGCACGCTGCAAGGCAAGGGCCTGGTGACCGTGGATGTCGCGGGCGATATCGACAACCAGGGCGGTAGCATCATCGCCCAGGACGCCAAACTGAGTGTCTTCGCGACCAACCTGGACAATCGCGGCGGTGTGCTGTCCAGCGTCAAGGCCGCATTGGAGGCACGCACCACTGGCGTGTTGAAAAATGGCTACGACCTTAATCGCCAGGGCGGCACGATCCAGGCGCAAGGACTCAGCATCCAAGCCTTGGCTGGGCTGTTCAACGACGGCGGGCACATCGCTGCTCAAGCCGGCGATGTCGTGGTCACCAACGTGGGTGCGGATATCGACAATCGCGATGGTGGGATGTACGCCACGGGCAAGGTCCGGGTCATTGGCCGGGACATGCACAACAGCGGCGGCGGGCAGGTCAGTGCCAGTCGCATCGACTTTGACCTTTCGGGTGCGCTGAACAACAACGCGGGCATCATCGAAAGCCAGGACAGCCTGGATATCCTGGCCGCCAGCCTGAGCAACCAGAAGGGGCAGCTACGCACCCTGGGCCAGAACAGCACCACGGTGTTCGACATCGGTGGCCTGTTCGATAACAACGACGGCACCCTGGAAACCGCCAGCCAAAATGTGGGCCTGGACACCGGCAGCATTCAGAACGTGGGTGGCAAGCTGTTGCACACCGGCTTGGGAGTGTTCGGCATCAGCCAAGCCAATCTGGGGCAGGCCGGCGGTCAGTTGGTGACCTACGGCAACCTGACGGTGACGGCTGATCGCTGGACCAACAACACGGCGATCCAGGCCGGGCACCTGGTCGTGAATGTCGACCAGTTGACCCAGACGGCCACTGGCCAACTGCTCAGTACCGACAGCATGGTGGGCCGTGGCAGCAACTGGCGCGTCGACGGCCTGATCGGCAGCGACGCAGCCATCGACTTGCAACTGACCGGCGCCTATGCCGGCCACGGCCGCTTGAGCAGTCTCGGCACCTTGGGCCTCAAGGCCGCGCTGATCGATCTGGAGCAAAACGGCAGCATCGCAGGCGGCGGCAACACAACCGTCGTGGTCGATGGCGTCCTCAACAGCTACGGTCGCCTGACCTCGGCGGCGGACCTGAGCGTCACGGCCGCCACGCTCAACAACTACGGCACGCTGGGCAGCGCCGGGGCGCTCGGTGTGTCGACCGGCGATCTGCTCAACGAACACGGATTGATCTTCAGCGGCGGCAATACCAGCCTGCGCGTAAACAGCCTGACCAACCGCTATGCCGATATCTACAGCCTGGGTGATCTGAGCATTGATCGCGATGGCCTGGGCACACGTGCCAGCCGCATCCTCAACAGCTCCGGCTCGCTGCAGAGCGACGGCAACATGCGCCTGGCGGCCAGCACCGTCGACAACGTCCGCGAGGTCTTGACCACCAACGATGCAGGCATCTACACCGCCTCGATCAGGGAGGTGGCCTGTATCGAAGGCGTCAACGCCGGTGACTGCAGCGGAGGCAAGGAAAACCACGTCTGGCAGATCGTCCAGCGCGACAAGTTCGAAGTCACCGCAGCCAGCGCGGCCTCCAGCATCACCACCGGCGGCAACCTGAATATCCAGGGCGACACCCTGACCAACCGGAGCAGCAGCATCGGCGTCGGCGGCGCATTGACCGCCAACCTCGTTAGCCTGAACAACATCGGCATCGAGACCGGCGAGATCGAAACCTCGCGCACCTTCATGTCCGAGCGTACGCGCCGCCCGGGTGGCTGGCGCGCCGCCGCCAATGACTTCACCAACAAGTATTGGCTGCAGAGCCCGGGCTACAACGCCAACGACCTGGGTGGCCTTGAGGCAGCGATGAGCCGCTTCATCGGCATGACCGAACGTGAGTTGCCGCAGTTTCGTACCCAAACCAACACTACCGATAACCAGACTTATGCCGCGATTATTCAGGCCGGCGGCGCCGTCGACGTCCGCACCCAGGGCAACGTCAACAGCGGCGTCGTGCGCGGTGGCTACAACTACGTTGGCGCTGGCCCACGCACCGACACCCAGGCCGACAACGCCTTCTCGACTCGCATCAGCATCAATCGGCAGCTACCGCCGAACCTGACCCAGCAACAGGTCGATCCGCTGGCCTTGCCAGGCTTTGACTTGCCGACCGGGCAAAACGGCCTGTTCCGCATGAGCGGCGACGGCTCGACCACGCCGACCCAGAGCACGGGGCTGACGCAAGTGCGTGGCCTGCCGGACAGCTCGTTCCGCACCAACCCGCAAAAATACCTGATCGAGACCAATCCGGCGCTGACCGACATGCGCCGGTTCATGAGCTCCGATTACCTGCTGACAAACCTGGGCTACGACCCGGACACCGCCGCCAAGCGTCTGGGCGACGGCTTCTACGAACAGCGCCTGATCCAACAGGCGGTGATCGCCCGCACCGGCCAACGCTTCCTCGACGGCCAGAACTCCGATGATGGCATGTTCAAGTACCTGATGAACAATGCCATCGCTAGCAAGGACGCCCTCAACCTGTCCCTGGGCGTCAGCCTGACCGCTGAACAGGTGGCGGCGCTGACCCATGACATCGTCTGGATGGAAAACCGGACGGTGAACAACGAGCAGGTGTTGGTGCCGGTGCTCTACCTGGCCCAGGCCAATCATCGTCTGGCGGCTAATGGGGCGTTGATTCAGGGTTCAGACGTCAGCCTGATCGCGGGTAAGAATCTGAATAATGCGGGCACCTTGCGTGCGTCCAGCAACCTGAGGGCGACGGCTGGCGACAGCATGATCAACAGTGGGTTGATGGAGGCGGGTGGTCGGCTGGATGCGTTGGCGAGTAATAACCTGACGAACAGGGCGGGTGGGGTTATTGCTGGGCGGGATGTCAGTGTTGTGGCCCTTACCGGCGACGTGACTAACGAGCGAACTGTTACCACCCACGAAAGCAGCAGCGGCTACCGTACTGAACGCACCGACTTCATCGACAGCGCCGCCCGTATCGAAGCGGCCAACAACCTGACCATCAGCGCTGGGCGTGACATCAACAGTGTTGGCGGCGTGTTGAAAAGCGGTGCCGATACCACCCTCAACGCCACACGTGACGTCAATTTCGTCGCCGCCGAACGCGTCAACAGCGGCACACGCGGTCGGCATCGCGACCAAGACATCAAGCAATACGGCTCCAGCCTCGACAGCGGCCGCGACGTGATCGTTAACGCAGGTCGCAACCTCACCGTTGTCGGCAGCCAGATCGATGCCAAGCGCGACGTTGCCATGGCTGCCGAGGAAAATCTGACCTTCGCCTCAGCAGCGGATGAGCAGCACTCGTACGGCAAGAGCAAGAAGGTGACTAGCCAGGAGGATCACGTCAGTCAGGTGGCCTCGACGGTTAATGCGGGGCGCAACGTTGTAATGAGCGCGGGGCAGGATTTGGCGATGATCGCCAGCAAGGTCAACGCTGCAAACGAGGCTTATTTCGTGGCGGGTGGCAAGCTTGAACTGCTGGCTGCGCAGAACAGCGATTATTCGCTGTATGACATGAAGAAGAAAGGCGGTTGGGGGAGTAAGAAGACACAGCGGGATGAAGTGACCGATGTGAAAAACATTGGCAGTGAAATCACTACCGGGGGCGACCTGCGATTGGTCAGCGGCGGCGACCAGCGGTATCAGGTGGCGAAACTGCAGAGTGGCAAGGACATCACGCTGGACAGCAGCGGTTCCATTACCTTCGAAGGCGTGAAGGATCTACATCAGGAGAGCCACGAGAAGACCGACAACAATGCGTTCTGGGTCTCTTCCAAGGGTAAGGGCAAAACTGACGAAACCTTGCGCCAAAGTCAGTTTATTGCTGAGGGCAGTGTTGCGATCAAAGCCGTCAACGGTTTGAAGATCGATATCAACCAGGTCAATCAGCAAACCGTCAGCCAATCCATCGATGCGATGGTCAAGGCTGATCCGCAATTGGCATGGCTCAAGGACGCGGAAAAACGCGGTGATGTGGACTGGCGTCAAGTCAAAGAGATCCACGACAGCTTCAAGTACAGCAACTCCGGCTTGGGGCCGGCTTCGCAGATCATCATCGCCATTGTGATGGCGGCAGTTGTTGGCCCAATGGCGGCCGGCGCAATGGGAACCGCGACTGGAGGGATGGTTGCCGCCGGAACAATTACGGCGGAGACGGCTGCTGGTATTTCCGCCGCGGCAGGCGCCGTTGCAGCGGGAGCTGCAACAAACGCGACCGTCAGCGTTGTCAATAATCGCGGCAATCTTGGCGCCGTGTTCAAGGATGTGACTTCTTCGGATGCAATGAAGGGGTATGCCATTGCAGGCGTTACAGCAGGGCTGACGGCTGCCTATTTTGATGGGTGGACGGGCACTGAAACGAATACGGCAATCGACAAAGTAAGCACGTCGAGCTCACTGAGCACTTGGAAAGGCGTCGGTCAATTTGCCGCCAACCAAACGTTGCAGAACGGAACCTCCATGTTGCTGAGCAAGGCGCTCGGGCAGGGTGGCAGTGCCGGTGATGCGCTGAAAAATGCCTTGTTCAACACTTTGGCGGCAGCCAGTTTCAATCTGGTGGGTGACTACACCAAAAATGTATTCGCAGATGGTTCGACACCCAAGATTGCGATTCACGCGATGGTGGGGGGGCTGCTGGCAGAGGCTACGGGTGGTGACTTTACAACCGGTGCGCTGGCAGCCGGTGCTAGCGAAGCTCTGGTCACCCATCTGGACGCTTTGGTTAAAGGTAACGACAACCTGCTTACGATGAGTTCGCAGATCGTCGGTGTGGTGGCGGCAGCCGCACAGGAAGATACGGATGCTGCCAAGCTGGAGAAAGGTAGCTGGGTTGCTATGAATGCAACGCAATACAACTACCTGTCACACAACCAACTTGAGAGGGCTGCCAAGAAGATCGCTTCTTGCGCCGACGATGCCTGTATTCAAGACACGACGCGTGCGTTCAAGGAGTTGAGCCTCCAACAAGATATTGAGGCGATAGCTGGCTGTAGGGCTGACCCTTCAACTTGCACTGCGCGGTCCAAAGAAGTCGCCAATACCATGGCGGACCTGAATCCTATAAAGGATATCGTCGAGTACGGCTCACCGAAGGCTCGAGACGCAGTACAAAACCTCATAAATTCAAATTATGAGTTTCAGGAGATGCTGGCGACAGCGACCACTGAGCATACGGTAGATGCCATGGTCGACTCGCTCAAGGCTAAATGGAACCTTAGCGATGCCCAGGCACGAGATATCACCAGCGGCCTGAAAGTTGCTCTGGCTGTAGGTATGGGGACAGCTGCGGGTGCGTTAGCTTATAAACGTGCTGTTGCGAGTGGTGTAAAAGAGCCACTGGCTAGCAGCCCAACAACAGGAAACAAAGGCCCCTGCTGTTTTGCCGCCGGGACGATGGTTTCGACGCCGCAGGGCGACCGAGCCATTGAGACATTGAATGTTGGCGATGTTGTATGGAGCAAGCCGGAAAAAGGCGGCAAGCCCTTTGCGGCAGCGATCCTCGCTACTCACCAGCGCAGCGACCAGCCAATTTACCGCCTCAAACTCAAAAGCGTGCGTCACGATGGTGCCGTGCAAGGCGAAACACTGCTGGTTACGCCAAGCCATCCGTTTTACGTACCGGCCAAGCGCGACTTTATCCCTGTCATCGACCTGAAGCCTGGCGACTTGTTGCAATCGCTGGCCGACGGCGAGACGGAAGATACGTCGTCGGAAGTCGAGTCCCTGGAGCTTTACGCGCCAGTCGGCAAAACGTATAACCTGACAGTCGATATCGGCCACACGTTCTATGTGGGAGAGCTCAAGACTTGGGTGCATAACACTGGGCCTTGTGATCTGCCTGAGAGGGTAGGGGGTATCGATGGTTCAATAGAGATAGCTGGTACAGCTACTACGGGCGGCACGTCAGTTGGTAAGGGGAGTGCAGACAACACTTTACTCATTAATGGAAGGAAGCCGATCAATAGCCAGTATGCGGGTGCTACTCACCCTTCTGGGGTGAAGTTTAACGAACAAGGCTTCCCTGATTTTTCTCCCTATGCCAAGGCGCAGGTTGACATTAAAGGATTGACCGGAAATTACGCTAAAGATGCTGCAATGGCCAATAAATCCGTCGGTATAAAAAGCACCCCAAAAGGGTATGTTTGGCACCACGTTGAAAATGCAAAGACGATGCTGCTTATACCAAAAGATATACATAACGCAGCTCGTCACACAGGTGGGGCGGCAGTATTACGCAATCAGTAAACTCTGGAGGTTTTTTTAATGAACATAAAATTCTCTAAGCCCAAAGCTGTTGAGCGGAAAGATATAGATTTTTTTGCTCAGGCTCTGGGCTGTTCCCTGTCCGGTGATTTGGAAAGGTTTTTTTTGGAGTTCAATGGTTCGGAGCCCGAAACAAATATTTTCACTGTGGGTAAGAATAATGAGTCGGGAGTTAATGAACTGATTCCTATCTCTAGAATTTTGGGTGAGCGTAAATATCTGGATTGTGTTGGGGATATGGTTATTCCGGTGGCAGAGGCTGAAGGTGGTAACTACATTGTTATTGATCTTGCTCGAGGTCAAACAGTTTATTTTTGGGATCACGAAGATCCACAAAATATGACTAAATTGGCAGATGGCATTTATGAGTTTTTGGATGCCTTGATGCCGTTTGATCCTGAGAGTGTTGAGCTGAAAGAAGGGCAGGTTGAGTCGGCGTGGATTGATCCTGAGTTTTTAAAGAGCTTGAAATAAAGGAGCAAAAGGCAAGCTGGTTATTAAGCCAGTCGCAGTGCTAAATGACTTGCTTTGTCAATGCAATTGAGGTGCCGCGAAAAGGAATGAAAAGGAATGAAAAGGAATGAAAAGGAATGAAAAGGGGACAGATTTATTTTGTGAAACGCAGAGGGGCAGATTTCTTGGTTTGCTCGGATTATAAATAAATCTGTCCCCTTTTTTCAGGTAGTAAGGGTTTCCGAATTGAGGCAAATTGAAGGCAGCAATAACGGAGTTGACGGTGTATTTGAGTGGATTGTTGATGAAGGAAAGGTAACACATCGGCGTTTCATTCCCGGTGGTCAGGTCACCGGGCGACCTAACCAAACTCCAAGAAGATAAGGAGGGAAAATGTCTCCATTCAAAATTTTGTCTGAATTAGGGTTGGTGTGCTGGTCGACCATTTTTTTAGGGTTTCGAAAAGGCTGGGTGAAAAGATCAGATGTTTTCGATTATGCTATCGGTCAGTTGATGAGTGAGGATGCTGGTCAGGAACTTGCCCTGATTGCTGGTGGGGAGTACTTAAGTGATGAAGAGCTTCTTGGGTTGATCGAGAAAAAACAACAAGGCCAAGATGCTGTCTCGGATCTGGATAAGTGGCGGCTGGCATTTTTGTTATGTATTGGTCGGTCTGATGATAGTGAGGAAAATAAGGTGTGTAGACTTCAAGAGGTTTATGCGGATTTTGACTATCCAGAGGATATGGCTTTGTGCAGCGTATATTCCCAGGGGGAAGTTTCTCCACTAGTGGCGATGAGTTGGGTAGTGAAGAAACTGCAGGGTCAGTTTTTGTCTTCATGATTTAGCAAAAATCGAAAAGGGGACAGATTTATTTTATGAGGTCAGAGGGGGTGGGTTTATTGGCTTGCTCGGTGTTCTAAAATAAATCTGTCCCCTTTTTGCTAGTCCCCTTTTTGCTATCTGAAAAAGCCAGCCTTTCCTTTGAGTTTCAATTGGATACTACCTATGTTGGTAGTATTGATGATGGCGTCGTTGATCGAGTTCTTCAGGAAGGTTTGCTTGCGCCATGGAGAGAAAATCTCAGCGGGAAAAGTTGAATCAAGAGTACAAATACAGTATTCACCTGGCACCGGTCTCGCGCCGGTGTTGTTTTACCTGCGGTCAGCACCAGGCGTAATTGCCTGTTGCTTTTCGGTTGTCAGGTGTTCTCTTTCGAATGAAAAGTGGACAGATTCTGAGGAATCCCCGAATTTTGCTGACGCAAAATCAAGAAGTTGGAATGTTGAAGAGACCTGCATGAGTCGGCAGCTTGTGTTGCACCACACAAAACAAGATCCCGACCCATGCAGGCCATCAATGAAAAGGTGACAGATTTATTTTGGGAAAGAAGTGAAAGGGGACAGATTTATTTTGTGACGCGCAGAGGGCTAGGCTCATTGCTTTCCTTGGTTTATAAATAGATCTGTCCCCTTTCCTCATACATACGAATATGGTCCTGGTTATGGATCCAAGGGGAAGGAGACGAGGATAAACGATGATTAAAGTGTCGGAGTTGAATGAGTTGCTTATTGCTCACAACTGCTTGCATGCCCTTAGCATTCAGTTGAATGACGATGGGTTGGCCTATGATTTATTTCTATCGATTTCAACCTCTGAAAAGGCAGAGGCTGATGTCGTGCGTATCAGATTCATTGATATTAGTCAGTTTGTGTCCCGTGACTTTGGCGGTGGGTTGACTCAGCTAATGCATATGAGCGTGAGTAAGCTGGATTCTGGGTTTGACAGAATGCGTTATCAATTGAGCGATCTTGAGGATAAAAAATAACATTCTATTTCTCGTCATTCTTGGTTGATTAGATGGCGCAATAAAAGGAGATGGATTTGTTTTTATGAAAAGGGGACAGATTTATTTTGTGAAGCGCAGAGGGCTAGGCTCATTGCTTTTCTTGGTTTATAAATTGCGAAAAGGGGACGGATTTATTTATGATGTGTAAATAGCGCGGGCTTATTGGCTTGCTCGGTGTTCTAAAATAAATCTGTCCCCTTTTTCTCGTTTTCTCCTTTTTCTCCTTTTTCTCTCCTGCTCAGATTCAGCAAGATGCGGCGGATCTGTGCGGTGCAGTTTGTCGTGACACAGATGCACTGCGAGCAAATTTGAACAAGCGAGGTTATGATTCCAAGCTTGTGGATGAAGCTGTTCAAAAAATAGTGGAAAGAAATCGTACAACAGGGGTTATTAAATAATGAATACATGGTCGGATTTTGTTCGAGCTCTTGGCCAAGATGAAGGTGGGCCAATGGTGACTGAGTTGTATCGGAAGGTAGGAGAGCCGCCAGCTATTTCAGAGACCCCGGATAGCTATAATGATCCCGAAGGGAAGACAAGATTTTATAAGTTTATTAAGTCCGGCTTGGAGCTAGGATTTCGCTCGGGGAAATTAAACCATATTCATTTTTTTGTGCAGCGCCATGAGGGGTATTCGCCATATAAGGCAGATGTGCTTGGTCGTAAAGCTCAAACATGGAATTTTCAAGATGTTATTGCAGAGTTAGGCCCGCCTAGCAAAGAGGCACCAGGTAGAGTCGATATGTTAATCGGCTATGTGCAGAAATGGCTAAAGTACGATTTTGAAACATACACTCTACGCATGGAGTTTTCGGAAAATGGCCGCTTGTGGAAAGCAACACTTATTTCAAGTATTGCTCTGGGCTGAGCAACAAGTTAAGTACTGATGTGACTTTTAGTTGGTGCGAAAGTAACCAATGAAAAAGGGGGCAGATTTATTTTGTGAAACGCAGAGGGGCAGATTTCTTGGTTTGCTCAGAGCTAAGGGTAATGATGTGGTTGTTACCAAGCCCGATGGAACGTTCGTTACTATCCTGAAGGATGGGGTAACTCAAAATCCATCTGTACAGAGTGCATTAAAGGGAGGTGTTAGGTAATGAGCTCTCCTAGACTTATGATTGCCTGGCTGTTAACAGTACTCGGAAAGAAACTACTGTCAGTAAATGCTCTATTCCATGTTTTGGAAAAAGGGGACAGATTTATTTTGTGAAACTCAGAGGGGCAGATTTCTTGGTTTGCTCGGGTTATAAATAAATCCCCTTTTTTGGAGGTGGTCATCCATCAGTGGCCATGGAGCGACTTCCAGGACATGAACTCTGATGGTCGTAACCCGTAGCGTGCGAGCACCCCTTCGTGCAGGCGACGGAGTTCTTCGACGATCAGTGCTTGCACTTCCGGCTGCTCTTTTTCTGAAACATATTCCGCTACCGAGCGTTGAATACATGACAACGGATCAAGCTCTGGCTGAGTGATGATTTCCCGAATGGTCTTCTTGATGAAGTCTCGCCATGCCAGGCGTAAAGGGTCCGGTTCCGCAAGATCTTGCTTGATTGCCAGATATTCCAGTGTCGAGCGTTCGTAAGCCCAGATATACAAGTCGCGAAGCAGCTCTACACGGGTCATTTCGTACACGCCCAATGTGGCTCGGCTGTAGGCCTGCTCCGGTACATCCAGAAAGGTCAGCGGACAAAGGTTGGCACGGAACAGGGGGAGGTTCGCTGCCAGTCGGGATGTGCGCTTATTGATGTCGGCAAAGGGCTGCAAGTAGGGCAGGTGCACCATCATGAAGAAAGACTGCTCGAATGGATCAGCGATCTGATTGGCTTTGCCCAGCAGGACGTCCAGTGCATCTTCAATTTGCTGTGGCGTTGAGAGTGGGCGATAGGTGCTTTTCCCTATGTCGACGGCGTGCTGACGAATTCGGCCTTCGTCTGCTGGGTTGGGCAGCAGGTTTTCAGCCAAGGCGCTATGCAGGTTCATCAATGTATAGCGGTTGAACTCGGCACTCTCGATGTTCTCGACCAAAAGCTCGATAGCTGTCTTATGGTTCAAGATCATCTGCGTTTCTATGGCGGCCTTGCCCTGTGCTGCCTTGCCTTGCTCGATGAGTTGTCGGGTGTCGAGCCGTGAGTAGGTATTTCCTTCCAGATGGCTTGATGCCCACGACAGATCAATCAGCAAGCGATTCAGGACCGCCCGGCTGTAAGTGCCTGCTGGCTCCGTCGCATCAGCGGTTTTGCCCATCCTATGCAATTGGCGCCGCAACGACTCAGATAAGTACCATGTCTCGTTAGGGCGATAGGCGTCCAGAAAGTCACGTTGGTAGCCCACAGGCTTGCGCGCTTCTGTAGGCTGGTTGATGTAGGCGAGTATGTCCCGGCTGTCTGCGGATAATGGAATGAAGGTAGGGAAGGCATCGGTGTCAGTGTTCAGGACGTGGGTTTCAGCCCGGTGTTCTGTTGCGAAGTAACGCCGTGCCCTGCCTTCGCCCTGCGCAGTGATTTGGCTGCTTTCGATCAGGTTTGCAAGGATGCGCTGCGCCGTTCGCCGGGCAATTTCAGGGTGCCTGGTCAAGAGCTCTGAGAGGCTCACCCCGTTCCTGGAGGCCTGGATACTGTTCAGTATGTCGGTGGTCGAAGGCATGGTTGTGTTGGCGCTGTTTGAGGAGATTTTGGCGCAATTATGGCGCAGTTCCCAGAACTGCGCCATTTCGGATTAAATATGTGGCGCAGTTCTTGACGAACTGCGCCACAGCTCATCGCAGTAGATGGATGTAGTCGCCCCGAGGGTCGGGACAAAGGTCGCCCGTTTTCATTTACTCAGCCGCCTGCGCCCGCAACCGTCTCCCAATCACATCCATCACATCACACCCATCGCGCAACGATATCGTCAGCATTTTGCAAAGGTCGGAGAGCACCAACGTATCGGAGCTGATATCCGAGCGGAACGCGATGTTCTCCAGCAGTTGGGTCACGGTGCGGATGCGGTAGTCAGCGGTTTCGAAGAGGACGTCTAGCGGGGCTTCGGTGTCGATGAGCAGGGTGGCTGGGATGCAGTCGATGCCAGTGATGGGCATGTATCGTTTCATAGGTAGTGCCTCATTCAATTGAAAGGAGCTACCTCGTTAATCGAGTCGCCAAACCCGAGTCGCCATTTAGGACGACGACGGAATATTGGCCGCCTTGTCCGGGAGCTACAAGACGCCGTTTTCCGAGCTTGATGTAGGACGTTTAGCCTGTCAGCGACGGTATTTTGCTTCGTTGGTATGAGGCTGCTGCGCAGCCCAGCGGGAGCAAGCTCCCTCGCCACGAGAGAGGGGCGTCGCGGATGACCTCAGCCTCGGTGCCTGCGCTGGAGCAACTGACGCTGCACACATTGCCGTTGCTGAACTGTCCAGGGGCCGCGCCGAGGGTTGGGATCGGCTGGCCAGGTTGCCGGCTCGCGTGACGGGGCCAGGCATATAGGCTGACTCTAGTCGCTCGTCGTCCTGGCGCAAAAAACGCTTGCGGCAAACGCGTGATGTCTTTATGCCCAACAAAAAGCCCAGCTATTTTGCTGGGCTCAAATTTCTGTTTTGTGCTGGTTATGCGCAGTGAGGAACCTTCTCCACTTCCCTGTGAATCTGTTCCCCTTTAGCAATCTCAGCTGTACGTAAATCATACGCAGTCTGCAGATTCAGCCAAAACTGCGCTGACGTTTCCAATGCGGCGGCCAGGCGCAAAGCAACATCCGCGCTGATGCTACGGCGCATCAAGACAATGTCATTTACGGTGGGGGCAGAAACGTGCAACGCCCTTGCAAGCGCAGCTGCGGTAAGGCCAAGCGGTTCCAGATACTCTTCTTTGAGAATTTCTCCAGGGTGTACGGGCCTCATGCCATTCTTAAACATGACTCACCTCAGCGATAATCTACGATTTCTACATTTTCGGGGCCGTTGGCGCCCCAGACAAAACAGATCTGGTACTGACCGTTAACCCGGATGCTGTGCTGGCCTTCCCTGTCGCCATACAGCTGCTCCAACCTGTTTCCAGGAGGGGAGCGCAGGTCGTTGAGATCGACCGCAGCATCGAGCATGCCCAGCTTTCGTTCTGCCACTGAAAGGATGGCTGCCCAGCGCCGGGTTTTGCCGGTTTCAAAAAGAGCTTGGGTGTCGGCGCATCTGAAGCTTCTGATCATCTCTTAATGCTTAACGTTATGCGTTAAGGTGAGTCTACATCGTTTGCTGGGGTACCCAACTGGTTGCTGAGTACCTTCTGTCAGTGGGCTCAGCCCCCCTTACGTTTCAGAATCAACTCTTTAGGTATAAAACGGCAGTTTTGTATTCTCTAAATGAATGATTTTCGATGATTACTTTTTAAAGTCGGAAGGGTTTGAACCCCTTCGTCGGTTTACGCCCTTCAATGACTGACCCGCATCAGGCCGAGCCTCAATCATGAACGACCAGCTCTTTACCAGTTGTAACTCAGCTTCGCGGTCACTTCACGGCCCGGGTTGTAGTAGTTCGCAGTCCCCGAACCCACCACATGTTGTTCATCCAGCAGGTTACTGACATTAACCGCCAGGTCAGTGCCTTTGAAGAGTTTGTAGTTAAACGCCGCATCGAAGAGCGTCGTGCCATCGCTGGTGCCGGTGTTGGCCGCGTCGAAGTAATAGGAACCCACATAACGCGCACCCAGGCCAACGCTGACATCGGTGTCGGGGACGTTGTAATAGCTCCACAGCGATGCGGAGTGTTTGGGGGCCGTGGCGAACTCATTGCCTTTGAGTGAACTACCGTCGTACAACGTACCGCGCAACACGTCGGACTCCATGTAGGAGTAGCCCCCCACCAGGCTCAGGTTGGGAGTCAACTCAGCCTTGGCTTCCAGGTCCAGGCCGCGCACACGTGATTCGCCGACGGTTTGTTGCTCGATGACACCGCTGGGCAGTACGACGGCGATGCTGACGTTTTCCTGGGTCAGGTCGTAGACGGCCGCCGAGAACAACGCGTCCATGCCGATGGGCGCATACTTCACACCCACTTCGTATTGCCGGCCTGTCTTCGGGACAACCCCTACCGTTGGCGGCGAGACCGACTCCACCATGCTGACGTAGGTGGACACTTCGTCGTTGACGATATAGGTCAGCGCGCCGCGATAGGACGTTTCGGAGAAGTTGTCCGATTCCCTTACGTTGTTGATGTCGGTACTGGACAGATCCATCGAATCGTTGCGTACACCGGCGGTGACGATAAAGCGCTCGTAGAAGGACAAGTTCTGCTGCAGGAATACGGCCTTGGTCTTGGTGTCGAGCTTGTTGTTGCTATAGGGCGCTACGCCGCTGGGCACACCCGTGAACACGGGGTTGGCCAGGTCGATGGGGCCTGTCGTGGCGTAGACGGAGCGTTCCTCGGTCGAAGAGTCGCCATACTCCACGCCCACCAACGTACTGCTGTCGATGTTTTCGAAGCGGGCATCGTATTGCAGCATCAAGTTGCCGTTCAGTTGCTCGGCTTCGCTGTCGGTGCCAAAGATATAACGCGGGACCGTGGTGCCGGTGCGGGTCGGGGAGTCGCTGAGGAACACGTAACCGAAATCATCGGTCAGCTCGCTGTAGCGCAGGTTGCTGCGCAATACGAAGCCATTGTCGAAATCATGGCTGAAGGTGCCGCTGATGTTGGTGCGCTCGACATCGTGGAAGTTGTAGCTGGGCTCGCCGTAGAACTTGTCCCGGTCGTACTCCTTGTCCAGCGGGTAACCGCCGCTGTTGGGCGAGCTTTGGGTTTTCAGGTAGTCCACGATCACCGAGGCCGACGTGAAGTCCGTGGGGGACCAGGTCAGGCCGCCCATCGCGAACTTGTTGTCGTCCTGGGAATGGTCGTACTCGCGGTCGCTGTCTTGCATCTTTGCCGTGAAACGACCGGCCAAGGTTTGCTCTTTGTTCAGCGAGTCCCCGACATCGATGCCGGTTTCGGTATGGTCGAAAGAACCGTAAGTGACATAGCCCTGGCCGAACTTTTCGAAGCGCGGTTTCTTGCTCACAAAGTTCACCGAGCCGCCCGGGTCGGCCGGGCCGAACAGTGTGGAATTGGCCCCGCGTATCACCTCGACGCGTTCATAGGCGAACGGTTCCTCGCGCACGCCACGCATCGAACCCAGGGTCAGGCCGTCCCGATAGGTCGTGGCCTGGAAGCCGCGGATCTGGAAGTAATCATTGCGGTCGTCGGTGCCGTAATAGTCGGTAATCACCCCTGGGGTGTATTGCAGCAGTTCTTCGGTAGTGCTTGCGCTGCGTTGTTGCATTTCCTTGTCGGTCACCACGGACACCGAGGCGGGCGTATTCAGGATGCTGGTGGCCACCTTGCCGCCGACCCAGAGCTCCTGGGCGACCACCGAGTTGGCGTCTTCGGTGCCATCGATCCTGGCCTTGGCGTTGACGAGGATAGGCGCGAGGCGATACTCCTCGAGTTCGGCATCTGCCTGGGTTTGCGGCGTCAGCAAGTAAGCGTTCGGGCCTTGCTGCTGTATCGCCATGTCGCTCCCCTGCAACAACGACGACAGGGCTTCGGACGTATCAAGTGTGCCGCTCACGCCCCGGGTACTGCGGTTCGCTACGCTTGAAGCATCGAAGGAAAGGCTGATACCCGCCTCGCGAGCAAAGCGGTCAAGTGCCGGTGCCAGGGGACCGGCAGGAATGTTCCACTGGTGCACCTGGTGGGTCTGCTCAACGGTCGAGGGCTGCGCCAGGGTGGGTAGCGCGTAGCTGCTGACGATGACGCCGAAGACCGCACCGTGGATGGCACGATTCAGTAGATGACGCTGGGGAACCGGGGACGCACTCATTAACTCGCTCCGTGGAAAGGGGATCGGCAGATCGGCCTGTAGGTCGGCCTTTTCTTACATGCCGAACGAGAATGAGAAATCACCTCATTTTTATTTGATGTTGATATGCGGCGAAGAAAACTTAGCTGGCGGCGCTCAACGTCACCCAATAGTGGGTTCGATAATCAATCCGTAAGTGCAGTGACTGCGCCACCAATGCCAGGACCCGATCCGTATTGGCGAGTTGAAAGGTGCCGGAAACCCGTAGGTCCGAGACCTCTTTGGCGCAGCGCAACACGCCGGGGCGATAGCGTGACAAGGCCTCGACAAAATCACCCAGGCGCATATCGCGTGCGCTGATCACCCCGTCGCTCCAGCTCCATACATCCAGGCCGTTGCTCTTGAACTCACGAACGCCCTGCGACGTGAAGAGCCGCTGGCTTCCGGCCTGGACGGTGTCGTTGGCCGGGGTTTGACGGCCGCCAGGCAATACGCTGACGGTGCCTTCCTGAACAGCGAGGAGGGTCGCATCATCACGCGCGTACGCCAGGAATCGGGCATTGAGGGTACGCACGAGTCCGTCGCGGGTTTGTACCCAGAGAGGACGTGGTTGAGCCGTGCCCGCATCTGCGCCGGTGTTCACGATGATTTCACCACGTCGCAGAATGATCAGGCGCCGCTGTGCGTCGAAATAGCTGTCGACCGCACTGTCGCTGTTGAGCTGGATAAGGCTGCCATCATCGAGTTGGAAGCGCTTTCGCTCGCCTGTCCGGCTGTGCTGCTGGGCCAGCATCGCCGGCAGCGGCGTGTAGTCCCGGCCTAGCCAAGTGGCGCCACCCAACGTGGCCAACCCACCCAATAGCTTCAGGCTTTGGCGCCGACGCATGCCGGATTGGCTGCCTTTGAGGGTGTGCCGGGCCAGGGCCGGTGGAATGCCCGCGAAGTCATCGCCCAGCGCTTCTACACGCTGCCACGCTGACCGATGCTCCGGATGCTGCTGCAGCCAGTGCTCGAATGTACGCTGAGTTTGCTCATCGGCAGGATTGAAGCGCAGGCGCACCAGCCAGTGGATCGCCTGGTCAACCACCGCCGGATCCGGCGCCTGCGTTTCACTGTTCGGCATAACGCAAGCGATAGCAGTGTTGCAGGGCCTTGGCCAGGTCGCGTTCCACCGTGGAGCGGGAAACACCCAATTTTTCGGCTATTTGCTGGCAGGTCCAACCGTCGAGCTGTGCCAGCAGAAACGCCTCGCGCACCCTTGGCTTGAGCAGGTCCAGCAGCCGATCGATCCGCTCGAGGCTATCAAGAATCAGCAAGCGTTCTTCTTCGGAGGGGGCCTCTTGGGCAGGGAGCAGCGCGAGGCTCTCGAAGTAGGCGCGTTCGAGCTCGCGACGGCGATACCGATCGATCATCAGCCCGCGAGCAATGCTGCTCAGGTAGGCACGGGGCTCGCGCAAAGGGCTTGATTGACGGGATTTGAGCAGACGCACGAACGTGTCCTGCGCCAGGTCCGCTGCGCTTTCGCGACAGCCGATGCGCCGGCTCAGCCAGCTGTGCAACCAGGAATGGTGGCTGCGATAGAGCAGCGCGAGATCGGCATCACCCAGTGAGTCGTTGCTGCGCATCAGCATCCCGGAAACTACATAATTGATAATGACTCGCATTATATTCAGGCCGGGGACGCCAGGGCAAATTTGCCGGCCCTGACACTTATCACGGTGTTCTCGCCCTGATAGGAATAGGCAAGGTTGCGAGGCAAACCGGCATAGGTGGCCCGCAGGCCGGTGACTACCATGGCGGACACCTACCGACAGGAGTTCGCCATGCACCGCAAAAAAACCTTCTTCATCACCGGCGTGAGCAGTGGCTTCGGCAACGCCCTGGCCCAGGAAGCGCTGGCGGCCGGACACCGGGTCATCGGCACTGTGCGCAGCGAGGCGGCCCTGCAGGCCTTCGAGCAGTTGTCCGCCGACCGGGCCCACGGCGTTCTTTTGGATGTCACCGACTTCGCCCGGATCGACAGCGTGGTCGCCGCCACAGAAGCCGCCCACGGCCCGGTCGACGTGCTGGTCAACAATGCCGGCTACGGTCACGAGGGCATTTTCGAAGAATCGCCGCTGGAAGAGCTGCGGCGCCAGTTCGACGTCAACGTGTTTGGCGCGGTGGCGGTGACCAAGGCCTTCGTGCCCTATTTCCGCCAGCGTCGCGCCGGGCATATCCTCAACATCACGTCGATGGGGGGCACCATCACGATGCCGGGCATTGCGTATTACTGCGGGAGCAAGTTCGCCCTGGAAGGGATCTCCGATACCCTGAGCAAGGAGTTGCAACCGTTCAACATCTTCGTGACGGCCGTCGCGCCCGGTTCGTTTCGAACGGACTGGGCCGGTCGTTCGATGCAGCGCACCCCGCGCAGCATTGCCGACTACGACGCCAGCTTTGACCCGGTTCGCCAGGCGCGCCAGGAGAAGAGCGGCAAGCAACTCGGCGATCCGCACAAGGCGGCGCGGGCGATGTTGCAGGTGATCGCCAGCCCGACGCCGCCTGCCCATTTGCTGCTGGGCAGTGACGCCTTGAACCTGGTGCGCGATAAGCTTAGTCGGGCCGCCAGTGAGATCGATCAGTGGGAAGCGCTGACCCGTTCGACCGACGGCTGAGCGACCCGCAGGAAGGAGAAGTGGAATGACCCAGGCTGATCCGCGCACCGCACGCATGGTGGCGTTGATGGAGCGGCTGGCGCCGGTGGAAGGCTATAACCTCAGTGCGCTGGAGGACGTACGTTTCCTGCGCTCGAACCGGCCATTGAGCCGCACGCCGGTCCTGTATGACCCCGGTATCGTGATCCTGTGCCAGGGGCGCAAGCGCGGCTACCTTGGGGATGACGTCTACGTCTACGATGCCCGGCATTACCTGGTGGTGTCCGTTCCCGTGCCGTTCACCATGGAAACCGACGCCAGCGAAGCGGAGCCCATGCTGGCGGTGTATATGCGCCTGGACCTGCAACTGGCGAGCGCGTTGATGCTGCAGGTTGACGAAGCGCTCGGCCCGAGCGATGCCCCGCCCAAGGGCATGTACGCCTCGCCCATGGATGATGGGCTGTACACCTCGACGCTGCGTTTTCTGGAAGCCATGAGCACACCGGGCGACGCGGCCATTCTCGGGCCGTCGCTGGTGCGGGAAATCTACTACCGCATCCTCACCGGCGAGCAGGGCGGCTCGATGCGTGCGGCGCTGAGTCGCCAGGGCCACTTCGGCCAGATCACCCGCGTGATCCGCAAGATCCACAGCAGCTACCAAGAGCGCCTGGATGTCGAGGCGCTCGCCCGGGAAGCCAACATGAGCGTGCCCAGCTTCCACCTGCACTTTCGCAGCGTGACGGACGCCTCGCCCATGCAATACCTGAAGTCGACGCGCCTGCACCAGGCGCGACTGCTGATGCTGCGCAACGCCATGAACGCCTCGACGGCGGCGTTCAGCGTGGGCTACGAAAGCGCCTCGCAATTCAGCCGCGAGTTCAAGCGCCTGTTTGGGCGAACACCCCAGGCAGAGGTGGAGTGGATGAAGGCGACTTATGCATTGCCGGCGCCTGCCACGCCGTCCATTTATGTGTCGTCGCATTAGCGCTGACGACACGGTCGAAGCCCGTGCGGCGTTACTTCCCTTCTTGTTGCATCAAGGCTTTGCGTAACTTTCCCGGGGAGAGGCCAAACATGCTCTGAAAGTGCCGAATAAAATGAGGCGCATCGGCGAAGCCACATTCAAAGGCGATCTCGCCAATCTGGCGATCGGAACTCACCAGCAGCCATCTGCCGAACCGGAGTCGGACCTGGCGGTAGAACTGGGCCGGGCTGCTGTTGGTTTCAGCGACGAACAGGCGTTCCAATTGCCGTTTGCTGGTGCCGACCAGATGCGCAATGGCCTCGATATCCAGGGGCTGGGCCATGTGTTTTTCCATCAACATCACGGCTTCGTGCAATCGACGATTGGATGAACTGGCGTATCCGAGTGCCTTGCGTCGGTCGACGAAACTGTTGGACGTGTTCTTTGCCACCGTCATCTGATGCACAACCTTGCCGGCACGATCCGGCCCGCAATGCATGCCGATCAGATGAAGCGCCAGCTCGATAACTGAAACACCGCCAGCGCAGGTAATCCGGTCCCGGTCGATCAGAAAGTCTCTGTTGATGACAAAGCGCAACGTGGGAAACCGCTGCTTCCAGTCGTCGCCATGATAGGCGTGGACACACGCCGTTCGCCCCTCCATCAGGCCATGTCGCGCGAGTACGAAACTACCGGTGCACAGGCCGATCAACGGCACCTGTGCAGCCGCGGCCTGGTGGAGGAACGCGGGATAGGTTTTCGGCACCGCCTCGATGGAATCGAGCAATCCACCAATCACCACGATGTAGTCGAAACGCTCCGGGTCAGTGAGTTCACTGTCGATCGGTACGTCCAGTCCGCTACTGGAAATGACTCTTTGCCCGGGCGTGCCGAGTACTTTCCATTGGCAGCGTATGGGGCGGCTTTGATCGCCCGTATCGGCGGCATGCCGCAACGCATCGGTCAGCCCTGACAGCGACAGCAAGGGGAAGCGTGGCCACAACATGATGCCAATAGACAACTCGGCGGTGCCGCGGCGCAGGGGTGGATGCCGCGCCTGCCCATGATCGAGCCCGTCCACGAGGCTTTCCTTGGGGGGCACGGGCTCTGTGCCGCCAGAATGTCGCAAATGTTCAATCATTCGTGCAAAGCATCCAACAAGTTATACCGCCGGTCCCACTACGATGGGCCTATGCGAAACGTTCTGCTGCCACCATAAAAACTATTCGAGGAGCATCCGATGAAGACGTCCAAAGGTAAGCGTTTTTCCGGGATTTGTGCAGGGTTTCTGGTATCCGTGCTGGCTGCGGCACCGGTGTTCGCATTGGAGACAGTCGAGCCGGGAAGCCTGACCATCGCCTTCAGTGGTGATATGCCAGGAACAGGCTATCAAGACAGTCGGATGGTCGGCTATGACGGTGAAATCCTTCAACAAATTTCCGAAAAACTGGGCCTTAAGGTCAAACCGGCATTAATGGAGTGGTCCGGGACGATCGCATCGGTGCAATCCAAGCGAGTGGATGTGATGGCAGGCACCATGGGCTGGACCGAGCAACGCTCGAAAATCATGACCTTGAGCGACCCTATCCACTATTTCAAAAACGGTATTACCCAGACAGACAAGACCAACTGGAACAGCCTCAAGGATTTGCAAGGCAAGAAAGTCGGCACCATCACCGGCTTTTCGTTCATCCCTGAGATGCGCAAGATCGATGGCCTGCAAGTCGCCCTGTACGACACGTCCGATGCGGCCGTTCGCGATCTGCTCGCCGGACGCATCGATGCGGTGATCGGCGATCCACCGGTCATGCAATACGCCATTTCCCGCAATGAGCAATGGCACCTGCATTTCAACGCCTTTGTCGACAACGATCCGAATTTCCCATTGCTGACTGGCTTGGGTCAGGTGGTGTTCGGCTTCAACAAGGCCAGTCCGGAGCTGGTGACGGCGGTCAACGCGCAGATTCAGACGCTCTGGAAAAACTGTGAGATGCGCAAGATCGGCGCTCGCTACGGCCTGACTCAGGATGTCTGGTTCATGCCCGAAGGCAAGGACCTGCGCCTGGGCGTCGATCGCCCAGCGGACTGGACGCTACCTGGCTGCAAATAAGTGTGTGAGGCGATGGGGCGGATTCATGCCGATGCACCGAGTCATCGCCAGGCCTATAACAAAAAGAGGTTAGCCAAGATGTCGAGCCCGTCTGACGCCGCGTTGCTGCGCGTGCATGAATTACACAAGAACTATGGCGATCTGGAGGTGCTCAAGGGCATCAGCCTGGAGTTGAAGCCCGGTGAGACCCTGTCGCTGATTGGCCCAAGCGGTTCTGGAAAGTCCACCTGTCTGCGTTGCATCAATTACCTGGAAAAACCAACCAGTGGCGAGATCTGGCTGGGGAACGAGCTGATCGGGCAGGTCAAGGACGGTAAGCGGTTACGCCTGATGAGTGACCGGGAGATGGCGCCGCAGCGCCGCGAGATCGCCATGGTGTTCCAGTTGTTCTATCTCTGGCCGCACTTGAGCGTGCGCGATAACGTCGCACTCGGCCCCATCAAGGCCCAAGGTATGCCGCGCAAGCAGGCGTATGAGTTGGCCGACGCGATGCTGGAAAAAGTCCATCTGCGGCACAAGGCCGAGTCGTATCCCGAACAATTGTCGGGTGGTCAGCAGCAACGGGTCGCCATCGCCCGGGCCTTGGCCCAGCAACCGAAAGTGATTCTGTTCGACGAACCGACCTCGGCGTTGGATCCCGAGTTGGTGGGCGAAGTGTTGGCCGTGATTCGCGAGCTGGCGGAAGAGGGCCGCAGCATGATCATGGTCACCCACGAAGTGAGGTTTGCCCGTGATGTAGCGGATCGGGTGATCTTCATGGACGGCGGGCGCATTGTCGAACAGGGGCCGTCGGCGCAAGTGATCGACCACCCTTGTCACGAACGTACCCGTAGTTTTCTTGGGCGCATGGCAGTGGAGAGCGCTTGATGGCGAATCTGGAAGCTTTCCTCGGGCTGTTGCCCTTGCTCTTCAAAGGCGCAATGAACGCATTGGAAATCGCCCTCTGCACCTTGGTGCTGGCGAGCGTGGGCGGTCTGGTGCTGGCGGTTTTACTGACGTTCAGCCGATCGCGACTGGTACACGGCGCCATCGCCTGTTTCATCGAATGGATGCGCAACGTGCCTGCGCTGGCGCACCTGTTTCTGATCTACTTTGGGCTGTCCTATCTGGGCATCAATCTGCCCGCGTGGCTGGCGGCCATCGTCGGTCTGAGCTTGGTAGGCAGCGCAGTGCTGGCCGATACGTTCCGAGCCGGCTTGCAATCGCTGCACGTCGGCCAGCATGAAGCCGGGCAGGCCATCGGCCTGCACCGTATGCAGATTCTGCGCTACATCCTCTTGCCCCAGGCCCTGCGCGTCGCGTTGCCGGCTTATGCCAACTATGTCACGCAACTGATCAAGGACACGTCCATCGCCTCGGCCATTGCCGTGCCGGAAATCATGTTCCTTGCCCGCAACCTTGTGACATCCACGTTCCAGACCTCGCTGATTTATCTGGCGGTGATGTGCATCTATGCGGCGATGATCCTGCCCATTGGCGTGGGATTCATCCGACTTGAACGTCATCTGGGGGCGGCGCGATGATCAGTTTTTTCCAGCAATACCCGGAATACTGGAGCGACTGGGTCGCGCGCCTGCTACTCGGCGCACGCGTCAGCGCCGAGCTGTCCCTGACGGGCTTCGCCCTGGCGGCGATGTTGGGCGCGTTACTGGCCTGGGCGATGAAGAGCCCCAGCGTATTGCTCAGACGTCTGGCGGTGTTCTTCATCCAGGGTATGCGTGCGGTGCCGCTCCTGGCGTTGCTGCTGGCGCTGTATTTCACCTTGCCCAGCCTCGGGCTGACGCTGTCTGGTTATTGGGCCGGCGCCATCGGTTTGGGCTTGCAGGGCTCGGCCTACGTCGCGGAAATCCTGCGCGGTGGACTGGACTCCTTGCATCGAGGCCAACGTGAGGCGGCCATCGCCACCGGCCTGACGCCGTTGCAAGCCTTCACCGCCGTGATCTTTCCGCAAGCCATTCGCGGCATGTTGCCGCCGTTGCTCAATGCCTATGTGTCGATTATGAAGGACAGCTCCCTGTGCGCCTTGATCGCCACCGATGAGTTGATGCTGGCGGCCCGGGCCATCGCGTCCGAATCCTTTTTGCCTATGCATATTTTCCTGCTGGTGGGGTTGTTCTATTTCGTCATCGCTTTCCCTCTTTCTCTGTTGTCGCGAGCGCTGGAAGCACGATTTTCTCGCGGGCGCAAAACCATTCGAGGTTGAACACATGAACATCAAGGATCGAACCGCTTCCCACAGTATTGGCCAGTTGCAGCAAGCGCTGGCGTCCGGAGCGCTCACGAGCGAGTCCCTGGTTTGCGCGCAACTGGAGCGGATCGAGCGCTTCAACGGTCAACTCAATGCTTATGTCGAGGCCTATCCCCAGCGCGCGCTCGGTGCCGCCATCGCGGCCGATCGGCAGCGGGCCGCCGGTGTCAACCTGGGGCCGTTGCATGGCATTCCGGTTGCGATCAAGGATTTGTTCGACATCGACGGCAAGGCCATAACCGGTGGTTCGCTGGCACAGACGCCGCGTATCTCTCGGCTCACCGCCACGGCAGTGCAGCGACTGGAGCGCGCCGGGGCGATCATCATGGGCAAGACCCACACCGTCGAATTCGCTTTCGGAGGGTGGGGCACAAATGCCGTGATGGGCACGCCGTGGAACCCATGGGACCCCGACGTGCATCGTGCTCCAGGTGGTTCCAGCAGTGGTTCAGCGGTGGCTGTGGCCGGCGGCTTGGCAAGCGCAGCGTTGGGCACCGACACCGGCGGCTCGGTGCGGATTCCTGCGGGTATGTGTGGTCTGGTTGGCCTGAAAACCACGCGTGGATTGGTTAGCCGCCACGGTTTGATTGAATTGTGCCCATCGCTGGATTCGGTAGGGCCGATTACGCACACCGTCGAAGACGCCGCGTGGATGCTTGACGCGCTGCTGGGGCCGGACCCGCTGGATCCGGTCTCGGCCAAGTCGCCAGTGTTCAGTGCCGCGGCAGGCTTGAATCTCCCGGTGGCCGGCCTGCGCATCTGGGTGCTGCCACAGACCGAACGCGTACACATCGCGCCTGGCGTATTGGCAGCCTATGACCAGGGGCTTGAGCAATTGGCCGCACTGGGCATGCATCTGGTCGAACAGCCGCTACCGACTTCGCTGGAGCAGTGCATGCGCGTTGCCGGTGGGCTCATGAGCGCCGAAGGCTACGCCAGCCTTGGCAGCCTGTTCGAGCGCGATGATCTGCGCTTCGATCCTCATGTGCAGCGTCGGGTGCTGAGCGGGCGCGCCATCGATGCGGCGGCTTATATCCATTTGCACAACCAGCGACGTGCTGCCCGTCAAGCCATGGACGAGGCCATGTCCAATGTTGATGCCTGTGCGTTTCCGACCAATGCCATTGGCAGTGTGCCGTTGAATCAGGTCGATGAGTACGGCACGCCGCTGGCCTTGCTCGGCCGTTTCGCCAACCTGCTCAACCTCTGTTCCGTGGCGCTGCCGGTGGGCTTCGACGAGCAACGTATGCCGGTCTCGATGCAAATTGTCGGGCGTGCGTTCGCTGAACCATTGGTGCTGCGGATCGCCCATGCCTACCAGCAAGTCAGTGATTGGCACCAACGGCGGCCTGTGGGTTGGGACCTGTCGGACAGGGTGGTGGCGTAATGGACATCTGTGTCGTCGGCGCTGGAATCGTTGGCTTGAGCAGTGCCTGGTTTCTACACAAGGCCGGTCATACCGTCACCGTTATCGAGCGTGCGGGGGAGGCCGGCATGGGGGCCAGTGCTGCCAATGGGGCGCAATTGAGTTACAGCTATGTGCAACCGCTGGCCGATCCCTCTCTGTTGCCAGGCATTCCGAAAATGCTGTTGGCGCGCAACGGACCGCTGAAGTTTTCGCCGCAATGGAGCCTGGAACAATGGCGCTGGTGTCTGGCATTTCTCGCGGCCTGCCGTACGTCCGTTTCGCGCCAGACCACTGTCGAGTTGCTGGAACTGGCGCATGAAAGTCGGCTGGCACTGGACGCCTTCATCCGTCAGGAAAAGGTGCAGTGCGATTTCGCCCGTACCGGAAAACTGGTGCTGTACCCCGATGCTGAAAGCCTGCGCAAGGCCTGCGATCAGGTGAAGTTCCAGGCCGCCCAAGGCGCCAGGCAACAAAAAATCGTCAGCCCCGCCGAAGCCTTGTCAATCGAGCCTGCACTAGAGGGCTATAAGACGGCGTTTCACGGTGCGGTCCATACCGACAGCGAATGCGCGGTCGATGGGCGCAAGCTTTGTCAGGAGCTTGCGAGGTTGTTGAGCGAGCAGGGTGTGCGTTTTCTGTTCGACAGTGAGGTTGCCGCTTTCCGGCGTGAACGCGGGCGCATCACCGCGTTGGAGATTCACCACGCCATCGAAGGCCCAAGTCTTTTAGGGACGCAAGCGGTCGTGCTGGCGGCTGGCGCTTACAGCGCAGGGTTGCTATCAGCGTTCGGCGTGCGCATGCCGGTCTACCCGCTCAAGGGATACAGCATTACGTTGCCGATCACTGATTCGATGAATGCACCGACGGTCAGCGTCACTGACATGCGGCGTAAAACAGTGTTCGCCCGCATCGGTGATCGCTTGCGCGTCGCGGGGATGGTCGAGTTGTGTGGGCTGGATGCGTCGATCCCCATCAAGCGTATCGAACAACTGAAAGCCTCAACGCAGGCATTGTTCGGCTTGGAATGGAACGCCGATGATTGTCAGCCCTGGACCGGTTGGCGTCCGGCGACCCCCACCGGGCGGCCGATTCTGGGAGTCAGTGGTTGTGACAATCTGTACGTCAATTGCGGCCAGGGCGCCCTGGGCATGACCTTGGCATTTGGTAGCGCCCAACGTCTGGTCCGATTAATCGGCGGCACAGCGCTTTAACTTTCCCAATTCATGGAATAAACCCGATGGCAACGATTCAACGTTTTCAGAGCAGCGCGCGGATGTCCGGCGTGGTCAGTCATGGCGACCTGCTTTACCTCTCCGGCCAGGTGCCCACGGATCTACAGGTTGGCATCGAAGAGCAGACGCAGCAGGTGCTGGCCAAGATAGAAGCCTTGTTGTCGCTGGCGGGCAGCGACAAGGGGCAGCTTTTGAGCGCACAGATCTGGTTGAAAGATATTGAGCGTGATTTCGCGGCAATGAATTCGGTGTGGGACGCATGGCTGCCAGTTGATAGTGCTCCGGCGCGGGCCACTGTTCAGGCGAATCTGGCGCGGCCTGAGGTGTTGGTGGAGATTATGGTTATAGCTGTGAGAGCTGCTGATGGTGTTTGAGAGGGCCATTTACAGCGCTTGCGCGGACGGCCACGTTGGTTCGATGGAGTTCTGACCTCGTCCAACAGTGGTTGTGCGTAGCTGATGTCACTGGCTTGACCGCCAGAGAGGAGGAAACGCAACGGTGTTCCGTTGGCGTCGCAAAGCATGTGGATTTTGGTTGTCAGGCCGCCGCGACTACGGCCTAGAGCGTGATCGGCAGGCTCGTCAGCCCCCCTTTTTTCCCGGCGCCAGATGAGGCCCGGGTTGCGCGTACTGCTGTTGAGTCGATCATCCAGGTTTGCAGATCGATCAAGCCCTGCTCATTCAATCTCAGGTGCAAGCGTTTGAGCATCTGTTCGAACGTTCCCTGATTTCGCCAGCCCCGAAACCGTTGATACACCGTTGACCATGGGCCGAAGCGCTCAGGCATATCTCGCCATGCAGCACCCGAACAGAGCACCCATAGCACGCCGTCAAGCATCAGTCGGTCGCTCAGTCGAGGCCGCCCCCGGCCATGAGTTTCGATGAAGAGATCGGAGACCACATCCCAGGCCTCATCCGAGAGTTCATAACGCTTTGCCATCACAGAATTCCTTTCCTCTGATGGCGGGTGACTCTACAAAATCTCAGCGTGCAAGGAGCGCCAATTGGGTTTCTCGGGATTTCGTACAGAGCCTAGGGGAGTCTGTCGGTATGTGGGGATCTGGCGGTCAGGATCAGAGCAGGTGGCGCCTAGTGCCGAGTACTGGTGAAGACGCAGCAACACACTGCGAAATTCGCATGAGTTGCCTCGACCTCAGCGGAGCTATTCCTGCTGCACGGCGTAACCCACTCGCAATAGACACGCTCCGTGAGGATCGAGTAGTGTCGCAGGCGAATTGCTCCCACATTTGGTCGAGCGAACATGGCTGCCATCCATTGGTGTATAACTCCCTTATACGCCCATCTGTACGCTGAAAGGCCCAGTCTAGGCACGGATAGCTAAAGGAACAAGGAGCATTATACACCACGCCCGTCCAGGGAGTTATCCGCTACTTGGTGTAAATTTATAGTTATGCTCAAGGAGAGTGCTATGAGAAATCGTGACGTCATAAAGTGCTTGGATTTTCTGGAGTCCATGATAGAAAAGCATCCAGAGAATGCCGAAATGATTAAGGCATACACGAGGATTATTGAAAAAAGTATAGATTTGGAAGTCACCTATTTAAAGGGGGATGAGGAGCTTCGCAAGGACTGGGAGAGAAATCAGACCGAAAGAATAAAGTCAGAGGATGCCCTTAGAAAGGCATCAATTGAAAAAGGCGTTAATAAGACCAAGAGCTTTTGAATGTAACAATTAGCTCAACATCGTTCGTTTCGCTCGCTGGACTTGCAAAAGCTGCGCTTTTGCTCGCCTATTAGATTAATCGTTATATGCTCATCACGTTCTAGGGAAATTTCTATGTCTCACGGTGAATTCCAGCCATGGTTTCTGAAAGCCTTTATTGGCCCTCTATTAAAAATGCTTGCCGCCTGCTTAATTGCATTGTTAGCCTTCGTGAGTGTGAAAGCCGCCATAATATTCGGTCCAACCCATGCGATAGCAATTTTTGGAATTACTGCCACAGCAGTAATGGCGCTAACATTAGCTGACGGTATCAAAAACAGAAAAACCTCAAAATTCCAATGGGCCGCACTAGGCGTTAATTTTTTACTATTGGTCTATAGCGCTATGTTGCTCCCCACAAAGGAGGCTATTGAAATATTAAATAAATCAGGTGTAACACAAAATCTTTTAGGCGAATTATTGGTGTGGCTAAATATATAAGACTTGGTTCAAGTCGTTCGCTTCGCTCACTCGGGACCGGCTAAGGCCGGCCCCTTAACCAAAAGCTATCTACCTTGCAGAGAAATCAACATGGAGTGAAAAGGGGACAGATTTATTTGTTTTGATAAATAAATCTATCTCCTTTTCTCTTTCTCACAGACTATGTCAAATGCCCGTCAACCGCGCACATTCCGCATCCAGATAGGCATCCACCGCTTCCACATCCAGCGACCCCGCCATGTAGCAGGCTTTGACTTCCTTGATCGCCAGCGTCCCGAACCGGGTCCAGGCCACTAGGTTGCTGCGTAACATGAAGGCGACGATGTTGCCGCCCGAACGCAGGGCCGCATCGGTGGTATCGACGAGGCACAACGTGCCGTGGCCGATCAGCAGCATTCGGCGCAACTCTGGATTGTTGGCAGAAGGGACGCAGTCGCGCCAATCCTGTTCATGATAAAAGCGCCGTTTTATAACCCACATCATACGGGTGAGCAGTTCGGTGATCAGCACAGGGATCGCCATTGCCAGCCCGTGGCGTAAGTCGTAGCCCGACTCGAAGACTTTCACCGCTATGGTCGAAAACGTCTGGCGATGCTGTCCGAAAGAGCCAACATTGATAAATTGCAGCAGCGAGTAGAAGGGCATTGGAATGCCTGAACCGCGCCCGGCGTCCACTTTACCGCGGCCACCCGACGAGCCGGCCATGTCGGAGAACAAATGCCCCAACCAATTGAAGAAACCGGCAAATACCTTGGCGACTACATTGCTGCCGCTGAGCTCGAAGGTGTCGGTATTGATGCTGATCAGCTTACCCTTGTCGACGAAGTGCGCTGTGTTGCTGAACTGATCGAGGATGGAAAAAAACATCCCGACCAGATCCGGTGAATGGCCGAGGCTTTTGACGTGATGGTTGCTGAGCGACATATTCTTCACAGCGCCGCCCGTGTCATGGGTGGTGCCGTGGTCGTAGTTGATCTTGAACTTTTTCTCGAGAAAACCTATGGCGCTGGCGGTTTCTTTGCCAGCCTTGCCCGGACCTTTCCAGCCGTTAAACTTGGCGAACCGCTGCACAGCGTTGTCGGTCTGGTTGTCCGTCCACTTGCTCAGTGCCCCTTTGCCGGGAACTCCGACGAACAGCACATCCACCAGGCCGCCGATCAGGCCGCAGGTGCCGGCAATCATGTAGTCGTATTTGTCGCAGGCCGCAGCTTTTATCGAAAATTCGTCCTTGATGCGTTTCTCAAGCGCAATGCGCTGGCTGTCGGTCATCAAGTCGCGGAACGGGTCCTGGGCGAAGGCGAGGTCGTGCCGCGTGGCGTAGTTCTCCAACTGCACTAGGTAGGTCGGCCAATCGGCGTCGGCATCGATGTCAATGGTGTCGAGCAACGCTAGGGGTTGCAGCGTCGTTTGATAGTCCGACGGTGCATCCAGCAAGTATTCATCGAAGACCACCAGGTCTTGCTCTTCGACGACGAACACTATGTCCTGCTCGTCGACGATGCTCTGCGCCTGGGCCAGCAGACTGTCGAGCAGTGCGTCGTTGCTGCGCTGGTCCTGGCTCAAGCTGTTGAGGGAACTGAGCATACTGTCCATGTGAGCATTGGTCGTGTCTAACTGGTGCTGCTGGACGAGCATGGCCTGGGCCTGATCGTCCAGAAAGCGCTTCTGCGTCATGAGAACAGACCGCTCAGTTTCTCACGCGCCTTGCCGGCAACGTCTGCCGCCGTGCCTTTGAGGACGTCGCTTACGTTGAAGTAACCAATAGCCTCGAAGGCTCTGGCAAGGCTTTCCAATTCCTTGCTGTTTTTGTCGCGTTTAATACTGAGTTTGGTCACTGTTTGTTCTTCGGCGTCCTTACCGGCGACCACGACCGAGCGTTCCTCATAGAAGCCGAGGATGAAGTCATAGAGTTCGGCTTTGGTCGGTTCGCGAGTCAGCGACTTGAGCTTGCCTTCGTCTAGGTACTGGGCGCAGCGCAATTTGGTTGCGCTGGCTTGGGCGGAATTGGATTTGTCGGTCAGTACCGTGCCGGCGCCGGTCATTTGCGTCATCAGGCCCAGTAGCTTCTTGATTTTCTCGTCCTGAGCGCCGTGGGCCAGGATGTATTCGTTGAGTTTGCCGGTGATGAAGTTGATGTCTTTCATCACCAGGGAAATGGTCAGTTGGGTTTGTTTGATCACTTCATTGAGCATCAGCTCGCGACGTTTGGAGCGGGTCAGCTCGTTGGCGCCGGTCAACTTGCGCACGCCGGCATAGGTGCCTACGCCGATCAACACTGCGACGCCGATGCCTGTCATCATCCCCGACATCCCGAGCAACCCCCCCATGCCCAGGCTGGCCAGGCCGGAAGTCAGCCCGGCGGCGGACATGCCCACCACCGAACCCGACAAATACACCGCCGCCAAGGGCGTGCCCACCGCCGCAGCTTTGGCGGACAGCAGTTTGAGGGCCGAGACAATCTGGTCATCGGTCATGTCATCGCGAAGCATGTCGTGGTCGTTCTTAATCGCGAGCACGGCCAGTTCGATCTCTTCGTCGCTGACTATTAACAGCCCACGGTTCTTTTGCAGAAACGCGAACGCACCGATATCCCGGCCACCAGTGCTGTAGAAGAGGTTGATCAGATCCTTGACCAGTGAAATATGCAGCGCCTTGATTTGACCGGCCGGGCTTTGGCTATCGATTTGCGCCAGCAAGGTTTCCAGGGGGATTTGCGCATCGCTGGAACCCATGTACGCCCGCAGGGTGAAGCGGGTTTCGGGGCTCAGGTCCAGACGTGTCATCAACTGCAGGATTTCTGCGAATTCCTTGTCGTCGATTATGTCGTCGTTATCGTAGGCCATATTGATGACCGCCTGAACGTAAGCCACTTTCAGCGCTTCGCTCAGTTCATCGATGGAAACAAGTTGGCGCTCTTCCTTGTACTCGCTGAAGTCTTGCACACAGGCTTGCAGCGTCTCGGCCAGTTTGCGGTAGTTGCAGTTCAGCAGGCCGGTAATGGACAGGCTGCTACCTTCGTTGCGGCGAACCAATAGCGACACTTCGATCTTGTCGCTTTTGCTGCCGGTGACGGTTTCAACGTATTCCGCCGAGGCAATTGACGCATAGGGAACACTGACGGGGTCGGAGAATGACGCGCGATAAATGAGCTGTTCACCGGTGAACAGAATGCCGTCCTTGCCGCTGCCCAGCAGTGTGTTATCGAGCAGGGCGACCACGTTGGAAGGGCTGCCACCGAAGGCGAATGACTTGACTGCGTTGTTGAGCTTTTTTTCGTCGATCTGCGGAGCTATGGACATCTTGTTCGAAACGCTGCCGAGATTCTCACGCAGGTAAACGTTAACGTTGGTCATGGCACGTCCTTGTCAGTAGCGGTTGATGGCTTTTTGATATTGATCGAATCTAACAAGATGTGTCGTCCGGGTACAGCCTTGTTGACTGACGATGATGGCCACAAACAAGTAGCGGTCGTTTTTTGCCATTGCGGCGCTGTTCTTCGAGCCGGTTCCATTCAGCAGAAGATATCCACATTGAAACAGATGAAGGCGGGCAAGCGAGACTGGAAAGCTGCCTATCCACGATTCGAACGGCTGATTAGCATTTCTCGGTCATTCCCTCAACGCTTTCAGACCAATAGAGCGGTGAGCCGATAGTAATATCGGGTGACGTCAGAGTGCTCTTTCAGGTGCTGAGTGAGAAACCAGCACACACGGCTGTAACTAAAAAAACTCTGCGGAGCCAAATAGCGCTGAACCCCCGTATTCACTGGATTTCAGGCACAAAAAAAGACGTCCGTGGACGTCTTTAGATGATGAAATGGTGGGCCGGGGTAATTTGAATCTGTTCAGTAAGAAGCTGATTTTTAAAGATAATATTTATGTTTATTTTTGATTGGAATACCATTTGGAATACCGTGCAAAATTGTATTTCATTTTACCTCCCATTTTTGTGAGGGCAGGCCTAATAGTGAAGGGGTTTAAGGTGCAACAGGGCGCTTATGGGAGCCCGAGGTCGGCTTTTTGGCCTTGATTGAAGGTCGTTTTGACTTGGCCTTTTTCACCGGAGGCTTGGGCGTCAATTTCTCGATGATTTCCTTACGGACGTTCATTCCCGTGCGTCTAAGCCTATCGCAGGCGGCCATCAAACTGACCTTACTGAAAAACGGAATGCCGATAGTACCGTCAACATACCTGTGACGCATGATCCCGTACACAACGGTGTACTCGCCCCGATCCACCTCTCGCTTGCGCCCGTCCGGCAGGGTTCCGACGAAGGCAGATCCGCCTTTCGTCGCCGCGACCGTATCCTTTAGCTTTCGGCGAAACTCGCTGTCGGCAACAAAAGCCTCGGCGCTGACGACACCCTGCATCCACAAGTGACTTATCGGCCCAGATGACTCCCCATCTTTAAGATGAATGAAGTGTTTATCGTTTGAATAGAAGTCGCATGGCTCCAGGTTGGCGGCGACAACGCCTTCTGGATTGATTTTTGTACGATCAAGCTTGATCAGATCTGACCGATTTTTTAACAGGTCTTCGATTAGCTCTTCTTCGTTCAGGCAGTGGGTCGGCCCGATGACTACGATGTCCTCAATACTATCAAAGTGCTCATCGACTCTGTCCTTGAATTTTTTTGAAATTTTGTACCATTTGCCTGCGAACAATACGTAGTTTGTAGGTGTTGGTGTTGGCAGGGTCGCCTCCCAATTGAGACAATCATAAACCTTCCATCCGGGCTCAATAGCTCCGGTTTTCAGATTTTCAGTGCGGATCTTGTGAGAGGTTTTTATCTCCTGAATCGTGTGCGTGCAACCCAGTCGATTAAGCTCGGCGGCGTAATCCTCGATCGAAAGCTTAGTGAATTCAGGCTTGCGGCTGTTGAAGCCCGAATATTGGAGGGCGGCCCCCTCAACGTAGTTTTGGATCTCCGGAGGGGACATGTGCAGTAGGCTGATTGAGCCGCTCCGGATGGCTTGAATTTCCTGGAAGAGAAGTTTGTCCAAGCGTCTAAGGCGAGATGGGGTCGTCTCAATTTTGACGTTGTCAAACCAAGCATAGTCTTTCTTATATGCCTTCGACTTGAAGGCATTCAGGATCTCGACGCACTTGCTGTGGAACTGCGACGGCGTGAGGGGAGTGTCCAGGCTGAGGGCATCTTTGCCTGCAACGAATTTGGCGAAAGCGTCGTCTTCGGGTTTGCCTCCTGCAACCCTTGCGAGATCTCGCAGAGTGTCTACCCCGAATTGACTAAAGTCGGAAAGCTTACTGGCTTGAACCCGCCGCTGAAACGTGACCGCATCCGGAGTCGCGAGGTCGAGACTCAGAAGACTCCCTCGTCTTACAGTATTTAAGGCAACCTTCAGCCCAAATTGATGCACGAAAGCATCCTCGTTCAGCGCGATATGTGCATATCCAAAGCACAACGCCATCCACCTCTGCTCAACGCTCAAGAACAAAATCGCCGCTGAACCACTTGAATGCAGCGCGTCGAAAGGATCGCTGACAAAGCCCTGAAGGAGGCTCAGCCACTCAGGTACAGTGTCGTAGACTTGGCCATAGTAGACGGTGCCTTCACCGTCGCCATCCCAGTCCTGATCTTTCAGCGCTCGCGCGCCGCCTGGCCCATAGGTGGCGCTGATTGCATCTGCCGGTGTTTTTGTAGGCTTGAGTAGCCTGACAGTGATCGAGTTAACAGCGTTCCGTGCCATCTTGGATCTCTACTGAAGCATCAGTGCCAATATCTTGCTTTGGGTCAGATTCTGATGGTCGTGATGGCGAATTGCAATGCAGTTTCATGTGTGTTGTCTTTCTATCCGCTCTCGACCATGAGAGCGATGGCGATCCCGATCCCTACAGGGGAAGAAATGGATAGAATGGTGCCCATTCTTGAGCAAGCAGTCGGAATTCAATCACACCGTGAAAAGCCCACCCGCCTCATAGCCACTCTCTTGACGGTGTAGCTGCTACTGCTCCCGCAAAAATGACGAATTGATATGCCATCAGGCGATGCCCGGTGGTTCAAAAAACTACGGAAAAATCGATCACCCATGGCCATCAAAAAATCAGAGCTCTACTCCTCCTTATGGTCTTCCTGCGACGAATTGCGCGGTAGCATGGACCCGAGCCAATACAAGGACTATGTATTGGTATTGTTGTTTATCAAGTACGTCAGCGATAAGTATGCTGGCCAAGCCTTTGCACCTATCACCATCCCAGGCGGTGCTAGTTTTGCCGATATGGTCGCGCTCAAGGGCAAGCCGGATATCGGCGACCAGATCAACAAGAAGATCATCGCGCCGCTGGCCAGTGCCAACAAACTGTTCGACATGCCGGATTTCGACGACTCTAACAAACTCGGCACCGGTCAAGAAAAGGTAGAGCGTCTCACCAACCTGATCGCTATCTTCCAGAATCCGGCGCTCGACTTCTCAAAGAACCGTGCCGCTCACGATGACATTCTGGGCGATGCTTACGAATTCCTTATGCAGCACTTCGCTAAGGATTCGGGTAAGAGCAAGGGCCAGTTTTACACCCCGGCCGAGGTGAGCAAAGTAATCGCCAAAATAATCGGCATTGGGCAGGCACAAACCAGCAGCGATACGAGCGTGTATGACCCGACCTGCGGCTCGGGATCGCTGCTGCTTAAGGTTGCCGACGAAGCCGGAACGCCTGTTACCCTTTACGGTCAGGAAAAGGACTCAGCCACAAGCGGTTTGGCGCGCATGAACATGATTCTGCACGACAACCCTACAGCGCTGATCGCCCAGGGCAACACCCTGACCAGCCCTGCCTTCACGCTTAAAGCGGGCAATTGTGACCTACTCAAGAACTTCGACTACGTCGTGGCCAATCCACCGTTTTCAGATAAGCGCTGGAGCACTGGGCTGGATCCGCTTGACGATCCTTACAATCGCTTCGAGACCTTCGGTGCGCCGCCGGCCAAGCAAGGTGACTACGCCTATTTGCTGCACATCATCCGTTCGCTGAAAAGCGACGGCAAAGCAGCCTGCATTCTGCCGCACGGCGTGCTGTTTCGCGGCAATGCGGAGGCCGATATCCGCCGTAATCTGATTCGTCACGGCTATATCAAAGGCATCATCGGCCTGCCGGCCAACCTGTTCTACGGCACCGGCATCCCGGCCTGCATTATTGTTATCGACAAGGAACACGCGTCGGGACGTAAGGGCATCTTCATGCTCGACGCCAATGCTGGATTCATCAAGGATGGTCCCAAGAACCGCCTGCGCGAACAAGATGTTCACAAAATCGTCGATGCCTTCACCCGTCAGGATGACAGCGAGCCGCGTTACGCCCGTATGGTGGGTTTCGAAGAGATCGAGAAGAACGACTATAATCTCAACCTGCCGCGCTACATCGACAGCACGCAAGCCGAAGACAAGCAGGACATCGAAGGTCATCTCAAGGGCGGCATTCCGGCCGTAGATATCGAGGCGTTAGCGGGCTACTGGGCTGTCTGTCCGCAGCTCAAGGCCGCGCTGTTCAGCGCCAACCGCCCCGGCTACTTCGATTTGGCCGTGGACAAGGCCAATATAAAAAACTGCATCTATGGACACCCGCAATTCGTCGACTTTATTACCGGTATGACCAAGCATTTTGACGATTGGCGTGCACAGACGGCGCAAACGCTCAAAGCGCTACAGCCGGGCTTCCATCCCAAGCAGCTGATTCATGAGATTGCTGAAAGCCTGCTGCAGCACTACCAGAATCAGCCACTGATCGACGCCTATGACGTCTATCAGCACCTGATGGATTACTGGTCCGAAGTGATGCAGGACGACGCCTATCTGATCGCCGCCGACGGTTGGAAGGCCGAGACTTACCGCATCATCGAAAAAGACAAGAAGGGTAAGGAAAAGGACAAGGGCTGGGCCTGTGACCTGCTGCCCAAGCATCTGATCGTCGCCCGCTACTTCGCTGCCGAGCAGGCGAAAATCGATCAGATCAGCGCCGATCTGGAAGCAATCAGTGCCACCTTGGCTGAGCTGGAGGAGGAACATAGCGGTGATGATGGCGTATTCGCCGACCTCGAAAAGATCAACTCCGTCAGCGTAAAGGAGCGTATCAAGGACGTTGGTAAGGATGCCTCCGAGGAACTGGCCGTGCTTAAGCAGTGGCAGACGCTGGCCGCTCAAGAGTTTGCGCTGAAAAAACGGCTGAAGGAGCTGGAGGCTGATTTGGACCAAAAGTCGTATGCCAAGTATCCGGATCTGAATCATGCTGAAGCTGAAGTCAAGCAACTGGCCGTGGACGACAAATGGTTGGACACCTTGCAGGCCGCTATCAGCGACGAGATGGATCGTGTGAGCCAGACGCTGACTCAGCGTGTTAAGGAATTGGCCGAGCGTTATGAAATCCCTTTGCCACAATTGACCCGCCGCGTTAGCGAGCTGGAGAACAATGTGGCCGAGAAGCTGCGGAAGATGGGGTTTGTATGGAACTGAAGGCGGGGTACAAGCAGACTGAAGTGGGGGTGATTCCGAAGGACTGGGAACTTGCTCGTCTCGGAACCGTAGCTAATTTCCGAACCGGTCCTTTTGGAAGCGCGTTACATAAGTCTGACTATGTCTATGGCGGTATTCCGGTCGTTAATCCAATGCAGATTATTGATGGGAAGATCGTTAATACGCCGAGGATGGCTATATCTGAGACTGCCGCTCAAAAGTTGTCAGAGTTTCGGTTGGTTGAACACGATATCGTTATTGGGCGGCGAGGAGAAATGGGGCGCTGCGCGGTTGTTCAACTCAATCAGTCTGGATGGCTATGCGGGACAGGATCTATGATTGTCCGCCCTAACGCCCGACTGGAATCTCGGTTTGCTCAAAGGATATTGTCCAGCCCTCCCGTGGTCGCAGCGATTGAGGCAACATCTGTCGGCACGACAATGATCAATCTTAATCAGGGCACGCTGAGTAATCTTCAGATTCCGATCCCGCCGACCTATGCCGAGCAACAAGCTATTGCCGAAACCCTGAGCGATGCGGATGCACTGATCGATTTTCTGGAGCAGTTGTTGACCAAAAAACGCCAGATTAAGCAAGGAGCAATGCAGGAGCTGCTCACCGGTCGGAGCCGGCTGCCGGGATTTAGCGGGGCATGGGATACGAGAAGTCTTGGTAGTATTTGCGACATATCAATGGGGCGGACGCCATCAAGACTTAATGCTGCGTTCTGGGGAGCCGGTTATGTTTGGCTGTCCATATCCGACCTTAAAAGTAAAGTTGTCAATACCTCAAAGGAAGAAGTTACTCCGTTAGCTGCAGCGGCCATGCGATCTATTCGCAAAGGAACTTTGCTGATGAGTTTTAAATTGTCTATTGGGCGTCTTTGTTTTGCGGGTTGCGATCTATTTACTAATGAAGCTATTTGTAGCTTCAATAACCCGCGCGCAAATACTGATTTTCTTTATTATATGCTGGGGCGAACGGATTTTTCTCTGTATGGCAAACAAGCAGTCAAGGGGTTTACGCTTAACAAAGAGTCTTTAAATAGCGTTGAGGTGCCATATCCGTCTATCGAAGAGCAAACAGCCATAGCATCCATTCTGTCAGCAATGGATGATGAGATTTCTACTCTAGAAATTCAACTCCAAAAAGCCTGCCAGCTTAAACAGGGGATGACACAGGAACTCCTTGCTGGAAGGATTCGATTGGTATAAGCAAATGCTTGCAGCGGAAATGGAAGACCGCGTGGAGCGACGAGTACCATTAAAGGATATGCGATTTTGCCAATGCCGAGGCGGTAAACTCACCGAGGCCTTGAGGGAGCACTATCGTATTGGGGACGCGCTGACACTGATTACCCAAGCCTCACGGAACCGGTCCATGGAAAATTATGACCCTGTTGCGTCAGCAACCGGCTATAACGAAACGCGAGCTGGCAAAACAGCTCGGTCTGAGCTCTGATGGCATCAGATATCATCTAAACAAGCTGCGGACAGCCGGGTGATCCGGCATGTTGGCGCAGCGAAAAGCGGACGCAGGGAAGTACTCAAATGACCGATATTGGCAAAGCCGAACGCGTGACACAGAACCGTGTGGCCAAGTTGTTCGTTGAAGAGTTGGGCTATAGGCATCTCGGCGACTGGGCCGAGCGCACCAACAACAGCAATATCGAAGAGGGGTTGTTCAGTGCCTACTTGAACGGTGCGGGCTATAGCCAAGTGCAAACCAATGCCGTTCTGCACAAGTTGAACACTGAGGCTAACAAATCTGACCGCAGTCTGTACGGCACCAATCAAGCCGTTTACAAGTTGCTGCGCTACGGTGTGCCGGTGAAGACCGAGGCCGGCAAGATGACCGAGACAGTACATCTGATCAACTGGGCCGAGCCGCTGAAAAATGATTTCGCTATCGCCGAGGAGGTCACTCTTAAGGGTAAGCTGGAGCGTCGCCCGGATATCGTGCTTTATGTGAATGGTATCGCTATTGGCGTGCTGGAGCTGAAAAATAGCCGCATCAGTATTGGTGATGGTATGCGCCAGAGTTTGTCCAATCAGCAGCCGGAGTTCAATGAGTGGTTCTTCAGTACAGTGCAGCTCGTCTTTGCTGGCAATGACTCGGAAGGCCTGCGTTATGGCACCACCGGTACTCAAGAAAAATACTTTCTGACCTGGAAGGAAGATGAGTCCGACAACAGCCGCTACAAGCTGGACAAGTACCTGTTAAAAATCTGCGACAAGGCCCGGCTGATTGAGCTGATGCACGACTTTGTACTGTTTGACGGTGGTATGAAGAAGTTACCGCGAGTGCACCAATACTTCGGTATCAAGGCCGCACAGGAACATGTGAAGCAGCGCCAAGGTGGCATCATCTGGCACACCCAGGGCGCTGGCAAAAGCATTCTGATGGTGCTGTTGGCCAAGTGGATTCTGGAGAATAACCCGAACGCTCGCGTGGCCATCATCACCGACCGTGACGAGCTGGATAAGCAGATTGAAAGGGTGTTCCGGGATGCAGGAGAAACCATCTGCCGTACCGGCAGTGGCCAGGAACTGATGCGCCAGCTCAGCCAGCCAAGTCCACGCCTGCTGTGCTCGCTGGTGCACAAGTTCGGTGGCGCCACGAAAGGCAAGGATGACAAGGCCTTCGAGGTATTTATCAAGGAACTGCAGACCCAACCTAGCCAGACCTTGGGCGAGCTGTTCGTGTTTGTCGATGAGTGCCACCGGACTCAGGGCGGCCGGCTCAACCGAGTGATGAAGGCGTTGATGCCCAATGCGGTGTTCATCGGCTTTACCGGTACGCCGCTGCTCAAGCAGGACAAGGCTACTAGTCTAGAAGTGTTTGGTGGTTACATTCATACCTACAAGTTCAGCGAGGCGGTGGAAGATGGTGTGGTGCTGGACCTGCTCTACGAAGCTCGTGACATTGACACCAGGTTGGGTTCTTCAGAAAGAATTGACCAGTGGTTCGAGAACAGCACCAAGGCATTGAACAAGTGGCAGAAGGATGAACTGAAGCAGCAGTGGGGCACTATGCAGAATGTGCTCAGCTCCAGGTCGCGAATGGACCGTGTGGTGGCGGATATCATCTTCGATTTCAGCACCAAACCCCGCCTGTCCAGCCAGCGAGGCAACGCTATTTTCGTCGCGTCCAGCATCTATGAGGCCTGCAAGTACTTCACGCTCTTCCAGAAGTCATTGTTCAGGAGCAAGTGCGCAGTCATCACGTCCTACAACCCTTTGGCCAAGGATGTGACGCTCGAGGAAACCGGCGCCAATACTGAAACCGACAAGCAGTTTATTTACAGCACCTACATGGACCTGCTGGAAGATGTGCAGGCAAAACCCGGCATGTCCAAAACTGAAACCTATGAAGAACGCGCCAAGGCGCTGTTTATCAAGGAACCGGCCAGCATGAGACTGTTGGTGGTGGTGGACAAGTTGCTCACGGGCTTTGACGCGCCGCCTTGCAGCTATCTGTATATCGACAAATCGATGCATGACCATGGCCTGTTTCAGGCCATCTGCCGGACCAACCGTCTCGATGGCGAGGACAAGGAATTTGGCTACATTATCGACTACAAAGACCTGTTCAAGAGTGTGGAAAATGCCATCGCGGTCTACACCTCCGAGCTGGATCACAGCGCCGGCGGAGTCGATCCAGAAGTGCTGTTGCACGATCGTTTGACGCAGGGCAAGGAGCGTCTGGACGATGCCCTGGAAGTGCTGGCGCTGTTGTGTGAGCCGGTTGTTCCGCCGAAGGATGAGTTGGCGCATATTCACTACTTCTGCGGTAATACCGAGATAGCAGACGACCTTCAAAACCGCGAACCGCAGCGAGTGGCGCTCTACAAGGCAGTGGTAGTGCTGCTGCGTGCGTATGCGAATCTGGCTGATGAGATGGAAGCGGCGGGCTACAGCTCGGCGCAGATCGAAGAGATCAAGCGCAAGCTGGACCGGTACCTGGCGCTGCGCGAGATCATCCGCAAGGCCAGCGGTGAGACGCTCGACATCAAGCCGTTCGAAGCGGACATGCGGCATCTGATCGACACATATATCGAGGCCAGCGAACCGCGCAAGATTTCCCCCTTTGACAACATAGGGCTGCTGGACCTGATCGTAAAGACCGGTATTGGTGAGGCTATTGCCGAGAAGTTGGGAGAGATGAAAGGTAATCAGGGAGCAGTGGCCGAAACTATCGAGAACAACGTTCGTAGCAAAATCATCAAGGAAAACCTGACTGACCCAGCCTACTTCGCGAAAATGTCAGCGCTGCTCGATGAAATCATCAAGCTCCGCAAGGAAAAGGCCATAGAGTACGAGGAGTACCTCAAGCGTATTGGTGAGCTGGCGGCCAAAGTGCAAGCTGGAAAGTCCAAGGACACACCGGAAACACTGAACACCCCTGGCAAGCTGGCGCTCTACAACAACTTGACGCCGAAGAACTCAGTGTCCGAGCCGGCAATGCCCTATGGCCAGTCTACTGGGGACGCCGTTTTGGATCTGGTGATGAAGATCGACAAAGCGGTGAAGCAGGCGCGACCTGATGGCTGGCGTGGCGTGCAGGCCAAGGAAATGATGGTCAAGCAGGCTATGCACAAGGTGTTGAACAATGAAGAAGAGGTCGAACGTCTGTTTCCAATCATTGTTGCTCAGCAGGAGTACTGATGTCCGAGCATATTCAGCTCGGTGATATCCGGGTCGAGGTCCAGAGAAAGAATAATAAGCACGCGCACCTCTACGTGTACCCGCCGGAAGGTCGGGTGCATATCTCCGCGCCTCTGCACATGGGGCTGGACGCTCTTCGAGCGTTCGCTATTTCTCGGCTGAGCTGGATCAAGGCGCAACAGCGACAAATGCGTGCCCAGCCCCGCGAGACGGAACGTGAGTATCTGAACCGAGAAAGCCATCAGGTGTGGGGAAGGCGCTACTTGTTGGAGGTGATTGAGGTAAATGCAGCGCCAGTTGTCGAGCTAAAGCATTCCGCGCTGGTGTTGCAGATACGCCCCGGTAGTGACGAAGCACGCCGAGAGGCGTTGCTGGAAAGCTGGTATCGCGAACAGCTGCGGGCGAAGCTGCCGGTGCTGCTGGCCAAGTGGCAGCCACTGATGGGGGTTAACGTCCGGCGTATCTTGGTGCAACGCATGAAAACCCGTTGGGGGGGATGCAACCCGAGCACCGGTAATATTCGGCTGAACACCGAGTTGGCGAAAAAGCCACCGGAGTGTTTGGAATACATTCTGATACACGAGCTTGCACACCTGATCGAACCAACCCACAGCAATCGGTTTCTAGCGTTGATGGATAAATTCGTGCCCCACTGGCGGCAAATCAAGGACGAGCTGAATCGTTTGCCGGTTCGACATGAAGAGTGGGATCACTGATGGATTTGAAATCAGGCTGCGGCTGCCAAGTTCTACCTTGAGTGAGAAAGCAGCGCACATGCTTGAGCTGCGAGGTCCAGGGGTTGTCTCGCTGCCATCGCTGTTGAATGGCCGCTTGCATGATTTGGGCTTGCCGTAGGTGGTGTTGCTGCGTGACCTTCGAGCCGGTCAGTACGCCGCTCAGGAACAGCGCCATATCGAACGGTTTGGTCACGCTCGGCCTCCAATGTAGGCTGAAACCACATAGGTCCGGTTATGCCCGAGCTAAGCGCTGATCTGTTGTCGCGCCTGTGGATAACTTGCGTAAAGCGCAGAAAAACCCTACCATTTCGTGACTTTTACACCCTCAGTTGTTGTCTAACGGGTGTAATCAAGCTGCGTTCGCTGTAGGTCGCATGAGCAAGGTAGCTCTATATCGCGACCGCACCAGTCTAGGGAGGGGAAATTATGACTACCGTTCAAAGCCTATATTCCGCCCTGGGTAGACAGGGGCTTCCCAAACGGAAGCTGTCTCATCTCCTGCCTGAGTGGTGGACGGACGAGATCGAAGCAACCCCGTCAGGTGCTCAGCAAGCCAAAATTTACTTGGCTAAAGCTTTGAGCCTTCGCATGCGTGCATTCAGCGAAACCCCACCAAGGGTTGAGTTCGACTTGCCCTCCGAAAAACGGTTCAAGCTTTCTGCCAAAACATCAGAGGCTCAGGTAGACCTCGCCGTTGCGCTAGCTCGTAGTGCTTCCAAGATCGCTATTGCGGCACATAGCTCTGAGTTCACTCCTCCCCCACCGGACGCCTCTGCGATCCGTGCGCATTTACTTTCAGCAGGAAGTAATTGGGTTGGGCTATCCGAGCTTGTTGATTATTGCTGGAGCTGCGGAATCCCCGTCATTCATCTTGCTACTCCATTGCTGGGTAAAAAAATGGATGGCATCGCCATGGCGATAAATGGTAGACCATCGATTGTTCTGTCAAACAACAGAAACAGCGGGTTTTTGTTGTTCCACCTTGCGCATGAGCTTGGCCACATTGCACTGGGCCATGTCGGCGCAAATGGTGCAATCGTCGATGATGAAATTAAGAAAGTCGATGATGAATCAAAAGATGCGGATGAAACCGCGGCTGATCGATTCGCTGTCGAATTGCTTACAGGCAATGCTCATGGCAATCTCAAGCTTCAGCAGTTGGTTAGGGCACCGGTGCTCGCGCAGTTGGCAGTAGCGTATGGCAAGGAACACAAAATTGATCCTACTCATGTAGTTCTCAACTGCGCCCATAATAATAAAAAGCTTTTTCCTCTATGTGTTGCTGCTGCCAATCTGATCCCGGGGAACACTACGGATCAACAGTTGATTACGGCTAGGGTTTTCAAAGCTCTGGACGGCGGGCTGGCAGAGGATAGCGAGCATTTACTGCGGAACTTGATCGCATAAATGATCCTGTTGACTGACAACGACATTCTTATAAAACTTTCTCAATGCGATCTCGTAGAGACTGCGCTCGATGTATTTCAATGCTCCTTAGCGGATTGCTATGTTCTGGATACCGCAAAACATTCACTCTACCTTTCTAATCCAGATAAATGCATCGAAAGACGCCTGGGAAGCGTTGCCGCCTATGATCGGCTTGCAGGACTGATTGATGGATGTCGAGAGCTTGGCGCTGCCGGCGAAGACATTGACTTCTTGGAGGAGTTAATGGACGTAGAGGGCATAGATGCGGGAGAACTCTCGCTTCTGATGCATGCACACGATCTCAATCAATCGGGCTCCCCCTTTCATTTCACCACTGGCGATAAAAGAGCCCTGGTAGGAATCGCTTTGTCTCAGTCTGAGAGAGCAAAGCGCTTGCTCCATCAAAAAGTCGACTGCGTGGAGTCAATCCTTCTCAAAGCAATTCACATGAAAGGGTTTGACGAAATCAGCGGGAAAATTATTTCCGCAATGCAGATAACTGACCCAAGAAAATTCGACACAGTTATGAGAATGTCGTTCGGTGAGGGCAGGAGCAAGGATCATGCTCACGATTGCCTCGTCCAATATCTGAACCCCGTTCGGCAGTTCATTCGCCCTTAGTACGATGCTCCATTGCATCAGGACACTTGCTCACACCCCTTAATCCCTCACGGGGCAACATAGGTGACCTTCTGTCGGCGAGTCCTGCTGGCCAAAATGAGCGATCTCCACTTGACCTGACCCTGAGTCGACGGGGGAAACCTGAAGTATTAGAGCCGTCAGATTATGGGCAAGCGTAATCTTCGGGCCGTAGCTTTCTTTCAGGTCCTGAGCTTAATGGTGCTGCACGCTTGTGTTGTTGCGGCTACACATTTACGCTTTGCCCCGTCGCGGTCAATCCCGCGACCGGGCGTCAGAACCTGAATCAAAACCAAGGCGCGGTTTCTTCCATTCCGCACAGTCAGCGCTTCGAGTGCTAGCTGCTGCTTTTCTATGGCGAACCGTGCGGGGCAGGCTTCGGCCTGGCCGGTTCCTTGGTTTCCGGTTTCTGACCCCCGTACGGTTTGCCACCCTATGCCGCGTCAGAACGGTGGATGGCAATCCTTAATCAAACCAAGGAGATAAGGAAATGGCATGCCCCCCTTTTAAGCTCGTGCGCCACCCCGGCCAAATGGTTACAGCTGCAAACTATCTCGGAGGATTCCGCGATGTTTGATCTTTCGCTTCTAATCGGTCTCCCCAAACCCAGCAGCATCGATACTTCATCGCTTACCCCTGAAGATGCGGCGATTAAACTGCGGCAGGCTGCCACTCTCCGGCTTAACGGAGCCCAGAGTATTCTGCTTCATTTTCCGCAAGACGTTGAGCTGGCAGTAGAGCTGCTGGATGACGCCGCCGTACTGTACGACAAGGCATTTCGAAATTTGACTGGCATTCCAGCTCAAAGCGTTCACCGACAGATCCATGAGTATGTCTCTGTCCCGTCAGTTGAAGGGGCTCCCGCGATCCAGACACCGTGGGGTGGCGAGTTCGCTCCGGTAATTAAGGAGGGTGTTCGTTGCGCAGAGACTTGGCTTGAAGGCTCATCATTACCGTTATGGTGGGCGCTGTCTCAGAACCGAAAACGTCATCGTCCAGGTGATCCACAAGAGGCTTTTGAAGCAGGTTTTTTGCTGCGGTTGCAGCAGACGCTGATCATGCGACTTGAGGCCGTCACTTCCCAATCAACCCGCTTTGATGCCTGAGTCTGTAATTGACGTTTGAGATTTGCTTTTCCCGCCAAACCCTCCGATCAAGCGATCTTTGATCGCGCCGATCGGAGGGTTCACTCGCTTTTTCTTGAAGCCGCGGCGTTCCACCCTCCTATGCTCAAATTTAATTAACACCACGCCTGCTTTCACCAGTCAGTGATTCCCCGCGATTTCTATCGAACGTAGCGCCATTCCGTGTATGTGCGGATCTTTTTGTTGGGCGCGAATCTAGGTGGCGACAGCGGCGACGCCGGCGACAACCCACGTAGAACGTGGCCTGGGGCATGGCGACAAAAGTGGCGACAGTCGCCACTTTCTGACCGCATTGGCCGTTACGCTTGACCGCCTTTTTGAGTGTGTATAAAAATTGGCGCACGGATCGCTGTCGTTGACAGCACCAGCCCAGGTAGCCAGAACCTTGAAGGCTACTCCACTCGCGTGGTGGTTCTTCCCCAAGTGCGATTAGCGTCCGGCGGCTCGCACGGTCACTCCCCAGAAGTGATGGATGCCTACTCAACTAATCTGCCCACTGCGGCAGACGATGGATTTACCTCGCTGCATTGCAGCAATCCCACCTCTTGGCACTCCTCGCTGCGCCAGACCGCGCCCGTCTCTTTCTCCTGGAAAGAGACGGGCGCTCGTAGCACTGCTGCAAGCCACGTCGTACAGGGCATTGGCGCAACTCTCCTCGTGACAATCGGCCTGACAAATCCGATTCATCGCCATCCGCAACGACACAGGCACCGGTGCCGCAGCCAATGGAAAGGCTGCACCTGACTGACAGTCAGGCATGCCCCAGGGTGTCTGGATCTTTGCCTTCTCCCACCCATGATCTCCAGGTGCCGAACTCGTCAGTCGGCACAGCCTCCACCCGCCCGCATCTTCGGATGCGTCTAAGGAGGCCAGATTCATGGGTTTATGCCCTTGCTCCCGGTTGTAAGGAGCCGTTCGTTCCGCGTCAGTGAACACCTCACAGGCCGCAGGGGCCTTGATCCCTGATAACACTCAACAGCCGTGGCGGGACTACGTGAGGACAACCAGCAATGATCGAGGAGAGGGCCCATGCAGCCGTTAGATCCGAAGCTTGAACTACCACGACCACCTCGACCGTTGATTGAGTCGAACCCCGTGCCCCAGCCTTATCCGGTGCAGGCACTGGGTGGGATTCTTGGGCCTGCGGTTGAGCGCATGGCCGAGGTCATCGGCGTGCCCCAAGCACTGGCCGCGCAATCGGTGTTGGCCGCCTCGGCCCTGGCCACTCAAGGTCATGCGGGCTTACAACTCGACGGGAGACATTATCCCCTGTCGTTGTACCTGATCACGGTGGCTGCGTCCGGTGATCGCAAGACCGCGGCAGACCGATCCGCACTGCTGCCAGCGCGCCAATGGGAGCGTGAACAGTGGCAACACTATCGTGAGCAGCTCTTTCGGTACCGTGCCGCACAGCGACAAGCGCAGAGTATCAATCCTGCCGATCCCGCCCCCACAAACAGCGTACCGCTCGAAGCGGAGCCTTCGGCCCCTCGGCTGATCACCACAGACCCGACGATCGAGGCCCTGATCAAGGGGCTCTGCCATGACTTGCCGAGCATGGGGCTGTTCTGTGACGAGGGCGGACAATTCCTTGGCAGCAGCACCATGAGTCGGGACAACCGTTTGAAAGCGATCACGACCTTGTCGTCACTCTGGGACGGTAGCCCGATTGATCGTGCTCGCTCTATGGCAGGCGAAAGCCTAAGAGCCTATGACCGACGCCTGAGCCTGCACCTGATGCTGCAACCGTATTTGGCCATGCAGTTACTCAGTGACCCGTTGCTGCAGGGGCAAGGCATTCTAGGGCGCTGCTTGATGACCTGGCCCACCAGTCTAGCCGGGCAACGTAGCTACCAGGCTGTCGACTTGTCCAAAGACGCCGCCCTCAAGCGCTATCATCACCGCCTTTCGGCTCTGTTTTATCAGCCTTGGTCACTGTCCGCTGACGGAGCCTTGCAGCTGTCAAAGCTGAGCCTCAGTCCGCTGGCGCGTCGTCGCTGGATTGATTTGCATGATGCTATCGAAGCTCAGCTGGGGGAGTTTGGCGAGCTGGCCAGCGTACGGCCCAGCGGATCAAAGGCCGCCGATAACCTGCTGCGCATCGCCGGCATTCTTGCAGTTGTGGAGGAGAGCAGCGTCGTGGAGGTCGACCATATCCAACGGGCCTCCGCTTTAGTCGGCTACTACCTCACCGAGATCCAGCGCCTGACTGAGCAGGAGCCAGTGTGTCGAGTCAAGGAAGAGGCGGACCGGTTGTTGCGCTGGCTGCAGGTCAAAGATTGGAAGCGCTTCAGTATTCGAGACCTTAATCGCAACGGTCCCCGCTTTGCCCGTAAGAGCAGTCGCCATGCCACCAAGCTTCTGGTCGAGTTGCTTGATCATCAGTGGCTGATCACCGACGGCCACACCTTCGAGGTGCGCCATGTTTAATCTTGATGAAGCGCTGCGCAACCATCTGGCTCAGCGTCAAAAGGAGCCCAAAGCGCGATTTGTCGCCGCTACTGTCGCCACTTTGTCGCCACGCTCAAAACCAAGCAGGACGAGGGTTGTCGCCGCTGTCGCCAGTGTCGCCACCACCCATAAAGCTATCGCCTCTACGACAGCCATTATTCAATGGTTGAAAGAGGAGGGTGCGCATCTTTACGTCACCGACAACACGCTGTGTTTTCGCCCGACTGATTGGGCTCAGTTCGCGATTGTAAGTGCGCACTGGCGAGCCCTTTTGCATGATCTCGCGGCAGTCGATCAGGAACAGAAAAATGGCTCGGGTCGGTAAGCGAGCAGGGCGCAATTTCGGCTTCGGCCGCCAGCTCAGCTATGCCGGACCGCAAGCACTGAAAGACCTGTTTGGCGACGGCCATTTTGCTACCGTCAAAGCCCATAGTGATCGCTGGCAGGCCTTCGTGCGTTGGTGTCTATCCGAGGAAGGGCCGAGGCTCAATGATGCGCGACAGATCGACCGCGAAGTCCTAGTGCGGTACGCCGTCCACGTGCGGGAGCAGGTTGATCAGGGCAACGTCGGCATCGCCACCGCGCAGAACCGACTGTCCAGCTTGAACCGAACGATGGCTGCGCTGCGCGGTGATCAATACGTCAAAATTCCGAGTCCGAGCAAGGCGCTTGGCTTGCAGCGCTCAAGCGTGCGTACTGAGGCGCCACAAGGCCAAGACCGTGTGCAGGTCAGGCTGATTGCGCAAGCGCTGTCAGAGCGACAGCAACTGAGGGTGAGTGCCATCGTGCTCCTCGCTCGGGAGACCGGCATGCGCCTGCGTGAAGCGATCTTGGCGGACTTGCACCGGCTGCAACTTGAGGCTCGGCAACTGGGCAAGATCAATATCCAGGACGGCACCAAAGGCGGTCGATCAGGCGCATCGGCACCGCGTTGGATTGCGGTCACGGATCAAGTTCGTGGCGCCCTCGACAGGGCCAGCGAGGCCTCACCCAAGGGCAGTCGGAATCTGTTAACACCTGATGAAAGCTACAAAGATTTCTTACAGACAATCGTACGACCGGCGCGGGACATCATGCATGAGCATGGATTGAAAGGCTTTCATGAACTGCGGGCGGCTTACGCCTGTGAGCGCTATGAACAACTGACCGGCTTCTCCGCGCCCATCAATGGCGGTCTTGGTCAACGAGAGGATCGAGCACTCGATCAGCGTGCACGTCAGCAGATCAGCCACGAGTTGGGGCATAACCGCATCGACGTGGTGAGTGCCTACATCGGAGGTCGTCGATGAAGTCCGAGTTCGATATGGCGTTGTTTCTGAGCCCCGTGCTCAAAGGTGCGCATGCCACGCGGCAGCGGCATATCAGGCAGGCAGAAAGGATGCACGAGGCGATTCGTGAGCGCTGGAGTTGTGCGACCCCTTGGTCCTGGAAGGAAAAGCACACCAGATGGTTTTTAGAGCACTACCTGCGTTGCTCAGCACCATCGACCATCTATTACTATGAGTTAACAGCAGGGCTGATCCGCCGCAGAAAGGCGCAACTCGTGGTTGTCTGATAGATCTTTAAGCGTGAGCCCCTAAGTATGGGAATGCGGAGCCTTCCCATACTTAGGGGCTTGGCCGAAGAAGCGCAGGCATGCGGCTGATTTAGCGACAGTCGCCACTTCAGTCGCCCTGCTGCATGGCACGAATTGTTGCCTGCTCAGCGTATCGGCACGACGTTACGGTCCCTGGTTTGATTGATGGCGGATGCCGACAGGCTGCCGGTGGCTGCCTTCTGGATATGTTCACTCCACCAGGCCATCATCGGACGCCGGCGTTCGATGTAATCCGCCCGGTTGTAGGCGCTTCGAACTTCGTCTTTATCGACATGCGCCAGCGCGACTTCGATTAGCTCCGGATCCCACCCATGCTCATTCAGAATTGTGCTGGCCATGGAGCGCATGCCGTGGCTGACTAAGCGGTCCTGAAAGCCCATTCGTTTCAATGCCATGTTGGCTGTCTGGCTATTCGCGTGGGTGCGCGGATTTCTATCTGACGGGAACACATATTCCCTGTGGCCGCTATGGGGCTTAAGCGTCTCCAATAACGAGAGTGCATGTTCGGTCAGCGGAATTGTGTGCGGCCGACGCTTTTTCATGCGCTCTGGCGGAATGGTCCAAATGCGCTTGTCGAAGTCGATATCTGCCCATCGTGTGGTAGCTGCTTCGGCAGGGCGGGTCATCGTGTGCAACTGCCATTCGATCAGGCAGCGGGTCGTGCGCTTGATGCTGGCGTTCGCGATTTCCATCATGAGCTCGGGAAGCTCCTCAGGTGGTAGCGCAGCCATGTTCTCTTTCTTGGGTTTCTTGAACACCGCCCGAATTCCATTGAGGGGGTTCGCAAATATTAGCCCGGAGTTGACCCCGTAGGTCATGATCTCGTTGAGTCGTTGGCTCAATCGTTTCACGGTTTCGAGGCTCCCTTTGGCCTCGATTGGGCGAAGGATTTTGATAACCATCGGAGCAGTGATTTGAGAGAGCGGCGTTGTTTTCATGCTTGGGAAAACATGAAGCGTCAGCGATCTCCAAATGTCTTCGGCGTAGGCTTTGGTTACGGAGTCTTTCTTCAGCTCGAACCAGGCAGTGGCCACCTTCTCGAAAGTGTGTTCAGTCTCAGCAAGTTTGGCTTGCCTTACCTCATCACGCTGGGTTTTGGGATCAGTGCCCAAAGCGAGCAACTCACGCGCCTCTGCGGCTTTCTTCCGGGCGTTGGCTAACGAGAGGTCGGGGTATGGACCAAGCGCCATGTTGATACGGCTTCTGGTCAACGGCTCGCGGTAATTGAAATTCCACATCATCGAGCCGCTCGCGCGTACTCGAAGCTGCAAGCCATCGCCGTCGCTGAGGACGAAGTCTTTACCAGTTGCCTTGACTGCCTTGAGCTGGCGATCGGAGAGGCGGGTTGCGTTAGTAGGCATGGGGGCTACCTCCAGCACCGTTTTGGTATCCTGAAAATAGCATTTGGTAGTCCGGGATACCACCTGGGATACCAAAGCGCCTGGAACTCAGAAATCCTCCAAAGCCCCCAAAAGAGCTGAAGCCCTGTATTTACTGGATTTCAGGCACAAAAAAAGACGTCCGTGGACGTCTTTAGATGTTGAAGTGGTGGAGCCGGGGGGATTTGAACCCCCGTCCGCCAGTACTCCGCTGTCGGTACTACATGCGTAGCCGTGTCTATTAAGTTAACCCTCAGCGACCCGACGGGCAGGGTGCTTTGGGCGAGTTGTGTAAGTTTTAGCCGCTTCGTCCACAACGTACTGCACGGCGATTCTGTTCTATATGACAATCACTTTGGGTTTACAGACATCCCCTAATGATTGCTGGACCCGAAGGTACCAGAAGCTCAGGATCTAAGGCTGCTTACGCAGCGATAGCGAATTCCTGGCCGTAGGTTTCGTCATTGGCAACTATAGAAGTTGCAACAGTGGATTTACGAGTTCTGTTACCAACTCGGCATGCACCTAAAGTTTCGCAACCGGCGTCGAATCCTAAACGGCCCCGAACCTGTCACTCCGTGAGTCTGTTGGAGCGGCAGGCATGTGCAGTGTACGCCAATCCACGTCTGAGGCCAACCCGAAGGTTGGCCAGGCGCGATGTTATTGGTCACCCTTGACGTTGTTCTGCAGCTTCTGAAGAGCTTGGGTGGTCAGCGAAATGCAGTTCTTGTCGCCTTCCTCGGTGCCTTTGGCATGCTCGGCCGTGGCCTGCCCGACGGTGGCGTCGATATCGGTTTTCATGCTTTCGCTCATCTGCTCGGTGCTGACTTTCGCATCCTTGATTTTCTGCAGATTGATCTGGCAAAGGTCTGCCTGGCTCTCTGCGAACACCGGAGAGGCCAACATCGCAGCGGAAATGAACAAGCCAGCAAGTGCGGTGCGCTTCATGTGTATCTCCTTGAACGTAGGGTCTCGGTGCCGCTGGACAGTCGCGGCCGGGCCGAGTCGATGGGTGGCCCAGCACAGCCGGGCCTATTCAAGTGACTACAGCGAAGCGCAGGAATTCGATTTTTCTTCGAGTCCCCCCGCGAGGCCCTCGCCCTTGGCGGGTTTGGGTTGGGTGACGCGGTCCACCAGGTACACCAATCCGTGGTAGTCGATTTCCCCGTGACGCGTCAGACCGATCTCACACGTGCGGCTGGTGGAAATGCCCTCCGTGCAATATTGAACCGCGTCCTTGAGGGTTCGGAGTGAGTGGGCGTTGAGTTCGGGGGTGGTAAAGCCCTTGTCGCCGGCGAAACCACAGCAATGGATGCCTTCCGGAATCACCACCTGCTTGCTGCACTGGCGCGCCAGGTCTATCAGCGCCTGGCTTTCGCCGAGGTGCTGCGTGCTGCACGTGATGTGCACGGCGATGGGCGCCTCCTGGGGGAAAAAGTCGAGACGGTCCATCAAATGGGTACGGATGAAGCGCACCGGGTCGTACAGGTCCAAACGTGTTTCGCCAAGGTCCTGGACCAACCGCAACGTGCAGGGGCTGGTGTCGCAGTAGATAGGGTCGAGCCCGCCGCGACTGGCGTGCAGCAAGGCGCCGATCAGTTCCTGGCGCTTATGCTCGGCTTGTTCGGCGTAGCCTTTGGAAGCAAAGGGTTGGCCGCAGCAGAGGCTTTCCACGTTGTCTGGAAAGACCACCTGATAACCGGCTTTTTCCAGCAGGCCGCGGGTCTTGTCGTACAGCGACATTTGCTCTTTGTCCGCCACCGTCGGGCCCATGACCCGTGACACGCACGCCGCCAGGTACACCACCCTCGGACGTTCGTCCGACACGGCGATGCTGACGCGGATGGCTTTTTCCGGTTGGGGCATGGCGCTGGTCCACTGCGGCACCTGGCCTTTGGACAGTCGCGTCAACGAGGCCGACAGTTTCGCCAGGCGGGGCGCCCCCAGCAGCATGCGCGCACCGTTGGCGACATGCAGGGCGAAGCGTGCGCCTTGCAATGTGGTGGCGAAATTTCCTTCAATCCAGTTGGCAGTTTTCGTCTTCGTTGCGTCACGGCTGCGCAGTTTTTTCACCAGCTCACCGGTATTGATGCCTACCGGGCAACGTTGTGCACACAGGCCCGTGGCGGCGCAGGTATCGATGCCTTGGTATTGGTAGGCACGTTCCAGTTCGGTGGTGTCCGTGCCGGCGCGTTTTTTCGCTTGAATGTCGCGCCAGATCACGATGCGCTGGCGCGGGCTCAAGGTCAGGTCCTTGGACGGGCACACCGGCTCGCAAAAACCGCACTCGATGCACTTGTCCACGATCTCATCGGCGGCCGGCAGCGGTTTGAGGTGCTTGAGGTGGATTTGCGGGTCTTCGCTGAGCACCACGTCCGGGTTGAGGATGCCGTTGGGATCGAGCAGGCGTTTGAGCTGCCACATCAACTGATAGGCGTCGCTGCCCCATTCCAGCTCGACGAACGGCGCCATGTTGCGTCCGGTGCCGTGTTCGGCTTTCAGCGAGCCGCCGAATTCCACTGCCACCAGGTGCGCCACGTCATCCATGAATGCCTGGTAGCGTGCGACTTCTTCGGCGCTGTTGAAGCCTTGGGTGAAGACGAAGTGCAGATTGCCTTCCAGCGCGTGTCCGAAAAGGATCGCTTCGTCGTAGTGATGTTTGTCGAACAGCTCGATCAGGCGGTTCACGCCGATGGCCAGTTGCTCCACCGGAAAGGTTACGTCTTCGATGATCACTGTGGTGCCGGTCTTGCGGACCGCGCCCACGGCCGGGAAGGTGTCTTTGCGGATCGCCCAGAGCCGGGCGTTTTCCCGTGGGTCTTCGGTAAAGTCGACCTGTTTTTCCACCGGGAAGCCGGCCAGGGAGGCCATGATCCGGGCCAGTTGTTCTTGCAGTAAAGACGAGGAAGCGGCGCGGGATTCGATGAGCAAGGCGCAGGCATTAATCGACAGATGCTGTACGAAATCCGGCATGCCCGGTTTGTCCTGCACCGAGCGCAGGCTGCGGCGGTCCAGCAGCTCCACGGCCGAGACTGGCTGGCTTTTCAGCACGGTGACGGCGTTGCAGCAGGTTTCCACGTCCGGGAACACGATCAGCGCCGAGGCTTTGTTCGGGTGGTCGATGACGGTGTTGTAGGTCACCGCGCTGATGAAGCCGAGAGTGCCTTCGGAGCCGACCAGCAGGTGGCTCAGGATATCCACAGGCTCGTCAAAATCCACCAAGGCATTGAGTGACAGGCCGGTGGTATTTTTCAGACGATATTTATGCCGAATTCGCGCAGCCAGTTCAGTGTTGGCGCGGGTCTCGCGGCCCAGAGTCGCGAGGCGTTCCAGCAGTTCGCCATGGCTCGTACGAAAAGCAGCCACGCTGCTGTCGTCTTCGGTGTCCAGGCGCGTGCCATCGGCCAGCACCAGGCGGATGCCGGCCAGGGTGTGATAGGTGTTCTGCGCGGTGCCGCAGCACATGCCGCTGGCGTTGTTGGCAACGATGCCGCCGATCTTGCAGGCGTTGATCGACGCCGGATCAGGGCCGATCTTGCGCCCGAACGGCGCCAGCCAGGCGTTGGCCTGGGCGCCAATCACGCCGGGCTGCAAACGGATCTGCGTGCCCTGGTCGCGAATCTCGCGCCCGTTCCAGTTATCCCCGAGCACAATCAGCACCGAGTCGCTGATGGCTTGGCCGGACAGGCTGGTGCCGGCGGCGCGGAAGGTGACGGGCACCTGGTCGCGCTGGGCCAGTTTCAGCAAGGCAATCACTTCATCTTCGGATTCGACGCGTACCACCAGTTTCGGAATCAGCCGATAGAAACTGGCGTCAGTGCCGAAGGCCAAGGTCGACAGCGGATCGTCGAAACGGCGTTTCTGCGGGATCAGTTGTTGAACGTCGTGTAGGAAAGAGGCCGGAAGGGTCATTGGTCCTCCAGAATCAAGACCACCAGATCCTTCGGACCGTGGGCGCCGTAGGCCAGGACTTGTTCGATGTCGGCGGTTTTCGACGGGCCCGATACCAGCAGGGCGTTGGTGGGCATGCCTTGGGCCCACTCGAACTCCTGCTGCACTTCATAGAAGTTGTCACGGATCTCGCTGGCCTTGAGCAGGGCGAAATGCACCGGTGGCACCAGGCTCATCAGCCGCGGTTCTTCCCGGGTTGGCCAGAGAATCAGGCTGCCGGTGGCGGCGATGGCGCCGAGGGTCCCGGTGAGGCTGGCGGGGGTGTCGTTGAACAACTCGGCTTTCCACTCTTCTACCGGGCGGTCGTAGGCCTTGAGGGTTGGCAGGTCCGGATTGTTCGCCCAGAACTGTGTGATTTTTTGCCCGTGCGCGGTGGTCGGGGCGATGAGCAGACTCGGCAATTGACGGTCGCGCAACAGTTGGGCGAGCAGGGCCGGCCAGCCTTCGTTGGACGTCAGGTGGATTTCGGTGTGCACCGCTTCCATCAGCTTGCGCAGTTGCGGGATGCGTTCCTCGGGCGCATAGCGGTAGGTCTGCGTCACTAGCTCGACGTCGAAGTTGTCGGCAACAGGCGTGGCGCCGGTCAGGCTTTTACGCAGCTTGGCGAGGATATTGTCCTTGGCGCTCATTGGCGGTCTCCCTGTTGGTTCAGGTGTTCGCGGGCCAGGTCATGCAATGAGCGGGCGGCGGGTTTGGGGGCGCTGTGGTTCTGGGTCCAGGGGCCGACATTTTTGGGTGTCAGGGCACGCAGTCGCGTGGCGAGCAACCCAAATAGCCGGTACAGCCGCGGCGAGCTGTTGAGCCAGGCCCAGGCATTCCAGATGAACCGTTCCTTGGGCGAATACTTGCTGCCTTGGCCGCGCATTACCGGGTTAGGGCTGTCCGGCGCCTTGACGTTTTCTTCCCGCAACCGCCGCAGCAAAGCCGGGATCGGAATCTTCACCGGACACACTTCACCGCAGGCACCGCACAGCGAAGAGGCGCTCGGATGGTCCGGCACTTTGGCCAGGCCGACCATGTGCGGCGTGATGATTTTTCCGATAGGTCCCGGGTAAACCTCGCCGTAGGCATGACCGCCGATTCGGGTATAGACCGGGCAATGATTCATACAGGCGCCGCAGCGAATGCAGTTCAGCGTCTGGCGCAGTTCGCTGTCGGCAAACGCCTGGCTGCGACCGTTGTCGAGCAGGACCAGGTGGACTTCCTGGGGGCCGTCCAATTCCTCGGGCTTGCGCGGGCCGGAGATCATGTTGACGTAGGTGGTGATGGGCTGGCCGAGGGCCGAGCGGGTCAGCAGCGACAGCAGCGGCACCACGTCGCGCAGGTTCTCGACGACTTTCTCAATGCCGGTCACGGCAATGTGCACCGGCGGCACGGTGGTGGACATTCGTCCGTTGCCTTCGTTTTCCACCAGCAGCAGCGTGCCGGTTTCAGCGACGGCGAAGTTGACGCCGGAGACGCCGACGTCGGCCTCGAAGAATTTCTGCCGCAATACCTTGCGACCGATCTGAATGAGTTGGTCAACGTCCTTGGTGTACTCCACGCCGAGTTTGTCGTGGAACAAGGACGCGACCTGACCGGCATTCTTGTGGATCGCCGGCATAATGATGTGTGAAGGCTTCTCGTGGTCGAGCTGGACGATGTATTCCCCCATGTCGGACTCGAGACATTCAATGTCCCGAGCCTCGAGGAAATGGTTCATCTCCATCTCTTCGCTGACCATCGATTTGCCCTTGATCACTTGCCGCGCCTCGTGAGCGCGGATGATCGAGAGGACGATGCCGTTGGCTTCGTCCACCGTTTCCGCCCAGTGCACGTTCACACCGTTGCGGGTCAGGTTGCTTTCAAGTTGCTCGAGCAGGTCGGGCAGCTTGGATAACGCACGGGCGCGGACGGCATTGCCCAGCACCCGCAGGTGTTCTCTTTCGTGGGCATCGCTGAAGGACGTTGCCCGCTTGGTCATCAGTGAATCCATCGCGCTGCGAAAGTTGTTTCGCAGTTGCGTGTCGTCCAGGGCCTTGTGGGCTCGGGCGCGAAAATCTTCCTGCGCCTCAATCGGTACTTCAACGGTCGGAATCAGCGTCGGTGTGCTCATGCGGCACCTCCGGTTCGCTGCCAGAGGAAGCTCGCCAGGTGTTGGCCGCGTAACGCCTCCTGCTGTTTTTCCAGCGCGCCGTTGATGTTCATCAAGCAACCGCAGTCGGCGCTGACGACCTGATGCGCGCCGGATTCCTTCAGGGCGCGGGTCTTGTCAGCCACCATCGCGCCGGAAATGTCCGGCATGCGAACGCTGAACGTCCCACCAAAACCACAGCATTCACTTTCGTGGCTGTGTTCAACTCGCTCCACATTGCGTAGCTGCGCCAATAACGCACGGCCGTGCAGGTGGGTGTTCATTTCACGCCGTGCCGAGCAGGACGTGTGCAGCGCGACTTTCACTGGTTCGCCGCTATCGTTCAACTGCACCTTGCAGACGAACAGCAGGAATTCGGCCAGTTCGTACGTCCGGGCCGCCAGGGCCTGGACCTGCTTGAGGGTCTCCGGCTCGTCCTTGAACAGGTCGGCGTAATGCTCGCGCAGCATGCCGGCGCAGGACCCCGAAGGCACCACCACCGGATAGTCTTCGGCAAACAGGGCCAGTTGCGCCCGGGCCACCGTCCGCGCCTGCTCGGTATACCCCGAGGTGTAGGCCGGTTGCCCGCAGCAACTTTGCCCTTGGGGGTAGTCCACCCGGATCCCTTCGCGTTCCAGCAGATGAATCGCATCCATCCCGGCTTCGGGATAGAACAGGTCCACCACGCACGTGCCGAACAGGTAGACCCGGCGGGGTTTCTCGCTGGGGTACTGCCGAGGCTCGGGCAAGGGCGGGGCGACACGGGTCGCGTTCGGTACGGCGTTGTAAAAAAGCTCGCTCATCAGGCGTGTCTCCGGGTGGTCCCGGTTATCCGTCCGCTGAGGCTGCTGAATATAGCCAGGAAATCTTTCAGCAGCCTTGCAGACCCGGTTGTGAATAGCAGACGCCGAATCACGGCTCGGCGTCGTTTTTCCAGTCTTGCGTGTAGGACTTAATGAACCAGCATGCCGGTAAACCAGTAGGCCTGGGCCAACGTAATCAGGCCGACAATCGTTGCAAAGAATAGGCTGTGTTTGAGGGTGAAACGGAACAGATCCGATTCCTTGCCCACCAGCCCGGTCGCCGCGCAGGCCACCGCGATCGATTGTGGCGAAATCATCTTGCCGGTCACGCCGCCGCTGGTGTTGGCCGCGACGAGCAGGGTGTCGTTGACGCCGATCTGGTGCGCGGTGGTGGCTTGCAGCGAGCTGAACAGGGCGTTGGACGACGTATCGGAACCGGTCAGGAACACGCCCAGCCAACCCAGGAACGGCGAGAAGAACGGGAACGCCGCGCCCGTGCCGGCCAGCACCAGGGCCATGGTCGACGACATGCCTGAGTAGTTGGTGACGAAAGCGAAGGCCAGCACCATGCCGATGGACAGGATCGGCCAGCGCAGCTCGAAAAGTGTCTCTTTAAAAGTGGTAAGACCAGTTTTGATGTTGATCTTCAGCACCAGCATGGAGATCAGTGCGGAGAAGAAAATCGCCGTGCCGGTGGCGGAAATCGGATCGAGCTTGAACACGGCCGGAATGGCAGTGGGGTTGATCACGATGGGCGCGACCTTGATCACCATCTGGTCCAGGTGCGGGATGGCGAAGTTGAACACCCAGCCGTACATCGAGCCACCTGCGGCGAACATGGCCTTGAACGGCTTGAGGGTCCAGATCGTCACCAGCACGGTCAGGATCAGGAATGGCGACCAGGCCTTGATGATTTCCCCCAGGCTGTAGGGCGAAGCCACGGTGCTGCGCGGCTGGCCGAAACCGCCGGCGCTGGCGGTGACCGTTGCGCTGGACGTCGCGCCGGCAATCTGGGCGCCCGCGGCGCGCTTGGGTTGCCAGACTTTCAGGAACAGTGTCAGGGAAATCAGGCTGGCCAGGGCGGAGGTGATGTCCGGCAGCTCCGGGCCGATGAAGTTGGAGGTGAAGTACTGGGTGATGGCGAAGCTCAGGCCCGCGACCAGTGCAGCTGGCCAGGTTTCCCGCACGCCGCGCAGGCCGTCCATCATGAACACCAGCCAGAACGGCACGAACAGCGACAGCAAAGGCAACTGGCGACCGGTCATGGCACCGATCTTGAACGCGTCGATCCCGGTGACCTGGCCGGCCACGATGATCGGGATGCCCAGCGCGCCGAATGCCACGGGGGCGGTGTTGGCGATCAGGCACAGGCCCGCGGCGTAGAGGGGGTTGAAGCCCAGGCCGACCAACAGGGCGGCGGTAATGGCCACGGGTGCACCGAAGCCGGCGGCGCCTTCCAGGAATGCGCCAAAGCAGAAGCCGATCAACAGGACTTGCAGGCGTTGGTCATCGGTAATCGACAGCACCGAGCTGCGAATCACTTCGAACTGGCCGCTCTTGACGGTCAGTTTGTAGAGAAACACCGCGGCGACGATGATCCAGGCGATGGGCCACAGGCCATAGGCAAAGCCATAGCCGGCGGCGGCGAAGGCCATGTCGGCAGGCATGTTGAACGCGAAGATGGCCACGGCAATCGCCAGGGCCAAGGTGATGCTGCCGGCCACATGTCCCTTGAGGCGAAACACCGCCAGGGCCAGGAAGAAAAATACGATGGGAATGACGGCCGCGAGTGCGGACAAGCCGAGGCTGCCGAGTGGGCTGTAGAGCTGTTGCCAGGTTTGCATAGTGGGTGGGCCCCTAATTGTTGTTGGTCAGGCACTGGTCAGCGGATTTGGTTAATTGGTAAGACCAATTTACAAGCGCTGTTGGCTAGGGTAAAAGCCTTGGTTGTCGTGTGTCAATTTGCCGCCCTGAAACTTTCGTCGAATAAGCGGTGGGGAGGGCATCTGATCCGTTGCAGCTAACGGCTTTTGGTGGGTGTAGACACGACCCGGATAGGCCAGAATAGAGAGCCCGGCGAGCCGTCGGGTTCGTGGAGAATTGAGTTATGGGGTTTGATCAGATTCGTCAGCGCCGTTTGTCTGACGATATTGTCGAGCGACTTGAAGGCATGATCCTTGAGGGCACGCTGAAGTCTGGTGAGCGGCTGCCCGCCGAGCGGACCCTGGCCGAGCAGTTCGGCGTGTCACGCCCTTCGTTGCGAGAAGCGATCCAGAAGCTGACGGCCAAAGGCTTGTTGATCAGTCGCCAGGGCGGCGGCAACTATGTGGTGGAGTCGCTGGGCTCGACGTTCAGCGATCCGCTGCTGCAGCTTCTGGAAAGCAATCCCGAAGCCCAGCGCGATTTGTTGGAGTTCCGTCACACCCTGGAAGCATCTTGTGCCTATTACGCGGCATTACGGGCCACGGATGTGGACCGCGAGCGGCTGACAGCGGCCTTCGACGAGCTGCAGGATTGTTACTCGCGCCACGACGAGGTGAGCCGGGCGGAGGAGGGCGCGGCGGATGCCCGGTTTCACCTGGCGATCGCCGAGGCCAGTCATAACGCGGTGTTGCTGCACACGATTCGCGGCTTGTTCGACCTGCTCAAGCGCAACGTGGTGACCAACATCGGCGGCATGTACAAGCAGCGCAGTGAAACCCGCGACATGCTGATCAGCCAGCATCGGGAGCTGTACCAGGCCATTATGGACGGGCACGCCGAGCAGGCGCGGGAAGTTTCCAGCCGGCATATTCTGTATGTGCAGGAAGTCCTGGAAGAGGTGCGTCAGGAGGTGCAGCGGGTGGCGCGGGCGGAGCGCCGTAAAGGCAAGTGATAGTGCCTGTGCTCCCACAGTGGATCTTCAGTGAATACAGGGTCTGTGTGTTGCCGGGAGCTGGTGTGGGAGCGAGCTTGCTCGCGAAAGCGGTCCGTCTGATACATCAATGCCGAATGTATCGACGCCATCGCGAGCAAGCTCGCTCCCACATTGGATCTTCAGTGAGCACAGGGTCTGTGCATTGCCGGGATCTGGTGTGGGAGCGAGCTTGCTCGCGATAGCGGTCTCAAGGAGAAAGAATCAGTCTTCCTTGCCCTTGTTGCGCACCGCGCGCTGCAGCTCGCGGCCGGCGTCGCGTTCACGCTCGGTATCGCGCTTGTCGTATTCCTTCTTGCCCTTGCCCAGGGCAATTTCGCACTTGATCAGGTGCTTGCTCCAGTACAACGACGTGCAGACGCAGGTGTAGCCCTTCTGTTGCACGGAGGCGAAGAGCTTTTCCAGCTCGCGCTTGTTGAGCAGCAGCTTGCGCGAGCGTACCGGGTCGGCAATCACGTGGGTGCTCGCCGTGGTCAGCGGGGTGATGTGGCTGCCCAGCAGCCAGGCCTCGCCGTCCTTGAGCAGCACGTAGCTGTCGACCAGCTGCGCCTTGCCGGCACGCAGGCTCTTTACTTCCCAGCCGGCCAGGACCATGCCAGCCTCGAAACGTTGTTCGATGAAGTAATCGTGTCGCGCCTTTTTATTTTGCGCGATGGTCCCTGTGGGGTGTTTCTTCTGTTTAGCCATAGGGGCGGCATTATAGGCAGTTGCGGGCGTGTCGGCTACGGTGAAGCTGCGTGCTTGAGCACGTTGAGTGAATCCCGGACAATGCGGCCTCTTTTTTGAACGCTTGGGCGTGATCACGATGTCGACAGACAAGGTTTCTGTCCACGGCAGTTGGGCTAGCCGCTGGGTCTTCATATTCGCGGCGACCGGTTCTGCCGTGGGGCTGGGTAGCATCTGGAAGTTTCCGTACATGGTCGGCGTCTACGGTGGCGGCGCCTTCGTACTGATGTTCCTGGCGTGCATCGCGCTGATCGGTGCACCGGTGATGCTGGCCGAAACCCTGATCGGGCGTCGGGCCCGGCAAAGCCCGGCCAATGCCCTGAAGGTACTGGCGGTAGAGGCGGGACATTCGACCAAGTGGTCGTGGGGCGCCTTCGCCGGGATGATCACGGCGCTGTTGATCCTGTCTTTCTATAGCGTGGTCGGTGGCTGGTCCCTGGACTACATCATCGACATGGGGCGTGGGGATTTCCAAGGGACCACGCCAGATCAGGTGGGCGCCTACTTCGGCAATGTGATCGCCGACCCTTGGAGGCTGACCCTCTGGCACACGATCTTCATCGTCCTCTCGGCGGTGGTGATTGCCCGGGGCGTGGTGGCCGGGCTGGAGCGCAGCCTGCGGATCATGATGCCGTTGCTGTTCGTGATGATCCTGGTGCTGCTGGCCTACAGCATGACCACCGGGCATTTCATGGAAGGCGTGCATTTCATGTTCGACTTCAAGCCGGAGAAAGTCCTGGACGGCCTGCTGCCGGCCATGGGGCATGCGTTCTTCTCCCTGAGTGTCGGGGTCGGTTCGATCATGGTCTACGGCGCCTATATGCCCAAGAACGCCTCGCTGACCCGAACCGTCTTTGGCGTCGCCTTGCTGGACACCTTCGTGTCGCTGCTGGCGGGTGTGGCATTGTTTCCGATTGTGTTTGCGGCCGGCCTGAACCCCAGCGAAGGACCGGGCTTGATGTTTGTCAGCCTGCCCTTTGCCTTCGGCAGCATGGCTTTCGGCCAGGTGATGGGCGTGGTGTTTTTCCTCCTGGTGGCCATCGCGGCCTGGAGTTCCGCCATTTCCCTGTTGGAGCCCATGGTGGCCTACCTGGTTGAGCGGACCCGCATCAGCCGCGCCTGGGTAACCTTCTGGTTGGCGTTCACCTGTTGGTTTGTCGGCCTGGGTACGGTGTTTTCCTTCAATATATGGAAGCAGGCGAAGTTTTTCGTGAACGAAGGCGGGCTGTTTCATCTCTACCAGTGGGGAGCAACCGGAGGGCTGGATTTCTTCGGCGTGATCGATTTCTTCACATCACGGATCATGCTGCCGGTGGGTGGTTTGTGTTTCGTGGTGTTTGCAGGATGGGTCATGGGGCGTGAAGCGGTGCGTGATGAATTGTCGCTGCGCAGCCCGGTATTGTTTGCCTTGAGCCTGTTCTTGATGCGCTACGTGGCGCCCATCGGCATTCTCGTAGTGTTTGCCGCCCAGCTGTGGAAGTGACGCTTACATGACGACACATATTCAACGCTCGGCCTTGCTGCCTTACCCGGCGCAGGCGCTGTATGACCTAGTCAACGATGTGGCGAGTTACCCGGAGTTCTTGCCGTGGTGCTCCTCCGCCGAGGTGCTGGAAAGCTCCGAAACCCAGATGCGCGCCAGCCTCAATATTGCCAAGAGTGGCTTGAGCCAGCGCTTTGTCACGCGTAATACGCTGGTGCCGGGACAGTCCATCGAGATGAACCTGGAAGAGGGGCCCTTCAATCAGCTCCACGGCGTCTGGGTGTTCAAGCCGCTGGGCGAAAAGGCCTGCAAGATCAGCCTGGACCTGTCGTTCGACTACGCCGGTCCACTGGTGCGAGCCACGTTGGGGCCGCTGTTCAATCAGGCGGCCAATACCCTGGTCGACGCGTTCTGCCAGCGGGCCAAGCAGAATGCAGAGCTCAAGCGTTGATTGAGATAGAAGTGGTGTATGCCTCCGTGGACCGTCAGGTCTTGCGCAGGTGCGTGGTGCAGGAAGGCACCAGTGTTCGCGCGGCGCTGGTGGCGTCGGGGATTGCCGATGCATTTCCGGAGCTGGATCTGGCGGCTTGCCCGGTCGGTATTTTTGGCAAGGTGGTTGCCGATCCAGAGCATCAGGTGGTGCAGGCGGCTGACCGGCTGGAGATTTATCGCCCGCTGTTGGCCGATCCGAAGGAAATTCGTCGCCTGCGCGCGGCCAAGGCTGCCCAGGCGCGCCAATCGGAGCAATCACCTGGCTTGAATAACAGGCAATAAAAAACCCGGCATGCCGGGTTTTTTCATGTCGCAATTTATTGCGGCGAGGTGTCCAGTGGTTCTGGCGTCGGGACCGGTACGGTCTCGACGTTGTCCACGTCCTTCTGGATCTGGTCCAGCAACGAGCCTGGCTTGACCGGTTTTTCCGGTTTCGGCTGTTCGGCATTCTGGGTCGGATCGGTCACGGTGGTGCCGCTGTCTGTGCCCATGATGGCCTCGTCGCGGCTCACGCCGGGCATGAAATCACCCGAGAGGCTGACGAGTTGGTCGTTGGTGTTGAAGATAACGCTGATGCGTTCCTGTTGGCGCTCACCGCCGCCTGGCTGCAAGCTGTACAGATAATCCCAGCGATCGGCATGGAACGTGTCGGTCAGCAGAGGGTTGCCCATGATAAACCGTACTTGCCGGCGGGTCATTCCCGGGCGTAACTGGTCTATCATGTCCTGCGTGACGACATTGCCCTGCTGGATGTCGATTTTGTAAACCCCGGGGAATGAACAACCGGCGAGTGCGAGCAGTCCCACAAAGGTGAAACTGGTTAGCAAGAGCTTGGTGTTTTGCATCGGTGGGCGACTTCCACTATCTTGGCTGGGACAACGTAAACGCCGATCATACCCGCATTAAGAGAAGCTGCGAAGCAGCATCGCGAGAAAGCTGACCATGGTTGAAAATAGCGAACTACGCAAAGCCGGCCTCAAAGTGACCCTGCCACGGGTCAAGATTCTACAAATGCTCGATTCCGCCGAGCAACGCCACATGAGTGCCGAGGATGTCTACAAGGCGCTTATGGAGGCTGGTGAGGACGTCGGTCTGGCCACGGTTTACCGTGTTCTGACTCAGTTCGAGGCAGCTGGCCTTGTGGTGCGACACAACTTCGACGGAGGCCATGCGGTCTTCGAGCTGGACGACGGCAAGCATCACGACCATATGGTCAACGTCGAGACCAGTGAAGTCATCGAATTCTTCGACGAAGAAATCGAGCGGCTGCAGAAAGCGATCGTCGACAAGTATGGCTTCGAGATGGTTGATCACAATCTTGTGTTGTACGTGCGCAAGAAAAAGTAAGCATGTCGTGCGGACTTAAGGTTCGCGAAACGAACGAAGGCGACCCCAGGGTCGCCTTCGTGCTTTCTGCCATTCTCAGCTTTTCGCGGTAACGACCATTTTTTTCGCGTGGGCCAGGGACTCCTTGGTGAGGTCGATGCCACCGAGCATCCGCGCCACCTCTTCCACCCGCTCATTTTTGTTGAGCTTGGACACGGCCGTGCGAGTGGCGTCCTCGCCGCGCACCTTGTGCACAAATAGATGCTGGTGTCCCTGGGCGGCGACCTGAGGCAGGTGGGTCACGGTCAGCACCTGGCCGCGTTCGCCGAGTCTGCGCAGTAGCTGGCCGACAATTTCTGCGGTGGGACCACCGATGCCCACGTCCACTTCGTCGAATACCAGCGTCGGCACGCGGGACGTCTGCGCGGTGATGACCTGGATGGCCAGGCTGATTCGCGACAGCTCACCGCCGGAAGCGACTTTGGCCAGGCCCTTGAGTGGTTGCCCGGGGTTGGCGCTGACCAGCAACTCCACCTGTTCCAGGCCGTTGGGTTGGAGTTCGTCACCCGTGTTGGGGCGCAATTCGATGGTGAAGCGTCCACCCGGCATGCCCAGGCGCTGGATTTCCTGCTCAACGGCGCTGGCCAGTCCTGTCGCGGCCTGGCCTCGCAGTTCGCTGAGTTCCTTGGCCCGCTCCTGATAATGACGAGCATAAGAAGCCAGTTCGTCCCCCAGGCGCTCGATGGATTCATCGTTGGCGTTCAGGGTTTCCAGTTCTTCCAGCAGTCTCTGCTGGAGTTCGGCAACATCGGTGGGCTGGATGCGATGTTTGCGCGCCAGCGTATAGATGGTGTCCAGGCGCTCTTCCAGGTATTGCAGGCGCGCCGGATCGGCATCGAAATGATCGAGGAAGCGGTTCAGCTCCCCAACGGCTTCCTCCACCTGGATCTGCGCGCTTGTCAGCAGATTGGTCGCTTCATTCAGGGCTCCCACCGAATTGTTCACGCTGGAGAGCCGGTTCAGGCTCGCTGTCAGGGCGTTGAGTACATTGCCTGAATCGCTCTCGCTGCATTGCTCGACCACCTGTCGGCAGATGCCCAGCAGGGTTTCGGCGTTGGTCAGGTTCTTGTGTTCCTGCTCCAGTTCTTCCAGTTCGTTTTCGCCCAGGGCCAGGTTCTCCAGTTCTTCGAGCTGGTAGCTCAATAGCTGGTGGCGGGCACGCTGTTCGTCGCCGGAGTTGGAGAGGCGATCCAGCTCCTGGCGGGTCTGGCGCCAGCGTTGGGCGGCCAGTTGGACCTGTCGGGCCAGGTCGGTGGCGCCGGCGTATTCATCCAGCAGGCGCCGATGGGTGTCGGTCTTGAGCAGGGATTGGTGTTCGTGCTGGCTGTGGATGTCGATCAGCAGTTCGCCGAGGGCCTTGAGGTCGCCCAGGGGGCAGGGGGTGCCGTTGATGTAGCCTCGGGAGCGGCCTTCGGCGGTGATCACCCGGCGCAGGATGCACAGGCCGTCGGTGTCCAGGTCGCGTTCGGCCAGCCAGGCGCTGGCCTCTGGGATGTCGACCAGGTCGAACGTCGCCAGGATGTCGGCCTTGTCCGCGCCGGGGCGCACCACGCCGCTGTCGGCGCGGTCGCCCAGGGTCAGGCCCAGGGCGTCGAGCATGATCGACTTGCCCGCGCCGGTTTCACCGGTGATCACGCTCATGCCTCGATCGAGTTCGAGGTCGAGATGTTCGACGATGGCGTAATTGTGTACGGACAGGTGCACCAGCATAAGGCCGCTCCCAGGCTTTAGGTCTGGTTATTTATACAGTGTTTTGTTTCGGCCTGACAATGCCCGCGCTTAGCTCGATTTGCTTGGAAAAATAATTTTCTTAGTGCGGCGAGGAATGACTATGCAGCTGTTTTTTGTAAGGTTAATTCGTCGCAGGGCCCTTGAAGCTGGAAAACCCGGCCCCATATACCGGGGCAGAAGCGCGAGTCGAGCTCGCGGACGAAGTTGAAAGGAGAAATCTCTATGGCTGACGAACAGACGCAGGACACGCAAAATCTAGACGCCAATCAGGCCTCCCAGGATTCGGGTGAAGACCTGGCGGCACGTGTACAAGTGCTCGAGGAGCAACTGGCCGGTGCGCAGGATCAGGCGTTGCGTGTAGCCGCCGACCTGCAGAATGTCCGCCGTCGCGCCGAGCAAGATGTAGAAAAGGCCCACAAATTCGCCTTGGAGCGTTTCGCTGGCGACCTGCTGCCGATCATCGACAGCCTGGAGCGCGGCCTGGAGCTGTCCAATCCGGACGACGAGAACATCCGTCCGATGCGCGAAGGCATCGAACTGACCCTGAAAATGTTCCAGGACACCCTCAAGCGTTATCAGCTCGAAGCCCTTGATCCCCATGGCGAACCCTTCAACGCCGAGCATCACCAGGCCATGGCGATGCAGGAAAGTGCGGACGTCGAGCCAAACAGCGTCCTGAAGGTTTTCCAGAAAGGCTACCTGCTCAACGGCCGCCTGCTGCGCCCGGCCATGGTCGTGGTCAGCAAGGCGCCGGCACCGGTTTCGCCTTCTATTGACGAGCAGGCTTGAAATCGGGCGTAGCGGCCCCATCTATAAGTCAAGCGTTTAAGTGCTACCGCAGTTAGCCACGACTGCTGCGGCAACCAAATCCAAGTTCCGGGAGAGTTAACATGGGCAAGATTATCGGTATCGACCTGGGGACCACCAACTCGTGCGTCTCCGTGCTGGAAAACGGCAAGGCCAAGGTTATTGAAAACGCTGAAGGCGCGCGTACCACGCCGTCGATCATCGCGTACGCCAATGATGGCGAAATTCTGGTTGGCCAGTCGGCCAAGCGTCAGGCAGTGACCAATCCGCACAACACCCTGTACGCGGTGAAGCGTCTGATCGGTCGCAAGTTCGACGAAGAAGTCGTTCAGAAAGACATCAAGATGGTGCCTTACAAGATCGCCAAGGCTGACAACGGCGACGCCTGGGTTGAGGTGAACGGGCAGAAAATGGCACCGCCACAGATTTCGGCTGAAATCCTCAAGAAAATGAAGAAAACCGCCGAAGATTACCTCGGCGAGGCGGTGACCGAGGCGGTTATCACAGTGCCTGCCTACTTCAACGACAGCCAGCGCCAGGCGACCAAAGACGCCGGCCGCATCGCGGGCCTGGACGTAAAACGTATCATCAACGAACCGACCGCGGCCGCTCTGGCCTACGGTATGGACAAGGCCAAGGGCGATCACACCGTGATCGTTTACGACCTGGGTGGCGGTACCTTCGACGTCTCCGTGATCGAGATCGCTGAAGTCGACGGTGAGCACCAGTTCGAAGTTCTGGCGACCAACGGTGACACGTTCCTCGGTGGTGAAGACTTCGACATCCGCCTGATCGACTACCTCGTCGACGAGTTCAAGAAAGAAAGCGGCATGAACCTCAAGGGTGACCCGCTGGCCATGCAGCGCCTGAAAGAAGCCGCTGAAAAAGCCAAGATCGAACTGTCCTCCAGCCAGTCGACCGACGTGAACCTGCCGTACATCACCGCAGACGCCACCGGTCCTAAGCACCTGAACGTAAAAATCTCCCGCGCCAAGCTCGAAGCGCTGGTGGAAGACCTGGTTCAGCGCACCATCGAACCTTGCCGCATTGCCATGAAAGACGCCGGTATCGACGTTGGTTCGATCAACGACGTGATCCTGGTGGGCGGTCAGACCCGTATGCCACTGGTTCAGAAGTTGGTGACCGATTTCTTCGGTAAAGAAGCGCGTAAAGACGTCAACCCTGACGAAGCTGTTGCCATGGGTGCTGCTATCCAGGGCGCGGTATTGGCCGGTGACGTGAAAGACGTTCTGCTGCTCGACGTCAGCCCGCTGACCCTGGGTATCGAAACCATGGGCGGCGTGATGACCGCGCTGATCGAGAAAAACACCACGATTCCTACCAAGAAATCCCAAGTGTTCTCGACTGCCGACGACAACCAGGGCGCCGTGACCATTCACGTGCTGCAAGGTGAGCGTAAGCAAGCCGCACAGAACAAGTCCCTGGGCAAGTTCGACCTGGCCGAGATTCCACCAGCACCACGTGGCGTGCCACAAATCGAAGTGACCTTCGACATCGACGCCAACGGCATCCTGCACGTCGGCGCGAAAGACAAGGCCACCGGCAAGACCCAGTCGATCGTGATCAAGGCCAACTCCGGCCTGTCCGAGGAAGAAATTCAGCAAATGGTTCGTGATGCTGAAGTCAACGCCGAGGAAGACCGCAAGTTCGAAGAGCTGGCCAGTGCTCGCAACCAGGGCGACGCCTTGGTGCATTCGACCCGCAAGATGATCGCTGATGCTGGCGAGAAAGTGACCGCGGAAGAGAAAACCACCATCGAAGCGGCCGTGGTTGCCCTGGAAGCTGCCGTGAAAGGCGACGACAAGGCGGCCATCGAAGCGAAGATCGAAGAGTTGTCCAAGGTCTCCGCGCCCGTGGCTCAGAAGATGTACGCCGAACAGGCTCAGCCTGCCGAAGGCGCGGCTGCGCAAGGCGAATCGGCCGAGAAAGCCGACGATGTCGTCGACGCCGAGTTCGAAGAAGTGAAAGACCACAAGTAATCGCTTGTTGGTCGGCCGGTTGACTGCATTTGTGCGGTGGCTGGTAGGATGTCGCCGCGCGGGAGCTTGCTCCCGCGTTGGCGTGTCTGGAGCTAACGAATTTTTACAGCATGCGACAGTGTTCGGATGCGGGCGGTGTGTTCGGGAATGCTCCTGCTTTCCGGCGATGAGCGCCGCGTTTTGGCCGGGTACCTGGCTGAAAGTTTAAGACCAGGATCGTTGAATTGACGTGAGTTGGGTCCGGGCCTGTATTGGGGCTCAACGAGTTTGGCAAGGTTCAGGAGAGGTTTGCCGGACGTCCTATAAGAGTGCAAAGACTAATGGCGAAGCGTGATTTTTACGAAGTATTGGGTGTCGAGCGGGGGGCCAGCGAGGCGGAGCTGAAAAAGGCTTATCGTCGCCTGGCGATGAAGCATCACCCGGACCGTAATCCCGGCGACAAAGCGTCGGAAGAGATGTTCAAGGAGGCCAACGAGGCCTACGAAGTGCTGTCCGATTCGAGCAAGCGCGCGGCTTACGACCAGTACGGTCATGCCGGCGTCGACCCAAGCATGGGCGGCGGCGGTGCCGGTTTCGGCGGCCAGAACTTCTCCGATATCTTCGGGGACGTGTTCAGCGATTTCTTCGGCGGCGGTCGCGGCGGTGCCCGTGGCGGCGCCCAGCGTGGCAGTGATCTGCGCTACACGCTGGAGCTGAACCTGGAAGAGGCGGTGCGCGGTACTACCGTCAATATTCGTGTTCCAACGCTGGTCAATTGCAAGCCATGCGATGGCTCGGGTGCCAAGAAGGGCTCCTCGCCCGTGACCTGCCCGACTTGCGGCGGCATCGGCCAGGTGCGCATGCAGCAGGGCTTCTTCTCGGTCCAGCAGACCTGTCCGCGTTGCCATGGCCAAGGCAAGATCATTTCCGACCCGTGCGACGCCTGCCATGGCGAAGGGCGTGTCGAAGAGTACAAGACGCTGTCGGTCAAAGTGCCGGCGGGTGTCGACACCGGTGACCGCATTCGTTTGTCCGGTGAAGGCGAGGCGGGTGCCCAGGGCGGCCCGACTGGCGACCTGTATGTGGTCATCAACGTGCGCGAGCATGCGATTTTCCAGCGCGACGGCAAGCACCTGTTCTGCGAAGTGCCGATCAGCTTCGTCGATGCCGCCTTGGGTGGCGAGCTTGAAATCCCGACCCTCGACGGTCGCGTGAAGCTCAAAATCCCCGAAGGCACGCAGACCGGCAAGCAATTCCGGATTCGTGGCAAAGGCGTTGCGCCAGTGCGTGGCGGTGGTGCGGGTGACCTGATGTGCCGCGTAGCGGTGGAGACGCCGGTCAACCTGGGTCGACGTCAGCGTGAGTTGCTGGAAGAGTTCCGCAACTCGCTGGCCGATGACAACAGCCACTCCCCGAAAACCACCGGCTGGTTCGAAGGCGTGAAGCGCTTCTTCGGCGACCTGTAAGGAGTTCGCATGCGACGTATAGCTGTGATGGGCGCTGCGGGGCGCATGGGCAAGGCGCTGGTCGAGGCGGTGCAGCAACGCTCGCCGCTCTCCGGCCTGACCGCGGCCATCGTTCGGCCCGACAGCACGCTGGTAGGCGCCGATGCGGGCGAGCTGGCTTCGCTGGGACGTATCGGCGTGCCGATGTCTGGCGGCCTGGAGAAAGTGCTCGACGAGTTCGATGTACTGATTGATTTCACCTTGCCGGAGGTGATGCTGAAAAACCTCGCGATCTGCCGCAAGCACGGCAAGGCCATGGTGATCGGTACGACGGGGCTGGATGCTGCACAAAAGCAATTGCTGGCCGATGCGGGCAAGGACATTCCGATCGTGTTTGCCGCGAACTTCAGCGTGGGCGTGAACCTGTCGCTGAAGCTGCTGGACATGGCGGCCCGGGTCTTGGGTGATGATGCGGATATCGAAATCATCGAGGCGCATCACCGGCACAAGATCGACGCGCCTTCGGGAACAGCCTTGCGCATGGGTGAGGTGATTGCCGATGCGTTGGGTCGCGACCTGCAGGAAGTGGCCGTGTATGGGCGCCAGGGGCATACCGGTGCCCGTGAGCGCGACACCATCGGTTTCGCCACTGTGCGCGGTGGCGATGTGGTGGGTGACCATACCGTGCTGTTCGCCACTGAAGGCGAGCGCCTGGAGATCACCCACAAGGCGTCCAGCCGGATGACCTTCGCCAAGGGTGCCGTACGTGCCGCGTTGTGGCTGGATGGCCGCGAGCCTGGTTTGTACGACATGCAGGACGTGCTCGACCTGCGTTGATGTCATTGAAAGCGGGGTTCAGGTTATACTGCGCCCCGTTTTACACCGCCTCGCGACGACCTGTCGCATTCTCCTGCCTTTAAGGCTCATTAGCGGTGGACCAAAAAAGCCTTTTTCTGTAAGCTACAGCTTTAGTGTGTCCACTAAAAGCGCGCAGAATAATTCAGTGAACAAGCGGGGTGACGTGTCCATACGTCACTCCGCTTTTTTACAACCTGCGATCGCCCTTTCAGGCTTTATTTACGGGAGGTCTTCTTGACTAAGCCAGCCATACTCGCCCTTGCTGATGGCAGCATTTTTCGCGGCGAAGCCATTGGAGCCGACGGTCAGACCGTTGGTGAGGTGGTGTTTAACACCGCAATGACCGGCTATCAGGAAATTCTTACCGATCCTTCCTACGCCCAGCAAATCGTTACCCTGACTTACCCGCACATCGGCAATACCGGTACCACGCCGGAAGACGCCGAGTCTGATCGTGTCTGGTCCGCCGGCCTGGTCATCCGTGACTTGCCGCTGGTAGCGAGCAACTGGCGTAACACGATGTCCCTGTCCGATTACCTGAAAGCCAACAACGTCGTGGCGATCGCTGGTATCGACACCCGCCGCCTGACCCGCATCCTTCGGGAGAAAGGCGCGCAGAACGGCTGCATCATGGCCGGCGACAACATTTCCGAAGAAGCCGCCATTGCCGCTGCCCAGGGCTTCCCTGGCCTCAAGGGCATGGACCTGGCGAAAGTCGTCAGCACCACGAAGCCCTATGAATGGCGCTCCACGGTCTGGGACCTGAAGACTGACAGTCACGCGACGATCGAAGCTTCCGACCTGCCTTACCACGTCGTGGCCTACGACTACGGCGTCAAGCTGAACATCCTGCGCATGCTGGTGGAGCGCGGTTGCCGCGTCACCGTAGTGCCGGCCCAGACCCCGGCCGCCGACGTCCTGGCCCTCAAGCCCGACGGTGTGTTCCTGTCCAACGGCCCGGGTGACCCGGAGCCTTGCGACTACGCGATCCAGGCGATCAAGGACGTGCTGGAAACCGAGATCCCGGTGTTCGGCATCTGCCTCGGTCACCAACTGCTGGCTCTGGCTTCGGGCGCCAAGACCTTGAAAATGGGTCACGGCCACCACGGTGCCAACCACCCGGTGCAGGACCTGGATACCGGCGTCGTGATGATCACCAGCCAGAACCACGGTTTCGCGGTGGATGAAGCGACATTGCCGGCCAACGTGCGTGCGATCCACAAATCGCTGTTCGACGGCACGCTGCAAGGTATCGAGCGGACCGACAAGAGCGCGTTCAGCTTCCAGGGCCACCCTGAAGCGAGCCCTGGCCCGAACGATGTGGCGCCGCTGTTCGATCGCTTCATCAACGAGATGGCCAAGCGACGCTAACCGCGTGAAGCCCGAGGGCGGCCCCGAGCACGGCGGCCCCCTCGGGCGCTTCAAAGATTGTTCGACGGCCTAGCCGACTGACCTGCGGATTTGAGTGACAAACCCATGCCAAAACGTACAGACATAAAAAGCATCCTGATTCTCGGCGCTGGCCCGATCGTGATCGGCCAGGCCTGCGAGTTCGACTACTCCGGCGCCCAGGCCTGTAAAGCCCTGCGCGAAGAGGGTTACCGCGTCATCCTGGTGAACTCCAACCCCGCCACGATCATGACCGACCCGGCCATGGCCGACGCCACCTACATCGAGCCGATCAAGTGGCAGACCGTTGCCAAGATCATCGAGAAGGAACGCCCGGACGCACTGCTGCCGACCATGGGTGGCCAGACTGCGCTGAACTGCGCCCTGGACCTGGAGCGCGAAGGCGTCCTGGAAAAATTCGGTGTGGAAATGATCGGCGCCAACGCCGACACCATCGACAAGGCCGAAGACCGTTCGCGCTTCGACAAGGCGATGAAATCCATCGGCCTGGACTGCCCACGCTCGGGCATCGCCCACAGCATGGAAGAGGCCAATGCCGTCCTGGAACGCCTTGGCTTCCCGTGCATCATCCGTCCGTCCTTCACCATGGGCGGCACCGGTGGCGGCATCGCCTACAACCGTGAAGAGTTCGAAGAAATCTGCGCCCGTGGTCTCGACTTGTCGCCGACCAAGGAACTGCTGATCGACGAATCCCTGATCGGTTGGAAAGAATATGAAATGGAAGTTGTCCGCGACAAAAAGGACAACTGCATCATCGTCTGCTCCATCGAAAACTTTGACCCGATGGGCGTGCACACCGGTGACTCGATCACCGTCGCACCGGCCCAGACCCTGACCGACAAGGAATACCAGATCCTGCGTAACGCCTCCCTGGCGGTACTGCGGGAGATCGGTGTGGAAACCGGCGGCTCCAACGTCCAGTTCGGCATCTGCCCGAACACCGGTCGCATGGTGGTCATCGAGATGAACCCGCGGGTATCCCGTTCGTCGGCCCTGGCTTCCAAGGCCACCGGTTTCCCGATTGCCAAGGTCGCTGCCAAGCTGGCCGTAGGCTACACCCTGGACGAGCTGTCGAACGACATCACCGGCGGCAAGACCCCGGCGTCCTTCGAACCGTCCATCGACTACGTCGTCACCAAGCTGCCACGCTTCGCCTTCGAGAAGTTCGCCAAGGCTGACGCCCGCCTGACCACCCAGATGAAATCGGTCGGTGAAGTCATGGCCATCGGCCGGACCTTCCAGGAATCCCTGCAGAAAGCCCTTCGCGGCCTGGAAGTGGGTGTCTGCGGCCTCGATCCGAAATTGGACCTGAGCAACCCTGAGAGCATGAGCGAGCTCAAGCGCGAGCTGACCGTGCCGGGTGCCGAGCGTATCTGGTACGTGGCCGATGCCTTCCGCGCCGGCATGACCGTCGAGCAGATCTTCGGCATGAACATGATCGACCCTTGGTTCCTGGTGCAGATCGAAGATCTGATCAAGGAAGAAGAGAAGGTCAAGACCCTGGGCATGTCCAGCATCGACCGCGACACCATGTTCCGCCTCAAGCGCAAAGGCTTCTCCGACATGCGCCTGGCCAAGCTGCTGGGTGTGACCGAGAAGAGCTTGCGCACGCATCGCCACAAGCTGGAAGTGTTCCCGGTCTACAAGCGCGTCGACACTTGCGCGGCCGAGTTCGCCACCGACACCGCCTACCTGTACTCCACGTACGAAGAAGAGTGCGAAGCCGCGCCATCGACCCGGGACAAGATCATGATCCTGGGTGGCGGTCCTAACCGGATCGGCCAGGGCATCGAGTTCGACTACTGCTGCGTACACGCGGCACTGGCCCTGCGCGACGACGGTTACGAGACCATCATGGTCAACTGCAACCCGGAAACCGTGTCCACCGACTACGACACCTCCGATCGCCTGTACTTCGAGCCAGTGACCCTGGAAGACGTGCTGGAAATCGTCCGCGTCGAGAAGCCAAAAGGCGTGATCGTCCAGTACGGTGGCCAGACCCCGCTGAAACTGGCTCGCGCCCTGGAAGCCGCTGGCGTGCCGATTATCGGCACCAGCCCGGATGCGATCGACCGCGCCGAAGACCGTGAGCGCTTCCAGCAGATGGTCGAGCGCCTGAACCTGCGCCAGCCGCCAAACGCCACCGTGCGCAGCGAAGACGAAGCGATTCGTGCCGCCGCCAAGATCGGCTACCCGCTGGTAGTGCGTCCGTCCTATGTCCTGGGCGGCCGTGCGATGGAAATCGTCTATCAGGAAGACGAGCTCAAGCGCTACCTGCGCGAAGCGGTCCAGGTCTCCAACGACAGTCCGGTGCTGCTGGATCACTTCCTCAACTGCGCCATCGAAATGGACGTGGACGCGGTCAGTGACGGCAAGGACGTGGTGATCGGCGCGATCATGCAGCACATCGAGCAAGCCGGTGTTCACTCCGGTGACTCCGCCTGTTCGCTGCCGCCTTACTCGTTGCCGGCGCACATCCAGGACGAGATGCGCGAGCAGGTCAAGAAAATGGCCCTGGAGCTGGGCGTCGTCGGCCTGATGAACGTACAACTGGCCCTGCAGGGCGAGGACATCTACGTCATCGAAGTCAACCCGCGCGCGTCCCGGACCGTACCGTTCGTTTCCAAGTGCATCGGTGTTTCCCTGGCGATGATCGCGGCGCGGGTCATGGCGGGCAAAACCTTGAAAGAGCTGGGTTTCACCAAGGAGATCATTCCGAACTTCTACAGCGTGAAAGAGGCGGTGTTCCCGTTTGCCAAATTCCCTGGCGTGGACCCGATCCTCGGCCCGGAAATGAAGTCCACCGGTGAAGTGATGGGTGTGGGCGATACCTTCGGTGAGGCGTTCGCCAAGGCCCAGATGGGTGCCAGCGAAGTGTTGCCGACTGGCGGCACGGCGTTCATCAGCGTGCGTGATGACGACAAGCCACTGGTTGCGGGCGTAGCCCGTGATCTGATCAACTTGGGCTTCGAGGTGGTCGCCACCGCCGGTACTGCCAAGCTGATTGAAGCCGCAGGCCTGAAGGTGCGCCGCGTGAACAAGGTGACCGAGGGGCGTCCGCATGTGGTCGACATGATCAAGAATGACGAAGTCACGCTGATCATCAACACCACCGAAGGTCGTCAATCGATCGCCGATTCCTACTCCATTCGTCGCAATGCGCTGCAGCACAAGATCTACTGCACCACGACCATTGCGGCAGGCGAAGCGATCTGTGAAGCGCTCAAGTTCGGTCCCGAGAAGACCGTACGTCGCTTGCAGGATCTACATGCAGGATTGAAGGCATGAGCATAACCAAGTATCCGATGACTGTTCAGGGCGCGAAGGCCCTGGAAGAAGAGCACGCTTTCCTGACCAAGGTCGAGCGCCCGCGCTTGAGCCAGGCCATTGGTGAAGCGCGCGAGCTGGGCGATCTCAAGGAAAACGCCGAATACCACGCTGCCCGAGAGGAGCAGGGGATGGTCGAGGCGCGTGTCCGTGACATCGAGGGCCGCATGCAGAATGCGGTGATCATCGATGTCACGACGATCCCGCATACCGGCAAGGTCATTTTCGGCACCACGGTGGAAATCGCCAACGTCGAGACCGATGAAAGCGTGACTTACCAGATCGTTGGCGAGGACGAGGCAGACATCAAGCTCGGCAAGATTTCCGTCGGTTCACCCATTGCTCGCGCCTTGATTGCCAAGGAAGAGGGTGATGTGGTGGCGGTGAAGACACCGGGTGGTGTCATCGAGTATGAGATTGTCGAAGTCCGTCACATCTGAGCGAAGGCGCCCGCTACGCGCCGGCGCCATGATCTGGCAGCTCACCCAGATGTTATGGGTGGGCGGCGTCTGGTTGCTGCACATTGGTTTGCTGCCGGTGCTGGGTCGAGTGGGCCTGGCACCGCTGCTCATCGATGAAATCGCAAGCATGCTGACGGCGCTGCTGGTGGGGTTTGCCGCGGCGTGCGTGATGTTCCAGGCGTTGGTGCTGGTTCAGGCCGAGGGCCTTGCCGGTCTATGGCGCGACATTCGTGGGCAATTGCTGCTCATGTCGTTGTATGCGTGCGGGATGTTCTTTGCCGTGCATCTCGGCTGGCCAGAGGCGAGCCAATGGCAGGTGTTCAGTTACCTGGTACTGGGGTTTTCCGGTTTGCTGCTGGCGTTGCAGCCGGTTCCCGGGTGGAGCGGCAGGGTGTGCGAGGCACACCCTTGACCCTTTGGCGTCACTTGAAGCGGTGAACGTTCGACAGTTGCTTGTTGACGCTGAAGTTCTTGCGATAAATCAGCGCCATCTTGCCGATGACCTGCACCAGGTCTGCCTTGCCGGTATTGCACAGTTCGGCGACGGCAGCCAGGCGGGCTTCGCGATCGAGGATGTTGAGCTTGATCTTGATCAGCTCGTGATCGCCCAGGGCGCGTTCCAGTTCGGCGAGTACACCTTCAGTCAAACCGTTGTCAGCCACAGTCAAAACCGGTTTCAGATGGTGGCCAATGGATTTGTATTGTTTCTTCTGCTCTTGAGTGAGCGGCATAATCTGACCCCTGCGTCTGATCTTGTAAAAAGCGGCGGCCAGTTTACCCGAGCAAGTCCGGGACCGCCCACTTAATCACGACCCGTTTTATTTTTGAGGTGGCCCGTGGCCCGTTCCAAGACAAGTCTTAAATGGCTGCAAGAGCATTTCAACGACCCATTCGTGAAAATGGCGCAAAAAGACGGGTATCGTTCCCGTGCCAGCTACAAGCTGCTGGAGATTCAGGAAAGAGACCGTTTGATCCGTCCAGGCATGAGCGTGATCGACTTGGGTGCCGCCCCGGGTGGCTGGTCCCAAGTGACCAGTCGTCTGATTGGTGGGCAAGGCACACTGATCGCTTCCGATATCCTGGAAATGGACAGCATCCCGGATGTGACCTTCATTCAGGGCGACTTTACCGAGGACGCCGTACTGGCGCAGATCCTTGAAGCGGTTGGAAAAAACGAGGTGGACCTTGTGATTTCCGATATGGCCCCCAATATGAGTGGATTGGCATCTGTTGATATGCCGCGATCGATGTTCCTGTGCGAGTTGGCACTGGATCTTGCGACTCGGGTGTTGAAGCCTGGTGGTGATTTTTTGATCAAGGTCTTCCAGGGTGAAGGCTTCGACGAATACCACAAGAGCGTACGCAAGCAGTTCGAGAAGGTCACGACGCGCAAGCCGAAATCATCGCGTGATCGCTCCCGTGAGCAGTACCTGCTGGGCCGTGGTTTCCGTGGTCGCAGTGAGGAATAAGAGGTTTTTCGACCGGGGCGATAGGTTTTTCGTATTTCGTCCCGTGAGCATTAGCGAATATTGTGTAGAAAGTGTTTCACAAAGGGTTACAGACGGCGCCTGCCAGAGTCGCAGGTAATGTAGTAAGTTAGGCCGGTGAATATCATGCGAAGCGCGCGCCAGTAGCGGAGCTTGCTTCAGAGGGTAGTTAATTGAACGATATGGCAAAGAATCTGATCCTGTGGTTGATCATCGCCGCTGTCCTGGTGACCGTGATGAACAACTTCTCCAGCCCTAACGAGCCGCAGACCCTCAACTATTCCGACTTTATCCAGCAGGTCAAGGACGGCAAGGTCGAGCGCGTAGCCGTTGATGGCTATGTGATTACCGGCAAGCGCACCGATGGCGACAGCTTCAAGACCATTCGTCCGGCAATCCAGGACAATGGCCTGATTGGCGACCTGGTGGACAACCATGTCGTGGTCGAAGGTAAGCAGCCCGAGCAGCAAAGCATCTGGACCCAGCTCCTGGTGGCCAGCTTCCCGATCCTGGTGATCATCGCGGTGTTCATGTTCTTCATGCGCCAGATGCAGGGCGGCGGCGGTGGCAAGGGCGGGCCGATGAGCTTTGGCAAGAGCAAGGCCCGGTTGTTGTCCGAAGACCAGGTGAAAACCACCCTGGCCGACGTCGCAGGCTGCGACGAAGCCAAGGAAGAAGTGGGCGAGTTGGTCGAGTTCCTGCGTGACCCGGGCAAGTTCCAGCGCCTGGGCGGTCGTATTCCGCGCGGTGTGCTGATGGTAGGCCCACCGGGTACCGGTAAAACCTTGCTGGCCAAGGCGATTGCCGGTGAAGCCAAGGTGCCGTTCTTCACGATTTCCGGTTCCGATTTCGTCGAAATGTTCGTCGGCGTGGGCGCCAGTCGGGTCCGCGACATGTTCGAGCAGGCCAAGAAACACGCGCCTTGCATCATCTTCATCGACGAAATCGACGCCGTCGGTCGCCACCGTGGCGCCGGCATGGGTGGCGGTCACGACGAGCGCGAACAGACCCTCAACCAGTTGCTGGTCGAGATGGACGGTTTCGAAATGAACGACGGCATCATCGTGATCGCCGCCACCAACCGTCCTGACGTGCTCGACCCTGCGCTGTTGCGTCCAGGTCGTTTCGACCGCCAGGTCGTGGTGGGGCTGCCGGACATTCGCGGTCGCGAGCAGATCCTCAAGGTTCATATGCGCAAGGTGCCAATGGGCGACGATGTCGCTCCGGCCGTCATCGCGCGGGGTACGCCGGGCTTCTCCGGTGCCGACCTGGCGAACCTGGTCAACGAAGCGTCGCTGTTTGCCGCGCGTACCGGCAAGCGCGTCGTGGAAATGAAAGAGTTCGAGCTGGCCAAGGACAAGATCATGATGGGCGCGGAGCGCAAATCCATGGTCATGTCGGAGAAGGAAAAGCAGAACACCGCGTATCACGAGGCAGGCCATGCGATCGTCGGCCGTGTAGTGCCCGAGCATGATCCGGTCTACAAGGTCTCGATCATCCCGCGCGGTCGTGCCTTGGGCGTGACCATGTTCCTGCCGGAAGAAGATCGCTACAGCCTGTCCAAGCGTGCATTGATCAGCCAGATTTGTTCGTTGTACGGCGGCCGTATCGCTGAAGAGATGACGCTGGGCTTCGACGGTGTGACCACGGGGGCATCCAACGACATCATGCGTGCCAGTCAGATCGCCCGGAACATGGTCACCAAGTGGGGCCTGTCCGAGAAGCTGGGGCCGCTGATGTATGCCGAAGAAGAGGGCGAGGTGTTCCTCGGTCGTGGTGGCGGTGGCCAGCACGCAAGCTTCTCCGGCGAGACGGCCAAGCTGATCGATTCCGAAGTGCGCAGCATCATCGACCAATGTTATGGCACTGCCCGGCAGATCCTCACGGACAACCGTGACAAGCTCGACGCCATGGCCGATGCCCTGATGAAGTACGAAACCATCGATGCCGAGCAGATCGACGACATCATGGCGGGTCGCGAGCCTCGCGAACCGCGTGACTGGTCGGGCGGCGGGACCGGTACGTCCGGTACGCCTCCTGCTGTGCAAGGCGAGCGTCCGGAAACACCGATTGGCGGTCCGGCCGCTGATGTCTAAGGCTTGAAATGACTTCTGTTCAGTCCTCGACCCGGTTGCCTTGCGGCAACCGGGTTCTTGATTTGGCCCGTGCGCATGTCATGGGCATTCTCAATGTCACCCCTGATTCCTTTTCCGATGGCGGTCGATTCAGCCAGCTCGATGCTGCGCTGCGGCACGCCGAGGCCATGGTGGCCGCCGGCGCAACGCTGATCGATGTAGGTGGTGAATCGACCCGGCCGGGTGCGCGCGCGGTCTCGCCCACCGAAGAGCTGGAGCGGGTGGCACCGATTGTCGAGCGCATTCATCGCGAACTCGATGTCATTATTTCGGTGGATACGTCCACGCCTGCGGTCATGCGCGAGACTGCGCGGCTGGGGGCGGGCCTGATCAATGATGTCCGGTCCCTGCGGCGCGATGGTGCCCTGGACGCGGCGGCGGCCACCGGGTTGCCGGTGTGCCTGATGCATATGCTCGGCGAGCCGGGGACCATGCAGAATGACCCGCACTATGAGGATGTGACCCGGGAGGTCGGTGAGTTCCTGGTGGAGCGTCTGGATCAGTGCGCCGCCGCGGGCATTCCCGCCGAGCGGATCATTCTTGACCCCGGGTTCGGCTTTGCCAAGACACTGGCGCACAACCTGAGCCTGTTCAAACACATGGAAGCCTTGCATGCCCTGGGTCGGCCGCTGTTGGTTGGCGTCTCGCGAAAGAGCATGATAGGCAATGCCTTGGGCCGCCCGGTGGGCGAGCGTCTGTATGGCGGTCTCGCCCTTGCGGCCCTGGCCCTTGGTAAAGGTGCACGCATATTGCGCGTGCACGATGTAGCTGAAACGATGGATGTCGTGCGGATGATTGCAGCTGTGGATTCAGCCGAATAAGAATGACGGAGCACTTATGAGCAAGAAATACTTTGGCACCGACGGTATTCGTGGTCGGGTCGGCGAATACCCTATTACCCCTGATTTCATGCTCAAGCTCGGCTGGGCGGCCGGCATGGCGTTCCGCAAAATGGGCGCCTGCAAGGTACTGGTCGGCAAGGACACGCGAATTTCCGGCTACATGTTCGAATCGGCCCTCGAGGCCGGCCTGACGTCGGCGGGCGCCGACGTGATGCTGCTGGGCCCGATGCCGACGCCGGCCATTGCCTACCTGACCCGTACGTTCCAGGCCCAGGCAGGCATCGTGATCAGTGCCTCGCACAATCCTCATGATGACAACGGCATCAAGTTCTTCTCCGGCCAGGGCACCAAGCTGCCGGATGATATCGAGCTGATGATCGAAGAGCTGCTGGACACGCCGATGACGGTGGTCGAGTCGAGCAAGATCGGCAAGGTGTCGCGGATCAACGATGCGTCCGGTCGCTACATCGAGTTCTGCAAAGGCAGCGTGCCGACCGGTACCAGTTTTTCCGGCCTGAAAATCGTCGTCGATTGCGCCCACGGCGCCACCTATAAAGTCGCGCCGAGCGTATTTCGCGAACTGGGCGCCGAGGTGGTGGTGCTGTCCGCCCAGCCTAATGGCCTGAACATCAACCACAATTGCGGCTCCACCCATACCGAGGCGTTGCAGGCTGCTGTGCTGGCCGAGCAGGCCGATCTGGGTATTGCCTTCGATGGCGACGGTGATCGGGTCTTGATGGTGGACCACACCGGTACGGTCGTCGATGGTGACGAATTGCTGTTCATCATCGCTCGCGACCTGCATGGGCGCGGCAAGCTGCAGGGCGGCGTAGTCGGCACGTTGATGAGCAACCTCGGCCTTGAATTGGCCCTGGCGGACCTGGACATCCCGTTCGTGCGGGCCAACGTGGGTGACCGCTACGTGATTTCGGAGTTGCTGGAGCGCAATTGGGTGATCGGGGGCGAGAACTCCGGCCACATCGTGTGCTTCGACCATACCACCACCGGTGACGCGATCATTGCGGCCCTGCAGGTGCTGATGGCGCTCAAGGCGCGTAACGAAGGGCTCGCACAGTCGCGTCAGGCGTTGCGTAAATGCCCGCAGGTGTTGATCAACGTGCGTTTCGGTGGCGGTGTGAACCCGCTCGAACATGCTAAGGTCAAGCAGGCCAGTGAGGGTGTGACAGCGGCGATGGCGGGGCGCGGGCGTGTGTTGTTGCGCAAGTCCGGCACTGAGCCTTTGGTGCGTGTCATGGTCGAAGGCGAGGATGAAGCGCAAGTTCGCGGTTATGCCGAAGAGCTGGCAAAACTGGTTACTGAAGTTTCTGCCTGAATTCGGCTTGCCAGTCATGAATCGGTTGGGTAACATCTGCGCCCACTTTGACCGACGAGGTACAGCATGCGTCGCCCTATGGTAGCTGGTAACTGGAAGATGCACGGTACCCGCGCCAGCGTCGCTGAGCTGATCAATGGCCTTCGTCATCTGGCCTTGCCAAGCGGTGTTGATGTCGCGGTATTCCCGCCTTGCTTGTATATCAATCAAGTGATTGATGGCTTGAAGGGTAAGTCGATTTCGGTCGGCGCGCAGAACTCTGCGGTGGAATCCATGCAAGGTGCATTGACCGGTGAGATTGCGCCGAGTCAATTGGTGGATGCGGGTTGTTCCCTGGTTCTGGTCGGGCATTCCGAGCGTCGCCAGATCATGGGCGAGCAGGACAAGACCTTGATCCGCAAGTTTGCAGCGGCCCAGGCCTGTGGTTTGATTCCGGTGCTGTGCATAGGGGAAACCCTTGAACAGCGTGAAGCCGGCAAGACCCTTGAGGTTGTCGGGCGTCAGCTGGGCAGCATCATCGAAGACCTGGGTGTCGGTGCTTTTGCAAAGGCAGTCATTGCTTACGAGCCGGTCTGGGCCATTGGTACCGGGCTGACGGCTTCGCCACAACAGGCGCAGGATGTGCACGCAGCCATCCGTGCTCAGTTGGCGGAAGAGAATTCTGAAGTGGCACGAGGTGTGCGGCTTCTATACGGCGGCAGCGTGAAGGCGGCCAATGCGGCCGAACTGTTCGGCATGCCGGATATCGATGGGGGGCTCATTGGTGGAGCGTCCCTGAATGCAGATGAGTTCGGTGCGATCTGTCGCGCCGCGGGAAACTGAAAAAATGCTGGAAACAGTCGTAGTCGTTTTTCATCTGCTGGGTGCACTGGGCGTAGTTGCTCTCGTATTGCTGCAGCAGGGTAAAGGTGCGGATGCTGGTGCGTCTTTCGGAGCAGGTGCTTCAAATACTGTGTTCGGAAGCCAAGGTTCCTCTACCTTTCTTAGTAAGTTTACTGCTATACTTGCCGCCGGTTTCTTCATAACCAGCTTAGGGTTAGGTTACTTTGCTAAAGAGAAAGCTCACGAGCTGACTCAAGTAGGTTTGCCAAACCCAGCGGTACTGGAAGCGCCAAAGCAACAACCGGCTTCTGATGATGTCCCGGTGCTTCAAGAGCAACAGTCGGCCACTCCGGCGACTGACGTACCTCCAGCTCAAGAGCAGAAGTAAGAAGGTTTCAAACGCTGTATTGCCGAGGTGGTGGAATTGGTAGACACGCAACCTTGAGGTGGTTGTGCCCATAGGGTGTAGGGGTTCGAGTCCCCTTCTCGGTACCAATTATCAGGAGAGCCCGCGATTGCGGGCTTTCTTGTAGGTGGAAGGGTTACATTGACCCTGTAAGGGATCGGTCGTATACTTCCGCCCCAGCTTTGTCGCGGGATGGAGCAGTCTGGTAGCTCGTCGGGCTCATAACCCGAAGGTCGTCGGTTCAAATCCGGCTCCCGCAACCAGTTTCAGGGGCCCCTTCCAAGGGGCTTTTTGTTAGCTGGACACTTTATAACGCCGCTGTTCGACGGCGTTTCAGGGATGGGCGATTCGCCCATTTTTTTTTATTTGCACAGCATGCACAAACATGCACGAGGGGGTTCAGGTGTCGAGCAAGCTAGAACAGTTGCAGGCCTTGTTGGCCCCGGTGGTCGTGGCCCTTGGCTATGAATGCTGGGGTATTGAGTTTTCGGCTCAAGGTCGCCACTCACTGTTGCGCGTTTATATCGATAAGGAAGGCGGCGTACTGGTGGACGATTGCGCCATCGTCAGCCGTCAGATCAGCGGTGTACTGGATGTTGAAGATCCAATCACCTCCGAATACACCCTTGAAGTTTCCTCGCCTGGCATGGAGCGCCCCCTGTTCACACTTGAACAGTTCGCTCTGTTTGCCGGTGAACAAGTGAAGATCAAGCTGCGCTCGCCTTTCGAAGGTCGACGCAACTTCCAAGGCCTTCTGCGCGGTGTAGAAGAGCAGGACGTCGTGGTGCAGGTAGACGACCACGAGTTCCTGTTGCCGATCGATATGATCGACAAGGCCAACATTATTCCCAGTTTTGACTGATACGTGCCAGATACTGCGGATCCCGCGGATCCAATGGCTTGCGAAAGGCGAGGCGTACGATGAGCAAAGAAGTACTGCTGGTTGTTGAGTCGGTATCCAATGAAAAGGGCGTACCGGCTAACGTTATTTTTGAAGCGCTGGAGCTGGCCCTGGCCACTGCTACCAAGAAGCGGTTTGAAGACGAAGTTGATTTGCGTGTGGAAATCAATCGCCACACCGGTGCCTACGAGACTTTCCGTCGCTGGACGGTAGTCGAGGAAGCCGACCTGGACGATCCGGCTATCGAAACCTGGCCGAGCAAGGTTGCGGAAACGCACCCGGGCGCCAAGGTGGGTGATGTCGTCGAAGAAAAAATCGAGTCCATTGAATTCGGTCGTATCGCTGCACAGACCGCCAAGCAGGTCATTGTGCAGAAAGTTCGCGAAGCCGAGCGCGCGCAAGTCGTCGACGCTTATCGCGAGCGCCTGGGGGAAATCATCTCCGGCACCGTGAAAAAAGTGACCCGCGACAACGTGATCGTCGACCTGGGCAACAACGCCGAAGCGTTGCTGGCCCGCGAAGACATCATTTCTCGCGAAACTTTCCGGGTTGGCGTGCGTTTGCGTGCGCTGCTCAAGGAAATCCGCACCGAGAACCGCGGCCCGCAGTTGATCCTGTCGCGTACCGCGCCGGAAATGCTGATCGAGTTGTTCCGCATCGAAGTGCCGGAAATTGCTGAAGGCCTGATCGAAGTCATGGCCGCCTCCCGTGATCCGGGTTCGCGTGCCAAGATCGCGGTCCGCTCCAAGGACAAGCGCATCGACCCGCAAGGTGCCTGCATCGGCATGCGTGGTTCGCGTGTCCAGGCCGTATCCGGCGAGTTGGGCGGTGAGCGCGTGGACATCGTCCTGTGGGACGACAACCCGGCTCAGTTCGTGATCAATGCCATGTCGCCTGCTGAAGTGGCGGCAATTATCGTCGACGAAGATGCCCACGCCATGGACATCGCCGTTGGCGCAGACAATCTGGCTCAGGCCATCGGTCGCGGTGGTCAGAACGTGCGTCTGGCCAGCCAATTGACTGGCTGGACCCTGAACGTGATGACCGAATCGGACATCCAGGCTAAACAGCAAGCTGAAACTGGCGACATCCTGCGCAACTTCATCGAAGAGCTTGAAGTCGATGAGGAGCTGGCACAGGTGCTGGTGGATGAAGGCTTTACCAGCCTGGAAGAGATTGCCTACGTACCGGTGGAGGAAATGCTCAACATCGACGGCTTTGACGAGGAGATCGTCAACGAGCTTCGCGCTCGGGCCAAGGATCGTTTGTTGACCAAAGCCATCGCTACTGAGGAAAAGCTGGCAGACGCCCATCCGGCCGAAGACCTGCTCTCGCTTGAGGGCATGGACAAGGATTTGGCGATGGAACTGGCGGTGCGCGGCGTAATTACCCGCGAAGACCTGGCCGAGCAGTCTATTGACGATCTGCTCGACATCGACGGCATTGACGATGATCGTGCCGGCAAGTTGATCATGGCCGCCCGAGCCCACTGGTTCGAGTAATTAGGCGCGGCCTGAGGAGAGAAGTGCATGACGCAAGTCACGGTGAAACAACTGGCCGATGAGGTCAAAACACCGGTAGAGCGCCTGTTGCAGCAGATGCGTGAGGCAGGTCTGCCGCACACCGCCGCCGAGGAACATGTGACCGACAGTGAGAAGCAGTCCCTGCTGACTCACTTGAAGAGCAGTCACAAGGCAAAAGTGGAAGAACCGCGCAAGATCACGCTGCAGCGTAAAACCACCAGCACCCTGCGTGTTGCCGGTAGCAAAAGCATCAGCGTTGAAGTTCGCAAGAAGAAAGTCTTCGTACAACGCAGCCCGGAAGAAATCGAAGCCGAGCGCAAACGCGAACAGGAAGAACGTCGCGCAGTAGAAAATGCTGCTCGTCAGAAGGCTGAAGAAGAAGCCAAGCGTCGCGCCGAAGAAGAAGCGCGCCGCCAGCCTGCTGCTGCGCAAGCCGCTCCGGTAGAAGCCGTCGAGGCTGTTGCCCCGGTCGCCGAACCTGTGCGCGAGGCGGCACCCGTCGTGGCACCTGCGCCGGCGCCAGCCGACACTCGCAAGCGCGACGAACAGCGTCGTCCAGACAAGCCACGTGCCGACGACAACCGTCGTGGCAGTGGCGATGGCGAGCGCAAGAACGCGCCTCATCGTGCTTCGGTCAAGGAAAAGGCACCGGCACCTCGTGTCGCGCCACGTACCACCGACGAGGAAAGCGATGGCTTCCGTCGCGGCGGTCGCGGCAAGGCCAAGCTGAAGAAGCGCAACGCCCACGGTTTCCAGAGCCCTACCGGCCCTGTCGTGCGTGAAGTGAAGATCGGCGAGACCATCACTGTGGGCGATCTGGCCCAGCAGATGTCGGTCAAGGCTGCCGAAATCATCAAGTTCATGTTCAAGCTGGGTACGCCAGCCACCATCAACCAGGTACTGGACCAGGAAACTGCCCAACTGGTTGCTGAAGAGCTGGGCCACAAAGTGACCCTGGTCAGCGACACCGCCCTGGAAGATTCCCTGGCCGAGTCCCTGAAGTTTGAAGGCGAGGCAGTTTCCCGTGCACCGGTCGTGACCGTCATGGGCCACGTCGACCACGGTAAAACGTCCCTGCTCGACTATATTCGTCGTGCGAAGGTGGCGGCCGGTGAAGCGGGCGGTATTACCCAGCACATCGGTGCCTACCACGTTGAAACCGACCGTGGCATGGTGACGTTCCTCGATACCCCGGGTCACGCCGCGTTTACCGCGATGCGTGCCCGTGGTGCCAAGGCGACCGACATCGTGATCCTGGTGGTTGCAGCGGACGACGGCGTTATGCCGCAAACCATCGAAGCTGTTCAGCATGCCCAGGCAGCTGGCGTGCCGCTGGTGGTTGCAGTGAACAAGATCGATAAGCCGGGCGCCGATCTCGATCGCATCCGCAGCGAGCTGTCGGTCCACGGCGTGACCTCCGAAGAGTGGGGTGGTGACACTCCATTCGTTCCGGTCTCGGCGAAGATGGGTACCGGCGTCGACGAACTGCTCGAAGCTGTTCTGTTGCAAGCCGAGGTTCTGGAACTGACCGCTACGCCTTCGGCGCCTGGTCGTGGTGTGGTCGTTGAATCGCGCCTCGACAAGGGCCGTGGCCCGGTGGCGACTGTCCTGGTCCAGGACGGTACGCTGCGTCAAGGCGACATGGTGCTGGTCGGCTCGAACTATGGCCGCGTGCGCGCCATGCTCGACGAGAACGGCAAGCCTATCAAGGAAGCGGGTCCGGCTATCCCGGTCGAAATCCTCGGCCTGGACGGCACTCCGGATGCTGGCGACGAGATGAGCGTGGTGGCTGACGAGAAGAAAGCCCGTGAAGTGGCTCTGTTCCGTCAAGGCAAGTTCCGCGAAGTCAAACTGGCTCGCGCTCACGCCGGCAAGCTGGAAAACATCTTCGAGAACATGGGTCAGGAAGAGAAGAAGACGCTCAACATCGTCCTCAAATCCGACGTCCGTGGTTCCCTGGAAGCGTTGAACGGCGCCTTGAATGGCCTGGGTAACGACGAAGTGCAAGTGCGTGTGGTCGGTGGCGGTGTCGGTGGTATCACCGAATCCGACGCCAACCTGGCACTGGCTTCCAACGCTGTACTGTTCGGCTTCAACGTGCGTGCCGATGCTGGCGCTCGCAAGATCGTCGAGCAGGAAGGCCTGGACATGCGTTACTACAACGTGATCTACGACATCATCGAAGACGTCAAGAAAGCGTTGACCGGTATGCTGGGCAGCGACGTCCGGGAGAACATCCTGGGTGTTGCCGAAGTTCGCGACGTGTTCCGTTCGCCGAAGTTTGGTGCCATCGCCGGTTGCATGGTGATCGAGGGTGTTGTTCACCGTAACCGTCCGATCCGTGTACTGCGTGAAGACATCGTGATCTTCGAAGGCGAGCTGGAATCCCTGCGTCGCTTCAAGGATGACGCTTCCGAAGTACGTGCCGGCATGGAATGCGGTATTGGCGTCAAGAGCTACAACGACGTCAAGGTCGGCGACAAGATCGAAGTCTTCGAGAAGGTCCAGGTTGCTCGCAGCCTCTAACTCGCGCACTTCAAGAGCCGTACCGGGCAGCCGCATGAACATGGGCTGCTTCGCGGACGGACTCTAAACGCAACGCCCGGTCTGGCTTTTTGCCAGGCCGGGCGTTTGCCGCTTTCAGACCTCGCGGGTTTCACCGTGGGGCAGTAACAGGTAACAAGACATGGCAAAAGAATACAGCCGCACCCAACGAATCGGCGATCAGATGCAGCGTGAGCTGGCCCAACTGATCCGTCGCGAAGTCAAAGACCCGCGCGTCGGCCTGGTCACCATTACCGCAGTGGAAGTCAGCCGTGACGTCGGTCACGCCAAGATCTTCATCACCGTGATGGGCCAGGACAGCGCCGAAGACATCGCCCAGAGCATCAAGGTGCTCAACTCGGCAGCCGGCTTCCTGCGCATGCAATTGGCCCGGGAGATGAAGCTGCGCAGTGTCCCGCAGTTGCACTTCCACTACGACGAAAGCGTCGCACGGGGTGCGCATCTGTCGGCACTGATCGAGCGCGCGGTGGCGGAAGACAGCCAGCACCCGGTTGCGGCTGAACCCGAAGACGCCAAGGAGTAATCGGTGGCTCAGGTCAAACGCATCCGTCGTAACGTCAGCGGTATCATCCTGCTCGACAAGCCGCTGGGGTTCACCTCCAACGCGGCGTTGCAGAAGGTTCGCTGGCTGCTCAATGCCGAAAAGGCGGGGCACACCGGTAGTCTCGATCCGCTGGCCACCGGCGTGCTGCCACTGTGCTTTGGCGAGGCGACCAAGTTCTCCCAGTACCTGCTCGACTCCGACAAGGGTTATGAAACCCTGGCGCAACTGGGCAAGACCACCACCACGGCGGATGCCGAAGGTGAGGTTTTGCTGGAGCGCCCGGTGACCGTTGGTCAGGCGGATATCGAAGCGGTATTGCCCAGATTTCGTGGGCAAATCAGCCAGATACCGCCGATGTACTCCGCTTTGAAGCGCGATGGGCAGCCGTTGTATAAACTGGCCCGTGCAGGCGAAGTAGTGGAGCGTGAACCGCGTTCTGTTACTATTGCGCGCTTGGAATTGCTGGCCTTTGACGGTAATACTGCGCGGCTGGCCGTGGATTGCAGCAAAGGTACCTATATCCGGACCCTGGTGGAGGATATCGGTGAGCAGCTCGGTTGTGGCGCGTACGTGGCAGAATTGCGACGGACCCAGGCCGGGCCTTTCACGTTGGCCCAGACGGTCACGCTGGAAGAGCTCGAAGCGGTGCATGCCGAAGGCGGCAACGAAGCGGTCGACCGTTTCCTGATGCCATCGGACAGCGGCTTGCTGGATTGGCCGCTCTTGCAGTTCTCGGAACACAGCGCGTTCTACTGGCTCAACGGCCAGCCGGTACGTGCCCCGGACGCGCCGAAGTTCGGCATGGTCCGGGTACAGGATCACAACGGTCGCTTCATCGGTATCGGTGAAGTGAGCGAAGACGGGCGTATTGCGCCGCGTCGACTGATTCGGTCGGAATGACCGGAACCAGCCTGCGTAACAGCAGGTTGGCGAGTGTGGCTGTTAACAGGCACGGTCACTACTCATTTATAGATACAGGGATTTGTCCCTGGCCTGTTGAAGCTGTTTCCTTGAAACAGTTTCCTGACTAAAAAGGATTGCCTCATGGCTCTCGACGTTCAAGAAAAAGCTCAAATCGTAGCTGACTACCAGCAAGCTGTTGGTGACACTGGTTCGCCAGAAGTGCAAGTTGCACTGCTGACCCACAACATCAACAAACTGCAAGGTCACTTCAAGGCCAACGGTAAAGATCACCACTCCCGTCGTGGTCTGATCCGCATGGTAAACCAGCGTCGTAAGCTGCTGGACTACCTGAAAGGCAAGGACGTGAGCCGTTACAGCGCTCTGATCGCTCGCCTGGGTCTGCGTCGCTAATCAGCGATTGCGCTATGAGGTTGGTGGTCTGTCGTACGTCAGTGGGTTTCCCGCTGGCGCATGGTAGGCTCCCAGCCTCAAGTTTTATCTGGATACACGTTTTACCCTGGACAAACGTCGGGCCGATTCCCGCCATTGCCCAAGAATTTCGCTAGAAGACAAGTTCCCCAAGAGCCACAAAGAAGGTAGGACACCGTGAACCCGGTAATCAAAAAATTCCAGTTCGGTCAGTCGACCGTTACCCTCGAGACTGGCCGTATCGCCCGTCAGGCCTCCGGCGCAGTGCTGGTCACCGTTGACGACGACGTCAGCGTATTGGTGACCGTTGTCGGTGCCAAGCAAGCCGATCCAGGCAAGGGCTTCTTCCCTCTGTCTGTTCACTACCAGGAAAAGACTTACGCTGCCGGTAAGATCCCTGGCGGTTTCTTCAAGCGCGAAGGCCGTCCTTCCGAGAAAGAAACCCTGACTTCCCGACTGATCGACCGTCCGATCCGTCCGCTGTTCCCAGAAGGCTTCATGAACGAAGTGCAGGTTGTCTGCACCGTCGTGTCCACCAGCAAGAAAACCGATCCGGACATCGCTGCGATGATCGGTACCTCGGCTGCCCTGGCCATCTCCGGCATTCCTTTCGATGGTCCGATCGGCGCTGCCCGCGTTGCGTTCCACGAAAGCACCGGCTACCTGCTGAACCCGACCTACGAGCAACTGAAGGCATCGAGCCTGGACATGGTCGTGGCCGGTACGTCCGAAGCCGTGCTGATGGTTGAATCCGAAGCCAAGGAACTGACCGAAGACCAGATGCTGGGCGCCGTGCTGTTCGCCCACGACGAGTTCCAGGTGGTGATCAACGCCGTCAAGGAACTGGCCGCCGAAGCCGCCAAGCCAACCTGGACCTGGGCTCCGCAAGCTGAAGCCACCGAACTGCTGGGCGCGATCCGTGCCGAGTTCGGCGAAGCGATCTCCCAGGCCTACACCATCACCGTCAAGGCCGACCGTTATGCGCGCCTGGGCGAGCTGAAAGACCAGGTCGTTGCCAAGCTGTCCGGCGAAGAAGGCCAGCCATCGGCCAGCGACGTCAAGGCTGCTTTCGGTGAAATCGAATACCGCACCGTTCGCGAAAACATCGTCAACGGCAAGCCGCGTATCGACGGTCGCGACACCCGTACCGTACGTCCGCTGAACATCGAAGTCGGCGTCCTGCCAAAGACCCACGGTTCGGCACTGTTCACCCGTGGCGAAACCCAGGCCCTGGTCGTTGCCACACTGGGCACCGCCCGTGACGCGCAACTGCTGGACACCCTGGAAGGCGAAAAGAAAGACCCGTTCATGCTGCACTACAACTTCCCTCCGTTCTCGGTGGGCGAGTGTGGTCGCATGGGTGGCGCCGGTCGCCGCGAAATCGGTCACGGCCGTCTGGCCCGTCGTTCGGTCCAGGCCATGCTGCCTGCCGCTGACGTATTCCCGTACACCATCCGCGTGGTATCGGAAATCACCGAGTCCAACGGTTCGAGCTCGATGGCTTCGGTCTGCGGCGCTTCCCTGGCCCTGATGGACGCCGGTGTGCCGATGAAGGCACCGGTTGCCGGTATCGCCATGGGCCTGGTTAAAGAAGGCGAGAAATTCGCCGTCCTGACCGACATCCTGGGTGACGAAGATCACCTGGGCGACATGGACTTCAAAGTGGCCGGTACCGCCAAAGGCGTCACCGCACTGCAGATGGACATCAAGATCAAGGGCATCACCGAGGAGATCATGGAGATCGCCCTGGGCCAGGCCCTGGAAGCGCGCCTGAACATCCTGGGTCAGATGAACCAGATCATCGGTCAGTCCCGTACCGAGCTGTCGGAAAACGCTCCGACCATGATCGCGATGAAAATCGACACCGACAAAATCCGTGATGTCATCGGTAAAGGTGGCGCGACCATCCGTGCGATCTGCGAAGAAACCAAGGCTTCGATCGACATCGAAGACGACGGTTCGATCAAGATCTTCGGCGAAACCAAGGAAGCGGCAGAGGCAGCTCGCCAGCGCGTCCTGGGCATCACCGCAGAAGCCGAGATCGGCAAGATCTACGTCGGCAAGGTTGAGCGCATCGTCGATTTCGGCGCGTTCGTCAACATCCTGCCGGGCAAGGACGGTCTGGTTCACATCTCCATGCTGAGCGATGCTCGCGTCGAGAAAGTGACCGACATCCTCAAGGAAGGCCAGGAAGTGGAAGTGCTGGTACTGGACGTGGACAACCGCGGCCGTATCAAGCTGTCCATCAAGGACGTCGCAGCAGCCAAGGCATCGGGCGTTTAATCGCCCCTTCGCCTAGCCGCTGAACAAGCAAACGCCCCGACTGGTTCGGGGCGTTTTGCTGCGTGGTGAAAATCCCTGTGTCGCGGGTTGCCTGGCCACAGGGGACGATGCTAGGTTTAGCCACCGCCCGTGTAGCTCAGTCGGTAGAGCAGCGCACTCGTAACGCGAAGGTCGCAGGTTCGATTCCTGTCTCGGGCACCATCCCCCTCGTTATTTCACTTTCCTGCTCAGCTCCTCGACCGTGCGTTTGAGTTGATCCATCTCGCGATTCTGATCGCTGAGCTCCCGTTTCAGGGACGAAATCTCGCTGTTGCTCGAACTCGAACTGGAGCCGTTATTGCGCTTGAGTTCTTCCACTTGCTTGCCCAGATCATTCAGGTCGCGTTCCTGTTCCTTGATGGTGCGTTTGAGCTCGTCAATTTCCTTGCTGCTGGAGGTGGAGCTGGAGCCGCTGTTGCGCTTGAGTTCTTCGATCTGGCGGGCCTGCTCGCTGAGGGTGCGTTTCTGGCTTTCCAATTCCTCGGCGTTGTTCTTCACGGTTTTTGGCAGGCTTTCCAAGGCGCTGACGCTGACGTTGGTCTTGACGAGTACGTACTTATCAAATCGGTCAAAACGAAGGGCAGGGATGGCGTCGTTGGAAGACGGGCCATCAGAGGAGACTTCAACAGCCGCTTGGGCAGCGCCGGTCAAGGTCAGGCTGCCGAGCAGCAAGGTCGCGGTAGCAAGCCGGGTCAATGAACGTTTCGAAACGCTGTGCATCACTGGGGTTCCTTGTGAAGTGCCGGCATGGCACATGGCTATGACTGGTTATTTTGACAGATGTTCCCAAGCTCCCCCGGTTTCTCAGGCGCATGTTTTTTTGTGGGATAGATGTAAAGAACCGTGTAAATCGTCGGCGAAACGTCCTATATTCTTTGCCTGCATGCGCATTGCCCAGCAGTTTTCAGATGATCCACGAATGGTTCTGAAGGCCAGATAAACCGGGCTTCACACGGTTTTTTGCGTCAGAGAGATCCTTGATGATCCAGATCCATCTTCCATTCCCCAGATCAACGAGAACGCCATGACTGTTAAAGAATTGACCCAGGAAGCCAGGCACGAAGAAGCGCTGAAGAAGTACGTGTTGGATGCGCCCCAGTTGCTGGAAGAGATCAAGGACTTGTCTGCCGATGATCAAAAAGACCAGATCCAATGGGCGTTCGAGGACGAGGCCGAAGCCCAGGGGCTGCAGCCTTGGGAGTTGACGCTCAAGTACACCAGCACGCCTGAAGAATTCGAGGCGCAGCGCCTTGCGTTGCACAAGGAAGCAGCCGAGGTGCTGGGTGTGGAATGGGATGAGTACTGCGAGATGAACAATCTGGTGGTTTAACGGCAGCTACAAGCTACAAGACAAGCATTGAACAGCTTGAAGCTTGTAGCTTGCGGCTCGAAGTTGCTCAGAGACTGAGCCGCATCGACAGATCCACTGCCTTCACATCCTTGGTCATCGCGCCGATCGAGATGTAGTCCACCCCAGTCTCGGCAATGGGGCGCAACGTGCTTTCGTTGATCCCGCCGCTGGCTTCCAGCTTCGCCTTGCCGCCATTGAGGCGTACGGCTTCACGCATGTCGTCCAGGCTCAGTTCGTCGAGCATGATGATGTCGGCGTCGGCCGCCAGTGCTTCTTTCAATTCCGCCAGGCTTTCCACTTCGACTTCCACCGGTTTGCCCGGTGCGATCTTGTGGGCGGCAGCGATGGCCTGGGCGATCCCGCCGCAAGCGGCGATGTGGTTTTCCTTGATCAGGAAGGCATCGTACAAGCCGATGCGGTGGTTATGGCAGCCACCGCAGGTGACCGCGTACTTCTGGGCCAGGCGCAGCCCGGGCAGGGTCTTGCGGGTGTCCAGCAGCTTGACCTGGGTACCGGCGACAAAGTCGGCCAGGTAGCGGGCACGCGTAGCGACGCCCGACAGCATCTGCAGGAAGTTCAACGCGCTGCGTTCGCCGGTCAGCAGCGAGCGGGCCGGGCCTTCCAGGTGGAACAGCGCCTGATCGGGGTTGACCCGGTCGCCATCGCGCACCTGCCAATGCACCGCGACGCGCGGGTCCAGTTGCCGGAACACGGCATCGACCCAGGCCGTGCCACTGATCACCGCCGCATCGCGGGTAATGATGGTGGCCTTGGCCAGGCGTTCGGCGGGGATCAGTTGCGCGGTGATGTCGCCGCTGCCGATGTCTTCGAGCAACGCACGGCGCACGTTGGCTTCGATTTCGGCGGTCAGGTCGGCGAGGCGTAGATTCGGCATAACGGGCTCCACAAACAAAGTGGCCTGATTATAGGGGGTCGAAACCTGCATTTGGTCGCGTCCTCGCAACATTTCCTCATTTTCCCGGTCACTTATTGCGCCGTATTTCGAGTTGGATCACAGAGTCTGCTGGTGCGACAGGGTTCTTTTACCGGATAATCCGCCTTTCGATTGACGTCATAGCTTTGACGTTGACAGCCGAAGCAGCCGTTTCAGGAGGCCAGGATGCACAACGACGGGAATGTAGTGCCTTTGCACAAGGTCGCTACCGATCAGGCGAATCCCTCGCCGCTCGCCCGCCTGCCTGTGATTCTGCTTCAGGTTCGCGACAAGGCCGCCCAGCAGTTGCGCCTGGGCTTGCAAGGGTTGTTCGATAATGCCGACGACACCTTGTTTGAAATGGCCGACCGGGCGCGGGACGACGTCGAGCAGAACCTGTACTTCGAAGCCATGCGGGACCTGCGCCTGAAGCGCAAAAGCATCGAGCGGGAATTCATCGAGCTGTTTTTCGAGACCTTCGTCAGCCTTGCCCAGTACGACTTGACCCGCGCCACCCTGGCGCCGGACGGCCACGCCCAGCGCTCCCACGACGACCTGGAGCGGCAGTTGGCGGTGGAGGCCATGGTCACTCGGGTGCTCAGGCGTGATGGCGTGGCGCTGGAGCAACTGACGGCCCGGCTCGGCGTGCTGTTGGTCCGACCGCTGGCCAATCAGCACAATCCCTTGAGCCCGGCACTGCTGTGCGAGAAGTTCCTGCAGGCCGGGCGCAACCTGGGCGTGGGCATCAAGGTCAAGCTGATCCTGCTCAAGCTCTTCGAGCGTTATGTGCTTAGCGAGTGCGACCAACTCTATACCGAGGCCAACCAACTGCTGGCCGCCACGGGCATCTTGCCGGAGCTCAAGGTGACGCCGGCGCGCCGGACGTCGGATCGTCCCGAGGATAACCCCAGGCCCCATGCCGAAATCGCTGCCAAGCCCAGCGATGCCGAGGTCGATGACAGCGTGCAGGAAGTGTTCACCGCCTTGCAGAAGCTGTTGATGCAGGTGCGTGGCAGCGTGGCGCCGACCCTGGAAGCCAGCGCGTCGCCCCAGCCCATTTCCTCCCGTGACCTGCTGCGGCTGCTCTCGCATTTGCAGCAATACGTGCCGGCGCCTGCCATCCAGGACGAGTTCGACCTGCGTAGCCAGCTCGAACAACTGTTGACCCGGGTCAGCGTCAGGAGCGGCAAGTCCCGGGTGGTCGAAGGCGCCGATGAAGACGTGATCAACCTGATCTCGATGATGTTTGAATTCATCCTCGACGACCATAACCTGCCAGACTCCTTCAAGGCCCTGATCGGCCGCCTGCAGATCCCGATGCTCAAGGTCGCGGTGCAGGACAAGAGCTTCTTCAGCCGCGGCAATCACCCGGCCCGGCGGCTGCTGAACGAAATCGCGGCCGCGGCCATGGGCTGGGGCGATTGCGACGATCATCAGCGCGACAGCCTGTATTTGCGCATCGAGCAAGTCGTGCAGCGTTTGCTGAATGATTACGTCGATGACCCGGCGATTTTCTCCGAGCTGCTGGCCGATTTTCTCGCCTTCACCAGTGACGAGCGGCGGCGCAGCGAGTTGCTTGAACAGCGTATCCGCGACGCCGAAGAGGGCCGGGCCAAGGCCGAACTGGCGCGCCAACGCGTCGAAGGGGCGCTGAACCAGGTGATGCTGGGCAAAGTCTTGCCGCAAGCCGTGGTGGAGTTCGTGCAACACGCCTGGAGCCAGGTGTTGTTGCTGACCTGTTTCAAGCACGGCAAGTATTCCGCCGAGTGGCAGGCCGACGTCCTGACCCTGGAGCAATTGATCTGGAGCGTCGAGCCTCACGACGAACCCGACGCAAGCCTGCGTCTGCTGGCAATGGTGCCGGAGTTGCTCAAGGCCCTGCGTGACGGCCTGAGCCGTTCGGCGTTCGACCCGTTCGCCACCAGCGAATTTTTCAGTGAGTTGGAAGCTCTGCATGTACAGGCGCTCGAACGCATGGGCCAGGCTACGGAGCAGGCCCAATCGTTCGATTCGCCGGCCATGGTCGAGGTGCTGGAAAGAATTGTCCTGCGCCCACCGCAAAAAACGGCGGGGGAAAGCGTGGCCGTGCATTTGCCGGCGGATGATGTCGGCCTGCTGCAGGTCGACCAGTTGCACCTGGGGAGCTGGGTCGAGTTCCAGGAAGACGATGACAATACCCTGCGTTGCAAGCTGGCGGCGATCATCGAGGCCACCGGTAAATACGTCTTCGTCAATCGCACCGGCCTCAAGGTGCTGGAGCACAGCCGCACCAGCCTGGCCCTGGAGTTTCGCCGGGGCGCGGCGCGGCTGTTGGACGACACCCTGTTGTTCGACCGGGCGCTGGAGTCGGTGCTGGGGAATCTGCGCCAGCTCAATCGCGGCAAGTGATCGCGCAGCCCGGTCCGATCACGGCATACTGGCGGCATTGACCGTCCTCATCGAAGGAACCTGTATGCAGTTGGACTCCGCGAGCGGTTGGTGCGAGGGGGTGCGTCATTGCCCGTCGCCCAACTTCAATGCGCGCCCGGAAGGCGAAATCTCCCTGCTGGTGATCCACAACATCAGCCTGCCACCGGCACAATTCGCCACGGGCAAGGTGCAGGCGTTTTTCCAGAATCGTCTGGATGTCACGGAACATCCCTACTTTGTCGGTATCGCCGACCTGCGCGTCTCTGCGCATTTTCTGATCGAGCGTGACGGCGCGGTGACCCAGTTTGTCTCTTGTCTGGACCGTGCGTGGCATGCGGGCGTCTCCTGCTTCGAGGGACGTGAGACCTGTAACGATTTTTCCCTGGGCATCGAGCTTGAGGGCACGGATGATCTGCCGTTCACCGACGCGCAATATGTCGCATTGGTGGACCTGACCCGGCAGTTGCAAGCGGCGTTCAGGGCGATCACTGTGCAGCGCATCTGCGGGCACAGCGACATCGCACCGGGGCGCAAGACCGATCCGGGACCGGCATTCGACTGGGCGCGCTATCGCGCAGCCCTGACAGAAGGGGAAGGACAATGAGTTTTCTGGTGTTGCTGCTGGCGGTCTGGATCGAGAAGTTCTCGGCCTTGCGCCAGCGGGTCCAGCGCGACGGCGGTTGGCTGCGGGAGCTGAACAAGCTCGAGGCGAGCCCACGGTGGGTCGACCGTCCCTGGTGGATACTGACGGTGATGGTCCTGCTGCCGGTGGCCTTGCTGGCGTTGCTGCTGTGGGTGCTGGAGCCGGTAGCCTATGGCCTGTTGGCGCTGCCGGTGCACGTGCTGGTGGTGATTTACAGCCTGGGGCGCGGTGATCTGCTGGCCGCCCTCGGGCCGTTTCGCGACGCCTGGCGTCGGGAAGACCTGCAAGCGGCAGCCCATGTGGCCAAGCGCGACCTGGACATTGAGGCCGATGGCGGCGAGCAATTGCTGGAGCGGGTCCAGGGGCATTTGTTGTGGCAAGCCTACCAGAGTTTTTTCGCGGTGATTTTCTGGTACTTCGTGCTGGGCCCGGTCGCGGCCTTGAGCTATCGACTGCTGGCGCTGGCCGCCGATCACAGCCAGAACCCCGGCGTGGCCGAGCGGGCCGCGCAAATGCGCCATGCTTTCGATTGGGTACCGGTACGGCTGCTGGCGGCGAGCTTCGCCCTGGTGGGCAATTTCGTCGCGGTCAGCCGGGTCATGTTGCATGAGCTGTTGAACTGGAACATCAGCGCCGCCGCCCTCATCGACAAGGTCGGCCTGGTGGCTGGCGAAATCCCCGAGCCCGTCGCCGGGCCGGACGGCATCAACAGCCTGGACCGCCTCTGGGAGTTGCTGCTACGTGCTGCGGTGCTCTGGTATGCCGGTTTTGCCTTGTGGACGGTGTTGGCTTAGAGCAGCAAGGTCAAGCCTGTTGTGGCGAGGGGATTTATCCCCGCTGGGGCGCGGAGCGGCCCCAGGCCATTCCAAGCCTTGAATCAATGGGTCTGCTTCGCCGCCCAGCGGGGATAAATCCCCTCGCCACAAAGGGCGCCTCGCTCGTTAACCTTAAGTTACAAATCTCCCGGCCGATTTAGGCTATACAGGGACAGCGCCCGATAATGGCTTTCTGCTGTCTCTGTGCGCGAGCTCATAACAATAAGAACACTACCGGGAGACTTCCTTGTGAAGAGTTTGCTCTGGCCCGCCGTCGCGCTGATGAACCGCCTGAGCTTCGGCATGAAGTTCAGCCTGATCAGCGTGCTGTTCCTGCTGCCGATGCTGGTGACCAACTTCTTTCTGGTGCGTGATTCCTATCGGGAGTTCCAAGGCACCCAAGTGGAACTGCAAAGTCTCGACCTGCTGGGCAGCAGCCTGGCCCTGCGCCGGGACCTGGAAACCCTCAACAACCTGGTGCAGATCAACGCCAGCCTGGGCCAGTCCGGCAAGGCCGGTGATGTCGAAGCGAAGATCGGCAGCCTGGAACAACAGGTCCTCACGCGCCTGCAAGGCATGACCGCCATGGCCGTCGAGCCTGAGCAGGTCAGCGCCTTCGATGCCAAGCGCGACGAGATGATCGGTGCGTTCAAGGCCCAGCAGGCCGAAAGCTCCCTGCAGAGCAAGAGTGCGCTGATCGGCAAGTTGCTCAACAGCGCCCAGATGTTCAGTCAGATTATCGCCAGCCAGGCGGGGCTGAGCCGCGACAACCAGAGCGACATTCGCCAGCTCAGCGAATTGATCGTCGGCACCACCCCCAAGGTCACTCAGATCCTCGGTGAAGGCCGTGCCCTGGGCGCGTCCTCATTGGGGCTGGGGTTTCTCAATTCGGCGTCGAGCACCCGCTTCGATGAGTTGCTGGCGCAAATCGAAAAGCTCCAGGGCGAGTACGATTTGAAACTGCAGGACGCCCTCGGCTCCAGCAAGGCCGCCGGACAAGCCCTTGGCGCCCAGGCCGACGGCAGCAAGAGTACCCTCAAGAATGCGTCGGAGTTGATCGAGGAACAGGTGGTGATGGCCGACACCCTCGATGCGCCATGGCCGGCGTTCTTTGATCAGGTCAGCGGCCTGATGGAACAGACCTATCGGTTGAACGAAGCGACCCAGGGTTTTCTCGGCATACAGCTGCAGCAGCGTCTAGAAGAAAATCGCAGCCATATGGTGTTGCAAGCGGTGGCGCTGGTGGCGGTGTTCCTGTTGATTTTTTACCTGTACGCCGGCTTCTACGCGTCGACCCGCACCACCCTCCAGCACCTGGGGCAGATGATGGACAAGGTGGCGGCGGGGGACATGACAGTCAATTTCGTGGCCCGCAGCAAGGATGAACTGGGCGAGTTGGGTGAAGTGTTCAACGGCACGGTGGCGAAGATCCATGACCTGATCGAACAGGTCGGCCGCACCGTCGCGGAAGTCGAACGCCAGGCCGGACAGGTGGAGACGGTATCGGCCCAGAGCAACCAGGCCGTCGCCGGGCAGCGCAGCCAGATCGAACTGGTGGCCACGGCGATGAACCAGATGTCGGCCACGGCCCAGGAAGTCGCCCGCAGTGCCGCCGCTGCCGTGAGCAGTGCCCACAGTGTGAACGACGAAACCCTCAGCGGGCGCGGGCTCGTCGAGTCCCAGCAGGGCAGCATTGCCCGCTTGGCCAATGAAATTGATCAGTCTGTGCAGGTGATCAATCAACTGGCGACCGACAGCCAGGCCATCAGTCGCGTGCTGGATGTGATCAAGAGCATCGCCGAGCAGACCAACCTGCTGGCCCTCAATGCCGCCATTGAAGCCGCCCGGGCCGGTGAGCAGGGGCGGGGTTTTGCGGTGGTGGCCGATGAAGTCCGGACCCTGGCCAAGCGGACCCAGCAATCGACCGAAGAAATCGAAGCGATGATCACGCGCCTGCACGGGGGGGTTGGCGCCGCGGTCAAGGCGATGGGCACCAGCCATGAGATGGCCAGCGGCACGGTCGGTCAGTCGGAACAGGTCCAGCAGGCCTTGGAAAACATCCTGGGTGCGGTTGGCATGATCGTCGACCAGAACCAGCAGATCGCCGCCGCGGTGGAGCAGCAGACGGCGGTGGCCCATGACATCGACCAGAACATCGTCGAGATCAACCGCGCCGGCGAGCGCACGGCCGAAGGGGCCCACCAGACCGAAGACGCCAGCCGCGCACTGTCCGCCCAGGTGGTGCAGCTCAAGCAGTTGATCAATGCGTTTCGGGTGTAGGCCGTTGTGGGAGCGAGCTCGCTCGCGATAGCGGAGTGTCAGGCAACCTGTTTTTCGACTGATACACCGCTATCGCGAGCAAGCTCGCTCCCACAGGGTTTTACCAGTTGAACAATTGGCGGGCGTTGGCTGTGCTGGCCTCGGCCAGTTGCTCGGGGTCCACCGCCATGATCCCGGCCAACGCCTCGCAGATGGCCGGCAAGTGCGCCGGGCTGTTGCGTTGCCCAGGAAACATCGCTGGGGCCATGTCGGGGGAGTCGGTTTCCAGTACGACGGCTTCCAGTGGCAATTTGGCCAGCACGCGGTGCATGCGCAGGGCCTGGGGCCAGGTTGCGGCGCCGCCCAGGCCGAGCTTGAAGCCAAGCTTGATGTATTCGCGGGCCTCTTCGAGGCTGCCGGCGAAGGCGTGGATGATCCCGGCGCGTGGGTTGGCCAGGCGCTTGAGTGTGGCGATCACGGCGGCGTGGCTGCGGCGTACGTGGATCAAGGCTGGCAGTTCGAACTCCACGGCCAGCTCCAACTGCGCTTCGAACAGCGCTTGCTGGCGGCCACGGTCCAGGGTCTGGATGTAATAGTCCAGGCCGATCTCGCCCACAGCACACAATTGCCGGTGACCGGCCAGGCGGCTCAACCAGTCGCGCAACAGCGCCACGTCGTCGGGTCGATGCTGTTCGAGGTACACCGGGTGCAGGCCCAGCGCGGCGTGCAGGTCGGGGTCGCTTTGCACCAAGTCCCAGACCCGCTGCCAGTTGTCCCGATACACCCCCAGCACCACCATCTGCCGCACGCCCAAGGCGCGGCTTTCGGCCAGCAGCGCCGGGCGGTCCGCGTCAAAGTCCGGGAAGTCCAGGTGGGTGTGGGTGTCGATCAGCTGCATGCCTCAGCCCTGGTGGATCCGCTGCTTGAAGGTTCGCGCGATGGCCTGCACGCCAGGCTGGTAATCATCGTTTTCGATGGCCGCCAGGGCCAGTTCCAGGGCCTTGTCGGCGATCAACTGATGTTGTTGGGACATGGCATTGACCGGCAGCGGCAGGAAATCCAGCAACTGCGTGTCTCCGAACGTGCCCAGGCGCAGCGGACGCGCCTTGAGCGGGAAGTCGTGCAGGGCGTCGAACACCCCTTGCAGCAGTACGTAGGACGTGGTGATCAGCGCATCGGGCAGATGCCCCAGGCGCGCGAGCATGTCATCCATTAACTGACGGCCGCATTCACGGCTGAACGACTCGCCGTGTTCGATCAACACCTGGCCCTCGAACCCGGCCAAGGCTTCGCGAAAGCCGGCAGCCCGCTCCTGGCTGATGCTCAGCTCGGGACGGGCGCTGATCAAGGCGATTTGCCGAGGGTGGGTTTCCAGCAGGCTGCGTGTCAGGTGCAGGCTGGCCTGGCGGTCGTCGCTGATCACCGAACAGAAATGCGCCGGCTCCATCACCCGGTCGATGGCGATGATCGGAATACCTTTGGCCTGCAACTGCAGGTAGCTGTCATCGCCGGCCGGCAGGCAACTGGCGACGATCAACGCATCGCAGCGCCGGGCGCGGAACAACTTCAGCAGTTGGCGTTCACTGTCAGGTGCGTCGTCGGAACTGGCGATCAGCAACTGATAGCCCCGGGCACGAGCCCCTTGTTCCAGCAACTTGGCGATGCGTGCGTAACTGGGGTTTTCCAGGTCTGGCAGGATGAAGCCCAGGGTACGGGTGTGCCGGCTGCGCAGGCCGGCGGCCTGGGGGTTGGGCGTGAAGCCATGCTCCTCGACCACCGCCCGTACCCGTTCGACGGTGGCACTGCTGATGCGTTGCTGTTCGGCCTTGCCGTTGATGACATAACTGGCAGTGGTCACGGACACCCCGGCCAGTTGGGCAATATCACTGAGTTTCAACCCGGTTTTCCTTGTTTTTTCGAGTTAGCCCCGACGATAAGGGCCATCCTACCCGATTCAAGCTGACGGTCACCGTCCAAGCGCTTACGACAAGTTGCACTTCAAGGATGAGAGATTATCGAGTAACGTGCCAATCTTTCTAGATTAAACGTTTCAGCAAGCGTATTTTCAAGGTTAGCAGGATTTTTTGGCCGCTCTGCCGCGATACCGCCAAAAGCTGTCCTGCAACGCTAAGCTGATTCATTCAAAACAATACCTGGCGCCAACCGGACGCCAAAAAGGAGAAAGCATGCTCGAGCTCACTCTAGAGCAGATATCCATGGCGCAGACGGCTGTGGATAAAGACGCTGCACTGCAACTGCTCGCCGACAAACTGGTGGCCGATGGCCTGGTAGCCGAGGGTTACCTCGCCGGCTTGCAGGCTCGCGAAGCCCAGGGTTCGACCTTTCTTGGCCAAGGTATTGCCATCCCCCACGGCACCCCGCAGACCCGCGACCTGGTCTATTCCACCGGCGTGCGCCTGCTGCAATTCCCCGACGGCGTGGACTGGGGCGATGGTCAGATTGTCTACCTGGCCATCGGCATTGCCGCCAAGTCCGACGAACACCTGCGCCTGCTGCAACTGCTGACCCGCGCCCTCGGTGAGACGGACCTGGGCCAGGCCCTGCGCCGTGCCGGCTCCGCCGAAGCGTTGCTGAAGCTGCTGCAAGGCGCCCCGCAGGAGCTGGCCCTGGATGCCCAGATGATCGGCCTCGGTGTGTCGGCTGACGACTTTGAAGAACTGGTATGGCGCGGTGCTCGGCTGTTGCGTCAAGCCGATTGCGTGAGCAATGGCTTTGCCGGGGTGTTGCAGCAAGTCGATGCGCTGCCCCTGGGCGACGGCTTGTGGTGGCTGCACAGCGAACAGACCGTCAAGCGCCCGGGCCTGGCGTTCGTCACGCCGGACAAGCCCATCCGTTACCTGGGCCAACCCTTGAGCGGTCTGTTCTGCCTCGCCAGCCTCGGCGAGGCCCACCAGGCCTTGCTGGAAAGGCTCTGCGCCTTGTTGATCGAAGGCCGCGGCCACGAACTGGGCCGTGCCACCAGCAGCCGTAAAGTGCTGGAAGTGCTCGGCGGCGAACTGCCCGCCGACTGGCCCAGCGCCCGCATCGGCCTGGCCAATGCCCATGGTTTGCATGCACGCCCGGCGAAGATCCTCGCCCAGTTGGCGAAAAGCTTTGAAGGCGAGATCCGCGTGCGCATTGTCGACGGCCAGGACAGCGCCGTGTCGGCCAAGAGCCTGAGCAAGCTGCTGAGCCTGGGCGCCCGTCGCGGCCAGGTCCTGGAATTCATCGCCGAACCGAGCATTGCCGCCGACGCGTTGCCGGCGCTGCTGGCCGCTATCGAAGAAGGCCTTGGCGAAGAAGTCGAACCGCTGCCGCCGCCGAGTGCGCCGCGGGAAACCGTGATGGCCGAAGTGGCGACTGTCGTGTTGGCGCCCGAATCCGGCAGCCTGATCCAGGCCGTCGCCGCCGCCCCGGGCATCGCCATCGGCCCGGCCCACATCCAGGTATTGCAGGCCATCGACTACCCGTTGCGCGGTGAATCGGCGGCCATCGAGCGCGAGCGCCTGCAAAACGCCTTGAACCAGGTGCGCGGCGATATCCAGGGGCTGATCGAGCGCGCCAAGGCCAAAGCCATTCGCGAGATCTTCATCACCCACCAGGAAATGCTCGACGACCCGGAGCTGAGCGACGAAGTCGACACCCGCTTGAAGTTGGGCGAGAGTGCTCAAGCGGCGTGGATGGGGGTGATCGAAGCCGCCGCGAAAGAGCAGGAAGCCTTGCAGGATGCTTTGCTTGCCGAGCGCGCCGCCGATCTGCGGGACGTCGGCCGGCGGGTGCTGGCGCAACTGTGTGGCGTCGAAACCCCGAACGAACCTGATCAACCCTACATTCTGGTGATGGACGAAGTCGGCCCGTCCGACGTGGCCCGCCTGGACCCGACGCGGGTGGCGGGGATTCTCACCGCCCGTGGCGGCGCCACCGCCCACAGCGCCATCGTTGCCCGCGCCTTGGGCATTCCGGCACTGGTGGGCGCCGGTGCGGCGGTGTTGTTGCTGGCGCCGGGCACGTCCCTGCTGCTGGATGGCCAGCGCGGTCGCCTGCACGTGGACCCTGACGCCGCCACTTTGCAGCGAGCCAAGGAAGAACGCGACACCCGCGAACAGCGCCTCAAGGTCGCCGCCGAGCAGCGTCACGAACCGGCGCTGACCCGTGACGGTCATGCCGTGGAAGTGTTCGCCAATATCGGCGAGAGCGCCGGTGTCGCCAGCGCGGTGGAGCAGGGCGCCGAAGGTATTGGCCTGCTGCGCACCGAATTGATTTTCATGGCCCACACCCAGGCACCGGACGAAGCGACCCAGGAAGCCGAATACCGCAAGGTGCTCGACGGCCTGGCCGGTCGGCCTCTGGTGGTGCGCACCCTCGATGTGGGCGGCGACAAGCCGCTGCCGTATTGGCCGATCGCGAAAGAAGAAAACCCGTTCCTCGGCGTGCGTGGCATTCGCCTGACTTTGCAACGTCCGCAAGTCATGGAAGCGCAACTGCGGGCCTTGTTGCGCTCGGCCGACAGTCGTCCGCTGCGGATCATGTTCCCGATGGTGGGCAGCGTCGATGAGTGGCGCCAGGCCCGAGACATGACCGAGCGCCTGCGCCAGGAAATCCCCGTGGCGGACCTGCAACTGGGGATCATGATCGAAGTGCCGTCCGCCGCGTTGCTGGCGCCGGTGCTCGCCAAGGAAGTCGACTTCTTCAGCGTCGGCACCAATGACCTGACGCAATACACCCTGGCGATCGACCGCGGTCATCCGACCCTTTCGGCCCAGGCCGATGGCTTGCACCCGGCGGTGCTGCAACTGATCGACATCACCGTGCGCGCCGCCCATGCCCATGGCAAATGGGTCGGGGTGTGTGGCGAACTGGCGGCCGATCCACTGGCGGTGCCGGTGCTGGTGGGCCTGGGCGTGGACGAGCTGAGTGTCTCGGCCCGCAGCATTGCCGAGGTCAAGGCGCGGGTCCGCGAATTGAGCCTGGCGCAAGCACAAACCCTGGCCCAAGAGGCTTTGGCCGTGGGCAGCGCCGATGACGTGCGCGCATTAGTGGAGGCGCTGTAATGGCGAAGATTCTTACCCTGACCCTCAACCCGGCGCTCGACCTCACGGTGGAGTTGGCGCGCCTGGAACCGGGCCAGGTCAACCGCAGCGACGGCATGCACGCCCACGCCGCCGGCAAGGGCGTGAACGTGGCCCAGGTGTTGGCCGATCTCGGCCATACCCTGACGGTCAGTGGTTTTCTGGGCGAAGACAATGCCCAGGTGTTCGAGACGCTGTTTGCCCAGCGTGGTTTTGTCGACGCCTTTATCCGAGTCCCCGGCGAAACCCGCAGCAACATCAAGCTGGCCGAGCAGGACGGGCGCATTACTGACCTCAACGGGCCGGGCCCGATGGTCGATGCCGCCGCACAGCAGGCGTTGCTGGAGCGTTTGGAGCAGATCGCCCCCGGCCACGACGTGGTCGTGGTGGCGGGCAGCTTGCCCCGGGGCGTCAGCCCGCAGTGGTTGCAGGCCTTGATCACGCGCTTGAAAACACTCGGCCTGAACGTGGCCCTCGACACCAGCGGTGAAGCCTTGCGCGTTGCCCTGGCGGCGGGGCCGTGGCTGATCAAGCCCAACACCGAGGAACTGGCCGATGCGCTGGGTTGCGAGGTGGTGAGCGAAGTGGCCCAGGCGCAAGCGGCGCAACGCCTGCATGCCCAGGGCGTCGAGCATGTGGTGATTTCCCACGGCGCCGATGGCGTGAACTGGTTCAGTGTCGGTGCGGCGCTGCATGCTTCGCCACCGAAGGTCAGCGTCGCCAGCACCGTGGGCGCCGGGGATTCGCTGTTGGCGGGCATGCTGCACGGCCTGCTCAGCGCCGACACCCCGGAGCAGACGCTGCGCACGGCCACGGCCATTGCCGCCATGGCGGTGACGCAGATCGGTTTTGGCATCCACGACACCGCGTTGCTGGCGTCGCTTGAACAGGGCGTGCGCGTGCGCCCCCTGACAGAACAATAAGAGGGTTCGCAAGAATGAAACTAGCCATTGTGACGGCCTGCCCGAACGGCATGGTTACCAGTGTGTTGTGTGCCCGCCTGCTGGACGCCGCGGCGCAGCGCCAGGGTTGGAGCACCAGTGTCGAGGTCCACGACGCGGCGCATCCGGAGCGCCAGTTGTCGGCGGCGACCCTCGAAGCGGCCGAGTGGGTGTTGCTGGTCGCCAGCGGCCCGGTGGACCTGTCGCGGTTCGTCGGCAAGCGGGTGTTCCGCAGCACACCGGCCCTGGCCCTCCAGGACGTTGATGCGGTGCTGCGTCGTGGCACCGAAGAAGCCAGCGTTCTTCTTGCCTCGGATGTCGTGGAGCAAGTGCCGGCGGCTTCGACCGACCGTGCCCCACGGCTGGTCGCCATCACCGCGTGCCCGACGGGCGTCGCCCATACCTTCATGGCCGCCGAGGCCTTGCAACAGGCGGCGAAGAAGCTCGGCTACGACCTGCAGGTGGAAACCCAGGGCTCGGTCGGTGCGCGCAATCCATTGAGCGCCGAGGCCATCGCCGAAGCCGACGTGGTGTTGCTGGCGACTGACATCGAAGTCGCCACCGAGCGTTTTGCCGGCAAGAAGATTTACCGCTGCGGCACGGGCATCGCCTTGAAACAGGCCGAAGCGACGCTGAACAAAGCGCTGGTCGAAGGTCGCCAGGAAAGTGCGTCGAGCGGCGCCAGCGCCCCGGCCAAGTCGGAGAAGACCGGCGTCTACAAGCACCTGCTGACGGGCGTGTCGTTCATGCTGCCAATGGTGGTGGCCGGTGGTTTGTTGATCGCCTTGTCGTTCGTGTTCGGCATCGAGGCCTTCAAGGAGCCCGGAACCCTGGCGGCGGCGCTGATGCAGATCGGCGGCGACACCGCGTTCAAATTGATGGTGCCGCTGCTGGCCGGCTACATCGCCTATTCCATCGCCGACCGTCCGGGCCTGGCGCCAGGCATGATCGGCGGGCTGCTGGCCAGCACCCTCGGCGCCGGCTTCATCGGCGGGATCATCGCCGGGTTCCTGGCCGGTTACACGGCCAAGGCGATCAACCGCTACGCGCGCCTGCCCCAGAGCCTGGAAGCGCTCAAGCCGATCCTGATCATCCCGCTGCTGGCGAGCCTGTTCACCGGCCTGGTGATGATCTACATCGTCGGCAAACCGGTGGCAGGCATGCTCGAAGCCTTGACCCACTTCCTCGACAGCATGGGCACCACCAATGCGATTCTGCTGGGCGTGCTGCTGGGGGCGATGATGTGCGTCGACCTCGGTGGACCGATCAACAAGGCCGCCTATGCGTTTTCGGTGGGGCTGCTGGCTTCGCAGAGTTATGCACCGATGGCCGCGGCCATGGCCGCCGGCATGGTACCGCCCATTGGCCTGGGCATCGCCACGTTCATCGCCCGGCGAAAATTTGCCCAGACCGAGCGCGAGGCCGGCAAAGCGGCACTGGTGCTGGGGCTGTGCTTCATCTCCGAAGGTGCGATTCCGTTCGCGGCCAAGGATCCGCTGCGGGTGATCCCGGCGAGCATCGCCGGCGGTGCGTTGACCGGTGCGCTGTCGATGTACTTCGGCTGCAAGCTCATGGCCCCCCACGGCGGCCTGTTCGTGATGCTGATCCCCAACGCCATCAACCACGCGTTGTTGTACTTGCTGGCGATCGTGGCGGGGAGCCTGCTGACGGCAGTGGCGTACGCACTGCTCAAGCGGCCTGAGGTGGTGGAGATGGCGTTGGAGCCGGCGAAGGTCTGACCAACCCTGTTCTCTCTCTGTGGGAGCGAGCTTGCTCGCGATAGCGGTGTATCAGTCGACCACTTGGTCGCCTGACACTCCGCCATCGCGAGCAAGCTCGCTCCCACATTTGGTTTTTGGGGCGGGCATAAATCCCTGTCACACCCACTTCACAGAGCCATGCTTAAGTTTTCCCATTTCAAGGGAGAACACCATGAGCGAATTCGACCTGGGCCGTCGTCGTGTGATGCAAGCCGTGGGGGCGGGGTTGTTGTTGCCGGGGCTGGCGCCGGCGGTGATGGCCTCGGTCAAGGATCGTCCGGTGCTCACCGACGGTGTGCAGTCTGGTGACTTGCAGGGCGACCGGGCGATGATCTGGAGTCGCAGCGACCGTCCGGCGCGGATGGTGGTGGAGTGGGACACCCGCAGCCAGTTCACCAATCCCCGTCGCTTCGTTTCGCCCATGGCCGATGCCCGCAGTGATTTCACCGCCCGGGTCGAGCTCACCGGGCTGCCTCGCGACCAGGCGATTTTCTACCGTGTGCATTTCGAAGACGCCCAGAGCGGTGTCGCCAGCGAACCTTGGCTGGGACACCTGCGCAGCGTGCCGCAGTTCAAGCGCAACATCCGTTTTGTCTGGAGTGGCGACACCGTCGGCCAGGGCTTCGGTATCAACCCGGACATCGGCGGCATGCGCATCTACGAAGCCATGCGCCTGCGCCTGCCGGATTTCTTCATTCACAGTGGCGACACCATCTACGCCGACGGCCCGGTGCCGGCGCAAATCACCACTGAGGGTGGACGCGTCTGGCGCAACCTCACCACGCAAGCCAAGAGCAAGGTCGCCGAAACCCTGGATGAGTATCGCGGCAACTACCGCTACAACCTGATGGATGAAAACGTACGCCGCTTCAATGCCGAGGTGCCGCAGATCTGGCAGTGGGACGACCATGAGGTGGTCAACAACTGGTCGCCGGGCAAGCAACTGGACGAGCGCTACCAGACCAAGGATATCCACAGCCTCGTGGGACGTGCGCGACAGGCCTGGCTGGAATACGCACCGATGCGCCTGCAAAAGGCCGATAGCGGTGGACGGATCTATCGCAAGCTCGGTTATGGGCCGCTGCTGGATGTGTTCGTGCTGGACATGCGCAGTTACCGCGAAGCCAACGACGCCAACCTCGGCGCGGCCAAGCCATTCCTGGGGCGTGAGCAGTTGAATTGGCTCAAGCGCGAATTGAAGCAGTCCCGTGCCCAATGGAAAGTCATCGCCGCCGACATGCCCATTGGCCTGGGGGTGCCGGATGGCGAGGTCAGCCCCGGCGTGCCGCGCTGGGAAGCGGTTGCCAACGGTGATCCGGGCACGGCCCAGGGGCGTGAAGTGGAGATCGCCGAACTGCTCGGCTACCTGCGCAAGCATCAGGTGCGCAACTACGTCTGGCTCACCGCCGACGTCCACTATTGCGCCGCCCATCACTACCATCCCGAACACGCCGCGTTCCAGGATTTCGAACCGTTCTGGGAGTTCGTCGCCGGGCCATTGAACGCCGGCAGCTTCGGGCCCAACGCCCTGGACAAGACCTTCGGCCCGCAAGTGGTGTTCCAGAAAGCGCCCCCGGCCCAGAACACCTCGCCGTTCGCCGGGTATCAGTTCTTTGGCGAGGTGAACATCGATGGGCAGAGCGGGGAGATGAGTGTGGTGTTGCGGGATCTGGAAGGGGTGGCGGTGTTCGAGAGGAAGCTGCAGCCGGTGTGAATCTAAAGCCACCACAAAAACAATGTGGGAGCGAGCTTGCTCGCGATGGCGGTGTGTCAGTCAATGAAGTGTTGGCTGACGATCCGCTATCGCGAGCGAGCTCGCTCCACAGGGTTGATGTGGCGCGGCAGGATCAGTAGACATCCCGCCGATATCGCCCTTGCTCGATCAATTGCTCCACGGCCTCACGCCCCAGCACCAGATTGAGTACGTGGTCGACCCCGGATGCCATGCCCTGCAAGCTGCCGCAAACATAGATCACCGCGCCGTCGGCCAGCCATTGCTTGAGCAGTGCGGCCGACTCCAGCAGGCGGTCCTGAACGTAGATCTTCTGTTCCTGGTCCCGGGAAAAGGCCAGGTCCAGGCGTTCCAGATCGCCGGAGGTGACCCACTCCTGCAGTTCATCGCGGCAATGGAAGTCATGTTCACGGTTGCGCTCGCCAAACAGTAGCCAGTTGCGCTGCATGCCCTCGGTGACGCGGGCCTTGAGCAGGCTGCGCAGGCCCGCCAGGCCGGTGCCGTTGCCCAGCAGGATCATCGGCACGCCTTGGGGCGGTAGGTGAAAGCTGCTGTTACGGCGTACTCGCAGGCTGATGGCGCTGCCCAGTGGTGCGTGTTCGGTCAGCCAGCCGGAACCGATGCCCAGGCTGCCATCGGCATGTCGTTCCTGGCGCACGATCAGTTCCAGCACACCGTCGGCGGGGATCGAGGCGATGGAATATTCGCGCATTCCCAGCGGTGCCAGCGCCTCCACCAACGCTTGGGCATGCAGGCCCACCAGGTGGGCGCGGTTTGCCGGCAACTGGCGAGTCGCCAGGGCCTGGTCGAGGTTCTGGGACAGGCCGTCGACCTGCACGCGGGCGTGGCCGGACAGGCCGAGGCCATCGAGGAAATGTTCGATCGCCCACGGGTCATTGCGCGGCAGGATTTCCACCAGGTCACCGGCCAGCCAACTGCTCGGACCGGGGGCGGTGAGGCCCAGCAGGTATACGCCCGAGCCGCTGCTGTCGGGGTTGAGCAGGGTGCGTTGGCTCAGCGTCCAGTTTTCGAAACGGGGGGGCTGCCAGGTTTGCGCAGGTGCCTGGCCGGTCAGTTCGGCCAGTTGTTGTTGCCAGTGACGCAGGGCGTATGGATCGCCGCTGTCGACTTCCACCGGCGTGAACAGGGGCTTGCCGCCGTGTTCCGCCAGCCAGGCGTGCAGGCGCCGGGCGAAGCCGCAGAAGTGTTCATATTGCCGGTCGCCCAGGCCCAGCACCGAATACTGCAGGTGCTCCAGGTCCACGGTTTGGCCCAGTACCTTGCGCTCGAAGTCGCGGGCACTGTCCGGCCCTTCGCCGTCGCCAAAGGTGCTGACGACAAACAGCGCGTGGGTGGCGTTGTTCAGGTCCTGCTCACGAACAGCGGCCAGGGGCTGGACGTTCACCGGCAAGCCGGCGGCCTGGAGTTGGCCGGCGGTCTGCCAGGCCAGTCGCTCGGCGAAACCGCTTTGGCTGGCGAAGCCGATCAGCCAGGCCGGCGCATCGGTCGGGTTGGCGAGCAAGGCCTGGCGGGCTTGCCGGGCCTGGCGTTTCTTGCGACGCCGGTCCAGGTACAGCAACCAGCCCGTGATGAAGAACAGCGGCATGGTCAGCGCGGCGACGGTCACCAGGATCCGTCCGACCAGGCCGAAGTAGCTGCCGATATGCAGGGCATAGACACTGGTCAGCAACTGCGCCTTGAGGCTCTTGTCGCTGTAGCGGCTGTGCCGGCTGACGACGCCGGTGGCCGGGTCGAGGATGAGCTGGCTCAGTGCCCGGTCGTGGGGCGAATTCTTCAGCAGGTAGAACACGGTCGCCGGTTGCCCGGCCACGGGAGGCATGCGTACGTTGTAGCTGGACAGGCCCGGCCCGGCGGCGCTGTAGATGCTGCTCCACATGGCGCGGTAGTCGGCCACGGGGAGCGGGCCGCTCGGCGCCGGGCCGCGATTGCGCACCCGTTCCTCCTTCGGCGCATCGGAGAGCAGGCGGGTCACGCCGTTGTTGTACCACTCGTAGGACCAGGTCAGCCCGGTCAGTGCCGCCAGCAGATAGAACACCAGGCACCAGGTGCCTGCCACCGAGTGCAGGTCCCAATGGAAGCTGCGCCCGATTTTGCGCCAGTCGAGGGTCAGCCAGGCGCGCCAGCTTTTCCATTGGCGTGGCCAGCGCAGGTACAACCCGGACAAACAGAAGAACACCAGGATCAGCGTGCAGGCGCCGGTGATTTGGCGGCCCACGTCATCCAGGGTCAGGACGCGGTGCAACCTGAGCATCAGGCCGAAGAAGTCCTGTCCCGTCACATCGCCCATGAACTGCGCGTTGTAAGGGTTGAAATAGCGCATGGCGCCACGTTTTTCCCCAGGAGGCGCCGCAAAGATCACCCGCGCGGCGTTGCCGCTGTCGGTCTCGACCCAGAGCAGGGCGACGGTCTTGCCGGAGGCCGCCTCGATCTGTTCCACCAGCTCGGCGGGCGGCAGGACGCCGGCTGGTTGTTTTTCGACCGTCAACACTTGAGGGTTCAAGGCCCGCAGGATTTCATCCTGGAACGACACCACCGCCCCGGTCACGCCCATCAACGCCAGGACTAGCCCGGCACTGATGCCGAAAAACCAGTGCAACTGGAACAGGGTTTTCTTCAACACGTCGCTCGCCTTGTTCATTAACTGTTCATCACGGCGCGTATTATGCCGTGTGTGATCGAGAAGCATTCATAAACACACCTAAAAGGTGCCGATCTGTGATGAGGTGAGCGACAAAATCCTGTGGGAGCGAGCTTGCTCGCGATAGCGGCCTGTCAGCCACATCACTGTCGGCTGACCCACTGCTATCGCGAGCAAGCTCGCTCCCACAGGGGAAACGCGGTTTTATCGAGAACAAAAACAAAAAAACGGCGCTTTCCATTTCTGGAAAAAGCGCCGTTTTTATTGCGCGACAGGGCCCGAACGTTGGCGGTTCAGGCGCCGAGGCGCATCACACGTAAAACGATTTCAGCGGCGGGAAGCCATTGAATTCCACCGCGCTGTAGCTGGTGGTATAGGCGCCAGTCGACAGCCAGTACAGGCGATCGCCAATGGCCAGGTTCAGCGGCAAGCCGTACTTGTAGTTTTCGTACATGATGTCGGCGCTGTCGCAGGTCGGGCCGGCGATGACCACTTCTTCCATCTCGCCTTTCTTCTCGGTCCAGATCGGGAACTTGATGGCTTCGTCCATGGTTTCGATCAGGCCGGAGAACTTGCCCACGTCCGTGTACACCCAACGCTCGACGGCGGTACGGGACTTGCGCGCCACCAGCACCACTTCACTGACCAGGATCCCGGCGTTGGCGATCAACGAACGGCCCGGCTCCAGGATGATTTCCGGCAGGTCGTCGCCGAAGTCTTCCTTGAGGAAACGGATGATTTCCTCGGCATAGGTTTCCAGGCTGTTGGTGCGGGTGATGTAGTTGGCCGGGAAGCCGCCACCCATGTTGATCAGCTTCAGGACGATGCCGTCTTCTTCCTTCAGGCGCTCGAAGATCACCTTGACCTTGGCGATGGCTGCGTCCCAGACGCTGATGTCGCGCTGTTGCGAGCCGACGTGGAACGAAATGCCGTACGGCACCAGGCCCAGGTCGCGAGCCAGGATCAGCAGGTCCATGGCCATGTCGGTCTGGCAGCCGAACTTGCGCGACAGCGGCCAGTCAGCCGTGGTCGAGCCTTCGGTGAGGATGCGCACATAGACTTTCGAGCCCGGCGCGGCCTTGGCGATGTTGCGCAGGTCGGCTTCGGAGTCGGTGGCATACAGGCGCACGCCCTTCTCGTAGAAGTAGCGGATGTCCTTGGATTTCTTGATGGTGTTGCCGTAGCTGATCTGGTCTGGCGTTACGCCACGGCTCATGACCTTGTCCAGCTCATAGATCGAGGCGATGTCGAAGTTCGAGCCTTTTCCCTTGAGCAGGTCGATGATCTCCACCGCCGGGTTGGCCTTGACGGCGTAGTAGACCTTGGCGAATTCGAAACCGGCGCGCAGGTCGTCATAGGCCTGGGAGATCATCGCGGTGTCGATCACCACGAACGGGGTTTCCTGCTTGTCGGCGAACGCTTTCATTTTCTGGAAAGTTTCGCGCGCAAAATAATCTTCGACCTGGATCGACATACTTGGGACTCCTACTGGCAAACATCAGGATCAATGGGTGTGAGGGCAAGCAGCCCCCGTGAACGTCCTCCGTATCCCCACTTTGGTTCGCCTACTTCCCAAGGCATGTCGCCGAAAGCAAAAAGGCCATGGGATGCGTATTACCCTTGGCCTTGCTGTCTCGTCGTCAGTACTTGAGCCGGATGGATCGTTTCCAGCATGGACGTTCGGCGCGAACTTTAGGGCGTGAGGGGCCTGAGATCAACTAAAAATGTCGCGTTTTTGCACACATCCGTCGTGCGGCCCGGGACTGCTCATGATGTAACCGACCTGTGTGACGGATTGATGTTCCCTTGGATCGGCTGCATACGGACCTGACTGGGTTCAACAGGCATGCAAAATACCTGTGGCGAGGGGATTTATCCCCGCTGGGCTGCGAAGCAGCCCTAGAAGAGGCTCATCGATGTGTCAGAGCGTTCAAGGGCTTTTGTTTGGGGTCGCTTCGCAACCCAGCGGGGATAAATCCCCTCGCCACAGGGGAACCCTCTTACCCTTCAGGCCTGCGCGGTCTCGGCCGGCGAGACAATACTGGTCTTGCCGCCGCGCGAGCGTCCGGAGCTGAGGTATTCGGCGATGGATTCCTGGGTCACTTCGCCGAGGAACACCCGCTCGGCATCCATCACCGGCAGCCACGAACGGTTGAACTCGTACATGCGCGACAGCAGGATCCGCAGGTGTTCGTCGTAGGCGGCAGTGGCGTTGAATTCCCGCAGGTATTGGCCGCATGTGCCGGTCTGACGGTGCAAGTCACGCCGACGCACATAGCCCAGGGCCTTGTTTTCGGCACAGGTGACCACCACGTGGCGACGGTCATGTTCGTCCATCAGCTCCAGCGCCTCGCTCACTGGCGTTTCAGGGCTGACGGATGGGGCGTTGTCCGCCGCGTCTTCAGCCTTGACCAGCAACAGCCGCTTGAGCGTGCTGTCCTGGCCAACGAAATTGCTGACGAACTCGTCGGCCGGATGCGCCAGCAGCGTGTCCGGGTGATCGCACTGGACCAGCTTGCCGGCGCGGAAGATCGCAATCCTGTCCCCCAGCTTGATGGCCTCGTCGATGTCGTGGCTGACCATGATCACGGTCTTGTTCAGCGCCCGCTGCATTTCGAAGAACTCGTTCTGGATCATCTCGCGGTTGATCGGGTCCACCGCGCCGAAGGGTTCGTCCATCAGCAGCAATGGCGCGTCGGCCGCCAGGGCACGGATCACGCCGATCCGTTGCTGCTGGCCGCCCGACAGTTCACGGGGATAGCGATGCAGGTACTGCTTGGGTTCGAGCTTGATCATGCTCATCAGCTCGCGGGCGCGGTCGTGGCATTTCTGCTTGTCCCAGCCGAGCAGCTTGGGCACCACCACGATGTTTTCCTCGATGGTCATGTTCGGGAACAGGCCGATCTGCTGGATCACGTAGCCGATGTTGCGACGCAGGGTCACTTCGTCGAGGTCGGTGGTGTCTTCGCCGTTGATCAGGATCGTGCCCGAGGTGGGCTTGATCAGCCGATTGATCATCTTCAGCGTGGTGCTCTTGCCGCAGCCCGAGGGCCCGAGGAACACGCAGATCTCGCCTTCGTTGACGGTCAGGTTCACCGAGTCCACGGCTTTGACATCCTTGCCGTTGCTCTTGAAGGTCTTGCTGAGGTTCTGGAGTTCGATCATTTCGTTAATCCTTTTGGAGTCAGCGAGCGTTGCAGCCATTGCAGAAGCAGGTCGGCGAAGATGGCCAGGAGACTGACCAGCACGGCGCCGACGATCAGCATCGACATGTCGCTGCGGCTGATGGAAGCGAGGATGAGCACGCCCAGGCCGCCGGCGCCGATGGTGGCGGCGATGGTCATGACGCCGATGTTCATGACCACGGCGGTGCGTACGCCGGCGAGGATCACCGGCACGGCGATGGGTAACTCGACCATGCGCAGGCGCTGGCCGAAGGTCATGCCGATGCCGCGGGCGGCTTCACGGATGCCCGGTTCGACGCCGGTCAGGGCCAGGTAGGTGTTGCGCATGATCGGCAACAGCGAATAGAGAAACACGGCGGTGATCGCTGGCATCGGGCCCAGGCCCTGGCCGAACTTGGAATAGAACGGCAACAACAGGCCGAACAGGGCAATCGACGGGATCGTCAGCAGCACCGTGGCGCTGGCCTGCAATGGGCCGGCGAGCGCCGGGAAGCGGGTCATGAAGATGCCCAGCGGCACACCGATGACAATTGCCAGGGTCACGGCGATGCCGACCAGGGTGATGTGTTGCCAGGTCAGGTGCAGCACCAGCGGCCAGTCCAGATGGGAAAAGGCGTCAAGAAAATCCATGGCTTTTCCTCCAGGTCATTGGGTTGAGAGCAGCGAATGTTGGCGCAGGAAATCGGCGGCAACGGCGGAGGGGCTTTCATGATCGACGTCCACGCGGGCGTTGAGCTGGCGCATGGTGTCGTCATCGAACAGTTCGGTCAGGGGCTTGAGCTGCGCGGCCAGTTGCGGGTGTGCGTCGAGGAACGCCTGGCGCACGACCGGCGCGGCGGTGTAGTCGGGGAAGTAATGTTTGTCGTCTTCCAGCAACTTCAACTTGAACGCGTTGAGCCGGCCGTCAGTGGTGTACACCAGGCCGGCGAACACCTGGCCGTTACGCAGGGCGGTGTAGACCAGGCCTGCGTCCATTTGCCGGATATTCTTGCGGGTGAGGTTCATGCCGTACTGCTCCACCATGCCCGCCAGGCCGTCGGAGCGGTTGGCGAACTCGGTGTCCAGGGCCACCAGATGATTGTCATCGGCTTCGGCCTGCAGCACCGTGTTCAACTGGCTGATGCTGTTGATCTGCGGGTACTGACGGGCGATTTTTTCCGGCAGGGCCAGGGCGTAGGTGTTGCTGAATTTCGACGGTGTCAGCCAGACCAGGCCTTTTTTTGCGTCGAGTTCCTTCACCCGGGCGTAGGACTGGGCACTGTCGAGTTTTTCCGTGACGTGGTTGTAGGCCACCAGTGACACGCCGGTGTACTCCCACAACAGGTCCAGTTGCCCGGTTTCCTGGGCGCTGCGGGCCAGGTTACTGCCCAGGCCGCCCGTGATCTGTGCGTCGTAACCTTTATCGCGCAGGTACTGCGCAGTGATCTCCGCCAGCAGTGTCTGTTCGGTGAACACCCGGGCACCAAGGCGGATCAGTGGTTTTTCAGCGGCTTGGGCGAATCCTGCGAACAGCAGGACACAGCCCAGTATCAAGCTCAACTTCTTCATAAACGATTTCCTTTATCCAGCCGGGCTTATGACGGTCGCAGACCGCGTTCCAGCCAGAGGCGGCTGGCCAGTGTCACCAGGCCGTCGAGCAGCAGCGCCAGCAGGGCGGTGCAGGCCGCGCCGAGCAAAAGCTGCGGCTGGTTGTTCAAGGCGATGCCGGGGAAGATCAGGCTGCCAAGGCTGTTGGCACCGATCAGGAACGCCAGGGGCGCGGTGCCGACGTTGATCGCCAGGGCCACGCGCACGCCACCGACGATGATCGGCACGGCGTTGGGCAACTCGACTTTCCACAGCACCTGGCGTGGGGTCATGCCGATGCCGACGGCGGCTTCCTTGAGAGAGCCCTGGACATTTTTCAGGCCTTCGTAGGTGTTGCGCACGATGGGCAACAGCGAGGCGAGGAACAGGGCGAAGATGGCGGGCCCGCTGCCGATGCCCAGGATGCCCAGGGCGATGGCCAGCACGGCCAGGGGCGGTACGGTATTGCCGATGTTGAACACTTGCATGAAGCGTTCGGCGCGCCCGGCCATGCCGGGGCGGCTGAGGGCGATGCCGGCGGGGATGCCGACAATCAAGGCCGCCAGCATGGAGGCCAATACAAGCATCAGGTGCGCTTGCAGGTAGAACAGCAGATCGTCGTGGTAGCGTTGGATCGTATCGATGCCGATCCAGTGGACCAACAGGGCCAGGAGCGCGACGACGACCGCACCCCCGATAAGCCCTTTGCCATAGCGGATAGCCACAGGCGGACTCCTTTGTCTTTCAGTCGGCGCACGCTTCCCCTGGCGGCAAACCATCACGGGTTGCCGAGAAAACGTTCGCGAGAAGCAGCTCTTTTCGAGGCCGGTAAAACGGCCATTGAATCGAGCCATGAGCGCAGCCTCGTCAGGCTAACTTGCTGATTTTCCAGACCCTGACGGTTGCTCGCAGCAGGGGGGTGGACGTCTCCACGCGGCAAAAGGTTCCCATGCAGGGCAGCATTTGGCCACCCTTGATATGCTCAACGGTTCGGTTCCTGGCGCAAGTTGAGCTATAATCGCCGCCCTTTTTTGAATCACCTGCCAGGCGATTTCCCATGACCAAACAGGCCGCCGAAGTCGCGAAACGCCGCACTTTCGCCATTATTTCCCACCCCGATGCCGGTAAGACCACCATCACCGAGAAGCTCTTGCTGATGGGCAAGGCGATTGCGGTCGCCGGCACGGTGAAATCTCGCAAGTCCGACCGCCATGCCACCTCCGACTGGATGGAAATGGAAAAACAACGGGGTATCTCCATTACCACGTCGGTCATGCAGTTCCCGTATCGCGATCACATGATCAACCTGCTCGACACCCCGGGCCACGAAGACTTCTCCGAAGACACCTACCGTACCCTGACCGCGGTGGACTCGGCGCTGATGGTCCTCGACGGCGGCAAGGGCGTCGAGCCACGGACCATCGCGCTGATGGACGTCTGCCGTCTGCGGGACACGCCGATCGTCAGCTTCATCAACAAGCTCGACCGCGACATCCGTGACCCGATCGAACTGCTCGACGAGATCGAGGCGGTCCTGAAGATCAAGGCGGCGCCGATCACCTGGCCGATCGGTTGCTACCGCGACTTCAAGGGCGTGTACCACCTGGCCGACGACTACATCATTGTCTACACCGCCGGTCACGGGCACGAGCGCACCGAAGTCAAGATCATCGAGAAACTCGATTCCGACGAAGCGCGCGCGCACCTGGGCGATGAGTACGATCGTTTCGTCGAGCAACTGGAGCTGGTGCAGGGCGCCTGCCATGAGTTCAACCAGCAGGAGTTCCTCGACGGCCAGCTGACCCCGGTGTTCTTCGGGACCGCCCTGGGCAACTTCGGCGTGGACCATGTGCTCGACGCGGTGGTCGACTGGGCCCCACGCCCGCTGCCACGGGTCGCCAACGAACGCACCGTGGAGCCGGTGGAAGAGAAGTTCTCGGGCTTCGTGTTCAAGATCCAGGCGAACATGGACCCCAAGCACCGCGACCGCATCGCCTTCATGCGCATCTGCTCCGGCAAGTACGAAAAAGGCATGAAGATGCGCCACGTGCGCACCGGCAAGGACGTGCGCATCGGCGACGCCTTGACGTTCTTCTCCTCGGAGCGCGAGCAACTGGAAGAAGCCTTCGCCGGTGACATCATCGGTTTGCACAACCACGGCACCATCCAGATCGGCGACACCTTCAGCGAAGGCGAGACCCTGGGCTTCACCGGTATCCCGCACTTCGCCCCGGAACTGTTCCGCCGCGTACGCCTGAAGGACCCGCTCAAGTCCAAGCAACTGCGCCAGGGCCTCCAGCAACTGGCCGAAGAGGGCGCCACCCAGGTGTTCTTCCCGGAGCGCAGCAACGACATCATCCTCGGCGCCGTCGGTGTGCTGCAGTTCGACGTCGTCGCCAGCCGTTTGAAAGAGGAATACAAGGTCGAGTGCTCCTACGAGCCGATCACCGTGTACTCCGCCCGCTGGGTTGAGTGCGGCGACAAGAAAAAGCTCGAGGAATTTTCCAACAAGGCCGTGGAAAACCTCGCGCTCGACGGCGGTGGTCACCTGACCTACCTGGCCCCGACCCGGGTCAACCTGGCGCTGATGGAAGAGCGCTGGCCGGATGTGAAATTCCGCGCGACCCGTGAGCATCATTAAGCGCTGAGATGAAAAATCAAAACCCCCGTTGCGAAAGCTTCGGGGGTTTTTTATGGCTTGTCCCGTGTCCTGAACATAAATAACTCACTGTGGGAGCGGGCTTGCTCGCGAAAGCGGCGGGTCAGCTTGCCTGGATGTTGGATGTGCCGGCCTCTTCGCGGGCAAGCCCGCTCCCACAGTGGATCTTCAGTGGGCCAGAAACGGGTGTTCGGCACAGGTCCGTCTGTGGGAGCGAGCCTGCTCGCGAAAGCGGTGGGTCAGCTTGCCTGGATGTTGGATGTGCCGGCCTCTTCGCGAGCAAGCCTTGCCTCTACACTTGGGCGTTAGTTGGTTTGGAGATAAGCCTTATTCGAAACCAATCTGTCGGGCGGCGGTATTTATGGTGGTTTGGGAGCGTCTTATCTGGTGAACCGGCCTGTTCAGAACTAGATTTTCTTGAGCGCCGTCGGGCCCCCGGCTTTATCCGGAAAAGAAGGAAATGGCTATGAATAAGCTGCTACGCATGATGTTTTTGCTGAAGGTGTTGGTGATGCTGTCCTTGGGTTCCACGGCTGCGTGGGCCGAATGCGATGAGCATGAGCAGCACGCGTCGAGTGGGCAGATGGGACAGGGGGAGTTGATGCTTGCTGCGGCCGATTCGGATGCTGATGATCCAGACGATGGCGAGGACGATGATGGTTCGCCAGTCGATCCGCCGGATGGTGATGAGGATGAAGAGGGCGATAGCCAGACGTAGATTCCTGACCTGAAGAAAACCCCTCCAGCCCCAACTGAGACTCAGTCGGGGCTGGAGGGTTTTTTTATCGCAGGTACCGCCTGTTACGCCGCGCCATCGAGGAACTGCTCAGCGTAATGACACGCCACCAGGCGGTTATCGAGTGGACGCAACGCCGGTTCTTCGGTCTTGCAGCGCTCGGTCGCGTACGGGCAGCGCTTGTGGAAGGCGCAGCCGGGCGGCGGGTTGAGCGGGTTGGGCAGTTCGCCGACGATCTTGATCTTCGGCTTGTTCGGGTCCGGGTGGATGGTTGGGGTGGCCGACAGCAGCGCCTGGGTGTACGGGTGCAGTGGGCGGCTGTAGATGTTTTCGTTGGGCCCCATTTCCACCGGACGACCGAGGTACATCACCATCACGTCATCGGCCACGTGCTGGACCACCGCCAGGTTGTGGGAGATGAACACGTAGGCGGTGTTGAATTCCTGCTGCAAATCCATGAACAGGTTCAGCACCTGGGCCTGGATCGACACGTCCAGCGCTGACGTCGGTTCGTCCGCCACCAGCACCTTGGGTTGCAGCATCATGGCGCGGGCGAGGGCGATGCGCTGGCGCTGGCCGCCGGAGAACATGTGCGGGTAGCGCTGGTAATGCTCGGGGCGCAAACCCACCTGCTTCATCATCGCCTGGACTTTTTCCCGCCGCTCGGTGGCCGACAGGCTGGTGTTGATCAGCAGCGGTTCGGCCAGTTGATCACCGATTTTCTGCCGTGGATTGAGAGAGGCATAAGGGCTCTGGAACACCATCTGCACGTCTTTGCGCAGTTGCTTGCGTTCGGCCTTGTTGGCGCCGGCGACTTCCTGGCCGGCGATCTTCAGGGAGCCGGAGGACGGCTCTTCGATCAGCGTCAGGGCCCGGGCCAGGGTGGATTTGCCGCAACCGGATTCGCCCACCACGGCGAGGGTCTTGCCGGCTTCCAGTTCGAACGACACACCGTTGAGGGCGCGCACGGTCGCATGGCCCTTGAACATGCCACGGGACACTTCGTAATGACGGGTCAGGTCACGGGCGGTAAGTACGACGGCCATCACGCCACCTCCTGGTTCAACGGGTAGAAGCAGCGGGCGAGGCTGTTGGATTTCGGGTCAAGGGCCGGGCGTTGCTGACGGCAGTTGTCCTGCACGTACGGGCAACGCGGCGACAGCAGGCAGCCTTGCGGCCGGTCATAGCGACCGGGCACGATGCCCGGCAAGGTCGCCAGGCGCTCGGCACCCATGCTGTGCTCCGGTATCGCCGCCAGCAGCGCTTCGCTGTAGGGGTGAGCCGGGATGTCGAACAGCTCCGGCACCTGGCCCACTTCCACGGCCTGGCCGGCGTACATCACGCACACGCGCTGGGCGGTCTCGGCCACCACGGCCAGGTCGTGGGTGATCAGCACCAGGCCCATGTCCTGCTCTTTTTGCAGGGCCAGCAGCAGGTCCATGATCTGCGCCTGGATGGTCACGTCCAGGGCGGTGGTCGGTTCGTCGGCGATCAGCAGTTTTGGCTCGCCGGCAATCGCCATGGCAATCGCCACGCGCTGGCTCATGCCGCCGGACAGTTGGTGCGGGTAGGCGTCCATGCGGCTGGCGGCGCCGGGGATCTCGACTTTTTCCAGCAGTTCGATGGCGCGCTTGCGGGCGGCCTTGCCGGACATCTTCAGGTGCAGGCGCAGCACTTCTTCGATCTGGAAACCCACGGTGTAGCTGGGGTTGAGCGCGGTCATCGGGTCCTGGAAGACCATCGCCAGGTCCTTGCCGACGATCTGCCGGCGCTGGCGGTTGCTCAGCTTGAGCATGTTCTTGCCGTCGAAGTTCAGTGCGTCGGCGGTGACGATGCCGGGGTGCTCGATCAGGCCCATCAGCGCCATCATGGTCACGGATTTACCCGAGCCCGATTCGCCGACGATGGCCAGGACTTCGCCTTTTTCCACGCTCAGGTCCAGGCCATCGACCACCGGCACGGCGGTGGCGTCGCCGAAGCGGACGTTGAGATTCTTGATTTCTAGCAGTGACATGGGAATCTCCTCAGGCGGCATTCTTGAGTTTCGGGTCCAGCGCATCGCGCAGACCGTCGCCCATCAGGTTGATTGCCAGCACGCTGAGCAAAATGGTCAAGCCGGGCAGGCTCACGACCCACCAGGCGCGTTCGATGTAGTCCCGGGCCGAGGCCAGCATGGTGCCCCACTCCGGGGTGGGCGGTTGCACGCCGAGGCCGAGGAAGCCCAGGGCGGCGGCGTCGAGGATCGCCGAGGAAAAGCTCAGGGTCGCCTGGACGATCAGCGGTGCCATGCAGTTGGGCAGCACGGTGATGAACATCAGGCGCGGCAGGCCGGCACCGGCCAGGCGGGCGGCGGTCACGTAGTCGCGGTTCAGTTCGCCCATCACGGCGGCACGGGTCAGGCGCACGTAGGACGGCAGCGACACGATGGCGATCGCGATCACGGTGTTGATCAGGCCTGGGCCGAGGATGGCGACGATTGCCACGGCCAGCAGCAGCGAAGGCAAGGCGAGCATGATGTCCATCAGGCGCATGATGGTCGGGCCGAGAATGCGCGGGAAGAAGCCGGCGAACAGCCCCAGCAGGATGCCCGGGATCAACGACATCACCACCGACGACAAACCGATCAGCAGCGACAGGCGCGAACCCTGGATCAGGCGCGACAGCAAATCGCGGCCCAGTTCATCGGTGCCCAGCAGGAACTGGATCTGCCCGCCTTCGAGCCACACCGGCGGCGTCAACAGGAAATCACGGTATTGCTCGCTCGGGTCGTGAGGCGCGACCCACGGGGCGAAGATCGCGCAGAACACGATCAGCGTCATGAACAGCAGCCCGGCCACGGCGCCCTTGTTACGGGAAAACGCCTGCCAGAATTCTTTGTACGGGGACGGGTACAGCAGGCTTTGATCGACTGCTACCGCGGTAGTTGGAGTACTCATGGTTTTGATCTCAGCGCTGGTGACGGATGCGTGGGTTGGCAAAGCCGTAGAGGATGTCCACGACGAAGTTGACCAGAATCACCAGGCAGGCGATTAACAGGATGCCGTTCTGCACCACGGGATAGTCCCGGGCACCGATGGCTTCGATCAGCCACTTGCCGATGCCCGGCCAGGAGAAGATCGTTTCGGTCAGGACCGCACCGGCCAGCAGCGTGCCGACTTGCAGGCCGACCACGGTCAGCACCGGGATCAGTGCGTTGCGCAGGCCATGCACGAACACCACCCGCGACGGCGACAGGCCCTTGGCCTTGGCGGTGCGGATGTAATCCTCGCGCAGCACTTCTAGCATCGAAGAACGGGTCATGCGGGCGATCACCGCCAGCGGGATGGTGCCCAGCACGATGGCCGGCAGGATCAGGTGATGCAGTGCATCGAGGAACGCGCCCGGCTCGTCAGCCAGCAGCGTGTCGATCAACATGAAACCGGTTTTCGGCTCGATGTCGTAGAGCAGGTCGATCCGCCCCGACACCGGCGTCCAGCCCAGGGACACCGAGAAGAACATGATCAGGATCAGGCCCCACCAGAAGATCGGCATCGAATACCCCGCCAGGGAGATGCCCATCACCCCATGGTCGAACAGGGATCCTCGCTTAAGGGCCGCGATCACCCCGGCCAGCAGGCCCAGGATACCGGCGAACAACAGCGCGGCCATGGACAGTTCCAGGGTCGCGGGAAACAGGGAGCTGAACTCGGTCCATACGCTTTCACGGGTACGCAGCGATTCGCCGAGGTCGCCGTGGGCCAGTTTACCGATGTAGTCCAAGTACTGGGCATACAGCGGTTTATTGAGGCCAAGGCGTTCCATTGCCTGTGCATGCATTTCGGGATCGACCCGACGTTCGCCCATCATCACTTCCACGGGGTCGCCGGGGATCATGCGAATCAACGCGAAGGTCAGCAAGGTGATGCCGAAGAACGTGGGGATCAGTAATCCCAGTCGGCGGGCAATAAAACTAAACATCTTCAGGTGTACCTCATCAGCCGGTTAGGCATGTCCGGCACCCCTTCGATCAGGGGATACCGGACGCTTTCTTATCTACTTCACCTGGGTGGTGGCGAAGTTGTTGGTGGTGAGCGGGCTAATCACATAGCCCTCTACGTTGTTGCGCATTGCGGTGAACATGCGGGTGTGGGCCATGGTGATCCATGGCTGGTCCTGGTTGAAAAGCACCTGGGCCTGTTCATAGAGCTTGGTGCGCTCCTCGGGGTTCACTGTGGCGCGGGCCTGGTCGATCAGTGCCTGGAATTTCTCGTTGCACCACCGCGCGTAGTTTTCGCCGTTCTTGGCGGCCTCGCAACTGAGCATAGGCGTCAGGAAGTTATCCGGGTCGCCGTTGTCGCCCGCCCATCCGGCGGACACCATGTCGTGCTCGCCGTTTTTCGCGCGCTTGAGCATTTCGCCCCATTCCATGACGCGGATGTCGACCTTGATCCCGACTTTCGCCAGGTCGGACTGCATCATCTGCGCGCCGAGCATCGGGTTGGGGTTGGTCGGGCCGCCGCCGTTGCGGGTGAACAGGGTGAACACGGTGCCTTCCGGCACGCCGGCCTCCTTGAGCAGTTGGCGAGCCTTGTCCAGGTCGCGGGGCGGGTTTTTCAGGTCGTGGTTGAAGCCCAGCAGGGTTGGCGGGTACGGGTTGACCGCCACGGTGGCGTTGCCCTTGCCGAACAGCGCGTTCACGTAGGCTTCCTTGTCGAAGGCCAGGTCAATGGCTTTGCGCACCCGCACGTCGCTCATGTATTTGTGGCTGGTATTCATGGCGGTGTAGGAGACGGTCATCGCGTCCAGCTCGGCGACCTTCAGGTTCGGGTCTTTCTTGATGCCAGGGATGTCATCGGGTTTGGGGTACAGCGCGATCTGGCACTCGTTGGTCTTGAGTTTCTGCATGCGCACGTTGTTGTCGGTGGCGATGGCCAGTACCAGCGCATCGGCCGGCGGTTTGCCACGGAAGTAGTCCGGGTTGGCCTTGAAGCGAACCTGGGCGTCCTTGTTGTAGCGCTGGAAGACGAACGGGCCGGTGCCGACTGGCTTGCTGTTGAGGTCGCCGGTCTTGCCGGCTTTTAGCAGTTGGTCGGCGTATTCGGCCGGGTAGATCGACGAGAAGGCCATGGCGATGTCGGCCAGGAACGGCGCTTCGCGGCGGGTCAGGCTGAACTTGACTGTGTGCTCGTCGACTTTTTCCACGCTTTTGAGCAGCTCTTTGAAGCCCATGCTTTCAAAGTAGGGGAAGCCCACGCTCGACAGCTTGTGCCACGGATGATTCGGGTCCAGCTGGCGCTGGAAGCTCCAGACCACGTCGTCGGCGTTCATGTCGCGGGTCGGCTTGAAGTAATCGGTGGTGTGGAACTTGACGCCTTTGCGCAGGTGGAACGTGTACGTCAGGCCATCGTCACTGATGTCCCAGGATTCGGCCAGGGCCGGAATCACCTCGGTGGTGCCGGGCTTGAAATCGGCCAGGCGATTGAAAATGGTTTCCGCCACGGCGTCGGCAGTGACTGCAGTCGTGTACTGGACCATGTCGAAGCCTTCCGGGCTGGCTTCTGTGCAAACCACCAGGGGTTTGGCCGAGGCGCCAACGGCGACACTCAGCAGCGCGGCGGCGATGGCGGCGCGTAGGGGAGTCATGTTCATCGTCAATCCTCTGCAATCGGGTCAATGGCAAAAGACCGGGCGGACGACCTTGTGAGTCGACCGCCCGGTGGCAGTTTAGAGAATGTTGAATGGGATGGTGGTGACCAGGCGGAACTCGTTGATGCTGCCGTCGAGCTGGTTGCGGCTGGAGCGGTGCTCAGTGTATGTGGCACGAATCGCCGTGGCCTTCAATGGACCGCTCTGCACCGCGTAGGAAGCGCCCACGCCGGTTTCGTAGTGATTCTCATCGTTCAGGCCGCGAACGTCATAGGCGGTGCCGGTGTAATGGGTGCCATCGATGCCCCAACCGCGAGCACGGTAAATGTTGAACTTCAGCCCCGGTACGCCGTATTCCGCCATGTTGATGCCGTAGGCGATCTGGAAGGATTTTTCGTTCGGGCCGTTGAAGTCAGACAGCAGGGAGTTGGCCAGGTAGATGCCGTTGGTCTCGTGCAGGTAGTCGAAGTATTCGTTACCGTTCACGGCCTGGTAGGAGAAGGTCAGGCTATGGGCCTGATGGGTCAGGCCCAGCGACAGGGAGAAGGTGTCGTTGTCGATCTCACCCATCTCTTTTTTGCCTTCGTCCACGGTCTTGTAATAGTTCAAGCCGGTGGTCAACGCTAACACTGAAGCGTCTCCCAGTTCGTGGGTGGCGCCGAAATAGTACTGGTTCCAGAAGTCTTCGACCTTAGAGGCGTACAGACTGGTCTTCAGGCTCTCAAGCGGCTGATAGTTCAGGCCGACGACGCTGACCTTGTCGGTTTCGGCCTTGTTGTCGGTGTACTCGGAGCGGAATTTCGACAGGCTCTGTTCGGTACGCGGCGATACGCGATCAAACACGCCGGCATCGAACGACAGATTGCTGAACTCTTCGCTATGCAGGCTCACACCTTCGAAGCTTGAGGGCAGTGCGCGGTTGCCGATGACATCGACAATTGGCGTGCTGAAGTTTTGGCGTCCGGCGGTCAGGGTGGTGTTGGATACACGGGCCTTGATGTTGGCCAGGCCCAGTTTGCTCCACTGGTCCACGGCATCGCCGTTGTTCTCCGCCAGCGTACGGTTGCCGCCGTTGGCAATGTCTTTGCGGCTACGGTCCAGCACCACCGCGTTGTAAGCCGCGACTTCGGTGCTGAAACCTACGGTGCCCTGAGTGAACCCCGAGGTGTAGTTGACAATAGTGCCCTGCACCCAGTTGATGCGGCGATCGGTGGGACGTGTCTCACCGTGTTTCTGATAGCTGAAGTTACCTCGCTTGAGGAGTTCATTGGCGTACCAGTTGCGCGTGGTGCCCCCCAGGCTTTGGCCATCGAGAAAACCCTTGGCTTCGGATTGGGCGCTGGTGCTTGCCAGTTCGGTCGGTACGAAAGCCTGGCTTTGCTGCTCTGCATAGGCCGTCGCGGTAACGCTGCTGATGGCCAGGGCCAGTAACGCGGTGCTGCTCAGTTTCATGGGGTAAAGCTCCTTTGCTTTCTTTTTGATGCCGGTCTTTTTTGGTGATACGGCTTTTGGTTTACAGCTCATTCATGCTTCGCAAACGTTTGCATGAGGCCAGATTGGCGAATTCAGGCAAAGCGCCTGCGTGAGGGCCCCTGGGGGCCCTCGCTGCATGGCTAATCGGTTATGGGTTCAGACTGACGCCCGAGAACACGTTGCGACCGAAGGGGCTGACCTTGAACCCTTCGACTTTGGCACTCAGCGGCTGGTTGACCGTCGAGTGGGCAACAGGGGTGATCGGCACTTGCTGCTTGAGCAACTGCTGGGCCTGTTTGTAGAGCACGGTGCGCTGGTCGCGGTCGGTGACGACCTTGGCTTGCTTGATCAGCTTGTCGTAGTCCTGGTCACACCACATGGAGTAGTTGTTGCCGCCAATGGCGTCGCAGCTGTACAGCGTGCCGAGCCAGTTGTCCGGGTCGCCATTGTCGCCGGTCCAACCGATCAGGCTGATGTCGTGCTCGCCGTTCTTGGTGCGCTTGATGTACTCGCCCCATTCATAGCTGACGATCTTCACCTTCAGGCCGATTTTCGCCCAGTCAGCCTGGAGCATCTCGGCCATCAGCTTGGCGTTGGGGTTGTACGGGCGCTGCACGGGCATGGCCCAGAGGGTGATTTCGGTGCCTTCCTTGACCCCGGCGGCCTTGAGCAATTCCTTGGCCTTTTCCGGGTTGTAGGGAGCGTCCTTGATGGTGTCGTCGTAGGACCATTGGGTCGGCGGCATGGCGTTGACCGCCAGTTGCCCGGCGCCCTGGTACACGGCGTTGAGAATGCCTTGCTTGTTCACCGCCATGTCCAGCGCCTGGCGCACTTCGACCTGGTCGAACGGCTTGTGGCGGGTGTTATAGGCGATGTAGCCGAGGTTGAAGCCGGGCTTCTCGATCAGTTGCAGCTTGGGGTCGTTCTTCAAGGCCGGAACGTCCGCCGGACGTGGATGCAGGGTGACCTGGCATTCGTTGGCCTTGAGTTTCTGCACCCGCACCGACGCATCGGTGTTGATGGAGAAGATCAGGTTGTTCAGCTTGACCCGTTCCGGCGCCCAGTACTGTTTGTTGGCGACGTAGCGGATGTTGGAGTCTTTCTGGTAACTCTTGAACTCGAACGGCCCGGTGCCGATCGGCTTCTGGTTGATGTCGCTCGGTTTGCCGCTCTTGAGCAACTGGTCGGCATATTCGGCCGAGAGGATCGCGGCAAAACTCATGGCGATGTTCTGGATGAACGCGGCGTCCACGCTGTTGAGGGTCATGACCACGGTCAACGGCCCCGTTTTCTCGACCTTGGCGATGTTCTTGTTCAGGCTCATGCCGTTGAAGTACGGGAACTCGGTGGGGTAGGCCTTGCGGAACGGATGCTGCGGGTCAAGCATGCGGTTGAAGGTGAACAGCACGTCATCGGCGTTGAAATCCCGGGTCGGTGTGAAGTAGTCGGTGGTGTGAAACTTCACGCCTTCGCGCAGGTGAAACGTGTACTTCAGGCCGTCTTCGGAAATGTCCCAGCGGGTCGCCAGGCCGGGGACGACATTGGTCGCGCCTTTTTCAAACTCGGCCAGGCGGTTGTACAGCGGCTCGGCGGCATCGTTGTCGGTGGCCGTGGTGTATTGCGCGGTGTCGAACCCGGCAGGACTGCCTTCGGAACAGAACACCAGGCTGCCGCCAGCGGCCTGGGCTGCGGAGGTGGCGGCCAGCAATGCGGATAAAACCAAGGTATGGCGCATGACGCTCCCTCTATCATTCGGGGTGTTCTAACAGTGAACCGGTGTCTTTCCGGGGACAGGTCCGGCGCACTGAGTTCATTCCATTGCGTAGCGATGCCGCAGGGCTGGCACGTCGCCCGGGTGCCGACGGTATGAGCCGTGGGCCGGGCGGTAAATGCGTAATGCCTGAAAGACTTGTGGGAAAAGGCGATACGTCCCAAACCAACTGCTGTGGTACGCAGTGCTTTTGGATGTAGGCGTTTTCCTAGGTCTTGGTCTCGGCAGATACAGCAACGGCGACGTTGAAAACGCCGCCGTTGCCTATCTTTATTTGCTGACGCTGACGCCGTAGAAGGAGTTCAAGCCAAAGGGGCTGATCTTGAAATCCTGCACGTTGGCGCGCATGGGTTGATACACCGTCGAGTGAGCGATAGGTGTCATTGGCACGGCATCCTTGAGGACGTGTTGTGCCTGTTTGTACAGTTCGGTGCGCTTGGACTGGTCGGTGGTGCGCTTGGCTTCCTTGACCAGACCGTCGAATTTCTTGTCGCACCATTTGGAGAAGTTGTTGCCGGCCAGCGAGTCGCAGCCGAACAGCACGTTGAGCCAGTTGTCCGGGTCACCGTTGTCACCGCTCCAGCCGATGATCATCGCCTGGTTCTCGCCGCCTTTGGAACGCTTGATGTACTCGCCCCATTCGTAGCTGACGATGTTGACGTTCAGGCCGATCTTCTTCCAGTCGGACTGCAGCATCTCGGCCATCAGCTTGGCGTTCGGGTTGTACGGCCGTTGCACCGGCATCGCCCACAGGGTGATGTTGGTGCCTTCCTTGACGCCGGCTTCCTTGAGCAGCTCCTTGGCTTTCTCAGGGTCGTACTTGGCATCCTTGATGGTGGTGTCGTAGGACCATTGGGTCGGCGGCATGGCGTTGACCGCCAGTTGGCCGGCGCCCTGGTAGACCGAGTCAATGATCTGCGGCTTGTTGACCGCCATGTCCAGCGCCTGGCGGACTTTCAGGTTGGCCAGCACGTTCGGCTCGTTGCTGCCCTTGATCTTGTCCATCACGTTATAGGCGATGTAGCCGAGGTTGAAACCCGCCTGGTCAGGCATCTTCAGTGCCTTGTCTTCCTTCAGGGCCTTGAGGTCGGCCGGGCGCGGGAAGAGGGTGATCTGGCATTCGTTTTTCTTGAGTTTCTGCATGCGCACCGACGGGTCGGTGGTGATGGCGAAGATCAGGTTGTCGATCTTCACGTCGTCAGGCTTCCAGTAGTCCTTGTTCCCGGTGTAGCGGATGTTGGAGTCTTTCTGGTAGCTCTTGAACACGAACGGGCCAGTGCCGACGGGCTTCTGGTTGATGTCGGGGGCCTTGCCTTCCTTGAGCAGCTGGGCGGCGTACTCGGCGGACTGGATCGAGGCGAAGCTCATGGCCATGTTCTGGATGAACGCGGCGTCGACGTCCTTGAGGGTGAACTTGACGGTGTGGTCGTCGACTTTATCGATCTGGGTGATGTTGGTGTCCATCCCCATGTCGGTGAAGTACGGGAATTCGGTCGGGTAGGCCTTACGGAACGGGTCGTCCTTGTTGATCATCCGATTGAAGGTGAACAGCACGTCGTCGGCGTTGAATTCGCGAGTCGGCTTGAAGTACGGGGTGGTGTGGAACTTGACGCCTTCACGCAGGTGGAAGGTGTAGGTCAGGCCGTCTTCGGAAATGTCCCACTTGGTCGCCAGGCCAGGAATCACGGCGGTGCCGCCGCGTTCGAACTGGGTCAGGCGGTTGAACATGGTTTCTGCGGAGGCGTCGAAGTCGGTTCCGGTGGTGTACTGACCAGGGTCAAAACCGGCCGGGCTCCCTTCGGAGCAGAACACCAGGTTAGTCGCAGCTTGGGCGAAGGGTGCGCTGGCTAATAAGCTTGCGCCGACTAAAAACGGAATGACCGCTTGTTTAAGCATGTTGGCCTCATGATTTGTTGTCATTTTTGGATTTGAGGGCGACCTCGTGAGTCGTCCTGCGGATACTTATGCAGGCCCCATACCCAATGCAAGATCCAGAGCGGTCGCAAGTCTGAAACAGTGGCACGAACGTACCTTAATGTCGCATTCGTGTAACTTCTGACGCAGTTGACCGTTTGCGGATGTTTTTTTGGCGTCAAAAGCGCCCCTTGCCGGTGCGTCGCGAAGCTGTGGTGCACCGGTTTGGCTCGGGTGTCACTTCGTCAAACCCACGCCGTAGAAGGGTGTCAGCCCGAATGGGCTGAGTTTGAAATCCACCACTTTCCTGTTTATTGGCTGGAATACCGTGGAGTTGGCGATGGGGGTGATCGGCACCTGTTGCTTGAGGATTTTCTGCGCTTGTTGGTACAAATCGATCCGTTTCTGGCGGTCTGTCGAGACTTTGGCCTGCTGGATCAAGCGGTCATACGCCGGGTCGCACCACTTGGCGTAGTTGCTGCCCTTGACCGCCGCACAGCTGTACAGCACCCCCAGCCAGTTGTCAGGGTCGCCGTTGTCGCCGGTCCAACCGTAGATCATTGCATCATGTTCGCCATTTTTTGCACGCTTGATGTACTCGCCCCATTCATAGCTGACGATGTTGGCCTTGATCCCGATCTTGGCCCAATCCTGCTGGATCATCTGTGCAGACATTCGCGCATTGGGATTGGAGGCGCGCTGCACCGTCATCGCCCATAAATCGATGGTTGTACCGGGCGCAACTCCGGCCTCTTTCAGTAGCGCCTTGGCCTTGGTCACGTCATGGGGCGCGTCCTGGATGGTCGGGTCGAACGACCACTGGGCCGGTGGCAAGGCGTTTTGCGCCAGTTGCCCGGCACTTTGGTAAACGGCCTTGATGATTGCCGGTTTATCGATGGCCATGTCCAGCGCCTGGCGGACCTTGAGCTGGTCCAGGGGCGGGTGCGTGACGTTGTAGGCCAGGAAACCCAGGTTGAAACCGGGTTGCTTGAGCACTTGCAGGTTCGGATCCTGCTCGATCAATTCGATGTCGGCCGGGCGTGGGTAGCCGCTGACCTGGCATTCACCGCGCTTGAGCTTTTGCAGGCGTACGGCGGCGTCCGGGGTGATGGAAAAAATCAGGTTGTCGAGTTTCACGTCCTCGGGTTTCCAGTATGCCGTGTTGCCGGCGTAGCGGATCTGCGCGTCCTTCTGGTAGCGCTTGAAGACGAACGGCCCCGTGCCGATGGGCTTCTGGTTGAGGTCGCCGGCTTTTCCTTCCTTCAACAACTGCGCCGCGTATTCGGCCGACTGCACCGACGCAAAACTCATTGCCAGGTTCTGCACGAAGGCGGCGTCGACGTTATTCAGGTTGAAGCGCACGGTGTGTTCGTCGACTTTTTCAACGCTTTTGATCGTGGTGTTCAGGCCCATGTCGGTGAAGTACGGCGACTCGGTGGGGTAGGCCTGGCGGAACGGGTGTTGCGGGTCGAGCAGGCGCTGGAAGGTGAATAGCACGTCGTCGGCGTTGAAGTCGCGGCTGGGGGTGAAGTAGTCGGTGGTGTGGAATTTCACACCTTCGCGCAGGTGGAAGGTGTAGGCCAGGCCGTCGGGGGATACGTCCCAGCGGGTGGCCAAGCCGGGTTCGACCTCGGTGCCGCCGCGCTTGAATTGGGTGAGGCGGTTGAAGACGGTTTCGGCCGAGGCGTCGAAGTCGGTGCCGCTGGTGTATTGGCTGGGGTCGAACCCGGCGGGGCTGGCTTCGGAGCAGTAGACCAGGGTGGTGGCGGCCTGGGCCATTGGGGCGCTGCTGATCAGGGCGATGGTGAGTAGAAGAGGTTTGAAGGTGATCCGGTCCATGAAATCCCTTGGGGGTGGTGAGGTTTTCAGGAGAGTAGCGTTGTGGGTGGGGGTGTTGGAAATATCGAAAAGTGAGGGGGACCGTTGGGTTTGGGTATAGCGCTTTTCGACGAGGCGGCCTGATAGCCGACCTGGCTCTTCCGGGTGTACACCCGTCAGGTCTGTGGCAGCAAAGCTTGCTTGCGAGGCGGCCTTATAGCCGACCTGGTTCTTCCGGGCGTACACCCGTCAGGTCTGTGGCAGCAAAGCTTGCTTGCGAGGCGGCCTTATAGCCGACCTGGCTCTCCCGGTCGTACTCCGATTCAATTGTGGGAGCGAGCTTGCTCGCGATGGCGGCCTGACAGCCGGCCAGGATTTTGTTGTTGACCGGGTACATATCCATTGCTGCGGTAACGGCCACTTAGGGTTCCGCCCTGACGGCGGGTCACTTTCGAAAAGCGCGAAAGTAACCAAAGCGCTTCTGCCCCACCACTTGGTGCCTCGCCTAGGCTCGGCATGCCCTCACTCCGGCATTGCTCCGTGGGCCGCCGCGAAGGGCCATCCATGGCCCAGCGCGGCTATCCCGGCATCCATGCCGGGATGCCCACTCCACAATGCCTGCGTTCGGCCGGCGTGGTTAACGGGGCGCCGAGATCAACGTCCACCGCGAGGCGGCCTTATAGCCGGCCTGGTTCTCACGGTCGTACTCCGGTCAGGTCTGTGGGAGCAAAGCTTGCTCGCGAGGCGGCCTTATAGCCGGCCTGGTTCTCACGGTCGTACTCCGGTCAGATCTGTGGGAGCAAAGCTTGCTCGCGAGGCGGCCTGATAGCCGGCCTGGTTCTCACGGTCGTACTCCGGTCAGATCTGTGGGAGCAAAGCTTGCTCGCGAGGCGGCCTTATAGCCGGCCTGGCTCTCCCAGTCGTACTCCGATTCAATTGTGGGAGCGGGCTTGCCCGCGAAGGCGGCCTGACAGCCGGCCTGGTTCTTTCGGGTGTACCCGATTCACCGGTTGAAGCAATACGCCTCCGCCTCGTCGAGCACCCATCCTGTGGCGAGGGAGCTTGGTCCCGCTGGGGCGCGAAGCGGCCCTAAAAGCAGCGACTCCATTCGTCTGACACAACGCGGCGTTTGGGTTGGGTCTGCTGCGCAGCCCAGCGGGAGCAAGCTCCCTCGCCACGGGGTTGCGGTGGGGCGGAAGGCTTCATAAATCATTCAGGTGTATCGGAAGGATCCGCTCCCCAGAACGAAAGATCCGACAAGTTTTTAAGGTTGTCCCTCGGAAGTGGGCTCTCTAACCTTTTTCTGTCGCTGCCATTCAGCGACCGGGCGTGAGAAACCCGAATAATAGGCATCCAGCCTCTGTACCTGCATAATTGCCGCCAGCTTATCCGCTGCCTGTAGTAGATGCATTATGGCGGCTGTGTGCGGGCAGGCCTCGGTCTGGCCGAGTACCTATTCTCGGATTTCTCACCCCTGCACATAGCTGCCACCACTTTGCCGAGTGAGAAACGGCAAGTGATGGTCCTCATCACTAAATAGGTACAAATCAATGGATAAGTCAGTCCCCGATCCACCCTTCAACAAAACCAATCCCCTTTCCGGCTTCGACGCCATCGAAGACCTCCTAAAAGACCGCGCCGCCGCCGAGCGCGCCCTCGATCATTACCTGAATCCAAAAAAGCCAGAGCCCAGCACCGACCCCCGTATCGACAGCCTGTTCTCCGTCACCGCCAAAGCCGACGCTGACACGCTGCTCACCAGCACCTGCGAAACCCTGGCCTCGATAAAAGCCATGGCCGAGGATCTGGCTTTCGAGGTCGAAGGCACGCGTCGGAGCGTGGCGTTGGGGATTCATCAGTTGGTGGAGTTGTGCCAACTGCTGGTGGACAAGGCGCTGGATCAGATCGAGGCGCCGGCCAGTCCGGTCGAGGCGTAGCGAGGAAGTGCCCACTTGATAAGGGCGGGCACTGTTCTGTGGCGAGGGGATTTATCCCCGCTGGGTTGCGCAGCAACCCCAAAGGCAGCGACCTCGATCATCCTGGCACACCGAGGTGTCAGGGTTGGGTCTGCTGCGCAGCCCAGCGGGGATAAATCCCCTCGCCACAAGGGTGTTTCACTGGGCTGGATGTTTCTGTCAGCCCATTCTTATTGCATCAACACCTCAACCACCCCATCCGCCGTCATCGTCACCTTGCTGGTGCCTGCCTCCACTTCCGGCGTCACGGATTCAGCATCCATGGACGCACCTTTCATCATCATCTGCGGACGCATGTAGGGTTGTGGATAACCGTTGGTGTTGAGGTTCAGGTTGACGATTTTGTAGCCCTTGCCACCCAGTGCTTCGGTGGCCAGTTGGGCGCGGGCCTTGAAGGCGTTGACGGCGTCCTTGAGCAGGGCGTCTTCGCTGCCCTGGCGGGTGGTGGTGGAGATGGAGAAGTCCATGCCGCCCATTTTCAGGTCGCCAAGCAATTCACCGGTGAGCTTGGACAGGGCGGCGAAGTCGGCGCTTTCCAGGCGCAGTTCGGCGCGTTCGCGCCAGCCGGTGATTTTCTGGCCCTTGTTGTCGTAGATCGGATAGCTGTTGCGGCTGCCCTGGCGCAGGGTGATGTCCTTGATCTGCTTGGCCTGGCCGATGGCTTTGTTCAGCGTGGTGCTGACGGCAGCGGCGAGCTTGGCCGGGTCGGTGTTCTGTTCCTCGGTGTAGAGGGTGACGATCATCAGGTCGCGGGCCACTTCCTGGCTGGCTTCGGCGCGCAGGGAGATCTGGTTGTAGTGAAGCTCGTCGGCGGCCAGGGCCGGCAGGCTGGCGACGGTGCCGAGGCTGAGGGCGAGCAGGGCGGCGGGGCGACTGAACGTGTGCATGAAAACTCCTTGGGATGATAGGCAGGGGCAAGGTCCGGACCTGCGTGAACGATAAGACTCTAGCGTTTGCGATCCGGTTCGCCCAGTTACAACTTCTATACAGATGCATAAGGCCAATGAAGATCCCTGTGGCGAGGGGATTTATCCCCGCTGGGTTGCGCAGCAACCCCAAAGGCAGCAACGCAGTTCATCTGATAGGGCGCGATGTCTGGTTTTAGGTCTGCTTCGCAGCCCAACGGGGATAAATCCCCTCGCCACACACTCAGAGGCTGTGGCGCTTTGCCGCATAGCTGCCGCTGCAACCCGCGCCTTGGTTATACTCCATGCGATTCGCCTGGAGCGCTCATCAGGAGAGCTCATGCTCGCCCCTTTGCAAATGACTTCCGCCTCTCGCCAGAACCTTTGGCGCCTGACGTTCATCCGCATCCTGGTCCTCGCGGCCCAGGCCGGTTCCGTAGGGCTCGCCTATTGGTTTGACCTGCTACCGCTGCCGTGGCTGCAACTGGCGATCACCCTCGTCTGTTCCAGCGTGCTCTGCGCGCTGACGGCGATTCGCCTGCGTGCCTCGTGGCCGGTGACCGAGCTGGAATATGCCGTGCAGCTGGCAGGCGACCTGTTTATCCACAGCGCGCTGCTGTATTTCTCCGGTGGTTCCACCAACCCCTTCGTCTCCTATTACCTGGTGCCGCTGACCATCGCCGCGGTGACCTTGCCCTGGCGGTATTCGCTGATCCTGTCCGGTATCGCCCTGGCGCTGTACACCTTGTTGCTGGCGCGCTTCTACCCACTGGAAACCTTCCCGATCGCCCGGGAGAATCTGCAGATCTACGGCATGTGGCTGAGTTTCGCCCTGGCCGCGGCGGTCATCACGTTTTTTGCCGCGCGCATGGCCGAGGAGCTGCGCCGCCAGGAAGAACTGCGGGCCATCCGCCGCGAAGAGGGCTTGCGGGACGAGCAATTGCTGGCCGTGGCGACGCAGGCCGCAGGCGCCGCCCATGAATTGGGCACACCGTTGGCGACCATGAGCGTGCTGCTCAAGGAGATGCGCCAGGACCATCACGATCCGGCGCTGCAGGACGATCTGAGCGTGCTGCAGGACCAGGTCAAACTGTGCAAGGAAACCCTGCAATACCTGGTGCGCGCCGCCGAGGCCAATCGCCGGCTGGACATCGACATGCAGGCGGTCACCTTCTGGCTCGACGATGCCCTGAACCGCTGGCACCTGATGCGTCCGGAAGCCAGTTATCGCTTCCAGTGCCTGGGCAAGGGCGTGGTGCCGCGCATGGCACCGCCGCCGGACCTGACCCAGGCGTTGTTGAACCTGCTGAACAATGCCGCCGATGCCTGCCCCGACAACCTGGAAGTGGCGTTGGATTGGAACGCTTATGAATTGACCATCAGCATTCGCGATCACGGCGCCGGTGTGCCGCTGGCGATTGCCGAGCAGATCGGCAAGCCGTTCTATACCACCAAGGGCAAAGGTTTCGGCCTGGGCCTGTTCTTGAGCAAAGCCAGCGTGACACGCGCCGGCGGCTCGGTGAAACTCTACCCTCATGAGGAAGGCGGCACGCTCACCGAGCTGCGCCTGCCCCATGCCGACCGAGGAGACGAATATGAGTGACGAGATCCAAGTCGACGGCGAAGAACTGCCGCACCTGCTGCTGGTGGACGACGACGCCACCTTCACCCGCGTCATGGCCCGGGCCATGTCCCGTCGCGGTTTTCGCGTCAGCACCGCGGGGTCTGCCGAAGAGGGCCTGACCATCGCCCAGGCCGACCTGCCGGACTACGCCGCCCTGGACCTGAAGATGGACGGCGACTCAGGGCTGGTGCTGTTGCCCAAGTTGCTGGAGCTGGACCCGGAGATGCGCGTGGTGATCCTCACCGGTTATTCGAGCATCGCCACCGCGGTCGAGGCCATCAAGCGCGGCGCCTGCAATTACCTGTGCAAACCGGCGGACGCCGATGATGTACTGGCGGCGCTGTTGTCCGAGCACGCCGACCTCGACACCTTGGTGCCGGAAAACCCCATGTCGGTGGATCGCCTGCAATGGGAGCATATCCAACGGGTGCTGACCGAGCACGAAGGCAATATCTCCGCCACCGCCCGCGCCTTGGGCATGCACCGGCGGACCTTGCAGCGCAAATTGCAAAAGCGTCCCGTGCGTCGCTGAACCTGCGCTGAACGAATGCAGTCCACCCTCGCGACACATCGGGCCGTTGCTTTATGATCGGCCCGAGTTCTTTCCCTATCGAGCCTTAACCATGAATCAGAACGCTGAATATTCCGCGGTCAATGACGCGGTGCGCGGCCAGTTTTTCCGCCGTGTCTGGCAAATGACCACGCCATACTGGCGCAGTGAGGAGAAGGGCAAGGCCTGGACGTTGTTGATCGCCGTCATCGCGCTGTCGCTGTTCAGTGTGGCTATCTCGGTGTGGATCAACAGTTGGTACAAGGATTTCTACAACGCCCTGCAAGAGAAGGACAGCGCGGCATTCTGGCGGTTGATCCTGTATTTCTGCGGCATCGCGGCGGTGGCGATCCTCGGCGCCGTCTATCGCTTGTACCTCACGCAGATGCTCACCATCCGCTGGCGGGCCTGGCTCACCGAGCAACACTTCGCCCGCTGGCTGAGCAACAAGAATTACTACCGATTGGAGCAGGGCGGCTACACCGATAACCCGGACCAGCGGATTTCCGAAGACCTCAACAGCTTCACCAGCAATACCTTGAGCCTGGGGCTGGGACTGCTGCGCACGGTGGTCAGCCTGGTGTCGTTCTCGATCATCCTGTGGGGCGTGTCCGGCAGCATCGAAGTGTTCGGCTACACGATTCCCGGCTACATGTTCTGGGCTGCGCTGGTGTATGCGGCGGTGGGCAGTTGGCTGACGCACCTGATCGGCCGACGCCTGATCGGGCTGAACAACAACCAGCAACGCTTCGAAGCCGACCTGCGTTTCTCCATGGTCCGGGTGCGTGAAAACGCCGAAAGCATTGCGCTGTACAACGGCGAACCGAACGAGAACCGCCGCCTGAGCGGACGTTTCGGCCTGGTGTGGCATAACTTCTGGGACATCATGCGGGTGTCCAAGCGCTTGACGTTCTTCACCTCCGGCTATGGCCAGATCGCGATCATCTTTCCCTTCATCGTCGCCGCGCCGCGCTACTTCGCCGGCAAGATCCAGCTGGGCGAGCTCATGCAGATCAACTCGGCGTTCGGCAATGTGCAGGAGAACTTCAGCTGGTTCATCAGCGCCTATGCCGACCTCGCCGCGTGGCGCGCCACCTGTGATCGTCTGCTGAGTTTCCGCCAGGCCATGAGCGACAACGAAGACCGTGTGCCGGCCATTGACGTACAAAACCAGGGCGATGGGTTGAAGGTTCATCACTTGGGGTTGGATCTGGCCGACGGTCGCCATCTGCTCGATAACGCCGACATGACCGTGGAACCGGGCGAGCGGGTGATGCTCAGTGGCCGTTCGGGCAGTGGTAAATCGACCCTGCTGCGGGCGATGGGGCATTTGTGGCCAGCGGGGCACGGGACGATCCAGCTTCCGGCCGCTCGTTACCTGTTCCTGCCGCAGAAGCCTTATCTACCAATTGGCAGCCTGCGTGAGGTATTGAGTTATCCACAGGCCGGCGATATCTATCCCAACGAACGTTATGCCCAGGTGCTGGAAACCTGCCGCCTGCCGCACCTGATCCCGCGGCTGGATGAGAGCAACCACTGGCAGCGCATGCTCTCGCCCGGCGAGCAGCAACGCCTGGCGTTCGCCCGCGCATTGCTTTATGCACCACAATGGTTGTACATGGACGAAGCCACGTCGGCGATGGATGAAGAGGACGAGGCGACCCTGTACCAGGCGTTGATCGACCAGTTGCCGGGCTTGAGTATTGTCAGCGTTGGCCATCGCAGCAGCTTGAAACGTTTCCATCCGCGACATGTGCGTATCGAAAATGGCCACTTGGTGGAGCAAGCTGTAGTCGCCTGATTGTCATTGCCAAACACCGTTGTGGCGAGGGGATTTATCCCCGTTGGGTGCGAAGCGCCCCTTCAAAATCAAAGGTCAACGATATTGATCTGCTGGTAGATCAAGAGGGCTGCTCCGCAGCCCAGCGGGGATAAATCCCCTCGCCACAACGGTGCATGGCGGCAAACTTTGCCAAGACCGCCAGGGAGCACGGTGATCGTACAACCACGTTGCGCTATCATGATGCGCATTCAGCCGCTTGCCGAGACACAGACACAATGGAAAACCCGATCGACGTACCACGCCTTCCCCGCAAGCGCCGCAGCCTGGCGCAGGAGCTGGTGACGGTGCTGACCGAGCAGATTCGCGACGGTCTGCTCAAGCGCGGTGATAAATTGCCCACCGAGTCGGCGATCATGGAAGCCCATGGCGTCAGCCGCACCGTGGTGCGCGAGGCGATTTCCCGGTTACAGGCGGCCGGGCAGGTGGAAACCCGCCATGGCATCGGCACCTTCGTGCTGGACACGCCCAGCCCGAGCGGTTTTCGCATCGACCCGGCCACGGTGGTCACGTTGCGCGACGTGCTGGCGATCCTGGAGTTGCGCATCAGCCTGGAAGTGGAATCCGCCGGGCTGGCGGCGCAGCGCCGCAGCGATGAACAACTGGCGGCGATGCGCGCGGCCCTCGACGCCTTGAAAGAGAGCGCCGCCCACGCCAGCGACGCGGTGGCCTCGGACTTCGCCTTCCATCTGGAAATTGCCCTGTCCACCGGTAACCGCTACTTCACCGACATCATGACCCACCTGGGCACCAGCATTATCCCGCGCACCCGGCTGAACTCGGCGCGCCTGGCCCACGACGACCACCAGCATTACATGGATCGCCTGAGCCGCGAGCACGAGGAAATCTACGAGGCCATCGCCCGCCAGGACTCCGACGCGGCCCGTGCGGCCATGCGCTTGCACCTGACCAACAGCCGCGAAAGGCTGCGCCAGGCCCATGAAGAGGCACAGGCGCAGGGTTGAAGCTCCTTCGCCATATGATTCGAACCCGATCTCAGGTAGACAACATTCGGCTTGGGCTGGCAGTTTCTGGCCTGGTATCCAAGGCCGGATACGAAACCTGTGGCGAGGGGATTTATCCCCGCTGGCCACGTAGCGCCCCCTGGATCCCAGGGCTGCTGCGCAACCCAGCGGGGATAAATCCCCTCGCCACAGGGGCGATGCTTGGTTTCGAACCACTTGTGTGCCTGTTTTCGCAGGCATTGCTCAAACATCCTACGGCTTGACCCGCACTTTCAGTGGCTTGGACGTATCGGTCCCACCGCTCTCGTAGGTAAAGGTGTAGCGCAGCTCAACCGACCGGCCGCTGAATGTTTTCAGCGTGTCGCCGGGTGCCGTCAGGGTCACGCCTTTGCGCAGTTCCGCCACCTCGAAGTCATCGGGGTGCGTTTCAGGCGTCTTGTCGATCATCATGGGTTCAAGGTTGCCCGTCCATTCCGGCGGTTTCGAGGCCGCGCCCAGGCTCAGGCGGACGGAGGAGTAGGGTGAGATGTTCGAGTCCGGGATCTGGACGGTCAACGCCTTGCCCGCCTTCGAAAGGCTGACCGTTGCCTCCCCAGTGGCCGGGTCGGTTGGAAAATCCTTGAGCGTCGGTTCTGCATACGACTTTTCCATGATGTCATTCCCCGTGAGGCAGCCTTGATCGTCGCGTACGGGCGACTCACTTAAAAGATTTAAGAAAAGGACTACGACCGGGCATGGCACGGTCACACGTGGGTTATGCCCCCCATGCCGTGACGGTGCCTACTGGCAGAGTTGACAGTGGCGATGAACGGTCCCGCTGCTGGCCGGCAAGTTTCATTCGTCTTTCAATGTCGCTGAAGGCCTCGATTTTAAAGGCTTTGCGCCAAACCCCCCGGGCCCGCCCGCCGACAAAAGACGAAATGCAGTTGACGTTCATATTTTAAGTTGTACGATGACCTACAACTTCACATGAAGCTGAACCGTTTCCAACAACACACATCATTTGCGTCCAGGGTGTTCGAATAATGAATCCACAAGAACTGAAGTCCATCCTCTCGTCTGGCCTGCTGTCGTTCCCGGTCACCGATTTCACTGCCCAAGGCGATTTCAATCGCGACAGCTACATCAAGCGCCTCGAGTGGCTGGCCCCGTATGGCGCCTCTGCGTTGTTCGCAGCGGGCGGTACCGGTGAATTCTTCTCCCTGGCCGCTAGCGAGTATTCGCAAGTCATCAAGACCGCCGTCGATACCTGCGCCACCAGCGTGCCAATCCTTGCCGGTGTCGGCGGTGCCACTCGCCAGGCCATCGAGTACGCTCAAGAAGCCGAGCGCCTGGGCGCCAAGGGCCTGTTGCTGCTGCCGCACTACCTGACCGAAGCCAGCCAGGACGGCGTTGCCGCTCACGTTGAAGCGGTGTGCAAATCGGTGAAGATCGGCGTAGTGGTGTACAACCGCAACGTCTGCCGCCTGAACGCCACTTTGCTGGAGCAACTGGCCGAGCGCTGCCCGAACCTGATCGGCTACAAGGATGGCCTGGGCGACATCGAACTGATGGTGTCGATCCGTCGTCGCCTCGGCGATCGCTTCAGCTACCTGGGCGGCCTGCCGACCGCTGAAGTCTACGCCGCTGCCTACAAGGCCCTGGGCGTGCCGGTCTACTCCTCGGCGGTGTTCAACTTCATCCCGAAAACCGCGATGGATTTCTACCACGCCATTGCCCGCGACGATCACGAGACCGTCGGCAAGATCATTGACGATTTCTTCCTGCCTTACCTGGACATCCGCAATCGCAAGGCCGGTTACGCGGTGAGTATCGTCAAGGCTGGCGCGAAGATCGTTGGCTATGATGCGGGCCCTGTGCGCACGCCGCTGACCGACCTGCTGCCAGAAGAATACGAAGCCCTGGCCGCGCTGATCGACAAGCAAGGCAAGCAGTAACAGACCCGACGAGGCCGCTGAGCAATCAGCGGCTTTTTGCGTAAGGTGTGTCCGCTCCCAGGTTCCGCGTGGGAGTGCAGCCAGGGACGCTCTGCGTTCCTAGACAGCTTTTGTAGAAGGAGTAGCTCCGTGGCAGATTCAAAGCGTTTCGATAACTACATCAACGGTCAGTGGGTGGCCGGTGCCGACTATTGCACCAACATCAACCCGTCTGACCTGTCCGATGTCATCGGTGAATACGCCAAGGCTGACGCAGCGCAAGTCAATGCCGCCATCGAAGCCGCCCGCGCCGCTTTCCCGGCCTGGTCGACTTCAGGCATCCAGGCCCGTCATGATGCGCTGGACAAAGTCGGCACCGAAATCCTCGCCCGCCGTGAAGAACTCGGCCAATTGTTGGCCCGGGAAGAGGGCAAGACCCTGCCCGAAGCCATCGGTGAAGTAACCCGCGCCGGTAATATCTTTAAATTCTTCGCCGGTGAATGCCTGCGCCTGTCGGGCGACTACGTGCCGTCGGTGCGCCCGGGCGTCAACGTTGAAGTGACTCGCGAAGCCCTGGGCGTGGTCGGCCTGATCACCCCGTGGAACTTCCCGATCGCCATTCCCGCATGGAAAATCGCCCCGGCCCTGGCCTACGGCAACTGCGTGGTGATCAAGCCCGCCGAGCTGGTGCCGGGTTGTGCCTGGGCCCTGGCCGAGATCATTTCCCGCGCCGGTTTCCCGGCCGGTGCGTTCAACCTGGTGATGGGCAGCGGCCGCGTGGTCGGCGACATCCTGGTCAACAGCCCGAAAGTCGACGGCATCAGCTTTACCGGTTCCGTGGGCGTGGGCCGGCAGATCGCCGTCAACTGCGTGTCGCGCCAGGCCAAGGTGCAACTGGAGATGGGCGGCAAGAACCCGCAGATCATCCTCGACGACGCCGACCTCAAGCAGGCCGTCGAACTGGCGGTGCAGAGCGCGTTCTACTCCACCGGCCAGCGTTGCACGGCCTCCAGTCGCCTGATCGTCACCGCCGGCATCCACGACAAGTTCGTCGAGGCCATGGCCGAGCGCATGCAGTCGATCAAGGTCGGCCATGCGTTGAAGGCCGGCACCGATATCGGTCCGGTGGTTTCCGAAGCCCAGCTCAGCCAGGACATGAAATACATCGACATCGGCCAGAGCGAAGGTGCGCGGCTGGTCAGCGGTGGCGGTCTGGTGACGTGCGACACCGAAGGTTATTTCCTGGCGCCCACCCTGTTCGCCGACAGCGAAGCCTCGATGCGCATCAGCCGCGAAGAGATCTTCGGCCCCGTGGCCAACGTCGTGCGCGTGGCCGACTACGAGGCGGCGCTGGCGATGGCCAACGACACCGAGTTCGGCCTGTCGGCCGGTATCGCCACCACCTCGCTGAAGTATGCCAACCACTTCAAGCGCCATTCCCAGGCAGGCATGGTGATGGTCAACCTGCCGACCGCCGGCGTGGATTACCACGTGCCGTTCGGCGGGCGCAAAGGTTCATCCTATGGGTCGCGTGAGCAAGGTCGCTATGCGCAAGAGTTCTACACCGTGGTGAAGACCTCCTACATCGGTTCGTAATACGCAACACCGGTCGGCGCCGGGTACGGCGCCGACCGCACAAATTGATTTCCCGTATAAAAATAAATAGTGGAAGTAGATTACATGCAAGAGACCAAGCCGACCCGCGTCCGCTATTTGATCCTGCTCATGCTGTTTCTGGTGACGACGATCAACTATGCCGACCGCGCAACTATCGCCATCGCGGGCTCCAGCCTGCAGAAAGACCTCGGCATTGACGCCGTCACCCTCGGTTATATCTTCTCCGCTTTTGGTTGGGCCTACGTAGCCGGGCAGATTCCCGGTGGCTGGCTGCTCGACCGTTTCGGCTCGAAAAAAGTCTATGCCCTGAGCATTTTTACCTGGTCGTTGTTCACCGTGCTGCAGGGTTATGTCGGTGAGTTCGGTATGTCGACGGCCGTGGTTGCGCTGTTCATGCTGCGCTTTCTGGTCGGGCTGGCCGAAGCGCCATCCTTCCCGGGCAACGCGCGTATCGTTGCCGCCTGGTTTCCCACCGCAGAGCGCGGCACCGCCTCGGCGATCTTCAACTCGGCGCAGTATTTCGCCACGGTGTTGTTCGCACCACTGATGGGTTGGATCGTCTACCGCTTCGGTTGGCAGCACGTGTTCATTGTGATGGGCGTGGTCGGCATCGTGTTCTCGCTGGCCTGGTTGAAAGTGATCTACAGCCCGCGTCAACACCCGATGATCAACGAGGCCGAGTTCAACCACATCGCCGCCAACGGCGCGATGGTCGATATGGACCAGGACAAGGGCAAGGAAAAGAAAGCCGACGGTCCGAAGTGGGATTACATCCGCCAACTGCTGACCAACCGCATGATGCTCGGCGTGTACCTGGGCCAGTATTGCATCAACGGCATCACCTACTTCTTCCTGACCTGGTTCCCGGTGTACCTGGTGCAGGAACGCGGCATGACCATCCTCAAGGCCGGCTTCATTGCGTCCTTGCCGGCGATCTGCGGTTTCATCGGCGGCGTGCTGGGTGGGGTGATTTCCGATTACCTGTTGCGCAAGGGCCATTCGTTGACGTTCGCCCGCAAGGCGCCGATTATCGCGGGCCTGCTGGTGTCCAGCAGCATCGTGGCGTGCAACTACGTCGACATCGAATGGATGGTGGTGGGCTTCATGGCCCTGGCCTTCTTCGGTAAAGGTGTCGGCGCGCTGGGCTGGGCCGTGGTGTCCGACACGTCGCCAAAACAGATCGCCGGCTTGAGCGGCGGCCTGTTCAACACCTTCGGCAACCTGGCGTCGATCACCACGCCAATCGTCATCGGCTACATCATCAGCTCCACCGGCTCGTTCAAGTGGGCGCTGGTGTTCGTTGGTTGCAACGCGCTGATGGCAGTGTTCAGCTACCTGGTCATCGTCGGGCCGATCAAGCGTGTGGTACTCAAGGAACCAACGGCCAGGGATGCCGACCTCTCCAGCCTGTCTGAAGCCAAATCCTGAGGAGCGGCGTCCATGCAACTGATTGAACATGCTGATTCGCCCCGTTACATCCGCCTGAATGAGCGGGACAACGTGGTGATCGTCGTCAATGACCAAGGCGTACCGGCCGGGACCGAGTTCCCGGACGGCCTGGTCACCGTCGACTTCGTACCGCAGAGTCACAAGGTCACCCTGGTGGACATTCCCGAGGGGGGCCAGGTGATTCGCTATGGCCAGGTCATCGGCTACGCGCTGCAACCGATCCCGCGTGGCAGTTGGGTCAAGGAAGACCAGCTGCGCATGCCCACCGCGCCGCCGCTGGACAGCCTGCCGCTGTCCACCGACGTGCCGGTGGCCGATGCGCCGCTGGAGGGCTACACCTTCGAGGGGTATCGCAACGCCGACGGCACTGTCGGTACGCGCAATATCCTGGGCATCACCACCACGGTGCAGTGCGTGACCGGGGTGCTGGACCATGCGGTCAAGCGCATCAAGGACGAGCTGCTGCCCAGGTACCCCAACGTCGATGACGTGGTGGCGCTGACCCACAGCTATGGCTGTGGCGTAGCGATCACCGCTACCGACGCCTACATCCCGATCCGCACCGTGCGCAATCTGGCGCGCAACCCGAACCTGGGGGGCGAGGCACTGGTGATCAGCCTGGGCTGCGAGAAATTGCAGGCCGGGCAGGTGATGCATGAAGGCGACAGTTCGGTGGACCTCAGTGAACCGTGGTTGTATCGCTTGCAGGACTCCAGTCACGGTTTCACTGAAATGATCGAGCAGATCATGGAGCTGGCCGAGACCCGCCTGAAGAAACTCGACCAACGTCGCCGTGAAACCGTGCCGGCCTCGGAGTTGATCCTGGGCATGCAGTGCGGCGGTAGCGATGCGTTTTCCGGCATCACCGCCAACCCGGCCCTGGGCTACGCCTCGGACCTGTTGCTGCGGGCGGGGGCGACGGTGATGTTCTCCGAAGTCACCGAAGTGCGCGATGCGATCTATCTGCTGACCTCCCGGGCACAAACCCAGGAAGTCGCCCAGGAACTGGTGCGGGAGATGGACTGGTACGACCGTTACCTGGCCAAGGGCGAGGCCGATCGCAGTGCCAACACCACGCCAGGCAACAAGAAGGGCGGGCTGTCGAACATCGTTGAAAAGTCCCTGGGCTCGATCGTCAAGTCCGGCAGCAGCGCGATCAACGGCGTGCTGGGTCCGGGCGAGCGCTTCAAGCAGAAGGGCCTGATCTTCTGCGCCACACCGGCCAGTGATTTTGTCTGCGGCACGCTGCAATTGGCGGCGGGGATGAACCTTCACGTGTTCACTACCGGTCGGGGCACGCCTTACGGCTTGGCCATGGCCCCGGTGGTGAAGGTCTCGACCCGCACCGAACTGGCCCAGCGCTGGCCGGACCTGATCGACATCGACGCCGGGCGCATCGCCACCGGTCGTGCCTCGATCGAGGAACTGGGCTGGGAGCTGTTCCACTACTACCTGGACGTGGCCAGCGGCAAGAAACAGACCTGGGCCGAGCGGCATAAACTGTACAACGACATCACCTTGTTCAACCCAGCGCCGATTACGTGATGACTTCGTGAACGCTGGAGATCCAGCGTGGGAGCGGGCTTGCTCGCGAAGGCGGCAGTGCAGCTTGCATTGATGTTGGATGAGCCGACGTCTTCGCGAGCAAGCTCGCTCCCACAGGGAATTTGGGGTGAATGCGGATGTTGTGATCGCCACAGATCCAATGTGGGAGCGAGCTTGCTCGCGAAAGCGGTGGTTCAGCTTGCATTGATGTTGGATGAGCCGACGCCTTCGCGAGCAAGCCCGCTCCCACAGGAGATTTGGGGTGAATGCGGATGTTGTGATCGCCACAGATCCGATGTGGGAGCGAGCTTGCTCGCGAAAGCGGTCTACCAGACGCCTGTGGCATTAGTGGCTTATCATTAGCCACCTAACGACGCCCCTTTCTCAAGGTCCACCGGCATGCTGGCAATTTTCCTCGAAACCCTGAACGTCACCGCGCCGGTGTTTGCCATGCTGTTTCTGGGGGCGTTGCTCAAGCGTGTCGGCTGGATCAACGACAACTTCATCCACATCGCCTCGTCCCTGGTGTTCAACGTCACCATGCCGGCACTGTTGTTCCTCGGCATCCTCCATGCCGACCTGCATGCGGCGTTGCAGCCCGACCTGCTGATCTATTTTTCCGTCGCCACCCTGGCAAGTTTCGCCATGGCCTGGGGCTGGGCGATCTGGCGCTGCCCGCGGGAGGATCGCGGCATCTACACCCAAGGTGCGTTTCGCGGCAACAATGGGGTCATCGGCCTGGCGTTGGCAGCGAGCATGTATGGCGACTACGGGATTTCCCTGGGGGCGATTCTCGCGGCGCTGGTGATCCTGTTCTACAACACCTTGTCGACCATCGTGCTGGCGGTCTACAGCCCGGTGATCAAGTCCGATCCGTGGAGCATCTGCAAAAGCGTGATCAGCAATCCGCTGATCATCAGCGTGATCGTCGCCGCGCCGTTCGCCTATTGGCAGATCGGCCTGCCGAACTGGTTCGAGACCTCGGCCAAGTACCTGTCGCAAATGACCTTGCCCCTGGCGTTGATCTGCATCGGCGGCACGCTGTCGCTGGCGGCCTTGCGCAAGAGCGGCAAGATGGCTCTGAGTTCAAGCCTGGCGAAGATGGTCGGGCTGCCGCTGGTAGCGACCCTCGGTGCGTGGCTCTGGGGCTTTCGCGGGGCGGAACTGGGGATCCTGTTCCTGTACTTCGGCAGCCCCACCGCCGCCGCCAGTTACGTCATGGCCCGCGCGGCCGATGGCAACCATGAACTGGCGGCGGCGATCATCGTCATCACCACGCTGATGGCGGCGATTACCACCAACCTGGGGATTTTTGTGTTGCAGTGGGGTGGGTGGATCTAGGTTTGGGCTTGCGGTGTTCTGGAGGTCCAATCGCGAGCAAGCTCGCTCCCACAGGAGGTTCGTGGCGTACACACATTTTGTGTTCAGCGCCGGTCAACTGTGGGAGCGAGCTTGCTCGCGATAGCGATTTAACGGTCACTCAGGTTTCTGATAGCTATCGATCACTTCCTGCGCCGCCCGAAACGCATCGATTGCCGCCGGCACTCCCGCATACACCGCGCAATGCAGCAATGCCTCGCGAATCTCCTCCACCGTACAGCCGTTGTTCAAGGCCCCGCGCACGTGGCCTTTGAGTTCCTGCGGGCATTTGAGGGCGGTGAGGGCGGCGAGGGTGATCAGGCTGCGGGTCTTCAGCGGCAGGCCTTCGCGACTCCAGACGCTGCCCCAGGCATGTTCGTTGACGAAGTCCTGCAAGGGCTGTGTGAAGTCGGTGGCGTTGCCCAGGGCGCGGTCGACGAACGCGTCGCCCATGACCTGGCGACGCATGTCCAGGCCGGTCTTAGGAGTGTCGGTCATGGCAAATCCCTCTTGTGGTGTTGGCGGCGCCAGGCGCGCAGGGAGGTGAACAGCAAAAACGCGAGCAGGGCCGGCAGCACATAGAACAGCATCAGCCGTTCCAATTGGCCCGCCAGGGGCATGCCGGTGGTGAACGACACCACATGCAGCCCGTAGGCCAGGTACAAGCCCAGGAACAACAGGCCTTCGGCGCGGGTGACGCGATAACCGGAATAGAACACCGGCAGGCACAGCACCGCCACGCCGAGCATCACCGGCAGGTCGAAATCCAGGGCGTTCGGCGAGACCGACAGGGGCGTGGGCGCGGCCAGGGCGGTCACGCCCAGCACCCCCAGCAGGTTGAACAGGTTGCTGCCGATCACGTTGCCCACCGCAATGTCCCGTTGGCCCCGCAGGGCGGCGATCAGCGAAGTGGCAAGTTCCGGCAGTGACGTGCTGACGGCGACGATGGTCAGGCCAATGATGCGCTCCGAGAGCCCAAGGTCTGTTGCCACTTCCACGGCCGCACCCAGCAACAGGTGCCCGGCGAAAACCAGCATTGCCAGGCCCGACGCAATCATCAGCACACTCTTGACCCAGGACAGGTGGGCCACATCGCCCCCCACCGGGTGCGGTCGCGCCGAATGCCGAGACTGACGCAGCAACAGCCCGAGGTACACCGCCAGGGCCACCAGCAGCCAGATGCCGTCCAACCGGGTCAGTTCTTCATTCCAGGCCAGCACGAACACCAGCAGGCTGGCGCCGATCATCAGCGGGATGTCCAGGCGCACCAGTTGGCGCGAGACGCGCAACGGAATGATCAGTGCCGACAGCCCGAGGGTGACGAGAATGTTGAAGATGCTGCTGCCGATCACGCTGCCTACCGCGATGTCGGCGTTCTGCGCCAGGGTCGCCTGCAGGCTGACGGCCATTTGTGGTGCGCTGCTGCCGAACGCGACGACGGTCAGGCCGATGATCAGCGGCCGTACCTGCAAGCGTGCCGCCAGGCCCACGGCGGCGCGAACCAGCAGTTCGGCGCCACCGATCAACAGCAGCAGGGCGCCGAACAATTCGATCAGGCTGAGCAGCGGTAGGGCGGTGAGTAGGGAAATGGCCGGGGCTCCGTCTATCAGTCGTCGAGGGCTTGCACGCGCACCCGGGCGGTGCCGCTGCGCAACATGCCCAGTTGCTCGGCGGCTTCGCGGGACACGTCGATCAAACGGCCTCGAGTATACGGGCCTCGGTCGTTGATGCGGACCACGACGCTGTCGTTGTTTTTCAAGTTGGTCACTTTCACCCGGGTGCCGAACGGCAACTGGCGATGGGCGGCGGTCAGGCCGTGCTGGTCGAAACGCTCGCCGCTGGCGGTGCGCTTGCCATGGTGCCTGGCACCGTAATAAGAGGCGATGCCGGTCTGGTCGTAGCCGTGTGGATCGACCGTCCCGCTCTGGCTGGCGCAACCGGCCAGCAGGGACAGCAGGGCGCAGGCGCCGAGGAGACGCTTCATGTAGGGTTTTCCAAATCCAAATGTGGGAGTGAGTTTGCTCGCGAAGAGGCCATCACATTCAACATCTGTGTTGACTGTCATGCCGCTATCGCGAGCAAGCTCGCTCCCACAGGGAATTGAGCCAGACAGCAAGGCTGGCTCCATGACCATCAGCCCTCGAGCTTGCTTTTGAGCAGTTCGTTGACCTGTTGCGGGTTGGCCTTGCCCTTGGAGGCTTTCATGGCCTGGCCGACGAAGAAGCCGAACATCTTGCCGCGCTTGGCTTCGTCTGCCGCGCGGTATTGTTCGACCTGCTCGGCGTTGGCCGCGAGCATTTCATCGAGCACGGCGGAAATGGCGCCGGTGTCGGTGACCTGCTTCAAGCCGCGCTTCTCGATGATCTCGTCGGCGCTGCCTTCACCATTGGCCATGGCTTCGAACACCATCTTGGCGATCTTGCCGGAAATGGTGTTGTCCTTGATCCGCACCAGCATGCCGCCCAGTTGCTCGGCCGAGACCGGCGACTCATCGATCTCCAGGCCCTGCTTGTTCAACAGGCTGCCCAACTCGACCATCACCCAGTTGGCCGCCAGCTTGGCGTCGCCGCCGATGCTCACGACTTGCTCGAAGTAATCGGCCTGTTCGCGGCTGGTGGCCAGGACGTTGGCGTCATAGCTCGACAGGCCGAACTGCGCCTGGAAGCGCTCGCGTTTCTGCGGCGGCAGTTCCGGCAATGTGGCGCGCACGTCGTTGAGGAACGTGTCCTCGATGACCACCGGCAGCAGGTCCGGGTCGGGGAAGTAGCGGTAGTCGTTGGCTTCTTCCTTGCTGCGCATCGGACGGGTCTCGTCCTTGTTCGGGTCGTACAGGCGGGTCTGCTGGATGACCTTGCCACCGTCCTCGATCAGTTCGATCTGGCGCTGGATCTCGCTGTTGATCGCCTTCTCGATGAAGCGGAACGAGTTGACGTTCTTGATCTCGCAGCGGGTGCCGAACTCGACCTGGCCCTTGGGCCGGATCGACACGTTGCAGTCGCAACGCAGCGAGCCTTCGGCCATGTTGCCGTCGCAGATGCCCAGGTAGCGCACCAGCGCGTGGATCGCCTTGACGTAGGCCACGGCTTCCTTGGCGCTGCGCATGTCCGGCTCGGAGACGATTTCCAGCAGCGGCGTGCCGGCACGGTTCAGGTCGATGCCGGTGGCGCCGTTGAATTCTTCGTGCAGGCTCTTGCCGGCGTCTTCTTCCAGGTGCGCCCGGGTGATGCCGACGCGCTTGACCGTGCCGTCTTCCAGGGCGATGTCCAGGTGGCCCTTGCCGACGATCGGCAATTCCATCTGGCTGATCTGGTAGCCCTTGGGCAGGTCCGGGTAGAAGTAGTTCTTGCGGGCGAACACGTTGTGCTGGCCGATCTCGGCGTCGATCGCCAGGCCGAACATCACCGCCATGCGCACTGCTTCGGCGTTGAGCACCGGCAGTACGCCGGGCATGCCCAGGTCTACCAGGCTGGCCTGGGTGTTGGGCTCGGACCCGAATGTGGTCGAGCTACCGGAAAAGATTTTCGACCGGGTGGTGAGCTGGGTATGAATCTCCAGCCCGATCACGACTTCCCATTGCATGTGTTTCTCCTCAGAAGCCGGTTGGGGTGCGGGTGTGCCAGTCAGTGTTCAACTGATACTGGTGGGCAACGTTCAACAGGCGGCCTTCCTGGAAATACGGCGCGAGCAACTGCACGCCCACTGGCAGGCCATCGACGAAACCGGCCGGCATGGACAGGCCCGGCAAGCCGGCGAGGTTGGCGGTGATGGTGTAGACGTCTTCCAGGTACTCGGCGACCGGGTCGCTGTTCTTGGCGCCGAGCTTCCAGGCCGGGTTCGGCGTGGTCGGGCCGAGGATGATGTCGACCTCGTTGAAGGCGGCCATGAAGTCGTTCTTCACCAGGCGGCGGATTTTCTGCGCCTTGAGGTAGTAGGCATCGTAGTAACCGGCGGACAGCGCGTAGGCGCCGACCATGATCCGGCGCTGCACTTCGGCACCGAAGCCTTCGCCACGGGAGCGCTTGTACAGGTCGATCAGGTTTTCCGGGTTCTCGCAGCGATAGCCGAAGCGCACACCGTCGAAACGCGACAGGTTCGAGGACGCTTCCGCCGGGGCGATCACGTAGTACGCGGGAATCGCGTGCTGCATGTTCGGCAGGCTGATTTCCTTGATGACCGCGCCGAGCTTCTCCAGCGCCTTGACGCTGTCATGGACCCGTTCGGCGATGCGTGGGTCGAGGCCGGCGCTGAAGTACTCCTTCGGCACACCGATGCGCAGGCCCTGCAGCGAGCTGTTGAGGCTGGCGCTGTAGTCCGGCACGGGCTCATCGATGCTGGTGGAGTCGTTCGGGTCGAAGCCGGCCATGCCTTGCAGCAGGATCGCGCAGTCTTCGGCGGTGCGGGCCAGCGGGCCACCCTGGTCGAGGCTGGAGGCGTAGGCGATCATGCCCCAGCGCGAGACGCGACCGTAGGTCGGCTTCAGGCCGGTGAGGTTGGTGAACGCGGCCGGCTGGCGAATCGAGCCACCGGTGTCGGTGGCGGTGGCGGCCGGCAACAGGCGCGCGGCCACGGCGGCGGCGGAACCGCCGGACGAGCCGCCCGGTACGTGTTCCAGGTTCCACGGGTTCTTCACTGCGCCGTAGTAGCTCGACTCGTTGGCCGAGCCCATGGCGAATTCGTCCATGTTGGTCTTGCCCAGGGTCACCGTGCCGGCGGCGGCCAGCTTGGCGACCACGGTGGCATCGTACGGGGCCTTGAAGTTGTCGAGCATCTTCGAGCCGCAGCTGGTGCGGATGCCCTGGGTGCAGAACAAGTCCTTGTGGGCAATCGGCGCGCCGAGCAGGGCGCCGGTTTCACCGTTGGCCCGTCGGGCGTCAGCGGCCTTGGCCTGGTTCAGGGCCAGTTCCTCGGTGAGGCTGATGAAGCTGTTGAGCTGCGGGTCGAGCTGGGCGATGCGCGCCAGCAGGACCTGGGTCAGCTCTTCGGAGGAAAACTTTTTATCGGCGAGTCCGCGGGCGATCTCGGCCAGGGTCATGTGATGCATGAGAGGCTCTTTCCCTTTAGTCGATGACTTTCGGAACCAGGTACAGGCCGTTTTCGACCGCTGGTGCGATGGACTGGTAGGCCTCGCGGTGATTGGACTCGGTCACGACGTCGGCGCGCAGGCGCTGGCTGGCTTCCAGTGGGTGGGCCAGCGGTTCGATACCGTCGGTATCGACCGCCTGCATCTCGTCGACCAGCCCCAGAATGCTGTTCAGGGCAGAAGTGATGTGTGGAAGATCGGCTTCATTGAGGCCCAGACAGGCCAGATGAGCGATTTTTTCCACGTCGGAGCGTTCAAGCGCCATGGGATTCTCCAGTGGAAAACAAAACGGACGCAGTCTGTCCGTGTGTTAGATTGTCGGAACACTACCGCAGTTCTACGGTCTTACGGCCGCGATTGTAGGGTTTGGTGCACAGAAAAGCGGCCAATTTAACATATTGGCGCCTTGCCCAAAATCCCTGTCGTTGTTAGAGTTTGCCGCACTTTTTTACCCACGCGTTGCCTAGGGTCCCTTTCCCATGTTCAAGAAACTGCGTGGCATGTTTTCCAGCGATCTTTCCATTGACCTGGGCACTGCCAACACCCTTATTTACGTGCGCGAGCGCGGTATCGTCCTGAATGAACCCTCGGTCGTGGCCATCCGCACCCACGGTAACCAGAAAAGTGTCGTGGCTGTCGGTACGGAAGCCAAGCGCATGCTGGGCCGTACACCGGGCAACATCGCGGCCATTCGCCCCATGAAGGACGGTGTGATCGCCGACTTCAGTGTCTGCGAAAAGATGCTGCAGTACTTTATCAACAAGGTTCACGAAAACAGTTTCCTGCAGCCCAGCCCACGTGTGCTGATCTGCGTTCCATGCAAGTCCACTCAGGTAGAGCGTCGTGCTATCCGTGAATCGGCCCTCGGTGCCGGTGCCCGTGAAGTGTTCCTGATCGAAGAGCCCATGGCCGCTGCCATCGGCGCTGGCCTGCCGGTGGAAGAAGCCCGCGGCTCGATGGTCGTCGACATCGGTGGCGGTACCACTGAAATCGCGCTGATTTCCCTCAACGGTGTGGTCTACGCCGAATCCGTGCGTGTGGGCGGCGACCGTTTCGACGAAGCGATCATCACCTACGTGCGCCGCAACTACGGCAGCCTGATCGGCGAGTCCACCGCCGAGCGCATCAAGCAGGAAATCGGCACGGCCTACCCGGGCGGTGAAGTGCGTGAAGTCGACGTGCGCGGTCGCAACCTGGCCGAAGGCGTTCCACGGGCCTTTACCCTCAATTCCAACGAAGTGCTCGAAGCGCTGCAAGAGTCGCTGGCGACCATCGTCCAGGCCGTCAAGAGCGCCCTGGAGCAGTCGCCGCCGGAGCTGGCCTCGGACATCGCCGAGCGTGGCCTGGTGCTGACCGGTGGTGGCGCGCTGTTGCGTGACCTCGACAAGCTGCTGGCCCAGGAAACCGGCCTGCCAGTGATCGTTGCCGAAGACCCGTTGACGTGCGTTGCCCGCGGCGGTGGCCGTGCACTGGAAATGATGGACAAGCACACCATGGACCTGCTCTCCAGCGAATAAGTCTGGCGCAGTGGTCTATGTTGTTCGCGCTCGGGCAGCACTTTGCAGTGCTGCCCGTTGGCGTTTATCTTCTGCCATTCGTATCCAGGCCGGTTTGATGCCGTATGAATAAAGAAAACATTTGCCTGGGAGGAGCGGCCTATTAAACCGCTTTTCGCCAAAGGCCCCTCATTGGGCGTGCGCCTGCTGGTGCTGACCGTGCTGTCGGTCGCGCTGATGGTGGTCGATGCCCGCTTCACGCTGCTCAAGCCTGTACGCAGCCAGATGTCGCTGGTGTTGATGGAGTCCTATTGGATCACCGACCTGCCGCAGCGCTTGTGGCAGGGCGTGGCCAGCCAGTTTGGCAGTCGCACCGAACTGGTCGCCGAAAACGAAAAACTCAAGACCGAGAACCTGCTGTTGCAGGGGCGCATGCAGAAGCTGGCGGCCCTCACCGAGCAGAACGTGCGGTTGCGCGAGTTGCTCAATTCCTCTGCGCTGGTCAACGAGAAGGTCGAAGTGGCCGAGTTGATCGGCATGGACCCCAACCCTTTCACCCACCGTATCCTGATCAACAAGGGCGAGCGCGACGGTGTGTTCCTCGGCCAGCCGGTGCTCGATGCCCGGGGCCTGATGGGCCAGGTGGTGGAGTTGATGCCTTACACGGCCCGCGTGCTGTTGCTCACCGACACCACCCACAGCATTCCTGTTCAGGTTAACCGCAACGGTCTGCGTGCGATCGCCAGCGGCACCGGTAACCCGGAGCGCCTGGAGCTGCGGCACGTGGCCGATACCGCCGACATCAAGGAAGGCGATCTGCTGGTCAGCTCCGGCCTTGGCCAGCGCTTCCCGGCCGGGTACCCGGTGGCGACAGTCAGGGAAGTGATCCATGACTCCGGCCAGCCGTTCGCGATTGTTCGCGCGGTGCCGACGGCGGCGCTGAATCGCAGTCGCTACCTGTTGCTGGTCTTCAGTGACAACCGCACGCCCGAAGAACGCGCCAACGACGCCGCCGTGGCCCAGGAAGCCCAGGACCGGCAGGGCGGCGATTCCGCTGCTCCGGCTGCCGCAACACCCGCTGCCTCCGCGCCCGCAGCACCCGCAGCACCCGCCACGGTGCCCAAGCCTCAAGCGGCAACGCCGGCGGTGACTGCTCCGGCCACCACGCCGCCGACCGCACCCGCTACGCCTGCCGCGACACCCGCCAGGCCGGCCACCCACGCGCCGGCGTCCCAGCCTGCGAGGCCTGCGGCTCGGCCACCGACCTCGACACCCGCCGCTACACCGGCGCCCAGGGGAGCACGAGAAGAATGAGCAGTACCCAATCCGGTAACGGCTGGATGGTCTGGCTGACCTTCGCCATTGGCCTGTTGCTCAGCGTTTCGCCGCTGCCGCAGTTCATGGAAATCCTGCGCCCCCTGTGGCTGGCCCTGTTGCTGGCCTTCTGGGCGCTGGCCTTGCCGCACAAGGTGGGCATGGTCACCGCCTGGTGTCTGGGCCTGGCCGAGGACGTGCTTTACGGCACGCTGCTGGGGCAGAACGCGTTGATCCTGACGCTGATTACTTTTCTGGTGCTGTCGCTGCAACAACGCCTGCGGATGTTCCCGATGTGGCAGCAGTGCCTGGTGATCCTGGTGATCTTCGGCCTGGCGCAGCTGGTGCAGCTGTGGCTCAGCGCGCTGACCGGCAATCGCCAGCCGACCCTGGCCCTGGTCTTGCCGGCCCTGGTCAGTGCCTTGCTCTGGCCGTGGGTCAGCTTCGGTTTGCGTGGCCTGCGCCTGCGTTTCAAGATCAACTGATTCAGTCGGGCTTAAGCGGGAGATGGATTGATGAAACCGCTTTACCTCGCCTCAGGCTCGCCGCGTCGGCGTGAACTGCTCACGCAGATCGGCGTGCCCTTTACCGCCATCGGCGCGGACATCGATGAAACGCCCCTGGATCACGAAACCCCGGCCGCCTATGTCGAGCGCCTGGCGCGCGGCAAGGCCGAGGCCGGGCGGCGGAGCTTGCCGGGCGGCGTGGACGGCTGCGTGTTGGGCGCCGATACGGCGGTGGTGCTCGACGGTCGGATTCTCGGCAAACCCCTGGACCAGGCCGACGCATGCTCGATGCTGCTGGACCTGGCCGGTCGCGACCATGAGGTGTTGACCGCGGTTGCCGTGCTCGACGGCCAGCGCTGCGAGTCCCGTGTGGTCCGCAGCCGGGTGCGGTTTCGCCCCATCACCGAACGGGAAGCGGCGGCCTACTGGGCCAGCGGTGAGCCCCGGGACAAGGCCGGCGGCTACGGCATCCAGGGCTTGGGTGCGGTGTTCGTCGCCGGGCTGGAGGGCAGCTATTCTGCGGTGGTCGGCCTGCCGCTGTGCGAAACCGCAGAACTGCTGGGCCATTTCGGCATACCCTGTTGGCAAACCTTGAGCGCGCGCTGAGCGCCGTCTGACTTGATGCGGCCATAATCGTGAACATGCCTGAACGAGACCCTGCCATGAGTGAAGAGATCCTGATCAACATCACGCCGATGGAATCGCGCGTGGCGGTGGTTGAAAACGGTGTGCTGCAAGAGGTCCACGTCGAGCGCACGCAAAAGCGTGGCATCGTTGGCAACATCTACAAGGGCAAGGTGGTGCGGGTGCTGCCGGGCATGCAGGCGGCATTCGTCGACATCGGCCTGGACCGCGCCGCGTTCATCCACGCCTCGGAAATTTCCATGCGCGAAGGGCCGGCGGTGGAGAGCATCAGCGCGCTGGTGCACGAGGGCCAGAGCCTGGTGGTGCAGGTCACCAAGGACCCCATCGGCTCCAAGGGCGCCCGCCTGACCACGCAGCTGTCGATTCCGTCGCGCTACCTGGTGTATATGCCGCGCACCGCCCATGTCGGCATTTCCCTGAAGATCGAAGACGAAGCCGAGCGCGAGCGCCTCAAGCAGGTGGTCAGCGATTGCGTGGAAAAAGAGGGCATCAAGGAAACCGGCGGGTTCATCCTGCGCACCGCGGCCGAAGGCGCCGGGGCCGATGAGATCCTCATGGACATTCGTTACCTGCGCAGGCTCTGGGACCAGATCGCCGAGCAGATCAAGACCATCGCCACTCCCAGCGTGATTTACGAAGACTTGGGGTTGGCGCTGCGGACCTTGCGCGACCTGGTCAGTCCCAAGATCGAGAAAATCCGCATCGATTCCCGGGAAACCTTCCAGAAAACCACCCAGTTCGTGGCCGAACTGATGCCGGAAATCGCCGACCGTCTCGAGCATTATCCTGGCGAACGGCCGATTTTCGACCTGTATGGCGTCGAGGACGAAATCCAGAAAGCCTTGGAGCGCAAGGTGCCGCTCAAATCCGGCGGTTACCTGGTGGTCGATCCGGCCGAAGCCATGAGCACCATCGACGTCAACACCGGGGCGTTCGTCGGGCATCGCAACCTGGAAGAAACCATCTTCAAGACCAACCTGGAAGCCGCCACGGCCATTGCCCGGCAACTGCGCCTGCGCAACCTGGGCGGGATCATCATCATCGACTTCATCGACATGGAAGATGAAGAGCATCAGCGCCAGGTGCTGCGGACCCTGGAAAAACAACTCGAACGCGATCACGCCAAGACCAACATCATCGGGATCACCGAACTGGGCCTGGTGCAGATGACCCGCAAGCGCACCCGTGAAAGCCTCGAGCAGGTGCTGTGCGAGCCGTGCAGCAGTTGCCAGGGGCGCGGCAAGCTCAAGACCCCGGAAACCGTGTGTTACGAAATCTTCCGGGAAATCCTCCGGGAGGCGCGCGCCTATCAGGCGACCGGCTATAGAGTGTTAGCGAACCAGAAGGTCGTGGACCGCCTGCTCGACGAGGAGTCGGGCAATGTCGCGGAGCTGGAAGCGTTTATCGGACGCACGATTCGCTTCCAGGTCGAAACCATGTACTCCCAGGAACAATACGACGTGGTGTTGCTCTGAAGAGCTTGGGAGGCGGCGGGCCCGCGGATTTGATTGTCTTTGCCTGGGGAGCCCACTGACATGGAGCGTCTGACACGCATGATCGCGACGCTGACCCGTTGGGGGCTGGGGCTTTGCGCCCTGCTGCTGGTGTTGCTGGCGTTGTACGTCAGCCTGGGCCGCGAGTTGGTCCCGCTGGTGGCCGAATACCGCGCCGAGGTCGAGGCCCGGGCCGGCGAGGCCTTGGGCATGCCCGTGCACATCGGCAGCCTCGACGGCAGTTGGGCCGCCCTGGCGCCGATCCTGGCGGCGCGCGACGTGGTGGTTGGCGAGGGCCCCAACGCCTTGCACCTGGATCAGGTGCGGGCCGTGCCCGACCTGTGGGACAGCCTGCTGGCACGTCAAGTACGCATCGCTCACCTGGAAGTCAGTGGCCTGAAGATCAGCCTCAAGGAGGGCGCCGACGGCAAATGGGTGTTGGAAGGCCTGCCGGTGAAGGACGATCAGCCCCTCGATCCGCAGCAACTGCTCGAACGCATGCAAGTGGTTTCCAAGCTCTCGGTGCTCGATAGCCAGGTGACCTTGCAACCGGTCGAACAGCCCCCGCTGACCCTGACCTATGTCGGCTTGAGCCTGCGCACCGGTGCCACCCGCCAGCGGCTGGACGCCCGGCTGACCTTGCCCGACGGCCAGCCGGTGGCGATCAACCTGCGTACCCGCCTGCGCGCCAGCGACTGGAAAAATGGCCAGGCCGAGGCCTATCTGAGCTTGCCGCAAAGCGACTGGTCCAAATGGCTGCCCGAACGCCTGACCCAGCAATGGAATTTCTCCCGGATCCAGGCCGGCGGTGAGTTCTGGCTCAGTTGGGGCGAGGGCACGGTGCAAAGCGCAGCCATGCGCCTGAACGCGCCGCAGCTCCAGGGCGCCTACGGCGAACGCAAGCCGGTACAGATCCACAACCTGGCCCTCAACGCCTATTTCCAGCGCGGTCGCCACGGGCTCACCGCGACCTTCGACTCCCTGGCGATGAACGTGGGTGAGACCCGCTGGGAATCCCGCCTGCAACTGCAACAAACGGCCGCCACCGATCAGGCCGAGGAACGCTGGCACCTGCAGGCCGACCGCCTCGACCTGACCCCGCTTACGCCATTGCTCAATGCCCTGGCGCCGTTGCCCGAAGGCCTGGCGACGACTATCGAGCGGCTCAAGGTGACCGGTGCCCTGCGCAATGTGCTGCTGGACTACCGGCCGCAAAATACCGGTGACCAGAAAGTCAGCTTCGCCACCAACCTGGATACCGTGGGCTTTGATGCCTATCGCGGCGCCCCGGCGGCACGCAACGTCTCCGGAAGCCTGAGCGGCGACCTGGGCGGCGGCGAACTGCGCATGGACAGCAAGGATTTTTCCCTGCACCTGGACCCGATCTTCGCCAAGCCCTGGCAATACCTGCAGGCCAACGCCCGGCTGACCTGGAAGCTCGACAAGCAAGGCTTCACCCTGATCGCGCCGTACCTGAAAGTGCTGGGCGAGGAGGGCCGGATTGCCGGCGACTTCCTGATCCGCCTGCATTTCGACCACAGCCAGGAAGACTACATGGACCTGCGGGTCGGCCTGGTGGACGGCGACGGGCGCTACACCGCCAAGTACCTGCCGGCAGTCCTCAGCCCGGCGCTGGATGAGTGGCTGCGCACGGCAATCGTCAAGGGCGCGGTGGACCAGGGTTTTTTCCAGTATCAAGGTTCGCTCAATCACGGTGCCGGGGACGCGGCGCACAGCATCAGCCTGTTTTTCAAGGTGCATGACGCCGAACTGGCGTTCCAGCCGGGCTGGCCTTCGGTCAGCAAGGTCAGCGGCGATGTCTTCGTCGAAGACAGCGGCGTGCGCATCTTCGCCAGCCAGGGACAACTGCTCGATACCCAGGTCAAGGATGTGTCGGTGAATATTCCCCACGTCCCGAGCGGGCAGAACACGCATCTGCTGCTGGACGGTGGTTTCGCCGGTGGGCTGGGGGACGGCCTGAAAATCCTCCAGACCGCGCCGATCGGGACCGCCGAGACGTTCGCCGGCTGGGAAGGCGAGGGCGACCTGAAAGGCAGCGTGAAGCTCGATATCCCCCTGGTCAAAGGTGAGCAACCGAAGATCCTGGTGGACTTCGCCACCGACCAGGCCCGCCTCAAGCTCAGCGAGCCGGCGCTGGAACTGACCCAGCTCAAGGGCGATTTCCGCTTCGACAGTAACAAGGGCCTGAGTGGCAAGGGCATCAGTGCCCGGGCATTCGAGCGGCCCGTGACGGCGCAGATTTTCGCCGAGGGCCGTGCCGGTGCGCTCAACACCCGGGTCGCCGCGTCCGGGCAGGTGGAGATCAAGAAACTCACCCGTTGGTTGAATGTCACCCAACCGTTGCCGGTATCGGGTGTCGTGCCCTATCAGTTGCAAGTGATCCTCGACGGTGCCGACAGCCAGTTGTCGGTCAGCTCCAACCTCAAGGGCGTGGCCGTGGACCTGCCGGCCCCCTTCGGCATGGCCGCCGATGTCGGGCGCGACACGGTGTTTCGCATGACCCTGCAAGGGCCGGAGCGGCGTTACTGGGTCGATTATGGCGACCTGGCCAGCTTCACTTACGCTGCGCCGAGCGGGAAAGTCGCCGACGGTCGTGGCGAATTGCTCCTGGGCGCCGGCGATGCGGTGCTGCCTGGTGCCAGGGGACTGCGACTGCGCGGCACCTTGTCGGAGCTGGACGTCAGTCCCTGGCAGGCGCTGGTGAACAAGTACGCCGGCCAGGACCCGGGGGGCAGCGCCAAGCAACTGCTCAGCAGCATCGACCTGACCGTCGGCAAGCTCACGGCCATGGGCACCACCCTGGACCAGGCGTCGCTGCAACTGGACCGCAAGCCGGACGCCTGGGCCTTGCGGCTCGCCAGCCAGCAGGCCAAGGGCAATGTCAACCTGCCGGACGCCAAGGCCGCGCCGATTGCCATCAGGCTCGACTATGTTCGCCTGCCGGCCGCGGACCCCACGGTCCAGGCGGATGAAAACGCCCCTGACCCGTTGGCTTCGGTCGATCCCGGCAAGATCCCGGCCATGGATATTGCCATCGACCAATTGTTCCAGGGCCCCGATCTCATCGGCGCATGGTCGTTGAAAGTGCGACCGACCGCCAAGGGCATCGCGCTGAACAACCTGGACATGGGCCTCAAGGGCATGGTGTTGAACGGCAGTGGCGGCTGGGAAGGCGTGCCCGGTGCCACCAGCAGTTGGTACAAGGGGCGGATCAGCGGCAAGAACCTGGGCGATGTGCTCAAGGGCTGGGGCTTCGCCCCGAGCGTGACCAGCCAGACATTCCGCCTGGATGTCGATGGGCGCTGGCCCGGTTCGCCGGCATGGGTGGCCACCAAGCGCTTTTCCGGCAGTCTCGACGCCTCGCTGAACAAGGGCCAGTTTGTCGAAATCGAAGGCAGCGCCCAGGCATTGCGGGTATTCGGCCTGCTGAACTTCAACTCCATCGGTCGACGCTTGCGCCTGGACTTCTCCGACCTGTTCGGCAAGGGCTTGAGCTACGACCGGGTCAAGGGCCTGCTGGTGGCGAGCGACGGTGTTTACGTGACCCGCGAACCCATTACCCTGACCGGGCCTTCGAGCAACCTGGAACTCAACGGCACGCTGGACATGGTGGCCGACCGCGTCGACGCCAAGCTGCTGGTGACACTGCCGGTGACCAACAACCTGCCGATTGCCGCGCTGATCGTCGGTGCACCGGCGGTGGGTGGGGCGCTGTTTCTGATCGACAAGCTGATCGGCGACCGCGTAGCGCGCTTTGCCAGCGTAAGATACGACGTCAAGGGGCCGTGGAAAGAGCCGAAGATCACTTTCGACAAACCGTTCTGATAGACGATGGATAACCCCGTGGGAGCGAGCTTGCTCGCGATAGCGGTGTACCAACATTTCCTTTGCTGATCTTGCGCTATCGCGAGCAAGCTCGCTCCCACAGGGGAATGATGCAAAAAATGAGGGAGACACCATGCCAGTCGCCGTGATTCAAATGGTCAGCCAGAGCGATGTGCTCGCCAACCTGGCCCGCGCCCGGGTGCTGCTGGAACAGGCGGCCGCCAGCGGCGCAAGGCTGGCGGTCCTGCCGGAAAACTTCGCGGCGATGGGACGGCGGGACGTTGCCGATATCGGCCGTGCCGAAGCCTTTGGTCAGGGACCGATCCTGCCCTGGTTGAAACAGGCTGCCCGTGACCTCAAGTTATGGATTGTGGCCGGCACGCTGCCGTTGCCACCGGTGGATCAGCCCGAGGCCAGGTCCCATGCCTGTTCGTTGCTGGTCGACGACCAAGGCCAGATCGTGGCCCGCTATGACAAGCTGCACCTGTTCGATGTGGATGTGGCGGACAATCGCGGGCGCTATCGCGAGTCGGATGACTATGCTTATGGTGCCAATGTGGTGGTGGCCGATACCCCCGTCGGCCGAGTGGGCCTGACGGTCTGTTACGACCTGCGGTTCCCGGAGCTCTACAGCGAGCTGCGGGCGGCCGGGGCCGAGCTGATCACCGCGCCGTCGGCGTTTACCGCGGTGACCGGCGCGGCCCACTGGGACGTGCTGGTCCGCGCCCGGGCCATCGAGACCCAGTGCTACGTGCTGGCGGCTGCCCAGGGTGGCGTGCATCCGGGGCCTCGGGAAACTTTTGGCCATGCCGCGATTGTCGACCCGTGGGGCCGCGTGCTGGCACAACAGGATCAAGGCGAGGCCGTGCTGGTGGCCGAGCGCGACAGCAGCGAACAGGCGTCCATCCGGGCGCGCATGCCGGTGGCCAGCCATCGGCGCTTTTTCTCGCAGGGCGCTCGACAGCGGCCTGTCCAAGACGACGAATTCAAGGCGTAAAACATATGAGCGGGTTGTTGTCCTCAGTCAGTGAACACCTTTTAGCGCCCGGCGGCGTGACCCTCGAAAGCCTGCAAGGCGTGCTGGGCGACTTGGCCGGCCCGGGCATCGATGCCGCCGACCTGTATTTCCAGGGCCAGATTTCCGAGTCCTGGTCGCTGGAGGACGGCATCGTCAAGGAAGGCAGTTTCAACCTCGACCAGGGCGTGGGCGTGCGCGCCCAGTCCGGGGAAAAGACTGGTTTTGCCTACAGCAACGCCATCACCCTTGAGGCCCTCGGCGCTGCGGCCCGTGCGGCCCGCTCGATCTCCCGTGCCGGGCAGAATGGCACGGTCCAGGCGTTCAGCAGCCAGGACGTGGCGCAACTCTATGCCCCGGACAACCCACTGGAAGTCATGAGCCGTGCCGAGAAAGTCGAATTGCTCAAGCGCATCGACGTCGCCACCCGCGCCCTCGATCCGCGTATCCAGCAAGTGTCGGTGAGCATGGCCGGGGTCTGGGAGCGGATCCTGGTGGCGTCCACCGACGGTGGCCTGGCGGCGGACGTACGGCCGCTGGTGCGTTTCAACGTCAGCGTGATCGTCGAACAGAACGGTCGCCGTGAGCGCGGCGGCCATGGCGGTGGCGGTCGTACCGACTACCGTTATTTCCTCAGTGAAGACCGCGCCATGGGCTACGCCCGCGAAGCGCTGCGCCAGGCGCTGGTCAACCTGGAAGCCATCCCGGCCCCGGCCGGTACGTTGCCGGTGGTGCTCGGCTCCGGTTGGTCCGGTGTGCTGCTGCACGAAGCGGTAGGCCACGGCCTGGAAGGCGACTTCAACCGCAAGGGCAGTTCGGCCTACAGCGGGCGCATGGGGGAAATGGTCGCTTCGAAACTCTGCACCATTGTCGATGACGGCACCCTGGCCGGACGTCGTGGCTCCCTCAGCGTCGACGATGAAGGCACGCCAACCGAATGCACCACGCTGATCGAGAACGGGGTGCTCAAGGGCTACATGCAGGACAAGCTCAACGCCCGGCTGATGGGCGTGGCCCGCACCGGCAACGGTCGCCGTGAATCCTACGCGCACCTGCCGATGCCGCGCATGACCAACACCTACATGCTCGGTGGCCAAAGCGACCCGGCGGAAATTATCGCCTCGGTGAAAAAAGGCATCTATTGCGCCAACCTCGGCGGCGGCCAGGTGGACATCACCAGCGGCAAGTTCGTGTTCTCCACCAGCGAGGCCTACCTGATCGAAGACGGCAAGATCACCGCACCGGTCAAGGGTGCGACCTTGATCGGCAACGGGCCGGAGGCGATGAGCAAGGTGTCGATGGTCGGTAACGACCTGGCGCTGGACAGTGGGGTGGGCACATGCGGCAAGGACGGACAATCGGTGCCTGTTGGCGTGGGTCAGCCGACCTTGAAGATCGATGCGATTACCGTGGGTGGCACGGGCGCATGATGGGAGTGTCGGGTGGAGTGCAAGGCCTCCACCCGTAGGCGTTACTCAGCGCAAACCGCGTTGGGTCTCGTCCAGCTCACGGATGTATTTGAAGATTTTACGACTCGAGGCCGGTGGCTTGTTCTGCGCCAGTTCGTGCTGGGCCTGACGGATCAGGGAGCGCAATTGCTGGCGATCGGCCTCCGGGTAATCGATGACAAATTTTTCCAGGGTGCCGTCGTCGCCTGCGATCAAGCGATCGCGCCAGCGTTCCAGGTTGTGGAAACGTTCGTTGTACTGCCGGGTGGAGGCATCGAGTTGGTCGAGCAGCACCAGGATGGCGTCAGTGTCCTGATCGCGCATCAGTTTGCCGATGAATTGCAGGTGCCGTTTACGCGCGATATTCGCGGTGTGCTTGGGCGCATCGGCCAGGGCACGACGCAAGGCGTCGGTCAGTGGCAGTTTGGCCAGCAAGTCAGGCTTGAGTGTTGTCAGGCGCTCGCCGAGGTCAACCAGAGCATGCAGCTCGCGTTTGACCTGGGATTTGCTTTTTTCACCCTCGTAGAGGGAGTCGTCGTAAGAATCAACCATGGTGGCAGTCCGCAAAGAAACGCCGCCATGATAACCAGTCGGGGGCCGCTTGTCCGGCCCGGTCGCTCGAAGGCCATCACCGAAAGCAGAATTTGAGTGGAGAACACCATGAGTGCAGTTCAAAGCGTCGGCCCGCAAGCATTGCCGGCACTGCAGGAACAAGTCGAGCAGATCCTCGCCGAGGCCAAGCGGCAGGGCGCCAGTGCGTGCGAAGTGGCCGTGTCCCTGGAGCAGGGCCTGTCGACATCGGTGCGCCAGCGCGAGGTGGAAACCGTCGAATTCAATCGTGACCAGGGGTTTGGCATCACCCTGTACGTGGGCCAGCGCAAGGGCTCGGCCAGCACCTCGGCCAGCGGCCCGGAGGCCATTCGTGAAACCGTCGCCGCGGCACTGGCGATTGCCCAGCACACCTCCGAAGACGAGGCCTCGGGCCTGGCCGATGCCGCGCTGATGTGCAAGGAACTGCGCGACTTCGACCTGTTCCACGCCTGGGACATCACCCCCGAGCAGGCCATCGAGCAGGCACTGCGTTGCGAAGCGGCGGCATTCGAGGCCGACAGCCGGATCAAGAACGCCGACGGTACGACGCTCAATACCCACCAGGGCTGCCGGGTCTACGGCAACAGCCACGGTTTCATCGGCGGTTATGCCTCGACCCGCCACAGCCTCAGTTGCGTCATGATCGCCGAGGCCAACGGCCAGATGCAGCGTGATTACTGGTACGACGTCAACCGTCAGGGCACTTTGCTGGCGGACCCGGTGAGCATCGGCCAGAAAGCCGCGCAACGGGCGGCCAGCCGCCTGGGCGCACGGCCGGTGCCGACCTGCGAAGTGCCGGTGCTGTTTTCCGCCGAGCTGGCCGGTGGCCTGTTCGGCAGCTTCCTGTCGGCGGTGTCCGGCGGCAACCTGTACCGCAAGTCGTCGTTCCTCGAGGGCGCGTTGGGCCAGAAGCTGTTCCCGGAGTGGATGACCATCGACGAGCGTCCGCATCTGATGCAAGCCATGGGCAGTTCGGCGTTCGATGGCGATGGCCTGGCCACCTACGCCAAGCCGTTCGTGGAAAAGGGCGAGCTGGTGTCCTACATCCTCGGCACTTATTCGGGCCGTAAACTCGGCATGCCGAGCACCGCCAATGCCGGTGGGGTGCACAACCTGTTCGTGACCCATGGCGAAGAAGACCAGGCGGCCTTGTTGCGGCGCATGGGCCGGGGCCTGCTGGTCACGGAGTTGATGGGTCATGGCTTGAACATGGTCACGGGCGACTACTCCCGTGGCGCAGCGGGTTTCTGGGTCGAGAACGGCGAGATCCAGTTCCCGGTCCAGGAAGTCACTATTGCGGGGAACATGCGCGACATGTTCAAGCAGATCGTGGCCGTGGGGAATGACCTGGAACTGCGCAGCAACATCCGCACCGGCTCGGTACTGATCGAACGGATGACGGTGGCGGGTAGCTGACCCTCAATCGCAATGAAAAGGCGCGTCATCCATGGGATGACGCGCCTTTTTTTATGTTCGCAGAAACCCTGTTTTTACCGGGATATGGTGGACCCTGTGGCGAGGGGATTTATCCCCGCTGGGGTGCGAAGCGCCCCCCAAAAAGGCCCATATAATCGACCAGAGACGCCGCGAGTGTAGGTTTTTGGGCTGCTTCGCACCCCAGCGGGGATAAATCCCCTCGCCACAATGTATTTCTTCCAAAGCTTGTGTTGCTTCTTATTATCATCTAATAATGAATCTCATTAGCCGAGTGAGACCCGGTCATGAGTGCTGCCCTGCACGAACAACCCTACCTTGAAAGCTGGCGCTGGATGAGCCGCCAGATTCGTTGTGGGATGAACCCGGAGGAGCCGCGGCTGATCGAGCACTACCTGGCCGAGGGCCGCTACCTGGCCTGTTGCACCGCCACCTCGCCGTGGATGATCTCCGAAACCGCCTTCCGCCTGCTGCTCGACACCGCCTCGGACGTCGCGCTGCCCTGGCATTGGCGCAGCCTCTGCCTCGACCAGGCCTGGCGCCCCTTGCGTGACCTCGAACGCCAATCACTGTGCCGCTGCCGCCTCAAGCGCTGGCAACGCCATGCCTGGGCGCTGGCGACCTGCGCCTTGGCGCCATCGATTCCCCTTATTGAACTGGTGCAAGGATCTCCCGATGAGTAATACCCGTATCGAACGCGACAGCATGGGCGAGCTGCACGTCCCGGTGGATGCCCTCTATGGCGCCCAGACCCAGCGTGCCGTGGATAACTTTCCGGTCAGCGGCCAGCGCATGCCGGCGCCCTTCATCCGCGCCCTGATCCTGGCCAAGGCTGCGGCTGCCCGGGCCAACGTCGAGCTGGAACAAATCAGCGCGGCCCAGGGCAAGGCCATCGTCGACGCGGCCCTGGGACTGCTCGAAGGTCGTTACATGGATCATTTCCCGGTGGATATCTTCCAGACCGGCTCCGGCACCAGCTCCAACATGAACGCCAACGAAGTGATCGCCACCCTCGCCAGCGGTCTGCTGGGGGAGGCGGTCAACCCGAACGACCACGTCAATTGCGGCCAGAGCAGCAACGACATCATCCCCACCTGCATTCATGTCAGCGCCGCGCTGGCCTTGCATGAGCAACTGCTGCCGGCGCTGTTGCACCTGGTGCAGGTGATCGAGCGCAAGGCCGAAGAAGTCCACCCGTTCATCAAGACCGGTCGCACCCACCTGATGGACGCCATGCCGGTGCGCTTGAGCCAGGTGCTCGACGGTTGGGCGCAGCAGCTCAAGGCCAATGTCGGCCACTTGCAGGACCTGCTGCCGAGCCTGCAATCCTTGGCCCAGGGCGGTACGGCGGTCGGCACCGGGGTCAATGCCCATCCGCGCTTCGCCGAGTTGTTCAGCCAACAATTGACGCAATTGACTCAGGTGCAATTCACCCCGGGCAAGAACCTGTTTGCGCTGATCGGCTCCCAGGACACCGCCGTGGCGGTGTCCGGGCAGCTCAAGACCACGGCCGTGTCGTTGATGAAAATCGCCAACGACCTGCGCTGGATGAATTCCGGACCGTTGGCGGGCCTGGGCGAGATCGAACTCGAGGGCTTGCAACCGGGCTCCTCGATCATGCCCGGCAAGGTCAACCCGGTCATTCCTGAAGCCACCGCGATGGTCGCGGCCCAGGTGATCGGCAACGACACGGTGATCACCATCGCCGGCCAATCAGGCAACTTCGAATTGAACGTGATGCTGCCGATCATCGCCCAGAACCTGCTGAGCAGCATCGCCCTGATGTCCACCGCCAGCCGCTTGCTCGCGGACAAGGCCATCGCCACGTTCAAGGTCAACGAAGCCAGGCTCAAGGAAGCGCTGTCGCGCAACCCGATCCTGGTGACCGCGCTGAATCCGATCATCGGTTACCAGAAGGCCGCTGAGATCGCCAAGAAGGCTTATCAGCAAGGCCGGCCGGTCATCGATGTCGCCCTGGAACACACCGACCTGTCTCGCAGCGAACTCGAAGTCCTGCTGGACCCGGAGAAGCTCACCGCCGGCGGCGTGTAACCCCGACACTTGTGTGGAGGACTCATCATGGAACACTGGAAACGTACGATCGAGCGGGCCAATCGCTGTTTCATGCACGGTGAGCTGGTGGATGCGCGCGAAGCCTACCTGCAAGCCCTGGCGCTGGCCCAAGTGCTGTTCGGGCGCTGGGCGGATGCCGACGAAGCCGTGGCTGCCTGCGTCGTCTCCCATCACAACCTGGCGGACCTGCACTTGCGCCTGAACCAGCCGGAGGAGAGCGCCGAATACTTGTGCGCGATCCACCAACGGTTGTTGCAGGCGATGCAGGACGAGCGCCTGGCGCCGGCCCTGCGCGCCGCCGCGCAGCGCCAGAGTCACAAGACTTATGTCGAACTGCTGAATTTCATCAGCGAGCACGGTGAGTACCCACGCACCCAGCGCCTGCTGCACTGCGATGCCGTCACGCCCCGGCAGCGCAATGCCCCTCTTCATCATGGAGTTCATTGAACATGGCTTTTACCTTGCCTGCATTGCCCTACGCCTACGACGCCCTGGAACCGCACATCGATGCGCAAACCATGGAGATCCACTACACCAAGCACCATCAGACCTACATCAATAACCTCAACGCGGCGGTGGACGGCACCGAATACGCCGAGTGGCCCGTCGAAAAACTGGTGTCCAGGGTGGAGCAGTTACCGCCAAGCCTGAAAGCCGCGGTGATCAACCAGGGCGGTGGCCATGCCAACCATTCGTTGTTCTGGGAGGTGATGACGCCCCAGGGCGGCGGCCAGCCCGAGGGCGCCCTGGCGGCGGCGATCGAGGCGCAACTGGGCGGCATCGAACGCTTCAAGGAAGCGTTCACCAAAGCGGCGCTGACCCGGTTCGGCAGCGGCTGGGCCTGGTTGAGCGTGACTGCGCAAAAGACCCTGGTGGTGGAAAGCAGCGGCAACCAGGACAGTCCGCTGATGAATGGCAACACGCCGATTCTGGGCCTGGACGTCTGGGAGCACGCTTATTACCTGCTCTACCAGAACCGTCGTCCGGAATACATCAACGCGTTCTACAACGTGATCAATTGGCCTGAAGTCGCCCGGCGCTATCAGGCGGCGCTGGCTTCGAGTCCTTCATGAACACTCTCCAAGGCTGACTATGGATACTCAAATACTGGCGATTGGAAGCGGACGGATGTTCCGCTACGCCTTGGGTTCGTTGTTGCTGTTGGCCGGGATGACGTTGTTGGCGGCCCAGGGTCTGGCGTGGCTGGACCTGGAACCCAGGTTGTTGCGGGCCCTTCAGGGCGGCGGGCTCTGCGCCTTGGGCACCGCGTTGGGGGCGGTGCCGGTGCTGGTCATCCGACGCATGCCCCAGGCCGTGAACGATTCGCTGCTGGGCTTCGGTGCTGGGGTGATGCTCGCTGCGACGGCATTTTCGCTGATCGTGCCGGGCATTGCTGCGGCCGAGCAGTTGGGGCTTACGCCTTGGCTGGCCAGCGGCCTTATCTGTTTTGGCATCATGTCGGGGGCGTTCGGGCTGTACCTGGTGGACCGCAAGGTCTCGGCCTGCCCCGAAAAGCTGGTGGCGGCGCCAGGGCATCCGATCATTGCACCACGGATCTGGTTGTTCGTGTTTGCCATCATTGCCCACAACATTCCGGAAGGCATGGCGGTGGGCGTGTCGGCGGGTGGTGGCATGCCGGATGCCGACAGCCTGGCGATGGGCATCGCTTTGCAGGATGTCCCCGAAGGGCTGGTGATCGCGCTGGTGCTGGCCGCGGCGGGCATGTCGCGGGTCAGGGCGTTCCTGGTGGGCGCGGCGTCAGGGCTGGTCGAGCCTGTGTTCGCGCTGCTGTGCGCCTGGCTGGTGAGCCTGGCCGAGATGCTCTTGCCCCTGGGCCTGGCCTTGGCGGCCGGGGCGATGCTGCTGGTGGTGACCCACGAGGTGATTCCTGAATCGCGCCGCAAGGGTCACGAGAAACTGGCGAGCCTGGGATTGCTGGTGGGGTTTTGCCTGATGATGGTGCTGGATACGGCGTTGGCGTGACAGGGGAAATCTGTGGGGCGGGGATCAATCTGTGGGACAGAGATCATCTGTGAGAGAGGACCATCTGTGGCGAGGGGATTTATCCCCGTTGGGCTGCGCAGCAGCCCTGATCTCTGTCACCGCCGAGCATCAGGTCGACTAAGCTCTTTTTGGGGCTGCTTCGCAGCCCAGCGGGGATAAATCCCCTCGCCACAGGAGGTTATTCGCCTTCGTCGAAGTAGTTGTCGACCAGCGCCACCAGCGCATCCATTGCTTCCTGCGCCTGCTCCCCTTCGGTGCTCAGGTGGATCCGGGTGCCCTTGCCAGCGGCAAGCATCATCATCGCCATGATGCTTTTACCGTCGACCGTTGACTCTGGCGTACGCCCGACCCTGATTGTGGTATCCGGAAACTTCCCCGCCACACCTACAAATTTTGCCGACGCTCGGGCATGCAAACCCAGCTTGTTGATGATTTCAATTTCCCGAGCAGGCATCGCGATGTGAATCCTTTAGCTGAGGTCGCGGTGGCGAACCTGGACATTCTTCAGGGATTGTTGCAGGAGCTGACCCAGGCGTTCTGTCAGGTAGACGGAGCGGTGATGACCGCCGGTACAGCCGATGGCGATCGTGACGTAGGCGCGGTTGCTCGCGGCAAAGCGGGGCAGCCATTTGAGCAGGTAGCTGGAGATATCCTGGTACATTTCCTCGACATCCGGCTGGGCGGCCAGGTAGTCGATCACCGGTTGGTCGAGCCCGGACTGAGCACGCAATTCCGGTTTCCAATAAGGATTGGGCAGGCAACGCACATCGAACACCAGGTCGGCGTCTACCGGCATGCCACGCTTGAAGCCGAACGACTCCACCAGGAACGCCGTGCCTGGCTCCGGCTGGTTCAGCAGGCGCAGCTTGATCGTGTCGCGCAACTGATAAAGGTTCAGGTGCGTGGTATTGACCTTCAGGTCCGCCAGGTCGGCAATCGGTCCCAGCAGTTGGCTTTCATCCTCGATGGCTTCGGCCAGAGAGCGATTGGCGTTGCTCAGGGGATGACGCCGGCGGGTTTCGGAGAAGCGCTTGAGCAGCGTCTCTTCGTCGGCATCCAGGTACAACACATCGCACTGGATATGCCGGCTGCGCACTTCCTCGAGCAATTCCGGAAAGCGCGACAGGTGGCTTGGCAGGTTGCGGGCATCGATGGACACCGCCACCAGCGGCTGCGCCAGCTCGGTGTGGATCAGGGCACGCTCGGCCAGTTCCGGCAGCAGGCCGGCGGGCAAATTGTCGATGCAATAGTAGCCGCTGTCCTCAAGCACGTTGAGGGCCGTACTTTTACCGGAGCCGGAGCGGCCACTGACGATGATCATGCGCATGTTTAATGACCGTTCTGCTCGTCCAGGACTACCTGGTACAGAGCTTCGTTACTCGGCGCGCTGCGCAGTTTTTCGCGCACTTCCTTGCGGTCCAGCATGCTGGCGATCTGGCGCAGCAGCTCGAGGTGCGCATCGGTCGCCGCTTCCGGTACCAGCAATACAAACAGCAGGTCGACCGGGGCGCCGTCGATGGCGTCGAAATCGATGGCGGTTTCAAGGTGCAACAACGCACTGATCGGCGAGGTACAACCCTTGAGACGGCAATGAGGAATGGCGATGCCGTTGCCAAAACCGGTGGAACCGAGTTTTTCACGGGCAACCAGGGCCTCGAAGACGTCCTGCATTTCCAGATCCGGAACCTCGCGGTGGATCAGGTTGGCAATGTGTTCGAGGGCTTTCTTTTTACTGCCGCCCGGCGCGTTCACTTGGGAACGGCCGGGGGTCAGGATGGTTTCTAGTCGGATCATGGATTGGGGGGGTTAACGACCGGTAGCGCCCTGGAGGAGGCTCTGGGTCTTTTCCTTATGCTTTTTAAGTTGGCGATCCAGCTTGTCGGTCAGCAGGTCAATCGCGGCATACATGTCTGTGTGCTCTGCGTTGGCAACCACTTCTCCGCCGGGGATATGCAGTGTGGCTTCGATTTTCTGCAGCAGCTTCTCGACGTTCATCGTGACTTGCACGTTGGTGATCTTGTCGAAATGCCTCTCCAATCGGTCGAGTTTTTCGCCGATGTAGGTGCGCAGGGGTTCGGTCACTTCCAGTTGGTGTCCACTGATGTTGACTTGCATACAGCTTCTCCTTCGTTGCCAGTGCATAAAGCGGCAGGCAGAAATGCCTGCCACTGGAACGCTGTGGCGTGGCCTGTTACATCAACCGCTTGCGTTCGCTCGAAGGTGCGATCCCGAGGGATTCACGGTACTTGGCGACGGTACGGCGGGCCACCTGAATGCCTTGTGCCTCCAGTAAACCAGCGATCTTGCTGTCACTCAACGGCTTTTTCTGATTTTCCGCAGCCACCAGTTTTTTGATGATCGCGCGGATGGCCGTGGACGAGCATTCGCCGCCTTCGGAGGTGCTGACGTGGCTGGAGAAAAAGTATTTCAATTCATAGATGCCCCGAGGGGTATGCATGAATTTCTGGGTGGTTACACGGGAAATCGTCGACTCGTGCATGCCCACGGCCTCGGCAATGTCATGCAAGACCAACGGTTTCATCGCTTCATCGCCGTACTCCAGGAAGCCGCGCTGATGCTCGACGATCTGGGTGGCCACTTTCATCAGGGTTTCGTTGCGGCTTTGCAGGCTCTTGATGAACCAGCGGGCCTCCTGCAACTGGTTGCGCATGAAGGTATTGTCGGCGCTGGTGTCGGCACGCTTCACGAAGCCGGCGTACTGGGCGTTGACCCGCAGCTTGGGGACCGATTCCTGGTTGAGCTCCACCAGCCAGCGATCATTGTGCTTGCGCACGATCACGTCGGGGACCACGTACTCAGGTTCGGTGGATTCGATCTGCGAGCCGGGACGCGGGTTGAGGCTCTGTACCAGCTCGATGACCTGGCGCAGCTCATCTTCCTTGAGCTTCATGCGACGCATCAATTGGCTGTAGTCGCGACCGCCCAGCAGGTCGATGTAATCGGTGACCAATCGTTTGGCTTCGGACAGCCATGGGGTCTTGGCGGACAACTGGCGCAGTTGCAGCAACAGGCACTCGCCCAGGTTGCGGGCGCCGATGCCGGCCGGTTCGAACTGCTGGATACGATGGAGGACGGCTTCGATCTCGTCCAGCTCGATGTCGAGCTCGGGGTCGAAGGCTTCGAGGATTTCTTCGAGGGTCTCGTCCAGGTAGCCCTGGTTGTTGATGCAATCGATCAGGGTGACGGCGATCAGGCGATCGGTGTCGGACATCGGTGCCAGGTTCAATTGCCACAGCAGGTGGCTTTGCAGGCTCTCGCCGGCCGAGGTCCGGGTGGTGAAGTCCCACTCGTCGTCATCGCTGCTGCTGGGCAGGTTGCTGGCACTGGTCTGGTAGACATCTTCCCAGGCCGTGTCCACGGGCAACTCGTTGGGGATGCGCTCGTTCCACTCGCCATCCTCGAGGTTGTCCACCGTTGGGGCGGCTTCCTGGTAGGATGGTTCCGGGATCTCGGTGTTGGTTTTCTGCTCGACGTTGTCGGCCAGGGGGTCGGTGTTATCGAAGTCGTCGCCTTCTTCCTGGCGCTCGAGCATCGGATTGGACTCCAGGGCCTCCTGGATTTCCTGTTGCAGGTCCAGGGTCGACAATTGGAGCAGGCGGATGGCCTGTTGCAGCTGCGGTGTCATCGTCAGCTGCTGGCCCATTCTCAAGACTAGCGATGGTTTCATGGCAGGGGCTTAACACCTTATTCGCCGGCGCACATGCGCCATCCACTACAGGGCGCCGGAGCGCCAAACTTAAGCAAATTATATGCCTGAAACTGAAGTGTTTGCCTAGAGCGTCGCCATAATTAAATTAAACGACGCTCTGGCAATTCGCCAGACACGTGAGCTTACAGGCGGAACTCATGTCCCAGGTACACTTCCTTGACCAGGTCATTGGCCAGGATCGCGGCGGAGTCGCCTTCGGCGATCAGTTGGCCGTCATTGACAATGTAGGCGGTTTCGCAGATATCCAGGGTCTCGCGCACGTTGTGGTCGGTGATCAGTACGCCGATGCCCTTGGCCTTGAGGTGGTGGATGATCTGCTTGATGTCGCCCACCGAAATCGGGTCTACGCCGGCGAAGGGTTCGTCGAGCAGGATGAACTTTGGTGCGGTGGCCAGGGCGCGGGCGATTTCCACGCGGCGCCGTTCACCCCCGGACAGGCTCATGCCCAGGTTGTCGCGAATGTGGCTGATGTGGAATTCCTGCAGCAGGCTTTCCAGCTCCTGGCGACGACCGGCCTTGTCCAGTTCCTTGCGGGTCTCGAGGATCGCCATGATGTTGTCGGCAACCGACAGTTTGCGGAAGATCGACGCTTCTTGCGGCAGATAGCCGATACCGGCCTTCGCCCGGCCATGCATCGGCTGGTGGCTGACATCCAGGTCGTCGATCAGTACGCGACCCTGATCGGCCTGGACCAGGCCGACGATCATGTAGAAGCAGGTGGTCTTGCCCGCGCCATTGGGGCCGAGCAAGCCGACGATCTGGCCGCTGTCGATGGACAGGCTGACATCACGCACGACTTGACGGCTCTTGTAGCTCTTGGCCAGGTGCTGAGCTTTCAGAGTTGCCATTACTGGGCCTTCTGCTCGGTTTTCTTTTTGGGCTGGATCACCATGTCGATCCGTGGACGCTGTTCGGTCACCTTGCTGCCGGTGGCGCGACCGGCGCTGGCGAGTTTCTTGTTGGTGTCGTAGACGATTTTTTCGCCCTGGGTGACGTTGTTGTCCTTGTCCACGACCTTGGCGCGGTCGATCAGCACGACGCGGTCCTGGGAGGCGTGGTACTGGATGGTTACCCCGTAGCCCTGTACAGGCTTGGTATCGCCCGCGGTTTGCATCTGCTCGAAATAGGCCAGGTTGCCCACGGAGGTCACCACGTCGATATCGCCGGACTGGGTGCGGGTGATGGTCACGGTGTTGCCGGTGACCTTCATGGAGCCCTGGGTGATGATCACGTCGCCTTTATAGGTGGCGACGCCGTTCTTGTCGTCGAGTTGCGCGTCGTCGGCCTGGATGCGGATAGGCTGGTCGCGGTCGGTGGGAAGAGCCCAGGCGCTCGCGCTTCCCAGTGCTGCGCCCAGACTGAGCAAAATAGGGAGGGTTTTAGCGAGCTTCATACTGTCCTCTTACGTTCGATAGCAGGTGTATCCTGCTTTCCTTCAAATACGCTTTCATTCCCGTGCCGGTCGATACACCCCCGGCGCCGTCGATTCTAACGGGTTGCTCGGTCTGCGCATATTCTTGCTGTGGGAACACGGTCATGCGTGTGCTGGTGATGATGGTCGTACGGTTTTTCTCGTCGGTTCGGGCAATGCGCACCGAGTCGATCAGCTCCACTTCGGTGCCGCCGGAGTTGACTTCGGCGTGCTCGCTCTGCACATGCCACGGGAACTCGGTGCCGCGGAACATGTTCAGGTCCGGCTTGGTGACCAGCGTAATGTCAGTGGCTTTTACGTGGTCGACCTTGTCGGACGTCATCTCATATTGCACTTTGCCGTCGGGCAGGTACTGCAGGGTGTGGGTATTGGTCGCGTACCAGTCGATCCGCTCCTCGACCTGGGCTGCCGGCTGGTCGAGAAACCGTTCGGGGCTGATGTTCCAATAGCCCACCGCGGCGAAAATCGCCGCGATACAGGCAAACACCACAACGGTGCGAATCTTTTTGCTCAGCATAATTGGCTCACAGGTACGCGGCGTTGGCCGCTTCGAGTCGGCCCTGGGCGCGCAGGATCAGTTCACAGAATTCACGGGCCGCACCTTCGCCGCCTCGCGCCGTGGTGACGCCGTGGGCATGCTCGCGGACGAAGCTGGCCGCGTTGGCGACCGCCATGCCCAGGCCGACCCGGCGAATCACCGGCAGGTCCGGCAGGTCGTCGCCGAGGTACGCCACCTGTTCATAGCTTAGGTTGAGTTGACCCAGAAGCTCGTCGAGCACCACCAGTTTGTCTTCGCGCCCCTGGTAAAGATGCGGGATGCCGAGATTCTTCGCGCGCCGTTCGACCACCGGGGTCTTGCGTCCGCTGATGATAGCGGTCTGCACCCCAGCGGCCATCAGCATCTTGATGCCCTGGCCGTCGAGGGTATTGAAGGTCTTGAATTCGCTGCCGTCTTCGAGGAAGTACAGGCGACCGTCGGTCAGTACGCCGTCCACATCGAACACGGCCAGCTTGATGGTTTTGCCCCGTTGCAACAGGTCTGTGTTCATTTACATGACTCCCGCACGCAGCAAGTCGTGCATGTTCAGGGCGCCCACCGGACGGTCTTCGTCATCGACGACCACCAGGGCGCTTATCTTGTGGTCTTCCATGATTTTCAAGGCCTCGGCGGCGAGCATCTCGGCGCGGGCGGTCTTGCCGTGGGGCGTCATGACTTGCTCGATGGTCGTGCTGTGGATGTCGATGGTGCGGTCCAGGGTGCGGCGCAGGTCGCCGTCGGTAAAGATCCCGGCGAGCTTGCCGTCGGTCTCCAGGACCACGGTCATGCCCAGACCCTTGCGGGTCATTTCCATCAACGCATCCTTGAGCAGCGTGCCGCGCACAACCTGTGGCAACTCTTGGCCCGCGTGCATCACGTTTTCGACTTTCAGCAGCAGGCGACGGCCGAGGGCGCCACCCGGGTGGGAGAAGGCGAAATCTTCCGCAGTAAAGCCCCGGGCCTCCAGCAGCGCCACGGCCAGGGCGTCGCCCATGACCAGGGCGGCAGTGGTGGAGGAGGTCGGTGCCAGGTTCAGCGGGCAGGCTTCGTGCTCGACATTGACATTGAGGTTCACTTCGGCGGCCTTGGCCAGCGGCGAGTCCGGGTTGCCGGTCACGCTGATCAACTGGATGCCCAGGCGCTTGATCAGCGGCAGCAGGGTGATGATCTCGTTGGTCGAGCCGGAGTTGGACAGGGCCAGGATGATGTCGTCCCGGGTGATCATGCCCATGTCCCCATGGCTGGCTTCGGCCGGATGGACAAAAAAGGCCGTGGTGCCGGTGCTGGCGAGGGTGGCGGCGATCTTGTTGCCAATGTGCCCGGACTTGCCCATGCCGACCACGACCACGCGGCCCTTGCTGGCCAGAATCATCTCGCAGGCGCGTACGAAATCAGCGTCGATATGGGGCAGCAAGCCTTGTACGGCTTCGAGTTCGAGGCGGATGGTACGTTGTGCCGATTGGATCAGGTCGCTGGATTGGCTCATGTCAGAAATCGTATAGCCCGATGAAAAGGCGGCGATTATAGCGGTAATGAACAATTCCCTCACGTAAGTTCGTCATGCTTTGTTCGGGGAGCCCCAAGGATCGAGATAAAATGCGGCCTTTACCTTAAGCCAGGCTTAACGGGCGGGGCGTTGGCCTTGGGCGCTTGGCTGTTGCAGTGATATAGTTCGCCGCCGGTTCGCGTGCCCGGCGGTACCGGCGCTTGTCGGCTGCCCGGGGCATTCGAATGTGAGGCTGCATCGCAAGGAGTTTAGATGAGTGCCGACAACGCCTACGCGGTCGAGCTGAAGGGATTGTCCTTCAAGCGAGGGACGCGCAGCATTTTCAATGACATCGATATTCGCATCCCGCGGGGCAAGGTCACCGGGATCATGGGGCCTTCCGGGTGTGGCAAGACCACGCTGCTGCGGCTGATAGGGGCACAACTGCGCCCCAGTGCCGGCGAAGTCTGGGTCAATGGCCAGAATCTCCCTCGCTTGTCTCGCAGCGATCTGTTCGATGCGCGCAAGCACATGGGCGTGCTGTTCCAGAGCGGCGCGTTGTTCACCGACCTCGATGTGTTCGAGAACGTGGCATTCCCGCTGCGGGTCCATACCGACCTGCCGGAAGAAATGATCCGCGACATCGTCCTGCTCAAATTGCAGGCCGTCGGGCTGCGCGGCGCCATCGACCTGATGCCGGACGAACTGTCCGGCGGCATGAAGCGTCGTGTCGCGCTGGCGCGGGCGATTGCCCTCGATCCGAAGATCCTCATGTACGACGAACCCTTCGTCGGCCAGGACCCGATCGCCATGGGCGTGCTCGTGCGCTTGATCCGCCTGCTCAACGATGCGCTGGGCATCACCAGCATCGTGGTCTCCCATGACCTGGCCGAAACCGCAAGCATTGCCGACTACATCTATGTGGTCGGCGACGGCCAGGTGCTGGGGCAGGGCTCCCCGCAGGAACTGATGGATTCGGACAGCCCGCGTATTCGTCAATTCATGAAGGGTGATCCGGACGGGCCGGTGGCGTTCCATTTTCCGGCCACGGATTACCGTACCGATCTGCTGGGGAAGCGCTGATGCGCAAGAAATCACTGTTGGAAAGAATTCGCCTGTTCGGTCGCTCCGGTATCGACGTGGTGGCGGTGCTGGGCCGCTCCTCGCTGTTCCTGATGCACGCCTTGCTCGGTCGCAACGCGACAGGCGGCGGTTTTGGCCTGCTGGTCAAGCAATTGCACTCGGTGGGTGTGATGTCCCTGGTGATCATCGTGGTCTCCGGGATCTTCATCGGCATGGTGCTGGCGCTGCAGGGCTTCAACATTTTATCCAGCTACGGTTCGGAGCAGGCGGTCGGGCAGATGGTCGCCCTGACATTGCTGCGTGAGCTAGGGCCCGTGGTGACCGCACTGCTGTTCGCCGGGCGGGCCGGTTCGGCGCTGACGGCTGAAATCGGCAACATGAAGTCCACCGAGCAGTTGTCCAGCCTGGAAATGATCGGCGTCGACCCGCTCAAATACATCATTGCCCCGCGCCTGTGGGCCGGCTTCATTTCCCTGCCGGTGCTGGCCATGATTTTCAGCGTCGTGGGGATCTGGGGGGGCTCGTGGGTGGCCGTCGATTGGCTGGGGGTCTATGAGGGCTCCTACTGGTCGAACATGCAAAACAGTGTCGACTTCCTCGACGATGTCCTCAATGGCGTGATCAAAAGTGCCGTGTTCGCGTTCGTCGTGACCTGGATCGCCGTGTTTCAAGGCTATGACTGTGAGCCCACTTCAGAGGGGATCAGCCGTGCCACAACCAAGACCGTGGTGTACGCCTCGCTGGCGGTCCTGGGCCTCGACTTTATTCTGACCGCCTTGATGTTTGGAGATTTCTGATGCAAAACCGCACCCTGGAAATCGGTGTCGGCCTTTTCTTGCTGGCTGGCATCCTGGCTTTGCTGCTGCTGGCCCTGCGGGTCAGTGGACTGGCGCCGACGGCAAGCACCGATACTTATAAACTTTATGCCAACTTCGACAATATTGCCGGTTTGACGGTCAGAGCCAAGGTGACCATGGCCGGTGTCACCATTGGCAAGGTCACGGCAATCGATCTGAATCGCGAGGATTTCACCGGTCGGGTGACGCTGCAGTTAGAGAAACGCGTGGACAACCTGCCGACTGACTCCACGGCCTCTATCCTCACGGCCGGGCTGCTGGGCGAGAAGTACATTGGCATCAGCGTGGGCGGGGAAGACGCCGTGCTCAAGGACGGTGGCGTCATCCATGACACGCAGTCGTCGCTGGTGCTCGAGGACCTGATCGGTAAATTCCTGCTCAATACCGTTAGCAAAGACGCCAAATGAGGAGCTTTTGAATGATCTCTATCTTGCGACGTAGCCTGTTGGTGTTGCTCGCGGCGCTGCCGTTGATGGCCAACGCCGTGGCCGCGCCTTCGGCCCATGAAATCATCCAGGACACGACGACCCGGTTGCTGGCGGACCTTGCCGCCAACAAAGAGAAATACAAGCAGGACCCCAGCGCGTTCTACGATGCGCTGAACGGCATCGTCGGCCCCGTGGTGGACGCCGATGGCATCTCCAGGAGCATCATGACGGTCAAATATTCGCGCAAGGCGACCCCGGCGCAGATGACCCGCTTCCAGGAGAACTTCAAGCGCAGCCTGATGCAGTTCTATGGCAATGCCTTGCTCGAATACAACAACCAGGGCATCACCGTTTCCCCCGCCAAGGACGAAAGCGGCACCCGCACCAGTGTCGACATGCAGGTCAAGGGCAACAACGGCGCGGTCTATCCTGTGTCCTACACACTCGAGAAAATCAACAGCGAGTGGAAGGTGCGCAACGTGATCATCAATGGCATCAACATCGGCAAGCTGTTCCGCGATCAGTTCGCCGACGCCATGCAGCGCAATGGCAACGACCTGGACAAGACCATCGACGGTTGGGCCGGTGAAGTCGCCAAGGCCAAGGAAGTGACCGAAGAAGCCAAAGAGAAGCAGGAACAATGATCGAGACGGTGAGTGAGTCGGCCGTTCGTCTGGGCGGGGCGGGTGAGTTGTTGCTCAGCGGCGTGCTGGACTACCGCACCGGCCCGGCCTTGCGCAAGCAGGGCCAGGCGCTGATCAAGTCCATCGGTGCCGCCGAGGTGGTCATCGACTGCTCGGCGGTGCAAAAATCCAGCAGTGTCGGCTTGTCGCTGCTGTTGTGCTTCATGCGGGACGCCAAGGCGGCCGGCAAAACGTGGAGCATCCGTGGGATGCCCGAAGACATGCGCGAAATAGCCCAGGTCAGCGAGCTGACCGAGCTGTTGGCGCACTCCTGACCCACATTGTCGGAAAAGTCCCCCCGTCAGAGTCCTGCTTCGCGGGGTTCGCAGGCGCGGGGCTTTTTTGTATGATGTGCGACCCGCGCGCACAGGGCGCCGATTGAGGTTGAGCATGCAGGCTGTAGAAGTGAAGAGCTTCCTTGAAGGAAAGCTGCCGGGAACGCAGGTGGAAGTTGAAGGCGAAGGCTGCAACTTCCAGCTGAACGTGATCAGCGATGAACTGGCGGCATTGAGCCCAGTGAAGCGTCAGCAGAGCATCTATGCCCATTTGAACCCATGGATCGCCGATGGCAGCATCCACGCGGTCACGATGAAATTTTTCAGCAGCGCGGCCTGGGCCGAGCGCACCTGAGCCCAAGGGCCTCGAGATTCTTATGGATAAACTGATTATTACCGGCGGCGTTCGTCTTGATGGCGAAATCCGTATTTCCGGGGCAAAGAACTCCGCCCTGCCTATCCTGGCCGCGACCCTGCTGTGCGATGGTCCTGTGACCGTGGCCAACCTGCCGCACCTGCACGACATCACCACGATGATCGAGCTGTTCGGCCGCATGGGCATCGAGCCGGTGATCGACGAGAAGCTCAGCGTCGAGATCGACCCACGCACCATCAAGACCCTGGTCGCTCCGTACGAGCTGGTGAAAACCATGCGTGCCTCGATCCTGGTACTGGGCCCGATGGTCGCCCGCTTCGGTGAAGCCGAAGTCGCCTTGCCGGGTGGCTGCGCCATCGGCTCGCGTCCGGTGGACCTGCACATCCGCGGCCTGGAAGCCATGGGCGCGGTGATCGACGTCGAAGGCGGCTACATCAAGGCCAAGGCGCCGGAAGGCGGCTTGCGCGGCGCGCACTTCTTCTTCGATACCGTCAGCGTGACCGGTACCGAGAACATCATGATGGCCGCCGCACTGGCCAAGGGCCGCAGCGTGCTGCAAAACGCCGCGCGCGAGCCTGAAGTGGTCGACCTGGCGAACTTCCTGATCGCCATGGGCGCCAAGATCAGCGGCGCCGGCACCGACACCATCACCATCGATGGCGTCGAGCGCCTGCATTCGGCCACCTACAAGGTGATGCCGGACCGGATCGAAACCGGTACCTACCTGGTGGCCGCTGCGGTCACTGGTGGCCGCGTCAAGGTCAAGGACACCGATCCGACCATCCTTGAAGCCGTCCTGGAAAAACTCAAGGAAGCCGGTGCCGAAGTCTCCTGCGGCGAAGACTGGATCGAAGTGAACATGCACGGCAAGCGGCCAAAAGCCGTCAATGTGCGGACCGCTCCGTACCCGGCGTTCCCGACCGACATGCAGGCGCAGTTCATCTCCCTCAACGCCATTGCCGAAGGCACGGGTGCTGTGATCGAGACGATCTTCGAAAACCGCTTCATGCACGTCTACGAACTGCACCGCATGGGCGCCAAGATCCAGGTCGAAGGCAACACGGCCATTGTCACCGGCACCGAGAAGCTCAAGGGCGCGCCAGTGATGGCCACCGACCTGCGGGCCTCGGCCAGCCTGGTCATCTCGGCGCTGGTTGCCGAAGGCGATACCCTGATCGACCGCATCTACCACATCGACCGTGGCTACGAGTGCATCGAAGAAAAACTGCAGATGCTCGGCGCCAAGATCCGCCGCGTACCGGGCTAGTCCGGCTGCATGGGCACACGGATGTGCCTTGATTTCGTTTCAAATCGAGGGTGGTTGCACCCTCGATGTGTGTCCGGCGCCGCATGCGACCGGGCATGAGTACCTTGATAAGGACTGACGTTTCCCATGTTGACCATCGCACTGTCCAAGGGCCGCATCCTTGACGACACCCTGCCGCTTCTGGCTGAAGCGGGCATCGTGCCGACCGAGAATCCGGACAAGAGCCGCAAGCTGATCATTCCCACGACCCAGGCCGACGTGCGCTTGCTGATCGTGCGTGCCACCGACGTGCCGACCTACGTGGAACATGGTGCCGCCGACCTGGGCGTCGCCGGCAAGGACGTGCTGATGGAATACGGCGGCCAGGGCCTGTACGAGCCCCTGGACCTGCAGATCGCCCGCTGCAAGCTGATGACCGCCGGTAAAGTCGGCGCGCCGGAGCCCAAGGGGCGTTTGCGGGTGGCGACCAAGTTCGTCAACATTGCCAAGCGTTATTACGCCGAGCAGGGCCGTCAGGTCGACATCATCAAGTTGTACGGTTCGATGGAGCTGGCGCCGCTGATCGGCCTGGCGGACAAGATCATCGACGTGGTCGACACCGGCAATACCTTGCGGGCCAACGGCCTGGAACCCCAGGACTTCATCGCTGACATCACCTCCCGGCTGATCGTCAACAAGGCATCGATGAAAATGCAGCATGCTCGCATCCAGGCTCTGATCGATACCCTGCGCAAGGCAGTGGAATCGCGACACCGCGGCTGATTCACCTGCGCGACCTTGAGTCGCGCCCGTCTATCCGTGTCATAGCCAATTTTCTCAGGTGCCCACGCGAATGGACTGGTAGCTTAGGGCGCCTGAGCATTTGCCATTAATGAGGCCCTCGCTATGACCGCTCCCACTTCGATTCGCCGACTCAATGCTGCCGACCCGGATTTCGCACATCATCTGGATCATCTGCTGAGCTGGGAAAGCGTGTCCGATGACTCGGTCAATCAGCGGGTGCTGGACATCATCAAGGCTGTGCGCGAGCGTGGCGATGCCGCCCTAGTGGAATTCACCCAGAAGTTCGACGGCCTCCAGGTGGCGTCCATGGCTGACCTGATCCTGCCGCGCGAGCGCCTGGAACTGGCCCTGACCCGGATCACCGTGGCCCAGCGCGAAGCCCTGGAAAAGGCCGCATCCCGGGTCCGTGACTACCATGAACGGCAGAAACAGGACTCCTGGAGCTACACCGAAGCCGACGGCACGGTGCTGGGCCAGAAGGTCACGCCGCTGGACCGCGCCGGCCTGTACGTACCGGGCGGCAAGGCGTCCTATCCGTCCTCGGTGCTGATGAACGCGATTCCGGCCAAGGTCGCCGGCGTGACCGAAGTGGTCATGGTTGTCCCGACCCCGCGGGGTGAAATCAACGAGCTGGTGCTGGCCGCCGCTTGCATCGCTGGCGTGGACCGGGTGTTCACCATCGGCGGTGCCCAGGCCGTGGCTGCGCTGGCCTATGGCACCGAAAGCGTGCCGCGGGTCGACAAGGTGGTCGGGCCGGGCAACATCTATGTCGCCACCGCCAAACGCCACGTGTTTGGCCAGGTTGGCATCGACATGATCGCCGGCCCTTCGGAAATCCTCGTGGTGTGCGACGGCCAGACCGACCCGGACTGGATCGCCATGGACCTGTTTTCCCAGGCCGAGCACGACGAAGACGCCCAGGCGATCCTGGTCAGCCCGGACGCCGAGTTCCTCGACAAGGTTGCCGCCAGCATCGACAAGCTGTTGCCGACCATGGACCGCGCTGAGATCATCAATACCTCGATCAATGGCCGTGGGGCGCTGATCAAGGTCGAAGACATGGCGCAAGCCATCGAGGTCGCCAACCGTATCGCGCCGGAACACCTGGAATTGTCGGTGGCCGATCCGCAGGCCTGGTTGCCGCAGATCCGCCATGCCGGTGCAATCTTCATGGGCCGCCACACCAGTGAGGCCCTGGGCGACTATTGCGCCGGGCCTAACCACGTGTTGCCGACGTCCGGCACCGCGCGGTTCTCGTCGCCGCTGGGGGTGTATGACTTCCAGAAGCGTTCGTCGATCATCTTCTGCTCCGAGCAGGGGGCGTCCGAACTGGGCAAGACCGCTTCGGTACTGGCTCGTGGCGAATCGTTGAGCGCCCACGCCCGCAGCGCCGAGTACCGCATTCTTGACGAGAATTCCATTGAAGGGCAGGGGAACTGAAATGAGTAAATTCTGGAGCCCGTTCGTCAAGAACCTGGTGCCCTACGTGCCGGGTGAACAGCCGAAGCTGACCCGCCTGGTCAAGCTCAACACCAACGAGAACCCCTATGGCCCATCGCCCAAGGCCCTGGCGGCGATGCAGACCGAGCTGAACGACAACCTGCGCCTGTATCCGGATCCCAACAGCGACCTGCTGAAGGGCGCCGTGGCCCGCTACTATGGCGTGCAGAGCAACCAGGTGTTCCTGGGTAATGGCTCGGACGAAGTGCTGGCGCACATTTTTCACGGCCTGCTGCAGCACGACCGGCCGATCCTATTCCCGGACATCAGCTACAGCTTCTATCCGGTGTATTGCGGGTTGTATGGCATCCAGTTCGATGCGGTGCCCCTGGACGAGCAGTTCAGGATCGATCCGGCGCACTACGCCAAGCCGAACGGCGGGATCATTTTCCCCAACCCGAACGCCCCGACCGGCTGCCTCCTGGCGCTGGAAGCGGTCGAGCAGATCCTCAAGGCCAGCCCGGATTCGGTGGTGGTGGTCGACGAGGCCTACATCGACTTCGGCGGCGAGACGGCCATCAGCCTGGTGGACCGTTATCCGAACCTGCTGGTGACCCAGACCTTGTCCAAGTCCCGTTCTCTGGCGGGGCTGCGCGTGGGCCTGGCGGTGGGCCATCCGGACCTGATCGAAGCGCTGGAGCGGATCAAGAACAGCTTCAACTCCTACCCGCTGGATCGCCTGGCGAACGTCGGCGGCGCGGCGGCGTTCGATGATCGCGAGTATTTCGACCGGACCTGCCAGTTGGTTATCGAGCACCGTGAATGGGTGGTGGCCCAACTGCAAGCCAAGGGCTTTGAAGTGCTGCCCTCGGCGGCCAACTTCATCTTCACCCGTCACCCTCGGCACGATGCGGCGGGGTTGGCGGTGAAACTGCGGGAACAGGGTGTGATCGTGCGGCACTTCAAGCAGGAGCGGATTGCCCAGTTCCTGCGGATCAGCATCGGCACCCCGGAGCAGAACCAGGCCCTGATCGAGGCCCTCGGCGAACTCTAAAGCCCGGCATAGAACTTGTGGGAGTCTGTGGGAGCAAAGCTTGCTCGCGAAGGCGTAGTGTCAGTCACTTAAATGTTGGCTGAACTGACGCCATCGCGAGCAAGCTCGCTCCCACAGTTTTTTTGGGTGTTCGCAAGATCGGCATGCCACCGCCAATCCCCTGTGGGAGCGGGCTTGCCCGCGAAGGCGTAGTGTCAGTCACTTAAATGTTGGCTGAACTGACGCCATCGCGAGCAAGCCCGCTCCCACAGTTTTTTCGGGCGTTCGCAAGATCTGCATGCCACCGCCAATCCCCTGCGAGAGCGAGCTTGCTCGCGAAGGCGTAGTGTCAGTCACTTAAATGTTGGCTGAACTGACGCCATCGCGAGCAAGCTCGCTCCCACAGTTTTTTCGGGTGTTCGCAAGATCGGCATGCCACCGCCAATCCCCTGTGGGAGCGGGCTTGCCCGCGAAGGCGTAGTGTCAGTCACTTCCATGTTGGCTGAACTGACGCCATCGCGAGCAAGCTCGCTCCCACAGTTTTTTCGGGTGTTCGCAAGATCTGCATGCCACCGCCAATCCCCTGTGGGAGCGAGCTTGCTCGCGATGGGGCCTTTGGATCAGACCCTGAACTGATTGATCAACCGTCGCTGCTGCTCCGCCAGTTTGGTCAGCCCGGCGCTGGCCGCGCTGGATTCGTCGGCGCCGCTGGCCACTTCGTTTGCCACTTGCCCGATGTTGATCACGTTGCGGTTGATGTCATCGGCCACGGCGCTTTGTTCCTCGGCGGCGCTGGCGATCTGGGTGTTCATGTCGTTGATCACCGACACGGCCTGGGTAATCGTCTCCAGGGCCTGGGCCGCTTTCGCCGCGTGCTGCACGCTTTCATCGGTGCGCTGCTGGCTGTCTTCCATCACTCGCACCACGTCCCGGGTGCCTTGTTGCAGTTGCTGGATCATCGACTGGATTTCTTCGGTCGCCTGCTGGGTCTTCTGCGCCAGGTTGCGCACTTCATCGGCGACCACCGCGAACCCACGGCCTTGTTCACCGGCCCGGGCGGCTTCGATGGCAGCGTTGAGGGCCAGCAGGTTGGTCTGCTCGGCGATCCCGCGGATGGCGGTGAGGATCGCGTTGATGTTCTCGCTGTCCTTGGCCAGTGTCTGCACCACGCCCACCGCCTTGCCGATTTCCATGGCCAGGGCACCGATGGAGGTGGAGGTGTCCCGGACGATCTGCATGCCCTGGCTGGCAGCCTGGTCCGCATGGCTGGCGGCCTGGGCCGCCTGGGTCGCGTTGCGGGCCACGTCCTGGGCGGTGGCGGTCATTTCGTGCACGGCAGTGGCGACCTGATCGATCTCCGACATCTGCTTGTGCACGCCCTGGTTGGTGCGGATCGCGATATCGGCGGTGTGCTCCGATGAATCGCTGACGCTCTGCACCGAGGTCACCACCTGGGTGATCATGCCCTGCAACTTGCTCAGGAAGGTGTTGAAGCCCCTGGCAATCGCCCCCAGTTCATCGGCGCGATCGCTCACCAGTCGGCGGGTCAGGTCCCCTTCGCCCTGGGCGATGTCATCGAGCATCGCCACCATTTGCTTGAGTGGCCGGGCAATGCCGTGGCCCACCAGCCAGATCACCAGCAGACCGATGCCGGCAATCACCAGGCCCACCATCGCCATGCCAAAGATATCGGCCTGGCGCTGACGGTCGAGGTCTTGCTGCAAGGCTTGCAGGTCGGCCATGACCGCGTTCAGCGGCAGTTGCAGCATCAGCGTCCAGCGGGCATTGGTTTCGCCGATGCCGAACGGCATGTACACCTCGATATGCCCGTGCGCTTCGTCGATGTCGTAGCGCACCTCGCCGACGCCCAGCTTGGCGAGGTTATCCAGTTCGTTGGCGTCCAGCAGGTCACTGGCCTTTTCCCCGAGTTTGCTCGGGTCCTTGGTGAAGGCCACCAATCGGTTGTTGCTCGAGAGCAAGGCCATTTCCCCGGCGCCGTCGTACAGCTTGCCATCGGCGGCCACGAGCATGTCCTGGATGAAGTTCACCGACAGGTCGGCGCCGACGATGCCCTGGAACTTGCCATCGATCATGATAGGCTCGATGAACGAGGCGAGCATGGTCATCGTGTTGCCGACGCGGTAGGGCGCAGGATCGATCACGCAGGCTTTCTTGCTGTCCTGGGAGCACAGGTAGTACTCACTGGCGCGAATGCCCGTGGAGAGCAGTTTCTGGTCGGTCACATCGGCGAGCTTTTCCAGGCCCAGGGAGCCATCCTGGTTGCGAAACCACCAGGGCAGGAAACGCCCGTTGGTTTCCATGCCCAACACCTGGCTGTCCACATAATTGGCGTCGTCGTGGTCGATGGCGTTCGGTTCCCAGGCGATGTAGGCGCCGAGGATCTTTGGGTTGCGCACCACGGTTTCGCGCAACAGGCTGATCATTTGCTCGCGGGGCACTTTCAGTTGCGGGTTGCCGTCCGCGCCGTTCATGCCCATCAAGGCATTCGTGGTGGCCAGGCCGCGGGCGAGCAACAGCGGGGCTTCCAGTTCCCGCTGGATCAGGCTGGCCTGGGTGCGCGCCAGGGCACTGAGGCGTTGCTCGATGAGTTGTTCGAACTGCGCCTTGGTTCGCTGCTGCACCATCTCCTGGGTACGGGCGCCGGCAAAAAGCGCGTACAGCACAAGGGCGCCAACCACACTGAGCACGATGGCACCGGCCAGGGCGGCCACGGAAAACTGGATCGATCTGAATTTCATAAAAGCTCCGGACGCGGGAATGACGCCTGGGATCTTTATCGGCGTTTCTGTGGCGCGGCATGAGGCGCTATTCGTCGGGTGACTGTTTTAGCTGCGTGGGTGTCGCAAATGGACGCGGTGGGGTCTGTCCAAAAAAACGGTCATCCCCCCGTTGTGTATCTGGCGCCGATACCCATCAAGGCCTAGGATACGTCCACGTTTCCAGGGAGCTTCTTTTACATGAACAAGACATTGATGGTGAGTGCTCTGAGCGCGGCTCTGCTGCTCGCCGGTTGCCAGTCGGTCAATACCACCAGCGGCGGAGCCGTGGGCGTGGAACGCAAGCAGTACATGTTCAGCATGCTGTCGACCGACCAGGTCAACCAGATGTACGCCCAGTCCTATCAAAAGACGATGGGCGAGGCCAAAGCCCAGGGTGTGCTGGACAAGACCAGCAGCGATGCCAAGCGCATCCAGGTCATTGCCGACCGCTTGATTGCCCAGGCGCCGGTGTTCCGCCCGGATTCGGCGCAGTGGAACTGGGAGGTGAACCTGATCAAGAGCGATGAACTCAACGCCAATTGCGGTCCTGGTGGCAAGATCATGTTCTACACCGGCCTGATCGACCAGTTGAAGCTGACCGACGCTGAGATCGCCGCGATCATGGGCCATGAAATCGCCCACGCCCTGCGCGAGCACGGGCGCGAAGCGATGTCCAAGGCCTACGGCATCGAGATGGCCAAGCAGGGCGCCGGTGCCTTGTTCGGCCTCGGCCAGGACAGCCTGGCACTGGCCGACACCGTCGCCAACTACGGCATGACCTTGCCCAACAGCCGTGGTAACGAGAACGAAGCCGACCTGATCGGCCTCGAACTGGCCGCCCGCGCCGGTTATGACCCGAACGCCGCGATCACCTTGTGGAACAAGATGGCCAAGGCGTCGGAAGGCGCGCCACCGGAATTCATGAGCACACACCCGTCGTCCAGCAGCCGCATTGCTTCGCTGCAAGCGGCGATTCCCAAGGTGATGCCGCTGTATCAGCAAGCCAAGAAATAAGCATCGTCATGCGGTGAGGCTGCCGGCCTCATCGCGAGCAAGCTCGCTCCCACAATGATAGCCCCTGTGGGAGCTTGCTCGCGATGAACGATGACGCGGTATCAAACCCACCCACTGCTCTGCATCGCCTTGTACACCGCCACGATCGCCAGGACGAAGAATGCCGAGGCGGCCAGGCGGCGAATCAGGGTCAAGGGCAGCTTCTCGGCGGCGAAATTGCCCGCCAGGACCACCGGCACGTTGGCAATCAACATGCCCACGGTGGTACCGATGATCACCAGCCACAGTTCCGGGTATTGCGCGGCGAGCATCACCGTGGCGATCTGGGTCTTGTCGCCGATTTCCGCCAGGAAGAACGCAATCAGCGTGGTCAGGAACGGTCCGAACCGGCGGGCCGTGCTGGCTTCTTCATCGTCCAGTTTGTCCGGAACCAGGGTCCACAGCGCCGTGGCCGTGAAGCTGGCCGCCAGTATCCAGTGCAGGACCGCGTCGGAGAAAAAGCCGCTGACCCAGGCGCCGACCGCCCCGGCCGCCGCATGGTTGGCCAGGGTCGCGGCAACGATGCCGGCGATGATCGGCCAGGGTTTGCGAAAGCGAGCCGCCAGGATGAGCGCGAGCAATTGCGTCTTGTCGCCGATTTCGGCCAGCGCAACGATCGCCGTAGGTACGAGGAGTGAGTCCAGCATCAGGGGATTCCTAAAGGGGCGGGTCGACACGGCTATGACACGTACAGCCTTCCCGCCCCGGGTAAGGTGTGCGTGTCATAGGTCTTGTCAAACCCAGCGACCATCTGCGTGGACGCTTGGGCCGCATACGCCATGGTCTGCTGACCAAGTATGTTGACGTATGCCGGGCGAGCATGGCGCTCGCGGGAGACTACTCCCCTAGGACGGAGCGGATTCTGCCTAGGCAAATCCGATTGAGCAAGTGCTGTTTCCTAAAAAACCTCAACCGCGCTTGGCCCGGTAGATGCGAAAGCCCTGCCCTTCGGCCTTGATCGCGCACGCGCCCAAATGCTCCTCGATCAGCGGCTGGTACTTGAGGAAACTATTGGCGACCAACCGAAGTTCACCGCCGTTTTTCAGATGTTTGGCTGCTTTTCGCAGCAGATTCTCCGTGGCATGGTAGTCGGTGTGCACGCCGACATGGAACGGTGGGTTGCTCAGGATCGCGCTCAGCCCCATCGGTGCGGCGTCAATGCCATCGCCGGTCAGCACGTCGGCCTCCAGGCCATTGGCGGCCAGGGTCAAGCGACTGCTGGCGGCGGCAAAAGCGTCCACATCCAACAGGGTGACGGTGTTGTGCGGATAGCGACGCTTGACCGCTGCCCCCAGCACGCCGGCACCGCAACCGAAGTCCAGCAAATGCCCGCTGGGCAGTTTATCCAGGTGGTCCAACAACAGCGCACTGCCGCGATCCAGGCGACCGTGGCTGAACACCCCTGGCAGGCTGATGACCTTCAGCGGGCCTTCGGCCAAGGGCAGCTCGTAGGTCTGGGCCAGGCTTTCCAGGGACTTGGCCTGCGGCGCGTTGGCGACGGTGACCTGCCACAGCTGGCAGTGCCGTGCGCTGTCGAGCTTGCGCGGCTTGCCGAACGGGTTGAGCTGCTTGGACGCCCCTTCGATGCCGCTGCGTTTTTCCCCCACCAGGTACACCTCGCGCCCGGCCAGGCGCGCCGCCACGGCATTGAGGATGTAGTCGGTCAGGTCCTTGGCCTTGGGCAGGAATACCACGGCGGTGTCGAACCCATCCTCGGGGACATTCACGCCAAAGTGGCTGCGCTCGGGAAAACGAGCGTCCAGCGCCGCCTGATCGCCGGCATGCCAGCACCAGCCATGGGCCTCTGGCAAACGGCCGAGCAGGTCGTCGGCGGGCAGCCCGGCCAACAAGACCGAACCCTGGAATAACTCGGCCTGACGAAGCAGTACTTCACTGCGCGGATCCATGGTCTGCTCCTTGAAAAAGCGGGTAAAAAAAAGTGCGGCAGTTTATCAACTGACGACACGCCGCGCTGTACCGCTGAAAAAGCCTTGGGCGTTTTCGCTCATTTGGCCGACGATCCGTTGCCGCGCCTCGCGGCTGCCCCAGGCATTGTGTGGGGTGACAATCAATCGTGGGATATCGCCGGCCAGCAGCGGGTTGCCTTGGCTCGGCGGTTCCACGCTCAGCACATCGGTAGCGGCACCCCCCAGGTGACCGTTGCGCAGCGCCTCGGCCAGGGCGTGTTCGTCGATCAGGCCGCCACGGGCGGTGTTGACCACGAATGCACCAGGCTTGAGCAGCGCCAGTTCGCGGGCGCCGATGAAGTGCCGGGTGTGTTCGTTGAGCGGGCAGTGCAGGGTCAGGGCATCGACTTGCGGCAACAATTGCGCCAGCGGCAAGCGGTCGGGGCGGGCCGGGCGCCCAGGGATCTGCCCCAGCAACACACGCATGCCGAACGCTTCGGCCAGTCGCCCGACGGCGCTGCCCAACTCGCCATGGCCGAGCAAGCCCAGGGTCTTGCCCTCCAGCTCGACAATCGGATAGTCCAGCAGGCAGAACTGTGAAGCCTGCTGCCAGCGACCTTCCCCCACGGCTTTTTGATAATCGGCCAGGCGCGTCGCCAGGTTCAGCAACAGCATGAGGGTGTGCTGGGCCACCGACGGAGTGCCGTAACCCTGGCAATTGCACACCGTGATGCCGTGGCTGCGGGCGGCCGCGAGGTCGACATTGTTGGTGCCGGTGGCGCTGATCAGGATCAGCTTCAGCTCGGGGCTGGCCGCCATGGCCTGGGCATCGATCACGATCTTGTTGGTGATTGCCACGGTGGCGCCCTTGAGCCGCTCGATCACCTGGTCCGGCGTGGTCCGGGCGAACAGTTGCAGTTCGCCGAAGCAGCTGCGCAACGGGTCCAGGTCCAGGTCGCCGAGGTCCAGGGAAGGGTGGTCGAGGAAAACGGCGCGGGCGGTGTTCGTCATCAGCTGTACCTTTTATGTCAAGAACCGAAGGCGTAATGTGGCGAGCCTATCAGATGGTTTGTTGCTTTGATCTGGCGCGATATTGGGGATCATGAGGAACCCTGTGGCGAGGGGATTTATCCCCGCTGGACTGCGAAGCAGTCCCAAAAGCCCTGGAAATGATTTTTGCCTGACACACCGAGTGTTCAAGTATCAGGGCTGCTTCGCGGCCCTGCGGGGATAAATCCCCCCGCCACATGTCCACTCTCCAAAAAGTTGATGTTCGTTTCGAGATTGAGTTAGCCAAGGAGTCCCTATGTACCTCACCGAATTCCTCACCGTCGCCTTGATCCACCTGCTGGCCGTCGCCAGCCCCGGGCCGGATTTTGCCGTGGTGGTGCGCGAAAGCGTGACCCATGGCCGGCGCGCCGGGACTTGGACGGCGCTGGGTGTCGGCACGGCGATTTTCCTGCACGTGGGCTATTCCTTGCTGGGCATCGGCTTGATCGTGTCGCAATCGATCGTGCTGTTCAACGCACTGAAATGGGCCGCCGCCGCGTACCTGCTGTACATCGGCTTCAAGGCGCTGCGAGCGCAACCGGCCAAGCCGGTCGAGGAAAACCTGCACAAGGAAGCCGGTGAGCGTACCGCCCGCGGTGCGTTCATTTCGGGTTTTGTCACCAACGGCCTGAACCCCAAGGCGACGCTGTTCTTCCTGTCGCTGTTCACCGTGGTGATCAACCCGCATACGCCCTTGGCGATCCAGGCCGGTTACGGCGTGTATCTGGCACTGGCGACGGCCGTCTGGTTCTGCCTGGTGGCGCTGTTGTTCAGCCAGCAACGGGTACGCGCCGGTTTCGCGCGCATGGGCCACTGGTTCGACCGGACCATGGGCGCGGTGCTCGTCGCCATCGGGGTGAAGCTGGCGTTTACCGAGGCGCACTGATCTTTCCTGTGCAGGTGCCGCCGAAGGGTGCGAGCTTTTGATCCTTGCGATCTTTCGTTCTGGACTCGATGGGCAGGGGAAAGATCGCTGCCTCGTTGCATTCGACAGCTCCAGCAGTCCCGTGCATGGCTCAAAGCCAGTATCTACGCGGGGATCAAATCATTCCTTTGGCTGATTTGATCCGTGTATAAGCGCTCTAGAGTGCTTGCTTCCAGCCACGACCATGCAGTCAGAAAAGGGACTCTTATGTTGCAGACTCGCGTTATTCCTCCAGCCGAAGGCGCCTATCAATACCCGCTGCTGATCAAGCGGCTGCTGATGTCCGGCACGCGTTACGAGAAAACCCGCGAGATCATCTACCGTGACCAGTTGCGCTACAGCTATCCGACGCTGATCGAGCGGGTCGCGCGGCTGGCCAACGTGTTGACCGAGGCGGGGGTCAAGGCCGGTGATACCGTGGCGGTGATGGACTGGGACAGCCATCGCTACCTGGAATGCATGTTCGCGATCCCGATGATCGGCGCGGTGATCCACACCATCAACGTGCGCTTGTCACCGGAGCAGATCGTCTACACCATGAACCACGCCGAGGACCGCTTCGTGCTGGTCAACAGCGAGTTCGTCGGCTTGTACCAGGCGATCGCCGGGCACCTGACCACGGTGGACAAGACCCTGCTGCTGACCGACCTGCCGGAAAAAACCGCCGACCTGCCGAACCTGGTGGGCGAATACGAGCAATTGCTGGCCGCCGCCGCGCCCACCTACGATTTCCAGGATTTCGACGAAAATTCCGTCGCCACCACGTTCTATACCACCGGCACCACGGGCAATCCCAAGGGCGTGTACTTCACCCATCGGCAACTGGTGCTGCACACCATGGGCGTGGCGACCATCATGGGGGCCATCGACAGCGTGCGGCTGCTGGGCACCAACGACGTGTACATGCCCATCACGCCGATGTTCCATGTCCACGCCTGGGGCCTGCCCTACGTGGCGACCATGCTCGGGCTCAAGCAGGTCTACCCGGGTCGCTACGATCCCGAGTTCCTGGTCCAGCTGTGGCGCAAGGAAAAGGTCACCTTTTCCCATTGCGTGCCGACCATCCTGCAAATGGTCCTCAATGCCAAGGGCGCCCAGGACACCGACTTCGGCGGCTGGAAGATCGTCATTGGCGGCAGCGCCCTGAACCGCAGCCTGTACGAAGCGGCCAAGGCCCGGGGCATCCAGCTCACCGCCGCCTATGGCATGTCGGAAACCGGCCCGCTGGTGTCCTGCGCCCACCTCAACGATGAACTGATGGCCGGCAGCGAAGACGAACGCACCACCTACCGGATCAAGGCCGGTGTGCCAGGGCCGCTGGTGGAGGCGGCGATTGTCGATGCCGAGGGGCGCTTCCTGCCGGCCGACGGCGAGACCCAGGGCGAGCTGGTGCTGCGTGCGCCGTGGCTCACCGAGGGCTATTTCAACGAACCGCAGAAGGGCGCCGAGCTCTGGGCCGGCGGCTGGCTGCACACCGGTGACGTCGCCACGCTGGACAATATGGGCTTCATCGACATCCGCGACCGCATCAAGGACGTCATCAAGACCGGTGGCGAATGGATCTCCTCCCTGGACCTCGAAGACCTCATCAGCCGCCACGCGGCGGTACGCGAAGTAGCAGTGGTCGGCATTCCCGATCCGCAGTGGGGCGAGCGGCCGTTTGCCTTGCTGGTGATTCGCGAAGGGCATGAGATCGGGGCTCGCGAACTCAAGGAGCACCTCAAGCCGTTCGTCGAGCTGGGGCACTTGAGCAAGTGGGCGATCCCGAGCCAGATCGCCCTTGTTACGGAAATTCCCAAGACCAGCGTCGGCAAGCTCGACAAGAAGCGTATCCGCGTCGACATCACCGAATGGCAGAGCAACAACAGCACCTTCCTGTCCACGCTTTAGGCCTTTTTGCCGTGCCCGAAAGGGCACGGCAGCCCCACCAAGCAAGCGCTTGCCTTGTCAAACCGAAAATTTCAGCCATCCTTGCCGTGCCGGCATCTGTCGGCCTGGCGAAAGGACTGTTCCAGAGTGGTCGAGGGCTGCAAATCACACTTTAGAGGGATCAAGCCGTACTACCTGCTGGCTATAGTCCGCTCACGGATTCTCAAGAACGGGGCGCACGCACGAAAGGGCGATGCGACTTCGACGAATGTCGGGACGCTGCCGCTCCCTGCCGTCGAGGTGTTTTTGAAATGTCCATTGCCATAACAATAATGCACATGGAGTAGCGTCGATGACCTCAGCAACCACGTTCTGGCGCCGGGCAAAACTGCCTCTGGCGGTCAGTCTCGCCTCTTCGCTCGCCGGGCCAGCATTCGGCGTCAGTTTCAACATCGGTGAAATCGAAGGCCAGTTCGACTCGTCCCTGTCGGTCGGCGCGAGCTGGTCCACGGCCAAGGCCAACCGAGACCTGATCGGTGTCAACAATGGCGGCAAGGGCTTGTCGCAGACCTCCGACGACGGTCACTTGAACTTCAAGCGAGGGGAAACCTTCTCGAAGATCTTCAAGGGCATCCATGACCTGGAACTGAAGTACGGCGATACCGGCGTGTTCGTGCGCGGCAAGTACTGGTACGACTTCGAACTCAAGGACGAACACCGCCTGTACAAGGACATCAGCGACAGCAACCGCAAGGAAGGCGCCAAGTCCTCCGGCGGGCAGATCCTCGATGCGTTCGTCTACCACAACTACGCCATTGCCGATCAGCCAGGCTCCGTGCGCCTGGGCAAGCAGGTGGTCAGCTGGGGTGAAAGCACGTTCATCCAGGGCGGCATCAACTCCATCAACCCGGTCGACGTGTCCGCGTTCCGTCGTCCTGGCGCCGAGATCAAGGAAGGCCTGATCCCGGTCAACATGTTCTACGTGTCCCAGAGCCTGACCGACAACCTGTCGGCCGAGGCGTTCTACCAGATTGAATGGGACCAGACCGTGGTGGATAACTGCGGTACGTTCTTCTCCCAGCCGGATGTGATTGCCGATGGGTGTACCGATAACCTGCGGGTGCTGAGCAAGCGTTCCACGCTCCCAGCCGCCGCGTTGGGCCCAGCGGCCGCACTGGGTGTCGACGTCAACGAAGAAGGCGTACTGGTACGCCGCGGGCCGGATCGCGACGCCCGTGACAGTGGTCAGTGGGGCGCTTCGTTGAAGTACATGTTCGAGCCGCTGGACACCGAGTTCGGTGCCTACTTCATGAACTACCACAGTCGTGCGCCGATTTTCAGTGCCACGGGTGCCTCGCAGTCGGTCTACAACATAGCTGCAGGATTGCCTCCTCCGTTTGCCGGACTGGCGCCTCTGCTGGTTGCAGGCAACTCGCAATATTTCGTCGAATATCCGGAAGACATTCGCCTCTACGGCCTGAGCTTCTCCACGACGCTGCCTACCGGTACGGCGTGGAGCGGTGAATTGAGCTATCGCCCAAATGCACCGGTGCAATTGAGCACCACCGATATCCTGTTCTCCGGCGTTCGCCCGCTCGGTGGTCCTACGTTGGGCAATGCGTCGCTGCTCACGGGGGTGCCAGGCCAGGATCTGCATGGTTATCGCCGCAAGGAAATCACTCAGTTCCAGACCACCTTTACCCACTTCTTGGATCAGGTCATGGGCGCCAGTCGCCTCACGCTGGTAGGTGAAGTCGGCGTTACTCATGTTGGAGGCTTGGAAAGCAAGTCGGACGTTCGCTACGGTCGTGACCCTGTCTTTGGTCCGGGTCAACTGCCCGACGGAGCCTGTAACAGGCTCAACAGCGCTACCGCCGCAGGTGGCGGCCAAACCGTCGGCAACGTCAACAGCAACTGCGACAACGACGGCTTCACTACCGCCACGTCCTGGGGCTACCGCGCTCGCGCCATCTGGGAATACCCGGACGTGTTCGCTGGCGTGAACCTCAAGCCCAACGTGGCCTGGTCCCATGACGTCAAGGGTTACTCGCCAGGCCCTGGCGGCAACTTCGAAGAAGGCCGCAAAGCCGTCAGCCTCGGGCTGGATGCCGAATACCAGAACACCTACAACGCCAGCCTGGCCTACACCAACTTCTTTGGTGGCGATTTCAGCACCGTGGACGATCGCGACTTCCTGGCGCTCAGCGTCGGCGTGACCTTCTAAGCACCGTATTTCAGGACGACACACTATGAAAATAACAAAAAATCTGATGCAGGCCGGTGTTCTGGGGTTATCCCTGCTGGCCGCCAGCGTCATGGCGGCGGTACCCGCGGCCGAGGCCGATAAACTCGGCAAGAGCCTGACGCCGATGGGCGCCGAGATGGCCGGCAATGCCGACGGCTCGATCTCGGCCTGGAAACCCATGGCCAAGAACGCCGGGGCCGTGGACAGCAAGGGCTTCCTCGCCGACCCATACGCCAGTGAAAAACCGCTGTTCACCATCACCGCGCAGAACGTCGACCAGTACAAGGACAAGCTCGCGCCGGGTCAGTACGCGATGTTCAAGCGTTACCCGGAAACCTTCAAGATGCCGGTCTATCCGACCCATCGCGGTGCCACCGTGCCGGACGAGGTGTTCGCCTCCATCAAGAAAAACGCGGTCAACACCAAGCTGGTCTCCGGCGGTAACGGCCTGGAAAACTTCGAGACGGCCGTGCCGTTCCCGATTCCCCAGAGCGGCGTGGAAGTCATCTGGAACCACATCACCCGCTATCGCGGCGGCAGCGTGACGCGCCTGGTCACCCAGGCCACCCCGCAGCCCAACGGCTCCTACAGCCTGGTGTATTTCCGCGACCAGTTCGTGTTCCGCGACAAGATGAAGGACTTCGATCCGGCCAACCCTGGCAACATCCTGTTCTACTTCAAGCAGCAAGTGACCGCGCCGGCGCGCCTGGCCGGTGGTGTGCTGCTGGTGCACGAGACCTTGGACCAGGTGAAGGAACCGCGTTCGGCGTGGGTCTACAACGCTGGCCAGCGCCGTGTGCGCCGTGCTCCGCAAGTGTCCTACGACGGCCCGGGTACCGCCGCCGACGGCCTGCGTACCTCCGACAACCTGGACATGTACAACGGCGCGCCGGATCGCTACGACTGGAAGCTGGAAGGCAAGAAAGAGCTGTACATCGCCTCCAACAGCTACAAGATCGATTCGCCGCAACTCAAGTACGCCGACATCCTCAAGGCCGGCCACATCAACCAGGACCTGGCACGCTACGAGCTGCGTCGTGTCTGGCACGTGACCGCGACCCTGAAGGAAGGCCAGCGCCACATCTACGCCAAGCGTGACTTCTTCATTGATGAAGACACCTGGCAAGCCGCGGTAATCGACCATTACGACGGCCGTGGCCAACTGTGGCGCGTGGCCGAGGCCCATGCCGAGAACTACTACGACAAGCAAGTGCCGTGGTACGCCCTGGAAACCCTCTACGACCTGCAGTCCGGCCGCTACCTGGCGCTGGGCATGAAGAACGAAGAGAAATCGGCCTACGACTTCGGCTTCACCGCCACCACCGCCGATTTCACCCCGAACGCACTGCGTCAGGACGGCATCCGCTAAACCGCTCCACCCGAGGCCGCATCCTCGAAACAACGCCCCGACTGGTTCGGGGCGTTTTTTTGTGGGGCTAAACACAAATGAGGAGGTAAACACAAAGTTGTGGCGAGGGGATTTATCCCCGTTGGGCTGCGAAGCAGCCCCAAAAAACCTGAAAACAATCCGACTGATGTTCCGAGGCCAGTGGCTGAGGGGGTCGCTTCGCGACCCAGCGGGGATAAATCCCCTCGCCACAGAAGTGATGCCTGGCACACCTTTCAAGTTGACTCGGCTTGTAGTCTTTTTGTAGCCATTTGTAGCACTCCCTTCAATACCTCCTCGTTTACCGCTAGTCTGCGGACATCTGCAACGCCGCCACCCGCATTCCTACAAGAGCCGGCCATGACTGATTTGTCTTCACTTGCGGATTCTGCCCGCGTAGCCATCGCGGTACAGGACGGGCGTTTCTACCGCCCGCCCTTGCCCGACGGCCATGTCGCGCGGCCGCGGTTGTGCGAGCGTTTGAGCGCCGGGCTCGGTGGGCGGTTGCTGTTGGTCAGTGCCCCGGCGGGGTTCGGTAAAAGCTCCCTGGCGGTGGAGTTCTGCCAGAGCCTGCCGGCCCAGTGGCAAAGCCTCTGGTTGGGGCTCAGCGCCCGGGACAACGATCCGGGGCGTTTCCTGGAACGGCTGCTCGAAGGGCTCCAGGCCTTTTTCCCGCAACTGGGTGGCCGGGCACTGGGGTTGCTGAAAATGCGTCAGCGCCATCAACCCTTCGCCTTCGAGGAATGGCTCGACGGCTTGCTGGACGAACTGTCCACGCACTTATCGCCGCGAAATCCCTTGTTGCTGGTCCTTGACGATTACCACCTGGCCCAAAGCCCGGTGTTGGATCGCTGCCTGCAATTTTTCCTCAATCACCTGCCCGACGGTTTGCTGGTACTGGTCACCAGCCGCCAGCGCCCGGACTGGCACCTGGCGCGCCTGCGCCTGTCACGGCAATTGCTCGAACTCAACGAACAAGACCTGCGCCTGACCCATGAGGAGGCCTTGACCCTGCTCCAGCATCACAGCAGTTCGTTGCGCGGCGAGGCGCTGGAAAACCTCATCCTGCGCAGCGAAGGCTGGGTGGCCGGGTTGCGGTTCTGGTTGCTGGCTGCCTCCGAAGCCGGCACCGAGGGCCTGCCACCCCAGGCCTTGAACGGTGGCGAAGGGCTGATTCGCGATTACCTGCTCGAAGAAGTCATCGATTGCCTGCCGGCCGACGTGCAGGCGTTCCTCTACGACACGGCCCCTCAGGACCGCTTCTGCGGCGAACTGTGCGATGCCGTACGTGAAGCCCATGACAGCGCCGAGATCCTGCGTTACCTGGCGGCCCACCAGGTATTCCTGGTGCCGCTGGACGAGCACGGTCATTGGTACCGCTACCACCATCTGTTTTCCGACTTGTTGCGCAGTCGTCCCAGTGCGCCGGCCATGGTTCCGGCCGCGACCTTGCACCTGCGGGCCTGTCGCTGGTTCAACGCCCAGGGCCTGATCGACGAAGCCGTGGAACAGGCGCTGCGGGCCGGTCACCTGGACGTAGCGGCGAACCTGGTGCAGAACCTCTCGGAGGAACAACTGCTGGCCGAGCAGAACGTCGGCATGTTGCTGCGCTGGAAAATGGACCTGCCCGACAGCCTGCTCATCAGCACACCGCGGCTGATCGTGCTCTATAGCTGGGCGTTGGGGTTGGCCTGCCAGCTGGACGCCGCCGAGGAGTTGGCCGCGCACTTGAGTCGTTTCCTGCCAGCGCCCTCGGCCACGGCACAAAAATCCATGCTTGCCCAATGGTTGGCCCTGAGCGGGATCGTCGCCCGTGGCCGTGGGGATCGCGAGGCCACCGTGCGTTATTGCAGCGAAGCCTTGCAGAGCCTGCCGCACAAACGCTATGGCCAGCGGCTGATGTGCCTGTCCACGTTGTCGAACCTGGCGATTGCCGACGGCGACCTGTGGCGAGCCCGGAACCTGAACCGCGACTCCCTGGAGCTGGCACAGCGGGTCGGCAATCCATTGTTCGAGGCCCTGGCCCATTATGATCGCGCCAGGGTCTTGCAGGCGCGGGGGGAAATCCTGCGGGCGTTGGACGAGGTGCACCAGGGCCTGCAACGCTTGCACACGTTGTCGCCCCAGCGGCTTTATGCGGTGCGTGCGCGACTGATCATGTACGAGGGTTTTCTGCTGACCCTGCGCATGCAGCCCCAGGCCGGCCTGGCGCGGTTGCAGGCGGGCCTCACCGAGGCCCGCGCCTGCCGCGACATCAGTGTGCTGATCGGTCATTGCGTGATCGCGCGGATCGAAGGCTACCGCGGCGAATTCGCCAGGGCCTTTGCCGAATTGGCTGAAGCCGAGCGCCTGATGCACATTTGGGACGTTCCGCCGATCTACTACCTGGCGATGATTACCCTGGTCAAATGCGAACTCTGGCTGGCCCAGGGTCGCACCGACCTGGCCGAAGCCTGGCTGGCCCGCTTGGGCCAGACCTACACGGGCGAACGGGCCGCCGCGCCGCCGGAATTCCACCCGCAACTGCCCCTGCATGTCGAACTGCAGCAGGCGGTGCTGGAGTCCATCCGTGGCCAACCCATGCTTGCGGAAGGCCGGCTCAATGCCTTGTTGGAGCACGGCCAGCAAACCGGCCGGCAAATGCTCAGTGTGATGGCGCTGAACCAGAAGGTGGCCTTGCTGCTGAGCGTTGGCCGCGAGCCCGAAGCCCGACGCACCCTGGCCCAGGCTTTCGAAGCCGCCAGCGGCGGGGTTTTGCAGCCTTTCGAATGGTTGTTTGGTGAGCACCGTGAATGGTTGCGCGAACAACTTCTGCACGCACCCCCCAGCACCTTGCGTGAACATCTGCTCGAACGCCTGCCCTCGACGGTAGCCCAGCCTGCCGACTCAACGGCGCCCGTCGAAACCCTCAGCGGTCGCGAACGGGCGGTGTTGCAGTTGATTGCCCAAGGCTGTTCGAACCAGGAGATCAGCGAGCAATTGTTCATCTCGCTGCACACCGTCAAGACCCATGCCAGCCACATCAACAGCAAACTTGGCGTCGAGCGTCGTACCCAGGCGGTGGCGCGGGCGAAGGCATTGGGGTTGCTGAGTTGAGCGGGGCTCACGTGTGCCTCGCCACAAAAAGCAGCCTGAGCCAGTAAAGGAATCCCTCGATGTTGCCTCTGTACACAACCATCCCATCCCCCGTCGGCCAATTGATGCTCGTCGCCCGGGAGACGCGGCTGGCGGCCATCCTGTGGGAGAACGAGCGGCTCAATCGGGTGCGCCTGGGGCCTCTGGAAGAGGACTCCCGGCATCCGGTCCTCAAGGAAACCGAACGTCAGTTGCTGGAATATTTTGCCGGCCAGCGCCGTCGTTTCGAGCTGGAGCTGGATTTCGCGGGCACTGATTTCCAGGTCCGGGTCTGGCAAGCCCTGTTGACGATCCCCTTTGGAGAAACCCGCAGCTACCGCGACATCGCCCTCCAGATCGGCCAACCGACAGCGGTCCGGGCGGTCGGCGCCGCCAATGGCCGCAACCCCATCTCGATCATCGCCCCATGCCACCGCGTGATCGGCAGCTCCGGCAGCCTCACCGGCTTCGCTGGTGGCCTGGCGGCGAAACAGTTCCTCCTGAGCCTTGAAGGCCAGCAGTCGCTGCAATTGGCGTTCTGACCTGCCACCTATCCTGTGGGAGCGAGCTTGCTCGCGATGACGGCTGCACAGACAGCATCATCGGCAATTGATCCACCGCTATCGCGAGCAAGCTCGCTCCCACAGGTATTGCATCCGCTCCCACACTGTTTTCAGGCCAGCGGGGATTTGGGCGGCAGCATCCGCGTCGGCGGTTGGCCGTTGGCGTTGTGTTGGAATATCTGCGCAGGCTGGCCCTGTTCATTGAAAAACACCTGGCCAATGCCCGCGCTGTTCCACAGGCGCTCACCGGCCTCGGCGTGTTCCGGGGTGTGGGGGACGATGCGCATGCTGCGGCGCTTGGTGAACCAGTTCAGGGGCGAGCGCGGCGAGTAGAGCCAGCGGTTCAGGCGATCGAACCACTCCAGCAGCGCGGGCGGGAATTCATTCTTGATGCCGCTGCTGGTGATCTGCCAGATGCGTGGGCCGCCCTTGCGGTGTGGGATCAATACTTCGTAAACGAAGGAATAATGCACATCCCCGGACAGCACCACGTAATTACCCGGTGTCCGTGAGTGTCGGAAAATGTTCAGGATCACCTGGGCCGCGCCGCGATGGGCCATCCAGTTTTCCGCATCTACCAGCAATGGGTAACCGCACCAACTGAACACCCGCTGCACGGTTTCGATCAGTTTCACGCCGAAGATCGGCGCCGGCGAGACGATGATTGCCGAGGGGTGATCCAGCAACTCTTGCTGCAATTCGCTCAGGGCCTCCCAATCCAGCAGGCCGGAAGGCTGCTTGAGGTTGCTCTCGCTGCGCCATCGGCGGGTGCGGGTGTCGAGCACCACCAGGGCCGGGGTGCTCGGCAGCACGTAATGCCATTGCTGGAAACCCAGCAGAGTGTCGATCAGTTGGTCCTGGGGTTCGCTGTCGAGGTAGCGGTCCCGGGCGGTCTCGCTCAGGGCCAGGGTTTGCGGGAGCACGTCGGCAAAGGCATCCGGGTTGTTGCCCCAGCCTTGGCAGAGCATATAGGCGATCAACGCATTGCCGATGATGCGTTTGGAGAACGGATGGCCGTAGGCGGTTTCCTCCCACTGCGCGGACAGATTCCAGTCATCGGTGATGTCGTGGTCATCGAAAATCATCAGGCACGACAAGTGCGCAAACACCCGCGCCACGCCGTCCAGCCCGGTCTTGAACGCCTCGATGCGTTGCTGTTCCAGGTCGTAGCGCTGGCGCCGTTCGACGGTCAGTTCGGGGGGCTGTACAGCGATCAGTGTCCAGGGTACCGGCGACCACACCAGCAAATACATCGCCATGACCTCGGCGAAGGTCACCAGGTGGTTGTCGGCGCTGCTGCTGGTGAAGATCGGCTTGCGAGCCCCGCCGAAAAAGCGCTCGCGCAGGGTTTCGTTGCTCTCCAATGCCGGCAGCAAATCGGCGCGATGGTAATAACTGGCCGGGTGTCGGTAGAGCTTGGCGCTGTCTTCCACCACGGCGCCGTCCAGGCGCTCCTCGAACAGCCCGAGGCGTTCGATCAGCCCATGAATCGCCCGCAACATCGGCCCGGCGACATCGTCGGCATAGACCTGGTCGCCGCTCATCATCAGCAGCGCGGGGCGTTGCGCCGGGTTTTGCGCCAACAAACGGTCGACACAAAGCAGGCCGTCGTTGGTCGGGTAGTGGGGTTTGCGGCAAGAACCGTGGACCAATTGCTCGATGCGCGAATGCAGTATGAAATTCGGGCACTGTGCGCCGTCATACAGCAGGTGCGGCGCCCATTCGGCGATGGGCGCGCCGTCCACCCGCAAGTCGTAGTCAATCGCCACATCCTGGGGCAGGGGCGTGTCGAGCGTCACATCGATCAGGTGCACAAACGCCTGCTGTCCCACCGGCACCACGGTGCAGCGCGACGCATCCAGCGCCAGATCGCCGACACCGTCAATGTGCAGTGTCATCGCCAATGCTCGCGTGCCCACCAGCCACATCACCAGCCGCGCAGGCTCCAACCGCCGTAACAGCGGGCCGACCAGGACGGGGGGCAGGGGATGGGTGGTATCAGGGGTGGACGGCAGCATTCGCGGGTAAAGCTCTGGTTCAGGTGGAGGCGGGGATCATAACGCAATGTGCCAGGTTGCCGGGGACAGGGAGGCGTTGTGGTAACCCTGCTTTTTTTGGCGAAGGGTTAGCCGTGCATCCCCGGCCCTGTCATGCATCACTGCGCGACGTTGGAGGCCTCCGCCGCCTTGATCAAATCCGGCCCGATTTGATTTTCGAACTTGGCCCACACCGGCTTCATTTTTTCGCGCCAGGCATTACGCTGCTCTGGTGTGAGGGTAATGATCTCGGTGGTCTTGGCGTCCAGGACCCGCTGTTTGTCCTGCTGGTTGAACCGCTCTGCTTCCTGGTTGGCGTAGGCAGTGGATTCGTCGACGATCTTCTCCAGTTCGCTGCGGATATCCGGCGGCAGGCCGTTCCAGAAGTCCGACGAGGTGATCAACATGTAATCGAGTATGCCGTGGTTGGATTCGGTGATGTATTTCTGCACCTCATTGAGCTTCTGGTTGTAGAAGTTCGAATAGGTGTTTTCGGTGCCGTGGACCAAACCGGTGCGCAGGCCCTGGTACACCACCGAGAAAATCATCGGTTTTGCCTTGGCGCCCACCGCCTTGAACTGTTCTTCCAGCACGGCGGAGGTCTGTATCCGGAACGTCAGGCCCTGGGCATCCTCAGGCAGGCGCAGGGGCCTGTTGGCCGATAGATGTTTCATGCCGTTGTGCCAATAGGCCAGGCCGGTGATGTTCTTGCTCTCCATGGACTTGAGCAGTTTCTGGCCCTCGGGGCTCTGCTGGAAACGATCGACTGCAGCGATGTCGTCGAAGAGAAAGGGCAAGTCGAACAACTGTACGGTCCTGGTGTACTGATCGAACTTGGCCAGCGACCGCGCAATGATCTGCACGTCTCCCAAGAGCAGCGCTTCCATCTCCTTGTCATCGCCATACAGCGTGGAGTTGGGGTATACCTCCACCTTCACCCTGCCCGGCAACCGCTCCTCCGCCAGCTTCTTGAACATCAACGCGCCCTGGCCCTTGGGCGTTTGTTCGCCGACTACGTGGGAGAACTTGATGACGATCGGCTCAGCCGCCATGACCATGCCCCACGCCCCGAAAGCCAGGGTGCAGGCGAGCGCTTTCAACACAGGTTTTAGCATTGCGAGGCGTCCCTTTCAGTGTCCGAAGGCACAGGGCCGACAGGTCGGCCCCATCCCGCTGTGACGGGCAAGTTGTCCTGCGCCCGTCACGGAGTGTGTTTACCGGGTTTAACTCATCCCCAACCAGTTAGGCAGCGCCAGGGAGATCCATGGCACATAGGTAATCATTACCAGGAACGCCAACAGGAGCATTAACCACGGCATGGCTGCACGGATCGTGGCGGGCAGGGACATGCCGGTCACTGCCGAGGTGACGAACAGGTTCAGCCCGACCGGTGGCGTGATCAGGCCAATTTCCAGGTTGACCACCATGATGATGCCCAGGTGAATCGGGTCGATGCCCAGCTTCGTGGCGATGGGGAACAGGATTGGCGCCAGGATCAGGATGATCGCCGAGGGCTCCATGAACGCGCCGGCAATCAGTAGCACGATGTTCACCACCAGCAGGAATGTCACGGGGGTCAGCCCGGCCTCGATCACCCACGCGGTGATTTGCTGTGGCAGTTGTTCGGTGGTCAGCACATGGGCGAAGAGCATGGCGTTGGCGATGATGAACATCAGCATGATGCTCAGCTTGGCCGACTCCAGCAGCACCTTGGGCGTTTCACGGAACGTGAGGTCCTTGTAGACGAACAAGGCAATGAACGCCGAATACACCGCCGCCACCGCCGCCGCTTCGGTGGGGGTGAACATGCCGGAATAAATCCCGCCGAGGATGATGACCATCAACAACAGGCCCCAGATCGCCTTGCGCGCGGTGTTCAGCCATTCGCGGAACGTGGCGCGGGGCAGGGCCGGAAGATTTTTCTTCACGGCGACGATGTAGATCGCCACCATCAGGGTGAGGCCCAGCAGCAACCCCGGGAGTACACCGGCCATGAACAACTTGCCCACCGAGGTTTCCGTCGCCGCGGCATACACCACCATCACGATCGAAGGCGGGATCAGGATGCCCAGGGTCCCGGCATTGCACACGATGCCGGCACCAAACGCCTGTGGATAACCCGAACGCACCATCCCGGCAATGGCGATGGAGCCGACCGCCGCCACCGTCGCGGGGCTTGAGCCCGACAGCGCCGCAAACAACATGCAGGCCAGCACCGCCGCAATCGCCAGGCCACCGCGGATATGCCCGACACAGGCGTTGGCGAAATCGATCAGTCGTCGCGCCACGCCGCCCGTGGTCATGAACGCACCGGCCAGCAGGAAGAACGGAATCGCCAGCAGCGTGTAGTGCTCGGAGGTTTCGAACAGTTTGATCGCCAGGGAGCGGACCGAGTCGGGACTGAAGAAAATGATGGTCAGCGATCCTGCCAGGCCCAACGAAATGGCAATGGGCACGCCGATAAACATCAGCACGAACAGTGCAATGAACAGGAAGGCAATGGTCATGGCTTGTCTTCCTCGTGTTCGGTCAATTTGATGGCTTCGGCCGCTTCATCGGCCAGGCCGAGGCCGGTCTGGCGATTCATCAGGATGCGCACGAGAATTTCCGCGAAACGAATGAATACCAGCGCGAAGCCCACCGGTACGATCAGTCCGATATGCCATTGCATGATGCCGAAATGGCCAAGGTCCTCGGCGCCGATCTGGGCAATCATCAAGGTGTTGATCCACTCGAAACTGGCCACCGCCAGCAGCCCGGCGTAGGCGAGGCAGCACAGGCAGGCGATGACACCGATCAAGCGCTGCACCGGTTTGCTCGCCAGCTTCACCAGCGCATCGACGCCAATGTGCCCGGCCGTACGCACGCCGTACGACAGGCCAAAGAAAATCAGCCAACCAAACAGCGCCTTGGTCAGTGATGTGCTCCAGGTCATGGCCTGGGCCATGCCCATGATGTTGTCGCCGATGGCGAACATCGGTTCGCTGGCGGCTGGCCAATGATCGCCGAGGCTGTAGAAAACCGCATAGAGGTTGTTGAGTACCACGTAGACGAACGTTACGAGCGTCATGGCGGCCAGGAGAAAGGCGATGAAACCTTCCTCGAAGTGTTCCCAGGTGCGCCGAAGGGCGTTCATGGATGACATCTCCTGTGGGGGGACGACAGACCGGTGCCGCCAGGGCGGCGACACCGGCCAACCAATCACTGGGCTTTGTTGGACGCTTCGGCGGCTTTGATCAGGTCAGCACCGATATCGCCTTCGAACTTCTTCCACACCGGTTTCATCTTGTCGCGCCATTCGCCACGTTCTTCTGGCGTCAGGGTGATGATCTCGGTGGTCTTGGCGTCGAGGATGCGCTGTTTGTCATGCTCGTTGAGCTGTGCCGCCTCTTTGTTCACATGGGCGGTGACTTCTACCAGGATCTTGTCCAGTTCTGTGCGAATGTCCGGCGGCAGGCCGTTCCAGAACTTGGTATTAGTGATCAGCATGTAGTCGAGCAGACCGTGGTTGGACTCGGTGATGTACTTCTGCACTTCATGCATTTTCTGGCTGTAGATGTTCGAGTACGGGTTTTCCGCACCGTTGACCACACCGGTCTGCAAGCCTTGGTACACCTCGGCGAAACTCATCTTGCGCGGATTGGCGTTCACCGCCTTGAATTGTTCTTCCAGCACGGCCGACGCCTGTACCCGGAACTTCAGGCCACGGGCATCCTTGGGTTCACGCAGCGGCTTGTTTGCCGAGAGCTGCTTCATGCCGTTGTGCCAATAGGCCAGGCCGGTAATATTCTTGCTTTCCATGGACTTGAGCAGCTTCTGGCCTTCGGGGCTCAACTGGAAGCGGTCCACTGCGGAAATGTCATCGAACAGAAACGGCAAGTCGAACAACTGCACCGTCTTGGTGTACTGCTCGAACTTGGCCAGCGATGGCGCGATCATCTGCACATCGCCCAATAGCAAGGCCTCCATCTCTTTACCGTCGCCGAACAACGAAGAGTTGGGGTAGACCTCGACCTTCACTTTGCCTGGCAGCCGTTCTTCCACCAACTTCTTGAACAGCAGTGCGCCTTGGCCTTTTGGTGTTTGTTCGGCGACCACATGGGAGAACTTGATCACCACCGGATCTGCCGCCATGGCCGTGCTCATCGCACTCAGGGCCAATGTGCAAGCGAGCGCTTTCCAGATAGGTTTGAACATTAGGGGCTTTCCTCTTGTTTTTAGTATTTTCGTGCGGGCTCATTCAAAATACGGCGCACGGCGGAACAATGATGAGTCTAGGCAGAAAACAACTTATCGGGGAGACGGTCGACGGGAAAAAACGTCATTCGGCTGAACCTCTCGACAGGTTGCGCTAGAGCCTCCACTGCCTCGGGTTGAAACACTACCCACGACATATTTCGAAAGGTTTCAGTCAACAACCGAGAGAAGGGCAGGAAACCATAAAGGCGCGATGATGGCTACTGGCCTTTGATCCCAGGGCGGCGCTTCTTGACCCGCAAGCTTGCACACAGGACCGTGCCCGGCAGTTGCAACTCAGGGTTGCAGCGCCGGTCCTTTCAATTCGATCTGGTTGCCGTCCGGATCGAAGCAGTAGATCGACCAGCCCTTGCCCTCCGCGCCGTAGCGCATCTGCGCTTTCTCAACCTCCAGGCCAGACGAGGCCAAATGAGCGAGGAGGGCAGGTTCATCAAACGGCTCGATACGCAGGCAAAGGTGATCGACGTTGTGCCCTTGCTTCCCCGCCGCCGGCCCGCCCTGGCGACCGAGGGGGCCGTCAACCGCCACCAGATCAATCATCGAAACGCCGGTGCCCAGGTGAACCATGCCAAGATCGTCCCGACGCTTCTTGAGCTCGCAACCGAGCACCGACGTATAGAAAGCGAGGCTGCGCTCGATGTCTTTTACGCGCAGGACGATGTGGTCGATACGTTGAATCGTGAAGTTCTTCATACAGGCCTCATGTGCTCAGTGCCGCATTGTTTATTGCCACGGGAATTCCACACGTTATCGGGGCTTCCTGATACCGTGCCCAAAAAACATGATCTGGAGAATGGCATAAGCATGAAGGCTCCACGCATTTTTATGATCCACGCGACCCCATTGGCGATCGAGCCCATCACGGCGGCTTTTGCCCGGCATTGGCCGCAGGCACGGACCATCAATTTGCTCGAGGACTCGCTGCCCCAGGACCGGGTGGAAGAGGGCGAGTTGACCACGGGCATGAAGGCGCGCTTCCTGGCGCTGTCCCACTACGCCGTACAAAGCGCGGCGGATGCCATTCTGTTTACCTGCTCGGCGTTTGGCGATGCCATCGACCTGGTTAGACCCGAGGTGGCCATTCCCGTGCTCAAGCCGAACGAAGCCATGATCGACCAGGCCCTGAGCCAGGCATCGCGCATTGCTGTGCTGGCAACGTTCGAACCCACCATTACCTCAATGATGCCCGAGTTCAAGCAAGCGGCAGAGCGCAGTGGCCGCGCGGTGGAAGTGGTGCCTTATTTCGTTCCGGGGGCATTGCAGGCCTTGAAAGACGGCAACCCGCAAGCCCACGATGCCGCCATTGTGGAAATGGCCGCTCAGGTTAAGGATTGCGACTTGATCTGCTTCGCCCAGTTCTCGATGACCAGTGCCGCCGAACAGGCCCGGGCTCGCTCCGGACTACCGGTATTGACCACACCCGACAGTGCCGTGCTGGCGCTGCGCAAGTTGCTCTAAACGGATGATTTTGTTTCTTCCCAGGATGGATGATTTAAGGCTGGATCGGCTGTGAATACCGTCCCACCGGCTCTACCGTGGCAGGCCTTGATTGGATCAAGCAGTTCAGCGCCTGACATACACACCCTTGTGGGGGCGAGCTTGCTCGCGATAGCGGATACACAGTCAACCCATCTGCTGGCTGATACACCGCCATCGCGAGCAAGCTCGCTCCCACAAAAAAGCGGCCAGGCCTGTGGGAAATCTGCGCCCGTCTATCCTAGGTAGTCTTGAATCAGGCGCGGAATCGGCAACCGATCACCCAGGGACTCCCACACCATGAAAAAACAAGAACAAGGCAATCTCCTCCAAACCCTGAAAACCCGTTTCGAACAAAACCTGAACCGTCACCCAGACATCCCCTGGGCCGACGTCCAGGCCAAGCTCGAAACCAACCCCAATGCACTAAAATCCCTCCAGGCCATGGAAGCCACCGGCGGCGAGCCCGACGTGATCGGCCTAGACCCGAACACCGGCGCTGTGACCTTCTGCGATTGCGCCAAAGAAAGTCCAACCGGTCGCCGAAGCCTCTGCTACGACCGCGCCGCCCTGGACGCACGCAAGGAGAACAAGCCCAAAGGCAGTGCCGTCGAAATGGCCGAAGAAATGGGCATCGCACTGCTGACGGAAGAGCAGTACCGAGCCCTGCAAACCCTCGGCGAGTTCGATGCCAAGACATCCAGTTGGCTGGCCACCCCGCCAGCGCTTCGCTCCCTCGATGGGGCGATTTTTGGCGACTACCGTTATGGCCGGGTGTTCGTTTACCACAATGGCGTGCAGTCGTATTACGCGGCGCGTGGGTTTCGTGGGTTGCTTTGTATTTGAGCCAATGAATTGTGGCGAGGGGCTTGTGTGTTCGAAGGGGCGCAGTAGGGCAAAACCACCTCACTCAAAAACCAGGACCTCACTCCCCTTGGCCTCAACCATCTCGCTGAATTCCGGCAGCCGCGCCACAAACGCCGTCTCGAACGCCAGGTAGCGATCCTGCGCCGGCACATAACGAATATCTGGCTTGATCCGCGGGATGTCCTTGCTCGACAGCTTCACCACCTCGTGACTGTCCTGACTCCAAAACCACGCCAGCGTCTGCGACCCAAACGTATTGGCGCGGTAATTCCACACCCACCAATTCCCATGCCCCCGGGCAACATGAAGCTGCCCATGAAAAGTGCGCAACGTAATGACTTGCTTGGGCTGGGTGACGAGCAAGCGCGTGTCCTGACGCAGTTCACTGCCAAAGCCGTCCAGTAACGCCTTCGTCGTAGCGCCGGTCATGAAGTTGAAGCGCCACGCCAACAGCACCGTCTCCTGATAACCCGAATGCTCGACGTTCTGCCGCGCGCCTTCGCTGAACAACAGGATCTCGTCACCCCCCAGGTACGCGGTTGAGGCCCGCAGCTTATAGGCCTCAGCGGGCATCCGTTTGGCGACGATGGCTTGGTGTGGTGATTCTTGATGCCAAGTCCAGCAGCGCGGGCCGTTGTGCTGCATGAACAGCAAGCGACCAGGACCGACGGGCAGGATCGTCAATTCATCCGCGTACTCGAAAATCACCTCGCTGCTGTCCGCCGTGATCCGCCAGATCCGCGTCAAATGCTCGGGTTCGTAAATACGCTGGCGTTCGAATATCGCCGAGCCCACCACCACGCAGGGCTGTTCAAACTCCGGCCACTGCACCCCGGCAGGCCCGAACGCCGCGATCTCATCGCCTTGCTGAATCTCGTATTGGTAACGGTCATCCGCACTGTAATCGCCGCGTATGATCCGACGTTTCCACAGGCTGCGCTGGGCATCGGCATCGATGAGCTGCAAATCCGCGCCGTCCACGCCATCGGTCCGGTGCTCGAGCATGTCCTGCTCGGCGGGTGGCCACTGGTTGTAATCGATCAGAAAGCACAACCACTGGTCTTCGTCCTGCTCGGTGATGGCGGCCCAACCGTTGCGGTAGTTGTATTCATGCACATAGGTGGCGCCGGGATAGTCGTGGACTTCCTGCAGCCACTTCACCTTGCCGCGCTTGGCTTTGGTCGGTTTGTGCTCGACAGCGGCAGGCTTCGGCGGCGCGATCAAACTCGCCATGAACCCCGGCTCGCGGTGCTGGCCCTGCCAATGCTGGGCAAACGCCTCGCGCTGATCGACCGGGATAATCACCGGCCGATAATCATCGCCACCGGCGTCCAGGTTCCACAGGTCATAACCCAGGTTCGCCAACACCGGCACCAACGCCTCGAAACAGACCTCGGGCATCTCGTTGGACAGCTCATCCAACAACGCCTCGAACCCCGGGCCGGTGAACACACCTATGTCGGGATAGTGATGCTGCAACAGCGCGAGCACGTCGCTGCCCGGTGTTTTCCAATCCATATGAACCAACGGATCGAATTGCGCTTGCATCACGCTGCCTTCCTTGTGATTTCGCTTCTGCGCCATCTTAGCCGCACACCACCGAGCTTAAGCCCTCCAATAAGCCCGTGGTGAGGGAGCTTGCTCCCGCTACCCACTCAGGGCTCCGGAAAATCACCCAAGTAACAAACCGGCGAACTCCCCTCCATCATAGGCGCGTGCGCATTGGATCATCACAACCTGCCTGTCGAAGTGAGACTGCCCCAGCATAGGTCGTCAACAGTGGGGCGGCCATGGATGATTAGGCGCCTTCAAGTCTTCGCCGGACCTGCCGCTATCGGTATAACGATTTTTATCGATCCACCGATTGGCTTTGCGATACCGTTGCTTTCCGGCAATTGATCGACAAACGCACGATAAGAGAACGTAGCGAATGGACGACGGGCGATACGAAAGGCGGACGGCTATAGAGCCAAGCGCGGCGGCGTCCGAGCCGCAGATTCTGCTGATCGACGACGTCCCGGAGGATATCCGCGCGACACTCCTCCTGCTGAAGCAACAGCCTTGGCGCATTTCCCTGGCCGTCGATGCCCACCAGGGCTATCAGCGGGCATTGGCCTTGCGTCCGGATTTGATCGTGCTGGACGTGCACATGCCGCACATGAACGGTTTCAGCCTGTGCCGACTTTTGCGCGAGGCACCCACCACCCGGCACACGCCCATTCTGTTTCTGTCCTCGGCCAACAGTACCATCGAACGCCTGGAAGGGCTGACCGTTGGCGGGGTCGATTACATCCCCAAGTCCTGCGCGCCCGAGGAAGTGCTGGCGCGGATCAAGATCCACCTGCAGTTGACCTGGCGCGCGCCGCCGGCCAGTCTGGACCGCCCGGCGGACCCGGAGCCCGAAGGCGACGAGATCGTCCTGCGCGCCACGATGCGACTGATCGAACAGCACCTCGATGACATGCCTGCCCTGGCGCAACTGGCGCACAAAGTCGGCACTCATGAAAAACGCCTTTCGCAGATATTTCGCGAGCACTTGGGACTGACCGTATTCGCGTACATTCGCGACGCACGATTGCGGCGTGGTCAGGATCTTCTTTCTGAAAGCACCATGAGCGTGCAGGACGTCGCCGAACTGGTGGGCTTTCGCAATGCCTGCAACTTCACCACGGCCTTCCGCCAGCGAATCGGCATGACGCCCAGTCAGTTCCGCCAGCAAACCCTGGGCATCGCTGAAATCGAGACGGCCGGGCGCGCCTGATGCGGTTTCTACAGTTTTTAGGGCTGACGATAGCGTTGTTATCCACAGGCCTGCTGCACGCCGCGCCTGTGGATATCTGCCGGGCTGACCACCTGGAGCTGATGCCCTCGGCGCAGATTTACGAAGACGCCCGGGCCAGCCTGAGCCAGGCGGAAGTCGCTCAACTGCCCGAAAGCCGTTTCAGCGCCGCAACCGCGCACTGGCCGACCCAGGGCTACAGCCGCTCCGCGTTCTGGTTGAAATGGCAGCTCACCAATTCGAGCGATGAGGCCTGCTCGCGCAGGCTGGTTGTCGGGGCGCCGCGCCTGGAAGACGTTCGCGTCTACCAACCGAGGCATGATGCCCACGCGGGCAGCGCCTATCCCTTGGCGGAATGGCCCCAGCCGGCGGCGCGTCAGCCGGCATTCACGATAACGTTGGCGGCAGGGCAGGGCACTACGGTGTTCGTGCGGGCGACGAGCAACTTCCAGATGTTGCTGGAGCCGGAACTGTGGTCCGAAACGGCGCTGCTGCGCAGTCAGCAACAGACTTACCTGAGCGACGGGCTCACCCTTGGCATCGTCCTGCTGATCGTGCCGTTCGGCCTGATCGTCGGCTGGATCCTGCGCTCCCGACTGTTGACTGTGAATGCGGGCGCGGTGATGAGCTACATCCTGCTGACCTGCATCCTCAATGGCTACCTGATCTTCTGGCCCGCCGCGCTGGGTTGGACACGGGAGTTGCTGACTTGCCTCAGCGCACTCTCGTTCGTCCTGTTCCTTGCCTACATGGGCGTGCTGTTGCAGGTGTCCGTATTACCCAAAGTCATTGGCCGGAGCTATTGGCTTCCGCTGTTGGGCTGCATCCTCGGTCGGCTCTGGTGGCTGAAAGTCGATCCCGTCCAGGGCGCGCAAATCGTCCAGCTGTCCCTGATGAGTTTCTACGGCGTGCTGCTCGCCACGCTGTTCATGGCCTGGCGCAGACGACTGAGCTACAACTGGATGGCCTGGCTGGTGTCGGGGCTACTGCTTGGGCAACTGCTGATGCGGATCTTTTTCCCCCAGGAACAACTGCCCTGGCAGTCGCCGCAAAGCAAATACAACCTGTCGTCGACCCTGCCCGGGGTGGCGTTGCTGGTGTGCACGCTGATCATGGAGGTCAGCCGCAGTCGCAACCGCGAGAGACACGCCCTGTCCACCCTCGAACAACAACGCCAGGCCGAGCACGATCGCCTGGAAAGCACCGTGGCGCTGCGCACGTCGCAGTTGCGCGAATCCCTGGCGGCCCGCAGTGCATTGATGGCGCGAATCAGCCACGACCTGCGCTCGCCGCTGGTGCGCATCATCGACTACGCACGCCTGCTGCACGCCGGGCCCAACCGCGACTACCAGGCCACGATCGAGCGCAATGCCCGCCAGCAACTGGAGCTGATCGACGAAATGCTCGAGTTCTCCCGTGGCGAGTTGGAGCAGATGCAACTGACCCTTGCGCCGGGCTACCTGTACGGCTTCCTCAAGGAGATCGCAGACGAGGCGGGTTTTCTCGCCGCGCGCCAAGGCAACACCTTCGAGGCGGTGCTGGCGGATGACCTGCCGCCCCTGGTGGAGGCCGATTTCAAACGCCTTCGGCAGGTCCTCATGAACCTCCTGGCGAACGCGGCGAAATTCACCCGCGACGGCCAGATCCGTTTCGAAGCGAGCGCGTCTCCCGGGGGCACTGCAGACACCGTGGCACTGTGCTTCAGCGTGATCGACACCGGCATCGGCATCGATCCGCAAGAGTTCGAACAACTGCTGCAACCGTTCCACCGCGGTCGCAATGCGCAACGCTACGAAGGCAGCGGGCTGGGCCTGTCCATCGTCACGCAACTGCTGGAGCGCATGGACAGCCGCCTCGAACCCCAAGCCACGGGGCAGGGCAGCCACTTCAGTTTTCGCCTTCAGCTCAACTGCGCCGAGGAACACGACCTCGAAAACGGTATCGCCGACAACCACTTCACGTCGCTCGACGGCCAGGGCAAACACGTTCTGCTGGTGGACGACGTCGAGCAGAACAGCGAATGGCTCTATGACCTGCTGGCCGGCTACGGGTTTGACGTGAGCATGGCGGCGAACGGCGAAGAAGCCTTGGCCTGCCTGGCGCAGCAGCCGGTCGATCTGCTGATCAGCGACCAGATGATGCCCGGCATGGACGGTTGGGAACTGCTGCGCCAGGTGCGCGAGGGTTGGCGTCATCTGCCCGTGATCCTCTATTCGGCGGTGCCGCCACGCAGGCCGCAGGGCTATCCAGAGGGCCTGGTCTTCGACGCGGTGTTGCTCAAGCCCGCCGACAGCCGCGAATTGCTGGCATGCGTCAAGGCACTGGCCTGTCCGGACACGGCGCCTCGCGCGATGGCTCGGGAGTTCTAGCATGCCGGGTTTGGGGTATCGGCTGCTCTTGCTCGCAGGTATCTCGGCGTGGCCTTGGGCGTGGGCCACGGCTGCGCCCACCGTGTCGACCCACACACTGGAACTCGACGAAACCACCGTCACCGCTCGCCGCCGCGAGGAAGACCCGCAACACGTGCCGATCCCGATCAACGTCCTCTACGGCGATCAACTGGACGAGGCCGGCCTGCACCGGCTGCAAGACATCCAACAACGGGTGCCCGGCCTGGTGGTGTCCGGTCACGACGCCCGTTACGCCGGCTTCGGCCTGCGCGGCTTCGGCGCGACCGCCTACAACGATGGCCTGGAAGGCAGCGTCGGCACCTACGTCGATGGCGTCTACCAGGCGCGCCAGGGCATGGCCTTCACCGAGTTGATGGACATCGAGCGCATCGAAGTGCTGCGCGGGCCCCAGGGCACCTTGTTCGGCAAGAACACCACCGCCGGCGCGCTGAACATCGTCACCCGCCAGCCAACCTTCCAGCCCGAAGCCAACCTCGAAGCCAGCTACGGCGAGCGCGGCCTGCGGGAATATCGCGGGACGATTTCCGGGCCGTTGCAAGACGACGTGCTGGCCGGGCGACTCAACGTCTTCGACAGCGCCACCGATGGCTCGGTGGAGAACCTCGAGGACGGCGCCCGCCTCGGCGACGCCGACAGCCATGGCCTGCGCGGGCAATTGCTGTGGACGCCGACCACCGACTTCAGCGCGCGCCTCATCGCCGACTCTGCCGAGCAAAACGAGGCCGGCAACGTCCTGCTGGTCAATCACTACAGCCAGCAGACCCGCAAGCGCGCCCAGTTCCTCGGCTATCCATTGTCGGAGCCCGACCCTTACAAGCGCGAGGCACGCATCGACGCGCCGGGCCGTCCGCAAACCCTGCAGAACGGTGTATCACTGGAATTGAATTGGGACCTGGACGAGGCGATGCGCCTGACCAGCATCACCGCCTACCGCGACTGGGACTACCGCGCCACCCGTGACAGCGACAGCACCGCGCTGTCCGTGGCCGAGTCTGAAACCGAGCTGGGCCACCGGCAGTTCAGCCAGGAATGGCGCCTGTCCGGCACGGTCGGTTCTTCCGTCGATTATGTGGCCGGGCTCTATTACCTGCGCCAACAGCTCGACCGCGAGATCGACGCCGAATTCGGCAAGGACGCCGCGCCCTGGTTCGTCGGCGATCAGTTGGAAGCCTTGCGCAAGCTCTATGGCATCACCTTCACCGATCCGAAGCAGGTGCCGGCGCTGCTGCTGGACGGCGCCCGGCAACGCTATGATGGCGAGCAGAAGGGCGACAGCCGCGCCATTTTCGGCCAGCTCTCCTGGCGCCCGATCGACCCGCTGGAACTCACCGGCGGCCTGCGCTACAGCCAGGAGCGCAAGCACGGCTGGATCTCCCGCGATGTCAGCAACCTGGCCCCGCTGACGGGCTTGCCGCCCGTGTTCCAGGCCGGTGGGCAATTGCTGCGGGACATCGCCCTCGGTAGCAGTTACTACCGCAAGGATTCGATTGAGGAAAACAATGTCTCCAGCCTCGTCAGCGCCAGCTACCGCTTCACCGATGCGGTGATGGCCTACATCAGCTGGTCGCGGGGCTACAAGGCCGGCGGCATCAACTTCGACGTGGTCGGCCCGCACACCACACCCACCTTCGAGCCGGAGCGCGCCACCTCTCTGGAACTGGGCATGAAAACGCGGTTCTGGGATGAGCGTGCCTTGCTCGACCTCGCCGTCTACCAGACCGACGTCGACAACTACCAGGCGCTCACCTACAGCCCGCCGACCTCCGTGTTCGCGCCCCCGCTGCGGGACAACCTGATCAACGTCGGCAAGGTCCGCCTGCGCGGCATCGAGCTGGATTCCGCCTGGCAACTCACTCCCCGACTCACCGGACGCCTGGGCCTGGCCTGGAGCGATGCGCGCTACCGCAGCTTCCCCCACGCCCCGTGCCCACCGGCCTCGGGCCAATGGACCTGCGACCTCAGCGGCGACCGCCTCTACAACGCGCCGGAATGGAACCTCAGCAGCGGCCTGGACCATACCCATCCATTGCCGTACGGGCTGGAGGTGTACAGCGGCATCGACTACAGCTTCCGCACCGGTTACTACGGCACCCTCGAAGGCGGCGAAGGCAGCTATCAACCCAGCTACGGCCTCACCAATCTGCGCCTGGGCCTGCGCAGCCAGGACCGCGCATGGGAAGTGGAAGGTTGGGTGCGCAACGTCTTCGACCGTCAGTACGTCACCGCCGTCTATTCACTGCTCGGCGCTGGCGACTACGGCGTCATGACCGGCAGCGAACGAACCGTCGGCACCACCGTCAGGCTTCGCTATTGACCGAAATAAAACGCGTCGGACAAAACGCCAGACGATTACCACCGGCCTTTTTCGACAGGTACATTGCCTGATCCGCCTTGCTGATCAGCCCTTCGACTTCCTGACCATGCTCAGGGTAAAACGCCACTCCGATACTCGCAGCAATCTCCACCGTTTGCGCGCCAATCAGGATCGGCGCATTGGCCGCCGCCAGCATTCGCTTGAGCAACGGCTCGCTGTCTTCCACCGCCTGCAAGTCCACCAGCCCCGCCACGAACTCATCGCCGCCGAGGCGCGCCAACGTATCGCCTTCACGCAACGTGGCATTGATCCGTGTCGCGACAATCTGCAACACCCGATCCCCCCAGTCATGCCCATAGCTGTCGTTGAGCGCCTTGAACCCATCGAGATCGATAAACGCGATGGCCACTTTCTGCTGATGAACAGCCGCCTTGCCCAGGGCCTGGTGCATCCGTTCGGTCAACAGCAACCGATTGGGCAGTTGCGTGAGCGCGTCATAACGGGCATCGCGCTCCAGTAGCTGGAGGCGTTGCTTCACCTGCGTCATGTCGCTGAGCAGTGCCACATAGTGCTGCACATTGCCGTGACGGTCATGCACGGCACTGATGCTGATGCGCGACGTCATCTCGCGGCCATCCTTGTGGTTGTTTTGAATCTCGCCGGACCAATGTCCGTGGAAATCCAGCGCGTTCTTCATCGGCGCATAAAAAGCCATAAGCCGACGCACCATGCGATGGGCATTCAACTCGCGGCCCTTTATCTCTTCTTGCCCGTAACCGGTGAGGCGGGTGAAAGCCTCGTTCACGGCGATGACCCGGCCGTACGGGTCAACCAGGATGACCCCCTCCCGAGCGTGGCTGAACACCGTTGCGGCCAACTCCGGGCGCACGGTGTCGAGACGACGGTCCAGGGCGCCTTCGTCGCGGGTGGCCGGCCAGGACTGGTCGTCGAAGCCTTGCTGCGCCAGGTAGCGGGCCAGAGAGCAAAGCGCTTGGTGCAGGCGAGTCAGGGCATTCGTGACGAGCCTGGAATCCAGGCAGTAGCGACGGATGAAGGTGCGTAGGTTCATGGGGGGTACACGGTGCTCGGTTGCAGCGGTAGGAGGTGAGTGGAGAAGGCATTATCGAGGCGGGGATTTGCGGGGGAGTTTGCTGGAGCGGATGGGAGCTTTGCGGGAGGGGATGGATTGGAAAGATTTTTCACATGTGTCAGTCGGGTCTGTCAGACACAGGGCGGCTGCGGCTTGCAAGCCGACGTCGCCTTGCGCCTTTGCCTACAACTACGCCAGAATCCGCCGGCTTGTTCGCCTGGGGTTGCGTCGGTAGTTTGAGTCTTGTCACTGCTCATCAGTGATCGGGTTTAGTCGCCCAGGTTGAAACAGGTTGTGCCAGGCGTCATCCAGTCGGGATTCCCATCCTGCACTCGATGGTGGCTGTGCGCAGGGCGTCTTCGGACGCGCCGGTTTCTTGTTTCCCCGGTCGACTAACCTGCGTACAGCTGCCTCCCATCGTTTAGTCGCGAGCGGGTGATGGCTCCAACTACAGGAAGCAAGACGATGGTAAAAGATACGCCGAACCCTCCTGATACGAACGAACACGTCTCCCGTGCTCAGTCTGCCCGCAACAAGAAAATCGACGACGCTGCCACGCGAGCGTTGGATTACTACCTGAAGCCCAAGCCTAAGGGCGAAACGTCTGACAAGACCGACTCCATTTTACGGATCGACCCTGGGGTTGATTCTGAGTGTCTGCTTGCGAACCTCAGTGAGAACCTGGCTTCGGCGACTGCCATGATCAACGATCTGGCGTTTGATCTGGATGGGTCTCGGCGGCATGTGGCGTTGGGGATTTTGCAGGTGATCGAGGTGAGTGAACTGTTGGCGAATCGGGCGTTGGATATTGTTGAGGTGAGGTAGCCGAGGCGCTTGCCCTCTGGACAAGAAAGGTTTTGCGCAGCTAGGCCTTTCTTGTCCGGAAAAATTACCGCTCCCTATTTTCAATTAGTTGCTGCTGGTTAAAAAAAACAACAGGTTTCGGGGCAGTTCTATAGAGCACTCAGATTCCAATGCTTTAATTTGAGATGTATTCAGTTCGTAATCGTAAAAATAGTCTTCTTCTTTGGTCCAGTTCATTATTTTTGCTAGAGCTTGAGTGTCAATGCAGAGCGTTTTTTCGTATGAGGCGAAATCGTCGCCGTCCATTACCCCCATTATCTTGTGTTTCATGGTTCTATCCACCTCGTTGGGTCGGCTGGTTTGGTTTGGGTCCCCGTAATATGGTCGAATTCGCCCAAGTGCTTTCCTCGCTTGTTATATTTTTCTACTGCACCATGCTGTAAATCCCATTCATATATTATTTTGTCATTATCTTTCCAGCGAGGACGTAATCCTCCTCCTTTCATGCGGGTTTTGGGGGGCGCCCATTTAGCACTTGGAAAAGCAGGTAAAAAATCTGGTTTCGGGTGGTAGTCATGATGAGTCGTACTCACCACAACATAAACCGGCCGAATCCCCGAATCCGCCGGAAACACCAGAATGAAATCCTTGTACTCCGGCGGATAGATCGGATTGACGATGATGCTGTCGGCCATCGGCGTCGGCGGATAGATCCAAATAGGCGGTGCCTGGGGCGCCGCTTCCAGGGCGGGGATGCCGAGGGTGTCGGACGGGTTGATGGCCGGGGTCCAGATCAGCTCGATGCCATCACCCAAGTCGGCGACGAATTGATCGGCCCGCTGGGTGAGTTGGACAACATCGACCATTTCCCAATCGCGATGCTGGCCGGTGTAGAAACCGTAGCCCTTGAGGCTGCCATCGGCCTGCTGCTCGATGCTCAGGCGCATGCGGCTGCGGGCCTGCTTGAGGTCGCGTAGCTGGTCTTCGCTGTACAGCGCGCTGTCGCCCAGGCTGGACGGCCAGAGCAAGGCGACGATACCTGTCAGCAGAGCTGCCCCAACGGTGCCGCCGGCAGCGGCAGCCGTAGAAGTTGCCGAGCCGCCCAGCGCGAGCCTGCCCACGGTAACGGGTACCGCGCCAGCGCCGATCCGCTTGAGGGGGATCGTGCCGGACGGGTCGGCGCTCCTGCCCCCGAGCCACATGAGATCGCCATACTGCTTGACCAGATCCGCCGGGACATAGCCGTTGGGGTTGCTGTAATCGATGATGCCATTGGGGAGCTTGCAGCTCTTGGCAAACACGCTTCCGGTTGCGCTGGACAACGGCTTGCTATCCACCGTGGCCCAGCGCGTTTGTTCGTAGGCTGCCTGGCGGGCAAGCATGGCTTCATAAGCCTGCTGTAGAGCGTCACGCTCGGCCAGTTCGCTGGCGGTCATGTCCCGATAAGTAAGGTGATGCCCGTCACCACCGGGCGGGTTGCGAACCTGGGGGATGTCTTTTTCGCGTGTCGCCACGTAGTGAGTCTCGTCCGCTAAATGCAGGACAGACGCTAACGCGGCAAGAGAGGGGCGCGATGTAGGAGGTTTCTTGAAGTGGTTGTTCCGGTTTCCTCAATACAGGTAGGGCTGGCTGTTGAGGGGCTGAATAAGCTGAAGCGTCAGCGGGGGATGTCAGTCATTGGGCGGCAATCAGACTGCGGACCGACAGCGTGTATGGAATTAACAGAATCGGAGGCGCTGACCCATGATCAGCAAAGCCAGAATCAGCAGCGTGAAGCCTGCCCCCGGCAAACATGTCTTGCAGGTGGAGTTTTCCAACGGTAAGCGCTACGACGTTGACCTGCGGGAACACATCCGACAATTCCCGATACTCAAGCCTCTGGAGGACCTGCCGTTGTTCGGTACCGTCCAAGTGGGCGAAAGAGGCTTCGACGTGAGCTGGGGGGATGACCTGGAACTGGCGGCTGTCACCTTGCATCGATTGGCGCTGGAACAAGTGGGTGAGGTGCTGCCGACCTAGGCATTCTCAGTTGGTTTTCAAGTCAATCCGTGTATTTGACGTCAGATGTGCGCTGCGCGTTCAAACACCTCATCAGCCCACTGGTTCAGGCTTTTGCCAGCGGTTTGGGCTGCAATGGTAGCGGCAGCGTGCACTTCAGGACGAATGCGTAACATCACCTTGCCGGAGGCTGGCTTCTCAGGGCTGACGCCTTGCTCGGCACAGTCCGTCAAGTAATCCTCAACAGCACTGGCAAACTCCGCTCGTAGCTCGGTCACGGAATCGGCGTGAAAACTGATGATGTCACGCACACCCAGAATTCGACCGACAAAGATGTCGTCATGCTCATCGAATTCAATTCGGGCTGTGTAGCCCTTATAAGTCATGCTGTTCATAGCTCAACTCCTGCCCGCTGGAGAAATTCGCGGGCCTCTTCTACCTGATATTTCTTGGCTTCTTTCCCAGGGTGTGGCCGATGGCAGCGCCATTAGGCCTCCCCCAGCGTCAACTTGACCCGAGAACCTTCGCGCTCCAGCACTTCGAAGGCTTCAATGTCAGTAAACACTATCGCCGCATTCGTTGGCGTGCATGAATCGCTTCAAGGGTTTTCCGGTGCCTGTTTCATGCGTTTGAGCGCTATAAAAAAAGATAACACTCGGCGCGTTGCTACTCTCCGCACTTTTTCCTCTTGCTCTTTAGTGCCGTGGCTTTTCTCTACACGCGAATCTGGAAAACTCGCTGCTCGACCTATATCCAGTTGTTGGTGACGGTCTTTCGAAAACTGGAGGTCGAGATCAGTGACGTGGAGATGCTGCTCTTTTCGAAGGCAGAAGATTTTGCCGAGGCGTTTAACGGGGCCTATCCTCCATCCTGACGACGAAAGCCCCCCGGCACTTATCGAAAAAGGGGACGACAGGCAGTTCCCCCGTGGCGAGGGAGCTTGCTCCCGCTGGGCAGCGCAGCAGCCCCAAAACCTCCCAGCCCGGCAGATTCCGCTACACCAGCACAACCCGACCAAACCGGGCGCTGTCATCCTGCGGCGTAATCGCCAATAACTGATCGAGACGAATCTCCAGGCGACCTTCCGCAGTGTCCACATCAAGAAACTCCTCCCGCGTGGGTGCGGTGCGCGTGGTGATCGCCCGGGCTGTCAGGCGTTGGCCGTCAATCAGCTCAATGTCCAACGTGTAGCCGTACAGGCAGGCAATCTCCAGGTAGTCATGCAGGTCGCAGTTCAACGGTTGATAGGTCTTCATCTCAAGTGACCCCCAATGGAGCGACCGGACAGGTTGGGACGCCACCTGTCCGTCGCAAGATTAGAACTCAGCGCCCTTCGTGAATCAGAGCAATTGTTTCAACATCGCCTGCAGTTGCTCGTTACGGGCGTCATCCAGTGGAAAAACCGGCAGACGCGGATCGCCAACCTCCAGGCCAAGCGTACGCAAACCGGCCTTGATAGTGGCCGGCAAACCGCCCTTGAGAATGAAATCCAGCAGTGGCAATTGACGATAGAACAACGCCCGGGCCTGGCTCAGGTCGTTGGACAGGACGGCGGCGTACAGGTCGAGGTTGAGCTGTGGGATCAGGTTCGGCGCGGCGGTGCACCAGCCCTTGGCGCCGGCCGCGAAGGCTTCCAGGGCCAATGGGTTGCAACCGTTGTAGAACGGCACCTGGCCTTCGCCCAGCACCTGCAGCTTGTGCATGCGCTGAATGTCGCCGGTGCTTTCCTTGACCATAGTGACGTTATCCACCGCGTTGAAAATCCGCAGAATCAGCTCCACCGACATGTCGATGCCGCTGGTGGCCGGGTTGTTATAAAGCATGATGGGCAGGTCGATGCTGGCGCCGATGGCCTGGTAGTGCGCGAGGATTTCCGCCTCGCTCAGTTTCCAGTACGAGGCCGGCAACACCATCACCACGTCGGCGCCCTTTGCCTGGGCAAAGCGTGCGCGGCGCACTGCCTTGGCGGTGGTCAGGTCCGACACGCTGACCACCGTCGGCACCCGACCGGCGACGCGGGCGATGCTGAACTCGGCGACCTGGTCCCACTCGGCGTCGCTCAGGTAGGCGCCTTCGCCCGTGCTGCCCAAGGGCGCGATGGCGTGGGCGCCGCTGTCGATCAGACGGTCGATGGACTGGCCCAGCGCGTCCAGGTCCAAGCCCTGGCCGTCGGCGGAGAAGGGCGTGATGGTGTAACCGATGATGCCGTGGATGTTGGGGGTAGACATGGCTTCGCTCCTAATGGGTTCAGTTCAGGCAATCGGCGTGTTGGCGCAAGTTCTGCCGGGCGTAGTAATTGAAGGCGGCCGCGTGGCGCTTCGGGCGGGCGATCCAGTCGTGGGCTTCGCGGCCCAGGTGCGGCAGGATCGGTTTCACCTCGCCGGCGGCCATGGCCAGCAATTGCAGCTTCGCGGCGCGTTCGATCAATTGGGCGATGTTGCAGGCTTCCTCCACGGTGGCACCGGTGGACAACTGGCCGTGGTGGGAAAGCAGGATGGCGCGCTTGTCGCCCAGGGCACCGGCGATCAATTCGCCTTCCTCATTGCCCACCGGCACGCCCGGCCAGCCCTCCAGGAACGCGCAGTCTTCGTACAGCGGGCAGAGGTCCATGTGGGAAATCTGCAAGGGTACTTCCAGCATCGACAGCGCGGCGATGTGGGTCGGGTGGGTGTGGATGATGCAATTCACGTCCGGTCGGGCGCGGTAGACCCAGGTATGGAAGCGGTTGGCCGGGTTGGGCATGCCATGGCCCTCCAGCACCTCCAGGTCTTCATTGACCAGCAGCAGGTTGCCGGCGGTGATCTCGTCGAACCCCAGGCCCAATTGCTGGGTGTAATAGGTGCCCGGTTGCGGCCCGCGCGCGGTAATCTGCCCCGCCAGCCCTGAGTCGTGGCCGTTCTCGAACAGGATGCGGCAGGTCAGGGCCAGCTTTTGTCGTACAGTCCACGTATTATCCGGCAGTGTTTTCTGCATCTGGTTAACAGCATGCTGGACCAACTGGTCCTTGGGCGTCGCCAGTGTCTTGCTCATACCCGTTCTCCTGATTCGTTCTTTGACCGTTCTTGATCCGCGTCATGGAAGCTGTGAAGGGAAGGTGCTAATGACACTAAATAGACTATATGACACAAAGTGTCATCTGCAATCGCAGATTGTCCGTTTCTCTGGAAATGTTGGTTACCTATGTCCATTCGCTTGAAATTGCTCAGGAAAAAACTCGGCATGACACTGGACGTCCTGGCCGAAAAAACCGGGATGACCAAGAGCTACCTGTCCAAGGTGGAGCGGGGGCTGAGCACGCCCTCCATCGCCACGGCGCTCAAGCTCGCCAAGGCCCTGAGCGTGAAAGTCGAGGAGCTTTTCTCCGAAGAAAGCGTCCCCCTCGACAGCTACAGCCTGGTGCGCAGCGAAGACCGCCAATCCCTGGCGGCGAGCAGCGGCAGCTCCGAATACGCGGTCTTGGCCCACCAAGTGTCCGAGCGCAGCCTACTGCCCTTCATCCTCTATCCAGCGGCTGAGTTCACGGCGCATCACGCGTTCAAGGAACACACGGGGGAGGAATTCCTGTTCGTGCACGAGGGCCAGGTGGAAGTGGACTTCATGAACGAGCGCATGCTGCTGAACCGCGGCGATGCCCTGCATTTCAATGCACAGAAGCCCCATCGGTTGCGTTCGGTGGGCGACGTCCAGGCGCAGTTGCTGGTGGTGGTGCACAGTGATGAGTCGTCGGAGAAGGGCGAGGGCGCCTAGCGGCTTCGATTGCAATGTCATTGGTAAACAACGTGGCGAGGGAGCTTGCTCCCGCTGGGCTGCGCAGCAGCCCCCTCCTAATAAGCGCCGAACGGCATCGGGCATCTGCTCGGACCAGTCGAGTGGCGTCCTGTCAGTAAAGACCGACAGACACCAGCGACGAAAGCTCGCCAAGCCACAGCGCCTTGCGCCTTTGCCTACAACTACGCCAGAATCCGCCGGCTTGTGCGCCTGGGGTTGCGTCGGTAGTTTTGGACCTGTCACTGATGGTCAGTGATCGGGTTTAGCAGCTCGTGGTGAAACAGGTTGTGCAAGGCGTCATCCAGTCAGGATTCCTTTCCTGCACTTGATGGTGGCTGTGCGCAGGGCGTCCCCGGACGCGCCGGTTTCTTGTTTCCCCGGTCTGCTAACCTGCGTACAGCTGCCTCCCATCGTTTAGCAGCGAGTGGGTGATGGCTCCTACTACAGGAAGCAAGACGATGGTAAAAGTTACACCGAATCCTCCTGCGGCAGACGAACCTACGTCCCGCGCCCAATCTGCCCGCAACAAGAAAATCGACGACGCTGCCACGCGAGCGTTGGATTTTTATCTGAAGCCTAAGGCTAAGAACGAAACGTCTGACAAGTCCGACTCCATTTTACGGATTGATCCGGGGGTTGATTCTGAGTGTTTGCTTGCGAATCTTAGTGAGAATTTGGCTTCGGCGAATGCCATGATCAGTGATTTGGCGTTTGATCTGGATGGGTCACGGCGGCGGGTTGCGTTGGGGATTTTGCAGGTGATTGAGGTGAGTGAGCTGTTGGCGAATCGGGCGTTGGATATTGTTGAGGATAGGTAGCTGAGTAGGTGAGTCGCTTCTCACGTAATAAAAGGTCTTGCGAGCAAGGCCTTTTTGATTTATATGACAAGTAAACCTATATTTAGCTGAATGAAGAATAGGGGGAGAAAGAGTGTTCTGTGTAGAAGTGTCTTGACATGTCTTAATTGTGTAATTCAGTTTTGGTTGCCAGTAGCTATTTAACATGGAAGTTGAAAAAAAATGATGGATTTTCCCGATTACTCGTCCTTGAAACAACTTGCAGCTGCGCTTTGGCAACAGAGTAACGCATATCACGGTGCTGCTGTTATGGTCGGAGCAGGGTTTAGTCGATGCGGTGCTTCGACTGGGGAAACTGATAAGAAATTACCACTTTGGAATGATTTTTCAGTGCTCTTGGCTAAAGATTTAGCTGCTTGGAATGGTAATGATCCACTACGTTTGGCTGAGGAGTACAGTGCATATTTTGGTAACCAAGCTCTGCGAGATTTAATTAAAAACACAATTAATGATGCCTCCTGGGTACCAGGAGAACTACACAGGAGTTTGCTAGAGCTTCCTTGGTCTGAGGTTCTGACTACCAATTGGGATACGTTGCTTGAGCGCGCTTCACTAGAAGTGCATCATCCGATTTATAATCTGGTTTTGAGGCAGGAGGACCTTTCCCAAGCTCGTTCACCTCGAATAGTTAAGTTGCATGGGACGGTGAATGTCACCAATCATTTGGTTTTTACTCAAGAGGATTATCGTAAGTATCCAATGCAACACGCTGCTTTCGTAAATTTTGGGCGACAAGTTTTTATTGAGAATGAGCTTTGTTTGTTAGGTTTTTCAGGAGATGATCCAAATTTTTTGCAATGGGCAGGTTGGGTTCGTGATCACTTAGCATGTAACGCTAGGCGTATATATCTTGTTGGTGCATTGGATTTAACTGCAGCAAAGCGTAAATACCTAGAATCTATAAATGTAGCTCCTATAGATTTAGGGCCGCTAGTCGAAAAATATGACAGTCACGATACCAAGCATCTGGAAGCTACAAAAATATTTTTGTCCACCTTGAAGGAGCTGAAGCCAAAAAATGCTTGGGAATGGTCTCCCACAAATCTTCAACGGCCTACTGTTTCCACGCATGAGCACGACAGGATGCATAAAGATCCTTTATACGCGTCTAAATTGCTTGAGGCTCAACTTGAAAAGTTAAAGAAAGATCGCGAGACCTATCCAGGATGGTTGGTATGTCCCAGTACAATACGAAGGAAGCTTGAAAGTCAAATTTGTGATCCGTACCCTTCAAGGTCCATTGTTTCTGAAATGTCTAAAGAAACTCGTGTTGCATTATTGTACGAAATTGCGTGGCGATATGATGTGACATATGAAGTGCTTCCTCTCTGGCTAGCGAAGGAGTTCGTCAATATTTGCGACCCTGATAGGCCCTGCGCTTTGACCAAGAGGCAGCAGCTAGAAATTTCTGTTTTGCTTCTAAAAAATACGCGTTGGCACGAAGATGAAGAGTTTGCTTTAATAAAGGAAATGGCTACAAATATAATAAACACAAATGTTGGGTATTGGCCTGAATGTGCTGATGAAATAGCATTTCATGAGGCAATCATAGCGCGAGACGAATTAGATTATTCAGGTTTAGAGGAGAGTATAAAGAAAATTTCTACTAGAACTCCTGTTTGGAAGTTGAGGAAAGCTTCGTTGCTGGCAGATTTAGGGCGCTTTGTAGAAGGAGAGGTGTTGATAACTGAGGCTTATAAAGAGTTGTTGGGGCAGCATCGTCATGATAGAGCTTCAATATTTATTTTTTCTAGGCTGGCGTGGGCTCACTGGTTGGTGCGAGGGATTGCATTAACAAGGCCTGGAGTTATCTTTGAAGAGTTTCCTTCTATTTATCAGGAATCGAAATGTGATCCTTGGGACCATATTGAGATGATTAAGTTACAGGTTTCAGAAGCCTTAGAGGGGCAAGAGAAGCAGCAGGGAATTGAGCCAGCTTTTGAACCCGGTAGCTATAGGGATAATTCTACTCAAATCACGTTCAAAAATGGATTGCATCCATTGCTATTGCTTGAGGGTGTATCGAATTCGGTAGGCATGCCATTGCGTTGGAATGATGTTTCACTCTTGGTTAATCCTGCCGCGAAGTTGGCTGAACTTGATGAGATAGGTGTGGATTGTTTTGTACTTGCAATAAGGGCAGCTAATAGCGATGCTTCAAAGGTTCTTGAAAAGGTTTTATCAAGAATGAAAATAGCTTGCATGGATCAGCAGCACGCCGATTTGTTGTTAAGTTCTTGTGTGCGTGCAGTTGAGTACTGGAAGTCAAGGCTCTTGGAAAGGACGAAGCAGAATGAGGAGTACCCGGTAAACCGACTGCGGATTTTTATTGAAGTACTGTCTCGCTTATCTGTTCGAGCTTCGATTCAACAAGCAAAGCAACTCTTTATATTGGCCGTTGAGCTTGGAAAAAATGAGCTTTGCCAACGGCATATTTTTTCGGAGTCTCTAGCTCATCTGACAAAGTATGCGCTGGCGAGCGTTCCTAGATCAATGCATCATGAGTTGTTGTTGGTTGCTTTATCTTTTCCGCTTCAAAGAGAAATGGGCCGAGGGATGGTTCATAATTGGCCCAATCCAATAATTAAATTTCCAGCTACTAGCAGGCCGGACAGCGCAGCTATCGATAAACGCATCGATGAGATAATTGATTGCATATCTCCTTGCTCTGATGAAAGCTCATCCGCTTTGCTTCGGTTGCTACCATTGTTAGATTCTAGTTTTTTAAAGTTGGGTGAGCAGGAGAAAATAATTAAGTGCATTTGGGGAGAGCAACCGAATTACGGTAATCTGCCAGAGGTTGGTCTGTTAAAGCATGTATTAATAAAGCTTGGTGGGCAGGCTTCTAATTTAATTCGAACGAATATCAGAAAATATTTGTTTGAAGCTGAAGGAGAGTGGATTTTTGATCCGTTACTATTGACGAGTATCTCGAATGCCGCAGAGGCCGATGGGGTGCGAGAGTTGCCGAACGAGGTTCAAGCATGTAATTATTTTGCTCAGTTAACGGAGTGGAGGCCAAAAGTTGTAGAAAGCGACTATTCTTGGCTTTCTGGTGGTGAAAATAAACGTATACTAAGGTCTATTGGTGACGCGCTTTCTCGTTCAATTGTTCCAGCGATGCCAGCGAGTTTTTTAAATGAAGAGAATTTTGACAGGCTTCTCGCTTTTTATGCTGAAGTTGGTTCGCCGCAGGTTATAATGGCCTTTGTATATTTTGCAGTTAGTGATGTCTGTTTTTCGGGAAGAGTTGAGAAAATTATTCGGCAAGGACTGCAAGATAAGGAGGCGTATAAAACTATTTATTCTGCTTATGCCTTGTTGAAGTGGAGTGATTTACAAGCCGAAGCGTCAGCTGTCATTGGATTGAGCTCAAGGCTAATCTATTTGATCGGCTCAAGTCGAATGTCCGGTTTGTCCGGTTTGTCTGATTTATTATTGATAGCTAATAAAATATATGAAAAAGGAGTTTTGCTTGGTGGAGATGTTGAAGCTTTAATAGAGGCCGTTCCTATGATTTTTGATAACTCAGATTATAAAAAAGTTTCTCATTATAGTAGGGAGGCTGTAGGTGTTTCTTTAGTGCGAGCAGCCTGTATAAAGCTTGCAAAAGATCTGCTTGAGAAAGAAGGTGCTGGAGATGAGGAGTTACTTAGGATTCTAACGGAAGGGGAAGGCGATGCGCTCCCTGAGGTCAGATTTGCGGTGCTAGATTATAAGTAGAAGGCAGATTAGGCTCTCGCAATGGGGAACGAGTAAGCCATTAAGCTGAGAGTGGATTATTTAACGCAGGCTCGTAACAGACTAATCCCTACGATTATAAAAAACAACCACACAATCCAGTCGGTTCCTGAGGATCGTTTCGGAGCGCTTATAGGCCTCGGCGCAGCAGTTGGCACTTTAGGAGTAGCAGCGGTCGGACGAATCGCTTGGGACGTCTGAGCTTGCATCCGTTCAAGTAGTTGCCGATTGGAACTTTTCGGAGGAGCAATATTCGGTGGAGGGCTCTGAGTTGGGAGCGTTGAAGTGCCTCGGCCCTTTCCCATAGTTGAAAGAATGTCAGAGTTTCGACTAAGAACAGGGTTGGCAGCGAGCGGTGAGCCGAGGCTGCGAAGTCGGAATTGAGCTTCTTGCTCTGGCAACTGCTGTATCTGCCCAGGCGCGGTAATAGTTATTGAAAGGTGTGTATAGCTAACCGCTTTGGCTTGGCCTTTATAAGGAGGATCGACCAGTCCTGTTATTGATAACCAGCGTCCTAGCCAAGACTTGTCAGGTATGTTAGATCCGATTGCCTTCATGCCGTCGGACCAGATGGATAGTTTTACAGCTTGTCCACGCCAGTCAGAAAAATTCACAAATATGTATGGTTTTTTATTAGCTCCCCATCCAGTTCTAATAGAATGGATTTGTCCAATAAGCTCGATGCGGCTGCCTACTTGAGCAAGCACTTGAGCATATTTTTTGGCGTCGCAGACTGGGTAGGCACCCTGATATCCCACAGTGGACGGTATTGTCTTTTGTTTGAATATAATCTCCCCGCCGATAACTCCTTTGTCCTGAAGAAAGTTCGCAAGCGTCGGAACACTTTGAAATTCTCCTATGACCACTTTGGCTAGGTTTTTAGCGTGATTTGCCACGCCAGAAAGCTTTAGAACCTCCCCGAAAATTATTGAAGATCCAGGGTCGAGAAAGTCATTTCGCCGAAACACTACTGCGCTGGGTTCTGAGCGAGAGACATTCCACAGCGAAGGAGAAATTGTTAGTGCGTGAAGGGCAACATCTAAGGTGAGGAAAGAGAAGCGATCGAGTTTTTCATTGAAGTCTTTTGCGGTTCGCTTCGGATGCTGGAAGTTGACCTGGCCTAACTCGGTCGCAATAGCCCCTTTGAACCCTTCAACGAACATTCCATCATAATCGATCAGCTGTACTGTTCCACCGTCTACACTCACCATAACGTTTTCGGGCTGAATATCACCATGAGCAATTTGATTTTGTTCAAGGAATCCTGCTAGCTTGGCGAGAGCTTGTCGTAAACGTTGAAGCGCTTGAGTATTTTGATGCTCGCTTTCTAAGAACTCAGCTAGAGTGCGCCCTTGGGCCCATGCCATTTTAACTATGGGGTACATCGATCCTTGTATACGAATTCCATTTGGGATGAAATCGAAAGGCAAAAAATAGGGGCTTGCGAGTTGCTTGATTCGTGCGGAAATTGCTCTATAGCGTTGCTCAAGCTCCCGCGACTCTTTGTGAAAACAACGTAGTGCGAACCGCTTACCCGATACGTCAACGGTATATGTCAACGCAAAACCGCCGCACAAAGCCAAGGGAAGGCCCAATCCGGAGGTCTTTAATCGTCCATGTTTCAACTCGGCGTCTTGCAGTACCAATTGCGGGGACTGCAAGGCTTCGTTGTATTGTTCTAAGGTCGGGTATGCCATGGTTTACGTCAGATGGTGGGGATAGCAATAATCAAGGTAGTGTCATCTCTACGCATTGCACCGGAAGCTCGCTCAGTCTCTACTAACTCAAGAAAAGCCTCTTGATCCCTGATTTCGCTAAGCCGCTTAAAGGCGTTCGAGTCGCCTTGCTCTTGGTGGTGCAGTAGCCATGCGCCTAGCGCATCGGTCATGCACAGAAGCAAGCATGTATCTTGCTGGTCATAATGCCACTCTCTTCGAGTCCAAGGCCCTTGGTTGCTGATAATCACTTCAACGTTCAGTTCTCTGCGAGTGGCTAATAGAGTTGGCTTTTCACCGAACTGATGAGCATGGACATAAGGAGCTGTTTCAATTTCGCCATTGCTTTTGCACCAAGCGACAAGGCTATCGCCTAAAATCGTGACTGTTACCGTTTTTCGATTGGAATCATTCTGTGCCGTCACCAGCGTGGCAAAACTGCCACGCTCGTACGCAGCCGCTTTGGACCAAGATAATGTTTGAGGATCGTGAAGCCGTCCATAAGCCTCAATACACAAGTTAAGCTGCTCGTCCGACGGCTCAGAATCTAAAAATTGATCCGCCACTAGGTTCGCCCAGCTATTGGCATCGAAGGACTCGGAGGCGCCATCTGATAGCACTACACGCTCTCTATCCTGAGCAATACGGTAAGCATCCTCGTTGTCATGTGGCGCATCGAGGTGCTTGGCTACTGTCCCATCGAAAAGAATTCGAAATGTCATAGTCAACGCAACTGGGCAGCCCGAGTGCCAATATCAAAGAAATCGACAATTTCGGCGATGTCGCCGTTAAAAACAAAACCCCGAGACTCCATCGTCGCGTTGATACCTTTCTCTTCTGCAACTCTATGGAGATGCACGGGCAGGGGGCTGGACATACGGAACAACAATTTTGCGTAGCCATCACTCAAACCTACGTCAGAAGCAGGAAATTTTACTGGGTCTCCGCCACTAGTACTCACGTGGAGGTTGAATAACAGAACATTCCCATCGCTGGTGCTGATTTGTTGGAGCTGCTGAGCCAGACTTTCGGGACTTCCATCAGTCGATTCACCATCAGTGACATGCAAAACTGTCGGGGGGTAGCTGTCCGGATGTGTATCACACCAAGTAACTAACTGCTCCGCCGCGGTTGTAATGGCGTTGCACATCGGAGTGCCCCCACCTGCTTTAGGCTCGAACCAAACCGGGAACTTAATAGACTGCTCTACCAAGCCGCCTGCGCCATCATCAACCCGTTTGACCCGGTCTTCAACGCGCAAAGGATGGGCTTCAATCTGAGAGATCGGGTGCAAAATTGTTCCCGAAAGCGCCCCCGACAACCCGTTCTCAGCAATAGCGCCGGAGTAACCCAAAACACCAATCTCGAAATAATCCCGAGTGCCCTCGGACTTCGTGCAGCGGGTAATCAACGTGGCAAAAGTACGATTTAGAACATCCGCTACGAATTGGGCTTTCGACTTCCCATTTGCCATGGTGTCTTGCATCGATCCGGACTGGTCGACCAAGAATAGGAATGCAGTTGGACTGGTACGGCTAATTTCGGCACTGTAACTCATAGAACCCTCATTGGTGATCGACTCTCCAGAGCTCGATCATATAGCATTTTGAAATCATTCTGGAATCACAATTTCCTGAAATTTGGATGCGGGAGGGGAAATGAGTCGCCTAGGGTTTTGTAGGTAAGCTGAATATCTCTATCGGTTGGTAGAATCGATTTTGTAGGAGTTTTTGACCAGCATCGGTTATTAGGCTCCCGCCTTAGATATCGTTTGTAGTGGTCAACTAAGCCCGGACACGACGTTAAGTTTTTTCTCGGCCTGAGCCGGTGGCAGCCCACCATTAAATTGGTGCGGTCGAATCCAGTTGTACCGGTGCATCAAAAAATGGCTGATATCCCGCTGAGCTTGTTGGACCGTCGTGTAGCCCATGGTCGGTATCCACTCGGTTTTCAGGCTCCTGAACACCCGCTCCATCGGCGCATTATCCCAACAATTTCCTCGCCGACTCATGCTCTGACGCATGCGATATCGCCAAAGGCGCTGGCGAAAACTCCGGCTTCCATATTGCGAGCCCTGGTCGGAGTGGAACAGCAAACCTTGAGGCTTCCCTCGTTGCTCGTAAGCCATGTCCAAGGCCTTGATGACCAAGTCCGCATCCGGTTTTCCCGACAACGCCCAACCCACAACACGGCGGGCAAAAAGATCTAGCACAACCGCCAGATACTGCCATTTTCCTTGAGCCCAGATGTAAGTGATATCGCCACACCAGACGTGGTCAGGAGCGGGCACATCAAACTCCCGGTTCAAAATATTAGGAATGTCGGGCCGCTCGACCGTTGCCTTTTTGTAAGCATGCGATCCAGGTTGCTTGCTGACCAACTCCAACTCGCGCATCAGGCTGCGCACCTTGAATCGCCCGATCTGCTCGCCGTCGTCCTGCATCATGGCCATGATGCTACGGCTACCGGGAGCACTCCGGCCTTGGGTGAACAACTCGTTCACCTGACTGCGCAGTCGAAGGCGTTCTACATCCGGTGTGCGGCGCCTGAGACGCCGAGCGTAGTAGCACGAGCGGGTCACTTCAAACACCTTGCACAGCCAATCAACCGGCTCGTGGGTGCTCAACTGGTCAATCAGCGCGAACGCTCGAGATCTTCCGACATCAAGAGCGCGGTAGCCTTTTTTAAGATCGACTTTTCCCGCTCAAGGCGAGCAATTCGGGCTTCCAGCTCTTGGATTTTCTGCTGCTCCGGAGTCAGCGCTTTGCTCTGCGGGGTGACGCCCGTGCGTTCTTGCTGCACCTGGTCGACCCATCGGCGCAAAGCCGACTCGCCGACACCAAGCGAGCGGCTGGCCTCAATGAAGCTGTAATTCTGCTTGAGAACGAGGTCGGCAGCCTCGCGTTTGAATTCAGGGGAAAAGGTACGGCGTTGTTTGGTCATCTGACACCTCGTTCTGGCGAGCATTCTCGCCTAAATGGGTGTCCGGTTTCATTAGACCACTACAGTTTGACGTTTCAAGGCGTGCTGCATGCCGTCCGTCCAGGCTTATCGTTAGCAGGTAGGAGTAGGGGGGCTGACCATATCGCGTGAGAAATGGCTCCGTGTGTCAAGCGAAATTCTTTCGTTGCCATCTCAATGGGTTACTCCGATCCCTGTTGTCCGAGATGTTTGCTTGTTGGCTTGCTTGATGTATGAGGCGTTGATGCGATATGAGGATCAGGAAGTCACAAAAATTTTTGTTATTTCAAATGCTTGCCCACCATGAGTTCTATTTCAACTTCTGGCGCTTATGTCACAACCTCGCTATTCACTGAATATCTTTTAGATAATCTCTAAGGGCGATTAGTGGAGCCGCAAACTGCTCCATAGTCCGTATAGCGCTGGACTCTACCGCCAAGCGCTGCAGTTCGCGACCTAGAACCGTATCGGGGCCTCCAGCCGCCTCCAATGCCAACACCAAACACCGCTCCAACTTGGCCTGAATCCCTCGAACATCCCCCCGCCGCACCAACAACCCAAACACCTCCCGATCACACCCGCCCATCAACGGATCATCCCGCAGGATCGGGCTGTGGCCTTCCGTCTCATAAGCCAGTTTCAGCGAGTAAAGAGCGACCGTTTCCAGCAGCAATTCCATGGAAGTCCTTAGTGACTGGGTGAGGGGGATGTGGTGAGACTGGGTTGATGGCTCATGTCTTGGGAAGCGGGTTGGGACCGACCTTGGGGATGCTGGGGGCGTGGGTATTTGGGGGCCGCTTCGCGCCCCAGCGGGGATAAATCCCCTCGCCACAAAGGGGGTGATTAGCCATGACCCAAGCAGACCCAAGCCAATCATCGGGGATTGGCTTGGGTCATCGCCAATCACTTTTCTGCAGACGAAAAAAAAGACCTTGAATTTCAAGGTCTTTTTTTAAGATGGTGCCCCGAGAAAAAAGGGGAAGGTTTATTTTCTATGGCTATGGTTGAGCCGGTCCGTCTCCTTTGTTACCAACCCCGCCCAGTGCAACTACACCCCCCCAGGCCGATCCCTAAACGCAGAACTCTTCGCAAACACCTCAGCAATAAAGTCCATAAAAACAACAGCCCTCCTGGGAAGAAGCCGGTCGGCAACGTAGATGATCTGAACAGGAACGGCCGGCGCTGCGTGCTCCCTCAGCAATACCCGCAGATTGCCATTTTTCAGCCCCTCCTCGTAAAGCCATTCGGGCCCCTGTGCGATCCCCAGCCCCGCGTTTACGCACTCGCGTATGGCCTCAGGTGAACTGACCCGGAGTCTGCCGGAGACGGGAACATCGATATCCCGGAAGCGCCAGGTGGTGCCTGTCGACAGCAAGGTATAGATCAGGCACTCGTGCGTTCTCAGGTCATTGGGGATCGTGGGGCTTCCGTGTTTGGCCAGGTACTCGTTGCTGGCGACGCACACGCGCTCGAACCAGCCCAGGGGCCGGGCGCGCATTGCGCTGTCTTCCAGGTGCCCGATGCGAATCGCCAGTTCAGCCCCTTCGTCGACCAGATTCACGTACCGATCACTGATCTGCAGGTCGAGCGTCAACTCGGGATAGCGAGCCAGGAAGCGGGCTACATGGGGCACCACGAATGCGTGGGCTAGCGCGGTCGGGCAGGCGACTCGCAACAAGCCGGACGGGGTGATGTTTTCCCTGAGGGACGATTCCGATTCTTCCACGGCGTCGAGAATACGCCGGACATCTGCGTAGTAGCGTTCTCCCTCGGGGGTGAGGGCAAGCTTGCGTGTGGACCGGTGAAGCAGCCTGGTTTGCAGATGATCTTCCAGCGCCGCCACATAGCGGCTGACGTTGGGTTGCCCCAGCCTCAGGTCACGCCCCGCAGCCGAGAAGCTTCCTGTCTCGACAGCGCGAACAAAGCAGGTCATCAGCAGCAGTCGATCCATCCAGGCCTCTCATTCATGCAATTTCAGCATGAAATGTATTCGAATAGACCATCTTATCAATGCGCAGGTATGAATACATAGTTTCCCTCAGGCAGGTCAGTCCATCGGCTGACCGTGAAAAACCGAAAAGGAAACTGACATGTCCCGATTGCAAGGCAAGCGCACTCTCATCACCGGCGGCACCAGTGGCATTGGCCTGGAAACGGCCAAGCAGTTCCTCGCCGAAGGTGCCCGCGTGATCGTTACCGGCGTCAATCCGGAGTCCATCACAAAGGCCCAGGCGGAACTGGGAAGCGAAGTATTGGTACTGCGTGCTGACTCAGCCAGCATCGATGCGCAGAAGGAGCTGGCGCAGGCCGTTCAGGCTCACTATGGCCAACTCGATGTTGCCTTTCTCAATGCAGGCGTATCCGTTTGGCTGCCGATCGAAGAGTGGACGGAAGAAATGTTTGATCGCTCTTTCGACATTAACGTCAAGGGGCCGTACTTCCTGATCCAGGCATTGCTACCGGTCTTCGCAAACCCTGCGTCGGTGGTGCTCAATACTTCGGTGAGTGCGCACCTCGGTGACGCGCGTTCATCGGTTTATGGCGCGACCAAGGCCGCATTCCTGAACATGTCGAAGACGCTTTCCAGCGAACTTCTCCCGCGTGGTATTCGCGTCAATGCGGTCAGCCCCGGCCCGATCGATACGCCGCTTTACGACAAACTCGGTATCCCCGATGCCTACCGTGAACAGGTCAACCAGGATATCGCCGCGACCATTCCATTCGGCCGGTTCGGTACGCCCGAGGAAGTGGCCAAGGCCGTGTTGTACCTGGCGTCGGACGAGTCGCGGTGGACGGTTGGCTCGGAACTCATCGTCGACGGTGGTCGTTCGCTCTAGTTGCCAACGCTTCCTGCCTTTTATGGAAAGCTGAATGCAACTCAGGCTTTCTCATCGGCGTGGCTTTCATACGGCCCGTCCTCTTTCGGGCGGCGGGCTTCTATTTTTTCGATGGGCCTATTCCAATGCCACCATTCACACTTGTCAGCCATCCTTTGTGCCCATTCGTTCAGCGGGTGGCCATCGTGCTACTGGAAAAGGGCCTTGCCTTTGAACGTATTGATGTAGATCTTCGCGACAGACCAGACTGGTTCTTGGCGATATCCCCAGCCGGTAAGGTTCCACTGCTCAAGCTTCCTGCCAGTAATGAAGGCGAATCCGTTCTATTCGAGAGCGTCGCCATCTGTGAATACCTGGAGGAGACCTACCCGGAACCCGCGTTGCATCCATCAAGTGCGTGGGGCCGGGCCCAACACCGTGCATGGGTCGAATTCGCCTCTGCTGCATTGGCGGACGCATGGGGATTTTTGAACGCCACCGACCAGCAGACAGCCCTTGGCAAATCTGCTGCGTTGAGAGCCAAGCTCGAACGATTCAACGGTGAAATATCCGGCGGACCTTATTTCGCCGGCGAGAGGTTCAGCCTGGTCGATATCGCCATGGCTCCCGTCTTTCGTTACTTCGACATATTGGATTTCGAGCCCGAACATCAGTTGTTCGAAGGATTGCATCGGGTGGCTGACTGGCGTCGCGCGCTGGCCGGCCGTCCCAGCATTCAGGCGGCCGTTGCAGAGGACTATGCCATCCGGTTCCGCAAGCACTTACAGGAGCAGAGGGCACTCTTGGCTATTGTGACGCAAGCCTGAAAAATGCCGATGCGCAGGGGATGCGGGAGGGGGCGGAGCGTCGCTGGATGCATCCTCACGCTGAGCGTGGGAATGATGTTCCTTTTATAGAATATCTTTCAGATAGTCCTTAAGACCAAAAAGGGGGCGGATTTATTTTCTTTTGCTAGCAATGGGTCGACATCTTCCCCCTTACTTTTATCCCGAAATGACAGCCGTTACGGACCCTCTAACCGCAGCGATCCAACCCCGCCCACACTAGCCACAACCCCAATTCACGCTTACCATCTCACTACTCGTATTACCGCGGCTGCTGAACCCGGTACTCACGAGGAAACAACCATGGAAAGAACCCGTAGCTGGAGACGCGCCCAATCCCGCAAGAGCAATGGGCGCGAAGCGATTAGCCCGCAGGACTCCAAACCAGAAAAAAACTGGAAGCTGATCTACACCCGTGCCGACAAGTTGCACCGGGCGCGTCAGCTCGGTATGAGCTATCCCATCCGTACCACCCGCCAACTGTTGGATCAAGAGTGATTAATCTCCTGTTCGTTTGCAGTCGTAACCAATGGCGCAGCCCTACCGGGGAGGCGATCTGGCGCCGACGTCCTGGCTTCAGCACTCGTTCGGCGGGCACCAGCCCGAACGCACGCAAACCTATCGGCCCAGCGGATATCCGTTGGGCCGATGTCATTTTTGTCATGGAGCGTAAGCACGAGCATCGTCTACGGGCGGAGTACGCTCGGCTGCTTGAGCACAAGCGGTTGCATGTTCTGGATATTCCCGATGACTATCGTTTCATGGATCCTGAGCTGGTGGACGTGCTTGAAAGTGAAGTGACGTTCTACCTAACTCCGTAGGTTCGATTGAAGCGCCACTTCCTTACAACTGAGCGTTGGATTTGCTTGTCCCGTTCTTAGAGGGGATGTTGAAACAGGCACGTTCTGCTTTCGTTAGTTTTCAGTGGCGGGCGTGTAGGTGACCGTACGGATGCACAGCTTCTTTCGTCGTCCAGAGGACGGGGGGAGGTAAGGGCTTTCATTCGTGGCGAAGCTGGTTTGACTTTGGAAGCGGCCGTAGTCAGGCACTCATCATAGTATGTTGGCAAGCGTTTCAGAGACAGATTGGCATATCGGGCCGGGCATAATAATAGGATGTCGCCAAAGCGGTATTGCTTGAAGGCTTGAATCGTATAGAACTTTTCGTCATTAGCGATAGGCGATGTCTCCCACAGCTTTGAATCGAAGGTTGCGAATGGATAATCAGCTTTATCTACCAAATACGGTAGAGGGCGGCTGTCCCGAAGCCTCATTAGGTTTCCAGCGGCGAACGCCCAAAGGTCGAGGACCGGTGGCAATAAGAAGGTGGTTAGGATAAATACCAATCCTAGTGCCCCGGTGGCTTTAAGCAATCGATTTGTCGTGGTCCCCTGTAGTGTATAAAAGGCCATAACCGGGAACATTGAAATTAACATGAAGGCCAAGCAATATCCGATAACCACCGTCGCTTCCAAGCCAGGCTCGGCTCCTCGCCAAGCCCCAAGCGCAAGCTGTGCTGGAAAAACTCCTGTCATTGCAGTAAATCCTAGGAAAGCTCCAGCTGCCAAAACTTTTGTAACACCGGCAAAAAAGCGCTTCCAAGGCTTGATTGGTCCGAATCCAAGACTTACAAACCGAATCCTTTTTTCTTGGTTGCCCACAAGTACCCATGCTGCTAGCGCTGTTGACGAAGTGACGACTAATAGAAAAACTTTCCACGGTTCGAAGATGATATCGAATGCAGAGGCCAACAGCATTCCTGCTAGCAGAGCGAAACCTAATAAAACAATAGGCACGAAACGTCTGGCCAGAATTATTTCATTCTCGCGGCTGGATGTGACTATGCTCATGCAAAGTGAAAAACTAAGCGAGGGAATGACTGTTAGCAGCAATATAATTAGTAGTCCAAACACTACGAAAATTAGCCAGACCAAAAGATTGGGTATGCTTCCGATGGACTCAAGCAGTAGCTCGGGGTGGCCGATAACCCACAAATATTTGCAAAGTAGGAGAATTGAAAATAGCGTGGCAGCGGGTACTAACCACCATTTGCCTTCATTTAGAACTTTAAGTGCATAATCTTTAAGCTTTGATTCGCTGTTAGATATTGCTGTGGTGTCGGATGTGCTCATGCTTAATTCCTTTAATCATGATGTTTAAGGGGGGTATATCGACTTAAGTGTTAGGTTTTATTCGCTCTTGCTCAACTTGATCGGTCATTGGATTTCCTTCAAATAATCCCGAAGCGCCACGAGCGGGGCCTTCAGCTCCTCCATCATTGGCGCAGCCCTGAAATCCTCTGCCAACCGTTGCAACTCCAGCCCCAGGACGGTCTTCTCGCCCCCAACTGCCTCCAGAGCCCGCCCCAAACACTGCTCTAGCGTCGCATGAATCCCAGCTAAATCCCCACGCCGCACCAGCAACCCAAAAACCTCCCGATCACAACCGCCCATCAACGGATCATCCCGCAGGATCGGGCTGTGGCCTTCCGTCTCATAAGCCAGCTTCAGCGAGTAAAGAGCGACCGTTTCCAGCAGCAATTCCATGGGGGTGAAGTCCTTAGTGACTGGGTGAGGGGGATGTGGTGAGACTGGGTTGATGGCTCATGTCTTGGGAAGCGGATTGGGGCCGACCTTGGGGATGCTGGGGTCGTGGGTATTTGGGGGCCGCTTCGCGCCCCAGCGGGGATAAATCCCCTCGCCACAAAGGGAGTGATTAGCCATGACCCAAGCAGACCCAAGCCAATCATCGGGATTGGTTTGGGTCATCGCCAATCACTTTCCTGCAGACGAAAAAAAAGACCTTGAATTTCAAGGTCTTTCTTTAAGATGGTGCCCCGAGGGAGACTCGAATAATAGCATAACTGTATAATTAACATAGTTTTTTGCATGTGTACACTTCCACGTTGTACCGTGAAGTGTACATCCTACCTGCCTCCAGTAAGGACTGGTGTGGATGGAAGCTTGATTGGATTTCTCCATCCAATTTCCGACGAGCTGTGAATGATATCTACAAAAAACTGGTTACGGATAGACTCCCAGGTCTACCAAAAAATGCCGAACCGACACATGGCGAACTTTCGCGATTAGTCGGGCGTCATGAGTACAGCAAGCGTTATCTTGATGAACTCCTCGTTTCGATCGATCGTGTCCAGGGCGCCCCGAACATTGTCGGCGACGTCCGCCGATCCGCGCATCTCTACCCAGTTCGAAAGCTCCATGATGGCGGCCTCCAGGGCGAGCTGGTTTTCGTTGATCTTAAATAGCAGGGAAGGGAGTAAGTCTGAGTTTGGCATTGTGCAATCCTCCGTGAAATTTTCAGCGTAGCAGGGGGATTACTGACCTCGGTAGGGAGTTGCGCATGGTCGGAAGGACGCCGGGAGGATGGTGCATCCACAGTCGATTGCTGCCAGTCACGAAGGGCCGCAGTCGACCGATTCTGTTGAAAAAGTCGGATTTTCAGCTGGCCCAAACTCAGGCACGACCACCACCGGAGAACCTACTCACCACATTGAGTGGTTTTTCGGCCCTTCGGTGACCTTTGCTGCTCTGCTATTGGGTTAATTTGAGGTTTTTTGCTTGGTGCAGGCGCACCTATCCCGTGACTGGTGGCCCTTGAGATGAAAATTTGGCCAGCCGTCGCAGGTTCTGCACCGCTGCGGCCAGCGTGAACTCATCCGTCGCGCCACTCATGCCACGTAGCCGCAGGCGATCCAATTTCAGGATGCGTTTGAGGTGGGCAAACAACATTTCGACCTTTTTACGTTCGTGGCGAGAGCGCTGATATGCCGGCGTTGCTGCAATGCGCCGAGCCACATCGCGAGCGGCTTCATGGACGCTGCGAGCGATCTTGCGAATCGAAGTGTTCGGGCAGCACTTGGCTTTCATCGGACACGTAGCGCAGTCGGTCTGCCGGGATCGGAAGATGATGGTGTTGGCTTTGGTGACGTGTGAACGCTCATTCTTGAAGGCTCGCCATTCGCTGCGCAATGGGTTGCCGGCCGGGCAGCGGTATTCCTCAGCCTCTTCATTCCAGTGGAAATCGTTGCTCGAAAAACTGTCGTTCTTGCGCTCGGTTTTGTCCCACACCGGCACATGCGGCTCGATGTCTTTTTCCTCCACCATCCAGGCCAGCATCGGCGCGGTACCGTAAGCGGTATCGCCAATGAGGCGCTCCGGCTTGATGTCGAACTGCGCTTCGACCCGATCGATCATCGTCTTGGTGCTCTCGACTTCTGCGGTTCGATGAGCCGGTGTGGGTTCCACATCCATGATCACGCCGTGCTCGGTATCGATCAGATAATTCGTGGCGTAAGCGTAGAACGCTGGGCCACCTGGAGCTGCGGTCCAGCGGGCTTGAGGATCAGTCAGCGATAGGCGCTTCGGTAGCGTTTCGGCCAGAGCCTCTTCATCGAGTGCCTCGAGATACTCACGCACGGCGCGGGTGCTCAGGGCCAGATCGCTCCAGTTGACCTGTTCATCACCCGGTACACCGCGCTGCCGGCTGGCATCCGCTTTGATGATGCTGGCGTCTACGGCAAAGCCTTCACCTTTGACCAAGCCTGCGTCCATGCAACGACGCAGCACTTCATTGAACAGCCAGCGAAAGAGATCGCTGTCCCGAAAACGGCCGTGTCGATTTTTGGAAAAGGTCGAGTGATTGGGGACTTCATCTTCAAGGCTTAACCGGCAGAACCAGCGATACGCCAGGTTCAAATGGGCCTCTTCGCACAGTCGGCGCTCTGAGCGAATGCCGTAGCAATAGCCCACGATCAGCATACGAATCATCAGTTCTGGATCAATCGACGGACGCCCAATCGGGCTGTAGAAATCGGCGAGGTAATGGCGCAGGTCGCTCAGATCGAGACATTGATCAATGCTGCGCAGAAGGTGATTGGCGGGGATGTGATCTTCAAGGTTGAACGAGTAAAACAGCCGCTCCTGCCCACTCGATAACTGTCCCATCATGCTGCGTGCTTCCCTGCTGGCCAATGCAGCGATTTTGCCGCAGGCCAGAAAGGGGAGCTACTTTTTCAACAGAATCGACCCGAAGCGGCCGGTCAGCAGTACCAATATCTTGGTTTGTTCCTGATTAATTTGTTCAATTTTTAAGCTCGGTTCTACGCCCGTACATTGAGCTTGTGGTGCGTATGGCAAAATAGTAGCGTATCAAGATTACATCGCTCTAGACTGTGCTTCTCTAGCACTCGTATGATTTTTTGACGTCAATTTAAGGAAGTGTTTTGCAGGCGAAGAAAGGAAGGTCAATGATTACGAAACCGCTGTCTGCTGAGACTGTTTCCCTAATACACCACGTTGAACTGAACGAGTCAGGGTGGTGGAAAAAAGCCTTGGGCCAGGTCGTACAAAGTGCTTTGTGGCAACTTAGCAAACCGGTGAGCTTAGGCGAACTCCAGCTGAAGCTGAGAGATGATCTTTGCACCAATGTTGTTGAGGAATTGCTTCTGGCGCAGCTGGATACTCTGTCTTCACAGGGTGCGGTCTCGGTTATAGCCAAGAAATACAAACTCACTGAAGCCAAGCGAGCAGAGCTTGCAGCGGCCAGAGAGATTGCAATAAAGGAGGCAAAAACCTGCCAAGAAGTATTTGTGGTCAACTGTACGAAGTTCTGCCCTAGGCTCGACGCGGAACACGTTTACGGTGAGTTCACAAAGTGCCTTCAGCGCACGGTCCAGGTCTCTGGTGCCAACTTGTTCCATCTCCTTGTAGATGGCCAGCTCGAACGAGACGTCGACTGGCTTGATCCGTTTCTCGCAAAGTACTCCCAAACCTGTCAGGAAGGACTACGGCATACGCTGTCCATTTTTTTTGCGCCAGCAAATGAAGCGTGTCGAAGCCATGTACTGCGCCTTATGAGGGCTCACTTCTTTGCTGAGGCTTCTCAGCTCAATGCCACCACATTGAAAGCTATTGAAGGTCAACGAAAGAAGCGCACAGTTAAAGTGGTGCTTGATACCAATTTTCTTTTCTCCATCCTGAAGCTACACGATAACCCTGGGGACGATTCGGCGCTTTCTCTGGTTGAGATCACGGAACGTACGGGTAAGAATTTTGAAATAGTGCTTTACGTCCTACCCAGTACGCTGGACGAGGCACAACGGGTTTTGACCAGTCAAATTCGAATGGTTGAACGAATACGTACATCCAGAGCTATGTCACGGTCCGCCTTGACCCAACCTCTTCCCAGCATTGCAAAGAAATTCTTTGATGCCGCTTCGAAGACGCCGGGCCTGAGTGCGGAAGTATTCTTTCGACCCTACGTAGAGGACATGCGGTCTGTTCTTGAAGGGAAGGGCATCAAAATATTGGACGCAAGCCCTGCCAGGTACAATGTCAGGCAGGATGTTATTGATGACGTTCTCACTGAGATGGGTCGTGAGGAGGTGGAGCTGCCTGAGGCCAAGCGCAAGGGTTACGAGACTCTACTTCATGACTCTGTTCTGTGGCACGCGGTCAAGGATCGGCGTTCGGAGAACGATCATTCGCCTTTCGACGTCGAATACTGGGCGGTTACTATAGATTGGCGTTTGATTAATTTTGATCGACAAAAACGCTCGGCTAAAGGTAGCGGCCTGCCTTTGGTACTTCATCCCAGTAGCCTGATCCAACTTATACAATTTTGGATCCCCAGAAGCGCTGAGCTGGATGTCGTCTTGGTCGACAGCTTGAGACTGTCTCTCTACTTTCAATCATTCGACGCTGAGGACGAAAAGGTCACCGTCAAGATTCTGGAATCCATATCCCGATTTGAGGATGTGGGAGACTTTACCGAAACGACAATAAACGTCCTGCTGACGAACCAGGCGTTACGCACTCGCCTCAGAAGCGCAAGTGCTTCGAATGAGGAAGTATTTGAACTCGTCAAGGAGGAGCTAATCGCTCTGCATAACACGGCGGTGCATGATCTCGGTGTGGTATCAGAAGATTTGAAAGCTGCCGGAAACAAGCTAGAGGAGGAAAAACAAAACCGCTTGGCTGTGGCGCGTGATCTGGAAGCCGTATCCGGTAACCTAAATGGCGTCAGCTCAGAGCTTGAGTCCGAGAGAAGGATTCGGTTGGCCACCGAGACCCAGCTGAATGAAACGGCGACCGCCGAGGGCCAAATCAGAAGAAGCTATGATCGCCTCGTCTATATTTTGAAGGTGATTGTCTGCCCTAGCGTGTTGTTTTTGATTGTTTCTATCACCGCCTATGCCCTCATTGTAAAGTACTGGAGCAACTCCATCTCTCTACCTTCGATCACTGCAATAGGGCTCGGCGTGATTCCTGTAATCGCTGCCATGCTGTGGTCGCCGCATCTGACTCACGCCAATCAAAATTTAGTTACATGGAGACCGGCTTCTCTTATCAGTAGTTTGGGCCGCAGGACGGCCACCCTTTTCACGGTGGCCATAGGTGCGATTTTCTCCGGTGCTGTGTGGGACTACTGTAAATACTTGTTCGACATCCATTAATGGAAGCGGCCCGAACCAATGAATGACATCAAATGTTCGATTTACATGCCTAGCGTGAAGTTTCTGCCCTCCACGCCGGCTGGGCGTGAGGCCATTTAGACAATCGCGCCTTTAGGAAGGTGACGGTTGATGGCTGCTTTTGGCCGATTTTTGCCTTCCGCTACCGGCTGAAATCGACCCAAAGCTGACTAGGAAGGTTGTCAGTCCCGTTCTACCTCAGGGATTCAACCGGCGGCTGTTCAGTGCCCGCCGGTACCGGCGCCGTCGGGGTGGTTTATGGAGGAGCGTGCGCCCGACTTGCCCCAGCGCATGCTCAACGAATTGTCGCGATCAGCGATACCAGAGACCAAGGATTGATCGCGCTGCAGGCTTGTCAGGCCTATGTGAGAGAGTTGTCCGAGTGATTGCTTAATATGACAACCCATTCGAAGGCTTGTTAGCATCAGTAGGCATGGGAAACGCTGTTGCAAAACTCAATTGATCATTTTCCACCAAACCTTCTCGCAAAAAGCCTGATCGTATTTCCGCACCGTTTGATTCGTAACGGACTTCTACAAGTGCCGGCCCATTAGATCGAACTTCGTATATGTGTTGATAGTTGCTTTGTGATGAGGGGGATTTTGGTCCGCCAAGTATTGAGTTGTTAAGAAATAACTCGGGTTTTTTAAAGTGCTTGAAAGCTTCATACATTCTAGGGCGCTCGCCCTCTGCTACGATTGACTCGAAATTTTCGACGGTCCTATCTAACTCGGATAAAAATTCTAACTGGGCTATTACTAGATTGTATCCGTTGGGGAGATCATCAAGATATCGCAGTTGATAAGATTTTTGACACAACTTTAGAAAATCTACGTTGCATGCGTTATAGAGATCCTTGGAGTAATTTTTGAGAGACTCCCAGTGAGCTTTTTTTAGATGTCCATGGCTCTCATTTCCATTTACAGCCATGACTCCTTTTAAGTATTTTTCAAGTGCTGTAGATGCTAACACTGCGCCCTGAGGAAGTAAGGCGGCGTTTATCAATACGCGAGCGGCGAGATAATCTGAAAAGCCGGAGGAGTAAAAGTCTATAACTTTTTTTGCTTCATTACCCTTAAGAAGTTTTTTCAATTTTCGACCGCGTGCATCTTGCATGTATTTTTTCCAATAGTTAATTTTTGATTTCTTGGTAGTTACAGCGCGCCAGCTAACTTTCGTCTGGCCATTCTATCGGAGGGTGTGCAGTTTTTGCGAGAAAAAATCCCATCGACTTCATCGGCTCTTGGCGACCGAGATAGAAGTCTTTTCGCGACGGCGAAGCTTACACCTCGCGTAATGACGTCATCCACAACAACGATAGTGGATCGAAGGGGAGTTGAAGCCAAGCCTATCTAATTGGAGTTTCCCCCAATACAATCTTGGTAAGAGCGATTTCATGGCTGGGACGCGATCTCAGCGGCGGCCTGGACGATGACCTCCGCATACTCAACGAATTATCGGAGTCACCGGAGACGGCGACCAAGGATTGATTGCATTGCGAGCCTATCAGGCCTGCGTAATTCGGTCGACAGCATTTCGGAGGAAGGGTGACGTTGGGCCTGAATCCGGCCAATAGCTGCCGATCATGAGGGTATAATTCTAAATGAGGTGATGCCTGTAAGGTGTTTCTGAGTGTCACGCCTCTCGAAACAGCTTAGGTGTTTCCCTGCCTAGCCTTCAGTATTGTAATTATATCGGTCGGCAGAAAAGCAGCCTGCATGCTATGGTAGTTATCAAGTAGGCAACACCGCTGACGCACGTCATCAATTGTAAAATCACGATCACCTATCTCCGAAAACTTCCGCGCCATAGTACATAATGGCACTTGAGCCTGAACCCGTTATCATAATGTCCGTACCCATGTGACTGACTTGGCGCCCCCTTATGAAAGTTTCGCACCCAAGAGACGCCCAAAGCAGATAAGTAAAATGAATTTGTTTTTCACCATTATTCAAAATTGTATTATAAATACAACTGCGTTCATTTTACTGACTCGCCATGATTTTTGGTGCTTTCTTTATTTTCCTTTGAGTCTACTATTTTAATGCGCCCGAAGAAGTCAGACACAGTTGGTGCAGCTAGCGAGGAAGGTATCCCGACAGCAAAGCTAACTATAATGGCTACACTAAAATTTCTAAGTTTCTGCCACCAGCGAGATTTATATTCAGGAGCCCAAGTGTAATTCTTGCAGCTCGGGCACTTTATTTTCGCTCCAGCGCTAAGCTCGGTAATATTTAGGGTTTGATTGCAGTCAGAGTTTGGGCAGTCGATAGTTCTAATAACTTGTTGAGAAACGGAAACCCGATTGCCTTCTACATTGTCGGGGACTATAGGAGCGCCGCTCATATTGTGTCTTCCTTAACGTAGGGATGACGGAGTGTTCCGCCAGCGATAAGCCATTTTTTCAAATGATGTAAAAAGGGAAGGTGATCCTGTTCGCTCTCGAAGGTTCTCAATGAAACGATCAAAAGTAGAGTGAGTAGAAATTACTGTCGCTAAAAAGTAACGCCTTAAATAATACTCATCTGCCAAGCTGAATTCTATGGCTTGAGCAATCTCCTCAAAAAAATTAAGAAGCGTTATTGCTTTGAAATATTCTTCTTGATCTTCTTTTATGAGCTTTTCTAGCCCCGCATAGTTTAGCTCTTTCCAATTTCTATCAGAAAGCAGAACTACCCTATTGCTCTTTAGCAATTCGGGGCCATTCCAAGACTTTATAAATGACGAGGCATAAATTTTTTTCTCGCGCAGCTGCTCTTTCTTTTTTAGTGTCGATAGGTGTAAAACTCCTAATCCTATAATTAATAGGGCAAAAACTTCAATTCCATTTAGTAGCCAATCGATATTTATATACATTCCACGCCCCACTTTTTCGCCACATAAGTTGATTGTAATATTTAACGCTTGGTGCCATTTCGTAGTAGCATTTTTTAAAATCATCGCGGTGCGTTGATAGCTCAATGCTACTTCAGCTTAGCGTGCCACGCTACGGTGACTCGCGGGAGTGTCCGCTTTTGGCCGTTTTCTGACCTTCGCTTAGGGGGTGAACTGCCAGGATTTTCCTAGACGATGAGTGAGTAATTGCATGGTCAGCAAATAGTAATAGCGCGTCGATTCAGTGCGCTGGTTTAGATGGTGATTCAAAAACCATGCAAGGTGTTTTCTCTGCCAAGTCCATGGATTGTCGCATTGCCAGCGCTCAGCGATCGCTGTTTGGATAGTCTTCGCCTGACGCAGGTGGCGTTGGCGTGTGGTGTGTGACCCGGTCAAGACGCCCGCCAGGAACAGCTCCATATCGAATGCCGTGTTCATGCTCGACCACCAATGTAAGCCGATACCACGCCGATACGGCCGTGCCCCAGCTCATAGCTGATTTGTACTCGGGCCTCCTGATCGAGGTGTCGGTTGAACTGATAGCAATGGCCACCGTTGATAGGCGCGGGATGATGGGTGATTTGCTCATAACGTTCGCATGCATAGGCTGCCCGCAATTCATGGAAGCCTTTGAGGTTGTTCTTATAGAGGATGTCCCGTGCGGGGCCGACGATTCCCTGCAAGAAATCGAGGTAGCGTTCGTTCGGTGCAAGCAGGTTGCGGCTATCGTCGGGCGAGACCTTTTCGGCAAACCTCAGTGCGTCACGAATATGATCATCCTCCCTGATCCAGCGAGGTGCTGACGCGCCTGAACGGCCACCTTTGGTACCGTCCTGGATGTTGATCTTGCCGTATTGTTCGGCCTCATGTTTCAAGCGCGGAAGGTCGGCCAAAATCGCCTCGCGTAAGCGCATGCCTGTGGCTCGGGCCAGCTGCACGATGGCAGCCGCGCGCGGCAGTTGGTATTCGCAGAGCGCCTCGACGATCCGCTTCACCTGTTCACGATCCTGGCCTTGCGGGGTTGCTGTGCGGACGGTTGTGCGCTGCAGTCCTAAAGCCTTGCTCGGACTCGACACCTTCACATACTGATCACCTCTCAGCGCGGCCATGGTCCGATTCACACTGGATAATCGGTTTTGCGCAGTCGCGATAGCGAGCTCACCTTGTTCAACTTGCTGGCGCAGATACCCGGCGTAGTCCAGCAAGGTCTGCCGATCAATTTGTCGCGCATCGTTAAACCCTGGTCCATCCTCCGACCGACACCAGCGTACAAACGCCTGCCAGCGATCACTGTGCGCCTTGACCGTGCCGTAATGCCCACCGCCGAACATGTCTTTCAACGCCTGCGGCCCGGCGTAGCTCAATTGCCGGCCATAGCCAAAATTGCGCCCATCCCGTTTACCGACCAGCGCCATGATCAAACTCCTCTCGAAGTCAAAACGTTGAAGCTTTTCCCCACGTCATCCCGCCAAGAATGTTGAGTGTTATCAGGGATCAAGGCCCCTGCGACCTGTGAGGGTTGTCCACTAACGCGGGACTGTCGGCTCTTTACGACCGGGAGCTTGGGCATCTCATGATCTGGCCTCCTGAACACCGTTACCGGTGGGCGGGTGGAGGCTGCACTGGCTGACGAGACCAGTGCCGCGAGATCCTGAGTCAGGTGAAGGCAGTGAAGCGATGACCGGGGCATGCCTGACTGTCAGTCAGGTGCAGTCCATTCCGTAGGCTGCGGCACCATCATCTGCATCGCCGTTGCTGGTGACTTCGGTGTTTGTCACGCCGATTGTCACGAGGGGAAATGCCGCAAAGCCTTGTACGAGATGGGCTGCAGCAGCGGTAGGAGCGCCCGTCTCTTTCCGGAAGAAAGAGACGGGCGCAGGTTGGCGCAATGAAATGGCCAAGCGGATAGGTTGCTGCAGGGCAGCTACGAAGGGGTGTGAGTTGCCGCAGTGGGCACTCTGGTAGAAGTAGGCATCCATCACATCGCTGTGACTGTGCGAGCCGCCGGACGCTCATCGCACTTTGGGAGAACCACCACGGTGTGGCGTAGCCTTAAAGGTTCTGGCTACCTGAGTTGCTGTCAACGACAGCGCTTTGCCCGATCTTTTTTACGCCTGTGGATAATTCGGGTCAAGGCTCGAATTATCCGGAGTTCTGCGGCGGTGGGTGAAATTATCCACCGGTGGAAATCAGTGGTTTTCCACAGACAGCTGTATGGGCTTTAGATTTTTTAAGTGAGGTCCATACAAGCAGGGCGGCTTTGCAGCCCTGTTTGGATGGACCCGCGTGGAAGGCTGGGCTGTGGAGATCTCACCGACTTACCAGTGTTGGAATGCGCCACGGTAGTTTTGCAAGGCGATGATGTTGTCGTCGACCGGGTCGAATTGGTGAGGCGTCACGTGATCACTGAGTCGCCGTTGAGTCTGTCTCGATAGGCAACTTTTGGAGGTGATCATCTTTGTGTGCATGGGATGCTGTTAGAGGCGGTGCAGAAGGGCGTGCGAGGAACTGATTAACGCGAGTATCAAATTGATCGCGAAGGTTGGCTGTAATGCCTTCTTTGAGGGCGTCGAGATAGTCTGCATACCACTGCATCATGATCCGACGTTGCGGCAGGTATAGGGCTTGATTGTACTCGCCAGAGATGCCGCCCTCGACGTGAGCCAGCTGGCTTTCGACATGGTCCTTCAGCCAGCCATGTTCGCGCAGCAGCGTGCTTGCGGTATGACGAGTGCCATGGCTGACGAGTCGTCCTTTATAGCCGATCTTGGCGAACACCAGGTTGATCGTGTTTTCACTGATGACTGGCTGCTTTTCACCATTGCCTGGGAATAGATACCGACTGCGGCCAGTGCTTTGGTTCAGTTTGGTAAGCATGGCGATCAACTGATGAGGTAGAGGGCTGACGTAGTCTCTGCGCATCTTCATGCGGGCGGCCGGGATGGTCCATATCCCTTCCTCAAAATCGATTTCCTCCCATTTTGCGTAGCGAACCATGCCGGGGCGGCTCGCTGTCAGAATTGTCATCCATGATGCAATCCTCGCTGGTAGCCGGCTGGTGGTCTTGCTTAAGGCCCGGAGAAACTCAGGTAGTTCGTGTTCGTGCAGATGTGGGTAGTGTTGAGTGGGCGGTGGGGCTATCGCAATGGCATGGAGTTCGGAGGCTGGATTGTGTTCGCACAGGCCGCGTGCAATGGCTTGACTGAAAATCTGTTTCAGCCAGGTCCGGGTCTTGTCCGCAACATTGAAGGCGCCTCGTTTTTCGATGCAGGCCTGCAGTTTTGCGCAGTCGCTTCGCGTGATGAGCTCCAGTTGCTTCTCGCCGAGAGCGGGCAGTAGATCCTTATCGAGATAGTCGCGGATCTTCTTCAGCGTCGCGCTGCTGCGGCCGGAGTCCGATTTGAATTGGTACCAGTACTCCGCGGCTCGCCTGAAGGTGTTGAGCCCGGCCTCCTGCTGTCGCAGTTTGTCATCGCGGCGTTTGGCGCCGGGGTTGGTGCCTTGCTTGAGTAGGTTGCGGCATTCTGCAGCTCGTTCACGGGCTTCCTGCAAGGAGATATGCGGATACACACCCAGTGACATGCGCGCCGCCCGCCCCTGATAGGTGTACCGGAAGTGCCAATACTTGCTGCCGTTGGGTTTCACCAGCAAGGCAAGACCCGAACTATCACTCAACGTGAACGGTCTGTCGGCAGGCTTGGACGCTTTGATTTGCAAGGCGGTCAATGGCATCGCTGTACACCTCCGGTTCTCGAACTGGAATATGTACAGAAAATGTACCAAAAAGAGGCTGGCTTGCAAGAGATGGGGGTGGAACCCCAGAGACCAAAAAGCCCGCAGTTAGCGGGCTCTAGGGGTGTTACGTAGACGCTGGTAGTCGTCTATGTACTGCAAATGGTGCCCCGAGGGAGACTCGAACTCCCACTCCTTTCGAAAACGGATTTTGAATCCGCCGCGTCTACCAATTCCGCCATCAGGGCTCAATGGCGGCGAAGTATAGAGAGGTGCCTACCGTTGGTCAATCACGTTTCATGGTGAATTTTTGATATTTCCGCTAGACTTTCCGGCCCTGCTAGACGAACCCCATCATGCGTGTTGCTGACTTTACCTTCGAACTCCCGGATTCGCTGATCGCTCGCCACCCTCTGGCCGAGCGTCGCGCCAGTCGACTGTTGACCCTGGACGGGGTCAGCGGTGCCATGGCTCACCGTCAATTCACTGATTTGCTTGAGCATTTGCGCCCGGGCGATTTGATGGTGTTCAACAATACCCGCGTCATTCCCGCGCGGTTGTTTGGCCAGAAGGCCTCCGGCGGCAAGCTGGAGATTCTGGTGGAGCGGGTTCTGGACAGTCATCGTGTGCTGGCCCATGTGCGCTCCAGCAAGTCGCCCAAGCCCGGTTCGTCGATTTTGATCGACGGTGGCGGCGAGGCGGTGATGGTGGCGCGGCATGATGCGTTGTTCGAGCTTGAGTTTGCCGAAGAGGTGTTGCCGCTGCTCGACCGTGTCGGGCACATGCCGTTGCCTCCTTATATAGACCGCCCAGACGAAGGTTCGGACCGCGAGCGTTATCAGACTGTGTACGCCGAGCGCCTGGGGGCGGTGGCGGCGCCGACGGCGGGGTTGCATTTCGATCAGCCGTTGCTGGAGGCGATTGCCGCCAAGGGCGTGGAGACGGCGTTCGTGACGCTGCACGTCGGCGCTGGCACGTTCCAGCCGGTGCGGGTCGAGCGCATCGAAGACCACCACATGCACAACGAATGGCTGGAAGTGAGCCAGGACGTGGTCGATGCCGTGGCGGCCTGTCGCGCTCGCGGTGGTCGAGTGGTGGCGGTGGGGACCACCAGCGTGCGGTCCCTGGAAAGCGCTGCCCGCGATGGCGTGCTCAAGCCGTTCAGTGGCGACACCGATATCTTTATCTACCCGGGCCGGCCGTTCCATGTGGTCGATGCCCTGGTCACCAATTTCCATTTGCCCGAATCCACGCTGTTGATGCTGGTTTCGGCGTTCGCCGGTTATCCCGAAGCCATGGCCGCCTACAAGGCCGCCGTCGAGCAGGGTTACCGCTTTTTCAGCTACGGTGATGCGATGTTCATCACCCGTAACCCCGCGCCACGCGGGCCCGAGGAAACCGTATGAGTCGCACCTGTCGCATGTCCTTCGAGTTGCTCGCCACCGATGGCAAGGCTCGTCGCGGTCGTCTGTCCTTCCCCCGCGGTACCGTGGAAACCCCGGCGTTCATGCCGGTGGGCACCTATGGCACGGTCAAGGGCATGCTGCCGCGTGACATCGAGGCGATTGGCGCTGAAATCATCCTCGGTAACACCTTCCACCTGTGGCTGCGCCCGGGCATGGAAGTGATCAAGGCCCACGGCGACCTGCACGATTTCATGCAGTGGAAAGGCCCGATCCTGACCGACTCCGGCGGTTTCCAGGTGTTCAGCCTGGGCGCGATGCGCAAGATCAAGGAGGAGGGCGTGACCTTCGCCTCGCCGGTGGATGGTTCCAAGGTGTTCATGGGCCCGGAAGAATCGATGCAGGTGCAGCGCGACCTGGGTTCGGACATCGTGATGATCTTCGACGAATGCACGCCGTACCCGGCCGATGAAGACGTGGCGCGGGTGTCCATGGAGCTGTCGTTGCGCTGGGCCCAGCGTTCGAAGAATGCCCATGGCGAAAACACCGCGGCGCTGTTCGGCATCGTCCAGGGCGGCATGCACCGTGACCTGCGCATGCGTTCGCTGGAAGGCCTGGACAAGATCGGCTTCGATGGCCTGGCGATTGGCGGCCTGTCGGTGGGCGAGCCCAAGCACGAGATGATCAAGGTGCTCGATTACCTGCCGGGCGAAATGCCTGCTGACAAACCTCGTTACCTTATGGGCGTTGGCAAACCGGAAGATCTGGTTGAGGGTGTGCGCCGCGGGGTGGACATGTTCGATTGCGTGATGCCAACCCGTAATGCCCGCAATGGGCATCTGTTCATCGACACGGGCGTGCTGAAGATTCGTAACGCATTCCATCGCCATGATGATTCGCCGCTGGATCCGACGTGCGATTGCTATACCTGCCAGAACTTCTCCCGCGCTTATCTGCATCATTTGGACAAGTGCGGCGAAATGCTCGGCAGTATGCTCAATACCATCCACAATTTGCGCCATTATCAGGTGCTTATGGCTGGTTTGCGCGAGGCTATCCAACAGGGTACATTGGCCGCCTTTGTCGAGGCCTTCTACGCCAAGCGCGGGTTGCCTGTTCCGCCTTTGGACTGAGTTTTCCGATCCCTAGATTCAATACTTGCAACTGGAGTGCTAAATGAGCTTTTTTATCTCTAATGCCATGGCTGACGCGGCTGCACCGGCTGCCGGCCCTATGGGCGGTGGTTTCGAGTGGATTTTCCTGGTCGGCTTCCTGGTTATCTTCTACCTGATGATCTGGCGTCCACAGGCCAAGCGCGCCAAAGAGCAGAAAAACCTGCTCAGCAGCCTGCAAAAGGGCGATGAAGTGGTCACCACCGGCGGCATCGCTGGCAAGATCACCAAAGTGGCCGATGACTTCGTGGTACTGGAAGTGTCCGACACTGTTGAAATGAAGTTCCAGAAGGGCGCCATCGCGGCCACGCTGCCAAAAGGCACGCTGAAAGCGATCTAAGTAACAACTTCAATTCAATCGACGGGGCGCGCAAGGCGCCCCGCGTCATAAGCGGGCGGCGTGATGCTGAACAAATACCCTCTGTGGAAATATGTACTGATCCTGGCGGTGCTGGCGGTCGGTCTGATTTATTCCGCTCCCAATCTCTACCCGGATGACCCGGCCATTCAGGTCAGTGGCGCAAGCACTGCGCTGCAGGTCACCCAGGCCGATCTGGACCGTGCGAGCGCTGCGCTCAAGGCGTCCAGCATCGAGGTCAAGGCTGCGTCCATCGCCGAAAATGGCAAGGGCGGCCTGTTGCGCCTGGTCAAGGCGGAAGACCAACTGCCCGCCAAGGACGTGGTGCGCAAGGCGTTGGGCGACGATTACGTCGTAGCCCTGAACCTGGCCCAGACCACCCCGCAATGGCTGCGCAAGCTGGGCGCCCATCCGATGAAGCTGGGCCTGGACTTGTCCGGCGGTGTGCACTTCCTGCTGGAAGTGGACATGGAAAAAGCCCTCGACGCGCGGATGAAAGTCTACGAAGGCGACGTCAAGAGCCTGTTGCGTAAAGAGCGTCTGCGTTATCGCAGCCTGCCGCCACTCGACGGTGCCATTCAGCTGGGCTTCAGCGATGAAGATGCCCGCGAGCAGGCCCGTGCGCTGATCCGCAAGAACTTCAACGATTTCGACATCGTGCCGGCCGACCTCAATGGTCAGGCGGTGCTGCGTCTGGCGATGACCCCGGCCAAGCTGGCGGAAATCCGCGAATACTCCATCAAGCAGAACTTGACCACGGTGCGTAACCGCGTCAACGAGCTGGGTGTGGCCGAACCGATCGTGCAGCGCCAGGGTGCCAACCGCATCGTGGTTGAGCTGCCGGGCGTGCAGGACACTGCCGAAGCCAAGCGTATCCTCGGCAAGACCGCCAACCTGGAGTTCCGCCTGGCCGCTGAGCCGGGTGCTTCCAGGGCCACCTCCGAGAGCTTCGAGTTCCGTGAGGGCGGTCGTCCGGCGGCACAGATCGAGCGTGGCCTGATCATCACTGGTGACCAGGTGACCGACGCCCAGGCGGGCTTCGACGAGCAGGGTCGCCCACAGGTGAACATTCGCCTCGATGGCCACGGCGGCGAACTGATGAGCCGCGCCACGCGCAGCAACGTCGGTCGCAGCATGGCGGTGATCTTCATCGAGCAGAAGCCGACCACCACCTACACCAAGCAGATGGTCAACGGCGTCGAGAAGGACGTGCCGGTCCAGACCTTCAAGGAAGAGAAGAAGATCATCAGCCTGGCGACCATCCAGTCGCCACTGGGCAGCCAGTTCCGCATCACCGGCCTGAACGGCCAGGGTGAATCCTCGGAACTGGCCCTGCTGCTGCGTGCCGGTGGCCTGGCCGCGCCGATGTACTTCGCTGAAGAGCGCACCATCGGCCCGAGCCTGGGTGCCGACAACATCACCAATGGTATCGATGCTTCGCTGTGGGGCATGCTGTTCGTGTCGCTGTTCATCATCGCCATCTACCGCTTCTTCGGCATCATCGCCACCGTCGCCCTGGGGGTGAACATGGTGCTGCTGCTGGCGCTGATGTCGCTGCTGGGGGCCACGCTGACCCTGCCGGGTATCGCCGGTATCGTGTTGACCATGGGCATGGCGGTGGACGCCAACGTGCTGATCTTCTCGCGGATACGTGAAGAGATCGCCGCGGGCATGTCGGTCCAGCGGGCAATCAACGAAGGCTTCGGCCGGGCATTCACTGCGATCCTCGACGCCAACCTGACCACGTTGCTGGTGGGCGGGATTCTCTTCGCCATGGGCACCGGCCCGGTCAAGGGCTTCGCAGTGACCATGTCCCTCGGGATCTTTACCTCGATGTTCACAGCCATCATGGTGACCCGCGCAATGGTCAACCTGATCTTTGGCGGTCGTGACTTCAAGAAGTTGTGGATTTAAGGGGCTGCCATGTTACGTACAATCAACTTCATGGGCGTTCGCAACGTTGCGTTCGGCGTCACATTGTTCCTTACCGTACTGGCGTTGTTCAGCTGGGCCACCAAGGGCCTGAACTACGGCCTGGACTTCACTGGCGGTACGCTCATCGAGCTGACCTACGAGCATCCGGCTGATGTCACCAAGGTGCGCGAGCAACTGACGGCCTCGGGCTACAGCGACGCCGTGGTGCAGAGCTTCGGTGCGACCACCGACCTGCTGGTGCGCATGCCGGGCGAAGACCCGCAATTGGGCCATCAGGTGGCCGAAGCCTTGCAGAAGGCTGGCGGCGATAACCCGGCGCAGGTCAAGCGTGTCGAGTTCGTCGGCCCGCAGGTGGGTGAAGAGCTGCGCGACCAGGGCGGCCTCGGCATGCTGATGGCGCTGGGCGGCATCCTGCTCTACCTGGCCTTCCGCTTTCAGTGGAAGTTCGCGGTGGGCGCGATTGTCTCGCTGATCCACGACGTGATCGTGACCGTGGGCATCCTGTCGTTCTTCCAGGTCACCTTCGACCTGACGGTGCTGGCGGCGGTGCTGGCGATCATTGGTTACTCGCTCAACGACACCATCGTGGTGTTCGACCGGGTGCGTGAGAACTTCCGAGTGCTGCGCAAGGCGTCCTTGATCGAGAACATCAACATCTCGACCACCCAGACCCTGCTGCGGACCATGGCGACGTCGATCTCGACCTTGCTGGCGATTGCTGCGCTGCTGTTCTTCGGTGGCGACAACCTGTTCGGTTTCTCCATTGCGTTGTTCATTGGTGTATTGGCGGGTACTTACTCGTCGATCTACATCGCCAACGTGGTGTTGATCTGGCTGAACCTCAGCACCGAGGACCTGATTCCTCCAGTGGCCACGGACACTGAGGTGGACGACCGCCCGTAAGGTTCGGTTTTCCGTCCATCACCGTTGAAAAGGCGCGAGTTGAACTCGCGCCTTTTTTTATGCTCCAAGGCTGGGAGAAGCGCGGATTAATCCGCTTGTGATGGTCAGGAGGTTCAAGTGAACAAATCGATGCTGGTTGGTGCGGTATTGGGTGCTGTCGGTGTAACAGCCGGTGGTGCGGTCGCCACCTACAGCTTGGTAAAAAGCGGCCCTGAGTATGCGCAAGTATTGGCTGTGGAACCGGTCAAGACTCAAATCAAGACCCCGCGTGAAGTGTGCAAAGACGTCACCGTGACCCGGCAGAAACCGGTCCAGGACCAGCACCAGATCGCCGGCACCGTGTTGGGCGCTGTAGCCGGTGGCCTGTTGGGTAACCAGATCGGCGGCGGCACTGGCAAGAAAATCGCCACCGTGGCGGGTGCGGCCGGTGGTGGTTATGCCGGTAACAAGATTCAGGAAGGCATGCAGGAACGCGACACCTACACCACCACCCAGACGCGCTGCAACACGGTCAATGACATCAGCGACAAGGTTGTCGGCTACGACGTTCGCTACATGCTCGATGGCAAGGAAGGCAAGGTCCGTATGGATCGTGACCCGGGTAACCAGATCCCGGTGAGCAAGGAAGGCCAGTTGATCCTGGGGCAGAACGAACCCGCCCAGTGATCCAACCGTTATGAAAAAAGCACCCTTCGGGGTGCTTTTTTTGTGCCCGGCTTTCGGGCATCCCTCAACCCCTGTGGGAGCGAGCTTGCTCGCGATAGCGATGGATCAGCTTGCATCCATGCTCAGGGTGTCATCCATTGTGGCGAGGGGATTTATCCCCGCTGGGGCGCGAAGCGGCCCTGAATGCCAGCAACCCGGTATATCAGGCAGATTGAATTGAGTGCTTGGAGGGGAGGGGGGGGGCTGCTTCGCAGCCCATCGGGGATAAATCCCCTCGCCACAAGGGAGGTGCTTGCCTATAAAGGGGGGTGCTTGCCTGCATGAGGGCAAATTCCAGCAGGCATAAAAAAAGCACCCCGAAAGGTGCTTTTTCTGTAGCCGAGCTGCTTAGCGCTTCAACGAAGCCGGCAAGTGCGGCTGGATAGCCGTCAGCACCGCCTTGAAGCATTTGGTGTTGCCGGCAACGATGTGGCCTTTTTCAAGGAAGTCGTGGCCGCCGGTGAAGTCGCTCACCAAGCCACCGGCTTCCTGGATCAGCAGGGCGCCAGCAGCCATGTCCCACTCGGACAGGCCCGACTCCCAGAATGCATCGAAACGGCCAGCGGCTACATAAGCCAGGTCCAGGCTCGCAGCGCCGGCGCGGCGGATGCCGGCGGTCTGGCCAACCAGGGCGCGGAACATGCCCAGGTAGTTGTCCAGGTTATCCATCTGGTCATCGCGGAACGGGAAGCCGGTACCCAGCAGGGCGCCGTCCAGGCTGGTGCGGCCGCTGACGCGCAGGCGACGACCGTTCAGTTGGGCGCCACGGCCGCGGCTGGCGGTGAATTCTTCCTGGCGAACCGGGTCCAGCACAACGGCGTGTTCCAGGCGACCACGGTATTTGCAGGCGATGCTGACAGCGAAGTGAGGAATGCCGCGCAGGAAGTTGGTGGTGCCGTCCAGCGGATCGATGATCCACAGGTACTCTTCGCCTTCGATGCCGCTGCCGGCGTGCATGCCGGTCTCTTCACCGAGGATGGAGTGGTTCGGGTAAGCCTTGCGCAGGGCGTCGACGATCTTTTGCTCGGCGGCGCGATCCACCTCGGACACGTAGTCCTTGGCGTCTTTTTCATCGACCTTGATGGTATCCAGGCGCTCGATGGAGCGGAAGATCAGTTCACTGGCGCTGCGGGCGGCGCGCAGCGCGATATTCAGCATGGGCTGCATGGATGTGTCACCTAAGGTTGTTAAAGAAAGCCGCGCATTCTATCAGAAAGTTTTCTCAGGAGAAGGTTGGTGTTCGCTTTCATAGCTTAACGGTAGGTGCTTATGTAAGATTTGCTCCCTTTATCGTGTTCGAGAGCGCCTCCCTTGTTGCAGAACATTCGTGTCGTCCTGGTCAATACCAGCCATCCGGGTAACATCGGCGGAGCTGCGCGGGCCATGAAGAACATGGGCCTGTCACGCCTGGTGCTGGTCGAGCCACGCTTGTTTCCCCATCACGAAGCTGACGCCCGGGCTTCCGGTGCCGGTGACATCCTGGCCAATGCCCAGGTCGTCGCCACCCTCGAAGACGCCCTGGTGGGGTGCAACCTGGTGCTCGGCACCAGCGCCCGCGACCGGCGTATCCCTTGGCCGCTGCTCGACCCCCGCGAATGCGGTACCAAAGTGGTCGAGGAGGCCGCGCAAGGCTTCGAGATCGCCCTGGTGTTCGGCCGTGAAGATTCCGGCCTGACCAACGACGAGCTGCAGCGATGTCACTTTCACGTGCATATCCCTTCCGACCCCGAGTTCAGTTCCTTGAACCTGGGGGCGGCGGTGCAGGTGTTGAGCTATGAAGTGCGCATGGCTTGGCTGGCAGCCGAAGGCAAGCCCAGCAAAGTCGAAAAAACCGAGGTCACGTCGCCGCGCAGTGAGACACTGGCGACCATGGACGAGCTGGAACGATTCTATGAACACCTGGAGCAGACCCTGGTGGACATCGAGTTCCTTGACCCGGAAAAGCCGCGACACTTGATGGCGCGCCTGCGTCGGTTGTACGGACGAAGCTCGGTCAGCCGGGCGGAGATGAATATATTGCGCGGCATCCTCACGGAGACCCAGAAAGCGGCCCGTGGCGAGCTGATTAAGCGGAAGAAATAAAATGTTCGAACGTTTGCGTGAAGATATCCAAAGTGTTTTCCATCGTGACCCGGCGGCGCGCAATGCCTTTGAGGTGCTGACCTGCTACCCGGGGATGCACGCGATCTGGATCCACCGCCTGTCCGGTGCCTTGTGGAACATGGGCTGGAAGTGGCTGGCGCGGCTGGTCTCGAACTTCGGGCGTTGGTTGACCGGGATCGAGATCCACCCGGGCGCCAAGGTCGGCCGCCGGTTCTTCATTGACCACGGCATGGGCATCGTCATCGGTGAAACCGCCGAGATCGGCGACGACGTGACCCTGTACCAGGGCGTGACCCTGGGCGGCACCAGCTGGAACAAAGGCAAGCGCCACCCGACCCTGGAAGACGGTGTGGTGGTTGGTGCCGGTGCCAAGGTGCTCGGGCCGTTCACGGTCGGGGCGGGGGCGAAAGTCGGCTCCAATGCCGTGGTGACCAAGGCCGTGCCGCCTGGCGCGACCGTGGTCGGTATTCCGGGGCGGATCATCGTCAAGTCCGATGACGAGCAGGATGCCCGCCGCAAGGCCATGGCCGAGAAGATCGGCTTCGATGCCTACGGTGTCGGCGAAGACATGCCTGACCCGGTCGCCCGCGCCATCAACCAGTTGCTCGATCACCTGCAGGCCGTCGACGGGCGCCTGGAGGGGATGTGCGGCGCCCTGAAGGACCTGGGCAGTAATTACTGTGCCAAGGACCTGCCTGAACTGCGCGAGGAAGATTTTGCGTGTGTGAAGGACAAGGATCAGAGCCAGGCCAGCTAAACCCGGGTAGCCACATCGCGAGCAAGCTCGCTCCCACAGGGATCGCACCAGCACCCGTGATCCAATGTGGGAGCGAGCCTGCTCGCGACAAACGATAACGCGGTATAGCTGGTCGCCGCCGACCAGCCTTTGCTATCATGCGCGCGCTCTTTCGCGGGTAAACCTGAGTAAAGCACTAGGTCTTATACTTGACTTAAATACTCGGGAATTGCATACTCGCCCCCATTCCGAACTCCGTGGTAATTGTCCATGCGACTGACTACAAAAGGCCGATACGCCGTGACCGCAATGCTGGATCTGGCATTGCATGCGCAGCACGGGCCGGTGTCCCTGGCCGATATCTCCGAGCGCCAGGGTATTTCCCTGTCTTACCTCGAACAGCTGTTCGCCAAGCTGCGCCGCAGCAACCTGGTTTCCAGCGTTCGCGGCCCCGGCGGCGGCTACCAGCTGTCGCGCGACATGCAGGGTATCCAGGTCGCCCAGGTGATCGATGCGGTGAATGAATCGGTCGATGCGACCAAATGCCAGGGCCTTGGCGACTGCCACGGCGGCGATACTTGCCTGACCCACCACTTGTGGTGCGACCTCAGCCTGCAGATCCACGAATTTCTAAGCGGTATCAGCTTGGCTGACCTTGTAACTCGCCGTGAGGTGCAAGAAGTAGCCCAGCGTCAGGACCAGCGCCGTTGCAATAGCAAGTCGCTGCACCTGGACAAGATTGAAGCGTCCGCCGTCGAATGACCGCCGCAGAGCACGCGGAACGCCAGCCAGCCTGATTTAGGAGAGAGTCCATGAAATTGCCGATTTACCTTGATTACTCAGCGACCACCCCGGTTGATCCGCGTGTTGCGCAAAAAATGAGTGAATGCCTGCTGGTCGACGGAAACTTCGGCAACCCGGCGTCCCGTTCCCACGTGTTCGGCTGGAAGGCCGAAGAATCGGTCGAAAACGCCCGTCGCCAAGTCGCCGACCTGGTCAACGCCGACCCGCGTGAAATCGTCTGGACCTCCGGTGCCACCGAATCCGACAACCTGGCAATCAAGGGTGTCGCGCATTTCTACCACACCAAGGGCAAGCACCTGATCACCTCCAAGATCGAGCACAAGGCTGTCCTGGACACCATGCGCCAACTGGAGCGTGAAGGCTTCGAAGTGACCTACATCGAGCCCGGTGAAGACGGCATCATCACCCCGGCCATGGTCGAGGCCGCCCTGCGCGATGACACCATCCTGGTGTCGATCATGCACGTGAACAATGAAATCGGCACCGTCAACGACATCGCGGCCATCGGCGAACTGACCCGCTCCAAAGGCGTCCTGTTCCACGTCGACGGTGCTCAGTCCACCGGCAAGGTCGACATCGACCTGTCCAAGCTGAAAGTCGACCTGATGTCCTTCTCGGCCCACAAGACCTACGGTCCCAAGGGCATTGGCGCGCTGTACGTCAGCCGCAAGCCGCGTGTTCGCCTCGAGGCGACCATGCACGGCGGTGGTCACGAGCGCGGCATGCGTTCCGGCACCCTGGCGACCCACCAGATCGTCGGCATGGGCGAAGCCTTCCGCGTCGCCAAGGAAGACATGGCGGCCGAGAACGTACGCATCAAGGCCCTGAGCGACCGTTTCTTCAAGCAGGTCGAGCACCTCGAAGAACTCTACGTCAACGGCAGCCTGACCGCCCGCGTACCGCACAACCTGAACCTGAGCTTCAACTACGTTGAAGGCGAGTCGCTGATCATGGCGCTCAAGGATCTGGCCGTGTCGTCCGGTTCGGCGTGCACCTCGGCGTCCCTGGAGCCTTCGTACGTACTGCGCGCCCTGGGCCGCAACGACGAACTGGCCCACAGCTCCATCCGCTTCACCTTCGGCCGTTTCACCACCGAAGAAGAAATCGATTACGCCGCGCAGAAAGTCTGCGAGGCCGTTACCAAGCTGCGCGCTCTGTCGCCGCTGTGGGACATGTACAAAGACGGCGTCGACATTTCGAAAATCGAGTGGGCGGCGCACTGAAGAAGTCGCCACCAGAGCGACTCACTGATGAGGATTGAAGCAAATGGCATATAGCGAAAAGGTCATCGACCACTACGAGAACCCGCGCAACGTCGGCAAGATGGACGCGCAGGATCCTGATGTCGGCACCGGCATGGTCGGCGCGCCGGCGTGCGGCGACGTGATGCGCCTGCAGATCAAGGTCAACGAGCAGGGCATCATCGAAGATGCCAAGTTCAAGACCTATGGCTGCGGTTCCGCCATCGCGTCCAGCTCCCTCGCCACCGAGTGGATGAAGGGCAAGACCCTTGATGAAGCCGAAACCATCAAGAACACCCAGCTGGCTGAAGAACTGGCCCTGCCGCCAGTGAAGATCCACTGCTCGGTACTCGCCGAAGACGCCATCAAGGCCGCCGTTCGCGATTACAAGCAGAAGAAAGGCTTGATCTGATCCGCGTACCGGTAAGGAGTTATCCATGGCTATCCAGATGACAGAAGCGGCAGCTAACCATATCCAGCGCTCACTTGCGGGGCGCGGCAAGGGCGAGGGTATCCGCCTGGGTGTTCGCACCACGGGCTGTTCTGGTCTCGCCTATGTACTGGAATTCGTCGACGAAGTGGGCGAAGACGATCAGGTATTCGAAAGTCATGGTCAGAAAGTGATCATCGACCCGAAAAGCCTGACGTACCTGGACGGCACCGAACTGGATTTCGTCAAGGAAGGGTTGAACGAAGGCTTCAAGTTCAACAACCCCAACGTGCGCGGTGAATGTGGCTGCGGCGAAAGCTTCAACATCTGAGGCGGCTTGTGGGTACTCCTTGTCATTTTGCGTTGTTCCAGATGCAGCCTGCGTTCCAGCTGGATCTCGAGCAGTTGTCCGCGCGTTATCTTGAATTGGCCCGTGGCGTCCATCCCGACCGCTTTGCCGATGCCTCCGAGGCGGAGCAGCGGCGGGCGCTGGAGCAGTCTGCGAACCTCAACGAGGCTTACCAGACGCTCAAGCACCCGGCCAAGCGCGCGCGTTACCTGCTCGCCATCAGCGGCCATGAGTTGCCCCTGGAGGTCACGGTCCACGACCCCGAGTTTCTGTTGCAGCAGATGCAATGGCGCGAAGAGCTCGAAGACCTGCAGGACAGCGCCGACCTGGCCGGTGTCGCGGTATTCAAGCGGCGCTTGAAAGACGCCCAGCAAACACTGAACGATAGCTTCGCAGCCTGCTGGAACGATGCCGCGCAACGCGAACAGGCCGAACGCCTGATGCGGCGCATGCAGTTCCTCGACAAGCTCACCTACGAAGTGCGCCAGCTAGAAGAGCGCCTCGACGATTAACCCAGTGCCGCTCCGGTCGCACGCCTGATTACAGATAAGTCCTGATTACGATGGCCCTACTGCAGATCGCCGAACCCGGCCAAAGTCCACAACCGCACCAGCGTCGCCTGGCTGTGGGGATCGACTTGGGTACCACCAATTCCCTGGTCGCTGCCTTGCGCAGCGGTCTTTCCGAACCGCTGGCCGACGAGCAGGGGCGGGTGATCCTGCCGTCCGCCGTGCGTTATCACGCCGATCGCGTCGAAGTGGGCGAGTCGGCCAAGCTGGCTGCCGCCACCGACCCGTTCAACACCATTGTCTCGGTCAAGCGCTTGATGGGTCGTGGTCTGTCCGACGTCAAGCAATTGGGCGACCAACTGCCGTACCGCTTCGTCGGTGGCGAATCCCATATGCCGTTCATCGAAACCGTACAGGGCCCGAAAAGCCCGGTCGAGGTTTCCGCCGACATCCTCAAGGTCCTGCGCCAACGTGCCGAAGCTGCGTTGGGCGGTGAGCTGGTGGGTGCGGTCATTACCGTCCCGGCCTATTTCGACGACGCCCAGCGCCAAGCCACCAAGGACGCCGCCAAGCTCGCCGGCCTGAACGTGCTGCGCTTGCTCAACGAGCCGACCGCCGCTGCGGTGGCGTATGGCCTGGACCAGCATGCCGAAGGCCTCGTCGCGATCTACGACCTGGGTGGCGGTACGTTCGATATTTCGATCCTGCGCCTGACCGGCGGTGTCTTCGAAGTCCTGGCCACCGGTGGCGACAGTGCCCTGGGCGGTGATGACTTCGACCACGCCATCGCGGGCTGGATCATCGAGCAAGCCGGTTTGTCCGCTGACCTCGACCCGGGTGCGCAACGCCAACTGTTGCAGACCGCCTGCGCCGCCAAGGAAGCTTTGACCGACGCCGCCGCGGTTGAAGTCGCTTATGGCGAGTGGAATGCCTCGCTGACCCGCGAGGCCTTCGATGCCCTCATTGAACCCATGGTCGCCCGCAGCCTCAAGGCCTGCCGCCGCGCCGTGCGTGATTCCGGCGTGGAGCTCGAAGACGTCAAGGCCGTGGTCATGGTCGGCGGTTCGACCCGCGTGCCTCGGGTTCGCGAAGCCGTTGCCGAGGCCTTTGGCCGCCAGCCGCTGACCGAAATCGACCCGGACCAGGTGGTCGCCATCGGCGCCGCGATCCAGGCCGACACCCTGGCCGGTAACAAGCGTGATGGCGGCGAGCTGCTGTTGCTCGACGTGATTCCGTTGTCCCTGGGGCTGGAAACCATGGGCGGCCTGATGGAGAAGGTGATCCCGCGCAACACCACCATCCCGGTTGCTCGCGCCCAGGACTTCACCACTTATAAAGACGGCCAGTCGGCCATGATGATCCACGTGCTGCAAGGCGAGCGTGAACTCATCAGCGATTGCCGCTCCCTGGCTCGCTTCGAATTGCGCGGCATCCCGGCCATGGTCGCCGGTGCGGCGAAGATCCGCGTGACCTTCCAGGTCGATGCCGACGGTTTGCTCAATGTGTCTGCTCGCGAACTGGGTTCGGGCGTCGAGGCGAGCATCCAGGTCAAGCCGTCCTACGGCCTTACCGATGGCGAAATCGCCAAGATGCTCAAGGATTCCTTCCAGCATGCCAGCGACGACAAGGTCGCCCGCGTGCTGCGTGAGCAACAGGTCGACGCCCAGCGCCTGATCGAAGCCGTGCAAGGTGCCCTTGAAGCGGATGGTGACCGTCTGCTGGACGCCGAAGAGCGCATGGTCATCGAGTTGCAAATGCAGGAACTGTCCGAATTGATCAAAGGCACCGATGGCTATGCCATCGAGCAACAGACCAAGCGTCTGTCGAGCGTCACCGATGCCTTTGCTGCCCGCCGCCTGGACTCGACGGTGAAAGCCGCCCTGGCGGGGCGCAACCTGAATGAAATCGAGGAATAACTGATGCCGCAGGTGATTTTTCTGCCCCACGAGAAGTTCTGTCCGGAGGGCATGGTCGTGGAGGCTGAGCCCGGAATTTCCATTCTCGAGCTGGCCCATGAGCACCATATCGAGATGGAAAGTGCCTGCGGCGGCGTTTGTGCCTGCACGACGTGCCATTGCATCATTCGTGAGGGGTTCGACTCGCTGGAAGAGGCGGACGATCTGGAAGAGGATTTCCTTGATCGGGCCTGGGGCCTGGAAGCGCAATCGCGCCTGGGCTGCCAAGCCATCGTCGGCACCGAAGACCTGACCGTCGAAATCCCGAAATATTCGCTTAACCATGCGGCCGAAGCGCCGCACTGATGGTGATACTGTCATGAGCTATGGTTGGAATGATGTACGACGCATCGCAGAAGAATTGGCCGAAGCCAGGCCGGACGTGGATCCGCTGAAGGTCAATTTCGTCGATCTGCAGCACTGGATCATGGAGCTGCCCGGTTTCGACAATACTTCTGGCCGTTGTGGCGAGAAGGTCTTGGAAGCGGTCCAGACGCTCTGGATCGAAGAAATCGACTGATCGACCCGGCAGGTTAGGCAATACCCCTGAACCCGCGTATAATTCGCGGGTTTAATTTTTCGCAAATTACCGTTTCTGGAGTTACACCATGGCTGTTCAACGTACTTTCTCCATCATCAAGCCTGACGCCGTTGCTAAAAACGTGATCGGCAAGATCGTTACCCGCTTCGAAGACGCTGGCCTGCGCGTTGTAGCTTCGAAAATGAAGCAACTGTCCAAAGCCGAAGCCGAAGGCTTCTACGCTGAGCACAGCGAGCGCGGCTTCTTCGGTGAGCTGGTTGCTTTCATGACATCCGGTCCGGTTGTCGTTCAGGTGCTGGAAGGCGAAAACGCCATCGCTCGCAACCGTGAGCTGATGGGCGCTACCAACCCTAAAGAAGCTGCTGCCGGCACCATCCGTGCTGACTTCGCTGAATCCATCGACGCCAACGCCGTCCACGGTTCGGACTCCGAAGCCGCTGCTGCTCGCGAAATCGCTTACTTTTTCTCCGCTACTGAAGTAACCACTCGCTAAGCCCAGGCTTTTGAGTGAAGGTGAATCCATGACTACATCGAACGGCAAAACCAACCTGTTGGGCCTGACCCAGCCGGAAATGGAGAAATTCTTCGACTCGATCGGGGAGAAGCGTTTCCGTGCCGGCCAGGTGATGAAATGGATTCACCACTTTGGCGTCGACGACTTCGACGCCATGACGAATGTCGGCAAGGCCCTGCGTGAAAAACTCAAGGCTGTTGCCGAGATTCGCGGCCCTGAAGTGGTCAGCCAGGACATTTCCAGCGACGGCACCCGCAAGTGGGTGGTGCGCGTGGCGTCCGGCAGCTGCGTCGAGACCGTCTACATTCCCCAGGGCAAGCGCGGCACCTTGTGCGTTTCGTCCCAGGCAGGCTGTGCCCTGGACTGCAGTTTCTGCTCCACCGGCAAGCAAGGCTTCAATAGCAATCTTACCGCCGCCGAAGTGATCGGCCAGGTGTGGATTGCCAACAAATCCTTTGGCAGCGTCCCGGCGACCGTCGACCGTGCCATCACCAACGTGGTGATGATGGGCATGGGTGAGCCGCTGCTGAACTTCGACAACGTCGTCTCCGCCATGCACCTGATGATGGATGACCTGGGCTACGGCATTTCCAAGCGCCGCGTGACCCTGTCCACCTCCGGCGTGGTGCCGATGATCGATGAGCTGGCCAAGCACATCGACGTCTCCCTGGCGTTGTCGCTGCACGCACCCAATGACGCATTGCGTAACCAATTGGTGCCGATCAACAAGAAATATCCGCTTAAGATGCTGCTCGAGTCGTGCCAGCGCTACATGTCGTCCCTGGGCGAAAAACGCGTGCTGACCATCGAGTACACATTGCTCAAGGATGTGAACGACAAGGTCGAGCACGCGGTCGAGATGATCGAGCTGCTCAAGAACATCCCGTGCAAGATCAACCTGATCCCGTTCAACCCGTTCCCGCATTCCGGTTACGAGCGTCCGAGCAACAACGCGATTCGTCGCTTCCAGGATCAGCTTCACCACGCTGGCTTCAACGTCACCGTGCGCACCACCCGCGGTGAAGACATCGACGCCGCTTGTGGCCAATTGGTAGGACAGGTGCTGGATCGCACCCGTCGCAGCGAACGCTACATTGCCGTGCGTGAGTTGAACGCCGCGGACGATGCGGTGCAAAACGCTGCGAACAGTCACTAAGAGAGGAACTCTATGTCCCTGCGCTTTGCGCTCGTGTTGCTGTTGGCCGGCCTTTGTTCCGGTTGTGTCCTGTCGGGTGACTACAACCCGATGAGGACCAGCAAAGGGCGCGACGAGGCACGCGAGGCCTATGTGCAACTGGGCATCGGCTACCTGCAGCAGGGCATGACCGAACGGGCCAAGGTGCCGCTCAAGAAGGCCCTGGAACTGGACGATTCCGACGCCGATGCCAATGCGGCACTGGCCCTGGTGTTCCAGGCCGAGTTGGAACCGGGGCTGGCCGACGAGCATTTTCGCAAGGCGCTGTCCGCCCGCCCGCAAGATGCACGGATCCTGAACAACTACGGCAGCTTTCTTTTCGAGCAGAAACGCTACAAGGACGCTTACGAGCGCTTCGAGCAGGCCGCCGCCGATACCCTTTATCCCGAGCGTTCGCGGGTTTTCGAAAACCTCGGCATGACCGCCGTGCAGATGGGCTTGCGTGACGTGGCCCGCCAGCAGTTGGAAAAGGCGCTGCGGCTCAACCGCCAGCAACCTCGGGCGCTGTTGGAAATGGCTGAGTTGTCCTACGAAGACAGGCATTATGTGCCCGCACGCGACTACTACGAGCGTTTTAGCCTGCTGAGCGAGCAAAATGCACGTAGTCTATTGCTCGGCGTTCGGCTGGCACATGTGTTTGAAGATCGCGACAAAGCTGCAAGTTACGGCTTGCAACTCAAAAGACTCTATCCCGGTACGCCGGAATATCAGCAATACCTGTCGGAGCAATGATGAAAGCGGCGCATCCCGAAGTTGTAGCAGCGACTCGCGTTAATCCCGGTGAGACCCTGCGTCAAGCCCGCGAAAGCAATGGTTGGTCGCTGGCCGAAGTGGCCCTCAAGCTCAATCTCACCGTGGCTTCCCTGGGCAACCTGGAAGCGGGCGCGTTCGATAAGCTGCCTGGGCACACCTTCGCCCGGGGCTATATCCGCGCCTATGCCAAGTTACTCGGCATGGACCAGACCGTGCTGGTGCAGCAATTCGATCAATACACCGGTTCCGATGCCCAGGGCAGCAGCGTGCACAGCCTGGGACGCATCGAGGAGCCGGTTCGCGTTTCCCACACCATTTTGCGAATCGTCAGCCTGTTGCTGCTGATCGCGGTGATCGGCGGCGGTTTTGTCTGGTGGCAGGACCAGACGTCCTTGCGCAACAAGGAGTTGGTCACCCTGAACCCCGAGCATGTCGAGGTCGAGGGCGCCGACGGCACCACCCAGATCCATCCGCTGGACGAGCCGGAAGACCAGGCTGTCGTCGAAGGCCAGGCCGCTGGCGAAACCACCCTGGCGCTGCCACAAGGCCAAGACGACGCCGATGCCCAAGCGGGTGCCGAGCCGGCTATTTCTGCACCAGCACCAGCACCAGCACCAGCACCGACCGCACCGGTTGCCCCGAACACCGGCAGCGCACCGATTGCCACGGCACCGACCGCGCCGACCGCGCCAGCACCGACGACCGCGCCTGCGCCTGCGACCCACGCCGCGCCAACGGCTCCAGCCGCTCCGGCGGCCCCGGCTCCGGCGCCAGTCGCGGGTGAAGGCCAGGTACAGATCCAGTTTGTCGCCGACTGCTGGACGCAGATCACCGACGGTAACGGCAAGGTGCTGTTCAGTGGCCTCAAGCGCAAGGGCGACAGCACGGCCGTCACCGGCAAGCCACCCTTTGCCGTACGCCTGGGCTATGCCCGTGGCGCGCAGGTCAGCTACAACGGCCAGCCGGTCGACATCGCTCCGTTCACCAGTGGCGAGACCGCTCGCCTGAAGTTGGGTCAATAAGTCATGCACGGCGAATCTCCAATCAAGCGTCGCGAATCCCGAAAGATCTGGGTCGGTAACGTGCCCGTGGGCGGCGATGCGCCTATCGCTGTGCAGAGCATGACCAACAGCGACACCAATGACGTGGCCGCCACGGTCGCGCAGATCAACCGCCTGGAAGCCGCCGGTGTCGACATCGTTCGGGTTTCGGTGCCGGACATGGACGCCGCCGAGGCATTCGGCAAGATCAAGCAACGGGTCAAGGTTCCCTTGGTGGCCGACATTCACTTCGACTACCGCATCGCCCTGCGCGTGGCCGAGCTGGGCGTCGATTGCCTGCGCATCAACCCGGGCAACATCGGCCGCGAAGACCGTGTGCGTGCCGTGGTGGATGCCGCTCGCGACCGGGGCATCCCGATCCGCATCGGCGTCAACGCTGGCTCCCTGGAAAAAGACCTGCAAAAGAAATACGGCGAGCCGACCCCGGCAGCGCTGGTGGAATCGGCCCTGCGCCACGTCGAGCACCTCGAACGCCTGAATTTCCAGGACTTCAAGGTCAGCGTGAAGGCCTCCGACGTGTTCATGGCGGTCGAAGCCTACCGCCTGCTGGCCAAGGAAATCGTCCAGCCGCTGCACCTGGGCATCACCGAAGCCGGTGGTTTGCGTTCGGGCACGGTGAAATCCGCCGTCGGCCTCGGTATGCTGCTCGCCGAAGGGATTGGCGATACCATCCGCATCTCGTTGGCGGCTGACCCGGTCGAGGAAGTGAAAGTCGGCTACGACATTCTCAAGTCCCTGCACCTACGTTCCCGTGGCATCAACTTCATCGCCTGCCCGAGCTGCTCGCGGCAGAACTTCGATGTGGTCAAGACCATGAACGAACTGGAAGGGCGCCTCGAAGACCTGCTGGTGCCGCTGGATGTCGCGGTGATCGGTTGCGTGGTCAACGGGCCGGGCGAAGCCAAGGAGGCCCATATCGGCCTGACGGGCGGTACACCGAACCTGATTTATATCGACGGCAAGCCGTCGCAGAAACTGACGAATGACAATCTGGTGGATGAGCTGGAACGGCTGATTCGCCAGAAGGCGGCCGAAAAGGTCGAAGCCGACGCAGCGGTCATCGCGCGCGGTTAAGTCGAAAGATTAAGGAATACACGTGAGCAAGTCTCTGCAAGCCATTCGTGGCATGAACGACATCCTGCCCGAGCAGACGCCCCTGTGGCGCTATTTCGAGGGCACTGTGGCGCGCCTGCTGGATAACTACGGCTACCGGCAGATCCGCATGCCGATCGTCGAGTTCACCGAGCTGTTCAAGCGCTCCATCGGTGAAGTGACCGACATCGTCGAAAAAGAGATGTACACCTTCGACGACCGCAACGGCGACTCCCTGACCCTGCGCCCCGAAGGCACGGCGGCGTGCGTGCGTGCGGTGCTCGAACACGGCATCACCGGCGGCGGCCAGGTGCAGAAGCTCTGGTACATCGGCCCGATGTTCCGGCACGAGCGTCCGCAGAAAGGCCGTTATCGCCAGTTCCACCAGATTGGCCTGGAAGTGTTCAACCTCGAGGGGCCGGACATCGACGCCGAGTTGATCGTCATGACCTGGCGCCTGTGGGGCGAGCTGGGGCTGCGCGACGCGGTCAAGCTCGAGCTCAACAGCCTGGGCACCAGCGAGTCCCGTGGCCGTTACCGTGAAGCGTTGGTGGAATTTCTTTCGGCCCACCTGGACAAGCTCGACGAAGACAGCCAGCGCCGTCTGAAAACCAATCCCCTGCGGGTGCTCGACACCAAGAATGCCGACACCCAAGCGGTCCTGGTCGACGCGCCGAAAATGGCCGACTACCTCGACGACGAATCCCGTGCGCACTTCGAAGGGTTGAAGGCGCGCCTCGACGCCGTGGGCATTCCGTACGTGATCAACCCGAAGCTGGTCCGCGGCCTGGATTACTACAGCAAGACCGTCTTCGAGTGGGTCACCGACAAACTCGGCGCCCAGGGTACCGTATGTGCCGGCGGCCGCTACGACGGGCTGGTGGAGCAGATGGGCGGCAAGCCGACCCCGGGCGTGGGCTTTGCCATGGGCATCGAGCGCCTGGTGCTGATGCTTGAAGCCTTGGACAAGGTGCCGGAAGAACTGTCCCGCCAGGTCGACGTCTACCTGTGCGCCTTTGGCGAGGCCGCCGAACTGGCCGCCTTGTCGTTGAGCGAGCGGATCCGCGACCAGTTGCCCAACCTGCGCCTGCAGATCAACGCCGGCGCCGGCAGCTTCAAGAGCCAATTCAAGAAAGCCGACAAGAGCGGTGCGCTGTACGCACTGATCCTCGGTGACGACGAACTGGCCCAACAAGTGGTAGGTTTCAAACCCCTGCGTGGCCAGGGCGAACAACAAAGCATTGCCTGGGATGCGCTTGCTGCACACCTGGCCACCTGCGTCGTGCAGGGTTGAAGCTGTCAAACAGCCGATTTAGCGATTGAGGAGTATTGGGGTGTCGAGTACCGAAGATGAACAGCTGGCGGATTTGAAGGACTGGTGGACGCGCAACGGCAAGCCGCTGGTCACTGGCGGCCTGTTGGCGCTGGTCATCGTGTTCGGCTGGCAGGCCTACCAGAAATACCAGAGCAACCAGTCGCAAGGCGCCTCGGTGCTCTACCAGCAATTGCTGGAAACCACCCTGACCCCGGACGGCAAGCCTGACGCGGCCCGCGTGGCGGACCTGGCCGGCAAGCTGGACAAGGAATTCGGCGGCACTGCCTATGCCCAGTACGGTCGCCTGTTCGTGGCCAAGGTCGCGGTGGACAGCGGCAAGCTGGACGACGCGGCCACCGAACTCCAAGGTATCGTCGACAAACCGGTGAACCCGACCTTGGGTGAAGTGGCGCGTCAGCGCCTGGCGCAGGTGATGGCGGCGCAGAACAAGGCCGAAGACGCATTGAAGCTGCTCGACGGCGATGCCGACAAGGCATTCATGGCGACCCGCGAAGAACTCAAGGGCGACCTGCTGGTACAGCTGGGTCGTGCCGATGAGGCCCATGCGGCCTACCAAAAAGCCAAGGCTGCGCTGTCGGATGAAGCCGCAGTCGGTGGCCTGCAAATCAAGCTGGACGACCTGGCCAAAGGGGATGCGTGACGTGATCCGTTGGAAACATGCAGCATTGCTGGCCCTGGCCATTCTGGCCGCGGGTTGCAGCAGCAACAGCAAGAAAGAACTGCCGCCGGCCGAACTGACCGACTTCAAAGAAGAAGTCGTGCTGCAGAAGCAGTGGAGCCGTTCCATCGGCGATGGCCAGGGTGAAACCTACAACATGCTGGTGCCGGCCATCGATGGCGACACCATTTATGCCGGCGATGTCACGGGCGTGGTGATGGCGATGGACCGCACCAACGGCGACGTCAAATGGGAACAGGATCTTGAGCTGCCCGTTTCCGGCGCCGTTGGCGTGGGGTATGGCCTGGTCATGATCGGCACGCTCAAGGGCGAGATCGTCGCCCTGGACGCGAGCAGCGGTGAAGAGAAATGGCGCGCCCGCGTGACCAGTGAAGTGCTCGCACCGCCGGCCACCAACGGTGACGTGGTGGTGGTCCAGACCCAGGACGATCGTCTGATCGGCCTGGATGCCGCGACCGGAAACCAGCGCTGGTTGTACGACAGCACCCCGGCGGTACTGACCCTGCGTGGTACCAGCGCGCCAGTCGTCACCAACCGCCTGGCCGTGGCTGGCTTGTCGACCGGTAAAGTGGTGGCCCTGGATATTTCCAACGGCGTGCCCGTGTGGGAACAGCGCGTAGCGATCCCGCAAGGTCGTTCGGAGCTGGAGCGTGTGGTCGACATCGACGGCGGCTTGCTGCTGTCCGGCGGTACGCTGTACGTCGCCAGCTACCAGGGCCGCGTGGCGGCACTGGACCTGGAAAGCGGTCGGCCGCTGTGGCAACGCGATGCATCCAGCTACGCCGGTGTCGCCCAAGGCTTTGGCAGCGTCTACGTGAGCCTGTCCTCGGGCACTGTCGAAGGCATCGACGAGCGTTCCACCACCGCTTTGTGGAGCAACGACTCCCTGGCCCGTCGTCAACTGTCGGCCCCGGAAGTGTTCTCCAGCTACGTGGCAGTGGGTGACCTGGAAGGTTACCTGCACCTGCTCAGCCAGGTGGACGGTCGTTTTGTCGGCCGCGAGCGCATCGACAGCGACGGCCTGCGTGCCCGTCCGCTGGTGGTGGGCAACATGATCTATGTGTATGGCAACAGCGGCAAACTGGAAGCCCTGACCATCAAGTAAGACTATGCTTGGGCTAATCCCCAAGCGGCTTGTTTCATTGTGGGCGCGAGCCTGCTCGCGAAAGCGGTGTATCAGACGCGTATGTGTGAACTGACCCACCGCTTTCGCGAGCAAGCCCGCCCCCACAGGACAGCCTCCGAGCACCAGCCGCTGCCTTGCAGCGGCTTTTGTATTTTCTGAAATAACGAAGTGGAGAGCCGCATGGTTCCCGTAATCGCCCTGGTGGGCCGACCGAACGTCGGCAAGTCCACCTTGTTCAACCGCCTGACCAGGACTCGCGACGCCATTGTCGGCGACTTGTCCGGTCTGACCCGTGATCGCCAATACGGTGAGGCCAAGTGGCAAGGGCGTACCTATATTCTGGTCGACACCGGCGGCATCTCCGGTGATGAACATGGCATGGACGAAAAAATGGCCGAGCAGTCGCTGCTCGCCATTGAAGAAGCCGATGTGGTGCTGTTCCTGGTAGACGCCAAGGCCGGTTTTACTGCCGCCGACCAGATGATCGCCGAGCATTTGCGCAAACGTAACAAGCGTTCCTACGTAGTTGCCAACAAGGTCGACAACATCGACCCGGACATGGCCCGCGCCGAGTTCGCACCGTTGGGCATGGGCCAGGCGATTCCGATCGCTGGCGCCCACGGGCGTGGCATCACCCAGATGCTGGAAATCGCCCTGGAGAGTTTCCCCAAGGACGACGCGCAAGAGCCGGAAGAAGGCGAAGAGGAGATCGTTGCCGAAGGCGAGGAAGCCAAGCGCATTCCAGGCCCGAGCGAAAAAGACGGGATCAAGATCGCCATCATCGGCCGCCCGAACGTGGGCAAGTCGACGCTGGTCAACCGCATGCTCGGCGAAGACCGGGTCATCGTCTACGACCAGCCTGGCACCACCCGTGACAGCATCTACATTCCCTTCGAGCGTAACGAAGAGAAGTACACGCTGATCGACACCGCCGGTGTGCGCAAGCGCGGCAAGATCCACGAAGAAGTTGAAAAGTTCTCCGTGGTCAAGACCCTGCAGGCGATCAAGGACGCCAACGTGGTGATCTTCGTGATGGACGCCCGCGAGGGTGTGGTCGATCACGACTTGAACCTGCTGGGCTTCGCCCTGGAAGCCGGTCGTGCGCTGGTCATCGCGATCAACAAGTGGGACGGCATGACGCCGAGCGAGCGGGATTTCGTCAAGGTCGAATTGCAGCGCCGGCTGTTCTTCGTCGACTTCGCCGACATCCACTTCATCTCGGCCCTGCACGGCACGGGCGTGGGCAACCTCTACGCGTCGGTGCAGAACTCGTTCAAGTCGGCGGTCACCCGCTGGCCGACCAACCGCCTCACCCAGATCCTCGAAGATGCGGTAGGCGAGCACGCGCCACCGATGGTCAATAACCGTCGGATCAAGCTGCGCTACGCCCACTTGGGCGGTGCCAACCCGCCGATTATCGTGATCCACGGTAACCAGATCGAGAAGGTGCCCAAGTCGTACGTCCGTTACCTGGAAAACACCTACCGTCGCGTCCTGAAGCTGGTCGGCACGCCGATCCGCATCGAGTTCAAGGGCGGCGAGAACCCGTACGAAGGCAACAAGAACACGCTTACCGACCGCCAGGTCAACAAGAAGCGCCGCTTGATGTCGCACCACAAGAAGGCCGACAAGAAGCGCCGCGACAAGCGCTGATTGATTGCTCAGAGGGGCGTTGCCCACAGAGACACAGAACCTGTGGCGAGGGGATTCATCCCCGCTGGGCTGCGAAGCAGCCCTAAAACCCACAACTCGGTGTGTCAGGTAGATTGAATTCACCGCTTTGGGGTCGCTGCGCAACCCAGCGGGGATGAATCCCCTCGCCACAGGGTTCTGTGTCGGGATGGCTGTTATGTCATTGAGTGATATCGGGTGCCCCTGGGCACCCTTTTTCATGCCCGGCGATTGGGCTATCCTCGAGCTCTCCCGCGCCGCGCCAGAGCCGGGTGCAGAGCAGGGACCTTCCATGATCACCAGCAAGTTGCCGAACGTCGGCATCACGATTTTCACCCAGATGTCCCAGCTCGCCGCACAGACCGGCGCGCTGAACCTGTCCCAGGGGTTTCCCGATTTCGATGGTCCGCAGGCCCTGCGCGATGCAGTCGGCCGGCATATTGCCCAAGGCCATAACCAGTACTCGCCCATGACCGGCCTGCCGGCGCTGCGCCAGCAGATCGCCGCGAAGATCGCCCGCAGCTACGGTGCCAACGTCGATGCCGATCAAGAGGTCACCGTGACCCCTGGCGCGACCCAGGCGATTTTCTGTGCCATCGCGGCGGTGGTTCACAACGGTGACGAAGTGATCGTCTTCGACCCGAGCTACGACAGCTACGAGCCTTCGGTGCAATTGGCCGGAGGGCGCTGTGTGCACGTGCCATTAGGCTCGGGTGACTTCGCCATCGACTTCGAGAAGCTCGGCGAAGCCCTGAGCCCGCGCACGCGCATGATCATCCTCAACTCGCCGCACAACCCCAGCGGCGCCCTGATCAACCGCGCCGAACTGGACCAGTTGGCGACGCTGATTCGCGACCGTGATATCTACCTGGTCAGCGACGAGGTCTACGAGCACTTGGTCTTCGACGGCGTCGCCCATGCCAGTGTCCTGGCCCATGAAGAGCTGTACCGCCGTGCCTTCGTGGTCAGTTCGTTCGGCAAGACCTACCACGTCACCGGCTGGAAAACCGGCTACGTGGTGGCGCCACCGGCCCTGACGGCGGAGTTGCGCAAGGTGCACCAGTACGTCAGCTTCTGCGGCGTAACGCCGTTGCAGTACGCCCTGGCCGACTACATGGCCGAGCATCCGGAACACGTCGACGAACTGCCGGACTTCTACCAGGCCAAACGCGACCTGTTCTGCGATCTGCTGGCCCCGTCGCGGTTCAGCTTCAAGCGCGTGACCGGCACTTATTTCCAGTTGGTGGATTATTCGCGGATTCGCCCGGACCTCAATGACGTCGACATGGCGGTGTGGATGACCCGCGAGCATGGCGTGGCGACGATCCCGATCTCGGTGTTCTATCAGGATCCACCACAAGGCCAGCGCCTGGTGCGCCTGTGCTTTGCCAAACGTGAGGAGACGCTGCGCGAAGCAGCGGAAAAACTATGCGTGATTTGAGCACATTGCCAGACCTCGACATTGCCCTGGTCCAGACCACCTTGGCTTGGCACGACCGCGAGGCCAATCTGGAACATTTCGACGCGCTGCTCGAACAGGCGCGCGGGGCTGACCTGATCATTCTCCCGGAAATGTTCACCACCGGCTTTTCCATGGCGTCCGAGACCTTGGCGGAACCGGAGAACGGCCCGACGCGTCGGTGGCTCCAGGCCCAGGCGGCAAAGTTGAACGCCGTCATCACCGGCAGTGTAATCATCCAGGCCGCTGACGGCAGCCATCGCAATCGCCTGCTGTGGGCGCGTCCGGACGGCGAAGTGCTGCATTACGACAAGCGCCATCTGTTTCGCATGGCCGGCGAGCACAACCACTACACGCCGGGTGAGCGACAGGTGCTGTTCGAACTCAAGGGCTGGCGGATTCGTCCGCTGATTTGCTACGACCTGCGTTTCCCGGTGTGGAGTCGTGACGCCGAGGACACCGACCTGCTGCTGTACACCGCCAACTGGCCCGGGGCGCGGCGCCTGCACTGGAACCGGCTGCTGCCGGCCCGGGCGATCGAGAACCTGTGCTATGTGGCGGCGGTAAACCGCGTCGGCACCGACGGCAAGGGTTTCGCCTATACCGGTGACAGCCAGGTGCTGGACTTCCAGGGCGAAAGCTTGCTCAGCGCCGGTGAAGCGGATGGCGTGTTCAAGGTGTGCTTGAACGCAGCGGACCTGGCGGCGTATCGCACCCGGTTTCCGGCGAACCTGGATGCCGACTCGTTCGAATTCATCTAACTGAAACGTTTCAACTCTTCAGGAATGGGGTGACGTGCCGATAAACGGTCAGCCAAGGAGAATGCTCATGACCAGTATCAGCGCAACCACCGTCAACCCTTATCCATCATCAGCCCCTAAAGTCTCTATTCGTGGGGCTGAAGAGGAGAAAGCGGTCAGTCCAGTGACATCGACTGACAGCAGCGAAGACAAGAGCAAGAAACTGGAAGTCGACACCAGTGGCGCGAATATCGCAGGTGCGGGTGGCAGCAGCGGCAGCAGCGATGTCATCGAACAACTGAAGAAGCAGATCGAACAGACCGAGAAGTTGCTGGCCGAACAGCAAGCCCAGCTGGCACGGGTGCAAAAAAGCCGCGCCGATGAGGAGCAGAAAGCTCAGGAAACCATGGCGATCCAGACTCAGATCATGGCGACCCAAGCGACTTTGCAAACCTTGCAGGCCGCGTTGTTGCAGGCGATGACTGTTTCCATTGATACCCATGCCTGAGACTTGCATTGCCTGACAGGCCGCTATCGCGAGCAAGCTCGCTCCCACAGGGGATCTGAGGCGGGCACAGGATTTTGACTCCACTGAAGTTCCAGTGTGGGAGCGAGCTTGCTCGCGATGAGGCCCTGCCAGGCCCTACAAAACCATCAGCCAAACAAAAGGCCCCGGGGTTCTCACCCCAGGGCCTTTTTGCATTTCAGCCTTGGATCAGGCCGCCTTGGCCTCCGGCTGGCTCAGCGACCGGTTCAGCGCACTGAACAGCGCCTTGAAGCTGGCGGTGGTGATGTTTTCATCGATGCCCACACCGTGCACCGCACGCTCGCCGTTGACGCGCAGTTCGATGTACGCCGCCGCCTTGGCATTGGTGCCGGCGCCGATGGCGTGTTCGTTGTAGTCCATGATCTCTACTGGAATTGGCAGGCCGGCCACCAGTGCTTCCAGGGCACCGTTGCCTTTGCCGCGCCAGTGCAGGTTGGTCTCGCCCTGGCCCTTGCTCGCCACTTCCACCTCAACGGCGCTGTTGCCGTTTTCTTCCTGCAGGCGATGGCTGACCAGTGCGTACGGGGTGTTGGCTTGCAGGTATTCACGCTGCAGCAAGGCGTGGATCTGCTGTGCAGTCATTTCCAGGCCCAGGCGATCGGTTTCGCGCTGTACCACCTGGCTGAACTCGATCTGCATGCGACGCGGCAGGCTGATGCCGTATTCCTGTTCCAGCAGGTAGGCGATACCGCCCTTGCCCGACTGGCTGTTCACGCGAATCACCGCCTCGTAGCTGCGGCCGATGTCGGCCGGGTCGATCGGCAGGTACGGCACTTCCCAAAGGGCGTCCGATTTCTGCTGGGCGAAGCCCTTGCGGATGGCATCCTGGTGCGAGCCGGAGAACGCGGTATGAACCAGGTCGCCAACGTACGGGTGACGCGGGTGTACCGGGATCTGGTTGCATTCCTCGACCACTTTGCGCACGCCGTCGATGTCGGAGAAGTCCAGTTCAGGGTTGATGCCCTGGGTGTAGAGGTTCAGCGCCACGGTCACCAGGTCGACGTTACCGGTGCGTTCGCCGTTGCCGAACAGGCAGCCTTCGACACGGTCGGCGCCGGCCATCAGGCCCAGCTCGGTGGCGGCCACGCCGGTGCCGCGGTCGTTGTGGGTGTGCAGGCTGATGAGCACGCTGTCACGACGGGTGATGTTGCGGTGGAACCATTCGATCTGGTCGGCATAGATGTTCGGGGTGGCGACTTCCACGGTAGCGGGCAGGTTGAGGATCACCTTGCGCTCGGGCGTCGGGTTCCAGACTTCGATCACGGCGTCGCAGACTTCCTTGGCAAACTCCAGTTCGGTGGCGCTGAAAGTCTCTGGCGAGTATTCGAACTGCCACTGAGTTTCCGGCTGCTGCGCGGCGTATTTGACGAACAGCTTGGCCGCGTTCACCGCGATTTCCTTCACGCCTTCCTTGTCCTGGTTGAACACGATGCGGCGGAACGACGGGCAGGTGGCGTTGTACAGGTGGACGATGGCTTTTTTCGCGCCGCGCAGGGATTCGAACGTGCGGGCGATCAGGTCTTCACGGGCCTGGGTCAGCACCTGGATGGTGGTGTCGTCCGGGATGTGGCCTTCTTCGATGAGGGTGCGCACGAAGTCGAAGTCGGTTTGCGAAGCGGCCGGGAACGAGGCTTCGATTTCCTTCACGCCCACCGCCACGAGGGTTTTCCAGAAACGCAGTTTCTTGACCGCGTCCATCGGCTCGATCAGCGACTGGTTGCCGTCGCGCAGGTCGGAGCTGCACCAGATCGGCGCGGTGGTGATGGTCTTCGACGGCCAGGTGCGATCCGGCAGGTTGATGGTCGGGAAGGCGCGGTATTTGGAAGACGGGTCTTTGAGCATGCTCATGGGGAAATCCTTATTGTCGTGGCCGGAAAAAGGCGGCCTGCCGGTGGTTCAAATGGGGTGGCTTCACGCCGGGACGAGGTGCCGCGATTCAGCCCGGCAGTCGTGCGCTGACGAGGCACAGGCTGCGGTGCTGGCGAAGCTGGATGAGGGTGTGAGAGGTTTTCATGGCTTCAACCCTAACCGTGTGAGGGGAGGATCGCAAGCAGTCGGAAAAAATTGAGAGAAGTTCTGTTTTTTGGTGGGTTTGCGAGATTTAATCGCGCATGTATCAGGTATGGATGTCAGAAATTGCGTCGATGTTTTGAGCTTGGCAATTTGCGGGAGGGTGGTGATGCGGCTGCCGTCATCGCGAGCAAGCTCGCTCCCACAGGGGATCTCTGTGGGTTGCAAATGTTGTGTTCACAGGAGATCCCTATGTGGGAGCGAGCTTGCTCGCGATGAGGCCAGTAGCCCCACCATCCTATTCAGGGTTGGAACGCCCCGATGAAAATCGCCGGATCCACCCGCGCATCGTTCAGGCTGATGTTCCAGTGCATGTGCGGCCCGGTCGCCCGGCCGGTGGCGCCGACCTTGCCCACCACGGTGCCCCGGGCCAGTTGCTGGCCGACCTTCACGTCGATCTTCGACATGTGGCAGAACATGCTGATGAAGCCCTGGCCATGGTCGACGAACACGGTGTTGCCATTGAAGAAGTAATTGCCGGTGAGGATCACCTTGCCGGCGGCCGGGGTCTTGATCGGCGTACCGGCGGGCACCGCGAAGTCCAGGCCGGCGTGGGGGTTGCGCTCTTCGCCGTTGAAGAAGCGGCGCACGCCGAACTTGCTCGACAGCGGGCCGTTGACCGGTTTGTCCAGCAGCAGGTTGCTGGGGAGGTTCGGACTGAAGCTGCGATAGGCCTTCAGTTGCACCGCCAGCTCGGCGTTGATGCGCTTGAGGTCTGCCGGGTTCGGGTTGACCTGGCGTTTGTTCTTCAGGGTGATGTGCTGCTCGGGGTATTTCTTGTAGCCGACCACGAAGGGCTGGGTGCTGCCGCCGCTGCTGATCTGCTGGGTGCCGGGCTGGACCGTCAGCGGGATGCCGACAATCGCCAGCCAGTTCTGCTGTTCCTTGACCACCAGCACCGGTTTGCCCTGGTAGGTGGCTTTCGGTGCCTTGGCCGCGCTGCCCAGGTCCACCACGGCCACGCCGCCGGGCACCGGTTTGTTCAACAGGCGGGTGATATAGCTGTCAGCGTGGGCGTTGACGGTCAGGCACAGCAAGAACAACGGGACGAGATATCGCGGCATGAATCAATCCAGTAGAGAAAGGGTGACCGGCGTCAGGTGATTGTCTTCGACCCGCACCAGCAGTTCGCCTTCGCCGAGCTTGGCGGTCAGGCGCTGTCCCGTTTGGGTTTGCCCGGCGTTGCGGATCGCTTGGCCGCGTTCGTCGAGCAAAATGCTGTAGCCGCGACCGAGGGTCGCCAGGGGGCTGACGATGTGCAGTGTCTGCACCTGGTTGTGCAGTTGCACGCGCCGAGCCTTGAGCCCTTCGCGCATGGCCCGGGGCAGGCGTTCGGCGAGGCTGTCCAGGCGCTGGCGCAACATGGCCAACTGTCGGCCCGGGTGTTGCCCGGCGAGGCGGGTATCCAGGCGGATCAGGCGTTCGCGGCGGGTATTGAGGCTGCGTTCGAACGCCCGGCGCAGGCGCATGTCCAGGTCGTCGAGGCGCTGGGCTTGCTGGCGCAGGCGTTCGCCGGGATGACGCAGGCGGCGAGTAAGGCCTTCGAGGCGCAGTTGATCGCGCATCAGCCGGTCACGCATGCGCATCACCAGCCGACGATGCAGGCTTTCGACCCGGCGCACCAGGTCGCCGGCATCCGGCGCCAGCAGTTCGGCAGCGGCGGACGGGGTCGGGGCGCGGACGTCGGCGACGAAATCGCTGATGGACACATCGGTTTCATGGCCCACGGCGCTGACGATCGGCGTGACGCAGGCATCCACCGCCCGGGCCACGGCCTCTTCGTTGAAGCACCACAAGTCTTCCAGCGAACCGCCGCCCCGGGCCAGGATCAGCGCATCGAAACCACGGGCATCAGCCAGTTTCAGCGCACGGACGATTTGCGCAGTGGCCTCACGACCTTGCACGGCGGTGGGAATCAAGGTCAGGGAGATCTGCGGCGCACGACGACGGAACACGCTGATGATGTCGCGGATCACCGCACCTGTGGGTGAACTGATGATGCCGATGCGTTGCGGATGGGCCGGCAGCGGCACCTTGCGTTCGGCACTGAACAAGCCTTCGGCACTGAGTTTTTCCTTCAGGGCATCGAAGGCCAGGCGCAGCGCGCCATCGCCGGCCGGCTCGACGGTGTCGAGGATCAGCTGATAATCGCCGCGGCCTTCGAACAGCGAGACCTTGCCGCGCACTTTCACCGCCAGCCCGTCCTTCAGCGCCTGGCGCACCCGCGCGGCATTCTGCCGGAACAGCGCGCAACGCACCTGGGCGCCACTGTCCTTGAGGGTGAAATACACATGGCCGGAGGCCGGACGGGCAAGGTTGGAGATTTCGCCCTCGACCCAGATGTTGCTGAACACGTCTTCAAGCAACACCCGCGCACGGCCGTTGAGCTGGCTGACAGTCAGGACCTCGCGGTCCAGGCCCAGTCGGGCAAAGGGATCTTTAATCATGGGCGGCATGATAAGGGGATTCGCCGATGGTGTGCAGACAATTAGACCGGGTTGCCTGCATCGCGAGCAAGCTCGCTCCCACAGGAGATCTATGTCGCACTGAAGATCAAATGTGGGAGCGAGCTTGCTCGCGAAGGCGATAGGTCTATCACCACAAGTGCTGGATGTTCCCCCCGGCATCTGGCTAAAGTCGCCGCTCTCCTCATCAAGGAAGTGCCGGATGAATCTTCTCCCATGGTTGGGCCAATGGGCATTCGCCCCCGTGGAGTGGTTGGTCATCGGCTCGGCCATCGCCCTGGCTTATATCGTGTTCGGCATCGCCGGGTTCGGCACGGCGCTGGTGGCCGCGCCCATCCTGCTGTTGTTCATGCCCCTGTCGAAAATCGTGCCGCTGCTGGTCTTGCTGGATTTCGTCGCAGCCTTCGGAAACTTGCTGCCCTCGCGCCGGGATGTGTCCCGGCCGGAACTGCTGCGGTTGCTGCCGTGCATGGCAATGGGCTGCACCCTGGGGGTGATTTTCCTGCTTAACCTCAAGTCCGACCTGTTGTTGCTGTTGATGGGATTGTTCATCAGCGGCTATGCCATCTATAGCCTGTTGATCAAGACCCGACCGACGCAGTTGTCATCGCTGTGGGCGTTGCCGATGGGGACGGTGGGAGGGATGTTCGGGGCGTTGTTTGGCAGTGGCGGCTTTTTATATGCCATCTACCTGAACAGCCGCCTGCCCAAGGAGCCGGCACGGGCTACGCAAAGCGCCTTGATCAGTTGCAGCACCGTGGTGCGCTTGAGCCTGTTTATCGTCGCCGGGGTGTATGCCGAGCTACCCTTGTTGGTACTGGCGCTGTGTTTGTTACCGGCCATGGCGCTGGGGTTGTGGCTGGGGCGTCGCCTGACCATGAGGTTGTCGCGCGAGGCGTTCGTGCGATTGGTGACCTGGCTGGTGCTCGCCAGCGGCATTGCCTTGATCGGGCGTTACCTGAGTGCTTGACCTGGCTCGGCCAGGGATTAAGCTGCCGGCCTTTATTCGTCCCCATGGGAACCTCCAGGCCTCGTCATGAATTCGCAAAGCATCATCGTCCCGAAAATTTCCACCTTGCCCGTGCACGAACCCCGGGCCAGGGCGATCGTGCGCTGGTTGGTGCGCAAGAACATCGTCGAGGAGCAACTGACCACCTGCGGACGCACCGGCAATCGCATGGCCCACGCCATCGCCCCCGGTGCCAGGCACGTGGTGCTGCACCCCGACGCCTTGCCGTTCGGTGAAGCGATCAACGGCCTGGAGATCATCACCAAGCGCTGCATCTATACACCGGCCAAGGGCTTTCTCGAAGAAGCCGGTTGTGCCGAGTGTCGCAAGGAAATTGGCGAAGCACTGTTCGAAAGCCTGGAAGACTGGATGCCAGCGCGCACCGACAACTTCACCTGCCCCGAATGCGGCCATGAAGATGACATCAACGGCTTCCTGTTCTTGCAGCCCTGCGGTTTTTCCAACCTGGGGTTCATTTTCAACAATTGGCTGGAAGCGGGGTTCAAGCAGGACTTTCTCGATGAATTCGCCGATTGGCTCGATCAGCCGGTGAGTTGGGTGAAGGTGGAGTTGTAGGTAGGCACACTGGAGACTGCTTTTGTGGCGAGGGGATTTATCCCCGCTGGGGCGCGAAGCGGCCCTAAACCCAGGCTGTGCGGTACATCAGGCATATGAGTCGACCACCTTGGGACTGCTGCGCAGTCCAGCGGGGATAAATCCCCTCGCCACAGGGGGTGGTGTACCGCCGCAGTGGGGCGATCAGCCCCGTCAATCACCCCGCCAATAATAGACAGAGTTTTACATTGAGCCAGGCGGGGTGCATGAGTATAATGGCGCGCTTCCATTTTCCCGCTCGGGAGCCCCCGCGATGCTGCGTATCAGCCAAGAAGCCCTGACCTTCGACGACATTCTCCTAGTGCCCGGTTATTCCGAGGTACTGCCTAACGAAGTCAGTCTCAAAACCCGTCTCACCCGTGGCATCGAACTGAATATCCCCCTGGTTTCCGCCGCCATGGACACCGTGACCGAAGCCCGCCTGGCCATTGCCATGGCCCAGGAAGGCGGTATCGGGATCATCCACAAGAACATGACCATCGAACAGCAGGCCGCCGAAGTGCGCAAGGTCAAGCGGTTCGAGGCTGGCGTGGTCAAGGATCCGATCACCATCGAGGCTGACGCCACGGTCCGGGATCTGTTCGAACTGACCCGCATGCACAACATCTCCGGCGTTCCGGTGCTGCACGATGGTGACCTGGTCGGCATCGTTACTTCCCGCGACGTGCGTTTCGAGAACCGCCTGGATGCTTCCGTGCGCCAAGTGATGACGCCCAAAGAGCGCCTGGTCACGGTCAAGGAAGGCACCAGCAAGGACGAAGTCCGCGAGTTGCTGCACAAGCACCGCATCGAGCGCGTGCTGATCGTCGACGACAAGTTCGCCCTCAAGGGCATGATGACCGTCAACGACATCGAAAAAGCCAAGGCCTACCCGCTGGCCAGCAAGGACGACCAGGGTCGTCTGCGCGTCGGCGCTGCGGTCGGCACCGGCAAGGACACCGGCGACCGCGTCGCCGCCCTGGTCAGTGCCGGTGTTGACGTGGTGGTGGTCGACACCGCCCACGGTCACTCCAAAGGCGTGATCGACCGCGTGCGCTGGGTCAAGCAGAACTTCCCGGACGTGCAGGTGATCGGCGGCAACATCGCCACCGGCGAAGCCGCCAAGGCCCTGGCCGACGCTGGTGCCGACGCAGTCAAGGTCGGTATCGGCCCTGGCTCGATCTGCACCACCCGTATCGTTGCCGGTGTCGGCGTGCCGCAGATCAGCGCCATCGCCAACGTCGCCGCCGCCCTTGAGGGCACGGGCGTGCCGTTGATCGCCGATGGCGGCATTCGCTTCTCCGGTGACCTGTCCAAGGCCATCGTCGCCGGTGCCTACTGTGTGATGATGGGTTCGATGTTCGCCGGTACCGAAGAGGCGCCGGGCGAGATCGAACTGTTCCAGGGCCGTAGCTACAAGGCTTATCGCGGCATGGGTTCCCTGGGCGCCATGTCCCAGGCCCAGGGCTCTTCCGACCGTTACTTCCAGGACTCCTCCGCGGGTGCCGAGAAGCTGGTGCCGGAAGGCATCGAAGGTCGCGTGCCGTACAAAGGCACCCTGAGCGCCATCATCCATCAACTGATGGGCGGCCTGCGTTCTTCCATGGGCTACACCGGCAGCGCCAACATCGAAGAGATGCGCACCAAGCCGGAGTTCGTGCGTATCACCGGCGCTGGCATGGCCGAGTCCCATGTCCACGACGTGCAGATCACCAAGGAAGCGCCGAACTACCGCGTAGGTTAAGGCCTTCAGCAAAACGTTAATCACCGGGGCTGTTCATTCAGCCCCGAGTTGTTTCTGATTCACTACATGAGAATGAGTCATGGCCCTCGACATTCACGCTCACCGTATCCTGATCCTCGACTTCGGTTCCCAGTACACCCAACTGATCGCCCGCCGCGTGCGTGAGATTGGTGTGTACTGCGAACTGCATCCGTTCGACATGGATGACGAAGCGATTCGCGAATTCGCTCCGAAAGGCGTCATCCTCGCCGGCGGCCCCGAGTCCGTGCACGAAGCCGACAGCCCGCGCTGCCCGCAAGCCGTGTTCGATCTGGGCGTGCCGGTCTTCGGTATCTGCTACGGCATGCAGACCATGGCTGAACAGATGGGCGGCAAGGTTGAAGGTTCGGACCTGCGTGAGTTCGGTTATGCCCGCGTCGACGTGGTCGGCAAGAGCCGCCTGCTGGACGGCATCGAGGACCATGTCGACGCCGACGGCCTGTTCGGCCTGGACGTCTGGATGAGCCACGGTGACAAAGTCACCAAGATGCCGGAAGACTTCCACATCCTGGCCAGCACCCCGAGCTGCCCGATTGCTGGCATGTTCAACGATGATCGTCGCTACTACGGCGTGCAGTTCCACCCCGAGGTGACCCACACCAAGCAGGGCGGCCGCATCCTGTCGCGCTTCATCCTCGACATCTGCGGGTGCGAAGCCCTGTGGACGCCGTCGAAGATCGCCGAAGACGCCATCGCCCAGGTGCGTGCCCAGGTCGGCACCGACAACGTGCTGCTGGGCCTGTCCGGCGGTGTGGACTCCTCGGTGGTCGCCGCGCTGCTGCACAAGGCCATCGGCGACCAGCTGACCTGCGTCTTCGTCGACAACGGCCTGCTGCGCTTGCACGAAGGCGAGCAAGTGATGGCCATGTTCGCCGAGAACATGGGCGTCAAGGTGATCCGCGCCAACGCCGAAGAACAGTTCCTGAGCAACCTGGCCGGCGAGTCCGATCCGGAGAAGAAACGCAAGATCATCGGCCGTACCTTCATCGACGTTTTCGATGCCGAATCCTGCAAGCTGGACAACATCAAGTACCTGGCCCAGGGCACCATCTACCCCGACGTGATCGAGTCGGCCGGCGCCAAGAGCGGCAAGGCCCACGTGATCAAGTCCCACCACAACGTCGGTGGCCTGCCGGAAGAAATGAACCTCAAGCTGGTCGAGCCGCTGCGCGAGTTGTTCAAGGACGAAGTGCGTCGCCTCGGCCTGGAGCTGGGCCTGCCGTACGACATGGTCTACCGTCACCCATTCCCGGGCCCGGGCCTGGGCGTGCGGATCCTCGGTGAAGTGAAGAAGGAATACGCCGACCTGCTGCGTCGCGCCGACCACATCTTCATTGAAGAGCTGCGCAAGGCCGACTGGTACCACAAGGTCAGCCAGGCGTTCGTGGTGTTCCAACCGGTGAAATCGGTGGGCGTGGTCGGCGATGGCCGTCGCTACGCCTGGGTCGTGGCCCTGCGCGCCGTGGAAACCATCGACTTCATGACCGCTCGCTGGGCACACCTGCCGTACGAACTGCTGGAAACCGTATCCGGGCGGATCATCAATGAAATCGAGGGTATCTCGCGCGTGACGTATGACGTGTCGAGCAAGCCGCCGGCGACGATTGAGTGGGAATGATTGGGCGCCGGCACTGACCGGTAACCATTAGCGAGAAATACCCTGAAGCCCGCTTGATTGCGGGCTTTTGGCGTTTGAGCCCAGGACTTGGTCACGTTCGACTGATAATAACTTTCCGATAGGACTCTTCGGCAAAACACCTATGTGGCGAGGTAGCAAGCTCCCTCGCCACATTGTTAAGCGGGTTCCATGCTGCTTGTGCCGTCTATGCGCCGATTTTCCCCATCGTTGTTCCTGGCCTGTCCACGTTTGTCCGTCGCTCCCCTGAAAGTGAATGTCACCTCGTGGCTCAGTCACCTTTCGCTACGATTCCCCGACTCAACGAGCATCGAGAAATGCTTATCATCGAACGGCGAGACCCAACAGGAGCGTCGCCGGCATGCCTTGCGAACGCTGTTGCAGCCAAGTTATCTCCCCTGTACCCATGCCGCGCCCGGGCAAACGTGCCCGTGCTGGTACTGAGTGCTGTCGTTTAAAAGAAAGAGCCTGGTTGTCATTTGACAACTTTGCGGGTCATGCGAATACTGGAGATCACGGATGATTCGTCCAACGCACCCGAAGAAAGACATCGAAGACGCGCTCAGGCATGCCGAAGGGCGCGGGTGGCGCATAGAAGTTGGCGGCGGTCACGCCTGGGGACGGGTTTATTGCCCGTACAACGACGTGGAGTGCCGTTGTGGCGAGTTCTGCATCACCTCGATATGGAGCACGCCGAAGAACCCTGGCAACCGCGAGCATTGCGACGCGTCGTGGACAATTGCTCGATGCATCGCAATCGGCGCGATGCGGATTACGATGCTAAGGAATAGAACAATGGAATTTACCTTTACCTTGAAGTATCAGCTTGCTGACGATGGCTGCGCCCCGGATGAACTGGTCGAGCGGCTGGGTGAAGCGGGCTGCGATGATGCCTTGGTAGGCATCGGGCTGCCGGGGCGGCTGGCGCTTGAGTTCACTCGCGATGCCCCTGATGCGTTCAAGGCGGTGCTTAGCGCTCTGGCCGATGTCCACCGCGCGGTACCGTCCGCCAAATTGATCGAGGTGGCTCCTGATTGGGTCGGGCTGACTGATGTGGCCGAGATCGTAGGTGTGTCTCGGCAGAACATGCGCAAGTTGATGTTGGCTCATCCCAGCAGCTTCCCGACGCCGGTGCATGAGGGGAGTGCATCTATCTGGCATTTGGCAGACGTGCTGACCTGGCTGCAGGCCAAGGGCAGCTATTCGCTGACCCAGAATGTGTTGGATGTGGCCCAGGTGGCGCTGCAGGTCAACGTTGCGAAAGAAGGCCGGCGGTTACCTGGTATGGCTTCCAAAGAATTGGAAGCGTTGGTTGGGTGACTGCCTGTGGATTTGCTGAATTGGAATTCCACACGGCTTCAACGCCGCGCCACATCCGAGAAATAAAACTTGTCCAGGGTATGCCGTGATTCGGTGTACTCGAACTGTCGGCCGTCCTGGAGAAAGGTCTGGTTGCTGACCACGATCACATGGCTCTGGCCGTCGAGGTCCAGGTGTTGCTGGTCGTCCTTGCCACAGCGGACCGCTTCGATGGTGCGCTGGGCGTAGGCGATTTGCAGCTGCAGGGTCTGCTCGATGAAGGCGTAGATCGACTGCACCGCGATGTCACGGGTCAGGCCGGGGATCACGTCGCTGACGAAATGGTTGATGTCCAGGATCACCCGTTTGCCATCGATTCGCCGCACACGCTTGATGCGCGTCACCTGGCTGCCGGCGGGTGCCTTGATGTGCTCGAGCAGGGCGCCTTCCAGCGGCACTTGAGTGAACTCGACCACATCGGTGCTGACATCGTCGCCCAGGCGTGGATACGTTTCCTGGAAACTGACGATCCCACCGAGCTGGAATTCGATGGGAGACGTCGACAGCACGAAGGTGCCCTTGCCATGGATTTTCTGGGCGAAACCGCGCTCCTGAAGCTGTTCGATGGCCTTGCGTACCGTGCCACGGCTGGCCTGGTAGCTGTCCATCAGTTCGGTTTCCGAAGGCAGGCGGGCGCCACGCTCCAGGCGTTCGGTGGTAATGCTGGTCAGCAGATCGTTGTAGATCTGGTTGTATTTGCTCATGGAGAGGGCTCTGTACCGCGCTGTTCACCGGGGCGGAACCTTACGGGCCAAGTGGGGGATTTGTCCATTCGGCTGTCATTATTTGACGACAGGAGCGTAGGACGTTTCCCGGTTTTTCGGGGGCTCATCATAAACAAAAACAAAACTCGTCTGTACGAGTTGTTGATTTAACTCGTACAGACGAGTACTTTCTCTTCCACGTGCTGTCGACTCTCAATAACAAGAATGACGCGGAAGAAAAAAGCATGAGCCACGATTACTCCAAAATCGCCAGCGAGCTGCTGCAAAGCTTGGGTGGCGTCGACAATATCGAGCAGGCGGCCCACTGTGTGACGCGCCTGCGCCTGTCCCTCAAGGACGCGGCCCGGGTGGACAGTGCCACGCTGAACCAGATCGACCTGGTCAAGGGTTCGTTTTTTACCGGGGGCCTGTTCCAAGTGGTCATCGGCCCTGGCGAGGTGGAAAAGGTCTATGCCGCCCTGCGCGAACTGACGGGCCTGGCTGCCGCGACCATTGCCGATGTCAAGCGCCAGGGCGCGCAGAAGGGCAACGGCATGCAGCGCCTGGTGCGGGTGCTGTCCGATGTGTTCATGCCCATTTTGCCTGCCCTGGTGATCGCCGGCCTGCTGATGGGCGTCAACAACCTGTTGGGCGCCAAGGGCATGTTCATTGCCGGGCAGACGTTGCTCGATGCCTATCCGAACCTGGATGGCGTCTGGAGCCTGATCAACCTGATGGCCAATACCTCCTTTGTCTTTCTGCCGGCCCTGGTGGGCTGGTCGGCGGCCAAGCGTTTCGGGGGCAGCGAGATCCTCGGTATCGTGCTGGGCCTGATGCTCGTCCACCCGGACCTGCTCAACGCCTGGAACTACGGCAAGGCCGTGGCCGGGCTGGAAGGTCAGAGCCTGCCGTATTTCGATATCTTCGGGTGGTTCCGGATCGAGAAGGTCGGCTATCAGGGGCAGATCCTGCCGATCCTGCTGGCGGCCTATGTCATGAGCGTGATCGAGCGATGGTTGCGGGCCAGGGTGCCCAACGCGATCCAACTGCTGGTGATCCCCATCACCACCATCGTGATCACCGGGGTACTGGCGCTTGCCATCATCGGTCCGGTCACCCGGCACCTGGGGATCCTGATCACCGAAGGCATGGTGGCGCTGTTCGACCTGGCGCCGGTGATTGGCGGGGCGATTTTCGGCCTGCTCTATGCGCCGCTGGTGGTCACGGGCATGCACCACATGTTCCTGGCGGTGGACCTGCAATTGATCTCGACCCAGGGTGGCACGTTCATCTGGCCGATGATCGTCATGTCCAACCTGGCCCAGGGCAGCGCGGCGCTGGCGGTGTTCTACATGACGCGCAATGCGCGGGACAAGAGCATGGCATCCACGTCGGCGATTTCCGCTTATTTCGGCATCACCGAACCGGCAATGTTCGGCGTCAACCTGCGCTACAAATTCCCTTTCTATTGCGCCCTGGCCGGCTCGGCCCTGGGCTGCATCTTCCTGTCGCTGAACAAGATCAAGGCCTCGGCGATTGGCGTCGGGGGCCTGCCGGGTTTCATATCGATCGTGCCTGACTACATACCGATGTTCGTGGTCGGCATGGTCATCGCCATGAGCGTGCCCTTTGCCCTGACCTGCGCATTGAGCATGAAGATCGTCCGGCCGGGGTATCGGGTGGCCTGACCCCGGTGCCTGCACGATGAGGCCCACGAGGCCTGCACAAAACAGACTGAAGGAATTGCACATGCAAGACTGGCAACGCTCGGTGATCTATCAGATCTATCCCAAGAGTTTCTACAGCCATGGCGGCCAGGCCACCGGTGATTTGCTGGGGGTGGTGGACAAGCTCGACTACTTGCACTGGCTGGGTGTGGACTACCTGTGGCTGACGCCGTTCCTGCGTTCGCCGCAACGGGACAATGGCTACGACATCAGCGACTACTACGCCATCGACCCCAGCTACGGCACCATGGCCGACTGCGAGCTGTTGATCACTGAGGCGCGCAAGCGCGGTATCAAGCTGATGCTCGATATCGTGGTCAACCACACCTCCATCGAGCATCCCTGGTTCCAGGCCGCCCGCAGCAGCCTCGACAACCCGTACCGCGATTTCTATATCTGGCGGGACCAGCCGAACAACTGGGAGTCCAAGTTCGGCGGCTCGGCCTGGGAGTACGAAGCGCAGACCGGCCAGTATTACCTGCACTTGTTCGACCATACCCAGGCCGACCTGAACTGGGACAATCCCCAGGTGCGCGCCGAAGTGTTCAAGATGATGCGTTTCTGGCGGGACAAGGGGGTGGGGGGCTTTCGTCTCGATGTGATCAACCTGATCTCCAAGCCGGTCGACTTCCCTGACGACCACACGGACGGTCGGCGCTTCTACACCGACGGCCCCAACGTGCACCGTTACCTGCAGGAAATGCATCGGGAAGTCTTCGAAGGGTTCGACCTGATCAACGTCGGCGAGATGTCGTCCACCAGCCTTGAGCACTGCGTTCGTTATTCGTGCCCGGCTTCCCGCGAACTGTCGATGACCTTCAATTTCCATCACTTGAAGGTGGATTACCCGAACCTGCAGAAGTGGGTGCGGGCCGACTTCGATTTTCTCGAACTCAAACGCATCCTGTCCGACTGGCAGGTCGGCATGCAGGCCGGTGACGGTTGGAATGCGTTGTTCTGGTGTAACCATGACCAGCCACGGGTGGTGTCGCGGTTCGGGGATGACGGTGAGTACCGCGTGCCTTCGGCGAAGATGCTCGCCACGGCGTTGCACTTTCTCCAGGGCACGCCATTCGTGTACCAGGGCGAGGAACTGGGCATGACCAATCCGGGTTTCGAGCACATCGAGCAATACCGCGATGTGGAAACCCTGAACATCTATCGCCTCAAGCGCAACGCCGGGGAGACCGAAGCCGAGGCCATGGCGCCGATCATGCAGAAGTCCCGTGACAACGGGCGCACGCCCATGCAATGGAATGCCGGGCCGAACGCGGGTTTCAGCCGGGCCGAGCCGTGGATTGGCGTACCTGCCAATGCTGCCTTCATCAATGTCGAGCAACAACAAAAAGACTCGACCTCGGTGTTGCATTACTACCGTCAGTTGATCGCCCTGCGCCGCAGCGAAGCCTTGATCCAGGACGGCGTCTACCGCCTGCTGTTGCCTGAACATCCGCACGTATGGGTGTACCTGCGCGAAGGGCAGGGCGAGCGCCTGCTGGTGGTCAGCCATTTTCATGGGGGCGACTGCGAGGTTGAGCTGCCCGAAGGGATCCTCACCGATGGCACGAAGCAACGCTGGGTGATCGGCAACTACGAGGCCGCTGAACATCGATACCGACGGCTGCGCCTGCGGCCCTACGAGTCGTTCGTGTTGCACCTGAGCGACTGAATAAAAAACTTCCCCTGACCCAGGCAATGCCTGACAGCGAACACGTTGCGCCAGACGCATCGTGGGTCCTTTGTCGTCAGCGCAAATGGCGGCCAAGGGGGAAGTCATGGCGCAAAAAACAATAAGAAATAATGGAGAGGCGTATGAAAACAATAATAAACCGTGGCCTTGCCGCGTCCTGTATCTGCCTGGCGCTGCCGTTGCCGGTTCAGGCCCTGGAGTTTTCCGGTTATCTGCGCAGCGGCGTTGGCAGTGCGACCAATGGCCGTTCCCAATCCTGCTTCCAGTTACCCGGGGCGCAGACTAAATATCGGTTGGGCAATGAATGCGAGCAGTACGGGGAACTGGAGCTGCGCCAGGATCTTTTCACCCTCGACGACGGCTCGGTGTTGAGCGTGGACGGCATGGCATCGCTGTACAACCGCTATGACCGCACGCCGACTTTCCAAGGTGAAAACGGCTCGGCGCGCATGCCGCAGATGTATGCCCAATGGTCGAACATGCCCAGCCTGAACGGCGGGTCGCTGTGGGCCGGGCGTCGTTATTACAAACGTAACGACATCCATATCTCGGATTTCTACTACTGGAACCAGAGCGCCACCGGTGGGGGGATCGAGGACGTGCTGATCGGCGGGCTGAAATACAGCTACGCCTTCTCGCGCAAGGACAACCTGTACCAGAAAGACCCGGTCAACCGGCATGACTTCAACGTCGCCGGCTTCAGGACCAACCCCGGCGGCGAACTGGAATTTGGCCTGAGCTTCATTGACCGGGCGGACCGTCGCGACGCCCATCGCGGCTGGGCCTTGACCGCCCAGCATGTGCAGCAGGACTTCCTGGGCGGCAAGAATAAACTGGCCTTGCAGTATGGCGAGGGCCCCGGCACCGGGCTGGGGTATACCGGCGACACCGGGCTGGATGACAGCAACAAGAGCTATCGTCTGGTGGAGTTTTTCGATTGGCAGGCCACGCCGCGTTTCGGTGGGCAGGTGCAGGCGGTGTATCAGAAAGACATCCGTCCCGACGGCGCCGATCAGGACTGGGTGTCATTGGGGGTTCGCCCGGCATATGCCATCACCGACCAGTTCAAGCTGGTGGCCGAGTTGGGCCACGACCAGGTGCAGGCCAGCGCTGGAACACGCAAGCTGAACAAAGTGACCTTTGCGCCCACCTGGTCGCCCAAGGGGCCGGAATTCTGGGCTCGCCCGGAAATACGCCTCTATTACACCTATGCCAGTTGGAACAAGGCGGCCCAGCGTGTAGCCAACGAACTGGCCGCCGGTTCGGCGCTGTCGGATACCGGTGTGTTTGGCGGTGCGCGGCATGGTTCCAACGTGGGCCTGCAGGTCGAATACTGGTGGAAATGACCCGTGTAGCGCGGGTCGCGGATCTCTGCGTGCCCGCGATGCCAAAAAGAACAGACAGCAGCAGGTGAAGTCTCATGAACACAACGCAACCCTTGCAATTGCTCGCACCGCTGTCCGGGGTCTTGATGCCCTTGGACAGCGTGCCGGACCCCGTCTTCTCCAGCCGTGTAGTGGGAGATGGCATCTGCATCGATCCGACCTCGCAGACCCTTTGCGCACCGCTGTCCGGTGTCATCGGCACGCTCCAGGACAGCGCCCATGCGGTGAGTGTCACCGCTGACAACGGCGTCCAGGTGCTGATGCATATTGGCCTGGACACGGTCAACCTGGCGGGCAAGGGGTTCACCTCGCGGGTGACCATGGGGCAACGGGTCGAGGCCGGCCAGCCGCTGATCGATTTCGATGCCGACTACATCGCCCTGCATGCGCGCAGCCTGTTGACGCTGATGCTGGTGGTCAGCGGCGAACCCTTCAGCCTGCTCGGGGACGGTGCGCGCTGTATCGAGAGCGGTGCTCCGTTGTTGCGTGTGTGCCCGGCGGAACAAGGGCCTGTCGACGAGGCGCAGCAGGGCTCGGTGCTCTTTTCCAAGCCGCTGATCGTGCCCAATGAAAGTGGCCTGCATGCCCGTCCTGCCGCGGTGTTCGCCCAGGCGGCGAAGGGGTTTGATGCCACTATCCAACTGCATAAGCAGCAAGCCGGCGCCAATGCCAAATCACTGGTCGCGATCATGGCGTTGCAGACGGTCAAGGGCGACAGCGTGCAGATCAGTGCCGCCGGCCCTCAGGCCGGACAGGCCATCGAGGCGTTGGAACACTTGCTGTTGTCGGGCTGCGGCGAGACGGTGCAAGCGCCGCCGTCGCTGGCGCCGGCCGTCACCGTCGAGCCGTCGATGCCCGGTCGGCTGCGGGGTGTTTGTGCGTCGCCCGGTTCGGCGTTTGGTGAAGTGGTCCAGGTCGCCTCCCAGGTGTTGGAGATCGAGGAGACGGGGGCCGGCATCAAGGTTGAGCAGACCGCCCTGGATCAAGGGCTGGAGCAAGCGACGCAAGCCTTGAAGGCATTGCAGGACGAGGCGACGGGCAGTGTCCAGGCGCAGATTTTTCGCGCCCATCAAGAGTTGCTCGAAGACCCCACCTTGCTGGAGCAGGCTCAAGCCTTGATCACCGAGGGCAAGAGCGCGGCATTCGCCTGGAGGACTGCTACCGAGGCGAGCGCTGCGCTATTCCAGCAGTCGGGCAGCGCTTTGTTGGTCGAGCGCGCAGCGGACCTGGCCGACGTCGGGCAACGGGTGCTCAAGCGGATCCTGGGGGTTCAGGACAACGCCTGGAACCTGCCCGAACAGGCGATCCTGGTGGCCGAACAACTGACGCCATCCCAGACTGCCAGCCTCGACACTTCACGCATCGCCGGTTTCGTCACCGTGGGGGGCGGCGCCACCAGCCATGTCGCGATCCTCGCCCGTGCCCTGGGCCTACCCTCGTTGTGTGGCGTGGCGCATCCCGTGCTGGCCCTGGATAACGGTACCCAAGTGTTGCTCGACGCCGACAAGGGCGAATTGCACCTGAATCCGGATCAAGCCCTGGTCGAGCAATTCCAGGCCACTCGTGAGCGGCAGCGCCAGCGGCATCAGCGTGACCTCGAACAATCGGCCCAGGCGGCTCGTACCCTTGACGGTCATCGAGTCGAGGTCAGTGCCAATGTCGGGTCGCTGCGGGACGTGGAGCAGGCCGTGAGCCTGGGCGGCGAAGGGGTCGGGCTGTTGCGCTCCGAGTTGCTTTACCTGGATCGTGCGCACCCACCTGGCCATGACGAGCAAGCGGCCCTGTACAGCGCCGTCGCCCGGGCCCTGGGGCCGGAGCGCAATCTGGTGGTACGTACCCTGGACGTGGGCGGGGACAAGCCGCTGGCCTATGTGCCGATGGCTCATGAGGCCAACCCGTTTCTGGGCATGCGCGGTATTCGCCTGTGCCTGGAGCGACCGCAGCTGCTGCGTGAACAGTTCCGGGCCATTCTCGCCTGCTCGGGGCTGGCGCGGCTGCACATCATGCTACCCATGGTCACGCAACTGGCGGAGCTGCGCCTGGCGCGGCAAATGCTGGACGAAGAGGTCCGCCACCTGGGACTCAAGCAGGCGCCGAAGCTGGGCATCATGATCGAAGTCCCGGCGGCGGCGCTGATGGCCGATCTGTTTGCTCCTGAAGTGGATTTCTTCTCCATTGGCACCAACGACCTGACCCAATACACCCTGGCCATGGACCGTGACCATCCACTCCTGGCCAGCCAGGCCGACAGCCTGCATCCCTCGGTGTTGCGCCTGATCGCCCGTACGGTCGAGGCTGCCCGAGCCCATGGCAAATGGGTCGGTGTATGTGGCGCACTGGCCTCTGAACCATTGGCGGTGCCGGTGTTGCTGGGCTTGGGCGTGGATGAGCTATCGGTCAGTGTGCCGCTGATTCCGGCGATCAAGGCCTGCGTGCGTGAATGGAACCTGAGCGAGTGCCGCACGCTGGCTCAACAGGCCTTGGGCCAGGAAAGCACCGAGCAGGTGCGTGACCTCCTGCGTACTCACTCATCCACGGCCACCCCGGCCACCCTGGCCATGGAGCATTGAACATGTTCGACAAACTACAACAGGCATTCTGGAAAGCCCTGACCCCGGACCTGGTACCGGAAGAACCCAAGCGGCCAACTGCGGTTGAAGGACTGGCGCCGGCCATCATCGCGGCGCTGGGCGGTGTGGAAAACCTCAAGTCCCATCAGCCTGTGGCATTGACGCGACTGCGGGTGGAACTGCGGGATGTGGCGCGGATCGACCGGATGGGGTTGAGTGCCGTCGGTGTGGCTGGCGTGATGACGCTGGACAACGGCGTGGTGCATCTGATCACCGGTTTGCAAGGCTGAACCGAAGCGCTTGTTATAACCAAATCGTGGAAGGCGGCGGCCTGGTGCCCGACGATACAAGTGCTGTGGAGCGGGTCGGCGAGGCTTAATGATCGACAAGTCGCTCGGAGACGATCCAGGCGGCTGACGGCATGGGGTGGCCGGTGTGCGTCCCAGGCGCGTTCTATACTCAGGACACCCATTACGGCGACAGTCACGTCGCATCCAGGAGCCGGCCATGAACGACACCCAACGACTCGCCGCCTTGCGCGTGGTTTTGATCGTCGTCGGCCTGATCGCCGTCTTCGCGATCTGGCCGCTGATGAACCTGTGGCCGTCTGGCTGGGCGTGGCACAGCGACCATTCCCACTATCCGTTGATGATTGTCGGAATCTACGCCACCCTCGGTGTGTTCCTGCTGATGGCGTCGCGCGATCCGATGAAGCACCTGAGCCTGATCTGGTTCACGGTATGGTCCAGCATCGTGCACGGCGCGATCATGGCCGTGCAGTCCTTCGACATCGAGATGGATGGGACCCGGCATATGGGGCATTTACTCGGCGACGTGCCGGCGCTGTTCATCGTCGCGGCGGCGCTGGCTTTTTTCATGCCACGCGGTAACCCGACGCGCTAGCCACCTTGAGAGGGGTGATGGTGCTCCCTTCCGGATCTCGAGCATTTCGGCACAATTGTCGAGCGTTTCGGCACACTGAGCGTTTGTCGTTCAACCTAGACTCTGGCTTCATTTTCAGCCTCAAACGGAGTCGCGATGAACATCAGATCAATCCTGCCTGCACTTTCCATGGCTGTGACATTCAGTGGATACGCCGCCGACTTTTCACTGACCAGCCAGGACATTGCCGACAATCGCCCGCTGACCCAGCGGGAAGTGTTCCAAGGCTTCGGTTGCGAAGGCGGCAACACCTCTCCGCAGCTTTCCTGGAAAAACGCCCCCACCGGGACTAAAAGCTTCGCGATCACGGTCTACGATCCCGATGCGCCGACGGGTAGCGGTTGGTGGCATTGGACGGTCTTTAACCTGCCCGCTTCTATCCATGGCCTGCCAAGGGGGGCAGGGCCGAGTTTGCCTGCCGGTGCAGTCCAAGGGCGAACTGACTTCGGTCAATCCGCGTTTGGCGGCGCCTGTCCTCCAGCAGGGGACAAACCCCATCGCTATCAATTCACCGTATGGGCATTGAAAGTCGATAAGCTAGCGCTCGACAACCAGGCCAGCGGGGCCTTGGTAGGGTACATGCTCAATGCCAACGTCTTGGCCAAAGCGACCATTACTTCAACTTACGGACGTTAAGCACGATGCACCCTTGTGAGGGCATACAGCACCGGGAAAGCATTATCGATGCGTGTGTCATTCGGGCGCGCCAGCCCCTGACCCTGTCAAGGGTGCCGGTGTTCGTGACGACTTTGTGTCGAGTACGACAAGGGGAAAAATTGTTGCAGTGGGATGGCCGGGAGATGCGCGCCGGGCCGCAACAACTGATTCTGATGCCGGCCGGGCGCGAGCTGGGTCTCTCAAACCTGCCCGGCCCCCATGGTCACTACATCGCTGATGCGGTGACCTTTCCCGTCTCGACATTGCGTCACTTCAGCAGCCGCTATAGCCAACAGATCATGAGCAGTCGCGGTGTACTGAAGAGTGATCTATGCGTCCCTCTGGACAGGCACACGACACAGGCATGGGATCAGTTGCTGACGGCCATCAGGGACGACGCTCCCCAGGTATTACGCACACATTATGGGGAAGCGGTCCTTCTGGGCCTGTGCCTTGGCGGCCAACTCGGACCCTTGCTGATGGGGCGCAACGATCCACTTTGCGAACGTGTGCAGCAGTTGGTCATGGGCAGCCCGGAGAGAGACTGGACGGTGGCGAACGTCGCACAGCACTTGAATATGGGTGAATCGACGTTGCGTCGCCAGTTGGCGAATGAGGGTGACAGTTTCCGCAATATTCTGGAGGGCGTTCGATTGGCGACCGCGTTGCAATGGTTGCAGACCACTTCTCGCCCCATCGGTGAAATCGCCGGGGCCTGTGGTTACGCCTCGGCCTCCCGTTTTGCAGTGCGCTTCCGCTCACGCTATGGGCTGTCGCCACGTGAGTTGAGGGAAGGGATTTGAGCTTTCCTGAGGTCACCCTTGGAACGCTGGGGGAGCGACATTAAGCACCTGAGAGGTCGAAACCCTTAACGTTGAGCCGGCGAGGACTGAGAAGACCTGTGGATAATTTCTATAGGTTTTTTCATTTTTGCAGCCCTTACCGTTTCTCATCTGCGGGTGTATCGTATTCGCCTTTTGCGGGCCCAACGGTTCGCGCGGATTCAATAGGTGGTTGCGTTCATGTCCTTTACCCGTCGCCAAATACTCGGTGGCCTGGCCGGTCTTGTTGTCGTTGGCGTGGGTGCGGGAGGTGCGTCACGGTATTGGTTGGGCAAGCGCGCCGATGCCGAGGCCGGTCACGACTATGAACTGATCGCCGCACCGCTGGACGTCGAGTTGGTGGCCGGGCACAAGACCCCGGCCTGGGCGTTTGGCCCGTCGGCGCCGGGAACCGAGTTGCGGGTGCGCCAGGGCGAGTGGCTGCGGGTGCGCTTCATCAATCACCTGCCGGTCGCCACCACCATTCATTGGCACGGGATCCGTTTGCCGCTGGAGATGGACGGCGTGCCGTATGTCTCGCAATTGCCGGTGCTGCCGGGCGAGTATTTCGACTACAAGTTCCGCGTGCCGGACGCCGGCAGCTACTGGTACCACCCCCATGTCAACAGCAGCGAAGAGCTCGGGCGTGGGCTGGTGGGGCCGTTGATCATCGAAGAGCGTGAGCCCACCGGCTTCAAGTACGAACAGACCCTGAGCCTCAAGAGCTGGCATGTGGATGAGCAGGGCGAGTTCGTCGCGTTCAGTATTCCCCGCGAGGCGGCGCGCGGTGGCACGGCCGGGCGGCTGGCGACCATCAATGGTGTGCCGCAGGCGGTGATCGACTTGCCCGCCGGGCAGATCACCCGGGTGCGCTTGCTCAACCTGGACAACACCCTGACCTACCGCATCAACATCCCAGGCGTTGAAGCGCAGATCTATGCGCTGGACGGCAACCCCGTCGAGCCGCGCCCGTTGGGCAAGGAATACTGGCTTGGCCCGGGCATGCGCATTTGCCTGGCGATCAAGGCGCCGCCGGCCGGTGAAGAGCTATCGTTGCGCAATGGCCCGGTGCGCCTGGGGACCTTGCGCTCGGTGCCCAACAGTGACGCACCGACCCAGTGGCCGCCGGCGCTGCCGCCCAACCCGGTGGCTGAGCCGGACCTGGCCAATGCCGAGAAACTCAACTTCAATTTCGAATGGGTCGGCTCGGTGTCGGTCAATGTCGACAACGGCAAGCCGCCGAGCCTGTGGCAGATCAATGGCAAGGCCTGGGACATCACCGACAAGACCTGCGCCGACCGGCCGATCGCCACGCTGAAAAAAGGCCAGAGCTATATTTTCGAATTGAAGAACATGACCCAGTACCAGCACCCGATCCATTTGCACGGCATGAGCTTCAAGGTGATCGCGTCGAACCGGCACAAGGTCGTGCCGTATTTCACCGACACTTACCTGCTGGGCAAGAACGAGCGGGCGCAGGTGGCGCTGGTGGCGGATAATCCAGGCGTGTGGATGTTCCACTGCCATGTGATCGACCACATGGAAACCGGCCTGATGGCCGCCATCGAGGTGGCGTGATGCGCCAGATTCGCCCTGCCAGGATCATCGACCGCAGCCGTGACCAGGACTTCATGCGCGAAGCCCTGGCCCTTGCCGCACAAGGCGCGGCCCTGGGCGAAGTGCCCGTGGGCGCGGTGCTGGTGCAGGACGGCGAGATCATCGGACGGGGTTTCAACTGCCCGATCAGCGGCCACGACCCCAGTGCCCACGCGGAAATGGTCGCCATCCGCGCCGCCGCCCAGGCGGTGAGCAACTATCGCCTGCCCGGCAGCACCCTGTATGTGACGTTGGAACCGTGCAGCATGTGCGCGGGGCTGATCGTTCATTCGCGTATCGCCCGGGTCGTCTACGGCGCCCTGGAGCCCAAGGCTGGCATCGTGCAGAGCCAGGGGCAGTTCTTCAGCCAGGGCTTCCTGAATCACCGAGTGATGTTCGAGGGCGGGGTGCTGGCCGAGGAGTGCAGTACGGTGCTGAGTGAGTTCTTCAAGGCACGAAGAGCCAAGTCTTCAGACTGAACCCCTGTGGGAGCGAGCTTGCTCGCGATAACGGTCTGTCAGGCAATATGGCTGTTGAATGTCTGGCCGTTATCGCGAGCAAGCTCGCTCCCACAGGGGGGTGTTTGGAGTATTTATTTGCGCGCCACAATCACCGCCCGCATCGGCGCCGGCAGCCCTTCGATGGTCTTGCTGTGGTCGGCGGGGTCGAGAAAGTCGCTCAGCGACTGATACTTCATCCACTCGGTACTGCGCTGTTCCTCTACGGTGGTCAGGCTCACGTCCACGCAACGCACATCGCTGAACCCGGCACGGCGCAGCCAGCGCTCCAGGGCCGGGACCGACGGCAGGAACCACACGTTGCGCATCTGCGCGTAGCGGTCCTCGGGCACCAGCACTTGGTGTTCGTCGCCCTCGATCACCAGGGTTTCCAGCACCAGTTCGCCACCCTTGACCAGGCAGTCCTTCAAGGCCAGCAGATGCTCGATCGGCGAGCGACGATGGTAGAACACGCCCATGGAAAACACCGTGTCGAAGCCTTCCAGCTCTGCTGGCAGCGCCTCGAACGGGAACGGCAGGTGCCAGGCGTTGGGTTGCGACAGGTAGCGTTGCACCGCCTGGAACTGGCAGAAGAACAACCAGTTGGGATCGACGCCGATCACCGTGTCCGCCCCGGCGCCGAGCATGCGCCACATGTAGTAGCCGTTGCCGCAGCCCACATCGAGGATGCGCTTGCCTTTCAGGTCCAGGTGCGGGGCCACCCGTGACCACTTCCAGTCCGAGCGCCATTCGGTGTCCACATGCACGCCAAACAGATCGAAAGGGCCTTTGCGCCAGGGCGACAGGCCCATCAACGCGGTACGCATTTGCCCACGGGTTTCGTCGGAACAATCGGTGTCGAGTGTCAGACCATTCAGCAGGTCGACCGTGGTGGGTTGCAAGGCCGGCAGCGCATCGAGCGCGCTTTGCCAGCGCTCCAGGTCGCCATGGCCCTTTTCCATCTTGCTGTCGAGTTGCGTCTGCAGCGTCGCGGCCCAATCGGCCAGGGGCGTGCCGGCCAGATGGCGGGCGAGGGGGGACAGATCAATCATGGCAGGGCAATCAACGAGGCGAAGTTAAGACACTGGAACCACGGCACGACTTTCGAGAACCCGGCCGCCAGCAGGCGTTCGCGGTGTTCTTCGAGGCTGTCGGGCTTCATGACGTTTTCGATGGCGCTGCGTTTCTGGGCAATTTCCAGCTCGCTGTAGCCGTTGGCGCGCTTGAACGCCACGTGCAGGTCGGTGAGCAGGGCGTGTTCCTCGGCATCGTTGAAGCGCAGTTTTTCCGACAGGATCAGGGCGCCGCCCGGCAGCAGGGCCTGGCGGATGCGGCTCAACAGTGCGGTGCGCTGGTCGGGTGCGATGAATTGCAGGGTGAAGTTCAGTGCCACCACCGAGGCCGGCTGGAACGTCAGGGCCAGGATATCGCCTTCGATCACTTCCACCGGCAACAGCTCCTGGAACATCGAGTCCTGGCCGTTGAGGTATTCGCGGCAGCGCTCGACCATGGCCGCCGAGTTATCCACCGCGATCACCCGGCAACCGTCGGTGCGCACGTGGCGGCGCAGGGCCTGGGTCACGGCGCCCAGGGACGCGCCCAGGTCGTAGAGCACGCTGCCTGGCTGGGCGAATTGCGCGGCGAGCACGCCGAGGTTTTCGACAATGGTCGGATAACCCGGCACCGAACGCTTGATCATGTCCGGAAACACCCGCACCACGTCCTCGTTGAAGGCGAAGTCCGGCACTTGGGCCAGGGGTTGGGCGAATAGGCGATCGGGGTCTTTGCTCACGGCGGTTCCAGCGGCATGGGTGGTGAAAAGGCCGGCATTTTAACCAAAAAACCTGTGGGAGCGAGCTTGCTCGCGATGGCGATGGTTCAGCCGGCAATAATGTTTGACTGACAGACCGCTATCGCGAGCAAGCTCGCTCCCACATTGTTTGGCTCAGTGGGGCTTTCTGGCGAACGCCGACGCGGTAATGCCCCATTGGCCCAGCCAATAACTGACGATGATCAGGTAAGGCGCGGCATGGAAGGGTTGCACGAACCGGTTGATGCCGATGAGGCTGTCGGAAAACACAAACGCCAGTGCCCCGGCGGCGGCCAGCCACGCCGAACGCTTGGGCGCGTTGGTGCCCAGTCGTGCCAGCGCCCGCCAGAGCATGGCGCTGATGACCAGGCCGTAGATCGCCACCGGCACCAGCAACGGCCCGAGACCGCTTGACACCAGGATCGCCAGAAGCACCGCGCCGATGCCCAAGGCCAGGGCCAAGGGCAGCAGCGCCGGGCGGCGGCAGTCGCTGAGGTAGGCTTTCAGGTAGGCCAGGTGCGCCAGCAGAAACGCGCCGAGGCCGAACACGAACAGATCCCCCGGCCAGGCCAGTAACACATCGCCCACCAGTGAAAAAATCAGCCCCAGGCTGATCCAGCGCCGATAGTCGCTGGGCGGCGCATCGTGCAGCCAGCCGAGCAGGGCCAGCACGGGCATGGGCTTGACCAGCAGGCACAGCAGCGTCGCATGCATGGCCAGGCCGTACAGGTAGGTGGCCGCACCCATCAGTGCGAGGATCAGCCAGCCCACGTCAGTTCACCGCAACGGCGCAGTCAAAGGTTTCCACGGGCGGCACTTCTGGTGCCCAGGGCTGTTGATACGTCAGGCGCAAGCGCCCGGTGCCGGCGCTGAACGCCTGGAAGCGCCAGGTCGAGACGCCTGCTGCGCCAACGATGCCGGCGTCTTCCGGGTTGCGATAGACCTCCGGCCCCAAGCCTTTCAACACACCACCGGCGGAATCCTGGATCGCCCAGCGATAACGGGTGCTGGGGTTGCTGGGCAGATTCAGGATCAGGTTCTGTCCGTTATCGAGCCTTACCGGGCACTGGCTCAGTTTTTCCACGGTCACGTTGTGTTTCGGTTGCGTGGCGCAGGCACTCAACAGGGCGAGGCTGAGGGGGACGAGCAGGCGGGTGGGGGACATAAGGGCTCCGGCATTCACGACGAATGGCGAGCATAACCGAAGATGCTACTGGGTGTGTCAGATGGGGATATGTGTTGCTGATGGCGCCATCGCGAGCAAGCTCGCTCCCACAGGGTTTGGTGTGGATCACAAATGCTGTGAGCACCACAAATCCCCTGTGGGAGCGAGCTTGCTCGCGATGAGGCCGGCACAACCGCTACATAACCCTCAGAACAACACCTTCGCCACATCCGCAAACCGCTTGGCAAAGTGCACGGTCATACCTTCCTTGAGGTAGTCCGGCAGTTCTTCGAAGTTGCCCCGGTTGGCTTCCGGCAGGATCAGTTCGTTGATTTTCTGCCGCCGCGCCGCGATGACCTTCTCGCGCACTCCGCCGATCGGCAGCACGTGCCCGGTGAGGGTCAGTTCGCCGGTCATGGCCACGCCTTTTTTCGGCGGCTGGTTGCGCGCCAGGGACAGCAAGGCGCTGGCCATGGTGACGCCGGCGCTCGGGCCGTCCTTGGGCGTGGCGCCTTCCGGTACGTGCAGGTGAACGAAGGCCTCGTCAAAGAACTTCGGATCACCGCCGAATTGCTTCAGGTGCGAACTGACGTAGCTGTGGGCGATCTCCGCCGATTCCTTCATGACCTCCCCCAGTTGCCCGGTCAGCTTGAAGCCGCGATTGAGGGTGTGGATGCGCGTCGCTTCGATCGGCAAGGTCGCGCCGCCCATGCTGGTCCAGGCCAGGCCGGTAATTACCCCGACGCCGGACAACACCTGCTCGTTGCGGAACACCGGTTTGCCCAGGGACGCCTCGAGGTCTTTCGGCCCGAGCTTGATCACCGCTTTCGGCTCCTCGATCAGCTTCATCACCGCCTTGCGCACCAGTTTGCCCAGCTGTTTCTCCAACTGTCGCACCCCGGCCTCGCGGGCGTAACCATCGATCAGTGCCTTGAGGGCGCTGTCGTTGATGCTAAGGCTGCCCTTGGACACACCGGCCTTGGCCAGTTGCTTGGGCCAGAGGTGGCGCTTGGCGATGGCGACTTTTTCTTCGGTGATGTAGCCCGACAGGCGAATCACTTCCATCCGGTCCAGCAGCGGGCCGGGGATCGAGTCCAGGGTGTTGGCGGTACAGACGAAGAGCACCTTGGACAGGTCCAGGCGCAGGTCCAGGTAGTGGTCGAGAAACTCGACGTTCTGTTCCGGGTCGAGGGTTTCCAGCAAGGCCGAGGCCGGGTCGCCCTGGTAGCTCTGGCCCATCTTGTCGATTTCGTCGAGCATGATCACCGGGTTCATCACTTCGACATCCTTGAGCGCCTGCACCAGCTTGCCCGGCTGGGCACCGATGTAGGTGCGTCGATGCCCCTTGATCTCGGCCTCATCGCGCATGCCGCCGACGCTGAAGCGGTAGAACGGCCGCCCCAGGGATTCGGCGATGGACTTGCCGACGCTGGTCTTGCCCACGCCCGGTGGGCCCACCAGCAGCACGATGGAGCCGCTGATCTCGCCTTTGTAGGCGCCGACGGCGAGGAATTCGAGGATGCGGTCCTTGATGTCGTCCAGGCCGGCGTGGTGCTGGTCGAGTACCTTGCGCGCATGCTTGAGGTCGAGTTTGTCCTGGCCATACACGCCCCATGGCACCGAGGTCGCCCAGTCCAGGTAATTGCGGGTGACGGCGTATTCCGGCGAGCCGGTTTCCAGGATGGAGAGTTTGTTCATTTCCTCTTCGATGCGCTTCTGCGCCTGGGCCGACAACACTTTGCCTTCCAGGCGCTGCTCGAATTGTTCGAGGTCGGCGCTACGGTCGTCCTTGGTCAGCCCCAGTTCCTGCTGGATGACCTTGAGCTGCTCCTTGAGGAAGAACTGGCGCTGGTGTTCGCCGATCTTGTTGTTGACCTCGGCGGAAATCTCTTTCTGCAGCCGCGCCACTTCCACTTCCTTGCGCAGCATCGGCAGCACTTTCTCCATGCGCTTGAGCATGGGCACGCAGTCGAGCACTTCCTGCAGCTCGTTGCCGGTGGCAGAGGTGAGCGCGGCGGCGAAGTCGGTCAGCGGCGAAGGGTCGTTGGGGCTGAAGCGGTTGAGGTAGTTCTTCAGCTCTTCGCTGTACAGCGGATTGAGCGGCAGCAGTTCCTTGATCGCGTTGATCAGCGCCATGCCGTAGGCCTTGACCTCGTCGGTCGGCTCGCTCGGCTGGTGCGGGTATTCGACTTCCACCAGGTACGGTGGGCGATGGTGCTTGAGCCAGGTGCGAATACGCACGCGGGTCAGGCCCTGGGCGACAAACTGCAATTTGCCGGCTTCCCGGCTGGCGTGGTGCACCTTCACCAGCGTGCCGTACAGCGGCAGTTTCGACGTATCGAAGTGGCGCGGGTCTTCCTGGGGCGAGTCCATGAAGAACAGCGCCAGGGAATGATGTTCGGACTTGGCCACCAGCTCCAGGGTCTCGGCCCACGGCTCTTCGTTGACGATGACCGGCAACACCTGGGCCGGGAAGAAGGGGCGATTGTGGATGGGGATGATGTAGACCTTGTCCGGCAGGTTCTGGCCAGGCAGGGCGAGGCCGGTACCGGAGGAGGTGTGTTCGATGTGTTCGGAATCAGCGTATTCGTGACTGGCTTCAGTAGAGTGCTGGTCGCTCATGGGGCACCTGCGCAATGGGGTATGGGTCTTAGATGGGGCAGGTGGAAGCTGGTTTCAATGGTGGGGGATTGTTAGCGGTTATTTCATTGGCGGCCGTTCAGGCTGGCGACAGGTGGCCGTGGCGAGGCGCGCAGCCCTCGCCACGGCCCCGTCCTAGGCGACCCGGTTCAAGTCGTTATGGCGCGTTTCCTTCAGGCACAGCACGGCGATGATGCTGAGCAGCGCGGCCGCTGAAACATAGCCTCCGACATAGCTCAAGCCGCCCATCGCCACCAGTTTCTGGGCGAAGAACGGCGCGGCCGAGGCGCCGACGATGCCGCCCAGGTTGTAGGCCGCCGAGGCGCCGGTATAGCGTACGTGGGTCGGAAACAGCTCCGGCAGCAAGGCGCCCATGGGGGCGAAAGTCACCCCCATGAGGAACAGTTCGATGCACAGGAACACCGCCACGCCGCCAGTGGAGCCGTGGGTCAGCAAGGGTTCCATGAGAAAACCCGAGGCCATCGCCAGCAGGCCACCGATGATCAATATCGGCTTGCGGCCGTAACGGTCGCTGGCCCAGGCGGATAGCGGCGTAGCGGCGGCCATGAACAGCACGGCAAAGCACAGCAGCCCCAGGAACGTCTCGCGGCTGTAGCCGAGGCTGGACACGCCGTAGCTCAGGGAAAACACCGTCGAGATGTAGAACAGCGCGTAACACACCACCATCGCCGCCGCGCCCAGCAACGTCGGCGCCCAGTATTGGCTGAACAGCTCGACCAACGGCACCTTCACCCGTTCCTGGCGGGCGACGGCGTTGGCGAACACAGGGGTTTCATGGAGCTTGAGCCGTACATAGAGGCCGACGATCACCAGCACGGCACTGAGCAGGAACGGAACCCGCCAACCCCAGTCGCGAAATTGTGCGTCATCCAGGCTCATGGCCAGGGTCAGGAACAGCCCGTTGGCCGCCAGGAAACCGATGGAGGGCCCCAGTTGGGGGAACATGCCGAACCAGGCACGCTTGCCTTTGGGCGCGTTCTCGGTGGCCAGCAGCGCCGCGCCGCCCCATTCACCGCCCAATCCCAGGCCTTGGCCGAAACGCAGCACGCACAACAATACCGGCGCCCAGGCGCCGATGCTGGCATAGCCGGGCAGCACGCCAATGAGCGTGGTGCACACGCCCATCAGTAGCAGGGAGGCCACCAGGGTGGACTTGCGCCCGATGCGGTCGCCGAAATGGCCGAACAATGCAGAACCCAGCGGGCGGGCGAGGAAGGCGATGCCGAACGTCAGGAAAGACGACAGCATTTGTGCCGTGCCTGAGGTTTGTGGAAAGAACACCGGCCCGATCACCAGGGCGGCCGCCGTGGCGTAGACGTAGAAGTCGTAGAACTCGATGGCGGTGCCGATGAAACTCGCGGTCGCCACGCGGGTGGCCGAGTTGGTCGGCTGGGCAGGCACTGCGTCGTTGCAGGTCGTGGTGGTCATGCAGTTATCCCTGACAGTCATGTGCTCCGTGGGAGCGAATTATTATGGTCGAACACCCAGGGATGTGGGCGGGTATCCCGTCGCTGTTTCGGGTAGGAACAGTCCCAGGGCTGATGCGGATTTTGTCGATGGTCTGGCCGGAACCGGTCGGGTGCGGGGTAGGCACGGGGTTCGGGGGGCTGGGTAAGCGGGTTGAGTATAGGAAGGGGGCTAACTAATCAACAATATCTATTGACGCCGAAACGAGCTTTTGTGGCGAGGGGATTTATCCCCGCTGGACTGCGAAGCGGTCCCAAAAAGACGTTGCGCCGAATCTGATGCAACGGACTGACAGTTTGGGGCCGCTGCGCGACCCAACGGGGATAAATCCCCTCGCCACAACTGTGTTTCACCTTGAGCTTGTCGGGAATCAGGAAACGGCAGGCACCGAGCTGTTATGCCACGCCAGCACCTGGCTGACACGGTTGTCCACGGTCTCGATGATTTCCAGCCGGTAGCGACCGATCTTGAGGCAGACCGGGCTTTCGGGGATGGTTTCCAGGGCTTCGGTCACCAGCCCGTTGAGGGTCTTGGGGCCGTCGCAAGGCAGATGCCAGCCCAGGGTCCTGTTCAGTTCGCGGATCGATGCTGCGCCGTCGATCATCAGGCGGCCATCGGGCTGCGGGTGGACGTGCGGGTTGTCGAGGCTGTGCTCGCTTTCGAATTCGCCGACGATTTCTTCGAGAATGTCTTCCAGGGTGACGATGCCCAGCACTTCGCCGTATTCGTCCACCACCATGCCCAGGCGCCGCTGCTGCTTGTGGAAATTCAACAGTTGCAGTTGCAGAGGCGTGCTCTCGGGCACGAAGTACGGCTCGTGGGAGGCCGTCAGCAGCGCTTCCTTGGTCAGGCTCGCGTCCGCCAGCAAGTGACGGATCTGGCGGGTGTTGAGCACCGCTTCGACCTGGTTGATGTCGCTGTGGAACACCGGCAGGCGGGTACGCCGGTTCAGGCGCAACTGTTCGATGATCTCGCCGATGGGGTCGTCGAGGTTGATCCCGTCGACCTCGCTTCGGGGCACGAGGATATCGTTGACGGTGATGTTATCCAGGGCGTGGATGCCGGAAATCGGATGCAGTCGGCCGCTGCCGTGCTCCGATTCCTGCTCGCTGCGCGGCGGCGCAGGCATTTCGTCGTCGCTCTGCTGCACCATGCCAGGCTTGCGGGTGAATGGACGCAGCAACAATTGGGCGGCGCCATTCAGCAGCCAGGCAAAGGGATAGAGGATCTTCAACGGCACGCCCAGCAGGGTGTTGCCCAGTGCCAGCACCGCGTCGGGTTGGCGACTGGCCAGGGTGCGCGGCAGGTAGTCGGCGAACACCAGCAGGGCGGTACTGGTGCCGAGCCAGGCGACCCACGGGCCGTTTTCCAGCCAGGTAAAAATCGCCAGCAAGGTGCCGATGACCACGGCCAGGGTGCGACAGACGGTATTGCACAGGACCAGGCTGGTCAGCGGGAATTTCAACATCGCCAGCGGTTTGTCAGTGGCCCGCGAAGCCGCGCGCTGGGCCAGCAGGTGCTGTTGGGCGGCTTCGATGGCCGTGAACAGGGCCGACCAGAGGATCAGCACCACCAGCACGGCGAACAACGGCGCTACGGGCAATGTATCCATCAGGGCCGTCCGTCAGATATGCAGGATGTATTCACGGACCAGCTTGCTGCCGAAGTACGCCAGCATCAGCAGGCAGAAACCGGCCAGGGTCCAGCGAATCGCTTTGTGCCCACGCCAGCCGAGGCGGTTGCGGCCCCACAGCAGCACGCTGAACACCACCCATGCCAGGCAGGCCAGCAGGGTCTTGTGCACCAGGTGCTGGGCGAACAGGTTCTCGACGAACAACCAGCCGGAGATCAGCGACAGCGAGAGCAGGGTCCAACCGGCCCAGAGGAAACCGAACAGCAGGCTTTCCATGGTTTGCAGGGGCGGGAAGTTGCGGATCAGCCCGGACGGGTGCTTGTGCTTGAGCTGGTGATCCTGCACCAGCAGCAACAGGGCCTGGAACACCGCGATGGTGAACAGGCCGTAGGCGAGGATCGACAGCAGGATGTGGGCGAGGATGCCCGGCTCTTCGTCGATGATCTGCACCGTGCCCGACGGCGCGAACTGCGCCAGCAGCACCGTGGCCAGCCCCAGCGGGAACAGCAGCACCAGCAGGTTTTCCACCGGGATGCGCGAGCAGGCCAGCAGCGTCAGGGCGATCACGGCGACGGCGATCAGGCTGGCGGCGTTGAAAAAATCCAGGCCCAGGCCGATGGGTGTCATCAGGTGGGTATAAAGGCTGGCCGCGTGGCCGAGCACGGCCAGCACGCCAAGCGTGACCAGCAGGCGTTTGTTCGCCTTGGCGCCGGTGGCCAGGCGGGTGCCTTGATAGAGGGTCGCAGCGGCATAAAGGCAAGCGGCGGCGAGGGTGGCAAGCAAGCTGGGTGACAAGGGGAGCATAAATCCTGTTAGGCAAGCCCGAAAGGCGCTGAGTTTGGCATAGAACCCCCTCCACACGAAAGGCCACTGCAAGGTGTACGCCGCACGCTTCTTCGCTATAATCCGCGACCTGCCCACGCCGCAGGCTCGCCGAGCACATTTTTCACGGTCTGGGCCGCCATTATCCCGGTCTCATCTGGGCCTGAAAGGATCGCGCATGTTTGAAAACCTAACCGACCGTCTCTCGCAGACGCTGCGCCATGTCACCGGCAAGGCGAAACTGACCGAGGACAACATCAAAGACACCCTGCGCGAAGTGCGTATGGCGTTGCTCGAAGCCGACGTCGCCCTGCCGGTGGTCAAGGACTTCGTCAATTCGGTCAAGGAACGCGCCGTCGGCACTGAAGTGTCGCGCAGCCTGACGCCGGGCCAGGCGTTCGTGAAGATCGTCCAGGCCGAGCTCGAAAGCCTGATGGGCGCGGCCAATGAAGACCTGAACCTCAGCGCCGTACCGCCAGCGGTGGTGCTGATGGCTGGCCTGCAGGGCGCGGGCAAGACCACGACGGCCGGCAAGCTGGCGCGCTTCCTTAAAGAGCGCAAGAAAAAGTCGGTGATGGTGGTGTCGGCGGACATCTACCGTCCGGCGGCGATCAAGCAGCTGGAAACCCTGGCCAGCGACATCGGCGTCACGTTCTTCCCGTCCGACCTGAGCCAGAAGCCGGTGGACATCGCCCAGGCGGCCATCAAGGAAGCGAAGCTCAAGTTCATCGACGTGGTCATCGTCGATACCGCCGGTCGCCTGCACATCGATGAAGAGATGATGGGCGAGATCAAGGCGCTGCATGCCGCGATCAACCCGGTGGAAACCTTGTTCGTGGTCGATGCCATGACCGGCCAGGACGCGGCCAACACCGCCAAGGCGTTTGGTGATGCACTGCCGCTGACCGGCGTGATCCTGACCAAGGTCGACGGTGATGCCCGTGGCGGTGCCGCGCTGTCGGTACGCGCCATCACCGGCAAGCCGATCAAGTTCATCGGTATGGGCGAGAAGAGCGAAGCGCTCGAGCCGTTCCATCCCGAACGTATCGCCTCGCGCATCCTCGGCATGGGCGACGTGCTCAGCCTGATCGAGCAGGCCGAGCAGACCCTCGACAAGGACAAGGCCGACAAACTGGCCAAGAAGCTGAAGAAGGGCAAGGGCTTCGACCTCGAAGACTTCCGCGACCAGCTGCAACAAATGAAGAACATGGGCGGCCTTGGCGGCCTCATGGACAAACTGCCGAACATCGGTGGCGTGAACCTGGCGCAGATGGGCAATGCCCAGGGCGCGGCTGAAAAGCAGTTCAAGCAGATGGAAGCCATCATCAACTCCATGACCCCGGCCGAGCGCCGCGACCCTGAACTGATCAGCGGTTCGCGCAAGCGCCGTATCGCCATGGGTTCCGGCACCCAGGTGCAGGACATCGGTCGCTTGATCAAGCAACACAAGCAGATGCAGAAGATGATGAAGAAATTCTCCGCCAAGGGCGGAATGGCCAAGATGATGCGCGGCATGGGCGGTATGTTGCCCGGCGGCGGCATGCCGAAAATGTAAAGAATCTGCGCCGGCTGTCATGTCGGCGTTGCCCCGCACGGATGCGGGGATCTCCAGCAAACCCGCGCTACGCGGGAGCTGACCTGCCGTTTGTCATGACGGCTCTATGGCAAATCTTGATCGCATGGCGCCAGGCGCCGGAAAAAGACATTTGCAAAAGTCCGGATATTCCTTAGAATATGCGGCCTTTCGGGCACCTATGCCCGCTGTGCATTTAGATTTGCAGCACCGACTACAGGAACGATGTTCACATGCTAACAATCCGTCTTGCCCTTGGCGGCTCCAAAAAGCGCCCGTTTTACCACCTGACCGTAACCGACAGCCGCAACCCGCGTGACGGTTCCCACAAGGAGCAGGTTGGTTTCTTCAACCCTGTTGCCCGTGGTCAGGAAGTTCGTCTGTCCGTGAACCAAGAGCGCGTAGCCTACTGGCTGAGCGTTGGTGCACAACCTTCTGAGCGCGTTGCTCAGTTGTTGAAGGAATCGGCTAAGGCTGCGGCCTGAGCAATATGAACGCGACGCCAAAAGATGCTGATGATTTGATCGTTGTCGGCAAGATCTATTCTGTACATGGCGTTCGCGGCGAAGTGAAGGTGTATTCCTTTACTGATCCGATCAAGAACCTGTTGGACTACAAAACCTGGACGCTCAAGCGCGAAGGTAGCGTGAAACAGGTGGAGCTGGTCAGCGGACGCGGGAACGACAAGTTCCTGGTCGCGAAGCTCAAGGGTCTCGATGATCGTGAAGAAGCGCGTCTTCTGGCCGGTTATGAGATCTGCGTGCCGCGCAACCTGTTCCCTGAACTGACCGACGGCGAGTACTACTGGTACCAGCTGGTGGGTCTGAAGGTCATCGACCACCTCGGGCAATTGCTCGGGAAAATCGATCACCTGCTCGAGACCGGTTCGAACGATGTCATGGTGGTCAAGCCTTGCGTCGGCAGCCTGGATGATCGCGAACGCCTGTTGCCCTATACCGAGCAATGCGTGTTGGCCGTCGACCTTGCCGCAGGCGAGATGAAGGTGGAATGGGATGCGGATTTCTAGACGTGGCTAATTTGCGCGTTGAAGTCATCACATTGTTTCCCGAGATGTTTTCCGCCATCAGCGAGTACGGCATAACCAGCCGCGCGGTGAAACAGGAGCTGTTGCAGCTCACTTGTTGGAATCCGCGGGACTACACCACGGATCGGCATCACACTGTGGACGATCGCCCGTTTGGCGGTGGTCCGGGCATGGTGATGAAGATCAAGCCCCTGGAAGATGCGCTGGTTCAGGCCAGGACGGCAACCGGGGAGGGTGCGAAGGTGATCTACCTGTCGCCCCAAGGCCGCCAGCTGACTCAGTCGGCGGTACGCGAGCTGGCGAATTCGGATGCATTGATCCTGATTGCCGGCCGTTATGAAGGCATTGACGAGCGTTTCATTGAAGCTCATGTCGATGAAGAGTGGTCGATTGGCGACTATGTACTGTCTGGCGGTGAGCTGCCGGCGATGGTCCTGATCGATGCGGTTACACGACTGCTGCCTGGAGCTTTAGGGCATGCAGATTCCGCCGAGGAAGATTCCTTTACGGATGGTCTGCTGGATTGCCCGCACTACACCCGACCGGAGGTGTATGCGGATCAGCGTGTTCCCGACGTGTTGCTAAGTGGCAACCACGCGCACATCCGGCGTTGGCGTTTACAGCAGTCCCTTGGTCGGACCTATGAACGACGCGCCGATCTTCTGGAAAGCCGCTCGCTTTCTGGAGAAGAGAAGAAGCTGCTCGAGGAATACATCCGCGAGCGGGACGATAGTTAACAACGTATCGATGGTGAGTCCGACGACTCGCCTTAGGAGCACAGCATGACTAACAAAATCATCCTTGCACTCGAAGCAGAGCAGATGACCAAAGAAATCCCTACCTTTGCCCCGGGCGACACCATTGTCGTTCAGGTGAAAGTGAAGGAAGGCGACCGTTCCCGTCTGCAAGCGTTCGAAGGCGTTGTTATCGCCAAGCGTAACCGTGGCGTGAACAGTGCATTCACCGTTCGTAAAATCTCCAACGGTGTTGGCGTAGAGCGTACTTTCCAGACCTACAGCCCGCAAATCGACAGCATGGCTGTCAAGCGTCGCGGTGACGTACGTAAAGCCAAGCTGTACTACCTGCGTGACCTGTCGGGTAAAGCAGCTCGCATCAAGGAAAAACTGGCTTAAGTCCAGCTTCCGATGCAAAAAAAGCAGCCTGCGGGCTGCTTTTTTGTTGCCTGCGATTTGCACTTTGAGCACCCTGCATAGCCTCATTTTCCATTTCGACGCCATGTGTGCCCGGATCCTTCAAGAGTTTTTATGCCTGCCATCGATCATCCGCTGATAGACCAGTTTCTCGACGCCCTGTGGCTGGAGAAGGGGTTGTCCGATAACACCCGCGATGCCTACCGCAGCGACCTGGCGTTGTTTAACGGCTGGTTGCAGGAACGTCACCTGGAGCTGGTCAATGCTGGCCGGGAGTTGATCCTTGATCACTTGGCGTGGCGCCTGGAGCAGAACTACAAACCCCGCTCGACGGCGCGTTTTCTCTCCGGGTTGCGTGGGTTTTATCGCTATTTGCTGCGGGAAAAACTGATCGCGGTAGACCCGACCTTGCGCGTGGAAATGCCGCAACTGGGGCGTCCGCTGCCCAAGTCCCTGTCGGAAGCCGATGTGGAAGCGCTGCTGGCGGCGCCAGACCTCAGCGAGGCCATCGGGCAACGCGACCGGGCCATGCTGGAAGTCCTGTATGCCTGTGGCTTGCGAGTCACCGAGTTGATCAGCTTGACGCTGGAGCAGGTCAACCTGCGCCAGGGCGTGCTGCGGGTCATGGGCAAGGGCAGCAAGGAGCGCCTGGTGCCGATGGGTGAGGAAGCGATCGTCTGGGTCGAGCGCTACATGCGCGATGCCCGCCACGAACTGCTGGGCGGGCGCCCCAGCGACGTGCTGTTCCCCAGCCTGCGCGGCGAGCAGATGACCCGCCAGACGTTCTGGCACCGCATCAAGCATCAGGCCAAGGTGGCCGGCATCAACAAATCCCTCTCGCCTCACACCTTGCGCCATGCCTTCGCCACGCACCTGCTCAACCACGGCGCCGACCTGCGGGTGGTGCAGATGCTGCTCGGCCACAGCGACCTGTCCACCACCCAGATCTACACCCACGTCGCTAGGGCGCGGCTGCAGGACCTGCATGCCAAGCACCATCCGCGCGGCTGAAATCTGCCGCGATGTTGTCAGTGCTGCCGCCATCGCGAGCAAGCTCGCTCCCACAGGGATTGGTGGTGGATGCGTAATTGCGGACCGGCACCGACCAAAGCGTGGGAGCGAGCTTGCTCGCGATGGCGGTGTGTCAGCCTGCATCAATCCTCTAAGCGTCTTGCATCAGCGGCATTCGGTCACGCGGGCCTTATGTGGTAGGCTTTCCCGGTTTGCACAGTGGGCGGTTGGAACCCGAATCTGCGGGTCGGCGTTTCCCGTCTCATTTGTTCGCCTCAGGAGTCCCCATGCGTTTGATCCAGATGTTCACCGCCGCCGCCATTGCGCTGGCCAGCACCTTTGCCATCGCCGATGACGCGGCCGACAAGGCTATCCGCAAAAGCCTGGAAAACCTTCAGCTAGAAGTGCCGATCGAAGCCATTTCGGCCAGCCCCATGGCGGGCCTGTATGAGGTCAAGCTCAAGGGCAGCCGCGTGCTTTACGCCAGCGCCGACGGCCAGTACATCGTCCAGGGCAACCTGTTCGAGCTCAAGGACGGCAAGCCGGTCAACCTCACCGAGCTGACCGAGCGCCAGGGCATTTCCAAGTTGATCAACGGCATTCCGGTCGCCGAAACCGTGGTTTATCCGGCGATCGGCGAAACCAAGTCCCACATCACCGTGTTCACCGACACCACCTGCCCGTATTGCCACAAGCTGCACGCCGAGGTGCCGGAACTGAACAAGCGCGGCATCGAAGTGCGCTATGTGGCGTTCCCACGCCAGGGCCTGGGCTCGCCGGGTGATGAGCAATTGCAGGCGGTCTGGTGCTCCAAGGACAAGAAGGCGGCCATGGACAAGATGGTCGACGGCAAGGAAATCAAGGCCGCCCAGTGCGAGAATCCGGTTTCCAAGCAGTTTGCGCTGGGGCAGTCAATAGGCGTGAACGGTACGCCGGCGATTGTTTTGGCGGATGGTCAGGTAATTCCGGGCTACCAGCCGGCGCCACAAGTGGCCAAACTGGCTTTGGGCGCGAAATGATCATGGGCGATCCGCTTTTGAAGATCACGGCTCGGCGAAAACGTTCGTCGGGCCGTTAAACACAGAGTCGCGTTGCTTCGCGGCTGTATTTCACGGCCGACCTTGCGTCGGCCGTTTCATGGGGAGTCAAGAGTGAATCCGGTCAAAGTAGGCATCTGTGGGTTAGGTACCGTCGGTGGCGGCACCTTCAACGTACTTCAGCGCAACGCCGAGGAAATTTCTCGTCGTGCCGGGCGTGGGATCGAAGTGGCACAAATTGCCATGCGCACGCCAAAGCCTCAGTTCCAGACGACCGGTATTGCGATTACCAACGATGTCTTCGAAGTGGCCACGAACCCTGAGATCGACATCGTCATAGAGCTGGTGGGCGGCTACACCGTTGCCCGCGAGTTGGTACTCAAGGCCATCGAGAATGGCAAGCATGTGGTCACCGCGAACAAGGCGCTCATCGCTGTTCACGGTAATGAAATTTTCGCCAAGGCCCGCGAGAAGGGCGTGATCGTGGCGTTCGAAGCCGCCGTGGCCGGGGGGATCCCGGTGATCAAGGCGATTCGCGAAGGCCTGTCGGCCAACCGCATCAACTGGGTCGCGGGGATCATCAACGGCACCGGCAACTTCATCCTCACCGAAATGCGCGAGAAGGGTCGCACCTTCGAAGACGTGCTCGCCGAAGCCCAGGCGCTGGGCTACGCCGAGGCTGATCCGACGTTCGACGTGGAAGGCATTGACGCCGCGCACAAGCTGACGATCCTGGCGTCCATTGCGTTCGGCATTCCGTTGCAGTTCGACAAGGCCTACACCGAAGGCATCACCAAGCTGACCACCGCTGACGTGAACTACGCCGAAGCCTTGGGTTACCGCATCAAGCACCTGGGCGTGGCACGCAGTACCGCCAGCGGCATCGAGCTGCGCGTACACCCGACGCTGATCCCGGCCGATCGCCTGATCGCCAACGTCAACGGCGTGATGAACGCGGTGATGGTCAACGGCGATGCCTCTGGCTCGACGCTGTTCTACGGCGCTGGCGCCGGCATGGAACCGACGGCCTCCTCGGTGGTGGCCGACCTGGTGGACGTGGTCCGCGCCATGACCTCGGACCCGGAAAACCGTGTGCCGCACCTGGCGTTCCAGCCGGACTCGCTGTCGGCGCATCCGATTCTTCCGATCGAAGCGTGCGAAAGCTCCTACTACCTGCGTATCCAGGCCAAGGACCATCCGGGTGTGCTGGCCCAAGTGGCAAGTATCCTTTCGGAGCGCGGCATCAACATCGAGTCGATCATGCAGAAGGAAGTCGAGGAACACGACGGCCTGGTGCCGATGATCCTGCTGACCCACCGTGTGGTCGAGCAGAACATCAATGACGCGATTGCGGCGCTGGAAGCGCTCCAGGGCGTCGTTGGGCCGGTGGTCCGTATCCGTGTCGAACATTTGAATTAATTTAGCGGCAGGTTATAAGCTGCAAGCGCAAGTAAAAGCCCAGATGCTTTTGACTTGTGGCTTGCTGCCTGACCTTGACGCTCAAACCGAAGGTTTGCCAAAAATGCGCTATATCAGCACCCGCGGCCAGGCACCGGCCCTGAATTTCGAAGACGTCCTCCTGGCCGGCCTGGCCACGGACGGCGGCCTCTATGTGCCGGAAAACCTGCCGCGCTTCACCCAGGAAGAAATCGCTTCCTGGGCCGGCCTGCCGTATCACGAGCTGGCGTTCCGGGTCATGCGCCCGTTCGTCACCGGCAGCATCCCGGACGCCGATTTCAAGAAAATCCTGGAAGAGACCTATGGCGTCTTTTCCCACAACGCCATCGCACCGCTGCGTCAGCTCAACGGTAACGAATGGGTCATGGAGCTGTTCCACGGCCCGACCCTGGCGTTCAAGGACTTCGCCCTGCAACTGCTCGGTCGCCTGCTGGACTACGTGCTGCAAAAGCGTGGTGAGCGGGTGGTGATCGTCGGTGCCACTTCCGGTGACACCGGTTCGGCGGCCATCGAAGGCTGCAAGCATTGCGAGAACGTCGACATTTTCATCCTGCACCCGCACAACCGGGTCTCGGAAGTGCAGCGTCGGCAAATGACGACGATTTTCGGCGATAACATCCACAACATCGCCATCGAAGGCAACTTCGATGACTGCCAGGAAATGGTCAAGGCCAGTTTCGCCGACCAGGGCTTCCTCAAGGGCACGCGGCTGGTGGCGGTGAACTCGATCAACTGGGCGCGGATCATGGCCCAGATCGTTTATTACTTCCACGCGGCCCTGCAATTGGGTGGCCCGGCCCGCTCCGTGTCGTTCTCGGTGCCGACCGGCAACTTCGGCGATATCTTCGCCGGTTACCTGGCGCGCAACATGGGGCTGCCGATCAACCAATTGATCGTCGCCACCAACCGCAACGACATCCTGCACCGCTTCATGAGCGGCAACCAGTACGTCAAGGAAACCCTGCACGCCACGCTGTCGCCTTCGATGGACATCATGGTGTCGTCGAACTTCGAACGCTTGCTGTTCGACCTGCACGGTCGCAACGGTGCGGCGATTGCCGGGCTGATGGACAGCTTCCGGCAGGGTGGCGGTTTCAGCGTCGAGCCTGAGCGCTGGACCGAAGCCCGCAAATTGTTCGACTCCCTGGCGGTGGACGATGAGCAGACCTGCGAAACCATCGCCGACGTGTTCGAGCAGACCGGTGAACTGCTCGATCCGCACACGGCCATTGGCGTCAGGGCTGCCCGTGAATGCCGTCGCAGCCTGGACATCCCGATGGTGATCCTGGGCACGGCCCATCCGGTCAAGTTCCCGGAAGCGGTGGAGAAAGCAGGTGTAGGAAAAGCACTCGAACTACCTGCGCATCTTTCTGATTTGTTTGAGCGAGATGAGCGTTGCACCGTGTTGCCCAATGACCTGAAAGCCGTGCAGGCCTTTGTCAGCCAGCATGGCAATCGCGGCAAGCCGCTCTGACCGGGTAAACCTGTCACATTTTGAAGCCCGTCTCCTGACGGGCTTTCTTGTTTCTGCGTGCCAAACTGGCCGGGTTTTCGCCCTTGGAGGGATGGGCGAGTCATCTCGAAGGAAATGCGGATGTCGTTTTTTAGCAAAGGCAAGCCAGCCCTGGGCTGGGCAATGGGCCTGGCCCTGATGTACTGGGTGCTGGGAGGTCACGCGACACAGTTGACGGCTTTTGAAACGCCACCGCTCGACCCTGGCGAGCGGCTGGTGCTGGACGCGCAGGAGTTGAAATGGATCAAGGACAACCCCCGGGTCATCGTGGCCACGATGCAGTTTCCGTTGTACCTGTTCAAGAACGAACAGGGGCAGTGGGATGGGCTGAACCACGACGTTCTCCAGCGCATCGCGCACATGACCGGCCTTGAGTTCGTGCACCGGGAGTCGTTTTCCCCCGGCGAGTTGTTGACGATGCTGGAGAACGGCGAGGCCGACATGACGACCTTGCTGGCGATGAATGAAGAACGCCGGGATTTCCTCAGTTTCAGCCACGCATTCGGCGGTTCAGGCTGGGTATTCGTCGGCCGTGACGGGGAGTCGCCCCTCCATTCGCTGGAGCAGCTCGAAGGCAAAGTCCTGGCATTGCCGGCACGGCATGCATTGGAAGCGGAAATCAGGCGCGATTACCCGGCGGTCAAGCTGCGCACGACCAAGACCTATGGCGAGGCGCGGGCGCTGGTAGAGAGCCGGGAAGCCTATGCCACCATCGAAAATGAAACCGGGGTGCATCTCTATCCGGCCGGGCAGCTGCAGGTAGGCGCAGGTCTCGAGGGCAAGTGGGAACCGGACTACCTGGCGGTGCGCCGGGACCTGACCGCGCTGCTGAGTATCTTGAATAAAGCACTGGAGGCCTTCCCGGCCGAGGACATGCGGGCGCTGCGTTCGAAATGGATGGTCGGTACGCCCCTCGTCCAGGCACCCTCGATCTGGGGGCGGATGTCCGGCTGGGGCTATTGGTGTGTGACCGTGGTCGTGGTCTTCGGCTTCTTGTCCCTGCTGTGGAACCGCCGCCTGCAGATGCAGATCGACCAACGCCTCAACGCCGAAGGGGTCCTCAAGGACCAGTTGATGCTCCAGCGGGCCTTGATGGATGCCATTCCCGACCCGATCTTCATCCGTGATCTGGAGGGGCGCCTGATCATGTGCAACAAAAGCTACGAAGACCAGTTCGCGACCCGCTTCGAAAAACTGCGGGGTACGCGGCTGACCGACTCGGCGTCATTCCCGGCGGCCACCGCCGAGCTGCTGCATGGTGAGGTGATGGAGCAAGTGCGCACCGGTCAGTCTCGGTTCGTCGACCGGCAATTGATGTTCAGCGGCGGATTGCGGGAAATCTATCATTGGTCCGTGCCGTTCTATGGGGCTGATGGACAGCTGCGCGGCATTCTGGGGGGCTGGACCGATGTCGGGCGGCGCTGGCGCCGTTGCGACACGAGCTTGCTTGAACCGGCCGTCATCCCGTGACGGCTCCCGCGAAACGCCGTTGTTTGCCTGTCATATTGGACGCGCATGCTCGGTTGAACAGGTTGAAGGCATGCCGGTTCGGTGCGCTGACGAACTTTCTGCTGCGGCCCACGGTCATTGATTGTGTACATGCAGTTGTTTCGGACTATTGAAGGGTGAGCGAATGGAAAGTATCAGCCTATTGCTGAATGAAGCCTTGAGCCCGTATCAGGTCTCGCTGACTCCCTCCGGCGCCAAGGGCGAATGCCGGGTGACGCTGAAGAATGCCAGCGGAGGCATCATGGTCGAGCGAGTGTTCAATCAGGCCCAATTGACCGACAAGCGTCAGTTGACCGACGTGGTCGATGGCTTGCATCGCGATGTGCTGATCGCCGAGGGCCGCCTGGAGCCCTGTGTGATCGCGGCGCTGCGCAATCTGGCGCGCGACAAGGTCATGGTCGCGGCGAATTGACCGGGCTTTTGTGGGAACCTTCCTACGCCCTGATGAGTCAGACCCTTTACCAGCAAGAGCAAGCATTGTGCTCCGGTGCTTGTCGCTTGTTGTACGAACCTTGAATGGTTACGTTTAACCCCGAGTCGTCTCCCCACTTCTCGGGGTTTCTTTTTGCCCGGCGTTTGTGTTTCTGGTGTGTTCTGTCGGGCGCTGGAAGTTTTTGTGGGAGCGAGCTTGCTCGCGATAGCGGAGTGTCAGTCGATATCGATGCGGCTGATCTCACGCCATCGCGAGCAAGCTCGCTCCCACAATTCGATCTCCAATGACTGCCTCCCGGCAGTGCTTCAAATGGCCCCGTCGCTACGCAGCTTGGCGATCTGCTGTGCATCGTAGCCAAGCTCGCCGAGCACCTGGGCGTTGTGCTCACCCAGCGCCGGCCCGACCCATTCGGAGGTGCCCGGCGTGTCGGAAAGCTTCGGTACGATCCCCGGCATCTTGAACGCCTTGCCGTCCGGCAACTGGGCTTGCAGAAACATTTCGCGGGCCAGGAACTGTGGGTCGCTGAACATATCCTCGGCGCTGAAGATCCGACTGGCCGGCACTCCGGCCTGGTTCAATTGGTCGATAACGCTATCCAGTGGCAGCGAGTTGACCCAGCGATCGATGACGCCATAGAGCTCGTCACGTCGGCCGTCACGGCCATCATTGCTCGCCAGTTGCGGGTCATTGGCCAGGTCGTCACGGCCGATGATCTGCATGAAACGCTTGAAGATCGCATCGCCGTTGGCGCCAATCTGCACATGCTTGCCATCGGCACTGGTGTGGATGGACGAGGGGGTGATGCCGGGCATGATGTTGCCGGTGCGTTCACGGATGAAGCCGAACACGTCGAACTCCGGCACCATGCTTTCCATCATGGCGAAAATCGCCTCATACAAGGCCACGTCCACGACTTGTCCGGTGCCGCCGTTGATCTCGCGGTGACGCAGGGCCATCAATGCGCCAATCACGCCCCAGAGGGCCGCGATGGAGTCGCCGATGGAAATCCCGGTGCGCACCGGCGGGCGGTCTTCGAAGCCGGTGATGTAGCGCAGGCCGCCCATGGATTCGCCCACCGCGCCAAACCCCGGCTGGTCTTTCATCGGCCCGGTCTGGCCGAAGCCCGAAAGCCGTACCATCACCAGTTTCGGGTTCAGTGCATGCAGCACATCCCAGCCCAGGCCGAGTTTTTCCAACACGCCGGGGCGGAAGTTCTCGATCAGGATGTCGGCCTCGCCGATCAGTTTTTTCAGGATCGCCAGGCCTTCGGGGTGTTTGAGGTTCAAGGTCAGGGACTTCTTGTTGCGTGCCTGGACGAACCACCACAACGAAGTGCCTTCGTACAGCTTGCGCCACTTGCGCAGGGGGTCACCGCCGTCGGGCGATTCGACCTTGATGACTTCGGCACCGAATTCGCCGCAGATGCGCGAGGCGAAGGGCCCGGCGATCAAGGTGCCAAGTTCGATGACTTTGACGCCGGCAAGGGGTTTGGCAGTAAGCGACATGACAGATCCTGTAGGACAAAGGCAGAACGAATAGAGCGTTTTATCATAGGCCAGGGCCGGTCGCCGCAGGTTGATGGTCGGCAATTCGTGGATTGCCCGTGTCATCGGTTAGACTTGCCGCCTTTCCTCGTATCAAGAAGCCCGTTCATGGCCCAGCCGTCCACGACCTACAAGTTTGAACTGAACCTCACCGACCTCGACCGCAATGTGTACGAGAATGTGAAGCAGACCATCGCCCGCCACCCTTCGGAAACCGAAGAACGCATGACCGTGCGCCTGTTGGCCTACGCGTTCTGGTACAACGAGCTGCTGGCGTTTGGTCGTGGTCTGTCAGACGTCGACGAGCCTGCGCTGTGGGAAAAAAGCCTGGACGATCGTGTGTTGCACTGGATCGAAGTCGGCCAGCCGGACGCCGATCGACTGACCTGGTGCTCGCGCCGGACCGAGCGCACCAGCCTGCTGGCCTATGGCAGCCTGCGGGTGTGGGAAGGCAAGGTGATTCCGGCGGTCAAGAACCTGAAAAACGTCAATATCGCCGCCGTGCCCCAAGAGGTGCTCGAAACCCTGGCCCAGGACATGCCTCGGGTGATCAAGTGGGATGTGATGATCAGCGAGGGCACGATTTTCGTGACCGACGACCGTGGTCAGCATGAAGTCCAGCTGCAGTGGTTGCTGGGCGAGCGCGGTTGAGCCATTGACCCGGTATTGCTGAGCTATGGTGGGCAGCCATTGTGGGAGCGAGCTTGCTCGCGATAGCGGTTCGTCAGCGCCGAAGAGATTGGCTGGTGGCCGCCATCGCGAGCAAGCTCGCTCCCACAAAAGCGCTCTTCGCCAGTGTTTTAATGATTCATAGAGAAAGTCCTGTTTCCCATGCGCATAGAACCCCGCCAACTGCCCGACACCCTGCCATTTCTCGGTGACCTGCCGCCTCTGTTGACCCGCCTGTACGCAGCGCGTGGTGTGCAGTCCGAGGCCGAGCTGGACAAGAGTCTGGCGCGCTTGATTCCCTTCCAGCAGCTCAAGGGGATCGATGCCGCGGTGGATTTGCTGGTGACGGCTTTGGAGCAACGCCAGCGCATCCTGATCGTGGGGGACTTCGATGCCGATGGCGCGACCGCCAGCACCGTGGGCATGCTTGGGTTGCGCCTGCTCGGTGCGGCCCATGTCGACTACCTGGTGCCCAATCGCTTCGAATATGGCTACGGCTTGACCCCGGAAATCGTCGAAGTCGCCCTGGCCCGCGAGCCGCAATTGCTGATCACCGTGGATAACGGCATTTCCAGCGTGGAAGGCGTGGCGGCGGCAAAAGCGGCGGGGCTCCGGGTGCTGGTCACCGACCACCACTTGCCCGGCCTCGAACTGCCGGCAGCCGATGCCATCGTCAATCCGAACCAGCCAGGCTGCGAGTTCCCAAGCAAGGCCCTGGCCGGCGTCGGCGTCATTTTCTACGTGCTGATGGCCCTGCGGGCGCGTCTGCGCAGCCTGGGCTGGTATGCCAGCACGCCCCAGCCGAACATCGGCGAATTGCTCGACCTGGTGGCCCTGGGCAGCGTGGCCGACGTGGTGCCCCTGGACGCGAATAACCGGATCCTGGTGCACCAGGGCCTGGAACGGATTCGCGCCGGACGTGCCCGGCCCGGCATCAAGGCGATCCTGGAAGTGGCCAAGCGCGACGCTTCACGGATTACTTCCACCGACCTCGGATTTATCCTCGGGCCGCGTCTGAATGCGGCAGGGCGCCTGGATGACATGAGCCTGGGCATCGAATGCCTGCTCACCGACGACCCGGCCCTGGCGCGGGAGATGGCGGCGCAACTGGACGGCATGAACCAGGACCGCAAATCCATCGAGCAGGGCATGCAGCGTGAAGCCCTGGCCCAGCTCAAGGACCTGCCGGTGGAGTCGATGCCATTCGGTTTGTGCCTGTTCGACCCACAGTGGCACCAAGGGGTGATCGGCATCCTCGCTTCGCGGATGAAAGAGCGCTATTTCCGGCCCACCATTGCCTTTGCCGATGCCGGGGACGGTTTGCTCAAGGGCTCGGGGCGTTCGGTGCCGGGCTTTCACATTCGCGATGCATTGAGCGTGGTGGCGGCGCAGCATCCCACCCTGATCAGCAAGTACGGCGGTCACGCCATGGCGGCGGGGCTGACGCTGCCTGAAGCGAATTTCCCGTTGTTCGCCGAAGCGTTCGACGCGGAAGTGCGCCGGCAATTGCGCGAAGAAGATTTGACCGGTCGGCTGTTGTCGGACGGTACCCTGGCGGTGGAGGAATTCCACCTGGAACTGGCCCGGGCGCTGCGCCATGCCGGCCCATGGGGTCAGCATTTTCCGGAGCCGATGTTCCATGGCGTGTTCCAGTTGGTCGAACAACGCGTGGTGGGCGAACGGCACCTGAAGGTCATCCTCAAGAGCGAGTGTGGCTCGGTGAAGCTCGACGGCATTGCCTTTGGCATCGACCGCGAGATCTGGCCCAACCCTACCGTGCGTTGGGTGGAACTGGCCTACAAGCTCGACCTCAACGAGTTCCGCGGCCAGGAAACGGTGCAATTGATGATTGCCCATATCGAACCGCGCTAGCCTCTAGCTGTTAGTTCCTGTGGCGAGGGGATTTATCCCCGCTGGGCTGCGCAGCAGACCCCAAAATATCCCAGCACCGAATTTCTTCATCCAAACGGCATTGGCCGGGTTCACGGCTGCTGCGCAGCCGAACGGGGATAAATCCCCTCGCCACAACCTCACAGGCCCGATCGAGAGTAATCACAAAGTTACAGGCCTGATCGAGAGTAATCTGGTCACACCGTCGTTTTTTAAGTTCTGAACCCTCCCGCCTCCCGGGTTGTCGACTAGGCTCTAAGCACTGCTTGATAGCCCTTGTGACGTCTTGTCGATTTTTTTGCCCGCGGGGGCGGGTGTTGTACCTTTTGTCACTCGTCGACTGTTCAAACAGAACCCTGGAGCCTGCCCACTGATTCGAGAGGTGCCCCATGAGTCTGCTGCTGGAACCCTATACCCTTCGCCAATTGACCCTGCCCAATCGCATCGCGGTATCGCCGATGTGCCAGTATTCGAGCGCCGATGGCCTGGCCAACGATTGGCACCTGGTGCACTTGGGCAGCCGCGCCGTGGGCGGTGCCGGCCTGGTGTTCACCGAAGCCACCGCTGTGACCGCCGACGGTCGCATCACCGCCCAGGACCTGGGGCTGTGGAACGATGAACAGATCGAACCCTTGCAACGCATCACTCGATTCATCACCGCCCAAGGGGCCGTGCCGGGCATCCAACTGGCCCATGCCGGGCGCAAGGCCAGCACCTGGCGACCCTGGTTGGGCAAGCATGGCAGCGTCAAACCCGCCGACGGTGGCTGGGTGCCGGTCGGCCCGTCGCCGATTGCCTTCGACCCGCAACATACTCCGCCGGTGCAGTTGGACGAAGGGCAGATCGCCGGTGTGATCCAGGCCTTCGTGGCTGCGGCCAAGCGCGCCCTCACGGCGGGTTTCAAGGTGGTCGAGGTCCATGCGGCTCATGGCTATCTGCTGCATCAGTTCCTGTCGCCCTTGAGCAATCAGCGCCGCGATCAATATGGCGGCTCGTTCGAGAACCGCATCCGCCTGGTGCTGCAAGTCACCGAAGCGGTCCGAGCGGTCTGGCCTGAAGCGTTGCCGGTGTTCGTGCGCGTTTCCGCCACCGACTGGGTCGAGGACGGTTGGAACCCGGACGAGACCGTGGAACTGGCGCGGCGATTCAGGGCCCTGGGGGTGGATCTGATCGATGTGTCGTCGGGCGGCACGGCCGCGAATGCGGAAATTCCCACCGGACCGGGTTACCAGACACGCTTCGCCGAGCGGGTACGCAAGGAGTCGGAAATCGCTACCGGCACCGTCGGCATGATCACCGAACCGGCCCAGGCCGAACACATCCTGCGCACCTGCCAGGCCGACATCATTTTCCTGGCCCGCGAATTGTTGCGCGATCCGTACTGGGCCTTGCATGCCGACGATGACCTGGGCGGTCGCAAGGCCACGTGGCCGGCGCAGTACCAGCGGGCCACCCATCGGGACCAGCCGATTCATGAGTCGGATTTGCGCGATTGAGTGCCCAGTAAACAAAAAGCCCCGGTCGTCATTGGCCGGGGCTTTTTCATATCTGAAATCGTTGGTGTCTGTACTGCCGCCTTCGCGAGCAAGCTCGCTCCCACAGGGTAGAACATCAATCTACTGTGGGAGCGAGCCTGCTCGCGATAGGGCCAGCCCAGGCACCCGATCCCTATCAGGGATACTTGCGCTTATCCGGCGCCGGCGGGAAGTACTGGTACAACCAGGTCTCGCTCAAGGTGCGGTCCTTGGTGCGAATGAACAGGCGCATCTGCACCGGCTCTACACTGTCGTCGGTCGGGTACCAGTCGAAGGTGATGCGGTAGCCCTTGATCGCGTCCAGCACCAACACGTTGAAGTCCTTCACTTCGCCGTGGGAGCAGGTCACCACCGGTTCGATCCCGGTGCCGGGCGGCAGTTGGTCGAGGCCGCCGCCGCTGAAATCCACGGCGAAACGACGTGCCCAGACGGTCGGGTAATGCTCGCCCGGTGCCCAGCCTTCGATGAAGCCGCCCATGCCTGAGCGGGTGGCGTCGACATGGGCCAGGTCGGTACTGACCGGCGGCAGCGCGCTCCAGTAGAGCTTGTAGCCATAGTTCAGCGAGTCACCGGCGGCCACCGGCTTTTTCGGCGTCCAGAACGCGACAATGTTGTCCAGGGTTTCCCCGGTGGTCGGGATCTCCAGCAGGTCCACCGAGCCTTCGCCCCAGGCCGTCGTCGGTTCGACCCACAGGCTTGGGCGCTTGCTGTACCAGTCCACGGTGTCCTGGTAGCTGGCAAAGTCGTGGTCGGTCTGCACCAGGCCGAAACCTTTCGGGTCCTTGTCGGCGAACGCGTTGAATTGCAGGGTGGCAGGGTTGTTCAACGGACGGCAGACCCACTCGCCGTTGCCGCGCCACATGGCCAGCCGGTCGGAGTCGTGTATTTGCGGGTGAATGGTGTCGCACATGCGCCGTTCGACGGTGCCGCAGCTGAACATGCTGGTCATGGGGGCGATACCCAGTTGCTCGATGGCGGTACGGGCATTGACGTGCGCGTCGATGTCCATCACCACCCGCGTCGGCTGGCAATCGATGTCGAACCGATAGGCGCCGGTGGCGCTGGGGGAGTCGAGCAAGGCGTAGACGACGAAGCGGGTGCTGTTCTTGTCCGGGGTTTCGAACCAGAACTTGGTGAAGTCCGGGAACTCCTCGCGCTTCTTGGCGTAGGTGTCGATGGCCAAGCCGCGGGCAGACAGCCCGTATTGGCCGCTGGCATCCACGGCGCGGAAGTAGCTGGCCCCCAGGAACGAAACGATGTCGTGCCGATCCAGCTCCGGCGCCTTGAAGACGCGAAAGCCGGCGAAGCCCAGGTCACCCGTCAGTTGCGAGGTGTTGACCGTGGTTTTCTCGTAGTTGAACAACTCCGGGCGGAAATGCACCTCACGGGCCATGCGCGTCTTCGGGTCGACGCTGTACATGCGCACCGGCTGCTTGAAGCCCATGCCGACGTGGAAGAACTGCGCATCCAATTGCCGTCCATCCAGCTCATTCCACAATGAGTGATTGGCGTCGTACCGAATGGCGTTGAACTGCAGCGGCGACATTTGCGCCAGGGTGGGTGGCAGGACTTGCTTGGTGTCGATGTAGCGGCTCTCGGCCAGTCGCCGGGCCTGCTCCTTCAAACTGTTGAAGTCGAAGGGCCGGGCTTCTCCATCGGCGGTCTGATCAGCAGCCCAGGCGCGTGCGGCCATGAGCCCGGAGGCCGACAGCCCGGTGTAGGCGGCGAAGGCCATGGAGGCCTTGAGCAGATTCCTGCGGTGCATAAATACAACCTTTCTCGAAACAATCCCGCGCCGATCCTGGCACCAAAGACTGATAAAGGAGTTCGGACATGCCTTTGGCCAAACGCGACGAACGTTAGAACAGATGCCTGAGAGCCGGATCGGTTCACCGAGGCGCAAAATCATAGGGGAAATGCGGGCGTCGAGAGATAGGAAAGCGTGGCTTGGTCAAATTTTCTTACAGTTGTTTCTTTTTTTATAAGGATTGCGGCATTTTTTGACTAATTACTCTAAAACTGCCTTCTCCCGGTTGGAAACCTCCCTATTCTCTAGCGTGACAGGCGATCCAAGCCGGGATCCACATGCGCTATCAGGTCAAACTCGACGTACAGAAGGACACACGCTCATGACGAAAATACAGGGCATCGCTGAAATACTGGGGATCTTTCCAAACCTGACCCATGGGCGCAGGTCGCGGCGCTTGAGCCTGGAAGAACTGAAGCTGGTGGAGCGCTATCGGGAGTTGTCGGAGAACGACCGGATCGCCATGCGCTACCTGGTGGATGCGATGAGGAGTGTTTCGAGGTTTTGAAGAAAGGATGGACGACCGGAGCGGACGGGCACCGGCCGGTGTCATTCCAGCGACCGGTCCTGGGGGCACTCCGTGCAAGCCTTGGCAATGCCCAGGCGCGGCAGCCTGGGGCATCGGTTGCCAACATTGTCTCCTTTCAATGCTTGAACATCACATGCCGCACCACCGTGTAGTCCTCCAGCCCATACATGGACATGTCCTTGCCATAGCCGGAACGTTTCTGGCCGCCATGGGGCATCTCGCTGACGAGCATGAAGTGGGTGTTCACCCAGGTGCAGCCGTATTGCAGGCGCGCCGACAGGCGATGGGCACGGCCGATGTCGGCGGTCCAGACCGATGAGGCCAGGCCGTAGTCCGAATCGTTGGCCCAGGCCAGCACTTGCGCTTCGTCGAGGAACGGGGTGACGGACACCACCGGCCCGAAGACTTCCCGGCGGACGATTTCGTCATCCTGCTGGGCGTCGGCCAGCACCGTCGGTTCGAAGAAGAAGCCGTTGCCGTCCACCGCCTTGCCACCGGTGACCAGGCGGATATGGGGTTGGGCGATGGCCCGTTCGACGAAAGCGGCCACGCGGTCGCGGTGCTGGGCGGTGATCAGCGGGCCCATCTCGGTGTCGGATGCGGTTTGCAGGCCGTATTTGATGCTGCCCACCGCCGCGCCGAGTTTCTCGACGAACCGGTCGTAGATGCCTTGTTGGGCATAGATCCGACAGGCGGCGGTGCAGTCCTGGCCGGCATTATAGAAACCGAAGGTGCGGATGCCTTCGACCGCCGCATCGATGTCGGCGTCGTCGAAGATGATCACCGGGGCCTTGCCGCCCAGTTCCATGTGCATGCGCTTGACGCTGTCGGACGTGCTGGAAATGATGTTCGAGCCGGTGGCGATGGAGCCGGTCAGCGACACCATGCGCACTTTCGGGTGGGTGACCAGCGGATTGCCGACGGTCTGCCCACGGCCAAAGATCACGTTGAGCACGCCGGCCGGGAAAATCTCCGACGCCAGTTCCGCCAGGCGCAACGCCGTCAGCGGGGTCTGCTCCGACGGCTTGAGCACCACGGTATTGCCGGCCGCCAGGGCCGGGGCGATTTTCCAGGCGACCATCATCAACGGGTAGTTCCACGGCGCGATGGAGGCAATGACGCCCACTGGGTCGCGACGGATCATCGAAGTGTGCCCCGGCAGGTATTCGCCCCCCGCCGAACCGCTCATGCAGCGACTGGCGCCGGCAAAGAAGCGGAACACGTCGGCAATCGCCGGGATCTCGTCGTTCAGCGCGGCGCTCAAGGGCTTGCCGCAGTTGTCCGACTCCAGCTTCGCCAGCTCTTCGCCGTGGGCTTCGATGGCATCGGCCAGTTTGAGCAGCAACAGGGAGCGATCCTTGGGCGGCACTTGCGACCAGGCCTCGAAGGCACTGTCGGCGGCGCGCACGGCAGCATCGACCTGGGCTTCGCTGGCCTCATTGATCTCCACCAGCACCCGGCCCAGCGACGGGTTGAACACCGCCTGGCCTGGGCCTTCGCCGTTCACCAGATGGCCGTTGATCAGCAGTTTGGTTTGCATAGCATTGTCCTCATCGAAGCAGTTCTGTGTCTGCTGGAACCGATCCCTGTGGGAGCGAGCTTGCTCGCGATAGCGGTCTTACAGTCGACATCTGTGTTGAATGTTTGTCAGCCATCGCGAGCAGGCTCGCTCCCACAAAAAAACTCTCTTTGTACCGTGGGAAAAGGGGTTACTTTCCGCCGCTCCCGGCCACGCTCTCACCCCCACGGGTCAGGTAATACGCGCCCAATATCGGCAACATCGTGACCATCATCACCAGCATCGCCACCACGTTGGTCACCGGCACATCGCGAGGGCGGCTGAGCTGGTTGAGCAGCCACAGGGGCAGGGTGCGTTCGTGGCCGGCGGTGAAGGTGGTGACGATGATCTCGTCGAACGACAGCGCAAAGGCCAGCATTCCACCGGCCAGCAGCGCCGAGCCCAGGTTGGGCAAGATGATGTAGCGAAAGGTCTGCCAGCCGTCGGCGCCCAGGTCCATGGAGGCCTCGATCAGGCTGTGGGAGGTGCGGCGCAGGCGGGCGATGACGTTGTTGTAGACGATCACCACGCAGAAGGTTGCATGGCCGACGACGATGGTGAACATCCCGGGTTCGATGCCCAGGGTCTTGAAGGTTGCCAGCAGGGCAATGCCCGTGATGATCCCCGGCAAGGCAATCGGCAGGATCAGCATCAGCGAAATACCTTGTTTGCCGAAAAAGTCGCGTCGGTACAAGGCCGCCGAAGCCAGGGTGCCGAGCACCATGGCGATCAGCGTGGCGATGGCCGCGACCTGCAATGACAGCTTGATTGCCTCCAGCACATCCGGGCGTGAGAAGGCGATGCTGAACCACTTCAGGGTCAGGCCCTTGGGCGGGAAACTGAATGCGGCGTCCTCGGTGTTGAAGGCGTAGAGGAAGATGATCAGGATCGGGAAATGCAGGAACACCAGGCCGCCCCATGCCGCGATCCGCAAGCCCCACGAGGCCCGGTCTTGAGAGTCAGAGTGCATCGAAAGCTCCCAGTCGCTTGACGACGGATAGATAGATCGCGATCAGCACGATGGGCACCAGGGTGAACGCCGCGGCCATGGGCATGTTGCCGATGGCGCCTTGCTGGGCATAGACCATGCTGCCGACGAAGTAGCCCGGCGGGCCCACCAGTTGCGGCACGATGAAATCCCCCAGGGTCAGCGAGAAGGTGAAGATCGAGCCGGCGGCAATGCCCGGGATCGACAGCGGCAGGATCACCTGCAGGAACGTCTGGCGCGGCCTGGCGCCCAGGTCGGCCGAGGCTTGCAGCAGCGAGGGCGGCAGGCGCTCCAGGGACGCCTGGATCGGCAGGATCATGAACGGCAGCCAGATGTAGACGAACACCAGGAAACGCCCCAGGTGTGAGGTGGACAACGTGCTGCCACCCACGCCCGGGATCCCCAGCACGAACTGCAGCACCGGCCCCAGGCCCAGGTGCTGGACGAACCACTGCGCCACACCGCCCTTGGCCAGCAGCAGCGTCCAGGCATAGGCCTTGACGATATAACTGGCCCACATCGGCAGCATCACCGCGATGTAGAAAAACGCCTTGGTCTTGCCACGGGTGTAGCGCGCCATGTAGTAGGCGATCGGGAACGCGACGATGGCGCTGGCGATGGACACGGCTATCGCCATGCTCAGGGTGCGCAGAATGATGTCGAAGTTCGAGGGTTGGAACAGTGCCGCGAAATTCGCCAGGGTCAGGTCCGGCGTCACCGCCATGGTGAAGTCGTCGAAGGTGTAGAAGCCCTGCCACAGCAACGTCAGGAGCGAACCCAGGTAGACCGCGCCGAACCACAGCAGCGGCGGCACCAGCAGCATCGACAGGTACAGGTTGGGCCGTCGGTACAGCACGTTGGCAAAACGCCGCAGCGGCGAGCCGGGCGCTGGCGCTTGGGGGATGGCCAGGGTGTTCATCTCACACCTCGCCACTGGCGGCGTCGTGCAGCGTGACCATCGCCTCGCGGGCCCAGCGGACACTGAGGTGCTGGCCTGTTTGGCGCTGGGCTGCGTGGTCGTGCCACTGGGTATTGGCCTGGCTGAGGTTCAGGGTCTGGCCGTTGGCAAGTTTCAACTCGTAACGCGTGGCGCTGCCCTGGTACTGGATGTCGTGCAGCAGGCCGTGGACTTCGATCTCACCACTGGCCAACGGACCCTCGGCGAAACGCACGTGTTCCGGGCGAATCGAGAACGGCTGTGGATAACCGCTCAGTTCCCGGGCCAGTTCGCCACGAATCACGTTGGAGGTGCCGACGAATTCGGCGACGAAGGTGGTGGCCGGCTTCATGTAAAGGTTGCGCGGGGTATCGACCTGTTCGATGCGCCCCTGGTTGAACACCGCCACGCGGTCGGACATCGACAGCGCTTCAGTCTGGTCGTGGGTGACGAAAATGAAGGTAATGCCCAATTGGCGTTGCAGCTTCTTCAACTCGCCCTGCATCTGTTCACGCAGCTTCAGGTCCAGGGCCCCCAAGGGTTCATCGAGCAGCAACACCCGCGGACGATTGACCAGCGCACGGGCCAGGGCCACGCGTTGTCGCTGGCCGCCGGAGAGCTGCACCGGCTTGCGTTCGCCATAGCCGCCCAAGGCCACCATCTCCAGGGCTTCGTTGGCGCGCTGGAGGCGCTCGACCTTGGCGACGCCTTTGACTTTCAAGCCGTAGGCCACGTTGTCGCGTACGTTCATGTGGGGGAAGAGGGCGTAATCCTGGAACACCGTGTTGACGTCGCGCTGGTACGGCGCGAGCCCGGTGGCTTCCTTGCCGTGGATACGAATCGAGCCGGCACTGGGTTGTTCGAACCCGGCGATCAGCCGCAGGCAGGTGGTCTTGCCCGAGCCGGACGGGCCCAGCATGGAAAAGAACTCGCCGTCCTGGATATCAATGGAGACCCGGTCAACGGCTTTGACATCGCCGAACTGACGGGATACCTGGGTGAACTGGACTGCAAGCGTCATGGTGCGGGGCTCCAAAAAGCGCAACTTCTGTTGGATCTGGCTGGATTGTCAGGCACGGAGCTGTGGCGAGGGGATTTATCCCCGCTGGGGGCGAAGCCCCCCAAAACCTGACACCTGTGGGTATCAGGCAGATTGAATCGCCTGCTTTGGGGCTGCTTCGCAGCCCAGCGGGGATAAATCCCCTCGCCACAAGAGCGGTGCTCAGCTCCGGTTTTTTCGCCGACTGAGGGACTTAGCGCCCGCCCATGATCGCAATGTAGTCCTGGGTCCAGCGGCTGTACGGCACGAACTTGCCGCCCTCGGCCTGTGGGGTTTTCCAGAAGGCGATCTTGTCGAACTGATCGAAGCCGTTGGTCTTGCAGCCTTCGGCACCCAACAGCTCGCTGCCCTTGCACGCTGCCGGCACCGCGGGCAAGGAACCGAACCACGCGGCCACGTCCCCCTGGACTTTCGGTTGCAGCGACCAGTCCATCCACTTGTAGGCGCAGTTGGGGTGCTTGGCCTCGGCGTGGAGCATCGTGGTGTCGGCCCAGCCGGTGGCGCCTTCTTTCGGAATGGTCGAGGCGATCGGTTGCTTCTCGTTCATCAGACCGTTGACCTGATAAGGCCAGGCGCCGGACGCCACCACGCCTTCGTTCTTGAAGTCGCTCATCTGCACAGTGGTGTCGTGCCAGTAACGGTGGATCAACGGCTGCTGGGCCCGGAGCAATTCCAGCACGGCCTTGTATTGGGCTTCGTCGAGTTGGTACGGGTCCTTGATGCCCAGCTCAGGCTTGGCGGTCTTGAGGTACAGCGCCGCGTCGGCGATGTAGATCGGGCCATCGTAGGCTTGCACGCGCCCCTTGTTCGGCTTGCCGTCGGGCAAGTCCTGGGCGTTGAACAGCACGCTCCAACTGGTGGGCGCCTGCTTGAACACGTCGGTGTTGTACATCAACACGTTCGGGCCCCACTGGTACGGGGTGCCGTAGGTTTGCTGGTTGACCACGTACCACGGCGCATCTTTCAGGCGTGGGTCGAGGTTCTTCCAGTTGGCGATCAGCGCGGTGTTGATCGGCTGCACGCGCTTGCCGGCAATCAGTCGCAACGAGGCGTCGCCGGAGGCGGTGACCAGGTCATAGCCACCCTTGGTCATCAGGCTGACCATTTCGTCGGACGTGGCGGCGGTTTTCACGTTGACCTTGCAGCCGGTCTCCTGCTCGAAGCCGGTGACCCAATCGTAGGCTTTGTCACTTTCGCCGCGTTCGATGTAGCCCGGCCAGGCGACGATATCCAGTTGGCCTTCGCCAGCGCCAATGGCCTTGAGTGGCTCGGCGGCCTGGAGGCTGACGCTGGTCAGCAGCGCCGTGGTAAGTGCACTGAGCAATACGGTCTTGTGCGCGTACATGGAAATCCCTCTTGCTTTAATTAGAGTCGGGGCAGTGTTCGAACCGGTGAAGCGCCATGGCTGGCTTGTTATTAGCGTAGTGCTGTTATCTACAGATGCTGGCCGTGACGGGCCATGATGTGGCGTACCACGCTGTAGTCCTGGAGTGAGTCGCTGGACAGGTCTTTCCCATAACCCGAACGTTTCAGGCCGCCGTGGGGCATTTCGCTGACCAGCATGAAATGGCTGTTGATCCAGGTGCAGCCGTATTGCAACCGCGCCGCCACCTGCATGGCCTTGTCCAGGTTCTGGGTCCATACCGAGGACGCCAGGCCGTATTCGGAATCGTTGGCCCAGTCCACCGCCTGGCTGAGTTCGTCGAAGCGGGTCACGGTGACGACCGGGCCGAACACCTCGCGCTGGACGATTTCATCGTTTTGCTTGCAGCCCGCCAGCAGCGTGGGCTGGTAGTAGAAACCGGCGCCGGAATGCACCGCCGCGCCAGTGATGCGTTCGATGTGCGGCTGGCCGAGGGCACGCTCGACAAAACTGGCCACGCGGTCGCGCTGGCGGGTACTGATCAGCGGACCGATCTCATTGTCGGCGTCGCGCTTGCTGGCAAAGCGCAGGCTGCTCACTGCCGCGCCGAGCTCGGCCACCAGGCGATCGTGAATCCCGCCTTGGGCGTAGATCCGGCAGGCTGCGGTGCAATCCTGTCCGGCATTGTAGTAACCGTAAGTGCGCACGCCCTCGACTACCGCCTGGATATCGGCATCGTTGCACACGATCACTGGCGCCTTGCCGCCCAGCTCCAGGTGCGTGCGCTTGAGGGTTTTTGCCGCCGCCTGGAGGATTTTCTGCCCGGTGACGATGTCGCCGGTCAACGAGACCATGCGCACTTTCGGATGGCTGACCAGATGGCTGCCGACACCTTCGCCACCCCCGCAGAGGATATTGATGACGCCCCGCGGCAGGATCTCGGCCAATGTTGGCGCCAGGGCCAGGATCGACAGCGGCGTGTGCTCCGAAGGCTTGAACACCAGCGTATTGCCGGCAGCCAGGGCCGGGGCGATCTTCCAGGCGGCCATCATGATCGGGTAGTTCCACGGCGCGATGGACGCCACCACGCCGATCGGGTCGCGGCGCACCATGCTGGTGTAGCCCGGCAGGTATTCGCCACTGAGCTGGCCGGTCTGGCAGCGCACGGCACCGGCGAAGAAGCGGAATACATCCACGGTGGCGCTCAGGTCATCCTGGCGCGCCAGGTGCAGCGGCTTGCCGCAGTTCAAGGATTCGAGGCGGGCCAGTTCATCGGCGTTTTTTTCGATGGCACTGGCGATGTCCAGCAGCAGGTTCGAGCGTTGTTGCGGCGTGGTGCGCGACCAGCCGTCGAAGGCGCGATGGGCGGCGAGAACCGCGGCTTCCACCTGTTCGGTACTGGCCTCGGCGATGTGAGCCACCGCTTCGCCGGTGGCCGGGTTGAGGATCGGCTCGACAAGGCCTTCGCCAGGGATGAGCGCCCCGTCGATCAGCAACGCGGTGCACAACGGGGTTTGCGTGCCAGCCATGTTCGCCTTCTCTGTTTTATAGATATCAGTTGAAACGCCGGAACCTGTGGGAGCGAGCTTGCTCGCGATGGCGGTCCATCTGTACCACCGCTTCGCGAGCAAGCTCGCTCCCACAATGGATTGCGGTGATGCAGCAAGACTAGTGCTCAGCTTCAAGGCCGACAAATTCGAAATACTCAAGGCTGCGTTCGATTAAATAGATGGCTTGCGCCCGCCATGGGGCTGTTCCCGCGCAACGGCCAGGAATGGGTCCACCGATGTCGGGCGCGCCGTGCCCCGGCGCCAGGCCAGGCCGACGTCGAGGGTCTGGTTGAGGTCGGCAATCGGTCGGGCTTCGATGATGTCGCCTTCCAGCGACCAGGGCCGATACGTCATGTCCGGCTGGATCGACACGCCCAGTCCTGCCGCCACCAGGCTGCGCACCGCTTCGGTCGAGGCGGTACGCAAGGTGATCCTTGGTTGCAGGCCGGCGCCGCGCCATAGACGTTGGGCATTGCGGTCCATTTCATCGACATTCAGTTGGATCAGCGGTTCGCGGGCCACGTCGGCCAGGTTGATGCTGTCGTGCTCCAGCAACGGGTGTTGCGCCGGCAACCACACGCGGTGTGGCGAATGGGTCAGGACTTCAGTCTGCAAGGCATGGCGGTCTTCCAGGTTGGACAGGATCAGCACCCCGACATCGATTTCGCCGCTGACCAGCAAATGCTCGATGTACGGCCGTTCGTCCTCCATCACGCGGATCTCCACGTTGGGGTAGGCGCGCTGGAAACGGGTCAGCAGGTCCGCCAGGTAGTAGCCGGCGACCAGGCTGGTGACGCCGATGGTGACTTGGCCGGTCACCTGGTCGGTGCTGTGTTGCAGGCTGCGCTTGGCGTTATCGACCGTGGCCAGGATCAAATGGGCCTGGCGCAGGAATTGATGGCCCTGGTGGGTCAGGGTCATGCCCTTGGCGTGACGGTTGAACAGGCTGACGCCGATTTCCTGTTCCAATTGCTGGATGGCCAGGGTCAGGGTGGACTGGGAAATGAATGCCGTTTGCGCAGCGGCGGAGATGGAGCCGGTTTCGGCCACGGCGATGAAGTGGCGGATCTGACGCAGGGTCATCATGGGCATCTACCCGACGGGCGATTTTATCGATGTGCCTGAGTGTATATCTTTTTTTTAGAAGGCAAGGGGAGTGCTTCGCTGACGCCTCAGGCAACATCTCGAAGCACTCTCGCCAATGGCGTCGGGGCACTTTCGATCTAGGCTGGGGGCCTTACGTTCACCCGACAATGTGGAGGCAACACATGAACACCCGTGGATTGCTCGATCAGCTTCTCAAGTCCGGCCAGGAAATGTTGCAGAACAAGGCTGGCGGTTCACAGGGCAAGTCATCCGGTGGCCTGGGCGGGTTGCTTGGCGGCTCCGGCAACCTGGGCGGGATGCTTTCCGGCGCGGGTGGCGGGGCACTGGCCGCCGGCGCCATGGGCCTGCTGCTGGGCAACAAGAAAGCCCGCAGCTTCGGTGGCAAGGCCCTGGCCTATGGCGGCCTGGCTGCCTTGGGTGTGATCGCCTACAAAGCCTATGGCAATTGGCAGGCCCAGCAAGGCAACGCGCCGAAAACCGAACCGCAGACCCTCGACCGCGTGCCCCCGGCGCAGGTCGAGCAGCATAGCCAGGCGATCCTCAAGGCGCTGGTGGCGGCGGCCAAGGCCGACGGCCATGTAGACGAGCGCGAGCGGCAGTTGATCGAAGGCGAGTTCACCAAGCTCGACAACGACCAGGAACTGCAACACTGGCTGCACGCCGAACTCAACAAGCCCCTGGATCCCACTGACGTCGCCCGCGCTGCCAGCACCCCGGAAATGGCCGCGGAAATGTACATCGCCAGCGTGATGCTGGTGGACGAGGAAAACTTCATGGAGAAGTCCTACCTCGATGAACTGGCGCGCCAACTCAAGCTGGAGCCGGGTCTGAAGACTGAACTGGAAAAGCAGGTGCGCCAGGCGGCCCAATAAAAGCAGCCCCGATATTATTCTCCGTGGGGGCGGGCTTGCTCGCGAAGGCGGTGTATCGGTCTACATTTCCATTGACTGACACACCGCCTTCGCGAGCAAGCCCGCTCCCACACTGGTTTTGTGCCGTCCGATAGTCCTGGTTCCAAGGCATCTCCTGTGGGAGCTGGCCTGCGCCTCGCCAAAATCACCCCACACCGCCATACAGAAGCCACAGCGCCCTCGGCTATACTCCCCAGCATTTTCAAGTGCCTGAGGTTTTACTGTGAAGAATTGGACATTGCGCCAACGCATCCTGGCGAGTTTTGCGGTGATCATCGCCATTATGCTGCTGATGGTGGTTGTCTCGTATTCACGGTTGTTGAAGATCCAGGACAGTGAAGAAAAGGTCCGGACCGATGCAGTGCCAGGGGTGTATTTCAGTTCCATGATCCGCGGCGGCTGGGTCGACAGCTATGTCCTGACCCAGCAAATCGTCGGCCTTTCGGGGCACCGGGAGATCACCGCCGAGGACAAGGCCCGGTACCAGGGCTTCGAGCAGCACCTGCGCGAAGAAATACAGAACTACCAGAAACTGATCCAGGACCCGGCCGACCAAGTCTCTTTCGACGAGTTCGAGGTCAATCACCAGGACTTCAACAAGGCCCTGGCGAAGGTCCTGGACCTGTACCAGCGCAAGGATTACGAAGGGGCGCGACTGGCGCTGAACACCGAGCTGACGACGGCGTGGCTCGACGGCCGCGGGCACTTGAACCATATCATCGAGCGCAATCGCGAGCGGGCGGAAAAGGCCACCCTGACCATTGGTGACGCGGTGACGGCGGCCAAGGTCGCCATGGGCCTGTCGCTCTTGGTCGCGTTGATCGTCGCCGTATTCTGTGGCCTGTTGTTGATGCGGGCGATCATGGGGCCGATGAACCGCATCGTTGAGATCCTCGAGGTCATGCGCAGCGGCGACCTGAGCGGGCGCCTGAACCTGGCGCGCAAGGACGAATTCGGTGCCGTGGAAACCGGCTTCAACGACATGATGGCCGAGCTGACCTCGCTGGTGTCCCAGGCCCAGCGCTCATCGGTGCAGGTCACCACCTCGGTCACCGAAATCGCCGCCACCTCGCGCCAGCAACAGGCCACGGCCACCGAAACCGCCGCCACCACCACCGAGATCGGCGCGACGTCCCGGGAAATCGCCGCCACCTCCCGGGACCTGGTGCGTACCATGACCGAGGTGTCCACCGCCGCCGACCAGGCCTCGGTGGCCGCCGGCTCCGGCCAGCAAGGCCTGGCGCGCATGGAGGACACCATGCACTCGGTGATGGGCGCCGCCGACCTGGTGAACGCCAAGCTGGCGATCCTCAACGAGAAGGCCGGCAACATCAACCAGGTGGTGGTGACCATCGTCAAAGTGGCCGACCAGACCAACCTGTTGTCCCTCAACGCCGCCATCGAGGCCGAGAAGGCCGGTGAGTACGGGCGCGGTTTCGCCGTGGTGGCCACGGAAGTGCGGCGCCTGGCCGACCAGACGGCCGTAGCGACCTATGACATCGAGCAGATGGTGCGCGAGATCCAGTCCGCCGTCTCAGCCGGTGTGATGGGCATGGACAAGTTCTCCGAAGAAGTGCGCCGGGGCATGGCCGAGGTGCAGCAGGTCGGTGAGCAGTTGTCGCAGATCATCCATCAGGTCCAGGCCTTGGCGCCGCGGGTGTTGATGGTCAACGAAGGCATGCAGGCCCAGGCCACCGGTGCCGAGCAGATCAACCACGCCCTGGTACAACTGGGCGATGCCAGCAGCCAGACCGTGGAGTCCCTGCGCCAGGCCAGTTCCGCCATCGACGAGCTGAGCCAGGTCGCCGTGGGGCTGCGCAGCGGCGTCTCGCGTTTCAAAGTCTGATGGGCGAACTCGAGACCCGCCGTGGCGCGGCACCGACGGCCCGTCAGTCGTTGTTCCTGGTGTTCTGCATCGGCAACGAACGTTACGCCCTGCAGGCCATCGATGTGGTGGAGGTGCTGCCGCGCCTGCCCCTCAAGCCGATCGCCCGGGCGCCGTCCTGGGTGGCGGGGGTGTTTGCCTGGCGTGGCGCCGTGGTGCCGGTGATCGACCTGTCTGCCCTCACATTCGGCCAGAGCGCCGAGCCCCGGACCAGCACGCGGCTGGTGCTGGTGCGCTATCAAGGCGACGCGCAGCAAGCCGGGCAAGTGCTGGGATTGATCCTGGAGCAGGCGACCGACACCGTGCGCTGTGATCCGGCCGATTTCATACCCTATGGCCTGGACAATCGGCAGGCGCCGTACCTCGGCCCCGTACGCGAAGATGCCCACGGGTTGCTGCAATGGGTGCGGGTCAATGACCTGCTCGACGAGTCCGTTCGGGCGCTGCTGTTTCCTGCGACGCCGCTGGACCCCGACGACCTCGGGGCAACGCCATGAACAACGACCAGCGGTTTTTCGATTTCCTCAAGGCGCGCATCGGCCTCGATGTGACCTCCGTCGGCACCGCGATCATCGAGCGGGCCGTGCGCCAACGGATCAGTGCCGTGCCTGGGCGAACCGCCGATGAATATTGGCAGGCCCTGCAGCATTCGGCCCCGGAGCAGCAGGCGCTGATCGAAGCGGTGATCGTCCCGGAGACCTGGTTCTTCCGCTATCCCGAATCCTTCGCGACCCTCGCCAGGCTGGCCGTCAAGCGCCTGGGCGAAATCAAGCACCTGCGTGCACTGCGCATCCTCAGCTTGCCGTGCTCCACCGGCGAAGAACCTTATTCCATCGCCATGGCCTTGCTCGACGCAGGCCTGGGACCACATCAGTTCAAGGTGGACGGCCTGGACGTCAGTCCGCTGTCGGTGGCCCGGGCGAAGGAAGCGCGTTACGGCAGAAACTCCTTCCGTGGCGCCGACCTGGGTTTTCGCGAACGGCATTTCGACGTCGCGGACGAGGGGTACCTTCTGCGCGAGCGGGTGCGCGAACAGGTGCGTTTGCAAGTGGGCAACCTGCTGGATCCGGCCTTGCTGGTGAACGAGGCCCCCTACGACTTTGTGTTCTGTCGCAACCTGCTGATCTATTTCGACCCGCCGACCCAGCAGCAAGTGTTCGAGGTGCTCAAGCGCCTGACCCATCAGGACGGCGTGCTGTTTATCGGCCCCGCCGAGGGCAGCTTGTTGGGACGCCTGGGCATGCGCTCGATCGGGATTGCCCAATCGTTCGCCTTCAGTCGCCAGGGGGCACCCGAGCCGGAGCCGTTGCCGGCCTTGGTGTCGTCGCCACTGTCGGTTCGTCAGCCGCCGCCGCGGGTTGTTGCGCCGGTGATCCGGCCGCGGCCGTTTGCCACGAACCTCACGCCGATTGCCCCACCGCCGCGCAGCGATGCCACGACCTTGCTGGCCAATATCGCCGCCCTGGCCAACGGCGGCAAAAGCGCCGAGGCCCGTGCGGCGTGCGAAGAGTATTTGCGCAGCCATGCGCCGAACGCCCAGGTCTTCTATTGGTTGGGCCTGCTCAGCGACATGGCCGGCAGCGCCCTTGAAGCCCAGGGCTTTTATCGCAAGGCGCTTTATCTTGAACCGCAACACGCCGAGGCCCTGGTGCATCTGGCGGCGCTGCTGGCTTCCCAGGGAGACGCGGCCGGAGCCCGTCGATTGCAGGAACGCGCCGCCCGCAGCGGGCGCACGGCAGACAGTGAGCACAAACGATGAGCGGTTCGTCTTCATACAAGGTCACCCACGACGATGCCCAGGCCATCGACGATTGCTGGAACCGCATCGGCGTGCATGGCGACAAATCCTGCCCGCTGTTGGCCGAGCATATCCATTGTCGCAATTGCTCGGTGTATTCGGCGGCCGCCACCCGGCTGCTGGACCGTTATGCCTTGCCGCAGGATCAGCGGGACTTGTCCCTGGCCCCGGTGGACAATGATGTTGTCACGCGCTCGCTGTTGATGTTCCGCCTCGGTGAGGAATGGCTGGGCCTGACCACGCGCAGTCTGGTGGAAGTGGCACCGTTGCAGCCGATCCACTCGTTGCCCCACCAACGTTCACGGGCCTTGCTGGGCGTGGCGAATGTGCGCGGGGCGCTGGTGGCTTGCCTGTCGCTGGTGGAACTGCTGGACCTGGAGCCCGGCGCGCCGGCGGTTGCCGGTACGCGGGTCATGCCGCGCATGTTGATTGTCGCGGCCAAGGGCGGGCCGGTGGTGGTGCCGGTGGACGAAGTGGACGGCATCCACGCCATCGATGAACGGATCCTGGCGAGCGCTTCGCCATCGGCGGGCAAGTACACCCGTGGCGTGCTGCCCTATAACGGCCGCAGCCTGCGCTGGCTGGATGAAGAACAGCTGCTGTCTGCCGTGGCTCGGAGCCTGTCATGACCCCTGATCAGATGCGCGACGCCTCGCTGCTGGAACTGTTCAGCCTGGAAGCCGAAGCCCAGGTCCAGGTGCTGAGCGCCGGCTTGCTGGCCCTGGAGCGTGATCCGACCCAGGCCGATTATCTCGAGTCGTGCATGCGCGCGGCCCATTCCCTCAAGGGCGCGGCGCGGATCGTCGGGGTGGACGCCGGCGTCAGCGTGGCCCATGTGATGGAGGATTGCCTGGTCAGCGCCCAGGAGCGGCGCCTGGTCTTGGGGGCCGAGCATATCGACGCCTTGCTGCAAGGCACTGACCTGCTGACGCGCATCGCCACCCCGGGCAACAACGTCGGTGCTCCGGACATCGATGCCTATGTGGCGCTGATGGGGCGCCTGCTGGACCCCAACGCGCCACAGGCCCCGGCAGTGGTCTTACCAAGCGTCGAGACACCCGTCGAGCCGCTACACGTCGAGCTGCCGGAAGTGGAACCGCCCCCGGCAACGGAGCCGGACCCCAAGCGCAAACGGGTCACCGAAGGCGGCGAGCGGGTCTTGCGGGTCACGGCCGAACGCCTCAACAGCCTGCTCGACCTGTCGAGCAAGTCCTTGGTGGAGACCCAGCGCCTCAAGCCCTGGCTGGCGACGATGCAGCGGCTCAAGCGCCAGCAAGGCACGGGTTTGCGGGCCCTTGAAGAACTGAACGTGCACCTCAAGGATCACGCCCTGAGCCTGCAGGCCCAGGAAGCCCTTGGCGATGCCCGCCGCTTGCTCGCCGAAACCCAGCAATTGCTGGCGCAGAAAACCGCCGAGCTCGATGAGTTTGCCTGGCAGGCCAGTCAACGGGCGCAGGTGCTGTACGACACGGCACTGGCCTGTCGCATGCGGCCGTTCGCCGATGTGCTTTCGGGTCAGGTGCGTATGGTCCGCGATTTGGGCCGCAGCCTGGGCAAACAGGTGCGCCTGGAGATTGAAGGCGAGAAAACCCAGGTCGACCGCGATGTGCTGGAAAAGCTCGAAGCGCCACTGACCCACTTGCTGCGCAACGCCGTGGACCACGGCATCGAACCCCCGGAACAACGGATACTGGCCGGCAAGCCTGGCGAAGGCGTGATCCGCCTGCGCGCCTCCCATCAGGCTGGTCTGCTGGTCTTGGAATTGGCGGACGACGGCGCCGGGGTGGACCTGGAACGGGTGCGCCGCAGCATCGTCGAGCGCGGCCTTTCCCCTGAGCCAACCGCCGCCAGCCTGAGCGAAGAGGAACTGCTGACGTTCCTGTTCCTGCCCGGTTTCAGCCTGCGCGACCAGGTCACCGAAGTGTCCGGGCGTGGCGTCGGCCTGGACGCCGTCCAGCACATGGTCCGGCAGTTGCGCGGTGCGGTCTTGCTGGAGCAGACGGCGGGCCAAGGCAGTCGCTTCCATCTCGAAGTGCCGCTGACGCTGTCGGTGGTGCGCAGCCTGGTGGTGGAAGTCGGCGATGAGGCGTACGCCTTTCCCCTGGCCCACATCGAGCGCATGTGCGACCTGGTGCCGGACGACATCGTCCAGGTCGAAGGGCGCCAGCATTTCTGGCACGAAGGCCGGCATATCGGCTTGGTCGCCGCCAGCCAGTTGCTCAATCGCCCGTCGGCGCACAACGGCAGCCAGACCCTCAAGGTCGTGGTCATCCGCGAGCGCGAGACGATCTATGGCGTGGCGGTGGAGCGGTTCATCGGCGAACGAACACTGGTGGTCCTGCCGCTGGACGAACGCCTGGGCAAGGTCCAGGACATTTCCGCCGGGGCCTTGCTCGACGATGGCTCGGTGGTGTTGATTGTCGATGTCGAAGACTTGCTGCGCTCGGTGGACAAGTTGCTCGATACCGGGCGCCTGGAGCGTATCGCCCGGCAGAACCAGGCCCAGGCCCCGCGCAAGCGGATCCTGGTGGTGGACGATTCCCTGACCGTGCGTGAGCTGCAACGCAAGTTGCTGCTCAATCGCGGCTATGACGTGGCGGTGGCGGTGGATGGCATGGATGGCTGGAATGCATTGCGTTCGGAGGATTTCGACTTGTTGATCACCGATATCGACATGCCACGGATGGACGGCATCGAGCTGGTGTCGCTGTTGCGGCGCGACAACCGCTTGCAATCGCTGCCGGTGATGGTGGTGTCCTACAAGGACCGTGAAGAAGATCGCCGCCGTGGCCTCGACGCTGGCGCCGACTATTATCTGGCCAAGGCGAGTTTTCACGACGACGCCTTGCTCGACGCCGTGGTCGAATTGATCGGAGGGGCACGCGCTTGAAGATCGCCATCGTCAATGACATGCCCCTGGCGGTCGAAGCCCTGCGCCGCGCCCTGGCGTTCGAACCGGCGCATCAACTGGTCTGGGTGGCCGCCAACGGCGCCGAGGCGGTGCAGCGTTGCGCCGAATACACCCCGGACCTGATCCTGATGGACCTGTTCATGCCGATCATGGATGGCGTGGAGGCCACTCGGCGGATCATGGCCGACAGCCCCTGCGCGATCGTGATTGTCACCGGGGACAGCCAGCAGAACGTCCACCGGGTGTTCGAGGCCATGGGCCATGGGGCGCTGGATGTGGTCGACACCCCGGCCCTGGGCGTCGGTAACCCGGCGGACGCGGCGGCGCCGCTGCTGCACAAGATCACCAACATCGGCTGGCTGATCGGTGAGCGCAACAAGCGTGAGCGACCCGCGCCGGCAACGCAGCGTGCGGCGGTGTCGCGCAAGAGCCTGGTGGCCATCGGGTCGTCGGCGGGCGGGCCGGCGGCGCTCGAGGTGCTGCTCAAGGCCCTGCCCCGGGACTTTGCCCCGGCCATCGTGCTGGTCCAGCATGTAGACGAAGTGTTCGCCGCGGGCATGGCCGAGTGGCTGGGCAGTGTGTCGGGCCACACGGTGCGCCTGGCCCGGCACGGCGAGACGCCGCAAAGCGGCACGGTGCTACTGGCTGGGACCAATCATCATCTGCGGTTGTTGAAAGACGGCACCCTGGCCTACACCGCCGAACCGGTTAACGAGATCTACCGGCCCTCCATCGACGTATTTTTTGAAAGTGTCGCCCAGTACTGGAGCGGTGACGCTGTGGGTATTTTGCTCACCGGCATGGGCCGCGATGGTGCGCAAGGGCTTAAACTCATGCGTCAGCAGGGCTATGTAACCATCGCCCAGGACCAGCGCAGCAGCGCGGTGTATGGCATGCCCAAGGCGGCGGCCGCCCTCGATGCCGCTGTCCATATTCTGGCCTTGGACGCCATTGCGCCTCGGCTGTTGGAGATTGTGACCCCATGAAAAAAACCGCCAGCGTTGCCCCGGGCCGTACCCAGGTAAGCCGCCATGAATGATTTGCAGCTCGACGAATTCAAGCGCGATGAGAACGCCGCGATGGTCTTGCTCGTCGACGACCAGGCGATGATCGGCGAGGCGGTGCGGCGCGGGTTGTCGAATGAAGACAACATCGACTTCCATTTCTGCTCCGACCCACACCAGGCCATCGCCCACGCGGTGCGCATCAAGCCGACCGTGATTCTCCAGGACCTGGTGATGCCCGGCCTCGACGGCCTGAGCCTGGTGCGCGAGTACCGTAACCATCCGGCCACTCGCGATATCCCGATCATTGTCCTGTCCACCAAGGAGGACCCGCTGGTCAAGAGCGCGGCGTTCGCCGCCGGGGCCAACGATTACCTGGTCAAGTTGCCGGACAACATCGAACTGGTGGCGCGCATCCGCTATCACTCGCGTTCCTACATGATGCTGTTGCAGCGCGACGCGGCCTATCGGGCACTGCGGGTCAGCCAGCAGCAACTGCTCGACACCAACCTGGTGCTGCAACGGTTGATGAACTCCGACGGCCTGACCGGGCTGTCCAACCGCCGGCACTTCGACGAGTACCTGGAGCTGGAATGGCGCAGGGCGATGCGCGACCAGAGCCAACTGTCGCTGCTGATGATCGACGTGGATTACTTCAAGGCCTACAACGACAACTTCGGTCACCTGGAGGGCGACGAAGCCTTGCGCAAGGTCGCCACGGCGATCCGCGAGGCGTGCAGCCGACCGTCCGACTTGCCGGCCCGCTACGGTGGCGAGGAATTCGCCCTGGTCCTGCCCGGCACCTCGCCGGGTGGCGCCCGGCTGATGGCCGAGAAACTGCGCCAGAGCGTCGTCGCCCTGAAAATCCCCCACACCACGCCCGACGGCGGCGAGAACCTGACCATCAGCATCGGCGTCTCGACCTTCACCCCCCAGCAGGGTGGCGATAGCCGACAACTGATCTCGGCGGCGGACAAGGGGTTGTACATGGCCAAGCACAATGGGCGTAATCGGGTGGGTATCGAATAACCTTCGGTCGATGATGGACGCTTTTGTGGTGAGGGGATTTATCCCCCGCTGGGCTGCGAAGCGGCCCCCAGAATCGGACCCTGCGGCGCTTCGGACAAAACGCGTCGGCTGCATTTGGGGCTGCTTCGCAGCCCAACGGGGCGGTGCGACGTTTCGCTAAATCCCCTCGCCACAGGGGTGTGCACCAGGCTCGGTCTTGATTTCATTGTCCCTAAAGCCGCCAGGCGGGCTGCCGCTGGCGCTTGATTACGTTATACTCGCCGGCTTTCAAAAGTTCGCCAACGAGTGCTGCCCGCCATGGAAATCAACCCGATCCTTAACACCATCAAGGACCTGTCCGAGCGCTCCGAAACTATTCGGGGGTATCTTTGACTACGATCAAAAGCATGAGCGCCTGACCGAAGTCAATCGCGAGCTTGAAGATCCGAATGTCTGGAACAACCCTTCGTACGCCCAGGAACTGGGCCGCGAGCGCTCTGCGCTGGCGCAGATCGTCGAGACCCTGGACGAGTTGTCCAGTGGCCTGGCCGATTGCCGCGACCTGCTGGACATGGCTGTCGAAGAGAACGATGAGGGCGCGGTCGGCGATGTCGTCGCCGAGCTGACACGCCTCGACGAGAACCTCGCCAAGCTGGAATTCCGTCGCATGTTCAGCGGCGAGATGGACAGGAACAACGCCTACCTGGACATCCAGGCCGGTTCCGGCGGCACCGAAGCCCAGGACTGGGCCAACATCCTGCTGCGCATGTACCTGCGCTGGGCTGACAAACGCGGTTTCGACGCCACCATCATGGAGCTGTCGGCCGGTGAAGTCGCCGGGATCAAGGGCGCCACCGTGCACATCAAGGGCGAATACGCCTTTGGCTGGCTGCGGACCGAGATCGGCGTGCACCGCCTGGTGCGCAAGAGCCCGTTCGACTCCGGCAACCGCCGTCACACCTCGTTCTCGGCCGTGTTCGTCTCGCCGGAAATCGATGACAACATCGAGATCGAGATCAACCCGGCGGACCTGCGCATCGACACCTACCGTTCCTCCGGGGCCGGTGGCCAGCACGTCAACACCACCGACTCGGCCGTACGGATTACCCACGTACCGACCAACACCGTGGTCAGTTGCCAGAACGAGCGCTCCCAGCACGCCAACAAAGACACCGCGATGAAGATGCTGCGGGCCCGCCTGTACGAGCAGGAAGTGCAGAAGCGCAACGCGGCGTCCCAGGCGCTGGAAGACACCAAGTCGGACATCGGCTGGGGTCACCAGATCCGTTCGTACGTGCTCGACGCCTCGCGGATCAAGGACCTGCGCACCAGCATCGAACGCAGCGATTGCGACAAGGTGCTTGACGGCGACATCGACGAATACCTGATCGCCAGCCTCAAACAAGGGCTGTAACGCGACACCCATGCGGCGGGCGAGCACGCTTCCACTCGGAAGCGCGGCTCGTGCGCAAACTCCGGCCCGGGCCGGGGGCAACGAACCTGTGATGGAATCCTTAAAGACATGAGCGACCTAGAACTCGACCCGCAAGCCCTGCAACAGGAAGAAAACTCCCTGATCGCCCTGCGCAAGGAAAAGCTTGCTGCCGAGCGCGCCAAGGGCCAGGCCTTCCCCAACGACTTCCGCCGCGACGCCTACTGCGACGTCTTGCAGAAGCAGTATGCGGACAAGACCAAGGAAGAGCTGGCCGAGGCGGCGATTCCAGTCAAGGTGGCCGGTCGCATCATGCTCAATCGTGGTTCGTTCATGGTAATCCAGGACATGACCGGGCGCATCCAGGTCTACGTCAATCGCAAGACCCTGCCGGAAGAAACCCTGGCTGCCGTCAAGACCTGGGACCTGGGCGACATCATCGCCGCCGAAGGCACCCTGGCCCGTTCCGGCAAGGGCGACCTGTACGTCGAGATGACCAGCGTGCGCCTGCTGACCAAGTCCCTGCGCCCGTTGCCGGACAAGCACCACGGCCTGACCGACACCGAGCAGCGCTACCGCCAGCGCTACGTCGACCTGATCGTCAACGAGGACGTGCGCCAGACGTTCCGTGTGCGCTCGCAAGTCATCGCCCACATCCGCAGCTTCCTGATGAAGCGTGACTTCCTGGAAGTCGAGACGCCGATGCTGCAGACCATCCCCGGCGGCGCGGCGGCCAAGCCGTTCGAAACCCACCACAACGCCCTGGACATGGAAATGTTCCTGCGCATTGCGCCAGAGCTGTACCTCAAGCGCTTGGTGGTCGGTGGCTTCGAGAAAGTGTTCGAGATCAACCGCAACTTCCGTAACGAAGGCGTTTCGACCCGGCACAATCCCGAGTTCACCATGCTCGAGTTCTACCAGGCCTACGCCGACTACGAAGACAACATGGACCTGACCGAGGAACTGTTCCGCGAGCTGGCGCAGCTTGTTCTCGGGACTACCGACGTGCCGTACGGCGACAAGGTGTTCCACTTCGGCGAGCCGTTCGTGCGCCTGTCGGTGTTCGACTCGATCCTCAAGTACAACCCTGAACTGACTGCCGATGACCTGAACGACATCGAAAAGGCTCGCGCCATCGCCAAGAAGGCCGGCGCCAAGGTCCTGGGTTTCGAAGGCCTGGGCAAGCTGCAGGTGATGATTTTCGAAGAGCTGGTCGAGCACAAGCTGGAGCAGCCGCACTTCATCACCCAGTACCCGTTCGAAGTGTCGCCGCTGGCCCGTCGCAACGACGAGAACCCAAGCGTGACCGACCGTTTCGAGCTGTTCATCGGTGGTCGTGAAATCGCCAACGCCTACTCCGAGCTCAACGATGCCGAAGACCAGGCCGAGCGTTTCATGGCCCAGGTGGCTGACAAGGACGCCGGCGACGACGAAGCCATGCATTACGATGCCGACTTCGTGCGCGCCCTGGAGTACGGCATGCCGCCGACCGCTGGCGAAGGCATTGGCATCGATCGCCTGGTGATGTTGTTGACCAACTCACCGTCGATCCGGGATGTGATTCTCTTCCCGCATATGCGGCCTCAAGCGTAAGTGCTGTTACTAAAAAGCCGCCTGGAAGGGCGGCTTTTTATTGCCTGTCTGGTACAAACGTATCAATTGGTTACTTTTTCAAAGAGCGAGGAAGACCTGTCGTGAATCGTGCAATGGCTTCAGAAGGTGCAGCGGGCATCGCCACGGCTGTCGCTGAAAGTGTTCAGTACCAGGGCCGCAAGGCCAGCCGACAGGGCAGTGAGCAGCGTCGCCAGGAGATTCTCGATGCGGCGATGCGCATTGTCGTGCGCGATGGCGTGCGGGCGGTCCGCCACCGCGCGGTGGCTGCCGAAGCGGGCGTACCGCTGTCGGCCACCACGTATTATTTCAAGGACATCGATGACCTGCTCACCGATACCTTCGCCCAATACGTGGAGCGCAGTGCGGCGTTCATGGCCAAGTTGTGGACCAACAAGGAAGGCCTGCTGCGGGAAATGGTCGCCTACGGTGATGGCAGTGCCCAATCCCGATCGCAACTGGCGGACGATATGGCACGGTTGACCGCCGACTACGTGCAGCACCAATTGCATAACCGTCGCGAGTATCTGATGGCCGAACAGGCGTTTCGCCAGGAAGCGCTGCTCAACCCGCGACTGGCGGAATTGGTGCGTTCCCATCAGCAGATCCTGTTGCAGGGCACCTGCCAGATTTTCCAGGTATTGGGCTCCCGCGACCCACAACAGGATGCCAAAGTGTTGACGGCGATTATCGGACGGATGGAATATCAGGGCTTGCTCAATGGCGCCGAGCCGATAGCCGATGAAGATATGCTTGGCATCCTGACCCGCTACATGCACCTGGTATTGGCGTCGGTGTAACCCTTTTTGGGTTACAGCAGCCCCTTGTGGCGAGGGGATTTATCCCCGTTGGGCTGCGAAGCGGCCCCAAAACCAGCCAACTTGGTACATCTGGCTAACTGAGCTGACTACAAGGGGGCTGCTCCGCAGCCCAACGGGGATAAATCCCCTCGCCACAGTTGCCATAGGGAGTTCCAATGAAAGCCTGGCGTGCCGTTGTAATGGCCGTATCGTTGCTGCTGCTCAGCGGCTGCCTGGTGTCGTTCAAGGCGCCATTGCCTGACAACGAAGCCGCGCCCGCGGGCTTGCTCGGGCACTGGACCAGCACCAATGCCTGGGGCGAACCGTTGAACCTGGAGCTGACGCAGGTCGGCAAGCACCGCTACCAGGCCATCAGCTCCAAGCCCCATGAGCGCGAAGCCATTCCCCTGACTGTCTCCCGTCACGGCAGCCGCTGGTACCTGTCGGCCAAGGTGCCGGCCCGCTATGGTGGTCATTACCTGATTGCCGGTTTCGAGTTGACCGATAAACAGGAGCTGGTGATCTACAACCTGGACCTGGAGCAGATCAACCAGGCCATCGGCCAGAAGCGCCTCAGCGGCCAGCCGAACCAGAGCGAGGAGGGCGATGGTGTGTTGGTGGACAGCGACATGAACACGGTTTTCAGCTACCTCGACGACCCGGCCAATTCCGATGTGTTCTCGGAAGCCGTGCGTTACCAGCGGCTGGCCAAATCCCAATAATTGCTAAAAGCGGACGTTTTTTCACAGGAGTTCCGGGTGGACGATTACCAGCAGACGATACGCACCTTGTCCGATCGCATTGTGCTGGCGCAAACGCCGATCCGCATCCTCGATGCGGTGAAGTGGGACGAGAACATCCGCAAGGGGTTTCTCAAGGCCAAGGGCAAGGAAATGCCTGCGGTGGATCGCGACTATTACCTCAACCGGCCGCTGTCCTTCGACTCCAGCAAGGTGAAGCTGGAGTTCCAGAACATCGAGCGCGACATCACCCGCCAACTGGGGCAGTTCAACCCGGTCGGCCAGATCATGCGCCGCATGTGCAAGGAATACCGCATGGTGGTGCGCATGCTCGAAGCGCGTGGCACCGAGGATTTCGGGCTGATCTCCCAGGAGCTCTATGGCGCCGCCTCCGATGCCTTCCACGCCGGCGACCCGACCCTGGCCGACCTGGGCCTGATGCTCTCCGATTACCTGAACAATATCGACGGCCGTGGCGACCTCAAGGACGAGCCGAAAGTCCTCAGCGCCAAGGAAGCCGTCAGCCTGTTGCAACATCGCCTCAACCGGGTGTTCGGCGAAGCCGAGGAAACCATCCGGGTGTTCGAGTCCGATGGCATCGTCGCCGACGCGGCGGCGGGCGCGGACTACATCAAGATCCGCACCGACGCGATGTTCAACGAACGGGACGTGCGGGCGCTGGAGGTCCATGAAGGGCTGGTGCACGTCGGCACCACGCTCAATGGCTTGAACCAGCCGATCTGCACCTTCCTGTCCAAGGGACCGCCGTCATCCACGGTCACCCAGGAAGGCCTGGCGATCCTGATGGAAATCATCACCTTCGCCTCCTACCCGAGCCGCCTGCGCAAACTGACCAACCGCACCCGCGCCATTCACATGGTGGAGGAGGGGGCCGATTTCCTGCAGATATTCGAGTTTTTCCGCGAGCAGGGTTTTGAAATGGCCGAAAGCTACGGCAACGCCAGTCGGGTGTTCCGTGGCTCGGTGCCGACCGGGCTGCCATTCACCAAAGACTTGTCCTACCTCAAGGGCTTCATCATGGTTTACAACTACATTCAGTTGGCCGTGCGCAAAGGCAAGCTGGAACAGGTGCCGCTGCTGTTCTGCGGCAAGACCACCCTGGAGGACATGCGCACGTTGCGCCAGTTGGTGGACGAGGGCCTGGTGGTACCGCCCAAATACCTGCCGGAGCAATTTCGCGACATGAACGCCTTGTCGGCCTGGATGTGTTTTTCCAACTTCCTGAACCACCTGAGCCTGGATCGGATCGAAGCGGATTATTCCAATATTCTTTGAACACAACACCTACCCCTGTGGGAGCGAGCTTGCTCGCGATAGCGTCAGGACAGTCAACACAGCTGTGACTGAACCGCCGCCATCGCGAGCAAGCTCGCTCCCACAAGGGGGTTATGGTTCAACCCTGATCTTGCGAGGTTTCACCGGATGCGAACCCTCGGCATCATTTGCCTATTGTTGGTCCTGAGTGGCTGCAGCTCGCTGCTGTTCTACCCCGAGCGGGGCCTGCCGTTCACCCCGGAGCGAGCCAAGCTCGAATACCGTGACGTGACCCTGGTCACCGCTGACGGCCTCAAGCTCCGTGGCTGGTGGTTGCCCGTCAAACCAGGCGTGGAGGTCAAGGGCACGGTCCTGCATCTGCACGGCAACGGCGGCAACCTGGCTTGGCACCTGGGCGGGAGCTGGTGGTTGCCGGAGCAGGGTTATCAGGTGCTGATGGTCGATTACCGGGGTTACGGGGTGTCCGAAGGCGAGCCGAGCCTGCCGGCGATTTACCAGGACATCGACGCTGCGTTCCAATGGCTCGACCAGTCGCCTGACGTCCAAGGCAAGCCGCTGGTGTTGCTCGGCCAGAGCCTGGGTGGCGCGCTGGCGGTGCATTACCTGGTCGAACATCCCCAGCGGCAACGGCAGCTCAAGGCCCTGGTGCTCGATGGCGTGCCCGCCAGTTACCGCGACGTCGGCCGTTTTGCCTTGAGTACATCCTGGCTGACCTGGCCATTCCAGGTGCCGTTGTCCTGGCTGGTGCCGGACGGTGACAGCGCGATCAGTTCCGTGGCGCAATTGAATGGCGTGCCGAAATTGATCTACCACAGCCTGGACGACCCGATCGTGCCCCTTTCCAACGGCATCCGCTTGTATCAAGCTGCGCCGCCGCCTCGGGTCCTGCAACTGACGCGCGGCGGTCATGTGCAGACCTTCGCCGATCCGACCTGGCGCACCGTGATGCTGCGCTACCTCGACGACCCACTGCATTTTGATGGCCTGCGCCGTCTGGGCGAGGTCCCGAACTACCCGAAATTACCCGCTGAATCACCAGAGAACCCGCAATGAGCGAAGAACGTAACGCCATCCCCCTGATCATCACCGGTATCTGCAGCATCCTCGGCACCGTTGCGGCGCTTTGGTACTACGGCTACCTGCACTTCGCCAAGCCCGAGGACGCGTTGCTGCTCAACCAATTCACCATGCTCAAGACCGTGCCGGGCGAAGACTACAAGGTGTCCCTGGAACCGGCTCCCCAGGTCGCCCAGTGCATCGATGGTGTGCTGGTGTTGTTCGACACCGAGCAAAAAGGCCTGAGCGGTGTGTTGATCAACGAGAAGAAACGCGCGGTGCGCTGCATGGGCCAGGAAACGCCGCAAAAATTGCAGCCATAAGCGAGACCCCTGTGGGAGCGAGCTTGCTCGCGATAGCGGTGGTTCAGCAGCATAAATAGTGCCTGACACTTCGCCATCGCGAGCAAGCTCGCTCCCACAGGGATTGTGTACAGCCAAACCTCTTCGGCCATGAAAAAGCCCCGCCTGATTGAAGTCAGGCGGGGCTTTTTGATTGCACTCAGCCGATCAGTTGGCGCTCATGGTCGAGCGCGGCGCTACTGGCTGGTTGTCGTTGGAGATGGTCACTTCCACGCGACGGTTCATGGCGCGGCCCGAGACGCTGGTGTTGTCGGCCACCGGGAATTCCTTGCCATAGCCCTGGGTCACGATGCGAGCCGGGTCGACGCCCATTTTCACCAGGGCAGTGCGCACGGAGCTGGCGCGGCGCTCGGACAGGGATTGGTTGTAGGAATCCGAACCGGTGCTGTCGGTATAGCCTTCGACGATCACCTTGCGGTCCGGGTTTTCCTGGAGGAACTGCGCCAGTTTGCTCACATTCGTCATGCCGCTGGCGCGCAGGTCGGACTTGTTGGTGGCGAACAGCACGTCGCCGAAGGTCACCAGCGTACCGCGTTCGGTCTGCTTGGCGTTCAGGCTGTCCTGCAACTGCTTGATCTGTGCGTTGCGCGCGTCGAGCAGGGCACGGGCGCGTTCGTCGCCGGCGTTTTTCAGTTCCGCTTCGGCTTTGCGCAGGGCGATGGTCTGCTTGGCCACTTCGACGCGCTGGTTGGTCAGGTAAGCCAGTTGGTCGACCTTGGCTTCGTCTTCCTTGTCCAGGTAAGCCTTGTCAGCCTTGGCCAGGAAGTCCGCCGCGTCCTTGGTTTCCAAGGCCGCCACTTTAGTCGCCGCCGGGTCGGCCTGCAAGCCGTTGTAGTTGGTCCGCGCCTGTTCCAGGTTCGCGTTCGGATCGTGGGAGCAAGCGGCCAGGGCTACGCAGGCAGCGAGCAGGGCGGGCATCATCAAGTGTTTGTGCATCATAGTCTGTCGTCCTTTTATCAATGAGAAGTACGTCGTTGCGTGAACGGTTTACTGGACCTTGTTCATGCCTTCCTGACGCAGTTCCTGAACCCCTTTCTGAGAATCCTTGAGTGCTTGTTCGGCCTTGGCGGCCTGGGCCTTGCGCTCGGCGACGCGGGCATCCCACTCGGCTTGCTCGGCCAGTCGCTTGGCCTCTGCGTAGTTCTTGTCATGCATGGCGATTTCAGCCTGCTTGAGCTTGTCCTGGGCCGATTTCATTTCCACCGCGGCGAATTCGGTACCGCCGGCGCTGACCGCGCTGTTGACCGCCGATTGGGTCACCGCGTACTGCTCCGAAGGTGGATTACCGGCGCAACCGGCGAGAATGAAGCTGCTACCGATCGCCAGGGCAGCCAACTTCAAGCCGCGCAGGCCAGTGGATGAGGGTTTGGCAGTGCAGGTATTCATAGGCTTCAACTCCATTGGAAAACTCCTGAAAAAACGACTAATCCATGCTGGTACCGAAGCCGTGACGTCTGGTTTGGCGCTGGCGCCAAGGCGCGTTTAATTAAACGACCGTTCCAGTATGGTTACTCGGTGTGACCCGAGGCGTTTTTCAAAAGTTCAGCGAAGCTGGCCATTCGCCAAAAGAATTGCTGACTGATCGGTCAGTTGTAGAAAAGCTGAACTTTCAAGGCGTGCAGCGGTATTCCCGGCGCCGGTGAAGAGGCCCGGCGCTGGAACATCGCAACCTGGAAAGTAAGGCGTCAGTGTTTGGATTTGTCGTTCTGCGAGGACAGTTCGTGCAGGTGCCGACGGGACAAGGCGAGGAATCGCGGGGTCGGGCCTACGTCTTCGTACAGCGGATCACCTTCTTCATCGGTGGCGACGACTTGAGAACCCTTGATGTAGGGAAAGCTTGCTTCCAGCTCTTCCAGCGCCGCCCCGATCAACTCGCCCAGCAGCTCCTCGGGCTGGCGCTTGGGGTACATGTCGCAGATCGCTGCCAGGCGTGCGGCGGCCTCCACGTCCAGATGGATCGTGTAGCCGGTCTGTGTCAGGCGGCCCTTGGCGTTTTCTTCCCAATGCTGGGCAAGCTCACGAATTTTCATGATGACCTCAATCAACCTGCTCGTGGCAGGTGCGGTGAGTGACAAGCCGTGGTGTGGCTTACTCATGAGACTAGCTTTGTTGGGCAAGGTTTAAAGTCCCTTCGTCGCTTGTCATAAGCGGCGTGCATCGGCACTCTCTCATCAAGAGCTGTCCGGACTTTTTTGCTGGAGAAATGCTGATGACCGATATCGATGCCCGCTTGCGCGAGGATGTCCACCTGCTCGGCGAACTGCTGGGCAATACCATCCGCGAACAGTACGGGGACACGTTTCTCGACAAGATCGAGCAGATCCGCAAGGGGGCGAAGGCTGACCGGCGCGGGTCCGTGGATGCCGAGCTCAGTGCCAGCCTCAATCAACTGAGCGAGGGTGAGTTGCTGCCGGTGGCGCGTGCGTTCAACCAGTTTCTCAACCTTGCCAACATCGCCGAGCAGTACCAGCTCATCCACCGCCGTGAAGAATCGCAACCGGCGCCTTTCGAGGCCCGGGTGCTGCCCGAGTTGCTCGCCCGGTTGCGGGCCGAAGGCCATGGCGCCGAGGCCCTGGCGCGGCAGTTGGGCCGGCTGGAAATCGAACTGGTCCTCACGGCTCACCCCACCGAAGTGGCTCGCCGTACGCTGATCCAGAAATACGACGCCATCGCCGCGCAACTGGCGGCCCAGGATCACCGCGACCTGACCAGCGCCGAGCGTGCGCAGATCCACGAGCGCCTGCAACGCTTGATCGCCGAAGCCTGGCACACCGAAGAAATCCGCCGCACCCGGCCGACCCCGGTGGACGAGGCCAAGTGGGGGTTCGCGGTGATCGAGCACTCACTGTGGCAGGCCATTCCCAATTACCTGCGCAAGGCCGACCAGGCCTTGCACGCTGCCACCGGGTTGCGTCTGCCCCTGGAGGCCGCGCCGATCCGCTTTGCCTCGTGGATGGGCGGCGACCGTGACGGCAACCCGAACGTCACCGCCGCCGTGACCCGCGAGGTGCTGTTGCTGGCGCGGTGGATGGCGGCGGACCTGTACCTGCGCGACGTCGATCAGCTGGCGGCCGAACTGTCGATGCAACACGCCAGCGAGGCCTTGCGTGCCCAGGCCGGCGACAGCGCCGAACCGTATCGCGCCGTGCTCAAGCAACTGCGCGAACGCCTGCGCGCCACCCGCAACTGGGCCCACGCCTCCTTGAGTGCCGCCACGCCGCCCAGCGCCGACGTGTTACAGCACAACCGCGAGCTGCTGGACCCCCTGGAGCTGTGCTACCACTCGTTGCACGAATGCGGCATGGGCGTGATTGCCGACGGGCCGTTGCTCGATTGCCTGCGCCGGGCGGTGACCTTCGGCCTGTTCCTGGTGCGCCTCGATGTGCGCCAGGACTCGACGCGCCATACCGCCGCCATGACGGAAATCACCGACTACCTGGGCCTGGGTCGTTATGAGGATTGGAACGAGGAGCAGCGCATCAGCTTCTTGCTGGAGGAACTGAACAATCGGCGTCCGCTGCTGCCGGCCCATTTCAAGCCCTCGGCCGACACGGCGGAAGTGTTGGCCACGTGCCGGGAGGTGGCCGCGGCGCCGGCGGCGTCCCTGGGGTCCTACGTGATCTCCATGGCCGGCGCGGCTTCCGATGTCCTCGCCGTGCAACTGCTACTGAAGGACGCTGGCGTGTTGCGGCCGATGCGGGTGGTGCCGCTGTTCGAGACCCTGGCCGACCTGGACAACGCCGGGCCGGTGATTGAGCGACTGTTGCTGCTGCCTGGCTATCGCTCACGGCTGCAAGGCCCCCAGGAAGTGATGATCGGCTATTCCGACTCGGCCAAGGATGCCGGGACCACGGCGGCGGCCTGGGCCCAGTATCGGGCCCAGGAACGCCTCGTGGACATCTGCCGCGAGCAGCAAGTCGAACTGCTGCTGTTCCACGGTCGCGGCGGCACCGTGGGCCGGGGGGGCGGTCCGGCCCACGCGGCGATCCTGTCCCAGCCACCCGGTTCGGTGGCCGGGCGTTTCCGCACCACAGAACAAGGCGAAATGATTCGTTTCAAATTCGGCCTGCCGGACATCGCCGAACAGAACCTCAATCTGTACCTCGCCGCGGTGCTTGAAGCGACGCTGCTGCCTCCGCCGCCGCCCACGCCTCAATGGCGGGGCTTGATGGACGAACTGGCGGCCGATGGCGTCCGCGCCTACCGCGCCGTGGTGCGGGAAAACCCGCAATTTGTCGAGTACTTCCGCCAGTCCACCCCCGAGCAGGAACTGGGGCGCCTGCCCCTGGGCAGCCGTCCGGCCAAGCGTCGGGCCGGCGGTATCGAAAGCCTGCGGGCGATTCCGTGGATCTTCGGCTGGACCCAGACCCGCCTGATGCTGCCGGCCTGGCTCGGCTGGGAAACCGCGCTGGGCAAGGCCTTGGAGCGTGGCGAAGGGGAACTGCTGGGGCAGATGCGCGAGCAATGGCCGTTCTTCCGGACCCGCATCGATATGCTGGAGATGGTGCTGGCCAAGGCCGACGCCGATATCGCGCGCTCTTATGACGAGCGTCTGGTGGAACCCGGGCTGCTGCCTTTGGGTGCGCATTTACGCGACCTATTGTCGCAGGCCTGCTCGGTAGTGCTTGGCTTGACCGGTCAGTCGCAGCTACTGGCACATAGCCCAGCCACGCTGGAATTCATCCGCCTGCGCAACACTTACCTTGACCCGTTGCACTTGCTGCAGGCCGAACTGTTGGCGCGCTCGCGACAGCAGGATGTGGCACAGGGCAGCCCCGTGGAACAGGCGTTGCTGGTGTCTGTGGCGGGGATTGCCGCCGGTTTGCGTAATACCGGCTAAGATCAGGCCGCGCAGCGAAACGGCTCGCCCGGTGTTCCCGGGCGTTGTCCGGTGAGGGCGGGCGCAGGTCGGCCAGGCGACAGTTTGTTGCCCGGTTGCGCCGCTCGCCACCCCCTCCGAAGGTCGTATCGGGCGCGGGTTCCTCCGACTTTCGGCGGCTTGTGTGGGTCGGGCCTGCTGTGTATCTTGATCAGCCTTTGGCCGTTTGGGCGGTCACGATCCTGTTTTTCGAAGATTGGCCCCACGAGGCGAATCCGAGCGTTTTACATAAAAAAATTGAGGAGCACATCGATGCGCGTCATTCTGCTGGGAGCTCCCGGGGCCGGTAAAGGTACTCAGGCAAAGTTCATCACCGAGAAATTCGGTATCCCGCAAATCTCCACTGGCGACATGCTGCGTGCCGCGGTCAAGGCGGGCACTCCACTGGGCGTTCAAGCCAAGAGCATCATGGATGCCGGCGGCCTGGTGTCGGATGACCTGATCATCGCCCTGGTCCAGGATCGTATCGCTCAACCCGACTGCGCCAATGGGTTCCTGTTCGATGGCTTCCCGCGCACCATTCCCCAGGCTGAAGCCCTGGTGACCGCGGGTGTCGAGTTGGATGCGGTGGTTGAAATTGCCGTTGAAGACGAGGAAATCGTCCAGCGCATTGCCGGCCGACGCGTTCATGAGCCTTCCGGTCGCGTTTACCACACTGTCTACAATCCGCCGAAAACCGAAGGCAAGGATGACGTGACGGGTGAAGACCTGGTGCAACGCAAGGACGACACCGAGGAAACCGTGCGTCATCGCCTGTCGGTCTACCATTCCCAGACCAAGCCGCTGGTGGATTTCTACCAGAAACTGTCGGCTGCCAATGGCAAGCCGAAATACAGCCACATCGAAGGCGTCGGCTCGGTTGAAGCCATCACGGCCAAGGTGCTTGCAGCCTTGAGCTGAAAAGTCTGATCAGTTACGACAACTACGGCCCGCTTGCGGGCCGTAGTTGTTTATACTGGCGCACTTTTTCCCCACCTGATTTACGGACACATCGATGAGCACCTTGCTGGCCCTGGACACCGCGACTGAAGCTTGCTCCGTTGCCTTGCTGCACGACGGCAAGGTCACGAGCCATTACGAGGTGATCCCGCGCCTGCATGCGCAGAAACTGTTGCCGATGATCCAGAAACTGCTGAGCGATGCCGGGACGACCTTGCAGGCAGTGGACGCGATTGCCTTTGGTCGCGGGCCGGGAGCCTTTACCGGCGTGCGCATCGCCATCGGCGTGGTGCAAGGGTTGGCGTTTGCCCTGGAGCGGCCGGTGTTGCCGGTGTCGAACCTGGCGGTGCTGGCCCAACGCGCCTTGCGCGAGCAGGGCGCTCGCCAGGTCGCCGCGGCCATCGATGCGCGCATGGACGAGGTGTATTGGGGCTGCTACCGCGAAACAGACGGCGAGATGCGCCTGGTCGGTGCTGAAGCGGTATTGCCGCCCGAAGCGGCGGCGTTGCCGAGCGGGGCCGACGGTGACTGGTTCGGTGCCGGTACCGGTTGGGGCTACGGCGAGCGCATCGGCGTCAGCCTGACCGGCCAGGACGCCACCTTGCTGCCTCACGCCGAAGACCTGCTGGCCCTGGCCCGCTTCGCCTGGGAGCGTGGCGAAGCCATTCCAGCCGATGATGCGCAGCCGGTGTACCTGCGAGACAAGGTTGCAACCCCCAAGTCCGAGCGCTAATTCGACAGCGACGGGTATTCAAGCGAGCACCGTTGTGGCGAGGGGATTTATCCCCGTTCGAGTGCGCAGCACTCGCTAAATAAGTGCGTGGCCCAACACCGTCGGGGGGCGCTTCGCACCCCAGCGGGGATAAATCCCCTCGCCACAAAAAGCATTCCCTAACATTGGGACTGTTTCATGCACGTCCGGAACCCCTCCCATCCAAAGTCATTTCCTCCCTCAAAAGTCACAGCCGATATTGCCAGTCGTCACTTTTTCAGCCCGTTTTTAAACCTTTTCGACTTTCTGTGCTCTAGTTATCACTTGCGCATTTGCGCGGCTGCGAAAGTGCCGCTAAATTGCCATCATTGATACCGAGCATTCTGTTATGCGTATAGACGGCGTTTCATCCCAGTCCTACCCCATCAAGCGTCGGCCTCGTGCGGGTAAAGCCACTGAGCCGGAAAACTTCGATGACATCGATGGCGACCTGGAATTTCCGTCCGAGGAGCAGCTGGCCGCCCGCGCCGCCAAAGCCTCCGCGCAACGCTTGAGCAATCTCCCCGCCCGTCAGCAAGACATGCTTTATCACCGCGCGATGAGCCGCAGTGTCGCCACGGCCCTGGCGAGCTACCTGAGCACCGCCGGTTTCGTCGATTGGGATATGGAAGTGCTGGGACTCGATCTCTACATCTGATGGCCTTGCCTTACTACCTGGGTTGTCCGTCCTGGAGCGAAAACGCCTGGCGCGACTACCTCTACCCCCAGGACGCGAAAAGCACCGACTTCCTCGATCTCTATTCCCAAGTGTTCAATGCCGTGGAAGGCAATACGACCTTCTACGCCAGCCCGTCAGCGGCCACGGTCCAGCGCTGGGCCGAGATCATGCCCGAGCACTTTCGCTTCACCGCCAAGTTTCCCGGGGACATCAGCCACAATGGCGATTTGCGCGAGCGCCTGACGGCCAGTGAAACCTTCCTGCAACTGCTCAGCCCCTTGGGCGAGCGCGTTGCGCCGTATTGGCTGCAACTGTCCAAGGCCTTCACCCCGAATCGATTAGCGGAACTGGCAGGGTTCATCGACGCCTTGCAGCGCCCCTTGGCCGTGGAGGTCCGGCACGATGAGTTCTTTGCCAAGGGCGACGCCGAACGGCGGCTCAATCGCCTGTTGCTCGATCGTGGTGTCGAACGCATCTGCCTCGATCCCCGGGCCTTGTTCAGTTGCACTTCCCAGGATCCTGCCGTGCTTCATGCACAGTCGAAAAAGCCCCGCGTGCCGCCCCGGCCCGCGGCGTTCACCCAATGCCCGCAAGTGCGCTTCATCGGCCATCCCGTGCTGGAAGCCAACGAGCCGTTCCTGACGCCTTGGGTGGAGAAAATCGCCGGGTGGATCGAAGAAGGGCGTACGCCCTATATCTTCCTGCACACCGCCGACAACCGGCTGGCGGCCAGGCTCGCGCAACGCTTTCACGAGCGCTTGATGAATCGATTGCCTGGCTTGCCAGCCCTGCCTGCGCTATACAGAGAGCCCGCCGCCGAGCAACTGGGTTTGCTCTGAGGCCTACTCCCTCTCTGCTCAGGAGCGAACCACATGGATGCGCAAATCCGTCGAGCCCAGGCGTTCAAGGCCTTGCACGAACGCGAAGGGGCTTTTGTCATTCCCAACCCTTGGGATGCCGGTTCGGCCAAAATGCTGGCCAGCCTTGGCTTTGAAGCCTTGGCGACCACCAGTGCCGGTCACGCCTTTTCCTTGGGCCGACCCGATGGCGCGCTGGGCCTGGAGGACACGTTGGCCAACGTACGGGCGATTGTGGCGGCCACTGACCTGCCGGTGGCCGTCGACCTGGAGAACGGTTTTGCCGATGCCCCCCAGGACTGCGCGCGCAATCTGCTCCGGGCGGCGCAGGCCGGCGCTGTCGGGGGTTCGATCGAGGATGCCACGGGGCGCGAAGACAGCCCGATCTATTGTTTCGACCATGCCGTGGCACGGGTCAAGGCCGCTGCCGAGGCCGTGCGCAGCTTGCCGTACCCCTTCCTGCTGACGGCCCGGGCGGAAAACTTCCTGCACGGCAATCCGGACCTGGACGACACCATTCGCCGCTTGAAGGCCTTCGCCGATGCAGGGGCCGACGTGTTGTACGCACCGGGGCTGAGCAGCGCCGAGCACGTGCTCGCGGTGGTGCAGGCCGTGGCGCCGAAACCGGTGAACGTGTTGATGTCCGGGGCATTGGAGCTGACGGTCGCGCAGTTGAGCGAGTTGGGCGTCAAGCGCATCAGCGTCGGATCGGCGTTGGCCCTGGCCGCGTATGGCGAGTTCTTCCGCGCCGCCGAGGAAATCCAGGCGCAGGGTACGTTCACCTTCACGCGCCGCTCGATGCCGTTCAAGCAGGCCAACCAATTATTCAAGGGTTGATGCCCGAGGCAACGTCGTGCGGTTTTTGAAAGCTCTTGTGGTCGTGGCCCTGCTCGTCGGCGTTGCCGTGCTGGGGGTATGGCGTGGCTGGGTGGTGCTGCCGCCTCAATGGAATCCCTGGGCACCTTTGGACGTCAATCTCGCGCCCAACCTGCTGACTCGCTTCAAGCTCATGGCCCTGCGCAACGATCCGCAGCTATGTGACCAGGCCCTTGCCACCTCGGGCCTGCGCACCGCTCGCCAGGCCGACAGCGGCGCCAATACGACTTGCCCCTTGACCAACGTGTTGAGGGTGCAGGGCGGTGAGGTGGCGCTGAGCAGCAGTTTCCTCGCCAGTTGCCCGCTGGCGGTGGCGTTCGCGCTGTTCGAGCGCCATGCGTTGCAGCCGGCGGCAGTGGCGGCCTATGGGCAGAGAGTGACGCGGGTCGATCACCTGGGCAGTTTCGCCTGCCGCAACATGTACGGGCGTGAGAGCGGCGCACGCAGCCAGCATGCCACCGCCAGCGCCCTGGACATCGCCGGGTTTCGCCTGGCCGACGGGCGCACGATCAGCGTGCTCAGGGACTGGCCCAAGGACACTGCCGATGCGCGCTTTCTGCGTCAGGCCCGGGACGGCGCCTGCGATATGTTCAGTGTGGTCTTGAGTCCGGATTACAACGCGGCGCACCGCAACCATTTTCACCTGGACGTGGGGCCGTGGTGGATCTGTCGCTGATTGAGCGTCAGGCGGCGATGCGCAGGTTCTGCAGCACGATCGGACGTGCCCAGCGGGTGTCGAAGTCCAGTTGTTTCTGTTGCGCCACCAATTCCTCTTCCGGGAAGGGCGGGAATGGCTTGTCCAGCAGGTCGAGTTCGAACTCGGCAATCGGCAGGTGCAAGGGGCGCGGTTGCGGTGCCGGGCCGGGTTCCGGCAGCGGTTGGCCGGCGGTGAGGACGAGTGGGCGAACCCAGTTGCTTTCGAAGGTCTGCTGTTTTTGCTGGGCGGCGATTTCTTCCGCTGGGAACGGTGGGAACGGCTTGTCCAGCAGATCGAGTTCGAATTCGGCGATGGGCAGGAACAGCGGCTCGGGCGGCTTGACCGGGGTTTCGGTCACTTCGCAGGTGCGCTGGCTGACGATGTGTTCCAGCAACTCAGCGCCGAGGGTCGGCTCAACCGCTTCATCGAGGGGCGCTGGCTGGTAGCTGCCAGGCGCCGGTGCGTTATCACCCAGTTGATCGGCCAGGGCCCGGGCAAAAAAATCCTGCCACAGGTGACTGACGCCGCTCAGCGCTTGGGTGTTACGCAGGCTGTAATCGCCGTAAGGGGAGATAACGCCTATCGATGTGGATTGAATGTCTGACATTTTTCTCGGTCGACGCTCAGCTCTGGCAAAATGCCGTTCACCGTTGTTATCGGCCGTTTTTGCCGATCCTTAATTTTTTGAGCATGTTTCCATGAATGAACAACTTCCATGAGCGAGCAACCCGCGGTCTGCCGCATCCATGTCGAGGCCCTGTCACCGGCCTTCCAACCGCAGGCCGAGCACTGGGCCGAGCGGCTTGGCCTGCCTTTGCAAGTGAACGATGGCGAGTTTGCCTTGCAGGTCGGTGAGCACGGGTTGCAATTGCAGCAGTTGGGCCCGGACGCACCAGGGCCGGTGCGGGTGGACTTCGTCGAAGGCGGTGCCGCCCATCGGCGTTTGTACGGTGGCGGCAGCGGCCAGATGATCGCCAAGGCGGTCGGCATTGCCCAAGGTGTGCGTCCGCGGGTGCTCGATGCCACGGCCGGGTTGGGCAAGGATGCGTTTGTGTTGGCCAGCCTGGGCTGCGAGATGAGCTTGATCGAGCGTCAACCGCTGATTGGGGCTCTGCTGGAGGATGGCCTGGCCCGCGCGGCGGAGGATTTCGACGTGGCGCCGATCGTGGCGCGCATGCGTTTGCTCAAGGGCAACTCCATCGAGGTGATGCGCAACTGGGAAGGCGAACCGCCCCAGGTGATCTACCTGGACCCGATGTTTCCCCATCGGGAGAAAACCGCCCTGGTGAAGAAGGAAATGCGCCTGTTCAGGCCCCTGGTGGGCGATGACCCGGACGCCCCCGCGCTGCTCGCCGCGGCCCTGGCCCTGGCGACGCACCGGGTGGTGGTCAAGCGCCCGCGCAAGGCCCCCTGTATCGAAGGGCCGAAGCCGAGCCATGGGCTCGATGGCAAATCCAGCCGGTACGATATCTATCCCAAGAAAGCCCTCAAGCCCTGAGACGGTGTCGCCTGCATCGCGAGCAAGCTCGCTCCCACATTGGATCTGTGTTCATCAAACCCTGTGGGAGCGAGCTTGCTCGCGATGCAGGCCTTGCCAGTCAGCGAAAGGCTACCGGTCGAGCTAAGGCCGATACGCCCGCATGAACAACCCCACCACTTCCTGCACATGAGCCTCGGCAGCTTCCGGTTCCGGGACCGCGCCGCAGCCAGTCAGCAAGCGGAAATTCGTCGCACCCTTGATCAGGCAGAAGAAGTGCTCGGCGGCATTGCGCGGTTTGTCGATGCGCAGGGCACCGCTCTGATTGACCTTGGTCAGCAGCCGCTCCATGCCCGAGAGCATTCGCTGTGGGCCCGCTTCGTAGAAAATCGTCGACAGTTTCGGGTCCTGGCTGCCCAGTGCCATGATCAGCCGATGCAGGTTCAACGACTCATCGCTGTTGATCAGATGGTTGAACCCGCGGGCAATGTTCAGCAGCACGTGTTCGATCGGAACGCCGTCAGGCCATTCGTAGAAGAGCGGCGGCACCTGCTCTTCACATTTGGCCATCACGGCGGCGGAGAACAGCGTCTCCTTGTCGTTGAAATGGCTGTAGACCGTCAGCTTCGAAACTCCCGCTTCGGTGGCGACGGCATCCATGCTGGTATTGGCATAACCCATGCTCACGAACAAGCGTTTAGCCGCATCGAGGATGGCCTGGCGCTTGGCCAGGTCCTTGGGACGACCAGGGCCGCTGGGGAGTGAGGGATTGTTCGACATTTCTTCGCTTTAATACTGGACTGGTGAGTTTGCTATTAATAACATACTCGTCAGTATAATTATTCCAAGCACCATTAGCGAAAGGTCACTCGCCATGTTCCGCTATGCCCTGCCCCTCGCCCTGCCAGTTGCCCTGGCTTTTTTATTGTCTGCGTGCGGTCATGACGAGCCGGTGCCCGCCGCCGTGCGTCCCGCCATGGTGGTCAAGCCCGAGCCGTCGGCCCAGGCGACGGACAGTTACCCCGGCGAGGTACGGGCCCGTTTCGAGCCTGAGCTGGCCTTTCGCATTGGCGGCAAGGTGAGCCGACGACTGGTAGAAGAGGGGCAGCGGGTCAAGGCCAATCAACCTCTGGCCGAGCTCGATCCCGAGGACGTGCGCCTGCAACTGGAAGCGACCCGTGCCCAGGTCGCCGCCGCCGAGGCCAACCTGAACCTGGTTCGCGCCGAGCGTGACCGCTACAAAACCTTGATGGAGCGGCAGATGGTCAGCCGCTCCCAGTACGACAACGCCGAAAACCTCTATCGCTCCGGCGCCGCGCGACTCAAGCAGATCAAGGCCGAGTTCGATGTCGCCAACAACCAGGCCAGCTATTCGGTGCTGCGTGCGCCCCAGGATGGCGTGGTGGCCCGGCGTTCGGTGGAAGTCGGGCAGGTGGTCTCGGCCGGGCAAACGGTCTTCACCCTGGCCACGGACGGTGAACGTGAGGTGTTGATCAGCCTGCCGGAGCAGGGGTTCGGTCGGTTCAAGATCGGCCAGGCGGTGTCGGTCGAACTGTGGAGCCAGCCCGACCAGCGTTTCAGCGGGCATATTCGCGAACTGTCGCCCGCCGCCGACCCCAAGTCCCGCACCTTTGCCGCTCGCGTAGCCTTCACGGCTGGCAGCGTTCCGGCCGAGCTGGGCCAAAGCGCGCGGGTGTTTATCCAGACCGCCGACAAGGTGGCGCTGTCGGTGCCCTTGTCGGCCCTGACGGCTGAAAACGGTGCGACGTACGTCTGGGTGGTCAACGCCGACAATACCTTGAAAAAAGTCCCGGTGCGGGTCGGCGCCTTCGGCGAAAAGACCGTGCCGGTGCTGGAAGGCCTCAGCCCCGATGACTGGGTGGTGGCGGCCGGCGTGCATGTGCTCCTCGACGGCCAGCAGGTGCGGCCAGTGGATCGCTCCAACCGCGTGGTCAACCTGACGGCCAAGGAGTAATCCAGGATGGGTTTCAATCTTTCCGAATGGGCGCTGCGTAACCGCCAGATCGTCCTGTTCCTGATGCTGTTGCTAGCCATCGTTGGCGCACTTTCCTACACCAAGCTTGGCCAAAGCGAAGACCCACCGTTCACCTTCAAGGCCATGGTGATCCGCACCAACTGGCCGGGCGCCACGGCCGAGGAAGTTTCGCGCCAAGTCACTGAGCGCATCGAAAAGAAGCTGATGGAAACCGGTGACTACGAGAGGATCGTCTCGTTCTCCCGGCCGGGGGAATCCCAGGTGACCTTCATGGCCCGGGACTCCCTGCATTCGGCGCAGATTCCCGAACTGTGGTACCAGTTGCGCAAGAAAATCGGCGATATCCGCCACACCTTGCCGCCGGGTATCCAGGGGCCGTTTTTCAACGACGAATTCGGCACCACCTTCGGCAATATCTACGCGTTGACCGGCGACGGTTTCGACTACGCCGTGCTCAAGGACTACGCCGATCGCATCCAGCTCCAGCTCCAGCGGGTCAAGGACGTGGGCAAGGTCGAACTGCTCGGCTTGCAGGACGAGAAGATCTGGATCGAGTTGTCGAACGTGAAGCTGGCGACCCTCGGCCTGCCCCTGGCGGCGGTCCAGCAGGCCCTTGAAGAGCAGAACACGGTCTCCACCGCAGGCTTCTTCGAAACCGGCAGCGAGCGATTGCAGCTACGGGTTTCGGGGAATTTCCAGAGCGTGGAAGAGATCCGCAACTTCCCGATCCGGGTCGGTGATCGTACGTTCCGTATCAGCGACCTGGCGGACGTGCGCCGCGGTTTCAACGACCCGCCGGCACCACGCATGCGCTTCATGGGCGAGGACGCCATCGGCCTGGCCGTGGCAATGAAGGAAGGCGGGGACATCCTGATCCTGGGCAAGGCCCTTGAGGTCGACTTCGCCCGTCTCCAGAACACCCTGCCGGCCGGCATGCAATTGCGCAAGGTGTCGGACCAGCCGGCGGCGGTGAAGACCGGGGTGGGGGAGTTCGTCCAGGTGTTGGTGGAAGCGCTGACGATCGTGTTGCTGGTGAGCTTCTTCTCCCTCGGGCTGCGCACCGGGATGGTGGTGGCCCTGGCGATCCCGCTGGTGCTGGCGATGACGTTCGCCGCGATGTATTACCTGGGAATCGGCCTGCACAAGATTTCCCTCGGCGCGCTGGTATTGGCCCTGGGGCTGCTGGTGGACGACGCGATCATTGCGGTGGAAATGATGGCGATCAAGATGGAGCAGGGTTTCGACCGGATCAGGGCCGCCAGCTTTGCCTGGACCAGCACCGCATTCCCGATGCTCACCGGTACGTTGATCACGGCGGCGGGCTTCCTGCCGATCGCCACCGCGCAATCGGGCACCGGCGAATACACCCGTTCGATTTTCCAGGTCGTGACCCTGGCGTTGCTGGCATCCTGGGTGGCCGCTGTGGTGTTCGTGCCCTACCTGGGGGAAAAGCTCCTGCCGGACCTGGCGAAAATTCATGCAGCCAAACATGGCACGACTGACGGTGAGACCGACCCTTACGGCACGCCGTTCTATCAGCGTGTCCGGCGAATGGTGGAGTGGTGCGTGCGTCGCCGCAAAACCGTCATCCTGCTGACCGTACTGTTGTTCGTGGGCTCGGTGGTGTTGTTCCGTTTCGTGCCGCAGCAGTTTTTTCCGGCATCGGGGCGGCTGGAGCTGATGGTCGACTTGAAGCTGCAGGAAGGCGCCTCCCTGAGTAATACCGCCGAGCAGGTCAAGCGCCTGGAAGCGCTGCTCAAGGACCATGCCGGCATCGACAACTACGTGGCCTATGTGGGCACCGGTTCACCGCGCTTCTACCTGCCACTCGACCAACAACTGCCGGCCTCCAGCTTTGCCCAGTTCGTGGTGCTGGCCAAGACCATCGAAGACCGCGAGCCTTTGCGCAGTTGGTTGATCACGACCCTGAACGAACAATTCCCGACCCTGCGCTCGCGGGTCACGCGCCTGGAAAACGGTCCTCCGGTCGGCTATCCGGTGCAGTTCCGCGTCACGGGTGAACACATCGAAGAAGTCCGGGCCCTGGCGCGGAAAGTGGCGACGAAGGTTCGCGAAAATCCCTACGTGGTCAATGTGCATTTGGACTGGGAAGAACCCAGCAAAGTGGTGTACTTGAACGTCGATCAGGACCGCGCCCGGGCCTTGGGCGTCAGCACCACCGACCTGGCGAGTTTCCTGCGCAGTTCCCTCACCGGCTCCAGCGTCAGCCAGTACCGGGAAGACAACGAACTGATCGAAATCCTGCTGCGCGGCACCGTTCATGAGCGCACCGAGCTGTCGTTGCTGCCGAGCCTGGCGGTGCCGACCGACAACGGCAAGAGCGTTGCCTTGTCGCAGATCGCGACCCTGGAATACGGCTTCGAAGAGGGGGTGATCTGGCACCGCAACCGCCTGCCGAGCGTGACCGTACGGGCCGATATCTACGGCAAGGAACAACCCGCGACCCTGGTGCAGCAGATTTTTCCTACCCTGGACCCGATTCGCGCCGAACTGCCGGACGGTTACTTGTTGGAAGTGGGCGGTACGGTGGAGGATTCGGCCCGCGGCCAGAAATCGGTGAACGCCGGTGTGCCATTGTTCATCGTTGTGGTGCTGACGTTGCTGATGCTGCAATTGCGCAGTTTCTCCCGCACGGCCATGGTGTTCCTCACCGCGCCCCTGGGGTTGATCGGCGTCACGTTGTTCCTGCTGGTGTTCCGCCAGCCGTTCGGTTTCGTCGCCATGCTCGGGACGATCGCTCTGTCGGGGATGATCATGCGCAATTCGGTGATCCTGGTGGACCAGATCGAACAGGACATCAAGGCCGGGCTGGCGCCCTGGCAGGCAATCATCGAAGCCACGGTGCGGCGCTTCCGCCCGATCGTGCTCACTGCACTGGCTGCGGTGCTGGCGATGATCCCGCTGTCGCGTAGCCTGTTCTTCGGGCCGATGGCCGTGGCGATCATGGGTGGCTTGATCGTGGCCACGGCGTTGACGCTGTTGTTTTTGCCGGCGTTGTACGCGGCTTGGTTCCGGGTCAAGAAAACCTGATCAATAGGGAGTACACCGAACCTGTGGCGAGGGGATTTATCCCCGCTGGGCTGCGCAGCAGCCCCCAAACCAGACAACTCGGTGTGTCAGGAAGATTGAGTTCGCTGCTTTAGGACTGCTTCGCAGCCCAGCGGGGATAAATCCCCTCGCCACAGGGTGCTTTGCGCTGAGTTAAAGGGTGCCGAACACCTTCTTCGCCAAACTGGTCGCCGCGGCTGCCGGGTTCTGGCGAATGGTGGCTTCCTGCTTGCCGATCATCTCGAACAACCCGTCCAGCGCCTGTTCGGTCACGTAGTTTTCGATGTTGGCGCTCTTGGCGTCCAGCACGCCGAAGGTGGCGGCCTGTCCGGCGAAGGCATTGTATTTCTGGGCTAGGCCGACCTTGTCGGTGGCTTGCTTGACGATGGGCAGGAACTTGGCGCGGATCTGCTCGCGGCTGCTCTTGTTCAGGTACTGCGTGGCCGAGTCGTTGCCGCCGCTCAAGATGCCCTTGGCATCGCTCACGCTCATGTTCTTCACGGCATTGACCAGGATCGGCTGGGCCTGGACCACGGCAGCTTCGGCGGCCTGGTTCATGCTGGTTTCCAGTTGTTCGACCTGCTCACCCATGCCGAAGGCTTTCATCTTGCTGGCGACCTTGCCCAGCTTGCCTGGCAGTTCGATCTTCACGTCCGGGTTGTTGCTGAAGCCGCCGGGTGTGCCCAGTTGCTTGACCGCCACCTGCGCGCCTTGGGTCAAGGCGTCCTTGAGACCGCCCGTGGCATCTTGTTGCGACAGGTCGCCCAGGGACAGGGCCACGGCATTGGCGCAGATCAACAGGCCCGCGCACAGGCTGGTGAAACGGAGGGTAGAGCGGAACATGATGGCGTCCTTGAAGAAAAGTGGAAAACAGAATCAGCGAGCGGCGTTGACGCGGATCTTCAACGGCTGCGGATCCTTGCCATCGAGTTGCACGGCGTGTTGTTCGGTGGTGATGAACATCAACTGGCCGTCCACTTCGATGCGGGCGCTCACGGCATAACGATGGCCGGGCTTGACCTGTGCTGGATCATAACTGAGGTGGAACGGCAGCGGGACCTGGCCTTTGACCGGGCCGCTGTGTTCGTCAAGCACCACCGCCGGGGCGTCGGCCAGGGAAACGTCTTGCAGGCTCACGCGCAAGGTCGCGTTGGGCGGCAGGGCAATGCGTTGCAGGTAGAAGACTTCGCCATCGAGGGATGCGGAGGGGGGTGTTGTCGATTGGCAAGCGGCCAGTAAGGCCATGGATGCAAGCAGGGCGAGTTTTTTCATGGGAAGCACCTGGCTCATTGACGCCAGCCACACGGGCGTCAATGAGCATTTTTAGCGGATTTGCGTCCAAGCGTCCCGACGTAACGTCGCGGCTCAGGCGTCGAGCGCGGGCGCTTGAACAGTTTCTGCCAGCGATGCTGGCGCCAGGCTCAGGGGGATGTCAACGTGTTGATCGCCGCCATCCCAGGTGAAGGCCTGTTCGGTATCAAGAAAAACAGCGGTGTCGCCTCGGTACGCCTGGGCCTTGACCGAGAGCAGCTCGCCTACGGACGTCATTTCGGGGTCGATCTGGAAGCGATACTGCCAAGGCTGCTGGAGGGGCTCCCTTGGCGCCACGTTGGAGCCCTGGCCGCCACTGGCGCTGATCTGCACGCCGGCTGCATTTCGAACACTGACTTCGGCGCGGGCGGCTTCCGGGAGTTGATAGCCTTTGGGCAGATGCAGGGTGAGGGTGACGATGTTCATGTTGAATTCCTTTTCAATACGTCGACATTGACGTGGGCCCCATCCTAGAGGCCTGCACCAAAGTTCTCTGTAGGTCTTTTCTTCGTTTGATGTCGCCTTGGCCGCTGCGCAGCGTCGGAGTACGCCTGGCGATTCACCGATGCGCTCATCGGAACCCTTCCCTGTTCACGGTGAGTGCATCGGCAAATATCACAGGTCGGGGCTGACGGCGACCTCCGCCGCGTCTTCACTGCGATGCAGCGCCACCTGGCGGATCGACAGGCGAATTTCCGCCGGCAGCACCCGCTTGGCCGCGCCTTCGGCCAGTTCGCCCAGCAGTTCGTGGTAGCTGAGCTTGCCGGCCTCGTCGCGGCGCAGGACATCGAGGTCCAGCATCGTCTGGATGAAATGGCGGAACAGGCTCTTGTCGAAGAATTCCGGCGCATTGAGGCCATGCAGGATCGACAGACGCTGGGCCATGACGGTGCAGAGGTCTTCCAGCTCTTCGGCGCTGATGGTGTTCTGGCCGCTGTTGAGCAGCAGCGAGACGGTCATGTAGAAGCGCTGCAAGGTCTGGGCGATGCTCTTGGACAGCAGGGTCAGCAGCACGAAGTGCCGTGAACTCGGCGCCGGACGCAGGTACAGGTCGTTTTCGAAACGTAGCAGGCCCTGTTCGACGAACGCGTCGAGCCACTGGTCGACCACGCCGTCCAGGTCTTCCAGCGACCAGCGAATGAACAACTCCGATTGCAGGTACGGGTACAACGCATGGGTGTAGCGCAGGATCTGCTCGCGGCTCATGCGCGAGCTGCTCTGGAAGAAGCTCGCCAGCAACGCCGGCAGGGCGAAGATGTGCAGCACGTTGTTGCGGTAGTAAGTCATCAGCACCGCGTTCTGCTCGTCCAGGTACAGGATCTTGCCCAGGGCATCGTTCTGTTCCGACAGCAGGTCCATGCCTTTTACGTGCTCGATCAGCGCTCGGCCATCGCCTTCGGGCAGGGTGGTGTGGGGCGAGTACGGGACCTTGCGCAACAACGCCAGGTACAGGTCGAGCACGCGAGCCATGGCGCGGTCGTCCAGGGCCAGGCGACTGGTGGAGAGCAGCGCCAGGGCGACGAGGTTGACCGGGTTGATGGCCGCGGCTTCGTTCAGGTGCCGGGCCACACGCTCGCCGAGGCGGTGGGTGGTCGCATTGAGCCAGGCCGGTTTGAATTGCGGGCCCAGTTCCTGTTGGCGCCAATCCGGTTGTTCGCCGTCGAGAAATTCCGCCAGCTTGATCGGTTCGCCGAAGTTCACCGCCACTTGGCCGAAGCGCTGCTTGAGGGCGCCGATGACCTTGAAGATGTCGAAGATCGATTCTTTCTTCTTGCTGGCCCCCCGCAGTTCGCCCAGGTAGGTGCGGCCTTCCAGTACGCGCTCATAACCGATGTAGACCGGCACGAACACGATGGGCATGCGCGACGAGCGCAGGAAGCTGCGCAGGGTGATGGCGAGCATACCGGTCTTGGGTTGCAGCATGCGCCCGGTGCGCGAGCGCCCGCCCTCGACGAAGTACTCAACCGGAAAGCCTTTGGTGAACAGCGTGTGCAGGTATTCGTTGAACACCGCGGTGTAGAGCGGGTTGCCCTTGAAGGTGCGGCGCATGAAGAACGCCCCGCCACGGCGCAACAGGCCGCCAATCACCGGCATGTTGAGGTTGATGCCAGCAGCGATGTGCGGTGGTGTCAGGCCGTTGCGAAAGAGCAGGTACGACAGCAACAGGTAGTCGATGTGGCTGCGATGGCACGGCACATAAATGACTTCGTGGCCTGGGGCGATCTTCTGGACGCCTTCGATGTGGTTGACCTTGATGCCGTCATAGATCTTGTTCCAGAACCAGCTCAGCACCACTTCCAGGAACCGGATCGCGGTGTAGGTGTAGTCCGAGGCGATCTCGTTGCCGTAGCGCAGGGCCTGGGCCTTGGCTTTTTCCGGGGAGATCTTTTCCCGCTCGGCTTCCTCGGCAATCGCCTGCTTGACCAGTGGCTGGTTCACCAGGCCCTTGACCAGGTTGCGCCGGTGGGAGATGTCGGGGCCGATGACCGCTGCTTTCAAATTGCGGAAGTGCACCCGCAGGATCCGCTGGGCCATGCGCACTGTGCGTTCGTGGCCCTTGTCGTGTTCGATCAGCTCGCGCAGATGAATCGGCGCGGAGAATTGCACGCGGGTCTTGCGCCCCAGGATCATGATGCTCAACAGGCGACGCAGGCGCCCGGTGACGGCCCAGCTGTCGGCGAACAACAGCTTCCAGGGGCTGGATTCGCTGTCGGGCGACTGTCCCCAGAATACGCTGACCGGGATGATCTGGGCGTCTTCGGCGGCATTGTGGGTCAGGGTGTTGACCAGCCGCGTCAGGGTAGGCGGGGCGCCGCGCTTGTCCTGGCGCCCGATCCAGTCCGGGGCGGGCGTCAGGTAGAAAAACGCCGCCGGTTCCAGCAGGTTGCCCACCGAGACCGGCAGCACCGGACGGGGCAGGCCGGCCTTGGTGCATTCGGTGTCGAGCACCGCCAGGTCGGTGAGCGATGGATCTTGCAGGACGTAGAACACCGGACGGCTGCGGTCGAGGTTGAGGGTGAAGGACGACTGGTTGATGGTCTCGGAGCGAACCCAGAGGTACAACAGTCGGCGCAGGGTGCCAAACACAAGACGGCGGAACGGGGAGCGGGTCATACGGCTTCTGCATGAGTGGATAAAACCGAGCGGCTGCTCGGGCCCGCTAGTGTGCCGGATTCATCGAAAATCGGCAAAAAAGCGCCGAAGTAAAGTCAGTTGAGAGTTTTCTCGGGTGTCATATACTCGGCCAGTATCCGCCACGGCCTCCCTCATGGAGGGCCGGACGGTGGCTAACGTTCGTACGGCTTTCCTTCGAAAAGCCGACTCAAAAAATAAAATCGGGAGTGAGCATCATGGCAGCACGGGAAACCGGCAGTGTGAAGTGGTTCAACGACGCCAAGGGGTACGGCTTCATCCAGCGTGAAGGCGGCGCGGACGTGTTCGTGCATTACCGAGCCATCCGTGGTGAAGGCCACCGTTCACTGACCGAAGGCCAGCAGGTCGAGTACGCGGTCGTGGAAGGGCAGAAGGGTTTGCAGGCTGAGGATGTGGTGGGGTTGTAACCCGCATTCACTGCGTACACAAAAAACATTGTGGGAGCGAGCTTGCTCGCGATAGCGGTGTGTCAGTCACTTCTAACTCTGGCTGATCTACCGCTATCGCGAGCAAGCTCGCTCCCACAGTTTTGAATGGGGTGTCCACATATTTCGTGCCCGCCACACATTCCCTGTGGGAACTGTGGTGGGCCTTGGGCCGAGTCAGGCCGTCTTCCAGGTAATCTCTTCTTCCCCATCGGCGCTGATGCGAATCCAGCGATCGGCCGACTCCTCACCTTCTTCCTCGACCCACGACCCAGGCGCGCAGCGCACTTCGACGTTCAGTGCGGCGAAGGCGGCGCGGGCGCAGGCGATGTCGTCTTCCCACGGGGTCTGGTCGCTTTCCAGGTACAGGCTGTTCCATTTGCCCACGGCCTTGGGCAGCCAGGTCACCGGAATGTTGCCGGCCTTGCACTTGTAGGTCTGGCCTTTCTGGACCCAGTCGCTGCACGGGCCCAGCGCCTGGCCGAGCCAGGCGGCGATGGCCTTGTGGTCGACGTCGGCGTCTTTGAGGTAAATCTCGATATCGGGTTGGCGCATGGATGTCCTCGCTGCGGTCTTGAAAAATCCATTCGCGGATTTAACGGGGCCCGAGCGGTTGCCCGGGACCGGAATCAAAAGGTTATTGAAGAACGAAATAATCGTAGCGCATCGACACCGTGACCTGGAACGGCTCGGCCTGCTCGATCACGCTGGCACGGCGTTCGGCACTGGCGCGCCAGCCGTGGGGCGTCATGGCCAGGAGGTTGGCGCGGTCCTGGCCACTGTTGAGGGTCAGCTTGAATTCGAGGGTTTCGCTGTGATCCAGCACCATGCCCGGCGGCACCAGGGCCAGGTGCTTGTCGTCGGTGTATTCGCGCACTTCGTCGTACAGGCGTTCGCGCAATTCCATCAGGTGGCCGGCGGTGGGGCCGACTTTCATCAAGCCGCCGCCGGGGCTGAGCAGGCGCTTGGCTTCCTGCCAGTCCAGCGGGCTGAACACGCTGGCCAGGAACTGGCAGCAGCCGTCCGCCAGCGGCACCCGGGCCATGCTGGCGATCAACCAGGTCAGCTGCGGGTTGCGTTTGCAGGCGCGCTTGACTGCCTCGCGGGAGATATCCAGGGCGTAGCCATCGGCCTGGGGCAACGCCTCGGCGATCTGTGCGGTGTAGTAACCCTCGCCGCAGCCGATGTCCAGCCAGCGCCCGGGCGCACGCTCGGCGGCCAGTTCCGCCAGGCGCCGGGCGACCGGGGCGTAGTGCCCAGCGTTGAGGAAGTCGCGGCGGGCCTCGACCATCGCCTGGTTGTCGCCGGGGTCGCGGCTGTTCTTGTGCTGCACCGGCAGCAGGTTCAGGTAACCCTGCCGCGCGCGGTCGAAGCGGTGGCCGGCCGGGCATGCCACGCCGTTGTCCACCGCGTTCAGCGGTTCACTGCAGATCGGGCAGGCGAGCATCAGGCGAGCAACTTGATCAGCGTCTTGTAGTAGATCTCGGTCAGCACGTCGAGATCGGCGGCCAGCACGCGTTCGTTGACCTGGTGGATGGTCGCGTTGACCGGCCCCAGCTCCACCACCTGCGTGCCCATGGTGGCGATGAAACGACCGTCGGACGTGCCACCGCTGGTGGACGCCTGGGTTTCGCGGCCGGTAACGTCCTTGATGCTCGACGATACGGCGTCGAGCAGCGCGCCCGGTTCGGTGAGGAACGGTAGGCCGGACAGTGCCCAGTCGATGTGCCAGTCCAGCTGATGCTTGTCGAGGATGTCGGCAACGCGCTGTTGCAGGCCTTCGACGGTGGATTCGGTGGAGAAGCGGAAATTGAAGACCGCCTCCAGGTCACCCGGGATCACGTTGGTCGCGCCGGTGCCGGAATTGAGGTTGGAAATCTGGAAACTGGTCGGCGGGAAGAAGTCGTTGCCGTGGTCCCAATGCTCGGCGGCCAATTCGGCCAAGGCGGGCGCGGCGAGGTGGATCGGGTTCTTCGCCAGGTGTGGATAAGCCACGTGACCTTGCTTGCCGCGCACGGTCAGTTTTGCGCCGAGGGAACCGCGACGGCCGTTCTTGACCACATCGCCCACCAACGTGGTGCTCGACGGTTCGCCGACGATGCACCAGTCCAGGCGTTCCTGGCGGGCCTTGAGGCGTTCGACCACGGCTTTGGTGCCGTGGTGGGCCGGGCCTTCTTCATCGCTGGTGATCAGGAAGGTCAGCGAGCCCTTGTGGTCCGGGTAGTCGGCGACGAACCGCTCGGCCGCCACCACCATTGCCGCCAGGCTGCCCTTCATGTCCGCCGCGCCACGGCCGCAGAGCATGCCCTGATCGTCGATGACGGCATCGAACGGGTCGAGCTGCCAGGCCTGCACCGGCCCGGTCGGCACCACGTCGGTGTGCCCGGCGAAACACAGCACAGGGCCTTCCTGCTTGCCGTGGCTGGCCCAGAAGTTATCCACATCCTCGATGCGCATCGGCTCGAGCGTAAAGCCCGCGTTGCCCAGGCGCTGCATCATCAATTTCTGGCAATCGGCATCCACCGGCGTCACGGACGGACGGCGGATCAGGTCGCAGGCGAGTTGCAGGGTCGGCGAGAGGTCGGCGTGGGCCGTCATGGAAACTCCGGGAATATAGTGTGAACGCAAGGCTTGTGCAGGCGCGGGTTGGCTCGCGCAAAATGGCGGTTATCTTATAGCAAAACGACCGTCATTGGCCCAAGTATGCCGACAGTGTGTGACACAGAACCTGTGGGAGCGAGCTTGCTCGCGATGGCGGTGGATCAGTCGATACTCTATTGACTGGACTGACGCCATCGCGAGCAAGCTCGCTCCCACAAGGGGGAATTGGTGGGATTCAATTCGCGAACGGCTCGAATTGCCACGGCAAAGCCCTATAATGCGCGCCGGTTTTTGGGGTAATGGTCATGAGTACAGAAGATCCACGGTTTGCCGGCATCGCCCGTTTGTATGGCATCGAAGGCCTGGAGCGCCTGCGGGCGGCCCATGTGGCCATTGTCGGCGTCGGTGGCGTCGGTTCCTGGGCGGCGGAAGCCATCGCCCGTTGCGGCGTGGGCGAGATCTCGCTGTTCGACCTGGATGATGTCTGCGTCAGCAACGCCAACCGTCAGTTGCACGCCCTGGACAGCACTGTTGGCAAGCCCAAGGTCGAGGTGATGGCCGAGCGGTTGCGCGGGATCAACCCCGACTGCACCGTGCACGCGGTGGCCGACTTTGTCACCCGCGAGACCATGGCCGAATACATCACGCCGAACATCGACTGCGTGATCGACTGCATCGACAGCGTCAACGCCAAGGCTGCGCTGATCGCCTGGTGCAAGCGCCGCAAGATCCAGATCATCACCACTGGCGGCGCGGGCGGGCAGATCGACCCGACGTTGATCCAGGTCTGCGACCTCAACCGTACGTTCAACGACCCTCTGGCCTCCAAGGTGCGCTCCACCCTGCGCCGCGACTACGGTTTCTCCCGCACCGTGACCCGCCACTACAGTGTGCCGTGCGTGTTCTCCACCGAACAATTGCGCTACCCGAAACCGGACGGCAGCATTTGCTTGCAGAAGAGTTTTGTCGGCGACGGCGTCAAGCTCGACTGCGCCGGAGGGTTTGGCGCGGTGATGATGGTCACTGCGACGTTTGGCATGGTCGCGGCGACCAAGGCTGTGGATAAGATCGTGGCGGGTGTTCGGCGGCCGGCTGACAGGCTAAAGAGCCTGCAGTAACGGCTTTTGTGGCGAGGGGATTTATCCCCGCTGGGCTGCGAAGCGGCCCCTTGCAGCTGTGAGCTCAATCCTCTTGGCATACCGAGTTGCCTGGTTTGGGGGCCGCTTCGCAGCCCAACGGGGATAAATCCCCTCGCCACAATCACTGCGCCAGTTGGCGCATCCGCTGCAACACCGCATTCAACCCGTTACTGCGCGACGGCGACAGCTGTCGCGACAATCCCAGCTCGCTGAACCAGCCCGGCAAGTCAACCTGTTGCAACTCGGCGGTGGATAACCCATTGACCCGCGCGAGCAGCAACGCCACCAGCCCACGGATCAACCGCGCATCGCTGCTGGCATAAAACTGCCAGTGCCCGTCGTGCAACTGTCCCACCAGCCACACCTGACTTTCACAACCGTGGACCAGGTTGGCCTCGCACTTGTCCTCGTCACTCAGCGGCGGCAGGCGCTCTCCCCATTGCATCAGCAGTCGGGCGCGTTGCTCCCAACCTGACGCGTCCTGGAAAATCTGCAGCGCGGCGGCGGCCTCGGCCGGCAGGTTCATCGCAGCATCTCCAGGGCATGGTCCAGGGCTTCGAAGAAGCGCTCGATGTCGGCGGAGTCGTTGTACAGCGCCAGCGACACGCGAATCGCCCCGGACAGCTTCAAATGCTTGAACAGCGGCATCGCGCAGTGATGCCCGGCACGCACGGCGATGCCTTGTTCAGTCAGCAGGTGCGCCAGGTCGGCATTGTGGATGCCTTCGACCACGAAACTGACCAGGGCCAGGCGTGGGTTGCCCACCAGGCGCACGCCGTTGCGGGCCAGCAAGCCGTGCAGCAGATAGTCATGCAGCGCCGCCTCATGCTCGATGACCGCGTGTGGGTCGAGGCCGGACAGGTAGTCCAGGGTCGCCCCCAGCCCGATCACACTGGCGATCGGCGGCGTGCCGGCTTCGAAGCCCAGCGGCGCCGGACGGAAGGTGGCGCTGTGGTAGTCGGCCTGTTGCACCATTTCGCCGCCGAACTGCCAATGGTGCAGCTTGCCAAGGGCTTCGGTACGGCCAAACAGCACGCCCAGCCCGTCGGGGCCATAGAGTTTGTGGCTGGAAAACACATAAAAGTCGCAGCCCAGGGCCTCCATGTCGTGGCGGCCATGGACCACGCCCTGGGCGCCGTCGATCACCGTCAGCGCGCCCTGGGCCTTGGCCAGCGCCAACAGCGCCGGCACGGGCTGCCAGGCCCCCAGCACATTGGATAACTGGCTCACCGCCAGCAAGCGTGTACGCGGACCGATCAGGTCGGCGGCCGCGACAGGATCGATCACGCCATCGGCGTCCAGTGGCAACACCACCAGGGTCAACGAACGACGCTCGGCCAGTTGCTGCCACGGCAGCAGGTTGGCGTGGTGTTCCAGGGCGCTGATAACGATCTCGTCGCCCGGGTTGAATAAATGTTCCAGCCCATAGGCCAGCAGGTTCAGCGCCGAAGTGGCGCCGTGGGTGAAGATCACCTGCCCGCAGTTCCCGGCGTTGAGCCATTGTGAAACCTTGAGGCGGCTGTCCTCGAACGCCTGGGTGGCATGGGCCCCCGGTAAATGTTGCGCACGGTGCACGTTGGCCGCGCCATTGGCGTAGTAATGCGCCAGGGCATCCAACAGGGCTTGGGGTTTTTGCGTGGTGGCGGCGCTGTCCAGGTAGGTCTGGCCTTGCCGTTGCAGGGCGGCGATGGCCGGAAAATCGGCGCGCCAGGGGGATTGGATCAACATGCTTTCGGGCCCTGCTGGAATGACGCCGGACCCTGTGGGAACGGGATTTTTTTTGTGGGAGCCAAGCTTGCTCGCGATGGCAGCGACACGGTTTAACTGCAAGACCGCGTCATCGTTCATCGCGAGCAAGCTCGGTTCCCACAAAAGCTCGCTCCCACAGGTGAGGGTGTGAAGCTTAGTTGTGGGCGTGCAGTGCTTCGTTCAGCTCGATGGCCGACTTATGCGTCTTGCATTCCACCGCGCCGGTTTCGGAGTTGCGACGGAACAACAGGTCGGTCTGGCCAGCCAGGTCGCGGGCCTTGACCACTTTGACCAGTTGGTTGTTTTCGTCCAGCAGCTTCACTTTGGTGCCGGCGGTCACGTACAGGCCCGACTCCACGGTGTTGCGGTCACCCAGCGGGATACCGATGCCGGCGTTGGCGCCTATCAGGCAGCCTTCACCGACCTTGATCACGATGTTGCCGCCGCCCGACAGGGTGCCCATGGTCGAGCAACCGCCGCCCAGGTCCGAACCCTTGCCGACGAACACGCCCGCCGAGACACGGCCTTCGATCATGCCCGGGCCTTCGGTGCCAGCGTTGAAGTTGACGAAACCTTCGTGCATGACCGTGGTGCCTTCGCCTACATAGGCGCCCAGGCGGATCCGCGCGGCATCGGCGATGCGCACGCCGGCCGGGACCACGTAGTCGGTCATTTTCGGGAACTTATCCACCGAGAACACTTCCAGCAACTCGCCACGCAAGCGGGCTTCGAGCTGGTGCTCGGCCAGTTCGGCCAGGTCGATCGCGCCCTGGCTGGTCCAGGCCACGTTCGGCAGCAGTGGGAAAATGCCGGCCAGGTTCAGGCCGTGGGGCTTGACCAGGCGATGGGACAGCAGGTGCAGCTTGAGGTAAGCCTCAGGCGTCGAAGTCAGTTGGGCATCTTCGGCCAGCAGGGTGGCGACCAGTGGCTTGTGGCTTTCGGCCAGGCGGGTCAGCAGCTTGGCTTGCGCCGCATCGACGTTCCGGAGCGCTTCCGCCAACTGCGAGGCCTGGGCCGTGGTGAACGTGATGGCCTGGTTGCCCTCGCTGTAGCCGAGGATCGGTGCGATAGCGGCAAGGATCTCAGCCGACGGCTTGAGCATTGGCTGTGCGTAGAAAACCTCCAGCCAGGCGCCTTCACGGTTTTGGGTGCCGACGCCGAAGGCCAGGCTGAACAGGGTAGTGGACATGAAATTACCTCTACAAAATGGACTGGGCAGGCTTACTTGATCTCTGCCGCATAAATATCTGGCTTGAAGCCAATCAGGGTTCGGTCACCGAGATCGAGCACCGGGCGCTTGATCATCGAGGGTTGGGCGAGCATCAGTTCGATGGCTTTCGTCTGGTCGAGATCGGCTTTGTGTTCGTCGTCGAGCTTGCGAAAGGTCGTACCGGCACGGTTCAACACCACTTGCCAGCCATGCTCGTCGCACCATTGGGTCAGGTGCTCACGGTCGATGCCGGCGGTCTTGTAATCGTGAAAGTCGTAGTGCACCGCGTGATCATCGAGCCAGGTGCGCGCCTTTTTCATCGTGTCACAGGCTTTGATGCCGAAAAGGTGCAACGTTTTGCTTGAATCGGTCAAGGAACTGCCCCCTTTGCAGGTGCTGAAAGTAAAAGGTGAAGGATTATGCCATGACCGGACGGCTGTGGGAGCGAGGCTTGCCCGCGATGAGCGATGACGCGGTCTTCTGGCAGGTCGAGGTGGTTTCATCGCGAGCAAGCTGTGCTCCCACAGTGTTACGCCCACAGCTTTTTTGCTAAAGAGCTGCTGCGACATAAGTGCAACGGTCGGGCCCATGCTAAGCAGTTAATATGGCACTTCAACGGCAAGCTGTTGCCGGATGTGTATCGCTGTAGTTGGAAAACCGTCATGCAAAGCGCCTATACCGTCCTGATCCTGTTGATGCTGGTAGGCGCGTCGCGCCTGCTCGGACGGTTGATCCCGCTGCCGTTGCCTTTGGTGCAGATCGGCGCCGGTGCCGTACTGGCCTGGCCCTCGCTGGGGCTGCACGTGGCGCTTGATCCCGAGTTGTTCCTGTTTCTGTTCTTGCCGCCGCTGCTGTTCTCCGATGGTTGGCGCATGCCCAAGCGCGAATTCTGGCGCCTGCGCGGACCGATCTTGACGCTGGCGGTGGGGTTGGTGCTGTTTACGGTAGTTGGGGCGGGGTATTTCATTCATTGGCTGCTGCCCGGTATCCCGTTGCCAGTGGCCTTCGCGCTGGCGGCTGTCCTGTCACCGACCGACGCCGTGGCGGTGTCGGCGATTGCCCGGGACCGCTTGCCCGCGCCGTTGATGCACATGCTCCAGGGCGAAGCTTTGATGAACGATGCGTCGGGCCTGGTGACCTTCAAGTTCGCCTTGGCAGCGGCGATCACCGGCGTGTTTTCCCTGACGGGGGCGAGCCTGGCCTTTGTCCTGGTCGCGGTCGGTGGCCTGCTGGTCGGCGTGGCCCTGAGTTGGCTGCTGGGCCGGCTGCGGGCGTGGATGATTGCCCGGGGCTGGGACGATCCGGCCACCCACGTAGTGTTCATGTTGTTACTGCCGTTTGCCGCCTATGTGCTGGCTGAACGCTTGGGGACCTCTGGGATTCTCTCGGCGGTGGCGGCGGGGATGATGCAGAGCTGGCTCGACCTGCTGCCGCGCCAGACCGGCACGCGGCTGCTCAATCGCAGCGTCTGGTCGCTGTTGGAGTTTGCCTTCAATGGCTTGATCTTCCTGCTGCTGGGCCTGCAATTGCCGGACATCATCAAGGCGGTGACCAGCCATGAGCCGACGTTGTGGCCAACGTTGTTCTATCGCTGCCTGGATGTGGTGGCGATTTTCCTGGTGTTGCTGGTGCTGCGGTTTGTCTGGGTGCAAAGCATCTGGCGCGTGTCCGGGCTGTTGCGCCGCTGGCGCGGCAAGGGCGAGTTGACCCTGATGCCGACGGCGCGTTCCTGCTGGTTGTTGACCTTCGGCGGTGTGCGCGGGGCGGTGACGTTGGCGGGTGTGTTGTCGGTGCCGTTGTTGTTAAGCGCCGGTGTTGAATTCCCGGAGCGCGACTTGCTGATCTTCATCGCCGCCGGGGTGATTCTGCTGTCGCTGATCGCGGCCTGCATCGCCTTGCCGCTGCTGCTGCGTGGCATCGACAAGAGCCCCGACGACAAGCGTCGCAACGAAGTTCGCGAGGCCTGGCGCAAAACCGCTGAAGCGGCGATTCATGCGCTGGAAGTGGAGGAACCGACCGAAGCGGCCAGCACGCCGGATGCGGCCCAGGCGGCGCTGGCGACTGAGGTCAAGGCGCGGCTGATGTCTGAGTATCGCCATCAGTTGGAGGTGTTCAACGACTCCGCCGAGGCCCAGGCGTTGGCATTCGAGATGGACCTGCTGGAGCGCCGGCTGCGCTTGAAGGCTTTTCGGGCGCAGCGGCTGGAGTTGTATCGCCTCAGCCGTCATCACCAGATTGGCGATGACGTGCTGCGTGAGGTGCTGGGGGAGTTGGATTTGGCGGAGGCGAATTTGGGGTTGGGTAAATAGCGGTTGGGATCATAGTGGAAGGTAGGCCTTCACACCGGCGATCACGCCTTGCATGTCTTCAGAGCCCAGGCGAGGAACGAAGTACTCTCGGCCCTTGGATCGAGTCTTTCTGTGCAGCTTGTCCAGACGGGAGCAACAAAACCCCGCGTGAAATCGCAAAAAAGAACATCGCCTTGCTTGGGGTGATAATAGAGAGGCATTCCTTATCCTCATAAAAAGCAAAGCCGCCCGAAGGCGGCTTCAATCGACGCGCAGTTGAGCTTGCTTCGCCCTTTCTGCGCCGCTGGGTCAACCCCGAGAGGGACCCAGACTCCTGCCAGCTCTCGCTGGTGACGGGGTCGATTATGGCTTTCGGAAATAGCGAACTCAAGCCCACTTGAACCCTCGTCACAGGGTTGAATGAGATCTGTCGGTATACAAAGTAAGCAAAATCAAAGGTTTGGCGTTCACGGTACGTTGTATGTCTTTTCTTGTCTGAGTAGACAGATTGTCGTCTGTCAGACGCACCGAAGTTTCCGACAAGTTTTTAAGGTTGTCCGTCGGAAGCGAGGGCTCTAGCCTCTTGGTGTCGCTGCCAATTCAGTGACCGGACGTGAGAATCCGAATACCCACTATGCGCATAAGCGCCCGCCATATAAAGTGCAGGCGCGGTTCGTCCATGCTTCGTGTTATGGCGGCTGTGCGCGGGCATGTTTCGACATGGCCGGGTTTTGTGGGTTTGACTCGGATTCTCACCCCGCGTACGGCTGCCACTCTCCAGTCCGTGAGAAGACTTTGTGGCAGCTCCAAAACCCAAGGAGCATCACATGATCAAAGAAACTCCAAATCCTCCAAAACCCGCCTCCACTTTCCCATACGGCGACTACGCCCCCGAAAAACTGCAAGAAGCCGCTGATCGTGCGTTGGATCATTACCTCAAGCCTGAGGGCAGCGAGTCAGACCCCAAGCCCTCGGTACAGTTGTTCACCGTGTCGGACAGCGTTGATACCGAAGCCCTGCTAGCCAATCTCAGCGAAACCCTGGCTTCGGCCAATGCGATGCTTAGCGACTTGGCGTTTGGCCTGGAAGGTTCACGGCGGCATGTAGCATTGGGAGTGGCGCAGATGATTGAACTCGGGACGTTGTTGGCGAACAAGGCTTTGGATCGGGTAGAGCTGCGGACTTGATGCAATAAGTGCCGGCCTCATCGCGAGCAAGCTCCCACAGTGGATTTGTGACGTTCACAAATATGCCAATCGACACCAAGCCCCTGTGGCGAGGGAGCTTGCTCCCGCTGGGGCGCGAAGCGCCCCCAAAACCTGGCAACCCGGTGTGTCAGGCAAATTGAGTTGACTGCCTTGGGGGCCGCTGCGCAGCCCAGCGGGAGCAAGCTCCCTTGCCACAACAGCGGTCCACTTCAGTCCGATACAGCCATCAACCCCGACGCTGAATAAACGCGCGGATCCGCTCTGCGGCTTCGACGCATTCGGCCAGCGGCGCAACCAGGGCCATGCGCACGCGCCCGGCGCCCGGGTTGACGCCATCCACATCGCGGGACAGGTACGAGCCTGGCACCACGGTCACGTGTTCCTGTTCGAACAGGTCACGGCAGAACGCTGCATCGTCGCCGCCCACATTCGGCCATAGGTAGAAGCTGCCATCGGGTCGCTGTACATCCATTACCGGTGCGAGGATCTCCAGGACCGCGTTGAATTTTTCCAGGTACAGCGCACGGTTGGCCCGCACGTGTTCTTCGTCGTTCCACGCCGCAATGCTCGCCAGTTGGGTCTGAACCGGCATCGCGCAGCCGTGGTAGGTGCGGTACAGCAAAAAGCCCTTGAGGACGTCGGCGTCGCCGGCTACGAAACCGGAACGCAGGCCTGGCAGGTTGGAGCGTTTGGACAGGCTGTGGAACACCACGCAGCGCTTGAAATCCTTGCGGCCGAGTTCAACGCAGGCGCTGAGCAGCCCCGGCGGCGGGGTCTGTTCGTCGAAGTACAGTTCGCTGTAGCACTCGTCCGCGGCGATGACGAAGTCATGTTCGTCAGCCAGGGCGATGAGTTTTTTCAGCACGTCCACCGGAATCAATGCGCCAGTCGGGTTGCCAGGAGAGCACAGGAACAGGATCTGGCAGCGTTTCCAGATGTCCGGCGCTACGGCATCGAAATCGGGATTGAAGCCGTTCGCGTCCAGGCACGGCAGGTAGTGCGGCTTGGCCCCGGCCAGGAACGCGGCGCCTTCGTAGATTTGATAGAACGGGTTCGGGCTGACCACCAAGGCGTCGTCGCCACGGTTGACCACGGTCTGGGTGAAGGCAAACAGGGCTTCACGGGTGCCGTTGACCGGCAGCACATGGCGCGCCGGGTCCAGCCAGCCGTTTGGCACGTTGAAGCGGCGTTCGCACCAGCCCGCGATAGCTTCACGCAACTCCGGGATACCGAGGGTGGTCGGGTACACGGCCATCTTTTCCAGATTGCTGGCCAGGGCGTCGGCTACAAAGCTCGGCGAGCGGTGCTTGGGCTCACCGATGGACAGGGCAATTGGCCGCTTGTCCGGGTTTGGCGTGACGCTGCCCAGCAGGGCGCGGAGCTTTTCGAACGGATAGGGCTGCAACTGGTTCAGAGCGTTGTTCATCGAGGGCCTCGTCAATGTGGGCGCGGTCCTTGTGGGAGCGAGCTTGCTCGCGATGGCGGAGTGTCAGCAGCATCAATGCTGGATGTTCCGCCGCTATCGCGAGCAAGCTCGCTCCCACAGAGGGGGATTGTTCGTTCAGATGCTGATACGTGTCGGGTGAGCATCGGGTTCCTGGTTGACGCTCAGGTGCCGGACGATGGCTTCCTGCAGGCGGCTGCACAGTTGCGGATCGGACAGCGGCTGGTTGTGAGCGTCGGTGATGAAAAACACGTCTTCTACCCGTTCGCCGAGGGTGGCGATCTTGGCGTTCTGCAGCGACAGGTCGAACTCCAGGAAGATGTGGCCGATCCGCGCCAGCAGGCCCGGGCGGTCCGGGGCGCTGAGTTCCAGCACGGTGACCTGGCGCTGGGCGTCGTTGTGGATCGTCACCTGGGGCGCGAAGGCGAAATGCTTGAGCTGGCGCGGCACCCGGCGCTGGATGATGGTCGGGTAGTCCGCCGGGTTGCGCAGGGCTTCGGTCAGGCCGTCGCGAATCTGCTTGACCCGCGCCGGGTTGTCGCCAATCGAGTCGCCGTCGGTGTCGAGCACGATGTAGGTGTCGAGGGTGAACTGGCTGCTGGAGGTAATGACCCGGGCGTCATGGATGTTGAGGTTGAGCTGGTCCATCGCCGCCACCGTCACGGCGAAAAAGTCGTGCTGGTCCGGGGCGTAGATGAAGATCTGCGTGCCACCCTCGAACTCGCGTTGGGTGGTTTCCTTGATCAGCACCAGCGGCCCGCCATCGGCCGGTTGTTGGAGGATCGCGTCGCTGTGCCAGGCCACGTCGCCGGCGGTATGGCGCAGGAAATAGTCATCGCCCAATTGCGACCAGAGCTGCTCGACGTCGTCCGGGTCGGTGCCACCGCGCACCAGGATGTCCAGGGCGGCACTTTGGGTGCGACGGATCTGCTCTTCGCGATCTACGGGGTTTTCCAGGCCGCGGCGCAAGGCGCGCTTGGTCTCGGTGTAGAGCTGGCGCAACAGGCTGGCGCGCCAGGAATTCCACAGGGTCGGGTTGGTGGCGTTGATGTCGGCCACGGTCAGCACGTAGAGGTAATCCAGACGTGTTTCATCGCCGACGATCTGGGCGAAGTCATGGATCACCTGCGGGTCGGACAAATCCTTGCGCTGGGCGGTGGTGGACATCATCAGGTGGTTCTGCACCAGCCAGACGATCAGCCGGCTGTCCCACAGCGGCAGTTGATGGCGCTGGCAGAACGCCTCGGCATCCACCGCGCCGATCTCGGAGTGGTCGCCCTGGCGGCCCTTGCCGATGTCGTGGTACAGCCCGGCCATGTAGATCAGTTCGGGCTTGGGTAACTTGGCCATGAGCTTGCTGGCCAGCGGGAATTTCTCCGACACCTGGGTGTACTGGAGCTTACGCAGGTGCTTGATCAGGTTCAGGGTGTGGGCATCGACCGTATAGATGTGGAACAGGTCGTGCTGCATTTGCCCGACGATGAAACCGAACTCCGGCAGATAGCGCCCGAGAATTCCGTAGCGGTTCATCCGGCGCAGGTTGCGATGCACGCCGATCTTGCACTTGAACAGCTCGATGAACAGGCTGGTGTTGCGGATGTCGTGGCGGAAATCGTCATCGATCAGGTGACGGTTTTCCCGCAGCAAGCGAATGGTGTCGGCGCGTACACCCTTGATTTCCGGTTGCTGGGCCATGAGCACGAAGATTTCCAGCATGGCGAACGGCGTGCGGCGGAATACATTGGCGTTGCGCGCCTCGATGTAGCCGTCGTGCAGTTGGAAACGTGAATTGATCGGCTGCGGCGGTTCTTCGTCTTCGGGGGCGAGGATGACTTCCTCGAAGTGCTGGATGATCAGTTCGCTGAGCTGGGCGATGCTCATCACCACGCGATAGTACTGCTGCATGAAGTTTTCGATGGATTGCTTGGCATCCTGCCCTTCGAAACCCAACAGGCTGGCGATGGAGCGCTGATGGTCGAACAGCAGGCGATCCTCGGAGCGCCCGGCCAGCATGTGCAGGGCGTAGCGGACTTTCCACAGAAATTCCTGGGACGAGGCCAGCAAGGCGTTTTCGCTTTCCACCAGGAAACCTTCACCGGCCAGGGCGCGCAGGTTCAGCGTGCCGTACTGGCGCCGGGCGACCCAGAGGATCGTCTGGATGTCGCGCAGCCCGCCGGGCGAGCCCTTGACGTTGGGTTCCAGGTTGTATTCGGTGTCGTTGTACTTGTGGTGGCGGGCCTTCTGCTCGGCGCGCTTGGCCAGGAAAAAGTCCTTGCTGGGCCACATGTGCGCCGTGCTGGTGACATCGAGCATGCGCTGGCGCAGGTGCTCGGGGCCAGCAATGGTGCGGCTTTCCATCAGGTTGGTGATCACCGTCAGGTCGGCACGGGCCTCGTCGGCACATTCCTGCACCGAGCGCACGCTCTGGCCGACTTCCAGGCCGATGTCCCACAGCAGCGTCAGGAACCGCTCGATGGAGTCGCGGAAAACCTCATGGTCGGCGCTGTCCAGCAGGATCAGCAGATCGATGTCGGAGTAGGGGTGCAGTTCGCCGCGCCCGTAGCCGCCGACCGCCACCAGGGCGATGTCGGCATCCTCGCTCCAGTTGAACTGCTCCCAGGCCTTTTGCAGGATGTTATCGACGAACCAGGCACGGTCCTCGATCAGCCGCCGAATGTCCCGGCCATTGCGAAAGCGCTGGTCGAGCACTTCGTGGGCCTGGCGGATCGCCTTCTTGAACGCCGAGATGGGGCTTGCCTTCAGGGCCAGTTCAGCCTGGAACTGGCCGCGGTCGAAGAGTTCGGGATCCACCTGCGGCATTGAATGACTTTCCTTTCTATCTATATCTATAGGCTGGGTTCGGATCAGGCGGAAACGCGAGGGATGGTGTCATCGCTGCGCAGGGTAAAGATCTCGTATCCGGTCTCGGTGACCAGCAAGGTGTGTTCCCACTGGGCCGACAGCTTGCGATCCTTGGTGATGGCAGTCCAGCCGTCGCCCAGCACCTTGGTATCGGCGCGCCCCTGGTTGATCATTGGCTCGATGGTGAAGGTCATGCCCGCCTGCAGTTCCATGCCGGTGCCGGCACGGCCGTAGTGCAGGATCTGCGGTTCTTCATGGAACACCTTGCCGATGCCATGGCCGCAGAATTCACGTACCACCGAGAAGCCGTTTTTCTGCGCGTGCTTCTGGATCACTTCGCCGATGTCCCCCAGGCGGCAGCCCGGCTTCACCAGTTCGATGGCCATGTACATGCATTCCTGGGTGACCTTCGACAGGCGCTGGGCCCACTCCGGGACGTTGCCGACATGGAACATGCGGCTGGTGTCGCCGTGGTAGCCGTCCTTGATGACGGTGACGTCGATGTTCAGGGTGTCGCCATCCTTCAACGGTTTTTCGTTGGGGATGCCGTGGCAGACCACGTGGTTGATCGAGGTGCAGATCGACTTCGGGAAGCCTTTGTAGTTGAGCGGGGCCGGGATGGCTTTCTGCTCGTTGACGATGTAGTCATGGCAGATGCGGTCCAGCTCTTCGGTGGTCACGCCAGGCTTGACGTAGTCGGCGATCATCTCCAGCACATCGGCGGCGAGTTTGCCGGCGACACGCATTTTGGCGATGTCCTCGGGAGTCTTGAGGGTAACGGTCATACAGGCTCTCTCTGCGCCTGACGGCGCTGTTCAAAACGAAATGGGCGGCGGATGATGGTTCACGTGGCCCTGAAAGAGGCGATTCTAACAGACGATCAGCGCAAATCCGCGTCCACATGCATCGCTTCTCTCTATAAGGGTGTGCATTCATGGCCCATGAAAGGGCTGTGGGAGGGGGGGGTCACCAGGATTTCAGAATCCGTGTTCCGTTTTCGCCCTTGCTGTGGTATAAAATGCGCCGCTTTCCGGGGATGACCCCGTAAGCTTAAATCCACACACGTGTCGACACGATGACCTGGGTGCCTTCGGCTTATATAGCCGCTGGTTGGTCATTGGGATACGTGGAGGCCAAACCCGACTTATCAAGGAACTATCATGTCCCAAGTCAACATGCGCGATATGCTGAAGGCCGGTGTGCACTTCGGTCACCAGACCCGTTACTGGAACCCGAAAATGGGCAAGTACATTTTCGGCGCGCGTAACAAGATCCACATCATCAACCTTGAAAAAACCCTGCCAATGTTCAACGAAGCTCTGACCTTCGTAGAGCGCCTGGCCCAGGGCAAAAACAAGATTCTGTTCGTCGGCACCAAGCGTTCCGCTGGCAAGATCGTTGCTGAAGAAGCAGCACGTTGCGGTTCGCCGTACGTCGATCACCGCTGGTTGGGCGGCATGCTGACCAACTTCAAGACCATTCGCGCTTCCATCAAGCGTCTGCGTGACCTTGAAGTCCAGTCCGAAGACGGTACTTTCGCCAAGCTGACCAAGAAAGAAGCGCTGATGCGCACTCGCGATCTTGAGAAGCTGGACCGCTCCCTGGGCGGTATCAAGGACATGGGCGGTCTGCCTGACGCGCTGTTCGTGATCGACGTTGACCACGAGCGCATCGCGATCACCGAAGCCAACAAGCTGGGTATCCCGGTCATCGGCGTTGTCGACACCAACAGCAGCCCTGAAGGCGTTGACTACATCATCCCAGGTAACGATGACGCCATCCGCGCCATCCAGCTGTACATGGGTTCGATGGCTGACGCTGTGATCCGTGGTCGCAACAACGTGAATGGCGGCACCGAAGTCTTCGCTGAAGAAGCTCCGGCAGCAGCCGCTGAGTAATTGACGCCCTGGCGTTGACTCAGTAAGCAAAAAGGGGGCTTGGCCCCCTTTTTGCCACCTCGAAAACCATTTGCCGCCAGCGCAGTGACCTTTTTGTAACCTGCCGCGGCCTATAAGCAGTGGTTTTCCAGGAAGAATTGATCGCCCGTTCGATCGGGTGGAATGGTTGAAAACCTATCCAAGAGGATTTTGAAATGGCAGAGATTACTGCAGCGTTGGTCAAAGAACTGCGCGAGCGTACCGGCGAAGGCATGATGGATTGCAAGAAAGCCTTGACCAAGGCTGGCGGCGACATCGAGAAAGCCATTGATGACATGCGTGCTTCGGGCGCCATCAAGGCTGCCAAGAAAGCCGGCAACGTTGCCGCTGAAGGCGCCATCGCCATCAAGGACGACGGCAAGGCTGCCGTTCTGCTGGAAGTCAACTCCCAGACCGACTTCCTGGCCCTGCAGGATGACTTCAAGGCATTCGTCGCTGCCAGCGTCGAAAAAGCCTTCGCTGACAAACTGACCGACGCAGCTCCGCTGATCGAAGCTCAGGAAGAAGCGCGCCTGGTCCTGGTTGGCAAGACCGGCGAGAACGTCAACATCCGCCGTCTGGTTCGCGTTGAAGGCGACGTGGTCGGTACCTACCTGCACGGCAACAAGATCGGTGTTGCGGTTGTCCTGAAGGGCGGCGATACCGAGCTGGCTAAAGACATCGCCATGCACGTAGCGGCAACCAACCCTGAGTTCCTGCTGCCTTCGGACGTTTCGGCTGAAGCGATCGAGCGCGAGAAGGGTGTCTTCCTGCAGCTGAACGAAGAGAAGCTCAAAGGCAAGCCTGCTGAAATCGCAGAGAAAATGGTCAGCGGCCGTATCTCCAAGTTCCTGGCCGAAGCCAGCCTGGTTGAGCAGGCTTTCGTCAAGAACCCGGAAGTCAAAGTCGGCGACCTGGCGAAGAAAGCTGGCGCTGAAATCGTTTCCTTCACCTACTTCAAAGTGGGCGAAGGCATCGAGAAGCCGGTCGACAACTTCGCTGAAGAAGTTGCTGCCCAGGTAGCTGCTGCCAGCAAGCAATAAGACGGTTTTTTACAACTGTCGCCCAGAAGAGGCTGCCCGCTTTACGCGCGCAGCCTCTTTTCGGATGGGGATGCCGATTTTTATTGGTTTCCTGTCGGAACTGGCTTACAAAGCCGTGTTCCGATGGCGCTGTGTCAGCGTCAAGCTAGAGTGAACGCAGGCTGCAAACAGCTTGCAAAGAATTTTTGAACATACGCCGCAGGAGAGATTCGCAATGGCTCAGCAGGGCAGTGGTTATCAGGCTCGCTATAAACGCATTCTACTCAAGCTTAGCGGCGAGGCCCTGATGGGCTCGGAAGAGTTCGGGATCGACCCGAAAGTGCTGGACCGCATGGCCCTGGAAGTTGGCCAGCTGGTCGGGATCGGCGTTCAGGTCGGCCTGGTCATCGGCGGCGGCAACCTGTTCCGCGGCGCAGCGCTGAGCGCGGCCGGCATGGATCGGGTCACGGGCGACCACATGGGCATGCTGGCCACTGTGATGAACGCCTTGGCTATGCGCGACGCGCTGGAGCGTGCCAATATCTCGGCCATCGTGATGTCGGCCATTTCCATGGTTGGCGTGACCGATCACTACGACCGCCGCAAAGCCATGCGCCACCTCAATTCCAAGGAAGTGGTGATTTTTGCCGCCGGTACCGGTAATCCGTTCTTCACCACGGATTCGGCCGCCTGCCTGCGAGCGATCGAGATCGATGCCGATGTCGTGCTCAAGGCAACCAAGGTCGATGGCGTCTATACCGCTGACCCGTTCAAGGACCCGCATGCCGAGAAGTTCGATCATCTGACCTACGATGAAGTGCTGGATCGCAAGCTGGGTGTGATGGATCTGACGGCTATTTGCCTGTGCCGCGACCACAAGATGCCGCTGCGCGTCTTTAACATGAACAAGCCCGGTGCCCTGCTGAATATCGTCCATGGCGGCGCCGAAGGAACACTGATCGAGGAAGTTCAACAATGATCAACGAAATCAAGAAAGACGCTGAACAGCGCATGCAGAAATCCCTGGAGTCCCTGGCGCACAACTTCGGTCGCATCCGCACCGGCCAGGCGCACCCGAGCATCCTCGAGGGCGTGATGGTGCCGTACTACGGCTCCGATACCCCGATCAAGCAAGTGGCTAACATCACCGTCAAGGACGCGCGTACCCTGCAGGTCGTGGCCTTCGAACGCAACATGCTGGGCGCAGTCGACAAGGCCATCGGCAGTGCCGGCCTGAACCTGAACCCGACCAACCTGGGCGAGCTGCTGCTGATCTCCATGCCGGCCCTGACCGAAGAAACCCGTCGTGGTTTCACCAAGCAGGCCCGCGATGTGGCTGAAGACGCTCGCGTCGCGGTGCGCAACATTCGCCGTGATGCCAACAGCCAGCTCAAGGATCTGGTCAAGGAAAAGGAAATCAGCGAAGACGAAGAGCGTCGCGCCACTGGCGAGATCGACGACCTGACCAAGAAATACGTGGCTAAGATCGACGCGGATTTGGCGCAGAAAGAAAAAGACCTGATGGCCGTATAAGGGTCTCGTTTCCATGGAAAAGACCAAGCAGGCCGTGCCGTTCGCGGTGCCGCGCCACGTGGCGATCATCATGGACGGCAACAACCGCTGGGCCAAGAAACGCTTTATGCCTGGCGTCGCCGGGCACAAGGCGGGGGTCGACGCGGTTCGTGCGGTCATCGAAGTGTGCGCCGAGGCGGGGGTCGAGGTGCTGACCCTGTTCGCCTTCTCCAGCGAAAACTGGCAGCGGCCGGCCGATGAAGTCAGTGCCTTGATGGACCTGTTCCTCAAGGCTCTGCGTCGCGAGGCCAAGCGCCTCGACGACAACAAGATCAGCCTGCGCATCATCGGTGATCGCTCGCGCTTCCATCCTGAGTTGCAGGCTGCGATGCGCGAAGCTGAAGCCGCGACGGCGGGCGCCAATCGGTTTGTCCTGCAAATCGCCGCCAACTACGGTGGTCAGTGGGACATTGCCCAGGCGGCCCAGCGCCTGGCGCGGGAAGTCCAGGCCGGGCATTTGCGTCCGGAAGACATCACCCCTGAACTGTTGCAGACCTGTCTGGCGACGGGTGACTTGCCGTTGCCGGACCTGTGCATCCGTACCGGCGGCGAGCATCGCATCAGCAACTTCCTGCTCTGGCAGTTGGCGTATGCCGAGCTGTACTTCTCCGACCTGTTCTGGCCGGACTTCAAACACGAAGCCATGCGTACCGCACTGGCCGATTTCGCTTCCCGTCAGCGTCGCTTCGGTAAAACGAGCGAGCAGATCGAAGCTGGAGCCCGGGTTTAATGCTTAAACAACGAATCATCACTGCCTTGATCCTGTTGCCCATCGCCCTGGGTGGTTTCTTCCTGCTCGAAGGCGCCAGTTTTGCGCTGTTCATCGGGCTGGTCGTGACCTTGGGTGCGTGGGAGTGGGCTCGGCTGGCGGGTTTTCCTGCGCAGTCGGCGCGCGTGGCCTACGCAGTGGCCGTGGCGGCCATGCTGTTCATCATGTACGTGGTGCCCGGCCTCGCGCCTTGGGTGCTCGGTGCAGCGGTATTGTGGTGGGCGATGGCGGCCTTCCTGGTCCTGACCTATCCACGGACGACGCATCATTGGGCCAATACGGCGACCAAGCTGGTGATCGGCCTGTTGATCCTGTTGCCGGCCTGGCAGGGGCTGATCTGGATCAAGCAAGGCCCGCTGGGTAACTGGCAGATCATGGCCGTGATGGTGCTGGTCTGGGGCGCCGATGTCGGGGCCTACTTCTCCGGTCGGGCCTTTGGCAAGCGCAAGCTCGCGCCGAAGGTCAGCCCAGGCAAGAGTTGGGAAGGGGTCTATGGTGGCCTGGCCTTGAGCCTGGTGATCACCACCGTGGTCGGTTTCGTGCGGGACTGGACGGTTGCGCAACTGTTCATGGGCTTGATAGGTGCCGCCCTGATCGTATTCGTGTCCGTGGTCGGCGACCTGACCGAAAGCATGTTCAAGCGTCAATCCGGGATCAAGGACAGCAGTAACCTGTTGCCCGGTCACGGTGGCGTGCTGGATCGCATCGACAGCCTGACTGCCGCGATCCCGATCTTTGCCGTGCTGTTGTGGATGGCGGCATCGTGAGTCGCCCCCAGCAGATCACGGTCCTGGGTGCGACCGGTTCGATTGGCCTGAGTACCCTCGATGTCATTGGCCGGCATCCGGAGCGCTACCAGGTGTTCGCCCTCAGTGGCTTCACGCGCTTGAATGAGTTGCTGGCGTTGTGCATTCGCCACGTCCCGCGGTTTGCGGTGGTGCCTGAGGCTGGCGTGGCGCGGGCGCTGCAGGACGATCTGCGCGGGGCCGGGCTGCAAACCCGTGTGCTGGTGGGGGAGGAGGGGCTATGCCAAGTGGCTTCCGACCCTGAAGTCGACGCCGTGATGGCGGCGATCGTCGGTGCGGCGGGGCTGCGTCCGACCCTCGCGGCGGTGGAGGCTGGGAAGAAGATCCTGCTGGCCAATAAAGAGGCGCTGGTGATGTCCGGCGCGCTGTTCATGCAGGCTGTACGCAAGAGTGGCTCGGTGTTGCTGCCTATCGACAGCGAGCACAATGCGATTTTTCAATGCATGCCGCAGGATTTTTCCCGTGGTCTTGGCGCGGTAGGGGTTCGGCGGATTTTGCTGACGGCGTCCGGTGGTCCGTTCCGGCAGACGCCGCTGGAAGAGTTGGTGCATGTTTCACCCGAGCAGGCGTGTGCACATCCGAACTGGTCCATGGGGCGCAAGATTTCCGTGGATTCGGCCAGCATGATGAACAAGGGGCTGGAGCTGATCGAGGCCTGCTGGCTGTTCGATGCCAAGCCGTCCCAGGTCGAGGTGGTGATTCATCCCCAGAGCGTGATTCACTCCCTCGTGGACTACGTCGACGGTTCGGTGCTGGCCCAGTTGGGCAACCCGGACATGCGCACCCCGATCGCCAACGCCCTGGCTTGGCCGGAGCGCATCGACTCCGGCGTTGCGCCGCTGGACCTGTTCGCCATCGCGCGCCTGGACTTCCAGGCACCCGATGAGCAGCGCTTCCCCTGCCTGCGCCTGGCGCGCCAGGCGGCCGAGGCGGGCGACAGCGCACCGGCCATGCTTAACGCTGCCAATGAAGTGGCAGTGGCGGCATTTCTCGATGGACGTGTCCGTTACCTCGAGATCGCGAGTATCATCGAGGAAGTCTTGAATCTCGAGGCCGTGGTTTCGGTCGATGACCTCGATACGGTATTTACGGCGGATGCCAGGGCTCGCGAGTTGGCGGGCCAATGGCTGCAGCGCCACGGGCGTTGAAGCTGCGATACGTTAGCCAGGGTAGCCCTGGACAGGATTGCGGAGAAAACAGATGAGCGCGCTCTATATGATTGTCGGCACCCTGGTTGCCCTGGGGGTGTTGGTCACCTTTCACGAATTCGGTCATTTCTGGGTCGCGCGTCGCTGTGGCGTCAAGGTCCTGCGTTTTTCCGTGGGCTTTGGCATGCCATTGCTGCGCTGGCACGACAAGAAAGGCACCGAGTTCGTCGTGGCGGCGATCCCGCTGGGTGGCTACGTCAAGATGCTCGACGAGCGTGAAGGCGAAGTCCCGGCCGACCAGGCCGACCAATCCTTCAATCGCAAGACCGTCCGTCAGCGTATCGCTATCGTCGCGGCGGGGCCGATTGCCAACTTCCTGCTGGCCCTGGTGTTTTTCTGGGGGCTGGCCATGCTGGGCAGCGAGCAGGTGCGCCCGGTCATCGGCGGGGTAGAGGCCGGCAGCGTTGCCGCCCGTGCCGGGCTGGGCGCCGGGCAGGAAATCGTCGCGATCGATGGCGAGCCGACATCGGGCTGGGCGGCGGTCAACCTGCAGTTGGTCCGTCGCCTGGGTGAGAGCGGTTCATTGCAATTGATGGTGCGCGAGCAGGGTTCCACGGTGGATTCGCCTCGCGAACTGATCCTGGACAACTGGCTCAAGGGTGCCGACGAGCCGGATCCGATCCGCTCCCTGGGGATCCGGCCATGGCGTCCGGCGTTGCCGCCGATCCTCGCCGAACTCGACCCGAAAGGCCCGGCCCAGGCTGCCGGCCTGAAGACCGGCGATCGGTTGCTGGCGCTCGACGGCCAGCCGGTCAGCGACTGGCAGCAGGTGGTCGATTCGGTTCGTGTACGTCCTGATACCAAAATTGTGCTGCGCGTGGAGCGCGACGGTGCTCCAATCGACATCCCGGTGACCCTGGCCGCCCGTGGCGAAAGCAAGGCGCCGACCGGTTACCTGGGCGCGGGTGTGAAGGCGGTCGACTGGCCGCCGGAAATGATCCGCGAGGTCAGTTTCGGCCCTGTGGCGGCGATTGGCGAGGGGGCGCGTCGTACCTGGACCATGAGCATCCTGACGCTGGACTCGCTCAAGAAAATGTTGTTCGGCGAGCTCTCGGTAAAAAACTTGAGTGGACCGATAACCATTGCTAAAGTGGCGGGCGCTTCTGCCCAGTCGGGCGTCGCTGATTTCCTGAATTTCCTTGCTTATCTGAGCATTAGCCTGGGGGTTCTGAATTTGCTGCCCATCCCGGTACTGGATGGGGGGCATCTGCTGTTTTATCTGATCGAGTGGGCGCGTGGTCGTCCCTTGTCGGATCGGGTGCAAGGTTGGGGGATACAGATCGGTATCAGCTTGGTGGTCGGGGTCATGTTGCTTGCCCTCGTCAACGATCTGGGTCGTCTGTAACGCTTCGCTGAATTGCGAATCTGCCGCATTTTGCGGCAGTTTGTTTATTGCCAGTTGGAATAAGAAAGGACTTCATGAAACGTCTGCTGCTAACTGCGGTTCTCACCGTATTGATGATCGCCGAAGTTCACGCCGAGTCCTTCACTATCTCTGATATTCGCGTCAACGGCCTCCAGCGGGTTTCCGCGGGTAGCGTCTTTGGTGCCTTGCCGTTGAACGTCGGCGAGCAGGCGGATGATCGGCGCCTGGTGGAATCCACGCGTGCGCTGTTCAAGACCGGCTTCTTTCAAGATATCCAGCTGGGCCGTGACGGCAATGTCCTGGTCATCACGGTAGTCGAGCGCCCGTCGGTCGCCAGTATCGAGATCGAAGGCAACAAGGCGATCTCCACCGAAGACCTGATGAAAGGCCTCAAGCAATCCGGCCTGGCCGAAGGCGAGATCTTCCAGCGCGCCACCCTCGAAGGTGTTCGTAACGAACTGCAACGCCAGTACGTTGCCCAGGGCCGCTACTCGGCCACCGTCGACACCGAAGTGGTGCCGCAACCGCGCAACCGCGTCGGCCTGAAGGTCAACATCAACGAAGGCACCGTGGCGGCCATCCAGCACATCAACGTGGTGGGCAACACGGTATTCCCCGACGAAGACCTGATCGACCTGTTCGAACTCAAGACCACCAACTGGCTGTCGTTCTTCAAGAACGACGACAAGTACGCCCGTGAAAAGCTCTCCGGTGACCTGGAGCGCCTGCGTTCCTATTACCTGGACCGTGGCTACATCAACATGGACATCGCTTCGACCCAGGTGTCCATCACCCCGGACAAGAAGCACGTCTACATCACCGTCAACGTCAACGAAGGCGAGAAGTACACCGTTCGCGACGTCAAGCTCAGCGGTGACCTGAAGGTTCCTGAAGACCAGGTCAAGTCATTGCTGCTGGTGCAGAAGGGCCAGGTGTTCTCGCGCAAGCTGATGACCACCACCTCCGAGCTGATCACCCGTCGCCTGGGTAACGAGGGCTACACCTTCGCCAACGTCAACGGCGTGCCACAGCCGCACGATGAAGACCACACCGTCGACATCACCTTCGCCGTGGACCCGGGCAAGCGCGCCTACGTCAACCGCATCAACTTCCGTGGCAACACCAAGTCCGAGGACGAAGTGCTGCGCCGTGAAATGCGCCAGATGGAAGGTGGCTGGGCGTCGACCTACCTGATCGACCAGTCCAAGACCCGCCTGGAGCGCCTGGGCTTCTTCAAGGAGGTCAACGTCGAGACACCGGCGGTGCCGGGCGTCGATGACCAGGTCGATGTGAACTACAGCGTTGAAGAGCAGGCTTCCGGTTCGATCACCGCCAGCGTCGGTTTTGCCCAGAGCGCCGGCCTGATCCTCGGGGGTTCGATCACCCAGAACAACTTCCTGGGTACCGGTAACAAGGTCAGCATCGGCTTGACCCGCAGCGAATACCAGACCCGCTACAACTTCGGCTTCGTGGACCCCTACTGGACCGCGGACGGTGTGAGCCTGGGCTACAACGCCTTCTACCGCACCACCGACTACGACGAACTCGACTCCGATATCTCCAGCTATGCGGTGGACAGCTTCGGTGTCGGCGCCAACGTGGGCTACCCGATCAGCGAGACGTCGCGCCTGACCTTCGGCCTCACCGCGCAGCAGGACAAGATCAACACCGGTCGCTACACCGTCGACGAGATCTTCGATTTCGTGAACAAGGAAGGCGACAGCTACCTGAACTTCAAGGCGTCTGCCGGTTGGTCCGAGTCGACCCTGAACAAGGGCGTGTTGGCGACCCGTGGTCACTCCCAGAGCCTGGTGCTTGAAACCACAACTCCGGGCAGCGACCTGTCGTTCTTCAAGCTCGACTATCGTGGCCAACTGTTCCAGCCGCTGACCGACAACTACACCATGCGCCTGCACACCGAGCTGGGCTATGGCGACGGCTACGGTTCGACCGATGGCCTGCCGTTCTACGAGAACTACTACGCCGGTGGTTTCAACTCGGTGCGTGGCTTCAAGGACAGCACCCTGGGCCCGCGCAGTACGCCGAGCCGTGGCGCAGCTGAAACCGGTAACGTAGGTACAGATAGGGACCCGGACCAGGATCCCCTACCGTTTGGTGGTAACGTTCTGATTCAAGGCGGTGTGGAGCTCCTGTTCCCAATGCCGTTCGTCAAGGATCAACGCTCCCTGCGCACATCGGTATTCTGGGATGTGGGTAACGTTTTCGATTCCAGCTGTGATGACACCAGAAACGCTAATGGCACCAGCTCCAACGCTAAATGCAACGACATCAGCCTGAGCAACCTGGCCAGCTCCGTCGGTGTGGGCGTGACCTGGGTCACCGCGCTGGGTCCTTTGAGCTTCGCATTGGCGATGCCGATCAAGAAACCGGATGACGCTGAAACCCAAGTGTTCCAATTCTCCCTCGGCCAGACGTTCTAAGCGTCTGACCCATGACAACGACAATGGATTTTGTAGGAGTACATCGTGCGTAAGTTGACTCAATTGGTTCTCCTGGCGACCGTACTGGTCGCAGGTCCGGCTTTTGCCGACATGAAGATTGCCGTGCTGAATTATCAGATGGCCTTGCTGGAATCCGACGCGGCGAAGAAGTACGCCGTGGATGCGGAAAAGAAATTCGGTCCGCAACTGACCAAGCTCAAGGGCCTGGAGAGCAGCGCGAAGGGTATCCAGGATCGTCTGGTCGCCGGTGGCGACAAGATGGCCCAGGGCGAGCGCGAGCGCCTGGAACTTGAATTCAAGCAAAAGGCCCGTGACTTCCAGTTCCAGTCCAAGGAGCTGAACGAAGCGAAAGCGGTTGCCGACCGTGAAATGCTCAAGCAACTCAAGCCGAAGCTCGACAGCGCCGTGGAAGAAGTCATCAAGAAAGGTGGTTTTGACCTGGTGTTCGAGCGTGGCGCAGTGATTGATGTCAAGCCTCAATACGACATCACGCGCCAAGTGATCGAGCGCATGAATCAGCTGAAGTAATCCATGACAGCGACTATCAAGCTCGGCCAGTTGGCCGAGTTCCTCGGCGCCACCCTGCGTGGCGACCCGGAGAAGGCAATTACTGGGCTAGCCACTTTGCAAGAGGCTGGCCCAGCTCAGTTGAGCTTCCTGGCAAACCCTCAATACCGCAAGTACCTGGCTGATAGCCGGGCAGCCGCGCTGTTGCTCAAGGCCGCTGATGCCGATGGGTTTGCCGGCGACGCCCTGATCGTGCCCGACCCGTACCTGGCGTATGCCCGTATTTCCCACCTGTTCGATCCCAAGCCGATATCGGCCGCCGGTATTCATCCCAGTGCAGTGATCGCCGCAGATGCCGTGGTTGACCCCACGGCCAGCGTCGGCCCGTTCGTGGTCATCGAAAGCGCGGCCCGAATCGGTGCCGGCGTCACGCTGGGTGCCCATTGTGTCATTGGCGCGCGCAGCGAGATCGGCGAAGGCGGCTGGCTGGCACCACGGGTCACCCTGTATCACGATGTGCGCATCGGCAAGCGGGTGGTGATTCAGTCCGGCGCCGTGCTGGGCGGTGAAGGGTTCGGTTTTGCCAACGAAAAGGGCATCTGGCAGAAGATCGCCCAGATCGGCGGTGTCACCATTGGCGATGACGTGGAGATCGGCGTCAACACCGCGATCGACCGTGGTGCCCTGGCCGACACGGTCATCGGCAATGGCGTCAAGCTCGACAACCAGATCCAGATCGCCCACAACGTCCAGGTCGGTGATCACACCGCCATGGCCGCCTGCGTGGGTATCTCCGGCAGCACCAGGATCGGCAAGCATTGCATGCTCGCCGGTGGCGTGGGGCTGGTGGGCCATATCGATATCTGTGACAACGTGTTCCTGACCGGGATGACCATGGTGACCCACTCGATTACCGAGCCAGGTGCCTACTCTTCCGGTACGGCCATGCAGCCGGCAGCCGAGTGGCGCAAGAGCGCGGCGCGTATCCGCCAGCTCGACGACATCGCGCGGCGCCTCAAGCAGGTGGAAAAGCGTGTAGGGGACGTGACCCCTGGCGGTAATGCTTCATCAGATGGCTGATACCATTTCCATATCAAGTGTGCACAGCCGTTAGGGCATCTTGATTTGCTAGCGGAGTGCGCGTCACTCGTGCGCTCCCAATCTTTACATAGGCTTTCCCCCGAAATGATGGACATCAACGAGATTCGCGAATACCTGCCTCACCGTTACCCGTTCCTGCTGGTGGATCGGGTGGTGGACCTGGACGTTGAAGGCAAGCGCATTCGCGCCTATAAGAATGTCAGCATCAACGAGCCGTTCTTCAATGGTCACTTCCCCGCGCATCCAATCATGCCGGGCGTCTTGATCATCGAGGCGATGGCCCAGGCTGCCGGGATCCTTGGTTTCAAAATGCTCGACGTAAAGCCTGCCGACGGCACGCTCTACTACTTCGTCGGCTCCGACAAGCTACGCTTCCGCCAGCCGGTCACTCCGGGCGATCAGTTGATCCTCGAAGCCAAGTTCATCAGTTGCAAGCGCCAGATCTGGAAGTTCGAATGCCAGGCTTCGGTCGACGGCAAGCCAGTCTGCTCCGCTGAAATCATCTGTGCGGAACGCAAACTATGAGTTTGATTGACCCTCGCGCAATCATCGATCCGACGGCCGTCCTGGCCGCCGATGTCGAGGTCGGCCCATGGTCGATTGTCGGCGCAGGTGTGGAAATCGGCGAGGGTACGGTGATCGGTCCCCACGTAATTCTCAAGGGACCGACCCGGATTGGTCGTCACAATCGCATCTACCAGTTCTCTTCGGTAGGCGAGGACACGCCCGATCTCAAGTACAAAGGTGAAGAAACCCGTCTGGTCATTGGCGATCACAACGTGATCCGCGAGGGCGTGACGATTCACCGTGGCACCGTGCAGGATCGTTCCGAAACGACCCTGGGCGACCACAACCTGATCATGGCTTACGCACACATCGGTCATGACAGCGTGATTGGCAACCATTGCATCCTGGTCAACAACACCGCGTTGGCCGGCCATGTGCACGTGGACGATTGGGCGATCCTGTCCGGGTTCACCCTGGTGCACCAGTATTGCCATATCGGCGCCCACAGCTTCTCCGGCATGGGCACGGCCATTGGCAAGGACGTCCCGGCCTATGTCACGGTGTTCGGCAACCCGGCCGAAGCCCGCAGCATGAACTTCGAAGGCATGCGCCGTCGTGGTTTCAGCGAAGAAGCGATTACGGCCCTGCGTCGCGCCTACAAAGTGGTGTATCGCCAAGGCCTGACCGTCGAGCAGGCGCTCGCCGAATTGACCGAGGCGTCGGCGCAATACCCGGAAGTCGCGATCTTCCGCGATTCCATCCAGTCTTCGACCCGCGGCATCACTCGCTGACCATGGCTAACGTGCGCGTTGCACTGGTGGCGGGAGAGGCTTCCGGTGACATTCTGGGCGCAGGCCTGATGCGCGCGCTCAAGGCGCAGCATCCTGCGGTGGAGTTCATCGGGGTCGGCGGGCCGCTGATGCAGGCCGAGGGCCTGACCTCCTATTTCCCGATGGAACGCCTGTCGGTGATGGGCCTGGTGGAAGTACTCGGTCGCCTGCGCGAGCTGCTGGCCCGGCGCAAGAAGCTGATCCAGACCCTGATCGAAGAAAAACCGGATGTGTTCATCGGCATCGATGCACCGGATTTCACCCTCAATATCGAACTCAAGTTGCGTCAGGCCGGGATCAAGACCGTGCACTACGTCAGCCCGTCGGTCTGGGCCTGGCGGCAGAAGCGGGTGCTCAAGATTCGCGAAGGTTGCGACCTGATGCTGACGCTGCTGCCGTTCGAAGCCCGGTTCTATGAAGAGAAGGGCGTGCCGGTGCGATTTGTCGGGCACACCTTGGCCGATACCATTCCCCTGCAAGCCGATCGCGAGGCGGCTCGCCGGGCGTTGGGCTTGCCCGATGGGCCGCTGGTGGCCCTGATGCCCGGCAGCCGAGGCGGCGAAGTGAGTCGCCTGGGCGGCCTGTTTTTCGACGCCGCCGAACGCCTTCGGGCGCTGCGCCCCGGTGTACGTTTTGTCCTGCCATGTGCCAGTGCGCAGCGCCGTGTCCAGCTGGAAGCCCTGCTGGTCGGTCGCGATTTGCCGGTGACGTTGCTCGACGGCCGTTCCCATGATGCGTTGGCGGCCTGCGATGCCGTGTTGATTGCCTCCGGCACTGCTACCCTTGAGGCGCTGTTGTATAAACGCCCAATGGTGGTCGCCTATCGCCTGGCACCGCTGACGTTCTGGATTCTCAAGCGCATGGTCAAGAGCCCTTACGTGTCCTTGCCGAACCTGTTGGCCCAGCGCTTGTTGGTGCCAGAGCTGTTGCAGGACGAGGCGACCGCCGAGGCGCTGGCCACCACGCTGTCGCCCTTGATCGACGGCGGAGAGGAACAGACCCGAGGCTTTGACGAAATCCACCGTACCTTGCGTCGTGATGCTTCCAACCAGGCGGCTGACGCGGTACTGACCCTGATTGGCGCAAAACCATGAGCAACTCAAAGCTACAGATGGGCCTGGACTTCAACCTGGTCGCCGAAGTGGAAGAACTGGTGGCCGGTGTCGATGAAGTGGGGCGTGGCCCGTTGTGCGGCGCAGTGGTGACGGCGGCGGTGATTCTCGACCCGAAGCGGCCGATCCTGGGCCTCAATGATTCGAAGAAACTCACTGAAGCCCGTCGCGAAAAACTCTACGACGAAATCTGCGAGAAAGCCCTGAGCTGGTGCATCGCCCGGGCCGAAGTCGAAGAAATCGATGAACTCAATATCCTGCACGCCACCATGCTCGCCATGCAGCGTGCGGTGCAGGGCCTGCACATCACGCCGAAACTGGCGATGATCGATGGCAATCGCTGCCCGAAACTGTCGATGCGCGCCGAAGCGGTCATCCAGGGCGACGCCAAGGTGCCGGCCATCGCGGCGGCCTCGATCCTGGCGAAGGTCAGCCGTGACCGGGAAATGAGCGCCTTCGAATTGATTTATCCGGGCTATGGCATCGGCGGTCACAAGGGTTACCCGACCCCCGTTCATCTGGAAGCCCTGGCGCGCCTGGGGCCGACGCCGATCCACCGGCGCTCGTTCGCCCCGGTGCGGCTGGCTTATGAAGCCCGTGAAGGGTTGATCATAAACAATCAGTGCCCTGTTTCTTAAGACGAACGCTGCTTTTGTGGCGAGGGGATTTATCCCCGCTGGACTGCGAAGCAGTCCCGAAGTCTGTCAGACGCAACCGGTTGTCAGGTTCAAGGGCCGCTTCGCGTCCCAGCGGGGATAAATCCCCTCGCCACAAAGGCCGTGTTCGTAGGTTCAAGGTCGGACACTCATGGCTGATGTTTTACCCAAGGCCCGGTACAATCCGGGCCTTGTTGTTTTCATGACTTAACGCAGGATCACTATGCCGGCTTCATTCGTTCATCTACGCCTGCACACTGAATACTCCCTGGTCGACGGTCTGGTGCGGATCAAGCCCCTGGTCAAGACCCTGGTGGGCATGAACATGCCTGCCGTGGCGGTCACCGACCAGAACAACATGTGTTCGCTGGTCAAGTTCTACAAGGCCGCCATGGGCGCTGGGATCAAGCCGATCTGTGGCGCCGACCTGTGGCTGTCGAACAAGGACCCGGACGCACCGCTGAGCCGTATCAGCCTGTTGGTGATGAACGCCCAGGGCTATCGCAACCTCACCGAGCTGATCTCCCGCGGCTTTATCGACGGTCAGCGTAACGGCTCGATCATCATCGAGCGCGAGTGGGTGGCCGAGGCCAGCGAAGGGCTGATCATGCTGTCGGCGGCCAAGGAAGGTGAAATCGGCCTGGCCCTGCTCAGTGGCAACCCCGACGAAGCCGAGACCCTGGCCCGTGACTGGATGGCGGTGTTCCCGGATCGCTTCTACATCGAAGTGCAGCGCACCAATCGTCCCAATGACGAAGAGCACCTGCATGCCGCCGTGGCCCTGGCCGACAAGATCGGCGCGCCGCTGGTGGCGACCAACGACGTGCGGTTCATCAAGCAGGACGATTTCGAAGCCCACGAAACCCGCGTCTGCATCGGTGAGGGCCGCGCCCTCGACGACCCGCGTCGGTCGAAGAACTACAGCAACCAGCAATACCTCAAGAGCGCCGAGGAAATGGCCGAGTTGTTCAGCGACCTGCCCGAGGCGCTGGAAAACACTGTCGAGATCGCCAAGCGCTGCAACATCGAAGTGAAGCTGGGCAAGCACTTCCTGCCCAACTTCCCGATCCCCGATGGCATGACCATCGACGAGTATTTCCGCAAGGTGTCCTTCGACGGTCTTGAGGAGCGCCTCAGCGTCCTGCTGCCCAAGGACACCACCGAAGATTACGAAGCCAAGCGCCAGGTCTATGTCGATCGGTTGAATTTCGAGCTGGATATCATCATCCAGATGGGCTTTCCCGGTTACTTCCTGATCGTGATGGACTTTATCCAGTGGGCCAAGAACAACGGCGTGCCGGTGGGTCCTGGCCGTGGGTCGGGTGCCGGGTCGCTGGTGGCCTATGTGCAGAAGATCACCGACCTCGATCCGCTGGAATATGACCTGCTGTTCGAACGTTTCCTCAACCCGGAACGGGTATCCATGCCCGACTTCGACGTCGACTTCTGCATGGACGGTCGCGACCGGGTGATCGACTACGTGGCCGAGAAGTATGGCCGCAACGCGGTGAGCCAGATCATCACCTTCGGTTCCATGGCCGCCAAGGCTGTGGTGCGTGACGTGGCGCGGGTGCAGGGCAAGTCCTACGGTCTGGCGGATCGTCTGTCGAAGATGATTCCGTTCGAAGTTGGCATGACCCTGGAAAAAGCCTACGAGCAGGAAGAAATCCTGCGGGATTTCATCAAGGTCGACGAAGAGGCCGCAGAAATCTGGGAGATGGCCCGCAAGCTCGAAGGCGTGGTGCGTAACGTCGGTAAGCACGCCGGGGGCGTGGTGATCGCGCCGACCAAGCTGACTGACTTCTCGCCGATCTATTGCGACGAAGAAGGCGACGGCCTGGTGACCCAGTTCGACAAGGATGACGTCGAGGCGGCGGGCCTGGTGAAGTTCGACTTCCTCGGCCTGCGCACCCTGACCATCATCGACTGGGCGCTGAAAACCATCAACCGCGACCGGGCCAAGGTCGGCGAAGAACCGCTGGACATTGCCTTCATCCCGCTGGATGACAAACCGACCTACAGCCTGTTGCAAAAAGCCGAAACCACGGCGGTGTTCCAGCTTGAATCCCGGGGCATGAAGGAGCTGATCAAAAAGCTCAAGCCCGACTGCCTGGAAGACCTGATCGCACTGGTGGCCCTGTTCCGTCCGGGCCCGCTGCAATCGGGCATGGTGGATGACTTCATCAACCGTAAGCACGGCCGCGCCGAGCTGGCGTACCCACACTCGGACTATCAGTACGAAGGCTTGAAGCCGGTTCTGGCACCGACCTACGGCATCATTCTGTATCAGGAACAGGTGATGCAGATTGCCCAGGTCATGGCCGGTTATACCCTCGGCGGCGCGGACATGCTGCGTCGGGCGATGGGTAAGAAAAAACCCGAGGAAATGGCCAAGCAGCGCGGCGGTTTCATTGAGGGTTGCGCCACCAACGGCATCGACCCTGACCTGGCCGGTAACATTTTCGACCTGGTGGAAAAGTTCGCCGGCTACGGCTTCAACAAATCCCACTCCGCCGCCTATGGCCTGGTGTCGTACCAGACCGCGTGGCTGAAGGCGCACTACCCGGCGCCATTCATGGCCGCGGTACTGTCGGCGGATATGCACAACACCGACAAGGTCGTGACCTTGATCGAAGAAGTGCGGACCATGAAGCTGCGCCTCGACGCACCGGACGTGAACGCTTCGGAATTCAAGTTCACGGTGAACGACGAGGGCCGCATCATTTACGGCCTGGGTGCGATCAAGGGCGTGGGCGAAGGACCGGTGGAAGCCATCACCGAAGCGCGCCAGGACGGACCGTTCAAGGACCTGTTCGATTTCTGCGCCCGGGTTGACCTCAAGCGCATCAACAAGCGCACCCTCGATGGCTTGATCCGCAGTGGCGCCCTGGACCGGCTGGGGCCTTACTTCCAGGATGAGCCAAAGGCCTACCAGGCCAATATCGACCGCAACCGCGCGGTGTTGCTGGCGGCGATGGAGGAGGCGATCAAGGCCGCCGAACAGACTGCCCGCACCCATGACAGCGGCCACGCCGACCTGTTTGGCGGGCTGTTCGTCGAAGAGGACGCCGATGTCTATGGCAACCATCGCAAGGCCAAGGAGCTGACCCTCAAGGAGCGGCTCAAGGGTGAAAAAGACACCTTGGGCCTGTACCTCACCGGTCACCCGATCGACGAATATGAAGGCGAGATCCGCCGTTTCGCTCGCCAGCGCATCATTGACCTCAAGCCGGCGCGCGACACCCAGACCGTCGCCGGCATGATCATCGCCCTGCGGGTGATGAAGAACAAAAAGGGCGACAAGATGGGCTTCATCACCCTCGACGACCGCTCCGGGCGTATCGAGGCCTCATTGTTCGCCGATGCGTTCCATTCGGCGCAGTCGCTGTTGCAGACCGACGCGATGGTGGTGGTGGAAGGGGAGGTCAGCAACGATGATTTCTCCGGAGGCCTGCGGTTGCGGGTCAAGCGGGTGATGAGCATGGAAGATGCCCGCACCAACCTGGCCGAGAGCCTGCGCCTGAAGTTGCAGACCCAGGACCTCAAGGGCGATCAGCTACGCTGGTTGGGCGAATTGTTCAAGCGCCATCGCGGTGCCTGTCCGATCACCATGGAGTACATGCGCCCCGACGCCAAGGCCGTGCTGCAGTTCGGCGAAGGCTGGCGAATCGATCCGGCGGATGCGTTGATTCAAGCCTTGCGTGACCAGTTCGGCAAAGACAACGTCTTCCTCCAATACCGTTGACGGCCAGGGGCCACTGTTGAAACCGGAATGCCCCTGATCTCGACCCGAATTTTTAATCTCGACCTGAACGCGCCTCTCCCTTAAGGTAGGCGCGAATAGACAACCGGCCGGCCCAAGCTCTCTTGGACGTCGACCCAAGACGGACGCCTATGAACCCGAATTTTCTAGATTTCGAACAGCCGATCGCCGACCTGCAAGCCAAGATCGAAGAGTTGCGCTTGGTCGGTAATGACAATTCGCTGAATATCGGCGATGAAATCTCTCGTCTGCAGGACAAAAGCCGCACGCTGACCGAGGACATCTTCGGCAAGCTGACCAGCTGGCAGATCGCCCGTCTGGCGCGGCACCCGCGTCGTCCCTACACCCTGGACTACATCGAGCACATCTTTACCGAGTTCGATGAGCTGCACGGCGATCGTCATTTCTCCGACGACGCCGCGATCGTCGGCGGCGTTGCCCGCCTGGACGACCAGCCGGTCATGGTCATCGGCCATCAGAAAGGCCGCGAAGTGCGCGAGAAGGTGCGCCGCAACTTCGGCATGCCGCGTCCTGAGGGCTACCGCAAGGCGTGCCGCCTGATGGAAATGGCCGAGCGCTTCAAGATGCCGATCCTGACCTTCATCGACACGCCGGGTGCCTACCCGGGCATCGACGCCGAAGAGCGCAACCAGAGCGAAGCGATTGCCTGGAACCTGCGCGTCATGGCACGCCTGAAAACCCCGATCATCGCCACCGTGATTGGCGAGGGTGGTTCCGGCGGTGCGTTGGCCATCGGTGTCTGCGACCAGTTGAACATGCTGCAGTACTCCACCTATGCGGTGATCTCGCCGGAAGGCTGCGCCTCGATCCTGTGGAAAACCGCCGAGAAGGCGCCGGATGCCGCCGAGGCCATGGGCATTACCGCCGAGCGTCTCAAAGGCCTGGGTATCGTCGATAAAGTGATCAGCGAGCCAGTCGGCGGCGCTCACCGCGATCCAGCTGCAGCGGCGGCACTGATCCGCGCCGAGCTGAGCTCGCAACTGTCGATGCTCAAGAAGTTCGACAACGACGCGCTGCTGGCTCGTCGCTATGAGCGGTTGATGAGCTACGGCCTCTGATCTGACCAAGCTTCCAGCAGTTGTGGTGGAGCCAATGTGGGAGCGGGCTTGCTCGCGAAAGCGGTTTAACATTCAACCCATGTGTTGACTGATTCACCGCCTTCGCGAGCAAGCCCGCTCCCACATTTGATTTGTGCCAAGGCTGAAATCCATGAACCCAAGCAACGATCTGCCAAGCCGCCTGCTTACTCAACTCATTCCCTGGCGCAACGCCGTCACCTGGCGCATCGCCTTCTCCGGCGGCCTCGACTCCACCGTCCTGCTGCACCTGCTCGCGACCCTTTCGCAACACCACGCCTTGCCCGCGCTGAGCGCTATCCATGTGCATCACGGACTCCAGGCGGTGGCCGAGGCGTGGCCGGATCATTGTCGTTCGATCTGCGCAGCCCTGGGCGTGCCCCTGGACGTGGTGAGTGTGCAAGTGCGCTCTGGCGCCAGCGTCGAACGCGCCGCCCGGGAGGCGCGTTACGCAGCCTTCGTCGCGGCGATCCACAGCAATGAAGTGCTGCTCACCGCCCAGCATCGTGATGACCAGGCCGAAACCCTGCTGTTTCGCCTGCTGAGGGGGGCAGGGGCGAGGGGCCTGGCGGCGATGCCACGGCAGCGACCGTTGGGCCGGGGACATTTGCTGCGGCCCTTGCTCGATGTGTCCCGGGCGGAGCTGGAAGCCTATGCGAGGCAGCATGGCTTGAGCTGGATCGAAGACCCGTCCAACGACGACCATCGGTTCGCGCGCAATTACCTGCGACAGCGGGTTTTTCCGGTGCTTGCCGAGCAATGGCCTCAGGCCTCGGCGACCCTGGCTCGCAGCGCCGGGCACATGGGTGAAGCCCAAGGCTTGCTGGACGATTTGGCGCAAATCGACCTGGCCCAGGCCGCGACCCCAGGCGCGTTCGACTGGCTGGGGCTGCAATCCCTGGCGCTGGCGCCGTTGCGAGCGCTGTCGCCGGCCCGTCAGCGCAACGTCTTGAGCCACTGGCTGGCACCGATGACCCTGCTACCCGACACCGATCACTGGTCGGGCTGGGACTCGTTGCGCGATGCCGCCGACGATGCCAGGCCGATCTGGCGCTTGGCCGGCGGCGAGTTGCACCGAGCCGCCGGGCGGGTCTGGTGGTTATCCGACCACTGGCTATGTTCGCAGCCAGGCGCCGTCGACTGGGTCGATCCCATGCTGGCGCTGTGCTTGCCGGGCAATGGTCGGGTGGTGCTCAACGGCACGCCGCCTGCGGGACCGCTTTGCGTGCGCTATCGTCAAGGCGGTGAGGTGCTGGCGTTAGCGGGGCGTGGCCATCGTGATCTCAAGCGTTTGCTCAATGAAAAGGGCGTGCCGGGGTTCGTTCGCGTCCGATTGCCGCTGCTCTATCAGGGCGAGCAATTGCTGGCGGTGGCCAACCTGGCCGGGCTCGATGCAGAGGCTGATGGCAGTTGGCAATTGATCTGGACGCCAGGAAGCCAAGATCTGGGTTTGAGCTGAAAGGGGCTTTCCGGTAGACTACGCTCCCTTCTTGATACAACTTCTGTGGATTCGCCTGAATTGCAGGAGTTGCCGATTACCAAGCAGTCTTTGCTGGGCGATTCCAAAAAATGTGTAGCGAGCAACGTACCGGTGATTTCACTTCCGGTCTGTCCCAACGCGGCGGTTTTTTTGAAAGGTGCACTGTGATTAATGCAGGTGATCGGGGGCTTCGGCCTTCCTTCGCTTTCCCCGGCGGCTCGGACCGCTTTAACGCAGACTTCTAGGGTTTTTCATGACGCGCTACATATTCGTCACGGGCGGTGTTGTTTCTTCATTGGGGAAAGGCATTGCCTCGGCTTCATTGGCGGCCATCCTGGAGGCGCGGGGACTTAAGGTCACCATGCTCAAGCTGGACCCGTACATCAACGTCGACCCGGGCACCATGAGCCCGTTCCAGCACGGCGAAGTGTTCGTCACCCACGACGGCGCCGAGACCGACCTGGACCTGGGCCACTACGAGCGGTTCATCCGCACGACCATGACCCAGAACAACAACTTCACCACCGGCCGTGTCTACGAGCACGTGCTGCGCAAGGAACGCCGTGGTGACTACCTGGGCGCGACCATCCAGGTCATCCCGCACATCACCGACGAAATCAAGCGCCGTATCATCAAGGGTGCGGGCGATGCCGACGTGGCGATGGTCGAGATCGGCGGCACCGTGGGCGATATCGAGTCCCAGCCGTTCCTCGAAGCCATCCGCCAGTTGCGTTTCGAAATCGGCGCCAAGCGCGCGATGCTGATGCACCTCACCCTGGTGCCGTACATCGCCACCGCCGGCGAAACCAAGACCAAGCCCACCCAGCACTCGGTCAAGGAACTGCGTTCCATCGGCCTGCAGCCGGACGTGCTGATCTGCCGCTCCGATCACCCGATCGACATCTCGTCGCGTCGCAAGATCGCCCAGTTCACCAACGTTGAAGAGCGTGCGGTCATCGGTCTGGAAGACGCCGACACCATCTACAAGATTCCGGGCATCCTGCACTCCCAGGGCCTGGACGATTTCGTCGTCGAGCGTTTCGGCCTGCAATGCGCCAGTGCCGATCTGTCCGAGTGGGAAGCCGTGGTCGATGCCAAGCTCAACCCGGAACACGAAGTCACCATCGCCATGGTCGGCAAGTACATGGAACTGCTGGACGCCTACAAGTCGCTGATCGAGGCGATGAGTCACGCCGGCATCAGCAACCGTACCAAGGTCAACCTGCGCTACATCGATTCCGAAGACATCGAGAACCAGGGCACCGGCCTGCTCGAAGGCGCCGATGCGATCCTCGTGCCGGGCGGCTTCGGCCTGCGGGGCGTGGAAGGCAAGATCACTGCCGTGCAATACGCTCGCGAAAACAAGGTGCCTTACCTGGGGATCTGCCTGGGCATGCAAGTGGCGGTCATCGAGTTCGCCCGTAACGTGCTGGGCTGGAAAGACGCCAACTCCACTGAGTTCGACCGCGCCAGCGGCCATCCGGTCGTGGGCCTGATCACCGAGTGGGAAGATGCCACCGGTGCCGTGGAAGTGCGCACCGAAAGCTCGGACCTGGGCGGCACCATGCGTCTCGGCGCCCAGGAATGCCTGCTCGAAGCCGGCTCCAAGGTGCACGATTGCTACGCCAAGGATGTGATCGTCGAGCGTCACCGTCATCGTTACGAAGTGAACAACAACCTGCTGCCGCAACTGATCGAGGCCGGCCTGAAAATCTCCGGTCGTTCCGGTGACGGCGCGCTGGTGGAAGTGGTCGAGGCCCCGGATCACCCATGGTTCGTCGCCTGCCAGTTCCACCCCGAGTTCACCTCGACGCCACGGGACGGTCATCCGTTGTTCAGCGGTTTCGTGAAGGCCGCGTTGGCTCAACACCAGAAGAAGGCATAAGACGATGGCCCAGAAGATCATCCGCGTCGGCGACATCGAGATTGCCAACGACAAGCCCATGGTGCTGTTCGGCGGCATGAACGTGCTGGAAAGCCGCGACATGGCGATGCAGGTCTGCGAAGAGTACGTGAAGGTCACCCAGAAACTGGGGATCCCTTATGTCTTCAAGGCCAGTTTCGACAAGGCCAACCGTTCGTCCGTGACCTCCTATCGTGGCCCAGGCCTGGAAGAAGGCATGCGGATCTTCCAGGACATCAAGCAAGCCTTTGGCGTGCCGATCATCACCGACGTCCACGAGCCTGCCCAGGCCGCGGTCGTCGCCGAGGTCTGCGACATCATCCAGTTGCCGGCCTTCCTGTCGCGCCAGACCGACCTGGTGGTCGCGATGGCCAAGACCGGTGCAGTGATCAACATCAAGAAGGCCCAGTTCCTCGCCCCCCAGGAGATGAAGCACATCCTGAGCAAATGCGAAGAGGCCGGCAATGACCAGTTGATCCTCTGCGAGCGGGGTTCGAGCTTCGGCTACAACAACCTGGTGGTGGACATGCTCGGCTTCGGCATCATGAAGCAGTTCGAATACCCGGTGTTCTTCGACGTGACCCACGCCTTGCAGATGCCCGGTGGTCGTTCCGACTCCGCCGGCGGTCGCCGTGCCCAGGTTACTGATCTGGCCAAGGCGGGCATGAGCCAATCCCTGGCCGGCCTGTTCCTCGAGGCCCACCCCGATCCAGACAACGCCAAGTGCGATGGTCCTTGTGCCTTGCGTTTGAACAAGCTGGAACCCTTCCTGTCTCAGCTCAAGGCGTTGGACGAGCTGGTCAAGGGTTTTCCGACGATAGAAACCGCGTAACGCGGTTTTCTCCGGTAAAGTACCGCTCGATTATCGCTCTGGCCTGCGGGCCGGGCGTTATCGTCGGCAAGCCTGCCCGCTGCTCTATACCCGCCGACGGTAAAAGATTTCCTCTCGCTGCGTCGTTTTCGTCAACTTTGGAGTGTTTACAACAATGGCAAAAATCGTCGACATCAAAGGTCGTGAAGTTCTCGACTCCCGTGGCAACCCCACTGTTGAAGCGGACGTGCTTCTCGACAACGGTATCATCGGCAGCGCCTGCGCGCCGTCCGGTGCTTCCACTGGCTCGCGCGAAGCGCTGGAGCTGCGTGATGGCGACAAGAGCCGTTACCTGGGCAAGGGCGTGCTCAACGCCGTCGCCAACATCAACGGTCCGATCCGCGAATTGTTGCTGGGCAAGGATCCTGCCGATCAGAAAGCCCTCGATCACGCGATGATCAAGCTCGACGGTACCGAAAACAAAGCCACACTGGGCGCCAACGCGATCCTCGCCGTGTCCCTGGCCGCTGCCAAGGCCGCTGCCCAGGACCAGGACCTGCCGCTGTACGCTCACATCGCCAACCTCAACGGTACCCCGGGTGTCTACTCGATGCCGGTGCCGATGATGAACATCATCAACGGCGGCGAGCATGCCGATAACAACGTCGACATCCAGGAATTCATGGTCCAGCCGGTTGGCGCCAAGACCTTCTCCGAAGGCCTGCGCATGGGCACCGAGATTTTCCATCACCTCAAGGCTGTGCTCAAAGCCCGTGGCCTGAGCACTGCAGTGGGCGACGAAGGCGGTTTCGCACCGAACCTGGCGTCCAACGAAGACGCGCTGAAAGTGATCTCCGAAGCCGTGGCCAACGCGGGCTACACGCTGGGCACCGACGTGACCCTGGCCCTGGACTGCGCCGCCAGTGAGTTCTTCGAAGACGGTAAGTACAACCTGTCCGGCGAAGGCCAGGTGTTCACCGCCGAAGGTTTCGCCGACTACCTCAAGGGCCTGACCGAACGTTACCCGATCATCTCCATCGAAGACGGTCTGGACGAGTCCGACTGGGCCGGCTGGAAGATCCTCACCGACAAGATCGGCGAGAAGACCCAACTGGTGGGTGACGACCTGTTCGTGACCAACACCAAGATCCTGAAAGAAGGCATCGACAAGAAGATCGCCAACTCGATCCTGATCAAGTTCAACCAGATCGGCACCCTGACCGAAACCCTGGAAGCCATCCAGATGGCCAAGGCCGCCGGCTACACCGCCGTGATCTCCCACCGCTCCGGTGAAACCGAAGACTCGACCATTGCCGACCTGGCCGTGGGCACTGCGGCAGGTCAGATCAAGACCGGTTCGCTGTGCCGTTCCGACCGCGTTTCCAAGTACAACCAATTGCTGCGTATCGAAGAGCAACTGAATGGCAAGGCCAAGTACAACGGTCGCGCCGAGTTTCGCGGTTAAGCGGTAAATGGTAAAAAGACAGCGGATTAGGTCGCAAAAGTCGCCATGGCGGCGGTTTTGCCTCTAATCTGATGCCTTATCAAGCACAAGCCTGGATTCTCCAGGCTTCGTGCTATCAGACGCTTCAAAGTTTGGCATGGCGGTCTTTTTTCACTGGATACCTGATATTCGATGCGCAGTCCCAATTGGTTGTTTCTTGTCTTGCTCATGTTGCTGGCCGGCCTGCAGTACCGCCTGTGGGTGGGCAGTGGCAGCCTGGCGCAAGTGGCCGACCTGACTCAGCAAATTGCCGACCAACATGCTGAAAACGAGGCACTGCTGGAGCGTAATCGGGTGATGGACGCGGAAGTGACCGAGTTGAAAAAAGGCATGGAGACCGTTGAAGAGCGGGCTCGACATGAACTGGGCATGGTCAAGGAGGGTGAAACCCTCTATCAGTTAGCCCAATGAGTATGCGTTTGCCGGCCTTCTGGGCCGTGATTCCTGCCGCGGGCGTTGGTGCCCGGATGGCCGCCGATCGTCCCAAGCAATACCTGCAACTGGGCGGACGCACAATTCTTGAACACAGCCTCGGCTGTTTCCTCGACCACCCCACCGTCAAGGGCGTGGTGGTCAGCCTTGCACACGATGATCCTTACTGGCCGACCCTGGCCTGCGCCAGCGACCCACGCATCCAGCGTGTCGACGGTGGCGAGCAACGTTCGGATTCAGTGCTCAATGCCTTGCTGCACTTGCACGAGCAAGGCGCCGACGATCACGACTGGGTGCTGGTGCACGATGCGGCCCGGCCCAACCTGGCCCGGGACGACCTGGACACGCTGCTCAGCGAGTTGGCGACCGATCCGGTCGGTGGCCTGCTGGCTGTCCCGGCGCGCGACACCCTCAAGCGCGTCGACAAACACGGCCGCGTGCTGGAGACCGTTGATCGCAGCGTGATCTGGCAAGCCTACACGCCACAGATGTTCCGCCTCGGTGCCTTGCATCGGGCCTTGGCCGACAGCCTGGTGGCGGATGCGGTGATTACCGATGAAGCGTCCGCCATGGAATGGGCGGGGCAGGCGCCTCGGTTGATCGAAGGGCGGGCCGATAACATCAAGATCACCCGGCCGGAAGACCTGGAGTGGCTGCGCCAGCGCTGGGCGAACCGGCATTAAGCCGGATCTGTTTCCTCGTTGGATCGTCATCGTTTGGGCCGGCGCCATCGCGAGCGAGCTCGCTCCCACAGTGGGTTGGGGTGAACACTTGACCATCATTCGACGATAATCCCTGTGGGAGCGAGCTTGCTCGCGATGGCGTCACCCCAGACGACAAAAAACCACTGTCATCCCCGATACTCCGGCCGCTCAGCCAACCCTTCCTTCAAGTAATCCACCAACTTGCGGACCTTCGGCGACAGGTGTCGCTGCTGTGGATACAACGCCCACACCGCCGTATTCGGCGGTTGATGAGCCTCCAGCAGCGAGATCAATGCACCACTGTGCAAATGCTCCAGCACGTAATAATCCGGCAGTTGGCACAACCCCACCCCTTGCAACGCCGCATCGAGCACCGCTTGCCCACTGTTGCAGCGCCAGTTTCCCTGCACTCGCTGGGAAAATTCCCGCCCATTCTGCTCCAGCTGCCAGATGTCGGAGCTGCCGATCAGGCAATTGTGACGGCTCAATTCCGACACGCTGTGGGGGCGGCCGTAGCGTTCCAGATAAGAGGGAGACGCGCACACGTACATGCGTCGCGGCGCCAGGCGCGTGGCGACCAGGCGAGAGTCCTGCAAGCGACCCAGGCGAATCGCCAGGTCCAGGCTCTCATGCACCAGGTCCAGGGGGCGATTGCTCAGCTCGATGTCGACCCGCAACTGCGGGTAAAGCCCCATGAACCGCGTCACCAGCGGCACGATAAACCGCTCGCCATAGGCCACGGCGCAGGTCATGCGCAGCATGCCCTTGGGTTCGCTGGCCAGGTCGCCGACGGCCCGCAGTGCTTCCTCGCGTCCGTCCTGCAGGCGCTGGCAATGCTGCAAAAAGGTTTGCCCGGCTTCGGTCAGCGTCACCCGGCGGGTACTGCGGTACAGCAAACGTGTTTGTAGACGTTCTTCGAGCCGTACGATTTGTCGACTGATATGGGAGGACGATACCCCGAGGCGCTCGGCGGCAGCGGTGAATTGGCTGCATTCGGCCACCGCCACAAATTCGTCGATGCCTTCCCAGCGGTTATCGGACATGAAGGATTATCCCTGTACGGCAATAATGTTTTGCTTTTGGCTGGATTATTCATTGTCTGGCGGAGGATTACACTCCCGGACCTGTATTTATTTGCTGGAGAAACCCGGATGATCAAGTCGCGCGCTGCCGTTGCCTTCGAGGCCAAGAAACCCCTGGAAATCGTTGAGGTCGACGTGGCCATGCCCAAGGCGGGCGAAGTGCTGCTGCGCGTGGTGGCTTCCGGTGTCTGCCACACCGACGCCTACACCTTGTCGGGCGCCGACCCGGAAGGCATCTTCCCGTCGATCCTGGGCCATGAAGGCGGCGCCATTGTCGAAGCCATCGGCGAAGGCGTGACCTCGATGGCGGTGGGCGACCATGTCATTCCGCTGTACACGCCTGAGTGCGGCCAGTGCAAATTCTGCAAGTCGGGCAAGACCAACCTCTGCCAGGCGATTCGCGCCACCCAGGGCAAAGGCCTGATGCCGGACGGCACTTCGCGTTTTTCCTACAAGGGCGAGACGATTTTCCATTACATGGGCACCTCGACATTCTCTGAGTACACCGTGCTGCCGGAAATCTCCGTCGCGAAGATTCAAAAAGAAGCCCCGCTGGAAAAGGTCTGCCTGCTGGGTTGCGGCGTCACCACCGGCATCGGTGCGGTGCTCAACACCGCCAAGGTCAAACCGGGTGACACCGTGGCAATCTTCGGCCTGGGCGGCATCGGCCTGTCGGCGGTAATCGGCGCCGTGAAGGCCAAGGCCGCGCGGATCATCGCCATCGACATCAACCCGGCCAAGTTCGAAATCGCCAAGCAACTGGGTGCCACCGATTGCGTCAACCCGAAAGACTTCGACCGTCCGATCCAGGAAGTGATCGTGGACATGACGGACGGCGGCGTGGACTTTTCCTTCGAGTGCATCGGCAATGTCCAGTTGATGCGTGCGGCCCTGGAGTGCTGCCACAAAGGCTGGGGCGAGTCGGTGATCATCGGCGTGGCCGGTGCCGGCCAGGAAATCGCCACCCGTCCTTTCCAACTGGTGACCGGGCGCGTCTGGCGCGGTTCGGCCTTTGGTGGCGTGCGCGGTCGCAGCGAATTGCCAAGCTATGTGGAAATGGCCGAAAAGGGCGAGATCCCGCTGGATACCTTCATCACCCACACCATGGGCCTGGAAGATATCAACAAGGCGTTCGACCTGATGCATGAAGGCAAGAGCATCCGCACCGTTATCCATTTCTGAGGTCGGTCATGAGCCTGGAAAACATTTCTTGCCAGAAAAGCTTCGGCGGCTGGCACAAACGTTACCGGCACCGTTCCGACGTGCTGGGTTGCGACATGGTGTTTGCCGTGTACCTGCCACCGCAAGCGGAGCAGGGCGGCAAGTTGCCTGTTCTGTACTGGTTGTCCGGGTTGACCTGCACCGACGAGAACTTCATGCAAAAGGCCGGTGCCCAGCGCATGGCCGCCGAACTGGGGCTGATCATCGTCGCGCCGGACACCAGCCCCCGTGGCGCCGATGTGCCGGGCGATCCGGACAATGCCTGGGACTTCGGCCTGGGGGCGGGTTTTTATCTGAACGCCACGCAGGATCCATGGGTGCGGCACTATCGGATGCATGACTACGTGGTGCAGGAATTGCCGGCGCTGGTCGAAGCGCATTTCCCAGCCTCGGACAAGCGCGGCATCAGTGGTCACTCCATGGGCGGCCACGGTGCGCTGGTCTGCGCCTTGCGCAACCCCGGGCGTTACCGTTCGGTGTCGGCCTTTTCGCCGATCAACAACCCGATGGATTGCCCATGGGGCCAGAAGGCTTTCTCCCGTTACCTGGGGGAAGACCGTTCGAAATGGCGGGAATGGGATGCCTGTGCATTGATTGCCGAGGCGCAGGAGAAGCTGCCGTTGCTGGTGGACCAGGGTGATCGCGATGATTTCCTGGCCAACCAACTCAAGCCCGAAGCGCTGCAACAGGCGGCCAAATCCGCCGGCCATCCGTTGGAGCTGCGCCTGCAACCGGGCTACGACCACAGCTACTTCTTCATCGCCAGCTTCATTGACGACCACTTGCAGCATCATGCGCGCGCTCTAAACGTCTAATGCAGGTAGAATCACGCCCTGACAAAAATCGGGGCGTTTTTTTATGCGTATTGGCCACGGCTACGATGTTCACCGTTTCGCTGAAGGCGACTTCATTACCCTGGGCGGCGTGCGGATCGCACACGGCTTCGGGCTGCTTGCGCATTCTGACGGTGACGTCCTGCTGCACGCCTTGAGCGATGCACTGCTCGGCGCGGCGGCCCTGGGAGACATCGGCCAGCACTTCCCCGACACCGACCCCAAGTTCAAGGGCGCCGACAGCCGCGTGCTGCTTCGCCATGTGGTCGCGCTGATCCACGCCAAGGGCTGGAAAGTCGGCAATGTCGATAACACCATCGTTGCCCAGGCCCCCAAAATGGCCCCGCACATCGAAGCGATGCGCCACTTGATCGCCGAGGATCTTCAAGTTGAGTTGGACCAAGTGAACGTGAAAGCCACCACCACCGAGAAGCTTGGTTTCGTCGGTCGCGAAGAAGGCATTGCCGTCCATTCCGTTGCCTTGTTGCTGCGCCCATGACCGAACTGGAACTGTTGGGGCCGCGGGCCTACGGCGAACCGCTGGGCAGTGCGGTACTCAAGGCCACCGCTGAAGATTTCCAGGTCGATGAAGTGCTCGACATCCCGTTGACCGGTGACGGCGAGCACTTGTGGATCTGGGTCGAGAAACGCGGCTTGAACACCGAAGAGGCTGCCCGGCGAATCGCCAAGGCCGCCGACGTGCCGTTGCGCACCGTCAGCTACGCCGGGCTCAAGGACCGTCAAGCCCTGACCCGCCAATGGTTCAGTGTCCAATTGCCAGGCAAGGCTGATCCTGACTTGTCGGCGGCAGAGAACGACACGCTGAAGATCCTCAAGACCGCACGCCACAAGCGCAAGCTTCAACGTGGGGCCCATTCGGCCAACGGCTTTACCTTGCGCCTGACCCAGTTCAAGGGCGACGCGGCGGCGATCGACGCGCGTCTGCAACAGATTGCCCGCTTGGGCATTCCCAACTATTTTGGCGCCCAGCGTTTCGGCCATGACGGCGGCAATGTCGTCGATGCCCGTGCCTGGGCGGCACGCAAGGCCTTGCCGGAGCAGCGCAATGTGCGCTCGCGGTTGTTGTCCACCGCCCGCAGCTTTCTGTTCAACCGGGTGCTGGCGGCGCGGGTCGCCGACGGTACCTGGCAGCACGCCCAGGTGGGCGACTTGCTCGCCTTCACCGACAGCCGCAGTTTCTTCCCCGCCGGTGAGGCTGAGTGCAGCGACCCACGCCTGGCCATTCTCGACCTGCATCCGACCGGGCCCCAGTGGGGCGAGGGGCCTTCGCCTGCCGCCGGCGCGACGTTCGAACTGGAACAAGCCGTTGCCGCGGGCGAGGCCGACTTGCGGGACTGGTTGATAAACGCGGGAATGAGTCACGAACGTCGCATCCTGCGACTGCCCATTGGCGGGCTGTCGTGGCATTATCCCTCGCTAGACATTCTGCAACTGGAATTCGTCCTGCCGGCCGGATGTTTCGCCACTGTCTTGGTGCGCGAACTCGTCGATCTGGTGCCGGTGGGGCAGACGGACAGCCCATGCGTATTCTGATTTCTAACGACGACGGGGTGACAGCACCCGGTCTTGCCGCGCTTTATGCTGCGCTGGCGGATTTTGCCGAGTGCGTGGTCATCGCCCCGGACCAGGACAAAAGCGGCGCCAGCAGCTCGCTGACGCTCGACCGTCCTTTGCACCCCTGCTATCTGGACAACGGTTTCATCAGCCTCAACGGCACCCCGACCGATTGCGTGCACCTGGGCCTCAACGGCCTCTTGGAGCGTGAGCCGGACATGGTGGTGTCGGGTATCAACCTGGGGGCCAACCTGGGGGATGACGTGCTGTATTCCGGCACGGTCGCCGCCGCCCTGGAAGGTCGTTTCCTGGACAAGCCATCGTTTGCCTTTTCGTTTGTTTCGCGACAGGTCGATAACTTGCCGACCGCTGCCTACTTCGCCCGTAAACTGGTCGAAGCCCACGGCGAGTTGGAGCTGCCACCACGCACGGTGCTGAACGTGAATATCCCCAACCTGCCGCTCGATCACATCCGTGGCATCCAGCTCACCCGCCTGGGCCACCGTGCCCGGGCCGCCAAACCGATGCATGTCGTCGACCCGCGCGGCAAGGCCGGTTACTGGATCGCCGCTGCCGGTGATGCCGAAGACGGCGGGCCGGGCACTGATTTCCATGCGGTGATGCAAGGTTATGTCTCGATCACGCCGTTGCAGTTGGACCGTACCTTCAACGACGCCTTTCGAAATCTCGATGGCTGGCTGGAGGGGCTGCGCTGATGGCTCGTGAGCAAGACGATATGCTGCGCCGCGGAATCGGCATGACCTCCCAGCGCACCCGTGAACGACTGATCCAGAGGCTCTACGAAGAAGGCCTGTCCAACGCCCAGGTGTTGGAAGTGATTCGCCGCACACCGCGCCATCTGTTCGTCGATGAAGCCCTGGCCCACCGCGCCTATGAAGACACGGCGTTGCCGATCGGCCACAACCAGACCATTTCCCAGCCGTACATGGTGGCCCGCATGAGCGAGTTGCTGCTGGAAGCAGGGCCATTGGACAAGGTGATGGAGATCGGCACCGGTTCGGGTTACCAGACGGCAGTGTTGTCGCAGTTGGTCGAGCGGGTGTTTTCCGTCGAGCGGATCAAGGTCCTGCAGGATCGCGCCAAGGAGCGTCTGGCCGAGCTGAACCTGCGCAACGTGGTGTTTCGTTGGGGCGATGGCTGGGAAGGTTGGCCGGCCTTGGCGCCGTACAACGGCATCATCGTGACCGCCGTGGCCACCGACGTGCCCCAGGCCTTGCTGGATCAGTTGGCCCCCGGTGGCCGGTTGGTCATCCCGGTGGGCGCCGGTGAAGTCCAGCAACTGATGCTGATCGTGCGCGAAGAGCACGGTTTTTCGCGGCACGTCCTGGGTGCTGTGCGGTTTGTGCCGTTGCTCAATGGACCGTTGGCCTGAGCATTTACAAACGGACGCTGAATTCTGTAGCCACGCCTGTGTCTTACAGCGGCACGGATTCGCTGAACAGCGCCCAAGAGCGTCGAGCAAACGTGTGCGACGGCACCGTGCGCTTCATTAATAGAGGCGCGGTCGTCGCCAGCTATATTTGTATGAACGCTGCCTGGACAGGCAGCCTCCAATTTTTTCAGCCACCACAAAGGGAGCGGCGGGTGAGTCTCACAGTCATTGCGCAGCGTATGGGTATCACGAGCTTTCAGCGCCTGGTGACTGGCCTTGTCTTGAGCACTTTGCTGGTCGGTTGTTCCAGTACGCCGTCGAGCAATGTCCGGGTTGTCGATCGCAACAGCGCAGCACCTCAACGTCCTACGGTAACGACCGGCCAATATGTAGTCCGTCGCGGCGATACCCTGTTTTCCATCGCTTTTCGCTACGGCTGGGACTACAAAGCCCTCGCGGCGCGCAACAACATTCCTGCGCCTTATACGATTCACCCCGGTCAGACGATTCGCTTCGATGGCCGTAGCGGTTCAACGCCTACCGCGGTGGTGACACAGTCGGGTTCGACGCCTTCGTCATCGAGCAAAACCACGGTCATCCGCCGGCCGGTGGGGGCTGGGACGGCGGTAGTACCGTCCGTCGCGAGCAAACCAGCCCCTGCTCCGATGCCTCCCGCAGGCCCCGCCCCGACCGGCTGGGGATGGCCTTCTAATGGCGTTCTCATTGGAAAATTCTCTTCAAACGGTAGTTTGAATAAAGGAATTGATATCGCCGGGGATTTGGGACAGCCTGTTTTAGCTGCGTCTGATGGCACGGTTGTGTACGCCGGGAGTGGTTTGAGGGGCTACGGCGAACTCGTCATCATCAAACACAGCGATACCTACGTCAGTGCCTACGGTCACAACCGCAGGCTGTTGGTTCGGGAGGGGCAGCAGGTCAAGGTCGGACAGACAATTGCCGAAATGGGATCAACGGGAACAGACCGGGTGAAACTGCATTTTGAGATTCGCCGACAAGGTAAACCCGTCGATCCGCTGCAATTCCTGCCGCGACGTTGATTTGATTGTCAGCCTGTTCCGTCACGTAGAGGGAACAGGCTCCAGCGTTGCCAAGGATAAAGGCGTCGCTTGAGCTTGAGGTCGAACTCACCAAAGGACTATAACAATGGCTCTCAGTAAAGAAGTGCCGGAGTTTGACATCGACGATGAGGTTCTCCTTATGGAGACCGGCATCGCTATGGATTCGATGTCGAATGATGAAGGGGCGACTCCACCTTCCGTTCGTGCCAAATCCAGACACTCCGCTTCACTTAAACAACATAAGTACATCGATTACACCCGGGCGCTGGACGCCACTCAGCTGTACCTCAACGAAATCGGTTTCTCGCCACTGCTCTCCCCCGAGGAAGAAGTTCATTTTGCGCGGCTGTCGCAAAGTGGCGACCCGGCCGGTCGAAAACGCATGATTGAAAGCAACCTGCGCCTGGTGGTGAAAATCGCCCGACGCTACGTCAATCGCGGGCTTTCGCTGCTGGACCTGATCGAAGAGGGCAACCTGGGCCTGATTCGCGCCGTCGAGAAATTCGACCCCGAGCGCGGCTTCCGCTTCTCGACCTACGCCACCTGGTGGATCCGCCAGACCATCGAACGGGCGATCATGAACCAGACCCGGACGATCCGGTTGCCGATTCATGTGGTCAAGGAACTGAATGTCTACCTGCGGGCCGCCCGTGAGTTGACCCAGAAACTCGACCATGAACCTTCACCCGAGGAAATCGCCAACCTGCTGGAAAAACCGGTGGGTGAGGTCAAGCGCATGCTTGGGCTCAACGAGCGGGTCTCCTCGGTGGATGTTTCCCTGGGGCCGGACTCGGATAAAACCTTGCTCGATACCCTCACCGATGATCGACCTACCGATCCGTGCGAGCTGTTGCAGGACGACGATCTGTCCCAGAGCATCGACCAGTGGCTCTCGGAGCTGACGGACAAGCAACGGGAAGTGGTGATTCGCCGCTTCGGCTTGCGGGGGCATGAAAGCAGTACCCTTGAAGACGTTGGCCTGGAGATTGGACTGACCCGAGAGCGGGTCCGGCAGATCCAGGTGGAAGGCCTCAAGCGTCTCCGGGAGATCCTGGAGAAGAATGGCCTGTCGAGCGAGTCGCTGTTCCAATAACCCGAGTGCAGCGCAGCAAGAAAAGCCCCGACTGGTTCGGGGCTTTTCTGTTTTTGAGCAGATGTAGTGAGCATTACGCTATGCGATGCACACTTGTGGCGAGGGGATTTATCCCCGTTGGACTGCGCAGCAGTCCCAAATGATTGAATTGAAACACCGCGGGTTCTGTTTCAGGGCCGCTTTACGCCCCAGCGGGGATAAATCCCCTCGCCACAAGTGCGTTGCTACGCCTTCTCTATTTATAGATTCAGCGTGTAAGCCTTTGCCTAGTGTTGCGTAAGTGAACGGTTTCTCATGGGCTGGACAGACAGCTATAAGCGTCGAGATATTTTTGTAATTCTATGATTTATAAAGATTTTTATTTTGTGAATGTCGCGTGACAGCCCACCCCACCTGTATCAGTCGCGTTGCACTCGCCTGGGAAAATACTAATATCTGTCCTGTGTCGACGGACAGACACACCCGTCAAGGATGATGGGAACGGAAGGACATCGCAGGATGCGATTCATCAGGACGATGAATAGGATTAAAGGGATTAGGGAAAAAATGTGGGCGGGTCAAACCGCCCCTTTTTTTTGCCTGCGATTTCTTGAATCCGGAAAAGCAAAAAGGCCCGCAAGGGGCCTTTTCAGCGAACGATGGGTAATCAGCGTTCCAGGTCTGCGATCTTGCCAGTCTTGCCATCCCACTCTTCAGCGTCTGGCAGGGCGTCTTTCTTCTCGGTGATGTTCGGCCAGATGTCCGCCAGTTCAGCGTTCAGCTCGATGAAGTTCTCCATGCCGGCCGGCACTTCGTCTTCCGAAAAGATGGCATTCGCCGGGCATTCCGGTTCACACAGGGCACAGTCGATGCACTCATCCGGGTGAATGACCAGGAAATTCGGCCCTTCGTAAAAGCAGTCCACCGGACACACTTCTACGCAGTCGGTGTACTTGCACTTGATGCAGTTGTCGGTGACGACGAAGGTCATTTCTCATTCTCTCCTCAGGCGGCGGCAGCGAATCCCCTTCACGGTTGGGGTCGCCAGGTTCGGGAGCGGTAGTCTGCGAACCAGGCTAAAAGTCCGCAGCATCCCAAACCGCGCGAGATTCTAACAGCTTGAAAGCCAGTGCGTTAGATCCGTGTCTTCAATGTATAGAGCAAATCCAAAGCCCGGCGTGGCGTCAGGTCGTCCAGATCGAGCTTGGCCAGTTCATCGAGCACCGGATGAGGCAGGCTGGCGAACAGGTCGCTTTGTTGTGGCGCGGCCGGTTTACCCTTGCTCGGGCGCGGTGCTTCGTGGGGCAGGCTGGTGGTTTCCAGGCGGCTCAGGTGCTCGCGGGCACGGCTGATCACTTCGCTCGGCACGCCAGCCAGTTGCGCCACTGCCAGGCCGTAGCTCTGGCTGGCCGGGCCAGGCAACACGTGGTGCAGGAAGACGATGCGTTCATTGTGCTCGGTGGCATTGAGGTGGACGTTGGCCACCAGCGGCTGGCTTTCCGGCAACACGGTGAGTTCGAAGTAATGGGTGGCGAACAGCGTGTAGGCTCGCAGGTGCGCGAGGCGCTCGGCCGCAGCCCAGGCCAGGGACAAGCCGTCGAAGGTACTGGTACCGCGTCCGACTTCGTCCATCAGCACCAGGCTGCGTTCGGTGGCGTTGTGCAGGATGTTCGCGGTTTCGCTCATTTCCACCATGAACGTCGAACGTCCACCAGCCAGGTCGTCGCTGGAACCGATCCGGGTGAAGATCCGGTCCACCAGGGACAATTCGCAACTGGCCGCCGGGACGAAGCTGCCGATGTGGGCCAGCAGCACGATCAACGCGGTCTGGCGCATGTAGGTGGATTTACCGCCCATGTTCGGACCGGTGATCACCAGCATGCGGGTGTTGTCGTCCAGGCTCAGGTCGTTGGCCACGAACGGCGTGGTCAGAACTTGCTCGACCACTGGGTGACGACCCTGGCTGATGCGCATGCACGGCTCGCTGACGAAACGTGGGCAGTTGAGGTCCAGGTTCAGCGCGCGTTCGGCCAGGTTGCTCAGCACATCCAGTTCCGCCAGGGCGCCGGCGGTGTCCTGTAACGGCGGCAGTTGGCTGATCAGATCCTCGAGCAGCGCTTCGTAGAGCATCTTCTCCCGGGCCAGGGCGCGGCTCTTGGCCGACAGCGCCTTGTCTTCGAACGCCTTGAGTTCCGGGGTGATGAACCGCTCGGCGCCCTTGAGGGTCTGGCGGCGAACATAATCGGCCGGGGCCTGTTCGGCCTGCTTGCTCGGCAATTCGATGAAATAACCGTGGATGCGGTTGTAGCCGACCTTGAGGTTAGCCAGACCCGTACGGGCTTTTTCTCGGGCTTCGAGGTCGATCAGGAACTGGCCGGCGTTCTCGCTCAGCGCTTGCAGCTCGTCGAGTTCGGCGTCGTAGCCGGTTTTCAGCACGCCACCGTCACGGATCACCGCCGGCGGGTTGTCGATAATGGCTTTTTCCAGCAGCGCGGCCAGCTCCGGGTAGGTGCTGGTGGTGCGCGCCAGTTGTTGCAGGTGCGGTGCTTCGAGGTCGGTCATCGCCACCTGCAGTTCAGGCAACGCGCCGAGGGCATCGCGCAAGCGCGCCAGGTCACGTGGGCGAGCATTGCGCAGGCCGATCCGTGCCAGGATTCGCTCGATGTCACCGATTTCCTTGAGTTGCGGTTGCAACTGCTCGAAGCGATAGCGATCCAGCAGGCAGGTAATGGAGGACTGGCGCGCCAGCAGCACGGTCAGGTCCCGCAGCGGGCGATTCAACCAGCGGGTCAGCAGGCGGCTGCCCATGGCGGTCTGGCAGCGATCAACCACCGATTGCAAGGTGTTGTCGCGTCCGCCGGCCAGGTTGGTGTCCAGTTCCAGGTTGCGGCGGCTTGCGCCGTCCAGCACCACGGTGTCATCCAGGCGTTCGTGCCGCAGGCTGCGCAAGTGGGGCAGGGCGGTGCGCTGGGTTTCCTTGGCGTAGGCCAGCAGGCAACCGGCCGCGCCGATGGCCAGGGTCAGGTTCTCGCAACCGAAGCCCTTGAGGTCCTGGGTGGAAAACTGCTGGCAGAGACTTTTCAGCGCCGAGTCGCGCTCGAAATCCCACGGCGCCCGACGCCGCACGCCTCGGCGTTTTTCTGCCGGCAGGTCTTTGGGCCAGTCATCCGGGATCAACAGCTCCACCGGATTGACCCGCTCCAGCTCCGCCAGCAGGTTTTCCCAGCCCTTGATTTCCAGCACCGAGAAGTTACCGCTGGTGATGTCCAGCACCGCCAGGCCGAACAAGCGCTCATCGCCCAGCACCGCGGAGATCAGGTTGTCCCGGCGTTCATCCAGCAAGGCTTCGTCACTGACCGTGCCCGGGGTGATGATCCGCACCACCTGGCGCTCCACCGGCCCTTTGCTGGTGGCCGGGTCGCCGACCTGCTCGCAAATCACTACGGATTCGCCGAGCTTGACCAGTTTCGCCAGGTAACCTTCCGCCGCGTGGTAAGGAATCCCACACATCGGAATCGCCATGCCTGCCGATTGCCCACGCGCCGTCAGTGTGATGTCCAGCAGCTTGGCGGCCTTCTTCGCGTCCTCGTAGAAGATCTCGTAGAAGTCGCCCATGCGGTAGAACATCAGCTGGTCGGGGTGCTGGTTCTTCAGGCGCCAGTATTGCTGCATCATGGGCGTGTGGGAGGAGAGGTCGTTCACGGCGGTATTCATGGGTGTCAGGGAAGCTCGTTGAAAGGTGTGGGGCAAAAGGAGGGGCGTTGGCCCGGCTTTTCCGCGATGGGCGCAAGGTTAACATGGGTGGTCGGGGGGGACCCAGGCATGAGTGGTTTTTGGGGTTGGGTGTATGTGGGATTGGGGGCATATCCGTTGCTGCGGTAACGGCTGCTTAGGGTTCCGCCCTTACGGCGGCTCACTTTTGAGAAGCGCAAAAGTAAGCAAAACGCTTTATGCCCCACCACTCGGTGCCTCGCCTAGGCTCGGCATGCCTGAACGAAGGCATTGCTCCGTGGGCCGCCGCGAAGGGCCATCCATGGCCCAGCGCGGCTAACCCGGCATCCATGCCGGGTTGCCCACTGCGCAATACCTTCGTTCAGCCAGCGTGGTTAATGGGGCGCCGAGATCAACGTCCACCGCGAGGCGGCCTGACAGCAGGCCTATCTCTCCGGTTGTCCCCCGATCCAATTGTGGGAGCGGGCATGCTCGCGAAGGCGGCCTGGCAGCCGGCCTATCTCTCCGGCTGCCCCCAATCCAATTGTGGGAGCGAGCTTGCTCGCGAAGGCGGCCTGACAGCCGGCCTGGTTCTCCCGGTCGTGCCCCGATCCAATTGTGGGAGCGGGCTTGCTCGCGAAGGCGGCCTTATAGCCGGCCTGGTTCTCCCGGTCGTACCCCGATCCAATTGTGGGAGCGAGCCTGCTCGCGAAGGCGGCCTGACAGTCGGCCTGGTTCTCTCGGTCGTGCCCCGATCCAATTGTGGGAGCGGGCCTGCTCGCGAAGGCGGCCTGACAGCCGTTCTGGTTCTCTCGGTCGTACCCCGATCCAATTGTGGGAGCGAGCTTGCTCGCGAAGGCGGCCTGACAGCCGGCCTGGTTCTCTCGGTCGTGCCCCGATCCAATTGTGGGAGCTTGCTCGCGATGATGGCAGCCAATACAACTTAGTTGTAACCGAGCTACCGCTATCGCGAGCAAACTCGCCCACAGTGATTACTCGGGCTTCTCTTAGGTCTCGACTTGCATCATGAATAGCTACCTCACCTCAACCACATCCAACGCCCGATTTGCCAGCAACTGCCCCAGCTCAATCATCTGCTGGACCCCCAGCGCGATATGTCGCCGCGAGCCCTCCAGGTCGAACGCCAGGTCACTGACCATGGCATTGGCCGAGGCCAGGGTTTCGCTGAGATTGGCGAGCAGGCATTCAGCGTCGATGTTGGGGGCGATGATGAAAAGGATGTCGGGTGCGTCTGAGGTGTCGTTGTCGGCTTTCGGCTTGAGGTAATAGTCCAGGGCGCGGGTGGCCGCGTCATCGAGTTTCTTGGCGTTGGCCGATTGGCTGCGGGAGATATGATCGTCAGGGGGATTTGGAGTGTTCTTCGGCATTCTATGGATCCTTGAAGTTGAGCCACCACACACTCGCGACTAAACGAGGGGTGGCAGCTGTACGCAGGTTAGTCGACCGGGGATCCAAGGAACCGGCGCGCCCGAGGGCGCCCTGCGCACAGCCACCATCAAGTACAGGGATGAGATACCTGACTAATGGAGCAGTGAGCACCTTGGAGTACCGAGCGACTAAACCCGACCACTACTGATGGGCAGTGACGAGAACCAAAGTACCGATGGGATCCAAGGTGGACAAGCCGGCGGATTCTGGCGCAGTTGTAGGCAGAGGCGCAAGGCGATGTAGCCTGGTGCCGCGCATTTGAAGGACGCAGGGGCGGCGGCTTCCTAAGAATGTGTAGGAGGCGTTTCTTCGTGACCAGCAAGCTCTTGTGGCGAGGGGATTTATCCCCGTTGGCTGCGCAGCAGCCCCTAGAGTCAATTCAATGGTTGCGGCATTTGGGGCCGCTTCGCGCCCCAGCGGGGATAAATCCCCTCGCCACACTGGCCTGAATAGGCTTCAAGTGGGCTGTATCCCATGTTTATGCAAATCAGCATTTGTCTTCTGCGAAAAGAACAAGCACTATGCGCGTTATGCAAAAACGCAACGTTTCTACCGTATTAAGAGCATTGCTCGACCAGCACGGGATCTCCCCCACGGAGCTTCACCGGCGTACCGGCGTGCCTCAGTCCACCCTCTCGCGGATCCTCAGCGGCAAGATTGTCGACCCTTCGGATAAACACATCTCGAAGATCGCCGAGTACTTCGCCGTGAGCACCGATCAGTTGCGCGGGCGCGCGGACGTTGTGCCCGCCGGCAATGCTCGCCGCGATGAGCCGCATTCCGAACTCAAGGACATAAGCCTGTGGGACGACGAAACACCCGTCGAAGAAGACGAAGTGTCGGTCCCTTTTCTGCGCGAGGTTGAATTGGCTGCTGGATCAGGGAGATTCGTCATCGAGGAAAGCGAGCGCTCAAGCCTGCGCTTCGGCAAGCGCAGCCTGCGCCATAACGGCGTGCAGTTCGACCAGGCCAAATGCGTGACGGTGCGCGGCAACAGCATGTTGCCGGTGCTGCGCGACGGGGCCACGGTCGGGGTGAACGCAGGCAAGTGCGGGATCGGCGACATCGTCGACGGTGATCTCTACGCCATCAACCACAACGGCCAACTGCGGGTGAAGCAGCTTTATCGCCTGCCCACGGGCATTCGCCTGCGCAGCTTCAATCGCGATGAGCATCCGGATGAGGACTACACCTTCCAGGAAATGCAGGATGAGCAGATCGTCATCCTCGGTCACGTCTTCTGGTGGGGCATGTACGCCCGTTAACCCCTCTGCTGTCAGATAAAACCCGCCGCCGTGCGGGTTTTTTTTCGCCTCCTGAAAACCCGCAACCCCTGTATCTACGAGGGATTAATGCATTTGCGCATTCGCCATGCATAAATAAATGCATTTGCGCATTGACTGTATATGCATTCATGCATATTCTGTGTCCAAGCCGCTCGACAAAGCGGCTGGCAACGAAGCTCTTTAGTTCCATCAACAGGCAGCGATGAACCGGCCTCAACGGTTCAGAGGGTTGGCAACTGACCCGGGTGTGCAGCGTAAAGCACCAGAAGCAGTTATCCGGCGGGCAGGGACCGCGGCCGGAGGAACAATTTGAATGGATCCGTACCGCGCCAGTCGCGCCGAAAGATCAAGCGCATTACTGAAAAGCCTGGGCAACCGGGCTTTTTGGAATGCCTGCACCGTGAGGTGCGTTCAAACGCATCACCGCCGCCAATGGAGGGCTTTCAATGCTGAAGGATTTCAGATGCGGTCACTGCAAAAGGCTTCTGGCCCGCGTGGGCGAGAGCACCGAACTCCAGATCAAATGTTCCCGGTGTGGGACGCTAAATCATGTGAAGGCCGTTGAGCCTCGAGTGAACGCCAGTGAGCGAACAGAGTGTGGAATAGACCCTGCACTCCGTACTCAATGACATCCATCGAGGTAAGAAAAATGAAATTGCTCAAGAGAATCCTACTGGCGACTGCGTTTCTATCGTCCTTCGTATCCCTGAACGGTTGGGCTGATACGGCCCTGTCATGGAACCTGGCCCGGGACATGTACCTGATGACCGAAGCCGCACCGGCCGGTTCGCCCTGGTCCTTCATGCAAAACAAATCGGGGGTGAACGCCTCGGCCAACTACACGCTCTTCCCGATGTTTCAGGGAGGGGAATGCAATGGCAAACCGACCACCTGCTGGCGGGACGATGCCACGGGAGCCTGGATTTCCATTCCCAACGCTAGTTTCACCTTCACTGGCTCGGGCACCAGTTTCGTGTTCAAGCAGGGCGACGTGGCCACGCATCCCGGCACCAACAGCCAGAGCATCTTCCGCTGGGCCAGTCCTGTCACCGGCAATATCAACGTGTTGGGGCGGGTCAATGATCTGCATAACGCTTGCGGGGATGGTATTGGCTGGTCGCTCAACCTGGGCGACACCGTGCTGCAGTCCGGGAGCCTGGCAAACGGCGGCAGCACTACGTTCATGTTGAACAACGTCCCGGTCACACCGACGTCTTTTCTTTATCTGGTCATCGACAGAAAGGCTAACAACTCTTGCGACGCGACCAGCGTGGACATGCTGATTACTCGGTAAAAACCTATTTATCTAACGGAAATAACCTGATGAAAAAAATGCTCAGTGTGCTGATCGCAGCCGTCCTGGCTACCCAAACCCTCTATGCGTTTGCTGAAACCTCACCTGTCGGTTCCTGGCAATTCGCTTATTACCACGTTCCGGGCGGCGGTTTTTATGCCAACCAAACTATCTGTTTCAAAGAAGACAACACCTGGTACTCGAGTTCCCAGGCCGGCTGGAAGGGCGCGTGGTTCCAGAATGGGGACGATCTCCAATGGAACGGGAGTGTGCCAATGCCGGGTGCAGGGAGTGCCAACAATCTCGCGACCATTGCCATGGGTAAGTTAGCTGTCGCTGGTTCGATGTCGGGTAACTACGCGGAATGGGCCGCACCCAGTGCGCTACCGCTGTCTTGGGACAGGCACTACACCTACACCATGACTTACAAAGGCGCGACCTGCGCTGCGCCAAAGTGATGTCAGCCTCCAATTGCCTGACAAACGTTTGAACGCCGTTTCTAGCGACTTAATGGGTTTTACCGACCCACCTCTCTTTCAACTTCAAACAACTTACCCGCCCAATCTTATTCACCCCCAGGAAGCATGACATGACAAACGAGCAACAAGCGTTGCTGGACATGCCGATCTGGCTGGTCATCGTGCTCGCCCTGGTGGGCGGGGTGTCCGGCGAGATGTGGCGCGCCGACAAGGAGGGCGCCCGTGGCTGGTCGCTGTTGCGGCGATTGGCCTTGCGCTCCGGTGCCTGCGTGGTCTGCGGCGTGTCGGCAACCATGCTGCTATACGCCCTCGGCATGTCGATCTGGAGCGCCTGCGCCCTGGGTTGCCTGACCGCCATGGCCGGTGCCGATGTGGCGATCGGTCTCTACGAGCGCTGGGTCGCCAAGCGGATCGGCGTATGCGAAGTGCCACCGCGAGACCCTACCGACCAGCCGTGAACCTACATCGCTGATCCCTACACAAGGAGGTGATCAATGCCCGTCCTTATCGAAAAACCGTCGCAGTTGTGCTCGGCCATTGCCCAGGCGCTGCGCGCCATTTATCCCGCCTTGAAAGTCGGCAGCCCCCAGGATTTCGATGGCACCGACGACCAACCCTGGGTGCTGATTGCGCTTGAGCGTGATGCGCCCGGTAACCGCGCCAATGACGGGCGTATCGCCCATGTCCTTACGGTTTCCTTGCAAGTGGTCATGGCCGTTCCTGGATGGGATGCCTGCGACCTGGCCGGGGAGTTGAAACACCTGGTCATGGATAACCGTTGGGGGCTGTCGGGCGATCAATGCGACCTGCCCACGGAGCTCGATGGCCTGCCGTCCACGTTCATTAATCCCGAACGGGCGTACACCGCCTGGACCCTTTCCTTCAACCAAACCCTGTACTTGGGCCCGACGCTGCTGGAGGACCCACTGGGTATCCCGAAGTTTGCCCGCACTTGGGAAGTGTCGGACATCGACGATCCCGATCAATACACCGCACTCGAGGGCTGAGCCATGTTTGATGCGCTGTTACGCATGCATCTGGGGCCGATCATCGAGCGTCTGGCTCAGATGGAAACCGAGCTGGAAGATTTGCATCGGCGGGCGGAGAGTTTCTGCCGCATTGGCGTTTGCCAGGAAGTCGACGCGGCCAGCAACACCTGCAAGGTCAGCCATGGTGGCCTGCTGACTCCGGCGATCCGCTTTTTCAACCCGAGCGCCGGCGCCCAGAGCGAGTCGCGGATTCCGTCCGTGGGCGAGCAGTGCCTGTTGCTCAATCATGGCGGCGGCGAGAGTGGCGGGCAGGCCGTGGCGTTGTTCGGCCTCAACGGCGGTCAGTTTCCGCCCGTCTCGACCCAGGCCTCGCTGACGCGGCGCCTCTATCAGGACGGTACGGAAAACGGCTACGACCACGCCAGCCATGTCCTGCACTGGCAGAACGGCCCGGCGACGTTCAGCGGCTCTCGCGAATCCCTGCAGTTGAACATTGGCCCGTCGCGGCTGGCGATGACACCCGAGACCATCGAATTGCAAGTCGGCGCCGTCGGCATTCGACTCGACGCCTCCGGCGTGCACCTGAGCGGCCCGGTGGTGGATCACCAGGGACGCGTCATCAGTACCGCATAAGAGATTTCCTCATGATTGGAATCGATCGAAATACCGGCGCCACGGTCGACGACTGGCTGCAGTTCGTGCAGCGGGCCACTCGTGCATTGACCACGCCATTGGGCACTCGCCAGAAGCGCCCGTTGTATGGCTGCGCACTCACGCAGTTGTTGGGGCAGAACCTCGGCGACGACCTGCTGATCCTTGCCCAGAGCCACGCGGCCCAGGCGTTCTACAACCCGGATAACGGCATCGATGATTTCGAGCCGCAGGTCATTGTCGCCAGCCGACAGGGGGCCGGATTGCTGTTGCGTTTCGCCGGCACCTGGAAAAACCGCAAACAGACGTTCGAGGTGGTGACATGAGCATGCTGATACCCGGCCAGAACCAACTGGCCGAACCGGCCATCGTCACCGTCGAAGCGTTCGAGGACCTGCTCGCAGAGTTCAAGACCTTCGTGGTCGAGTACGTCGGCGCACGCTCTCCCGCCAGTGCGGCGAAGCTGGTGGACAGTCTCGAAAACGAAAGCGAACTGCTGACCCTGGCTCTCGAGGCTTTCTGCGTTCGGCTGCAAACCCATGAACGCAAATACAACGCCCGCATCAAGCAGATGTTGGCGTGGTGGGCCACGGGCACCAACCTCGACGCTCGTCTCGCGGACATGGGCCTTGAGCGTCAGTTGCTCGACCCGGGCGACCCGGCGGCGTTCCCGCCCATCCCCCCGGTCTACGAGAGCGATGACGATGCGCGGTTGCGTTACTACCTGGCGCCCCACGCCCCGGCGGCCGGCTCGCGGATGCAGTATCGGCGGGAGATTTTTACCTTGGGTGAACGGCCAGCGGTGAGGGTGGAAAACGCCTCGGCGGGTGTGGTGACGGTTACCTACACCTTCGATCCGGATGGTTATGCGGCGCAGGTCAAGGACGGTAATGGGCGTCGGACCGCGCCGGGCCAGGTCACTGTCACGGTGCTGTCCCGTGACGGCGATGGTACGCCGACCGAGGCGCTGCTCGAGGGTGTTCGTCAGCATTTCGCTCGGCCTGATGTGCGTCCGGAAACCGACCTGGTCATCGTGCAGGCCGCGCAGATCAAACCCTACAAAATCCGCGTCGTGGCGAAGATCAATGCCGGCCCGGATTCGGGGTTGACCCAGGTTGCCGCCCAGCAGCAGCTACAGGCATATGCCGAAGCCTGTCATCGCCTGGAAGGCCGGGTGGACCCCAGCTGGATCGATTACACGTTGCACAGCGCGGGCGCGGTTCAGTTGCAGATTCTCGAACCGCTCGCACCGATTGTGACGACGGCTTTCCAGGCACCGTATTGCACGGGCATCGAGGTCGAGGTGGATACGTTATGAGTGACGACACTCCTCGTCCAAGCCTGCTGCCGGTCAACAGTTCACCGTTGGAAAGGGCACTGGATCTAGGGTTCGCTCGGCTGCTCGAACGCATCGATCCGCCGTTTCCCGAACTGATGAACCCGGCCACCACGCCCTTGGCGTTCCTGCCGTATCTCGCGGCGGATCGTGGGGTCAACGAATGGAGCTCCGCGGCGCCCGAGGCGGAAAAGCGCCTGACCGTTGAGCTCGCCTGGCCCACCGCTCGGCAGGCGGGGACGCGAAAGGCGCTGGAAAATGCCGCCAAGGGTTTGCAACTGATGCCCGAGGTGCGCGCCTGGTATGAGCAAACACCCGCTGGCCCGCCCTACAGTTTTTCCGTCAGGGCATTTACCGAGCAGCCCTACAGCGAAGCCATTGATGCCCGTCTCGATCGCCGCCTGGCCGAGGCCAAGAGCGAGCGCGACACCTTGAAGGTGTCTGTCGGCTTGAGTGCATTCGGCCGTCACGTCATCGGAGCCGCCACGCTGTGCGGTGAGCTGGCCACGGTTTACCCGATTGTCATCGAGGGGCTGGAAGCCTCGGGTCAGGCCTTCATGGCCGCCGGACTCTACACCGTCGAAACCTCCACTATTTATCCACAGGGGTCCTAAATGGCCGACTACTACACCCTGCTCACCGATGCGGGGATCGCTTACGAAACCGCCTGCAAGGCGGCGGGCACACCGATCAAGCTGTCGCAGATTTCCGTCGGTGATGGCGGCGGCGAGGTCTACAACCCGGCCGCCACCGCCACGGCGCTCAAACGCGAAGTGTGGCGCGGGCCACTCAATGCGCTGTTCCAGGATGAAGCCAACCCGAGCTGGCTGCTGGCCGAGGTCACCATCCCGTCCGATGTGGGTGGTTGGTATGTGCGTGAGGCCGGGATCTGGACCGATACCGGCATTCTCTATGCGATTGTCAAATATCCGGAGTCGTTCAAGCCGGTATTGGCGACGTCTGGTTCGGGCAAAGAGTTCTACATTCGGTCGATTTTCGAGACCAGCAATGCCGAGCTGGTGACATTGTTGATTGACGATACGATCGTCAAGGCTACGCGGGCCTGGGTGGCCGGCTATGTGGCCGACGAACTCGCCAAGCTCGACAGGAAGCAGTCGGTGCGGGTGGCGACAACGGTCAACATTGTCTTGAGTGGCGCGCAAACCATCGATGGTGTTGCTGTGATCACCGGCAATCGGGTCTTGGTCAAGTCCCAGACCTTGGCGAAAGACAACGGTATCTACGTGGTTGCGAACGGCGCTTGGGTTCGGGCAAAAGATGCCGATGCGAGCGTCGACGTGACTTCGGGGTTGATTGTCTCGGTGGAGGAGGGCGCGACACTTGCCAACACGATCTGGCAGTTGATTACCGACGGTACGATTGTACTGGGCACTACGGCGTTGACGTTTCAGAACATCACTCAAGGATTTGCGCCGCTCAATTCGCCGGTGCTGGTTAATCCGACGGCAAATACGCCGCCGCTATTCGACAACACGAAGTCGATCGCGACGACTGAATACGTTATGCGTGCCAGCGGTAACTATCGCGGCTTTACCAGCTTGACGTCGGCCACCACATTGACGGCAGCAGCGGTCGGCACTCTAGTTTCGGTGATCGGGACGTTCACGCTTACCTTGCCGACGGCCAACGCCCTACCATCGGGTGGTTCGATCCACTTCCGGAACATTGGCGGCGGCATTGTCACCTTGGCCTGTGTGGGGGCTGATCTAATCAACGCCGGAAACTTCAATCAGCCCAACAGTATTGCATTGCAGCCGGGTACCACCTTGGTGTTGAGCAGTAATGGTGTGACTGCCTGGTGGGCGGAAGGATCTGCACAGTTGCAGTTTTCCAAGGTGTTTGGTGACACCCCGGCGCAATTCGATAGCAGTAAGTTGCTGGCAACTACTGAGTTTGTGAAGAGAATGGGGGTCGAGTGGTCGAGCCTCACCTCGGTCAGCGCCAACACCGTTCTGGGGAATTCAAGCGCTGGCGGCATCGTTACTGCGTCAGCGTCGACGGCGATCAACGTTACTTTGCCGCCCACCGCGCCAGTAGGGCCAGGAGCCATGATCATGGTTCTGAGTGGTGGGGCAGGTGCTGTCACGCTGCTGGCTTCGAATGGCGAGCAGATTACTAATTCGAGCGGAAGCGCAATAACACTTGTTTTGGGACAGGGTGATTTTGCGATATTGACCAGACTAACTGGCGAGTGGCGATTGGTCGGCGGTACCGCTGCGTTGAAGTTCTCCAATGCATTTGCCGCAATTTTTGGATATACCGCCAATCAGGTATTGCCAAGCGGCTGGATATTCAAAATCGGACACGCTTCAACGGATGTCGCGACAGGAACAGTGCCGGTAACGTTTCCTGTCGCATTCCCTACAGCCTGTATGTACGTAGGAGCGATCTATGCCGGGGCTACTTCCGCGACGAATCTATCCGTTTGTCAATCCGGAGTACCGACCCGTACAGGTTTTACGGGCTACATCACTAATGTGGCTGGCAATAACTCTGCTGTCACCGTGGGTGGTTACAACTGGCTAGCCATCGGCTACTGAGGCGACTATGTACGCAAAATGGATTGAAGAAGACGGTCGATTTGCCTTCGAGCTAATTGATAACGGGGGCATAGAGATATCTGATGAAGATCATGCGGCGCTCTTTGAGCCGCGACAGGGGAGGAAGATCATCGGCAGGGGGCCTGATGGTTTTCCGCAATTGCAAGACCCGTCATTGCCGACGCTAGCTGAGCTATCGCTCGTTGAGCGTGCATGGCGGAATAGGCAGCTTTCACTTACTGATGGGATGGTAACGCGTCATCGAGATGAGCTGGAAGATGGGACCGAAACCACGCTTTCGGTTGAGCAATACGCTGAGCTGCAAGCGTATCGCCGGATTCTACGTAATTGGCCTGAGGCCGGGGAGTTCCCGCTGAAGGAGCATCGTCCGCTCGCACCGTCTTGGCTCGCCGAGCAATCCCAGTAACCGCCCCGTAACTACGGGGCGTTTTCTTTTCCGCCAAAACAACTGACAACATCCGACAGCCCCTTCCTCAAGGGGCTTTTTCGTATCTGGAGAACCCAAAAATGGCACTACGCCAAACCTACACCGTGCTCCTCCCATTCCCCATCGGCGGCGGTCACTGGTCGACCACCGGCCAGGAGCTCGACCTGCTCGACGTCGAGGCCAGCGCCCTGCGTAGCGCCGGTCGTCTGGCGCTGAAAAAAACCGAAGCCGTCGAACCGGCTTCTGCATCCAACCCGGCCAAAAAGGCCGCCACCAAGAAGGCTGAATAACCATGGCTGAGGTTTTGAACTTCGAGCACAACGGCATTACCGTCAATGCCACTGAATCTCCTGAGGCCATGGGTGGCCTGGGTGATAACGTCATCGGTCTGGTCGGCACCGCGCCGAATGCCAACCCGCTGATTCCGAAAAACACCCCGTTCCGTATCAACAGCTTCACCACCCAGGCCCAGTTGGACCCGACCGGTGCCGAAGCGGGGACGTTGTTCCACGCCGTCTACCAGATCCTCAAGGTGGTCAAGGTGCCGGTGTACGTGGTGATCGTCGAAGAGGGCGCCACGCTGGCCGACACGCAGAACAATGTCATCGGCGGTATCGAAGCGCAGACCGGTCGCAAGTTGGGCCTGGCGGCGTTAAGTGGGGTTGCCGAAGACCTGACCATCATCGGCGCGCCGGGCTTCACCGGCACCAAGGCGGTGGCCAGCGAGTTCGCCTCGTTCGGCAAGCGCATCAAGGCGCGGGTGGTGCTCGACGGCAAGGACGCCGCGGTCGCCGATCAAGTGACTTACAGCCAGGAACTGGGCGGTGCGGACCTCGGTTTCGACCGTTGCCTGGTGGTGCACAACATGCCGGCGGTGTACTCCAAGGCGGCGAAGAAAAACGTCTTCCTGGCCCCGTCGAGCCTGGCCATCGCCGCCCTCGCCAAGGTCAAGCAATGGGAGAGCCCGGGCAACCAGGTGACCTACGCTGAAGACGTCTCGCGCACCGTCGAATACAACATCCTCGACACCTCCACCGAAGGCGATCTGCTCAACCGCTACGGCATCAGCTATTACGCCCGGACCATCCTCGGCGGCTTCTCGCTGCTGGGCAACCGCTCCATCACCGGCAAGTTCATCAGCTACGTCGGCCTGGAAGATGCCATCAGCCGCAAGCTGGTGAAGGCCGGCCAGAAAGCCATGGCCAAGAACCTGACCAAGTCGTTCATGGACCAGGAGGTCAAGCGCATCAACGACTGGCTGCAAACCCTGGTCGCCGACGAAACCATCCCGGGCGGCAGCGTGTACCTGCACCCGGAATTGAACAGCGTCGAGAAGTACAAGAACGGCATCTGGTACGTGGTCATCGACTACGGCCGCTACGCGCCGAACGAACACATGATTTATCAACTCAATGCCCGCGATGAAATCATCGAGCAGTTCCTGGAGGACGTTCTCTAATGTTTACCAACCGCGTAAGACAGGCCATCGCGGCCACCCTGCAAGGCTTGCCGTTGTCGGCGACCGTGGAAAGTTTCACCCCTCCCAAGATTGAGTTCGCCATGGAGACGATGAGCGGTGGGCGCTTTATTGGCGAGGAAATGGCCAAGAGTGGCACCGTGCTCGGGGCTACGTTGGTGCTGCAAGGCGTGGGGCCGGAAATCATGTTGGCCCTGGGGGTGAGTGTCGGCGACGACATCCTGCTGAACGTGCGCGAGGCCGGTCAGGACCAGGATGGCAATACCTGGTTCACCTACCACACCGTCGGCGGGAAGTTGAAGTCTCTGGTCGAAGCGCCGCTGAAAATGGGTGATAAACCGACCACCACGCTGGACCTCTCCTGCCGCACCTACAACCGCCTGGAAAACGGCGTTCCGGTGATCGACATCGACGTGCGTACCCAGAAGTTCGTGCTCAACGGCGTCGACATTCTCGGCGATGCGCGCCGTGCGGTGTTGTTGCCCTAAGTCACTGCCAGCCACTGTGGGAGCGAGCTTGCTCGCGATAGCGGAGTGTCAGACACCTCGATGCTGAATGCACCGCCGTCATCGCGAGCGAGCTCGCTCCCACAGGTTGTCCTCTGATTCACCAAGGAATTGATTTCATGTCCTGGACGCCTCCCGTTCACGTCTTGCTGTCGCCGATCACCGGTGACGACGAAACACAGATCGAACAACTCCCCCTCAAGCCGCTGTACTACGCCGCGCAAAAAGACGCCCTGGCCCGCGCCGGCGATGACGAAGACGACCAGTTCTTCGAGTTGGCCAAACTGGCCACCGGCCTGTCGGTCAAGGAACTCGACCAGCTCAAGCGCCCGGACTATGTGAGCATTGCGCAATACGTGCATGAAATGTCCACCCGTCCGACGTCCCACTTCCTGGAGCAGGCGGACGGCGCATCCGTCGACCCTGACCAGGTACAGCTGCTGCAACCGCTCGACGTAGCAGGCCGCAGCATGACTTCTCTGACCCTGGAAATGCCGGTGCTGCGTGCCACCAAGGCGATGAAAAAACTGAAGACGGCCAAGGAACGCGCCGAGTTCATCACCGCCCATTGCACCGGCCTGATGATTCCCGATCTGGACCTGCTGACCGTGCCCGACTGGACTCAACTTCAGGTACGCATCGACGATTTTTTAAACAAACCGGCGGACTTCTTTCGGAGCGCGACATCGAAGTGATCCTCGATGTGGTGCCGCTCATTTACTCGGTAAGTGAGGCGGAAATCCTGGAGTGGGACGCCGGCAAGGCATTGCGCCGTTACGACATCGCGATCACTCGCCTTGGCGTGAAACAGGAGTAGAGCGGGATGGCGGACGATAGATATTCGCTCAAATACGCAGCCTTCAACGAGAGTGGGGTGGCGTTCGGTAATACCAGCCTCACCAGTGGCGTGTCAGCACAAGGCGCGTTCGCCAGGGACCAACTGTCGAACCTCGATCTGGCGCTGGAAACACTCGGGCTCAAGCTCGGCCTGCTGACCACCGCGATCGAGTCGCTGACCGTGAAGCTGTCGGCGCAACGATTGTTTTCCCAAACGATGGGCGCTGGCGCCAAGGGTGAGTCGACCAGTGAGCCAAAGGGTAAGTCGGCTGGCGGTATCGAACCACCGGCGCTGCTCAAACCCGCGATAGCGATGGATTCGGCCATGGCCGATCTGAAGCAGGCCGGCCAACTCACGCCTCGCCAGATTGCAGAAATGGCGGAACCAACCCAGCGCATCGCCAGTGCGCCATTGGTGGCGGCCGGCGGGACCACGGCGGTTGAGTTGGTAAGGATGCAAAGCCTGGCGGCCAGGGCCGGCATCGGCAGCGATCTGCCCAATGCCTCGGACCGGCAATTGGCACTGTTGCGCTTCGCCAGCGATGCGGGTGTCACTGCATCGACGTTCAAAATGCCGGCCATGGAAGCGGCTGAGATGGTGCTCGGCTGGCGCACTTCCATGAAGCTCAGTGCGGAGAAAGCGTTTGATCTGGCGGACGCAACCAACCACCTGAGCAAGATTCCCGGTGGTGCGAAAGCCAGTGAGATCGGCACGGTGTTGCAGCGTGACGGTGCGACCGCGACCTCGGCGGGCCTGCAGCCTGCCCAGGCTGCGGCACTGACGGCGGCACTTCTCAATACCGGCGCGCAACAAGCTGAAGCGGGCGTGGCCCTCGATCACTTTACGACTGCTTTAGGCAAGGGCGATCAGGCCTCCGCGACCGAGCAAGCGGCCTGGAAGCAACTGGGGCTAGATCCCAAAGAGGTGGCGAGCGGCTTGCGTGACAAGGACGCCGCGCCGGGGACAGTGATGTCGGTGCTGGCGGCCTTGAACGCGCAGCCGTCCGAAAAACGCTCGACCCTGGCCTCTTCGCTGTTTGGCTCTGGGGATGCAGCGGTACTGCGCATGTCGCAGAAACTCGACGATGTGAACGCCGCGTTCTGGCAGGTGAAAGACCCAGGCCAATACGCCACTTCACAATTGGGCAACAACGGTTCGGTGCGGCAGGACGCGTTGGCGCTGTCGAACACCCGGCAGGGCCAGCTGAACGTCCTCAACGCCCGTAGTGAGCGTTTGTCGGTGGCCACGGGGAATGCCCTGTTGCCTTCGGCGGATACTTCGTTCCGGTGGCTGGGTTCGCTGGCCGATGGCATGAGTGAGTTGGCTGAGTCCTCACCTAAAGCCGCTGCGGCCATTGTGTTGATTGGCGCGGCGATCAAACCGCTGGTGGGCGCGCTGCTCAAGGCTGTCGGGGATGAGGTGTCCAATCAGGTGGCCAAGCGGGTGCTGGGTCGGGTCGCTCCGCACCTTCCCGGCCGATTGGGGGAGGTGATCTCCGAAGATTTCAGAAATCCTCGTGGGGACAAGCTGGATACACGCAATGCCAACCAGCGCCCTGAATCCACGAGCAGGACGAAAATACGCGTCAGTACACGAGGCTCACTGGGAGGCGCAAGGCATTTGTCACTCGGGCCAACGGCCTCGTTACGCTCGATGACCCGCAGGGCGCCCGGCCCATTAAAAGTAGTCGGTGCCGTCGCTGATGTGGCCGAGGGTGTTCTTACCGGCGACAAACGAATGATGGGAGCAGGCCTGGGAGCTGCAGGTGGCGGCTGGGCAGGCGCTGCTGCGGGGTCTGCGGCCGGTGCCGCTTTGGGTAGTGTCGTTCCGGTGATTGGCACTGCCATTGGTGGTCTGGTTGGCGGACTGCTAGGCGGTTGGTTGGGGAGTGATGCGGGCGCGTCCCTGGGTGAGAAGCTCGTCGCCCCCGCCGACAGACTCGCCGCTCCAGACCAGGTCAGCAAAGACCTGGCTAGCACCCAGACAACCACGCAACAAAACTCCATGACCGCAAACATCTACATCAACGGCCAGGACCAGGCTAGCGCGAGTCAGTTGGCCAACCTGGTCGTGCAGCAGCTCTCGGGCCAATTCGGCTTGACGACCATGCCCAACTCACTCGCCGTGCGCAGTGACGCGGCCCTGACCGACGGAGGTACGTGATGCGTCAACAAATGGCACTCGGCAGTTTCATTTTTGGCCTGTCGAGAAATTTTGCGTACCACCAGTTGGTACACACCTCGGACGGTGGCTGGAAAAGCATCGACATCCTCACCAGCAAACCCAAGTCGAGCCAGATCGGCCAAGGCCTGCAAGGGCTGACGATCACCGGCAAGTCGATGTACGCCACCGCCATGGATCGCCTCGATGAGTTGCGCGCCTTGCAGGCGCAGCGCGTCCCCCTGCCGTTGGTCGATGGCATCGGTCGCAACTGGGGCCTGTGGCAGATCAACAAGATCACGGAAACCCAGACCGAGATCATCGATGACGGCACGGCGATGGTGGTCGGCTGGGTGGTTGAATTGACGGAGTTCGCCAATGCGTAGGGTTCGAAGTATCGCCGGTGATTCGGTGAATCTGTTGCTGTACCGCGAGCTCGAGCGCTGTGACGACATCGTCGAGGAGGCGCTCTGGCGGCTCAATCCGGGGTTGGCTGAATGGGGCCCTGTATTGCCGGCGGGCGTATGGGTGGTCTTGCCGGAAGTGGACCTCAAGCCCGTGGCAACCCCACCGGTTTCGGCCTGGGATTAAGGAGGCGACATGTCATTGGGTTTCACGCCTGCGGTGGAAATTTATGGTGCGAACGCTGCACTGCTCAACGAACGCCTGCTCAAGTGGGAGCATGTCGACGCGGCGGGTATCGAGTCCGATCAACTGACGCTCACCATTAGCCTGGAAGGGCTCGAAGGGTTGCCCAGCCTGGGCGGCAAGATAGGTCTGCGGGTCGGTTATCTGGAGTCGGGGCTGGTAGATAAAGGCGAGTTCGTCATCACTCGTCGCACGCCGTTCCTGTTCCCCCTGCAACTCGTGCTGGTGGCCATGGCGGCGCCGTTCAGCGCCGCGGACCAGACCGGGTTCAAGCAGCGCCGATCCGTCAGCCATGGGCCGACAACCCTGGGGGCGCTGTTTCGTCAGTTGGCGTCCAGGCACGGTTTTTCTCCCCGGGTGGCGCCGGACCTGGCGCTGATCAAGATCGAGCACATCGACCAGTCCAACGAAACCGACATGGGGTTCCTGACGCGCCTGGCCCATCGTTATGACGCCGTCGCCAAGCCGATCAACGAGCTGTATGTGCTGGCCCGGCGCGGCCAGGCGAAGTCGTTGTCGGGCAAAGTCCTGCCCGAGATGAAACTGTCGGTGACGACCAACAACCGCCCGGGCGACTACGCCTTCATTTCGGCCAAGCTGGAAGAAACGGCCCGGGCCAAGTACCAGGGCTGCAAGACCCGTTGGTGGGACGCGACGGCCGGCAAGCTGCTGGTCGAAGAGAGCGGCATCGCGCCGTTCAAGACCCTGCGCCAGCGCTTCCAGAGCGCCGACGACGCCCGCGCCGCCGGTGAAGGGGAGGTGCGTCGGATGCTGCGCGAAGCCCTCAAGGTGACGATCGAATGCCCTGGCAACCCGGGACTGTCCGCCGAGGGTATCGTGCTGCTGGACCCCTCCTGGCCGGACTTCATGCGCGGTCGCTGGTCGATCGACAAGGTCACCGCCAGTGGCGACCGGGAAAAAAGCTATCGCTGCTTGATTCATGCAACCTGCCTGGATGCCAAGGCCTGATCCCACTACCCCTGGGACTACCCCTGTGGGAGCGAGCCTGCTCGCGATAGCGCCCTGATATTCAACATTTGCACTGACTGACACGCCGCCATCGCGAGCAAGCTCGCTCCCACAATCTTGTTCTGCGTTGCACATACCCCGCGCCCAACCGGGTCCCCCTGTGGGAGCGAGCTTGCTCGCGATAGCGCCCTGATATTCAAGATCTGCACCGACTGACACACCGCCATCGCGAGCAAGCCCGCTCCCACAGGTCTCCCTCGACGGCACCGTCTCTACAACTGGAGTCCCCCATGAAGATCACACCGATCCTCACGCAGTTGCGTGAGCACTGTCCGACGCTTGCCCATCGCGTGGCCGCAGGCTTTGACCTCGCCACGCTGCAAGCCGAGACCCCGTTGCAGGCCCCCTGCGCCTATGTCCTGCCCACCGCTGATATTGCCAGCAAGAACGCGGCTCAAAACGTCACGCTGCAAGCGGTGCGTGATCGTTTCGACACCGTATTGGTGCTCGACGCCACCGATGCGACAAAAGCGCTGGATCTGTTGCACGACCTGCGGGCCGAACTGTGGCGCGCACTGGTGGGGTTCAAACCCGGTGGCGACTACACCGGCGTCGAGTACGACGGCAGCGAGCTGGTTTCCATCAACAGCAGCCGTGTGTTGTACCGGCTGCGCTTTTTCGCCGAGTTCCAGCTGGGCCGCAATCTGGCGAGCCAGCCTGCCGAAAGCTGGCACGAGCGTGAACTGGACGGCTTGTCGTCCTTTACCGGGGCCACCGTGCGGGTCGATGCCATCGACCCGGCGGACCCCAACCTGAAACGTCCCGGCCCCGACGGGCGCGTGGAACTGACTTTCTCTGGAGACGTAACCCCATGAGCAAACGCATCACCGTACTGCCGGCCCCGGGCCGTGCCGTACCGGACCCGGAGGCGGGCGATCTGTTGCCCCTCGACGGCCGTGAAGTGCCGGACAACGCCTGGTGGCGTCGGCGTCTGGCCGATGGCGATATCACTACCAAAGCCGTGAAAGCGGCAAAACCACAGGGAGCCAAATAATGGCGATCGGATTCAGCAACATTCCCGCGGACATTCGTGTTCCGCTGTTCTACGCCGAAATGGACAACTCGGCCGCCAATAGCGCGTCATCGGCCATGCGCCGCTTGATCGTCGCCCAGGTCAACGACAATGTCGCCCCGGCCGACGTCGGCAAACTGGTACTGGTGTCCAGCGTCGCGCTGGCCAAGAACATCGGCGGGCAGGGCTCGATGCTTGCCTCGATGTACGAAACCTGGCGCAAGACCGATCCGCTCGGTGAAATCTGGTGCCTGCCGCTGCACAACGTCGAAGGCGCCATCGCCAAGGGCGTGCTGACCTTCACCGGTACCGCGACTGAAAGCGGTGTGCTCAACCTGTACGTCGGCGGTGTGCGCGTCCAGGCCGCCATCGTCAACGGCGCGACGGCGACCCAGGCCGCTACTGCGCTGGCCTTGAAAATCAATGCCGCTGCCGACCTGCCGGTGACCGCTGCGGCCGCCGAAGGCGTCGTGACCCTCAGTGCCAAATGGACCGGCGACAGCGGCAACGACATCAGCCTTCAATTCAATCGCCTGGGCAAGAGCAATGGCGAAGACACCCCTGCCGGCCTGACCACCGCCATCAACGCGATGACCGGTGGTGCCGGTGTGCCGGACCAGACCGCTGCCGTCGCGGCCCTGGGCGACGAGCCTTTCGAATTCATCGCCATGCCTTGGTCCGATGTGGCGAGCCTCAACACCTGGCAAGCCGTCATGGACGACAACACCGGCCGCTGGTCTTGGGCCAAGCAGTTGTTCGGCCATGTCTACAGCGCCAAGCGCGGTACCATCGGCACCCTGGTCGCCGCCGGACAGGCCCGCAACGACCAGCACATGACGCTCCAGGCGCTGGAGCTGGGCGTACCGCAACCGTTCTGGGTCCAGGCCGCTGCCTTGGCGGCGCGCACGGCGGTGTTCATCTCCGCCGACGCCAGCCGTCCGACCCAGAGCGGCAGCCTGCCAGGCCTGGACCCGGCACCGGCCAGCGAACGTTTCACCCTCACCGAGCGTCAGTCGCTGCTCAACTACGGCATCGCCACGGCGTATTACGAAGGTGGCTACGTACGCATCCAGCGTTCCATCACCACCTATCAGAAGAATGCCTTCGGCCAGGCGGACAATTCCTACCTGGACAGCGAAACCATGCACCAGTCGGCGTTCATCGTCCGCCGCCTGCAAAGTGTGATCACCAGCAAATATGGTCGCCACAAGCTGGCCTCCGACGGCACCCGTTTCGGCGCCGGCCAGCCCATCGTGACCCCGAGCACCATTCGCGGCGAGCTGATCGCTCAATACGCCAAGCTCGAACTGGAAGGCCACGTGGAAAACGCCGAGCTGTTCGCCGAGCACCTGCTTGTCGAGCGTGACAGCCAGGACCCGAGCCGGGTCAATGTGCTGTTCCCGCCGGATTACATCAACGGCCTGCGGGTGTTCGCGCTGCTCAACCAATTCCGCCTGCAGTACGACGACGTCGCCTGACGGTAGCACTCAGTCGCATGCATCAGCCCACCTTGCGTGGGCTTTTTATTTGAAGGGAGAAACACCATGGGTCAACTGATTGCGGGCACCTGCTACGTCAAAGTGGACGGCGCTCAACTAACCATCAACGGTGGCTGCGAAGCGCCACTGATGTTCACCAAACGTGAAACCGTCGTGCCGGGTTTCTACAAGGAAACCGATATCGCCCCGTCCTTCAAGGTGACGGCGCTGCACACCGCGGATTTCCCGCTCAAACAACTGGTGGCAGGCACCGACATGACCGTCACCTGCGAATTCAACAACGGCAAGGTCTACGTGCTGGCCGGCGCCTACCTGGTGGAAGAGCCGGTGTCCAAGGGCGACGACGCCACCATCGAGCTGAAATTCGAGGGCATCAAGGGGACCTGGCAATGACCGATGTCGTGACGCTGCGCGTGGCCATCGAGGCCCATGGCGAGCCGTTGAACGAACTGACCCTGCGCCGGCCGACGGTGCAGGAAGTCCGGGCGATCAAGGCGCTGCCCTACAAGATCGACAAGAGCGAGGAGGTGAGCCTGGACATGGATGTCGCAGCCAAATACATCGCGGTGTGCGCCGGCATCCCGCCGTCGTCCGTCAACCAGTTGGACCTGGCTGACCTCAACGCCCTGAGCTGGGCCGTCGCGAGTTTTTTCATGAGTGCGGCGTCGCAGCCATCGGCGACCTGATCGCCGCCGCCTATGACCTGGCCTGGTTCTGGAAGGTTGACCCCGAACAGATGATGGCCAGGCCACTGGATGTGCTCCGCGAATCCCTGGAGCACGCGCAACGGATCAATGCGATGCAGCAGGTGCAGTGATGGCAGACACACAAACGGTAGAGAAAAAAGCGGTGCTGCTGACCGGCATCGATGAGCTGTCACCCAAGCTCGCCGGCCTTCGTGCGAAGGTCGCGCGTTTCAAGCAGAACCTCGACGCCACGGGCCTGGGCAGCCTGGACATTTCCGGTCTGCTGCCCAGCGGTGGCCTGGCCCAACCGTTTACGGACGGGCTCAAGTCGGCGCTGGCCTTCAAGGACGAAGCGGGCGCAGCGAGCGCGGTGGCCAGCGCCGTCCAGGCACCTGAAGCGCCTCGTGTAGCGGCACAGAACCTGGATGGATTGAAGACTTCCATCAGCAACGTGTCGGTGCAGTTCGGCTCGGCCTTGGGGCCTGCGGTCAACGCGGTGGCGGTCGGTTTGCAGCCCATGGTCAGCGGCGTGGCCCAGGTACTGCAGGACAACCCGCAACTGGTACAGGGCCTGGCGAATGGCGTCGTGGCGTTCAACGCGATCCAGATGGCGGTCAGCGGGGCGAGCCAGGCGTTCGAAGTGGTGAACCTGGCCTTGAAGATGAACCCCATTGGCTTGATTGCCATGGGCATCGCCTTGGCGGCAGGGATGATCATCGCCCACTGGACGCCGATTTCGGCGTTCTTTGCCGGGCTCTGGCAGCGGCTTGCGCCGATCGTCCTGCCGATGATCGAGTTCTTCAAGACAATGTTCGCCTTTACCCCGATGGGGCTGGTGATCAGCAACTGGGGCCCGATCAGCAGCTTTTTTGGCGCGCTCTGGAATGTGATCGTGGCGGCGGCAACGCCGGTCATCGGTTTCATGCAGACGCTGTTCGCCTGGTCACCCTTAGGCTTGATAGTTGCCAATTGGGCACCGCTGACCGGGTTGTTCGCGGCGATCTGGGACCTGCTCAAGGCCTTGACCGTGCCGGTGATGGATGCCCTGAAAGGCTTGTTCGACTGGACGCCGTTGGGGCTGATCCTGGCCAACTGGGGCACGATCGGAGAAGTCTTCGCCGGGATCTGGGAGGGCGTGCGCAACCAGGTGGCGATCATGTTGGCGGTGTTCAGCGGCCTGTTCGACTGGTCGCCCATCGAGGGCCTCACCCAACAGTGGGGGCCGGTGGGCGAGTGGTTCAGCCAGTGGTGGGACAAGCTGCAGGGCGTGATTGCACCGATCAAGGCGTTCTTCAATGGCGGCTTCGGTGAACTCATCACCACGTTCACTGGCAAGGTCGAAGGACTGACCGAAGCGCAGCGCGCCACCAATGCCGAAGGCAAGGGTGAGCTGGCGCCGGCGTTTTTTGGCGGGGCCAGCGAGCAGCCTCCGGGCCTGTCGTCCAGCCTGGCGCCAGCGTCCGCCAACGGGCCAGCGAAAACCGCGCTGGCGCCGGGTGCGTTGCCGCAAACCTCCAGTGCCCTGGTGCAACAAAGCGCCGCCAACAACCGCACGCAACTCGAAGGCGGCCTGACCGTGCGTTTCGAAAACGCGCCGGCCGGGTTGCGCGCCGACCCGCCTCAGACCAATCAACCGGCCCTGGCGGTGAGTTCGCGCATCGGTTATCGCTCACTTTCCACAGGAGGCTCCAATGAGCTGGCGTGATCGTTTGTTGCCGGCGTCGTTTCGTGGCGTCGGGTTCTGGGTCGACCAGGCGAAAACCCCGGTCGGCCACAAAGGCCAGTTGCATGAATATCCGCAGCGTGACCAACCGTTTTTCGAGGGGCTCGGTCAGCAGGCGAAGATTCATGAGTTGACCGCGTTCATCGTCGGCCCCGATTGCCTGGAGCAGCGTGACAAGCTGCTCAAGGCGTTGGAGCAGGGCAGCGGTGAACTGGTGCATCCATGGCTGGGGCGCATGCAGGTCAAGGTTGGCGAATGCGACATGACTCAGACCCGTCAGGACGGTGGGCTGGTGACGTTCGCCCTGAAGTTCTACCCCGACCAGCCATTGCAATTCCCTTCGGCCACGATCAACAGCCAGAAACTGCTGTTGGTCTCGGCCGACAGCTTCCTCGGTTCGGCGGTGCGGCGCTTCGAAGACGCCATGACCTTGATCAAGGCCGCACGGATCGGCATCGCGGACCTGCGCAACAGCCTCAAGGACATCTATGGCGTGATCGAACAGGAGCTCAAGCCGTTGATCGAGACCTATCGGCAACTCAGCGATCTGGTCAAGGCGGTGAAAGCGTTGCCCAAGGAGGTGGTGGCCGAGTTCAAGGGATTGCTGGGTGACATCCGCGAGCTGAAGGACTTTGCCCGTGACGGCTATCGCGGCGTGATTGCCAGCGTGTCGCAACAGGTGGAGGCCATTCGCAAGGCCGACGCCCCCAAGCTCACCACCGGCAAGGACACCACCGCAGCGGCCCAGGCCGTGGCCGATCTGGTCCAGGACACGCTGCTGGTGCAGGCCGCGCAATGGATTGCGGCGATGCCGGTGGCGGCACCTGTGGTCAAGTTGGACGCCACACCGTCGGTGGCGCAACAGGCCGTGCAACCGGTCCAGCGCCGAGACGTGCCGGTGGCCGACGATGTGCTGGCCCTGCGCGATGCCCTTAACGATGCGATCTGGCAGGCCTCCCTCAAGGCTGATCCGGAGCACTACCAGGCAATGAACAACCTGCGCCAGCAAATGGCGGCGCACTTGACGGCGGTGGCGTCTTCGGGCGTCAGGCTGATCAACCTGTCGTTCAAGCAAAGCCTGCCGGCGCTGGTGGTGGCCTATCAACAATTCGCCGATGCCACCCGGGTAACCGAAGTGACCCAGCGCAACGGTGTGGCCCACCCGGGTTTCCTGCCGCCCAACGACCTGAAAGTCTCGGGGGAGTAAACCATGAACGAGCTCGACAACGCTGTATCGCTTACCGTCGGCGGGTTGGATTACGGCGGCTGGAAAAGTGTGGAAATCAGTGCAGACCTGGAGCGTCAGTTTCGCACCTTTAAACTCGACATCACCTGGCAATGGCCTGGGCAGACCCAGGCGGTGCCGATCCGTCCAGGTGATGAATGCCAGGTGCGCATCGGTACCGATCTGGTCCTCAGCGGTTATGTGTTCAAGGCGCCGGTCAGTTATGACGGCCGACAGATCAGCCTGAGCATCGAAGGCGGTTCCAAGACACAGGACCTGGTGGACTGCGCGGCCATCAACCGCCCGACTCAATGGCGCGGACAAGCGCTGCTGAACATCGTCCAGGCCCTGGCGTCGCCCTACGGCGTGGGGGTCATCAGTGAGATCCCGGAAACCGCGCGGTTGAGTGAGCACAGCATCGTACCGGGGGAAACGGTCTTTCAATCCATCGACCGTTTGCTGACGTTGTTCCGGGTGTTCTCCACCGATGATGCACAAGGCCGCGTGTTGCTGGCCAAACCCGGCAGCGGTGGGCGGGCCAGTGATGTGCTGGAGCTGGGCAAGAACATTCTGTCGGGCAACGCACCGATGGACTACAGCCAGGTGTTCTCCGAATACCGGGTCATCGGTCAGCACAAGGGCAGTGATCAGCAGAGCGGGGCGGCAGTGAGCGAAGTCTCTGGCACCGCCACCGACTTGAGCTTCAAGCGCAAGCGGGTGACGGTGATCAGTGAAAGCGCGCAGTTGACCTTCGAGCTGGCCCAGCAACGGGCCGATTGGGAAAGCGCCATCCGCACCGGCAAGGCCCTGACCACCACCTACCGCGTGCAAGGCTGGCGCCAGGCCAATGGCGACCTGTGGCGGCACAACACTTTGGTACGGGTGATCGACCCGGTGCTGGGGTTCGACGGTGACATGCTGATTTCCAAAGTGACGTATTCGCTGTCGGCCCAAGGCTCCGTCACCACCCTGCAAGTCGCGCCGCCGCATACTTTCGACGCCAACCCGACGCCGCCAAAACCCTGAGCCCCAACCCACCACCGATCCCCTGTTGGAGCGAGCTTGCTCGCGATGGTAGTGGGTCAGCTTGCATCGATGTCGGATGTGCTGCCGCTATCGCGAGCAAGCTCGCTCCCACAGTACTTCGAGACCGCCTCCAAAATTTCTGCCCACCACGGACTCCTGTGGGAGCGAGCTTGCTCGCGATGGCGGCGGTGCAGCCAACAGAGATGTTGATCCGAACACCGCGTTCAAGTCCCCGATTCTCAAGGAAACCTCAATGAGCCTACTGACCCGCCTACTGGCGCGCGGCACTGTCGTGCTCGCCAATTCAGCCACCCAGTTGCAGTCGCTGCAAATGCGCCTCACCGCCGGCGAAGTGAACGATGACATGGAGCATTTCGAACCCTACGGCTTCACCAGCAACCCGTTGGCCGGTGCCGAGGGCATTGCCACGTTCCTGGGGGGCGACCGTTCCCATGCCGTGGTTCTGGTGATCGCCGATCGCCGCTTTCGTCTCCAGGCCCTGGCGCCCGGCGAAGTGGCGCTTTATACCGACGAAGGCGACAAACTCCACTTCAAGCGTGGTCGTGTCATCGACATCGAGACTGCAACCCTGAACATCCGCGCCAGCAGCGCGGTGAACATCGACAGTCCGGTCATCAACCACACCGGCAAGATCGTTTCCCAGGGAGACCAGATCGCCGGCGGCATCAGCCAGATCAAACACGTACATGGTGGCGTACAGGCCGGCAACGGTCAGACCGGCGCGCCGACGGGAGGCCAATGATGTTCATCAGCCAGAACCTGCACGCCGCACTGACCCGCTCGGTGCTGATCAGCCTGTTCACCTGGCGCCGCGCCGCCGACGACGACGCTGTTGATGACGAGGAACGTTTCGGCTGGTGGGGCGACACTTTTCCTACCGTGGCCGACGACCGCATCGGCTCGCGGCTGTGGCTGTTGCGACGGGTCAAGCTGACCCGCCAAACCCAGCTCGATGCCGAATTCTATGCCCGCGAAGCCTTGCAATGGCTGATCGACGACGGCCATTGCAAGGCCATCGACATCATCAGCGAACGCCTCGACGCCCAGCGCTTGAACCTGCGCACGGTCCTGACTCTGGCCGATGGCGAGCGCCTGGACATCAACCCCGATAACAGTTGGCAGGTGACCTATGCCGTTTGAAACCCCTTCGCTGCCGGTGCTGATCAAGCGCGCCCAAAGCGACCTGGCCAGCGATTCGCTGCGCCAGTCCGATGCCCAAGTGCTGGCCCGCACCCTGGGCGGCGCTGCCTATGGCCTGTATGGCTACCTGGACTGGATCGCCGAGCAGATCCTGCCGGACAAGGCCGATGAGTCCACCCTGGAACGCATCGCCGCCCTGCGCCTGAACCAGGCGCGCAAAGCGGCCCAGGTGGCCAGCGGCAGCGTCAGCTTCACCGCCACCGCTGGCGCGGTACTGGATGTCGACACGCTGTTGCAATCCACCGATGGCCGCACCTACAAAGTGACCAGCGCCCGCACCACCAGCAATGGCCTGAACACCGCCGCCATCGCCGCGTTGGACGCCGGCAGCCTGGGCAACGCCGATGCCGGCCTGGTGCTGACACCCGTCCAACCGATCCTCGGCATCGGCAGCAGCTTCACGGTGCTGACGCCGGGGCTGACTGGCGGCGTTGCTCGGGAAAGCCTTGAATCCCTGCGGGCCAGGGTGATCCGCTCCTACCGCATCATCCCCCACGGTGGTTCGGCCCAGGACTATGAAACCTGGGCCCTGGAATGCCCCGGCATCACCCGTGCGTGGTGTCGTGGCAGCTACCTGGGGCCAGGCACCGTCGGTTTGTTCGTGATGCGGGACGACGATCCGCAACCGATCCCCAACGCCGAGCAATTGGAAGAGGTGCGGACCTACATCGAGCCTTTGCGTCCGGTGACCGCCGAGCTGCACGTACTGGCGCCGACGCAGGTACCGGTGACCTACCGGCTGCGCATCACTCCGGATACCAGCGCCGTGCGCGCGGCCATCGAGGCGCAACTGCGCGACCTGCACAACCGCGAAGCCGGCCTCGGTGAAACCCTGCTGCTGACCCACATCGCCGAAGCCATCAGCAGCGCCACCGGCGAAACCGACCACAAACTCACTGCGCCGAGCGCCGATGTGGTGGCGGCCAGCAATCAGTTGCTGACGTTCGGAGGCTGCGTATGGCAGGCATAAGAACTGCTGAACAGTACCAGGCCCAACTGCGCAGCCTACTGCCCAGCGGTCCGGCGTGGGACCCAGAGCGCGTGCCGGAATTGGAGGAAGTGCTGGAAGGCATCGCCCAGGAGCTGGCCCGCCTTGACGCCCGTGCCGCCGACTTGCTCAACGAGATGGACCCGGCGGGAGTGAGTGAACTGGTGCCGGATTGGGAGCGGGTGATGAACCTGCCTGACCCGTGCCTGGGCGCCACGCCGTTGTATGACGATCGCCGCCTGGCAGTACGCCGACGGCTGTTGGCGGTGGGCAGCCAGGCCATTGCCTATTACGTGGAAATCGCCAAGAGCCAGGGTTACCCCAACGCCACCATCACCGAACTCAAGGCGCCGCGCATGGGGCGCGCACGGTTCGGCGAAGCGCATTTCGGCACCTGGCAGGCGCAGTTCATGTGGACCCTCAATACCGGCGGCCGCCTGCTGTTGGGGCGACGTTTTGGTGCGAGCTATTGGGGAGAGCGCTTTGGCGTCAATCCGGGCTCGGCGCTGGAATGCCTGATCCACCGCAGCGCACCGGCGCATACCAAGGTTCACATCAATTATGACTAGGGAGTAGACGGATGGATTATCCGAAGAGTGTGCCCAGCGCCGGGTTGGTGAATGGGAAGTTCGTGGATGAAAACCCCTTGACCGGGACGCCGGGGTCGTTGATTCCGGCGGCTTGGGGAAATGGTGTAACGCAAGAGATTGTGAATGTCATCAAAGCGGGGGATCTGACGCCAGATGAAACCCAAAACGATCAATTGCTCGAGGCGATTCAGTCGGTCTCGGCCAAGGGCTGGAACCAGGACCTCGCACTTCCGATCGCCGCGTTGCCGCTGCCCACGATTGCAACAGCGGACACCCGGCTGGCAGTAACGCCATCGGCATTGTCAGCCAGTGGCGGCCGTGTCTCGCTTCCTGCGGGTGTGTACATCAGCATCGGACAAGAGGTGGTGAGTGGGCGGTTGGGTCGATCACGTACCTACGTGACAGCGGCCTGGAGCAGCGCCGACTTGTTGCCCAGCGCCAGTTATTTTCTACGGGCGCAGGTCATAGGCGGTGCGCTGACGTTCTACATGCAGCGTGGAAGCCTGTATGACCTCCCGCCGGAATCCTTGAAGGGGACTGTCAACGGCGCGTCCGGCGGCGGGTTTGCGTCCACGCCCCTGGACATGTGCCTGGCTTGGGTGATGACCGGGGCACCGGGTTCCTTGCCGACGGTTCGCACGATCTACAACCGTGCTCAATTGACCTGGACTCAAACGGTGAATGGCACGGGGGTGGTTTATCTGCCGCTGGATCCGCATGCGCGTGCGGCGCGACTTGTGGCGGGGAATCCAACGCCCTCTCCGAGTGCCGTGACTTCGCTGGCCTTCGTTCAGGCCGGGTGGCTTGGGGGCAACTACAGCTATTTGTCACCTGCTTTGCAAAGTATCAGCAACAATGCGGTGGGCTGGAGCAACCCTGCAAGCCCGTATATGTGTGTGCTGTTCTCCAATAACGTTGTCAACGACGTTACGGTTTCTACCGTCACAGCCAGTTTTGATCACTCTCAATCTCGCTCGCTTTGGCAATGCTTTCAGGCGGAGCACACATTGGGTGCCACCACTGCTGATAGCGACGAGCTGTTGCTGAGCATGGGAATCAAGGGGCACCAGGCATTAACCGATTACAGCGTGGGTATTGCCGTCAACTTTACCAATGCGATCAATGTTCACCTGTCCTGGGAGCTGATCCGATGAAAGTCATTCAAGAACTGCACCAGTACGAGGATGGACTTCGCCCGCCTTCACCTTCTTCCGCCCATACCTGGGAGGACGGCGCTTGGGTGCTGACTGAAGAGAATGCTGCCGAGCTGTTGCGCCAGGAAGCCGAGCGCCTGTGCACCCAGGTCGATGCCGCTGCCGACAGCGCCCGTCGCACGCTGGCCGGTGACCCACTGCGCGCCCTGGAATACCAACAAGCCGCGTTGGAGGCACAGGCTTTCAAGGATCAGGGCTACCCGAAAAAAGCCGTCCCACTGGCCGTTTCGGCGTGGACTGTCAAAGGGCGTACAGCCAGGCAGGCGGCGGATCAGATTCTCGCCAAGGCTGCCGAGTTTGAAGCGAACCTGCTGGCGCTTCGCGAGCTGCGCCTCAAGGCCAAGACACAGATTCGCGCGCACATGGCAAAAGGTAAGGTGGATCTTGCGACTCAAGCCGCTGATGAGGTGCTCGCAACCCTCCGGGCGCTGCCTCTTTACGCTTGAGCCCTGTCTCATAGAGAGAAAATAAAACATGGATTATCCAAAAAGTGTTCCCAGCGTCGGGCTGGTGAACGGTCGGTTCGTGGATGAAAACCCGCTGGCGGGCACTCCCGGGTCGTTGATCCCTGCGGTATGGGGAAACAGTGTCACCCAAGAAATCCTCGGCGTGATCTCCTCGGCCGGCATGACGCCATCCGAGGCGGACAGCGGCCAGTTGATCAAGGCACTGCAAACCATTCTCGGGCGTAGCAGTCCGATGCGTTCTGTCGTTACACGGCTCACGGCATCAAAGGCGCTGGTCGCCGATGAGTTGGGTCTGGTGTTGATCGATGCAAGTGCGGGTACAAGCACCGTAACCTTGCCCGCGGCCAATGCGGCGCTCGGTGTTCGCGATGTGATTGTGCGGCGTGTGGATAACAGTGGTAACCGCCTGACAGTGCGGGCTGCCGGTACTGACAGGATCCGGTTTCATACTCATTTGGCAGCCAGCGGTTATCCATTTCTGGTGTTAATGGGTAGTGGCGATTGGTGGCATTTGCGTAGCGATGAAGCCGGAGTCTGGTGGCCGGTAGGCCGGTTTGATGCGACGGCACTGGGGCAGGTTTCTTTCGAGAGTACTCGCCAAGTTATTCCGGGTGGGTATGCAGTGCTTAACGGAAACTTATTGGTGCGTAGCGATTGGCCGTGGTTGTGGGATCACGCGCAATTGTCCGGAGCGTTAGTGAGCGAATCCAGCAGGTCGGGGAATGAAGGCGCGTGGACTAGCGGTGATGGTGCGACAACTTTTCGGATCCCCGATATTCGCGGCGAATTCTTACGCGTGTTGGATGAGGCGCGAGGCGTGGATATTGACCGTTCGGCGGGCAGCAGACAGATGTATGCCCTCGAAAGCCACAACCATTATTTGCCCACTAGCTCGGGTAGTGCTAATCGTCCAGGTCCTGCTATTGCTGATGCGTCTTGGGACGTCACCCGCGATGTCAATGCTGCACCGGCAACAGGGATAGTGGGTACGACTTATCCCAATCCACAGTTCTTTTCCGGTCCAGACATGGTAGGCAATATCGGGAGCTTCGGCACTGAAACTCGCCCCAGAAATATCGCCTACCCCGCCCGAATCAAGCTGATCTGAGGTGACTATGTTTATTTATCTGTTTGACGCCGCCGGTGTTCTATCGGGTCCGGTAAACCTTTTCGTGACCCCAGGGATGGGCATTCAGATCCCCGGTAACGGCATCCAACTTTCCTTCGAACTACCTACCGCCCAAGAGCATCATTCGTGGGTCATGGTGAACGGCGTTCCGCGAGAAATGGTGGACTGGCGCGGTTCGGTTTATCGCAAGGACAACGGCGCTCTCCTGGAGTGGACCGAGTTCGGTGAGTTGCCGGATACCTACACAGCTGAACCCTGGCCGGGTAGTTACCACGTGTGGCGAGAGAACATGTGGGTATTTGACGACGCTCTACAGCGGGCTGACCTCAAGCGCGGAGCCTTGGCAAAACGCGATAAATTACTGCGTGAGGCCGTTCAAAGGGTTGCTCCTTTCCAATACGCCGAAGACATTGGCGACGCGAGCGATCAGGAGCAACTAGCCCTGATGGAATGGAAGCTCTATAGCGTTGAATTGAATCGCATCCAGCACCAAGTCGGTTTTCCTACCGATATTAACTGGCCTGTCATGCCTGAGCCTGCCGCTTAAGCAACTCAAAGCAGTACATCAAAACTTCCCTAATTTATCGTGCCATTGCGTATTAACGGAGAGGCTGTGTATCGCCTTCATTTTGATCGCTGGTCAGTCAGGAGCGAAAATTGGACTATCCAAAAAGTGTGCCCAGTGCGGGCTTGGTGAATGGCAGGTTTGTGGATGAGGATCCCTTGGCGGGTACGTCGGGGTCCTTGATTCCCGCCAGTTGGGGCAATGGTGTGACGCAGGAGTTGCTGAGTGTCATTCAAACCGCAGGACTAACACCGTCGGAACAATTGGATAACCAGTTGTTGACGGCCTTGCGTAGCAGCGGATTATTCACCACTGCTCCCCAATTTGATAACGATAGATCCGTGGCGACCACCGAGTTTGTAAAACGCAGCGGTGTTCAATATTCCGGCTTTTCCGTGTACGCAGTCAGTACGGCGTTGACACAAGCCCATGTTGGCGGAGCCGTCAGTTTTGCCAGCACTACGGCGATCAACGTCACATTGCCCAGTACAGTGGGAATCATGCATGGGGCGACGCTTACACTGATCAACGTAGGGGCGGTCGTGAATGTATCGACAACCTCGTCTGCCGATACGCTAGGCCCTTCATCCTCAACGCTTGGGTCAATCGATCTGGGCCGTGGTGAAACGGCGGAATTCGTCAAACTGGACAATCAATGGCGACTGATAGGCGGCACCATTCTTCTGAAATATACCTCGTTGTTTTCAGGTCAGTTGGGGAATCCAGGTTACCAAAAGTACGCGAGCGGAAACATTGATCAGTGGGGCTACGGTACAACTGACGCCAATGGGGAAGTGTTCGTTACGTTCCCTCTATCATTTCCCAATGCTTTTGTTTCGGTTGTGGCGAACCATGTAGGTGGTGATGGAGCCATGGTGATTATGGTAGGTGGAACCGCCACCCGCCAAGGCGTGCGCCTGAAAGTCCGAGATTATTCCGGGCACGTCGCTGCGGGATGGGGCGTTACCTATTTTGCGAAGGGTTATTGAATGAATGAATTCACTTTGTTGTTCAGTCCAAGCACTTGCGGAGCGTATGTTCCCGGTATCAATGTTTCTGATATTCCCGATGATGTCATCGAAATACCTCGGGCTTACTGGTTGTCGCTGCTTCAGCAACTCGCCATCTCGCCCAAGCGTGTTTCGGCCAACCCTGACAACGGTTATCCCGTTCTCATTGACGCAGCCGCTCTGACATCGGCCCAGGCTTCAGAAAATGAATACGTGTGGCGCAACGCCCAGCTCACGGCAACAGACGGCCTCGTTGCAAGGGATCGCGATGAAATGGACGACGGCGGCGGTACGACGCTGGACCAGGCACAGTACACACAGCTCCAGGCCTATCGCCGGGCGCTGAGGGATTGGCCGCAGGATGAGCACTTTCCAGTCACTGAATATCGGCCGGTTGCGCCGTCCTGGTTGGCCGTACACCTTTGATCATGCACTTGCGATGACCTGAATATGGACCTTACGCAACAGCAACTCATTGACATCATGCCCAGCGCCCGCTCCCAAGCGGGCGTTTTTGTTTCAGCCCTTAACATCGCCATGTCCCGCCACCGTATCGCCACGCCTAAACGCATCGCTGCGTTCCTGGCGCAAATCGGCCATGAGTCGGGGCAGCTACGGTATGTGCGCGAGCTGGGCAGCGAAGCCTATCTAAGCAAATACGACACCGGCGCGTTGGCCGCTCGCCTGGGCAATACTTCGGCGGCGGACGGTGACGGTCAGAAGTATCGCGGCCGAGGTCTGATCCAGATTACCGGACGGGACAATTATCGTCGCTGCAGTCTTGGCTTGTTCGGCGATGAACGGCTGCTGGCGCTGCCTGAGCTTCTTGAGCAGCCGCAATGGGCATCCGAGTCGGCCGCCTGGTTCTGGGAGCAGAACGGCTTGAACGAACTGGCCGATCGCGACCAGTTCAACAGCATTACCCGGCGCATCAACGGTGGTCTGAATGGGCTGGAGGATCGTCTACAGCTCTGGGCACGGGCGAGGGCGGTGCTATGCCAGTCTTCGGTCTGATGCCGTTTTCCTTGCGCACTTTAGGCGTCGTTGCCTTGCTGATGCTGCTGGCCGGTGGCCCGGCGGTACTGGCGTGGCGGCTCCAGGATTGGCGATATGGCCGGCAACTGGCGCAAATGGGCCAGTCCCAGGCCGAGACGCTGAGTCAATTAACCCAGGCGGCAGCGGCGCAACAAAAGGCCGAGCAAGAAAAGCGCCTTGTCCTGGAGCAACAACTCTCCACCAGCGAACACACCCATTACCGAGCCTTGAGCGATGCCCAACGTGACCAGGATCGCCTGCGCGATCGCCTTGCTACTGCCGATGTCCGGCTGTCAGTCCTCCTCGACGCCAGCGATGCCCCCGCCGGCTGTGCGCTGCCTGCCGCCGCCGGCGCCCGCGGCGTGGATCATGGCGCCCCACGCGCCCGACTTGACCCGGCGCATGCTCAACGAATTATCGCCATCACCGATGCCGGTGATCGCGCACTGATTGCCTTGCAGGCCTGTCAGGCCTATATCAGAGCGCTGGGTCGGTAATCCGGCGAGCCTTGCAAGCTTCGGCCGCTCGTGTACGGTAGGTCTCCATCGCGTCGAATCTGGAGAGCACCGTGGACGACATTACCGAACTGGCCGCTGAACTGGGCAGGCGCCTGCAGCGGCTCAATGCCCATGTCACCACGGCCGAGTCCTGTACCGGTGGCGGGATTGCCGAGGCGATTACCCGGGTTCCCGGGAGTTCGGCCTGGTTCGAGGCCGGTTATGTCACTTACTCCAATCGCCAGAAGAGCCAGCAACTTGAGGTACCGGCCGAGTTGTTCGAGCAGGTCGGGGCGGTCAGCCGCGAGGTGGTCGAAGCCATGGCGCGAGGGGCCCAGCACAAGAGCCTGGCGCGTTATGCCGTGGCCGTCAGTGGCGTGGCGGGGCCGGACGGGGGCTCGCCCAACAAACCGGTGGGCACCGTGTGGCTGGCCTGGGGCGTTGGCGAGGCGGTGATCAGCGAGCAGCGGTTCTTTGCAGGCAACCGCGACGAGGTCCGCCGACAAACGGTGAAGGCCGCGCTAGAGGGCCTGCTGCAACATGCTGCTGTAGAAATCTCAAATCAGGGGTAGGCGTTCCTCAATCGCTGTGGAATAATACTGGCTACTTATACAGGTGTTGGCCGTCAGGCCTTATTGATTACGTGAGGACTTTAATGGACGACAACAAGAAGAAAGCCTTGGCTGCGGCCTTGGGTCAGATCGAACGTCAATTCGGCAAGGGTGCCGTGATGCGTATGGGCGATCAGGACCGTCAGGCTATTCCTTCCATCTCCACCGGCTCCCTGGGCCTGGACATTGCGCTGGGCATCGGCGGCCTGCCAAAAGGCCGAATCGTTGAAATCTACGGTCCTGAATCTTCCGGTAAGACCACGCTGACCCTGTCCGTGATCGCCCAGGCCCAAAAAGCTGGCGCGACGTGCGCCTTCGTCGACGCCGAACACGCCCTGGACCCGGAATACGCCGGCAAACTGGGCGTCAACGTCGACGACCTGCTGGTTTCCCAACCGGACACCGGCGAGCAGGCCCTGGAAATCACCGACATGCTGGTGCGTTCCAACGCGGTTGACGTGATCATCGTCGACTCCGTGGCGGCATTGGTGCCGAAGGCTGAAATCGAAGGTGAAATGGGCGACATGCACGTGGGCCTCCAGGCTCGCCTGATGTCCCAGGCCCTGCGCAAGATCACCGGTAACATCAAGAACGCCAACTGCCTGGTGATCTTCATCAACCAGATCCGTATGAAGATCGGCGTGATGTTCGGCAGCCCGGAAACCACCACCGGTGGTAACGCACTGAAGTTCTACGCCTCGGTTCGCCTCGACATCCGCCGTACTGGCGCGGTGAAAGAAGGTGATGAAGTGGTGGGTAGCGAAACCCGCGTCAAGGTCGTGAAGAACAAGGTGGCTTCGCCGTTCCGTCAGGCCGAGTTCCAGATTCTCTACGGCAAGGGCATCTACCTCAATGGCGAAATGATCGACCTGGGTGTGTTGCACGGTTTTGTCGAGAAATCGGGCGCCTGGTATGCCTACAACGGTACCAAGATCGGTCAGGGCAAGGCCAACTCGGCCAAGTTCCTGGCGGATAACCCGGAAGTTGCAGCTGCCCTCGAGAAGCAGTTGCGTGACAAGCTGTTGAGCCCGGTGGCAGACGTCAAGTCCGTGGCTAATCGCGAGACGGCTGACGACCTGGCAGACGCTGACATCTGATCGATTCGATGACCGTCGTACTCGATACCCTCGTCGCGGTGCGGCGAACCGCAATGGACCTGCTCGCCAGGCGCGAGCACGGACGAGTCGAGCTGACGCGTAAACTGCGTCAGCGCGGCGCGACCGACGAGTTGATCGACACAGCCCTCGACCGTTTGACTGAAGAGGGCCTGCTGTCGGAGTCCCGTTATCTGGAAAGCTTCGTCGCTTATCGTGCTCGCTCTGGCTATGGTCCTTTGCGCATTCGTGAGGAACTGGGCCAGCGCGGCTTGCAACGTCCGGATATCGAGCTCGCCCTGCGCGAAAGCGGTATTGATTGGCAGGAGTACCTGACGGACACCTGGCGTCGCAAGTTCTCAGGGCATTTGCCCATCGATGCACGAGAACGAGCCAAGCAAGGACGTTTCCTGGCGTACCGAGGTTACTCCATGGAAATGATCAACCGCTTGTTCAGCGGTCGTGGTATGGATGATTGAATTAAAACGGCTCGCTATTTCGATAGCGGGCCGTTTTTTATGGGCTCAGGTAACCTTGATCGGCTCCCATGTGAGGGGGTGGTTTTTTGGGGTGGGCTGGGCCCAGTTTTCCGGCAGGTTGATGTAATCCACCAACTCCCTCAAGCGACCGTGATCACGCGCATTGAAGGCAAACGTCAGCCGTGTCAGATGACTGAAGCGGGCCTCGTCATGTTCTTCACCGCTGTAGTCATGTTGATGAAAACAATCGTTCAAGCACAGGTCGGCGAAATCTACCTGCATCTGCTGCAGTGCCTGTTCGCTTAATGTGTGATTCATGCGTATCACGAACTGATGCTTGAGCCAGCGACTGGAGTGGAAGTTGCGGTAGAACTGGTTGATCTCTTCCACGGCCTCTTCGGCGTTGTACACCAGGCGCATCAGCTTCATGTCGGTGGGCAGGATGTAGCGGTTTTCCTCCAATTGCTCGCGGATAAAGTTCAGGGCGCCTTGCCAGAACTTGCCCCCAGGGACGTCCAGCAGGACCACGGGTACCAGTGGGCTTTTACCGGTTTGAACCAGCGTCAGGACTTCCAGCGCCTCATCGAGCGTGCCGAAACCGCCGGGACAGAGCACCAGCGCGTCGGCCTCCTTGACGAAAAACAACTTGCGGGTGAAGAAAAAGTGGAACGGCAGCAGGTTCGACGTGCCTTCGACGGTCGGGTTTGCATGCTGCTCGAAAGGCAGGGTGATATTGAACCCCAGGCTATGGTCACGCCCTGCGCCTTCATGGGCAGCGGCCATGATGCCACCGCCGGCACCGGTGATGACCATCATGTCCGAACGGGCCAGCGCCGCCCCCAGCTCTCGGGCCAGGCCATACAGCGGATGTTCGATGGGCGTTCGTGCCGAGCCGAAGACCGTGACCTTGCGCCGGCCCTTGAACTGCTCGAGGGTGCGGAAGGCGTGTTCCAGTTCCCTCAGGGCTTGTAGCGTGATCTTGGCATTCCAGCGGTTGTGATCTTCCTGGGCCATGCGCAGCACGGTCAGGATCATGTCTCGGTAAATGGGGAGGTTGGGGCTGTTGGGGGACACCAGGTTGAGTTGTTCTTCAACCTTGCGGGTCAGGTCGTGGCCGTGGTTTTCAAAATGACGACTGAGCAGGTCATTCGGTTTGTAAGGCATTCAGCTTCTCCTTCTTAACAGGACCCTGGCCCGGACGAGAGATTCATCAGGGCCACGACACTCCGTGTGTCGTCGTCAGCCCAGGCATCGGCCTGGAGGTTGACCTGGCTTGGCGCGGTCTGCGGCAGGGCGACCTAGCCATCCAGCGGGTTCTGTTTTTCCCTTTGATAAAAACAATCACATGCCAAGGTGTTGGCCGGGCAGCCTCTTTCTGCCTGATGAAAATACTATGGATACTTCTGAATCTAGACCGTCATGCCGATCTTTGCTGCCCTGATCATGGCGCTCGAAAGCAACTGTTGGCAACCGCTGATACAGGCGCTGAAATATCGCGCCGCTCGTCAGATTGCCGGCCGGGTGCGTGCCGCTCTGATTTACTGATAACAAGCGTGCCAATGCAATTGACGCCCAGGGCTGGGCGCCACGTGAAGGATTGAAGCGAATCGGGGCAGGGAGGCGGAAGAAATGACCAGGGTCACTCTGGAGCTCGACAGGCAGTTGTACTTGATGCTGTTGGAATCGGCACAGGCCAATCGAGTGAGTCTTGAGGAGGAATGCTGTCGCCGGCTGGGCGGGCGAGCATGGCGCTCGCGTTACCTGCAGGCGCTGGTGGCGGAGTTGCGCGCCGACGATGAGCAGCGGCGCGCAAGCTCGGGTTGATCACTTCTTCGTCTTGGCCGGTTTCGGGCAATCCGACTCCTGGAAGCGCTCGGTCGCGACGGGGCGGTTGGTCTTGACCTCGGTGAACTCGTAGCGCATGGTCGCGCCCTTTGCCATCAACTTGCGAAAGCCAGGATTCGTGCACACCGTGGAGCCCAGCTGGAAATATACGGCCTTGGGGTCTGCGCGCATTTTCTGGGCATGGCTGCTTTGCACGCTGAGATGGTTGATCAGCTCAGTGCCTTCGACGGTATAACCCTGGTCGAGTATGTCTTCGTTGATCGCCCGCGGCGTACCGACGCTACTTTCCTTGGCGACGTTCTGCAGCATCTTGTTCAGTTCGAGTTCTTTCAGCGAGGCAGCCTGAGCGCTGAAGGACGTCGCCAGCAGAACGGCAACGGTAGGGACGATAAGGCGCAGCATGAAACTCTCCTGGTTCAGTGACAGGTGGTTCGACCGATCACATGACTGTGCGTTCAGTGGCCGGGGATTATAGGGGAGCCCGGGTGGCCGGTACAGGTTCGTGCGCTCTGGTAGACTGCCGGTCTTTATTGCCCTGCCGAGTGTGTTGTTCGTGTCGAGTTTTCCTGTCTGTCGGCGTTGCCCACGATGAATCACGCCCCTAACGCCGTCGCCCGCCTGCGCGACCAGCGCATCGATGAAGGGATCAAGCCGATCCAGGCCCGAGGCTGGCGCGCCCCGCGTTGCAGCGCCTGCCGGGTGATCGAGAGCCATTGCCTGTGCGCCTGGCGTCCGAGCGTCGAGACCCGTTCCGGGATTTGTCTGATCATGACCAACAAGGAAGTGTTCAAGCCGAGCAATACCGGTTGGCTGATCGCCGATGTGGTGCGCGACAATCATGCGTTCATCTGGTCGCGTACCGAGATCGATGAGCAACTGCTGGCGTTGCTGAACGATCCGCAATGGCAACCCTACCTGGTGTTTCCGGGCGAATACGTTGAGCCTTCGCGGGTGACCCATACGGTCGACCTCGATCAGTCCAAGCGCCCGCTGTTCATTCTGCTGGACGCGACCTGGACCGAGGCTCGGAAGATTTTTCGTAAAAGCCCGTATCTCGACCGATTGCCGATCCTGAGCCTGCTGCCCGACAGGCTGTCACGCTACCGCTTGCGTCGTTCGACCCGCAGCGAGCACCTGTGCACTGCGGAGGTGGCGGCATTGTGTCTCGAATTGGCAGGGGACAGCGATGCAGCATCGGCCCTGGACGCCTATTTCGATGTATTCAGCCAGCACTACCTGGGCGCCAAGGGCCAGCAGGAGGTGAACGTGTCGACCCCGGCCCATGCCGAGTTGCAACCCTTCATTCGTAGGCCGCCCGCAATATTGGCCAAATAGTGGCCCATACTGGACACAGGGACGACCGTGCTGCTTGACCACCCCGGCTTCGCTGGGCATGCTTGGCGCCGACCAGGGCGCCGCCATGTTTCAAACGCCACGTTGTTCGGCGTTGCACGTGCCCCTGTGGATGCCGCAGCCGGGCGGTGTCTCGAGTTGCATTGGCGAGGCGCGAACGCATCGGGCCAGCCATTAAAAAAACAGGATCATTTGAAAAATGGCCACATACGAAATCCTGATTGCCGATGATCACCCGCTCTTTCGGAGTGCGTTGCGTCAGGCGGTGACCCTGGGCCTTGGCCCGGATGTCCGGTTGACGGAAGTGGCCAGTATCGCGGAACTGGAGGCCCGGCTCACGGACAAGGCCGACTGGGACCTGGTGTTGCTGGATCTGAACATGCCCGGTGCCTACGGTTTTTCGGGGCTGGTGCTGTTGCGCGGTCAATACCCGCAGATCCCCGTGGTCATGGTCTCGGCCCAAGAAGAGGCCTCGGTGATGGTCAAGGCCCGGGAGTTCGGCGCCAGCGGGTTCATACCCAAGTCCAGTTCCCTTGAAATGATTCAACAGGCTGTGAAGGCGGTCCTGGACGGCGATGTCTGCTGGCCGCCCCAGGCGTTCGAAGCGGTGAGCGTGTCCGAGGAGGCCAAGGCCGCCAGCGAGGGGTTGGCCAGCCTCACGCCGCAGCAGTTTCGAGTGTTGACCATGGTCTGTGAAGGCTTGCTGAACAAGCAGATTGCTTATGAACTGAACGTGTCGGAGGCCACCATCAAGGCCCACGTCACGGCGATCTTCCGTAAACTGAACGTACGCACCCGGACCCAGGCGGCCTTGCTGCTGCAACAACTTGAGTCAATTTCGCCGCAGGCTTGATGCGCCGCTTCACGCTTTTTTGACCGGGTTTGAATTAGTTTCTCCACTCCTTTTCGATCAGTTGCTCACCCTATGTCACCTTTTAAAGGCCAGACCGGCCTGAAACGTATCCTCAACGCCTCCGGCTATTCCTTGGACGGACTGCGCGCAGCTTTTGTCGGCGAAGCGGCTTTCCGTCAGTTGGTGCTGATCAACGTCGTCCTGATTCCGTTGTCCTTCTTCCTGAATGTCAGTCGTGTCGAACAGGCGCTGCTGATAGCCGTGTGCCTGCTGGCATTGATCGTGGAGCTGCTCAACTCGGCGGTGGAGGCGGCCATCGACCGCATCTCCCTGGAGCTGCACCCGTTGTCGAAAAATGCCAAGGACATGGGCAGCGCTGCCCAGTTCGTCGCCCTGACGATGATCGCGTTGGTGTGGGGCCTGGTCCTGCTGTAACGGCTCAGGCGATGGCCGGCAGCACGATTTCGTCGCTGCGCTGGGCCCCGGCGGTGAACGCCCGGCACAGTTCGAGGAATTCGCGCATGGCCGAGGTCTGGTACTTCTGTTTATGCCAGATGAAATAGAACTGCCGCGCCAGGTCCATGTCCGGGGTTTCCACCGCGACGAGGCTGCCACGGCGGAAGGCGTCGCGCAGGGCCAGGCGTGAGATGCAGCCAATGCCCAGGCCCGATTCCACGGCGCGCTTGATCGCTTCGGTGTGTTCCAGCTCCAGGCGGATGTTCAACGCACTGCGGTGGTGACGCATGGCCTGGTCGAAGGTCAGGCGGGTGCCGGAACCCTGTTCCCGCAGAATCCACGCCTCATGGGTCAGTTCCTCCATGGTCGCCTGGCCGCGCTTGGCCAGCGGGTGTTGAGGGGCGCAGAACACCACCAGTTCGTCCTCGACCCAGCTTTGCACTTCGATGTCCGGATGGCTGCAGTCGCCCTCGATTAGACCCAGATCAATTTCGTAGTGGGCAACCTGGTGCACGATATTGGCAGTGTTCTGGACATGCAGCTTCACCTGGCTTTCCGGATGGCGTTGCATGAAGCCGCCGATCAACAAGGTCGCCAGGTAATTGCCGATGGTCAGCGTGGCACCGACCGCCAGTGAGCCGAAACCGGACTTGCCATTGAGCAAGTCTTCGATTTCCTTGGCCTGGTCCAACAGCGCCACTGCCTGGGGCAGCAGCTGTTTGCCCAAGGCATTGAGGCTCAGGCGTTTGCCGGCACGGTCGAACAACTGGCAGCTCGATTGCCGCTCCAGTTCGGTGATGGAGGTGCTGGCCGCCGACTGCGACAGATTGAGTTGGCCCGCAGCGCGAGACACGCTTTCTTGCTGGGCGACGGCGACGAAGACTTGAAGTTGACGTAGAGTAAATCGCATATCTATATAACCGATAACCCTTATCTTAATAATCCATTTAACAGATATTGTCGCCGCCATTAGAATGCGATGCAATTGCGCAGATTATCGGCGCAGGCATCATTCCCAGGAGTCCCCGTACATGAGCAACATGAACCACGAGCGTGTCCTCAGTGTTCATCACTGGAACGACACTCTGTTCAGCTTCAAGTGCACCCGCGATCCGGGTCTGCGCTTCGAGAACGGTCAGTTCGTGATGATCGGCCTGCAACAGCCCAACGGCCGCCCGCTTATGCGCGCTTACTCGATTGCCAGCCCGAACTGGGAAGAGCATCTCGAATTCTTCAGCATCAAGGTGCCCGATGGTCCGCTGACTTCCCAGTTGCAGCACCTGAAGGAAGGCGACGAGATCATCATCAGCAAGAAACCCACCGGCACCCTCGTGCTGGACGATCTCAAGCCTGGCAAGCATTTGTACCTGCTCAGCACCGGCACCGGGCTGGCGCCGTTCATGAGCGTCATCCAGGATCCGGAAACCTATGAGCGTTTCGAAAAAGTGATCCTGTGCCACGGCGTGCGTTACGTCAATGAAGTCGCGTACCGCGAGTTCATCACCGAACACTTGCCGCAGAACGAGTTCTTCGGCGAAGCCCTGCGTGACAAGCTGATCTACTACCCGACCGTGACGCGCGAGCCGTTCGAGAACGAAGGCCGTCTGACCGACCTGATGCGCAGCGGCAAGCTGTTCCGCGACATCGGCCTGCCACCGATCAACCCCCAGGACGACCGCGCCATGCTGTGCGGCAGCCCGAGCATGCTCGACGAGACCAGTGAAGTGCTCAACAGCTTCGGCCTGACCGTTTCGCCGCGTATGCGCGAGCCGGGTGACTACCTGATCGAGCGGGCGTTTGTAGAGAAGTAAAGCTGTATTTGTGGAGTCTGATAGATCGCTATCGCGAGCAAGCTCGCTCCCACAGGGTTTGTGTTGAGTCATATTTTGGTGAACAACCCAGATCGAGTGTGGGAGCGAGCTTGCTCGCGATTGCAGCGTATCGATCCAACAGTACCCGCAAAAAAAGCCCGCGCCGCCTGATGAAGGCCGCGCGGGCTTTTTTGTTTTCGGGTTTTATTTGACCGCAGGAACCACTTCCAACACCCGGATCAACCCCGCCTGCGGATAATGCCAGCGAACGTCCAGATCCCAGAATTGCGCGCCATATTCCCGTTCGGCGGCAGGCCTTTGGTACGCCGGGCGGGGATCTTGCGCCAGGCATTGCTCAATCAGCTCTACCAAGGGTTCTCCCAGGCGCGTGGCGTGCTCGCGCGCTTGAAGCAGGGCAGTGTCCGTCCATTGCACCGGAATCAACTCAGGCGCTGCGCTGGCGATGCTGTTGGACGCCGAGTCGATGATGTCGGCGTAAGGCACGTAGGGCTTGATATCGAGCACCGGGGTGCCGTCCAGCAAATCGATACCCGAGAGCCACAGGCGCCCGGCTTCGACCCGTTCCAGCTTGACCACCGACTGGCCGATGCCGTTAGGGCGATGGGTGGCGCGGGTGGCGAATACGCCCATGGACGTGTTGCCACCCAGGCGCGGCGGGCGCACTTTGAGTCGCGGCTTGTCTTCCAGGGCCTGGTGGAACAGGAACAGCAGCCAGACATGACTGACCTGCTCCAGGCCCTGTACCGCTTCGCCCTGGTCGAACGGCGCCACCAGCTCCAGCACGCCGCGTGCGGCGGGGGCCAATTGCGGTTGGCGGGGAATGGCGAACTTCTCCTTGAAGCAGGAGCGGACGAAGCCGATGGGGGAGACGCTGTAAGTCATGGGCTGGGATCGAGGCGGGGTTGAATGGGCATCATAGCGCGGGGCCAAGATTGACACTGACCTTGTGGCGAGAGCGCTTATGTGGCGAGGGGATTCATCCCCGTTGGGCTGCGAAGCGGGCCCCAAACCAGGCAACTCGGTGTACCTGGAAAATTGAGTTCACTGTTTTTAGGGCTGCTGCGCAGCCCAGCGGGGATGAATCCCCTCGCCACAGGGCTCTGCAAAAGTCAGCAGATATCCAGGAATCAGCCGCGAACGCGCAACGTCAGGCCCTTGAGGAAGTTACGCAGCAATTGGTCGCCACACGGGCGGTAGTTGGTGTGGCCGAACTTGCGGAACAGCGCGCTCAGTTCCGGCTTGGACACCGGGAACTCGGCAGCCTTGAGGATGGCGTGCATGTCGTCCTCCTTCAGCTCGAAGGCCACCCGCAGCTTCTTGAGGATGATGTTGTTGGTCACCGGGATTTCGATCGGTTGCGGCGGACGGCTTTCGTCCTTGCCACGCTTGAAGATCACCAGGCCATCGAGAAAATGCGCCATGACCTCGTCAGGGCAGAACACGAAGCCTTCTTCCTCGTCTTTCTTGAGGTAGCCCGCCAGGTCCGCCAGGGAGACGTCCAGGCCGCCGAGCTTGATGATCTCGATGACTTTCTTGTCGCTGATGTCGAGCATGTAGCGCACGCTGCGCAGTACGTCGTTGTGAATCATGTGTGCAGTCCTGATCAATCGACAGTGGGCGCCTGCATTCGGTGCGGCGCCGGGAAAATTAGAATTTCTCTTTGGCAGACAGGTAGCGCCACTGGCCCAGCGGCACTTTGCCGATGGATACGCCGCCGATGCGGATGCGGCGAATGGCGACGACCTTGAGCCCGACCGCCTGGCAAAACAGAGCGATAACTCCGGGCTGGGGGTTTTTCATGGCAAAGCGCAGGCGGTTCTCGTTCTGCCAACTGGCCTTGACCGCTGGCAGTTCCTTGCCCTTGTAGGTCAAGCCATGGTTCAGGCGATTGAGGCCATGGGCGACCATGTCGCCTTCGACTTCCACCACGTATTCCTGCTCGATCTTGGCGGCGTCGGCGGTGAGCTTGCGCAAGACTTTCCAGTCCTGGGTGAACACCAGCAGCCCGCTGGCGTTGGCCTGCAGGTCGGCGCTGGCGGTCAGGCGCAGGAAATGGCCCTTGAGCGGGCGTTTGCCGAAGCGATGTTCTTCGCTCAGGGTCTGCGGTCCAAGGGACGCCATCGCGGTCTCTACATCCATGCCTGCCGGGACGTTGAGCAGAAGCGTCACCGGCTCCGGCGCGGTGGCCTTGGCCTCGGGGTCGAGTTCGACCTTCTGGGTGGTGACCTTGAACTGCGGCTCATCGATCACTTCGCCATCCACGGTGACCCAGCCGCCCTCGATGAACAACTCAGCCTCCCGACGGGAACAGCCAACGAGTTCGATGAGGCGTTTGGAGAGACGAATCGGGTCAGTCATGACGGGGGCCGTAACAAAAAGAGGGTGGGCATTGTACCTGCCTGGCGCCGGTTAATCGCGGGTCCATTTGCCTCATGCCGCTTTTAGCCGCGTCCGGTCTTCAGGTCCGGCTGCTTGTAGCGCATGTGCAGCAATGGGTAGGGCTGGTTCATGCCATCTTTTGCCGAGCGCCCGATCACTTCGAAGCCTTGCTTGAGGTAAAAGCCCAAGGCTTGCGGGTTCTGTTCGTTGACGTCCAGTTGATCGGCGTTCAGGTGTTCCATGGCGTAGCGCAGCAACAGCTTGCCCAGTCCCTGGCCGCGGTGCCGTGGGTCGATGAAGAGCATCTCCACCTTGCCGGCCGCGACACCGGCGAACCCCGTGATTCGCTGGCGCGCGTCACGGGTGCAAATGAGCATCACCGCATCCAGGTAGCGGGTGAGCACCAGGTTTTTCAGCAGCTCGATGTAGCTGTCTGGCAGAAACTCATGGGTGGCCCGCACCGAGGCCTCCCAAACCTGGGTCAGCTCCTGGTAATCGCTCGGTTTCGGTGTATGGATGACCGAATGCTGGCGCATGTCCGCCTGTTCCTTGTGCTGGATGTGCTGGGTTTCTCCATACGATAGCCGTAAAAAAGCCCCGCATCTTGTCGCAAGGCAGGGCTTTTTGGTTTTTTCGAGGCGGGCGAGTGGCTCAATAGTTGTAAGCACAGAACCTGTGGCGAGGGGATTTATCCCGCTGGGCAGCGAAGCAGCCCCAAAACCGCAGACTCAATTGAGCTTGGGGGAAGTTTTCTTGCTCAGGGACGCTTCGCGCCCCAGCGGGGATAAATCCCCTCGCCACAAAAGCCGCTTCGGCTTTAGTCCAAGTAGGGATCAACCAATCTGTTCAGCCCACAAGTCATACTCATCGGCGTCGGTCACCTTGCACCAGACCTTGTCCCCTGGCTTGAGGTTGCTGCCGTTGTCGATGAAGACGTTGCCGTCGATTTCCGGCGCATCGAAGAAGCAGCGGCCCACGGCGCCTTGCTCGTCCACTTCATCCACCAGCACTTCGATTTCACGGCCGATGCGCATTTGCAGGCGCGCCGAGCTGATGGCCTGCTGGTGCGCCATGAAGCGCTCCCAGCGGTCCTGCTTGACGTCGTCCGGCACAACGGCCAGGTCCAGGTCGTTGGCCGGTGCGCCTTCGACAGGGGAGTACTGGAAGCAGCCGACGCGGTCGAGCTGGGCTTCGGTCAGCCAATCCAGCAGGTACTGGAAATCTTCTTCGGTTTCGCCGGGGAAGCCGACGATGAAGGTCGAGCGGATGATCAGGTCCGGGCAGATTTCGCGCCAGTTCTTGATGCGGGCCAGGGTCTTGTCTTCGAACGCCGGGCGTTTCATGGCCTTGAGGACTTTCGGGCTGGCGTGCTGGAACGGAATGTCCAGGTACGGCAGGATCTTGCCGGCGGCCATCAGGGGGATCAGTTCGTCGACATGGGGATACGGGTAGACGTAATGCAGGCGGACCCAGACGCCGAGGGTGCTGAGGGCTTCGCACAGCTCGGTCATGCGGGTTTTCACCGGCGCGCCGTTCCAGAAGCCGGTGCGGTATTTCACGTCGACGCCGTAGGCGCTGGTGTCTTGGGATATCACCAGCAGCTCCTTGACGCCGGCCTTGACCAGGCGCTGGGCCTCGTCGAGCACATCGCCCACCGGGCGGCTCACCAGCTTGCCGCGCATCGACGGGATGATGCAGAAGCTGCAACTGTGGTTGCAGCCTTCGGAAATCTTCAGGTAGGCGTAGTGGCGCGGGGTCAGCTTGATGCCTTGTGGCGGCACCAGGTCGATCAGCGGGTTGTGGTCCTGGCGTGGCGGCACTACGTCGTGCACGGCGTTGACCACCTGCTCGTACTGCTGCGGACCCGTCACGGACAACACGCTAGGGTGCACGTTGCGGATGTTGCCTTCTTCCACGCCCATGCAGCCGGTGACGATGACCTTGCCGTTTTCCTTGATGGCTTCGCCGATCACTTCCAGGGACTCGGCCTTGGCCGAATCGATGAAGCCGCAGGTGTTGACCACGACCACGTCGGCGTCCTGATACGTGGACACGACGTCGTAGCCTTCCATGCGCAACTGGGTCAGGATGCGCTCGGAGTCGACCAGAGCCTTCGGGCAACCCAGGGATACGAAGCCAACCTTCGGGTTGGCGGGCGCGGTAGTGGTGGACATGTCTAACCTCGGTGTAGGGGGATCGTCTCTTGCCGAGACAGGGCGCCTGGCGCGCCTCTGATCAAAAAGTGCGCAATTCTATCCAGGGTCGACGCACTTGACCAGCTTTATACCGGGAAATACGACGAGTGCTGCGCTATGCTTCGCGGCTTTGTGCTCTGACGATTGCTACAGTCAACAAAACGTCTGTAACAATACGTAAAACCGCACATGCTGCCTCGCTACAGCAGGGGGCTTCGTTCAAGAAGACAGGTCTGGGAATCGGGAGTGTTGGATGGGTCATGCAAGTAGTCAGGCGGTAGGTGCCGAGCATTCGGCAGCGAAACCGCTGAGCATGCTGGTCGCGGCGGTCGGAGTGGTTTATGGCGACATTGGCACGAGCCCGTTGTACACCCTCAAGGAAGTGTTTTCCGGTGCCTATGGGGTGCCCGCCAACCACGATGGGGTGCTGGGAATTCTATCGCTGATCTTCTGGTCGCTGATCTGGGTCGTGTCGATCAAGTACATGATGTTCGTGCTGCGCGCCGACAACCAGGGCGAGGGCGGGATCATGGCGCTCACCGCTCTGGCGCGGCGAGCGGCTGCGGGAAGAGCGCGTCTGCGGGCATTCCTGGTGATTTGCGGTTTGATCGGCGCGGCGCTGTTCTACGGTGACAGCATGATCACGCCGGCGATCTCCGTGCTCTCGGCGATTGAAGGTCTTGGTCTGGCGTTCGAAGGCATCGACCACTGGGTGGTGCCTTTGTCGCTGGTGGTGCTGGTGGGGCTGTTCCTGATCCAGCGCCACGGTACCGCGCGGATTGGCATCCTGTTCGGCCCGATCATGGTGACCTGGTTCCTGGTGCTCGGCGCCCTGGGTGTGTATGGCATCGTTCAACGTCCTGAAGTGTTGCAGGCGGTGAGCCCGGCCTGGGCCGTGCGTTTTTTTATCGTCCACCCGGGCATGGGCGTGGCGATCCTCGGCGCCGTGGTGTTGGCGCTGACCGGCGCCGAAGCGCTGTACGCCGACATGGGCCACTTCGGCCGCAAACCGATTGCCCGGGCCTGGTTCATGCTGGTGCTGCCGGCGTTGATGCTCAATTATTTCGGTCAGGGCGCGTTGCTGCTGGGTGACCCGGCAACGGCGCGCAACCCGTTCTATCTGCTGGCACCGAGTTGGGCGTTGCTCCCGTTGGTGGGCCTGGCGACCCTGGCCACGGTGATCGCTTCCCAGGCGGTGATTTCCGGTGCGTTTTCCCTGACGCGCCAGGCGATCCAGCTCGGTTACATCCCGCGCATGTATATCCAGCACACCTCCAGCGCCGAGCAGGGCCAGATCTACATCGGTGCGGTGAACTGGTCGCTGATGGTCGGCGTGGTGCTGCTGGTGCTGGGGTTCGAATCTTCCGGCGCACTGGCCTCGGCCTACGGCGTGGCGGTGACCGGTACCATGTTGATGACCACGATTCTGGTGTCCGCCGTGATCCTGCTATTGTGGAAATGGCCGCCGCTGCTGGTGGTACCGCTGTTGTTCGGTTTCCTGCTGGTGGACGGTCTGTACTTCGCCGCCAACGTGCCGAAGATCATCCAGGGCGGTGCGTTCCCGGTCATTGCCGGTATTGCGTTGTTCGTGCTGATGACCACTTGGAAGCGTGGCAAGCAACTGCTGGTGGATCGCCTGGACGAAGGGGCATTGCCACTGCCGATCTTCATCAGCAGCATCCGCGTGCAACCGCCGCACCGTGTCCAGGGCACTGCCGTGTTCCTGACGGCACGTTCGGACGCCGTACCTCACGCGCTGTTGCACAATTTATTGCACAACCAGGTGCTGCATGAGCAGGTGGTGCTGTTGACGGTAGTGTATGAAGACATTCCCCGGGTCCCACCGCAACGGCGTTTCGAGGTCGATGCCTATGGCGAAGGGTTCTTCCGAGTGATCCTGCACTTTGGTTTCACCGACGAGCCGGACGTCCCGCAGGCGCTCAAGCTCTGCCATCTGGATGATCTGGACTTCAGCCCGATGCGCACCACCTACTTCCTCAGCCGCGAGACCGTCATCGCCTCCAAGCTCGAAGGCATGGCCCGCTGGCGCGAGCAACTGTTCGCCTTCATGCTGAAGAATGCCAACGGCAACCTGCGCTTTTTCAATCTGCCGTTGAACCGGGTAATCGAGCTGGGGACGCAGGTCGAGATGTAGCATCAGGAAAACAAAAAGCCCTCGTTGCCTAATGGTCGCGGGGGCTTTTTTGTGGGACTTTTTTCGATACAGCAATTGGTCGGGTAATGCTTCTCTCGCTTGATTTACGCATAACGTTGCGCAACACTTTGTGCATCAAGATATGTATAAAAATACGCGATATTCATGCTTTAGGAGGTGGGACATGGCGGCGCTACTGGAGCGAGCGGATCAGGCAATATCCGTTACGGCAATGGTCAGAGGGTTCAGCGCGAAGCTCAAGGAAGTCTCGAGCCGTGCAACCGAAAGGCTGGTGATCTTCAAGGACAACGAACCCGCGGCGGTGATTATCAACGTCGATGCCTATCAGGAAATGCTCGATGAGCTTGAAAACCTTCGCGTCGAGGCGACGGCTCGCGAGCGCCTGATCGGTTTGGATCAGGCCAAGGCCATCAGCCATGAGGATATGCGGGCGCGATACGCCAAAAACGACTGAAGGAGCGATGAATGGGGTGGGGCATTATTTATCATCCGGAGGTTCAAGACGATTTGGATCAGTTGGGGGCGGCGGCTGCGAACCGGATTCTTGATGTCATTGAGGAGCGGATCATGAATGGCGAGCCAGACAAAACCGGCAAGCCGCTCAGGGCCAGCCTGGCGGGATGTCGAAGGATCCGAACGGGCGATACTCGTATCGTCTACAGGGTCGATGGGAAAGCGATTCAGGTGTTGATAGTCGCCGTTGGTGCCCGGCGGGATAAGGAAGTGTACGACGCAGCTAAGCGTCGTCTTTAACCATTAGAACAAGAGCCCTCGTTGTCTTGTAGCGGTCGAGCGGGCACAAAAAAGCCCCGGCAACCTTGAGGCTGCCGGGGCTTTGGCAAGCGTGTATCGGCTTACTGTTCGGCCGTCTTGTTCTGGCGCTTGTTGATCTCATCGATCAGGCGCTTGGCCAGGGCCGGGTAGTTTTCGTCGAAGTGGTGGCCGCCAGGCAGCTTGATGGCTTCGCCCACGGCAGTCTTGTCGGTGCAACCGCTCTCATTGGCTTCTTCAGCGCCGTAGATGCACACCACTTTCTCGGCTGGCAGCTTGGCCATTTCCGGGCCGGTGGCGGCTTCGGTGCCGGCGTTGCCGAGCCAGCCTTCGACTTCGATCTCGAAGCTGCCGGTGCGGGCGAAGGCCAGCAGGATGATCGCATCGACTCGCTGTTGTTCGGTGGCTGGCAGGCGATTGTAGATGGCTGGCAACACGTCGGCGCCGAAGGAGTAGCCGGTCAGGATAAAGCGCTTGGTACCCCAGATCTGCCGGTAGTGTTGCATCAGCTCGGTCAGGTCTGCCGCGCTCTGCTCCGCGCTCTTGTGCTGCCAGTAGTAGCGCAGGGTGTCGATGCCGACCACCGGGTAGCCGATCTTGGCCATTTCATCCGCTACATCGCGGTCCAGGTCACGCCAGCCGCCGTCCCCAGAGAGAAACAGGGTCACGGTATCCCGTGTCTGGCTGGCAGGCACTTCCACCACCGGAATGCTCAGGCCACCCTTGCCCTTGTCGCCCACCAGGATCTTGCGCAGTTCGTTGTTCAGCACTTGGGGCAGGTTGATGTCGTAGTCGCTGATACTGGTCTGGGCATTCGGTTGATCGCGTACGAAGCCGGCGCTGGTGTCGTCGGGGTTGTCGTTCCAGGCCACCAGCCAATGACCGTGGGCTGCGCTTTTAGGCAGCAGGTGGGTGCAGCCGGGTTTTTCCAGTGCCAGGTCCACTGAGACGGCCTGGGCCTTGTCGTCTTTCTGCTCGGCCAGCCAACGCCAGGCCAGCACGGCACCGGGGCCGATGCCGCTGACCAGCGTGGCCGGGCCCTTGAGTTCTCTCAGGCCCGCTTGCAGGGCACGGCCTTGCAGCATGCAGTCCTTGGGCAGGATCACCTGGACGATCTGCGCCGAACCGCTGCGGCTGAGGGTCGTCAATTGCGTGTCGCTGAGCTTCTGGTCTTCATTGACCGCCACCAGCACCTGGGCGCGCGCCTTGGTACCGGGAGTGACCCGGGTCAGCGCTGCGCCATCGGCGGGCGCCAGTTGTTCCAGGGTGGGTTGTGGGGCGGGGCGGTTCCAGTACCAGTAACCGCCACCGAGAATCACCGCCAGCACCAGCAGGGCGGCCACTACGTATCGCCAGGAGCGTTGCATCATCAGCGTTTCACCAGTCCAGTCAGGCCGCCTGCAATCAGGGCGGCAGTATCGGCCAGCGCCACCAGCGGATCGAGTCCGGCGGGCACGGCCATGTAACGAGGTTCCCAGTCAGGCTGGAATTTGTCTTTGAAGCGGCGCAGGCCCTGGAAGTTGTAGAGCTGCTCGCCGCGGCGAAACACCATCGAGCCCAGACGCTGGGTCAGCGGTGCGCCGCGACGCGGTTGCAGGCCCGACAGAGGGACCATGCCGAGGCTGAAGCGGGCGTAGTCATGGTTTTTATAATGCTGGATAAGACCGACCATCATGAACTCCATGGTCAGTTTCGGGGCTTCGGGGTGGGCGCGCATCAGGTCGAGGCTGGCCAGTTCGTGGCTGTGGGTTTCCAGCAGGTTGGCGAACGCCACCGGCCGGCCCTCGAAACGAATCACCGCGATGCGGAAATGCTTGAGGTACTCATCGCTGAAGCGCCCCAGGGAAAAGCCTTTTTCCCGCACGTTCTTGCCAGTCAGCCAGGCATCGGAAATGACCTTGAGCTCATCCATCGGCGCCTGGCCCGGCGCGTGGATCTCCAGCGACAGGCCGTCGCGGGTGCCGCGGTTCCAGGTGTAGCGCAGGTCCTTCATCTCTTTGCCCTTGGCTTCGAGATCGAAACGCTTGAGGTCGACCCGTGCTTCCTCGCCCAGTTTGATGGCCGTCAGGCCGATGTCCATGTAGTACGGCAGGTTTTCGGCGCGCACCTGATAGAACACCGGGCGGGCGTGGTGGATGTCGCACAGGTCGCGGAACTGCCAGATCATTTCGGCACGTTGCTGGGTCGGACCGATCGGGTCATACAGCGCCACGAGGCTGCGACCACGGCGGGCATACATCAGGAACGCCTCGTCATTGGGGTGGAACAGCAGCGCCTTGTCGCCGGTCAGGGCCAAGCCGCCGTCGGGTTGCGACGAGGTCATGAGGATCGCCCTGGCCCGCTCCAGTTCTTCTACCGTCGGTAAGTGAATGACTGGTCGTGCGGTGCGCAGCAGCCAGGTCAGGGACACCACCAGCAGCAGCACCGCGGCGCCCAGCAGGGAGCGCAGGCCGCGAGGGGCGTCGGCGTCGAGGGTGAACTGCCACCACAATTGATGACTGTAGGGGACGTCCTGGTAGGCGAACAGCAGCAGCCAGGCCGACGCGCCGAGCACGCAGAGGCTGGCGATCAGGAACAACGGGGAAAAGGGCAGTTCAGTCAGGCGACTCGGACGATAAAAGGAACGCCGGAATATCGCCAGAAGGGCGGCCGTCAGGGTCAGCAGCGTGGCCTCTTCCCAATCGAAGCCTTTGAGCAGCGAGAGCAGGGCGCCCACCAGGAGCAACACTGTGGTCAGCATCCAGGCGGCCGACAGGCGCCGGCGCAGGCCTTGGGCGAGCAGCAGGCACAACACCCCCACCAGGCTGGCGCCGAAGTGCGAAGCGTCCACCAGCCGATGGGGGATCAGGAAGCCAATGTGCTCCAGGCGGGTGTCGATTTCGGGTGTCACGCCGGAAAACAGCAGCACCACGCCAGAGAGGAACACCAGCACCGCCAGGATCGGCGCGGCGAAACCCGATGCTACCCGTAGGGTCTGGCGCGTCTGGAACAGCCGTTGCGCCTCATTGATCAGCAGCAGCACGCAGGCGGCCAGCATCGGCAGCAGCACGTAGATCAAGCGATACAGCAACAGCGCGGCGGCCAACGGTGCGGCACCGAGTTTGTCGGCAAACGCGGCCAGCAGGATCGCCTCGAATACCCCGACCCCGCCCGGTACATGGCTGAGCACGCCAGCGGCCAGCGCCAGCAGATACACCAGCAGGAAGGCGCCGAACGGCGGTGCTTCGGGCAGCAACAGATACAACACGGTGGCCGCTGCGGCTACATCCAGCGCGGTAATCGCCAGTTGCAGGAAGGTCAGGCGTCGGCCCGGCAGGCGCAGCGTGCGACGTCCGGCCCTTACCAGGAGGCTGTCGCGGTGCGGCTGCTCCGGCAGGCGGCGACGGTAAATGCCGATGGCCAATACGCTGGTGAGCAGCAGCACCGCCACGGAAATCGTCCCCAGCCAAGCGGCAGGCAAGTGCAGCGCGGCGGACGCGGCGGGCAGGTTGCTGAGTGTCGCCAGGGCCGCCAACGGTGGCAACGCGCAGCCCAGGGACAGGCTGGCGAACAGCGTCATGTGGGCGACATCCGATGCCCCCAGGCCATGACGCGCATACAAACGGTAGCGAACCGAGCCGCCCGACAGCAGTGACAGGCCAATGGCATTGCCGATGGCGAACGCGGTGAACCCACCCAGGACCAGGGCCTGTGGTGGCAGCGTTACACCGGCATAGCGGCTGGCGGACCATTCATAGCCCAGGAGAATGATGAAGCCGGCGACCGTGGCGGCGATCGCACCGAGCAGGGCTGGCCGGGGCACTTGCAGAATCGAGTCGTGCAGGGCGTATAGATCGAGTTCGCTCAGCAGGTGACGGCAGGCAATCAATGCAATCGCAAACAGCAGCAGCGTGACCGCCAGGCCGATGGGCTGGCGGTACTGACTGATCCGATCCAGCCAGCGCAGTCGCTCGGCTTTGATCGGTTGTGTCGCAGTAAGGGGGTCTTGCGGGGCAGACGAGTGGGCGCGCATCAATCACCTCTTGAGCTATGCGCGACAGGATGGGGCTATCCAGTCAAGTTACCAATCCCTGCAGTAAAAAATAATTACAAAAAATTTGTAATGTGGCTTTTTTACCAGGCACAAAAAAGGCCACTCTTTCGAGCAGCCTTTCTTGGTATTTGGTTGCGGGAGCCGGATTTGAACCGACGACCTTCGGGTTATGAGCCCGACGAGCTACCAGACTGCTCCATCCCGCGTCTGTGTGGCGGCATTCTACAGGCGAACGCCCGAGTGTCAACCGTTAAAAGGCGTAGGGGTCAAATAAACGGCCGATCCGTCCCTGGCCTTCCTAAATGCTCGGAATCAAAAGGAAAATTGTCCTACAACTTGCCGTGCGTGGGATGGCAGAGTCGCGTCCCGCCATCGTCGGGGTCAAAAACGAGCGCGCACAAAAAAGGCCACTCTTTCGAGTAGCCTTTTTTGATGTTTGGTTGCGGGAGCCGGATTTGAACCGACGACCTTCGGGTTATGAGCCCGACGAGCTACCAGACTGCTCCATCCCGCGTCTGTGTGGCGGCATTCTACAGAGGATCGAGCCGCTGTCAACCCTGACGTCATGAAAACCTGTTCCGCTTCAAGTGCTTAGCCTTTGAAGTGGGCATTGTGACAGCGCTGTGACGCAGGCCTGGCAAGGGCTGAGGCTCTATTGACGGTGGCGTTGCGATTGAAGAAGTAAATTTATGTAGGCGTTTTCGGGACCCGACGAAGGATCTTTCAAACTACTGGTGCTATATACAGGTGCTGGTGCGATACTGAGGGCCCGATTCGTCCCACGCCCTGTTCTTCTATGACGCAACGTAAAATCATTCATGTCGACTGTGACTGTTTCTATGCCGCTATCGAGATGCGCGATGATCCGCAGTTGGCCGGCAAGCCCTTGGCCGTCGGGGGCTCAGCGGATCGGCGGGGTGTAATTGCCACCTGCAACTACGAAGCGCGGGCCTACGGCGTGCGCTCGGCCATGTCTTCCGGCCACGCCCTGAAACTCTGTCCGGACCTCACTATCGTCAAGCCACGGATGGAGGCCTATCGGGAGGCGTCGAAGGAAATTCATACGATTTTCAGTGATTACACTGACCTGATCGAGCCGCTGTCCCTGGACGAGGCCTACCTGGACGTGTCCGCCAGCGCCCATTTCGGCGGCAGCGCCACTCGCATCGCCCAGGACATTCGCCGACGTGTTTCCAACCAGTTGCACATCACCGTGTCTGCCGGTGTCGCACCCAACAAGTTCCTGGCCAAGATCGCCAGCGACTGGAAAAAGCCCAACGGGTTGTTTGTCATCACCCCGGACCAGGTCGAGGACTTTGTCTCGGCCTTGCCGGTCAGCAAGCTCCACGGTGTTGGCAAGGTCACCGCCGATAAGCTGAACCGGCTCGGCATCGCCGATTGCCTGCAGTTGCGTCAATGGGACAAGTTGGCACTGGTGCGCGAATTCGGCAGTTTCGGCGAGCGGCTCTGGAGCCTGGCCCGTGGCATCGATGAGCGTCTGGTGCACAACGACAGCCGACGGCAGTCCATCAGTGTGGAAAACACCTACGATGTCGACCTGCCCGACCTGGTGAGCTGCCTCGATAAACTACCGGAACTGATGGAGACCCTCAGCGGGCGCATGGCGCGGATCGACAGCAGTTATCGACCGGGCAAGCCGTTCGTCAAAGTGAAGTTCCACGACTTCACCCAGACCACGCTTGAGCAGGCCGGGGCAGGGCGGGACCTGGGCAGTTACCAGTTGCTGTTGACCCAGGCGTTCAATCGGGGCGGCAAGCCGGTGCGCTTATTGGGTATTGGGGTGAGGCTGGAGGATTTGCGGGGTGGGTTCGAGCAGTTGGAGTTGTTCGAGCGGTGAGGTTGACGATGAGTGCCCTGCCTGGCGCGGTCCTTGTGGCAAGGGAATCCTGTTGGAGCAAGGCTTGCTCCCACAGGACTTGCCCTCGCACAACTCCTTGCCGCAGGGGGTATTTCAGTTAACGCCAGGATCCGCCACCAACCGTCCGCCATCCTTGGTCAGGGCTTTCATGAATTCGGCCTGCAGCTCCGGGTCGTTGCGCGTCAGTTCGATCAGGCTCTGTTCCAGTTCGCTGGCTTCTTCTTCAAGCCCCAGTTCCGATAGGCGCTTGACCCGATGAACCCATTGGCTCACCTCGTCGTCTTCCAGATCGTCGTAGATCAGGGCGTGGGCCTCCACCAGCTTGCTGCGCAAGGTGCTGCTGATGCTCAGGGATGAGTCGGTGTGCACCTCGTCCTGGGCGTCCGTCACGCTGATCTGCAATTTACCGAACTGGCTCAGGTCCTGCTCGGCGAACGGGCTTTCCAGCAGGTTCAAGCGCAGCACGCCGTGACGGTCGGTGCTCAGCTCGAAGGTTTGCCGCGCGGCCTTGACCTCTACCGGGCGTTCGCTCCAGGGCAGGCTCGAGTGTTCCGTGCGCTTGTCGCGCTGGACTTCGTCGATGCCCGCCAGGTTCTGCTGGGCGCGGCCATGGGAGGGGACGTTCATGAACGGGTTGAGCCCGGCGAAACCGTAGCTGATCCAGTCACGGGTCGCGGTGTCCGGCAGGCTGCCGAGGGCGAACACATTGACCACGTTCGCACCGACACCGACCACCACGGCCACTGCGCCCAGGGGGATCTCGTAGATCTCCCGCCAGGGTTGGTAGGGTGTGTAGCGATCATAATGGCGAGTGACCTCGAACTCCGTGACTTCGAAGGTCTTCTGCTCATTGATGCGCACCCGGCGCTGCGGCAGGTCGAGCACCTTGGGTTCGCCCACGTCGATTTGCAGGCTGTGGTCGAGCAGTTTGCGCTCGACCCGCTCTTCGTGCTCGCTGCGTTGTGACATTTGGTTGGCACAGCCGCTGACCAGCAGGGCGCCGCACAGGGCGGCGCCGCCGAGGCCTAAGGTGTTTCGCTTGAACATGACGTCTCTATCTGGTGTCAGCGGCGGATACGGGCCTGGAGGAACGACAGCACGTCGGCGACTGGCAGCGCTTGCGGCTCGGCCTCGGTGCGGCTCTTGTATTCCAGGTTGCCTTCGGCCAGGCCGCGGTCACTGACGACGATCCGATGGGGGATGCCGATCAGTTCCATGTCCGCGAACTTGATGCCGGGGCTGGTTTTCTTGTCGCGGTCGTCCAGCAGCACTTCGAAGCCGGCGGCCGTCAGTTCGGCGTAGAGCTTGTCGGTGGCTTCGCGCACCAGGTCGGTTTCGTAACGCAGTGGTACCAGGGCCACCTGGAACGGCGCCAGTGTGTCGCTCCAGATGATGCCTTTCTCGTCGTTGTTCTGTTCGATGGCGGCTGCCACCACGCGGGAAACGCCGATGCCGTAGCAACCCATTTCCAGGGTGACCGGCTTGCCGTTTTCGCCCAGCACTTCGCACTTCATCGCCTTGCTGTACTTGTTGCCCAGCTGGAAGATGTGCCCGACCTCGATGCCCCGCTTGATTTCCAGGGTGCCCTTGCCATCGGGGCTAGGATCGCCGGCCACGACATTACGCAGGTCCGCGACGGTTGGGACCGGCAGGTCGCGTTCCCAGTTCACGCCGAAGTAGTGCTTGTCGTCGATGTTGGCACCGATGGCGAAGTCGCTCATCAGTTCCACCGAGCGGTCGATGATGATCGGCAGTGGTAGGTTCAACGGGCCGAGGGAGCCGGCACCGGCGCCGATGGCGTCGCGCAGATCGGCTTCGGTGGCCATGACCAGCGGGTTGGCGACGCCTGGCTGGTTGGCGGCCTTGATTTCATTCAATTCGTGGTCGCCACGGACGATCAGGGCAATCAGCTTGCCAGCTTCTTCCGCCCGCACGATCAGGGTCTTGATGGTGCGCTCGATCGGCAGGTTGTAGCCTTCCACCAACTGGGCAATGGTCTTGGCGTTCGGTGTGTCCACCAGGCGCAGTTCTTCAGTCGGCGCGGCGCGTGAGGTTTCCCGCGGCACGGCTTCGGCTTTCTCGATGTTGGCGGCGTAGTCGGAGCCGTTGCTGAAGACGATGTCGTCTTCGCCGGACTCGGCCAATACATGGAACTCGTGGGAGCCGGCGCCGCCGATGGAACCGTTGTCGGCTTCAACCGGGCGGAATTTCAGGCCCAGGCGGGTGAACACGTTGCAATACGCCTGGTGCATGCGGTCATAGGTGACTTGCAGCGAGGCCAGGTCGGCATGGAACGAGTAGGCATCCTTCATGATGAATTCGCGACCGCGCATCAGGCCGAAGCGTGGACGGATCTCGTCACGGAATTTGGTCTGGATCTGGTACAGGTTGATGGGCAGCTGCTTGTAGCTGCTCAACTCGTTGCGCATCAGGTCGGTGATCACTTCTTCGTGGGTCGGGCCCGCACAGAAATCGCGACCGTGACGGTCTTTGATGCGCAGCAGCTCAGGGCCGTATTCTTCCCAGCGTCCCGATTCCTGCCACAGTTCGGCCGGTTGGGTGCTCGGCATCAACACTTCCAGGGAGCCGGCAGCGTCCATCTCTTCGCGAACGATGGCTTCCACCTTGCGCATGACCCGCAGGCCCATCGGCAGCCAGGTGTACAGGCCCGAGGCGAGTTTGCGGATCATGCCGGCACGCAGCATCAACTGATGGCTGATCACGACGGCGTCGGAAGGCGTTTCTTTCTGTGTGGCGAGCAAAAATTGACTGGTGCGCATGGTTGGCCGTTGTCGGTTGCTGATGACGAGAAGTGACGGAGCATTGTACGGGCGAGATGCCCTGGCGTACAGGCGCGTGGCCGGTCGCCAGGTGCGAACACCGGTTTCGCCGGCGTTTGCTGAAGTTTCCTACGATTCTTCCGCGGGCCGGGTGGGCGCCGGTTCCTCGGTGGGTATCGAGTCCTGGCGACGGTTCTCCTGGAACCAGTGCAAGGCGATCAGCAGCAGGGTCGGCACGCCGAGCAGGGCGGTGATCAGGAAGAAATTGTGATAGCCGAACTTCTCCACCATCACCCCTGAGTAACCGCCGATCAAGCGTGGGAGCAACAGCATGATCGAGCTGAGCAGGGCGTATTGGGTGGCGGAGAACTTCAGGTTGGTCAGGCTCGACAGGTAGGCGACGAATGCCGAAGTGGCCAGGCCGGAGCTGAAGTTGTCCAGGGAGATGGTGACGATCAACATCTTCAGGTTGGCGCCCATGTCGGTCAGCATCAGGAAGAGGATGTTGGTAGCGGCCGAGGCGACACCGCCGATGAACAGGATGGGCAGGATGCCGAAACGCACGATCAGCAGGCCGCCCATGCCGGCACCGACGAGGGTCATGATCAGCCCGAAAATCTTGCTGACGCTGGCGATCTGGTCCTTGGTAAACCCCTGGTCGATGTAGAACACGTTGGCCATGACGCCCATGACCGTGTCGGACATCCGGTAGGTTGCGATCAGCCCGAGCAGCAGCAGGGCCTGCCAGCGATAACGCAGGATGAAGTCGTTGATCGGCGTCAGCACCGGCGCCAGTCCGCGCCGACCCATGGCCGACAGGCACAGGGCGGTGAGGAGGATATAGAGGATGGCCCGCAGGAAGGCGCGGTCTTCGAGCAGCAGGTCGAGCAGGCTCACGCCCTCGAACAGCACGCTGGCGAAGTCAGTGTTGAACAGTTGGGTAAACATCGCCGGGACGGAGACCAGCAGCACGATCAGCACGAATACCGACGCCAGCTGATGAACGAATGTGTAGCGTCCGGCCTGCAACTGAGTGCGCAGCGGCACCGGTGGCTCGCGCATGAACAGGGAGGTGAGGAGCGCCGGGACCATCAAGACGCCAAACAACAGGTAGGTCCCGGCCCAGGCCGAGTGTTTGTAGTTGAAGCCGGTAGAGCCAAAGCCTTCGGCGAAGAACAGGGCGCCGGCGGTGGCCAGTAGCGCGGCGATGCGGTAACCGGACATGTAGCTGGCGGCGAGCGCGGCCTGTCGGGTGTCGTCGGCGATCTCCAGGCGGTACGCATCGACGGCGATGTCCTGCGTCGCGGAGGCGAAGGCTACGATCACGGCGATGGCGATCAACCATGACAGGTGTTTTTGAGGGTCGCAGAAACCCATGCCGATCAGACCCAGTATCACCAGGGTCTGGGAGAGCACCAGCCACGAACGACGGCGCCCCAGTTTGCCCAGCAGCGGCAGGCGCCATTGGTCGAGCAGTGGCGACCAGACCCATTTAAAGGCATACGCCAGGCCGATCAGGCTGGCGTAGCCGATGGTTTCGCGAGCCACGCCGGCTTCGCGCAACCAGACCGAAAGCGTGGAGAACACCAGCATGTATGGCAAGCCGGCGGCGAAGCCAAGCAGCAACAGCACAAGCGTTGAGGGACTGGCATAGGCGGCGAGGGCGGCGCGCCAGGTTTTACGGGGCATGGGCTGGAGTCTGCCTCAAAAATTGCGAAAACAAAGCGCGCACTCTAACCGCTGTGCTCTACCGGGCGCCAGCCATGGCGCTGAATATCAACACGATTGTTCAGGACACTGACCCCTTCCATGCGCAGGCGTGCGCGCTGTTCGTCTCCTGAGGCACTGCCTGCCGGCAGGCTGATCCGACCACCGGCAGCCAATACCCGATGCCAGGGCAGCTTGGTGTCGTTCGGCAGTTGGCTGAGGGTTCTGCCAACCCAGCGTGCCGCGCGGCCCAGGCCGGCCATTTCGGCGAGTTGGCCATAGGTGACGACCTTGCCCGCAGGCACCTGGGCCAGGGTCAGGTAAAGGGTCGTGCGGCGGATTTGGGCGGCATTTTCGGTGTCCGCTGGGGTGTCAGTCACGTATAGGTTCCTGAAATGAGATGTCCGTCTGTAGGTTAATTCCTACAGGACTGGTTGAGAAATGAACTCATCAGCCCTACACGGGTCAGTCCTTGCTGAGGTGTCATCCTGGGGGATAATGCCGCCTTTTCACCGCGAACTTGAGCCCTTTATTGCTTATGTTGTCTAGAACCCTGCTATGCCTGGCTGTTACCAGCGCCTCCATGCCCCTGCTTGCCGACACTGTCTGGTTGAAGAATGGGGATAAACTCAGTGGCAAGATTACCGTTTTCGATGGCGGCAAGTTGCTGATCCAGACCGATTATGCCGGCGCGATTCCCGTCGACTGGAAGCAGGTCAAGACCCTGGAGAGTGACCAGCAGCTCTTGGTCAAGCAGGATGCCTACACCGGTGAGAAGGCCAAGGCGCTGCAGGCGGCCGAAGATGGCAAGGTCACCCTGGCCAACGGTGATGGACCCAAGACTGTCGAACTGGCCAGTATCCAGCAGATACTCAAGCCCAAGCCGGTGGTCGAGGATCTGGTGTGGAAAGGCAATATCGATGCCGCACTGGATTATCAACGTGCGGAAAACGACACCGACGACTACGACGTCGACTTCAAGACCTCGGCGCGCCACGGCAGGTGGCGGCACACCGCCGAAGGCGAATACAACCGTGAGTTCCAGGATGACGTGGTGTCCACCGATAACTGGCGCTTGGAGTACTCCCTTGATCGGTTCATCACCGACAAATGGTTCTGGCAAGGTCGCCTCAATTACAAGCGCGACAAAGTCGAAGACCTGGCGCGTCAGCGCGTGGTAGGTACCGGTCCGGGCTACCAGTTCTGGGACGATGAGCTGGGGGCGTTCTCCTTGGGGTCGCTGCTCAACCGCACCGACTACGAGTACCGCGATGGTGGCAAGGACAACTTCTATTCCGTGGCCATGAAGTGGGACTACAACCGCTACCTGATTGGCAAGCGCGTGGAGTTCTTTACCAACGGCGAAGTGGGCAAGCCGCTGTCCGGCGTGGCGGAGTACGCTTATGACGCCGAGTTGGGGTTGCGCTACAAGGTCACCGACTGGGCCTCGCTCAACCTCAAGGCCGAGAAGGATGTCATTGAAGGCACTGAAGACAGTGACTTGAGCAAGACGCGGTACACGGCCGGGTTTGGCGTGACCTGGTAGGTCGAACCCCGAAACAACCTGTGGGAGCGAGCTTGCTCGCGATAGCGGATTATCAGTCAGCGTTGATGTTGCTGGTCCACCGCTATCGCGAGCAAGCTCGCTCCCACAGTTTTTTGTGTGCCGGGAAAAACAGACAGGCACAAAAAAGCCCCGCTTTTGAGGGCGGGGCCTTTTACTAAAGCAAGGACAAGTTAGATAACTTGAACTTCTTCAGCTTGCATGCCTTTCTGACCGCGGGTAGCGATGAAAGAAACCTGTTGGCCTTCTTTCAGGCTTTTGAAGCCGTCGGATTGGATAGCTTTGAAGTGAACGAACAGGTCGTCACCGGATTGTGGAGTGATGAAGCCGAAGCCTTTTTCATCGTTGAACCACTTAACGGTACCGGTTTGGCGATTAGACATGGTGTAACTCCTTGAACAAAGATAACTGCGACTCAGGAAGAACCCTGGCCGAGACTGAGTGCAAAGAGCAGGAAAAATTCTTGTAGATGGTTGGATCGAAATTCAACATATCGTGTAGAGATTCTCAGTGACACAAGCAGCACAGTGGCGCCACCTTAACCCTTTTTCCAGGATGTGCCAATGGTCTTTGCGAAGGTTTCTCTTATTTGGTGACTGACGGCGCGGGCGATGGCCGGCAGGACCCGGAAATCAAGGTGGATCGGCGAGATTTGCGTGCCGCGCTTTGAACCCGGCCCCGTGCCCCGGTAAGATGCCGGACGTATTTTTTCCACCTCGCTATTTCAGGAAACCGCCATGAGCATCAAATCGGACAAGTGGATTCGCCGCATGGCGCAAGAGCACGGCATGATCGAGCCCTTCGTCGAGCGCCAGATGCGTGGCGAAGGCGCCGACCGGCTGATCTCCTTCGGTGTCTCCAGCTACGGCTACGACGTGCGCTGCGCCGACGAGTTCAAGGTGTTCACCAACATCAATTCGGCCACCGTCGATCCGAAGAATTTCGACGAGAAGAGCTTCGTCGACGTCAAGAGCGACGTCTGCATCATCCCGCCGAACTCCTTCGCCCTGGCCCGCACCGTCGAGTACTTCCGTATTCCGCGCAACGTGCTGACCATCTGCCTGGGCAAGAGCACCTACGCCCGTTGCGGCATCATCGTCAACGTCACGCCGCTGGAGCCCGAGTGGGAAGGTCACGTGACCCTGGAATTCTCCAACACCACGACCCTGCCGGCGAAGATCTACGCCAACGAGGGTGTGGCGCAGATGCTGTTCCTTGAATCCGATGAAGAATGCGAAGTGTCCTACAAGGACCGTGGCGGCAAGTACCAGGGCCAGCGCGGCGTGACGCTGCCGCGCACCTGAATCTGACGAGCTGTTGGAATTCCTGAGCGGGCAGACACTCTATTGCGTGTACTGCCCGTTTTTATGCGTCAACGCAGCGGGCCTTCGCTCAGGAGTTGCTCTATGAAGATCGATCCGCGAATCAGTGCCGAACTGGCAAGGCTTGAGCCCAATCAGATCGGGGTCATGGCCTGGTCACTGCTGGCCCACCCTGTGGAAGCGGCAGGCGGCATTCCGGGTGACCCCGATCCTGATCCCAATCCCACGGATCCCACCGAACCCGGCGAACCGACTATTCCGGACGAGCCGCCTCCTGCCCCCGTGGCTTGATCGACCGTATGGCCCGTCAACTGAAGCGCAATGGCTTCAGCTGACGGGCCATATTTCGTTGTCGCCGATGACGAAGATCCGGCAGTCGTTGTGCTGCTCGATCCGATGACCTCCCGTAAACGCGCCGAACGCCGGCAGGAGGCTGATCTGGCTGCCGAGGCGGAAGCAGGCCAGGCGCAGGCGTTGCCGGCCCCTGCCGCTCAGGTGGTAGACCGGGTGCACGTGACCGGCCAGTACATGGCGGCTGGGGTGTGGGGTGGGCTCGTGTTGCACGGCGAAAGGGCCCAGCAGCAACGGCTCTGGTACCACGCGAATGTTCAGCGCTGGCGGTGGGTCGCCGGCGCGTTTGTCGTGGTTGCCGCGAATCAGCGTGATGGCCAGGTGCGGATGTCGCTCACGCCAGGCGGAAAGTGCCTTCAAGGTGCCGGGTGCGTGGGAACCTGGGCCGTGGAGAAAGTCCCCGAGAAAAATCAGCTGTCGGCACGGTAGGTTGGCCAGTAAGCCATCCAGCACCGCAATGTTGCTGGCGGTGGTGCCGTGGGGCACCGGTTGCCCGAGGCTACGGTAGGCGGCGGCCTTGCCGAAATGCACGTCGGCCACCATCAGGGTTTCCTGGGCGGGCCAGTACAGGGCTTTTTCCGGGAGCAACCAAAGTGCTTCGCCAGCCAGGTTGACGGGATACGGCGCTGGCATCAGACGTCACCGCGATCGGCAGTCTTTTCCAGCTCGTTGACCATCCGCCGGATGCGGTCGGCGAGCTTTTCCGAGCTCATGCTTTCCCGAAACCGCTCCACCAACAGCGGAAATCCCAGCGGGGTGGGGCGCTTGATCACGTGCAGGTCCAGCTTCAAGGCATTGAGGCGTTGCAAGGTCTGCTCCAGTCGACGGATATCCAATTCTTCTCGCAGGACTTCCTCCCCGGCCTGGGCGAGCAGGAGGTTATCGGCGTCGTATTGCTTGAACACTTGGAAGAACAGGCCGCTGGAGGCCTGGACTTGCCGGGTGCTTTTCGGCGCACCGGGGTAGCCGGCGAAGACCAATCCGGCGATCCGGGCGATTTCGCGAAAGCGCCGCAGGGCCAACTCCCCGGCATTCAGGCTGGCGAGCACATCGGCCAGCAGGTGATCGACGCTCATCAGGCCCGGGGTCAGGAAGTGCGACCAATCCACTGCCGTGGCGCTGAGCAGTTCCAGGCCGTAGTCGTTGACCGCAATGGAGAACGTCACCGGCTGTTGCCGACTGACGCGCCAGGCCAGGAGGCTGGCCAGGCCCAGATGCACCTGGCGCCCGGCAAACGGGTACAGGAACAGATGCCAGCCTTCCCGGGACTTGAGGGTTTCGGCCAGCAAGGTGTGTTGCGTGGGCAAGCCGGACCAGCGTTGCTGGGTCAACAGCATGGGCTGTACGGCATGCATCTCCGGGCCCTCGAAGCGGCCTGCGGCGGCTTCGCTCAAACGGGCTACGACGGCGGTCGCCAATTCGCTGGAGAGCGGCATGCGCCCACCGTTCCAGCGGGGCACGGCGGCCTTCTTGGTCTGGCTGCGGCGTACGTAGGCGGTCATGTCTTCGACCCTGACCAACTCCAACAGCCGACCGGCGAACAGGAAACCGTCACCGGGTCGCAGGCGGGCAATGAAGCCTTCCTCTACGCTGCCCAGGTTCTTGCCACCGCCACCCTTGCTCCAGAACTTCAATTGCAGGCTGGCATCGCTGACGATGGTGCCGATGCTCATGCGGTGACGCCGGGCCAGGCGGGCATCGGGCACTCGCCAGATCCCGTGTTCGTCCGGCTCGACCCGGCGATAATCAGGGTAGGCGGTCAGTGACAGGCCGCCGTGGCGTACAAAAGCCAAGGCCCAGGCCCATTCGGCTGGGTTGAGGTCGCGGTAGGCCCAGGCCCCCCGCACCTCCGCGAACAATTCGTCGGGCACGAAGCCGCCGCCCAAGGCCATGCTCACCAAGTGCTGCACCAGGACGTCCAGCGGTTTGTGCGGCGATTCGCGAGGTTCGATGCGCCGCTGGGACACGGCGTCCTGGGCGGCAGCGGCCTCGATCAGTTCCAGGCTGTGGGTCGGCACCAGTGTCACCCGCGAGGTCCGACCCGGTGCGTGGCCGGAACGCCCGGCCCGCTGCATCAGCCGCGCCACCCCCTTGGCCGAGCCGATCTGCAGCACCCGTTCCACCGGCAGGAAATCCACCCCCAGGTCCAGGCTGGAGGTGCAGACCACTGCTTTGAGCTGGCCATCCTTCAAGGCTCGCTCTACCCAATCCCGGGTGTCGCGCGCCAGCGAACTATGGTGCAAGGCGATCAGCCCGGCCCAGTCGGGCCTGGCTTCCAGGACGGCCTGGTACCAGATTTCCGACTGCGCCCGGGTGTTGGTGAAGACCAGGCAACTGCGGCTGGCGTCGATTTCGGCCACGACCTGGGGCAGCATCTTCAAGCCGATGTGACCGGCCCAGGGGAAACGTTCGAGGGCCGGGGGCAGCAGCGTGTCGACCTGCAGCGCCTTGCTGTTGGCCCCCTGCACGCTGATCCCGTGGCCTTGGGGGATCAACACCTGCTCGGCGTGGGCCTGGTTGCCCAGGGTCGCGGAAACGCCCCAGACGATGAGTCCGGGATGCCAGTGCCGCAAGCGCGCCAGGGCCAGCTGCAACTGCACGCCACGTTTGTTGCCGAGCAACTCGTGCCATTCATCCACCACCACCATGCGCAGGGTCGAGACAGCGGCTTGCGCATCGGCCCGGGCGAGCATCAGGGTCAGGCTTTCGGGCGTGGTGATCAGCGCGGTGGGCAGGCGTCGGCCCTGGCGGGCACGCTCACTGGCGCTGGTGTCGCCGGTGCGCAGGCCGACACTCCAGGGCACTTGCAGGTCCGTCAGGGGCGCTTCGAGGGCTTTTCCGGTGTCGGCGGCCAGGGCGCGCATCGGTGTGATCCACAGCACCGTCAGCGGTTCGGCCGGTGGTTTGCGTTTGCGTGGTTTGTCCGGCGGCGGGGCGAGGCGGGCGAAACGGTTGAGGGCCGCAAACCAGACGGCGTAGGTCTTGCCGGCACCGGTGCTGGCGTGCAGCAGCCCGGATTCCCCTCGCTTGACCGCGGTCCACACCTGTTTCTGAAAGGCGAACGGTTTCCAGCCCCGGGCGCTGAACCACTGTCTTGCGAAGTCGTTGGATGTCGCCATGCCTGCCGCGTGCGCCCTGGAAGTCCTCCTTCAGTGACCACGGCGGGATGTGAAAGGTTTTAAAAACCCTGTGGCGAGGGGATTTATCCCCGTTGGGCTGCGAAGCAGCCCCAAAAAGCTCAAGAATAATTTGCCAGACGCACCGAGGTGATTTACTGAGGGGCAGCTTCGCAGCCCAGCGGGGATAAATCCCCTCGCCACAAGAGCAGTACCTGGCTCCTCAATTCAGGTGTGCCGAGGTTTACTTCAGGTTGCCACTGAGAAACTGCTTGAGCCGTTCACTGGTGGGATTGTCCAGCACGTCTTGCGGCGCGCCTTCTTCTTCCACCCGGCCCTGGTGCAGGAACAGCACCTGGTTCGAGACTTTGCGGGCGAAGCTCATTTCGTGGGTCACCATGATCATGGTCCGGCCTTCTTCGGCCAGGCCCTGAATCACCTTCAGCACTTCACCCACCAGTTCCGGGTCCAGGGCCGAGGTGGGTTCGTCGAACAGCATCACTTCCGGTTCCATCGCCAGCGCACGGGCAATGGCCACGCGCTGTTGCTGGCCGCCGGAGAGAAACGCCGGGTACTGCTCGGCGACCCGCGCCGGCAGGCCGACCTTGTCGAGGTAACGACGGGCGCGGTCGTCGGCTTCCTGCTTGCTCACACCCAACACCCGGCGGGGCGCCATGGTGATGTTTTCCAGTACGGTCATGTGGCTCCACAGGTTGAAATGCTGGAACACCATGGCCAGGCGCGTGCGGATACGTTGCAGCTCGTCGGCGTCGGCCACATGCATGCCGTGGCGGTCCTTGATCATCTGGATCGGTTGGCCATCCAGGGTCATGGTGCCGTCGTTGGGTTGTTCCAGGAAATTGATGCAGCGCAGAAAGGTACTTTTGCCCGAGCCGCTGGCGCCGATGAGGCTGATGACGTCGCCGGTCTTGGCCTTGAGCGAAACGCCCTTGAGCACTTCATGTTCGCCATAGCTTTTATGCAGGCCTTCGATGGTCAGTTTGTACATGGAGCATGCATCCTCAAGGCGAAAGTAGGTAGCCGCTGCGGTAGGCCTCGGTGCCGGCGACATGGGCGATCACCATGCCGGCCGTGGCCATGCGGCGCAGCGAACGAGCGTACAGCAGCCCGGCGTTACGGCAATGAACGGGGGTGACGGTGTCGTTGACCGGGTCGATGATTTCCGCGATCAGTTGCCCCGCCTCCAGGTACTCGCCGGGCAGGGCGCTGTAGACCAGCAATCCGCCCACGGGGGTCGCCACCGGCTCGACTGCGGCCAGCGGCGTGGCCGGGTAGGGCAGTTCGGGCATGGGCATCGGTTCGCCGTCGATGGCGCCGAAACGGATCAGGTATTCGATCAGGGCCTGGCAGTCCAGGCTCGCCAGCCCGTGGTTGACGTCACCCTGGCCACGCAACTCCACGGTGACCGAAAAACTGCCCAGGGGAATCTCGAAGCGTTCGCCGAAGCGTTCCTTGAGTTGCCACCAGAGCAGGGTGAAGCATTCGTCGAACGACTGGCCGCCCGAATCGGTCGCCAGCAGGCTCGCTTCGGCGCCGATGTAGCGGGCCAGCGGCTCGACCTGGGGCCAGGCCTCGGGCGTGGTGTAGAGGTGGGCCACGGCTTCGAAGTCGCAATGCAGGTCCAGCACCATGTCCGCGTCGCAGGCCAGCCGTTGCAGGGCCAGGCGCAGGGATTGCAGTTGGGTGCCTGGGGTCTGGCGGGCGAGGGCATCGCGCAGGCTGGTGCGGATCAGCATCAGGTTGTGCTGCGGATCGTCGGTGAGCAGGTCCTGGATTTCGTTGCCGATCTCTTCGCTCAGGTCGACGAAGCGGCGGTTGAAGTTCTGCCCGCTTTCGGTTTCGTAGCGGCCCAGGGGCACGTCCATCAGCACTTGTTCGAGGCCGATGGGGTTGGCGACCGGCACCAGCACGATCTCGTGCCGCAGGTGGCCCGACGCTTCGAGCTCGGCCAAGCGTTGCTTGAGGTGCCAGGCGACCAGCATGCCCGGCAGTTCATCGGCGTGCAGGGACGACTGGATATAGATTTTGCCGACGGCCTTTTCCGGGCCGAAGTGGAAGCTGTGGATCTTGCGTGCAGTCCCCGGTACCGGGGACAGCAGGTCATGGATCTGGTGGCGCATGTGCGTGTGTGTCCTGGAACAAAAGCCCTAGTGGGTGGGCCCGAGGAAGGCCAGCCATCGGCGTTCGGCGAGGCGGAAGAGGCCCACCAGTGCAAAGGTGACAGTCAGGTAGATCAATGCGGCAATCCCGAACGACTGGAACGTCAGGAACGTCGCCGAGTTGGCATCCCGGGCGACTTTCAGCACGTCTGGAACGGTAGCGGTGAACGCCACGGTCGTCGAGTGCAGCATCAAGATGACTTCGTTGCTGTAGTACGGCAGCGAGCGCCGCAGTGCCGAGGGCATGATCACGTAGGCGTACAGTTTCCAGCCGGTCAGGCCATAGGCCTTGGCCGCTTCCACTTCGCCATGGTTCATGCTGCGAATCGCCCCGGCGAAAATTTCCGTGGTGTAGGCGCAGGTGTTCAAGGCAAAGGCCAGGATGGTGCAGTTCATCGCGTCGCGAAAGAAACTGTCGAGCAAGGGTTGTGCGCGCACTGACTCGAGGCTGTAGATACCGGTGTAGCAGATCAGCAACTGGATATAGAGCGGCGTGCCACGGAACAGGTAGGTGTAGAACTGCACGGGCCAGCGTACGTAGACCCTGGGCGAAACCCGGGCGATGGACAGTGGGATCGATACCACGAAGCCGATCAGCAGCGAGGCGCTGAGCAGCCACAGGGTCATGGCCAGGCCGGTGATGTTGACGCCGTCGCTGTAGAGAAAGGGGCGCCAGTATTCCTGTAGAAGTTCGATCATCGCACCGCCTCCCGGGCTCCGGCGGCGTAGCGGCGTTCAAGCCAGCGCAGGATGAAATTGGACGCGCTGGTGATCAGCAGGTAGATCAAGGCAGCCAGCACCAGGAAGTAGAACAGCTGATAGGTGCTCTTGCCCGCATCCTGGGCCGCCTTGACCAGGTCGGCCAGGCCGATGATCGACACCAGCGCGGTGGCCTTGAGCATCACCATCCAGTTGTTGCCGATACCCGGCAGGGCAAATCGCATCATTTGTGGAAAGACCACGAAGCGAAAGCGCTGGCCACGCTTGAGGCCATAGGCCGTGGCGGCTTCGACCTGGCCCCGGGGGACCGCGAGAATCGCACCGCGAAAAGTTTCGGTGAAATACGCGCCATAGATGAAGCCCAGGGTGATCACCCCGGCGCCGAATGGGTTGATCTCGATGTATTCCCATTCCATGAAGTCGGTAAACGAGGTCAGCCAGGTTTGCAGGCTGTAGAAGATCAGCAGCATCAGCACCAGGTCCGGCACGCCGCGGATCAGCGTGGTGTAGAGCTGGGCGGGAATTCTCAGCAGTTTGACGCGGGACAGCTTGGCGCTGGCACCCAGCAGGCCGAGCGCGACGCTCAACAATAGGGACAGGGCCGACAGTTTGATCGTCATCCAGGTGCCTTGCATCAGCAGCGGGCCGAAACCCTGCAGGCTGAAGGCCGAGAGCCCCAGACTTTGTAGGAATTGTTCGAACATGGAAATTGCCTTTGGCAGAAAAAAGACGCCCACCCGAGACCGGGTGGGCGCCGCGCATTATTTGCCGCTGTACAGATTCAGATCGCCAAAGTGTTTTTTCTGGATCTCGGCGTACTTGCCGTCGTCGTGTAACGCTTTGATACCTTTATCCAAAAGGGCCTTCAGCTCACTGTTACCCTTCTTGATACCGATGGCGGTCTTGGAAGGCAGCAGTTCGCTGTCCACCGGCTTGCTGACTTCATAGCCTTCGCCTTTTGGCGATTTCAGGAAGCCCAGTTCAGCCTGGAGCATGTCCTGGATCGCTGCGTCAAGACGGCCGGAGGTCAGGTCGGCATAGACCTGATCCTGGTTCTGGTAGGCCTGGGTCTTGACGCCGGCCTTGTCCAGCACGGCCTTGGCGTAGGCTTCCTGGATGGTGCCTTGCTCGTAGCCGACGGTCTTGCCTTTGAGCGAGGCAACGTCTTCGCTCAGGCCCGAGCCCTTCTTGAAGACATAGGCCGTTGGGCCGGAGAACAGCTCGCTGGAGAAGTCGATGGCTTTCTCCCGGGCCGGGGTAACGGTCATGGAGGAGATCACGCCGTCGAATTTGTTGGCCTTGAGGCCCGGGATCATGCCGTCGAAATCGCTTTCGACCCATTTGCATTTGACCTTCAGCTCTGCGCAGATCGCGTTGCCCAGGTCGATGTCGAAACCGACCAGGCTGCCGTCGGCGGCCTTGGATTCGAACGGGGCGTAGGAAGGATCGACACCAAAACGCAGTTCCTTGTATTCCTTGGCTGTGGCGACGCCAGCGGCCATGCACAACGCCAGTGCAGAAAGGGTCAGCAGTGCTTTTTTCATTATTGAGTCCCTAAAACCAATTTGAGCGCTTGTGGCGCGTAAGTATTGTTACCGGTGAAGGCGAGAACGGTATGACGGCATAAAGGTAGCAATTTCCGAACCAGAGTGCCGAACAAGTGTTTTAAAAGCTCCGGTGACAGGCAGTGCAATGCGATGGTGCGCGGGGGGGGAGCGTACATCAAAAGATGCACCAGGATGGCGAGTACCCGCCGTCGGTGGCGTAGTGACTGACCGCGCAGGGGCAGGCCTTTGATGGAAAGCCTGCGGTCTGACGTTTTTCGTCCGTTTTTTCAGGCCTCGGTATCAGGTCTCAATACCGGAGCGTTGTGCGAGGGCGAATTGCTCAGCGCTCGCCCGAGGGATTGCCCGGTCATTTCGACATATCGGTAGGTGAACATCGACACCAGGACGACCGTTCCCACTACCAGCAAAGCGATGAGGTTATTGAGCGATACATTCCCGAGGTCCAGGTACCGAGTTCCGTCGATCACCGGTGCAATGTCAACGCCAAGGATTTTCTTCGCCACCATGAATGCCGACACTACGCAAAACAGAACGGCCGCATGGGTCAGGTAGATGGAATAAGACAACTTGCCGAGAAAAGCGAAGCCACGACCGGCCAACAACCGAGACACGGCGCCGCGATCAAAGGCGAATAGCACCACGATGACACCGAACAACGGGCTGGCCCACAACGCCTTGCCTGCAAAATCGCTGATTACGAAAATCGGCGCCACTGTCAGTGCCGCCACTTCAAGCGTGGTCAGTAATCCGGTCTGGGCCCGGCTGGGCTGGGGAAGCCTCAGGTAAACGACGTAAGCCAGACAGCCAGTGAAAAAGTAAGCGAGGCCGCGCAGCGATTCGATGGTGAAGAAGGTATTGCCTGCATACATCAGCGCCAAGGCCACGAGCACCACCGTTACCCATACCCACGTCCTGATGCCGAAGGCGATACTCACGATCAGGGCGAAGATCATGTAGGTGTAATACTCGATACTGATGCTCCAAGACGGATAGTTGAACGACAGCGGGTTAGTCAAATGCGTCCAGGATTGCAACAGCAGCGCATTTGGCAGGATTTCAGAAGGGGCGAACTTTCCCGAGAATGGCACATTGTTGAAGTCCATGCCTTTTTGGGCAGCCCAATATCGACCGCACTCTAACAGTATAAAGGCGCCCAACATAAAGAGGTGCAGGGGAAGCAAGCGAAAGGTTCGTGATATGAAGAATTTTTTAAAGTTAAACTTTGCCGAACGGCCATAGGCGTGCGTCAATACAAAGCCGCTCAATACAAAAAAGAAAGATACAAAGACTTCAGCGTGACGGAAAAACAACCATTCGGTAAAACTACCGCTGACGCGTAAGTGATAGAGCATTACTGAAATGGCCATCAACCCCCTGAAACTGTCCAGTGAATGAAAACGCTGCTCTGCGCGCATATCGGACTCCCCTGCTCGTGTGAATGGCACGTCTTGGATGTCACTCCGGTCGCCATGCCATTGGGGGAGGTCTCGCTCGGCTTCACACTGGGGGGCAGGTGTCGTCGACTCCTCGAATGATGGTATCCCCCGTCACTGTTACATGAGGGCGAGGCGTAGATATGGACGATTGGAGACACTTGAATAATAGTGGGTCTGATGTCACGTTAGCATTGCTCATTAAAAGAGCAAGTCGGTTTTTTTCAGTTGTTATAAATACTCTGGTGACGCAATTACGGCGTCAGAAAACTGCTAGTGTGCAGGGTCTCAATAGTTTTTTATAAGCGTATAAAGCCCATCTGGGTACATATCCTTCAATACTGTTCATCGACGATCCACACTGTTTTCCTCACGTATGTGGGGATGATGGCTGGGCACCAACGCGCCGCAGTTATATTGGCTTTGGTCGCAGAAGGGCGGTCAACCTTTCAACAGGTCCTGAAGCGTCGCCAGCGTGTCCGCCTCCTCGACATTCTTGTCCTGGCGCCAGCGCAGCATCCGCGGGAAGCGCACAGCGATCCCGCTCTTGTGGCGCTTGGACAAGGCAATACCCTCAAAGCCCAGTTCGAACACCAGGGTGGGGGTGACACTGCTCACCGGGCCGAACTTCTCCACGGTGGTCTTGCGCACGATGCTGTCGACCTGGCGCATTTCTGCATCGGTCAGCCCTGAATAGGCCTTGGCGAATGGCACCAGTGTTCGTTCACGACTGTCCGGCGGGTTGTCCCACACGGCGAAGGTGTAGTCGCTGTACAGGCTGGCGCGCCGGCCGTGGCCGCGCTGGGCGTAGATCAGCACCGCGTCGACGCTGAACGGGTCGATCTTCCACTTCCACCACACGCCCATATCCTTGGTGCGGCCGACGCCGTACAAGGCGTTGCGGGCCTTGAGCATCATGCCTTCGACGCCGAGGCTGCGAGAGGCTTCGCGCTGCCGGGCAAGGTCGGGCCAGTCCTGGCCGGTAACGGTCGGCGATGGCAACAGCACCGGGCTTTGAGTACGGGCGATCAGAGCTTCCAGTTGTTCGCGGCGCTCGGCCTGGGGACGGCTGCGCCAGTCTTCGCCTTGCCATTCCAGCAGGTCGTAGGCCATCACCACCACGGGGGCGTCGTCGAGGATTTTCTTGCCCAGGGTCTTGCGCCCGATGCGCTGCTGCAACAGGGCGAAGGGTTGCACGGCCGGTTGCAACGGTGCATCGGGGGCGAAGGCGTCTTCGGTGACCGACTGCGGGGCTTTCCAGACCACGATTTCACCGTCGATCACCGTGCCGTCGGGCAGCGCCTGGGCCAGTGAGTGCAATTCCGGAAAGCGTTCAGTGACCAGATCCTCGCCTCGCGACCAGATCCACAAATGGCCGTCACGCTTGATCACCTGGGATCGGATGCCATCCCATTTCCATTCCACCTGCCAATCAGTGGCGGGCCCCAGCAGCGCGTCGAACTGCTCCACGGGTGCAGACAACCCATGGGCCAGGAAAAACGGATAAGGCTGGCCACCGCGCTGGGCATGCTCATCGTCGGACTCGGCTGCGACCAGCTTGAGGTAGCGGGCTGCCGTGGGGCGATGGGACAGATCGGTATAGCCCACCAGTCGTTGGGCCACCCGCTTGCTGTCCAGCCCGGCCATGGTCGCCAGGGCCCGGGTCACCAACAGCTTGGACACGCCAACCCGGAAACTGCCGGTGATGAGTTTGATGCAGAGCATCAGGCTCGGCCGGTCGAGCTGCGCCCACAGCGCCGGGAGCCGTTCAGCCAGGACGTCGGGCGACTCGCCACGCAACGGCAGCAGTTTCTCTTCGATCCACAACGCCAGGCCTTCATCGGACCGGTGCGGCGATTCGGGCAAGACCAGCGAAATGGTTTCAGCCAGGTCGCCCACGGCCTGATAACTTTCCTCGAACAGCCAGAGCGACAACCCGGATACCCGGACCGCCAGCTCCCGCAGGATTTTTACCGGCACCAACTGCCGCGGACGCCCGCCGGAGAGGAAATACACCGCCCAGGCGGCGTCTTCCGGGGGTGCCTTGCTGAAATACCCTTGCATGGCGGCAAGCTTGGCATTGCTGGAGGTGGTGGCGTCCAGTTCGGCGTACAGCTCGGCGAAGGCTTTCATAGGGGGGCCTCGCCGCTGTCGGGCGCTTGGGCGAGGTCTTCTTCATCGTCGCCGTACTGCGTGGTGAAACCCTGGGCGTCGAGGCCTTGCTCGCACAAGTGGCGCACCAGCACGCCCACCGAGCCGTGCGTGACCATCACCCGCTCGGCGCCGGTCTGTTCGATGGCCCAGAGCAGGCCAGGCCAGTCGGCATGATCGGACAGCACGAACCCCCGGTCCACGCCGCGCCGCCGGCGCGTGCCCCGCAGGCGCATCCAGCCGCTGGCGAAAGCGTCGCTGTAGTCACCGAAGCGGCGCATCCAACTGCTGCCCCCGGCAGAGGGCGGGGCGATGACCAGCGCCTGGCCCATGATCGGGTCGTTCTTCTTGATGTCGCCGGCGTAGATCGTCGGCGGCAGATGAACCCCGGCCTCGCGGTAGACCCGGTTCAGCGGTTCTACCGCGCCATGGGCGAGGATCGGCCCGAGGGTGTCATCGATGCCGTGCAGAATTCGCTGGGCCTTGCCGAAGGAATAGCAGAACAACACGCTGGCCCGGCCGACTGCGATGTTCCCGCGCCACCACTGGTTGATCTCGTCGAAGACCTGGGCCTGGGGTTGCCAGCGATAGATGGGCAGGCCGAAGGTGGATTCCGTGATGAAAGTGTGGCATTTCACCGGCTCGAACGGGGTGCAGGTGCCGTCGGGCTCGACTTTGTAATCCCCCGATGCCACCCAGACCTCGCCTTGATATTCCAGTCGCACCTGGGCCGAGCCCAGCACATGGCCGGCGGGGTGAAAGCTCAAGGTCACGCCATGATGGGACAGGCGTTCGCCGTAGGGCAGGGTTTGCAGGTGGATGTCCTCGCCCAGGCGCGACCGCAGGATGCCCTCGCCGGGTGCCGCAGCCAGGTAGTGTTGGTTGCCGTTGCGGGCGTGGTCGCCGTGGGCGTGGGTGATGACCGAGCGTTCGACCGGGCGCCACGGGTCGATGTAGAAATCGCCAGGCGGACAGTACAGGCCTTCGGGGCGGGCAATGACAAGATCCATGCAGTCACCGGGGTGATGGGCTTGTCAGGTAGAGGCGAGGGTGGGGAGAGAAGTTCTATTGGGTTTGATGCGGTGGGAGCACGCCTTGCTCCCACCGCATCAAGCGTGTGGCGGCTATTTACCTGGCACCAAGGTCAACCGTGTCTTGCCATAGGCCCGGTCGAAGTTCTGCGGTTGTAATGGCAGGTTCTGGTACTGGCCCTTGATCCACGGATCGATGCCATTGGCATAGTGCGGGCTGGCCGGGTTGCCGGACTGGCCGGCGCCGTCCTGGATCATCAACGGCTCGGGTTGGCCGAAATCAACGATAAAGCGCATGGCAGGTGCCAGGGTGGTCGTGAAGTCCTGGCCCCAGGCGAACGCGGCCGTGTTGAGCGTGGTGGCGTCACCACCGGCCGGCAGTGGGCCGCGTACGATCTGGTCGGGGCTGTTCTTCCACGCGTAGCGATGCAATTGCCCCCACTGCCAGGCCTTGTGGTCACCGCCCAACAGGCTGTCACCGGTGCTGATGGTGGCGGCCAGGCTGCGGGCGAGGATGACGGCCTTGTCTTCTTTCTGGGGAGTGCGCACATCGTCCCAGAACGGGCTGTCTTCACGGCCCAGCAGATGATCGGCCTGGGCCGAGTAGGACAATTGGCCGTTGGCGACCAGTGCCTGCCACGCCGGGCTGCTGTCCGGGCCCAGCTCGTCGAGGAAAATCTGCTTCATGCTTTCCTGCAGGAACAGCTCATAGACCGCCGCGTCGGCGGAGGTCGGGCTGAGCCGGCCATCGAATGCCATCAAGCGGGTATAGGCCTCGCGAGCCTTGGCCCGGTCAGTCACCGGCAGGGCTTCGATCGCCTGTTTGAGCGGCTGGCTCATGCCCGGGGCTTCGAAGACTTGCTTGAGCTTGGCCGCGAACGTCGTGGTCTGGTCGTATTGCATGGCGGTCAGGCTGCGGGTGTCGTGCTTGCCGGCGCCGGCCAGTTCGGCCATGCGTTCGCCGCGTTCCGGCGAACCCCAGGAGTTCGATAACTGCATGCCGTAGCCATGGGGAATGACCCGTTGGTTGGCCGTGCCGAGCCAGCCCTGGGCCGGGTCTTGATCGTAGGGGTGCAGCATCGGGTCGGCATAACCGTCCCAATCGTAGCGGCCGTCCCAACCCGGCGATGGCAACAGGCCTTCGCCTTCACGGCGGTTCGGGTAGCGACCGGTGACTTGCCAGCCGACATGGCTGGCGTCGGCAAAGACCAGGTTCACGGCCATGGCGCGGATTTCCCGGCTGGCATCGGAGGCTTTCTCGACGTTCTGTGCGCGAGACAGGTCGAAAAAAGCGTCCAGGGTCTTGTCGTCACTGAGGCTCGGCGTCTGCAAGGCCAGGCCAAAGCCGTTGGCCATGGCGGGACCCTGGGCGCTGTTGAGCAACGGGCCGTGGCGGGTTTCGAACACGGCTTCACGAATCGGCCGCTGGCCTTTGATGAAGTAGGTTTCGTTGCGCACGATCGCCGGTTGCCATCTGCCGTTGACCTCGTAGGACAGGCCATTGCCCTGGCGGCGGATCTTTTCCAGGAACAGGTCCTGGTTGTCCCCCAGTACGCTGGTCATGCTCCAGGCCACTTTGCCGTTGAACCCGGCCAGGATCATCGGGATGCCCGCCACGGAGATCCCGGCCGCCTGGTACTTGGGGGCGCGGATCTGTACGGGGCTCCACAGCCCCGGCATGCCCAGCGGCCCATGGCTGTCGCTGGCCAGCAGGCTCTTGCCGCTGCGGCTGCGTTGCGGCGCGATGGCCCAGTTGCTTGCAGACGCAGCACCCAACAGGTTCAGCCCGGCCAACTGGCGGGTAGCCTTGCTGATCTCGTTCAGGCCCGGGATCTGGCCGTTGAGGCGCAGGCCCTGGAGCTTGTCGGCCTCGGCCATGGGCAGTTGCTCGTCCGGATAGGAAGGGCTCAGCCAGGCGAGTTTGTCGTGAGTGACGGTCTGGGCCAGTACCAGGCTGGCGATTTCTTCCGGCAGGTTGGCCGACTGGCTGAAATTCAGCAGGCAGAACATCAGCGCCGAATCTTCCGGTTTCCAGTATTCAGGTTTGTAGCCGGTGGCCGCCAGGTCCGACGGCAACTTGTCGCGATAGCGGAACAAGTAGGCGTTGACGCCGCGGGCATAGACTTCGAAGAAGCGCTTGAGCCGTGGCGAAGACGCCTTGTACAGCTCGTCGGCGTTTTTCTTCAGGTTGACGGCGCGCATGTAGCGGTCCACGTCCAGCCGTTCGGCGCCGGACATTTCTGCCAACCGCCCCTGGGCCAGCAGGCGCAGGGTCACCATCTGGGTGATGCGGTCGCTGGCGTGGACGTAGCCGAGGGTGAACAGGGCATCATGGAAGCTGTTGCTTTCGATCAGCGGCATGCCCGTGGCATTGCGCCGGACCGAAACGTTCTGCGCCAGCCCCTTGAGTGGTTGCACGCCAGACGTGGGCGGGACGGTGTCCTGGGCATTCCAGGTCTGGCATCCGCTCAAACCGAGCACACTGGCCACTGCGGCGACAACGCCGAACCGGGGGATGAAGGAAATAGAGGCTGGCGAGGCCATGGCAAAGCTCCTGCGGGAGGGGGGGTGGCACCAATAAAGGCGCTACGTTAGTGAGCAGGCGGGGGCCGCGCAAGCGGGGCTGAGGGTTATTTGTTGATTTGGCGATGAAACTCCGGGGCCGGTCATCGCTTTTGCTCGAACGCTTGCCTGTTGGAAGAGGTGATGCTCAAGTGTGGACCTTCAATGACCGAGCAAGAGAAAACCTGCATGGAGCTACAGAACGACGCGGCGCTGATCCTCATCGATCAACAAAAAGGCATCCTTCACCCCAGGCTCGGCCCTCGCAACAACCCCGAGGCAGAGCTGCGCATGCTGGAACTGCTGGCGTTCTGGCGACACACGGCGCGACCGGTGATTCACGTCCACCACTTGTCCCGTTCGCCGGACTCGGTGTTCTGGCCGGGGCAGTCGGGGGTGGAGGTCCAGCCGCGGTTCGAGCCCATGGCCGGGGAATGGTTGGTTCAAAAGCAGGTGCCGGATGCGTTCAGTGGCACGGGCCTGGAGCAAGACCTGCGCAACGCCGGTATCAGGCAACTGGTGATAGTCGGCGTGGCGACGCACAACTCGGTGGAGTCCTCGGCGCGTACGGCCGGCAATCTGGGATTCGACACCTGGGTGGTTGAGGACGCCTGCTTTACCTTCGACAAGACCGATTACTTCGGCCAGGCCCGTTCGGCGGCCGAGGTACATGCCATGTCCCTGGGCAACTTGCACGGGGAGTATGCGACGGTGGTCGCTGTGAGGCGGATTCTGGAGGCTGGCTGATACATTAAGCCGTGAATGTGCTGGCCTCATCGCGAGCAAGCCCGCTCCCACATTGACTCTGCGGCGATCATTGGATATCGCCTCACCGCAAATCCCCTGTGGGAGCGAGCTTGCTCGCGATGACGGTCTAACAGGCGAAAAAGTTTTTCGCCCGGACCCTCAAGCCCCGTGGCACTTCTTGAATTTCTTGCCATTGCCGCATGGGCAAGGGTCGTTGCGACCGACATCCTTCAGGGCATTGCGCACCGGTTCCTGGTGGGCGTGGCCGCAGTTCGGGCCGTGGACGTGGCCGTGGTCATGTTCATGATGATGGTCGTGATCGTGGTTGCAATCAGGGCCGTGGACGTGAGGTTGCTGGGTCATCGGGGTTACTCCGCAATTAAATCGGCGGCGATTATCACGCCATTGCGCGCCAGGTGCACGTAGTGGGCGATGAATAATCCGGTTTCCAGCTCACCTTCCAGACGATAGGGGATCTGTTCCCGGGGTTTCTCCAGCAGCTTCACCACTTCGCGCACCTGCGGCCACAGGTTGGTGCGCACCGGCACCCTGAAGTAGGCGCTGTGCCTGGGGCGCACGGTGAACCAGTGTTCATGCTCACCTTCGGTCAGCAACAGGTCGCCCAGGTGGACGCGGTAGGTCAGGCCGCGAACGGTCAGGTCGCTGTCGCCGGGGTTGTCGACGCGAAAGTGCAGCAGGAACTTCTGCTCCAGCAGCCGGGCCCGCACCACCTCGACCTTGACCAGATGCACCTGAGGTTCAGGGGCTTCTTCACCTCGCCAGGATGCACAGCCGCCGAACCCGATGAACAGCAGCAGGCAGGTGACGCGCAGCAAGAATGATGGAAGGGTCATGTCCGTGCCTCTGGTTTATCCCCAGTCTAGCCCGATGGGCCGATGGGAGAGCGTCGGACGTTCGCGAAAAATCAGCGATTGAAGTAACCGGCGCAGCACTTCTTGAATTTGTGCCCGCTGCCGCACGGACAGCTGTCGTTGCGCCCTGTCTTGACCGGCACGGTCGGGTCGATGAAGTACCAGCGCCCGTCGTTTTGCACGAACGAAGACTGTTCACGGTGGCTATGCTCGCCTTGGCCGTCGTGCCAGCGTGCCGTGAACGTGACGAAGGCGTGCTCCGGTTGCCCACCGAACACTTCGCTGCTTTCCACTTCCAGCCCCAGCCAGGTGCTGTTGGCGCTCCACTCGCTCATGGACTGGCGATCGAGGCCTTGTTGCTGGGCGGGCAGGGTGGTGGCGACCAGATAATCCACCAGGCCCAGCACGTAGGCGCTATAGCGCGAGCGCATCAAGGCTTCGGCACAGGGCGCCGGGTGACCGTCGTGGTAGTGGCCGCAGCAGGCCTCCAGCGGGTTGCCACTGCCGCAGGGGCAAATGGGCGGGTGCGAGCTTGTGTTCACAGTTACCACCAATATTTTCCAAAGTTTTCCGGGTTGGCCCAGAAACGCGAGTTGAGCCAGTCGGGGACTTGTTTGTATTCAAGCAGATCATAGGTGAACAGGGTCAGCACCTGATCGTCACGTTGGAATCGCTCACTGGCTTGCAGGGCCAGGGAAAAAAAGTCCGTCTCTTGCCAGCCGCAGGCGTTGAGGTCGGCCAGCACCGCGATGCGGCTGGCGTTGAGGTTGCGGATGCCACCCAACAGGTTCAGACCCTCGCGCTTGGGCAAATGCTCCAGGCAATCGAGTGCCAGGGCCAGGTCAAAACGTCGCGCCGCCACGTTCGCCGGCAATGCACCGGGGCCGGCGTGGACCACTTCAGTGTCGGGGTGGGCCTGCTGGAATGCTTGGAGTGCGGGAAAATCGCTGGCACCGATCAGCAGCAGTGTTTGCGGGGCATAACGGTCAAGCACGGCCGCCAGGGCTTGCTGGGGCGTACGCGAAGAAATGGCAACGGTCATCGAAGTTCCTCAGTCAGAACCACCACGATAGCCTGCCCGGACAGCATGGCCTAGAGCGGTTTGTCCCTGAATGTGCGCAAACGTCGCAAACACGGGGCGAAAACCCGTGATTGCTCAAGCTGGCGCAGATTCGAAGTCGGGTCTTTACTCCCCTGAATCGGCGTTAAGCCGATCCCTCAAGGAGAAAACCCGATGAGCATAGTTCGGACAGCGTTACCCCTGGTTCTGCTAACCAGCGTGTTGACTGGTTGCGCAGGTTTGCAGAAAACCGACTGGCCGACCTGTGCGGCCGTCGGCGGTGCGATCGGCGCAGGATTGGGCGCCACCGAAAGTACTTCCTGGGCCGGCGGCGGCGCGTTGTTCGTCGGCGGCATGGCAGCGGCTTATTGCTGGGTGCACGGTGACGGCGACGAAGACGGCGATGGCGTGCCGGACAGCCGCGACAAGTGCCCTGGCACACCGAAGGGCGTGCAGGTCGATGCCGACGGCTGCCCGCCACCCGCTCCGGCGCCGATGGTCGAAGAGGTGGTCGTGGTCCAGGAAGAAACCATCGTGATCCGCGATGTGCATTTTGAGTTCAACAAAGCCACGCTGACCCCGGCCGACAAGGATGTGCTGAGCACGGTCGCCACCCGGCTGAAACAGGAAACGTCCACCGCGCAACTGCGGGTCACCGGCCACACCGACAGCGTCGGCAGCGATGCCTACAACCAGAAACTGTCGGAGAAACGGGCCAACTCGGTGGTGCAATACCTGATCGAGAACGGCGTGCCGCGGGCCAGTTTTGTTTCGGTGTCCGGCGCCGGTGAGAGCCAGCCGGTGGCCGACAACAAGACCGCCGACGGTCGCGCGATGAACCGCCGCACGGAAATCCGGATAAACCGCTGAAACCCTTGTCATCCGCGGCTTGTCGAGTGGCGGATGCGGGTCTTTACTCCTGTGTGACCGGTATGGGCCGGTGACACAGGAGCCTTCACCATGAACGTTCTAATCAGGGCCGCCTTGCCGGTGCTGCTTGCGAGCAGTCTGTTGTCCGGTTGCGCCACTCACAGCGACGGCAGCGCCCCCCTCAATCAACGCACCTGGCCAATCTGTAGTCTGATCGGCGGCTTGGTCGGCGGCGGTTTGGGGGCCATTGAAAGCAGCGGTTGGGCCGCCGGTGGCGCCGCCTTGGGGTTACTGGGCGGTGGTTTGATCTGCTACGCCCAGGATGGCGATGAAGACGACGACGGTGTGTTCGACCGCCGCGACCGTTGTCCCGATACCCCGGCCAATACCCCCGTCGAGCATCACGGTTGCCCGGTGCCGCAATACCCGGCCAGCGCGCCACCGGTCGAACCGCAAGCGCCGGCGAGCGAGGTCATTACCCTCAACGATAGCGGCAAGGTGTTGTTCGATTTCGACAAATCCGATCTCACCGCAGAGGCTCGCAGCCAGCTCGATGGGCTGATGGGCAAGCTCAGCCATGCCAATGTCACCCATATCCGGGTGGTGGGCCACACCGACAGTGTCGGCAGTGACGCCTATAACCAGGGGCTGTCTGAACGTCGGGCCAGCAGCGTCGTGGAATATTTGCTGACCCAGGGGCTGGCCCCCGACAAACTCACCAGCGAAGGCAAGGGCGAAAGCGAGCCGGTGGCTGACAATGAGACCGACGAAGGGCGGGCGCAGAACCGTCGGGTTGAATTGCATCTCCAGCGTTGAGGTACGGGCCAGGGCCGCCGGGTCGTCGGGAGGACGAGCCGGTGGGCCAGGGTTCGGATTGGATTAAATTTGCCGGGCCCTCTGGCTTATCCGGCGCCCATGCCGTTACTGTGCGCGCAAAGAATAATTCTCCATCAGGGGGGCGTATGAAGGTGTTTTGGGGGCTGGGGCGCTTGCTGACCCTGCTGTTCTGGCTGGTGGTACTGGTCAATCTGGTCGTGCCGTTCGTCCATCCGCTGCATCTGCTGGTCAATGGCGCCGGCGCGTTTCTGCTGGTGCTTCATCTGCTGGAGCTGCTGTTGTTCCGGGCCCGTCTCCGTGGCCGCCCCGCGGCTGGCCGTGATCGCCTCAGAGTGTTGCTGTTCGGCATCTTCCACCTGCAAACCCTCCCGACCGCGCCAGAGGCTTCCCATGCGTAAATTGTGTCTGCTTTTCGCACTCGTATGTCCGTGGGCTTCGGCCCAGGTGCTCCAGGTCGAAGGCCATTCGTTGATGCGCCTGCCCAACACCACCAGCACCTTGGCCCTGGAACGCCTGGACGTGGCCGACTATGGCACGCTGCTGGTGCCTTCCAATGTCAAGGAACTGACCATCGAGCAATTGCACCTGGGGCGTGAAGCGCGGATCGCCATCGTACCGGCACAGCAGGTACTGGAAATGAAAGTGGCCCGGGCCGACCTGGGCGAAGGCAGCCAGATCACTTCACGCGGTGCGCCGGGGACCTACACCAAGGCCGCACGGCCGGGGCGCGATCTCAACCTGCGTTTCAAGGCGTTGAATGCGCCGTTGTTGTCGGTGGACGCCCGCGGTGGCACCGGTGCGCCGGGTTACGTCGGCCTTGACGGTGCCAACGGCCAGGCACCGGGTTGTACCTGGGGCTCGGCCGGTCGCGGTGCCGACGGCAGCAATGGCAGCGATGGCCAACCGGGAGCCGCTGGAGCGCAGGTACGCCTTGAACTGCCCCAGGCCTACCCTGCCGAGCAGATCAGGGTGACGGTGGACGGCGGTGCCGGTGGCGCGGCGGGACCTGGGGGTAAACCTGGGGCTGGGGGCAAGGCCAAAGGCTGCCTGGTCTATACCGCGGACGGCGGCAAAAGCGGTCGTGCCGGTGCCGACGGCCAGCCCGGGCCTGCCGGCGCGGCGGGGGCGGTGACGGTGCAGCGGTTCTGAAGAAAAATCTGATCTGAACCTGTGGGAGCGAGCTTGCTCGCGATGGCGTTGTGTCAGTCGATGACGTGTTGCCTGATACACCGTCATCGCGAGCAAGCTCCCACAGGGTTTTATGTGATGTTCAGAACATCGGCCGCGCCGCGCCAATCGCCACCACCAGCAAACCAATCAACAGATTGATCCCCACCAACTGCCGGATCTTCCCCAGTACCGCCGCTCCTGCCGGCCAATCCTGGGCCGTCACGGCGTTACGCAAGGCTGGCAGCTGCAAGCCCTGGATGCGGATAAACAGCGCTGCCATCACCACGTACAACCCCATCATCACCTGTACGTAACGCGGCGCGGTTTCGAAACCGGCGAAGCGCAGATGGATCAGGCCTACACCGCTGATCGGCAAAAGCACCACTGCAATCCAGACCCAGACAAAAAAACGCTGAAACACTTCTACCCACAGCTTGAGCCGGGCAGGGCCCTCGAGTGCCGTCATTGCGGCAGGGCGCAGGATCATCCAGGCGAAAAACATGCCGCCGACCCAGACCAGGGCCGCCAGTAAATGCAGGGTGTAGACGAAGGCAAAGGGTGTCATTGGGTTACTCCGTTCTGCGCAGGATTCATTAGCGGGGTATGATAGCCGCCGATCCGAACCACTGAAAATTTATCCAGCGTTTTTAGCGCCCGACCATTCATGATCAGCACCGAACTCAAAACCACGATCCAGGGCGCCTATTCGCGTTTTCTCGAAGCCAAGAGCCTCAAGCCGCGATATGGCCAGCGCCTGATGATTGCCGAAGTGGCAAAAGTCCTGGGTGACATCGACACCGATGACGAAGGCCGGCGCAGCGGCGAGCCTGCCGTCGTGGCGGTGGAAGCCGGCACCGGTACCGGCAAGACCGTGGCCTACAGCCTGGCGGCGATTCCGACGGCCAAGGCGGCGGGCAAACGCCTGGTGATCGCCACGGCCACCGTCGCCCTGCAGGAGCAGATCGTCTACAAGGACCTGCCCGACCTGATGCGCAACAGCGGGCTGAACTTCACGTTCGCGCTGGCCAAGGGCCGCGGGCGCTACATGTGCCTGTCCAAGCTCGACATGTTGCTCCAGGAAGGCCACGCGCAAACCGCCACGGCCCAGTTGTTCGAAGAAGAAGGCTTCAAGATCGAGGTCGATGAGGCCAGCCAGAAGCTGTTCACCAGCATGATCGAGAAGCTGGCCGGCAATAAATGGGACGGCGACCGCGACAGTTGGTCCACGGCCCTGGAAGACGCCGACTGGTCCCGCCTGACGACCGACCATAGCCAGTGCACCAACCGCCATTGCCCGAACTTCGGCCAGTGCGCCTTCTACAAGGCCCGCGAAGGCATGGGCAAGGTCGACGTCATCGTCACCAACCACGACATGGTCCTGGCTGACCTGGCCCTGGGCGGCGGTGCGGTGCTGCCGGACCCGCGCGACACGATCTACGTGTTCGACGAAGGCCATCACCTGCCGGACAAGGCCATCGGCCATTTCGCCCACTACACCCGGCTGCGCTCCACTGCCGACTGGCTGGAAACCACCGCCAAGAACCTCACCAAACTGCTGGCCCAGCATCCGTTGCCGGGCGACCTGGGCAAGTTCATCGAACAAGTGCCGGAGCTGGCGCGGGAAATCAAGACGAACCAGCAGTTCATGTTCACCGCGTGCGAGCAAATCGCCGATTTCAAGCCCGGCGAAGACGTCGAGGGCCGCGAGCGGCCACGCCACCGGTTTGTCGGCGGGGTGATCCCCGAGCACATGCGCGAAATGGGCATCGAGCTCAAGAAAGGTTTCGCACGCCTGACCGACCTGTTCACACGCCTGACCGACCTGCTCAAGGAAGGCATGGATGGCGAGGTCAACATCGGCATCGCCAGCAACCAGGCCGAGGAGTGGTACCCGCTGTTCGGCAGCCTGTTGTCCCGCTCACAGGGCAACTGGGAACTGTGGACGGCCTTCACCGCTGAAGACCCGGAAGACAACCCGCCAATGGCGAGGTGGCTGACCCTGGCCGAAAGCGGTTCGCTGTTCGATATCGAGGTCAATGCCAGCCCGATCCTGGCGGCGGAAATGCTACGCCGCAACCTGTGGAACGTGGCCTATGGCGCGCTGGTGACGTCCGCCACGCTGACCGCCCTAGGCACGTTCGACCGCTTCCGCATGCGCGCCGGCCTGCCGAAGAAAGCCGTGACCGCCGTGGTCCCGAGTCCTTTCCACCACGCCGACGCCGGCGTGCTGCGGGTGCCGGACCTCAAGGCCGACCCACGGGATGCCGCCGGCCATACCGCGGCGATCATCCGCGACCTGCCGGAACTGGTGGAAGGCTCACGGGGCACCCTGGTGCTGTTTTCCTCGCGCAAACAGATGCAGGACGTGTTCGACGGCCTTGACCGTGACTGGCGCAAGCAGGTGTTCATCCAGGGCAACCTGTCGAAGCAGGAAACCCTGAACAAACACAAGGCGCGGGTCGATGGTGGGGATTCCAGCGTGCTGTTCGGCCTGGCGAGTTTTGCCGAAGGCGTGGACTTGCCAGGTGCCTATTGCGAGCACGTGGTGATCGCCAAGATTCCATTCTCGGTCCCCGATGACCCGGTGGAAGCCGCGCTGGCCGAGTGGATCGAAGCCCGAGGCGGCAACCCGTTCATGGAAATTTCCGTACCGGACGCTTCGCTGAAGCTGGTCCAGGCGTGTGGTCGATTGCTGCGCACCGAAGAAGACCGCGGCACCATCACCTTGCTCGACCGCAGGCTGGTAACCCAGCGTTACGGCAAGGCGATCCTGAACGCGCTGCCACCGTTTCGGCGGGAGATTTCCTGATGCCCCGTCATTGTGTGGTCAGGGAGCTATTTGTGGCGAGGGGATTTATCCCCGCTGGGGCGCGAAGCGGCCCTGAAACCAGGCGATCGGAGTGCCAGGGTATGCAGAATTGGCTGTTCGGGGGCCGCTTCGCAACCCAGCGAGGATAAATCCCCTCGCCACAAGGGCAGTGTCCAGCCAGCCGTCCTGTGGCGGTTCCCAAATGACCTAATGCCTGAAACAATGCCAACCACTCTAAAAGTCTTTGTTTCGAGGGAGTTGCGGGTGCAGATTCAAGGTCATTATGAGCTTCAGTTCGAAGCCGTGCGTGAAGCCTTCGCGGCACTGTTCGACGATCCCCAGGAGCGTGGCGCGGCATTGTGCATCCAGGTTGGTGGCCGAACGGTGATCGACCTGTGGGCCGGCACGGCGGACAAGGACGGCCATGAAGCCTGGCACAGCGATACCCTCGCCAATCTGTTTTCCTGCACCAAGACCTTCACCGCCGTCACCGCCCTGCAATTGGTGGCAGAAGGCAAGTTGCAGTTGGACGCCCCGGTAGCCCGCCATTGGCCAGAGTTCGCTGCGGCCGGTAAAGCCTCCATCACCCTGCGCCAATTGCTCTGCCATCAGGCCGGGCTCCCAGCGTTGCGTGAGCTATTGCCGCCCGAGGCGCTGTATGACTGGCAAACCATGGTGGACGCCCTGGCTGCCGAAACACCTTGGTGGACGCCCGGCGAGGGCCACGGTTACGCGGCGATCACCTACGGCTGGCTGGTGGGCGAGCTGTTGCGCAGGGCCGACGGTCGTGGCCCGGGGGAGTCCATCGTGGCCCGCGTCGCCAGGCCGTTGGGCCTGGATTTCCACGTGGGCCTGGCCGATGCCGAGTTCCATCGAGTGGCCCACATCGCCCGGGGCAAGGGCAATGTCGGCGACGCGGCGGCCCAGCGCCTGTTGCAGGTGACGATGCGCGAACCCACGGCCATGACCACGCGGGCCTTCACCAATCCGCCGTCGATCATGACCAGCACCAACAAGGCGCAATGGCGACGCATGCAGCAACCCGCCGCCAATGGCCATGGCAATGCCCGCAGCGTGGCCGGCTTCTATGCCGGCCTGCTGGACGGCAGCCTGCTGGAAGGTGAGATGCTCGATGAGCTGACTCGCCAGCACAGCTTCGGCGACGACAAGACATTGCTGACCCAGACCCGTTTCGGCCTGGGTTGCATGCTGGACCAGCCGGACGTACCGAACGCGACCTACGGCCTCGGCCCACGAGCGTTCGGGCATCCGGGGGCCGGGGGCTCCATCGGTTTTGCCGACCCGGAGCACGATGTCGCGTTTGGCTTCGTGACCAACACGCTCGGCCCGTACGTATTGATGGACCCCCGTGCACAGAACCTGGCAAGGGTCCTTGCCACTTGTCTGTAAACGCCAGTGAAGGCAATGGGCATAGGAACCTCATGCCCTTTTCAGTTTCCAAGCGTCTGTTTATGTGGCCAAGCCATGGCCTTTTTTTTCATTTAGATCATTTTGTGGATATCCAATGTCATCGAATAAAACCCTCGCTCTGGCGCTGTGCTTCGCGATCACCGGTTGCGCACAAACCCCACAAAATGATGCCGAGGGCAGCGGTGGTTGGTGGCCGTTCGGCTCTTCCGACAAGGTGGCGGCCAAGGAAACGGCGCCAGCGCCCCTGAAGCCGGCCACCGTCGCACCACAAGCCAAGGCCGAGGGCGCCACTCACTGGTGGTGGCCGTTCTCTTCCGAGGAGACCGCCGCAGACGCCGCCAGAAAAGCCGAAGCAAAAGCAGAGGCCAAGCCGGCAGCGGTCGCCAAGGCCGAAGCCGACAGCAACGGCAAGTGGTGGTGGCCGTTCGGCGGCAAGGACCAGGACACCGCCAAGGCGGTGCCGATGCCCGATCCTAAAGTCACCCAGGCCTGGCTCGACGACTACGAGCCGAAGCTGCGCACCGCCATCAAGGACAGCAAGCTCGAACTCGAGCGCCGCGACGACGTGCTGGTGGTCACTGCGCCCGTGGACGGTTCTTTCAACCCGGACCGTCCGGCCATGCTGCTGCCTGTGACCCTCGGCCCGTTCACCCGCGTGGCGAAGATCCTTGAAGCTGATCCCAAAACCGCTGTGCTGATTCTCGGCCATGCCGACACCTCGGGTGCCGCCCCGGCGAACCTCAAGCTGAGCCAGGAGCGTGCGCAGTCCGTGGCGGCGATCTTCCGCCTCAGCGGCCTGCAACGTGATCGCCTGATGTTGCGCGGCATGGGCGCCGTGGCCCCGCGTGCCGCCAACGACAGCGTTGAGGGCCGCGCCTTGAATCGTCGTGTGGAGTTGCTGGTTACGCCGCAAAACACCATGGTTGCGCTGCTGAGCAAATACAACATGCCGGCTCCGGCGCCGGTGACCATGGTTGCAGCCCGGGATGTGAAGCCTGCTGCCCCGGCGCCGGCGCCTGCGGCAAAAAAAGCGGTGGCTTCGACCAACAAAGCCTCGGTCAAGAAAGCACCGGCTAAAAAGGCCGCAACCAAGGCGCCTGCGAAGAAGGCACCGGCCAAGCCCGCCACCCCGGCGAAGAAGCCTCAGCCGGCCAAAGCCGCCACCGATACCAAGAAAGTCGCGGCTGCCGATACCCCGAAGCAATGATGGGCTAACCACAAGGAACGCGCCATGACCCAACCGCTGGCTGATATGCGCCGCGACTACACCCGCGACGGCTTGACCGAGGCACAGGCTCCGGCCGAGCCGTTTGCACTGTTTCACCAATGGTTTGCCGAGGCGGTGAAAACCGAGCAGGCACCGGTGGAGGCCAACGCCATGACCCTGGCGACGGTGGACGCAGAAGGGCGCCCGCACTGCCGGATCCTGCTGCTCAAGGGCTTGGATGCCTTGGGCTTCACGTTCTTCACCAACTACGACAGCGCCAAGGGCCAGCAACTGGTTGCGAATCCGTTCGCGGCCATGACGTTTTTCTGGCCGGCCCTGGAACGCCAGGTTCGCATCGAAGGCAAAGTGGTCAAGGTCACGGCGCAAGAGTCGGACGCCTATTACCAGGTTCGCCCGCTGGGCAGCCGCCTCGGTGCCTGGGCTTCACCCCAGAGCCAGGTAATTGCAGGGCGTGGTGAGCTGGACGACCTGCTCAAGGCCACCGAACAACGCTTCAGCGACAGCCAACCGCATTGCCCGGAGCATTGGGGCGGTTATCGTTTGCTGCCCGAGCGCATCGAGTTCTGGCAGGGGCGTCCGAGCCGCCTGCACGATCGCCTCAACTACCGCCTGCAAGGGGCGAACTGGACGCGCGAGCGTCTAGCGCCTTAGCGTCGGGGTAACGTGCCGCAGCGGTTTTAAGCCATTGCGGCAAGTCCCGGCGCTTGACCCCTTGCTCCCGGGCGCGGGCCAATTGTTGCAGCATGTAAGTCCTTTTCTGCTCATCCTGCCCCGCCAGGGACAGCGCCAGGTCGCGGTCCATCCAGCGTTTGATTCGTACATACAGCCACCCGTGGAAGTACAGGCCGGCCACGGTGGTTACGACGATGATGAAATAATCCATGAAAAAATCCCTGGGTTGATGACGCAGGTTTCGTAAATTGGCGCTACTGTTTGGTGAATTTTTCGGGTGCGCCTGTATCCCACCTGAATGAAAACAATTTTATCTCGGCGAGGCCGTGACAGGCGTCAAGCTGCGGAGTTTAATGAATCCCTGTCTTTTGGAGTTGATGCTATGCGTAAGTCTGTTTTGCTGGTTGCTTCCTTTTCCACGATGGCGATGTTGCTCACTGGCTGTCAGTCGAGCCTGACCGGTGACTCCTACTCCCGTGACGAAGCGCGTCGCGTGCAGACGATTCGCATGGGGACCATCGAATCCTTGCGTCCGGTCAAGATCGAAGGCACCAAGACCCCGATCGGCGGTGCGGCCGGTGCGGTGGTTGGTGGTGTCGGTGGCAGCGCCATCGGTGGTGGCCGTGGCAGCATCGTCGCCGCTGTGATCGGCGCGGTAGCCGGTGGCCTGATTGGTTCTGCGACTGAAGAAGGCCTGACCCGTACCCAGGGTGTGGAAATCACCGTTCGTGAAGATGACGGCAGCATGCGTGCCTATGTGCAGCAGGTTCAGGAGAACGAGGTGTTCCGTGTGGGTGAGCGGGTTCGTATTTCTACTGTGGGTGGTACGAGTCGCGTATCGCACTAAGCTTGAGTCGGTAAGTGGAAACGGCGCTTATTCCGGGAATGGAAAGCGCCTTTTTTTATGGCTACGTTTCAATCAAAGTGTCACCTATGTGAATGCACTTTTTTGTAACCCATGTGGTTGTCCCGTACATGCCCCACCACTCGGTGCCTCGCCTAGGCTCGGCATCCATGCCGAGGTGCCCACTGCGCAAGGCCTTCGTTCAGGCACACCGAGCCTAGGCGAGGTGCCGAGTGGTGGGGCATAAAGCGTTTTGCTTACTTTTGCGCTTCTCAAAAGTGAGCCGCTGTAAGAGCGGAACCGCCAGCCGCCGTTACCGCAGAAACGGATATACACACCGTTCCTTAACCTCCCATGGCTCTCAAGACGCTAACGCAGAAGCAAGGATCAGCCAGGCAATGCAGGCTGCTTGCGACTGGCCGCCGCCGTCACCGCATAACCGAGCAACGCCGCCAGGATCGAACCGGTGAGAATCCCCATCCTGTCCATGCCGGCGTAGTCGCTGACACCAGGCTCAAACGCCAGGGAACCAACGAACAGGCTCATGGTGAAACCAATCCCGCACAGGATTGCCACGCCCAGGACCTGGCCCCAATTGGCGCCGGCGGGCAGGCTGGCGATGCCGATTTTCACGGCCAGCCAGGTCAGGCCGAAGACGCCGACGGTCTTGCCCAGCAACAGGCCGATGGCGATGCCCATCGGCACATGATGGGTGAAGCTTTCGACGGTGACGCCGCTCAGGGACAAGCCGGCGTTGGCGAAGGCGAACAGCGGCAGGATGCCATAGGCCACCCAGGGATGCAGGGCATGTTCCAGGGTCAGCAGCGGCGAAGTCTCGGCGTTTTTCGTGCGCAGCGGGATGCAGAACGCCAGGGTCACCCCGGCCAGGGTGGCATGGACACCGCTCTTGAGCACGCAGACCCACAGAATCAGGCCGACAACCATGTAGGGTCCGAGCTTGACCACGCCCATCCGGTTCATCGCCACCAGCGCGGCGATGCAGGTTGCCGCCAGTATGAGCGACAGGCTGGACAGGGCGCCGGAGTAAAAGATCGCGATGATGATAATGGCGCCCAGGTCGTCGATGATCGCCAGGGTCATCAGGAACAGCTTGAGCGACACCGGCACCCGCTTGCCCAGCAAGGCGAGCACGCCGAGGGCGAATGCAATGTCGGTGGCCGTCGGAATCGCCCAGCCAGCGAGGGCGGCCGGGTTGTCGCGGTTGAGGAACCAGTAGATCAGCGCCGGGACCACCATGCCGCCAATCGCCGCCGCACCTGGCAAGACGATTTGCGACGGTTTCGACAGTTGCCCGCCGAGGACCTCTCGCTTGACTTCGAGGCCGACGAGCAGGAAGAACATCGCCATCAGGCCGTCGTTGATCCACAGCAACAAGGGTTTGGCGATCTTCAACACGCCGACCTGGGCGACCACCGGCGTGTCCAGCAGGCCGTTGTACAGCCAGGACAGCGGTGAGTTATTGATGGCCAGGGCCAATACGGCGGCGGCGATCAGTAGCAGGCCGCTAGCAGCCTCCAGTTGGAAAAAACGTGTCAGAGAATTGCGTAGAGCCACGATCGCTCTCCATGTATTGAATCGAAAAGATGGCACACCCTAACCTGTACTGTTGGTTGTTAAAACAAAAGTTATATTCTTTTTTGTTATATGTCGTTACAACGCTTGCTCCATGCAGTCGGGCAGTTATGGGCCATATTGGACCTTAGCTGTACCTGTGCGTGAAGTAGGTTTTTTCCTAAGCTTGCAACTGGTTTTTTTCGAGACCACGTTGCGCCTGCATGACCATCAGGTTTCCCCGCGTCGAACCGAGCCAGTGAGAAAATACCATGAACGACCCCCGCCAGTGGGCGCGCGAAGCGATCCGCATCATCGAGGCAGACTTCCAGCGCAGCGCCGATACCCATCTGATTCCGCTGCCACTGCCTGGCCTGCCGGGCATCGAGCTGTATTTCAAGGACGAGTCCAGCCATCCCACCGGCAGCCTCAAGCATCGACTGGCGCGTTCGCTGTTTCTCTACGCGTTGTGTAACGGCTGGCTCAAGCCCGGTGCGCCAGTGATCGAGGCCTCCAGCGGCTCGACGGCTATTTCCGAGGCTTATTTCGCCAGGTTGCTGGGCCTGCCGTTCATTGCGGTGATGCCGGCGACCACCTCCCGGGAAAAAATCGCGCAGATCGCTTTCTATGGCGGCCAGAGCCACCTGGTGGAGGATCCCACGCAGATCTACGCCGAGTCCGAACGCCTGGCTCGCGAGCATGATGGACACTTCATTGATCAATTCACCTATGCCGAGCGCGCCACGGACTGGCGGGCCAATAACAACATTGCCGAATCGATCTTCCAGCAGATGCGCTTCGAGCGGCACCCGGAGCCGAGCTGGTTGATTTCAAGCCCCGGCACCGGCGGCACCACCGCCACCCTGGGGCGCTACGTCCGTTATCGCCAGCATGGCACCCGCGTGCTGTGTGCCGACGCCGAGCGTTCGGTGTTCTTCGACTACTACCGCAGCGGCGATGCCAGCCTGCGCCTGGATTGCGGTTCTGGCATCGAAGGCATCGGCCGGCCACGGGTGGAGGCGTCGTTCCTGCCGAACGTCATCGATGCGATGGTCAAGGTCCCGGACGCCTTGTCGCTGGCGGCCATGCATTACCTGGCCCAGCGGTTGGGACGACGGGTCGGTGGGTCCAGCGGCACCAATCTGGTCGGTGCTCTCATGGCGGCCCGGCAGATGGCAGATGCGCAGGCGTCGGGGTCGATCGTGGCGATTTTGTGTGACGGTGGCGAGCGCTACGCCACGACGTATTACGACCCGGTGTGGCTCAAGGCCCAGGGCTATGAGTTGAGTGGGCTGATGGACATCGTGGCAGCGTGTGTGGAACGGGGCGAGGCGCTGCCGGAGAGTGTGTTGCGGGCCAATATCTGAATCACTGGGGGCCCTTGTGGGAGCGAGCTTGCTCGCGATAGCGGTGGATCAGTCAACCACTGTGTTGATGCCAGGCCGTCATCGCGAGCAAGCTCGCTCCCACAGGATCATATTGTTCACCCAGGCCAATCCTGCCTTGGGTGAACAGCATCGGCCCCTCAGGCCTCGAGACCGAGGATATCCCGCGCCACCGCTTCGGCAATCCGAATCCCGTCCACCCCTGCCGACAGGATCCCGCCCGCATAACCGGCGCCTTCACCCGCCGGGAACAGCCCCTTGACGTTCAGGCTCTGCAGCGATTCGTTGCGGGTAATGCGCAGGGGCGATGAGGTGCGGGTTTCGATGCCGGTCAGCACGGCGTCGTGCAGCGAGTAGCCGCGAATCTGTTTCTCGAACGCCGGCAAGGCCTCGCGGATGGCTTCGATGGCGAAGTCCGGCAGGGCCAGGGCCAAGTCGCCCAGGGACACCCCCGGCTTGTAGGAAGGTTCGACGCTGCCCAGTGCCGTGGACGGCTTGCCGGCGATGAAATCACCCACCAGTTGCGCCGGGGCCTCGTAGTTGCTGCCACCGAGTATGTATGCGTGGGACTCCAGGCGTTCCTGCAACTCGATCCCCGCCAGCGGGCCGCCCGGATAATCCACTTCCGGGGTAATGCCGACGACGATACCGGAGTTGGCGTTGCGCTCGTTGCGCGAATACTGGCTCATGCCGTTGGTCACGACGCGGTTCGGCTCGGACGTCGCGGCGACCACGGTGCCGCCCGGGCACATGCAGAAGCTGTACACCGAACGACCGTTCTTGGCGTGGTGCACCAGTTTGTAGTCGGCGGCGCCGAGTTTCGGGTGGCCGGCGTACTTGCCCAGGCGCGCGCTGTCGATCAGCGATTGCGGGTGTTCGATACGGAAACCCACCGAGAACGGCTTGGCTTCCATGTACACGCCGCGGCTGTGGAGCATGCGGAAGGTGTCCCGGGCGCTGTGGCCCAGGGCCAGGATCACATGTTTCGAATGAATCTGTTCGCCGCTGGCCAGTTCGACGCCGACCAGTTGGCCGTCCTCGATCAGCACATCGGTGACCCGCTGCTGGAAGCGCACTTCGCCACCCAGGGCGCGAATCTGCTCGCGCATGGTTTCCACCACGCCTGTCAGGCGGAACGTGCCGATGTGTGGCTTGCTGACGTAGAGGATTTCTTCCGGTGCCCCGGCCTTGACGAACTCATGCAGGACCTTGCGGCCAAGGAATTTCGGATCCTTGATCTGGCTGTAGAGCTTGCCGTCGGAAAACGTCCCGGCGCCGCCTTCACCGAACTGCACGTTGGATTCGGGGTTGAGCACGCTTTTGCGCCACAGGCCCCAGGTGTCCTTGGTGCGCTGGCGCACTTCCGGGCCGCGTTCGAGGATGATCGGCTTGAAGCCCATCTGCGCCAGCAACAGGGCGGCGAAGATCCCGCACGGGCCGAAACCGACCACGATCGGCCGCTCGCCCAGGTCGGCCGGTGCCTGGCCCACCACTTTGTAACTGACATCCGGCGCTTCGTTGACGTTACGGTCATCGGCGAACTTGCGCAGCAGGCTGGCTTCATCGCGCACCGCCAGGTCGATGGTGTAGATGAAGCACAATTCGGAAGATTTCTTGCGCGCGTCGTAGCTGCGCTTGAACAGGGTGAAGTCGAGCAGGTCATCGCTAGCGATGCCCAGGCGCTGCACGATGGCAGGGCGCAGGTCTTCTTCGGGGTGGTCGATCGGCAGCTTGAGTTCGGTGATTCGTAACATGGCGGGGTCCGGTTCGCGGGATGCACAACTGCACCAGGGCGTGAACCGGCGATTATAAGCCAAAAGCTGTGGATCAGTCGTCGCGCGCGCCACCGAAGTAGGCGCAGCCGCGCTGGACCTGGCCGTTGACCCGCAACTCGGCGCTCATGTGTTGCACACTGCCCGTGACGCTGTCGACACAACGTGCAGGTGTGATCCAGAGCTCGACTTTCTGGCCGTTGGCCTCGGTGCCGAGGTTGAAGCGGCCATCGCCCAATTGCTCCTCGACGTAAGGCACCGCCAGCGGCGGCTGGCCTTCGCGGTCCAGCACCAGGCCCTTGCCACTGGCCTTGAGCGTCCATTCAGGGCCGTGTCCCGCGGCGCGCAGGATCACTCGTTTGAAATCGACGTCTTCGCACGCCGTTCCCGAGCGTTCCAGGCGATACAGCTGTTCAACGTCCAACTGACTGTCGGCACCGGCCGCCGTGCTGGACACGATACGGCCACGTACATCGGCGAACAGCTTGCCCTGGTCATCGGCCAGGCTGGCGGCTTGTTGCAGCACGCTGGTGCCACCGCTGTCGTTGACGACGTAGCGGCGTTGTTCCTGGCACGGCTGGAACACCAGTTGGCCATCGGCCGCCGTGAGCTCGCCCTGCATGCGCGTCTGGCCGGCGTGGGAGGCACTCTGGCGTGGGGCCTCGAGCAATTGGCAGCCGGTGAACAGCGGCAGGAGGGCGACAAACAGCAGGGAGCGGGCGGCACGCATCATTGGGTCTCCAGACAAGTGCCGCCACGTTACTCAGACTGATCCCGCATCACAAGGGGGTTAACCCACGTGAAAGGTCTGACCGGTTTGCAGGCCTTCGACGCTCTTGGCGTAGGCCAATGCCACATCCGAAGCGGGAACGGCTTTGAAACCGCGGAAATAAGGCGCGTATTTATCCATGGCCTCCATCAGCACGTTCGGGCTCACCGAGTTGACCCGCATGCCCCGTGGCAACTCGATAGCCGCGGCGCGCACGAAGCTGTCCAGGGCTCCGTTGACCAGGGCCGCCGAAGCACCGCTCTTGATCGGGTCGTGGCTGAGCACGCCGGTGGTGAAGGTGAAGGAGGCACCGTCGTTGGCGAATTCGCGGCCGATCAGCAGCAGGTTGACCTGGCCCATCAGCTTGTCTTTCAAACCCAAGGCAAAACTGTCTTCGGTCATGTCAGCCAGGGGCGCAAAGGTGACGTTGCCGGCGGCGCAGACCAGGGCATCAAAACCGCCGGTCTCTTCGAACAGGGCACGAATCGAGGCGCTGTCGCTGATATCCACCTGCAATTCACCGCTGTGGCGGCCAATCCGAATGATTTCATGACGGGGCGACAGTTCCTTTTCAACGGCCGAACCGATGGTGCCGTTGGCGCCGATCAACAGGATTTTCATGGGCTGTCCTCAATGGAATGAATGAGTTGTCAGTCTAGAGGGGGTTCTTTTCATTGATAATCATGCTAATAGGCAACCTTTGGTTTTCATTTGGAAACAATCCAATGAGCGAAATGGATGACCTGGCGGCGTTTGCCGTGTTGATGGAGGCCGGCAGTTTCACCCTGGCGGCCCAGCAGTTGGGGTGCAGCAAGGGCCAGTTGTCCAAGCGCATCAGCCTGCTGGAGAACCGGTTTTCGGTGGTGTTGTTGCAACGCACCACGCGGCGCTTGAGCCTCACCGCTGCAGGGGCGGCGTTGTTGCCCCAGGCCCAGGCGCTGTTGGTGCAGGTGGAAAGGGCGCGTCAGGCATTGGCGCGGCTGAAGGATGACATTTCCGGGCCGGTGCGTATGACGGTCCCGGTTTCGTTGGGCGAAACCTTCTTCGAAGGCTTGCTGATGGAGTTCGCTCGCACGTACCCCAACGTGCAGATCGAACTCGAGCTCAACAATGGTTACCGTGATCTGAGCCGCGATGGCTTCGACCTGGCGATCCGCTCCGACGCCGCCATCGATGAGCGGCTGGTGGCCCGGCCACTGCTGGCGTGGCACGAAATGACCTGCGCCAGCCCGGCCTACCTTGAGCGCTATGGCGAACCCGAGACGCCCCAAGCCCTGGCCGAACACCGTTGCCTGCTCAACAGTCACTACAGCGGGAGGGAAGAATGGCTTTACCACCAGCAACACGAACTGTTGCGGGTTCGAGTGTCGGGGCCGTTCGCCAGCAATCACTACAGCCTGTTGAAAAAAGCGGCCCTGGCCGGCGCCGGAATCGCCCGGCTGCCGTCGTACCTGCTGCATGAAGAACTGGCTGACGGACGCCTGGGCAGGTTGCTGCGCGATTATCAGACACGGCGCATGCCGATGTACCTGGTGCATCCCTACCAGGGTGGCTTGCCCAAGCGCACCCAGGTACTGGCTGACTATTTGATCGATTGGTTCAAGCGCAGCGGCGAGGCGCTGGATCGGCTGCAGTGATAAGCCAGCCATGGGAACCCCCTGTGGGAGCGGGCTTGCTCGCGAAGGCGGTGGCACATCAGGCATTTACGCAAGCTGATCCACCGCTATCGCGAGCAAGCTCGCTCCCACAGGAGATTTTCAATCTCAGTCAGTGGGCGTAACGCTTGGCAATCAGGTGGTCGATGGACAGTACCCCCGGTCCGCGCGCCATCAGGTAGAGCAAGACCGCCGCCCAGGTGCCATGGGTCGGGTAGGCGTCCGGGTAGACGAACAGCTGGATGGTCACGGTCATGCCCAGCAAGGCCAGGGCTGAAAAGCGTGTCGCCAGGCCAAGCAGGATCAGGACCGGGAACACATGCTCGGCAGAGGCCGCCAGGTACGCGGCCAGTTCCGGCGACAGCAGCGGCAGGGCGTATTCGCTTTTGAACAGGGGAATGGTCGAGTCCGCCAGGCGCGGCAGGCCGATCTGGAGGGTGCCGTCGAACAGGTCGATGGCCAGGCCTTCGATTTTGGTCTGGCCGGATTTCCAGAACACCGCGGCAATCGAGAAGCGTGCGACAAAGGCGATCAGGCTGTGGGGAGTTTTCTCCAGCCACTGAATGAAACCGGCAATCAGGGTGTTCATGGGGATACCTGTTCGGCTAGCAGATGGGTGATGGCCTGGTGACGGATGAGCCCCGCCAGGGTGTGTTCCAGGTCGAGGTCGATTGAGGCCTCAATGGCAGCAGTCAGGGAAAAACCTTGTAGCAGGGCTGCTATGAACCCATGGGCAGCGCGACTGATCGCGAACACCTCCACGTCCAGGCCGTTGCGCAGCACCAAGGCGTTTTGCGCGGGAAACGTTTCGAACGGTACGGGCGCCTGGTGTTGATGGGCGGCCCAGATCGTCACCACGGCGAAGGGTGATTGCAGCAGCCGCAGTGACGGGTGAAGCCCCATTTTCAGGTGCCCCGCCAGCGTGGGGGACGACAGCGCCTGCACGATCCGTTCTTCTGCCATGGGTTCGGCGTCGGCGGCATGCCAGGCTTGCACATGCAGTCGCTCCAGGCGGGCGACGTCGGCCAGGTAAGGCACACTGGCGGCAGGTTCGAAGCGTTCGATGAACTCGGCGAAGTCGCCCCCGTAGTCATTCATCACCGGGCTTTGCGGCGCCGTTGACTGCACATAGACCCCGGCCATGGCTCGGAAGAATTCCTCGCCCACCAGTTGCGACACCACCGGGTAGTTATCGGCCAAGGCGTTGATCAACGAGCTGAGCACGTTGTTGCGGTACACCGCGAAACGACTCTGCGGGTCCGCACCATTGGCGCAGACCAGGCCAGGCGGACACGGCTTGCGCGGGTCGAGCAGGGCGGCGGCGAATGCGCGCTGGCTGCTCATCGCCGGGCTCCAGCGGCGCTTAACAGTTGATCGGCCTGGCGCGCTTCGGCCAGCAGCACCTCCCATGCAGGGAGGTGATTGTCGCGCTCGATCAAGGTGGCTACTGGCCCGGTTCGCTCCAGTGCCTTGAGGTACAGCTGCCAGACCGCATGGTCGATGGGGGCGCCGTGGTCGTCTATCAGCAGGCGATCGCCGAGGCTGTCGGTGTCTTCGGCAAAGCCGGCCAGGTGTATTTCGCCAGTCGCTGGCAGGGGCAGGGCGTCGAGGTAGGCCAATGGATCGCGACTGTGGTTGACGCACGAAACGTAGACGTTATTCACATCCAACAACAGGCCGCAGCCGGTGCGACGGATCACTTCGCTCATGAAGTGCGGTTCGTCGAGGGTCGACGCTTCGAAGGCCAGGTAGGTGGCCGGGTTTTCCAGCAACAGCGTGCGCTTGAGGGTGCTCTGCACCTGATCGATGTGCTGGCAGACGCGGTCGAGGGTCGCCTCGTCGTAGGCCAGGGGGAGCAGGTCATTGAGGAACACCGGGCCGTGGCTGGACCAGGCCAGGTGTTCGGAAAAGGACTGGGGTTGATAGCGTTCGATCAATGCGGCCAGGCGCTGCAAATGCGTGACATCCAGCGGTCCCTCCCCACCGATCGACAGGCCGACGCCGTGCAATGACAGCGGGTACTGTTCGCGTATTCGCCCCAGGAAGTGATGAAGCGGCCCGCCGGCCACCATGTAGTTTTCCGCATGCACTTCGAAGAAACCCAGATCCGGTCGGGTCTGGAGCACTTCGCGAAAATGCACGCTCTTGAGGCCCAGCCCTGCCCTTGGCGGCAGCCGGCTGACAGGGGCGAGGGATGGGCTATTGAACATGGTGGCTGGCCTCAGGCGGATGCGATCAGGACTTGGCTTTGAACGCTTCGAGCTGGCCGAAACCAGTTGGGGAGGTTTTGCTTTCCAGGGTGGTGCAAGTGCCTTTGGGTACCGATTTCCAAGCGTTGGCCTGATAGTCCATCTTGGCGGTACCGGCGCAGGTGGTGCCGGCGCCAGCGGCGCAGTCGTTCTTGCCTTTGAGAGCAACGCCGAAGCATTTTTCCATGGTGTCGTCGGCTGCATGGACGGTCGAGACGGCTGTCATGCTCAGGGCGGAACCCAGGGCCAGGACCAAGGCAGTGGCGGACAGGGTGCGGGTCGAAGCAGTCATGGTGATTCTCCAGTCATTCAGGGAAATGAACCGGCTTTAGCGCCGGTCTGATGAACTAGAGAAGGGAAGGGGGAAAGCGTTACAGCGAGGGGCATGATTTTTTTGCCCACCCCTGAAATCCAATGCGCAGGAGAGTGATCTGTGGCGAGGGGATTTATCCCCGCTGGGCTGCGAAGCAGCCCTCGCAATGCCGCATCAATCGGCCTGACACACCGTGGAGCGGTTTTTTGGGGCTGCTCCGCAGCCCAGCGGGGATAAATCCCCTCGCCACAGATGTATGGCTGCCTGCCATTGTATTTTCTTGAGAACCGGGCAAAAAAAAACGGCCCGAAGGCCGTTTCTTTTACTGCGACAGGCTCAACCGCCCAGGTACGCCTCGCGCACTTTCGGGTCGGTCAGCAGGGCTTCACCGGTGCCTTGCATCACCACGCGACCGTTCTCCAGCACGTACGCCCGGTCGGCGATTTTCAGCGCCTGGTTGGCGTTCTGCTCCACCAGGAACACCGTCACGCCATCCTTGCGCAGTTGCTCGATGATGTCGAAGATCTGCTGGATGATGATCGGTGCCAGGCCCAGGGAAGGCTCGTCGAGCAGCAGCAGCTTGGGCTTGCTCATCAGGGCACGGCCAATGGCGAGCATTTGCTGTTCACCACCGGACATGGTGCCGCCGCGCTGGGTAAAGCGCTCTTTCAGGCGTGGGAAAAGGTGCAGCACCTTGTCCATCTGTTCCTGATAGTCGCCCTTGTCGGTGAAGAACCCGCCCATGGCGAGGTTTTCTTCCACGGTCAGCCGGGCAAATACCCGACGGCCCTCAGGTACCACGGCGATGCTCTTGCGCATGATCTGCGCCGAGTCCTGGCCCACCAATTCCTCACCCATGTAGCGGATGCTGCCGCTGTGGGCCTGGGGCGAACCGCAGAGCGTCATCAGCAGGGTGGATTTGCCAGCACCGTTGGCACCGATCAGCGTGACGATTTCGCCCTGGCGGACCTCGACGTTGACGCTGTGCAGGGCCTGGATCTTGCCGTAGAAGGTGGAAACGTTTTCGAACTGCAGCATTTACGCTTCCCCCAGGTAGGCTTTGATCACTTCAGGATTGTCGCGGATCTGTTCCGGTGTACCGTCGGCCAGGGGGGTGCCCTGGTTGATCACCACGATGTGGTCGGAAATGCTCATGACCAGCTTCATGTCGTGCTCGATCAACAACACGGTGACGTTGTGCTCCTCACGCAGCACGCCGATCAGGGCCTTGAGATCTTCGGTTTCCTTCGGGTTCAGGCCGGCGGCCGGTTCGTCGAGCATGAGGATCCGCGGACGGGTCATCATGCAGCGAGCGATTTCCAGGCGCCGTTGCTGACCGTAGGCCAGGGTGCCGGCGGTACGGTTGGCAAACTCGGTGAGGTTGACCTTGTCCAGCCAGTACTCGGCGTACTCCATCGCCTCGCGTTCGCTCTTGCGGAACGCAGGGGTCTTGAACAGGCCGGCGAAGAAGTTGGTGTTCAAGTGACGATGCTGGGCGATCAACAGGTTTTCGACCGCCGTCATGTCCTTGAACAGCCGCACGTTCTGGAAGGTGCGCACCACACCCTTGCGGGCGATGTGGTGGCCGGCCAGGCCCTGGATCGGCTCGCCGTCCAGCAGGATGGTGCCGCCGGTGGGCTGGTAGAAGCCGGTCAGGCAGTTGAACACAGTGGTCTTGCCCGCGCCGTTAGGCCCGATCAGGGCCACCACTTGCTTCTCTTTCACGGTCAGGGCCACGCCGTTGACCGCCAGCAAACCGCCGAAGCGCATGCTCAAGTTTTCGACTTTCAGGATCTCGCGGCTCATTTGCGCAGCTCCATGTGGGGGCGTTGCATAGGCAGCAGACCTTGAGGACGCCAGATCATCATCAGCACCATCAAGGCGCCGAACATCAACATGCGGTATTCGCTGAATTCACGCATCATTTCAGGCAGCAGGATCATCACGATGGCCGCGAGGATCACGCCCAGCTGCGAGCCCATCCCGCCCAGCACCACGATGGCGAGGATGATCGCCGACTCGATGAAGGTGAAGGATTCCGGCGTCACCAGGCCCTGGCGAGCGGCGAAGAAGCTGCCGGCAAAACCGGCGAACGCGGCACCGAGGGTAAAGGCCGACAGTTTGATCACGGTGGGGTTGAGACCAAGGGCACGGCAGGCGATTTCGTCTTCACGCAGTGCTTCCCACGCACGGCCGATCGGCATGCGCAGCAGGCGGTTGATGACGAACAGCGCAGCCAGGGCCAGCAACAGGGCAACCAGGTAGAGGAAGATCACCTTGTTGATCGAGTTGTATTGCAGGCCGAAGTACTCGTGGAAGGTCTGCAGGCCTTCGGCGGCTTTACGCTCGAAGGTCAGGCCGAAGAACGTCGGTTTCTCGATATTGCTGATGCCGTTCGGGCCACCGGTGATGTCGGTCAGGTTGCGCAGGAACAGACGGATGATCTCGCCAAAACCGAGGGTCACGATGGCCAGGTAGTCACCGCGCAAGCGCAGGACCGGGAAACCCAGCAGGAAACCGAAGGTGGCGGCCATCATCCCGGCGATCGGCAGGCAGATCCAAAAGCTCAGGCCGAAGTAGTGGGACAGCAGCGCATAGCTGTAGGCACCGACGGCGTAGAAGCCGACGTAACCCAGGTCCAGCAGGCCGGCCAGGCCTACGACGATGTTCAGGCCCAGGCCCAGCATCACGTAGATCAGGATCAGCGTGGCGATGTCCACCGCGCCACGAGAGCCGAAGAACGGCCACACCAATGCCACGACGATCAGGCCCAGCACGATCCAGCGCTGGGTCGACGGCAGGGTCAGGAAGTTGCTGGCCTTGGCCGGGATCACCGGCAGGCCGGGCGAAGACTTCCACGCCGCGCTGATCTGTGTGCTGAACAGCACGCGCACGAACATCAGCAACGAGCACACGGCGATGGTCGCCAGGATGGCCGGGCTGGTGCCATGCACTTCCAGGTTGATGCCGACGATGGTCAGTTTAAGACCCAGTACCGGGTAGGCCACGGCCCAGACCAGCAGGGCGCTGAAGAGCGCCGATTTGAGATGCCTAGTCATACTTTCTCAACCTCCGGACGGCCCAGGATGCCGGTCGGCCGGAATAACAGAACCAGAACCAACAAGCCGAATGCCACGACGTCCTTGTACTGGTCGCCGAAGATGTCGGCGCCAAAGGCTTCCGCCACGCCCAGCACCAGCCCGCCGAGCATGGCGCCGGGGATGCTGCCGATACCGCCCAGGACCGCGGCGGTGAAGGCTTTCAGGCCCACCAGGAAGCCGGCGTTGGGGTTGATCACGCCGTATTGCATGCTCAACAGCACCGCCGCGATGGCGGCCAGGGCCGCACCGATGACGAAGGTCAGGGCGATGATGTTGTTGGTGTTGATGCCCAGCAGGTTGGCCATCTTGATGTCCTCGGCGCAGGCGCGGCAGGCGCGGCCGAGGCGGGAACGGGAGATGAACAGCGTGAGGCCGAGCATGGCGACCAGGGTCACCACGAACACCACGATTTGCATGTAGGAAATCAGCACTTCATGTGCCCCGCCTGGCCCGATGGAGAAGTTGCCCGGGATCAGGTTGGGAATGGATTTGTCCTTGGAGTCTTGCGAAAGCAGTACGGTGTTCTGCAGGAAGATCGACATACCGATGGCGGAGATCAGCGGGATCAGACGGTTGCTGCCGCGCAGGGGGCGGTAGGCGATCCGTTCGATGCTGTAGCCATAGGAACTGGTCACCACGATGCTCGCGATGAACGCCGCGGTCATCAACAGCGGGACACTGTCGAGTCCCATCATGGCCAGCCCGGCGATGGCGATGAACGCCACGTAGGAGCCGATCATGTACACCTCGCCGTGGGCGAAGTTGATCATTCCAATGATGCCGTAGACCATCGTATAGCCGATGGCGATCAGGGCATACGTGCTGCCAACGGTCAGGCCGTTAACCAGCTGCTGGAAGAAGTGATAGAGGTCAGGCATTACAGCGCTCCTAAAAACCTGATACGCATTTCACTGGTGGAGTCATTTTCCCGCCCGGGCCCCGTGGATCTTCATCCACTTCGAACACGAGGTTTGCCAGCGAACCGCTGATGACGGTTTTGAGATTTTCAGGTGGGGAGACTGGCGGATCACGCCAGCGCGGCCCAATACATTTAAAACAAAGCCCACGGCACGCCGTGGGCTTTATTGGCAGTCAGTCAGGCCAGGCCTTACTGAGGCGAAGCTTCGGTTTTAGGTTTGCCGAAATGCCACTCGTAGACCACGAACTTGAAGTCCTTCAGGTCGCCTTTCTCGTCGAAGCTCAGGTCGCCCGTTGGGGTCTTGAAGGTGCCGGCGTGGATGGCTTCAGCCACTTTTTCCGGGTCTTCGCTCTTGGTGGAGGTGATGGCCTGGGCGATCACTTGCACGGCGGAGTAGGACGGGAATACGAACGGACCGCTCGGGTCTTCCTTCTTGGCCTTGAACGCGTCAGCCAGGGCAACGTTGGCCGGATCCTGGTCGAAGGATTTCGGCAGGGTCACCAGCAGGCCTTCGGAGGATTCCTTGGCGATTTGCGAGATGGAGTCGTTACCCACGCCTTCCGGACCCATGAACTTGGCCTTCAGGCCTTTTTCCTGGGATTGACGCAGGATCAGGCCCAGCTCCGGGTGGTAGCCGCCGTAGTAGACGAAGTCGACGTTGGCTTGCTTGAGCTTGGCGATCATCGAGGAGAAGTCTTTGTCGCCGGCGTTCACGCCTTCGAAGACGGCCACTTTCACGCCTTTGCCTTCGAGGGTTTTCTTCACGGCGCTGGCGATGCCTTCACCGTACTGTTGCTTGTCGTGCAGGACCGCAACGACCTTCGGCTTGACATGGTCGGCGATGTAGTTGCCGGCCGCAGGGCCTTGGGCGCTGTCCAGGCCGATGGTGCGGAAGATCATCTTGTAGCCGCGAGCGGTGATGTCCGGGCTGGTAGCCGCCGGGGTGATCATGATCACGCCTTCGTCTTCGTAGATGTCCGAAGCGGGCTGGGTAGAGCTGGAGCACAGGTGGCCGACCACGAACTTGACGCCGTCGTTGACGACCTTGTTCGCAACCGCGACCGCTTGTTTTGGATCACAGGCGTCATCGTATTCAACGGCTTCGAGTTGCTTGCCGTTGACGCCGCCCTTGGCGTTGATCTGCTCGATGGCCATTTTCGAACCACTGAACTGCATGTCGCCGTATTGGGCTACAGGGCCGGTTTTCGGGCCGGCGATGCCGATCTTGATGGTGTCGGCGGCGAACGAATGGCTGGCAACCCCGGCCAGAACCATAGCGGCAAACAGTTTGGAAATCTGCTTAGTAGCCTTAGTCATAGTGCTCCACTCATGCTGTTGTAGTTTTTATAGTCCTGGCGCCGTAGCAGCAGAACCGGGTCAGATATCTTGGATACCCTCGCGGAAAATGCCCCCGGCAACTGTACCGGTACAGTGTAGAGCGCCGATTGTTGGCAAGGGAAGCTGGCGCTTGGGGGCAAAACCTGGGGGTGTCGCTTAATTGAAAGAAAAAGACAGAATAGCGGCGGGGGTTGTCCGGTCATTTCGGCAATCCTTGGCTTTCCTGCACTTTTCAATCGGTGTTGCAATTGCTACCGGGTTTTTCTGCCAGACCACCGACGTTATCATTCGCGCCGATTTCTTTTCCGGACAGGTCCCATGAATCAAGAACCTAGCACCCTCTATGCCAAGCTGCTCGGAGAAACCGCATCCATCACCTGGAAAGAGCTGGAGCCGTTCTTTGCCAAGGGTGCCCTATTGTGGGTCGATCCGGCACTGGATTTGATCGCCGCCGCCGAGGCCGTGGCCCAGGACGAAGGTACCAAAGTGGCCGCCTGGCTGGCTGCCGACCAGCTCGCCAAGCTGTCTGAAACGCGGGCGCTGGATTTTCTGGAACGCGATCCGCAGCTTTGGGCGGTGGTGGTTTCGCCCTGGATCATGGTCCAGGAAAGGGCGTCCAATTGATCCGTGCACCAAGTTGGTTCGTGTTTTCTCGCGCGAGAAAGTGTGTAGGTGAGTAGCGTGGGGGCCTCCTGCCGTGGCGAAACGCCACAGGGCAGGGTGACGTATACGTAACGGGAACAGTTTATTGGGCAGCCTTTGGGCTGCTTAATTGTTTCTGGATGTTGTTCAGGTGCAGGATTCAGGACCGCTATCGCGAGCACGCTCGCTCCCACAGTGGGTGTGTGTACACACAACCCTGTGGGAGCGAGCGTGCTCGCGATTGGAGGCAACACGGTGCTGTGCCGGACTCAATAAGTCCGCCCTGTATGGTTGTTAAGGGAAATAACCTTGGTCTTGCCAATGCGGTGACGGTAGATCTCGCGCAGGTACTTGATGGATTTCTTCACGCAGTCGCGGGACAAACGGATGTCGTTGATCGAGACGAACTTCTCCTTGTCGTTGATCAGCTCGCGGTACTTCTTCTCGTACATCGGCTTGATCGCGTACCAGTTGGTGTCGAGGATCTTCGCCGGGTTCTCGAACTCGTTGAGCAACTCGTCGATACGGGCTTCGTCGAAGTCTTCATTGATGATGAAGTCCAGGATCGAATTGTCGAGGATTTCGTCGAATCGGTACGGGGTGCGGGCGAAGCAGCGCTTGATGAACGCCACGATCAGGGTCAGGAAATCATCCGACAGGCACGGGCTCTTGGCGATCAGGGTGGTCAGCGACAGGTTGGCCGAGGCGCCGATCACCAACGCGTAACGCTTGAGCGTGGTGTTGGGGAACAGGCTGTTGAGGTGGGTCTTGAGCCGGTTCAGGTCCATGTAGGACAGCTTGTAGTCCTTGGGCAAGGAAACGATGGACACCACAGACGAGCAATTCTTGAAGAAGTGCAGGTCATGCAGGGCCGCGGCGTCGTAGCCGGAATTCTTGTATTGCTCCAGCGAGGCGCGGTAGCGCTTGGATTCGATCGGCAGCAGGCTGATGCCTTCGATGGCCTGGGTGACTTTGTTGAAGTGCGGCAGGTCGATGGAGCGGAAGAACAGGTCGTCGATATTCAGGCGCGGGGGCTCTTTCTCGAACACCTTGAACTTGTCGCCGCTCGGCGCCGGGGTTTCCGGGACGACGGATTCGGCGTAGGCGATCGCCACCGGGCCGGCCAGGCTCATGAACAGGTCGTTGGCGTCCAGGCGAATGGTTTCGCCGATATCAATGCCTGCACGGCGGAAATAGTTCTGGTCGTAGTCGGTGGTGACCGCCTGGGCCGTCAGGATGTTGAAGATCTGCTGGGAGATGTACTGGTTGGCGTGCTTCTCCATGGCATTGACATCAATGTTCTGGATGTTGCCGTCATCGCTTTCTTCGGCGTAGCGCATGATGTCGTTGGAGATCAGCATCATCGCGTTCCACGGGCGGATACGGCCCATCACGCTGGCTTCGCTGCTGTCTTCGTTGGCGAAGTTGTACGAGAAATCCCATTCTTCCGACAGGTATTTGCACAGCAGGCGTCCGGCGTTGATGTGCAGCGCCTCGGACATTTCGCTGCGATGGTCGGAAATATTCGGCAGTACGCAGATGCCGCTGGTAAAGATCGGCTCGAAGACGAAAGAGTGGCCGCTCTTGCTGTCGTGTTCGTCCATCGGCTTGGTGTCGAACGTCTTGTTCATGTACGAGTACTGCTGGGCCAGGCCGAACTCCGAGGCCATGCCCGAGCCGGTACCGCCGCCGGCGCTGAAGATCGAGAAGTACAGGCGCGACTGGTTGGCCTTGATGCCGCAGCTGTCGATCAGGTACGAGTGAATCATCTTCCAGTCGGGGCTGGAGAAGCGCTGGGTATCCTTGTTCAGGATGATCTTGGCCAGGTACTGGCCGAGGATCGGCGCGTTACCGGCGCCACCGGCGTGGACCTCCGACAGGTCCATGATTTTCATTTTGCTGTAGTCGCGCAAGAAGCCGCTTTTCTCGCCCTTGCGCGAGAAACGGATGCGCCCGGCGATGTCTTTGTCCAGGTCGCCGAGCATCACCAGCGGTTCCACCAGGAACACCGGCTTGCTGGCCTTGCTGGTGCCCAGGCGCAGGTTGTTGCGAATCCACTGCGCGGGGCTGTAGCCCTTGTCGCTGTAGCCTTTGTCTTCGGCATTGAATTCGTTGAGGTAGAACTTGCGGGCGTTGTACACCAGCTCGGCCACGTCCAGGGCGATGTTGGAGCCGCAACGACCCAGGCCGATCAGGCACACCGACGGGAACTCTTGCTGGGCGCGGTCGTATTCGTCGTCCACCAGGTGTGGTGGGCGCGGGAATACGGTGTCACGCAGGCCATCGAGGTTGTCGAGGATACGGTCGGTGTTGGTTTCGGTGAAATACAGATACTGCTGGGTCGACAAAGGGCGAGGGGGGCTCGACGGCGTTGAGACTTCCGGGCCGTTGGCGGCCGGGCTCAAGGTCAGATCGGATACCGCAGTGGCTGTTTTTTTTGAGGTCATTGTGCGCCATGTGCCTGAACTGGTGGCTCGATGAATACAGGCATCGAGCCCACGCGGATGGGAATTCGCGCCGGGATGAACGCGAATATCGGTCCAAGCGGTCAGGGCTGCAGCCTGAGCAGCGCTCGGGATAATCTTTTCCTGATCATGTTGAATCGGCCACCGGACCTCGATCTTTAACCAACAAAAGGCAAAATGATGGCTATTGCTGTCGGAACCTGATCGGCATCAAGAAATACGCCGCTTCCCATGGACGGGTATCAGTCTTGCGAATGATCGGAGACAGTTCCCGTGCCGCTGTCTAGATTGCATATCCAAGCCACGGACCGTTGGCCCCTAACAATAAAAGAGACGGACCCATGCAGAACTCGACCCAAGCGGCGAATGCCTGGCGCATTCTGTTCCTGTTGTTCCTGGCCAACCTGTTCAATTTCTTCGACCGCACCATTCCGGCGATCATCATCGAGCCGATCCGCATGGAATGGAGTCTCAGCGACTTCCAGATCGGCATCATCGGCACCGCGTTCACCATCGTTTATGCCATTGCCGGATTGCCGCTGGGGCGCATGGCTGATACCGGCTCGCGCAGCAAATTGATGGGCTGGGGCCTGGCGACCTGGAGTGGATTGACGGCGGTGAACGGTCTGGTGGGCAGTTTCTGGGCGTTCCTGGTGGTGCGCATGGGCATCGGCATCGGCGAGGCCAGCTACGCACCGGCGGCCAACTCACTGATTGGCGATCTGTTCCCGGCCCACCGCCGGGCGCGAGCCATGGGCATCTTCATGCTGGGGCTGCCGTTGGGGTTGCTGCTGGCGTTTTTCACCATTGGCGCGATGGTCAAGGCCTTCGACAGCTGGCGCGCGCCGTTCTTCATCGCGGCGGTGCCGGGGCTGGTACTGGCGGTGTTCATGTTTTTCATCAAGGAGCCCAAGCGCGGCGCGGCGGAAACCGTGCAAGTGTCCCAGGAAAAGATCGACAAGCCGGTTCGCCGGGTACTGGCGATCCCGACCTTCCTGTGGCTGGTGCTGGCGGGGCTGTGCTTCAACTTCGCCACCTATGCCTGCAACTCGTTCCTGGTGCCTATGTTGCAACGTTATTTCCTGATGCCACTGCACGAGGCGGCTGTGGCGACCGGCATCATGGTGGGCGTGACGGGGTTGTTCGGGCTCACCCTTGGCGGCTGGGTCGCGGACAAGATCCACCAGCGCGTGCCCAACGGCCGCCTGCTGTTCGCAGGGTTCAGCCTGGCGATCTCGACGGTCACCACGGCCTGGGCCCTGCATGCCGGGCGCATTGAAATTGGCGTGTTCGTGGCGGTATTCAGCGTCGGTTGGCTGTTTGCCTATAACTTTTATACCTGTGTCTACACCGCGATCCAGGACGTGGTGGAGCCGCGCCTGCGCGCCACCGCGATGGCGTTGTACTTTGCCGGGCTGTATTTGCTCGGCGGCGGCCTGGGCCCGGTGGTGGTGGGCGGCTTGTCCGACTACTTCGCCCGCACGGCCATGGCCACCGCAGGTGTCGACCAGATGACCGAAGCGTTCAAGGCCATCGGCCTGCACGACGCGATGTACCTGATTCCGGTGGCGCTGCTCTTGACCATGGTGTTCCTGTTCCTGGCGTCACGCTGCTTCGTGCGCGATGCCAAGCGGATGAAGGACGGGATGAGCGCGGTGGCGGAGCCGGGGGGTATGGCAGTGACGGCTTGATAGCACCAGACTCAGCTGTGGTGATGAGCCTGCTTTTGTGGCGAGGGGATTTATCCCCGCTGGGGGCGCGAAGCGCCCCCAAAACTGACGCCTCTGTCTATCAGGCAGACTGCGTCGACTGCTTTGGGGCTGTTCCACAGCCCAGCGGGGATAAATCCCCTCGCCACAGGTTTGTGCATGGCAGCGAAATTGTGCCTAGCGAACCTTTTCATCCCGCCCCCGCAACATACGATTGGGCATCGCCACCGCTGCCGCCAATCCCAACAGCGACACCGCCGCGCTGATTAGCAGCAAATGCCGGAACGTCATCTGCAGTGCCTGGCGCAAGGCAGTCTGCGCCTCGCCCGGGGCCGTGTTCAGGCCGTCCAGCAGGACGTTGCCGGAATGCCCTTCGCCGATCAGCGACGAACCAGCGAGCTGGGTGAAACTCGAATCCTGCAGCAAGGCCAGCAGCAACGCCGACATCAGGGCCACGCCCACCGCGCCGCCGAGGGAGCGGAACAGGTTGGTGGTGCTGGTGGCGACGCCAATGTCCTGTTGATGGACGGAGTTCTGCGAACCCACCAGCGACGTGGGGAACTGCATGCCCGAGGCAATGCCGCTGAGCAGCATGAACAGGCTGCTGAGCCAGAACGCGTCAGGGGGGGTGAAGGCCATGCCGAGGAGGGCGAATGGAAAGAGCAGGGCACCGCTCAGGATCATCGGTTTGTAGCGGCCCGTGACCGAGGTGCGGCGGCCGGCGAAATACGCACCGATCGGCAACCCCATCGCCAGCGGCAACAAGTGCAAGGCCGCGCTGTCGGCGCCGGCGCCGGTCACGCTCTGGAAGCGCAACGGCACCAGCACCGTCAGGGAAATCGCCTGGAAACTGGTGAAAAACACCGTGCACCAGCACAGCACCGCACTGCGGTTGGCGAACAGGTGCATCGGTAGCAACGGTTCCCGGGCCCGGCGCTCGTACCAGGCGAACACCCCCAGTGCTACCCCGGCGCAACCCAGCAGCCCCAGCACTTCATGGCTGTGCCAGGCATGGCCTTGGCCGACCTCGGTGATCCCCAGCAGCAACGCGGTCAGGCCGATGATCAGCAGCACGGTGCCCAGGTAATCGATGATCGGCGTGCGTTGCGGCACCGGCAGCCCGACCAGGGTGCGCCGGGCCACCCACCAGGCCGCGAAGCCCAGCGGCAGGTTGATCCAGAACACCCAGCGCCACGACAGGTATTCGGTCATGTAGCCGCCGAGCACCGGACCGGCCACGCTGGCCACCGCGTACATGCTGCTGAAATAACCCTGGTAGCGACCCCGCTCGCGGGGCGGGATGATGTCGCCGATGATTGCCTGGCTCACCGAAATCATGCCGCCGGCGCCGATGCCCTGGACAATCCGCGCCAGCACCAGTTGCTCCATGTTTTGCGCCAGCCCACAGAACAGCGAGGCCAGGGTGAACAGGCCCATGCCGAACAGCATCAGCGGCCGGCGCCCATAGAGGTCACCGAGCTTGCCGTAGATCGGCACCGCCACGGTCATGGCGACCATGTAGCCGGAAATCACCCAGGCCAGCAGGCTTACATCGGCAAATTGAGCGGAAATGGCCGGCATCGAGACGGCGACGATGGTCTGGTCCAGCGCGCCCAGGAAAATCGCCAGCATCAGGGCCACCAGCACGCTGCGGATGGCCGGTTTCGGGGCTTGGAGCGTAATGGGCTGAGTCAAGGCAGAACCTGCGGGCATCACGCCGAAGAGGCGAATGGGACGAAGCCCGCAGTTTAAGTCGATAGGCGGCTATTCGATAGCCTCGTAAGGAAGGCCGACGTAATTTTCCGCGATGGTTTTTCGGCCGGCCTCGGAGTCGAGGAAATATTCCAGCTCGGCTTCGCTGATGCGTTGGTTGAAGGCATCGTCGTCGAAGCGGTGCAGCATCGAGGTCATCCACCAGGAGAACCGTTCGGCTTTCCAGACACGCCGCAGGCAGATGGCCGAATAGTGTTCCAGCAAGTCCACACGGCCGTCGCGATAGACCTTGAGCAGGATGTTGAACAACGTGCTGACGTCGCTGGCTGCCAGGTTCAGCCCCTTGGCCCCGGTCGGTGGGACGATGTGAGCCGCGTCACCCACCAGGAACATCCGCCCGTGCTGCATCGGCTCGACGACGAAGCTGCGCAGCGGTGCGATGCTTTTCTCGATGGACGGGCCGGTCACCAGGGCTTCGGCCAAGTCAGCGGGCAGGCGGTTTTTCAGTTCACCCCAAAAACGCTCGTCCGGCCAGTCGGCCACTTGCTCCTCGGCGGGCACTTGCAGGTAATAGCGGGTGCGAGTCTTGGAGCGCATGCTGCACAGGGCAAAACCGCGGTCGTGCCGGGCGTAGACCAACTCCTCGTGGACCGGCGGGGTATCGGCCAGTACGCCGAGCCAACCAAACGGGTAGACGCGTTCGAAAACCTTGAGTTTTTCTGCGGGGATGGACTGTCGCGCCACGCCATGGAAACCGTCGCAACCGGCAATGTAGTCGCAGTCCAGGCGCCAGGCCTGCCCTTCATGTTCGAAGGTCACGAAGGGGTGTTCGGTTTGCATGTCGTGGGGCTGGGCGTCGCTGGCCAGGTACAGGGTCCGGGCGCCAGCGGCTTCGCGGGCGGCCATCAAGTCACGGGTGACTTCGGTCTGGCCGTAGACCATGACGTTTTTACCGCCGGTCAGGCCCTTGAGGTCTATGTGCACCCGCCGGTCATTGAGCACCAGTTCAAAGCCGTCATGGGGCAGGCCTTCGGCGTCCATGCGTTGGCCGACGCCGGCCTGGCGCAGCAGTTCGACCATGCCTTGCTCCAGCACACCGGCGCGGATGCGGCCCAATACATAGTCCGGGGTCTGGCGTTCGAGGATAACGGTGTCGATCCCGGCGTTGTGCAGCAATTGGCCGAGCAGCAGGCCAGAGGGGCCGGCGCCGATAATAGCGACTTGGGTCTTGAGGGTTTTCATTGTTCTTATGACTCGCACGAAGCACGCGACCAGGGTCGGTGTTGATTGTTATGGACCGAGTGCCTACATTTTTCGCTTGCGGACCTGTCAGTTGAAGGGGAAAACTGAGCCGATACCTGTTCTTTTTGCCAATTGGTGCGATTATCGCCCGCAACCCCAGGCCCGGATCCACGTATGAAAAAACCTGACCTGCCTTCGATCCCGGTGTTCAAGCTCTACGGTGAGAGCCAGGAATGGCCGACGCCGGACCTGTTGCACTGCGAAACCATCTCCAAGCGCAGCCGCGAGCATCAATGGGAAATCAAACCCCATCGGCATGCCGACCTGTGCCAGTTGTTGTTTGTCTTCAAGGGCCAGGCAGAACTGGAGATCGAAGGCCGGCGCACGCAACTCACCGAGCCGGCCGTGCAGATCCTGCCGCCGCTGTCGGTCCATGGCTTTCGTTTTTCCGAGGATGTGGAAGGTTACGTGGTGACCTTGGCGGCGCCACTGGTCACGCACCTGCAAGCGCAACTGGGGCATTCGGTCAACGTCCTGGCCCAGGCCGAAAGCTACCCCGCCCTTGAGAATGCCGAGTACCTCAACAGCCTGTTCAGCGCCTTGCAGAGTGAATACATGGGGCATCAGCCGGCCCGGGAGATGCTGATGCATGCGTTGGTCAGCGTGATCATGGTCTGGGTCAGCCGCCAGGTGATGCAGCGACACACCCAGGCCCAGCGCCCGCAACGGGCCCGGGAGTACCTCAACGGGTTCATTCAACTGGTGGAAGAAACCTATCGCGAGCACGTCAAGGTCGAAGACCTGGCCCATCGCCTGGGCATTTCCGTGTCGCACCTCAACGGCACCTGCCGGGAACTGGCGGGGCAACCGGCGTTGCAGATCATGCACGAGCGCCAGTTGCTGGAAGCCAAGCGCCTGCTGACCTACACCGGCATGACCATCTACGAGATTTCCGAACTGCTCGGGTTTTCCGACCCGACCAACTTCACCCGGCTGTTCCGCCGGCGTGTCGGCATTTCACCCAAGGCGTTCCGGGACCGGCTCAAGACCGATCAACAGGACGACTGACCACGCCTCAGCGCAGGGCGTTCAGGGTTGCGCTGTGGGGGATGCAACGTTCGAAGTTGCAACTGGCGTGCTCACGGGGCAACTGCCTGGCCTGCTCGACCCGGTAGGCCGCCGTGCCATACAGCGCAAGCGTGGCGGCGCAGGTGACGAAAATGGCGAGGCGTCTTCTTGTTTTGATGTTCATGGCGGTGACCTCTGAACGAATACCCTTGGGTACTACTTTCAGCATAGGTCAGCCGTGACGGGTTGCCAGCCTGGTAAGCGTCGCATTTAACCCGACATTCAGGGCGCTGATATCCCCTGTGGGAGCGGGCTTGCTCGCGAAAGCGGTGTGTCAGTCACCATCAATGTTGACTGTTGCTCCGTCTTCGCGAGCAAGCCCGCTCCCACAGGGATAGAGGTGTTTTTCGGGCGGGTTATTCCAGGTGTTCAGGCTTCATCGGGTCGCCCGGCTTGACGTCCAGTTGGTGGCGTACGTCTTCGAACATTTCGTCGTAGTACTTGTGCATCGAGCCGATGCTGGAGGCCTTGGGCAAGCCGTATTTCTGGGCGATGCGCGTGGCATGGCGGGCGAAGTCGAAGGCCTGGTCCTTGGCCAGGAAAAAGGTCTCGTCCACGGTTTTTTCTTCCACCGTGCCGTGCAGCCGGAACGACATGCCCTTGCCCTCCTTGTCGTCCTGGTCGACCTTGTAGTCGATGCACAGGTTGTAGCTGAAATCATCCTTGTTCAGCGCATGGCGTTCCATGTGCAGGTGACCGGGTTTGAACATGGCCATAAACGACTCTCCTTCGAAGGCATGGAGAACGGCAGACAACACGCCTGCCGTATAAGTTTTCCGGTTACCGATAAACAATTCCCGGCGTTGCCGTGCTGATGCGTGTGCCGGCAGTGCCTTGGACGATAGCATCGATCTCTGGCAGCGCCCCGATCACCGCGACCTTGCCGGTGTTGCGTGCGAATTCGCAGGCGGCCTGCACCTTCGGCCCCATGGAGCCAGCGGCGAAGCCGAGCTTTTCCATTTCGTCGGGGTGGGCCTGGGCGATGGCTTTCTGGGTCGGCTTGCCGAAGTCGATGAACGCGGCGTTGACGTCGGTGGCGATCACCAGCAGATCGCTTTCCAGCTGTTCGGCCAGTAGCGCCGAGCACAGGTCCTTGTCGATGACCGCTTCCACGCCTTGCAGTTTGCCGTCGGCGTCGTACATCGTCGGGATGCCGCCACCGCCGGCACAGATCACGATGCTGCCTTTTTCCAGCAGCCATTTGATCGGGCGGATTTCAAAGATGCGCTTGGGCCTGGGGCTCGCGACCACGCGACGGAACTTGTCGCCGTCCGGGGCGATGGCCCAGCCTTTTTCGGCGGCCAGTTTCTGCGCCTCTTCCTGGCTGTAGACCGGGCCGATGGGTTTGGTGGGGCTTTGGAAGGCCGGGTCGTTGCCGTCCACTTCAACCTGGGTCAGGAGCGTGGCGAAGGGGACTTCGAAGTCCAGCAGATTGCCCAGTTCCTGTTCAATGATGTAGCCGATCATGCCTTCGGTTTCGGCGCCGAGCACATCCAGCGGATACGGCGTGACCGAGGTGTAGGCCGCCGCCTGCAACGACAGCAGGCCGACCTGCGGGCCGTTGCCGTGGGCGATGACCAGTTGGTTGCCGGGGTGGATCTTGGCGATCTGTTCGGTCGCGGTGCGGATGTTGCTGCGTTGATTGGCTGCGGTCATGGGTTCACCCCGACGCAGGAGGGCGTTACCGCCCAAGGCAACGACGATGCGCATGGTGCTGTCCTTTCAAAAATGGAACGAACAATGCGGTCCCCTTGTGGGAGCGGGCTTGCTCGCGAAGGCGGTGTATCAGTCGACATCAATGTTGCCTGTTCCTTCGCCATCGCGAGCAAGCTCGCTCCCACAGCGTTTCGCGTCGGGTATTTAGATATCCGCCAACGCCGACACCAGGATCGCCTTGATGGTGTGCATGCGGTTTTCCGCTTGCTCGAAGGCGATGTTGGCGGGGGATTCGAACACGTCCTCGGTCACTTCCACGCCATTGGCCAGGTTCGGATAACGGGCGGCGATGTCCTTGCCGACCTTGGTTTCACTGTTATGGAACGCCGGCAGGCAGTGCATGAACTTCACCCGAGGGTTGCCCGAGGCTTTCATCATTTGCGCATTGACCTGGTAGGGCAGCAATTGCTCGATGCGCTCATCCCAGGCTTCCACCGGCTCGCCCATGGACACCCAGATATCGGTGTGGATGAAGTCCACGCCCTTGACGGCTTCCTTCGGGTCTTCGGTGATGGTCAGGCGCGCGCCACTTTCGGCGGCGAAGGCTTGGCACTGGTCGATGAAGTCCTGGTGCGGCCACAAGGCTTTCGGCGCGCCGATGCGCACGTCCATGCCCAGCTTGGCGCCGATCATCAGCAGTGAATTGCCCATGTTGTAACGGGCATCGCCCAGGTAGGCATAGCTGATGTCATGCAGCGGCTTGTCACTGTGTTCGCGCATGGTCAGGGTGTCGGCGATCATTTGGGTGGGGTGGAATTCGGCAGTCAGGCCGTTGAACACCGGCACCCCGGCGAACTTGGCCAGTTCCTCGACGATCTCCTGTTCGAAGCCTCGGTATTCGATGGCGTCGAACATCCGCCCCAGGACCCGGGCGGTGTCTTTCATGCTTTCCTTGTGACCGATCTGCGATGACACCGGGTCGATGTAGGTGACGTGGGCGCCCTGGTCATGGGCCGCGACTTCGAAGGCGCAGCGGGTGCGGGTCGAGGTCTTTTCGAAGATCAGCGCGATGTTCTTGCCCTTGAGGTGCTGCTGTTCGGTGCCGGTGTACTTGGCACGCTTGAGGTCGCGGGACAGGTCCAGCAAAAAGTGCAGCTCGCGGTGGGTGTGGTGCATCAGACTCAGCAGGCTGCGGTTGCGCATGTTGAACGCCATGATGTGGATCTCCTCAGGTGTAGGTTATCCCCGGGGCCGGTCTCTGCCGTGGGATGGAGAGCGTTGCCGGCCCAGGCTCAAAGGTCAGTAATCGATCGGGTCGCGGATGATCGGGCAGGTCATGCAGTGACCACCGCCACGGCCCCGGCCCAGTTCACTGGCACTGATGGTGATGACTTCCACGCCGGCCTTGCGCAGCAGGGTGTTGGTGTAGGTGTTGCGGTCGTAACCGATCACCACGCCCGGCTCCACGGCCACCACGTTGTTGCCGTCGTCCCATTGTTCGCGTTCGGCGGCGAAGCTGTTGCCGCCGGTCTCCACCACCCGCAGCGCCGGCAGCTTGAGGGCCGCGGCGACGGTGTCGAGGAAACTGCCTTCTTCGCGGCGCACATCGATACCGCCGGGCTTGCTCTCGTCAGGGCGCAGGGAAAAGGCGACGATCTGGCTCACCACTTCCGGGAAAACCGTGACCAGGTCGCGGTCGCAGAAGCTGAACACGGTGTCCAGGTGCATGGCCGCGCGGGATTTCGGCAAGCCGGCGACGATCACCCGCTCCACAGCATTGTTCTTGAACAGGTTCAGCGCCAGTTGGCCGATGGCCTGGCGGGACGAGCGTTCGCCCATGCCGATCAGGACCACGCCGTTGCCGATGGGCATCACGTCGCCGCCTTCGAGGGTGGCGTTGCCGTGGTCCTGGTCCGGGTCGCCGTACCAGATCTGGAAGTCAGCCTGGGTGAACTCGGGGTGGAATTTGTAGAGGGCGCTGGCCAGCAGGGTTTCCTGGCGGCGCGCCGGCCAATACATCGGGTTCAGGGTCACGCCGCCGTAGATCCAGCAGGTGGTGTCGCGGGTGAACTGGGTGTTGGGCAGCGGCGGCAGGATGAAGCTGGAATGCCCGAGGAAGTCGCGGAACATCTGGATGGTCTTGCCACCGAAACTGTCTGGCAGGTCATCGGCCGAGACGCCGCCGATCAGGAATTCAGCGATATGGCGCGGTTCCAGGCTGCGCAGCCACGAACCGACTTCATTCACCAGGCCCAGGCCCACCGAGTTGGCGGTGATCTTGCGCTGCAGGATCCAGTCCAGGGCCTCGGGGATGGCGACGATGTCGGTCAGCAGGTTGTGCATTTCCAGCACGTCGATGTCGCGCTCGCGCATCTTGGTGACGAAATCGAAATGGTCGCGCTTGGCCTGGTTGACCCAGATTACATCGTCGAACAGCAGCTCGTCGCAGTTGTTCGGGGTCAGCCGCTGGTGGGCCAGACCTGGGGAACACACCATGACTTTACGTAATTTGCCGGCTTCGGAATGCACGCCGTATTTCACTTTTTCCGTGGTCATTACAAATCCTCCAGTTAGAACAATCAGCCAACTACAAGGTCAGGAAGCCGTCGTAGAGCCCGTAGGCCGCCACCAGGGCGCCTGCGATCACTGCGGCGAAAATCAGCTTCTCGACAGAGGTGAAAATCGGTTTGCCCAGCTCGCGCTTGGCCTTGGCGAACAGGATCGCGCCGGGGGCATAGAGCAGGGCGGAGAGCAGCAGGTACTTGATCCCGCCGGCATACAGCAGCCACACCGCATAGATCAGGGCGATGGCACCGATGCCCAGGTCTTTGCGGCGTTCGGCCAGGGCGTTCTCATAGGTCTCGCCGCGCACCGCCAGCAGTACTGCGTAGGCCGCCGACCACAGGTACGGCACCAGGATCATCGAGGTGGCGAGGTAGATCAGTGACAGGTAAGTGCTGGCCGAGAACAGGGTGATGACCAAAAACAGCTGGACCATTGCGTTGGTCAGCCACAGGGCGTTGGCCGGTACGTGGTTGGCGTTTTCCCGGCGCAGGAACTCGGGCATGGTGTGGTCTTTGGCGGCGGCGAACATGATCTCGGCGCACAGCAATACCCAGGACAGCAGGGCGCCAAGCAGCGAGATGATCAGGCCGACGCTGATCAGCACCGCGCCCCAGTGCCCTACGACGTGCTCCAGCACGGCGGCCATGGACGGGTTCTGCAACTTCGCCAGTTCAGGCTGGGTCATGATGCCCAGGGACAGCACGTTCACCAGTACCAGGAACAGCAGTACGGTGATGAAGCCGATGACGGTGGCCTTGCCCACGTCGGTACGTTTCTCTGCGCGGGCGGAAAAAATACTCGCGCCCTCGATGCCGATGAACACCCACACGGTGACCAGCATCATGTTGCGCACCTGATTCAGCACGCTGCCCAGGTCGGGGTTCTTCAGGCCCCAGATATCAGCGGTGAAAATATCGAGCTTGAACGCGAATACGGCGATCAGCACAAACAATACAAGCGGTACGACCTTGGCGATGGTGGTCACCAGGTTGATGAATGCCGCTTCCTTGATGCCTCGCAATACCAGGAAGTGCACGGCCCATAGCAGCACCGATGAGCCGATCACCGCTGCGACGGTATTACCTTCACCAAATACCGGGAAGAAGTAGCCCAAGGTGCTGAACAGCAGCACGAAGTAGCCGACGTTACCCAGCCAGGCGCTGATCCAGTAGCCCCAGGCAGATGAAAAGCCCATGTAGTCGCCGAACCCGGCCTTGGCGTAGGCATACACCCCGCCATCCAGATCGGGCTTGCGGTTGGCCAGGGTCTGGAACACGAAGGCCAGGGTCAGCATGCCGACGGCGGTGATGGCCCAGCCGATCAGCACGGCGCCGACATCGGCGCTGGCGGCCATGTTCTGGGGCAAGGAAAAAATCCCTCCGCCGATCATCGAGCCCACTACCAGCGCCACCAAGGCACCCAAACGAAGTTTTCCGGGGGTATCAGACATTGCATGACTCCGAGGCAGCCGAGGAGAGTCACAGCGTAGGCTGATTCACCGCTTCACTATCTGATCCAGGTCAGGGAGCGAGGCCTATTACCATTGCGCGCGATGGGCGCCGAGTGCCGTCGCCGCGAGCGCCCACTGCCAGGGTGTGCCGGTGATTTTCAGCGGCACCTGCAACCGCTGCGCCGGCCCCCAGGGTGTCTGCTCGACCAGCATGCCCAGGTCGTCTGTGTCCTCGGGTCGTAGTGCGGCCGAGTCACCCGCGCCGCGCTCGATCAGCAGTTTGGCCGTACGCGCCAGAGACAGGCGTGCCGAGCCGCCTCGCCCGTTCGCCAGGCGCCGAGCCAGCAGCATCACGGCGCTGGCCGCCATCAGATACCCGGTGCCATGGTCCAGTGCCTGGACGGGCAGCGGGGTCGGGGTGTCCACCTGTTTCCAGGCCATGCCGGCTTCGGCAATGCCACTGCTCATCTGCACCAGGCTGTCGAAGCCGCGTCGGTTCTGCCACGGGCCGCTCCAACCGTAGGCGTTGAGACTGACGTCGATCAGGCCCGGGGCCAGTTGTCGGCGCTGCTCGGCGCCGTAGCCCAGGTGTTCCAGGGCATCGGCACGGTAGCCGTGCAGGAGGATGTCGGTGTCCTTGAGCAAGGCTTCGAACGCCGCGCGGTCATCGGCTCGGTGCAAGTCGAGGCGGGCGCAGCGTTTGCCCAGGGTGACTTCCGGGACCACGCCGGGTTCGTTCCAGGTCGGCGGATCGATGCGCAGCACGTCGGCCCCCAGGCCGGCGAGGAAGCGGCTGGCAATGGGGCCGGCCAGCACGCGGGTCAGGTCCAGTACCTTGAGGCCCGCCAGTGGCCGGGTCACGGAGCCGAGCCAGGGCCTGGACGGTTCTCCCGTCGTTTCACTCAGGTGCACCAGTGGCTCGGCATTCACTGCCCGGCCTTGGGGATGGGTCTGCCAGGCTTGCCACGAGCGCATCTGGGCAGCGCACCCGCCCGCGTCGACCACGGCTTGCTCCAGCTCGGCCTTGTTCCATCGGGCGACCCTGGCCGCCATGTCCGCGCGGTCGGTGCTGGGGCCGAGGACTTTTTCCGCGGCCAGGCGATGATGCGGTGCATTGGTATGCAGGCGAATCCAGCCGTCGGCGCAGGCGTAGTCACCGGCCACCGGGTCCCACATCGGCGGTACGCTCCAGCCGATGGGGCGCAGGGAGGTGGAGAACCAGAACGACGCCAGTCGCCGGTCGACCTCGACGGGGGGCAGGCGGCCGGTTTGTTGGTGGATAAGCGCGGCGGTCGCCTGGCCGGCCACGGCGATGCTGGCCCCAGCCAGTTCCGTGACGGCGAATGCCGAGGGCAGGGCGCCTTCGCCGCTGAAGGTGATTGGGGTCGTGGGCAAGCCGAGCGCGGCTTGCATGGACGTGAGCAGATCTGCCATCGAAAGCCCTCCAGTGCGAGAGGGCGATCATAGTTCAAAAATCCGCTGGGGGCCGCTTTGCGCCCCCGCGGGAGCAAGCTTCCTCGCCACAAGAGCCCTGTGCCTGTTCCGGGCGCGACCAGATCCACAGGTTGCCCAGGGCCATGCCGGCGAGCGCGAGGTAAACCGGCCAGGCGTGGTCGAGCAGCACCAGCATCAAGCCTGCGCAGAGCAGCATGCTGGTGGTGGCACCGACCTTGGCCCGGCGCGGGATGACCTTGCCGTTGCGCCAGTTATGCAGCATCGGCCCGAACAGCCGATGGTGCTCCAGCCAGGCGCTCAGGCGCGGCGAACTGCGGGTCGCGGCCCAGGCGGCCAGCAGGATGAACTCGGTGGTCGGCAAGCCAGGCACGACGAGGGCGACCAGGCCGATGCCCAGGCTAGCGTAGGCGAGCAGGGCGAAGAGCAGTCGGGTGAGTTTCGAAGGGCGGTTCATCAGTCATGCACAATCTCTGTGGGAGCGAGCTTGCTCGCGATGGCGGTGGGTCAGTTGGCGTTGATGTCGGCTGTGCTGACGCTATCGCGAGCAAGCTCGCTCCCACACTGGTTTCTGGGGGACTGAGGATAGGCATCCACCCTAAATCTTCTGTGGGAGCGGTGTGAGTCAGGCCAACTCCGCTGCATAAGCCCGTTCCAACAGGACCGTGAACCGGTTAAAGGCATCCAGCGCCCCTTTGTCCGCCTCGGCTTCCTGCTGTTCGGTAAAGGCCAGGCCGTCAAGGGTGCGGGTGAAGGATTTCCACCCTTCGGCGCGCCCGCCGACAGGTTCTGCCAGGTGCCGGGCGCCGAAGGTTTCGCTCAGCCCCAGGCCCACGGCACGCTTGATCAAGAACGCGGCGCCGAGCTTGGAGCCTTCGGAGACGAACAGCCAGCCCAGGGCTTCGGCCTGGGTCGGGTTTTTCACCGCACCGGCCACCGGCGCGGGGACTTCGGTGTCCAGGTCGGCGAGATCCGCCTTGGCTGCGTCGGCTCGGCAACGGGCTGGCAGGTCGGGCATCAGGGCGGACAGTTCGGCGTCGTTGTACAGCGCTACCAGTTCCGACTGGAACAGGTACTGGGCGACGACGAAACGGGCGAAGCTGGCCGGGGTTTCGAACGGGGCGTGGGCCTTGACCAGCGCGTCGAGCTTGCCGTGGGGCTCGTGGGTGATCTGGTTCAGGCGTTGGGAGCGTGAAGTGGGATGTTGTGTGTTCATATGAATTCCTTCGAATGGAAGCATTGTGGCGAAGGGATAAATCCCCTCGCCGCAGGTCGTTGCTTTGCCTGAGCGCTGGATCAGATATCCCAGATCAGGTTCACCGCGAAGTTACGCCCGGGCGCGGTCAGGCGATCGAGGTTGGCGGGGCTCAACACCGCCGCTTCGCCGACGCTGTCGTAGCCGCGCACGTCATCCCACAGCCAGTACTTCTTGTCGGTGAGGTTGTAGAGGCCGCCACTGACGGTTACGTCGTCGGTCACCTTGTAGAAACCGCTCAGGTCGAGGATGCCGAAGCCCGGTGTCTTGAACTGGCTGCTCACGCCATCAGGCGAGTTGAAGTTGCTGTCGTCGACGCGGTCCTTTTTCTTGACCAGGGTCCAACTGAGCAAGGTGCCGTAGTGGTCCTGGTCGTAGCCCAGGCCGAACACGCCGGTCAGCGGGTTGATGCTGTTGAGCGGCTCGCCGGTGTCGTTGTTGCGACCGTACGCGTAGGCCACCGAGCCTTGGGTGTACAAGCCCTTCGGTGCGCCAAACACGTCCAGTTCCAAGCGTCCCCTGGCCTCGGCACCCTTGATGGTGGCGTGCTTGATGTTGTTGCTCTGGAAGGTCAGTTGGTCGGCGCCGGGGGTGATGGCATCTTCGTTGATGAAGTCGCGGTACTTGTTGTAGAACACCGCCACGTCGAACGAGCCGGAATCGAAACGACCGCGCAGGCCGGTCTCGTAGCTCTTGCTTTTTTCCGGTTCCAGATCGGAGTTGGGTTCTACGCTATAGCCGGCGTCGGTGTTCTCGAAACGACCGTACAGGGCCTTGGCGGTCGGGGTGCGGAAGCCTTCGGCGTACTGGCCGTACCAGGTGTACTCATCACTCAAGGCATAGGTCAGGCCGAACTTGGGTGAGACGCGATGCCAGGTCTTGTCCTTGCCGCTGACTGTACCGCCGCCGGTAGGGTCCACGGTGTCGAGGAACGCCTCGGTCAGGTGCGGCTTGAGTCGGGTGTAGTCGTAGCGCAGGCCTGGCGTGAAGGTCCAGTTGTCCCAACTGATCTGGTCCTGGGCGAACAGGCTGTAGGTATTGATGGTCGGGTCCGGGAAATCACTGGCTTTTGCCAGCACGTCGCGGGTGCTGATGGCGCCTACCGCGGAGCAACCGACGCCAACTGCCAGGCACACACCATTGCCGCTGCGCGAGCCGGTGACTTTCTGTTGCTTGAGGGTGGTGCCGTAAGTCAGCGCGTGATCGGTGTCGGCGACGCTGAAGGCCTTGTCCAGTTGCGCGTCGAAGACCCACTGTTTCTCTTCATAGAGGGTCTCCCGGGTGCGCAGGACCTGGCGGGTGATGGGGAAGTAGAACTCGGCGGTGCTCTGGTCGGTCTTGGCGACCTGGTAATTCAGGCTCCACTTGATGTGATCGGCCAGCAGGCTATCGAGGGCGAAGCTGTGCTCCAGGCCGAAACGCTCGCGGGTGATGGTGTCGTTGCCGGTGCGCCACTGGTACATGCCGCCGGGCAGCACAAAGTCGGGGATCGCCGGCTGACCGTTGGCGTAGGGGCCGCCGTAGGCGCTTTTCAGGTCGCTGTCGCGGTCGTCCTTGTATTTCTCGTAGACCAGGCCAAGGCGTGCGTCGTCGCTGTAGTTCCAGCCGAGCTTGGCCAGCACGTTGTTGGCGCGTACGTCTTGCGGGTTGGCAGCGGTGCGGTCCAGGCCGGTACCGTTGTGGCTGCCGTAGGATTCGGTTTCGTGGCCGTCGCGCTGGCTGTAGTGCAGCAGTCCGTCGAAGGGGCCGCTGCGGCCGGCGACGGTGGCGGACTTGAGCCAGCTCTCGTCGGCGGAGCTGTAGCCGGTCTTCAGGCGGGCGCCAACGTCCTGGCCCGGCTTGATGATGTCGTCCGGATCGAGGGTGAAGTAGCTGACGGCACCGCCGATGGCATTGCTGCCGTACAGCACCGAGGCCGGGCCGCGCAGGATTTCCACGCGCTTGATGATTTCCGGATCGACGTAGTTGCGCTGGGTCTTGGCGTAGGGGCCGTTGAAGAACCCTCCGGGGATTTCCACGCCGTCGACCTGGGTCAGGATCCGATTGCCGTCGATGCCGCGAATGTTGTAGTCGCTGATGCCGCCGCGCTGGCCCGCACCGCCCACCGATACGCCCGGTTCATAGCGCACCAGGTCCTTGAGGGTATTGACGTTGTGGCGGTTCAGTGCCTGACGGTCGTGGACGGTGACCGTGCTCGGTACGCTGGTGATGTCCTGTTCCTGGCGGGTAGCGCTGATGGTCACCTGCTGCAACTCCAGCGCGCTGCCGCTGTTGCGCTTTTCCAGGACGATGCTGTTGTCGCCCAGTTTGCGGTAGCCCAGGTGGGTCCCCAGCAACAGGCGCTCCAGGGCTTTTTCGGCGGGCAGCGAGCCGTTCACACCCGGTGACGCGACGCCTTCGGCCAGTTCCGCCGGCATGCCGACTTGCCAGCCGGTGACCGCGGTGAATGCATTCAGGGCCGAGACCAAGGGTTGCCGGGCGATGGCAAAGGTGTAGTCGCCCATGTTGCGTGCAGGCGGTTGTACGGTGTTCGCGGCCAGGGCGAGCGGCGCAATGCCGGCCATCAGGATGGCGGCGGTGAGCAGTGACAGCGTGCAGGAGGGGGCAAGAAACCGGCAAGTAAGGCGAGAGGACATCGATAGCGCTCCGTGTCGCATCTGTTATAGGTGCAGATTCACATTGCTGGATGCGAATCAATTGCATTGGCTATAACGAGACGAACCAGCGGAGCCTATCGAGTAAAAATAATTCTCATTCAGTTAAGGATCACCAGCGCCGGGAACTCCTGAAGCCGCGCCGAGGTGATGTGGGCCAGGGAACGGACCACGTCCAGCGGCTGATCGAGGCGGTAATTACCGGTCACCGCGACGTTGGCCAACTGTTCGTTACCGTTGATGATCCAGCCGGGGTAGTAGCGGCGCAGTTCGGCCAGTACCTGGCTCAGCGGCCGGTTCTCGAACACCAGTCGCCCCTGGACCCAGGCCAGGTCTGTGTTGGCATCGAGCCGGGCGGGACGGTCGAAGCCATTGGGGCCGATGCGGATGCTTTCGCCGGCCGACAACCGCACATGGGTGTCGTTGCGGTTGGCCCGCAGGTCCACATCGCCGCGTTGCACCTGGACCTGGGCCACGCCGTCGAGGTAACGCACGGCGAACGTGGTGTCGCTGACGCGGGCGGTGACCGGGCCGGCATCGATTTCCAGCGCCAGGGTACGGTTGGCCGGAACTTCGAAGAAGGCCTCGCCTTTGTAAAGACGGGCCACGTGCCGTTGTTCGTTGAACGTGCTGGAGAACGCCGAGTCGGTGTTGAGCAGGACCTTGGAGCCGTCTTCCAATTGCAGGCGCTGGCGCTCACCGACCACCGTCAGGTGATCGGCCTGGAAATGCAGGGGCAGGTCGCTGAAGTTGAACAGGCCGAGAAACAGCACGGCGGCGGTGGCCAGGGGCTTCCAGTGGGCTCGCATGCGCGACAGCGCGGTGACCTTGGGCGTGGTTTCAAGGCGACGGGCACTTTCCTTCACCTGTGGGCCGTTCCAGATCGCCTGGGCCCGGGCAAACGCTTCGCCGTGGCGTGGATCGGCCGCCAGCCAGGCCTGGAATTGCTGGGTCTGCTCCTCGCTGGGGCTGTCCAGCAGGATCAGCCAGTCCAGCGCCTGCTCCATGGCATGGGCGGTTTCCGGCGTCGGCTCAGGAGAAGGGGAGGTGTCCGTCACGGTGGGTTCTCTTGTTGGCGGCCCGCACAAGCTACAAGCCGCAGGCAGTAGGAGGCAAGCCTGTACGCAGCGTGAAGTTCATGGGTTGCGTTCAGCCACACCCACACAGATCGACATGATCAGTTTCAGTTCCTTTTGCACCGTGCTCAGGGACACGTCCAGCCGTTCGGCGATTTCCTGGTAACTGTGGCCATGCAGGCGGCTGAGGATGAAGATCTGCTGTTGTCGCGGGCTCAAGGCTTGCAGGCTGACATCCAGGCGCTCGAGCAGTTGTTGGGCGTGGGCGGCATCCTCGGCGCTGCTCTGGGGGGCGACAACGTTGTGAACGACCTCCAGCGGGACGTCATCCAGCAGGGTCCGGGATTGGATGCGTCGGGCACGCAGATGGTCCAGCGCCAGGTTGCGGGCGGTCTGGAAAACAAAGGGTTCGAGGTGCTCGACCGTGCGTTCGCCCAATGCGCGGGTGACGCGCAGGTAGGTTTCCTGAAGCAGGTCTTCGGCGGTACTGGGGTTGCTGACCATGCGCTCGAGGGTGCGCAGCAGCGGCGTGCGCTGGGCGAGGAAGATGTGATGAAAGCGCGATTGACTCACGGTAGGGCCCGATCCGGTTCGAGTAGATGATAATGCTTATCATCTAGAGGGCGGGTCAAGTCTTCATTCATTTCACAAAGCGTAACCCTGTGGGAGCGAGCTTGCTCGCGATGACGGAGCATCAGTCGCCATTGATGCTGGCTGATACACCGCTATCGCGAGCAAGCTCGCTCCCACAGAAAAGCTCGATACTGCCGTGTCAGTTACTCGGCGTTGCACAACGCCAGGCAGTTATCCAGCATGCGGTTGGAGAAGCCCCATTCGTTGTCATACCAGGCCAGTACCTTGAGCAGCTTGCCGCTGGCCTTGGTGTGGTTGGCGTCGAAGATCGACGACAGCGGGTTGTGGTTGAAATCGCTGGAGACCAGCGGCAGGGTGTTGTAGCCGAGGATCTTCGAATGCTGGCTGGCATGGCGCAGCAGTTCGTTGACTTCTTCGGCCGACGCTTCGCGCTTGAGCTGCACGGTGAGGTCGACCAGGGACACGTTGATCACCGGTACACGCACCGCCATGCCGGTCAGCTTGCCGGCCAGTTCCGGCAGCACCAGGCCCACCGCTTCGGCGGCGCCGGTCTTGCTCGGGATCATGTTCTGGGTGGCCGAACGGGCGCGGTAGGGGTCGCTGTGGTAGACGTCGGTCAGGTTCTGGTCGTTGGTGTAGGCATGGATGGTGGTCATCAGGCCGCTTTCGATGCCCAGCTCGCGGTGCAGCACCTGGGCCACCGGGGCCAGGCAGTTGGTGGTGCACGACGCGTTGGAGATGATCTGGTGGGACTGGCGCAGAATGTCGTGGTTCACGCCATACACCACGGTGGCATCGGCGCCCTTGGCCGGGGCCGAGATGATCACTTTGCGGGCACCGGCGCTGATGTGGGCGGCTGCCTTGGCACGGTCGGTGAACAGGCCGGTGCATTCGAACACGACGTCGATCTTCTCGGCGGCCCAGGGCAGTTCGGCCGGGTTGCGGATCGCGCTGACCGAGATGCGGTCGCCATTGACCGTCAGGCTTTCGTGGTCGTGCTGGACGTCGGCATCGAAGGTGCCATGCACGGTGTCGAACTTGAGCAGATGGGCATTGATCGCGCTGTCACCCAGATCGTTGATGGCGACGATCTGCAGGTCGCGACGATAGCCTTGGGTATACAGTGCACGGAGGACGTTGCGGCCGATGCGGCCAAAACCATTGATTGCGATTCGAAGAGTCATTAACTGCGCCGCCGTCGATTTGTTGTTGGAATTACAAGATTATTCGCATAAAAATAGAAAACAAGCCTTTTTAGTGGCAATATTTTGTTTTATCTACAACGAGTGACCTGAATCAACTGGTCCGAGTGGTCAAAAACCGTCTGTCGCCTCGCCTTCCACACAGCGTGCAGCGGGCTTTTGACCAGCATAGACAATCAGGTCGCCACACCCGTTAGCCTGGAGTTCTACACATGCATCCCCGCGTTCTTGAGGTCACCGAACGGCTTATCGCCCGCAGCCGCGCCACGCGTGAGGCTTACCTTGCATTGATCCGCGGTGCGGCCAGCGACGGTCCGACGCGCGGCAAGTTGCAGTGCGCCAACTTCGCCCATGGCGTGGCGGGTTGCGGCAGCGAAGACAAACACCACCTGCGGATGATGAACGCCGCCAACATCGCCATCGTGTCGTCCTATAACGACATGCTCTCGGCCCACCAGCCCTACGAAACCTTCCCGGAACAGATCAAGAAAGCCCTGCGCGAAATCGGCTCGGTCGGCCAGTTCGCCGGTGGCACGCCGGCGATGTGCGATGGCGTGACCCAGGGCGAGGCGGGGATGGAACTGAGCCTGCCGAGCCGCGAAGTGATCGCGCTCTCCACGGCGGTGGCGCTGTCCCACAACATGTTCGACGGCGCACTGATGCTCGGCATCTGCGACAAGATCGTCCCGGGCCTGATGATGGGCGCGCTGCGTTTCGGTCATTTGCCGACGATCTTCGTACCCGGCGGGCCGATGGTCTCGGGCATTTCCAACAAGGAAAAAGCCGACGTGCGCCAGCGCTACGCCGAAGGCAAGGCCACCCGCGAAGAGCTGCTGGAATCGGAGATGAAGTCCTACCACAGCCCCGGCACCTGCACCTTCTACGGCACCGCCAACACCAATCAGTTGCTGATGGAAGTGATGGGGCTGCACTTGCCGGGCGCCTCGTTCGTCAACCCGAACACGCCCCTGCGCGATGCCCTGACCCGCGAAGCGGCGTTCCAGGTGACGCGCCTGACCAAGCAAAGCGGCAACTTCATGCCCATCGGCGAAATCGTCGACGAACGCTCGCTGGTCAACTCCATCGTCGCGCTGCACGCCACCGGCGGCTCCACCAACCACACCCTGCACATGCCGGCCATCGCCATGGCGGCGGGTATCCAGCTGACCTGGCAGGACATGGCCGACCTCTCCGAGGTGGTGCCGACCCTGAGCCACGTCTACCCGAACGGCAAGGCCGACATCAACCACTTCCAGGCGGCGGGCGGCATGTCGTTCCTGATCCGTGAGTTGCTGGAAGCCGGTTTGCTTCATGAAAACGTCAACACCGTGCTCGGTCACGGCCTGAGCCGCTACACCCAGGAGCCGTTCCTCGAGGATGGCGAGCTGGTGTGGCGCGACGGCCCGATCGAAAGCCTCGACGAAAACATCCTGCGCCCGGTGGCCCGTGCCTTCTCGCCAGAGGGCGGGTTGCGGGTGATGGAAGGCAACCTGGGGCGCGGGGTGATGAAGGTCTCGGCCGTGGCCTTGGAAAACCAGATTGTCGAAGCGCCGGCCATGGTCTTCCAGGATCAACAGGACCTGGCGGACGCGTTCAAGGCCGGGTTGCTGGAGAAGGATTTCGTCGCGGTGATGCGCTTCCAGGGCCCGCGTTCCAATGGCATGCCTGAGCTGCACAAGATGACCCCGTTCCTCGGGGTGCTGCAGGACCGGGGCTTCAAAGTGGCGCTGGTGACCGACGGGCGCATGTCCGGCGCGTCGGGGAAAATCCCGGCGGCCATTCATGTCAGCCCCGAAGCCTATGTCGGTGGTGCGTTGGCCCGGGTGCAAGAGGGCGATATCATCCGTGTCGATGGCGTCAAAGGCACCTTGGAATTGAAGGTCGACGCCGAGGAATTCGCCGCGCGCGAGCCGGCCAAGGGCCTGTTGGGCAACAACATTGGCACGGGTCGCGAGCTGTTCGGTTTCATGCGCATGGCCTTCAGCTCGGCGGAGCAGGGCGCCAGCGCCTTCACATCTGCCCTGGAGACGCTTAATTGAAACTGGCTTTGGTCGGTGACATCGGTGGGACCAACGCACGTTTCGCGTTGTGGAAGAACCATAACCTGGAAAACATCCAGGTGCTGCCCACCGCGGATTACGCCTGCCCGGAAGACGCCATCAAGGTCTACCTGGCTGGCCTGGGCATGGCGCCGGGGGCCATCGGCTCGGTGTGCCTGTCGGTGGCGGGGCCGGTGGGCGGCGACACCTTTCGTTTCACCAACAACCACTGGCGCCTGAGCAACCTTTCGTTCTGCGAGACCCTGCAGGTGGAGAAGTTGTTGCTGGTCAACGACTTCTCGGCCATGGCCCTGGGCATGACCCGTTTGCGTCCCGATGAATACCGCGTCGTGTGCGAGGGTACTCCGGAGCCGATGCGTCCGGCCGTGGTGATCGGGCCGGGCACCGGGCTGGGCGTGGGAACGCTGCTGGACCTCGGCGAAGGTCGGTTCGCGGCGTTGCCGGGGGAGGGGGGCCATGTCGACCTGCCGATGAGCAGTCCGCGGGAAACCCAGCTCTGGCAGCACATCTACAACGAGATTGGTCACGTCAGCGCCGAAACCGCCTTGAGCGGCAGCGGTTTGCCTCGGGTGTACCGGGCCATTTGCGCAGTGGAGGGCCATGAGCCGGTGCTCGATACACCCGAATCCATCACCGCCGCCGGCCTGGCTGGTGACCCCATCGCCCTGGAAGTGCTCGAACAGTTCTGCCGCTGGCTGGGGCGCGTGGCTGGCAACAACGTGCTGACGGTCGGTGGGCGCGGCGGCGTCTACATCGTCGGCGGGGTGGTCCCGCGGTTTGCCGACTTCTTCCTGGAAAGCGGTTTCGCCCGTTGTTTCGCCGACAAGGGGTGCATGAGCGATTACTTCAAGGGCATTCCGGTCTGGCTGGTCACCGCGCCGTACTCCGGCCTGATGGGGGCGGGCGTGGCGTTGGAGCAGTCGGCCCCAGTTTGAAAGGTGATCCCCTGTGGGAGCGAGCTTGCTCGCGATAGTGGAGTATCAGTCGCCATTGTTCTTGGCTGATGCACCGCTATCGCGAGCAAGCTCGCTCCCACAGAGTTTTTGTGGTGTGTTTGTAGGCTTTCTCCATCAGGCATAATCCGCTCTAATCCAAACAACAAGGACGCGGCCCTGTGAGTTCAGTAAACAAATCGATTTTGTTGGTCGACGACGACCAGGAGATTCGCGAACTGCTGGACACCTACCTCAGCCGTGCAGGGTTCCAGGTGCGGACCACGCCCGACGGTGCCGGGTTTCGCCAGGCGTTTAACGATGCGCCAAGCGACCTGGTGATTCTCGATGTCATGCTGCCCGATGAAGACGGCTTCAGCCTTTGCCGCTGGGTTCGCCAGCATCCACGCCAGGCCCATGTGCCGATCATCATGCTCACTGCCAGTTCCGACGAGGCCGACCGGGTCATCGGCCTTGAGCTGGGCGCCGATGACTACCTGGGCAAGCCCTTCAGCCCGCGTGAATTACAGGCGCGCATCAAGGCGTTGCTGCGCCGGGCGCAATTCGGCCAGGAGCGCGCCGGTGGTGAAGTGCTGGCCTTCGATGAATGGCGGCTGGACATGGTCAGCCATCGGCTGTTCCACGCCGACGGCGAAGAAGTGATTCTCTCCGGTGCCGACTTCGCCCTGCTCAAACTGTTTCTCGACCATCCCCAGGAAATCCTCGATCGCGACACCATTGGCAATGCGACCCGTGGCCGTGAATTGATGCCCCTGGACCGGATCGTCGACATGGCGGTCAGTCGTTTGCGCCAGCGGCTGCGTGACACCGACAAGCCGCCACGGCTGATTCGCACGGTGCGCGGCAGCGGTTACCAGCTGGCGGCCAGTGTGGTTGCCAGCAATGGTCATTGACTGGATCAGGAAGGCCGCCCGGCGGGTGCCGGTACCGCGCTCGTTGCTGGGCCGGATGCTGCTGCTGACCTTGCTGGTGGTGCTGTTCGCCCAGACCCTGTCCAGCCTGATCTGGGTTTCGCAACTGCGTGCCACCCAGCTCGAAGGTCTGGTCACCAGTGCCCGCAGCCTGGCCCATTCGATGACCGCCAGCGTCAGTTATTTGCGTTCGCTGCCGGTGGCGTACCGGCCATTGGTGCTGGACCAGTTGCGCAGCATGGGCGGTACGCGGTTCGTCGTCACCCTCAACGACAAACCCCTGGGCATGGACGTGCTGCCGGTGACGCCGCGCAAGCTGGCGGTGCTCAAGGCGGTGGACGATGTGCTGCGTCGCTCCTTGGGCAATAGCGCCGATATCTCGGTGAATTTTGTCAGCCCCGACGACCTGCGGATTTTCAACGCCGGGCTCAAGCTCGATGAACTCCCCCGTTCGTGGGCCCACTATGCCCTGACGTTGGAGCCGGTGAATCCGCCGGTGCTGGTCACGCAGATCCAGATGGCGCCGGGAGAGTGGTTGTACATCGCTTCACTGTTGCCTGAACCTTACACCAGCCTCGAAGAACAGGACCTGCCCGCGCAACAGGTCGGATTCATCGTGCTCACCAGCAGCCTGTTGTTGCTGTTCATCGGTTTGCTGGTGCACTGGCAGAGCCGGCCCCTCAAGCGCCTGGCCCGGGCCGCGCGGGACATGTCCCTGGGCGCCGAAGTAGAGCCGCTGGCCGAGGGCGGTGGCAGCGAAGTGGTGGAAGTGGGGCGGGCGTTCAATGCCATGCGCGAACGCATCAGCCGTTACCTGACGGAGCGCAGCCAGTTGTTCAGCGCGATTTCCCACGATTTGCGCACACCGATCACCCGATTGCGGTTGCGGGTCGAGCTGCTGGAGGATGAAAACCTGCAAGCCAAGTTCGGCCGTGATCTGGATGAGCTGGAGCTGCTGGTCAAAGGTGCGCTGCAATGCGTCAAGGACACCGACATCCACGAAAACATCGAGTCGGTGGACCTCAACCATGTGCTCGATTGCCTGGTCGAGCCTTACCTGGCGCCCAACGGCAACGGCCGGGTGACCCAGGATGGTCGGGCGCTGGCGCCGTATCCCGGCAAGCCGCTGGCCCTCAAGCGCTGCATCGGCAACCTGATCGACAACGCCTTGAAATACGGGCAGAACGCCCACCTGCACATCGACGACGATGAAAGCGCCTTCATCCTGCACGTCGACGACGAAGGGCCGGGCGTGCCGGAGCAGCGCCTGGAGCAAGTCTTCGAGCCGCACTTTCGCCTGGCCGGGCAACAGCAGGGCTATGGCCTGGGCCTGGGCATCGCTCGCAACATCGCCCACAGCCATGGCGGCGAGGTGAGCCTGCAGAACCTGCGTGAAGGGGGGTTGCGGGTGACGTTGCAGTTGCCCCGCAGTGTGGATTGATCAGACCGCGTTATCGTTCATCGCGAGCAAGCTCGCTCCCACAAGGAGATCGGTGCTCCATGACGTCCACTGTGGGAGCGAGCTTGCTCGCGATGGCGCCAGTAACCTCAACGCCTCTCCCAGGTAAATGTCACAACTCGGTGACATAACTCGCCCCTTTCGTTACCTGCCGCCCACCCTCCCTTGTTTAGACTCCCTGCGTCAAAACAACAAAAAAGGTACCCCGATGGACACCTTCCAACCGGCCTTCAGCAGTTGGCTGAACGCCCCTGCCCACCAGCAATGGCTCGCCGACGAAGGCTTGCGGCTGCTGGCGTTCGCCAAGGCGTCGAAGCTGCCGGTCGGCTTTGGCAACCTGGACGAGCGCGGCCACCTGCCGGCCGATGCCCGGGCCGAGACCATGAACACCGCGCGCATGACCCACAGCTTCGCCATGGCTCACATCCAGGGCCTGCCGGGTTTCGCCGAGTTGGTGGACCACGGTATCCAGGCCCTCAACGGCCCCTTGCGCGACGCCGAACACGGTGGCTGGTTCGCCACGACACGGCCTGATGAAGACGGCGCGGGCAAGGCGGCCTATTTGCATGCATTCGTTGCCCTGGCGGCCAGTTCCGCGGTGGTGGCCCAGCGTCCCGGCGCCTCGGCGTTGCTGGACGACGCGGTGCGGATCATCGACGAGCGTTTCTGGAGCGAGGAGGAGGGCGCCCTGCGTGAATCCTTCAACCGCGACTGGAGCGAGGAAGAAGCCTATCGCGGCGCCAACAGCAACATGCACGCCACCGAAGCCTTCCTCGCCCTGGCCGATGCCACCGACGATCCGCGTTGGCTGGCCCGTGCCCTGCGTATCGTCGAGCGGGTAATCCACGGCCATGCCGCCGCCAACGACTACCTGGTGGTGGAGCATTTCGACCGCCACTGGCAGCCCCTGCGCGAATACAACCAGGACAATCCCGCCGATGGTTTCCGCCCTTACGGGACCACGCCCGGCCACGGTTTCGAATGGGCGCGGCTGTTGCTGCACCTTGAGGCCGCGCGGGTCCAGATCGGCATGCTGACCCCGGGGTGGCTGGCCCAGGACGCGCAAAAACTCTTCGACCAGAACTGTCGCCATGGCTGGGACGTCGATGGCGCGCCGGGCATTGTCTACACCCTGGACTGGGACAACCGCGCCGTGGTTCGCCACCGTCTGCATTGGGTCCACGCCGAAGCGGCGGCCGCTGCCAGCGCCTTGCTCAAGCGTACCGACGAGGCGAAGTACGAAGCCTGGTACCGGTGCTTCTGGGCGTTCTGTGACAAACATTTCATTGATCGCTGCAACGGCAGCTGGCATCACGAACTCGATCCGCAAAACCGCCCCAGTGCCGATATCTGGCCGGGCAAGCCGGACCTGTATCACGCCTGGCAGGCGGTCTTGATTCCGCGCCTGCCCCTGGCACCGAGCATGGCGTCAGCCCTGGCGCGGTTATCCAGCCCTTCGCCTGTGTAACCATGTCGTGACATTTGCACGTCCCTTCGTTACCTGCGAAGGGATTCCCTCTGATTAGAATCCATGCAGCGCAAGCACCAGACTTGCATGCATAACAACAAGAAAGGTAATTCTAGATGAATGCGATTTCTCGCCTCGCTACTGTCATTTCTCTTGCTTCCCTGCTTCCCGTCGCAGCCTTCCCTGTCACCACCCTTGCCGCCGAATCCAAAGGTTCCGTGGAAGTCGTCCACTGGTGGACGTCGGGTGGCGAAAAAGCCGCGGTCGATGTGCTCAAGGCCCAGGTAGAAAAAGACGGCTTTACCTGGAAAGACGGCGCTGTCGCCGGGGGTGGCGGTTCCACTGCCATGACCGTGCTCAAGAGCCGTGCCGTGGCCGGCAACCCACCGGGTGTCGCCCAGATCAAGGGCCCGGACATCCAGGAATGGGCGTCCACCGGGCTGCTCGACACCGACATCCTCAAGGACGTTGCCAAGGCCGAGAAGTGGGACAGCCTGCTCGACAAGAAAGTCTCCGATACCGTGAAGTACGAAGGTGACTACGTCGCCGTGCCGGTGAACATCCACCGCGTCAACTGGCTGTGGATCAACCCGGAAGTCTTCAAGAAAGCCGGCATCACCAAGAACCCAACCACCCTCGAAGAGTTCTACGCGGCCGGCGACAAACTCAAGGCCGCGGGTTTCATCGCGCTTGCCCACGGTGGCCAGCCTTGGCAGGACAGCACCGTGTTCGAAGCCGTGGTGCTCTCGGTCATGGGCGCCGATGGCTACAAGAAGGCCCTGGTCGACCTGGACAATAAGGCCCTGACCGGTCCGGAAATGGTCAAGGCGCTGACCGAGCTGAAGAAAGTCGCGACCTACATGGACGCCGATGGCAAGGGCCAGGACTGGAACCTGGAAGCGGCCAAGGTCATCAACGGCAAGGCCGGCATGCAGATCATGGGTGACTGGGCCAAGAGCGAGTGGACCGCGGCGAAGAAAGTCGCCGGCAAGGACTACGAGTGCGTGGCTTTCCCGGGCACCGACAAAGCCTTCACCTACAACATCGACTCCCTGGCGGTGTTCAAGCAGAAGGACGAAGGCACTGCGGCTGGCCAGCAGGATATCGCCAAGGTCGTGTTGGGTGAGAACTTCCAGAAAGTCTTCAGCATCAACAAAGGCTCGATCCCGGTGCGCAACGACATGCTGGGCGACATGACCAAGTACGGTTTCGATTCCTGCGCCCAGACCGCGGCCAAGGACTTCCTGGCGGACGCCAAGTCCGGCGGCCTGCAACCAAGCATGGCGCACAACATGGCGACCACGCTGGCCGTACAAGGTGCGTTCTTCGATGTGGTGACCAACTACATCAACGACCCGAAAGCCGACCCTGCCGATGCCGCCAAGAAACTGGGCGCAGCGGTTCAGTCAGCGAAGTAACTAGCGCCGCAGTCCCGGTCCCTTGTGGGAGCGAGCTTGCTCGCGATAGCGAAGTGTCAGGCAGCAGATGAGTCACTGACACACTGTTATCGCGAGCAAGCTCGCTCCCACAAAGGGATTGCCCTTGTAACCTTGTTTTGGATCTTCCCATGAGTTCTGTTGCTGTGTTCAGCAAGGCCTCGCCGTTCGATGCATTGCAACGCTGGCTCCCGAAACTGGTGCTGGCGCCGAGCATGTTCATCGTCCTGGTGGGCTTCTATGGCTATATCTTGTGGACGTTCGTCCTGTCGTTCACCACTTCGACGTTCCTGCCGAATTACAAATGGGCAGGCCTGGCGCAATACGCCCGGCTGATGGACAACGACCGCTGGTGGGTAGCGAGCAAGAACCTGGCGCTGTTCGGCGGCCTGTTCATTGGCATCACCCTGGTGATCGGCGTGCTGCTGGCGGTGTTTCTCGACCAGCGCATTCGTCGCGAAGGTTTTATCCGCACCATTTACCTGTACCCGATGGCGCTGTCGATGATCGTCACCGGTACGGCCTGGAAATGGCTGCTCAACCCGGGCATGGGCCTGGACAAATTGTTGCGTGACTGGGGTTGGGAAGGCTTCCGCCTGGATTGGCTGATCGATCCGGATCGCGTGGTGTACTGCCTGGTGATCGCGGCGGTATGGCAGGCTTCGGGTTTCATCATGGCGATGTTCCTGGCCGGCCTGCGGGGTGTCGATCAATCGATCATCCGTGCCGCGCAGATCGATGGTGCGAGCATGCCGCGCATCTACTGGAAAGTGGTGCTGCCGAGCCTGCGTCCGGTGTTCTTCAGCGCCGTGATGATCCTGGCGCACATCGCGATCAAGAGCTTCGACCTGGTGGCGGCGATGACGGCCGGCGGCCCGGGTTATTCCTCCGACCTGCCGGCGATGTTCATGTATTCGTTCACCTTCAGCCGCGGCCAGATGGGCATGGGCTCGGCCAGTGCAATCCTGATGCTCGGTGCGATTCTCGCAATCATCGTGCCTTACCTGTACTCCGAGCTGAGGACCAAGCGTCATGACTAGTCTCGCTGCCAAACCTTCCATCAGCTTGAGTCGGATCGCGATCTACGCGGTGTTGATCCTCGCCGTGGTGCTTTACCTGGTGCCGTTGGTGGTCATGCTGTTGACCAGCTTCAAGACACCGGAAGACATCAGCACCGGCAACCTGCTGAGCTGGCCGACCGTGGTCAGCGGCATCGGCTGGGTCAAGGCCTGGGCCACGGTGGACGGCTATTTCTGGAACTCGATCAAGATCACCGTCCCGGCGGTGCTGATCTCTACCGCCATCGGTGCCTTGAACGGCTACGTGTTGTCGATGTGGCGTTTTCGCGGTTCGCAGCTGTTCTTCGGCCTGTTGCTGTTCGGCTGCTTCCTGCCGTTCCAGACTGTCCTGCTGCCGGCCTCGTTCACCCTCGGCAAGATGGGCCTGGCCAGTACCACCACCGGCCTGGTGTTCGTGCACGTGGTCTACGGCCTGGCGTTCACCACGCTGTTCTTCCGCAACTACTACGTCAGCATTCCCGATGCACTGGTGAAGGCGGCGCGACTGGACGGTGCAGGGTTCTTCACCATTTTCCGGCGGATCATCCTGCCGATGTCGACCCCGATCATCATGGTTTGCCTGATCTGGCAGTTCACGCAGATCTGGAACGACTTCCTCTTCGGCGTGGTGTTCTCCAGCGGTGATTCGCAGCCCATCACGGTGGCGCTTAACAACTTGGTCAACACCAGTACCGGGGCCAAGGAATACAACGTGGACATGGCGGCGGCGATGATCGCCGGGCTGCCGACCCTGCTGGTCTATGTGGTCGCAGGCAAGTATTTCGTGCGCGGCCTGACGGCCGGCGCAGTCAAGGGGTAATCATGGCAACGCTTGAACTTCGCAACGTGAACAAGACCTATGGTGCCGGCCTGCCGGACACCCTGAAGAACATCGAGTTGTCGATCAAGGACGGTGAGTTCCTGATCCTGGTCGGTCCTTCGGGCTGCGGCAAGTCGACGCTGATGAACTGCATCGCCGGCCTCGAGACCATTACCGGCGGCGCGATCATGATCGGCGACCAGGATGTCAGTGGCATGAGCCCGAAGGACCGTGACATCGCCATGGTGTTCCAGTCCTACGCGCTGTACCCGACCATGAGCGTGCGCGAGAACATCGAGTTCGGCCTGAAGATCCGCAAGATGGCCCAGTCGGCCATCGACGAGGAAGTCACCCGGGTGGCCAAGTTGCTGCAGATCGAACACCTGCTCAACCGCAAGCCCGGCCAGCTTTCCGGCGGCCAGCAACAGCGCGTGGCCATGGGCCGGGCCCTGGCGCGGCGGCCGAAGATCTACCTGTTCGACGAGCCGCTGTCCAACCTCGACGCCAAGCTGCGGGTCGAGATGCGCACCGAAATGAAGCTGATGCACCAGCGCCTGAAGACCACCACGGTCTACGTGACCCACGACCAGATCGAAGCCATGACCCTGGGCGACAAAGTGGCGGTAATGAAGGACGGGATCATCCAGCAGTTCGGCACCCCGAAAGACATCTACACCAACCCGGCCAACCTGTTCGTGGCGAGCTTCATCGGCTCGCCGCCGATGAACTTCATCCCGCTGCGCCTGCAACGCAAGGACGGTCGCCTGCTGGCGTTGCTCGACAGCGGCCAGGCCCGTTGCGAGCTGCCGCTGGGCATGCAGGATGCCGGCCTGGAAGATCGCGAAGTGATTCTTGGCCTGCGTCCGGAACAGATCGCGTTGGCCGGCAGCGCGCCCAATGGCTTGCCCACCATTCGCGCTGAAGTCCAGGTCACCGAGCCGACCGGGCCGGACACCCTGGTATTCGTCAACCTCAACGACACCAAGGTCTGCTGCCGCCTGGCGCCGGACGTGGCACCGCAACCGGGGGAAAACCTGACGCTGCAATTCGATCCGTCGAAGGTGCTGCTGTTCGACGCCCAGTCCGGCGAACGCCTGGGCGTGGCCGGCCAGCCGCAAACAGATGCGCCGAGTGGGAACGTAGCGCAGTTCAAAGGTCGGTGAAGAACACGTGTGGGAGGGGCGGGTGGGAGCAAGGTCAGCTTCCACACAAGCTTGCTTCCAATAAAAAGAGTATGCGGTGGGTGGGGACATCCGTCGCAATCGTTGTAAACCGCGTTAGATAAAAACAGTTAATAACAATAAATAAAGACGAGGATGTAGGGATGAAAAAGAAAAACAACGCCCAACTTATCTGCCAGTTATCAGCCGTTGCGGCGATGATGCTGGCCGGTAGCGCCCACGCGGCCGAGGCGTTCAGCGCCGACTCGCAGTGGATGACGGGCGACTGGGGCGGTGAACGGACCAAGCTGATCGAGCAGGGTATCGATATCAAGGCTGACTATGTCGGTGAAGTGGGTGGCAACCTGCACGGTGGCTACAACAACGACAAGACAGCGCGCTATGCCGACCAGTTTGGTCTGGGCGTGGCGTTGGACCTGGAAAAACTGTGGGGCTGGGATAACACCCAGGCCAAGATCCAGCTGACCAATCGTAACGGTGAAAACATCTCCAATGACCGTGTCGGCGACCCGCGTGCCGGGACCTTGAGTTCTTCCCAGGAAGTCTACGGCCGTGGTCACATGGTCCGTCTGACCCAACTGTGGATCAAGCATCAGTTCCTCGACGGCAAACTGGACGTGAAGGCCGGTTATTTCGGCGAAGGCGAAGACTTCAACACCTTCCCTTGCGAGTTCCAGAACCTGGCGTTCTGCGGCTCCCAGGTGGGTAACTGGGCCACCAACATCTGGTACAACTGGCCCGTCAGCCAGGCGGCGATCCGCGTGAAGTACAACCTCACGCCTGAGTTCTATGCACAGATCGGTGCCTACAACCAGAACCCTTCGCAACTGGAACACGGCAACGGCTTCAAGCTCAGCGGCAGCGGCACCAAGGGCACCGTCATCCCGGTCGAGCTGGTCTGGTCGCCGAAGGTCAACAGCCTGCCGGGCGAATACCGCGTCGGTTACTACAAGAGCACGGCCGATGCCAATGACGTCCGCGAGGATGACAATGGCGACGATGCCGCGACCACCCAGAACGCCTATCGCAGTCACAACAGCAAGCACGGCTACTGGTTCGTGGCGCAGCAACAGCTCACCACCCACAACGGTGATGCGTCCCGCGGCCTGAACATCGCGGCCAACGCGACGTTCCACGACAAGGACACCAACATCGTCGACAACTACCAGTCGTTGATGTTCGTGTACAAGGGGCCGTTCGATGCGCGTCCTAAAGATGACATCGGGATCGGTTTCTCGCGCATCCATGTCAACGACGACGTGAAGAAAAACGCCGAGTTGACCAACGCTGCCAATGGCGTCACCGACTACAACGATCCGTTGTTCGCACCGCTGCGTAGCACCGAGTACAACTACGAGCTCAACTACGGTGTCCACGTTACCAACTGGCTGACCGTACGTCCCAACCTGCAGTACATCACCCACCCGGGTGGCGTGGATGAAGTCGACAACGCGCTGGTGGCCGGCCTGAAAATTCAGTCGGTGTTCTAACGCTGTTGCGATAAGCTCCTCTCTATGTGCGCATATTTGCGGACAGCCAAGGCTGTCCGCTTTTTTTTGGGGCACATGGCTGGTGCAGGACCTGTGGTGAGGGGGTTTATCCCCGCTGGGCCGCGTAGCGGCCCTGACACAGGCGCCTCGGTGTCTCAGTTCACTGCTTTGGGACTGCTTCGCAGTCCAGCGGGGATAAATCCCCTCGCCACAAAAACTGTCGTGTCAATTGAGAGTTCAATGATTTCCAGGACCGCGGCCCATGCATGAGCATCCGCTACAACGCTTTTTCAGATCCTTGCGCGAACGTCCTGTGTTCGCGTGGGAGCGCTATCGGCAGCGCGATGTATTGGTGATCGATCATCCGTTGTGTCAGGCGGTGTTCAGTCGCCAGGGCGCGCAGTTGCTGCATTTCCAGCCGCGGGGCCAGAAGCCGTGGTTGTGGTGCGCGGCCAAGTGGCCGCAAGTCGGGGCGATCCGCGGCGGAGTGCCGGTGTGCTGGCCGTGGTATGGCCGCCATCCCAGCGAAAACGCCTGGCCGTCCCACGGTTGGGCGCGGTTGGTCGACTGGAAGCTGCTCGACAGCCGCAGTGAGGAAGACGGTGTGCATTTGCACTGGCAACTGCAATTGTGCGACTGGCAAGTGGACCTGCATGCCCATCTGGGTGAACGCATGGAACTGCGTTTGAGCACCGAGCACCAGGACAGTCTGCCGTGTCAGCTGAGCCAGGCCTTGCACGCCTATTGGCGTATTGGTGATGTCGGTGAGGTAGCGCTGTCTGGGCTCGAAGGCGCCCAGGGCTACGACCAGTTGAACCGTGCGGTTTGCCAGCAGGAAGGCGAGCTGCGGGTCGAGGGTGGCTGCCAGCGGGTGTTCCAGCATGAGGGGCAATTGCAGCTCAAGGACCATGCCTGGCAGCGTGAATTGTGCATCGATACTGGCGACAGCGCCGACACTGTGGTCTGGCATCCCGGCGCACGGCCGTTGCTGGGGGTGAGTTGGGATGAGGTCAGCGAATTCGTCTGTGTCGAAGCGGCCAGCGGCGGCACTGACAGCCTGTGCCTGGCGCCGGGGGAGCGGGCTCACCTGAGTTTGCAGGCGTGGGTAGGGGCTTGATTCAGGAAGGTGGGTGGGGCTGCCGGCCCCATCGCGAGCAAGCTCGCTCCCACAGGGGTTTGTGAACGCCAAAGATCCAGTGTGGGAGCGAGCTTGCTCCGCGATGACGGCTTGTCAGGCCATAAAGCACTCAAGCCAGGTCAGTTGAACTCATCCCCCACCGGATACCGGCTGGCGTTCAGGCTTTCCTTGATCTTGCGCAGGTGCGGCTGGAAATCCACGCCTCGGCGCAGGGTCATGCCAGTGGCGAGCACGTCCAGTACGGTGAGTTGGATGATCCGTGAGGTCATCGGCATATAGATGTCAGTGTCTTCGGGCAGGGGAATGTTCAGGCTCAGGGTGCTGGCCTTGGCCAACGGCGAGCCTTCGGCGGTCAGGCCCAGCACCGACGCGCCGTTTTCCCGGGCGATGCGTGCCACTTCCACCAGTTCGCGAGTGCGGCCGGTGTAGGAAATGATCACGAACAACTCGCCGGTATGGGCCACCGACGCGATCATCCGCTGCATCAGTACGTCGGCATGAGCGGTCACCGCCAGGTTGAAGCGGAAAAACTTGTGCTGGGCATCCAGGGCCACCGGGGCGGACGCGCCGAGGCCGAAGAAGTGGATCTGCCGGGCCTGGATCAGCAGGTCCACGGCGCGACTGATCAAATTGGGATCAAGGGCCTGGCAGGCGCTGTCCAATGAGGCAATGGCACTGCCAAAGATCTTGCGGGTATAGGCTTCCGGGTTGTCATCGGCTTCCACCGCGCGGCTGACATAGGCGGCGCCGCTGGCCAGGCTCTGGGCCAATTGCAGCTTGAGTTCCGGGTAACCGCTGACGCCGAACGAGCGGCAGAAGCGGTTGACGGTCGGTTCGCTGACCGAAGCCGCCTGGGCGAGGGCGGCGATGCTGAAGCGGGTCGCCTGCTGCGGGTTGAGCAGGATGATCTCGGCCACCTTGCGTTCGGCCTTGTTTAGGTCTTCAAGGCGACTCTGGATCTGTTCCAGTAAATTTCGCACGCGGTCCATACAAGATTCCTAGGAAGACGGGTCTTTGATACGACCCTTTGCGGTGGCCTATCCTACTGATGGCTCCGGCGGACCACCACTCGGAATCGGTATTTTCGAAAAATGTTGTGGTTATTACTACATTTTTCCTTGAGTGATACCTTGAAAAAAGGTATTTGTAGTTTAACTTGATAAAAGAACAAACATCATGCCTTCGATTACGGTTGAACCGTGCACCTTCGCCTTGTTCGGCGCGTTGGGCGACCTGGCCCTGCGCAAGCTCTTTCCTGCCCTGTATCAGCTCGACGGCGCCCAATTGCTGCACGAGGACACGCGGATCATTGCGCTGGCCCGTGAGCCCGGCGGCGAGCAACAGCACCTGGCATTCATCGCCGCCGAGCTGCGTCGCTACGTGGGCGAAAAAGACCTGGACGAAGCCGTGTTCGAGCGCTTCCTGGCACGACTGACCTACCTGCACGTGGATTTCCTCAAGGCCGACGATTATGTCGCCCTGGCCGAAGCGGCCGGCTCGGCCCAGCAGGTCATTGCCTATTTCGCCACCCCGGCGGCGGTGTATGGGGCAATCTGCGAGAACCTGGCGAAGGTTGGCTTGAGCGAAAACACCCGGGTGGTGCTGGAGAAACCCATTGGCTCGGACCTGGAGTCGTCGCGCAAGGTCAACGACGCCGTGGCGCAGTTCTTCCCGGAAAACCGCACCTATCGCATCGACCATTACCTGGGCAAGGAAACGGTCCAGAACTTGATCGCACTGCGGTTCGCCAACAGCCTGTTCGAAACCCAGTGGAACCAGAATTACATCTCCCACGTGGAAATCACCGTGGCCGAGAAGGTCGGTATCGAAGGCCGTTGGGGCTATTTCGACAAGGCCGGCCAGTTGCGCGACATGATCCAGAATCACCTGCTGCAGCTGCTGTGCCTGATCGCCATGGACCCACCGGCCGATCTGTCCGCCGACAGTATCCGTGACGAGAAGGTCAAGGTGCTCAAGGCCCTCGCGCCGATCAGCCCGGAAGGCTTGACCACCCAGGTGGTGCGTGGCCAGTACATCGCCGGTCACAGCGAGGGCAAGTCGGTGCCTGGCTACCTCGAAGAACCCAACTCCAACACCCAGAGCGACACCGAGACGTTCGTCGCCCTGCGCGCCGATATCCGCAACTGGCGCTGGGCCGGGGTGCCGTTTTACCTGCGTACCGGCAAGCGCATGCCGCAGAAGCTGTCGCAGATCGTTATCCACTTCAAGGAACCGTCCCACTACATCTTCGCCCCGGAGCAGCGCCTGCAGATCAGCAACAAGCTGATCATCCGCCTGCAACCGGACGAAGGGATTTCCTTGCGGGTGATGACCAAGGAGCAGGGCCTGGACAAGGGCATGCAATTGCGCAGCGGTCCGCTGCAACTCAACTTCTCCGACACCTATCGCAGCGCACGGATTCCCGATGCCTACGAGCGGTTGTTGCTGGAAGTCATGAACGGCAATCAGAACCTGTTTGTCCGTAAAGATGAAATTGAAGCCGCGTGGACGTGGTGTGACCAGTTGATCGCCGGTTGGAAGAAATCCGGCGATGCGCCCAAGCCGTATGCGGCCGGGTCCTGGGGGCCGATGAGCTCCATTGCACTGATCACGCGGGATGGGAGGTCATGGTATGGCGATATCTGAAGTGAAACTGCCGCAGGGCGTCAGCGCCCATGAATTCAAGAACCCGGTGCTGCTGGCTGAAGGCTTGGCCCTGAAGGTGGCCGAGCAACTGCGCGAGGCGATCGACGTGCGCGGTACGGCAGTGCTGGTGGTGTCGGGCGGTCGTAGCCCGGTGGCGTTTTTCCAGCACCTGGCCAAGCAGGCATTGGACTGGTCCAAGGTGGTGGTCAGCCTGGCGGACGAGCGCTGGGTGCCGGTTGAACATGCCGACAGCAACGCCGGCCTGCTCAAGCGTTACCTGCTGCAAGGCGCTGCGGCCAAGGCCCAGTTCCTGAGCCTCTACAGCCCCAGCGCCAACCTGGAGGCGGCGGCCGAACAGGCCGATCGCCTGTTGGGCGAACTGCCGTCGATCGATGTGCTGGTATTGGGCATGGGCGATGACGGGCACACCGCCTCGCTGTTCCCCGACAGCCCGAACCTGGCCCAGGCCCTGGATGCCCAGGGCACTCGTCGCTGCTGGCCGATGCTGGCGCCGACCGTGCCGCACCAGCGCCTGACCATGAGCCGTGCCTTGCTGGCCTCGGCGCAACACAAAGTGCTGTCGATTTCCGGTCAGTCGAAATTGACCACCCTGAACGCCGCGGTGGCGGGTGACGATGTCGCCGAGATGCCGATCCGCGCGTTTTTGCAACCTACGTTAGAGATTTACTGGTGCCCATGAACCAAGGATCAGCCGCTATGACAAACCCATCCCCGACCGTTTCCATGGCGGACAAAGTTGCCCTGATCGACAGTCTCTGCGCCAAGGCGCGGATCCTGCCGGTGATCACCATCGCCCGTGAGCAGGACATCCTGCCGTTGGCCGATGCCTTGGCCGCCGGTGGCCTGACGGCGCTGGAAGTGACGCTGCGTTCCCAACATGGCCTCAAGGCCATCCAGGTGCTGCGCGAGCAGCGTCCGGAACTGGTGACCGGCGCCGGCACGGTGCTCGATCGCCACATGCTGGCCGCGGCCGAGGCCGCCGGTTCGCAGTTCATCGTCACCCCGGGCATCACCCGTGATTTGCTCGAGGCCAGCGTCTACAGCTCTATCCCGCTGTTGCCAGGCATCAGCAACGCTTCGGGGATCATGGAAGGTTATGGCCTGGGCTATCGCCGCTTCAAACTGTTCCCGGCCGAAGTCAGTGGCGGCGTCGCGGCTATCAAGGCCTTGGGCGGCCCGTTCGGCGAAGTGAAATTCTGCCCGACCGGCGGCGTGGGCCCAGCCAACATCAAGAGCTACATGGCGTTGAAAAACGTGATGTGCGTGGGCGGAAGCTGGATGCTCGATCCGGAGTGGATCAAGAACGGTGACTGGGCCCGCATTCAGGAATGCACCGCCGAGGCCTTGGCACTGCTGGACTGATTGTTTTACCGAACCTCGTTGGGTGTTCTACGGTTTTACGGTGCGCTTGGTCGGCGCACCGTTTTTTTTTGCCTGAAATTCGCCGCATCGTGCCAGTTGAACACCGACCTGTGACGAGGGGATTTATCCCCGCTGGGCTGTGGAGCAGAGCCCAAAGCAACGGGGCCGCTGCGCGACCCAGCGGGGATAAATCCCCTCGCCACAATTATGTTCGGCTCAGGTCGATCAGCGCTTCGGTCAACCGTTCGATATCACTCGCCAAGGTAATCAACCCTGGGGTAATGCGGATGCACGGCCCGACGCTGGTTTGGCGCACCACGGTGAAGATCCCATGCTCATTGAGCAGTCGGTCAGCCATCGCCTGCTGGTCGGTGTGGGCGGTGAAACGCATGGCGGTGATGCCGCAGTAGAGACGCGGATCGTCCGGTGTCATGACTTCGATGCCCGGCAGGTCGCGCACTGCCTTCACCCACAGGTCGCGCAGGTAGCACAGGCGCGCCCCCTTGGCCGAGGCGCCGCCCAGGGCCCGGTGTTCTTCGAACACCAGGGGCAGGGTGAGCAAGGCCGGAATGTTCGGCGTGCTGTGGGGCGTGCGTGAGCGGACGTCGGTGGCGGGGTAGTTGTCCTCGTCCATGTCCGGGTCGATGTCGGCCAAGCGCTGCGGGGCGATGTACAGGAAACCCAGCGAGAGGGGGCCGCCGATCCATTTCTGCAGGTTGAACCCGGCGAATTCGATCCCAAGCTTCTTCAAGTCGACATCGATCTGGCCCAGGGCGTGGGCACCGTCGAGGATGATATCGACGGCAAACTCCCGGGCGCTTTCGGCAATGGCCTGGACCGGCATCACCAGTCCGGTGAGGTGGTTGACGTAGGTCAGCGCCATCAGCTTGAGGCGCGGGTAGCGGATGAACGCTTCGCGATAGGTGCCCACCAGGCTTTCGAAGCTGGCAGGGTGCTGGTGGACGATTTCGATCACTTGCGCGCCACGCTGACGGGCCAGCCAGCGCATGGCGCTTTTGACCGAGGTATATTCCACGTCACAGATCAGCACTTGATCGCCCGGCTTGAGGCCGTTGTAGTTGCGAATCAACGTCTGCAGGGCATCCACCGCGCTACTGGCCAACCCGACGCTCTGGGGGGAGGCGTGGATCAACCGGGCCACCTGCCGCCGAATCGCTTCGCCGCGTTCCTGGTCGAAATGCTGGCGCACGTAAACCGAGTTGCCCCGGTTGATGAACTCGATGTTGCGCTGGTATTCCTCCACCACGGTGCGGGACATACGCCCGAAGTAACCGTTTTCCAGGTTGAGCGGCCCGGCGGGGTCGATGTCGTAGCGGTCGACAAAGGTTTGCCAGAAAGCTTCATCGTGGGCGCGCAGCGTGTTCTCGGGCATGGCGGGTCTCAGTCAGTCAATGGCGAGGTTTGGGCAGGCCATGTTTGGCGCGTAGCGGGTCCAGCAAGTCGGACAAACCGTTGTGGTCGATTTCCTGCATCAATGCCAGCAAGCCGCCCAGTTCACCTTTGGGAAAACCCTCGCGAGCGAACCAGTTCAGGTATTGACCCGGCAGGTCAGCGAGGATTCGACCCTTGTACTTACCGAAGGGCATTTGACGCGTGACGAGCAATTCGAGCTTTTCCGGATTCATGGCAATCGTCTTGATTCAAACCTGCCTCGAAAATACAGGCATTCTGCATGCAGGCCAAATGACAGATCATGCAAATAACGCGGATACAGATTTTTGCTGTAATGATAACTGATTGATTTTTATCTGATTTTATTGAGATTGATGGCTGGCATGGCCGATGCAACATCCCTTGCAGGTTTTTTATTCACCAAGCAAAGGAACTGAAAAATGACTGACATCAACAAAGAATCCATCTCCGTCTTGAACGACCTGATCGAGACCAGCAAGGATGGCCAGGAAGGCTTCAAGACCTGCGCTGAAGACATCAAGCATCCACAACTCAAGGCGTTGTTCGTTCAACGTGCTGCGGATTGCGCGACCGCTGCGGCCGAACTGCAAGCGGCGGTTCGTTCCCTGGGCGGCGATCCGGAAACCTCCACCAGCGTCGCTGGTGACCTGCACCGTCGTTGGGTGGACGTGAAATCCATGTTCACCGGCAAGGATGAAGAAGCGGTGCTCAACGAAGCCGAGCGTGGCGAAGACCATGCGCTCAAGGCCTACAAGGAAGCGCTCGAGAAAATCACCAAGCACAACCTAGTCGGTATTCGTGACCTGGTTGAGCGTCAGTACCACGGTGTGCAACGCAACCATGACCAGGTCAAGGCCCTGCGTAACCAGGCACGCGCCAGCTAACAACGCGTCCTGATCAAAAAAACGCCAGCTTGCCTGGCGTTTTTTTGTGGGGGCGAATCAGATTCAGGGTGAACACTGCCTTGGCACGTCAGGTCGATGTACTCCGACTCACCCGACGTCAAACAGCAAAGGTGTGTTGTTGAATCCATCAATAATCAACTCTGGACTCTAATAGGTAGCTAGCTAATAATTGCATCGCCTATCCCCCCTGCATTGCATCTATTGTTACTGGCGTCCCCCAAAGAGTTTTTCGCGTGCCCATTACTTTCCAGGCCTTGTTCGCCCCCGACCGCCTCGCTTTGCAGTTCGCCATCAAGACGGTGCTTGGCGCCGGGTTGGCGTTATGGCTGGCGTTGCGCTGGGGGCTGGAGCAGCCGTCGTGGGCATTGATGACCGCGATCATCGTCGCCCAGCCATTGTCCGGGATGGTGGTGCAAAAGGGGCTGGCGCGTTTGGTCGGCACGTTGGTGGGCACTGTCATGTCGGTGGTGTTCATGGGGCTGTTTGCCCAGGCGCCCTGGTTGTTCCTGTTGGCCCTGGCGCTCTGGCTGGGTCTTTGCACGGCTTGTTCGACGCTGCTGCGCAGTGCCTGGTCGTATTCATTCGTGTTGGCCGGCTACACGGTGGCGATCATTGCCCTGCCGGCCATTTCCCATCCGCTGGGGGTGTTTGACCAAGCGGTGGCGCGCTGCACCGAGATCAGCCTGGGCATCGTCTGCGCCACGGCGGCCAGTGCCTTGCTCTGGCCGTTGCGGGTCGAGCGGCAATTGGCCGGTCAAGCCTTGGCTGCCTGGCAAAGTGGCATGCAGGCCGCCCGTGCGACCCTGGCGGGCGATGCCCAGGCCCGTAAAGGGCTGCTGGAAATTCTTGGCAGGATCGTCGCGGTGGATGCCCAGCGCGAACATGCCTGGTTCGAGGGCCGCCGTGGCCGGCAGCGAGCCCGGGCCATCAGCGGTTTGAGCCAGAAATTGCTGATGCTGCTGCGCCTTTCACGCTCGGTGCGTCGGCAGTGGAAACAGCTCGACCCCGAGGAGGCCGAGGCTCTCCAGCCGTGGATGAGCGAGGTGCAGCAAGCCCTCGACGCTGACAGTGCGACCCTGCAAGCCTTGCGTCCCCGGGTATGGGATGCGTCCCACGACCCGCAGATCAGTGCGGCGCAAAGTTACTGCCTGGCACGGTTCGCCTTGTTGCTCGATACCGCCCTGGCCGCCTGCGCAGCCTTGACGGCGGTGCAGGAGGGCAGGGAAGCGGCGGATCCCCCACGGACCTTGACGCCCCATCGCGATCTGTCCCTGGCGATGGTCTTCGGCGCGCGCAGCGCCCTGGCGTTCCTGGCAGTGGCTTGTTTCTGGCTGGCGACCGCGTGGCCTGCTGCATCGGGGGCGCTGGTGCTGACCTGCGTGGTGTGCAGCCTGTTCGCCAGTCGCGAAAACGGCGCGCAGATCGGCATGAGTTTTCTGCGAGGCATCTTCTTGGCTGTGCCGACGGCGTTCGTGATCGGCGAACTCATACTCCCGCAATGGAGCAGTTTTGCGATGCTGTGCCTGGCCATGGGCGTGCCGTTGTTTTTCGGGGCATTGGGCATGGCCAAGCCGCAGATATTTGCTACGGCGACGTCGTTCTGCCTGCATTTCGTGGTACTGATTTCACCGCTCAATGCCATGAAATATGACGTCGCGGCGTTCTTCAACAACGCCCAGGCCATGATGATCGGCGTTGGCGCGGCGGTGCTGGCCTTCAATCTGCTGATCCTGCGTAACCCGGCCTGGCACAGCCGTCGCCTGCTGGCCGCGACCCTCCACGACCTGGTGCGCCTGACCCATCGCCGCCTGCAAGGCGCCGAGAGCTGGTTCGGTGGGCGCATGGCCGACCGGCTGTTGCAACTGGCCAGGCATTACCCTGAATTGCCGGTGCAGGCGCGAAGCCGTTGGGATGATGGCTTGCTGGGCCTGGACATTGGCGATGAGCTGTTGCATCTGCGCCTGAGCCTGGCCGTCGCACAAGTGCCCGATACCCGGGCGCAGCGCCGTTATTTCGAAGCGCTGGAGCAGGTGCTCGAACGCGGCCCGGCCGGTGACCAGGTCGATGCGCTGGCCTCGGCGAGCGTCGAGTTCCTGACCGTGTTGTCGACCCAGCCACCCAGTGATGCACTGAAGCTGGCCCAAGGCGCGGTGGTGCAATTGCAAAACAGCTGGCGCGCCTGGTGCCGCCAGCACGAACCTGAACGACGGGAGCACAGCCATGGGCTTGCGTGAGTGGTCGATGGGTGGGGTGTTGCTCAGCCCGTTCCTGATTTATGTGGTGCTGGCCTTGCTGGTGACCGGCGCGTTGCGCCTGTTGCTCAGCCTGGTGCCGGCCGGGCGCTGGATCTGGCATGAAGCCTTGTTCGACTGCGCCCTGTATGTCTGTGTCCTGACCGTCATTACCGTGGTCCTCGGGCCGCTATAGGAGTTGAACATGCGTACCTCCGTACGTGTCGCCGTCACGCTGTGCATGGTGGCCGTGGCGATCTTCGCCGGCTTTCACTTGTGGCAGTACTACATGCTCACGCCCTGGACCCGCGATGCGCGGATCCGCGCCGACGTGGTGGTGATCGCTCCCGACGTGTCGGGCTGGGTGCGTGAGCTCAAGGCTGTGGATAACCAGCAGGTCAAGGCCGGTGATCTATTGCTGAGCATCGACCGCGAGCGTTTCGAGGCGGCGTTGGAGAAGGCCCGGGCCGTGGTCCAGACACGCCAGCAGCAACTGAGCCTGCGCGAACACGAAGCCAGCCGCCGCGCCGCCCTGGGCCCCCAGGCCATCAGTGCCGAATTGCGGGAAAACGCCCAGATCAACGCCGGCATCGCCCGAGGCGAACTGCGCGAAGCCCAGGCCGAGGCCAAGGTCGCCGAGCTCAACCTGGCTCGCAGCCAGGTCCTGGCCCCCCGCAGCGGGCACATCACCAACCTGCGCCTGGCCGAAGGCAACTACGTGAATGCCGGGCAGCCGGTCATGGCGCTGATCGACGACTCGACGTTCTATGTGCAGGCCTATTTCGAAGAAACCAAGTTGCCGAGGATTCGTGTGGGCGATCCGGTCAAGATCTGGCTGATGAGCGCCGGCCACGCGCTGGAGGGCCATGTCGAAAGCATCAGCCGCGGCATTACCGACCGCAACACCAACCCCGATGCGCAGTTGCTGGCGGAGGTCGAGCCGACGTTCAACTGGGTGCGCCTGGCCCAGCGGATCCCGGTGCGGATCAAGTTGGACAAGGTGCCGGAAGGGGTGAACCTGAGCGCCGGGATGACGGCGAGTGTGCAGGTGAAGGAGGCGCTTCAATGACAACATGCACGGGTGATGGAGAAGGGGTTTGCTGTGGCGAGGGGATTTATCCCCGGTGGGCTGCGTAGCAGCCCCCAAGCCAATACAACCCGGTGCGCCAGGCTGATTGGGCGGTCAACCATGGGGCTGCTGCGCAGCCCAACGGGGATAAATCCCCTCGCCACAGGTCACTCGGCAGGGCGCCCGGCGGATCAGCCGACGGTGATCGCCGGCAGCGTCGGCAAGGTCACAGTCTGCTGCTTGCGCGGGGCGAGGATTTCGGCTTCGCCGTCCACCACCAGTTCGTCGCGCTGGTTGAATACGCGGGTGGCGATGCGCACGCGGAACTTCGGCAGTTTTTCCAGGATCTCCAGGCGCACGGTCAGGGTGTCGCCGATCTTCACCGGTTTCTGGAAGCTCATCTGCTGGCCGATATAGATCGTGCCTGGCCCAGGCAGCTCGCACGCCACCGCCGCGCTGATCAGGGCGCCACTGAACATGCCATGGGCGATGCGCTCCTTGAACATGCTTGCCGCAGCGAATTCGGCGTCCAGGTGCACCGGGTTGTGATCGCCCGACATCGCTGCGAACAGCTGGATGTCGCGTTCCTCGACGGTCTTGCTGTAGCTGGCGGTCTGGCCGATTTCGAGGGCTTCGTAAGGGGTATTGGTAACCTGGGTCATCTGTTTCAGATCCTGTGGAGTAAAGGAAAACGCTGCAAGCCTACTCGCTGCGTGGCGGCCGCTTGTGGTTCAAGGCCTTGGCAATCCAGGCCAGCACGTCAGCGGTCACTTCATCGCGGTTGGTTTCGTTGAACAATTCGTGCCGGGCCTGCGGGTAAATCGTCAATTGCAGGTGCTGGCTGCCGGCCTTGCGCAGGGCGTCGGCCAGATCCTTCAGACGCTTGCCTTCGCTCACTGGATCACATTCGCCACCGATCACCAGCAAGGGCAGGCCCGGATCGATCTGGGCGAGATTGGACGCTTTGCTGATTTGCTGCAAGCCGCCGAGCAGGTCGACCCACAGTTGATTGGTGCAGCGAAAGCCACACAGCGGGTCATGGACGTACTTGTCGACTTCGGCCGGGTCACGGCTGAGCCAGTCGAAGGGGGTACGTGTCGGTTTGAACTTCTTGTTGAAACTGCCGAACGAGAGCCACTCGATCAGCGCGCTGCGCCCCGTCGCACCCTGGCGCCGGCGTTCGAAGCGAGCGATCAGGCGAGCGCTGCGGTAGAGCGCCACCGGCTGGAAGTTCGAACCGCTGAGAATCGCCCCATGCAGGCTGGCGCTGTGATGCAGCAGGTAACCCTGGGCGATGTAGCTGCCCATGCTGTGGCCCAGCAGCAGGATGGGCGTATCAGGATGCTGCTGGCCGATGTGATGGTTGAGGCTGGCCAGGTCGCCCACGACCTTGGCCCAGCCGTCCTCGTCGGCAAAATGGCCGAGGATCGCTTCCTGGCCGGTCTTGCCATGGCCGCGCAGGTCCATCGCGTAGACACCATAGCCTTCGTCGCACAGGGCCTGGGCCAGGCGGGCGTAGCGGCCGCTGTGTTCGGCCATGCCGTGGGCCAGCATGATCACCGCCAACGGGGCGGTTTCGGGCAGCCACTGGTTGACGAACAGGCGGCTGTGGTCGGTCGCGGTCAGCCAGGCGGTTTGGTGGATCATGGCGATTCCTTTTGTGCAGCGTCGCTGCATTGTATAGCGCATCCACTGCGTCTCGCCTGATCAGGCCACGCTTTAGTGGTCTGTGGGGTCGGTTCTGTCAGTCAACTTCCGAATTTGAACTGACGAACCAACCCCACAGACCACTAGGCAAGAAGATTCACACAATCTATGACGCAGGTTGCCATATTTGCCTGATTGACCATAGCTGCTAGTGTCCCAAGAGCTCCGCCTCTGCAAGCGAGACAGACGCGGCCCGGATATGCTCAGGTAAAGAGGACAAAAACAATGCAGCCTGATTTCTGGAATGACAAGCGCCCGGCCGGCGTGCCCCTGGATGTCGATCTCGGGGCCTATAAGTCGGTGATCGAGGTGTTCGAGCGTTCCTGCAAGAAATTCGCCGATCGCCCGGCGTTCAGCAACATGGGGGTGACCCTCACGTATGCCGAACTCGAGCGCCACAGCGCAGCCTTCGCCGGTTACCTGCAGGCCCATACCGACCTGGTGCCGGGCGATCGTATCGCGGTGCAGATGCCCAATGTCCTGCAATACCCGATCGCCGTGTTCGGTGCGTTGCGCGCCGGGCTGATCGTGGTCAATACCAACCCGCTGTACACCGCGCGGGAAATGCGTCATCAGTTCAAGGACTCCGGTGCCCGGGCGTTGGTGTACCTGAACATGTTCGGGCAGAAAGTCCAGGAGGTGTTGCCCGATACGGACCTGCAGTACCTGATCGAAGCGAAGATGGGCGACCTGATGCCCGCCGCCAAGGGCTGGCTGGTCAATACGGTGGTGAGCAAGGTCAAGAAAATGGTCCCGGCCTATTCGCTGCCCCAGGCCATTTCCTTCAAGAGCGCCTTGCGTTTGGGGCGTGGCCAGGGCATCCGCCCGTTGCAGGTCAGCCTCGACGACATTGCCGTGCTGCAATACACCGGTGGCACCACCGGATTGGCGAAGGGCGCGATGCTGACCCACGGCAACCTGGTGGCCAACATGCAGCAGGCCCGGGCCTGCCTGGGGCAGCTCGGCGATGATGGTCATCCACTGCTGCGCGAAGGCCAGGAGGTCATGATCGCGCCGCTGCCGCTGTACCATATCTACGCATTCACGGCGAACTGCATGTGCATGATGGTGACCGGCAACCACAACGTGCTGATCACCAATCCGCGGGACATCGGCGGCTTCATCAAGGAGCTGAAGAACTGGCGTTTCTCGCTACTGCTGGGGCTCAATACGCTGTTCGTGGCGTTGATGGATCATCCGGATTTCAAGACCCTGGATTTTTCCCACCTCAAGGTCACCAACTCCGGCGGCACCGCGTTGATCAAGGCCACCGCCGAGCGCTGGCAGCAGATCACCGGTTGTGGCATTACCGAGGGGTATGGCCTGACCGAAACCTCGCCGGTGGCGAGTGCCAACCCTTATGGCGGCAAATCCCGATTGGGCACGGTGGGGATGCCGGTGCCGGGCACGCTGATGAAAGTGATCAACGACGATGGCGTCGAGCAGCCCCTGGGCGAGCGTGGCGAATTGTGCATCAAGGGCCCGCAGATCATGAAGGGCTACTGGAACAAGCCTGAGGCCACGGCCGAAGTGCTGGACAGCGAGGGCTGGTTCAAATCTGGCGATATCGCGGTGATCGACCCGGACGGTTTCGTGCGCATCGTCGACCGCAAGAAGGACATGATCATCGTCTCGGGTTTCAATGTGTACCCCAACGAGATCGAAGACGTGGTGATGGCTCATCCCAAGGTAGCCAACTGCGCGGTGATCGGTGTGCCGGACGAGCGTTCGGGGGAGGCGGTGAAGCTGTTCGTGGTGGCGCGGGAGGCCGGGGTCAGCCTTGAAGAACTCAAGGCCTACTGCAAGGAGAACTTCACCGGCTACAAGATTCCCAAGCACATCGTGCTTCGGGAGTCGTTGCCAATGACCCCGGTGGGCAAGATCCTGCGGCGGGAGTTGCGGGATATCGCCTGACGTACCCATGCCTCATGGAACCCTGTGGGAGCGAGCCTGCGCGCGATGGCTGCATGTCAGTGACAGAGATGTGAGCTGATACACCGCCATCGCGAGCAAGCTCGCTCCCACAAATTTTTTGTGTATTCGGAGCGATATCAGCAAGGTTTTGAATTTTTACTCTAAAAATGACCATTGATTGGTCATAAGTCATGTTTGTGACTGTAGGGGTTGTTTTTGGCTCTAGGCGACCCCCGGCAAAGCTGCTACTCTCGGCGCGCTTTTGTGACTTCTCGGCCTTGATTCAAGCCAGATTCACCAATAAACACACACCAATAATAATCGCATCAAATGCGGTGAGAATTCGCGTTGCTGAGGAGTGGGCTTCCATGATCGAAGACTTTTGGAAGGATAAGTACCCAGCTGGGATTGCTGCCGACATCAATCCAGACGAGTATCCGAATATTCAGGCGGTGTTGAAGCAGTCCTGCCAACGCTTTGCCAACAAGCCGGCATTCAGCAACCTCGGCAAGACGATCACCTACGGTGAGCTCTACGAGTTGTCCGGGGCGTTTGCCGCGTACCTGCAACAGCATACCGATTTACAGCCGGGCGATCGAATCGCCGTGCAACTGCCCAACGTCCTCCAGTACCCGGTGGCCGTGTTCGGTGCGATCCGTGCCGGGCTGATCGTGGTCAACACCAACCCGTTGTATACCGCACGGGAAATGGAACACCAGTTCAACGACTCCGGTGCCAAGGCGCTGGTATGCCTGGCGAACATGGCTCACCTGGCCGAGGCCGTAGTACCGAAGACGGGCGTCAAGCACGTCATCGTCACCGAAGTCGCCGACCTGTTGCCACCGCTCAAGCGCCTGTTGATCAACAGTGTGATCAAGTACGTCAAGAAGATGGTCCCGGCCTATCACTTGCCCAAGGCCGTCAAGTTCAACGACGTGCTGAGCAAAGGCCACGGCCAGCCCGTGAACGAAGCCAACCCCACCAGCGACGATGTCGCCGTGCTGCAGTACACCGGTGGCACCACCGGCGTGGCCAAGGGCGCGATGCTCACCCATCGCAACCTGGTGGCGAACATGCTGCAGTGCAAGGCGCTGATGGGTTCCAACCTCAATGAAGGGTGTGAGGTACTGATCACGCCACTGCCGCTGTACCACATCTATGCCTTCACTTTTCATTGCATGGCGATGATGCTGATCGGCAACCACAATATCCTGATCAGCAACCCGCGTGACCTCTCGGCGATGGTCAAGGAGCTGTCGAAATGGAAGTTCAGCGGGTTCGTCGGCCTCAATACGTTGTTCGTGGCGCTGTGCAATAACGAAGCCTTCCGCAAGCTGGACTTCTCGGCCTTGAAAGTCACCCTGTCCGGCGGCATGGCCCTGCAACTCGCTGCAGCCGAGCGCTGGAAAGCGGTCACCGGTTGCCCGATCTGCGAAGGCTATGGCATGACCGAAACCAGCCCGGTGGCCACCGTCAACCCGATCCAGAACATCCAGATCGGCACCATCGGCATTCCCGTGCCGTCGACGCTGTGCAAGGTGATCAATGACGCGGGCGTCGAGCAGCCGTTGGGCGAAATTGGCGAGTTGTGCGTGAAAGGCCCGCAGGTCATGAAAGGCTACTGGCAGCGCCAGGACGCCACCGACGAGATCCTCGACAGCGAAGGCTGGCTCAAGACCGGCGATATTGCGCTGATCCAGCCGGACGGCTACATGCGCATCGTCGATCGCAAGAAAGACATGATCCTGATCTCCGGCTTCAATGTGTACCCCAACGAGCTGGAAGATGTGCTGGCAACCTTGCCTGGCGTGCTGCAATGCGCGGCCATCGGCATACCGGACGAGAAGTCTGGCGAGGCGATCAAGATCTTCATCGTTGCGCGGCCGGGTGTGACGTTGACCAAGGAACAGGTGATGGAGCACATGCGCGCCAACGTCACCGGCTACAAGGTGCCCAAGGCCGTGGAGTTCCGCGACGCCTTGCCGACCACCAACGTGGGCAAGATCCTGCGGCGCGAGTTGCGGGATGAAGAGCTCAGGAAGCTGGGTGTGAAGAAGTAAAAGCGTGTAGACAAAAGCCCCGCAGAAGCGGGGCTTTTTGTTGGGCGATCACCTGAGCGAGACCGCCTTTGTGGCGAGGGGATTTATCCCCGCTGGGCTGCGCAGCAGACCCAAAAAGCGAGGGCCGCTTCGCACCCCAGCGGGGATAAATCCCCTCGCCACAGGGAACCGGTGCTTCCCGGGTCCGGTTACAACCGGAACTGTGCAAAATCCAGGTTGGTGCCTCCCGGCCGCATGTCTTGCAGGTAGGAATCCTTGTCGGCACTCAATTCCAGGCTCAGGGCGGCCTTGCGCTTGCCCTGGTTGCGCACTTCCAGGCCTTCCATCTTTTCGCGCAGGAACACCGTTGGCACTTTCAGGTGCAGCAGCTCATCGGTGGCCGGCGTGTGCAGCAGCAGGTGGATCCATTCGTATTGACCGATGGCCAGGCGCGCCACGGGGATATCGAACCAGAAGATGTTGCGGTTGCGGTTCAATTCGCTGAAGTGGCAATTGTTGACACCCAGTACGGCGCCACCCAGTTCCTGGTTCCTGCGGGCGATGGCCTGCTTTTTATCGAGTTTCATAACGTTCCTACGGGGTTGGATCTTCGGGCCGTGGCCTGAATACGTAGGGCATTCTCGGGGGTTGATCGGCAAACATAAAGTGCAACCTGCATTCGACGATGAAATGGCCGCTGAAAAAAATGAAACTCCCCGCAAACGGCCCCGGTCAACCCTTATGTAATGACTTTTCGTACCGTTTTTCACAGGAGAGACATCATGGGTAGCACGAGCGACAAAGTGAAGGGCGCTGCCAACGAAGCCGTTGGCAACATCAAGCAAGGCGTCGGCAAGGCCACCGACAATGACCGCATGCGCGCCGAGGGCGTGGTCCAGGAGAAAAAAGGCGAGGCCCAACAAACGGCGGGCAAGGCCAAGGATGCGCTCAAGAAAGGCATCGACGAGGCCTGACCCGCCTGTTGAAGCGCGATTGGGACGGCCATCTGCGGGTGGCCGTTTTCATGTCGGCTCGAACTTGCATCGGGGAAATTGTTCCAAAGTCGCCAAACAGGGTACTTTGTCTTGGATAACAACCCCATGAGTCGCCAGGCGACCTTCCTTTTTTGCGGCGAAAGGAGACGCACATGATGTTTCCAGCCTTGAAAGGCTTACCTTTGCATCGTGTGATGATGCGCACCGTGACCGAGTTTCTCGACGACGAGATGTCGACCTACGCCTCGGCACTGGCCTACCAGATGCTGTTTTCGCTGTTCCCCTTCATCCTCTTCCTGATCGCCTTGATCGGTTTCCTGCACCTGCCGGACTTCTTCTCCTGGCTGCGCCTGCAATCGGAACTGGTGCTGCCGCCCCAGGCCCTGGAGCAGGTCAACCCGGTGATCGACCAGCTCCAGCAATCCAAGGGCGGCCTGTTGTCGGTGGGTATCGTCATTGCCTTGTGGACTGCTTCGGCGGGCGTGCGGCTGATGATGAGCGCGATGAACGCCGCCTACGATGTGGTGGAAGGCCGTCCGGCCTGGAAGCGCTTTCCGTTGTCGATCTTCTACACAGTCGGCATCGCCGGCATGTTGCTGGCCGCTGCGGCGCTGATGGTGCTCGGGCCGCAGGTGATGGGCTGGATCGCGGCCCAGGTCGGCCTGGAGGCGTTCATCGTCACGCTCTGGACGATCGTGCGTTGGCCGGTGATCGTGTTCTTGCTGATGGTGGCCGTGGCGCTGATCTATTACGTGATGCCCGACGTCAAGCAAGAGTTTCGCTTCATCACGCCGGGGTCGGTACTGGCGGTGGTGGTGTGGATCATCGCGTCCCTGGGCTTCGCGTTTTACGTCAAGACCTTTGCCAACTACAACGCCATGTATGGCAGCATCGGCGCGATCATCGTGTTGTTGCTGTATTTCTATATTTCTTCGGCGGTGCTGTTGCTCGGTGCGGAGATGAATGCAGTGATCGAGCACATGTCCACCGAGGGCAAGGACCCTGGTGAAAAGAGCGCGGGCGAGCACGAAAAGCAGCACGTGTCGGGCCTGGGGCGCGACCATTCCATCCCTCACACCCACCCTGATGAAGCCCGACCATGATCCGTGAAATCCTGAAAATGGGCGACGAACGCCTGCTGCGCATCGCCCCGCCAGTGCCCGTCGACATGTTCGACAGTCCAGAGTTGTGGCAATTGATCGACGACATGTTCCAGACCATGGAAAGTGTCGGCGGTGTCGGCCTGGCAGCGTCGCAGATCGGGGTGGACCTGCAACTGGTGATTTTCGGCTTCGAGCACAGCGAACGTTACCCCGACGCCGAGGCCGTGCCCCAGACCATCCTGATCAACCCGCTGATCACCCCGCTGGGCCCGCAGATGGAAGAGGGCTTCGAAGGCTGCCTGTCGGTGCCGGGCCTGCGCGGTGCGGTCGAGCGCTACTCGCACATCCGCTACGAAGGCTTCGATCCCAAGGGTGAGCCCATCGTGCGTTTCGCGTCGGGTTTTCATGCGCGGGTGGTGCAGCACGAGTGCGATCACCTGATCGGGCGCTTGTACCCGTCGCGCATCACTGATTTCAGCAAGTTCGGCTTTACCGAAGTGATGTTCCCGGACCTGGACCCCACGGCCGGCGATTGACTCATAACCGACACAACCCTTGTGGGAGCGAGCTTGCTCGCGATAGCGGTGTGCCAGCCACCATTGATGCAACTGACCTGACGCCATCGCGAGCAAGCTCGCTCCCACATTGGACTGCATTGCATTTCAGGATTGTGTTTTAGGTTCCAACCCCATCGCAATCATCGGCTTGCTCCGGGCATACCGGCTCAGGCGCTCAGCCATCGCATAGGGCAGCTCGGGGTCGAAGCTGAAACCACGTCGCTCATAAAAACCGCGCAAGTCCGGGTGGCAGAACAGCCACACCGGCTCATTCACGCCGTTCACCGCTTCGGCGATCAACCGTGCCGCAATGCCCTGGACGCGGTACGCCGGGTCGACGAATAACCCCGTCAACCAATGCCCACCCGACACTGGTCGCAAGCACAAGGCTGCGACGATCTCATCGCGCCGTGCCACCCACAGCTGTGCGTCACGCACCGCTTTCATCGAGGACTGATGGGCGCGATAGAACTTGTTCATCAGCGGCCACAACGGTTCATCGAGCAGCGTGTAGTGGATCTGGGGCATGGCAAAGTCAGCGTGCGGTGAGGGGAGGGCAATTATAAAAGAACATGCCTGCGGCGATAGGTGTATACCTGACTTCACGTCCCTTATGACTGGAGTACGTATCATGGCCAAAGGCATGGATTCAAAAAAAGCGGCAAAGAAGAAACCGGCGAAGACCGCCGATGAAAAGCGCGCCGACAAAAAGGCCAAGAAGGTGAACCTGTTCGGTCATTGAGCCGGTATCGCCTCGGCGGGCCTCAGGTTTGAGCTGGGTGGTCGCCCCAGCTCAAACGCTTCGTGATGGGCCGAGGCTCAAAGCGAGGCGAGAAACATGTCCGTGGCCGAGGCTTTGTCGCCCGTGCGGCTCTGCTGGGCCTTTTCCACTTGGGCCATCGCCGACTTGTCCTGCATGCGTTGGGCAATCTCCTGGCTGATCGCCATCTGCTTTTCGGGCGGCATCGCCTCGAACTCTTCCTCGGTAATGCCCATCTCTTCGAGAATGCTGTCGCGCAGGCGTTCTTCGGGCGTCTTGCTCATGTAGTCCTTGAACTCTGCCGTGGCGGAGCCGCCCAGTGTCGTGGGCATTGACGAGGCAACGGTCTGCAATTGCACGCGCGTCTTGGCGAACGCCTCATCCACCTTGTCGCTGATGGCAGTGGCGGCATTGACCTGTTGCGTGGCTTGTCGGGTGAAGGAGTCCTGGACCTGGGTACTGCCCTGGCTGGCCCGGGCCTGGACGTTATCGCGCAACGCCTGCAATGCGGCGCTTTGCAGGCCGCTGGCGGCTTCGGCGGTGGGGTCCTCGCCCGGACGTTTGAGCGGCAAGAGCATCGCTCGCTGTTTGGCACTGACCAACATGACGCACACCTCGCAGATAATGGCTGAGGGATGGGCAGGAGCAATTCCCATGCCGCCTTCGCGGGCCCATATTTTCCAAGGGGTGTGGACAAGCGCGTGGCGAGCGGGGCGGCCAATCCTTGCCGTTCGTCGGCATGGGTCGACCGCATCGTGCCGGGGTCTCAGGTGCTTTCGCGAACCTTGAGCTCGAAGCCCATGTCCACTACCGGCTGGGCGATGCGGTTGCCGGCCATCAGCGTCAGCATCTGTTCGGCAGCGCGACGCCCGATGGCTTCCCGTGGCGTGCTGATGCTGCTCAGGCGCGGCACCATGTGGGCCGAGGCGGGCAGGTCGTTGAAGCCCAGGACCGAGACCTGCTCGGGGATCTTGATGCCGCAGCGCAGTGCTTCGAACAGGGCGCCGTGGGCCAGGTCGTCGTTGCCGAAGAAAATCGCATCGACGTCCGGGTGGCTGTCGAGCATTTGCAGGAACAATTCGCCACCCAGGCCCACCGATGATGGGCGCGGGGTCAGCAGTTCCAGGTCCGGGTCATACACATCGGCTTTCTGCAGGGCGCGACGAAAGCCTTCGCCACGCAACAGGGTGCGTTGGTCCAACTGCGCGCCGATGTAGGCCAGGCGCTTGCGGCCCTTGGAAATCAAGTGCTCTGCTGCTGTTTCGCCGGCCTTGAGTTGGGAGAAACCGACGCAGTTGAGCCCCGCGCCGGGGTCCAGTTCCATCATGTACACACAGGGGATGTTGCTGGCCTCGATCATGCGTCGGGCACTTTCGGTGCGGTCGAAACCGGTCAACAGCAACCCCCGTGGCTGATAGGCCATGTAGTTGCGCAACAGGTCTTCTTCCTCGTCCCGGGAGTAGTGGTAATTGCCGATCACCACTTCGAAGCCCTTGGGTCGCAGGACCCGATGAATGGCTTCCAGGGTGTCGATGAACAACAGGTTGGACAGCGACGGCACGAGCACCACCACCGAATGGCTCTGGGCCGACGCCAGGGCGCGGGCGGCGGGATTGACGACGTAGTTGAGCGCCACGGCGGCCTGGCGGACTTTTTCCACCAGATCCGAAGCAACGGTGCTGACGCCGCGCAGGGCACGGGAGGCGGTGATGGGGCTGACACCGGCCAGGCGCGCGACTTCATTGAGCGTGGGGCGACCGGTGGTGCGGGTATTCTTATCGTTTTTAGGGGCGGTCATCAGGGCGGCTTGCCAAACAAAAATCAAGGCACTAAGGTAGCGCTGTCTCGGCGCCGCTGCAATGCGTTGAAGGGGGGTTGCCTGATCCCTCCTCCGTTGGCGTCGTGAACGAACATGCTGCAACCACAAAAATGACAAGAAGGCGTCGGCAACTTCTGCTTTTGCTGCGGTGTCATAACTGGCAAAGGTAGCGCTGTCTGCGCGCTGAGGTGTTACATGAACAATCCCATCACCGCCCTGGTCATCATGGGCGTTGCCGGTTGCGGCAAAACGTGCGTCAGCCAGGCCCTGTGCCAATTGAGCGGCGCCACCGCCATCGAAGGCGACACCTTCCACCCCGCGGCCAACATCCAGAAGATGAGCGCCGGTATCCCCTTGAACGACGACGACCGTGCCGGCTGGCTCGACAGCCTGTGCGACGAGTTGCGCCGTGTCGACGCCACGGGCGAGCGCCCGGTGTTGACCTGTTCGGCCCTCAAGCACAGTTATCGCGAGCGTCTGCGCAGCGCCTTGCCGGGCCTGGGCTTCGTATTCCTCGAATTGACCCCCGAAGTGGCCGCCGATCGTGTGTCCCATCGTCCGGGCCATTTCATGCCGTCGACCCTGATCGACAGCCAGTTCGCCACCCTTGAATCCCCTGTCGGCGAGCCCCTGACCCTGGCCCTGGACGCGTCCAGCCACAGCGTTGATGAACTGGCCCACCAAGCTTACGTCTGGTGGTTGGCCCACGGTTTGAAGCTGGCCAGCTGAGTTTCAAAAATTTTGCGTCAGAAAGATAGCGCTGTCCCGACGGCTCATTAATAACTGCTTCAATAACAACAACAAATCAGGAGACACCTCCCATGTTCGGCATGTCCCACGAGACGTTCCTGCTGCTTGATGCAGTGGTCACGGTGATCGGACTCATCGTCCTCATCACCCAGTTCAAATTCCACCCGTTCATTGCGCTGACCATCGCCGCCGCGTTCCTCGGCCTGACGTCGGGCATGCCGACCGGCACCATCATCAAGGCGTTCCAGGACGGCTTCGGTGGCGTGCTGGGCTTTGTCGGCATCATCCTGGCGCTGGGCACGATGCTCGGCAAAATGATGGCCGAGTCGGGCGGGGCCGATCAGATCGCCCAGACCCTGATCCGCGCCTTCGGCAAGGACAAGGTGCAGTGGGCGATGATGTTCGCCGCCTTCCTGGTGGGCATCCCGCTGTTCTTCGAAATCGGCTTCGTGCTGCTGATCCCGTTGGTGTTCATCGTTGCCCGTCGCACCGGCGTGTCGATCATCAAGATCGGTATCCCGTTGCTGGCCGGTCTTTCCGCTGTCCACGGCCTGGTGCCGCCGCACCCGGGGCCGCTGCTGGCGATTGGCGTGTTCGGTGCTGACATCGGCAAGACCATTCTCTATGGCCTGATCGTCGCGTTGCCGACCGCCATCATTGCCGGCCCGATCTTCGGTACGTTCATTGCCAAGCACATCCCCGGCCATCCTAACCAGGAACTGGTGGACCAACTGGCTCGCGAGACGAACGCCGCCGAGCTGCCAAGCTTCAGCATCACCTTGATCACCGTGCTGTCGCCGGTGTTCCTGATGCTGCTCAAGACCTTCGCTGACGTGGCGCTGCCGGACGGCAACCTCTTCCGCGCCTGGATGGACATGATCGGTCACCCGATCTCGGCGTTGCTGCTGGCATTGCTGCTGTCGCTGTACACCTTTGGCTACAAGCAAGGCATCGGCTCCAGCCAGATGCTCAAATGGCTGGACGCCAGCCTTGCACCGACCGCCGCGATCATCCTGATCATCGGTGCCGGTGGTGGCTTCAAGCAGATGCTGGTCACCAGCGGTGTGGGCGATGTGATCGGTCACATGGCGGTGAGTGCGCAGATCTCGCCGATCCTGCTGGCGTGGCTGGTGGCCGCCGTGATCCGTATCGCCACAGGTTCGGCGACGGTGGCGACCATTACCGGTGCCGGTATCGTGGTGCCGGTGGTGGGGATGATGCCGGGTGTGAACCGTGAGCTGCTGGTGCTGGCGACCGGCGCCGGTTCGTTGATCCTGTCCCACGTCAACGACGCGGGTTTCTGGCTGGTCAAGCAGTACTTCAACATGACCGTGGCCGAGACTTTCAAGACCTGGACCGCGATGGAAACCATCCTGTCGGTGGTGGGATTGATCTTTATCCTGCTGCTGTCGCTGGTGGTATAACCGAGCACATATAACCCATTGTGGGAGCGAGCTTGCTCGCGATGGCGTACTTACAGTCGATACTCCGCTGACTGTTGTACCGCTATCGCGAGCAAGCTCGCTCCCACACTGGTTTCGGTGATCAGTAGAGCCAGGGCGGGAGCCTACTCCCACCGTTGGTTTCAGATCAGGCGTTAGGTTTGCTTACCAATCCATCCGCCCGAAACATCCCACGGATCCCACGCACCGCCTGGCGAATCCGGTCCTGGTTCTCGATCAGTGCAAAGCGCACGTGATCATCCCCATATTCCCCGAACCCCACCCCCGGCGAGACGCAGACCTTGGCTTCGGCCAGCAGCTTCTTGGCAAATTCCAACGAGCCCAGGTGCGCATAGGCTTCGGGAATCTTGGCCCAGACGTACATCGACGCCTTGGGATTTTCCACCATCCAGCCCAGCTCATGCAGGCCTTTGACCAGCACGTTGCGGCGCTGGCGGTACTGCTCGGCGATGTCGCGCACGCATTGCTGGTCGCCCTCCAGGGCAGCGATGGCGGCCACTTGCAGGGGGGTGAAGGTGCCGTAGTCGTGGTAGCTCTTGATCCGCGCCAGGGCGCTGACCAGTTCCGGGTTGCCCACCATGAAACCGATGCGCCAGCCGGCCATGTTGTAGCTCTTGGACAGGGTGAAGAATTCCACGGCGATGTCTTTCGCGCCGGGCACCTGCATGATCGACGGGGCTTTCCAGCCGTCATAGACGATGTCGGCGTAGGCCAGGTCGTGGATCACCAACACGTCGTACTGTTTGGCCAGGGCGATGACCCGTTCGAAGAAATCCAGCTCCACGCACTGGGCGGTGGGGTTGGAGGGGAAGCCGAGGATCATCATCTTCGGCTTGGGGATCGAGCCGCGAATGGCCCGCTCCAGTTCGTCGAAGAAATCCACCCCTGGCACCAGTGGCACCGAACGCACCTGGGCGCCTGCGATGACCGCACCGTAGATGTGGATCGGATAGCTGGGGTTGGGCACCAGCACCGTGTCGCCCTGGTCCAGGGTGGCCAGCATCAGGTGGGCCAGGCCTTCCTTGGAACCGATGGTGACGATAGCTTCGGTTTCCGGGTCGATGTCCACCTCATAGCGGTCCTTGTACCAGCGCGAAATGGCGCGGCGCAGGCGCGGGATGCCTTTGGAGGTGGAATAGCCGTGGGTGTCTTCCCGCTGGGCGACGGTGACCAGTTTTTCCACGATGTGCGGGGGTGTGGCACCGTCGGGGTTACCCATGCTCAAGTCGATGATGTCTTCGCCGCGCCGACGCGCAGCCATCTTCAGCTCGGCAGTGATGTTGAATACGTAGGGGGGGAGTCGATCGATGCGCGCAAAGCGGCGCGGCGAACCTTGTTCGGCCATTGTTGCCTCGAGATACGTGAGCGCCCGGAACCGTCCGAGCGACGTTGGCCACTGCGGTGGCCTGCGGCGCAAGATAATCGGGCGGATGTCGGATTGTCCAGTAGCCGCGCCGAACTATTTTCGACGACACTGTCGCCCTGGTCGCGACGCCACCGATGGCCGCAGCGGTTTGTTGAACCTGTCTCACCCAATCCTGATGGAATGAATGATGGAATTTTCCAGCGGCTTCCTGCTGAGCCTTTCGCTGTGCCTGGACATTGGCGTGGCCAATATCGCGATGATTACCCTGGCGATGCAGCGCGGTTATTTCCAGGGTTTCGCCCTGGGCCTGGGTACCTGCGTGGGCGACCTGGTCTACGCCGTCCTGGCCCTGGCCGGCATGACCGTCCTGTTGCAATACGAGGCGGTGCGCTGGGTGCTGTGGGTGGGTGGTTCGGTGCTGTTGCTGTATTTCGCGGCGAAGATGATCCACTCGGCGATCTATCACAGCGCTGTGCTGGTGGAAGCCGGCCAGGTGCGGGGCAACTCATCGCGCCAGGAGTTCTTTCGCGGGATTTTCCTGGCCATGTCATCGCCTAGCGCCATCCTCTGGTTCGCGGCGGTGGGCGGCACGCTGATCGCTCGTTCGGGCGGCGGAACCCTGCTCAGCTCGGCGCTGTTCCTCAGTGGTTTTCTCTGCGCCGGCCTGCTGTGGTGTGCGGCCCTGTGCCTGGCGGCGACCCAGGGTGGCAAACTGTTGGGGGATAAACTGTTGCGTTACTCCTACTGGGCATCCGCTGCGATCTTCTGTTATTTCGCGGTGTACGTGATTGTTTCTGGCTACAACGAGTTTGTAGGGAAAACCGTGGCCGGCGTCCTGCCTGGCGTCTGACAAGCGAAACGGTCCTGACAATCACGGTTTGGCTTCTATACTGCCAAGCCCGCCTTCACGTTTTGCTGGAGTGTTGCCGCATGGAAAAGCCAAAACGCGATTACACAGCCGTGCCACGCTTTGAACAGGGACGTTTTCAGCTGATCGCCGGCTTTGGTGCCTGGTTTACCCAAGACACATCCCACGATATCCCTTTGCTCTGGGAAAAGTTCCTGCCCTGGCTCGGCAGGGTGCCAGGGCAAAAAGATGAAGTGACCTACGGCGTGTGTTGCAACCCGGATGGGGAGGGTGGGTTCGAATACATCGCCGGCGTGGAAATCAGCCGGCTCGACGATTTGCCGGAGCAATACCGCTGGATCGAAATCCAGCCAGGGCATTACGCCGTCTTCGAACACAAGGGGCCGTTGAAACACCTGCCGGACACGTTCCGGTACATCTGGGAGCAATGGCTGCCGCATTCCGGTCACGAAGCGGCGGATGAGCCTGAATTCGAGCGCTACAGCGAAGACTTCAATCCCAGGACGGGTGAAGGCACCTTGGAAATCTGGATCCCGCTCAAGCCGAGCTGATCGAGGTTGCTCCCCTGTGGGAGCCTTCAGGGATTCGTTAAAACACCAACCCCATCCGCCGCTCATAACCAATGCGGCCCCTGTAGGCCTCGCCACTGTCGACCCAACCCATCCGGTTGTACAGGCCGATGGCCGAGTCATTCGCGGCGTCGACCGAGAGTTCCAGCCCGCGGATTTCCGGCCAGGCGGCTCGCGCCACGGCGGGCAGCGCCTGCAGGCACGCCTTGCCATAACCTTTGCCCTGGGCACGGTGGTCGACTTGCAGGGCGTGCAGGGTGGCGCTGTGTTCGTTGGCCCAGGCGGGCAGTACCGGCGGGCGTTTGAGCAGCAGGAAGGCCACCGGAACCTCCTCAACCAATAACGCAAAGCCTTTGACCCCAGGGCCGGGCCTGGACAGCAGCGTGTGCAGGGCGCCATGGATATCACCGGCGAACTTGATCTGTTCGGGGTGGATTTCGATGGCGGTGACCTGTTCCCGTTGCAGCGGGGTCAGGTCTTCGTAGGGGACGAGCTGAGCGGTCACAAAAACGTCCGTGGTCTGCCGGCAGGATAGGACGTGGATTCTAGCGAATTTTTTTCCTTGAATTATTTTTGTTGGATTGTCGATTCGCTGTTTCTCCAAACGACAAAGGGTGTCTTCAACAAAACGCTGCGGAGAATCACCATGAATACCACCGAAACCGAAATCCAGGCCCTGATCGACACCTATCGCCAAGCCGTCATGGCCAAGGACGTTAAAAAAGTCATGGCGCTCTATGACGAGGACATCGTCTCGTTCGATGCCATCCAGGCCTTGCAATTCAAGGGCAAGGCCGCTTACCGGGCCCATTGGCAAGCCTGCATGGAAATGTGCCCCGGCCCGCACAAATTCGACTTTCACCAGGTCAAGATTACCCCGGCCGACAACATCGCCTTTGCCCACTGGCTGACCTATTGCGGCGGCACCAACGAAAAAGGCGAGGAACAAACCTGCTGGATGCGTGTGACGGCCTGCTACCAGCGTGTAGCCGGACAATGGCGGATCGTCCATGAGCATTGGTCCGCCCCGTTCGACCCGATGGCCGGGACGGCGCTGTTCGACCTGCAACCCTGATCGTCGGTTTTTTCGCCGAGCGTCATCCAGCCGTCCATAGTTGATCAGTCCGATCACGGAGCTTTCCATGAAGTACCTATGCCTGGTGTATAGCAACGAACACACATTGCACAATTCGCCTGACAGCCCGGAGGACGCCGAGTGCATGGCCTATGCCGAATCGATCCAGGGCAGTGGGCGCATGCTGGCCGCCGAGGCGCTGGAGTCGGTGCAGACTGCTACTACGGTGCGCATGCGCGGTGGCAAGCTGTCGATCACCGACGGCCCGTTCGCCGAAACCAAGGAGCAACTGGCGGGCTTCTACCTGATCGATGCCAAGGACCTCAACGAAGCCATCCAGGTCGCCGGCCATATCCCGGCGGCCCGGGTTGGCTGCGTCGAAGTGCGACCGGTACGCCAACTGAACCCCTGAACAACAAGCACAAACAGGATTTCATTCATGAATCTCACGACTGCCCCTTATGCGTTATCCATCAGCCGGGTGATCGATGCCCCGCGCCAGAAGATCTTCCGCGCCTGGACCGAGCCGGCCTTGCTGGTCCAATGGTGGGGGCCTCACGGCATGACCACGCCGGAGTGCGAAATGGACCTGTGGGTCGGTGGTCAGTTTCGCACCCTGATGCGTGCGCCCGATGGCAGTGAGTACCCGACCATGGGCGTGTTCCTGGAGATCCTCGCTTCGCAGCGCCTGGTGTTCACCGATGCGTTCCTGCCCGGTTGGATTCCGTCCGGCAAGGCCTTCATGACCGCTGAAGTGCTGCTGGAGGAGGTGGGTGACAATACCCGCTACACCGCCCGTGCGCTGCACTGGAGCGAGGAGGATCGCCAGGCACACGAGGCCATGGGCTTCCATGAGGGTTGGGGCGAGAGCCTGGATCGGCTCGAAGCGCTGGTGACCCAAGGCATGCCCGACTGATGTCGGTCGACACGGTCAAGGCGCGGGTCGAGCAGGTTTATCGGCAAGACTCGCGACGGATTCTGGCGACGCTGATTCGCCTGTTGGGAGACTTCGATCTCGCGGAAGAGGCCTTGCACGAAGCCTTTTTCATTGCGGTCGAGCGCTGGCAGCGCGACGGCGTGCCGGAAAACCCGCGGGCCTGGCTGGTGTCTGCCGGGCGTTTCAAGGCCATCGACAGTTTGCGCCGACGGGCGCGTTTCGCCGCGTCCCAACCGATGTTGATCGCCCAGCTCGAGGAACTGGAACAGGGCCAGTGGAGTGACGAAGACGTGGAGGACGATCGCCTGCGGCTGATTTTTACCTGTTGCCACCCGGCCCTGGCCGCTGATGCCCAGGTGCCCCTGACGTTGCGGGAAGTCTGCGACCTGACCACCGAGCAAATCGCCCGGGCATTCCTCGCCGCCCCGGCGGCCATTGCCCAGCGTATCGTGCGGGCCAAGGCGAAAATCCGCGATGCCAGGATCCCCTATCAGGTGCCGTCCCGGGCGGAACTGCCGGAGCGGCTGGACAGCGTGCTGCGGGTGATCTACCTGGTGTTCAACGAAGGGTATTCGGCCTCGATGGGCGCCGAGCTGACCCGCGAAGACCTGACGCGCGAAGCCATCCGCCTCGGGCGCCTGCTGATGGAGTTGCTGCCCGAGGCCGAGGTCATGGGGTTGCTGGCGTTGATGCTGCTGCACGAATCCCGGCGACCGGCGCGAACGTCCTCGACGGGCGAACTGATCCTGCTGGATGAACAGGCGCGATCCTTGTGGGATGCCAAGCTGATTGCCGAAGGCTGTGCGTTGGTGGAAGCCGCGCTGAAGACCCGACGGTTCGGGCCTTACTGCCTGCAAGCGGCGATTGCGGCGGTGCATGCCGAAGCGCCGACGGCCGAGCAGACCGATTGGCCGCAGATCGTCGGGCTTTATGATGTGCTGCTGCGGACCGTGCCGTCGCCGGTGATCGAACTCAACCGCGCCGCTGCCCTGGCCAAGCGCGACGGACCGGAAGTCGGCTTGCGCCTGGTCGAGGCGATTCTGGGGCGTGGGGAATTACTCGACTATCACCTGGCCTACTCGGCGCAGGCGGAATTCTGTCGTCAACTGGGACGATTGGACGAGGCGAGGGCGGCGTACCGACGCGCGCTTGAGTTGACGCAGCAATTGCCGGAACGGCGGTTTATCGAAGGGCGGCTGGCGGGGTTGCAGTGATGACGGATCACGCATTTTCGAAACCCCGGAAACCACTGTGGGAGCGAGCTTGCTCGCGATAGCGGTAGACCAGCCAACATCAATGTTGACTGAAAGACCCCAATCGCGAGCAAGCTCGCTCCCACAGGTTTTGTGGCTTGGCTGGCTGCGTTAACCGTCAGCCAGCCGGCGTTGATCAGAACTCGTGATCAGCGCTGTCCGGGTTCAGGTCGCTGATGCCCAGTTTGCCCGCAGCCTGTTCGATCGAACCGGTCTGCTTGACCAGTGCGGCGATGGCGTCGCGCACGATCTGGTTGCCAGCGGTGTTGCCGGCGGCGATCAGTTGGTCGTAGTGCTCACCCTTGTTGGCGTGATCGACCATGACCTGGATCTTGGCCTCGGTATCGGCCAGGTCGGCCTTGAGCGCGGTGTCCGCCGCCGGGTCTGCCTTGGCCACCAGGGACGACAGGCTTGCGCCGGTCATTTTGGTACCGTCGACGCGGGTGTATTCGCCCAGGTACACGTTGCGAACGCCCTTGGCATCGTAGAAGTGCGAGTTGTGGGTGTTGTCGCTGAAGCAATCCTGCTCGTCTTCAGGCGAGTTGGCTTCCAGGGACACTTTCATGCGCTCGCCCGCCAGTTCACCCAGGGAGAGGCTGCCCATGCCGAACAGCATCTTGCGCAGGCCGCTTTCGGCCGGCTCGGCTTCCAGGGTGGCGCGGTAGTTGTCTGCCACGTTCGGCTTCCAGTTGCCGACCATTTCCTGCAGGTCATTGACCAGCAACTGGGTCACGGACTTGAGGTAGGCACGACGGCGGTCGTTGTGACCGCCCGTGGCGCCGGCGCCTTCCAGGTAATCCGAAGCCGGGCGATTGCCGGCGCCCGGGCCGGTACCGTTGAGGTCTTGGCCCCACAGCAGGAATTCGATGGCATGGTAGCCGGTGGCGACGTTGGCCTCGGAACCGCCCAGCTCGTTCAAGCTGGCGAGTTTTTCCGGGGTGATGTCTTTGACATCGACCTTGTCTTCGCCAACCTGGACTTCGGTATTGGCGATGATGTTGGCGCTGGCGCCCGGGTTGCCCAAGGCGTGCTCGTAGGATTTGTCGACGTAGTCGATCAGGCCCTCGTCCAAGGGCCAGGCGTTCACTTGGCCTTCCCAGTCGTCGATGATGGTGTTGCCGAAGCGGAACACTTCGCTTTGCAGATACGGTACGCGTGCGGCGACCCAGGCAGCCTTGGCGGCGTTCAGGGTTTCGGCGTTCGGCTTGGCCAGGAACGCGTCGACGGCGGTTTGCAGGGTTTTCGCGGTGGATTCGGCATCGCTGTAGACGGCGTGGACGATGTCGGCATAGTGCGCGACAACGGCCTTGGCCGCGGCTTCGTCGACTTTGCCGGCGGCAGCAGGGGCGACCGGTGCCGCGGTGCTGGCGGCCGGCGTTGGCGCTTGCGGCGCGGCGGCTTTGTCTTTGCCTTCGCCGCAACCGGCGAGGGAAATAGCGATGGCCAGCAGACTGGCGGTAGCCAGGGGCATACGAATCATGGCGAACATCCTGCTTCGGTGATGGATGGGACAGGCGCGAGGGTGCGCAAAAACTGCGACATAATGCGAAAGATTTGCATTATGTGTAAAGCGTTATGGTTGTAAATATTTCTTATTTAATGATGTGATCGCTGCTCTTCGGCAACGTCCGCAGGCAATGTCGAGCACAGAGAGGCTGCGATCTGGCCCTGGACGCTCAGTGTGGCGCGAGCAACCAAGGATCGCAGGTTTTGCCAGCGCCTACAGGGGCTGGCGCGCGGAAGAGGGATCAGATGATGGAAACCTTGCTGCGTTCGGCCTGCTTCAGGTAAGCGCTCAATTCCCGGGCGGGCAGCGGTTTGCTGTAGTAGTAGCCCTGACCTTCGTGGCAGCCCTCGGCGATGATGTAGGCTTCCTGCTCGACCGTCTCGACGCCCTCGGCAATGACCTGCATCCCCAGGCTCTTGCCCAATTGGATGATGGCCCGGACGATGGTTGCGTCGTCCTCGTCGTCGAGCAGGTCCTGGACGAAGCTCTTGTCGATCTTGATCTTGTCCAGCGGCAGGCTCTTGAGGTAGCTCAGGGACGAATAGCCGGTGCCGAAGTCATCAATGGCGATCAGCGCCCCGGAGCGGCGCAGGCTCAACAAGTGCTGGGCTGCGGTAGTGATGTCCTCCATCAGGCCGGTCTCGGTGACTTCCAGCTCCAGGCTGCGCGGCGGCAGCCGGTACATCTGCAGGAGATTGTTCACCACCCGTGGCAGTTCGGCGTGGTGCAGTTGCACCGTCGACAGGTTGACTGCCATGCGCAGGTCGAGGAAACCCTGGTCGTGCCATTCGCGCAATTGCCTGCACGCCTGGTCCAGCACCCACTCGCCGATGGCGATGATGGTGCCGTTCTGCTCGGCCAGGGGAATGAACAGGTCCGGCGGCACCAGGCCGTGTTCGGGGTGGTGCCAGCGGATCAAGGCCTCGGTGCCCACTATCCGCAGGTCGCGGTAGCTGATCTGCGGTTGGTACACCAGGCTGAACTGCTCGCGGGCCAAGGCTTCGCGCAGGTCTTTCTCCAGTTCGCGACGGCGGCGCATCTCGCTGTCGACGCTGGCGATGTAGAACTGGTAGCGATTGCGCGAGCGACTCTTGGCCAGGGTCATGGTCTGCTCGGCCTTCTGCAACAGTTTCTCGGTGCTGTCGCCGTCTTCGGGGAAGAGGGTGATGCCGATGGTGGCCCGCAGGCGGATTTGCTGATCATCGATGGCGAACGGCGCTTCCAGGTCATCGAGGATGCTCTGGGCCAGTTCGGCGGCCTCGTAGGGCTGCTCGATGTCAGCCTGGACCAGGGCGAACTGGTCGCCTCCCAGCCGCGCCAGTGCGCCAAGCCGACCGCTGTGGGCTCGCAGCCGATCGGCCAGGGCCAGCAGCAACTGGTCGCCGGTCTGATAGCTGAACTGTTCGTTGATGCCCTTGAAATCATCCAGCCCCACACACAGCACCGCCACCCGGCGTTGCAGGCGCCCGGCATCCACCAGGATCTTGTCCAGTTGCTGTTGAAGCTGTTGGCGGTTCGGCAGGCCGGTGAGAAAGTCATACTGGGCCATTCGCAGCAGGCTGTTTTCCGCTTCATGGCGCAGGTGCGTGTTGCGTTCGATGGATTCGAGCAGTTGGTTGGCCGTGTTGATCCACAGGCCCAGCTCGTTTTGCTCGTGGCCGCGCAACTGCGGGATCTTGTGTGCGCTGGGGCGATCGGGGTTGATTTCGGTCAGGTGCTCGATGATCCGCGACAACGGCTTGGTCAGCAGCCAGTGATAGACCAGGTACAGCACCAGGCCCATGGCCAGGGCTCGCAGCATCCCGGAAATGAAGATGATCACCGAGCTGACAATGAACCCTTCGCCGTAGGTGGCGGTGTCGAGGGTAATGCTCAGGTCGCCGTAGTATTCGCTGTAGGGCCCGCGCCCCACCAGTTGCGTGGTGAAGGTGCGCTCCTTGCCCAGGATCAGGTCGGTCAGCCAGCGGCTTCCGGAATGCTGTAAAGGCCGGGCTTTTTCGGCGAGCATGGTTTCGCGGGGATGGCCGATGGAAGCCATGCGTACGGCTTCGTCCTGGAACAGGCCCTCGATGACTTGCATGCCCATTTCCCGGTCCAGGCTGTAGACGGCCTGGGTCGAAGGATCGCGGAACATGTCGAGGATACGCTGGGCGTCATTGGCGACGGCCTGGTTGGTTTTGTAGGCATCGAACACGATCTGGGCGCAGCTCAAGACGACGCCAACGATCAATGCCGAGAGGAGCACGACCCGGAGCAACTTCACAGACAAGCTGTTCTTGAGTTCCAGCTTCAAAGAGTGGTTCCTTGTTCCGTGCGGGTAGCGTCAAGTTGCCATGAGTATTGGCAATCCTGTGATGTCAGTCAAAGGGACAATCAAACACAAGGGTTTTGGCTTGAAACCTGACCGATATAGGTTTTTTCCAGAGTGATTGCTCTACGACCATTGTGTCGGTTGAGAAGCACCGCAACTTGAGGCCTGTCGGGATTTTTTCTTGGGTTGCGGACGTGAGGCATTTGGCTTGCACTCAATTTTCCGCGCAAAAAAACCCGGCACGGCGCCGGGTTTCTTTGGTCTGGCATCGAGCTTAGGCAGTGAAGGCCTTGCCTTCGAACTGCTCGGCGACGAATTTCCAGTTGACCAGGTTCCAGAACGCTTCGACGTATTTCGGACGAACGTTGCGGTAGTCAATGTAGTAGGCGTGTTCCCACACGTCGCAGGTCAGCAGCGGGGTGTCGCCGTTGGTCAGCGGGTTGCCTGCACCGATGGTGCTGGCCAGGGCCAGGGAACCGTCGGCCTTCTTCACCAGCCAGCCCCAACCGGAACCGAAGGTGCCGATGGACGTCTTGCTGAACTCTTCCTTGAACTTGTCGAACGAACCGAAGGCTGCATTGATGGCTTCAGCCAGGGCGCCGGTAGGTTGACCGCCGGCGTTTGGTGCCAGGCAGTTCCAGTAGAACGTGTGGTTCCAGACTTGAGCGGCGTTGTTGAAGATACCGCCCGAGGAAGTCTTGACGATTTCTTCCAGGGTCTTGCCTTCGAACTCGGTGCCAGGCACCAGGTTGTTCAGGTTCACGACGTAGGTGTTGTGGTGCTTGTCGTGGTGGTATTCCAGAGTCTCTTTGGAGATGTGCGGCTGCAGTGCGTCGTGTGGATAGGGCAGCGGCGGCAATTCGAAAGCCATGGTGATTCTCCTAATCAGGTCAGTTGCGGTGAGCGCAAGGCCGATCACGGGCGGCCAGACTAGCGCCGGGGAGTTTGTACTCTTTGCGGCGCAGGAGTCGGATCATAGCACCGGGGGTGCGGCATAACCACGCAACAACTGTGTGGAATAGAGGTTCCAGAGCGGTTTGGAATAATCAGCCGGTGACAATCAATTGCATCGCCACGGTAAACATCATCACGGCCACCAACAGGTCCAGGATCCGCCAGGTACTGGGACGGGCCAACCACGGGGCCAGCCATGCGGCGCCGATCGCCAGGGTGAGGAACCACAGCAGTGAGGCACTGGCCGCGCCCACCACGTAAGCGCCGGGCACGCTCTGTTGGGCACCGAGGGAACCGATCAGCAGCACGGTATCGAGGTAGACGTGGGGGTTGAGCAACGTCACCGCCAGCGCGCTGAGCAGCACCGTGCGCAGCGAGCGCACGGCCTGGTTCGAGCCCTGTTGCAGGCTTTGCTTCGAACAGGCCCGGCGCAAGGCCTGGCTGGCGTACCAGAGCAGGAACGCCGCGCCGCCCCAGCGGGCAATCGACAGCAGCAGCGGACTTTGGGCCAGCAAGGTCGCCAGGCCGAAAACGCCGGCGGCGACCAACAGTGCGTCGCAGGTGATGCACAGCGCCGCTACCGGCAAGTGATGCTCGCGGCGCAGGCTTTGGGCCAGCACGAAGGCGTTCTGGGCGCCGATGGCCATGATCAGCCCAAGGGCTACCAACAGCCCGTTCACATAGCTCTGCCACATCGTTTTATCCCCGGTCAGTTGATGAATTGCTGGCCATTCTCCTGTGGCGGCCTGTATAAGAAAAACCAATATTGCTGATTGCTCATTAGGGAAACTGATGTTCGATTACAAATTGCTTTCTGCCCTGGCCGCCGTGGTCGAGCAGGCCGGTTTCGAGCGCGCGGCCCAGGTGCTGGGTTTGTCGCAATCGGCCATTTCCCAGCGGATCAAGCTACTGGAGGCGCGTGTCGGCCAGCCCGTTCTGGTGCGTGTCACGCCGCCCGCGCCGACGGAAATCGGCCGCCGGCTGCTCAACCATGTGCAACAGGTGCGCCTGCTCGAGCGCGACCTGCAGAGCCTGGTGCCGGCGCTGGATGAAGAGGGGCTGCCGGAGCGTCTGCGCATTGCCTTGAATGCTGACAGTCTGGCGACCTGGTGGGCGGTGGCGGTGGGTGATTTCTGCGCCGAACATCAGTTGTTGCTCGACTTGGTGGTGGAAGACCAGACCGTTGGCCTCAAGCGCATGCGCGCCGGGGAAGTGGCGGCTTGTGTTTGCGCGAGCGAACGCCCGGTGGCGGGCGCCCGCAGTGTGTTGTTGGGGGCGATGCGTTACCGGGCGTTGGCCAGTCCGGCCTTCATCGCCCGGCATTTTCCCGACGGGGTGCGGGCCGATCAACTGGCCCGTACCCCGGCATTGGTGTTTGGTCCGGATGATTTCCTGCAGCACCGCTACCTCGCCTCCGTGGGCGTGGAGGGCGGTTTCGAGCATCATCTGTGCCCCTCGTCCGAAGGTTTCATCCGTCTTGCCGAAGCCGGACTGGGCTGGGGGCTGGTGCCGGAGCTGCAAGTGCGCGAACAGCTGGAACGAGGCGTGCTGGTGGAATTGTTGGCAGATAAACCGATCGATGTGCCGCTGTACTGGCATCATTGGCGCAATGGTGGGCAGTTGCTCGGCTTATTGACCGAGCGATTGATCGCAGCGGCAAGCAGCACGCTGCAAGCGGTAAGTTGAACGCCCTTGGCTTGAAGCGTGGGGCTTGTAGCTCGAATCTGATTTTTAGGAGCATGCATGAAGATTTTGGTCACCGGCGCGAGCGGCTTCGTTGGCGGGCGCTTCGCGCGTTTCGCCTTGGAGCAGGGCCTGGATGTACGGGTCAATGGTCGCCGGGCCGAGCATGTGGAACACCTGGTGCGTCGTGGCGCGCAGTTCGTCCAAGGGGACCTGAGCGACCCGCTGCTGGCGCGTGATTTGTGCCTGGATGTCGAGGCCGTGGTGCATTGCGCCGGCTCCGTTGGGCTGTGGGGCCGCTACCAGGACTTTCACCAGGGCAATGTCCAGGTGACGGAAAATATCGTCGAGGCCTGTCTCAAGCAGAAAGTGCGTCGTCTGGTTCATCTGTCCTCGCCGTCCATTTACTTCGATGGCCGTGACCACCTCGGGTTGACCGAAGAGCAGGTGCCCAAGCGCTTCAAGCACCCTTACGCCGCCACCAAGTACCTGGCCGAGCAGAAAGTCTTCGGCGCCCAGGAGTTCGGCCTCGAAGTGCTGGCCCTGCGCCCGCGTTTCGTGACCGGTGCCGGTGACATGAGCATTTTCCCGCGCCTGCTGAAAATGCAGCGCAAGGGGCGCCTGGCCATTATCGGTAACGGGTTGAACAAGGTGGATTTCACCAGCGTGCAAAACCTCAACGAAGCGCTGCTCAGCAGTCTGCTGGCCGCCGATTCAGCCTTGGGCAAGGCCTACAACATCAGCAACGGCGCACCGGTTCCGCTGTGGGATGTGGTCAATTATGTGATGCGCCAGATGGATGTCCCACAGGTCCGACGTTATCGTTCCTACGGTTTGGCTTACAGCGTTGCCGCCCTGAATGAAGGTGCCTGCAAACTGTGGCCGGGCCGCCCCGAACCGACGCTGTCGCGCCTGGGCATGCAGGTCATGAACAAAAATTTCACCCTGGACATCAGCCGGGCCCGGCATTATCTCGATTACGATCCACAGGTCAGCCTGTGGACCGCCCTCGATGAATTTTGCGCCTGGTGGAAAGTTCAGGGGCCTGTATGACGGGTTCTCTGCGCTCAGCTTCGGCGCCAGAAATGCATACGGATTTGAACGGATGAGCTCGCCATGCAGGGCTCCGGACGCCCGCTGATCGGTCCATCATGAACCGAGTGCCCGGTTCGGGGTCAATCGGTGCGGCGGGCGAGGGGGTTATACTCGCCGCATCAAGCCATTACCGGTTTCCCAAAGGTCGAACCATGCCCATGCGTAACGATGCCAACGACGACTTCGATGATGTACCGAGCCTGCGGATGCGGGCCGACGTCCCCGATGACGATGACTTCATGCCCAGCCGACAGCCCCACGTACAGGCGCGTCCGGCACCTGTTGCCGCTGCCAAGGTCAAGGGGCCCAGCACCGGTCCGCTGTGGGCGCTGGTCGGCGCGCTGCTGTGTGCGTTCGGTTTCCTGGCCTGGTGGAGCTTCCAGCAGATCTCCCTGATGGAGCAGCAACTGGTGGCGACTCAGGAAAGCTTCGCCAGGATCAGTGAGGATGCCGCAGGGCGCTTGCAGGACATTTCCGGCAAGGTGGTCGCCGGGCAGTCCAACGTCATGAGCGACAGTGAAGCCTTGAAATTGCAGATCAAACAGTTGGACAACAAGTTGCAGGAGCAGGGACGGCAATTCGACAACAAGCTGCTGGAACAGTACAAGCAACAGCAGGCCACGTTCGGCCCGTCCGCTGACCTCGACAAGGAACTGGCCCAGCTCATTGCCCAGGCCTCTGAGCAGCAGAACACCAACACTCAGTTGCAAGCGTCCGACAAAGAGCTCCAAGCCCAGGTCAAGGCACTGGCGGCTGAAGTGACCGCCCTGAAAAACCAGGGTGAGGGTGGAGCCCTGGATGCCCAGCTCAAGAGCATCGGTGCCGATATCACTGCCTTGAAAAGAGCCACTTCCAACTCCGCCATCGAACGCCTTGAACAGGACGTGATCGTGCTCAAGAGCCAGCAGGATAATGGCAACACTGCCGAGTTCGATGCCTTCCGCGGTCAGGTCACTCGCAACATCAACACCCTGCAAGCGCAGATCCAGAACTTGCAGCAGCAACTCCGCGCTCGGCCTCAATAAGTCGGTGGGCGTTTTTTCGCGATAGGGGGGCGTTGGAACACATCATTGCGATTGTGCCGCCGCTATCGCGAACAAGCTCGGCTCCCACAGGAGATGCGATCCAGTGTGGGGGCGAGCCTGCTCGCGATGGCGTCATGTCAGTCGATATCGATATTCACTGACCCGCCAGGCTCTCCAGTAATCCCCTGAATACTTCCACATCACCCCATGCCGTCTACGCTCTTGAAACACCAACAAGAACGAGGGGCACACGCATGGGTTTTTTTCACAGAATGGGCTGGCTGGGCGCAATGCTTTTGCTGGGGCTGGCACCTGCTCATGCAGCGACACCTGACGATGGCCAGGCGGCCCGGGCGCTGCTGGAGAAGGCCTTGGCCTATTACCACGACAACGGCGACAAAGCCTTTGCCGCCTTCAGCCGCCAAGGGGAATTCGTCGACAAGGATCGCTACGTGTTCGTGGTGGATACCCAGGGTGTGATGCTCGCCAGTGGCGGGCCGTCTTCGGCGCTGATCGGGCGAGACGTGTCTGAAGTGCTGGGCCCGGACCTGCGCAAAGCCTTCAAGGACGCCTTGAAGACTCCCGAGGCCAGTGGCATCCAGCAAGCCGAGTACCGTTGGCAGAACTGGGCGGACGGCAAGGTCGAGCGCAAGCATGTGTATTTCCAACGGGTCGGCGAACGCATCCTGGCCGTCGGTTACTACCTGCCCCGGGCTTCCGCCGAACAGGCCAAGGCGCTGCTGGACAAGGCTTCGAGCGACCTGTTGAAAAACGAGAAGGCCACGCTGACCGCGGTTAACTCCCTCAAGGGCGGTTATCTGCAGGATGACCTGTACGTCTTTGTCGTCGACCTCAATACCCGGCGCTATGTCGGCCATGGCACCAATTTGCGCTTGATCAATACCGACTTTGCCAAGGTCAAGGACCCGGATGGCAAACCTGTGGGGGAACCGATCCTGGCCATGATCGGCAAGCAGGACGTAGGGGAATATGAGTACCGCTGGAAGAATCCGGTGACCGGCAAGGTCGAGGACAAGCACGCGTACCTGAAGAAGGTCGGGCATTTCCTGGTGGCGGTGGGGTATTACAGCCCTTGATGCCAAGGCCAAGGCCAAGGCTAAGGCTAAGGCTAAGGCTAAGGCTAAGGCTAAGGCTAAGGCTAAGGCTGGGGCTGGGGCTGGGGCTGGGGCTAAGGCTGGGGCTGATAGGGCATTGTGGCGAGGGGATTTATCCCCGTTGGGCTGCGCAGCAGCCCCAGAATCCACCATGCGCCGCGATTGTCAGTTGGAACGCAGAGGGCTGCTGCGCAACCCAGCGGGGATAAATCCCCTCGCCACGGTGACTGTGTTCCCAGTCCAACATCTCTGTGTTCGGCAGGTTTGCACAAAAAAGGCCCGCATCGCTGCGGGCCTCTTTCGGACTACTGTGGCAATCAGCCCGCCACCAGCACCCGAATCGCCTCAAGGCGCAACGCCGCCTTCTCAAGCATCGCCAGGCCTTGCTCGCGCTGCTGGCGCAGGGCTACCAGTTCGCTGTCGCGCACGGTCGGGTTGACCGCTTGCAGGGCGGTCAGGCGTGCCAGTTCCTCGTCGGTATCGGCGGCCAGGCGGCGCTGGGCCTCGGCTACGCGTTCGGCGTGACGCGGGGCGATTTTCTCTTCGCCGGCATTGATCCGTGGCGTGAGCTGGTCGCGCTGGGCCTGGATGAACTTGTTGGCGCTGGCGCGGGGCACGCTTTCGAGCTGGTCGTTCAGGGTTTCGAACGAGACCCGGGCGGCCAGGTCGTTGCCGTTGGTGTCCAGCAGGCAGCGCAGGGCGGCCGGCGGCAGGTAGCGGCCCAGTTGCAGGGAACGCGGGGCAACCACTTCACTGACGTAGAGCAGTTCCAGCAACACGGTGCCGGGCTTGAGGGCCTTGTTCTTGATCAGCGCCACGGCGGTGTTGCCCATGGAACCGGACAGCACCAGGTCCATGCCGCCTTGCACCATCGGGTGCTCCCAGGTGATGAACTGCATGTCCTCGCGCGACAGCGCCTGGTTGCGGTCGTAGGTGATGGTCACGCCTTCGTCGTCGCCCAGGGGGAAGCTGGCGTCGAGCATTTTTTCGCTCGGTTTGAGGATCAGTGCGTTTTCCGAATGGTCCTCGCTGTCGATACCAAAGGCGTCGAACAGGGTTTCCATGTAGATCGGCAGGGCGAACTGGTCATCCTGCTCGAGAATGGCTTCCACCAGCGCATCGCCTTCACCGGCGCCCCCGGAGTTGAGCTCCAGCAAACGGTCGCGACCGGTGTGCAGCTCGGCCTCCAGGCGCTCGCGTTCGGTGCGGGCTTCGTCGATCAGTGCTTGCCACTGGCCATCGTCGGCCTCTTCCAGCAAGGGCAGCAGGCGCGGGCCGAACTGATGCTGCAAGGCGTTGCCGGTCGGGCAGGTGTTGAGGAAGGCATTCAGGGCTTCGTGATACCACTGGAACAGCCGCGCCTGCGGGCTGGTTTCCAGGTATGGCGCATGCAGCTCGATGGTGTGCTTCTGGCCGATCCGGTCCAGGCGACCGATACGTTGTTCCAGCAGGTCCGGGTGCGCCGGCAGGTCGAACAGCACCAGGTGATGGGCAAACTGGAAGTTGCGTCCCTCGCTGCCGATTTCCGAACAGATCAGCACCTGGGCACCAAACTCCTCGTCGGCGAAATAGGCCGCCGCGCGGTCGCGTTCCAGGATGTTCATGCCTTCGTGGAACACCGTGGCCGGAATGCCGGAGCGCACGCGCAGGGCGTCTTCCAGGTCCATGGCGGTTTCGGCGTGGGCACAGATCACCAGCACTTTGGTGCGCTTGAGCATCTTCAGGGTGTCGATCAGCCACTCGACCCGCGGGTCGAAACGCCACCAGCGCTCCTCTTCGCTGGCGTCCGGCTGGGCCTGGAAGCTGACTTCCGGGTACAGCTCGGGGTGATCGCCCAAGGGCAGCTCAAGGTACTCGGCCGGGCACGGCAGCGGGTAGGCGTGCAGCTTGCGCTCGGGGAAACCCTGCACGGCGGCGCGGGTGTTGCGAAACAGCACGCGGCCGGTGCCGTGGCGGTCCAGCAGTTCGCGCACCAGGCGGGCACTGGCTTCGACATCGCCATCATTGACGGCGGTCAGCAACGCTTCGCCTTCATTGCCCAGGAAACCCTGGATAGTCTTGTGGGCTTCAGGCGAGAGGCGGCCTTTGTCCAGCAGTTCCTGGACCGCTTCGGCCACCGGGCGATAGTTTTCACTCTCGGCACGGAAGGCCTTGAGATCATGGAAGCGGTTCGGATCCAGCAGGCGCAGGCGGGCGAAGTGGCTGTCCTGGCCCAGTTGTTCCGGGGTCGCGGTCAGCAGCAGCACGCCAGGAATGGTTTCGGCAAGCTGCTCGACCAGGGCGTATTGCGGGCTGACCTGGTCTTCGTGCCACACCAGGTGATGGGCCTCGTCGACCACCAGCAGGTCCCAGCCGGCGGCGAACAGCGCGTCCTGGGCCTTCTCGTCGTCCACCAGCCACTCCAGCGCCACCAGGGCCAGTTGGGTGTCTTCGAACGGGTTGCTGGCATCGCTTTCGATGAAGCGTTCTTCGTCGAACAGCGCGACCTGCAGGTTGAAGCGTCGCCGCATTTCCACCAGCCACTGGTGCTGGAGGTTTTCCGGCACCAGGATCAGGACGCGGTTGGCGCGGCCGGACAGCAACTGACGGTGGATGACCAGGCCGGCTTCGATGGTCTTGCCCAGGCCCACTTCGTCGGCCAGCAATACCCGTGGCGCAATGCGGTCGGCCACTTCACGGGCAATGTGCAATTGGTGGGCGATAGGCTGGGCACGGACGCCGCCCAGGCCCCAAAGCGAAGACTGCAGCTGGCGACTGGTGTGTTCCAGGGTGTGGTAGCGCAGGGAGAACCAGGCCAGCGGGTCGATCTGGCCGGCGAACAGACGGTCGCTGGCCAGACGGAACTGGATAAAGTTCGACAGTTGGGTTTCGGGCAGGGTGACGACTTCGTTCTGCCCATTGAGGCCGTGGTAGACCAGCAGCCCGTCGACGTCATCGACTTCGCGCACGGTCATTTTCCAGCCTTCGAAGTGAGTGATCACATCGCCCGGCGAAAACCGTACACGGGTGAGCGGCGCATTCCGTAGCGCGTACTGGCGAGTGTCGCCAGTGGCCGGATAGAGCACGGTCAACAAGCGGCCGTCCTGTGCCAGAACGGTGCCTAAACCCAGCTCGGCTTCGCTGTCACTGATCCAGCGTTGCCCCGGTTGATACTGCTGCGCCATGCTGCCTGACTCCCGCCTTGAAAAAGCCGGTTATCTTAACGGAAGGATCCCTCAGACCAAAGGATTTACGTTCGCTGATTCGTCTCGAGGGTGCGGAACTTACGCTTGACCTGCGATCAAACAAGTTTGGCCCTGGTCGTCACTGCAATTGCCAACTGGGTCACAAGTTTCGGACCGGCGGTTCAAGCTGCCACTTTAGCCGCCGACAACCTGAAGACAGGAGAACTTTATGTTGCCACCCATGCTCCCTTTGAGCGCCGTACCCATCACCGCTCAACAGGATCCGGTTCGCCAGCGACCGGATATACCGCCCGTGGTCCCGGTGCAGCAAAGCTCCAACGAAAGCACCATCGACCTGCAAAAACGCGACCCGGAAGAGACCGCGCTGCGGTTGCGCGAGGAGCAGCGTCGCCAGCAGGAACGCGAGCGCCGCCGCCGCGAGGCCGATGAAGACCCTGAAGAGCACCTAGCCGTGCCGGGTACCGAACTCAATGCCGACAACACTGTGCCGGTGGTGCCGCTGATGGAAGAAGAGTCCCGCCAGGGCCTGTGGGTCGATATCCAGATCTGATCCCCGTGTTTGCCTGCACCCACAGGCTGGTCAACGCCGCCAACAGCCCGCATCATGGGCGCATCCGCAATTCACTGCACGATGCCCACACGCCATGAGCCAAGACGACAAGCTGATCGACCTCAGTGCCGAGCGCGCCAAGCGCGTTCACGACCTCAACGAAAAACGCCTCAATGAAGTCCGCCAGGCTTTCGAGCAGGCCATGCCGTTGGGCAAGCCCAAGAAAAAACCAAAGAACAAGCCGAAAAAGCGCTGAACCTCTTCGATCCATTGATACAGATCAGTTATTTCCCCACCTTAGCGCCCCGTTGCGGGCGTTATTGACCCCGGTCAATTTTCATCCAGGCCTGATTGGTTACCTTGAACCCATCGCAACAGGGACAAGACCAGGAGGCCAGTCATGTTTTTCGATAATGTGGTGTTTGCCGGGGTGTTGACGGTCGGCCTCATGGTCGTGTTCTTCGCAGGTTTTGGATTATTCATCTGGAAAGACGCACACAAGCGGAAAAAACCGTAGGTCTTTCCGGCTACAACGAGCACGCAAGGCATTTTGGGCGACTTCGGTCGCCCTTTTTTTGTTCGTGATTTTCCAGCCTGATACCAAATCAACTGTGGGAGCGAGCTTGCTCGCGATAGCGGTATGTCTGTAGATGCATGTGCTGACTGATCCACCGCCATCGCGAGCAAGCTCGCTCCCACAGGTGTCTGACGTCAGGGCATAAAAAAAGGTGCGGACCGCAAGGGTCGCACCTTTTTTTTCGAGCCGCTGGAATCAGCTGCCCAGGGCCTTGGACGCCAGCCAGAACAGCGCCGCCGACAACGCCACTGTCGCCGGTAGGGTCAGTACCCAGGCCAGCAGGATGGTGCGTACGGTGCCACTTTGCAGGCCGCTCTTGTTGGCGACCATGGTGCCGGCCACGCCCGAGGACAGTACGTGGGTGGTGGACACCGGCAGGCTGAAGATGTTTGCCATGCCGATCATGCACGCGGTGGTGATCTGTGCCGACATGCCCTGGGCGTAGGTCATGCCTTGCTTACCGATCTTCTCGCCAATGGTCAGCACCACCCGCTTCCAGCCGACCATGGTGCCCAGGCCCAACGCCAGTGCGACGGCCAGGATCACCCAGAATGGAGCGTACTCGGTGGTGGCGGTCAGGTCCTTGCGCAGCTTGTTCAGGTCGTCTTTCTCGCGGGCTGCCAGGCCCGGCAACTTGCCAACTTTCTTCGCGGTGTCGTCCAGGCAAAGCAGGTAACGACGAACCTCGATGCGTCGTTCCGACGGCAGCGAATGGTAGTCCGCCACGCCTTTGAGCGTGTCGAGCAGGGCATTGATGGTCGGCTCGGTCTGCTGCGGGTTGCAGCGGAACTTCTCGGGCAGATCGCCGTTCACGCTTTTGCCCAGCGCCAGGTATTCACCCAGGGATTCGTGGTTGCGTTGGTAGAACTGGCTCAGGTGCAGGGTCGCGTCACGGGTCCGCTCGATCTGGTAGGTGGTGCTGCCCAGGTCGAGTACGAATTGCGCCGGCACGATACCGATCAGCACCAGCATGATCAGGCCGATACCTTTCTGGCCATCGTTGGAGCCGTGGACAAAGCTGACCGCCATGGCCGAGATCACCAGTACCAGGCGATTCCAGAACGGTGGGTGCTTCTTGTCGTCGATCTTGCGGCGCTGTTCCGGCGTCTTGTGCATCTTCGACAGCGGACGCCACCATTTCAGGCCGATCAGCACCAGGGCGGCGACCAGGAAACCGGCCATGGGCGAGAACACCAGGGAGGCGCCGATATCGATCGCCTTCTGCCAGTTCACGCCATCGGCCAGCGGGATATCGTTGATCAGCGCGTTGGCCAGGCCTACGCCGAGGATCGAGCCGATCAAGGTGTGTGAACTGGATGCCGGGATACCGAAGTACCAGGTGCCCAGGTTCCAGGTGATGGCCGCTGCGAGCAGCGAAAACACCATGGCCAGCCCGTGTCCGGTGTTCACATTGATCAGCAGTTCCACGGGCAGCAGGTGAACGATGGCGTACGCCACCCCCACGCCGCCCAGCAGCACGCCGAGGAAATTGAACACACCGGAAAAGAACACCGCCAGGTGAGGCGGCATGGCTTTGGTGTAGATAACAGTGGCAACCGCGTTAGCGGTGTCATGAAAGCCGTTGATGAACTCGAAGGCGAGGACAAAAGCCAGGGCGAGCAAGAGGCTCACAAGCACCCAAGCATCCAGTCCGCTGAATAAATCGATCATGAAGGTTTTCTGACCCGGTCGTAAGGGGGCGCGATTATGCCAGAAAACCTCGGTAATCGATGCATTGCCTGCTAATCGGTAACATTCTTCAACGAAATAATTTGTAGGAAAGCCCTGGGAGCGAGGTTTTTCGCGGGTTGCGTAACCCGTTGATTCAGGGGGAAAACCGCATCCGGCGAGCATCACGGCAAGCTGAAAGACGCCGTGGTCGGTTGTATGAAAAATCTGAAAAGAAGGTCGGCCAAGCGCTTCCCGACCGTCGGACCGGCGCGAATGGCGGCCCGCTCATGGCGGGCGGCGCTACGGTTTCCGGCCTGGGTGATGGCCGGAGACCTTTCCACAAGAACTTCGGGCGCGGAGCGTCACTGCTCTTCGGCTTTGAGTTCTTTTTCCATTTTCTGAAGTTCCTGGGAGAACGCCTGGTCCTGAACGGTGGCGCGCTTACGCCAAGGTTTGCGTTCTGGTTCAGGTTGCGCGGCGTAGGTGGTGATTTCCCCGCCGTAAACTTCCTTGTAACGTTGTTCCTGGCGCTCAAGTTCCGCGCGCAGTTCGTCTTTCGTCACAGTTTTACCTAAATTAATTGAAGTTGGATCTGGTGATACGCACTGCATGGGACATGCAGACGGCCACGGCACCAGAGCTGACAGCTGACGTAGCATCAGGGCTTCGCATTGTTGCCAAACAGAGGAAGCGACCAAGAAGGTGCTTCGGGCACCAGGGTAACGACCATGATGCCTGCGTACGGGAGTGCTCGATTGGCCCTGCCGCCGCTGATTTGCATTATAGCGGTCCGGCCGGATAACACTATCGGGAAAAACTAAAAGACTCTAGTGATATGTGAACTCATGTTTGTTTGTGCAACTTGTACCGCCGCTTGTACAAAGAGGCCGGCGAGCGCCAGTAACCAGATGCTATTCACGCCAACAAGTTCAATATCACCACCGTCTTTAAGGCAAAACGCGCGTCATTGTTTCCTTCAACTTCTGGCGAACAGGCTCGCAACGGGGCGGTGCGCGGGCCTGATTGCGATTATCGGCCGACGGTTCGATAATCGAACGAACTTGGCCCGCGACCCTTGCTTGCCATCGAGCCGCCGCTTGTAATAGCCGTCTCTTCCCGGAAGGACCAGACATGAACGACCAATTGCGCAATGCCTTCACTTCAGTCGCGCCACCGATCGTCGCCTCGCCGGCCAAGCGGATCCAGGCCTTGACCGGCGATCCCGACTTCATGACGTCCCTGGCCCGCGGGTTGGCCGTGGTCCAGGCTTTCCAGGAGCGCAAGCGGCACCTGACCATCGCCCAGATCAGCCACCGTACGGAAATTCCCCGCGCTGCGGTCAGGCGATGCCTGCATACCCTGATCAAGCTTGGCTACGCCACCACGGACGGGCGCACGTATTCGCTGCTGCCTAAAGTGCTGACCCTCGGTCACGCCTATCTGTCCTCCACGCCACTGGCCGTTTCTGCCCAGCCCTACCTGGACCGCATGAGCGAGCAATTGCACGAAGCCTGCAACATGGCCACGCTCGAAGGCGACGACATTCTCTACATCGCCCGTTCCGCCACCACCCAGCGCCTGATTTCGGTTGACCTGTCGGTGGGCGGTCGTCTGCCCGCCTATTGCACATCAATGGGCAGGATTCTCCTGGCAGCCCTGGATGATGCTTCGTTGCGCGACTACCTCGACCACGCCGACCTGCACGCCAAGACCAGTCGCACCTTGCACACACCCGAGGCGCTGCTTGAATGCCTGCAACAGGTGCGGCAGCAGGGCTGGTGCATCGTCGACCAGGAACTGGAACAAGGCCTGCGTTCGATTGCCGTGCCGGTGTACGACGCTTCCGGCCAAGTAGTGGCCGCGCTCAACGTCAGTACCCATGCCGGGCGAGTCAGCCGCAATGAGCTGGAACAGCGCTTCCTGCCTGGCTTGCTGGGGGCCAGTCGCGACCTGAGTGCGCAGCTGTTCACTTAAGCCGTTCGATTAACGCACACAGTCGGCGGCGATGAATTGACGGTGTTTGCCTGGCCTCATTAATGTCGCGCAGCGTCATCCGGCGTGTTTCGCCGGGCTCCAATCTGTTCGCTTGCGTTTCTTGCGTGGAATAAAAATAAAATGAACCAGCCCCAGACTTCCGTAGGCCACTGCCTCGATGTGCAGTCCTTCATCAATGCCCAACCCCTTTCGCGCTATCAGTGGCGGGTGGTGATCCTCTGTTTCCTGATTGTGTTCCTGGACGGCCTGGACACTGCGGCCATGGGGTTCATCGCCCCCGCCTTGTCCCAGGACTGGGGCATCGATCGCGCCAGCCTCGGCCCGGTGATGAGCGCCGCCCTGATCGGCATGGTGTTCGGTGCCCTGGGCTCGGGACCGCTGGCTGACCGCTTCGGGCGAAAAGTCGTTCTGGTGGGGGCGGTGCTGCTGTTCGGCGCGTTCAGCCTGGCGTCGGCCTACAGCACCAATGTCGATCAACTGTTGGTATTACGCTTCCTGACCGGCCTGGGATTGGGCGCCGGGATGCCGAACGCCACCACCTTGCTCTCGGAATACACCCCGGAACGCAAGAAATCCCTGTTGGTGACCAGCATGTTCTGCGGCTTCAACCTGGGCATGGCGGGCGGTGGGTTTATCTCCGCCAAGCTGATACCGGCGTTCGGTTGGCACAGCCTGCTGCTGATTGGTGGGGTCTTGCCCTTGATCTTGGCGGTCGTGCTGCTGTTCTGGCTGCCGGAGTCGGCGCGCTACTTAGTGGTGCGCAATCGCGGCACCGACAAAGTGCGCAAGACCCTGGCACCGATCGAGCCGCATACCGTGGCCCAAGCGGCGAGCTTCAGCGTGCCGGAACAGAAAACCGTGAAAGCCCGCAACGTGCTGGCGGTGATTTTCTCCGGCACCTACAGCGCCGGCACCTTGCTGCTGTGGCTGACCTATTTCATGGGCCTGGTGATCGTCTACCTGTTGACCAGCTGGCTGCCGACCTTGATGCGTGACAGCGGCGCAAGCATGGAGCAGGCCGCGTTTATCGGTGCGCTGTTTCAATTCGGCGGCGTGTTGAGCGCAGTCTTCGTCGGTTGGGCGATGGACCGGTTCAATCCGCACAAGGTCATAGGCCTTTTCTATCTGATGGCCGGGTTGTTTGCCTACGCGGTGGGGCAGAGCCTGGGCAACATCACCTTGCTCGCCACCCTGGTGCTGGTGGCCGGCATGTGTGTCAACGGCGCGCAATCGGCGATGCCTTCCCTGGCGGCGCGTTTCTACCCGACCCAGGGCCGGGCCACCGGTGTCTCCTGGATGCTGGGCATCGGTCGCTTCGGCGCGATCCTTGGGGCCTGGATGGGCGCGACCTTGCTGGGCCTGGGCTGGAACTTCGAACAGGTCCTGACGGCGCTGGTCATTCCTGCGGCCCTGGCCACCACGGCGGTGGTGATCAAAGGCATGGTCAGCCATGCGGACGCGACCTGAGCCATAAAGCTTAAGCCTGTGAAAGACCTGTGGGAGCGAGCTTGCCCGCGATGGCGATGGATCAGACAGGCATCAGTCTCTGACACATCGCCATCGCGAGCAAGCTCGCTCCTACAGGGGCTCTGTGTGCTTGGGCGAATATAGATAGGCAAACAACAATCTGTTCGATAAACGAACACTCAGTCGATTATCGGATTGTTTGGCGTTATGCCGACGCTTAATCTTCAGTCACCCCGGCGCTGGACTTCGCGCCTTCTTCATGTCGGTCTACTGGAATACGGGAGCCTGCCCCATGGCTGAAATCCTTTCGCTGCACGACGCAGTGAAGCAATTCGTCAACGACGGCGATACCGTCGCGCTCGAAGGCTTCACTCACCTGATTCCTACGGCTGCGGGTCATGAAATCATTCGCCAGGGCAAGAAAGATCTGACTCTGGTACGCATGACGCCTGACCTGATCTATGACCAGTTGATCGGCGCCGGTTGTGCTCGCAAGTTGATTTTCTCCTGGGGCGGCAACCCTGGCGTCGGGTCGTTGCACCGCTTGCGCGATGCCGTGGAAAAGCAATGGCCGCATCCCCTGGAAATCGAGGAGCACAGCCACGCCGACCTGGCCAACGCCTACGTCGCCGGCGCCTCCGGCCTGCCGTTCGCGGTGCTGCGGGCTTACGCCGGTTCCGACCTGCCGAAGGTCAATCCGCTGATCAAGAGCGTGACGTGCCCCTTCACCGGTGAAGTCTTGGCGGCCGTGCCTTCGGTGCGCCCGGACATCACGGTGATCCACGCTCAGAAAGCCGACCGCAAGGGCAATGTGCTGCTGTGGGGCATCCTCGGCGTGCAGAAAGAAGCCGCCCTGGCCGCCAAGCGTTGCATCGTCACCGTGGAAGAAATCGTCGACGACCTGAATGCACCGATGAACGCTTGCGTACTGCCGACCTGGGCATTGAGCGCCGTGTGCCTGGTGCCAGGCGGCGCCCATCCGTCCTACGCCCACGGCTACACCGAGCGTGACAATCGTTTCTACCAGGCGTGGGACCCGATCGCCCGCGACCGCGAGACCTTTACCGCCTGGATCAACGAATACATCCATGGCACTCGGGATTTCAGTGAATTCCAGGCCAGACTGGCAGCCGCTTCGCAGGTGAAACCATGAACTACTCCACCAACGAAATGATGACCGTCGCCGCGGCGCGTCGCTTGAAGAACAATGCCGTATGTTTCGTCGGCATCGGCCTGCCGTCGAAAGCGGCCAACCTGGCGCGGCTGACCTCATCGCCGGACGTCGTGCTGATCTACGAATCCGGCCCGATCGGTGCCAAACCCAGCGTACTGCCGCTGTCCATCGGCGACGGTGAACTGGCGGAAACCGCGGATACTGTCGTCCCGACCGGTGAGATTTTTCGCTACTGGCTGCAGGGCGGACGTATCGACGTCGGTTTTCTTGGCGCGGCCCAGGTCGACCGTTTCGGCAACATCAACACCACAGTGGTGGGCGACTACCATCAGCCGAAAGTCCGCCTGCCGGGTGCCGGTGGCGCGCCGGAAATCGCCGGTTCGGCCAAGAGCGTGTTGATCATCCTCAAGCAGTCGGCGCGCTCGTTTGTCGACAAGCTGGATTTCATCACGTCGGTCGGCCACGGTGAAGGCGGCGATTCGCGCAAACGCCTGGGCCTGCCAGGCGCCGGTCCCGTCGGCATCATCACCGACCTGTGCATCATGGAGCCGGAAGCCGGCACCCATGAGTTCGTGGTCACTGCGCTGCACCCCGGCGTGACCCGCGAGCAAGTCATTGCGGCCACTGGGTGGGCGATCCGTTTCGCCGACCAGGTGCAAACCACCGCCGAACCGACCGAAGTGGAGCTGCGCGCACTGCGCGACCTGGAAGCTCGCACTGCGGCGGCCCACGGCCAGGCACCGGGAGAAGCCTGATGCGCGACGTTTATATCTGTGATGCGATTCGAACCCCCATCGGTCGGTTTGGCGGCGGTTTGTCCGCCGTGCGCGCCGATGACCTGGCCGCCGTGCCGATCAAGGCGCTGATGGAGCGTAACCCATCGGTGGACTGGAGCGCCGTGGACGAGGTGTTCCTCGGCTGCGCCAACCAGGCCGGCGAAGACAACCGCAATGTGGCGCGCATGGCGCTGTTGTTGGCGGGCCTGCCGGAAAGCATTCCCGGTGTGACCCTCAACCGCCTTTGCGCCTCGGGCATGGATGCCATCGGCACGGCGTTCCGCGCCATCGCCAGCGGTGAGATGGAACTGGCCATCGCCGGTGGGGTGGAGTCGATGTCCCGTGCGCCGTTTGTGATGGGCAAGGCCGACGCGGCGTTTTCCCGCAACATGAAACTGGAAGACACCACCATCGGCTGGCGCTTCATCAACCCGTTGATGAAAGCCCAGTACGGCGTGGACGCGATGCCGCAGACCGCTGACAACGTGGCTGATGACTACGCTGTGTCCCGCGCCGACCAGGACGCTTTCGCTTTGCGCAGCCAACAGCGCACGGCAGCGGCCCAGGCGACAGGTTTTTTCGCCGAAGAAATCGTTCCAGTGCGCATCACCCATAAAAAAGGTGAAACCGTGGTCGAGCAGGACGAGCATCCTCGCGCTGACACCACGCTGGAGACCTTGAGCAAACTCAAGCCGGTCAACGGCCCCGACAAGACCGTCACTGCTGGCAACGCCTCGGGTGTCAACGATGGCGCGGCAGCACTGATCCTGGCGTCGGCCGAAGCGGTGAAGAAACACGGCCTGACGCCGCGCGGCAAAGTGCTGGGCATGGCCAGTGCCGGCGTGGCGCCCCGAGTGATGGGCGTCGGTCCGGTGCCGGCGGTGCGCAAGCTCATTGAGCGCCTGGGCCTGGCGGTCGCGGATTTCGATGTGATCGAACTCAATGAAGCGTTTGCCAGCCAGGGCCTGGCGGTGTTGCGCGACCTCGGTCTGGCGGACGATGCGCCCCAGGTCAACCCGAACGGCGGTGCCATCGCCCTTGGCCATCCACTGGGCATGAGCGGGGCGCGCCTGGTGATGACGGCGCTGCACCACCTGGAAAAGACCGGCGGCAAGAAAGGCCTGGCGACCATGTGCGTTGGCGTCGGCCAGGGTCTGGCACTGGCGATCGAACGCGTCTGACGCGTCGTTCTACTAATAAGAAATCGAGGAACGCTGCATGACTGACAAGCCTGGTTATCGTCGCCCCCAAGCGGGCACCCAGCCGGAGTATCTGCACCCACCGTACCAGTCCACCAACCTGCGCTCGCCGTCCAAGCCGTTGGTGTTCCTGCCCCATTCGCTGTCGGAAATTACCGGCCCGACTGTCGGTGCCGACCGCGTGCAAGAGAAGGACCACGACCTTACTGCCCAGCATGCCGGCGAGCCGCTGGGGGAGCGGATCATCATTCACGGGCGTGTGCTGGATGAGCACGGCCAGCCGGTGCCGGGCATCCTGGTGGAGATCTGGCAGGCCAACGCCGCCGGTCGCTACAACCATGACCGTGACAACCATGACGCGCCGCTGGACCCGAATTTCACCGGTACCGGTCGCACCGTCACCGACGCCGACGGCTGGTATCAGTTCCAGACCATCAAGCCCGGCGCTTATCCGTGGGGCAACCACCACAACGCCTGGCGTCCGGCGCATATCCATTTCTCGCTGTTCGGGCCGAGCATTCTGACGCGCCTGGTGACGCAGATGTATTTCCCGGGCGATCCATTGCTGGAATACGACCCGATCTACAATTGCGTGCCGGACACCCGCGCCAAAGAGCGCCTGATCGCCCGTTTCGACCTGGAAAAAACCGTCCCTCACTACGCCCTCGGTTACCGCTGGGACATCGTCTTGCGCGGCCGCGATGCCACGCCGATGGAGAAATAAGATGACGCTCACCGCCACCACGTCCCACACCGTTGGCCCGTACTACCACATCGGCCTGACCTGGCTGAACCGCGAAGACCTGACCGTCGCCGAAACCCTCGGCCAACGCGTGGCGATCACCGGGCAGGTGGTCGACGGCAATGGCCAGTTCGTCAACGACGCGATGCTGGAAGTCTGGCAGGCCAACGCCGCCGGCAAATACGCCCACCCGGAAGACGACCAGGACAAACCCCTGGACCCGCACTTCGAAGGTTTTGGCCGGGTGCCGGTGGATGCCGAAGGGCGCTTCCGCTTTACCACCATCAAGCCGGGCACTGTGCCGGGATTGAGTGGCACGACCCAGGCTCCGCACCTGGTGGTGCTGGTATTCGCGCGCGGGCTGGTCAAGCATTTGCTGACGCGTATCTACTTCGATGGCGAGCCGGCCAACGAGGCCGATCCGTTGCTGGCCTGCGTGCCCGAAGAACGCCGCGCCACCATCGTGGCCAAGCCTGATGCGTCGGGCGTGTATCAGTGGAACGTGATCCTGCAGGGCACGGATGCCGAGACGGTGTTCTTCGATTACTGAGTTCACTGGAGACATCGCGAGCAAGCTCGCTCCCACAGGTGATCTGCATATTGTGTGGGAGCGAGCTTGCTCGCGATGGCGACGGTACAGGTGCTGCTGCTTGAAAGTCTGTTTGTGGAACGGGAGTGTTACGAAGTGTGTCTAGACTTCGTCAGCCCCCAACGAGTGAATAACCCATGACCATCCCAATCAGCCATTACACGGGTGAAGAACGCAGCAAGCGCATCTTCGCCATCGTCGGTGCCTCATCCGGCAACCTGGTCGAATGGTTCGACTTCTACGTCTATGCGTTCTGCGCGATTTATTTCGCGCCGGCGTTCTTCCCCTCGGACAACCCAACGGTGCAACTGGTCAATACGGCCGGTGTGTTCGCCGCCGGGTTCCTGATGCGGCCCATCGGTGGTTGGATTTTCGGCCGGGTGGCGGACCGCCACGGGCGCAAGAATTCGATGATGATCTCGGTGCTGATGATGTGCTTCGGCTCGTTGCTCATCGCCAGCCTGCCCACCTACCACGACATCGGCGTCTGGGCACCGGTGCTGCTGTTGTTCGCGCGCTTGCTGCAGGGCCTGTCGGTGGGTGGCGAATATGGCACCACCGCCACCTACATGAGCGAAGTCGCCCTCAAGGGCCAACGTGGCTTTTTCGCCTCGTTCCAGTACGTGACGCTGATCGGCGGGCAACTGCTGGCGGTGTCGCTGGTGGTGATCCTGCAACAGATCCTCAGCGAAGACGAATTGCGCGCCTATGGCTGGCGGATTCCGTTCGTGGTGGGCGCCGTGGCGGCGTTGATTTCCTTGTTCCTGAGACGCTCCCTCAAGGAAACCAGCAGCAAGGAAATGCGCGAGAACAAGGACGCCGGTAGCATCGCGGCGCTGTTTCGCGACCACAAGGCGGCGTTCATTACCGTGCTGGGCTACACCGCCGGTGGTTCGCTGATTTTCTACACCTTTACCACCTATATGCAGAAATACCTGGTGAACACGGCGGGCCTGCACGCCAAGACTGCCAGTTACATCATGACCGGCGCGCTGTTCCTCTATATGTGCATGCAGCCGCTGTTCGGCATGCTGGCGGACAAGATCGGCCGGCGTAACTCCATGCTCTGGTTCGGTGGCCTGGGGGCGTTGTGCACGGTGCCGATCCTGCTGACGCTCAAGAGCATCAGCAGCCCGTTCCTGGCGTTTGTCCTGATCACGTTGGCGCTGGCGATTGTCAGCTTCTACACCTCTATCAGCGGCCTGGTGAAAGCGGAAATGTTTCCACCTGAAGTGCGGGCGCTGGGAGTAGGGTTGGCTTACGCGGTGGCCAATGCGATCTTTGGTGGATCGGCCGAATACGTCGCCTTGAGCCTGAAGGCCCAAGGCATGGAAAACGCCTTTTATTGGTATGTCACGGTGATGATGGTGGTGGCGTTCCTGTTCAGCCTGCGCCTGCCCAAGCAGCCAACGTATTTGCACCATGACCTTTGAATCCACCTGATCATTTGAGGCTTGTTTGATTCATTGTGGCGAGGGGATTTATCCCCGCTGGGGCGCGAAGCGGCCCTAAATATCAGCAACCGGGTCGGTCAGACAGATTGTGTTGCTGCTTAGGGGCCGCTGCGCAGCCCAGCGGGGATAAATTCCCTCGCCACAGTAATCTCTGGCCATAGGGCATCCACTTCCCAAGGATTGTTTATGAGCGAACGACCGGGCAATCAGCTGTTCGATGCCTACTTCACCGCCCGCGACATGCGCGAGGTGTTCTGCGATGCGGGGCGGGTCCAGGCCATGCTGGATGTCGAGGCCGCGCTGGCCCGGGCCGAGGCGCGGGTCGGGTTGATCCCCCAGGACGTGGTGGCGCCGATCGAGAGCGCCTGCCGTGCCCAGTTGTACGATTTTTCGGCGTTGAGCGAAGCAATTGCCAGTGCTGGCAATTCGGCGATCCCGTTGGTCAAGGCATTAGGCAAGCGCATCGCCACTGAGAACGCCGAGGCCGAGCGTTACGTGCACCTGGGCGCGACCAGCCAGGATGTGATGGACAGCGGGCTGGTGCTGCAATTGCGCCAGGCGTTGGGCTTGATCGAGGCGGCGCTGGCGCAACTGGCCGTCACCCTGGCCCGACAAGCCGAACGCTACGCCGCCACGCCGCTGGCCGGGCGCACTTGGCTGCAACACGCCACGCCGGTGACCCTGGGCATGAAAATCGCCGGTTGGCTGGGGGCGGTCACCCGCAGTCGCCAACGTTTGAAAGAACTCAAGCCGCGCTTGCTGGTCCTGCAATTCGGCGGCGCCTCCGGAACGCTTGCCGCGTTGGGTGAACAGGCGCTGCCGGTCGCCGAAGCCCTGGCCGCCGAGTTGCAACTGAGCCTGCCAGAGCAGCCATGGCACACCCAGCGCGATCGTTTGGTGGAGTTCGGCGCGGTGCTGGGGTTGATCGCCGGCAGCCTGGGCAAGTTGGGGCGCGACATCAGCCTGTTGATGCAGACCGAGGCCGGCGAAGTGTTCGAACCCTCTGCGCCAGGCAAGGGCGGTTCGTCGACCATGCCCCACAAGCGCAACCCGGTGGGCGCGGCGGTGCTAATCGGCGCGGCGACGCGGGTGCCGGGCTTATTGTCGACGCTGTTCAGCGCCATGCCCCAGGAACATGAACGCAGCCTGGGCTTGTGGCACGCCGAGTGGGAAACCCTGCCGGACATTTGCTGCCTGGTTTCCGGTGCCCTGCAACAGGCGCGACTGCTGGCCGAAGGGCTGGAAGTGGATGCGGCGCGCATGTCCCGCAATCTGGAACTGACCCAGGGGTTGGTGCTGGCGGAAGCGGTGAGCATCGTCCTGGCCCAGCGGGTTGGCCGCGACACGGCGCACCATCTGCTGGAGCAATGCTGCAAGCGCGCCGTGGCCGAACAACGACATTTGCGTGAGGTGCTGGGGGATGAACCCCAGGTCACCGCGCAGCTATCCGCGACCGAACTCGATCATCTGCTCGACCCGGCGCACTACCTCGGACAAGCCCAGACCTGGGTCGCCCGGGCCGTGGCCGAACACCTTGCCTTGAACGCCTGAAAGGAGATTGTTGTGGGATTCGTCAAACTCGCCGAGGGCGATCTGAACTATCGTTTTGATGGGCCGCAAGACGCCCCTGTGTTGGTGCTCTCCAATTCCCTGGGCACTGACCTGCACATGTGGGACGAACAGGTCGCGGCCTTCAGCGAACACTTTCGCGTGCTGCGCTTCGACACGCGCGGCCATGGACAGTCGCTGGTCACCGAAGGACCGTACAGTATCGAACAACTGGGCCGCGATGTGCTGGCGATGCTTGAACAGTTGAACCTCGACAAGGTGCATTTCTGTGGCTTGTCCATGGGCGGGTTGATCGGACAATGGCTAGGGATCAACGCCAGCGAGCGCTTGCACAAACTGGTGGTGTGCAACACCGCGGCCAAGATCGGCGATCCGTCGGTGTGGAACCCGCGCATCGAAACCGTGCTGCGCGACGGCAAGGCGGCGATGGTAGCGTTGCGCGATGCCTCGATTGCCCGTTGGTTTACCCCCGACTTTGCTGAAGCGCAGCCTGCGACGGCAAAAAAAATCACTGACATGCTCGCCGCCACTTCGCCTCAGGGTTATGCGGCCAACTGCGCGGCGGTCCGCGATGCCGATTTGCGCGAACAGGTGGCGTCGATTCGTGTGCCGCTGCTGGTGATCGCCGGCACCGAAGATGCCGTGACGCCGCCGTCGGGTGGGCACTTTATCCAGGAACGGGTCAGTGGGGCCGAGTACGCCGAGTTCCATGCCGCGCACCTGTCCAACGTCCAGGCCGGCGCTGCGTTCAGCGCGCGGGTGCTGGATTTCCTGCTTGATTCTGGCCGTGCCTGAGGAATTTTTTGTGGACGAGAAACAACGTTACGACGAAGGCATGCAAGTACGCCGCGCGGTGCTGGGTGATGCCCATGTCGATCGCAGCCTCAATGCCTTGACCGAGTTCAACAGCGAATTCCAAGAGATGATCACCCGCCATGCCTGGGGCGACATCTGGACCCGTCCGGGCCTGCCGCGCCACACCCGCAGCCTGATCACTATCGCGATGCTGATCGGCATGAACCGCAACGAAGAACTCAAGCTGCACCTGCGCGCCGCTGCCAACAACGGCGTGAGCCGTAGCGAGATCAAGGAAGTGATCATGCAGAGCGCCATCTACTGCGGCATCCCGGCGGCCAACGCCACCTTCCACCTGGCCGAGTCGGTGTGGGACGAACTGGGCGTCGAATCCCGGGCTTAAAGGGCGCTTCATTCCCTGTGGGAGCGAGCTTGCTCGCGAAAGCGGTGGGTCAGTTGGCGATGATGTTGGATGTGCCGAAGTCATCGCGAGCAGGCTCGCTCCCACACGGGGTCTTCAGTGAGCACTGATTTTGTGCTCGGCACTGATCCCCTGTGGGAGCGAGCTTGCTCGCGATGACGGTGGTACAGCCTCCATCCATGTTTGGCTTTTACAGCAGGCTGATCGGATAGCTGATGATCAACCGGTTCTCATCGAACTCATTGGTGCTGTAATCCCGGCGCATCGTCGAGTTGCGCCACTTCACATTGAGGCTCTTCAGCGCACCGCTCTGTACGGTGTAAGCCAGTTCACTTTCGCGGCCCCACTCCTTGCCATCGTCGACCGTGGCGGTGTGCACGTTGTCACCGCTGATGTAGCGGTTCATCAGGGTCAGGCCCGGTACGCCGACGGCGGCGAAGTTGAAGTCGTGGCGCACTTGCCAGGATTTTTCCTTGGCATTGTCATAGCTGGAGTTGTAGCTGTCGTTCGCCAGGGTGCCGCCGCTGGTGCCGTTGACGCGCATCCAGGCATCATCGCCGCCGACTTTCTGCAGGCCGACATAGAAGGTGTTGCCACCGTATTTGGCCGAGAGCATGGCGAACGCGGTTTTGTTGTCCAGGTCACCAGCCAGCGCACTGCCGTCTTCCTTGCCGGTGAAGTAGCCGAGGTTGGCGCCCAAGGTCCAGTCGCCGATGGGCTGGCTGTGGGTCAGGTTGAAATACTGCTGCTGGTAGATGTCGGACAGTTCCGCGTACCAGACACCGACCTGGGTGCGTTTTTCGTTGAAGGCGTATTCACCTCCACCGAAGTTGAAGCGGTCGGAGGTGAACGCGCCGCGGCCGTTCATGGACATGTCTTCCATGCTCGCGTCATTGCGCGGGCTGTTGGCGCGGAATTGGCCGCCGTACAACGTCAGGCCGTTGATCTCGGTGGAGGTCACCTGGCCGCCGCGGAAGGTCTGCGGCAGGGAGCGACCATCGTCGGAGCGCAGAATCGGCAGCACCGGCATCCATTCGCCGACCTTCAGCTCGGTCTTCGAGACCTTGGCCTTGAGGGCGACCCCCAGGCGACCGAAGTCGTCGGCCGGGCGACCGTCATCATGCACCGGCAGCAATTGCGTACCTGCGGTGCCTCGGCCGCCGTCGAGCTTGACCGAGTACATCCCCAACACGTCCACACCGAAACCGACCACGCCCTGGGTGAAACCGGACTTGGCGTCGAGGATGAAACTCTGGGTCCACTCTTCGGCTTTGCCTTGGGCTGCGTTGTCGTTGACGAAGTTGCGGTTGATGTAGAAGTTGCGCAGGTTGAGGTTGACCTTGGCGTCTTCGACAAACCCCGATTCCGCCGCCAGGACGGGCAGGGCGGTACTGGTCAGGGCGACGGCAATGAGGCTGGGGAGAAGGTGCTGTGTGGGCTTCATGGGCGTTGTCTCTATTTTTTGTGGACGAAGCGGGTCGTTGCCGCACGTTTGAGGTGCTGGCGGTAAGGGTGGAGCCAGGGGCGTCAGGGTGATCGGGGATCAGCCGGGTGAGGCGGGGCGTAGAGGCATGGCGTCGAACCTGTTGTTATTGGTTTTGTGCGAGCGATGGTGAAGGGCCGCCCGGCATCGGTTCAATTGCCGTTTGCGGGTTTTGGGCGATTATCGAACAGCAAAACAATTGGTTGGATGGGCGCATTCCACTATGGGAGCGAGCCTGCTCGCGCTGGCGACCTGACAGCCGGCCATGCTCTTGTTGACTGAGTACATATCCATTGCTGCGGTAGCGGCCACTTAGGGTTCCGCCCTGACGGCGGCTCACTTTTGAGAAGCGCAAAAGTAAGCAAAACGCTTTTTGCCCCACCACTCGGTGCCTCGCTTAGGCTCGGCATGCCCGAACGCAGGCATTGCTCCGTGGGCCCGCCGCGAAGGGCCATCCATGGCCCAGAGTGTGTAAAAACGTTTTTCAGCGCGATTGGTGTCCAAAGTAGAATCGCAAATCGCGTTTCTACGCAAAATCTAGGTCTGCCAACCAGCCGATAGATTTCAGATTTGGCATAGAAGCGCCAACTTCAATTTTGGCTCAGAGTTTTTACACACTCTGGGCCCAGCGCGGCTATCCCGGCATCCATGCCGGGATGCCCACTGCGCAATACCAGCGTTCGGCCATCGTGGTTAACGGGGCGCCGAGATCAACGTCCGCCGCGAGGCGGCCTTATAGCCGGCTTGGCTCTCTCGGTCGTACTCCGATCCAAATTGTGGGAGTGCGCCTGCTCACGAAGGAGTCGGTACGTTCAGCGAGGGCGCGTGAGAGAGTCCCTTCTACGGCTGAATTCAGCGGTAGAAGGAGTGATATGTTCCAAGGATCAAGGTTGCTTGAATCCTGGCTTTCCGTTGGCGGCACGCCAGGTTTTTACCTTGCTCACTATTTCTTCTGGGCTGTCTTTGCCATCTTCCGGGTAATAAATTAGGTCTATGCCAGAAGGATGTTCTGTAATTCGCTCAAACTCTAGCGCAGCAGTTGTATGCGCTTCATCTGACGGGTAATCCACATTGCAGATTTTTACAACGAATGCTAAGAACTCTGCCTCAGTGATTTCAGCTATTGATATGCTCATTGTTTTTTCTCCTTATGAGTTTCAATGTGACGTTTAGGTGTCATTACGTAAAGGTTGTCAATATGGTAAACCTCACCTCCGTGGGAGATGTACTGTTTGTGGTGCAGCTCATACCTAATACGACCACCAACTCGCTCGGGCTTGCTAGGGAAGGCTGCTAACCCTCTTTTCATTCGCTCTAGGTTATGTCGATTAAATTGTCCTGAAAGCGACGGGTCATCAGCTACAGCTTTCCAGAAGCTTTCTCTAAACTTTTTGAAGCTTCTAAACTCTTTGCCTCTTAGCTTTCGCGCAATCTGTAATGGAATAGGTGCTCCTTCCCCTTGTGATGCCGCATCCAACCAAATCCCGAAAACGGGGGCTCCTATACCCCACGAAACCCCGGGGTCCTCTCTCCGATCTCTGAACATAACGTACAGAGGCGGCAAACCTGAGTCGATTGGAAAAACAAAAACATAGTCATCAAAACTGCTTTCGGTTATCTCAGGAAATGAGTCGATTCTTCCCTCAACGGGCGTTACGGAAGCTCCTGTATGAATAAGCGGCGAAGGTGGTTCAGTGGGAAGTGTCGTGGAGCCGTTTCCTGGTACTACAACAGGGGTCCAGGTCAAGGTTGTTGAGTGTGAGTTTCCAACCGAGGCGGTGTAAATATTTTGCTGAGCATCATAGGTAGCCGCCACTACCCTGACTTTTGGAAGATTGGGTATACCGTTGGCTTTGATCACGAGAAGTTCTGACTGACCATCTGCTGCGTCTCTGGTACTGAGGCGTACAGGTAGGTCTATTGTTTGGCCAGTGGCAGCTATGACGTGCAGATCGCTGTCTTGTAATGGGACTAGGTCTGAAAGTGGCGTACTAAAGGAAAACCGTTCCGGTAATTCGCCGTTTGCCAACTTAGGCGAATAGATCAGTGCTGCAACCCCTACAAAGAACCCAGACGCTGTGCCCGCTAAAACATCGGCCAGCGATGCAATTGCAAGTTGAATGGCTCTGCCCAAACCTAAAGCTGCGCCTTCAACCGCCGCAATCGTTCCGGCTGATGTAACGATCATCGGCTGGGTAGCAGCCACAGCTCCAGCTATATGGAACTGATTGGCTTTGGCAAGATCAGGTTCGCGGTTGAGGCGCCCCGCGTGCAATCCAGGCACGCGAGCTTGATGGTTAATCTCCTCCATCAAAGCATCGATACGCTGTTTGGTAGGCGATTCAAGGAGACTAGTGTTGTGGGTTCTGGTGGGAAAATGGTCGAGCCTGATTCGTTCTTCTATGTTGCTTTTATGTTGAGGCGGATTTTCGTTGAATATTTCTTCAAGATCGTGCCGTATTTCCATAGGCAGGGCAGCGTCTTTGTGTCGGATCGTAGTTATGGAAGGAATCAGACTTTGCTGCACTGTGACAAGAGAAGGCGTGAGTCCCTGTTGGTTAGATAACGTATCGATGTGCTCCTGAAGATTCTTTCGTTTTTCAGCATCAATCGTTGTACGGGCAGAGGTCATTGCTTGTAATTTTTCATTCAGAATTCTGATTTCTTCGGTCAGGACCTTCGCTGTGTAAGCTGCGGTGATGGACCGTAACCATCTGTTGTAAACATCTGTTGATGGCTCTCTGCTCCCTTGAAGTATGTTTACGAAGTCAACTGCATTTTTCTTGATGCTTTTATGGAATGGATCTCTTGCAAAGAAAGTGGTGGCGGTGACCAAGCTGTTCTGCAGCTCGCTTCGTTTACGTGCGATGATCTGATCAATAACCTCTTTTTCAAGAGCGTGTATTCCTGCGGCTGCTCCGATAGCCGTGACTATTTCATGGTCAAGTTTTGCTTTCAGAATTCCTACGTAGGAATTGTAGGACTTTTCTAAATGATCTTGTTGGGTGGCGATGGTGACGACCACCGCCATAGTCAAGGATTCGGATTTAATATTTTTTTTCTTGAAGAAATTCTGAATTTCTGCAATTTCTACGACTGTTCCGCTCCATGGTAAGGGTCTCGAAATATAGCCGAGTGACTGCGTGGACAGAGGCGGATGCGATGATGGCAGCTCGGGTTTTATGATCGTTGGAGGCAGTTCAATTTGTAGAGGCGGTCCTTCGGGGTTCTGCATAAGCCTTCCTGGCATTGAAGTAGAGGTAGGGCTTAATAAATTAGTTTTGCTTGTTCCGAGGGACAACCTTAAAAGTTCGTCGGAAAATTCTTGGTGATTGTCAGAACGTCCTACGCTTCAGTGGTTTTTTCTTGTAGTTCTTTTCTTCATCCCTACTTGAGCAATTCATTTAAGGGAGGGAAAAGTTTGCGGTGGATGTCTGACAGACGTGCCGATTTTTCCGACAATCTTTTAGGGTTGCCGTTAGGACGTCGCATCCTTAGCCTGTTGTAGTCGCTGCGCATCCAGCGACCGGGACTGCAAGCCCGCCGAATTTGTTAGGCGCCTAGCCGCGCCCCTATAATCCATGGCGACTTTTGGGTGCCATCGTTTTATGGTGGCTGTGTGCGGGAGACCTTCGGGTCTGCCGAGGTTGCCTAACGACTCGGTCTTGCAGACCCGCATACAGCTGCCACCTATCATCTGCAAGTGATGCTGGCGGCTCTCATTTTCGTTAGGAGTACTACCATGATCAAAGAAACACCTAATCCCCCAGCGTCTGGATCCACCTTCCCCTACAACGACCCCGATCCGGAAAAGCTCCAAGAGGCCGCAGACCGAGCCCTCGATTTCCATCTGGGCGCAAATTCCGATCCCAAACCAAAGCCCACATCCAAATCCACACAGATTTTCACCGTCATCGATACCATCGACACCGAGTGCCTATTGGCGAACCTCAGTGAAACCCTGGCCTCGGCCAATGCCATGCTCGGTGACCTGACGTTCGACCTGAACGGCTCGCGGCGGCATGTCGTGCTTGGCGTGGTGCAGATGATTGAACTGAGTGAGCTGTTGGTCAATCGAGCGTTGGATATCGTCGATCCGCGTTAACCTGCCGCCTCGGTTCATTAGGCTTTTTTGGGGTTGCTGCGAACCCAACGGGGATAAATCCCCTCGCCACAGGTTGGCGTCAGGCCTTGGGTCAACAAAAAGCCCACCTTCCGGTGGGCTTCTTGTTCAGCGTTCAAGCACGATCAGAACAGCCGGGTCTTGGGCGCCTCTTCCTTCACCGGCTCGTTCTTGCCCGTCTCGGCATTCCAGCCACCGCCCAGTGCCTTGTACAGATTGACCTCGCTGGTCAGTTGCGCAAGACGGTCAGTGATCAGCGACTGTTGCGCGCTGAACAACTGGCGCTGGGCGTCGAGGAAGGTCAGGTTGCTGTCGACACCGATGCGGTAGCGACGCTCGGCCAGGCGGTAGTAGTCCTGGTTGGCGGCGACGAAGTCGGTCTGGGCCTGCAACTGTTCGTTGTAGGTCTGGCGCGCGGCCAGGCCGTCGGAGACTTCCTGGAACGCGGTCTGAATCGACTTCTCGTACTGTGCGACGTTGATGTCTTTCTGGATCTTGGCGTAGTCCAGGCTCGCACGCAGGCTACCGGCGTTGAAGATCGGCAGGTTGATTTGCGGAGCGAAGGTCCAGGTGCCCGAACCGCCCTTGAACAGGCCGGACAGGTCCGGGCTCAGGGTGCCGGCGTTGGCCGTCAGGCTGATGCTCGGGAAGAACGCGGCCCGTGCGGCGCCGATGTTGGCGTTGGCGGCCAGCAGGTTGCGTTCGGCCTGGAGGATATCCGGACGACGCTGCAGCAGGTCCGACGGCAGCCCGGCCGGCACTTCGCTGAGCAGGTCATCGCTCAGCGGTTGCGAGTTCAGGTTGGCCGGCAGGCCAGTGCCCAGCAGCAGGGTCAGGCTGTTCTCGTCCTGGGCGACCTGGCGGGTGTAGCGGGCCAGTTGCACGCGGGCGTTTTCCACGGCGGTGCGCGCCTGGCTCAGGTCCAGGGCCGAGGCTACGCCGACTTCGGCGCTGCGCGAGGTCAGCTTGAAGCTTTGTTCGTAGGCCCCGAGGGTGTCCTGGGTCAGCTTGAGCAGTTCCTTGTCGGCCTGCCAGGTCAGGTAGGCATTGGCGACGTTGGCCACCAGGCTGATCTGGGTGCTGCGACGGGCTTCTTCGGTGGCGAAGTAGCTTTGCAGCGCTTGCTCGCTCAGGCTGCGAACCCGACCGAACAGGTCCAGTTCATAGGCGCTGATGCCCAAGGTTGCCGAATACGAACTGCTGATCGCCGCTTCACCGGTTTGCGACGCCCGTGCCGGTACCCGCTGGCGGCTGCCGGAACCGGTGGCCGAGACCGCCGGGAACAGGTCCGCACGCTGGATGCGGTATTGCGCGGCGTAGGCATCGATGTTCAGCGCCGCGACACGCAGGTCGCGGTTGTTTTCCAGGGCGACCTGGATCAGCCGTTGCAACGTCGGATCGTGGAAAAACTGCTTCCAGCCTTGCTCGGCGGCGGCCTGGCCGGGCGCGTTGGCCGCCTCGTAGGCCGGCCCCTGCGGGTATTGCGCCGCGACCGGTGCTTCGGGCCGCTGATAGTCGGGGATCAGCGAGCAACCGCTGAGCACGACGGCGGCGATGGTCAGGGAGAGTAGCGACTTGCTCATTGGCCAGCCTCTTTGGAGGTTTCAGGAGTGTCGTGCCCGTCGGTGTTTTTGCGACGGCCTATCGACGACACGGTCACGAAGAACAATGGCACCCAGAAGATTGCCAGGACGGTCGCGGTGAGCATACCGCCAATCACGCCGGTACCGATGGCGTGCTGGCTGCCCGAACCGGCGCCCGTAGAGATTGCCAGTGGGACTACGCCGAGGACGAACGCCAGGGACGTCATGATGATCGGGCGCAGACGCATCCTACAAGCTTCAATGGCGGCGTCCACCAGCGAACGGCCCTGTTCGTGGAGTTCCTTGGCGAACTCCACGATCAGAATGGCGTTTTTCGCCGCCAGGCCGATGGTGGTCAGCAAGCCCACCTGGAAGTACACGTCGTTGGACAGGCCGCGCAGGCTCGTCGCCAGCAGGGCCCCGATGATCCCCAGGGGGACCACCAGCATGACCGCGATCGGAATCGACCAGCTTTCGTACAGCGCCGCCAGGCACAGGAACACCATCAGCAGCGACAAGGCGTACAACGCTGGCGCCTGGGAGCCGGAAAGACGTTCCTCGTAGGACAGGCCCGTCCAGGAAATACCGACACCGGCCGGCAGCTTCTTGGCGATGGCTTCGACTTCGGCCATGGCTTCACCGGTGGAATAGCCTGGCGCCGGGGTGCCCAGGATTTCCATCGCTTCTACGCCGTTGTAACGCGCCAGTTTCGGCGAGCCGTAGACCCATTCACCCTTGGCGAACGCCGTGAACGGCACCATGGTCCCGGCGCTGTTGCGCACGTACCACTTCTGCAGGTCTTCGGGGCTCATGCGGGCGCCGGGTTGACCCTGTACGTACACCTTTTTCACCCGACCACGGTCGATGAAGTCGTTCACGTAGCTACTGCCCAGGGCAATCGACAGGGTGTTGTTGATGTCGGACAAAGTGATGCCCAGCGCACTGGCCTTCTCGTCGTCGATTTCCAGCTGGTATTGCGGTTCATCGTTCAGACCGTTCGGACGTACCTGGGCCAGCACTTTGCTCTGGGACGCCATGCCCAGGAACTGGTTTCGGGCTTCCATCAGCTTGTCGTGGCCGATGCCGGCACGGTCTTGCAGGAAGACGTCGAAACCGGTGGCGTTACCCAGTTCCATCACCGCCGGCGGGGCGAAGGCGAACACCATGGCGTCGCGGAAGGTGAAAAAATGTTGCTGGGCGCGGCCAGCGATCTTGAACACGGTGTTGTCAGCGTTACGCTCTTCCCACGGCTTGAGCATGATGAACGCCAGGCCGGAGCTTTGGCCGCGACCGGCGAAGTTGAAGCCGGTCACGGTGAACACCGAGGCCACACCGTCGCCTTCGCCGCCGTCCTTGCTGGGGCGCAGCAGGAACTCGCGCATATTGTCCACCACCACCTGGGTGCGCTCGGCACTGGAGCCGGCCGGTGTCTGCACCTGGGCAAACAGCACGCCCTGGTCTTCTTCCGGCAGGAACGCCGTCGGGATGCGGGTGAACAGCCAGATCATGCCGACCACGATGATCACGTAGGCCAGCAAGTACGGAGCCTTGTGCTTGAGCATGTTGCCCACGCCACGTTCGTAGCTCCTGACACCACGGTCGAAGCTGCGGTTGAACCAACCGAAGAAGCCGCGTTTCGGCGTGCCGTGCTCGCCTTTCGCAATGGCCTTGAGCATGGTGGCGCACAGGGCAGGGGTGAAGATCAACGCTACCAATACCGACAGGGCCATGGCCGAGACGATGGTGATGGAGAACTGCTTGTAGATCACACCGGTGGAACCGCCGAAGAACGCCATTGGCAGCAGTACCGCCGAGAGCACCAAGGCGATACCCACCAGGGCGCCCTGGATCTGGCCCATGGATTTCTTGGTGGCTTCCTTGGGCGACAGGCCTTCTTCGCTCATCACCCGTTCGACGTTTTCCACCACGACGATGGCGTCGTCCACCAGCAAGCCGATGGCCAATACCATGCCGAACATGGTCAGGGTGTTGATGCTGAAGCCGAACGCCGCGAGGATCCCGAAGGTACCCAGCAGCACCACCGGCACCGTCATCGTGGTGATGATGGTGGCGCGGAAGTTCTGCAGGAACAGGAACATCACCAGGAACACCAGCACGATCGCTTCAACCAGGGTTTCAATCACGCCCTTGATCGACTCGCTCACCACCGGCGTGGTGTCGTAGGGAAATACCACTTCCATGCCTGGCGGGAAGAACGGCTTGAGGTCGTCTACGGTCTTGCGCAGGGCCTTGGCCGTGTCGAGGGCGTTGGCACCGGTGGCCAGCCGCACTGCCAGGCCGGAAGCCGGGGCGCCGTTGAACTGGGCGTTGATGCTGTAGTTCTCACCCCCCAGGCCGACATCGGCGACGTCACCGACGCGCACCTGCGAGCCGTCCGGGTTGACCTTGAGCAGAATGTTCTTGAACTGTTCGGCGGTCTGCAGGCGGGTCTTGCCGATGATCGTGGCATTCAACTGCTGGCCGGGCAGGGCGGGAAGGCCGCCGAGTTGGCCGGACGAGACCTGGACGTTCTGCGCGGCAATCGCCGTCCTCACGTCCACCGGGGTCAGGCTGTAGTTGTTCAGCTTGGCCGGGTCGAGCCAGATCCGCATCGCGTACTGCGCACCGAAGACCTGGAAGTCACCGACACCGGCGGTTCGCGAGATCGGGTCCTGCATGTTCGACACGATGTAGTTGGACAGGTCTTCCCGGGTCATGCTGCCGTCGCGCGACACCACGCCGATCACCATCAGGAAGTTTCGCACCGACTTGGTCACGCGAATCCCTTGTTGCTGCACTTCTTGCGGCAGCAGCGGGGTGGCCAGGTTCAGTTTGTTCTGGACCTGGACCTGCGCGGTATCGGAGTTGGTGCCCTGCTCGAAGGTGGCGGTGATGGTCATGCTGCCGTCGGAGTTACTTTCCGAGGACACATAACGCAGGTTGTCGATGCCGTTGAGCTGCTGCTCGATCACCTGCACCACAGTGTCCTGCACGGTTTGCGCGGACGCGCCCGGGTAGGTCACCTGGATCGCAATGGCCGGTGGCGCAATGCTCGGGTACTGGTTGATCGGCAACTTGAGGATCGATAGAGCCCCGACCAGCATGATCACCAGGGCAATCACCCAGGCGAAAATCGGACGGTCGATAAAAAATTTCGACATGGTTTACTCCCCTTTGCCGCCGGCGGCTTTATCAGCTGTCTGTGCGGGGGCAGGGTTCTTGGTGCCAACGTTGGTGGCTTCGGTGGGCTTGACCTCCACGCCAGGGCGTACGAACTGCAACCCTTCGGTGATCAGGCGATCGCCGGCCTTGAGACCGTCTTCGATCAGCCACTGGTTGCCAACGGTGCGGCTCGCCTTGAGCTGACGCAGCTCGACCTTGTTGTCGGCACCCACCACCAGGGCGGTTGGCATCCCCTTGAGGTCGCGGGTCACGCCTTGTTGCGGTGCCAGGATCGCCGCGCTGTTCACACCGGCTTGCAATTGTGCGTGGACGAACATGCCCGGCAGCAAGGTGTGGTCAGGGTTGGGGAACACGGCGCGCAGGGTCACCGAGCCGGTGGTCTGGTCAACCGACACTTCAGAGAATTCCAGCTTGCCTTCGTGGGGATACTGGCTGCCGTCTTCCAGGGTCAGCTTGACCATGGCAGCGTTCTCGCCGGCCTTTTGCAGGCGGCCGCTTTCCAGTTCGCGGCGCAGTTGCAGCAATTCGACCGAGCTTTGCGTCACGTCGACATAGATCGGGTCCAGTTGCTGGATGGTCGCCAAGGCATCGGTCTGGCCGTTGCTCACCAGCGCACCCTCGGTGACCGAGGAGCGGCCGATGCGACCGGAAATCGGTGCGTAGACCTTGGTGTAGCGCACGTTGATCTGGGCCGTCTGCAGGTTGGCTTCCGACTCCAGGCGATTGGCCACGGCGGTGTCGTATTCCTGACGACTCACCGCCTGTTCATCCACCAGTTGCTTGTAACGATCGGCAATCGACTTGGTGGAGCGCAGGTTGGCCTCGGCGCTCTTGAGGGTCGCTTCATAGACAGCTGGATCGATCTGGTACAGCTGCTGGCCGGCCTTGACGTCGGCGCCTTCCTTGAACAGGCGCTTGAGAATGATGCCGTTGACCTGTGGCCGTACTTCGGCGACGCGGAATGCGCTGGTGCGCCCCGGCAGTTCAGAGGTCAGGGTGAAGGGTTGGGTCTTGAGGGTTACGACACCGACCTGAGGAGGGGGAGGAGCAGGTGCAGTCTCTTCCTTTTTGCATCCGCTGAGCAGCGATGCCAGGGCGATGGCGGTAACCAGAGCAGTAACAGCTGGCTTGAATTGCATGGAAATCCTCGGGTCCAGGCGCGCAACGGGCGCACTCGAAAGATGGAAAGGTAAAAGCAGCATTAATTCAATTAGTAGGATGCTAAGAAATATACTTACGTACATGGTTGTTTGTAAACAGCCAAATTGCGTAATATCCGGATTTACAAAAGCCTGACAAAGGCCTGAGTAGACCGGGGACGCGTCCCAAGAGACGTCGCCTCATATTTTGTTCAGCTGATTCTTACGCGTTGCTGACGCAGCCTGATTGAGGTGGTTACTGCCATGGTCCGTCGTACCAAAGAGGAAGCCCAGGAGACTCGCAAGCAGATACTCGAAGCCGCCGAGAAGGCGTTTTTCGAGCGTGGCGTGGCGCGTACGACCCTGGCTGACATCGCAACATTGGCCGGTGTGACGCGCGGTGCCATTTATTGGCATTTCAGCAACAAGGCGGATTTGCTCCAGGCGATGCTCGATACCCTGCACGAGCCGCTCGACGAGTTGGCCCGTGCCAGTGAGAATGAAGAGGAGCTTGACCCGCTTGGCTGTATTCGCAAGCTGTTGGTCCGGTTGTTCCAGCAAGTGGCCCTGGACCCGAAAACCCGACGTATTAATGAGATCCTGTTCCATAAGTGTGAATTCACCGATGAAATGTGCGATTTGCGCCAGCAGCGGCGCGAGGTCAGCCTCGACTGCAATGTGCGCATCGCCCTGTCGTTGCGCAATGCGATGAAACGCGGCCAGTTGCCGGATGATCTGGACCCCGAGAGGGCGGCAGTCGCCATACATGCCTACATCGATGGCATTCTGTACCAGTGGCTGCTGGCGCCCGACAGCTTCGCCCTGGCGGGTGAGGCCGAGCGCTGGGTGGAAATCGGGCTGGACATGCTGCACCTGAGCCCCAGCCTGCGCAAATGAAACAAAATGCGTAATTGCGTCGGTTTGTGTCAATACGGACGTCAGGGGGCTTTTATAAACCGATGTCGGCGCGGTTGATAGGCAATCGGCGGCGAATTTTGTAGGAAATTTGTTTCGTCCTGATGAATGTGCAGGAAGGAGCTCGTCGACAAGGTCATCCGAGTGGGCCCGTCGATGCCCCGCCAGACGGCCCTGGCGAGGCGGCATTGTTCAGCTCAGCGTGAGTTCCAAGGTAAACCCGTAGGGCTCTTCATTGGCGGTGCGAGTGATTCGAGTCGTGCATTGGATGGGGTTCATTCCAATGGAGGTGACTTTGTGGGTCCGCACGGGTGTCAGCGTCGGTGAAATAACACCGAAGGACGTATTGACGCGCAAACCGAAGTCAAAGCGAAAACCGCAGTCTTTATCGCCGAAGACAATAGAGTGTTTGAATATCTCCTTGCTGCGGCTGCCCAGGCGTCGGGCGTAAGCGAGGTCGAATTTCAAGGCTTGGATATCCCAGGGAAGAATCTGTGTGAGGTTCTGCTCGTCGGCATTCAACGGCAGGGTGTGTTCGCCAACTTCAAAATCCACATCGCTATGATTGATTAACTTTACGAGGAGGCGGGTGCGGCCTGGGTTGATGCGTTCCTGTTCCCAGGCCTGCATCTGCTTGTTGACCTTGTCATCCAGGCTGGCCTTCTCCATCAGCGCCGCGAGCATTGGCAAATACTCTTGGGTATCGAGTGACTTGAGGTATTGGGACAACACGGTCAACGGCGCCCAATTGAATTGAGCGGCGATAAGTTCATACATGCTCTTGTCGGCCTGTTGGCCGTTGTCAGGGGTGGCGTTCATTTGAAATCCTTTTCAAATAGAGTGATTGCAAGCGAGCAAGACGCATTGTCTTGTTGCTGGCGATAATAGGAAGGGTGGGGTGGGTTTTAGAAGTCAGGATGTTTGACTGGATATTTAGCGTGAATAAAAAAAGCCCTGGCTCTTTCGAGGCAGGGCTTTTGTGTTTCTGACTTAGAGTACGGGGTAATCGATGTAGCCCACCGGGCCCTTGCCATAGAAGGTTTCCGGATGCGCTTCGTTCAACGGTGCGTCGGCTTGCAGGCGTGCCGGCAGGTCCGGGTTGGCAATGAACGGTACACCGAAGGCCACGGCATCGGCCTTGCCCTCGGCCAGCCAGGCATTGGCGCGCTCTTTGGTAAAGCGTTCGTTGGCGATGTACGGGCCGCCGAAAGCCTGCTTGAGTTGTGGACCGATGCTGTCTTCGCCTTCCTTCTCACGGGAGCAGATGAAGGCGATGCCACGCTTGCCCAGTTCGCGGGCCACATAGCTGAAGGTTTCCAGGCGGTTCTCGTCACCCATGTCATGGGAGTCGGCCCGTGGCGCCAGGTGCACGCCCACCCGGCCAGCGCCCCAGACTTCGATGGCTGCATCGGTCACTTCCAGCAGCAGGCGGGCACGGTTTTCCAGGGAGCCGCCGTAGCTGTCGGTGCGCTGGTTGGTGCTGCTTTGCAGGAACTGGTCAAGGAGATAGCCGTTGGCGCCGTGGATTTCCACACCGTCGAAACCGGCGGCCTTGGCATTCTCGGCACCGACGCGGTAAGCGTCGACGATGTCGGCGATTTCAGCGGTTTCCAGTGCGCGTGGCGTTGGGTAGTCGGCCAGCGGACGCACCAGACTCACGTGCCCCTTGGGCTGGATAGCGCTTGGCGCTACCGGGGTTTCGCCGTTCAGGTACGACGGATGGGAAATCCGGCCCACGTGCCACAGTTGCAGGAAAATCTTGCCCCCGGCGCCATGGATCGCCTTGGTGATATTGGCCCAGCCGCGCACTTGGTCGTTGGACCAGATGCCCGGTGTGTCCGGGTAGCCCACGCCCATCGGTGTGACCGAGGTCGCTTCGCTGAGGATCAGGCCGGCGGACGCGCGTTGCACGTAGTACTCGGCCATCAACGCGTTGGGCACGCGGCCTGCGTCGGCGCGGCAGCGGGTGAGTGGGGCCATGATGATGCGGTTTTTCAACTCGATGTCGCCGAGTTTGATGGGGTCGAAAAGAGTCGCCATGAAAATACAACCTCGAAGGTGGAAGGGTTAACAGTCAATGAGTTGCCGGGGCCAGGTCAGCGTTGCCGCCCTGACGGAAAGTAATGAGGGTGACCAGCAGCGCCAGTACGGCCAGCGCGCCAGCGGCCAGGGGCACGGAGGTCAGGCCCAGGCCATGGTCGATGACACTGCCGCCGACCCAGGCGCCCAGGGCGTTGCCGATGTTGAAGGCGCCGATGTTCAGGGTGGAGACCAGGTTGGGCGCGTCTTTGCCGAAGGTCACCACGTTGACTTGCAGGGCCGGCACGGCGGCGAAGCAGGCGGTGGCCCAGAGGAACAGGGTGATTTCGCTGGGGATCAGCGCCACGCTGGTCCAGCTCAATAGGGTGGACACCACGGCCATGGTGAGGAAGACGCCCATCAGCGTGTTCGCCAGGCTCTTGTCCGCCAGCTTGCCGCCGATGATGTTGCCCAGGGTCAGGCCCAGGCCGATCAGCACCAGGGTCCAGGTCACGCCGCGGGGCGATACGCCGGTCACTTCGCCCAACAGCGGGGCGACGTAGGTGAACAGGGTGAACACCGACGCGGAGAACAGCGCGGTCATGCTCAGGGACAGCCACAGGCCGGCCCCCTTGAGCGCCACCAGTTCCGAGCGCATGTCGAGTGTTTCTTCATCGCGCTTGGCCGGCAGAAAGCGGATCAGGCCGATCAGTGCCACCACGCCAATGACGGTCACCGCCCAGAAGGTCGAGCGCCAGCCGGCTTCCTGGCCCAGTGCCGTACCCAGCGGCACGCCGAGCACGTTGGCCAGGGTCAGGCCGGTGAACATCAGGGCCACGGCCGAAGCGCGCTTGTTGGGGGCCACCAGGCCGGCGGCCACCACCGAACCGATGCCGAAGAACGCACCGTGGCACAGCGCCGTGACCACCCGGGCGAACATCAGCACGTTGTAGTCGCCGGCAATGGCGCAAAGCAGATTGCCGACGATGAAAATCCCCATCAACGCCACCAGGGCGGCCTTGCGCGGCAGCCGGGCGGTGGCCAGGGCCATGAACGGCGCACCGATGGCCACGCCCAGGGCGTAGCCGGTCACCAGCCAACCGGCGCCAGGAATCGACACGCCCAGGTCGGCCGCCACGTCGGGCAACAGGCCCATGATGACGAACTCGGTGGTGCCGATGGCGAAGGCGCTCAGGGCCAGGATCAGGAGTGAGAGGGGCATGATGAGGTCCTTGTCGGGTCAGAGCTCTTGGCTCATTTGCTTGAGGAACTGCTGGATCACGTCTTCGTTGCGTTTGAAGAAGTGCCATTGACCGACCTTCTGGCTGGTGATCAGCCCCGCCCGTTGCAACACCGCCAAGTGCGCAGACACCGTGGATTGCGACAGGCCGCAACGCTGGTCGATCTGCCCGGCGCAGATGCCGAACTCGTGGTTGTGCAACTGGTCGGGGAACTGGACCTTGGGGTCTTTGAGCCAGTTGAGGATGTCTCGCCGTACTGGGTGGGCCAGGGCTTTTATTATTTCGTCGAGGTCGAGGGTCATGGGTGGCAAGCTCGGGGTGAGTAAAACGTTATATCGCGATGGAGCGAACCTTAAATCGTTGCTTCGCGATATACCAATATGGATTTGATCTGATGAACGAACAAATCGCTATATCGGGTTATAACGATATGGGCGTTGGGGTGCTAAGCTGCGGGCCATGAACTATCTTGCGCACCTGCACCTCGGCGGCCCCGGCCGGGAACAACTGCTCGGCAGCCTCTACGGCGACTTCGTCAAGGGACCGCTGCAAGGGCTCTACGACCCGCGGATCGAAGCGGCGATCGCGCTGCATCGGCGCATCGACATGTACACCGACCGGCATCCTCTGGTGGATATCGCCCTGTCGCGCTTTTCCACGGTGCGACGGCGCTATGCCGGGATCGTGCTCGATGTGTTTTTCGATCACTGCCTGGCCCGGGACTGGACCTTGTACGGCGAAGGGCCGCTGCTGGATTTCACTGCCCGGGTGTACCAGGTACTCGGCACTGAACCGCAGCTGCCGGGGCGCCTGGCGCACGTCGCGCCGCATATGGCGGCGGATGACTGGCTGGGGTCTTACCAGGCGTTCGAAGTGCTGGAGCAGGTTTTGCGCGGTATTTCCCGGCGCCTGTCTCGGCCCGAGGAACTGGCCGGGGCGATGCCGGAGTTGACCAGGCTCTATGAGCCGTTGAGCGAGGATTTTCGGTTGTTCTATCCGCAACTGCAGGATTTTGTGCTGAGCCAAACCACACTACAAAACTAATCTGGGTATGACTCACCCACATGGGTTACAAATCAGTTCACGCACATAGGTAACAGTTTTTAACTGGCATGGTCGATTTCGCGAGGATCTGACCATGTCCTGGAGAGAGCTGAAACCTATGGACCTCAAAGTGATGTTCATCGCTGAGTATCTATCCGAAAAGCACAGCTTTAGCAGGCTGTGCCAGGACTATCAGATCAGCCGAAAGACCGGCTACAAATGGGTCGAGCGCTATGAACTGGAGGGACCCAGTGGGCTTGACGAACGTAGCCGCCGACGGCACAACCAAACCTATGTAGTGCCGCTGGTTGTGAGGCAGGCCATTATTGAGCTTCGCTCTACTGGCGAAACGGTTCCGGGTCCTAAAAAGATCCAGAACGATTTGATGAAACGTTTCCCGGGGCAAGATCCGCCGTCGAAAACGACGATTTACAACATCCTCAAGGCCGTTGATTTGATCACGCCTCGGCCGTCGCGCCAGCGTGTCGCTGTCTATCCCAAGCCTTTGCGTAAGGCAGAAACGCCTAATCAGCTTTTCAGCGCAGATTACAAGGGCCAATTTCTGACTGGGGCGGGCGTTTGGTGTTATCCGCTGACGATCATGGATCATGCCAGTCGCTTCCTGCTTGCCTGCGAGAGCATGGCCAATACCAATCTCAAGGAGACCCAGCAAACTTTCGAGCGCGTTTTTCGTGAGTATGGGATGCCTGAGCGCATCCGCACCGATAACGGCGTGCCGTTTGCCAGTACGGGGCGTGCTGGGCTGTCGCAATTGTCGATCTGGTGGCTACGCCTTGGGATTATTCCTGAGCGAATTGAGCCTGGTCGGCCAGATCAAAATGGACGTCATGAGCGCATGCACCGGACGTTGAAAAGTACCTTTCCCCAACCGCCGGCAATTGCTTGGGAGGCTCAGCAAAAACATTTTAATCGATTTATGCAGCACTACAATTACGAGCGGGGACACGAGGCGCTCGGTCAGAAAACTCCGGCCTCCTGCTACACACCCTCAACTCGGGCTTACCCGGAGAAGTTACCGGAAATGGGGTATGCGAGCCATATTGAGTGTTACCTGGCAGATGGTAGCGGAATCATTAATCGAGCCGGTCTGCGGATATACGTAGGGAATCTGCTTAGGCATCAGAACATTGGAATGGAGATGATCAAGGACGGCGTATGGAATGTGATCTTCGGTCCGGTGATCCTAGGTCACGTCAATGCCAGGGACGCAAAGAACGGCTACGTTTCAATCAAAGTGTCACCTATGTGAATGCACTTTTTTGTAACCCATGTGGTTGTCCCGTACATCTGTGGGAGCGAGCTTGCTCGCGATAGCGATGGTTCAGTCAACATATCTGCTGAATGTTAAGCCGCTATCGCGAGCAAGCTCGCTCCCACAAGGGATCTCCACAGAGATCCGGATCAGGCCGCAATCGCAGCAGGTCGCATCGGCGCTTGCTGTTTCTCTGGAAGCGCCCCGAACAACGCCTTGTGCACCGCCTGCTGCGCCTGGAAGGCCAGTGCCGCGCGTTCCTGGCCGTGGCAGGCAATCGGTTCCAGCAGATGGATTTCCACCTCACCCCGATCATTGGCAAACAAACGCATCAAGTGCGACAGCAAATCATCATCACCAATGAACGGCGCCAGTGAATCCGGTTCACCGTTGCGCAGGTAACGGATCGCCACCGGCTGCAACGCAACATCGGCGTCGATGGCCGCCGACAACAGGCGACCGTGGAAGGTGCGCAAGGTCCGGCCATCGGTGGTGGTGCCTTCCGGGAACATCAACAGCGGATGGGCCTGTTCCAGATGGCGGCTCATTTGTTTGCGGATCAATTGGCTGTCGCCCGAGCCACGCCGGATAAACAGGCTGCCGGCCTTGGCGGCCAGCCATCCGGCGACCGGCCAGGTGCGCACCTCGGCCTTGGACAGGAACGACAGCGGCGTGAGCATGCCCAGCAAGGGGATATCAGTCCAGGACACATGGTTACTGACCCACAGCATCGGCCGTTGCGGCAGTTGACCGTGAACGGTGACGCAAAAGGGCAGGGCATGGCCCAGGCGCGCCATGAAGAACCGCGACCAGCGCTGGCGACGGACCATCGAGTTGGCGATCCCCAGGCGTTCGAACAGCCCGAACACGCTGGCCATGCCCAGGCCCAGTGTCACTACCAGCAATACTCGCGCGATACGCGCGTACACCCGCAACCGGCTCATTACACGGCTGCCTTGAAGTGGCGGGCATAGCGCGGGCAGAGATCGTCGCGCTTGAGCAGGATGAACACGTCTGCCACTTGGAAGTCTTCATCCCAGCAGGGTTCGCCGCAAATCTTTGCGCCCAGGCGCATGTAAGCCTTGAGCAGCGGTGGCATCTCGGCGATGACGTTGGACGGCACATCCAGGGTCGGCAGTGGTTTTTTCGGCACGGCTTGCAGGTGTTCGGTGCACAGGTAGCGTTCCCGCAGGCGCTGCATGATCGCTTGGGCCTGGATGCCGCCATCCTGCATCGGAATGCTCGCGCAGCCCATCAGGTAGCTGTAGCCGCCTTCGTTCAGGACTTCGGCCAGCTCGCCCCAGAGCACCGCGATGGTGCCGCCGTTGCGGTAGGCCGGGTCGACGCAGGTACGGCCGATTTCCAGGATCGGCCCCTTGAGATGGACCAGGCCGTGGAGGCTGAATTCTTCTTCGCTGTAGAACCGGCCCAGGCTGCTGGCGGCCTGGTGGTCGAGCAGGCGAGTGGTCGCCACGAGGCGTCCGGTGTTCAGGTCGCGTACGCCAATGTGGGCGCAGTGAACATCATAGTCATCCATGTCCAGACCCTTCTCCGCGCCCTTGAGCTTGGCGTTGAATTCGCCGCTGAAGACGTTGAAGCGCAGGGCCTGGGCTTCTTGCAAGGCGTGGGCGCCGGTCAGGCGTTCGGCTTGCAGGCGGCGTTCATTGCCGGTGTCGCTGATGCGGGCGATCTGGGTCATAGCGAATCTCCGTGCGGGCTGTTCAGTTGCAGCCTGTCGACTTTCTTTATGCAGCCATGTTGTGCAAAGTCAGGCTATGTAGCCCCGGTGTCATCGCCATGAAGCTTTGGTGATGCTTATATGACAGCCCTCGAGGAGGCCCCCATGCCCTGGCACACCCTGATCGAACGTGGCGAGCGCCAACCCGCCCATCCAGACCTGGCCGAAGGTTATGCCGCGTTGTTGCAACGCCTGGGGGCGGTAACGCCGTTCGAACTGGCCGTGGTCGGGGCACGGTCGATGGCCACGCCGGGGCTGGCGTTCCTGGTGGGGTATCAGGCGGCGCTGCGGGTGCTGTGGCCGAGCGCGCCCCAGAGTCTCGGCGCCTTGTGTGCCACCGAACAACGCAGCCTGCGCCCGGCGGACATGCAAACCCGCCTCGACGACTTGCGCCTGAACGGACGCAAGGATTTCGTCACTGCCGGCGACGCCGCCGAGTGGCTGCTGATTGCCGCTCGCTGCGAAGCACCCGGTGAAACGCCACGGCTGAACCTGGCAGTGGCCTATGCGGGCGAGCCCGGCGTAACCCTGGAAAAACTGCCCGCCATTGCCCTGATGCCGGACATCAGCCATGGCCGCGTCCTGCTCGACGGCGCATTGTGCGAGTTGCTGGCCGGTGACGGTTGGGACGCCTACGTCAAACCGTTCCGCACCCTGGAAGACCTTTACGTGCTCAGTGCGATGACCGCCTGGTTGTATGGCATCGGGCAGGAGTGCGCCTGGCCCCAGGCGTTGCAACTGCGCCTGCTGGCGTTGCTCGCAGGCTGCGCGGAGGTGAGTCGGCATAACCCGTCCAGTGCGGCCGGGCATGTGCTGCTGGGCGGGTTGTTCGCTCAGTTCCAAGGGCTCGATGGCGAACTCAACGCTGCACTGGCCGCCGGGCCTGCGACGTGGCGCGAGATGTGGACGCGGGATAAAGGTGTGATGGACCTTGCGGCGGGGGCCCGGGCCAAGCGGTTGGCCAAGGCGTTGGGCTAGTCCTTCAAGCGACTGTCCCCTGTGGGAGCGAGCAAGCTCGCTTCCACAGGGGACACACAAGCCTCGAAACTGTCATCAAGTCTGCATAGGCTCTGAAGGTTAAACCCTGCGAGCCCCAAGCATGTCCAAAGGCTGGTTCCTGATCCCGCTGCTGATACTCAACCTGAGCGTCCAGGCCCAAGACTGGCCCGGCGAGCAATGGTCAAGCGGCCCGACCCCGAGCGGGCCGGCCATCGAAGCCCTGGAACAATACGCCTTCCCACCCCGGGACGATGCGAGCCGTGAGGGCATCCGCACCGACGCGCTGCTGGTGATCCAGGACGGTCGGCTGGTCTATGAGCGCTACGCCGGACCGACCACCGCCCAGACACCTCACCTGACCTGGTCCATCAGCAAAAGCCTGCTGGCGACGGTGTTCGGCGTGGCCTACGGTGAACAGCGCTTTGCCCTGGACGATCCGGCAGCCCAGTACTACTCGCCGCTGCGCCGGCACCCGGGCCTGACCCTGGCCGATCTTTTCCATTGGGCGTCCGGCCTGGACTGGCAGGAAGACTACGAATACGCGCCGCTCAAGTCGTCGGTGGTGGCGATGCTCTATACCCGCGGACGTCACGACATGGCGGCGTTTACCGCGCAGCATGAAAGCTTCAGCCCACCGGGGCAGGCGTTCCGTTATTCCAGCGGTGACAGCAACCTGTTGGCGGCGGCCCTGAAAAATATTGTCGGCGCGGCACGTTACCCCGATTACCCCTGGACGGCCCTGTTCGACCCTCTGGGTATCCGCCACGCCACCTGGGAAACCGATGCCAGCGGCACGTTCGTGGGGTCGTCCTATGCCTACCTGACGGCGCGGGACCTGGCGCGTGTCGGGTTGTTGATGCAACGGGACGGCCGCTGGGACGAACGGCAACTGATCCCCAAGGATTGGGTCGCATTCAGCCGCGAGCCTTTCGTGCACTTCCAGGCTGGCCAGGACGAAGCCGTGCCGGGCGGGCACTGGTGGCTCAACCGCGCCGCCGATCCAACGATCCGCCCCTGGCCCGCTGCACCGCCGGACACCTTCGCCGCGCTGGGCCATTGGGGGCAGGCGCTGTATGTCATTCCCAGCGCCAAACTGGTGATCGTGCGCTACGGCGACGACCGCGACGGGAGCTATCGCCATAACGAACTGCTCAAGCGCGCCCTGGCGGCGTTCGCCGGGAAGGTGCAGCCATGAGGCGCCAAATCTTGCTTACCTTGCTGTCGGCGCTACTCATTGCCCTGTTCGGTTGGGTCTGGCTGGAGCGGGTGGCATTGCGGGCCTTCCCCGACATCATCAGTGCCTACACCGCCAAGGAATACTGTTCATGCCGCTATGTGATGCAGCAATCGGCCGAGTATTGTCGCGATTATGTGAAGCAGTCAGTGCCCACCAGCGATTTTCTCGAAACCCCTGAAACCAAGCGCGTCACCGTCAGCGGGTTGGGGCGCAGCAACAGTGCGCAATGGCTGGGCGAGCGGCAGGGGTGTCGGCTGGAGTAACTCAAGAATGGCACGAACCTTGTGGCGAGGGGATTTATCCCCGTTGGGCCGCGCAGCGGCCCTATAGCTGTGATTGAGGTGGATTGAATCGCCTGTTTTGGGGCTGCTGCGCAACCCAACGGGGATAAATCCCCTCGCCACAGGGTCTTGTGTGTTTCTGACCGTTGTTGAAACAGACAGTTTGCAAGTGCCCTCGGCCCGGTTAAGGTTCGCCACAGGTTTATGTGCCCTGCGAGTGTGTATGTTCAAGCGGTTTTTCCCTCACGCTGCCGCCAGCTTGCTGCTGGCCTGCGCCGCGTTGCCAGCCCAGGCCGATTGGTACCTGGACGGCGAGTCGTCGCGGCTGTCGTTCATCAGCAGCAAAAACGGCAATGTTTCCGAGGTCCAGCGTTTCCTGGTGCTGCACGGTCAAGTCCAGCCCGAGGGCTTGGCGCGCTTGGAAGTGGAGCTGGAATCCATCAACAGTGGCATTCCCCTGCGCGATGAGCGCATGCGGGCCGAGCTGTTCGAGATCAAGCAATTTGCCGAAGCCACTGTCACCGCCAAGATCGACCTGGCGCCGATCCAGGACCTGGCCAACGGCGCGCAGTTGGAATTGCGCCTGCCGCTGACGGTGAACCTGCACGGCAAGCAACACGAATACAACGTCGAACTGTTGGCGACGCGCCTGGATGAGCGCCGCTTCCAAGTGGTAACCCTGGAGCCGGTGGTGCTCAACGCGGCGGATTTCGATTTGGCGCCGGGGCTGGAAAAGCTGCGAAACCTGGCCGGGTTGTCGGCCATCAGCCTCTCGGTGCCGGTGAATGCGGTGCTGATTTTCACGGCGCGCTGACATGAGCGGCCCGGTCTTCCCCTGGCGAGAAGGCAATCGCTTCGAGCTGTTGATCGATGGCCCGCAGTTCTTCCCGCGCATGCTGGTGGAAATCGCCCGTGCCCAGGAACAGGTCGAACTGGAGTTGTACCTGGTGGAAGCGGGGCACTGTGCCGAGGCGATGGTCCAGGCCCTGGTCCAGGCGGCCGAGCGCGGTGTGCGCGTGCGGTGCCTGTTTGATGACTATGGCAGCCTGGCCTTTACCCTGAGCCTGCGCAATCGCTTGATCGAAGCCGGGGTTGAGTTGCGCTTCTACAATCGCCTGAGCTGGCGGCGCTGGGTACGCAATCTCTACCGCGACCACCGCAAACTGCTGCTGGTGGACCAGCGCCTGGCGGTGGTGGGCGGCACCGGTGTGACCGATGAATTCTGGAACCCCCTCGATGATCGCAGCGAGTGGCACGAGGTGATGGTGGAAATCGTCGGCCCGCTGGTGCTCGACTGGCAGTTGCTGTTCGACCGCCAGTGGCTCGCCAACCGTCATCGGCGGGCCTGGAAGCCCGCTTCCAACTTCGGCTTGCCGCGCTTGCCCCGCGTCCCGCCGGTGGGCGAGGGCATGGGGCGAGTGGCGTATGCCGATGCCCGGCAGCATCGCGACATCCTGCAGTCGCTGTCCCGGGCCTTGAACAGTGGGCAGAAACGCATCTGGATGGCGACGCCGTACTTCCTGCCGACCTGGAACGTGCGCCGTTCCTTGCGCAAGGCCGCCGCCCGAGGCATCGACGTGCGCCTGCTGTTGACCGGCCCGCGCACCGACCATCCCTCCGTGCGCTATGCCGGGCACCGCTACTACCCGCGATTGCTCAGGGCCGGCGTGCAGATTTTCGAGTACCAACCGTGTTTCCTGCACCTGAAGATGGTGTTGGTGGACGACTGGGTCAGCATCGGTTCCTGTAATTTCGATCACTGGAACCTGCGCTTCAATCTGGAAGCCAACCTTGAAGCCCTGGATTCCCGGCTCAGCAGCGCCGTGGCGGCCAGTTTCGAGCGGGATTTTGCCCAGAGCCTGCAAGTCAGCCTCGACGCCTGGCAGCGCCGACCGCTGTGGAAGCGGTTCAAGCAGCGGGTGTGGGGGTTGGTGGATCGGGTGGTGGTGAACCTGTTGGATCGGCGCGGCTAGCCCGAACACCCAGATACAACTGTGGGAGCGAGCTTGCTCGCGATGGCGGTCTGATATTCAACATCTGAGTTGAATGTTAAGCCGCTATCGCGAGCAAGCTCGCTCCCACATGGGTTTTGTGTTGCCTGGGGATCAGAGCAACTCAAAACTCTGCTGCTTCACGTCCCGGGAATCCAGGCCGATCTGCACGTTGAACTTGCCCGGTTCAGCCGCGTATTTGAGCTGGGCATTGAAGAACTTCAGGTCGTCTTCGGTGATGGTGAAGTGGATGACTTTCTTCTCGCCGGCCTTGAGCATCACCTTGCGGAAGTTCTTCAGCTCCTTCACCGGACGAATGATCGAGCCGGTCACGTCCTGGATGTACAACTGCACCACGGTTTCACCGTCACGCTTGCCAGTGTTTTCCAATGTCACGCTGGCGTCGAGCTTGCCGGTCTTGTTCAGTGTGGTCGACGACAGGGCCATGTCCGCCAGGCTGAACTCGGTGTAGCTCAGGCCGTAGCCGAACGGGTAGAGCGGGCCGGTGGTGTCGTCGAAGTACTGCGAGGTGTAGTTGCCCGGCTTGCCAGGCGTGAACGGCCGGCCGATGCTCAGGTGGTTGTAATAGGTCGGAATCTGCCCCACCGAGCGTGGGAAAGTGATCGGCAGTTTGCCCGACGGGTTGTAGTCGCCGAACAGCACATCAGCGATGGCGTTGCCGCCTTCGGTGCCGCTGAACCAGGTCTCCAGGATCGCATCGGCCTGCTGCTGTTCTTCCAGCAACGACAGCGGACGGCCATTCATCAGCACCAGCACCAGAGGCTTGCCGGTGGCTTTCAGGGCCTTGATCAGCTCGCGTTGGCTGGCCGGGATGTTCAGTTCGGTACGGCTCGACGACTCATGGGACATGCCGCGGGACTCACCCACGGCGGCCACCACCACATCGGCGTCCTTGGCGGCTTTTACCGCTTCGTCGATCAGCACCTGGGCCGGGCGCGGGTCATCCACCACTTCCGGGGCGTCGAAGTTGAGGAAGTTCAGGTAGTCGAGCACCTTCTTGTCGCCGGTGATGTTGGCGCCACGGGCGTAGATCAGCTTCGACTCGGCGCCCAGGGCGCGGGTCATGCCGTCGAACAGGGTGACCGATTGCGCAGGGCGCCCGGCCGCGGCCCAACTGCCCATCATGTCGATTGGTGCCTTGGCCAGCGGGCCGACCAGGGCGATCTTCGCGCTCTTTTTCAGAGGCAGGGTCTGGTTGCGGTTTTCCAGCAGGACCAGGCTGCGACGCGCCACGTCACGGGCGTCGGCGCGGTGCAGGCGGCTTTCGGCGTAGGTGTCGGCCGGGTCGTCTTCGGCCTTGCCGATGCGCAGGTACGGATCCTTGAACAGGCCCATGTCGTATTTGGCCGCGAGCACTTCGCGCACCGCGTTGTCGATGTCGCTCTGCTCGATCTCGCCGGCCTTGAGCAACCCTGGCAGTTCCTTGCCATAGAGCGAGTCGTTCATGCTCATGTCGATGCCGGCCTTGATCGCCAGCTTCGCCGCTTCACGGCCGTCCTTGGCGACGCCATGCTTGATCAGTTCGAAAATGGCGCCGTGGTCACTGACCGCCAGGCCCTTGAAGCCCCATTCCTTGCGCAACAGGTCGTTCATCAACCAGGTGTTGGCCGTGGCCGGCACACCGTTGATGGAGTTCAGCGCGACCATCACCCCGCCGGCTCCGGCGTCGATGGCGGCGCGGTAGGGTGGCAGGTAGTCCTGGTACATTTTCAGCGGACTCATGTCCACGGTGTTGTAGTCCCGGCCGCCTTCCACCGCGCCGTACAGGGCGAAGTGCTTGACGCTGGCCATGATGCTGTCGGCCGCGTTGGCGCCGTTGCCCTGGAATGCCTTGACCATCACCCCGGCGATGCGCGACACCAAGTAGGTGTCTTCGCCGAAACCTTCGGAGGTGCGGCCCCAGCGCGGGTCGCGGGAAATATCGACCATGGGCGCGAAGGTGATGTCCAGGCTGTCGGCCGCGGCTTCCTTGGCGGCGATGCGCCCGGAGTGGTAGATGGCGTCCATGTCCCAGCTCGAGGCCAGGGCCAGGGGAATCGGGAAAATCGTGCGGTGGCCGTGGATCACGTCATAGGCGAAGAACATCGGGATCTTCAACCGGCTGCGCATGGCCGCGTCCTGCATCGGACGGTTTTCGTCGCGCGTGATGGAGTTGAACGTGCCCCCGATGTTGCCGGCGGCGATTTCCTTGCGAATCATCTCCCGGGGCATTTCCGGGCCGATGCTGATCAGGCGCAATTGGCCGATCTTCTCTTCGAGGGTCATCTGCTTCATCAGGTTACTGATGAAGGCGTCCTTGTTCTCCATGGGGGCTGGCAGGTTGTCGGCAAATACGGAGTGACTGGCCAGACTGACAAACAGGCCCAGCAAACACAGCTTCTTCATGAATAATTTTCTCGCAAGCCTAAAGGGCGGTGATCAGGACACGCCGGTCAGCCAAAATGTGAGGAGCGGCTATTGTTGTTCAGTTAAATGCAGCACACTTTCGAACCCATTGGGCTGAACTTAGTTTCGCACTGCGCATCTTTTAGCCCATCGACCCGTTTCAATCCAGTGCGGCGGCAGATTATGCCCCAGGCGCCGGTAAGAGAGGTGGCCGTGTTTTTCCAATGTCATGCAAGGGAGAGCTCCATCCGATGAATCCACGACTGAACCACCTTCGCAGCTTGCCGGTGCTGGCCCTGATGCTGATCACTTCGTTGCTGGCCGGTTGCGGCATCAATAACATCCCGACCCTGGACGAACAGGCCAAGGCCGCCTGGGGCCAGGTACAGAACCAGTACCAGCGCCGCGCCGACCTGATTCCCAACCTGGTGGAAACCGTCAAGGGCTATGCCCAGCACGAGCAGGAAACCCTGACCGCAGTGATTGAAGCGCGGGCCAAGGCGACGTCGATCCAGGTCGACGCCAGCACCCTGGACAACCCGGAAAAACTCAAGCAGTTCCAGCAGGCCCAGGACCAGTTGACCGGCGCGTTGAGCCGACTGATGGTGGTGTCCGAGCGTTACCCGGACCTCAAGGCCAACCAGAATTTCCTGGCGCTGCAATCCCAGCTCGAAGGCACCGAGAACCGCATCGCCGTGGCCCGCCGCGACTTCATCCTGGCGGTGCAGCAGTACAACACCGAGATCCGCACGTTCCCGGGACGCTTGTGGCACAGCGTGATGTACAGCGACCTGCCGATCCGCGAAACCTTCGAGGCCACCAGCCCCAATGCCGAAAAAGCCCCTGAAGTGAAGTTCTAAGAAATTGTGGGAGCGAGCTTGCTCGCGAAGGCGGACGTACATTCAGCATTGCTGCAAGCTGACCCACCGCTATCGTCGGATCGCCGTCCGGAGCAAGCTTGCTCCCACACAGGAGTTCCAATGCGCGTGTTGAAATTTGGCCTGGTGCTGTTGCTCTGGGTGTTTGCCATCACGGCCCAGGCCGAGCTGAAGTTTCCGGCATTGACCGGGCGGGTGGTGGACGCCGCCCAGATGCTCGAACCGTCGGTGAGCGCGCAACTGGAAGCGCAGCTCAAGGCCCATGAACAGGCCACCGGCGAACAGGTGGTGGTGGTCACGCTGGCGGACCTGCAGGGCAGCAGCATCGAAGACTTCGGTTATCAACTGGGGCGCCACTGGGGCATCGGGCAGAAGGATAAAAACAACGGCGCGCTGCTGATCGTCGCCCGGGATGACCGTAAACTGCGCATCGAGGTGGGCTACGGCCTGGAGGATCGCCTGACCGACGCCCAGAGTGCGGTGATCATCAATCAGGTGATCACCCCGGCTTTCAAGACCGGCAACTTCAACAAAGGCATCAGCGACGGCGTCGCGGCGATGCTGGTGGTGCTGGGCGGCAGCCCGTTGGATGAGCCGGCGCCTGCGTACAGTGCGCACGGGCAGCAAGAGCCGAGTGATTTCGTCGAGCGCCATCCCGGGCTGTTCATCTTCCTGGTGATACTGTTTATTTTGACGATATTGGTCTGCCAGATGCTCGGTATCCTGCCGGCCGGAGGCGGCGGCTCCAGCCGTTCGAGCGGCTCCGGTGGGGGAGGCTTCAGTAGTGGAGGCGGTGGGGGTGGTGGCTTCAGCGGTGGCGGTGGCAGTTTCGGGGGCGGCGGTTCGTCGGGCGGCTGGTGATAACAATAATGAGCGGGCACTTTTAACCATGGCATTACTGACTGAACACGAACAACGCAAGGTCGCCGAGGCCATCGCCCGGGTCGAGCGGCATACCGACGCCGAACTGGTCACGGTGCTGGCTGCCCGCGCCGACGACTACGCTTACATCCCGCTGCTGTGGGCGAGCCTGCTGGCCCTGGTGGTGCCCGGCGTGGTCCATTACCTCACCGGCGCCCTGCACAGCTTGTTGCTGGTGCAGTGGGTCAGTTTCATCGTGTTGTGCCTGGTGTTCCGCATCCCCAGGATCACCACGCACCTGATTCCCCGCTCCGTGCGTCACTGGCGGGCCTCCAACCTGGCACGCCGGCAATTCCTCGAACAGAACCTGCACCACACCGTGGGCAGCACGGGCGTGCTGATCTTTGTCTGCGAGGCCGAGCGGTATGTGGAAATCCTCGTCGATGAGGGCATTTCCAAGCACCTGGACAACAAATGCTGGGACGCCATTGTCGCAGCGTTCACCCAGCAGGTTCGCCAGGGACAGACCTTGCAGGGTTTCGTGACGTGTATCGAAGCCTGCGGCGAATTGCTCAAGGAACACGTGCCGCTGACCCAGGAGCGCAATGAACTGCCGAATCGGTTGGTGGTGCTGGGCTGAGATAAATTTCTGCCGGACACCGTTGTAGCGAGGGAAATTTATCTGTGGCGAGGGGATTTATCCCCGTTGGGCCGTAAGCCCCCTAAAAAGCCGACAATCGGTTATGCAGGGATACCTTATTGCCTGGTTTGGGTCTGCTGCGCAGACCCGCGGGGATAAATCCCCTCGCCACATGAATTTCCCCGTGCCCTTGCACTTCATCCCCCCTAAAATACCCGCCATTCTCCGATCCGCCCGCCCCGAGGCCGTTTTTTCATGTCCGCCACCGCAACGCCCGTCCGTCCCGCGCCGGATCACCACGCCCAGTTCATCGAGCTGCTGCGCACCAGCCTTGAACAAAACGCTTTCATCAAACTGGTGCTGGCCAAGTACGTGGGTGACGAAGCGGACCTCCAGCGGCTGATCATCAAGCAACTGACGGTCAAGGACCAGCCATGCCTGTCCTTCGTCTACCGCTACAAGACCCGCGACATCACCAAGAACTTCCCGCTGGCCGAAGGCGTGGAAACCATTGCTGCGCTGTTGCCGGCATCGTTCAAGAACGCCCATTTGCTGGCGGTCACCGACGAGGCGCAGTTGGAGTACAGCAAGAAGGGCAAGAGCTCGCTGTTCAAGAGCAAGCCCCAGCAACTGCGGGAAGTGCCATCTGCCGAGCACAACCGTGAGAAAAATCGCTTCCTCGACCTGAACCGGCCATTTTTGGCCGACCTGGGCGTGACCAACCACAAGCACGAGCTGATTCCGGCGATGTCGCGCAAGTGGAAGCAGATCAACAAGTTCATCGAGGTCTTCAGCCATGCGCTGACGTCTTCGCCACTGGCCCTGGACAAACCGGTGCGGGTCTCGGATTTCGGTTCGGGCAAAGGCTACCTGACGTTCGCCATCCACGATTACCTGCGCAACACCTTGCAGGCAGAAGGCGTGGTAACCGGTGTCGAGCTGCGCGAGAACATGGTCAAACTGTGCAACGAAGCCGCCGCGCGCCTGGAACACCCGGGCCTGAGCTTCCAGCACGGTGACGTGCGCAGCGTGGCGCCGAGCGCGGTGGACGTGATGATCGCCTTGCATGCCTGTGACATCGCCACCGATTACGCGATCCACATGGGCATTCGCTCGGGCGCCTCGATCATCATGTGCTCGCCGTGCTGCCACAAGCAGATCCGCTTGCAGATCCAGAGTCCGGCCTTGCTCAAGCCGATGCTGCAATACGGCCTGCACCTGGGCCAGCAGGCGGAAATGGTCACCGACAGTCTGCGGGCATTGTTCCTGGAGGCCTGCGGCTACGAGACCAAGGTCTTCGAGTTCATCTCCCTGGACCACACCAACAAGAACAAGATGATCCTGGCCGTCAAACGCGCCGAACCGGTGGACCCCACCGAGCTGCTGGCCAAGATCCAGGAGCTCAAGGCTTTCTACCACGTCACCGAGCATTGCCTGGAAACCCTGTTGCGGGCTGATGGTTATCTCTAGAACTGAGCCCCCCTGTGGGAGCGAGCTTGCTCGCGATGGAACGATGACGTGGTGTGCCTGAAAGACCACATCGCTTGAATCGCGAGCAAGCTCGCTCCCACAGACTGTCCTGCCACTTCCTTTTTGTGCATCCCGTCAGGTAATCAGCGCTTATCCCTCATCTACCGACGTAGCGGGCTACCTTTAATGCGTTAACCACTCACGCATCCCCAAAGGAGCCCTTCCCATGGCCGCCAAGAAAATCCTGATGCTGGTCGGCGATTACGTCGAAGATTATGAAGTCATGGTGCCGTTCCAGGCCTTGCAGATGGTCGGCCACACCGTGCACGCGGTGTGCCCGGACAAAACCGCCGGGCAGACGGTGCGCACGGCGATCCACGATTTTGAAGGCGACCAGACCTACAGCGAAAAGCCTGGGCACTTGTTCGCCCTCAACCATGATTTTGCCACTGTCCAGGCCACCGACTATGACGCCTTGCTGGTGCCGGGTGGGCGTGCGCCGGAATACCTGCGCCTGAACGAAGCCGTCCTGCAACTGGTGCGCGATTTCGATCTGGCGGGCAAACCGATTGCCGCCGTGTGCCACGGTGCGCAATTGCTGGCGGCGGCGGGTATCCTCGAAGGGCGCGAATGCAGCGCCTACCCAGCCTGTGCCCCGGAAGTGCGGCTGGCGGGCGGGACCTATATCGACATTCCCGTGACCGACGGCCATGTCCAGGGCAATCTGGCGACCGCACCGGCCTGGCCTGCGCACCCGAACTGGCTGGCGGGTTTCCTGACCCTGTTGGGCACGGCTATCACTTTGTAGTCATGCACTGGCAGGACAAGCGCCGCGGGTCTTTACTCTCGGGGCATGCCCTCATTGCCTGGAGAACGATCATGTCCGGTTGGTACGAAATCAGCAAAAGCAGCAGTGGCCAGTTTCGGTTTGTGCTCAAGGCGGCCAACGCCGAGACTATTTTGACCAGCGAGCTGTACACCTCCCGCAGTGGCGCCGACGGGGGCATTGCTGCGGTGCAGAAGAACAGCCCGTTGGCCGAGCGCTATGAACTCAAGAACACCAAGGACGGCCATCCGTACTTCAACCTCAAGGCCGGCAACCACGAAGTGATCGGCAGCAGCGAGGCTTATTCATCGGACGCAGCCCGGGACAAAGGCATCGCCAGCGTCAAGTCCAATGGACCGACGACGGTGATCAAGGACAAGACCGTGGCTGCGCTTTGACGGCAAACCGACAGATGCAGTAACGAGGTTTTTGTGGCGAGGGGATTTATCCCCGTTGGGGTGCGCAGCGCCCCCAAAGGCGAAAGCCCCGGTCTACCTGACATACCGAGTTGTTATGTATGAGGGCTGCTGCGCACCCCAACGGGGATAAATCCCCTCGCCACAAGTCCACCCTGTTTCCGATCCAAATAGTCATGCCCAATGCTGACTTAACCTAGACCTCCACCGGCACCGACAACGCCGGATCGCCCAGCGGATGGCTCTTGGCATCGAAGAAGCGCAATTGCACGTCCAGTCCCTGGAAGACCTTGGCGTAATGCCGCTTCTGATGCTGGATGAACGCCTGGCTGCGAGGATAGATCGAAATCGCCACGGTTTTCGGAGCGGCCAGGCGCAGGGCGTGGACAATGTGCCGGTCCTGATCGCCCAGGGCATGGCCGAACAGGCACAGGTTGTCGCCGTGCTGCAGCAACTGGTCGTAGCAGAACGACAGGTAATCGCTGCTGCGGATGGTCTTGAGCTTGTCCTGGCTTGGGCCTTCATTGACGAACAAAGGCACGTCGTCGAGGGTCTTGATCGTGTTGTTGATGGCGAAACTGCCTAGCAAGGTGCCGTCGGTGGACGTGAGCTTGCGCGCCGTGCCGTCCTGGTTGCGCACCAGGTGCAGGCCGCCGTGGAGGTACAGCAGGCGCGGTTTGTCCGTGGACACCTGGCTCAGGTCGAAATTGTGGTCATCGCCCAGGAACAGGTCGGTGATGCTCTCGGGCGCCTGCTGGATCGCCCAGTAGTTGAGCAGGTCGTAATTGGTGGTGAATATCGTGCGGTAGCGGCTCAGTTCCCGGTTGAGCGTCGCCAGGGTCGACGGTTGCACCAGTCGCCACGGAATGTGCACCGCATGCACGGTGTTGATCAGTGCTTCCTTGATCGCGTAATAGCGATTGCGCGGGGCGGCAGAGCTGACGGCCAGGGCCTTGTTGACCCGGCTGGTGGTTTTAAGCGCAGCGAGCACCTGCTCGAAACTGCGGGTCTGCATCGCATCGAACACGCTCAGTTCCGACGGGGTCAAGGGTTTCTCCTCGACGGTGCGGGCATTTTCGAACAGCGACTCATAGCCGAAATCGTCCCACACTGCGCGGCTGGCCCCATTGCCCAGCAGCAGGCCGCTGAAGGCGGTGTCGGCGCGCAAGGCCTCCCAGTCTTCGAGCCGGGTGTCGTATTCCTGGAAATCGGTCATCGCAAGGATCATCTCAAAACGTGGCAAAGGCAGGGCGCGACTTTATCACGACCCAGTCTTGAGCCAGATCAAGATGCGTCGTGACTACTCGGTCAATCCTGTACCCCCCGCCGATTCGGCCTCTTCCAGGAGCGTGTGCCATGAGCAGCACTTTTTTCATCCCCGCCGTGAACATCATGGGGCTGGGTTGCCTCGACGAGGCCATGACCGCCATTCGCAACTACGGCTTTCGCAAGGCGCTGATCGTCACTGACGCGGGGCTGGCCAAGGCCGGCGTCGCCAGCAAGGTGGCCGAGCTGTTGGCGCTCCAGGACATCGATTCGGTGATTTTCGACGGTGCCAAGCCCAACCCGAGCATTGCCAATGTCGAGCTTGGGCTGGGGTTGCTCAAGGAGAGCCAATGCGATTTCGTGGTGTCCCTGGGGGGCGGTTCGCCCCACGACTGTGCCAAAGGCATTGCCCTGTGCGCCACCAACGGTGGGCAGATCCGTGACTATGAAGGTGTTGACCGTTCGAGCAAGCCGCAATTGCCGCTGATTGCCATCAACACCACGGCGGGCACCGCCAGCGAAATGACCCGTTTTTGCATCATCACCGACGAGACTCGCCACGTGAAAATGGCGATTGTCGATCGCAACGTGACCCCGCTGATGTCGGTGAACGATCCGGCATTGATGGTGGCGATGCCCAAGGGCCTGACGGCCGCCACCGGCATGGATGCACTGACTCACGCGATCGAGGCGTATGTTTCCACCGCCGCCACGCCGATTACCGATGCCTGCGCCCTGAAGGCCATTACCTTGATCAGCAGCAACCTGCGCCTGGCCGTGCGCGACGGCAACGATCTCGCCGCGCGGGAAAACATGGCCTACGCACAGTTTCTCGCGGGGATGGCGTTCAACAATGCGTCGTTGGGTTTCGTGCACGCAATGGCGCATCAACTGGGAGGTTTCTACGACTTGCCTCATGGCGTGTGCAATGCCGTGCTGTTGCCCCATGTACAGAGTTTCAATGCCTCGGTGTGCGCCGCCCGCCTGGGCGATGTGGCCCATGCCATGGGCGCCGATACACGTGGCTTCAGCCCGGAAGAGGGGGCCCGCAATGCTATTGCGGCGATCCGATGCCTGGCCCGTGACGTGGACATTCCGGCCGGTTTGCGTGACTTGGGTATGCGCCTCAACGACGTACCGGTGCTGGCCGCCAACGCCTTGAAAGACGCCTGCGGCCTGACCAACCCACGGGCGGCGGACCAGCGGCAGATCGAAGAGATTTTCCGCAGCGCGTTCTAAGCGGCCCGAGGCGGCACGCACCTCACACAGAGCATCGCCGCCGCCCCCAGCAGTGCGCACAACGCCGCCAACGGCCAGGCCTGCTGGCTCAACAACAGGCTGGCCATGGCGCCGATCACCGAGGCCATCAGTTGATGCAGGAACCCGCTCAAGGCCATGGCATAAGCGCCGGCCACCGGTGAGCCTTCGTTGGCCAGGGACAGGCTGATGGGGTAGATCAGCGACTGGCCAAATACCGCGAAGCAATACGGCAGCCAGAAGAGCAATGCGATGCTGCTCAGGGTAAGGCTGCTTGCCAGCATGGTCATGCTGCCGCCGAGTACCAGCGCGATGCCCCAGCCCATCATTCGCCGTTGACCGGTGCGCAGCACAAACGCGTTCACCGCCAGTGCCCCAAGCAAGTACGCCGCACTGACCGGCCAGCCCAGCAGGCCGTATTCAATGGGCGACCAGTGGAAGCTCTCCTGCAGGATCAGTGGCGCGGCGGTGTTGAAGGCGACGATCACGCCGTAGCCCAGCCCACCGGCCAAGGCCGGCAGCAGGAACGCGCGTTGGCGCAGGATGTGCCCATAGATGCCCCACGCCGATTGCTCGTTGCCGGCTTGCACCAGCACCGGGAACCTGGCCCGGAACACCGCCGCTGCCATGGCCAGGCTGACGGCACCCAGGCCTTGGAAAATCGCCTCCCAGCCAAAAGCGGCCTGGATCAGCGAGCCCATGTACTGGCCGATACCCAGGGCAATCACAAAGGCGATCGATATCCAGGACAGGGCCTTGGCCAACAGGTCGCCGCTGAAACTGTCCCGAATCAATACCCGCGCCATTACCGAGATACCGCTGGCGCCGATGCCCTGGATCAACCTGAGCGTCAGGAACGCCTCCACGGTTGTGCCCAGCGGCAGGGCCAGGTTGCCCAAACCGTACAACCCCAAGGCCGCCAGCAAGACCGGCTTGCGCCCCAGCCGCTGACTCAGGCTGCCCCACAGCAACATCGGCAGCGCCATGCCGATCAGGTACACCGACAAGCCCCAGGAAACCCGGGACGCATCGGTGCCCAGGTCCCGGGCGATATCGGGTAGGGCCGGCAAGTAGATGCTCATGCCCAGTTGTGCCAGGAAGACGGTGGTGCAGGTGACGATCAGGGTTGTACGGTTCTTCATCAAGCGTCCTGTCTCAGGGGCGGATGTCACGTCCGTGGGGCAGCAACAGTTCGGTGATCCTTTCGCAAAACGAGCGAATCACGTCCGGCTCCATGTCGGCGCGCAGGGTAATGCGAATGGCGGCCTTGCCTTGCGGCACCACGGGAAAAAAGACCGCAGAGGTGAAATACCCCAGTTCGGCCAGTTCGATCGACAGACTGTTGGCCAGGGTCGCTTCACCACAAGGCACCATACGGATCGCCATGGGGGTGCCGCGCTGTGCGGTCCGCACGAGGCTGTCGAAGAGGCGGATATTAGCCTGCAAACGTTCCTGCAAGGTGCTGAATTCCCGGCTGCGGTGCAGGCGGATCGACGCCATGCCGGCGCCAATCGCTGCTGCGTTCAGGCTCTGGGACCAATTGCTGGGTCCACCGTAGCGCTGCACCAGGGTCTTGTGCCGTTCACAGCCAAACATGATCAGCCCGCCGCTGGCGCCGAATGACTTGGCCAGCGAGGCCACGATCAGGGTGCGCTCGTCCACCGCCGGGAGGCGCGAACGGACCAGGCCTGCGCCGGATTCTCCAACCGCAGACAGGGCGTGAGAATCATCCAGGTAAAGAAACAGGCCATAACGCTGCTTGAGGTACATCAGGCTGTCCAGGTCCGCCATGCCACCCATGCTATAGGCGCCGTCAGCCACATACGCCACGTCGCGCTGACGCTTGCACACGTCTTCGATGAAGTCCATGTCATTGTGCGGGCAGGTGATGACCTGGGTTTCATCGGCGCAGGCGGCCTTGCTGTGATTCATCGAATAATGGGCATGTTTGTCGAACACCATGACGGGCGCGCGATTGTGGGTGAATGCGCCACCGGCCAGCAGCGGCAAGATCCCGGCGCTTGCCGCGCTGCAAGAGAGGGCGCTGAGGCAACTGGCGCCAAACAGCTCCGACAATTGGCTTTCGTATTGGTCCAGGATCGCCAGCTTGCAGCGATTCCTCGAGTTGGCGACCCGCAGGGTCCCGGCTTCCCACAGGGCGGTCATGGCACCGTCCAGCAGCGCGGGGTGATAGTCCAGGCCCAGGTAGGAGGTGGTGCAGAAATGATGAAACGTTCGACCGTATTGGTCGACCAGCACATTGGGTGTCTTGACCTCGACATTCAGCCCTGAGATTTTTCCGGCCTCGGTGCCCTGCCAATCCTGGTCAGCGAGGGAGATGAGCTTGCGGTAGTGGGTGAAATAATGAGGTGATTGAGCAGTCTGGTTCATGGTTCGATTGCATTCCTTGGTCACTGGAGCTGTCCGTGGGGTGTTTCGATAGCGGTGTGTTTCCGGACTTTACAGATTGTCGTGCAGGGCTTTGAATCGGCTGTTTCCGGTGTGTTTGAGTGTCACTGGAGAGTTCTGCGTAGGACTTTGCCTAGGACCTTGGACGGCGAATCGATCGTCGGTGTCAGAGCTTGGGGGCACCATGGGTTTGCCCCAGGCCCGGCGGGTTATCACTCTTTTCTGAAGGTTGCTTGCTGATGCTCTCAGGCCTTAATCATCTGACCCTTGCGGTCACCGACCTGGATCGCAGTGTGGTTTTCTATGGCGAGCTCTTGCAGCTGCGTCTTGAGGCCCAATGGAACAGCGGGGCGTATTTGTCGCTGCCTGGTTTGTGGTTGTGCCTGTCTCTCGACCCGTTACGCAGGCCCGAGCCGACGGCGGACTACACCCATTACGCGTTCAGCATCAATGCCGAGGATTTTCCGGTGCTGGTGGCGCGGCTGAGTGCGGCCAAGGTGTCACCATGGCGAGACAATCGCAGCGAGGGTGATTCGTTCTACTTTCTCGACCCGGACGGGCACAAGCTCGAGGTCCATGTGGGCGACCTGGCGTCGCGGTTGAAGTCCTGTCGGCAGGCACCGTATGCCGGTATGGCGTTTTTTACGGAGTGATGGGGTTGCGTTGAATCGAGTGGCTGCACCTACCAGGCGTTGGGCGGCAATCGTCACGTATGGAATAGTCTCAGGATTTGCACACGTCCCTGGCGAACGCGATAGGGAATCAGGTAGGGGCGGTCGGGGACAACCCATTCACGGGTGCCAGCCAAGCGGCCTTCACGACCGGACGCTGGGAATTGGGCAAGTTGCTCGACGCTCATGAGGATGGCCTTGACGAAGTGAGCTGCTGCTTTTGTATTGTCCTGAGCAATATAAGCGGCTTCGTCGTCCAGATTCTTGAGGGCAGTACGCAGCCACTCAACCTGCATTGTTCATCCATTTTTCGGCGATCGTGCTGACATCCTCGGGAGTCGCGAAGTCACCTGCATCTGCCTCATGCAAGGCTTCTTGGATTTCCTTGATCTGCCAGGCTTCACGGGCCAGGTATTCGCGTAGCGCATCGACGGCCAGGAATGACTTGCTGCGCCCGGTAGCCTTGGCCAATACCGCCAGGGTTTCGGCGACTTCATCGGGCAAGCGCAATGACATGACGGACATGATGATCTCGATGTAGTGGTTTGTAATACAACATACTACATCGTCCTTGAAGTGGTGCCAGTCCCGTTGGTCTCCATCGTTTGTGTGAATGTTCGCCCCGATATCGAGGCTCATCCTCTACAGTCTGATCCCCTGCGCTATCCTCATCGGTATCGGGGGCGCGTCGGTCTCGCTTGTTGTATCGGCGTCACGGACTGACGATCACCCGCTTCGCTCACCGTTGCATTATCCGGATGACCTCCAGCCCCATGGACACTCGAAGTTCCGCGCCGCTGGCCAGCTACATCGACCTTCTGCTGGACGCCGTATGTGCCGTCGACGGCCAAGGGCGTTTCGTGTTCGTCAGTGCTGCCTGCGAACAGATTTTTGGCTACACCCCGCAGGAGCTGGTCGGCCAGCGAATGATCGACCTGGTGCATCCCGCCGACCGTCAGCGGACCCTTGAGGCGGCGCGGGAGATCATGGACGGCGAGCCCAAGCTCAATTTCGAGAACCGCTACCTGCGCAAGGACGGTCGGGTGGTGCACATCCTGTGGTCGGCGCGCTGGTCGTCGGCGGACCAACTGCGCATTGCCGTGGCCCGGGACATCACCGAACGCAAGCAGGCCGAGTCCCGGCAAGCGGCGTTGTATGCGATTTCCGAGGCAGCCCATGCCGCGGCTGACTTGCTGGCGCTGTTCAAGCGCATCCACCTGATTATTGGCGAGTGGCTGCCGGCGCTGAATTTTTCGGTGGCGCTGTATGACGAACAATGTGCACAGCTGAACTTCCCCTATCACGTCGACGACCGGGAAGGGCAGCCCGAATTGCCAGGCACGGTCACCGGACGTTTGTGCGCCGAGGTGATTCGCAGTGGCCAGCCAATCCTCCTGACGCCAGGTTGCAGCCAGTTGCCGCCGGGGTTCGACGACCTCGTGGCGCAGCCGGATGCGCCGTGTTGGCTGGGCGTGCCGCTGAGCGCGCAGAGCGGCACGATTGGCGCGCTGATCGTCAAAAGTGCGCCGGACAATGAGCGCTACACCGAACAGGACAAGGAACTGCTGCAATACGTCTGCGCACAGATCACCATTGCCATCGAGCGCAAGCAGTTGCACGCCCGGTTGCAGCACATGGCTCAGTACGATCAGTTGACCCAGGTACCCAACCGCGAATTGCTCCGTGAACGGTTCAAGTGCGCACTGGCGACTGCTCGCGCAGCCTCCGGACGCATGGCCTTGCTGTATATCGATCTGGACCGTTTCAAACAGGTCAACGATACGTATGGCCACGGAGTGGGCGACATGCTGCTGCAAGCGGTGGCCAGTCGTCTCAAGGGTTGTATCCGTGACACCGATACCGTAGCGCGTATTGGTGGTGACGAGTTCGTGGTCCTGCTGCATAGCATCCAGGCCTTGGAGGATGCCCATGGCGTGCAGGAGAAAATCCACCAGGCACTGGCCCAGCCGCTGCGGCTCGACGGGCACTGCCTGAACATCGAACCGAGCATCGGCGTGGCCTGCTTCCCCGACCATGGCACTGAAGATGTTGCACTGTTCCGTCACGCCGACGAGGCGATGTACGCCGCCAAACGCCACAACCACCGGACGTTCGGCATCTGATAGGCGCGCCACCGTTCGTCGTGGCACCAGCACCTTTTCCAAACCTTCAGCCGGTGTCCAATTCGAATATAAGAAGGGCTCTGCGCGCCCTGCATTCACGAATAGGGAGGTCTGGATCGTGCCGGTTCAAGGGATATTTATCCGGTAAACATTGCTCACGATCGAACGAAGGTGTCCGAAGCAGGTCGCAGAAGTGGGAGAACCACCCTCATGACCGTCGATAGAAACCGTCGAAAGCCGGGTCGGACGTCTCGATGAGTATTCATGGCTGGTTCTTATTCAACGGTGGATAACCCGCCGGAACTTTTATCAGAGGAGGGCGCGACCATGAGCCGTATGGCCAGCTTTTTTCGCACCACCAGTGTCGTCGTGCTGATAGGCCTGGGCGCCAACAGTGCCTGGGCCCAATCGCCTGCCGAATTCATCAACGATGCTTCCGCCAAGGGCATGGCCGACATCGAGACAAGTCGCATGGCCCACGGAAAAGCCGAATCCAGGGAGGTCAAGGACTACACCATCATGGTGATCAACGACCGCACCACCGCCAATCAACATCTGGCGAAGATCGCCAAGAAGCTCGACTTGCCTGTCGCCCCCCGGGAGGAGGTGGCTGACAAGGCCAAGGCGTTGATGCCACAGGTCAAGGAGGGCGAGTCGTTCGAAGCCGCGTATGCCGCCACCCAGGTCAAGGCTACCGAGGAGGCCATCGCGCAAATCCAGCAGCAGGCCCAGACCACCGAAGTGCCGGAGATCAAGGCCTTCGCCGATGAAACCCTGCCTAAACTGCAGACCCATCTCGAAATGGCCAGGGCGCTGCAGGCCAGCCGTTGAACAGCCGCACTTGGTTTGACGTTCAGGCCCGGGGCGTCAGCGCCCCGGTTGCTTTTGCCCGCCGAAAAAAGTCTGACACCACTCGTGCATAGGCATCAGCACTGGTTCAGGTCGATCTTGTTCTTTTGCTCCAGGCCATCAAGGCTCTTGGCCTCGTCTTTGCCCATGTCCAGGTAGTGCCTGCGCAGCGCCTCGAGTTGCTTGAGGTCCAGCGATTCGAGGCCGAGCATTGCATTCTGGGCATCCTTGGTCGCCCGCAGCAATTCGTCCACTTTCAGATGCAAGATGTCCGTATCGCGGTTCTGCGTGTTCTGGATCAGGAACACCATGAGGAAGGTGATGATGGTGGTCGAGGTGTTGATGATCAATTGCCAAGTGTCGTTGAAGCCGAAGAGAGGCCCGCTGGCAGCCCACAGCGCCAATAACACGATGGCCCCCAGAAATGTCTTGGGGCTCCCCGCCCATAGGGCCAGTTTTTGAGCGACTTTTGCGAACGTCATTGCCGTTTTTCCTAAATGGATGCACCTGTCTGGTGTGACAGCAACGAGGCGGTGAAAATTCTACTTACATTTCAGTCGCCAACGTCCGTCGACGTTCATCGTCCGGCACGATGACAGGCGCAACCATTGCCGCTTTCGCAGGTCACTGCTCAAAGCCCTTGGCCTCGGAGTACATCATGAATTTCGCCCGCACTTTTTGCCTCGCCTGCTGCTTGTTCGCCCTGCAAGGCTGTTTCGACAACTCGGATAATGAGACCAAGGACAACACCGACGGCACCAAGTCTTCGGTGCAGATGCAGGAGTCCGGGGCGGAGAAAAAATAGACGGCTCGCAGCCATCGGTGGGGCAATTGCAACGCCTGTGGGAGCGAGCTTGCTCGCGATGGCGTCAGACCACAGCATCCATGTTGGCTGACAGGGCGCTATCGCGAGCAGGCTCGCTCCCACAGGGGGGCTCACCGGCCTTGTTGCAATACCTTCAGTGCCGCCGAGGCCAGGAAGCCGGAGCGGCTCTTCTCTTCAGGATGGTGCAACACATATTCATCAATACGATTGAGCAGGTAGCCGGGCAACGTGATGTTGAGTTTCTGCGCCTTGCCCAGGTACTTGGTCACATCGATGTCCACCAGTGCCCAGGTGCAACCGGCATATTTCGGATTGGCTGCGTGCAGGGTGACAGTATTGGCTGGGGGAATCGGCGAGCCGTCTTCAGCCAGAATCTCGAAATGCCCCTCGATGGCCTCACGCGCCATCGCCATGGCCTCGTCCAAGTCATCGCCTGCGGAAAAGCATCCGGGAATATCCGGCACTTCAACCCCCCAGGCGTGTTTGTCATCGCCCATGGAAATCGCAATCGGGTAAAGCATATTCATCGTCCTCCGGGAACGTCGCGCAACGGGCCGGCTGAAGCAGTGCCTGTTGCAAAATACTGATGGCCGTTTTCTTGAGCAGGTCCTTCTTTGGATGAGGAACCGGACCAATCCCGGTTTGGTCGGGTGCTTGAAGTGATGGTGACTGCCCCGAACCCGCACCAGATACCAACCGTCCGCAATGATTTGGCTTATCACGAATCGGCTATTCACAACACCTCCGTGTGGTGTGCTTGGTGGGTACTATACCTACTGAAATTGAATGATCAACACTATAACCACCGAAGGTGACCTCGGCAGGTTTGCGCGGTCATCGCAACGAAGTCTAGAAGCGGCGTCGCACAAGGGCGGCAGCGAGACGGGGCGGGTTTATTTCGGGATGTGAAGCGGGACGTAATGCTTGTGTGGCGAGGGAGCTTGCTCCCGCTGGACTGCGCAGCAGCCCCTGTATCAGCACAGTCGCTTTGCTCCAAGTGCCAGTCCGATCAGCTTATCCCCAGGCACTAGGACTGCTGCACAAACGTCAGCCGCACCGCAAACCCAATCAAAAGACTCCCAAACACCCATTGCTGAACACGCTGGGCCGAAGGGGAGCGCTGAAGCCAGCGCCCAAGCGCGACACCCGCCAACGCGTAGGCGCTATCGAACAACAAACCCACGCTGACCAACACCACACCCAGGGTCGCAAACTGTCCCAACACCGGTCCGCCCTGTGGATCAATAAACTGCGGCAACAACACCGAGCAAAACAGCAGCGCCTTGGGGTTAAGCAAATTGGTTAGCAGCCCACGCCGAATCGCCTGATACCAACGCCGCTTTCCGGCCTCGACACTGGACCCTTCAAAACTTGGCAGCAACGTGGTCCGCAGGCATTGAAAGCCGATCCATAACAGGTAGGCAGCCCCGGCCAGGCGTACTGCGTCAAAGGTCCAGGGCGCAGTCTTGAACAATGCCGAAAGCCCCAATGCGGCCAGCGCGACATGACATCCCCGGGCCACGCCCAGGCCCACCGCCGTCGCCAGCGCCGCGCCCTTGCCCTGACGGGCACCGGTTTGCAGCAGCAGAATCATGTCCGGCCCGGGCAATACGTAGACCACCATCAAGGCCATCAGGAACAACCAGAGCTCTGCCATGCCACACCCCTTGATCGACGATTCGCAAGTGCCAAGTCTATGGCGGAGGGGCAGGGCAGGTGGTTGCAAAGTCAGCTTCTAAAGCGTTGCTAGTTGGCATAACCTGCCATGTATTCGTGCTATTCAATCGGAATCTGCCAATCCATGAAACTGGACACCTTCGACCGCAAAATCCTCGCCGCGCTGCAACGGGACGGCCGCCTGAGCAATGTGCAACTGGCCGAAGAAATCGGCCTGTCCCCGTCACCCTGCCTGCGCCGTGTGCGGATGCTCGAAGAAGCCGGTGTGATTCGCGGATATCAAGCCGTCCTCGACCGCGACGAAGTGGGGCTCGGGTTGACGATTTTTGTCGGTGTGAAGGTCGAACGGCACAACGACGAACAAGCCGAAGCGTTTCGCCAGGCCGTCACGGCATTGCCGGAAGTGATCTCGGCGTTCCTGGTCTCAGGCGAATCGGATTTTCTGTTGCAAGTGGTGGTGCCGGATCTGCGAGCCTACGACCGATTCCTCACCGGGCGGTTGCTGAAGTTGCCGGGGGTGAGTGACATTCGGAGCAATTTTGCGATTCATACGGTGAAGACGCCGGGGGCGTTGCCGTTGGGGCATTTGCCTGGGGCTGAATAGTTTTTACGATGGGGATTTACCCACGTACTAGTAACATTCGCTGTTTGAATGCGTCGGGGTTGAATGGGCGAGGGGCCGCTGGACTCACCGTCTTCAAGGACCGAGCGAATAGTCTTCAGTTCAGCCTTATGTCTCTGGATGGGCTGATTGGCCACGGTGATGGTTTTTCGAACGGTTCCCATGCGTGAGCTCCTAGGGACCTCGGTATTGCTAAGCCCCGCTGCGAAAGAAGCAGGGCTTAGCGCTGTCTATCGGATGGGGTTCCCTATGTCCCCATTCTCAGGACTTACTGTCGATCTACTGCGCCTCGGATTTTTTCTTGGACTCAGCCGCCGGCCTTGGCGTAATGACCTTCACAACGTCATCAATCACCGCCTTGCTCATCTCCAACAAAAAGTGCGCAGCCCAGGCGTAGCGGTCGGTGCTCTTTTCAAACGCCGCGTCTTCGGCAAGCCGGTGAGCGAGATGCAAAAGATCTGACGCCCGTTCCAATGCCTCTTGGATGGGGACGCCGCCGTTGACACGGAACAGTGCTCGATCAGCGGAATAGTTGAAGGGGGTGTAGCCGATGGTTTTTAGCTCAGTGTTTTCGTTCATGGCCTGCCTCCGTTGATGACGAGGCAGTGGGGCCGAGAGTTGAACGAATGATCGAAAAACGAGTTGCTGTGCATTGTCTAGCTCCTTGACGTCTGGAGCTGCCACTTTCGTTCCAAGCGAATGGGTGGCAGCTGTGCGCAGGTTGGAAACCGGGAGTCAAGGAAACCGGCACGCCCAAAGGCGTCCCACGCACAGCCGCCAAAAACACAAGTTTACAGGCGTAAAACTACCCCTGCACTTATGAGGCGTGCGGTTTCGTGACTCACGGGTTTCCAAGCCCGATCGCTGATTGCAGCGACGTCTGGAGAGTAGCCATCGAAGGGGAAGGACAACAAGGCGAAAACTCGCCGAAAAGCCAAGTAAGCGCGCCCCCTACGCAATTCTCGGATTTTGCCTACAAATCTTCCGGGGGCCATGCGATACGTGGCGAGGGAGCTTGCTCCCGCTGGGGTGCGCAGCAGCCCCTCTTGTGAGCGCTTCGCACTCAAGCGGGAGCGAGCTCCCTCGCCACGGGACTCATTTATTCTCAGTACTATTGTCTACCTTTCCTTCAACGGTCCCGGTGTTGAGGTTGTGCAATCTCGTTTGCCGTAGTCGGCTTTCCAAAGCTTGCCGACGAGCCCGTAGGCGCCAGAGCGTGAAAAGCAGGTTAACGACAGAATGAAAAAGCCCGGCGTTAGGCCGGGCAGTTTTGGAATCCAGTAACGTGATCAGGCTTGTCTTGCACGTGCAGCCAACATCACTTCATTCTGTTTTTTGGTAGCTTCGGTCAGCACTTCACTGTAGACGCGTTTTTTTTCTTCCGATTTCGCATTACGAATGAAGTCTGCGAATGGGCTCGTGGACTCCTTTGTGGATCCGAGTTTCATGGTAAACATGGAGTTGCTCCGTCATTTATCCCAAGCATGGCCATCAGCTCGTGTCGCGTATGTTTCTCGGGGATATGGTAGTCGATCTTGTCAACGCCAGCCTTGTAAAGGCGTCCAGAATTATCAATGTGCTTCACAAGCAGATCGACATGTAGATCCTTGCCAAACTCTAGTAGGTGATGAATCGAGATGTGCGTCACATGACATGACGCAGAGATCCGCCTCAGTCAATGGCTCAATTTTGAGCGTCTCTTGGTGACAGCAGATATGTATGGCGATGAAGAATTTAAAAAGCGCCTGCTGCGCAACGTCTCGCAATAGCCTTCAGCATGCGCCGACGGATAAGCCCGCTGACCGGACGAATCAAATACCAATACGATGTAAAACTTCGCAACGCATCAGCGTCGAGGCAATGTACCCGTGTCTGCGTGGTGACCCTCGTCAGGCCCGATCGTAGCAACTGGCAGTTGAAACTGATGACCAGTTTCACATTCCCCGGCTCATTGAATAGCTCGAACGCTTTGGCATCCGCGACAACGACTTGGCCGTAGTCGGCTTTCCACAGCTTGCCGGCGAGCCCGTAAGCGACCTCTACGTCGCCGTTACGCTGAAGCAACGTGAAGTTATCCATGCCGAATGAAGCGCGTTGATCAGCCCCTGGGTGCCGAGATCGACCCAGCAGGCGCATGGGGAGTTCGCGAAGCTTGATTGCATACCGAAAAAAACGGTCGTCTTCGGGGCGGTGGGCGAGGATTGCCGCCATGGCACGGGAAGGGTCTACGGGGATGTCCACGGTATGCAATTCACTGAACTGATACGCAGGCAGATATGAGTCAATCAGGTGCATCCTTGCTCTCCTTCATAGGTACTCGGGGGAAATTCCACAAAATTCCAGACCAAAAAAAACCGGCCACCAAGAGCCGGTTTTTTAATCCCCCGTCAAAAAACATACGACGCGAGAGCAGAATTCGATTGGAGCGGGTGAAGGGAATCGAACCCTCGTTATCAGCTTGGGAAGCTGGAGTAATGCCATTATACGACACCCGCTCAGAGCGGCTGACTTTGTACCAGATGTGGGCACGGATTTGAAGTTTTTCTTCACGTAACGTGCGGTCAGTCGTCTACGCGAGCCTCAAACCAGAGCGGTCGTTGGCGGGCAAGCCCCGTTGCTGAAGGCGCAGGACGGGGTTTGCTCGCCAGGACTCGGTTTCAGATGGCCAGTGCATGGTAGTCCTGCACGTAGCTATAGCGCGGTCGGCTTTCTTGGCGTTCCGGTGTGAGGAACCCCAGCAAGGCGTTGCGGCTGTCGCGGCAGGCGGCTTTGTGTTCCATGTCCAGGAAGTGCCCGGTGGCTTGCAGCGTGCTGAAGGTGCTGTGCTCGACGTGGTTAGCGAAGAGCCTGGCATCGGCGGCCGAGGTGTATTCGTCCCATTCACCGTTCAGGAACAGCACCGGCACGTTGATTTTCTTGGCCGCATTGACGTAGCACTGCTGGTCGCTGTGGAGCACATCGTTGATGTGGAAGTGCATCTGCCCGTACTCATGCTCGGCCAGGCTGCTGACGTGACGATAGTTGAAGCGCTTGAACAGCGGCGGCAGATGTTTGCCGATGGTGCTGTTGACCAAATGCCCGACACGGTCGCCGTCCAGGCTGCCCAGATAATCCACGCCGCGCTCCAGATAGTCGCGCATCGGCGCATTGAGCACCGGTGAGAACGAGCTGATCACCGCTTTTTCGATGCGCCTTGGCCGATGGGCCAGGGCGCTCAGCGTGGCGGCGCCGCCCCAGGAAAACGACAGCACGTGCTCGGCGGCGAAGTGGTCGATCAGCTCCAGGAGGATCTGCCCTTCGATCTCCTTCGTCAGCATTTTCTCGTGACGATTGTGAGCCTTGGACTTGCCCGCGTAGGGCTGGTCGTACAGCACGACATTGAATTGCGGGTAGAGGTTTTTGGCGGTCTGTGCAAACGACGCAGTGGTGGCCATCGAGCCGTTGACCAGAATGATGGTCTTTTGTGCGGCGTCTGCGCGATAGAACTCCGTGTAAACCCGATACTGACCCTGTATATCCAGCACAGCGATTTCTGGCCTCATGTCATAAGACTCCTGGCAAGCGGGTATGCGCGCAATGAGATTGCACGGGCAATGTGACAGGTAGGCATACGCCTGGAAGATAAGGCCCATGTCGATCCGAAAAAATGGTCGACGGGTGTTGTTATGGTGGGCAGTTTGCCGAGCGCACAAGGCGGAACCTGAGGGTTCCCGGCGGCAAAAAGTTTCTTGGAAGTATGTGGTGACTCATCGGTCACATTTCGGCCGACGGTTTGATTCAAGCAGGGGGGCGACCGTTGCGCAAGTACCTGTCGGAAAATTGTTCGACACTTCTGCCCAGCGGTAGCGGGATCAGATGAGCTGGATTTCCTCAAGGCTCAAGGCGCGGTATTGGCCCGGCTCGAGATGAGGGTCCAACATCAGCGGGCCCATGCGCTCGCGGTGCAGGCGCAGCACCTTGTTATCGAAGTGGCCGAACATGCGTTTGACCTGGTGATAACGCCCTTCGACGATGCTCAGTCGCGCTGATTTTGGCCCCAGCAACGTCAGTTCGGCTGGCTGAGTGGTGAGGTCTTCGAAGGCGAAGTACAGGCCCCGGGCGAAGGTGTCGGCGTATTCAGCCGTGATGGTTTGCTCGGTTTCGACGTAGTAGACCTTGGGCAGCTTGGTCTGCGGTTGGGTCAGGCGCCGTGACCAACTGCCGTCATTGGTGATCAGCATCAGCCCGGTGGTGTTGAAATCCAGGCGTCCGGCGATGTGCAGGTCGTCCTTGTCCGGTTCGTCCAGCCAGTCGAGGACGGTGGGGTGTTGCGGATCGCGAGTGGCACTGACACAGCCGGGCGGCTTGTGCAGCATGAAGTAGCGCGCCGGTCGGCCGGCCTGCAGCACTTCGTCGTCGACTTCGACGCGACTGAATTCACGTACCGGTGCATGGGGATCGTTGACGGTCTGGCCGTCGATTCTCACCCGGCGCTCCACCAGCAACAGGCGCACTTGTTGGCGATTGAATCGCGGCAGATTGCTGAGGAAACGGTCGACGCGCATGGGCAGTTCAGGCAGGGCAGCGGAGGGTGGGCATCTTACGCGATCGGCTGGGGCTTGGCGCGCAACTGGGCTTCGACCTGGGCGCAGCGCGGGCACAGGCAGGACTGATCACGCAGCTCGGCTGGCAATGCTTCGAGCACGGCCGGGTCGATGCTCACGCCGTAACACCAGCAGGCCCGGTCGGCGGTTCGTGGGTCGGCCAGGGTGCAGTCGTTGGTGCCGCCGCAGGCCGGGCAAAGATCGGGTTTATTCATAACTGGAGTGAGGCATTTCCACGCAGATTCGGTTGCACCCGGTTTGTCGGGCGCGTTGAAGCGCATGATCGGTCCGCGACAGCAGGCTGTGCAAGGTGTCTTCATCCTGCAAGGTGGTGAGGCCGAGGCTGACGGTGATCAGCAATTGTTTGCCGCTGCAGAAATAGCGTTGCTTTTCGATGTGCTGACGAATTTTCTCTGCGATCTTCAGACCGGTCTGTCCATCGGTGTCCTTGAGCAGGATGACAAAGGCTTCGGCGCTCCAGCGACAGACAATGTCCGAATGCCGCAGGCTCTGGGTCAGGTCGCGGGCGAACGCGGTCAGCAGTTGGTCGGTGGCGATGTGACCGTGGGTGGTGTCCAGCCGTTTGAAGTCGTCCAGCTCCACCAGCAGCGCCGTCAAGGGTTTGGGCTCGCGCTGGGCTTCGTGCAGGGCTTGCACGGCCAGCAGGTCGAAGCCACGACGGTTCGGCAATTCGGTCAGGCTGTCGAGGGTGGCCTGGGCGTCGATGCGCTGTTGGTAGTTGTTGATCAGCTGACAAAGAATGGCCAGGACCGCCAGCGTCACGAGCACGCCGATCAGCAGGTTCACGTACAGCGTCTTGAGCATGTGGTCACGCACAGAGGCATGGGCTGCGTAATAACCCAGCAACGCAATGATCAGGAAACCTGTACCGAGCAGCGCCACCACCGCCAGGAGCGGCTTGCGCTGGGAATACAACGGCGAACGGAGCGACATGGCGATTCCCTTGGCACAGACCCAATGAAGTCAGTTTAGTGGCCTTGTGGGAAAAGACATTCGGATTTGCCGGTTTGCAAGATCGTGGCGAGGGGATTTATCCCCGTTGGGCCGCGAAGCGGCCCCAATGCATTCTGTCTGATACACCACGCCGACAGGTTTTGGGGCTGCTGCGCAGCCCAGCGGGGATAAATCCCCTCGCCACAGGGCTGTGTTTACTCAAGGGTCGTTAGATAAGCCCGCCATCCCCCCAGATGGCTGATGTCCTGCGCGCCCTCCAGGCCATACGACTCACAGATGAATCCACTTTCCCAGCGCCCATCGGCCAGTTGCACCTTGCCCAGCCCCAACGGTGCGGGAATGCCAGTCAGGAACGAGCCCAGTTCACTGCTCGGCAGCTCCCAGACTTCGACCTCGATCGCCACGCCGCCTTCACGAACCCGAACCATGCCGGGACGCAAGGGAGGGCCACCGGCCAAGGCATGGAGACGGTAGTCCGGCGAGCTTTGGGTGGCCTCGATCAGACGCGCACCGCGTTGCTTGAGCTGCCAGTTCAGCGCCAACCCGTCCAGGTGTGCGCCACATACCACCAGTCGCGCCCGATCATGGCGAGCCGGATGGACGGGAACGGGCAAGGTCTTGTCCTGTTGACGCTGCAAGGCATCGGCCACGCTCAAAAGGTATTGATCGGTGAAGGCTCGACCGAACAGCGTCACACCCCAGGGCAAACCGTTGGCCATGAACGCGCTGGGCATGGCGACGGCGGCGTAGTCCAACAAGTTCATGAAATTGGTGTAGTAACCCAGCTCCGAGTTGCGCAACACGGGTTCGGCGGCCAGTTCTGCGAGGGTCACCGGCCGGCCGATGGTCGGGGTGAGTACGCAATCGAGCGCGTCCATGGCCCGGTCGCATTGGGCTTTGAGCGCTTGCAAGCGGTAGCGGGCGCGGAAGGTTTGTACGCCATCTACCGTAGGTGCTTTCGCCAATACGGCACGGATGACGGGCAGTACGGCGTCGGGCTCGCGCTCCATCAATGGGCCGGCAACGCTGTAGCGTTCGGCCACCCACGGGCCTTCATACAGCAGCCGCGCCGCTTCCAGGAACGGCGACAGGTCCAGTTCCACGGCTTCGCCACCCAGACGTTCGAGACGCTCAATGGCATCCAGAAACAGCTGCGGGCCTTCAGGACAGCCGAAAAATGCCAGGTCCTGTTGGCGCGGCACACCGAAGCGAAAGCGCCGGGGCGTGCCGAACGCGGTGCCATCGTTCCACTGCGGATTGTGGCGGCTGTAGTCGTCACGAGGGTCTGGACGGGCCGTCAGCGCCAAGAGCTGGCTGGCTTCCTTGGCCGTCGCCGTGAAGGTCGTGACGCAGTCCAGCGTACGACAGGCCGGAACCACGCCCGCCGTGGAGATCAACCCCAGGGTGGCCTTCAACCCCACCAGATTGTTCAGCGCCGCTGGCACCCGACCGGAACCGGCGGTGTCGGTGCCCAAGGCAAAACTTGCCACGCCCAGGGCCACGGCCAGCGACGAGCCGGCGCTCGAACCGCCTGCCGGATAGTCGGGCAACACGCTGTTGCGGCAGGCGCCGTAGGGCGAGCGAGTGCCATTGAGCCCGGTGGCGAATTGGTCGAGGTTGGTCTTGCCCAGGGGGATCGCGCCCAGTGCCAGCAACTGCTCGACAATGGTGGCCGAACGGTCCGGTACGTAGGCAAATGCCGGACAGGCTGCGGTGGTTGGAATGCCGGCCAGGTCGATGTTGTCCTTGATGGCAAACGGTACGCCGTACAGCGGCAGGCTCTCCAGGTCGCGGCCTTCCAACGCGGCCAGGTAGGGTTCCAGTTCCGCGGCCGTCAGCAGGTGGATAAACAGGTGATAGTCCGGGTTCAGCGCCGCGGCTTTTTCCCGCAGGTCCAACAGCAATTTCCGAGGCGTCAGTTCGCCGCTGCGGTAGGCATTACGCAGGTCGTCCAAGCGAAGCGAAAGGTTCATGGTCTTAATCCTTTGATTGAGTTCAGTCACGTTCCAGCACCACGACGCGCTGTCCGGCGCGCACCGCCGAACCGGGCTGGACGCGCACCTCGCGTACCACCCCGGCCACGGGTGCCAGCACCGGGATTTCCATCTTCATCGACTCCAGGATGACCAACACATCACCGGCGGCGACCCGAGCGCCAACCTTCACCTGAACCTGCCAGAGGTTGCCGGCGATGTGGCTGTCGACGCTCAGTTGACCGTCAGTCAACTGCGCATCTTCACTCGGCGCGATAGCCGGTTCTTCACTGTCGAAGTGCGCCTGGCCACTGGCGATCCAACGCTCACGCTCAGCGTCAAAGGCGCCTTGTTGCTGGCGGCGGAACGCGGCGATGCTGTCAGCCTCCTGGGTCAGGAAATGCTGGTAGTCAGCGAGGTTGAGCTGGCTGTGCTCGATCTCCAGGTCGAATCGGCCCAGGGGGAAGTCCCGACGGATGCGCAGCAGTTCGTCGGCGCTGACCGGGTAGAAGCGGATCTGGTCGAAGAACCGCAGCAGCCAGGGTTTGCCGTCGAAGGCGGCGACGTCTCGATAACGGTTCCACATCTGCAACGTGCGTCCGACGAACTGATAGCCGCCAGGCCCTTCCATACCGTACACACACATATAGGCGCCGCCGATGCCCACCGAGTTTTCCGCGGTCCAAGTCCGGGCCGGGTTGTACTTGGTGGTCACCAGTCGATGGCGCGGGTCGAGCGGCGTGGCGACCGGTGCGCCGAGGTAGACGTCCCCCAGGCCCATCACCAGGTAGCTGGCATCGAACACCGTGCGTTGCACCTCATCGAGGTTGGGCAGGTCGTTGATGCGCCGGATGAACTCCAGGTTGCTCGGGCACCAGGGCGCGTCCTTGCGCACCGTGGTCATGTATTTTTCGATGGCCAACTGGCAGGCCGGATCGTCCCAGGACAGCGGGAGGTGGACGATGCGCGACGGCACTTGCAGGTCCTGCGCGGCGCACACCGCGTCCCATTCACCGGCGACGATGCGCAGCAGATCGGCCAGGGGCATTTGCTCGGGTTGGTAGTGCACTTGCAGTGAGCGAATGCCCGGCGTCAGGTCGATCACACCGGCCAGTTGCTTGTGTGCCAACGCCTGCATCAAGGCATGGGCGCGAAAGCGCAGCACCAGGTCCAGTTCGGGGGCGCCGATTTCCAGCAGCAGGTGGGTGTCGCCAGACAATCTCGCCACCAGATGCGTGTCTTCCTGGCCGATATCCAACACCACAGGCGACGCGATCCCCTGTGGGAGCGAGCTTGCTCGCGATAGCGGCGGAACATCCAGTATTGAGGTGACTGACTGACCGCTATCGCGAGCAAGCTCGCTCCCACACTTGTCCCATTTCAGGGCCAGTGAGCGGGCGGTCAATATATCCACCGGCACGAACCGCACCTTGTCCCCGGCCTTGAGTTGCCCCAACTGCCAGAGGTCCGCTTCGATCACCGTCACCGGGCAGACGAAACCGCCCAGGCTCGGGCCGTCGGGGCCAAGGATGACGGGCATGTCGCCGGTGAAGTCCACGGCGCCGATGGCGTAGGGGTTGTCATGGATATTGGAAGGGTGCAGCCCGGCCTCGCCGCCGTCGGCGCGGACCCATTCGGGTTTCGGCCCGATCAGGCGCACGCCGGTGCGGCTGGAGTTGAAGTGCACCTCCCAGGCCGTGTCGAAGAACGTCTGGATGTAGCGCTCGGTGAAATATTCGGGCGCGCCGTGGGGACCGTAGATCACGCGGATCTGCCGCACGCTTGGCAGTTCCAGGATCGGCGTGCGTGTTGGCGGCAGTGTCGTGTGCTCGTCCAGCGGTACCAGGTGCAACACGTCGCCGGTACACAACGCTCGTCCGCCGTGGCCGCCAAACTGGCCAAGGGTGAAGGTGCTTTTACTGCCCAGGTAATCCGGCACTTGCACGCCGCCTTGCAGGCACAGGTAACTGCGCGCCCCGGCGCCAGAAATGTTGCCGATCGCGAGGGTGGCGCCGGCAGCAATCGACAACGGTGTATTCATCGGCACCGCTTCACCGTCGAGCGAGAGGGCAATCACCGCACCGGTCACCGCCACCCGGGCAGCGCAGTTGAAACGCAGCAGCGGCCCGTTCATGGTGATTTCCAATGCCGCCGCACCTTCTTCGTTGCCCAGCAGGCGATTGCCCAGGCGCAGGGAACGGCTGTCCATCGGCCCCGACGGCGGTACACCCACGGCCCAATAGCCGAGGCGGCCGGGATAGTCCTGAACGCTGGTCTGGGTGCCGGGGCTGAGCACTTCAACGGTGTTGGCACGATAGACCAGCGCTTCCAGGCAGCGGGTCCAGGGCTGGCCGCTGGCAAACGGTGTGTCGAGGAGAATCTGTTGCAGGTATTGGCGGTTGGTCTCGACGCCGTACAGCAGGCTTTCGTCCAGCGCTTGATACAAGCCCAGGCGTGCCTGCTCGCGGGTGGGCGCCCAGCGAATGACCTTGGCGATCATCGGGTCGAAGTAGGGCGGGATCTGGCAACCGGCCTCGACCCAGGTGTCGATGCGCAGTGCTTTGCCGTCGGCCAGGGGAAATTCCACGGCGGTCAGCAGCCCCGGGCTTGGTTGGAAATCCCGGCCGGGGTCCTCGGCATACAGGCGTGCCTGGATCGCGTGGCCCTCGGCTTTCAAACCTCGGCCCAGCTCGCTCAGTGGCGGTAAGTCACCGGCCGCCAGTTGCACCATCCAGCGCACCAGGTCCACGCCCCACACCTGCTCGGTGACGCCGTGCTCCACTTGCAGGCGGGTGTTCACTTCCAGGAAATAGAAGCGCCCCGCGTCGCTGTCGAACACGAATTCCACGGTGCCGGCGCTGCGGTAGTTCACGGCCTGGGCCAGTTGGATCGCCGCTGCGCAGAGTTCGTCGGCCATGCCCTCGGGCAGGTTCGGCGCCGGGGTTTCCTCGAGGACTTTCTGGTTGCGCCGTTGCACCGAGCAATCGCGCACGCCCAGGGCGATCACCTGGCCCAGGCCATCGCCGAATACCTGCACTTCAAGATGCCGCGCGCGTTCGATGTACTTTTCGATGAACACCCCGGCGTCGCTGAAGTTGTTCTGGCCCAGGCGCTTGACCGCTTCGAAGGATTCGCTCAGATCGGCGGCGCTGCGGCACACGCGCATGCCGATTCCGCCGCCGCCGGCGGTACTTTTGAGCATCACCGGATAGCCGAGCTGTGTACCCGCCAAGAGCGCGGCGTCGAGGCTGTCGAGCAGTTCGGTGCCTTCGAGCAGCGGCACACCGTGCCGGCGCGCCAGGTCGCGGGCGGTGTGCTTGAGACCGAACACACGCAATTGCTCTGGCGTCGGACCGATGAAGGCAATCCCGGCAGCCTCGCAAGCTTCAGCGAAGGCGGCGTTTTCCGAGAGAAAGCCATAGCCGGGGTGGATCGCGGTCGCGCCGCTGCTTCTAGCAACCGCCAAAAGCTTGTCCACCGCCAGGTAAGTACCGGCCGCCGCGCCTTCGCCCAGGCAGTGGGCTTCATCGGCCTGGAGGATATGCAAGCTGGCGGCGTCGGCCTGGGAATACACCGCCACGCCCTCGACCTTCAGCTCACGCAAGGTCCGCAGGATGCGGCAGGCGATGGCGCCACGGTTGGCGATCAGGATTTTTTCGAACATGGCATTACCCCTCAGGCATGCGTGCTGCCTGAACTGGGATGCGGGCCGTCCCGCAGTTTTCGATGGCCAACGGGGTCGTCCCCGTGAGCGAAACCAAAGCCCGGATGTCCCCCAGTGGGAGCGAGCTTGCTCGCGATAGCGGCAGTACATCCAACCTTGATGTAACTGACAGACCGCTATCGCGAGCAAGCTCGCTCCCACAGGGGATCAGGACGTTACTTGATGCACTGCCCCGACCGGCTCTGGCACAACGCGAACAGCCAGCGGCGCAGGCGGGTGAGTTTCAGTTCCATATCAAGAGCTCCGCTGGCGTGGGGTTGTAGGCGTTGCACGGGTTGTTCAGTTGCGGGCAGTTGGAGATCAGGACGATCACGTCCATTTCGGCCCGCAGGTCGACGTATTTCCCTGGTGCCGAGATCCCGTCTTCGAAGGTCAGGCCGCCATCGGCGGTGACCGGCACGTTCATGAAGAAGTTGATGTTCGGCCCGATGTCGCCCTTGCCCAGCCGACCGTCGTGGGCGCAGGCCCGCAGGTAGTTGTCGCGGCAGCTGTGCATGTAGCGTTTTTCCAGGGCATAGCGCACGGTGTTGCTTTCCTGGGCGCAGGCGCCGCCGAGGGTGTCGTGGCGCCCGCACGTGTCTTCGACGATGGTCAACATCGGGTGGCCGAGGTTGGAATACAGCACGCTGCCGGTGCTCAGGTAAACGCAGTTCTGCCGGCGCAAGGTGCGTTGCACGTCGTAGCGTTCCTTTGGGTTGGCCAGGCTGTAGAACAGCGTATCGACCGCCTGGTTGCCTTCCAGGTCGAGGATGCGCAGGGTCTGGCCCTTCTTGACCTCCACCAGCCAGGGTTCCCCGGCGGGGATGGTGGCGCGATAGATGGCGGCGTCAGGCTGCTTTTGTACGGTGGCGATGGCGAGTGACATGGCGGCGATCCTCAGGCGAACAGGCGGTCGGTGTTGATGAAGCCGCGCTGGTTTTCCGGGCGCGAATGACGGCAGTGCTCGGCGACGCTGGCGTCGGCGTTCATCCAACTGAGCTTGAGCGGTTGTGGCGCGTATTGCGGGTTCGGGTCCATCGGGTGTTGCAACGCGGTCAGTACCACCAGGGTGTCCATCGGGGCGTACAACTCGATGTAATCACCGGCCTTGGAATGGCCTTCGACGAAATGAAAGTGGCCGGCCTCATCGACGTTGACCCGGCTGAACAGGTTGAGGGTCATCAGCAGGTCGGACAGGCCCAACCCCCATTTGCCCAGCTCCACCAGCAGGTTGTCGGTGCCGTTGCGAAAGAACCCGTTGCGCAGTTCCTGATAGCGGCCCTGACCGTATTTTTCAGCGACTTCCTCGGCGCAGAGCACGCCGCCCAGGCTATCGCTCCAGCCGCAGGTGTCGGCGGTGATGGCCGCCAGCACCCGTCCCATGTCGGAGTAGAGGCAATGGCGGGCGGTGAGCTTGGCGGTGTGTTGGCATTTGAGGCTGTCGGGCAGGTTCAGGCGTTCGGTTTTTTCGTTGGCATTGAGTAGCGTCAGGCTCACGTTGGCCCCGCCGCGCAGATCGGTCAGGCGCAGCAGTTGGCCGCGCTTGAGCACGAAGGAACGGTGGCCGCCGCCGGGCAGCAGTTCTTCGGCGAAGGGCGTAAACAAGCGGGTCGAGTCGGTCATGGAAAAACTCCTTTCAAGCGATACGCAATGTGCCGGCCAGTTCGGCGGGCAGGACGTCGACGGCGGCACGGGCGGTGCGGCGGTCGCTGTTCAATGGAATGTCGTAGGTAATGCGTGCGCCATAGGCGCCGGGGGCGTGCGGGTCGACACGGACCTTGTCGAACACCAGCAGGCGCGTGCCGAGGCTGAAACCTTCGCTCAGGTCATGGGTGACCATGAACACCGTCAGCCGGGTTTCGCGCCACAGCTCCAGCAACAGGCTGTGCATGTCTTTGCGAATGCCCGGGTCGAGGGCGCCGAAGGGCTCGTCCAGCAGCAGGACACGCGGCTTCATGATCAATGCCTGGGCGATCGCCAGCCGTTGTTGCATGCCCCCGGACAGTTGCGCCGGGTATTTATCCAGCGCATGGCCCAGGCCGACCTTGTCCAGCAGTTGCGCGGCGTCTTCGCGGGCCTGGCGCTTGGCGCTGCCGAACAGGCGGCCCAGCAGCGGCGAGCGCGGCAACTCCAGGCCCAGGGTCACGTTGTCCAGCACGCTCAGGTGCGGGAACACCGAATAACGCTGGAACACCACGCCCCGGCTGGCATCCGGTTCGCCGGCCAAGGGCTCGCCGTCCAGTAGAATCTGTCCGCGGCTGGCGCGTTCCTGGCCCAGCAGCAGACGCAGGAAAGTCGACTTGCCGCAACCCGAGGCGCCCACCAGGGTGCAGAACTCACCCTCGGCGACCTTCAGGTTCAAACGCTCCAGTACCACCTGGTCGGCGTACTGTTGCCAGACGTTGTTCACCGTGATGAAGCTCATGCCTTCGCCCCCTCGTACCAGGGGAACGCTTGCCGGGTCAGGCGCTTGAGGCCCCAGTCCATCAGCCAGGCGAGCAGGGTGATCCACACCACGTACGGCAGGATCACGTCCATCGCCAGGTAACGACGCACCAGGAAAATCCGATAGCCCAGTCCATCCGTGGAGGCAATGGCTTCGGCGGCGATCAGAAACAGCCAGGCCGAACCCAGCATCAGCCGCAGGGAAATCAACAGGCGCGGCAGCAATTGCGGCAGTACCACCCGTAGCATCAGCGTCCAGGTCGACGCGCCGAGGGTCTGGGCCTTGATCAGCAGCTCGGATGGAATTTCCCGGGCGCGTTGTTCCAGGTCGCGAGCCAGGCACGGTGTGATACCAATCACGATCAGCATCACTTTCGACAGTTCCCCCAGGCCGAAGACGATGAACAGGATCGGCAGGATGGCCAGCGGCGGCACCATCGACAGCACGGTGAGCAGCGGCGATAACGGTGCGCCAAACAGTGGCAGCGTTCCGGCAGCCATGCCCAGGCATAACCCGGCCAGGGCGCTGATGCCCAGGCCGATGGCCAACCGGCGCAGGCTTGACGCGGTGTCTTGCCAGAGCAGGTATTCGCCACTGCGGGCATCTGGTGTGAAGGCCAGGCGTTCGACCGCATCGGCCATTTGCACGGCACTGGGCAGGAGCTTGTCGTTGGGGTTGTCCGTCAACCGTTCGGCCGAGCCCATGAAGTAGGCAAACAACACCAGCGCGAAGGGCAGGATCACCAGCAACAAGCGGCTGGGACGATCCGGGTAGCGGTTGATCAGGCGCATGCCAGGTCCTCCGGTTTACAGCTTGGCGTCGGCGGCCAGCTGTACGTAGGTCGGGTCGAAGCGCAGCTTGAGGTTGGCCTTGTCGCCGCGGGTCACGCCATTGGCGAACGTCATGCCGACCGCGTCGGTGCTCTTGGCGCCTTCGCCCAACAAGCCATGCTGGAACGAGAACTCGGCCACCTTGCCCATGGTGGCGGGCAGTTGCTCGCTGGTGGCGAAGCTCAGGGCTTCCTTGGGCGTGGCGAACAGCTTGGTGGTGTCCAGTTGCGCCTGGAAGCCGGCCAGGTCGGTGCCCGAGGCTTTGGCCATGTGCTCCAGCGCTGCCTTGCTGCCGGCGTTTTTCGCGTTCATCAGGGCGACCACTTCAAACCAGGCGCCGGTCAACGCTTTGCCCAGGGCTGGGTTGTCCTGGAGGGTCTGGGTGTTGACCACCATCATGTCCATGATTTCGCCGGGAACCTGGCTGGAATTGAACACTTCGCTCACGCCTGGCTGGGCTTTGATGTCCGAGAGCATCGGGTTCCAGGTGGTGACGGCCTTGACCTGGTCGGTGTTGAAGGCGGCGGAGATATCGGCGTCGGAGGTGTTGACGACTTTCAGGTCTTTCTCGGCGAGGCCAACGGAATCCAGGGCGCGGGCCAGTAGGTAGTGGGACACCGACAGTTCCACCAGATTGACGTCCATGCCCTTGAGGTCGGCGACTTTCTTGCCTTCGCCCTTGAGGACGATGCCGTCGTTGCCGTTGGAGAAATCACTGACGATCAGCGCGGTGCTGTCCACGCCACCGGCTGCGGGAATGGTCAGGGCGTCCATGTTGGTCATGGTGCAGCCGTCGAACTGACCGGCGGTGTACTGGTTGATGGATTCGACGTAATCGTTGAGCTGCACGACATCGATCTTGATGCCGTATTTTTTTGCCCATTTATCGACGATGCCTTGGCTACCGGCGTATTCCCAGGGCATCCAGCCGGCGTAGATGGTCCAGCAGACGCTGAAGTGGTCTTTCTGGGCGGCGGTGGACGAGAAGCTCGCGAGGGCCGAAAGGGCGGCGAGGAGCAGGGCGGACAGACGAAGCTTGAGCATGGTGGTTCTCCAGTTGATCAAGGGCGGACAGGAGCAACGCGGCACCGCGAACGGTGGCTTGTCTCCCGGGCTTTTGTCCCGCCGTGTAACCTCAACTGGAGGTCGCCAACTCTCGGACCAGCCACTCGCCAGAGGCGAGCCGGAACCCTAGTCAGCCATTGCAAATTGTGGTGCCGCGAACCTGTGATGACTCCTGCACGGAATTGTTAAAGCGAGAGCCGTGCCAATTCGGGCAAAGGCCCGGGCTAGAGAGCGTGGGTGTTGAGGAGGGATGTTTGAGGGCGGATTTGTGCATGCTTGTGGTGCCGTCGCGCACCGGAAGAGGGCGACGAGCGACATGTTTCCAGTTGTTGCCACATCGCACCAGATTCCGATTTTGCTGTCTGAATATGCGTCAGTCACACAACGTTGACTGCCGCCTATCAGCGTCGCTGATGTGGCCCATCCGCGGTCCAGGAGGCCGCCATGTATCGACGACTGCTGCTCATTGCGTTTCTCGGTTTGACTCTTTCGGCCTGCGTGCCTTATTACGACGGAGATTCGAGCTACTACCGTTCCGAGGTCTACACCTCACCGGCGCCGGTCTATTACGGTGGCGGGAGCTATTATTCGGCTCCGCGTGGCTATTACGCCCCGCGGTATTACCAACCGGCACCGCGCTATTACTCGGCACCGCGCTACTACCAGCAGGGCCCACGCTACTACTCGCCACCGCGAGCGGCGTATCGGTCTTATCCACATCGGGGTGGCTGGGACGGCCGTGACCGGGGTGGTTGGAATGACGACCGACGGGGTCGAGGCGGGCGTGATCATCGAGGACGCGGTGGTCATGACGGAAGGGGCGGTCACCGCTGATTTCAGGCAACAGAAAGCGGCGCATAAAGCGCCGCTTTTTTGTGCCTGCCATAAACCCGATGGGATAACCCTTGTGGGAGCGAGCTTGCTCGCGATGACGTCGTGTCAGCCGACATTGAGGTATCTGATATACCGCTATCGCGAGCAAGCTCGCTCCCACAGGGCACTCTTTCTGGCTCGTTACTCGTTGGACAAATCCGCCAACGGATGCCGGCCTTCCCATGCCTTGTGGAAGTGCGCCTCGACCGCCGCTTCGGGCACATGGTTGATGTCCGGCCAGTGCCAACGGGGTTTGTGGTCCTTGTCGATCAGCCGCGCGCGCACGCCTTCGCTGAATTCCGGATGACGACAGCAGTTGAGGCTCAAGGTGTATTCCATCCGGAACACGCCGGCCAGGGACAAATGCCGGGCCCGGGCGATCTGTTCCCAGACCAGATAAGCGGTCAACGGCGAGCCTTCGGTCATGGTCCTGGCGGCCCGGGCGATCAGCGGATCAGGGTGTTCCACCAGCAGGCTGAGGGCTTTCCAGGCACAACCCACGTCGCTGACATCCAGCCACTCATCAATTTGCGGCCGCCGCGGTAGCCATTGGGCTTCGGGCAGCTGGGTGATGGCCTCCTGCTGCAAAGCCTTGAGCAAACTGTTGAGCTGCATCTCGGTCTGCTCCTGCCAGTTGAGTTGCAGCAGGCCTTCGATCAGGTCGTCCTGTTGTTCATCCAGCAAAAAACGGTCGGCCAGACCCAGGTCGATGGCGTCTTGGGCATTCATGTGGGCACCGGTCAGGCCGAGAAACAGCCCGAGCTTGCCCGGTAGGCGCGACAAGAACCAACTGGCGCCGACATCCGGGTACAGGCCGATGCTGATCTCGGGCATGGCCAGGCGGCTGCTTGGCGTGACGATGCGGGTACTGGCGCCTTGCAGCAATCCCATGCCGCCGCCCAGGACATAGCCGTGTCCCCAGCACAGCAAGGGTTTGGGGTAGGTGTGCAAGTTGAAGTCCAAGCGGTATTCCGCCGCGAAGAATTGCGCCGCCAGCGGCGGTACTTCGCCGGGATGAGCGCGGCAGGCCTCCACCAGGCTGCGCACTTCACCGCCAGCACAGAAGGCCTTGGCGCCATTGCCCCGCAACAGCACACAAACGACCTGCGGCTCTCGGGCCCAGGCATCAAGACGATCACGCAAGGCGTTGATCATGGGCAGGGACAGGGCGTTCAGGGATTTTTCGGCGTCCAGGGTGGCGATGCCGATACGGGCACCGTCGATGCCGGTGAGTTCTTCGAAGTGCAGATTCATCGTGACCTCGATCAGAAATTTGAATGTTCAGTATGACCGCTGCGTAGGAAAGTGCCGGTTCTGCGTCAGATCAATTGACAAGCTGTGTAGGCTTTCCTAGGGTGCGCCCATTGTTTTTGCTGGATGCAACCATGACTGCTGACGACCGTATCAAACTCGAACCGAGCTGGAAGCAGGCACTGCGTGCCGAGTTCGACCAGCCCTACATGACGGAGTTGCGTGAGTTCCTGCGCAGTGAGTACGCCGCCGGCAAGGAGATTTATCCACCGGCATCGTTGATTTTCAATGCCCTCAATTCCACGCCGCTGGATAAGGTCAAGGTGGTGATTCTAGGCCAGGACCCGTACCACGGCCCGGGCCAGGCCCACGGCTTGTGCTTTTCGGTGCAGCCGGGCGTGCCGACACCGCCGTCGTTAGTCAACATCTACAAGGAATTGAAGCGCGACCTGAACATCGACATCCCGAATCACGGTTACCTGCAAAGCTGGGCCGACCAGGGCGTGTTGCTGCTCAACACGACCATGACCGTGGAGCGTGCCAACGCCAACGCCCACGCAGGCAAGGGCTGGCAGCATTTCACCGACCGGGTCATCGAAGTGGTCAGCGAACACCAGCAGAACCTGGTCTTCCTGTTATGGGGCGCCCATGCCCAGAGCAAGCAGAAGCTGATCGATGCCACCAAGCACTTGGTGCTGACCTCGGTCCATCCGTCGCCGTTGTCGGCTTATCGGGGTTTTCTGGGGTGCGGGCATTTCAGTCGGACCAACAAGTTCCTCGAGCAACATGGCGAGGCGCCTATTGATTGGCGGTTGCCGCCAGTTTGAACGGTCGGCAATGAGGGCTCCATCGCGAGCAAGCTCGCTCCCACAGGGTTAAGGGCAACACAAATCCCTGTGGGAGCGAGCTTGCTCGCGATGAAGGCGCCGCGGACCATCAGGCCGAATTCGGCTTGCGCATCCAATACCTGAACAACGGCTCGGCCAGAAATAGCACGAACAGCAACCGCATCACCTGCAATGCCGTCACCAAGGGCACCGACAGTTGCAGCGTCTCCGCCGTCAGGCTCATTTCCGCGATACCGCCAGGCATCATGCCCAGCGTCAACGAACGCAGGTCCAGATGGGTCAAGGTACTCAAGCCAAGGGCTGCAAGTGTGGCGATCAGCATCGTCAACACCGTGCCGACCAGGGTACGCCCCATGAACGACGGCGCCCGACGAAAGAACTGCCGGTTGAAATGACAACCCAATCCGCTGCCGATCAACCACTGGCCGACCTGGCTGGCGCCGTTGGGCAGGCCTATGTGCAGGTCCCAACCGACGCTCACCGCCGCGCTCACCAGCAACGGCCCGAACAGCCAGGGATTAGGTTGGCGCAAGCGCTCCCAGACCCAGGCGAGCAGGGCGCCCGCCGGGAACAGGAGCGCCAGCCACAGCCAGTCCACCGTCGTGGCATGTTGCATTGGGGGGCCTTCGCCCAACAGGTACTTGAAGGCCGCCGGCACGCACAGCACCACCACCAGCACCCGCAGGCTCTGGCCCGCCGCAACACGGCTGAGGTCCGCGCCGTTGCGGGCTCCGAGGTTGACCATTTCGCCGGAACCGCCCGGCATGCTGGAGAAGAAAGCGGTGGCGCGGTCCTCGCCGGTGCGACGCATCAGCCAGACGCTCACCACACTGGACACGCTGGTGATCAGCGCGCCGAAGAAGATCAGGCCGAAGTGGCTCAGGACCTGCTCCATCACCATCGGGGTGAAGTGCAGGCCGATGCCGATGCCCACCACCCATTGGCCGCATTTACGGCCGCCGGGGATTTCCATCAACTGCCACGGCGTAAGGCAGCGCACCAGGATGATCGCCAGCAACGAGCCGACCATCCAGGGCAAAGGCCAGCCGATCAGGCTGGCCAAGTAACCGCCGGCCAGACCGACCAGCGGTGTTCCCCACCAATGCCTGAAGGTTGTTTCAGACATTGGCCAGGGCGCGACGTTGTGCGGCGCGGCGACGCCAGATTCGCAGCAACGGCAGGAACAGCATGATCGCCGTCAGGATCCAGCAACCAAAGGTGATCGGGCTGGACCAGAGGATCTCCAGCGCACCGTTGGAGATCGACAGCGCACGACGCAGGTTCTGTTCCATCAGACCACCGAGGATGAAACCCAGCAATACAGGCGACAGCGGGAACTCGAACTTGCGCAGGATGTAGCCGAAGATACCGATGCCGATCATCAGGAACAGGTCGAAGGTGGTGGCATGCACCGCATAGACACCGATCCCGGTGATGATTGCGATGACCGGTACCAGCGCCCAGTTCGGCACCGCCAGGATGCGGGTGAAGATGCGGATCATCGGGATGTTGAGGATCACCAGCATGATGTTGGCGACGAACAACGACGCGATCAGGCCCCAGACGATGTCCGGTTGTTGTTGGAACAGCAACGGGCCGGGGGTGATGTTGTACAGCGACAGTGCGCCGATCATCACCGCCGTGGTGCCCGAGCCGGGAACGCCGAGGGTCAGCATCGGTACGAGTGCGCCGCAGGCTGCGCCGCCGATGGCGGTTTCCGGCGCCGCGAGGCCACGCTTGTCGCCTTGGCCGAACGTGCCACTGGCTCCGGCCATGCGTTTCTCAGTCATGTAGGCCACGGCACTGGCCAGGGTCGCACCCGCGCCAGGCAGTACGCCCATGATGAAACCGAGCACACCGCAGCGCACGTTCACCCAGAACACCGAGGCCGCTTCCTTGAAGTTGAACATCATTCGCCCGGTGGCTTTCACCGCTTCCTGGCCGCGATGGGTTTTCTCCAGCAGCAGCAGGATCTCGCTGATGGAGAACAGGCCCAGCACCAGCACGACGAATTGAATGCCATCGGTCAGGTGGATGTTGTCACCGGTGAAGCGGTAGACGCCGCTGTTGGCATCGATCCCGACACTGGACAGGAACAGGCCGATCAGTGCCGCGATGAACGTCTTGAGGGGGCGGTCGCCGGCCATGCCGCCGAGACAGACAATGGCGAACACCATCAGGACGAAGTATTCCGCCGGCCCGAAGGCAATCGCCCATTTGGCCAGCAGCGGTGCGAACAACACCATGCCGCAGGTGGCGATGAACGCGCCGATGAACGAACTCCACGCCGACAGTGACAACGCCACTCCAGCCAGGCCTTGGCGGGCCATCGGGTAGCCGTCGAGGGTGGTCATTACGGTGGAGGCTTCACCCGGGATGTTGAGCAGGATCGAGCTGATGCGTCCGCCGTATTCGCACCCCAGGTATACCGCGGCCAGCAGGATCAGCGCCGATTCCGGCGGCAGCCCCAGTGCGAAGGCAATCGGGATCAACAGCGCCACGCCGTTGATCGGGCCCAGGCCCGGCAGCAGGCCGACCACGGTGCCAATCAAGGTGCCGGTCAGTGCCGTGACGAGGTTGTAGGGGGTCAGTGCAACGCCAAAACCCTGGCCGAGATAATTCAGGGTATCCATATCAATTCTCCAGAACGTCGAGCAGGCCCAGGGGCAGCGGAACGTCCATCACCTTGTCGAACAACAGATAAAGACCGATGGCCATCAGGCTGATGATCACCACGCTGGGTACCCAGCGACCGCCGTAGAGGCGCGCCATCGGCACGCCGATCAGGATGCTGGCAAGAATGAAGCCCAAGGGTTCGAAGGTCCCGGCGAAGACCAGCAGCAGCACCACGCAGATGCCGATTTTCTGCAGGGTTTCACGGTCCAGTTGCGGGTCGTCCTCGCTGTGCACGACGGGCGTAGGGCGAAACAGCATGTACAACAGTGCCAGGCCCATCAGTCCCAGGATCAATAATGGAAAGGCGCGCGGGCCGACCGGTTCGTAGGAAAAAGCGGCCTGGTACGGCCAGGCCATCAGCGCCAGGCCGATACAGGCCAGCAGTAGCACTGCGGCAAAAATACGTTGGATGGTGAGCATGACTAACTCCTGGGCGGCGCCGACAGTACCAGCGCCGCCGCGAGAACAGAGACGGTTACTGGATCAGGCCGAACTCTTTGGCCAGCACCTTGTAATCAGCCACTTGTTTCTTCACATAGGCATCCAGTTCCGGGCCGGTCATGGCGAACGGGAACAGCTCGCGCTGGTCACGCAGCTTGGCGAACTCTTCGGAAGCCAGCAGTTTGTCGAAGGCGTCCTTCCACCAGGCGTAGTCTTCATCGCTGACCTTCGGCCCGAGGTAGAAGCCGCGAACCACTGGCCAGAGGATGTCGTAGCCTTGTTCACGGGCCGTCGGAATGTCCTTCATTTCCGGCTCGTCCAGGCGTTTGTCGGAGAACACCGCCAACAGACGCATGTCACCACTCTGGATGTGCGGCATGGAGTCGGAGATGTCGGTACTGCCCACTTGGATATGGCCGCCGAGCAGGGCAGTGGCGATTTCACCGCCGCCTTCAAGCGCCACGTAGCGCAGTTTGCGCGGATCGATGCCGGCAGCCTTGGCGATCAACGCGGTTTGCATCCAGTCCTGGCTGCCGACGGTGCCGCCGGAACCGATCACCACGGAGCCTGGATCTTTCTTCAGGGCCTGGACCAGATCGTCGAGGTTCTTGTAGGGCGAATCGCTCTTCACCGCGATGGCGCCGTAGCTGGTACCAACGGCCGCCAGCCAGCGCACGGCGTTTTCATCGAAACGACCGAACTTGCCTTGTGCCAGGTTCAATAGCGAACCGCTGGACCAGGCCACCAGCGTACCGGCGTCGGCCGGGCGTTGGGCGACCACTGCGTTGTACGCCACCGCGCCGACACCGCCGGGCATGTAGGTGACGCGCATGGGTTTGGTCAGCAGTTTCTGGTTCACCAGCGCGCTTTGCGCCAGTTTGCACGTCAGGTCGAAACCGCCGCCCGGTGCCGCCGGGGCGATGCATTCGGGGCGCTTGGGTTCTTTGGATGGATCAGCGGCGAGCAACTGCCCGGCGAACATCAGGCATCCGGCGGCCAGGGCTACTTTACGCAGTGATAGGTTCATTGTTGTCTCCACAGGAGTTGTTGTTGTGTGTTGCAGGTTGGGTGATGCCGGAGCCTTGCGGCCCCGACAGCCGTCGGTTACCAGAGTGCGACGCTGTAGCTGACCAGCAGACGCATTTCATCGGCATCGCGGGCCGAATAGTTGGAACGGTAGGTCGCGTTGCGCAGGCGTACGGCAACGTCCTTGAGCGTGCCGCTTTGCACCACGTACTTGATCTCGCTGTTGCGTTCCCATTCCTTTCCACTGTCGCCGTTGCGCAGCGAAATGTTGTCGCCGCTCACGTAGCGGCTCATGAAGCTCAGCCCCGGGATCCCCAGCTTGCCGAAGTCATAGTCATAGCGTGCCTGCCAGGAACGCTCGTCGGCCCCGGCGAAATCGTTGATCTGCACGAAGTTCACCAGGTACGGGTCGCTGCCATCGACATAAGGGAAGGCGCTGTCGCCGGACATGTGCTGGTAACCGGCGCTGAACTTGTGGCCGCTCAAAGCGTAGCTCACCAGGCCGTTGAGGGACTTGTTGTCGATCTCGCCGCCGCGTGCCTCACCCTGGTCATCACTGATCGCCAGGCGCAGGTCGGTGCTGAACGTACCGGGGCCGATGGCGTGGGAAGAGACCAGGCCGAGGAAGTGCTGGTTGTAGACTTCGCTGAGTTGGGCGAAGTGGTAACGGCCGGTGATCTTGTCCGTGAACTTGTAGTCCAGGCCGCCAAAACTGAAATGCTCGCCGGCCACGCTGCCGGTGAAGCGGCCGTTCTTGTTGTTGAGGGCGATGTCCTCGTAGTTGGTGTCGTCGCGATCCTTGGCGTTGTTCAAGCGGCCGCCGGTGAAGGTCAGGTTCTTGATTTCGTTGGAGGTCAACAGACCGCCTTCGAAGGTCTGCGGCAGGATGCGCCCGTCGTTGGGCTTGAGGATGGGCAATTCTGGAATCAGGCTGCCGATTTTCAGCTCGGTGGCGGAGATCTTCACTTTGCCGGTCAGGCCCAGCTTGGAATATTCGTCAGCGGCGCGGCCATCATCATGGGTGGGCAACAGGCCGGTGCCGGTACGGTCCGGGCTGGAATCGAGCTTGACCCCGAGCATCCCCAATGCATCGATGCCGAATCCCACGGTGCCGTCGGTGTAGCCCGATTGCAGGTTGAGCATGAACCCCTGGGCCCATTCGTCACGCTTGGATTGCTGCGCGCTGGTGCCGTCGCGAAAGTCGCGGTTGAAATACATGTTGCGGGTTTCGAAGGTTGCCGTACTGTCTTCGATGAAGGCAGCCTGGCTCATCGGCGAAAAGCCGGCGAGGGCGGCGGCACTGGCCAGGGCGGTCTGGTTGAAGCGGGAAAGGCGAGCGGGCGCTGGGGCCTGGGGCTGCATGGACAGCATGGTGGTACTCCGCTTTATTGTTTTTATAGGGCGAAAACGCGTCGAGGCGTTTTTCGTTCGCGATGTGCGTCGCGACGGGCAGTTGAAACCATCCGTGGGAGGACTCTAACGGCCCAACCTTTCACTAACCTTTCAAAAGCTTTCAGCGTGTTTTTTGGCTTCACAGTGACGGATGCGGCTGTAAACTCCGCGCCAAAGAATGGCGCCGGCCATCCCTGAACCGAGGAATAACCCATGCGTGTCCTGCTCGTCGAAGACCATCTGCAGCTCGCCGAAAGCGTTGCCCAGGCGCTCAAGAGCACCGGTTTGACCGTGGATGTGCTACACGACGGCGTCGCGGCCGACCTGGCCTTGAGCAGCGAGGAATACGCCGTGGCGGTCCTCGATGTCGGGCTGCCGCGCATGGACGGTTTCGAGGTGCTGGCGCGTCTGCGGGCGCGCGGCAAGACGTTGCCCGTGCTGATGCTCACCGCCCGCAGCGACGTCAAGGACCGCGTCCATGGCCTCAACCTGGGGGCCGACGATTACCTGGCCAAGCCATTCGAACTCACTGAGCTGGAGGCCCGGGTCAAGGCGCTGTTGCGCCGCAGCGTACTGGGCGGCGAACGACAGCAGCGATGTGGCGGGCTGGTGTATGACCTGGACACCCGTCGTTTTACCCTCGACGATGAGTTGCTGACCCTGACATCCCGCGAGCAAGCCGTGCTGGAGGCGTTGATTGCCCGGCCGGGGCGGGTGATGAGCAAGGAGCAGCTGGCGGCCCAGGTGTTCGGCCTGGACGAAGAGGCCAGCCCTGACGCCATCGAAATCTACGTCCACCGCCTGCGCAAGAAACTCGACGGGCATGCGGTCGCGATCGTGACGTTCCGCGGCTTGGGTTACCTGCTGGAAAACCGTCATGCATAAGCCCGACAGCCTGCGCTGGCGGCTGCTTCGCAACCTCGCACTGTTGCTGGTGGTATTGATGCTCGCCAGCGGCTTGAGCGCCTACTGGAACGGTCGCGAAGCGGCGGACACCGCTTATGACCGGACTCTCCTGGCCTCGGCCCGGACCATCGCCGCGGGCCTGTCCCAGCGCGATGGCAGCCTCAGCGCGGATGTGCCCTACGTGGCCCTGGACACCTTTGCCTACGACAGCGCCGGACGCATTTATTACCAGGTCAACGACATCGACAAAAAGTTGATTTCCGGCTACGAAAACCTCCCCGGTCCGCCGCCCGGGACGCCCCGTACGGACGATTACCCGGCCCTGGCGCGCTTCTATAACGCTCAATACCAGGGGCAGGACGTGCGGGTGGTGAGCCTGCTCAAGGCGGTGAGCGAGCCGAACATGAATGGCATGGCGGAAATTCGCGTGGCGGAGACCGAAGAGGCGCGGGTCAGCATGGCCCGCGGCCTGATGGCCGACACGCTGTTGCGCCTGGGCATGCTGGCCGTGGGCGCGCTGCTGTTGGTGTGGTTTGCGGTCAGCGCGGCGTTGCGCCCGTTGGAGCGCTTGCGCACGGCGGTGGAGGAGCGTCAGCCGGACGATCTGCGGCCGTTGCCACTGGTGGAGGTGCAGCACGAGTTATGGCCACTGGTGCGCGCCCTCAACCATTTCACCGAGCGTCTGCGCGGGCAATTCGAGCGTCAGGCGCAGTTCATCGCCGATGCCGCTCATGAACTGCGTACGCCCTTGGCCGCGCTTAAAGCGCGCCTGGAACTGGGCTTGCGCGCCAGCGAGCCGGCGACCTGGCGTGAAACCCTGGAGAGCGCGGCCCAGGGGACCGATCGATTGACCCACCTGGCCAATCAGTTGCTGTCCCTGGCGCGAGTGGAAAATGGCGCCCGGGCCATTGCCGAAGGTGGCGCCCAGTTGCTCGATCTCAGCCAGTTGGCCCGTGAGCTGGGCATGGCCATGGCCCCGCTGGCCCATGCCCGTGGCGTGGCGCTGGCCCTGGAGGCCGATGAGCCGGTATGGCTGCGGGGCGAGCCGACCTTGTTGAACGAGCTGTTGAGCAATCTGGTGGACAACGCCCTGGCCCACACTCCGTCGGGCGGCAACGTGATCCTGCGGGTGTCTGCGCCGGCCGTGCTGGAAGTCGAGGACGACGGCCCGGGCATTCCGTTGCACGAACGGGACCGGGTATTCGAGCGATTCTATCGACGCAACCAGCAAGTGGCCGGCTCGGGGCTCGGGTTGGCGATCGTCGGTGAAATCTGCCGCGCCCATCTGGCGCAGATCACTTTGCACGACGGGCAGGCGCGTGGGTTGAAGGTGCGGGTGAGCTTTATTCCAGGTTCAGATTAAGCCAGTGGCGGACGCTGTTGTGGCGAGGGGATTTATCCCCGCTGGGGCGCGAAGCGCCCCTTGCCGTCTGTTTGAATAGGCCGCAATCGCCAGTTGGGGCCGCTTCGCAGCCCAGCGGGGATAAATCCCCTCGCCACAGGTCAGCGTCGGATCCAGGTTTCGTGGTTGTCAGCCTGGGGCTCAATAGAACATCGACCGCGCTGCTTCGATATCCGCGCACCGGGCGTTGTTCTCCGGGTCGATGCCCAGTTTCTTGAAGGCCGGGACGCCGAACACGTCAATCCTGGACAGCGGGTGGTCGGTGTCTTTGTAGCAATACAGCGCGGCGACCTGCACCAGGTCGACATAATCGATTTGCTGCGAGTCCCGGCTGAAATCCAGGTACAACCCCGGAAGCTTCACCAGCCGCTCCGGAAACTCCCAGACACTGAGTAGTTTGTCCCCCAGCACTGGGTGAATCGTCTCTATGACGTGGTTGAGGCTGACCGGGTCCGACAGCAATTCATTATTGTCCTGGGCATACGTGAGGATCGGCAGCACGCCGATCTGATGCACCAGTCCACCCAGTGCGGCCTGGTCGGGCTTGAGTTGGGTGTAGCCGCGACACAGCGCATAGCTGACGCCGGCGATCTCCAGGCTTTTGCGCCAGACTTCGCGCATCTTCAGCTCCACCACCTCGGAGCGTGCATGGAAAATCTGTTCCATCACCAGGCCGATGGCCAGGTTGCTGCTGTAATTGACGCCCAGTCGCGTGATGGCCGTGTGCAGGTCAGTGACTTCCTGGGTGGCGCGCAACAGCGGGCTGTTGACCACTTTGATCAGGCGTGCCGAGAGGGCCGTATCGCGGCCGATCACTTTGCTCAGGTTGATGACGCTGATTTCCGGGTCTTCGGCGGCCCGGCGAATCTGCATGGCCACTTCCGGTAATGTTGGCAGAACCAGGTCATCATTATCGATGGCCTGCACCAAATCCCGTTGGACCTTCTCCGCCAAATCGCTCATTTCGGTTCTCTAGGGTGTTGCGACAAATGCTGCGATCAGCGCTGGATTTCGCGGTCGCGGTCCAGTTCGTAAGGCAGGTCCAACAATTGAAGGCGAGGGCCTTCCAGGGCACCGAGGTGCAGATTGTCATCTTCTGCAGCTTCGGCCTGCAATACCGCCAGCAGTTCAATGTTTCCTTCGCTGCGGGCGGCAATCACCACTTCGCCGATGGAACTGCCGTGCGTCGGGGAGAACAGCGCTGTGCCGGGCTCCGGCAGTTCGCTGGCGTCCAGTTGCAGGCGATACAGGCGCCGCTTGAGCTTGCCCAGGTATTGCATGCGGGCGACGATTTCCTGGCCGGTATAGCAGCCTTTCTTGAAACTGACGCCGCCGACGGCTTGCAGGTTGAGCATCTGTGGGATGAACAGTTCGCGGGTGGCCGGCATGACCTGGCCGATCCCGGCACGGACCTGGCCCAGCAGCCAGGGGTTGAGGTCCGCCTCGGCCAGTTCTGCGCCCAGGCGGGTTCGAAGCGTTTGAGCCTGTTCGGCGGGGGCCCACAATTCGGCGCGGCCAGGAGAAACGCGGATAGCGATCAAGGCTTCATGGCGTGCCACGCTGTCGGTGTCGCTTGGCAGTTCGAGGCCCAGGCCAGCCAGGGTTTTGTCGGCGTTTTCCAGGCCGAAGCGCACCCAGGCGGAGCTTTCGTCGGTGAGCTTGGATTTGGAGAACACGGCATATTTTTTCAGATCCGCCAGTTGCGGTTCGAGCAGTTCGGTGGCCATGGCCATCAACACTCCATCGCCCTCAAGCAGAATGCGGAAGCTCGATTGCATCCGGCCTTTCTGCGTGCAGCGGGCGCCGAGGCTGGCCCGGCTGTCGCTCAGGTAGTCGAGGTTGCAGGTCAGTTGGCCTTGCAGGAATTTGCTGGCATCCACGCCGCGGACCGCGAGGACGCCTTCGTGGGAGAGGGTGCAGAAAAAAGCGAAATCAGCCATGGGTCATCGCAGGGTAAAAAGTCTGGTACACATCATAAGGGGACGCCCTTGAAATGGGTAGTTCACAAAGGATCGGTGTGCCCGACCAAAACCGTCTGTTTCGCTGCGGCGGGGCCTGTATACTTGCGCTCTATTTGAGGAGCGCTCCATGGTCGAAGATGTTGAACTGAATCGCCTCTACTGGCACAGCCGCCGCGGCATGCTCGAGTTGGACGTGTTGCTGGTGCCGTTCGTGAAAGAGGTCTATCCCCATCTCAATGAAGTGGACCGTGCGTGCTATGTCCGCCTGCTCGAGTGCGAGGATCAGGATATGTTCGGCTGGTTCATGGAACGCAGCGAATCCGAAGACCCTGAGCTGCAGCGCATGGTCCGGATGATCCTGGACCGTGTCCAACCCAAGTAATCGCTTCGAATGCCGCTGGCAGGCCTCCGGGCAACTGCTGGCGGCCTACCTGCTGGCCCAGGCGTTCGCCCTGGGTTCGTTGTGCCTGTTGTCCGTGCCGTCCTGGTGCGCAGTGCCTGGCGTCATCGTGTGCCTGGCCCATGGTGCCTGGGTGATTCCTCGACAAGTATTGCTGACCCATCGCCGGGCCTTTTGCGGGTTGCGTCGCAATGCCGCGGGCTGGCAGCTCTGGAGCCGGGCCGACGGCTGGCGGGCTGTGCAGTTGCGCCCTGATAGCCTGGCGCTGCCGGCGATCATCGTGCTGCGCTTTCGCCTGCAGGGCGAGCGGCGGGTCCGCTCGCTGTGCGTGCCCCGCGACGCACTGGCGCCGGACGTCCATCGGCGCCTGCGGGTGCGACTCCGGTTCAGTCGGCGTAGGTGGGCGGCACCAGGATAGTGTCCAGCGCCTCGGGCAGCAGGTTCGGGTAGTCGAGGGTGTAATGCAGTCCCCGGCTTTCCTTGCGCTCCATGGCTGAGCGAATCATCAGTTCGGCCACCTGGGCCAGGTTGCGCAGTTCGATCAGGTCGCGGCTGACTTTGTAGTTGCTGTAGAACTCGTCGATTTCATCCAGCAGCAGGCGCACTCGATGCTGCGCCCGTTGCAGGCGCTTGTTGGTGCGCACGATGCCCACGTAGTCCCACATGAAACGCCGCAGTTCGTCCCAGTTGTGAGCAATGATCACGTCTTCGTCCGAGTCGGTGACCTGGCTGGCGTCCCACGAGGGCAGGGCGGCCGGAATGGCGATCTGCGGCATTTGCTCGAGGATGTCTGCCGCCGCCGAGCGGGCGTAGACGAAACATTCCAGCAGCGAGTTGCTGGCCATGCGGTTGGCGCCGTGCAGGCCAGTGAAGCTGGTTTCGCCGATGGCGTACAGGCCAGGCACGTCGGTGCGGCCCCGTTGGTCGACCATCACGCCACCGCAGGTGTAATGCGCTGCCGGCACTACCGGGATCGGTTGCTTGGTGATGTCGATGGAAAACTCCAGGCAGCGCTCGTACACCGTCGGGAAGTGGCTCTTGATGAACGCTTCGGGCTTGTGGCTGATGTCCAGGTAGACGCAATCGATACCCAGGCGCTTCATTTCATGGTCGATGGCCCGGGCGACGATGTCACGTGGTGCCAGTTCGGCGCGGGCGTCGAAGCGTTGCATGAAACGTTCGCCGTTGGGGAGCTTCAAATGGGCCCCTTCGCCCCGCAGGGCTTCGGTGACCAGGAAACTCTTGGCCTGCGGGTGATAGAGGCAGGTGGGATGGAACTGGTTGAACTCCAGGTTCGCCACTCGGCAACCCGAACGCCAGGCCATGGCGATGCCGTCGCCGCAGGCGCCGTCGGGGTTGCTGGTATAAAGGTAGACTTTCGCAGCACCACCGGACGCCAGGATGACGAAGCGCGCGCCGTAGGTGTCGACTTCGCCGGTGCTGCGGTTGAGCACGTAGGCGCCGAGGCAGCGATCACCTTCCAGGCCCAGGCGTTTCGCGGTGATCAGGTCGACCGCGACGCGCTGTTCCAGCAATTCGATGTTTGGCCGCAATCGAGCCTGGGCGAGCAGGGTCTTGAAGATCGCCGCACCCGTGGCGTCGGCCGCGTGGATGATGCGCCGATGGCTGTGGCCGCCTTCACGGGTCAGGTGAAATTCGAAACCGCCGTCTTCCGTGCCCGATTGTTCGTCACGGGTAAACGGCACGCCCTGGTCGATCAGCCACTGGATGGCTTCCCGGCTGTGCTCGACAGTGAAACGCACCGCTTGCGGATCGCAAAGGCCACCGCCGGCGTTGAGGGTGTCGTCGACATGGGATTCAATGGTGTCGGTGTCGTCCAGCACGGCGGCGACGCCGCCCTGGGCCCAGAAGGTCGAACCGTTGGCCAGGTCGCCCTTGCTCAGTACTGCGATGCGCAAATGCGCAGGCAAGGTCAGGGCCAGGCTCAATCCAGCGGCTCCGCTGCCGATTACCAGAACATCGTGTTGAAACTGTTGGCTCATTCGAATGGTTTCCGCTCAAGGCGACCCGGGTCGGGGTTGGCGCCAGACACCGCTTCAACGGGTCGGGCAGCCACGCAGCCCACTAGTATATAGAGGGGGGGATCGGCACAATAGTCGGGCATTCATGGCAATATGAAACCAGCGTGACAGAAAAGCGACACGCTTCGTCGGGTCGCCGTGTTTCTTTGAATCGACAAAGGCCGCCGTTTCGAGGACAGAACGCTGTTTATCCCGTCATGGTTGCCCATTATTCTATTCACAGCGCTATAAATAGCGGGAACTTTTGCCAAGCGCCTACGTTCAATAGACGGTTGTCTGCAAAAGGGAGCAGCGTCGGGTGGGTGCGAGATTTCAATTGAGGTCTCTGCCAACAGGCCCGGCGACAGATTATTCGCGCAGCCGGGGAATCTCCTGCTGCGTTTTTCGTGCGTGCCGAGATCAGAGCGCGCCGGAAACTTGCTTGGAAGGGGGAGAACTTTTGCGAAAAGCCCGAGTCTATGTTTGCAAGCCCGGACAATTAGTAATGCAAGCCTCCTTCGAGCTTATCGAGGAGTGTTCATGCTAACCCAGGAAGAGGATCAGCAGCTGGTCGAGCGCGTCCAACGCGGCGACAAGCGAGCTTTCGATCTGCTAGTGCTGAAATACCAGCACAAAATTCTCGGGTTGATCGTGCGTTTCGTGCACGACACCCATGAAGCGCAGGATGTTGCTCAGGAAGCCTTCATCAAGGCTTACCGCGCACTTGGTAATTTCCGCGGGGACAGCGCGTTCTACACGTGGCTTTACCGCATCGCCATCAACACGGCGAAAAACTATCTGGTTTCACGCGGCCGCCGGCCGCCGGATAGCGATGTCAGTTCTGAAGATGCCGAGTTCTACGATGGCGATCATGGCCTCAAGGATCTCGAATCACCGGAACGTGCGTTGCTGCGGGATGAGATCGAAGGCACCGTCCATCGAACCATTCAGCAGTTGCCTGAAGATTTGCGTACGGCTTTAACTTTACGTGAGTTCGACGGTCTGAGTTACGAAGACATTGCGAGCGTCATGCAATGTCCTGTGGGCACCGTGCGCTCCCGGATTTTCCGCGCTCGGGAGGCCATCGATAAAGCCCTGCAACCGTTGTTGCAGGAAAACTAGAGACAGCGGCGACAGCCAAGAGAGGAACGCCATGAGTCGTGAAGCCCTGCAGGAATCGCTGTCCGCAGTTATGGATAACGAAGCGGACGAACTTGAATTGCGTCGGGTATTGAATGCCTTCGACGATGTTGAAACACGTGAGACCTGGGCTCGTTACCAGATCGCCCGGGCTGTCATGCACAAGGACTTGTTGCTTCCCCGCCTGGACATCGCCGCCGCCGTTTCTGCAGCATTGGCTGACGAAGCCGTACCGGCAAAGGCTTCCCGCGGACCATGGCGCAGCCTGGGTCGCTTGGCAGTGGCTGCCTCAGTCACCGTTGCCGTGCTGGCGGGTGTGCGCCTGTACAACCAGGATGAGATTGCTGGCGTGCAGATGGCGCAGCAGTCCAACCAGCCTGGCTTGGTCGCTCCACAGGTCAAAGGCCCAGCGGTATTGGCCGGTTACAGCGAAGGTTCGGAAACCGCAGGCCCGATGGTCAACGGTGTTCTGCAAGGCCAGCCTGGCTGGCATGATCAGCGCCTGCCCAACTACCTGCGTCAGCATGCCCAGCAAGCTGCCCTGAAAGGTACCGAAAGCGCGTTGCCCTACGCCCGTGCCGCCAGCCTGGAAAACCGTTAATAAGGAAAGCCATTGCGCGCCATACCTCTATTTACGCTTCTGCTTGGTGGCTGGTGTGCAATTCCAGCCCATGCCGATGAGGCTCAGGACTGGTTGAACCGCCTGAGTCAAGCCGAGCAACAGCAGAGCTTCCAGGGCACTTTCGTTTACGAGCGCAACGGTAGTTTTTCTACCCATAACATCTGGCATCGCGTCCAGGATGGCAAAGTCCGCGAGCGGTTGCTTCAGCTCGACGGCTCGGCACAGGAAGTCCTGCGCATTGATGGACATACTCAATGCGTCAGCGGCTCCTTGATTGCGGGGCTTGGCAATACGCCGGACAGCACTTCACGTGCGCTCGATCCGCAAAAACTCAAGAATTGGTATGACCTGGCCGTCATTGGCGAGTCGCGCGTGGCCGGGCGTCGAGCGGTCATCGTGGCATTGACGCCCAAGGACCAGCATCGTTATGGCTTCGAGCTGCACCTGGATAAAGAGACCGGCCTGCCGCTCAAGTCCCTGTTGCTCAATGACAAGGGCCAGTTGCTCGAACGCTTCCAGTTCACCCGCTTGAACGTTGCCGTGCCCACGGACGGTGACCTGCAGGCCAGCGCCGAATGCAAGGCTGTGGCGCAAGATCCCGGTAAGGCGGTTGCGTCGAAGGCCGCCTGGCACTCGGACTGGCTACCGCCTGGCTTCGAACTGACCAGCAGTACGGCGCGCAAGGACCCGGACACCCAGGTTCAGGTCAGCAGCTTGATGTATGACGACGGCCTGGCGCGCTTCTCGGTGTTCCTGGAGCCGTTGAACGGTGCCAACGCCACCGATACCCGCACCCAGCTCGGTCCGACGGCTGCCGTTTCCCGCAGGCTCACGACGCCCCAGGGCGAGATGATGGTCACGGTGGTCGGTGAGATCCCGATCGGTACGGCGGAACGGATCGCGCTCTCCATGCGTTCCGACGTCACGGCGACTCAATAGCTGGCTGATTGCGCAGGTGGTTCGCTTGCGCGAGAGGCTGATGCCGTCAGGGTTTGATCGAAATGCCGAAACTTCCTGTCAGTATTTTCATTTGCAAAAAAACAGTTTTTTTTCTATAGGTCAGAGCCGCTCGGCTCTGGCCTTGTCTGTTTCCGGAACAAAAATACCGGCGTATCTTTTCCCTGGTATTCCTTGCTCCATATCGCTTAACCATGCTCGTCGTAACGGGAGCCGTATGTCGATACCACGCTTGAAAACCTATCTCTCCATTTTTGCCACCGTGCTGGTGCTCGGCCAGGCCGTTCCTGCCGCGGCGGTCGAATTGCCTGATTTCACGCAACTGGTCGAGCAGGCTTCGCCCGCGGTGGTGAACATCAGTACGACCCAGAAGCTGCCGGATCGCCGCGTATCGGATCAGCAAATGCCCGACCTCGAGGGCCTGCCGCCGATGCTGCGCGAGTTCTTCGAGCGCGGCATGCCGCAGCAGCCACGTTCGCCCGGCGGTGGTCGCCAGCGCGAGGCGCAATCCCTGGGCTCGGGTTTCATCATTTCGCCTGATGGCTACATCCTGACCAACAACCACGTGATCGCCGATGCCGACGAAATCCTGGTACGCCTGGCCGACCGCAGCGAGCTCAAGGCCAAGCTGATCGGCACCGACCCGCGCTCCGACGTGGCACTGTTGAAAATCGACGGCAAGGATCTGCCAGTGCTCAAGCTGGGCAAATCCCAGGACCTGAAAGCCGGGCAATGGGTGGTGGCCATTGGTTCGCCGTTCGGCTTCGACCACACCGTGACCCAGGGTATTGTCAGCGCCATCGGTCGCAGCCTGCCGAACGAAAACTACGTGCCGTTCATCCAGACCGACGTGCCGATCAACCCGGGTAACTCCGGTGGCCCGCTGTTCAACCTCGCGGGTGAAGTCGTCGGCATCAACTCCCAGATCTACACCCGTTCGGGCGGCTTCATGGGCGTGTCCTTCGCGATTCCGATCGACGTTGCCATGGACGTGTCCAACCAACTGAAAAGCGAAGGCAAGGTCAGCCGTGGCTGGTTGGGCGTCGTGATCCAGGAAGTGAACAAGGACCTGGCCGAGTCGTTCGGGCTGGAAAAACCGGCCGGTGCGCTGGTGGCGCAGATCCAGGAAGGTGGCCCGGCTGCCAAGGGCGGCCTGCAAGTGGGTGACGTGATCCTGAGCATGAATGGTCAGCCGATCGTCATGTCCGCCGATCTGCCGCACCTTGTGGGTGCCCTCAAGGCGGGCGCGAAAGCCAATCTGGAAGTGATCCGCGAAGGCAAGCGCAAGAACGTCGAGTTGACCGTTGGCGCGATTCCTGAGGAGGGCAAGGAGCTGGATTCGCTGCCCAAGTCCGGTGTCGAGCGCAGCAGCAACCGCCTGGGCGTGGCCGTGGTCGAACTGACCGAAGAGCAGAAGCGCACCCTGGAGCTTCAGGGCGGTGTGGTGATCAAGGAGGTGCAGGATGGTCCTGCCGCCCTGATCGGCCTTCAGCCGGGCGACATCATTACGCACCTGAACAACCAGGCCATCGGTTCCGCCAAGGAGTTCACCGACATCGCCAAGGCGTTGCCGAAGAATCGTTCGGTCTCGATGCGGGTCCTGCGCCAGGGGCGTGCAAGCTTCATCACCTTCAAGCTGGCCGAATGACCGGTTAGCGACTCAAAAAAACCGCCTCGATAGAGGCGGTTTTTTATTGTCTGGCAAATGCTCAGCCCATCATGTCCTTGACCATGCGTTCCTGCTCCATGAGTTCCCGTTGCCGGGCATCGATGCGTGACGACAGGGGGAAATTGGTGCCGGCGCGCCGTTTGGCGAAGTCCAACTGCTGAATGGCCTGACGGTAGTCGCCCACCAGCGCGAAGTACTCGGCACGAGCCTGGTGCAGGCCGATGATGTTGCCCGACAGCCCGCGGGTTTCGGCCACCATGTACCAGACATCCGGGTCGTCCGGGCGGGTCTTGAGCAAGGACTCCAGGGCCTTCTCGGCATCGGCGGGGCGGTTCTGCTTGAGCAGCAGGTCGACGCGTACCTGGTTCAGCGGATAGTTGCCGGGGTACTGGCCCAGCATTCGGTCGACGCGGGATTGAGCGTCGGCCAGTTTGTTGCTGGTGATGTCCAGGTCCACCTGGGCCAGGTTGTAGATGATCTCGTTGGGCGATTTGGCCAGCAACGGCTTGAGGTTCTCCCGTGCTTCATTTAGCTGGCCGCCCTTGATCTGCGCGATCGCCAGGCCATAGCGCGCCACGTCGTTCTTCGGGTTCTCATCCAGCTGTGCCCGGAAGCGCTTGGCGCCCAGGCCCGGGGTTTCTTCATAGATCAGTTGGACCCGCGCGCGAATCAGTTGATAACGCACGCTGTCCTCGATGCCCCCCGGCTTGGCCTGTTCGGCGCGGTTGCGGGTGTCGGCGATCCGGGACTCGGTCACCGGGTGAGTCAGCAGGAATTCCGGGGGCCTGGCGTCGAACCGGTACTGGCGCATCAGACGCTCGAACATGGTCGGCATGGAGCGCGGGTCGTAGCCGGCCTTTTCCAGGTTCTGGATGCCGATGCGGTCGGCTTCCTGTTCATTCTGACGCGAGAAACGCCGTTGTTCCTGAATGGCGGCGGCCTGGGTCCCGGCGATGGCCGCGATCCCGGCGTCACCGCCACCGGCGGCGGCAATCACGATGCCGGCCAGCAGTGCGGCCATCATTGGCACTTGCATGCGCTGCTGGGCTTCGACACCGCGGGCGAAGTGGCGTTGTGACAAGTGCGCCAGTTCGTGGGCCATGACCGAGGCGTATTCGCCTTCGGTCTGCGCATTGAGGAACAGGCCGCCGTTGACCCCGACGATGCCACCTGGCGCGGCGAAGGCGTTGAGCTGCGGGCTGTTGATCAGGATGAACTCCAGCCGCCGGTCGTTGACCTGACTGGTTTCCACCAGCTTGTAGACGCTGGTTTCGACGTAATCCTTAAGCTGTGGATCGTTGAGTTGTGAAACCTGGCTGCGCAACAGGGCCAGCCAGGCACGGCCCAGTTGGTGCTCCTGTTCTGGCGAGACGATGGCAGAACTGGCATCGCCAAGTGACGGCAGGTCGTCGGCGAAGCCCGGTGAGGCAAGCAGGCAAGCGAGCGTCAGCAGGGTGGGGCGCAGAAATGTCATGCACGAGGCCTTAGTTGACAAAGACCCTACTGTAGCCGGACACCGGGCCCGGGACCAGATATTCTAGGCGGCTCAACGACCTGCCGCGGAGCGCCCCATGACTGATGCTGTAGCCCACGATGCCGAACTGGACGCCAGTGGCCTGAACTGTCCGTTGCCATTGCTCAAGGCCAAGCTGGAACTCAACCGCCTGGCCAGCGGCAGTGTGCTCAAGGTGATTGCCACGGATGCGGGCTCGCAACGTGACTTTCGCACCTTCGCGCGATTGGCCGGTCATACGCTGCTGCGTGAAGAAGACGAAAACGGCGTCTACCGTTACTGGCTGAAAAAGGCCTGAAAAAAAAGACAGCGCCTCTTAAGGATTTTTAATGTTCAAAGTGTTACGCGACTGGATTCAGCGCTACTTCTCCGATGAAGAAGCGGTGGTCCTGGCAGTGCTGCTGTTCCTGGCCTTTACCGCCGTGCTCACCCTGGGCGGCATGCTGGCGCCCGTGCTGGCGGGGATGGTGCTGGCGTACCTCATGCAAGGGCTGGTCACGACGCTGGAACGCCTGAGGTTGCCCGGCGCCGCGGCCGTCGGGCTGGTGTTCGCCCTGTTCATGGGCGTGCTGGTGGTGTTTATCGTGGTGATCGTGCCGTTGCTCTGGCACCAGTTGGTGACCTTGTTCAACGAGTTGCCAGGGATGCTCGCCAAATGGCAATCCCTGTTGTTGCTGCTGCCCGAGCGTTATCCGCACCTGGTGTCCGATGAGCAGGTGTTGCAGACCATCGAAGTGGTGCGCGGGCAGATTGGCAAGTTCGGCCAGTGGGCGCTGACGTTTTCGTTGTCCAGCCTGCCGCTGCTGGTCAACATCATGATCTACCTGGTGCTGGTGCCGATCCTGGTGTTTTTCTTTCTCAAGGATCGGGAAATGATCGGGCGTTGGGTCCGGGGCTATCTGCCGCGCGAGCGGACGCTGATCACCCGTGTGGCCCAGGAAATGAATCGGCAGATCGCCAACTATATTCGCGGAAAAGTCATCGAGATTTTCATCTGCGGCGGCGTGACCTACATCGGCTTCGTGGCCATGGGGCTCAATTACGCCGCCCTGTTGGCGCTGCTGGTGGGTATTTCGGTGGTGGTGCCTTACGTCGGCACCGTGGTGGTGACCGTGCCGGTGGCTTTGATTGCGCTGTTCCAGTGGGGCTGGAGCGATCAGTTCATCTACCTGATGGCCGTCTACGGGATTATCCAGACCCTGGACGGGAACGTGCTGGTCCCGCTGCTGTTCTCCGAGGCGGTGAACCTGCATCCGGTGGCGATCATCTGTGCGGTACTGTTGTTCGGCGGGCTGTGGGGGTTCTGGGGCGTGTTCTTTGCGATTCCCCTGGCGACGTTGTTCAAGGCGGTGCTGGATGCGTGGCCGAGCAAGGAGCCGATTGTGGCGCCGTTGTTGTAGCGGTCAATCTGAATGAGTCGGTGAGGTTGATGGCGCCATCGCGAGCGAGCTCGCTCCCACAGGGATTGATTAACACCACCAATCCAGTGTGGGAGCGAGCTCGCTCGCGATGGCGCCAGTACAGGCAGCGAGAATTTCAGCCCTTGTTGAGGGCCTGGGCCGCCGCCAACACCGCATCCACATGTCCGGGCACTTTCACGCCACGCCATTCCTGGCGCAGCACGCCGTTCTTGTCGATCAGGAAGGTGCTGCGATCAACGCCCAGGTATTCCTTGCCATAGAGCTTTTTCAGCTTGATCACGTCGAACAGCTGGCAGACGGCCTCGTCCTTGTCGCTGATCAGCTCGAACGGGAATTCCTGCTTGCACTTGAAGTTCTCGTGGGACTTGAGGCTGTCCCGGGAGACGCCGAACACTTCGGTGTTGGCGGCCTGGAACTGCGCATACTGATCGCGAAAACCCTGGCCTTCGGTGGTGCAGCCCGGGGTGCTGTCCTTGGGGTAGAAGTAGATCACCACCTGCTTGCCCTTGAGGGCGGCGAGGCTGATGGTCTGCCCGCTGGTGGCGGGTGCCTGGAAATCGGTAACTGGCTGGTCGACGGCAACGGCCATGAACGCTTCCTTACATTGGGTTTTGTGGGCGCCACGGTTCGATCAGGGCATCCAGGTTCATCGCATCGGCGAAATCCAGGAACTGATCGCGCAGCCAACTGATCTGGGTGCCGGCGGGCAGGGTCACGGTGAACGTGGCATTGAGCATGGTGCCGCCGGTCTGTGGAGCCTGGTAGGTGTCACAGGTCAGGTTTTCCAGCTCGACGTGGTGGTCCATGAAGAACTGGCACAGCTCGTTGATGATGTCCGGACGGTAGGCCGAGCTTACGTAGGCCACGTAGGGCAGGGCCTGGGGACGGTTCTCCAGGGCGGCGCTGCGCACGACGTTGACGGTAAAGGCATGCTTCTTGGCCAGCACTGGCAGGCTGCCCTCCAGGCGCGCCAGGGCGTCCCAGCTGCCGGAGATCTCAAGCACGAGTGCGCTGCATTCACCGTGGCGGGTCAGGCGTGAGGTCACGACGGCGCAGCGATTTTCATGGCTGGCGCGGCACAGGACGTTAGTCAGCTCCATGGGGTTGGCGCCGAGGGCACTGATAACAAGGAATTGTTCGCGGACTGTGGGGGTGGACATGCAGCATTCCTAAAGCGATGAGCGGTCGGTACTTTTGCCGCTCGACACGGGCCCGGCCCGGGAAAACGAACGGCTCAAGCCTTGTGCCCGGGGTTGCGCTGCATTCCGTGACAGCAGGAATGCACCAGGAAAAACCCAGGATCGGGGCTTGTGGCGTCGAAAACGGAGGCTGGAAACCGGCGTATGAGCTTGTCGGTACCGATCAAAGCCTGAAGGGTAGCGAAAACCATCGCCAAGGGGAATGGTAGTTCGCTTGTACAAGCATCTTGGCGCCAGTACCATTACCGCTCTCTTTTTCCGGCAGGAGCGGTTTCATGATTGCGGGCAGTATGGTGGCACTGGTCACACCCATGGATGCACAAGGGCATCTTGACTGGGCCAGCCTCAGCAAACTCGTGGACTTCCACCTTGAAAACGGCACCCATGCCATTGTCGCCGTCGGTACCACCGGCGAGTCGGCGACCCTCGACGTCAATGAGCACATCGAAGTCATCCGTGCCGTGGTCAAGCAGGTCAACGGTCGCATCCCCGTCATCGCCGGTACGGGTGCCAACTCGACGCGCGAAGCCGTCGAGCTGACCCGCAACGCCAAGGAAGCCGGTGCCGACGCCTGCCTGCTGGTCGTCCCGTACTACAACAAGCCGACCCAGGAAGGCTTGTACCAGCACTTCAAACACATTGCCGAAGCCGTCGACATCCCGCAGATCCTCTATAACGTTCCCGGCCGCACCTCCTGCGACATGCAGGCCGAGACCGTGATTCGCCTGTCCACCGTGCCGAACATCATCGGCATCAAGGAAGCCACCGGCGACATGAAGCGCGCCAAGGCCATCCTCGATGGCGTGAGCAAGGACTTCATCGTGCTGTCCGGCGATGATCCGACAGCGGTCGAGCTGATCCTGCTGGGTGGCAAGGGCAACATCTCCGTTACTGCCAACGTTGCCCCGCGGGAAATGGCCGACCTGTGCGAGGCCGCGCTCAAGGGCGACGCCGAGGCCGCACGGGCCATCAACGAAAAACTGATGCCGTTGCACAGGGACCTGTTCATCGAGGCCAACCCGATTCCGGTGAAGTGGGCCTTGGTTGAAATGGGCCTGATGCACGAAGGCATCCGCCTGCCACTGACCTGGCTGAGCACCCCCTGTCACGAACCGCTGCGGCAGGCCATGCGCCAGTCCGGCGTCCTGGTTTAATTGAGGAAGTACAACGCATGAAGCGAATGGCCGGACTTTCCGCACTTGCCTTGATTATCTCCAGCACCAGCGGCTGCGGATGGATCTGGGGGCCGGAAGGTTACTTCCGCGACCGTGGTAGCGACTACCTGCAAGCGCAACAGACTGCACCGATGCAACTGCCGCAAGACGTCAACGTCGCCAAGCGCCTGGATCCGCTGTTGCCGATTCCGCGCAACGTCGCGGACGACAGCGTCAAGGGCGAATACATCGTCCCGCGTCCGCAGCCGCTGTCGGCCGTGGCCGATGCCAGCGACTACACCCTGCAGAAGAGTGGCGATTCCAGCTGGGTCATGGGCCAGCATCCACCGGCCGAAGTCTGGCCCGTGGCAATCCAGTTCTTCCAGGACAACGGTTTCCGCCTGGACGAGCAGCGCCCGCAAACCGGCGAGTTCACCACCACCTGGCAGCGCTCCGATGAGCTGTCCGCCGCCATGGCCAAGCGCATGAGCGCCGCCGGTGTCACGGCCGACAGCGAAACCCGCGTGCGGGTGCGTATCGAGCCGGGCGTGCAGCGCAACACCAGTGAGGTCTATGTGGTCAGCGCCGAGCGACCTGCCGGCAGCACCGCCGACGTGGCCTTCACCAACCGTTCGGTCAATACCGGCCTCGACGCTGCGTTGGTGGACGACATGCTCGCCAGCATGAGTCGTAACGCGGAGCAGGGTGGTTCGGTCTCGATGCTGGCGTCCAAGGAGTTCGACGCGCCGAGCCGCGTCAGCCTGAGCGAAGACGGCAGTGGCAACCCGGTGCTCAACGTCGGCTCCGACCTGGACCGTGCCTGGTCGAGCGTTGGCCGCGCGCTGGAGCAGGGTGAGTGGCGCGTTGAAGACATCAACCGCAGCCTGGGCCTGTACTACATCAACCTCGCTGAAAAGGCCGAGAGGAAAGACGAGAAACCTGGTTTCTTCAGTGGCCTGTTCGGCAGCAAGCCGGACAAGGAAGAAATCGAGGCCCGCGCCGAGCGTTATCAGGTTCGCCTGAGCAAGGTCGGCGACAACGTACAGGTCACCGTCGAGAAGAACATCAATACCGTGGCGCCGGCCGATGTGGCTCGCAAGGTGTTGAGCGTGATTCAGGATAACCTGGGCTGATTCGATGCGTTTTGCCGTTCTCGGCAGCGGTAGCCAGGGCAACGGCACGCTGGTCGCCTGCGCTGGCACATACGTGTTGGTCGATTGCGGTTTCTCCCTGCGGGAAACCGAGAAACGCCTGTTGCGCCTGGGTGTGCACCCGGCGCAACTGAGCGCGATACTTGTGACCCACGAACATGCCGACCATGTGCATGGCGTGGGTTTGCTGTCTCGGCGCTACAATCTGCCGGTGTACCTGAGCCGTGGGACACTGGAAGGCCTGCGCAAGCCCCTCGAGCCGGCCGGTTTCGTGGCCGGTGGCGAGCAGCTGCGTATCGGTGGCCTGGACATCAGCGTGGTCAGCGTGGCGCATGATGCCCGGGAACCCACGCAATATGTGTTCAGCGACGGCGAGCGGCGCTTCGGGTTGCTGACCGACCTGGGGTCGTATTGCGACAGGGTGATGGACAGTTACCGGGACCTCGATGCGTTGATGATCGAGTCCAACCACTGCCGTGACATGTTGGCCCGTGGTTACTACCCGTACTTTCTCAAGCAGCGGGTAGGCGGGGAGCACGGACATTTGAACAACCACCAGGCCGCGTTCCTGGTGGCCGAGTTGGGCTGGCAAGGCTTGCAACACCTGGTCCTGGCCCATCTGAGCAGCAAGAACAACCTGCCGCAGCTGGCCCGGCAATGTTTTGTCGACACCCTCGGGTGCGACCCGGACTGGCTGCAACTGGCCGATCAAGATTCAGGGCTCGACTGGCGACATATCGCCTAGCCCACTACTTAGCAAGCGGAGCCCATCATGGAAAAACGTGAAGAACTCTACCGCGGCAAAGCCAAGTCGGTTTACAAGACCGACGACGCTGACCGCTTGATCCTGCTGTTTCGCAACGACACCTCGGCGTTCGACGGCAAGCGCATCGAACAGCTGGACCGCAAGGGCATGGTGAACAACAAGTTCAACGCCTTCATCATGCAGAAGCTCGAAGCCGCCGGCGTGCCGACCCAGTTCGACAAACTGCTGGGCGACAACGAATGCCTGGTCAAGAAGCTGGACATGATCCCGGTCGAATGCGTCGTGCGTAACTACGCCGCCGGCAGCCTGGTCAAGCGCCTGGGCGTGGAAGAGGGCATGAAGCTCAACCCTTACACCTTCGAGCTGTTCCTGAAGGACGACGCCAAGGGCGACCCGTTCATCAACGAATCCCACGTCGTGGCATTCGGTTGGGGCACCGCCGAGCAATTGGTCCGCATGAAGGAGTTGTCCCTCAAGGTCAACGAAGTGCTGACCAAGCTGTTCGATGACGCCGGCCTGCTGCTGGTGGACTTCAAGCTTGAATTCGGTGTGTTCAGCGACGGCTCCATCGTCCTGGGCGACGAATTCAGCCCGGACGGCTGCCGTCTCTGGGACAAGGACACCAAGAAGAAGATGGACAAGGACCGCTTCCGCCAGGGCCTCGGTGACGTCATCGAAGCCTACGAAGAAGTCGCCCAGCGTCTGGGTGTACCGCTGTAATCGACGCAAGCATCTGATAGCACGGAAAAAATTTCGCTCGGGGGTTCGCTTCCGGCGAATGTGCTGGTATGATGCGCGCCACTGGAGAGATGCCGGAGTGGCCGAACGGGACGGATTCGAAATCCGTTGTACTGGCGACAGTACCTAGGGTTCAAATCCCTATCTCTCCGCCATAATTGAATACGACTAAGCCCCTGAAATGGTTGAACATTTCAGGGGCTTTTTCGTTTTTGGCGTATTGTCGCGTATGGCGAACGCGGCGACATGGATTGTGCGGCAGCATCGCGAACATGAACGTCGGGGCGCGGATCGCCTGACCTATGATTTTCGCCTCGATTTGAAAGACTGGGGACAGGCCACAGTTTGAGTTCACTCATCATCAGATCGTGATCTGTTCCCGTTTCTTTCCCCCGCCCTGATTGAGAATACGGGGGGATGACTAGCATCAGCATCTTGATTTTCAGTATCCAACTGGATACGTTTACCCATGAGTTATCTCATTCAGCAAACGCAGACGTTACTTTCTTGGCATTCATCGGTTCGTGATCTGCGAGCAAAAATCGCTATCGCCCGCCGCATTGATCGCGCCGCAGCAGGAAAACCTGTCGGTGATGGTGTTTCGGAGATTTGAGCATGAGCCAACACCTGACGACATTTGACATGGCTGCATTACTCGATAGCGACGAAGCAATCAGTGAATACCTTTCCCAGGTGTTGGCTGATGGTGATAGCGAGGAGTTTCTCCGAGCGATCGGTTATGTAGCCAAGGCCCGAGGCATGGCGCAAATTGCTAAAGACTCCGGCATGGGGCGAGAAAGCTTGTACAAGGCATTCGCCCCCGGATCAAAACCGAGATTCGATACCGTACTCAAGGTCATTCATGCGCTAGGTATTGATCTTCATGCGCAGCCTGGGCATGCGGTTAATCATTCACCTGTCTGAAGAGTGGATTGGACAGCGGAGGCTGGGAACAGGCCACGATTGTGAGTCCATCTGTAATCAGCCTGTCTAATCGTGGTCTGTCCCCGCTTTCCCCGTTTTTTCGTTACATGAGGACTGGTTATTGCTCTAAAACTGTTTGGGTATCCAACGTGGACGAAAATCCAGTATCGACCGAACCTAACAAGTAGTAGCGTTAAGCCTCTATTGGCCCATTCGGGAAAATGGCTACGGAGCTAGGAAATGGAATTTATAGAGCGCTTGAACGCAATGTCGGCGAAGGTGAATCAGTTAGCATCAACAATCCAAACTGAGGAAGCAACTAAGACTGCTTTTGTAATGCCATTCATTCACACAGTGCTTGGCTATGACGTTTTCGACCCATCCGAAGTCGTGCCCGAATATATATGTGATGTTGGTACAAAAAAAGGCGAAAAAATTGACTATGCGATCCTGAAAAATGGCCAAATTCAGATTCTTATTGAGACTAAAAAAATTGGCGAATCGCTGAATATAAATCATGCGAGCCAGTTATTCAGATATTTCCATGTCACTACTGCAAGAATATCAATCTTAACAAACGGCAGATTCTACAGATTTTTCACCGATTTAGATGCTCCAAACAAAATGGATGAAAAGCCATTTTTGGAAATAGACCTTTTAGATGTCGACGAACACGTGATACCTGAGCTGCAAAAACTCACAAAATCCGCATTTGACGTTGAGTCAATCATTAATGCGGCAGGTGAACTAAAGTACGTAGGACAGATAAAAAGGGAAATGGCCTCCCAGTTTACCCAGCCCGATGATGATTTTGTGCGCTTCTTTGCTTCTCGAATCTATGAAGGTGTGATCACTCAAAAAGTAAGAGAGCAGTTCGCGCTTCTTACCAAAAAAGCTGCATCTCAGTTCCTAAACGATCAAATTAATGATCGCCTGAAGTCCGCAATCAGCGGTGTTCCGCTACCGACTCCAGCTGAACGGGTTGTATCCGAGAGCCAGCCTGAAACAAACGATGCGCCTGAGGATCGAGTCCTTACTACGATGGAGGAACTGGAGGGTTTCCATATCATAAAAGCGATAGTGCGCACAGTAATCGATTCGAAGCGAATCGCACACAGAGACACTCAGAGCTACTTTGGGATTTTATTGGACGATAACAATCGAAAGCCAATCGCCAGACTCCACTTCAATAGAACCCAAAAATATTTAGGTATTTTTGACAAAGACAAAAATGAAACTCGACATCCTATTGATTCGCTCGATCAAATTTATGAGTTTTCGGAGTCCTTAAAAGAGACGATTGCCTTTTATCACGGGCAGTCTTGAATTAATAAACTCCAGTCTTTTTCAAACCCAAGGACGGGAATATACGATTTACCGACGACTATTCGGAGATCAAACACATAACCGTGGTAGGTCCCCGTTCTCCAAGAATGGCAGAGATTTTTACGGCTGGCATCCAGTCTACTTTTCAATAGGAAGCTTGCCAGTGATTACAAATTTATCGAACACTTTCTGACCATCACGTGCAGCTTGTCGAACGTGAAGAAATGTCAGCTCTTCGTGAGTGACTTTTCTGCGCGCTTTTTCGACTTTTTTTGTGGTAGCTATCGGAGCCTCCAAGGTGTGTGTATTTATGCTGATTGGTTATGTGACTAATCGATTCCGGGTAACCCGGAGGGTTTCGGTGTCATCGAACCATGCTCGTTTCGACGAAATGAGCTCCTAGGGTCAACGCCAATCAGTTAAGCAGCAAAGCTTGCTCGCGATTGAGGTAAGCCGGCTGACAACGATATTGGCGACTCTACCGCTATCGCGAGCAAGCTTTGCTCCCACAGACATTACGTCTAACTGACAAGTATTATCCCTAGACAGGTTCCGCATCCAAGCGTCGGGCGATGACATCGAGCACGTCGCAACCATCCCTCAAGGAGATGCAGCACAATTGTGCAAAGTCCTGGAGGACCACTGAGTCGCTCGGAATGTCCCCTCGCATTGCGAGGTTCTCTAAAAGCTGGGTGACCGCGCGAATTCTATAGCCCGCCGTGTCGAGCAGGATGTGCAAAGGCGCAGAGGTATCGACGAAGAGGGGTTGATCGTCGGCATTGCTGGTAAGAGCCATGTATCTATTCATTTCAAACTCCATTTGATCGAGGGCTTTCTTACCATTTGTCATTGAGTCGCCAAACCCAAGCCGCTCTTACGAACGACGCTTGGACTATAGGGCCTCGCTGGAGAAATCATCAATCAGATGAGGAGTCAGAAAAGTCCCTAAATTATGTGGGCGGGAAATGTCAGAAAATTCCCCGCAGCAATTGCCTCCCCCCGCCTTTTTTATCCCGCCCAACCCCCTCCGCGACCTGCATAACCCCGGTGTCTGCCAGACCCAAAGCGTTGTAACAATTAGACTAATGGTCTATAGCTCAAGACAAGGCTGCCGATAGGCAGGTATTCCCCCCGTGTAAGGAGTGACACCATGCTGCGGTTTTTTGCCGATCTGGGCTTTCGCTGGAAAATCACCCTCCCGATCGCTTTCCTGGCTGTGTTGCTGGTGCTGATGGGGTGGACGGGCATGCGCGGCATCGGTCAGGTGACTGACTCCAGCACGCAATTGACCAAGCGTTATCTGCCGGCCATCAGCTTGTTGCTCAATGCCGACCGCGATCTCTACCAAGCTTTTGTCGCCGAGCGCAGCCTGCTGGATGGTCATGCCAAGGAACATCTGCAAGCCCTGAGCGCGAGTCATGGCGAGAATGCGAAGCAGGCTTATGACCGCGTTCAGAAATATGCCGCGATGCAGCCCGGTGCCGAGGCGCAGGCGTTGGTCAGTCAGTTCAATGACAGCTTCGGGAAATGGATGCAGGTTTCGCGGCGCGTCCTCGAGCAGTCTGTAGGTGATCCGCAGGGCGCCAGTGCCCTGAGCTTTGGTGACAGCGAGCGCCTGTTCGAAACCATGCGGGATTCCATCGACAAGCTGGGTGAACTGGAAGATGCGGCGTCGCATCGCGAAGGCGACGCAGCGATTGAAAACGGCGAGGCCGTCGGCGTGCAACAGGGTGGGATTCTGTTGATCGGCCTGCTCAGCTGCATCCTCGTGCTTGTCGTCCTGCCACTGGTGGTGCTGAACCCTATGCGTCGACTGCTGCACCGCGTTGAGCAGATTGCCGAAGGCGGTGGCGATTTGAAAGGGCGTCTCGAGGTACGCTCGGCCGATGAATTGGGCCAACTCGGCAGTGCTTTCAACCGTTTTCTCGACAAGTTGCAGCCATTGATCGCCGAGGTTGGGCGGGTGACCGGGGAGGTCGATTCCGCAGCGCGTGCCATGGCCGATATGGCCGCGACGAATGACCGGTTGATCAGCAGCGAACATGCGGCGCTCGATCAGGTTAGTACCGCTGCTACCCAGATGAGCGCAGCGGTTCATGAAGTGGCGCATAACGCGGCGAACGCCTCGGGTGCCGCGCAACAGGCGAGCAGTCAGTCTCGTGACGGTGCCGAGGTGGTCAGCAGCACCATCGAGTCGATCCGCCAGTTGGCCCAGGAAGTGGAGAGCGCTTCGGGCACGATCGAGGCATTGGCCCAGGAAACGTCCAGTATTGGCGCCGTGCTCGAGGTGATCCGTGGCATTGCTGAACAGACCAACCTGTTGGCGCTGAACGCTGCCATCGAAGCCGCGCGGGCCGGTGAGCAGGGTCGTGGTTTTGCCGTGGTGGCCGATGAAGTGAGGGCGCTTGCGGCGCGCACACAGGATTCGACCAAGGACATTCAGGTTCGCATAGAGCGGTTGCAGAGCGGTGTCGCCAAGGCTGTACAAGCCATGCACGTGGGCAGCGGCAAGGCCCGGGACAGCGTCGAGCGCGCCGCGGGTGTCGACCAGGTACTCAGCGGTACTGGCGGTTCGATCCAGCGGATCAACGACATGGCCGCGCAAATTGCCAGTGCATGTGAGGAACAGAGCAGCGTCACCGAAGAAATCGCCCGCAATATTTCTGACATCCGTGATCTGTCCAACGAGGCGGCATCCAACTCTGCCCAGAGCATGCAGGCCAGCCAACAGCTTTCCAGCCTGTCGAGAAACCTGGCAGAACTGACCGGCCGCTTCCGCACCTGAAACAGGGGGGGCCGTGTCAACTGACGACCAGCTCCGCGCGCTGCATCAGGACGGTTTCGTCCTGATGCCCGGCGTGTTGGATGCCCGACAGATCGCCGACCTGCGCCATGCCATCGACCAGTTGAAGCCCCAGCATTGGGACTACAGCGGTGTCATCGATCATTACAAATGTGTGTTCAATCGCGATCCATTCTGGCTGCCGTTCCTGGATGTGGCGGGGGTGATCGAGCTGGCCGAGGCGGCCCTGGGCGATGATTGCCATGTCATCGGCCAAACGGCCTGGCGCTGCCATCCCGGTTTTACCGGGGCACCGTTGCACCTGGATTATCTGGCGATGCAATTGCCGCCAGGGCTGTTGGCCGACCCTGGCTTTGAACTGCCAATGCAGGTTTTTACCGCGCAGTTTTACCTGGATGACATCGACGCCGACTTGAGCCCGACCCAGGTCATTCCGGGCAGCCACAAAGCCGGCCGGGCACCCGTGAAGGGCGAAATGCAGTGGCAAGGGCGCCCCGCGCAGCCCGTGCTGTGCCGGGCGGGCGATGTGCTGATACTGCGCAGTGAGTTATGGCACGCCGGTAGCGATAACCGGACCGCCGACCGCACGCGTTACCTGCTTCAGGTGCACTATGGTCGGCGGATGGTCGCGCAGAAGTTCTCACCTTATTTGCATTGGCAGTTCAACCCTGTGGTCTTGGTCGCCGCGACACCTCGTCAGCGGCGGTTGTTGGGCGATCACCAGGAAGCTGAATACGATTGAGCCTGGCTCAGTCAGATCCACACATCGTTGACCGCCGTTCGCTCGTTGGTTTCTTCGCCGGTATTGATGACGCCGCGCGGTTCGATCAACAGCAGTTTCACTTCCTGTGCGGCGCTGGGCTTATGCTCGACACCTTTTTTGACCACGTACATCTCGCCTGGGCCGATGGTCACCGCGCCGTCGCGAAAATCGATACGCAACTCGCCCTCCAGCACAATGAACGTTTCATCCGTATCGGCGTGGACATGCCAGATGAAGTCGCCTTCGAGCCGGGCGATCTTGAATTGGTAGTCGTTCATCTCGGCCACGACTTTCGGCGTCCACTGTTCCTGGAACAGGGCGTATTTCTGGGCGAAGTTGATGGGGGCGTAATGGGTCATCGAGGCATCTCCTTGGTGAGTAGTGCGTCCTACTTTATGGTTCGAGCCCGCGTGCGTATTGGATGATCGTGCAGCTTTTTGCGGCGCGCAGCCCATGCCTTAGCGCAGCATGTTCAACCAGCGTGCCGGTGAAATACCGAAAGCCTGGGTATGCAGCCGGGTCATGTGGCTCTGATCGAAAAAACCACAGGCCAGGGCCGCTTCGCTCAATGGTGTACCGTGGAAGGCCAGGTTTCGGGCTTCGCTCAAGCGGCGCTGGGTGATGTAGCGATAAGGGCTGGTGCCGTACAGCGCCCGGAAATCCCGGGACAGGCTCCATCGGTCCCTGCCGCTTGCCTGCACCAGATCGTCCAGGGTAATCACCTGGTCGAGGGCATCGTGGATGAACAGGCGGGCACGTTCCGCCGCCGGGTAGTCGATCAACCGCCGTCCTCGCCTGTTGCCCGCCGCGATATCGAGTGCCTGGGCCACATCGTAGATGGCGTCCTCTTCCTCCAGCGGGTCGAGGGGGTGGTCCAGGCTGTTCAATAATCGACGGGTCGCGATGTTGAGACGAGGGTCGTCGGACAGTCCACCTTCGATGAAGGGCAAGGGTTTGCCCCCCAGCACCTGCTGGATCAACGAGGGTTCTATATAGAACATCCGGTAGCGAAAACCCTCGCTCGTCCCGGCTTCGCCATCGTGCACCTCGTCCGGGTGCAGGACGATGGTGCCGCCGGGCTGGCTATGACGTTGGCTGTGGCGATAGTTGAAACTCTGGACGCCGGAAAGCGTGATTCCGATGGCGTAAGTGTCATGGCGATGGGTGGTGTAGCCATGGCCGCTGAAATAAGCCTCGATGCGTTCCATTTTCCTCGATTCAGGCGCTCGCACAAGCCAGTCGCGGTTGTGGATGGATCGAGTCATTGCACCGGCCTCCTGCTTGTTGTCCGTATACCCTACCTGCCTGACAACTTCCGTCATAGCAAAACACCGACCTGTGGCGAGGGGGCAAGCTCCCTCGCCACAGTGATCCAGGCAAGCCGTTGAAGAGGCTGGGCCAGCAAGCGACCTGTTTCGTCGCCCGGGGAATGGGTCAATATCACGCGACGTTGTTCAGATCTCTTTTACGGGTGTCTCGTCATGGACGTTCTTGATCAACCTGACGGCGTGAAGGCAGTCGCTCTTGTTCACATAGGATTCGCCACTGGCGATCGTTTCGTGGTTGCCGGCCCTCAAGCGCCAGCGCCATTGGCCTTTTCCGCTGCTCGGGGTGCCTCGGGTCTGTCGATAGATCTCAAAGTACATCGGTTCGCTCCCTGCGATTGATTCACTCAAGACATGCATTGAGCATGTGGCTGCAAGCCTAGCCAAGCAGGAGGGTTTGGCGATGGGAAATTCGTTTCCATTGGTTATCGAATGTTGTCGGCGTGCTCCTGGATCAGTCATTCGACCCTATGTTGGAAAAAAGTCATGTTGCGAGCAGATGACTGCCATAAGTTCAGGTTTGATCCTTGCGTTGCCCTGTCCGGTCCTGCTTAATACATTTCGACGCCAAGGGCCGGAAGCCCGATGGGACTGAAAACACTATAAGAAAAAGAGCCATCAAGTGACTGAATATCCAGGAGCGGATCTGCAAGGTCGTCTAGCGCTTTCGCTTGTCATTCCGGTTTACAACGAAGTCCAGTCCATCGATCTGTTCATCGCCAGGATCAACCAGGTCTTTGCCAATGAATCGCTGGTGAACCTGGAGTTGGTGTTCGTCAATGACGGCAGCGTCGACGACACCTTGGTGCTGCTGCTGGATAGGCAGCAGACCGATCCGCGTATCCGGATCGTCGACCTGAGCCGCAATTTCGGCAAGGAGGCGGCTTTGAGTGCCGGCCTGCAAGCCGCCCGTGGCCAGGCGGTGGTGCCGATCGATGTCGATTTGCAGGACCCGCCCGAAGTGATTCTGGAAATGATTGCCCACTGGCGAACCGGCGCCGAGGTGGTGCTGGGGCATCGGATCAATCGAGACTCCGACTCCTGGGCCAAACAGGTTTCCGCCAATGGCTTCTACCGGCTGCACAACAAAATTGCCGACCACAAGCTGCCGGAAAACGTCGGTGATTTCCGCTTGATGGATCGCTGCGTGGTCGATGCCCTGCAAACCCTGCCCGAATCCCGACGCTTCATGAAAGGGCTGTTCGCCTGGGTCGGGTTTCGAACCACCTACGTGGATTACGTCAGGCCTGGGCGTGCGGCCGGTGAAAGCAAGTTCAATGGCTGGCGCCTGTGGAATTTTGCCCTCGAAGGCATTACCAGTTTCAGTACCGAACCGTTGCGTATCTGGACCTACCTGGGGCTCTGCGTTTCCCTGGTGTCCTTCGCCTTCGCCCTATTCATCGTGTTACGGACCCTGATTTCCGGGGTCGATCTGCCGGGTTATGCCTCGCTGATGGTCGCGGTCACGTTCCTGGGCGGTTTGCAACTGATCGGCATCGGCGTGCTGGGTGAATACCTGGGCCGTACCTATATCGAATCCAAGCGCCGACCGGTTTTCCTGGTGCGGCGCATCTATGACGCCAAGGACTGATCATGGACCTCAAGGAAACCGACATCCTCGGTCCCGATATCGAGCGGCATTGGTACTACCGATCGAAAGCGCGGGCCATGCTCCACATGCTCAAGGGCACCTCGGCCAATACGCTGCTGGACGTGGGGGCCGGGTCGGGCTTTTTCTCCCATCACCTGCTGACCCATACCGCAACGACCCAGGCCTGGTGCGTGGACATCAGCTATCCAGTCGACTCCGACGCCAGCACTGCCGGTAAACCGGTCCGCTACCGACGCGCCATCGATTCGTTGGATGCCGATCTGGTGTTGCTGATGGATGTGCTGGAGCACGTTGACGATGATGTGGGGCTGCTCAAGGCCTACGTCGACAAAGTGCCGTCCGGCAGCCGCTTCCTGATCACCGTGCCGGCGTTCCAGTTTCTCTGGAGCGGGCATGACGATTTTCTCGAGCACAAGCGCCGCTATACCCTCAAACAGTTGGAAACCGTCGTGGCGCAGGCCGGTTTGCAGGTCCAGCAAGGTGCGTATTACTTCGGCCTGGTGTTTCCCATTGCTGCCGGCCTGCGGCTGTTGCAACGCCAAGCCGCCGGGGCACCGGCCAAGTCCCAGCTTGCGCGTCATCATCCGCTGGTCAATGGCGTGTTGAGGACGCTGTGCAGCCTGGAGCGTCCGTTCATGGGGGCCAATCGCATGGCCGGCCTGACGGTGTTCTGCCTGGCGCAGAAGCCGTGACCTGGACGCACTCGCCATTGCTGCGACGTGCCTTGCGCTTTGCCCTGACTGGCCTGCTCGTCACCGCGGTCCACGTGGTGGCGGCGCTGCTGTTCATGCACCTGATCCTGGCGAACCCGCCGCTGGCCAATGGTTTCGCCTTCCTGGTCGCGACCGTGGTGTCGTACCTGATCAACACCCTCTGGAGTTTTTCCAGCCGGTTGCACGGCCGGACCCTCGGCCGTTTCCTGGTGGTCTCTGCCGTCGGTTTCTGGCTGGCGATGCTCGTGGCCTGGGTGGCCCAGAGCGTCGGTCTGGGTTACCTGGCGGGCATCGCGGCCGTCGCGCTGGTCATCCCGGTGTTTACCTTCATCTTGCATAATTTCTGGACGTATCGATGACCGTTCGCGGCAAGCCATACCCGCTTTCCCTGTTGCCCGTACTGCTGGGTGCGCTGGCGTTTCTGCTGGTGATCGGTCCCAGGGTCCTGGACCCGACGAACATCGCCTGGCTGGGGGAGGGTGATGCGGCGACCCACTACATGGGCTGGGCGTTTTTCCGCAGTTCGCCTTGGACCTTTCCGTTGGGCATGAACCCGTCCTATGGCTTGGAGTTGGGCAACGGCATCATTTTTTCCGACTCCAACCCGCTGCTGGCCTTTCTGTTCAAACCCTTCAATGCCTGGCTTCCCGAGACGTTCCAGTATTTTGGCCTGTGGTTGCTGGCCTGTTTCATCCTGCAAGCCTGGTTTGCCTGGAAATTGGTCGGCCTATTGACGCCGTCCGTGTGGATCCGGCTGTTGGGGACCGGCCTGTTTGTGTTTTCGCCGCCGATGTTTCTGCGCATGGGCGGGCACTTGTCGCTGTCCGGGCATTTCCTGATCCTGGCGGCCCTGTACCTGGCGTTGCGGCCCGGGCTGGAAAAGCGCCGGCTGGCCTGGGGCGGATTGCTGGCCGCGACAGCACTGGTGCATGCCTATCTGCTGGCCATGGTGGCGTTGATCTGGCTGGCCGATCTTGCCAGCCGTACCGTCAAGGCCCGGCTATCCCGGCGCAATGCCCTGGTCGAGCTGTGCGGCTTGTTCCTGCTCGTCGCGTTCTGCTGCTGGCAGGCGGGTTACTTCAGCGTGGGCGGTGGGACCGTGGCGGGCGGTTATGGGTTGTATCGCCTGAACCTCATGTCGCCGATCAACCCCAGTGGCTGGTCGTACCTGCTGCGGGACATGCCCCAGGGGGCGGGCGATTACGAGGGCTTCAACTACCTGGGCTTGGGTGTCCTGATGCTGGCGATCTGCGCTGGCGTGGCCTTGCTGCAAGGCAATACCGGTCTGTGCAGGGCGGTGCGCCACAGAAGGCTGTTGTTGTGGGCGTTGATCGGATTGACGCTCTTTTCACTGACCAACACCCTCGGTGTCGGCATGTTGAATGTGCACTACTGGCTTCCCGACAGCCTTGAAAAACTGGCGAACGTGTTCCGCGCGGCCGGTCGGATGTTCTGGCCGGTGTTCTACGCCATTGTGTTTGCCGTGGTCTTCCTGGTGGTCCGGGGCAACAGGCCACGGGCCGCGGTGTGCCTGCTGGCCATTGCCTTGGTGGTACAGGTCCTGGATACCCACGCGGGTTGGGCCGGCCTGCGCAAGAGCCGGATGGTGCCAGCCGCATCGAGTTGGCCCACGTCGCTGAACGATCCGTTCTGGGCCAGCGCGGCCGCTCATTATTCGAAGGTCCGGACGTTGTTGCCACAGAACCAGCCGGACAACTGGCTGCTGACCAGCCAGTACGCCCTGAACCATGGCCTGGGGACCGACGGCGTGTATCTGGGACGCATGGGCACTCGGGAGATCGAACAGGCCCGACGGCACGCCGAGCAGATGCTTGTCCGTGGTGAGTATGCAGCGGATTCGCTGTACATCCTCGACCCTGGCGCCGCGCTCCAGGCGGCGAAGAGCGTCAATCGCCAGACTGACCTGTTGACCCGTATCGATGGCCTCGTGGTGCTGGCGCCGGGTTGGAAATCATGTGCCCGATGCCCACCGTTTGCCAATGAGACGCTGGACCTGCAGGTGAAGATCGGCGAGCGCCAGGTGTTCAGCCGAATCAACCCGATGTTGGCCAGTGGCTGGGGACGCGTAGAGGATTGGGGCACGTGGTCGGAAGGGGCCGAGGCTGAGATCGTCTTGCGCGTACCGCCAGAAGCGCGAGCCCTCTCGATCGACGCGGCGGCGTTCGTGCAACCCCAGCACACCCGCCAGCGAGTGGACGTTTCGATCAACGGTGTGATGGCACTGTCGACGCAGTTCACCCGCCTGCAGGACAACACCCTTGAACTGCCCCTGACACCGGCCATTCGTGAAGCGATGGGCGCGGATGAGCCGTTGCGCGTGCATTTCCATTTACCCGATGCCATCAGCCCCAAAGCGCTGGGGCTGGGAGGTGATGAACGAGTCATGGCGCTGGGGCTTAAATCGTTAATGGTCAAGTAGTTTTTAAGGGGGCTTTCCGGACATGCCTCTTGTTCCCAGGCGCCACAAAAGCAAGGGACCTCCTCCAATCCTTTGAATGGAGGGTATTACGCAGGCGCCCGGACTTTTTGCGCATAGACGCGCAGCCCCTGGCGTTTCTACACTGCATCCCATCAAGGAATCGGGGGGGCAGTGGATGAACCGCAACGAATTGCGCAAGGCCGACATCAATCTGATGGTGGTTTTCGAAACGCTGATGCTTGAGCGCAACGTGACCCGGGTGGCGGAAAAACTGTTCCTGGGCCAGCCGACCATCAGCTCGGCCCTCAATCGTTTGCGCAAGATGTTCAACGATCCGCTGTTCATTCGCGTCGGCCACCGCATGGAGCCGACGGCCCGGGCCGAGGAAATCATCCAGCACCTCTCGCCAGCGCTCGATTCGCTGTCGGTGGCGTTAAGCCTGACCCACGATTTCGATCCCGCCAACAGCACCATGACGTTTCGCATCGGCCTGTCGGACGATGTCGAGTTCGGCCTGTTGCCCCCGCTGTTGAGCAGCCTGCGGCATGAGGCGCCGCAAATCGTGTTTGTGGTCCAGCATGTCGATTACTGGCGCATCCCCGATTTGCTGGCATCGGGCGACATCACCGTGGGCATCAGCCAGACGCGGGGCCTGCCGGCCAACGCCAAGCGCAAGCTGTTGCGACACATCCAGCCTCGCGTGTTGCGCGCCGATGCATCGGACACGCCGCTGACCCTGGACGAGTACTGCTCGCGGCCCCATGTGCTGGTGTCCCATACCGCCAATGTCGCCGGGTTCGCTGACGAATGGCTGGCCGAGATCGGGCGCAAGCGCCAGGTCGTACTGTCGGTGCCGCAATACAGCGCATTGCCGGCGTTGCTGGCCGGCACCGATCTGATCGCCAGTCTGCCGGACTATACCGCCGCCGCCATGGCCGCTTCGGGGCAACTGTTCAATGAACCCTTCCCCTTCAAGACCCCGACCCTGGATTTGTCCATGGTCTGGCTGAGCCATGTCGACAGTGACCCGGCCGAGCGCTGGCTGCGGTCGCGACTTGAGGCCTTCATGGGCGAACGGGTGCCCGCGGCACAGGCCTGACAGCGGCCTGCCGTGAAACAAAACCTGCCTGAATGAATAAAGTCGAGGTAAGGTTGTGGCGGCTGAAACCACCTCGCCATCTTTTCGAATCGGAGTCGAACACATGCCTCACCTGCACATGGAATACACCGCCAACCTGCCCGAGTTGAAGGCCGAGGTCGCCCTGCTGCGCCTGAACAATGCCTTGGTGGCCTCCGGCCAATTTTCCGCCGAGCACGACATCAAGAGCCGGGCCGTGAAGCTCGAGACTTTTCGAGTGGGCACAGGGATGGGCGAGCGGGGTTTCGTGCACGTGAAGCTGGCGTTGCTCAGCGGACGCTCGCCGCAGATCAAGAAACAGTTGGCCGATAGCCTGCTGGCGGTGGTCCAGGACCTGGGCCCATGGCCGGCCGAGGTCAGCGTGCAACTGTGCGTGGAGATCCTCGACATCGACCGAGAACCGTATGCCAAGGCCCTGATCGGTCAATGACGATCAGGCGTCGCGTGGGCGCAGGCCTTGATGATCTGTTCGCGTAGCCAGGCGTTGGCACTGTCCTGATCGAGGGCCGGGTGCCACTGCATGAACAAGGTAAATCCCGGCAGGCCCTTGGGCGCTTCGTGGTGATTGAATATCGCCTCGTTTGCCAGCAATTTCTGAATGCGGCGGGGCAGTGTCAGGATGAAGTCGGTGCCGGTGATCATCTTCAGTGCGGCACTGTAGCTGTTGGCGCGAGCGGTGATTTGCCGTTGATGGGCCTGCTGCGACAGCCAGCCCTCCACCCTGTTGGTCGCTGACCCCCAGGGTGTCGGAAACACATGTCGGCGTTGCACGAAAGATTGAAGACTCAACGGCGCTTCCAGTGGCGTCGCCCGCTTATCCACGACGCAGACCAGATCGTCCTCCAGCAACTGCCGGGACTTGAAATCGGCATGGTTGCGGTGCAAGTGCGGGCCGAAGCAGATCACCAGGTCCAGGCTGCCGTCGCGCAACTCCTCGGCGGGAATGTCGGCTTCGAGCTTGTGCACATTCACCACCACCGGCAGGTTGGCGTAATCGAAGCCTTGCAGCAGTTGCGGCAGGATCAGGTGTTCGAAATATTCCGGTGCGCAGATGTTGAAGGTAATGGCTTGCCGGGTCGGATCAAAGATTGGCGGGCCGGCGTGGCACAAATTGATGCTTTGCAAAATGGTGCGCACGTGATCGTACATGCCCTCGGCCTTGTCGGTGGGGCGCATGCCGGTGCGGGTGTTGATAAACAGTTCGTCTTCGAAGCAGGTGCGCAGTTTCTTGAGGCAATAACTGACGGTTGACTGGCTGACACACAATGCCTCGGACACGCCGGTGACACTGCTTTGCTCGTACACAGCGCTAAACACCATGAGGTCCTGCATGTCGAGCTTTCTGAGGGCGTTACTGTTCAGCATCCGTTCTGTCTCTCGCTGTGCTCCTTGCGCGGATCTTGCGCAAACCAGGCTGATGATCCTAACGGAACGATGGTGCCAAGAGAATGCCAGCCAGGCGCTTTCATGGTCGGGAACGGGACAGATACTGTAGGGAACACGACGTGCCGATCAACGACTGATCCGTTTGCCTATGTTTAGTTTGCGTCGATCCAAGCTCCATCAAATCCAGGTTTACCCGCCTGGAGTGCCGTGGGACGCTTGCGCGATGTGTTTCCTGTGATGTGCTCATGGACGGTTCGCCCCTGGCATTCCAATACCCTTCATCCATCGCCGTCGATCCGGTCGGCCGCTTCACGCCTGCGGTGACCCCAGCCCTCAGCGCACTGCCTTCCGAGCTGGCCTTTTGGGCGCTCTGGCATTGCCGTCATGCGCGCCCTCCAGATATCCGTATTTGCTGTTGATCATTCATCGTGTTCGCTCGATGGCGAGCACAGACTGACGGTGCCTAGTCGCCCGTCCGACATGTAAATACGAGCCTTCTCATGAGCCTTGCCAAGACTTTTTTTGCCCCCGTGCAACACGCCCAGGCGTTCCTTGCGCAGAACCCCGATATCGAGCTGTTCGAGTTGTTCATTCTCGATAACAACGGCGTGCCCCGGGGCAAGTGGTTGCATCGGGACGAGCTGCTGGCGGTCTACGAAAGTGGCCGGCCGCTGCCCAGTACGATTCTCGGGCTGACCCTCAACGGCGATGATGTGGAAAACTCCGGGCTGGTATGGGACGTCGGTGACATCGATTGCCGCGCCTATCCCCTCATCGGTAGCTTGCAACGCATGCCGTGGCGGTTGATCCCCACGGCCGCGGTGCAGGTCAGCATGCATCCCCAGGAAGGTATGCCAGCAACCATCGCCGATCCGCGTTATCTGCTCAGCCAGGTCATCGAGGCCCTGCAGGCTGATGGTTATTACCCGGTGATGGCGGCGGAACTGGAGTTTTACCTGCTGGACGCCCAACGCGATAGCCAAGGTCGGCCGCAGCCGGCGCGAGATGCCGACGGTGGTCGACCGCGGGCCACCCAGGTCTATGGTTTGCGTGAGCTGGAGCAGATCGAGCCGTTCCTGGCCGACCTGTACGCCGCGTGCAAGTTGCAAGGCATTCCGGCGCGGACCGCGATTTCCGAATACGCACCGGGGCAAGTGGAGATCACCCTCGAACACCGCAGCGATGCCTTGCAAGCCATGGATGAAGCGGTGCGCTACAAACGACTGGTCAAGGGCGTGGCCCACAAACACGGCATGCAGGCGTGTTTCATGGCCAAGCCGTTCGAGCACCTGGCGGGCTCCGGCCTGCACATGCATGTCAGCCTGGCGGATCGCGATGGTCACAACCTGTTTGCCAGTGAAGCCGGCGACGGCACGTCGCTGCTGCGCCATGCCGTGGGCGGGATGCTCGCCACCTTGCTCGATTCGCTGTTGATGTTTTGCCCGAACGCCAACTCCTACAGGCGCTTCCAGAGCAACAGCTATGCGCCGCTGGCGGCCACCTGGGGTGTGGACAACCGCACCGTGAGCCTGAGGGTACCGGGCGGCCCGGCGTTCTCGCGACACATCGAGCATCGTATCTGCGGTGCCGATGCCAACCCTTACCTGGCTGCGGCGGCGATATTGGCCGGCATCCATCGGGGCATACGTGAACAGTGCGATCCCGGGAAACCTGTGGAGGGCAACGGCTATGCCCAGGCGACCGAACGGCTGCCCACCGACTGGCTCACCACCCTGCGTGCCCTCGAGGCGTCGGCCTGGGCGCGGCAAGCGTTTGGCGAGGCGTTCCTGGGTGTTTATCTGGCGGTCAAGCGCGCTGAATACCGTCAGTTCATGGGGGAAGTCGGGGAGCAGGATTGGCGCTGGTATCTGCATCAGGCTTAAGAGCAGCTTCAAGTTTCAAGCGGATTTGCTGGGTCGAGTTGCCGCTTAAATAATTATTTAATAGCAACTTTTTCACGAAAAATTGATGGTGGGCTACCTAAAGTTTGTGCTGCCGTTGGAAATGAATTTTTCACATTTTCCTGCGGCACTTCTTTTTCAAAGAGCAACTTTCAGGAAACGCCAACCATCATGCTGACTATTAAAGCCGTGCGCCCCGAGTGGGTGACACTGGCCGCCAGTGCCTTTTTGTTAGTGGGTTTCAACATCGTGCTCTGGCAACACTTGCTGACGATCACGACGGCTGACGCTCGTGGTCTGCTGATGTGCGTGGCGTTTGGCCTGATGATTTTCTGCGCGTTCAACCTGGTGTTGACGCTCGTGGCCTTCCGTCCGCTGCTCAAGCCCGTGCTGATGCTATTGTTCCTGATCAGTGCTGGCGTGGCGTATTTCATGGCCCAGTACGGTGTATTGATCGATGCGGGTATGTTGCGCAACTTTGCTGAAACCAATGCCACGGAAGTCCGCGATCTGTTGTCGCTGAAGTTATTTATCTACCTCGGGTTATTGGGGGTGCTGCCTTGCTGGTTATTGTTCAAGACCCCGATCAGCTACCGTCGCTGGCCCAAAGAGTTATTAAGTAAGTTGCTGGTTGGTGTGGCCTCGGCCGCGGTGATCGGCATGGTCGCCCTGGCCAACTACCAAGGCCTGTCTTCGTTGTTTCGCAACCACCACGAGTTGCGCTTGATGGTCGTGCCGAGCAATTACATCGGTGCTTCGTTTGGCTACTTGCGTGAGCAGGTCGCGTCGGCCAAGCAGCCGTTCATCGCGCTGGGCGAGGACGCGAGCCGCAACCCTGCCTGGCAAACCCACGGGCGTAAATCCCTGACCGTACTGGTGGTGGGCGAGAGTGCCCGGGCCGAGAACTTCGGCATCCTCGGCTATAACCGCGATACCACACCGACACTGGACAAAGAGGCCGGCCTGATCGCCTTCACCGACGTGCATTCCTGCGGCACTGAAACCGCCGTGTCGGTGCCCTGTATGTTTTCCAACATGGGACGCAAGAACTACGACGCCAGCATCGCCAAGAACGAAGAGGGTTTGCTGGACGTGCTCAAACGCGCCGGTCTGGAGGTGATCTGGCGGGACAACCAGTCCGGCTGCAAGGGCACCTGCGACCGGGTCACGCTGCAGGATGTCAGCAATCTCAAGGACCCGGCCTTGTGCGCCAACAGCGAGTGCCGCGACGAGATCCTGCTCCAGGGACTGCAGCATTTCATCGACACGCTCGACAAGGACACGGTACTGGTGCTGCACCAGATGGGCAGCCACGGGCCAGAGTACTTCAAGCGCTATCCCAAGGAGTACGAGCATTTCACCCCGGTGTGTGAAAGCAATGCACTGAACAATTGCAGCCGCGAGAGCATCGTCAATGGCTACGACAACACCCTGGTGTACACCGACCATGTGCTGTCGACCTTGATCGATCTGCTGCGGGCCAACCAGGACAAGGTCGACACGGCCATGCTCTACCTGTCGGACCATGGCGAGTCCCTGGGCGAATACAACCTGTTTCTCCATGGCACGCCCTACATGCTCGCCCCGGAGCAACAGAAGCACGTGGCAATGCTGGCCTGGTTTTCCGACAGCTATCAGAAGTCTTTTTCGGTCGACACCCATTGCCTGCAACTGAGCCGGGAAAAACCCTTGAGCCAGGACAACCTGTTCCATTCGATGCTTGGGTTGCTGGAAGTCAACAGCCAGGTCTACAACCGGGACCTGGACCTGTTCGCCAATTGTCGCGGCGCGGTGATTGACGGTGTCCTGGCAGGGAAATGAGCGCCTGGACCTTTTTTTCACGCAGGGTTGGTTAACCTGTCATCCAGTCTTTTCCAAGAGCCGTTTGTATGTCCGCGCTACCCCCGTCCACCGTCGAGCTTGAGTACGCCCGGCAGCATGACCAGGAACACGCACAGGTTTGCTGTCGGCCGACGCCTCGGCGCTTGCGCCTGGCGTTCTGGCGCGACGCGCACATGGTGCGCAACGCCCTGAAGGTGGCGGGCGAGCCAGGGCTGGTACTGGATGTGGCCTGTGGCGCCGGGCGGTTCTGGCCGGTGCTGGCCGAGCATGCCAACCGGGTGATCCTGGCGGCGGACCCGTCGCCGGACATGCTCGAACATGCGCTCACCCACCATGGCGGTGAGTGGCTCCAGCGGGTCAGGACCTTCCCGAGTTCGGCGTTCACCCTTGGGCTGTCGGCCAACGCGGTGGATTGTATTTTCTGTTTGCAACTGTTTCGCCATGTCAGGGCCAGCGAGCATCGCCTGGCGCTGTTGCACGAGTTTCATCGGGTCAGTCGCGACACGGTGATCGTTTCGGTGCAAGTCGAAGGGCGCCTCAAGCTCGGCCAGGTGCCGCAACGGAGCCTGGCCGACAAGGCCGATGTCGAAGCAGAGTTCCGCCAGGCCGGTTTCAGTGTGCTTTGGTACCAGGATTTCCTGCCCGGTTTCGCGCTGACGCGTGTTTATGTGCTGCGTAAGACCGGTTAAATCTTGTTGTAGGACTATTCTTGCTTTTTCGCAGGCGATTTCTCTCAGGCAGCTGCTCTACGGATGCTCGCAATCGCCAGCGGCGATATATACTGCGCGCCATTCTTCAAGGGAGAGCCGTGTGGCCATCGATATTCACTGGATTCGCGACAACGATAGCCTCGGTCAGTTTTGCGCCGAGTGGCAGCAGTTGCCATTCGTCGCCCTCGACACCGAATTCATGCGGGTCGACACTTTTTATCCCATTGCCGGTTTATTGCAGATCGGCGACGGCAAGCGTGCCTACCTGATCGACCCCTTGACCATCGACAATTGGCAGCCCTTGGCCGCCCTGCTGGAAAACCCGGCCGTGCTCAAGGTGTTGCACGCCTGCAGCGAAGACCTTGAAGTGCTGTTGCGCTTGACCGGCAGCTTGCCTGCGCCGCTGTTCGATACCCAATTGGCCGCCGCCTACCTGAACCTGGGGTTCTCCATGGGCTATTCGCGGCTGGTGCAGGATGTACTGGGTATCGAGTTGCCCAAGGGCGAGACCCGTTCCGACTGGTTGCAACGGCCCCTGTCCGAGACGCAGGTCAGCTATGCGGCAGAGGATGCCGTGCATCTGGCAGAAGTTTTCGTCCAACTGCGCCCGAAGCTTTCCGACGAAAAATACCGCTGGGTCCTGGAGGATGGCGCCGAACTGGTGGCCAACCTGCGTCGCGAAGTCGACCCGTACGAGGTCTACCGCGAGGCCAAGCTGGCCTGGAAACTGTCCCGCGCCCAATTGGCCGTGCTGCGCGAGCTGTGTGCCTGGCGCGAGCGCGAGGCGCGGGCCCGCGACCTGCCGCGCAACCGCATTATCCGCGAGCATTCGCTGTGGCCCCTGGCCCGTACCCAGCCGGATAACCTCGGTGCGCTGGCGAAGATCGAAGACATGCACCCGCGTACGGTGCGCCAGGACGGCCAGTTCCTGCTGGACCTGATCCAGCGCGCCGCCAGCCTCCCGCCCGAGCAGTGGCCGCCGGCCGTGGCCGAGCCGTTGCCCATCGAGGCCTCGGCCCTGGTCAAGCGCCTCCGGGCGTTGGGGCAGGCTGAAGCCGAGCGCCTGGAGATTGCCCCGGAGCTGATGCTGCGCAAGAAAACCCTCGAGGCGCTGATCAAGAGCGGCTTTCCCGAGGGCCCTTACCAATTGCCCGATTCGCTGCGTGGCTGGCGCCGCGAATTGATGGGCCAGGCGCTGCTCGACAGCCTGGCCACTGCCGGAGAACAGCCTTGAAACGTATCTGCTCCATCTACCGCAGCTCGAAGAAAAACGAGATGTACCTGTATGTGCTCAAGAGCGATGCCTTGAAGCGCGTGCCGGAGCCATTGATGGCCGCCTTTGGCAAGGCGATCCACGCCTTCGACCTGGTGCTGAGCCCCGAGCGTGAGCTGTCCCGGGAAGACATCAACAAGGTGCTGGAAAACCTCGACACCCAGGGCTATCACTTGCAGATGCCACCGGCCGAGGATGAGTACATCGAGCATTTGCCCGAAGAGTTGCTGCGCCGCAACGACCCGGTCTGACGGTTATCTGAAGTACCTGTCCTGGGTACTTTCTTGAAACACTGGAATGGTTTATTGACGACGATCGCAGGGATGGAGCGACACTCTGCCGGCGGTCGTCTGCACTGTTTTTGAAAGGTTTGATTCATGCGCGTTCTGATTGCCGAACACGATCACGCGGTGTATGCCCAGCTCCTGCGTCAGGCTGCACCCGATATTGAAGTCCTGACCAGCGGCGATTCCGCCGAACTGTCGCGACTGGCCACTGATTGCCCGGTCTGGCTCGGCCAGCCTGATCTGCTGGCCACCTTGTTGCGTCAAGGGCACCAGCCTCGTTGGTTGCAATCGACTTGGGCGGGCATCACGCCGCTGCTGGCCGACGGCTTGAGCCGCGATTACCGCCTGACCCGGGCAGTGGGCATTTTCGGCCAGGTGATGGCTGAGTACGTGCTGACCTACATGCTGGGCCATGAGCGAGAGGTGCTGGCCCGGTTGGTCAGCCAGGTCGAGCGCAAGTGGGACAATCGCCAGGGGCAAGGCCTGTCCGGGCGCAAGGTGTTGATCGTCGGGACGGGGGATATCGGCCAGCGTGTGGCGCAGTTCCTGGTACCGTTCGGCGTGCAGTTGTATGGCATTGCCAGTCAAGCCCGTGAGTTGGCGCCGTTCATCGAAGTGGGGGCACTGGAGGATCTGCCGCGGCTGGTGGGGGAAGCGGACTACGTCATCAACCTGCTGCCCAACACGCCGGATACCCATGACATCTACGACGCCGCGTTGTTCAAGCAATTCAAGCCCACCGGGTTGTTCATCAACGTCGGCCGCGGCGTGGCAGTGGTGGACGCGGACCTGGTGCAAGCCCTGAAGGACGGGCATCTGGCCGGTGCGGTGATCGACGTCTGCCGTCAGGAGCCGCTGCCGCAGCGCCATCCCTTCTGGACCGCCTGGGGCCTGCTGCTGACCGGGCACAGCTCGGCACCGACCTCGCCACCGATGATGGCGCAACTGTTCCTGGAAAACCTGCGGGCCTATCAGGCGGGCGAAGCGCTGCGCGGAGAAGTGGATTTCAGCCGGGGTTACTGAAACTGACCCCGATCAAACTGTGGGAGCGAGCTTGCTCGCGATAGCGTCAGATCAGCTACATCGATGCTGATTGATACACCGCCATCGCGAGCAAGCTCGCTCCCACAGTGGGTCTTCAGCGGTCATAAAGTGGGTTACAGGCTGAAATCGCCTTCTGCCACCAGTTCGCTCAACGGCCGGCGCGGGCTTGGGGTTTCGCGGGCCTGGAGGTATTCGGCCAGCGTCGATTTGTCCCCCAGCTTGCCAATCGCCACAGCGGCGTGCAGGGCGTAGCCTTCCGGGATCTTCAGTTCCTTGCGGGTCAACTCCTGGTCGAAACCGGCCATGCCGTGGGTATGCCAACCGCTGAGGCTGGCTTGCAGCGCCAAGTGACCCCAGGCCGCACCCGTATCGAAGGTGTGGGACTGCGCTGGGGTTTCTTCGGTGGCACCGGGAACGGCGAAGGTGGTTTTCGACACAATGATCACCAGTGCCGAGGCGTGTTGGGCCCAGCCGCGGTTGAATTCATTGAGCAGGCTCAGGAAACGCTCCCAGTTCGGCGTGTCGCGGCGTGCGTACAAGAAACGCCACGGTTGGGAGTTGTACGCCGACGGCGCCCAGCGCGCGGCTTCGAAGAAGCTCAACAAGGTGTCTTCGGCAATGCTTTCGCCGGTAAAGGCACGGGGCGACCAGCGTTCGATGAACTGAGGGTGGATAGCGTAATCGGCAATGCGGGAATTGGCGCTCATGGGCTTACCTGGCTCGAGTTTGAAAAGACAATCCAGCAACCTACGTCCCGCCGCCTGGCCTGACAAGCCCCTGCCTACCGACAGTCGCCAATGCTTGGCCTGAAGAGGCCCGGGCACTAGACTGTCGGCCTTTTCACCACCTGATGTTGATGCTTGAGCCATGGCCGCCAAAGTCGAACCGTTCTGGATACGCAAAACCCTCGATCAGCTCGATCCGCAGGAGTGGGAATCGCTGTGCGATGGCTGTGGCCTGTGCTGTCTGCAAAAACTCGAAGACGAAGATGACAACAGCGTCTACTACACACGCATCGCCTGCAAACTGCTGGACCTGAAAACCTGCCAGTGCACCGACTACCCCAACCGCCGTGAGTTCGTGCCCGATTGCATCCAGCTCACCCCGGGCAAGGCCGATGAGTTCAAATGGCTGCCGCCGACCTGCGGTTATCGGCTGGTCAGCGAGGGCAAGGACTTGCCGTTGTGGCACCACCTGGTCTGCGGCGATCGCGATGCGGTGCACCACGAACGCATTTCCCAGTCCGGGCGCATGCTGGCCGAAGGCAGCGTGCCGGAAGACGATTGGGAAGATCATCTGATTTTCCGCGCCGGCTGAACCACGGGGCGGCGCACCACCAGGGAGAACCCATGGCTGCAGGATTGAAACGGATGCTGGCGGCCGGGCTGCTGGCGGTGTGCGGGCCGCTGTGGGCAGCGCAGAAGGTCGACCTGGATTATCACGTGCACCTGTTGCCACAGAGCGATCAAGCCGAGGTGCGCCTGACCCTGGCCCGGGGGGCGGCAGTGCGCAGCCTGGATTTCGACCTCGGCGACGGCAGCCGCTACAGCGATTTCAAGGCCGACGGCCAATGGCAGCTCACCCCTGGCAAGGAGGCGCGTGGTGTGTGGCGTCCGGCCGCCGACAAGGCCAGCCTGAGCTACCGCGTGCGCATCAGCCATGCCCGCAAGAACGCCACCTTCGAAACCCGCATGACCCCGACGTGGGCATTGCTGCGCGGCGACGACCTGGTGCCGTCGGCCAAGCTCGACCAGCAGGATGGCGTCGAGCTGGTGGCTCGTCTTGAAGTTGAATTGCCCAATGGCTGGAAAAGCATCGAGACGCCCTGGCCGCGCATCGGCAAACAACGCTTCCGCATCGATAACCCTTCGCGCCTGTTCGACCGCCCTACCGGCTGGATGCTCGCCGGCAAACTGGGCAGCCGCCGCACACGCCTGGGCGAAACCGAAGTGACGGTCGCCTCGCCCCGGGGCCAGGGCATGCGCCGGATGGATGTGCTGACGCTGCTGACGTTCGTCTGGCCGCAGGTGCAAGCGCTGGTGCCGCGTCATCCGGCCAAGTTGCTGATTGTCGGCGCGGGCGACCCGTTGTGGCGTGGTGCCCAGGCTGGCCATGACTCGATTTACCTGCACAGCCGACCGCCGCTGGTCAACGAGCGGGGCAGCAGCCCGTTGTTGCGGGAGTTGGTGCAGGCGCTGGCCCGGGTCAATGATCAGGATCGCAGCGACTGGATCAGTGAGGGGTTGACCGAGTACTACGCCATTGAATTGCTGCGCCGCGCCGGTGGCCTGAGTGATGAGCGTTACCAGACCTTGAACGACCGACTGGCCCGCGAGAGCAAGGGTGTCACCACCTTGCGCGGTGAGCAGATCGGCCCGGCGGCGGTGGCCAAGGCGGTGTTGCTGTTGCAGGAACTGGACCGCGAGATCCGCCTGAAAACCCGCAACAAGCGTTCGCTGGATGATGTGCTGCAAGGGGCGATGCGCCTGGAAACGGTCGATACCGAGGAATTCGTGCAGCTCAGTGAGAGCGTTCTGGGTGGGGCCTCCACCGTGCTGGATAACCGGTTACTTCAGTGATCCGCCATCGCGAGCAAGCTCGCTCCCACATTGGATTTTCGGCGTTCACAAAACCTGTGGGAGCGAGCTTGCTCGCGATGAGGCCATCAGCGACGCTGCAAAAATCAGAGCCCAACCTTCGGCGAATCCAGCGAATCATTCCCCGTCACCGTAGCCGTGCCAGTCGCCGCCTCGGCATTGGCTTTCAAGCGGCTCAGTTCGTCACCGGCCTGCTCGATGCGGGCGCGGGCGCTGTGCAGATGCTGGCGATTCTTTTCCAACAGGCTCTTGGCCGAGCAATGCCCGGTGATGCCCCGCGCCATCGCCAGGCCGCCGATCGCCAGTTGAGCCAGGCCGATGACCCCGCCGCGGCGCAAGCCCTTGCCCATCATCAGCACACCGCCGGCCAGTGAGCCAATGCGTTCCCAGCCATGCACGTTTTGAGGCGGGTGGGATTGGAAAGGGGTGCTCTCGATCGGCTCGAACGGATTGTTATCGCTCATGATCTGTCTCCAGTGTGGGGATTGGTATAAAGCTGACTGCCCGAGCGATTGCCTTGTTCAATCGAATGTTGCACCGATCAGCGGAATTGCGGCCCCGAACGGGTGTTGTTGCCTTTGGCCATGCGGTCATACAGCACGACATTGACTGTGGCGGCCAGGTTCATGCAACCGGTGGTGGGGATATACACCACGTCCTCGCACCAATCGCGAATCTCCTTGTCCAGCGAACCGTCCTCCGGGCCGAAGATGTACAGGGCCCGGTCCGGGTGGGTGTATTCGGGCAGTGGCCGAGCGCCTTCCACCAACTCGACGGCCACCGGCACGCAACCCAGGGGCAGGATTTTCTTCAGGTCGTCTATACCGATCAGCGGGATGTCGTAGTGGACTTTCTTGGTGTCGGTGACGAAGTCGGCGGCGCGCTCATAGCGCTTGCCGGTATAGAACACCGACGCCACGCCATAGCAACCGGCGGCACGCATGACCGAACCGACGTTTTCCGGGGACTTGGGGTTGAACAGACCGATGCAGCTATAGCGTTTGTTGGCCACGGGCGGGGTGCCTTTGGGAAAAGGCGCGATTATACGGGGAATGGGGGAGGGTGGTCAGTTTCGAGATGTGTGGTTCTTGTTTGATCGCCTCGCGAGCAAGCTCGCTCCCACAATGGATTCGTGTCGCTCAAGGAATTCCTGTGGCGAGGGGATTTATCCCCGCTGGGCTGCGAAGTAGTCCCAAGGTCTCATTGCCACCGCGTGGTGTCAGACCTATCGCAGGGGGGCCGCTACGCGACCCGGCGGGGATAAATCCCCTCGCCACAATGGCTGGATTACTCGTCCTTCTTCATCAGCCCGGCCAGCGCGGCGAACGGGTTGTGGGTCGCCTTGGCGATTTTCGGGGTGCTCAGGGAGCCGTCGCCGAAATATTGCTGGTCGGTGTAGCGCGAGTGTTCGTTGTCATGGCAGTACAGGCACAACAACTCCCAATTGGAACCGTCCTGGGGGTTATTGTCGTGGTTGTGGTCGCGGTGGTGAACGGTCAGTTCGCTCAGGCGCTTGCCGGAAAACTCACGGGCGCAGCGGCCACAGACATGGGGGTACATTTTCAGGGCTTTGTCGCGGTAGCCCATCTCCCGGTCGCGCTGGGCATCGGCGAGGATGCGGTCCAGCTTGGCGGTGTTGGACGGTGGCGTTGACGAACTCATGGGTTCACCTTTGTAGACAAGACGGATGACGGTTGGACAGAGTTTAGCTCAGCCCTTGAGCTTCTCGGCAATCCAGATGGTGTGGCGGGTGCCTTTGTTGCCATGGGCGAACACTTGCACCTCTTCGGCCTTGAAGCCGGCCTTCTTCAGCTTGTCGGAAAACTGCCGGTCAGCGCTGGCCGACCACACCGCCAGTACGCCCTTGGGCCGCAGGGCCTTGGCGCAGGCGGCCAGGCCACCGGCTGAATACAACCAACTGTTGGCCTTCTGGGTCAGGCCTTCCGGACCGTTGTCGACATCGAGCATGATCGCGTCGAACCCCAGGGGTTCGGCTTGCAGTACCTTGGCCACGTCTTCCATGCGGATCACTGTGCGCGGGTCCGACAATGGCCGCCCGGCCTTTTCACCCAGGGGGCCACGGTTCCACTCCACCACGCCGGGCACGAGTTCGGCCACCACGACTTCGGCGGTCTTGCCCAGGTGCTTGAGGGCCGAGGCGAGGGTGAAACCCATGCCAAGGCCGCCGATCAGCACGCGCGAGCCGGCACGACCGGCGACCTTGCGGCAAGGAATTTCCGCCAGGGCGTCTTCGGAACCGTGCATGCGGGTGTTCATCAACTGCCCGCCGTCGCCGCCCTGGATCTTGATGACGAAGTCTTCGCCATACTCGAACAGGCACAGGGCACCGCCGTTATCAGGGATGGGCGTGGTGTCGAGCAGAACGAAACGTTTCATGGAAATCTCGTAGGAGGGCAAACCGCGCGGTAACGACTAGCCTTAAAGCAGACAATAGCCACGGAGCCATTGATGAAGTGCACCATTCTAACGGCCATTGCCCTGGCGGCGCTCTCAATAAGTTGCGCCCAGGCTCAACAACCGACGATTCCGGTCAACCCGCCGAGCATCCCCGGTTCGCCGGGCACTGCCACCCCCATGCCGTATCCGCCGGTCACGCCCAACGGTGTGCCCAAGGCAGGTCCGGGAAGCGGTGGGCCGCCCTTGCTGCCGCCCATCGAAATGCCCAGGCCGCCCAAGGACCAACCGATACCGGGCATGGAGCCCAAGCCGGTGAAGGCCAAGTCGCCGGGGGGGTAAATCGACAAGGCGCCAGATAACCTGTGGGAGCGAGCTTGCTCGCGATAGCGGTGCGTCTGTCGACTTCGATGCTGGCTGATCCACCGCCATCGCGAGCAAGCTCGCTCCCACAGGTATTGTGGTTTGGCTGTCAGACCTGCTGCGACAACAACTGCCCATCGGCCATGCGCAGGCGTTTGGACAGGGAGACGGCGAGGGCGCGGATGATCTTGGCGGCGATCTTGGGGGCGTCGTTGAGCATTTTTTCCAGGGAGTCCTTGCCCAGGTTCAGCAACTGGCAATCACTGGCGGCGATGCAACTGGCCGAGCGCCGTTCGCCGTCGAGCACGGCCATTTCGCCGAAGGCCCGGCCGCTGCGCAGCGTGGCGATGGTCACGGGCTGGCCGTCGGGGCCGGTTTTCTGCACGGCCACCTGGCCGGTGTGGATGATGCACATGAAGCTGCCGGCATCGCCCTCGCGGAAAATCGCCTCGCCCTCGGCGATGGTGCTGATGCTGAAGTAGCCGGCCGCTGCGGCGAAGTCCACAGCCAGCAACTGGTCGAACAGACCGCAGTCCATCAGCCAGTCGCGGATTTCTTTGTTCAGTAAGGTCGGTTCTGACATGTTGGTACGGTCTTTTTCTTGTGGCTGCTACGGGTTTGGATTGAAGAAGAACCCTTGTGGGAGCGAGCTTGCTCGCGATAGCGATGTGTCAGTCAACATCAATACTGACTGATCCGACGCCATCGCGAGCAAGCTCGCTCCCACAATTATCTGATCTGGGATGCCCAGCGCATGGAGCTAAGACCCGGCCATCCCACAGAGTTCCTCAACCCAATCCCAAAACCTTCAACACAAATGCATATTCGAGCGCTACGTCACGCAATCCCTGGTAACGCCCGCTCATTCCGCCGTGGCCGGCGCCCAGTTCGGTCTTGAGCAGCAGGAGGTTGTCGTCGGTCTTGGTGGCGCGCAATTTGGCCACCCACTTGGCCGCTTCCCAGTACTGCACACGGCTGTCGTTGTAACCGGCGATCACCAGCAGTGCCGGGTAGGCCTGGGCGCTGACGTTTTCGTACGGGGCGTAGGCTCGGATCCGATCATAAACGTCCGGCTCTTCTGGATTGCCCCATTCGTCGTATTCGGTGACGGTCAGCGGCAAGTCCGGGTCGAGCATGGTGTTGAGCACGTCGACGAACGGCACCTCGGCAATCGCAACCTTGAACAGCTCCGGGCGTTGGTTGAGCACCGCGCCGATCAGCAGGCCACCGGCGCTGCCGCCGCTGATCACCAGTTGCTCGGCGGTGGTGAAGCCGTTGGCGATCAAATGCTCGGCACAGGCGATGAAATCGCCGAACGTGTTGTGCTTGTGTTCCTGTTTGCCGGCGCGATACCAGGCTTCCCCCAGCTCGCCGCCACCGCGCACATGGGCGATGGCAAACGCCACGCCGCGGTCGAGCAGGCTTAGCCGTGCATGGGAAAACCACGGGTCGAGGCTTTCGCCATAGGCACCGTAGCCGTACAGGTACAGCGGCACTGGCCGACCGAGGGCTTCGCGCTTGACCACCAGGCTGATGGGCACCTGGGTGCCGTCCGGCGCAGTCGCCCAAAGCCGCTGGCTGACGTAGGCATCGGCGTCGAACGGGCCCAGTACCGGGGTTTGCTTGAGCACGACCTGTGCGCCGCTGGCCAAATCCAACTGACGGATCTGTGCCGGACGGTTCAAGGCCTCGTAGCGCAGGCGGATGCGGTCGCTGACGAATTCCAGGCTGTTCTGCACGTGCAGGCTATAGGCCGCGTCCGGCAGTTGCACCCGATACGCCGGCAAGCCCTGGGGATGCACTTCGATGATCGGCAGGCCGCCCTCGCGCAGGCTCAAGGTCATGGCCCAGGCGTTCAGGCTCAGGCCGTCGATCATCACCGTGTCGCTGTGGGGGATCAGGTTCTGCCAGTCGCCCTCGGTCGGTGTCACGCCCGTGTCGGCAGCCTGGTACAGGGCGAAGTTGATCCCGTCGCGGTTGCTGCGGATCAACCAGGTCCATTGGCCATCGAGCAGGCCGTGGTCGACGTCGTATTCATGGTTTTCCACGCGGGGCGCCAGGCAGGTAAAGGGGCGCTGCGGTTGCGCAGCGTCCAGTACCCAAACTTCACTGGTGGTCTTGCTGCCCAGGGACAGGATCAACTGCTTTTCCGAACTCGAACGGTAGCAATGCAGGAAGAAACGCCCGTCCGGCTCATGGAACACTTCTTCGGCGGCCGTGCCGTCCAGGCGATAGCGCCAGAGTTTGTGGGGGCGGTGGGTGTCGTCCAGTTCACCGAAAAACAGCGTCAGGCTGTCGTTGGCCCAGGTCATGCTGCCGTCGCAGTTGTCGAAGGACAGTTCGCTGACCTTGTCGTTGGACAACTCCTTCACGAACAGGGTGTAGATCTCTTCGCCCGTGGTATCCAGGCTGTAGGCCAGGCGCTGATGGTCGGGGCTGATGCTGAACGCGCCCAGAGAGAAGAAACCGCCACCGGCCAGCTCGTTGGGGTCCAGCAGCAGTTGTTCGCGGCTCTCGTCCACGGTCAGGCTGTCGTCGGCCGGGCGCGGGCAGCGGTAATGGCGTGGGTATTCGTCGCCGGCCGTGGTGCGGGTGTAATACAGGTACGGGCCCCAGGGCGAGGGCAGCGACAGGTCGGTCTCGAGGATCCGGCCCTTGATTTCCTGGAACAGGGTTTCGCGCAGTTCGGCCTGATCGGCGAGTTGCGTCTCCTGGTAGCTGTTTTCCGCCTTGAGGTAGTCGAGCACGGCGTCGGTGTCGCGTTCCTGCAGCCAGGCGTATGGGTCAACACCGGCGTCCCTGCGGGCAATCGGGGCGTTGGAAACGTGGGCAGATAGGGACATGAAAGGCTCTCGAACGTGGTACGAAAAGGGACACGCGACCTGGACAGAAGCCACCGCACAGGCCATTCGCCAGACGCCGGGGCAGCCTGACGCGCGAAAAGCCGTTACTATAAGCGTCTCTTTGCCTGCCTTGCCATGGACACCATGACCGAGAATGATTATCTGATCGCCTGGGGCCTCTACGCCTTCGCCGCCCTGGGTTGCCTGCTGGTGTGGATGCGCATGACCCGCTGGATGTGGCGTTGGTTGCGCGAGCCGTTGCGCCTGCTGATGGCGGTGTTGCTGTTCAGCCCCACCGTCGTCGACCCGGTGAAGGACAAAGTGGCCCCGGCCTTGGCCATTGTCGCCCTGGACGTCTTGTTCAAGGTCGGCAACAACGTCTGGCGGGCGGCGTCCGATCTGCTCATGTACGGCATGATCGCCTTCGGCCTCTACCTGGTGATCGTGCTGGTCCGCTTCCCCATCGAGCGGGCCGCCAACGCGCGCAAGGAGCGGGCTGTCGCTGCAAAAGCCGCCGTGGCGGCCGATGAGCCGGAGGACGAACCACCGTTCGGCGTGGCCGGTGATGACCGCTACGGTCGCCCGCCGGTGCCGAGCAACCCCCAGCGTTCGCGAATCGAACCGCGCCTGTAAGCAGGCCTGCCCCTTGAAGCGAGAGTTCGAGCATGTGTGAGTTACTGGGCATGAGCGCCAATGTGCCGACCGACATCGTGTTCAGCTTCACCGGGCTGATGCAGCGCGGCGGCAAGACCGGGCCGCACCGGGACGGTTGGGGCATCGCCTTCTATGAAGGCCGTGGCCTGCGCCTGTTCCAGGACCCGGCCGCCAGCAGTGAATCCGAAGTGGCGAACCTGGTGCAGCGCTATCCGATCAAGAGCGAAGTGGTGATCGGGCATATCCGCCAGGCCAACGTCGGCAAGGTCTGCCTGTCCAATACCCATCCGTTCGTGCGGGAGTTGTGGGGCCGCAACTGGTGTTTTGCCCACAACGGCCAGCTCGCCGATTTCCGGCCCGGCGTGAGTTTCTACCGCCCGGTGGGCGACACCGACAGCGAAGCGGCTTTCTGCGATCTGCTCAACCGCGTGCGCCAGGCCTTCCCCGAGCCGGTGGAGGTGGAACAACTGCTGCCGTCGTTGATCGAGGCCTGCGCCGAATACCGCGGCAAAGGCGTGTTCAATTGCCTGCTCAGCGATGGCGACTGGCTGTTCTGCTATTGCTCGACCAAACTGGCCCAGATCACCCGTCGCGCGCCGTTTGGCCCGGCGCGGCTCAAGGACGTGGATGTGATTGTCGATTTCCAGGCGGAAACCACACCCAACGACGTGGTCACGGTGATCGCCACCGAACCCTTGACCGAAAACGAAACCTGGACCCGCTACGAACCGGGCCAATGGAGCCTGTGGCGACGCGGCGAATGCGTCAGCCACGGCCGGACCGAATAAGGACGTCACGCTATGTTGCTCAGTTATCTACGGCTGGTGTTGTTCGCGGTGGGCCTGTTGGTGGGTGTCCAGGTGCCGGGCTTCATCAATGATTACGCCAAGCGGGTCGAGGCTCACCTGATCGAGGCGCAGACCGGCCTGCAAGGTTTCCAGGGCACCGCCAACCAGTTCTTCAAGGGCGACATGCAGGCCTTGGTGGCCCATTACCGCGCCAGCGAAGACCCGATCTTTCGCAGCGATGCCGACAGCCTGAACACCTTGCTCGTGCGCCAGCAGGCCTTGGACAAGCAATTCCAGGCCATGCAGGGGCCGTGGTACATCCGCCTGCTGCAAGTGGCGCTGGCCGCCGATCCGGACATCCGCAAGGAGACCTGGAACGGCTACAGCTACCAGATCCTGCTGACCCCCGAGGCCATGGTCTGGGGCATCAGCGGCGCAATGTTGCTGTCGTTCGGCCTGGAATGCCTGTTCCGCCTGATCGACTGGGTGGTGCTGGGCGGCAAGCGCCTGCGCCAGGGGCGGCCGATCGAAGAGCGGGATTTGCGCGGGCTGTAGCCCACAGTGGCCTTGTTGTTGTTGTTGTTGTTGTTGTTGTTGTTGTTGTTGTTGTTGTTGTTGTTGTGGCGAGGGGATTTATCCCCGCTGGGCTGCGAAGCAGCCCCCCAATGCAACGATAGAAATGATCACGCCTGCCACATGTGGTGGCCTTGTCAGGGGCCGCTTCGCGCCCCAGCGGGGATAAATCCCCTCGCCACAACGGTGCTCGGCCAGCCTCTCCCTCCTATACCAATCAAGTTTTTCTTATGACCCAGCCAGGGTTTTATTCGTTGGACGGGATCGGCTGTGCGCTCAAGAATCGGGGCAACGGTCTCCACGTCATCGTCGTCGAGACTCACAACAATAAAGCCGTGGAGAACCACCATGAGTGCACCCGACACGCTCGGCGTCCCCCAACCCCAGGCCCGTTCCGGCCCGTTCGATTGGTACCGCAACATCAATCAGCAGGAACGTCGCACTTTCTGGAGCTGCAAGATCGGCTACGCCCTGGACGGTATGGACACCCAGATGCTCAGTTTCGTCGTGCCGACCCTGATCGCGATGTGGGGCATTACCACCGGCCAGGCCGGCCTGATCCACACCAGCACCTTGATCGCCTCGGCCATCGGTGGCTGGGTGGCGGGCATTCTCTCCGACCGCATCGGTCGGGTGCGCACCCTGCAACTGACGGTGCTGTGGTTCGCGTTCTTCACTTTCCTGTGCGGCTTTGCCCAGAGCTACGAACAGCTGTTGATCGCTCGCACGTTGATGGGCTTCGGCTTCGGCGGTGAGTGGACCGCCGGTGCGGTGCTGATGGGCGAGGTGATCCGGGCCAAGGACCGCGGCAAGGCGGTGGGCATGGTGCAGTCGGGCTGGGCGCTGGGCTGGGGCATGACGGCGATCCTGTATGCACTGCTGTTCTCGGTATTGCCGCCGGAAGACGCCTGGCGTGCACTGTTCATCCTCGGCATCGTGCCAGCGGTGTTCGTGATTTTCGTCCGCCGGCTGGTCAAGGACCCGGAAGTCTATAACCAGACCAAGGCCCGGCTGACGCCGGAAAATCCCGCGAAATTCTACGAGATCTTTGCCCCGGGCATCCTCTTCACCACCTTTCGCGCCTCGCTGCTGACCACCGGTGCGTTGGGTGGCTACTACGCCATCACGTCCTGGCTGCCGACGTTCCTCAAGAATGAACGTGGCTTGAGCGTATTGGGCACCGGTGGCTACCTGGCGATGGTCATCGTCGGCTCCTACGTGGGCTATGTCATCAGTGCGTACCTGTCGGACATCCTGGGGCGCAAGAAGAACTTCGTCCTGTACGCGGTGGGTTCTTTCACCATCGTCTTGCTGTACACCCAGGTGCCGGTGAGCAATAACGTGATGCTCTGGCTGGGCTTTCCCCTGGGGTTCTTCGCTTCCGGGATGTTCAGCGGCATGGGCTCGTTCCTCACCGAGCTGTTTCCTACGCGTATCCGGGGTTCGGGCCAGGGTTTCTGCTACAACATCGGCCGGGCGGTGGCGGCCTTGTTCCCGCTGTTGATTGGCTTGCTGAGCCAGAAAGTGCCCCTGAGCGTGGGTATCGGAGCGTTCGCGGCGGTGTCCTATGGTGTGGTGATCCTCGCGGCCCTGAGCCTGCCGGAAACCCAAGGCAAGCAGTTGGAAGCCGAGTAACTGATAACCTGTGGGGCATGAGCCCCACAGTTAAACAAAGAAAGCACCTACAGGAGCGTTCACTGTGAACCGCCTGCTACTGAATTGCGACATCGGCGAGAGCTTCGGCAGCTGGACCATGGGTCTGGACGCCGAGGTGATGCCCTTCATCGATTGCGCCAACATCGCCTGCGGCTTCCACGCCGGCGACCCGAGCATCATGCGCAAGACCGTCAGCCTGGCCCTGGGCCATGGCGTGCGGATCGGCGCGCACCCGGCCTATCAGGACCTGGCGGGCTTCGGCCGCCGTTCCATGGCCTATGGCGCCCAGGAATTGCAGGACGTGCTGCACTACCAGATCGGCGCCCTCGACGGCATCTGCCGGGCCCAGGGTGGGCGGGTCAGCTACGTCAAACCCCATGGGGCGATGTACAACGACATGATGGCCAACCCGGCGCAACTGCGCGCAGTGATCCAGGCTGTCGCCGCCTATGATCGGCAACTGCCGCTGATGCTGATGGCCACCCGGGACAACAGCGCCGCCCAGGCCCTGGGTGACGAGTACGGCCTGACCCTGTGGTTCGAAGCCTTCGCCGACCGCGCCTACGACAGCGCCGGTCACCTGGTCTCGCGGCAAGCGCCGGGCGCGGTGCACCACGATCCCGACGTCATTATCGGGCAGGCGCTGACCATCGCCCGTGGCGATGCGTTGACCGCCAGTGACGGCAGCGCCTTGCACCTGGAGGCCAATACTTTGTGCGTGCACGGTGACAACGCCAGCTCCGTGGCGGCCGTGCAACGCATCCGTGAAGCCCTGGATCGGCAGAGCGCGCCATGAAACCACGCTTGGAAGTGGTGGCGGTGGACTGCCTGATGGTGCGCCTGTTCGATGAGATCGCCGAGGCCAACATGCCCTGGATGCTCGCGGCCAGCGAGCGTCTGCGAGCGGTGTTTGCCGAGCACCTGATCGACCTGGTGCCGTCCTATACCACGTTGATGGTGCATTACGATTTGCTCGCCCTGAACCCGGTGCAGGCTCGTGAATTGATCGACGAAGCGTTGAATAACCTTTCACCGGATGCCCGGTCCGCCGGCCAAGGCCACGTGCTGCCGGTGTGGTACGACCTCAGTGTCGGGCCGGAGCTGGAGCTGCTGGCGAGCCGCAGCGGGCTGTCAATCGCCCAGGTGATCCGCCGCCACAGCGAACGCGAGTACCAGGTGTTTGCCCTGGGCTTCGCTCCTGGCTTCGCCTTCATGGGGCTGGTGGACGAGGAGCTGGCCGCACCGCGCCTCGACACGCCGCGCAAACGCGTGGCAGCGGGCAGCGTTGGTATCGCTGAGCGCCAGACCGCGGCGTATCCGGTGGTATCGCCCGGGGGCTGGAACCTGATCGGTCGCACCCCGACCAAACTGTTTGATCGCGAGCGCGATGGCTACAGCCTGATGCAGCCGGGGGACACGGTGCGCTTTACCCCCGTGGACCACGCCGAATTCATCGCGCTGGGTGGCGATGACACGCCGTTGGAGGCCCAGGCATGAGCCGGTTGTTGATCGAGGCCAGCACGCCGCTGTGCCTGTTGCAGGACGCCGGCCGTTTCGGTGTGAGGCACCTGGGCGTGACCCAGGGTGGCGCGGCGGACTGGTTGTCGATGGCCTGGGCCAACTGGATGCTCGGCAATCCCCTGGGGGCCGCCGTGGTGGAGGTTACTCTCGGCGGTTTCACCGTGGTGGCTGAAGAGGATTGCGTGCTGGCGCTGGCCGGGGCGGACCTGGGCGCGCGGTTGGACGGCCAGGGCGTGGCGTCGTGGCGTTTCTTCAGCTTGCGCAAAGGCCAGGTGCTGGCGCTCACCCAGCCGGTGCTCGGTGCCCGGGCCTACCTGGCAGCCCCTGGCGGTTTCAATGCACCGACGGTGCTGGGCAGCCGGGCGACGGTGGTCCGCGAAGAACTCGGTGGCCCGGATGGACGCGGGAGGGCGTTGAGTCGCGGCGCGCATTTGAGCTATTCAGGCACGCCGACGCCTCGGCCCATGCCCCACACGCGGATTCCGGATTTCCAGCAAGCGCAACCGTTGGACCTGATCCTGGGCGCGCAGAATGGCGCATTCAGTGGGCGGAGCCTGTTCGATGCGTTCAACACCCCGTGGACGCTGGACAGTCGCGCCGACCGCATGGGCATGCGCTTGCTGGGCGCGGCGCTGGAGTATCAGGGGCCGGCGATGATTTCCGAAGGCATTCCCCTGGGCGCCGTGCAGGTGCCGCCGGACGGCCAGCCGATCGTGCTGCTCAACGACCGGCAGACCATCGGTGGTTATCCACGCTTGGGCGCCTTGACCCCCTTGGCCCTGGCCCGGCTGGCGCAATGCCTGCCGGGGGCGCAGGTGCGGTTGCGGCCGGTGGTGCAGGAGGTTGCGCATCGGCAGCAGGTGGAGTGCTTGCGCAGTTTTCTCGACCGCTAAAAGCATCGCGAGCAAGCTCGCTCCCACAGGGGATCTCATGTGCGACGAAGATCCAGTGTGGGAGCGAGCTTGCTCGCGATGAGGCCCTAAAGGGCACCAAAGAATCTACTTGGACAGAAACCGCATCCCTTCTTCCAACCCCCGCAAGGTCAGCGGGTACATCCGGTCTTCCACCAGCTCGCGCACGATGTTGGTGGAGGCGGTGTAGCCCCAGGTGTCCTTGGGGTACGGGTTGATCCAGATGAGCTTCTTGTACTTCTCCATGAAGCGCTGCATCCACACATAACCCGCTTCTTCGTTCCAGTGTTCGACGCTGCCGCCAGCCTGGGTGATTTCATAGGGTGCCATGGCGGCGTCGCCGATGAAGATCACTTTGTAGTCGGCGCCGTACTTGTGCAGCAAGTCCTGGGTCGAGGTGCGCTCCGAGGTGCGGCGCAGGTTGTTTTTCCACACCGATTCGTAGACGAAGTTGTGGAAGTAGAAGTACTCCAGGTGCTTGAACTCGGTCTTGCAGGCCGAGAACAGTTCTTCGCAGATCTTCACGTGGGCATCCATCGAGCCACCGATGTCGAACAGCAGCAACAGCTTGACGGTGTTGCGTCGCTCCGGGCGCATCTGGATGTTCAGCAGGCCGGCGTCCCGCGCGGTGTGGTCGATGGTGCCATCGATGTCCAGCTCTTCGGCCGCACCCTGGCGGGCGAACTTGCGCAGGCGGCGCAGGGCGATCTTGATGTTGCGGGTGCCCAGTTCCACTTGGTCGTCGAGGTTTTTGTACTCGCGTTGGTCCCAGACCTTAACCGCCTTGCCCTGTCGCTTGCCGGCGTCGCCGACCCGGATGCCTTCGGGGTTGAAGCCACCGGAGCCGAACGGGCTGGTGCCGCCGGTGCCGATCCACTTGTTGCCGCCGGCATGGCGTTCCTTCTGTTCCTCGAGGCGTTTCTTGAATTCTTCGATCAGCTTGTCCAGGCCGCCCAGGGATTGGATCTGTGCCCGTTCCTCATCGGTCAGCGAGCGTTCGAATTCCTTGCGCAACCAGTCTTCGGGAATCAGCGCCTGAAGGTGATCGTCGAGTTTCTCCAGACCATTGAAGTACGCGGCGAACGCCCGGTCGAATTTGTCGAAATGCCGTTCGTCCTTCACCAGGATCGCCCGGGACAGGTAATAGAACTCGTCCATGTCGGCGAAGATCACCCGCTGTTTCAGCGCGTTGATCAGGTCCAGCAGTTCACGCACCGACACGGGCACCTTGGCGGCGCGCATCTCATTGAACAGGTTAAGCAGCATGGCAATCGCCCTCGCTCTTGTTAAACGAAGAGGATCAGCGAGTGCCGCGACGGCTCATGAACGCCAGGCGCTCGAGCAGTTGCACGTCCTGCTCGTTCTTGACCAGGGCACCGGCCAGCGGCGGAATGGCCTTGGTCGGATCACGTTCGCGCAGCACCGCTTCGCCAATGTTGTCGGCCATCAGCAGCTTGAGCCAGTCCACCAGTTCGGACGTGGAAGGCTTTTTCTTCAGGCCCGGCACCTTGCGCACGTCGAAGAACACGTCCAGCGCTTCACTGACCAGGTCCTTCTTGATGTCCGGGTAATGCACATCGACGATTTTCTGCAGCGTCGCGCGGTCGGGGAAGGCGATGTAGTGGAAGAAGCAGCGGCGCAGGAAGGCGTCCGGCAGTTCCTTTTCGTTGTTGGAGGTAATGATGATGATCGGGCGCTGCTTGGCCTTGATGGTTTCGTCGGTCTCGTAGACGTAGAACTCCATCTTGTCGAGTTCCTGCAGCAGGTCGTTGGGGAACTCGATGTCGGCCTTGTCGATTTCGTCGATCAGCAGGATCACCCGTTCCTCGGACTCGAACGCTTCCCAGAGCTTGCCCTTCTTCAGGTAGTTGCGCACGTCGTGGACCTTGTCCACGCCCAGTTGCGAGTCCCGCAGGCGGCTGACCGCGTCGTACTCGTACAAGCCCTGGTGAGCCTTGGTGGTGGACTTGATGTGCCAAGTGATCAGGCGCGCACCGAAGGACTCGGCCAGTTGTTCGGCCAGCATGGTCTTGCCGGTGCCCGGTTCGCCCTTGACCAGCAACGGCCGCTCCAGGGTGATGGCGGCGTTCACGGCCAGTTTCAGGTCATCGGTGGCCACGTAGGCGCGGGTGCCTTCGAACTTCATCTGCAACTCCTCGAACGGTGTCGCCGGCCTGGCGAGGCGGGGCGCGCGAAATAAATATCGTGCCCGACTATACCGCGAGGCCCCGCCGACTGTGAACGCAGACGCTGTATTCAGTCTCTGAATGGGGCGTCACATGTTGACTCAGTCTGGGCGTATTTCCATGGGGACTACCCCCTCGCCACAAAGAAGACGCAAGCCCTAATCGGCCGACGGCGGTGGCTGCTCATAGCGGGCATTGAAGGCCTGGACGAATCCGTTGCGCAGGATCTGCAGGAAGGCTTCGAAGGCGCTGATGTCCTGCTGGTGGACATTGCCACTGAGTTCCACCCGGGTGGCGAACTGGTTCTTGCGCTGGTTCTTGAGGGCCGTTTCGCCCGTGCCGACCAGCGCTTCCCAGATCGAGCGGAAGATGTTCTTGTTCTGGTTCTCCACGTCCTGCTGCCAGTCGAACACGTCGACATCACGCAGCAATGGCTTGATATAGCCGCTGAGCCTGGCGTTATTCGCTTCAGCCTCGATCACCAGGTCACCATGGCCGGCATTGAAATCGAACTTGCCATAGGCTGCGGCAAAATCGTTCAGGCGCTTGAGTTCGATATTCCTGGCCCGCAGGCGGAAATCGAAATCTTCGAAGTTGCTCAAGGGGTCGAAGGTGGCCTGCATCTCCAGGGGCGCATGTTCGGCCACCAGGGCCTTGCCTTCGAAACGGGCGTCGCGCTTGCCTTTGGTGTCGACCACGTTGGTCAGGTTATAGAAGCTGGCGTTGACGTCGGTGGCCCGCAGGTTGACCGGTGGCTTGGAGTTGAAATTGCGAAAGGTGACCTTGCCTTCCCTGATGCGCACTTCGTTGAAGGTGATGGGCAACAGTTTGCTCAGTTGCTCGCGCCAGTTGGTGCCCTGACCCGTCTGGGAGTTCTGCCGGTTGGCGCCGCCGTCGACGAAGTTCACTTCGGGGCGGGCGAATTCCACTTCGGCCACCACCGCGTGGTCGTACCACAGTGAGTGCCAGCTCACCGACAAGTCCACCAGTGGCGCGTCGACGAACGGCACCGGGACCTTGCCGTCGACCTTGACGATTTTCAGGCCGTTGATCCGGTAGGCACCGCGCCACAGGGCCAGGTCCACGTCGGTGATCTGGCCGCGATAGTCACCCATGTCGGCCAGCTTATCGTTCAGGTAGTCGCGCACCAGGTAGGGCAGGGCGAAATGCAGGGCCACCAGCACCGCGACGAGGGTGGCGAAAACCCACAGGGGCCAGCGGTATCGACGCTTCATGTCAGTCAGTCTCCAGCGATTATTGGGGGAGCGCCTCCTTATGCCATTGACTGTCGCAGCAACGGGAACGTTCGGTGCAACTGGACGCCCATGAGCAACAGGCATACCTTTAAGGGCTTCAATTGCGCCGCATCAAGGACCCAGCCATGAGCCGTATATTCGCGGATAACGCCCATTCCATCGGCAATACGCCACTGGTACAGATCAATCGCATTGCGCCGCGGGGCGTGACCATCCTGGCCAAGATCGAGGGCCGCAACCCAGGTTATTCGGTCAAGTGCCGGATCGGCGCGAACATGATCTGGGACGCTGAAAGCTCGGGCAGACTCAAGGCTGGCATGACCATTGTCGAACCGACCTCGGGCAACACTGGGATCGGCCTGGCATTCGTGGCCGCCGCCCGTGGTTACAAACTGATGCTGACCATGCCCGCCTCCATGAGCATCGAGCGACGCAAGGTGCTCAAGGCCTTGGGGGCGGAGCTGGTGCTCACCGAGCCGGCGAAGGGCATGAAGGGGGCCATCGAGAAAGCCGCCGAAATCCTGGCCAGCGATCCGTCCAAATACTTCATGCCGCAGCAGTTCGATAACCCGGCGAACCCGGCGATCCATGAAAAGACCACCGGCCCGGAGATCTGGAGCGATACCGACGGCGCGGTGGACGTGCTGGTCGCGGGCGTGGGCACCGGCGGAACCATTACCGGGGTTTCGCGGTATATCAAGAACACCTGTGGCAAACCGATCCTGTCGGTGGCGGTCGAGCCCGAGGTTTCGCCGGTGATTACCCAAGCGATGGCGGGTCATGAGATCAAGCCCAGCCCCCACAAGATCCAAGGGATCGGCGCCGGGTTCGTGCCGAAGAACCTCGACCTGTCGATCGTCGACCTGGTCGAGCGGGTCTCTGACGAAGAGTCCAAGGCCATGGCCCTGCGCTTGATGCAGGAGGAGGGCATCCTCTGCGGGATCTCTTGTGGCGCGGCGATGGCGGTGGCCGTGCGCCTGGCGGAAAAACCGGAAATGCAGGGCAAGACCATCGTCGTGATCCTGCCGGACTCGGGCGAGCGGTACTTGTCGAGCATGTTGTTCAGTGACTTGTTTACCGAGCAGGAGACTCAGCAGTAACTTTGCGCCGGATGTGATAGTGAGGCTCTTGTGGCGAGGGGATTTATCCCCGTCGGGTTGCGAAGCGACCCTGAAACCCAACGGCCCCGCTATCGAGTCGGCTGAATTGTTGAGTGGGCTGCTGCGCAGTCCAGCGGGGATAAATCCCCTCGCCACAGGGGGGAGCAGGATGTTGATAAGCGTCAGCCAAGGTTCAGCTGGCGCCTGTTAAAAGTGTTTATTGCGTTTTACTCAACAGAGAATGTTGCGTCAGACGGTTTTTACCCGGGTCCTTAGTGGTTAACATGGCCCTCGGCTACGTCGGGCAGTAGGCGTCGCGTCAGTTGTTTTTGGACAAGGAGTTGTAAAAATGACCGTATCGTTTGTCGCCAAGGCCTCGGTGTTGCTGCTGTTTCTGGGCAGTACGCTTTATGTGCATCTACGGGGCAAGGCGCGTTTGCCGGTATTGCGGCAATTCGTCAATCACTCGGCGTTGTTCGCCCCCTATAACGCCTTGATGTACCTGTTCTCCGGCGTGCCCTCGAAGCCTTACCTGGATCGCAGCAAGTTTCCCGAGCTGGATGTACTCAAGGACAACTGGCAAGTCATTCGCGACGAGGCCATGCATCTGTTCGACGAGGGCTACATTCGTGCTGCCGAGAAGAACAACGACGCCGGTTTCGGTTCGTTCTTCAAGAAGGGGTGGAAGCGCTTCTACCTCAAGTGGTACGACAAACCGCTGCCGTCAGCCGAGCTGTTGTGTCCGCGCACCGTCGAGCTGGTCAACCGGATTCCGAACGTGCGCGGTGCCATGTTTGCCCTGCTTCCCGGTGGCAGCCATCTGAATCCTCATCGAGACCCCTTCGCCGGTTCGTTGCGTTATCACCTGGGGTTGTCCACGCCCAATTCCGAGGACTGCCGCATCTTCGTCGACGGTCAGATCTACGCCTGGCGCGACGGTGAAGACGTCATGTTCGATGAGACCTATGTGCATTGGGTCAAGAACGAAACCCCACAGACCCGTGTGATCCTGTTCTGCGATGTCGAGCGGCCCTTGAAAAGCCGATTGATGACTCGCCTCAACCGCACCATCAGTGCGTTCCTCGGCCGCGCCACCGCGCCACAGAACCTGGACGATGAACACGTCGGCGGCATCAACCGGGCCTATGCCTGGAGCAAGTCGTTCAGCGACGGCATCAGCGGCCGGGTCAAGCAGTTCAAGCGCAAGCATCCCAAGGCCTACCGGGTGATGCGGCCGGTGTTGGCGGTGACGGTGCTGACGGCGCTTGGTTATTGGTTATTCGTTTAAACATTGCGTAGTCCATGGAGCGCTGGTTATAGTCAGCGCTCTTCGGGGCTTTTCGAACCCCACCTTCCCAGAGATCGGCTCATGCCTGCATCCCCTGTCATCGCGGTCGTGGTTCCAGCGTTCAACGCTGGCGTCGTGCCGTGTGGGAAACAGCAGCCTGTGCAGATCGGTCAATACCCCCCACCTGTCCGTAGCTCATCGGTGTACGCCGTCGTATCACCGCCGGGCGTTGGCATTCAGGGCTGATCGGCAACGGTTGCCATCCCCTGTGCCCGCCTGAAAAAACTACTGGACTTCAGCCTCGGCTGAGTTGGCTTTTTGCCTGACTACAGGTGGTATCCATGTTTTCCCTTTCCAAAAACGCCTTGTTGGCGGCGGCTTCCACGAGCCTGTTCGTTTTGCTGTGGAGCAGTGGGGCGATCTTTTCCAAGCTGGGCCTGGCCCATGCTTCCCCCTTCGCCTTTTTACTGATCCGTTTTGCCATCGCGCTGTCGGCGCTGGTGCTGTTGATTCCGTTGCTCAAGCTCAAGCTGCCCAGGACTGGCAAGCCGATGCTGTACGCGGCGACCACCGGGTTGGTGCTGCTGGGCGCCTATCAGATTTTTTATCTGCTGGCGCTGCAACTGAGTGTCACGCCGGGGGTCATGGCAACCCTGATGGGCGTGCAACCGATCCTGACCGTGGTGCTCATGGAACGTCAGCGTTCCTGGTCGCGGCTGTTCGGCCTGATGCTCGGGTTGGTCGGGTTGGTCATGGTGGTGTACCAGGGCATCGGCCTGGCCGGCATGTCCCTGGCCGGGATGCTATGCGGGTTGCTGGCACTGGTGAGCATGACGGCCGGGTCGATCATGCAGAAGCGCATTACCGACAACCCACTGGGCACGCTGCCGGTGCAGTACCTGGCCGGGCTGGTGCTGTGCGCGGTGTTCGTGCCGTTCCAGCCGTTTCATTTCGAATACAGCGTGGGGTTCTGGGGGCCGGTGTTGTGGATGGGGCTGGTGGTGTCGGTTTTGGCGACGTTGCTGCTGTACCGACTGATCGCCCGCGGCAACCTGGTCAATGTCACGAGCCTGTTCTACCTGGTGCCTGCGGTGACGGCGATCATGGACTACCTGGTGTTTGGCAACCGGTTGGCGTTGTTGAGCTTGCTGGGGATGGTGCTGATCATCGTGGGGTTGGTGTTTGTGTTTCGTAAAAGTCGCTAGCCCTTAGCTATTGGCTGGTTGTACCACCGCTATCGCGAGCAAGCTCGCTCCCACAAGGTTATGCACAGCCCTTTGTGGGAGCGAGCTTGCTCGCGATAGCATTTTTAACAGCGCCGATGAACTACCGGGCAGACACCTCAGCCGGTTTCGCTACCGAAGGCTTCAACACCAACCACAACGCCGCCGCAATCAACACCCCACCATACAGATGCGCCATCCCCAACGGCTCATCCAGCAGCAACGCCCCCCACAGCACGCCGAACGGCGGAATCAGGAAGGTCACGGTCATGGATTTGACCGGGCCGATGGAACTGAGCAAGCGAAAATAAAGGATGTATGCCAGTGCGGTGCACACCAGGCCCAGCCCCAGCAGCGACAACCACACGCTCCAGCCCCCCCAGCTGGCCGGTGGTTGGCTGATGACGCTGTAGCCAAACAGCGGCAGCAAGAACACCGTGGCGCCAAACATGCTGCCCAGGGCCGAGAGGCGGCTGTCCAGGCCACCTTGGTGATCGAGCCAGCGCCGGGTGAGGAAACCGGCAAAGCCATAGCAGGTCGTGGCCAGTAGGCAGGCGAGGGCGCCCATCAACAATTGCAGGTCGAACGCCACCGGGCCTGCGCGGGTCAGGATGCCAACGCCGAGCAGCCCCAGGAAGACACCACTGACCTTGGCCGGGGTGAGTTTTTCGCTGAAGAACAAGCCGCCGATCAGCACCCCCATCAACGGCGTGGTTGCGTTGAAGATCGCCGAATAACCGGCCGGCAGCACCTGGGCCGCCAGCGAATAGAACGTGGCCGGAATGCCCGAGTTGATCAGGCCCAGCCCCATCACGACTTTGAGCTTGCCGCGAAAATTCCAGTCGACGCGCATCAGGGCCAGGATCACCAGCAGCCCGACGAAGGCGATGGACACGCGAAAAAAGGCAGTGGGGAGGGTGCCAATGACGGGGGCGATAATGCGCATGAACAGGAAACTGGCGCCCCAGATAGCGGCCAGTGACAGTAAACGCAGGATATCGACGAGGTTCACGAGTCATTCCTTCCTTGATTGGGCGGCAAGTGTCGCCGCCCTGCATACCGATGGCAATGGTTGCGTTGCCGCGTGATTGGCCTCTAAGCTCAGTCGCCAATAACAAGCATGACCCGCCGAGGTTTACCTTATGCCGCAGCCATGGCCCGCCCTCGAAATCGCCCGTTCGATTCTCGACGGCTTCGACGATTATCGTGAGCATTTCCGGCAGATCACCGATGGTGCCCGCGCCCGGTTCGAGCAGGCCCAGTGGCTGGAAGCCCAAGCGGCTTCGGCGGCGCGCATCAACTTGTATGAAGAAAAAGTCTTCGAAACCGTCGCCAGGCTGCACAAGGCCTTCGATGACGAAACCCTGATGGACGTGAGCTGCTGGCCACTGGTCAAAAGCGCCTACATCAGCCTGATCGACCTGCGCTTCGACGATGAGCTGTCTGAAACCTGGTACAACTCGATTTTCTGCGGCCTGTTCAGCCATGACCTGATCAGCGACGGCACCATGTTCATCCACACCACCCGGCCCAGCCTGCGCCGGGCCCGTTCCGCCCAGACCCGCACCTACAAGCCCCAGGGGCAGTTGGACCGGATGCTGGCGAGCGTGTTCGCCGACTACCGTTTCAGCGAGAACTACGCCGATCTGCCGGGGGACCTGCAGCGTCTCGAAGCGCAGTTGCGCGAGAACCTGCCGGACTGGGTCTGCAAGGACCCGGAACTGACGGTGGAGTTGTTTTCCTCGGTGCTCTATCGCAACAAGGGCGCCTACCTGGTGGGCCGGATCTACACCCAGGACGACCAATGGCCGCTGGTGATACCGCTGCTGCACCGTGAAGGCCGGGGCATCCAGATCGACGCGCTGATCACTGACGAGGCGCAGGTGTCGATCATTTTCTCGTTCACCCGCTCGTACTTCATGGTGGACGTGCCGGTGCCGGCGGAATTCATCGGTTTTCTCAAGCGCATCCTGCCGGGCAAGCACGTCGCCGAGCTGTACACCTCCATTGGTTTCTACAAGCACGGCAAGTCCGAGTTCTATCGGGCGCTGATCAACCACCTGGCCAACACCGACGACCAGTTCATCATGGCGCCCGGCGTGCGCGGCATGGTCATGAGCGTGTTCACCCTGCCGGGCTTCAACACGGTGTTCAAGATCATCAAGGACCGTTTCTCACCGTCGAAAAACGTCGACCGGGCCACGGTGATCGAGAAGTATCGCCTGGTGAAAAGCGTCGACCGGGTCGGACGCATGGCCGATACCCAGGAGTTCGCCGATTTCCGCTTTCCCCTGAGCAAGTTCGAGCCGGCCTGCCTGGAAGAACTGCTGGAAGTGGCGCCGTCCACGGTGTCGGTGGAAGGCGAGACGGTGCTGATTCGCCACTGCTGGACCGAGCGCCGGATGACGCCCCTGAACCTCTATCTGGAAAATGCCAACCCGGACCAGGTGCGCGAGGCCCTTGAAGACTATGGCCTGGCAATCAAGCAACTGGCGGCGGCCAATATCTTCCCCGGCGACATGCTGCTCAAGAACTTCGGCGTGACCCGTCATGGCCGCGTGGTGTTCTACGACTACGATGAAATCTGCTTCCTGACTGAAGCCAACTTCCGCCACATCCCCCAGCCCCGCACCCCGGAAGACGAAATGGCCTCCGAGCCCTGGTATTCCATCGGCCCGCTGGACGTCTTCCCCGAAGAGTTCCCGCCGTTCCTGTTTGCCGACGCGGGCCAGCGCAAGCTGTTCGACCAGTTGCACGGCGAGCTGTACAACGCCGATTACTGGAAAAGCCTGCAGGAGGCGATCCGGGCGGGGAAGGTGATCGATGTGTTCCCGTATCGGCGCAAGGACCTGGACAACGAATAACCCGGCAGGCAACGAGGCCCCTGTGGCGAGGGGATTTATCCCCGCTTGGGCGCGCAGCGGCCACAAAGAGGGCCGAGTTTAATCCGCTCATTGGCGTCGCCTTGATAGGGCTGCTTCGCAGCCCAGCGGGGATAAATCCCCTCGCCACAACAGCGGGGTACGGACAAATCTGCGACAATCGCCCCCTGCACAAAACCGACGACCCTTGCGTATCTGATGACTGACCAAGCCCCCGCTATCGACAAGCTGCTGAAAAACCTCGACCACGCCATGCTCGCCGACCGTCACCGGTTGCGTCGCCAGTTGCTCGAGCTGCGCAAGAAACCCGACGAGGCCAAGCTGGCCCAGTGGGTGACGCGCATGCAGGCGTCGTGCGACCAGGTGCTGGCGCGCAAGGCGAGCCTGCCGGTGATCCGCTATGACGACAATCTGCCGATTGCCGCCAAGCGCGACGAAATCAAGGACGCGCTGCTCAAGCACCAGGTGCTGATCATTGCCGGCGAAACCGGCTCGGGGAAAACCACGCAGTTGCCGAAGATCTGCCTGGAAATCGGTCGCGGCCAGCATGGCTTGATCGGCCACACCCAGCCGCGCCGGATCGCCGCCCGTAGCGTCGCAAGCCGCGTGGCTGAAGAGCTGGCGACGCCGTTGGGGGCGCTGGTGGGGTATCAGGTGCGGTTCGAGGACCAGAGCGACGCCAACACGCTGATCAAGCTGATGACCGACGGCATCCTGCTGGCCGAGACCCAGAATGACCGCTACCTCGAGCGCTACGACACGATCATCGTCGACGAGGCCCACGAACGTAGCCTGAACATCGACTTCCTGCTCGGCTACCTCAAGACCCTGCTGCCGCGCCGCCCGGACCTGAAAGTCATCATCACCTCGGCGACCATCGACCTGGAGCGCTTCTCCAAGCATTTCGATGACGCGCCGATCGTGGAAGTCTCGGGCCGCACCTTCCCGGTGGAAACCTGGTATCGCCCGCTGACCCTGGAGCAGGACGAGGAGGGCAACCGGGTCGAGGACGACTTGACCGTCGACCAGGCGATCCTCGCCACCCTCGATGAAATCGCCGCCTACGAGCGCAGTGAGCGGCGCAGCCCTGGGGACGTGCTGGTGTTTCTGCCGGGCGAGCGGGAGATTCGCGACGCCGCGGAAATGCTGCGCAAGGCCCAGCTCAAGCACACCGAGATTCTGCCGCTGTATGCGCGACTGTCGCCGGCCGAACAGCAGCGGATCTTCCAGTCCCACCCGGGCCGTCGCGTGGTGCTGGCGACCAACGTCGCCGAAACCTCGCTGACCGTGCCGGGCATCCGCTACGTGATCGACAGCGGCACCGCGCGCATCAGCCGCTACAGCTATCGGGCCAAGGTCCAGCGCCTGCCCATTGAGGCCATTTCCCAGGCCAGTGCCAACCAGCGCAAGGGTCGCTGCGGGCGGGTCGAGCCGGGGATCTGCGTGAGGCTGTACAGCGAAGAAGATTTTCTAGGACGGCCGGAGTTCACTGACCCGGAAATCCTGCGCACCAACCTGGCGGCGGTGATTCTGCAGATGCTGCACCTGCGTCTCGGCGAGATCACCGATTTCCCGTTCATCGAACCGCCGGATGGCAAGGCCATCAGCGACGGTTTCAACCTGCTGCAAGAACTCTCGGCGGTGGACCGCAATAGTCAGCTGACCCCGTTGGGACGGCAGTTGGCGCGCCTGCCGGTGGACCCGCGCATGGGCCGCATGCTGCTGGAAGCGGCGAAATTGGGCAGTTTGCAGGAGGTGCTGATCGTCGCCAGTGCCATGTCGATCCAGGACCCCCGCGAGCGTCCGCCGGAGCGCCAACAGGCGGCGGACCAGGCCCACGCCCAGTGGAAGGACGCGGATTCGGACTTCGCCGGGCTGGTCAACCTGTGGCGCGGTTTCGAAGAGCAGCGCCAGGCCTTGACCGCCAGCCCGCTGCGCAATTGGTGCCGCAAGAACTTCCTCAATTACCTGCGCCTGCGCGAGTGGCGGGACTCCCATCGCCAGTTGAGTTTGATCTGCCGCGACATGCAGTTGAGCCTTAACAAAGACCCGGCCGACTACCCGAAACTGCATAAAGCGGTGCTCTCGGGCCTGTTGAGCCAGATCGGCCAGAAAACCGAAGACGGCGATTACCTGGGCGCTCGCCAGCGGCGGTTCTGGGTCCACCCCTCGTCGGGCCTGGGCAAGAAGCGTCCGCAGTGGCTGATGACGGCCGAACTGGTGGAAACCACCAAGCTGTATGCGCGCATGGTGGCCAAGATCGAACCGGACTGGATCGAACCGCTGGCCGGGCACCTGATCAAGAAAAACCACTTCGAACCCCATTGGGAGAAGAAGCGCGGGCAAGTGGTGGCCTATGAGCAGATCACCTTGTTCGGGCTCATCGTGGTTGGTCGGCGGCCAGTGCATTACGGGCCGGTGGACCCAGTGGTGTCGAGGGAACTGTTCATCCGCGAGGCGCTGGTGCGCGGCGAGATCCAGTCCAAGGCCAAGTGCCTGGGGGCCAATACCCGGCTGCTGGAGCAACTCGACGAGCTGGAAGCCAAGGCCCGTCGCCGCGATATTTTGGCGGACGAGGAAACCCTGTTCGCGTTCTACGACGCACGTTTGCCAGCCGAGATCCACCAGACCGCGACGTTCGACAGCTGGTACCGGATCAACAGCCAGAAAGACCCGCAATTGCTGATCATGCGCGAGGAAGACGTGCTGGCCCGCGAGGCCAGCGAGGTCACCGCAACGCATTACCCGGACACTTTGCGCGTCGGCGACCTGACCTTGCCGCTGAGCTATCACTTCGAGCCCAATCACCCGCGCGACGGCGTGACCCTGCGAGTGCCGGCGCCACTGCTGCCGATGCTGCCGCCGGAGCGCCTGGAATGGCTGGTGCCGGGGATGATCGAGGCCAAGTGCATCGCCCTGGTGCGCAACCTGCCCAAGGCCCTGCGCAAGAACTTCGTCCCGGTGCCGGACTTCGTCAAGGCGGCGCTGCAGCGCATCACCTTCGCCGAGGGCTCGTTGCCCCTGGCCCTGGGCCGTGAGCTGCTGCGCATGACCGGGGCGCGGGTCAGTGACGAAGCCTGGGCTGAAGCGGCCCAGCAGGTGGAAAGCCACTTGCGCATGAACCTGGAAATCGTCGATGGCCAAGGCAAGTTCCTCGGCGAAGGCCGCGACCTGGCCGAGTTGACGGCGCGTTTTGCCGAAGCCAGCCAGGCGGCCCTGGCCGTGCCACAAACGGCGAAAAGCCAGGCGCCGGTGGAGGCGAAGGTCTTCGCGCCGGTGGCCGAGAAAACCCAGCAGAAGATCGCCGGGCTATCGATGACGGTCTATCCGGCGTTGGTGGAAGAGGGCGGCGTGGTCAAGGAAGGGCGATTCCCGACGCCGGCCGAAGCCGAGTTCCAGCATCGCCGCGCCTTGCAGCGCTTGTTGATGCAGCAGTTGGCCGAATCGGCGAAGTTCCTGCGTGGCAAGTTACCAGGGTTGACGGAGCTGGGCCTGCTGTACCGCGACCTGGGCCGCATCGACAGCCTGGTGGAAGACATCCTGCTGGCCAGCCTCGACAGTTGCGTGCTTGAAGGTGAAGCGAGCCTGCCCCGCGACGGCGCCGCCCTGGCCGCCCTGGCCGAGCGCAAGCGCGGCGGCTGGACCGAACACGCCGAACGCCTGGCGAAGCTGACCCTGGACATCCTCAAGCTCTGGCACGGCCTGCAAAAACGCTTCAAGGGCAAGATCGACCTGGCCCAAGCCGTGGCGCTGAACGATATCAAGCAGCAACTCAGCCAACTGGTGTACCCGGGCTTCGTGCGGGAAACCCCGCATCAGTGGCTCAAGGAGCTGCCGCGCTACCTCAAGGCCATCGAGCAACGCTTCGAAAAGCTGGGCAGCCAGGTGCAGAAAGACCGGGTCTGGAGCGGCGAACTGTCGAACCTCTGGGCCCAATACCAGGCCCGCGCCGGCAAACACGCCCAGGAGGGCAAGCGCGATCCGCAACTGGAGCTGTACCGCTGGTGGCTGGAGGAATACCGGGTGTCGCTGTTCGCCCAGCAACTGGGGACCAAGGTGCCGATCTCGGACAAGCGCCTGGGCAAGCAGTGGGGGCAGGTGGAGGGGTGATCGCAAAGCCCCTCTAACCCCTGTGGGAGCGAGCTTGCTCGCGATAGCGGTGGTTCGGCCTGCATTGATGTTGACTGATACACCGCTATCGCGAGCAAGCTCGCTCCCACAGGGTATGGTGTTGTAGTGAAGGGAGCATGGGCCAAACGCCAGCGTTTATGGCAAACTTCGCGCCTATAAATGCCGGTTCCGTGGTTTTGAGCTTCAATGCCCCGGGCGGATCGGAATAAAGCGATGCCAGGGCTGCTTCCCCGGATGGAAAAAGTCCGTTTGTGTATTGGTACGTCGGTGCCAATGCTTTCTGCCTGAACAGATCAGAGACACGACCATGCATAATGTCGTCATCAGCGGCACCGGCCTGTACACCCCGGCCAACAGCATCTCCAACGAAGAGCTGGTGCAATCTTTCAATACCTATGTCGCGCAATTCAATGCCGACAACGCCGACGCCATCGAGCGCGGTGACGTCGAGGCATTGACCGAATCCAACGCCGCGTTCATCGAAAAGGCGTCCGGCATCAAAAGCCGCTTTGTCATGGACAAGGACGGTATTCTCGATCCGCAACGCATGACCCCCCGCCTGCCCGAGCGCTCCAACGACGAGTGGTCGGTGCTCTGTGAAATGGCCATTGGTGCCGCGAAACAGGCCCTGGAGCGCGCCGGCCGCACCGTCGCCGACATCGACGGGGTCATCGTCGCCTGTTCCAACCTGCAGCGTGCCTACCCGGCCATCGCCATCGAAGTCCAGGAAGCCCTGGGCATCGAAGGTTTCGGTTTCGACATGAACGTGGCCTGTTCGTCGGCCACCTTCGGCATCCAGGCCGCGGCCAACAGCGTGCAACTGGGCCAGGCCCGGGCGATTTTGATGGTCAACCCGGAAGTGTGCACCGGCCACTTGAATTTCCGCGACCGCGACAGCCACTTCATCTTCGGCGATGCGGCTACCGCCGTGGTCATCGAACGGGCGGACCTGGCGACCTCGCCGTACCAGTTCGACGTGGTCAGCACCAAGCTGCTGACCAAGTTCTCCAACAACATCCGCAACAACTTCGGCTTCCTCAACCGCGCCGCCGAAGAAGGTGTCGGCAGCCGTGACAAGCTGTTCGTCCAGGAAGGCCGCAAGGTGTTCCGCGACGTCTGTCCGATGGTGGCCGAGTTGATCGGTGCCCATCTGGAAGAGAACCAGTTGAGCGTTGGCGAGGTGAAGCGCTTCTGGCTGCACCAGGCCAACCTGAGCATGAACCACCTGATCGTACGCAAACTGCTCGGACGCGAAGCCACCGAAGAAGAAGCCCCGGTGATCCTCGACCGCTACGCCAACACCAGTTCGGCCGGTTCGGTGATTGCCTTTCACAAATACCAGGATGACCTGCCCAGCGGCTCGGTTGCCGTCCTCAGCTCGTTCGGCGCCGGTTATTCGATTGGCAGTGTGATTTTGCGTAAGCACTGAAGACTGGCTATGGGATGTATTGTGGCGAGGGGATTCATCCCCGCTGGGCTGCGTAGCAGCCCCAAGGCAGGCAAGGCATGCATCCTGATGCACCGCAATGGCAGATATCAGGGTCGCTTCGCAACCCAGCGGGGATGAATCCCCTCGCCACAAAAACATCGCCAGTCTTGCAAGGTAATGGGGTTTGAATGACGGTCACCGATGACACCCTCCTGCTCCAACGCCTCCTGGCCGGTGAGCAGCAGGCCTACAAAGAACTGGTCAGCACCTACCAGAGCCCGATGCGCGCGGTGGCCTATGCCATCGTCGGCAGTCGCCATGCCGACGAAGTGGTGCAGGACGCCTGGCTGTCGGTGGTGCGCAATCTCAGTGGTTTCCAGGGGCGCTCCAGCCTCAAGACCTGGTTGCTGACCATCACCTCCAATGCCGCCAAGGGCCGCTACAAACAGAACCGTCGGGAAGTATTGCTCGATGACCTTCCGGCGCCCCACGGCACCCTCGGCGATGATCGTTTCGCCGCTGACGGCCATTGGCTGCTGGCGCCATTCGCCTGGCACCAGGACACACCCGAAGCCCTGCTCACGGAAAGCGAGCTGCGTGATTGCCTGGAGCACACGTTGCTCAGCCTGTCAGAACTGCAGGGCAGCGTGTTGACCCTGCGTGAACGCCAGGGCCTGGAGCTGGAAGAAATTTGTAATCTTCTCGACATCTCGCTCTCCAATGTCCGAGTGCTGTTGCATCGCGCCAGGCTGAAGGTCTTCGCGACCGTGGAACATTTCGAGGAAACCGGCGAATGCTGACCTGCAAGGAACAAGTGGCGCGCTCCAGCGATTATCTCGACGGCCAGTTAAGTTTTCGTGAACGCCTGATGGTGCGTCATCACCTGATGTTCTGCCCCAACTGCCGGCGGTTTATCCGCCAGATGCGCCTGATGCAGGCGACCCTCAGGAAACTGCCGCAACCGCCGATTCCCGACCTGGATCACCTCGCCGAGAAACTCGCCGCCGAGCGCCGCAGAAACATCCGCTAAACCGCGATACACACCCCCCCCTGTGGGAGCGAGCTTGCTCGCGATAGCGGTAGACCAGCCAACATCAATGTTGACTGAAAGACCCCCATCGCGAGCAAGCTCGCTCCCACAGGGCTTTTGGGTTATTCCTATTCGAAGTAAAAAGTTCCGCTGTCATAAAATCTTTATGTGATAGCAACTCGCCTGACACAACCCATCGCCAAGATCCCCTCCCAACACCAGCGGGCCCAGTTCCGCGTGTTTTCTAACGCATAGACTACCAACTAGGGGAATTCTTCGATGATCCGTAAGCACTTCGCAGGTGTTGCCGCCAGCGCACTGGCAATGGCAGTAACCGCCCAGGCTTTCGCCGGCACCGTCACCACCGATGGCGCCGATATCGTGGTCAAGACCAAGGGCGGCCTTGAGGTCGCTACCACTGACAAAGAGTTCAGCTTCAAGCTCGGTGGTCGTTTGCAGGCTGACTACAGCCAGTTCGACGGTATCTACACCGATAACGGCAATTCGGCTGATGCCGCTTACTTCCGTCGCGCCTTCCTGGAGCTGTCCGGCGTGCTGTACACGGATTGGGCCTACGTCATCAGCTACGACTTCTCTCACAACGCCGGCAGCTCGGACGACGGTTACTTCGACGAAGCGTCCATGGCCTACAACGGCTTCAAGCCAGTCTCGATCAAATTCGGTCGTTTCGACCCGGATTTCGGTCTGGAAAAAGCCACCAGCTCCAAGTGGGTCACCGCACCTGAGCGCAACGCTGCTTATGACTTGATCGACTGGGCCAACGGCCACCAGAACGGTCTGGGTCTGCAGGCCTCCAGCACCTTCGCCGATTCGTTCTATGCCTCCGCTGGCGTATTCGCCAAGGACAACAACGACACCGACGGCGACAGCGTCAAGCAAGTCAACGGTCGTTTCGTCTTCGCCCCGATGCACGACGCGGGCAACGTGTTGCACTTCGGTTTGAACGTCGCCTCCCGTGACGTTTCGGACACCGCGTTCGACGCTCGTTATCGCTCCCGCTTGGGCATGCGCGGCGTTGAAACCCTGGGCGGCAACGATGCTGGCCCTAACGGCAACCGTCCGGTCCTGGGCGGCGCCAACAACTCGCCGGCCGGTTCCTACGACACTGACACCGCCTTCGGCCTGGAAGCCGCATTCGCCATGGGGCCAGCGTCGATCCAGGGTGAATACATCTCCCGCAAGACCAAGGCTGACAGCGACGCGTTCGAAGACCTCAAAGGCCACGGCTTCTACGTCCAGGGTGCCTACACCCTCACCGGTGAGTCCCGTGGTTACAAGGTCGGCAAGTTTGACGCGATCAAGCCTCAGAACAAATCCATCGGCGCCTGGGAAGTGTTCTACCGCTTCGACAGCATGACCGTCGAAGACGACAACATCACTACGGCCTCGGCCACCCGTGAAGTGGGTGATGCCGAAGCCAAGGTGCACAACCTGGGCGTGAACTGGTACGCCAACGAAGCGGTGAAAATCTCCGCCACGTACGTCAAGGCCAAGACCGACAAAGTCACCAACGCCAATGGCGACGACGATGGCGACGGTTTTGTCATGCGCGCCCAGTACGTGTTCTAAGCCACGTACGGCTGCACCGCTCTCGCTTCATCCGTTAAGCTCCTTTGAACCCCGCCTCTGGCGGGGTTTTTTTTGGCCTTTTTTCCGGCAGGCACTGTACGGGCATGCACCTGTAAACCCTGACAGTTTCGCCCTATCCCGAAAGCGTGCCTACTTTGTCCAGGCGCACCGGCGTACCGGGAGGGCAGCATGGCGGGTTCAGATAGGACAGGCCAGCTTGGGTCCAATGACCTTAGTGTCATAACGGTTACTCGTTTTCACTATGACGCACTGGACAGGCTGATCGGACGTAGCGCTACGGGCGACCTGGAACAACGCTTTTACCGAAACAATGAACTGGTGACCGAGATCAACGGAGCTGACAGTACGACTTTTGTCCGAGCGGAAGACGTTGTGCTCGCTCAACTCCTGGCCGGCGGTAGCTCTGGCGCCCGGTTGCTGGTGGGCGATGACAAGAACAGTGTGTTGGGGGAGGTCAGTCGGCAGGGCATCACGCGTCATGCCTACTCGCCCTACGGTCATCTCACTGATGCCGCATCAGCGAACAGCCTGCTGGGTTACAACGGCGAGCGGCGTGAAGGGCAAACCGGATGGTATTTGCTAGGCAAGGGCTACCGAGTCTTCAATCCGTTAATGATGAGGTTCCACGGTCCGGACAACTTGAGCCCGTTTGGAGAGGGTGGCTTAAATGCATATATGTATTGCATGGGGGATCCGATCAATCATCTAGACCCGACAGGGCATACCCCTTTAGGCTGGCTCCTCAGAGCCCTCAGGAAAACGACTAGCTCGGCGGATTATCTCGAAGATGTTTCAGGTATACCGCGGGATCTCTGAGAACTAATCCTGGTAAATCGGAAGCGGCGTCAATCAAAACCATTAGGCCTAAAGATGTGGAATACCTGAAGAAAAGGAGAAATTTTTATTCGGACGTGGTACTGGCGCGTAAAGCGGATCTCATCACGGCAGAGGTCGAGGGGAGCGCTCATATTGCGACTCTGGAGAGTCAAGTGGAAAGTAGTCTTAAGGTGTTTACGTCGGCCAATACGGGCTATCGACATGCTAAGAATAATATAGGCCGCCTAGGCAGGACCCGGCACAGTACAAGAGACTTTAAAATAATTGCAGCGGCATACGATCAGAAAATCTCACCGAGAAGTGATCTGGAAAAATACTTCAAAGGATTGAATCTCGGAGAGGAGGAGATGAAAAACATCCGCGGGCTCCGTATGTAAAACATCGAATATCCCTCCTTCCTTATTCCCGGATCGGCGATACTGATCCTATCGCTTGGACCCTGGTACCCCCAATGCCGCTTCAAATACTGGACACCCTTTCTGCCATCGTGCCCCAGGAATGGGACGCGCTGGTGCCCGCCAATCAACCGTTCCTGCGCCACGCGTTCCTCGCCACCCTGGAAGACAGCGCCAGCCTGGGCCCGCAATCCGGCTGGCAGGCCGAGCATTTGCTACATATAGAAGACGGTCACTTGTTGGCAGCCTTGCCCAGTTACCGCAAGTGGCATTCCTACGGTGAGTACGTGTTCGACCACGGCTGGGCCGATGCCTGTGCCCGGGCCGGGATCGACTATTACCCCAAGTTGCTGACGGCGGTGCCGTTCAGTCCGGTCAGTGGCCCGCGTTTGCTGGCGGCGCGGGGGGAGGATGGGCTGGCGTTGCTGGGCAGCGTGCCGGGGTATCTGGAGGTCGAGGGGCTGTCCAGCGCCCATATCAACTTTACCGATGCGTTCACCGACACGGCGCTGGCCGGGCAGGATGGCTGGTTGCAGCGGATCGGCTGCCAGTATCACTGGCGCAATCGCGGTTATCGGGATTTCCAGGACTTTCTCGACGCCCTCAGTTCCCGCAAGCGCAAGCAGATGCGCAAGGAGCGGGAGCAGGTGGCGGGGCAGGGTATCGAGTTCGAATGGCTCGATGGCCATCAACTGGATGAGGCCCAGTGGGATTTTGTCTACGCCTGTTACGCCAACACTTATGCGGTGCGTCGGCAGGCGCCGTACCTGACGCGGGCGTTTTTCAGCCTGCTGGCCGAACGCATGCCCGAGGCGATTCGCGTGGTGCTTGCCAAGCAAGGTTCACGGCCGGTGGCGATGGCATTCAGCCTGGTGGGCGGCGACAGTTTCTATGGACGGTACTGGGGCTGCCTGGCGGAGTTCGACCGGTTGCACTTCGAGACCTGTTTCTATCAAGGCATGGACTACGCGATTGCCCATGGCTTGCAGCGTTTTGACGCCGGCGCCCAGGGCGAGCACAAATTGATTCGCGGGTTCGAGCCGGTGATCACCCGGTCATGGCATTACTTGCGTCATCCGGGATTGAAGGCGGCGGTGGCGGACTTCCTGGCGCGCGAGCACGAGGGGGTACTGGCGTATGCCGAAGAGGCGAGGGCAGCCCTGCCTTATCGGCAGGTTGACTCCGGGGGCTGACACATCTACCTGTGGCGAGGGGATTTATCCCCGCTGGGCTGCGAAGCAGCCCCACTGCAGTCACTCAATCAGCCTGACACACCGCGTTTTCTGGCTTCAGGTCTGCTTCGCAGCCCAGCGGGGATAAATCCCCTCGCCACAGTGAGCCAGGCTCAAAGGCCTTGTGCCAAACCAGTTCTTGCAGTGAGCCAGGCTCAAAGGCCTTATGCCAAAGCAACTCTGAGGTCAGTCAATCCCCACAAACCCACCCGTCTGGTGATGCCACAGCCGCGCGTACAACCCGCCATGGGCCAACAGTTCGGCATGGCTGCCGGTTTCGGCGATGCGGCCATTTTCCAGTACCACCAAGCGGTCCATCCGGGCGATGGTGGAGAGGCGGTGGGCGATGGCGATCACGGTCTTGCCCTGCATCAGCGTTTCGAGGCTTTCCTGGATGGCCGCCTCGACTTCCGAGTCCAGCGCTGAGGTCGCTTCGTCCATGATCAGGATCGGCGCATCCTTGAGCAGCACCCGCGCGATAGCGATGCGCTGGCGCTGGCCACCGGACAGCTTTACCCCGCGCTCACCCACATGGGCATCGAACCCCGTGCGGCCTTCGGCATCCGACAGCAGTGGGATGAACTCATCGGCCCGGGCCTTGTGCACGGCTTCCCAGAGTTGTGCATCGGTGGCGTCGGGCTTGCCGTAGAGCAGGTTGTCGCGAATCGAGCGATGCAGCAGCGAGGTGTCCTGGGTAATCATGCCGATCCGCTCGCGCAGGCTTTCCTGGCCGACTTCGGCAATGTCCTGGCCGTCGATGAGGATGCGCCCGCCTTGTACGTCATAAAGGCGCAGCAGCAGGTTCACCAAGGTGGACTTGCCCGCACCGGACGGGCCGATCAAGCCGATTTTTTCGCCGGGCTTGATGATCAGGTTCAGGTCGCCGATCACCCCGCTCTTCTTGCCATAGTGGAAATCCACATGCTCGAAGCGCACTTCGCCCCGAGCGACCGCCAGGGGCTTGGCCTGGTCGCGGTCGGTGACGCTGACCGGCTGGGCGATGGTCTGCAGGCCGTCCTGGACCATGCCGATGTTTTCGAAGATGCCGTTGACCACCCACATGATCCAGCCGGACATGTTGACAATGCGGATCACCAGCCCGGTCGCCAGGGCAATGGCGCCCACACTGATCAGCGACTGGGTCCACAGCCACAGGGCCAGCGCCGTGGTGCCGACGATCAGCAGCCCGTTCATGCTGGTGATGACCACGTCCATGCTGGTGACCACGCGGCCGGCCAGCTGGGCTTTTTCGGTCTGTTCCTGGATGGCCTCGCGGGCGTATTGCTGTTCGAAGTTGGTGTGGGCGAACAGCTTGAGGGTGGTGATGTTGGTGTAGCCGTCGACGATCCGGCCCATGAGCTTGGAGCGGGCGTCGGACGATACCACCGAGCGCTCCTTGACCCGCGGCACGAAATAGCAGAGCGCGCCGATGTAGGCGGCGATCCACATCAGCAGCGGGATCATCAGGCGCCAGTCGGCTTCGGCGAACAGCACCAGGGAGCTGACGGCGTAGATCAGCACGTGCCAGAGGGCATCCACCGCTTGTACCGCCGAGTCGCGCAGGGAGTTGCCGGTCTGCATGATGCGCTGGGCGATGCGTCCGGCGAAGTCGTTCTGGAAGAAATTCAGGCTCTGCTTGAGCACGTAGCTGTGGTTCTGCCAGCGGATCAGGCTGGTCATGCCGGGGCTCAGGGTCTGGTGCACCAGCAGGTCATGCAGGGCCACGAAGATGGGCCGCAAGACCAGTGCCACCACGGCCATCCAGGCCAGCTCCAAGCCATGGACCTTGAAGAAGTCCACATTGGGCGTGCCCTGGGTCAGGTCGATGATGCGGCTCAGGTAGCTGAACAGCGCCACTTCGATCAGCGCGCCGATCAGGCCGACCACCAGCAGCACGGCGAAGCTGGGCCAGACCTGTTTCAAGTAATAGGTGTAGAAGGGCAGGACGCGGTTCGGCGGGGCCGAGCTCGGGGCGTCGCGGAAGATATCGATCAGTGTTTCGAAACGGCGAAAAACCATGGGTAAATGCCCTGGCGGGGGCTCTCCTTTTTGCTAATGGGCGGTGCGGGATCGCCGCGCCGCCCAGGCTTGCCATGTGCCTCTTCAGTCGAGGCGCTTGGCCGACTTAATGATCACAGGATCGACCGGCACGTTTTGCATGCCTTGTTTGGTCGTGGTCTGGGAGTTGACGATGATGTCCACCACGTCCATGCCCTTGACCACCTTGGCGAACACCGCGTAGCCGGCGTCACGGCCCGGGTCGAGGAAGGCGTTGTCGGCCACGTTGATGAAGAACTGGCTGGTGGCCGAGTCCGGGTTGGACGTGCGGGCCATCGACAAGGTACCGCGAACGTTGTGCAGGCCATTGCTGGCTTCGTTCTTGATCGGTGCCTTGGTGTCTTTTTGTTGCATGGCTTGAGTGAAGCCGCCGCCCTGGGCCATGAAGCCCGGGATCACACGGTGGAAAATCGTGTTGTTGTAGAAACCACTGTCCACGTACTCAAGGAAATTCTTGGTGCTGATGGGGGCCTTGACCGGGTCCAGTTCGATTTCGATCTGGCCGTTGGTGGTTTCCAGCAATACATGGGGCGCCTTGGCGGGGGTAGCGGCCATCAGGTTGGCGGCAAACAGTACGGTGCCAGCGGCAAGGGCGATTTTCTTCAGCATGGGGTCAGAGATCCTGAGTGGTGGAGTCGGTTGCGGTCAAAAAGTCGAGCAGGGTTTGGTTGAAGCGTTCGGGTTGATCCAGCGGGGTAGCGTGCCGTGAATCGGCGATGACCACCAGCCGTGCGTCGGGCAGCAGTTTTACATAGGCTTCTTTCAGCGCCACCGGGGTGTAGTCGTGGTCGGCGCAGATGACGAGGGTTGGACAGACGACCTGCGAAAGTCGTTCCTGAACCCCCCAGCCTACGATCGCATCGAAGCTGGCGAGATAAGCACGTTTGTCGTTCTTTGCCCAGCGTCGAGCCATTTCCAGGCGTAACTCGGTTTGCTCGGGCTTGGGAAACAATTTGGCGCCCAGGGCCTTGCCGATGGTTTCCAGGCTGAGCAGGCGCATCAGGCTCCAACGCTTGAACCATTGCCAGCAATCGTCGAGCGTGCGGACCTTGACCTGCGGCGCACTGTTGACGATGCACAGGCTCTTGACCCGTTCGGGTTCATCCACCGCCAGTTGGAAGCAGATCATGCCGCCCATGGACCAGCCCACCAAGTGCACCGGGCCGAGGTCCAGGTGTTCGATCAGCGCGCTCAGGTCGGCGCTGAAGCCGGCGATGCTGTAGCGCTCGCGAGGTTTGTCGGAACGACCGTGGCCGCGCACATCCATCACGATCAGACGGTAGCGGGCGGACAGTTCCGGGATCTGCTTTTCCCAGTCGCGGGTGCTGGAGCCCAGCCCATGGACCAGCACCAAGGGCGCGCCATGGCCGTATTCCTCGTAGTGCAGGTTGCAACCTTCGTGCTCGAAATAGGCCATCGGCGAAATCCTTGTCAGGCTTGTTCAGGGGCGGCGAACGGCGCATCCAGTGGCGCGGTGTCAAAGGTGCGCAGCAATTCGATCAGGATTTGCGTGGCCGGGCCCAGGGGTTTTTCCTTGTTTGAAAAAAGATAGAAGGTCGAGTTGCGGCTGCCTCCCTGTTCCAAGGGTAGACGCTTGAGCACGCCTTCCTTGAGCTCCCGCTCGATCATGTGCCGGGGCAGCCAGGCGAATCCCAGGCCGCTGCCGACAAAATTCGCGGCGGTGGCCAGGCTGCCCACGGTCCAGCGCTGTTCGGCGCCGAGCCAACCGACGTCCCGGGGCTGCTGGCGCCCGGAGTCGCGGATGACCACTTGCAACTGGCTTTCCAGGTCCTGGAAGTTCAGCTCGCGATTGAGGCGGTGCAGGGCATGCTCGGGGTGGGCCACCGCGATGAACTCCACATCGCTCAATTCCGCGCCCAGGTAACCGGGAATGCTGAAGCCGCTGATGGCCAGGTCGGCCACGCCTTCGAGCAACACTTCTTCGACACCCGACAACACTTCTTCGCGCAGCCGCACCCGGCAGCCACGGCTCTGCGGCATGAACGCGGTCAAGGCGCGAACCAGACGGGCGTTGGGGTAGGCCGCGTCGACCACTAGGCGCACTTCCGCTTCCCAGCCTTGCTCCATGTGGTGGGCCAGGTCTTCCAATTGGCTGGCCTGTTTCACCAGTTGCCGCGAGCGGCGCAGCAGGACGCCGCCGGCTTCGGTCAGTACGGCCTTGCGCCCGTCGATGCGCAGCAAGGGTACGCCGAGTTGATCCTGCATGCGTGCCACGGTGTAGCTCACTGACGACTGGGAGCGATGCAGCACATCGGCGGCCTGGGCGAAACCGCCGTGGTCGACCACCGCCTGCAGGGTGCGCCATTGATCAAGGGTCACACGGGGCGCTTTCATATCGGGCTCCTCTTGTCCTAAGCTGGCGGTCCCTTGGTGGAGACTGCCGAATGAAGAAAATCTGTTGTGCAGTGGTGCTGGCCTTGCTGCCGCTGACTGCATTTGCCTACCCGATCGATGTGGAAAAACACCTCAACGGCCTGAGCATCGACTACAACGCCTATGACACCGATGCCGACATCGGCTCTATACAGGTCAACAACTACGGCAGCACCGACGCGGCTTGTACCGTCGTCTTCAGCAATGGCCCGGAAGCACCTCGCACCCGCAAGATCGAAGTCGCCGCCGGCAAGTTCAAGAACGCCACGGCCAAGTTCAACCGCAACATCATCAAGCTGCGCATCAAGCTGACCTGTCAGCCGAAGTAGCGCGCCTGGCAGTGGGGCAGGCCATATTGCTTGCTTCGCTTATAAACGAATTTATCGATGCATTACAGCAGTTATTTGCGCTTTTTCATCGATATGCTCACGTTTAACCTTCACTCCATCGACTTACAACATTCTCAGATGGAGCCTACAAGCCATGTCCCGCGTTCTGATCATCGAAAGCAGTGCCCGCCAGCAAGACTCGGTTTCCCGCCAACTGACCCAGACCTTCATCAACCAGTGGAAAGCCGCACACCCGGCCGACGAAATCAGCGTTCGCGACCTGGCCATCAACCCGGTGCCACACCTGGATGCCAATTTACTGGGCGGTTGGATGAAGCCTGTCGAGCAGCGCAACGACATTGAAAACGCCTCGCTGGAGCGCTCCAACCAACTGACCGATGAGTTGCTGGCCGCCGACGTCCTGGTAATGGCTGCGCCGATGTACAACTTCGCCATTCCCAGCACCTTGAAAGCCTGGCTCGACCACGTGCTGCGTGCCGGCGTGACGTTCAAATACACCCCCACCGGTCCCCAAGGCCTGCTGGCCGACAAGCGCGCCTTCGTGCTCACCGCCCGGGGCGGCATTCACGCCGGTGGCAGCACTGACCACCAGGAACCCTACCTGCGCCAGGTCATGGGCTTCATCGGTATCCACGACGTGACCTTCATCCATGCCGAAGGCATGAACCTGGGCGGCGACTTCCAGGAGAAGGGGCTGAATCAGGCCAACGCCAAACTGTCCCAGGTCGCCTGATCCGTTAATCCTCAGGTAATCGCCAGGTGGTCTAGTGACCTGGCGCTTCCCTTCAAACCGTTTTGCGCATCGAACCTCCCTTTGCACTTATTGCTCCTGAGTGCATCAGCCCGATTGAACGCTATTAGCGAGATCGGGCTTTTTTTTGGGGAAATGGAAACAACGACTCTTTGACATGGACGACCCTCTCGTCAGGAGGGCTGGAAGATGTGCAGGCCATGGCTTCACTCGGATTTGGCAAGTCTCTCGATGCCTGCTGTGGTAGTTTATGCGCGCAATTGCAGTAGGGAGACTGTGATATGTTCAAATTCAAACGCAAAACATGGGCTTTGTTCTTGGCCTATTTCATAGGGGCGAGTGGCTACATCTACTACCTCTATGTCGAGACGCAAAGCGTCCTCACTGACAATATCAATAATAAATTGCTGCATGCCGCACTGGGCGCTTCGGCCATTCTCGGCGACCGTTACCATGACAATCTGGTCGATAAACATTCCAAATCGCAGGCGCAAGACTGGGATAGCATTGAGCGGCTTTCCAGCTTCAACGAGTCCATGGGCACTGCGTTTGTCTACAGTGTGATCAAGCGAGGTGGCGTCGCTTACCTGGTCAGCTCCAGCGCATCGAAGCAAGAAATTCAAGAGGGGAATTTCGTACGGTTTTTCGATCCGTATCCCGATGCGAGCCAGGCTTTACTCGACAGTTTCGAGCGTACCAAGCCAACCTGGATCGATTACTCGGATCATTGGGGGGATTTTCGCGCGGTCTTTGTCCCACTGAAATCACAAGACGGTACGGTGTATGTTGTCGGGGCGGAAATTACCCTGGCCGACTACTACCAACAACTTAATCATGACTCCCTTTACCATGTCATCGTGGCCCTTCTGGTATTTCTCGCTTTTATCCTTTTACGCATGCGTGCGCATCTCCAGCAATTGCGAGTCAATGAACACGTACTGAATCAGGCAAAAAATGCCGCCGAAGACGCCGATCGTTCGAAAACCAGATTTCTGGCCACCATGAGTCATGAAATCCGCACCCCTATGTACGGCGTCATTGGCGCGACCGAGCTGCTGGCCCAGTCCGAACTGAATCCCGAGCAGCGCCGTCTGCTGAAAACAATTCATGGCAGTGGGCGAACGCTGTTGTCGCTTATTGATAACGTACTCGATCTTGCAAAAATCGAAGCAGGCAAGCTTGAGTTGAAGCCTTGCGTGTTTGACGTACGAGCACTGGTTTCTTCCAGCCTTGAAATGATCCGACAAAATATCCAGGGTAAGCCAATTGCCCTTGAAGCCAAGGTTTCGTCGGACGTACCGCCCTTGGTCAAGACCGATATCGATTGTCTTCGCCAGGTATTGATCAACTTGCTGGGCAACGCCGTCAAGTTCACCGAAAGCGGAGAGGTTTCGCTCACCGTGACTACCAGTGGTCATGGCCCTCAAGCCCGACTCGACTTTTCCATACGCGATACCGGCATTGGCATCCCACTGGAGCGGCAGGACAGCCTGTTCAAGCCCTTTGCCCAATTCAAAGAGCCGGTCAGCCAAGGTTTTACAGGGAGTGGACTGGGGCTTTCCATTTGCAAGAGTCTGATCGAGGCGCAACGGGGGACCTTGTCCTTTACCAGCCAGCCCGGGGTCGGGTCGACGTTTTGCTTCTCGCTTCCCATGGCGCTTTTTTCAGTCTCGGAAATCCCCTACGCCAACGATCACGCCGCGGTGAGTGTCAACGTATCTTTTGCCGAAGAGTACCCGCTGGACATCCTGCTGGTGGAAAATCATCCCGTGAGCCAGAAAGTTGCCATGGCGATGCTGCAAGAGTTGGGTTATGCCCCCGGTCTTGCATCAAATGGGCGGGAGGCAGTCGAACAGTGCATGACTTCGATTCCAGAGATCGTTTTCATGGACATCGAGATGCCTGTCATGGACGGGCTGGAGGCCATCCATAGAATCCGTGAACTCCCGGGGGGGGTTACCTGCTATATCGTGGCCTTCACCGCGAGCGCCTTTTCCAGCGAGATAGAGCGTTTCAGGGCGGCGGGTGCCGATGACGTTTTAACCAAACCGGCGAACTTCCAGGCGTTGACCCGTGTGCTTCAGCGGGCGGCCAGTGGCCGGCTTCAGCGCCACACTGGCGTTGCGGTGCTGTAAAGCCTTTCAAATCAGTGATTCAGACCCACATCGTTGGCAACCGGTACTCGATCGCCGCGAGCAAGCTCGCTCCCACCGAGCAAAACCGCTATCTTCGCCGCCATTCGAAATGAGGGGTGGTATGGGCTATCTACTTTTTGTGACATTGATCCAGGCGTTTTCCTTCAGCCTGATCGGCGAGTACCTGGCCGGGCATGTGGACAGCTATTTCGCGGTGCTGGTGCGCGTGGTACTGGCGGGACTGGTGTTCATTCCACTGACCCGTTGGCGCCAGGTGGAGCCGTCGTTCATGCGCGGCATGCTGTTGATCGGCGCCTTGCAGTTCGGCGTGACCTACGTGTGCCTGTACCTGAGCTTCCGTGTGCTGACGGTGCCCGAGGTTCTGCTTTTCACCATCCTGACGCCGCTGCATGTGACCCTGATCGAAGATGCGCTCAATCGTCGCTTCAATCCCTGGGCCCTGATCGCGGCGCTGGTGGCCGTGGCCGGCGCGGCGGTGATTCGCTATGACCGGATCAACCCGGACTTCTTCATGGGCTTTTTGTTGCTGCAACTGGCCAACTTCACCTATGCCGCCGGGCAGGTGCTCTACAAACACTTGGTGGCCCGTCATCCGAGTGACCTGCCGCATTACCGGCGTTTCGGTTATTTCTATCTCGGTGCGCTGATGGTGGCGTTGCCGGCCTTCCTGCTGTTCGGCAAGGCCGACTTCTGGCCCGACGCCCCGCTGCAATGGGGCGTGCTGGTGTTCCTAGGCCTGGTTTCCACCGCGCTGGGGCTGTACTGGTGGAACAAGGGCGCGTGCCTGGTCAACGGTGGGACGCTGGCGGTGATGAACAACCTGCACGTGCCGGTGGGGCTGCTGGTGAACCTGCTGATCTGGAACCAGCACGAGGCGTTGGGGCGGTTGCTGCTGGGTGGGTCGGTGATATTGGCGGCGGTGTGGATCAGCCGGTTGGGGGTACGCCAGCCGCAACCTGCACCCTGAACACTGTGGGAGCGAGCTTGCTCGCGATAGCCGAGCATCAGTCAGCATCTATGTTTCTGACAGATCGCTATCGCGAGCAAGCTCGCTCCCACAGGGGGATGGTGGTTGGCTTTAGACCACCTGCTTCTGCGGCTCGGGCAGATGACTCGCCCCCAACACCCCCGGCAGCAGCCCCGAACGCAAGTCCGTGCCGCTCGGCTGCTGATACAGGTTCAAGCCGAATTCCGGCATCACCGCCAGCAGGTAATCGAAGATATCCCCCTGGATGCGCTCGTAGTCCGTCCACGCGGTGGTGCGGGTGAAGCAGTAGATTTCCAGGGGGATGCCCTGGGCGGTGGTCTGCATCTGGCGCACCATGCAGGTCATGTTCGGCTGGATCTCCGGGTGGCTCTTCAAATAGGCCAGGGCATAGGCCCGGAAAGTACCCTGGTTGGTCATCCGTCGACGGTTGGCCGACATCGCCGCGACGTTGCCCTGGGCTTCGTTCCAGGCCTTGAGTTCAGCCTGCTTGCGGCTGATGTAGTCGGTCAACAGGCGGACTTGGGTCAGGCGTTGTTCTTCGTCGTCATGCAGGAAGCGCACGCCGCTGGCGTCGATGAACAGGCTGCGCTTGATCCGGCGACCACCGGACTGCTGCATGCCGCGCCAGTTCTTGAACGACTCGGACATCAGGCGCCAGGTCGGGATCGAGACGATGGTCTTGTCGAAGTTCTGCACCTTCACCGTGTGCAGGGTGATGTCCACCACATCGCCGTCGGCGCCGACCTGAGGCATCTCGATCCAGTCGCCGACCCGCAGCATGTCGTTGCTGGTCAGCTGCACGCTGGCGACGAACGACAGCAGGGTGTCCTTGTAGACCAACAGGATCACTGCCGACATCGCACCCAGGCCCGACAGCAGCAACAGCGGCGAGCGGTCGATCAACGTGGCGACAATGATGATCGCGCCAAACACATACAGCACCATCTTCGTCAGTTGCACGTAGCCCTTGATCGAGCGGGTACGCGCGTGTTCGGTGCGGGCGTACACGTCCAGCAGGGCGCTGAGCAGGGCACTGAGGCTCAGCATCATGAACAGGATGGTGAACGCCAGGGCGACATTGCCCAGGAAAACCAGGCTGGTCTTGCTCAGTTCCGGCACCAGATGCAGGCCGGACTGGATGATCAGTGACGGCGTCATCTGCGCCAGGCGGTGAAAGACCTTGTTCTGGCGCAGGTCATTGACCCAGTGCAGGGCCGGTTGGCGTCCCAGCAACTTGGCAGCGTGCAGGATCAAGTAGCGCGCTACCCGCCCCAGCACCAGGGCGATGACCAGCAGCAACATCAGGGCGAGGCTGGAATGCAGGAACGGGTGCTGGTCAAGGGCACCCCAGAGGTCTTGGAGGTTGACCCAGAGTTGTTTGATGTCCATGGACGAAACGATTCTTCTATAAAGACGCGACGGGACGATTAGAGCATTTAAGCCCGGTCAAGTGACCGTCGATGCAATATTGGCTGATAAAAATGCACTGATTTACCGCCGTTTGTATAAAGAAACTCGGCCTTCGCGCTCGAAACCGTTACCCTATGCAGCTGTTTTTTTGCATTTCTTCGAGGTAGCACCCGTGTTTTCCCAATTCGCCCTGCACGAACGCCTGCTCAAAGCCGTGGCCGAGCTTAAATTTGTCGAGCCAACGCCGGTGCAGGCAGCGGCTATTCCGCTCGCGCTCCAGGGGCGTGACCTGCGGGTGACGGCGCAGACCGGCAGCGGCAAGACCGCCGCGTTCGTGCTGCCGATCCTCAATCGCCTGATCGGCCCGGCCAAGGTCCGCGTCAGCATCAAGACCCTGATCCTGCTGCCGACCCGCGAACTGGCCCAGCAGACCTTGAAGGAAGTGGAGCGCTTCTCGCAATTCACCTTCATCAAGTCCGGCCTGATCACCGGTGGCGAGGACTTCAAGGTCCAGGCCGCCATGCTGCGCAAGGTGCCTGACATCCTGATCGGCACGCCGGGGCGGATGATCGAGCAGTTGAACGCCGGCAACCTGGATCTCAAGGAAGTCGAAGTACTGGTGCTGGACGAAGCCGACCGCATGCTGGACATGGGGTTTGCCGAAGACGTGCAGCGCCTGGTGGACGAATGCGTCAATCGCCAGCAGACCATGCTGTTCTCCGCCACCACGGGCGGCTCGGGCCTGCGCGAGATGATCGCCAAGGTGCTGAACAACCCCGAGCACTTGCAGCTCAACGCGGTCAGCCAACTGAACTCCACGACCCGGCAGCAGATCATCACAGCTGATCACAACGTCCACAAAGAACAGATCGTGAACTGGCTGCTGGCCAACGAAACCTACGAAAAAGCCATTGTGTTCACCAACACCCGCGCCATGGCCGACCGCATCTACGGTCGCCTGGTGGCCCAGGAATACAAGGCGTTCGTGCTGCACGGCGAGAAAGACCAGAAGGATCGCAAGCTGGCCATCGACCGCCTCAAGCAGGGCGGCGTGAAAATCCTCGTCGCCACCGACGTCGCCGCCCGTGGCCTGGACGTGGATGGCCTGGACATGGTCATCAACTTCGACATGCCCCGCAGCGGCGACGAATACGTGCACCGCATCGGCCGTACCGGTCGTGCCGGCAACGATGGCCTGGCGATCTCGCTGATCTGCCACGGCGACTGGAACCTGATGTCGAGCATCGAGCGCTACCTCAAGCAGAGCTTCGAGCGCCGCACCATCAAGGAAGTCAAAGGCACCTACGGCGGGCCGAAAAAGGTCAAGGCGTCGGGCAAGGCCGTTGGCGTGAAGAAGAAAAAGGTCGATGGCAAGGGCGACAAGAAGAAAGCCGCCGCCAAGGCTCCGACCAAGCGCAAGACCGCCAACCGCCCGAAAAGCGACACCCCGTCGCTGGTCAGCAAGGACGGCATGGCCCCGCTCAAGCGCCGCAAGCCAGAGGCGCCTGCGGCTGAGTGAAACGGCGGTAGCGCTTCATGAAAAAACCGGACCTTGGGTCCGGTTTTTTTATGGATAAACACAAAACTACCTGCCATGCAGAGACCCTGTGGCGAGGGGATAAATCCCCTCGCCACAAAAGCTGGCTGTGCTCGAGATGTGGGCAATCACTGCGCTTTCTTCTCCGCCTCCTTCAACTCTTCCAGGCGCTTATCGATCAACTGGCACTTATCCGGCAAATCCTTGCTGGCCGTCTCCAGGTCCATGGCCTGCAACTCATCATTGATTTCCTTGGCCTTGGTTGGGTTCTGTTCGGTGAGCTTGGTCACTTCCTGGGCCAGTTGTTCACGCTTGAGGGTGGCTTCGTCAGGCGTGCAAGTAGCCCAGGCGGGCAGGGCGCAGGTGAGGGCGGCGGCGAGGGTGAGTTTGAGAAAGTTTTTCATGACAGGGCCTCGTATTCCTTGTTGGGCAGGTAATGGGTGGAGGCCAGTGTTGGTCGGAAAGTTCATTCGTTAGGGGCTGTGAGGGCCTGTGTGTTTGTTTTGTAGGAGGTATCCATCTTAGCTCTGGAGCTTTCGTACCTCCGTACCGGACCCATCTGATTTCAGATGAATGGTTTCAGTAATAGCCTCAAAGCCGAATTCATTTAGTTGACGCCAAAAAGATGGCTAATTAATATCGCGCCACTATTTTGATGTCACTTCTGATCGAGGGATCGAACATGTCCTCACCCGCCTTTTGGGCGAGGTTGTGCGTAGCTTTGCTGTGCCTTTCTCCACTTACCCTGGCTCACGCCGCCCCGACGCCTGGCGACACGGACCTGATCCGCGAGCGCCAGAACCGTTTGCTCGAAGAGCAACGCCGTCGTTTGGAGGAGCTCAAGGAGCTGCCCGGCAAAGAGGCGAAGCCGATCCAGCCGACAGCCCCTGCCGATACCCGTTGCTTCGCCATCCAGACCATTGAGCTCAAGGGCGCCGACAGCCTTTCCGCCAGCGAGCGCGAGCGCCTGCTGGCGCCCTACATCGGCCGATGCCTGGGCGTGCCGCAGCTTAACGAGCTGCTCAAGGTCATCACCGACCTTTACATCGAAAAGGGCCTGGTCACCAGTCGTGCCTATCTGCCGCAACAGGATTTGTCGGGCGGACATTTGAGTGTGCTGGTGGTGGAAGGGCGGCTCGAAGGGTTGAAGGGGGCCGAAAACAGCAAGCTGTCGGATCGCGAATTGGCGATGGCGTTTCCCGGACAGACCGGCGAGTTGGTCAACCTGCGGGAGATCGAACAGATGGTGGATCAGCTCAATCGCCTGCCATCGAACCAGGCCAAAATGGAGCTGACCCCCGGCCAGGAAGTCGGTGGCAGTGAAGTGCGGGTCACCAACGAACCGAAAAAACCTTGGCGCGCCGGACTGTCGCGCAGCAACGACGGCCAGCGCAGCACCGGTGAGCAACAATGGGGCAGCAGTTTCGAATGGGACAGCCCGTTGGGCCTGGCCGACCAATTGATGTTGCGCGGCGGTCACGACGCGATGACCGACCACCAGCACACCTCCCGCAACGCCATGCTCTATTACAACCTGCCGTTTGGCTGGTGGAACGTCAGTTACACCTACAGCCAGAGCGAATACCGCTCGCAGATCCCGGCCAACGGCTTCAACTTCAAGCAGACCGGCGACAGCCAGAACCATCAGTTGCGGGTCGAGCGGGTGATCCATCGCGATGCGCTGAGCAAGACCTCCCTCAACACGGGCCTTTCGTACCTGCGCACCCAAAACTTCATTGAAGGCAGCAAACTCGCCGAAAGCAGCAATCGCATCAGCGAGGCGCAGTTCGGCATCAACCATGGGCGGCGGGTCGGCAATGCCTTCGTCAACCTCGACCTGGGCCTGCAACAAGGTATCGGTGCCTTCGATGCCCAGGGTGATCACGACCCTGGGCCTGGGCTGCCGGATGCGCGCTACCGCAAGTACACCGCCACCCTCAGCTACCTGCAGCCTTTCAAGTTGTGGGACGAGTCCTTCAGCTTCAGCAGCCTGATGACCGGCCAGCGCAGCGAAGACGTGCTGTTCAGCCCGCAGCGCATGAGCCTGGGCGGACAATCTTCCATCCGCGGCTACAAGGATCAATCCCTGTCCGGCGACAGCGGCGGTTACTGGCGCAACGATCTGCGCTGGAGCCGCCCGATAGCGGTGGAGTGGCTGCGCCCGGTGTTCGCCGAATACGGCACCAGCCTCGGTTATGACCAGGGCGTGATTCGCGGCAATCGCTACAACGGCAATCAGCACGGGCGCATGTCGAGCAACTCGGTGGAGTTGTTCGCCCGCGGTGAGCACCTGAACGCCAGCGTCACCTTCGCCCATTCCCTGGAACGCCCGGATGTCCTGACCGAGCGCGAAGCGCCGATCTACTTCCGCGTGGACGTACTTCTTTAAAATTTTGCTGCAACGAGACCTGAGCATGGACGATCGCCAATACACTTTCCTGGCCCGCCAACCTGCCGCCGCCCTGCAACCCCGCGAGCAGTTCTGGGGCATGCCCAAGCGTGGCCTGGCGTTCCTGCTGGCCAACGTCATGTTCTGGCAGCCGCTGTGGGCCCAGGCCGACGGCATCGTGGTCAGCGCGCCGGGCACTGGCCTGGACCGCGCGGGGAATGGAGTGCCCATCGTCAACATCGCCAAGCCCAACGGCAGCGGCCTGTCCCACAACCAGTTCAAGGACTACAACGTCGGCAGCAACGGCGTGATCCTCAACAACGCCACCTCGCGCACCCAGTCCACACAACTGGGGGGGATCATCCTTGGCAACCCGAACCTCAACGGTACGGCCGCCAACGTCATTCTCAATGAAGTCAACGGCGGCAACCCCAGCCAATTGCGCGGCTACACCGAAGTGGCGGGGCAGTCGGCCCATGTCATCGTCGCCAACCCCTACGGCATCACCTGCAATGGCTGCGGGTTTATCAATACGCCCAGGGCGACCCTGACCACGGGCAAGCCGATCATCGAAAACGGCCAAGTGGGTCGCTATCAGGTGGACCAGGGCAGCGTCTCCATCGAAGGCGCGGGCCTGAACGCGAACAACGTCGACCGCTTCGAAATCATCACCCGCAGCGCCAAGATCAACGCCGAGATCCAGGCGAAGAACCTGACCATCGTGGCCGGGCGCAATGACGTTAACGCAGGCACCCTCAACGCCACGGCCCGCGCCGACGACGGCAGCGCCAAGCCGCAGCTGGCCATCGACTCTTCGGCCCTGGGCGGCATGTACGCTGGGGCGATCAAGCTGGTGGGCACCGAGGCCGGTGTTGGGGTGAAGCTGGACGGGCAGTTGATTGCCAGTGGTGGGGACATTCAGCTCGATGCCAACGGCCACTTGAGCCTGGCGCAGACCTCGGCCACCGGCGCGGTCAACGTCAAGGCCGCGAGCCTTGATGCCCAAGGTCCGATCTACGCCGGCGCCACGTTGAACGCCCGGGCCCAGGGCAACCTGAGCAACCAGCAGAGTCTTGCGGCGCGAGACAGCATTACGCTGAACGCGGGTGGGCAGTTGACCAACAACGGCATTATCGAGGCCGGGGTCAACGCGGATAACACCCGTAACGCGGCGGGGGATGTGAGCCTGACGGCGCAGAGCCTGAATAACAATGGTCAGAGCGTTGTTGCCAGTCGTAACCTCACCGCCAACGTGGCGCAGACGCTGAGTAACCAGGGCGGAACCCTGAGCGGCGGGCAGACCACCACGGTAAACGCCGCGACCCTGGACAATCAAAGTAAAGGACGGGTGCTCAGCAGCAATACGCTGAACGTCACCGCCAACACACTGCTCAATACCCAGGGCACAGTCAGCAGCAACGGCAACCTGACGGCCAATGTCGGGCAGTTGAATAACCACGACGGTGAGGTCTCCAGCGCCGCCGTCACGACAGTCATCGGCACTGCGCTGGACAACAGCGACGGCCTGCTTACCGGTGACCTGGCCCTGAACATTGGTCTGATCGGTGCCCTGAACAACCGGAACGGTGTGTTGGGCTCCGGCAAGAGCCTGACAATCACCGCCGCCAGCCTGGATAACACCCTTGAAGGCAGCCTTGTCAGCGACGGCGGCCTGACCGCGCGTATCAGCGATCTGTTCGACAACCGGCAAGGCAGCCTTGGCGTCAAGGGCATCGCTGATGTCCAGGCGGGGCGCCTGGACAACCGCGCCGGCAAGGTCCGGTCCGTGAAGGATCTGCAACTGACCGTCGCCCAGCTCGACAATCGTCAACAAGGCTTGTTCAGCAGCCAGGCGGCGTTGCGTGTCGATGGCTCGCAACTGGATAACCGCAGCGGCCTGCTCAGTGCCGTTGGCCCGGTTCATCTGCAAACCAATGGCGTTGATAACAGCAGCGGACGCATCTCCAGCAAGAGCGACCTCACCGCCAACGTCGCGCAACTGAACAATCAGGGCGGCGAGCTGGTTGCCCAAGGCCTGCTGATCGTCAGCGGCCAGAGCCTGGATAACCGCAACGGCGGCCTGGTAGGTGCGACAAAAGCGCTGAAACTCAACGTAGATGCCCTGGACAACCGTGGCGGTGAAATCTCCAGTACGGTCGACATCGCCATCGACGGCCAGCGCCTGAACAACAGCGACGACGGCAAGATCCTGGCCGGCACCGACCTGGGCCTGAAAGTCGCGGCGATCATCAACCAGAACAAAGGCCTGCTGTTCAGCACGGGCGCTACCGCGATCAAGGGACAGAGCCTGGACAACAGCGGCGGGAGCCTGGTCGCTCGCCAGGGCTTGGATATTCGACTGGACAACGCTCTGACCAACGTCGCGGGCCTGATCAGCAGCGACGGCACACTAAGCGTCAACGTCGGCACGCTCGACAACACCGACGGCAGCCTCACCAGTGTCGGTGCGCTGGCACTCACGGCCTCGGGCGTGCTGGTTAACCGTGGCGGCGCCATCACCACCGACGCCGGCTTGGTCGTCAGCAGCCAAAGCCTGGACAACCAGCAGAACGGCTTGCTCAGCGCCAAGGGCGCGACCCGCATCACCACCGGCACCTTCGACAATACCCAGGGCGGGTATCTGGTCAGTGGCGACACCCTGGACCTGACCGCCACCCAGGTCAGCAACGGCGCCGCCAGCCGCATCGCCAGCGACAAGACGCTGACTGCCAGCGTCAGCGGTTTCGATCAACGTGGGGGCGAGCTGTTCAGCAAGACCGCCTTGAGCCTGGACCTGAATCACGGCCAGTTGAACAACCTCAAGGGCGTGATCAACGCGCCGGTCCTGGTGCTGAAAAACCTTAAGGACGTTGACAACCGGGGCGGCGAAATCTCCAGTGCCCAGGCGTTCACGCTCGCGGCGCAAAACCTGGATAACGGCAACGGCAAGTTGATCAGCAACCAGGCGCTGACCCTGCGTATCGAGCAGGCGCTCAACAGCGTCAAGGGGCTGATCTCCGCTCAAACCCTCGACAGTCACAGCGCGAGTCTGGACAACACTGATGGCCTGATCAGCAGCCGTGGCGCGCTGACCCTGAGCGTGGACGATCAACTGCTCAACCGGAACGCTGCGGTGATCGCCGACGGCGACCTGCGCATCGACGCGGCGAGCCTGGACAACACGGCCGGCCAGATCGCCGGCAAAACCGCCGTGACGGCCGATGTGTCCAGCGTGAACAACCAGGGCGGCCAGATGATCGCCCTGGGTGGCCTAACCCTCACCGGCGCCTCATTGGATAACCGCAATGCCGGGCTGGTCGGCGCGACCGATGCGCTGAAGCTCAATGTCGCCGCAGTGGATAACCGTGGCGGTGAACTTTCGAGCCAGGCCGACATTTCCGTCGCGGGTGATGCCCTGGACAACAGCGACGGCGGACAAGTGCTCGCCAACGGCGCATTGGCCTTGACGGTGAAGGACGTTCTCAACCGTACCAAGGGCCTGTTGTCAGGCAAGAGCGACCTGACCTTGATCGGCAAGACACTCGATAACACGGGCGGCTCGCTGCTGAGCCAGAAGAACCTCACCGCCGTTCTCTCCGGCGCGTTGAATAACAGCCAGGGTGTCGTGAGTGCCGAAGGCACACTGACGATGACAGCGGCGAGCCTGACCAACACCCTGGGCAGCGTTTCCAGTGCCGAGGCGCTGGGCCTCACCCTCGGCGACGCCTTGCTCAACCAGGGTGGCGAAATCGTCACTGACGCCGGCCTCACCGTCAAAAGCGCCAGCCTCGACAACCGCAACAAAGGCAGTATCAGTGGCAAGGGCGCCGTGGTTGTCGAAACCGGCGCGTTCGACAACAGCCAGTCCGGACGCCTGAGCAGCGCTGCCAGCCTCGACCTGACCACGAAAAAACTGACCAACCAGGACGGCGGTCGCATCGCCAGTGGCGGTGCATTGACCGCCAACATCACCGACCTCGACCAGCAGGGCGGCCAACTTTTCAGCAACACGGCGCTGACCCTGGACCTGAACCAGGGCCAGTTGAACAACCAGAACGGCCTGATCAACGCGCCGCTGCTGGTGCTCAAGAACCTCAAGGGCGTCAACAACGCCAGCGGTGAAATCTCCAGCGCCCAGGCATTCACCCTGGCCGCGCAAAGCCTGAACAACGACAACGGCAAACTGCTCAGCAACCAGGCCCTGACCCTGCGGGTCGATAACGCCCTGACCAACCTCAAGGGGTTGATCGCCGCCGCTGCGCTGGATGTCGAGGCCGCGAGCCTGGACAACAGCGGCGGTACCCTGACCAGTCGCGCGAACCTCGACCTGAAGCTCAGCGGCGCACTGAACAACCAGAACCAGGGGTTGATCAACGCCACCAACGGCCTGACCATTGCCACCAGCGACCTGAACAACCAACATGGTTCGCTGTTGGGCAGCGCCATCGCCATTGATTTCGGCGCCGCCACCGGCGACCTGAACAACAACGCTGGCCTGATTACCACCACGGGTGAACTCAGCCTCAAGCACCTGCGGGACCTGAACAACCAGAATGGCGAAATCTCCAGCAGCCAGAGCCTCAACCTGACCGCTCGCGATCTCGACAACAGCGCCGGCAAGCTCATCAGTAACGGTCTGCTGACCGTAGGCGCCCGTGACGTTCTCAACCAAGGTGGTTTGGTCTCCGGCTTCAAAGGCCTGGACCTGACCGCCACGAGCCTGGACAACCGCAACAGCGGCACCCTATCGAGCCGCGACGAAGACGTCGGCGTCAGCCTCAGCGGGGCGTTGCTCAACAGCAATGCCGGCGCGCTGGTCGGTAAAAAACAGCTGACCGTCAGCGCCGCCAGCCTGGACAACCGAGGCGGGATTCTGTCCAGCGGTGGCGACCAGACCCTGACCGTCACTGGCGGTTCGCTGAACAACGCCCAAGGCGGCTTGATCGACAGCGGCGCGACTCTGGTCATGAAGGCCATGTCCCTGGGCAATGCCGGCGGTACTGTCAACGCACAAAACGCCTTGAGCTTCATCGGCACCTCCCTGGACAACAGCGGCGGCAACCTGATCGGCAACGCCGCGGTGACCCTGGACTTGCTCGGCGCCCTGACCAACACCAATGGCAAGATCGCCAGCGTCGGCCCACTGCGGGTCGAGCGCGCCACGCAAATCAACAACCAGGGCGGCCAGATCGCCAGCCAAGGTCTGTTGACCTTGCTCACCAGTGGCCTGGACAACCGCAATCGCGGCACCGTCGCGGCCAATGATTTGTTGGTCCTGAATACCTCCGGCGTCGTCCAGAACGATGCCGATGGCTTGATCTACAGCCAGAACGGCGGCGTGCAGATCGACGCGGCCAGCCTTACCAACGGCAAGGGTGTGGTGCAAAGCCAAGGAGGGTTGAACCTCACGGTCGATGCGGACATCGATAACCAGAGCGGTCGAATCCAGGCCAAGGCCGGGGACGTGACTGTCGTCGGGCGCAACCTGGACAACCGTGGCGGCGTCCTCGCCAGCCTGCAAGGCCTGCTCACCACCCAACTGACCGGCGTGCTGAAAAACGGCTACGACCTGAACAACAACCGCCAGGGCGGCATCACCCAGGCCCAGCGCCTGAACCTGATCGCCCTCGGCGGCCTCGACAACTACGGCGGGCGCATCTCCGCGCAGACCGGCGACGCGACCGTCACCACCCGCAACTTCGACAACCGCAACGGCGGGCTTTATGCCAAAGGCAAGGTTAACGTCAGCGGCAACGATTTTGACAACAGTGGCGACAACGACGGCCAGATCGCCGGCAGCCAGATCGACCTGAACCTCACCGGCGCGTTGAACAACCGCCTGGGGATTATCGAGAGTGACAGCACCCTGGCGATCAAGGCGGCGAGCCTGGATAACCAGACCGGGCAGTTGCGTGCCTTGGGTGGGAGCGGCAAGACCAACTTCCAAATCGGTGGATTGTTTGATAACCGCAGTGGTGTTCTGGAAAGTGCCAATACCGACCTGACACTTGGCGCCTCCAGTTTTCTCAATACCGGCGGCAGCTTGCTGCACGTCGGCACTGGAACGTTCGACATCTCCACCGCCAACGTCATCGGTGCTGGTGGCACGGTCGTGACGCGTGGTGGCCTGACCATCAGCACCGACACCTGGACCAACAGCGGCGTCATCCAGGCCGGGCGTCTGAACGTCAACGTCAACAACTTCACCCAAACCGCCAGTGGTCAACTATTGGCCTCAGACAGTTTCATAGGCAGTGGCGTCAACTGGTTCAACGAAGGCCTGCTTGCCAGTAACGGCAGTCTGAGCGTAGGTCTGAGCGGCACTTACTGGGGCGCTGGACGACTCAGCAGCCAGGGAACCCTTGGGCTGAGCGCCGCGCAAGTGAGCCTTGACAGTGCTAATTCCAGTATTGCTGGCGGTGGTAACACCACGCTCAATGTCGGCGGTCAGTTGGACAATGCTGGTCGTTTGACCTCGGCCACCAACCTGACGGTTGATGCTGGTGGGGTCAATAACCTGGGGACGTTAGGCAGCGGTCAAGCGCTGACGGTCACGACCGGTTTGCTGACAAACAATCAAGGCTTGGTCTTCAGTGGCGAAGATATGGGCCTGCGAGTCGATACGCTGAATAATATCAGCGCCAACATCTACAGCTTGGGCAACCTCACTGTTGACCGTAACGGCCAAGGCGCGCTGGCGAGCAGTATCGTCAACAGCTCGAGTTCGATTCAAAGCGACGGCAGCATGAGCCTGGCTGCCAGCACGATCCAAAACATTCGCACGCTGCTGACCATGGGCAGCAGCGGAATCTACACGGCCAAAATCTACGAAATCGCCTGCATCGAGGGTTATAACGCTGGCGACTGCAGCGGTAAGCAGAACCACGTTTGGGAGCTGCTGCAGCGCGAGAAAACCGAAGTCACCGCGGCCACCGCGGCCTCCAGCATCACGGCAGGTGGCAACCTGAGCCTGCGTGGCGGCGATCTGTTGAACCAGAGCAGCAGCATCGCCAGCGGTGGCAACCTGACGGCCTCGTTGGTCAACCTGACCAACAGCGGCGTCGAAACCGGCGAGACGGAAACCACGCGTGTGTTTCGGTCCGAGCGGACCCGTAATGCGGGTGGCTGGTACAACGCGGCCAGTAACTTCACCAACGAATACTGGTTCGAAAGTGCCGGTTACGATGTCAACAACCTGAGCGGTCTGGAAGCGGGTATTGCCAACTTCATCGGCATGACCGAAATGGAGTACACGAATTTAGGCGCCACCCGCAAACTTGCCGGCGGTGACCAGAGTTACGCAGCCGTGATCCAGGCCGGCGGCGCCGTCAACATCTCGACCCAGAACAACATCGACAACAGCGTCGTGCGTCCGGGCTACAGCTATGTCGGCAGTGGTCCACGTACCGGCACGGCGGCGGCAGGCAGTCAATATTCCACCCGCATCACCCTCAACCAGCAACTGCCCCCTAACTTGGCGCAACAGCAGGTCAACCCGGTCGCCTTGCCCGGTTTCAGCCTGCCCACCGGCCAGAACGGCCTGTTCCGCCTGAGTGGGCAGGGCAGTAGCACGCTGGCTGTCAGTGGGCCGCAAAGCTGGAGCATGGGCAGCGCAAGCCTGAGCACGATCCAGCGCCAACAAGGACTGCCCGCTGGCCAAGCCAGAGATTTGCAACTGGGCAACATCCTTCAACCCACCGCCAGCAACGTTGATCTGAGCATCGCAGCGCGCCAGGCAACCAGCGTCGGCGACCAGGCCAGCAGTTTCGACACCAGCACTTCGGGCGCCCCCATGGCCGGCATTTTGCCGAACCGTACCAGCGCGTTCACGGTCAATCGCGTCCAAGGCCTGCCCACCAGCACCGTGGCGGCCAACCCACACAAATACCTGATCGAAACCAACCCAGTGCTTACCGACCTCAAGCAGTTCATGAGTTCGGACTACTTGCTCGATAACCTCGGCTACGACCCGGACCAAAGCGCCAAGCGCCTGGGCGATGGTTTGTACGAGCAAACCCTGATCCAGCAAGCCGTGGTCGCCCGCACCGGGCAACGCTTCATCGACGGCCAGACCTCCAACGAGGACATGTTCAAGTACCTGATGAACAACGCCATCGCCAGCAAGCAGGAGCTTAACCTGGCCCTGGGTGTCAGCCTCACTTCCGAACAAGTCGCGGCCCTGACCCACGACATCGTCTGGATGGAAAACGTCGAGGTCAACGGCGAGCAAGTGCTGGTGCCGGTGCTGTACCTGGCCAACGCCAACAACCGCCTGGCCGCCAACGGCGCGTTGATTCAGGGCGCCGACGTGACCCTGATCGCCGGCAAGGACCTGAACAACGCCGGCACCCTGCGCGCCAGCAACAACCTGTCCGCCTCCGCCACCAACGACCTGGTCAACAGCGGCCTGGTGGAAGCCGGCAACCGCCTCGACCTGCTGGCGGGCAACAACCTCGTCAACAAGGCCGGCGGCATCATCGCTGGACGCGACGTCACCCTCACCGCCACCAACGGCGTCGTGATCAACGAACGCACCGTCACCACCCACGAAAGCGACAGCGGCTACCGCAGCGAACGCACCGACTTCATCGACAGCGCCGCCCGCATCGAAGCCGCCAACAACCTGGCCATCAACGCCGGGCGCGATATCAATAACGTAGGCGGTGTTTTGAAAAGCGGTGCCGATACCTCCCTCAACGCCGCGAACGACATCAACCTCACCGCCGCCGAACGCATCGCCGGCGGCACCCGTGGCCTGCATCGCGACGAAACCATCACCCAATACGGCTCCAGCCTGGACATAGGCCGCGACCTGACCGCCAAAGCCGGCCGCGACCTCACCGTCGTCGCCAGCCAGATCGATGCCAAGCGCGATGTCAGCCTGAGCGCCATCGGTGATCTGACGTTGGCGTCGGCGGCTGATGAGCAGCATTCCTACGGCAAGAGCAAGAAGGTCACAGCCCAGGAAGATCATGTGAGCCAAGTGTCCACCAGCGTGACGGCGGGTGGGAATGTGGTGCTCAGTGCCGGTAAGGATCTGGGGTTGATTGCCAGCAAGGTCAATGCCGGGGATGAGGCTTACCTGGTGGCCGGCGCGAACCTGATACTGCAATCGGCTGAGGATTCGGATTACAGCTTCTATAGCAAGACCAAGAAGTCTTCTTCCGGGAAGAAATTTCGGCTTGATGAGACCAGCTCTGTCACCAACGTTGCCAGCTCGGTCACTTCCGGGGGCAATAACGTACTGACTGCCGGCAACGATCTGATGATCAAAGGCAGCAATGTCATCTCCGAAAAAGGCAGCGTCGGCTTGAGCGCCGGCAACGACGTGGAAATCCTCGCCGTTACCGATTCCAACAGCGCACGCCACGAGCGCAAGCAAAGTAAAAGCAGCTGGGGTGGTTTGAAGTCGAGCAAGGTCCAGGACAAGTTGGCCGAAACTCAGACCACCGCCGTCGGCAGCATGATCTCCGGCGACACCATCGCCGTCATCGCCAAACGCGATGCCACCGTCACCGGTTCAGCGTTGGTCAGTACCGATGACCTCACGGTCCGCGCGGGACGTGACCTGACCATCGACGCGGCAGAGAACACGTTCTCGCGCGAGCAGATGCATAAGGAAAAAAATCACGACTTCACCGGAATCTTGACGGGCAACAAGCTGGGCATCGACGACATCACCGGTAACCAGCACTTGTCGATCAGCGGCCAGAAACACAATGGCACCGCTGCGCAAACAACCCTGACCGGCAGCACCATCGGTTCCAGCAAAGGCAACGTCAGCCTCGTGGCGGGTGGAGACCTCAACGTCATCGCCAGCGACCTGGTCAGCACCAAGGACATGAGCCTGCGTGGCTCGAACGTGACCATCGCAGCGGGCATGGAAACGGCAACACAAAGCACCGTCGACAAATCCAACAGCCTGGCCGTCGGCCGTGTTGTCGGTGGTGCAATCATCGACACGGTCAATACCATTCGCTCGTCGGTCAAAGCCGCGAAAGATACGGATGATCCTCGCCTCAAAGCTGTGAAACTGGCCCAGGCTGCGCTCGCGGCCTACAACCTCGGCGGAATGGCTTCGGACGCCAACGCCCAGAAAACCGGCTTCGCCAACAAACAGGGCGGCACCGCCAGCAATGGTTCGCTGATCAAAATCGGCACCGAGCTCGCCAATACCCACAGCAAAAGTACCAGCGACTACGCCAGCCAAACCGCGAAGCAAAGCACGCTCAACGCGGGCACCACGTTATCCATTATTGCCAATGGCAATGCAGCGGAAAACGATGGTGATCTCCACGTAATCGGCAGCAGCATCAAGGCGGGTAACACGTCCTTGCTTGCCAGCAACAACATCATCCTGGAGAGCGCGCAAAACACCGCTGACTGGTCCAACCACAACAGCAACAACAAAACTGCTATCGGCGCCAGCTTCAACATCGGCCAGCAAAACGGCTTCACTCTGGACCTGGGCGCGCAGCTCGCAAAAGGCATGGGTACCGGCAGTTCTGTTACGCAGGTCAACAGCACAGTAGACACCGGTTCGCTCTTGCTGCGCAGCGGCGGAGACACCGCGCTGGCGGGCGCCCAGGTTCACGCCGATGAAATCAAAGCGCTGATCGACGGTAACCTCAACATCATTTCCCGCCAGGACACCCAGGACCAGAAGAGCAAACAAAGCAGCGGCGGTTTCGGTGCCAGCATTTGCATTCCACCGTTCTGCTACGGCACACCTGTCGCCGCTTCCGCCAATCTGGCGGCCGGCAACATGAACAGTGAGTACAAAGGCGTCACGGACCAGACCGGTCTCTTCGCCGGAGCGGGTGGTTACACCGTTGATGTGGGCAAAACCACCACCCTCGAAGGCGGTGGGATCGCCAGCGATGCCTCGGCGAACAAAAACCTGCTGGTCACTGACCGGCTCATCGCCACCGACATCAAGAACGTCAGCGAAATCCACGCCCAGTCCGCAGGTGTAAGCGTCTCGGCCAGTTACGGCGGTGCTGGGGCAGGGGCCTCGGTGGGTGGGTTGTACGGGATCTCCCTGAGCGAGTCCGACAAGAGCCATACACGCAGTGCGGTGAGTGAAGGCACGATCATCGTTCGTAATCCTGAGGGATCCCAGGACCTTGTTGGGCTGAATCGCGATACGGCGAATGCCAACGAGCATCTGGACAAGCCTGATGAAGACGCCATGAAGGATCGAATTGAGCTGGTGAAAAGCTCGATCGAATTGGTGAAAGGGGTTGGGGATGCGGTTGCGGCGGCGAAGATCAACGAGGCTAAAGATCAGAATAGCGAGGGCTATAAGGCTGCACGCCAGAAGTTACTCGACAACGGAGTCGCTGATCCGAGCAGCGAACAAGTCGCCAAACAGGTTCAGAGTGACTATGGCGTTGGCAGTAGTTTCCAAAAAGCCAGCCAGGCGGTATCCGCAATCGTTCAAGGATTGATCGGTGGAAATATTGGCGGCGCCATAGGGGGTGCTGCGGCGCCTTATCTGGCGCAGACGGTCAAGGACATGACCGAAGGGGACGCAACAGCCAACTTGATGGCCCATGCGGTTTTGGGAGCTGTGATCGCGAGAGCGGGCGGCAATTCGGCCTTGGCGGGCGCAACCGGCGCGGTCGCTGCCGAGCTAACAGCACGCCTGATCAAGGAAGAACTCTATGGTGGACTTAGCGACGAAGCGCTGACGCAGGAGCAAAAACAAACCATTTCTGCGTTAGCTACATTGGCTGCGGGGATTGGGGGAGCTGTCACAGGCAAGGACGCTTTGTCCGCCGTGGCGGCGGCTCAAGTCGGGAAGAATGCGGTAGAAAACAATTTCCTCAGCCCTGCTGATCAGACGTTACTGGACAAATTACGGCAGCAAAGGTTGAGCGGCGATACCCGCGTCTCGGTTGCCAAGAAACTGGTCGAGCTGGATAGGTTGGATCATATTTCCAACGCATTGCTGGAACGTTATCGTCTGCACAGCGACACGATGTCCGATGCTGACAAGGCGCAGCTCAACGCCTACTTACAGGAGTACACCTACGCACTGATAAATGCTTATGGCCCGGAAGCGGCGCAAGCAAAAATCAATGCGATGACACGGAGCGGGCCGTTAAAGCAAAGCGATACCGTTGCCTATGCCAGCTACGGTGCGGATAAGCAGGCCTCATTGGATAGGCTGTATCCGGGCGGAATCATCGATCAGATGGGGCGCCCATTAAGCCAAAACGAGCAGCTTTATCTTGATTCGCTCGGCACTCTGCGTATCAATCAGGATTACCAAGCGCTTGCCGATGTAGGGACCCCGGCACTGTACCTGATGAGCGGCAGCCTGGGCGCGGGCATTCGTCTGCTCGCTGCTGAAAGCGGAGCGCTTCAGATCGCGTACGGTGGGGTACAGGCCTATCAAGGAGATGCATGGGCGGCCGCTGGCAATATTGTGATGGGAGCTCTGAATGTTGTTGGTTCTGGGGCTGCTGGGGGGGTGAAAGGGGGTGTAGTTGGGAGTGGGGCAAAAAGCACTGCGGCCAATACAGGTTCAAATCTTGGTCGTTCTGATCTAGGAGACTTGCTAGGTCGCGGCGGTAATAAGGATGTCTATGCTTATGGAGATAATCAAGCTGTGGGCGTCTTGCGTAATGGTACGGATTCGCAGACGATTTCCGAAGAAATCGCAATGCTTGGCAAGCTGCGTGACGCAGGAGTTCCTACAGTGAATCCTCAAGCGGTGAGTGTTGACGGCATCCCGGGTATGTTAATGGATCTTTTTGCTCAAGGGTCGAAAGATATCGTAAGGCTTGTGGATGGGAAGGTTCGTATTGTCGGCGACTCGCCGCTCCTCAATGAACGAAGCATTTCAGATCTTCAAGGAATTCGAAATGCATTAATAAATGGCAACATTCAAATCAATGATCTGCAGTTTTTGATTAGCAAAGAGGGGCGTGTTGTGGTTGCTGATCCTCTTGCTGTAAATTTTAATACTTCGCCGTCAAAAAATAATCTTCGGATGATTGATTTGTTAATTCAATCGGCACACAAGAATGGATCGCTATAATGAGTGCTAAAAATACGGCTTCTATGGTGCCGTCAATGGCGAATGAGTTACTGCGTAATACTAATGGTAGGCGGGTTGATAAGCTTGTTAGGTACAGTTGGTGGGCCGCGTCAGAAGTTTCTGTTAATTGTGGTATTCAGGACGAAATGGCCTTCTCCTTAACGGCTGGGCCGTTAGTCATTTATTTTGAAGATGGTATAGTTCTGGGGTTTTCGAGTGATCCCTCTCTTAATAGCGTCATTGTTTGGGATGAGGCTGCGAGGAGCTCGGCGGAATCCCACTCATTGGAGAGCGATGATGACTTGTTCGCTATTTTTGTAGCTGGACGATTTGCTACTGTTTTCTGGGAGGAAATTGTTGGTGATTATGTAAGTGATTTAACTATACTAAAGCACAGGGAGATGAGTGCGAAAGAGCGTCAGTGTCCCAGCGAAGTGGGACTGCGTTTCCGTTTTTCAAGTGGCAAGAGTTTCGTGGTTTCCCATGGCCTGCATGATAATTCTGACGATTTTTCAGTATTAGAAGAGTCGCAGATTAAAGTGGATGATCTGGAAGAGATACCAGTAAATCAACGCTGACATTTTTCCTTGTCTCGATTTATCCCATAAGAAAAAGAGAAAAAGGAAAAAGGGGACAGATTTATTTTTAAATGCTCTGCTACGCTGAAAGCTTCCACGGATGGAGGGTCCTTATATGACCAGAATGCTTTACCGGGGAGGCCGAAAGTTGAGTCGGGAAAATAAATCTGTCCCCTTTTTGTAGTCCCCTTTTTGTAAGTAAGTCAATGCTGATATTTTTCCTTGTCTCGACTTATCCCAGAGCCGGTTCTTGGGATGTTATCGTCTAGTAGGGACGAAAAGTTAGCTGGTGCAGATGTTCAAATGCGCAGCCATAAATAATGGTATCCGTAATGATATATTAATATGGTTTTTTCATGGATGAGTCTTGAGTAACTCACTTGAATTCCCTCTCGCGCTAGCGTTTTGATGCCCTGTATGAAGAAAGTCTTCTCGGGGCGTTAGAGAGGCAGGAAATGGTTTTTTTAATTATTCAATTGGAGTTTTTTATGAAAAAAACATCACTGCTAATGCTGGGCTTAATTCTGATATTGACGGGCTGTAAATCCAACGTCAGAGACTCATCTCCAACCTTGGCCAAAGACGGTATCCAACTGCACCAAAACAAAGTGACCGCTGATCCCCAACACGCCAAGGTCATCATGAAAGCGTCGGGTGCAACCTATCCGGTGGAGTTTTCGATCAGACGTGCAGCGGATCCTGACCAGCGCATGAATGTGCAGGGAACCGTAGTGGATACCGGCCGGGGCAAGGTGTCCGGCTGGATTGCCAAGCTCAATGAAACGGTCCATAGCGCAACCTTGAAACACTTTCCGCAGTTAGAGGTGCAAGCTGATCCTGATCAGCCGTTCGAGGTGTCGGGTTACGCCAGTGGTAGCAGCATCAACAGTGGCTATCGTTGTGGCCCGCTCAGAAGCACTTTCACGCCGGAAAGAAGCAAAGTCTATCTGGTGGAGTTTCAGTTTGTCGGCAGCCGCTGTGAACAGCATGTCTACGATGTTACTCAGCCACAGGAACGTATCCCTGTCGCGAGCGTATCGGGCCTCTGAATTCGATTTAAGGATTGAGGAACGGGCGATCTTCAAGTCGCCCGCTTTCATTACTCTGCAGCCTGCGCCCGCAACCCAAACGAATGGGGGACAGCTGTACGCAGGTTGGCGAACAGGTAATAGAGAGCCGGCAGACCCGAAGGTTTCCCGCGCACAGCCGCCATAATTGCCGAAAGACGAAGACTCCCTTTTGGAGTGAGCTTACTCACGGTGACGGCCTGACAGCCAACCTATATTCCCAAACAAATGGCCTGGAAAACGCCCTTTTTTCCGTCTTCATTCATTGACGCCAGAATAATGGCTATCTAATATCGTGCCACTATTTTGATGTCGCTTTCGGCCGGGGGCAAATACTGCCTCCTCGGTAACGAAGTCGCGCCTGGCTTTGCTGCCTAGGGACTTCCGCACGGACGTATTCCTTCAAATTTCTGCTGTAACGAGACCTGATCATGGACGACCGCCAATACGCCTTCCTGGCCCGCCAACCTTCTGCTGCCCTGAAAAACCGCGAGCGGTTTCTCGGCATGCCCAAGCGTGGCCTGGCGTTCCTGCTGGCCAACGTCATGTTCTGGCAACCGATGTGGGCCCAGGCCGACGGCATTGTCGTCAGCGCCCCGGGTACCGGCCTCAGTCAGGCAGGCAACGGCGTGCCCATCGTCAACATCGCCAAGCCCAACGGCAGCGGCCTGTCCCACAACCAGTTCAGCGACTACAACGTCGGCAGCAACGGCGTGATCCTCAACAACGCCACCGCCCGCACCCAGTCCACGCAACTGGGCGGGATCATTATCGGCAACCCGAACCTCAACGGCACGGCCGCCACCACCATCCTCAACGAAGTCAACGGCGGCAACCCCAGCCAGTTGCGCGGCTACACCGAAGTGGCCGGGCAATCGGCCCGCGTGATCGTGGCCAACCCCTACGGCATTACCTGCAACGGCTGCGGCTTCATCAATACCCCGAAGGCGACCCTGACCACCGGCAAGCCAATCATCGAGAACGGCCAGGTGAGTCGCTATCAGGTCGACCAGGGCAGTGTCGCGATCGAAGGCGCGGGCCTCAACGCCAACAACGTCGACAGTTTCGAAATCATCACTCGCAGCGCCAAGATCAACGCTGAGATTCAGGCCAAGAACCTGACCATCGTCGCCGGGCGCAACGACGTCAACGCCGACACCTTGAGCGCCACGGCCCGCGCCGACGACGGCAGCGCCAAGCCGCAACTGGCTATCGACTCCTCGGCCCTGGGCGGCATGTACGCCGGCGCGATCAAACTGGTGGGCACCGAGGCCGGTGTTGGGGTGAAGCTGGATGGCAAGCTGATCGCCAGTGGCGGTGATATTCAGCTCGATGCCAACGGCCACCTGAGCCTGGCGCAGACCTCGGCCACCGGCACGATCAACGTCAAAGCCGCGAGCCTCGATGCCCAAGGTCCGATCTACGCCGGCACCACGTTGAACGCCCGGGCCCAGGGCAACCTGAGCAACCAGCAGAGTCTTGCGGCGCGAGACAGCATTACGCTGAACGCGGGTGGGCAGTTGACCAACAACGGCATTATCGAGGCCGGGGTCAACGCGGATAACACCCGTAACGCGGCGGGGGATGTGAGCCTGACGGCGCAGAGCCTGAATAACAATGGTCAGAGCGTTGTTGCCAGTCGTAACCTCACCGCCAACGTGGCGCAGACGCTGAGTAACCAGGGCGGAACCCTGAGCGGCGGGCAGACCACCACGGTCAACGCCGCGACCCTGGACAATCAAAGTAAAGGACGGGTGCTCAGCAGCAATACGCTGAACGTCACCGCCAACACACTGCTCAATACCCAGGGCACAGTCAGCAGCAACGGCAACCTGACGGCCAATGTCGGGCAGTTGAATAACACCAGTGGCGAATTCACCGGCTTGAACGGCGTTACGTTGCGCGTTGCTTCGCTGGACAACGTAGCGGGTCTGGTCGCGGCGGGGCAGGGGTTGGTTATCAACGCCAGCAGCCAGGTGAACAACCGCAGCGGCCGGATCACTTCAAGCAAGAGCGTGCAGCTCAGCGCTGCGTCGATGGATAACACCGCAGGCCGCTTGCTCAGTGACGGTGCGCTCACCGCCAGCATGTCGGCGCAGTTGCTGAATCAGGCGGGATTGCTGTCTTCGGCCGGACTGCTGACCCTCAACGCGGCGAGCCTGGACAACCGTCAGAGCGGCATCGTCACCACAAGCCAGGCTGCCAGCCTCACCGTTGGCACGTTGGATAACCGCGGCGGTGAGCTGTCGAGCCAGGGTGCCCTGGCGCTGACCGGCACCGAGCTGAGCAACGGCAACAGCGGCAAACTGATCGCCTACGACGACCTGCGCCTGACCCTGGAACGCCTGACCAACCAGAGCCAAGGGTTGATCTCCACCCGAGGCGCCCTGGCCGTCAATGCCGGGCAACTGGATAACCGCCAGGGTTCGCTTTACGCCCGGCAAGGGATGAACCTGGACCTGCGCGGGCAACTGCTCAATGCCCAAGGCAGCCTCAAAAGCGACACCAGCGCCAGCGTCAAAGCCGCCGGTATCAATAACGATGCGGGCCAGTTGACCAGCGTCGGTGCGTTGAACATCGACAGCGCCGCGACCCTGAGCAACCTCGGCGGTAGCGTGATCAGCGGCGACACGCTGGCACTGAAGGCCGGTCAGGTGAACAACACCTCTGGCCGCATCGCCAGTGGCAAAGCCCTGAATGCCAGCGTCACCGGGCTGGAGCAACAGAACGGCCAATTGGTCAGCAACACCAGCCTTTCCCTCGACCTCAACCATGGGCAATTGAACAACCAGGGCGGGCTGATCAGCACCCCCGGCGCGCTGCTGTTGAACAACCTCGCCGCCGTGAACAACCGTGACGGCGAGATCTCCAGCGACAAGGCCTTCAGCCTGAATGCAAACAGCCTGGACAACAGCGCCGGCAAGGTCGTCAGCAAGCAGGGCCTCAACCTGACCATCGCCCAGGCGTTGAACAACGCCCAAGGATTGGTCTCGGCCAATGGCCTTGCCGTGCGCGCCGCCAGCCTGGACAACAGCGGCGGCACCTTGAGCAGCGACGCCGACCTGAGCGTGGACGTCGACGCAACGCTGACCAACCTGGAGGGCGAAGTGTCCAGTGCCGGTCTGACCCGGCTCAACGCGATGACCCTGAATAACCGCAACGGTCAGGTGCTGGGCGATAACGCCTTGACCATCAGCCTGGGCGGTGCGCTGGACAACCGCGAGGGCGTGCTCGGTTCGGGCAAGGTCGTGGACATCCAGGCCGTGAGCCTGAACAACGGCAACGCTGGCCAGGTGGTCAGTGACGGCAGCCTGACCGCACGCATCAGCGGCCTGCTGGACAACCAGAGCCAGGGCGAAGTGATCGCCAAGGGCGCACTTGACCTGCAAACCGGTAGCCTCGACAACCGCGGCGGTCGCCTCACAGGGGTCGACCTGCTGACCGTGCACAGCGATTCGCTCGACAACCGTGGCGGGAACATCCGCGCCGACAAGGCGTTGCAATTGACGGTCGATCAACTGGACAACCGTAACAACGGGATCATCACCGGCAAGGCCGGCGTCGGTGTCGAAGTCACGCGGCTGGACAACAGCGGTGGCCTGCTGAGCAGCGTCGGCCCGCTGAACTTGAAGGCCAATGAGGTGCAAAACGCCCTTGGCCGCATCTCCAGCCAAACCGACCTCACCGCGCTGATCGATACCCTGCAACAGCAGGGCGGCGCGCTGGTATCACAAGGCAACCTGAGCCTGACCGGCAGCGTTCTGGATAACCGCAACGGCGGCTTGGTCGGCACCACAAAAGCGCTGGACTTGCAGGTTAAGCAGGTCGATAACCGGGCGGGCGAATTGTCCGCAGGGCTTGGCGTTAAGGTTGGCGGTCAACGCCTGGACAACAGCGACGGCGGCAAACTGATTGCCGGCAGCGCTCTTGAATTGAAAGTTGCGCAACTGATCAACCAGACCAAGGGGCTGATTCACGGCCAAGGCCGCCTTACGCTCACAGGCAGTACGCTGGACAACAGCGGTGGCGCACTCAGCAGCCTTAATGCTTTGGTGATCACACTCGACAACGCATTGTCGAATAACAAAGGCCTGATCAGCAGCGAAGGTGAACTGACCGTCGACGCTGGCAGCCTCGATAACACTGCCGGCAGCCTCGGCAGTGCCGGCACGTTGTCGATTGTCAGCCTGTCTGGGTTGATCAACCAGGGCGGCTCCATCAGCACCGACGCTGGCCTGAGCCTCAAAAGCGCCAGCCTGGACAATAGCCAGAAAGGCCTGATCTCGGGCAGCGCCGCCACCCATGTCAGCACCGGCGCTCTCAACAACAGCCAGGGCGGGCGCCTGACCTCGGGCAACACCCTCGAGCTCACTGCCACCCAAGTGAATAACGCCGCCGGCCGTATTGCCAGCAGTCAGGCTCTGACTGCATCGGTCACCGGGCTGGATCAACAGCAAGGAGAGTTGTTCAGCAACACCAGCGTCAGCCTGGACATGAACCAAGGCCAGTTGAACAACCAGGGCGGACTGATCAACGCCCCGGGCCTGTTGCTGCTGAGCAACCTCAAGGACGTCAACAACCAGGGCGGTGAAATTTCCAGCCAGCTAGCGTTCACCCTGGCGGCGCGGAACCTCGATAACAGCGGCGGCAAGCTGCTCAGCAATCAAGGTCTGGTCCTGAGGACAGTCCAGGCCCTGAACAACGCCAAAGGGATCATCTCGGCCGCGTCCGTGGACAGCCACAGCGCCAGCCTGGATAACAGCGATGGCTTGATCAGCAGTCTCGATCAGCTCGATTTGAACGTAGATACCCTGCTCGACAACCAGCGCGGTTCGCTGGTCGCCGATGGCGCGCTGACATTGAACGCTGATCGCCTGGACAACCGTGCCGCCAGCATCGCCGGCAAAGCGGGGCTCAACGCTACCGTCACCGCGCTGGACAACCGTCAGGGCACGCTGGTCAGCACCACGGACCTGACCTTGAAGGCATCCAGCCTGGACAACCGCCAGGCCGGTTTGATCGGCGCTACAAAAGCGCTGGATATCAACGTTGACGACCTCGACAACCGTGGCGGCGAGCTGAGCGGTAACACCGGCGTCGCACTGGTGAGCAAAAACCTCGACAACAGCGATGGCGGTCAAATATTCGCTGGGCAGGCGTTGAAGCTCACCGTGGACAAGCTGCTCAACCGGACCAAAGGCCTGCTCAGTGCCAAGACGCAATTGAGCCTTGACGGCGATTCGCTGGACAACAGCGGCGGCTATCTGGTCAGCCAGCAGAACCAGCGCATCGACCTCAGTGGCGACCTGATCAACACCCAGGGGCAAATCAGTAGCGAAGGTACCCTCGACGTCAGCGCCGCCAACCTGACCAACACCGACGGCAGCCTGTCCAGCGCCGCCAACCTCACCGTTAAAAGCCTGGGCCGCCTCGACAACCAGGGCGGCGAACTGGTGACCGACGGCGCGTTGCTGCTCACCAGCGCGGCGCTGGACAACCGTCAGCAGGGCAGCATCAGCGGCAAAGGTGCGGTGAACGTCACCACCGGTGCGTTCAACAACAGCCAGAACGGACGCCTCAACAGCGGCAGCACCCTGAGCCTCAACGCGGCCCAGGTCACCAACCAGGACGGCGGCCGCATCGGCAGCCAGGGCGCGCTGACGGCCTCGGTTTCCGGCCTGGATCAACAGGGCGGCCAGTTGTTCAGCAACACCTCGCTGAGCCTGGACCTGAACAACGGCCAGCTCAACAACCAAGGCGGCCTGATCAACGCCCCCGGCTCGTTGCTGTTGAAAAACCTTAACGGCGTGAACAACCAGGGTGGCGAAATCTCCAGCGCCCAAGCGCTCACCCTGGCGGCTAAAAACTTCAACAACGACGGCGGCCGGCTGCTCAGCAACCAGGGCCTGACCCTGCGCATCGCCCAGGCGCTGAACAACGTCAAAGGCCTGATCGGCGCGGCCTCCCTGGATACCCAGGCGCAAAGCCTCAATAACAACGGCGGTACGTTCACCAGTCGCAGTAACCTCGTCCTGGCGATCGATCAACAGCTGGATAACCAAGCCCAAGGCCTTATCAGCGCCGCGCAGTTGCTCACGCTCAACAGCGGCGATCTGAACAACCAGGGCGGCAGCGTGCTGGCAGGCGGCGCTCTGCTCCTCAATGCCATGGCGCTGAACAACAGCGCCAACGGCCTGATCAATGCCCAAGGTGGTCTCACTTTGGGTGCTGACTCCCTGGACTCCAGCGACGGCGGTGAAGTGTCGGCCAAGGGCGACATGAACCTGACCCTGGCGGCGCTGACGCAAAACGGCGGTCGACTGCTGGGTGAGCAAGCGGTCACGCTGAACCTGGGCAACAGTGACCTGAATAACCGCAATGGCCTGATCACCGCCAAAGGCCCGCTGATCTTTAACGGCTTGCGCAACCTGAACAACCAGGGCGGCGAAATTTCCAGCAGCCAGAGCTTCAGCCTTCGCGGCCAGGCACTCGATAACAGCGGCGGCAAGCTGATCAGCAGCCAGAACCTGACGCTTGATGGCACCAGCCTGGTCAATCAGGGTGGTTTGATCTCCGGATGGCAAGGGCTGCAGGTCAGCGGCACCCGCCTGGACAACCGCAACAACGGCACGCTCTCCAGCCGCAATGGCGACGTCGGCGTCACCCTCAGCGAGGCGCTGCTCAACAGCGGTGCCGGTGCCTTGGTCAGCCAGAAAAAGCTGACCGTCAGCGCGGCCAGCCTGGACAACAGCGCCGGCATTCTTTCCAGCGGCGCCGACCAGACCCTGACCGTCACTGGCGGTTTGCTGAACAACGCCCAAGGCGGGTTGATCGACAGCGGCGCCGCCCTGGTCATGGATGCCATGACCCTGGGTAACGTCGGCGGTACTGTCAACGCGCAAAAAGCTTTGAGCTTCACCGGTACCAGCCTGGATAACGGCAGCGGCAGTCTGATCGGCAACGCTGCCGTCATCCTGAACCTCAAGGGTGCCCTGGACAACCACGGTGCCAAGCTTGCCAGCGCTGGCCCGTTGACGGTTCAAGGTGCGACGGCGATCAACAACCAAGGCGGTCAATTGGTCAGCCAGGGCGAAATGACCTTGGGCACCGGCACCCTGGACAACAGCAATACCGGCACTGTTGCCGCAAAAAATGCGCTGACGATCACAGCCTCCGGAGCTGTGCAGAATCATACCAACGGCCTGATCTACAGCCAGACGGCGGACGTTGAGCTCAATGCCGCGAGCCTTGCCAACGGCCAGGGCGAGATGCAAGGCCAGACCGGCCTGAGTCTTGAACTGCGCGCAGGCCTGGGCAACCAGGGCGGCAAACTCATTGCCCAAACCGGCGATTTCAGCGTAACCGCCGCCAGCATCGACAACCGTGGCGGCACCCTAGCCAGCCTCAAGGGCGCCCTTGAGGCGAGAACCGTGGGGGTGCTGCGTAACGGCTTCGATGTGAACAACAAAGGCGGCGTGATTCAAGGCCAACGCCTGGACCTGCGCGCCTTGGCCGGGCTGAACAACAACGGCGGCCGGATTGCCGCTCAGGCGGGCGATATCGTCATCGACACCGCTAGCCTGAATAACCGCAATGGCGGTCTCTACGCTTCCGGGTTGATCAAGGTCACCGGCACCGGTGCCAGCCTGGACAACACTGCCGGCCAGATCGCCGGCAACGCCATCAATTTGGATCTGGACGGTGCCCTGACCAACCGTGGCGGCATTGTGGAAAGCGACAGCACCCTGGCGGTCAGCGCTGCAAGCCTCGATAACCAGACAGGCCAACTGAGAGCCCTTGGGGTAACGGGCAAAACCGATTTTCAGATCGGCAGCCTCTTCGACAACCGCAATGGCAAGCTGGAAAGCGCCAACAGTCATCTGACCCTGTCCGCCAATAGCTTCCTCAATGGCGGCGGTCAATTGCTGCATCTGGGCGACGGTACGTTCGACATCTCCCTGGCCAACGTCACCGGCGCCGGCGGCGACATCGTCACCCGTGGCGGCCTGACGCTCAAGGCCGACACCTGGACCAACACCAGCGCCATCCAGGCCGGACGGCTGACGGTCGACGTCAACAATTTCACCCAGACAGAGACTGGGCAATTGCTGGCTTCGACGCAGTTGGAGGGTAAAGGCGGGAACTGGGTTAACAACGGGTTGATTGCCAGTGATGGTGGCCTGGGGTTGCAGTTGACCGGGCGATATAGCGGCAATGGCCGCGTCACCAGCCTGGGCGACATGACGGTAGATGCCGCTGCGATCGAGCTGAGCAGCGTGGCGAGTATCACCGGCGGCGGGACCACGACCATCGGTGGGCGCGGGGGCTTGAGCAGCCTGAACAACTACGGACGGCTGACGTCGGCGGGTGCCCTGAATATCAGTGCGGGCACCGTTAATAACTATGGAACGGTTGCCGGTGCGGATGGATTGAAACTGACGGCTTCGACCTTGTTGAACGACCAGGGTGGGTTCTTGTTCAGCGGTGCGGATATGAAGTTTCGGGTAGGGAGTCTTACCAACCGTAAGTCGGATGTTTATGCGTTAGGGAATATTGATGTAGCGCGCACTGACCTGGGGGGACGGTCGGCGTTGATGGAAAATGATTCGGGCACTATGGAGAGTGGGCGGGATTTTTCTATTAATGCGGATTCGATTATTAATAAGCGGGGGGATTTTAAGACTGAGGCGGAGTTGTATTCTTCGGCGTTGGGGGTTCGCTGCTATAGCTGTGATTCAGTCCCAAGTAGTTGGAGGGATCGGCAACCTTCATTATATTTGGTTTATTTACAGCAATATCGGGTTAAGATTTCTGGGGATGCGACGGCTAAAGCCGCTTCGTTGAGTGCAGGAAAAAATCTGATCGTTAAGGGTTCCTCTTTTTTGAATTCAAATTCACTTGTTAGTGTTGGAGGTGATATTAATTTTGCAGTAAGTGAGTTTGAGAACTCAGGTGCGGCTCTGGGTGACTACACGACCTACCAGTATTTTGACGATAATCTTTCTTTGTCGGAAATGAGGGAGGTTGTAAATTACAATATACGTAACGACGCGGGCTACAATGAGGATCTGCGCTTCTGGAATGCGGCGGGTACTGAATCCCCAGTTTATTCTAATGTTTTGCGTGCTGGCTCCAAGAATCCGGATAAAGAAACCTACCAGATTATCGGTCCGGTGGTATTTCTGCTCGCATCGGGTTGGAATACATCGTCGGCAATTATATTTGGACAGTCTGAGTTTGCCGCGGGCAGTCGCGCGGAGCTACCTGATTTTATTAAGAAAATAAATCCATTTAAACAGGAGGTTTTTACTTCCACCGCATCCGACAACTTTGCCACTGCCACCATCCAAGCCGGCGGAAATGTCTCCATCACCGCAACAAACAAAATCACCAACGGTGTGGAGCGCCCATTCTCCACCGGCATAACAACTTCGTCCCGCAGCACTACAACCGCCGCCGCAGGATCAGGCAAAACCACGGTCGTGACCCTGAACAGCCAGCTCCCACCGGACTTGGCTCAACAACAAATAAACCCTCTGACACTCCCTGGCTTCAGCCTCCCCACCGGGCAAAACGGCCTGTTCCGGCTCAGCGGGCAGGCTGCCAGCGATGCGTCAGTCTCCCAGACGCCGGCCGTGTCGCAGAGTTGGACAATCGGCGGCGCCAGCGTGAGCGCATCGAGTCGATCCACCTCCACTCCAACCGCCAATGTCCGCGATATCCAGATCGCCGATGTCACCCAGGGTTCCACCGCCGAACGACAGGTGCAGTTGTTGAATCGTGAGAGCGGCGGCGTCACGGCTGGCGCGTCCGCCATTCAGGTCGCCGTTCCAACGGACTCGTCCACAGGCACGCCGCAACTGCCAGGGCATTCCCTTGACGGCACCATCACCCGTGGCGACGACATTGCACTGGACACTTCAGGCACTCCGCCAATCGGCGTAAGTCGTCCAACCGACGCCTCGGTAAGCGCGCCAGTGCCTGTCACCGGTCAAACGTTGGCGCGGGTAACGGGCTTGCCAAGCACGGCGGTTGCCTCGACGCCACATAAATACTTGATCGAGACCAACCCGGTCCTTACCGACCTCAAATCATTCACCAGCTCGGATTATCTGCTGACAAAACTCGGCTACGACGCCGACACCAGCGCCAAGCGCCTGGGCGACGGCCTGTTCGAGCAAAGACTCATCCAACAAGCCGTCGTCGCCCGCACCGGCCAACGCTTCATCGACGGCCAAACCTCCGACGAGGCGATGTTCAAGTACCTGATGAACAACGCCATCGCCAGCAAGGACGCCCTCAACCTGTCGGTAGGCGTCACCCTCACCGCCCAACAAGTCGCCGCCCTGACCCACGACATCGTCTGGCTCGAAGAGCACGAAGTGAACGGTGAAAAAGTCCTGGTGCCGGTGCTGTACCTGGCCCAGGCCAATAATCGCTTGGCGCCTAATGGGGCGTTGATTGCCGGTCAGAACGTTACGTTGATTGCCGGCAAGGATCTGGAGAACGCCGGCACGCTTCGGGCCACGAAAAACCTCTCCGCATCCGCAGGTGAGAACCTGACCAACAGCGGATTGATGGAAGCCGGCAACCGTCTCGACCTGTTGGCTGGCAACGACATCGTCAATAAGTCCGGCGGCATCATCGCCGGGCGTGACATCAGCATGAATGCGATCGTTGGCGACATAATCAACGAGCGCACATTGACCACTGCAAGTGTCAGCAACAGAGGCTCCACCCAGAGGCAGGACTACGCGGATAGCGCCTCGCGTATAGAGGCGGCCAACGACCTGTCCATGGGCGCCGGTCGAGACGTCAACAGCGTTGGCAGCGTTATGGTCAGCGGCCGCGACACGCAAATCGATGCAGGGCGGGATGTGAATATCGTCTCTGCGCAGCAACAGACCTCCAACACCGGTCGTACCCGCAGAAGTTCGATCACCCAACTGGGCTCGGAGGTGGATGCGGGTCGCGACGTCACTGTGAACGCAGGTCGAGACTTCAATGCCATCGCGAGCCAGATCAGTGCCGACCGCAATGTAGCCTTGGCCGCTGACGAGAACATGACAATCTCCTCCGGCGCCAACGAAACCCACTCTTACTACAAGTCGAAAAAGGTCACGGCCCAAGAGGACCACGTCAAACAGATTGGCAGCGCTATTAGTGCTGGAGGCGACGTGAGGTTGGATGCCGGGAAAGACCTGGCGCTTATCTCAAGTCGCATCAGCGCGGGTGATGAAGCGTATCTGGTGGCTGGAGAAAGCCTGGCGCTTCTGGCCGCACAAGACAGCGATTATTCGCTGTATGAGAAAAAGAAGAAGGGCAGTTGGGGGAAGAAACAGAGTCGGCGTGATGAGCTGACCAAGGTGACTCATGTGGGGAGTGAGATTACCACTGGGGGTGATCTGATCTTGGTTTCCGGTGAGGATCAGCATTATCAGGTAGCCAAGCTGAACAGTGGCGATGACCTGACGATACAAAGTGGTGGCTCGATTACCTTCGAAGGTGTGAAGGATCTGCATAAAGAAGACCATTCAAAAAGCAAAAGCAGCATGGCCTGGAGTTCGATGTCGGGCAAAGGTCACACCGACGAAACTCTGCGTCAGACACAGATGGTCGCTGCCGGTGCCATCACGATCAAAGCAGTCGATGGGTTGAACATTGATCTCAAACAGGTCAACCAAGACACCGTCCACCAGTCGATCAAGGCAATGGTCGACGCAGACCCGCAACTGGCCTGGTTGGCGGAAGCTGAGAAACGCGGTGACGTGGATTGGCGGCAGGTCAAGGAAGTCCACGACTCTTATAAGTACAGCCACTCAGGCATGGGGCCGGCTGTGCAGATGATCATTGCGATTTTGGTGGTCTATTTCACAGCAGGTGCGGCCAGTGGCTTGATTGGCAGTATGGCTGGTGCCACCGCAGGTTCAGGGACCGCCATGGCAGCCGGAACAGTGGCCGGATCGACAGTAGTCGGTGGCACAGTGGCCACTTCAACTGTGGCCGCAGGTTGGGCGAACGTGGCGCTCACGGCTGTCGCGACGGGGGCTGCGAGCAACGCCACTATTAGCTTTATCAATAACGGTGGAAATCTGGGGGCCGTATTCAAGGATGTAACTTCTTCGGATGCTTTGCGCGGTTATGTGGTGTCGGGGGTAACGGCGGGATTGACGGCCAGCATCTTCGACAAGATGACCAGTACCACCACCACTGTGGAGGGCGCCTTGCCGAACGCCGGCAAAGTCATTGCGCAAGGCGGTTTAGGGAGTTTGGAAGGCATCGGTCGGTTTGGCGCCAACCAACTGTTGCAGAACGGTACGTCAACCTTATTGGACCGGGCACTTGGTGGTGACAGCCAGTTCGACGATGCCCTGCGTTCCAGTTTGGCGAACACCTTTGCTGCGGCGGGATTCAATCTCGTTGGGGATCTTGGCAAGAAATTCGATTTGAAAGAAGGGGGGCTGGCCAAGGTTGGCTTGCACGCGGTCATGGGCGGACTGGCCGCTGAGGCGGCTGGCGGTGATTTCAAAACCGGCGCGCTGGCTGCGGGTGCCAACGAGTTGTTGATTGATAGCTTGGCCGAGCAGTACACCAAAATGACCAAGGAGCAAAAGGACAAGCTTCTGGTGATGAACTCCCAGTTGATTGGCGTGCTTGCAGCCGCCGCACAGGGGGGAGATGCAAAGAGCCTTCAGACCGGTTCATGGGTAGCGGGGAGTGCGACTTCCTATAATCGGCTGTTGCATTCGTCGGAGAAGAAAGCGCTTGCTGATGAGGCCAAGGCTCTAGAGAAACAGGGCAAACCCCAGTCAGATATGTCTTGGGAGGAAGTACTACTTCTCGCGGCCAATGCTCAAGTGGATGCTACCGAAAACGCGCGGTTGCAGGCACTTGTAAACAGCTTTCCCCCAGGCAACCCTGAGGGTCAGCACCTTGCACAAGACTTGCTAAAGGCGACCAGTAGCATTCAAGGATTGGCTGCTCAGAACATTGCACTCACATGGAGTGATGGCCGCACAATCGTCGCCAATGGCGCCGAGGTACATGCGTTTCAGGCGACGAAGACTCAGTTTGCCGATCCCGCCTTGTTCAATACTGCTTCCCAATGGTCCAGCAACAACAACTGGGCTAATGACCCTGAGATCGTTCCCACGGCCTGGAGGGAGCAATTCGGTGGAGACGCCGTCACTTATCTGAGGGAAATCGCAGGGGTTTCCAGCAGCAGGGACGAGTTCAACGACTTGGTGAAAAGGGTTTCAACTATAGTCGGCGGTGGGATCGAAAGCGTCACTTGGGATCTGGATGCTGCGCTTGCTGTTACGGGCGCACCTGCGGTATTAAGGGCTTTGCTGGCTAGGCGGCTTGCTGCGGCAGGTGGTGCCGCAGGCGGTGCAAAAGGACCTTTGAATACCTTGGACGGTGTTCCTGGTCGAGTCCAGTCTCGAGTCAACTTGGCTAATGATGGTATGGAGCACTTGGCTTCACGTCACTTGTCGGGCAAAGTAAATGCAAGCCAGTTCTCTATAGGGGAGCCTGAGTTGCGTGGTCTTCTGCAGAGCAAAACGGTTGTGAGTACACCGGTCACACGAATGGTAGACAGTGCTGATGGCGTGCGCTATGTGCGCGAAGTTGATGTTGGGCGTTCTATTGGTACGGATAAATTCAGTGGTGGACAGCCAACCTCGATAATGACTGTTATGACTGATAAATTTGGGAATCTAGTAACAGCTTTCCCAGGGGTGCTCAAATGAACTCTCGTGAACATGTCCGAGCGGATTTGCTGAGCTCTATGGCGTCTATGCTTTCAGGGAGCACCAATCCTCTCCTGTTAGCTGCTCTTAAAGCGGCTTTTCCATGGTTGTCTTTTGCTCTGATCGTTAACTGGATTCCTGAGCAGGCCGAGGATATTTACTGGGTGTTGATCGACTTAGATCGTATTGCGACTGTAGAAATCTCGCGATTAAGTAGTGACTTAGCAGACGTATCAGTCGAGGTGTTAGATTTAAATAAATATAAGGAGCGTCGCCTTTCCATTGAAAGCCGCAGAAAGCTTGAGGTCGCGATTGATCTGATGAGGGAAAATTACGCTAGCTAGAGGCTTTCTCTAGTGGTGCAAAAGGCACATTGAACGTATCTTTGCTTGATGAGCTAGCTGCTAATGGGGTGAAATTTACACGAGTGGAAAAGGAGTGGAAAAGGGGACAGATTTATTTTTCAATCCTCTGCTACGCTGAAAGCTTCCAAGGATATAGGAAGCGAATATGCCAAGAATGGGACGTATTGTTTTACCGAATTACCCGCATCACGTAGTACAGCGCGGCCATAATCGGCAGGTAGTATTTGCGGCGGCGGAGGATTATCAGCGCTATCTCTCCGATCTGCGCGAGCTAAAGGATGCGTTCGGTGTGAAGGTCTATGCCTATTGCCTGATGACGAATCATGTCCATTTATTGCTAGCTCCAGGGGAGTCGACCGTTGGGCTGGGGCAGTTAATGAAAGCACTGGCTGCCCGTGCGACGCGCTATCGAAATCGATTGGAAGGGCGTTCAGGCACCTTGTGGGAAAGTCGTTACAAATCCAGCGTAGTGCAATCGGATTCATATTTGCTTGCTTGTAGTCGTTACATTGAATTGAATCCTGTACGTGCTCGTATGGTCGCCGATGTCGCAGACTATGCATGGTCGAGCTATCGAAGTCGGGTAGATGATGAATCTGGCGGGTGCTGGTTAGATGCTGATCCATGCTTCATGGCCTTGGGTGATACCTCGATGGAGCGGCGGCTTCGATATGAAGAGTTTGTGCACCAGGCGATTCCGACTGATCAGCTTCGATTAATCCGCGATGCTTTGCAGCGAGGTCAACTGACGGGAACAAGCCGTTTCGTAGATGAGGTCGAGCGGATTGTGGGTTTGCGGGTAGAACAGCGAGGGCAGGGGCGGCCGAGGACTGAGCCGGGAAAATAAATCTGTCCCCTTTTCTCTGGAAGGACTTTCTAAAGCATGTATTATTTAGTTGTGTGGGATAAAGATCTAGCATCCGTTGGGCAGGATGGGTGTCTTGATAAGGTTGAAATTCCTTTAGATGTAGCGAGCTTTTTCTTTAAGCTGGATGTCGAGCAGTTTCCAATTCTTTCTAGCTTAAGCTTTGATGACTACGATATGTTTTCTGATTCGCAGATTGAGTCGCTAGTGGATGAGTTGTTAGCTGTCGTCAGCTTAAATCCGCAAATTCTTGAACTGGTAAAATTAATGGTGAAATTTATTCTTAAGGCGAAGTCTTTAAGAAAAAATATTTTGTTTGATCCGTTTAGGGTGAATTAGTTGGTGTTTACAAGAGGCAGGAAATATGTGATGAGGGAAAAGGGTAAGGGAAAAGGGGACAGATTTATTTTTTGATTTTTTATCGGATCAAATGGTAATGCGCCAGCTTTTTGTACTGGTTGGATATATGGTTCGGAGAAATAAATCTGTCCCCTTTTTGCGCGTAGGCTGCAGGATGGCCGAACCGTTTGGTTGGAAAACGGTACCGATGCTGCCGGACTGCAACACATCTACAAGCGACACGAAGTCGATTTCTTAAATAAAGGTATCTCACGTGAAAAGTGAAAAAGGGGACAGATTTATTTTTCAACTCTCTGCTACGCTGAAAGCTTCCACGGATGGAGGATCCTTATATGCCCAGAATGTTTTACCGGGGGGGGCGGCCGAGAGTTGAGTCGGGAAAATAAATCTGTCCCCTTTTTGCTGGTCCCCTTTTTGCTTCGTATTCCAAGGACCAAACATGCTACCCAGAGCTATCACAACAGGACTTCTATTGGCATTGGCCGGTTGTACCAATATCACAGTCGAGCCAGTTGCCTCTCAATATAAAATCTCGCATCTCTGCATCGAAGAAAATCCGAAAGTGGTGACGGGTGATTTCGTGGATGGCCTGCAAACACTGCTGCGTCAGCACGGCATCGAAAGTCGGTTTTACGCCGCGCCTGTTCCAAGTAGTTGTGAGTATCGTCTTGCTTATACCGCCACTTATTCCTGGGATATTGCCCGGTACTTGTCCGATGCTAGCGTCCGGCTCTTCAAGGGCGATCAGCAGATAGGTTTTGGGCAATACCATTTGGCGGGCGAGGGTGGTTTAGATCCTTCCAAGATAGCCTCAGTCGAGCAGAAAATGACACCTGTTATTAATCAGTTATTAGAGAATAATAAATGAGTTCAACATTAAAAAGTATGCCGGTCCTATTGCTCATACTGATGTTGGTTGGCTGCGCTCACACCAGCTCCAGTCAACCATATTTTGAGCCGCCGCCATTACCACAGGGCAAGGCGCTGATTTACATGATGCGGACCCAGGTCCTTCTAGGCAGCTTTTATGACAGCGTGTTCAGTATCAACGACAGTGCGGTTGTAGGACTCAACAACAAAACCTATTCCTGGGTGCAGGTAAGCCCGGGCTTATATAAGATATCGGCCGGGCAGCATCCGCATCCCAACAACGTATTTCTGAACTTGCCGGTCGAACCGGGCAAAGAGTACTTCGTTGAATATACACAGGAGCATGCGGTCGAAATGGTCCGGGTACGGAACGCCGAGGAAGGGAAAGCTATGGTGAAGGGATACTCGTATATACCGGTCAAGTAGTCGCCCTCCCCAAGCTAAACGGGCGACCTTAAAACTCCGGCAAACAACCAATGAACCCCGCGACAGGAAAACCTGGGAAGGGTCAGGGCGACACACTCGAGAAAAAGGGGACCGAGAAAAAGGGGACCGATTTATTTAGGTCAGGAAAATAAATCTGTCCCTATTTTTTTGGGGTAATGTTATTGTGGATGGTAATCATCGATACATCGCAGCTAAGATACTCGGCATGGAATCTAAGGTGGATCCTGGTGTACTGACTACTTATAAAGCAAGTAAGCAACGACCAACTGTGAATCTTGAAATCTCACCTTTGGATTGGGGAAATAAATGATCACTGTAAGGTTTGAGACAGGTGAGTGCATGGAGCTTCCTTTTGAAAGCTTCGTAGGTAAGGATCTTAAAGGTATTAATTTTCATCGTGCCATATTTGAGTACTTGGATTTTAGTGGTTCTGACTTTGCAGGTGCAGATTTAAGGAACTCTGTTTTTTATTTTTCCGTGTTGAATAATGCAAAAATGAAGGGGGTCCCGCTAGTTAATGCCGTATTGACGGGATCCACGATGAGGGGAGTCGATCTTTCTGAGTCTTTACTTATGTACTCTGACTTTTCTAAGGCTGACCTGATGTTGGCAAATCTGAAAAATGCGAATGTGCACGGGGCTGATTTTCGAGGCGCTGATCTGTCGGATGCAAACCTGAACGTATTAGCGTTAGATACGTGTGAACTTCAGGGCGCTATATATACTAGCGCGACTATCTGGCCGGAAAATTTTAATCCGGATAATCATGGTCTTTTAAAAAAAAATGGGGACGCCCATTAGCCGGTTTCAAGTCAAGGTTAAAGGCCATCTCGCCCTGCAGCTTTTAACTGCTGGGTTCCCCTTGCCCCAACCTGCCTGGTTGAACCCGTCGTACCCGTTTTCTCATCAATGGCTACGACCGCGGGAAAATAAATCTGTCCCCTTTTTGTTGATAAGGTTTTATTCAGGCAATGTGAATTTAATTGCTTTGAGGTTGAATTTGATTTTTTAAAAGGAGTTGTGGTTGTTCAAGATATTCTCGACTCGGGCGAAGAGAGTAGCGTAGAAATGCCGATATCAGAGTTTGTTGTTTTTTGTGGGTTGGATGATCAGTAGGGTGGTGCTGGCTCTATAAAGATATCGGCTTTTATAGAAAAGGAATGGATCGGTTTTTGAGTCTGCAGGGCTAAAAATGAAATAGTTATTTTAGAGGGTACAATTTTTCTCTGCTAGGTTTGTCACTCAGTTGCGTGACGAGGGTTGATTGTATAATTTTCAGCTTTGATTTGTTGGCAAAGTTAGAGTATGAATGAAGTGGTCGGAGCATTTATGAATAAAACTATCCTACTGTTGCTAACCTTTATCCTGACATTGCCAGCCTGCAAATCCAACATCCGAGACTCTTCTCCCACTCTGCTTAACAACGGTATCCAACTTCAGCAGAACAAGGTGTCAGTCGACGGTCAGCACGCCAAGGTCATCATGAAAGCGTCAGGTAACACGTTCCCAGTAGAATTTTCAATCAGGCGGGCAGCAGACCCTGACCAGCGCATGGATGTGCAGGGCACTGTGGTGGATGCCGGCCGGGGTAAGGTCTTTGGTTGGATTGCCAAGGTCAACGAAACGGTTCACAGGGTATGACTCACCCACATGGGTTACAAATCAGTTCACGCACATAGGTAACAGTTTTTAACTGGCATGGTCGATTTCGCGAGGATCTGACCATGTCCTGGAGAGAGCTGAAACCTATGGACCTCAAAGTGATGTTCATCGCTGAGTATCTATCCGAAAAGCACAGCTTTAGCAGGCTGTGCCAGGACTATCAGATCAGCCGAAAGACCGGCTACAAATGGGTCGAGCGCTATGAACTGGAGGGACCCAGTGGGCTTGACGAACGTAGCCGCCGACGGCACAACCAAACCTATGTAGTGCCGCTGGTTGTGAGGCAGGCCATTATTGAGCTTCGCTCTACTGGCGAAACGGTTCCGGGTCCTAAAAAGATCCAGAACGATTTGATGAAACGTTTCCCGGGGCAAGATCCGCCGTCGAAAACGACGATTTACAACATCCTCAAGGCCGCTGATTTGATCACGCCTCGGCCGTCGCGCCAGCGTGTCGCTGTCTATCCCAAGCCTTTGCGTAAGGCAGAAACGCCTAATCAGCTTTTCAGCGCAGATTACAAGGGCCAATTTCTGACTGGGGCGGGCGTTTGGTGTTATCCGCTGACGATCATGGATCATGCCAGTCGCTTCCTGCTTGCCTGCGAGAGCATGGCCAATACCAATCTCAAGGAGACCCAGCAAACTTTCGAGCGTGTTTTTCGTGAGTATGGGATGCCTGAGCGCATCCGCACCGATAACGGCGTGCCGTTTGCCAGTACGGGGCGTGCTGGGCTGTCGCAATTGTCGATCTGGTGGCTACGCCTTGGGATTATTCCTGAGCGAATTGAGCCTGGTCGGCCAGATCAAAATGGACGTCATGAGCGCATGCACCGGACGTTGAAAAGTACCTTTCCCCAACCGCCGGCAATTGCTTGGGAGGCTCAGCAAAAACATTTTAATCGATTTATGCAGCACTACAATTACGAGCGGGGACACGAGGCGCTCGGTCAGAAAACTCCGGCCTCCTGCTACACACCCTCAACTCGGGCTTACCCGGAGAAGTTACCGGAAATGGGGTATGCGAGCCATATTGAGTGTTACCTGGCAGATGGTAGCGGAATCATTAATCGAGCCGGTCTGCGGATATACGTAGGGAATCTGCTTAGGCATCAGAACATTGGAATGGAGATGATCAAGGACGGCGTATGGAATGTGATCTTCGGTCCGGTGATCCTAGGTCACGTCAATGCCAGGGACGCAAAGAACGGCTACGTTTCAATCAAAGTGTCACCTATGTGAATGCACTTTTTTGTAACCCATGTGGTTGTCCCGTACACACAGCGCAACTTTGAAACACTTCCCGCAATTGGAAGTACAGGCCGACGCCGACCAGCCGTTTGAGGTATCGGGTTACGTCAGTGGGAGCAGCATCAATAGTGGGTATCGCTGTGGCCCAATCAGAAGCATTTTTACTCCGGAACGAAGCAAGGTTTATCTGGTGGAGTTTCAGTTTATTGCCGATCAGTGTGAACAGCATGTCTACGACGTTACTCAGCCGCAAGAGCGTATTCCCGTCGCTAGCGTCTCGGGCCTCTAAGTCGATTTAGAAATACGAAACGGGCGACCCTCAAGTCGCCCATTTTTCATTATTCTGCCGCTTGCGCCCGCAGCCGTCTCCCAAGCACATCCATCACATCACACCCATCGCGTAGTGATATCGTCAGCATTTTGCAGAAGTCGGAAAGCACCACCGTATCGGAGCTGATATCCGAACGGAACGCGATGTTTTCCAGCAGTTGGGTCACGGTGCGGATACGGTAGTCGGCGGTTTCGAAGAGGACATCGAGTGGGGCTTCGGTGTCGATGAGCAGGGTGGCCGGGGTGCAGTCGACGCCGGTGATGGGCATGTATCTGGTCATAAGCAGAGCCTCGAAAGTTGATGAGTCTCTCTGTAGATCGGGTCGCCAAACCCGGTCGCTTTTTTGGGCGACGAGGGACTATAGGCTGGCCCGCTCCAGTACGACAAGACACCGCTTTCCGAGCTTCATGTAGGACGTTTGGCCTGGCATTTGTCGGCTTAAAGCAGGCGACTGCGGTGCAGCCGAGCGCGAGCAAGCTCCCTCGCCACGGAGCGGTTCGATCTCCGCTTGAACGCCGCTATGAACTCCGTTTATCGAACGTGTTGAAGCACGGTTGAAAAATATATCAATGTGCCACTAATCATTTGCCCATCTCTGCCGACATAGGCAACATCATTTTTTATCATAGGGACTTGGATAGATGGCTTTTCATACGCTTCGCACCCTGGCTGCACTGACGTTGCTTGCCTGCTTGACGCTCACCGGATGCGCCCATGTTCAACCGCCGGTACCGCTGGACCATCAATTTTGGGATGCCAAGGAGCCAACGATCGGGGTGGCGATTTCCGTGGTGCCGGAGCCTGTATTGGCCTTGACCGGCAACCAGGGAATCCTGGATCTCGCCATCAATACGGGCGTCAACAGCAAACTCAGCGACAATGTCGAAAAATGGCAAGTGCGCGACCTCAATACGTTGCCCGATGTCATTGTTGCCAAGTTGCAGGCGAAGGGTTACAAGGCCAAAAGAATCAACGAGCCCGTTGACCTGAAGACCTATAAAGAGGTCAGTTTCCGCGAGGGCTACACGGTCCGCGACCTAACACCGATCAAGGCGACTTACGGCGTCGATCGCCTGCTCTTGGTCAACATCCTGGGAACGGGGGCCACCCGCAGTTATTACAGCATCGTGCCTACCAGCGTGCCCATGGCGCAGGTGGGCGGACAGGGCATGGTTGTCGATCTGGCCGACAACAAGCTGCTGTGGTTCAAACCTTTTTCCGTGGTGCAGGCCGCTCAGGGCGAATGGGACGAACCGACTTACACTAATCTGACCAACGCCTTCTACCAGGCGATGGACACCAGCCGTCAGCAAATGATTACCCCGTTCGAACAATGAAGTGCTCGCTAATATCGGTCAGCGCGCTGCTTCTGCTGATGCTGGCTGGCTGCGCGCAGAAGCCGGCGCCGCCGACCGGTTTCAAGTCGCAAGAGGCGGTGTCCTACATCCAGGCCCATGGGGTCAAAGTGGATATGCAACTGCCGCAGGCATTTGTCGGTGCCAGTACGGTGATCGACGCTGAGAGCGCACAGAGGGCCGCGTCGTCGAGTCATAATCTGATCGCGAGTTCCGGCAACAGCGCTGGACTTGCCGGTTTGCTGGTTGCCAGCCTGATCAACACCCAGATGGGCAGCGGCAGTTTGCAGCGGGATGCGGAAAACGCGGCCGCTAAGGAGTCCCGACCGATGGCTGACTTGCTTGCCGGTGTGCCGTTGCAGGAGCGTCTGCAACAGCGTTTCCAGCAGGCTTCGCTCACCGCGGGTCTCAAGCAGGGGATCGGGGACATCAGCGCGCGACTGGTGATAGAACCGAAAATGATGCTCACACCCGATCGCGGCAGTTTCGTGCTGATCAATCAGGTGCAGGTTCAGGACATTGCCGGCTCCGCGCTGTATCGCATGCGCATCGAAGTCACCAGCCAGCCGATTCGACGCTGCGGCAAACGTTGCGTCGATGACGGCGGTCTGGACCTGGCCCAAGTCACGGCGGTGCTCGGCGAGTGCATCGACGAGTCGATGCGGGTACTGGCCACTGACCTGATGTTAGCGCCGCCGCCGGAAGCCGCTCAGGAAACCTTGCGCTATGTGCTTGACGGCCAACGTGTGGTCGAACGCGGTTATCAACTGCCCAACAACGGCAATTACTGGCGCTACCGTAACCTTTACGGTGCGGTGAAATCAGTGCCGGTGCCGTTCGAGGACGCCTTGACGGGGGAGCAGTTGGAGAGGGTCTACGGCGCGGCCCATCTTCGTTAGAAACACCTGTCCCGCGTCATTCAACCTGTTTCGCTCGTGCAGATAACCAACAACGGCTACCTTTCTGGCAAGGATGAGAGAGGCCGTTGTCAGTTTGGCTCAGGCAAAGCAAGCGACTACTGCGCAGTCGAGGGGGAGCAAGTCCCCCGCAGGCGTACAACTCGCTCACACCAAGCGGCTACGAATGCAGCTAGCGGCCTTGAATACAGCCATGACGATTGATGACTGGACATTCCAGGCTTGCGCCTTCATCCGCTAAAAGGCGAAATGCGTGGGTGCTGGTCAGGCAGGCGTAGAAGGCGCCTGCTACGCAGTCGAGCGGCAGCAAGCGCCCTCGCCATGGGGATCGCGCTCGACCTGTGTGGGTTGGCGCATCAGCCATGGCAGCAGCCATGTGGCTTGGCCTCTTCATACTTCATCACGATAGCGGAGCAAGCCCCCGTTTCCTTCACTACGACCTGCTGTAATTCTGTCCGTCTGTTTCGCAGGAGGTTTCCATGTCTGTGCAGGATCTTTCGTACTTTTTTACGGGATGCGTCTGATTTCAGAGGGACGGTTTCGGCAGTAGTCTTCGGTGAAGAGGCGTCTTGCGTCGAACCATCAGCTTGATCAAAGCGATGATTGGCGTGGTCGTGTACACCGAACGGCGGGACGATGTGATCCGCATCATCTCCGTCCGAAAAGCCACTAAGCAGGAGGCCATACGTTATGTCGAAAACATCGAAAACTGACTGGGAGCGCTTGGCCAAGTTGGATGACGCGGACATCGACACCAGCGATATCCCCGAACTGAGTGAGGGTTTCTTCTGTCGCGCCGAGCTGCGTGTGCCGGTAAGGCTGGCGGTGACTATTTACCTTGATGCCGATGTGCTGGAATGCTTCAAGGGGCAGGGCGAGGCTTATCAGGCAGGTATCAATCAGCTTCTTCGCCATTACATACAGGCCCAGCAGGGCCGCCGGGGATGAACTATTTCGCGCTATGAAATGACCATCCTACGTGTCGATCGTTTCCATAGTTTTCCTTTTCGATCCTCCCTCAATCTGAATCGTCGTTAATACATATCTTGGGCGTTTCAACGGGCATCATATTTTTGTTGCGTGTTGCGCAACATGCTAGGCTTTCCCATGATCAAGTCTTTTCAACACAAAGGGCTACGCAAGCTCTTCGAAATGGGCAGTACGGCAGGCGTACAACCCGCTCACGCCAAGCGACTACGAATGCAGCTAGCGGCCTTGAATACAGCCATTACGATTGATGACATGAATATTCCTGGCTTCCGCCTTCACCCGCTAAAAGGCGAAATGCGTGGGCGCTGGTCAGTCATGGTGAGTGGCAACTGGCGGCTGACATTCGAGTTTCGCGACGGAAACGCTTATGTCCTGGACTATGAGGATTACCACTGATGAACATGCACAATCCTCCCCACCCCGGGGAGTTTATTACCGAGATTTATCTGGAACCGAACGGCATCAGCGGTCGTGAGCTGGCAGAAAAGCTCGGTGTAGCCCCGTCGACATTGAGCCGTGTCTTGAAGGGCTCCAGCCGTGTTTCGCCTGAAATGGCGCTGCGGCTGTCTGTAGCGCTTGGTCGCTCGCCGGAGAGTTGGCTGGCCATGCAGGATGCTTACGATCTGTGGGTGGCTCGTCAGCATGTTGATTTGTTGCAGGTTAGAAAGCTCGCTTTCGCCTGAGTCGTCCCCAGACGTCGCCGGAGTTGGGGATTTGAGACAGACCAATCGAGATCGGCCTGTCTTTTTAATCGTAGTCTGGTTCGGTTCTCGTCTGGAAAACAGGCGCCCCTCAATTACCCATCCTTTCATTACTCCGCTATTTACGCCGGCAGGCGTAGAAGGCGACTGCTGCGCAGTCGAGCGGGAGCAAGCTCCCTCGCCACAGGGGCTGTGCTCGACTCGGAGGCGGGGTCAGCCATGGCAGCAGCCGTGGGGCTTGGCCTCTTCGTACTTATCATGATGCCGCACCCAATCCATGATCTCGTCCTCGTTGCGACCCTTGGGCGTCAGGTCGAGGTAGTTGTAGGTGCCGACCAGGATGTCGAGGCCGCGGGCGTAGGTGGAGTAGGTGTGGAAGATGTCGCCGGCTTCGTTGCGATAAAAGACGCTCAAGCCTGGGAGTTCGCCTTCGGCGGTGTCGGTTTGTTCGTAGTTGTAGGTGGCTTTGCCGGCGGCGACGCGTTCGGCTTCGAAGCTGACGCCGAAGTCGTAGTTGAAGTCGCAGCCGTTGGACGAGACCCAGTCGAAGGCCCAGCCCATGCGCCGTTTGAATGGCTGGAACTCGGCGAAGGGGGCGCGGGAGACGGCGACCACGGCCACGTCGTGGTGGGCCAGGTGTTGGTTGGCGCCGTCGATGTGGTCTGACAGGAATGAGCAGCCATCACAGCCTTCTGTCCAGCCGGGGCCGAACATGAAGTGGTAGATGATCAGTTGGCTGCGGCCGCCGAACAGGTCGGCCAGGCTCAGTTCGCCGTGGGGGCCTTGGAAGCGGTAGGGTTTGTCGATTTTGACCCAGGGCAAGGTGCGGCGTTCGGCGCTGAGTTTGTCCCGTTCGCGGGTGAAGGCTTTTTCGTGGGCCAGGTGTTGGCGGCGGGCGGCGAGCCATTCTTCCCGCGAGACGACTGGATGGTTCTCTACATTCATGGTGATTTCTCCTGCATGGCAGCGCTGCTGGATGGGCGCTTCAGCAACTGGTCGTTTGGCCCTCGATGAATTCGACAGGCCATTGGTCGGGTTGTGAAACGGCTAGCCGATAAGCACGCGTACCGTGCGGCTGAGTTCAGGGCTGCTTCGCAGCCCAACGGGGATAAATCCCCTCGCCACAATGAATCGGGCAAGTCTTGGATGAGCAGCAGTGCCCCGGTAAACCCGGGTGAACGGCGGCGTGGCGCCTCGGTCACAACCTAGGTAGGCATCTCACTCTTTAGAGGATGGACCAGGATGACGACTTATAACTGGGACTTGATCGAACGGTTGTTGCACGAAGTGCAGAACGGCGCCGGCCACAGCTTTGCTCCTCGGGCTTATGCGGAGGAGTACGCGGCGGCGAAAGCGACTGAGGGCGAGGCGATCGAGAACCTCGATCATCTGAAAGCGGTCGCCGGGGAGTATGAAAAATTGCTGCTGGAACGCGGTTACATCGAGCCGCGGCCGGAGGAAGAGGGCGGCAACGGCGAGAATTTTGTGCTGACGCCCCGTGGCTCGCGCTTGTTGAGCCTGATCGACAGCAGCATTCCGGGCAATGATCATCCGCGCCAGGTGCTGGATGAGCAGGACGATGCGCTGGATGAGTTTACCTTTGATGATTTGGCGTCCAAGGCGCAGATTGCCTGACAGGCCTGCACTGAACCCTGTGGGAGCGAGCTTGCTCGCGATAGCGATTGAACAGGCAACACATCTGTTGAATGTCAGACCGCTATCGCGAGCAAGCTCGCTCCCACATTTCCCACATTTCCCACATTTCCCCATTGGAGCTCCAACATTGGATCTTCAGTGGTTTTAAGACCGTGCTGCTTTCAGGCACTTCAAATCAGTGAAGTCCTTCTTCACCCCGTCGATTTTCTTCAGCAGCCGCTCGCGCTGGGGCGGGGTGCTTTCGGCCATCAGGTCCACCAGCAGGCTGCGGGCCTGGGCTTCGGTTTTGCTGAAGGCTTCGCGGTAGGCGGGTGTCCAGAGGCTTTCGCGGTTGACCAGCAATTGTTCGATGCGTTTGGGGAAATCGGGGCTATGGCGTTGGGCCACGGCCTCGCTGAACTGGTTTTGCCAGTGGGCGCGGTTGGCGATCCATTGCTGGTTCTGGTCGCCCAAGGCTGTGGACCAGGCGACGACCCGCTGGCGCTGGGTGTCGTTGAGCGGGCCGAGCCAGTCGTCCAGGCGTTTGACCATGCGTTCGCTGCGCTCCTGAATCTGCTGTTGCAATGTCGGCTTGAGGTATTGCTGCTGGCGTTTGCGCTGGTCCTTGACGAAGGCGGCGTCCATGTCATCGACTTGGTCGTCGTTCAGGCCTTGCAGCAGTTCGATGGCCGAGGGAGTGATTTGCCGTGCGGTTTCGGCGATGGCGGCCTTGGCTTCTTGGGTGCGTTGTTGCAAGGCTTCGTCGGTTACCTGGTTGGTTTGCACCATGGTCTTGAGGCGATCCAGCCAGTCGAGGTAGCCGGGCAATTGCGTGGTGCAATGCCAGCTCAGGTGTTCCTTGAGGCGTTCGTTGAGCCAGTCCTTTTTCTCGCCGTTGATCTCCAGGTAATCGTTGAGGGTCCAGGGAATGATCAGGTCGAGGTTGCGGTAGGCCAGGCCGATACGGCTGCAGGCGGTGAGCGTCAACAGCAGGGCGATGAACATGGCAGTGCGGGTCAACCAGCGCGGCATGAGCGAGTCCTTGCGAAGGCGTAGGTGCTTTGTTTGAGCATTGCAGACGCGCGGCAGTTCAGCCGATTAAATGCGTAACGGTTAGTAAAAAGGGTGGGCCATCTTGAGGGTCAGCAGGCTGTCGCATTCGCTGTTGTGGCCCGAGTACGCCGAGCAACTGCTGCCGCTGAGGCTTGAGTCGCTGTAGATCAGGTTCAGGTCGAGGCCCATCCAGGGGCGGGAAATTTTCAGTGACCAGTCGCTGAAACTGCCGACATAACCGTTCTCGACCGCCACTGGCGTATTGAGTTGGTGGGTGGTGTATTTGGCGCTGATGCCAATGCCGAACGGCACATTGCCGCCCAGGTCGGCAAACAGCGTGCTGTTCTGTTTGTCCGGATCGTTGCTCAGGGCTGCGCCAAAACGACTGCCGAGCACAGTCAACCCACCGTAGAACTCCTGGCTGTCGGGCGTCTCGACGGTGGGGTAGCTGTAGTGGATCAGGCCGACTTCGTAGCCCAGGGTCTGGTCGAAGGGCTGTTTAAAACCTATGTAGGAATCAACCTCCAGATCGGCGGATACCCCCGCGCTGGGTGACCACTGGCCGACGTACCAGCCGCTGTCGTGGCTCAGGTCCAGGCCGCCATGAAATGAACCGGTGCTCGACGGCGTGACCAGGCCCTGGGCCATGCTGCGGCTGGGGGTGGTGCCGAGCTTGAGGTCGAAGTCGCCGAGTTCGCGCTGGAATACCTGCCCATGGACGAGAGAGCACGAAAGCAGGCTGAACGTCAGCGGAACAATGGGGATGCGCATGCTGCATTCCATCAATAGCGAGGAGCCGGAACGTTAACTAAGCTGAAAGGCTTGAGCTAGAGAGGTGCAAGCATACCGGCGAATGCTCGGCGGCGAAGGCCGTTCGTCGATTCATGGGAAATGGAGAGTGCGGGGAGGGGTTCCAGTCCAAGCGCTTCGAAGCTCAAAGCGCTTTGGGACCAGGTGACGCGCAGGTTACTTCTTGCCCAGGCTGATCTGCTTGGACGGGCCGAACGTCTGGCCGCTGACGCCTTTGGCAATTTGCTGGATCTCGCCACCGGACTTGAGGAACGCAGCGATCTGGTCGTTGATCGACTCGCTGGTTTCTACGGCTGGAGCGGGCTTTGCTTTGCTGTTGGATGCTTTTACGCGCATGACGGCCATTAACCTGTAGATAATTAATTGGGCCAGGCATCGTACAGGAAATACTTGACAATTGCTTGGTAAATATCCTTCTGAATTAGCGTTGTCGCGACGTGAATAATGCGCGGTTATCCGGCCATTATTGCCCTAAGCCACTGTTTTAAATAACAACGGTGTGAGAAAAAGTGTGCCGCCTGCTGGCGGTATGCACTGTCGCTCGCCTGACGAATGGCCGTGCCTCGGGGGAAAACCCAGGAAAATCAACGGTTACGCCAGGTCTTGCCGGCAAACCTTGCTGGCGGCCACGAATCGCGCCGCAAAACCGGGTAGAATGCCGCCCACGCAATGAGGGTATTGGAAATGGCTTTAGTCGGGCGCTACAACAGTTTGCAAGTGGTTAAACACACTAACTTCGGTTTATATCTGGATGGCGGTGCGGACGGCGAAATCCTGCTGCCCAACCGATATATTCCCAAGGATATTCCCAGCGAAGATGAAGACTGGCTCAATGTTTTCATTTATCTGGACAGCGACGACAAATTGATCGCCACCACGGAAAAACCCAAGGTTCAGGTCGGTGAGTTCGCCAGCCTGAAAGTGGTTGAGGTCAACAGCATCGGCGTGTTCCTGGACTGGGGCCTGCCCAAGGACCTGTTGCTGCCGTATTCCGAAGAAAAGCGCCAGATGACCGCTGGCGAATACTGCGTGGTGCATGTCTACCTCGACAAGCACACCCGCCGCATCACCGCCACGGCGCGCCTGGATCGTTATCTGGACAAGACCCCGGCCAACTACACGCCGGGCCAGGAAGTGGATTTGCTGGTCGCCGAAGCCACCGACATGGGGTTCAAGGCGATCATCAATAACAAGCACTGGGGCCTGATCCACAAGAATGAAATCTTCAAGTTCATGCGCGCCGGCAAACAGGAAAAAGGCTTCATCAAGGAAATCCGCCCGGACGGCAAGATCAGCCTGAGCCTGCAGCCCGTGGGCCAGGAAGCCGCCACCAGCCTGAACGCCAAGATCCTTGCCAAGTTGCGTGAGAACAACGGCACCCTGGCGGTCAGCGACAAGAGTGACCCGGCGTTGATCAGCAGCCTGTTTGGCGTGAGCAAGGGCAACTTCAAGAAGGCCATTGGTGCGCTGTACAAGAATGGGCAGATTGTCATTCATGCCGATCGCATTGAATTGAGCTGATTTCAGCCCAGCCCCAGCGTTGTGGCAAAAAGGATTCTATGTGGCGAGGGGATTTATCCCCGCTGGGCTGCGAAGCAGCCCCTAAGCCTGACGCCTCGGTGTGCCAGGCAGCGCACGTTAGCTATCTTGCTTGGGGCCGCTTCGCGCCCCAGCGGGGATAAATCCCCTCGCCACAGGAACTGCGCCTGCCTTTAGTCTGTATACAAACGCCTGCACCTTTAGCATGCGCCCGCGCCCTGTTCGTGGGCGCATGCCTGCTCTTGCCCGGCTATAACCACCGCTGCACACCCCGGTTTGTCTCACATTTCCCGCCTATGGCACGCATTCTGCGTAGCAACGCGTATACAAACCATGCCGGCTCCCGTGCGCAGTATGGTGAGCAGGTCGATACGGGGGCTCGGCGGTACTCAAAGGAGCCCCGCAATGTCCGAGCAATTGCCCAACGGCTACAGCCCCCGCCTTTATAACGAGGACCTGGGCCCCGCTGCCGCAGAAATGGAATTGGTACAACATCTTCGCGTTCTGGATGAGTGATGTGCACAGCGTGGGCGGTTATGTCTTCGCCGCGAGTCTGTTTGCCTTGGGCCTGGCGAGTTGGCAGGTGCTTATCGCATTGCTCGGCGGGATCTGCATCGTGCAGTTGATCGCCAACCTGGTCGCCAAGCCGAGCCAACAGGCGGCGGTGCCGTATCCCGTGATCTGTCGGCTGGCCTTCGGGGTGTTCGGGGCGAATATTCCTGCGGTCATTCGCGGCTTGATCGCGGTGGCCTGGTACGGGATTCAGACGTACCTGGCCTCCAGCGCCCTGATCATCGTGGTGCTGCGGTTTTTTCCTTCGATGGAAGTCTATGCCACGCCGCATTTCGCCGGTTTGTCCTACCTGGGCTGGTTCGGTTTCCTCAGCTTGTGGTTCGTCCAGGCGCTGGTGTTCTGGACCGGCATGGAGTCGATCCGTCGCTTCATCGATTGGGCCGGGCCGGTGGTGTATGCGGTGATGTTCCTGTTGGCCGGTTGGATCGTGTGGAAGGCTGGTTGGAGCAATATCAGCTTTACCCTGGCGGAAAAGTCCTTGTCCGGCTGGCAGGCATTCGGCCAGGTGATCGTGGCGACGGCCCTGGTGGTGTCGTACTTTTCCGGCCCGACCCTGAATTTTGGCGATTTCAGCCGTTACTGCCGGAGCATGTCTGACGTGCGCCGAGGCAATTTCTGGGGGCTGCCGGTGAATTTCCTGGCGTTCTCCCTGGTCACCGTGGTGATTGTTTCCGGGACGTTGCCGGTGTTCGGCGAAATGCTCCATGACCCGATTGCCACCGTGGCGCGCATCGACAACGATGTGGCCGTTTTGCTGGGCGCCTTTGCCTTCGTGACTGCCACCATCGGCATCAACATTGTCGCCAATTTCGTATCTCCGGCGTTTGATTTCGCCAACGTCGCGCCCAGCAAGATCAGTTGGCGCGCCGGCGGCATGATCGCGGCGGTGGCCTCGATTTTCATCACGCCGTGGAACCTGTTCAACAACCCCGAAGTGATCCACTACACCCTGGATGTGTTGGCGGCGTTCATTGGCCCGTTGTTCGGGATCCTGTTGGTGGACTACTACCTGATCAAAAAGCAGAAGATCGACGTCGACGCGCTGTTCAATGACGGGCCGAGCGGGCGCTATTACTACAGTGGCGGCATCAACTGGACCGCGGTCAAGGCCTTGATCCCCGCAACGTTGATGGGCGTGGCGATCACCTTTACGCCGCTGCTGCAACCGATGGCCAATTTCGCCTGGTTCACCGGTTGCTTCCTCGGTGGCGTGTTGTATTTCGCTTTGGCGCGACGTGAACCGGCCGTGCAATCGAGCAAGGCGCTCAGCCCGGCTGGCCAAGCCTGATCAACGCAGGGCGGTCTGGACGCAAGGGCTCGCCGCGCTCCGGCTGGCGGGCCGCAGCAACAGGCCGCCGGCCAGCAACAGACCGCTGCCGGCAATGATCAGCGCCGGTTGCAGGCCGCCGCTGAAGTAGCTGCTCGACGCCGCCAGCAGTGGCCCACTGAGCTGGCCCACGGCAAAACAGGCGGTCAACAGGCCCGCGTTGCGTTGGGTGGCGTGGGGCGCCAATTCACGGGAGCGCAGCATCACCAGTTGCATGCAGGCCAGGAACGGTGTGCCACACAGGACCACCCCCAGTGCCAGTCCCGGTCCGCTGCCCAGCAGGCAGGCAAACACCCCGGCGGCTTGCAGCCAGAGCGTACCGATCAGCCAGCGGCCGGTGGTGTTCGGGTTCGGCCGCCGCAGGCTCACCAACAACACGCCGCTGGCGGCGGCCAGGCCGAAGCAGGGCCAGAACAGGTCGGCCAGCCATTGCCCGTGAAACTGCGCCGAGGCCATTTGCGACAGGAACGTGGCCGGAATGATGTAGCCCACGCCGTACAAGGCATACACCACGCCCAGCCGAGCGATGCCACCGTTCGGTGCAGGGCTGGCGGGCCCGGCGACGGGGGGGGCTGCGGCGGGTCGAGGCAGGATTGGCAGGATCACTAGCAGCATCGCCAAGGCCACGCCGGCATACACCAGCCACAGGGTCGCGGAGCTCTGGCCCAGCAGGTTCGAGCCGAGGGCGAGTAGACCGGTCAGGAAAATCCCCAGGCCCGGACCGGCAAACACCAGGGCGCCGAACCGTGGCCGTCCCGCCGCCGCTGCCAAGGGTTGGCTCAGGGAAGTGATCATCACCATCACCCAGGCGCTCGCCACGCCGGTGCCAAAACGCAACGCCAAGTGCGGCCAGAAGCCCCAGGCCCAGAACGACGCCAAGGTCAGCAGCACGCACAGCCACAGGCCGCCGAGCAACCGCCGCCGCACCTGTTCCGGGCGCCGGGCGAACATGGCGTCCAGCGCGCCGAGGAAATAACCCAGGTAGTTGGCTGCGGCAATCAGACCGGCGGCGGTCAAGTCGACCTGTCCTTCGCCGATCAAATGAGGTAACTGGGGCGTCAGGGCGAAGCGGCCAATGCCCATGGCCATCATCAGCGCGATGAAACTGCCGAGCAGGCGAATAAGAGGTGACATGGTCGTTCTCCGGTGTCGGGGCGAATGACCGTCAGGCTAGGACTGATTGACTTTCATTAAAAATGAATAATAGTGAGTAACTTGTTCTTTTTTGGAGAAGGTCATGGAATTCAGCCAACTGCGGATTTTCCAGGCCGTGGCCGAGGAGGGTTCCATCACCCGGGCGGCCGAGCGCCTGCACCGGGTGCCGTCGAACCTTTCGACCCGGCTCAAGCAACTGGAAGAGCAACTGGGCGTGGACCTTTTCTTGCGCGAGCGTCAGCGTTTGCAGTTGTCACCGGCAGGAAAAGTCCTGCTGGACTATGCGGCCAAGCTGTTCGCCTTGCACGACGAGGCCCATGCCGCCGTACAGGGCGGGCAGCCGGCCGGGGATTTTCTGTTGGGCACGATGTACAGCACGGCGGCAACGCATCTGCCGGACCTGTTGGCGGCTTATCACCGGGCGTATCCGGCGGTGAACCTGCAAGTGCAATCGGGGCCGAGCGGTGAGCTGCTTGAAGGCCTGCTCACCAACCGGCTCGACGCGGCACTGGTGGACGGCCCGCTGGAGCTGGCGGGGCTCGATGGCGTGCCGTTGTGCGACGAGCGGCTGGTGCTGATTACCGAGGCCGATCACCCGCCGGTACGCAGTGCGTTGGATGTGCAAAGCCGCGCGGTGTTCACGTTCCGGCGTGGTTGTTCGTACCGGATGCGCTTGGAAGCCTGGTTTGCCCATGACCATGCCACCATGGGCCGGGCGATGGAGATCGAGTCTTACCAGGGGATGCTGGCGTGTGTGATTGCCGGGGCCGGGGTGGCGTTGATGTCCGAGTCGATGTTGGCCAGCCTGCCGGGCCGCGAGCGGGTGACGGTGCATCCGCTGGCCGAGCCGTTTGCCAGCGCCACGACCTGGCTGATGTGGCGCAAAGGCATGGTCGGGGCCAACCTGACTGCCTGGATAGAATTGCAACAACAGGCCTGGCCGCGGGGGCCAGTGATCACGGCGCAATCGGCTTGAACTCCGGGAGGTGGATTTTGATCAATTCAGTAACAGATCATTGCAAACTGAGACGAGCATTGCGTAGAACATCGGACTATTATCAGTGCGAAGGGGCAACAGAAATCTGCCGCTCGTACCACCCTGAGGGGGCACCACGATGAAAGAGAAAATCCAGAACTGGCTTCACGACTTGGGTGTCGCGCTTGGCCTGATCGAGCCACCGATGCAACCGGTACCCATCCGCACCGATGACGAGCAACGCCGCCGCCAACCGCGCCGCCGGTAACTACACCGCAGAATTTACAGAGATCGCAGTTCCGGACCATTTCAATGAGATGGCCCGGAACTGCGATCTTTTTATTTCTGAAGACAAAACCTGTGGGAGCGAGCTTGCTCGCGATAGCGGTGGACCGGCCTGCATTCATGTTGAATGCACCGCCGTCATCGCGAGCAAGCTCGCTCCCACAGGGATCTCATTGACGAGCGTTGGCGATCAAACCACCTTGGCCACCGCACTTGGCCGTGGCGACAGCAAGCTCACCAGTACAAAACTGACCAGCGCCACGCTCAGGCTGTAGTAGATCGGCGTGTTGGCGTCCAGGCCATCCTTGAGCATGAAGAGCAGTGCGGTCAGGAAGCCCAGCGACATGCTGGTGATCGCACCGGCGGTGGTGGCGCGTTTCCAGTAGATGGCGCCGATCAGCGGGATCAGCATGCCGCCCACCAACAGGTTGTAGGCCAGGGTCAGGGCACTGATGACGTCACTGACCACCAGGGCGATCACCAGGACCACCGCCCCCATCAGCAGGGTCGCGATGCGGTTTTCATGGACGTCGCCACTGCCGCTCTCACGGCCCTGGCGAAGGCGGGGCAGCAAATCCTGGACCACCGTGGTGGACGCTGCGAGCAGGCCCGCTGCGGCGGTGGACATCAAGGCTGCCAGGGCCGCGGCGATCACCAAGCCACGAATGCCGTTGGGCAGGCTGGTCTGGACGATGCTGGCGAAGGCGTTGTTGACGTTCTCCAGGTCCGGCAGCAACACCTTGGCCGCCATGCCGATCAACGCGCCTGCCAGGCCGTACAGCACGCAGTACAGGCCAGCGGCGGTGCCGGCCACTTTGGCCACGCCTTCACTGCGAGCGGTGAACACCCGCTGCCAGATGTCCTGGCCGATGAAAATGCCGAAGAAGTAGATCAGGAAGTAGGTGAGGATGGTGTCCCCGCCAATCGCGGTGAAATCGAAGTAGCTGGCCGGCAATGCGGCCACCATCGCGTCCCAGCCGCCGGCATCGCCAATGGACAGCGGCATCAGCAGGAACACCAGGCCAATGGTCATGATCAGGAATTGCACGATGTCGGTGAGGGTCAGCGACCACATGCCGCCGATGGTGGAGTACAGCACCACCACGCCGCCGCCCACCAGGATCGACACCCAGAACGGCAAGCCGAACAGCACCTGCATCACGGTGCCGATGGCGATGGTCGAGGTGGCGCCAATCATCAGGGCATACACCAGCATGATCAGCGCACTGGCCTGGCGCGCGGCCGGGTTGTAGCGACGCTCCAGCACTTGGGTCACGGTGTAGATCTTGAGCTTGAGCAACGGCTTGGCGAGGAACAGGCTCAGGCCGACGATGCCCAGGCCGATGGCGCCGCACAGCCAGAACCCGGAAATGCCGTAGACGTAGCCCAGGCGCACGGTGCCGATGGTGGACGCCCCGCCCAGTACGGTGGCGGCCATGGTGCCCAGGTAGAAGCCCGGGCCGAGGTTGCGTCCGGCGACCAGGTAGTCGTCACGGGTTTTGGCCCGGCGCATGCCGTACCAGCCGAGGGCGATCATGCCGGCGGCATAGATCAGAACGACGATTAAGTCCAAAGCCATGGTGGCGTGTCTCCGATTGTCTTTTTTATAGGAAGGTCGGGATGAGTGATGCCCTTGTGGCGAGGGGATTCATCCCCGTTGGGCTGCGAAGCAGCCCCAAAATAGTCAACTCAATCTGGCTGGCACACCGAGGTGTCAGGGTTTGGGAGCGCTGCGCGCTCCAGCGGGGATAAATCCCCTCGCCACAGGTTCTGCGCTCGGCTGGTTTTTGCTCCGCGGATCATCCGGCCCATACACCGCCGCCGACTCTGGGAACAGCCCAAGCAGCACCAGGTACACCACCGAGGCCAGGCCCAGGGTCACCGGCAGGCTGATGTCGATGCCGCCGGCCAGTTCCCCCAGCGGCCCGACGAACTGCCCCGGCAGGTTGACGAAGCACAACCCCACCAACGCGCTGGGGATCCACGCCCCCAGGCCGCGCCAGTTCCAGCCGTGGCTGAACCAGTAGCGTCCGCCGGTTTCGCCGCGGGTGAACACTTGCAGGTCATCCGGGCAGTAGAAGCCACGGCGCACCAACAGACCGATGATCATGATCACCATCCACGGCGTGGTGCAGGTGATGATCAGCACGGCGAAGGTCGAGACGCTCTGCACCAGGTTCGCCGCGAAGCGCCCGATGAAGATGAAGGCAATCGACAGCACGCCGATCAGCAGCGTTGCCTTGACCCGCGACAGCACCCGTGGAAACACGCTGGACATGTCCAGGCCGGTGCCATACAGCGACGTGGTGCCGGTGGACATGCCACCGATCACTGCGATCAGGCACACCGGCAGGAAGAACCATCCCGGCGACACCGCCAGCAGCCCGCCCACGTAGTTGTTGGCCGCGATGTAGTCCGGCGCCTTGATCGCCACGATGGTGGCGGTGGCGAGGCCGAACAGGAACGGGATCAACGTCGCCAGTTGTGCCGCGACCACGGCCAGCATGATGTGCCGCTTGGGCGTGTTGCGGGGGATGTAGCGTGACCAGTCGCCCAGGAACGCTCCGAAGGAAATCGGGTTGCTCATGGCCACCAGCGCCGCGCCGATGAAGGCGGCGTAGAAGCCCGGTTGACCGAGGCTGACCGTGCCGGCGAACTGGCTGTCGAAGGTCGGTGCGAAGGCGAAAATGCCCAGCAGGAACAGCAGGCTGGCGGCCCACACAGCGATGCGGTTGACCCACAGCATGAAGCGAAAGCCGTAAATGCACACCGTCAACACCAGCAGGGCGAACAGGCCGTAGGCCAGGCCCAGGCTCAGGTCGGTTTCCGGCACGCCGATCAGCCGCTTGGCGCCGCCGATCAACGCGTCCCCCGAACTCCACACAGACAGCGAGAAGAACGCGATGGCGGTCAGCAACGAGAGGAACGAGCCGACGATTCGCCCGTGCACGCCGAAGTGCGCACCGGAAGACACCGCGTTGTTGGTGCCGTTGAGCGGGCCGAACAGGCCCATCGGCGCGAGGATGATCGAACCCACCAGCACCCCCAGCACAATCGCCCAGACCCCGGCCTGGAACGAAAGGCCGAACAGCACCGGAAAACTGCCGAGCACGGCAGTGGCGAAAGTGTTGGCGCCGCCGAAGACCAGGCGAAACAGGTCGCTTGGGCCGGCGGTTCGTTCGTGGTCCGGGATCTGTTCGACCCCGTTGGTTTCAATTTGCGTAAGGCTGTTGTCGTTATTGTTATGCATGATCTGCTCCGATCATAAAGGCGCGCCCGTCGTGTGCGGGCGTCACCTGTTGCTAAGGGATTGGCAGCCCTTCCGGCATTGCGGACAAATGTTCGTGGCAGGCCAGCCATAGGCCTTGTTGTTCTTGGCGAAACACAATGGTTTCGCGCTCCTGGCTGAAGTGAAGCTCCCCTTGCATGCGCAGCTCGGTGGCCACGTCATGGATGAAAATCGCCACGTCCCCTTGCAGGCTGACGAAGGCGTTGCTCGAGGTGCAATCGAGCACCTCGAAGCCATCCTCGGACCGCCAGCGGTCCCACAACGCATGGTAGGCATCGCGTGACAGCAGGGGCTGTTCGAGGGTGTGGAACACGAAGCTCGCATCGGCCGTGAACGCGCCGAAGTAGGCGTCGCGGTCATTGCGGGCGAAGGCCGATACCAACTTTGCGGCGGCCTCGAGTACCTGATCGTAATCGTTCATGGCGGCGCCTCAACGATGAACCACGCCGGGCAGCACGCAAAGCATCTCGTACAGCAGGTTGGCGCCCAGCAGCGAGGTGTTGCCGGTGGTGTCGTACGGCGGCGAAACTTCTACCAGATCGCAACCGACCAGGTCGAGGCCCTGGCAGCCACGGACGATTTCGATCGCCTGGATGGTGGTCAACCCACCGATTTCCGGGGTGCCGGTGCCAGGCGCCCAGGCCGGGTCGATGCCGTCGATGTCGAAGCTCAGGTACACCGGGCCGCCGCCGACTTTCTCGCGCACTTCGGCCATCAACGGCGCCAGGGATTTGTGCCAGCACTCTTCGGCCTGGACCACGCGAAAGCCCTGGTTACGGCTCCAGTTGAAATCATCGGCGGTGTAGCCCTGGGCCCGCAGGCCGATCTGCACCACGCGGTCGCAATCGAGCAGGCCTTCTTCCACGGCGCGGCGGAAGGTGGTGCCGTGAGCGATTTTCTCGCCGAACATGTGATCGTTCACATCGGCGTGGGCGTCGATGTGCACCAGGCCGACCTTGCCGTGTTTCTTGTGGATGGCCCGCAGGATTGGCAGGGTGATGGTGTGGTCGCCGCCCAGGGTCAGGGGGATGACGTTGTGTTCGAGGATCTTGTGGTACGACTCCTCGATGATCCGCACCGCGTCCAGCAGGTTGAAGGTGTTGATCGCCACGTCACCGATGTCCGCCACCGACAGCGAGTCGAACGGCGCGGCGCCGGTGGCCATGTTGTAGGGGCGGATCATCACGGATTCGGCGCGGATCTCCCGCGGCCCGAAACGGGTGCCGGCGCGCAGGGAGGTGCCGATGTCCAGCGGCACGCCGACGAACGCAGCGTCCAGGCCGGCAGCGGTTGGCAGATGGGGGAGTCGCATCATGGTGGCGATGCCGCCGAAGCGCGGCATTTCGTTGCCGCCCAGTGGCTGGTGAAGAATCTTGTCCACGGCTAGGGCCTCATCGTTGTTTTATTTATCAGGGGCCGATTCTGCGAAAAGCCGTTGCCGTGAAGAATCGCTGGCGGCAAATACTTAGTTCAGATTTTTCTAAACTAATGCGGGGCGGGGAGATAGACTTCGCGTCAGCACGGTTCCCCTGTTTGGATGGGTGTGGTTCTGTGGCGAGGGGATTTATCCCCGCTGGGGCGCGAAGCGGCCCTAAAACCTGACAGCTCGGTGTGTCAGGAAAATGGTATTGGGGCTGCTTCGCAGCCCAGCGGGGATAAATCCCCTCGCCACACAGTCTTGCAGTGATACGCCGGTACGGAGAAACCCAATGACCCACGCTTTACCCGACCTGAAACTGCTGCGCATTTTCGTCAGCGTGGTCCGGCACCAGGGGTTCGCCAATGCCCAGCACGAGCTCAATCTTTCCACGTCGGCCATCAGCACCTACATGAGTCAACTGGAGTCGGCCCTGGGCCTGGTGCTGTGTCATCGCGGCCGGGGCGGGTTCAGCCTGACCAGCAAGGGCGAGTTGTTCCACCAGGAAACCCTGCGCCTGTTGGGCGAACTCGAAGGCTTCGAGCAGTACGCCGCCGCGCTCAAGGGGGAACTGCGCGGCACGTTGAACCTGGGGGTGATCGATTCCACGGTCAGCGACAAGGCCTTGCCGTTCGCCGAAGCCATCGGTGCCTATAGCCAGGAGCATCCGGCGGTGCATTTGCATCTGTCGGTCATGAGCCCTTACGAGCTGCAACTCGGCGTGCAGGACAATCGCCTGGACTTGGCCATCGGTGCGTTTTCCACGCGCATGAGCGGGTTGGTGTATATGCCGCTGTACCGTGAACAGCACTGGTTGTATTGCAGCAACCGCCACCCACTGTTCAACGAACGGCGCATCCCCGAGCAGGTCATCACCCAGCAGCGCATGGTCGGGCGCGGTTACTGGAGCCAGGCCGAACTGGCCCGCCACGGCTTCAAGCACAGCGCGGCGACGGTGGAGAGCATGGAGGCGCAGTTGATCCTGGTGCTGTCTGGTGCCTACGTCGGTTACCTGCCTGAGCACTACGCCCAGGCCTGGGTCGACAAGGGCGACTTGCGCGTGCTGCTGCCGGCGACCTTCGGCTATCAGGCGCCGTTTTCGATGATCGTACGCCGTGGTCGCAGCCGCGAGCCGCTGATCCAGACCTTCCGCGATTTGCTCAAAGCTCAACTGAACCAGGCCTGACCATGTCCAGAATCCACTGCCCGCGTTGCCACAGGCCGCAAAGCCATTGTCTCTGCCCGCTGATCCCCAGCCTCGACAGCCGCACTGGCGTTTTGCTGTTGCAGCATCCCAGCGAAGTGAACCATGCCTTGAACACGGCCCGGCTGGCGGCGTTGGGCCTGCGCAATGCCGAGCTGATCGTGGGCGAGGTGTTCGAGGACTTGCCCCGGCTGCTCGATCAACCGGGTTATCAGGCGCGGTTGTTGTTTCCCGCGGACGATGCGCAGCCGCTGCAAGCCTACACCCCCGCCGATGAGCCGCTGCTGTTGGTCGTTCCCGACGGCACCTGGCGCAAGGCGCGCAAGCTGCTGCACCTCAACCCGTTGCTGGCGGCACTGCCGAGGGTGACCCTGGCCGAAGGCGGGGTGTCCCGTTATCGCTTGCGCAAGGCGCCGGGACCGGGGGCGTTGTCGACGGTGGAGGCGATTGTCCAGGCCTTGCAGGTCCTGGAAGCACCGGCGAGCTTCGCGCCGTTGCTGAGGCCGTTCGAGGCGTTGATCGAAGGGCAGATTGCGGCGATGGGGGAGCAGACCTATCAGCGTAATCATGTTGGAAAATAGGCGGTGTGGTTGCCGGCCTCATCGCGAGCAAGCTCGCTCCCACAGTGGATTTTTGTGCGCTGGAGACCCCCTGTGGGAGCGAGCTTGCTCGCGATAGCAATCGACCAGATACGAATATCCCTGCCAAAACCTACCGCTCGCGCATCGCCTCGGTCCGTGCCTTCAACACCGGCTTGAGCAGGTAATCCAGGACACTTTTCTCCCCGGTGATGATGTCCACCGTCGCCACCATCCCCGGGATGATCAGTAACGGCTTGGCATCCCCGCCCAAGTGGTTTTTGTCGGTGCGCACCTGGATCAGGTAGAAGCTGTTGCCTTTGTCGTCGGTGATGGTGTCGGCGCCGATCAGTTCGAGTTTGGCGCTCAGCCCGCCATAGATCGTGTAGTCGTAGGCGCTGAACTTGACCATGGCTTTCTGGCCCGGGTGCAGGAACGCTACGTCCTGGGGGCGGACCTTGGCCTCAATCAGCAGGTTGTCTTCCAAAGGCACGATTTCCACCATGTCGTTGCCCGGCTGCACCACGCCGCCGATGGTATTGACCTTCAGTTGCTTGATCACTCCGTGCACCGGCGAAACCACGGTCGTGCGGGTCACACGGTCGTCGATGGCGATGCTCGAGGCGGTGATTTTCGACAGTTCGGTGCGTTTTTCGTTGAGGTCCTTGGCCGCCTCGGAGCGGAAAGTCTGTTCCGATTCGTCGATCTTGCTCTTGATTTCGTTGATCGCCGATTCGGCCCGGGGAATGGCCAGGGTGGTGGCGTTGAGCGAGCCGCGGATTTCCACCGCGCTGCGCTTGAGCCGCAGGATCTCCACCGGCGACACCGCCCCGGTGCGCACCAGCGGCGCGGACATGTTCATTTCTTCTTGCAGCAAGGCCAGGGCGGAGCTGAACTGGCCTTGCTTGGAACGAAACTCCGCCAGTTCCTGGGTCTTCTGCCGCAGTTGTTCGGTCAGGGTCCGTTGCTCGCTGGCCAGGCGCCGCTGGCGTTGTTCATACAGTGCACGCTCGTCCTCGGCCACCTGCGGGGCTTTGGCGGTGACCTCCGCCGAGAGCGCGAGCGGCCGCCCTTCAGCCTCGGCCGACAGGCGCTCGACCTGGGCCGTCAGTGCATAGCGGTCCGCCTCGCTCTCGCCCTTGTTCGACAGGAACCGCGTATCGTCCAGGCGCAGCAGGGTATCGCCCTTGTTCACCATCTGGCCTTCGCGCACGAAAATCTCGGTGACGATGCCGCCCTCCAGGTTCTGGATCACCTGGATCTTGCTTGATGGAATCGCCTTGCCTTCGCCGGTGGTAACTTCCTGCAAAACCGCCAACTTCGCCCAGACCAGCCCGGTGAGAATCAACCCGGCGGCCAGCCACACGGTGACCCGCGAGCGACGGGGCGAATCCTGCAGCGTGGCCCCGGCGGTTTCTGGCATGAACTCGCTTTCGGCACTTTTGCTGAAACTGCCGAAGTAGCTTCGGGCGGCTGAATCCGGTGTTTGAGCAGACATGGGGCGATACCCGTCAGTTGAGTGAAGTAGAGCCAGGCGCTGCTTTTGTGGCGAGGGGATAAATCCCCTCGCCACAGGTTATGGGAGTGGCATCCGGCAGTTGCGCTTAAACCGCCGCAGAGCCTACCCGCCCCTTGCGCAATGCATCGATGACGGCATCCTTCGGTCCGTCCGCCACGATCCGACCGTTATCCAGCACCACCAATCGGTCCACCAGGCTCAGCATCGAGGTGCGGTGGGTGACCAGCAGCACGGTCTTGCCCTGGACATGGCTGTGAAGCTTCTGTCGCAAGGCATCTTCGCTGCTGTTGTCCATGGCGCTGGTGGGTTCGTCCAGCAGCAGGATCGGCGGGTCGAGCAACAAGGCCCGGGCCAGCAGCACGGCCTGGCGTTGGCCGCCGGACAGCAGTTGCCCGCGTTCGCCCACCGGGCGGTCGAAACCTTGGGGATGCTGGCGCGCCAGTTCGGTGACAGCGGTCAGTTCCGCCACTTCGAGCATGCGTGCATCGCTGATGTAGCGGGCACCGAGGGTGAGGTTGTCCCGCAGGCTGCCGGCCAGCAGCGGCAGGTCATGGGCGACGTAGCCGATCTGTTGGCGCAGGTCGGCGACGTCCAGTTGCCGCAGGTCCAGGCCGTCCAGCAACAACTGGCCTTCCTCCGGTGCATGGAAACCCATCACCAGCCGTGCCAGGGTGCTCTTGCCCGAGCCACTGCGGCCGATGATGCCGACCCGTTCGCCAGGCTTGAGGCTGAAACTGATATTGGCCAGCGCCGGGGCGCTCTGGCCGTTGTAGTGGAAGGTCACGCCGCTGACGTCCAGCGCCCCCTGCAATTGGGTGCGGTCCAGGGGCCGCTGCTTGGCGTCACGCTCCTGGGGCAAGGCCATCAGGGCGTCGGTGCTGCGCATGGTGAGCTGGGCTTGCTGGTAGCGGGTGATCAGCCCGGCGATCTGCCCGAGCGGGGCGAGCACCCGGCTGCCGAGCATGTAGGTGGCCACCAGCGCGCCGACGCTGAGGTTGCCGGCGATGATGCTGTAGACCCCGGCAACGATGGTCGCCATGCCCGCCAGTTGTTGCAGGAACAAGGTGCCGTTGGTCGCCAGTGCCGAGAGGTTGCGCGCATGGCTGTCCAGGCGGGTGAGGGCGCCGTGGGTGCTTTCCCATTGATGCTGGCGCTCGCTTTCGGCGTTGCAGGCCTTGAGGGTTTCCAGGCCGCCGAGGGTTTCGATCAGCAGGGCCTGGCGTTGGGCGCCCAGGGCCAGGCTTTTTTGCACGGTGTCGCGCAGGCGTGCCTGGATGATCATGGCGAAGACAATGGTGATCGGAAACGCCACCACGGGAATCACCACCAGCCAGCCGCCCAACAGGCCGATCACCACCAGCATCAGCACAGCGAAGGGCAGGTCGATCAGGCTGGTGAGGGTCACCGCCGTGAGAAATTCGCGCAGGCCCTGGAAGTCATGGATGCTTTGAGCGAAACCGCCGATGGTCACCGGCTTGGCCTTCATCGCCATGCCGGTGATGCGTTCGAACAGGGTGGCGGACAGAATCACGTCGGTTTTCTTGCCCGCGGTGTCCAGTAGATGAGCGCGCACCACCCGCAACACCAGTTCGAAACCGGTGCCGATCAACAACCCCACGGCCAGTACCCATAACGTCGACGTAGCCTGGTTTGGTACCACGCGGTCGTAGGTCTGCATCACGAACAGTGGCACCATCAGGCCCAGCAGGTTGATCAGGAAGCTTGCCAGGATCGCGTCGCTGTATAACCAGCGCGACAGTTTCAAGGTGTCGCGAAACCACGCCTCGACCCGCGGCACCAGGGGCGAGCGCAGGTCTTCGAGTTCATGGCGCGGACGGGCGAAAAGTGCCTGGCCGCTGTAATCGGTGGTCAGTTCCTCGCGGCTGACCCACTGCTCGCCACCATCGGCTTCGCTGGGCAGGATCAGCGCCTTGCCATCCTCACCCCAGCGCCTGAGTACCGCACAGCGACCGCCCGCCAGGATCAGCATCACTGGCAGGTTCAGGGGGGAGATGTCCGCCAGCTCACGACGCAACAGCCGCGCCTGCAAGCTTGCCCGGGCCGCCGCACGAGGCAGCAGGTCCAGGCTCAAGCGTTGGTGCGCCATAGGAAGCCCGGCGCTGAGGCTGGCGCGGCTGACCGTCGCGCCATGGAGTTTGCAGAGGATCAGCAGGCCGTCCAGCAAGGGATCATCGAAGTTCAGGCGCGGGTCGGCGCCAGGGGTTGCAGGTTCCATGCTGGTCACATCGGTCGCTCCCGTTATTTGGGTGGGGGGCTACTTCAGTTCCGGCAGCCGGGCCTGGTTCTTGACTTCGGTCTGCGCAACCGCATCGGCCGGCAGCACGATCCGTTGTTTTTGCAACAACAGGCCCATGTTCGCCAGTACCCGGTACATCGAGTACTCCTCGGTGTAACGCACTTCGGTGTAGCGACGGTTGGCGTTGTACAGCTCGTTCTCGCTGTCGAGCAGGTCGAGCAGGGTGCGCTGGCCGAGGCCGAACTGATCCTGGTACGCGGCGCGCACACGGGCGGTGGTGTCGGCGTATTCCCGGGCGGTGGGGGTCTGTTTGCGGGCGTTGAGCATCGCGTTCCAGGCCAGGCGCGTGTCTTCGTTGAGCTGGCGCAGGGCATTGTTGCGGATGTCCATGGCCTGGTTGATCTGGTGGGCATTGGACGCCAACCGCGCCTTGTCGCTGCCACCGCGGAACAGGTTGTAGTTCATCACCACGCCCACCCGCCAGTTGTTGTCGTGGCCTTCTTCGCCGCCGAGGTTGTTGTTGGCGCCCACTGCCGCTTCGGCATCGAAGCGCGGGTAGAACGGTGACTTCGCCACTTCATATTGGCTCTCGGCGGACTGTATGTCGGCCTGGGCCGATTTCAGGTACGGGTTGTTGTCCACCATGCTTTGCTGGGCTTCGCGCAGGTCGGCGGGGATTTCGCCTTTGGTCGAGGACGGCGCCTCCAGCTCATCGGGCATGCGCCCGACCACGCTGTAGAAGTTCGCCTCGGCGTCGGCCAGGTCCACCTGGGCGGTGTCGTAGTTGTTTTCAGCCAGGGCCCGACGGGCGTTGGACTGGTCGGAGTCGGCGTTGCTGCCCACCCCACGTTCGGTGCGCAGGCCGATCTGGTCGTTGACCCGCATGTGCGCTTGCAGGTTGTTCTTGGCCAGGGTCACCAACTCGCGGCGCTTGAGCACTTCCAGGTAGACCTCGATGGTGCGCAGCGCCAGATCCTGGGCGGTGCCCTGGGCGTAATAGGCCCGGGAATTGACCACGCCTTGGGTGCGCTCCACTTCATTGGCGGTGTTGAACCCGTCGAAGATCATCTGCCGCAGGCGCAGCTCCGATTGGGTGTAGGTCAGGATATTGGTGTGATGGTTGCCCAGCGCCCGGGTGTTGGTGTTGTCGCTGTAGCCACGGCCGTAACCGGCATTGAGATCCACCGACGGGAAAAAGCCCCCCCTGGCGACCTTGACGTCTTCATTGGCCGACAGACGGCTGTCTACCCGTTGTGCCAGTTCAGGGTGGGTCGCGATGGTGCTCTGGATCGCTTCGGTCAACGACATGGCCTGCGCCTGAGAAGAGCAGGCCATGGCCAGCAAAACCGCGCTGCAGAGGGGGGTTAGAACGCGCATGGGGTGCATCTCCTGAGGTCCGTAGTGCTTCGTTGTCGCCAATATATTGACGTATTTAAGATCAAAACCGTTTCAACCTTGTAACAACACAGCTAAGAACATCCTGCGCAAAACCTAAGAAGAATTTCTCATAACGCTTATTCCGAAAAAAACTTATGTGGTTGAAAAAAACCAGCACATTGTTCAGAGCGAAAGCCTTTGAATCTGCGGGTTCCGACGGATTTTAGGCGTCAATAAAGTTCCAGGCAGATTTTTAAGCGATGTGAAGAGAGGCCGAAAGGGCGATGGTTGAAGCAGGTTTTTGTGACGGTTTTTTGTCGTTTTGGCGAATTGCCAGCACCTCCTGCTTCACGAAAGCTGGCAAATTTTCCAGCTTTGCGGATCGCCAATCTGAGGACGGATTCTTCACCCAAACAGGTGCCGACCGGGGTCGGCAACGGAGGAAATGCACATGGCAGCGCTCATCGGTATCGTCAGCAAAGTGGTCGGGCACGTTTTCGCAGAAGCCGCCGGGGGCCTGCGGCGGCCTCTGGTCGAAGGCGATCGGCTCTATGCCGGCGAACACTTGGTCACTGGTGCCGAAGGGGCCGTGGCGGTTCATCTGCAGAACGGCCAGACGCTGACCCTGGGCCGCGAAAGCAACCTGACCCTGACCCCGCAGTTGCTCGCCCATCAGGCGCCGCATGTCGATACGCCCGACGCAACGGCACCGAGTGACGCGCAACTGACCGATGTGCAAAAGCTGCAGCAAGCCATCGCCGCCGGTGCCGACCCGACCCAGACCGGTGAAGCCACCGCCGCTGGCCCCGAGGGGGGTAACCCCGGGGGCGTGGGCGGCGGGCACAGTTTTGTGCTGTTGGAAGAAGTCGGCGGGGAGGTCGATCCGCTGATCGGCTTCCCGACGGCGGGGTTCAACGGGATTCCCGAGTTTCCACAGCTGCGCCTGGCCGGTGATCCGGACAACACGGGTGACGATGCAACCGTGCCGCCGGTGACACCGGACAACCCGGTGACCCTCGACGGGGTCAATGTCGAAGGCGGCGAATTGACCACCAACGAGGCCAATCTGGCCGATGGTTCGGCCAGCAATCCGGGGGCGTTGGTGCAAAATGGCACCTTCACGGTGTCCGCGCCCGACGGGCTGAGCAGCCTGAGCATCGGCGGCATCAATGTGATCAGCGGTGGCGTGCCCGCAGGCTTCCCCCAGGTCATCACGTCGCCGTTGGGCAACACGTTGACCATTACCGGCTATGACCCGGTCACTGGGGTGGTCAGCTACACCTACACCCTGGGGGACAACGAAACCCATCCCGCCGGCAACGGTGCCAACAGCATTACCGAGCAGTTTCCAGTGGTGGCCGTCGACACCGACGGCGACACAGCCACCGGGACCCTGGACGTCAACATCACCGATGACGTGCCACAGGCGGTCGACGACAGCCACGCCAACACGGCGTCGGAAACCCTGGTCACCCTCACCGGCAATGTACTGCCCAACGACCACCAGGGCGCCGATCGGATCCCCATCGGCCCCGACAGCGGGCCGATCATCGGCGGTACGTTCACCGGTACTTATGGCACCCTGGTGCTCAATCCCAACGGCACCTACACCTACACCCTGAACACCAGCGACCCGCAATTCGTCGCGTTGCACGGCGGTGGCAGCGGCACCGAAACCTTCACCTACACCCTGACCGACGCCGACGGCGACACCAGCACCGCCAACCTGGTGCTGCAAGTGCACAACAACGACGACCCGGTGATCATCAACGGTCTGGACACCGAAGGCGGTGAGTTGTCATTGCAGGAGAAAAACCTCAGCGACGGCAGCAGCCCGGACGCGTCGGCCCTGACCCAGAGCGGTACCTTTACCGTCACCGCGCTGGACGGTGTGCAGACCCTGAGCGTGGGCGGTATCAACGTCGTGACGGGCGGCGTGGCGGCGGGCTTCCCGCAGTCGATTACCACCGCACTGGGAAACACGCTGACCATCACCGGCTACAACGCCAGCACCGGCGTGGTGAGCTACAGCTACACCTTGCTGGACAACGAAGCTCACCCCAATGCCAACGGCGCCAACAGCGTCAGCGAGCAATTTGCGGTCGTCGTCACCGATGACAACGGCACCACGGCCAACGGCAACCTGGACGTGAACATCGTCGATGACTTGCCTAAAGCCGTGGATGACAGCAACGCCAGCACGGCTTCGGAAACCCACCTGACCCTGACCGGCAGCGTGCTGACCAACGACACCCAAGGCGCGGATCAAGTCGCGTCCGGCCCGATCACCCCCGGCACCTTCACCGGCACCTACGGCACCCTGGTGCTCAACGCCGACGGCTCCTACACCTACACCCTCAACACCGACGACGCCGACTTCAAAGGTTTGCACGGCGGTGGCAATGGCAGCGAAACCTTCACCTACACCCTGACCGATGCCGACGGCGACACCAGCACCGCGAACCTGGTGTTGCAAGTGCACAACAACGACGACCCGGTGATCATCAACGGTCTGGACACCGAAGGCGGTGAGTTGTCATTGCAGGAGAAAAACCTCAGCGACGGCAGCAGCCCGGACGCGTCGGCCCTGACCCAGAGCGGCACCTTTACCGTCACCGCGCTGGACGGTGTGCAGACCCTGAGTGTGGGCGGCATCAACGTCGTGACGGGCGGTGTGGCGGCTGGTTTCCCACAGTCGATTACCACCGCACTGGGAAACACGCTGACCATCACCGGCTACAACGCCAGCACCGGCGTGGTGAGCTACAGCTACACCTTGCTGGACAACGAAGCTCACCCCAATGCCAACGGCGCCAACAGCGTCAGCGAGCAATTTGCGGTCGTCGTCACCGATGACAACGGCACCACGGCCAACGGCAACCTGGACGTGAACATCGTCGATGACTTGCCTAAAGCCGTGGATGACAGCAACGCCAGCACGGCTTCGGAAACCCACCTGACCCTGACCGGCAGCGTGCTGACCAACGACACCCAAGGCGCGGATCAAGTCGCGTCCGGCCCGATCACCCCCGGCACCTTCACCGGCACCTACGGCACCCTGGTGCTCAACGCCGACGGCTCCTACACCTACACCCTCAACACCGACGACGCCGACTTCAAAGGTTTGCACGGCGGTGGCAATGGCAGCGAAACCTTCACCTACACCCTGACCGATGCCGACGGCGACACCAGCACCGCGAACCTGGTGTTGCAAGTGCACAACAACGACGACCCGGTGATCATCAACGGTCTGGACACCGAAGGCGGTGAGTTGTCATTGCAGGAGAAAAACCTCAGCGACGGCAGCAGCCCGGACGCGTCGGCCCTGACCCAGAGCGGCACCTTTACCGTCACCGCGCTGGACGGTGTGCAGACCCTGAGTGTGGGCGGCATCAACGTCGTGACGGGCGGTGTGGCGGCTGGTTTCCCACAGTCGATTACCACCGCACTGGGAAACACGCTGACCATCACCGGCTACAACGCCAGCACCGGCGTGGTGAGCTACAGCTACACCTTGCTGGACAACGAAGCTCACCCCAATGCCAACGGCGCCAACAGCGTCAGCGAGCAATTTGCGGTCGTCGTCACCGATGACAACGGCACCACGGCCAACGGCAACCTGGACGTGAACATCGTCGATGACTTGCCTAAAGCCGTGGATGACAGCAACGCCAGCACGGCTTCGGAAACCCACCTGACCCTGACCGGCAGCGTGCTGACCAACGACACCCAAGGCGCGGATCAAGTCGCGTCCGGCCCGATCACCCCCGGCACCTTCACCGGCACCTACGGCACCCTGGTGCTCAACGCCGACGGCTCCTACACCTACACCCTCAACGCCGCCGACGCCGACTTCAAAGGCTTGCACGGCGGTGGCAGCGGCACCGAAACCTTCACCTACACCCTGACCGACGCCGATGGCGACACCAGCACCGCCAACCTGGTGCTGCAAGTCCATAACAACGACGACCCGGTGATCATCAACGGTCTGGACACCGAAGGCGGTGAGTTGTCATTGCAGGAGAAAAACCTCAGCGACGGCAGCAGCCCGGACGCGTCGGCCCTGACCCAGAGCGGCACCTTTACCGTCACCGCGCTGGACGGAGTGCAGACCCTGAGTGTGGGCGGCATCAACGTCGTGACGGGTGGTGTGGCCGCCGGTTTCCCACAGTCGATTACCACCGCACTGGGAAACACGCTGACCATCACCGGCTACAACGCCAGCACCGGCGTGGTCAGCTACAGCTACACCTTGCTGGATAACGAAGCCCATCCAAACGGCAATGGCGAAAACAGCGTCAGCGAGCAATTTGCGGTCGTCGTCACCGATGACAACGGCACCACGGCCAACGGCAACCTGGACGTGAACATCGTCGACGACTTGCCTAAAGCCGTGGATGACAGCAACGCCAGCACGGCTTCGGAAACCCACCTGACCCTGACCGGCAGCGTGCTGACCAACGACACCCAAGGCGCGGATCAAGTCGCGTCCGGCCCGATCACCCCCGGCACCTTCACCGGCACCTACGGCACCCTGGTGCTCAACGCCGACGGCTCCTACACCTACACCCTCAACGCCGCCGACGCCGACTTCAAAGGCTTGCACGGCGGTGGCAGCGGCACCGAAACCTTCACCTACACCCTGACCGACGCCGACGGCGACACCAGCACCGCCAACCTGGTGCTGCAAGTGCACAACAACGACGACCCGGTGATCATCAACGGTCTGGACACCGAAGGCGGTGAGTTGTCATTGCAGGAGAAAAACCTCAGCGACGGCAGCAGCCCGGACGCGTCGGCCCTGACCCAGAGCGGTACCTTTACCGTCACCGCGCTGGACGGTGTGCAGACCCTGAGCGTGGGCGGTATCAACGTCGTGACGGGCGGCGTGGCGGCGGGCTTCCCGCAGTCGATTACCACCGCACTGGGCAATACGCTGACCATCACCGGCTTCAACGCTTCTACTGGAGTGGTGAGCTACAGCTACACCTTGCTGGACAACGAAGCCCATCCAAACGCCAACGGCGCCAACAGCCTCAGCGAGCAATTTGCCGTCGTTGTCACCGATGACAATGGCACCACGGCCAATGGCAACCTGGACGTGAACATCGTCGATGACCTGCCGACCGCCCATGCCGACTCTGCCTCGGTGGATGAGGGCGGGACGGTCAGTGGCAACGTCCTGAACAACGACGAAGGCGGTGCCGACGGGCCGGCCGCGAGTGGTGCCGTGATCGGCGTGCGGGCTGGCAACGATACCTCGACCCCGGCGATTGGCGGCTTGAACACCCAGATCAACGGCACCTACGGCTACCTGACCCTGGACGCCAACGGCAACGCCGTCTACCACAGCAACCCGAACACCGTCAGCGCCCCGGGCGCGACCGATGTTTTCACCTACACCGTGCGTGATGCCGACGGTGACGAAAGCACTACCACCATCACCATCGATGTCCACGATATCTGCCTCGTCGCCACACCCGACCACGAAATCAGCGTCTACGAAAAAGCCCTCGACCTGAACCAGGATGGCCAGGACCTGGCCCCCGGCACTGTCACCGGCAGCGCCCCGAGCGCCACCAGTGAGACCGCCAGTGGCAGCCTTGTCGGCTCTATCAGCGGTGCCGTTGGCGCAGTGACCTTCGCGCTGGTGGGCAATGCCAATGGTGCCTACGGTCAACTGTCGATTCAGCCCGACGGCTCCTACACCTACACCCTGACCTCACCGGCCACCACCACGCCTCACGCCAACGATGGCCCGAACGTGTTGAGTGAAAGCTTCACCTACCAGGCCACGGACTCGTTGGGCAACACGGTCACCAGCACCATCGTCATCGACATCGTCGACGACGTACCCAAGGCCCATGCCGATTTGGCCTCGGTGGAGGAAGGCGGCACGGTCAATGGCAATGTGCTGGACAACGATGTGCTTGGCGCGGACGGTGGCATGGTGGTTGGCGTACGCGCCGGCAGCGATACCTCGAATCCTGCCGTCGGTGGCTTGAACACCCAGATCAATGGCACCTACGGCTACTTGACCCTGGACGCCAACGGCAACGCCGTCTACCACAGCAACCCGAACACCGTCGGCGCACCGGGCGCCACCGATGTGTTCACCTACACCGTGCGTGATGCCGACGGCGATGAAAGCACGACGATCATCACCATCGACGTGCACAACAGCTGCCTGGTCGCCGCACCGGATCACGAAATCAGCGTCTACGAAAAAGCCCTCGACCTGAACCAGGATGGCCAGGACCTGGCCCCCGGCACCGTCACCGGTAGCGCCCCGAATGCCACCAGCGAGACCGCGAGCGGTAGCCTTGTCGGCTCGGTGACCGGTGCCGTCGGCGCTGTCACCTTCGCCCTGATCGGCAATGCCACCGGCGCCCACGGGCAGCTGTTGCTCAACCCGGACGGTTCGTACACCTACACCCTGACGTCGCCCGCCACGACAACACCTGCCGCCAATGACGGCCCGAATGTGTTGAGCGAAAGCTTTACATATCAAGCCACGGATTCACTCGGCAACACCGTCACCAGCACTATCGTGATCGAGATTGTCGACGACGTGCCCAAGGCCCATTGTGATAACGCTGCGGTGGTGGAGGGCGGGACGGTCAGCGGCAATGTGCTGGACAACGACGTGCTCGGCGCCGACGGTGGCGTGGTGATCGGTGTTCGTTCCGGCAACGATACCTCGACCCCGGCCAACGGTGGCCTGAACACCCAGATCAACGGCACCTACGGCTACTTGACCCTGGATGCCAATGGCAACGCGGTCTATCACAGTCATCCGGATTCCGTTGGCGCACCGGGTGCCACCGATGTATTCACCTACACCGTGCGCGACGCTGATGGGGATGAAAGCACCACGACCATCACCATCGACGTGCACAACAGTTGCCTGGTCGCTGAAACCGATCATGACGTCACCGTTTACGAAAAAGCCCTGGATCTGAATCAGGACGGCCAGGACCTGGCCCCCGGCACCGTCACCGGTAGCGAGCCGGGCGACACCGGCGAAACCGCCACCGGCACCTTGGCCGGTTCGGTCACCGGTGCGACCGGGGCCGTGACATTCGCCCTGGTGGGCAACGCCACTGGCGCCCACGGCCAGCTGCTGCTCAACCCCGACGGCTCCTACACCTACACGCTGACATCCGCGGCGACAACCTCGCCCCATGCCAACGATGGCCCGAACGTATTGACCGAAAGCTTCACCTATCAGGCCACCGACTCGCTGGGCAACAGCACCACTGGCAACCTGGAGGTGAGCATTGTCGATGATGTGCCCAAGGCTGTCGCGTCCGAGCGTTCGGTCACGGCGGTGGAGATCGATTCCAATCTGCTGATCGTGCTCGACGTGTCCGGCAGCATGGCCGATGCCTCAGGCGTGCCAGGGCTTTCGCGACTGGACCTGGCAAAACAGGCCATCAGTGCCTTGCTCGATAAATACGACGACCTGGGGGATGTGAAAGTCCAACTGGTGACATTCAGCAGCAGCGCCACCGACCAGACTTCGGTGTGGGTGGACGTGGCCACCGCCAAGACGCTCCTCACCAGCCTGTCCGCGGGCGGCGGCACCAACTACGACGCGGCAGTGGCGGCGGCCAAGACTGCGTTTGTCACTTCCGGGCAACTGACCGGAGCGCAGAATATCGGCTACTTCTTCTCCGACGGAAAACCCACCTCGGGCCAGGAAACCGGTGCGGCGGACGAAGCCGCATGGAAAGCCTTCCTCGACGCCAACGGCATCAAGAACTACGCCATTGGCCTGGGCAGCGGTGTCAGTAACGCCCACCTCGACCCGCTGGCCTACGACGGCAGCACCCACACCAACACCAACGCAGTGGTGGTCACCGACCTGAACCAGCTCAACTCGGTGCTTTCCGGCACCGTGCAAGGTGCGCCGGTCACTGGCAACCTGCTGGGCGAGGGGGGCTCGTTCGGCGCCGATGGCGGGTTTATCAAGAGCCTGGTGGTCGATGGCACTACGTACAGCTATGACCCGGCGGCCAACAGTGGCCAAGGTGCGCTGACCGCCAGTGGCGGGGCCAACCATGGCACGTTCAACACTGTGGGCAACACGCTGAGCATCGCCACCGCCCACGACGGTACCCTAGTGGTCAACCTCGACACGGGTGCTTTCAGCTATACGTCGCAGACGGCCACCAGCACCCTGATCACCGAGCACATCGGCTACACCGTCAGCGACCATGACGGTGACCTGGCGAGCTCCAACCTGGTGATCAACGTCGTGCCCAACAGTCCACCGATCGCTGTCGACGACAACATCATCACCAACGTTCTGTCGGGCAACATCGTGATCCCGGGCGAGTTGCTGCTGGGCAATGACAGCGATGCCAACGGCGATCCGCTCACCGCATCGCCCACCGGTTTCAATACCGGTTGGGTCGCCAAGGGCGCGGACTTCACTGGCAGTACCGGCACGGCCAGCTTCACCGGCAGCAACGTGCAGTCGATCAACCTCAGCCGCAGCGCTTTCGTTGCCAACACCGCGAGCATGACGGCGATGCTGGTGGTCAGCGGTGCATTGGGGATGGTGTCCAACAACAACACCAACGACGAAGACCGACTCAACATCAGCCTCAAACAGGGGGAAACCCTCACCCTGGACCACAACCTGTCGGCCGGCCGCATTGCGATGGAGTATTCGCTCAATGGCGGGCCATTCATTGCGATCAATGACGGTGCTTCTTTCACCGCGGCGGCGGATGGCAATTACCAGATCCACGTCATCAACATCGCCAATCCCGGCGGCGGTAATTCCAACACTGCGGAAAACTATCAACTGACCCTGACTGTCGATTATGCCGGGGCGCAGGATAAAACGACGGATTACCACGGCACCTACACCGCCAGCGACAACCACGGCGGCAGTGACAGCGCATCGGTAGGCATCAGCTATCAGGCGGGCCATACCCTGACGGGTACCAGTGGCGACGATGTGCTGTTGGCCGGCGAGGGCGACAACACCCTCAACGCGGGCGACGGCAATGACATCCTCAGTGCCGGTTCGGGCAACAACACCTTGCATGGCGGGGCAGGCGATGACTTGCTCTACAGTGGCGCGGGCAATGACCTGCTCGATGGCGGAACGGGTAACGACACCGCCAGCTACGCCCACGCCACGGCCGCGGTGACGGTGAACCTGGGCCTGCTGGCCGCGCAAAACACTCTCGGTGCAGGCACCGATACCTTGACCGGCATCGAAAACCTAGTCGGCTCGAACTTCAACGACACCCTCACTGGCGATGCCGGCAGTAACCGCATCGATGGCGGGTTGGGCCATGACGTGCTCAATGGCGGTGGCGGCGATGACCTGCTGATCGGTGGTCTGGGCAACAACACCCTGACCGGCGGCAGCGGTGCCGATACCTTCCAGTGGCGGGCAGGTAACAGCGGCCATGACGTGATCACCGACTTCACCCCAGGCGTCGATAAACTCGACCTGTCGCAACTGTTGCAGGGTGAAAATGGCAGCACGGCGTCACTGGATGATTACCTGCACTTCAGCGTGAGTGGCAGCGGTGCTTCGGTCACCACCAGCATCGACGTGAGTGCCCTTGCCGGCGCCACGCCGAACCAGACCATCGACCTGGCGGGTATCAACCTCGCCAGCCACTACGGCGTCACCCCGGGAGCGGGGGGAATCATCGGTGGAGCGGACACGGCGACGATCATCAATGGCATGTTGAACGATCATTCGTTGAAGGTGGACACGGTGTGAGGTGAGTTGTACGGCGGCGTCTGGTTTGGGGCCGTTTCGTTCCCTGGGACGGCCGCCTGTCAGGGGTTGATCACTCATTCCCAGGCTCTGCGTGGGAATGCAGTCAGGGTTGGCTCACGCGCGCTCATCGCGCTCATATCGTGCCGACAATGATGATGAACGTCGCCGTCTTGCCGTTGGAGGTCGCGGTGACCGTCACGAAACCGTATTGGTCGCCGGCGATCAGCTTCGGCGACACGGCGTCACCCTGACTGTTACTCGTCGCGGTTGGTGTCTGGTCGTCCCCGACGAATCGGGTTCCGGTTTCCCTGTCATCGATGATCGTGTAGGTGACCCAGGCGCCCTCTACCGGGTTGCGGTCCTGATTCAACGTGCGTGCCGTGAGGGGGAGGGGGAACTCAGTTCCCTCGGGTGCGATCTGGCCTTGCCCCGTGATCACGGACAGGTGCTCCACATTCTCCGTCGGGTCGCCCTCTTGCGACACCACCCGCAAGTGGAAGGTGGCCGTCCTGCCGCTGGAGAGGGCGGTGACCTGCAATGTACCTGCCCTGGCGTCGGCCACCAGCGTTGGTGACGTCGCATCACCCTCGGCGTTCGTCTGCACGATCGGAGTCTGGTCATCCCCTTCGAACCGTGTCCCTGTCCCGCCATCATCCGTGACCGCGAAGGTGACATCCGCGCCCACGACAGCGGCGTCAAGCGGGTCCTTCGCCCGTGCGGTCAAGGGTTCCGAAAACCGGCTGTCCACGGGGGTGGCCTGAAAATTCCCCGCCTGCGCGCGTAGTGACTGAACCTCGCCTGGCCCGTGCGACATGACATTCAGGGCGAGGTTGTTTGCTCCGCGGATCTGTCCTGTGTCGGACAATAGTCGTATCCGGCCATCGGTGACTTGGCCTAAGGGGGCTGTGTCATCCACGCGCAGCGTCGCCGCTTGTGCTGTGGCCCAGTTTGCTGCGCCTTGCAGTGTGCATGACGCGGCTTTGCCGTTCTCGCCGATCCATTTGGTTCCGCTCTGACAGGACACGTCAGTGATCGCGGTATGTGTGGGAGCGTGGTAATACAGCTGTTCGCCGGGTGTCCCTGCCACCGGGGACTCTCCGTCCACCTGGGTCACTCGCACCGGAACCTGTACGCCAATTGCTCCCGGCTTGGCCACTGGCACAATCGGCTGTTCCACCGGAAAGCTGCCCTCGGGCAACCTGCCACCGAAATACCCCGCGATACGGGGCCAGATGCTACTCATCTGTGCGCCGACGTTGTCCCCCGAACTGAAGCCGTAGTTCAGCGCAATAACCCCATTGGTTCGCGCATCGATCACTGGCGATCCGGAAGACCCTGACTCGGTATCGCAGTTGTAACCTGCGAAATCAGCGAGGCCATTGTTTAGCACTCGGGTCACCCAGCAGGGATGTCCGTCGTCGTGAAGGCGCGAGATCCGCTTCGGTCCAGCCTTGGGGTGCCCGGCAATGTAGACTGGGTCGCCAACCTCCGAGATACGGGTGTCCAGGCCCAGGTAGCCGAAGGCGTCCAATACGCCGCTGTCGACCACCTCTTGATCCAAGGCCAGTAGCGCAAGATCGGTCGCCCCGTCGGAAACCAGGTGCCGTTCGACCGCCACCCGGACCGAAGGCTGCACAGCATTCGAGTCGCAGCTCGGTTCCTCGTAATCAAATTCCACGACCAGTCGGGCCGGATCCGGGTTTTCTCCTACAACATGCGCATTGGTGAGCACAAGGTTTCCGGGCCCTACCCGCCAGGCAGTCCCGTAGCTGCGCCCGGTAAAAATTCTACCTACCGCGCGTGAGCGCTGGTACTTTGCCGGGTCCGACGCCTGTACGCACCGAGCCTTCTCGAGCTGACTCTCCCCGATGATTTCACCTGGAGTGATCGGGGCGGGAAGCGCAGGCTGCACGGCAGCGCCCGTCGACCCTGCGCCCAGTACCCACCCGACAAAGGCCAGCGGCGCCAGGATTCTTTTCGATTGGGTCAGCATGGCGGACGCTCCGGTCGCTTAAGGGACGATGGAGCGATTAATGAGATGGAATCTGTTCGCTGCCTACTGTCAGATCTGACAGGATGAGCGGATGGCTGATGGACGGTAGGGGCTCGCTGGGCGGTGGCGCTACGGTGCGGGACCGGGCCTACGGTTTATGCAAGGTTTTCTGCTTGAGAATGTACACCGTCACCAGCACCGCACTGGTGAGCATGAAACCGCGGGCCCAGGGCAGGGGCACCAGGTAGCAGGAAAAGAGGATGCTCGCCCACATCAGGCCGATGGCGTAGACCTTGCCCTTGAGTGGGATGCCGTTGCCGCTGAGGTAATCACGGATCCATGGACCGAGGCGGGGATGTTCCACCAGCCACTGGTAGAAGCGCGGCGAGCTGCGGGCGAAGCAGGCCGCGGCCAGGAGCAGGAACGGGGTGGTGGGCAGTACGGGAACGAAGATGCCGATGACCCCCAGCACCACGCTCAGCCAGCCGATGGCCAGTAGAGCGTAACGCAGGATCAGCGGGCGGTTGCCGACTGGCGAGGGCACCCGGTCACTCAGTGGTGACGAGGCTTGAGGATCGCCGGTTTCTCGTCCGGGGCGTTGCACAGCAGGTACAGGGCGGTGAGGGCTTCGGGGATCTGGACGATCATGTCGTCCATCAGGTTCGCGTCGGCGGCGATGTCGGAAAACTCCGGTTGCTCGTCGAACAGGCCGGAACCCACCATGATCGGCAGCAGCATTTCGCTGACTTCCTCTTCGGCGGTTTCGAACCAGGCGGCTTCGCGCAGGAACACGCCTTCCATGAAGCCGATGCACCAGCCACGCAGTTCCGAATCATCCGGGTCATCGCCCAGGTCCAGTTCGCACGGCAGTTCGAATTCTTCGTCGGAAGCCAGTTGGCGGGCGATGTGGGCCTTGAGACCGACCAGGGTGGCTTCTATTTCGGCGCGCTGGGCTTCGTCGCTGTAATGCGGCTCTTCGGCGAACAGGGCGTCGATCCACTCACGGTCCGGCACGGGCTCGGAGCAGATGGACAGGGCAGTCAGGTAGCCATGAGCGGCCACGTAGTCCAGCGCTTCCTCGTGCAGTTCATCGGCGTCGAGGAAGACTTGCAGGCGGGTCAGTTGCTCAGCGAAGGACATTACGGGCTACCTTGGGGAATAAACAATGCGGGAATTCTAGGCCTTCTTGCGCCCACAGGCCAGCCGCGTGGCGTATTTGCCTCCTTCTTGATGGTAGACGCAGCCTCTGTGGCGAGGGGAATTACCTGTGGCGAGGGGATTTATCCCCGTTGGGCTGCGGAGCAGCCCCAAAAGAGGCAACTCAACCCACCTGACACACCGGGGCGCATGGTTTCAGGGCTGCTTCGCAGCCCAACGGGGATAAATCCCCTCGCCACATGGAACGATGTCTGGATTCAACCACCTCTTGTCAGCAGCGCCCTTTGCAGCGAAGGCCTCGGGTATACTGCCGCGTTTTGTGATGCCCTGCCGCGTCCCTCCGGTTCGAAACGCGCACTTACGATTTGCAAGTGCAGCGATTGCGATTCTGAACCAGCCTTGCAGGGATGTTTCGGTGATTTTTGGAGTTTCTATGCTCGAACAGGCTCAACGCGTCCTCAAGGACATCTTCGGCTACGACAGTTTCCGTGGCCGCCAGGGTGCCATTATTGAGCGCGTGGCCAGCGGTGGCGATGCCCTGGTGCTCATGCCCACCGGCGGCGGCAAATCCTTGTGCTTCCAGGTGCCGGCGCTGCTGCGCAATGGCCTGGCGGTGGTGGTTTCGCCGCTGATCGCGCTGATGGACGACCAGGTTGCGACCCTCGAGGAACTGGGGGTCGCCGCCGCTTCGCTGAACTCCACCCTCAGTGCCGAGCAACAGCGGGACCTGGCGACACGGATCAAGCGCGGCGAAGTGAAGATGCTCTACCTGGCCCCTGAGCGCCTGGTGCAGCCGCGCATGCTGGCGTTCCTGCAGAGCCTGGAAATCGCCTTGTTCGCCATTGACGAAGCCCACTGCGTGTCCCAATGGGGTCACGATTTCCGCCGTGAATACCTGCAACTGGGGCAACTGGCCGAACTGTTCCCCGACGTGCCGCGCATCGCCCTGACCGCCACTGCCGACAAGCGCACCCGCGAGGAAATCGTCGAGCGCCTGCACTTGCAGAACGCCGAGCGATTCCTGTCCAGCTTCGACCGTCCCAACATTTTCTACCGCATCGTGCCCAAGGAGCAGCCGCGCAAGCAGTTGCTGGCGTTCCTCGCCGAGCGCCGCAGCGATGCCGGCATTGTCTATTGCCTGTCGCGCAAAAAGGTCGATGAGGTGGCGGCGTTCCTCTGTGAACAGGGGTTCCCGGCGTTGCCATACCACGCTGGCCTGCCCAACGACCTGCGGGCCTATCACCAGAAGCGCTTCCTCAACGAGGAAGGCCTGATCATGGTGGCCACCGTGGCGTTCGGCATGGGCATCGACAAGCCCAACGTGCGGTTTGTCGCGCACCTGGACCTGCCCAAGTCCCTCGAGGCGTACTACCAGGAAACCGGGCGCGCCGGCCGTGACGGTTTGCCGGCCGATGCCTGGATGGCCTACGGCCTGCAAGACGTGGTGATGCTCAAGCAGATGCTGCAGAACTCCGAAGGCGATGAGCGCCACAAGCGCCTGGAGCAGCACAAGCTCGACGCCATGCTTTCGCTCTGCGAAGAAACCCGTTGCCGCCGCCAGACCCTGCTGGCCTATTTTGACGAAGACATGCCCCAGCCCTGCGGCCATTGCGACAACTGCGTCGATGGCGTGGAAACCTGGGACGCCACCGAGCCGGCCCGCCAGGCGTTGTCGGCGATTTTCCGCACCGGCCAGCGTTACGGCGTCGGGCACCTGGTGGACGTGTTGCTGGGCAAGGACAACGAGAAGGTGCGCAGCTTCGGCCACCAGCACCTGTCGGTGTTCGGCGTGGGCAAGGCGCGCACCGAGAGTGAGTGGCGCTCGTTGTTCCGGCAACTGGTGGCCCGCGGGCTGGCCGACATCGACCTGGAAGGCTACGGCGGCCTGCGCTTGTCCGAAACCTGCCGGCCCTTGCTCAAGGGCGAGGTCACCCTCGAACTGCGCCGCGACCTCAAACCGGCCACGGCGGTCAAGAGCAGCAAGAGCCAGGCCAGCCAACTGGTCCGTGGCGAAGAGCGCGATCAATGGGAAGCCTTGCGCGCCTTGCGTCGCAAGCTGGCCGAGGAACACGGTGTACCCCCGTACGTCATCTTCCCCGACTCGACACTGCTGGAAATGCTCCGCAGCCAGCCCACCACCCTGGCGGAAATGGCCCGGGTCAGTGGCGTGGGGGCGCGCAAGCTGGAGCGTTATGGCGAGGCTTTCCTCCAGGTACTGGGCGGCGAAGCCGAAGCGCCGAAAGCGGTGGCCGATGTACGCCACGAGCTCATCACGCTGGCCCGGGCCGGCATGACGCCGTTGCAGATCGCCGGGCAATTGCAGTGCTCGGAAAAGAACGTCTACACGATGTTGGCCGAGGCCATCGGTAAACAGCAGTTATCCCTGGAGCAGGCACTGGATCTGCCCGAGGAGCTGATGGGCGAGGTACAGGATGCGTTCCTGGATGGCGAAGGCGAGTTACCGCCAGTGTCTGAAGTCGCCGCGTTGTTTGCCGGGCGGGTACCTGAAGGGGTGTTGTATTGCGTCAGGGCTGCGTTGCAGTCGGAATTTGAAGTCTGATCAGTGAGTTGCGACCTTTAACGATTCAGTACGAGGCGAGCCTTGCTTGAATCCAAAGCTCATGCTTAGCTGACTAATAATTAGTTTTTTCTATTTAAGATCTGATGAGTTTTTTATGCCGTTAACCGATCAACACCGTTTTGGCATGCAACTGGCGCAAATGTCTCGAGGCTGGCGTGCCGAACTGGATCGCCGCCTGGCCGGGCTGGGCCTGTCCCAGGCGCGCTGGCTGGTCCTGCTGCACCTGGCCCGTTTCGAACAGGCGCCGACCCAGCGTGAACTGGCCCAGAGTGTCGCCGTCGAAGGCCCGACCCTGGCTCGCTTGCTCGACAGCCTGGAAACCCAGGGGCTGGTGCAGCGCCAGGCCGTGGCCGAAGACCGCCGGGCCAAGAAAATCGTGCTCTGCGCACCGGCCCTGCCCTTGATCGAACAAATCGAAACCATTGCCACGCAATTGCGGCGGGAGCTGTTCGAAGGTGTCGACGAGGCAGACATGCGCGTGTGCATGCGAGTCCACGGCACGATCCTGGCCAACCTGGAAAAATCCTGAGGCATATCCCTGGCGTCAGACTTTTGAGATTCATCGGTTGGCGAACTATAACCAGTAGTAAGCGTTCCTATTGGGAGCGTTTACGCCGAGGTTGGTTCTGGTAATCGAAAGGGATGCCCATGCTTGAAAGTTTGCAGTCCACGTTGCGCAGTTGGGTCAACGTGTCGATCGTCGTGGGTGCCTTGGGATTTCCGGCCTGGGCGTCAGCGCTGGGGCTGGGTGAAATCACGCTCCATTCCGCCTTGAACCAGCCGTTACGCGCCGATATCGCCCTGGTCGATGTGGCCGGGATCGGCGAAGGCGATCTGTCGGCCAGCCTGGCAAGCCCGGACGATTTCAGTCGTGCGGGTGTGGAGCGGGTGTTCTTTCTCAACAACCTGCGCTTTACGCCGGTATTACGAGGGGAACGCAGCTTCATTCGGGTGACTTCCAGCAAGCCGGTGGAAGAACCCTTTCTCAATTTCCTGGTACAGCTCAATCAGCCCAATGGGCGACTGCTGCGCGAATACACCGTGCTGATCGATCCTCCGGGCACGCCGGGTATCGTGCCGGCCCGTGACGAACCTTCGACGGTCCCGCCGTCTGCGATGCCGAGCCAGTCGAGCCCGGCCATCAAGCCGCCCCCGGCGGTACAGGGCAAGCGCTATACGGTCGTGCAGGGAGACAGCCCCTGGAATATTGCCCAGCGCCTGCATGACGCCGGTAGCAACGCGTCGGTCAATGAGCTGGTGCAGGGGATCCAGGCCTTGAATCCCGGCAGCGACCGGCTCTCCATCGGCCAGCGCCTGTTATTGCCCGATTCGGCCGTGCTGCCGACATCGGCTGCCGCCGCCGATCAGGCCTCCGCCGCGTCCGATGAACAATTGGCTGCCAGCGTTCTGCAGAACCAGCAGCAACAGAAGACCATCGAGGCACTGCAGGCGCGGCTCCAGGCCCAGGACGAGGAAATTGCTGGCCAGCGCCAGCAGATCAGTGAATTGCAGACCCGGCTGGCCGAGGCGGCGCCAGCCCCCGTTGCGTCGGCGCCGTCGCAACCGGCACCGCCTGCACCGGAGCCGATTCCAAATATTTCCCCCGTTACCGAACCGGTTGCAGAGCCTGCGGGCATCCATTGGGCATGGGTGGCGGGGTTAGTGGCCTTGTTGGGGGTGCTGGCGTTGTTACTGTTCATTCGGCGTCGCCAGCAGCAGGCCGAGATGGAGCCCGTGATCGAGCGTCCCGCGCCGATGCTGGAGGAGGGCGACGAAACCTTTGCTTCAATCCCCGACACGGAGCCGTCCGAGGCCGCGACCTCGTTCAACAACGGTGATGCGCCCCAGGGTGACGTACTGGAGGGTGTCGGTATCTATTTGACCTACGGCCGTTTCACCGAGGCCGCAGGGCTGTTGCGCGCGGCATTGCTGGCGGAGCCGGAACGCACCGACCTGGGGCTCAAGTTGCTGGAGGTACTGGGCAAGCAGGGCGATGTGATCGGTTTCCAGGCCCAGGAACATCATCTGCTGGCTCAGGGGGTCGATGCCGGGACGCTGGAGGATATACGCGAGCGCTATCCCAAGGCAGCCATGATCGCCGCGCCGACAGTGGCGTCGGTACAACCTCAGGTACCGGTTCTTGCACCTGCTCCGGCATCGACACCTGCTCCTGAGCGTGAGCCGGTGCCCAGCGATGAGTTCGAGCTGGACCTGGACGCACTGTCCATGGAAACCAGTTGGGACCTCACCGATGCCCAGGACGATCTCGCTGAAAAAGAGATCGTTTCACCCCTTGCCGCCGAAGGTTTGTCGCTTTCAGGTTTCGACGAGCCTGAATTGCAATGGGAAGCCCCCCTGGAGACCGAGTCGCTGGACGATGCCTTCCTCGATGGCTTTGCCGATGAAGAACAGGCGCTGGAGCTTGAGCCGCTGGTCCTTGAACCTGTCGCCCCGGACACCCAGTCCCTCGAACCCCAGGCCCCGGAACATGCGGTCAAGCTGGAGCAGGCACAGACCTGCATCGACGATGGCGACCTGAAGACGGCCGTCACCCTGCTTGAAGAACTGCTCGAAGAGGGGGACGAACCCCTCAAGCAGACCGCCCGGGTGCTACTGGCGGGAATTCGCTGAGAGCCATCGAGGTTTGTAGCGGCTGGCCTCATCGCGAGCAAGCTCGCTCCCACAGCAAGCTGCGCCCCCTATGTGGGAGCGAGCTTGCTCGCGATGACGGCCTGTCAGGCTATCAACCCAGCCCAGGCAAACACCCAACCCCTCAAAACGTTTGTCCCAGGTTCAGGTACACCGCCTGTTCATCATTGTCGTTAAAGCCATAGCTGAAATTCAGTGGCCCCAACGGCGTATCGAAGCCCAGGAAAATGCTGGCGGCGTTGATGTAGCCGCTGTCGAATTCGTTGTCGTTGTTCCAGGCCCGGCCGCGCTCCAGTGAACCTCCGATGTACAGCGGGAAGTCCAAGGGCAGGTAGGCCCGCGGTGTGAGGCGGCGGTAATACACGGCACGCATCAGGCTCATGTTCTGTCCGGAGATCCCATCTTCGCGAAAGCCCGACAATTGCCGCGCGCCACCGAGCACAAAGCTGGAGGTCACGACCTCGGCGGTGTCCAGGGTGCGGCCGTAGCGCCCGCCCAATATGAAGGTGTCGGGGCCGCTGCTCAGGGCCTTGTCCAATTTGAACTCCCACTGGCGGTAACGCTGGTCGGAGCCCAGCCCCGGTTCGTATTGGCGCCAGCTCAGGCCGATGTCTTCCCCTTCATGGGGAAAATACACGCTGTCGAGGGAGTCGAACGAATACTTCAGTTCGTAGAAACCCTCATTGAAGTTCTCGCTGGGCTGGTCGTGATCGCCGATGCGCACATCGGCCTTGCCCCAGGCCTGGCCGACACCGAAGCGGATTTCGCCGCTGTTCCCGATCTGGCGGCCCACGTTGAGCCCCAAGCCATAGCGCTCGACGCGATACTGGGCCACCGGGTCGTTGTCCAGGATGGACTCCACGTTGCGGGATTCGAATTGTCCATAGGGGGCGATGAAGTAGCGCGAGCCGACATCCAATGGCTGGTAGAACTCGCTGTACAACTCCTGCTTGTCGCCGATCTGCGCCCGGGTCAGCCATTCGGCCCCCAGGCGATTGATGCCGTTGACCCGATAGCTGGCCCCCAGGTTGAAAGCGCTGTCACCGCGCATGTCGTCCGACAGGCTCAGCCCCAGCCGCAGGTAGTCGGTGCCGGTGCGTCGGCCCCGGGCGCTGATGACCAGTGTATGGTCCGGGCCCTTGTGAACGACGCGGTATTGCACCTGCTCGAAGTAATCCAGGCCGTACAGTGTGCCCATGTCGGTCTGCAGGCGCCCCAGGTCCAGCGGCTCGCCGATCTGCTGGCGAATGTAGTAGCGAATCACGTCGTCGCCGACTTTCGAGTCGTTCTCCACGCGAATGGCAGTGATGACCGGCGTGCGCTGGCTGGGCGTTCGCGCGGCCATGAGTTCGGCATCGGGCGCCTCGGACGGGCGTAGAGGGGCCAAGCGCGCCTCGAGTATCCGGGTGGCGCGGTAGCCGGCGTCGATCATCTCCAGGGCCTGGCCGAAATCGGTGGAGCCGAAGCTCGCCAGGGCCGGCTGGATCAATACGTCGTCTTTTGTCAGGGTTGCCAGTTGCTCTTCAGAGTTGCGCCGGGTCATCAGGGTGGTCGACTGGTTCAACACGTCGACCACCGTGACCAATTGCTTGCGGGTGCGCAGCGGCGTGCCGATGTCCACCACGATGGCCATGTCCACGCCCATTTCCCGGGCCACATCCAGCGGAATGTTATCGGCCATACCGCCGTCCACCAGTAGCCGGCCGTCCAGCTCCACCGGGGCGAACACGGCCGGGATCGACATGCTGGCGCGAATGACCTTGGGCAAGTGGCCTTTGCGGAACACGACTTTTTCACCCGTGGCGATGTCGGTGGCGACTGCGCGAAACGGGATCGGCAGTTTGTCGAAGTCCCGTGTATCGCTGGCATGGGCCAGGAGGCTTTCGAGCAGCAGGGCCAAGTTCTGGCCCTGGATGACCCCCAAGGGCAGGCCGAGGCTGCCATCGTCACGAAAGCTCAGTTTCTGCTTCACCAGAAAGTCGCGGTCATCCTGCTTGCGCCGGAACGGCACGTCCTTGCGTGGCGGCGCATCGGACAAGGCCTCTTGCCAATCGATGCCCAGGGCGAGTTTTTCCAGCTCGTCGACCTTGTAGCCCGAGGCGTACAGCCCGCCGATCACCGCGCCCATGCTGGTGCCGGCAATGGCATCGATCTTGATGCCTTGTTCCTCCAGGGCCTTGAGCACGCCGATATGGGCCAGCCCTCGCGCTGCGCCCCCGGACAGCACCAGGCCGATTTTCGGGCGTGGCGCTTCGACGGTGGGCTCGTTGGCATGGCTGAGCAGGGGCAACAGCAGCAGAAGCAGGAGGGGGAGCAGGCGGCGCATCGTCTATCTCGGGGCGGGCGATCAAAGGCAGGTATTATAACGACGCCTTCGAACCCAGGAGTCCACCCGCAATGACCGAACACAAACCCGAAGTCGTCATCACGTACTGCACCCAGTGCCAATGGCTGCTGCGCGCTGCCTGGCTGGCCCAGGAACTGCTCAGCACCTTTGGCGACGACCTGGGCAAAGTGTCCCTGGTGCCGGGCACCGGCGGGGTGTTCCTCATCAGTTGCGACGGCACGCAGATCTGGGAACGCAAGGCCGATGGCGGTTTTCCCGAGGCCAAGGTCCTCAAGCAGCGGGTCCGCGACCGGATCGATCCGGCGCGGGACCTGGGCCACAACGATCGGGTTCAGTGAGACGCGGCTTGGGCGCCCAGCTCCGGTTTCTTCGAGCCGCCCAGTTGGCTTGAGATCACGATGGCCGCGATGATCAGCACGCCGCCCAACAGCATGCGCAGTGTCGGGCGCTCGTCGAACAGCCACCAGGCCATGGCGATGCCGTAGACCGGCTCCATGGCGAACACCACCGCCGCCGTGCGGGCCTTGATCACGGCCAGGCTGGCGACGAACAGGCTGTGGGCCAGTGCGGTGCAGAACACCCCGAGCAAGCCGATCCACAACCAGTCGAGGGGGCGAACGTCGCTCAATAGCGGGGCGGCCATGGGCAACAGGCACAACCCGACCACGACGTTCTGGCACAGCGCGGCTTGCACCGGCGGCACATGCGCGGAGCCGGCACGGTTGGTCAATGACAACAGGGAAAACAGCAGCCCCGAGGCCACGGCCCATAGCAAGCCGGTGGTAGCGCCGCTGGCCAGGTCGAAGTTCGGCGTGACCAATACCAGGCCGATGCTCACCAACACCACCAGCCAGATTTCATTGGCGCGAATCCGCTCGCGAAAGATCAGCCCCTCGAGCAATACCGTGAAGGCCGGGAAACTGGTGAACCCCAACGTGGCGATCGCCACGCCGGCAACCTTCACGGCGATGAAGAAACTCACCCAGTGCCCGGCCAGCAACAGGCCGCCGAGGAGCAAGCGCCGGCCATCTTGTGCCCGCAGTTTTTGCCAGCGGCTGCTGCTGGCAAACCGGGCAAACATCGTCAGGGCGAGCACGGCGAAGACGGCGCGACCGAACACGATGACAGTTGGCGAAGCCGTGGCGAGTTTGCCGAATACACCGGTCAGGCCAAACATGAGTGCGCCAATGTGCAGGGCGCCGAGGGCAGTACGGGGCGTCATTTCAATCCTTGTCCAACGGTTGAGCGTCAGGGTATTGAACCTGTTGCCGACCCTTTCTGTCTGTCGCGATCCTAGCGATTTTTAGCGCGAATCTAGCGCTGACGTCGCAGCTTGCCCGGCGAGACGCCGAATTCGCGCAGCACCGCCGCGGCGAAGGCACTCTGGGAGCTGTAGCCGACACGGTGGGCGATCTCACCGATGGGCAACTGCGAATCACGCAACAAGGCCACGGCCTTGTGCAAGCGGCGGCTGCGGATGTAATCCATCGGGGTTTGCCCGCACTCGGCGACGAAGCGCGCGTGCAGGCGGGCGTTGGAGAGGCCGGCGACTCGCGCCAGGTCCGCCACTTGCAGTGGATAGGCCGCGTACTGGTCGATGTGGGCGTTGAGTGCGGCGTAGGGCAGGCGCCGGCCACCGAGGTTTTCCTGGCGAGCACCATTGAGACTTGCCAGAAGCAGCACCGCGCCTTGCTGGGCAATCACCGGGTCGTCCACCGGGCTGCTCGCCAGCCAACTGACCAACTGGCTTTGCCCCGCGTCCAAGGGCAGGCGAGCGCTGTCGTCGAGCAAGCGACGGCTGGCGTCGGCGTGATCCCCCAGGCATTGCCCGACCCAGTCGTCACTGGGGATATCCAGCACCAGGCACCGACTGCCCTGGGGGCTGCCGCAGGCATGATGGGCGCCGGCGGGTACCACCACGAAACTCTGCTGCAGCACCTGGCTGCCACGACCTTCGACTTCGAAGTCCAGTGCGCCGGACAACCCGAACACCAGTTGCGCGTGGTCGTGGCTGTGGACGATCAAGTCGTGGCTGTAGTGGCGTAGCGTGAGGATCGGTCGCATCGCGGTCTCCCGTGTCAGGCCGCCAGCATACACCGAGGGGCAACGCCCGGCGCTGTCATGCAATGGACTTGTGTTTGTCATGGGCCATTAACCGCTGGGGTGCACAGTGGCGAAAACGATCAGAGGGTTGCCCAATGACCAGCGCCGAGCTCGCCAGACCCAGCCGCAAGCAGCGTGTTCGCACCCTGTGGATTTCCGATGTGCACCTGGGCACCCGGGATTGCCAGGCCGAGCACTTGTCGCAGTTTCTCAAGGGCTATCACGCCGACAAGATCTACCTGGTGGGTGACATCATCGACGGCTGGAAGCTGCGCGGTGGCATGTACTGGCCCCAGGCCCACACCAACGTCATTCGCCGCTTGCTGACCATGAGCAAGCGCGGCACTGAAGTGATCTACGTCACCGGTAACCATGACGAATTCCTGCGGCGCTATTCGAAGCTGATCCTGGGCAATATCCAGTTGGTGGACGAAGCGGTGCACGTCACCGCCGATGGGCGACACCTGTTGGTGATCCATGGCGACCAGTTCGATGTCATCACCCGGTACCACCGTTGGCTGGCGTTCCTCGGGGATTCGGCCTACGAGTTCACCCTCACTCTGAACCGCTGGCTCAACCATTGGCGAGCCCGTTACGGCTACGGCTACTGGTCGCTGTCGGCGTACCTCAAGCACAAGGTCAAGACCGCCGTCAGCTTCATCAGCGATTTCGAAGAAGCCATCGCCCACGAGTGCGTGAAGCGCGAACTGCATGGCGTGGTCTGCGGGCATATCCACCACGCCGAGATGCGCAGGGTGGGTGAGGTGGAATACCTCAATTGTGGCGACTGGGTCGAATCCTGCACGGCGCTGATCGAGCATTGGGACGGCTCGATCGAGTTGTATCGGTTGGCCGAGGCCCAGGCGCGGGAAGCACAGTTGAAAGCACTGAAAGTCGCCGAACCTGCTTGAGTCTTGAACCCTTGTGGCTCGGGAAAAATCTTTGTGGCGAGGGGATTTATCCCCGTTGGGCTGCGCAGCAGCCCCCTCGGTGTGTCAGATGGATCGCCACCTCAGCTAACCGGTTTTTGGAGCTGCTACGCAGCCCAGCGGGGATAAATCCCCTCGCCACAAGGGGACTCTGTGGTTTTCAGGGAGGCGGTTGTTCCTCCATCGCGGCCTTGTAGATCGATTGCTTCGGCGCGGCGAAGACCCTTTCCAGCATCGGCTCGAAGAAGCTCAACGGCAGGGTGTCGTATTCGGCATCGAATGCCGCCGCGTCGTATTTCGCACAGAAATCAATGGTCGCCTGGTATTGCAGATGGTCGCTGAATTGCTCGCGCAGGTGCCGGTCCATGCCCAAGTGATGGAAGAAGTAATAGCCCTGGAAAATCCCGTGCTTTTCCACCATCCACAGGTTTTCGGCGCTGACGAAGGGCTTGAGGATCGCCGCGGCGATGTCCGGATGGTTATACGAACCCAGGGTGTCGCCAATGTCGTGGAGCAGGGCGCAGACCACGTACTCCTCGTCTCGTCCGTCACGGTAGGCACGGGTGGCGGTTTGCAGGGAATGGGTCAGGCGATCCACCGGGAACCCGCCGAAATCACCGTCCAGCAGTTTCAAGTGGGCCAGGATCCGGCCCGGCAATTGCCGTGCGTAGGCGCTGAAGTCGGCCGCGATGATCGCCCAGTCCTGTTGGGTGCCTTCTTGCATGTGGGTAAAGCGCGCGTGGTTGCTCATTGGCAGTCCTTGTTTAGAACGCGACCTTGCCCAGCAGCATGTCGCGGTACATGACGAAATCGCCGAGCAGGCTGTAGAACGGATGCTGGAAGGTGGCGGGACGGTTCTTTTCGAAGAAGAAGTGTCCGACCCAGGCAAAGCCGTAGCCGGCCACGGGCAGGGCGAGCCACAGCCACCCGCTGCCCACGACGAGGGCCATGACGAAAATCAGGATGACCAGGGAGGTGCCGATGAAATGCAATCGCCGGCAGGTGCTGTTGCTGTGTTCGCTGAGGTAATACGGGTAGAACTCGGCGAAGGTATTGAATCGCTTGGCGTTTTCCACGACGGCTGACTCTGTGGTTATTGTTCTGATACTTGAAGTCTAGAGCTATCAATTGCGACGGCCAGTGACAATGGGCGCCACTCTAGTGTCCGGTCTTACCAATAACGCCCCTTTTGGACGGCTTCTGTTGCCGTCATGCTGTGTTGCCACTCCTCGCCATAGCGGGCTATGACTCGTCGCGGCGCCTTGCCTGACAACAACAGCCGCTCGTACAAAAAGGGGCATTATTGATAAGACCGGACACTGCTATCCTTCGCAAATCCAGCCGTACCCTGCGGCTCGTCATGCAAGTAAACGTCATGAGCGAAAGAACTACTTCTTCAAGCTGGGCGATGGGGATTGTCAAGGCGTTGGAAATGGACGGCCTGGATTGTCAGGTGCTGTTCAAGCAACTGGGGCTGAACTTCGATGGGCTGGAGGATCCGGATGCACGTTTCCCCCAGGACTCGATGACCCGACTCTGGCAACGGGCGGTGGAGTTGTCGGGTAACCCGGCCATTGGCTTGAACATGGGCAAAGTGGTGCGCCCGGCCTCGTTCCATGTGGTCGGCTACGCCCTGATGTCCAGTCGCACCCTGGTGGAGGGTTTCCAACGGCTGGTGCGGTACCAGCGGATCATTGCCGAAAGCGCCGACTTGAGTTTTCGCCCGTTGGAAGAGGGCTACGGGCTGATCCTGACGGTGCATGGTGACCATCTGCCTCCGACCCGTCAGAGCGCCGAAGCCTCCCTGGCTTGTGCACTGGCCCTGTGCAATTGGTTGACCGGGCGCACCCTGCACCCGGTGAAGGTGCTGCTCCAGGGGGCCGAGCCCTCGGACCTGGCGCCTTACCAGCGAGCCTTCCTCGCGCCGCTGGTGTTCGGCGCGCCTTATGACGCGCTGATCTTCGAACGGGCCGACATGGAGGCGCCGCTGCCGACGGCCAATGAGGCCATGGCGCAGCTTCACGACCGGTTTGCCGGGGAGTACCTCGCGCGTTTTTCGGAAAGCCGCGTGACCCACAAGGCGCGACAAGTGTTGTGTCGGTTGTTGCCCCAGGGGGAACCCAAGCGAGACGTGGTGGCGCAGACGTTGCACTTGTCGCAGCGCACCTTGCAGCGGCGCTTGCAGGAAGAGGGCACCAGTTTCCAGAGCCTGCTTGAAGACACTCGCCGCGAGTTGGCCGAGCAGTACCTGGCGCAGCCGGGCATGACGCTGCTGGAAATCGCCTACCTGCTGGGGTTTGCCGACCCGAGCAATTTTTTCCGGGCCTTTCGCCGCTGGTTCGACGCCACGCCCGGCGAATACCGGGCGCGATTGGCGAGCGAGCCTGAACCAGTCAGTGGCGCCAGAACGCCGGGATGCACAGCACGAACACCGTGATGATCTCCAGCCGGCCCAGCAGCATGCCCCCGGACAGGATCCACTTGGCGGCGTCCGGCAGCGGTGCGAAGTTGCCGGCCGGCCCGATGGTTTCCCCCAGTCCCGGGCCGACGCCCGATACGGTACTGGCCGCGCCGGTCAGGGCCGTCATCCATTCCACCCCCAGCAGCGACAGCAGCAGGGCGATCACGCAGATGGTGATGGCGAAGAAGAACGAGAACGTGAGGATCGAGCGGACGATTTCTTCGTCGAGGCGATGACCGTTGTATTTCTGCTTGATCACCGCACGGGGATGGATCAGTTGATTGAGGTTGGCCCGTAGCAGGATGTAGGCGACCTGAAAGCGAAAGATCTTGATCCCGCCAGCCGTCGAGCCCGAACAGCCGCCGACGAACCCCAGGTAAAAGAACAGCATCAGCGAAAAGTTGCCCCACAGGCTGTAGTCGCCCAGGGCGAAGCCGGTGGTGGTGACGATGGACGTCACGTTCAGCGCCACGTGCCGCAGGGCGTCCAGCCAATGCAGGTCGGTGGTGGCCCAATACCAGGTGCCGAGCACCAGCCAGGTCACCAGCAGCACGCCGATAAGCCCCTGGACCTGCTGGTCCTTGATCAGCGCCCGGCGATTGCCCCGCAATGTCGAGACGTACAGGGCAAACGGCAGGCTGCCGAGGATCATGATGACGATGACGACCCAGTGCACCGCCGGTTGGGTCCATTTGGCCAGGGACAGGTCCGAGGTGGAAAAACCACCGGTGGAAATCGCCGACATCGAGTGGTTGATGGCATCGAACAGGCTCATCCCCGCCCACCAGAGCGCCAGGGTGCCGAGGATGGTGATGCCCACGTAGGAGGCCACGATCAGCCGTGCCACCATGTGGGAACGCGGCATGACTTTTTCCGAGCGGTCCGACGACTCCGTCTGGAACAGCCGCATGCCACCGATGCGTAGCAAGGGCAGGATCGCCACCGCCATGCCGATGAAGCCGATACCGCCGAGCCAGTGCAGCAGCGAGCGCCACATCAGGATGCCCGGAGACATGGTGTCCAGGCCGCTCAGGACGGTGGCGCCGGTGGCGGTGATCCCCGACATGCTTTCGAAGAATGAATCCGTATAGCTGATGTGCTGGGTCAGCAGGAACGGCAGCGCCGCGAAGATACACACCACCAGCCAACTGCTGACGGTCAGCAGGTACATGTCCCGCGGTCGCAGGTGGATGTGCTCCGGGCGCCCGGGAAGCACCAGCGCCAGGCCGGCGAGGAAAGTGATCATGCTCGACCAGAGGAACGATGGCAGGTCGCCGGTGCGCTCGAAGACCATCAGCGTGATCATGGGCACGACCATGAAGATCGCCAGGGTGATCAGGAAGATGCCGATGATGAAAGCAATGATCCGCAGGGTCGGCAACGCCATGAAGTCCGCTCAGGCTGAAAGGGAAGGGCGCCATTCTACCTGCGGCAAACAGCATGTAAACCGCCATCCCGGGCTTGGCGCCGTCGGCCCGGGCGCAGGTATTCGAATTTGCGCTGACGAACCCGCCGTACAGCCACTAGAATAGCCGGACATTTTTCCAGGGAGGTGGCCGATGCAGGCTCTCGACGCTTTGCTCAACCGTGTTTCCGTTCCACGCCTGATTGACCCGGCGCCCACGCCGGAACAGCGCGAGCTCATGTTCGCCGCGGCCATGCGGGCTCCGGATCACGGCCAGTTGCGGCCATGGCGCTTCCTGACGGTCGAAGGGCAGGCGCGGCATCGCATGGGCGAGCTGCTGGCCGAAGCGGCACGGTTCAATGACCCGCTGGTCTCCGAAGCCGTCGTGGAAAAAGCCCTCAACGGCCCATTGCGCGCGCCCCTGGTCGTGGTGGTGATTGCCCGTTTGCAGGACCATTTCAAAATCCCGAAGTCCGAGCAACTGCTGGCGGCCGGCTGCGCGGCCCATGGCATCCTGCTGGCCGCGTATGCCCAAGGCGTCGGCGGCGTATGGCGCACCGGTGAACTGGCGTACTCACCGCATGTGGCCAGGGGGCTTGGCCTTGAAGACGGGGAAGAGGTCATCGGCTTCCTCTACCTGGGCACCCCGCAGAAAGAGGCGCGCGTTGCTCCGAAAGAAGACACCGCCGAATTTGTTCGTGAGTGGACAGGGTCGTAGCAGCCACTGACGGGGCTCTTGCGGCGAGGGGATTTATCCCCCTGGGCTGCGGAGCAGCCCAACGGGGATAAATCCCCTCGCCGCAAGGCAGGTGTGTAGACAGGTACGACAATTACTTGCAGACGTCGGCAATCGCCTCGGCCAGCAGGTCCAGGCGTGTGGCGTCTATGCCGGCCACGTTCGCCCGGCCGGTGCCGACCATGTAGACGCTGTGGCGCTCGCGCAGGTGCTTGACCTGTTCCGGCGTCAGGCCGGTGTAAGAAAACATCCCGCGTTGCACGCCAATATGGGCGAAGCGCTCGCGCAAGCCATGGGGTTCGAGAGCCTCCAGCAAACCGCTGCGCAATTGTGCGATGCGCAAGCGCATGGCCTGGACTTCATCGGCCCACAGGCTTTTGAGTTCCGGGTTGCCAAGGATGGTCGCCACTACGGCCGCGCCATGGTCCGGCGGTGTCGACCAGAGGTTGCGGGCGATGTTTGCCAGCTGGCTGCGGATATCCAGCAGTTTCTCGCCATTGCGCGCGCAGACGATCAACGCACCCGTACGGTCGCGGTACAGGCCGAAGTTCTTCGAGCAGGAGCTGGTGACCAGCACTTCCGGCAGGGCTTGGGCAAACAGCCGGACAGCCCAGGCGTCCTGCTCCAGGCCATCGCCGAAGCCCTGGTAGGCAAAGTCGATCAGGGGCAGCAGGTCGCGGCTGCGCACCACCGCCAGCAACTGCTGCCATTGCTCATGGGACAGGTCGAACCCGGTGGGGTTGTGGCAGCAGGCGTGCAGCAATACCACATCACCTTTGGGCGCCTGGTTCAGGGCCGCCAACATCGCCTCGAAATCCAGGCGGTTATCGGCACCCACATACGGGTAATGACTGACCTTGACCCCGGCCGCGGCGAAAATGGTTTCGTGGATCGGCCAGGTCGGGTTGCTCAGCCACACGCCACGGCCCGGCAGGCACTGGGCGATAAAGTCGGCGCTCAGGCGCAGGGCACCGGTGCCGCCCGGTGTCTGGGTGGCGCCAGCGCGTTTTTCGCGGATCAATGGCGAGTCGGCGCCCAGCACCAGCTCATTGATCAATTGGCCGAACGCGGCGTCGCCATGGCCGCCGATGTAGGTCTTGGTGGTCTGGCGATCCACCAGCCGCTGCTCGGCCTGCTTCACCGATTGAAGAATCGGCGTAAGGCCCTGGGCGTCCTTGTAGACACCCACGCCCAGGTCGAACTTGCGCGGGTTGCTGTCCGCCCCGTAGGCCTCCATGAGGCCGAGGATCGGGTCGCCGGGGACCCGGCCGATGGCATCGAAATGCATTACTTGCGGCCCTCGGCGGTCTTGGCCACGTCATCGGTGCGGGCGGCCATGATGAAGTCGTTGCGGTGCAGGCCCTTGATGGAGTGGCTCCACCAGGTCACGGTGACTTTGCCCCATTCGGTGAGCAGGCCCGGGTGGTGGCCTTCGGCCTCGGAGATCTCGCCGACGGCGTTGGTGAACGCCAGGGCGTGCTTGAAGTTCTTGAACAGGAAAACTTTTTCCAGCTGCATCACGCCGTCGCGCACTTCGATGTTCCAGTCGGGGATCTGCTTGATCAGCACCGGCAGTTCTTCGTCGCTGACTTGTGGGGCATCGGCGCGGCAGGCTTCGCAATGGGCTTGGTTCAGAGTGTTCATGGTGTGTTCCTGGATCGAATATTTAAAAAAACGTCGATGCACCCACGCTAAAGCAAAGCCGCGTCGTGCAACAGACTCAATTGGGATTAAAAGAGGCGGTTCACGCCGCCTTGGGGGGGAATTTCGGGGCATGCAAGCCCAGTTCCCGGCCGCGCTTGACCATGCCCATGATGTCTTCGTGGGCTAGGTCGAACAGACGCTTGAGTTCGGGCAGCACGAAGTACACCGGTTGCAGGATGTCGATGCGATACGGCGTGCGCATGGCTTCCAACGGATCGAAGGCCTGGTGCTCGGGCTCGTCGGACAGGCAGTACACGGTTTCCTTGGGCGACGACAGGATACCGCCGCCGTAGATGCGCCGGCCCTGCGGGGTCTGCACCAGGCCGAACTCGATGGTCATCCAATAGAGCCGCGCCAGGTAGACGCGTTCTTCCTTGGATGCCTGTAGGCCGAGTTTGCCGTAGGTGTGGGTAAATTCTGCAAACCAGGGGTTGGTCAGCAACGGGCAATGGCCAAATATCTCGTGGAAAATGTCCGGCTCTTGAAGGTAATCCAGCTCTTCACGGGTACGAATGAAGGTTGCCACCGGAAACTGCTTGCTGGCGAGCAATTCGAAGAAGGTCTGGAAGGGGATCAGCGCCGGCACCCGGGCAACTTGCCAGCCCGTGGTCTCGCCCAGCACCTTGTTGATTTCGCCCAGTTGAGGGATGCGGTCGTGGGGCAGGCCCAACTTGTCGATGCCATCCAGGTATTCCTGGCACGCACGGCCTTCGATGACTTTCAGTTGGCGGGTGATCAGCGTGTTCCACACTGCGTGTTCTTCAGCGGTGTAGTGGATAAAACCTTGCGCATCGGGCTCGCGGGCCACGTATTGCGTCTGCTTCATGCTGCTCTCCTGCTGATTTCCCTCAGAGGGGATGATGTGTTTGTTGTTATGTCCAGCGATGCAATAGAAATAGCGCGAAGCAGCGACATGTGCAGCACGCTGACAAAGAGAGGGCGGGTGAAAAAAGAGCAAGTTCGTAAAGTTTTCGTTACGAATTGGTGCGGGCTACGATGCTCTCGGGATTTTCCGGTGGGAATTGGCCTACAACTGTCACATAATCTTGACGACTATTTGCGCTGCCACGCAGAAACCTTGTCACGAGGGTGGCTTGGACGGCGCGCCTTCCTACTCATACGCACCCTGGTCTTTTCATGCGCATCAAAGTCCATTGCCAGAACCGCATCGGCATCCTCCGGGACATCCTCAACCTATTGGTGGAGTACGGCATCAACGTCGCCCGGGGGGAGGTGGGTGGCGAGCATGGCAACGCGATCTACCTGCATTGTCCGAACCTGATCAACATCCAGTTCCAGGCATTACGTCCGAAATTCGAAGGCATCGCCGGGGTGTTTGGCGTCAAGCGGGTAGGACTGATGCCCAGTGAGCGTCGGCACATGGAACTCAACGCCTTGCTCGGCGCCTTGGAGTTTCCGGTGCTGTCCATCGACATGGGCGGCTCCATCGTCGCGGCCAACCGAGCGGCGGCGCAGTTGCTCGGGGTGCGGGTCGATGAGGTGCCGGGGATTCCCTTGTCCCGTTACGCCGAGGATTTCGACCTGCCGGAACTGGTGCGCGCCAACCAATCGCGCATCAATGGCCTGCGGGTCAAGGTCAAGGGCGATGTGTTCCTGGCCGACATCGCACCACTGCAATCGGAGCACGACGACAGCGAGGCCATGGCCGGGGCGGTCCTGACCCTGCACCGGGCCGACCGGGTGGGGGAGCGGATCTACAACGTGCGCAAGCAGGAGCTGCGCGGCTTCGACAGTATTTTCCAGAGTTCGAAGGTGATGGCGGCGGTGGTCCGTGAGGCCCGGCGCATGGCACCGCTGGACGCGCCGCTGTTAATTGAAGGCGAAACCGGCACCGGCAAGGAACTGCTGGCCCGGGCTTGTCACCTGGCGAGCCCGCGTGGGCAATCGCCATTGATGGCGCTCAACTGTGCCGGGTTGCCCGAGTCCATGGCCGAGACCGAGCTGTTCGGCTACGGGCCGGGGGCCTTCGAAGGCGCCCGGGCCGAAGGCAAGCTCGGCCTGCTGGAACTGACCGCCGGGGGTACGCTGTTTCTCGACGGGGTTGGGGAGATGAGTCCGCGCCTGCAAGTGAAACTGCTGCGCTTTCTGCAGGACGGTTGCTTTCGGCGTGTCGGCAGCGATGAAGAAGTGTACCTGGACGTCAGGGTCATCTGCGCCACCCAGGTCGATTTGTCCGAACTCTGCGCCCGGGGAGAATTTCGTCAGGATTTGTACCATCGCTTGAACGTGCTTTCCTTGCACATCCCCCCGCTGCGCGAATGCCTCGATGGCCTGGCGCCCCTGGTGGAACATTTCCTCGATCAGGCCAGCCGCCAGATCGGTTGTGCACTGCCCCTGGCCCCCGCGGCGATGGACCGTCTCAGCCATTACCACTGGCCGGGCAACGTCCGACAGTTGGAAAACGTACTGTTCCAGGCGGTTTCCCTGTGCGACGGCGGGAAGGTGAAGGCCGAGCACATCCGCCTGCCGGACTACGGCGTGCGTCAGCCCCTTGGCGATTTTTCCCTCGAGGGTGGGTTGGACGAGATCGTCGGGCGCTTCGAGAAGGCGGTGCTGGAGCGCCTGTATTCCGAGCACCCGAGCAGCCGTCAGTTGGGCAAGCGGCTGGGGGTTTCCCATACCACCATTGCCAATAAGTTGCGTGAGTATGAGGTGGGCAAGACTGAGCCTTAGCGGGCGTTGGTTCGCTGGTATGGGATTTGCTACATCGAGACCTGTCCACGCTTATTCATATTTGGTGGCGATTTTTTGACAGGGCAGAGCCCCGATTCCCGCTACGTATGTGAGGTTCAGGATGCAAAAGAAGATAGCTGTGGTGCAGTCGAATTATATTCCCTGGAAGGGCTATTTCGATCTGATCCGCAGCGTCGATGCGTTCATCCTGTATGACGATGTCCAGTACACCCGCAGCGACTGGCGTAACCGCAACAAGATCAAGACTGCCCAGGGTGAGCACTGGCTGAGTATTCCGGTCAAGAAGAAGGGCCGCCTCGGCCAGCTGATCAACGAAGTCCAGGTCAACAGCCCGGATTGGGCCGCTGCGCACTGGAAGACGATTGAGCAGAGCTACCGGCGCGCCCCGTGCTTCGCCCAGATGGAAGCGCCCATTCGCGCGCTCTACGAGCAGGCTGCCGAACTCACCCACCTGACCCGCATCAATCATCTGTTCATCGCCGGCTTGTGCCCCCTGCTGGGCATTCACACGCCGCTTCACCGTTCCGAGGATCTGGGGGGCGTAGAAGGCAAGAATGAACGCTTGATCCATCTATGCCAGGCCCTGGGGGCCAACGAATACCTCTCCGGACCCGCAGCCAGCCACTACCTCGACGAAGCGGCTTTCGCCGCCAATGGAATCACCGTGTCGTATATGAGCTATGCCGGCTATCCCGAATATCCGCAGGTGTATGGCGACTTCCAGCATGCGGTCAGTGTCATCGACCTGTTGTTCAACACCGGCGCGGACGCATCGGCTTTTCTAAAGAAAAGGGCTGCCTGAGCAGGCCTTGCCAGTGACACCCTTTTGATTTGATTCTGGAGATTGCACCCGATGTCGAACCTCGCGCAGCTGGACGCTTACTCGCTCGAACAGGCGTTGGCGCGTCTGCGGCTGATGTATGCCAAACCCGAGCATCCGTACTACTTCCTGGCGCCTGCTTACCGTGAATCGTCGTCGGGCGTCGTCTCGCTGCACTACCTTTGCCATATGCTCAATCTCAGTGGCCGTGAGGCCTACATCTGCGGCACCGAAGCGGTCAATCCAGACCTCAAGACACCCGTGATCACGTCCGCGATCAAGCAGCGCCACATGGCCGCGGGCAAGGTGCCGATTGCGGTTTACCCCGAGGTGTTCCCCGGCAATCCGCTGAACTGTTCGGTCGTTGCGCGCTTTCTCCTGAATTTCGAGGGGTTCCTTACGGGAAATGGCATGGATGCCGCGCCTACCGACTTGTTTTTCTATTATGCCGCCCGTCTCGCCGAGCACCGTGGTGACCCTGACGGTGACCTGTTGTGCCTGCCGACCATCGACGTCGAAATGTTCTCGACGGTGGGTGCCAGCACCGTGCGCAAGGGCAGCTACCTCTATCAGAACCGCCACCCGCTGGAGAAGATCGACTACTCGCAACTGCCTGCGGATATCCGTCTGCTGAGCATGGCCAATCCCTTGACCCTGCCTGAGCTGGCCGAGCTGCTGCGCAATGCAGAAGTGATGTACAGCTACGAGTGGTCGATGACCTGTGTCATGGCAGCGCTGTGTGGCTGCCCGGTGATCTTCATTCCGGGACATGGCGTCGACCAGCCACTGCTCGACACCAGTTTCTTCGGCAGTGTCGGCTTCGCCATGCTCGATCAGCCGGACCCGTTGGAACATGCGCGGGCAAGCCTCGGTGACGCCTTGCAGCGTTATGTCGAGCGTACGGCGTCTTTCTGGCAGCAGTTGGACGTATTCATTGCCAAAACCCAGGCGACAGCCGCGCGTGAAGCGGTCGGCAACCGTCTGGGTGTGCTGGACTGGTTGCGCCAGCGGTACCCCTTGGCGCAGCAACTGCGTCTGATCAACGAGCGGTTGGCGAACTCGGCGGCGCCTGCTTTCACTGTCCTGGTCCGCGATGACGGCAATCAGTTGGCGCTGGCTCACACCCTGGACAGCCTGGATCGACAGTTGTACCAGCGCATCCATGTGTGCGTGATGGGGAGCGCTGACCCGGGACGTGCCAATGTTCAGTGGTTGGCGTGTGATCCCAAGCAACCGGCCGCCGCGATCAATGGTTTGCTCGAAGGCGTCCAGACCGATTGGTTCATGCTGGTGGAGGCCGGGGAGGAGTTCGTTGCCGCCGGGTTGCTGGTGACGGCGCTGAATCTGCTTGAAGCGCCGGACAGTTGCCTGGCGGTGTATGCCGACGAAGCGCTGCGCGTGGGTGGAGTGATCGACCTTGCGTTGCGGCCTGACCTGAATCTGGATCTGCTGTTGGCGTATCCAGCCAGCCTTTCCCGTCACTGGATGTACCGGCGTGACGCGCTGGTGGGCCTGTACGGTTTCGACAATGCCTGCGGTGACGCCTTCGAATTGGCCTACCAACTGCGCCTGATCAGCGAACAGGGCGTGGCGAGTGTCGGTCATGTCAGCGAACCGCTGTTGATCGCTAACGAGGTGCGGCTCTCGGAAAACGCGCAGGAGCGTGCGGTCATTGACGCGCACCTGCAAGCGCGTGGCTACGCTCAGGCGCGAGCGATTGCACTGGAGTCGGGCCGCTATCGTATCGACTACGGCCACGAGCGGCAGGCCTCGGTCAGTATTCTGATCTACCTGGAAGGACAGCTGGCGAATTTCCAGCGTTGCCTGGAAAGCCTGCTGATGCAGACCGACGCGGTGGACTTCGAGGTCTTGCTGATTGAGCCGGGCAACGACGAACCCGCCTTGCTGGAGTGGCTGGGGCTCGTCGAGGAGATGGGTGAGGGCCGTTTCCAGGTGCTGCGTTTCATGCCGGGGCAGCCCCGTGCCGCCATGTGCAATGCGGCGGCCCAGGAGGCGCGCGGCGAGTATTTGCTCTGGCTCGATGCGCAAAGCGCTGTGCTTGAGCCGGGGTGGCTGCAAGCGTTGCTCAATCACGCCCAGCGCCCGGAAGTCGGCGCCGTGGGAGGCCAGTTGCAGGATAGCCAGGGTCGCGTACGCCAGGCGGGCCTTGTGTTGGGGTTGGGCGGCGTTGTCGGTCGGGCGTTCGAGGGCTTGTCGTCCCAGGTCGCGGGTTACATGGGGCGACTTGGACTTGAGCAGAACTGCTCGGCAGTGGGCGGTGAATGCCTGATGCTGCGTCGAGCGCTGTTCCTTGAGGCCGATGGTTTCGACACCGATCTACGGATGGCGCCCTGGACCCATGTCGACCTGTGTCTGAAGCTGCAGCAGGCTGGCTACCTGAACGTCTGGACGCCTTACGCGCGAGTGTTGGCAAATCCGGTGGCAGACGCTCGTGCGAGTCGCGATCAGGAAGATGCCTTGTTTGCGCGCTGGTTGCCGCAGTTGGCCCGCGACCCTGCCTACAACGCCAACCTTTCGCTGCGCGTCGGCGAAGGTTTTGTCCGGGAAAACAAGGACCTGTGCTGGTATCCGTTGCAAGGCAGCGTGCCCAGGGTGCTGGTCTGTGTCACGGAGCAGCGGGCGGGAGCCTATTCGCGATTGGTTCAGCCGTTCAGCACATTGCTGGAAGCGGGGCAGGTCGAAGGCGCGGCGGTTTCGAGTCTGCTGTCGCCGGTAGAGATCGAGCGCCTGGCACCGACGAGCATCGTGCTGCAGCGCCCCCTGGATGATGCCGGGTTGCTAGCCCTGAGCCGTCTGAGGGCGTTTTCCAAGGCGTTCACCATCTACGATCTGGACGGTTACTTGCCACAGATGGAATTGAAGGGCGATTACTCTGCCGAGGAACTGCTGGAGCGTCTGCGGTTCGGGATGCTGCAGGCTGATCGGGTGCTGGTTCCTACGCCGGCGCTGGCTGAATTGTTGCAAGGCCAGCACGACGACATCCGCGTGCTGGAAACCGTGCTGCCGGCCGCTTGGGGCCGTGTCCAAAGCAAGCGACGCATGGGGCCCAAGCCGCGCCTGGGCTGGATGGGCGGCAAAGACACTCAACTGCTGGCCGACGTGCTGCCCGCGTTCGCTGGCGAAGTAGACTGGGTGGTGCTGGGCGACTGCCCCGCGGCACTGCAGCCTTTTCTGAAGGAGCAGCACCCAGCTGTTGCGCAGCAGCAGTTGGCAGCGGCCCTGGCTGCATTGAATCTGGATCTGGCGCTGGTACCCATGGCGGAAAACCTGGGCAATGCCTGTTCGGGTGACTTGCGTGTCCTGCAGCATGCCGCTTGCGGCCATCCGGTCATTTGTAGTCGGGTGCCGGGTTTTGTCGGTGGCGAAGTATTGCCGCTTTCCCGGGTGAATAACGAGGCGCAAGACTGGATCCGGACGATTCGCTTGCACCTGGAAGACCGTGACGCCTCCGCGGCCCTGGGCGACGCCTTGCAGTCGACCGTGCGAGCGCAGTGGCTGCTCGAAGGCGAACGCCTGGAGGCCTGGCGACGGGCCTGGCTGGCCGACTGATCTGTACTGACCATTACCTTTGCCGCACAGCGGAGTGCATGTGACATGAGCAACGATCTGGATACCTTCATCGCCGCCTACAGCGACAGCTTTGGCTACGCGTATGACAACAACATCATTCTTAATTGGTATCCCCAGCGCATCATGGCGCTATGCACCCAGGCGCAAAGCCTGCTGGAACTCGGTGTGGGCCATGGTTTCAGCACCCACCGCTTCTCGCAGTTCTTCAGTGAGCACACGGTCATCGATGGCTCTGCCTCGGTGATCGCCCAATTCAAGGCCCAGTACCCGGACAACACGGCCGATATCGTCGAAAGTTACTTCGAGACATTCGACACCGACAAGCGCTTCGATCTCATCGTGATGGGGTTTGTCCTGGAACATGTCGAAGACCCACAGACCGTACTGCAGCGGTTCAAGCGCTTTCTTGCACCGGGTGGGCGTTGCTTCGTACTGGTTCCCAATGGTGAGTCCCTGCATCGGCGGTTCGGTCATGCTGCCGGACTGCTTGACGACATGATGGCGCTTGGGCACGGTGATCTGGAACTGGGTCATGTGCGCAGCTACTCGCTCCAGACCCTGACCGCTGAGCTGGAAGCCGCCGGGCTCCAGGTGGTGCGCAAGGAAGGCGTGTTTCTCAAGCCGTTCACCACCGGGCAATTGAAGGCATTGGACTTGGGGGCGGACATCATCCAGGCCATGTGCGCCGTAGGTATCGATTATCCAGAGCTCAGTTGTGCGCTGATGCTTGAAGCAACAGTCCCCCAGCCATGAAAAGCCTGGTGATCGGAAGTACTTCGGTCATTGGCAGGGCCGTCGCCCAGGCGTTGTCGTGCTATGGCCAGGTCAAGTTGGCGGGACGCAGGGAGGCCGATATCGCCTTTGACTTGAGCAGCCCGGAACCCGTTTCTCTCGAGGAGCGCTTCGACATCGTGGTGCTGGCCGCTGCCGATTTCGGCGGCCGTGAGCCGGACGACCTGGTTCGTGCCGAGCAGGTCAACAGTGTCGGCACATTGGCTGCCTGTCGCCTGGCCGAACAATGCGGGGCGCGTCATTTCATTTTGTTGTCGTCGCGTTCGGCCTGCGACCAGGCGACGGATCCCTACTTCGGCATCTACTCGCTGTCCAAGCGCCATGCCGAGGAAGTGGCGAGCCTGTATTGCCAGGAGCGCGGCATGGCGTTGAGCGTCCTGCGCGTCAGTCAGGTCTACGATGACAGCGAGCAGTGCAGGGCTCACCAACCTTTGCTATACGCCATCGCCGACAAGGCGCAGGCGGGGCAAGCCGTCGAGCTATATGGCAGCAACGACGCCAGGCGCAACTACTTGCATCTGAGTGACCTTGCCGAGGTCTGCGCGCGGCTGGCAGAGCGGGGGGTGACTGGCTTGTACAACTGCGGCCATCCCGAAAGCCCCCGTCTTTCCGAGATTGCCCGGGCCGCATTCGAGGCATTTGGCAAGCCGTTGGATGTTCGCTTCCTGCCGGAAAAAAACGATATTCCCGATCTGCCTCCCTTTGACTGCGGGCATGAGTTGTACGAGCAACTGGGATTCACTCCGCGAATAGATGTTCGCCGGGGCTTTGAGCGGATGAGGGTGCACCGGGAGAATTTGTCATGAAGACGGTCATGGTGACTGGCGTAGGGGCCATCATGGGCTACGGCCTACTCAAGTCGCTGCGTGCGGCGGATCCTTGCGTTCGCCTGGTCGGCACCGATATCTACGACGATGCCGTCGGTCGTGGCTGGAGCGATGTGTTCGTGCAGGCCCCCTTGACCGCTGACCCGGGATACGGCCAGTGGCTGGGCGATACGCTGGCCAGACACGAGGTCGATCTGCTGATTCCCGGGATCGAACAGGATGTCCATTGGCTGTCGGATAACCGAGCGTTGCTGGCGGCATTCGATTGTCAGGTCGTGCTCAACAACCAGCGCTTGATCGACTTGTCCAAGGATAAGTGGGCAATGGACCAGGCACTGGTGGCGCTGGGGGATGCCAGCCGTATTCCCAGCCTGCTGGCAGGGGATTTTCACTCGCTCAAGGCTGCCTTGGGCCTGCCGTTCCTGCTCAAGCCGCGCCGAAGCTACGCGTCCAAAGGGTTGGTCTGGGTTCGCGAGGAGCGCGATTTTACGCCTCACGCGGCCCTGCTCGGTGATTACCTCATGGCGCAACCCATCATTGGCAGTGCGGCCGACGAGTTCACCGTGGCGGCGTTCGGCGATGGCCTAGGTGCCACTGGTCCGATGATCGCTTTCCAGCGCAAGCTGGCCTCCGACGGGTCTACTGCCAAGGCTTGGGTGTACCAGGATGACTCGCTGGATGAGACCGTCACCCGGCTGTGTCGCGCCTTCAAGCCGGTGGGACCGACCAACTTGCAATTCCGTCGTGGCAGCGAGGGGTCCTGGCGTCTGCTCGAGATCAATCCGCGCATCTCCTCGACCAGTTCGATACGACGCGCCTTTGGTTACAACGAGGCGGCCATGTGCCTGGATTATTACCTCGCAGGCAAGACACCGGCCGAGCCCATCATGGGCAGTGGTTTCGCTGTTCGTTATATAGAGGACTTCATTGTCTATGATCGGGATCATTTCTGACGTACATGGCAATTACAGTGCCTTGCGAACAGTGCTTGCCAAGCTGGATGAGCTGGGTGTGTCGCGGATTATCTGCCTGGGCGATACGGCCGGTTATTACAGCCAGGTCAACGAGTGTTGCGAGGCCCTGCGCGAGCGAAACATTTTCTCTGTGATGGGCAATCATGATTGGTACCTGGCCAGAAATGAGCGTTGCCCTCGTTCCAATAGCGCCAATGCCTGCCTCGATTATCAGCAGGGCGTCATCACTGCGCAGAATCTGGCCTGGCTGGCATCGCTCCCGGAGCGCTCGACCCAGGATCAATTAAGCCTTGTCCATGGTGGCTGGAACGATCCGCTGGACGAATACGTGCGCCCCTCACAAGCGTATTTCGCGCCATTGCCTGGCCGATATTTCGCCTCAGGCCATACCCATGTCCAGTACTTGTGGACGGGTGAGGGCAAGGTCTATTGCAACCCCGGTTCAGTCGGCCAGCCACGTGATGGTGATCCCCGGGCAGGTTTCGCGACCTGGGACGGCGAAGCCTTCAATCTGCACCGGGTTCAATACGATGTGAGTGAAACCCAACAGGCAATGAAGAAGGCCGGGTTCACCCCGTACTTCTATGAAAATCTCGATATCGGCAGTCAGATAGGTGGGCGGATCAGTGCGGTTTGAGGTTGTATGCTGCGCGCCACTCATGTCCACGCCCACTCAGGGAAGTTTGCAATGAGCAACGAAACGATATTCTTCAACCGCCCGTACATGACCGGCAAGGAGCTGGATTACATTGCCCAGGCCAAGTTCGGCAACATGCTCGCCGGTGACGGCCCATTCACCAAGCGGTGTCACCGCTGGCTGGAGTCGCAGACGGGTTGCAACAAGGCGTTGCTTACCCACTCATGCACTGCTGCGCTGGAGATGGCGGCCTTGCTGCTGGACATCCAGCCTGGCGACGAAGTCATCTTGCCTTCCTATACCTTCGTCTCAACCGCCAATGCCTTTGTGTTGCGCGGTGCGGTACCGGTCTTCGTCGATATACGCCCCGACACCCTGAACCTGGACGAGCGCCTGATCGAAGCGGCGATCACGTCACGGACCAAGGCGATCGTGCCTGTCCATTACGCCGGCGTGGCCTGCGAGATGGACGCGATCATGGCGATTGCCCATAAGCATGGGCTGGCGGTGGTTGAAGACGCCGCGCAAGGCGTGATGTCGACCTACAAAGGTAAAGCCTTGGGCAGTATCGGTGATCTCGGGGCATTCAGTTTTCACGAAACCAAGAACGTGATCTCGGGGGAGGGTGGGGCTTTGCTGGCCAACGCCCCTGCGATGGCGCTGCGAGCCGAGATCATCCGGGAAAAGGGCACCGACCGCAGTCGATTCTTCCGGGGCGAGGTGGACAAATATACCTGGCAAGAGGTGGGCTCCTCATTTTTGCCCGGCGAAATGACGGCAGCCTTCCTGTGGGCCCAGTTGGAAGAGGCGCAAGCCATCACCCAGCGCCGCCTGGCGATTTGGGACCATTACCATGCTGCTTTGGCGGGGCTTGAGCAGCAAGGGTTGATGCGTCGTCCGATCGTTCCTGAAAATTGCCAGCACAATGCACACATGTACTACGTGCTCCTGGCTCCGGGCGTGGAGCGCCAGGTTGTGCTCGAAATGCTCAAGCGCCAAGCCATCTATGCGGTGTTCCATTACGTGCCGCTGCATTCATCCCCCGGTGGCACGCGCTATGGGCGTGTGCATGGCGCAATGGACATCACCGACGGTTATTCCGAGCGTCTGTTGCGTTTGCCAATGTGGCTCGGTTTGACCACTGAACAGCAGGATCGGGTGGTGGAGGTGCTCGGCAGCGCATTGGCAGCCCTTGCCACTTAGCGGCATGACACCGCCGGTTTTTCGACTTTCACACTATTCAACAATGTCCTCCGCATCCCCAGGGCCCTTTGTTTTCCGGGCCTGGGCCCGCCAGAAAAAAAGTTGGTCTGCAAATTGCTTAAGGCTGTGCAACACAGCAGTGGGCGGCAAACGTCCGGCATGCAGAGGAACGACAGTGGACAAGTACCTTTATGTGGCAATGACCGGCGCCAGCCAGAACGCACTGGCGCAGCGGGCCCATGCCAACAACCTGGCGAACATCTCCACCAATGGCTTTCAGAAAGACCTGGAGCAGGCGCGTTCGATGCCCGTGTTCGGCGACAGCTTTCCGGCGCGGGCGTTTGCCCTGTCCGAACGGCCTGCCACTGACTTCACCCCGGGTGCGCTGGTGGAAACCGGTCGCGACCTCGACGTGGCCGTCAGCGGGCCGGGCTGGATGGCCGTGCAGAACCCCGACGGCGGCGAAAGCTACGTGCGCACCGGCAGCCTCAACGTTGACGCCCTGGGCGTGCTGCGGGCGGGCAACGGCATGCCGGTGATGGGCAACGGCGGTCCGATTGCTGTGCCGCCGGAGCAGAAAATCGAAATCGGCCAGGACGGCACCATCAGCATCCGCGCCATGGGCGAAGGCCCGCGGGTGATGGCTGAGGTGGACCGCATCAAGCTGGTCAACCCGGACCTCAAGAACATGACCAAAGCCCTGGACGGTTCGATCCGTACCAAGGACGGCCAGCCGGCGCCCATCGATGCCAACGTGCAGTTGGTGTCTGGGTTCCAGGAAGCGAGCAACGTCAACGCCGTGGATGAAATGACTTCGGTGCTGGCCCTGGCCAAGCAGTTCGAGCTCCACGTCAAGATGATGAACACCGCCAAAGAAGGCGATGAAGCCATGGCTCGGGTCTTGCAGATCTAATCATTAATTACAGCGCTGCGCCGAAAAACAGGCGTACGAGGAGAATCGAATGCTTCCGGCTCTTTGGGTTGCCAAAACAGGTCTGTCCGCCCAGGACACCAACCTTTCTACTATTTCCAACAACCTGGCGAACGTTTCGACCACGGGTTTCAAACGTGATCGCGCCGAGTTCCAGGACCTGCTCTATCAGGTAAAACGCCAGCCAGGCGCCCAGTCGACCCAGGACAGCGAATTGCCGTCGGGCCTGCAAGTGGGTACCGGTGTGCGCATCGTCGGCACCCAGAAAAACTTCAACGCCGGCAGCCTGCAAACCACCGAGCAGCCGCTGGACATGGCCATCGACGGTCGCGGTTTCTTCCAGATCCTGCAACCGGACGGCACCACGTCCTACACCCGTGACGGTACCTTCCACCTCGACTCCAACGGCCAGATCGTCAACGCCAGCGGTTTCGCCCTGGAGCCGGCCATCATCATTCCGAACGATGCCCAGACCTTTACCGTGGGCCGTGACGGCACCGTGTCCATCACCGTGGCGGGCAACCCGGCCGCCCAAGTGATCGGCAACCTGCAGACCGCCGACTTCATCAACCCGGCCGGCCTGCAAGCGGTGGGCAACAACCTGTTCCTGGAAACCGCCGCCAGCGGCGCGCCGCAAGTCGGCACCCCGGGCCTGAACGGTTTTGGCACCACGCTGCAGAACACCCTGGAAACGTCCAACGTGAGCACCGTCGAGGAGATGGTCAACATGATCACCACCCAGCGTGCCTACGAGATGAACTCCAAGGTGATCTCCACCGCCGACCAGATGCTCTCGTTCGTTACGCAGAATCTGTAATCACGTCGCAACGTCCGTCATCACGTAGACAGGGCGGCCCCTGGGTCGCCTGCAACACCAAGAGGTAGGGTCATGAAACGCTTCGTATCTGTTCTGGCACTGAGTGGCATCACCGCGCTCGCGGGCTGTGTCGCCCCGACACCCAGGCCCAATGACCCGTATTACGCTCCGGTGTTACCGCGCACACCGTTGCCGGCTGCCGCCAACAATGGCTCGATCTACCAGGCCGGCTTCGAGCAGAACCTGTACAGCGACCGCAAGGCTTTCCGGGTCGGTGACATCATCACCATCACCCTGAACGAGCGGACCCAGGCCAGCAAGAACGCCAACTCGCAGATCGACAAGACCAGCGAGACCAGCGTCGGCCTGACCTCGCTGTTCGGCTCCAGCCTGACCACCAACAACCCGATCGGTGGCGGCGACCTGAGCCTCAATGCCGGCTACGGCTCCGACCGTGCCACCAAGGGCGACAGCAAGTCCGGGCAGAGCAACAGCCTGACCGGCTCGATCACCGTGACGGTCGCCGATGTGCTGCCCAACGGCATCATCGTCGTGCGCGGCGAGAAGTGGCTGACCCTCAACACGGGTGACGAACTGGTGCGCATCGCCGGCATGGTTCGCGCCGACGACATCGCCACCGACAACACCGTTTCATCCACCCGCGTGGCCGATGCTCGCATCACCTATTCGGGTACCGGTGCCTTTGCCGATGCGAGTCAGCCTGGCTGGTTCGACCGTTTCTTCCTCAGCCCGAAGTTCCCTTTCTAGGTGGCCCAGTTGAATCTTAAACAGCTGTTGCTCGGTGCGCTGATGATGTCGGCAGCCTTCGCCGCCCAAGCCGAGCGCTTGAAAGACATTGCCAGCATTTCCGGCGTGCGTTCCAACCAGTTGATCGGCTACGGCCTGGTCGTGGGCCTGAACGGCACCGGCGACCAGACGACCCAGACCCCGTTCACCCTGCAGACCTTCAACAACATGTTGTCGCAGTTCGGCATCAAGGTGCCGGCCGGCTCCGGCAACGTGCAGTTGAAGAACGTTGCGGCGGTGTCGGTCAGCGCCGATCTGCCGGCGTTCGCCAAGCCTGGCCAGCAGGTGGATATTACCGTCTCGTCCATCGGTAACTCCAAGAGCCTGCGCGGTGGCACCTTGCTGCTGACGCCGCTCAAGGGTATCGACGGCAACGTCTACGCCATCGCCCAGGGCAACCTGGTGGTGGGCGGTTTCGATGCCGAGGGGCGTGATGGCTCGAAGATCACCGTCAACGTTCCGTCGGCCGGTCGCATCCCTGGCGGTGCGTCGGTGGAACGTGCGGTGCCGAGCGGTTTCAACCAGGGCAACAGCCTGACGCTGAACCTCAACCGTTCCGACTTCACCACCGCCAAGCGCATCGTCGACAAGATCAACGACATGCTCGGCCCGGGCGTGGCCCAGGCCATCGACGGCGGCTCGATCCGCGTCACCGCGCCGCTGGATCCGAGCCAGCGGGTCGACTACCTGTCGATCCTGGAAAACCTCGAGGTCGACCCGGGCCAGGCCGTGGCGAAAGTCATCATCAATTCGCGTACCGGCACCATCGTGATCGGCCAGAACGTGAAGGTTTCCCCGGCCGCCGTGACCCACGGCAGCCTGACCGTGACCATCACCGAAGACCCGATCGTCAGCCAGCCGGGGCCGTTGTCCAACGGCCAGACCGCCGTGGTGCCGCGTTCGCGGGTTAATGCCGAGCAGGAAGCCAAGCCGATGTTCAAGTTCGGCCCGGGCACGACCCTGGATGAAATCGTCCGGGCGGTGAACCAGGTCGGCGCGGCGCCCGGCGACTTGATGGCCATTCTTGAAGCCTTGAAGCAGGCCGGCGCATTGCAAGCCGACCTGATCGTGATTTAAGGAAAGCGGCCATGGTGGATATGCGCAAAGGCGCCTTGATCAGCGGGGATTCGGGTTCCTACTCGGACCTGAACCGCCTGAACCAGCTCAAGGTCGGCGACAAGAACAGCGAAGGCAACCTGCGCAAAGTGGCGCAGGAGTTCGAGTCGCTGTTCCTCGGCGAAATGCTCAAGTCCATGCGTTCGGCCACCGAGGCCTTGGGCAAGGACAATCCGATGAACACGCCCGAAGCCAAGCAGTACCAGGAAATGTACGACCAGCAGTTGGCCGTTTCCATGTCCCGCGAAGGCGGTGGTATCGGCCTGGCTGACGTGCTGTTGCGTCAGATGTCAAAGAACAGACCTACGGCGCCCGGTGAGGCGGCCACGTTGTCCGCCGCCAAGCAACAGGAGGCGTTGGACAAGGTGGCCAAGCCGGTTCCGACGCCCGTGGCGGCAGGAACATTGCCCACCGACGGCCCCTTGTCGCGTAGCAACGGCCAGCGTCCGCTGTGGGCGTCGCGGGCCGTGAACGCACCGCAAGGGGCTGAGGGTGTCCACCGCAACGACATGGAGCTGCTCAACCAGCGCCGCCTGGCCCTGCCGCCGAAGCTGGCTGATCGCCTGCTTGCCGGGTTGGTGCCTTCGGCGGCGGCCAGTGCCGATGTCCCTGCACAGAACCTGTTGCCGGACCGCGCCATCGCCGCCGTTAAGCCGGCCACTGGCGAATTGGCCAATGGCGACTGGTTGGCGGCGCTCAAGGCGTCCGAGTCCAAGGGGGACATGCAGGTGTATGGTCGCGCCGTGGCCCAGCCACCGCTGGCGCCGGCGCGCAAGGTCTTCCGCGATGCCGATGAATTCGTCAACGCCATGCTGCCAATGGCCAAGGAAGCCGCGGACCGCATCGGTGTCGACCCGCGTTACCTGGTGGCCCAGGCCGCCCTGGAAACCGGTTGGGGCAAATCGGTGATGCGCCAGCCCGATGGCAGCAGCAGTCACAACCTGTTTGGCATCAAGGCCAGCGCCAATTGGAAGGGCGATTCGGCGCGGGCGATCACCAGCGAGTTCCGCAATGGCGCGATGGTCAAGGAGACGGCCGAGTTCCGTTCCTATGCCTCGTACCGCGACAGTTTCCATGACCTGGTCAACCTGCTGCAGAGCAACAGCCGCTATCAAGATGTGTTGAAGTCGGCCGATAACCCGGAACAGTTTGTACGCGAGTTGCAGAAGGCTGGATACGCCACCGACCCGAACTACGCCAATAAGATTTCGAACATAGCCCGGCAGATGACGAGTTACCAAAACTACGCCTCGGCTGGCGCCACCACGACTTTATAAGGTCTGAACCATGAGTTTGCTCAATATCGGGATGTCGGGTCTGTCCGCAAGCCAGACCGCACTGGTGACCACGGGTAACAACATCGCCAACGTCGATACCGCAGGGTATTCGCGTCAGCAGACCGTGCAGACCACCAAGGCGTCGAACCAGTACGGCAACGTGTTCATTGGTTCCGGCACGACCCTGGCCGATGTGCGTCGGGTGTATAACTCGTACCTTGAGGCACAACTGAAGACCACCACCTCGCTCAACAGCGATGCGGCGGCTTATCAAGGGCAGATCACCCCGCTCGACTCCCTGCTGTCGGACAGCGGCACCGGCCTCAACGGCGCATTGACCAAATTCTTCGCCTCGGTGCAGAACGTCAATTCCAAGCCGGGCGATGATGCGTCCCGCCAGTTGCTGCTCAGCGACGCCCAGGCCTTGAGCAACCGTTTCAATTCGGTTGCCAGCCAGATGACCGCGCAGAGCGAAAACATCAACGGCAACCTGTCGAACATGGTCGACCAGGTCAACAGCCTGGCCACCACCGTCGCCCAGTTGAACAAGAAAATCGCCGAAGTCTCCAACGCCGGCGGCGCGCCGAACGACCTGCTCGACGCCCGCAGCGAGACCATTCGCCAGCTGTCCACCTTCACCGGCACCCAGGTCGTGGAGAACGGCAGCAGCCTGGACATCTACCTGGGTTCCGGCCAGCCATTGGTGATGGGCAACATCACCAATAAACTGGAAGCGGTACCGGACAAGAACGATCCGGGGCGCATCGGCATCCAGCTCAACAGCGGTTCGAGCTCCATGGACCTGACCCAGGTGCTCACCGGTGGCGAGATTGGCGGCCTGATGCGCTACCGCAGTACCGTGCTCGACCCGGCCATGAACGAGTTGGGCCGCGTGGCCCTGGTCGTCGCCGACCAGATGAACAGCATCCAGGCTTCGGGCATCGACATGAATGGGGCCTTCGGCTCCAACCTGTTCACTAACATCAACAGCGCCGCGCAGATCAGCCAGCGCAGCGTTGCATCCTTGAACAACAGCGCCGGCTCCGGCAACTTCAACATCGCTATCACAGACTCCGGCAAGCTGACCACCAACGACTACAAGGTGACGTTCACAAGCGGCACGGACTACACCGTCCAGCGCCTGCCCGACGGCACCTCGATGGGCGCGTTCAACACCGCGACCACACCGCCGCCGGTGATCGACGGTTTCTCGATGACCTTTGCCAACGGCACCGCCGCCGCCGGCGACTCGTTCAAGCTCACGCCGACCCGCAACGAAGCGGCCAACATCAAGACCGAGATGACCGATTCCAAGCGGCTGGCGATTGCCGCGCCGCTGGGCGCCGCCATCACGCCAGGGGGCAGCGGCACGCTGACCATCCCGGCCAGCGGCCAGCCGAGCATGACCACGAAGCTGGACATCTACGACGCCGCCACCACGACCATCATCCAGAACGGCATCAAGAACTCCATGCCGGTCAAGGTGGTGTTCGGCGCGACCTCGGCTGACGGCACGAGCCAGGCTTATCAGTTGCTCGATGCCCAAGGCGGTGCGATCAGCAGCGGTACGATCAAGCCCGGCCAAAGCAACACCTTGAGCCTGAGCGTTCCGCTCAAGGACGCCAGTGGTAACCCAATCATGGATTCGTCCGTGCCACCGGTACAGCGCACCGTCACGTTCGACATGTCCATTGCCGGCGCGCCATCCCAAGGCTCAGGTATCAACATCAGCCTCAGCCAGCCCGGCAGCCTGGACAACCGTAACGGTACTGTCCTGGCCGGCTTGCAGACCGCCAAGACCGTCGACACCGGTTCCTCCAGCAAGGGCATTTCCCTGAACGATGCCTACGGCAAGCTGGTGGAAGGGGTCGGCGCCAAGGCCGCCCAGGGCAAGCTCGACAGCGCCGCCACCGGCGCGATCCTGGACAACGCCAAGAACGCCCGCGACTCGCTGTCGGGCGTGGACCTGGATGAAGAAACCGGCAACCTGGTCAAGTTCCAGCAGTACTACACCGCGTCTTCGCAGATCATCAAGGCTGCGCAACAAATCTTCAGCACATTGATCAACAGTCTTTAAGGAGCCGTAGCCCATGCGCATTTCCACCTCTCAGTTCTACGAAAGCACGGCTGCGAACTACCAGAAGAACTTCGCCAAGGTGGTCAAGACCAGCGAGGAAGCTAGCAGCCTGGTGCGGGTGAACACCGCCGCTGATGATCCGGTAGGCGCTTCGCGCCTGCTGCAACTGGGCAACCAGGCTTCGATGCTTTCCCAGTATGAAGCCAACGTCACCACCCTCAAGGCGACCCTGGGCACGACCGAAGCGGTCATGACCAGCATTGGCAACGTGCTGCAGCGCGCCAAGGAATTGGCCGTGAGTGCCGGTAACGCCGCTTACACCGACGCTGACCGTAAAGCGGTCGCTTCGGAATTGGGCTCGATCGAAGAACAATTGCTGAGCTTGATGAACACCAAGGATGAAAACGGCAAGTACATCTTTGCCGGATCCAAAGGCGACGTCGTACCGTTCACCCGAAACGACGACGGCACCTACAGCTACAACGGCGACCAGGTCACCCTGGACCTGCCGATCGGCGACACCATGTCGATGGCCACCAATAGCACTGGCTGGGAAGTGTTCCAGCAAGCCGTCAACACCAGTCGCACCCAGGTCACCATGACTGCGCCGACGGTGGATGATGGTCGCGTGGTGCTGACCAACGGCCAAGTGTCGTCCAGCGTGAGCTACAACAGCCAGTTCCGCAGTGGCGAGCCGTACACTGTGGAGTTCGTCAGCGGTACCCAATTGAAGATCACCGACTCGGGCGGCAACGATGTGACCGCCGAAGCCAGCAAGGGCGGGGTCATCGAGCCGAGTAACCAGGTCGGGCAGACGGTGAGCTTTCGCGGCGTCGACTTGACCTTGAACGTCAACCTTCATGAAGGTGATGTTGCGGGCACGATCTTGCCCGGCCACACGTTTACCCTGGCTGCCAAACCCGACTCGTTCACGCCGGCCCGCAGCCCGGGTAACACCACCGCGACCCAGATCACCGGTAGCTCAATCACCGATCCAACGGCCTACCACGCCAGCTTCCCGACGGGCTCGGCGGTGCTGAAGTTCACCAGCGCCACGGATTTCGACCTGTACGCCGCGCCACTGACCGCCGACAGCAAACCGGTGTCCAGTGGCACCCTGGCGGGCAACGTCGCCACCGCATCCGGCGTGAGTTTTACCCTCAATGGTGCCCCGGCCGCCAACGATCAGTTCAGCATCGCGGTCAATACCCATGAGACGCAGAACATTTTGGATACCGTGAATCAGTTGCGGAGCGCATTGAACACGCCGGCCGATGGCGACAACATTGCCATCCAGAAACTGAATGCGTCGCTGGCTTCGGCTATCGGTAACCTGGCCAGTGGGACAGATCACTTGACCAGTGCATTGAGCTCGGTCGGCGGGCGGGGCCAATCGCTCGATACCCAGAGCGATACCAACCAGAGCTTCGTCCTCGCCAACTCGCAGACTCAGTCGGCGATTCGTGATTCGGACCCGGCCGAGGTGATGACGCGCCTGACCTTGCAGCAGACGATGCTGCAGGCGTCACAGTTGGCGTTCAGCAAGATCGCTCAATTGGGACTGTTCAACAAAATGTGATGCAGGGCGGGGGCCGTGACGTTATAAGCGGTCCCTGACCCGTTCTTTTATACGATTCAGGACGTCCTGCTCCCGCCTGAGTTGACGCCCACCGGTTGAGAGCCATGCGTGTGAAATCAGCTCCTCTTGTCAGCATTGCCATCCCCGCGTTCAACCCACGCTTTTTCCGCCTCGCCTTGCAAAGCGCGCTCGAGCAGACCTACGAGAATCTTGAGATTGTCATCTGCGACGATTGCCGCACCGATGAAATCGAGCAGATTGTTCAGCAACTTGGCGTGGGCTCCAACGTTGCGGTGCGCTATCTGCGCAACCCGACTCGGCTGGGATTTCAGCAGAATCTGTTGCGCTGCCTCGAAGAGTCCCGGGGCGAGTTCATCAAGTTCCTGTGCGACGACGACCAGTTACTGGCGTTCTGCGTCAGTCAACAGGCGGCCATCTTGCAGGAACATGCGCAAGTATCGCTGGTGATCAACAAGCATCATTTAATCGATGCAGACAATTTTGCCTTGCCGATCCGCGTTGAAAACACGGGCATCACGCAGTTCGATGCGATGTTCAACGGCAACGACATGCTGGCGTATTTTGAAAAGACCACCCGTAATATTCTCGGTGGCTTGAGTGGCGCAATGATGCGCCGCACCGATGTCGAGGCCTTGCTGCCAGCGTTGGCGCGGCCCGGTGAAGGCTTCGAGGCCGTCCTCGATTTTGCCTTGTTCATCTGCCTGTTGCGCCGGGGTAATCTGGTCCAGCTTTACGCCGAGGGAAGCGGCCAGCGGTTGCATCCGGAGCGCCTGGCCCGCCAGGCCAAGATGCTTGAGGCAGCCACGGTGGAGCTGACGTGGCTCAAGGAAATGCTGGCCCAGCGCAGTGGCGAGCCGGCGCCAGCCAGTGGCTGGGTGCGTTACCAGGCACTGGAGCGGAGCAAGGATCAAGAGACGTCCGAGTGGGAAGAAGTCAACGTTTATTCGATCATTGCCACTCGCCAGGGTGTCATCGGCTCGCAGGTCGGCACTGACATTGAAAGTTATGCAGACCTCTACGCGCAGTGGTTGGCATGTAGACGTTTCAGTCCATTGCGCAAGCAAGTCTTGTCCCGGCAGATCGCTCGCTGGGCCTATCGACCGATGATCGTTCCCGTCATCCTCGATGACCAGGACGATCCTTATGCGCTGGGTATCACCCTGCAGAGCATCGCGGCCCAGGCCTATGCCTGCGAATCGGTGCTGCTGCTGTCCAATGGGCGCCAGGCCGTGGACAACCATGTCCTGCGCCTTGGCCTGCAAGCGGACTGGGTGCAGCAGCTCAATGGGCTGTTGCCTCAACTGGACGGCGCCGACTGGTTCTACCTGCTGCGTGCCGGCGATCGCTTGACGGAGTCTGCGCTGCTGATCATGGCCGACCGGATTGTCAGCTCGCCGGGCGCTGCCTGTCTCTACAGCGATGAAGGTGCGCTGGTGGATGACAAGTCGGTGGAGCCGATCTTCAAGCCCGACTTCAATCTCGACCTGATGCGCGGTTATCCCTATATCGGCCGGACACTGGCTTTCGAGCGTGCCCGCTTCCTGGCCTCGGGTGGATTCGATTCGAGCCTGGGTGAACTGGCGCCCCACGACTTTGTCTGGCGGCTGGTGGAAACGGATGGGCCGCAGGTCGTTGGTCACATTCCGGAAGTCCAGGTGGAATCGACGTTTTCGTTTGCCCAATGGCTGTCGTTGCCTGGGGTCATCGAGCAAAACGCCGAGCTGATCAGCGCTCATCTACAGCGTATTGGCGTGCCGCACCGGCTTCATCCGGGACCGCTCCTGGCGTTGATTCCGCGCATCCAATACCTGTTCGACGAGCGACCACTGGTGTCGATCGTCATCAGCATCAAGGATGACCTGGGCGCGCTGGAGCGTTGCGTCAACAGTCTGATCAGCACGACCGCGTATCCGCATTACGAAATCATCATCGTCGATAACGCCAGTGAAAATGCCGAGCTGCAGCATTGGCTGCGAGCCATGGCCGAGTTGGGCAGTGAAAAGTTGCGAATATTCCTGCACCCGGGAAGCGGCAGCGAAGCAGTGATCCGCAATTTCGCCGCACAGCAGGCCCGTGGCGAATACCTGCTGTTGCTCAACCCCAATTGCATCGTGCTGGAAGCCGGCTGGCTGGATGAGTTGCTCAATCATGGGCAACGTCCCGAGGTCGGTATCGTGGGGCCGCGCACACTCAACCAGCAAGGCCGGGTCATTGACTCCGGCATGATCATGGGACTGGGTGGGTTGGCGGGCAGGGCCTTCGTCAACGAATCGGTCACGTCTGGCGGCTACATGCAACGCCTGCAGGCGGTGCAGAACTGGAGCGCTGTCGGCGATCACTGCCTGTTGGTGCGCAAGCAGGTTCTGGAGGAGGTCGGTGGTTTCGATGAGTCGATCACAACGCAGCGCATCAATGCTCTGGAGCTATGCCAGCAGGTCGGGAAAAACGGTTACCTGATCGTCACCACCCCGTACAGTGATGTCGTGCTGGCGTCCGGTGTGGAGGCCAGTCGTGATCCTGCGTGGAAGCAGCGGCTGGAGCACGAGCAAGAGGCGTTCTATCAGCGCTGGTTGCCCAGGATCGCTAACGATCCTGCCTACAACCGTAACCTGACCTTGACCGGGAAAAGCTTCAGTCTGGAGCCCGGACCACGCACCGGCTGGAATCCGTTGATTACCCGCAACGTGCCTTCGATCCTGGGGATGGCGGTCAACACCTCGGCGGTGGGGCACTACCGGGTCAGCCAACCGTTATTCGAGCTGGAAGCGGCGGGGCGAGTCGTGGGGCGTGTGGCCTACGATACGCCCTCGATCATCGACATCGAGCGCCAGTCACCGGATGTGATCATTCTTCAGGGCCGCTATAACGTGGGTAAGTTCAAGGACATCGTCCAGGTCAAGACATACTCCAATGCCATGCGCATCTACGAGTTGGATGACTACATCGCCAAGGTCCCGGAAAAAAACGAACACCGCCGCAATATGCCGGACAATCTCGAGGACTTGCTGCGCCAGGGCATCGGCCTGTGCGATCGGGTCGTGGTGTCCACCCATCCGCTGGCAGACGTCTTGTCCAGCATGCACCACGACATCCGTGTCGTGCCGAACATGCTGGCCGCCGGTCTGTGGAACCAGCTCAGAAGCCAACGTGCAACTTCCAGCAAGCCGCGTATCGGTTGGGGCGGCGGCACCAGCCACCGTGGCGACCTGGAGCTTATTGCCGATGTCGTTCGGGAATTGGCTGACGAAGTGGAATGGGTGTTCTTTGGCATGTGCCCCGATTTGCTCAAGCCCTACGTCCATGAGTTTCATCAGGGCGTGAGCCTGGCGGCTTATCCGGCGAAGCTTGCCAGCCTGAATCTCGACCTGGCCTTGGCGCCGTTGGAGTTCCACATTTTCAACGACTGCAAAAGCAATCTTCGCCTGTTGGAATACGGTGCGTGCGGCTATCCGGTCATTTGTTCGGATACCGAGGCTTACCGGGGGCACCTGCCTTGTACCCGGGTCCTCACCAACAGCACCGAAGAATGGCTGGAAGCCATCCGGATGCACCTGGCGGATCCGATTGCCAGCTATCGGATGGGCGACGAATTACGTGAAGTGGTGCTGCGCGACTTTATCCTGCGCGGCGATAACCTGCAGTACTGGGCCAATGGTTGGCTACCGGATTGATGAGTTTCAACCGCGAAACTCCCGGCATCGCTGATGCGGCCACCCCACTCGTTAAGGAATGAATATGCAAAGCAATGCCTCAACAGGATCGACTGCACCGTTGAATGAACGGTTTACCCTGGTGCTGCTCGCTCACGACCAGTCGACTGCCCTGCGGCGGGCTTTGCGCCACTATCGCGACCGTTCGTTCGCGGTACTGGTGGTCGACTCATCGAGCCTGAACGACGCTGATATCACGGCAGCGTGCCCTGGTATGCAATACCTGCATGCGCCCACGGCCATCGGTTTCGGCGACAAGGTTCGCCAGGCCGTCGAACGAGTCGCCACGCCTTACCTGGCGATTGCCGATGCCGAGAGCTTCCTGCTGCCCCTGGCGCTCGAACAAGCGTTGAGCTTCCTGGAAACGCATGGGCAATACAGTGCCTGCCAGGGCTACAGCCTGGCGTTCGAGGCCCATGCTGATCGTGTCGACTATTACGTGCTCGATCGCAAGGGCTGTGAGGATTATTCCGGCACATCGGCCCAAGCCCGGCTGGCCATGTTTGCCGAGGATTGCCCATCCCTGGTGAATGCCCTCACGCGCACTGAAACCCTGCGGCGCAGTTACGCTTCGTTGCCTGCCGGTTTTGAGTCGCGATTGCAGGAGGCTGGCCATTCCCTTGGGTTGGTGGCGGATGCAAAAGTCCGCTTGCTGGACATTCCTTATGCTGTGCACGAGCGCAGTCGCGTGGCCAAGCCACGGAACCCGGCTGGCACGGCACCCGGTACCGAGGACTTGCGAGCAGTCGCTGAACAGGAACGGATGGGCGCGATGCTGGCCGGCGCCTTTGGCACGGATGCTGCGGCGCGGGAACATACCCCGGCCATACTCAAGAAGCTGGTCGAACGTTCGGTGTCGCAGGCCGGGAAACTGTTCGAGTCGACCTGGGATTCTCGGCGTGGCGAACCGGTTCGGCGTTTTGAACCGACGCAATACGTTGAGTTGCCCTTCTATAACCAGGCTTTTTTCGACGTGCTCACTTCGCTGGAGTTCCTGCTTCATGCGGCGCCAAGCGGGCAAGTGCAGTTGAAAGAACTGGAAGCCGTCATGCTCAAGCAGAAGGAGCTGTCACGCCCCCAGCGCAACACCAGTGCCGAACCGCTTGATGAGCAGCTGGCGAGGGCTTTCCTGAGCTATGCCTTCAACCAGGATCTGGTGAAGCAGTTGCTCGAAGTCATGCAGGCCAAGGGTGACAAGCGTTACGTGCAAATGCTCCAGGCCTGGGACCAACGGCTCAAGGCAGCGGCGTTTGAAAACACCGCGAGGTTGTTCGACACCACGCGCTCCGGTCAATTGCTGCGCTGGCTCGAGGCACGTGAACCAAGCGCCAGTGAAGCCCAGAAAGTGTCCAAATACCTGGCCGCTCGCAAAGGTGGCCCGACGTTCGGCATTTTGATCCTGGATCTGGACGCCGACATCTTCAAAATGCAGGCCACCTTCGACAGCGTGATCAATGGCTATTGCCGGGCGTTCAAGATTGTCGTGTTCACCACCGGCGACCTGCCGGCCGAGACCACGCCGCAGAACGTGCTGCATTTCGTCAAAGTCAACGAAAGCAATTACGCCGACAAAATCAATCAGGTTGTCAGCCAGAGCGATTGCGATTGGATGGTCATGGCCGAGGCCGGCGATGAATTGACGACGGGTGGTCTGTTCCGTGCGGGTGTGGAGTTACTGGCCGCGCCACAGTGCCAGGCCGTGGCAATGGACGAGTTCCAGCGCCAGCCTGATGGGACGCTGGTCGATGTCTTCCGTCCAGGGTTCAACCTTGATTTGCTGCAAAGCGCCCCGGCCTTGATGGCCCGCCATTGGTTGGTACGCCGCGAGACGCTGGTCAGACTGGGCGGTTATTCGCGCGAGTTCAAGAACGCGATGGAGTTCGATCTGTTGTTGCGCTTGATCGAGCAGGACGGCCTGGAGGGGCTTGCCCACCTGGATGAGCCTCTGCTGACTTGCCAGGCGGCGCCGTTGGAAGACAATGCCGATGAGCGCAAGACATTGCTGCGTCATCTGGCGGTTCGTGGCTATCAGGCCGATGTGAGCGCGGTCGTGCCGGGCACGCATAAAATCGACTACCGTTTTGCCGAGCGCCCCATGGTGTCGATCATCGTCCACGGTGCCTGCGACCTGACGACCCGACAACGCTGCCTGCTCAGCGTCCTGCAGCGTACGCGATATCAGCGCTACGAGGTATTACTCTGCGCCGCCGCGGCAGACAATGCTGTGCTGCGTACCTGGCTCCAGGGGCAGGGGCACCAGGCAAGTCGTGTTCGCTTGTTGGATATCGAACCAGGCATGGCGACGGGCTCATTGATCAACGCTGTCAGCCAGGAGGCCAAGGGTGAGTATCTGGTGACGCTGGCGGCAGACAGTGAGGTGGTCAACGTCAATTGGATCGAATCGCTGCTCAACCAGGCCTTGCGTCCGGAGGTCGGCGTGGTCGGCGCCAAGCTGGTCGAGCGCGACGGACGTATCACCCAGGCGGGCCTGATTCTGGGGTTGAACGACGAAGTCGGCTCGGCATTCGTGGGTGAGCCGAAGACCGCCAGAGGCTACATGAACAGGTTGGTCGTCGAGCAGAACTGTTCGGCGGTGTCTTTTGCCTGCCTGATGATTTCGAGGCAGCTGTTCGAAGCGGCTGACGGCATAGACAGCGGTTTGTTCGACGATGCCTTGGGTGATGTGGACCTGTGCCTGAGGGTCGGTCAGGCCGGATATCTGACGGTATGGACGCCCCATGTGCAGGTTATCCAGTCCGGTGTGCTGGCGAGTACGCCTGAGACGCTTATGGCGTTACGAGGGAAGTGGGCCGGGGCGTTCGCCCAGGATCGGTTCTACAACGGCAATCTGGCGTTGAAAGGCGCGGGTTTCGCCTTGGGACCAGTGCGCAACGTACCCTGGACCGACTTGCTGAACGAACCGGCTGCGTAACCCCCGCTGTACAAGACTTGTCACCAACGCCGGCAGTTGAAACCTGTCGGCGTTTTCTCCCGGCCACGCTGCCATCCCCAAGATTTTTCTCCGGTGTCCGACACCGCCTCTGGAAATGACACGGCTTCGTTTGTCATGAAAAAATGCCCCTCCAGGACAAAACAGCGTGACGCATAGGTCATAAAGTGCATCTTCACTGTATTGTATTCCCCGGAGTGGAGGCCCGTTCGTTCGCCTGACAAGGCCTCCGCCCTTGGAAATCAACCATTTTTAAGCGCCCCTGAGCGTTCGGGGGTGAACCTAGTCGCAGTTCATGATCGGGAAGCCATGATGATTGGCATAAAAAGCATAGCGAGTTATGTGCCGACCGCTGGTGTGGATAACTACGCTCAGGGTGCCAAATTCGAGAAGGATGAAGAGTTCATCCTTGGCAAGATCGGTTCGGCGTTCCTGCCACGCAAAGACGCTGACCAGGAAACCTCGGACCTGTGTGTCGAGGCGGTGAATGCATTATTCGCCAATAATCCGCAGCTTTCGCGCGAATCCATCGACGCGTTGATCGTCGTCACCCAGAACGGTGATGAAGAAGGGTTGCCGCACACGGCCGCCATCGTGCAGGACAAGCTCGGGTTGCCGACCCATGTGGCGGCGTTCGATATATCGCTGGGCTGCTCGGGCTATGTATACGGCATTTATGCCCTGAAAGGCTTCATGGAGGCCGCAGGGTTGAAGAACGGGTTGCTGGTGACCGCTGACCCGTACTCGAAAATCGTTGATCCTGAAGACCGCAACACCACCATGCTGTTCGGCGATGCCGCCACGGCTACATGGATGGCCGAGGGCGCCAACTGGCAGTTGGGCAAGGCCAAGTTCGGCACCGATGGTTCCGGCGCGCCACACCTGAAGGTCAGCGACGGGGTGTTTTTCATGAACGGTCGCCAGGTGTTCAACTTTGCCTTGCTGAAAGTACCGGCTCATTTGCACGAACTGCTGGACGAATCCTCATTGCAAGCCAGCGACATCGACGCATTCTGTATCCACCAGGGCAGTGCGGCGATTGTCGATGCCGTGGCGCGGCGTTTCGAGGGTGAGCCTGAGAAATTCATCAAGGACATGGTCGAGACCGGCAATACCGTGTCGTCGAGCATTCCGCTGCTGCTGGAAAAGCATGTTCTGGATGCTGAATGGAAGCGTGTGGCTATCAGCGGTTTCGGTGTGGGCCTGTCGTGGGGCTCGGCGATTCTTTATCGCGATTGATTGAATCACCTGCTTTCCTATAGCGCTTCAGGTTGGCCTGTGGCGCTATTTTTTTGCCTGCATCTTTATCCTGCGGTTTCTTGACGCCATTTTTCGGGCCTTTTCCTGCGGCTAACCCCTTGTTTCTCAAGGGGTGGCAGTCTGCTAGCAAATTTTTTGAAAAAAGCCCTCAAGCAAGTTCCCAATCCGACGATAACTATTACGAAGGTTCTCTAGGCCACACCCGGCGGTTGCCAGGGCCGGAAGCCGCAGTACCCAACCAACGAGGAATTCGTCATGGCTTTAACAGTAAACACTAACGTCACATCGTTGAACGTTCAGAAGAACCTGAACAAGGCTTCCGATGCTCTGTCCACTTCGATGACCCGCCTGTCTTCCGGCCTGAAAATCAACAGCGCCAAAGACGACGCCGCCGGCCTGCAGATCGCTACCCGTATGACCTCGCAAATCCGCGGTCAGAACATGGCGATCAAAAACGCCAACGACGGTATCTCCATGGCGCAGACCGCTGAAGGCGCGATGCAAGAGCAGACCAACATTCTGCAACGTATGCGTGAACTGGCCATCCAGGCCCGTAACGACAGCAACAGCGCAGATGACCGTATCGCTCTGAACAAAGAGTTCTCGCAGATGAGCGACGAACTGACCCGTATCGCCAACAGCACCAACCTGAACGGCAAGAACCTGCTTGACGGTACCGCTAGCACCATGACCTTCCAGGTCGGTTCGAACAACGGTTCTGACAACCAGATCACTCTGACCCTGAGCGCCAGCTTCGACGCTGCCACCCTGGGTGTTGACTCGGCGATCACCATCGTTGGTTCCGACAGTGCTACTTCGGAAACCAACTTCTCGGCCGCCATGGACGCAATCACCAGCGCGATCGACACCATCAACAGTGCTCGTGCCGACCTCGGTGCTGCTCAGAACCGTCTCAACAGCACCATCTCCAACCTGCAGAACATCAACGAAAACGCCAGTGCTGCACTGGGTCGCGTACAAGATACCGACTTCGCTGCTGAAACTGCGCAACTGACCAAGCAGCAGACTCTGCAGCAAGCGTCTACCTCGGTTCTGGCCCAGGCCAACCAACTGCCATCCGCTGTACTGAAGCTGCTTCAGTAATAGCTGGATGAGTTTTAGCGGGGGAGTGCGCTTGCGTGCTCTCTCGCTTTTTCCGTTCAAGAGGTGATGGACATGGATATGAGCGTTAAGCTGAACTTGTCTTATCCAGCGGCGAAGCCGGCACCTACAGTGGCCGACAAGCCAGTGGAGAAGCCTCAAGCCGACGTTGCTACCGTGACACCGGTCAAGCAAGCGCCTAAAGATGCTGCCGCCGAGCAGGACAAACTCAAGAAAGCCGTTCAGGAAATCGAGAAGTTCGTTCAGTCGGTCAAGCGCAACCTGGAGTTCTCTATTGATGAGCCTTCAGGCAAAGTAGTGGTCAAAGTGATTGCCAGCGGTTCCGGTGAAGTGATTCGCCAGATCCCGAACGAAGAAGTTCTGAAACTGGCCAACAGTTTGAATGATGCAAACAGCTTGTTGTTCAGCGCTGAAGCCTGACAACCGGCACGAATTTTGTTGTTATGTTCTTTTGGGCGTTGTAAAGGTCAAAAGGCCGGCGACACACTGAAGGGAGTCCCACATGGCAAGTCCAATTCTACCTGGCTTGGGTCTAGGCTCTGGCCTTGATACCACTGCGATCGTCAAGGCGCTGGTCGATTCCGACAAGGCCGCCAAGCAAGGTCAGATCACCCGAGCGACGACGACGACTACCAACAGTATCTCCGGGGTGGGAACCCTGAAGTCGTTGCTGGCAGCCTTCAATACCGCCATGAAGGACTTGTCCAGCACCACGACCCCGCAATTCTCGGGTTTTGCTGCAACATCTTCCGCACCCGGCGTTCTGACGGCTACCGCCAGCAACTCGGCGGTGGGCGGTACCTATGCAATCAAGGTCGACAATATCGCCACGGCTTCCAAGGTCACCTCGGCAGCCTTCGCCGGTGGCACTAGCAGTGCCATTCCGAGCGGCACGTTGACCATCAAGCAGAACGGCGTCGACTACAACCTCGACGTGGCATCCGGTGCGACCCTGCAATCGGTTCGTGACGCGATCAACGCCGACTCTTCGCTCAAGGCTGCTGGTTTCAGCGCCAACATCATCACCGACTCTTTCGGTTCGCGGCTGGTGCTGGGTTCAAGCACTACCGGCACAGGTTCCGATATCTCGGTGAGCGGTATCGCGGGGCTGGAGATCGATGGGACGAACGTCGTAGGTGCCGGGGGGGCTGCGTTGACGGCTTCTTCGGCGGGTGCCATCGGCGCCCTGGCCCAGGACGCGAAGTTTTCCGTTGATGGCATGGCGCTGACCAGCAAGAGCAATACGGTCAGCACGGCGATTTCCGGACTGACGTTGAATTTGCTCGGAGTAGCGGACGGGGGCACTTCAACCGTCACCGTGGCACCGAACAACGATGGCCTGAAAGCCTCGATCCAGAAATTCGTCGATGCCTATAACGCGATCGCCAATAGCATCACTGCACTGACCAAGCCTTCGCTCGACGCTGATGGGAAGCTGACGGTGTCGGCAAAATTGACCGGTGACGCGTTGCCTCGCTCGCTGCTGGCCGCGATTCGGACGCCCTTGTCTGAAACCGGCGCTGGCGACAAGCTGACGTCGCTGGCCCAGTTGGGTATTACCACCGACCAGAAGACGGGCGCGTTGAACTTCGATACCACCAAGTTCAACACGGCGATGAACGACAAAAAGCTCAGCGGTGAAGTCCAAACGTTGTTCACTGGCACCAATGGGCTGCTGGAGCGCATGGGCAAGGCGATCGAACCCTACAGCCAGACGGGGGGTATCCTCGATCAGCGGACCACGGCGCTGAGCAGGACCCAGACCCGCCTGAAGAACGATCAGGAAGCATTGGATCGCAGGGTCGAGACCCTGACCGCCACGCTGACCAAAAAGTACAACGACATGGATACCCTGGTCGGTAAGCTGAAGGCCACTGCCAGTAACATCACCTCGATGTTCGAAGCATTGACGGCGCAGCAGAAAAACAGCTGATTTTCGACCGCTGAAAAAAGCCCGGCAACGTTTTGACAACGTTCCGGGCTTTCGCCTTTTCGGTCTAAAGTTTTTTGACGCAGCGTCGATACGCTGTTTATACGAACCGAAGTTTTTTGATGAGGTAGAACATGAATCCGATGTTAGCCCTTCGCCAATACCAGAAGATTGGCGCCCAGGCGCAAACCTCCGAAGCAAGTCCCCATCGTCTTGTGCAGATGCTCATGGAAGGCGGGCTCGATCGTATCGCCCAGGCCAAGGGCGCGATGGAGCGCAAGGATATTGCAAACAGAGGCATTCTGATCAGCAAGGCCATCGGCATCGTCGGTGGTTTGCGCGAAGGCCTGGACCTGGAAAACCAGGCCGAGTCGGTCGCTGAATTGGATGCTCTTTACGCTTACATGATGAAACGTCTGGCCGAAGCCAACGTGAAGGCCGATCCGAAGATCCTCGACGAAGTCACCGATCTGCTTCGCACGGTCAAGGAAGGCTGGGATGCCATTGCCGCGCCTGGTCCGCAATTCTAAGGAGCGCTCTCATGAGTCTTGTCCTGCAGCGAATCGAACAAACCCGTGATGCCTTGGTGGATGCCCTGGCCGAGCGAAACTGGGAGGCCATCGGTCAGTTGGACCTGGCTTGCCGTTCCTGCATGGAAGAGGTCCTGGGCGAGTCCCAGGTGGACGAGGCGGCGTTGCGGCTGAATCTTGAGGAGTTGCTGGGGGTATATCGGCAATTGCTGGAGGCGGCCACAGGAGAGCGTCAGGCGATCGTCGACGAGATGCAACAGATCCATCAAGCACAGAACGCTGCAAAGGTTTACCATCTGTTCGGTTAATGCTCAGTTAATCCGAGCCCGTTGCGCCATAAATTTGACTGTGCACGGTTTTTTGACTTAACTAGTAGCTGTTTACAGATTTAAGGCGTCTACAGGCATGACAAGTCTGCAAGCGTCTAGCTTGCCCCCTAATTTCGGGCATTGGGTTGACTAGGGAAGTTGCTATTGCATGTGGCGTGAAACCAAAATTCTCCTGATCGATGACGATAGCGTTCGCCGCCGCGACCTGGCGGTGATCCTGAATTTTCTTGGCGAAGAAAATTTACCCTGCGGAAGCCATGATTGGCAGCAGGCTGTCGGCTCATTGTCGTCCAGTCGTGAAGTCATCTGTGTCCTTATCGGGACCGTAAATGCTCCCGCAACGCTTTTGGGCTTGCTAAAGACACTCTCAACCTGGGATGAGTTCCTTCCGGTTTTGTTAATGGGCGAAAATTCTTCCCTTGACTTGCCTGAAGACCAGCGTCGCCGGGTACTTTCCACGCTCGAAATGCCGCCCAGCTACAGCAAGCTGCTTGATTCTCTGCACCGCGCGCAGGTTTATCGCGAGATGTACGATCAGGCCCGCGAGCGCGGCAGGCATCGCGAACCCAACCTGTTCCGCAGCCTTGTCGGCACCAGCCGCGCGATCCAGCACGTGCGCCAGATGATGCAGCAGGTCGCCGATACCGACGCCAGCGTGCTGATCCTGGGCGAGTCTGGCACCGGCAAGGAAGTGGTCGCGCGCAACCTGCATTACCATTCCAAACGCCGCGAAGCGCCGTTCGTGCCGGTCAACTGTGGCGCGATCCCGGCCGAGTTGCTGGAAAGCGAGCTGTTCGGCCATGAGAAAGGCGCCTTCACCGGCGCGATCACCAGTCGCGCCGGGCGTTTCGAACTGGCCAACGGCGGTACGCTGTTTCTCGATGAAATCGGCGACATGCCGCTGCCGATGCAGGTCAAGCTGTTGCGGGTCCTGCAGGAGCGCACCTTCGAACGCGTGGGCAGCAACAAGACCCAGAGTGTCGATGTGCGGATCATTGCCGCGACGCACAAGAACCTCGAGAGCATGATCGAGGTTGGCAGTTTCCGCGAAGACCTCTACTACCGCCTCAATGTTTTCCCGATCGAAATGGCACCGCTGCGTGAACGCGTCGAAGACATCCCGTTGCTGATGAACGAGCTGATCTCGCGCATGGAGCACGAGAAGCGCGGTTCGATCCGCTTCAATTCGGCGGCAATCATGTCCCTGTGCCGCCATGGCTGGCCGGGCAACGTCCGCGAGCTGGCCAACCTGGTGGAGCGCATGGCGATCATGCACCCGTACGGGGTGATCGGCGTGAATGAGCTGCCGAAGAAATTCCGCTACGTCGATGACGAAGACGAGCAAATGGTCGACAGCCTGCGCAGCGACCTGGAAGAGCGCGTGGCCATCAATGGCCACACGCCGGACTTCACTGCCAATGCCTTGTTGCCGCCCGAAGGGCTGGACCTCAAGGATTACCTGGGAGGGCTGGAACAAGGGCTGATCCAGCAGGCGCTGGACGATGCCAACGGTATCGTGGCCCGCGCGGCAGAGCGCCTGCGCATCCGCCGTACCACCCTGGTGGAGAAGATGCGCAAGTACGGCATGAGCCGCCGCGAAGGAGATGAACAGGCGGATGATTGACGCCTGTTTTCCAACCGCCTGATTTTCAGGCGGTTTTTTTTCGGCACGGGTATTGCTATAGCCCTCGCAACGTTCCGTTTAACTGACGGTCAGCCAAGCGAGAGAGCACGATGACCCAAGCCGCCCAGATGACTCCTGTCCCCGAACCGGGGCACATGCCGTCCGCCGAACAGGCAAGCCGGCTTGGACTTGAGCAGGCATTTTCGCTGTTCAACCAGATGTCCAGCCAACTGACGGATTCCTACAGCCTGCTCGAGGCCCGGGTCACCGAACTCAAGGGTGAGTTGGCCGTGGTCAGTGCCCAGCGCATGCAGGAGCTGGCGGAAAAGGAACGCCTGGCCAATCGCCTGCAAAACCTCCTCGACCTGTTGCCCGGTGGCGTGATCGTCATCGACGCCCATGGTCGTGTGCGCGAAGCCAACCCGGCGGCCTGCGAGTTGCTCGGCCTGCCCCTGGAAGGCGAGCTGTGGCGACACGTCATCGCCCGCTGCTTTGCGCCCCGGGAAGACGACGGTCATGAAGTGTCCCTCAAGGACGGTCGGCGCCTGTCCATCTCGACACGCTCGCTGGATGCCGAGCCCGGGCAGTTGGTGCTGCTCAATGACTTGACTGAAACCCGTCACCTGCAAGACCAGTTGGCGCGCCATGAGCGCTTGTCTTCCCTGGGGCGTATGGTGGCGTCGCTGGCCCACCAGATTCGTACGCCGCTTTCTGCCGCGCTCCTCTATGCCAGTCATTTGACTGAGCAGCAATTGCCGATGGAAACCCAGCAACGCTTCGCTGGGCGCTTGAAAGAGCGCCTGCACGAACTGGAGCATCAGGTGCGCGACATGCTGGTGTTCGCTCGCGGCGAGCTGCCGTTGACCGACCGTGTCAGCCCCAAGGCCTTGCTTCAATCGCTGCGGGCCGCGGCGTTGACCCATGTACAAGAGTTGCCGATCCGCTGGCAGTGCGACAGTCATGTCGGTGAAGTGTTGTGCAACCGCGACACCTTGGTGGGCGCGGTGTTGAATCTCCTCGAAAACGCGATCCAGGCCAGCGGCGGTAACGTCCGGCTGAAGGTGCATTTATACACGCGCGACAACACCTTGCGCCTGTCGGTCAGCGACAGCGGCAGTGGTATCGAGCCGGCCGTGCTGGCGCGTCTGGGCGAGCCGTTCTTTACCACCAAGACCACCGGCACCGGCCTGGGCCTGACCGTGGTCAAGGCCGTGGCCCGTGCTCATCAGGGAGAATTGCTGCTGCGCTCTCGGCTGGGTCGTGGCACCTGTGCAACAGTGATCCTGCCGCTGTTTTCCAATGCGCCAGGGGTGGAGTGAAGGCAATGGTGATCAAGGTGTTGCTGGTTGAGGACGACCGGGCCCTGCGCGAGGCGCTGGCCGATACGCTGGTGCTGGCCGGGCACGATTACGCCGCCGTCGGTTCGGCGGAGGAGGCCTTGCTGGCGGTGGGCCGGGAGGCGTTCAGCCTGGTGGTCAGTGACGTCAACATGCCGGGCATGGACGGCCATCAATTGCTCGGCCTGTTGCGTGCCCGTCAGCCGCAGCTGCCGGTCTTGCTGATGACCGCCCACGGCGCCGTCGAGCGAGCGGTGGATGCCATGCGCCAGGGGGCAGCGGATTACCTGGTCAAGCCGTTCGAGCCCAAGGCCCTGCTGGATTTGGTTGCGCGCCATGCCTTGGGCAATCTCGCGGTCGAGGGCGAAGGGCCGGTGGCCATCGAGCCGGCCAGTGCGCAACTGCTGGAATTGGCCGCGCGGGTGGCGCGCAGCGATTCAACCGTGTTGATTTCCGGCGAGTCCGGTACGGGCAAGGAAGTGCTGGCGCGCTATATCCATCAACAGTCCCGGCGCGCCGGGGAGCCGTTCATCGCCATCAATTGCGCGGCGATTCCCGACAACATGCTCGAGGCGACACTGTTCGGCCACGAAAAGGGTTCGTTCACCGGCGCCATCGCGGCCCAGGCCGGCAAATTCGAACAGGCTGACGGTGGCACGATACTGCTCGATGAAATTTCCGAAATGCCCTTGGGCCTGCAGGCCAAGCTGTTGCGAGTATTGCAGGAGCGGGAAGTGGAACGGGTTGGTGCGCGCAAGCCCATCAGCCTGGACATCCGCGTGGTGGCAACCACCAACCGCGACCTGGCCGGCGAAGTCGCGGCGGGGCGTTTCCGTGAAGACCTCTATTACCGTCTGTCGGTGTTCCCGCTGGCCTGGCGTCCGTTGCGCGAGCGCACCGCCGATATCCTGCCGCTGGCCGAGCGCCTGCTGAACAAACACGTCAATAAAATGAAACATGCGGCGGCCCGTCTTTCGGCCGAGGCCCGGGCCTGCCTGGTTGCCTACCCCTGGCCGGGCAATGTCCGGGAGCTTGATAACGCCATTCAGCGTGCCTTGATCCTGCAGCAGGGCGGCTTGATCCAGCCGGAGGATTTTTGCCTGGCGGGTCCGGTGGCCTGTGCGCCCTTGCCTGCATTGGCGCCGGCGCCGCCAGCACCTGCCGCTCCACCGCCGGACGTCGAGGGCGAGTCGGTTGGCGCCTTGGGCGATGACCTGCGCCGTCGCGAGTTCCAGATGATCATCGACACCCTGCGCGCCGAGCGCGGTCGTCGCAAGGAGGCGGCCGAACGCTTGGGGATCAGCCCGCGCACCTTGCGCTACAAGTTGGCGCAGATGCGCGACGCCGGCATGGACGTCGAGGCTTACCTGTTCGCCAGTTGAATAAACACTACGAATCCCTGTGGGAGCGAGCTTGCTCGCGATAGCGGTAGATCAGTCGCATTGATGTCGGGTGTGACTGAGTCATCGCGAGCAAGCTCGCTCCCACATGGGCTTGGGCGCGCATTTGTTTTCTATCGCCATGGAGCTGGCACCCTTGTTGCTAATACCCGTGTACCCGCTGAGTAAGTGTCAAAAAAACGCGGGCCGCCAGAGAGAGTAGACCATGAGCCAAGGTATTGAATTTAATCGGTTGATGTTGGACATGCGGGCCATGCAAATGGACGCCATGGCCCAGCCTAAATCGGTCGCGGTCCCCCAGGTGGGTGGCAGCAGCTTTTCCGACATGCTCGGTCAGGCCGTCAATAAAGTGAACGATACCCAGCAGGCGTCGAACCAGTTGGCCAGTGCTTTCGAGATTGGCAAGAGTGGCGTCGACCTGACGGACGTAATGATCTCCTCGCAGAAAGCCAGTGTCTCGTTTCAGGCGTTGACCCAGGTTCGCAACAAACTGGTTCAAGCCTATCAAGACATCATGCAGATGCCGGTTTAAGGAAATTATTGAGTCATGGCAGAAGCAGCCGTTGATAACGTTCCAGCCAAGGCCACTCCGGTAGACGGCAAACCGCCGTTGTTCGGCCTGTCCTTCCTGGAAAATCTCTCCGAGATGACCATGCTGCGTCAGGTCGGCCTGTTGGTCGGCCTGGCTGCCAGCGTGGCGATTGGTTTCGCTGTGGTGTTGTGGTCCCAGCAGCCAGACTACCGTCCGTTGTACGGCAGCCTGGCGGGCATGGACGCCAAGCAAGTCATGGAGACCCTGGCTTCTGCCGACATTCCCTATACCGTCGAACCCAATTCCGGCGCCTTGCTGGTCAAGGCCGATGACGTTGCCCGTGCACGCCTCAAGCTTGCCGCCGCCGGGGTGACGCCGACCGATGGCAACATCGGTTTCGAGATCCTCGACAAGGACCAGGGCCTGGGCACCAGCCAGTTCATGGAAGCGACCCGTTATCGTCGGGGCCTGGAAGGTGAGCTGGCCCGGACCATTTCCAGCCTGAACAACGTCAAGGGCGCCCGTGTGCACCTGGCGATTCCGAAAAGCTCGGTATTCGTGCGCGATGAGCGCAAGCCCAGTGCCTCGGTACTGGTCGAGCTGTACTCGGGCCGATCCCTGGAGCCGGGCCAGGTCGTGGCCATCGTCAATTTGGTGGCGACCAGCGTACCCGAGCTGAGCAAGTCCCAGATCACGGTGGTCGACCAGAAAGGCAACCTGCTGTCCGACCAGGCGGAGAACTCCGAGCTGACCATGGCCGGCAAGCAATTCGATTACAGCCGTCGCATGGAAGGCATGCTGACCCAGCGGGTGCACAACATCCTGCAACCGATCCTGGGTAATGATCGCTATAAAGCCGAAGTGTCGGCCGACGTCGATTTCAGCGCCGTCGAGTCCACTTCCGAGCAGTTCAACCCGGACCAGCCGGCGTTGCGCAGCGAGCAGTCGGTGAGTGAGCAGCGTACCGCCAGCAATGGCCCGCAAGGTGTGCCGGGTGCCCTGAGCAACCAGCCGCCGTCGCCGGCCAGCGCGCCGCAAACCACCGGCGGCGCCACGGCAGCCGCCGGCATGGTGCAGCCAGGCCAGCCGCTGATCGATGCCAATGGCCAGCAGATCATGGATCCGGCCACCGGCCAGCCGATGCTGGCGCCATACCCGGCGGACAAGCGTCAGCAGTCGACCAAGAACTTCGAGCTGGACCGTTCCATCAGCCACACCAAGCAACAGCAGGGCCGTTTGAATCGCCTGTCGGTCGCCGTGGTGGTGGACGACCAGGTCAAGGTCAACCCGGCCAACGGCGAAACCAGCCGTGCGCCATGGAGCGCCGACGAATTGGCGCGCTTTACTCGCCTGGTGCAGGATGCCGTCGGTTTCGACGCCAGCCGCGGTGACAGTGTCAGCGTGATCAACGTGCCGTTCTCCCTGGAGCGCGGTGAGGTGGTCGCCGACATTCCGTTTTATTCGCAACCCTGGTTCTGGGATGTGGTCAAGCAAGTATTGGGTGTGCTGTTTATCCTGGTACTGGTGTTTGGCGTGCTGCGTCCGGTGCTCAACAACATCACCGGTGGTGGCAAGAGCAAGCAACTGGCAGGCCTGGGCGATGTCGAGCTGGGAGGCATGGGCGGCCTGGATGGCGAATTGGCCAATGATCGCGTCAGCCTCGGCGGGCCGCAGAGCATTCTGCTGCCAAGCCCGAGCGAAGGCTATGACGCTCAGTTGAACGCCATCAAGAGTCTGGTGGCAGAAGACCCGGGTCGTGTGGCCCAGGTCGTGAAAGAGTGGATTAACGCAGATGAGTGATAATCGAGCCGCTGTTGCCAAATTGTCCCGGGTCGACAAAGCCGCGATCCTGCTGCTGTCCCTGGGGTCGACCGACGCCGCCCAAGTGTTGCGCCACATGGGCCCCAAGGAGGTCCAGCGCGTGGGCGTGGCCATGGCACAGATGGGTAACGTGCACCGTGAACAGGTCGAGCAGGTGATGAGCGAGTTCGTCGACATCGTCGGCGATCAGACCAGCCTGGGCGTCGGCTCCGACGACTACGTGCGCAAAATGCTCACCCAGGCACTGGGCGAGGACAAAGCCAACGGTCTCATCGACCGGATCCTGCTGGGTGGCAATACCAGCGGCCTGGACAGCCTCAAGTGGATGGAGCCACGGGCCGTTGCCGACGTGATCCGTTACGAGCACCCGCAGATCCAGGCGATCGTGGTGGCTTACCTCGACCCGGACCAGGCCGGCGAAGTGCTGGGCAACTTCGACCACAAGGTGCGCCTGGACATCATCCTGCGGGTGTCGTCGCTCAACACCGTGCAACCGGCGGCCCTGAAAGAATTGAACCAGATTCTCGAGAAGCAGTTCTCGGGCAATTCCAATGCCTCGCGCACCACCCTGGGTGGCATCAAGCGCGCGGCGGACATCATGAACTTCCTCGACAGTTCGATCGAAGGTCAGTTGATGGACTCGATCCGCGAGTTCGACGAAGACCTGTCCGGTCAGATCGAAGACCTCATGTTCGTGTTCAACAACCTGTCCGATGTCGACGATCGTGGCATCCAGGCGCTGTTGCGCGAGGTGTCGTCCGACGTGCTGGTACTGGCCCTCAAGGGGTCGGACGAAGGCGTCAAGGAAAAGATCTTCAAGAACATGTCCAAACGGGCGGCCGAACTGTTGCGCGACGACCTCGAGGCCAAGGGCCCGGTGCGCGTCAGCGACGTGGAAACCGCACAGAAGGAAATCCTCACCATCGCCCGCCGCATGGCCGAAGCCGGGGAGATCGTTCTCGGTGGCAAGGGCGGCGAAGAGATGATCTAAGGTCGTTATGTCTGCCAAGAGTGATGAAGCACCCAGCGACCTGATCCGCGCCCGGGACGTCGGTGGTTTCGACGTCTGGTCGCTGCCCAGCTTCGACCCCCATGTTCCCGAGCCTGAGCCGGAACCGGTGGAAGAGCTGCCGGAACCGGAGGAAGTGCCGCTGGAAGAAGTCCAGCCACTGACCCTCGAGGAAGTCGAGAGCATTCGCCAGGAAGCCTATAACGAAGGCTTTGCCGTGGGCGAAAAGGAAGGCTTCCACAGCACCACGCTCAAGGTCCGCCAGGAAGCCGACGTGGCGCTGACGGCCAAGCTCCGTGCGCTGGAATCGCTGATGCTCAACCTGTTCGACCCCATCGCCGAGCAGGATACCCAGATCGAAAAATCCCTGGTCGGGCTGGTGCAACACATTGCCCGGCAAGTGATCCAGCGTGAACTGGCCATCGATTCGACCCAGATCGAACAGGTCATGCGCGAAGCGCTCAAGTTGTTGCCATTGGGCGTGGGTAACGTGCGGTTGTACATCAATCCCCAGGACTTCGAACTGGTCAAGGCCCTGCGCGAGCGTCATGAAGAAACCTGGCGCATCGTCGAGGACGCGACACTGCTACCGGGCGGTTGCCGGGTGGAAACCGAACACAGCCGCATCGACGCCACCGTTGAAACCCGTATCAGCCAGATCATGGCCAAGCTGTTCGATCAATTGCACGAACAGGCCCTGCACCCGGCCGCCGCCGACCTGAGCCTGGACTTGCCGGACGAACCCCTGGTGGGTGCTGATGCAGTGCCGGCCGATGCCGGGGGGGATGTACCTGAATTGGACGCTCCTGCACTGGACAGCCGCGATGCGCCTTGAGCGAACCAGCTTTGGCAAGCGCCTGGGCAGCTACGCCGAGGCCAGTGAACTGGCTGGCCAACCGATTCTGGAAGGACGCCTGCTGCGCATGGTCGGCCTGACCCTCGAAGCCGAGGGCCTGCGTGCCGCCATGGGCAGCCGCTGCATGGTGATCAACGACGACAGCTACCACCCGGTGCAGGTCGAAGCCGAAGTCATGGGCTTTTCCGGCAGCAAGGTCTTCTTGATGCCGGTGGGCAGTGTGGCCGGCATCGCCCCCGGCGCGCGCGTGGTGCCCCTGGCCGACAACGGTCGCCTGCCCATGGGCATGAGCATGCTTGGGCGCGTGCTGGACGGGGCCGGGCGGGCCTTGGACGGCAAGGGCGGCATGAAGGCCGAAGATTGGGTGCCGATGGACGGCCCGACGATCAACCCCCTCAAGCGTGACCCCATCAGCGTGCCGCTGGACGTGGGCATCCGTTGCATCAATGGTTTATTGACGGTCGGTCGCGGCCAACGCCTGGGCCTGTTTGCCGGTACCGGTGTGGGTAAGAGTGTGCTGCTGGGCATGATGACCCGTTTCACCGAAGCCGACATTATCGTCGTGGGGCTGATCGGTGAACGGGGTCGTGAGGTGAAGGAGTTCATCGAGCACATCCTTGGCGAGGAAGGGCTCAAGCGTTCGGTGGTGGTGGCTTCGCCAGCGGACGATGCGCCATTGATGCGGCTGCGGGCCGCCATGTATTGCACACGCATCGCCGAGTATTTCCGCGACAAGGGCAAGAACGTCCTGCTGTTGATGGATTCGTTGACCCGTTTCGCCCAGGCCCAGCGGGAAATCGCCCTGGCCATCGGTGAGCCGCCGGCCACCAAGGGTTATCCACCTTCGGTCTTCGCCAAGCTGCCGAAACTGGTCGAGCGCGCCGGCAATGCGGAAAAGGGCGGCGGTTCGATCACTGCGTTCTATACCGTGCTGTCCGAAGGCGATGACCAGCAAGACCCTATCGCCGACTCGGCCCGGGGTGTGCTCGACGGCCACATCGTGCTGTCCAGGCGCCTGGCCGAAGAAGGTCACTACCCGGCCATCGATATCGAGGCTTCCATCAGCCGGGTCATGCCGTCTGTGATCAGTGCCGAACACATGAAACGGGCCCAGCAGTTCAAGCAGTACTGGTCGCGCTACCAGCAAAGCCGTGACCTGATCAGCGTCGGCGCCTATGTGCCCGGCGGTGACCGCGAGACCGACACCGCGATCAGTCTTTACCCGGCCATGGCCGTCTACCTGCGCCAAAGCCTGAACGACAACATCGGCATGGGCGCCAGCGAAGCGCACTTGCAGACCATTTTCGCTCCGGTCTCAGGCACGTAACCGGTCATGGCCACGAGTCGTGCGGCGCGCCTGGCGCCAGTGGTGGACATGGCGGAGAAAGCCGAGAAGACCGCCGTCCAGCGACTGGCGTATTTCCAGGGGCAAGTGGCCGTTGCCGAGAGCAAGCTGGCGGACCTTGAAAATTTTCGACTCGAATACCAGGAACAATGGATTGCCCGCGGCAGCCACGGGGTCTCCGGGCAATGGCTGCTGGGATACCAGGGGTTTCTGGCGCAGTTGGGCACGGCCATCGATCAGCAGCGCCAGAGCCTGGTCTGGCACCAGAACAACTTGGAAAAGGCCCGCCAGAGCTGGCAAGAAGCGTTTGCCCGGGTCGAAGGGCTGCGCAAGCTTGTGCAGCGTTATATCGATGAGGCACGGCAACTGGAAGACAGGCGCGAGCAAAAACTGCTCGATGAATTGTCCCAGCGCCTGCCGCGTCAGAACCCCTATTGATGCGAAACGAGGATTTTGTCGGATGAACGAGGCAAAACCTTGCTCTGACCTTTACCAGATGCTACACCTTGTACACGTATGTCCATGACAAGGAAGCCGATCATGTCAGTCGTTACCGAAGTATCCCCCGATGGGCATAAGCTGACGATCTCGATCAAAGGCCGATTCGATTTCGGACGGCATCAGGAGTTTCGTGAGTCCTATGAGCGACTCAATACGAAGCCCGAGTCCATCGTGGTGGATTTGAAAGAAGCCACTTATCTCGACAGTTCCGCCTTGGGCATGCTCTTGCTGTTGCGCGATCATGCCGGTGGCGACGAGTCGGATATCCGGGTCGTCAACAGCAGCAGCGACGTCAAGAAAATCCTCGCGATCTCCAATTTCGACAAGCTGTTCGATATCAGTTGATTGCCATGCAATCGTCGTCGGAATCACTGACGGTCCTGATTGCCGAGGACAGTGCCGCCGATCGCCTGCTGTTGTCGACCATTGTCCGCCGCCAGGGGCACCACGTGCTCACCGCGGCCGATGGTGCCGAGGCGGTCGATGTCTATCTGCAACAGCGTCCACACTTGGTGCTGATGGACGCGATGATGCCTGTGATGGACGGCTTCGAAGCCGCGCAGAGAATCAAGCAACTGGCTGGGGACCAATTGGTCCCGATCATTTTCCTCACCTCTTTGACTGAGAGCGAAGCCCTCGCCCGTTGCCTGGAAGCGGGCGGCGACGACTTCCTGGCCAAGCCTTACAACCAGGTGATCCTGGCGGCCAAGATCAAGGCCATGGACCGTTTGCGCCGGTTGCAGGCCACGGTGGTGGAGCAGCGCGACCAGATCGCCCGTCACCATGACTATCTTCTCAATGAGCAACGGGTCGCCAAGGCCGTGTTCGACAAGATCGCCCACTCCGGCTGCCTGAGCGCGCCAAACATCCGCTACCTGCAATCACCCTATGCCTTGTTCAATGGCGACCTGCTGCTGGCGGCGTTCAACCCGGCCGGCGACATGCACGTCCTGTTGGGGGATTTCACCGGGCACGGCCTGCCAGCGGCCGTCGGTGCGATGCCGCTGGCGGAAGTGTTCTACGGGATGACGGCCAAGGGTTATGGCCTGGCGCAGATCCTGCGGGAGATGAATGCCAAGCTCAAGCGTATCCTGCCGGTGGATATGTTCTGTTGTGCAACGCTGTTATGCCTGAGCTTCCAGCGGTGCACGTTGGAGATCTGGAACGGCGGCATGCCCGATGGTTACCTGCATGACGGTCTCAGCGGCGTGCGCACGCCATTGCCGGCGCGGCACCTGCCGTTAGGCGTGCTCACGCCGCACTTGTTCGATGACCGCACCGAAGTGCATCCGATGTCGCTGGGAGACCGGGTGTTCCTGTTGTCCGACGGTGTGATCGAAACCAGTGATCGCGACGACCAGCCGTTTGGCGTGGAGCGGCTGCTGCAGGTTTTTGCGGCCAACCGTGAGCCTGACGGTCTTTTTGAGGACATCCAGCAGGCCTTGCGGGATTTTCGCGGGGAGGCCCGTGACGACTTCAGCATGGTCGAATTGCGACTGGTCGCGCCGGCGCAACTCAATCCACCGCCACCGGTCTACTCCGATAGCGGCCAGTCCAGCCCGCTGGACTGGTCGGTGAGCTTCGAGTTCCGGGCGCAGACGCTCAAGCGCTTCAACCCTATGCCCTACCTGTTGCAGATGCTGCTTGAGGTGCATGGCCTCAGGGCGCAGAGTGGTGCCCTTTACAGTGTCATGTCGGAGCTCTACTCCAATGCCCTGGATCACGGCGTGCTGGGGCTCGACTCGAGCCTCAAGCGTGACGCGGCGGGTTTTGCCCGCTACTACAGGGAGCGTAATACGCGCCTGGAGGAACTGAGCGACGGTTACGTGCGGGTGCACTTGAACGTTTCGCCAAGCGGCGAGGGCGGTCACCTGGTCATTGAGGTCGAAGACAGTGGCGGGGGGTTCGATGTCGCCCGGGTGCTCGCACGGCCGGTGGACAATGATCGGTTGTCGGGGCGCGGCGTGAGCCTGGTACGCCAGTTGAGCCACCAGGCCAGTTGGTCAGACGATGGTCGTAGTGCGCGCGTGGAGTTTTTCTGGGAGGCTCTGGCATAATTGGGGCCATTCTTGATCAGGGAGCGAACAAGTGAACGAGATTCATCTGGACCGCGACGTGCTCAGCACGTTGAAGGAAGTCATGGAGGAGGGGTATCTGGAATTGCTGGATACGTTTCTCAACGACTCCGAGGCTCGCCTGCGCGTGCTGCATGAAGCGCGGGACGCCGAAAAACTGAGCGCCACCGCCCACAGCTTCAAGGGCAGCAGCAGCAACATGGGTGCCATCCGCCTGGCCGAGTTGTGCGGCGAGCTGGAGCAGCGTGCCAAGCAGCCGTCATTGGGCGGCATCGAGAGCCTGGTCAACGAAATCGACAGCGAATTCGCCCATGTCCGCAAGCTGTGCCGGGAAGAGCGCGAAGGCTTTCATTGCTGAGATTTGATGGCCGGGTAGACATTGGCCCGTGCCTTGCATTGTCTAGTTCCGACTGTACCTATGATTCCAGTGCAGCGGAGATCTTTTTATGCCCGTTACCCCCAATTCACTGCTTCAGGCCTCTGTCCAGGCCAAGCCCCAGGTCGCCGTCAATTCACCGGCAGCGGCCCCGGCCCTCGGGGATAGAGCCTCCAGCTTCGCTCAAGTCTTCGCCAAGCAGGCGCCAGCCAAAACAGCGGCGGCCCCAGAGCCCTCGGTGAAATCGGCCCGCGACAAGGCTGCCGACAACAGCGTCAAAAAAGACACGGGCAACGAAAGCGCTGCCGCCGCGGAGCCGACGGTTGCCGATAGCGGCAAACCCTTGCCCGCGGACAAGCCGACCAGTGCCGACGACAAGGCGGCCAGCGATGACAGCGCCGACTCGGCTGAAACGCCGGTGGCGGATGCGGCGCCTGCCGATCCGAGCCTCGATCCAGGCGTGCTGCCGGATATGACGGTGCCGGTCGCGGCCACCGCGGAACCTGCCCCCGTGGTGGTCGCGGCTGATGCGCCAGTAACCACCGCAGCCGCGGCACCGGTTGTCCCATTGGCCGCGCCGGCCCAGCCTGCGGTCCCGGCCGTCGATCCAGCCTTCGACCCGGAAGCCGACCCACTCGATGCATTGCCCGCCTTGCGCTTGGCGATGGAGCAGGGCGGGCATGTTTCCGCCACCAGCCAGGCGCAGCCCAAGAGCGCTGCCCCGGCGCCGTCCGACGGTGAGCCGACATCGGCGCAGACCTTTGCCGCTGGCATGGCGAGCATGCTCAGTGTGCAAGCCGACCAGAACAGTACCGAGTCCGGCAGCCAGGGCGGCGACAAGGCCTTCGGTGGCTTGATCAGCGAGGGCCTCAAGGACCTGGGTTCCGCGTCCAGTGACACCCGCGTGGATGATTTCGCCAACCGCCTGGCTGCTTTGACCCAGGCCGCTACGCCCAAAACCGCCAACGCGGCGCCGGTCAACCAACCTATCGCGATGAATCAGAGCGGTTGGACCGAAGAGGTGGTCAATCGGGTGATGTACCTGTCCAGCGTCAATCTCAAGGCGGCGGACATCCAGTTGCAACCCGCCGAGCTCGGGCGCCTGGATATCCGGGTGAACATGGTTCCGGACCAGCAGACCCAAGTCACGTTCATGAGTGCCCACTCCGGCGTTCGTGAAGCGCTCGAGGGCCAGTTGCATCGCCTGCGGGAAAGTTTTACCCAGCAGGGCATGGGCCAGGTCGACGTCAGTGTGTCGGATCAATCCCGTGGTTCGCAGAATCAGGAGCAGCAAGCCCAGCAGCAGGCCCGGGCCGGGCGTACGACATCCTCCAGTGGGTCGGTGGATGCCGCGGATGAATCCGCGCCGGTCAGCATCGCTGAAGTGGCCGCCAGCACGACCAGCGTCATCGGCACGAGCGCGGTCGACTACTACGCCTGATCAAGCGCTGCACCTCGTGTGGGAGCGGGCTTGCTCGCGAATGCGATACAACATTCAACACTTGTGTTGGCTGCCAGACCGCATTCGCGAGCAAGGCCGCTCCCACATCGATTGGGGTTAGCCCGAATCACTCGCCGTCTCTTTCCCTTCCGACACTTCTGGCATAACACTTGCTCCAGCCTTGCCGTGCAACAGTGAAAACCCCGATTAGTGACGGATTATTGGCATGGCGAAGAGCGAAGCAGCAGCTGTAAAAGACCCTGCAACCAAAGGCAAACTCAAGCTGATCATCATGATCGTGGTGGGTTTGCTCCTGGCGATCGGCCTGTCCGTGGGGGCCACCTGGTATTTCATGCACAACGCACAAAGCAAGCCTGCGGTGGCGGCCGAGGCTGCGCCGGTGGGCAAGCAGCCGGCGATTTTCGAACCGATGGCGCCCGCCTTTGTGGCCAACTACACCGTAAACGGTCGTCAACGCTACATGCAGGTCAGCATTACGTTGCAGGGTCGCAACCAGGCTGACCTGGAAGCGCTGCGGGTGCACATGCCGCTGATCCGCAATAACCTGGTGATGCTGTTCTCCGGACAGAACTTCGACACCCTGGCCACGCCCGTCGGCCAGGAAATGCTGCGCCAGAAAGCCACGGCCAGCGTGCAGGAAGTGGCTCAGAAAGAGCTCGGCAAAGTGGTGATCGAACAGTTGCTCTTCACTAACTTCGTATTGCAGTAGGAACACGACATGGCCGTGCAGGACCTGCTGTCCCAGGACGAAATCGATGCGCTGTTGCATGGTGTCGACGACGGTCTGGTACAGACCGAAAACGCTGCTGAACCGGGCAGCGTCAAAAGCTACGACCTGACCAGCCAGGATCGCATCGTTCGCGGACGCATGCCGACCCTGGAAATGATCAACGAGCGTTTCGCCCGGTACACCCGTATCAGCATGTTCAATATGCTGCGCCGCTCGGCCGACGTGGCCGTCGGTGGCGTACAGGTGATGAAGTTCGGTGAATACGTGCATTCGCTGTACGTGCCCACCAGTCTGAACCTGGTGAAGATCAAGCCGTTGCGCGGCACCGCGCTGTTCATCCTCGACGCCAAGCTGGTGTTCAAGCTGGTGGATAACTTCTTCGGGGGCGACGGTCGACACGCCAAGATCGAAGGCCGTGAATTCACCCCGACCGAGCTGCGGGTGGTGCGCATGGTGCTGGAGCAGGCCTTCATCGATTTGAAGGAAGCCTGGCAGGCGATCATGGAAGTGAACTTCGAGTACATCAACTCGGAAGTGAACCCGGCCATGGCCAACATCGTCGGACCGAGCGAAGCCATTGTGGTCTCGACCTTCCACATCGAACTCGATGGCGGCGGCGGCGACCTGCACGTGACCATGCCGTATTCGATGATCGAGCCGGTGCGCGAAATGCTCGATGCCGGCTTCCAGTCGGATCTGGACGACCAGGACGAGCGCTGGATCAATGCCTTGCGCCAGGACGTGCTCGATGTCGATGTGCCGATCGGCGCGACGGTCGCCCGGCGCCAACTGCGTCTGCGGGACATCCTGCACATGCAGCCGGGGGACATCATTCCCGTCGAAATGCCGGAAGACATGATCATGCGCGCCAACGGCGTGCCGGCCTTCAAGGTGAAGATGGGCTCTCACAAAGGCAACTTGGCGTTGCAGGTGATCGAGCCGATCGAACGCCGCTGAAGGGTGTCGAACCCTTGAGTTTTTAACGGATATTAAGTTTTTTACTGATTTTTGCCCGCCGAGGACAAATGATGGCTGACGATATGAATACCCAGGATGACCAGGCGCTGGCCGACGAATGGGCTGCGGCCCTGGAAGAAACCGGCGATGCCGGGCAGGCCGACATCGACGCCTTGCTGGCCGCCGACAGTGGTAATCACGGGTCCAACCGCTTGCCGATGGAAGAGTTTGGCAGCGTGCCCAGGAGCAACGAGCCGGTCACGCTGGATGGACCGAACCTGGACGTGATCCTTGATATCCCGGTGTCGATCTCCATGGAAGTGGGCAGCACCGATATCAACATCCGCAACCTGCTGCAGCTCAACCAGGGCTCGGTGATCGAGCTGGACCGCCTGGCCGGCGAGCCGCTCGACGTGCTGGTCAACGGCACCTTGATCGCCCATGGCGAAGTGGTGGTGGTCAACGAGAAGTTCGGCATTCGCCTGACGGACGTGATCAGTCCGAGCGAACGCATCAAGAAGCTGCGCTGAGTGAAAGGTTTCCTCGCCGCAGCGTCGATGCTGCCATTGAGCGTGCTGGCGGCCGAACCGGTTGCCACGGCGACCGTTGCGCCGGCGGTGGGCAGTGGTGTCGCCGGGCAACTAGCGCAACTGGTGCTCGGCTTGCTGCTGGTGCTGGGCTTGATCTTCTTTCTCGCCTGGCTGTTGCGGCGCGTTCAGCAGGCGGGGCCGACCGGCAAGGGCCAGGTCATCGACATCGTCGGTTCCCGCGCACTGGGACCTCGCGACCGGCTGGTGCTGGTCCAGGTCGGCAACGAGCAGATCCTGCTGGGCCTGAGCCCAGGCACCATCACCGCCTTGCACGTGCTCAAGGAGCCGGTTCACATCCCTTCCGCCGAGCCGGCCCGCCCCGAATTTGCCCAGCGCCTCATGGAACTGCTGGGGAAAGACCAGAAGGATAAGAAGTAATGCCGTTGCGCATTCTGTTGGCATTGGCCCTGATGCTGGCCGCACCGTTGGCGTTCGCCGCCGACCCGCTGTCGATCCCGGCGATCACCCTGGGGACCAACGCCGAAGGGGCCCAGGAATACTCGGTCAGCCTACAGATCCTGCTGATCATGACCGCGCTGAGTTTCATCCCGGCGTTCGTCATGCTGATGACCAGTTTCACCCGGATCATCATTGTCTTTTCGATCCTGCGCCAGGCCCTGGGCCTGCAGCAGACCCCCTCGAACCAGATCCTCACTGGCATGGCGCTGTTCCTGACCATGTTCATCATGGCGCCTGTGTTCGATCGGGTGAACCAGGATGCGCTGCAACCTTACCTGGCAGAGAAGCTCAGTGCCCAGGATGCCGTGGCCAAGGCCCAGGTGCCGATCAAGGACTTCATGCTGGCCCAGACGCGCAGCAGTGACCTGGAGCTGTTCATGCGCCTGTCCAAGCGCACCGATATCCCCAGTGCCGACCAGGCGCCGCTGACCATCCTGGTGCCGGCGTTCGTGACATCCGAGCTGAAAACCGCGTTCCAGATCGGTTTCATGATTTTCATCCCGTTCCTGATCATTGACCTGGTGGTCGCCAGCATACTGATGGCCATGGGCATGATGATGCTCTCGCCGCTGATCATTTCCCTGCCGTTCAAGATCATGCTGTTTGTGCTGGTGGATGGCTGGGCGCTGATCATCGGTACCTTGGCGGGCAGTTTCGGCGGTGTTTAGGCCTTTTGTGCGGGTAGGACGATATGACGCCTGAAGTAGCGGTAGACCTGTTCCGTGAAGCGCTCTGGCTGACGACCATGATGGTTGCCATCCTGGTGATCCCCAGCCTGTTGGTGGGGTTGCTGGTGGCGATGTTCCAGGCTGCGACCCAGATCAACGAACAGACCTTGAGCTTCCTGCCGCGCCTGCTGGTGATGCTGGTGACGTTGATCGTCGCCGGCCCCTGGCTGGTGCAAACTTTCATGGAATACATCCTGCAGCTGTACGGCAGTATTCCGCAGTTGATCGGCTGACCCCATGTCGATGCTCGAGCTGACGGATACCCAGATCAGTTCCTGGGTGGCCTCGTTCATCCTGCCGCTGTTTCGCGTCACCGCGGTGCTGATGAGCATGCCGGTCTTCGGCACGACCCTGCTGCCTCGGCGCGTGCGCTTGTATTTCGCCCTGGCGATCACGGTCGTCATCGCGCCCGGGCTGCCCCCGATGCCGCCGGTCAATGCCCTGGACCTCAGTGCGCTGATGCTGGTGGCCGAGCAGATTCTCATCGGGGCTTTGATGGGGTTCTCGCTGCAACTGTTCTTCCAGGCTTTCGTGGTGGCCGGGCAAATCATCTCGATCCAGATGGGCATGGCCTTTGCGTCCATGGTCGACCCCACCAACGGCGTCAACACAGCGGTGATCGGTCAGTTCCTGACGATGCTGGTGACCCTGTTGTTCCTCGCCATGAACGGGCACCTGGTGGTGTTCGAGGTCTTGACCGAGAGCTTTACCACCCTGCCGGTGGGCAGTGCGTTCCTGGTCAATCATTTCTGGGAAATCGCCGGCAAGCTCGGCTGGGTCCTGGGCGCGGCGATGGCGCTGGTATTGCCGGCGATCACTGCGTTGCTGGTGGTCAACATCGCGTTTGGCGTGATGACCCGCGCGGCGCCGCAATTGAATATTTTCTCCATTGGCTTCCCGCTGACCCTTGTGCTGGGCATGGTGATTTTCTGGGTCAGCCTGGGGGATATCCTCAATCAGTATCAGCCGCTGGCCACCCAGGCCTTGCAGCTTTTGCGCGACATGGCACAGGCACGCTGAACCATGGCCGAAAGCGAGAGTGGTCAGGACAAGACAGAAGACCCCACGGAAAAGCGCCTGCGCGAATCCCGGGAAAAGGGCGAGACCGCCCGCTCCAAGGAACTCAACACGCTGGCGATCATGCTGGCCGGGGCGGGCGGGTTGCTGATTTATGGCGGCGGGTTGGCCCTGGACCTGCTGGAAATCATGCGCCTGAATTTCTCCCTGCCCCGCGAGGTGCTGCTGTCTCCGGGGGCCATGTCCCAGTATCTGCTGCACTCGGGCAAGATCGCGATCCTGGCGGTGCAGCCGGTCTTGATCTGCTTGCTGCTGGCTGCTTTCATCGGCCCGATTTCCCTGGGCGGCTGGTTGTTCGCCGCCGGTAGCCTGGCCCCCAAGTTCAGCCGGATGAACCCGGCTGCCGGCATTAAGCGCATGTTTTCCACCACGGCGCTGATGGAGTTGCTCAAGGCGTTTGGGAAATTCCTGCTGATCCTGTTCGTCGCGCTGACAGTGTTGCAGGCCGACATCGACGATCTGCTGCGCATTGCTCACGAACCGCTGGAGCAGGCGATTATCCACAGCGTGCAGTTGGTGGGCTGGAGCGCGTTGTGGATGGCTTGCGGCCTGATCCTGATCGCCGCCATCGACGTGCCGATCCAGCTGTATCAGAGCAAGCAGAAGCTGATGATGACCAAGCAGGAGGTACGCGACGAACACAAGGACGCGGAGGGTAAGCCAGAGGTCAAGCAGCGGATCCGGCAGTTGCAGCGCGAGGTCTCCCAGCGGCGGATGATGGCGGCAATCCCCGACGCCGATGTGGTCATCACCAACCCGACTCACTACGCCGTCGCCCTCAAGTACGATCCCGACAAGGGCAACGCTCCGGTCTTGCTGGCCAAGGGCAGCGACTTCCTGGCCTTGAAGATCCGCGAGATCGCCGTGGCCAATGAGGTCATGCTGCTCGAGTCCCCGGCCCTGGCGCGATCGATTTACTACTCCACCGAACTCGACCAGGAAATCCCTGGAGGCCTGTACCTGGCCGTGGCCCAGGTGTTGGCCTACGTCTACCAGATCCGCCAGCACCGCGCGGGCAAGGGCAAGCGCCCCGAGCCGCTGAAAGACTTGCCGATTCCGCCGGATTTGCGTCGCGATTCCTAAGGTGCGAGCGGATTGGGCGGCGTCGGGCCAGGCTCCTCCTGAGCTACGGAACTCTGCTCCACTTGTTGGTTGAAGCGACATAGCGAAAGTGGTGGGTATCGCCTGTTTTAAGCTGCAGTTCGACTCCTGTTGCCAGGTTGGTACCCATGACGGTAGCGGTGTAGGTTGCACTGGAGGTCAGGGTGACCTTGTCGTTGTTCCAGGCATTGGCAGGAAGTGTGATCTGCCGGACAAAGTCCCCGTTCCTGAAATGCACCTGGGTTTCTTCGGTGCCGGTATCTGCCATCTGGGCGCCCGCCTGGGCTGCGCCATAACTGTGTATGGCCGCCTTTACCACCTGCCAGGCGCCTTGGTTGAACATGAAGAGGTACTGGTCGCCCCGCTGGCAGCGATAGACCCGCTCGCCGGATTGACGATGGATATGGCTGTGCCAGCCTTCGGTGGCCGTTATGTCGGACGCTATCTCGAGATACCTATAGGCAGGTGCTGTGCCTGGCAGGTAGATGTGTTCTGTCCAGTTGTAATCCTCGGTCCGATAACGAATGAATTTCTCATCGGCACCTACGTTCGGGACCGTATCGCCCGAGGCGTTGGGGGAGTGGACAACTTCGGGCTGCACTATCCATTTGGATTGGAGGGCGTTGTAGATGAATAGCACTACATCACCTTGCACCAGCATCAGATTGTCGGTTGGAATGTTACTGTTGGATACTTGGAGGGTTGTATGCCATTGAGCCTTGTTGATGATGAGCACGGTGCCATCGGGTGTTGCATAGGGAGGAAGGTGCAGCGTGTCCCGCCAATTGCCGTCGTATATGTCCAAGACGATTGCCCGGTGTCCATGGGGTATGAAGCCGTTGGTAAGTTCCTGAGGCGTTAGTGAAAGGGCGCTCCATTGCTTGCTTCTGAAGCTGTTGGCATGAATGCAGTTGTCGATATGCCGGTGTCGCAAGGACCAGTCCGTATTGATGATGTGATACTTCATGATCGGTGAATTTGCAGCGCCTGCTGGGAACCAGTTCATGACGTCTGAGGACATGTCGTCAGGTTGATAGACTTGGGTGTATTTATGCGCCTGGATGGCGCGTAGCTCATAGTCGGGTTTGGGCTCGTTACCCACCCGATCGATGAAACTCTTCAGTTCGCCGCTGGAAGGCCGATCCGTGCCTATCCAGCGTTGATTGACCCCTGGCCAGAACAGCGGATCTCGTTGGCTGCTGTTGTAGGCGATCACGACATTCTTCTGCAAGGCCCATAACTGCCTGAGTACCAGCATGTTCCACTTGGGCTCGATCAATCGGTTGCCCAGTCGGTTTTTTATGATTGTGGCCAACTCCCGATGTGCTGCGTCGGTAAAGTCTTTGAATCCATGGAAATCGAGGATCACCACTTCTTTATCGTGGGTGGTATAGAGGTTTATCGCCGCTTGCAGGCAGTCGCCTGAAACGGTCCTGCCAGAGTTACCGCTGTGGAAGATCGAAAATCTTCTGGGGTCTGACTGCGCAAGGCCCCAGTAAAACTGGACCCTCAGATCGAGCACCCGGATACCTGTATGTAATTGACTATGGGGTGATACGTCCTGGCAGGTCTCGAGGCTGTTGCTGTAACCAGCCTGCTTATCCATCGCCGAGTTGTGCGTGCCGGGCAATATCATTTCATCGATGCGCAGGCTCCCGGTAACGCCGGGGTAGTAGCCCATCCAGTTGGGTCGAACATTGTTGAAGGGCGAGCAGATACCTCCACTGATACTGCCGTTCGGGCACCAGCCGACCCGGGGTGCTGAAAACCCCTCATCATCAGGGGCGGGTTCACAGTGGGTCGCTTGTTCGGTGTCGGGGTATGGCTCGTAAGGGAAGGGCGTGAAATCAGGCGGAACATAAGGTTTCAGCACGCCCTGTTCATCCAAGTGGTCCGGATGTACGCCCATTTGTTTGGCAAGAGAAGTGTTATCGGTCATGACAAGCCTCCGCCAGATGCGCTGCGGCTTTCGGTAGCGCCACATTGATCGGGCATCCATTCAACACTCCGTTGTCTGTCTTGACCACTCTCAGATGTGTCAGGTTGACGCTCCGCTTGTTCGGTGCTAGCGGCATGCGCAGCTTCTGGGCCAGTACCTGGGTTCGACTCAATTTTTGCGTTCCACCAAAGTTGGACGGCTTTTTGCAAAAGCAGCTCCCAAGACGCTATGGGCGTCAAAAGTTTGCTTCACAGGAACGGGGAATATTGGTGGATCGCTCTCAGTTACTCAGCACCGCACGCAACAACGTAGCAGACCTCAGCCGGGGCAATCTGGGCGTGCCGTTGTTGCTGATGGTCATGCTCGCCATGATGATGCTGCCGGTGCCGCCGTTCCTGCTGGACGTGTTCTTCACGTTCAACATCGCCCTGTCGATCGTCGTGCTGCTGGTGTGCGTATACGCCCTGCGGCCGCTGGACTTCGCGGTGTTTCCGACCATTCTGCTGGTGGCGACGCTCATGCGTCTGGCGCTGAACGTAGCGTCCACCCGGGTCGTGATGATCCACGGTCATGAGGGGCACGAGGCTGCCGGTAAAGTGATCCAGGCCTTCGGTGAAGTGGTGATCGGCGGTAACTACGTGGTTGGTATCGTGGTCTTCGCCATTTTGATGATCATCAACTTCGTCGTGGTGACCAAGGGCGCCGGGCGGATTTCCGAGGTGAGCGCGCGTTTCACCCTCGATGCGATGCCCGGCAAGCAGATGGCGATCGACGCCGATCTCAACGCCGGCCTGATCGACCAGAGCCAGGCCAAGCTGCGTCGCCTGGAGGTGGCCCAGGAAGCCGAGTTCTATGGCTCCATGGACGGTGCCAGCAAATTCGTGCGCGGTGACGCCATCGCCGGTTTGCTGATTCTGTTCATCAACCTGGTCGGTGGCATGGCCGTCGGTATCTTCCAGAATGGCATGAGCTTCGGCGATGCCGGCAAGGTCTACGCCTTGCTGACCATCGGTGACGGTTTGGTGGCGCAATTGCCATCACTGTTGTTATCCACAGCGGCCGCGATCATGGTGACCCGTGCTTCGGGCTCCGAAGACATGGGCAAGCAGATCGGCCGGCAAATGTTTGCCTCGCCCAAGGCCTTGGCAGTGGCTGCTGGCTTGATGGCGGTGATGGGGATTGTGCCCGGGATGCCGCATTTCTCCTTCCTGAGCATGGCGGCCATGGCGGCAGGTGGTGCCTACCTCTTCTGGAAGAAGCAGAACGTGCAGAAGGTCCAGGCCCTGCAAGAGGTCAAGCGCCAGCAGGAACTGCTGCCGTCGCCAGCCCGCGCCATGGAAACCAAGGAGCTGGGTTGGGATGACGTGACCCCTATCGATATGATCGGCCTGGAAGTCGGTTATCGCCTGATTCCATTGGTCGACCGCAACCAGGGTGGTCAGTTGCTGGCGCGGATCAAGGGGGTGCGCAAGAAGCTCTCCCAGGACCTGGGCTTCCTGATGCCCACCGTGCACATCCGCGACAACCTCGACCTGGCGCCGAGCGCGTACCGCCTGACGTTGATGGGGGTGATCCTGGCCGAAGCCGAGATCTATCCCGACCGTGAATTGGCGATCAACCCCGGCCAGGTCTACGGCAGCCTCAACGGCATCACCGCCAAGGATCCGGCTTTCGGCCTGGAGGCGGTGTGGATTGAAATCAGCCAGCGGGCCCAGGCCCAGTCCCTCGGCTATACCGTGGTGGACGCCAGTACCGTGGTGGCGACGCACTTGAACCAGATCCTGTACAAGCATTCCAGCGAGCTGATTGGCCACGAAGAAGTCCAGCAACTGCTGCAAGTATTGGCCAAAGGCTCGCCGAAGCTGGCTGAGGAGCTGGTGCCGGGCGTGGTTTCGTTGTCGCAGTTGCTCAAGGTGTTGCAGGCGCTGCTGGCCGAACAGGTGCCCGTGCGTGACATACGCAGTATCGCCGAAGCCATCGCCAACAACGCCTCCAAGAGTCAAGATACCGCCGCCTTGGTGGCTGCGGTTCGGGTTGGCGTGTCCCGTGCAATCGTCCAAAGCATTGTAGGCACTGAGTCTGAGCTGCCTGTGATCACCTTGGAGCCAAGGTTGGAACAGATATTGCTCAATAGTCTGCAGAAGGCAGGACAAGGCTCGGAAGAGGGTGTCCTGCTGGAGCCAAGCATGGCCGAGAAGCTGCAGCGTTCGTTGATCGAAGCAGCCCAGCGGCAGGAAATGCAAGGCCAACCGGTGATCCTGCTGGTGGCCGGTCCGATTCGCGCGATGCTCTCGCGATTCGGGCGCCTCGCGGTCCCGGGGCTGCATGTGCTGGCGTATCAGGAAATACCGGACAACAAGCAAGTGACCATCGTTGCGACAGTAGGGCCCAACGGCTGAGGTAGTGGTTTATGCAAGTGAAGCGTTTTTTCGCCGCCGACATGCGTCAGGCCATGAAACTGGTTCGTGACGAGCTGGGCGCTGAAGCAGCCATCATTGGCAACCGTCGTATTGCCGGCGGTGTCGAACTGACGGCGGCCCTGGATTACAAATTGTCGGCGCTGGCTCCACGGATTCCGAACATGGAACTCGAAGACGAGCTGCGCAAGACCCAGTCGCGCATCGCCAGCGCCCAAGCCGAACTGAGCCTGCGCAGCAGCGAAGGCGAAGGGGCGGCGGGTACCAATCGTCAATTGTTCGCCGGTCAGCCACTGACCGCCGGCCTGCCATTGACCGCTGCCGAACCACTGATCGAACAGGCCCAGGCCGAACCGCGTCGTCCGGAGCCAGCGCCTGCCGCGCCAGCCCGTGGGCTCGACCCGCGCGCCCTGGACTCGATGCGCTTTGAACTCAACAGCCTGCGCGAGTTGATGGAAGTCCAACTCGGCTCCCTGGCCTGGAACCAGCTGCAAGGCAGCCGTCCGGCCCAGGCCAATCTGTGGCGTCGCCTGCAACGCATCGGCCTGTCCGGTCCGTTGTCCCGGGACCTGCTGGCGCTGATCAATGGCATCGAAGAGCCGCGCCAGGCCTGGCGCATGTTGTTGGCGCACCTGGCGCGGATGATCGCGACCCCGGAAGTCGAGCCGTTGGAAGAGGGCGGGGTAATTGCCATGGTCGGCCCTGCCGGCATGGGCAAGACCACCACCCTGGCCAAGCTCGCCGCCCGTTATGTACTCAAGTACGGCGCCCAGAGCATCGCCCTGGTGAGCATGGACAGTTTCCGCATCGGTGCCCAGGAACAACTCAAGACCCTGGGCCGGATCCTCAATGTGTCGGTGACCCATGTGGATCCGGGGCAATCCCTGGCCCAGGCGCTGGAGCCGCTGCTGCGCAAACGCGTCGTGCTGATCGATACCGCAGGCCTGCAAGCCAGCGATCCGGCCCTGCGCATGCAGCTCGAAAGCCTGGCCGGGCGCGGCATCAAGTCAAAAAATTATCTCGTGTTGGCAACCACCAGCCAGAAACAGGTTCTAACCGCCGCATACCACAGCTACAAACGCTGCGGGCTGGCCGGCTGCATCCTGACTAAGCTGGACGAAACGGCAAGCCTGGGCGAGGTGTTGAGCCTGGCGATCGGTCATGAACTACCGGTGGCCTACCTGACCGACGGGCCGCGGATCCCGGATGATTTGCATCTGCCGCGCCGTCATCAACTGGTCAGTCGTGCCGTGAGTGTGCAAATGCAGGAAGAACCCAGCGAAGAAGCCATGGCTGACATGTTCGCTGATATCTACCACAGCCCGACCAAGCAGGTCGGCTGAGGTAATCATGAAAATTTTTTGTACCTACATCGATGGCCTGCCTTGCATTGTTCCGTATGCGAACGCGCAGCCAGTAATGTGGCCTCCGTCTAAGAAGACAAGGTAAAGAACGAACATGGGCAGCATGCATCCCGTACAGGTGATCGCGGTGACCGGCGGCAAAGGTGGCGTCGGGAAGACTAACGTGTCAGTGAACTTGTCCCTGGCTCTGGCAGAGCTTGGCCGACGGGTCATGCTGCTGGACGCCGACCTGGGCCTGGCGAACGTCGACGTGTTGCTGGGGCTTACCCCCAAGCGCACCCTGGCGGACGTGATCGAAGGCCGTTGCGAACTGCGCGACGTGTTGTTGCAGGGGCCGGGCGGGATTCGCATCGTGCCGGCGGCCTCGGGCACCCAGAGCATGGTTCACCTGACCCCGGCGCAGCACGCGGGCCTGATCCAGGCTTTCAGTGACATCGGCGACAACCTCGATGTGCTGGTGATCGACACCGCGGCCGGCATCGGCGACTCGGTCGTCAGTTTCGTGCGCGCCGCCCAGGAAGTGCTGCTGGTGGTCTGCGATGAGCCAACGTCCATCACCGACGCCTACGCCCTGATCAAACTGCTTAACCGCGACTATGGCATGAACCGCTTCCGCGTCCTGGCCAACATGGCCCAGAGCCCGCAGGAAGGACGCAACCTGTTCGCCAAGTTGACCAAGGTCACCGATCGCTTCCTGGACGTCGCCCTACAATACGTCGGCGCCGTGCCGTACGACGAAAGCGTGCGCAAGGCCGTCCAGAAGCAACGTGCCGTTTATGAAGCCTTTCCACGTTCCAAATGCGCGCTGGCGTTCAAGGCGATCGCCCAGAAGGTCGACACCTGGCCGCTGCCGGCCAACCCTCGCGGGCATCTGGAATTTTTCGTCGAGCGTCTTGTGCAACAAACAGCAGGGCCCGTGCTATGACAGCCAGCGGTTACAACCACCTCTACAAAAAATCGGCACGGGACGCCCAGTACGAATTGATCGAGCGTTACGCGCCACTGGTCAAGCGTATCGCCTATCACTTGCTGGCGCGATTGCCAGCCAGCGTGCAGGTCGAGGACTTGATCCAGGCCGGCATGATCGGCCTGCTTGAAGTGTCGAACAAATACGACGCCAGCAAGGGTGCCAGTTTCGAGACCTATGCCGGTATACGCATTCGCGGGGCGATGCTCGATGAAGTCCGCAAGGGCGATTGGGCCCCGCGTTCGGTGCACCGCAATACCCGCATGGTCAGCGACGCGATTCGGGCAATTGAAGCGAAAACCGGACGTGACGCTAAAGATCACGAAGTTGCGGCCGAACTCCAGTTGAGTCTCGATGATTATTACGGGATTTTGAACGATACCTTGGGCAGCCGCCTGTTCAGTTTCGACGACCTGCTTCAGGACGGCGAACACGAAGGGCTGCATGAGGATGGCGCGAGTGCTCACATGGAGCCATCGCGTGACCTGGAAGATGAGCGTTTCCAGAGCGCGCTGGCGGATGCGATTGCCAATTTGCCGGAGCGTGAGCGACTGGTCTTGGCGCTGTACTACGACGAAGAGCTGAATCTCAAGGAAATCGGTGAGGTCCTGGGGGTCAGCGAATCGCGGGTCAGCCAGTTACACAGCCAGTGCGCGGCCCGTTTGCGGGGGCGTTTGGGGGAGTGGCGAGCGCGCTGACAGGCAGTGTGGGGACACTGCGAACGAGGCTGGCCTGGCAGGTACTGCGCCAGTCTCCGTCCGTTGTGCTCCAGGCTGTTGTCGAGCGTTGTGCCGGATTGATTGAAATGGCGCGTCCAGGTGCTGGGCGCGTTTAAGACTGCTTGGAGGTCGAATTGGACAAGAACATGAAAATCCTCATCGTTGATGACTTCTCAACGATGCGGCGGATCATTAAAAACCTGTTGCGTGACCTTGGGTTCACCAACACGGCCGAAGCAGATGACGGGACCACTGCGCTCCCGATGTTGCACAGTGGCAACTTCGATTTCCTGGTCACCGACTGGAACATGCCGGGCATGACCGGTATCGACCTGCTGCGCCAAGTGCGTGCCGACGAAAAACTCAAGCATCTTCCGGTGCTGATGGTCACTGCCGAAGCCAAGCGCGAGCAGATCATCGAAGCGGCCCAGGCTGGTGTAAACGGCTATGTGGTCAAACCCTTCACGGCCCAGGCGTTGAAAGAGAAGATCGAAAAAATCTTCGAACGCATCGGTTAACGGCGCCACGGGGGAGCTATGGACAACGAATCTTCAATGGGCGATTTCGAATCGACCCTGAAAAAACATGCCCGCGAACTGGTCGACAGCCTTGAAAAAGGTCGCTTTGGCGATGCGGTTCAAATGATCCATGAGCTCAACCAGACCCGTGACCGCGGTCTGTATCAGGAAGTGGGCAAGCTCACGCGTGAACTGCACAGCGCGATTGTCAATTTCCAGATCGACCCGCACATGCCGCAGGCCGAGGAAGTCTCGCAGATCACCGACGCCACCGAGCGCCTGGGGTATGTGGTCAAGCTGACCGAGGCCGCCGCCAACCGCACCATGGACCTGGTGGAAAGTGCAACGCCGCTGGTCAATGGCCTGAGCGAAGAAGCCCAGGCCTTGAGCACCGACTGGGGCCGGTTCATGCGTCGCGAAGTCGGCGCTGAAGAGTTCCGGGAACTGGCCCGTCGGGTCGACGGTTTCCTGACGCGCAGCAGCACCGAGAACCGCGCGGTGGCAAGCAACCTCAACGACATTCTGCTGGCCCAGGACTATCAGGACCTGACCGGCCAGGTGATCAAGCGTGTGACCCAACTGGTCACCGAAGTGGAAAGCAACCTGCTCAAACTGGTGCTGATGGCCAGCCAGGTCGACCGCTTTGCAGGCATCGAACACGACCGTGAAGCGATGCTTGCTGAAAAAGATCCACAAAAACATCTCTCGCAGGGTGAAGGTCCGCAAATTCATGCCGATAAAAGAGAAGACGTTATGTCCGGTCAGGACGATGTGGACGATCTGCTGTCCAGCCTTGGATTTTGATTTAGCCCTATTTTAGGAGCAGCCATTAATGAGCTTCGGCGCCGATGAAGAGATCCTTCAGGATTTCCTGGTTGAGGCCGGCGAGATTCTAGAGCAACTGTCCGAACAGCTGGTCGAGCTGGAAAGCCGACCTGATGATGCGGACCTGCTCAATGCAATTTTTCGCGGTTTCCACACTGTAAAAGGAGGCGCCGGCTTCCTCCAGCTCAACGAGCTGGTGGAGTGCTGTCACATTGCCGAGAACGTGTTCGACATCCTGCGCAAGGGTGAGCGTCGCGTTGATTCGGAGTTGATGGACGTGGTGCTCGAAGCGCTGGATGCGGTCAACAGCATGTTCAGCGAAGTGCGTGAGCGCTCGCCGATTACCCCTGCCACCCCCGAGCTCCTCGCCGCGCTGTCGCGCCTGGCCGAGCCGCAGTCGGCTGACGAAGCGGCGCCAGCTGTCGAGGTAGTGGTGGAAGAACCGGTCGCCGAGGAATCGGGCGACATCACCGATAACGAATTCGAACAACTGCTGGACTCCCTCAATACCGTCAAGGCCCAGGCCGAGGCACCGGCCGCTCCGGTTGCACCTGCCGCGCCGGTCGCCGACGGGACCTCCAGCGATGAAATCACCGATGCCGAGTTCGAGTCGCTGCTCGACCAGCTTCACGGCAAGGGCCAGTTCGCGGCGGATGCCGTTGCTCCGCCAGCGGCCCCGGCCGCTCCGAAAGCGGCGGGCGACAGCTCGGACATCACCGACGACGAATTCGAAGCCTTGCTCGATCAGTTGCATGGCAAGGGCAACTTTGCCGTTGACGCACTGGACTCGGCCATCGCTTCGGCACCGACCCCGGCCAAACCCGCTGCCGCCGCAGCAGGTAGCGACCTGATCAGCGACCACGAATTCGAATCATTGCTTGATGAGCTGCATGGCAAGGGCAAGTTCAGCGAAGTCGGTACCGCTTCTGCTGCGCCTGCTGCCGCCACTGCGGCGGCATCGGTGGCCAAGGCTGCGCCCAAACCCGCCGCCAAGGCGCCGGAGCCCAAGGCCGAGCCCGCCAAGCCTGCCGCTGCCGCCCCGGCGCCAGCCCGCGCTCCGGCCGCTGCGCCAGCGGAAAAGCCGGCCAGCGAAGCAGAGACCACCGTTCGGGTCGACACCGCACGCCTGGACGAGATCATGAACATGGTCGGCGAACTGGTACTGGTGCGTAACCGCCTGGTGCGCCTGGGCCTCAACAGCCAGGACGAAGCCATGTCCAAGGCCGTGTCGAACCTCGACGTGGTTACGGCGGACCTGCAGACCGCGGTCATGAAGACCCGGATGCAGCCGATCAAGAAAGTCTTCGGGCGCTTCCCGCGCCTGGTTCGTGACCTGGCTCGCCAGCTCAAGAAAGAAATCAACCTGGAACTGGTGGGTGAAGAGACCGACCTCGACAAGAACCTTGTCGAGGCCCTGGCCGACCCGCTGGTCCACTTGGTGCGCAACGCGGTCGACCACGGCATCGAGTCGCCGGAAGAGCGCGAAGCCTCGGGCAAGGTCCGCAGCGGCAAGGTGATCCTGGCCGCCGAGCAGGAGGGCGACCACATCCTGCTGTCGATCTCCGACGACGGCAAAGGCATGGACCCCAACGTGCTGCGTTCCATTGCGGTGAAACGCGGTGTGATGGACAAGGATGCCGCCGATCGCCTGAGCGACACCGAATGCTACAACCTGATCTTCGCCCCGGGTTTCTCCACCAAGACCGAGATTTCCGATGTGTCGGGTCGTGGCGTGGGCATGGACGTGGTGAAAACCAAGATTTCCCAGCTCAACGGTTCGATCAACATCTACTCGACCAAGGGCCAGGGCTCGAAGATCGTCATCAAGGTCCCGTTGACCCTGGCGATCATGCCGACCCTGATGGTGATGCTGGGCAACCAGGCCTTCGCCTTCCCGCTGGTCAACGTCAACGAGATCTTCCACCTCGACCTGTCGCGCACCAACGTGGTGGACGGCCAGGAAGTGGTGATCGTACGGGACAAGGCACTGCCGCTGTTCTACCTCAAGCGTTGGCTGGTCAGCTCCGCGGCTCATGTGGAGCAGGGCGAGGGCCATGTGGTGATCCTTTCGGTGGGCACCCAGCGGATCGGCTTCGTCGTCGACCAATTGGTGGGCCAGGAAGAAGTGGTCATCAAGCCGTTGGGCAAGATGCTCCAGGGCACCCCGGGCATGTCCGGCGCCACCATCACCGGCGACGGCCGCATCGCGTTGATTCTCGATGTGCCAAGCATGCTCAAGCGTTACGCCGCCCGGCGTATTTGATTCTGGAGGGGCGTGGCCCAGGGCCGCGCCTCGTCTAACGGAGTGTTTATGGTAGTTAAAGTCCTGGTGGTGGACGATTCAGGGTTTTTCCGTCGCCGCGTCTCGGAAATTCTTTCGGCGGACACGACTATTCAGGTCGTCGGTACCGCGACTAACGGCAAAGAGGCGATCGATCAGGCCCTGGCACTCAAGCCGGACGTGATTACCATGGACTACGAGATGCCGATGATGGATGGCATCACGGCGGTGCGGCATATCATGCAGCGCTGCCCGACCCCGGTGTTGATGTTCTCGTCCCTGACCCACGAAGGCGCCCGGGTGACCCTCGATGCGCTGGACGCCGGGGCGGTGGATTTCCTGCCGAAGAATTTCGAAGACATTTCGCGCAACCCCGACAAGGTCCGGCAGTTGCTGTGCGAAAAGGTCCACAGTATTTCCCGCAGCAATCGCCGTGTCGGTGCCTACAGCGCACCGGCGCCAGCCCCGGTTGCGGCGCCAGCGCCGACGCCGACGGTTTCGAGCAGCTTCAATCCGGCACCGGCACGCAGCGCCCCCGCACCTGCGCCGACGCGTTCGGCACCGGCCAGCGCATCGTCGCCAGCACCCAAGCGCAAGGCCTACAAACTGGTGGCGATCGGTACGTCCACGGGTGGACCGGTGGCGTTGCAACGGGTCCTGACTCAGTTGCCGGCCAACTTCCCGGCCCCCATCGTGCTGATCCAGCACATGCCCGCGGCGTTCACCAAGGCGTTTGCCGAGCGTCTGGACAAGCTGTGCAACATCAGCGTCAAGGAAGCCGAGGATGGCGACATCCTGCGTCCGGGCCTGGCGTTGCTGGCGCCGGGTGGCAAGCAGATGATGATCGACGGTCGTGGCGCGGTGAAAATCCTGCCGGGTGACGAGCGCCTGAACTACAAGCCTTGCGTGGACATTACCTTCGGTTCCGCGGCCAAGTCCTACGGTGACAAAGTTCTGGCGGTGGTGCTCACCGGCATGGGCGCCGACGGTCGCGAAGGCGCGCGCCTGCTCAAGCAGGGCGGCAGTGCGATCTGGGCCCAGGACGAAGCCAGTTGCGTGATCTACGGCATGCCAATGGCCATCGTCAAAGCCGATCTTGCCGATGCCGTGTATGGGTTGGACGACATCGGTAGACACCTGGTCGAGGCCTGCCTGTAATGGATGTGCTCAGCCTGATTGGCATCATCATGGCGTTCGTCGCCATCATTGGCGGCAATTATCTGGAAGGTGGTCATCTGGGCGCGCTGGCCAACGGCCCGGCGGCGTTGATCGTGCTCGGTGGCACCATTGGCGCGGCGCTGTTGCAGTCGCCCATGAGCGCTTTCAAACGCGCCATGCAGGTGTTGATCTGGATTCTGTTCCCGCCCCGTGTCGACTTGGCCGGTGGTATCGATCGGGTGGTGAACTGGAGCCTGACCGCTCGCAAGGAAGGCCTGCTGGGCCTGGAAGGGGTGGCCGATGCCGAGCCCGACAGCTACTCGCGCAAAGGCCTGCAATTGCTGGTGGACGGCGCCGAGCCGGAAGCCATCCGCAGCATCCTGGAGGTGGATTTCTACACCCAGGAAAGCCGCGACATCGAAGCGGCCAAGGTATTCGAAAGCATGGGCGGCTATGCGCCGACCATCGGCATCATCGGTGCAGTGATGGGCCTGATCCATGTGATGGGCAACCTGGCCGATCCGTCGCAGTTGGGCAGTGGTATCGCCGTGGCGTTCGTTGCCACGATCTATGGCGTGGCGAGTGCCAACCTGGTGCTGCTGCCTATCGCGGCCAAGCTCAAGTCCATCGCGTTGCGCCAGTCGCGCTACCGCGAAATGCTGCTGGAAGGGATCCTGTCGATCGCCGAAGGTGAAAACCCGCGCTCCATTGAGTTGAAGCTTCAGGGCTTCATGGACTGATGGAAAACGTAGGGCGCCCAGGATTGCGCCAAACCTGTGGCGAGGGGATTGATCCCCGTTGGGTCGCGAAGCGGCCCCAAAACCTGACATCTCGATGTGCCAGGTTGATCGAGTCGTTTGCCTTGGGGCTGCTGCGCAACCTGGCGGGGATCAATCCCCTCGCCACAAAGACAGCAGCAGGCTCTGTTTCGTCATTTACTTTGGGCACGTTCTAACATGGCACGTCGAAGGCATCGTGAAGAACACGTCAACCATGAACGCTGGCTGGTTTCCTATGCCGACTTCATCACGCTGCTGTTCGCCTTTTTTGTGGTCATGTATTCGATTTCTTCGGTTAACGAAGGCAAATACAAAGTCATCTCCGAGGCGTTGATCGGTGTCTTCACCGATTCCGACCGGGCCCTCAAGCCTATCCCTATCGGCGAGGAGCGGCCCAAGACCACCACGCCGGCCAAACCCTTGGTCAAGGACAGCGAACAGGTCGAGGCGGGTATCGCCGGCAGCAGCGACCCATTGAAAAGCATCGCCGATGACATCAGTGCGGCCTTCGGCGACCTGATCAGTTCCAACCAGATGACCGTGCGCGGCAACGAGTTATGGGTCGAGATCGAGCTCAACTCCAGCCTGTTGTTCGGCAGCGGCGACGCCATGCCCAGCGACATGGCGTTCAACATCATCGATAAGGTCGCGGCGATCCTCAAGCCGTTCGACAACCCGATCCATGTCGAAGGCTTCACGGACGACCAGCCGATCCGTACCGCGCAATACCCGACCAACTGGGAGCTCTCCTCGGCCCGTTCGGCGAGCATCGTGCGCATGTTGGCAATGCAGGGGGTGAACCCCGGTCGCCTGGCTTCGGTGGGCTACGGTGAGTTCCAACCAGTGGCCAACAATGCCACGGCCGAGGGGCGTGCGCGCAACCGGCGGGTGGTGCTGGTGGTGTCGCGTAACCTCGATGTACGTCGCAGCCTGACCGGCACCGGTACGGCCAATGCAACTCCGGATGCGGCATTGAAGCGGGCTGGCACACAAACTGCACCGGCTCCGGTCAAGTCACCGGGAAGACAGAGTGCCGTCAATTCTCCGTCACCCGCTTTATAACCGAGCTATTTCTCGGTCGAGCCAGTTTCGGCCGGGAGGAACGATCCGAATGAGAGTCTGGGCAGTCGCCAATCAAAAAGGTGGTGTGGGCAAGACCACATCTTCCATCGCTTTAGCCGGGTTGCTGGCCGAGGCGGGCAAGCGCGTGGTCATCGTCGACCTGGACCCCCATGGCTCGATGACCAGCTATTTCGGCTACGATCCCGACAGCCTGGAGCACAGCAACTACGACCTGTTCCTGCACAAGGGCGTCGTGCCCGAGGGGCTGCCGGGGCAGTTGCTGTTGTCCACCAGCGACGAGCGGATTTCCCTGCTGCCGTCCAGCACCGCCCTGGCCACCCTGGAGCGACAGTCGCCGGGGCAGAGCGGCCTGGGCCTGGTGATCGCCAAGAGTCTGGCGCAACTGTGGCAGGATTTCGATTACGCGATCATCGACAGCCCGCCGCTGCTGGGGTTGCTGATGGTCAATGCCTTGGCAGCCAGCCAGCAATTGGTCATCCCCGTACAGACCGAGCACTTGGCGGTCAAGGGCCTGGAGCGCATGGTCAATACGCTGGCGATGGTCAACCGCTCGCGCAAGCAGACGCTGGCCTTCAACATCGTGCCGACCCTGTTCGACCGTCGCACCCAGGCGTCCCTGGGCACCCTGCGTGTGCTGCGGGACATGTACCCGGAGGACATCTGGCAAGGCTATATCCCCGTCGATACCCGCCTGCGCGATGCCAGTCGCGCCGGTGTGACCCCTTCGCAATTCGATGGCAAGAGCCGTGGCGTACTGGCCTACCGGGCGCTGCTCAAGCATCTGCTGGCCCAACAGCTTGTTCCGCAGCAGGTGGCTTAAGGTGACGAGGCTTTCCATTGACGTTGTGTTCGCTTGCGAACGCTCAAGTCCTACCGCATTCATGCCGATAACCTCTTCAAGTGGCGCACTGTTCCCATGAGCCGCCCGATAAAGACAACCTCGCGTCCGCAAATGGCCCTGCAGTCCTATCTGGATGGGCTGTTGCAGGAAGCGACCGAAGAATTGCCACCGCCGCCAAGCGTGATCGAGGCGTTGCCCGAGCACGTCCAAGCCGAGGGTGTGCTGGATGAGTTTCAAGCGGCCGTGCTCGAAGAGCAGGCCCGTGATGCACAGAAATCAGTGGTGGCTGCGGCGGTCGAAGCACCGTTCATCAAGCCTCAACTGGCGGTAATGGATGCTCCCGCGCCGATCCTGGCGCCGGTCTCGACCGTTGCCCCGTTGCTGCAGGGCCTGGTAACGCCGGTGGTGGAAGTCCACGTGCCGCCGAGCAGCCCACCGCCGCCGGTGCCGGGCGACGATCGTCCGGCCTGGGCTGCCGAGCCGTTCGAGTGTTTGTTGTTCGATGTGGCCGGGTTGACCCTGGCGGTGCCGCTGGTCTGCCTGGGATCGATCTACTCCCTGGCCGGGCAGGAACTGACGCCGTTGTTCGGCCAGCCGGAATGGTTCCTCGGGATCCTGCCGAGCCAGGCGGGCAACCTGAAGGTACTGGATACGGCGCGCTGGGTCATGCCGGACCGTTATCGCGACGACTTTCGCCAGGGTTTGCAATACGTGATTTCGGTACAAGGTTATGAGTGGGGGTTGGCGGTGCATCAGGTCAGCCGATCGCTGCGCCTGGACCCGAACGAGATCAAGTGGCGCAGCCATCGAGGGCAACGGCCATGGCTGGCGGGTACGGTGATCGAGCACATGTGTGCCTTGCTGGACGTTTCCGAACTGGCGGAGCTGATCGCCAGCGGCGGGGCAAAACACCTGGACGGCAGCAGAAAGCCGGTTCAGAAACCGAAATAAGACAACCGGCGGCACACAGTCGCCGGACAGAATACACGCCGCCACAGGCGGTTTTTCGAGGGGTCAGGGTATGAATGATAAGGCGTCGTCTCAAAAGGGTTCTGAAGATCCGATTCTGCAATGGGTGACCTTCAAGCTCGACAACGAAACCTACGGCATCAATGTGATGCGCGTTCAGGAAGTGCTGCGCTATACCGAGATCGCCCCGGTACCGGGTGCACCCAGCTATGTGCTGGGTATCATCAACCTGCGTGGCAACGTGGTCACCGTGATCGATACCCGTCAGCGCTTCGGCCTGATGAACGCCGAGATCAGCGACAACACCCGGATCGTCATCATCGAAGCCGACAAGCAAGTGGTTGGCATCATGGTCGACAGCGTCGCCGAGGTGGTTTACCTGCGCCAGTCGGAAATCGAGACCGCGCCGAACGTGGGTAACGAAGAATCCGCCAAGTTCATTCAAGGGGTGTGCAACAAGAACAACGAGTTGCTGATTCTGGTTGAACTGGACAAGATGATGAGCGAAGAAGAGTGGTCGGAACTGGAGAGTATCTGATTGATTCTTGAGGTAGCAGTCATTGTCCTGTTCCTTTTCTGGGCAGGCACGCTGGCGATGTTCTTGGCTTACATACGTGGCCAGCGGCAGATCGCCGCTCAGCAGGCCCAGGGCGATGCGCTGCGCGACCAGCGCATCAAGGACCTGGCCAAGCGCGTCGACGATTATCAGAACGGCACCGTGCGCATGGGCGAAGCGCTCCATGAGCTGCGTGCCGTGGTCGCGCCGTTGCCGGATAAACTCGCCCAGTTGGAACAGCGCGACCCCTCCAGCCTGTCCTTCGCCCAGGCCGCTCGCCTGGTGGGCATGGGCGCCAGCGTCGACGAACTGACCCAAGCCTGCGGCCTGACCCAGGCCGAGGCGGAGTTGATGAGCAAGCTACACCGGGGCGGCTGATCGCGTTCACCCCAATCCAATGCGGGAGCGAGCTTGCTCGCGATAGCGGTGTGTCAGTCAATATCGATGTTGGTTGGCAGGGCCCCATCGCGAGCGGGCTCGCTCCCACAGGTTTTGCCGGCGAACCAATCTTTCCAACCCAGCCCCTGTGGCGAGGGGATTCATCCCCGCTCGGGTGCGCAGCAGCCGCCAAGAAAATGGGGTCGCTGCTCAAGCTACAGCTCCCACAGGTTTTGCCGGCGAACCAATCTTTTCCGCCCAGCCCCTGTGGCGAGGGGATTTATCCCCGCTCGGGTGCGCAGCAGCCGCTTAAAAATGGAGTCGCTGCACAACCCAACGGGGATAGATCCCCTCGCCACCGATCAGTAGTCGTCGCCGCGGTCGGTCACATCCTTCTCGATACTCGGCGCGTTCGGGTCATAGCCCTGGGGGAATTTGCCCTTGAGGTTCCAGGCAAACGCGATGATCTCGGCAATCGTGCGGTACAGCTCTTCCGGGATGCTGTCTCCCAACTCCATCCGTGCCAGCAGCTTCACCAGCTCGGCGTTCTCATAGATCGGTACTTCGCTGTCCCGGGCGATTCGCAGGATTTCCTCGGCCAGGGCTTCGTCGCCCTTGGCGGTGAGGGTCGGGGCGTGGTGGCCGTCGTACTTGAGGGCGATGGCCTGGCGGGGTTCGGTGTGGGTCGTCATGCGGTTTCGTCCACCCAGCGTTGTTCCAGGCGAGTCTTGGGGCCTTGGGGCGGGGTTCCGAGGTGGCAGTCCAGGTCGCCGACGTTCAAGCCACAGGTTACAAGGCGCTCGCGCAAGGCGGTCAGGTTGCTTTCGATCAGGTTCGCGGTGTAGGGCCGTTCTGCCCACAACTGGCTGGACAGGCTGCCGCTGAGCAACTGGGCTTGAATCTGCAGCGGGCCGAGCGGTTCCATGTCGAACGCCAGTTCGACCCGCCAGAGCTGCTGTTTCGGCTCGCGTTCTTCCCGGCGTTCGTCCGGTTGCTCCCGGGGCGGGGTTTCCTCGCGCTGGAACTTGACCTGCAACGGCACGATGTCCTGCAGGTTGCGCATCGGGATCTCCAGTTGCCAGGTGCTCATCAGTCGACCGTCGTCGGTCAGGCCGGTCTGTTCCAGGCTCGACAACTGATGGCTTTGCAGGCGCGACACGGCAGCGGCGGCCAGGCGCAGCAGGTGTTCCAGATCGCCTTCTTCGTCCTGCTCTTTCAGCAGGCGCGAGGGTAGCGGAAAGCTGGTGGGCGGCGGCTTGGCGCTGACCTGGCCGAGCATCCCCAGAGCGCTGCGCACGAAATTGGGCAAGGCCTGGGCCAGTGTATTGGCGGCAATGATGGCGCCCAGGTTGGTGGAGGCGGGCAGGGCCGGGGTCAGTTGGGCAATCAGTTTCAGCAGGTCGCCCTTCATGTCCGGCGCCAGGCTCGGTGACTGTCCGGCGAGCAGTTTGCTTTCCAGGAACACACCGCTGGCAATCATGGCTTGGGCCAAGCCCTTGGGCGTGCTCAGCTGCTGGACATCCGGCAGGCCAGCCAGCAGGCGAGTCACCGCGGCGCGCAGCTCGGCGCCGGTGTCGTCCGTGGCCGGCAGGCTCTGCAGGGCGGTGATCAGGCTGTCCAGCGAGCCTTGGCGGCTCACCTGGGTGACCAGTTGCTGGCTCACCGCCAGTTGCTCCTGGCGGTTGCTCAGGGGAACGAATTTGAGCGTCTGGGCATCTTGCACCTGGGCGCTCAAGAGCGTGCCGATGCGCAGCGGTTGGGGGCTGTCGATGTCCAGGGTACTGCCGGCCTGGGCCGTGTTGAGCAGGCTCACCAACGACCGATAGACCGCCGGCTGTCCGGGCAATGAGGGCAGCGCCTGGCTGGTCAATACCTTGCCTTGCAGCAACGTGCCGACCGGCATCTGCGCCGTGTCGATGCGGGTCAGGGTGGCGACGCTGGAGGCGACGGCCTGTTGCACGGCAATCGTCAGGTTGCTGGCGGATGGCTGGGTCACGGCCAGGCTGGTGCCCTGGGGCAATGGCTGGGTGCTGGTGGCTTGTACGGTCGTCTGGCGGCCGCTCTCCAAGGTGACCTTGAGCAACAGCTGGAAGGTCTGGTCGGCTTGCTTGAGCGACAGCACTTCGGCCTGGGCGGTCTGGCCGGGGCCGATCAGGCCTGCGGCCGGCGCCAGCAATTTGAGCAACTCGCCCGTCACCGCTGGCATACGCGTCGTTGCCGTGGCCTGGGGCAGCGGCAGGATGTTCATGTCGTCTGTCATCTGCGGCTTTACCTTGGGGAAATAAGCGCTCTTGAGAGTAGGTTAGGGCATGTATAATGCCGCCGTCTTTCCGGGAGTGGCGAAAACCTTGCGATTGTTTGACGCAGCTCTGTGGAACAGGCCGTCAAAGCATCTATGCTGCACCTCTTTAACGGCCGCTGCACCGCCGACTTGAACCGTATAAGGCCCGCGATCCCTTGACCAGCCCTCTCCTGCAAACCGTCGGCCTCGCCTGTGAGCGAGACTTGCGGCTGCTTTTCGAAGATCTTGAATTGAGACTCTCGCCTGGCGATATGGTGCAGATCAGTGGCCCCAACGGTAGCGGCAAGACCAGCCTCTTGCGCCTGGTTGCCGGGTTGATGCAGCCCACCGCAGGCCACGTGTTGCTCAACGGCCAGCCCTTGCACAGCCAGCGCAGCGAACTGGCCCGCAACCTGCTCTGGATCGGCCATGCCGCGGGCATCAAGGACTTGCTGACCCCCGAAGAAAACCTCCGTTGGCTCTGTGCGCTGCATCGGCCCGCCGGACGCGAGGCGATCTGGCAGGCGTTGGCGGCGGTGGGGTTGCGCGGCTTCGAGGATGTGCCGAGCCACACCCTGTCCGCTGGGCAGCAGCGCCGCGTAGCCCTGGCCCGGCTGTACCTGGACGGCCCGCCGCTGTGGATCCTCGACGAGCCGTTCACCGCCCTGGACAAACAGGGCGTCGCGCAGCTCGAGGAACACCTGGCCCGGCACTGCGAACAGGGTGGCTTGGTGCTGTTGACCACCCACCACACGCTGGCGCGGATGCCGTCCGGTTATCGCAACATCGATTTGGGGAACTGGGCTGTATGAGTGTGTTTGGCCTGTTGCTGGCCCGTGAGGCGCGCCTGCTCTTTCGTCGTCCGGCCGAACTGGCCAACCCGCTGGTGTTCTTCGCCATTGTCATCGCGCTGTTCCCGTTGGCGGTCGGGCCGGAGACTCAATTGTTGCAAACCTTGTCTCCAGGGCTGGTCTGGGTGGCCGCGCTTTTATCGGTCCTGCTCTCGCTGGACGGGCTTTTCCGCAGTGATTTCGAAGACGGCTCACTGGAACAGTGGGTCCTTTCGTCGCACCCCCTGGCCCTTCTGGTTTTGGCCAAGGTACTGGCACACTGGGTTTTTTCCGGGCTGGCGCTGGTGCTGCTCTCGCCGCTGCTGGCAATGATGCTGGGGCTGCCCGGCGCGTGCATGCCGGTGCTGCTGGTGTCGCTGCTGCTGGGCACGCCGGTGCTGAGCCTGCTTGGTGCGGTGGGCGCGGCGTTGACGGTGGGCTTGAAGCGCGGCGGCCTGTTGTTGGCGCTGTTGATCCTGCCGTTGTACATACCGGTATTGATCCTCGGCAGTGGTGCTTTGCAAGCAGCGTTGCAAGGCATGCCCGCGACCGGTTATCTGCTGTGGCTTGGGAGCCTGACCGCCCTGGCGATAACCCTGACACCCTTTGCAATAGCCGCTGGCCTGAAAATCAGCGTCGGCGAATAATAATGAGGCCTGGTCAACCATTGACCACTTCTGCGGAAGTTAAGGCAGACCTGGCGGCTCGTGATGACGAGCCGCAACCGTGATGGAAACTGCAATGAACTGGACCTGGTTTCACAAGCTCGGCTCACCCAAGTGGTTCTACGGCATCAGTGGCAGACTGTTGCCCTGGTTGAGTATCGCCGCGCTGCTGCTGATTGGCATCGGCGTGGTCTGGGGCCTGGCCTTCGCCCCACCGGATTACCAGCAGGGCAACAGCTTCCGCATCATCTACATCCACGTTCCCACCGCGATGCTGGCCCAGTCCATCTACGTGATGCTGGCGGTGTGTGGCGTGGTCGGGCTGGTGTGGAAAATGAAGCTGGCCGACGTGGCCCTGCAATGCGCGGCGCCCATCGGCGCCTGGATGACCGCCGTGGCGCTGGTCACCGGGGCAATCTGGGGCAAGCCGACCTGGGGTTCGTGGTGGGTCTGGGATGCGCGACTGACGTCGATGCTGATCCTGCTGTTCCTGTACTTCGGTCTTATTGCGCTGGGCAACGCCATCAGCAATCGTGACAGTGCCGCCAAGGCCTGCGCGGTGCTGGCGATTGTCGGCGTGATCAATATCCCGATCATCAAATACTCGGTGGAGTGGTGGAACACCCTGCACCAGGGCGCGACCTTCACCCTCACGGAAAAACCGGCGATGCCCGTCGAGATGTGGCTGCCGCTATTGCTGACGGTGCTGGGCTTCTACTGTTTCTTCGGCGCGGTGTTGTTGCTGCGCATGCGCCTGGAAGTGCTCAAGCGCGAATCCCGGGCCAGTTGGGTGAAGGCCGAAGTACAGAACAGCCTGGAGGCCGCTCGATGAGTTTCGCTTCATTCGGCGATTTCCTCGCCATGGGCCATCATGGCCTGTATGTCTGGTCAGCCTATGGCATTTGCCTGGTGGTGCTGGCCCTCAACGTGGCGGTGCCGATCCTGGCCCGCAAGCGGTATCTGCAACAAGAGGCGCGTCGTCTGCGCCGGGAGAATGGTCAGTGAATCCGCTGCGTAAAAAACGTCTTGTCATCATTCTGGCGATCCTGGTGGGTGTCGGTGCCGCGGTCGGCCTGGCCCTGAGCGCCTTGCAGCAGAACATCAACCTGTTCTACACCCCAACCCAGATCGCCAATGGCGAAGCGCCGAAAGACACGCGCATCCGTGCCGGTGGCATGGTGGAGCAGGGTTCGCTGGTGCGTTCCGGGGATTCGCTGGACGTGAAATTCAATGTCACCGACTTCAACAAGACCGTGACCATCACCTATCGCGGCATCCTCCCTGACCTGTTCCGCGAAGGGCAGGGCATCGTCGCCCTGGGCAAGCTCAACGCCGATGGCGTGGTGGTGGCCGACGAAGTGCTGGCCAAGCACGACGAAAAGTACATGCCGCCGGAAGTGACCAAGGCCCTGAAAGACAGCGGTCAATCGGCGCCCGCTCCCGTGAAGGAGGGCTGATCGATGACGTCTGGTATCTTTATTCCCGAGCTGGGCCACCTGGCGATGATCCTGGCCCTGTGTTTTTCCCTGGTACAGGCCGTGGTGCCCATGTTGGGCGCCTGGCGCGGCGACCGCTTGTGGATGAGCCTGGCCCAGCCGGCGGCGTGGGGGCAATTCGCCTTCATGCTGTTCGCCTTCGGTTGCCTGACCTATGCGTTCATGGTCGACGACTTTTCCGTGGAATACGTTGCCGGCAACTCCAACAGCGCCTTGCCCTGGTACTACAAGTTCAGCGCCGTGTGGGGCGCCCACGAGGGCTCGCTGTTGCTCTGGGCGTTGATCCTCGCTGGCTGGACCTTCGCGGTCTCGGTCTTTTCCCGGCAGTTGCCCCAGGTGATGCTGGCCCGGGTGCTGGCGGTGATGGGCATGATCAGCACCGGTTTCCTGCTGTTCCTGATCGTCACGTCCAACCCGTTCAAGCGCATCCTGCCGCAGATGCCGATGGATGGCCGTGACCTCAACCCATTGCTGCAGGACATCGGCCTGATCGTTCACCCGCCGATGCTCTACATGGGCTACGTCGGTTTTTCCGTGGCCTTCGCCTTCGCCATCGCCGCGTTGCTCGGCGGTCGTCTCGACGCTGCCTGGGCACGCTGGTCGCGCCCGTGGACCATCGTCGCCTGGGCGTTCCTTGGCATCGGTATCACCCTGGGGTCGTGGTGGGCCTACTACGAGCTCGGCTGGGGTGGCTGGTGGTTCTGGGACCCGGTGGAAAACGCCTCGTTCATGCCCTGGTTGGTGGGCACGGCGCTGATCCATTCCCTGGCGGTCACGGAAAAGCGCGGTGTGTTCAAGAGCTGGACCGTTCTGCTGGCCATCGCGGCGTTCTCCCTGAGCCTGCTGGGGACGTTCCTGGTGCGTTCCGGCGTGCTGACGTCGGTGCACGCCTTCGCCTCGGACCCTGAGCGCGGCGTGTTCATCCTGATGTTCCTGCTGTTCGTCGTCGGCGGCTCGCTGACGCTGTTCGCCCTGCGTGCGCCGGTGGTCAAGAGCCAGGTCGGCTTCAACCTCTGGTCACGGGAAACCCTGTTGCTGGGCAACAACCTGGTGCTGGTGGTAGCCGCGTCGATGATCCTGCTGGGGACGTTGTATCCGCTGGTGCTCGATGCGCTGTCTGGCGCCAAGCTGTCCGTCGGCCCGCCGTACTTCAACGCACTGTTCATCCCGCTGATGGCAATCCTGATGGTGGTGATGGCCATCGGTGTGCTGGTGCGCTGGAAAGACACCCCGGTCAAGTGGCTGCTGGGCATGTTGACTCCGGTGCTGCTGGGCACGGCCGCCCTGGCCGTGGTGGCCGGCGTGGCCTACGGCGACTTCAACTGGGCGGTGCTGGCGACGTTCGTGCTGGCAGCCTGGGTGTTGCTGGCCGGTGTCCGGGACATTTTCGACAAGACCCGCCACAAAGGCCTGATCAAGGGCTTGCCAACCCTGACCCGCAGTTATTGGGGCATGCAGGTCGCCCACCTGGGCATCGCCGTCTGCGCCCTGGGCGTGGTGCTGTCCAGCCAGAACAGCGCCGAGCGCGACCTGCGCCTGGCGCCGGGCGAGTCCATGGACCTGGGCGGTTATCAGTTCGTCTTCGAGGGCGCCAAGCATTTCGAAGGGCCGAACTTCACATCCGACAAGGGCACTGTGCGGGTCATTCGCAACGGCCAGGAAATCACCGTGCTGCATCCGGAAAAACGCCTCTACACCGTGCAGAACTCGGTCATGACCGAGGCCGGGATCGATGCCGGTTTCACCCGCGACCTCTACGTGGCGCTGGGCGAGTCCCTGGGCGACGGCGCGTGGGCGGTGCGGGTCCATGTCAAGCCGTTCGTGCGCTGGATCTGGTTCGGTGGCTTGCTCACCGGCCTGGGCGGGGTGCTGGCGGCGCTGGATCGGCGTTATCGGGTCAAGGTGAAAACCCGGGTGCGTGAAGCCCTGGGCGTGACGGGAGCCACTGCATGAAACGTTGGTTGATGATATTGCCGCTGGCGCTGTTCCTGTTGATGGCGGTGTTTTTGTACCGGGGGCTGTACTTGAATCCGAGTGAATTGCCCTCGGCGATGATCGGCAAGCCGTTCCCGGAGTTTTCCCTGCCCTCGGTGCAAGGCGACAAGACCCTCACCCGCGCCGACCTGCTGGGCAAGCCGGCGCTGGTGAACGTGTGGGGCACCTGGTGCATCTCCTGCCGGGTCGAACACCCGGTGCTGAACAAGCTGGCCCAGAACGGCGTGGTGATCTACGGCGTCAATTACAAGGACGTCAATGCCGACGCCTTGAAGTGGCTGGCCGAGTTCCACAATCCGTATCAATTGGACATTCGTGACGAAGACGGCTCCCTGGGCCTGAACCTGGGTGTCTATGGCGCGCCGGAAACCTTCTTCATCGATGCCAAGGGCGTGATCCGCGACAAGTTCGTCGGGGTGATCGACGAACAGGTCTGGCGCGAGAAACTGGCCGCCAAGTACCAGGCCCTGGTGGACGAGGCCAAGCCATGAAGCGCTGGTTAGCCGCTGCCATCCTGGGGGTGAGCCTGGTCGGTGTGGCCCAGGCCGCCATCGACACCTACGAATTCGCCAACGACGGCGAGCGCGAGCGGTTTCGCGAACTGACCAAGGAACTGCGCTGCCCCAAGTGCCAGAACCAGGACATTGCCGACTCCAATGCCCCGATTGCCGCCGACCTGCGCAAGGAAATCTTCCGCATGCTCGGCGAGGGCAAGGACAACCAGCAGATCATCGACTTCATGGTCGATCGCTACGGTGAGTTCGTGCGCTACAACCCCGCCCTGTCCTCCAAGACCGCGCTGCTCTGGTTCGGCCCCGCCGGGCTGTTGCTCGGCGGCTTCGTGATCATCGCGGTGATCGTGCGTCGGCGCCGTGTCCAGCGCACGGCCGCCCCGGACACGCTTTCTGTCGAAGAGCGCCAGCGCCTCGACCAACTGTTGGATAAAACCAAGCATGATTGATTTCTGGCTCGCCGCAGGTCTGCTTCTCCTGGTTGCCCTGAGTTTTCTATTGATCCCTGTACTGCGTGGTCGTCTTGCTCAACGCGAGGAGGACCGCACCGCGCTCAACGTGGCGCTGTATCAGGAGCGTGTGGCCGAACTGCAGGCCGAGCGGGAAGAGGGCGTGCTCAACGCCGCGCAACTGGACACCGGTCGCGCCGAAGCCGCCCGTGAACTGCTCGCCGACACCGAGGGCGCCGATGCGCCACGCGAATCCCGGTTGGGCAAGCCGTTGCCGTTGCTCGCTGCCGTACTGGTGCCGGTATTGGGCCTGGCGCTGTACCTGCATTTCGGTGCCAGTGACAAGGTCGAGCTGACCCGTGAGTTCGCCCAGGCGCCGCAGTCGATGGAAGAGATGACCCTGCGCCTGGAACGCGCGGTGGCCGCGCAGCCGGACTCGGCCGAAGGCCTGTATTTCCTCGGGCGTACCTACATGGCCCAGGATCGGCCCGCGGACGCGGCGAAGATCTTCGAGCGCACCGTCGCGGTGGCCGGTCGTCAACCGGAACTGCTGGGCCAGTGGGCCCAGGCGCAGTATTTCGCCGATGGCAAGAAGTGGTCGGATAAAGTCCAGGCCTTGACCGACGAAGCGCTGAAGCTCGATCCGAAGGAGGTCACCAGCCTCGGACTGTTGGGAATCGCTGCGTTTGAAGGCGAGCGCTATCAGGACGCGATCGATTACTGGGGACGCCTGCTCGCAGAATTGCCGGAAGGCGACAAGTCCCGCGAGGCCCTGCAAGGTGGCATTACCCGTGCCACCGAGAAGCTGCAAGCCAGCGGCGGTAAAGTCGCCCAGGCCCCGGTGGCCAAGACCGGGGCACTGCTCAAGGTGCGCGTCGACCTGGCGCCGGCACTCAAGGCCAAGGTGCAGCCGGGTGACAGTGTGTTCATTTTCGCCCGCGCTGTTTCCGGTCCGCCGGCGCCGTTGGCCGCCAAGCGCCTGACGGTGGCCGATCTGCCGGTCACGGTAGAGCTGGGCGATGCGGACGCCATGATGCCGCAGTTGAAACTGTCGAACTTCCCCGAAGTCCAACTGATGGCGCGCATCTCCCGGGCCGGTCAGCCGACGGCCGGTGAGTGGGTCGGCCGCAGCCAGCCCTTGGCCAGCAGCACCACGGCGCAGCAGCAATTGACCATCGACAGCCCGGACAAATAACAGGAATTCGCACCATGACCGCCATCGCTCGTATCACCCTGCTCACGCTCGTCATGGGCCTGAGCGCTTGTGCGGTCCAGCGTCCGTCGGAGCCTTCGGCGCCGCTGCCACCGATTCCACCCTCGACCCCGACCACCAAGCCCGCCCCGTCCACGCCTCCAGGCAAGCCGGTCATCCCGAACAAGCCGGCCAAGCCACTGCCGCGCACCTCCGCCAGTTTTGCCCCGCCACCGGGTGGCAACAGCCATTGGGACGCCAAGCTGGGGGTCTATGTGCTGGACAACCAGACCAACACCTTCTATCGCCAGCGTACCTACTACCGCTGGAACAACGGCTGGAGTCGCTCCGTCAGCCCGAACGGCCCGTGGGAGGACACCACCATCGAAGGCGTGCCGGCGGGGCTTGGGCGGCAGTTTCATTGACAATGATCGTTTTCACACTGGACTGGAAGTGATCGGCAACCCTGTGGCGAGGGGATTCATCCCCGCCGGGCTGCGCAGCAGCCCCCAAACCAGGCCACTCGGTGTGCCAGGAAGATTGAGTTAACAGCCTAGGGCTGCTGCGCAACCCAGCGGGGATGAATCCCCTCGCCACAACGGCATTCGGCCCAAGCGCTTCAGCAGGCTGGGATTTTTGTGTTTCTGAATATTCTTTGAACGAAATTTTCACCCGATCTTGCGGACAATTCCCCGCGCTCATATCGCCGCCGGTTATTTAATGGCAATGCCATGACCGTTCGTGCAACATCTGCGCACTCGCGCAAGCCCCGAGGCCAGTCTTTGGTCAACAGAGGGCGCGCCGTTGTTTCTTTTTGTCACTCCAATTCCGATAGGGTCCTTAAACGACATGGCAATCCCGGACGCCCTGAGTCAGCAGCGTACTACGCATCGCCTGCTGCAACCGACCGTCAAATCGCACCTGGCCTACACGTTACTTTGTGCCTTGGTGATGATGGTCATGTTCAGCCTGCTGCGCGTGGCGCTGCTGGTCTATAACCGCGAGATGATCCTCGACACGCCGGCTTCGACCTTCGTTGAAGCCTTCGTCAACGGCCTGCGTTTCGACTTACGCCTGGTGGTCTACCTCTGCATCCCTTTATTGCTGGCGTTGTTCAGCGCAAGGGCCATGGCGGCCCGTGGGTTCTTTCGTTTCTGGCTGACTGTCACTTCCAGCATCGCGCTGTTCCTGGGCTTGATGGAGATGGATTTCTACCGTGAATTCCACCAGCGCCTCAACGGCCTGGTCTTCCAGTATGTAAAGGAAGACCCGAAAACCGTGATGAGCATGCTCTGGTACGGTTTTCCGGTGGTGCGCTACCTGCTGGCCTGGGCGGTCGGCACTATTATCTTGAGCCTGGCGTTCAAGGGGGCCGACCGTGCCACTCGCCCGCGTGGGCCTTTCAGCGGCGGTAGCATCGGCGCGCGTCAGATCGCTCCGTGGTACGGGCGTATCGCCGTGTTCATGGTGTGTCTGCTGGTGGCCGTGACCGCTGCGCGCGGTACCCTGCGCCAAGGTCCGCCCCTGCGTTGGGGCGATGTCTACACCACCGATTCGAACTTCGCCAACCAGTTGGGCCTCAATGGCACCTTGTCGCTGGTGGCGGCGGCCAAGAGCCGGATGTCCGAAGACCGTGACAACATTTGGAAAGCCACCGTCGAGCAACCGCTGGCACAGCAGACCGTGCGCGACATGCTGGTGATGCCTGACGACAAGCTCGTGGACACCGAGACGGCCGCTGTGCGCCGCGACTATACGCCGCCGGCGGACAAGACCCTGCCGATCAAGAATGTGGTCGTGATTCTCATGGAAAGCATGGCCGGTCACTCGGTGGGCGCCCTGGGCGCGCCGGGCAACATCACGCCTTATCTGGACAAGCTGTCCAAGGAAGGCCTGCTGTTCGACCGTTTCTTCTCCAACGGCACCCACACCCACCAGGGCATGTTCGCCACCATGGCGTGCTTCCCGAACCTGCCGGGTTTCGAATACCTGATGCAGACGCCGGAGGGCAGCCACAAACTGTCGGGCCTGCCGCAACTGCTCAGTGCCCGTGACTACGACGACGTGTATGTCTACAACGGCGATTTTGCCTGGGACAACCAGTCGGGTTTCTTCAGCAGCCAGGGCATGACCACATTCATCGGGCGTAACGATTTCGTGAACCCGGTGTTCTCCGACCCGACCTGGGGCGTGTCCGACCAGGACATGTTCGACCGTGGCCTGATCGAGCTCAAGGCGCGGGAAAACGGCAAGCCGTTCTATGCCTTGCTGCAAACCCTGTCAAACCACACGCCCTATGCGTTGCCGACGCCGTTGCCGGTCGAGCCGGTTACCGACCGTGGCAGCCTCAACGAACACTTGACCGCCATGCGTTATTCCGACTGGGCGCTGGGCCAGTTCTTCGAGAAGGCCCGCAAGGAGCCTTACTTCAAGGAAACCCTGTTCGTGGTGGTGGGCGACCATGGCTTTGGCAACGAGCGCCAGATCACTGAAATGGACTTGGGCCGCTTCAACGTGCCGATGCTGTTGATCGGCCCGGGTGTCCAGGAAAAGTTCGGCCAGCGCAACCACACCGTGGGCACCCAGGTCGACATCGTGCCGACCATCATGGGCCGGCTCGGTGGGCAAGTGCGTCACCAGTGCTGGGGCCGTGACTTGCTGAACCTGCCGGAAGGCGACACGGGTTTTGGCGTGATCAAACCGTCGGGCAGCGATCAGACCACCGCGATCATTCATGGTGACACAATGCTGATGCTGCCAAAGGAAATGCCGCCGAAGATGTACCGCTATGAACTGGGCGCCACCCCCCGTGCGCAAGTCATCCCGGATGCGCCGGAGGCTGCCGAGATGAAGCTCAAGCTTGAATCATTCCTGCAAACCGCGACCAAGAGCCTGCTGGATAACACCGCCGGCGTCGTTGACGGCAAGCCGGACTGATAAACGGCGAGCATAAAAAAGAGGCCTGCAAGGGCCTCTTTTTTTTGCACTTACTTAGGGGTTTATATCTTGCCCAGTAATAGCAGGACCAACAGCACCACCAACACGACACCAATGATACCGGATGGACCGTAGCCCCAACTTCTGGAGTGCGGGAAGACCGGAAGACCACCGATCAGCAGGAGGATCAGGATGATGATAAGTATTGTGCCCATTGTAGATTTCCTTATTGGTCAGTTCTGGAGTGATGCAACTTCCAACTACCAGCACGCATGCGTTAAATCCGGGCGGCTTAATAAGTCCGACCGTAGCGCTCCATGGAAAATTCAAAGTTTTTTAATATCACCAATGGCTAGTTGCCTGAGGACCCGATAACCCTGGTCCGGTGTGGTTTCCCCAACCTATTACGGTTTGCCCTCGCCATTCAGCAATCTGATGGAGCGTGGGTCCGGCCGGCGCCTTCGCTACACTCGGCCTATCTCTCCCGGAACAAGGCTGTCTGCTATGCAAAATCGCATGATGATCACTGGTGCCGGCTCCGGCCTGGGCCGCGAAATCGCGCTGCGCTGGGCCCGCGAAGGCTGGCGCCTGGCCTTGTCGGATGTCAGCGAACCCGGCCTTGTGGAAACCCTCAAGCTCGTGCGGGCTGCCGGTGGCGACGGCTTCATCCAGCGCTGCGATGTACGCGACTACAGCCAATTGACTGCATTCGCCCAGGCTTGCGAAGAAAAGCTCGGCGGCATCGATATCATCGTCAACAATGCCGGCGTTGCCTCGGGCGGGTTCTTCAGTGAACTGTCCCTGGAGGATTGGGACTGGCAGATCGCGATCAACCTCATGGGTGTGGTCAAGGGCTGCAAGGCGTTCCTGCCGCTGCTGGAAAAAAGCCGCGGCAAGATCATCAACATCGCCTCCATGGCCGCCTTGATGCAGGGACCGGCCATGAGCAACTACAACGTGGCCAAGGCTGGCGTCGTAGCGTTGTCGGAGAGCCTGCTGGTGGAGCTGGCGCAGCAGGAAGTCGGCGTGCACGTCGTGTGCCCATCATTCTTCCAGACCAATCTGCTGGACTCCTTCCGCGGCCCGACCCCCGCCATGAAGGCCCAGGTGGGCAAGTTGCTGGAAAGCTCCCCAATCAGCGCCGCTGACATTGCCGACTATATCTATCAGCAGGTCGCCCAAGGCCAGTTCATGATCCTGCCCCATGAACAGGGGCGCATGGCATGGGCCCTCAAGCAGAAGAACCCACAGTTGCTGTACGACGAAATGACCATCATGGCCGACAAAATGCGCGCCAAGGCCCGCCAGAACCTGAATTGACCTGGATGCCCAATGTCCTCAGGATGGCGCCATTCGGCCTTCCTGACGGACATCTGCATGCTCAATTACTTGTGGTTTTTTCTCGCCGCGCTGTTTGAAATCGCCGGCTGCTATGCCTTCTGGATGTGGTTACGCCAGGGCAAGAGCGCGTGGTGGATCGCCCCGGCGCTGCTCAGTCTCACGTTGTTCGCCCTGCTGCTGACCCGCATCGAAGCGACGTACGCGGGGCGCGCCTTCGCTGCCTATGGCGGCATCTACATCGTGGCCTCGATCGGCTGGCTGGCCGTGGTGGAGCGAGCCCGGCCCCTGGGTTCCGACTGGATTGGCGTGGCGCTCTGCGTGTTGGGGACAAGCGTGATTCTATTCGGCCCGCGTTTCTCGGCCCCCTGAAATAACCTATGGGCCCGCAGGGTTTTTGCAGGAAGTTTCCTTCAGTCGCAAGAACTTTGCTTGTAGGGCCTTACTGAATTCTCACGGGTGTCTTGAGAACGCGAAGCCGGGCGGGCATGGTCAGGGTCCAGACATTCTTAAGGACAAGAACCATGCTCGTATTAAGCCGCGCTGTGGGTGAGTTGATTTCCATCGGGGACGATATTTCCGTCCGTGTGCTGTCGGTCAGTGGCACCACCGTGCGTTTTGGCGTTGAAGCGCCACGGCACGTCGATGTCCATCGCTCCGAAATCTACGAAAAGATCCAGAGGAAAAAGGCCCATGCTGCCCGCAAGTCCTGTTCAGTCGAATAGGTGCTTGGGCACGTCGTGCTTGAGCATCAGTTGGCACTGTTCGCTTTCGGGGTCGAAGACGATCAACGCCTGGCCTTTGGTCAGCGCTTGCCGGACCCGTAGGACCCGCGTTTCCAGGGGCGTATCGTCACCGTTGTCGGTGCCGTCGCGGGTCACGAAATCCTCGATCAGGCGAGTGAGCGTGTCGACTTCGAGTTGGTCGTGGGGGATGAGCATGGGGGACCTCGGCTAGACAATGGGGCGATGCTACGGCCAATGGGCTTTTGCGGCTAGCCTTGGGTTTGCGGTTGCTTGTCCCGGCGTCATCGCGAGCAAGCTCGCTCCCACAGCTTCTGAGCCGCACTGAAGACTCAAAGTAGGAGCTCGCTCGCGAGGGTGATCTACCAGGCAATGAAAGGCTGGATCAGCTATCCGACCGCTGCCCCACCAGGCTGTCCACCGACGGCACGCGGGTATCGCTTTCCATCTGTGCATCGTGCTCGATCTGGTGACTGAAGCGGTCCAGGGAGCCTTGGGCCGGTTGCGCGTCGCTGGCGAACACCGGTGGGCTGAGGATATAGGCGCCTAGCAGGCGGCTGAGGGCGGCCAGGCTGTCGATGTGGGTGCGTTCGTAGCCATGGGTGGCGTCGCAGCCGAAGGCGAGCAGGGCAGTACGGATATCGTGGCCGGCGGTGATGGCCGAATGAGCATCGCTGAAGTAGTAGCGGAACAGGTCGCGGCGTGCCGAGATGTCGTTCTCCTTGGCCAGTTTCAGCAAGTGTCGCGACAGGTGATAGTCGTAGGGCCCCCCGGAGTCCTGCATCGCCACGCTGACCGAGTGTTCGCTCGAGTGCTGGCCGGGGGCGACGGGCGCGATGTCGATGCCGACGAATTCGCTGACGTCCCAAGGCAGTGCGGCCGCCGCGCCGCTGCCGGTTTCCTCGGTGATGGTGAACAGCGGGTGACAATCGATCAGCAGTTCCTCGCCGCTGTCGACAATCGCCTTGAGCGCCGCCAGCAACGCCGCGACCCCGGCCTTGTCGTCCAGGTGCCGGGCACTGATGTGGCCGCTTTCGGTGAATTCCGGCAGGGGATCGAAGGCGACGTAATCGCCGATGCCCACCCCCAGGGTTTCGCAATCGGCACGCGTGGCGCAATAGGCGTCCAGGCGCAATTCGATGTGGTCCCAACTGATGGGCATTTCATCCACGGCGGTGTTGAACGCATGCCCGGACGCCATCAACGGCAGCACGCTGCCACGAATCACGCCGGTGTCGGTGAACAGGCTGACCCGGCTGCCTTCGGCAAACCGGCTGGACCAGCACCCCACCGGGGCCAGGGTCAGGCGGCCATTGTCCTTGATGGCCCGCACCGAGGCACCAATGGTATCCAGGTGCGCCGACACGGCCCGGTCGGGGCTGCTCTTGCGACCCTTGAGCGTGGCGCGGATCGTGCCACGACGGGTCATTTCGAACGCGATACCCAGCTCTTCGAGCCGCTCGGCGACGTAGCGCACGATGGTGTCGGTAAAACCGGTCGGGCTGGGAATGGCGAGCATCTCCAGCAGGACTTTCTGCAGGTATTCGAGATCCGGTTCGGGAATTTTGCTGATCATGGAAACTCCTGATGGGTTCAGCGCATCGATGGTTTCGATGAGTGTGTCCGATTGTTGAAGGGCGGTGCCTGAACTGGCCTCATCGCGAGCAAGCTCGCTCCCACAGAGGTCTTACGATGAACACAGAATGTGTAAACACCAGAAATCCCATGTGGGAGCGAGCTTGCTCGCGATGGGGTCTGTTCAGACACGACACCTCTGCTAGGCCATCACCTGGCTATGGGGAAACAACAAGTCCACGAAGCGCTCGGCGGTGGGCTGGGGTTCGTGGTTGGCCAAGCCGGCGCGTTCGTTGGCTTCGATGAACACGTACTCGGGTTGATCGGCCGCCGGCACCAGCAGGTCGAGGCCGACCATGGGAATGTCCAGCGCCCGTGCGGCGCGTACCGCCGCATCGACGAGCGTCGGATGCAGGATGGCGGTGACATCCTCCAGCACGCCGCCGGTATGCAGGTTCGCCGTACGCCGCACGAACAGGTGTTCTCCGGCCGGCAGCACGCTGTCGTAGTCGAATCCCGCCGCGTTGAGTGTGCGCAGGGTCTCGGCATCCATCGGGATCTTGCTTTCACCGCCCGTGGCGGCCTGCCGGCGGCGGCTCTGGGCTTCGATCAAGGCACCGATGGTGTGCCGACCGTCACCGATCACTTCCGCCGGGCGTCGGATCGCCGCCGCCACCACTTCAAAGCCGATCACCAGGATGCGCAGGTCCAGCCCTTCGTGGAAGCTTTCCAGCAACACCTGGCTATCGAACTGCCGAGCCGACTCGATGGCGCTTTGCACTTCCTCGATGGTGCGCAGATCCACTGCCACCCCCTGGCCCTGTTCACCGTCCAGGGGCTTGACCACCACCCGTTCATGCTCATCGAGGAACGCCAGGTTGTCATCGGCATTCCCCGCCAGTTGCTGGGCCGGCAGGTTCAGGCCGGCGTTTTTCAGCACCTTGTGGGTCAGGCTCTTGTTCTGGCACAAGGTCATGCTGATGGCGCTGGTCAGGTCGCTCAGGGATTCGCGGCAACGCACCCGGCGGCTGCCGTGGACCAAGGTGAATAAGCCGGCCTCGGCATCATCCACTTGCACTTCGATGCCTCGGCGGTGAGCTTCTTCGACAATGATCCGCGCATAAGGATTGAACTGCGCTTCGGGGCCCGGCCCGAGGAACAACGGCTGGTTGATGCCGTTCTTGCGTTTGATGGCGAAGGTCGAAAGGTTGCGAAAACCGAGCTTGGCGTAGAGGTTTTTTGCCTGGCGATTGTCATGCAGCACCGACAGGTCGAGGTAACTCAAGCCCCGGCTCATGAAATGCTCGATGAGGTGACGCACCAACACTTCGCCCACCCCCGGCCGTGGGCATTGCGGATCGACAGCCAGGCACCAGAGGCTGCTGCCGTTTTCCGGGTCGTTGAAGGCCTTCTGGTGATTCAGGCCCATGACGCTGCCGATCACGGCACCGGTGTCGTCGTCTTCGGCCAACCAATAGACCGGGCCCCCTTCATGCCGTGGGGTCAGTCGCACGGGGTCGATGGGCAGCATACCCCGGGCCTGGTAGAGCTGGTTGATGGCCTGCCAGTCGGTCTCGCTCTGGGCCCGACGAATCCGGAAACCGCGAAACACCCGGGTGGACTGGCGATAGTCACTGAACCACAGCCGCAAGGTGTCGGACGGATCGAGGAACAGTTGTGCCGGTTCCAGCCCCAGCACTTGCTGGGGCGCGGCCACGTACAAGGCGATGTCGCGCTCGCCGGGTTGTTCGTTGAGCAGTTCCCGGGCCAGGCTCGCCGGGTCCGGGAAGGTGTGGCCGATCAGCAATCTGCCCCAGCCGCAATGCACCGCGATCGGGGCGGCCCCCAATTCGCTGCCGTCTTCGGCCAGGCGGGCCTGCAGGCGTTCGTAAGAGGGCGCCTGGCCGCGCAAAAGGCGTTGGTTGTGAACGGTTGCATGAGGTTTCATCGATCAGATTCCTTGCTCGCTGAGCCACAGGTTCAGCGCCGCCAGTTGCCACAGTCGCGAACCGCGCAACGGCGTTAGCTGGCCGTTGGGGTCGGTGAGCAGGCGATCAAGCATGGACGGGTTGAACAGGCCGCGATCCTGGCTCGGATCCAGCAGCAGTTCGCGGACCCAGGCCAGGGTGTGACCTTCCAGATGCTTGAGGCCTGGCACTGGGAAATAACCTTTCTTGCGGTCGATCACCTCGCTGGGGATCACCCGTCGGGCGGCTTCCTTGAGAACCTGCTTGCCGCCATCGGGCAGCTTGAACTTCGCCGGGACCCTGGCCGAAAGTTCCACCAGGCGGTAGTCCAGGAAGGGTGTGCGCGCTTCCAGGCCCCAGGCCATGGTCATGTTGTCGACGCGCTTGACCGGGTCGTCCACCAGCATCACGGTGCTGTCCAGGCGCAGGGCCTTGTCTACCGCCGCATCGGCCCCGGGCTGGGCGAAATGGTCCTTGACGAAGTCACCGGCCGCGTCGTTGGCCGTCAGCCATTTGGGCTGCACAGTGGCGGCATATTCTTCATAGCTGCGGTCGAAGAACGCCGCGCGATAGGCGGCGTAGGGATCGCTTGCACCATCGACCTGCGGGTACCAGTGGTAACCGGCGAACAGCTCGTCGGCACCCTGGCCGCTTTGCACCACTTTGCAGTGCTTGGCCACTTCCCGCGAGAGCAGGTAGAAGGCGATGCAGTCGTGGCTGACCATCGGCTCGCTCATGGCGCGGAACGCGGCGGGCAATTGTTCGATGATCTCTTTTTCGTCGATGCGCAACTGGTGATGGCGGGTGCCGTAGTGCTTGGCGATCAGGTCCGAATACTGGAACTCGTCACCGCGCTCGCCGCCGGCATCCTGGAAACCGATGGAGAAGGTCGACAGGTCTTCTACGCCGACTTCCCGCAGCAGGCCCACGAGCATGCTCGAATCCACGCCACCGGAAAGCAGTACGCCGACATCCACGGCGGCGCGTTGGCGAATGGCGACGGCTTCACGGGTGCTGTCGAGCACGCGCTCGATCCAGTCTTCCAGATTCAGGTGCTGTTCATCGTCCCGAGGGCCGTAGGGCAGGGTCCAACAGGTTTTCTGCTCGGTGCCGCCGTCGGCTTCGATGCGCATCCAGGTGGCGGGCGGCAGTTTTTCGACACCGGCCAACAAGGTACGGGGCGCCGGGACCACCGCATGGAAATTCAGGTAGTGGTTGAGGGCCACCGGGTCGAGCATCGGGTTGATGTCGCCGCCCTTGAGCAGCGCCGGCAATGCCGAGGCGAAACGTAGCCGTTGGCCGGTGCGCGACAGATACAGCGGCTTTACGCCGAGGCGGTCGCGGGCGATGAACAGCCGTTTGGCATCGCGTTCCCAGATGGCGAAGGCGAACATGCCGTTGAGTTTGGGCAACAACGCTTCGCCCCAGGCGTGATAGCCCTTGAGCAGCACTTCGGTGTCGCCATCGGAATAGAAGCTGTAGCCCAGGCCTTCGAGCTCACTGCGCAGTTCCGGGTAGTTGTAGATCGCGCCGTTGAAGGCCAGGGACAAGCCCAATTGGCTGTCGATCATCGGCTGGGCCGAGCCGTCCGACAGGTCCATGATTTTCAGACGTCGATGGCCCAGGGCAATCGGTCCCTGGCTATGAAAGCCCCAGGCGTCGGGGCCGCGAGGGGCCAGGTGATGGGTGATTCGCTCTACGGCCGCAAGGTCCGCAGGTTGTTGATCGAAACGTAACTCTCCAGCTAATCCGCACATAAGTCCTTACCGGTTTTTCCGTTGGGGAGGGGTCAAGCCGCACCCGCCAAAAGGGCGGGTACCCTGAAACTGACCGGAGGGATTGCTGTGAGTTTTAGATCAATGCGTTATAAGCAGGTGGGCGGGGTTGGGCTGGATGTTGCGCGGCCCCTTGTGGGAGCGAGCTTGCTCGCGATAGCGGTGGATCAGTTGGCCTCTGAGTTGACTGACCCTACGCTATCGCGAGCAAGCTCGCTTGTATGGTAGGACTTGAAGGGAGGAGGAGGGACAAGGCTCGATTCTGACTGTTAGCCGCAGTACAGACCGTGGGAGATTTCGCCCCTCCTCCTTTCACCCAAGCGCCGATAAAGAATGCATCTGGCCTAAACCGACGATAGGAACAAGCCTGCGCCTCTGGGTGAACCCTTCAAGTGTTCAAACCTTAGCCCGGAGAATTTTCAATGGCAATGCCGGTTTCTGTCACAAAGCCGATTGTGGGCGTGGATGTCGCCAAGAACGAACTGGTGATCTATCACGCCGAACTTGACGTACTGGAGGCGACTCCCAACAACAAAGCGGCCATCAAAAAGTGGTTGAAAGCATTGCCGGGCCCCGTCGCTGTAGCCATTGAGTCGACCAATATCTATCACCTGGAATTCGCTGATCTGGCCTATGAGGCCGGCTGCGAGATCTACATGGTGGGCGGTTATGAACTGCATCACTACCGCGAAGGCGTAAAAATCCGCGCCAAAACTGACGCGCTGGATGCCAAGCTGCTGGCCCGTTACCTGAAAAACGAAGGGCATGAGCTTAACCCCTGGACCCCGCCATCTCCGCTGTATCGCCAGCTCCTGAGCCTTTTCCGCCGTCGCGCAGCCCTGGTTCAGGCTCGAGTGGCCCTGGTACAAAGCTGGGCTAACGAGCCGCTGCTGAAGACCGCTTTCGCCGAACAAATTGCAGCCATGCAGAGGCTTGAGACATTGATCGAGAAGACGATCAAGGATCATCTGAGGGATGCCGGTTTGCAGGGTCAGTTGAACCGTTGCTTGAAGGTTGAGGGCATTGGATTTCTGACCGGAGCCCGCTTGCTTACGGCATTTCAACGAGGGGATTTCAGAAACTCAGACGCCTTCATTGCCTTTTTGGGAATGGACTTGCGAGTGTCGAAATCAGGACAAAAAGATGGGCGCCGTAGCTTGAGTAAACGAGGCGACCCGGAAGTCCGTCGGCTGTTACACAATGCCGCCATGTCGGCTAGCCGCACGTCCGCCTGGAGAGGCTTCTATGAAAAGCAAAGAGCTCGCGGTTTCACTACCACTCAGGCGTTGGTAATGCTGGCTCGCAAGCTTGCTCGGATCGTATTCGCTCTGCTGAAAGGGCAAAGCGAATACCAACCTAACGCGGCTTGAGGGCTTTCCCTCAACCATAGAATCTCCCACAGAGGTTGTGACATGTCTTAAGAAGTCGGTGCTAAGCCTTGCCCCGAATCAAGGCCCGCAATGCAAACCGGTTCGGGTGGCAGGCCTCGGCCACGCTGCGGGGCAGTGGCAGCGGTTCGTTGTCCAGCCAGGCGGCGATCAGTTCGCCCGACAGGGGGGCGGTGATCAGGCCTCGGGAGCCATGGCCGCTGTTGATGTACAAGCCATCGAGCCATGGGCAGGGCGCATCCGGCACTTGCCGGGCGTCCTTGCCCAGGGCGGCGTAGGCCTCGGTAAAGGCTTGGCGGTCGGCCAACGGCCCGACAATCGGCAGGTAGTCCGGGCTGGTGCAACGAAATGCCGCGCGGCCTTCGAGGTGTTGTGGGTCCAGGGTGTCGGCGTTCAGTCGCTGCACCAGGTCTTGGGAGATTTCTTCGAGCATCCGCAGGTTGCCGGCATGTTCGGCGGGGGTGGGGGTCAGGTCGTCGCTGTTGAAATCGAAACTGGCGCCCAAGGTGTGTTCGCCCTGGCGCGGCGGCGCCACATAACCTTCGGCGCAGACCACCGTCGCCAGGCTCTGGCTGCGGGTGGTTTGCGGCAACCGGGTGATCTGCCCGCGAATACGCTTGAGCGGCAAGTCGGCGGCCGGATCGAAACGTTTGATTTCGGCGGCGCTGGCGAGGATCGCCACCGGTGCGCTGGCCAGGCATCGTTCGCCGTCCCATGCCTGCCACTGGCCGTCCACGCGGCGCAGTTGCAGCACTTCATGATGGGGCTGCACGTCGATCGCCGTGCCTGAGGCTTGCCAGCGACACAAGGCCGGTGGATGCACCCAGCCGCCCTCGGGATAAAACAAGCCACCGCAGGCCAAGCCGATGCCGGACCGGGCCTGGGCTTCGGACGGGTCCAGGGTGTGCAGCAAATCCGTTGGGAACGCCTCGGCCAGTTGCGCCTGGCGCTCGGCTTCCTTGCTGTTGAAGGCCAGTTGCAAGACGCCGCAGGCGTCCCAGTCAACGCCACGTTGCAGTTGCTCCAGCACGCGGCGGGTGTAGCCGAAGCCGCTGAGGATCATCTGCGACAGCGCGGTACCGTGGGCCGACAGCTTGAGGTACAGCACCCCCTGGGGGTTGCCGGAGGCTTCCTCGGCCAAGCCGGCATGACGCTCCAGCAGCGTCACCTGCCAGCCACGGGCGGCGAGGCTCGCGGCGCTGGCACAACCGGCCAGGCCGCCGCCGATCACCAGGGCCCGGCGCTCACCGGTGGGTGGCAAGGGGCGGGCATACCAGGGTTTTGCCGAGGCCGGCGGCGGTGTCTGCTCCGGCCAGCCAAGAAAAACGCCGCGCAGGATCTCCCATTTATGGCCGATGCCCGGCGTGCGTTTCATCTTGAAGCCGGCCGCGTTGAGCAGGCGCCGGACCCAGCCGGTGCTGGTGAAGGTGCTGAGGGTGGCGCCAGGCGCAGCCAGCCGGGCCAGTTCGGCGAACAGCTCGGCGGTCCACATCTCGGGGTTCCTGGCCGGTGCGAAGCCGTCCAGGAACCAGGCGTCGATCTGCCCGTCCAGTTGCGGCAACTGCTCCAGGGCATCGCCGATCAACAAGGTCAGCGTCACCCGCCCATTAGCCAACACCAGACGCTGGAAACCCTGATGGATCGCCACGTACTGCTCAAGCAAGGGGGCCGCCTGGAGACTGAGCTGCGGCCACAAGGCCAGGGCCCGGCGCAGGTCCTCGGGGCTCAAGGGATACTTTTCGACGCTGACGAAATGCAGCCGGGCGCCTGCCGGTGCGCACTGCTCGAACAATTGCCAGGCGCAGAGAAAATTCAAGCCGGTGCCAAACCCGGTTTCGCCGATCACCAGTCGCCCGTCATCGGCCAGCGCAGCGAAACGCTCAGCCAGGTTGTTCTGCTCAAGAAACACATAACGTGTTTCGTCCAGGCCCGACTGGTCGGAAAAATACACATCGTCGAACACCCGCGAGCGCGGGCGCCCCTGGTCGTCCCAGTCGAGTTGGGCGTGTTGCTGGATGGGGGTCATGGCTGGCTCGGTCAAAACTGAGGGGCCATTCTAGCCGATCGGTATCGGCATGCTTGACCCATCGCAACAACCCACGCTTCTGAAGGGAATCTGCTGCACGGGGCCGCATCCAATCCGCTAGTCTTGAGCCATCCCCGGAAGGAGCTGCCCATGTTTGAATCCGCTGAAATCGGTCATGCCATCGATAAAGACACCTTTGAGACCGAGGTGCCGGCCCTGCGTGAAGCGCTGCTGGAAGCGCAGTTCGAGTTGCAGCAGCAGGGCCGGTTTCCGGTCATTGTGTTGATCAACGGCATCGAAGGCGCGGGCAAGGGCGAGACGGTGAAATTGCTCAGCGAGTGGATGGACCCACGGCTGATCGAAGTGCGCACCTTCGACCAGCAGACCGACGAGGAGTTGGCGCGACCTCCCGCGTGGCGCTATTGGCGGATGCTGCCGGCCAAAGGACGCATGGGGATTTTCTTCGGCAACTGGTACAGCCAGATGTTGCAAGGCCGGGTCCATGGCGAGTTCAAGGACCCGAGGCTCGACCAGGCGATCGCCGGTGCCGAACGCCTGGAAAAAATGCTCTGCGACGAAGGCGCGCTGATCTTCAAGTTCTGGTTCCACTTGTCCAAGAAACAGATGAAGGCCCGACTCAAGGGGCTCAAGGATGACCCGCTGCACAGCTGGCGCATCAGTCCGCTGGATTGGCAGCAGTCCCAGACCTATGACAAGTTCGTCAAATACGGCGAGCGGGTGTTGCGCCGCACCAGCCGCGATTACGCGCCGTGGCATGTGATCGAAGGCGTGGACAGCTATTATCGCAGCCTCACCGTCGGGCGGATCCTGCTCGACGGTTTGCGCCAGGCCCTGGACCGATCGAAGATCAGGCCGCAAAAGGTCAGCGTGGCGCCGCTGCCCGAGCTGGACGGCCAGATCACGTTGCTCGACAGCCTGGACATGACCCGGCGCCTGGACAAGGCCGACTACGAAGAACAGCTGATCACCGAGCAGGCGCGGTTCGCCGGCCTGCTGCGGGACAAACGCATGCGCCAGCATGCCCTGGTGGCGGTGTTCGAAGGCAATGACGCGGCGGGCAAGGGCGGAGCGATCCGGCGGGTCACGGCGGCCCTGGACCCGCGCCAATACAGCATCGTGCCGATTGCCGCGCCCACGGAAGAAGAGCGCGCCCACCCCTACATGTGGCGGTTCTGGCGGCACATTCCCGCCCGCGGCAAGTTCACCATGTTCGATCGCTCTTGGTATGGCCGGGTACTGGTGGAGCGGGTCGAAGGTTTTTGCAGCCAGGGCGACTGGTTGCGGGCCTACGGGGAAATCAACGACTTCGAGGAACAGCTCGCCGATGCCGGCGTGGTGGTGGTCAAGTTCTGGCTGGCCATCGACAAGGAAACCCAGCTGGAGCGTTTCCAGGAGCGCGAGGACATCCCGTTCAAGCGCTTCAAGATCACTGAGGATGACTGGCGCAACCGCGACAAATGGGACGCCTACCGCGCCGCGGTGTGCGACATGGTCGACCGCACCAGCACCGAGATATCGCCTTGGACCTTGGTGGAGGCCAACGACAAGCGCTGGGCGCGGGTCAAGGTATTGCGCACCCTCAACGAGGCGCTGGAGGCGGCTTTCGAGCGGAGTGCAAGGCAGGCTCGCAAGAAAAAGAAGGGCTAGGGCGATGAGTTCGCATACGCGGGATGAATGATTGTCGCAGTCGGTTATGCAGTGGATTTATGCTCGACTCACTCTCAACCGACTACAACAATGAGGTGCAGCCATGCGTGAAGTGGTGATCGTCGACAGCGTACGGACCGGCCTGGCCAAGTCCTTTCGTGGCAAGTTCAACATGACCCGTCCCGATGACATGGCGGCCCATTGTGTCAACGCCTTGCTGGCGCGCAACGACATCAACCCGGCCAGTGTCGAGGACTGCATCGTCGGGGCCGGGTCCAATGAAGGCGCCCAGGGCTACAACATCGGACGCAATGTGGCGGTGCTCTCGCAATTGGGCATCGGCACCGCCGGCATGACTCTCAACCGCTTCTGCTCCTCCGGCCTGCAAGCCATTGCCATCGCTGCCAACCAGATTGCTTCCGGTTGCAGCGACATCATTGTGGCGGGCGGCGTGGAGTCCATCAGTCTGACCATGAAAAGCGTCAACACCGACAACCTGATCAACCCGCTGCTCAAGGAGCAAGTGCCCGGGATCTATTTCCCCATGGGCCAGACGGCCGAGATCGTCGCCCGCCGTTACCAGGTCAGCCGCGAGGAACAGGACCGCTACGCCTTGCAGAGCCAGCAACGCACCGCCAAGGCCCAGGCGGCCGGGTTGTTCGATGATGAAATCATTCCGATGGCGGTCAAGTACCGGGTCGAGGACAAGCAGACCGGCGCGGTGCAGGTTCTCGATGGCGTGGTCGATCACGATGATTGCAACCGTCCGGACACCACTTATGAAAGCCTCGCGGGCCTGAAGCCGGTGTTCGCCGAAGACGGTTCGGTGACGGCGGGCAACTCGTCGCAGTTGTCCGACGGGGCCTCTATGACCTTGGTGATGAGCCTGGAAAAAGCCCTGGCGCTGGGGCTCAAGCCCAAGGCGTTTTTCCGTGGTTTTACCGTGGCCGGTTGCGAGCCGGACGAAATGGGCATCGGCCCGGTGTTCTCGGTGCCCAAGCTGCTCAAGGCCAAGGGCTTGCAGATCGCCGATATCGACCTGTGGGAACTCAACGAGGCGTTTGCTTCCCAGTGCCTGTACAGCCGCAACCGGCTGGAAATCGATCCCGAGAAATACAACGTCAACGGCGGCTCGATCTCCATCGGCCATCCGTTCGGCATGACCGGCTCGCGGCAAGTGGGACACCTGGTGCGCGAGCTGCAGCGACGCAATCTGCGCTACGGCATCGTGACCATGTGCGTGGGCGGCGGGATGGGGGCTACGGGGCTGTTCGAGGCGGTGAGATAACCGTACGCTGACAAAGTTTGCGAGATGATTGACAGCGTTGGCGAGATGATTATCTGTGGCGAGGGGATTTATCCCCGCTGGGTTGCCCAGCAACCCTAAAATCTACAACCGCGGTATATCAGGCTGACAGGGTTGTCTGCTTTGGGGCTGCTTCGCAGCCCAGCGGGGATAAATCCCCTCGCCACAGGAGGGCGGCGCCAGCCATGGGTTTGACTTAGCTGGCAACCTGAGTCAGTTGCAGCACGCGCTGGATATACGCTTCCACCTCCCGCAACGCATCCTCGCGACTGGCGAACGGCCCTTCCTGGGTGCCTTCCCGGGTGTTGAAGTAAAATTCGCCGTTTATCCGACAAATCCGGTCACTGGGAAAGACCATCGCAGGGGCGAGATCCTGGGCACGTTTGCCAAGCATGAGGGGCTCCAAAAGAGGCGGCGGTATCAGGTTGAATGGAGTTTAGGGGCTGGTGTAGGCGACTGCTTGCTCAGCCGATAGGCGGCCATGTGCCATACCCGTGCCCGACTCAAATTAAAGCCCAACTGTTCCTGTGTTGCCTGGCGGTAGACGCCTAGAATGGGCGTTCTTTGTCCTGGGCTTCGAGGGTTGCATGCACATATCGTCCGGTCGCTGGGTCTACGGCTTGTTCCTTGCCCTGTTGACTGCCCTGCTCTGGGGAATCCTGCCGATCAAACTCAAGCAAGTGCTGCAAGTGATGGACCCGGTCACCGTGACCTGGTTTCGCTTGCTGGTGTCCGGCGGTTTGCTGTTCATCTACCTGGCGTCCACCCGGCGCTTGCCCAGTCGCAAGGTCCTCGGCCCTCGCGGCGGTTGGCTGGTGGCGATGGCGGTGCTTGGGTTGGTGGGCAACTACGTGTTGTACCTGATGGGCCTGAACCGCTTGAGCCCCGGCACCGCGCAACTGGTGGTGCAGATGGGGCCGATCATGTTGCTGGTCGCCAGCCTGTTTGTGTTCAAGGAGCGATTCAGCGTGGGGCAGGGCATCGGTCTGCTGGTGCTGCTGATCGGTTTCACGCTGTTTTTCAACCAGCGCCTGGGCGAGTTGCTGACGTCCCTGAGTGACTACACCGCCGGGGTGCTGATGGTATTACTGGCATCGACGGTCTGGACGTTCTATGCCCTGGGCCAGAAGCAATTGTTGACGGTGTGGAATTCGCTGCAGGTGATGATGGTGATCTACCTGTTCTGTGCGTTGCTGCTCACGCCGTGGGTGCACCCGTTGGAAGCGTTGCAACTGAGTCCGCTGCAAGGCTGGTTGCTGCTCGCTTGTTGCCTCAACACCCTGATTGCCTATGGCGCGTTTGCCGAAGCCCTGGCCCACTGGGAAGCGTCGCGGGTCAGCGCGACCCTGGCGATCACGCCGCTGGTGACTTTCGCGGCGGTGGCGCTGGCGGCCTGGTGGTGGCCTGATTATGTCCATGCCGAGCAGATCAACCTGCTGGGCTATGGCGGTGCGGTGCTGGTGGTACTGGGTTCGGCGTTGGTCGCCCTGGGGCCGTCGCTGATCGCCGGGCTCAAGGCCCGGCGCGAGCGTTTGGCTGTCGGGCGCTAGCCCGCTGTGGGAGCGAGCTTGCTCGCGATGGCGGTCTGTCAGGCAATAGTGATGTCGAGCCTGCCGGCCTCATCGCGAGCAAGCTCGGCTCCCACAGTGATCTTCAGTGGACGCAATATTGCGCTCCACACAGGCCCCCTTGTGGGAGCGAGCTTGCTCGCGATGGCGGCCTAGCGCTCAACGCAAGACTCAGCCCTGGCTACCGGCCTCCAGCATATTCTCCGGCCTCACCCAGGCATCGAACTCTTCATCGGTCAGGTACCCCAACTGCAACGCCGCCTCCCGCAAGGTCAGCCCTTCGCCGTAGGCTTTCTTGGCGATTTCCGCTGACTTGTCGTAGCCGATGTGCGGGTTCAGTGCAGTCACCAGCATCAACCCACGCTCCAGGTGTGCGGCCATCTGCTCGGCATCCGGCTCGAGTCCGGCGATGCAGTGCTGCTGGAAGTTGCTGCAGCCATCGGCCAGCAGGCGGATCGATTGCAGCAGGTTGTGGATGATCACCGGTTTGAACACGTTCAGCTGCAAATGCCCCTGGCTGGCGGCAAAACCAATGGTCACGTCGTTGCCCATGACCTGGCAGGCCAGCATCGACAAGGCTTCGCACTGGGTCGGGTTGACCTTGCCAGGCATGATGGAACTGCCCGGTTCGTTGGCCGGCAACTTCACCTCGGCGAACCCGGCCCGTGGACCGGAACCCAGCAGGCGCAGGTCGTTGGCGATTTTCATCAGGGTCACGGCGAGGGTTTTCAGGGCGCCGGACAAGGCGGTCAAGGGTTCATGGCCGGCCAGCGCGGCGAACTTGTTCGGTGCGGTGACAAACGGCAGGCCCGACAGCGCCGCCAGTTCAGCGGCAATCGCTTCGCCGAACCCATGGGGGGAATTGAGCCCGGTGCCTACGGCGGTGCCGCCCTGGGCCAGTTCGCAGACCGCCGGCAGTGCGGCGCGGATCGCCCGTTCGGCGTAATCGAGCTGGGCAATGAAGGCCGACAGTTCCTGGCCAAAGGTGATCGGCGTGGCATCCATCATGTGGGTACGGCCGGTCTTGACCAGCTTCATGTGGCGAGCCGCCAGTTCCGCCAGGCCGCCGGACAGTTCGCTGATGGCCGGCAGCAAGTGCTGGTGGATGGCCTGGGCGGCGGCGATGTGCATCGCAGTGGGGAAGCAGTCGTTGGAACTCTGGGAGCGGTTGACGTGGTCGTTGGGGTGCACCGGGCTCTTGCCGCCGCGGGGATTGCCGGCCAGTTCGTTGGCGCGTCCGGCGATCACCTCGTTCACGTTCATGTTGCTCTGGGTCCCGCTGCCGGTCTGCCAGACCACCAGCGGGAACTGGTCGTCGTGCTGGCCGGCCAGCACTTCGTCGGCGGCCTGTTCGATCAGGCGGGCGATGTCGGCGGGGAGGTCGCCATTGCGATCGTTGACCCGCGCGGCGGCCTTCTTGATCAGTGCCAAGGCGTGCAACACCGACAGCGGCATGCGTTCGTTGCCAATGGCGAAGTTGATCATGGAACGCTGTGTTTGCGCGCCCCAGTAGGCGTCGTCCGGTACTTCAACCTGGCCAAGGCTGTCGGTTTCGATACGGCTCATCGGGTCAAACTCCTTAAAGGCTGAATGCGCAGTTTAGGCCCAGATGGGCGGCACCGGTTCCCTCAATCTAGGAGGGGTGTGTTCGGCCCGTCAATCGGACCCGACCACCCTCGGGGTTGAGGCCCGGCGTTTTTTAGGCGCAGAATGGTCGCCCTTGGGGTTTTACCTCGCCTGTAATCAAAGGAAACTCGATGACCCGTCTTCGCGCCATCTGTACCGCAGTTGCTCTGGTGTGTGCCAGCGGCCCTGTTTTCGCCGATACCGCCAGCCACAACGCCAGCGCAGAAGCGTTCCTGACCCTGGCGCACGCCGACAAACTGGGCACGCCGGTGTACATGCAAGTGCAGCAGATGTTTGCCCAACGCTTTGAACAGACCAAGGCCCCTGCGTCGAAAAAAGCCACCCTGGAAACCTACCAGGCCAAGGCCAATGCCGCGCTGGACCAGGCCATTGGCTGGAACAAGCTCAAGCCGGACATGGTCAAGCTCTACACCAGCAACTTCAACGAGTCGGAGCTCAAGGAACTGGTCGCTTTCTACCAATCGCCATTGGGCAAGAAAGTCCTGGAAAAAATGCCACAGTTGACCCAGCAATCGGCCCAGCTGACCCAGGCCAAGCTCGAGAGCGCGGTGCCGGTGGTCAACAAGCTGCTGGCGGACATGACGGCCGAGCTCGAGCCAAAAGCCGCTGCCCCAGCCAAGAAAAAGCCGTAAGCGGAGCCCGGTATGAGCATGCAACAACGCATCGAATCGACGCTCGGGCTGTTGCAGCCCGAGCACTTGCAAGTGCTGGATGAAAGCCACATGCACAGCCGTGGCCAGCAGACCCACTTCAAGGCCGTGGTGGTCAGCCAGCAGTTCGAAGGGCTCAATCGCGTCAAGCGTCACCAGAAGGTCTACGGCACGCTGGGCGAGCTGATGGGTGAATTCCATGCGTTGGCGCTGCACACCTACACGCCCGAGGAATGGGCCCGGATCGACGCCGCCCCGGCTTCGCCGACCTGTGCCGGTGGTAGCAAGCACTGATTTGCCGGGGGGCACTGCTGCTGGTGAGGGTTTTATCTGTGGCGAGGGGATTTATCCCCGTTGGGCTGCGAAGCGGCCCTGAAAGCCGTCACCCGGATGTATCAGGCTGATTGCCTGCAGCTGGCTTGGGGTTGCTGCGCAACCCAGCGGGGATAAATACCCTCGCTACAGGAAGGCCTTCGAATCGCAGTCCTGTAACCCACCGGTTTTTGTTAGAATCCGCAACGCGCCGCTCACCCGGCGCGTTTTTTTTCGCATCCGGTTCACCCTTTACGAGGGTAGCCACCTGGAGAAACACCCATGACACAACCCATTGTCGTGGCGGCACTGTATAAGTTCGTCACCCTTGAAGATTACGTCGAACTGCGTGAGCCCCTGCTCAAGGCCATGCTCGACAACGGCATCAAAGGCACGCTGCTGATCGCCGAAGAAGGCATCAACGGCACCGTCTCCGGCACCTGCGAAGGCATCGACGGCTTGCTGGCCTGGCTCAAGAACGATCCGCGCATGATCGACATCGACCATAAAGAGTCGTACTGCGACGAGCAGCCGTTCTACCGCACCAAGGTCAAGCTCAAGAAAGAAATCGTCACCCTTGGCGTCGAAGGCGTGGACCCGAACAAGCAAGTCGGCACCTACGTCGAACCGCAAGACTGGAATGCGCTGATCAGCGATCCGGAAGTGCTGTTGATCGACACCCGCAATGACTACGAAGTGTCCATCGGTACCTTCGAAGGCGCCATCGACCCCAAGACCACCAGCTTTCGCGAGTTCCCGGAGTACATCAAGGCCAACTTCGACCCGGCCAGGCACAAGAAAGTCGCGATGTTCTGCACCGGCGGCATTCGTTGTGAAAAAGCGTCCAGCTACATGCTCGGCCAGGGCTTCGACGAGGTCTATCACCTCAAGGGCGGCATCCTGAAATACCTCGAAGAGGTGCCTCAGGAAGAAACCAAGTGGCGTGGCGACTGCTTCGTGTTCGATAACCGCGTGACCGTTCGCCACGATCTCAGCGAAGGGGACTACGATCAATGTCACGCCTGTCGTACTCCGGTGAGCGTAGAAGACCGCGCTTCGGAGCACTATGTGCCTGGCATCAGTTGCCCCCATTGCTGGGATAAACTGAGCGAGAAAACCCGTCGCAGCGCCATCGACCGGCAGAAGCAGATCGAGCTGGCGAAGGCGCGCAACATGCCGCACCCGATCGGCTACAACTACAAGCAAACATCTTCCGAGGCTTGAACCATGGCGTCACGTCTGCTCTATGTGATGGACCCGATGTGTTCCTGGTGCTGGGGCTTTGCGCCGGTGGCCGAGGCTTTGGTCGAGCAGGCGCACGCCGCAGGTGTGGAGTTGCACCTGGTGGTGGGCGGTTTGCGCACCGGCAGCGGTTCGGCGCTGGAGCCGACCACCCGCCGCTACATCCTTGAGCACTGGCAGGCCGTGACCCAGGCCACCGGCCAACCCTTCAAGCTTGAAGGCGCGCTGCCGGACGGTTTCGTCTACGACACCGAGCCCGCCTGCCGGGCATTGGTGACGGCCCGTAGCCTGGCCCCGGACCTGGCCTGGAAGCTGTTGAAGCTGATCCAGCAGGCGTTTTATGTGCAAGGCCGCGACGTCACCCATGCCAGTGTCCTGGTGGAACTGGCCGAACAGGCCGGCCTGCCACGCATCGAATTCGCCGCAGCCTTTGACCGCGCCGACCAACATGCGGCCACTGCCGCGGATTTCACCTGGGTACAGGACCTGGGCATTGCCGGGTTCCCCACGTTGTTGGCCGAGCGTGACGGCCAGTTGGCGTTGCTGACCAACGGTTACCAGCCCCTGAGCCAGTTGTCGCCGTTGCTCGGCCGCTGGCTGGAGCGCGCGGCCTGTGCCTGAGCGGCCGCCAGACCCATCGGCCTCGCGGCGCATCGACCGGTTGAGCTGGGCGGAAATCCGTCGCCTGGCCCTCAAGCATAGAAAAGCCCTGTGGGTCGCCAACGGCGTGGCCGTGCTGGCGACGCTCTGCAGCGTGCCGATCCCGTTACTGTTACCGCTGCTGGTGGACGAAGTCTTGCTGGGCCATGGCGATGCGGCCCTGACATTCATGAACCATGCGTTGCCCACGGCGTGGCAGAGCTCAGCCGGCTATATCGGGCTGATGTTGCTGGCGACCCTGGCCCTGCGTTGCGGCGCCTTGCTGTTCAACGTGGTGCAGGCGCGGCTGTTCGCCAGGTTGGCCAAGGACATTGTCTATCGCATTCGCATCCGCTTGATCGAACGTCTCAAGCGAATCTCCCTGGGGGAGTACGAAAGCCTGGGCAGCGGCACCGTGGCGGCCCACCTGGTCACCGACCTGGACACCCTCGACAAATTCATCGGCGAAACCCTCAGTCGTTTTCTGGTGGCGATGCTGACCCTGGTGGGCACCGCCGGGATCCTGGTGTGGATGCACTGGGAGCTGGCGTTGCTGATCCTGCTGTTCAACCCGCTGGTGATCTACGCCACGGTGCAATTGGGCAAGCGGGTCAAGCACCTCAAGAAACTGGAGAACGACAGCACCTCGCGCTTCACCCAGGCCTTGACCGAAACCCTGGACGCCATCCAGGAAGTGCGCGCCGGCAACCGCCAGGGCTATTTTCTTGGCCGCTTGGGGGGGCGTGCCAAGGAGGTCCGTGATTACGCCGTGAGTTCGCAGTGGAAAACCGATGCGTCGAATCGCGCCAGTGGTTTGCTGTTCCAGTTCGGCATCGATATTTTCCGTGCGGCGGCGATGCTCACTGTGGTGTTTTCCGACCTGTCCATCGGCCAGATGCTGGCGGTGTTCAGTTACCTCTGGTTCATGATCGGTCCGGTCGAGCAACTGTTGAACTTGCAATATGCCTATTACGCAGCCGGCGGTGCCTTGAACCGGATCAATGAACTGCTGGCCCGGGCCGATGAGCCTCAGTACGCCGGCGGCGTCGATCCGTTCAAGGGCCGTGACACCGTGGGCATCGAGATCCAGGGGTTGAGTTTCGGCTACGGCGAAGAGTTGGTGCTCGACCAGTTGAACCTGTCCATCTCGCCGGGGGAGAAAGTCGCCATCGTCGGGGCCAGCGGCGGCGGCAAGAGCACTCTGGTGCAGTTGCTGCTGGGGCTGTACACGCCGCAGTCGGGCAGCATCCGTTTCGGTGGCGCCACGCAGCAGGAGATCGGCCTGGAAACCATCCGGGAAAATGTTGCAGTGGTGTTGCAGCATCCGGCGCTGTTCAACGACACGGTACGGGCCAACCTCGCCATGGGCCGCGAGTGCAGCGACGATGACTGCTGGCGGGCATTGGCAATCGCCCAGCTCGACGCCACGGTACGGGCGCTGCCCCAGGGCCTGGAAAGCGTAGTCGGGCGTTCGGGGGTGCGATTGTCGGGCGGGCAGCGCCAACGGCTGGCCATCGCCCGCATGGTACTGGCCGACCCGCGGGTGGTCATCCTCGACGAAGCCACCTCGGCATTGGATGCGGCCACCGAGTACAACCTTCACCAGGCCCTGGCGCGTTTTTTGAGCGCGCGCACTACGCTGATCATCGCCCACCGACTCTCGGCGGTGAAACAGGCCGATCGGGTATTGGTGTTCGACGGTGGGCAGATCGCCGAGGACGGCGACCATTTGCAGTTGATTGCCGAGGGAGGCCTGTACGCTCGACTCTACGGTCATTTGCAACAGATACAGCAGCCTTGAGTTTCCGCGGGTTTTCTGCGCTTAGTATCGGAAAAAAAAACAGGCAAACTCGCCGTTTTACCCAAATTCCACGCAAAGTCTGTCGATCTGTTCATCCATTCATTCGATGGGTCGAAAACTAGCCTAGGCTATTGAGTCAGGAGCGGAATTCTGGCGGGTGTTCGTCCGGCAGTACCTGTGTGCAAGGGACCTCATGAAGCAAAAGCAGACTCTCGGAACACCACGGCTGCTGGGCATCGTCTGGCCCTTTATCGCCGTTGTGCTATTTCAGGCATTGCTGGGCGGCGTCAGCCTCTACGTGTTGTCCGCGGTTCGCGGCTATGTGGCGGGGGAGAGTCTCTGGTCCAAGGGCCAGAAAGACGCCATCTATTACCTCAATCTCTATGCCGACAGCCGCGACGAGGCGATTTTCCGCAAATACCGGCAAGCCATCGCCGTACCCGAGGGTGGCCACGAGCTGCGGGTGGCGCTGGACCGCGAACCGCCTGACTTGGAAGCAGCAAGGGCCGGCATCCTCAAGGGCGGCAATCACCCGGACGATGTGTCCAGCGTCATCTGGCTTTATCTGAATTTCCGTCACTTCAGTTACCTGGAAGAAGCCATCGATCTCTGGACGGTGGGCGACGGCTACCTGATCGAACTGGATGACGTCGCCCGGCAGATGCACGCCAGCATTACCGCAGGCCAGGCGTCGGAGGTGGACATCCGCGGCTGGAAGGCGCAGATCTTTGCGATCAACGATTCGGTGACCCCGGCCGCCAAGGCATTCAGTGACGCGCTGGGCGAGGGTTCGCGTTTCATCCTGCGGCTGTTGATGGTGACCAACTTCGCCACCGCCTTGGGGTTGATCGTCCTGGCGCTGTTGCGTACCCACAAACTGCTGGCCCAGCGACAGGTGTTCGCCAATGCGCTGCAGATGGAGAAAGAACGGGCGCAGATTACCCTTCAATCCATCGGCGACGGGGTCATCACCACTGACGTGGAGGGGGGCATCGCCTACATGAACCCCGCCGCCGAGGCGATGACCCATTGGAAGGCCGAACACGCCACGGGCTTGCCCCTGGCCGCGCTGTTCAATTTGCTCGATGACAATGCCCAGACCGAAGGGCTGACCTTGATCGAGCACATCCTCAGCGGTCGGCTCAGCGGCGCCAGCGAACATTCCAAGCTGATCCAGCGCCTGGATGGCAGCACCGTGTCGGTCACCCTGGTGGGCGCGCCGATCCGCCATGCGGGCAAGGTCAGCGGTGCAGTGCTGGTATTGCATGACATGACCCAGGAGCGGCAATACATCGCCAACCTGTCATGGCAAGCCACCCATGATGCCTTGACCGGGCTGGCCAACCGCCGGGAGTTCGAATATCGCCTTGAGCAGGCATTACACAACCTGACTCGCCAGGTCGGGCGCCATGCCTTGATGTTCCTCGACCTGGACCAGTTCAAGCTGGTCAACGACACGTGCGGCCACGCGGCGGGCGACGAGTTGTTGCGGCATATCTGCGCCTTGCTGCAATCAGGGTTGCGGGAAAATGACACCCTGGCCCGGCTGGGCGGCGATGAGTTCGGGATCCTGCTGGAGAACTGTTCGCCGGAGGCCGCGGAAAAGATCGCCGAAGGGCTGCGCCAGACCGTGCAGAACCTGCACTTTGTCTGGAAGGGCCGGCCGTTCGTGACCACCGTGAGCATCGGCCTGGTGCATATCGCCCAGACCCCGACGACCTTGGAGGCGTCCCTGCGGGCCGCCGACATGGCCTGTTATATGGCCAAGGAAAAGGGACGCAACCGGGTCCAGGTCTATCATGCCGACGACTCGGAGTTGTCCCTGCGCTTTGGCGAGATGGCCTGGGTCCAGCGCCTGCACATGGCCCTGGAGGAAAATCGCTTCTGCCTGTACGCCCAGGAAATTGCCGCACTGGGCCCGGGCGATCATGGCGGCGGGCACATTGAAATCCTGTTGCGCCTGCATGACGAAGCCGGGCGGATGATCCTGCCGGACAGCTTCATTCCCGCGGCGGAACGCTACGGCCTGATGACCTCCCTGGACCGTTGGGTGGTGGAGAATGTCTTCAAGATCATCCGCCAGTGCCTGAATGAGTCACAACAGGGTCCCATGGCAATGTGTGCGATTAATCTGTCAGGCACAACTATCGGAGATCAGGCATTCCTCGACTTCCTGCGTAAACAGTTTGCTGCCTACTCGATTCCGCCGGAAATGATTTGTTTTGAAATTACAGAGACCAGCGCTATTTCGAATTTGGGCAGTGCGATCCGCTTTATCAATGAACTCAAGAGCTTGGGATGTTACTTCTCGCTGGATGACTTTTGTGCCGGAATGTCTTCATTCGCTTACCTGAAACATTTACCTGTAGACTTCCTGAAGATCGACGGGAGTTTCGTAAAGGATATGCTGGACGACCCGATTAACCGTGCAATGGTCGAAGTGATCAATCACATCGGCCACGTCATGGGTAAGCGCACGATTGCCGAGTTTGTAGAGACCGCCCAGATCGAGCAGGCATTGCTGGAGATTGGGGTGGATTACGCTCAGGGGTATGTGATCGAACGCCCGCAATTGTTTACCTGCGACACGTTGCAATGTCGGCCGGCCCGGCCTCAGCCGCTGTTATTCAAGGCCCCCGGCACGTTCCGCTGAAACTCTTGTTGATCTGAAAAAATCACAATCAAAAGGAGCCCGACAGTGATCGACACATTCAACCGAACAGGCCCGCTCATGGACGCTACAAGCTATCCGAAATGGGCACAGCAGCTCATTACCGATTGCAGCGAGAGCAAGCGCCGGGTTGTCGAACACGAACTGTATCAGCGCATGCGCGACAACAAGCTCAGCGCCAGGACCATGCGCCACTACCTCATTGGTGGTTGGCCGGTCGTCGAACAGTTCGCCTTATACATGGCACAGAATCTCACCAAGACCCGCTTTGCCCGCCACCCCGGCGAGGACATGGCGCGTCGCTGGCTGATGCGCAACATTCGTGTCGAACTCAACCATGCCGACTACTGGGTCAACTGGAGCGCCGCCCATGGCGTGACCCTGGAAGACCTGCAAGCCCAGCAGGTTCCGCCTGAGCTTCATGCATTGAGCCATTGGTGCTGGCACACCAGTTCCTCGGACGCGTTGATCGTGGCCATCGCCGCGACCAACTATGCCATCGAGGGGGCCACGGGAGAGTGGTCGGCGTTGGTCTGTTCCAGCGGTGTCTACGCGGCCGCCTTCGCCGAGGAAGACCGCAAGCGGGCCATGAAGTGGCTGAAGATGCATGCCCAGTACGACGATGCCCATCCTTGGGAAGCCCTGGAAATCATCTGTACGCTGGCGGGGATGAACCCGAGCAAGGCCCTGCAAACGGAGCTGCGCCAGGCAGTGTGCAAGAGCTATGACTATATGTACCTGTTCCTGGAGCGTTGCATGCAACTGGAGCAGTCGGAGACGGTGAGTAAAACCTCATCCCCCCGTGAGCGCCTGGCACTGGCCGGGAGCTGATTTCTACCGCTACAGCTAGCCACAACCCATGTGGGAGCGAGCTTGCTCGCGAAGAGGTCTGGACAGTCAACGGGGAGGTTGGCAGCCAGATCGCTTTCGCGAGCAAGCTCGCTCCCACAATTGTTTTGGGTGACTGCCGGCTTCAAGTTCACCCCGAACCCACAAGGATGTGGTGTTCTTACATTCTTTCTTTGTTTTCAGCCGGCCATCGCCAGTCGGTTGCGGCCTTCGCGCTTGGCTACGTACAGCGCGCTGTCGGCCCTGCGCAGCAGGCTGTCCGAGGATTCCCCCGGCAACAGGGTGGCGCATCCCAGGCTGACCGTCAGCTCGATCCGGGTGCCTGTCGCGAAGTAATCCTGGGCCTGGGCCGCATAACGCAACCGTTCACCGACCATGGCGGCTGCATCCCGGTTGGTATTGGCCAGCAGGATCAGGAATTCTTCCCCGCCAAACCTGAACACCATGTCCACGTTGCGCAGTTGGCTCTTGATCGACTCGGCCACGGCCTTGAGCACTTCGTCGCCAACGCCGTGGCCATGGCTATCGTTGATGCGCTTGAAATGATCGATATCGAGCATCAGCACCGACAGGGGCTGCGAGTGACGCTTGGCCATGTCGATTTCCCGCATCAGGGTCTGGTCCATGGCGATGCGGTTGCCGGTACCGGTCAGCGGATCGCGCAGGGCACTTTGGGTGGCGGCGCGGTAGAGCAGCGCGTTGCGCAGTGGGTACAGCAGCGTCGACATCACGGATTCGAGATCGCTCTGCTCCGCTTCGGTGAAACGTTGGTTGCGCCGGAATACCAGTTCACCCAGGTGCTCGCCTTCATGGCTGAGGTTGTAGCTGAGGGTGTGATGCCCGCGTTGCCCGAACTCCAGGCGCAGGTCACTGGCTTTGTGCTGATAGGCCAACGCATCCAGAGGCACCAGTCGCTGAATTTCCCGAAAAAACAGGCCCAGGATGCGCTGCGGCTCCAGGCTGGTCTGTAGTTGCTGGTTCAGTTGATGATGCAGTTGCGACAGACTCACGGAGCGTGCCGCAAGCGGCGCTGACTGGGCCAGGCCCAGGCGCTGCAGTTTGGCGCTGTCGAAGTCGATCGCGTTGATCTGGGTGGGGGTTTTCATATGGCGTTAGCCCCTAAGCTAAATCTGTCCCGCAGGTGAGTGTGGCGGCTTTGGGCTGCGCGTCGTACTGGTCCTTCAGTCCCGTAGGACAACTGATCTGAGTTTAGTCCGCTTTCCATGGCAGGCATAAGTCTCGTCTCAACGTCCATTACCTGCCGAACGTGGCATGTTTGAAGAGGTTAGAGCGAAAGTCGTGCCATTCGGTTCATTTCAGTAAAAACAGCTTAGGAATCAATAAATTGACAACAGCATGCGGTCGCTTCCGCGACGTGGGCTTGGCGGTTCGCCTGGTTTGGCATCGACCAGCGCCGGTATCGCGACGGTAAATCGTCGCGATACCGGTTCCTGGCACTATTGCGCGTTGAACGCCTGACCGTTGACGCCGGTGCTGTCCGGGCCCATGAGGTACAGGTAGACCGGCATGATGGCTTCGGGCGTCGGATTGTTGAGCGGGTTTTCTCCCGGATAGGCCTGGGCGCGCATGCTGGTGCGGGTCGCGCCGGGGTTGATGCTGTTGGCGCGCACCGCGGCGACGGTATCGACTTCGTCGGCCAGGGTTTGCATCAGTCCCTCGGTGGCGAACTTGGACACACCGTAGGCGCCCCAGTACGCCCGGCCCTTGCGTCCGACGCTGCTGGAGGTGAACACCACGGACGCATCCTTGGACAGTTTGAGCAGGGGCAGCAAGGTGCTGGTGAGCATGAACATCGCGTTGACGTTGACGTGCATCACGCGCATGAAGTTCTCACCGGACAACTGCTCCAGGGGAGTACGCGGGCCGATGATCGAGGCATTGTGCAGCAAGCCGTCCAGGTGACCGAACTCGGTTTCGATCATCGCCGCCAGTTCATCGTACTGATGAGGCAGTGCGGTTTCGAGGTTGAACGGGATCACCGCCGGTTGCGGATGACCGGCCGCTTCGATTTCATCGTAGACCTGGGTCAGGTTGGCTTCGGTCTTGCCCAGCAGGAGTACGGTGGCACCGTGGGCGGCGTAGGCCTTGGCGGCGGCAGCCCCGATACCGCGACCGGCACCGGTGACCAGGATCACCCGGCCCTGGAGCAGGTCGGGGCGGGCGGAATAATCAAACATAAAAAAACCTCACGAAACATAGCGATGCGTAGTGACGAGCTGTTGTGGCGAGGGGATTTATCCCCGCCGGGTCGCGAAGCGACCCCCTTCGTTTACTTGATTCATCGCGGTGACAGGCAGTTTGTGGAGGCGCTTCGCGCCTCAGCGGGGATAAATCCCCTCGTCACAGGAGCGATACTCGATTTGCCTCAGCAGCCGCACAGCGCGTTATCCAGCACCTCGCGCAGTGCCGAAGGGTGATCGATCACCACGTCCGCGCCCCAGTGCCTGGGGTTGTCGTCCGGGTGGATGTAGCCGTAGGTCACCGCGCAGGTCTTGGTACCGGCGCTGCGTCCGGACTCGATGTCCCGCAGGTCATCGCCCACGAACAGCACGCTGGCCGGATCCAGGTCGAGCATCTTGCACGCCAGGGTCAGCGGTTCCGGGTCGGGCTTGCTGTTCTTCACGTGATCAGGACAGATCAGCACTTTCGAGCGCTCGGCCAGGCCCAGTTGCTGCATGATCGGTTCGGCGAAACGCACCGGCTTGTTGGTGACCACGCCCCAGATCAGGTTGGCCGCTTCGATATCGGCCAGCACCTCGGCCATGCCGTCGAACAAATGGCTGTGGACCGCGCAACCCTTGAGGTAGCGGTCCAGGAACTCCTGGCGCAGTTCCTCGAACCCCGGTGATTCAGGGTCCATGGCAAAGGTCACCGCGACCATCGCCCGGGCACCGCCGGAAATCTCGTCGCGAATGTGCTGGGTGTTCATCGGTGGCAAGCCACGGTCGGCGCGCATGGCCTGGCAGATGGCGATGAAATCCGGCGCGGTGTCGAGCAGCGTGCCGTCCATGTCGAAGAGAACCGCTTTGAGACGCATCGACTTACTCCTCGCGCAGGGTCTGGATCATGTAGTTGACGTCAACGTCGGCGGCCAGCTTGTAGTGCTTGGTCAACGGGTTGTACGTCAGGCCGATGATGTCCTTGACCGTCAGCCCGGCCATGCGGCTCCAGGCGCCCAGTTCGGAAGGGCGGATGAATTTCTTGAAGTCGTGAGTGCCCCGTGGCAACAGCTTCATGATGTATTCGGCACCGATGATGGCGAACAGGTAGGCCTTGGGGTTGCGGTTGATGGTGGAGAAGAACACCTGGCCGCCCGGCTTGACCATGCGGAAGCAGGCGCGGATGACCGAGGACGGATCCGGCACGTGTTCGAGCATTTCCAGGCAGGTGACCACGTCGAATTGGCCGGGCATTTCTTCGGCCAGGGCTTCGGCGGTGATCTGCCGGTATTCCACGCTGACGCCCGACTCCAGCTGATGCAGTTGTGCCACGGCCAGTGGCGCTTCGCCCATGTCGATGCCCATCACCGTCGCCCCGCGCTGGGCCATGGCTTCGCTGAGGATGCCGCCGCCGCAACCGACGTCGAGGACCTTCTTGCCGGCCAGGTTGACCCGTTCGTCAATCCAGTTGACCCGTAGCGGGTTGATGTCGTGCAGGGGCTTGAATTCGCTTTCACGGTCCCACCAGCGATGGGCCAGGGCTTCGAATTTGGCGATTTCGGCGTGGTCGACGTTGCTCATGTGCAGATCCTCGAAAAGCTTGAAAAATCAGGTGCCCCGAGCCGTGGCTCAAGGGGCGTGGTCATTCGTTGTGGCCGCTGATGCGGCGACCCCAGGCCTGGGCCGTGGCGATCAGTGTCGATTCGTCCATGCGGGTCAGCCGGCCATCCTCCAGTAACGGCTTGCCGCCTACCCACAGGTGCTTGACGCAATCGCGGCCGGAGGCATAGATCAGTTGTGACACCGGATCATAGATCGGCTGCTGGGCCAGGCCTGACAGGTCGAAGGCCACGAGATCGGCGGCCTTGCCGACTTCCAGCGAGCCGACCGTCGCTTCGATGCCCAGCGCCCGGGCGCCATTGAGCGTGGCCATGCGCAGCGCCCGGTGGGCATCCAGGGCCGTGGCCGAACCGGCGACGGCCTTGGCCAGCAGGGCGGCGGTGCGGGTTTCGCCGAGCAGGTCCAGGTCATTGTTGCTCGCCGCGCCGTCGGTGCCCAGGGCGACGTTGACACCGGCCTGCCACAGGCGCTCCACCGGGCAGAAACCGCTGGCCAGCTTCAGGTTCGATTCCGGGCAATGGATCACGCTGCAATTGCTTTCTACCAGCAAGGCCAGGTCGTCGTCGCTGATTTGAGTCATGTGCACGGCCTGGAAGCGTGGTCCCAGCAGGCCAAGGCGCCCCAGGCGGGCCATCGGTCGCTCGGCGGTGTTATCCACGGCCTGCTGCACTTCGAAGGCGGTTTCGTGAACGTGCATATGAATGGCCGCGTCCAATTCCTCGGCGATCACGCGGATTTTCTCCAGGTTCTCGTCGCCTACCGTGTAGGGCGCGTGCGGGCCGAATGCGACTTTGATCCGTGGGTGGTGCTTGAGGTCGCCAAACAATTCGATGCCCTGACGAATGGCTTCGTCGGCGCTGGCGGCACCGGGGATCGGGAAATCGAGGATCGCGATGGCGATCTGCGCACGGATCCCGCTGTCGTGGATGCACTCGCTGGCGATCTTGGGGTAGAAATACATGTCGGAAAAGCAGGTGATGCCGCCCTTGATCTGCTCGGCGATGGCCAGGTCGGTGCCGTCGCGGACGAAATCTTCATCGACCCATTTGGCCTCGGCCGGCCAGATGTGCTGTTCCAGCCAGGTCATCAAGGGCAGGTCGTCGGCCAGGCCGCGGAACAAGGTCATGGCGGCGTGGCCGTGGGCGTTGATCAGGCCGGGGCTGAGCAGCATCCCGGGCAGTTCACGGACCTGGGCGGCGTCACACTTCAGGGCTTCTGCCCGTGGGCCGATGAACACGATGCAACCGTCGCGAATGCCCAGGCCGTGATCCTTGAGCACTACACCGGCGGGTTCGACAGGCACCAACCAGGTCGGCAGCAATAATAAGTCGAGCGCAACGGCAGGCTTGGGCATCGTGGAACGGTTCCATGGGGTATAAAGGATGGCGAAGTATACCCGAGCGTCTTCGCGGAGGGATCGCTATAATCGGCGGCTTTTGTTCATGAGTACGGGGTGAAGGATGCGCGATCGACTATTGGCTGCGGAGAAGGTGAAGGCCATCGATTGGCGTGATGGCGTCCTGTACCTGTTGGACCTGCGTGTCTTGCCATTCGAGGAAACCTGGATTGCCTGCACCTGTGTCGCCGATGTGGCCGAGGCCATTGGCTCGAAGGCAGTGCGGGGGGCGCCGGTCATCGGCATCAGTGCGGCGTATGGCGTGGTGCTGGCGGCGCGGGCCCGGATGGCCGAGGGCGGCGATTGGCAAGTGGCGCTGGAGGCCGACTTTGCCTTGCTGACCGAAGCCCGGCCGACGGCGGCGAACCTTTCCTGGGCGCTGGATCGGATGCGTGACCGGCTGGGGCGCTTGAAAGAGCACGCCGAGCCGTTGTCGGTACTCGAAGCCGAAGCCATTGCGATCCATGAGAGCGACCGCGAAGCCAACCTGACCATGGCCCAGTTGGGCGTCGACCTGATCCGCAAGCACCAGGGCAACGCCCAGGCCATCCTCACCCATGGCAACACCGGCGCCCTGGCCACCGGCGGCTTCGGCACGGCGTTGGGCGTCATCCGTGGCGCCTACATCGAAGGCATGGTGGAGCGTGTCTACGCCGATGAAACCCGTCCATGGCTGCATGGCTCGCGCCTGACGGCGTGGGAACTGGCCTGCGAAGGCATCCCGGTGACCCTCAACGCCGATTCCGCCGCTGCCCACATCATGAAGACCAAGGGGGTGACCTGGGTGATCGTCGGTGCCGATTGCATCGCCGCCAATGGCGACGTGGCGAACAAGATCGGCACTTATCAGTTGGCGGTCTGTGCCATGCACCATGGCGTGCGCTTCATGGTCGTGGCGCCGAGTTCGACCATCGACATGAGCCTGGCCAGTGGCGACGATATCCCGGCAGAGGAGCGTGATGGGCGCGAACTGCTGGAAATCGCCGGCAAGGGACTCGACGCGCAGGTAGACGCCTTCAATCCGGTCTTCGACGTTACCCCGGCAGACCTGATCGACGTCATCGTCACGGAAAAGGGCATCGTCGAGCGCCCGGACACCGCCAAGCTGGCGCAGTTGATGTGCCGCAAGCGGTTGCACTGAAGATTTTCATAGGGTGATCTGCCGCCATCGCGAGCAAGCTCGCTCCCACAGTGGATAGGGCGCGTCTGAAATTTCGGACATAAGAATCCCTGTGGGAGCGAGCTTGCTCGCGATGAGGTCTTCAAAAGCAACAAATGCCTTGCATTTTCGCCCTGATTCTCCACCCGCAGCGCTTCTAAGCCCCTCTGGTCCCATATCAGCCTGTCACCGGTCAACTAACTACGCACCATGCGCATCTGGGGGATAGGTGCGTGGCGGCTCTTGTGATAACATCCGGCGGTTTCCAAGGCTGCCTCGCGAGGTGGCCTTTACTGCGCAGATCCATGGCATAACTCGTTGATTTGTCGTAAGTCGCTGCACGGCACTTGTTCTGCAGCGGCGAGCTTCGTTCGTCCCATCTGGATGTGACGAGGTTTCACCAGAAAAAGGAATCAGGCTTCTCATGGGCGAACTGGCCAAAGAAATCCTCCCGGTCAATATCGAAGACGAGCTGAAACAGTCCTACCTCGACTACGCAATGAGCGTAATCGTCGGGCGGGCGCTGCCGGATGCGCGCGATGGCTTGAAGCCCGTGCACCGGCGCGTGCTGTTCGCGATGAGCGAGCTGGGCAACGACTTCAACAAGCCGTACAAGAAATCCGCCCGTGTCGTCGGCGACGTGATCGGTAAGTATCACCCCCACGGCGACACTGCCGTGTACGACACCATCGTTCGTATGGCGCAGCCATTCTCCCTGCGCTACCTGCTGGTAGACGGCCAGGGCAACTTCGGTTCCGTGGACGGCGACAACGCCGCGGCCATGCGATACACCGAAGTGCGCATGACCAAGCTGGCCCACGAGTTGCTGGCCGACCTGCACAAGGAAACCGTGGACTGGGTGCCGAACTACGACGGCACCGAAATGATCCCGGCGGTCATGCCGACCCGTATCCCGAACCTGCTCGTCAACGGCTCCAGCGGTATTGCCGTGGGCATGGCGACCAACATCCCGCCGCACAACCTCGGTGAAGTCATCGACGGTTGCCTGGCCCTCATCGACAATCCCGAGCTGACCGTCGATGAGCTGATGCAATACATCCCGGGTCCGGACTTCCCGACCGCCGCGATCATCAACGGTCGCGCCGGCATCATCGAAGCCTACCGCACCGGCCGTGGCCGCATTTACATGCGCGCCCGCTCGACGGTGGAAGACATCGACAAGGTCGGCGGCCGCCAGCAGATCGTCATCACCGAGCTGCCGTACCAGTTGAACAAGGCTCGCCTGATCGAGAAGATCGCCGAGCTGGTCAAAGAGAAGAAGCTCGAAGGCATCACCGAACTGCGTGACGAGTCCGACAAGGACGGCATGCGCGTCGTGATCGAGTTGCGTCGTGGTGAAGTGCCTGAGGTGATCCTCAACAACCTCTACGCCCAGACCCAACTGCAAAGCGTGTTCGGCATCAACATCGTTGCGCTGATCGATGGCCGTCCACGAATCCTGAACCTCAAGGACCTGCTGGAAGCCTTCGTGCGTCACCGTCGCGAAGTGGTCACCCGCCGCACCGTGTTCGAGCTGCGCAAGGCTCGCGAGCGTGGTCACATTCTCGAAGGCCAGGCCGTCGCCCTGTCGAACATCGACCCGGTGATCGCCCTGATCAAGGCTTCGCCAACCCCGTCGGAAGCCAAGGAAGCGCTGATCAGCACCCCTTGGGAGTCCAGCGCGGTGATGACCATGGTCGAGCGTGCTGGCGCCGATTCCTGCCGCCCGGAAAACCTCGATCCGCAATACGGCCTGCGCGACGGCAAGTACTTCCTGTCCCCGGAACAGGCGCAAGCCATCCTGGAACTGCGTCTGCACCGCCTGACCGGCCTGGAGCACGAGAAGCTGCTGGCCGAGTACCAGGAAATCCTCAACCAGATCGGCGAGTTGATCCGCATCCTCAACAGCGCCACGCGCCTGATGGAAGTGATCCGCGAAGAACTGGAAGTGATCCGCGCCGAATACGGCGATGTGCGCCGCACCGAGATCCTCGATGCGCGCCTGGACCTGACTCTGGGCGACATGATCCCGGAAGAAGAGCGCGTGGTGACCATTTCCCACGGCGGCTACGCCAAGACCCAGCCGCTGGCCGCCTACCAGGCCCAGCGTCGTGGCGGCAAAGGCAAGTCGGCGACGGGCGTCAAGGATGAGGACTACATCGCTCACCTGCTGGTCGCCAACAGCCACACCACGCTGCTGCTGTTCTCCAGCAAGGGCAAGGTGTACTGGCTCAAGACCTATGAAATCCCGGAAGCGTCCCGTGCCGCCCGTGGTCGTCCGCTGGTCAACCTGCTGCCGCTGGACGAGGGTGAATACATCACCACCATGCTGCCGGTAGAGGAATACACCGAAGGTCACTACATCTTCATGGCTACCGCCAACGGCACCGTGAAGAAGACCCCGCTGGAATCCTTCAGCCGCCAGCGCAGCGTCGGCCTGATCGCCCTGGAACTGGACGAAGGCGACGTGCTGATTTCCGCCGCCATCACCGATGGCGAGCGTGAGGTCATGCTGTTCTCCGACGGCGGCAAGGTCACGCGCTTCAAGGAATCCGACGTGCGTGCCATGGGCCGTACCGCCCGTGGTGTGCGCGGCATGCGCCTGCCGGAAGGCCAGAAGCTGATTTCCATGCTGATCCCGGAAGAAGGCAGCCAGATCCTCACCGCTTCGGCCCGTGGTTATGGCAAGCGCACCGCCATCAGCGAGTTCCCCGAGTACAAGCGTGGCGGCCAGGGCGTGATCGCCATGGTCAGCAACGAGCGTAACGGCCGCCTGGTCGGTGCTGTCCAGGTGCTCGATGGCGAGGAGATCATGCTGATCTCCGACCAGGGCACGCTGGTGCGTACGCGGGTCGACGAAGTGTCGAGCCTGGGCCGTAACACCCAGGGCGTGACGCTGATCAAGCTGGCCAGCGATGAAACACTGGTCGGGCTTGAGCGGGTCCAGGAGCCATCGGAAGTCGAGGGCGAGGAGCTCGAAGGTGAAGAAGGCGCGGCGTTCGACGGCGCCCTCGGTGCCGATGTCGACGACGCTGTCGGCGACCAACCGCTCGATGCTGCCGCAGACGAAGAAGAACCGCAGGACTAAGCGGACACGCAGGGGGCGGATGAAGATTCGCCCCCTTGTTGTTTGTCCCTTTTGAAAATTTGCGACACTGCGCATTTCCCTGTGGGGGGTAATGCTGCTCACTTAAGGTTCGTTTGATTCAGTGTGGCGAGGGAGCAAGCTCCCTTGCCACGGATTCATCCATACCTGGAGTGAACGATGCCTTTTGTGGGAGCGAGCTTGCTCGCGATGACGGACTGACATTCAACATCACTGTTGACTGTTACATCGCTATCGCGAGCAAGCTCGCTCCCACAGTGCAGAACACTAGATTTATGTGACCACCAGATCAGAGCGAGATTGGATGTGAGCAAGAGAGCCTATAACTTCTGTGCCGGCCCGGCGGCGCTGCCTGAAGCGGTCCTGAAGCGTGCCCAGGGTGAACTTCTCGACTGGCATGGCAAAGGCCTGTCGGTCATGGAGATGAGCCATCGCAGCGATGAGTTCGTGTCCATCGCCACCAAGGCCGAGCAGGACCTGCGTGATCTGCTGAACATCCCGTCCAATTACAAGGTGCTGTTCCTCCAAGGCGGCGCGAGCCAGCAGTTCGCCCAGATCCCGTTGAACCTGTTGCCGGAAAGTGGCAAGGCCGACTACATCGACACCGGCATCTGGTCGCAGAAAGCCATCGAAGAAGCGTCGCGCTACGGTCACGTCAACGTGGCGGCCACCGCCAAGCCCTACGATTACTTCGCGATCCCCGGCCAGAACGAGTGGAACCTGTCCAAGGACGCGGCCTACGTGCACTACGCGCCGAACGAAACCATCGGCGGCCTGGAATTCAACTGGATCCCGGAAACGGGCGACGTGCCCCTGGTGGCCGACATGTCTTCGGACATCCTCTCGCGCCCTGTGGATATCTCCCGTTTCGGCATGATCTATGCGGGCGCCCAGAAGAACATCGGCCCGAGCGGCATCCTGGTCAACATCATTCGCGAAGACCTGCTGGGGCGTGCCCGTTCCCTCTGCCCGACCATGCTCAACTACAAGGTCGCGGCCGACAACGGCTCGATGTACAACACCCCGCCGACCCTGGCCTGGTACCTGTCCGGCCTGGTGTTCGAGTGGTTGAAGGAGCAGGGCGGAGTCGAAGCCATCGGTAAGCTCAACGAAGTGAAGCAGCGCACGCTGTATGACTTCATCGACGCCAGCGGCCTCTACAGCAACCCGATCAACAAGAGCGATCGCTCGTGGATGAACGTGCCGTTCCGCCTGGCCGACGACCGTCTCGACAAGCCATTCCTGGCCGGTGCCGACGAGCGCGGCCTGTTGAACCTCAAGGGCCACCGTTCGGTCGGTGGCATGCGCGCCTCCATCTACAACGCCGTCGACATCAACGCCGTCAATGCGTTGATCGCCTACATGGCAGAGTTCGAGAAGGAACATGGCTGATGTCTGAGCAAGAACTCAAGGCGCTGCGCCTGCGTATCGATGCCCTGGACGAAAAAGTCCTGGAGCTGATCAGCGAGCGCGCGCGCTGCGCCCAGGAAGTCGCCAGGGTGAAGATGGCTTCCCTGGCCGAAGGCGAGGTGCCGGTGTTCTATCGCCCCGAGCGTGAAGCGCAGGTGCTCAAGCGTGTCATGGAGCGCAACAAGGGGCCGCTGGGCAACGAAGAAATGGCGCGGTTGTTCCGCGAAATCATGTCGTCGTGCCTGGCCCTCGAGCAGCCCCTGAAAGTCGCCTACCTGGGCCCGGAAGGCACCTTTACCCAGGCAGCGGCCATGAAGCACTTCGGTCATGCCGTGATCAGCAAGCCGATGGCGGCCATCGACGAAGTCTTTCGTGAAGTCGCCGCCGGCGCGGTGAATTTTGGCGTGGTGCCGGTGGAGAACTCCACCGAAGGCGCGGTCAACCACACGCTGGACAGCTTCCTTGAGCACGACATGGTGATCTGTGGCGAAGTCGAGCTGCGCATCCACCATCACCTGCTGGTGGGCGAGAACACCAAGACCGATAGCATCAGCCGGATCTATTCCCACGCCCAGTCCCTGGCCCAGTGCCGCAAGTGGCTGGACGCTCATTACCCGAATGTCGAGCGTGTGGCGGTCTCCAGCAACGCCGAGGCGGCCAAGCGCGTCAAGGGTGAGTGGAACTCGGCGGCGATTGCCGGCGACATGGCGGCCGGCCTCTACGGGCTGACGCGCCTGGCCGAAAAAATCGAGGATCGCCCGGACAACTCCACGCGGTTCCTGATGATCGGCAGCCAGGAGGTCCCGCCGACCGGCGACGACAAGACCTCGATCATCGTTTCCATGAGCAACAAGCCTGGCGCGCTCCATGAGCTGCTGGTGCCGTTCCATGACAACGGTATCGACCTGACACGGATCGAGACCCGTCCCTCGCGCAGCGGTAAATGGACCTACGTGTTCTTCATCGATTTCGTCGGCCACCACCGCGATCCGCTGGTAAAAGGTGTGCTGGAGAAAATCAGTCAGGAAGCAGTGGCACTCAAGGTGCTGGGTTCCTACCCCAAGGCAGTTCTTTAAGGGCGGATAGCAAATGAGTGGCAACTTCCTCGCACTGGCTCAGCCAGGCGTGCAACAACTCTCGCCTTACGTTCCGGGCAAGCCCGTGGACGAACTGGCCCGCGAGCTGGACCTGGATCCGGCCAGCATCGTCAAGTTGGCGAGCAACGAAAACCCGTTGGGCGCGAGCCCCAAGGCGTTGGCGGCGATCCGCGACGAACTGGCCGAGCTGACCCGTTACCCCGATGGCAATGGGTTTGCACTCAAAAGCCTGCTGGCCGAGCGCTGTGGCGTCGAGCTGAACCAGGTGACCCTGGGCAACGGTTCCAACGACATTCTTGAGCTGGTGGCCCGCGCGTACCTGGCACCTGGCCTCAATGCGGTATTCAGCGAGCACGCGTTCGCGGTCTATCCGATCGCGACCCAGGCCGTCGGCGCGGATGCCCATGTGGTTCCGGCCAAGGACTGGGGGCACGACCTGCCGGCCATGTTGGCTGCCATCGACGCCAATACCCGCGTGGTCTTCATTGCCAACCCGAACAACCCGACCGGCACCTGGTTCGACGCCCAGGCCCTGGATGACTTCTTGCAAGACGTGCCCGCCCACGTGCTGGTGGTGTTGGACGAGGCCTACATCGAATACGCCGAAGGCAACGATTTGCCCGATGGCCTGGATTTCCTCGCGGCGTACCCGAACCTGCTGGTTTCGCGCACGTTCTCCAAGGCCTACGGCTTGGCCTCGCTGCGGGTCGGCTATGGCCTGTCCACCGCGGTGGTGGCCGATGTGCTGAATCGTGTACGCCAGCCATTCAACGTCAACAGCTTCGCCCTGGCCGCTGCTTGCGCGGCCTTGCAGGATGAAGCCTACCTGGCCGAAAGCCGTCGCCTCAACGCAGCCGGCATGCAGCAGTTGGAAGCGGGTCTGCGCGAGCTGGGCTTGGGCTGGATTCCATCGAAAGGCAATTTCATCTGCGTGGACCTGGGGCGTCTCGCTGCGCCGGTGTACCAGGGACTGTTGCGCGAAGGTGTGATCGTGCGTCCGGTGGCCAATTACGGCATGCCGAACCATTTGCGCGTCACTATCGGCCTGGCTACGGAAAACAGCCGGTTCCTCGAGGCGTTGAGCAAGGTCCTGGTTCGTGGTTGATGTCACTTCGCTGCAACCTGCCGCCCCTATGATCGGTCGCCTGGTGGTGGTCGGCCTGGGGTTGATCGGCGGTTCGTTTGCCAAGGGCCTGCGCGAAAGCGGCTTGTGCCGCGAGGTGGTCGGTGTCGACCTGGATCCGCAGTCGCGCAAGCTGGCCGTGGAGCTGGGGGTCGTGGATCGCTGTGAAGATGACCTGGCAATCGCTTGCCAGGGCGCGGACGTGATCCAACTGGCGGTGCCGATCCTGGCCATGGAAAAGCTGTTGGCGCGCCTGGCAACCATGAGCCTGGGACAAGCGATCCTGACCGACGTCGGCAGCGCCAAGGGCAATGTCGTGCGCGCCGCGACAGAGGCCTTCGGCGGCATGCCGGCGCGCTTCGTGCCCGGTCATCCGATTGCCGGTTCCGAGCAGAGTGGGGTGGAAGCCTCCAACGCCGAGTTGTTTCGTCGCCACAAAGTGATCCTCACGCCGCTGGCGCAGACCGATCCAGCCGCGCTGGCGGTGGTGGACCGTTTGTGGCGCGAATTGGGCGCCGATGTCGAGCACATGCAGGTCGAGCGTCACGATGAAGTGCTGGCCGCCACCAGCCATCTGCCGCACCTGTTGGCGTTCGGCCTGGTGGATTCATTGGCCAAACGCAATGAAAATCTTGAGATCTTCCGTTACGCTGCCGGCGGTTTCCGCGATTTCACGAGAATCGCTGGAAGCGACCCGGTCATGTGGCACGACATCTTCCTCGCCAACCGCGAAGCTGTCCTGCGCACACTCGATACATTTCGCAGCGACCTCGACGCCTTGCGCGACGCGGTCGATGCAGGGGACGGGCACCAATTGCTGGGCGTTTTCACACGCGCCAGGGTGGCCCGCGAGCATTTCAGTAAAATCCTGGCCCGTCGGGCCTATGTGGACGCTATGAACTCCAACGATCTGATTTTCCTGGCACAACCTGGTGGCTCCCTGAGCGGGCGTATTCGTGTACCGGGCGATAAATCGATTTCCCACCGTTCGATCATGCTCGGCTCCCTGGCCGAAGGCGTGACCGAAGTGGAAGGCTTCCTCGAGGGCGAAGACGCCCTGGCGACGCTGCAAGCGTTTCGCGACATGGGGGTGGTCATCGAAGGTCCGCACCACGGTCGCGTGACCATCCATGGTGTCGGCCTGCACGGCCTCAAGCCTGCCCCGGGGCCCATCTACCTGGGTAACTCCGGGACCTCGATGCGCCTGTTGTCCGGCCTGCTGGCCGCCCAGGACTTCGACAGCACCCTGACCGGTGATGCCTCGCTGTCCAAGCGCCCGATGAATCGCGTCGCCAACCCGTTGCGGGAGATGGGCGCGGTGATCGAGACGGCCGCCGACGGTCGTCCGCCCATGGTCATTCGCGGTGGCAACAAGCTCAAGGGCCTGACCTATACCATGCCGATGGCCAGCGCCCAGGTGAAATCCTGCCTGCTGCTGGCCGGTCTCTACGCCGAAGGCAAGACCACCGTCACCGAACCGGCCCCGACGCGCGACCATACCGAGCGCATGCTGCGCGGCTTCGGCTACCCGGTCACGGTCGATGGCGCCACGGCGTCCGTCGAGTCCGGCAGCAAGCTGGCCGCGACCCACATTGAAGTGCCGGGCGATATTTCGTCTTCGGCATTCTTCCTGGTGGCCGCCTCGATCGCCGAAGGCTCCGAGCTGGTGCTCGAGCACGTCGGCATCAACCCGACCCGCACCGGCGTGATCGACATCCTGCGGCTGATGGGCGCCGACATCACCCTGGAAAACCAGCGTGAAGTGGGTGGCGAGCCGGTCGCGGACCTGCGCGTACGAGCAGCTAGACTCAAGGGTATCGAGATTCCGGAGGCGTTGGTGCCGCTGGCCATCGACGAGTTCCCGGTGCTGTTCGTGGCCGCCGCCTGTGCAGAAGGGCGCACCGTGCTGACCGGCGCCGAAGAGCTGCGGGTCAAGGAATCGGATCGTATCCAGGTCATGGCCGACGGCTTGCTCGCCCTGGGCGTCAAGTGCCAGCCGACACCGGACGGCATCATCATCGATGGCGGCCAGATCGGCGGCGGCGAAGTCCATGGCCACGGTGACCACCGCATCGCCATGGCCTTCAGTGTTGCGTCTTTGCGCGCCAGCGCGCCGATTCGCATCCATGATTGCGCCAACGTCGCGACGTCGTTCCCGAACTTCCTCGCGCTGTGCGCGCAGGTCGGTATCCGAGTAGCACAAGAGGCACAGTCGTGAACATCAAGGCACCGGTCATCACCATCGATGGCCCAAGCGGATCGGGCAAGGGCACCGTCGCCGGGATCCTGGCCAGGCAACTGGGCTGGAATCTGCTCGATTCGGGGGCCTTGTACCGCCTGCTGGCGTTCGCCGCCGCCAACCATGGCGTCGACCTGACCAATGAAGAACTGCTCAAGGCGCTGGCCGCTCATCTGGACGTGCAATTCATTGCGGCGACCGACGGTCAGCTCCAGCGCATCATCCTGGAAGGCGACGAAGTCAGCGACGTCATCCGTACCGAAAGCGTGGGCGCCGGGGCCTCCCAGGTCGCCGCGCTGCCGGCGGTGCGCGAGGCCCTGCTGCAGCGCCAGCGCGCCTTCCAGGAGCCGCCGGGGCTGGTGGCGGACGGTCGCGACATGGGCACTGTGGTGTTCCCTGATGCGCCGCTGAAGATTTTCCTCACCGCCAGCGCCGAGGAGCGGGCGCGCCGCCGTTATTTGCAGTTGAAGGGCAAGGGCGAGGATGTTAGTCTGTCGAGTCTGCTAGATGAGATCCGTGCACGCGACGAGCGTGACACCCAGCGCGCAGTAGCCCCGCTAAAGCCGGCGGCCGACGCGATACAGCTGGATTCCACGGAGTTGTCCATCGACCAGGTGTTGCAACGCATCATGAGCGAGATCGCCATTCGCGATATCGCCGGGTGACCAGGAAGCTCCGCAGGGGACCAGTCATAGTCCTGCGGTGCTTCTTCTATATGAAACTAACCCACATCGTCTGGGGTGTGGAGATGGGCGTTTACTTCGCCCTAATCAACAGGAATTAAAATGAGCGAAAGCTTTGCGGAACTCTTTGAAGAAAGCTTGAAAACCCTGAACCTTCAGGCAGGCTCCATCATCACCGGCGTTATCGTTGATATCGATTACCAAGCTCGCTGGGTAACCGTTCACGCTGGTCTGAAGTCTGAAGCGCTGATCCCGCTTGAGCAGTTCTACAACGACGCTGGCGAACTGAACATCAACGTTGGTGACGAAGTTCACGTTGCGTTGGATTCGGTTGAAGATGGCTTCGGTGAAACCAAGCTGTCCCGTGAAAAAGCCAAGCGTGCCGAGTGCTGGATCGTTCTGGAAGCGGCCTTCGCAGCTGAGGAAGTGGTCAAGGGCGTTATCAACGGTAAGGTTAAAGGCGGCTTCACTGTCGACGTTAACGGCATCCGTGCGTTCCTGCCAGGTTCCCTGGTTGACGTCCGTCCAGTGCGCGACACCACGCACCTGGAAGGCAAAGAGCTGGAATTCAAGGTCATCAAGCTGGACCAGAAGCGCAACAACGTTGTCGTTTCCCGTCGCAGTGTCCTGGAAGCCGAGAACTCCGCCGAGCGTGAAGCTCTGCTGGAATCGCTGCAGGAAGGCCAGCAGGTCAAGGGTATCGTCAAGAACCTCACCGATTACGGCGCATTCGTCGATCTGGGTGGCGTCGATGGCCTGCTGCACATCACCGACATGGCCTGGAAGCGTATCAAGCATCCTTCGGAAATCGTCAACGTTGGCGACGAGATCGATGTCAAGGTCCTGAAGTACGATCGCGAGCGCAATCGTGTTTCCCTGGGCCTCAAGCAACTGGGCGAAGACCCATGGGTTGCTATCAAAGCCCGTTACCCAGAAGGCACCCGCGTCACCGCTCGTGTAACCAACCTGACCGACTACGGCTGCTTCGCTGAGCTGGAAGAAGGCGTTGAAGGCCTGGTACACGTTTCCGAAATGGACTGGACCAACAAGAACATCCACCCTTCGAAAGTCGTACAAGTCGGCGACGAAGTGGAAGTCATGGTTCTGGACATCGACGAAGAGCGTCGTCGTATCTCCCTCGGCATCAAGCAGTGCAAGTCCAACCCATGGGAAGACTTCTCTGGCCAGTTCAACAAGGGCGATAAAATCTCCGGCACCATCAAGTCGATCACCGATTTCGGTATCTTCATTGGTCTGGACGGCGGCATCGACGGCCTGGTTCACCTGTCCGACATCTCCTGGAACGAAGTGGGCGAAGAAGCCGTACGCCGTTTCAAGAAGGGCGACGAGCTGGACACCGTTATCCTGTCGGTTGACCCAGAGCGCGAGCGTATCTCCCTGGGTATCAAGCAACTGGAAAGCGATCCGTTCTCCGAGTACGTTCAAGAGAACGACAAAGGCGCAATCGTTAAGGGCATCGTGAAAGAAGTTGACGCCAAAGGCGCCATCATCACCCTGGCCGACGATATCGAAGCGACTCTGAAAGCCTCCGAAATCAGCCGTGACCGCGTTGAAGACGCGCGCAACGTTCTGAAAGAAGGCGAAGAAGTAGAAGCCAAGATCATCAGCGTTGACCGCAAGAGCCGCGTAATCCAGCTCTCCATCAAGTCGAAAGACGATGCTGAAGAGAAAGAAGCAATCCAGAGCCTGCGCGACAAGCCAGCCGCTGACATTGCTGCTGGTCCTACCACTCTGGGCGACCTGCTGCGTGCACAAATGGAAAAGCAGAACTGAGTTCTGTCAGACCATAAAAAAGGGCGACTTCGGTCGCCCTTTTTTGTGGGCGCCATTTAGGCCTGCAAGGCGGCCTTCGTCATCATTTCTGCTGTGGCTCTGCTGTGTGAAACCAATCCGGTTGCCGGGCTGTCTCTTTCTTTAAGCAGATCAGGCATCTGTTCAAGGCTAGACTGTAGGTGCCATTCCCTTCCCGGATCAATTGGGTGTCAGCCTGCTCGCGATAGCGGTAGGTGGGTCCAGCTCGCCGGGTAATCGATGATCAAGGGTGTGAATGAATAGGCTTATAGTGGCATTGGCAATACTGACAATGGTGGGTTGCACCACAAGTGCCAAGACCCACGCGGTGCGCGGTGTCAGCGGCATCGAGGTCGATTGTTCCGGGCTGGGGTCGGGCTGGGAAAAATGCCACAAGCGCGCTGCAAGGGAGTGCAAGGGCGCAGGGTACAAAGTCATCACTCGCTCCGATGATGCCAAGGATGAAGATCAATACCCGTTCGGCTTCAATCCGGCGGGTTACCTGACTCGCACGATGTTAGTGATTTGTCGCTGAATACGCTCAAGTGCAAGGCTTGTGCAGAAACGGGGCAAATACGACAGGGTGAAGATTTGTCAATACTCGGGCTGTTCAAATTCCTCCGGTCATGCTAAAACCTTTTCAAGCGATTTTCCTAGCTGCTTGAAAAAGAAGGGAAAAATATGACGAAGTCGGAGTTGATCGAACGAATTGTCACCCATCAAGGGCTACTCTCATCCAAGGATGTGGAGCTGGCCATCAAGACCATGCTGGAGCAGATGTCACAGTGCCTGGCGACCGGGGATCGCATCGAGATTCGCGGGTTTGGCAGTTTTTCCCTGCATTACCGGGCCCCGCGGGTGGGTCGCAATCCCAAGACTGGTCAGTCGGTGAGTCTCGACGGTAAATTCGTCCCGCATTTCAAGCCGGGCAAGGAACTCCGGGATCGGGTGAATGAGGAGGAGGGGGATGAGCTTTAACGCGGTGCCCATGCATGGGGGGATTCATGAGGAACTTTAAACGTTTGGCGCTAGTCGTACTGGCGCTGCTCCTGGGTTCGACTATCGTTCTGTTCGTGCTTGAGAACACTCAGCCTGTCGCACTGCTGTTCCTGGGCTGGTCGGCTCCGCAACTTCCTGTCTCGGTTTTCGTGATCCTGGCGTTGCTCGCTGGTATGATGTTTGGCCCGCTGCTCGCGTGGTACATGGGGGCGCGTAGGCGATTGAAATAAATGGATGTGTGGCCCAGCAGTCTTGGTAAGGATCACTGTCTACAATTTTTTTGACTTTTGGGTGCGTTTTGTTCGTATTTAATATAACTCAGTTTGCCGCTCTGTCTGACGCGGCCTTGCCCGTCTTGCTCTTTGATGCGTTTGGGATGTACACGAACGTGATGCCAAGCGAGGCCTCCCATGCAAAATGATCGTATTGATGCGGATCGCGATAATGAAATTGATCTGATCGAGCTGGTCCGGGTTCTCTGGGCTCAGAAATGGTTGATTCTAGGCGTCACTCTTTTGGTTACTGTTGGCGCAGGCTTTTATGCCTTTCTCAGTAAGCCAGTCTATGAAGTCAAGCTTTTTATCATGCCACCTACTCAGAATGATATTGCTGAGTTGAATTATGGTCGTGGGAAAAGTACAGAGTTGGATATTTATTCCATCAAGTATGTTTACGATGTATTTGCTCGGAATCTTCAAGGTGAGTCTCTTCGTCAGAAGTTTTTTAATGAGGTCTACCTGCCTTCGCTTGATGAGGCTGAGCGGAAGGGGGCGCTTGATCGTTTATATGAGCGCTTTTCCCGAGAGTTGGCGATAAAGGGACCTGGTAAGGATACTCCTGATCGCTTTTCGATTACCGTTCAAGGTGTCAATCCTGTTCGGGCCACGGAATGGGCAAGGAGCTATGTCCAACGTGCCAGTGAGGCAGCTGAGTCGGAGTTGGTCAAGAACATCACGGCTGAAGCTTCGGTTAGGGCCCGTAACCTGGAGCAGCGAATTATCAGCTTGCGCGAGAACGCGCAGCGCGTACGTGAAGATCGGATTCAACAGTTGCGTGAAGCGTTGAAGGTTGCTGAGTCCATTGGTCTGACATCCCCAACGGTTAACTCCACCGCGGCGGTAGATATCACTGTGGAAACGGGTAATAAAATGGACTACCAGCGAGGTAGTAAAGCGTTGGCGGCTGAGATCGACGCGCTAGAGTCCAGGTCTTCCGACGATGCTTTTATTAAAGATTTACGATCGTTGCAAATGAGATATAACTTTTATCGTAAATTGAACATCGACGCTGAAAGTATGGCGGTTTATCGACAGGATGGCAGTGTTGAGGTGCCGGAGAGTCCGATTAAACCGAGAAAAGGGTTGATCTTGATGATCGGTTTCGTCGCTGGAGCGATACTAGGTCTGCTTATCGCGGCGATCAGGCTCGCTTTAGGATGGGCTCGGGTGAAAAAAGTGGAGCGCTATTAAGAATAATGAGGGCTCCGCATGATCTACCCTCCAACATCAATCTTCGATATCTCGGTACAGCCCTTCTCGTCCCCCTCTTGGGCATGGTCTTGGTATCAGTCCACCGTGACTTGCCTACTCGGCGAGGGGGTTACCCGTTCATGGGGAGAGTGATTGCCCCCATAACATAACTCTGTGTAATTTACCTGCTTAGGTCGCATAATCTCATTGTCAAGTAAATTAAGGTCGTTTACCTTCAGGGTGACTCACAAAAAAGATTTTGTGATGAATAAGGCAAGAAGAGCATAGTTAAAATTTGACCTCGCCGTCGTTTGCTTGCCAATAGGCCCGTAGAGAAAAAGGGCACCTGAAAATATCATACGATAACACGCAGTTTAAAGGTTGCAAATGATTTTAATGTTGGTTCTATTTTGGCTTCAATGATATCAACTCATTCGATAATTTAGGCTTTGTAATTATGCACAAACTGAAAGATCTGAAACTTGCTATTATAGGCCTTGGTTACGTAGGGCTGCCTCTAGCGGTAGAGTTTGGAAAACAGCGATTTGTCGTTGGATTCGATATAAACCAGTCTCGCATAGATGCGCTTAATATGGGACATGACTCCACGCTTGAAGTCAGTGATACGGAGCTGAAGGAAGCGTCGCATCTAAATTACAGCTCAAGCCTTGAAGAGCTTCGAACATGTAATACTTTTATTGTTACAGTTCCTACCCCGATAGACAAATATAACCAGCCTGACTTGAGCCCGCTGATCAAGGCCTCCGAAACTATTGGCAATGTCCTAAAACCTGGGGATATCGTGATTTATGAATCTACGGTGTATCCAGGAGCAACTGAAGAAATTTGCGTACCAGTATTAGAGCGCATATCAGGTCTGAAATTTAATATTGATTTTTTTGCGGGTTATAGTCCTGAGAGGATCAATCCGGGTGATAAGGAACATCGTGTAACTACAATAAAAAAAGTCACATCAGGATCAACCGTCGAAGTGGCAGATTTGGTTGATGAATTATATAATCAGATTATAGTTGCAGGTACACATAAAGCCAGTAGTATAAAAGTTGCTGAAGCCGCAAAAGTTATTGAAAATACTCAGCGAGATCTCAATATTGCTCTTATAAATGAGCTGGCTCTTATTTTTAATAGGATGGGTGTTGATACGCAAGCTGTTCTAGAAGCGGCTGGTACGAAATGGAATTTTTTGCCGTTTCGTCCTGGTTTGGTCGGAGGACATTGTATAGGGGTAGATCCCTATTATTTAACTCACAAGGCACAGTCATTAGGCTATCACCCGGAGATTATTCTAGCTGGGCGTCGTTTAAACGATAGCATGGGGGCTTATGTAGCGTCACAGTTGGTGAAAGCTATGGTAAAACGACGCATTCATGTAGATGGGGCTCGTGTTTTGTTAATGGGGTTAACTTTTAAAGAGAATTGCCCTGATCTGCGCAACACTAAAGTGATCGACATCATTAAAGAATTGGCTGAGTACAATATCATCGTCGATGTGTTCGATCCATGGGTAAATAGCTCTGAGGCTCAATACGAATATAATATCACCCCAGTAGCCAAGCCGGACGACGGTGCTTATGATGGGATCATTCTCGCGGTTGCTCATCGTGAATTTTTAGAGATGGGAGCTGTTAAGATTCGGCAGTTAGGTAAGTCAGAGCATGTTTTGTATGATCTTAAGTACCTTTTAAGTTCTGATCAATCAGATATACGCCTCTGATTTTTAGGCTGAAAGTATCTTTAATTTCCAAACTTAAGCGCCGCTATTGATCAGGAATACCAAATGGAACGTTACGAAGAACTTTTAGTTCAGCTACGTGAGGCCCCGAAAACTTGGCTTGTAACAGGTGTCGCGGGTTTCATTGGTTCTAACCTTCTCGAAACACTCTTGCAGCTCAACCAAAGAGTTATTGGGCTCGATAATTTCGCGACTGGACATCAAAGTAATCTTGATGAAGTCTGCTCGGTTGTAAGTGACTTGCAATGGAAGAATTTTAAGCTTGTTAAAGGCGATATACGAAATTTGGAAGATTGTCGACGTGCAATGGTACTTCAAGAATCACATGACGAACTTTCATCGGTTTCCGTAGATTATGTTCTGCACCAAGCAGCTCTTGGTTCTGTACCGCGGTCTATCAATGATCCAATTACAACTAATAGTACAAATATCGATGGCTTCTTGAATATGCTGGTTGCTTCAAGGGATGCAGGAGTTAAAAGTTTCACTTATGCTGCTTCCAGTTCTACATATGGTGATCATCCAGGTCTTCCGAAGGTCGAGAGTGTTATAGGGAAGCCCCTTTCACCATACGCAGTGACAAAGTATGTTAATGAACTTTATGCTGACGTTTTTTCAAGAACATACGGTTTCAATGCGATTGGCTTGCGCTATTTTAACGTTTTTGGTAAGCGACAGGATCCCAACGGAGCCTACGCTGCAGTGATTCCAAAATGGATATCCTCCATGATTGTCGATCGATCAATAGCAATTAATGGTGATGGTGAAACGAGTCGGGATTTTTGTTACGTAGAGAATGCTGTTCAGGCCAATCTTCTTGCCGCAACTGCCAATGAAGCGGCAAAAAATAACGTCTATAATGTCGCATTTGGTGAACGCACTACACTTAATCAACTATTCACGTACTTAACGGACTCACTGTTGAAGCATGGGTATACTTATCAGCGGGCTCCTGTATATCAAGATTTTCGTAGTGGAGATGTTAGGCATTCCTTGGCTGATATATCAAAGGCAAATCAGCTTCTCGGATATAAACCTAAGTACAGGATCGATGAAGGTATACGGCAAACCATGCCCTGGTATATTGAACAGAGTCTGAAAGTGCTATGAGCCCGATTCTGGTCCTCTTTGTCGTAGACGGATTTTCGAAAGTTTTTTTGGCACTTGCGTCTTTGATCTTGATTAAATACTTATCTGTAGGTGAATTTGCGCAATTTAGCGTAGTCTTTACCGCAAGTATGATGAGTTATCAAGTGATTTGTGGGATCATCGAAAGGTTATATATATCTGATCATCAATCTTATGAGAAAGAGGGAGGGGTAAGTAGTTTCTTTCTAATTGTTGTATTCGGATCTGTTATAGCAACATATGTTTTTTTTCATTCGGATCTGTGGGCAGCAACTTTAACAGTTATCCTTACGTATCTGTGCACCAAATATCAAATTCAGCGTATTAAAAAGCAAAAGGAAGAGCGCTTCTTCATATATGCTTTTGTTGATATGTTACGAAGCGCAGCTTGGCTCTCGCTGTTATATATTAAGTTCATGGTCCCCATGGTTATACCCTATGTAACTAATGAGTTTTTTGCATTGGGGACCTTCGCCATTTTAGCCATCTTGGCAAATTCGCTTTTGTATATGGTTTCAAAACCTAATAAAGTGCAGTCGCACTCTTTTTCTTTTTATGTTCATCAGATTGGTTTTTCTATAAAATACTTTATATCTAGACGCGATGTTTTTTTATATTCAATTTTGGGAGGGGTTATACCTTACTACCCCTTTATCGTTGCGACCGTAGCTCATAATGAATCACTCATATCTACCTATGGCGCCGCCATGAGGTACCAAGCGATATTTTCGATGGTGTTGATGGCTGTCAATACCGTTGTTATAGCTAGATTTTGTAATAGGAAGGATATTATCCAGGCGCAGGCGAGGGCTTTTTATAAAGTATTACCTTTGGCCATCTTGTGCCTGATAATAGCTATCGCTTCTATATGGTGGGTTATACCTTATATAGATGATGGAAAGTATCCAGGAATGAGAGTTGCATTTGTAATTTTATCCAGTTGTTCAGTAATTTCACTGATTTCTACTGTCGCCGTAAATCAGCTCCTGGCTTTTAACAGCTATAGAGTGATGTTAAAAGGAATGTTCACCGGATTTTTATTGATGATGTTATTTACGCCCGTCTTCAGTTTTCTGAATCCAGATATGGGGCCTCTGATCAGTATGGTTACGGGATATCTGACCATTGCGGTGTTAATGATACGGAATGCTAGCAAGGAGAAAGTTCTTGAAAATATTGTTAGTTAACTATTATTACGCTCCGATGGTAAGTGCTCATGCCTATCGTTGGACTCAGCTTTCCGCTTACTGGGCAAAAATGGGGCATGAGGTTCATGTGATATGCTCAAGCATTAACGAGAGCGCACGTGAAAATATTGTGAATAATCCAAGTGTTGTTCGTGTTGGCATGATTCGTGCGAAAAAAATTCGCTCTGAGCAAATACATTCGAGGAATGGTTCGACAAAGCAGAAGTATTTAGCAGTGGCTAAGAACTTCCTTAGATTTTTTTATAGGAAAATTTATTGGCCTGATGGTCTTTGGTACTGGTCTTTTAGTGTGATAGGTGAGTTGATAAAAAGAAGGTCTTCAGATTACGATTTAGTCGTAAGTTATTCTCCTTCATTTACTGCACATCTCGCGGTGTTGTTTTTTAAAAAAATATGTCGACGAGACTTTTATTGGATTGCTGATTATGGTGATCCATTTGCAACTTCCATTACCATGCCGAACAATAATACTCAGTTGTTTCGGCGGCTAAATGTTTTTGCCGAGTCGGCGGTGCTAAAAAATGCTAGTAAGGTATGTTTTACTAGCAATAACACCTATGAAGATTATTGCTCTGCATTTGGTGCCATGAGTAATGCCTATGTAATTCCTCATATGGCCGATATCGCCGACGTATACGAAAATACCAAGCATGTGATCAACCCTGCATTTATTAGATTGGTATTTATTGGTAACTTTCACAAAGGAATTAGAGAGCCATTTTTAGCTGCGAAAATAATTGAAGTAATAGCTGAGCATTTAAGCCTAAATAATGATACTCGTGTATTATTTGATATTTACGGTGCTAGCAATGGGGTCGATTTAAGATCCATATGTAGTTCGGTGGTGACGTGGCATGGTCCTTTAGACCGTAGCTGCACTGCAAAAGTTATCGGAGAGGCGGACTTTTTGGTAAATATTGAAAATACAAACTGCTCAATGATTCCTAGCAAAATTGTTGAATATATTGCAACTGGAAAGCCAATTATCGATGTCGCTAAAACTTATGCCGATGTGCCCCCTTTAATGGCCAGTTACGCTATGGAAGGGAAAGCCATGATAATGACAGATGAGTATATAACCGAACTCGACAGCGTCCTGAGCTTTATGCGAAATTATAAAGGCAAAGGCAAGATATCATTAGAGTTTCTAAATGAGTTCTTAAAGGATTATGGGATTGAGCAGATATCAAGTAAATACTTGTCGCATGTTATAAATCCTGCGGCTTGACGTTGTCGGTTTGAAAAGGTTGCTATTTCTTGAGCTCAAAATGCTTCTCCTTTATATTAGCTGCGTTAAACACGAAGATATTAAATGTCGCTTTTTTTGAAAACCGATTGCTGGTCGGAGCTGCGAATCTATCAGGGTTAAATAAAAGATATGGTCAACAAAAATTCTCGTTTTTTTGTAAGTAGATTTTTATGTTTTTTTTGCGTTTTGATTTCGTTTCAAACAGTGTTCTATTTTGGATTTGATTACTATTTTCAAGTCGAGAATAGATTTCTCAATGTTCCTGATCATATGTTTTATGAGCGGGTTGTTACAGGATTTAGTTTAATTCCAGATATTACATCCATAAATAACTATGTGATCAGCTTTATTTATTCACTATTTTTTTGGTTGGGTTTTTCGGACCTGGTTCTTGTTTCACTGTTTGTTAATGTGATTGTTATAAGCATTGCGTATGCCCGTAGTGAACTGCTGTGTTTTCAGGTCACAAAACGTTTTCTGCCTTTGCTATATTGGCTGGGTTTATTGTCGGCATTGCAATTCTCCATATTGATAAACAAAGACAGTTTTGGCGTGCTGTTTTACGTAGTGCTCGTCTCATTTTTGATGTTTCGAAAAAGGATTGATCTGTGTCTTCTTTTAATTCTTTGTCCTATTCGCTTACAGTTTTTGCTGGTGTTCGTGTTTTCTGTTTTTATTGCCTCTAGTATTAACTCCCAGGACCGAAAGATTAGAGTTATCGCTAAGGTGGGCGTCCTATACGTTCTTTGTTCAATTGTGGCGATGTATTTGGAAAGTAATGAGGCACTTCTTGCACATAGTCGTTATGCAGAAGGAGGGGTGGCCCAGTGGATTTCTAATCTGAATAATCAATTCTATATTGGATCGTTGTTGCTGAACGTTCTCAAACCAATTCAGTATGTATATGATTTGTTTCGCAGCGCCAGTGTTGATCATTCGGTTCTTGGTTGGGGGGTTTATTTCTCTAGGCTTTATTTGTTTTTTTTAATTATGATATTTAGTCTTTATTTTTTTATCGCCGTCTATTTGCCATGGGTCGTAATTCGGAAAAGAGAAATGTTTATAGCATCAGTAGTGATTTGTTCTTTCTTTTTGGTGTATTCAATCTCGCCTGTAGTAAATTATCGGTATTTGCTAAATATTTCACCTGTACTAATATTATTTTTTGCGATGAAAAAGTTTCGCCAGGTTAGAGTACGGCTTATCGCTCCAGCCCTCAGTACAGCAAATCGTCCTTCGTTGGCTGTAGAGCGGAACTCTCACCTTGATGAGTGAGTGGTCAGGAAGGACTGGGTTCAATTCTCGATGAGGTGTCGAAGGCGTCAGGGTATCGACTCAGGATGGAAGGTAATGGACTCAATGTAGTATCATATCTGCGTTTGTTTCTAAGGATGCGGGCTATGAGCTTTGCTGCTGTTATTTGGATTAAGAGTCGCGATGATCATAACGTCTCTAAAGGTGGTCTGCGTGATTCATTTGCTACTAACCTTCCTTAAAGGGAAGAGGCACGGCTGCGTAAAACGGATAATCTGTAAATGAAAATTATTGTCAACGCATTTTCTGCTCGTCTGGGTGGTGGCAGAACGTATTTACTTAATCTGTTCGAACACATGCCGGACTCGTCGTGTCTAGAGGTTTTGGTGTTCGCTCCGCACAATCTTTATTTACCCAGCCACCCTAACATTCGACGCGTAGAGACTAAATGGCCCACTGAGAATCCAGTTTTACGAACTATTTGGGAAAAATTTGTACTCCCAAGGTTTTTGAAAAAGGAGGAAGCAGATGTTTTATTTTGTCCGGGGGGGGTGGTTTCTACCACGCCTCCTATGGGCTGTAAAGTCGCCACAATGTTTAGAAACATGATCCCTTTTGATACTCGCGTGCAACGTAACATACCTTTCGGGTTACAGCGTATCCGCGTATGGCTGCTCAATAGAGTTATGCTCAAAAGTATGACTGACGCAGACTTGACTATTTTTATTTCTAGTTATGCTCGTAGTGTTATTGAGTCGATTACGAAGGTAAAAAAAGCAGTTACTATTCCTCATGGTATCGGGAGGGCTTTTCGAACTCATGGAGCCACTGTTGCCCGTCCTGATTTTCTTCCGGCGGGTGATTACATTCTATATGTTTCCAGGTTTGACGTTTATAAGCATCACTACGAAGTTGTAGCAGCATATGGTCGCCTCCCAGACGAACTCCGAACGCGGTACTCTTTGATTCTCGTAGGCGAGGATAATATGCCCGAAGCTGATCGAGTAAAAATTTTAATTAAGGAGATGGGACTGGAAAGGAATGTTCATGTGCTAGGAGCCATACCTTATCAGAGCTTGCCTTCATTATATCATCATGCTGTTCTTAATGTATTTGCATCCTCCTGTGAAAATTGTCCAAATATTCTGCTCGAGGCACTTGCTTCGGGTAGGCCGATGATCTGTTCTAATGTAATGCCTATGCCAGAATTTGGTGCTGAGGCGGCGTTGTATTTCTCTCCTTTTGATTCGGAAGACATTAGAGAGGTTATGTCGACGGCATTGACTCGTCCTGGTGTTTTGGAGAAGTTGGCTAAGGCGGCTACGCAACAAAGCGATAAATTTGATTGGGCTAATACTTGTAGTGCAACTTGGCGGGAATTAATGGATCTTGCCGAACGCCCAGTTGAGAGAAGCTGACAAGTGAATATATTAGTTGTTTCTCAGTATTTTTGGCCAGAGTCATTTATTATTAATGATCTCGTAAAAACATTAGTGGCGCAAGGCCATGTCGTTAAGGTTCTAACAGGGAAACCCAACTATCCTGAAGGTATGGTTTTTGAGGGTTATAGTGCTTCCGGATATCAGGAAGAATGCTATGAGTCGAAAATTACTGTATGTAGAGCCCCGCTTCGCCCACGGGGTATATCCGGAGCCAAAAACCTGTTATTAAATTACTTTTCGTTTGTGATTAATGGGTTACGATTTTATCCATATGCAGTAAAAGGCCAGCGCTTCGATGCAATTCTTGTGTTTGCGCCATCACCGATTACTTCAGTAATTCCAGCGATTTATTTAAAGTGGAAGTTAGGCTGCCATTTGGCTGTCTGGGTGCAGGATCTTTGGCCTGAAAGTTTAAGTGCTACAGGATTTGTCACGAATAAGTTAGCGTTGCGTGTGGTCGGTCTTATGGTGAAAGGGATCTATGCTTTAGTGGATACCTTGCTTGTGCAATCGCAAGCGTTTAAGGCGCCGGTCTCTCGTTATGCTAATGTGGATAAAGTTGTCTATTATCCGAATTCTTATAAGGAAGTATCGGTTGTTTCCGAAAATGTTATTATCCCCCTGGAATTAATTTCGGAGCTAGAGAATAATTTCTGTTTGGTTTTTGCTGGTAATCTTGGCACGGCACAGTCGGTTGAAACACTGGTGGAGGTGGCGAGTAAATTAAAACACCTTGCTGGATTAAGGATTGTGCTTGTCGGTAGTGGCAGTATGTTCGGTTGGATTGAGGCGCAGAAAAACTCTAGAGAGTTGGATAATCTTATCCTGGCCGGTCGCTTTCCAGCGGATCAGATGATTCATTTTTTTAGCAGAGCGGCAGGGTTGTTGGTCTCACTGAAGAAGGATGAGGCGTTGTCCTATACCATTCCCAGCAAGGTTCAATCTTACCTGGCCGCTGGGAGGCCAATCATTGCAGCGCTCGACGGTGAGGGCGCCAGGGTCATTGAACAGGCGAAGGCTGGTTTGACCAGTCCTGCTCAAGATGCTGATGGTATGGCCCTTCGTATTGAACAGCTTTATATGATGAGCGTTGCTGATAGGGAGGCGTTGGGGAGCGCGGGGCGTGCATACTACCTCGAACATTTTGAAATGGGTCGCCAAAGCCAGCGTCTGGTCAAAATACTCGATAACAGAATCAATGAATTGAAAGGTAAGTCAAAATGAAAATTCTCGTATTAGGGATTACCGGGATGCTTGGAAGTGCCGTGTTCAGGCAGATCCATGGAGACTCGCGTTACGAGGTCTGGGGCAGTTTGAGGCATCCCAACGGCGCCAGACATTTTTCTGAGGACTCGCACAGTTCGCTGATCAGTAATGTCGATGTGCTTGATCATGATTCGCTTGTTGCGGTGATGTCGCGGGTTCGACCTGACGTTGTCATCAACTGCATCGGGTTGATCAAGCAACTGTCCGATGCCAAGGATCCACTGTCTGCGCTTCCTATAAATGCGATGTTGCCACATCGGATAGCAAAACTCTGCGCGCTTTCAAATACCCGCTTGATTCATATAAGTACTGACTGCGTGTTTTCTGGCCGTAAGGGCTTTTACACGGAGGAAGACGTATCCGATGCCGAGGATTTATATGGGAAGTCCAAGTATATCGGTGAACTTCATAATGACGCGAACGCAGTCACCTTGCGTACGTCCATCATTGGTCACGAATTAGGAAGTCACTATTCACTTGTGGACTGGTTTCTTTCCCAGGCTGGTCCAGTTAAAGGATATGAAAAAGCTATTTTCTCGGGGCTGCCTACTGTGGAGCTTGCTCGTGTTATTCGTGACTACGTTATACCTAACCCTGCGTTGACTGGGTTGTATCATGTCTCCAGTAATCCGATCGATAAATTTTCTTTGCTGAAGATGGTGGCGAAGGTGTATGAAAAGGAAATTGACATTATCCCGGATGATCAGGTTTCTATAGACAGATCGTTAGACTCTTCAAAGTTTCAATCAGCGAGCGGTTACCTTCCGCCTTCGTGGCTTGAACTGGTCGAATTGATGCACGCGCTGCGTTGATCATTAAATTAAATTATATTTCGGAAGTTGCTATGTTTGATAATAAAGTTTTAATGATTACCGGTGGTACTGGTTCGTTTGGCCATACCGTGCTAAAGCGTTTTCTTGATACAGATGTGAAAGAAATTCGCGTATTTAGTCGTGACGAGAAAAAGCAAGAGGATATGCGGATTTCTTTATCGAACGATAAAGTAAAGTTTTATATTGGCGACGTGCGAGAGCGGGATAGCCTCAATCAAGCTATGGTAGGTGTGGATTATATTTTTCATGCGGCCGCTTTGAAGCAGGTTCCCTCCTGCGAATTTTATCCTATGGAAGCAGTGCGCACCAATATATTGGGTACTGAGAACGTCCTAAATGCCGCAATAGCTTCGGGTGTAAAACGTGTAGTTGTACTAAGTACGGACAAGGCGGTGTATCCAATCAATGCTATGGGCATTTCAAAGGCTATGTCCGAAAAGTTGATGGTTGCTAAGTCAAGAATGATTCCCGAGGGCGGCCCCGTAATTTGCGCTACCCGCTATGGGAACGTTATGGCCTCTCGCGGCTCAGTAATTCCACTGTTTATTAATCAGTTGCAAAATGGTGAGCCATTGACAGTGACTGATCCGAATATGACTCGTTTTCTAATGTCGCTCGAAGATTCGGTTGACTTGGTGTTACACGCATTCGAGCATGCTGAGCAAGGAGATATATTTGTTCAGAAGGCTCCCGCTTCAACAGTTGCTGATCTTGCGCAAGCACTTAAGGATCTATTTGCCTGCGACAACGCAGTGAAAGTCATTGGTACTCGCCACGGTGAAAAGCTTTATGAGTCTTTGATTTCACGCGAAGAAATGGCCAAGGCCGAAGATATGGGACGTTACTATCGGATCCCCTCTGATAATCGTGATCTAAACTATAAGAAGTTTTTTGTTGAAGGGGAGCAAGAGATTTCCGATCTGGATGATTATACCTCGCATAATACAGAACGTTTGGATGTTGAAGGGGTTAAAAGGGTTCTGTTGAATTTGGATTATATTCAGGAGAAACTTGATGCTTAAGGTTATGACGCTGGTCGGTACGCGCCCAGAGCTTATCAAGATGAGCCGTGTTATTGCGGAGCTCGATAAGCAAGTCCACCATGTATTGGTGCACTCAGGGCAGAATTATGATTTTGAGCTTAATCAGGTGTTTTTTGACGAGCTCAATATTCGTAAACCTGATTACTTTCTTGGCGCTGCGGGAGATACTGCGGCAAAAACTATCGCCGAGGTAATATCCAAAGCCGATGAGGTCTTTGAAAGCGAAAAGCCCGATGCGCTTTTGCTTTATGGAGATACCAATACTTGTCTAGCCGTCATCGCAGCCAAGCGTCGCAAAATTCCTGTATTCCATATGGAGGCTGGTAATCGCTGCTTTGATCAGCGAGTACCTGAGGAGCTTAATCGCAAGGTGCTTGACCATTTGAGTGATATCAATATGGTGTTGACCGAGCACGCTCGACGTTACCTTCTTGCCGAGGGGATTCGTCCCGAAACCATTATAAAAACTGGCTCGCATATGGAGGAGGTACTTAGCTATTACATGCCAAAAATTATCGCCTCCGATGTTTTGATTCGAGAAGGCTTGGAGCAGGATAAGTTCTTCATTGTTAGCGCACACCGGGAGGAAAACGTTGACACACCCCAAAATCTGCGAGACTTGCTTGGCACGCTGCGTGCACTTGCCGATAGATACCAATTCCCTATTATTGTTTCCACACACCCCCGTACTCGCAAGCGTCTTGAGGCCATAGGTGAATCTCTAGATCATCCTTTGATCCGGTTTTCAAAGCCATTTGGTCTACTTGACTATATAAAGCTGCAGATGTCAGCGCTCTGCGTCTTGTCCGATAGCGGAACCATCACCGAAGAGGCTTCTCTTTTGAACTTGCCGGCCATTACTATCCGTAACGCGCATGAGCGTCCGGAAGGCATGGACGAAGGAACGCTCATCATGAGTGGATTGAAAGTAGATGGCGTATTGGACGCGGTAGGGGTAGTCATAAGTCAACATGACCGGGCACAGCGCGTTATCCCTGTCGTGAGAGATTATCAGGCAGGTCCGGTGTCGAAGCAGGTTGTTAGAGTTGTATTGAGTTACACCGACTACATCAATCGTACTGTTTGGTCGAAATCGACTTGAGGTTTTGAAATGCGTGTTTTATTGACAGGCGCTACTGGCTTCGTTGGTCGTGCAGTATTGGCTCGGATGGCGACTTCCGGTGACTTGGAGCCAGTGGCGGCCATTCGTGGGCACGCACTTCCAGATTTTCCTCAGAATATTATGCTCGTCCGGACGGCTGGGCTCGATACAGGTACTGATTGGTCCGATGCACTCAATCAAGTAGCGGTTGTCATTCATTGTGCCGCTCGTGTTCATGTAATGAATGATATTGAATCGAACCCTCTTGAGGCGTTTCGCAAAGTAAATGTCGAGGGTACGTTAAAACTTGCACGCCAGGCGGCAAGCATGGGAGTACGCCGTTTTATTTTTATCAGTTCTATTAAAGTAAACGGTGAAGGTACATCTATTAACGCGCCCTTCGAGGCTGATGCCTGTCCCGCGCCTACAGATCCTTATGGTCTTTCGAAGATGGAGGCAGAGCGGGGGTTGCGAAGCATTGCAGAAGTATCCGGGATGGAGGTTGTTATCATTCGACCGACTCTCGTATATGGGCCAGGAGTAAAAGCGAACTTCCTGAATATGATGCGTTGGCTGGATAAGGGAATCCCTTTGCCATTCGGAGCTATCCATAATCAGCGGAGCTTGGTTGCGCTGGATAATCTCGCCGATTTAATCGTGACATGCATTCAGCATCCTAAAGCTGCGAACCAGACGTTCCTAGTTAGCGACGGTGAGGATCTATCCACAACGGAGTTACTTAAACGAATGGGACGAGCACTAGGCAGGTCGGCGCGGTTGCTGCCGGTGCCGAGTGTGCTGCTAGAGCGAAGCGCGCAGATTCTCGGAAAGAGAGCCCTCTCACAGCGGTTATGTGGATCTTTGCGAGTCGATATTACAAAGACGCGAGAATTGCTGGGCTGGACGCCTATAGTCAGCGTGGATGATGCGCTTATGAGGACCGCCACCTATTTTTTGAATAACAAAAAACAACGGTAATCTTTCGTATAATTCGGCTGACGGCATTTAATCGAATCGGTTTTGTAGTTCAGGAAATTAAGTTTTGAATATATTTTGGTTGTTGGCAGCAGTGCTAGGCCTTTCGTTCTCGGCCACATGGGGATTGCGAAGATATGCATTGGCGCGCCACTTGATAGATATTCCAAATGCTCGAAGTTCCCATTCGGAGCCAACACCGCGTGGCGGTGGGGTGGCGATTGTTATCAGCTTCTTATCGGCGCTTCCTATATTAGCGGCTACTGATTATCTGGCTTGGCCATCCATGTGGGCATTGTTCGGAGCAGGGGCGGGAATCGCTGTGCTTGGTTTTCTTGACGATCATGGCCATATTGCTGCTCGCTGGCGATTATTGGGGCATTTTGCAGCATCGATATGGGCGTTATATTTATTAAATGGCCTGCCAGCGATCATGTTGTTTGGTATCAATTTTCAATTGAGCTGGTTTGGACACGTCCTTGCGGTTATTTATCTGGTCTGGATGTTAAACCTTTACAATTTCATGGACGGTATCGATGGGATTGCCAGCGTTGAGGCTATTTGCGTATGTCTGGGGGCCTGTCTGCTTTATCGGTTGGGTGGCTTTGAGGCTTTGATCGCGGCGCCGTTCGTCCTCGCTATGGCAGTGGCAGGTTTTCTGTATTGGAATTTCCCTCCGGCACGCATTTTTATGGGTGATGCGGGAAGTGGTTTTCTTGGCATCACCTTGGGACTGCTATCGCTGCAGGCCGCTTGGACTTCACCTAAGCTGATATGGGTCTGGTTGATCTTGCTGGGTGTTTTTATCGTCGACGCAACTGTCACGTTGATACGACGGCTGGTGCGTGGCGATAAGGTGTACGAGGCTCATCGCAGCCACGCTTATCAATTTGCTTCTCGTCAGTGTGGCCGGCATTTGCCAGTAACGTTGGCAGTCGCGATTATCAACTTGTTCTGGCTACTACCTCTGGCCGCTTGCGTCGTGTTGTGGGACATGGACGGAGCGTTGGCGTTGGTAGTGGCTTATGTACCGTTGGTGCTGCTGGCCTTCAGGTTTCATGCCGGCGTGCTTGAGAAGGACAACCTGATTTCAAGATAGGATTCGCGTTTTTTCGTATGTCGGTTGTCCAACAGTCGACGATGGAGCCGCGTGCATCAGGAACGGATTAGTTTAGGAGCTGCCCAAGGTGCGTGAAGGTTTTATGGATAGATTAAGAACAGCTTTGCTGGGATTGCCACGGAGACACAAGCGCGCGATCCAAGTGACAGCGGATGCATTACTCGTCTGGGTTGCCTTATGGTTGGCGTTCGTTGTTCGTCTGGGAGTCGAGGCGCTGGCCACTCCGATTGAAACGCATCTTTGGCTTTTCGCATGCGCTCCGCTGATAGCCATTCCGATTTTCATCCGTTTTGGAATGTATCGCGCTGTCATGCGTTATTTTGGTAACGATGCGCTGATTACCATTTTCAAGGCGGTCAGCCTTTCTGCCTTGCTGCTGGCCCTAGTGGTGTATTGGTACAGCAATCATAAATCCGTGGTGCCACGCTCCATTATCTTCAATTATTGGTGGCTGAGCCTCATCATGATTGGCGGTTTACGCTTGATGATGCGGCAATACTTTCTGGGGGACTGGTTTGCCGCAGCCCAGCATGTGCCTTTCACCAGCCGTGACGATGGCCTGCCCAAGGTTGCTATTTATGGTGCCGGGGCTGCTGGGAACCAACTTGTGGCAGCATTGCGGATGGGCAGGGTGATGCGGCCGGTTGCATTCATTGACGATGACAACAGTATTGCAGACCGCATAATCGCCGGGCTACAGGTCTACCAGCCCAAGCATATTCAAAAAATGATCGACACAACTGGTGCGCAGGAGATTCTGTTGGCGGTGCCTTCCTCGTCACGCGGTAGGCGTCGGGAGATACTGACGCTGCTTGAGGGGTTTCCGCTGCATGTACGCAGCGTTCCGGGGTTCATGGACTTGGCCAGCGGCCGGGTCAAGGTCGATGATATCCAAGAGGTGGATATCGCGGACCTCCTCGGTCGAGATCCCGTGCCCGCACAGGCCGATCTACTTGAGCGTTGCATCACTAGCCAGTCGGTTCTGGTCACTGGCGCCGGCGGTTCGATTGGCTCCGAGCTTTGTCGGCAAATCCTGGCACTGAAGCCGACTACGTTGTTGCTGTATGAGCATAGTGAGTTCAATCTCTATAGCATTCTGTCGGAGCTTGAGCCCCGGGTTATTCGGGAATCGTTGTCGGTTCGGTTGCTGCCTATCCTTGGATCGGTACGAGACCAGGACAAGCTGCTGGACGTGATGAAGACTTGGAATGTCGATACGGTCTATCACGCCGCCGCTTATAAACACGTCCCGATGGTCGAGCACAACATCGCCGAGGGCATCCTGAACAATGTGATCGGCACGTTGAACACGGCACAGGCTGCGTTGCAGGCAGGTGTATCGAACTTCGTCCTGATCTCCACGGACAAAGCGGTGCGCCCGACCAATGTAATGGGCAGCACCAAGCGGCTCGCGGAGCTGACCTTGCAAGCCCTAAGCCGTGAGCTGGCCCCTGTGTTGTTCGGTGACAAGGGCAACGTTTCGCGAGTGAACAAGACGCGCTTTACCATGGTCCGGTTCGGTAACGTACTGGGTTCGTCCGGTTCGGTCATTCCCCTGTTTCACAAACAGATCAAGTCCGGTGGGCCGTTGACCGTTACCCACCCCAAGATCACCCGCTATTTCATGACCATTCCCGAGGCCGCGCAGTTGGTGATCCAGGCGGGTTCCATGGGGTTGGGCGGGGATGTATTTGTGCTGGACATGGGCGAGCCAGTGAGGATTGTCGAGCTGGCGGAAAAAATGATTCATTTGTCTGGCCTAAGTGTTCGTTCGGAGAGAAATCCCCATGGCGACATTTCAATAGAGTTCACCGGTCTGCGCCCGGGTGAGAAGCTTTACGAGGAGTTGCTGATTGGCGACAACGTCGTCGCAACCCAGCACCCGATGATCATGAGTGCAAACGAGGACCACCTTCCTTGGGACACGCTCAAGGCCAAGTTGACTGAGTTGCTGGTCGCCATTGAGCACGATGACTACACTAGGGTCCGCCAGTTGCTTCGGGACACTGTCAGTGGTTACGCTCCGGACGGTGAGATTGTCGACTGGATCTACCAGCAACGCCGTCTCGAACCCTGATTATTACACAAACTGTAACGTACGCATTTTTGACAGCGATACATCATCGCCTAAGTTAGAGAGGCAGCTTCGGAAAAGCTGCTTCTCTCTTAACGATGTCATGGAGTGTCATTTATGCGTATTGGCTATTTCTACCCTTTGGTTTTTGCCCTTCTGACCAATGTTTCTATAGCTGCCATCGCGGCCCCTGCGGTCAAGTCGGAAACAACTGCTACATCGCCGACAACGCAAATGCCGGCGCAGTCGCAAGGCATTAAGGTGGATCTCAATGGTGCGGACGCCGCTACTTTGCAGCGCGAGTTGCTGGGAATAGGTGAGGCCAAGGCAAAGGCTATTGTTGCATACCGTGAGACTAATGGACCGTTCTCATCGGTAGAAGAGCTACTGGAGGTCAAGGGAATTGGCAAGGCAATTCTGGATAAAAATCGTGACAAACTGGAAGTTAACTGAGGTGTAACAGATCAAATAGCTACAATGCAGTTAACTTAAGGTTTATTTCAACACCCCATGGCGAGGGCGCTCTCTCCCTCGCCATGGATTCAAAAACTCCCCGAGCTTTTAGCAAGATAAGCCTAGACCATGGCGCGGCTGCGAATACGAGTTTATCTGCTGCACGATATGGAGCTCGCCGGAGCTAATGTCGGAGGTGGATATTGTTTAATGGTCGCAGGTAGCGTTTGATTGTCATAAGCTCAAAAGTATTGGAATGAATAATGTAAGTGTTGGATCACTACGTTGTTCCAGTAGTGTCAAGAGTGCAGCCAATATTCGTTGGCTGCGTTTGTTTACATGGAGATTATAGCGTTCAGCTCGGGAGTCAACCAATCAGCAGCAACATCTGATCCATCCTTAGATAGGTGCACGTAATCCGAATATAAGATCTTACCTGCCGATATATTTCTGCATTGATCCTTCGGGCAGAAAGCATTGCTAGGGTCTAAAAAGTATGTGTTGCTATGCGTATGTGCAAAATCATTTAATATGCCGTTGGTAAATTCTGACATTGATTTTTTTCTGTTATATGAAAGAAGACTTTCGCACGGTTGCGTGACGTATGAAGGCCTAAGTATGCACTCCGCAGGTGAGCCGCCTTTCGAAATAGGTTGGCTACCAATGATAATGAGCTTTCTGTTACCTATGTCTGCGCGAATTTTAGCCAGTAAATCAAATATTATATCTCGATACCTATCATCGCTTGTTGAGTCAATCAGCTCCAGATTTTCATCTGCAATTTGCCCCCTGTAACCTGCCCAGTGTTGAGCTATTATAAGGGGTAACTGATTGCTGCTTAATTTTTTCAGTAGGGCATCGTATGATTCACGACACCCTTTCACAGGATGGTTATTAACTAGTCGGACATAATTTTTTGAGAATAAACATCCGTGCTGAAACTGGCTCTGTATAAAACCTCCTGATGTGTTGAGGCTCGAATCGAGGCCGTGGGCGTACTGAAGAGCAAAGCTGTCGCCAGCTAGTATAGCGAGCGCTTTACCTTGGGTGTCGCCTAGTGGGGCATCAAGTTTATATCCGTTGCCGCCATAGTTATTTATGTGGAAATTTTTGGGGTCGTTTGTGAAATTCAAATATTCTTTCGATACTCTATTTTTCATTCCCTCTGAAGATATTATGATAGAGCATCCGTATATGGAGATGGCTGATGCAGTCGCTATGGCGATCAATCCCAATGGTTTTATGAAGTTTCGTTTTGCCATAAATAGCTTTTCCACGGAATAATAGAGCGCAGCCCCAAGTGCAATAGAAGTAAGCAGCAGAACTATTTTTTCCATTGGTGATGTTTCACGAAATACATAGTATTTATAGAATACGAGAAGTGGCCAGTGTACCAAGTAGATTGAATATGAGATTAGGCCGATAAATACTACTGGCCTTGAGCGAAGGATCCTTCCAGTGCTCGAGTCTCCCGCATAAATGCAAGCGGCGGCGCCAAGGCACGGAAGTAAAGCCGCAACACCGGGAAAAGGTGTTCCGGGCTTGAAAGATACGGCAGCAATGATAATGCTTGAAATTCCACTCCATGTGATAAAGGTATTAAGTTTTGAATCGAAAAAATTCTTTGGTGCGAATACTATAAGCGCCCCAATAGATAATTCAAATACACGAAATGGGATGAGGAAGTATGCAGCAGAAGAATCGTAGCCGAGCATGAGCTGAGAAGCCAATAGGGAAACTAACGTAAGTAACACTAGTAACCATGAAATATACCTATCGAACCACTTTAAAGAGAACCAAACTATGAGAGGCCAAACCAAGTAAAACTGCCATTCAGCGGCGAGTGACCAGGTATGCAGAAGCGGCTTGGTCAGAGAGGCGGCGTCAAAATATCCCTGATTAATCCAGAAGTAAAAATTAGAGGCTGAGAAAATTGTATATTTCGCTGATTCTGCTAATCCTGAGAATGAGGCGGGGTCCATTAATACAAAACCAGCCACTAAAGATATAAAGACTGTTGTCAGCAAGGCTGGATGCAGGCGTAGTAGGCGTCTTGCGTAAAAATCAACGAAAGAAAACCGACCAGCATTGATCGAGTTTCTTATTAATTCTGTTATGAGATATCCGGATATGACAAAAAAAACATCTACACCTATATATCCACCGGTGATGCCAAGTTCAAAGTGGAAAAGAAGGACGAGGATTACCGCTAAAGCTCGTAAGCCATCAATTTCCGGTCGGTAAGGTAGTTGTTTTCCTTTCATTTGTTCTCTCAGTTTAAGCCAAATTTCGGGTGTGATATGATTTCGGTTGGTCCGCCTTAGCGGCTCGTTTGTCTGGCGAAGCTATAATCGATACCGAATAGGCCGCAATATTCTCGTTGTCGCGCCTTGGGGCAAGGCCCTCCCGGCAGAGCCTCATACTAATGTCATAACTATTTCTCCTTCCATGACCCCCTGATGCGTGTAATGTATCCGGTCATTATTTGTAGTCTCCTGAAGGAGCGGGGGGAGTGATGGGGCGTTTGAGTCGCTCTTTGGATACTCGGACTCCATAAGCTCTAAGTGGTGTTTCAACTAAGCGGTAGGAGGTTTCCGCGAATAGTCCAGTGAGTATAAGTGCTACGGCTGCGGCAACTATGCGGTGTAGTTCCTGGGTTAGGTCTGTATATCCGGATTCTATGAAGGCTTCTCTCACAATTGCCAAAATTGGATTGTGAACAAGATAAATTGAGTATGAGCGTGAGCCGATATAAATAGCGAATTTGCGGAGTTTTCCGTTAGGACCGGTAAGATTAATATTTGCCGAGCATAAAAGAACGACCAGGCTCGAAGTAATTGCTACCAGTCCCATGTAGTATGGAGACCAGCTTATTTTTGCGGTAATGATTGGCAAAGGAATGCAGATCAACAAGGCGATCTGTAATAGTGTCTTCTTGTTGCCTGAAAAAAAGAGCGAAATTTGACGCGGGTAATAGTGCCAGATCAGTGCTATAAGTGTCCCGTAAAGCAGCGCGTCGCTTCGGACAAACCACAGCAGAGTGCCCCATGGGCGTATCTGCAATGACTGGTAAATGGCCGCAGCGAGAAAGGGAATTATCAGAAGTTTTCGATTGGTTACCAGGAAAAGGGTGATGGGGAGAAGTAGGTAAAATTGTTCTTCTAGAGAAAGACTCCAATAGTGCCATAGCGGCGTGGAATGGACAGAGCTTCCAACAGACCATATGTATAGATTTTGAATGTTTAACATTCCGAATAGCCACGAGTTGATCATGTTTTCTTGCGAGTTGAATGTTCTGGATATATCAAATGTAAATGAAGTTGCCAGTGCTATGGTCGCCCAAAGAATTGCCGCGGGCCACAGGCGGAAGAGCCGTCGTATCCAGAACGAGCCGGCAAAATATAGAAAACTAACTTGTTGGTTTGCTGCTTTTAATAAGGAGGAGGTGATCAGGTAACCGGATATACAAAAAAATAAGTCAACACCTCCTCCGAGCCAAAAATATGTCGTCCATTTATACCAGGCCGGGTTCAGGCGACCCAAATGAGCAACAAAGGTTATAATAATTGCGTAGGCGCGCAATACCTCGATATCTAAGTTTTTTTGCTCGTTGTTGGAGGATATCATGCGTTGTCTGCAAACAATGTTCTTGGGGACGGTGCTGGATTCTACAGGCGAATTCATTGAATGTCGTTATCGGGTGCTTACCTAACTCTTCTGGGTGTGCGTCATGGATCGGGTAACCTCATAAGATCCATCCCTGATCAAGGACCCGCGCCATGCACAAAGACTACCCAGCCGCCTACCAGGTCAGCAAAGGCTCAGCCCTGCAAGTGGACAAACCCTTCTACGACCGCATCCGCACCCAGCAGGACAAGCGTACCCTGATCGAACAGTTCGAAGTGCCGATCCGTACTGGTAAGGCCTGGCACGTACCGGCCGGTCATGTGTTCCGTGTCACCACCCCAGTGGGCCCCCAGGTAGGGGACTTCAACGTCTGGAACGCCCACGACCCACGGGAGCGCCTGTGGGCGGCGCGCACGCGCCAACTTCAGGGCGCCCACGTCAGCACCCATGATCGGTTGTGGTCGAACCTGCCATTCCTGCGGCCGTTGGTGACCATCACTGATGACAGTCTGGCCGCTTATGGCATCGATGAGCATGGTGGGCGATTGCACGATTTGCTGGGGACCCGTTGTGATCCGTACGTGAACAAGATGCTGACTGGGGAGGATTTCCACCATCACTGCCATTCGAACCTGACCCGTGCGGTGTTGCCTCACGGCTTGACCGAGTTCGATGTACACGACGTGCTGAATATCTTCCAGTGCACCGGGCTTAATCATGACGACATGTATTTCATGAAGGCCTGTCCGGCGCAGAAAGGTGATTACCTGGAGTTTTTTGCCGAGATCGATTTGTTGTGTGCCTTGTCCACCTGCCCGGGTGGTGATCTGTCGCTGGCGATGTGGGGGCCGGATGCGCAGGATCCCCTTAGCGTTTGTCGTCCGTTGGGTGTGGAGATCTATCGGTTGGAGGATTCATTGCTGGAGGGCTGGAGCCAGCCTGAGCGGGCGGAGTACAAGGGGCTGCATGGGTTGCATATTGCCAAGGCGGATTGGGAGAAGTAACGCAGTAGGCGGACAGGACGCGGCCTTCTGTGGCGAGGGGATTTATCCCCGCTGGGGCGCGCAGCGGCCTCTTTTAAAACCCACCCAGTCGATCAGATAGACCGCGTGACAGGTTTTGGGGCTGCTGCGCAGCCCAACGGGGATAAATCCCCTCGCCACAAAAGCTTTGTGTCAGGCAGTACTCCACAGTGTTGTGCCAGCCAGCCTGCCAGCAGCCAGCACTCAACGATCCTTGGCTTCTTTCGCATCCATTTCCGCATTGCGCTCGGCAACACGCTTGCGCTGTTCATCGGTCAGTTCGACCTTGTTGGCGGTGTCTCGCAGCATCATCAAGCCACCAACGATCGAGCCGATTGCAACAATCAGAATCAACCAGGCATACCAGGGCATAGGGCTCTCCTTGAGGGGGCGATGGATGACGAAGATTTCGTCTGTCCATCGCACCTACCACTTATGAGCGAAGGTTGTTCGCAGTGGTTCCATACTACGCCCGTTCTGTCGGGTTCACCTCAAAGCCCGGTGAGCATCGCATCGGCGGGGGCGTCGGCGCGCAGTTGCGCGGTGAGCATGAAATACAGGAAGCCCACGGCCATGAAGCCAAGGAAGATCAGCCCGATCAGCGCATTGAACCAAGCCATCGCCACCAGGCACACCACCGCCAGCACCAGGGCGATACCGGGGATGATCGGGTAGCCTGGCGCGCGGAAAGTGCGTTCCAGGTTGGGTTCGGTTTTACGCAGTTTGAACAGGCTGAGCATGCTCATGATGTACATGACGATGGCGCCGAACACGGCCATGGTGATCATCGCCGCGGTCAGGGTCATGCCGCCGAGGTTGATCAGGCCGTCGCTGTAGATCGCCGCGATGCCGATCAGACCGCCGGCGATGATGGCGCGGTGCGGGGTCTGGAAGCGCGACAGTTTGGCCAGGGAAGCGGGCAGGTAGCCGGCGCGGGCGAGGGCGAAGAACTGCCGTGAGTAGCCGAGGATGATGCCGTGGAAACTTGCCACCAGGCCGAACAGGCCGATCCACACCAGCATGTGCAGCCAGCCGGAGCTTTCGCCGACTACGGTTTTCATGGCTTGGGGCAGCGGGTCGTTGATGTTCGACAGGGTGCGCCAGTCGCCCACGCCTCCAGCGAAGAACATCACGCCCATGGCCAGGAACACCAGGGTCAGGATGCCGCTGATGTAGGCCTTGGGAATTGTGCGTTTCGGGTCCTTGGCTTCTTCGGCGGCCATGGCCGCGCCTTCAATGGCCAGGAAGAACCAGATGGCGAAGGGGATGGCGGCGAACATCCCGGCGATGGCCGGCGCGCCGAACACATCGGAACCGGCCCAGCCGTTCAAGGCGAAGCTGCTGAAGCTGAACGCCGGGGCCACGACGCCCATGAATACCAGCAGTTCGACTACCGCCAAGACGCAGACGATCAGCTCGAACGTCGCGGCCAGCTTGACCCCGAGGATGTTCAAGCCCATGAACACGATATAGGCGCCGACTGCTGCGTGTTTCGGGTCCAGGGCCGGGAACTGCACGTTCAGGTAGGCGCCGATGGCCAGGGCAATGGCCGGCGGGGCGAAGACAAATTCGATCAGTGTTGCCAGGCCGGCGATCAACCCGCCTTTCTCGCCGAAGGCGCGACGGCTGTAGGCGAACGGCCCGCCAGCGTGGGGAATGGCGGTGGTCAGCTCGGTGAAGCTGAAGATGAAGCAGGTGTACATGGCCGCCACCATGAAAGACGTCACCAAAAAGCCCAGTGTCCCGGCCACGCCCCAGCCGTAGCTCCAGCCGAAATACTCGCCGGAGATCACCAGGCCGACGGCAATGCCCCATAAATGCAGGGTGCCCAGGGTGGGTTTGAGTTGTGTGTTCATCGGTGGCTCCCCTCGATCCATAGCAAAAGCGCTGGCGAGGGCAGTGCAGTGGGCGTGCCAGTGTGGCGCGGGCGGTCGTAATGGGTGAAATCGTGTCGTATCGGGGATGTTCGCTACCGGATGGCTTGGTTTTGTGCCCCAGTTCGGAGCATTGGTGCCTGGGGTGGCCTTATCGCGAGCAAGCTCGCTCCCACATTGGATCTGTTGTGAATAAAGAATTTGCGTCCACTGAAGATTCCCGGTGGGAGCGAGCTTGCTCGCGATAAGGCTACCCCAGCCAACACTTTTTACGGATTCTTTACCCCCCACTCCCTCTCTCGATCTCGTTCCTTTACACCCTCCCTATCGACAATCACTCCACACACGGCACGACGCCGTACCACGGAGAAATCCCATGAATGTTCTGGACGGGGTGTCGCTGCTGCTGGCAGGGGCGCTGTTCATTTATCTGCTGGTTGCGCTGTTGCGCGCCGATCGGAACTAGGAGCGGCTATGCACGGTTATGACTACGGGCTGATCCTCGCCTTCTTCGCCCTGGTGCTGATTCCGGCACCGTTTCTGGGGCGTTTTTACTACCGGGTGATGGAGGGCCAGCGCACCTGGCTTTCACCGATCCTCGGTCCGGTGGAGCGCGGTTGCTATCGCCTGGCCGGTGTCGATTCCACCGCTGAGCAGAGCTGGCAGAAATACACCCTGGCCTTGCTCGCGTTCAACCTGGCGGGTTTTCTGCTGTTGTTCGCCATCCTGCTGTTACAGGGGCATTTGCCACTCAACACCGAACAAGTGTCAGGCATGGAATGGACCCAGGCCTTCAACACGGCGGTGAGTTTCACCACCAACACCAATTGGCAGTCCTACAGCGGTGAAGCGTCGTTGAGCTACCTGAGCCAGATGGTTGGCCTGGCTGTGCAGAATTTTGTCAGCGCCGCCACCGGCCTGGCCGTGCTGGTGGCGCTGTGTCGCGGCATCGGGCGCAAGTCCGCCGCTACGCTGGGTAACTTCTGGGTCGACATGACCCGCGCCACCCTCTACGGGCTGTCGCCGTTGTGCCTGCTGCTGGCCTTGTTCCTGGTGTGGCAGGGCGTGCCGCAGACCTTCGCGCACTATGTGCACGGGGTCACGCTGCAGGGCGCCGATCAGGTCATCCCGTTGGGGCCGGCCGCCAGCCAGATCGCGATCAAGCAACTGGGCACCAACGGTGGCGGTTTCTTCGGCGTCAACTCTGCGCATCCGTTCGAAAACCCGACGGCCTGGAGCAACCTGTTCGAAGTCGCCTCGATCATCCTGATTCCCGCCGCGCTGGTGTTCACCTTCGGCCATTACGTCAAGGACTTGCGCCAGAGTCGGGCGATCATCGCCTGCATGCTGGTCCTGTTCCTGATTGGCGGTGCCACGTCGTTGTGGGCTGAATACCAACCCAACCCTGCCTTGGACAATCCGGCCGTCGAGCAAACCGCGCCGCTGGAAGGCAAGGAAACCCGCTTCGGCACCACCGCCACGGTGCTGTGGTCGGTGACCACCACGGCCGCGTCCAACGGTTCGGTCAACGGCATGCACGACAGCCTCAACCCGCTCAGCGGCATGGTGTCGCTGGTGAACATGATGGTCGGCGAGGTGATCTTCGGCGGCGTCGGGGCCGGGCTCTACGGCATGCTGTTGAACGTGTTGATCGCCGTGTTCCTGGCCGGCTTGATGATCGGTCGCACCCCGGAATACCTGGGCAAGAAGCTGGGTGCCCGGGAGGTGCAATTGTTGGTGGCGACCTTGCTGGTGATGCCCGTCAGCGTGCTGGTGCTGGGGGCCGTTGCCGCGAGCCTGCCCGGGCCTGCCGCGGCGGTGAGCAACCCGGGTGCCCACGGCTTCAGCCAGTTGTTGTACGCCTACACCTCGGCGGGGGCGAACAACGGTTCGGCATTCGCCGGGTTCGGCGCCAACACACCTTTCCACAACCTGATGCTGGGCCTGGGCATGTTGATCGGCCGGTTCGGCTACATCCTGCCGGTGCTGGCGTTGGCCGGCAGCCTGGCGCTGAAGAAGAGCGCGCCGATTGGCCAGAACAGCTTTCCCACCCACGGCCCGCTGTTCGTGACCTTGTTGACCATGACCATCCTGCTGGTTGGGGGCCTGACCTTCCTGCCAACCCTGGCGCTGGGGCCGATTGCCGAACACCTGAGCATGGGCTTCTGAGGACCTGATGATGAATATGCCGATGAGCAAAACCGTCGCCGCCAAGGCACCGGAACAACCCAAGACCCACCTGTCGGCCCTATGGCGGCCCGCCTTGGTGCAGGCCTTCGTCAAGCTCGATCCACGCCAGTTGCACCGCGCGCCGGTGATGTTGGTGGTGGAGCTGACCGCGATCCTCACCACCGTGCTGTGTTTCATCCCCGACAGCGCCGTGCCGACGTTTGTCGCCGCGCAAATCGCAGTGTGGCTGTGGTTCACCGTGCTGTTCGCCAACTTCGCCGAAGCCTTGGCCGAAGGGCGCGGCAAGGCCCGGGCCGACAGCCTCAAGGCCGGCAGCGAAGGCCTCAACGCACGTCGCCAGACCGCCAACGGCTTTGAAGTGATTCCCGCCACCCGTCTGCGCAAAGGCGATGTGGTGCGCGTCGAGGCCGGCGACATGATCCCCGGCGACGGGGAAGTGATCGAAGGCATCGCCGCGGTCAACGAGGCGGCGATCACCGGCGAATCGGCGCCGGTCATCCGCGAGTCCGGCGGCGATCGCTCGGCTGTCACCGGCAATACGCGGCTAGTCTCCGACTGGCTGCTGATACGCATCACCAGCAATCCCGGCGAGTCTACCCTGGACCGCATGATCGCCTTGGTGGAAGGCGCCAAGCGTCAGAAAACGCCGAACGAGGTGGCGCTGGATATCCTGTTGATCGGTCTGACGCTGATCTTCCTGTTGGTGGTGGTGACGCTGCAACCGTTCGCTCATTTCGCCAACGCCAGTCTGCCGCTGGTGTTTCTCGTGGCGCTGCTGGTCACCTTGATTCCCACCACCATCGGCGGGCTGCTGTCGGCCATCGGCATCGCCGGGATGGACCGATTGGTGCGCCTGAACGTGATCGCCAAATCCGGCCGAGCCGTCGAGGCGGCCGGGGATGTGCATGTATTGATGCTGGACAAGACCGGCACCATCACCTTTGGCAATCGGCGTTGTACAGCGGTCTGTGCTGCCCCTGGTGTGAGTGCCAAGGAGCTGGCTGAAGGTGCGCTGTTCGCTTCTTTGGCCGATGACACGGCCGAAGGCAAGTCTATCGTCGAGTACCTGCGAGGTTCGCACTCACTGCCCGAGCCGGGCGTCGAAACGCTGACGGCCGTGCCGTTCAGTGCCGAAACCCGTTTGTCCGGGGTCGACTATCAGGGGCGCATCTACCGCAAGGGCGCCGTGGACTCATTGCTGGATTTCATCGGCCTTGCACGTAACGAGTTGCCTCCAGCCCTGGCGCGGGAGGTCGACAAGATCGCCCAGAGCGGTGGCACGCCGCTGTTGGTGTGCATGGACGGTCGGTTGTTGGGCGCCATCCACCTCAAGGACGTGGTCAAGCCGGGCATTCGCGAGCGCTTTGCCGAGCTGCGCAAGCTGGGGATCCGCACGGTCATGGTCACCGGCGACAACCCGTTGACCGCTGCTGCGATTGCCGCCGAGGCCGGTGTCGACGACGTGCTGGCGGAGGCCACGCCGGAGAAGAAACTGGCGCGTATCCGTCACGAGCAAAATGACGGTCGGCTGGTGGCCATGTGCGGTGACGGCGCCAACGACGCCCCGGCCCTGGCCCAGGCCGATGTCGGCATGGCGATGAACGACGGGACACAGGCCGCGCGGGAGGCGGCCAACATGGTCGACCTCGACAGCGACCCGACCAAGTTGCTCGATGTGGTGCAGATCGGCAAGGAACTGCTGGTGACCCGTGGCGCGCTGACCACCTTTTCCATCGCCAATGACATCGCCAAGTATTTCGCGATCCTGCCGGCACTGTTCGCGTCGATTTATCCACAGCTCGGCGTGTTGAATGTGATGCACCTGAGTAGCCCCCAGAGCGCGATTTTGTCGGCCATTGTCTTCAACGCCTTGATCATCGTCGTGCTCATCCCCCTGGCCTTGCGCGGCGTGCGAGTGCAAGCGGCCAGCGCGGCGGCGCTGTTGCGGCGCAATCTGTTGATCTATGGCCTGGGGGGGATCGTGGTGCCGTTCGTGGGGATCAAGGGGATCGATATGTTGCTGACGGCGTTGCACCTGGTTTGACGTAGTTATCGAAATGCACCGCTGGCCTTGTGGCGAGGGGATTTATCCCCGCCGGGCTGCGCAGCAGCCCCCAAGCCTGATACCTCCGTGTGCCAGGAAAAACGATAGCGACTGTTTTCGGGGCTGCTGCGCAGCCCAGCGGGGATAAATCCCCTCGCCACAGATGTGTTTTCAACTGAGGAATTTTAAATGTCCACATTAATTCGCCCGGCCTTGAGCCTGCTATTTCTGATGACCCTGATCACCGGCGTCGCTTACCCATTGGTGGTCACCGGCGTGGCGCAAGTCGCTTTTCCCGCCCAGGCCAACGGCAGCTTGGTCGTCGATGCGGCCGGTAAGGTCCGTGGCTCGACGCTGATCGCCCAGGATTTCACCGGCGATGCGTGGTTTCATCCACGGCCATCGGCCGGTGCCTTCGCCACGGTCGCCAGCGGTGCCAGCAATTTTTCCCCAAGCAACCCGGCCTTGGCCGCGCGGGTGATCGATGACGCCCAAAAACTCCTGGTGCCCGACCAGGGCCCGGTGCCGCTGGCCTTGCTGACCACCTCCGCCAGCGGGCTGGATCCGCACTTGCCTCCGGCGGCGATTGCCTATCAACTGGCGCGTGTCGCCGCGGCGCGCAATTTGCCGGTTTCGACGGTGCAACAACTGCTGGATGCCCACACCGAGCAGCCCCTGGTCGGGCCTCCGGTGGTGAATGTGCTGGCGCTGAACCTGGCCCTGGAAAACCTGTAAGCCAGTGGGACCGCCTTCACGAGCAAGCCCGCTCCCACGCTGGATCTTTGGCGGTTGTAGGAATAGCGTACGGCGCAGCTCCTGTGGGAGCGGGCTTGCTCGCGAAGGCGTCGGAACATTCACGCCATCAACATCAGAACAAGAGACCCCAGCATGAGCGACTCCGGCCGCGCCGACGCGCTGTTAGCCAACCTACCCCGTAACGGCCGTGGCCGGCTCAAGGTCTTCCTTGGCGCGGCCCCGGGTGTCGGCAAGACCTTCGCCATGCTGCAAGCGGCTCACACCCAACTGCGCCAAGGCGTGAAAGTCATCGCTGGTGTGGTGGAAACCCACGGTCGCAGCGAAACCGAGGCGCTGCTCGGCGGCCTGGTGCAGCAGCCGTTGGTGCGTTCGGAATATCGCGGCGTGATGCTCGAGGAAATGGATCTCGACGGTTTGCTCGCCGCCTGCCCCACCCTGGTCCTGGTGGACGAACTGGCCCACAGCAATGCCCCTGGCAGCCGCCATGCCAAGCGCTGGCAGGACATTCAGGAGCTGCTTGCGGCGGGCATCGATGTCTACACCACGGTCAATGTCCAGCATCTGGAAAGCCTCAACGACCAAGTGCGAGGTATTACCGGTGTGCAAGTGCGCGAGACCTTGCCGGACTGGGTCCTGCAAGAAGCCGATGAGCTGCTGCTGATCGACCTGCCACCCCGTGAGCTGCTGGAGCGCCTGCGCGATGGCAAGGTCTACGTACCGGAACAGGCCCGGGCGGCGATCGATGCGTTTTTCTCCCAGACCAACCTGACCGCGTTGCGTGAACTGGCCATGCAGACCGCCGCCGCCCAGGTCGACAATGACCTGGCCCAGGGCTATCGACAACTGGGCCAGGCCGCCCCGGCAGTGCGCGGACGCCTGCTGGTGGGGGTGGATGGTGATGTGCAGGCTGAGCGTCTGGTGCGCCATGCCAGCCGCGTCGCCCAGCGTCGACATCTGCCGTGGAGCCTGGTGCATGTGGACAACGGCAGCGTCCGTGACGAGGCCTCGCGCCAGCGCTTGCAGAATGCCCAGCAACTGGCCGAGCGCCTCGGTGGCGAAGTGGTGCTGCTGCGGGCCGGCGAAGTGGCCAGGACGCTGATCCAGCACGCCAGCGAACGTCGCGCCACGCTGGTGCTGGTGGGGCAGTCCCGACCACGCCTGCGCCGACGCCTGTTTGGCGGCGGCCTTGCTTCGCGCCTGCTGCGCGATGCCCGGGGCCTGGAAATCAACGTGCTGGACAGTGACGAGCAACCGCGTCCCGCACGCGTGCGTTCAAGCGCCGTCCAGACCGGGTTCGATTATGTGCTGGCGTTGCTGGCGACCGTGGCGGCCAGCGCATTGGCCTGGGGAGTCTCGGGGTTGCTGGCGTTGCCCAACATTTCCCTGGTGTTCCTGATGGCGGTGTTGCTGGTGGCGGTGCGCAGCAGCCTCGGCCCGGCGCTGGCCTGCGCGGCGCTGTCGTTCCTGGCCTATGACTTCCTGTTCATCCCGCCGAACTTTTCCCTGACCATCCAGCGCGAAGAAGACGTGCTGACGCTGGTGTTTTTCCTGTTCATGGCGGCCCTGACCGGCAACCTGGCCGCTCGTCAGCGCCGTCAGTTACAGGCCCTGCGCGACACCCAACAGGAAACCGGTGAATTGCTGGACCTGTCCCGCAAACTCACTGCCGCCACCGACCGCCAGGCCGTGATCAGTGCCGCCGTCCAGCACTTCGGCGGCTGGCACGACTGGCAACTGTGCCTGCTCAACCGCGACGGCCAGGGCGGCTGGAAAGTCGAGAGCGGGGAGCCGTTGACGTTCACCGAGTCCGAGCGCGCGGCGGCCGACTGGTCGTGGCAACACGATCAGCCGGCCGGCGCGGGCACCGGGACACTGCCCTCCGGGCGTTGGTGGTGGTGGCCGCTGTCGGCTGAGGGCGGGCCGCTGGCGTTGCTGGGCGTATGCCCGAAAGCAGGCAAGCCCCTGAGCGGCCAGCGCCGGCGTTTGCTGGCAGCCCTCAGTCAGCCATTGGCCCAGGCCCTGGCCCGGGCCCAACTGGCCCAGGACCTGGAGGCGGCCCGTCTGCATGGCGAAACCGAGCAACTGCGCAGTGCTTTGCTGGCTTCCGTGTCCCACGATCTGCGCACACCGCTGACCGCCATGCGCGGCAGCATCGACAGCCTGCTGGCGCTGGGGGAGGCGATCCCGCTGGCCGATCGCCGCGAACTGCTCGAAGGCACCCGCGATGAAGCCGAGCGGTTGGATCGCTATATCCAGAACCTGCTGGACATGACCCGTCTGGGTCACGGCGCCCTGAAACTGGCGCGGGACTGGGTGGCGCCGGCCGATATCGTCGGCAGTGCGCTGAACCGCCTGCGAGCGGTGTTGGCGCCCCTGGCGCTCAGTGTCGAGGTGCCCGCCGAATTGCCCTTGCTGTATGTCCATGGGGCGTTGATCGAGCAGGCCCTGGTCAACGTGCTGGAGAACGCGGCACGATTCTCGCCGACCCACGGACGCCTGCTGCTGAGCGCCGGGGCGACCGACAGCGAGGTGTTTTTTGCCGTGGCCGATGAAGGGCCCGGGATCCCTGAAGAGGAGCGGGAGAAAATCTTCGATATGTTCTATACCGCCGCGCGCGGTGATCGGGGCGGGCAGGGTACAGGGTTGGGATTGGCGATCTGCCAGGGCATGGTCGGTGCTCACGGCGGGCGAATCAGCGTGGCCGAAGGAGTCGACGGACGCGGCACCAGCATTACGTTGCACTTGCCGTTGCAGGCGCAACCGGGCCTGGACGATGATGCTTGAGCCTGGCTGCGATACTTCTTGTAACCTGCTTGCCTTTCCACTTGATTGCAACGAACGAACCCCATGAGCCAGACCGCGACCCTCCTGGTCATCGATGACGAACCGCAGATCCGCAAATTCCTGCGCATCAGCCTGAGTTCCCAAGGCTACAAGGTGCTGGAAGCTGGCACCGGCGCTGAAGGCCTTGCCCAAGCCGCGTTGAGCAAGCCCGATCTGCTGGTGCTTGACCTGGGCCTGCCGGACATGGACGGTCAGCAGGTGTTGCGCGAGTTTCGCCAATGGTCGACGGTGCCGGTGCTGGTGCTCTCGGTACGGGCCAGCGAAGCGCAGAAAGTCGAGGCGTTGGACAATGGTGCCAACGATTACGTGACCAAGCCGTTTGGCATCCAGGAGTTCCTTGCCCGCATCCGCGCCTTGTTGCGCCAGGCCCCGGCTGGCGAGCCGCAGGAAGCCGCGCTGAGGTTCGGCCCGCTGACGGTGGACCTGGCCTATCGACGGGTGTTGCTGGACGGCACCGAAGTGGCCCTGACCCGCAAGGAATACGCCGTCCTGGCGCAACTGGCGCGGCACCCGGGACGGGTCCTCACCCAGCAGCAACTGCTCAAGGACATCTGGGGCCCGACCCACACCGAAGACAGTCACTACTTACGGATCGTAGTCGGGCACCTGCGCCAGAAACTGGCCGACGACCCGACCCGGCCGCGGTTCATTGCGACCGAGGCAGGGGTGGGGTATCGGTTGTTGGGGGAGGCTGGGGCTTAGCCACAAAATTTAAAGCCAGGCACAGGAGGCCTGCGATCACATTCAATTCTGTTCACGCTCATAGCGATCCAGGGTATCGCTGGCAATCTCCCGCCCCAGGGCGATCAACTCCGGCGCCTTGTAGAACTCGAAAAACCGGCACACCCGCTTGGGCACGTTGATCAGCACATCCGGCGGGTAACCGGCGATCTTGTACTGGGCCAGCGAGGTCTGCATCACTTCGAAACTCTGGTTGATCAAGTCCAGCAACGACGCCGGGCCGACGTTGTCGATGATGAACGAACCGGTGGCGGATTTCGGCGCGCCTTCGTTCTCTGGCGCGGCCGCAGGTTGTTGCCCCTCGGGCTCGGCCGATTCGATCCAGGGGTTGATGTCGGCGGCCTCGGCTTTCAAGGCTTCCTGCTCCAGCAGCAACAACTGCTCGGCCTGCTTGCGGCGAAACGGCAGGCGTGACCCCAGGGAACTGACCAAGGTGTCGAAGCGACGCCTGAATGCGGCGGGGCGCGGGATCACCGGTAATCGGTACTGTTTCTGGTTGGTGGCGTTGAGGTTGACCGCAATGATCAAGTCGCAATGGCTCGACACCACCGGCACGATCGGCAACGGATTGAGCAGGCCGCCATCCACCAGCATGCGGTTGCCTTGCATCACCGGCGTGAACAGGCTGGGAATCGCCGCCGAGGCGCGCATCGCCTGGTGCAGGCAACCTTCCTGGAACCAGATTTCCTGCTGGTTGGTCAGGTCGGTCGCGACGGCGGTATAGGGGATGCGCAACTCTTCGATGTTGAGTTCGCCGACGATCTTGCGGATCTGCCCGAAGACCTTTTCGCCACGGATCGCCCCCAGGCGGAAACTGACGTCCACCAGGCGCAGGACGTCCAGGTAATCCAGGCTTTCGATCCAGTCGCGGTACTCCTCGAGCTTGCCCGCCGCATAGATCCCACCCACGACGGCGCCCATGGAGCAACCGGCGATACAGGCAATGTCGTAGCCACGCCGTTCGATTTCTTCGATCACCCCGATATGGGCATAGCCCCGGGCGCCACCCGAACCCAATACCAATGCGACACGTTTTGTCATGACCCGGCCTCTTGTCGATCAGACTTCAACAATGCACTCATCGACGGCCCGGCTCAATCGTTGTGGCGCACGCGTCGTTTTTTGATACGCCAGCGTGGCATTTGCGTATTCTGCTCCACACTGGAATTTACCCGGTGACGCCTTGGCACTTTTTGCTGGCGCGACCGTCATACCAGCACGACTGTTTTCCTGACTTGAGGTGTAATCGATGAAAGCCCGGATCTGCCTGCCCCTGGTGGCATCCCTGATGGTTCTGGCCCTGGCCGGTTGCGCAGGTAAAACCGCTTACCGTGACAGCTGTGGCAGCCAACTCGACAGCGCCTGGCGTGAGCTGGACCTGGCCAAGGCCGAAGGTTTTGCCGGCACCGTCAGCTACTCCAAGGCCCTGTCCCTGCTGACGGGCGCCAAGACCCAGCAGCAATTCGAAGCGTTCGAAGGCTGCACCAAAAAAGCCGAGAAGGCGCGTTTTTATATCCGTGAGTCCCGCGCGGGACGATAAGGGCCGCGACAAGCAATCAACGGCAAGCTACAAGGGAAGGGCGCAGAATCGTTTTTCACTTGTAGCGTGCGGCTTGACGCTCCACGCTGTGTACGGAGTACGTCCATGATCGATCGGCTGGTGGCCCGCATATTGGGCCTGGAAGTCCGCCTGCTGGCCTGTAAGGCCCGCTTGAATGCCCACACCGACAGTGAAGCCCTGCATGACCTGCGGACCACGGTACGCCGTTTGCGCAGTCTGCTTCGCCCATTGCGTGGGTTGCCGGGCGTCGAACAACTGGAAACGGCGGCTTCGGCGGTCGGCACCCTGACCACGCCTCTGCGCGACCGCGAAGTGTTGGCTGCTTACCTTGAGCAACAGGGCCTGACCGAGGCGGCGCGGCGACGCCAGGTGCAAATGGCCGATGCCTATCCCGCCGTGGCCACCAGTGTTGAGTTGGCCCAGTTGTTGATGATCCTCGATGCGTTCCCGCGCTTCATTCGCGCCGCCCAGCGTGAAGGGCTGCTGAAGGGCTTGCGCAAGCGCATCGAAAAGCGCCTGGACAAACAGTGGAAAAAACTCGACCAAGCCCTGCGCGATCCCGCCCATGACCGCCACCGGTTGCGCCTGCTGATCAAGCGCGTGCGCTACGCCATCGAAGCTTACCCTGAGCTCGACCGCTTGCCTGAAGCGGCCATGCCACGGCTCAAGTCCGCCCAGGCCGCCCTGGGCGACTGGCACGATTGCTGGCAATGGCTGGCCAGGGCCAAGGAAGAAACCGATCTGCAAGCCTGCGTGCCGACCTGGCACACCACAATGGAAAAGGCCGAGGCCAAGTCCGACAAGGTCCTCGACAAGCTGATTGCGAGTTGCTTCGAAAAATCCTGAATCCACCCCGTTTCCCTTGTGGGAGCGAGCTTGCTCGCGATGGCGGTGTATCAGTCAACCTGTATGCAAACTGACCCACCGCCATCGCGAGCAAGCCCGCTCCCACAGTGGCTTGGCCGTGGATTCAAAAGCTGCGGCCTATCTGTCAGTCTCTTTGGCCGGAATGAGTGCTGTACCGCCAGCCTGGGCTGGTTAAGATGCCTTCCATCCTTTTCCCCTGTTTTTCGAGGTCGTCATGCGCTTTTCCGAGTTGATCGATGCCGTGCGCCGGCAGCCAGGTGCGGTGACCATCGCGCCAGAATGGGGCCAGGGGCGGGCCAGTTTCGGTGGGTTGGTGGCGGCGCTGCAATATGAGGCGATGCGTGCCCAGGTGCCGGCGGACCGGCCGGTGCGCTCGCTGGCGATTACCTTTGTTGGCCCGGTCGAGCCCGACGTGCCGGTCAGTTTCGAAGTCGACGTGTTGCGTGAAGGCAAGGCGGTGAGCCAGGTATTGGGGCGGGCGGTGCAGAACGGCCAGGTGGTGACCGTGGTGCAAGGCAGCTTTGGTGCCTCGCGTTCGTCCGTGGTGGCGGTGCAGGCCGATCCCGCGCCGGCATTCAAGAGCGTTGAGCAATGCCAGGAGCTGCCTTACGTCAAGGGCGCTACCCCGGAGTTCATGCGGCACCTGGCGATGCGCTGGAGCGTCGGCGGCTTGCCGTTCAGCGGCAACAAATCCCGGAGCATGGGTGGCTGGGTACGCTTGCGCGGCGATGTGCAGGAGGAGCCGCTGAACGAAAGCCATATCCTCGCCCTGGTGGACGCCTGGCCGCCGGCGTTGTTGCCTCACCTTTCGCAAATGGCCCCGGGCAGCACGCTCACGTGGACCATCGAGTTCGTCCAGCCGCTGCTGGAACTCACGACACTGGACTGGTGCAAGTACCTGGCCGAGATCGAGCATGCCCAGGACGGCTACGGCCATGTAGCGGCGAAGTTCTGGAGCGCCGATGGCCGCTTGATCGCCCTGAGCCGGCAGACCGTAACGATCTTTGGGTAAAGCTGCGCTGGCTAAGGTTTACGGCTGTGACGGTGGCGATCCCGCCAGGCGCGCCACCAGCCACCGCTGAACAAGAACCGCGGAAAAGTCAGGAACTGTTCCACCAACAGGCGTGACACGGCGTCCTTGCGATCGCTGAACGGCTCGGAGGCCTGGGCCTCCAGGCTGTGCCCGTGGCGCTGCAGGCCGAGTGCCGCGAGCAGGCCGATGATGCCGATGGCGACATCGCCCAGGCTCAAGCTGAACACCCCCGACACAATCAGCAGAAACGCGATGATGAACAGCGGCACGGCAATCAGGTGCAACACCAGGTTGGTGGGGTGCCGATGATTGTCCGGGTAGGCGCGCCATTGCCAGGCTGGAAGATTGGGGTGACGTTTGCCCATGATGCTATTCCCTCTATTCGTGTGCACTTATGCTTGAAGAATAGGTGCCTGCCAGGGCGCCTGCGAATCGAGGTTGGTTATCGGGGCGATAGAGTTTCAAAGATTACATTTGGGTTGACTGTACTGGCCTCTTCGCGAGCGAGCTCGCTCCCACATGGGGTCTGTCGGGTTCACAAACTTTTGTGTCCGACTCGATCCGATGTGGGAGCGAGCTTGCTCGCGAAGGCGTCCTCAAAGTTTGAGCTGCCCGATCGCCTTGCTCAATTCACCCGCCAATGTGGCCAACTCATCGCTCGTGGTGGCTGAATCCACCGTCTGGCGCACGGTGTTTTCGGTCACGTCGCGAATGCTCACCACTGCCCGGTTCATTTCCTCGGCAACGTGACTTTGCTGTTCGGCCGCCACCGCGATCTGGGTGTTGCTCTCGCGCATTTGCGCCACTGCGGCGGTGATGTGGGCCAGCGCGTCGCCGGCCTCGCGGGCCTGTTGCACGCAATCGTCGGCCTTGAGCGAGCTCTCCTGCATGAAGTCCACTGCGTCCCGGGTCCCGGCTTGCAGGGCCGAAACCATGGTGGTGATTTCATCCGTGGAGGCCTGTACCCGCTTGGCCAGGTTGCGCACCTCGTCGGCCACCACGGCAAACCCCCGGCCCATTTCTCCGGCCCGTGCCGCTTCGATGGCTGCGTTCAGAGCCAGCAGATTGGTTTGTTCGGCAATGCTGTGGATCACATTGACCACGCTGTTGATCTTCTGGCTGTCCTCGGCCAGGCGCTGGATCATCTCGGCGGTCTGCTGCACACCCGAAGACAGCCCGGTGATCGACTGTTGCACCCGGCCGACCACCTCGTGACCGTTGCCAGCCAAGGTGTCGGCGGTTTTCGACAGGTCGCGGGTGGCGCCGGCGTGTTGAGCGATGTGATAAACCGTGGCGGACATTTCATTGATCGCCGTGGCCGCCTGATCGGTTTCGCTTTGCTGGCCGAGCATGCCGTGGCGCACATCGTTCATGCTCGACGCCAGGCGAGCCGCACCACTGTCCAACTGCCGGGCAGTGCTGGCAACGGTGTCGACCACCCGTTGATAACCGGCTTGCATGGCATTGAACGCCGCCGCCATCTGGCCCACTTCGTCCTTGCAGGCCAGGGGCACGCGGGCGGACAGGTCGCCGGTTTTTTCTACGTGCAACATCACGTCTTTGAGTGTGTTGAGCTGGCTGAGTAAAAAACGGATCAACAGTTGCGAGGCGCCCAACATCGCCAGCATCAACACGAACACGGCCACGGCGTATTGGCTGAAGCGTTCACCGAACACCTGGGCGAGGCTTGCACCAGCGGCCACCACCGCAAGTGGCTGGCCGTCTTTTCGACGGATCACTTGGGCACCCAGCAGCGGATCGTCGCCCAATAGCGGCTCGGCATCGAGTTCGACCCAACCATCGGCCTGCACCAGCGAGGGTAACGGTCGTTCGTTGAACACCGGGACCTGGTCGCGCTGCAATGCCAAGAGGTTGTCGGCCTTGGGCAAGGCTTGCCCGGCAGGCCAGGCATTGAGCAGCTGTGCCTGGGCCTGGGCATTCGCCCGGGCCATGTGGTTACGCGTCTGCTGTTCGAGGTGCACCGCATAGAGCACCAGCAGTAACGTGGTGACAAAGGCGACCGCATTGACCGCCCAGAATTTGTATTTCAACGAGATATTGCTAAGCCAGGCACCCATGGAAGGTTTTCTCTGATAGCGGAAACAGCATTGGCAAGGTGCCATTATTTTGCCGCTATTCAGGTGCCGGGATTTTGATGTGGGTCAACAGACAACACCGATCCTTGGGTTTTGGTGTGGGCCCACAGACAACCAGATCCCCCTTGTGGGAGCGGGCTTGCTCGCGAATGCGGTGAATCAGCAAATACAATAGTGACTGACTCAACGCATTCGCGAGCAAGCCCGCTTCCACAGAGGATGTGTGTTTATTCGGAAATGACGGGCAGCCCGAAAAACGCCCGGGCGCAAGCGGTGCTGTGGGCTGCCAGGTCTTCCTGGGATTCGCCCCGGTGAAGGGCGACTTCCCGCAGGACCTCCGTCAGGTAGGCCGGCTCGTTGCGCCCGTTCTTGGGTTTGGGTCGCAGCGTGCGGGGCAGCAGGTAGGGCGCGTCGCTTTCGAGCATCAGCCGCCCACGGGGTATTTCGCGGACCAACGGGTGCAGGTGCAGGCCTCGGCGTTCGTCGCAGATCCAGCCGGTGATGCCGATGTGCAGGTCCAGGTCCAAGTAGCTGAACAGCGACTTTTTTTCACCGGTGAAGCAGTGCACCACGGCCGCCGGCAACTGATCGCGAAAATCCCGGAGGATGTCCAGCAAGCGCTGGTCGGCGTCGCGCTCGTGAAGGAAGACCGGTAATTGCAACTGGACCGCCAGGGCGAGGTGTTCCTCCAGGACCTTTTCCTGCTGGGGGCGGGGAGAGAAGTCCCGGTTGAAATCCAGCCCGCATTCCCCCACCGCGCGCACGCGGCTGTGCATCAGCAGGTCCTTGAGGTGCCGGGCGCTGTCGGTGGTCCATTCGCTGGCGCTGTGGGGGTGAATGCCGGCGGTGGAAAACAGCCGTTCGCCCGTGTCGTCGAGCTGTTGGCACAGCTCCAGGGCCTGTTCGCTGCCCTCGAGGCTGGTGCCGGTCAAGACCAGTTGGCAGACCCCGGATGCGTAGGCACGCTCAAGCACCGCCTGATGTTTGTCGGCGAAACTGGGGTTGGTCAGGTTGACGCCGATATCGATGAGTTGCATGGTGCTACCTCGGCCCAAAGGCCGGAAAGCATATCAGAGCTGTAGATTTATAAGAAAAGCCAAGAACTACAACGAGTTGAGGCTGTCTGTTGAGGCCGCGAGACACATCGGATTGGTATAAAAGCCATCACTGTGCCAGTCTTCCGCACTTTTTCAGCGCTTCAGGCGCTCTGTTTCTGTCGACTTAGCCTCGTTCTTCACCGGGGGGCGGTCCGCAGTATTCCTTCCGGAGAGTGGATGACACGTCCCCAGGTATTGTTACTGCTGTGTTGTTCGCTGCTGTTGCCGATGCCGGCCGAAGCGCGGCTGCCTGGGCCGGTGCAGGCGGTGGCGCCGGGCACGGTGCGCGACCTGGCGCAAATCCGCGGCAGCCGTGTGTTGAAGGTGCTGGTCAACCAGAGCCGCAACAGCTCCGGCGAAGTCCAGGGGCAACCCATTGGCGTCGAATACCATCGGCTGCGTGCCTTCGAGCAATACCTCAATGGCCACGCCCGGGATGGCCAGGAAATCACCCTCAAGATCATTCCCAAGGCCAAGGACCAACTCCTCGGTGCCTTGCAGCGCGGGGAGGGCGACCTCGTCGCGCCGGGTGAGCTGCTTGAACCCCAGGCCGGCCATGCCGTCAGCGCCAGTAACCCGATTCGTACCGACGTGCCTTTGCTGCTGGTGGGCATCAAGGGCGAGAAGCGTTACACACGGGTGGAGCAACTTTCCGGCAAGACCCTGGCCCTGCCCAACGGCAGCGCGGCGGGGGATGCCGTGAGCCAGATCAACCAGAAGCTGGCGCTGCTCAAGCTGCCGCCGGTGAAGATCGAGTGGGTCGATCCCTCCCTGGCCGTAGAGGATGTCCTGGAGATGGTCCAGGGTGGGATTTTCCACTTGACCATTGTCGAACAGCCCATCGCCGAGCGCTGGGGCAAGATCCTGTCCAAGCTGCGCTTTGATCGTCAGGTGCTGATTGGCGAGCCAGGTGACGAGTATTGGTTCGTTCGCCGTGACGCCGCCATGCTGCGGGCGAGCATCGACCGATTCCTGGCGACCTACAAGGTGCCCGCCAACCAGGACGCGGCATTCCTGCGCATCTATCGGCGTTTGTACCAGGTCCACTATCCGCTGGCCCGGGCCAATCGCCAACGCCTGGAAAAGTTGCGCCCAGTGCTGCAAAAGCACGCCGATGCCCAAGGCATGGACTGGCTCAACCTGGCGGCCCTGGCCTTCAAGGAATCTGCCCTGCAACCCAACGCCCGCAGCGGCTCAGGCCCCACCGGCCTGATGCAGATCACCCCGGCGGCGGCCCAGCGGGTCGGGGTCGATAACATCCAGAACCTGGACGCCAATGTGCAAGCCGGCGCCAAGTACCTGGCCCTCATCCGCCGCAAGTTCTTTGCCAGCCCCAAGCTCAACGAGCGCGAACGCATGGCCTTCGTCCTGGCGGCCTACAACATGGGCCCCGAGCGCGTCCAGGGCATGCGAGCCGAGGCCCGGCGGCGGGGGCTGAACCCCAACCAATGGTTTTTCCAGGTCGAACGCATTGCCATGGAGCAGGTGGGAATGGGCGCCGTCAGCTATGTTAATAGTGTGAATAAGTACTACTTGGCATTTGATCGTGAACGGGAGTCCTTGGAGCCGAAGACGCAAAAGGTGGCATTGCGTAAGTGATCGAATAAATTGATTGGTATTACGGAATAATTCCGCTTTTAACATTTGTTTTGCTGATTAATATAGCGACCAACTCTCTACGACCCCAAGGAATGACCTTATGAGCACTTTAATCAACAAAGTCCTGTTCACCCGCGCCGGCTATGGCTTGACGGTCCTGCGCATCGCCGTTGGTGTCATATTTGCCGCCCACGGCGCGCAGAAACTCTTCGGTCTGTTCGGTGGCTACGGCTTGGCAGGCACGGCACAGTGGATGGAAAGCATCGGCCTGACTCCGGGCTATGTGATGGCGACACTGGCGGGCGGTACCGAGTTTTTTGCCGGACTGGCGCTGATCATCGGCCTGCTGGCGCGTCCTGCTGCACTGGGCCTGGCCTTCCTGTCGCTGGTGGCGATTTTCTCCGTGCACATCGGTAACGGCTTGTTCATGGCCAACAACGGTTATGAGTTTGCCCTGGCGTTGCTGGCGGGCAGTATTGCCGTGCTGATCGAAGGGGCGGGCAAGCTGTCGGTCGATCGCGCCATCGCGGGTTGAGCGAACGATTGGAACCCAAGGCCCGTCTTGTACGGGCCTTTTTTGTGGGGGCTGATTCTTGACACTGGCCGGTCAGCTTCTCTAGGATGCCGCTCATGCGCCGATTTAAACAGCTACTTGCGGGGCGCCAGGTGACTCATCCCGTCGCCGATAGAAACCGGAAAGACACGGTTTCGAAATACCGCTAAAGCGCTGGTTCGGTGTTGCCTCTCACCTGCCATGCAGACTTTTGAGGCAGAGACACGACACGATGAACGCACCCAGTCCCCTTGTACGTCTTGCGCCGATCACGGCGAACCTTGTGCAGCGCAACCCGAAAATTCTCCTGGGCGGCACCCACCAGCCAACGCTCTTGCGCTATCTCGACGGTTGGCCGCGTCGCAACCACGGGCCCGCTGCCTTCCTGATCCAGTTTGTCGAAGACAATGAGTCACTGGCGCGTTTTGCCAATGACAGCTTCGACCTGGCTGTCATCCAGTCCCCCAGCGCAGAAGACGCTCCTGAAATGATCCGGCAACTGACCCGTGTCGCACGGCAGGGTTTGATCACGCGCCGCTGAGGCGCGATTACGGGTACGTGATGTCGACGATGTAGACCCGCTTCTCGCCGGTGGGCGTCTGGACGCTGACCTCGGCGTCCAGGGCCTTGCCGATCAGCGCCCGGGCCAACGGCGAGTCGATGCTGATCAGGTTCTGTTTCAGATCCAGCTCGTCCGGGCCGACGATGCGATAGCGCGATTCCTTGCCGTCCTCATCTTCAACCGTCACCCAGGCGCCGAAATACACCTTGTTCGGATCGCTGGGTTTTTCACTGACCACTTTGAGCGCCTCGAGGCGCTTGGTGAGGAAGCGCACGCGGCTGTCGATTTCCCGCAGCATTTTCTTGCCGTAGGTGTATTCGGCATTTTCCGAGCGATCGCCCTGGGCCGCCGCCTCGCTGACCGCCTGGGTCACCTGGGGACGGCGCACGTGCCAGAGCTCATGGAATTCAGCGCGCATCCGCGCTTCACCCTCGGGGGTGATCAGCGCGGTGCCGGCGGTGCGGGGTGGGCGATAACGGCTCATGGCAACTTCTTGTGATAGCGAAGCCGGGAGTCTATCAACCCTCGCGCAAGACTGTCAGCGGGCTGGCGTTGAGCGCCCGACGGGTGCCAAACACCCCGGCCGCGCCGATCAACAAGGCCCCCAGCAACGGCAATACCAATAGCCATGGATGCGGGTGCCACGGCAGGTCGAAGGCGTACCGATAAAGCACCAGGCTCACCAGTTCCGAACCCAGGGCCGCCAGCAGGCCACTGACCGCGCCCAGCAGGCCGAACTCGATGCGCCGGGCCTTGACCAGCAAAGGCCGTTCAGCACCCAGTGCACGCAACAGCGCACCTTGGCGAATCCGTTCGTCGAGTGTCGCCTGCAGGCCGGAAAACAGCACCGCCATCCCTGCTGCCAACACAAACAGCAACACGTACTCCACGGCCAGGGTCACCTGGGCCAGGATGCTGCGCAGTTGTTCGAGCAGGGCCTCGACTTGCAGGATCGTCACCGCCGGGAAGGCCCGGGACAGGTCGACGATCTGCTGGTCGTGGCCCGCCGCCAGATAGAAACTGGTGAGGTACGTGGCCGGCAGGTCTTTCAATGTGCCCGGCTGGAAGATCATGAAGAAGTTGGGTTGGAAATTGTCCCAGTTGATTTCCCGCAGACTGGTGACCTTCGCTTCACGGTTGGCGCCGCCCACGCTGAAGACCAGGCGGTCGCCCAGCTTGATCTTGAGGTTCTCGGCCACTTTGCCTTCCACCGAAACCCCCGGGATATCGTCCGGTGGCTGCTGCGGCCACCAGGTCCCTGCGGTGACAACGTTGCCCGCCGGCAGGTCCGCGGCCCAGGTCAGGCTCAGGTCGCGTTGCAGCGCCCGGTCACCCGCCGAGTCCTTGGTGACGAACTCCGTGGCCGGCTCGCCATTGATGCTGATGAGACGCCCGGGTACCACAGGGTAGAGCGGAGCCGATTGCGCGGACAATTCCAGCAGCTTGTCGGTGAACGCCTGCTTGTCGTTGGGCAGGATGTTCAGGGCGAAATAGTTCGGCGCATTTTGGGGTAGCTGGTTTTGCCAGGTGTCCAGCAACTCACCGCGCAGCAGCGCGATCAACGCCATGGACAACAGGATCAGGCCGAATGCCAGGGCCTGGCCGGCCGCCGCCAGGGGATGACGCAGCAATTGACCGAGGCCCAGCCGCCAGGGCAGGGCGGCACGAGCCAGCAGGCGACGCAGGCTCTGGAGCAGCAGCAACAACAAGCCACCGAGCACCAGCGCGGCAACGACGCCACCCCCCAACAGGGCGAAGGTGAGGGCCAGGTCCAGGCTCAGGCGCCACATGATCAGGCCCAGGGCACCCAGTGCGGCACCGTAGATCACCCAGGAGCTGGAGGGGATCGGCAGCATGTCCCGGCGCAGCACGCGCAACGGCGGTACCCGCCCCAGCGCAGCCAGTGGCGGCAGGGCGAACCCCGCCAATGCCACCAGCCCGGTGCCGATCCCGGCGATCGCCGGCAGCAGGCCGCCGGGCGGAACGGTGGTGGGCAGCAGGTCATGCAGCAGGGCGAACAGGCCCAGTTGGGCGATCCAGCCGAGCAGGGCGCCACTGATACTGGCGAGCAGGCCCAGCACCGTCAGTTGCAGACTGAACAGCACCATGGTTTCCCGGCGTGACAGGCCCAGGCAGCGCAGCAGGGCGCTGGCATCGAAGCGGCGAGTGGCAAAGCGGTTGGCCGAGAGCGCGACGGCGACGCCGGACAGCAGCACCGCCACCAGGCTGGCCATGTTCAGGTAGCGCTCGGCCTTGCCCAGGGCGCCGCCGATCTGCCGGTTGCCGTCGCGGGCATCCTGCAGGCGCTGGTTGGCTTCGAGGCCAGGCTCGACCAGGTCGCGGTAGGTTTGCAGGGCCGTTGCCGGACCGCGCCACAGGTCGCGATAGCTGACGCGGCTGCCTGGTTGCACCACGCCAGTGGCCTCCAGGTCCTTGAGGTTGATCAGTACCCGTGGGGTGAGGCTGTAGAAGTTGCCGGCGCGATCCGGTTCATACGTCAACACCCGGGCCAACAGCAGGGTTTGATTGCCGACGTCGATGCTGTCGCCGATCTTCAGGTCCAGTGCGGTCAGCAGCCGTGCCTCGACCCAGGCTTCGCCAGGTTTCGGGCGTCCGCCGGTTTCTTCCGGGGCGAACGGGGCAGGGGTGCTTTTCAGCTCGCCGCGCAATGGGTAGTTGTCACCGGCGGCCTTGACGCTGGACAGCTGGATGCCGTTGTCGGTGGCCACGACACTGGAAAACTCCACCACCCGGGCATGTTCCAGCCCCAGTTCGGTGCCGCTGCGGATCTGCTCCGGGCGAGCCGGTGAGCTGCCCTCGAGCAACAGGTCGGCGCCGAGGAATTCGGTGGCGCGCATCATCATCGCGCCGTTGAGGCGGGCGCCGAAGTACCCGATGGCGGTGCTCGCCGCCACCGCCACCAGCAGGGCGAAGAACAGCACCCGCAATTCACCGGCGCGGGCATCGCGAAGCAATTGACGAACAGAGAGACTGAACAGGCGCAACAGCGGCAAGCGTGCCATCAAGGCTCCAGAGGGGCGACCATCTCGCCGGCTTCAAGTCGGATCAGGCGCCGGCAGCGATGGGCCAGGCGTTCATCATGGGTGACCAGCACCAGGGTCGTGCCGCGTTCCTTGTTCAGTTCGAACAACAGGTCGCTGATGCGCTCGCCGGTGTGGCTGTCGAGGTTGCCGGTGGGTTCGTCGGCAAACAGCACGTCGGGTTCGGCGGCAAAGGCGCGGGCAATCGCCACTCGTTGCTGTTCGCCACCGGAGAGCTGGCGTGGCGAGTGGGTCAGGCGCTGGCCCAGGCCAACGCGCTGCAACAGTTGCGTGGCGCGTTCGCGGGCATCCTTGCGGCCGTCCAGTTCCAGCGGCAACATCACGTTTTCCAATGCATTGAGGCTGTCGAGCAACTGGAACGACTGGAAGACGAAACCGACATGCTCGGCGCGGATCCGCGCCCGCTGGTCTTCATCCAGTGCGCTGAGGGCCTGGCCGGCGAGGGTCACCTCGCCGCTGCTGGGCAGGTCAAGGCCGGCCAGCAGGCCCAGGAGGGTGGATTTGCCGGAACCGGACGCGCCGACGATGGCCAGGCTGTCGCCTTTGTTCAGTTCCAGGCTGAGTTCATGCAGGATGGTCAGTTCACCTTCCGCGCTGGCGACCACTTTGCTAAGGTCCGTCGCGGTGAGAATGCTTGAGCCCATGGAGAATCCGATGCGTGTGTGGTTTTTGAGTGCCGGCCTGGCCTTGATGTGCATGGCCCAGAACGCAGCGGCGGGTACAGTCCTGATCGTTGGCGATAGTATCAGCGCGGCTTTCGGCCTGGATACCCGGCAAGGGTGGGTGTCGCTGCTCGAACAACGGCTCAAGGCCGAGGGTTTTGACGATAAAGTGGTCAATGCTTCCATCAGTGGCGATACCAGCGCCGGAGGCCAGGCGCGGCTGCCGGCGCTGCTTGCAGCCCATAAACCGGACCTGGTGATCCTGGAGCTGGGTGGCAACGATGGCTTGCGCGGACAGCCGCCAACACAATTGCAACAAAACCTTGCAGCGATGATCGACAGTGCCCGCGCCAGCGGTGCCGAGGTGCTTTTGCTGGGCATGCAATTGCCCCCCAATTACGGGCGGCGCTACACCGATGCGTTTGCCCGGGTCTACAGCACCCTGGCCGAGGAGAAAAAAGTCCCGCTGGTGCCGTTTTTCCTCAAGGACGTGGGGGGTGTTCCGACCATGATGCAGGGCGACGGACTGCACCCGTCCGTCGCGGCCCAGGGCAAGTTGCTGGAAAATGTCTGGCCGACGCTGAAACCGCTGCTTTGACGCTTTTCTACCGGCGGGCTTTCGGCTAATGTGGCGCCCCCGATTTGGAGCCCCCGATGCCGCGTCCCGCCTGGTCCTTGTTTGCCTACCAACTGATCGAGCCTGACGAGCAGCTGGATCTGTTCGCCTGCCAGGAAGTACGGGTGCACTTGGTGACCCGGCAGTTGGAACTCGGGGGCTCGGCCGACCGGACCCTCTGCGGCAGCCTGCTACCGGCCCAGCCGCGCTGGTCGAGCGTCGATCGCAGGATTTTCCAGGATCATCGCCTGTGCTCGCTGTGCCGGGCGATCCTGGAATCCCAGAAGCGCGGCACCTCGCCGATCTGGCCGGAGCTGCGGTTCGAGTTGTAATCCTCGGATTCCAGGTTGCCCTTGTGGGAGCGAGCTTGCTCGCGATGACGGCGGCACATTCAACATCGGTGCCGGCCGACCCACCGCTATCGCGAGCAAGCTCGCTCCCACAAGGGTCTTGCAAAGCCCTCTAACCTGTTGCACATCGGACGCTTGATTGCCGCTCTCCCCGAAATAACGGGTGGCAGTGTACAATCGCCGTTTTCATACCCTGTTCGATCTGCGAAGGATTTCCCGGATGTTGCCGCGCTTGCCTGCCGTCGCCCGCTGCCTGTCTCTTGCCGCCCTGTGTGTGGCAGGCCCCGTTGCCGCCCTGGAGCTGCCTCTGCCACCGCCGGGTGAAGACATCGTCGGCCAGGTGCAGGTCATCAAGGCCAAGTACGAAGATACCTTCGCCGACCTGGGCACGGCCTATGACCTGGGCTACACCGAGATGGTCGCCGCCAACCCGGGCGTCGACCCCTGGTTGCCAGGGGCGGGCACGGAGATCGTGCTGCCCACTCGCTTCATCCTGCCGCCGGGGCCCCGCGAGGGCATCGTGATCAACCTGGCCGAGTACCGCCTCTACTATTTCCCCAAGGGGCGGAACGTGGTCTACACCTTCCCGCTGGGGATTGGGCGTGAGGGCTGGGGCTCGCCGATCGCCCACACCAGCATCATCGCCAAGACACCTAACCCGACCTGGACTCCGCCTGCATCGATCAAGGCCGAACACGCCGCCGACGGCGACCCGTTGCCGAATGTCGTGCCCGCCGGCCCTGATAACCCCCTGGGCCCTTTCAAGTTCACCCTGGGCACCCCGGGCTACCTGATCCACGGTTCGAACAAGAAGTTCGGCATTGGCATGCGGACCAGCCACGGCTGCTTCCGGATGTTCAACAACAACGTACTGGAAATGGCCGGCATGGTGCCGGTGGGCACGTCGGTGCGGATCATCAACGACCCTTACAAGCTGGGCTTGAGCGGTGGCAAGGTGTACCTGGAAGCGCATACGCCGCTGGACGACAAGGGCAACCCGTCGGTGGTGGACAAGCACACCGCGGTGATCAACGCGATGCTCAAGCGCGAAGACATCACCAGCAACCTGCGCATGGACTGGGACGTGGTGCGGGACGTGGTGGCGGCCGAAGATGGCCTGCCGGTGGAAATCGCCGTTCCCAATGCCTCGGCACCGATGATCTCGAGCGCGCCGATCGATCTACAACAGTAAAAACCTCGAAAGCAACCCGCCGACGTTTCGCGATGTCGGCGGCTTTTTTATTGCCTGGTAAATACCAGGCAATAAAAAAGCCGACCCAAGAATGGGTCGGCTCGATAACAATCCCGAAGGACTATTACTTGCGGCTAGCTTTTTCCAGCATGCGCAGAGCACGCTCGTTAGCTTCGTCAGCAGTCTGTTGTGCTTTTTGAGCAGCAGCCAGAGCTTCATCAGCTTTACGGTATGCTTCGTCTGCACGAGCCTGGGAGCGAGCTGCTGCGTCTTCGGTAGCAGTCAGACGTGCTTCGGTTTCTTTCGATGCGCTGCTGCAACCGGTAGCCAGAACTGCGGCCAGGGCCAGAGCAGAGAATTTCAGAACGTTGTTCATCGGTTTCCCCTTCAAGGACTTTCTATTAGTGACTGTCTCCCCAGACTGAGGAGTTAGCCGGCGTACATACTACCCATTACTTGTAGTAAGTAAACTGACGTAGCGCAAGAAGCAAAAAAATTGTAGGCGGTGATTCTTTTTTGAGCAACTTTTCCAAGGGTTGTTGAAAAATATACAGCCTCAAGCCCTTGGCTGGAGCGCGTCAACGAAGAAAAGTTCCGCAGCTCCGGGGAAACTCTTGCAGGCCTTGCTAACGTCGTTGTTTATTGATTCACCTACACTTTTGTACATTTTTTGTGCAGCGCCCCAGGCATCTTTATTGGTATTGGCGGTGACTTTAACTACGCGCGCTCGTCTCAAGACTCAACAACTGGCGATGTTCAACTATTGCACCGTGACCGACTACAGCGCGACGATGGCGCTCAATCGATAAACCCACCGGGTTTACCCCTCGATGACAGGCGTGCCTTGAGCATTTGCGTCATTGGTGCCTACTATTCACGACGTGCTCGGGTTTGAGCGGATCGGTTTTGGCGCTCGGTGACCAGGAAGGCACGGGGTGGCGTAGATGTTCCTTCGCCGGAAAAACATCGGTAAGGTAGGGGTCGGCATTCAGACCCGCGAGGAGTAGTGATGAGCGAGGCGGTTACCATCCACCATGACCAGGCTGGTCATCAGTTCGAGACCAATGTGGACGGTCATCGTGCCTATCTGACCTATATGGACCTGGGCAAGCAGACCCTGGACATTTATCGCACCTTCGTCCCTAACGCCTTGCGCGGCCGGGGCATCGCGGCGGCGCTGACCGAAAGGGCGCTGCAGTACGCAGAAGAAATGGGCTACACGGTGATCCCGTCCTGCTCCTACGTGGAGCGCTACATGGAACGTCACCAGCGACACGCGGCGAAGCTCTGAGAAAACGAATTCCAAAAAAAACGCCGGACTGAACAGTCCGGCGTTTTTTTATGCTTTGCTTTTCATGGGTTGAAGCAAATCGATCAACTGCGCTGACGCTTCGGCAGCACATCCTTGAGTTTGGCGTGCATGCTGCGCAGGGTGTTCTCGGTTGCGCTCCAGTCGATGCAGGCATCGGTGATGGAGACGCCATACTGCAAGTCGGCGAGGTCTTTGGGGATCGCCTGGCAGCCCCAGTTCAAGTGGCTTTCGACCATCAGGCCGATAATCGACTGGTTGCCTTCCAGGATCTGGTTGGCGACGTTCTCCATCACCAGCGGTTGCAGGGCCGGGTCCTTGTTGGAGTTGGCGTGGCTGCAATCGACCATGATGTTCGGCTTGATCTTGGCTTTGTTCAGCGCCTGCTCGCACAAGGCGACGCTGACCGAGTCGTAGTTCGGCTTGCCGTTGCCACCGCGCAGCACCACGTGACCGTAGGCGTTGCCCTTGGTGGTGACGATCGACACGCCGCCTTCCTGGTTGATGCCCAGGAAACGGTGGGGGCTGGAAACCGACTGCAAGGCGTTGATCGCCACGGTGAGACCGCCGTCGGTGCCATTCTTGAAGCCCACCGCCGACGACAGGCCGGAGGCCATTTCGCGGTGGGTCTGGGATTCGGTGGTGCGTGCGCCGATGGCCGACCAGCTGATCAAGTCCTGCAAGTACTGCGGCGAGATCGGGTCCAGGGCTTCGGTGGCGGTGGGCAGGCCCATTTCAGCCAGGTCCAGCAGCAACTGGCGGCCGATGTGCAGGCCGTCCTGGATCTTGAAGGAGTCATCCAGGTACGGGTCGTTGATCAGGCCTTTCCAGCCGACGGTGGTCCGAGGTTTCTCGAAATACACGCGCATGACCAGGTACAAGGTGTCGGAGACTTCCGCAGCCAGCACTTTCAGGCGCTCGGCGTATTCGTGGGCGGCCTTGATGTCATGGATCGAGCAGGGCCCGATCACCACGAACAGGCGATGGTCGGTGCCGTCCAGGATGTTGCGAATGACTTCCCGGCCCTTGGTCACGGTGCGCAGGGCAGCGTCGCTCAGGGGAATATCGCGCTTGAGCTGGTCAGGCGTGATGAGGGTCTCGTTGGAGGCGACGTTAAGGTCATTGATCGGTAAATCAGCCATCGTGTTACTCGTCAGGTCACGGGTGCCGGCCGCCAGCGATCCCCGCGCGGCGGTGCACAGCGGATTTTAAGCGCGTCGGGGAGTCGAACCTTATCGCGTTACGAGGCTGCTCGACAATGGGCAGGGCCCGGTTTAATTGCGCCGGGCGCCCACCGGCCAGGCGCCGGCACGTGCCCTCGCCACGGGGGGCGGGTCCTGTGTAATGATGTGCAGAGGTTTTTTACCAGGGGAGTTGCAACGATGCAGGCAGGCGCTAAACCGCGGATCGGGATGATCGGCACCGGGGCGATTGGCGGGTTCTACGGTGTGATGCTGGCGCGTGCCGGTTTTGACGTGCACTTTCTACTGCGCAGCGAGTTTGCCGCCGTGGCCGAAGCCGGTTTGCGAGTCGACAGCGCGGTCCACGGCGCGCTGGCCCTCAACCCCGTCCATGCCTACCGTTCGGCAGCCGACATGCCGCCCTGCGACTGGCTGCTGGTCGGCGCCAAGACCACCAGCAATGCCGACCTGGCCCCGGCCATTGCCCAGGCCGCCGCTGACGGCGCAAAAGTCCTGCTGCTGCAGAACGGCCTGGATGTCGAGGACGATCTTCGACCGTTGCTGCCTGACTCGTTGCATCTGCTGGGTGGCCTGTGCCTGATCTGCGTGCATCGCGTCGGCCCTGGCGTCATCGCCCACCAGGCGCTCGGCGCGGTCAACGTCGGCTATCACAGTGGGCCCAGCGCCGATCAGGCGCAACGCATGGCGATCGTCGAAGAGACGGCGATGTTGTTCCGCAGCGCCGGCATCGACGCCCAGGCCATGGCTGGCCTGCAACAGGCCCGCTGGCAGAAGCTGGTGTGGAATGTGCCGTACAACGGTCTTTCGGTTCTGCTGGGCGCCAGCACCACGCCTTTGATGGCCAACGGTCATAGTCGCGAGTTGATCCAGGCGTTGATGGGGGAGGTGGTCCGTGGTGCGCAAGCCTGCGGGCATCACATCGCGCCGGGTTATGCCGAGTATCTGTTCGCGATGACCGAGAAGATGCCCGACTACTGGCCGAGCATGTACCACGATTATTCCCATAAGCGGGCGCTGGAACTGGACGCAATCTATGGTCGGCCACTGGCAGCGGCGAAAGCGGCAGGGTGCGAGCTGCCAAGAATCGAAGCCTTGTATCAGGCGTTGGCGTTCATGGATCGAAACAACCGCTGAGCAGGCGAAAGGGAGGCGGCATGGCAAACAACATCGACGACAAGCTGGTGCTGGCGATTTCCTCGCGGGCGCTATTCGACCTGAGGGAAAGCCACAAGGTGTACCTGTCGAGTGGCGTCGAGGCTTATCGGCAATACCAGATCGAGCATGAAGACGAAGTCCTGGCACCCGGTGACGCCTTCGCCCTCGTGCAGAAACTGCTGGACCTCAACGAACACCTGGGACGTGCCCGGGTCGAGGTGATCCTGGTGTCGCGCAACAGCGCGGACACCGGCCTTCGAGTGTTCAACTCCATTCATCATTATGGGCTGGCGATTTCGCGGGCGGCCTTCGTCGGCGGTCGCAGTCCCTATCCCTACCTCAAGGCTTTCGGCTGCGACCTGTTCTTGTCCACCCACGCTGAAGACGTGCGCAGCGCCCTGGATGCCGGCTTTGCCGCGGCGACCATCCTGTCGGGTGGGGCCAGTCGCGCCGCCAGCGGGGAATTGCGCATCGCCTTCGACGGTGATGCCGTGTTGTTTTCCGATGAGTCTGAGCGTGTCTATCAGGCCGATGGCCTGGAAGCCTTCCAGGCCAGCGAGCGACAAGCTGCCCGCGAGCCGCTGCGGGGCGGGCCGTTCAAGGGTTTCCTGGCGGCGCTCAATGCGCTGCAACGCGAGTTTCCCGAGGACGCCTGCCCCATCCGTACGGCGCTGGTGACGGCCCGTTCGGCGCCAGCTCACGAGCGAGTCATCCGGACCTTGCGTGAATGGGATATCCGTCTGGACGAGTCGTTGTTTCTGGGTGGCCTGACGAAATCGGCGTTCCTGGAGGCCTTCGCCGCCGATGTGTTCTTCGATGACCAGACCGGTCATTGCGAACTGGCCCGGGAGGTGGTCGCCACCGGACACGTGCCCCATGGCATCAGTAACGAAATAAAGCCCTGACCACCCGGGACCGGGACGTCAGGCCGCACGTCGCAGTCTCCAAGGCGCTGCTAAGCTGAATCAATCTCCGCCATTCTGGCACGCGAGGAGGTCACATGATTCGTTCGATGCTGTACGCCACAGACCTGGGTCTTTATGCCCCTTATGTGATGCAGCATGCCTTGGCGCTGGCACGGACGTTTGAAGCCGAGTTGTATGTAGTGCATGCGGTAGAACCGATGGGGCTGTTTGCCGAATCGGTGTTGCAAAGCTATCTCGACGAGCAGGCGCTGAACGAATTCCATCGCCAAGGTCTGAATACGGTGATGGCCAATATCGAACAGCGGGTGCTCGACAGTTTTCGCGAGGAATTGGGGGAAGGGCAACAGGACTTGAAACTGATCAAGTCGGTCAGGGTGTACCAGGGCGATCCTTCCCAGGTCATCCTGGAGCAGGCTGCGAAACTCTCCGTGGATCTGCTGATCGTAGGCAGTCATTGCCAAGGCGCGAGCGGTGAAACCCCCTTGGGTCGGACCGCCGCACGGGTATTGCAGTTATCCCGGGTGCCGGTCTACCTGGTACCGCTGGTGCAGCGTCGACGCCAGGGTGAGGCCTGAGGCTAAATGATGGCGTTTTTATAAAAAGTTCTAGATTTATTGTCGAAACCTTCCATATAGTTATATACCGTCGCTGATGCCCGTGGCGTCCAACTGCTTTGAGGGATACATATGAAGCTTCAACAACTGCGCTACATCTGGGAAGTGGCGCACCACGACCTCAACGTTTCCGCTACTGCCCAAAGCCTCTACACGTCGCAACCCGGCATCAGCAAGCAGATCCGCCTGTTGGAAGATGAACTGGGCGTCGAAGTCTTTGCCCGCAGCGGCAAGCACCTGACCCGTGTGACCCCGGCCGGCGAGCGCATCATCACCACGGCTGGCGAAATCCTGCGCAAGGTCGAAAGCATCAAGCAGATCGCCCAGGAATTTTCCAACGAGAAAAAAGGCACCCTCTCGATCGCCACCACCCACACCCAGGCCCGTTACGCGCTGCCGCCTGTGATCAGCAACTTCATCAAGCAATACCCCGACGTGGCGCTGCACATGCACCAGGGGTCGCCGATGCAGATCGCCGAGATGGCCGCCGACGGCACGGTGGATTTCGCCATTGCCACCGAAGCCCTGGAGTTGTTCGGGGACCTGGTGATGATGCCGTGCTACCGCTGGAACCGCTGCGTGGTCGTGCCCCAGGGCCATCCGTTGACCAAGCTGCCGAAGCTGACCCTCGAAGCCTTGGCCGAATACCCGATCGTGACCTACGTCTTTGGCTTTACCGGTCGTTCCAAGCTCGACGAAGCCTTCAGTCATCGTGGCCTGACGCCGAAAGTGGTGTTCACCGCCGCCGACGCCGACGTGATCAAGACTTACGTTCGTTTGGGACTGGGCGTGGGCATCGTGGCGAAAATGGCCGTCGATACCAAGCTCGACAGTGACCTGGTGGTGCTGGATGCCAGCGAGTTGTTCGAGTCCAGCGTGACCAAGATCGGTTTCCGTCGTGGCACATTCCTGCGGGGTTTCATGTGTGACTTCATCGAGAAGTTCGCGCCGCACCTGACCCGGGAAGTCATGGCCAAGGCCATCCAGTGCCATAACAAGCAGGAACTCGAAGAGTTGTTCGACGGCGTCGAACTGCCAGTGCACTAAAAAACGTTATCTTCCTAGATCGCCTCGGTGACAGCGAACTGTTGCCGGGCGCCCGCGACCACGATCTCCACCTCATCCCCTTCGAACTTGCCCAGCAGGCCTCTGCCCAGCGGTGAACGAGGGGTGATGACCGTGATCGGCTGGCCCACCAGCGAGACCTTCAAGCCCGCCGCATCCGGCCCCAGGAAGAGCCATTGCTGGCGGCCGTCTTCATCTTCCAGGCCGATCAACGTGCCGACCTGAATGCCGCGCTGTTCGTCGTAAGGTCTCAACGCCAGGTTCTGGCAGAGGGTGAGGGCCTGGCGGATCTCTTCCACGCGCCTGGCTTGTCCGGCCGCGAGGTAAGAGGCTTCAAGGCCCAGGGTGTCGTACTTGTTCTCCGCGATGTTTTCTTCGTGGGTCGCGGTTTCGTAGGCGGTCTGCGCAGCGCGTTCGGCGATGTCGAGATCAATCTTGAGTTTGTCGAGAATCAACTGGTGGACGGTCTGTTTGTTCATGTCATTCGCAGAATTGCAGCACGTTGGCGCGGCTTTTTTCACTGGGCGCATTCTGGTCCTGCTGCAACCAGAACTGGCACTTGGGGTTGGACAGGTTGCGAGGATTGCTGCGGGCCTGATCAAGCGCCTGGCGTTGTTCGTTCCTTTGCAGGTTTTGCTGATATTGCTCGAACATTGGCGTAGGCGGCTCTGGGGCCGGTGGCACCGCCGGCGGTTGCGCCAGTTGATGGACCGCGGCGGCCACGGGCGCCAGTTGTTCGTCGAACAGGAATTTCGACAGCAGCCAGCCTGTCAGGACGATGGCGAGAAACCCCAGCCACAAGCCCAGGGCAATACTGACAGTCAATTGCAAGGCGCGAAGACGTGGGGCGGGCGGGTGATCAGGCATGGCTGCTTCCTGGCAGGGTCATGGGCAGGCAGTGATTGTCGCATGAAGATTAATCGCCGTCGGCCCTTCTGCGCGATCGGTTTATTCGGGACAATCAGGCCTTTGTCACTGGGAGTCGGGAATGGCCGTGCGCTGGGATATTTTTTGCACCGTCGTCGATAACTATGGCGATATCGGTGTCACTTGGCGCCTGGCTCGGCAATTGGTGGCCGAGCACGCATGTGCGGTGCGGCTATGGGTCGACGACCTGCGTGCCTTCGAGCGGTTGTGTCCGCAAATCGACGTCACCCTGTCCGAGCAATGGCACCAGGGTGTGCAAGTGCGCCACTGGCCCGCGGACTGGCCGGCCACCGAGGCCGCCGAGGTGGTGATCGCCGCGTTTGCCTGCCAGTTGCCGGGTGCCTACATGGAGGCGATGGCCGAGCGCCAGACAACGCCCTTGTGGATGAACCTCGATTATTTGAGTGCCGAAGACTGGGTGATCGGCTGCCACGGCTTACCGTCGGTCAAATACAAGCACGTGCAGAAATACTTCTTTTTCCCGGGCTTTCGGGAGGGAACGGGTGGCTTGCTGCGTGAGACGGGGCTGCTGGATGAGCGTCGGAAATTTCAGCAGGATGCCGAGGCACAGCGCATTTTCCTGCAAGGATTGGGCGTCAAGCGGGCACCAGAGGCCTGCCTGATCTCGCTGTTTGCCTACGAGAACGCCGGGTTGGCGAGCTGGTTTGACGCGATGGCAGCCGATGCCCGGGCATTTCATGTGTTGGTTCCCGAGGGGCGAGTGTTGGGCGATGTCGAGCGTTGGCTCGGTGTCGAAGGCCTGACGGTGGAGGCGCTGCATCGACGGGGCGCGCTGACGGTGCAGGTGCTGCCTTTCGTCCGCCAGGATCAGTACGACAAATTGCTGTGGTGCTGTGATTTCAACGCCGTGCGTGGCGAAGATTCCTTCGTACGTGCGCAATGGGCCGGTCGACCACTGCTCTGGCACATCTACCAGCAGGAAGAAGACGTTCATCTGGAAAAGCTCGAGGCGTTCCTCAGGCTCTACAGCCGAGGGCTTTCGCAGGCGGCAGAAAAAGCGATCAGCGGTCTTTGGCGAGCCTGGAATGCCGGCCAGGACATGACCGAGCACTGGAAATCCACCTGCCAACACCAACAGGAACTGGCCGATCACGCCCAGGCGTGGTGTCTGGAACAGGCCTCGCGACCCGATCTTGCCGCAGCGCTGGTGAAGTTTTATGGAAATTGGATATGATACGCGGCCTAGATTTTTGTAAATCCCATCCAAATTCGGATATTCGCAATGAAAACTGGTAAAGAACTGAAACCCGGGACCGTGATCCGTCTCGAAAACGATCCTTGGCTGGTTCAGAAAGCTGAGTTCACCAAGTCGGGTCGTAACAGCGCGATCATGAAGACCAAGCTGAAGAACCTGCTGACCGGTTACAAGACCGAGATCGTCTACAGCGCCGACGACAAACTGGACGACGTGATCCTCGACCGCAAAGAAGCGACCCTGTCCTTCATCAGCGGCGACACCTACACGTTCATGGACACCACTGACTACACCATGTACGAGCTGAACGCCGAAGACATCGAAAGCGTTCTGCCGTTCATCGAAGAAGGCATGACCGACGTCTGCGAAGCCGTGTTCTTCGAAGAGCGCCTGGTTTCCGTAGAACTGCCGACCACCATCGTGCGTCAGGTTGACTACACCGAAGGCTCCGCTCGCGGCGACACTTCCGGCAAGGTCATGAAGCCTGCCAAACTGAAGAACGGTACCGAGCTGTCGGTCGCTGACTTCATCGAAATCGGCGACATGATCGAGATCGATACCCGCGAAGGCGGTTCCTACAAAGGCCGCGCTAAATAAGCGAAGCCTTGTGTATGAAAAAGCCCGACCATTGAGTCGGGCTTTTTTATGCGTGCGGATCATGTTCAGATCGAGGGACCGGATAGGGACTGCGGCAGGGGACTGATCCTTGCCCTGTGGGAGCTAAGCTTGCTCGCGATACAGACGCCTCGGTTCCAGAGACACCGCGCTGTTTTCATCGCGGGCAAGCCTTGCTCCCACAGTGTTTCATCACAAATCACTTCAGATGCTGCTTGAGCTCTTCGGACACCTGCAACATTGCCGAACGCACCGCTGGCACCTGGCTGACCACGTTGAGCAAGCCGTAGTCATGGATCATGCCGTTGTAGCGCACCGCCGTGACGGCCACACCGGCTGCGTCCAGCTTGCGGGCATAGGCCTCGCCTTCATCGCGCAAGACATCGGCCTCGGCAGTCTGTACGAGCGCAGGCGGCAGGCCCTTGAGTTGTGCGGTGCTGGCGCGTAACGGCGAGGCATAGATCTCGGCGCGTTGCCCGGCATCGGTGGTGTAGTTGTCCCAGAACCACTTCATCATGTTTTTACTGAGGAAGTGCCCTTCGGCGAACTGGTTGTAGGACGCCGTCTCGAAGCTGGCATCGGTCACCGGCCACAGCAGGGCCTGGAAACGGATCGCCGGCGTGCCCTTGTCCTTCGCCATCAGCGCCACGACCGCTGCCATGTTACCGCCGACGCTGTTGCCCACCACGGCCAGCCGCTTGCCGTCGACGTTGATTTGCTTGCCGTGTTCGGCCACCCATTTCGTGGCGGCGTAGGCCTGGTTGATCGCCACCGGGTAATGCGCCTCGGGTGAAGGCGTGTAGTTGACGAACACCGCGACAGCACCCGATCCCGCTACCAGATCCCGAACCAACCGTTCGTGGGTCGGGAAGTCGCCCAGCACCCAGCCACCGCCATGGAAGAACATGAACACGGGCAATTCACCCTTGACCCCGGCGGGGCGCACGACGGTCAGGCTGATCGGCTGGCCATCGACCTGGATGGTTTTCTCGCTGATGTCGGCCTTGGGCAAGGTCAGTTTCACCCCCGCCTGGGCCCCCACCAATACAGCACGGGCGTCCTTGGGCAACAGCTGTTCCAGTGGCTTGCCGGTGCCGGCATTCAACACGTCGAGAAACGCCTGGGTGTTGTGTTCGACGATGCCGTCGGCGTAGGCACTGCTGATGCTGAGGGCGAGAAGGGTGCCGGTCAGGGCTTTGCTGAGCGTGTTCATGGGTGATAGCCTCGTTTCAGGTGGTGTTTTCGCGCTAAATATTTGCGCGCTAAGTAGGTGTGAAAGGAATGTATAGCGCAAATATTTTGTGCGCAAGATAATTTTTCGAGAAATTTTGATAGAGAACGCTTCGTCGAGCTGAGCGTATTGATTTAGAGCTGTTCGGGGGGTTTAAATTTTTTTGGGCTGGAGGATTTTGGGCGGCTGGGTGGGTGCTTTCGCGAGCAGGCTCGCTCCCACCCTTGATCTCGGTTGGCCGTAAATCCCCTGTGGGAGCGAGCCTGCTCGCGAAAGCGGTGTGTCAGCGATTGGGAACTGAGTGGGTTCGCTCCCACCAGAGGTCCTGGTGGGCTATAGGCTGTCTTGCAGGTGGCCGCGCAGTGCCTGGAGGTCGAGTTGCAGTTTTTTCAGCTGTTCCAGGGTCTGGCCGCTGGCGGCGAGGATGCATTGGGGGATGTCGAGGGCTTTTTCCCGCAGGGCACGGCCTTGTTCGGTGAGTTCGACAATCACGACACGTTCGTCCTCACGGCTGCGGGTGCGGCTCAACAGGCCTTCGGCCTCCAGGCGCTTGAGCAATGGCGTCAGCGAGCCGGGATCGGTGAGCAAACGTGTACTGATTTCACCTACGGTCAATCCGTCCTTTTCCCATAGCACCATCATGGCCAGGTACTGCGGATACGTCAGGCCCAGGGCCTGAAGCAGCGGCTTATAGACTTTGGTCATCAGCAGTGAGGTGGAGTGCAGGGCGAAACACACCTGGTTGTCGAGCAACAGGGCTTCGCAGGCTTCGGGGGTGTCGCGTTGGGGGCTCATGGCAAAACCTTCAATCAATGAGGGTTACAAATCTAGCGGGCGAACCTTTAATGCGCTAGATAATTCTGGCGTTTTGACAGATGTTCCGTTTCCCCGCTGGCGCCGACTGCGTAGGATAAGCGCCCTGAGGAAGGGGGAATCGCCTGTGTTCGAGTTTGCACTGTTTTTGGTGTTCGGTGCCGTGTTGGGCACCTTGGGGGGATTGTTCGGGATCGGTGGCGGCTTGATTGCCATTCCGGTGCTGGGCGTCTGGTTCGGCCTGGACCAGCAACTGGCCCAGGGCACGGCGCTGGTCATGGTGGTGCCCAACGTCATGCTTGCGTTGTGGCGCTATCATCAGCGCAATCGCATCGAATTGCGCCATGTCCTGCCGTTGGCTTCCATGGGTTTCTGCTTTGCCTGGCTCGGTTCGATCTGGGCCGTAGGCATCGACGCGGACAGCATGCGGATCGGTTTCGTGGCGTTCCTGATCGCGCTGACGCTCTACAACCTGGTCCGGATGTTCGCCGCCAGCGTACCGGCTTCTGCGCAAATGCGTCATGGCTGGCCATGGCTCGGCGTGCTGGGAGCCGCATCCGGCACCATGGGCGGTCTGTTTGGTGTCGGCGGGGCCGTTGTCGCCACGCCGATCCTGACCAGCATTTTTGGCACCAGCCAGGTGGTCGCCCAAGGCTTGTCCCTGGCGCTGGCCTTGCCCAGTACCGGCGTGACCCTCGCCACGTATGCGTTTCATCACGAAGTGGACTGGAGCATCGGCCTGCCGCTGGCCGTTGGTGGCCTGCTGAGCATCAGTTGGGGTGTGAAAGTGGCCCACGCCTTGCCGGAGCGGCTGTTGCGCGGGTTGTTCTGCGGTTTCCTGGTGCTGTGCGCGGTGTTGCTCGCCTTTAAAGTTTGAAACCTTCGACGATGTGTTCGGCCAGGCACTCGGTGATCGGCGACGGGTTGTGCAGGTTGCGGATCAGCATGATGCTGGCCTCGGGCAGTTCCGGCAGGTCTTCGGCCTCGCCCAGTACGCGCATGTCCGGGGTCAGCAGGCTTTCCAGTTGCGCCGTGATTGCCAGGCCGGCGCCCACCACTGCCATGAGCGCCGACAGGCTCGAGCTGTTGTACGCCACTCGATAATCACGGCCCATGGCGTCCAGCGCATTGCAGGCCCATTGCCGGCAGAAACAGTCACTGTTGAACATCGCCAGTGGCAGCGGTGTTTGCTCATGGACATTGAAGCAGGCGGCTTCGGCCCAGACAAAGCGCTCCTTGCGCAGCAACTGGCCGATTTCGTCCCCCGGCTTGCGGGTGACGATGGACAGGTCCAGGTCCTGGCGCAACAGCAACTGCTTGGACGATTCGCAGTGCACTTCGATTTCGATCAGGGGATAGAACTGGGCGAAACGTTGCAGGATGCCCGGCAGGAAGCGCATCACGTAATCGTCCGGCGTGCCGATGCGCACCGTGCCGACCATGTGCGGCTCGCGCAGGGTATTGAACACCTCGCTGTGCAGCTTGAGGATCCGCCGGGCGTAACCCAGCAGCACCTGGCCTTCGGCGGTGAGCTTGACCTGGCGCCCGTCGCGCTCGAACAGCCGTCGCTGCAATACGTCTTCTTCGAGCCGCTTCATCTGCATGCTCACGGCTGACTGGGTGCGATTGACCAACTCCCCGGCCCGGGTGAAACCGCCCTGGTCGGCGATGGCGACAAAGGTACGCAGCACTTCCGTATCGATGCTCGGGTAACTCGACAATTGATCAATCTCCGAGATGTATTGCATAAGAAACATTCGTTGGATTGATCTTAGCGGTAGCGCGAGACTTGAGCCATCCCCAACGGAGGACATCACGATGAAAGGTCAAAAAGGTTATCTACTGATAGACAAACTCTCCCACGGCTTTTCCATCAGCGCCTTGCTGCACAAGTTTAGTCGCTGGTACGAATTGCACCACGAGCGCGAACTGCTGGCCGGAATGAGCGACGAGGCGCTCAAGGACATCGGCGTGAGTCGTGCCGACGTGGAGCAGGAAGTGGTTCGGCCATTCTGGGATGACCCAATGCACAAATGAGCCATCCTTTCCTACACAAACCCCTTATTGGTGAGGTAGGTTGCGAGCAGACAAGGAGATCTCCATGCCCGCGACTGTGTCCTTTACCCTCAAACAGGCCCGGCGTCTGGCGTTGGCCGCCCAAGGATTCGATGGGCGGTCGCCGCCAGCTTCGGTGCAACCTTCGCGCCTCAACCGTCTGATCGAACGCCTCGGCGTCCTGCAGATCGACTCGGTCAATGCGCTGGTGCGCTCGCATTACCTCCCGCTGTTCTCCCGCCTCGGTCACTACAATCGCGATTTGCTCGATCAAGCAGCCTGGAGCCAGGGGCGACGTCGTACGCTGTTCGAATACTGGGGCCATGAAGCGTCCCTGTTGCCGATGTCGATGTATCCGCTGATGCGCTGGCGCATGGATCGGGCAGCGGGGGGCGAGGGGATCTACCAGCAATTGGCGCGTTTCGGCCAGGAACGCCAGGATGTCATCCGCCGCGTCCTGGCGGCGGTCCGGGAGCAGGGCGCCCTGGGTGCAGGCAGTTTGTCCACGCGCCAGGAAAAAGCCGGGCCTTGGTGGGACTGGAGCGCAGAGAAACATGCGCTGGAATGGCTGTTCGCGGCGGGCGAAGTCACGGTGGCGGGGCGGCGCGGTTTCGAGCGGCTCTACGACCTGCCGGAGCGGGTGCTGCCGGCTTCGATCCTGCAGCAACCGTTGCCGGATGAAGCCCAGGCCCAACGCGCCTTGCTGATGCATGCCGCCGAAGCCCTGGGCATTGCGACCGAGAAAGACCTGCGCGACTACTTTCGCCTCGACCCGGCGGACAGTCGGGCGCGGCTGGCTGAGCTGGAGGAGGCCGGAGAACTGCTGCGCTGCCAGGTGCAAGGCTGGAAGCACCCGGGCTGGTGTCGACCCGTGGCAAAAATCCCTCGCAAGGTCGCCGCCAGTGCCTTGCTGTCGCCGTTCGATTCCCTGGTCTGGGAGCGCGGCCGTACCGAGCGGTTGTTCGACTTTCGTTATCGCCTCGAAATCTACACCCCCGTGCACAAGCGTGTTTACGGCTACTACGTGTTGCCGTTTTTGCACCATGAACGCATTGCCGCGCGAGTGGACTTGCGGGCGGAGCGGGCCTTGGGGCGGTTGGCGGTGCATGCGGTGCACGAAGAAGCGCCGGGGCTGGACGAGGAGGGAATGCAGGCCCTGGCGTTGAGCTTGAGGCGCATGGCCCGGTGGTTGGGGTTGGAGCGGGTTCAGCTCAATTGCCAGCGAGTGAGTGGCGCTCGGTTGGCGGTGGCATTGGCTCAGACCGATGAGTGACTGAGGCATCGCCATCGCGAGCAAGCTCGCTCCCACAAGGGATTTTGGGTGACCACAGGTTTTGTGTTCACCGCCGGTCCAATGTGGGAGCGAGCTTGCTCGCGAAGCAATCCAGCAGGCTTCGAATGCCTTACTGACTCACCGCCGAACCTGCTTCAACGTCTCGGCAATCAAAAACGCCAGCTCCAACGACTGATCGGCATTCATCCGCGGGTCGCAGTGGGTGTGGTAGCGGTCCGACAGCCCGTCTTCGGTAATCGGCCGTGCGCCGCCGATGCATTCGGTGACGTTTTGTCCGGTCATCTCGATGTGGATCCCGCCGGCGTAGGTGCCTTCGGCTTCGTGGGCCTGGAAGAACTGCTTCACTTCACCGAGGATCTGTGCGAAGTCCCGGGTCTTGTAGCCGCTGCTGGCCTTGATGGTGTTGCCGTGCATCGGGTCGGAGCTCCACAGCACCTGCTTGCCTTCACGCTGCACGGCGCGCAACAGTGGCGGCAAGTGCTCGCCGACCTTGTTGGCGCCCATCCGCGCAATCAGGTTCAGCCGGCCGGGGTCGTTGTCCGGGTTGAGCACGTCGATCAGGCGGATCAGGTCGTCCGGGTCCATGCTCGGGCCGACCTTGACCCCGATCGGGTTGTTCACCCCGCGCAGGAATTCCACATGGGCGCCATCCAGCTGCCGGGTGCGGTCGCCGATCCACAGCATGTGGGCCGAGCAGTCGTAATAGTCGTTGGTCAGGCTGTCACGGCGCACGAAGGCTTCTTCGTAATTGAGCAGCAGCGCTTCGTGGGCGGTGAAGAAACTGGTTTCGCGTAATTGCGGCGAGCTGTCCATGCCGCAGGCGCGCATGAACGCCAGGGTTTCATCGATGCGGTCGGCCAGGTGGCTGTATTTTTCCGCCAGGGCCGAGTTGGCGATGAAGTCCAGGTTCCACTTGTGCACCTGGTGCAGGTCGGCGAACCCGCCTTGGGCGAAGGCACGCAGCAGGTTCAAGGTGGCGGTGGACTGGTGATAGGACTGCAGCAACCGCTCCGGGTCCGGTACACGGCTTTTTTCGTCGAAACCGATACCGTTGACGATGTCGCCCCGATAGGCCGGCAGGGTCACGCCGCCAATGGTTTCGTCGTTGGCCGAACGCGGCTTGGCGAATTGACCGGCCATGCGGCCGACCTTGACCACCGGGCAGCCGGCGGCAAACGTCATGACGATCGCCATCTGCAGCAACACCTTGAACGTGTCGCGGATCTTGGCCGCCGAGAATTCGGCAAAGCTTTCGGCGCAGTCGCCGCCTTGCAGCAGGAACGCCCGGCCCTGGGTCACCTCGGCGAACTGACGGCGCAACTCCCGGGCTTCACCGGCAAACACCAGTGGCGGATAACTGGCCAGGGTCTGCTCCACCTGCAACAGGTGCGCGGCGTCGGGGTAGCGGGGTTGTTGCTGGATCGGCAGGGCGCGCCAGCTGTCAGGGCTCCAGGGTTGGCTCATCATGATCTCTAGGTGATTTACGCTCGGACGACCATGTTATCAGCAAATTAGTGCGTGACCTGTTCCGGTTGCTTCGCGGACAATCGCGCCTTTGCCCCGTATTCGCGGGCCCAAGCCGGCATGGCAACCATCAGGAGCTGAAATGACAGAGGAGCGCGTCGAGCATTTGCTCGCCGAGGTGCACGACGAGTTCGGCATGATTCGCGTGTTCGAAGTGGCCGATTACCGGTTTCTCGAATTTGGCGATGCCATCGAGCAGAGCTGCGTGTTCACGGCTGATCCGAGCTGGCTCGAATATGACTACACCCGTGCCATGCTCATCGGTGCGTTGTGTCACGAGCAGCCGGAAAGCGCGCTGTTCCTGGGGTTGGGCGCCGGTACGCTGACCCAGGCCTGCCTCAAGTTCCTGCCGCTGGAAGATGTCGAAGCCATCGAGCTGCGTCCCGACGTGCCGCGCCTGGCCATGGAATACCTGGGGCTGGAAGACGATCCCCGTTTGTACATTCGTGTGGGCGATGCCTTGCAATTGCTTGAAACGGCGGAGCCGGCGGATCTTGTTTTCGTCGACCTCTACACCGATGTCGGTCCGGGCGTCGGGCACTTGGCCTGGGGGTTCCTGGAGAACTGCCAGAAGCGTCTCAACCCCGGTGGCTGGCTGGTGATCAACCAGTGGGCCACCGACGACGGCAAGCCGCTGGGCGCAGCGCTCTTGCGCGGCTTGTACCACCGGCATTATTGGGAGCTGCCGGTGAAAGAAGGCAACGTGATCCTGATCGTGCCAGCGGATCTGGATCAGGCGCTGGACATGCAAGGCCTGGTCGCCAGGGCCGAAGGACTGGCGCCACGGTTGGGCTATTCGTTGCAGTCATTGATCAAGGCCATTCGCCCGGCGACATGACACCAACCCAAAGCACGACGAAGATCCTGTGGTGAGGGGATTTATACCCGCTGGGGCGCGCAGCGGCCCTATCGAGGTTGAGTCATTCGCAAATGTCTCAGATAAGTCGGGGGGCCGCTTCGCAGTCCAGCGGGGATAAATCCCCTCGCCACAATGAAGTTTGTGTCGTGCGCAAGTGAACCGTTTTAGCTGGCTGCCCAAGGCCTTGTGACAGCGAGCCCCATAACGGGGTTTGGCAATAAAAAAAGCTCCCTTTTTGGGCGAATTCCGGTATAGTGCGCGCCGGCCTTTAGCCGGGCCGCGTCAAGGTAGCGCAATTCCCCGAAGCCAGCTTCGGTTGCATGTCCGCACAACGGATGCTTCCACGACGTTCTTTTTCATTCATTCGTTTTCGCAAATCCCCGCCGACAAAGCTGCCAGGGCGACTCTTGAGTCTCAACACGGCATGCGCAGCTTTGGAGCATGGGTCTTTGCGGATGCACTTAGAGGCAGACCCATGACCCAGGAAATCGGCGGCTTCGCCGCTCTTGAACTTCATCCCAATATTGTCGCTGCAGTAGTCGCTACCGGCTATGAAGAGCCTTCGGCCATTCAGCAGCAGTCGATCCCGATCATTCTCGCCGGTCACGATATGATTGGTCAGGCGCAAACCGGTACGGGTAAGACCGCCGCGTTCGCACTGCCGATCCTGCACCGCATTGATCCGTCCAAGCGCGAGCCGCAAGCTCTGATCCTGGCCCCAACTCGTGAGTTGGCGCTACAAGTTGCAACCGCTTTCGAAACCTACGCCAAGCAAATGCCAGGCGTGACGGTCGTGGCTGTCTACGGCGGCGCGCCGATGGGCCCACAACTGAAAGCAATCCGTAATGGCGCACAGATCGTTGTCGCCACCCCGGGCCGTCTGTGCGACCACTTGCGTCGCGACGAAAAAGTCCTCGCCACCGTGAACCACCTGGTGCTCGATGAAGCGGACGAGATGCTCAAGCTGGGCTTCATGGACGACCTGGAAGTCATCTTCAAGGCCATGCCGGAAACCCGCCAGACCGTCCTGTTCTCGGCCACCTTGCCACAATCGATCCGTGCCATCGCCGAGCGCCATCTGCGCGATCCGAAGCACGTGAAGATCCAGAGCAAGACCCAGACCGTTACCGCGATCGAGCAGGCTCACCTGCTGGTGCACGCTGACCAGAAGACTTCCGCCGTTCTCAGCCTGCTGGAAGTGGAAGACTTCGACGCCCTGATCATGTTCGTGCGCACCAAGCAAGCGACCCTGGACCTGGCCAGCGCCCTGGAAGCCAAAGGCTACAAAGCCGCTGCGCTGAACGGTGACATTGCCCAGAACCAGCGTGAGCGCGTGATCGACTCCCTCAAGGATGGCCGCCTGGACATCGTTGTGGCCACCGACGTCGCTGCCCGTGGCCTGGACGTTCCGCGCATCACCCACGTGTTCAACGTAGACATGCCGTACGATCCGGAATCCTACGTTCACCGTATCGGCCGTACCGGCCGTGCCGGTCGCGAAGGCCGCGCGCTGCTGCTGGTCACCCCGCGTGAGCGTCGCATGCTGCAAGTGATCGAGCGCGTGACTGGCCAGAAGGTGGCCGAAGTTCGCCTGCCGGACGCCCAGGCTGTTCTCGATGCTCGCATCAAGAAACTGACCAACAGCCTGTCGCCCCTGGTGGCGGACGCCGAATCGACCCACGGTGATCTGCTCGATCGCCTGACCGCCGACATCGGTTGCACCCCGCGCGCCCTGGCTGCCGCACTGCTGCGCAAGGCCACCAATGGCCAAGCGCTGAACCTGGCTGCAATCGAGAAGGAACGTCCCCTGGTGCCGAACAATGCACCCCGTGGCGATCGTCCTGAGCGCACCGGTGATCGTCCGGATCGTGGTGATCGCGAGCGTCGTGCGCCGATCCCGCTGGCCGAAGGCCGTGCGCGCTGCCGTACTGCACTCGGTGCCCGTGACGGCATCGCGGCCAAGAACCTGCTGGGTGCCATCCTCAACGAAGGCGGCCTGGCCCGCGAAGCGATCGGCCGCATCCAGGTGCGTGACAGCTTCAGCCTGGTAGAGCTGCCGGAAGATGGTCTGGAGAAGTTGCTGACCAAGCTCAAAGACACGCGTGTAGCGGGCAAGCAGCTCAAGCTGCGTCGCTATCGCGAAGATTGATCGGCTCTCGGGCTGATTGATCGAGCATGAAAAATCCCCGACTGGTTCGGGGATTTTTTTTTGTCTAGCGACTCGGTGCATCAGTCGAACCGATAGATGTCCATCCCCAGCGTCCCCATCGTGAACCCCGCATGGGCCACATTGAATGTCCCGCCGGCACCCCGGGCAAAATACAGCGGCAACAAGTGCTCGTCGCTGGGGTGGCTGTGTACGGCATTGGGCGCCAAGTGGCGGTAATCATGCAGTGCAGCCTCGTCGTTGGCGGCCAACTGCTCGACCATCCAATCGCGAAAGGCCTTGGCCCAGGGTTCGATGCTGTCAGGGCCGGCGTTCCAGTCCAGGTCGCGCAGGTTATGGGTGATGCTGCCGGAGCCGATCAGCAGGACGCCCTCCTGGCGCAGGCTCGCCAGGGCCCGGCCGACCTGGGTCTGCAACACCGGTCCTTGACGGCTGGGCAGGGAAACCTGCACCACCGGGATGTTGGCCTCGGGGTACATCAACGACAATGGCACCCAGACGCCATGGTCGGACGGCCGTTGAGGGTCGAGGCGGGCCGGCAGGTGCGCGGCGTTGAGCATGCTGGCTACTTGTGCCGGCAGTCGAGGATCGCCAGGCGCGGGGTACTGCACCTCATACAAGGCTGGTGGAAAGCCGCCGAAGTCGTGCCAGGTGCGCGGCTGCGGATTGGCGCTGACCAGCAATTCGTTGCTTTCCCAGTGGGCGGACACGATGACGATGGCCTTGGGCTTGGGCAATTGAGCGGCCAGGCGAGCCAATGCCGGACCGCTGTCGCCGGGCTCCAGGGCGAGCATCGGTGAGCCATGGGAGATAAACAGGCTGGGCAGCATGACGGACTCCTGAGCGTTAAGATGGGTCATCTTCCGTCAGGTCAATGATCTAAATCTAATATAAGTTTTAGCCCGTTTTGATCGAATTTTTGGAGTAAGTCATGGAGCCCGAGTTTTGGCACAAGCGCTGGTCATCGAACCAGATCGGTTTTCACCTGCCGGAGGTGAACCCCTACCTGCAACGTTTCTGGCCGCAACTGGGGTTGGCCCGGGGCAGTCGGGTGCTGGTGCCGTTGTGTGGCAAAAGCCTGGATCTACTGTGGCTTGCCCATCAGGGCCACTCGGTGCTGGGCGTGGAGTTGTCGGAAAAAGCCGCCACCGATTTTTTCCTTGAGCATCAGCTTGAGCCGAGCGTGAGCGAGGAGGGCGTCTTCAAGGTCTTTCGTGCCGCCGATATCGAGATCCGCTGCGGTGATTTCTTTGCCTTGGATCGAGAGGACGTGGCCGATTGCACGGCGTTGTACGACCGCGCGGCGCTGATCGCCTTGCCGGTGCCGATGCGGGAACGGTACGCAGCTCACCTGCAGAGGATCTTGCCCAGCGGCGTCGGCTTGTTGATTACCCTCGATTATCACCAGGATGAAATGCCTGGCCCGCCGTTCTCCGTGGGAGATGATGAGGTGCGGCGGCTGCTGGGAGATGCCTGGCAGTTGGAGGTCTTGCAGGAACAGGATGTGTTGGGGGAGAGCTGGAAATTCCTCCAGGCCGGGGTGACCCGGCTGGATGAGCGGGTGTATCGGATTTCCAGTCGTTGATGCTGTGCGTCTATGCTGGCGCCATCGCGAGCAAGCTCGCTCCCACAGTTGATCGGCAGTGAATAAAGGGTCTGCGTCCACCGAAGATTCCTGTGGGAGCGAGCTTGCTCGCGATGACGCCAGACCTGACAGCTCATAAACCTGCAGACAAAAAAAGCCCGCATCGCTGCGGGCTTCTGAGGTGCTGATGGTCAGCCGCGACGACGCAGTGCGTCGATACGCTCTTCCAGCGGCGGGTGGCTCATGAACATGCGTGCCAGGCCCTGCTTGATGCCACCGTTGATGCCAAAGGCATTCAGGGTATCGGGCATGTGCACCGGCAGGCCTTGCTCGGCGCGCAGGCGTTGCAGGGCACCGATCATGGCGCTGGTGCCGGCCAGGCGTGCACCGGCGTCGTCGGCGCGGAACTCGCGTTTGCGCGAGAACCACATGACGATGGCGCTGGCGAGGATGCCCAGTACCAGCTCGGCGAAGATGGTCGCCACGTAGTAGGCGATGCCCTGGCCTTCTTCGTTCTTGAAGATCACCTTGTCGACGAAATTACCGATGATCCGGGCGAAGAACATCACGAAGGTGTTCACCACGCCCTGGATCAAGGCCAGGGTCACCATGTCGCCGTTGGCAACGTGGCCGATCTCGTGGGCCAGTACGGCCTTGACTTCATCGGGCGAGAACCGCTCGAGCAAGCCCTGGCTGACGGCGACCAGGGCGTCGTTCTTGTTCCAGCCGGTGGCGAACGCGTTGGCCTCGTAGGCGGGGAAGATACCGACTTCCGGCATCTTGATACCGGCTTCGCGGGACAACTGCTCGACGGTCTGCAGCAGCCATTGTTCGTGACGCGTGCGCGGCTGGCTGATGATCTGGGTGCCGGTGCTCATCTTCGCCATCCACTTGGAGATGAACAGCGAGAACAGGGAACCGGCAAAACCGAACACCGCACAGAAGATCAGCAGCTGATTGAGGTTGAGGTCAACCCCATTGGCCGCCATGAACCCGTTGAAGCCAAAGAGGCTCAGGGTGATGCTGGCAATCAGCACGACCGCCAGGTTAGTGGCCAAGAACAGCAGGATGCGCATCATGGTGGTGAAAATCTCCTCATGCTAAAGATGTAGCGTTATGCGGGGTATATAAGGTGCTGCCGCAGGCGATTCAACTCGCCGACTATTTCAAACTGTGTCCTACAGGCGTCCTAAATGTTTGAAAGACATTTCTGAAAGTGACCAGGGAAAAGAAATGCGGTGCCTGCCCCCCGTGAACGTTGAGCCCAGATGCGCGTTGGCCGTCCAGTGCCTAGTGTAGAAGGCCCGACGGAGTCGACCGAACGGATATGTTGCTGAATCAAACAGCGTGCGAGGTGAGGACGCCTCGCACGCAGACTGACTATTGACGGTAGGACTTGAGGAAGTTGCCGATCCGGCCAATGGCCTGGTCGAGGTCATCGACCCGTGGCAGGGTCACGACGCGGAAGTGGTCGGGCCACGGCCAGTTGAACGCCGTGCCCTGAACCACCAGCAGCTTCTCGGACAGCAGCAGGTCGAGGACGAATTTTTCATCGTTGTGGATCGGGCAGACCTTCGGGTCGATCCGCGGGAAGGCATACAGCGCACCCATCGGCTTGACACAACTGACGCCGGGAATGTCGTTGAGCAATTCCCAGGTGCGATTGCGTTGCTCCAGCAAGCGGCCCTGGGGCAGGACCAGGTCGTTGATGCTCTGGTAGCCGCCCAGCGCCGTCTGGATCGCATGCTGGCTCGGTACGTTGGCACACAGGCGCATGTTGGCGAGCATGTCGATGCCTTCGATGTAGCTCTGGGCATGGTGCTTGGGCCCGGAGATGGCGATCCAGCCGGAGCGGAAACCGGCCACCCGGTAGGACTTGGACAGACCGTTGAAGGTCAGGCACAGCAGGTCCGGCGCCAGGGATGCGGTGCACACGTGAACGGCGTCGTCGTAGAGGATCTTGTCGTAGATCTCGTCGGAGAACACCACCAGGTTGTGCTGGCGGGCCAGTTCCAGCATGCCCAGCAGCACTTCCCTGGAATACACGGCGCCGGTGGGGTTGTTCGGGTTGATGATCACCAGGGCCTTGGTGTTCGGGGTGATCTTGGCCTTGATGTCCGCCAGGTCGGGAAACCAGTTGGCCTGTTCGTCGCACAGGTAATGCACCGGGTTGCCGCCGGACAGGCTCACGGCAGCGGTCCACAGCGGATAGTCCGGTGCCGGCACCAATACCTCGTCGCCGTTGTTGAGCAGGGCCTGCATGGACATCACGATCAGTTCGGACACACCGTTGCCCAGGTAAATGTCTTCGATGCCGACCCCTTCGACCTGCTTCTGCTGGTAATACTGCATCACGGCCTTGCGCGCACTGAACAGGCCCTTGGAGTCGCTGTAGCCCTGGGCGGTCGGCAGGTTGCGGATGACATCCTGGAGGATTTCATCGGGCGCTTCGAAACCAAAGGGGGCCGGGTTGCCGATGTTCAGCTTGAGGATGCGATGACCTTCCTCTTCCAGGCGTTTGGCGTGCTTGAGCACCGGGCCGCGAATGTCGTAGCAGACGTTGGCGAGCTTGTTCGATTTGCTGACCTGCATGGCGATGTGTTCCCGAAAATGAACGATCCAGGCGGCGTATGAACTACCGTACTGGGAATCCTGCGTCTGTGCCCAGGCCTGACGCGGTGTAGGCGCCACAATCCGTTTGAATGCGCGTGACGTGACTGCCAGACTGGCGTCTGACGAGGCGCAATCATACGTGCCGCCCGATCTGCGGAAAAGCGTCGGATCGGGCTTTTTCAATTGCCGAGGTGGGACGATGGAAAAGTTGGAAAAAACCCTTGAAGAATGGCGCTCCATGCTCGACCCGGAGCAATACAACGTCTGTCGGTTGAAGGGCACCGAGCGGCCATTCTCCGGTCAATACAACACCACCAAGACCGACGGTGTGTACCACTGCATCTGCTGCAACGAGCCGCTGTTCGATTCGCAGACCAAATTCGATTCGGGCTGTGGTTGGCCGAGCTTCTACGCGCCGATCGAGGGTAGCGCGGTGGTGGAGGTGCGGGACGTCAGCCACGGCATGATTCGCACCGAGGTGGTCTGCGCCAAATGTGACGCCCACCTGGGCCACGTCTTCCCTGACGGCCCGCCGCCCACGGGTTTGCGCTACTGCATCAACTCGGTATGCCTGGATCTCGTTCCCCGCGGATAAAGCCGACGCGGTCCTCCGTGGCGAGGGGATTTATCCCCGCTGGGGTGCGCAGCAGCCCAATAGCTATCGCTTCGGTGTATCCGGCTGATCGTATCCAACCATCTGGGGTCGCTTCGCGGCCCAACGGGGATAAATCCCCTCGCCACGATTTTTTGCCACATCCAGCATTAGTTCGCTCGATAATTTAAATTGCACACAATTGAATTGATCGCTATCTTGCACGCCAGTCCCATTCTTCGGAGCCTTGCCATGAGCGACACCCTGCTGAGCATCCCGTGCACCACCATCAAGGGGGAGCAAAAGACCCTCGCCGATTTCGCCGGCAAGGCCGTGCTGGTGGTCAACACTGCCAGCCAGTGCGGGTTCACCCCACAGTACAAGGGACTTGAGGCATTGTGGCAGACCTACAAGGACCAGGGCCTGGTGGTACTGGGCTTTCCCTGCAACCAGTTCGGCAAGCAGGAGCCGGGCGACGAAGGGGCGATCACCGAGTTCTGCGAACTGAACTTCGGCGTGAGTTTTCCGCTGTTCAAGAAAATCGATGTCAACGGTGCCAATGCCCATCCGTTGTTCATCCAGCTTAAACAGCGGGCCCCCGGTGTGCTGGGGTCCAAAGGTATCAAGTGGAATTTCACCAAGTTCCTGATCGGCAAGGACGGTCAAGTGGTCAAGCGGTTTGCCCCGACCACCAAACCCCAGGACCTGACCGGCGAGATCGAAGCGCTGCTCAAATGAGTGACCTGTCAGCCGATTCGCTGAAGCTCGACAGTCAGTTGTGCTTCAAGCTGTACGCCGCTTCCCGTGCGGTGATCCGTGGCTACAAGCCGATGCTCGATCAGCTCGGCCTGACCTATCCGCAATACCTGGCGATGCTGGTGTTGTGGGAATGGCAGGACACGGCGCCGCAACAGCCGACGGTCAAAGCCCTGGGTGAACGTTTGCTGTTGGATTCCGGCACGCTGACGCCACTGCTCAAGCGTCTGGAACAGCTGGACCTGGTCCAGCGCCAGCGTTCTGCCCGGGACGAGCGGGAGGTGCACTTGAGCCTGTCGGCGGCTGGGCGGGCCTTGCGCGAACAGGTCGGTCCACTCAAGGCCCGCCTGTTATGCGACAGCGGTGTCGACCTGGACCGCCTGGGCGCGTTGCGAGACGGTCTCGATCATCTGCTGGGCCAGATCAAAGCGCTGACGTAGTGGGCACCCACTGGTCCAGCACGGCCGCCAATTCTTCGCGGCGGAACGGCTTGGACAGGTAATCGTTCATGCCGGCCGCCCGGCAACGCTCACGTTCCTCGGGCATCGCGTTGGCCGTCAGCGCAACGATCGGCAGGTCCGACCAGCGCCCGCTGCGGCGAATCTGCCGGCTGGCTTCGTAGCCGTCCATCACCGGCATGTTGCAGTCCATCAACACCAGATCGAACACTTGCTGTTCCAACTGGTCCAGGGCTTCGACGCCATGGGCCGCGACGGTGACTTCGCAGCCCAGTTTCACCAACATGCCCTTGGCCACCAGTTGGTTGACCGGATTGTCCTCCACCAGCAGTACCCGCCCACGCCTGGCCGGCGCCAGGGTTTCGATGTGTGCATCGTTGATGGTGGTCGCCTCGCTTTGCATGGCGCGCCGCAGAATCTGGTACAGCGCATGGCGTGCCAGCGGTCGGGCTTGTTGTATCAGCGGTGCGAGGGCAATGGCTTCCTCGCTGGGCATGAAGCTGCCATAGGCCGTCACCAGCAGGATCGGCGCATCGAAGGTTGGCCGCAGGTTGAACAGGCATTCCGGGCAATCGGTGATCAGCACGTCAGGCTTGAGCCCCAGCAATCCGTCATCGATGGAGCGTTGCACATAATCAAGGCCCCACTCCGGCAACAGCATGCCCAGCAACTCGGCCAGGCCGCTGCTGCTGGCGGTGATGGCGACGACGTTGCCGCGCAACGGTTCCACCGACGCTGCCGGAAGATGGCAGGGCAGGGGCAGGTCAGCGCAGAACTGGCTGCCAAAGCCGGCTTCGGAACTGATCGTCAACCGGCCCAGCATGGCTTCGCAGAGGTTGTAGGTCAATGCCAGGCCCAACCCGGTGCCCCCGAACTGGCGGGTAATCCCGGCGCCGGCCTGGGTGAACGGTTGCAGGATTCTCGCCTGGGCTTCCTGGGGAATACCGATACCGGTGTCGCAGACTTCGATTCGCACGCCACCCGCGTACGGGCTCAACTTCACGTCGACCCGACCGAAGCGTGTGAACTTCAGTGCGTTGGACAACAAGTTGCTGACGATCTGGCGCACCCGGGTGGGGTCGCCGATCACTTGCGCCGGGAACCGAGGGTCGATCAGGCAGGCCAGTTCGACACTGGGGGCCGCGTTCTGGGAAAGCAGGTTGGCGGTATCCTCCACCAGCGCGCCGAGGTCGAACGGGATGCGTTCGAGTTCCAGTTGACCGGCGTCGAATTTCGACAGGTCGAGGATGTCGTTGAGCAGTTCGACCAATACCTTGCCCGAGTCATGGGCAATCGAGAGCTGTTGCTGTTGCTCGGCCGTCAGGGGACCGTCCAGGGACAGGGCGATCATTCCCAGCAGGCCGTTGAGTGGCGTGCGGATCTCGTGGCTCATGTTGGCGAGGAACACGGAGCGGGCTTCGGCCATGTCCAGGGCGGTGCGCCGGGCCACTTCCAGCTCCTCGTTGGACTGGCTGAGGCGGGCGTTGATGGCCTTGAGTTCGGCGGTGCGTGCCGAGACGATGTTCTCCAGTTGCGCCAGGTACTCGGTGAGGCGATTTTCGGCCGTGCGTCGCTGTTGGATTTCCGTGGAGATATTTTCGAACTGCTGGTTGGCGACGGAAACCAGCACGCCGATTTCATCGTACTGGTGGCCGGAAGGGCATTCCAGGCGGTTCTGTTCGCTGCTGCTCGGGTCGCGGCTGCTCAGCTCGCGGATGACCCGCACCAGGGGCTTGGTCAGCATCACGTAGAACAGCGCCAGCAGCAGGCCGGTCAGGATCAGGCTGCGGGCGAAGCCGTTGAGCAAGGTGACCTCGGCGCGACGCAGGAAACGACTGCCGAACGCATAGGTGTCGACGTCCAGTCGCAGTATGCCCAGGGATTCGGTGGGCAAGTGGTCCAGGTAGAGCCGGTCTTCGAACTGACGCTGGGCGCCGAACAGGAAATCGCTGATGAACCGGTAGCTGCTTTGCAGTTCGGGCCGCTTGACGCTGGCCAACACGGTATTGTTGTTGTCGATCAGTTCGGCCCCGATGATGGCCGGTGAGCGCAACAGGCCCATGGACAGCTCCTGGGCGAGTTCGGCGTCGATGTTGTAGGCGATACGCGAGGCCGGGTTGTGGCTGATTTCCAGCAGCGACAGGATTTCACGGTTGATCGATGCGTCTTCGCTGGCATAATCGATGCCGATCTGCATCAGGCTGAGCAAGGTGCCCAACACGAAGCCCACCAGGACGGTCAGGCGGGCCTGCTTATAGGAAAGCCGTTGGGTGAATCTGATGTCCATTGAGTGATGAACCACTTACGTTTCCCTTCGCCGGTCAAGCATAGCTGATCATCTCTGAATACCGGTGCAACCGGTTGGTTTTGTGTGAAGTAGACCCGCCATTGGATACGGCGTTTCGTTGTTGGAACGCCATCATTACTGTGAACCTGTCCGAGGAAAAGACGTGGACTCGCGATTGAATGCTTTTCTTGAGCGCGCCGATGCCGTGCTGGCCCGGATCGAGCCGTTGCTGCCGGCGCCCCGGCCGGCTATCGATTGGACCCGGACCCTGGCCGCCCGCTGGCAGCGTGACGGGCGCAGCGGCTATCTGCTGCCGCTGCAAGTCAGTCTCGACATGCGTCTGTCGGACCTGATCGGCGTGGACCGCCAGGTCGAACAACTGGGCCGCAACACCCGGCAGTTCATCGATGGCATGCCCGCCAACCATGCCTTGCTCTGGGGCTCGCGTGGCACCGGAAAATCTTCCCTGGTACGCGCCCTGTTGGCCGAACATGCCCAGCATGGCCTGCGGTTGATCGAGATCGAACGCGATCACTTGGCCGATCTGCCCCGGGTGGTCGAGCAGGTTGCGAAACTGCCCCAGCGCTTCGTGTTGTTCTGCGATGACTTGTCGTTCGAGTCTGGTGAAGGCGATTACCGTGTGCTCAAGAGCGTGTTGGATGGCTCCCTGGAGCAGGCGCCTGACAACGTGCTGCTGTATGCCACCTCCAACCGTCGTCACCTGGTGCCGGAAAAGGAAAGCGACAACGAGAACTGGAAACGGGTCGACGGCGAACTTCACCCCAGCGAAGCGGTGGAGGACAAGATCGCCTTGTCCGACCGCTTTGGCTTGTGGCTGTCGTTTTATCCGTTTACCCAGGAGCATTTCCTCAACGTCGTGGAACACTGGATCGGCGAGTTGGCGGCCAAGGCCGGGCTGGCCTGGCAGCGCGACGAAGCGCTGGATGTGCTGGCGGTGCGCTGGGCAACCGGTCGCGGCAACCGCAACGGACGTTGCGCTTATCAGTTTGCCCGTTATTGGGTAGGCCTGAAATTGTTGGAGCACAAGGCATGATCGATTTGAAGGGCTGCGGTGTCGGCCTCGATGGCTACGCGTTGTTATCGGCACAACTGGAATCCTTGCTGGCCGATGAACGTGACTTCATCGCCAACGCCGCGCAGTTTTCGGCGTTTCTGTTCAGCCAGCTGGACGATTTGAACTGGGCCGGTTTCTACCTCAATCGCCATGAAACGCTGGTCCTTGGACCCTTCCAGGGCCAGATCGCCTGCGTGCGGATACCCTTTGGCCGCGGCGTATGCGGTACGGCGGCAGCGACCCGGCAGACCCAGCGCGTCGAAGATGTCCATGCCTTCGCCGGGCACATCGCCTGCGACAGCGCCTCGAACAGCGAGCTGGTGGTGCCGCTGGTCAAGGACGGGCGCCTGATCGGCGTGCTCGACCTGGACAGTCCGAAACTGGCGCGTTTCAGCGAGCATGACCAGGCCGGTATTGAAGCGTTGGCTGCGATCTTCCTGCGCCTGACGGATTGCTGATCATGCCTTCAGTCCGGCCTTGACCAGCAGGCTGTCGGGGTCGACTTCATCGATCTGGTGCGGGTCGAGGAACTGCTCGGCGTAGCGCTGGTAGATCTTTTCTTCGATGAACAGCCCGAACAGTTCGGGATCGATATGGGCGTCACGGCACATGGCGGCCATGATGCCCATGGCCTCGCTCAGCGTCTTGGCTTTTTTGTAGGGACGGTCGGCTGCCGTCAGTGCTTCGAAAATGTCGGCGATGGCCATCATGCGTGCCGGCAGGCTCATCTCTTCGCGCTTGAGGCGCTTGGGATAACCGCTGCCGTCCATCTTCTCGTGATGCCCGCCGGCGATCTCCGCCACGTTGTCCAGGTGGCTGGGGAAGGGCAACTGGCTGAGCATCAGGATCGTCTGCACCATGTGATGATTGATGACGTAGCGCTCCTCGCGGGTCAGCGTGCCTCGCGCGATGCTCAGGTTGTAGAGCTCGCCGCGGTTGTATTTCCAGGCCGGCACATCAAGTTGGAAGCCCCACGGATTGTCCGCCGGGATCAGTTCGGCCGCGTGGCGCTCGAACAGGTGTTCGGGCTTGTCCGCCAACAGCGGCTCGGTGACCGGGAGTGTCGGCTTGGGCGTGCGGGCCTGGCGCCGGTTCTCTTCCCAGGAAACGCCCAGGCGATCATCGAGGGTCCGGGTCCAAGGACGTTGCGCAATGTGTTGCAGGCGTTGCAGGTCGGCCTCGGCCATGGCTTCGGAGCCCAGGTTGCAGCGGGCGACGAAAGCGAAGTCATCATCCAGGGCCGTCAATGTCGCGTCGCGCCGCTGCGCCAGGGATGACGACTCGCCGCCGCTTGCCATGGCCTGCCAGTAATCGACCCAAGCGTCGCGCTTGAGCACTTCGAAGCGGGTGCGTATTTCATGGATCCGGTCGTTCAGGGTTTCCAGTTTGGTGGCTTTGTCGACGACGTATTCGGGGGTGGTGACCTTGCCGCAATCGTGCAGCCAGGCGGCGATGTGCAGGGCTTCCCATTCATCCTCCGTCGGCTCATAGGCGGTGAACGCCGGTGCCTGGCTGGCGGCGGCGGCCTGGGCGAGCATCAGGGTCAGTACCGGCACCCGCTGGCAATGGCCGCCGGTGTAGGGGCTCTTGGCATCGATCGCGCCGGCCAGCAGTTGGATGAAGGCGTCCAGCAGTTGCTTTTGCTTGGCTTGCAGGCGCTGGCCCTCGATGCTCACGGTGGCGGCACCGGACACGGCCTGCAGGAAGGCGATGCGGTCGGGCTGGAGCTTTTCCAGGTCGGCTTCGGTGCCGCTGTCGGAGACCAGCAACACCAGCATGCCGACGGTTTCCTGGTGGCGATTGCGCAGGCGGATGCCGATCAGGTGGACCCGAGGCGAGTCCAGTTCCCGCAGGATGCCCTGCAGGTCGGCCGCCTGCTCGAAACCCAGGGAGGTCACCAGATTGTCCGCGGCGGCCAGTTGCTGGAGCCATGGCGGGCTGTCGTCCGCCTGCAGCTCATGACTGCCCAGCTTGAAGGTATCGAGGTCCCTGGGCGTGCCATCGATCACCAGTCCATAGGGCTTGAACCGATTGTCGTCGTTTTCGCGCAGGTAGATCAGGCCGGCCTGGGCCTGGCCGATTTTCACGGTTTCGAACAACACCCGCTCCAGCAGTGGGGCGAAGCGGGTTTCGGCGCGCAGGCTGGCGGTGATTTCAAAGAAGCTCGCCAGAGTCTCTTTCATGCGCGCCATCGAGACGCTCAACTGGTCGACTTCCAGCACCGGGGAGCGGCGCGACACCGGATAGTTGAAATCAAAGCTGCGAATGGCGTCGGCCTCCTGCACCAGTTCGCGCAAGGGCTTGACCAGGATCCTGGACGTCAGCCAGCCCAGGGGCAGGCACAGCAGCAGGGTGGCGAGGGTGATGAGTGCGCCTTGCCAACGCATGCGATAAGCGTTGTCCAGCAGCTCATCTTCAGGCACCAGGAGCGCCAGTTCCAGGCCTTGGGGACCGCCTTCCTGCATGTGGCTGCGCGAAACGATCCACTGGCGTCCGGCCGCTTCCAGGCGTGTCGTGTCAACGTTGTCGGCAAGGACGGCGGCGATGGCCGGGCTGAGGTCGCGGGCCTTGGTCAGGCGCGCCGACTGGGCGTCGGCGAGTAGCCGGTCACTGTCGGGATAGCCCACGGCGTTGCCTTGGGGATCTAGCAACACGACCTCGGTGCCGGGGGTTACCTTGTGCTTGGCCAGGGTCTGGGACAGGGCCGCCAGGGTCAAGTCGGCCCCGATCACCGCCTGCTCGCCGCTGCGCCGGGCAAGGGTGGTGCCGACGTTGTGGGTGGAGAAAAAAACGTAGGGCTCGGTGGTGATCTGCTCGGTACTGTCGATGGCGCTGCGAAACCAGCCACGGCTGCGCGGATCGTAGGTTTCGTCGGCCATGTCCCGGCGATCGATGAGCGTCAGGGTCTCGTCGTAGAACAACGACTGGGAATGGACCGGGCCTTGCTCGGCGGCGCGCTCCACGGTCCAGACCTGATAGGCCGCCTCGGCGGGTGCCTGCAGGGTGGTTTTCAGCGTCGCGGTACGCAACGGCCGGACCATCAGGAAATTGCCACGCCGATCGCCCAGGTACAACGACGCCAGGTTCGGGTTGTCCCGCAATGCCTGGCTGAAGGGCACGAGCAGGGCCAGGCGTTGGGCCATCTGCGGTGTGCGTGTCGCCGGGTAGTCGGCCAACAGGCTCAACAGGTGGCGGATGGGTTCGTAGGTGTCATACAAATCCAGGCGCACATCCTGTTCAATTCGGTTGAACAGTTTTTCACTGCTCGACAGGATGATTTGCGTGGTCTGCCGGTAATTGAAAATACCCAGCACCACCCCGGTCAACAACAAAAGCAGGGTAAACATCACGCTGATGTGGACGTGCAGGGGGAACCGGCGTTTGTCCGGACGCGGTGCGCTGGGCATTGCAGTCACTCCATGGGTCAGGGGTGTTCTCGATGGGTGTTCCCGCGTGCAAGGGAAACCGATCGAGAACCCCCCAGGTACGCACTGCTGAGGGAATAGCATAGTAAACGCTGGATTATTTTGCCTTGGCGATCTCTATTTCCAGGGCTCGCTCCAGTTCGGTCATGGCGCAGTCGAGGGCGTCGATGCAGGCGCTGATTCGTTCAGGTACCTGGGCCTGGTGACAGGCCTGCTCCAGCGCCTCGCACCGCTGGATCAGCGAAGTCGCCTGGACGATGCGGGCGACGCCTTTGATCTTGTGCGCCGCTTCGGTCAGCGCTTGGCGGTTTGCCCCCTGGGCGACGTCGAGCAACTCCTGGCGGTCCGCGCGGCTGCTGCTGAGTAATTCGGCCAGCAGGCGCCGGTTGGACGAAGGGTCTGCGCCGGTCAATGCCTGGAGGCTGTGCATGCTGAAAACCACCGGGCGAGCGCTGGGTTTGACCGTCTTGATCCACTGGCTCAGGGCGCTCAGGCTGATCGGTTTGAACAGGCAGTCATCCATTCCAGCCTCCTGGCAGCGTTGTTTTTCCTCCGGTTGTGCATTGGCGGTGAACCCCAGGAGAGTGCAGGGTGGTCGTCGCTGTTGGGACTCCTCGCGCCGAATCGACCGGGCCAGTTCGTAGCCACTCATGATGGGCATGTTGCAATCGGCAATGACCAGATCGAAATGGCCTTGTTGCCAGACCTCGAGCCCGTGTGCGCCATCGTGGGCGACCTGGTAGTGGTGGCCCAGGTATTCCAATTGCTGGGACATCAGCAGGCGGTTGGCCGGGTGATCGTCCACGATCAGGACGTTCAAGGTGGCCTGGGCCGTTTCGATAAGCGGTTCAAGAGGGGCGTCAACTGGCGCTGTCGACAGGACGGTCAGTTGCAGGTGGACCAGGACCCGGGTGCCGGAGCCGGGTTGGCTGCTCATGTGCAGGCTGCCGCCCATCATCCGGCACAGGTTGCGACTGATCACCAGCCCCAGGCCCGCGCCTTTGCGGGCCATCCGGTTGGTGTTGTCGACCTGGGCAAATGGCTTGAACAGACGTTGCAGGTCGGCCGGGTCGATGCCGATGCCGCTGTCGTTGACCTCCAGATGCAGGTGCTGGACGTCGTCCCGGTCAGTTGGCGACAGCCGGACCTTGACTGCGACCTGGCCCTGCTCGGTAAATTTGAGGGCATTGCTGATCAGGTTCGACAGCACCTGCTTGAATCGCAAGGGGTCTATCAACACGTCGGGGTTGCCCTCGGCGGCGTCGAACTGCAGCGACAACACCAGGCTTTTCTGCCGGGCCACGCCCTCGAAGACTCGTATGACCGATTGCAGCAGGGCCCTGAGATTGACGCGTTCGGGGGCCAGGCTCAGATGGCCGGATTCGATACGGGCGATGTCCAGGATATCGCCTATCAGTTCAAGCATGCCGGACGCGGATTCGTAGGCGACTTCGATGGTCGAGCGGTCCACCTGGCCCTTGTCGGCGTGTTTCAGGGCAAGTTCGAGCATGCCGATCACCGCGTTCATCGGCGTGCGGATTTCATGGCTCATGGTGGCCAGGAACGTGCTTTTGGCGCGATTCGCGTCATCGGCCCGTTGCTTGGACGCGCGCAACTCCTCGAACAGTTGCCGTCGCTCACTGATATCGATCCAGCCGCCGATGATGCCTTGTACTTCAGCGGCGGAGTTTCGGTAGGGAAGGATCCAGTGATAGATCGTCAGTTTCCGGTCTCCGATGTGCAAGGGGCGATCCACGATCAGGGCGGTGCCTTCGGCCATGACGCGTTGGTAGTCCGCCTGGTACTCCTGCGCTTCGAAGGCGTTGCTCATGGAGCCTGGCATCAGGTCCTTGCCAATGACGTCTTCGCGCTTGGCGTTGAAGGCTTCCAGGTAACTGTCGTTGCAACTTTGCAGGATGCCGTTGCGATCCCTCACGTAAATGGGGTGGGGGGTGCCATTGAGCAGTGAATGCATGAATTCCAGTTGATCGTTGAGGGCCAGTTCCGCCCGCTGGCGTTGCCTGATCTGGCGCTGCATGTAGGCGTTCCACGCCAAAGACAGCAGCAGCAACAGACCCACGCCCGCGACGACCTGGAAGAACAAGCGATTGTAGGTACGCCAGGTGTGTTCCGAAGGCGAGACGTAACCGCGCCAGCGGTTGTTTATGACGCCCAGTTCGTCGGGGTCGATGCTGGTCAGGGCCTTGTCGAGGATGGCGTTCAGCTCGTTGGCGTCCTTGGCCGTGGCCAGTGCGAACAGGGCTTGTTGGGTGCCCACCGTGCTGCTGATCTGCAACCTGTCCCGCCAGGCATGGGAGGAGATGAAGTAGTTGGCCATCACCTGCGAGTTCACGCTGCCGTCGACCTGGCCATGGGCAAGCATGTCCACGGCGCGCAAGGGGCCATCCGTTTCGATGATCTGGATACTTGGGTACTGGCTGCGTAGCCATTCAATGATCGGATTGCCTTTGGCGATCGCCAGGCTGGCGTGGCCGAACTGATCGAGTGTGGTGGGCGTGTCGGACGACTTGCGGGTCAACAGGACGAACGAGCTGTCGACATAGGGGCGGCTGAATTTCAACTGGCGTTGCCGTTCCCGGCTGGGCAACAGGGCGGCGATCATGTCGGCTTGATCGTTCAGGACCGCAGCAATCATCTCACTGTCGTTCTGGCGGCGCTGGATGTCCAGGCGCAGGCCGGTGCGCAACCGGATCAGCTCCAGCAGGTCGGCGCTGATGCCGCGAAAATCGCCGTCCGAGTCGAAGAACGTGAAGGGGGCGGAGGTTTCGTTCACCACCACCCGTACCACCGGATGCCGGGCCAGCCAGCGTCGCTCGCGGTCGGTCAATCGTACCCGGTGGTCTGTGAGGTAGAGGTCGCTGCCCGCGCTCCAGCGCTTGGAGATGGCCGCCTGTTCGGCGATAGGGACCTGGTTCAGTACGGCATTGAGGATGTCCAGCAGACGGGCATCGCCTCGGCGTACGGCGAAACCGAATCCATAGGACTCATGTTTGCCAAAGCTGGCCATGCGGATATTGCTCAAGTAACCCTTGCTGATCATGTAGTGGGTGGACAGGGTATCGCCGAGAAAGACATCGGCCTGGCCGAAGGCGACGGCATTGATGGCGTTCTGGTAGGAAGGGTAGGTGGTGATAATGGCCTTGGGGTAGAGTTTTTCGATTTCCCGAAGCGGCAGATAGTGATAGACCATGCTCAGCCGCAATCCCTTGAGATCGTCATTCAGGGATCGGCTTTCATTCGTTCGGGTGACGAGCACGGGCTGATCCACTGCGTACGGCGTCGACAGCACAACATCGGGGTCGCGGGCCTCGAAACCGTTGGCGGTGCCAAGCATATCGATTTGCCCATCCTTGAGCGCCGCCATGGCGGCCTCTCGGGAAGCGAAGCGCAGGACTCTCATGGGCAGGCCGGTGGCCTTGGCGATGATATCGGCATAGTCGGCGGTCAGGCCTTCGTAGTCGCGCCCGCTGGCGGAGAGATCGAAGGGCGGGTAATCCGGTGCGGACGTCCCCAGGACCAGTTCCTTCCGGCTTTTTAGCCAGGCGCGGTGAACATCATCGAGCTTGATTTCGGCCTGGGCCATGGATGAACGCCCCAGCAGCGTGTATTGCCCAAGCGCATCCGGTGTCGCCGCGAGCACGCCTGTATACAACGTTGCGCTGATCATCAGGAGGCATTCGGTTATGCGTTTGAACATGCTGTTTTCTCACACCAGCGCGTTGCGCTTCGCCATTTCAATCAGCTCGACCAAGGACTTGACCTTGAGTTTCTGCATCAGGCGTTTTTTATAAGTACTGACGGTTTTATTGCTGAGGAACATCCCCTTGGCTATTTCCTTGTTGGTTCGGCCTTGGGCGAAAAGTTGCAATACCATCAGTTCCCGATCATTGACGCTTTTGAAAAGGTCCAGCTCCAGGCTTCGCGGATCTTCCGGGTGTACCGGGTTCAGTGCCTGGCTGGGGAAATAGTTATAGCCGGACAATACCGCTTTGATCGCGCTGACAAGTTCGCTGAGGTCTTCCTGTTTACAAACGTAACCAGAGGCACCGGATTGCATGCATCGGATACCGAAGAGCGTCGGTGATTGTGCCGTGAGCACCAGTGTCTTGAGCGGCGTGGTCATGGCGTTGAAGCGCGACAGGATCTCCAGCCCGTCAAGTTTGGGAATGCTGATGTCGAGGATAACCAGGTCTGGCATGCATTCGCGCACCATTTGCATCGCGTCGACGCCGTTGTCAGTTTCTCCTACGACCTTGTAGCCCTCATGTTCAAGGAGCATGCGAACGGCGAGGCGAATGACCGGATGATCGTCGACAATGAAAACGGAGTTCATGAATAAATACCCTGCGAACTTGAATAAAGCGCGCACCTTAGCCCACTTACAGCCAGGGCCATACGAAGAGACGGGCATGCAACTTCAATTTCAGAAGTTTCCTACAAAAAAAGAGGCAAGATATTACGATGTAATCGGTTTTTTAGTCGGTGAATGACAATAAGAGGGGGAAGTGTTGGCGGTGTGTGAAGGGATATTTCTTTGACTGTGTTGTTTGTGCAAACAAAGGAAACGTTTTAATCAAGGTTTGTGTAAGCCATACATGTATTTATCTACTTCAAACTCCTGTGGATGGCGCTACAAAACCCACATGCACCGCCAGTCCCCCTGTGGGAGCGAGCTTGCTCGCGATGGCGGTGGGTCTGTGCACATCGATGCTGGATGTGCCTGCGTCATCGCGAGCAAGCTCGCTCCCACATTTTTTCGAGGTGCTGCAAAGGGTGCCTTTTATTGACGCGTGCGGCCTGTCATCTCCTGGGCCATTTCGCTGGCGTAGCTGTCAGTCATCCCGGCGATGAAATCGATCATGCGCAGAAACGCGCCGTGCAATGGGCCGTCGGGATCCGGCGCGTTGTTCCCCAGCAGGTCCAGGATACGGCGATTCTTGAACGAAGGCGTGCGGCCGCCGTGCTGTTCGAGGGCGGCGCCGCAAAAGCCGTTGAGCAGGATTTCCAAGGTGGTGTAGGCGCCGATCTCATGTAGGGTCTTGCGCTTGTCCTGGAAGATTTTGCGGCGCGCCATGTCCTTGGCATTCAACACGCAACGTTTTGCCGGGCCATGCATGTGTTCCACCAGGTCCCCCGGTAACGTGCCGGCAAGCAACGCCTCCTGCTGCTCGACGAACGCCCGGGCGGCGGCGTTGGTCAGGTGTTCGATGGCCTTGCCCCGCAGGATTGCCAGTTTGCGCCGCCGCGAGTCCAGCGGTCCAAGCTGCCGGTAGGTGTCCGGAAGATCGTCGCCCACCAGGTCCAGGAGCAGTGATTCCACCTGGGGGTATTCCAGAAGATCCATCTCCACGCCGTCTTCCAGGTCGATCAGCGCGTAGCAGATGTCATCGGCGGCCTCCATCAGGTACACCAATGGATGCCGTGCCCAGCGCTGGTCCTCGATCTGCGGCAGGCCCAGTTTGTGGGCGATCTGCTCCAGCAGTGGCAGTTCGCTCTGGTAGCAACCGAACTTGTGCTTCTTGTAGCCCAGGGAGTCGGCGTGGCGGGCGGTCCAGGGATATTTCAGGTAGGTGCCGAGGGTGGCATAGGTCAGCCGGGTTCCGCCGTCGAACTGATGGTATTCAAGTTGGGTGAGCACGCGGAAGCCTTGGGCATTGCCTTCGAAATTGAGGAAGTCGTTGCGCTCGGCTTCGCTCATGGCATCAAGCCAACCCCGCCCGGCGGCCTGCTGGAACCAATAGCGAATGGCATCCTCGCCGGAGTGACCGAACGGCGGGTTGCCGATGTCGTGGGCCAGGCAGGCCGACTGCACCACCATGCCCAGGTCGCTTGGCTCGCACCAGTCGGGCAGGGCGTTGCGGATGGTTTCCCCCACGCGCATGCCCAGGGAGCGCCCGACGCAACTGACTTCCAGGGAATGGGTCAGACGCGTATGGATATGGTCGTTGCTGGACACCGGATGCACTTGCGTCTTGCGCCCGAGGCGGCGGAAGGCACCGGAAAAGATGATGCGGTCGTGGTCCTTGTGAAAGGGGCTACGGCCCAGCTCTTGGGGGCTGTGCAGTGGTTTTCCGAGACGTTCGCGAGTCAGCAGGGTATGCCAATCCAAGGCCGGTTGCTCCGTTCGATGATGTCGATGCCCTAGCTTCCCGGTTCGTGGGGCGCCCTGCAAGGCCTATAGGCCAGCACAGACCGGATACACAACCTTCGAGGCGAGGACGCTTGCTCCCGCTTGAGTGCGAGGCGCCCACGCAAACAGGCCGGCTTCGCAGTCCAGCGGGCGCAGGCTCCCGCACCGCAGGTCGCAGGTTCTCAGGGCTTGCGCAGGTCCTTGGTCAGCTTGATCAACGGCAGCAAGGTCGTCGCCAGGCGAATCAGGCCTGTCAAGCCACCTCCGCCATGACGGGTCCGTTTGCCGGTGAGGAAACCCAGCAGAGACACCGCTGCGACGCCCCACAGGGGCGCGTGCTTGATGCCGAAACCTTCGTGCCAGCTTTTCGTCAGGCCGCGCACCCGTTGCAAGGGCTGCAGCAACTGACGGGTTTCCTGACGGATTTCCTGGCGATGCATTTCCATGCGCAGGCGCACCAGGGCCTTGCGCATTTCCTGTCGTGTCCGGGCTTGAGGGATATCAGGCAGGCTCATGGCAGCAGGCGCTCCCGATCATTGGCCAGTTCTTCGAGGGTGGCGTTGAAGGGGGAGGACTCGTCGTAGATCGCTGCCTTGAGCCGCAGGCCGCAGAACAGCGCCGCCAGCAGATAAAACAGGCACAGGCCGATAATGCCCGACAGGCGATACGTGTCCCACACCAGGATCAGCACCAACGCTGAAAGCCCGACCAACAGCAGCAAGCCGAACACCAGCGCAAGCCCGGCGAACAGCAGGAGACTGACGGTACGTGCTTTCTGTTCCTGCAACTCCATGCCGAACAATTCGACGTGGCTGTGCAGCAAGCCAAGAAATGCCGCGCCCAGGCGGCGCGCTGTAGGTTGTGTGCCCGCTTCGGAAGAGCCGGATTCGTCGATACCCATGATCAGCGCCGTGTCGCCAACAGACCAATCAGAAAACCAACGCCTGCGGCAATGCCCACCGATTGCCAAGGGTTGGCCTGTACGTATTCCTCGGTGGCGACTACCGCCGCCTGGCCGCGTTCGCGCATGGAGTCTTCGGTCAGCTTGAGTGTTTCGCGGGCGCGCAGGAGGGTTTCGTGGATCTGGCTGCGCAGTGCATCGGCTTGATCGCCTGCCAGCGTCGCGGTGTGATCGAGCAAGCGTTCCGTGTCGCTGACCAGCGTCTGGAAATCTTCCATCAGGATTTCTTGAGCAGTCTTTGCCTGGGTTCTGGCCATGGGTGAATCTCCGTAAGTGACGTCTGAAACGTTCGAGTATGAGCCTTGCAGGAAGGTTCAGTGCAAGTGGCTGGTACAACTTTTGCTCAGGCTTTGCCATGTACTGGTGCGTCAGCCCGCGCCAGTGCGCTGAAGCTGGGCGAAAGCCCGCAAAACCTTGATTCAAATAATCAAAACCCGCGAAGCATCTCGAAGCGGGACTTCGTCTTGCCCGTTCTGGCGCACCAAAGCAGTTCAACGGCCTGTTTCCGGCCATTGAGCCGTTTCAACTTGGTGCGCTGGTGGCGCGAGCGAACCGGTTTGGTGCTTTTTTCAACTTTTTCAGGTCTGCCAACACCATGGAAAATATGCAAAGTGCCGTGGACAGTCTCGTCCACAGCTCCAACACACTGTTCATCCTGCTCGGCGCAGTCATGGTCCTGGCCATGCATGCCGGCTTCGCCTTCCTTGAAGTGGGGACGGTCCGACAAAAGAACCAGGTCAATGCGCTGTCGAAGATCCTCAGTGATTTCGCGGTCTCGACCCTGGCTTATTTCTTTGTTGGTTATTGGATTTCCTATGGCGTGACCTTCCTGCAACCAGCGGCGGTGCTCAGCACCGATCATGGCTACAGCCTGGTGAAGTTCTTCTTCCTGCTGACCTTTGCCGCGGCGATCCCGGCCATCATTTCCGGCGGTATTGCCGAGCGTGCGCGATTCGCACCGCAGTTGTGCGCCACGGTGTTGATCGTGGCGTTTGTGTATCCGTTCTTCGAAGGCGTGGTGTGGAACGGCAATTTCGGCCTGCAGGCCTGGCTGCAGGCCCGGTTCGGCGCCAGTTTCCATGACTTCGCCGGTTCCGTGGTGGTGCATGCCATGGGCGGCTGGCTGGCGTTGGCCGCCGTGCTCTTGCTCGGCCCGAGAAATGGCCGCTACCGGGACGGTCGCCTGGTGGCGTTCGCCCCTTCGAGCATTCCATTCCTGGCCTTGGGCTCGTGGATCCTGATTGTCGGCTGGTTCGGTTTCAACGTGATGAGTGCCCAGACTCTGCCTGGGGTGAGCGGGTTGGTGGCGGTCAATTCGTTGATGGCCATGGTGGGCGGTACCGTGGCGGCATTGATTGTCGGGCGCAATGACCCAGGCTTCCTGCACAACGGTCCGCTGGCCGGGCTGGTGGCGGTCTGTGCCGGTTCCGACCTGATGCACCCGGTGGGTGCGCTGGCCACCGGCGCCATTGCCGGTGCCTTGTTTGTCTGGTGCTTCACGGCGGCCCAAGGCAAGTGGAAGATCGACGATGTGCTCGGCGTCTGGCCGCTGCACGGGCTGTGTGGGGTCTGGGGCGGCATCGCCTGTGGCGTGTTCGGCCAGGATGCCTTGGGTGGCCTGGGTGGGGTCAGCCTGATCAGCCAGATGATCGGCACGGTGCTGGGTGTCGTCATCGCCCTGGTCGGTGGGCTTGTGGTCTATGGTGCGATCAAGGCGGTGTTGGGACTGCGCCTGACCCAGGAAGAAGAGTATTACGGCGCCGACCTGTCGATTCACAAGATCGGCGCGATCAGCCAGGACTGACCGACGCATCAAGGCTCCTTGTCCTGGTTGCCAGGATAAAAGCCATGGAGCAGGCGATAACGGTCGTGACGGACCTGATCCACGTGATGCCGGACCTGCTGTTCAGGCAGGCCGAGCATGATCAGGGCGTGGGAGGCCAGCATCAGGCTCGATTCCAGCAGCTCCGGGACCACTTCGCTGGCCCCGGCCGCCTGCAACTCGGCCAGTTGGCTGTCGTCGCGGGTGCGCACCAGGATCGGCACCTGTTGGTTGACCTGTCGGGCAGCCTTGAGCACGGTGATGGCGATGTCGGTCTTGTCCACCGCGATCACCAACAGCCTGGCGCGGCTCAAGCCAACGGCGGCGAGCAGGTCTGCTCGTCGCGAATCGCCATAATGCACGCATTTTTCCCCGACGGTGGCTTCCTGGATGATCACCGGGTCGTCATCCAGGGCGACGAACGCCAGGCCTTCACGACGCAGGAACCGCCCAATGGACTGGCCCACGCGCCCGTAGCCGCAAATCACCACATGACCCGACAAGCCGGCATTGAGTGCGCTGATCTGGTCCAGTTGCGCCTCTTCGTTGGGCTTTCGATGCAGGCGCGCGGCGATGTGTGGCGCCGCGCGCAGCAACAGCGGGGTGAGCAGCATCGAACAGAACGTCGCGGCGAGCAGCAGGCCACTGATGTCGGCGGGCATGAGGCGGTTCTGCTGCATCTGTGCCATCAAGGCAAAACAGAATTCGCCGCCCTGGGCCAGGGCCAAGCCACTGCGCCAGGCGGTTTCACCGTCGCTGCCGCGCCATTTCACCAGGGCGGCGACCACGCAGCCCTTGACGAGCATCAAGCAGAGGGTCAATCCCAGGATCAACAGGCCGTCATCGAGGAACAGCTGCAGGTCGATCAGCATGCCGATGCTGACGAAGAACAGCCCCAGCAGGATGTCGCGGAATGGACGTATGTCCGCCTCGATCTGATGCCGGTAGTGGCTTTCCCCCAGCAGCATGCCTGCCAGGAAAGCGCCCAGGGCCGGCGACAAGCCGAGCAGGTGAGTCAGCCATGCCGTCAGCAACACGATCACCAGGGCCAGCAGCACGAACAGTTCTGCGGAGCGGGACGCCGCCACCTCATGGAACAGTCGTGGCAGCAGCCATCGGCTGGCCAGCAGCAGGCCCCCGAACAACACCAGGGTCTTGCCCAGGGTCAAGGGCAGCGCCCAGTACCACGGGTGCTCGCTGCTGCCGGCGAAGACCGGTACCAGGGTCAATAACAGCACCGCGACGACGTCCTGGAACAACAACACCCCGATGGCGTTCTGGCCGTGGCTGCTGAAGATCTCTCCCAGGCTGGACAATTCCTTGCTGACGATGGCAGTGGAGGACAAGGCCAGCCCGGCACCGAGCAACAATGCTGCGATCACAGGCGCGCCGCCCAAGGCCAGCAATCCCGCCAGGACCGTCCCCGAGCACAGCACCTGCAGGCTGCCGAGACCGAACACGACCCGGCGCAGTTCGAGCATTTTCGACAGGGAAAACTCCAGCCCCAACGAGAACAACAGGAACACCACCCCGAGCTCGGCCAGGTCTGGCAGTTCTTCGCTGTCGTTGATCCAGTCCAGCGCGGTAGGCCCGACCGCCAGCCCGACGCAGAGATAACCCAGCACGGGGGGCAGGCGCAGCCGCCTGAATAGCGCGATGACCACCAGGGACGAGGCAAGGATGATCAGCAGGTTGGCAAACAAGGGGAACTCCGGTTCAAGGCTACAACGCAAAGCGTAGAGGGGAAAACGTGACAAGCGTCGCTGGAAAAGCATTGATGTTCAGTGATTTGCATCAGCGTTTTACCGAAACACCCTGAAGCGAGCCAGTGACTCGACGGTTTTCCGAGGCGGGCCTAGAATGACCGTCTATCTTTTTCAGGTCTACCCGCCATGCTTCCTGAATGCCAGTTGTTCGGCACCCTGGGGTGTCATCTTTGCGAAGTCGCCGAAGCGGAACTGATGCCTTTCGTCGAACATGGATTGTTGGTGGAGCTGGTGGACATTTCAGAGCGCGAGGGCTGGGTGGACAATTATGGGTTGCGTATTCCCGTGCTGCGTCGGCTGGATACCGGTGCCGAGCTGGATTGGCCCTTCGAGGCCGAACAGATCGTGACCTTCCTCCGTTGAGCGGTACTGCCGTCGGTTCCTGATACTGCGGTTGGCGAAAGTGGCGTGCTTCGGTTACTGTATGTTCATACAGCTATCTGGAGTGTTTCCCTTGGTCAATGTCGAACAACTGAAAAGCAGCGTAAACCGGATGTCCGCGGACGTTGTGCGTGAGGCGGTCCTGGAACTGCGCCTGGATGGCTTGGTGACCGAAGGCAAGACACCCTTCAATAAACTTCATTTCAACACCTGTTTCGCTGAGATCGAGGCGTTGTTCCAGCGCGCCGGCTATCACAAGCAGTTGGATGTGGTGGGTTACCAGGGCCTGCTGTACGCGCTGTACGATCCTGGCCGCTGGGAGGCGGTGGACGTGCTGCGCTGGTTGAAGGAGTTCACCGAAGCGGCGGCAAAGCCGACGTCAGTCACGGCATGAAGCAATCATCGCTGGGCTGACGGGGGCGACTGTCGGATAATGCCGTCCTGCAAAAACGCCCAAGAGTCTTCAATGTCCGGTTCATCGTTTTCCGCCGCTCATCATCAGGCCAGTACGCTGTATCTGCCGCCCGGTTCCTGGCCGACGGTGCTGGAGTGCCTGTGTGAGCATTTCCGCGCCATCAGTCGCGAGCAGTGGTTGGACCGGATTGCCCGAGGTCGGGTGTTGGACGGGGAGGGCAAGGCCATCCATGTCGACTTGCCGTACCGCGAAGGCCTGCGTATCCATTATTTCCGCGAAGTGCCAGACGAGAAGCCGATTCCGGTGTTGGAGTCGATCCTGTACGCCGACGAGCACCTGGTGGTGGCAGACAAACCGCATTTCCTGCCTGTCACTCCGGCGGGCGAATACGTCGAGCAAACCTTGTTGCGACGGCTGATCCGGCGGCTGGACAATCCTCATCTGGTGCCCCTGCACCGCATCGACCGGCATACGGCCGGGCTGGTGTTGTTTTCGGCCAACCCGAGCACCCGCTCGGCGTATCAATCGCTGTTCCCGACCCGACAAATCGAAAAACGCTACCAGGCCATTGCCCGCGCATTGCCTGGGTTGACCTTTCCCCGGGTGCATAAAAGCCGAATGATCGATGGCGAACCGTTTTTCCGGATGCAGGAAGGCCCCGGCGAGCCCAATACCGAAACGGCCATCGAAGTGCTGGAAAGGAACGGCGAGTTGTGGCGCTACGGCTTGTATCCGGTTACGGGTAAGAAGCATCAGTTGCGGGTTCACATGAATGCCCTTGGGGCGGGGATCTGCAATGATCCCTTTTATCCGGATGTGCTTCGGGATGTTGAGGATGATTACTCGAATCCTTTAAAGCTGCTGGCTCAAGGGTTGCGTTTCGTTGATCCGTTCACGGGGCAGGAGCGGGTGTTCGAGAGCGATATTGTGTTGCGGTGGTAGTTTTTTGTTCAGGGTATGGTTTAGGTAACGGCGGCTTATGGTTCCGCTCTTACAGCGGGTCACTTTTGGAAGAGCGGGAGCCGGACCAGCCAAAAGTAACCAAAAGCGCTTTGCCCCACCACTCGGTGCCTCGCCTAGGCTCGGTGTGCCCTCACTCCGGCATTGCTCCGTGGGTCGCCGCGAAGGGCCATCCATGGCCCAGCGCGGCTACCTCGGCATCCATGCCGAGGGGCCCACGGATCAATGCCTGCGTTCGGCCAGCGTGGTTTAACGGGGCGTCCAGATCAAGATCAAGAGCCAAAGCAAAGCAAGAGCGGGGCAAGTCCGGCATCTATGTGGCTGAGCCACTGCTATCGCGAGCAAGCTCGCTCCCACATTGGATCTTCGGTGAACACAAAATGTATGTCCGACACAGAACCACTGTGGGAGCGAGCTTGCTCGCGATGACGCCGGCACATACAACATCACCGCAAACTGACACCGCTTTCGCGAGCAAGCCCGCTCCCACAGGATAAACGCGGTTCACCAAGAGCCAGGCGGGCCCACGGAGCGATGCCTGCGTTTGGGCATGCCGAGCCTAGGCGAGGCACCGAGTGGTGGGGCATGAGCGTTTTGGTTATTTTTGACTGGGCCGGCTTCCGGGCTTCTCAAAAGTGACCCGCCGTCAGGGCGGAACCGCCAGTGGCCGTTACCGAAGAAACGGATATACACCCAAAACCCAAAACCCAAGCCCAAAAAAACGGCGCCTCCCTCTTCGGGAAGCGCCGTTTTTTCTAGCGACATAGGACAGCAGCGTTAGATTACAAGTCCTTAACGGTACGAACCTGGTCCTTGTTCACACGAGTCTGCTTGCCATCCAGTTGCTCGAATTCGTAGAAGCCGCTTTCTTCATCGTAATGTGGGGTATCGACGGCCTGGATTTCGCGACCGTCATTCAAGGTAATCACTGTTGGCGAAGCGCACCCGGCAAGGGTGGCGAGGCCCAGAGCGAGCATGAACGTGGCGAGGGTCCGTTGTGTCATGGTGTTTCTCCGAAATGGATTCTCAAGTTACTGACCTTCAGACGTATACATCGCGCGCAAGTTCCTGGCTAGTGTCAATCTGACACGCCTTTATGTCGGGCCAGTAACTCCGGGGTATTCAGATTGGCCAGCCGCGGATCGTCGGCCGGGCATTGCAAGGCAACGGCGTGCAGTGAGCGCATGATCCGCCCGGGGCTGCGTTCGCCTTCGTTCCAGGCCTGTTCGAAGCGTGCTGTCAGGCTCAACGGAATGACGCATAGCAGCGGCTCCCAATGCTCCCCGTGGCGCACCATCAATGGTTGGTCGGGGTGCTGGCTGGCGGTGCGGCGCATATTGTCGAGCAGGCTGGCGTCGATTTTTGGTACATCGCACGGCAGCACCAGCAAATACGGATGCCGCGCTGCCTTGAGACCCGCCCGGATACCCGCCAGTGGACCGGGAAAGTCGCCTTCCTCGTCATGCACCAACTGATCGGCATAGGGTGCATAGCGTTGCGCATTGCGGTTGCAGGAAATGATCAAGTCATCGCTCATGGCGCGGGTCTGGCGATGGAGGTGGGCAATCAGCGGTTCACCTTGCCACTGCACCAGGCCTTTGTCCTGACCGCCCATGCGTTGTCCGCGCCCACCCGCCAGGAGCAGGATGGAGCAGGAGGGCAACGGTGTGTTCGAGGTCATGGCGTGTCTCCGCACGGGCGAAAAAATGAAGCGCTGTGATATAACACCGGGCTGTTTCCTCCACAACTGGACGAGCCTATGAAAGCCAAGGCTGATGTACCTTTCGTGCCGCTCAATATCGCGGTGCTGACAATCAGTGATACCCGTACCCTGGAAACCGATACCTCCGGGCAGGTCTTCGTCGATCGGCTCACGGCGGCCGGCCACAACCTGGCCGCGCGGGTCCTGCTCAAAGATGATTTGTACAAGATTCGGGCGCAAGTCGCGACCTGGATTGCCGAGGACGTGGTGCAGGTGGTGCTGATCACCGGCGGCACCGGTTTCACGGGGCGTGACAGTACCCCGGAAGCCGTCACGTGTCTGCTGGACAAGCAGGTCGATGGTTTTGGCGAGCTGTTCCGACAGATCTCCGTGGCCGACATCGGCACTTCCACTGTGCAGTCCCGCGCGCTGGCGGGCCTGGCCAATGGCACGCTGGTATGTTGCCTGCCGGGGTCGACCAATGCGGTGCGTACAGGTTGGGATGGGATCCTGGCCGAACAACTGGACGTACGGCATCGGCCGTGCAACTTCGTGGCCCATTTGAAACAGGCAGCCCCTTGTGAATCCCGTGGGTAAACCGGGCAAGGCCGGCGCCTTGATGGCCGTTGAGGTGGCGTTGGAGCGATTGCTCGAGATGGCGGCGAGCACGCCGATTCTCCAGCGCGAGCATGTGCCCTTGGCCGCGGCGTCAGGGCGAGTGCTTGCCGAGGACCTGGTGTCGTCCCTTGATCTGCCGCCTTGGCCCAACAGCGCCATGGACGGCTACGCCTTGCGGCTGGCGGACTGGAACGGTGAGCCGCTGGTGGTCAGCCAACGGATTTTCGCCGGCCAGGCGCCGGAGCCGCTGGCCATTGGCACGTGTGCGCGGATCTTCACGGGGGCGCCAGTCCCTGCCGGTGCCGATTGCGTCGAGATGCAGGAAAACGCCGTGGTTGAAAGTGACCAGCGAGTGCGGTTTACCGAGCCCATGGTCAGTGGGCAGAACATTCGTCCTCAAGGGCAGGAGACCACCGTTGGCGAGCAAGTTCTTGGCGCGGGTACTCGCCTGGGGCCGATCGAGCTGGGCTTGGCGGCATCCCTGGGCTGTGCGTCGCTGGACGTGGTGCGCAAGGCCCGCGTCGCTGTCCTGTCCACGGGGGATGAACTGGTCGAGCCCGGTCAGGCATTGGGGCCTGGCCAGATCTATAACAGCAACCGCGTGCTGCTGTGTGGCTGGTTGCAACGCCTGGGCTGTGAGGTGGTTGACGCGGGTATCCTGCCCGACGATCTGTCGGCCACCCGCGAGCGTCTGGCACAGTTGTCGGATGTTGATCTGATCCTGTCCACGGGCGGGGTCTCGGTGGGGGAGGCGGACTTCCTGGGCATCGCCCTGCGCGAAGACGGTGAGCTGGCGCTGTGGAAGCTCGCCATCAAGCCGGGTAAGCCGCTGACGTTCGGCCACTACCGTGGCGTACCGGTCATAGGCCTGCCTGGAAACCCCGCTTCGACCCTCGTGACGTTCGCACTGCTGGCAAGGCCTTACCTATTGAGACGCCAAGGTGTTCAGTCGGTGGCGCCGCTCAAGTTTAAGGTGCCAGCCGGTTTCGCCTGGCCGAAGGCGGGCAGTCGACGAGAATACCTGCGAGGTCGTATGGAGAATGCTCGAGCGATCATCTACCGGAATCAGAGCTCGGGTGTCCTGCGCAGCGCGGCCTGGGCCGAAGGGCTGGTGGAGGTGCTCGAGGGACAGACGCTGGTGGAGGGCGATGAAGTGGGCTTCATCCCATTGAGCGAAGTCCTGGGCTAGCACGCCTGCCAGGTGTTCTGCGGCCCGAGTTGGACTCGGGCTTTGGTGCGTCTCACCTTACCGCGTGAGCAGCATCACCAATTGATCGAATCGACTGTTGGCAATCCAGCCCAGCAGGCCGAGCACCACCGCCGCGGCGCCAGCTGAATAGGCCAGCCTGTGGCGGATCACCTTGACGTCGGTGCGAATTTCATCCATGTCCTTGCGGATGTATTTGAGGTGGGTTTCCAGTTCAACGACGCGCGGTTCCAAATCAATTCCTCCAACGGGATTACTGCAACTTTTGCATTCGTTTCGAGTATCGGCCCGCTCGCTTCCGAAGGATGCGAGCTGCCGGGGCGACAGCTTGTATTCACGGTTATGCATGGGACGGTCCATCCCCTAGGCCATAACTGTTCGAGCGACTGATCCGGCCCCAGCGGGCCGTGATGTAACCATCCATGGGAGAATGCTTCCTTGTGTGATGAGGGTTTAAGCGATCCAGCAAAACATGAAGCCAAGGTGTCTCAATACCGCTAGAGGGTCAATTGAGCTGATTCGCCAGATCTTGTAAGAAAACTCTTCGAATCAAGGCGTGTCGATCAGGCGAGCCGTCCTGTGCTTTTAATAAATTGAGGCCCGACGGGCTTTTTCGCTCGAATGAGCGGTCCCATGCCTGAACCTTCCAATGACGGAGACCACGATGAGCAAAGGCAAGGCGCTGTTGATTTTGCATGGCAAGCAAGCGCTCAACGAAGAGGTTCGCTCGGCAGTGATGGTCAAGCGCGAACAGGGCTGGGACCTGGCGGTACGGTTGACCTGGGAAGCCGGCGATGCCCAGCGATGCGTCGACGAAGCGCTGGATGCCGGTTACACCCGACTGATTGCCGGCGGTGGTGATGGGACCTTGCGCGATATCGCCGAAGCGATCGCCCTCAAGTCCAGCGACGTCAGCCTGATCTTGCTGCCGCTCGGCACGGCCAACGATTTCGCTCGGGCGGCCGGTGTTCCGTTGGAGCCTGCGCAAGCCCTGGATTTATTGGACGTTGCGCCGCAGGCCGTTGATGTGGGTGAAGTCGGCGGGCGGATTTTCCTGAACATGGCCACCGGCGGTTTTGGCAGCCAGGTGACGGCCAATACTTCCGAGGACCTCAAGAAAGTCCTGGGGGGCGCGGCCTATCTGTTCACGGGCCTGTCGCGATTCAGCGAGCTGAGTACCGCCTATGGTGAATTGCAGGGCCCCGATTTTTACTGGCAGGGCGATTTGCTCGCGCTGGGCATTGGTAATGGCCGGCAGGCGGGGGGAGGCCATGTGCTGTGCCCGGAGGCGCTGGCGGATGACGGGTTGCTGGACATCAGCATCCTGCCGGCGCCCCAGGAAGTGGTCAGTACCTTGAAAGACTTGCTGGCGGGCGGCTTGGGCATCGACAACATGTTTGTCCGTGCGCGCCTGCCATGGGTGGAGATCAAGGTCGCGCAAGGCCTGGACATCAATCTCGATGGCGAACCGTTACAGGTCGACAAACTGCGCTTCACTGTCCGTCCGAAGGCGTTGCGGCTGCACCTGCCATCCGATTCGCCGCTGTTGGGCGGCGCGACGGCGCTCAGTCATCCAGGCTGATGATTTGCTCGCGCACCGCGAACAGTACAAGGCCGGCCACGTCATGGATCTGCAGGCGCTTCATGACTTGCGCCCGGTGGGTTTCCACGGTCTTGATGCTCAGGTTCAGGCCGTTGGCAATTTCCCGGGTGGACTTGCCGCGCACGATCAGCCGCAGGATTTCCAACTGGCGTGCGGTCAGGTTATGGGTCTGGGCAGGGTCCGGCTGATGTTTCTGGACGCGAGTCAGCGCCTGGTTGATCACGGTATGGGCGATGGCCGGGCTCAGGTAGCGTTCGTTATTGCGCAGCGCTTCCAGGGCGTGTCTCAGCTCAGTGGCGGTGGTGTCCTTGAGCAGATAGCCATGGGCTCCTGATTCCAGCGCCTGCATGATCAGCGCCGGATCCGTGTGCATCGACAGGATCAACACCTTGCTGTGGGGACGCACCCGCTTGAGCTGCTGCAAGGCATCCAGCCCGCTGGTGTCCTTCATGGATATGTCCAACAGCACGATGTCTGGGTTCAGTCGCTCTACCAGCTCCACCAATTGCGTGCCGTCATTGGCTTCGCCGATCACGGCATAACCTGGAATATCCATGACCAGGGCCCGTACGCCGGCCCTGATCAGGGAGTGGTCATCGACCAGAAGCAAATTACAAATCAAAGGAGAACCTTATTCTTACTGGCTCGTTCCAGGGCGCGCGGTGCCCAGGGAAAGCGTGCTTCGATGTGCGTGCCTTTGCCGGCCTCGCTGACGACCTTGAAGGTGCCGCCCAATTGTTCGACCCGCTCCGACATGCCGGCCATGCCCCGTTGACCTTCACGAGCGGGGTGGCTGGCCGGGACAAACCCCAGGCCATCGTCGCTGATCAGCAGGGTCAGGCCATCGGGCAAGCGTTGCAGGCGCACCAGCAGATTCGTCGCCCGGGCGTGGCGCAAGATATTGGTGACCGCTTCCTGGGTGATCCGGAACACCGCCACCGACATTTCCTCCGGGATGCCCGTCATGCGTTGCTGGCAATCGAGGCTCCACTTCACCGGGACGTTGGCCAGGGTCTTGAGCAGGTGCGCCCGCAGACTGGCTTCGAGCCCCAGGCTGGTCAGTTCCCTGGGGTTGAGGATCGCCGATACGTCACGGACCTTGTTCAGGGTTTCGTCCAGGGTCTCGCACAGCAGCGCGCACTGGCCTTGCAATTCTTCCGGCATCCGCCGCTTGAGCCATTCGCCTTGCAGTTTCGCCGCGGTGAGCAACTGACCAATGTCGTCGTGCAATTCGCGGCTGAGCCGGTGGCGCTCATTCTCCTGGACCTCAAGCAATCGGTCGGCCAGTTCCTGGGGCTGGAACTTGATGGATTTGCGCGACAACCGATGATGGATCCAGACACAGCTCAAGGCCGCGGCATTGAGCACCAGCAGGCCCAACGGCACCGTGGGGGCGTACAAGTAGGCCAGCAGGCAGCCGAGGGTCGAGCAGATGCACAGTAATAATGTGAAGCGACGGGCGTTTTCTCGGGAAGGAGGCCAGGTGATGAATGACTTGAGGCTGGCGTGCATAGCGGATGGAGCCAATGAATGTTCGCTGCGGGCAGGCCGGTCAGCGCATCTGACAGGCCGGGTCGGGTAAACGTTTCAGGTCGAAGGCAGCTTCGGTTGGCGGCTTTTATGACGCTGTCTTGAAGTGGCTGACGCGGGAGATAGTACCACTTCGCCTATCGTTGGTCGCGTTTGGCATGGTGCCGCGAACGCGCCAAGGAGAAGGCACATTGCCACCTTATCAGGCTTGTTTCTGGGGATAAGGCACCAACGCCAGCGGACGGGACGCAGCCAATGCCTGGCCGGGGCTCTGGCCCACCTGGAACGCGAAAGCCTCGATCAAGGAGGTCTGTTCGCTGCTGTCCAGGCTCAACTGGCCGGTGGTGTGATCGACCAGTTCCAATTGCCAGGCCATCAGGGTGAAGCAATCCTTCAACGCCTCCAAGGCCTGATCATGCAATTCCATGTGGTTTTGCGCATGGCTGAGCAAGCCATGGATATGCAGCGAAAATTCCGAAACGGCTTCCAGCGCCAGGGCATTGGCCTTGTTCGACAGTTTCAGCAAGGTGCTGAGCATGCAATCGATGGCGTCCCTGTCGTTGCTGATCAATTGCAGATGGCTCAGGCATTCCTCCGACTTGGCCAGCAGCGTCTCGGCCTCGATCAGAAATTCGGGAAGACGTTGACTCCAGTTCCTGCGATCGTTCGGCATGCTTATCTCCACAACATCATGTCAGGCGAAAGGAAACCGCGTACGGCGAACGGCTGGATCTCAAGGTCGGCTGCGAACCGACGCGCGACGACACGCCCATGCCGTTCAGCGAAGGTGAATTCGCAGACGATTGCACGGATGGATCGGCCGAAAGACGGCAGGACCGATGTCTTGTGGTCGCGCACAAAAGCCTGACTCCGTTCAGCAATGAGAATGGCGTCACATTAATGGCTATTGGATAGCGGGAATATCAGGTTGGACCTGATTGTGCCTAGGGGAATCCCTTAGGCAAGGGAACTTGATGCGCAAACCGTAGTCGCGCAGCGGGGGGAAATGGGCGAATGAAATCGTGAAGCCAGTAAAGCATGATGTTAATGTGATATCAATTCCCCGGACTGTATTTTATTCGGGGGTCAAGATTCGGCTCGTGCCGCCGATAGCTGTTTTATTGGATTCATCCGAACAAGCCCAGGAGTCATCGATGGCCGGCATTCTCGACACAGTAGATCAACGAACCCAATTGGTGGGTGAGAATCGCCTGGAAATTCTCATGTTCCGCCTGGCGGGTCGGCAGTTGTTCGCCATTAACGTGTTCAAGGTCCAGGAAGTCCTGCAACTGCCAAAGCTGACCCTGATGCCGCAGCGCCACCCATTTGTGTGCGGCGTGGTCAATCTGCGAGGCCAGACGCTGCCGGTGATCGACCTGTCCCAGGCCATTGGCATGCGTCCGCTGGTGCCGGGCGCCAACAGCACCATTATCGTGACCGAATACAACCGCTCGGTTCAGGCGTTCCTGGTGGGCGGCGTCGACCGCATCGTCAACATGAACTGGGAAGCCATCCTGCCACCGCCGACCAGTGCCGGTCGCGAGCACTACCTGACGGCGATCAGCAAGGTGGACGATCAGTTGGTGGAAATCATCGACGTGGAAAAAGTCCTGGCCGAAATCGTGCCGTACAACGCCAAGGTCTCCCGGGACAAACTCGAAGACCCGGTGCTGGAGCGCGCCCGAGGCCGCGAAGTGTTGTTGGTGGACGACTCCAATGTTGCGCTCTCGCAACTGCGCGACACCCTGGGTCAGTTGGGCGTGAAGATGCACATCGCCAGCGATGGCCTGAAGGCCCTGAACATGCTCAAGGCCTGGGCCGATACCGGCGAGGTCATGACCGACAAATTGCTGATGATCTTCACCGACGCGGAAATGCCGGAAATGGACGGCTACCGCCTGACCACCGAAATCCGCAACGACCCGCGCTTGCGTGGGCTCTATGTCGTACTGCATACCTCGCTGTCCGGCAGCTTCAACGACTCGATGGTCAAGAAGGTCGGTTGCGACAACTTCCTCTCCAAATTCCAGCCGGACAAGCTGGTCGACGTGGTGCGCCAGCGGCTGATGCTCGACTGAAACCGATGGTGGTTTGCTTCACTGGCCGGCTCGTATAAGGTGGCATTTTTTTGCCATCGGGGAAGTTGACCATGTTGCGGCTGAGCGCGCTGTATCGGTATCCGTTGAAGTCCGGCAAGGGCCAACCCCTGCAGGAAATCGGCCTGGACAGGCTCGGGCTGGACGGTGATCGGCGCTGGATGCTGGTGGATGAAGGCACGGGCCGGTTCCTGACCCAGCGCGCCGTGGCGAAGATGAGCCAGCTTTCGGCCCTGTGGAACGAGGCGGGTGGCGTGACGCTCAGCGCGCCGGGCCATGGCGCCATCGACGTGCCCTTGCCACCCACCGGGCAAGAGCAGCTGCGCGGCGTGATCATCTGGCGTGACACCTTGCGTGTGCCGGATGCCGGTGACGAGGCCGCGGCCTGGGTCAGCGAGTTCATCGGCAACCCCACGCGGCTGGTGCATGTGCCGGTGGAACTGGCGCGCACTACCGCAGCCGGTTATGGCAAGGATGACGACAAAGTCGCCTTCGCCGATGGTTTCCCCCTGCTGCTGATTGGCCAGGCCTCGTTGCAGGACCTGTCGAGTCGCGTCGGTCGTTCGCTGGAAATGTTGCGCTTTCGCCCCAACCTGGTGGTCGAGGGCAGCGAGGCATTTGCCGAGGACGGCTGGAAGCGTATTCGTATCGGCGAGGTGGAGTTCCGGTTGGTCAAGCCTTGCTCGCGCTGCATCATGACCACGGTCGATCCTCACACCGGCGAGCGCGATCCACATCGCGAACCCTTTGCCACGTTGCAGCAGTACCGTTCGACACCGGACGGTGCGATGTTCGGCCAGAACCTGGTCAACGACAGCAACGGTCGGCTTGAAGTCGGTATGCCGGTTGAAGTGCTCGAGTAAAAAGAACCGGGAATAAAAATGTGTGGCGAGGGGATTTATCCCGCAGGGCTGCGAAGCAGCCCCAGACCTGCCGCCCTCTGTGTATCAGGCTGATTGTGTTCAGCCTTTTTGGGGCTGCTGCGCAGCCCAGCGGGGCGGTGCGACGTTTCGCTAAATCCCGTCGCCACAGATGAGCGGCGTATCTATGCCACAGAATCAGCCGCGGTATTCACACAGGTAGGCAGTGTCGACGGCCACCTTGAGCTGGAACTTGCTGTTGGCCGGTACATTGAACTGGCTGCCGGCCTCGAAGGTTTCCCAGTCGGTGCTGTCGGGCAGCTTCACGGTCAGGGCGCCGGAGACGACGTGCATGATTTCCCGTTGGGCCGTGCCGAATTCGTATTCGCCCGGTGCCATGACGCCGATGGTCGCAGGGCCTTCGGCAGTGCCAAAAGCGATCGACTTGACGGTGCCGTCGAAGTACTCGTTGACTTTAAACATGGGCGATTCCTCGAAAAAGGGGCTTGAAAAGGCCGGCCAGTATGCACAAGGCTGCAACATTCGTCATCTGCCGCGCCGGGAGGGGACGCCGCTCACCCCGGAAGCACCAGGGGTAACAACCGCGCGGTATTGCGGGCATCTTCCAGGGCGCGGTGCTGTTGACCACAGAATTGCAGGCCCGCCAGTTGCAACGCGCCATTGAGCCCCAGCGGTCGCTCCAATCGCCGGGCCTTGGCGAAGCGTTGCTTGAGGTTCATGTGTGGCACCTGGCCCAGGACACTGCGCAACTGCTGGTGCTGCCATTCCTGAAGCAGTTGCTTGCGGTCGTAATCGCCCCAACTGACCCAGCTTTCCAGCTTCGGCTGATACGGCGCCAGCCAGCGCTCGAACGCCGGCCAGACTTCGGTCAAGGGCGCGGCACCGTCGATATTGGCCTGGGTGATGTGGGTCAGTTCGCGGCAGAAAGGCGTGAGCAGCGGTCGCCTAAGGGGCCTCACGAAGCGCTGGAAATGATCCACTTCGCGGCCGTCACGATTCACCAGTGAGGCGCCGATTTCGATAATTTCCATTTCGGTTACCGGCCAGCCACCTTCATCGGTGGTGGCCTCCAGATCAATCACCAGCCAGTGAGGCATTGCAGGGTTCCCGGTATCGGCGTGCTGATGGGTTTGAGCGTAGTCAAACCCTCGGCATCCGACTAGTGGGTTGTTTCAACGCGCAACAAAACCTGGCGGTTTTTCACCTGGTTACCTCGCGTCACCTGCAATTGTCTGACCACGCCATCGACGCCTGCCTTGAGTGGGTGTTCCATTTTCATCGCTTCGAGCACCATCAGCAGTTGACCTTGGCGCACTGGGCTGCCTTCGCTGACCAGCAACTCGACAATGGCACCGTCCATGGGCGCCCTGAGCATACCGTCGCTGGCCGTGGCCTTGGCGACGACTGGCGCCAGGGTCCGGTCTTGCAGGTGCAGGCCGCCAGGGCGGGTGCAGAGCCAGAGGTCGTTGCCATCGAGGCGCCAGGCATGGCGCTGGCGAATCCCGTCGATGACCAGCGTTGCACCTTGCGGGTCAACGTCGAGCAGCTTCATCTCGATCAGGCGCCCGGCACCCTCGAGGCAGAGCGTCCCGTCGGTTCCGACGGCCAGGCTCAGCGTCCAGTCGTGCTCACCGACGCCGATCCGATAATGCAACGCCGCGCCGATGCTATTGCGCCATCCTCCCAGGCCAGGAGCATGCCGTGCCTGCGCGGCCTGATAAAACGCCGCCGTGGCGATGGCCAGTTGTTCGGCCGAGGGCTCAAGAGGCAGGAGCGCCGCATGATTGGCCAAGTGCCGCCCGATGAAGCCGGTACCGAAGTCCGTGTCGATGAACCGCGGATGGGCCAGCAACCCGGCAAGCAAGCGCTGGTTGCTCTGGACCCCCAGCAGCACGCAATCTTCCACCGCTCGCAACAATTGGCGGCGGGCTTCTTCGCGGGTAGTGCCGTGGACGATGAGTTTGCCCAGCATCGAATCGTAGAACGGTGTGATGGCCTGGCCCTCCAGCAGGCCATGGTCGATTCGCACGCCGTCGCGCAGGGGGGGCTCCCAGCCGATCAACCGGCCGGTCTGGGGCAGGAAGTCCGCCGCCGGGTCTTCGGCGTACAGCCGCACTTGCATGGCATGGCCGCTGAGGGTCACCTGATCCTGGCGCAGGGGCAGTGGTCTGCCGGCGGCGACGTCCAATTGCCAGGCCACCAGGTCCAGGCCGGTGATCAACTCGGTGACCGGGTGTTCGACCTGCAGGCGAGTGTTCATTTCCAGGAAGTAAAAACGACCGTCCGCCGCGAGCAGGAATTCCACCGTCCCGGCACCGACATAATTCACTGCGCGCCCCGCCTCGAGTGCCGCCTCGCCCATGGCCTGGCGCAGGTCGGCGGTCATGACCGGGCAGGGCGCTTCCTCGATGATTTTCTGGTGGCGTCGCTGGATCGAGCAGTCCCGTTCCCCCAGGTGGATCAACTGGCCGTGGTGGTCACCGAAGATCTGCACTTCCACATGGCGTGGATCGATCAACGCCTGTTCGAGAATCAACTCGTCGCTGCCGAAGTTGTGCAGGGCTTCCGAGCGTGCGCCGTGCAACTGCTCCAGCAGTTCCTCGGCGCGTTGGACCAGGCGCATGCCCCGGCCACCGCCGCCTGCGCTGGCCTTGATCATCAACGGGTAGCCGATGCGCCCGGCTTCGCGCTGCAGGGTGTCGTCGTCCTGGGCGGCGCCCTGGTAACCGGCGAGACAGGGAACGCCGGCTTTGATCATGGCGTTTTTGGCGCGGCGCTTGCTGCCCATCAGGTCGATGGCTTCGGGGCTGGGGCCGATGAAAACCATGCCGGCCTCTGCGCAGGCTCGGGCGAACCCGGCGTTTTCCGAAAGAAAGCCGTAGCCGGGGTGGATCGCGTCGGCGCCGCTGCGCCGGGCCGCCTCGAGAATGGCCGAGGGGTCGAGGTAGGACTGCTGCACCGGGGCTGGGCCGATCAGCACGGCTTCATCGGCCATGCGCACATGCAGCGCATCGGCGTCAGCCTCGCTGAATACCGCCACCGTGCGATAGCCCAGGGCCTGGGCGGTGCGCTGGATGCGACAGGCGATTTCACCGCGGTTGGCGATGAGGATTTTACTGAAGGCGGGCATGGGCTCATTCCTGGGTTTTTGTGGGGCCTGTTCGGGCCCTTTCGCGAGCAGGCCCGCTCCCACAGCGAACTGGGACTACCTGATGACCTGGTCAACTGTGGGAGCGGGCTTGCTCGCGAAGCTTTTGGCACTCCACCACCGAGCAGACAGGGCGCTCACTTTTTTTTCCCCGGCAAAATCCCCATGAGCTTGCAGATGATGCCCAGCATGATCTCGTCCGCACCGGCGCCAATGGACACCAGCCTTACGTCGCGATAGGCCCGGGCAACCGGGTTGTCCCACATGAAGCCCATGCCGCCCCAGTATTGCAGGCAACTGTCGGTGGTTTCCCGGGCCAGGCGACCGGCCTTGAGCTTGGCCATCGACGCCAGTCGCGTGACGTCCTGGCCGTTGATGTACTGCTCGGTGGCCTGGTAGACCAGCGCCCGCAGGCATTCGATCTCGCTGGCCAGTTCCGCCAGGCGAAAGTGGATCACCTGGTTGTCGATCAGCGCCGTGCCGAACGTCTTGCGTGCCTTGCAGTACTCGATGGTGCTGTCGATGCAATGTTCCAGGCCCTTGAGCATGTTGGCCGCGCCGAACAGGCGCTCTTCCTGGAATTGCAGCATCTGCATCATGAACCCGGCGCCTTCCTGGCCGATGCGGTTGCGTTGTGGCACCCGCACGTCGTCGAAAAACACTTGGGCGGTTTCCGAGCTGCGCATGCCGAGTTTGTCCAGGTGCTGGCCGAGGCTGATGCCGGGGCTGCGCATCGGCACCATGATCAGCGATTTGTTGACGTGGGGCTTGTCGTCCGAGGTGTTGGCCAGCAGGCAAATGAAATCGGCGCTCGGCGCATTGGTGATCCACATCTTGCTGCCGTTGATGACGTAGTCGTCGCCGTCCTTGCGCGCCGTGGTCTTGAGCCCGGCGACGTCGGAGCCGGCGCCGACCTCCGAGACGCCGATGCAGCCCACCTGTTCGCCGCGAATGGCCGGGCGCAGGAACGTTTCACGCAATTCATCGGAGCCGAAACGGGCCAGGGCCGGGGTGCACATGTCGGTCTGGACACCGATGGACATCGGCACGCCACCGCAATGAATGGTGCCGAATGCCTCGGCCGCGACGATCGAATAGCTGTAGTCCAGGCCCATGCCGCCGAATGCCTGCGGTTTGGAAATGCCCAGCAGGCCCAGCTCGCCGGCCTTGCGGAAAATCTCGTGGATGGGGAAGCGCCCGGCCTGCTCCCATTCGTCGACGTAGGGGTTGATGTCGTGGTCGACAAACTGGCGAACGGTGCGCCGCAGTGCTTCGTGTTCCTGGGTGAAGATCATGTTTATCGTTCTCCTGGGGCTGCGCTCAGAAACGGGCCACGCCGAAGCTGTTGGCTTGCAAGGGCCGCTGTTCGGCCTCGTGACAGATGTCCAGCAGGTAACCCAGCAGTGTGCGGGTGTCACGCGGGTCGATGAGCCCGTCGTCCCACAGGCGGGCGCTGCCGTAGAGGGCGGTGGATTGGCTGTCGAGTTTTTGCGCGGTGGTGTGCTCGAGCAGGTCCAGCATCTTCGGGTCGGGGTGCAGGCCGTTCTTGAGCTGCGTGGCCTCGGTGATCATCCGCAGGACCTTGCCGGCTTGGGCTCCGCCCATCACGGCGGTGTGGCTGTTGGGCCAGGCAAAGATGAAGCGTGGGTCCAGCCCACGACCACACATGGCGTAGTTGCCTGCGCCATAGGAACCGCCCACCACAACGGTCAGCTTGGGCACCCGGGCATTGGCCACGGCCTGGATCATCTTGGCGCCGTGCTTGATCACCCCTTGTCGCTCCGACTCGGTGCCGACCATGAACCCGGTGGTGTTATGCAAAAACAGGAGCGGCGTGCGGCTCTGGTCGCACAGCTGGATGAACTGCGCGGCCTTGCTGGCGCCCTGGGGCGTGATCGGTCCGTTGTTGCCGATCAGGCCACAGGCATGGCCGCGAATGTGCAAGTGGCCGCAAATCGTTTGGGCGTCGAACTCGTTTTTGAAGGCCAGGAAATTCGAGCCGTCAGCGATGCGGGCGATGATTTCCCCCACGTCATAGGGCTTCTTTGGGTCGTCGGGCACCAATCCCAGTAGTTCGTCGGCGGGGTAGAGCGGCTCCGTCCAGCTCCGTTCGGGCTGTGGCGGCCGTTGCGCGTTCCAGGGCAACATGCCGAGGATTTCCCGAGCCAGGCGTATGCCATCGGCGTCGTTCTCGGCCAGGTATTCGGCGGTGCCGGCCACCTGCGCGTGCATCAGCGCACCGCCCAGTGCCTCTTCGCTGGCCACTTCGCCGGTCGCGGCCTTGAGCAACGGCGGCCCGGCCAGAAACAGCCGCGCCTTGTCGCGCACCATCACCACGTAATCCGACAGGCCTGGCTGATAGGCACCGCCGGCAGTGGCCGAGCCATGTACCACGGTGATCTGCGGCAGGCCCATGGCCGACAGGCGTGCCTGATTGGCAAAGCAGCGCGCGCCTTCGACGAAAATCTGTGGGGCGTAATTGAGATTGGCGCCGCCACTTTCGGCGAGGGTGATGACTGGCAGTTTGTTTTCCATGGCGATCTGTTGCAGGCGCAGGGTCTTGTGCAAACCGCTGGGGGAAAGGGTGCCGCCCTTGATGGCGCTGTTGTTGACCACCACCAGCACCCGCACCCCGGACACGTAGCCGATCCCGGCGATCAGGCCACCGCCGGCCTGGCTGCCGTCCGTGTCGTCATGGCGTTTGTAGCCGGCCAGGCTCGCCAGTTCGAGAAACGGTGCACCGGGGTCCAGCAGCAGGTTCAGGCGCTGGCGCGGTAACAGTTGGCCGCGCTGGTCGAACTTGCCCTGGGCCTGGGCGGCTTTCGCCACCACGGCTTGTTCGAGCTGGCGCAGCTGTTCGACGCCGGCCAGCATTGCCGCGTGGTTGCGCGTGAACTCAGCGCTGTGGGGATCCAGGTGCGATTCGATGACCGGCATGCAGACTCCTCTTGCTCGAACGGATTAGCGCAAAGCCTTGTGGCGAGGGGATTTATCCCCGTCGGGCTGCGAAGCGGCCCCACAACGCGTGCGACCTGGTGCGTCAGGCAAAAATGAGTTGGTTGCTTTGGGGGCTGCTGCGCAGCCCAGCGGGGATAAATTCCCTCGCCACAGGTTCAACTCAACAGATGGCTCATTTGCTCGACTGACTCCCATGGCCACCGCCCTCAGCCGACCTGATCGGCGATGTGTTGTGGCACGGGTATCTGAATCTCCAGTAGCTGCTGGGCGAATGCCTTGCCTTGGGGGTCGATGCGCAGACTGGCGACACCGCCCCCGCCGAGGGCGTTTTCCAGCAGGAAATTCAAACTGTGGGTGCCCGGCAGGTACCAGCGTTCGACCCGGCCCAGCAGCGGGTCGAGCACGTGGCTCATCCAATCGACCATCACCTCCGGGGTCAGCGCCTCGGCGATCCAGGGCAGGTATTCGGGTGCCCGGGCGATCACGCCGATGTTGCTGTGGTTGCCCTTGTCGCCGGAGCGCGCCACCGCCAGTTTGATCAGTGGCACGCTGGCGTCGGCCCGGCCCTGGGGTTTGGGTGGGGCAGGGGCGACCGGCAGGTCGATGGTGCGCAGCGGTTCGACAGCGGGCAGGGGGCAAGGGTGGCGCTGGCCGTCGAGCTCGATGTCGAGGCGGCAGGTGGTTTTGTCGATCAGGAACGAGAACAGGCGAATCAAGGGCGACACCGTCGGCCGGCCACCGACCAGGCCGGTCAGTCCCGGTGCCATGCCGGTGGCGGCCTGGGCGATTTCCCTGGAAAACAGCACCAACGGTTGTTTGTCCGGGTGCCGTACCGCCAGCCTGATCACCACCTCACGGCTGTCCCGGCGCTGTCCGTGCTGGCCGTAAGTGGCTTCGCTGCCCAGCAGTTCGATGTTCACTTCGCTGTAGGGCGCCCAGCCACGTTGGCGCAATAGCTGCGAGGTCTTGGCGATAATCGCCTGGCCGACCCGTTCAGCCTTGGCCACCGCATCGATGCCGGCGATCAGGCCGGTGGCGGTACAGCGCCAACCGTCCAGCCAGGTGGCGCAGACCTTGTACCGGTCACTGGGCGGCAGGCCCCTGGCGCCGTGGACGCGCACCGTGTGCTTGCCCTGCTGGATCAACTTGACCTGGCTGAAATCACAGATCACGTCTGGCAATAGATAGCCTTGCGGGTCGCCGATTTCGTAGAGCAATTGCTCGCCGACGGTCAATGGCGTGACCAATCCGCCGCTGCCTTCGGTCTTGGTGACAATGAATGAGCCATCGCCGCTGACTTCGACGATGGGAAAGCCGATGTGCTCGTAATCTGGCACGTCCTGCCAGTCGGTGAAATTGCCGCCGGTGCATTGGGCGCCGCATTCGATGAGATGCCCTGCCAGCGCGGCCTGGGCCAGTCTGTCGTAGTCGTCCCAGGCCCAGCCGAACTCATGCACCAGGGCGGCGCTGACTACGGCACTGTCCACCACACGGCCGGTGATCACCACATCGGCGCCCAGGCGCAACGCTTCGACAATGCCGGGCGCGCCGAGGTAGGCGTTGATGGACACGCACGCGGGAGGCAGGGGCTCGCCGCTGAACATCTCTCGGATGCCTTGGGTGGCGAGCCGTTCGCATTGCGGTTGCAGGTCGTCGCCCAGCAGCACGGCGATCTTCAACGGCACGCCGGCCTGATCGCAGGCCGCTTGCAAGACCTTCGCACAGGCCAGGGGATTCATCCCGCCAGCGTTGCCGATGACGCGGATGCCGTCGTCATGCAGACGCTGGAGCAGCGGGGTGAGCACCTCGATGAAATCCGTGGCATAGCCGCTCGAAGGGTCTTTCAGGCGCGCCCCGGCCATGATCGACATCGTCACTTCGGCCAGGTAGTCGAACACCAGGTAATCCAGCGCTCCGTCCTCGACCAGTTGCGCCGCCGCTGTGCAGGTATCGCCCCAAAAGGCGCTGGCGCAACCGATTCGGATCGTTCTTGGCATGACGTTCCCTCCGGCAAAGGTGGTTCGAGACTACCAAGCAAGCGCTTGGTTTGTAAATGCTGCCCCGGACAGGGGGCCGAGCGCTTGCTTGGTGGCCTCGCTCGGCTTAAATTGCCCGCGCCACCGGTGGTTTGGTGAGCAAGGGTGGCGCGTTGGTTGATCGACTGTAGGAGAGAATGGGTGGACGAGCAAAAAGCCCTGGGCGTGATGCGTGAGCTGGTCGACAACGGACAACTGACCGACCCGGACAGTGCGCGCGGCAAACTGCTCCAGACCGCCGCCCACCTGTTTCGCAACAAGGGCTTCGAGCGCACCACGGTGCGGGACCTGGCCGGTGCCGTGGGCATCCAGTCGGGCAGCATCTTTCATCATTTCAAGAGCAAGGACGACATCCTGCGGGCGGTGATGGAAGAAACCATCCGCTACAACACTGCATTGATGCGCGCTGCCCTGGCCGAGGCCGACAGCGTGCGCGAGCGGGTGCTGGCGCTGATTCGCTGCGAATTGCAGTCGATCATGGGCGGCACTGGCGAGGCCATGGCGGTGCTGGTCTATGAATGGCGTTCGCTCTCGGAGGACGGGCAGCGGCACGTGCTGGCCCTGCGTGATATTTATGAAGACTTGTGGCTCGAGGTCTTGGGCCAGGCCAAGGAGGCCGGGTATATTCGCGGGGACGTGGCCATTACCCGGCGGTTCCTCACCGGGGCACTGTCCTGGACCACCACCTGGTTTCGTGCCGAAGGCAGCCTGAGCCTCGATGAGCTGGCCGAGCAGGCCTTGATCCTGGTACTTGAAGAAAAACAATAATCGAGCGGTGCGTTAAATGGCCGCAGGGCTGGCTAAGCGGTTGAAACCGCCTAGCTTGATTGTAGTGATGGGGACTTTTGGGGAGTGGGTTATCTTGACGTTTTCGCCGATGGGGATGACCTCGCGTGTGCTGCTGGCCGCTCTGGCTGGTTTCCTGGCGTTGCCGATCGAGGCGGCGCAACTGGTGCGGATCGGCGCGGCGCATTTTCCGCCCTATACCGTTCGTCCCGAGAACGGTGCCGACACCGGCCTGCTGCCGCAAATGGTGGGGGCCTTGAACCAGTCGCAAAGCGACTATCAGTTTGTACTGGTGCCGACGTCCATCCCGCGCCGGTTCAATGATTTCAAGCAGGGCCGGGTCGACATGGCGATTTTCGAGAACCCCGAATGGGGTTGGCAGGATGTGCCGCACACCTCGGTGGACATGGGCCTGGAAGATGCGGAAATCTTCGTTGCCCAGCGCCAGCCGCAACGACAGCAAAGTTATTTCGCCGACCTCAGGGGCAAGCGCCTGGCGCTGTTCAGCGGTTATCACTACGCCTTTGCCGAATTCAACGCCGACCCCAAGTACCTCATCGGCCAATACAACGCCACGCTGACGTATTCCCATGACAGCAACCTGCTGATGGTGTTGCGCGGCCGGGCGGACATTGCCCTGGTGACCCGTTCCTACCTCAACGATTACGCGCTGCGCAATCCCGAAGTCGGCCCGCAATTGCTGGTGTCTGAGCGCATCGATCAGGTTTACCACCATTACGCGCTGATCCGCCCCCAGGCGCCCATTTCCGGTGAAGCGTTTGCAAATTTGCTGCAAACGCTGCGGGATAACGGTCAGTTGCTGAAGATTTTCCAGCCCTACCAGATCCAGTTGGTGCCCACGCATTCCCATTGAAGCGGCACTAAATTTCCCTCCCCGGCTCACGTCCCACGTTGACTACCGACGAATACGTGAGCCCCATGTCCAACCTCAACCAACCGACGATGTTGCCCTTGCCCGGTGGTCGTCGCCTCGGCGCCGATGAAACCGAACGCCACCTGAGCCTGATGCTCGAAGGCGCGCCGCTGATCCGGCTGCGCCTGGCGCGCGGTCCCCACTTGCATGTGCATTTGCAGGAAATCAACGACCGCCCGGTGGGCCCGGCGCTGTGGGCGGCCTGCTATTGGCTGTTTGCCCGCGACCCCGAGTGTCAGTGTTTGATCTGGCACCTCGACGAGCGCCCCGGCGAGGCCTTGCTCAGCGGTTTATTGACGAGCACCGAGCGTGCCGGTGAATACCGTTGCGAGCGCACGATGTTCTGGCAATTGCCGCAGCCCTGGCTGGGGGAATCATTCAGCGGCAGCTACCCGCAACACATGGTCATCTCCGACGGTCGCCGTCATCCCCGCCGGCCGATGAAACCCCGTGGCGAGGTGTACCGCCGTTTCGATGCGCGATTGGGGGCCTGGGTGTCCTTGCGCACCCTGGAAATCGAGCAGGACCTGGAGCGTTTCAACCGCTGGCAGAACAACCCGCGGGTGGCGAGTTTCTGGCAGGAGGAGGGCAGCCTGGAACAGCATCGCCAGTACCTGGGCAAGCTGCAGGCCGATCCCCGGGTCTTGACCCTGATCGGTTGCTTCGATGACCAGCCGTTCGCTTACTTCGAAGCCTATTGGGCCAAGGAAGACCGGATCGCGCCGTTCTATGATGCCGACCACTACGACCGCGGCATCCACATGCTGGTGGGCGAAGAGCAGCATCGCGGGCCGCACAAGGTGGCGAGCTGGCTGTCGGCGCTGGTGCACTACCTGTTCCTGGACGACCCGCGCACCCAACGTGTGGTCGCCGAGCCCCGGGCCGACAATGCGCGGATGATCGGGCATCTGCACAACCAGTGCTTTCATTGCGAAAAGGAATTCGATTTCCCCCACAAGCGCGCGGCGCTGATGATCCTGGGGCGTGAACGGTTTTTTGATCGGTGTGGGTTGATGTAACGGGGCAGGGCCTTAGGGCCTCATCGCGAGCAAGCTCGCTCCCACAGAGGACTTCAGCGACCACAAAAACGGTGGGAGCGAGCTTGCTCGCGATGAGGCCGGCAAGACCACCACAAGTTACCGCCGGGCGAAGGTATCCCCCCGAACCCCCGATACCTTGCGGCAATGCACCAGCGCGTCGCGGATCATGAAGTTCACCAGGGTCGGCGAGACGCCCAGTTCCTTGGCGATGTCCTTCTGCGGCACGCCATGCAGGCGGTACATCTCGAAGGCATAGCGGGTGCGGCTGGGCAGTTCGGTCAGCGCGTCGGCAATGTGTTCCAGCGTGGAGAAGTTGATATGGGAGGTTTCCGGCGAAGCACCCTGGATCACCACGTTCAACCCTTCCTCCTCCGGCCCCGAGTATTTCTGTTCCAGCGCCTGCTTGCGGTAATGGTCGATCGCCAGGTTGCGCACGATCTGGAACAGATAACTGAGCTGCGCCTTGAACGAGGAGGTGATCTGTGGCGCCGATTGCAGCCGGAAAAAAGCGTCCTGCACCACATCCTCCGCGCGGGACCGGCAGCCGGTAATGCGCGCCGCGATCTTGATCAGGATCAGTCGGTTGTCGACGAACGCCTGGAGTAACGGTGAGTCGCACCTGCTTGTGGATACTTGTTCCGTCATGGAATTCACCTTGCTGCAAAAAGTTAGCGGGACGTCCGGATGCCGGACCCGTCCTACACATCGAGCGCCAAATTAGGCTTAATGATAATGATTGTCAATTGAGAAGAAGAATTATTGATGCAGTGATGTCCAGCCTCGGCATTGCGACCCGTTGCCGCAGCGCCTGCCTGTCGGATGCTTCGGTGCATGCTTCGGTGAGTAGGCGCGCCGACTAATTATTTGCCGCCGCTGTCCGTTCCCATGGGTGACAACTTGCAAGCCGAAATCAGGCAGGAACCCCCCATGACCGACGCGTTCGAACTCCCCAGCACCCTGGCTCATGCCCTCCAGCGCCGCGCCGCGCTGACGCCGGACCGGGTGGCCCTGCGCTTCCTTGCCGACACCCCTGGGCAGGGTGTGGTGTTGAGTTATCGCGACCTGGACCTGCGCGCCCGGACCATCGCGGGCGCCTTGCAGGCCGAAGCGGCGCTGGGCGATCGCGCCGTGCTGCTGTTCCCCAGCGGCCCGGATTACGTCGCGGCGTTCTTTGGCTGCCTCTACGCCGGGGTGATTGCGGTGCCGGCCTATCCACCGGAGTCCACCCGTCGTCACCATCAGGAGCGTTTGCTGTCGATCATCAAAGACGCCGAACCGCGCCTGCTGCTCACCGGCAGCGATCTGCGCGAGCCGTTGCAAGCCATCGAATCGGCGCCGCCGGTGGTGTGCGTCGATACCCTCGACCCGGCCTGCGCCGGGCAATGGCGGATGCCAACGCTGCAGGACGATGACATTGCCTTTTTGCAATACACCTCCGGTTCCACCGCATTGCCCAAGGGCGTGCAGGTCAGCCACGGCAACCTGGTGGCCAACGAACTGTTGATCCGCCGTGGCTTCGGCATCGATCTGAACCCCGACGACGTCATCGTCAGCTGGCTGCCGCTGTACCACGACATGGGCCTGATCGGCGGCCTGTTGCAGCCGGTGTTCAGCGGTGTCCCGTGCGTCTTGATGTCACCGGCCTACTTCCTGGCCCGGCCCCTGCGCTGGCTCGAAGCGATCAGCGAGTACGGCGGCACTATCAGCGGTGGCCCGGATTTCGCCTATCGGCTGTGCAGCGAACGGGTCAGCGACTCGGCCCTGCAACGTCTCGACCTGAGCGGCTGGCGCGTGGCCTATTCCGGTTCCGAGCCGATCCGCCTCGACACCCTGGAGCGTTTTGCCGAAAAGTTCGCCCCGTGCGGTTTCACGCCGGACCATTTCATGGCCTCCTATGGCTTGGCCGAAGCCACCTTGTTCGTCGCCGGCACGCCTCGCCATCACGGCATTCCTTCACTGCGACTGGACGACGCGGCCCTGGCGCAAAACCGAGCCGAGCCGGGGCAGGGCAGTGCGGTGATGAGTTGCGGTGTCAGCCAGCCCGGGCACGCGGTGCTGATCGTCGAGCCCGCCACGTTGCAGCCGTTGGCCGACAACCAGGTCGGTGAAGTCTGGGCCGCCGGGCCGAGCATCGCCCTGGGTTACTGGCGCAACCCCGAGGCCAGCGCCAAGACCTTTGTCCAGCACGACGGCCGGACCTGGCTGCGCACCGGCGACCTGGGTTTCCGGCGCGGTGGCGAACTGTTCATCACCGGTCGCTTGAAGGACCTGCTGATCGTGCGCGGGCACAACCTCTATCCCCAGGACATCGAGCAAACCATCGAGCGCGAAGTGGAGGTGGTGCGCAAGGGGCGGGTGGCCGCGTTCGCGGTCAACGACAATGGCGAGGAAGGCATCGGTGTCGCCGTGGAAATCAGCCGCAGCGTGCAGAAAATCCTCCCGCCCGAAGCCGTGATCAAAGCCATTCGCCAGGCCGTGGCCGAGGCCTGCCAGCAAGCCCCGAGCGTAGTGGTACTGCTCAATCCCGGCGCGTTGCCCAAGACCTCCAGTGGCAAGTTGCAGCGTTCGGCCTGCCGCACTCGGTTGGCCGACGGCAGCTTGGACAGTTATGCCCGGTTCCCGTCAGCCCAGGCAAGCGTGGTGGATGAATCCGTACTGTCCTCCGAGTTGCACGCCCTCATCGGCCAGGTCTGGCGGGAGCAATTGCAGGTCGAGCAAGTCCAGGCCGACGATCATTTCTTCCTGCTGGGCGGCAACTCCATCGCCGCCACCCAGGTAATCGCACGCCTGAGCGAAACCCTCGGGCTGGCGCTCAACCTGCGCCTGCTGTTCGAAGCCCCGACCCTGGCTGCGTTCGCTGCAGCGGTGGTGAACCAGCAGCAGGACGGCGGCCAGGCCCAGGGCGCGATCAGCGCATTGCCGCGCCACGCGCCACTGCCGCAGTCCCTGGCACAGAACCGTTTGTGGATCACCTGGCAGCTCGATCCGACGAGCCGCGCCTATAACATTCCCGGTGCCTTGCACCTGCGCGGCGAGCTGGACGAAGACGCGTTGCGTGCCAGTTTCCAGCAACTGATCGAGCGTCATGAGTCCCTGCGCACGCGATTCCTGGAGCGCGATGGCATGGCCCTGCAACAGGTCGATCCGGTTGGCGAGTTCCGACTGCAGGTGATCGATCTCAGTGATGAGCCTGCCAACCGGCGCGAAGCCCGGGCGCAGCAAGTTCGAGAAGGCGAAGCCGCCACGCTGTTCGATCTGGAGAAGGGGCCATTGCTGCGGGTCACCCTGTTGCGCCTCGACGAGGATGACCATCAACTGCTGGTGACGCTGCATCACATCATCGCCGACGGTTGGTCGATGAGTGTGTTGATCGATGAGTTCTCGCGGTTGTACGCCGCCGCCTGCCAAGGCCAGGTCGCTGAGCTGGCGCCATTGCCCTTGCAATACGCCGACTACGGCCGCTGGCAACGCCAGTGGCTGGCCCAGGGCGAAGCCGAGCGCCAACTGGGCTACTGGAAGCAGCAACTGGGCGCCGAACATCCGGCCCTGGTGCTGGGCACGGATCATCCACGCAGCGCTCAACGCCAGCGCAGCGCCGCGCGGCACAGCCTGCGCCTGGACAAGGACCTCAGCCAAGCCCTGCGCGACGTGGCCCTGGCCCATGATGCGACACCGTTCATGCTGTTGCTGGCAGCCTTCCAGGCGCTGTTGCAGCGTTACACCGGACAATCCGACATCCGCGTCGGTGTCCCCAACGCCAACCGTCCGCGCCTGGACACCCAGGGCTTGATCGGCTTCTTCATCAACACCCAGGTGCTGTGCGGGCAGGTCGATTCACGTCAGCCATTCGCTGCGCTGCTGGCCCAGGACCGGGAAGCCACACTGGGTGCCCAGGCCCACCAGGACCTGCCGTTCGAACAACTGCTCGAAGCCTTTCCCGAGGCGCGCGAGCAAGGCCTGTTCCAGGTGATGTTCAACCACCAGCAGCGTGACTTGAGTGCCTTGCGGCGTCTGCCGGGGTTGCAGGCCGAGGCGTTGCCGTGGCACAGCCGCGAAGCCAAGTTCGACCTGCAACTGCACAGCGAAGAAGATCGCAACGGCCGGCTGACCCTGTCGTTCGACTACGCCGACGAACTGTTCGAGGCGGCGACCATTGCCCGTCTGGCGACGCATTACTGCAACCTGTTGCGGGCGGTCTGTGCCGATCCGCAACAAGCCATCGGCGATGTGTCGCTGTTGACCGCCGATGAGCACCGCCAACAGCGGCAGTGGAGCGCGGCCCCGTGCGCGCCGGCCAGCCAATGGCTGCCGGAGCTGTTGAACGAGCAGGCCCGTTGCACGCCGCAACGAATCGCGTTGCGCTGGGACGGCGGTCAACTCGATTATGCCGAGCTGCACACCCAGGCCAATCGACTGGCCCATTACCTGCGGGACAAGGGCGTTGGCCCGGACGTGTGCGTGGCGATTGCCGCCGAGCGCTCGCCGCAGTTGCTCATCGGCGTGCTGGCCATCATCAAGGCCGGCGGTGCCTATGTGCCGCTGGATGCGGACTACCCGGCCGATCGCCTGGCCTACATGCTCGACGACAGCGGCGTCGACCTGCTGCTGACCCAGACCGCGTTGCTGGAGCGTTTGCCGGCGTGCGACGGCGTCAGTGTCATCGCCATGGACGCCTTGCACCTGGAGCAATGGCCGAGCCATCCGCCGGGCCTGCATCTGCACGGCGATCACTTGGCCTACGTGATCTACACCTCCGGTTCCACCGGCCAGCCCAAGGGCGTCGGCAATACTCACTCGGCCCTGGCCGAACGCCTGCAATGGATGCAAGCGACCTACGGGCTGGACGCCACCGATGTGCTGATGCAAAAGGCCCCCATCAGCTTCGACGTGTCGGTCTGGGAATGCTTTTGGCCGCTGATCACCGGCAGCCAACTGGTACTGGCTGGCCCTGGTGAACACCGTGATCCGCACCGCATCGCCCAGTTGGTGCAGCAGTTTGGTGTTACCACGCTGCACTTCGTGCCGCCGTTGCTCAGCCTGTTTGTCGAAGAACCATTGAGCGCCCGCTGCACCACCCTGCGCCGGCTGTTCTGCGGCGGCGAAGCCTTGCCGGCCGAGTTGCGCAACCGGGTGTTGGCGCAACTGCCGTCGGCGCAATTGCACAACCGTTACGGCCCGACCGAAACCGCGATCAACGTCACCCATTGGCATTGCACCGAAGCCGATGGCGAGCGCTCACCGATCGGCCGTCCCTTGGGCAACGTGCTGTGTCACGTGCTCGACAGCGATCTCAATCCCGTGCCGGTCGGTGTGCCGGGCGAGCTGTGCATCGGTGGCCTGGGCCTGGCCCGGGGCTACCTCGGGCGTCCGGGCCTGAGCGCCGAGCGCTTCGTCGCCGACCCGATGGGGCCGGCCGGTGCGCGGTTGTACCGGACCGGCGACCGGGCACGCTGGAGCGCCGACGGCGTGATCGAATACCTCGGCCGCCTCGACCAGCAGGTCAAGCTGCGGGGCTTTCGGATCGAACCACAGGAAATCGAGGCGCGCCTGTTGGCCCAGGACGGCATCGCCCAAGTGGCGGTGTTGGTGCGCGATACCTCGGCGGGCCCGCAGTTGATCGGCTACTACACCGCGCCTGAGGTCGCCCACGGCCAGGAGCAACTGAACACCCGGCTCAAGGCCGCCCTGGCCGTCGAACTGCCCGACTACATGGTGCCCGCCCAACTGCTGCGCCTGGACGCCATGCCCCTGAGCCCGAGCGGCAAGCTCGACCGCCGCGCCTTGCCCGAACCACAATGGCAAGTGCGCGAGCACGTCGAGCCGGCCAGCGTCCTCGAGCAACAAATCGCCGGCATCTGGCGCGAGGTGCTGGGCCTTGCGCGCATTGGCCTGCGGGACGATTTCTTTGCCCTCGGCGGCCATTCGCTGCTGGCGACCCAGATCATTTCCCGCACCCGCCAAACCTGCGACGTCGAACTGCCGTTGCGCACTTTGTTCGAGGCCAGTGAGCTGGGGGCCTTCGCCGAACAGGTGCGCTTGATCCAGGCCAGCGGCCAGGCCAACCGCCAGCCACCGATCGAGAAGGTCGACCGCAGCCAACCGGTGCCGCTGTCGTATTCCCAACAGCGCATGTGGTTCCTCTGGCAGATGGAGCCGGACAGCCCGGCCTACAACGTCGGCGGCATGGCGCGCTTGCGCGGGGTGCTGGATGTCGGGCGTTTCGAGGCGGCCTTGCAGGCGTTGATCCTGCGGCACGAAACCCTGCGCACCACGTTCCCGAGCGTCGACGGCGTGGCCCGCCAGCAGGTGCATGGCGAGACGGGCCTGCGCATGGACTGGAAGGACTTCTCGACGCTGGCGGCCGACATTCGCCAGCAGCGGGTGCAGCAACTGGCGGACAGCGAGGCCCACCAGCCTTTCGACCTGGAAACCGGGCCGCTGCTGCGGGCCTGCCTGGTCAAGACCGCCGAGCACGAGCATTACTTTGTGCTGACGCTGCACCACATCGTCACCGAAGGTTGGGCGATGGACATTTTCGCCCGTGAACTGAGCGCGCTGTACGAAGCCTTTATCGACGATCGCGAATCGCCGCTGGAACCGTTGCCGGTGCAGTACCTGGACTACAGCGTCTGGCAGCGTCAGTGGCTGGAGTCCGGCGAGCGTCAACGGCAGTTGGACTACTGGACCGCGCAACTGGGTCGCGAACATCCGCTGCTGGAGCTGCCCGGCGATCGCCCGCGGCCAATGGTGCAAAGCCATCGCGGCGAATTGTTCCGTTTCGACCTCTGCGATGAGCTGGCGGCGCGGGTCCGGGCCTTCAATGCGCAACAGGGCCTGACCCTGTTCATGACCATGACCGCCGCCCTGGCCGTGCTGCTCTACCGCTACAGCGGCCAGACCGACCTGCGCATCGGCGCGCCGGTGGCCAACCGCATTCGCCCGGAAAGCGAAGGGCTGATCGGGGCGTTTCTCAACACCCAGGTGCTGCGTTGCCAGCTCGACGGGCAGATGTCGGTGGGCGAGCTGTTCGACCAGGTGCGCCACACCGTCATCGAAGGCCAGTCCCATCAGGATTTGCCGTTCGATCACTTGGTGGAAGCCCTGCAACCGCCGCGCAGTGCGGCCTACAACCCGCTGTTCCAGGTGATGTGCAACGTGCAGCGCTGGGAGTTCCAGCAGAGCCGCACGCTGGCCGGCATGAGCGTCGAATACCTGGTCAACGACGCCCGGGCCACCAAGTTCGACCTCAACCTGGAGGTCACCGACCTTGACCAGCGCCTGGGTTGCTGCCTGACCTACAGCACCGACCTGTTCGACGAACCGCGCATCGCGCGCATGGCCGGGCACTGGCGTAATCTGCTGCAAGCGCTGCTGGTCGATCCGACCCGACGGTTGAGCGAGTTGCCGTTGATGGACGTCGACGAGCAGCAACAAGTGCTCGACAGCCTGGGCGTCGAGCCCGGTGAGCATCGCCTGGACCAATGCATTCACGGCCTGTTCGACGAACAGGCCCGGTTGCATCCCGACGCACCGGCCCTGACCTTCGCCGGGCAGACCCTGACCTATGCGCAACTGGACAGCCGCGCCAATCGCCTGGCCTGGTGCCTGCGCGAGCGAGGCGTCGGGCCGCAGGTGCGGGTCGGCCTGGCCCTGGAGCGTTCGCTGGAAATGGTCATCGGCCTGCTGGCGATCCTCAAGGCCGGCGGCGCCTACGTGCCGCTGGACCCGGAATACCCGCTGGACCGCTTGAGCTACATGATCGAGGACAGCGGTGTCAGCCTGCTGCTCAGTGACCGGGCGATGTTCCAGGCCCTCGGTGAATTGCCCGAGGGGGTCGGGTGCTGGTGCCTGGAAGATGATTCGGCAGCCCTGGCCCAATACCCGGATCAGCCGCTGCCGCTGATCAACCTGCCGCAACACCAGGCTTACCTGATCTACACCTCCGGCTCCACCGGCAAGCCCAAGGGCGTGGTGGTGTCCCACGGTGAAATCGCCATGCATTGCCAGGCGGTGATCCAGCGCTTCGGCATGCGCCCGGACGACTGCGAGCTGCATTTCTATTCCATCAACTTCGACGCGGCCACCGAACGCCTGTTGGTGCCCTTGCTCAGTGGTGCCCACGTCGTGCTGCGGGCCCAGGGCCAGTGGGATGCCGAGGAAATCTGCGGGCTGATCCGCCAGCATCGCGTCAACATCCTTGGTTTCACGCCCAGCTACGGCAGTCAGTTGGCGCAGTGGTTGGCCACCCAAGGCCAGACCCTGCCGGTGCGCATGTGCATCACCGGCGGCGAAGCCCTGACGGGCGAGCATTTGCAGCGCATTCGCGCGGCGTTCAACCCGAAGCTGTTCTTCAACGCCTATGGCCCGACCGAAACCGTGGTCATGCCGTTGGCGAGCCTGGCTCCGGAGCGACTGGAGGAGGGCGCGGCCAGTGTGCCGATTGGCAGCGTGATTGGCGCCCGCGTGGCGTACATCCTCGACGCCGACCTGGCGTTGGTACCACCAGGTGCCACGGGTGAGTTGTATGTGGGCGGCGCCGGTCTGGCCCAGGGTTATCACCAGCGTCCAGGCATGACCGCCGAGCGTTTCGTCGCCGACCCGTTCGCCACCGAAGGCGGACGCCTGTATCGCACCGGCGACCTGGTGCGCCAGCGTGCCGACGGTCTGGTGGAATACCTGGGGCGGATCGACCATCAGGTGAAAATCCGGGGTTTTCGCATCGAACTGGGGGAAATCGAGACTCGCCTGCTGGAACATGACGCAGTGCGCGAGGCCGTGGTCCTGGCCCTCGACATGCCCGGCGGCAAGCAACTGGCCGGTTACCTGGTGAGCGACATCGCCAGCCAGGACGGCGAGCAGCAAGCGGCCCTGCGTGACGCCTTGAAAAACCACCTCAAGGCCCAGTTGCCGGACTACATGGTGCCCACGCACCTGATCCTGCTGGCGAGCATGCCGCTGACCGCCAACGGCAAGCTCGACCGCCGCGCCTTGCCGATGCCCGATCCCGAACTCAATCGCCAACACTACGTGGCGCCGAGCAATGCCCTGGAGCAGACACTGGCGGCGATCTGGTGTGACGTGCTGAACGTGGCGCAGGTGGGCCTCAACGATAATTTCTTCGAGCTGGGCGGTGACTCGATCCTGTCCATCCAGGTGGTCAGCCGTGCCCGGCAGCAGGGCATTCATTTCACGCCCCGGGACTTGTTCCAGCACCAGACCGTACAGACCCTGGCCGCCGTTGCCACGCGCAGCCAGCAAGTGCACGCCGAGCAGGGCCTGTTGCAGGGTGAGTCCGGGCTGACGCCGATCCAGCACTGGTTCTTCGACCGCGCGATCCCCAGCCGGCATCACTGGAACCAGGCGTTGCTGCTGGAGCCGACCATGGCCCTGGACCCGCAACCGCTGGAACAGGCACTGCGCAGCGTCTTCCAGCACCACGATGCCTTGCGCCTGGTCTTTGGCGAAACCGCCGGGCACTGGCGCGCCGAGCACCAGCCACAGACTGACGCGGTGCTGTTGCAGCAGGTATCCGTAGGCACCGAGCAGGCGTGCGAAGCGTTGTTCGCCGAGGCGCAGCGCCGTTTTAATCTAGCCACTGGGCCGTTGCTGCATGCCGTGCTGGCGCAATTACCTGATGGCCGACAACGGTTGCTGATCGTCATCCACCACCTGGTGGTGGACGGTGTGTCGTGGCGGGTGCTGATGGACGATTTGCAAACCGTCTATCGCCAGCTGGTCGCCGGGCAAGCGGCGCGCCTGCCGGCCAAGACCAGCCCGTTGCGTGACTGGGCCGCACGTTTGCAGGCCTACGCCGGCAGCGAATCCCTGCGCGAGGAGCTCGGTTGGTGGCAAGCGCAATTGAGCGGCGCGCAGGCGCAACTGCCGTGCGCGAACCCCGAGGGCGGGCTTGAGGAGCGCCACGCGCAAACCGTCAGTGTGCGCCTGGACGCCGAGCGCACCCGGCAACTGCTGCAACAGGCGCCGAGCGCCTACCGCACCCAGGTCAATGACCTGCTGCTCACGGCGCTGGCCCGGGTGCTGTGCCGTTGGAGCGGCCATGACTCGGCCCTGGTCCAGCTCGAGGGCCACGGTCGCGAAGCGTTGTTCGACGACCTCGACCTGACCCGCACCGTAGGCTGGTTCACCAGCGTCTATCCCGTGCGCCTGAGCCCTACGGCCGAAGATTTCAGTGTCTCGATCAAGACCATCAAGGAGCAACTGCGCGCGGTGCCCCACAAGGGCCTCGGTTATGGCGTGCTGCGCTACCTGGCGGACGCGGCGACGCGCGAGTCGATGGCCGGCCTGCCGCACGCGGCGATCACCTTCAACTACTTGGGCCAGCTCGACCAGACCCTGGGTCAGGAGGCCTTGTTCCTGCCACTGGATGCGCCGCTGGGGGCCATCCACGATCCCGATGCGCCGCTGCCCAACGCGCTGAGCGTCGACAGCCAGGTCAGCGGCGGCGAGCTGGTGCTGCGCTGGACTTTCAGTGCCCAGCGTCATGAGCGCCAGGCCATTGCCACGCTGGCCGAGGCCTACCTCGATGAGTTGCGACGCCTGATCGAACACTGCCTGACGGACGAGGCGGGCGGCCTGACGCCATCGGACTTCCCCCTGGCGAAGCTGACCCAGGGCCAGCTCGACAGCCTGCCGGTGCCGGCCGGGCAGATCGAGGACGTCTACCCGCTGACGCCGATGCAGGAAGGCATGCTGCTGCACACCTTGCTGGAACCGGGCACGGGCCTGTACTACATGCAGGATCGCTATCGCATCAACAGCGAACTGGACCCGCAACGTTTTGCCCAGGCCTGGCAGGCGGTCATCGCCCGGCATGAAGCGTTGCGCGCGTCGTTCTGCTGGAACGTTGGCGAAGACATGTTGCAAATTATCCACAGGCCCGGCAGCACGCCGGTGGATTATCTCGACTGGTCCGAGGTGCCCGAAGACGCCCAGGAAACCAAACTCCAGGCACTGCTCAAGAACGAGCGCGAGGCCGGTTTCGATCTGTTGAACCAGGCGCCGTTCCACCTGCGACTGATTCGGGTCGGCGCGGCACGCTACTGGTTCATGATGAGTAATCACCACATCCTCATCGATGCGTGGTGCCGTTCGCTGCTGATGGATGACTTCTTCGAGATCTACACCGCCCTGGGTGAAAACCGCGAACCGCAGTTGACCGTGCCGCCGCGCTATCGCGACTACATCGGCTGGCTGCAACACCAGAGCCTGGCCGAGGCCCGCCAGTGGTGGCAGCGTAACCTGCAAGGTTTCGAGCGGACCACGCCGATCCCTGGCGACCGGCCATTCCTGCGCGAGCACGCCGGTGACAGCGGCGGCATGATCGTCGGCGACTGCTACACCCGTCTCGATGCCCGGGATGGTGCGCGACTGCGGGAACTGGCCCAAGCCCATCAACTGACGGTCAACACGTTCGCCCAGGCGGCGTGGGCCCTGGTGCTGCGACGGGTCAGCGGCGACCGCGACGTGCTGTTCGGCGTCACTGTGGCCGGGCGCCCGGTAGAGCTGCCGCAGATGCAACGCACCGTGGGGCTGTTCATCAACAGCATCGCCTTGCGCGTGCAGATGCCAGAGGACCATCAGCGTTGCAGCGTGCGCCAGTGGCTCAGCGATTTGCTGGACAGCAACATGCAACTGCGTGAGTACGAATACCTGCCGCTGGTGAGCATCCAGGACGTCAGCGAACTGCCCAAGGGCCAGCCGCTGTTCGACAGCCTGTTCGTGTTCGAGAACGCGCCGGTGGAAGTCTCGGTGCTGGACCGCGCCCAAAGCCTCGACGCCACCTCCGACTCGGGCCGTACCCACACCAATTTCCCGTTGACGGCGGTCTGCTATCCGGGGGATGACCTGGGGCTGCACCTGTCGTACGACCAACGTTACTTCGATGAAACCACCGTCCAGGGGCTGCTGGGCGAGTTCAAGCGGTTGCTGCTGGCGTTGATGGAGGGCTTGCACGGCGACATGAGCGAGCTGCCACTGCTCGGTGCTCAAGAACAGGATTTCCTCATCGAAGGCTGCAACCAGAGCGAGCATGCCTACCCGTTGGAACAGAGCTACGTCGAGCTGTTCGAGGCACGGGTTGCGGCCCATCCGTACCGCCCTGCGGTCAGTTGCCTGGACACGAGCTACAGCTACGCCGAGTTGAATGCACGCAGCAACCGCCTCGGTCATGCCCTGATCGCTGCCGGTGTCGGCCTGGATCAGCCCGTAGCGCTGCTGGCCGAACGGGATGCCGAGCTGCTGGGCATGATCGTCGGCAGCTTCAAGGCCGGTGCCGGCTACCTGCCGCTGGACCCGGGCCTGCCGAGCCAGCGCCTGAGCCGTATCATCGAATTGAGTCGCACGCCGTTACTGGTTTGCACCCAGGCCTGCCAAGCCCAGGCGCAGGCTTTGCTGGACGAGTTCGCCTGTTCCGGGCGGCCAAAGTTGTTGGTGTGGGAAGCTGTCCAGGCCAGCGCTCTTTCGCTGGAAAACCCAGGGGTCTACAGCGGGCCGGATAACCTCGCCTACGTGATCTACACCTCCGGTTCCACCGGCCTGCCCAAAGGCGTGATGGTAGAGCAGCGAGGGATGCTCAATAATCAACTGAGCAAAGTGCCGTACCTGGCGCTGAGCGAGGCGGATGTGATCGCCCAGACGGCGTCCCAAAGCTTCGACATTTCGGTCTGGCAGTTCCTGGCCGCGCCGTTGTTCGGCGCCCGGGTCGACATCGTGCCCAACGCCATCGCCCACGACCCGCAAGGGTTGCTGGAGCATGTGCAGCAGCAGGGCATCACCGTGCTGGAAAGCGTGCCGTCGCTGATCCAGGGCATGCTCGCCCAGGAGCGCATCGGTCTGGACGGCCTGCGCTGGATGCTGCCCACCGGCGAAGCGATGCCGCCGGAACTGGCCCACCAGTGGTTGTCGCGTTACCCGGACATTGGCCTGGTCAACGCCTACGGCCCGGCGGAATGCTCCGACGACGTGGCGTTCTTCCGTGTCGATCAAGCGTCGACCCGGGGCACTTACCTGCCGATCGGCACGCCCACCGACAACAATCGTCTGTACCTGCTCGACGGCGCGCTGGACCTGGTGCCGCTGGGCGCCGTGGGTGAGTTGTGCGTGGCGGGCACCGGGGTCGGGCGCGGTTATGTCAGCGATCCGTTGCGCACCGCCCCGGTCTTTGTGCCGAACCCGTTCGGGGCACCGGGAGAGCGGCTGTACCGCACCGGCGACCTGGCGCGGCGACGCAGCGACGGGGTGTTGGAGTACGTCGGGCGCATCGACCATCAGGTGAAGATCCGCGGCTACCGCATCGAACTGGGGGAAATCGAAGCACGCTTGCATGAACAGCCGGAAGTGCGCGATGGGGCGGTGGGCGTGCAAGAGGGCGCCAATGGCAAGCATCTGGTGGGCTACCTCGTTGCCACCGACTCGGCGCTGAAACCCGCCGAACGCCTGGAGCGCATCAAGCAGCGCCTGCGGGCCGAGCTGCCGGAATACATGGTGCCGCTGCACTGGCTGTGGCTCGACCGCCTGCCCCTCAACGCCAATGGCAAACTCGACCGCAAGGCCTTGCCGGCCCTGGAGATCGGCCAGTTGCAAAGCCAGGACTACCAGGCCCCTGGCAATGCGCTGGAGCAGACCCTGGCGGACATCTGGGCCCAGGTGCTGAAAGTCGAGCGGGTGGGGGTGCGGGACAACTTCTTCGAGCTGGGTGGCCATTCCTTGCTGGCGACGCAAATCGCCTCGCGGGTGCAAAAGGCCCTGCAACGCGACGTGCCGCTGCGGGCAATGTTCGAGTGCAGTACGGTGCGGGAACTGGCCGACTACGTCGAAGGGCTGGCGGCCAGCGAAATCACCGAGGAGAAGGTGGATCGGTTGAATGATTTGATGGCGGAGTTGGAAGGCATGTAGTTTTGCGGCGTCTAACAAGACCATCGCGAGCAAGCTCCCACAGTGGATTTGTGTACGACGCAAATTTTCTGTGGGAGCGAGCTTGCTCGCGATGGTGGCTGCACAACCAGCGCAAACCCAAGGTTGACGCCTCGCGCTTCGCGGCTCAGTCTCCCAAGGCTTTTTTCCAGACGCAAACAAGGAGGTCACCCATGCCCTTTGCAACGATCGACGGACAACCCCTTTACTACCTGGACCAGGGCCAGGGCCCGGTGGTGGTGCTGGGCGGCAGCTATCTGTGGGACCACGCCATGTGGGCGCCGCAGATCGAGGTGTTGTCCAGGCATTACCGGGTGATCGCTCCGGACCTTTGGGGCCATGGCCAGTCGGGGCAGATGCCGGAAGGCATGAGTTCACTGAACGATCTGGCCCGCCAGATGATGGAACTGCTGGATTATTTGAGCATCGACTGCTTCCACCTGGTGGGGCTTTCGGTGGGTGGGATGTGGGGAACGCGGCTGGCACTGGCGGCGTCCACGCGGATCCAGTCGCTGGTGCTGATGGACACTTATGTGGGTGTCGAGCCGGAGCAGACCCGTCAGTACTACTTCTCACTGTTTGACAAGATCGAAGCCAGCGGCAGCATCCCCGAGCCGTTGCTGGACATCATCGTGCCGATCTTCTTCCGGCCGGGCATCGACCCGCAGTCACCGCTCTATCAACAGTTCCGCGCCACATTGGCCGCGCTGCCGGCCGATCGCCTGCGCGCCAGCATCGTACCGCTGGGGCGGATCATTTTCGGTCGGGACGACATCTTGCCGCGCCTGCCTGAACTGGACGCCGAGGGCACCGTGGTGATGTGCGGTGACCAGGACAAGCCACGTCCACCGTCCGAGGCCTCGGAAATGGCCGAGCTGATCGGCTGCCCCTGCCTGTCGATCCCGGACGCGGGGCACATCTCCAATCTGGAGAATCCGCAGTTCGTGACTGAGGCGTTGTCAGCGATTCTGACGCGAAAGCACTGAAAGGATGGCGAGGGGATTTATCCCCGCTGGGTCGCGAAGCGGCCCAATGCTGTCGACTTGGTTTATCAGGTTTATCAGGTTTACCGAGGTGTCAGGTTTCAGGGCTGCTTCGCAGCCCAGCGGGGATAAATCCCCTCGCCACAGGTATTCAGGGCTTTTGGGATCACTTCGGCCCGAGAATCTTCACCAGCTTGTCCGGCGACGGCGCGCCTTGCTGCTGTTGCAGGTCGCCCTTTTCATCCAGATAGAAAATCGCCGGGGTGGCAGACAGTTCCAATTCGTCCATCAACTGCTGGTTGGCGTCCAGCTTTGCCTGGATGGCGGGGGGGATGTTCTTGAGCGGTTTGAGCGGGCTGCCCTTACCGGCTTTTTCATGCTCGGCCAGGGCTTTTTCCGGGTCCTTGGCGGCCAGCAAGGCGGCGGATTTACCCGGGCTGTCTTCGCGGATGATGCCCACCATGATGTGGCGCAACTGCACCTTGCCGGCCTTGACCCAGGGCCGAGCCTGTTCCCAGAACATGTTGCAGTACGGGCAGTTCGGGTCGCTGAACAGGTACACCGTGCGCGGTGCGTCCTTGTTGCCGTCGGCGATCCAGTTGCTGCCCTCCATCTTCGCCCAGATGGCCTTGGCCATCGGCGCATAGACCAGTTTTTGCAGCGGCTCGGCGCTCAAGTCCTTGCCGTCGGCGTCATACAGGTTACCCAGCAGGACGTGCTGTCCATCTGGGGTCAGGTACAGCGCCATGCCACGGTTCTGGTATTGCGCCGCGTAACCGCGCAAGCCGTCCGGCGCGTCGAAGGTGCCGACGATTTTTGCGCCCTTGGCTTCGATCTTCTTGATGGCCGCAGGCAATTCTTCGGCCTGGAGCAGCGGTGCCTGGGACAGTGCGGTGGCGACGGCCAGGGTCAGCAGGTGGCGGAGGCGGGGCATGGCGGTTTCCTTGTGGCGGAGTGGGGCACCGTGGTCGAGCCCGGTGTTTCGAAGTTTTCCAGGGCGCGGGCCAGGCTCGCTTTCGATAATTCGCCCAGGTGACTGCCCAGCAGGCGGCCGTCGGCGCTGTAGAACAGGGTGGTCGGCAGGGCCATGGAGCCCACGGCCTGGCCGAGGCGGCCGCTGCCATCGAACAATACATTGGTCAGGCTCAGGCCCTGGGTGGCCAGGTAGGTGCTGACGCTTTGCATGCTTTCGGCCTGGTTGACGAACAGGAAGGTCAGGTCCGGACGCTGTTGCTGGGCATCTTCGAGTACCGGCATTTCGCGCCGGCAGGGTGGGCACCAGGTGGCCCAGAGGTTGATCACCAGGGGGCCGCCCTGGTAATCGGTGAGCTTCACGGTCTCGCCGTCGGCGGTGCGCAGGTTGATGTCCGGCAGCCGGGTGCCTTGTTCATAAATTGTCAGCGACATGGTCGCCACCAGCCAGAACAGCAAGCCGCTGCCGACGCCGAAGCCCAATGGTCGGCGCAGGGGCGGACGGCGCCGTGCCCACAACAAGGCGCCAATCAGCAGCGTCACGATGCCCGGCCAGGCCAGGAAGCCACCGTCGCGCAGGTCGACGATCTGCCACGGGTCATCCCGGTAATGTTGCCAATAGGCGACGACGAAGCCGATCCGTGCGGCCAACAGGCCCAGTAGAAACAGCACGAACAGTACCGACTCGGGGTTTTCGCCCCCGCGCTTGGCCACTCGCCAGCCCACGAAGGTCGCCAGCGCCAGGGCGCTGATGAGCAACAGGTGGTTCAGGGCGATGGCAAAGGTGCCCAGGGTGAACGTCAGCATCAGCGCGCGTCCCGGGTGAGGTTCCAGCGCTCCAGGAACGTCTTGGCGTCGACTTCCCCGGTGATCCGCTGGCTGCGGCGTTCTTCACCGTCGGCGCCGATCCACAGCAGGCTCGGCGGCCCCGGCACTTGGTAACGACCCAGCAGTTCGCGGCTGGCGGGGCTGTCAGCGGTGACGTCCAGGCGCACCAGGCGCACGCCGTTCAGGGCATCGAGCACCTCGGCGCGGCCGAACACCTGTTTCTCCATGATCTTGCAGGACACGCACCAGTCGGCGTAGTAGTCCAGCAGCACCCACTGGCCCTGGGCCTTGGCGGCGTCCAGTTCCCGTTGCAGGGCGGCGGGCTCGCTGACGGTGAGGAACGCGTCGTGGGCACTGACGGTCGCGCGGCCCTCGGTGCCGGCATACACCTTCAGGGGCTGGAAGAAATCATCGCCACCGCCCGCGGCGCCAATCACCAGCAGGCTGCCCCACAAGCCGAACAGCAACGAAGCGCTGCCGCAGACATAGGCGATGCGGCCGAACCCTTCGGTCTGGCGCCAGGCGCTGTAGGCGGCGATCAACAACAGCACGCCCCACAGGCCGACCCACAACGAACCGTCGATGATCGGGCGAATCATCAGCAGCGCGGTGCCCAGGAACAGGAAGCCGAACACGCCCTTGAGCAGGTTCATCCAGGCGCCGGGCTTGGGCAGGAAGCGGTTGCCCACGGTCACCAGCAGCAACAGTGGCAGGCCGATGCCGATGCCCATGGTGAACAGGATCAGCCCGCCGTGCAGCGCATTGCCGCTCTGGGCGATGTACAGCAGCGCGCCGGCCAGCGGCGCGGTCATGCAGGGGCCCACCAACAGGCCAGACAGCGCCCCGAGAATGCCGGCGCCCACCAGGCTGCCACCGCGCCGCTGGCGCCCGGCGTTTTCCAGGCGGTCACGCAGGGCCGCTGGCAATTGCAATTCGAAGAAACCGAACATGGGCAGCGCCAGCAACACGAACACAGCGGCGAAGCTGCCCAGCAGCCACGGTTGTTGCAGCAGCGCCTGGAGGTTGGCGCCCAGTAGCGCGGCGAGCACGCCCATGGCGGCGTACACCAGGGCCATGCTGATCACGTAGCTGCCGGCCAAGGCCAGGCCGCGTCTCGGTCCGGCGCCGCTGCCCACCACCAGCCCGGCCAGGATCGGCAGCATCGGCAGCGAACAGGGGGTGAACGCCAGTAGCAGGCCCAGGCCGAAGAACACCAGCAGGCTCCAGCCCAAGGCTCGCTGTTGCAGGCCGCTGGCCAGGGCCTGGTCCGGTGCCTCGCCGGCGGCCGCCGCCGGGGCGCTGCCCCCCAAGTCCACCACTCGGGTCTGGGGTGGATAGCACAGGCCGGCGTCGGCACAGCCCTGGAAGCCGACCTTGATCTTGCCCGTGGCACCGGCGGGTATCTTCAGCTCCAGCGCCTGGCGATAGACTTGTTGGTCGCCGAAAAACTCGTCGCTGTGGGCTTCACCCTCCGGCAGCTTGGGTTTTTGTGCCTCGGCCAAGCCATCGAACTTGAGCCGCTGCTGATACAAGTAGTACCCATCGGCGATCTGCCAGAACAGCTGGGTTTCACCGGAGTCCAGGCGTTCGGAGGTCAACACGAACGCCTTTTCCACCGGCAGGAAATCGGGTTTGGTTTCGAAGGGATTGGCGGCCTGGGCCAGGCCCGAGATCAGGAACAGCCACAGCAAAAACAATCGACGCATGGATAAAGCCTTAGAACGAAGCGAGTGGAAAGCACAATGGCGGCTGGCGATTAACCGTCGATTAACCCGGCGACGACCGGCAGGCAGCAATGATCGCCCATGTTGGCCGTACTCGTCGCATAATGTCGGCTTAATCGGCCGGCGGCCTAATGTACCTTTTTCCACGGGGCTTACCATGCGTGTACTGGTCTGCGAAGACGATGAGTTGATTGCCAGCGGGATCGTTGCCGGCCTCACGGCGCAGGGCCTGACGGTCGAGCACGTGGCCACCGCATCGGCGGCGCGGGCGATGGTCGGCGTGGCGGAGTTCGATGTCATGGTGCTGGACCTGGGGTTGCCCGATGAGGACGGTCTCAAGCTGCTCAGGCAACTGCGCCAGCAGGGGCTGGAGACGCCGGTGCTGATCCTCACCGCCCGGGATTCGGTGACCGACCGGGTCGACGGCTTGCAGGCCGGCGCCGATGACTACCTGCTCAAACCCTTCGACCTGCGCGAGCTGGCGGCGCGCCTGCACACCTTGCTGCGGCGCGTGGCGGGGCGCAGCGTCAACCTGATCGAGCACGGTCGCCTGACCTACGACCCCAGCAGTCGGGAAACCACCCTGGACGGCCAGCCGGTGGACCTGTCCCGGCGCGAGCAGTCGCTGCTGCAGGCACTCTTGCACAGTCGCGGCCGGGTGCTGTCCAGCGAACAACTCAAGGACAGCGTCTACGGCTTCAACGACGAATTGGAAAGCAACGCCCTCAACGTCCATATCCATCACCTGCGGCGCAAGTTGGGTAACGGCATTGTCGAGACCGTACGTGGCCTGGGCTATCGCCTGGGGCCGGCTGACGGCGGAGAGTCTTCCAAGTGATGAGCCTGCGACTGCGCCTGAGCCTGACCCTCGGCGCGGCTTTTGCCTTGATCTGGGCCCTGGCCGCCGCGTGGATGCTCAGCGACCTGCGCAACCAGATGATGTTTTCCCTCGACCAGCGCCTGGTGGCTTCGGCGCGGATGGTCGCCGGACTGCTGGAACAGATGCCACCGTTGCCCAGCAAGGGCGATGGCACGCATTTGAGCTCCGAGCAATTGAGCATTCCTGGCGGCATGGCCTGTCAGGTCAGTTCCTTGCGTGGCGAGATTCTGGCCCGCAGCCACGGCACCCCCGAGCAAACCCTGGAAGCCGAGAAAATGGGCTTCCACGACCAGATGATCGACGGCGCGCCCTGGCGCAGCTTCACCCTGGCCCGGGGTGACTTGCGTATCACTACCGCCGACCGCCAGATCGAACGCGAAGCCCTGAACATGTCGATACTGCTGGCCGCGTCGGTGCCGGTGGGCGTGGCATTGCTCGGTTGCTTGTGCCTGTTGTGGCTGGGCATCGGCCAGGGCCTGGCACCGCTCAATCGCATTCGCGATGCGCTGATGCGGCGTAGCGCCGATTCCCTGGAGCCCTTGCAGATCCATCCGTTGCCCAGCGAACTGCGACCGTTGCTGGAGACCCAGAACCAGCTGTTCCAGCGCATCGGCAAAACCATCGAGCGCGAGCGCCGGCTGACCGGCGACGCGGCTCACGAGCTGCGCAGCCCCCTGACCGCTATCAAGACACACCTGCAAGTGGCGCGCATGACCGAGGGCGCCGCCCGCGACCAATCCCTGGCCCGGGCCGAGGAGGGCGCCGACCGCATGCATCGCACGCTCGAACAGTTGCTGCTGCTGGCGCGGGTAGAAGGCAGCCTGTCGTTCGACGATGGCGTGCAATGCAACGCCGAGCAGGTTGCCCGGCTGGCGATCCAGGATGCCGCCAGCAGTGATTCCCGGCGGATCAGGCTGCACGTATCCCCAGGGGTGTCCGATGCACCGGTGCAGATGCCGGCGGTGCTCTCCATCGCCGCCTTGCGCAACCTGCTGGATAACGCCCTGCGCCATACCCCGGACGATACCGAGGTGGAACTGGGCCTGGAGATGATCGGCCAGCGCGTGCGCTTCCAGGTCCGCGATCACGGCCCCGGTATCGCCGCCGACGATATCCAGCACCTGACCCAGCGCTTCTGGCGCAACGGCCAGAGCACCGGCTGCGGGCTGGGACTGGCGATCGTCCAGGCGATTGTCCAGCGTTGCGGCTGCGGCCTGCATTTCGACAGTCGCCCGGATGGGTTGCGAGTCGAATTGACCATGCCGGTGCAGGTCGTGGTCGGCTAAGTGGATGAACCTGTGGCGAGGGGATTTATCCCCGCTGGGCTGCGCAGCAGCCCCAAAAGCTGTGAACCCGCTGTGTCAGGTTGATCGAGTTGTCTTCTCGAGGGGCTGCTGCGCAGCCAGCGGGTATAAATCCTCTCGCCACACAGGTTCAGGCAAGGTCTAAGAACAGGGCTGTGCTCCCATGCCGGGGATTTGCGTACATCTGCTGTAACGACCTGCCATTGGCGCCCCGGCCTTATCCGGGTCTATGTTTTTTCAGCTCGACTCAAGGACTGAGGAAACCCGCGCCATGGACACCTTCATCGAAATCTGTACGGCCAGGCCCAGCGATGCCGGCATCATCAGCCGGATCGCCGAGCGCTCCATCCGGGTCGGGTGTGCCGCCGAGCACCGCAACGACCCCACTGTCGTGGCTGCCTGGGTACGCCATAACACCCTCGCGCATATCCGTCCCTGGCTGGACGACCCACGCTTGCGCCTGACCCTGGCCCGTTTGCAGGGTCGGCCGGCGGGTGTCGCCATGGCCACGACCAGTGGCCGGATCGCCTTCTGCTACGTGCAACCGGAATCCTTCCGCCGAGGTGTCGGCCAGGCGCTGGTGCGGGATATCGAGGCGTGGTTGCGCGGGCGCGGGGTGGCCCGGGTGCGTCTCAACAGTACCCGCTCCAGCCAGGCGTTCTATCGACACCTGGGGTTTGAACAAAGCGCCGAGGCCTTCGCCCTTGGCGGGGTCAAGGCCATCGCGATGCACAAGCCGCTGATCGCACCGACGGCGAAAGTGCTGCCCGGGGGTAAATCCCCCCGTGGCTGATGCGTTTCCACAACAGGAAACCTGCATGTGCGCCCCGACCGGATGCGCATCTGCCCGGTGTGCCGTTTGGGTCACTACGTATTGCGGGGTCGAGAGATGTCAGTCGCCAACAACCTTATCGAAGCACAGCCGGCCCGGGTCAGCCCCGTGTCGGCCGAGACGCTCTACCAGTTCAATGAATCGCCGCTGCTGGCTCGCCAGAGTCGGCAGGAATCCAATGCCCGCAGCTATCCACGGCGGATTCCCCTGGCCCTCAAGCGCGCCAAGGGGGTGTATGTCGAGGATGTCGAGGGACGCACCTTCATCGATTGCCTGGCCGGTGCCGGCACATTGGCACTGGGGCATAACCACCCGGTGGTGATCGACGCGATCCAGCAGGTGCTGGCCGATGAGCTGCCGTTGCATACCCTGGACCTGACCACGCCGGTCAAGGACCGCTTCGTCCAGGACCTGTTCGGCCTGTTGCCGGCGCAGTTGGCCGCCGAGGCGAAGATCCAGTTCTGCGGCCCCACCGGTACCGACGCGGTGGAAGCTGCTCTCAAGCTGGTGCGCACCGCCACCGGACGCAGCACTGTGCTGTCGTTCCAGGGGGGTTATCACGGCATGAGCCAGGGGGCACTGAGCCTGATGGGCAGCCTGGGGCCGAAGAAACCCTTGGGCGCCTTGCTCAGCAGTGGCGTGCAGTTCATGCCGTACCCCTATGATTACCGCTGTCCGTTCGGGCTGGGCGGTGTCGAGGGCGTGAAGGCCAGTTTGCATTACCTGGAAAACCTGCTGAACGACCCGGAAGCCGGTGTGCAATTGCCGGCAGCCGTCATCGTCGAGGTGGTGCAGGGCGAGGGCGGGGTCATTCCCGCCGACCTGGACTGGCTGCGTGGCTTGCGGCGGATCACCGAGCAGGCGGGTGTGGCGTTGATCGTCGACGAAATCCAGAGCGGCTTCGGTCGTACCGGCAAGATGTTTGCCTTCGAACATGCCGGGATCATCCCCGACGTGGTCGTATTGTCCAAGGCCATCGGCGGCAGCCTGCCGCTGGCGGTGGTGGTTTACCGCGACTGGCTCGACACGTGGCTGCCGGGCGCTCATGCCGGGACCTTCCGTGGCAATCAGATGGCCATGGCCGCCGGTTCTGCGGTGATGAGGTATTTGCAGGCGCACGACCTGCCGGCCCACGCCGCCGCCATGGGCGAGCGCCTCGGCGAGCACCTGCGCATCCTCCAGCGGGACTTTGCGCAACTGGGCGATATCCGCGGACGCGGGCTGATGCTGGGTGTTGAATTGGTGGACCCGGCGGGTAAGCCGGATGCCTTGGGCCATCCGCCAGTGCATGCACAGCTGGCGCCACGGCTGCAACGCGAGTGCCTCAAGCGCGGGCTGATCCTGGAACTGGGTGGTCGTCAGGGCGGCGTGGTGCGGTTCCTGCCACCGTTGATCATCACCCGGGCGGAGATCGACCGGGTCGCCGAGATTTTCGGGCGAGCCCTGCATGCGGCGGTCACGGACAGCTAATTTTTACCCGGCCCCGTACGTTCCTTTCATATCCTGGCTGCGCATGCGGCGCAGCGAACCTCGAGCAAAGATGGAGAGACACCCATGACTTCAGTATTCGACCGCGAGGACATCGTCTTTCAGGTCGTGGTCAACCACGAAGAACAGTATTCGATCTGGCCAGACTACAAGGCCATCCCCGAGGGCTGGCGCACCGTCGGCAAAAGCGGGTTCAAGAAGGAATGCCTGGCCTACATCGAAGAAGTCTGGACCGACATGCGTCCGCTGAGCCTGCGCAAGAAAATGGACGAACAGGCAGCTGCGGCCCACTAAATGTAGAGCCTGTGGCAGCAAGAAAGCTTTCCACAGCAAGGCTGCGGGAGAATACAGATCTTGCAGTCACATCAGAACCACTGTGGGAGCGAGCTTGCTCGCGATAGCGGTGGATCGGCAACATTAATGCCGGCTGACACTCCGCAATCGCGAGCAAGCTCGCTCCCACAGAGGCCTGCCGGCGTTACCCGCTATTGCTCGATCAAAAAATCAATCAACGCCCGCGCCGCCGCCGGCAATTGCCGATGGGGCGGGTAGATGATTGAAAACGGTCGGCTGCGCCCGCCAAAGTCCTCCAGCAACACCACCAGTTCCCCGCGCTCGATGCGCTCCCGGACAATGAATTCATAGGTCTGGCAGATCCCCATCCCGGCCTGGGCCAGGGACACGATGCCCAATACGTCGTCGGACACTTGCACATTGCCCGCCGGCAGCCATTCCCGATCCTCCTGATTGTCGCGAAACAGCCAGGGTGCGATGCGTCCGCTGCTGGGCATCACGAAGGGCAGGCAGGCGTGGGCGGCCAGCTCATCGACGTGCCGGGGCGTTCCGGCGCGCTCCAGGTAGTGCGGCGAGGCCACCAGGCAAAGGCGGGCGTCTTCGAGCTTGCGGCCCACCAGGCCGCTGTCCGGCAGCGGTCCAAGGCGTATCGCCAGGTCATACCCCTCGGCCACCAGATCGACGTTGCGGTTGGTGATGCTCAGTTCGACCCGGACTTGCGGGCACGCCTGGGCGAAACGCGACAGCAGCGATGGCAGGCGGCAATGACCGTAGGTGGTCGGTACGCTCAAGCGCACACGACCGGTCAAGACACCGTCCTGGCCCTGGATTCGCCGCTCGGCATCGTCAATCAGGGCAAAAGCCGAGCGCGACTGTTCCAAGTACAACGTGCCGGCATCGGTCAGGTTCAGCCGGCGGGTCGTGCGTCGCAACAGTTGCACCCCAAGCCGGGCTTCGAGGCGGGAGATGGCGCGGCTCAGGACCGAAGGCGTGGTGCCCAGCGCCACGGCACCGGCGCTGAGCGTGCCTTTTTCCACGACCGTGACGAAAGCTTCCACGTCGGCCAGATGATCGAATCGACGGGCCATTGTTGCCTCCAGGGACCAGGTGATGTTCCGGAGCGCCAGTTTATCGCCGGTAAGCGCATCAATACAGTGAGCGCATCTTTTATCGAAGCGTCCTGGAGTCATCATGAAAAAGCTTACTGGCTTGGTATCGTCTGTTGTCCTGGCGGGGATCAGCGTCGCGGCCCACGCCGACAACGTGCTGGTGGTCCTGTCGGACTCCGATCATCTGGATTTGAAGAATGGCCAGGTCTTCTCCACCGGGTTCTACCTCAACGAATTGCTGCAACCGGTGAAACTGTTGCTGGATGCCGGCCACCAGGTAACGTTCGCGACCCCCGAGGGCAAGGCGCCGACGCTGGACCGCTCCTCGGCGGACAAGATGTACTTCAATAACGACTCGGCGGAGCTCGAGCGTTACCAGGCGTTGCTGGCGCAGTTGAATATCACGTCGGCCAAGGACTCGCCGGTGATCAGCCTGGCTCGTGTCGAGCAGATCGGTCTGGAACAGTTCGACGCCCTCTACATTCCCGGCGGGCATGCGCCAATGCAGGATTTGCTCACGAGCGCACCGCTGGGGCGGGTGCTGACGCATTTTCATGACAAGGGCAAGACCACCGCGCTGGTCTGCCACGGGCCGATCGCGTTGCTGTCGACCCTGGCCGACGCCAAGGGCTTCGTCGGGCAGTTGGCCGCCCACGGCCAGGCCCCGGCCAAGGCCGACTGGATCTATGCCGGGTACAAGATGACAGTGATCAGCAATCAGGAAGAAGCGTTGGCCAAGGGGCTGCTGGGCGGCGGGAGCATGAAGTTCTATCCACAAACCGCCCTGGAACAGGCGGGTGGGCAATACAGCAGCAACACCTCGCCGTGGACGTCCCATGTGGTGGAGGATCGGGAATTGATCACCGGCCAGAATCCGGCCTCGGCGCTGGCGGTGGGGCAGGCGTTGGTTGAGCGGCTGAAACCCTAGGCCGGAAGACTTCCTATACCTTGTGGGAGCGAGCTTGCTCGCGATTGCGGTGGGTCAGCAAGATCAATGTTGGCTGACACTCCGCAATCGCGAGCAAGCTCGCTCCCACAGGTTTTCCGGCACACCGTCTGGTTATTTGAACCGCCGCTCCACCCCTTTCTCCACCAGGATCTTCGCCGAAATCTCTTCCACGGAAAAATGCGTGGAGTTGATATGGGGAATGTTCTCCCGCCGGAACAGGTTTTCCACCTCGCGCACTTCGAACTCGCACTGGGCGTAGCTTGAATAACGACTGTTGGGCTTGCGCTCGTTGCGGATCGCGGTGAGGCGGTCCGGGTCGATGGTCAGGCCGAACAGCTTGTGCTGGTGGGCGCGCAGGGCGCTGGGCAGTTGCAGGCGCTCCATGTCGTCTTCGGTCAACGGATAGTTGGCCGCGCGGATGCCGAATTGCATCGCCATGTACAGGCACGTCGGCGTCTTACCACAACGCGACACGCCCACTAGGATCAGGTCGGCCTTGTCGTAATAATGCGTACGTGCGCCGTCATCGTTGTCCAGCGCGAAGTTGACCGCTTCGATCCGCTCCATGTAGTTGGAGTTGTGGCCAATGGAATGGGATTTGCCGACCGAGTAGGAAGAATGCTCGCTCAGTTCCTGTTCCAGGGGGGCCAGGAAGGTGGAAAAAATGTCGATCATGAAACCATTGGACGTTGCGAGAATCTCACGGATGTCCTGATTGACGATGGTATCGAAGATGATCGGGCGGAAACCGTCGGTTTCGGCGGCTTTATTGATTTGCTGTACCATGGCCCGCGCCTTGTCGACGCTGTCGATGTACGGGCGTATGAATTTGGCGAAAGTAATGTTTTCGAACTGTGCCAACAGGCTTTGGCCTAGCGTTTCGGCCGTGATGCCGGTGCCGTCGGAGATAAAGAAAGCAGATCGTTTCATTTGCGCCTTGGGCCTTAAGCTAGTGAGCTAGTGAGCTAGTGACGATTCTTGGATATGATAGGCGCGATTTGCCGGCCGCCATTGGCCCGCATTCTCACTTATTTTCCAGGTCCAGGCCATATCGCCGGCAAGCGCTCCCCTGGAGCCGCCGGTGCCTTGAGCTTTTCCAACACAGTTAGTGGAGAGATCACCTTGGTAGAGTACGTAGTTTCCCTCGATAAGCTCGGCGTCCATGATGTGGAGCATGTGGGGGGCAAGAACGCATCCCTGGGCGAGATGATCAGTAACCTCGCCGGTGCCGGCGTATCGGTGCCAGGTGGCTTCGCCACGACCGCCCAGGCTTATCGTGATTTCCTGGAACTGAGCGGCCTGAACCAGCAGATCCACGATGCGCTCGATGCCCTGGACGTCGACGACGTCAATGCCCTGGCCAAGACCGGTGCCCAGATCCGCCAATGGATCATGGAAGCCGAGTTCCCCGAGAAACTGAATACCGAGATCCGCACCGCTTTCGCCAAGCTGTCCGAAGGTAATCCCGACATCGCCGTCGCCGTACGTTCCTCGGCCACCGCCGAAGACCTGCCGGATGCCTCCTTCGCCGGCCAGCAGGAAACCTTCCTGAACATCCGTGGCGTGGAAAACGTCATCCGCGCCGCCAAGGAAGTCTTCGCGTCCCTTTTTAACGACCGTGCCATTTCCTACCGCGTGCACCAGGGCTTCGACCACAAGCTGGTCGCCCTGTCCGCCGGTGTGCAGCGCATGGTCCGCTCCGAGACCGGCACCGCCGGCGTGATGTTCACCCTCGACACCGAGTCGGGTTTCCGTGACGTGGTGTTCATCACCGGCGCCTACGGCCTGGGTGAAACCGTCGTGCAAGGCGCGGTCAACCCGGATGAGTTCTACGTTCACAAAGGCACGCTGCAAGCCGGTCGCCCGGCCATCCTGCGCCGCAACCTGGGCAGCAAGGCCATCAAGATGATCTACGGCGACGAAGCCAAGGCCGGTCGTTCAGTGAAGACCGTCGACGTGGACAAGGCCGAGCGCGCGCGTTTCTGCCTGACTGACGCCGAAGTCAGCGAACTGGCCAAGCAGGCGATGATCATCGAGCAGCACTACAAGTGCCCGATGGACATCGAGTGGGCCAAGGACGGTGACGACGGCAAGCTGTACATCGTGCAGGCCCGTCCGGAAACCGTGAAGAGCCGCACCCAGGCCAACGTCATGGAGCGCTACCTGCTCAAGGAAACCGGCACCGTGCTGGTGGAAGGCCGGGCCATCGGCCAGCGCATCGGCGCGGGCAAGGTGCGGATCATCAAGGACGTCTCGGAGATGGACAAGGTCCAGGCCGGCGACGTACTGGTCTCCGACATGACCGACCCGGACTGGGAACCGGTGATGAAGCGCGCCAGCGCCATCGTCACCAACCGTGGCGGGCGTACCTGCCACGCGGCGATCATCGCCCGTGAACTGGGAATCCCGGCCGTGGTCGGTTGCGGCAACGCCACCCAACTGCTCAAGGACGGCCAGGGCGTGACCGTGTCCTGCGCCGAAGGCGACACCGGCTACATCTTCGAAGGCGAACTGGGCTTCGACATCAAGAAGAACTCCGTGGACGCCATGCCGGAGCTGCCGTTCAAGATCATGATGAACGTCGGCAACCCGGATCGCGCCTTTGACTTCGCGCAACTGCCGAACGCCGGTGTGGGCCTGGCCCGCCTGGAGTTCATCATCAACCGCATGATCGGCGTGCACCCCAAGGCACTGCTGAACTACGACGGCCTGCCCCAGGAAATCAAGGACAGCGTCGACAAGCGCATTGCCGGTTACAACGACCCGGTCGGTTTCTACGTCGAGAAGCTGGTGGAAGGCATCAGCACCCTGGCGGCGGCGTTCTGGCCGAAAAAAGTCATCGTGCGCCTGTCGGACTTCAAGTCCAACGAATACGCCAACCTGATCGGCGGCAAACTCTACGAGCCGGAAGAAGAGAACCCGATGCTGGGCTTCCGTGGTGCGTCGCGCTACATCAGCGAGTCGTTCCGCGACTGCTTCGAGCTCGAATGCCGCGCCCTCAAGCGTGTGCGCAACGAAATGGGCCTGACCAACGTCGAGATCATGGTGCCGTTCGTGCGGACCCTGGGCGAAGCGAGCCAGGTGGTCGACCTGCTGGCGGAAAACGGCCTGGCCCGTGGCGACAATGGCCTGCGCGTGATCATGATGTGCGAGCTGCCGTCCAACGCCATCCTGGCTGAAGAGTTCCTCGAGTTCTTCGACGGTTTCTCCATCGGTTCCAACGACCTGACCCAGCTGACCCTGGGCCTGGACCGCGACTCCGGGATCATCGCCCACCTGTTCGATGAGCGGAATCCGGCGGTCAAGAAGCTGCTGGCCAACGCCATTGCCGCCTGCAACAAGGCTGGCAAGTACATCGGCATCTGCGGCCAGGGACCTTCGGACCACCCGGACCTGGCCAAGTGGCTGATGGAACAGGGCATCGAAAGCGTTTCGTTGAACCCGGACTCCGTGCTGGAAACCTGGTTCTTCCTGGCCGAGGGTCAGGCGGCGGTCTGATCGAGTGAAGGGGCCTCACCGGTGATGTAAGCCGGGTAACCTTTGTGGGAGCGAGCTTGCTCGCGATAGTGGAGTGTCAGCCAAGATTATTTTGCTGATCCGCCGCCATCGCGAGCAAGCTCGCTCCCACAGTCGTCTTTTTTTTGTGCAAGAAGATCATGCAAAGCAGCAGCAACCTCTTTCCTGTCGCCCTGATCAGCGCCGAGCGGCGCGGTGATCTGAGCGAAGATGTCTATCGCTTGAAACCCGGCAACAGCCCGGACGCCAGCGTCGAGCTGGCCGTCACCCGGCTGGGCATGGCCGATGTCGGCGAAACCCGTGGTGTCCCGGTGATCCTGTTGCACGGCAGTTTTTCCAACCGGCGCTTCTGGTATTCGCCCAAGGGCCTGGGCCTGGGGGCGTACCTGACACGCCTGGGATTCGATGTGTGGATTCCCGAAATGCGCGGCCATGGCTTATCCCAGCGCAATCAGGGCTATCGCCATAACCGTGTGGCCGACTACGCCCGTTACGACTTGCCGGCCATTGGTGCCTTCGTGCGTGAGCAGAGTGGGCAAGTGCCCCACTGGATCGGTCATTCCCTGGGGGGCATTACCCTGGCGGCAGCCTTGGGTGGCCATTACCTAGGCGAACCCGCGGTGGCGTCGGCGGCGTTTTTCGGCACCCAGGTCAGCCGTACCTATTGGCCGCTGAAGATCCCGCCAGTGGAGTGGAGCGGTCGCTTCATCCTCAAGCGTTTTGCCCAATTGTCCGGTTCAAGGCTCAAGCGCGGCCCCGAGGACGAGCCCATCGGCCTGGCCCTGGAGAGCATGCGCTGGTACGGCCTGTTCGGGCGTTTCGGTGACGCCGAGAAAAACTGGTGGGCCGGGCTGGCCGATGTCCAGTTGCCGGTGCTGGCGGTGAGTGCCGCGGGTGACCACCAGGACCCGACCTGGGCTTGCCGTAAACTCTTCGATCAGATCGGCTCCGTGCACAAGCAATTTGTCTGCCTGGGCCGGGGCCAGGGCTTCACTGACGATTTCGGTCACGTCGAGATGCTGGTCAGCAAGGCTGCCCACCTCGAGGTCTGGCCGTTGGTGGCGCGGTGGCTCGAGGATCAACAGGCACCCTTGCTGGGCGAACAGCCCCGGTTGGCCGAGGCGGTTTGAGGCGAAGGCTCTGACAAGGGCATTTCGCTCTGGTCGGCTTGCGGCTAAGATATGACGCTTCAAGCGGTTCCAGTCACAAACGGTTGCTCATTCAGTCTGACGTTCCAGCCTTCAGGAGTTGTTCGATGAACCATTACCTCACGCCCGACCTGTGCGACGCCTACCCGGACCTGGTGCAGGTGTTGGAGCCGATGTTCAGCAATTTCGGTGGCCGCGATTCCTTCGGTGGCGAAATCGTGACCATTAAATGCTTCGAGGACAACTCGCGGGTCAAGGAGCAGGTTGAACTCAAGGGTAACGGCAAGGTGCTGGTGGTCGATGGCGGCGGTTCCCTGCGTCGGGCACTGCTGGGGGACATGCTGGCGGAAAAAGCCGCGAAAAACGGCTGGGAAGGGCTGGTGATCTACGGATGCATCCGCGACGTCGACGTCATCGCCCAGACCGACCTCGGGGTCCAGGCCCTGGCCAGTCACCCGATGAAGACAGACCGGCGCGGCGTTGGCGAACTCAATGTGCCGGTGACCTTTGCCGGCGTGACGTTTCGCCCGGGCGAGTATGTCTATGCGGACAATAACGGCGTGATCGTCTCGCCAAGCCCGCTGAAAATGCCTGAATGAAGCAGTACAGCCATAAGGGATGAGGATGTTCGAGGAAGAAAACGCGCAATGGGGGCTGGTGCATGCCCTGGTGCTGGACGGTAAAGGCGGCGCGCGTTCCATAGCCCGGACCGATCTCGACGATTTGCAGCTGCAGGCCCACGAAAGCCTGTGGTTGCACTGGGATCGCAGTCATCCACAAACCCACACCTGGCTGCGCAAGTCCAGTGGCCTAAGCGAATTCAACTGCGACCTGCTGCTCGAAGAAAACACCCGGCCGCGCTTGTTGCCGTTGCCCAATGCCGAGCTGCTGCTGTTCCTGCGGGGGATCAATCTAAACCCGGGCGCCGAACCTGAAGACATGGTGTCGGTACGGATCTTTGCGTCCGCCCAGAGGGTGATCTCCCTGCGCCTGCGTCCGTTGCGCGCCACCGATGAGCTGTTGGCGCAGTTGGCCGAGGGCAAGGGCCCGAAGACGGCGTCCGAACTCATCCTTTATATGGCGCAATACCTCACCAACAAGGTTCAGGACCTGGTCACCTGCCTGTCCGAAATCGTCGATGGCGAGGAAGAAAAACTCGATACCGACGAACGGTATACCCCTGAGCACGACGCCATCTTGCACATCCGCCGAAGGGCCGCCGGACTCAAGCGATTCCTGGCGCCACAGCGGGATATTTTCGGCCAGATGTCGCGGATCAAGTTGCCCTGGTTCGTCGAGGACGACGGCGACTATTGGAATGAATTGAACAACAGCCTGACCCGTTATCTCGAAGAGCTGGAATTGACCCGGGAGCGCGTAGGGCTTGTGCTGGAGGCCGAAGACCGGCGCCTTTCGGTGCGCATGAACCGCACCATGTACCGCTTCGGCATCATCACCGGGATTTTCCTGCCGATGAGTTTTCTCACCGGCCTTTTGGGCATCAATGTCGGCGGCATTCCGTTTTCCGCAAGCCCCTACGGGTTCATGGTCGCGTGCCTGCTGATGATCTGCGTGGCGCTGGGGCAGTGGTGGCTGTTCCGCCGCTTGCGCTGGGTGTGATGGGGTTTCATGTGACCCGACGAAATTTGATCGCGTCTTCCACAGACATCACGAGAGGTGCGTATGCACGATCCGTTTGAACAGTCTTTGCGCGACATGCTCAAGGCTTCGCCGTCCAGCCGGGACGACGACGCATGCCTGGGACGTGTACTGAAAACCGCCAACCGCCAGGTCGGCGCGGGCGATCTGTTCAGCCTGCTGGGCCGCTGGTTGCCCGCGCTGATGATCGCCCTGAATAATGGATCGGCCCATGTCTCGCCGGTTTCCCGCCGTAAACCTGTTACTCGCACCGCTGATAAGGCTGATTGAATATGGAACTTGATCTCTGGACCCAGAGCCTCGTCACGGCAATGACTGCGTTGTGGACCAAGGTAGCTAACTTCATTCCGAACCTCTTCGGCGCGCTGGTGGTGCTGTTGTTGGGTTTCGTCGTGGCCAAGCTGCTGGACACGCTGCTGTCCAAGCTGCTCGCCAAGCTGGGGCTCGATCGCCTGATGGGCGGCACCGGCTTGACCAAATTGCTGTCCCGTGGCGGCATCCAGGTGCCGATCTCGACCCTGGTCGGCAAGATCGTGTATTGGTTTGTATTGCTGATTTTCCTGGTTTCTGCAGCAGAATCCCTTGGCCTTGAGCGAGTTTCGGCTACGCTCGATATGCTTGCGCTGTATTTGCCGAAGGTTTTTGGTGCTGCACTGGTGTTGCTGGTCGGCGTCCTGCTGGCGCAACTGGCCAATGGGCTGGTGCGCGGCGCGGCCGAGGGCGTTGGGCTGGACTACGCCGCCGGCGTAGGGCGAATTGCCCAGGGCCTGGTGATCATCATCAGTATTTCGGTGGCCATCAGCCAGTTGGAGGTCAAGACCGACCTGCTCAACCACGTGATCGTGATCGTTCTGATTACCGTCGGTCTGGCGGTTGCGCTGGCAATGGGACTGGGTAGCCGGGAAATCGCCGGTCAGATTCTTGCGGGAATCTATGTGCGTGAATTGTATGAGGTTGGGCAACAAGTGCGTGTTGGCGAGGTCGAAGGCCAGATCGAAGAGATCGGCACGGTAAAAACCACATTGCTGACCGAGGAGGGCGAGCTGGTGTCGCTTTCCAATCGGATCCTGCTGGAACAGCATGTGAGTAGCCGCTAACCCGGCAAACCCTGCTAATGTATGCCGCCGCGAAATGCCTGCTACCCCAGGCTGCGGCGCACATTGACCTAGACTGTCGGCCCGACTTGTTTTGAACAAACCCCAATCGCTATCCACGCGCTACGACCCCCGTGATCTCTCCGATGAGGAGTTGGTCGCGCGCGCGCATACGGAGCTGTTTCACGTAACACGCGCCTATGAAGAGTTGATGCGTCGTTACCAGAGAACTTTATTTAACGTTTGTGCACGTTATCTCGGGAACGATCGTGATGCTGACGATGTCTGTCAGGAGGTGATGTTGAAGGTGCTGTATGGCCTGAAGAACTTCGAGGGGAAATCGAAGTTCAAGACATGGCTCTATAGCATCACGTACAACGAATGCATCACGCAGTATCGCAAGGAACGGCGAAAGCGTCGCTTGATGGACGCGTTGAGCCTGGACCCTCTCGAGGAAGCGTCGGAAGACAAGGCGCCCAAGCCCGAGGAAAAGGGTGGACTCGATCGCTGGCTGGTCTATGTAAACCCGATCGACCGGGAAATTCTGGTGCTACGATTTGTCGCAGAGCTGGAATTCCAAGAGATCGCAGACATAATGCATATGGGTTTGAGCGCGACAAAAATGCGTTACAAGCGCGCTCTTGACAAATTGCGTGAGAAATTTGCAGGTATTGCTGAAACTTAGTTAGGCGCAAATATCTCTTACGTGTAGGCAAGTTCTGATAGACTTGCCGCCGAGTTGTCCCCCGGTTTGCGGGACTGCTTCACAATCACCAGATGGGGATTTAACGGATGAAACTGAAAAACACCTTGGGCTTTGCCATTGGTTCTTTGATTGCTGCCACTTCGTTCGGCGCTCTGGCACAAGGCCAAGGCGCAGTTGAAATCGAAGGCTTCGCCAAGAAAGAACAATTCGACAGCGCTCGTAACTTCAAGAACAACGGCAACCTGTTCGGCGGTTCGATCGGTTACTTTCTGACCGATGACGTTGAACTGCGTCTGGCCTACGACGAAGTGCACAACGCACGTACCGACGACGGCACCAACGTCAAGGGCGCCAACACCGCTCTGGACGCCCTGTACCACTTCAACAACCCAGGCGACATGCTGCGTCCTTACGTTTCGGCCGGTTTCTCCGACCAGAGCATCGACCAGAATGGCAGCAACGGTCGTAACCGTTCTACCTTCGCCAACGTTGGTGGCGGCGCCAAGCTGTATTTCACCGAGAACTTCTACGCCCGTGCCGGCGTTGAAGCTCAGTACAACATCGACCAAGGCGACACCGAGTGGGCGCCAAGCGTTGGTATCGGTGTGAACTTCGGTGGCGGCTCCAAGCCTGCTGCTGCTCCAGTTCCAGCTCCGGCTGAAGTCTGCTCCGACAGCGACAACGATGGCGTGTGCGACAACGTCGACAAGTGCCCAGACACCCCAGCCAACGTAACTGTTGACGCTGATGGCTGCCCAGCTGTTGCTGAAGTCGTTCGTGTTGAGCTGGACGTCAAGTTCGACTTCGACAAGTCGGTCGTTAAAGAAAACAGCTACGGCGACATCAAGAACCTGGCTGATTTCATGAAGCAGTACCCAGCTACCACCACCACTGTTGAAGGTCACACTGACTCCGTCGGTCCTGACGCTTACAACCAGAAACTGTCTGAGCGTCGTGCAAACGCCGTTAAGCAAGTTCTGACCAACCAGTACGGTGTTGAATCGTCCCGCGTTCAGTCTGTTGGCTACGGCGAATCCCGCCCAGTTGCTGACAACGCCACTGACGCTGGTCGTGCAGTTAACCGTCGCGTAGAAGCGCAGGTTGAAGCCCAAGCTAAGTAATTAGCCCACAGCTTTGGAAAAGCCCGGCCTAGGCCGGGCTTTTCTTTGCCTGGGATTTGTGGAGATGAGGGGTGTTGCCGCGAAACAACTGGTTAAACCCAAAACCTGTGGGAGCGAGCTTGCTCGCGATAGCGGTGTGTCAGCCAGTATTGATGCTGCTGACCCGACGCTATCGCGAGCACGCTCGCTCCCACATTAGGTTGGGTGTTGTTTGTTACAGCGCCGAAGCCTGAACCCACGCAGGCTGTGATGCGGTGCGTTCGCCAGCACCAGCCACTGCGCCGATGACCAGGATCGCCGGGCTCTTGAGCCCGAATGCGCCGGCATCGGCTTCCATCGAGGCCAGGTCGCTGCGGCAGTCACGCTGGTGGGGCAGGGAGGCGTTTTCGATCATGGCGACAGGCGTGTTCGCCGCCAGGCCACCGGCCAGCAATTGCTCGCGAATTTCACTCAGTTTCGCCACGCCCATGTACACCACCAAGGTCGTCCCACTTTGCGCCAAGGCTTGCCAGTTCAGGCTGCTGCCGTCCTGGGTGTGGGCCGTGACCAGGGTCACGCCCCGGGCAATCCCGCGCAAGGTCAATGGAATATCGCACTGGGTCGCCCCCGCGAGGCCGGCAGTGATGCCGTTGACCAGCTCCACCTCAATGCCATGCTCGCGCAACCACTGTGCCTCTTCACCGCCGCGGCCGAAGATGCATGGGTCGCCGCCCTTGAGGCGCACCACGCATTTGCCCTGGCGGGCGTAACGCAGCATCAGCCGATGAATGAAGGCCTGGGGGGTGGATCGGCAGCCGCCGCGCTTGCCCACGGCGATGATGCGTGCAGTGGGACAATGCTCCAACACCGCGGTGTTGACCAGGTCGTCGATCAGCACCACGTCGGCCTCGCCCAAGGCGCGCACGGCTTTGAGGGTCAGCAGCTCAGGGTCACCGGGACCTGCGCCCACCAGCCAGACTTTTGCGTTCATAGTGGTTTCCTCATGAGATAGCCGCCAGCGGTTGCGCAGTGGCGACCAGCAGGCGCTTGATTTCCGGTACGCAAGAACCGCATTGCGTGCCACAGCCCAGCTCTTGTTTGAGCCCCTGCAAGTCCAGGCCACGTTCGATGCCTGCGCAGATCGCTCGCTGGCTGACGTTCATGCAGTTGCACAGCGTTTTGCTGCCGCCCATCGCGGCACCGACATTGCCCGGCGGCGCGCTCAAAGGCGCCAGCAGCCAGCGCCGCAGTTGTTCATCGGCGCGGCCTTCCAGCCAAAGGTTCTGCAGCCAGTGCCGGGCCAGGGTTTCCCCGGCCAGACGAATAGCGGTGATGCGGCCGTTTTCGATGCGCACCCGTTTGCCGATGGCGCGACGCGGGTCGTCATAGGCCAGCACCGGCCCCTCGATCAGACCCAATTGCTCGTCGATGGCCTGGAGCAGTTGCGGTTCGGGCGCGACGGCGCTGGCAGCGCGGATCAGCAACGCGGGACGTTCACGGCCGGTCAGGCTCAGGCTGACGTAGGAGAACGCCTCGCAGAGGGGGCGTAGCGCCTCCAGATGCTGTTGAACATCGCCTTCGATCAAGGCAAAAAGCTGCCAAGGCAGGTTCACCGGTTCCAGGCGTATGCCGCTGTGCTTGAGTTCCGGTTGTTTCGACAAGGGGTCGAAAGCCGGTTGAGTCAGGGTATTGACCCCACCCTTGAGGAACCGGTCGCCCCAGTGCATGGGCAGGAACGCCTGGCCGGGGCGCACACTGTCGTCGCTGTCCACGGCCACGATCACGCTGCCGCGACGGCTCTTGAGGGTGACCAGGTCGCCCGCTTGCAGGCGATGCCGGAGCAGTTCGTCGGGATGCAGGCTGAGCACGGCTTCGTTCACGTGACCAAACAACTGCGCGGCGGTGCCGGTACGGCTCATGCCGTGCCACTGATCACGCAAGCGACCGGTGTTGAGGGTCAATGGATAGCGGGCGTCGCGCAGTTCCTTGGCGGCGCGATACGGGTCGGCCACGAAGCGTGCCCGGCCGCTGTCGGTCGGAAAGATCCCGTCCACGTAAAGGCGCGGTGTCCCGACCGTGGCGCCGTCCGGGAAGGGCCATTGCTGAGGGCCGAGGCGGTCGATCAGGGCGTGGCTGATGCCGGACAAGTCCAGGTCGCGGCCACGGGTCAGTTGCTTGTATTCATCGAACAGCTGGGCCGGGGTGTCAAAAGCGAACAGGCTGGGTTGGCCCGGGCGCAGACGTTTCTCCAGGCGTTGTGCGAAATCCACTGTGATTGCCCAGTCCGGACGTGCTTCACCCGGTGCGCCAATGGCTCGACGGACGTGGGAAATGCGCCGTTCGGAGTTGGTCACCGAGCCTTCTTTCTCGCCCCAACTGGCCGCTGGCAGCAGCAGGTCGGCAAAGGCGGCGGTCTCGGTGGTCCGGAAGGCTTCCTGCAACACCACGAATGGGCAGGCTTGCAGGGCATCACGCACCGCTGTCTGGTCCGGCATCGATTGGGCCGGGTTGGTGCAGGCGATCCACAAGGCCTTGATCTTGCCGCTGCGCACCTGCTCGAACAACTCTATGGCGCTCAGGCCCGTGGTGGCGGGCAGTTGCTCGACGCCCCAGTAGTGGGCAACTTCGGCACGATGCTCCGGATTGGCGGCTTCGCGATGGCCCGGCAGCAGGTTCGACAGGCTGCCGGTTTCCCGTCCGCCCATGGCGTTGGGTTGACCGGTCAACGAGAACGGTCCCGCGCCCGGTCGACCGATCTGCCCGGTGGCCAGGTGCAGGTTGATCAGGGCGCTGTTTTTCGCGCTGCCGGCGGTGGACTGGTTCAAACCCATGCACCACAACGACAGGAAGCTTGGCGACGTGCCGACCCATTCGGCGCACTGATGCAGTTGTTCGACACTGATGCCGCACAGCTGGGCGACCATGCTCGGGGTGTAATCGCGCACCAGGTTCTTCAGCTCCGCCAAGCCTTCGGTGTGGGCCTTGATGAAGTCGCGGTCAACCCAGTCTTCCCACAGCAGCAAGTGCAAAATCCCATGGAACAAAGCGACATCGGTGCCCGGCAGGATCGCCAGGTGCAGGTCTGCCAGATCGCAAGTGTCGGTACGCCGGGGGTCGATGACGATGATTTTCATCTGTGGCCGGCGGGATTTTGCCTCTTCGAGGCGGCGAAAGAGGATGGGATGGGCGTAGGCCATGTTACTGCCGACGATCATCACGCAATCGCTCAATTCCAGGTCTTCGTAGCTGCAGGGCGGGGCGTCGGCGCCGAGGCTGCGCTTGTAGCCCACCACGGCGGAGGACATGCACAGCCGCGAATTGCTGTCGATGTTGTTGGTGCCCACCAATGCCCGGGCGAGCTTGTTGAAGGCGTAGTAGTCCTCGGTCAGCAATTGGCCGGAGATGTAGAACGCCACGCTGTCCGGGCCGTGCTCGGCAAGGGTCGCGGCGAAGACGCTGGCGGCGTGATCCAGGGCGCTGTCCCAGTCGGTGCGGGCCCGGGCCAGGCCTTTGCCCAGGCGCAACTCGGGATAGAGGGCGCGAGCGGCGAGGTCGCCGGTCAGGTGCAGGGTGGAACCCTTGCTGCACAGTTTGCCGAAGTTGGCCGGGTGGGCGGGATCGCCACTGACGCCGAGGATGCGCTCGTCGTCATGCTCGATCAGGACGCCGCAACCGACCCCGCAATAACAGCAGGTCGAGGCAGTGATCTGGCGGTTCATCAGCTTGCGTCCCGCAGGGCCAGTTGTACCCGGCCGTTTTCGACCCGGGCCGAATGATGATGGGCGCAGCCCACGTCGGGCGCCTGGGCCTGGCCGGTCTCCAGGTCGATCTGCCAGTTGTGCAGTGGGCAGGCCACCCGCTTGCCGTAGACCAACCCTTGGGACAACGGGCCGCCCTTGTGCGGGCAACGGTCATCGAGGGCGAACACTTTATCGTCGCTGGTACGAAAAATCGCGATATCGCCTTTCGGGCCATTGATGATGCGCGAACCGAGGATATTGATCTCTTCCAGTGCGCAGATATCCAGCCAGTTCATGCCGGCACCTCCAGGTTCTTCACGGGGATGGCTTCGAACTCTTTCTTCAACTGAGGCTGTTCCAGGCGTTGTTTCCAAGGGTCCTGTTCCAGCGACAGGGAAAATTTCAGGCGTTCGTGGAGGGCCTTGCGCCGCTCGGGGTCTTCCAGCACAGCTTTCTTGATGTGCTCCATGCCGACCCGCTGCATGTAGTGCACGGTGCGTTCGAGGTAGAAGGCTTCCTCGCGGTACAACTGCAGGAAGGCGCCGTTGTATTCACGCACTTCTTCGGCCGTCTTGAGCTTGACGAAAAACTCGGCGACCTCGGTCTTGATCCCGCCGTTGCCGCCGATGTACATCTCCCAGCCGGAGTCGACGCCGATAATGCCGACGTCCTTGATGCCGGCTTCCGAGCAGTTGCGTGGGCAACCGGAGACGGCCAGTTTCACTTTGTGCGGCGACCACATGTTGAACAGGTCGTGCTCCAGCTCGATGCCCAGTTGTGTGGAGTTCTGCGTGCCGAAGCGGCAGAACTCGCTGCCCACGCAGGTCTTCACGGTGCGGATGGACTTGCCGTAGGCGTGGCCGGACGGCATGTCGAGGTCCTTCCACACGCCGGGCAGGTCCTGCTTCTTGATGCCCAGCAAATCGATGCGCTGCCCGCCGGTGACCTTGACCATGGGCACGTTGTACTTGTCAGCCACGTCGGCGATGCGCCGCAGTTCCGAAGGGTTGGTCACGCCACCCCACATCCGTGGGACGACCGAATAGGTGCCGTCTTTCTGGATGTTGGCGTGGGCGCGTTCGTTGATCAGGCGCGACTGCGGGTCGTCGTGGGCTTCGCCAGGCCAGGTGGAAATCAGGTAGTAGTTCAACGCCGGGCGGCAGGTGGCGCAGCCGTTGGGGGTGCGCCAATTCAGGTAGCTCATGGTCCCGGCGATGGTCAGCAGGTGCTGGTCGCGGATCGCCTGGCGGATCTGTCCGTGGTTGAGGTCGCTGCAACCACAGATGGCTTTTTCGCTTTTCGGCTTGACGTCCGCCGCGCCGCCGACGGTGTTGATCAGGATCTGCTCCACCAGGCCGGCACAGGAACCACAGGAACTGGCGGCCTTGGTGTGTTTTTTCACGTCATCGACGCTGAACAGCCCGTGTTCCTGGATCGCCTTGACGATGGTGCCCTTGCACACGCCGTTGCAGCCGCAGACTTCGGCGGTGTCGGCCATGCTCATGGCTTTGTCCTGGCCCTGGTGGCCGACGTCGCCCAAAGCGTTTTCACCGAACATCAAGTGATCGCGGATCTCGCTGATGGCGTGGTTCTCACGGATCTGGCGGAAATACCAGCCACCATCTGCGGTGTCGCCGTACAGGCAGGCGCCGACCAGCACGTCATCCTTGATCACCAGTTTTTTGTAGACGCCGCCAATCGGGTCGGAAAGGGTGATGGTCTCGGTGCCTTCGCCGCCCATGAAGTCACCGGCGGAGAACAGGTCGATGCCGGTGACTTTCAATTTGGTCGAGGTGACCGAACCCTTGTAAGTGGCGAAGCCCAGTTGTGCGAGGTGGTTGGCGCAGACCTTGGCCTGTTCGAACAACGGCGCCACCAGGCCGTAGGCGGTGCCACGGTGGCTGGCGCATTCACCAATGGCATAGATGCGCGGGTCGTAGGTTTGCATCGTGTCGTTGACCAGGATCCCGCGGTTGCACGGGATGCCGGATTTTTCCGCCAGTTCGGTATTGGGACGGATGCCGGCGGCCATCACCACCAGGTCGGCGGGGATGATGTCGCCGTTCTTGAACTGCACCGAGCCGACCCGGCCATTGCCGGCGTCGTGCAAGGCCTGGGTCTGCTCGCTGAGGCGGAATGTCAGGCCACGGTTTTCCAGGGCGGTCTGCAGCAGTTGGCCGCTGGTCTTGTCCAGTTGCCGTTCCAGCAGCCATTCACCGATGTGGACGACGGTCACGTCCATGCCCCGCAGCTTCAAGCCGTTGGCCGCTTCCAGGCCGAGCAGGCCGCCGCCGATCACCACGGCGTGCTTGTGGGTCTTGGCGGTGTTGATCATCGCTTGGGTGTCGGCGATGTCGCGGTAACCGATCACGCCCTCCAGCGTGTTGCCAGGAATCGGCAGGATGAAGGGGGTGGAGCCGGTGGCGATCAGCAGGCGGTCGTATTCGGCTTCGCTGCCGTCTTCGGCGATGACCCGGCGCTTGACCCGGTCGATTTCCACCACTTTGCGGTTGAGCAGCAGCTTGATGTTGTTGTCCAGGTACCAGCTCAGGTCGTTGAGCACGATCTCTTCGAACGTCTGCTCACCGGCCAGCACCGGCGAGAGCAGGATGCGGTTGTAGTTGGTGTGGGGCTCGGCGCCGAACACCGTGATGTCGTACAGCTCGTTGCTCAGCTTGAGCAGTTCCTCGAGGGTTCGAACCCCGGCCATGCCGTTGCCGATCATCACCAGTTTGAGTTTTTTCATCAGGGTTCTCCGCAAGCTCAGGTCCGTTTCATCACGGCGATCGGACTGGCTCGGTCATTTTTACGAAAACAAAAAAAGGCGTCCCGCTAGCAAGCTAGCGAGGACGCCTTTGTCCTGGTCCCGTTCTCTCGGGAAGCACCGCCTTCATCGTTGGAGGCGTTGCCTTATGTCTGTTGAAAAGGATTATGCAGTGGTTGTGCCAACTGGCTCCAAGGCACGGATTTATTGCGGGAAGCGTGGGGCGGGGGTGTTGGAGGGGAATTTATTGCACCGAATCAAAGCGTGTTGCCCGGTAATGGAGCGCGACCGGATCTCAGCTATGAAACACCAGGAACAGCAGCACAATGTTCACCACCAACGACACCAGAGCCAACGTCCGCCAGACCTTCAGCGGCTCTCTTTCCAGCAATGGCCTGGGCCTGACGCTCAAGCTGCGGCGCTCGCCCTGTTCCAGCAGCAACAACCATTCCTCGGCGGTTTCAAAACGCTGTTCCGGATCCGCCGCGACGGCGCGGTCCAGGCTTTGCCCGAGCCATTCGGGCAGGTCCGGCCGATAGCGGCTGGCATTGACCGGCACGCCAAAGCGCGGGCGTTGGAAGGCTTCGATTTCGCCGTAGGGATAGTGCCCGGTCAGCAGGAAATACAAGGTCACGCCGACGGCATACAAATCCTGCTGCGCCGTGGGTGCGGTGCCGCCGAAAGCTTCCGGAGCGATGTAGCTGGGCGTGCCGGGCAAGACGTTGGCCTGGTCCTCGGACAGGCCCGGGCAGTAGGCCAGGCCGAAATCCAGCAGGCGCAATTCCCCGTCGTCCCCCAGGTGCAGGTTTTCCGGCTTGATGTCGCGGTGGTAGATCTGCCTTCGATGCAACAGGCCCACCGCCCGTACCAGCCGCTGCGCCAGGTCCAACCACTGGGCCAGAGGTAGCGGACCGCCCTGGTTGAACAGCTCGGCCAGGGTTGCTCCCGGATATTCCCGCATCACGTAGTACAAGTGCTGACGCTGGGGAACACCATGGACCTCGGGGAACTGCCGCCCGGCGATGCGCTTGAGAAACCATTCTTCCGAGAGCAAGGCCTGCCCAGCGCGGCTATCGTCCCGTAGCTGCGCGGGCAGGGTTTTCAGCAGCCAGGGTTGGCCCTGGCCGTCGCGTACCCGGTAAAGCAGCGATTGCTGGCTCTGGCCGAGCAGGCTTTCGATCTGCCAGCCCTCGAACACCTGGCCCGGTTTCAGCGCAGGCGGCAGGGGCCATTGCTGCAACTGGATCAGGGCGTCGCCGATGCTGGCTTCACCCACCGCGTCGACCCGCACCAGCAAGGCACTGGCGTTGTCCTGGCTACCGGCCAGGTGCGCGGCGTTGACCAACGTCTGCGCGGCCAGGTCCAGGTCCGGCTGGTCGCGCAGGATGCCGGCGATGGCCGTGTCCCCCAGGACCGCCCAGACGCCGTCGCTGAGCAGCACGAAGGTTTCGTCGGTGCGCAACTCGCCATCGAGAAAATCGAGGATCAGGTGTTGATCCAGTCCCAGGGCGCGCTTGAGCACATGTTGCATGCCTTGCTGTTCCCAGACGTGATCCTCGCTGACCCGTTGCAGGTGATCGGCGTGCCAGCGGTAGACCCGGCAATCACCGACGTGGGCCAGGGTGAAGCGTCGACCCCGCAGGACCAGGGCACTGACAGTGGTGAGCAGCGGTTGCCCGCCACCGTTGGCTTGCAGCCAGCGATTCTGCGCCAGCAACAGCCGGTCCAGTGCCTGGGCCACGCCCCAGGTTTGCGGCGTGGAATAGTAGTCCAGGGCCAGGGCCTGCAAGGTCGAACGGGCGGCCAGTCCGCCATCGGCGCATTGGCTCACGCCGTCGGCAATGGCGAACAGGTACCCCTTGCTGGCGGCCAGGGCCGGGGCGGGGGTGACCAGGCGCAGGGCGTCCTGGTTTTCTTCCCGCGGGCCGATGGCACTGGCTTCGGCGAAACTCAATTGCAGGCTCATGGTTGCAGGTTATACCCGGGCGGCGGTGACGGCTGCCGAACCCCAAGTGGTTCTCCAGCGACGCTTGACGCCGTGCAGGCCGAACCAGGCCAGGACACCGAGGCTGGCGAACAACCACAGGGCCAATTGATAGCTGCCAGTGCTTTGCTTGATCGCACCCATGCCCGCCGCCAGGGCGAAGCCACCGATGCCGCCGGCCATGCCGATCAGCCCGGTCATCACGCCGATTTCGCGACGGAAGCGTTGTGGCACCAATTGGAACACCGCGCCGTTGCCCGCCCCCAGACCGAGCATGGTGCAAACGAACAGAGCCAGGGCCGCATAGGAACTCGGCAGGTTGAAGCCCACCGCGGCGATGCACACGGCCGCGACGGTGTACATGCCCAGCAAGGTGCGGATGCCGCCGAAACGGTCTGCCAGGGCACCACCCAACGGACGCATCAGGCTGCCACCGAAGACGCAGGCGGCGGTGTAGTAGCCCGCAGTGACGGGGCTCAGGCCGTATTGGTCGTTGAAGTAGCCGGGCAGGGCGCTCGCCAGACCGATGAAACCACCGAAGGTCACGCTGTAGAAAAACATGAACCACCAGCTGTCACGGTCGCCCAGGGCCTTGAGGTAGTCGGCCACGGATTTGGCTTTTGGTCGCTCGGGGGCGTTCTTGGCCAGCCAGGCGAAGAGGACCAGGGTCAGCACCAGCGGGATCAGCGCGAAGCCGAACACGTTGGTCCAGCCGAAGGCCACGGCCATCACTGGAGCGATCAGCGCCGCGAGCACGGTGCCCGAGTTACCGGCACCGGCGATGCCCATGGCCTTGCCCTGATGCTGTGGCGGATACCACTGGGACGCCAGCGGCAGGGCCACGGCGAACGAGGCGCCGGCCACGCCCAGGAACAGGCCCAGCAGCAGGGCTTGTTCGTAGCTGTGAATGCCCAGTTTCCAGGCGCAGAACAGCGCGCCGATCACGATCACCTGGCCGACCATGCCGGCGGTCTTAGGCGAAATCCGGTCGGCCAGCAGGCCCATGAACAACCGCAGCACTGCACCGGCCAGGATCGGCGTTGCCACCATCAGGCCGCGTTGCTGGGTGGTCAGGTGCAGGTCGGTGGAAATCTGCACCGCCAGTGGGCCGAGCAGGTACCAGACCATGAAGCTCAGGTCGAAATAAAGGAAGGCCGCGAACAGTGTCGGGGTGTGGCCGGATTTCCAGAAGCTTGAATTCATCGCGCACCTCAGCTGTAAAAGTCTCGAGAAATGAGTCAGTGCTTAGAGCAGTGCGCCGTCTGTGGTCGCACCACCGGCCCCGAAGGGCCAAAACAAAAAAACGCCGCAACCCGGATCGCCAGAGAGGCAAGAAGGGTGTGCGACGTCTTTGTCGTAGGTGGGGCAACCGCCGTTGGTTACCTGTGGGATTGCTTAAGCGAGATCTGTGCCAACAGTTGTGGTTGTGGAACCTGTGGGAGCGGGCTTGCTCGCGAAGACGGTGGGTCAGTCGATATCAATACTGGATGTCAGACCGCTTTCGCGAGCAAGCCCGCTCCCACATGTGGAGCGCGGTCTCTTGTGGGAGCGAGCCTGCTCGCGAAGGCGCCGGGCCAGGGGCCAAGGGGCTTTCAGCCCAGCAGCTCGTTCATGGCGATGATCTGCTCCGCCACCTGGATCAGCTTCTGCTGGCGGCTCATGGCCTGGCGGCGCATCAGGGTATAGGCCTGTTCTTCGTTGCAGTCCTTCATCTTCATCAGCATGCCCTTGGCCAGTTCGATGCGCTTGCGTTCGGCCAGTTGCTGGTCCCGGGCCAGGAGCTGGGCGCGCAGGGCCTGGTCGCTTTCGAAGCGAGCCATGGCCACGTCGAGGATCGGTTGCAGGCGCGCAGCATGGATGCCTTCGACGATGTAGGCGCTGACGCCGGACTTGATGGCCTGGCGCATCACATTGGGGTCGTGCTCGTCGGTAAACATGACGATCGGTCGTGGCTGATCGCGACTGACCAGCACCACTTGCTCCATCACATCGCGTCCGGGTGACTCAGTATCGATCAGGATCACATCCGGACGCACCGTTTCGACGCGTGCCGGGAGGTCGATGGTCAGGCCTGACTCGTCGATGACTTCGAAGCCGGCTTCAATCAGGGCGGCCTTGAGGCGGCCGACTTTTTTCGCAGTGTCGTTGATCAGCAGGATACGCAGCATGGTCGTGGCTCCTGTCAACGGCTGGCGAGAAGGGGAGCCGCATCGCTCAGGGCGTGCAGTTTGAAGCCGCGGGCGTACCCGGCCGGATCCGAGCCGTCCCAGGTGATGCCGTCGATCAGTTGGCTGCTGCGCATGTCCGGGCTCGGGGACGCGATGTCCAGTGCCGCGCAGGCCTCGCGGTACAGCGTGAGCTGTTGGACGTCCCGGGCCACGGCCAGGTAGTCCGGGTCTTCGCGCAGCAGGCCCCAGCGACGGAACTGGGTCATGAACCACATGCCGTCGGACAGGTACGGCAGGTTCACCTCGCCACCGCCATGGAAGCGCATGGCATGGGGATCCTGCCAGCTGTTGCCCAAGCCGTCGGCATAGATCCCCAGCAGCCGCGGTTCGATGCAATCCAGGGGGGCGTCGAGGTATTCGGGCGCACTCAGCAGTTGCGCGGTGCTGCGACGGTTTTCGCTGCTTTGTTCGATGAAGCGGCTGGCTTCGAGGATCGCCATCACCAAGGCCCGGGCGGTATTGGGGTATTGCTCGACGAACGCGCGGGTGCAACCCAGGACTTTTTCCGGGTGGTCGGGCCAGATGGTCTGGGTGGTCGCCAGGGTAAAGCCCAGGTTCTGCTTCACCGCGCTGGCGCACCAGGGTTCGCCGACGCAGAAGCCGTCGATCCGCCCAGCCTGCAAATGCGCGATCATCTGTGGGGGCGGCACCACCACGCTGTCGACGTCGGTCAAGGGATGGATGCCCTGGGCGGCCAGCCAGTAATAGAGCCACATGGCGTGGGTGCCGGTGGGGAAAGTCTGGGCGAAGGTCAGTTTCGGGCGAGTTTGGTGCACGTGCCGTTCCAGTGCCTCAGGACTGGTCACGCCCTGGGCCTGCAAGCCGTGGGACAGGTTGATGCTCTGGCCGTTCTGGTTCAGCCCCATCAGCACCGCCATGTCGGTCGGCGCGACGCCACCGATGCCCAGGTGCACCGCGTAGACCAGGCCGTACAAGCTGTGGGCGGCATCGATCTCACCGCAGACCAGTTTGTCCCGCAGGTTGGCCCAGGACGCCTGGCGCTTGAGGTTCAGGGTCAGGCCGTAGGGCTGGGCGAAGCCCTGGGTAGCGGCCACCACCACTGGGGCACAGTCGCTCAAGGCCATGAAACCGAGGTTGACCGCGCTCTTTTCCGGGGCATCGCTGCCGTTGACCCAGGCCAGGGGGTTGGCTGGAACTTCATTCATCGCGCATCACCTTCCACATGAAAGCGCCGCTATCCGGCTGGATGACGGCGCCCTTGTCCTCAAAACCGTGTGGCGCTCATCCCGACGAGGGAATGGGCACCGATGAGCGAAAAGGGTGCAAGGCATATGCCAGCCCGTCGCTCATCACTTTTCCATCAAGATTTCCGGCGCCGCGCCTTCCATTCTGTCGCTCCTTCCACTCGCCACGTTGCAAAGGAGACACCGGTGCAGCAGACATCATCTCGCTCCACGGCATTGACTGACCCGCGTGAACGGGTGGTGCACCTGCGGGTCGTCCAGGGCACGGTGGCGCTGGACAGCGCACGGTGCGGGCACCGCCAAGCGCTGTCGAGCGGCTGGCAAGGGCTGGTGGTGCTGCGCGACCCCTTGCAGTTTTCCGGCGGCGAGTGGCACGTACTGCCGATCTGCCCGGCGCCGCTGGTGAAATTGCAGGCGTTCTTCGACATGAGCGATGCCTTCGTCACGCAAGGAGCCGAGGCCGCGCCGTGGGCCATGTTGCCGGTGGCGGATGACGTCGTCCGCTCCCAGGTGCGGCTCGAACGCTGGTTCATCGAACAGGCGCTCGGTGGCACGCCGAGCTATCACGCCGTCGCCCAGCTGTTGCGCCAGCACGAAAGCTACGGATTGGTGCGTTTTCTGTTGGAGCAAGGCACCCGCAGCGAAAAGCTCAACACCCTCGCGCAGCGCTACGGGGTGTCGGTCTCGCATTTTCGCCGGCTCTGCCGGCAGGCCCTGGGCAGTGCGGCCAAGCCCGCCCTGCGCGGGTGGCGCACGGCCCAGGCGCTGTTGGAGATGAGCCTGGGCAACGGTTCGCTGACTGACGTGGCGCTGGCGTTCGGCTTTGCCTCTTCCTCGCATTTCTCCAAGGAAGTCCGCGAGTTGGTGGGGTTCGCCCCCAGCCGCCTGGCTGACATCACCTACCTGCCGGGCAAGTGAGCCGATGAGCCGTCGCGTGTTGTCCCTGACGTTGCTGCTGCTCGCACCCCTCGCGGCCCGGGCCGATGTCTACAGTTTCGAGGCGCGCGAGCAGAGTGCGCGAACGTTTTTCAGCGAGCTGTCAGGCTCGTTGGGCAAGCCCGTCATCGTCAGCAAGGTGGCGGCGGCCAAGCGGGTTGGCGGCACCTTTGACTTGCGTACGCCGCAGCAGACGTTCGAGCGCATCAGCGCGCAGATGGGCCTGATCTGGTACAGCGACGGCCAGGCGATCTACCTGTACGACGGCTCGGAAATCAAGAGCTCGATGGCCTCGTTGCAGACCCTGACGGTGGCCAAGCTGCTGGCATTCCTCAAGCAATCCGGGCTGCACGACCCACGCTACCCACTGCGCAATGACGGCCTGCGCACTTTTCACGTGTCCGGGCCGCCAATCTACGTCGACCTGGTGCTACAGGCCGCGCAGTTGATGGACAACCAGCGTTCGGAGCTGTTGTTGGGCAAGCAGCAGATCGGCGTGATCCAGGTGCACAATACCTTCGTCAACGATCGCCAGTACGAGCTGCGCGATGACAAGGTGACGCTGCCGGGGTTGGCCAGCGTGATCGAGGCGTTGTTGCGCGGCGAGCAGCATCAGGTTGAGCCTGCGGTGGCCCAGGCGCCCGGGCAGCGACCGCGGGCGATGATGCCGGTGTTTCCCCTCGAAGGCCTGGCGAACACGCCCTCGGAACAAGACCCCACCGCGCCGCGCATCCTTGCGCGTGAGGTGGCCGCCGGCAACATCCGCGTGGTGGCCTACCCGGACACCAACAGCCTGCTGGTCAAGGGGCTGCCGGAACAGGTGCGTTTTATCGAGAACCTGGTGAATGCGCTGGACACGCCGAAACGCCACGTCGAACTGTCGTTGTGGATCATCGACCTGCACAAGGATGAACTCAATCAACTGGGCATCAACTGGCAAGGCGCGGTGAAGTCCGGCGGTACGTTCAGTGCCTCGCTCAATGCCGGTTCGGCGACCACCCTCGACGGTGCGTCGTTCGTCACCCGCGTGCTGGCGCTGGAGCGCACCCAGCGGGCCAACGTCGTGTCGCGCCCAGTGATCCTGACCCAGGAAAACGTCCCGGCGATCTTCGACAACAACCGCACCTTCTATGCGCCGCTGGTGGGGGAGCGCAGCGTCGACCTGCAACACGTGACCTACGGCACCCTGGTCAGCGTTCTGCCGCGCTTCGCCCAGGCGGACGAAATCGAGATGTCGCTCAACATCGAGGACGGCAACGAGGTCGAGCGCCCGGCCTCGGACGAGCGCCAGGGTGCGTTGCCAATAGTGGGCCGCACCCGCATCAGCACGGTGGCGCGGGTGCCCCAGGGCAAGAGCCTGTTGGTGGGCGGCTTTACCCGTGACGACCACGGCGAGCAGATCGGTCGGGTCCCGGTGCTGGGCTCGATCCCGTGGCTCGGCCGGTTGTTCAGCTATCGCCAGAGCCGCTCGGCCAACACCGTGCGAGTGTTCCTGATCCAACCCCAGGAAATTCGCCAGGCCGGTGAACCCGCCACGATCGAGCCGGGCGGCCCGTTGCTGACCCCGGAGCAGCATGAGCGCTTGCGTCGTTCTTATTTCCGGCTGTCGCAACCATGATCCTGCTGCCGGTTTCCCTGGGCGGACGCGCCGCCCAGGCCCGCCTGAACAGCGAGAAGGCCGCCGAGCAGCCACCGCCGCAGGTTGACGCCGACGCGAACGCGGACGACAGCGCCACGACCGCGGTGGCGCAGCGCATCGTGCAGATCAGCGACGAGCTGTCGGCGGCGCTCACCCAGTTCCGGGGCCGGCGCTTGTTCGAGCTCAAGTCCGACACACCGAGCGACACCTTCGAGCGCGTGCTGGATGACGACACCGTGCCCAAGGCGCGGCAAGTGCTGAGCCTGGCGCGGCTGGCGGACAAACCGGTGGCCTGGCTGCTGGACATGGCGCGGCACCTGTTCCCCGACGACAGCGACCTGGCCCTGGTGTTGCGTGCGTTGTTACGCCGGCGCAACCTGGAAAGCCGTACCCGCCAGCGCCTCGAAACGCTGTTGCAGACGGTGGTTATCCAAGGCTCGCGCAAGCGCATGAACGCCGGGATCAATGCGGCACTCAAGGCGCGGATGTTCGGTGCGAGCATGACGGTGCGAGCCGGCCTGTTGCGCGAAACCTACCGCGACTTTCTCGAATCCGACGATGGCCCGCTCAGTGCCTACCAGGATTGGATCGCCCTGTACGGGCCGTCACAGCGCATGAACGTGCTGGCCTTCATCGAAGCCGCATTGCTCACCGATATCAGTGCCCAGGACCCCAGTTGTTCCCACGCCGAGTTCGGTCAACTGCTGGGGCGGCTGACCGACCTCAAGCACCTGCGCTCGGCCGATGCGCTGTTCATCGACGCGCTGCTGGGCGACGCACTCGTCTGCCGGCACAACGCCGATGAGGCCGACTGGCTGGTGTTTCTGCTCGGCGTGCTGGCCTACCCCGATGACCTCGACCAATGGCTGCTCGGTGCCTTGGGCGAGCCGGTGTTGCTCAGTTCCCACCGTGACCGTTCGGCGCTGTTGCAGACCGTGCGCCGGCTCAGCCTCGGCTTGCCGCCGCCGTTGTTCGTCGATGAAGACGCGCCGCTGCGCCTGGCGCAACAGTTCACCCGCCTGGCCGATGTCGCCCATGCCCATGAATGCATCGAGCAGCGCCGCGCCGGTGGTTGCCCGTGATGCCGTCCCGGAGCCTGGCCGCCATGCTCAATGGGTTTTTGCGCAACGTCAGCGCGCGCCCGGAGCTGCTGATCCTGAGCTTGATGGTGATGATCATCGCCATGCTGATCATTCCCTTGCCCACGGTGCTGGTGGACGCGCTGATCGGCCTGAACATCGTCATCTCGCTGCTGGTGTTCATGGGCTCGTTCTACATCGAGCGCATCCTCAGCTACTCGACGTTCCCGGCATTGCTGTTGCTGACGACGTTGTTCCGCCTGGCATTGTCGATCAGCACCAGCCGGCTGATCCTCAGCCAGGCCGATGCCGGCGAGATCATCGCCTCGTTCGGTGACTTCGTGATCGGCGAAAGTCTGGTGGTGGGCTTCGTGATTTTCTCCATCGTTACCATTGTCCAGTTCATCGTCATCACCAAGGGCTCGGAGCGGGTCGCCGAAGTGGCTGCGCGCTTCTCCCTGGATGGCATGCCGGGCAAGCAGATGAGCATCGACGGTGACCTCAAGGCCGGCGCCATCGACGCCGCCCAGGCCCGGGAAAAACGCAGCGTGCTGGAGCGTGAAAGCCAGTTGTACGGCTCCTTCGACGGGGCGATGAAGTTCATCAAGGGCGACGCCATCGCCGGCATCATCATTATTTTTGTCAACTTCATCGGCGGCATGGCCATCGGTGTCGGGCAGTTGGGCATGGACATGTCCACAGCCCTGTCGACCTACACCCTGTTGACCATCGGCGATGGCCTGGTGGCGCAGATTCCCGCGCTGCTGATCGCCATCGGCGCCGGGTTCATCGTCACCCGGGTCAACGGTGACGACAGCAACCTGGGCCGCAACATGCTCAGCCAGATGCTCGGTAACCCGTTCGTCCTTGGCGTCACCGCGTTGCTGGCGGTTGGCGTCGGCCTGTTACCGGGCTTTCCGTTGCTGACCTTCCTGGCCATCGCCAGTGCGCTCGGGCTGGTGGTGTTCGTGCGTCAGCGCAAGGCCTGGCGCCAGGGCTCGGCCGAGCAGCGCGCCGAACCCGCCGGCCAAGACGCGCCGCAGGCCGATTCGGGCTTGCTCGAAGACGTCGACAACATCGCCACGGAGACCGTCGCGTTGATGCTGCTGGTGCCCGCCGCACGCCTTGCGGCGCTGGAAAAGCAGCGTTGGGCCGCACGCTTTCGCAGCCAGTTTTTCGTCGACTACGGGTTGCGCATTCCCGAACCCCGGTTGCGAGCCAGCGAGGCGCTGCCGGCGCATCAAGTGGCGGTGCTGATCAATGAAGTGCGCGCCGAACAGTTCGACATTCACTTCGACCACTGGCGCCTGCTGGACTATTCGCCCGAGCTTGAGCCCCTGGGGTTTGCCCTGGTGCGCGGCAACGACAGCAATCGCCAGGGCGGGGTCTGGGTTGGCGCGGCCGACCGCGAGCGGGTGCAGCAACTGGGCTATCACCTGCGCCCGGCGGACGAGGAATGCTATCGCTGCCTGGTCACGCTGCTGGCGCGCAACATCCGCGAGTTTTTCGGTGTGCAGGAAACCAAGCAACTGCTCGACGAAATGGAAAGCCGCTATCCCGACCTGCTCAAGGAAGTGTATCGCCACGTCACGGTGCAGAAGATCGCCGAAGTGCTGCAGCGCCTGATCGGCGAGCGCATTTCCGTGCGCAACATGAAGCTCGTCCTCGAGTCGCTCGCGCACTGGGCCTCCCGGGAAAAGGACGTGCTGGCGCTGGTGGAGCACGTGCGCGGGGCCATGGCCCGCTACATCAGCAACAAGTTTGCCCAGGGCAACGACTTGCGCGTGCTGCTGTTGTCGCCGGAGTTCGAAGAGGGGGTACGCCGTGGCATCCGGCAAACCTCGGGCGGCAGCTTCCTCAACCTTGAGCCGGCCGAATCGGAGGAGTTGATGGACCGCCTCAGTGTCGGCCTGGACAGCGTGCACATCGCCCACAAGGACCTGGTGCTGCTGTGCTCGGTGGATGTGCGGCGCTACATCAAGAAACTGATCGAGGGCCGCTTTCGGGAGCTGGACGTCATGTCGTTCGGTGAAATCTCCGAGACCGTTTCGGTCAATGTCCTTAAAACGCTCTAGGGAAATCTTCCGTCAATGAACCTGCGCCTGGAACGACTCGCCGCCCACCCCCTGCGCCTGAGCGGCCCGCTGATCGAGGCGGCGCTGGACGAGGTGGTGGTGGGGGAGGTTTGTGAGGTGCGCCGCCACTGGCGTTCGCCTGAGGTAGCGGCCCGGGCGCAGGTGATCGGCTTCAAGCCCGGCACCGTGTTGCTCAGCCTGCTGGGCGAGGCGAAAGGCTTGTCCCGGGAATCGATGATCGTGCCCACCGGCGCCACCTTGCAATTGACCTGCAGCGATGCCTTGCTCGGCAGCGTGGTCGATCCCCAGGGCCGCATTGTCGAGCGTCTGGTTGCGTCGACGGCGTTGGCGCAACGGGACTGCCCGGTGGACGCCGATCCACCGTCGTACCAACAGCGGCGCCCGGTGACGGAGCCGTTGCCCACCGGTATTCGGGTCATCGATGGTTTGCTGACCTGCGGCGTGGGCCAGCGCCTCGGCATCTTTGCCGCCGCCGGGTCCGGCAAGACCACCCTGATCAACATGCTGATCGCACACACCGACGCCGAGGTCTTCGTGATCGGCCTGATCGGCGAGCGCGGGCGGGAAGTGACCGAGTTCATCGAGCACTTGCGCCAGTCGCCCCAGCGTTCGCGCTGCGTGGTGGTGTACGCCACCTCGGATTTTTCCTCGGTGGATCGTTGCAACTCGGCACTGCTGGCCACCACCATCGCCGAGTACTTCCGCGACCAGGGCCGGCGCGTGGTGTTGTTGCTCGATTCGTTGACCCGCTACGCCCGCGCTCGCCGCGACCTGGCCCTGGCGGCCGGTGAAGCGCCGGCGCGGCGCGGCTTTCCGGCCTCGGTGTTCGATGCCTTGCCACGCTTGCTGGAACGCCCCGGTGTGACCGCTGGCGGCAGCATCACCGCGTGGTACACGGTGCTGCTGGAAAGCGACGACGAACCGGACCCGATCGCCGAGGAGATTCGCTCCATCCTCGACGGCCACGTCTACCTCAGCCGTGCGCTGGCGGCCAAGGGGCATTACCCGGCCATCGACGTCTTGCGCAGCGTCAGTCGCGTGGCGACGCAAGTCACCACGGCGCAGGCTCGGCAATTGGCCGCGTCTGCCCGGGACACGCTGGCCCGTCTTGAACAATTGCAGGTGTTTGTCGACATGGGCGAATACCGCCCGGGGGCGGATGCCGCCAACGACCGGGCGATGCACTGTCGCGACGCCCTCGAACAGTGGCTGCGTCAGCCCACGGATGAGCGTTGCGAGCCAGATGAAACCCTGCGCAGCCTGCATGAAATCCTCATCTGATGGGCGCCGCTTGCTGGCCCTCAGTCAGTTGCGCCAACAGCGCGGCGAGCAAGCGGTACTACGCGTCCAACGGCAATTACAGCCGCTGTTGCAGGAGTGTCGTGGCTTCGAGGCGCAGGAAACAGCACTGCTTGAACTGTTGGCCAGCCATCGCGCGAATGACTGCGTGCTGGATCACGGGCAACTGTTGGCGCTGCTGCGCACCCAGGCCGTCATCCGGCGACGGATCGATCTGTTGCGGGTCGAGCGTGACCGTGTCGACCAGCAATGCCGAGCGGTTGAACACCAGTTGCTGGAACAGCGTGAGGGGCTGCGCGCCCTGCAACGCAAGCACCACCAATATCAGCGTGCGGTCGAGCGGCAGCGATGCCTGCAACGGCTGGCGCAGGTGCGCCAGGAAGAACGGGAGCAGGAAGACATGACGGGGATGGGATGGGGCGATGAATGAGGTGGTCGGGGTGCCCGCTCGGCCGGTCCAGGCCCTGGAGCCCGTTGGCGAAGGACTAATGGATGAGCGGCCGGACATCCTTGTCCCGGTGCAGGTGGAGGACCTGCCCCAGGGCGTGCTGGACCTTCTGGCGGCGTTGCTTGGTTCCCCGCGACCTTGGCTGGAAAGCGGTCGCGGGGTGGCTCGGTACGCGGTGCCTGTCGTTGAGGAGGGCGACGCCGTTCAGCACCGAGGCGCGTCGCCGAGTGGAACGGTCGCGACGGCTGTGGTGCGCGAGCAAAGCCGTACCGTGAAGCTTTTGCCACAGGCGAGTCCGTTGTCCGATGCGCCAATGCCAGCGCTGTTGCGGCCGGAGATTGCCGTTGAGCACGTCAACTCACCCACGCAGTCGGTATCGATGGAGCCGACGCCGGACGAGCCGTCCGCTGTCGTGGTCGATGAACCGTTGCGTCCGTCTCCGCCGAGCCCACAGGTTATGCGCCCTGTGCCCAACACCGTCCCCGCGTCCCTTCCGCCAGCGGTCATGCTGCCAGCGCCCGACGTGACGGTGCCCACTCCGCCGGACGTGGCGCGGGGGCTGCTGCAGGTGCCGTTCAACAACGGTGCGGCCAGCGGCCAGGTGACGATCCATCGATTGCCGGAGGAGTCCGCTCGCCTGATGCTCAGGCCCAGCGATGCCCTGGTCTTCGAGCAACTCAGGGAGCCTTTCGCCCAGGCGCGGGAGTCGGCCTGGCGATTGACCGACAGTGGCGGCGAACAACCGCGCCAGGGATCGCAGCAGGCGCCGGATGACGATCAGGACGAAGCGCCGGAGCGTCCGGCGTGAGGGCCTTGAAGCTGCGGCGGATCGACCCCCGGCTGCACGCTTGCACGCAAGCGATTGAGCGTTGGCGACGGGCCGGTCGGACGGCCGGGTTGGGCCGGGTGCCGGACCGATCCGGCTTCATCCGGTTTCGTGCGCAGGGCGAGGGCGGGGATTGGCACGGGCTGATCCTGGCCCGTGACTGGCTGCATCGAGCACTGCCGACCTTGCAGTCGTGGGTGGGGCCTGAGTGTCCGTTGTCGAGCATTGTCGACTTGTTCCGGGCGGTGCCTCGGCCCGTTCCACTGGAGGTCGGCGAGTTGTACTACAGCCGGCTGGCGGACATTGAGGGCGTTGGAGGGGCGCGATGCCCAGCGCACGACGTGCCCTGGCTCGATACGCCTCGCGGGCGCGTGTGGGTCATGCGTTTACCGCCACGGGGCACGGTGACGGACACCTGGCTCAAGTCATTGCCGTTGCGCCTGGTGTTGCAATTGGGCGTCAGCGACTTGCGCGCAGCAAGTCTTCGGCGGCTGCGTGAAGGCGATGTCCTGCGCATCAGCGAGCGGACCCAGCGCGGCTTCCTGGCCAACCGTTGCCTGGGCGTTTTCACATTCACCGAAGAGGGTTTACACATGCAACCGACCGTGGCCGATGCCGATCCGCAGACCATCCCGTCACCTGGCCCATCCGTCGATCCGGGCACGCTTGCGGTACGCCTGGAATTCGTCCTCGCGACCCACGACATCGACCTGGCGCAGCTGTCGCAATTCATCGACGGGCACCTGATCCCGCTGGCCGCCGATGCCGCGCGGCACATCGAGGTTCGCGCCAATGGCCAGCCCGTGGCCGTGGGCGAACTGGTGCAATTGGACGCGCAATTGGGCGTAGAACTGCGCAAGGTCTATCGGAACGACGCCGATGAATGACGTCTCGCTGATCGCGCTGCTGGCGTTCGCTTCGCTGTTGCCGTTCCTGGTGGCGGCAGGCACGTGCTACCTGAAGTTTTCCATCGTCTTCGTCATCGTGCGCAACGCCTTGGGGTTGCAGCAGGTGCCTTCGAACATGGCGCTGAATGCGATCGCCCTGATGCTGGCGATCTTCGTCATGACGCCGGTGGTGAAGCAGGGCCATGACTATTACAAGCACGAGGCGGTGGTCTTTACCGACATCGAATCGGTGGTGCATTTCGCCGAGAACGGCCTGGGCAGCTACAAGGATTACCTGAGCCGGTACACCGACCCGGAGTTGGCGCTGTTTTTCGAACGTGCCCAGGCGAGCCAGGTCGATGCCGACGCCGATGCGTATGCCGAGGAAGACCTGGCGCCGTCGTTGTTTTCGCTGTTGCCGGCCTATGCACTGAGCGAAATCAAAAGCGCCTTCAAGATCGGCTTCTACCTGTACCTGCCGTTCGTGATCGTCGACCTGGTGATCTCCAGCATCCTCCTGGCGCTGGGCATGATGATGATGAGCCCGGTGATCATTTCGGTACCGATCAAACTGGTGCTGTTTGTCGCCCTGGATGGCTGGGCGCTGCTGTCCACCGGGCTGGTCAAGCAATACCTGACCTTGCTGGCGTAGGCCCTGTCGATGAATGACCTCGTCTATGCCGGTAACAAGACCCTGTACCTGATCCTGCTGATGGTGGCCTGGCCGATCATCGTCGCCACGGTGGTCGGCCTGCTGGTGGGGTTGATCCAGACCGTGACCCAGTTGCAGGAGCAGACCCTGCCGTTCGGGTTCAAGCTGTTGGCGGTCGCCGCGTGCCTGTTCCTGCTCTCGGGCTGGTACGGCGAAACCCTGCTGGATTTCAGTCGCGAAGTCATCCGCCTGGCGTTGGGTTAGCCGATGTCGATGACCTTGTTCTTCGAACTGTACGCCGGGTTCGCTGCGGCGCTGCTGGGCGTGGCGCGACTGGCGCCGATCTTCTTCATGTTGCCGTTCCTCAACAGCGGTGTGCTCACCGGTGTGTCGCGCCAAGCGGTGATCGTGTTGGTGGCGCTGGGGTTCTGGGCCTATGTGGGCGTGCCCGTGCCCACCCTCGACAGCGTGGCGTTTCTTGGCTTGATGCTGCGCGAGGCGAGCATTGGCGTGCTGCTGGGCGGGCTGTTGTGCTGGCCGTTCTGGGTGTTGCACGCCATGGGCAACCTGATCGACAACCAGCGCGGCGCGATGCTCAGTAGCACGGTGGACCCGGCCAACGGCGTGGATACTTCGGAGCTGGCGAACTTTCTCCAGTTGTTCGCGGCGGCGGTGTACCTCGAAGGTGGCGGCCTGCTGTTGATGCTTGAAAGCGTTGCCCAGAGCTACCGCCTTTGCCCGCTGGCGAGCGGTTGCGAGATGAGCCTGCCGGTCATTCATGCCCTGCTGGATCAGCTGGTGGGCAAGACACTGGTGATCAGTGCGCCGGTGGTGGCCGCCTTGCTGATCAGCGAAGCCTTGCTCGGTTTGCTCTCGCGCTATGCGCCGCAGATGAACGCCTTCTCCGTGTCGCTGACGGTCAAGAGCCTGGTGGCGCTGGTGGTGTTGATGCTGTACTTCGGCGTGCACCTGCCGGACGAAGTCCTGGGCATGGGCTCCACGTCCGAGTCGTTGGCCGACTACCTGGATGGCGAGGAGGCCGGGCATGTCGTCCAGCGCCTCGAAGACTGAAAAACCCACGGCCAAACGGCTCCGGGATGCGGCCCGCAAAGGCCAGACGTTCAAGGCCAAGGACCTGGTCATCACCTGCCTGACCCTGTGCGGCATCAGCTACCTGGTCTTCAACAGCTCGCTGGCCGAAGTCATGGAGGTCTACCGGCGGATCATCGACAGCGGCTTTGACGCCGACCTGCAGGCGTACTCGATGATGTGGGTGTTGCTGGGGCTGGAGGCGTTGTTGCCGTTGTTGCTGGTGTGCGTGCTGACCAGTGCCGTGCCGGCCTTGCTGCAAAGCGGTTTCGCCTTGGCCAGCGACGCGTTGAAGCTGAATATTGGTGCGTTGAACCCGATCAATGGCTTCAAGAAGCTGTTCAGCCTGCGCACCGTCAAGGACACCGTGAAGGCGCTGCTGTACCTGGGCAGCTTCGCCTTGGCGCTGTGGGTCGTCTGGGTCACGCAACGGCCATTGCTGTTTGCCCAACTGTTCGCCCAGGCGCCCGATCTGTTCGCGATCTGGGGGCGTTTGTTGCTGATGCTGGTGCTGGCGTTCCTGGCCTGTGTCCTGTTGATCGTCGTGCTCGATGCAGTGTGCGAATACGGGTTGTTCATGAAAGACCAGATGATGGACAAGGACTCGGTCAAGCGCGAACACAAGGAGCAGGACGGCAACCCGCAGATCAAGGGCCGCCGCCGCGACCTGCACATGGAACTGCTGTCGGAACAGGTCAAGTCCGACGTGCGCAGCTCGCGCATGATCATCGCCAACCCGACCCACATCGCCATTGGCGTGTACTTCCGCCCGGAAATCACCTTGCTGCCGTTCATCTCCCTGATGGAAACCAACCAGCGCGCCCTGGCCGTGCGGGCGTACGCCAAGGAGGTCGGGGTGCCGGTGGTCAACGACGTGGCCCTGGCCCGGCGAATCTTCAAGACCCACCAGCGCTACAGCTTTCTCCAGGTGCAGGAAGTGGAGCAAGTGCTGCGCCTGCTGATCTGGCTGGAGCAGGTGGAGCAGGCGTGAGGCCGGTGTGAGTCCAGCGTCATGCATAACCTTGTGGCGAGGGGATTTATCCCCGCTGGGGCGCGCAGCGGCCCTAAACCAGACAACGCGGTGTGTCATTTCAATTGAGTTTGCCGTTTTGGGGCTGCTGCGCAGCCCAGCGGGGATAAATCCCCTCGCCACAAAAGATTTCTGCCGACCAGGGGAAGGCACTCACCCCAATGAGCGCAATTTGGCAGCGCCCCCGCCAGTGGTTTGGCTCAATGCACGGGTCAGCGACGCTGGCTTTTTTCAGGAGTGTGGCCGATGAGTCGCAACAACAAACAAGACGAGCAGGTGGCCCTGGACGTCGTCGACGCGGTGCTCGCGGGCGCGGCGTTGAAAGACGTGCAAGGCATCAGTGACGAACACATGGCCAGCCTCTATGCCTTCGCCTTCGAGTTCTACGAGCAGGGGCGCCTGGATGACGCGGAGAAGTTCTTTCATTTCCTGTGCATCTACGACTTCTACAACAGCCATTACTGGATGGGACTGGCGGCCGTGCATCAGCTCAAGCAGAACCACCAGAAGGCGATCGACCTGTACGCGATCGCCTTTGCCCAAGGCAAGGACGACTACCGGCCGATGTTCTACACCGGCCAGTGCCACCTGGCCCTGGGCAAGGTCGGCAAGGCCCGGTTGTGCTTCGACTACGTGCTCGAACACGCCGCGCAAGACGAGCTGCGCGAGCAGGCCACGGTGTATCTCGACACCTTGGCCCACATGGAACAGCAATGTTCGGAGGACTGAACATGAGTGAGATCACCCGCCCGGCGTACCCGGGCGTCACGATGAACCGCGCCGAGGCCTTTGAGCGCTACGGCGCCGCCGCCAGCCAGGCCGCCAGGACCACGCAGTACCGCGAGGCCGGCCAGAAGGCGCTGGAGGACCTGATGTCGGTGCGCTACGAAGGCCAGGGTGGCCCGTCCACCGCCAGCCTGGGCAGGCCGGTGTTGCATCCGCCGCTACGGGCCGACGGTAACAGGCAGGAAACCCATGGCGACCTGTTCACCTTGTTGATGGCGATGATCAGCGAGCTGATCGGTGAAGTCGACGTCAACAAACTGAAGAACCGCCTGGCGATGCTGCAGAGCATGGCGAGCGCTCGGCAGCAGGGGCTTGAAAACCTCTCCGCCGATTACGCTGCGGCCCTCCAGGCCTGGGCGGAGGCCGAGGGGCAGGTCGGCAGCAGCCAGGAGCATCTCGAGCAATTGCATGAGCGGGTCGTGCATGTGCAGGGACTGTTGGCCGAAAGCGAAGCCCGGCTGGCGCAGTTGGACCCAGGGTCCGCCGAATACACCGAAGAACTGACCCGTCGTGACCAGCTCAAGGGCCAGTTGGCGAGCCACACCCAAGCCTTTAACGCGGCGACCGAGGCCCACCTGAAATTGATCGGGATCGCCAATGCCTTTGCCAACACCTTGAGCGGTGTGGTCGCCAGGGTAGTGGTGTCCGGCATGAGCGGCCCCGCCACCCAGGACACCGATGAAAAAGCCCTCAGCAGCAGCGCATTGGCGTTGCTCAATCGCCTGAAAATCATCGAGTTGCTGGGTGAGGCGGCGCAGAACAAGGAGGAACTCAGCCAGGCGCTGTTCCAGGAGTTGCAGGCCAAGCTCCAGGAACACATGAAGCGTGAATCGGATAAATACCTGGAGGAAGTCCGCAAGGCCGAGGCGCTACAGAAAACCATGGGCTGCATCGGCAAGATCGTCGGGGCGATCGTGGCTGCTGCAACCATCGTTGCCGGGGTCATGACCGCCAACTTGCCGTTGATCGTGGTTGGGGTGGTTGGCGCGGCGGTGATGATTGCCGATGTGGTGGTGGAGGAAAAAACCGGCAAGTCGTTCATGGCCGAGGCCATGAAACCGCTGACCATCGTCATGCAGGAAGCCATCAAGCGGTTCACCGAGCTCTACACCCAACTCTTGATCGATTTCGGCGTCGATCCGGAAAAGGCCAAGGACATCGCGCAGATCGCCGGCATGATCCAGGGCGTGATCTCGACCCTGGCAGCGGTGGCCCTGGTCGCCATGGTCGGCGTGCAGGTGATTGGGCCACTGGTGAATGCCGTCGCCTCGAAACTCGCCTCCGTGGCCGCCCAGGCTGCGCCCGCCGCCATGCAAGCCATGAAGCAGATGGCGTCGTCGGTCGGTAACACCCTGACGCAAGCGCTCACCCAACTTCGCGGGTTCATCACCCACGGCGCCGACCCGGTGACGTTGGCACGTTACGCCGCGAACCTGGAGATCGCCCAGGCCGTCACCGAGTTCGGCAATGTGGCGGTGCAGGGCGGGTTGCAGATCCAGAGCGGCAAGCATCAGGCCCAGGCCGCCGTGCACCTGGCCGACGTGCGGGTGCGCATGGCGATCAGCGAGGAAATCAGCCGCTACCTTACGCAAGTGGTCGAGGACTACGGGCAAGCGATGCACTACAGGACCCGACAGATCGAACAGGTCTTCGCCGACCTGCAACGCAGCCATGCCGTGAGCCTGAGTATGGTTCGGCATGTTTGAAATCAACCACTGATCAAAGGCATCCAAGATGATCTCTCCTTACGCGACGACCGGGATCGCCCCCGCACGGGTCGATTCCAACCCAGGGCACTCATCCAAAGCGTATCGCTCCGGTTCCGCGGTGTTCGACAAGGCCACCGCCAGTCAGGTGCTCGAACGCAACAGCTTCATCGCGGCGATTGAGCTCGAACGCAGAATCAACGCCTATCAGCCCACCGAAGCGAATTGGCAAGACTTTCTGACGGCATCGACGACCCTCAGCGACGAAGCGCGCAACGAGCTGATCTTCGACCCCGGTGCCTGGGAAAAGCACGCCAATGTTTTGGTAGCCGCGATCATCGCGCTGAACATCGCACGCGTGGCCAACGCGCAACTGCGTGGCCATTTCACCGTCATGGCGTCCGACGCGGCCAAGGCCCAGGGCAGGGCCATCGTCGAGTCCGGCCAGGCGGCGTTGCATAGCGCCATAACCGCTGCCGTGGTGTCCGGCGCCGTCGCCGGTTTTTCCATGGTCAAGACCCTCCACGGGCAAGCCCTGAAGCACGCCGACATCAACCTGCATAGGCGCAACGCCTTGGACGCCGGCAACCTCGAACGCGACCTCAAGCTGCAGCGCAACCGGGAAGACTGGGATCCGAAGACCACCTACCCGATAAGTACCCTGGATGATTTCGCCCGTCCGACAACTGTCGATTTCAAACCCAAGGGTGCAACCCTGACACCCCAGGAACAGGCCTGGTTCGACGGCGAAATCCTCAAGGCCCAGAAGGTTGGCCAGACCTCCGACTGGCTGAGCCAGATGGGCAGCAAGGGCATCGAGAAGAAACTGGAAATCGGCCGCGCCCTCGGCGCCATGTCGATGAACTTAAGCCAAGTGGTGGCCAATGTGGTGCGCCTCGCCGAGCACGCCGCGCGGGAGCAGGAAGTGCTGCAGCAAAGCGCCCAGAACAGCCAGAAGAGCCTGGTTGATGAAGTCGCGCAGAAAGACGCGGCCGAAGCGGCGTTGTTGCAGAAACTGATGGACATGGTGATGCAGCTTTTCCAATCGCGCGCCGACGTCGTGCGTGCCGTAACTGCTTGAGGGTATTTATAAGATGGACATTCAAGGTGTCACCCAAACGCCTCGGCAATCGACCTATGCCGATCATGCGGATCCCGTGCCGGTCCCGCCTGAAATGAGCGGGACGGCTCAGTCGACCTTCCAACCGATGGATGTATTGGAGCGCGCCTTCAAGACACTGAATCGCCACCTCCAACGAACGCTCGAATGCTCGGCAGGCGTTACCGGTCGATTGAAGGACCTGACGGCCGAAGGCTTGGAGAAAATGGATCTCGCAGAGGTCTTCGAACAGATCCACGCCAAGCGCACACGGTCGCAGTTGTGGAGCTTGCAATTGCGTCAGTGCAGCGCGGCCATGACCGGCTGCATGAGCACCCTGGACGAAACCCGGCTTCGCCAGCTCGAGAGCAAACAAGGCGAAATCCTGCGCGACCTCAAGGTGCACCTGGACAAGGACAAGCCCATCGAGATCGCCGAGGCGCTGGACGCCTCGATCAATTCCTCGAACGATTTCTTCGAAAAGCTCCTCGAGTTGATCGACCTGATCAAGAACGGTTACCTCGCAGGCTACGAGCACATCATCGCCGCCTATTCGGACTTCTTCGCCGACTTCAACGCCGAGATCACCGCGCAGATGAAGGACTGGATCGAGGGCGCGAACGACGGCAAGGACGTCAAGCTCGATGCCGGTGCGCTGCGCGCCGCATTGACCCGGCTGATCGAAAAATACAGCCATCCCAACCCGGCCTCGGTGCTGTTTCCAAAACCAGGGGAAGGCGGCGCCAGCAAGGACGAAGCCGAGAAATGGCTCAAGGCCCTGGGCCTGCCCGGCAGGTGTCTCAAGCCAAACGGCGACGGCACCTGGTGCGTGGTCATCGACCTCGACCCGCTCACCCTCATGAAGAGCAGCCTGCCCGCCAGCGGCGGCACCGTGACCTGGGACACCGCCAAGTACAACCAGTGGCAGACCGGCTTCAACGCCCAGGAAGAACGTATGAAGAACCTGCTGCAGTCGTTGACCCAGAAGTATTCGAATGCCAACGCCTACCACGACAACTTCAACAAGACGCTGTCGGCGCATTTGAATCAGTTCGCGGATATGTTGCGGGCGATGTTGAATTTTTGATGAGGGGGCTAAATGAGCGTATCGATTGCCGAGGGGTGTGTAGACACTGGGGTGATAAAACTGCTGTCCCGATGCTTCTCGACCCGGCAACGGGAAATAACCCGTCATTCGCGATTGGTGGAAGATTTGCAGATGGACTCTGTGGACGTGGTTGAAGTTGCCATGAGGGTGGATGACGCCTTCTGCGTTGAACTGTCTTCGGATCAGGTGGCGGGGTGGCGGTCCGTTGGCGATATCGTGGCCTCTGTCCTGGAGGCGAAGGTCCTGAAGCGTAAATAGCCTTGCGGCTAATCACTTCCTTTCCTACGACCTGCGACGTGTTTTCTTCAACCGTGGGTGGTGCCCGGCCTACGGAATCCTCCCAAGCATCTTCCTATAGTCACGGCCTCGTTATCCCGAGCCTGCCCCCCGGCAGGCTCAATCGCGCCTCAGTAACTTTCTATAGAGAAGTTTCCGATTATGGACAGTGCAACTGATCAAACGCCGGTCGGGTCATTCGTGTTCGACCACTGGCTACTGCAAAGCGATGGAACGCTGACGCGAGATGGACAAGGTGTCCATGTTCCCCCCAAGGAGTTGCACGTGCTGCGCCTGTTGCTGGGTTCGGCGGGTTCGGTGGTCGGCAAGGACCATTTGCTGGACCAGGTCTGGCCCCGCATGGACACGGCCGAGGAGTCGTTGACCCGTTGCATCTATGCCTTGCGCAAGTTGCTCAAGGACAACAAGGACTTCATCGCGACGGTGTACGGCCAGGGTTATCGATTCACCTGCCCGGTGGTGGCGCTCGATGGGCCAAGCCAGGCGAGGGCTACGGTGCCTTCGTTGGCGGTGCTGCCGTTTCGCCATCTGGACGAGACGGCGGCGCTGGATCTGCAGGATGTGATGATCCGTCAGTTGACCCTGGCGTTCGGCGAGGCGTTGCGGGTCATTCCCTCGGGCTTGATCGCGGCCTGTGGCGGGGCTGCGCAGGATGTGCGTCCGTGGGGCGGGCGGTTGTCGGTGGATTACTGCCTGAGTGGGCGTTCCAGCGGTTCGGGCGGGGCGCCGCTCTGGTCGGTCGAGTTGATGCGCGGCGCCGACCAGTCGTTGCTCCATGGGCAGACGCTGGACGCCAGCGATGCCGGCGAGGCGTTGAGCGCGTTGACGTGCCTGGTGGCCCAGCGTGTGCCCGGTTTGCGTCCGGCGGGTGATCGCTGTGGTTCCTACTCGGTGGCGGTGGCTTATCTCAATGGGCTGTGCAGCGTACAACGACACACGGCCCACAGTTTGCGCGATGCGACGGTGCTGTTCAGGCAGTGTTTGAAGCTCGACGCCGGGTACGCGCCGCCCTGGTGCGGCATGGCGGATGTCTGGTTGGGGCAGGCGATGCTCGGGGTGGTGGAGCAGGAACGGGCCATCGAAGAGGCCCATGTGGCGGTTTCCAATGCCTTGGCGCTGGACCCCGGCAGCCTCCCGGCGTTGACGAGATTGGCGCTGCTTACCAGTCTGCGCGGCTGCGAACAGGCCGCCGAGGTGTTGTTCCGACGCTGCCTGTTGTCGGCCGACCAGGCCGACGTGTTGTACTTTCACGCTTGGCATCACTGGTTCTGGGGGCGCAACGAGCTGGCGGCACGCGTGATCGACCAGTGCCTGGCGCACGATCCCGGCTGTGTCCGGGGCCAGCTGTTGCAGGTGCGCATTGACGAGCAACTGACCTGGGCCGGCGAGCGACGCCTGGCATGAGGGGGCGTCGGAGTCCTTGGTTGTGCTGGCCGGTGTGTCTCGGCCTGGGCTTGGGCGTGACGCAGGCCAATGCCTGGTGTTGGAGCAAGGCCGGGCAGTTGCATGGCATCGAACCCGAGCTGCTGCAAGCGATTGCCGAGGTTGAGTCGGGGCAGCAGCCGGGCGCCATCAACCACAACCGCAACGGCACCCGCGACATCGGCCTGATGCAGGTCAACAGCAGCCATTTGCCGCGCTTGAAGCACCGGGGGATTACCGAGCGACGGTTGCTGGAGGAACCGTGCCTGTCAGTGGAAGTCGGGGCGTCGGTGCTGGCCGAATTCATCGCCCGCTACGGTTACAACTGGACGGCGGTCGGTGCCTACAACGCAGGCAACTCACCCCAACGCCAGGCCGCACGACTGCGCTACGCGCGCAAGGTCTGGCAACGCTACCAAGTGCTTATCCAGGGCCGGCCAGGACGACCTGTAGCCGAGGCACCGCAGGGATGAGCCTGTCTAGCCCCCCTGTGGCGAGGGATTCTGATCCCTGGCGCGGCGCAACCGGCAGATTCTGATCAGGAAGCCAATTTGCGGGGTGCCTACCATGGCGGCTCATTTGACTGCCCTGGAGTTTGCACGGTGACAGTGCCGACGGCCTCTACGCTACAGCCCTGCGTCCTGCGGATACTCAATGGCCCGTTGCAGGGCTGCGAGTTTGCGCTGGGCGAAGGCACCACGGTGTTCGTGGTCGGGGCGGTGGAGCTGTTGGGGGAGGGCACGCTTTCGGCCAGTGTGCCTGCCGAGGCCATTTTCGTTCCGCTGGAGACCGGCGGCTGCAACTTCGAGGTGCTGGCCGATCAGATTACGCCGCAGGGCGTGCCGTTGCGGGTGCTCGGCGATTCGGTCGAGGTTCGCCATGCGGCCTTTCAGGCCAGGGTCCAGATCGGTGGCCTGTACATTGCCTTGCGAGCCCAGGACGAAGCTTGGGCGCCTGAGCTTTTCAACCATCCGCCCGCTGCGCCTGACCCTGTAGCCGCACCCCAGGCGTGGCGCAGCCCGCGGACCCGCTGGATTGCCTGCGGCCTGGTGCTGGCGGCATTGGCGGTTGCGCTCGGCTTCGTGGCGCAACCGGGGCCGGCGCCTGAAACCGATGTTCGCGCGTTGATTGCCGGCACCAGTGCCCAGGTACAGGTGCTGGGCGGACGCGATGAGGTGGTGTACGTGTTTGTCTCCAGCGAGCGCGATGCCGGCTGGAGTCGTCAGGTGCTGACGCGCCATCCCAGCCTGGACGGCACGGTGCTGTCGCTGGACCTGGAGCGGCGCCGTCTGGAGCAGGTGCTGATCGACCATGACCCGCAACTGGCCTGGCATGCGCTCGATCTCAAGGACCCGTCAGTGCCGCGCTTGCGACTCAGCGCGCAACGCAATCTGCTCACGCCCGACAGTCAGGCACGGCTGATCGAAACGCTGCTTGTGGCGGCGCCTTATGCCCGCGATGTGGTGGTGCAGATGCAGGATGACCGGGTGTTGGCCGACTTGGCCCAGGGCGGTTTGCAACGTCTTTCACTGGCCTTCAGGCGGGTCGAGCACAGCGACAGCGTCACGTTTGCCGTCGAGGGCAATTTGCAGGATGCCGAGTTGGCCGCGGCGCACCAGTACGTCGACGATTTTTACCGGCAGTGGGGGGATCGCTACGTGCACTTCACCGTCGAGCTCAAGGACGATGGGCTCAAAGGCAAGTCGTTTCAAACCGGCCCGCAGGGCTACGTCAAGACGAGCGCTTCGTCCTGGCATTTCTCAACACAGACAGAGTAGGTGACGAATGGCAGGTATCGGACTCCCCATCACATTCCCCGATGACTTTCTCGGGGAACAGGCCGCCGCGTTCGAGGCCGGCGCCCAGAATCTCAAGGCGGCCCTGGACAAGGCACTTGAAGAGCTCAAGAAGGACGCCTCGGACCCCGGGCTGCTGGCGGCCTACCAGACCGCCTTTTCCTCGTACACGGTCTTTCGCAACGCCCAGACCAATACGATCAAGGGCTTCAAGGACATCGACATGGCGATCATCCAGGCGGCTCGCTGACGCTTTTTCTTTCGGCTGGCCATCGTTCGTGACGATGGCCTTTTTCATGAGTGCACCGTATGCCCATCCAAGGACTTTACCCGTTGGCCATCGAGCCGTCGGCCATCGTTGAATTGCGCGGCCCCCAGGAGGGGCCGATCGTTTCGCTGGAATCGCGACTGATCGACAGCTATGCCAGGTCTGCCGTCGACAGCGGGCAGGACGTCTCGGCGATCGGTCAGTTGCTGCGACGCCCGGACATCACCGACCCTGGTGTGCTGGCCCAGCTGCAGGAGCTGACCGGGCAGTACAACGTCGACATCAACTTGCTCAACGTGATGGTGCGCAAAGCGGTGGGCACCGCCGAAACCCTGTTGCGAGCCTCATGAAAGCGGGCCTTTGCTGCGTGCTGTTGTGCCTGGCCCTGGCGGGGTGCCGCCAGCCGAGCCTGTTGGAAGGGTTGGATCAGCAGCAGGCCAACGAAGTGCTGTCGGTGCTGCAGCGCAACAACATCACTGCGGTGAAGGTCGACGCGGGCAAGACCGGTTACGCGGTGAAAATCGATCCGCTGGATTTCTCCGCCGCCGTCGACCTGCTCAACCTCTATGCGCTGCCCTCCAGGCCGCGGTTGCAAGTTTCGGAGATGTTTCCCTCCGACGCCCTGGTGGCCTCGCCCCGCGCGGAAAAAGCCCGGTTGTATTCGGCGTTGGAACAGCGCGTCGAGCAGTCGCTCGGGGTGCTCGAAGGCGTGGTGTCGGCGCGGGTCCACATCAGTTATGACCTGGATGCCGGCGAGGGCGGACGCAAGGCCGCGCCTGTCCATCTCTCGGCGGTGGTGCTGCATGAGCGCGACGTCGAGGTGCAATTGCTGATCAACGACATCAAGCGTTTTCTCAAGAACAGTTTCGCTGCGGTGGACTACGAGAACATTTCGGTGGTGCTGTCCAGGCGCTCGCCGACCCAGCACGTTGCGCCGTCGCGGCTCGCCACCCGGGGGTACTCGCCCTGGCCGTGGCTGCTGGGGGTGATGAGCGGATTGCTGGCGGCCGGAGCTGTGGCCTGGCTTTACCACTTTGCCGGTGTGAGGCGTCGTGATGTCGGACGTTGAATGCCTGCGGCGCATCCTCGCCGAGCCTTTGTCTTACCTGCACCCGCAGCGTTTGGTGATCCCGCCGGAGTTCGAGGACGCCGAGGCACGGTGCCTGCTCAACCGGATGGTGCGCGACCGGCTGGCGCTGCCAGGAGCGTTGCCTTCGACAGTGTTGGGCGGCGTGGCAAAACAGTGGGTTCGCCATTGGCGGCACCTGCCTGCTATCGCCTTGCTGATGGGCGCCTATCGGCTGCTGCCCGCCTTGGCGCGGGGGGCCGCGTTGCGGTGCCTGCCGGCGTCGGTGCGCCGGTTCGCCGGTTATCGCCTGGGCGCTCGCGGTGGCCTGCCGGTCGAAGGCCTGCCGGTTTCAATGGAGCAGGTCGAAGCGGCCGGCCTCAATGCGCTGTGGGGCTGGCACACGCAGGTTCCGCCGTGGTTGCTGGAGTGCCTGGTCTTGCAGTTTTCCGAACCGGTCGTGGGCTTGCACCGGCAGTGGCCGGTCCCTGAACCGGACCCGATGCTTTTCTTCCTGGCGGTGCAACATGCTCGACTCGATCCGATCCATCGCTGACCTGTCCGTTGGCGAAGACGTGCACCTGGCCCGCGAGGACATCGCCGCCGCCCGCCGCCGCCGGCGCTTGCAACTCGAGGCTCAGCGGCGGGCTCGCGAGTGTGTCGAACAGGCGCAGTGCGAAGCTGAAGCGGTGCACGCCGAGGCGTTCCGGCAAGGTTATGCCGAGGGCATCCTGCGGGCGGCCGGGCATCTGGCGGACGGCTTGTTGACCTCCCAAACCCTCCGCCAGCAATTGCATCACCAACTGGCCCGGGCTGCGGATGACCTGCTCGCCCACACCTTGAGTCAACCCCAATGGCTGGACGACATGCTGGTGCGCTGGCTGGCCGGGCAACCTGGCGGCAGCGGCGCGGTGTTGCAGGTGTTGGTGCCGCAGCACTGTCGCTCGCGTGGCGATGAACTGCGCGAGCGCCTGGGCAAGCACTGGCCGGGCGAACTGCTCCTGGAGTACCACCCGCAGGACCGCTACGTGCTGCGGCTGGCGGATCAACTGCTGGAATACGACCTTGCAGCCACCCGCGAGCGGCTGGCGCCGCGCTTGTTGGCCAGCATTGCCGGCCTGCCGGAATCGGTGCGGGTGCTGGATCAGGCTGCGGTGCAGGCGCTGTCGGCGCTGTGTGTCAGTTTCGCTCCACAAACCGCTCCCGCCGATGTGCCCCATGAAGATTGAACCCACGCCCGGCACCGTTACCCTCGATCGCGACGCCGGCTCACCGGTGGAAACATTGGAATCGCGCTTGCTGGCCGCCCATGAACCATTGGCCGACACCAAGCGCCCTGACCCTGGGTTCGAGCAGCTTTATCAATGGCTGTTGGCGATGGAAGGGCAGGGCGAGAAGGCCCTCTATGAATTTTTGCGCGGGCTGCGGGGGGCTGGCGGCGACACCGCGGCATACCCCACCGCAAGCGCATTGAAGGCGATCACGCTGCAGGTGCTGTTTCGATTGAAGGACGAGGGGCTGGAAAAATCCCGGCTCTACAAGGAAATCAGCGGCGCCAATGGGCTGGCGTTTGCCATGGAGGTGTTTGTCACGGGGTGGATGCGTGAAGTGTTTCAGCCGATGGGGGATGAGGATTGGGAGAAAAGTGAGTGGTAAGAATTGCTCGAGAAATTTCCTTATAACTAACAAAGAGAAATAAATATGCATATTACGAATGCCAACCAGTCGTCTGCGCCTTCTACTGTGGCTGTAACAGACTCTGGTAGCGTTTCACCCTCAGAATCCAAGGCAAGCCTGCTTGATGTTTCGAATGTAGAGACCGTGGATTTTCGGCAGAGCGATTTTGGAAAGCTTCAGAAAGTCGCCGCGCTCCTGACGCGTATGGACCGCTCGGTAGATAGTTCACTGAAAGAACTATGCAATAACTTGGGTGAACCAGACCGCGATGTTGTTGATCAGGTCCAGCGCTACATCGACCAGGGTGAGAGTCCGTCTGCGGCCGTGTTTGGTAACAGCTTACCTGGAGTTTCGAACATCGAAACGCGGGTAGGCCGCATGGAAAAAGTGCTTGAAGCTGGCAAGGAACTGCTCGAATCCGCCAAGGAGCCTGGACGCAATGGACTCCATCTTCTCGGGCGCACGGGGCTGGTCATAGCCTTGGCCGCTGTAGCGCGTCAATTTGTTATTTATGGCGTCGAACGAGCCCTTCGCGAAAGCGATACATCTGAAGCCAGTCGGGCCTGGGCTGGCGTGGCGGCGGCAATGACGGGGCCCGCCCTGGTAGCGGCGGGCGCCTTGCTCCGGCATTTCGAAGGGGAGTTGAGCTTGGCGTCGAAGCTAGGGGCCGCGTTCCTGACAATCGGAGCGACGGGACTCGCAATCGGGGCCTGTGCCACAGGAGCGGCGACGAATCTTTTCCCTACAGTGGCCGGCGGACTTGTCTATAACCTGGTCAGAGCGTTGGCTGATTTGTTCGCCCCTTTGAAAGATAACGCTGGCCCCGCGAACGCAGCGGCAACCGGCGTTACAGCCTTTTTCTTTGGTGCATTTCAATTTGCGCAGACGGAAGTGGCCAGACTCATGCCATTGAATGGTCTCGCCAGGGCGGCTCAGGGGCTTGATTACTGTTTCCGGGATGACCTGTTTCCCATTGTGTCGACTACTGTCGCACAGATGATCGATGCGGGTGTCCTTGTTACCTCTAAAAATAGCAATTGGTTGTCACCCCGGCGAGGGACGGACTCGACCTTTTCTGATGAGGAGTCTTTGCAGCATCGGGCTTTGAAGACGGAAACGGTTCTTCAATGGCCCACCAAAACTCAAATGGCCCATACATTTTTGAATGTTATGGGGGCACGCTTCTCGTTTGGAGTAGCCCTCTCTGCGTTCGGGGGGCTGTTAGCGGACTACTTAAGTAAGTCCGAATTAGGCGACGATACACAAGGCCATGCTCTTGATAGCTGTCTCGCTCTGCTGGCGATGTTTTTGTACGTTGCACTCATCTATAGCATCGCCAAACGCACGGACAACACTTATGACCTTAAGGATACGAACTTGGCTTGATCTAACCCACCGAGCTTGCTGCCATCGGCTGCTCGCTCCCAGCGCTCCACCCCGGCTATAATCCGCGGCTCATTTCGTCGATCGAGTCAAACCCGCCCATGTACACCCTGGCCCGCGAGCTGCTGTTCAAACTTTCCCCGGAAACCTCCCACGACCTGTCCCTGGACCTGATCGGCGCGGGCGGACGTTTGGGCCTCAACGGTTTGCTCTGCAAGGCCCCGGCGAAGTTGCCGGTGACGGTCATGGGCCTGGAGTTTCCCAACCCGGTCGGTTTGGCGGCGGGCCTGGACAAGAATGGCGCGGCCATCGACGGGTTTGCCCAACTGGGCTTCGGTTTCGTGGAAATCGGCACCGTCACCCCGCGGCCGCAGCCGGGCAACCCCAAGCCACGGCTGTTTCGCCTGCCGCAAGCCGAGGCGATCATCAATCGCATGGGCTTCAACAACCTCGGTGTCGACCATTTGCTCGCCCGGGTGGCGGCAGCCAAGTACCGGGGCGTGCTGGGCATCAACATCGGCAAGAACTTCGACACGCCGGTGGAGCGTGCCGTCGACGACTACCTGATTTGCCTGGACAAGGTTTATGCCTACGCCAGCTACGTGACCGTCAACGTCAGCTCGCCCAATACCCCGGGGCTGCGCAGCCTGCAATTCGGTGATTCCCTCAAGCAGTTGCTGGCCGATCTGGCCCGGCGTCGCGCGGAGCTGGCGTTGACCCACGGCCGGCACGTGCCGCTGGCGATCAAGATCGCCCCGGACATGACCGATGAAGAGACCGTCCAGGTGGCCCAGGCCTTGATCGAGACGGGCATGGATGCGGTGATTGCCACCAACACGACTCTGGGGCGCGAAGGCGTCGAAGGGTTGGAGCACGGTGACGAGGCGGGTGGTTTGTCTGGCGCCCCTGTGCGTGACAAGAGCACCCACACCGTGACGGTGCTGGCCGCTGAGTTGGCGGGGCGCTTGCCGATCATCGCGGCGGGCGGAATTACCGAAGGCCGGCACGCCGCCGAGAAGATCAACGCCGGGGCAAGCCTGGTGCAAATCTACTCGGGCTTCATCTATAAGGGGCCGGCGTTGATTCGTGAGTCGGTGGACGCTATCGCGGCCTTGGGTTGATTCAGCCTTGAGGGTTGCACATGCCCTCTGTGGCGAGGGGATTTATCCCCGCTGGGCTGCGCAGCAGCCCCCAACATCGCAAGACCGAAACACCCATGCTGACCGATATATCGAAGGGCCGCTGCGCGCCCCAGCGGGGATAAATCCCCTCGCCACACCGGTGGTCACAGGTGAGGCACCAGTGTTGTTCATGAAGTTCAGGCATTAAAAAGGGCTCCTCGAAGGAGCCCCCTGGGCCGTAGCCCGCCGTCCGGATGGGACGTGCGTGGTTAAAACGATTGGGATGTCAAATTGTCGAGTTCTTGAGTGTTAAGCCCTGTGTCAGCCGACGGCGTGAAGTTCGTTGAGTCTGTGGATACCCGCAGTGCCGGTCATACCGTCCCAGTTGTCGCCGCGTCCTTCTCGCCAGCCATTGATCCAGGCTTGACGTACCGACGGTAGAGTAAAGGGGCAAAGCTCACGGGATTTACCACCAACGCCATATTGGTAACCACGCAAAAATGCTCTTTCCAACGGATCACGCTTAAGTCTTCTCATAGGGTGTTGCCCTCACTTGTTGACTGTTACTTAGCGTCGACCTCTATCGAGGTCGGGGCAGAATCATTCTGCCGTTGGTGGCTCGTTGCCGGCGTGACGAGCCGAGGTGTTGACGCCTTTGCGTCGTCAACCTGTGTTGAGTTCTAACCAAAGCGTCACAGGGATGGAATGATCGTTTTGTCATAAGCACGTAACATTAAAGATGTTAGGGCGATAAGTAACTTCATGTTCGTTGACCGCTTTTGGGCAAGACCCCTGTATGATCGGCCCTGCGCCAACGGGACTGTCTTTCCTTGAATGAGAATGTCCCCCTGTTGCACTCGGGTACTATTCGACGAAAGGGTCGAGTTTTCACAATTTGTTGCACAGAATTTTTTACCTGCCCCTGCATCTAAGCTCTTTTAACCTGAGCGGCGAGGGTGGAACGGCACACTTTCGTGCCACGCGGGTGCTCTTGAGAAAAGCACCTGATTGAACCCGGCCCGGCAATGCGTTGCCCGGTCCACTTAGCCAAAGGCTCTGGAAATCCCATGTCCGATCGTTTCGAACTCTTCCTCACTTGCCCCAAGGGCCTCGAAGGCCTGTTGATCGAGGAAGCCGTCGGGCTTGGCCTTGAAGAGGCGCGCGAGCACACCTCGGCCGTGCGCGGCATGGCCGACATGGAAACGGCCTATCGCCTGTGCCTGTGGTCGCGCCTGGCCAACCGCGTGTTGCTGGTGCTCAAGCGCTTCGCGATGAAGGACGCCGAAGACCTGTACCACGGTGTGCTGGATGTCGACTGGCAAGACCATATGCTGGCCGATGGCACGCTGGCGGTGGAGTTCAGTGGCCACGGCTCGGGCATCGACAACACCCATTTCGGCGCCTTGAAAGTCAAGGACGCCATCGTCGACAAGCTGCGCACGCCGTCGGGCGAGCGACCGTCCATCGACAAGCTCAACCCGGACCTGCGCATCCATCTGCGCCTGGACCGCGGCGAAGCGATCCTTTCCCTCGACCTTTCCGGCCACAGCCTGCACCAGCGCGGTTATCGCTTGCAGCAAGGCGCCGCGCCGCTGAAGGAAAACCTCGCCGCCGCGATCCTGATCCGCGCCGGTTGGCCGCGCATTGCCGCTGAAGGCGGGGCACTGGCCGACCCGATGTGCGGTGTCGGCACGTTCCTGGTGGAAGCCGGCATGATCGCCGCCGACATGGCGCCGAACCTGCGTCGCCAGCAGTGGGGCTTCACCGCCTGGCTCGGCCATGTGCCGGCGTTGTGGAAAAAACTCCACGAAGAGGCCACGGCCCGCGCCGCTGCCGGGCTGGCCAAGCCGCCGTTGTGGATTCGCGGCTACGAAGCCGACCCGCGGCTGATCCAGCCGGGTCGCAACAACGTCGAGCGTGCGGGCCTGAGCGAGTGGATCAAGATCTATCAGGGCGAAGTCGCCACTTTCGAGCCCCGTCCGGACCAGAACCAGAAAGGCCTGGTGATCTGCAACCCGCCGTACGGCGAGCGCCTGGGCGATGAAGCCAGCCTGCTTTACCTCTACCAGAACCTCGGCGAGCGCCTGCGCCAGGCGTGCCTGAACTGGGAGGCGGCGGTGTTCACCGGCGCCCCGGACCTGGGCAAGCGCATGGGCATTCGCAGCCACAAGCAGTACTCGTTCTGGAACGGCGCCTTGCCGTGCAAGTTGCTGCTGATCAAGGTGCTGCCGGACCAATTCGTCACCGGGGAGCGTCGTACCCCGGAACAACGCCAGGTGGAGCGTGAGCAGGCCGCCTACGATCAAACTCCTGAAGTACCGCAAGAGCGCCAGTACAACAAGAACGGCAACCCGATCAAACCGGCGCCTGCGCCGGCCCCCGTGGTCGAGCAGGCGCGCTTGAGCGAAGGCGGGCAGATGTTCGCCAATCGCCTGCAAAAGAACCTCAAGCTGCTGGGTAAATGGGCCAAGCGTGAAGGCGTGGACTGCTACCGGGTCTACGATGCCGATATGCCGGAATACGCCATGGCCATCGACCTCTACCATGACTGGGTCCACGTGCAGGAATACGCCGCGCCGAAATCCATCGACCCGGAAAAGGCCTCGGCTCGACTGTTCGACGCCCTGGCGGCCATTCCCCAGGCACTGAACGTCGACAAGAGCCGCGTGGTGATCAAGCGCCGCGAGCGTCAGAGCGGTACCAAGCAGTACGAGCGCCAGAGCGCCCAGGGCAAGTTCACCGAGGTCAACGAAGGCGGCGTGAAGCTGCTGGTCAACCTCACTGACTACCTGGACACCGGGCTGTTTCTCGATCATCGGCCGATGCGCCTGCGGATTCAGAAAGAGGCGGCCGGCAAGCGCTTCCTCAACCTGTTCTGCTACACCGCGACCGCCAGCGTCCACGCTGCCAAGGGGGGGGCCCGGAGCACCACCAGCGTCGACTTGTCGAAAACGTACCTGGACTGGGCGCGACGCAACCTCTCGCTCAATGGTTTTTCCGACAAGAACCGTCTGGAGCAGGGCGACGTGATGGCCTGGCTGGAAGCCAGTCGTGACGAGTACGACCTGATCTTCATCGACCCGCCGACCTTCTCCAACTCCAAGCGCATGGAAGGCGTGTTCGATGTGCAGCGCGACCACGTCCAGTTGCTGGACCTGGCCATGGCACGCCTGGCCCCGGGCGGTGTGCTGTATTTCTCCAACAACTTCCGCAAGTTCCAGCTCGAGGACAATCTCGGCGAGCGCTACGCGGTGGAAGAGATCACCGCCAAGACCCTTGATCCGGATTTTGCCCGCAACGGCAAGATCCACCGTGCCTGGAAGATCATGGCCCGTTGATCGGGGCCGATTGGATCCACGGAGCCTTGTAATTCAAGGCTTCTAGCTCATTCGGGGACTGGTCAAAGTGATGGCTAATAGCTATAACTTAGGCTGTGTCCAGGGCTGTGCCTATGCCTGGTACCTTTGCGAGTTGTATTTATGGCATTGCATCAGGTGCGTCCCAGGATTCTGGGCTTTATCAGTGAAGACGTGTCGGCCTGGCTGGTGGCTTCGCTGGTGCTGCTGGCCGGAACCTTCCTGACCGGCGTGTTGAGCTGGGCGATGATGGACCTGTTCAACCAGCAATTGCGCCAACGCTTCGAGTTGCAGGCCGAGGAGCGCTTCAGCCGCATCGAAGAGCGATTCCAGGACCAGGAACAACGTCTCGATGGCCTGAGGCGGTTCTTTGCCAATTCGGCAGGGGTTTCCAACGCGGAGTTCCACGGTTACGTCGAACCGCTATTGCGCCGCACCCTGGCCTTCGCCTGGGCGCCACGGGTATCTCGGGACTTGCGCCAATCCTTCGAGCAAGGGACGCGAGCCCAGGGAGACGAATCCTTTGCCATCCGCGAGGCCGACGATAGCGGCGGCCTGCGGCGTGCCGCCGAGCGAGGCGAGTACGTGCCGGTGCTGTACCTCCAGAGCCAGCCGCTTTCGATGTCGCCCCTGGGCTTCGATCTGCTTTCCCATCCATTGCGTCGGGCCGTGCTTGAGCGAGCGCGCTTGCTTGGCACGGTGGTGGTCTCGCAGCCGTTGGACCTGATGGGGGTCGGACCGGACTTCGCCCGTGGCGTGTTGCTGGTGGCGCCGGTCACCCGAGCGTCGGCCAAGGAACCGTTCGGTTACGTGGTGGCGGGCATCAACATGCGTCAACTGGTGGGCGATGGCTTACCGGCCGCAGGGCATGACAACCTATCGATGCGTGTCCTGGACCTGTCCACCGACAATCGGGAGGAAGTGCTGTTCGATACCCTCGACGCGCCGGGTGACAGCGATTTATCGGCAACCCGCCTGTTGCACCTGGCCGATCACAGTTACCAGGTGGAATTGCGGCCCAGCCGAGTGTTCCTGTCGTCCAATCGCTCTTCGGTCTCGAGCATGGTGGTACTTGGCGGCTTGCTCAGCCTGCTGCTCAGTGCCTTGCTCTACGTGCTGGTCAGCCAGCGGCAACGGGCCTTGAAGCTGGTGGAGCAACGCACCCGTGAACTGCGCGCCCGGGAGCAGGAGTTGCGCGGTACCCACGGTCAGTTGCGCGGTGTGCTGGATGCCGCGACCCAGGTCGCGATCATCGCCACTGATTTGCGCGGCGTTATCACTACATTCAACGTGGGCGCCGAACAGATGCTCGGTTACTCGGGGGCCGAGGTGTTGCAAAGCATGACCCTGGAAAGCCTGCATGTACCGCGCGAGCTCCAGGCCCGGGCCGCCCAGCTCGGCGCGCGTTTTGGCAAGCCGATTCCCACCTGCCATGCGATGCTGCTCGAAGGCGGCGAACAGGGTGGGCAGCAGGCGCGGGAATGGACCCTGGTGCGCCGCGATGGCAGCCATCTGACCGTGAACATGCTCGCTACACCCATGCTCGATGACCAGGGGCTGTGGGTCGGGCACCTGGCGATCTGCATCGACATCACCGAACGCCAGCGTGTCCACGAAGCGCTGGCGGCGCGTGACCTGTTGTTGAAAAAGCTCAGTGCTCATGTGCCCGGGGGGATCTACCAGTTCAAGATGGACTTCAATGGTCGCTTCAGCGTGATCTATGCCAGCGACGGCATCCGCGACATCTATGAGTTGGAACCCGATGTCCTGGTGCAGAACGCCGAGGCGATTTTCTCCCGTATCCACCCCTTGGACAGTACGCGCGTCCGCGCTTCGATCCGTGCTTCGGCCCACACCTTGAGCCCGTGGCGTGAAGAGTACCGGGTGCAGTTGCCCTTGCGTGGCCTGCGCTGGGTACGCGGCGAGGCCACGCCTGAGGAGCTGCCTGGCGGCGGAGTGTTGTGGCACGGCTACATCTCGGATATTTCCGACCTCAAGCGGGTGGAAGAAGAGCTGCGGGCCCTGTCCGTGACCGACGCCTTGACCGGTATTCGCAACCGCCGCTACTTCCAGGAGCGGCTGACCTCGGAGATGGCCCGGGTCGAGCGCGGTTCCGGCGGGCTGGCGGTCATCATGCTCGACATAGATCACTTCAAACGCATCAACGACCAGCATGGCCATGCGGTGGGCGACCGAGTGTTGCAGGCGGTCTGCCAGCGCATCGTCCAACGGTTGCGCCGTACCGATGTGTTCTGCCGATTGGGTGGGGAAGAGTTCGTGGTGCTCTGCCCGGACACTGACAGCGACAGCGCCCATGCCCTGGCCCTGGGGTTGTGGGAAGGCTTGCGGGCGGCGCCCATCGAGGACGTGGGGGTCGTCACTGCGAGCTTCGGCATCGCCACCTGGCGCGCCGGGGAGGGAGCCGATGCGTTGCTGCTCAGGGCTGACTCAGGCGTGTACGCGGCCAAGCAGGCCGGGCGGGATCGGGTCGAGGTGCAGTTGGGTTAGCCACTTAGGCAGGGTACATAGGGTCAAAGTGGACACAAAATTTGTGTACGACACAAATCCCCTGTGGGAGCGAGCTTGCTCGCGATAGCGCCAGGTCAGTCACATCCCTATCAACTGGCCGACCGAATCGCGAGCAAGCTCGCTCCCACATTGGGTTTTGCGCTGGGTCAGAGCACCGAAGCCGTCTGCGGCAGCTTCGGCTGGCGGTAGAGGTCCAGCAGCACCTGGTCCAGCACCGACGATGCGCCCCATGGTTTCGGATCATTGAGGATCGCTACCACCGCCCACGTGTTGCCATTGATGTCTCGGCTGTAGCCGGCGATGGCACGGACGGTGTTCAGGGTCCCGGTCTTGACGTGGGCCTCGCCGGCCATTGCGGTGGTTTTCAGGCGTTTGCGCATGGTGCCGTCGGTGCCGGCGATCGGCATCGAGCTGATGAACTCCGCCGAATACGGGCTGCGCCAGGCGGCTTGCAGCATCGCCGCCATTTCCCGGGCGCTGACCCGTTCGGCGCGGGACAGGCCGGAGCCGTTCTCCATCACCAGGTGTGGCGCGGTGATGCCTTTCTTGGCCAGCCACTGGCGTACCACCCGTTGCGCTGCCTTGGCGTCGTCACCGTCGGCTTCGTTGCGAAATTTCGCGCCGAGGCTCAGGAACAACTGCTGGGCCATGGTGTTGTTACTGTATTTGTTGATGTCGCGGATGATCTCCGCCAGGTCCGGGGAGAACGCCCGGGCCAGCACCTTGGCGTTGCTTGGGGTCGCGGCCAGGCGATCCCTGCCCTGGATGCTGCCGCCCAGTTCCTTCCAGATCGCGCGCACCGCGCCGGCGGTATAGGTGGCATGGTCCAGCAGCGACAGGTAGGTCTGGGAGCTGCAACCGTCACCGAGCTGGCCGCCGACGGTCACCGTCACACTGCCGTCCGCCTGGGGCACCGGGTTGTAGCGCACGCCGCCGGCGCACTGCTTGGAATTGACTGCCTTGACCTGGTTTTCGATGCGAATGCTGGCAATCGGCGGCTCCACCGACACCAGCACCCGGCCGCCGTCATTGCGGGCGACGAAACGCAGGGCCTTGAGGTTGACCAGCAGCGAGTCGGGCTTGACCAGAAACGGTTTGTTTTCGTCGTTGCCGTCGTCGTTGAACTCGGGCAGTTGTGGCTGGATGAAGAAGCTGCGGTCCAGCACCAGGTCGCCGGTGATCTGCTGCACGCCGTTGGCCCGCAGGTCGCGCATCAGCAGCCAGAGCTTTTCCATGTTCAGCTTGGGGTCGCCGCCGCCCTTGAGGTACAGGTTGCCGTTGAGAATCCCGCCGCTGAGGGTGCCGTCGGTGTAGAACTCGGTTTTCCACTGGTGATTGGGACCGAGCATTTCCAGGGCCGCGTAGGTGGTCACCAGTTTCATGGTGGACGCTGGATTGACCGAGACGTCGGCGTTGTACAGGGTCGGGGTGCCGGGGCCGTTGAGCGGCACCAGCACCAGGGACAAGGCGTCGTTCTGCAGTTTGCTGGCCTTGAGGGCCTTCTGCACGTTGGGCGACAGGGCGGTATTGATCGTGGCGGCGTGGGTGGTGACAGGGAGGGCCAGGGGAAGAAGAAGGCTGGCCAGAAGCAGTGGGCGCAAAGATTTGATCATGTGAAATAAAACCCTACGGGCGAGGGGGAAAAAACGAGGACATGAAAATGAACGCCCTCAACGGTCATGAAAGTGTCGGCATTATGCCCCAAGCCGCAACGGCTTGGACCGTGCCTGAGCCCTTCTGGGGCTATTTTTTACCGACGGTAGGTCGATAGGCCCGATCAGTCGGGCAATCGACGCACCAAACTGGTAAAGTGCCGGCCGTTATTACTTATGAGGATTGTTCCAATGGCGACTAACCGTTCCCAGCGTCTGCGCAAAAAGCTGTGCGTGGATGAATTTCAAGAGCTGGGTTTCGAACTGAACCTGGATTTCAAAGAAGATCTGGCCGATGAGGCTATTGACGCTTTCCTCGACGCTTTCCTGAAAGAAGCCATGGAAGCCAACGGCCTGGGCTATGTCGGCGGCGACGACTACGGTCTGGTTTGCCTGCAGAAGCGTGGTTCGGTCACCGAAGAGCAGCGCGCTGCCGTTGAAGCCTGGCTCAAGGCGCGTCCTGAGCTGACCAGCGTGGAAGTCAGCCCGCTGATGGACGTCTGGTACCCGGAAAAGCCGATCAACGCCAAGGCGTGATTGCTTGATGGTCAGAGCCGGCAGCCCGCTTGGGTGCCGGCTTTTTTTGTGCCTGGCTGTTAGGTGTTGGTGACTGTCAGGCCGCTATCGCGAGCAAGCTCGCTCCCACAGTAGTGATGTGAACCACACACATCCCCTGTGGGAGCGAGCTTGCTCGCGATGCTTTCAATCGTTGCGCCAGTTCAGGATCAGCAAGGTCAACACCCCCGCCACGATCCCCCAGAACGCCGAACCGATGGAGAACAGCGTCAGCCCCGACGCCGTGACCATGAAGGTGACCAGCGCCGCTTCCCGCTCCTTCACTTCGCTCATGGCGATGCTCAAGCCATTGATGATCGAGCCAAACAGCGCCAAGGCCGCGATGGACAGCACCAGCTCCTTGGGCAGCGCCGCGAACAACGCCGCCAGCGTCGCGCCGAACACCCCGGCAATCCCGTAGAAAATCCCGCACCACACCGCCGCCGTGTAGCGCTTGTTGCGATCTTCGTGGGCGTGAGGGCCGGTGCAGATGGCCGCGCTGATGGCCGCCAGGTTGATGCCATGGGAACCGAACGGCGCCAGCAGCAGCGAGGCGATCCCGGTGCTGGTGATCAGCGGCGAGGCCGGCACGTTATAGCCGTCGGCCCGCAGCACGGCGATGCCGGGCATGTTCTGCGAGGTCATCGCCACCACGAACAGCGGAATACCGATGCTGATGGTGGCGGCCAGGGAAAAGTGTGGCGTGGTCCACACCGGCGTCGCGACTTCCAGGGCAAAGCCGCTGAAGTCCAGCAGCCCCAGCAGGCCGGACAGCGCCGTGCCGACCAGCAGCGCCGCCAATACCGCGTAGCGAGGCGACTGGCGCTTGACGATCAGGTAAGTGAAGAACATCCCCAGCACCAGGCCGGTGCGATGTTGGGTGGCGACGAAGATCTCGCTGCCGATCTTGAACAGGATCCCCGCCAGCAACGCCGCCGCCAGCGAAGCCGGAATGCGCTTGACCAAGCGCTCGAAACTGCCGGTCAGGCCGCAGATCGTCACCAAGGTTGCGCAGGTGATATAGGCACCGATGGCCTCGCCATAACTCACGCCGCCCAGGCTGGTGATCAGCAGCGCTGCGCCGGGTGTCGACCAGGCGATGGTGACCGGTGTGCGATAACGCAGCGACAGCCCGATGGAGCACACCGCCATGCCAATGGAAATCGCCCAGATCCACGAGGAAATCTGCCCGCTGGTCAGCCCCGCCGCCTGTCCGGCCTGGAACATCAGCACCAGGGAGCTGGTGTAGCCGGTCATCATGGCGATGAACCCGGCGACGATGGCCGAAGGCGATGTGTCGGCCAATGGACGAAGTGGTGTGGTCGTGACTTCGGTCATGGTGGGCGGTGTTCCTTGTTATAGGTTATGCATCTGTGGGAGCAAGGCTTGCCCGCGATGGGAACGCCTCGGTTCCAAGGCATAACGCGTCAGCTTTATCGCCGGCAAGCCTTGCTCCCACAGGTATCACAGAAAGGTGGGTTTAAGCCTAAACTCAACCCGGTGAGCGATTGCTATACAGCCATGCCTCCAAACAGCCGTACAGTCGTGTTGCCATCAGAGGTTGTGTACAATCGAGCTGTTTTTTACGCGATACTTGCCAGCGACCCGCTGTGCCGTATTACAGTCACGGTCAATTCGCCGCAGTTCTCCCGACTCGAGTGCCCATGAACGAACAGTTGCAGCCCCTCAAGAAACAACCGCGAGCTGGTAAAGCCGGCCGCAGCGGAACCCAGGACGATATTGTCTATGCGCATATCTTCGAGGCCATCCTCGAACAGCGCCTGGCGCCCGGTACCAAATTGAGCGAAGAGGCGCTGGGGGAAATTTTCGGGGTCAGCCGCACGATCATTCGCCGGGCCTTGTCGCGCCTGGCCCACGAAGGCGTGGTGTTGCTGCGGCCCAATCGCGGTGCGGTGGTGGCGAGCCCGAGTGTCGAAGAGGCGCGCCAGGTATTCATGGCCCGGCGCCTGGTGGAAAGGGCGATTACCGAACTGGCGGTGCAGCATGCCACGGCCGAGCAACTGGCTGAGCTGCGGCAGATGGTCAGCGACGAGCGCGACAGTTTTTCCCGCGGCGACCGCGGCGCCGGCATCCGTTTGTCGGGCGAGTTCCACCTCAAGCTGGCCGAGGCGGCGAAGAACGCCCCGCTGATCAGTTTCCAGCGCAGCCTCGTGTCCCAGACGTCGCTGATCATCGCTCAATACGAAAGCGGCAACCGTTCCCACTGTTCCTACGACGAACACACCCAGTTGATCGACGCCATCGAGGCCCGCGATGCCACACTGGCCGTGGACTTGATGATGCATCACATGGACCACATCGACAGCAAGCTCAACCTCGACGAGGAAAGCGCGTCGGATGACCTGCATGCGGTGTTCTCGCATTTGTTGCAGAGCAAAAAGCCTGGGCGGTCGACGGCCAAGCTTTGATGGGTTGAATCAGTCATACCGTCAATCGCGAGCAAGCTCGCTCCCACAGTGGATTTGTGTTGTTCACATAATCCTTGTGGGAGCGAGCTTGCTCGCGATGGCGATTCAACAGGCAATAAAAATCTACCGCTGATGCACCAATTTACCGGCCGCATAAGTCTGCATCACCGTCCGGTCATCCCCCAGCGTCATCAACACGAACAACCGCTCGGCAATGTCCTTGGCCTGCTTCAGGCGATAGCTCAGCAGCGGCGTGGCGTTGTAGTCCAGCACCAGGAAGTCCGCGTCGGTGCCCGGCTGCAGCGTCCCGATCTTATCCTCCAGGCGCAAGGCCCGAGCGCCGCCGAGGGTGGCCAGGTACAGGGACTTGAACGGGCTCAGCCGCGCGCCCTGCAACTGCATCACCTTGTAGGCTTCGTTCAGTGTTTGCAGCAGCGAAAAACTGGTGCCGCCACCTACGTCCGTGCCCAAGCCGACGTTCACCTTGTGCTTTTCGGCCATCGGCAGGTTGAACAGGCCGCTGCCGAGGAAAAAGTTCGAGGTGGGGCAGAAGGCGATGGCCGAACCGGTCTCGGCCAGGCGTGCGCATTCGTCGTCGCACAGGTGCACGCCGTGGGCGAACACCGAGCGTTCGCCGAGCAGTTGGTAATGGTCATAGACGTCCAGGTAACCCTTGCGCTCCGGGAACAGTTCCTTGACCCACTGCACTTCCTGCAAGTTCTCGCTGATGTGAGTCTGCATGTACAAGTCGGGGTATTCCCACAGCAGTTGACCGGCCAGGGCCAGTTGTTCCGGGGTGCTGGTGGGGGCGAAGCGCGGGGTCACGGCGTAGTGCAGCCGGCCCTTGCCGTGCCAGCGCTCGATCAGCGCCTTGCTCTGGGTGTAGCTGGATTCGGCGGTGTCGACCAGGTAGTCCGGGGCGTTGCGGTCCATCATCACTTTGCCGGCGATCATCCGCAGGTCGAGCTTCTGGGCCACTTCAAAAAACGCATTCACCGATTGCGGGTGCACGCTGCCGAACACCAGCGCGGTGGTGGTGCCGTTGCGCAGCAGTTCCTTGACGAAAATATCGGCCACGGCATCGGCGTGGGCCTTGTCGGCGAACTGGCTTTCGCAGGGGAAGGTGTAGGTGTTAAGCCAGTCCAGCAATTGCTCGCCATAGGCGCCGACCATGCCGGTTTGTGGCAGGTGGATGTGGGTGTCGATCAGCCCCGGGGTGATCAGCGTGTCCGGGTAATGGGTGATTTCAATATCCGCCGCCAGGGTCGGCAACAGGTCCTGGGCGTGGCCGATGGCGCTGATCTGGCCGTTTTCCACCACCAGCAAACCATCTTCGAAATATTCATAAGAGGCTTCGATACCGACTTCGGCCGGGTCGGCGAGGCTGTGGAGCAGGGCGGCGCGGTAGGCTTTGCGTGTCAGGGGCATGGGAATTCTCAACGAGTGTTCAACGGTTCGCCTGGCTGCGGCGCGAGGCCGGCAGCAGTTTGGCAATCGGTTCGGCGCGCACGGTGTGCTGGCCGAAATCGGCGTTATAGGTGGCGATGATTTCGCCGGCGATGGAGATGGCGATTTCCACAGGCAACTTGCCTTTGACTTCGCCGATGCCCATCGGGCATCGCATGCGTTGCAAGGTGGCGCTGTCGAAACCGCGATCGCGCAGGCGATGTTCGAACTTGACCCGTTTGGTCTTCGAGCCGATCAGGCCGAAGTAGGCAAAGTCGTTGCGCTTGAGGATCGCGGCGCTCAGTTCCAGGTCGAGCTGATGGTTGTGGGTCATGACGATGCAGTAGCTGCCGGCGGGCAATTCGTCGACTTCATCCAATGGCTCTTCGGTGACGATCTTGTGCACACCGTGGGGCAGGTGTTCGGGGAATTCTGCTTCCCGCGAGTCGATCCAGCGCACCTTGCAGGGCAGGCTCGCCAACAGCGGTACCAGGGCGCGGCCGACATGGCCGGCGCCGAACACGGCGATTTGCGCCTGGACCTGACCCATGGGTTCGAACAGCAACACGGTGACGCCGCCGCAGCACTGGCCCAGGCTCGCGCCGAGGCTGAAGCGCTCCAGATGGGTATCCTGCTGGCCGCTGGCGAGCATGTCCCGGGCGATTTCCATGGCCTTGTATTCCAGGTGCCCGCCACCGATGGTGTCGAACGTCTGGCGGGCGCTGATGACCATCTTCGAACCGGCATTGCGCGGTGTGGAGCCGAGTTCTTCGATGATCGTCACCAACACGCAGGGTTCGCCGCGGGTTTGCAGGTCGGCGAGGGCGCTGATCCAGTTGTACATATTCACCTCGACATCTTTGTTGTCTGTTCGGGCCTCATCGCGAGCAAGCTCGCTCCCACAGGGGACCTCAGGGTTAACAAAATTCCTGTGGGGGCGAGCTTGCTCGCGATAGCCGCACAGAGGTCTAAAGCGGAGCTAGCTCGGCCGCGGCTTGCGCAGGCTTCACAGTCTTCAGCTGCCGCATCTGCTCACAGCCCCACAACACCCGCTCCGGCGTCGCCGGGGCGTCGATGTTCGGTTGGTGCTGGTAATCCCCCAGGCTCGCCACGGCGTCCTTGATGGCGCACCACGCGGCGATGCCAAGCATGAACGGCGGTTCGCCCACGGCCTTGGAGTGAAATACGGTGTCTTCGGGGTTCTTGCGGTTTTCCACCAGCCTGACCCGCAGGTCCAATGGCATGTCGGCCACGGCCGGGATCTTGTAGCTGGCCGGGCCGTTGGTCATCAGCTTGCCCTTGTCGTTCCACACCAGTTCTTCCATGGTCAGCCAGCCCATGCCCTGGATGAAACCACCCTCGACCTGGCCGATGTCGATGGCCGGGTTCAGCGAGGCGCCGACGTCGTGGAGGATGTCAGTGCGCAGCATCTTGTACTCGCCGGTGAGGGTGTCGACGATCACCTCGGCGCAGGCCGCGCCATAGGCGTAGTAATAGAACGGTCGGCCACGGGCCTGGCTGCGGTCGTAGTAGATCTTCGGCGTCTTGTAGAAGCCGGTGCTCGACAACGAGACCTGGGCGAAATATGCCTGCTGTACCAATGCCTCGAAGGTCAGGATGTGATCGCGTACCCGTACATGGCCGTTGTGGAATTCCACGTCTTCTTCGCTGACCTTGTATTGCCGTGCGGCAAACTCCACCAGGCGTCGCTTGATGGTTTCGGCAGCGTTCTGCGCGGCCTTGCCGTTCAGATCGGCACCGCTGGAGGCGGCGGTGGGCGAGGTGTTCGGCACCTTGTCGGTGTTGGTCGCGGTGATCTGCACTCGGTCCATCTCCACCTGGAACACCTCGGCCACCACCTGGGCGACCTTGGTGTTCAGGCCCTGGCCCATCTCGGTGCCGCCGTGGTTGAGGTGGATGCTGCCGTCGGTGTAGACGTGGATCAAGGCGCCGGCCTGGTTGAGGAAGCTGGCGGTGAACGAAATACCGAATTTCACCGGGGTCAGCGCCAGGCCTTTTTTCAGGATCGGGCTGTTGGCGTTGTAGCGGCGGATCGCCTCGCGGCGCTCAGCGTACTGGCTGCTTTCTTCAAGCTCGGCGGTCATTTCCTCGAGCATGTTGTGCTCGACGGTCTGGTAGTAGTGGGTAACGTTGCGCTCGGTCTTGCCGTAGTAGTTGGCCTTGCGAACCGCCAGCGGATCGAGCCCCAGGTGCCGTGCAATGGCATCCATCACCTCTTCGATGGCGACCATGCCTTGGGGCCCGCCGAAACCCCGGTAGGCGGTGTTCGACGCGGTATTGGTCTTGCAGCGATGGCCGTTGATGGTTGCATCGCCCAGGTAATAGGCGTTGTCGGCATGGAACATCGCCCGATCGACGATCGAGGCCGACAGGTCCGGCGAGCAACCGCAGTTGCCGGCCAGCTCCAGGGCAATGCCGTGCAGACGCCCGGTGCCGTCGAAGCCCACGTCGTATTCGATGTAGAAAGGGTGGCGCTTGCCGGTCATCAGCATGTCTTCGACCCGGGGCAGGCGCATCTTGGTCGGCTGGCCGGTGAGGTGGGCGATGACGGCGCACAGGCACGCCGGACTGGCGGCCTGGGTTTCCTTGCCACCGAAGCCACCGCCCATGCGGCGCATGTCCACCACGACCTTGTTCATTGACACGCCCAGCACTTCGGCCACCAGCTTCTGCACTTCGGTGGGGTTCTGGGTCGAGCAGTAGACGATCATGCCGCCGTCTTCGGTGGGCATCACCGAGGAGATCTGGGTTTCCAGGTAAAAGTGTTCCTGGCCGCCGATGTGCAGCGAGCCCTGGATGCGATGCTCGGCGCTCGCCAGTGCCGTGGCCGAATCGCCGCGTTGGTGGGTGTGGCTGTCGAGCACGAAGTGCCGCTTGCGCAGGGCTTCGACCACATCCAGCACCGGTTCCAGGTCTTCATATTCGACGATGGCTGCCATCGCCGCCTTGCGCGCGGTGTCCAGGTCCTTGGCGGCGACGGCCAGCACCGGTTGGCCGACGAACTGCACGTCATCAATGGCCAGCAGCGGGTCGCCGGGCAGCAGCGGGCCAATGTCCTTCAGGCCCGGAATGTCTGCGTGGGTGATGGCGATGCGCACACCTTCGAAGGCGTAGCAGGGCGCGGTATCGATGCGGATGATCCGAGCATGGGCGCGGTCCGACAGTCGGGCATAGACGTGCAACTGGTTCGGGAATTCCAGGCGGTCATCGATGTACTGCGCCTCGCCGGACACATGCTTGGCAGCGCTGTCATGCTTGACGCTGCGGCCCACCCCGGTGGTGAGGTCGCGGGCGAACAGCTCGGCCAGTTCGGCCTGGGTCTTCTCTACGGCGTGATGGTTAGACATAAGCGGTCACCCGAGTCTCGATGTGCGGCGTTTGCAGTTCGATGAAGTATTTACGCAACAGGTTGCGGGCGCTGAGCAGGCGGTATTCCTTGCTGGCACGGAAGTCCGACAGTGGCGTGAAGTCCTCGGCCAGGGCGGCGCAGGCGCGTTCGACGGTGCTGTCGGTCCAGGGCGCGCCGATCAATGCCGCTTCGCAATGGGTGGCGCGCTTGGGGGTGGCGGCCATGCCGCCGAAGGCGACGCGGGCATCGCGGACCACGCCGTTGTCGATGCACAGGTTGAAGGCCGCGCACACTGCGGAAATATCATCGTCCAGGCGCTTGGAGACCTTGTAGGCGCGGAACGCCTGTTCGGTATTGGCCAGCGGAACGATGATCTTTTCGATGAATTCGCTTTCCTGGCGGGCGGTGACCCGGTAGTCGATGAAATAGTCTTCCAGGGCCAGGGTGCGACGGGTCTGGCCCTTGCACAGCACGATCTGCGCGCCGAGGGCGATCAGCAGGGGCGGCGAGTCGCCAATGGGCGAGGCGTTGCCGATGTTGCCGCCCAGGGTGCCCTGGTTGCGGATCTGCAGCGAGGCGAAGCGTTGCAGCAGTTCGCCGAAGTCCGGGTATTGGGCTTTCAAGGCTTCATAGCAATCGGAAAGGGCGGTGGCGGCTCCGATCTCCAGGCGATCGTCGAAACGCTCGATGCGCTTGAGTTCGGCGACGTTGCCCACGTAGATCATCACCGGCAGGGTGCGGTGAAATTGCGTGACTTCCAGGGCCAGGTCCGTGCCGCCGGCCAGCAGGCGGGCCTGGGGATAGGCGTCGTAGAGATCGGCCAGGTCGGCCACGGTCAGCGGCACCAGGCAGCGTTTGTCGCCGCTGTTGAGTTCTCCGGTCTCGGTCGGTGCGATGGCTTTGAGGCGGGCGATGGTCTCGGCTTCGCGGGCGTCGAACTGGTCCGCTTGCTTGCCGCAGCAAGCCTGCTCGGCGGCGGCCAGGATCGGCCGGTAGCCGGTGCAACGGCACAGGTTGCCAGCCAGGGCTTCATGGGCTTGGTGGGCGTCGGGTTGCTCGCTGTTCTTTTGCAGGGCGAACAGCGACATGACGAAGCCCGGCGTGCAGAAACCGCATTGCGAACCGTGGCAATCGACCATCGCCTGCTGGACGCTGTGCAGTTGGCCCTGGTGCTTGAGGTCCTCGACGCTGATCAGTTGCTTGCCGTGCAGGGATGAGACGAAAGTCAGGCATGAGTTGAGGCTGCGGTAGCGAATGCGTTCGCGGCCATCGGCGTCCGTGTGCAATTCGCCCACCACCACGGTGCACGCACCACAGTCGCCACTGGCGCAGCCTTCTTTGGTGCCTGGTTTACCCACGTGTTCGCGCAAATAGTTGAGCACGGTCAGGTTCGGGTCCAGGGCGTGCTCGCTACGGAGTTCCTGGTTGAGTAAAAACTGGATCACGGAAGGCCTCGCAGACTCATTATTGTTGTATCGACGTGGACTGAATTTATCAGTTCTGACTTTTCGGTCAATGATTTTCTGACTTGAAGGTCAAGAAAGGCCATTTGGTCGATGAACAACGATCTATGGACACTGTAGAACCCTGTGGGAGCCGAGCTTGCTCGCGATGACGGCGGTATATTCAGTATGGATGCAAGATGACAGACCGCTATCGCGAGCAAGCTCGCTCCCACAGGTTCTTCCACAGGTTCTGTTTCAGCAGGAAAGCTCAAACTTTTTTTGCTTGAATCGTGCCAAAAACCCGGTACAGGCCCTGCGCCATGACGTATCGAGTGCGCTACACTGCGCCGCTTGTGCAAATCGAAGAGTTTGAAGGACAACCATGACGTTCAAGGCCCCGGACAGCCTCGCCGAGCAAATCGCCCATCATCTCGCCGAACGCATCATTCGCGGCGAAATGAAGCCGGGAGAGCGCATCCAGGAGCAGAAGGTCACGCTGGCGCTCAACGTCAGTCGCGGCTCGGTCCGCGAGGCCTTGCTGATCCTGGAGCGACGCCACTTGATCGCGATCCTGCCGCGCCGCGGCGCCCACGTCACCGAACTCACCGAGCACAAGGTGCGCAGCCTCTGCACACTGATGAGCGAGCTGTACATCCTGCTGGGCAACGCCGTGGCCCATGGCTGGAAAGAGCAGGCCGACATGGCGCCGTTCGTGGCGATCCAGCAGCGTCTCAACGACGCCTACGCGCGCCAGGACATCCGCACTTTCGTCGATGAAAGCTTCAGCGTGATGCGCGCCGCCTATCCCTTTGCCAACAATCCGTACCTGCAGGAAACCGTCGAGAACCTGCAACCGGCCATGAGCCGTGCCTATTTCCTGGCCCTGGACCAGCGCAAGGCGGAAATGAGCGAATTCCTCGACCTGTTCCAGCGCCTGCTCGCCGCTGTGCTGGCCCGTGATTTACCGCAGATCCGCATCGTGCTCACGGCCTACGCCCAGCGCAGTTGCGACCTGGTGGTCTCTGCCCTGACGAAGGCCTGAACGTGCGGCTCAAGTGCATCAAGCTGGCGGGGTTCAAATCCTTCGTCGATCCGACCACGGTGAACTTCCCCAGTAACATGGCGGCGGTGGTCGGGCCCAATGGTTGCGGCAAGTCGAACATCATCGATGCCGTGCGTTGGGTGATGGGCGAGAGCTCGGCCAAGAACCTGCGCGGCGAGTCGATGACCGACGTCATCTTCAACGGCTCCACCAGCCGCAAGCCGGTGAGCCAGGCCAGCATCGAGCTGGTGTTCGATAACGCCGACGGCACCCTGGTGGGTGAATACGCAGCGTATGCGGAAATCTCCATTCGTCGCAAAGTGACCCGCGACAGCCAGAACAGCTATTTCCTCAACGGCGCCAAGTGCCGGCGTCGCGACATCACCGATATTTTCCTCGGCACCGGCCTGGGCCCGCGCAGCTACTCGATCATCGAACAGGGCATGATCTCCAAGCTGATCGAGGCCAAACCTGAAGACCTGCGCAACTTCATCGAAGAAGCCGCCGGTATCTCCAAATACAAGGAGCGGCGGCGCGAGACTGAAAACCGCATCCGCCGCACCCACGAAAACCTCGCGCGGCTGACCGACCTGCGCGAAGAGCTCGAACGTCAGCTCGAACGATTGCACCGTCAGGCCGAGGCCGCGAAGAAGTATCAGGAATACAAGGGCGAGGAGCGCCAGCTCAAGGCTCAGCTCTCGGCCCTGCGCTGGCAGGCGTTGAACGAGCAGGTTGGCCAGCGTGAGGCAGTCATCGGCAATCAGGAAGTCAGTTTCGAGGCCCTGGTGGCCGAGCAACGCAACGCTGACGCCGCCATCGAGCGTCTGCGTGACGGCCATCATGACCTGTCCGAGCGCTTCAATCTGGTGCAAGGGCGCTTCTATTCCGTGGGGGGCGACATCGCCCGGGTCGAGCAAAGCATCCAGCATGGCCAGCAACGGCTGCGGCAGTTGCAGGATGATTTGAAGGAAGCCGAGCGCGCGCGCCTGGAAACCGAATCCCACCTGGGCCACGACCGTACGCTGCTGTTGACCCTCGGCGAAGAGCTGGACAGGCTCACGCCGGAGCAGGAGATCACCAGTGCCGCCGCCGAAGAGGCTGCCGCGGCCCTGGAAGAAGCCGAGCTGACTATGCACGGCTGGCAAGAGCAGTGGGACAGCTTCAACCTGACCTCGGCCGAGCCACGGCGCCAGGCTGAAGTCCAACAGTCGCGGATCCAGCAGTTGGAAACCAGCATGGAGCGCCTGGCCGAGCGTCAGCGCCGCCTGTCCGAAGAGCGTGCCTTGCTCGCGGCGGATCCGGAAGACGCGGCGATTCTGGAACTGAGCGAGCAACTGGCGACCAGCGAAGCTACCCTCGAAGACCTGCAGGCCAGCGAAGATGCCCAAGTCGAGCGCCTCGAGCAATTGCGCCAGGCTTTGCAACTGGCCCTGCAGAACCAGCAGCAGGGACAGGGTGAGTTGCAGCGGCTCAATGGGCGCCTGGCCTCGCTGGAGGCCTTGCAGCAAGCGGCGCTGGACCCGGGCACCGGCACCGCCGAATGGCTGCGCGACCAGCACCTGGCCGAGCGTCCGCGGCTGGCCGAGGGCCTGAAGGTCGATGCCGGTTGGGAACTGGCGGTGGAAACCGTGCTGGGTGCCGACCTGCAAGCGGTGCTGGTGGATGACTTCGGTGGCTTCGACCTGTCGGGTTTCACCCAGGGCGATCTGCGCCTGCTCAGCCCGGCCGGCGACAGCGTGCGAATCCCCGGTAGCTTGTTGGACAAGGTCGAGGCCCAGGTCGACCTGTCGCCCTGGCTGGGGCAGGTCAAGCCGGTGGACAGTCTTGAGCAGGCCTTGGCCCTGCGTGGGCAACTGTCGGCCGGCGAAAGCCTGATCAGTCGTGACGGGTATTGGGTGGGTCGGCATTTCCTGCGGGTGCGCCGGGCCAGCGAAGCCGAGAGCGGCATGCTCGCCCGCGGCCAGGAGATCCAGCGCCTGGGCGCCGAGCGCGAAGAGCGCGAGGCCAGCGTCGAAGCCCTGGAAACCGAATTGCAAAACCTGCGGGCGCAACAGCGTCAGCAGGAGAACGGTCGCGAACATCTGCGACGGCTATTGCAGGATGAAGCGCGCCAGCAAGGCGAGCTCAAGGCGCAGCTGTCGGCCGGCAAGGCCAAGGTCGAACAACTGGCGCTGCGCCGCACCCGCCTGGAAGAAGAAATCGCCGAGCTGGGCGAGCAGCGAGCGCTGGAGCACGAACAGATCGGCGAGGCGCGCTTGCAACTGCAAGAAGCCCTCGATGCCATGGCGCAGGACACCGAGCAGCGCGAGCTGCTGCTGGCTCAGCGTGACAGCTTGCGGGAGCGCCTGGACCGGGTGCGCCAGGAAGCACGCCAGCACAAGGACCATGCCCATCAGTTGGCGGTGCGCCTGGGCTCGCTCAAGGCCCAGCACGATTCCACGCGCCAGGCGTTGGAGCGGCTGGAAATGCAGTCCGAACGCCTGACCGAAAAACGCGAGCAGTTGAGCCTCAACCTGGAGGAGGGCGAAGCGCCGCTGGAAGAGCTGCGTCTCAAGCTCGAAGAGTTGCTCGACAAGCGCATGAGCGTCGACGAGGAGCTCAAGACCGCGCAGATCGCCTTGGAGGACGCCGACCGCGAACTGCGTGACGCCGAGAAGCGCCGCAGCCAGGCCGAGCAGCAGTCGCAACTGATCCGCGGCCAGATGGAACAGCAGCGCATGGAATGGCAAGCTCTGACAGTGCGGCGCAAAGCCTTGCAGGACCAGTTGCTGGAAGACGGCTACGACCTTGGCGGCGTGCTCGCCACCCTGGTGGCCGGGGCGAACGAGAAGGACGCCGAGGAAGAACTGGAACGCATTGCCCAGCGCATCCAGCGCCTGGGCGCCATCAACCTGGCGGCGATCGACGAGTACCAGCAGCAGTCCGAGCGCAAGCGCTACCTGGACGCCCAGAACGATGATCTGGTGGAGGCGCTGGAGACCCTGGAAAACGTCATCCGCAAGATCGACAAGGAAACCCGGAATCGCTTCAAGGATACCTTTGATCAGATCAACGGCGGTTTGCAGGCACTTTTTCCGAAAGTTTTCGGTGGCGGCAGCGCCTACTTGGAACTGACGGGCGAAGATTTACTCGATACAGGGGTGACAATCATGGCGCGTCCTCCTGGCAAGAAGAACAGCACCATCCATTTGCTCTCCGGCGGCGAAAAAGCGTTGACCGCGCTGGCCCTGGTCTTTGCCATTTTCAAGCTGAACCCGGCGCCGTTCTGCATGCTCGACGAAGTCGACGCGCCATTGGACGACGCAAACGTAGGCCGTTACGCACGGCTGGTGAAGGAGATGTCTGAAACGGTGCAGTTCATCTACATCACCCACAACAAGATCGCCATGGAAATGGCCGACCAGTTGATGGGGGTGACCATGCATGAGCCCGGCTGTTCGCGGCTGGTGGCGGTGGATGTGGAGGAGGCCATGGCCATGGTGGATGCCTGAGCCTCGGGTTGTAGGGCTTCTACTTCGACCGCTGTAGGTATTTTTTACCCTGGGGCTGATGTTCAATTCACAGATTGGGCACAAGCCTATGCGACAGACGGTGTAAAGTTATCTTTGGTCGTGCTAGTTTAATGTCAATTTTTCGTATGCGTGGGCAAAACGCCATTCAGAACATAGAGTTGGCGCCACGTTTTAAAGCGGTTTGCAAATAGCTAAGCCCCTTATTTTTCAGCATTTTTATAGAGGCACGGGATTACATGGAAATCGGTCTGCGCGAGTGGCTGATCGTCATCGGCATCATTGTTATTGCCGGTATTCTTTTCGACGGCTGGCGTCGCATGCGCGGCGGCAAGGGGAAACTGAAGTTTCGCCTGGATCGCAGCCTGTCGAACCTGCCCGACGAGGATGACAGCGCCGAGCTGCTGGGCCCGCCCCGGGTGCTGGACACCCACAAGGAGCCGCAGTTGGACGAGCACGACTTGCCGTCGATGAGCGCGCCTGCCCGTGAACCCCGGGAGTCGGGTTCCAAGCGCGGCAAGCGCAACAGCGAGCCGTCCCAGGGTGATTTGAACCTGAACCTCGACCTGGATGGCGGGCCGAGCTTCAGCAGTCGCGACGGCGACTTCCCGGACGAGAACAAATCCCCGAGTGCCGACAAGGACCAGGCCCAGGCTGAAGAAGTGCTGGTGATCAGCGTGATCTGCCGCGACCCGGCCGGCTTCAAGGGCCCGGCGTTGCTGCAGAACATCCTCGAAAGCGGCCTGCGTTTCGGCGAGATGGATATTTTCCACCGCCACGAAAGCATGGCCGGCAACGGCGAGGTGCTGTTCTCCATGGCCAACGCCGTCAAGCCTGGGGTGTTCGACCTCGACGACATCGATCATTTCAGCACGCCGGCGGTGAGCTTCTTCCTCGGCCTGCCGGGCCCGCGCTATCCCAAGCAGGCCTTTGACGTGATGGTGGCCGCCGCTCGCAAGCTGTCCCAGGAACTCAACGGCGAACTGAAGGATGACCAGCGCAGCGTGCTGACCGCCCAGACCATCGAGCACTACCGCCAGCGCATCGTCGAATTCGAGCGCCGGGCGCTGACCCAGAAGCGCTGAAGTCGGCAGAGACTGTAGCTGAGGGACTTTTGTGGCGAGGGGATTTATCCCCGTTGGGCTGCATAGCAGCCCTGAAACCTGACGCTCCGGCCTGATCAGGCTAATTGAATGGATGGCTTTGGGACTGCTTCGCAGCCCAGCGGGGATAAATCCCCTCGCCACAGGTTCTGTATTGGTAGATTCAGGTGCGAACTGCCGACGATTTTAAAAGATTGAGCAGCCTAGGCTGCTCTTTTGCTTTATGAGAGAACACCCATGAATGCCGTCGAAACCCGCGTCCAACAGTTGCGCACTGAGTTGGACCAGCACAACTACCGCTACCACGTCCTTGATGAACCGAGCATCCCGGACGCCGAGTACGACCGCCTGTTCCACGAGCTCAAGGCCCTGGAAGAGCAACACCCGGAGCTGGTCACCCGCGATTCCCCGACCCAGCGCGTCGGCAGCGTGGCGCTGTCGGCGTTCAGCCAAGTGCGTCACGAGATCCCGATGCTCAGCCTGGGCAACGCCTTCGACGAAACCACGATGCGCGAATTCGACCGCCGGGTGACTGAAGGCCTCGATCTGCCCATGGGCGATTTGCTGGGCGGTGGCGCGGCGGTTGAATACAGCTGCGAGCCGAAGCTCGATGGCCTGGCGGTCAGCCTCTTGTATCAGGACGGCATGCTGGTGCGCGGCGCCACGCGCGGTGATGGCACCACGGGCGAGGACATCAGCGTCAACGTGCGCACCGTGCGCAACATTCCCCTCAAGTTGCAGGGCAGTGGCTGGCCACCGTTGCTGGAAGTGCGCGGCGAGGTGTACATGTCCAAGGCCGGCTTCGAGCGCCTCAACGCTACGCAACTGGAAGCGGGTGGCAAGACCTTCGCCAACCCGCGCAACGCGGCGGCGGGGAGCCTGCGCCAGCTGGATTCCAAGATCACCGCCAACCGCCCGCTGGAATTCTGCTGCTACGGTATCGGCCAGGTGACCGCGGACATTGCCGATACCCACATCGGCAATCTCAAGCAGCTCAAGGCCTGGGGCCTGCCCATCAGCCGTGAATTGAAGCTGGCCCATGGTATTGACGAATGCCTGGATTACTACCGCGACATCGGCGAGCGGCGCAACGCGTTGCCTTATGAAATCGACGGGGTGGTGTTCAAGGTCAACAGTATCGCCTCCCAACGCGAACTGGGTTTCCGCGCCCGGGAACCACGCTGGGCCGTCGCTCATAAATTCCCGGCCTCTGAAGAACTCACCGAGTTGCTGGACGTCGAGTTTCAGGTCGGTCGCACTGGTGCCGTGACGCCCGTGGCGCGCCTCAAACCGGTCAAGGTCGCTGGCGTGACCGTGGCCAACGCCACGTTGCACAACATGGACGAAGTGGCGCGTCTGGGCCTGATGATCGGCGACACCGTGATCATCCGTCGTGCCGGTGACGTGATCCCGCAGGTGGTGCAAGTCGTCACCGAGCGGCGCCCGGAAAATGCCCGCCCGGTGGAAGTCCCCCAGCAGTGTCCGGTGTGCGGTTCCCATGTGGAGCGCACGCAACTGATCAAACGCAGCAAGGGCCGTGAAACCATCAGCGAAGGCGCGGTGTACCGCTGCGTCGGTCGCCTGGCCTGTGGCGCGCAGCTCAAGCAGGCAATCATTCACTTCGTCTCGCGTCGGGCCATGGACATCGAGGGGCTGGGCGAGAAGAGCGTCGAGCAACTGGTGGATGAGGGGCTGGTGGGTTCGCCCGCCGATCTGTATGCCCTGACCTTCGAGCAGGTGGTCGACCTGGAGGGTTTCGCCGAACTGTCGAGCAAGAACCTGCTGGCGGCCATTGTCGACAGCAAAAAACCGAGCCTGGCGCGTTTTATCTACGCCCTCGGTATCCCGGACGTGGGCGAGGAAACCGCCAAGGTCCTGGCTCGCTCCCTTGGTTCGCTGGAGCGCGTACAAGCGGCTTTGCCCCAGGTGCTCACCTACTTGCCTGACGTCGGCCTGGAAGTGGCCCACGAGATCCACAGCTTCTTCGAAGACCCACACAACCGCCAAGTGATCAAGGACCTGCTGCGCCACGGTCTCGAGATCCAGGACCAAGGCGAGTTGGGCGCCGAGTTCTCCGCCAGCACGACCCTGGGCGGCTTTCTCGACAAACTGAACATCCCCTCGGTCGGGCCGGGCGGGGCTCAGAAACTGGCAGACAAGTTCGGTTCACTCGAAGCGGTGATGAATGCCGACTGGCTGGACATGCGCCAGGCGTTGCCGGAAAAGCAGGCCAACGCCGTGCGCGAGTTTTTCGCCATTGTCGCCAACCGCCAGCAGGCCGAAGCGGCGGAACGCCAGTTGAGCGATTTCGGTATGCATTGGCAAAGCGAGAAGAAAGTCGTCGAAGGCTTGCCCGAGGCCGGGCATACCTGGGTGCTGACCGGTTCGCTGGAGTTGATGAGTCGCGACGTTGCCAAGGACAAGCTTGAGAGCCTGGGGGCGAAGGTCGCCGGTTCCGTGTCGGCGAAAACCCACTGCGTGGTGGCGGGGCCGGGCGCCGGTTCGAAGTTGACCAAGGCCAATGAGCTGGGCCTCAAGGTGCTGGATGAAGCCGCGTTTGTGGTGTTTCTGAGTCAGCATGGCATCACGGTTTAGTCCTTCGGGAGGCACGAATGGGATCTTGTGGCGAGGGCGCTATGACACAGAACGTGGAACGATCATGGACGTAGGGTGATCTAGTCTTGCAGGCCCCAGGGAGAGATCGCCATGTACCGCTTCTTCGAACAACTGAGCTCACGCATCGCCGCGCCGTTCCTGGGTGATCGGTCACGTAACAGCAAGGTCTGGCCGTGCCGTTGTGGCCAGTCATTGTTCTTTCGCAATAGCCAATGCCTGGCCTGCCTGGCGGCGCTGGGTTATCAACCTGAGCAGAGTCGCCTGACGTCCTTGCAACCTGGCGAACAAGCCGGGACCTGGACGCTGGATGCCGATCCGCAAGCCGGACTGTTCCGCCGTTGCGCCAACCTCGACACCCCGGCGGCCTGCAATTGGCTGCTGCCGGACAATGGGCGCGATACCCTGTGCATCGCCTGCAGCCTGAACCGCACCATTCCCGACCTGACGGTTCCGGAAAACCCTGAGCGCTGGCGGCAGGTCGAGACCGCCAAGCGTAGGCTGGTCGCGCAACTGATTACCTTGGGTTTGCCGGTCATCCCGAAAACCGTCGACGAAAATATCGGCTTGGCTTTCGACTTCATCGGCGTCGACCCCGAGGGCAAACCGCCGACGACCGGCCACGCCAGCGGGCTGATCACCCTCGATATAAAGGAGGCCGACGATGCCCATCGTGAGTACGTGCGCCAGCAGATGCGCGAGCCGTATCGCACCTTGCTCGGGCATTTTCGCCACGAGGTGGGGCATTACTATTGGGACCGGCTGATTGCCAACAGTCACTGGCTCGAGGCGTTTCGCGAACTGTTCGGCGACGAGCGCGCCAGTTATGCCGACGCTCTGGAAAGGCATTACCAGCAGGGCGCGCCGCTGGATTGGCAAAGCCGTTACGTCAGCGCTTACGCCACCATGCACCCGTGGGAGGACTGGGCGGAAACCTGGGCCCATTACCTGCACATGATGGACGCCGTGGACACAGCCCTGGGCTTCGGCATGAGTGCCCGGGAGATGGATTTCGACTACGAGCCGTTCCCGCCCGAGACCTTGTACGACGCCGAACACGCTGGCGGCGCGGCCTTCCTCTCGTTTGTCAACGCGTGGATCGAATTGGCCGGCATGCTCAACGAACTGTCCCGCAGCATGGGCCAGCCGGATTTCTACCCGTTCGTCGTGCCGGCGGCGGTCATCACCAAGCTGCATTTCATTCACCTGGTGATCCAGGAGGAGGGGGGACGGGCGGATGAGGTGTTGTTGTAGTTTTCTGTGGAGGCAGCTTGGAACCCTGTTGAATGTGCCGACGTCTTCGCGAACAGGCTCGCTCCCACACGAAGCGCAGATCCCCGGTGGGAGCGAGCTTGCTCGCGATAGCGACAGGTCAGCTTGCAATCATGCCGGATGTGCCGATTTCATCGCAGACACGCTTTGTTCCCATAGCAAGTGCTTGAACACCTTCAGTTTTTTAATCCGGCACGAACGGTTGTAACTTCTCGCCAGATAGGTACAATGGCGCGGCTCGCCGTCAGGCGGGCGTCGTTATGGTGACCCCATCGGTCCCCCCGCAACGATTACCCGTGAACCTGGTCAGATCCGGAAGGAAGCAGCCACAGCGGGAACATTGTGTGCCGGGGTGTGGCTGGTGGGGTTGCCTCCATAACGCCCAAGCCTTCATTCGCAAGGTTTGCCAAATTCAAAATCTCTTATCTGTTTCAGTGATTGATGCTAATCAGCGTTTTCTGTTGCCCAGCCTTTGGCCGTACAGGGCAAGCGAACGTCAAGGAATGCCGGGCCTGTCTCGCATGAACAGGCCCGGTTTTTCTTTCATAGCTGCATCAAGGCTTGGACAAGGCCTGGTCAACCGCTGCGATCAGCTTTCCCAGGTCCTTCGGGGTGGCTTTGTGTATGACACCGAACAGGTACGCCCGCTGTTCGTCCTCATCGGCCATGTCGGCAAAAAACGCCTTCAGTTGTACATCCAGCACATTGGCAAGCAGGAACAAGGCTTCGACGCTGGGGGTGTAGGTGCCGGTTTCGAAGCGGCTGATGGTTTTGGGGTCAAAACCGGTTTTTTCGCCAAGTTCAGCCTGAGTAAGCCCCGCTACTTTGCGGTAGCGTCTGATGGCTGGACCCAAACTTGAAATTTGCATCGCTTAATTCCCATTTAGAATCAAGAACTTAACGATAGATTTTCGCATTAGGCAACCGCGTGATCCATCACCTTGCTTTGCAAAGTGTGATGTGTTTCGTAGAATCAGCCTTTGGCACGGGTATTTGGTGACCTGCTTTCCGAAGCTGAGACAGGTGCAGAGACCGGCCCTTGTGTTTCTTGCCACGCTACAAGGCCAGGGCCGAGCCCTCCCTTGGCACCGCCGGGCCCGCGCTCCAGCTTCTCTCAAAGTGTTTGAGCCCAGTTGATTTTCGCCTGTCTTGAAGGCGGTGCAACCGCGCGCGACAAATGAGCCTGACTCATGGATGACTGCTTCGATGGATAAGAAGTACCGCAGGGCCGTTGACGCCGCCGCGATTTTTTCCGAGACCGATCTAAGCGGGCGCATCACCTACGTCAACGATCAATTTTGCAGCCTTTTTGGTTACCGGCGCGATGAGTTGCTGGGCGCGAACCATCGCCTGCTCAATTCCGGCCAGCACCCTGACGAATTCTTCGGCGCCATGTGGCGCACCATTGCCTTGGGCCACGTCTGGAAAGGGGAAATCTGCAACCGGGCCAAGGATGGTACGCTGCATTGGGTCGACACCACCCTGGTGCCAGTGATCGATGACGATACAGGACAAGTCGAACGCTACCTGGCGATTCGCTTCGATGTCAGCGAAAAGCGTCGTCTATTGCATTCCCTGCAATGGCGGGTTGGTCACGATGTGCTGACCGGGCTGCCGAATCGTACTTATCTATCGGATCTGCTGGACCAGGCCCTGGAGTTTTCCCGCGTGGAAAACCTGCCCCTGGCGGTGTGCATGCTCGACCTCGATGGCTTCAAGGCGGTCAATGACGGCTATGGTCACGCCAGTGGCGATCGGCTGCTGGTGGAGGTCGCCAGGCGCTTGCGCAGTATCGTGCGTGGCGAGGATGTGGTGGCGCGGCTGGGTGGGGACGAGTTCGTGCTGGTGCTGCGCCATGTACGTGGGATGGATGAGTTGCATGCCGCGTTGAACCGGGTGTTGATCGCTGTTTCCATGCCGTATGGCATTGACGGGAAGGACATCAAGGTCTTCGCCAGCATTGGCGTCACATTGTTTCCGTGGGATAACGAAGACGCCGAGACCTTGTTGCGTCACGCCGACCAGGCGATGTACGTGGCCAAGCAAAGCGGTCGCAATCGTTTCCATTTATTCGATGTGTCCCGGGACAAGGAAGTGCGAGCCACTTACCAGACCGTCGAGCGGGTCCGCCAGGCGCTGGCCGGCAATGAGTTGCGGCTGCATTTCCAGCCCAAGGTCAACATGCGTCACGGCACCGTGGTCGGCCTGGAGGCGCTGTTGCGCTGGAAGCATCCGCAACGTGGCCTGGTGCCGCCTCGGGAGTTCCTGCCGCTGGTGGAAGAGACCGACTTGATCGTCGAGATCGGCGAGTGGGTCATGGAGCAGGTGTTGATCCAGTTGCAGCAATGGCAGCAAGCGGGGCAGGGCTGGCCGGTGAGCATCAATATCTCGGCGCGGCATTTCCAGCGGGCGGATTTCGTCGAGCGGCTGCGACAGGTGTTGGAGCGGCATACGGCGGTACCGCCACGCCTGTTGGATCTGCAGATTGTCGAATCGGTCGCGGTGGAGAACCTTGCCCACGTCAGCGCCTGCCTCCAGGCCTGCCATGCCTTGGGCGTGGGGTTTTCGCTGGGTGGTTTCGGCACGGGCTACTGCTCGCTCAATGATCTCAAGCATCTACGCACGCAAACCATCAAGATCGACAAGACCTTTGTCCGCGACATTCTCCATGACCGCGACGATCTGGCATTGACCAAAGCGGTGATCGGCCTGGCTCGGGCGTTTGGTAGTGAGGTGGTCGCCGAAGGGTTGGACAGCCTTGAGCACGGCCAACTGCTGTTGGACCTGGGCTGTGAGGTGGCACAAGGTTATTTCATCGCACGGCCCATGCCGCCTGAACAGATACCCGGCTGGGTGCAGGGGTTCATCCCGCCGTCGCAATGGCAGCAGCGGCCAGGCGATCAGGGGGAGGGTGTCTCTCTCCTGGCCTGCGATGCGTCACTGCGGCCAGTGTAAAGCTGGACGATCGCGTCGATTTCCCCGGACGTCTTCATGTTCAGCAAGGTTCTCAGGATGCGCTGCGCTGGAATGTTCGGATCGTTGCGCACGTAACAGCTCAACTGCTGTTCCTGAAGCACTGCCACGGCATGGAGTTGTCGATCCGCAGTATGGCGTTGATTGAACCAGTCCAGTGCCCATTGGTTGCTGACCGCATAGCTATAGCGGCCTGCCAGCAGTTTAGCCAGCACTTGCTCCTGGCTACGAGCGTCGTCTCGGTGCAATTGGCCGCTGTTGAACAAGGGTTGCAAGGTCGGGTAGGTATAGCTGAGCACCGTGCCTATGGTTTGGTGCGCCAGCGTTGCCGGTGTGACTGCCGCAGGTGTGCTTGCCGTGGCGACGAGCAGGTCGCGCTGGAAAAACAACGGGATGCTCCACAGGTAATCGCCACTGTCCTTTACCCAGTCGGGGCTGACGTAGCAACGCATGTCGATCTCGCCGTGTTTCATGGCGCCGTCGAGGCGGGCGCGGGACAGGACGTGGAATTGCGCTGGCAGACCGGTCCGGGTCGCCAGGCTGGTCATTACATCGGGAAGGATGCCCTGGGTCGGGCGGCCTCGTTCGATCTGCACCATGGGCATCGCCCAGCCGTCGGTAACGGCGAAACGCAAGGGTACTTCCTCGGCAAAGCAACTGGTTCCCAACAACAGCAAAGCCCCCATGGCTGAGCGCATAAACTCTCCTTACTGTGCAAAACCGTGTCGACAACCGAGTTCGTGATCCAATCTTAGTCAGATTAGACGAGCGCACCGGATGCATTTTCGCCCCTGCTCCGCTAGCATTAGCCGCTTATGTTCCTTCGTTGCGACGGTTTTCGATGAGTTATCAGGTTCTTGCACGTAAATGGCGTCCGCGCTCGTTCCGCGAAATGGTCGGCCAGACCCATGTGCTCAAGGCTCTGATCAATGCCTTGGACAGCCAGCGGCTGCACCATGCCTACCTGTTCACCGGTACCCGGGGCGTGGGCAAGACCACCATTGCGCGGATCATCGCCAAGTGCCTGAACTGTGAAACCGGTATCACTTCCACGCCTTGTGGCGAGTGCTCGGTGTGTCGGGAAATCGACGAGGGCCGCTTCGTCGACCTGATCGAGATCGACGCCGCCAGCCGTACCAAGGTCGAAGACACCCGCGAACTGCTCGACAACGTGCAGTACGCGCCGAGCCGCGGGCGCTTCAAGGTCTACCTGATCGACGAAGTGCACATGCTCTCCAGCCATTCCTTCAATGCGCTGCTCAAGACCCTCGAAGAGCCGCCGCCCTACGTCAAGTTCATCCTGGCGACCACCGACCCGCAGAAACTTCCAGCAACGATTCTGTCCCGGTGCTTGCAGTTCTCCCTGAAGAACATGACCCCTGAGCGCGTGGTCGAGCACCTGACCCACGTGCTGGGTGTCGAGAACGTGCCCTTCGAAGACGATGCACTGTGGCTGCTGGGCCGCGCCGCCGATGGTTCGATGCGCGACGCCATGAGCCTGACCGACCAGGCCATCGCTTTCGGCGAAGGCAAGGTCATGGCCGCCGACGTCCGGGCCATGCTTGGCACCCTCGATCACGGCCAGGTCTATGACGTCTTGCATGCGCTGATCGAAGGCGACGCGAAAGCGTTGCTCGAGGCGGTGCGCCACCTGGCCGAGCAGGGCCCGGACTGGAATGGCGTGCTCTCGGAAATCCTCAACGTGTTGCACCGTGTCGCCATCGCCCAGGCATTGCCTGAAGGCGTCGACAACGGCCACGGCGACCGTGATCGCGTGCTGGCCCTGGCCCAGGCGCTGCCGGCCGAAGACGTGCAGTTCTATTACCAGATGGGCCTGATCGGTCGTCGGGACCTGCCCCTGGCACCGGATCCGCGAGGCGGCTTCGAGATGGTTCTGCTGCGAATGCTGGCATTCCGGCCAGCCGACACGGCGGATGCCCCGAGGCAGGCGCTAAAGCCAGTGGGGATCAGCCAGGCCACAGCTGATTCCGCCAAGCCAGTGGCTGCCGCGCCCGTCGTTGCGCCGGCAGTGGCTTCGGCTCCGGTAGCGTCGGCACCTGTGGCACCTGTGGCACCTGTGGCACCTGTGGCACCTGTGGCACCACCGACCCCGACACCCGTTGTCGCGGTCCCTGAGCCAGAACCTGAACCGAGCGTCGAGGCGCTGCCCGAACCGGTCGCTGAAGCCGTTGTCGATCTGCCCTGGAACGATCCGATCGAGCCCGAGGTTGTCCAGCAACCTGCCGTGGAGCCGGTCCTGGAGACCATCGCCGAGCAGCCCGAGTTGCCGCCGATGCCTTTGCCGACGCCCGACAGCGTGGTGCCCGATGCGCCTGAGTGGGTCGCCGCGCCGGTGCCCGAACCAACAGTGGCCGACGTCGATGTCGCCACGCCGGGCATCGACCTGGACGACGAGCCGCCGCTGGACGAGGATTACATCGAGCCGGACATGGATTCGGCCTACAGTTACCTGGACGACCTGGCCAGCGAGCATGCCGCTGAGCCGGCCCCGGAGCCCGAGCCGGAACCGGCGGCGATGCCCGCCACCGGGCTGGCCCTGCAATGGCTGGAATTGTTCCCCCAACTGCCGATCAGCGGCATGACCGGCAGTATCGCGGCCAACTGCACGCTGATCGCCGTGGAAGGCGACCACTGGCTGCTGCACCTGGACCCGGCCCACAGCGCACTGTTCAACGCGACCCAGCAACGTCGCCTCAACGATGCGCTGAACCAGTATCACCAGCGCCCCTTGACGCTGACCATCGAGCTGATCAAGCCCGAGCAGGAGACCCCGGCCCAGGCCGCGTCCCGCCGGCGTGCCGACCGTCAGCGCGAAGCCGAGGAGTCGATCCACAGCGATCCATTCATCCAGCAGATGATGCAACAGTTCGGCGCCGTGGTCCGTCACGATACTATCGAACCTGTCGAGGCCCCGGTCACCCAGGGCTCATAACTGAAGGCACCGGGCCGAACGGGCCGGATGCGTTGTTTATCCAAGTACTTTCGAGGTGATTCCCATGATGAAAGGTGGCATGGCCGGCCTGATGAAGCAGGCGCAGCAGATGCAGGAAAAAATGGCCAAGATGCAGGAAGAACTGGCCAACGCCGAAGTCACCGGCAAGTCCGGCGGCGACATGGTGACCGTGGTCATGACGGGTCGCCACGACATCAAGCGCGTCAGCATCGACCCAAGCGTGGTCGAAGGCCTGAGCGAAGACGACAAGGAAATGCTCGAAGCGCTGTTCGCCGCCGCCGTCAATGACGCGGTGCGCAAGATCGAAGCCAACAGCCAGGACAAGATGTCTGGCATGACCGCTGGCATGCAACTGCCGCCGGGCATGAAACTGCCGTTCTGATTCGCCATCCCGGTCGGGATGGGCTACACACAATGCCAGGCATCGCGCCTGGCATTTTTGTTTCTGTCATAGGCGCGAGCGGTGCTAGAAATCCTACCTGTGGGAGCAAGGCTTGCCCGCGATGAACGATGACGCGCCGTTCCGACACACCGAGGTGTCTGTATCGCGGGCAAGCCTTGCTCCCACAAGTGCCCGCTGAATAAACATCGAACGCCGTCCCCTCGGCCATGGTCTGCTCCCTATACGTGCCACTCAATGATCAAGGAGACGCTTCCATGTCACACGCATCGACCTCCAACCAGCGCATTGTCCTGGCGTCCCGCCCCAAGGGCGCTCCCACCGCGGAGAATTTCCGTCTTGAGCAGGTGACGCTACCTGACCTGGCGGACGGACAGATCCTGCTCAAGACCCTGTTCCTGTCACTGGATCCCTACATGCGTGGGCGAATGAGCGATGCGCCTTCCTACGCGGCGCCGGTGCAACTCGACGAGGTGATGACGGGCGGGGCGGTCAGTCGCGTGGAGCGTTCGCGGCACCCAAAATTCCAGGCAGGTGATCTGGTGGTGGGGGCCACGGGGTGGCAGAGCCACAGCATCAGCGACGGGCGCAACGTGATGCCCATCCCCTCCGGGCTGCCCAGCCCGTCGATGGCCTTGGGGGTATTGGGCATGCCGGGCATGACCGCCTACATGGGGCTGATGGACATTGGCCAGCCCAAGGCCGGGGAAACCCTGGTGGTCGCGGCCGCATCGGGGGCGGTGGGTTCGGTGGTCGGCCAGGTGGCGAAGATCAAGGGGCTGCGTGTGGTCGGCGTCGCAGGCGGCAGCGAGAAATGCAAGTACGTAGTCGACGAGTTGGGCTTTGATGCCTGTGTCGATCACAAGAGCGCGAATTTTGCCGAGGAACTGGCGCGGGCGTGTGACAAGGGCATCGACATCTATTACGAAAACGTCGGTGGCAAGGTCTTCGATGCCGTCGTGCCGTTGCTCAACGCCAAGGCGCGGATTCCGCTCTGTGGCCTGATCGCGTCCTACAACGATCATCAGGCACCGAGCGGCCCGGACCGCTTGCCGACACTGCAGCGCACCTTGTTGACCAAGCGTGTGCGAATCCAAGGGTTTATCGTGTTTGACGACTACGGTGATCGTCAGCCGGAGTTCATCAGTGCCATGGCCCCTTGGGTGCGCGATGGCAAGGTCAAGTTCCGCGAGGATGTGGTTGACGGCCTGGAAAATGCACCACAGGCGTTTATCGGCCTGTTGGAAGGGCGCAACTTCGGCAAGTTGGTGGTGCGGGTCGCGCAGGATTGAGTATTTGACGCTAATCGGAGGCGCGGGTATAAACCGCGTCTCGTTGTTATGTCGGACATTTCCTCCATGAGCTTCAGCCCTTTGATTCGCCAACTGATCGATGCCCTGCGAACGTTGCCGGGTGTAGGTCAGAAAACTGCCCAGCGCATGGCGTTGCAATTGCTCGAGCGTGATCGCAGCGGCGGTTCGCGCCTGGCCCAGGCCCTGAGTCAGGCCATGGAAGGCGTAGGGCATTGCCGTTTGTGCCGCACCCTCACCGAAGACGATCTCTGCCCGCAATGTGCCGATCCGCGTCGGGACGACAGCCTGCTTTGCGTGGTGGAGGGACCGATGGATGTGTATGCGGTGGAGCAGACCGGTTTCCGTGGGCGTTATTTCGTGCTCAAGGGCCATTTGTCTCCGCTCGACGGCTTGGGGCCGGAAGCCATCGGCATTCCACAGTTGATCGCGCGGATCGAAGAGGCGGGCACGTTCACGGAAGTCATCCTCGCCACGAACCCGACTGTCGAGGGCGAAGCCACCGCCCATTACATCGCCCAACTGCTCAACAACAAAGGCTTGATCTCCTCCCGCATCGCCCACGGCGTGCCCCTGGGCGGGGAGCTTGAGCTGGTGGACGGTGGGACGCTGGCGCATTCGTTTGCGGGGCGCAAGCCGATCGCCTTGTAACAGCTACCCCATACCCTGTGGGAGCGAGCTTGCTCGCGATAGCGGTGGATCAGTCGACATCCATGCAACTGATAAGCCGCCATCGCGAGCAAGCTCGCTCCCACAGATTCGATTGTTGCCTGCCCATTATTTTTCGCTCAGGGAGAACTGCGTCAGGCAGAACGTGGGAATCCCCATGTCTTCCAGGCGCTGGGAGCCGAGCAGTTCCGGCAAGTCAATGATCGCCGCCGCTTCATGGACCTTGGCGCCCATGCGGCGGATCAGGTTGGCAGCGGCGATCAGCGTGCCGCCGGTGGCGATCAGGTCATCGAACATCACCACCGAATCCCCCTCGCACAAGCTGTCGGCATGCACTTCAAGGAAGGCTTCGCCGTATTCGGTCTGGTAACCCTCGGCCAGCACGTCGGCCGGCAGCTTGCCTTGCTTGCGAAACAGGATCAGCGGCTTGTTCAACTGATAGGCCAGGATCGAGCCGATCAGGAAACCCCGCGCATCCATCGCGCCGATATGAGTGAAGTCGGCCTCGACATACCGGTGGGCGAAACTGTCCATGACCAGTCGCAGGGCGGTCGGGGATTGGAACAGGGGGGTAATGTCGCGAAAGATCACGCCGGGCTTGGGGAAGTCGATCACGGGGCGGATCAGGGATTTGATATCGAAGGAGTCAAAGACCATCGTGGAGGTGTCCTGGCTGAGCTGCAAACGCGGCAGTATAGCGCGGCTGGGAACATCCCTCAGCCGCGCGCGGCCATCAGCCTTCGATCGAGCCGCCGGCCAGGGCACAGAGTTGGATCGGGTCGAGGATGTGGATTTCCTTGCCTTCGGCGGCAATCAACTCGTTCTGCTGGAAGCGGGTGAAGACCCGGGACACGGTTTCCACCGCCAGGCCCAGGTAATTGCCGATTTCGTTGCGCGACATGCTCAGGCGGAACTGGTTGGCCGAGAACCCGCGGGCGCGGAAGCGTGCCGAGAGGTTGACCAGGAAGGTGGCGATACGCTCGTCGGCGGTTTTTTTCGAAAGCAGCAGCATCATTTGCTGATCGTCACGGATTTCCCGGCTCATGACCCGCATCAACTGGCGGCGCAGTTGCGGCAGCTGTATGGCCAGCTCGTCCAGGCGATCGAAGGGAATTTCGCACACCGAGGTGGTTTCCAGCGCCTGGGCCGAGACCGGGTGGGTCTCGGTGTCCATGCCCGACAGGCCCACCAGTTCGCTGGGCAGGTGGAAGCCGGTGAGCTGTTCTTCACCACCGTCGCTCAAGTTGAAGGTTTTCAAGGCGCCCGAGCGCACGGCATAGACGGAGTCGAACGCGTCGCCCTGGCGAAACAGGAATTCACCTTTTTTCAACGGGCGGCCCCGCTTGACGATGTCGTCCAGCGCGTCCATGTCCTCCAGATTCAACGAAAGTGGAAGGCAGAGGGGGGCCAGGCTGCAATCCTTGCAATGGGCCTGGTTGTGGGCGCGCAGTTTGACTGGCTCGGACATTTCTTAAATCCTTGTGGGAAATCACACATAAGGCGTAAGGGTACCCCAGCTCAGTCACTCCGGCCAGTGCGGCTGCTTCGTCAAATTGTCGCGCTCAAATGACTCGGGAAAAGCGTTGGCGATTGTGTCGCTCCAAGTAAACGTCGAACACCATGCACACGGATCGCACCAGCAGGCGGCCCACCGGCAATACCTGGATGTGGTCGTCGTCCAATTCGATCAGTCCATCCTCGGCCATCGCCTGTAGCTGCGGCCACAGCGGTGCGAAGTAACTTCGGAAATCGACATTGAAACGTTGCTCGATGTCAGCGAAGGCCAGGTGGAAATGACAGATCAATTGCTGGATCACCGCACGACGCAACCGATCGTCGGCATTGCAGATCAGCCCGCGACTGGTTGCCAGTTGCCCGTCGGCGAGGGTGTTCTGGTATTGGTTCAGGTCACTGCTGTTCTGGCAGTACAGGTCGCCGATCTGGCTGATGGCTGACACGCCGAGGCCGATCAGGTCGCAATGGCCATGGGTGGTGTAGCCCTGGAAGTTGCGCTGCAACGTGGCCTCTTCCTGGGCGATTGCCAGCTCGTCGTCGGGCAGGGCGAAGTGGTCCATGCCGACGTAGCGGTAGCCGGCGGCGGTCAGTTGTTCGAGGGTGCCTTGCAGCATCGTCAGTTTCTGCTCCGGGTTCGGCAAGTCCTGGCTGTTGATGCGCCGCTGGGGCATGAAGCGTTCCGGCAAGTGGGCGTAGTTGAACACCGAGAGCCGGTCCGGTTGCAGGTGGATGACTTCCTCGACGGTGCGGGCGAAATTGTCCGGGGTCTGCTTGGGCAGCCCGTAGATCAGGTCGATGTTGATCGAGCGGAACTGCAAGGTCCGGGCGGCTTCGACCACGGCCCGGGTTTCTTCCAGGCTTTGCAGGCGATTGACGGCACGCTGCACCGCCGGGTCAAGGTCCTGCAGGCCGATGCTGACCCGATTGAACCCCAGCTCACGCAACAGGCCCATGGTCGACCAGTCGGCCTCCCGGGGATCGATTTCGATGCCGTAGTCACCAGAATCATCGTCCAGCAGGTTCAGGTGCTTGCGCAACGAGGCCATCAGTTGGCGCAACTCATCGTGGCTGAGGAACGTTGGGGTGCCGCCGCCAAAGTGCAGCTGTTCCACGCGCTGGGTGGGGTCCAGATGGCAGCCGATCAGTTGGATTTCCTGTTCCAGGCGCTGCAGATAGGCGTGGGCGCGGCCACGGTCCTTGGTGATGACCTTGTTGCAGGCGCAGTAGTAGCAAATGTTCGCGCAGAATGGCACGTGCACATACAGCGACAAAGGCCGCCGGGCCTTGCGGCTGTCACGCAGGGCGTGGAGCAGGTCGAAGGTGCCCACCTGGCCGCCGAACTGCGCCGCAGTGGGGTATGAGGTGTAGCGTGGTCCCGCCAGGTCGTAACGGCGGATGAGATTTGAGTCCCAACAAATGGTGTCGAGCATGCGGGCATTCCCCGGATAGACTGGCATGGAGCGAGTCTAGGGGCGCGTGGGAGTGGCCGTTTTGATTTGCGTCAAGGGGCATTGGGAGTTGTCGAAGCTGGCCTCATCGCGAGCAAGCTCGCTCCCACAGGAGACTTGCGCCAGGATTCCGTGTGGGAGCGAGCTTGCTCGCGATTGGGGGCGACTTGGTCAATGCCCCATGAGCCAATGTTGATGCGGCCCCGGCAGTGTCCATACCCCGAAAATAATCACCAACAAGCCACCGGCCATGCGCACGCTGCGTTTGCGCAGCAGGGCGGTGACGCGTTCGGCGGCCAGGCCGGTGGCGAGCAGCACCGGCCAGGTGCCCAGGCCGAACGCGAGCATCAGCAGGGCGCTGTCCACGGCATTGCCCTGGCTGGCGGACCATAGCAGGGTGCTGTAGACCAACCCGCACGGCAGCCAGCCCCACAGGGCGCCGAGCAGCAAGGCCCGGGGCAGGCTCGACACCGGCAGCAAGCGGTTGGCGACGGGCTGGATGTGCCGCCACAAGCCACGCCCCACGCTTTCGATGCGGGTCAGGCCGCTCCACCAACCCGCCAGGTACAGGCCCATGGCAATCAACAGCAAGCCGGCCAGCACCCGCATGATCATCGCCGCCGGGCTGTTGGACACGGCCCACCCGGCCAGGCCGATCAGCAGCCCAGCGGTGGCGTAGCTCAGGATTCGCCCCAGGTTGTACGCCAGCAGCAACCGAAAGCGGCGGCTGCGTTGTTCCTTGGGAATCGCCAGGGTCAGGGCGCCCATCAGGCCGCCGCACATGCCCAGGCAGTGACCGCCGCCCAGCAGGCCGAGGATGACGGCCGAAACCAGCAATGGCGCCAGGTCAAGCATGGGGCGGGGTCTCGTCTTCCGGCTTGCGGGCCTCGCCACTGGCTTCGTCCACCGCCGCCTTGTGGTTCGGGTCCTGATCGTCGAACAGAATGCTGTGGGCCGGGCCGTCTAGGTCGTCGTACTGGCCGCTGTCCACCGCCCAGAAGAAAATGTACACGGCGATGGCCACGATCAGCAGCGCGGCCGGGATCATCACGTAGAGAGCTGGCATGTCGGAACTCCATGCCCGCGCGGCTCAGGCCGGCAGCGGGCGGGTATCGGGCGTGGTGGCGAAAACCTGCGCCTTCGGTTGGCGGGTCAGCCTCAGGGCATTCAACACCACGGTCAACGAACTGATGGACATGCCGACCGCCGCCCACACCGGTGTAATCCAGCCGAGGGCGGCGAACGGCAACATGAGGCCATTGTACAGCCCTGCCCACACCAGGTTCTCGACGATTACCCGGCGGGTGCGTCGGGCCAGGCTGAAGGCGTGGATCAGGGCCTCGAGGCGGTTGGACAGCAGCACCGCGTCGGCGCTGGTCTTGGCCAGGTCGGTGGCCGAGCCCATGGCGACACTGATGTCCGCCGCCGCCAGCACGGGCACGTCGTTCACGCCGTCGCCGAGCATCAGCACCTTGCGGCCCTGTTGGTGCAACTGCTGCAACACCGCCAGTTTGTCGTCCGGACGCAGGCCGCCCCGAGCCTCGTCGATGCCCAGCTCGGCGGCGACGCTGGCAACCATCGGTGAGCTGTCGCCCGACAGCAGCAGCGTTCGCCAGCCTCGCGCCTTGCAGGCAGCCAGCAGGGCCGGGGCGTCGGCGCGCAAGCGGTCATCGAGGACGAACCAGGCCAGGGGCCCGATCTCATCGCCCAGCAACAGCCATTGCCCGGGTTCGTCCGGCATTTGCGGTACGGCGGCGCCACTCAGTTCGCAGACAAAACCGGGTTGGCCGATGCGCAGGCGCTGTTCGGTCACCAAGCCTTCCAGCCCCAGCCCCGGGGTGCTTTGCACCTGCTCGGCGGCCAATGGCGCGCGGCCGAAGGCACGGGCGATAGGGTGTTCGGAGCGGTTTTCCAGGGCGGCGGCCAAGCCCAGGCATTGATCACTGTCGAGGGCCGCCAATGGCCGGATGGCGCGCAACGCCAGGCGGCCTTCGGTGAGGGTGCCGGTCTTGTCGAAAATGACCGTGTCGATCTGGTTCAGGCCTTCCAGCACATGACCGCGCGTCAGCAGCAGACCGAGCTTGTGCAAGGTGCCGGTAGCGGCGGTGAGGGCGGTCGGCGTGGCGAGGGACAATGCGCAGGGGCAGGTGGCGACCAGCATCGCCAGGACGATCCAGAACGCGCGCGAAGCGTCCAGTTGCCACCACACCAGCCCGATGACGGCAGCGGCGATCAAGGAGAACAGCAAGAACCATTGGGCGGCGCGGTCGGCGATTTCCGCCAGCCGTGGCTTCTCGGCCTGGGCCCGCTCCAGCAGCCGCACGATGGCCGACAATCGGGTGTCTTGCCCGAGGGCCAGCACCTCGACCGTCAAGGCCCCTTCGACGTTCAGCGTGCCGGCGGTGACCGCGTCGCCCACCTGGCGAGGTTGTGGCAGGTATTCACCGGTCAGCAGGGATTCGTCGATACTGGACTGGCCATCCAGGATCCTGCCATCGGCCGGCAGGACCGCCCCGGGATGCACCAGCACCCGGTCACCGGTACGCAATTCGCTAAGCAGGATGCGTTCACTCTGGCCGTCATCCGCCAGGCGCAGGCACGAAGCCGGCAACAGATTGACCAGTTGGGCGGTGGCGGCCGCCGTGCGCTCCCGGGCCCGGCGCTCCAGGTAGCGGCCGGCCAACAGGAACAGGGCAAACATGCCCACGGCATCGAAGTACAACTCGCCAACCCCGGTGATCGACGTCCAGATGCCGGCAATGTAGGCGCCGCCAATGGCCAGGGACACCGAAACGTCCATGGTCAGGTGACGGGTGCGCAGGTCGCGCATGGCGCCTTTGAAGAACGGCGAACAGCTATAGAAGACGATGGGCGTGGTGAGAAAAAGGGCGACCCAGCGCAGGATGGTGTGCATCTCGGGGCTTAGGTCGATGTTGAATTCCGGCCAGGTGGCCATGGTCGCCATCATCGCCTGGAACCACAACAGGCCGGCCACGCCCAATTGGCGCAGGGCCAGGCGGTTCTGTGCGGCGAGCTGTTCGCAGGCCTGGTCGGCCTGGTACGGGTGGGCGACGTAACCGATCTGGCGCAACTCGGCGAGCAACGTGCTCAGCGGCAACCGGGCGTCGGCCCAGCGCACATGCAGGCGATGGTTGGACAGGTTCAGCCGCGCCTCGGCCACGGCCGGCAGGCTGCGCAGCTGTTTTTCGATCAACCAGCCGCAGGCGGCGCAACTGATGCCTTCCATCAACAGGGTGGTTTCGGCCAGTTCGCCTTCATGACGGACGAACGACTGCTGTACGTCAGGGCGATCGTACAGCGCCAGTTCATCGGTCAACTGGACGGGCAGGGTCTCGGGATTGGCCGATGCTTCACTGCGATGCTGGTAATAACTCTCCAGGCCACCGGCGACAATGGCCTCGGCCACCGCCTGGCAGCCCGGGCAGCACAGCTCGCGGGTTTCACCGAGGACAACGGCGGTGAAGCGACTGCCAGGGGGAACGGGCAGGGCGCAGTGGTAGCAGGGGACGGGCGTGTTCATTTGGGGCTCATTGGTACCGCTGGATCCGTATCGTCGGGGAGGGCCTCATCGCGAGCAGGCTCGCCCCCACAAGGATGATCAACATCGATCAACTGTGGGAGCGAGCCTGTTCGCGAAGCGCGACGCGCAGAGGTCACCTTTTCAGGTCTTCAGCGCCTTGCAGCGGTTCATCGCCGAGCAGGATGGCCTGGTCGTGGTTGATCTGCTCTTCTTCGAACAGGCGCCAGGTCTTGTCGTTTTCCACCCCCAGCAATTCGACAAAGCGCCGGCCTTCGATCTTGTCCGTCAACTGGCCGACGTAGCGCCCCGGCTCGCTGTCGTTGCGGGTCAGGACGATCTTGCGGTCCTTTTCCGGTTGGGTCGGCGAGATCAGGCTCAGTTCCAGGGTCTGGGGACGGCTGTCGCCGTTCAGGCGCAGGTTCACCTCGCCGGTGACGTCATCCAGTTGCACGTTGGCGTGCAGTTGCAGGGTCTGGGCCAGCAACTCGCGCTCCAGCGAGCGGTTGATGCCCTTGCCGGCTTCGTAATAATTGTCGTTGACCAGGTTGTCCGGGTTCTTCACCGCAATGGTCACCATCGTCAGGCTCAGTGTCACCGAACAGGTCAGGATCGCGATGATGATCCACGGCCAGAGGTGCTTGTACCAAGGGCTGGTGGCGGTTGCTGCAGGCATGTTCAGTTCTCTCAACGAGTTTGTGGGCCGATGAACCGGCTCTTGGCTTCGACATGTACGCTTTCGTCATCGGCATCCTTGAGGATGAAGGTCACCTCGTTGGTGCTCGACGGCAGTTGTTCCGGTGCGCTGGACAGTTCCACCGGCTGGCTGTAGATCTCGCCGGCCGCGACCTTGATTTCCCGACGGCCTTGCAGCTTGAGATCGGGCAGGCCGGCGGCTTCCAGGACGTACGTATGGTCGCGTTGGTCTTTGTTCATGATCTTCAGGCTGTAGACGTTCTCTATCCGGCCTTCGGCGTTTTCGCGGTAGAGCACGCGGTCCTTGCTGACGTCGAAACCCACCAGCGAGCGCATGAAGAATGCTGCCGCCAACAGACTGATCATCGCCAGCAGTACCAAGGCGTAACCGATCAGGCGCGGGCGCAGTTTATGGGTTTTCTGCCCCGAGAGGTTGTGTTCGGTGGTGTAGCTGATCAGGCCGCGGGGATAATCCATCTTGTCCATGATGTTGTCGCAGGCATCGATACAGGCCGCGCAGCCGATGCACTCGATCTGCAGGCCGTCGCGGATGTCGATGCCGGTAGGGCAGACCTGGACGCACATGGTGCAGTCGATGCAGTCGCCTAGGCCCAAGGCCTTGTAGTCCACGCCTTTCTTGCGCGGGCCACGGCTTTCGCCACGACGCGGGTCGTAGGACACGATCAAGGTGTCCTTGTCGAACATCACGCTCTGGAAGCGCGCGTAAGGGCACATATAGATGCACACCTGTTCACGCAGCCAGCCGGCGTTGCCGTAGGTGGCGAGCGTGAAGAAGCCGATCCAGAAATACGACCAGCCATCGGCCTGGCCGGTAAAGAACTCGAACACCAGTTCGCGGATCGGCGTGAAGTAACCGACAAAGGTCACGCCGGTGACGAAACCGATCAGCAGCCACAGGCTGTGCTTGGCGAACTTGCGCAGGAATTTGTTGGCGCCCATGGGGGCCTTGTCGAGCTTGATGCGCTGGTTGCGGTCGCCTTCGGTGACTTTTTCGCACCACATGAAGATCCAGGTCCACACGCTTTGTGGGCAGGTGTAGCCGCACCACACCCGTCCGGCATAAACCGTGATGAAGAACAGGCCAAACGCGGCAATGATCAGCATCCCGGACAGCAGGATGAAATCCTGGGGCCAGAAAGTCGCACCGAAAATGAAGAACTTGCGTTCCGGCAGGTTCCACCAGACGGCCTGATGACCGCCCCAGTTCAACCAGACCGTACCGAAATACAGCAGGAACAGGAATGCACCGCCCAACATCCGCAGGTTACGAAACAGGCCGGTGAAAGCGCGGGTGTAGATCTTTTCCCGAGAGGCGTACAGGTCGACGCTTTTGTTCGCGTCCTTGGCAGGCGGGGTAACGTCATGTACCGGAATCTGATTGCTCATCAAAATGCATCCCACGGCAGTGGAAACGTGCCAAGGCCAGTACGTGCCGACCACGGTCACAAAGGGGTGTTGCAGTGGCGCAATGATACGCCTGTCGCTCTAGCTCAAGGGTGCGACCTTTGGTCGCGTTGGGCGCAAGGGTCGAATGGTGTAGCGGATGTAACAAGTCATGACCCAGATCAATTGACTTGTCGAGTATAGCCGTCCAGCCGTAGCGGAAGACGCCAATGAAGTCTCTTCTGGCGCCGCCAGGGTGGGTCGCGATTGCATTGGTAGTGTTTGTCTCGACGAAGCGGGAAGCCGGCCCGGGCAGCCGCAGCCGCAGTGTCAGGCGTCCCACGGGTTGAGCAGCGCGACGCCGCTGGCCTCGAAGTCCGCGATGTTGCGTGTGACCACGGTCAGGCCATGGATCAGTGCCGTGGCGGCAATCAGCGCATCGCATTCGTTGCTGCGATCAGGCACATGCAGGCGCGCGCAACGCAATGCGACGGCACGGTCGACAGGCAGGATCCTGCCGGCAAAGGCGGGCAGGACGTGGTCGTCCAGCCAGGCACGCAGGCGGCTGCCTTGGTTCGGATCCTTGCGTTCGAAGCGCAATACACCGGTTTCCAGTTCCAACACGGTAATCGCCGAGACATACAGGCTGGGAGGGGCCACGCTACGGGCCCAGGCCTGTACGTTTTTATCGGCCTGGGGTTTGCGCAATTCCGAAATGACGTTGGTGTCGAGCAGATACATCAGGACAGGTCTACCGATCGTGGAGTGATGACGGCGCGCTCGGTGTCGAAGTCGATATCCGGCGCATCGGGCATGACCAGCAGCTCGGCAATGCTGGCGCCGATGCCGGTCAGTTTCTGGTACTCCTCAATGCTTAGCAGCACATGGGCCGGCTTGCCACGATCGGTGATGATGACCGGCCCTTCGCGGGTGGCTTTTTTGGCACCACTTGTGTCGTGGTTGAATTCGCGGCTGGACATGGTGGTGATGGACATGAGCGTGCCCTTGCTGGATTTAATGTAGGTACGTTACTACCTGGGCGGGTTGAGGGCAATGCAGAGGGCTGCCTTCTATCGGGCCGGCCATGAAAAAGGCCCCGTCAATGTGAATTGACGGGGCCTTTCGTGTTTCAGGCGTAAGCCTTACTGGGCGTCAGTGGCCGGAGCCTTTTCGCCGTGGGACAGGCTGTAGACATAGGCCGCCAGCAGGTGGACCTTGTCATTACCTTGCAGGTCGGCCTGGGCCGGCATCTGGCCCTGGCGACCGTAGCGGATGGTCTGCTGCAGTTGAGCGAAGCTCGAACCGTAGATGAAACCGGCCGGATGCGTCAGGTCAGGTGCGCCCATGGCGGGCGTGCCCTTGCCGGCAGGACCGTGGCAGGCCACACAGTTGGCCGCGAACAGTTTCTGGCCGTTGGCCGGATCGGCCTTGGCACCTTCCGGCAGTTTGCGACCGTGCAGGCTGGTCACCAGGTAGGAGGCCACGTCGGCCACGCCTTGTTCGCCAACCACCGCAGCCCAGCCCGGCATCACGGCGTGACGGCCGCCCATGATGGTGGTCTTGATGGTTTCCGGCTCGCCGCCCCAGCGCCAGTCGGCGTCGGTCAGGTTGGGGAAGCCATAGGCACCCTTGGCGTCGGAGCCGTGGCAGACCGAGCAGTTGGAGGCAAACAGGCGGCCACCCATCTTCAGGGCTTGCGGATCCTTGGCGACTTCTTCGATCGGCATGGAGGCGAACTTGGCGAAGATCGGACCGAACTTGGCGTCCGAACGAGCCATTTCCTTTTCCCACTCGTGAACGCCTGTCCAGCCGGTCTGGCCGTTGGCGAAGGCGGTCTGCTTTTCGTTGTCCAGGTAGTTATAGCCTGGCAGCAGGCCTTTCCAGTTGCCCAGGCCCGGGTAGAGCACCAGGTAGCCGAGGGCGAACACGATGGTGCCCACGAACAGCATGAACCACCACTTCGGCAGTGGGTTGTCGTACTCCTCGATCCCGTCGAAGGAGTGGCCAACCGTCTCTTCGGTGGCTTCGCTGCGCTGGCCCTTGCGGGTCGACAGCAGCAGCCAGGTCAGGGCGAAGATCGTTCCCAGGCTGAGGACTGTGACGTACAGACTCCAGAACGTAGTCATTCTTTGTTACTCCTAGAAGCTTGCTCGACGTGCTTGATGGCTTCGGGATCATCCGCGAACGGCAGCAAGGTGGCGTCGTCAAACTCCGACTTGCGCTTGGGGCTGAACACCCACAGGGCCAGGCCGATAAAGGCCACCATCACGACGACGGTGCCCAGGCCACGAATCATCCCGATATCCATCCAGATCACCGTTTGCTTTTGATGATGGTGCCCAGGCCTTGCAGATAGGCCACCAGCGCGTCCATTTCAGTCTTGCCCTTGACGGCATCCTTGGCACCGGCGATGTCTTCGTCGGTGTAAGGCACGCCCAAGGCGCGCAGGACTTCCATTTTCTTGGCGGTGTCTTTGCCGTCGAGCTTGTTTTCTACGAGGAACGGGTAGGCCGGCATTTTCGATTCAGGCACCACGTTGCGCGGGTTGTACAAGTGCGCACGTTGCCAGTCGTCGGAGTAGCGGCCGCCAACGCGGGCCAGGTCCGGCCCGGTACGCTTGGAGCCCCACAGGAACGGGTGGTCCCAGACGCTTTCACCGGCAACCGAGTAGTGGCCATAGCGTTCGGTCTCGGCGCGGAACGGACGAATCATCTGCGAGTGGCAGCCTACACAGCCGTTGGCGATGTAGATGTCCCGGCCTTCCAGTTCAAGGGCGGTGCGCGGCTTCATGCCTTCGACCGGCTTGTTGGTGACGTCCTGGAAGAACAGCGGAACGATCTGGGTCAGGCCGCCGATACTCACGGCAATGACCATGAAGAAGGCCAGCAGGCCGATATTCTTCTCTACTGCTTCGTGCTTCATCAGTGAGCTCCAACTACGGCGATCTTGGCGGCGGCTTCAGCTTCAGCCGGGTCAGAGGCACGAACGGTGCGGTACACGTTGTAGGCCATGAACAGCATGCCGCTGGCGAAGAACGCGCCGCCCAGGGCTCGAACGATATAGCCCGGGTGGCTGGCTTGCAGGGCTTCGACGAACGAGTAGGTCAGGGTGCCGTCGTCGTTGATTGCACGCCACATCAGGCCCTGGGTGATGCCGTTGACCCACATCGAGGCGATGTAGAGCACGGTGCCGATGGTCGCGAGCCAGAAGTGCGCGTTGATCAGGCCGGTGCTGTGCATCTGCGCACGACCGAACAGTTTCGGGATCATGTGGTAGATGGCGCCGATGGAAATCATCGCGACCCAGCCGAGCGCACCGGCGTGTACGTGGCCGATGGTCCAGTCGGTGTAGTGGCTCAGGGAGTTGACGGTCTTGATGGCCATCATCGGGCCTTCGAAGGTCGACATGCCGTAGAACGCCAGGGAGACCACCAAAAAGCGCAGGATCGGGTCGGTGCGCAGTTTATGCCAGGCGCCCGAGAGGGTCATCATGCCGTTGATCATGCCGCCCCAGCTTGGCGCCAGCAGGATGATCGACATCGCCATGCCCAGGGACTGGGCCCAGTCCGGCAGTGCGGTGTAGTGCAGGTGGTGAGGACCGGCCCAGATGTACAGGGTGATCAGTGCCCAGAAGTGGACGATGGACAGGCGATAGGAGTAGATCGGACGCTCGGCCTGCTTGGGCACGAAGTAGTACATCATCCCCAGGAAGCCAGTGGTCAGGAAGAAACCCACGGCGTTGTGGCCGTACCACCACTGGATCATCGCGTCGGTCGCGCCCGAGTAGGCCGAATACGACTTGAAGAAGCTGACCGGCAGGGAGGCGTGGTTGACGATGTGCAGCATGGCGGTCACGACGATGAAGGCACCGTAGAACCAGTTACCGACGTAGATATGCTTGGTCTTGCGCTTGACGATGGTGCCGAAAAACACCAGACCGTAGGTCACCCAGACGATGGCCAGCAGGATAGCCAGGGGCCATTCCAGTTCCGCGTATTCCTTGGTGGTGGTGAAACCCATTGGCAAGGTCACGATCGCACCGACGATGACCGCTTGCCAGCCCCAGAAGGTGAAGGCGGCGAGGCTGTCGGAGATCAGTCGCGTTTGGCAGGTTCGCTGCACGACGTAGTAAGAAGTGGCAAACAACGCACAACCACCGAAGGCGAAGATCACCAGGTTGGTGTGCAGCGGGCGCAGGCGTCCAAATGTCGTCCATGGCAGATCGAAGTTCAACTCCGGCCAGACCAGTTGCGAGGCGATGAAGACACCGAGCCCCATGCCAAGGATCCCCCAGACCACCGTCATGATGGCGAACTGGCGGACTACCTTATAGTTATAAGCAGTCGGACTGATTGCTGTGCTCATTCTAAGGTTCCACGGTTTGGGTGTTTTATTAGGATAAAAATCGGTCGCAAGTATGGAGAAAGCGGGGGGTCATTGCAACGCGCCATGACCTGGGTCAATGCTTTCCAAAGCTGATTCTGCGGCCTTTCCATGTGGTGAGTAGGGACAAAATTGGCCCTCGGCAAAATGTCGCAACGAAGGAAAGAGGCGAGGGGCTCGGGTCGGTTGTAACGGGGTGTGTTCGAACACGGCGTTCGGGTGATGCCAGGCAACTGTCGCAACAGCCGGTATTCACCTGCCTTTGCGGCCTTTTTGTCGAACGATTGTCGAACGCATCGGGTCGGGTCGACCTGAAACCGGCAGTCGCCAGCGCACGCAAAGGCAAGCTTAGACCCGATTCCTGTGAACCGAAAGGAAGGCGATAGGAGGGTGCGACAATGCGTCGCGCAGGGGCACGAAGCGGCCGCATCCAGATGAATGCGGCTGTTCGTGTGTCAGGATTTATTCGCTTTTGTGTTCCGCTTGCAGACGCTCGGTGCCGGCACCCTGGGACAGGCTGTAGACGTAGGCCGCGAGCAGTTGCACCTTGTCATTGCCCAGCAACTCGTTCTGCGCCGGCATGTGGCCCTGGCGACCGTGGCGAATGGTCTGTTGCAACTGTGTCAGGCTGGTGCCGTAGATGAAGCCGGCCGGTTGCGTCAGGTTCGGCGCGCCCATGGCTTCGGTGCCCTGGCCGGTGGCGCCGTGGCAGGCGACGCAGGTGGTGTTGAAGGCCTGCTGGCCGGCTTGCAGATCGGCACCGCTGTCCGCCGGCAGAGGCAGGCCGGCCAAGCCGTGGCGTACGTACGCGGCCACGTTCTTGACCCCGGCCTCTCCTAGCACTTCACCCCAGGCTGGCATCGCCGCCATGCGGCCGCCCATGATGGTGGCCTTGATGGTGTCGGCAGCGCCGCCCCAGCGCCAGTTGCTGTCGGCCAGGTTCGGGAAGCCGAAGGCACCCTTGGCGTCCGAGCCGTGGCAGACCGAGCAGTTGGAGGCGAACAGGCGACCACCCATCTTCAAGGCCTGTGGGTCCTTGGCCACTTCTTCCACGGGCATGGCGGCGAATTTGGCGAAGATCGGCCCGAACTTGGCGTCGGCCCTGGCCATTTCCTTTTCCCATTCATGGGCGCCGGTCCAGCCGTTCTCGTAGCCTGGCAGGATGCCTTTCCAGTTGCCCAGGCCCGGATAGAGGACCAGGTAGCCGACGGAAAACACCAGGGTGCCGGCAAACAACAGGAACCACCACTGCGGCAGCGGGTTGTCGTACTCCTCGATGCCGTCGAAGCTGTGGCCCATGGTCTGGTCGACGCTGCCCTTGGTCTCGCCCTTGCGGGTGCCGATCAGCAGCCATGTCAGGCCGATGAGGCTGCCGATGGTCAGTACGCAGATCCACGTACTCCAGAAGGTGGTCATGGCCGGGTACTCCTTGTTGCAGGGTCTTGGGGGGTGGCGATGTCGGCAGATGGCTCGTCGGCGAACGGCAGCAGGCGCGCTTCGGCGAACTCTGGGCGACGTTTGCTGCTGAATACCCACAGGGTCAGCCCGATGAAGGCGATGAACACCACGACGGTGCCCAGGCCGCGGATCATTCCAGTGCTCATTTCAAGAACCATGGCTCACCTCTTGCTCTTGATGGCAGTGCCGAGTACTTGCAGGTAGGCCACCAGTGCGTCCATTTCGGTCTTGCCCTTGAGCGAGGCCACGCTGCCGGCGATGTCGTCGTCGGTGTACGGCACGCCGAGGGTGCGCATGGCGCGCAGCTTGCCTTCGGTGTGGCTGCTGTCCACTGCCTGGGCTACCAGCCATGGGTAGGCGGGCATTTTTGACTCAGGTACGACGTTGCGCGGGTTGTACAAGTGGGCACGGTGCCAGTCATCGGAGTAGCGCGCGCCGACCCGAGCCAGGTCCGGCCCGGTGCGCTTGGAACCCCACAGGAACGGATGGTCCCAGACGCTCTCGCCGGCGACGGAGTAGTGGCCGTAGCGCTCGGTCTCGGCGCGGAACGGACGGATCATCTGCGAGTGACAGCCCACGCAGCCTTCACGGATGTAGATGTCGCGGCCTTCCAGTTGCAGGGCGGTGTAGGGTTTCATGCCGTCCACCGGTTTGTTGGTCACGTCCTGGAAGAACAGCGGCACGATTTGGGTCAGGCCGCCAATGCTCACGGCCAGGACCATCAACAGCATCAGCAGGCCGACGTTTTTTTCGATTGTTTCGTGTTTCATGGTGGACTCCTCAGGCCATCTGCGCGGCAGCGGCGGCTTCGGCAGGCTGGTAGGCCCGCACGGTGCGCCAGGTGTTGTAGGCCATCAGCAGCATGCCGAGGAGGAAGATCGCCCCGCCCGCCAGCCGCACAACGAAGCCCGGGTGGCTGGCCACAAGGGTTTCGACGAAGGAGTAGGTCAGCGTGCCGTCCTCGTTCACCGCGCGCCACATCAGGCCCTGGGCGATGCCGTTGACCCACATGGAGGCGATGTACAGCACGGTGCCGATGGTCGCGAGCCAGAAGTGCGCGTTGATCAGGCCGATGCTGTGCATCTGTGGCCGGCCGAAGACTTTCGGAATCATGTGATACAGCGCACCGATGGAGATCATCGCCACCCAGCCGAGGGCGCCGGCGTGTACGTGGCCGATGGTCCAGTCGGTGTAGTGGGAGAGGGCGTTGACGGTCTTGATCGCCATCATCGGACCTTCGAAGGTCGACATGCCGTAGAACGCCAGGGACACCACCAAAAAGCGCAGGATCGGGTCGCTGCGCAACTTATGCCAGGCACCCGACAGGGTCATCATGCCGTTGATCATGCCGCCCCAGCTTGGCGCCAGCAGGATCAGCGACATCACCATGCCCAGGGACTGGGCCCAGTCTGGCAGCGCGGTGTAGTGCAAGTGGTGAGGGCCGGCCCAGATGTACAGGGTGATCAGCGCCCAGAAGTGCACGATGGACAAGCGATAGGAATACACCGGACGCTCGGCCTGCTTCGGCACGAAGTAGTACATCATCCCCAGGAAGCCTGCGGTGAGGAAGAAGCCCACGGCGTTGTGGCCGTACCACCATTGCACCATCGCGTCCGTGGCCCCGGCGTATACCGAGTAGGACTTGGTGAGGCTCACCGGCAGTTCCAGGTTGTTGACGATGTGCAGGATCGCCACGGTCAGGATGAACCCGCCGAAGAACCAGTTACCCACGTAGATGTGCTTGGTGTTGCGCTTGGCCACGGTGCCGAAGAACACGATGGCGTAGGCGACCCAGACGATGGTGATCAGGATGTCGATCGGCCATTCCAGCTCGGCGTACTCCTTGGAACTGGTGTAGCCCAGCGGCAGGCTGATGGCCGCCAGCAGGATCACCAGTTGCCAGCCCCAGAAGCAGAAGGCGGCGATTTTCGGCGCAAACAACTGAGTCTGGCAGGTGCGCTGCACCGAATAGAACGAACTGGCGAACAACGCACAGCCACCGAAGGCGAAGATCACCGCGTTGGTATGCAGCGGGCGCAGGCGGCCGAAGCTGGTCCAGGGCAAATCGAAGTTGAGCTGTGGCCAGACCAATTGGGCGGCGAGAAAAACCCCGAGCCCCATGCCGACGATGCCCCACACCACCGTCATAATGGCGAATTGGCGGACCACCTTGTAGTTGTAGGCGGTACTGATAGAAGTGTTCATGGTTCCCCATCCACGGTTCAGCCGAAGTGAGCGCCTGCGCAAGGCAGTGCGGCGTTCTTCGCCTGGAGTTATAGGCAGACTAAAAGCGAGGCAAGCATGGACAAACAGCACAAGGCCAGTATTGACGGGGATCAATGGGCGCGGTGCCTGGAACAACATGGTTGGCTGTGGACGGCTGCGCAACCGGCCACGGGTGCCGAGCCGCCGACCCTGATACTGGCCCACGGTGCCGGTGCGCCGATGGACAGCGGCTTCATGGAGGAAATGGCCGCGCGCCTTGCCGCACAGGGCGTCAACGTGTTGCGCTTCGAGTTTCCCTACATGGCCCAGCGGCGTCTGGATGGGGGTAAACGTCCGCCCAACCCGGCGCCTAAGCTGTTGGAGTGCTGGCGTGAGGTGTACGCGTTGGCGCGACCTTATGTCGCTGGGCGGCTGGCCATTGGCGGCAAGTCAATGGGTGGACGCATGGCGAGCCTGCTGGCCGATGAGTTGGGCGCCGATGCGCTGGTGTGCCTGGGGTATCCCTTCTACGCGGTGGGCAAGCCAGAGAAACCTCGGGTCGAGCATCTGGCGGCGTTGAAGACCCGGACCTTGATCGTCCAGGGCGAGCGCGATGCGTTGGGCAATCGGGAGGCGGTGCAGGGCTACACCTTGTCACCGAACATCGAGGTGTTGTGGTTGGTGGCGGGAGATCACGATTTGAAGCCGTTGAAGGCTTCGGGGTTTAGTCATGAGCAGCATCTGGAGGCTGCTGCGGGAAAGGTGGCGCCGTTTCTTCAGGCTTGATAGCGCCTTACCTGGCCTCTTCGCGAGCACGCTCGCTCCCACATTGGATTGCATTGGAATGAGCGCCCCCCCTGTGGGAGCGAGCGTGCTCGCGATAGCGATCTATCAGGCAACAAAAAACCCGGAAGCTTTCGCTGTCCGGGTTTTTTGATCAAGCAACGATCAGCGGTTGAACCGCTCCACCAACGAATACTGCGTATTGGCCGTGCGGGTCAGTTCTTCACTCAGTAACGCCGAGCTGTTGGCTTGGCCAGAGGTCTGGTCGGCCAGTTCCGAGATGTTGCTGATGTTGCGGCTGATCTCCTCGGCCACTGAGCTTTGCTCCTCGGTGGCGGCGGCGATCTGGGTGGTCATGTCGGTGATGTGGGCCACCGCTTCGCTGATGCCCACCAGCGCCTCGTCCGCCTCCATGACCCGCGCCACGCCTTCTTCGGCCTGGCGATGGCCGGCGTCCATGGTCTGTACAGCGTTGGTGGCGGTCTGCTGGAGCTTGGCGATCAGGGCGTGGATCTGCCCGGTGGATTCGCTGGTGCGTTGTGCCAGTTGCCGCACTTCGTCGGCCACCACGGCAAAGCCGCGCCCCATTTCACCGGCACGGGCCGCTTCGATGGCGGCATTCAGGGCCAGCAGGTTGGTCTGGTCGGCGATGCCTTTGATCACGTCGACCACGCCACCGATCTCATCGCTGTCCTTGGCCAGTTGGGTCACGGTGTGGCCGGTCTCACCCACCACCACCGACAGCCGCTCGATGGCTTCGCGGGTTTCCCCGGCGATGTCGCGGCCGCGACTGGTCAGGCGATTGGCTTCCTGGGTGGCATCGGCGGTGCGCTGCACGTGGCTGGCGACTTCCTGGGTCGTTGCCGCCATCTGGTTGACGGCCGTGGCGACCTGTTCGGTTTCCACCCGTTGACGCTCCAGGCCGCTGGAGCTGTCATGGGCCAACGTATTGGACTGGCGAGCCTGGTCGTTGAGGTGCTCGGCGGTGTCCTGCAGGCGCGTCAGGCAGGTTTTCAGGCGCGCTTGCTGGCTGAGGATCGACATCTCCAGGCGTGCCTGGACGCCGCGGCTGTCGGTGTACATCCGGGCGATCAGCGGGTCGGAGGTGGTTTGTTCGGCCAGGCGCAGCAGGCGCTTGATGCCGCGTTGCTGCCATTGCAGGCCCATCAGCCCCAAGGGCACCGACAGCAGGGCGGCCAGGGCAAAGCCCCAGGAGGAATTCAGAAACGCTCCGACGACGAAGCCCAGTTGGCTGACCAGGATGAACGGCAGCCAGTCCTGCAGGATCGGCAACCATTTGTCGCTGCCCGGCACTGCCGACTTGCCCTGGTTGATGCGTTGATACAGCGCTTCGGCGCGGGCGATCTGCTCGGCGGAGGGTTTGACCCGCACCGACTCGTAGCCAACCACCTGATTGCCTTCGAACACGGGCGTGACATAGGCGTTGACCCAGTAATGGTCACCGCTCTTGCAGCGATTCTTGACGATGCCCATCCATGGCAAGCCTTGTTTGAGCGTTTCCCACATGTGCGCGAACACGGCGGATGGCACATCGGGATGGCGTACGAGATTGTGCGGCGAACGAATCAGTTCTTCCTTTGAAAACCCACTGATTTCAACGAACGCGTCGTTGCAGTAGGTGATGACTCCCTTGGTGTCGGTGGTGGAAATCAATCGTTGCTGGGCCGGGAAGGTCCTTTCGCGCTGTGTGACGGGTTGGTTGTTACGCATGGTGTGTAGATCCGCAAGGCTTTGAAAGGTTGTCGGCGTTGTCAGGTTTTAGTTGAAGTTATTTTTGCCTGTCGCTATCACGCCAGCATCGGGTAGGTAAATAGGGTGAAATGAAGCAGGTTGAGCAGAAAATGCGTGGCAATCGCCGCACCCAGGCCGCCAAAGCGATACGCCAGGCCGTAACCGACCCCCGCCAGGCCCGACAGCAGCACCCATTGCCAACCGGCGCCGGCGTGCACCAGGCCGAACAGCAGCGAGGCCAGGAGCAGCGCCAGGTTGTCGCCCTGGGCCAAATGTTTGAAACGCCGGCTCAGGCCCCCCTGAATGTAGCCACGAAACAGCGCTTCCTCCACCAGTGTTACCAACAAAAGATTATTGAGTACCCATGACCAGGCGTGATCCGGCCACTTCGGCGCCCAGTGGATCATGCTCAACAGCAGTGCCCCACCCAGGGCCAAGACCGCGCTCAGGCCCAGGCCAAGGGCCGTGGCGTACACCGACAGGCGAAACGAGCGCCGGCCGATGATCCAGGGGCAGGCCAGTAGCAGCCAGAAGCCGATCAAGGGCTTGTCCTGGTTCAGGTACATGGCGAACCGCGCGGCATCGTCGGTCAGGCGCTGTGGGGGAATCAGCTGCCCGTTGAAAAAGCCGGGCATCCAATGCAACGCCAACGCCAGGGCCATGACCAGAAACAGGATGTGCCCGAGAAACCGACCGAGCGGCATTGTTTGCTGGCGGACGGCATAACCGGCGAACAACAGCAATGCGACAGTGATGACGGCCGTCCACGCCAGTTGCCCGTAGGCCAGGGCCAAGGCATAGCCGAGAGAGAGAAGGGCCAGGTAAGGCCAGGGAAGAGCGGGCATACAACATCCTTTCTAGACTGTGGCGCTTTGGGCGAACGTGATCGCCGCGTCTACGACGCTGCCATGTCGCGCAAAGAGCACAAAGGTGTCCACGCCGACTCATGGCCAGCGCGGGCACTTCGCTGGCTGACACCGTTCCGTGAGCGTCAGTGGGGGGGGATTATAAGCAGGTCTATACAGAAACGGTGATTGAACTGTTCACCTGGGACAGTCCTGTGGGAGCGAGCGGTTCGCTCCCACAAGGGTTGCGTTTAGCTGGCAATCAGCTGCCGCAGGACATAGTGCAGGATCCCGCCGGCCTTGAAGTATTCCACTTCATTGAGCGTATCGATCCGGCACAGCACCTCGATCCGCTCCTGGCGACCGTCCTCGCGGGTGATCACCAGGGGCAGGTTCATGCGCGGGGTCAACTCGACGCCGTCCAGCCCGAGGATGTCCAGGGTTTCCTTGCCCGTGAGCTTCAGGCTCTTGCGGTTCTGGTCGAGCTTGAATTGCAGCGGCAGCACGCCCATGCCCACGAGGTTGGAACGATGGATACGTTCGAAGCTTTCGGCGATCACCGCCTTGACTCCCAGCAGGTTGGTGCCCTTGGCCGCCCAGTCCCGGCTTGAACCGGTGCCGTATTCCTGGCCGGCGATGACCACCAGAGGCGTGCCCGTGGCCTGGTACAGCATGGCGGCATCGTAGATCGGCATTCGCTCGCCGCTGGGGATGTAGATCGTGTTGCCGCCTTCTTCGCCGTCGAGCATTTCGTTGCGAATGCGGATATTGGCAAAGGTGCCGCGCATCATCACCTGGTGGTTGCCGCGTCGGGAGCCGTAGGAGTTGAAATCCCGTGCTTCCACGCCCTGTTCGCGCAGGTAGCGGCCGGCCGGGCTGTCCGCCTTGATGTTGCCGGCCGGGGAAATGTGGTCGGTGGTCACCGAGTCTCCCAGCAGGGCCAGCACGCGGGTGCCCTCGACGTTCCTGACGGCCGGTGGCGGGCCGCCGATGTCGTCGAAGAACGGCGGGTGCTGGATGTAGGTCGAGTCGTCCTGCCAGACATAAGTTGCCGCTTGCGGCACTTCGATCGCCTGCCATTGCTCGTCACCGGCAAACACGGCGGCGTATTCCTTGTGGAACATGCTGGTGTTGACCTGGGCCACGGCGGCGGCCACTTCCTGGCTGCTGGGCCAGATGTCCCGCAGGTACACGGGCTTGCCGTCCCGGTCGTTGCCCAGCGGCTCGCTGCTGATGTCGATGCGCACCGTGCCGGCCAGGGCATAGGCGACCACCAGCGGCGGCGAGGCCAGCCAGTTGGTCTTCACCAGCGGATGCACCCGGCCTTCGAAGTTGCGGTTACCCGACAATACCGAGGCCACGGCCAGGTCGGCTTTCTGGATGGCTTTTTCGATGGGGTCCGGCAACGGTCCGGAGTTGCCGATGCAGGTGGTGCACCCATAGCCCACCAGGTCGAAACCAAGCTTATCCAGGTACTCGGTCAGGCCAGCCGCCTTGTAGTAGTCGGTGACCACCTTGGAGCCCGGGGCCAGGGAACTCTTGACCCAAGGCTTGCGGGTCAGGCCTTTCTCCACGGCTTTTTTTGCCAGCAGCCCGGCGGCCATCATCACGCTGGGGTTGGAGGTGTTGGTGCACGAAGTAATGGCGGCAATCACCACCGCGCCGTTTTTCAGGCGATGGGTGTGGCCTTCGAACTCGTATTCGGTTTCGCCCACCTGGTCGGCATTGCCCACCGCGACGCCGCCGCCCCCTTCACTTTCCAGGCGACCTTCTTCCTTACTGGTGGGTTTGACCTGCAACCCCAGGAAGTCGCTGAAGGCTTGGCCGACATTTGGCAGCGAGACCCGGTCCTGAGGGCGTTTGGGGCCGGCGAGGCTGGCCTCGACGCTGCCCATGTCCAGTTCCAGGGTGTCGGTGAACACCGGCTCCTGTCCGGGCAGGCGCCACAGGCCCTGGGCCTTGCAATAGGCCTCCACCAGTTTCACGGTTTCTGCCGGACGCCCGGACAGGCGCAGGTAGTCCAGGGTCACCTCGTCCACCGGGAAAAAACCACAGGTGGCGCCATATTCCGGGGCCATATTGGCGATGGTGGCGCGGTCGGCCAAGGGCAGGTCGGCCAGGCCGTCGCCATAGAACTCGACGAACTTGCCCACCACACCTTTCTTGCGCAGCATCTGCGTGACGGTCAGCACCAGGTCGGTGGCGGTGATGCCTTCGCGCAACTTGCCGACGAGTTTGAAGCCGATGACCTCGGGAATCAGCATCGACACCGGTTGACCGAGCATGGCCGCTTCCGCCTCGATCCCGCCGACGCCCCAGCCCAGTACGCCGAGGCCGTTGATCATGGTGGTGTGGGAGTCGGTACCCACCAGGGTGTCGGGGAAGGCGTAGGTGCGGCCGTCCTCTTCTTTGGTCCACACGGTGCGGCCCAGGTATTCGAGGTTGACCTGGTGGCAGATGCCGGTGCCCGGCGGTACCACACTGAAATTGTCGAAGGCGCTCTGGCCCCAGCGCAGGAAGGCGTAGCGCTCTCCGTTGCGTTGCATTTCGATATCGACGTTCTGCTCGAACGCCTGGCGGGTGGCGAACCTGTCCACCATCACCGAGTGGTCGATCACCAGGTCCACCGGTGACAGGGGGTTGATCCGCTGGGGATCGCCGCCGGCCTTTTCCATGGCGGCGCGCATGGCGGCCAGGTCGACGACGGCGGGGACGCCGGTGAAGTCTTGCATCAACACCCGGGCGGGGCGGTATTGAATTTCGCGGTCGGAGCGGCGTTCCTTGAGCCACCCGGCCAGGGCCTTGAGGTCGGTGCCGGTGACGGTTTTTTCATCTTCCCAGCGCAGCAGGTTTTCCAGCAGCACCTTCAAGGACATGGGCAGCTTGTCGAGATCACCCAGGCTTCGGGCGGCATCCGGCAGGCTGAAGTAATGGTAGGTCTTGGCGTCGACTTGCAGTGTTTTAAGGGTTTTCAGGCTATCGAGGGACGGCATTGAAATCACTCCTTTGAGTCCGCACGGCTACGGACTGACGGAACGGACAGAGCCTTTAACCTAGCCCTGTTTTGAGTGTATGACTAATCACTGGACTCTATTGCAAGGTTCGCGGTTCCGAACTCCGCTATCATGCGGCGGTTTTCGTGACAGGCTTTGCTACGGAGTTTCAATGAACACGCTTTTCATGCACTGCCGGCCCGGCTTCGAGGGCGAGGTCTGTTCCGAGATCGCCGAACACGCGGCCCGGCTCAACGTGGCCGGCTACGCCAAGGCCAAGCCGGCCAGTGCCTGCGCCGAATTTGTCTGTACTGAAGAGGACGGCGCCGAGCGGCTGATGGGCGGGCAGCGTTTTGCCGAGCTGATTTTTCCGCGCCAGTGGGCCCGTGGCACGTTCATTGAACTGCCGGAAACCGATCGCATCAGCGTCATCCTGGCCCATATGACCACTTTCCCGACCTGCGGCAGCCTGTGGCTGGAGGTGGTCGACACCAATGACGGCAAGGAACTGTCGAACTTCTGCAAGAAGTTCGAGGGGCCGCTGCGCAAGGCATTGGGTGGGGCCGGCAAGCTGGTGGACGATCCGCGCAAGCCGCGCCTGCTGCTGACCTTCAAGAGTGGCCGTGAAGTCTTTCTTGGCCTGGCGGATGCGGATAATTCGGCGATGTGGCCGATGGGCATCCCGCGGCTGAAGTTTCCCCGGGAGGCACCGAGCCGCTCCACACTCAAGCTTGAAGAAGCCTGGCACCATTTCATTCCCCGGGACCAATGGGACGAGCGCTTGCACAGTGACATGACCGGCGTGGACCTCGGCGCCGCGCCGGGCGGCTGGACCTGGCAACTGGTCAACCGTGGCATGCTGGTGACGGCCATCGACAACGGTCCGATGGCCGAAAGCCTGATGGACACCGGCCTTGTGCAGCACCTGATGGCGGACGGTTTCACGTTCAAGCCCAAGCAGCCGGTGGACTGGATGGTCTGCGACATCGTCGAGAAACCGGCGCGCAACGCGGCGATGCTGGAAGAATGGATTGGCGAGGGCCATTGCCGCGAGGCCGTGGTCAACCTCAAGCTGCCAATGAAACAGCGTTATGCCGAGGTGAAGCGCCTACTCGAACGCATCGCCGAGGGGTTCAAGGCCCGGGGCATCAAGGTGGAGATCGGTTGCAAGCAGCTGTACCACGATCGCGAGGAAGTGACCTGCCATCTGCGGCGGCTGGACACGAAAAAGCCGAAGTCCCGCTAGCCCTCGGAATTGAAGGAGTTCCCTGCGGGAGCGAGCTCGCTCGCGATGACGTCGGTACATTCCCATATGGATGTAAGCTGACCCACCGCTATCGCGAGCAAGCTCGCTCCCACAGGAGGCAGTGTGAAGCCAGGGGTGACCGAGCGCCGACATTGCGCGACAATGCCGGCCAGTTCCAGGAGTAGAACATGAGTGAAATGAACGACACGCCGGTCGACGGCACGCTGGATGCCACGGGCCTCAATTGCCCGGAACCGGTGATGATGCTGCACCAGCACATCCGCGACCTGGCCCCCGGTGGCCTGCTGAAAGTCATCGCCACCGACCCCTCGACTCGCCGGGATATCCCCAAGTTTTGCGTGTTCCTGGACCACGAACTGGTGGCCCAGCAGGAAGAGGCCGGTACCTATCTCTACTGGATCCGCAAGAAACTCGCTTGATCCATCGAGCGGCTCAGGTGGATCTGTTTGCGCGCGCTGCGGGCCAGGCGGATCGACAACATCAGCGCCGCGCAACTCAAGCCTACGATCAGGCCTTGCCACAACCCGCTCGGGCCGCTCGGGGTGCCGAGCCAGTCGGTCAGGCCCAGGGCGTAACCCACCGGCAGGCCGATGCCCCAATAGGCGAACAGGGTCAGGATCATCGTCACCCGGGTGTCCTGGTAGCCGCGCAATGCGCCGGCCGCCGTGACCTGGATCGCATCGGAAAACTGAAACAACGCCGCATAGACGATCAGCATCGAGGCCACTTCGATCACCACGGGGTCGCCGGTATAAATCGCCGCGATCGGCTCGCGCAGTGCGAGCATCAGGCTTGCCGAGAGGCAGGCGTAGGCCAGGGCCGTGCCCATGCCCACGCCAGCGGCGAAGCGCGCCTCGCGAGGCTGGGCGCGGCCCAGTGCCTGGCCGACCCGAACCGTCACGGCCATGCCCAGGGAGTAGGGAATCATGAACACCAGGGAGCTGAAGTTCAGCGCGATCTGGTGCCCGGCCACCACCGTGGCACCGAGGCTGCCGATCAGCAGCGCGATGACCGCGAAAATACTCGACTCGGCGAACACCGCGATGCCGATCGGCAAACCAATGCCTAGCAGACGCTTGATGACCGCCCATTGTGGCCAGTCGAAACGGCTGAACAACCGACTCGACTGATAGGCCGGGGCCCAGCGGGCCCAACCGGCCATGCCCAGGGCCATGACCCACATTACGATGGCCGTGGCCCAGCCGCAGCCGACGCCGCCCATGGCGGGCACGCCCAGGTGCCCATAGATGAAGATGTAATTGAGCGGAATGTTCAGCGCCAGCCCACAAAGCCCCAGCACCATCGCCGGTCGCGTGCGACCCAGGCCGTCGCTGAAGCAGCGCAGCACGTGGTACAGCGCCACGGCCGGCAGGCCCGTGCCGATGCCCCGCAGGTATTCCATGCACGGGCCGATCAATTCGGGATCGACTTTCATGATGTGCAGGATCGGTTCGGCGCTGAACAGTGCCAGGGTCGCGATCAACCCCACCACCAGTGCCAGCCACAGCGCCTGGCGTACCAGCGGGCCGATCTCGTCGAACGTACCGGCACCGAAGCGCTGGGCCACTTTCGGCGTGGTCGCCAGCAGTGTGCCGGTCATCAACAGGAACACCGGCACCCAGATCGAGTTGCCCAGGGCCACGGCCGCCAGGTCCCGTGGACCGACCCGACCGGCCATCACCGCATCGACAAAGCCCATGGCGGTGGTCGCCAGTTGCGCCACTATGATCGGCAAGGCCAGGGCCAGCAGCGTCTTGAGCTCCAGGCGAACCCGGGCCGGGCGGGAGATAAGGGCAGGTGTGTCGATCACAGGTTTCACAGGCGAAGCGTCCGAAAGAATTAGCGCAAGGCGGCGAATTCTACGCGTTGACGCAGTGGTCAGGAAAAAACCTGTGTTGGGGATTTGTAAACACGGACAGAAATGCGTGAATGCCTTGTGGCGAGGGGATTTATCCCCGCTGGGGCGAAGCCCCCTTGTATATCTGCGACCGCTGCGCAGTCGAGCGGGGATAAATCCCCTCGCCACATTACCTTTCACTCAAGTAATGCACTGGCTCACCATGGCGAGGAACGCCTACACTGCCCATCCCGCCAAAGGAGCTCTGCCATGCTGATCGTCGCCGACGAAAACATCCCCCTGCTCGATGCATTTTTTCAAGGTTTCGGTGAAATCCGCCGAGTGGCCGGGCGGGGTATCGATCGGGCGATGGTCGAGCAGGCCGATGTGTTGCTGGTGCGCTCGGTCAGCCAGGTCAATCGAGCCCTGCTGGAAGGCAGCAAGGTGCGCTTCGTCGGCACCTGCACCATCGGCACCGATCACTTGGACCTGAATTATTTCGCCGAGGCCGGTATCCGCTGGGCCAGCGCGCCGGGCTGCAATGCCCGTGGCGTGGTGGACTATGTGTTGGGCAGCCTGATGACCCTGGCAGAAATCGAAGGTGCGCAACTTGAGCAACGAACCTTCGGCGTGGTCGGCGCAGGCCAGGTGGGCGGGCGGTTGATCGAGGTGCTCAAGGGGTTGGGCTGGGCCGTGAAGGTCTGCGATCCGCCGCGTCAGGCCGCCGAGGGCGGCGACTATGTGAGCCTGGAGCAGATCATCGAGCAGTGCGATGTGATCAGCTTGCACACCCCGTTGACCCGCGACGGCGAGCAACCGACCTGGCACCTGTTCGACGAGGTGCGTCTGAACCAGCTCAAGCCCGGCACCTGGCTGATCAATGCGGCCCGAGGGCCAGTGATCGATAACGCCGCGCTGCGCGAGGTGTTGCTGGAGCGTGAAGACCTGCAAGCGGTGCTGGATGTCTGGGAGCAGGAGCCCACCGTGGATGTGGACCTGGCTGATTTGTGCGTGATCGCCACCCCGCACATTGCCGGTTACAGCCTCGATGGCCGCCAACGAGGCACGGCCCAGATCTACCAGGCCTTGTGCGCGTTCCTGGAGCGACCGGTCGAGGTCAGCCTCGGCGACCTGTTGCCTCGGCCGTGGCTGGGTGGCATCACCCTGGATGCCGCAACCGACCCGGCCTGGGCCTTGGCGGTGCTGTGCCGGAGCGTGTACGACCCCCGTGGCGACGACGCGAACTTTCGCCGTAGCCTGGTGGGCACCGTCGACGAACAACGCCGTGCGTTCGATGCCTTGCGCAAGCTTTACCCGCCACGGCGGGAAATCGACAGCTTGAAGGTACGTATCGACGGGCAGTCGGCGGCCTTGCAACAGATTGTCACGGCGTTGGGCGCCACCCTCGTCTAGACGCCGTCTTTTTGTGGCGAGGGGATTTATCCCCGCTGGGGCGCGAAGCGGCCCCGAAATCTGAAGGTTGCGGTGTGTCAGTTTGAACCAATGGGGCTGCTGCGCAGCCCAGCGGGGATAAATCCCCTCGCCACAAGTGAGTGCCAAGCCAGAGATCAATGGCAGCCTTGTTCTTTCAGGCATAAAAAACCCGACATCAACGTCGGGTCCAATTGAAGACGGGCTGTATCACTTTTGTTCGGCAGGCTTGACCAGTCGTTTTTCCAGCTCACTGCAGGCTTTGCGGATCATGTCTTCGGTAATGGGTACTTCGCGCCCCTGTTCATCGATGAACGAGCAGCCCAGAGACTGGTCCGGTTGCGTGCGGATTACTTGAATCTTGTCGTCGCTGCTGTGTTGCAAGGACATGGCCTGTCTCCTCATCAGGTTGTGTGCCTACTTTATTGTCGCCAGGTGACCGAGCCATGACACTCCTTGTAGGTTCATGGCGACACCTCCACTCAATCAGAAACACAGTTGCGTTTCCAGCCAGACTTTAGACCGATAACATCTAGCTGCTAGTCGTAGTGGTCATATTTAACCTGACTCATTGCGATTCCACTTGGTTCCGCTGCGTTTCGGCGTCGCGAGCTGGCCTTTTCTGCTGCAATCATCGGACGCCTTGGATGCTTTCTACCCGACATCGCCGTGCCATACGCCTGGCCAGCGGCTTCATCGCCCCTTACCGCAAACAGGTTGTCGGCGCTTTGCTGGCCTTGATTGTCACCGCCGGCATTACGTTGTCCATGGGCCAGGGCATCCGCTTGCTGGTGGACCAGGGCTTCATGACCCGCTCACCGCACCTGCTCAATCAATCCATCGGCCTGTTCATGGTGCTGGTGGTGGGGTTGGCGATCGGTACGTTTGCGCGTTTTTACCTGGTGTCCTGGATTGGCGAGCGGGTGGTGGCCGATATCCGGCGGCAGGTCTTCAACCATCTGGTGTACTTGCACCCGGGTTTCTACGAAAACAATCGCAGTTCGGAAATCCAGTCCCGGCTGACCGCCGATACGACCTTGCTGCAATCGGTGATCGGTTCGTCGCTGTCGTTGTTTTTGCGCAACGCCTTGATGGTGGTGGGCGGCATCGTGCTGTTGTTCATCACCAACCCCAAGCTGACCAGCATCGTGGTGATTGCCTTGCCGCTGGTATTGGCGCCGATCCTGATCTTCGGTCGTCGGGTGCGCAGCTTGTCGCGCGAGAGCCAGGACCGCATTGCCGACGTCGGCAGCTACGTCTCCGAAACCTTCGGCCAGATCAAAACCGTGCAGGCCTACAACCACCAAGTCCAGGACGAACACCGTTTTTCCGCGACGGTGGAGCAGGCCTTCGACACCGCTCGCAAGCGCATCGCCCAGCGGGCCTGGCTGATCACCCTGGTGATCGTGCTGGTGCTGGGGGCGGTGGGGGTGATGCTCTGGGTCGGCGGCATGGATGTGATCGCCGGGCGGATTTCCGGCGGTGAGCTGGCGGCATTTGTGTTCTATAGCCTGATCGTCGGCAGTGCCTTCGGTACCCTGAGCGAAGTGATCGGCGAGTTGCAGCGGGCGGCCGGTGCGGCAGAGCGCATTGCCGAGTTGCTGCGTTCGGAGAACATCATCCAGCCGCCGGCCTCAGGTCTTGTCACGTTGCCGGAGCGGGTCCGCGGCGATTTGCGCCTCGAAGGCGTGCGTTTTTCCTATCCGTCGCGACCGGACAGTTATGCGGTCGACGGTCTCGACCTGACGATCAAGGCCGGCGAGACCCTGGCCCTTGTCGGGCCTTCCGGTGCCGGCAAGTCGACGGTCTACGACCTGCTGCTGCGTTTCTATGATCCGGTGCAAGGGCAGATCCTGATCGACGATGTGCCGTTGACTCGACTCGATCCCCTGGACCTGCGCCGCCATTTCGCCCTGGTTTCGCAGAATCCGGCGCTGTTTTTCGGCACGGTCGAAGAGAACATCCGCTACGGCAATCCGCAAGCGACGTCCGAGCAGGTGCGCGAAGCCGCGCAGATTGCCCACGCCCACGACTTCATCGAAAAAATGCCCGACGGCTATCAGACCCACTTGGGAGACGGTGGCCTGGGTCTGTCCGGCGGCCAGCGCCAACGCCTGGCCATCGCCCGGGCGTTGCTGGTGGACGCGCCGATCCTGCTGTTGGACGAAGCCACCAGCGCCCTCGATGCGCAAAGCGAACACCTGATCCAGCAAGCCTTGCCCAGCCTGATGAAAAACCGCACGACGCTGGTCATCGCCCACCGTCTGGCCACGGTGAAAAACGCCGATCGGATCGCGGTGATGGATCAGGGCAAGGTGGTTGCCGTGGGCACTCACCAGGCGCTGGTCGCCAGCAATGCGCTGTACGCGCGGCTGGCGGCGTTGCAGTTCAGTGTTGGCCAGGCGTCGGGAGCCGAGTGATACCGCGTCCACAGGGGATGCTGTGTTTGATGCAGGCCCTGTGGGAGCGAGCTTGCTCGCGATAGCGGTGAGTCAGCTTGCATTCATGTTGCAGGTGCCGACGCCATCGCGAGCAAGCTCGCTCCCACAAAGAAGAGGGCTTTGTGGGGGTGTTAATCACTGATCATCGAAATAACGCTCATGCCAATCCACCAGCGGTTGCGGCGAGTTGAGTTTCTGGCCGTAGATCACCGAGTACGACAACACGTTCTGTACGTATTGGCGGGTTTCGTCGAAGGGGATGCTTTCGACCCAGACGTCGAAGCTCAAGTGGTCGGCGCCCCGCAGCCACTGACGCACGCGACCGGGGCCGGCGTTGTAGGCCGCCGAGGCGAGGACGCGGTTGCCATTGAACTGGCTGTGAACCTGGCTCAGGTAGGCGGCGCCCAACTGGATGTTCTTGTCCGGGTTCAACACTTGTTTGGGGGAGGCCAGGGGGATGCTGAACTTGCGCGCGGTTTCCTTGGCTGTACCAGGCATCAGTTGCATCAGACCGGCGGCGCCGACACTGGAGCGGGCGTCGTCCATGAAGGCGCTTTCCTGGCGAGTGATTGCGAATACCCAGCTCGAATGCAGGCCACGGACCTTGGCTTCGCGCACCAGGGTGTCGCGGTGGGCCATCGGGAAGCGGATGTCCAGGTCATCCCAGTACTTGGCCTGGCTGATGGTGCGAATGGCCGGGAAATACCATTTCAGCTCATAGGCCAGTTTCGCCTGGGCGACCATTTCGTCCCGGTTGAAATGCCGGCTGACGTGATACCACTCACGGCGTCCGTCAACGATGTCCCCGCGGGCGTGAAACTCCAGCGCGCGGCGGATACCGGGCGTATTGCGCACCTTGTTGATCAGGGCCTGGCTCATCACCAGTGGCTTGTTGACGAGTGAATACGGCGACTGGGAACGGTCGGCGGCCAGGAATCCATAGAAGTCCCGCTCACGGGCCAGATGCTTGTAGAGCGTCAGTGCCTCGGGGTTTTGCGGCTGGGCCAGCTCGAGCGTACGGGCCTGCCAGTAGCGCCAACGGTTGGTGCTGGCCAGCGTCTCGGGCAGGCGGCGGGTCAGTTGGTAGGCGTCGTCCCACCGGGCCAGGCGCAGCAGCAGGCGCAAGCGCCACTCCGAAACGGTGTCGTCCCGCAGTTCCGGATCGTATTTCGTCATCACGTCCAAGGCGCGACTGTCGAAGCGCTTGGCCAGGGTCAGGCCGATTTCCCGGGCAATCGCGACTTTTTCATCCCGGGAAAAATGCATGGTGCTGGCGTAGCCATCCAGCAATGCCATGGCCTTTTCCGGGTCCTGGCGGGCCAGGCGACGCAGGCCGAGGCTGACGATATCGGACATCGGTTCATCGGCCGGACTGAAGCGCGACGACTGGTTGAGCAGCTCGGGCTTTTGGGCCACGTCCACCAGCAATTTGCCACGGGGGGCGAGGGTGCTCAAGCCACTGACCAGGCTGTTGGCCAGCGGGTAATTGCGCGCCTGGGCGGCCAGCTTGACGCGCTCCCAGCGTTTCTGCTCGGTCAACTGGCCCTGGGAGGCCCACAGGCCGAACAGCGCGTCGCACGCCTGGGGCTGGGACTTGCCGGTGAGCCACAGTTTTTCCGTGTTGGCATAGCCCTCGGCCTTCAGGCCATGGCTGAGTTGGTACTGGGCGTTGAGGCAGTCCAGTTCGGTGAAGTTGAGTTTGGGGTCGTAATACTTGACGAAGGTCGCCCAGTCGCCGCGCTCGGCCAGCCAGCGTAACCAACGCAGTTTCATCCAGTTGGCCTGGGGCAGGTCACCATGCTCGGCGAGGAACTTCTCGATTTCGGCGTTGCTGGCGCTCTTGAGGCGAGCGGTCAATTCGTCGTAGGCCAGGTAGGGTTCCAGCGGATAATCGCGCAAGGCCTGGCTGTAGCGAAAGTATGGGCCGGAATCACCCTTGGCCAAGGCGCGCTTGGCCTCGTCGTAATATTGGCGTTGAGTGGAGATATCCACCGCCTGCGCGGATTGAACGGCAGTGGCACATACAAAAAGACACGATAAAACACTGAAAAGGCGACTGCGCATGAGACATCCGGGCAGAAAAAACAAGACAAGCCCAAGGGGTAACCCAGGGTAACTGTCTGTAGCTTAGCCTTTTGCCAGCAGCCGGTGAAAGCTTTGCAGGGCCGTCGGTACAAGTTCGCAACATTTGTCAGGCAGCGTGCATTTGCAGAATGCTTGAGTGGTGAAATTGGCGGACCCCTGAGGCCTCATCTCAGGTAGAATGCGCGCCCGGTTTTTGGAGAAGCTCATGACCCTGCTCAAATTCAGCGATGTGTCCCTTGCTTTCGGCGCTATGCCGTTGTTGGACAAGGTGTCCTGGCAGATCGCCCGTGGTGAGCGGGTGTGCATCATCGGCCGCAACGGCACTGGCAAATCCAGCATGATGAAGCTGGTCAAGGGCGATCAGAAGCCCGACGACGGCTCCGTCTGGCGGGCGCCAGGCCTGAAAATCGGCGAGTTGCCCCAAGAACTGCCGGTGGCCGACGAGCGGACCGTGTTCGACGTGGTTGCTGAGGGCCTGGACGGTGTCGGCGCGCTGTTGGCCGAGTATCACCACTTGAGCCAGAACATCGTCACCGATGCCGATCTGGACAAGTTGATGCACGTGCAGCACGACCTCGAAGCCCGAGACGGCTGGCGTCTGCAGCAACTGGTCGACAGCACCCTGAGCCGCCTGCAATTGCCGGCCGACAAGACGCTCGCCGAATTGTCTGGCGGCTGGCGTCGTCGCGTCCTGCTGGCTCAGGCCCTGGTCTCCGAGCCGGACCTGCTGCTGCTCGACGAACCGACCAACCACCTGGACATCGGCGCCATCGCCTGGCTTGAAGAAGCCCTGAAAGACTTCCAGGGGGCGGTGCTGTTCATCACCCACGACCGGTCCTTCCTGCAAAACCTGGCGACGCGCATCCTTGAGCTGGACCGCGGCGGCCTGATCGACTGGAACGGCGACTACGCCAGCTTCCTGGTGCACAAGGAAGCGGTACTGGCGGCGGAAGAAACCGCCAACGCGCTGTTCGACAAGCGCCTGGCCCAGGAAGAAGTCTGGATCCGCCAGGGCATCAAGGCCCGTCGCACTCGTAACGAAGGCCGTGTGAGGGCCCTCAAGGCCTTGCGCGTTGAGCGCAGCGAACGCCGTGAGCGTACCGGCAAGGCCAACATCCAGTTGGAAACGGCCGACAAGTCCGGCAAACAGGTCATGGTGCTGGAGAACGTCAGTTTCGCCCATCCGGGCGGCCCGTTTCTGGTCAAGGACTTCTCCATGGTCCTGCAGCGTGGTGATCGCATCGGCCTGCTGGGCGCCAACGGTACCGGCAAGACTACCCTGCTCAAACTGATGCTGGGTGGCCTGGTGCCGACCAGCGGCAAGGTGGAAGAGGGCACGAAGATCGATGTCGCGTACTTTGACCAATTGCGCCATCAGTTGGACCTGGAGAAGACCGTGATCGACAACGTGGCCGAAGGCCGCGATTTCATTGACATCGATGGCCAGAGCCGTCACGTGTTGAGCTACCTCGGCGATTTCCTGTTCAGCCCCCAGCGTGCCCGCACGCCGGTCAAGGCGCTGTCGGGTGGTGAGCGCGCCCGTCTGTTGCTGGCCAAGTTGTTCAGCAAGCCTGCGAACCTGCTGGTGCTCGACGAACCGACCAACGATCTGGACGTGGAAACCCTGGAATTGCTGGAAGAGGTGTTGTTGACCTTCAACGGCACCGTCCTGATGGTCAGTCACGACCGGGCATTCCTCGACAACGTGGTCACCAGCACCCTGGTGTTCGAAGGCGAAGGCCTGGTTCGAGAATACGTCGGTGGTTATCAGGACTGGCTGCGCCAGGGCGGCTCGCCGCGTCTGCTGGGGGTCACCGAGAGCAAGTCCGGCAAGGCCGATCTGAATTCGGCCGTGGTCAAGGCCGAGCCCGCGCCGGTTGCCGCCGCGGCCCCGGCCCCAGCGAAGAAAAAACTCAGCTACAAGTTGCAGCGTGAGCTGGAAGCCTTGCCCGCTGATATCGATGCGAAGGAACAGCAGATTGCCGCCGTGGAAGCCGAGATGGCTGACGTCGGCTTCTACCAGCGGCCAGCGGCTGAAACCGCCAAGGTCATCGCGCACCTGGAGCAGTTGCAGGCCGAGCTGGACGCACTGGTCGAGCGTTGGGCTGAACTGGACGCTTGATCTGAAATACATCCCCTTGTGGGAGCGAGCCTGCTCGCGAAAGTGGCATGACAGTCAATCGTGCAGTCGACTGGCACAGCGCTTTCGCGAGCAGGCTCGCTCCCACAGGTGTTATGTACGCTTGACCAGATGCACCGCCAGCACATCGCAAGGCGCGCCATGCAGCACATCGTTGGCGGTCGAGCCCAGCAGCAGCGCGAGGCCATGGCGACCATGGCTGCCGACGACAATCAGGTCGCAACCCTGTTCCTTGGCCAGGTGATGGATCTCCTGGCGCGGCTGACCATAGGTCAGGTGGCTGAACTCCTTCTTCAGGGCCGGGTATTTCACGATCAGTCGGTCAAGGCGCTCCTTGGCCTGGTCGAATTGTTGCTGCTGCAACTGGGAAAGGTCCATTGGCACGTCGCCACCGAAGGCCATGGCCATCGGTTCGACGATGTGCACCAGCGACAATTGGGTGTCTCGGCCTTCGCAGAGGGCGAGGGCGCGCTTGACGACCGGATCGCATTCTTCAGTGAGGTCGACGGCGACCAGAATGTGTGAGTAGTACATGGAAGGCACTCCAGAGAATTGCGATACGGTAAGTATGGCTGGTTTAAAGCGCATTGACGCGACCTGGTCAATGGGCTCATCAGAATCGGGGAGTACGAATATGACGGTCTGGATAGTGCTGTCAATCCTGTTGGTGGTGTTAAGTCCGCTGGCATGGTTGCGTCCGTCCCGTGTGCAGAGCGGTCGCATGGCGCTGCGCATGGAGGCCCGACGCCTGGGCCTGGCCATGCAACTGGCGCCCCAGGAGTGGCCACACTGGCTCGGCCAGCAGCCGCCAAACCCCTGTGCCCAGTACTATCGGCCTCGGCGCGGCAGCCAGCCAGCCTGTTGGAGCTACTGGCAAACTGCACCGGGTGTCTGGGCCAATCAGTGGCGGGAAGTCTGCCAGGATGAGTCCCTGCTCAATCATTTCGAAAAATTGCCAGCCAACGTCTACAAGGTCGAAGCCGATCGGCAAATGATTGCCTTGTACTGGGGCGAAAAAGGCGAAGCCAGTGTGTTGCAGGCCATTGCCGGTGTGCTCAAGGCGCTGGCCTGAGGCATAAAAAAGCCCGACAGTCTCATCGGGCGGGTTGGCCAGGCAGGCCGGTAATCCATCTCGTGTCAGGGCGTGCATTCGCAACGCCCTTCATTTTGCAAAATTCAATCGCGTCCCGACAGCGTAGTCGGCTGGATCCGATATGTCTGGAATTAGGGCGATTTTTCTAATGATTGATTCTATGAATGGTCACTCATGCGGCGCCGTGTTGCGGATCCGTAGGGTACGGAAATGACCGTAAAGTCGCGTTAATGCCTGTGTTTAGGGCGATTGACAATTGTCGGAAATTCCGTGAAGGTGACGTACCCAAATCAAACGGGCGTATGAATTGAGCGTTTGTATTTTCAGACTGCTCCTACAGACCCCGACTATCGCGTTGGCGGGTGTGCCTGGCGGATTGGCGTAGCATCGGCGGTAACGTCAGTGCCGAACCAGTGGTCAGCGTTCAACGTGTACTGTTCAGCTTCCATATCGTGGAGATCAGTTGATGATTTACGAAGGTAAAGCCATCACGGTTAAGGCTCTTGAAAGTGGCATCGTCGAACTGAAATTCGACCTCAAGGGTGAGTCCGTCAACAAGTTCAACCGTCTAACCCTGAATGAATTGCGTCAGGCTGTAGACACTATCAAGGCAGATGCTTCGATCAAGGGTGTGATCGTCAGCAGCGGCAAGGACGTGTTCATCGTCGGTGCCGACATCACCGAATTCGTCGACAACTTCAAGCTGCCCGATGCCGAACTGATCGCTGGCAACCTCGAAGCCAACCGTATTTTCAGCGATTTCGAAGACCTCAATGTACCGACCGTCGCGGCCATCAATGGCATCGCCCTGGGTGGCGGCCTGGAAATGTGCCTGGCGGCGGACTACCGCGTCATGGCCACCACGGCCAAGATCGGCCTGCCGGAAGTCAAGCTGGGCATTTACCCGGGCTTCGGCGGCACCGTGCGCCTGCCGCGCCTGATCGGTGCCGACAACGCCATCGAGTGGATCGCCGCCGGCAAGGAAAACCGTGCCGAAGACGCACTGAAAGTCGGTGCCGTGGATGCGGTGGTCGAACCTGGCAAGCTCCAGGAAGCGGCCCTTGAAACCATCAAACGCGCCATCAGCGGCGAGTTCGACTACAAGGCCAAGCGCCAGCCGAAGCTGGAAAAGCTCAAGCTCAACGCCATCGAACAGATGATGGCCTTCGAAACCGCCAAGGGTTTCGTGGCAGGCCAGGCAGGCCCGAACTACCCGGCGCCGGTCGAAGCCATCAAGACCATCCAGAAAGCTGCGAGCTTCGGTCGCGACAAGGCCCTGGAAGTCGAGGCTGCCGGCTTCGTGAAGCTGGCCAAGACCTCGGCTGCACAAAGCCTGATCGGTCTGTTCCTCAACGACCAGGAACTGAAGAAGAAGGCCAAGGCCTATGACGAAATCGCCCGTGACGTGAAGCAGGCCGCCGTGCTCGGCGCCGGCATCATGGGTGGCGGTATCGCCTACCAGTCGGCGTCCAAAGGCACGCCGATCCTGATGAAGGACATCAACGAGCACGGGATCGAGCAGGGCCTGGCCGAAGCCGCCAAGCTGCTGGTGGGGCGCGTCGACAAAGGTCGCATGACCGCCGCGAAGATGGCTGAAGTGCTCAACGGCATTCGTCCGACCCTGTCCTACGGTGATTTCGGCCACGTCGACCTGGTGGTCGAAGCGGTTGTCGAGAACCCGAAGGTCAAGCAGGCGGTACTGGCTGAAGTCGAAGACAAGGTCAAAGAGGACACCATCCTCGCTTCGAACACCTCGACCATCTCCATTTCGTTGTTGGCCAAGGCCCTCAAGCGTCCGGAAAACTTTGTCGGCATGCACTTCTTCAATCCGGTGCACATGATGCCGCTGGTGGAAGTGATCCGTGGCGAGAAGTCCAGCGAGCAGGCGGTTGCCACCACCGTGGCCTACGCCAAGAAAATGGGCAAGAACCCGATCGTCGTCAACGATTGCCCGGGCTTTTTGGTCAACCGTGTGCTGTTCCCGTACTTCGGCGGTTTCGCCAAGCTGGTCAGCGCCGGTGTGGACTTCGTGCGCATCGACAAGATCATGGAGAAATTCGGCTGGCCGATGGGCCCGGCCTACCTGATGGACGTGGTTGGCATCGACACCGGCCACCACGGTCGCGACGTCATGGCTGAAGGCTTCCCGGACCGCATGAAGGACGATCGTCGTTCGGCCGTCGACGTGCTCTACGAAGCCAAGCGCCTGGGCCAGAAGAACGGCAAGGGCTTCTACGCCTACGAGACCGACAAGCGCGGCAAGCAGAAGAAAGTCGCCGATGCGTCGGTGCTGGAAGTGCTCAAGCCGATCGTCTACGAGCAGCGCGAAGTCACCGACGAGGACATCATCAACTGGATGATGATCCCGCTGTGCCTCGAAACCGTGCGTTGCCTGGAAGACGGCATTGTTGAAACCGCCGCCGAAGCCGACATGGGTCTGGTCTACGGTATCGGCTTCCCTCCATTCCGTGGCGGTGCACTGCGTTACATCGATTCGATCGGTGTGGCCGAGTTCGTTGCCCTGGCTGACCAGTACGCTGATCTGGGCGCGCTGTACCACCCGACCGCGAAGCTGCGTGAAATGGCCAAGAACGGCCAGCGTTTCTTCGGTTAAGCGCCCAACGACTAGAGCGAGAGAACATTTATGAGCTTGAATCCTAGAGACGTCGTGATTGTCGACTTCGGTCGTACGCCGATGGGCCGCTCCAAGGGCGGCATGCACCGCAACACCCGCGCCGAAGACATGTCGGCGCACCTGATCAGCAAGTTGCTGGAGCGCAACGTCAAGGTCGACCCTAACGAGGTCGAAGACGTGATCTGGGGCTGTGTGAACCAGACCCTGGAGCAGGGCTGGAACATCGCCCGCATGGCCTCGCTGATGACCCAGATTCCTCACACCGCGGCGGGCCAGACCGTCAGCCGCTTGTGCGGTTCGTCCATGAGTGCGCTGCACACCGCCGCCCAGGCGATCATGACCGGCAACGGTGATGTGTTCGTCGTCGGGGGTGTCGAGCACATGGGCCACGTGAGCATGATGCACGGCGTCGATCCGAACCCGCACATGTCGCTGTACGCGGCCAAGGCCTCGGGCATGATGGGCCTGACTGCGGAAATGCTTGGCAAAATGCACGGCATTACCCGCGAACAGCAGGACGCCTTTGGCGTGCGCTCCCACCAGCTCGCCCACAAGGCGACCGTGGAAGGCAAGTTCAAGGATGAGATCATCCCGATGCAGGGCTACGACGAGAACGGTTTCCTGAAACTGTTCGACTACGACGAAACCATTCGTCCGGAAACTACCCTGGAAAGCCTGGCGGCCCTCAAGCCGGCCTTCAATCCGAAGGGTGGCACCGTGACAGCCGGTACTTCGTCGCAGATCACCGACGGTGCCTCGTGCATGATTGTGATGTCGGCCCAGCGTGCCCAGGACCTGGGTATCCAGCCGATGGCGGTGATCCGTTCGATGGCCGTGGCGGGTGTGGACCCGGCGATCATGGGCTATGGTCCAGTTCCGGCCACGCAGAAAGCCTTGAAGCGTGCAGGCCTGAGTATCGCCGATATCGACTTCTTCGAGCTCAACGAAGCTTTCGCCGCACAGGCCTTGCCCGTGCTGAAAGATTTGAAAGTGCTCGACAAGATGAACGAGAAGGTTAACCTGCACGGCGGCGCGATCGCCCTGGGTCACCCGTTCGGTTGCTCCGGTGCGCGTATCTCCGGCACGCTGCTCAACGTCATGAAGCAGAATGGCGGCACTTTCGGTGTATCGACCATGTGCATTGGCCTCGGCCAGGGCATCGCCACTGTCTTCGAACGCGTTTAAGCGTTGCGTCGATGGAAGCCGGGGCCAAGTGCCCCGGTTTTTGTTTTTTCCGGGTTTAATAAGAAAAAATTTTGTTTTTATTTTGAAAAGATTTCAGTGAGGGCCAAAGCATGCCGATACAACCTGGGCTCTACCAGCATTACAAAGGTCCGCAGTACCGCGTATTCAGCATCGCGCGGCATTCCGAGACCGAGGAAGAAGTGGTCTTCTATCAAGCCCTGTATGGCGATTATGGCTTTTGGGTGCGCCCCTTGAGCATGTTCCAGGAGTCCGTCGAGGTTGACGGCGAACAGGTGCCACGCTTTGCTTTGGTGCAGGCCGAGGAGAGCATTTTTTCCAAGCCTTGAGGCCGGTATGCGGGCAACCCTGCGCTTGACCTCACCTTGCAGCCACTATATATAGCGGTGCCGCGTCAGGCGCCAACCGCCTTTCACTTTTTAGCATTCAGGAATTTTCTGATCCATGGGCAAATCGCTGGTCATTGTGGAATCCCCGGCTAAGGCCAAGACCATCAACAAGTATCTGGGCAACCAATACGTGGTGAAGTCGAGTATCGGCCATATCCGAGACCTGCCCACCAGCGGTTCGGCTAGCGCCAGCAAGGAGCCAGCTGCCAAGCGCGGCAAGGCTGCCGCCGGTGAAGCGCCGGCGCTGTCGCCGAAAGACAAGGCGCGCAAGCAGTTGGTCTCGCGCATGGGGGTCGATCCGGAACATGGCTGGAAAGCCAAGTACGAGATCCTCCCGGGCAAGGAAAAGGTCATCGAAGAGCTGCGCCGGCTCGCCAAGGATGCCGACACCATCTATCTCGCGACGGACTTGGACCGCGAAGGGGAAGCCATTGCCTGGCACCTGCGCGAAGCCATCGGTGGGGATGACAGCCGCTACAAACGCGTGGTGTTCAACGAAATTACCAAGAAGGCCATCCAGGAAGCCTTTTCCCAGCCGGGCGAGCTGGACATCGATCGGGTCAACGCCCAGCAGGCGCGTCGCTTCCTCGATCGCGTGGTGGGCTATATGGTCTCGCCCCTGCTGTGGGCCAAGATCGCCCGCGGCCTGTCGGCCGGTCGTGTGCAGTCGGTCGCCGTGAAGCTGGTGGTGGAGCGCGAGCGCGAGATCCGTGCGTTCATCCCTGAAGAGTACTGGGAAGTCCACGCCGACCTCGGCACTGCCAAGGGCGCCACCGTGCGCTTCGACGTGGCCCGGGAGAAGGGCGAGGCCTTCAAGCCGCTTAACGAAGCCCAGGCCATGGCTGCGCTGGAGAAGCTCAAGGCTTCCAGCTACAGCATCGTCAAGCGCGAAGACAAGCCGACCAGCAGCAAGCCGTCGGCGCCGTTCATTACCTCCACGCTGCAACAGGCCGCGAGCAATCGCCTGGGCTTTGGCGTGAAGAAAACCATGATGATGGCCCAGCGTCTGTATGAAGCCGGCTACATCACCTACATGCGTACCGACTCGACCAACCTTTCGGCTGATGCCGTGGCGATGGCACGCACTTATATAGAAAGCGAGTTCGGCAAGAAGTACCTGCCGGACACGCCGAACGTCTACAGCAGCAAGGAAGGCGCGCAGGAGGCTCACGAAGCGATTCGTCCGTCCGATGCCAACACCGAGCCAAGCAAGCTGTCGGGCATGGAGCGCGATGCCGAACGTCTCTATGAGCTGATCTGGCGCCAGTTCCTGGCTTGCCAGATGCTGCCGGCGCAATACCTGTCGACCACGGTCAGCGTCGGTGCCGGTGACTTCGAGCTGCGCGCCAAGGGCCGCATCCTGAAGTTCGACGGCTACACCCGCGTCATGCCGCAAATCACCAAGCCTGGGGATGACGATGTCCTGCCGGACATGGCCCAGGGCGACGTGATGAAGCTGATCAAGCTCGATCCGACCCAGCACTTCACCAAGCCACCGGCCCGTTACTCCGAAGCCAGCCTGGTCAAGGAAATGGAAAAGCGCGGCATCGGTCGTCCTTCGACCTACGCCGCCATCATTTCCACCATCCAGGACCGCGGCTACGTGGCGTTGCACAACCGTCGTTTCTATTCGGAAAAGATGGGTGACATCGTCACCGAACGTTTGTCCGAGAGCTTCTCGAACCTGATGGACTACGGCTTCACCGCCGGTATGGAAGAGAACCTCGACGATGTGGCCCAGGGCGAGCGCGACTGGAAAAACGTTCTCGACGAGTTCTACGGCGACTTCAAGAAAAAGCTCGAAGTGGCCGAAAGCCCTGACAGCGGCATGCGTGCCAACCAGCCGGTCATGACTGACATCCCGTGCCTGACCTGTGGGCGCCCGATGCAAATCCGTACCGCCTCGACCGGCGTATTCCTCGGTTGCTCGGGCTACAGCCTGCCACCCAAGGAGCGCTGCAAGGCCACCGTCAACCTGGTGCCGGGCGACGAAATCGCCGCGGACGACGAGGGCGAATCGGAATCCCTGGTGCTGCGCGGCAAGCATCGCTGCCCGATCTGCAGCACGGCAATGGACGCCTACCTGCTGGACGAGAAGCGCAAGCTGCACATCTGCGGGAACAACCCGGACTGTGCCGGCTACGAGATCGAAGAGGGCACTTATCGCATCAAGGGCTATGAAGGCCCGAGCCTGGAGTGTGACAAGTGTGGCAGTGAGATGCAGCTCAAGACCGGCCGTTTCGGCAAGTTCTTCGGTTGCACCAATCCAACCTGCAAGAACACCCGCAAACTGCTCAAAAGCGGTGACGCGGCGCCGCCGAAGATGGACCCGGTGAAGATGCCTGAGCTCAAGTGCGAGAAGGTCAACGACACCTACATCCTGCGCGACGGTGCCTCCGGCTTGTTCCTGGCGGCCAGCCAGTTCCCGAAAAACCGTGAGACCCGTGCGCCATTGGTGATGGAGATCGTGCCGCACAAGGACGAGATCGATCCGAAGTACCATTTCCTCTGTGAAGCACCGCAGAAGGATCCGGAAGGGCGCCCAGCGGTCATTCGCTACAGCCGCAAGACCAAGGAGCAATACGTGCAGACCGAAGTCGACGGCAAGCCAACTGGCTGGAAAGCCTACTACGACGGCGGTAAGTGGACGGTTGAAGATAAGCGCTGATCCCCGCGGCTAAGCGGGGTTCCCGGTGGCGTGGGGAGCTGCTCCTGAACGGCGCAGCTTCCCGACGGGACCGGCCTGAACAAAAGGCCGTATGACAACCCATAGGTTTTCATACGGCCTTTTTGTTTTTGGCTTGCAGTGGCCTCGGTTGATCCACGACACTGTCGCACTTGCGTGAAGCTTTCATTTCGTTGGGGAGATGCCGCCATGGCCCACGAACTCTACACTCGCACCAATCAGAAAATCTATTTCGCCGGTCTGTCGCTCGAAGCGCTCACCCGGGCCGAGGACGGACGTGCGATGAATTCCCCGGCGCTGCTCCAGGCTGGGCGCGAATCTGCGCTGTTTCACCTGTACGGTGCGTTGTTGGGGTTGTGCCATGAAATCGCCGGTTTCTATCGCCTGCCACAAGCGAATGCGCCTCGGGCCGAGCTGTTGTTGACCCGCGAAGCGTTGGAAACCATTGCAATTCCGGAGTTGGCCGAGATGGTCGAGCTGGCGCATAACCCGGAAACCTGGCTGGCGAAGCTATTGGCGGCCCATGCGGCGCTGTTCGAGCCGCCGCGGGCCCCACGCAAGCCCAAGGGGGACGTGACCCAGCCGTTGATCATGGCGGTTAATCTGGACGAACAAGAGCCCGAGCAGGAGTTGAGCCGGGAAGAGCTGGAGAGCTGGCGTCAGAACCTCAAGAGCCTGGCGATACGCTTTCGTGAAGGTTTGAACGAGTGCTGAGTTTCCCCTCGGGCCGTTACGTTCGTTGATAACGCTTGGTCAAGATCCCGAGCGGAGCCTGGCCGATGACTATATAATCCTCGCCTTTCGTGGAGAACAGACTTTTATGCCTACGTCCTTTCTAGAAATTGTCGAACTTCCTGATGGCCGCATCGAGCTGCGCAGGGCTGAGGACGAGGGTTCTCTGGTTACCCTGAACTTCTCCGAAGATGCCAAAGTATTCCTTCAAGGCCAACACGTCGAAGTCGCCAAGGCGATGCTGAGCGTGGGTGTTCAGATGGCAGGTCGCCTGGTTGAAGGCGAATTCAACAAGGAAGAGGGGCCGCGGGTTCTTCATTGATCCCGTCTGTCGGCTTTTCTGAATAATGTGACTGGCCGGCTTCTCTGCCTTGGAGAAGCCCCGCGTTTGTCTTAGCCCAATCGAATATTCAGGCTTTGTGCGTCCCCGGTACGGGCGGCGCTGATCAACTGTTGCCGTGCAGTCGCGGTTAGCGGGTTGAGCCAACTGACCACGGTGTGGCTGCGGCCCAGGCGCAAGGCTTCGCAGGTCAACTGTTGAGCGCTTTGGGTGCCCCGCGGCTGCAACAACAGGATGCGTTCGCGGTTCAGGCCGGCATCCCGCAGCCAGGCCTGGGTGACGCTGGCCGGTGGTGCGATCAGCGTCAGCCAGCGAGCATCCTGGTCCTGGCTGAGTTCTCGCAGAATCGGCGCCAGCAGGTTCAGGCAGTTTCCGGCCGCACCACGTAACGACAGTTCGCTGAAAGCCTCGGGCTCGACGCCCCAGGGCGACTCGATGACCTCTTTCAGGACTGGAACCAGCGGTTGGGCCATGAATGCCTCGAACAGCGGAAGTTGTGTGTGTTGTGGTGTGTGAGGGAACTGCATAAAGCCTCCTTTAGCGGCGAATGACGCCGACACTCAAGCCTTCGATGACCAGGTCCTGATCTTTCAGGTTCACTTCGATGGGCGCGAACTCCGGGTTCTCAGCAATGAGCCAGACCTTGCTGCCGTCGCGCTTGAAGCGTTTGACGGTCACCTCGTCGCCGATTCGCGCCACCACGATCTGGCCATTGCGGGCTTCGCGGGTGGTGTGGACGGCCAAAAGGTCGCCGTCGAAGATACCGATGTCCTTCATGCTCATGCCGTGTACGCGAAGCAGGTAATCGGCCCGGGGATGAAAGAAGGAAGGGTTGATGTTGCAGGATTCCTCGACGTGCTGCTGGGCAAGGATCGGTGCGCCTGCCGCAACCCGGCCGATGATTGGCAGGGTGGTTTCGTCGGCCTTGGCTTCGAAACCGGGGATGCGAATGCCACGGGATGCGCCCGGGGTCATTTCGATCGCGCCCTTGCGGGCCAGCGCCTTGAGGTGTTCTTCAGCCGCGTTGGGTGACTTGAACCCCAGTTCCTGGGCGATTTCCGCACGGGTCGGCGGGTAGCCGTTGTCTTCGAGGCAGCGCTTGATGAAGGCCAGAATCTCTGCTTGGCGTGGCGTCAGCTTTAGCATATTGATCGCTCTGTCTTTTTATACAGTGACTGGGATTATATACAGTGGGCGGCGCTTGGCAATCCTCCTTTTTTCAAGAGGCGCTGGACGGTCGGTCGGGTTGTTGGAGAGGGCAGGGCTACCGCCTGTGAAAAGGTGTGGTTAAATACATGACCGGGCGTTCGCAAAACGCCCCGGCAGGCTTGACAACCTTTGGGCTGAAACGTATGTTTCAAACAAGTGTTTGTCAGGCGGAGTAACCATGGCCCAGTCGGAAACCGTTGAACGCATTCTCGATGCTGCCGAGCAATTGTTCGCGGAAAAAGGTTTCGCCGAAACCTCATTGCGTCTGATCACCAGCAAGGCCGGGGTCAACCTGGCAGCGGTGAACTATCACTTCGGTTCGAAAAAGGCCTTGATCCAGGCCGTTTTCTCGCGGTTCCTCGGGCCGTTCTGCCTGAGTCTCGATCGCGAGCTGGAGCGTCGGCAGGCCAAACCTGACGTCAAGCCGACCCTGGAAGAGCTGCTGGAAATCCTGGTCGAGCAAGCCCTTGTCGTGCAACCGCGCAGCGGTAACGACCTGTCCATTTTCATGCGCCTGCTGGGCCTTGCCTTCAGTCAGAGCCAGGGGCACTTGCGGCGTTATCTTGAAGACATGTACGGCAAGGTTTTCCGGCGCTACATGTTGCTGGTCAACGAGGCGGCGCCGCGTATCCCGCCGATCGAGCTGTTCTGGCGGGTGCACTTCATGCTTGGCGCCGCCGCGTTCAGCATGTCCGGTATCAAGGCGCTGCGGGCTATCGCGGAAACCGATTTCGGCGTGAACACCTCCATCGAGCAGGTGATGCGGTTGATGGTGCCGTTCCTGGCGGCTGGCATGCGCGCCGAAACCGGCGTGACCGATGAAGCCATGGCGGCCGCGCAATTGCGCCCGCGCAGCAAATCCGCCCCGGCGCTCGCCAAGGCGTAAGAGCATGGGTGTGCGCAGCCGGCCTACATCCGCTAAGCTAGCCGCCCATGCCGACTCTCGTTTCGAATCCGTCTTATCCTCCATTGCGTCACCGCGACCTGCCGGGCCTGGCTCCTGGCAACGCTGTCGTGGGTGTGTCGCCGCGCGGGTTCATCTTTTTCAAGGAAATCCTATGACTGCTGGCCTGCAAGGCTCGTTGATGGTGGACGTCGCCGGTACCTGGCTGACGGCCGAAGATCGCCACCTGTTGCGTCAGCCCGAAGTGGGTGGCCTGATCATTTTTGCCCGCAACATCGAACACCCACGTCAGGTGCGGGAATTGAGCGCGTCGATCCGTGCCATCCGTCCCGACCTGCTGTTGGCGGTGGATCAGGAAGGTGGCCGTGTCCAGCGGTTGCGCCAGGGTTTTGTGCGGTTGCCGGCGATGCGGGCAATAGCCGACAACCCGAACGCCGAATACCTGGCCGAACAATGCGGCTGGATCATGGCCACTGAAGTGCTGGCGGTCGGTCTCGACTTGAGCTTTGCTCCGGTGCTTGACCTCGATTACCAGCGCAGCGCCGTCGTCGGCAGTCGTTCCTTCGAAGGCGACCCCGAGCGCGCTGCGTTATTGGCCGGTGCCTTCATCCGCGGCATGAGCGCCGCCGGGATGGCCGCCACTGGCAAGCATTTCCCGGGGCATGGCTGGGCCGAGGCCGATTCCCACGTGGCGATTCCGAACGATGAGCGTAGCCTGGAGCAGATTCGCGCCAACGACCTGGTACCGTTTGCCAGGCTGAGCAAGCAGTTGGCCGCCGTTATGCCGGCCCATGTCATCTACCCGCAGGTTGACGCCAACCCAGCCGGGTTCTCCCGCCGCTGGCTGCAGGACATCCTGCGCGGCGAGTTGCAATTCGAGGGCGTGATCTTCAGTGATGACCTGTCGATGGCCGGTGCACATGTGGTCGGTGATGCCGCCAGTCGTATCGAGGCTGCTTTGACAGCGGGTTGTGACATGGGCCTGGTGTGCAACGATCGCGCGGCCGCCGAGCTTGCCTTGAGCGCAGCCCAGCGCCTGAAGGTCACGCCTTCGGCGCGGATCGCCCGCATGCGCGGCCAGGCCTACGCCTCCACTGAATACCGCCAGGACCCTCGCTGGCTGGCGGCGCTCGGGGCGCTGAGGGCTGCCCAGTTGGTTGATTAGCGTCTTTTGAAAGTCGCTATCTCGAAGCAAGGTGGGAGCAACATCTACGCGCTCTGAACATCGCGAGCAAGCCCGCTCCCACAGTCAATCTGCGGTGAACACAAGACTCATGAACACCCAAGATCACCTGTGGGAGCGAGTTTGCTCGCGATGACGGCCGCACAGTCAACACCTGCGCCAACTGACCCACCGCTATCGCGAGCAAGCTCGGCTCCCACAAGGATTGGCGGGTCAGCGCTTTTCCAGTTTGTCCGGCAGCGGCGCAAACAATGCTTCGATATCCTCGCTCTGCAACTTCCAGTCGCCGGCCACGCGTCCATCCAGGACGCCGGCGGCGAGGTCGGATTTTTCCTTTTGCAGTAGCTGGATCTTTTCTTCCACCGTGCCTCGGGCAATCAGCTTGTAGACGAATACCGGTTTTTCCTGGCCGATACGATAGGCGCGGTCGGTCGCCTGGTTTTCGGTAGCCGGGTTCCACCACGGGTCGTAGTGAATCACTGTGTCGGCCTCGGTCAGGTTCAGGCCTACACCTCCGGCCTTCAGGCTGATCAGGAAAATCTGACGCTTGCCACTCTGGAATTCCTTGACGGGGGTGCGTCGGTCCCGGGTCTGGCCGGTCAGGATGGCGTAGTCGACACCGCGTTTCTTAAGCTCATCCTCAATCAGCGCCAACATGGATGTGAACTGCGAAAACAGCAGTACCCGGCGGCCTTCTTCAAACAGCTCCTCGAGCATTTCCATCAGGCTGTCGAGCTTGCCCGAGGTGCTGCCTCGGACGGGCAGGGTGGCATCGTTGATCAGGCGCAGGTCGCAACACACCTGGCGTAGCTTGAGGAGCGCTTCAAGAATGATGATCTGGCTACGGGCCACGCCTTTGCGTGTGATCTCGTCGCGGACCTTCTTGTCCATCGCCAGGCGCATGGTTTCGTAGACGTCCCGCTGGGCGTCGCTGAGTTCGACCCAATGGATGATCTCGGTCTTGGGCGGCAACTCCGTCGCCACTTGCTCCTTGGTCCTGCGCAGCAGGAAAGGTTTTATCCGGCCGTTGAGGTGTTGCAATCGTACATCGCTGCCGCGCTTTTCGATCGGTACACGGTAATCGCGGTTGAAGCTCTTGACGTCCCCAAGCCAGCCCGGCAACAGGAAGTGAAACAGCGACCACAATTCCCCCAGGTGATTTTCCAGCGGGGTGCCGGACAGGCACAGCCGCTGGCGGGCGTTGAGCTCGCGGGCGGCCTGGGCAGCTTTGCTGGTGGGGTTCTTGATGTACTGGGCTTCATCGAGGATCAGTACGTGCAACGGCTGCGCGGCCAGGCGCTCGACATCCTTGGGCAGCAGGGCGTAGGTGGTGAGGATCAGGTCGTATTCGTCCAGCCGTTCGAAATGCTTTTTGCGCCCCGCGCCATACAAGGCCAACACCCTGAGCTGAGGCGTGAAGTGGGACGCTTCGTCGAGCCAGTTGGGAATCAGGCTGGTGGGCATGACCACCATGCACGGCCGATCCAGGCGCCCAGCGTTTTTTTCGCTGAGAATATGCGCCAGGGTTTGTAGGGTCTTGCCCAGGCCCATGTCGTCCGCAAGGATGCCGCCGACTTCCAGCTGTCGCAGCGATTGCATCCAGCTCAAGCCTTCGAGTTGATAAGGCCGCAGTGTCGCGTTCAGGCCCTTTGGCGCGGTGGCGGTGTAGTCCTTGATATCCCGCAGGCGTTGGGCCAGGCCGCGAATGTGTTCGCCGCCTTCCCAGGTCAACGGCATGTCCTGCAGCGGGTTGAGACGCAAGGCGTCCGCGCTGTTGAGGCGCAGCTTGGTGGTGCCGGGCTCTTGCAGGTAGAACTCGCCCAAGGTCGCTAGCACCGGCTTCAGCCGACCGTAGGGCAGGGCCACTTGTTGCGGGCCGAACTCGGAGTTCGGGCGGTTGGGCAAGTTGACCAGGATCAGCTCGTCATCGCGGCGCCGGGCCAGGCGTTCCGGGTTGAACAGTTCAATGTGCGAACGCATCAGGTTCAACAGGATCGGCAGCAGGCTCAGCCGCTCGCCATTGACGATGATCCCCAGTTCCAGGTCGAACCAGTCCCGCTCCGGCGTTTCCTCGACCGTGGCGTACCATTCGTCCACCGCCGTCAGGTCGAAGCCGAAGTCCTCGTCGATCTGCAATTCCCAGCCTTGGCTGCGCAATTTCGGCAGGTCATTGAGGGTGAAGGTCAGCCAAGCGCTGTCGTTGACCATTTCGTACAGTTCGCCAGCGCTTTCCGGCAGGGCCTTGCTTTGTCGGGTCGCCACCTTGAAGCCGAGGATTCGCAGCTGTTCACGGTAGGACTGTTCCACATCGGTGTGGCGTTTTATCCGTAGCGTCTGGGTTTCCTGGCGAATCAACACATCGGTGTTGCGCTGGCCGCTGACGTACTCGTCCAGATAGCTGAAGGACAGGGCTGCGCGGTGCTGGATGTAGCGTTGCATCTTGCCGTTGCGCGGCTCGAAGGCGCTGAACTCGATACTGGCCAGCCACAGGCGCGGCAACGGTTGCACGTTGTCCACCAACACCTGGGGCGGCGCCTTGGGGCTGCGGTTGTCCAGCACTGACTGGAGTTTCTCCAGCAATTGCGCGTCTTTTTCGGCGGCCGGGTAGGCCAGGGTTTCCTGGACTTGCAGCAACACTGCCGCGCAGTGCTTGCAGTTGATGCGCACCGGGCAGGAGCAAGCGGCTTCGAGCAGAATCAGTGTGCCCTTGGCTGACTCCTTAAGGCGAATGGTCTGACGGTAGACGTTACCGCCAGAGCCTTCGCAACTGGCGGTGATGGTGCTGTCGCCGGCCTCGACGATCCTGACGCGGTTTTCCAGCGCATAACGGCGCCCGCGCTCCAGGCTCTGTTCCTTGAATCGATTGACCCAGGAAGGTGCCAGGGGTTTGCTCAGGGGCGAGGGCATAGGCGCGCCATTCAGTCCGGAATGACGTCAGGGGCCTGCCGTGGCGCGGGCGCGGTCAGCGAGGTGATCTTGATCAACAGGCCGAGGTGGCCATTGTCGAGAAAATTCAACTGGCCATTCTTGGTGTGGCTCTGCTGTTTAAGGCGCTCGCTGGCGGTGACCAGGCCATTGGCGTCGATCTGGTTGATCCAGAAATCGGCATCCACGTCGGTGAAACGGCCCAGCTTCAGTTCCAGGGTGCCCTCGATGGGGAATTGCCCGAACTGTTCGGCGCCGTCGCTGATGGCGACTTTGCGGCCCTGTTCACCCAGGGTCTGCTGCCAGGCCTTGTGCATCAACACCGTGTATTGGCCGCTGGCGTTGAGTTTCTCGACGATGTTGCCCAGGGCCGGCGTACGCTGGCTGTCCGCGCCCAGGCGTTGTACGCCGGCGTCCCAGTCTTCCGGTGCGGCACGGCTGATAATGGCCGGCTCGGCGTTCTGGCGTACCAGAATCATTTCAACCTGATACAGGTCGTCGGCAAACGCCAGGGGAGCGACCAGGGTCAACAACAAGGTCAGTGAGCGAAACAGGCGCATGGGGCGTCCTTCAAGCAGTGGTCGGAGTGAGGCGCTCGAACAGCGCCTCTACGGTATTGAAACGCTCTTCCGCGCGTTCCATGGGCACCATGAATTTGAACATCGTGGCACCTTCGAACTTGTAGCGTTTGGGCTGGCCCTGGATCAACTTGATCAGCACCAGTGGGTCGACCGGCGTCTGCGCCTCGAACTCGATCCGGCCGCCGTTGGGGCCGCCGTCGACTTTCTTGATGCCCAATTGCTCGGCCTTGAGCTTGAGCAGTGTCGTGCGCACCAGGTTCTTGGTCGGTTCCGGCAGCAGGCCGAAGCGGTCGATCATCTCCACTTGCAGGTCCTTGAGGCCTTCCTCGTCGCTGGCCGAGGCGATGCGTTTGTAGAGAATCAGCCGTGCGTGGACGTCCGGCAGGTAGTCTTCCGGAATCAGTGCCGGTACCCGCAGGTTGATTTCGGGCCCGCCGCCCAAGGGTTGGTCGAGGTTCGGCTGTTCGCCCTTGCGGATCGACTTGACCGCGCGTTCGAGCATTTCCATGTACAAGGTGAAGCCGACGGCCTGGATCTGGCCGCTCTGGCCGTCGCCGAGCAACTCGCCGGCGCCACGGATTTCCAGGTCGTTGGTGGCCAGGACGAAACCGGCACCCAGGTCCTGGGTGTTGGCGATGGCTTCCAGGCGCTTTTCCGCGTCCGGGGTGATCTGCTGGCGCGGTGGCGTCAACAGGTAGGCATAGGCCTGGTGGTGGCTACGACCGACCCGGCCGCGCAACTGGTGCAGTTGGGCCAGGCCGAATTTGTCGGCGCGCTCGATGATGATGGTGTTGGCGCTCGGCACGTCGATGCCGGTCTCGATGATGGTCGAGGCGATCAGCACGTTGAAGCGCTTGTGGTAGAAGTCGCTCATCACTTGTTCGAGTTCGCGTTCTCGCATCTGTCCGTGACCGATGCCGATGCGCGCTTCCGGCACCAGTTCGGCAAGGTCGGCGGCGCATTTCTCGATGGTCTTCACGTCGTTGTGCAGGTAATAGACCTGGCCGCCACGCAGCAGCTCGCGCAGCAGGGCTTCTTTCACCGTGCTTTTGTTCTGCTCCATGACGAAGGTGCGCACCGACAGGCGCCGGGCCGGCGGCGTGGCGATGATCGACAGGTCGCGCATGCCCGACACCGCCATGTTCAGCGTGCGCGGGATCGGCGTGGCGGTCAGGGTGAGGATGTCGACTTCGCTGCGCAGGGCCTTGAGCTGTTCTTTCTGGCGCACGCCAAAACGGTGCTCTTCGTCGATGATCACCAGCCCCAGGCTCTTGAACTTCACATCGTCCTGCAGCAGTTTGTGCGTGCCGATGACGATGTCGATCTTGCCCTCGGCCAGGTCAGCCACGGCGGCGTTCACTTCCTTGGTGGATTTGAAACGGCTCATCACTTCCACGGTCACCGGCCAGTCGGCGAAGCGGTCGCGGAAACTGTTGTAGTGCTGCTGGGCGAGCAGGGTGGTCGGGACCAGGATCGCCACCTGCTTGCCACCGTGCACGGCAATGAACGCGGCGCGCATCGCCACCTCGGTCTTGCCGAAACCCACGTCGCCACACACCAGTCGGTCCATGGGCTTGGGCGCGAGCATGTCGGCGCGCACGGCTTCGATGGTGGTCTGCTGGTCGACGGTTTCTTCGAACGGGAAGCCGGCACTGAAGGTTTCGTAGTCGGCTTTCGGGTCGGCGAAGGCGTAGCCCTCGCGGGCCGCGCGACGGGCGTAGATGTCCAGCAGTTCGGCGGCCACGTCGCGCACCTGTTCGGCCGCCTTGCGCTTGGCTTTCTGCCAGGTTTCCGAACCCAGGCGATGCAGCGGGGCCAGGGCGTCGTCGCTGCCGGTGTAGCGGGCGATCAGGTGCAGGTTCGCCACTGGTACATAGAGCTTGGCGCCCTCGGCGTATTCCAGGGTCAGGAACTCGGCGGCCTGGTTGTCGATTTCCAGTGTCGCCAGGCCCAGGTAACGGCCCACACCGTGGTCGATGTGCACCACGGGCGCGCCCTCACGCAACTCGGTGAGGTTCTTGATGACGGCATCGTTGGCGGCGTCGGCGCGTTTCTCGCGACGGCGGCGCTGCATGACGCGCTGGCCGAACAAAGGACTTTCGGCCACCAGCGCCAGGGCCGGGTCATCCAGGACCAGGCCGTCGTTCAGTGGTGCGATGGTGATCGCCAGGCGATCCTTGCTGGCGACGAAGTCCGGCCAGCTGTCCACCGTTTTCGGTCGCAGCTTCAGGCGTTCGAGCAATTCCAACAGGACTTCGCGACGACCCGCGGATTCGGCGGTGAACAAGACGCGACCGGGGAATGCGTCGAGAAAACCCGCCAGCGCTGACAATGGCTGCGTGGCCTTGGCTTCGATGGCCAGGTCCGGCAACGCCTTGGCCGGGAAACGCTCACGGCCGACGCCGGTTTCCACATCCTGCTGGCTCGCCACCACGCGCGGCCAGCTCTTGAGGCGGGCAAAGCAGTCTTCCACCGGCAGGAACAGCTCGGCCGGCGGCAACAAGGGTCGGGAAGGATCGACGCGACGCTCTTCGTAACGGTTGCGCACGTCGTTCCAGAAGTTTTCCGCTGCTTGCTCGATGCCCGGCAGGGAAAACACCTGGGTGTCCTGGGGCAGGTAATCGAACAGGGTGGAGGTTTCTTCGAAAAACAGCGGCAGGTAGTACTCGATGCCGGCGGGCGTGATCCCACTGCTCAGGTCCTGGAAGATCGGGCAGCGTCGGAAATCCACATCGAAGCGCTCGCGAAAGCGCGCCTTGAAGCGGGTCACGGCGTCTTTCTGCAGCGGGAATTCCTTGGCCGGCAACAGGCGGATCGACTGCACTTTGTCGATGGAACGCTGGTTTTCGGGATCGAAGGTGCGCAGGGTCTCGATTTCGTCATCGAACAGGTCGATGCGATACGGCAGTTTGCTGCCCATCGGGAACAGGTCGATCAAGGCACCGCGCACCGCGAACTCGCCGTGCTCGTACACCGTGTCGACGCAACGATAGCCACTGGCCTCGAGGCGGGTGCGCATTTGTTCGACATCGAGCTTCTGGCCGATGTCCAGCACCAGGCTGCTGCCGAGCAGGAATTGGGTCGGTGCCAGCCGATGTAGGGCCGTGGTGATCGGCACTACCAAAACGCCATGACTGAGCTCCGGCAACCGATAAAGGCTGGCGATTCGCTGGGAAATGATGTCCTGGTGGGGTGAAAACAGATCGTAGGGCAGGGTTTCCCAGTCCGGGAAATGCAGGACCGGCAAATCCGGCGCGAAGAAACTCAGCTCCTGTTCCAGCCGTTCGGCGCTTTGGCTGTCGGCGGTCAGCAGCAGGGTGAAACGCTTTGCAGCGCTGGCAGCCTCGGCGATAGCCAGGCTCAGGGCGGCACCGGGCAGGTTGCCCCAGTGCTGTTTACCTGCAGCGGCAGGGAGAAGCGGAAGACGCAGAACGGGCACGGAAGATTGAGCTCCAGCATTGCGACAAAGTCGACAATTGTAGCGGGGGAAGGGGGCTGCTGTCAGTCGCAGACTACCCGGGCAGGCAGGAAAACCACGGCGCGACGGGCGCGCATTGCTCCGCCGAGGACTCGGCGGCATAATGTAGCCCCTTTTTTCAGCCCCTACATGTGGAAGGTTACCGTGACTCAGAAGCCCGACCAGTGTCTTGGTGAATGGATTGATCGTGAAGCGCTCGCCGAAGCGATGATCCCTCTCATCGGTCAGCTCTACCGCAATAACAACGTGGTGAGCTCGATCTATGGCCGCAGCCTGATCAACCAGTCTGTCATCGCGATCCTCAAAGCCCACCGCTTTGCTCGCCACCGTTCCTCCGACGACAGCGAACTCTCCGTCCACGAAACATTCCCTCTGCTCAAAGCCATGAGCGAGCTCAAGCTCGGCGCGGCTTCGGTGGACCTGGGCAAGCTGGCGTTCAAGTTCCGCAACGAAGGCAATGGCCGCAGCGCCGAGCAGTTCGTGCGTGAAGAGATGGCCGATGTGGTTGGCCAGCAAAACGTTTCGGCTCGTAAAGGCACTGACGTGGTCCTGTACGGCTTCGGTCGTATCGGCCGTCTGCTGGCGCGCATCCTGATCGAAAAAACCGGGGGCGGCGACGGCCTGCGCCTGCGGGCCATCGTGGTGCGCAAGGGTGCCGAGAACGACCTGACCAAGCGTGCCAGCCTGCTGCGCCGTGACTCGGTCCATGGTTCGTTCAACGGCACCATCACCATTGACGAAGAAAACAACACCATCACGGCCAACGGCAACCTGATCCAGGTGATCTACGCGAAGAACCCGACCGAGGTGGACTACACCCAGTACGGTATCAAGGATGCGCTGCTGGTGGACAACACCGGTGTATGGCGTGACGCCGACGGCCTGGGCCAGCACCTGGCCTGCCCGGGTGTCGACCGCGTTGTCCTGACCGCGCCTGGCAAGGGCAAGCTGAAGAACATCGTTCACGGTATCAACCACGGCGAAATCACCGCTGACGACAAGATCGTCTCCGCCGCCTCTTGCACCACCAACGCCATCGTGCCGGTGCTCAAGGCAGTGAACGACAAGTTCGGCATCGTCAACGGTCACGTCGAAACGGTTCACTCGTACACCAACGACCAGAACCTGATCGACAACTTCCACAAGGGCGATCGCCGTGGCCGCAGTGCCGCGCTGAACATGGTCATCACCGAGACCGGTGCCGCCACCGCCGCCGCCAAGGCCCTGCCTGAGCTGGCCGGCAAGCTGACCGGCAATGCGATCCGCGTGCCGACACCGAACGTGTCGATGGCCATTCTCAACCTGAACCTTGAGAAAGCCGCCACCCGTGAAGAGATGAACGAGTACCTGCGCTACATGGCGCTGCACTCCGAGCTGCACAAGCAGATCGACTTCGTCAATTCCCAGGAAGTGGTGTCCACCGACTTCGTCGGCTCGCGCCACGCCGGTGTCGTGGATGCTGAAGCCACTATCAGCCAAGACAACCGCGTTGTTCTGTACGTCTGGTACGACAACGAATTCGGTTACAGCTGCCAGGTGGTTCGCGTGATGGAAGACATGGCCGGTGTGAACCCGCCAGCGTTCCCGCGCTAAGCCTTAGCCGCTTGTGAAAACGCCCCGACTTGTCGGGGCGTTTTTTTTGTCCGGGGTTTGTGGTGTCTGGGCTGGCCTCATCGCGAGCAAGCTCGCTCCCACATTGGACCCTATGCATTGGCAACAACTCGGTCACCTGTGGGAGCGAGCTTGCTCGCGATAGCGATCTATCAGGCACCACCCGCTACAGAGGCCTGCGCAGTCCGCAGTTCATGCCGATTGCCCTTGAACAACACCAGGGTCGCAATCAACCCCAGCACCGCCGCCCCACTGAGCCATATCCCCGGTGCAGCCTTGTTATCCAATACATGGATCAGATAAGTACAAGCCGCCGGCGTAAACCCGCCGAACGTTGCTGTCGCCAGGCTGTAGGCCAGGGAAAAACCAGTGGTGCGCACCTCGATCGGCATGATTTCCGTCAAGGCGACGACCATTGCGCCGTTGTAGGATCCATACAGGAACGACAGCCACAGTTCGACGATCAGCAGATGGCTGAAGCTTGGGTTCGCCACCAGCCACGACAGCGCCGGATACGCCGTCAGGATCGCCAGGACAGTCGCGCCGAGCAGCAGGGGTTTGCGTCCGATCCTGTCGGAGAACGCTCCCATTACCGGCAGCCAGAAGAAATTCGACAAGCCGATGCACACCGTGACCAGCAGCGCGTCCAGGTCCGACAGGTTCAATTCGGCCTTGCCGAATGTCGGTGTGTAGGCGGTGATCAGGTAGAACGACACGGTGGTCATCACTACCAGCGCCATGCCGGCCAAGACAACCCCGAAGTTCTGACCGATGGAACGGACAATTTCCGACAGATTGGGACGATGTTTTCTTGCTTGGAACTCAGGTGTTTCTTCCAGCGAACGGCGGATCATGAAGATCGCCGGGACAATCATGCAACCCACCAGGAACGGTACGCGCCAGCCCCAGTCTCCCATTTCCTGAGGGCTGAGCCAGTGATTGAGGCCAACCCCCAGCAGGCCGGCAAACACCACGGCCGCCTGTTGGCTGGCGGATTGCCAACTGACAAAGAATCCTTTGCGCCCCGGTGTGGAGATTTCCGCCAGGTAAACCGAAACGCCACCGAGTTCCACGCCCGCGGAGAAACCTTGCAGCAGGCGGCCCAGCAGCACCAGCAACGGGGCTGTTACGCCGAGGACGGCGTAGCCCGGCACGCAGGCGATCAGTATGGTGCCCATCGCCATCAGCACCAGTGTGATGATCAAGCCTTTGCGGCGGCCGTGGCGGTCGATGTAGGCACCGAGGAAAATCGCCCCCAGGGGGCGCATCAGGAACCCGGCACCGAATGTGGCCAGGGACAGCATCAGCGAGGCGAATGCACTGTCGGCGGGGAAGAACGTCTTGGCGATGGCCGTGGCATAGAAGCCGTAGACCATGAAGTCGAACATCTCCAGGAAGTTGCCGCTGACAACGCGAAAAATCGCCTTGCCATTGCTCGTGTTGGACGACATGGGTAGGTACTCACTCTGGCAAATCTTGTATGGAGGTTGTATCTCCTGTGGGAGCGGGCTTGCTCGCGAAGAGGCCGGAACATTCAACACAGATGCTGCCTGCCCGACCGCTTTCGCGAGCAAGCCCGCTCCCACAGGATTTGCAGCTGGACTGACTAGCGCTGAAGCCCATAATGGCCGTCGCGGTTTTGAGGGAGGATGAAGATTTGTTAACTGGACGATGGGTGGGGCTTGTGGTGCTGGCCGGCGCGTTGTCCGGTTGCGGTAGCGGCGACACCCTGGAGCGCTTCGACGGCCCGACCATGGGCAGTCATTATTCCATCCAGTACGTCAGGCATTCCGCCGGGGCCGGTCCGAAAGCGGTGCAGGCCGAGGTGGAAAACATCCTGGCCGAAGTGGATCGGCAATTCTCGACCTATCGCAGCGACTCGGACATCGAGCGTTTCAATGCATTGCCGGCCAATCATTGCCAAGTCATGCCGGGACCGGTCCTCGAGTTGATCCGGGTGGGCGAGCAGTTATCCGCCCAAAGCGACGGTTCGTTCGACCTGACGGTGGAGCCGCTGTTGAACCTGTGGGGCTTTGGCCCTCAATCCCGAGAAGAGCAAGTGCCGAGCGCAGAAGCCTTGGCCCAGGTGCGCCAGCACGTCGGGCATGGGCATTTGCGCATCGACGGCGATCGGTTGTGCAAGGACGCGGCGGTGAAAGTCGATTTCAACAGCATCGCCGCGGGCTATGCGGTCGACCGGATCGCCGCCAGGCTCCAGGCCATGGGCATCGACAGTTACCTGGCCGAAGCTACGGGTGAACTCAAGGCTGCCGGGCGCAAACCCGACGGTTCGGCCTGGCGCATTGCCTTGGAAGCGCCGCGGGACGACCGGCAAATAGCCGAGCGTGTCATCGAGGTCAATGGCTACGGGGTTTCGACCTCCGGTGATTACCGACGGTATTTCGAGCAGGAGGGGACGCGTTATTCCCACACCTTCGATGCGCGCGTCGGTGCGCCAGTCCTACATAACCTGGCGTCAGTCACGGTGATTCATCCTTCGGCGTTGATGGCCGATGGACTATCGACGCTGTTGCTGATTCTCGGCCCTGAACGGGGTTGGGACTATGCCGAAAAACATGGCATCGGGGTATTTTTCGTGATGCGCGATGGCAATCGTTTTGTCACCCGTACCAACGACACGTTTGAACGGATCAGCAGCGGAAAAACCCAATGATGACAGCGCAATGAAAGCGTACCTGTGGCGAAATAGCGCAGGCAAAACTAGCCTACGACGCGACCAAGGGGTAATGTGCGCGGCGTTGACGCTTCTATAGACTGTGGCCGGGCTCGTGAACCGGCCCCAAATTGTTCCTTCATGCCGCAGGCCGGCATGATTTAGCCGTCGGTGCCAAGTGTGGTGTCGCGGCCTGTTCTGAGGAGTACGCATGGCTGTCTACAACTACGACGTGGTGGTACTGGGTTCCGGCCCGGCGGGGGAGGGCGCGGCAATGAACGCGGCCAAGGCAGGGCGCAAGGTGGCGATGGTCGACAGCCGTCGGCAGGTCGGCGGCAACTGCACCCACTTGGGCACCATCCCGTCCAAGGCCTTGCGTCACTCGGTCCGGCAGATCATGCAGTTCAACACCAACCCGATGTTCCGGGCCATCGGCGAGCCGCGCTGGTTCTCCTTCCCGGACGTACTCAAGAGCGCCGAGAAGGTCATCTCCAAGCAAGTGGCCTCGCGCACCGGCTACTACGCCCGCAACCGTGTCGACGTGTTCTTCGGCACCGGCAGCTTTGCCGACGAGCAGACCGTTGAAGTGGTTTGTGGCAATGGCGTGGTCGAGAAGCTGGTGGCCAAGCACATCATCATCGCCACCGGCTCGCGCCCGTATCGCCCGGCCGACATCGATTTCAACCACGCGCGCATCTACGACAGCGACACCATCCTGAGCCTGGGTCACACCCCGCGTAAGCTCATTGTCTACGGCGCTGGGGTGATCGGTTGCGAATACGCCTCGATCTTCAGCGGCCTGGGCGTGCTGGTGGAGCTGGTGGATAACCGTGGCCAGTTGCTGAGCTTCCTGGATTCGGAAATCTCCCAGGCCTTGAGCTATCACTTCAGCAACAACAACATCACCGTGCGCCACAACGAAGACTACGACCGCGTCGAAGGTGTCGACAATGGCGTGATCCTGCACCTCAAGTCTGGCAAGAAGATCAAGGCCGACGCCTTGCTCTGGTGCAACGGCCGTACCGGCAACACCGACACCCTGGGCCTGGAAAACATCGGCGTGAAGGTCAACAGCCGCGGCCAGATCGAAGTGGACGAGAACTACCGTACCTGCGTGCCGAACATCTACGGTGCCGGCGACGTGATCGGCTGGCCGAGCCTGGCCAGTGCCGCCCACGACCAGGGTCGTTCGGCCGCCGGCAGCATTGTCGACAACGGCAGCTGGCGCTTCGTCAACGACGTGCCGACCGGAATCTACACCATTCCGGAGATCAGCTCGATCGGCAAGAACGAGCAGGAGCTGACCCAGGCCAAGGTGCCGTACGAAGTGGGCAAGGCGTTCTTCAAGAGCATGGCGCGTGCGCAGATCGCCGGCGAGCCGCAAGGCATGCTGAAGATCCTGTTCCACCGCGAGACCCTGGAAGTGCTGGGCGTGCACTGCTTCGGCTACCAGGCGTCGGAGATCGTGCACATCGGCCAGGCGATCATGAACCAGCCGGGCGAACTGAACACGTTGAAGTACTTCGTCAATACCACGTTCAACTACCCGACCATGGCCGAAGCCTATCGGGTAGCCGCCTATGACGGGCTCAACCGGCTTTTTTGAGCGGCTCCGGCCGGTGGCCTGAGCCGGCCGGGGAGACCGATTTCAGCAATTCTCAAGGGTGGCAGTGGCCAAACCGGGAAAGTCTGTAATCAGGCTGTCAGCGCCAAAGTCGGCGAGCCTGCGCATCAGCGCTGGCTCGTTGACGGTCCACACCGACACATGCAGCCCCTGGCGCTGCGCCTTGACCAGGCGTTCCGGCGTGCACAGGGTCCAGTTCAGCGCCAGAATCTCGCAGCCATAACTCTGGGCGACCTTCAACGGGTCGAGCCAGGCGTATTCGGCCACCAGCCCGCGGGAGATGTCCGGGGTCAGGTCCAGGGCCGCCTTGAGCACTTCCCGGGAGCTGGAGGTGATGGTGACCTTGTCCAGCAGCCCGAAGCGCTGGGCCATCTCGCGGATCCCCAGCACCGTGGCCGCCGCGCGGGTGCGCGAGGCGCTCTTGACCTCCAGTTGCCAGTGCTCGAAATCACATTTTTCGAATAGCTCTTCCAGGCGTGGAATCGGGCACGGCTTGATCCATCCCGGACCGCCCTTGCGCGCATCGTAGGTCACCAGCTCGGCGGCGGAATGTTCCACCACCTTGCCGCGCCGGTCCGTGGTGCGCTTGAGGGTCGGGTCGTGGATCACCATCAACTCGCCGTCCATCGAAAGATGCAGGTCCAGCTCGCAACGGCGTACACCGTGCTTGAGACACTCCTGAAAACCGGTCAGGGTATTTTCCGGCGCTTCGCCCTTGGCGCCGCGGTGGCCATATATGAGGGTCACGGTTCTTCCTTATTGATACCTGATTCGTTCAGTTCTCGGGCCAGGCGGCGTTCTTGCGCCTGTTTCTGCAGGATGTAGCGCGCCAGCAACTGGCGTTGGGCGTCGGTCGGACGCTCGAACTCGGTGCCCACGTCGTAGCCGTCGCCCTTGGGGTCGCAGTGGGTGACCCGCGCCCTCAGCAACAGGCCGAGGGCCTGGGGCATCAGCACCAGCTTGATCGACAGGTGGGTGCCGACGGTGATCGGCGTGGGGGACTGGAAGTCGACGCCGCCTTCGGAAATGATCACCGGCTGCGGTTCGCCGATTTCGCCGAGCACCGTCAGGGCAATGACCTGGCTGAGCAGGTCGATGCGTTTGTTCATTGCCTTGAGGTACGCCGCGATGCTGCGTTCGCGCTCGCTGATCTGGCGCAGCAGGTGCTGGGATTCGAATTCGCTCAGGTGCAGTTCGCTGAGCAGATTGAACAATGGAGAAGCATCCTGCAACACTTCCTGGCCAGCAGCTTCAGGAATGGACAGGGGCCGAATTTCCAGTGCGATCATGTCCTCGATACGGTAGTATTCGCGGCGATCTTCTTCATCTAATGTCGACATGGCGAACCCATGGTAGCGGCGGTGGTCTGAGTGTAAAGCTGGTTTGTGACCCCCGCCACAAGGACGTTCCTTTTCCCTCCGAACAAGCCCCGACATGTTCAGACCTCTCTTCGTATTCATCGGCACGCGTTATACCCGTGCAAAGCGTCGCAATCATTTCGTATCGTTCATTTCCCTGACGTCCATCATCGGACTGGCCCTAGGCGTGGTCGTGATGATCGTCGTGCTCTCGGTGATGAACGGCTTCGACCATGAAATGCGTACCCGCGTGCTGGGCATGGTGCCCCACGCGACCCTCGAGACCGGCGAAGCCATCAGCGATTGGCCGAGCCTGGCCGCCAAGGTCAAGCAGAACCCGCAGGTGCTGGCCGTGGCGCCGTTCACCCAGATGCAGGGGTTGCTGACCCATGAGGGCAAGGTGTCCAAGGTATTGCTCAACGGCATCGACCCCGGGCTCGAGCGGCAGGTATCGATCATCGATAACTTCATGCAGCAGGGCAAACTCGACGACCTGTCGCCAGGCAGCTTCGGCATCGTCATCGGCGACAAGGCCGCGGCCAAGCTCGGCGTGGCCATCGGCGACAAGCTGACGTTCGTCGCCCCGGAGGTCACCGTGACCCCGGGTGGCATGTTCCCGCGCATGAAGCGCTTCACCGTGGTCGGCATTTTCCACGTCGGGGCCGGCGAGCTGGACGGTTACCTGGGTGTCACCAACCTCCAGGACCTGGCCCGCCTGCATCGCTGGAAACCGGATCAGGTCCAGGGCCTGCGGTTGAAGTTCGACGATCTGTTCCAGGCCCCCCGTGTGGCCTGGACCCTCGCCCAGCAACTTGGCGAAGACCGTTACTACGCCCGGGACTGGACCCGCACCCATGGCAACCTGTACCAGGCGATCCGCATGGAAAAAGCCATGATCGGCCTGTTGCTGTTGCTGATCGTCGCCGTGGCGGCGTTCAACATCATCTCCACGCTGGTGATGGTGGTGAACGACAAGAAGGGCGACATCGCCATCCTGCGCACCCTCGGCGCCACGCCGGGGCAGATCATGCGGATCTTCATGGTCCAAGGCACCGTCATCGGCGTGATCGGCACGTTCGTCGGCGCCCTGGTCGGGATGTTCGCCGCACTGAATGTCAGCGCCGCGATCGCCGCCCTCGAAGGCCTGATCGGGCACAAGTTTCTCAACGCCGACGTGTACTTCATCGACTACCTGCCGTCGCAGTTGCAGTCCGATGACGTGTTGATGGTCTGCGGCGCCGCGTTGGTCCTGAGTTTCCTCGCCACCCTGTATCCTGCCTGGCGTGCCGCGCGCACCCAGCCTGCGGAGGCGTTACGTTATGAGTGAGTCGGGCATGAGTGAAAAAGCAATCTTGAGCTGCCGCAACCTGGGCAAATCCTACGAGGAAGGCCCGGAGTCGGTGGTGGTGTTGTCGGGCCTGCAACTGGAGCTGCACCCGGGCGAGCGCGTGGCGATTGTCGGCACCTCCGGGTCGGGCAAAAGTACCTTGCTCAACCTGCTGGGCGGGCTGGATACGCCGACCGCCGGCAGTGTCTGGCTGGCCGGCGAAGAGCTGTCTGCGCTGAACGAGAAGGCCCGTGGGCTGCTGCGCAACCGTTCCCTGGGCTTTGTCTACCAGTTCCACCATTTGCTGCCCGAGTTCACCGCCCTGGAAAACGTCTGCATGCCGCTGCTGATCGGCCGCACGGCGATTCCTGAAGCCCGTCAGCGCGCCACGGCGTTGTTGGAGCGGGTAGGGCTGGGGCATCGCCTGGAACACAAGCCGGCCGAGCTATCCGGTGGCGAGCGCCAGCGCGTGGCGATCGCCCGGGCCCTGGTCAACAAGCCTGGCCTGGTGATGCTCGATGAGCCGACCGGCAACCTGGACTCCCACACCGCCCAAGGCATCCAGGACTTGATGTTGGAGCTCAGCACGTCGATGCGCACGGCGTTCCTGGTGGTGACCCACGACATGAACCTGGCCCGGCAGATGGACCGCGTCCTGCACTTGCAGGAAGGTTGCCTGACGCCCATCTGACCGACCGCAACCCGGCACTCGATGCACGTGCCGGGTCTTTTATTTTCATACGGTGCCCCGCGAATGTTCAGACCGTTATCGATTTTTATCGGCACGCGCTATACCCGCGCCAAGCGCCGCAATCGCTTTGTTTCGTTCATCTCCATGACCTCGATGATCGGCCTCGCCCTGGGGGTGCTGGCGATGATCGTGGTGTTGTCGGTGATGAACGGCTTCCAGCGCGAAATGAGCTCGCGCATCCTCGGCATGGTGCCCCATGCCACGATCGTCGGCGTCAATCCGATCGACGACTGGCAGCCGGTGGCCGCCGCGGCGCTGAAAAACCCCGAAGTGACCGCTGCCGTGCCGTTCACCGAGATGGAAGGCATGTTGAGCCATAAAGGTTCGATGCAGCCGATCCAGATCAGCGGCGTCGATCCGGCCCAGGAAGGCAAGGTGTCCATCGTTGCACAGCATATCGTCCAGGGGCGTCTCGATGCCCTGAAGCCGGGCGAGTTCGGTGTGGTCATTGGCGAGATCACGGCCCGGCGGTTTCGCTTGAATGTCGGTGACAAACTGACGTTGATCGTGCCGGAAGTCAGCACCGCGCCGGGTGGCATCACCCCGCGGATGCAGCGCTTGAATGTCGTGGGGGTGTTCAAGGTGGGCGCCGAGCTGGACGGCTCCATGGCGCTGATCCACCTGGCTGACGCCGCGCAGATGCAGCATTGGCAGCCGAACCAGGTACAAAGCGTGCGCCTGGCGGTGAAAGACTTGTACGCGGCGCCGAAAGTCTCCGGCGACATCGCCGCCGGCCTTGGGGCGGATTACAAGGCTGACGACTGGACCCACACCCAGGGCAGCCTGTTCAGCGCCATGAAAATGGAAAAAACCATGATTGGCTTGCTGTTGCTGATGATCGTCGCGGTGGCGGCGTTCAACATCATCGCCACGTTGATCATGGTGGTGAACGACAAGGGCGCGGACATCGCGATCCTGCGCACCATCGGCGCCACGCCGCGGCAGATCATGGCGATCTTCATGGTCCAGGGCACGGTGATCGGCATCGTCGGCACGCTCATAGGTGGCGTGCTGGGGGTGATCGCGGCGTTGAACGTCAGCGCGATGGTGGGCTGGCTGGAACGGGTCAGCGGCCAGCACATCTTCAGTTCCGATGTGTACTTCGTCAGTAACCTGCCGTCGGAGCTGCAGCGGGGTGATGTGGTGCTGATCTGCTCGGCCGGGTTCATCCTGAGCTTCCTCGCCACGGTGTACCCAGCGTGGCGCGCGGCGAAGATCGAACCGGCGCAGGCGTTGCGGTATTCCTGATAACTCCGGGATGGTCGCGAGACCCTTGTGGCGAGGGGATTTATCCCCGCTGGGCTGCGAAGCAGCCCTAAACCCTGATAGCTCGGTATATCAGATAGGTTGAATTGACTGTCTTGGGGCCGCTTCGCGGCCCAGCGGGGATAAATCCCCCCGCCACAGGGTTTTGTGTCAGGGCTGGCTTGCCTTCGGTAGCTCGAGCAGGAACCGCGTCCAGCCATCGGCCGATTCACAGTGAATCTGCCCGCCGTGGGCACGGATGATCGAGCGGGTGATGGCCAGTCCGAGCCCCGCGTGTTCGCTGCTGCCCTCCCGGCGGGCCGGGTCGGCGCGGTAGAAACGGTCGAACAGGCGCGGCAGCAAGTCCGCTGCAATCCCTTCGCCCGTGTTCTCCACACTAACGCTCACCCCTTGAGTCGCATCGACAATGCGCACTCGCACTTCGCCGCCAGCGGGGGTGAAGCGCAGGGCGTTGTCCAGCAGGTTGGAGAGCGCCCGGCGCAACATGTTGCGGTCACCCTCCATGCGGCCATCGCCCTCGCGGCCCAGGCGTACGCTGGTGTCTTCGGCCAGCGGCGCGAAGAAGTCCAGCAGCACGTCCACTTCCTCGGCCAATTGCAGCGGTTCGCGATTGAGCGCCAGCAAGCCGTGGTCGGCCTTGGCCAGGTACAGCATGTCGTTGACCAGTTGCGCCATCCATTGCAGTTCTTCGAGGTTGCTGTGCAACGCCTCGCGGTAATCCTCCAAGGGGCGTTCGCGGGTGAGGGTGACCTGGGTGTGGGTCAGCAGGTTCGACAGCGGCGTGCGCAGTTCGTGGGCAATGTCGGCTGAGAACCCTGAGAGCCGCTGAAACGCATCGTCGAGGCGTGCGAGCATGGCGTTGATGCTGTGGGCCAATTCCGCCAGTTCCGCGGGCATTTGCTCTTCGGGCAGTCGGGCGTTGAGTGAGCGGGCCGAGACACTGCCGGCAATGGCGCCCATGCGTCGTAAGGGGCGCAAGGCCCGTCGGGCGGCCCAGGCGCCGAGCAGGGCGGTGGCCAGGGCCGAGAGGCCGACAGTCAGCCAGATCAGGCGCTGCATGCGTTGCAGGAAGTGCTGGTGGTGGGTGATGTCCAGCAACAGGGTCAGTTGCGGCGAATTGGCTCGGTCGGGATACAGCGGGGCGTTCAATACGCGGTAATCGGTGTCGGCATCGCTGAGAGTCGACAGGCCGGGACGCTCTGGCAATTGAGCTGGAATCCGGATCGAGCTGTCGTACCAGCGCACGCCATCGCTGCCCTTGATGCGCAGCGCCAGGTCGGCCTGACGGCTCAGTTCATCTTCCAGGCGAGCCTGGGTCTGCTCAGCATCGAGGTCTTGCAGCGCCCGGCGCAGGCCGATCAGCTTGCCTTCGAGCAGTTGCTGGTCCAGCTCGATGAAGTGCGCCTCGCTGCCGCGGCTGAACAAGACCCCGGCGAACAAGGACACCACCGCGGTGCAGGCGGCGAACAGCAGCGCCAGGCGGCTGCTCAGCGACCACCGGCCCCTCACAGGCCATGCTCTTCAAGCACATAACCCATGCCCCGCACGGTGTGGATGAGTTTGTTGGGGAAGTCATCGTCGATCTTGAGCCGCAGACGCCGGATGGCGACTTCGATGACGTTGGTATCGCTGTCGAAGTTCATGTCCCAGACCTGGGACGCGATCAGCGATTTGGGCAGCACTTCACCCTGGCGGCGTAGAAGCATTTCCAACAAGGCGAACTCCTTGGCAGTGAGATCGATGCGCCGACCGCTGCGTTCGACGCGGCGGCGGATCAGGTCCAGGCGCAAGTCGGCCAGTTGCAGGGTGGTTTCCTGTTGTGTCGAACTGCCTCGCCGCAACAGGCTGCGCACCCGGGCCAGCAATTCGGAAAAGGCAAAGGGCTTGACCAGATAATCATCGGCGCCGAGCTCCAGGCCATGGACCCGATCCTGTACCGCGTCCCGCGCGGTGAGGAACAGCACCGGCGTATCCAGCCCGGCGCCACGAACGGCTTGCAGGATCTGCCAGCCATCGCGACCGGGCAACATCACGTCGAGGATCAGCAAGGCGTATTCACCGCTCAAGGCCAGTTGCTGGCCGGTGATGCCGTCGGCCACCAGGTCGGCGTTGAACCCGGCTTCGCCCAGGCCCTGGCGCAGGTATTGGCCGGTTTTGGTTTGGTCTTCGACGATCAGCAGTTTCATGGGCAGCTCAGGGCATGGTTTGAACGTGGGCGTTATACCGCGGCGGCCGGGGCCGTGGCACAACCTGACAGAGTTGTAATGCAACAGTCAGTCAATTGGCAGCCGCACCGATCTAGAGTCTTGGGCAAGTTGAACCTTACCTTGTCGGAGTATGAACATGTTGATGGTAAACCGTCTGATCCTGGCCGCCTCTGCGTGGGTATTGAGTACCTCGTTGTGGGCATCTCCCGGTGCGCACTTTGATTTCGGCCAGCCCGCACCGGCGGCCAAGGCCAGTCGCACCATCGAGGTGGTGATGGGCGACATGTCGTTCAATCCTGGCGCGCTGGATATCAAGGCAGGCGAGACGGTGCGGTTTGTACTGATCAATAAAGGCCAGTTGTTGCACGAATTCAACCTCGGTAACGCCGCGATGCACGCCCAGCACCAGCAGGAAATGCTCAAGATGCAACAGAGCGGCATGTTGACGCCGACCGGGATGAAGTCGGGAATGGACCATGCCTCGATGAATCCGGCCTCGATGGAGCACGGTGGTAAAGACGGCATGATGCGCCACGATGACGCTAACAGCGTGCTGGTTGAGCCGGGCAAGTCCGCCGAGCTGACCTGGGCTTTTGATAAGGCAACCCGGCTGGAATTTGCCTGCAATGTCCCCGGTCATTACCAGGCCGGGATGAAGGGCGACCTGACAGTCAGTCAGTAAGCACTCAAAGGCTGCGGCAAAGGCTGATAGAATCGGCTGATTCTTCAGTCAGGTTTCCGTCATGCATCCCGCAGCCGAACATTCGCCGCTGGGCAAATCCAGCGAATACATCGCCACCTACACGCCGTCACTGCTGTTCCCGATCCCGCGCACGGCGAAATGGGCGGAACTGGGCCTGACGGCCGAGACCCTGCCGTACAAGGGTGTGGATTTCTGGAACTGCTTCGAGCTGTCGTGGCTGCTGCCGTCCGGCAAGCCGGTGGTGGCCATCGGTGAATTCGCGATCCCGGCGGATTCGCCGAATATCATCGAGTCCAAATCCTTCAAGCTGTACCTCAACTCCTTGAACCAGACTCCGTTTGCCGATACCGCCAGCCTGGAAGCCACACTGCGCCAAGACCTGTCGGCGGCTGCCGGCAAAGCCGTGGGTGTGCGAATCCGCAGCCTCAAGGACGTGGAGCGTGAAGGCATCGTGGCGCTGCCCGGTACATGCATCGACGATCTGGACATCAGCGTCGACTCCTACGCGCACCCGCGGCCAGAGCTGCTGCGCTGCGATGCTTCGCGCATTGTCGAACAAAGCCTGCACAGCCACCTGCTCAAGTCCAACTGCCCGGTGACCAGCCAGCCCGACTGGGGCAGCGTGGCGGTGGAATACCGCGGCGCGGCCTTGGACCCGGCCAGCCTGCTGGCCTACATCGTCAGCTTCCGCCAGCATTCGGATTTCCATGAACAATGCGTGGAGCGAATCTTTCTCGACCTGCAGCGGTTGCTCAAACCAGAGAAATTGACCGTGTACGCGCGGTATGTGCGTCGTGGTGGGCTGGATATCAACCCGTATCGCAGCACCGAAGATGTCCAACTGCCGAACCACCGTCTGGTCCGTCAATAAACGTTCCTTGTGAAAGTGAGCTCTTGTGGGAGCGAGCTTGATCGCGATGAGTCCGGTACATTCGACATTGATGTCGGCTGACACACCGCTATCGCGAGTAAGCTCGCGCCCACAATGGATTGCATTTCAGATCGCCGACATTAAAAAGCCCCGCTCGTGATAGCAGGGCTTTTTGCATTTAAAGGGGTCAGATCCCCATATTGCCCAAGGCTTGCACAATGTTGCGCAAGGTCCCGGCAAGGGTGGGGTGTTCCAGTTCGAAGCGTTCGACGGCCAGGTTCACATTGTCGGCGAGGTTGGTGTCCTGTGTTTTGGTTTCCAGCTCAAGCTCAAATTCGATCTGTTCCATCAGCGCCTGCAGGTCGGCGCGTTCGGCTTCGGACAGGGGTGGATTCTGGTCCAATTGCTCGCGCAGTGTGTTGAGCTGTTCTTGCAATTCACGGGCAGGCATTGGTGTACTCCCTTTATTGATAGGCACAGCCATGGACCGCGACACGACGTCAAAAGTCCATGGCCTACCTTAAGAGTAATCCACACTCACGCGCCCTGCATGATCCCGGTCAGGGCTTCTCGCCTTTTAGCCTGCGCAGGCTGATATCGGCCAGGCAGGTTTCGAGCTCACCCAGGTGATCGATCACCGAATGCACGCCTAGGCTGAACAATTGCACGGTGGCCTTGGCACGCTTGGTTTCCCGTTCCTGTTGGCTCAGTGCCTGCCATTCGCCCGGTGTCAGGCCGCATAGCGAGCCGCAGGACGCCAGGCCGATGGTCCATAGACCGGCGTTGAGCCCCGACTGCAGGAGTTTTGGTTCGCCGCTGACCAGCACGCAACCGTCCAGTTGCTGGACGTTCAACGTCATCAGGGCCTGCCAGCAGGCATGCGGTGCCGGCCACGGATTATTTGTTGCTGGAAGTTGCGGCGGTTTGACCCACGCTGGCAGTGAGGCCGCCAGGGCATGGCTGATGGCAGGTGGCAATTCGTCGAGCCAGGCGCAGGGAATGTCCTGGTGCTGCAAATGGTGCAAGCTCTCAAGGGCGCCAGGGGTCGGCTGTGCATGCTCATCCGGTGCGGTCCCTGGCTGACGGATGCGTGCGCCGAAATCCACCAGGCATCCGCTGAGGCCAAACAGTACGGCCGTCAGGCTGGGGACGGGGAGGGGCAGGGCTTCAGCACGGGGCATGGGAACGTCCTTGAAATAACCAGCAGCCTAATAGGCGGCGATGACAGTCCGGTGACAGTGAAATGAAGGACGCCAGTCGTGGAAGAGTCCTACAGCCTGCGTGTTTTTGGGTGCTGCCTATCCACGCGTTCCGTCTTATACTAGCCCGCTACCGCCTGGGCTCGGCGCCCTTGCCTGAACACATCCAAGGAGTTCTCCCCCTATGCGCTGGAGCCATCGTTTAGCTCAGCTGTGTCTTCCCGCCTGCGTCCTGCTGGTTCCGTTCGCCACCCAGGCCGCTACGGAAGAAGATCCTTGGGAAAGCATCAACCGTCCGATCTTCACGTTCAACGACACCGTGGATACCTATGCGCTCAAGCCACTGGCCCAGGGTTATCAATACGTGACGCCGCAATTCCTCGAAGACGGCATCCACAATATGTTCCGCAACATCGGCGATGTGGGCAACCTGGCCAACAACGTACTGCAGGCCAAGCCGGCCGCCGCAGGGGTCGACACCGCCCGATTGATCTTCAACACCACCTTCGGCCTGCTGGGCTTCTTTGACGTGGGCAGCCAGATGGGCTTGCAGCGCAGCGATGAAGATTTCGGCCAGACCCTCGGCTATTGGGGCCTGGGCAGTGGTCCGTACGTGATGCTGCCGTTGCTGGGGCCAAGTACCCTGCGTGATGCGCCGGCCAAACTGGTCGATGACTACACTGCCCCGTATCGCTATATCGATAACGTCTCGGTGCGTAACTCCATTCGAGGCCTGAACGTCGTCGACACCCGCGCCAGCCTGTTATCGGCCGAGAAGATGGTGAGCGGCGACAAGTACGTGTTCATCCGCAACGCCTACCTGCAGAACCGCGAATTCAAGGTCAAGGACGGCCAGGTCGAAGACGATTTTTAATCTCGACCTGTAAATCCACAGAAGGCGGCCCAAAAGGCCGCCTTCTGTGTTTCGGAGCCGTGCTTGATCGGGTTTGATCCTTCCATTGAGTTACGCTTCGCTCGGTTCTTATAACTCTCTGTGCTTTGACAAATAAAGACGGCAAGCGGCTATCTGCATGAGCTTGAAACACCCCGCGGATGGGAGTACCGTCTGCGCCTTAGAAGGGCACCTCTGATGTTACGGTGTGTAGGGCAAGGGCCTGAAACCGGACGACAGAGAGGCTAGAAAGCGAATCCAGTAGTGCGTGCCAGGCCCGACCGCCCAGCCCGCTACGCCAACCTAATTCTGGCGCCGTTTGCCCACATGCCAAAAACCAGTGCCACGCTGCTGATAATCGATGATGACGAAGTGGTGCGAGCCAGTCTCGCAGCCTACTTGGAAGACAGTGGTTTCAGCGTCCTGCAGGCCAGCAATGGCCAACAGGGTCTTCAGGTATTCGAGCAAGACAAGCCCGACCTGGTCATCTGCGACCTGCGCATGCCGCAGATGGGCGGACTCGAACTCATTCGCCAGGTGACCGAGATTTCCTCGCAGACCCCGGTGATCGTGGTTTCGGGTGCGGGCGTGATGAACGACGCGGTCGAGGCATTGCGCCTGGGTGCGGCGGATTACCTGATCAAGCCCCTTGAAGACCTGGCGGTGCTCGAGCATTCGGTGCGCCGGGCCTTGGACCGTTCGCGCCTGTTGGTGGAAAACCAGCGCTACCGCGAAAAGCTGGAAACCGCCAACCGCGAGCTGGAAGCCAGCCTGAACCTGTTGCAGGAAGACCAGAACGCCGGTCGCCAGGTGCAGATGAACATGCTGCCGGTCAGCCCTTGGGCCGTCGATGATTTCCGTTTTGCCCACCAGATCATCCCGTCGTTGTACCTGTCTGGCGACTTCGTGGACTATTTCCGGGTCGACGAGCGTCGAGTGGCGTTCTACCTGGCGGACGTTTCCGGCCATGGGGCGTCCTCGGCATTCGTGACCGTGCTGCTGAAGTTCATGACCACGCGGCTGCTGTTCGAATCCAAGCGCAACGGCACGTTGCCAGAGTTCAAGCCGTCGGAAGTCCTTGGGCATATCAACCGAGGCCTGATCAGTTGTAAGCTGGGTAAACACGTCACAATGGTGGGTGGCGTCATCGACGAGGAGACGGGTTTGTTGACCTATAGCATCGGCGGTCACCTGCCGTTGCCTGTGTTGTACACGCCAGACAGTGTTCGTTACCTGGAAGGGCGTGGCTTGCCGGTGGGCCTGTTCAACGAGGCCACCTACGAGGACCACGTGCTGGAATTGCCGCCGACCTTCAGCCTGACGCTGATGTCTGATGGCATTTTGGACCTTTTGACAGAACCTACACTCAAAGAGAAAGAAGCAGCCTTGCCTGAACGGGTGAGTGCAGCGGGCGGCAGCCTGGAAGGCTTGCGTCAAGTGTTTGGATTAGCCACGCTCGGGGAGATGCCGGATGATATCGCCCTGTTAGTGTTGAGCAGGAACCTTTGATGAGTACCGGTAGAATCCAATTCGCCGAGCAGGATGGCACCTTTGTCCTGAAGTTTGTCGGTGAAGTGCGCCTGACCCTGTGTTCGGCGCTGGATGCGACTATTGAGCGGATCTTCACCGCGCTGAACTTCAGCGCCATCGTGATCGACCTGACCGAAACCCGCAGCATCGACAGCACCACATTGGGCCTGCTGGCCAAGTTGTCGATCCTGTCGCGGCAAAAGGTCGGCCTGCTGCCGACCGTCGTCACCACCCACAACGACATCACCCGTCTGCTGCAATCGATGGGCTTCGACCAGGTGTTCAACATCGTGGGCGACCCCGTGCCGTGTCCTGAATGCCTGGACGACCTGCCTGATCAGGATCAGTCCGAAGAGGAAGTGCGGATCAAGGTGCTCGAGGCCCACAAGATTCTCATGGGGCTCAACGATTCCAATCGTGAAGCCTTCCATGATCTGGTGAATGCGCTGGAGCGGCCTTGAGCCTTGGGCTTTGCGTAGGCTGCACCGGCTTCATCGCGAGCAAGCTCGCTCCCACAGGTTTTGTGGCGTTCTGACATCCCCTGTGGGAGCGAGCTTGCTCGCGATGGCGTTTGTCGACCCGCCACATCCCTTAAGCCAAGCCGCATAAAAAAGGGCGAACCCAACCAGGTTCGCCCTTTTTGCATGCCGGCTGAATCAGCTCAAAGCTTGGCTTGCAGCAACGCCTCCAGCTTCTCCTGGTCCCGGGCAAACTGACGAATACCTTCAGCCAGTTTCTCGGTCGCCATGGCGTCCTCGTTGGACAACCAGCGGAATTGCGCTTCGTTGAGGTTCAAGCGCGCCTCCCCAGCTTGCCCTGGCGCCAGCTTGCGCTCCAGCTTGCCTTCGTCGGCGGCCAGTTTCTCCAGCAGGTCCGGGCTGACGGTCAAGCGGTCGCACCCGGCCAGTTGTTCGATCTGGTTGAGGTTGCGGAAGCTTGCGCCCATGACCACGGTCTTGTAGTCATTGGCCTTGTAGTAGTTGTAGATGCGCGTCACCGACTGTACGCCCGGGTCATCAGCGCCGGTGTAGTCGTTGCCATTGGCTTTCTTGTACCAGTCGTAGATACGGCCCACGAACGGCGAAATCAGGAACACCCCGGCATCGGCGCAGGCGGCGGCCTGGGCGAAGGAGAACAGCAGCGTCAGGTTGCACTGGATGCCTTCACGCTCCAACTGCTCGGCCGCACGGATGCCTTCCCAGGTGGAGGCAATCTTGATCAACACCCGATCCCGACCAATGCCGGCCTTTTCGTACAGATCGATCAGACGATGCGCACGCTTCAACATGGCCTCGGTGTCGAACGACAGGCGCGCGTCCACTTCGGTGGAAATACGCCCTGGGATCACTTTCAGAATTTCTTGCCCGACCGCCACGGCAAAACGGTCGCTGGCCAGGCCCACATCGCCCTTGCAGTCCGCCACGCAGGCGTTCAGTTGCTCGGCATAGCCCTGAATGGCTGACGCCTTGAGCAGCAGGGAAGGGTTGGTGGTAGCGTCCACGGGTTTGACGCGGGCGATGGCCTCGAAGTCGCCGGTGTCGGCCACGACGGTGGTGAATTGTTTGAGTTGTTCCAGCTTGGAAGTCATGAGCGTGCTCTGTCCTATGGGTCCGTTGACATTACCCGAGGGCCGGCAGCCACTCAAGGGCGTGGAGGGGGATCGACGGCCCCAGCGGCAACAACCTGAAAACGGCTGTTTGAAAGGCCGGGGCGGTATCGGTAGATACGATGCCAAAACAACGCGCAGGTTCAAAGCAAGTGACGGTTAACGGCCTTCCAGCAACTGCCCCGCCTGATCCAGCAACGCCAATGGGTCCTTGGTTTTGTGAATGTCCACCGACAACAACTGCCGAAACCGCCGCGCCCCCGGGAACCCGGTGCCCAGCCCCAACACATGACGGGTGATGTGATGCATCGCCCCGCCAGCCGCCAGGTGATCGGCGATATAAGGCCGCAACTGCGCCAGCGCCTCGGCCCGGGTGATGATCGGTGCAGTGCTGCCGAACAATTGCTGGTCCACTTCGGCCAGCAGATACGGGTTGTGATACGCCTCGCGCCCCAGCATCACACCGTCGAAGGTCTGCAAATGTTCGTGGCACGCCTCCAGCGTCTTGATCCCGCCGTTGAGCACAATCTCCAACTCCGGAAAGTCCGCCTTCAACCGCGCGGCCACGTCATAACGCAGCGGCGGAATATCGCGATTCTCCTTCGGCGATAACCCTTCCAGAATCGCAATCCGCGCATGCACGGTAAAACTCGTGCAACCAGCGTCACGCACCGTCCCGACGAACTCACACAACTGCTCGTAACTGTCTCGCCCGTTGATGCCGATGCGATGCTTGACCGTCACCGGAATCGACACGGCATCGCGCATGGCTTTCACGCAGTCAGCCACCAACGCTGGATGCCCCATCAGGCAGGCGCCGATCATATTGTTCTGCACCCGATCGCTGGGGCAGCCGACGTTGAGGTTCACCTCGTCGTAATCGTGCTCTTGGGCCATACGGGCGCAAGCGGCCAGGTCGGCGGGGACACTGCCGCCCAGTTGCAGGGCCAGGGGGTGTTCGGCTTCGTGGTGGCGCAGGAAGCGTTCGTGGTCGCCGTTGAGCAGCGCGCCGGTGGTGACCATTTCGGTGTAGAGCAGGGCGTGTTTGGAGAGGATGCGCAGGAAGTAGCGGCAGTGGGCGTCGGTCCAATCCATCATGGGGGCCACGCTGAAGCGCCGGGACGGCTCAGGCCGCGTATTCTCTAGCTTTGAGCCTGTTTTTGCAGTGTTTGTATTCAACGCGTTTCGTACCGATTTTCGGGGGTTTTGGGGCGTTTTTACCAAGCGGTTGGTACAATGTACCAACCGAAACAGTACGTGTACCAATTCTCATGGCAACGATCAGATTACGCAAAAAGGCCGACGGCACCATCAGCTACACAGCTCAGATCCGCATCAACCGCGACAAGGTAACAGTCTACCAAGAGAGCCAGACCTTCGCCCGGAAACAGGCGGCGCAGGCCTGGGCGCGCAAGCGAGAATCCGAACTGGATGAACCAGGTGCAATTGAGCGAGCGAACCGAAAAGGCGTCACGCTCAAAGACATGATCGATCAGTACCTGGTCGAGGTCGAGAAAGCCCGGCCGCTGGGAAAGACCAAACGTGCAACCCTTTCGGCCATCGGCGAAACGTACATGGGCAAGTTGGCTGATACCGATATCAACACCCAGTGCCTGGTCGATTATGCGCTGTGGCGAATGAGCCCCGAGGGGGGAGGCGTCCAGGCGCAGACCGCTGGCAACGACCTGGCGCACCTCGGTGCGGTGCTGTCCATTGGCAAAGACGCGTGGGGTTATCAGCTCGATCCTATGGCGATGGGTGGCGCACGGCGCGTACTACGCAAGCTCGGCTACAACTTGAAAAGCCGGGAGCGTGACCGGCGCCCTACGCTGGACGAGCTGGGCAAGCTCATGAAGCATTACCAGGACATGCAGGCTCGGCGTCGAAGCATCATCAACATGATGAAAGTGGTGGGCTTCGCGCTGTTTTCGACGCGCCGTCTCGACGAAATCACCCGGATTCGCTGGGACGACCTCGACGAGCCCGGCCAGCGCGTGTTGGTTCGCGACATGAAGAACCCAGGCCAGAAGATCGGCAACGACGTGTGGTGTTACCTGCCAGACGAGGCCTGGAAGATCCTCCAGACTATGCCCCGTGCCGGGGAGGATATTTTCCCCTACAGCCCTGAATCAATCTCCACGTCCTGGGCGAAGGCCTGCAAGCTCTTGAATATCCAGGATCTGCACTTCCATGACCTCCGGCACGAAGGTGTAAGCCGTCTGTTCGAAATGGACTGGGATATTCCCCGGGTGTCGAGCGTTTCAGGACACAGGGATTGGAATTCGCTGAGGCGCTACACCCACCTACGTGGCAAGGGTGATCGCTATGTGAAGTGGGGATGGTACGAAGAGATATTGAGGGCGCCCGTCCAACTGGGCGCCGCATCAATGAAGTGGCTCAAACGGCGTGTTTTAACCCGTTGAGCTGATTGTTCTCCTTAACCGCGGCTGCGCGCTGTAAATCGAGATACGCGGCCAGGTCGGTGATATGGATCCCCTTGGCCGACTTCTGGCTGCGTTCCAGGCGGGTGATGGGGATCTTGATCTGCCCGCTCATCACCTTGCGTTGAAACATGTCAGGCGTCAGGTGCGTGAAGTAGTCCCGGCAGACCTGCTCCAGCGAGATAATCGCCTGGCCGTCGTACTGGGCCATCAGGATAAAGGCTGTCTTCATGATGTCCCTCACATCCGAAACGATTGATGAATGAGCGTCGGTCGGGCGGCACGTCCTGCCGGTTGTGCAACTTCAGCCTGGATTTCGCAAACGAACCGATGCCGCTTTCGGTTGTGCGCAGTCAACGTCTCGGTCAGACGTGGCACGACTTCGGCGCATTGCTCGTAGGCGGAAGGACCGTTCCAGCTATCAGCCCTTACCACCTGGCAATCCGTACGGGTCGCATCCGCGCACAGGTAAAGCAAAAGGTATACGGTCATGGTGCATTCCTCGCGCCGCAGTTCGGGCAGTCGTCGAAGCGCTGACGCTCGCTCAGGAAGCGTCCGCAGCCGTCGCAGTTAGTGAGATTACTGTATGTCCTTGTGCGCTGGACCTTGATCTTGGGCAACCGCAGGCCGGCCTCCCGGAGCGCCTGTTTGTGATCGAGCAACGAAGCCCGCACAACCGGGCGCGAACGAGCGGCAATGTAGCCGCAAGGCCAGAGATCAAATCCTTGCGACCGGTAATTAAATGCATCCTCGCCGCCGGGGTGTATTGCGTCTTCCAGATTGGCCGTCGGACCAGCCCCCCCGAGCCAGACCAGATCGTTTCCATCCCAGTCGCGTGCATATGCCACATAGAAACGGCCGTCCGTGTTGCGGTTGGCCTCAGCTTCGGAGCGGGTGAGGTATTGGCAATCAACTCCCGTTTCTGACCGAGACCGCGTGTAGCTCACGGGCAACGGTAGGTCGGTTTGTCTGCTCTCGTACTGCTTCACTGCACGTTCCCACGTGAACTGTTCTGCCTCATTGAGATTCGAGGTGTAGCCGCCACCGTTGCGCCAAAACGTGGCTCGGCTACCGACGTTACTGCGGCTGTCCTGCAAGAAAAAGAGGTCAGACATGACCAACCTCCTGCTGAGCCACACTCAACGCAATCGCCACCGGCTGCACCCAAATCGACACGTTGCTGAGCATGAACGTCTCCCCAGCCTCGGCGAGCAGCAGCGTCATACCGAACACATCGGCCATCGCCTTCGCCGCCGCCCGTGGCACCGCATTGCCGATGCGCTCCCGGTGAAGGCCGTCGTTGACACCGTCCAGTTGAAAGAACCGCGCCTGCTCGATCTTGCGAACACGCTGCATCACACGGATTTCATGCGCGGTCTGCGGATCTGCTGACCAGTGCTCCTCCGGATCGAACAGCGATTGCAGCGCAGCCAGCTCCAGCGTGGTGAAGGGGCGGTGCCAGGTCCCGTCTAGGCTGGTGATCATGCAGGTCAGCCTGTCGTTGGGCGCCGGCATACGCTGGTCCGCAACCGACCACCGACCGTTGTCGTGGCAGGCACTGGCGGAAACAGCGCCTGCCGGATCCTTCCAGTTGACTACCCCGTAATGACCACCGGTCAAATAGGCATCGCCCTTCGTGCGGAACATGCCCGGGCGCGGATCTGCGATGGATAGGGCTCCGCTGGCAACCTGTTGTGAGCCGGTCACAGTCCTGGCGTTGTCATCCCAGGGGGTGATGCGCAACTTTTGCGAGCTGGCCCCTGGGTGCCAGTTCTTATAGGCAGGGTCCGCGACGGCAAAAGCGCCTTGCCCGGTGGTGCTGCCGGCGATGACGGTACCGGCCGGCTTGCTGTAGTCGGTTACCAGGTACTTGCCGAAGCCCTTGGAGGGTTGCCGAGGGTCAGCCACGGCCTGGCCTCCGGAGCTTGGCCCATGCCCTGCGGTGACGGTGCCGGCGGCCTGGTCGTTGTGAACCACGCGGAACACATTGTTATGCCGTTCTCCGCTCATACGCGGGTCTGCAACGCTGAACGTCCCTTGCCCAGGGCTTCGCTGGCCTGTGACCACGCCGCAGTGGCGGTTGTAGGGCAGCACACCGTATTGGGTGTATTCAAATTTACTCGCCGGCCGTGGGTCGGCTACTGAGAATTTTCCATTGGTAGGGCTCGACCGGCCGGCCACGGTTCCGGCGGTGTCCTGCCACTCATGTACACCGAGATAACCGGCGCGGTACTCCGGCACGATTACAAAATCGCGCAGATGGCCGTCCTCGATCGCGAACCGACTCAGGCTGCGCCAGTCCTTTCCGGCCTCAACCAGGGCCAGGCGTACCCATGTCTTCCACTGCAACGCCGGCACCCGATGCATAGGCCCAGCCTGCTCCACGTCACCTGCCAGTGGCATGCGGCTCAGCACGTCGCCCACGGCCCGCAGACTGCGTTTTTCCGGTTCATACAGGAACGCCGGTACTTTTTCGACGTGCCTGGCGACCAACAGAAAACGCTTACGGCTTTGGGCTAATCCGCCGATTTCGCCACAGTCATGGGTGGTCTCGGCCACGGCGTATCCGTAGTGGCGCAGCAGCTTGTTGATCTGGTCCAGCAAGTGCCGCCCACGGGTTGCCAGGCGGGGCACGTTTTCGAACACGATCAGCGACACGGGGTTGTGCTTCCAGGCCTCACACATCAGCCAGACACAGCGCAACGTCAGCTCGTTAAGCGCCTGATATTTCGGCGTCTGGCTCATTGTTTCCGACAGCAAGCCCGATGCGCCTTTGCAAGGGCTGCTGATGAACACGGCGTCAGGGTCTTCATTGCCAGCGGCGCGGCGCAGATCCTCGGCGGTGGCCTCCTTCCAATCGGCGGGCGGCTGCTGCCCATGAAAGGCGATGTACTGCTGACGGGTAAACAAGTCCATCAGCGTGCCAGGTACGCCAGTCATCATCTGGAAGTCACGCAACCCGGCCGGGTCAACGTCAACGCCTCCCAGGCATCGCCATTCTGCTTGGACTGGGCCAAGGGTGGGCTTGGAGTCGCTGAACCCGGCGGCGCCGCTACCGAGCCCGCAGCACAGGTGGAAATGGGTGAGGGTGCGCTTAAGCATCTTCGCGCCCCCCCAACAAGGCTTTGGTGAGTGCATTGGGTTCGCCTTCACGGCTGAGCTTGTTGAGTGGCTGCAAGCTCTGGCCGTGGCGTGATTCCACCAGCGCGACCTGGTCTTCAATCGCCTTGATGGTGCCCTTGCGCACGCTGAATTCAACACTGCGCGCCATGGTCCTGGCGACGACAAAGGAAACATCGTCGCCGACTTTCAAAGGGTTCGTGCTAGCCTCTACGGCGCTGCTGCTTGGGTTCTGTGCTTGCATGGTGCTGCTCCTTAGTGGTGGTAGGTGTCGGGGAGTTGGCGCTCCTCGACACCATCTTTCAGGCCGTTGTGGCCTGGTCTTGCTTGATGATCGCTATGACTTCGTCCCGGTCCTTCGCATAAGCGAAAGGCAGCTCACCGCCTGGGCGAGTGATCGGGTATCGCGCTTCTGGCAACCGGCACTCGGCGACGGTGTAGCCGCTGTCGGTAATCCAGCAGTTCTGCTGCGCTTGCCCGTCTCTATTGCGCTTCGGCGCCCACTTCATGCCCAAGCCCTGATCAGTTCTGCCCATATGGCGTCGCCGTTGGGGAAGTAGGTGTGCACCTCCTGTTCAGGTGAGAAATCCATTTGCAGGACGGCCAGGCAGTCATCGAACAACCCCGTGTCGAGGCCGCGCAGGCTTGTCAGCACGAATGGGTAGTCGTGGCCGTTGTAGAGCCCGAGCAGGAAACGGCCGACAACGGCGCTCTGGCCTGTACCGCGCAGGGCGACAGGGACCAGGCGGTTCAGTGCCTCGATACCGGCCTTGCGGATGGCGGGGCGCTTTGCTTCGAACTCTTGCAACTGCTGAAACCAATTGGTCCGTTGTTTTTGGGGCGCTGTGTTCATGCGAAGTCTCCTGTTGTTGCGGTGGTTAAACGCCCTGGAAAACCCAGCAGCGAATGGTTTTCGGTTTGTCGAAAGCGTCGAGCAACCGCGCCGAGTTAACGGGCTTGTTCGATTCCAGAAATTTGGGTGACTTGCTGGTCTTGAGTAGGCGTTTCAGGTCGCTGAGCGCGGGCACCTGCTGCCGCTTGTTGGCGGCCATCTCTACAAATTCGTTGAGGTTCACAGCGATCAGCCCATCCCGACGCGCATGGTTAAGCGCGCCTTTCTCGTCCAGGCCATTGAGGAATTCGAACAGGTCCCAAAACTCGCGCACGGTCGGGTGGTCGGCGTTGATTGCCTGCTGTCGCTCCAAGGCCATGCGGCTGACCTCAGCGTGCGCGAGAGCTTTGCGGCGTTCGCCCAGGGGCACGACTTCTGCCAGTGCATCCACCAGGCTGCGCAGTTGGGCGTGGTTCTTGGCGATACGCACGGTGCGCACGCCGGGCTGGGCCAGCAGCTCCTGCTCGTAGCGAGAGGTGTTTTCCTCCATCAAGCGCATGGTGTTGGCTTCGCGTTGCAGGGCCTTGACCAGGAAGCCGCTGATGTTTTCCATCGGCATGCGTTCCAGTTGCTCGGCGAACTGCTTGGTTTCCGGCGTGTGGTGCTCCCGCGTCAGATGGACGTGGCAAAGTCGCTGCAGAATGGGTTCCGAGGCGTTAACCGGGTTGTTCTGCGCGATCAGCAGGGCCGCGCGGAACGGCGGTTCATGGGTGTCGTTGCCATTGTTCTTCACGCCGGTGGAGCGAACGCTACGGCCGTTATAGGCGGTTTTCAGTTCGTCCCAATCGAAGTGCTTAACCGGCTGACCATCCTTCTGTTCACGCTCCGACTCGATCAGTACCACCGGCAAGTTGCTGACCTGCGAGAAGTTTCGCGCACGGCTCGCGGCTGTCGCTTTGGAAGGGTCGAAACCCTCGTAGTCAGTTCGGCCGACCAGTTTCCACAGCAGCTCGATCAATGTGGTTTTGCCTGAACCGGCTTCACCCACCAGCTCAAGAAACATCAGGGACTTGTGGATCTGCCGAATCTGCTCAGCGTGCAAGGCGCCCAGCCACCAGGCCAACACCACCAGGCCCTGTACGCCAAAGCAGCTCCAGAAAATGTCGAACCAACCTTCGTGATAGGCATTGAGGTCAGTATTGATGTGCAGCACCGGCGACTGACTCTGCGACTTGATGCTCAGCTTGCCGAGGTCGAAAAAGTCTTCCTTGTTGCGCTTTTGTATCGTCCCGCCGAAGAACGCCAGATCGTTGAAGACATAGGCACCGTGCTCGCGGCTGTAGCCGATCCATTCGATGGTGTTCACGGTTTTCAGGCAATCGAGCTGGGGCGCCAGGATCCGTTTCAGTTGTTGGGCGCTACCCTCGAACATCGCGCCATTGGAAACGTTGAGCAGGCGATTCGCGAATTCAGGCGCAGAGGTGAGCTGCTTGGCCGTGAACGTACTTTTGATGACAGCCCCTTGCGGGCGCTCGATGCGGAAGTAGTACCAGGCCTCGTCGGTCAGGTCGTTGCGCATGTAATACAGCGCCTGGAAATTGCAGTTGGCGATGCTGGTGACCGAGCCCGATTGACGCAACGCCTTGTAGCGGCGCTGTTCGTCAGTGAGCAACTGGTCCTCATGCCGCTCCGAACTCTCCAGGTCACCCATGGCTCGGTCGTACCGTTCAAGGTCCAGCCGAAACCAGTACAGGCGCTTGCGGAACGAAAAATGGAATTCCTTGCGCTCGTCACGCAGGTAGATGAGAAACCCTTTTTCCTCGGCGGAATCAGCCAGCAGCAAGTCCCCGTGGTGCAGGGCTTCGTCGAAGTCTCGCTCGATCTGCTCGGCGCGTTTGTCGTCGCCCTCAATCGACTTCCACCGTAGGTGAAGGTCGTTCCAGTCCACTTTTCTGCCATTGGGCTGCGGAATAACTGCCGCTTTGCAAGTGAATCCCAGGTCGCTGGCCTCCTTTGCCCAGCGGCGCATGTTGGCCTTTGCGACTGGCTCGTTATCAAGCGCCCAGACAAGGGGTGGCAGGCGCTTGCCAGCGTCATGGCGAAGTTTGACCAGGGCCTTGAGCGAGTCGATAGGGCAGGGTGCGCTGGACATCATCGACACGGCCGAGGTGTCGTTATGCAACAGTGCGACGGCATCGAAGATGCCCTCGGTGATCCAGAGTTCATCGACGTTCAACAGGTCCACGCTTGGCGGGCACCACCAGACGCCCTTGTAACCTGGCAGGCCTTCGCCGGTTGGGCGGAAGCGAGCTTTCATCTTGCCGAATCGGTCAGGCCGGTCTATCAGGCGCTCCCAGTAGCCACCTTTTTCCAGGGGGAAACGCACTGTGGCACTGCCAATGTTCAGCCGGCTATCCCAGTAGTGTTCCTGGGTGAACCAACCGGCGATCAGCTCAAATTTGAAGCCTCGCGCAAACTCAAGGTAGGCGCGTGCTGTGGCAACGGGGTTATCTGGCGTGGACGGTGCGTTCTTGCTCCAGTCGTTGAACAAGTCGTCGTAGACGTCCTTGACGTGGACACGGTGGCCGCATTTTTCCGGTCGTCCACAGATCAACGTCCAGGGCGAATCGTAGAAGGTGTACAGGGTCTTTTGGCCGCAGCTTGGCGCAGGGCATACACCCTTGCGCATGTAGTTGGTGCCGGGCATGTGCTTGAGCTGGTAGTCGCGCTCAATACGCTGGATGACGTCGGCTCGCAGCCTTTGTTCCATTTCCATCGTGGCTTACTTCGCTTCGTCAAGACTGTGTTTAAGGGCGCCAATCAGGCGTTTTTGCGCGGACATCACAGGGAAGGCCGCGAGCAACGAGCCATGCCGCAAACCCTCGGGAATCCTGCGAAAGCGGTCGTCGTACCAATGCTCGTTAAACTGCTGGGCGTACTGGTTCCGCAGCGCCTGGAGCAGCGCTTCGGCCTCTTCGCGGGGCAGTTTTGCGGTGATGGCGACGTCGATTTGCATGGTCCACCTCGGATTTCGGGCAAAGCTCACCCAAACCCACGGGAGGCGGGGCAGGGCGGGTTGTTTAAACGGGGGTTACTGAGGGTGTTGCTTCAGCGCGTCATCGCGCTGGGCGAGCAGGGTTTGCGGCAGCAGCCTTGCCGGAACCGGGTACCGAAGGTCGGCCCGGGTATCGATCAGGTGGACGACAGTGCTGCCAGGGCTGTTGCCCCAGTCCACACCGATCCACTTACGCTGGTTGATGACCTGCAGTTCGGTCCAGGCGTTGTGTACCAGCTTCTGCGCCATGAATACCGGCACTTCCAGTGCGGTGGTCATGTGCCGAACGCAGTTTTCGTACAGCAGGTCAGAGTCCACCAGGTGCTGTGCTTCGTGCCGTTGGAGGTAGGCGAACGCCACCCGTTGCATGCTGCTGCGATAGTCGTGGTCAAGCTCTTCATGGTTCATTGCGCACACTCCATTTCCATTTGGTCGAGCAGGTCGGGTTGATCGTTGGCGGACTTCATCGCGGCACGGCGCAGGGCAATGTCGGCGATGGGCAACTTGACGGAGGGGTTAGCCATACCGCTGGGGCTCATTTCATGAGTCATTTCGAACTCAGCCCGCACCGACCAGCCGCAGGCCTCGTTGGTGCATTGCAGGTAGGCCACCCGCAGGAAGATGTGCGTGCCTTCGCTGGTGCGGATACGCATGCGGCCGAGGCAGTGAGGGCAGACTAGTTTGTAGGTGCTCACCCAGCGAACCCCCGGCCGTGCAGTTGGATGGTCGCTAGCACTTCGGCGTAGCGGGCTGACATGTACTTCATCAGGGCCGACACAATGACTTCGGCCTCAGTCTGCTCAATGACACCGTCGTCCAGCGCTTGGGCAATGATCTGGTCAACCAATCCGCGCTTGGCGGCGGCTCTTACTGAGCGGTTGTACAGCTCGACGTTATCCAGCGTTCCAGGCACCGCGACGGGCACAAACATGCCGCCATACATCCCGGTGATGTAATCCGCGAGATATGACGTACCCGCAACTTGCTCGAGGCGATGGATATGTTCGTCGCTCAGCGGCCGGCTGCCAGCGTTCTCATAGGCCTGGTTATCAAATTTCTTGATCGGCATCCCAAGGTCAGCCGCAGCGTAGTGCCGACCCCCGGGGTAAGCGGCAATGACGGCGCTGACTACGTCTTTGCGGTTGGCTAGAACTGAGCGTTTCATCTTCTGGTTTCCTACCTGAGCCAACGGGCCTAATTTGTGACGACGCCGTCTTTGATACCGAGCAACACCGCAGCACGGTGGGACTCGCCCCGCAGACATTTCTTCTGTCCGTTCAACACGGCGTACACCGTGGACGGGGTCAAGTTGTGCTGATCGGCCCAGTCTTTTGCAGAGAGGCCTTGATGCGCGAGTCGCTCACGTGCCTTTCGGCAAGCTTGCTCCGTGGGGTATGCGTTCGGCATAGTCTCGTTTCGTGTGATTTCGTGTGATGACAGGCGAAGTATTTCCCATGATTGTGGGAATGTCAAATCGTCGTGGAGACGTTTGTGGGAATTGGTGATCGCCTAAAAGAAGAGCGCGAGCGCTTGGGCTTCAATCAGACCGAGTTCGCGGCGAAGGCTGGCGCCTCGAAAAACAGTCAGTACAACTATGAGAAGGGCGAGCGCAGTCCGGATGCCAGTTACCTGGCAGCAGTTGCTGAACAAGGGGTGGATGTCCTTTACGTGGTAACCGGCCAGCGCTCATCTGTGGGTGAAGATCAGCTGTCCGACGATGACTTAGAAATCGTGATGCACGTGCGCAGCCTGGACGATGAGGATAGGGGCGCGGTGATGCGCCTTCTCAGGGCTTTTACATTGAAAAAATAAGGAGTTGGGACATGAAAAGGATGACGTTATCGGTAGCAGTGCTGGCAATGCTCGCTTCGGGTGTCTGCGGTGCCAAGGAAAAGACCCAGAAGGTTTCGAGCAAAGACTATGGAGACGCTTGGCCGTTTACGGTCGATAGCGTTGACCTGTTGTGCTTTGGACCGTCGCCCAAGGCGTTGGCCCGGACGTCGGATGGGACCGTCTACGCATTGAGCGGGAGTGCACGTAGTCAGGCAAAAGATCGCGGTTGGTCGGACGGCCAGGACATCACCAAGCCCAATCCAACGATGCCATCCATCAAGATGGACTACAGCGATATCGTGCAACGTGCTCAGGCGCTCTGCGGCGGGGCTTAATTTGCAATAAATTTTTTTACGATGGGCTGGTGACACACCGAAACATGCTGAGAATGACGCACTCCCCGGGTGCTTTGGTTGGTGCCGATGTTGGTACCGGGCGCCCGAACGTGTTGAATGGAGTGACACATGTCGGTGATGAAAGAGGTGCAAACCAACCAAGCGAAAGCTATCAAGTGGACTGAACTGAATGAGCGCGAACGTACGGTCGTGCAGCTTTTCAGGTTACTCGATGAGGCCAGCCAGCGAGACATTATTAGATTTATTAATGTTCTCTTGATTCCAAAATAAAAAATAACCCGGCAGTGCCGGGTTATTTTTTCAGGGTTTCTTGTTGCCAGGTCGCTGCACTGGGCGCGGAGGAGGCGGTGGTGGACGCACGTCCCCTCTCACATTTCGAGTTGGCGGCGGCGGCGGAGGAGGTGGCTTCTGTGTCATGTGTATCTCCTAAAGTTTAGGTATCGTAATTACCGCGTAGGCTATTACAGCAATCGCTGCTGAAATAATCAGTGAAATATTACAGTAGTATTGGCTTGAGCTTTTTCTGTCGTTGTTGAAAGTGCAGATTGTGGCGCAGTTCATGTAGTTTTCATAATAGTATGTAAGCAGGGCTTCAGCTACTTTTTGTTCTGCGTCTGGTTCGTCGTGATAATAATCAATGAGATCAAGTCGGTATTCTTCAATGGTATTGGGTGCTGCTAGATTCTTATCGATTCTGCCTAGCAAGGCGTCTATGAAAAAGTAAATGCCTACAAAAAGTGCAAATACTGATACGCCTAGTATCGTTAGAAACCAGATTTTCGCTCCTAACGTCAGAGCTGCTCTATCGCCGCCAATGATGACCGAGTAAAAGCCAGCGATAGCGATAATTGTCGCGAGCGGAATGCTTAGGCGGGAAAATATTTGCTCTTTTCGGGCTAGTTCATGGAAGTAGATTTTTTCATAATGTCCGAATAAATTGATATCCATTATCCGAGATTTCCTTTAGGTTTTTAGATTCTATTATTGTTTATCAACTTCCAGTAATGCTCTCCAAGCACTGTAAGTTTGCACGATTTTGAATTCATGGCGGCAAAGTACATGTGTTCTTCATCGATAGGCTTTACTAAATTCAGACGGTTAAGTTTCTGAAGTATTGCAAATTTTCTAGTGTTGTTTGGATCTGGTTCAATGCCATGGTTGGGGGCTGGAGGTTGTGGTTCAAAGCTGGGATCCAAAGCGATTTCTGAACTAGCTGTTTCGAAAAGGTCCTTGATTTGTCTTAATTCAGCTAGCTGAATAGGTGGAGATACCTTGCGAAGTGAGGTAAATGCTTTGATGTTCGTTTTGAATACAGGTCTCTGTTCCCAAAGACTGAGTGATTGATCAATGTGAGCGTAGATGCTTCCTGGTGTTATATCACCCAGTAGGTTTGCTGCGCCTCCGTTCAGAGCGTCCACAAATAACGAAGTGAAAACCCCCGATCCATTTTCCTCATGCGCATACTGACCTTCGGTAGATGCTGTGAGTATTGTCATTCCTTCGGTTAGTAGAGCTTTGTCGCCTAATGCCCTTGATGAGCCTGCAACTCCAGAATGGCAGCTGTCCAGAACTATGATTTTATTGATTGCTTTGGAGGCGTTAGCTATATCCAGTATTTCTTGTAAGGGTAGACCATCATCTCCGTCAGCACATTCGGATGTTAATAAGTATCCACCAGTGTCTTCAACATGGCCATGGCCGGCGAAATAAAACAGAGCAATCTTGCACTCGTCCTCAAATAGTTTGCGAATGTCTTCTTTTAGTTGCTTTCGGGTTATTGCGCTTGAAGCATCGACGGCGGTGACTTGTTTTGTGTCAAAGTTTAACTCGCCGTTCATGTGCCTCTCAAGGACCTGGTTGACTGCATAGGCATCATTGACGCAGCCATACAATTGGTTCAGTTTTTCGTAATAATTCAGTCCGACGATTAATGCTTTTTTCATGGTTTTGCTACTGCGTTTTTACCTTCTCCCATCATCTGAGTGACAGCGTTCGCGACCCCGTCCCAAGTCCAACTAATAACTCTGTTTCTATTCAGGCCGGTTGGGAGTGTGCTGGTGGTATCCGCGTCGTCAACGTATACGCCAAAAATCGGTACGTTTTGTGAGCGCGCCATTTCAATTTCCTTAACTACTCCCGTAGCAGTACTCATGTGACGTCCGACCAGCACTATTAATAAGTGCGTTTTATTAATTTTTTCTTTGACAATGGCTTCCCATTGAGCTTGAGGCATCGGACTTTTAGCTGACCAGTCTTCGTGTTTGAATGGAGTTTTCGAATGCCAAGCTTGGCCCGCAAATAGAATCTTATGATCGCTATTGTGGTCAACGTCAAAACTGATAAAAGCGCGTGGTTCAGCCATCTTTCAGTCCCTTAAGCAAATGAGTGAAAGGGCAGTTTGACTTCGTAAAGGCATTTTGCCAACACTGCTTAGATATTTTTTATATCTGCCTGATATATATCAATATTTTTGCGCTCCAAATCCATTTTGTTTTAAACGCTTTTCATTAGCTTTGAGAACTCTCGATCCACTGCCCGCTTCGCCGTCTTCTCGGTCGCATACAACCACCGCAACCGCTTCGGCTTGCTCTGATCCCCCGCAGTTACCGTCTTTTCCTTCCCTGTTTTCTTGTCGCGGTAGTACGCGATGATCCCGGTGTAATCGCCTTTGTTTTCCTCGGCCAGCCCCTCAACCGTATCCTCGGGCAGTTTGCTCTCCAGCTCCAGGCTGACGGTGTATCCATTGTCCGGGCTGAGGGTGTGCTGCACGTTACCGCCGTACCAGATGATCTCGTCGATCTCGGGCTTAACGCCCTGAAGCGTGTAGGTCAGTTCGGGAATGAGGTCAGGCCGACCCCGGGCGAGGGTGTAGCTGAGCGTCGCGCTACCACGTTGCAGGCGGTTGAATTCCGCCCGGGCAGCGCGCAGGGCGGACTGGCGGTCGCTAAAGGTGTGGCGCAGGTCTTTGAGGTTTTCACCACCACCGGCGATGGCCTCCTGTTTCTTCGCACTGTTCACGTCGTAGAAATAGGCGCGCACACCGTCGTAGCTGTCGCGGTCGGCTTGCAGGTAGCGGTGTTGGTCGCCGTCGGCGCGGGTGAGGGTTATATGCGGCAGCTCGGCGCCGGTGGCCGTCTTGCCGCCGCCCGCCGGCAGGCACAGCAGACAACCGGCCTTGACGGTGACCACGGCATCGAACTCTTCCCCCACGCGGCTGATCAGGTTGGCGTCGGATTCGTTGGCCTGGTCCAGCTGAAGAATGGGCAATCCGTCCAGGGCGCCGGCGATGGTGGCGGTGAGGCCGTTGCCCAAGGCGATATCGCCCAGAACATCGCCGAGGGTGGTGTTGCTCCAGCTGCGCTCGCGCTTGGTTTTAAGGCCTTTGCGAAGGTCCGCCGAGCGGGCGCGGATGCTCAAAACATCCGGCGCGCCGCTGTGTTCGGTTTCATCGACCGTGTAGGTGCCTTTGTCCACCAGGCCTGTATCACTCCAACCCAGCCACAGTCGGATGGTCGCGCCTTTGGGCGGTATCGCCAGCAGCCCATCGTGGTCGCTGAGGGTGATGCTGAGCTGGTCGGCCTCGATCCCGCGATTGTCGGTCAACTCCAGGCTCATCAGTCGTGGGCTGATCAATTGGGCGATGTCGTTGCCATCGACCGTGATACGAAACGCCGGCACCGGGTAGGCCGCATCGCGGCGGTAGCGTTCGACCAGGTCTTCTACGTAGCCGGTAACCTTGGACAGGGCAGCATCAATCACAGCAGCGCCCTCAAAATGTTGACGCCTGCGCTGGTACCGGCGCCGAGCAGATCGATCCGGTCGTCATCGATGCGCTTGAGATTGACCGTGAATTCAATACGCCGAGGCGTGCCGTCACGGAAGAACAGCGTTTTGGTTTCGCTCAGACCATCGATAATCCACAAGCCGTAGATGCGGCCGCTGCCTTCGACCATCGGCCAGGCCTTGCCGGTGTTCGCCATCAGCCGCAGAGCGTCGAGGCTAAGGGCGCTGCCGGCCAGCTCCGGGAGGATGACGCCGGGTAGGGTGATGGTGTCGTCGCCGCGCCCGACAAACTGCCGAGCCGGAGCGGCGCCGACGCGGCTGTTGCTCGCATGGCGCCATTCGGTTTGGCGTTGCAGCTCCTGGTAAGCGGCGGTGGACAGGCTGAACACGAACATGCCCAAGGCAAGCATCATAGGGATTACTCCAGATCTGACAGTTTGCTGCGCTGGCGAGCGGCCTTTTCGCTGGCGATGCGCGCCAGCTCGGCCCGTACGGCGCGGCTGATCGCCTGGGCGTCCATGCCTGGCGTGGTATGGATGTTGATTTCGTAGGTGTCGTGGCTGTCATGAACCGGCGCCGGGGCAGGGCTGATGGGCGCCCGATCATCGATCGACAACGAAGAGGCAGCGGCAGCCCCGACCGGGAATTGCGGCAACGGCATGGCGGCCAGCGGCATGGCGGTTGCGCCGAGGGCCAGTGTGCCGGCTGCCGTGAGTTGTTTGCTCAGGCTGGTCATGGCGCTCAGTGGCCCGTTCTGACTGCCCTCAAGCCCCTGGGCCAGTCCGGCCATGGTGAAGCCGCCCAGCTCTGCGAACACACGGGAGGGGCTGTGGATGTCGAGCTTTTCCTTGAACCAACCAATCACCGCATCGCCTGCGCCGGTGATGGCCTCCTTGGCTACGGTCAGGCTGTTGGTGATGCCATTTGCCAGGCCTTGAATCATCTGCGTGCCCAGTTCAGCGAACTGTGCAGGCAGGCCTAACAAAAGGCTGAGCATATTGCCGATGACGGCACCGAAACGTTCGCCCATTGACTGAGCGGCGCCACCGACGTCTTCGACGGGCGCAAGTAGCTGGCCGAACCAGGTGATCAGGCTGCTGACGCCATCTGATATCAGAGTGAACAGGGGGCGTGCGATGCTGCCCAGAAGCTCCATGGCCGCGCCGACACCTGGCAGCGTCATGACGGCCTGGCCCAGGTTCAGCAGCGATTGGCCGAGCCCGGCGAAACTATCGAGTACCGGTTGCAAGGCCCCGACCAGGCCTTGCCAGAAGCCGAGGAAGAAGCCCTTGATCGGGTTCCAATATTTGTAGACCAGCACGCCAGCAGCAACCAGGGCAGCAATGGCCGCCAGCAGCCAGCCGATGGGCGTCGCCATGATGGCGGTACCGACCGCACTGATCGCGCCGCCGAGCATCGGCAGCACGCTGGCGGCAGCCAGGCGGGCGCTGCTAACGAAAGCGGGTAACGCACTGAGCAAACCACCCGCCGAGCGAGTTGCTACCAGGGACCGCCAGACTTTCCCAAGCCTGCCGATGTTGGTACCGGCGCCTGCTGCTGCGGTGCGCGTGCCGATCAACTGGGCCTTAACAATGCCCAAGCGAATGCCAAACATGCCCATGCCGTACCGCACCATGGCGAATGGGCCGAGAAGGCTCGCCATCGTCAATGCCAGGCCACCAAACACGAAGGCCAGGCCGGCCACAGCCGCTACGACCTTGACCAGGCCGCCGGCCAATCGTGGGTTCTCCCGAGCCCAGGCGCCGATGTTGTTGGCAACCTCCCCGAGGGTGCTGATGATTTGTTTCAGTTCGGGCGCAACAGCGGCGCCAAACTCGGCCAGGGCGTTAGTGAAGCTGCCCTCTGCGGCCTCCATGACGTTGGTGAGAGTGGCGAGTTGTTCGTTGACCCGTTTGCGCAGGTCGGCTTGGTTTTGCAGCTTCTGTTGCACTTCCCGATAACCCGCGATCCCCTTGTTCATCATGGTGTTCAAGGTGGTCATGGTTTCGGAGTCGTCCCCGAACAGCAGCTTGATTGTGGACGTGCGGTCCTCATCGTTCAGTGACTTTAGTTTTTCGACCTGGGCGAACAGGTTGTCCAGGCCTGCGAAGTTGCCTTTGTCGTCGGTGAACTTGAAGCGGATGTTTTTGCCTTCCAGCTCCATGATCTTGTTAACGTCCTTGACCCCGTCCTTGTCCAGGCCGGCCTGGAAGATCTTCCGGTAGGCGTTACCGGCCGCGCCGCCTTCCATGCCAGCCTGGTCCATCATGATCAGCAGCGGGGCCAGCTCGGCGGCCGCGTCGATGCCCGATTTTTTGATGGTGTCCATGACCGGCGCGATCTTGCTGAAGCCCTGGAGCATGTTGGTCGGGTCTACACCCGAGTAAAACCCCCGCTGGATGATGTCCATCAGCCCCATCATGTCCTTTTCGGACGTTCGGGTGGCGTCTTGCATCTTCGCGGCAAATTCAGCCGCGGCTGTTACGGGCATCTGCAACTGAACGCCAAGGTACGCGGCCGCTTCGCCGGTGCCGCCGAGAATGCTCTTGGCGCTGAGGCCTTGGCGCCGCAGCATGGTCATCATTTCCTGAAAGTCGGCCGTAGTGCCAGGTAGGCGGTCGCCCAGCTTGGTCGCTAAATCGGTGATTTTCTGGAAGTCTTCAGACACCTTGCCGGTGTCGTCCATCATCGAAACCTTGAGTTGCGTGGCCGAGTCTTCGTTTGGCGCAAAGGCACCGATGGCCTTAGCCACCGGCCGACTCGCGGCATATCCCACACCCAGGCCGGCGGCGCCGTTCATCGCCATGTTGCCGGCGAGGTTCTGGGTTTTCTCCAGCTTGGCGCGCTCGATGGCAAGGCGCTTCTGCTGGGCATTCAACGCGACCAGGCGTTTGCCCTGTTCGCTGATGCTGGCGTTGGTGGCGCTGATTTGCTCGCGCAGCTGGCGTTCGTGACTGCTGAGGTTCTTGGTGCTGATGCCGGCGCCTTGCAGTTTGCTGCGCAGGGCCTGGAGCTGTACGCCCTGTTGTTGATGTTGTTCCTTGAGCTTCTGCGCTTCGCGAACGGCTGCCCGAAAGTCCTTGGTCATTGCCTTGGTCGGCGCACCGGTGGCAGCGAACTGCTGGGACAGCGCCCGTACTTTGTCGCGGGCGGCGACGAGGGCTTGCTCGGTTTGCTCGGCGGCAGCGCGCTGGGTGCGCCAGGCGCTGACGTCCTTCTGTTGGGTGTTGAGTTCCTTGAGGCGGTCGCGGGCTTCCTTGAGGGCGCGGGCGGCACCGATGCTGCCGTTGTTGATGGCCTTCAGGGGGCCGCTCGCCTTGTCGATGGCGTTGAGCAACACCTGAAGTTTTAAGTCATTCGCCATCGGTGGAACTCCGCACCCGGGCGCGTTCGCGCCACTCCATCAGTTCTTGCAGGCCTAGCTGGTCCATGTCAGCCGGTGCCCAATGGAAAACCACGGCCAGATCGGCCATGGCGTCTTCTACGCAACGAGGGACGCGTCCGTCTTCACCGACTTCTGCAACAAAAAACCGGAGATCTTGCTGCCACAGGCGAGCAGGTCGGCCGGGTCCATGCTGGCGACTTCGGGCGCGGTGATACCGGGTGCGCTGATGCGCGGCAGGATTTTGATGAGGGTGGCCACGTCCATGTTCAGCAGGTCCACCAGTTGCACACCGCGCAGCTCGCCGGATTGCGGTTTGCGCAGGGTAATGCTGTCGATGACGGTCTTGCCACGGGTGATCGGGGTGTCCAGGGTGACCGTGTTGTCGTCAAGCGGCGGCAGGGTTTCAAGGGTATCTTCAGGTTTCATTTGTGGCTCCAGATTGCAGGGTTAACCGCCCTGGGTCAGGGCGAGAATGATCAGATACCGAGGGCTTGGCGCTGCTTTTCCAGCATGTCCACGCCATTGACGATTTCGATGAAATTGAGCAGGTCGATTTCGATGATCTCTTCGTTATCGACGATCAGTTTGTAATAGGTGCAGGTGGTGGTGATGCTGTGCTCGGTATCTTCGCCCGGCTGTGCATCACCCATTTCGATGGTCTCGTGCCGGCCGCGCATCACGACTTCCACGGCGCTGATCTCTGCGGTGTCGTCCTGCTGGAACGAGCCGGTGAAGCGCAACGCGACGCCTGAGGCGTTGACGGCACCGAACTGTCTGAGGGCGATCAGATCCAGGCCGCCGGTCTTCCATTCGAACTGGATTCCGTCGTCCGAGAAGCCCATGTCGGCCTTGACCGGGCCGTTCATGCCGCCGCCACGATAGGCTTCCATCTTGCGACCGAGCGGCGGCAAGGTGACGGTCTTGACTACGCCGAGGTAGCTGTTGGCATCGTTGAAAAGGTTGAGGTTCTTGAGCTTGCTGGGCATAGCCATGGTGGTGTTCTCCGTTGCGCTGACGCGGGGACAACTCCCCTTGCGGGGAGGCCCTGGTTAGCTGTTGATCTTGCTGGCGAAGTCGATCAGGTAGCGGTCGGTGATGCGTTGCCGCAGCGTGAGGTCTTCCAGCGGTGGCACCGGCGTGTAGTCGTAGTCCAGGAACAGCTTGCCGGCCTTGAGCGTGTCCTTGTCGTTGGCATCGTCTGGGTACCAGCACTTGCCGCCGATCAGGTAGCCCGCCGCGATCATCTCGCGGAACTTCGCGTTGACCCCTTCGATGATGTCGCGCACCAGGGAGGCGTGCAGCGGCTTGTCCACAGCCCACATGTGCGCCTCGGCCATGGTGTCGGCGAGGATTTGCGCGGTGCGGGTGTAGTTCTCGAAGGCAAACAACGGGTCTTCACTGGTGGTGCGGCTACCCCAGAAGCGGAAGCCGCCCTCATTGATGAGTGTTGTAACTTCGTTACTGTTGAGGTAGTTGGCGTCTGTCGCCGGGTTTTGCAGATCCCAGAACACGTCGGCGCTGATGCCGGTGACGCCGTTGACCGCGACGTTGGACAGCGTCTTGTGCCAGCCCACGTCCTGATCGATCTTGGCGCGCAGGCCCAATGCCCGGGCCACGGCCGAGGCTGTGACGGTCGCGTTGGTGACGGTGCTCCAGTTCTGGAACTCCGGCCAGATGACCATGGCTTCACGGGCGCCGAAGTTGTCACGGTAGGCGACCACCTCTTCCTTGGTTTTGCTGCCCCAGGCGCTGACGTAGGCGAAACCGCGCAACTGTTGGGCGATGGTGACCAGGGCGGTGGCAACCGGCAGGCTGTCGAGGCCTGGCACACCGAGGATGCGTGGCACCATTCCAACGCGAGCCTTGGCGGCGAGCAGGGCTTTCATGCCGGTGTATTTGCCCTCGGCCGTGGTGGTGCCGATCAGGGCGCTGGTAGTTTCCGCCTCGGTCTCGCCTTCTTTCACCCGCACAACGATGGTGTAGGGCTTGGTCTGGTCGGCGATGGCCTGAAGACTCTTCGCCAGTGTGCCGGTGGTGCCGGCCTTGCCGATGGCGGTTTGTACGTTGGTCAGTAGTACCGGTGTGTCGAACGGGAAGGCGGTGGCATCAGCATCGTCGGCCGTGCAGACCATGCCGATAACAGCGGTGGGGATGGTGCGAATGGGGCGGGTGCCGTCGTTGAGTTCGATGACCCGCACGCCGTGAAGATAATCGGCCATGGGTTTGCCTGCGCAGTGATTGGGATGACAGTGCACAGGCTGCCGCGCGCGCGCCGGTTGGGCGAGCGCGGGGGCTTGTAGGGGAGGGGGTTACAGGAAAGAAACCATCGCCTATTGGATCTGATCCATGATCCAAGCCGGTGAAACTGGCCGAAATTCTATCCCTGGGAACGCTCCCGCTTGGGGCCAGTCGCGAAGCGCTTGGCGATAGTTGAGCAATTCTGAAAATTGCTCCAATGTCAGTGTTGGAGGGCGCTCCAGGTCCTGTTCATCACGATGTCGTGTGACCAGCCACTCCGTGGATTGCAGTTCGGCGTTGCGCCACACCCGCTCAGCTTCAGCCTGTTCGGAGGCAGGGATTGCTGGTGGGGGTAAAAACTCATCCTCCTCTAAAGTCCATCCTGGCCGGGTATCGATAGGGCAGGCCTGCCATACCAGGTCGGGATGAAATCGCTCGGCTGGATCAACGTCAGTAGTTTCGACTACCCGTGCGTTTTCGATTCTTGCCCACATACTGATCACCACTGAATGATTACGTTGCCGGCGGCACCTGCGCCACCGTTATAGCCGAAGGCCGCACCTGAACCACCACCGCCAGGCCCAACACCTGTATTACCTGCGACCGACCCCTGCGTGGATCGACTACCGGGACCACCACCCGACCCACCGTATGGCCCATAACTGTGTTGTCCAACCCCAAGTGACGTATTGAAGTCTCCCCCAGTGCCGAGCCCACCACTCCCAGGACCATTCGCATAACCGGACGAGGCGTTACCCATGCCCCCGGCCCCGCCAGTAGCAGATAGATAGGCCCCAAAAGAAGACGTTGCACCGATTTCGCCAACAGCCGCGTCTACGGTAGCGCCAGCGCCACCAGCGCCTACGGTCACCGTAACGCTAGTGACGCTCGACAGGTCAACCAGCCTTTGCGAGAAACCTCCCCCCCCTCCGCCGCCGGAGCCAGCCCCGGAAACTCCAGAACGGCCGCCACCCCCGCCACCTCCGATAACCGTAACCCAAGCTTTTTTCACGCCAACAGGCACCGCCCAGGTGAAAACGCCTGCGGTTTTGAATACTTGGGTGCCACGAAAAGGCGCTTGCTCACTGGTGATGCCAAACTGCCAAGGCGTCCATTCGCCTTCGCTTTGCATGGTGCGCGAGGCAAAAACCGGCGTCCGACCGCTCGCTAAGCCACCGGTGATTCGCTGCACCAGATAGTTGGTGCTCATGTAGCCTTCAACTACCAGGCTGTAACGGGCAGCCGGAGGCCAGTCGGGCGGGAGATTTAGCAGACCGGCGGCAGGGGTCAGATAATTGCCAGGGACCCGATAATTGTTCATGTCCACTTCGGTGCTCAAGACGGCTCGTCCAGCCCCGAAAGCGCCGACCGCCAACATAGCCCCAGCGGTCAGATCCAGCGGGCTTGCCTGTTTAGGCGTGTTGAGTTCATCCCACAACTGCGCCCAGGCGGTCCATACGCCGTTACTCAAACGGGAGCGCTTAAACGTCAGAGCAACACCGGCATTGACCGACTCCCAAATTTGTAGTGCCGAGAGAGTGTTATCTCGCTCCATGTGGAAAAACACACCCCTCGGGATCTCAGCTCCGGTTGTAGGATTCTTGGGACGAGTTCCAGATGATCCGTCGCTGAAGGTGTAAACCCCCGTTTCATTGATCAGGTCGATGTTGCCATTCCACACATAGCCATAACTGGCGATGCCATAGCGGGCCAACACGTTTCGAACAAACGCGGTCGTCGCAATGGACATATCGTTATCCGTAACGACGGGCGTCGGGGCCGTTGGGTTTCCCTGGAAAACCGGGGAATTGATCGCCGCGAACCCCTGCGTCACGTTCTGAAATGTCAGTATCGTGGTGCCTAGGACAATCGCACCGTCTGTGACCAGTTGCCAGCGGGTGTCGGCTAGGGTGATGCCTTGCTCGACGGACACAATCAGTGCCGAGGTCACTTCGGCGCTGCTGTCGGCGTCAGGCGCACGCTGCCAGGCAGAAGTTGCAGCGATATAAATGCCGTTGTCTTTAGCGGCCGCCTGGTTCTTCACCAACACCCGGTCGCCCGCCAGCAGCGTCACTCCATCCATGACCTGTAGGCCGGTAAGCGCGATATTTCCCGTGGTCGCTACACGTACTGACTGTTTGCTGTCGAGTTTGTACAGCTCATCACGAATTTTGGAGTCCACATAAGTGCGGGTTGCCAGGACAACGCTCGGGTCGATCTTCAATTCGACGTTGGCGGTGTTGCTGACGATGAGGTTCATCCGCACCACCTGAGTACGACCCGAACCTTGAGTCAGCAGAGGCTTGAAGCTTGGCGCACAGTTCGCCACGGCGACTAGGTCCCCATCGGCGTCATACAGTCCCACCTCGCGAATCCACCAGCCGCCGACATTCTCGGGGATGACCTGTTCGGCAATGATGATGTTCGGGTTGGCTGAGTCAACCTTGAGCTGATTCAGCGGGGCGCGTCGGCGCTCGTTAATCAGCTGTGTCTGCTGCTCGTTGGGCATTGGCTCCGTGTCGTTGGCATCGCCCACGCCCATCTGCGCGAATGTCCAGGGGACCCCCAGCGCGTCCGCGTTGGCCTGTTTGGCCTTACCGATGGCGGTGAGGATGGCGAAAAATTGGCTGTTTTGGTCTGTCATGGGTAGATGTCCATGGTGTCGATCTGGTGTTCACGGCCGCCCTGATGGATGTAGCCCGTGACCTCGATGTCTCGCTGTGTAGGTGGGTAGATATCAATCTCGTCGCCCTCGGTGACGCAGGCGCCGATATAAACTGAACCGGTGGTCTCCAGGCTGATGGCGAGCCCGGTGAGGTGGCGTGTCAGGGGCTTGGCATCGTCGATCAACCAGGTGAGTTCCTGATACATCTCCTCGGTGATACCAGTGTCGAGCACGCCGACCTTGAGCCTGAAGGTGGCGCGAGGGCCGACCGGAACGGTCTGCCACCATTCGATGATTTCAATCAGGTAGCCGAGCGGTTCAACGACGCGGCGTAGTGAACCGATGGTGCCCTTGCGCGAATGGATGTAGTACGCGCTGCGTATGGCGGCGCGCTTGGCCGCTTCTGTCCACTTGCTGTCCCAGCGGTCCACGGAGAAAGCCCAGGCCAGGTAGGGCAAAAGGGGCAGTGGGCAGAGGTCGGGGTTGTACAGCGTGCGCAATGGAATCGGCACACGCTGGATCTGGGCCAGCGCCTGCGCCGCTTGGCGCTCCAACGGCGTCGAATTGCTTGGGAGAAGGGGCGCGTCAGCCATTATTCAACCCCCAGCGCCAAATCGACAGCCGTGCAGTAGGGAGCCTGGTACTTCGTGGCTACGATGTCCGCCCAGTTCTCCAGCACAACCTTGCGCACCCCCTCGACGTGCAGCGAGGCGTGGATAATCGATTCCGAAACCTCCAAGCCCAGGCGGCGCCGTTGGTGCACGAAAGCCAGCAACTGCGCATTGGCCGCCGCGAGAATCAACTCGCTCTCAGGGCCGGACGTCGAGAGAAACAGCTTGGCCTTGACCTGGTAGTTGATGACCTGGGCGCTTTGCACAGTGAGCCGATCCGCGACAGGGCGGCGGTCGTCGTCGCTGAGGTAGGCATTGACCTTTGCCAGCAGCGCGGGCGAGGCGGTGCCGTCGCCCAGGATTGATTGTACGGTCACCACCGCCTCGGCCGGGGCGGGGCTCTCGGCAGTGGCGTCGGCAACCTGGCCGTCAGCAGAGCGCGCATGAAAGATATAGCTGTTACGCGGGCCGGCAGTGCTGAGACCTTCCCACGCCATTTGAGCCCGCTCCCGCAGGCTGTCGTCGCTTTCCATCAGCAACGGGACCGGCGGCACGGCCGAGGGCTTGGCGGCCTGAATGACCAGGCGTTTGACGTTGAAGTTGCCGGCCAGGTTCTCTAGGTCGCTGCCCTTGGCGAGGGCCAGCATGTTGGCGACCGACGCCTCATTGACGCGCTGACGCCACACCGTCTCGCGGTAGGCGTTCTCCTGGAGCAGTTTGGTCAGGGGCTCAGATTCCAGCTCAAGCCGTGCCGCGATCTCAGCCTGTTCCTCGACCGGCCAGAGGCTGATAGCGTAGGCCTTGCGCTCGGCGAGGATCTGCTCGTAATCAACCTGCTCAACGACCTCGGGCGCGGGGAGCTGGCCCAGGTCAATCGCGACGAATGAGTTCATGCGCTACCCCCCAAGTTCAGGGGCACGCTCAGGCTCAGCGGCTCGTTGCTATCGACGATGCTGCCCTCGATGTCCAATGAGGATTGACCTTGCAGCGTGGCGCCCTGGAACTGCACCCGACTCAGGCTGATACGCGGCTCCCAGCGCATTAGCGCCATGACGGTGGCCGCGTATACCTGCAAGCGCGTGATGTCGTTGAACGGGTGGTCCACCAGCTCGGGTAACAGGCTGCCGTATTCGCGCCGCATGACTCGGGTGCCAATGCGCGTGCTGAGGATGTCGCTCATGGATTGGGCGATGCTTTCCACGGTGGTGATGGCGGCGCCGGTGTGTCGGTTCATTCCGGTTTCCCCGTCTTGCCGCTGCCAGGCATCACGCCGCCGTGCGGGTGTTTCACCAGGCTGATGCCGGCGGCTACCACGTCTACCGAGACGGTGACCTTACCGGTTACGTTCTGGTTGCCGGTCTGGGTGTAATCGCCCTGGTGGGTGATGTTGCCGACGATGTTGATGCCGCCGGTGCTGACCAGGTTGGTGGTGCCACCATCGGTGAGCGTGGCGTTGAGGTGGTGGGCGACGCTGTCGTACTCGATCACTGTGCCGTCACGGTAGGTGACGCGGTGTAGGCCCTCGCGGTCGCCGTTGGCGGGGATCTGGTCGCTGAAAAGGCCGGTCAAGGCGACGCCGTTGCCGAGTTGGCCCGAGGGGCTGAAGAGCAGAACCTGTTCGTTGACTGTCGGTGGGTTCCACTCTCGGTCGGCGCCGGCCCGCAGAGCGATCCACGGCAGCCAGGCAGTGGTCAGTGTTCCGGTTTTGACCTGCACACGCGGAGGCTGCATCTGGACGGCGGCGATGGTGCCGAAGCGGATGAGGTTTTCGATCAGGCGGGCGAGGGTGGCAAAGTCGTTCATGGCGCCGATGGTGGCGTCACGCGCGTATGAATTCAGCAATATTGCCGTGTAAGAAGTCGGCCTACAGGTTCCCGTTTCTAAGCTAAGGTGATGGAACACATCGTTGTATCAAGGAGTGATTTGATGCTTTCCATCCTGCATCCAAGCGTGATGCGCAAAGTTCATGAATTGTCTATCGGCTTGCTCCCAATAACTATCAAGGGAGATTCTATCCCGAAATTGATTGTGAAAACCTCTAAGGAAGCAATCTTAACGGCTAAAGTTAGGCAGGGCTTTCTTATCTATCTAATACCGTACGAAATTCCTGGCGTTCGATCTCTCGCTTTCCTAGCTGCTTTTTTTGATGATCAGCGTCACCCCTATACGTCAGGTGGCGCGCTCATAAAAGAGTTGATGGCTAAGGATTTTTCTTTGTTATTCCAAGCACCAATCGTCGATGTTCATTTCTTCGATGAGCTTGGAAGGGAGATGCTGGCATATAGAACCGAATTCCATTCCACTAAACGGCATAAGGATATGTTAAGAGGGGCTATTGTTCCCTCTATCGAAGGTTTGAATCAAAGTTTGATCCTTAATCACATCACCGAATGGTTTCGATTTAGCAGCCAAGCAGACGATGCCTCAGCAATCAAAGTGACATTTACAGAATCGCTTATGCCTGATGACATCATATACTTCGATATGCGTCCTGGCGCTCATGACTATCATGGCAGTCCGGGATTCAGTTCGGCTCCTTTGGAACGTAGTGAACCGGGGCCGTTTCAAGAAAAAGAAATTGTCGCTTTGCTTCAGCGTACCTTTAAATCTAAAGAAATCTATCTTGCCCCTTTGAGAGTGAATGATAAAGAAGAAGTGGTCGATGTCCTAGTGGTGACTGATCGTAGCGTGATTCTTATACAGGCTAAAGATAATCAAAATCTTGAAAGTACGTTAAATAAAACTATTGAGAAGAAACGAAATGCAACCAAAAAGTCTCTAAAGGGCGGGCTTGGTCAAGTAAAAGGGGCTATTGGTTATTTGAAGAGAACAGTTCCGTTTGTCTTTTTGATAGATGGAAAGGAAGTTGAGGTGGATTTGACGGGTAAGCGAATATATGGGCTGGTGATATTGAGAGAGCTTTTTGATGATGATTATGATGAATATACGCCTCCTATGTTAGAGCTTTATAAGGCGACAGGGGTAGCCTGTATCCCTTTGTCATACACGGAACTGCACCAGTACACTCGCTTTATCGAAGGTGATGAGCATTTTTATGACGCCTTCAATAAGGTGTTCAGTCATGGGCTAGAAACAGGCATGTTTCCTCGACTTCGGGTGCATCCTCCAGGTACAAAATTTTAACTTTCTTGATGAATCAGATGTGCCAACAGCCCGTCGCGGATCAGATCAAGATCCGCCTCGGTAAATCCTAGAAGTTGCCGCTGTTCATATCTTACGTCTGGTGCTCCCCGTTCGGCTCGATCTTTCAATCCATACTGGTGAACCCTAGCGATTCTCGCGATCCTTCCCGTGAACCCTACGCTGATAGCGTTGCCGTCGCCTTGGACCTTCAAAAAACTTGCCGTGCGCAGCTTCTGAAACATCTGTCCCTTTCGTTTCACTCTCCCTTGCTTCCCACGCAGGTTGCGCTGCTTTCGCGGCGCGTATTTGCTGCCGTCTGTGTTGCGCTGGGCAATGATTCGCTGTTGCTGGTTGCGCCGCAGGGCCTGGCCGATGCTGCGGGCCAGTTTGTTGCGCGATGCCGGTTCCAGTTGTCCCAGCAGGCCGGCGGCCCAATCCTCCAGCGTTTCCAATCGGTTGGTCACTTCGGCACGACCCATTCACTGCCGGTGCCTTGGGCACCAGGTATCCACGCCGGGTCAAGGAATGCGGCCACCTGCTTAGGTTCGCCAGGATGGTGAATGGTGGTATTGCCATCGGCGTCTTTCCCCACAACCACACGCTCGGTTAGCGGCAGTGTCAGGCTCAGGTCCACCTTGCTGTTGTCTAGGATATCGGCCTCGAACTGGATGCCCTCGGCGGACTTGTTCAAGTTCTCCAGCAGCTCGGATTGGTTCACGCTCAGCCAGCCCAGCAACGGCAACATGACGCTGTCGGGGTGACCGGCGTAGTCGGTGAGGATGACCTGTAAATCAAAGCTGTATTCGAACGACAGCGAGGCAGCCGCGGTGCAGCGGATTTTGCCGTTGTCGATGAAGATCAGCAGCCGGTCGGGGTTGTGCTTGAGTTCGGCCACTGTGCTCAGCAGATGGGCGCGCAGGCTTTCGGGTTTGTTCATGGGGCCGCCTGTTGATGGTTGAACACCATGTCTACCTGGCCGGCGCATTCAGCCCAGGCGGCTTCGACGCGGTCCTGGTCGGTGAGCTGATCGCCGTTATTGAGTGGGCTTGTCGCCGGCAGGGTGCAGGGCACCACGGCCGGACAACCACTGACGATAAGCGTCGGCGCCGGTGAGGGCGGGGCGCTCGCGCAGCCGGCGAGCAAGCTCAGGCAAAGGCTGGTCAGCCCAGTTGCGAAGGTCTTCGTTTTCACGTTTCAGCGCCTCGATGGTTTGCTCGCGCTTTGCCAGGCCCTGGCGCAGTTGATCCTGCTGGGTTCGCAGGGCAGCCTGGGCAATGCGCTCGTCGTTCAGGGTGTTTTGCAGGGTGCTGAGATTAGCGCGCAGCCTGTCAGCTTCATCGCGGGCGATTTTGATGTCCTTCCCCGCCAGTTCGGTGTTCTTCTCGGCCACGGTGATGCGTTGTTCCTGGCCCCATATGAGCAGCGCCAGGGCGCCCAGCAGGGCGATGCCGTACAGCGCCTGGCGCAGGGTACTCATGCGCGGTACCAGCCCAGTTTGTTCATGTCGCCGACGTCCATCAGCTCCACCGGACCTCGCACGATTACGACCCGGCAACCGGGGGTCATGTAGGCCAGGGCTTCGCACAGCAATTCCATATCGGCCTGCTCGGTATTTTCCGGCACCACCAACAGGTTGCCGTCTTGGACGTTCAGTTTGCGCACCGCCTCCAGATCGATCATGCCGCCACCGCCTGGCCGCAGCTGCACTCAGCGTGCCGCTCATAGGCGCGCTGGAGCTTGATGTCGTACAGGTTCCGCTGGTAATCCGGGCCGTTGTAGAGCTTGGCGAATTCGGCCCATTTACGGCCTTTCAAGGCCTTGTGCAGCACCGGGTCGGTCTGGATGAAACGCACGAAGGCGGCGAACTGTTGAGACTCGCCTGCGCTCATGTCCTCGACCAGCGCTTGCACGCTGGCATAGCCCAGGCGGTGCCAGTGAAAGCCCATGATCTGGAACGCGCCCCAGGAAGCGGATTCCAGCGCGGCGGTGTCGTCGATCAGGCGCGCATGGCCCAGGCGTTGATGCTCAGCAGTGCCGCCGGCATAGCCCCCGGACTTCGGATTGACGATGGCCGGATTGGCGGCGGCCAGCTGGTCGGCGTGGCGCTTGAGTTCGTCGGGGTTGTCGCCTTCGTGGCGCGGCGTGGCGAGCTGGCGGTACATGATGTGCCGTTCGAACAGAATCACCGGCTTGCCGTTCGCCAAAAAGCCTTTGCCCTTCGATTCAACCTCGTTGACGGCATAGACGCTAGCCAGCGGTACGTCGAGGATCTGTGCGGCCTGCACCAGGTCTTCGTTTCTCAACAGGAGCTGGCAGTCACCGCCGGCCAGGGTGGCCTGGGTCTTTTCGCCGGCAACGCCATCGGCGACCAAACCGACTTTCAACTGATACGCCCGCACGGCGGTCTCGGTGGAATCGCCATAGTCGCCATCCACCACCAGTGCGGCGCCGTGGTCGTTCAGGTTTTTTTGCAGGATGCGCACCGCCTGGGAGCGGTCGCCGTGGCGAAGCGTCGTCATAGCTGTTCTACCTTGCGAGTGAAAAACTTCTTGGCTGCGGCGCGAGTCCCCTCGACGCCAAGCAAACCGATTACCCCACCGAAGAACGGTGCGGTTGAGGCGGGGATACCGAGCAGCGCCAGGCCATGACTGGCGGCCAGTGCCAGGGCACCGCAAAGGGGGGCCTCGACTGCCATCCGCCGCAAGGTGCCACCGCCATACATGATCCGTAGGGCGGCGATGGTCAGAGCCAGGATCCCCGCGTAAAGGGCAGGCCAGTTTTGTTCGAGCCAGGCGGCGAGCCAGGCCCAGGTGTCGGGACGTTCAGGCATGCGCTTCATTCCGTAATCCAGGGTTGGTGGGTTCGTGGGCTCGTTGCAGGTTGATCAGTCCCATAGGTTCACCATTTGCCGCTGTGGCGCGGCCGTCTGGGCTTCGGGCATCTGCACGGCCAGGCCTTGGGGCAGGATCGGCCCGAAGTCGGCCAGGCCGGGGTTGGCTTCGAGTACCGCTTCGGTTACGCCGGCCGTGCGGCCGTAGTGACGCCAGCACAGGGCGTCAACGGTGTCGTTTTGAAAGGCGCGGACGGTGACGGGCATCAGATCAGCTCCACGGTGGTGCGGTTGATGCCGAGGAAGTCACGTACAGCCCAGCGCAAGTCCCGGCGGTAGTCGTCAATGTTCGGCGTGAGATCTTCGGCGTTCTGGTTGCCGCTGTTGGTGCTGTCGTAGGAGCGGTAGCGCTCACACACTTCGGCGCCGGTTGCGGCTTCGATGGCGCGGCGGTAGAGGTGCACCAGGACAGATACGTCGTTGATTTTTTCGCCGGGAACGTCTGCCAGTTCGGCATGGCCTGCGGCCTGCTGGACGGCGCGCCATCCGCTCAGCTCGCGGTTGACGCTGATGGCGGCGGCTACGGCGGCGGTTTCCAAACGTGGCGCGGTGACGCTGGCATCGATCCGCAGGGTGGCTCGCAGCTCGTCGAGATCAATCGAGGGCCAGAAGGCGTCGGTGTTGATATGGCCGCTGGCGACGGGGCCGCTGGCTACGAATCCGCTCATGGAACAGCACTCAGAAATAGGTCGCCGGTGGTCGGGGCTTCACGTTCAGGAGGAGCGGCCTGGCCGATCCGCCCCGAGCCGGCGGGGTGCGTGGGGACGCTCGGTTAGCCGGCAGGGCCGGCAAGTTTGTTGAGCAGGCGTTCGGCCCGCTCCAGATCTTTTTTGCCACCGCAGGCGTCATGCAGGGAGATGGCTTTTTTCAGTAGATCCACACCGGCCTGAAGCTGGCCGGGTTGTCCTGGGGCCTCTTCGGTGATGCCTTCCAGCGTGGCGCGGCCCATGGCGAGAAACAGCTTGGCGCGGGCCTGGTCGGGCATGTCTTCGGCGTCGGTGAGTTCGGCGGTGCGGTGCAGGATTGCCAGGTCGAACGGTTCACCAACCTTCTGAGCCTTGAACGCTGCCGTCGCGACTTCCTCGGCGACCAGGCAGCCCAAGGTGCGGGCGAAGCGGTCAGGCATGACCATCTTGTGTTCCAGCACGTAGGTCGCGATGTCGAGCCCACCGGTGAAGTCGCCGGCATCGAAGCGCCAGACCATGACGGTGGTCAGTACCTCGTCCTGCGCTCCCTGGCCGCCTTCCAGCACACCTTGCACATAGGATTCGTAACTCGGCAGCAATTGGCGCTTGAGTTCGGCCTTGCCCTGGTTGGACTGGACCTGCTTCAGACGCAGGCGGTCTTGCAACAGTTGGTTGAGCTGGTGTTCGTAGGCTGTAGCGCCGGCCATGGTTTGGGTGGGTTCGGTCGCTGCCGCCTCAATGGCGGCAGTGACACGTTCAAAGTGGCGGCGGCAGGGGTTGGTCATGATGGCCGCCTCAGTTCAGGGTGATGTTTTCGGCCATGGCCGCGCAGCCCAGGTCTTCGATGACGTAGCTTTCGTTCACCGATTCGTAGTTCTCGATGCGGTCGCGCTTGGCGTTGTCCACAACGGTGCGGCGGCGGGTACCTTCCTGCCAGTACAGCGACAGGTTATCCAGGCGGGTCACCAGCAGGCCGTTGGCCGGGAAGTGCGGCACGCGTACCGCTGGCAGGTTGCCGAGCCGTTTTTGACTGGTGACGATGTCGGCCGCCAGCATTTCGGTCGGCGCTTGGACCTTGTTGATGATCGGGAAGTACTTGTCGGCCAGCAGTTGGCGACCGCAGATGACCACTAGTTCGGTGTCCTCCTGATACCAAGGCTCGATGAACTCGTTGACCATGCTGACGACCAGAGCGTCGATGTTTTCGAAGTCCTTGCCGGCGCCGATTTCGATTTTGCCGCTACCGGATACCACCTCATCCAGCACCCGGGCAGGGTTCTCCAGGCGCATTTTCTGAAGCCAGCCGATGTTGACGTCCTGCAACAGCGGGTTGGTGAGCGGGTTGGATGTAGCGGCACGGCTGATCCCGTTCCAGCCAATCATGATCCGGTTGAGTGCCTGGGCCTTGATGATGGCGTCGCGGATGCGTGCTTGGAAGTCCTTGAACTTGGCCCACTGGTCCAGCTTCTGATAGCGCAGGCCGGTATCGAAGTTGGTCTGGGTGCAGTTGTACCCACGGTCGTCCAGGCCGCTCGGGTCGCGGGGCTCGCGGTCTTTGACGGTGGTGTCGGTGGTGCTGGCAATGGTGCCGTCGATGCCGATGCCAATTTTTTCACCCGATTGTTCCTGTACGCCATAGACGTTGATGGCGCTGAGGAAGGTGCTGGATTCCTGAATGCGGGTTTCCAAGGTCTGGGCAACGCTTGGGTCCGCTGTGAATTTGGTGGTGACGTCAGTCACCCCATGCAGTTGCGCCAGTTGTTGCAGGTAGGCGTTGAACAGTACTCGGGTGTCGTTACGCATGTTGATCGTCCTTCATGATTCGGGGCTGTGGTTGGGCTGACTGTCAGCAGTCGGTCACGACCAAGTCATTGCCGCCGGTTACAGGCGGGCGCGTTTTCTGGCTGTGGTCCTGGGTGGTGGAGAGCTTGTTTTTCAGCTCCGTGAGTTCCGTGCTGACCTGGTCGAGCTGGATTTTCAGCCCCGCCGAGAATTTCTTTTCGGCGGCCAGTTGGTCGGGTAGATCCTTGACGTGTTCGGCGATGGCTTCGACGGCTTCGCCGATCTGGGCGAATTCGGTGTCGTCCTTGGCCTGCTTGCCGGTCAGCAGCGCTTGCACCTTGTTGAACAACTGGGCGCCGATGCTGGGCTTCTCTTCGATTTCCTCGAACTTCAACTCGGTTTCCACCGCCTCGGTAAACATCGACGTTGCCGAGTAGTGGCGATCCTTGAAGGGGCTGGCGTCAGGTTTCTGGGCAGAGAACGCCAGGACGTCGGTGCCCAGGCTGGCGGGCGAGTCAGTGACCGCCAGGCCGACGATGTAGGCTTCGCCGGTGTCGGCAAAGCTGTCGTCGATTTCGATGGAGGTGTAAATCTTCTGTTTCGCCTTGTTCATGGCGATCAGCTCAGGGGTGGGTTCAACCTGGGCGAACAGGGCCAGTTTTTTCTGGCCGTTGATGTCCACCTCTTCGGTTTTCACTGCCAGGACATCGCCGTAGGCCTTGAACGGGCTATCGGGCAACAGGCTGCGGAAATGCTCCAGCCAAATACGGGCGCCGTAGGTGGACGGGTTGAAGTTCTTGGCGGCCTGTTCCAGCCAGCTGCGTTTGATGGTGCGCTTGTCCGAAGTAGCGCCCTCGACGGCGACGCGGAACCAGTTGCTGCGAAACTTCTTCATGCCGGGAATCCTCAGTGCGTGGGGCGCCTGCTGGGTTGAGCAGTGCGTTGCAATGAGGGGCATGGTCGTCACGGGCGCGAGCGGCGGCAACGAGGCGGGACTGTAGGCGGGGAGGGTACAAGGGGCGGCGCTATTGAGTCGTCGCCTTGGGCGGCAGCATCTCGGCCATGACGACGACCTGCCTGCTGCCTATCGATCCACGACGCCAATCCAAGTTCCTGTACTGGATGGGTTGGCGCATCTGCGAGATTGCCGAGGCTACGGGCGAAAAGGAAAAAACGCTACACAGCTGGAAGGCCCGCGATGAGTGGGACCGGGCCGACAACGTCGAGCGCATCGGCGGCGCCCTGGAAGCGCGCTTGGTGCAGTTGATCCTCAAGGACAACAAGACCGGCGGCGATTTCAAGGAGATCGATCTGCTGCATCGACAGCTTGAGCGCCAGGCCCGCATTCAGCGCTTCCAGGACGGTGGTACCGAAACCGACCTCAACCCGAACCTCGCCAAGCGCAACGAGGGGCCGAAGAAAAAATCTCCCAAGAACGACATCAGCGAAGACCAGATCGAGCTGCTGCGCGAGGCGTTCATCGACGGCTGTTTCGACTATCAGAAAGACTGGTACCGGGCCGGCAACCAACGCACCCGCGTCATCCTCAAGAGTCGGCAGATCGGCGCCACGTACTACTTCGCCCGCGAGGCGTTTATCGACGCCCTGGACACCGGTCGCAACCAGATTTTCCTGTCGGCTTCGAAGAACCAGGCCTACCTGTTCCGGGGCTACATCCAGGCCTTTGCCCGGGAAATCATCGGCGTCGAGTTGACGGGTGACCCGATTGTACTGCCCAACGGTGCCGAGCTGTTTTTCCTCGGGACCAACGCCCGCACCGCCCAGGGCTATCACGGCAATTTCTACTTCGACGAATTCTTCTGGACGTTCAAATTCGAGGAGTTGAACAAGGTCGCCTCGGGCATGGCGATGCATAAGAAATGGCGCAAAACCTACTTCTCGACGCCGTCGAGCATGGCCCACGAGGCCTATACCTTCTGGACCGGTGAGCGTTTCAACAAGGGCAAACCTGCCGCGCAGCACACCAAAGTGGACGTGACCCACGGCGCGCTTCAGCAGGGCCGGTTTTGTGAGGATCGGTTGTGGCGACAGATCGTCACCATTCTCGATGCTGAGCGCGGCGGCTGCGATCTGTTCGACATCGAAGAGCTGCGCCGGGAGTACAGCCCCGAGGCCTTCGCCAACTTGCTGATGTGCGAGTTCGTCGATGACGGCGCGAGCATCTTCCCGCTGTCGGTGTTGCAGTCTTGCATGGTCGATAGCTGGGTGGAGTGGGCCGAGGACTACAAACCTTTCGCCATGCGCCCGTTCGGCGACCGTCAGGTATGGGTCGGCTATGACCCAGCCGAGACGGGCGATTGTTCTGGCCTGGTGGTGGTCGCGCCTCCCCTGGTGCCCGGCGGCAAGTTCCGCGTGCTCGAGCGCCACCAGTTTCGTGGCATGGATTTTGCCGCCCAGGCCGCCGCCATCAAGGGCGTGTGCGACCGCTACTGGGTCACCTACATCGGTATCGACGTCACCGGCCTGGGCAGCGGCGTGGCCCAGCTGGTGCGCCAGTTCTTCCCGGCGGTGACCACTTTCAGCTACTCGCCCGAGGTGAAAACCCGCCTGGTGCTGAAGGCTTACGACGTGATCCATAAGGGCCGGCTGGAGTTCGACGCCGGCTGGACCGACATGGCCCAGTCGCTCATGGCGATTCGCAAAACCATCACCGCAGGCGGTCGTCAGTTCACCTACACCGCCGGCCGCAACGACAACACCGGCCATGCAGACCTGGCCTGGGCGCTCTTCCACGCATTGCAAAACGAACCGCTCGAAGGGCAGACCGCTGCCAATACCGGGCGAATGGAGATTTTCACATGACCGAACAACTTGCCAGCCAAGAGCTACTGCCGGCCACCCTCGACGCCGCCAGTGCGGGTACCCAGGTGTTCAGCTTCGGTGACCCGACGCCGGTGCTGGGTGGTCGGGAGGTGTTCGATTATCTGGAATGCTGGTTCAACGGGCGGTGGTATGAGCCGCCGTTGTCGCTTAACGGCTTGGCCCGTTCTGTGGGAGCGAGCGTGCATTTGCATTCGGGGTTGATGTTCAAGCGCAACCTGTTGAGCAAGACCTTTGTCCCGCATCCGATGTTGTCCCGGGCGGCTTTTGAACAGTTCGCCCTGGACTTTCTGTGCTTGGGCAATGGCTATCTGGAAAAGCGTCGTTCGGTGCTGGGGAGCACCAGGCAACTGGTGCCGTCGTTGGCGAAGTACATGCGGGTCGGGCCGGAGGGGCAGTTCTACCAGGTGCAGGGCTGGAAGAATGAACACGCGTTTGAGCCGGGGAGCATCTTCCACCTGCGCGAGGCGGATTTGCATCAGGAGATTTATGGGCTGCCGGAGTGGATCAGTGCGTTGCAGTCGGCGCTGTTGAATGAGTCGGCGACGCTGTTCCGGCGCAAGTATTACGAGAACGGTAGTCATGCCGGTTTTATCCTGTACATGACCGATGCGGCGCAGACTGAAGCGGATATCGACTCTTTGCGTAAAGCGCTGAAGGAGTCGAAGGGGCCGGGGAATTTTCGAAACCTGTTTGTTTACTCGCCCACGGGCAAGAAGGATGGGATTCAACTAATCCCTGTCAGCGAGGTAGCGGCCAAAGACGAATTCAACTCAATCAAGAATCAGACCCGTGATGACGTGCTGGCGAGCCTGCGCATTCCGCCACAGTTGATGGGCATCGTGCCGCAGAACGCGGGTGGGTTCGGGTCGATCAGAGAGGCGACGCAGATCTATGCAGCCAACGAGCTGGAGCCCATCCAGACGCGAATGGTGCAGTTGAATGATTGGTTAGGTGAAGAGGTGATGCGGTTCAAACCTTATGAGCTGGCCCCAGCCATCTAAGCAGGGGCTCAGCTGGTTCAATGTCAATCGTCGAATACAACATCGCGATTATTTATTAAACCGTGGTTTGATATTGTCAGGCTGAATCGTTTGAAGAGAGTAAAAAACTCAACAACAGTCATCTCTAATTTAATTTTACGAACCTTAAGTGGTTCGCCCGAGTCAACGGCCTCTTGAACGTTCTCATAACCTTCGTATTGGGTTACTAGAAGGGTAACGTCTACGTCAGTAACTTGAGGCTTGCCCATCAGTTCTGTTGCATATGCTTCAATACCCACCAAGAACTCGCCCTCATTAATCAAGCCCCGAGTTCGAGCGTATTCGCCTATGTCGTTTTGATCGTGTCGATCAGCAGCTACGGTACCTTTGAAGTCGCCATATTGAACGCTGGCGTGAAAATTTTCCTGCCCCATGTGCTTCCCCTCATCCTTTATCGTTGATCGCTGGGTGGCTTTGTTTCGAGAAGCTGCCTGTTTGTAAGATAGGCATAATGCCAGCTGGAGCCTAGCCCATTAATTCAGGACATGAATAACTTTTACCCTTCTGTCGTTCTCAAAGTAGGTGTTATTAATTCTTCGCCCTGGTTTTTTACGTTTCCCACTGCCTTGCCCACGAGAAACCACTCAAAATCCTCTACAGGGCGGCAGTGCTCCCGTGCAATTTCCTCTGCTCGCGCTGGCTCCAAATCAGGAGTCAACCACTCGCGGGCGAGGTCCGGTGAAAGCACCAGGGGCTTTCGATCATGGATATCCACCATACCTTGGTCACTGGCTGCGGTGATGATGACAAAACCATCGCTTTCTTGGCCCTCAAGCCCAGGTTGAGCCTGTGCAAGGGCGCCGAAGAACATAGGCTTCTGGGTTTTCAGGCGAATGAAATAGGGCTGTTTTTTCTTCGGGTCATTGGGATCTTTGACCCACTCATACCAGCCCTCGCTTGGAACCAGAGCACGTCCGTTCGGCCACAGCTGTTTGAAAAATTTCCCCGTCGTGACGGTTTCAACCCTCGCATTGATGGGATCGGGGCGTTTTCCCTTTGCCCAAAATGGCGACCAGCCCCACCTGACTGGAGTGATGTGAAGGCCGGCATCGCTGGTGTGCAGGATCTGTACGCGAGTGGTCGGGGCGATGTTGTACCGGTTGATCGGTATCGCATCGAAACCACTGAGTAGCGGGAGCTGTGGCCCTAGCTCCTCCATAAACACCGCCATCCCCTCGTACTGCACGAATCTCCCGCACATGGGTTGTCCCGCCTGTCAGATTTTTCCTATACAAAATTGACCGCCAACCTTGTACAAAGTTAACTGTATGTTCGTACAGTATTTTGGAACGTGCGTCATGAGCTTTTCAATTCTAGGCCCTATTGCCGAGGGTGGCCTGAAGCTGCCCTTGTGTTCGTTTCGAGTGCCCGCCGGGTTTCCATCTCCGGCGGCGGACCACATCGAAGCGCACATCTCATTGGATGAGGTTCTGAACATTCGCGCCCCGCATGTCTACCTGGTCTCAATCGCTGGGGAGAGCATGCAAGGCGCTGGTATTTTTGAAGGCGATCTCGCGGTGGTGGACCGCGCTTTGGAGCCTGCGCACGGTCACATCGTCGTAGCGCTGCTGAACAACGAGCCCGTATGCAAGCGGCTTTGCATTCGCGGTAGGGAGGTGATTCTCCTGTCGGAGAACCCAAAGTATCCACCGAGGTACGTGCTTGAGGGCGACGAGCTGGTGATCTGGGGCGTCATTACATGCAGCGTGCGCAGCCATGTCTAAACCCCAGCCAGTTTTCGCCCTGATCGATTGCAACAGCTTCTATGCCAGTTGCGAGCGCGTGTTTCGACCCGACCTGGCCCGCGTGCCCATTGTGGTGCTGAGCAACAACGACGGCTGCGTGATCGCCCGCAGTTACGACGCCAAGCCCTATGTGAAGATGGGCGAACCGTATTTCCAGATCAAGCACAAGCTGCACAAGCACGGCATCGTCCCGTTCTCGTCGAATTACGCGCTCTACGGCGACATGAGCGAGCGGGTCATGACACTCATTGAATCAATGGTGCCCGCCGTCGAGGTCTACAGCATTGACGAAGCCTTTGCCGACATGACCGGCATTGATGGCCGGGATGCGCTTGGCAGGAAGATCCGCAGCCAGGTGCTTCGCTGCACAGGCATCCCGGTTGGGGTGGGGATCGCCCACACCAAAACCCTGGCAAAGCTGGCAAACCACACCGCCAAACGGCTCCAGGTGGAAACCGGCGGTGTGGTCGATATCTGCGACCCGTTCAAGCGTGACTGGGTTCTGCGCAACACCGACGTGTCCGAGGTCTGGGGCGTCGGTCGCAAGATGAAACTTCACTTGGACGCCATGGGCATCAAGACCGCAATGGACCTGGCGAAGGCCGACCCGTGGACGCTACGCAAGAAGTTCAGCGTGGTGATCGAGAAGACCGCCCGGGAGCTGGCCGGCACGCCGTGCCTGGAGCTGGACGAGCCGGACCCACCGAAGCAGGAAATCTGCTGTAGTCGGATGTTCGGGAAGCGGCTCACGGACCTGGCACCCATCAAGGAAGCGGTGGCTACCTACATGATGCGTGCTTCGGAAAAGCTCAGGGCGCAGCAGTCGCTGTGCAAGAAGATCCGCGTCAGCATCCGCACCGGCATGTTCAACCCGGAGGAGGCGAAGTACGCCAATGGTGTGCTGATCGACATGCCGTACCCCACCGATGATGTGCGGCTGCTGACCAAGGCAGCGGTGGACGCGCTCGACCGCGTGTTTCGGCCGGGCTTCAAGTACAGCAAGGCTGAGGTGCTGTTGATGAACCTATGTCAGCAGGGGGAGTACACCGACGACCTGTTTGCCACCTCTCAGCCAGCCGACGCTACGAAGTTGATGGCGGTGTTGGACCAGATCAACGGGCGATGGGGCAGAGGGACGCTCCGATCAGCCAGCGTGCCCGTCAACCCTGACTGGGGCATGCGTCGGGAGATGATGAGCCAGAGCTACACGACCAGGCTGGACCAGCTGTGGCAGGTGTCCTGTCGATGACCTGCTGACCCCATGAGCCGCCCGCCGAGGCGGTTTTTTTTCGCCCCAAGAAATCGCACCGAAATGGGGCGCTATCGGCGGGCAGTGGCGTGCTTCAAACCTGGCGCGCGCCGTCGTCCCCCCACCGCGCCTCCGGTCTAAATAGGTCTTTTTTTCCGCACACCTGCGGACTGCTCGAAACGAGCCCGGCCGGGGGCCTTCTGACGATTCTGGGAGATGCAAAAGCCTGCGGATCCCTGCATGCCGAGGGGGTTCGCTCATTGGTCTCGACAGGCGCTTGGCTTGAGGGGAAGGGGGCGGGTCAGAAAAAGAGTAATTTCAGTAATCAGGGGGAAGGGATGGCCTGGAGCCCACGTATTCCGTGGCTTTGCTGATTACAAAGATGAGTAACAAAGAGGTAACTAAAAAAGTAATAAATTCTCAAGCCGTTGAATTTAAAGGGTTTTTTGTTTTGTGAGAGTTACGTCAAATAAGAGTAATCAGATTACTTCAATATTACTTAAAAATTACTCTTTGCGGATCTGAGAAAGTCCTTTGTTTTCAATGGATTGCAGGCTTGATCGGACCGATGTTACTCATGTTACTCTTTTTTTTTGCCCCCCCTGATACTTCTCTTTTGCTAGCCCATACGTGCGTACGCGTACGTGCGACTGGCATTTTTTCGAGTCGATGATTCACATGGGGGCTGGACTGGGTTGGGCAATGCTAGGGATTGGAGCGACAAGCATTACAGCGCACCCATGCGCACGGCTACGCTCGTCAAAGAGGGTGTAACGGGGAGGGCAGATAGTACGGGCCTCTGGTGAAACTCGTACACGTGCGTTTGGCATGGCGGAATGGATCGTTGACGCCAGGGACGCGATAGCTATCGTTATACGTCGGGCGGTTAGGAGACTGGGCGCCCGTCCGCTTGAACGAGGACACAGCGATGGATGAAAAGATAGATGAGCAGTCCATCTTGAGTGCAGCTAGAGAGTGGGCCTGCCGAACTGGAAGGGATGAAGCAACGGCCGTCAGCAGCGCCTCAGAAACGATGGCAGCACTGAAGGCTAAGCTACCGCTGGGCGAGTTTGAAGCTGTCTTGAATGATCTTCTTCGTCAATACAATGAAGGTGGCTGAGACGATGCCGCTTGATTGGCGCGGTCCGTTGCCACGGGCATTCGACGACGCGGGTCGCGCTATCTATTTTTGTCGCAACCTACGGATCGCTCGCACTCCAGACGCCGGCAAAGCCTGGCTTTTATCCGCTGCCAGCAGGGCAATAAACAAACAGCCGCTACTGCCATTTAGGGGAGATCCGCCCCTCTCAACCGGGCCAAGCCTTGTTTGATATATCCGGCGTTTTCAGTAATCGTGTTAAGCGCCCCTCGAACATTCTCACCTGCCTCCACAGCGTCTTGCTGCTCAGCCCACAGGGTCAGCTCCATTACTGCCGCCTCTAGGGCCAGTTGATTTTGATAAAGCCGTTCCAGAACATCCGCTAGTGAGTATTCGCTTGCCATTATCGCCGACTCCTTTCGAAAGGAATTAAGCATAGCAGCAGCAATGCTCGGGATTGCTGGGGCAAACGAGAAAGGGCCAGGGCTTCAACGTATTAGACTGGCGTTGGTACAAAAATGGTACGGAGCTTGGCGCAGGGTGCTACAACGCGCGTATTACGTGGCCTGTAGAATTAGAAGTTCCAATCCATCATCGGGGCGACGGAGAAGCGGCGGGAGAGTGATTGGGGGGCAGCAGTGGTTAAGTACATTGAGGAATCTGAATGGGTAGGGCAGAGGAGGGGAGTTTATCAGGAATGGGATCGGGTAAGGCTGACGGGCTTGATCGGAAAGAGCGCTGAATCTCCCGGCAGGGTTAGAGATACCCAGTTCAGTCGGGAACCTTGGAGCGCTGGTTGATATGTTGGGATTGTAGGTCGATGCAGGGCTCGAATAAATCTATCCACTTTTCTTCATCCCATTTTTTTCATAAAACTTCAAAACTATTAAATCATTGATAAACGTTGGAAATATAGGCTTCCTAATAAAGTTCGGCAAAAAAATGGTGCGTAGGAAACTTCCCTAAATTATGTACGACGTCGATTGCATAGCCGCTAAAGCTGCAAATGATGGTTTCGGTTGCACCGTGGGGAAGCGTTGACGACTGCATTGGACAGTGGACGTATCTGGTGTGTTTATGCATAAACGCATAAAAACTCGTTGCGTGATTAACTGTTTTTTTTATAGAGTGTTTTTCGCTATCGGAAAGAGAGTGTCGTAAGGCCTATTTATCTGGCTTGAAGTACAAAGAATGCCGATAAAAATACATGCAGTAATATAAAAGGAGCAATATATGACAGGACCGTTAGAGCTACCACCATTGGTTATCACTCCCGATGGTCCACTACCTAATCCTCCGGGCCCTATTTTAGGGTATGTTGCAAAACCGGTACCTTGGAACGGGCAAGTGGTAGAGATTGTAGAAGTTGAGAATTTTTTTAAGCGGCGGGACGTTAAAAACGAACGTCTAATAATGACTGTTATTTTTACGATTTTTCAAATAAACAGAAGCATCGATGAGTCATATCGTTCCTATTTTAGTAAGTTGAGCTCTGAACTTGACTCGGAAATTCATGCTGCTGTCGGTTTTGCTGATGGTTCTTCCTTGGATAGGTTGAAAGCTGAAGAACATGTTGTTTCTAAAATGTTGTCAAAGGACTCGTCGGAGCTCACTAAGAGTTTGATGGTGGCAAATAGTTTTTTTGGTGGCAGTCCGTTTGATCGAGATATGAAGAAAAGGGCAGTTGATTTTGTAAATATAATGGGTAGGCGTAATGGTAGGCTACCGTTGGAAACTTATAGGGCGTGGCTCAGATCTATTACTGCTGCGTATAGAGGGAAGGTGCTCGCGGAGCGAATAAAAATTTTAACTGGCAAGTCGCGGGCTTTAGTTTCTGCTGTTTCGGCTGCGGAAGAGAAAGAGAACTTGAAGGTGTGGGCCGGGGTGGCTGTTTGGGCAGGTAAGTACAACGCAAAGAAAAATCCTATTGTCAATAAATATAAATTTGATAAGGCCAATGTCGAGAGGAACGTACAGTCTAAGCTTGATGTGGCTGCCGCAAAAATTCCTGGTTCTATAGTGACTCCTGTTGATTGGGTTAATAAGGGAATTAAGGTGGTGAATCAGGTATTAACTGATGAGCGTAGAGAGCTATCTGCTCTGAGCTCAGTATTGGGAAAGTACCCTGGCGTGGATTTCAAGAGACAGGATCTTAAAGCTTTTCTTGAACGTACGCGGGATAATCATCTAGATCCTGATGTTTCATTCGAGCAGGAACTTGCAGCTATTCAAGCTGCCTATCGAAGCGACGTATTGAATGATGAGATCAGTAGTCTCGAAGGTCGACTGTTAAAGTTACTTGCGGCTCAAGAAAAACAATCGGAAGAGCGAGCTGCTTCAGGTAATCCTCCGTTATCGCCGCCGGGTGTTGAGTTGGATGGGAACTTGGAAGAGGCAAGGAAGTGGAGAGAGGCGGCTGAAGTAATTGTAGGTGGGGAGGCTTACGTTCTCGGAGTGTTTTACACTAAGGTGCGAAATAAAGGTGAGTGGGATTATAAGCAGCGTGGTAGAGAATTTGAGGAGTTTGGTAATTTCAATTACGGTGCTACTGGCACCGCGGCGGGTATTCCAGAGCAGGTATTGTTAAGAGCTGCTGGTGCTGCTCAGTCCATAGCGGGAACATCAAAGGCGGAGTTTGGTAAGTGGTGGGCAGAGTCACCCTACGGTGATGATAGGATGGACCAAATATGGATAAAGGCAGGTATAAGATATGCTAAAACCAAAGGCTTATAAATTGGCTTTTTTAACCCTGTTGCTGGTTTGTATTGTTCAGGCAGCATATATTTTCTTTAGCGGTTCATCCTTGCCGGAGCCATCAAAAATAATTTCAGTGACGCCAGTTGATACCGCCGGCGCTGTCTACGAAGTACTTTATGACTCGGGTGGGGCAACAGTCCCTTTTGTCTATCGATATTTTCTCATCGAGAAAACCGATGACTCTGTTGCAGCGCTTGATAAAATAAAGTCAAGTAGCCCATTTCTTGTGACGCAAAGTTCTGGTGCTGTTCGTGCGACTTTGCCTGGTAGGGTTAAACTCAGAACACTGGATGTTGTGTATGAGTATAGGAATATTGCTTATTATGAGGCTAATGGGGAGTGGAAACGCGTTAAGTTGGATCTGACTTCAGATATTCCATGAGGGCGAAGGCCGATTTGGCGGTTCGGGTTGATACTAGGCTTTGTACGAAGTCCGGAGAAACCCAATCGCCGCGCCTCGGGAGCTGAGAGTTTGTAGAGTCCCCGCCATCAACGGAAAGGAATTCTGTGATGGCAAAGCGTTACGAACTCTCGGATGAGGCCTGGACTGTGGTTGTCGATCTCTTCACCGAAACCCATGGTCCGGGGCGGCCCCGCCTGAACGACCGTCTCATGCTCGATGGCGTGCTCTGGGTGCTCTGCTCGGGTGCTGCGTGGCGAGATATGCCGGAGCGCTTCGGCCCGTGGTCAACGGTGTATCAAGGGTTTCGGGGATGGCGAAATCAAGGAGCATTTGATCACATGCTCAAACGCTTGCAGCTGAGATTGAATGAGCAAGGCTTGATCGATTTACACACCTGGATGATCGACTCAAGCGCAGTACGCGCAACCCGATCCGCTTCTGCCGCCGGGAAAAAGGGGCCTCACGAGCCTGCCGGTCACTCTCGAAGCTTTAGCCAATCAACCAGGCTTTTCAAGTTGCTCATGCATGGCTTTCTCCTATTCACTGTGCGCAATACAGCCCTGTCCACTGCTCGCGCACCACGCCTGGTGATTCAGATCTGATTGAAACGACAAGGACAGTTGAAAATGAACGTATGGTTCACCGCATTGTTGGGCGCTTTATCGCTCGCTCAACTATCGGTTTCCTTCGCGGATAATGCCAACGGGAAAACCCTTTATTCACAGAGATGTGCCATGTGCCACGGAGCGGACCTCAAGGGAGCCGGGCCCTTGGCCAAGAAAAGCACGCCTCCTGCGCCTGACCTGACAACCTCTTCATTCCAGAGAAGACTGAATGATTATCCGGGCGTTATCGTCTCGTCGATCATACTTCGCCCAAATGGCGACTTGATTCCAAGAACGTTGAAAGAGAACAGAGTAAGGCTGCCTCCGTTCTCCTGGAAGGTTCAGGATCTGCGCGATTTAAACCAGTACATGGCGGGGGTGATTTCAAAACACCGTTGATTTAAGACGGTTGGGTGAGCCAAGGCCATGTGTTGCGCAGGCATCATTGGCTCATGCTTACCTGGATGATGGTTTCTCCATTGAGTTCGATCAGGCTCAAGGCTCCGTCCCCAAAGGAGCAGCCGGTGTCGATATAGACGACGTTGCCCAGGCTCGTGACCCTGGGCACCGTCGAGTGACCGACATAGAGTTGCTGTATTCCCTTGATCGGATCCTCGTTTTGCTCCTCGATCCTTTCCCTGGCATACAGGGCCATGCTCAACGCACGCAGGCGACAAATTTCTCCCAGTTGCCCTTGCAGGGCTGCTTTGGCCTTCTGCCAGTCGTCACCTTTTTGCGTCAGTGGGGCTTCAGCGTGCACGATGCCGACGGTTCTGCCGTCCAATAAGTCGACTTCAATAATCCAGGGCAGTGCCTGGAGCGCCTTGGAGAGTTCATGTTGGACGGGGGGCTGTAGCTCATAAAGCCAGGCTCCGCCGTTGCGGGTATGCCTGGGAATGTCACCGTTCCCGGAGATGCAGTCGATCAGCATCTGTTCATGATTGCCTCGCACCGCATGAAACCAGGGCTGCGAAAGCCAGTCGAGTACCTCCACGGAATCAGGGCCGCGATCGATCAGGTCGCCGACGGAGAAAAGACGATCCAGCGCAACATCAAACTTCGAGCGCTCCAACAGGGTGCTTAAAAGCTTGAAGTGGCCGTGAACGTCCCCCACGACAAAGTCACGGCCTTTTGGGTTGGAGGGGAATGTCCTTATCGTATCCATGCCGGTGTTCTAGAGGGAAAGTAGCAAGACTGAGGGAGGTGCGCTTCAGGTTACCGGAGCTATCTTACGGGCGAATCGGGTTGCCAATACATTTAAGTCGCTTCGCCACTGATCGAGTGAGTTGCGCTGGAGTGTGTCCTGGGGCGTTGAACTGATCAATGGCCCTTGCAATGCCGATCGCCCCAAAATACTGTTCTTATATACAGTATCTGAGATCGATCCATGCAGCTTATCGCCAAGCTCGGCATTCTCGCCGACGCTGCCAAATATGACGCCTCCTGCGCCAGCAGCGGTGCCCCCAAGCGTAGCTCCCGTGGTCGTGAGGGGCTGGGAGCCACCGATGGCATGGGCATTTGCCATAGCTATACGCCGGATGGGCGCTGTGTCTCGCTGCTCAAGGTGCTGCTGACCAATTTCTGCCTGTACGACTGCCAGTATTGCGTCAACCGCCGCTCCAGCAACGTGCCGAGGGCGCGTTTTACACCCGAGGAGGTGGTGCGGCTGACGTTGGATTTCTATCGCCGCAATTGCATCAGTGGTCTGTTCCTGAGTTCCGGCATCATTCGCTCGGCCGATTACACCATGGAGCAGTTGATACGGGTGGCGCGGTTGTTGCGTGAGGAGCACCAGTTTCGTGGCTATATCCACCTCAAGACCATCCCCGATGCCGATCCGCTGTTGATCGAGGAAGCGGGGCGGTTGGCTGATCGCTTGAGCGTGAATATCGAGTTGTCCTCCGATATCAGCCTCAAGCGCCTGGCGCCGGAAAAGCAGTTGACGACCATCCGCCAGGCCATGGGCACCATCCACCAGGGGCAACAGGCGGTGGCCGGAGAGCCGCGGGCACCTCGCTTCGCCCCGGCCGGGCAGAGCACGCAGGTGATTGTGGGGGCGGATGCCACCGATGATCACGCCATCCTGAGCAACGCTGAGTCGCTCTACCAGGGGTACGGTTTGCGACGGGTTTACTATTCAGCGTTCAGCCCGATTCCCGACAGCCCGGCCAGCGTGCCCTTGGCGGCACCGCCGTTGCTGCGCGAGCACCGGCTGTATCAGGCCGACTTTCTCATGCGCGGTTACGGCTACAAGGCAGGCGAGCTTTTGAGCGAAACCCACAATCTGGACTTGGACATCGACCCCAAGCTGGCGTGGGCGCTGGCCAATCGAGAGGTGTTCCCGCTGGATATCAACCGCGCCGAACCCGCATTGCTGGCGCGTATTCCAGGGATTGGCCTGCGTAGCGTGCAGCGTCTGGTTGCGCTGCGCCGGGAGCGGCGGATTCGTTATGACGACCTGGTGCAGTTGCGGTGCGTGCTGGAGAAGGCGCGACCGTTCATTGTCACCAGCGATTACCGGCCTGCCGATGCCCAGGTGCGCAGCGGCCTGCTGCGTGCGCGGTTGCGCGACCCCCAGCGGCCGGTGCAGATGGGGTTTTGGTCGTGATTGCCCTGGATTGCGAGGATGATTTCGCTACGTGGCGGGACCAGGCTCGAACGCTGCTCGGCCACGGCATCGACCCGAGCGATGTCACGTGGGCCCAAGGACCGGTCGCCGATCTTTTGGCCATGCCGGCGCCGCTGCCCCAAGGGCCGGGCCCGTTCCGTACGCGGGTTCCCGCAGCCTTGCTGACCCAACTCGAACAGGCTGGCCGCTACCAGGGCGAACAACGCTGGAATCTGCTGTACGAAGTGCTTTGGCGGGTTGCCCACGGCGATCGTACTGCAATGCTCGCGGGCGACCGTCTGGGCAGTGAGCTGCAGCGGCGGATCAAGCAGGTCCAGCGCGAGGCTCATCACCTGCATGCCTTTGTGCGCTTCATCCCCTTGCCGCAAGCATTGGCCGAGCAACTGCAGCTGGATCTGGTCGCCTTTCACCAGCCGGCCCATGACATCCTCGAAAGCGCCAGTGGCCATTTTGCCGAGCGACTGGGGCAACAACGCTGGCTGATCGCAACGCCGCGCGACGGTATCCGTTTCGATGGGCAGTCATTGGATTACCAGCGACGTTGCCCCGAGCAGTGGCAGCATTGGGCGCGTCACGCTGAGGATCCCGGCGCTGAGCTGTGGCGGACCTATTACAGGCACATCTTCAACCCGGCGCGGCTCAATCCGCAGGCGTTGCGTCAGCACATGCCGGGGCGATTCTGGCAGCACTTGCCGGAGGGAGAGCTGATTCCTCGACTGGTGGGGTTGGCACGGCGGGGCAAGCAGCGGGATGGGCAGGCGTTGGAAGTGGGGGCGCAAATCGGTAAGCGGATAGTTGTTGGTGCTGTTGTTGAGGATTAGATAAAAGAGCTCAAGTTGTCGGCGTGGGGAGTGCGCCTACCAGACAGCGCCTTACCCCTAGGTAAGCTGAGCTTCTCAATTCATCCAGATATCTTGGCCGCCTGGGAGATCAAGGCTTGATGCAATAGCTGGTTGATGACGGTTTGATATCCAGTGCCGACATTTTCGGCGCGCTCGCGAGCGGCCTTGATCACTTCATCGTCAAGCATGATGGTGATACGCGTTTTTCCTTTGTTGCTCATAACGGGGCCACGCTTGGCCGTGCTGAAATCGTACTCTTCTTTCATCGGTCAATTTCCAGGTACTGCGCAGTTCATTTTTGACGCTACTGGTGCGTTGGTGGTTGCGCCTCACAATACGATGGAATCTTCGACCATGCCAAAGTGTTGAGCACTCATTCGTTTCGAGATTTGTCCTTGTCGCCCCTAGCTGCGCAGCCCAATTCATCGTCGGACACCCCCATCGGAAATTTCCCTCAAGCTGCGTCGCTCCCCGCTGACTATCCACCCAATCACCCCATGCGCTAAGTTCTCTCCGTCGCTGCAAATTCAGCGGCAGGGTGTGGAAGCCCTTACTCACTAAGGCGCGTAGCGCCGCAAAATTTAAAGCAGGTGCTTTTCTTATGTCTGCTGTTAAATTATGGCGGCTGTACGCGGGGCGTCTTCGGACGCGCCGAGATCCTTAGTGCTCGGACCTTCCACACCCGCGTACAGCTGCCACCCATCATGTGGAAGTGATGTCGGCAGATTTTTTCTCACTAAGGAATCAGCCAATGAAAAAACTCACCCCCAACCCTCCGAAAGCCACAGCCCATCCAAGGTGGCTTTCGTCTAGCGTCACCCAAGAATATCTCCTGCTGGATATCCGAATCTCGCTCCCGGATTCGCCCCCTTTGCCAGCGGCATCCCAATCCGCCACTGACCTCCCATTCCCGCAGGAGTAACCCCCATGTCCCGCTACATGCCCATCACCGGTATCGAAAACAATTTCCACGCGCTCCTGATCGACACGGAAGCGCCGTTGGACGTGTTGCACGACACCGCCGCTTACCGCATCGCCGCTGTCACACAGTTGGTGGAAAACCTCGCCATGCGTTCCGACATCAGTACGGACGCGGTGGTACTCCATGATTTTGCCCAAGTGCTGGCGATCCCGCTGCGCGACGGGTGTGATTTGCTGGATGTGATCGGGCGGCGATTGCAGGCGCAGGTTCTGGCGTCGTAATGGAAGTGGGCGACCTCACAAGGTCGCCTGCATTGCCTGGCTCATCATCCTGCGCAGCCTGGAACCTGTAGGAGCAAGCTGTGCTCCCACCGTTAATCCCGGGGCGATGATGAATCAACCAGCCTTGGCTGGCCCGCGCAACGCCGCAATGTCTCGTTTGGGCGGCATGCCAAACAAGCGGGCATATTCGCGGCTGAATTGGGAAGGGCTTTCGTAGCCCACCTTGAAGGCCGCACTCGCCACGTCCACATGCTCGTTGAGCATCAAGCGTTTGGCTTCGTTCAACCGCAACCATTTCTGGTATTGCAGCGGGCTCATCGCCGTGAGCTGGCGGAAGTGGTGGTGAAACGTCGGCGCGCTCATTTGCACCCGCGCCGCGAGGTCGTCCACGCGCACGGACTCGGTGTAGTTCAATTTCAACCAGTCGATGGCCTTGGCGATCCGGTAGCCCTGGCTATCGACCGAGGCGATCTGCCGCAGCCGCGCGGCCTGGTCGCTGAGCAGCAGTCGGTAGTGAATTTCGCGCTGGATCAGCGGTGCCAGTATGGGGATCGCTTCGGGTTCATCCAGTAACCCCAGCAGGCGTGCGAATGGCGCCAGCAGGTCGGGAGTCGCGGTGCCGATTCCCGCGCCGATCCCGACTGCTCGATCACGCGGTGGCGACAGGCTGCCTTGGGCGACCAGGTCGGCCACCATGCGCAAGTCGAGCCTCAGGACCAGGCCCAGGCAGGGTCGTTCCGGGCTTGCCTGCAGCACTTCGGAATTGGCCGGGATGTCCAGGGAGGTCATGAGGAACCGCCCGGTGTCGTAGCCATAGGCTTCGCCACCGATCCACACCTGCTTCTCGCCTTGGGCCACCAGCACGATGCTCGGCTCGATCATGCAAATCACCGGCGGCGCCGGGGCTTCGCGCCGGAAGAAGACGAGGCCGGGGATGGGCGTTTCGACGTCGCCCGGGTGTGGGGTCCAGGCGCCGATGACGGCGGTCAATACCTCGTGTACGGATCTGCGTTGGATGGCCATGTCGGCTCCGGGTGTCGTCTTGGCTCAAGCGTTATAGGCAGAACATTAACGCGCCAAGCGAAGCGTTGCCTATGCACGATGGAAGAACTCACAGGATCAGGCAAGCATCCCAGCGTAATGCGTTATCGGTCGGCCGGACCGGGCCCTGAAAATACAATCTTGCTTCCACAGCTCCATCAAGCAATACAGGATTGTCGTTCAATGACCGATCACCCATTGCCACAAGCCCAGCTCGCCTGGGGCGCGGTATTTGCCATGGCCCTCGCTGCGTTCGTGCTGGTGGCCTCGGAGTTCATGCCCGTCAGCTTGCTGACGCCAGTGGCTGCCGATCTTCACGTCAGTGAAGGGCAGGCCGGTCAAGGCATAGCCGTCTCGGGCGCCTTTGCCCTGGTCACCAGCCTGTTCATCGCCTCGATCGCCGCTCGGGTCGATCGCAAATGGCTCCTGTTGGGGCTGACCCTGCTGATGATCGTTTCAGGCACCGTGGTGGCGTTCGCGCCGAACTACGCGGTATTCATGGTCGGTCGTGGGTTGATCGGCGTGGCGATTGGCGGGTTCTGGTCGCTGTCGGCGGCCACGGCCATGCGGCTTGTGCCGGACGATCAGGTTCCGCAGGCACTGGCCATCGTCAATGGCGGTAATGCCTTGGCGACGGTAGTCGCTGCGCCGCTGGGCAGTTTCCTGGGGACGATCATCGGTTGGCGTGGTGCGTTTTTCTGCATCGTGCCTGTCGCCGCCATTGCCCTGGTCTGGCTGCTGTTGCGCCTGCCTTCCATGCCTTCGCAGGCGAAGCAGGGCAGCACCAACGTTCTCAAGTTGATGACCCGGGCACCGGTCGCGCTGGGGATGCTGGCGCTCAGCACGTTCTTCATGGGCCAGTTCATGCTGTTCACTTACCTGAGGCCGTTTCTTGAAACGGTGACGCAGGTGAGCGTTTCCATGCTGTCCTTCATGTTGCTGGTGATCGGTGTGGCGGGGCTGCTGGGCACCTTCCTGATCGGGGCCTGCTTGAAAAACCATCTCTATCGGACGCTCATCGTCATCCCTCTGCTGATGGCCGCGATTGCCATTGCCTTGGTGGTGGGCGGCGGCTCGGTGACGATCACGACCCTCCTGCTCGGCCTTTGGGGCCTGGTGGCCACGGCCGCCCCGGTTGGCTGGTGGACCTGGCTCTCGCGAACGCTGCCGGAAGAGGCCGAAGCCGGCGGCGGCCTGATGGTGGCGATCGCCCAGCTTGCCATCGCCGGGGGCGCGACAGTGGGGGGCGTTCTGTTTGATCTGAGTGGCTATCGCGCGACCTTCGAAACCAGTGCGGCGGTGCTGGGCGTTGCCGCTGTTCTTGCGATGCTGGCGGCTCGCTCAGCGGTCCGGACGTCCTCATCGATTGCGGATGCAGCGTCCTATGGCACAGCGGGTTGAGGTGAGTCATGTAACCCAAGGAGAGCGACCGTTGGGCGCCTGAGGTTGGTGGCATATTGATGGCTTGTTATGCTTGGGGTTTGTTATCCATCACGTTGGTTCATTGTGACGACCGAGCGAATTTCCCAATTGGAGCAAGCCCTCATGGCCGTGATCGCCGCGGCTGGGAAGATGGGCATCAGCAGCGATGAATTGTGCGCACACGCCGTGGGTGGGCTGATGTCCGATCCGTACTGGAGCTGGGCGGATGCTCGATACGCGCAAGGCGCGGCTGACGAAATCGACAATGCCTTGAACAAACTGCTGGGAAGACCGGCGCTGGCACTGACGCTACCGGTGCCCGGAAGCGATCCAGCAATCGAGTCAGCGCCGCAGATCTAGCGTGTGCTCCAATGAAAATGGGCGACCTCGGGTCGCCCATTTGCGTTAAAGGCCAAGGCCTTCCTCGACCAAGGCGAGCAAGGCGTCCTCGTGCAGCAGGGTGGGTTCAGGGCGCGGTTGCCCCGCCGAATGCAGGGCGTGGAGATGCCAACGCGATTCACCATGCTCACCGAGTGTGCGCACGATGCAGTGTTCCTGGTCCTGCATGTGGACTTCAATGCAGCCCTCTCCCTTGGGCGAGAAACGTGCAATCGGGTCGAATGAAATGCGGTGATGATTGCCTTCGATCATCAGTTGATCGATGGCGTAGTTGTACGTCGAACCGCTGGAATGACGCTCAAAGACATGGGTGGGGTTGCGCCGAATATCCAGGCCCGCCTCGCACACGGGGGCCAGCCAGCTCTCGATCTGGCGATACAGCTCGTAGACCTGGGCGGGCCAGTGCTCGATCGCCAGGTCGGCGCAGTTGTCGGTATCCGCTCGGGTCTGCTGGGTTTTCCTCAGTTTGGCCGCTAGCTCGTCTGCCTTGCTCATGTCGATTCCCTGTCGTGATGATAGGCTGAGCTTAGCTGATGGGCCGGGGTGTCCATTTGCGCCAGGTCATGGGGGCTGGAAGCAAGCGCCTTCGGCACATGGAAGCATTGCCTGAGCGTTCTGTTCATTTCGACAATGCTTAAATGGCTAAGGCGCTGATCACGTGTTTCGGATCATTATGAATCGGACATCGATCGGGGCGCCCGATGATCAAGGCAAGACATAGACGAGCACCCACCATGCGTATGACAGTGCTAAGCAATAACGACCTGGGACCATTGCGTGATGCTCTCACCCAGGCCGGGCTACCCGTGGACGACCTGACATATTCCGGTCGCCAGTTCTTCAGCTTCAACCACCAGGGTGTCGACGTGGGGTTTGCTGGCATCGAGGGGGAGGGGGCCGAGCGGTTGCTGCGCTCGTTGGTTGTCCTTGAGGGGCAGCGGGGGCGGGGGGCTGGGGTGGCGGTACTGGCCGCTGTCGAAGCGTTTGCGAGACGCGAGGGGGTAGAGCGGCTCCACCTGTTGACCGACAGCGCCGCGGCGTTTTTTTCCGGCCAGGGCTATCAGCAGGAGGATCGCTCGCTGGCGCCCGCTTCGATCCGCGCGACGGCCCAGTTCAAGACCTTGTGCCCGGCCTCGGCGACGTACCTGAGCAAACGCCTCGTCTAGCGCAGCAAATGCACCGCCAGCCCGGCCAGGCCGCACGCCAGCAATACCTGGATCACCCCGCGTTTGTAGCGAAACAGCGCAACGGCCGCGGCGATTGCGATGATCGCCGAGGGCCAGTCCAGGGTGCCTGCAAAACCGTTGGGCCAGAGCACGTGGTAACCGAAGAAGCAGGCCAGGTTGAGGATCACCCCGACCACCGCCGCGGTAATCGCGGTCAGTGGGGCGGTGAATTTCAACGCGTTGTGGGTCGATTCCACCAGCGGGCCGCCGGCCAGGATGAACAGGAACGAGGGCAGGAACGTGAACCAGGTCACCAGCGTGGCCGCGACGGCCCCGGCGAGGAAGGCCTGTTCGGGGCCGAACACCTGCATCACGTAGGCTCCGACGAAACCGACAAAAGCCACGACCATGATCAGCGGCCCAGGCGTGGTTTCGCCCAGGGCCAGGCCGTCGATCATTTGCGTCGGCGTCAACCAGCCGAAGTGCCCGACGGCACCCTGGTACACGTAGGGCAAGACCGCATAGGCGCCGCCGAAGGTCAGCAGTGCGGCCTTGGTAAAGAACCAGGCCATTTGCGTCAATGTGCCGGCCCAGCCGAACACGGCGGTCAGCAGGCCTATGGGCACGATCCACAACAGGGCACCGATGAATGCTAATCGTGCCAGCCTGGTGGCGCTGAACCGGGCGTGCTCCGGGGGCGGTGTATCGTCGTCGATCAAGGCGGGGCCGAAGGACTGGTGTTGGGTCGCGTGACCGCCCAGGCTGAATTTATCCGGTGCCCAGCGACCGCCGAAATAACCGATGGCCGCCGCGCCCAGCACGATCAGCGGGAAGGGGAGATCAAAGGCAAAGATCGCGGTGAACGATGCCGCCGCGATCGCCCACAGCCAGTTGTTCTTGAGCGCGCGGGAGCCGATTCGGTGGGCGGCATGCACCACGATGGCCGTCACGGCGGGCTTGATGCCATAGAAAATACCCGCCACCACCGGCACCTCGCCAAAGGCGATGTACAGCCAGGACAACGCGATGAGGATGAACAGCGAAGGCAGTACGAACAACGCCCCGGCGATCACTCCGCCCCAGCTGCGGTGCATCAGCCAGCCGAGGTAAGTCGCCAGTTGCTGGGCCTCGGGGCCCGGCAGCAGCATGCAGTAGTTGAGGGCATGCAGAAAGCGCCGCTCGGAAATCCAGCGCCGACGTTCCACCAACTCCTGATGCATGATCGAGATCTGCCCCGCAGGGCCGCCGAAACTGATAAAACCCAGTTTGAGCCAGAACCAGAAAGCTTCGCGCAGGCTGACGGCGCCAGGTCGGGCCAGGGTCTGCTCATCATCGATTCGGTTCGGTTTGTTCATGGTCGATGGCGCACTTGGAAGTCAAAGGCGACCACGTTATGGGGCGTTACGCGATTTGAATAGCCCCCGGCAAAAGTTTGCTTGTAAACACGGGCATGTCTTCATTCAGGAGAGCACATTTTTGCCGGTTGGCCGGCGGGGTTTTGGATCCACTGCGCCACCCATCGGCTCCGCCGCACAGGCAAATTGCCGCCTCACAAGCGGTAGGCTAAGCTCATGAATATTGGGGGTTATGAGCGAATTCGCTTATGTATTGCCCTCTTCAGGAACTCGCTTGCCAATCCCCATTTACGATCCTTTCCACACGCCTGCCGGTGCCCTGAAGCGCCTGCCGTTGCTCAAGGCCGCGGTCACGTTTATCGCGGCGGTGTGCCTATGCCTGTGTGGTTTGCTTTATCTGCAGGTGGAACAGTCCCGCCGCCACGATCTGGAATCGGCGCGCATCGCTTCGGCCACCCTTACTCGGGCCATGGCTCAGCAGGCCCAGGACACCTTCCTCCAGGCCGATCTGGTCCTGGCCAGCCTGGCAGACTGGATTCAGATTGATGGATTCGGCCCTGCGGTATTGCCACGCTTGCAACAAACCCTTGCCCGACGCGTGCAATCGCTCGAGCAGTTGCATGGCTTGTTCCTTTTCGACCAGCACGGTCACTGGATCACGACTTCCTTCGACAACCTGCACAGGGGAGCAGGGGTGGCGGATCGTGAGTATTTCGTTTTCCACCAACAGAACGCCTCCCTGATCGCCCATATCGGCCCGGCGATCCGCAGTCGGCAAAACGGTGAATGGATCATTCCGGTGTCCCGGCGCTTGAATGATCGAGACGGCAACTTCCAAGGCGTGTTGATGGCCGGCATCAAGATGTCCTACTTCGACCGCTTCTTCAAAAGCTTCAGCCTGGATGATCAAGGCGAGATGGCCCTGGCTTTGTCCGACGGGACGCTGTTGGCCCGTCGCCCCTTCGAGGAGACCCGGATCGGTCGCCCGCTGGTCGATGAAGGGATCTACAACCATCCCGCGACCGACGGGATGTTTGGCGATGCCATCATCCGGTCAGCCGCCGACGGTGTCGTCAGGTTGTATGGGCACCAACATCTGCAGGCTTATCCGCTGGTGGTCACCACCGCGATGTCCGAAGAATCGATTCTGGCGGGCTGGCATGAGCGGGCTTTCCAATCCACCCTTATCGTGGGGCTGGTGGTCCTGGGGATTTGCTTGTTCGGTTGGGTATTCGTGCGTCAGGTACGTAACAGTGAAAAGATCGAAGCGGACTTGCGCAAGGCTCAGGAAGCCTTGGCACTGATTGCCACCCATGACAGCCTCACCGGACTGGCGAACCGGCGGTTGTTCGAGCGGGCCCTGGATATCGAGTTCGGCCGGGGCGCCCGCCAGCGCAGCCCCTTGAGCCTGATCATGCTCGACATCGATTTTTTCAAACGCTACAACGACGCCTATGGGCACGTGGCCGGGGATCATTGCCTGGCGGAAGTGGCCAAGGCGCTCAAGAGCTGTTGCCATCGCAAGGCGGATCTGGCGGTACGGTATGGCGGCGAAGAGTTTGCGGTGCTGTTGCCCGACACCCATCTTGCGGGGGCCATGGCGTTGGCCGAGCAGATCCGCCGCAGCGTCATCGACAAGCACATCACCCATTCCGGCTCCCCGACCGGCTACCTCACGGTGAGCCTGGGTTGCTATGCCTTTGTGCCCACCAGCCTGGACAGCATCGAAGTCTTCATCCAGCGCGCCGATGCGGCGCTATACCAGGCCAAGCACAGCGGCCGCAACCGGGTGGCGGTGCTATCGACCGAAGAAGGACTCGATAGGCTGGCGCGCTCGGATCGATGAGATCGGTTGGAATCATCGAAGGCCTGCCACGGTCAACTATTCAGGCATCGTGCTGGTGTCCGGCAAGAGGCGTGTCGGCCCTTTCGCAAAAAAAACGTGGGTTCGCCAATTGTTCGAGCAGCGGTTGCCAAGGTTAGGAGCGACTGGCCTCGGTCCTTCCCTTCCCAGGTATCGAAGCCAGCGATGACAGGACAGGAGCAGGTCAATGGATTCCACTGCCGATACCCCTTCAGGCACCGCACGTCACACACCGATTACCCGTCGCCTGGTCGTGGCCGTCGCGGGGCTGTTTGTCTTGGGTGTCCTGGTGGCGATTGCTGCGCTGTTCAACATTGCGCAAAAGCTCGATGCGCAGGACGTGCGCAAGACGCATTTCTATACCGAGCGCGCCCTCGAGAATCGCATCACCGCTTCGAAAAACTACATCGCCAGTTATGCCTATTGGACCACGGCCTACGAGCGCCTCAACGGTGAAGTCGATGTGCAATGGGCCTACGCCGAACAGAACATGGGCAAGACCCTGTTCACCAATGATGAATACGAGGGTGTGTTTGTCATTGATCGGCAACGCACCAAGTATGCGGTGGTGCGCGGGCGCAATGTCCCACCGGATGCGGCGGCTTATATGGACACGCCGCTGACGGACCTGGTGGACGCACTCCAGGCGCAGCCTGACCTGACGATGTCCACGATCCGTTATACGTTGTTCGAGGGCTGGCCGGCCGTCGTCACGGCGTCGGTGATTCTGCCCAACGACGAACGGCCCCAGGTCGAGGCCAAAGGCACCTCGGTCCTGTTGTTCGTCGACCAGTTGACGCCGGTCAAGCTGCGCAAATTGGGCAAGAGTTACGGCCTCACTGACTTGAATCTCAAGAAAGACACCGAGCTCGAGCCCGGCCAGCCGGCCGTGCCGCTGGACAGTACCGGCTACAGCCTGGTGTCCCGGCTGGAGCGCCCGGGCCAGCAACTGCTTTGGTCCCTGGTGCCGCCGTTGGGGGGCGCGCTGTTGATCCTGGCCTTGCTGACCGCTTACTTTTTTCGTTATGCAATGCGCACTGCGCGGCACGTTGACGCCAGTTACGACAGCCTGGAACGGTCGGCGCACGCCCTCGAGGCCAGTGAAGAGCGTTTCCGGGCCGTGGCCGAAGCGGCGTCGGACTGGATATGGGAAATCGACGGGCAGCAGCACATCACTTATCTGTCGGGGCGTTTCAATACAGTCACCGGGTTCTCCGACCAGCAATGGCTGGGGCAGGATATCGAGCAACTGTTGTATTGCGATACCACGCCGATTGCCCTTTGGTTAGGCAAGCTGACGGAGGAACAGAGCGCCAGCAACTTGCGCTGTTCCTACCGCGATCATTCCGGGCAATTACGCTTCTGTCGGGTGTCGGCGCGCCCGATCTACAACAAGGCGCAAGTGGTGGGTTATCGCGGTACCGCCAGTGATATCACCGATGAAGTGGCGGCCCATGCCCAGGTCCAGCATCTGTCGATGCACGACGCACTGACCGGCCTGCCGAACCGCAACAAGCTGGCGCGACACCTGGATGATGCGTTGGTGGCCAAGGAACATTCGGTGCCCCTGACGTTGTTGATGGTGGACCTCGACAACTTCAAGCCGATCAACGACTCCCTCGGCCACCCGGCCGGTGACGCGGTGTTGCTGGAGGTGGCCCAGCGGCTGCGTGACAGTACCCGCGAGCAAGACCTGGTGGCGCGCTTGGGGGGCGACGAGTTCGTGGTGGTGCTCAACGACATGGAGAGCACCACCGAGATCGACCGATTCTGTGCACGGCTGATCGACAGCCTGCAGCAACCGATCCTCTACGAAACCCATTCGTTGCACATTGGCGCCAGCATCGGTATCGCCGTGAGCCGCCGCCAGGGGTATGTGCCTGGTGAACTGATCCGCTGCGCTGACATTGCCTTGTACCAGGCCAAGTCCGAAGGCAAGAAAACCTGGTGTTATTTCGCCTCGCAAATGAACGATCAGATCCAGCATCGCCGCCAACTGGAAAGCGATTTGCGCCAGGCCGTGAAGAAAAACGAATTCATCCTGTATTTCCAGCCGCGCTACACCGTTGATGGTCGGGAGATCGTGGCGGTCGAGGCCCTGGTTCGCTGGCAGCATCCGACCCAGGGCTTGTTGGGCCCTGATGCCTTTATTCCTTTGGCCGAGCAAACCGACCTGATTGTCCCGCTTTCCCGTTGGGTGTTGCGCGAAGCCTGCGAAACCGCGCTGACCTGGCCGGGGGAACTGATGGTTTCAGTCAACCTGTCGCCGGCGCAGTTCGAGCGTAGCGATGTGGTGGAAGATGTGCGGCAGGTGCTGATCGAAACCCGTTTCCCGGCGAGCCGCCTGGAGCTTGAGATCACTGAAAACGTGATGCTCAACGACGTCGATGGGGCGCTCCAGGTCATGAATGCCCTGAAGGAGCTGGGCGTGCGCTTGAACATGGACGACTTCGGTACCGGTTATTCGTCCCTGGGTTACCTGCGCACCTATCCATTCGACGGCATCAAGATCGACAAGCGCTTCATCGCCTCCATGAGCAACAGCAGCAACGACCGTGCCGTGGTGCAGGCGATCATCAACCTGGGCAAGGCCATGGGGCTGACGGTCACCGCCGAAGGCGTGGAAACCCTGGCCCAACTCGGTTCACTGGGCTCGGACCAGTGCCACGAAGTACAGGGTTATTTCCTCAGCCGGCCGATCGACAAGCAAGCCTTCGCGCAGTTGCTGGAGAACGGCAGGCGCTTGCCGAAAACAGGCTCATGAAGACCGTTGCAACCACCGCGTCCGGTTGCCGGTCACAGCTAGTGACGTGGCATTTCGAGTGTTGGCCCTATGAAAAAACTGCGGATCGCGACCTTCAACATCAATGGCATCCGGGCGCGGCTGCCCAACCTGCTGGAATGGCTGGAACGGGAGAAGCCCGACATTGCCTGTCTGCAGGAGCTCAAGGCCGTGGACAAGGATTTCCCGGCTGCGGAGCTGGAGTCGGCGGGGTATGGGGCGATCTGGCATGGGCAGGCGTCCTGGAACGGTGTCGCGATCCTGGCCCGTGATGCGCAGCCGTTGGAGAGCCGCCGAGGCCTGCCCGGTGGGGATGACGACAGCCACAGCCGCTATCTGGAGGCGGCGGTGCATGGCGTGCTGGTGGGGTGCCTTTACCTGCCCAACGGCAACCCGCAACCGGGTCCCAAATTCGACTACAAGCTGGCCTGGTTCGAACGGCTGATCGAATACGCCCAGGGGCTGCAGGCCAGTGATCATCCCGTGGTACTGGCCGGTGACTACAATGTGGTGCCCACCGACATGGACATCTACAACCCGCGCTCCTGGCTCAAGGATGCGCTGTTACAGCCCGAAAGTCGTGAGTGCTACCAGCGGTTGCTGGAGCAGGGGTGGACCGATTCGCTGCGCCAGCTGTACCCGGACGAGCGGATCTACACCTTCTGGGATTATTTCCGCCAGCACTGGCAAAAGAACTCCGGACTGCGCATCGATCACCTGTTGCTCAACCCGGTCGCCAGCGCCTACCTGAGCGAGGCAGGCGTGGACGCCTGGGTCAGGAACCAGCCCCACCCCAGCGACCATGCGCCGACCTGGATCCGGCTGGCCTCGCGCAAACGACGCTGACGGGGCAGGGCTGCGGTTGATTGTTGTCTCTGCAAGGGGAATACCTTATACCTGGCGCCCATCGGCCTTGCGCTTGTTGTGAGCGCTGCGCGGCCCCCGGAAAAGGACACCCTCATGAGTTATCCCCAACTGAGTGACACGGCCCGCTATCTGCGCCGCCTGGGTTTCGACGCGCCACCGGCGCCGACCCTGGACACCTTGCGTCAGTTGCAAGGGCGCCATACCGCCGAATTTCCCTTTGAGACCCTCTCGACGTTGCTGCGCCAGCCCGTGCCCATCGACCTTGAATCGGTCGAGCGCAAGGTTTTCGAGGACGGGCGCGGCGGCTATTGCTATGAACTCAACCAGTTGTTCCTGGCGCTATTGCAGGCACTGGGTTTCGACGCCCGCGGCATTACCGGGCGCGTGGTGATGAATGCGCCTGAGGGCGCCTGGCCCGCCCGGACCCATCGGCTCAGCCTAGTGACGATCGAGGGGGTGCGCTACATCACCGACGTCGGTTTTGGCGGCATGGTACCCACCGCGCCGCTGTTGCTGGACAGCCGTGAGGCCCAGGTCACGCCCCATGAGCCGTACCGCATCGAGGCCCACGCGGACGGTTATCTGTTGCGCGCCAATGTTGCCGACGAATGGCGGCCGATGTACCTGTTCGATCTGCAACGCCAGGAAGACATCGACTACACCGTCGGCAATTGGTACGTCTGCAATCATCCGGAGTCGCCATTCATGGGCCGGTTGATGGTGGCCCGCACGGGTGTTGGTTTGCGCAAGACCTTGAACGGCAACAGCTATGCCGTGCACCGCATGGGACAGGAGAGCGAGCGGCGCGTGATCAGCGATGCCGATGAGTTGATTGATTTGCTGGAGCAGGAATTCAGCCTGCGCGTACCGCCACGGGAGCTGTTGCGGCCCGCGATCGTGGGGTTGCTCCAGGCGTAGAAACGCCGTTGGCCGAGGAACTGTTGGAGACGTGCATGGGATAAGTTGTATACAACTCTATGGACATTTGTCCTGAGTTTTGAATACAGTGTGCCCATAACAAAAAACAGGGAATCCCCGAACCATGAAAACGCCCCATGTTTCACTCCCACGGCCCGAGGACGAAAACCTCGGCGTCGGCGCGAATATGGCTTACGGCCTGCAACATGTGTTGACCATGTACGGTGGCATCGTCGCCGTGCCGTTGATCATCGGCCAGGCGGCCGGGCTTTCGCCGGCGGACATCGGTCTGTTGATTGCCGCGTCATTGTTCGCCGGCGGCCTGGCAACGTTGCTGCAAACGCTCGGCCTGCCGTTTTTCGGCTGCCAATTGCCCTTGGTGCAGGGCGTATCGTTTTCGGGTGTCGCGACCATGGTGGCGATTGTGGGCAGCGGCGGGGAAGGGGGCTTTCAAGCCATCCTCGGCGCGGTAATCGCCGCGTCCCTGATTGGTTTGCTGATCACTCCGGTGTTTTCACGTATCACCCGGTTCTTTCCGCCTCTGGTCACCGGCATTGTGATCACCACCATCGGCCTGACGCTGATGCCGGTGGCGGCGCGTTGGGCGATGGGCGGCAACAGCCACGCCGCCGATTTTGGCAGCATGGCGAACATTGGCCTGGCCGCGGTGACCCTGGTGCTGGTGCTGCTGCTGAGCAAGATGGGCAGCGCAACCATCTCGCGGTTGTCGATTCTGTTGGCGATGGTCATGGGAACGGTCATCGCGGTGTTCCTCGGCATGGCCGACTTCTCATCGGTCAGCCAGGGCCCGATGTTCGGCTTCCCGACGCCCTTCCATTTCGGCATGCCGACGTTCCATATCGCGGCGATCCTGTCGATGTGCATTGTGATCATGGTGACCCTGGTGGAAACCTCTGCCGACATCCTGGCGGTGGGCGAGATCATCGACACCAAAGTCGACTCGAGGCGCCTGGGCAACGGTTTGCGGGCCGACATGCTGTCGAGCATGATCGCGCCGATCTTCGGTTCCTTCACCCAGAGCGCCTTCGCCCAGAACGTCGGGCTGGTGGCAGTGACCGGGATCAAGAGCCGTTTCGTGGTGGCCACCGGCGGGGTGTTCCTGGTGGTGCTCGGCCTGTTGCCGTTCATGGGGCGGGTGATCGCCGCGGTACCGACCTCGGTGCTGGGCGGTGCCGGTATCGTGCTGTTCGGCACGGTGGCCGCCAGCGGCATCCGCACGCTGTCGAAAGTCGATTACCGCAACAACGTCAATCTGATCATCGTCGCCACCTCCATCGGCTTCGGCATGATCCCCATCGCCGCACCGAACTTCTACGATCATTTCCCCAGCTGGTTCGCGACCATCTTCCATTCGGGCATCAGTTCTTCGGCCATCATGGCGATCGTGCTGAACCTGGCGTTCAACCACTTCACCACGGGCAACTCCGACCAGCAGTCTGTCTTCGCCGCCGGCACCGAGCGGGTGTTGCGCTACCAGGACCTGGCGGCGTTGCGCGAAGGCGATTATTTCAGTGAAGGCAAGTTGCATGACTGCGATGGCAACGAGATTCCGGTGGTGGCGGAGCCCGTTCACGAGCCGGCGGAGCCTGCGCCGATCCGATTGAAAAGCGGCGAGCACGTCTGACGGATACACCGCAGCAAGCGCTCTCGCCAAGGGGTTATCCAGCGAATATGAAAAAGCCTGTGATCATTGATCACAGGCTTTTTTGTGCTGGACCGATTACCAGCGACCGTAATGGCCTCGGGGCGGGCCGTAGTAATAGCCCCGTGGTGGCCCGTAATACACCGGTGCCGGGCGATAGTAGATCGGTCGCTCGACATACACAGGCTGCGGCTGGTAGTAGACCGGTGGTGGGGCCTGGTAGTAGACCGGTTGTGGCTGGACGTAGACCGGCTGTTGCACATACACCGGCCGATCACGGTTGATGATGGCTGAGCCAACAATGGCCGAACCGACAATGGCACCAAACACGGCGGGCCCCTCCCAACCACCACGACCGTGGGCGGATGCCTGGCCGGTGACCGCGAGTGCCCCCATGAGCAGGGCGATGATGGGAAGTCTACGATTCATGGCTGTTCCTCGTTTCGGCCCCGGCGCCTGTGGTCTGCAACAGACCCGATGAGGGTCGCGGGGATACTGCTATGACAGCGATTTTCTCAGGATTTGCAACGCCGTTGGGTAAATATTGTGTAAGGTCTCAAGCGCTTTTGTTTACCGCGCCGTGTCATCCAGCGGCCTGAGACCGGCCCGGCCTGGCGGGTATCATCATCGAATAAACCTTTCGCGACGGCGTTTCCGTCTGTCCGAAAGTGAATGCAAGGAGATACGCATGCAGATCAATCCCAACAAAGACACCCAATTGTGCATGTCGCTCTCGGGGCGTCCCGGAAACTTCGGCCTGCGCTTTCATAATCATTTGTATGAACAACTGGGCCTGAACTTCTATTACAAGGCGTTCAGCAGCCAGGACTTGCCTGGCGCGGTGAGGGGTATCCGTGCACTGGGCATTCGCGGATGCGGCGTGTCGATGCCGTTCAAGGAGGCCTGTATCGCCCTGGTGGACGAGCTGGACCCTTCCGCCGCCGCGATCCAGTCGATCAACACCATCGTCAACACCAACGGCCATCTGAAGGCCTACAACACGGACTACATCGCCATCGCCCAATTGCTGCAAAGCCACGCCGTCCCCAAGGATTCGACCTTTGCCCTGCGCGGCAGCGGCGGCATGGCCAAGGCGGTGGCCAGCGCCTTGCGTGATGGCGGGTACAAGAACGGCCTGATCGTTGCGCGCAATGAAGGCGCCGGGCGAGCCCTGGCCGAGTCCCTGGGGTATGAATGGCAATCTGAACTGGGGGCCCGACGGCCACAAATGCTGATCAACGTCACGCCGATCGGCATGACCGGTGGCCCGGAAGCCGACCAGTTGGCGTTTGAACCCGAGACCATCGCTGCGGCCGAAACCGTGTTCGATGTCGTGGCGATCCCGTCGCAAACGCCGCTGATCGTGCGCGCCCAGGCCGAAGGCAAACGGGTCATCACCGGGCTGGAAGTCATTGCGATCCAGGCCCTGGAACAGTTTGTGCTGTACACCGGCGTGCGGCCGGACCTTGAGCAATTCGAAAAAGCCGTGGCCTTCGCCCGGTCGGCGTAGGCGCTACCCTTCCAGCAGCGCCAGGCGTTCTTCCAGTGCGGCGATCCGCGCCTCGAGCGCTTCGATGCGTTCTTGCGAGACACCGCCGCTGCGCTCCACCGGGAGCTGGCGGGCGGCGAGAATCGCTTCGATGTCCGCCGGGTCACCCATGGCGTGTACATAGCGATCCTCGCGCTGGCCGGCCTGGCGTGGCACCAGCAGCGCCAGACCCCGGGCGATCAGGCGTTCGAGCTGATGCACCACCTGTTCGGCGTCTTCGAATTCGTGCATCCGTGCGCTGCGGGTCAGCAGCTCATTGACCGTTTGTGGGCCACGCAGGAACAGCAGGCCCATCAGGCCCACCTGGGCCGGTACCAGCTCCAGGGCCTTGTCGATCCGATGTTCCCAGCGGTCGGCGCGGCTGCCCATCACCAGCTTGGTAAAGCCGCGACCTTCCAGTGCCCGCAGGCTCTGGCCGACCTGGCCCGGGTTGAGGTTCATCACCGGTTCGCGACTGGTTTTCTGGTTGCAGGCCAGTACCAGGGCGTTGAGGGTCAGCGGGTAGGTTTCCGGGTTGGTGGCCTGTTTTTCAACCAGCGCGCCGAGGATGCGGATTTCCGTGCTATTGAGCCGTGGTTCTTCGGCCTGATGTTGTTCTTCGATGCTCATCGCGCGTTCCCTATGCTGTGGAAGCCGCCTAGCCTAATCCTTGCGCAATAAAAGACAAGTCGTGCAACAAGCCGTGGCTATAATCGCAGCCGTTTGATTCATTCTTTCCTGCCACCTGCATGAGATTGCCATGACTATTTCCCTGTACGCCGCTTCCGTCCCGGTTTTCAAGCAGATGCTCAACGCGTTGAGCGATGTTCTGAACAAGGCCGAAGCCCACGCCGCCGCGAAAAACATCGACCCGAACGCTTTCCTGCAAGCCCGCCTGTACCCGGACATGTTCCCGCTGGTACGCCAAGTGCAGATCGCGGTGGATTTCGCCAAGGGTGTGTCCGCGCGCCTGGCCGAAATCGAAGTGCCGAAGTATGACGACAGCGAGACCACTTTCGCCGAGCTGCAAGCCCTGATCGCCAAGGTATTGGCCTTTATCGACGGTATCCGCCCTGAGCAGATCGATGGCAAGGAAGGTATTGAAATCGTTACCCGTCCCGGGACGCCAAAGGAGAAGCGCTTCAGCGGCCAGAACTACCTGCTGACCTACGGCCTGCCGCAGTTCTTTTTCCACGTCACCACCACCTACGCATTGCTGCGCCACAATGGCGTGGAAGTGGGCAAGCGCGACTACATGGGCGCGTTCTAAACCCCGCAGGCATGAAAAAGCCCGGGACGGTGTGAGCCGTCCCGGGCTTTTTTGTGGCTGTCTGTTACATCCTCGGTGGATGTATCGCCGCTATCGCGAGCAAGCTCGCTCCCACAGGGGAATTGTTGTGTAGCGGCTATTGTGTGAGCGCCGCTGCCCTCTGTGGGAGCGAGCTTGCTCGCGATAACAATCCAATAGCCACGGCAGTTGTTACGCCGTACGGGCGAGCTTCTCTTCCTCACCCAGGCACGCCGCCGCCGTGAACAGCACATCCGTCGACGAGTTCAACGCCGTCTCGGCCGAGTCCTGCAGGACGCCGATGATGAAGCCCACTGCGACCACTTGCATGGCGATCTCACTGGGAATGCCAAACAGGCTGCACGCCAAGGGAATCAGCAACAGCGAACCGCCTGCCACTCCGGAGGCGCCGCACGCGCAAACGGCGGCGACCACGCTCAACAGAACGGCCGTGGGCAGGTCTACCGCAATACCCAGGGTATGCACGGCCGCCAGGGCCAGTACGGTGATGGTAATGGCGGCGCCGGCCATGTTGATGGTCGCGCCCAGGGGGATCGACACCGAATAGGTGTCTTCATGCAGGCCCAGGCGTTTGCTCAGTTCCAGGTTCACTGGAATATTCGCCGCGGAGCTGCGCGTGAAAAACGCCGTGATGCCACTCTCGCGCAGGCACTTGAACACCAGCGGGTAAGGGTTGCGACGCAGTTTCCAGAGCACGATGAGTGGGTTGACCACCAACGCCACAAACAGCATGCAGCCGATCAGCACGGTCAGCAGGTGCAGGTAGCCGAGCAGGGCGCCGAAGCCGGAAGTGGCCAAGGTCGAGGCCACCAGGCCGAAGATCCCCAGCGGGGCGAAGCGGATCACCAGGCGCACGATCACGGTCACGCCGTTGGACAGGTCTTCGAGTACGGTGCGGGTGGTCTGGCCAGCATGACGAATGGCGATGCCCATGCCGATGGCCCACGCCAGAATGCCGATGAAATTACCGTTGAGCAGGGCGCGGACCGGGTTGTCCACCACGCTGAGCAACAGGCCCTGCAGCACTTCGCCGATGCCGCCGGGCGCGGTGACGGCGACATCATGGGTGGTCAGCACCAGGGTGGAGGGAAACAGCGTACTGGCAAGCACCGCGACCACCGCCGCGGCGAAAGTGCCCAGCAAGTAGAGAAACAGGATGGGGCGGATATGGGTTTCCTGACCGTGCTTGTGGTTGGCGATCGACGCCATGACCAGCACGAATACCAGGATCGGCGCCACCGCCTTGAGTGCGGACACGAAGACGTTGCCGATGAATGCAGTGGACTTCGCCAGGTCGGGCGCCAGCCATGCCAGGACAATACCCGCGATCAGGCCAATGACGATTTGCGTCACCAGGCTGGTGCGTTTGAGGCGTTGCAGAGGGGTAACGGACGAAGCTGTCATAGCGGCATCTCTGATTTTATTGTGTGCGACGGTCGACGAATCAGGGCAACAAGCGGGCAGGCCACATGAGCGGACCGAGAGAAAGTACGGCGTTTGCAGGCCGCGGACTTTAGCACAACCGGTAAAAAAACTGACGGACCTGTGACAGTCCGTCACCCATATCCGGGCCATGACGTGCGTTTGTATGACGCGCGCATTCTGTTAGGCTTTGTCGTTCTCATTTTCTTACCGCCAGCGGGCCCCAGGGCTAGCGCTGGTGTCGTCGTTTTGCTGGAGTTCTGCATGTTGTTACCCATTTTCCTGTTGTCGGCCGCCGGGTTTACCGTGCTGACCACGGAGTTCGTCATCGTTGGCCTGTTGCCCTCCATTGCCCGCGACCTGCACGTCACCATTCCCCAGGCCGGGCTGCTGGTGACGTTGTTCGCGTTTACAGTGGCGGCGTTCGGGCCATTCCTGACGGCGTGGTTCGCCCGCTTCGAGCGGCGCAAGCTGTTTATCAGCGTGCTGGTGATGTTTGGCCTGGCCAACCTGCTGGCCACCTTCGCTCCCAACATCTGGGTCATGGCCATTGCCCGGTTGATCCCGGCCCTGGGTCTGCCGGTGTTCTGGGCGCTGGCCAGTGAAACGGCGGTGGACATCGTCGGGCCGCAGTTGGCCGGGCGGGCCATCGCCCGGATCGGCTTCGGCATCGTCTGTGCCACGGTGTTTGGCATTCCAGTGGGCACGTTGATTGCCGATGCGTTTGGCTGGCGCAGCGCGTTTGCGATCCTGGCCGTCATCGCTTTCGCCAAGGCTTTACTGCTGTTTATCTATTTGCCGAAAACCAATCTGCACCAGCATCAGGTGAGTTTCCGTTCGCAATTGAAGATCTTGCGCAGCCCCTTGATGCAAGGGCACGTGCTGTTGTCGATCCTGGTGTTCAGCGGCATGTTCACCGCCTACACCTATCTGGCGGATATCCTCGAGCGCCTCGCCGGATTCGACGGCACCCTGGTGGGCTGGTGCCTGATGGGCTTCGGCGCGGTCGGGCTGTTGGGCAATTCCCTGGGCGGCCGGGCGGTGGACCGGCATCCGTTGATTGCGTCGATGGTGTTCTGCCTGTTCCTGATCGGCGGCATGGTGGCGTTGGTGCCGAGCATTCATTCGCCCCTCGCGCTGGCGGCGGCGATGGGCATCTGGGGCGTGACCCAGGCCGCGTTGTTCCTGGTCAGCCATGTGCGACTGATGAAGGCGGCCCCGCAGGCCCCGGCGTTTGCCGCCTCGTTGAATATTGCCGGGGCGAACCTGGGGATTGGCCTGGGGGCGATGGTCGGTGGCCGGGTCATCGATACCCTGGGCCTGGGCAGTGTCGGGTTTGCGGCCGCCGGGTTCATCTTTGTATCGATTCTGCTGGCGTTGCTCCTGATGACCTTCAAGCCCCGCACTGCTTGCATGGGTAATTAGGCGCTGAACAGCTCGCGACGGGCACCTTCGGCAATCGCGACGATGCCGGGATGGCTGACCTTGCGTTCCACGGAAATGGCGTAGAAGGATTCGCTGACCGCATCGGTCTGGCCGATCACTTCTACGCCGTATTGGCGCTTGACCTCTTCGGCGATCACGCTCGGGCCGATGAAGATCCCACTGCCCGACTGACCAAAGGCCTGCATCAGTGCGCTGTCGTCGAACTCGCCGACGATGCGCGGTTGGATCTGCTGTTCGGCGAACCAGCGTTGCAAGCGGCTGCGCACCACGGTTTCCGGTCCGGGAATCAGCAGCGGAGCATCGTGCAGGCCGTGGGGGAAGTCCTGCCCGTAGCGTTCGGCCAGCGTCGCGGTGGCGAAAAAGCTGATCCCACATTCCCCCAGCTTCTGGCTATAACCCTTGATGTCCAGGTGAGTCGGCATCGGGCTGTCGGAAATCACCAGGTCCAGACGCTGGATCGCCAGGTCCGCCAGCAGTCGTTCGAGCTTGTCCTCGCGACAGGTGATGCGCAGCGGCTCACTCAACTCCATGGTCGGCGCCAGCAGCCGGTAGACGATGGATTTGGGCACCACATCCGCCACCCCGACCCGGAACAGCGTTTGCTGCTCGTTGGGCTGGGCCCGCAGCATCAATTCCAGCTCCCCGCCTAACTGGAACATGTGTTCGGCGTAGGGCAAGGTCTGGCGGCCGGCCTCGGTCAGTTCCAGCTGCCGCCCGACGCGGCGAAACAGCTTGATGTTATAGGTCTGTTCGAACAGGGAAATCTGCCCGCTGATGGTCTGTGGGGTCAGGTTCAACTGCTCGCACGCTCGCACGATGCTGCCGGTTTTCGCCACCACCCAGAAGTAGTGCAGTTGTCGATAATTGAGCATGGGTTCACATGGCTTCGTAAAAACCGAAGTATAACCGCTGAAAATACGAATTTTCCTGAAGTATTCGCCTCTCTAGAATGCCTGGCCATTGGTGGGCCACTTCCGTGCTCCTTCTATTCCCCAAGAGGCATTCATTCCATGACATACAAAACCCTGGGGCTTGCCGCCCTGTTCGTGATATCGGTAACGACGCTGGCGGGCTGTGAACAGGCTGAAAAAAGTGCCCAGCAACTGATGGGACAGGCGGCGGAAACCGCCAAGCAGGCCATCGATGACACTCACAAAGCGGCGGAGCAGGCGATCAGCGAAGCCACCGGCGGCTTGGTCAGCCCGAAGAAAGAGTCGGCGGACGAAGCTGACGAAACCCAAACCCCTACCAAAACCATCTAACGCGTCACATCAGTCAGGACTGCCCCATGGATTATCTTTTACAGCTCGCCGCCAGCCCCACCGCGTGGATCGCCCTGGCGACTCTGGTCGTGATGGAAATCGTGCTTGGCATCGATAACCTGATCTTCATTTCGATTCTGACCAACAAGCTGCCCGTACAGCATCGCGCCAAGGCACGGCGGATCGGTATCGGCATGGCGTTGATCCTGCGCCTGGGCTTGTTGAGCACCATTGCCTTCATTGTGCAGCTGACCGAACCGGTCATCGAAATCCTGGGCCAGGCGTTCTCCTGGAAGGACATGATCCTGATCGCCGGTGGTCTGTTCCTGCTGTGGAAAGCGACCACTGAAATCCACCACAGCATGGACCCGGCGCCGGATGATCCCAAGTCGGCCACGTCCGGTGTGACCCTGGGCTTTGCCGCGGCCATCGGTCAGATCCTGATGTTGGACCTGGTGTTCTCCATCGACAGCATCATCACCGCCGTGGGCATGACCGAGCATTTGCCGATCATGATCATCGCAGTTGTCGTCTCGGTGCTGGTGATGCTGCTGGCGGCCGAACCGCTCGCCAAGTTCATCAATGACAACCCGACCGTGGTCATGCTGGCCCTGGGTTTCCTGATCATGATCGGCATGACGCTGATCGCCGAAGGCTTCGGCGCCCATGTACCGAAAGGCTATATCTATGCGGCCATGGCGTTCTCGGCGGCGATCGAGGTGTTGAACATGTTGTCCCGTCGGGCCAGGGAGAAGGCGTTGGCCGACAACGCCTGATTCCAGGCAGACAAGCGCCACCCGGGTCCAGGCCCGGGTGGTTTTTTTTTGGGGATTTGAGAACGATAGGGGTGACAGTGAGCGGTCAGTGCGCGGCGGCGTGGCGCCGGGCCGGTTTAGCGGCTCTTTCCGATCGCGCGGGTGGCGCGTGATGATGGCGGCGAGCGACTCGCAGCACCCCCCACAGCATGGCCGTGGCTACACTCAGCCAGCCGAATATCAGCATCAGGATTGTCGTCGTCAGGCTCATTTGTGCCTCCTTCTATCCCCGATCCGGGATAACGCACCAGTACTATGGACAGTCTAGTCGCTCAAGTGTTTCAGCCAATCGATCTATGGTCCTGGTGTTCGGATCGGTTCGTTCTATCGCCGTCGTAAAACGAGGGTTATGGCTATACCCGGGGCTGTGCGCACCTTATGATCGTCGACCCAAGCCCGGCCCGGATGTCGGGTGCCTGAACAAGAGAGTCATCATGTCGTCGGTCAATTCATCGTTTCGATCATGGGTGCTGGCGCTTTCGTGCCTCGTCGCCCTGACGGGTTGTGCGGGCAGCGTATCGCCGCAGATCCAACGCCTGCCCGAACGGGTGGAACTCAACAGCGTGCCGTTCTACCGTGGCGAAATGCATCAGGGGGCCCCTCAGTCCCTGGCCGCGCTGCTGACGTTGCAAGGCACTGTGATCACCCCGGGGTTACTGGAAAAACCGTTGCACCTGCCGGGAGGCGAAGCCGGTTTACAGCAGAACATGTCAACGTTGGCGCGCGAGTACGGGTTGCTGGTGTATCCCCTCGACGCCAAACTGCCCGCGCTGTTGGAGCAGGTCGCGGCGGGTTATCCGGTGCTGGTGCGCTATATCGACGGTTCAGCGTTCTGGGCCGAGCCCCGGTATGGGATTCTCGTCGGCTACAACCGTCAGAAGCAGACGGTCTTGCTGCGTGCAGGCATGAGCCGGCGGCAGTTGATGAGTTTCAGTGCCTTCGAATCGGCCTTCCAGGGCGCGGGCGGCTGGGCGGTGCTGGTCCAGCGACCCACGCAACTTCCCGCCAATGTCGACTCGCAACGTTGGCTGAAGGCGGCGGCCGATCTGGCCGGCGCCGGGCAGGAACAAGCCGCGGCGCGGGCGACCAAGGCCCTCGGTGCTGCGCATTGATCGGTCGCCCCGTTCGTCACTTGCCGGGCACGACCCGGCAGGCCTGAGGCTCTTATCGTCAGGGTTGGGCATTTTCCGACCGCGATTGGAGGAGGCACGCATGGCACAGTCGAAAACACCTGAGGGGCCACATTCGTCGGAACATTCCAGCGGTGATGACTTGGGGTTCGATCCGGACTCGCCGGATCTTGAGGATCCTCAAGTCGATCCGGTGGGGCCGGCCAAGGCGCCTCTGGACGAGCAGGATGAGCGCAAGCCCAAGCCTTATGATCCGTTGGGTGACTTGAAGCCATAAATAAAAATGCCCCGACGAGTCGGGGCATTTTTATTTGCCGTGGATTACTTGGAAGCTTCCACCACGCCACTCTGGCGGCTCTTGAGATTCTTGGCGGCCTTGTATTGCAGGGCCACCGCCGGCACGGCCGCGCTTTTTCCGGTTTCCACCCAGCTACGGATCCGGCTGGCATCGGCGAAGTGCGTGTACTTGCCAAAGGCATCGAGGATCACCAGCGCCATCGGGCGATTACCCATTTTCGTCACCAGCACCAGGCAGTGGCCAGCCTGGTTGGTGAAGCCCGTCTTGGTCAGCTGGATATCCCAGTTCGCCTTGTGGACCAAATGATCGGTGTTGCGAAAGCCCAGGCTATACACAGGCTTGCGGAAGGTAACGGTCTTTTCCTTGGTCGTGCTCAATTCGCTCAGCAGTGGGTATTTACGGGCGGCGATCAGCAGCTTGGTCAGGTCCCGGGCGGTGGAGACGTTGTGGATCGACAGGCCTGTGGGTTCGACGTAATGGGTGCTGGTCATGCCCAGCGCCTTGGCCTTGGCGTTCATGGCGGCAATGAACGCTGCATAGCCGCCGGGATAATGGTGGGCGAGACTGGCGGCGGCGCGGTTTTCCGAAGACATCAGGGCGATCAGCAGCACGTCCCGGCGCGACAGTTCGCTGTTGAGCTTGACCCGGGAAAACACGCCCTTCATCTCTGGGGTGTTGGCAATGGTGATGGATATGTATTCATCCAGGTTCTGTTTGGCATCCAGCACAATCAGGCCGGTCATCAATTTGGTCACCGAAGCGATCGGCACCACCACGTCCGGGTTGCTCGAATAGACGACTTTGTCCGTCTGCAGGTCCAGCAGCATGGCGCTGCCCGAGGCGACTTGCAGTTTTGTCGTGTCCCGCGGGGCTGCGATGGTTTCCTGTGCAACGGCGTTTTGCGTGATGAAGGGGCCTGTGAACGCGATAAACAGGCTGATGATCGAAAGACGGATTTTCACGCGAGTAGACTCGATGGAGTTGAAGGTGCCGTTGAGCAACGATTTTAAAAAAAACGTCGCATTTTAGGAGTATGGGTGATGGCAGCGCTATATGCCTGTATCGCCAAGGCTTGTGAATAAATAAAGTTTAATGAAGGGCGATTCTGGCGAATCGAATCTGAACATTTTGTAGTTTGCGCGACTGACATACCTGGCGGCTAAGTCCGGGCCCCGGAAACACCTGTGGGAGCGAGCTCGCTCGCGATGGCAGCGTGTCAGTCAACCTGGATGTTGGCTGGTCCACTGGCATCGCGAGCAAGCTCGCTCCCACAGGTTTTTGTTGGCGCGTCTATCAGCTGTGTAGCGTCTCGGCCGCGTACAACGTGTTTTCCAGCAGGCAGGCGCGGGTCATCGGGCCGACGCCGCCAGGTACCGGGGTGATCCAGCCGGCACGGGGCAGGGCAGTCTCGTAGACCACGTCGCCCACCAGCTTGCCATCGTCCTGGCGGTTGATACCCACGTCGATGACGATGGCGCCTTCCTTGATCCACTCGCCCCTCACCAGTCCGGGTTTGCCGGCAGCCACCACCACCAGGTCGGCACGGCCGACATGACCGGCCAGGTCCTTGGTGAAGCGATGGGTCACGGTCACGGTGCAGCCGGCCAGCAGCAACTCCATGGCCATCGGACGGCCAACGATGTTGGACGCCCCCACCACCACGGCATCGAGGCCATACAGGTCCACGCCAGTGCTTTCCAGCAGGGTCATGATGCCTTTGGGGGTGCAGGGGCGAAGCAGTGGGATACGCTGGGCCAGGCGGCCGACGTTATAAGGATGGAAACCGTCGACGTCTTTGTCCGGGCGGATACGCTCCAGCAGCTTGGAGGCGTCGAGGTGTTCAGGCAGCGGCAGCTGGAGCAGAACACCGTCGATGTTCGGATCGTCGTTCAGGCGGTCGATCAGATCGGCCAACACTTGCTGGGTGGTTTCGGAAGGCAGGTCGTAGGCCTGGGAAAGGAAGCCGACCTCTTCACAGTCTTTACGCTTGTGCGAGACATAAACCTGAGAGGCAGGATCGCTGCCGACCAGGATCACCGCAAGGCCGGGCGTGCGCAGGCCTTGCTGGCGGCGCTCGGTGACTCGTTGGGCGATCTGCTGGCGCAGGCTGGCGGCGATCGATTTGCCGTCGATAAGTTGTGCAGTCATTGCGCGTGGTTAACCATCGAGAGGGGAAAAAAAGAGAACGCATTCTCGCATGCCGGGGCGTGAGGGCAAAGGCGCTTGGTCTGCAAATTCCCCTAACCCCTTTAATTAAATGAATTTTTTTTAAAAAAGAGTTGACGACCTATCAGGCCGTCTATAACATTCGTCGCACTTGTCGGGCACAGCCTAGCACTGGTTAAGAAGGTGGAGCGGAGTTGGTTGTTTCAACTCGGCAAAACTGAAAGCACTTAGTTTGTAATCGTCCAAGAATACAGATTAAAAAGGCGCCCGTAGCTCAGCTGGATAGAGCATCCGCCTTCTAAGCGGATGGTCGCAGGTTCGAGTCCTGCCGGGTGCGCCAATTAGGCAGCTTTGGCACAAGTAAGGCAACAAGGCAATATGGTGGGCGTAGCTCAGTTGGTAGAGCACGGGATTGTGACTCCCGTTGTCGTGGGTTCGATCCCCATCGTCCACCCCATATTCTAGAAAGGCGCCAGATCTAACAATCTGGCGCCTTTGCTTTAAAAGCTTGATACGCGGATGTGGTGGAATTGGTAGACACACTGGATTTAGGTTCCAGCGCCGCAAGGTGTGAGAGTTCGAGTCTCTCCGTCCGCACCATACAAGTCGCTATTTAAATAGCAGAAAACGGCGCAGTACCTGAAAGGGGCTGCGCCGTTTTTGTTTTCAGTGGTTCTGTGTTTGGCGTCGGCACTGTTTTTGCGGTTGTGCGCAGCGGTCGGCTTGTCGCGAATGTGTTTCGTGATAATGCGCGGCATGCCCGTCGGTCTCCTCGTGAGGCCGGGTGCCGGGCGATCGGACAAGCCGCTTCTATATATAGAAGCGTTGGCGCAGAGCCCTGGACTGAGCCGGCTGTATTTGCAATCCGGACGAGGCATGACCGTTTGCCTCGTCCTAAATCCGGCGCCTGTTTCCAGCGCGTTTTCAGTAGGGTGACTTCTTGAGTTTGACCTACTAGAATGCATGCCCTTGATTCTGGGGTCGGAAACGCCCGGCCAACGTCTGTGCAACGAGGAATATCCATGCAAGTTTCTGTTGAAAATACTTCTGCTCTTGAGCGCCGCATGAGCATCACCGTGCCGGCTGAGCGCATCGAGACTCAGGTCAACAAGCGTCTGCAGCAGACTGCCCAAAAGGCCAAAATCCCAGGTTTCCGCCCAGGCAAAGTGCCAATGAGCGTGATCCGTCAGCGTTATGAAGCTGATGCGCGTCAGGAAGCCGTGGGCGACGTGATCCAGTCTTCGTTCTACGAGGCGGTCGTCGAGCAGAAGCTGAACCCGGCCGGTGCTCCGTCCGTCGAGCCTAAAGTGCTGGAAAAAGGCAAGGACCTGGAGTTCGTCGCCACGTTCGAAGTGTTCCCGGAGTTCACGGTTGCCGGTTTCGAGTCCATCGCTGTCGAGCGCCTGAGCGCTGACGTGTCGGATGCCGACCTGGACAAGATGCTGGACATCCTGCGCAAGCAGAACACCCGTTTCGAAGTGACTGAGCGCGCTGCCCAGAACGAAGACCAACTGAACATCGATTTCGTCGGCAAGGTCGACGGTGAAGTGTTCGCTGGCGGTTCCGCCAAGGCCACCCAGCTGGTGCTGGGCTCGGGTCGCATGATTCCTGGTTTCGAAGACGGCCTGGTTGGCGCCAAGGCCGGTGAAGAGCGCGTTCTGAACGTGACCTTCCCTGAGGACTACCAGAACCTGGACCTGGCTGGCAAAGCCGCCGAGTTCACCGTGACCGTCAACACTGTTTCCGAGCCGAAGCTGCCTGAGCTGAACGAAGAGTTCTTCGCCCAGTTCGGCATCAAGGAAACCGGTCTGGAAGGTTTCCGCACCGAAGTTCGCAAGAACATGGAGCGTGAGCTGCGCCAGGCCATCAAGTCCAAGGTCAAGAACCAGGTCATGGACGGTCTGCTGGCCTCCAACCCGATCGAAGTGCCGAAGGCTCTGCTGGACAACGAAGTGAACCGTCTGCGTGTGCAGGCCGTTCAGCAGTTCGGTGGCAACATCAAGCCGGACCAACTGCCTGCCGAATTGTTCGAAGAACAAGCCAAGCGCCGCGTCGTACTGGGCCTGATCGTCGCCGAAGTGGTCAAGCAGTTCGAGCTCAAGCCCGACGAAGCCCGCGTTCGCGAGCTGATCCAGGAAATGGCCTCGGCCTATCAAGAGCCTGAGCAAGTCGTGTCCTGGTACTACAAGAACGACCAGCAACTGAACGAAGTCCGTTCGGTTGTGCTGGAAGAACAAGTTGTGGATACTGTTCTGCAGAAGGCTAGCGTGACCGATAAAGCGGTCTCTTACGAAGAAGCGGTCAAGCCGGTGGAAGCTCCACAAGCCGATTGATGGTTCTGCGGTAAGAAATAAACACCCATAAGCCAGCCTTCGTGCTGGCTTATGCGTATTCAAGACATAACTATTTGGGAGTGACTGCGAGACATGTCCCGCAATTCTTTTTATCAGCAGAGCTCTGACATCCAGGCCGCAGGCGGCCTGGTCCCGATGGTTATCGAGCAGTCCGCCCGCGGCGAACGTGCCTATGACATCTACTCGCGTCTGCTCAAGGAACGCGTCATCTTCCTGATCGGCCCCGTTGAAGACTACATGGCCAACCTGGTCGCGGCGCAACTGTTGTTCCTTGAAGCGGAAAACCCGGACAAGGATATCCATCTGTACATCAACTCACCTGGCGGTTCGGTGACTGCGGGCATGTCGATCTACGACACCATGCAGTTCATCAAGCCTGACGTCTCCACCATCTGCATCGGCCAGGCCTGCAGCATGGGGGCTTTCCTGCTCGCCGGCGGCGCAGCGGGCAAGCGTCACTGCCTGCCTAACTCGCGGATGATGATTCACCAGCCATTGGGCGGCTTCCAGGGCCAGGCGTCGGACATCGACATCCATGCCAAGGAAATCCTCCACATTCGTTCGCGCCTGAATTCGCTGCTGGCCCATCACACCGGCCAGAGCCTCGAAACCATTGAGCGCGATACCGAACGTGACAACTTCATGAGCGCCGAGCGTGCAGCCGAATATGGCCTGATCGACTCTGTGATCAACAAGCGTCAAATGCCTGCCTAAGCCGCTCAAAATGCAGGTGGTTGGGATGACCGGCCGCCTGCGGGCTTGAAAAAGCCCGCAATTGCCTTCATCTTGTGTTGCAAGCCTATCGGATTTGGATCGATCGAATGACTGACACCCGCAACGGCGAGGACAACGGCAAACTGCTCTATTGCTCCTTCTGTGGCAAAAGCCAGCATGAAGTGCGCAAATTGATTGCCGGCCCCTCGGTCTTCATTTGCGACGAGTGCGTCGACCTGTGCAATGACATCATCCGCGAGGAGGTGCAGGAAGCCCAGGCCGAGAGCAGCGCGCATAAATTGCCTTCGCCTAAAGAAATCAGCGGCATCCTTGATCAGTATGTGATTGGTCAGGAGCGTGCGAAAAAGGTACTGGCCGTAGCGGTGTACAACCACTACAAGCGCCTGAACCAGCGTGACAAAAAGAATGACGAGGTCGAACTCGGCAAGAGCAACATCCTGCTGATCGGCCCGACAGGCTCGGGTAAGACCCTGCTTGCCGAAACCCTGGCTCGTTTGCTGAACGTTCCGTTCACCATCGCCGATGCAACCACCCTCACCGAGGCGGGTTATGTCGGTGAAGACGTCGAGAACATCATTCAGAAGTTGTTGCAGAAGTGCGACTACGATGTGGAAAAGGCCCAGATGGGCATTGTCTACATCGACGAAATCGACAAGATTTCCCGCAAGTCCGACAACCCGTCCATTACCCGGGATGTTTCTGGTGAAGGCGTGCAGCAGGCCTTGCTAAAGTTGATCGAAGGCACGGTCGCTTCCGTTCCGCCTCAAGGCGGTCGCAAGCATCCGCAGCAGGAATTCCTGCAGGTCGACACCCGTAACATCCTGTTCATCTGCGGCGGTGCGTTCTCCGGCCTGGAAAAGGTTATTCAGAACCGTTCCACCCGTGGTGGCATCGGTTTCAACGCCGAAGTGCGCAGCAAGGAAGAGGGCAAGAAGGTTGGTGAGTCCCTGCGTGAAGTCGAGCCTGACGATTTGGTCAAGTTCGGTCTGATCCCGGAATTCGTCGGTCGTCTGCCGGTCCTGGCGACGCTGGACGAGTTGGATGAAGCCGCGTTGATGCAGATTCTGACCGAGCCGAAAAACGCCCTGACCAAGCAGTATGCCAAGCTGTTCGAAATGGAAGGTGTAGACCTGGAGTTCCGTTCCGACGCACTGAAGTCGGTCGCCAAGCGTGCCCTGGAGCGTAAGACCGGTGCCCGTGGGTTGCGCTCGATTCTCGAAGGCGTATTGCTCGACACGATGTATGAAATCCCCTCGCAGTCCGAGGTGAGTAAAGTCGTGATCGATGAAAGCGTTATAGAAGGCAAGTCCAAGCCACTGTATATCTATGAAAACAGTGAGCCGGCTGCCAAGGCCGCACCGGACGCCTAAGCGTCCCGCTGCCGGAACAAAGAAGGGGCCTTCGGGCCCCTTTGCTTTTATGTTGTGTATGACTTTTTATTTCTTTTAACCGTCTGGCATTTGCCTTAGCGCTTGTTTTTTTTAAAGGCTGCCCCCATCTTGGTTTCAAGCTTACTTCCATCTGTTTCCGGCCCTAGGGCCGCCGTAGAGGCGAAATCATGAAGACAACCATCGAATTGCCTCTCCTGCCATTGCGCGATGTCGTGGTGTATCCGCACATGGTTATCCCGCTGTTCGTGGGGCGCGAGAAGTCCATCGAAGCCCTTGAGGCTGCGATGACGGGTGACAAGCAGATTCTCCTGCTGGCTCAGAGAAATCCAGCCGATGACGATCCCGGCGAAGACGCACTGTATCGCGTAGGTACGATTGCAACGGTTCTGCAATTGCTCAAGTTGCCCGACGGTACCGTCAAGGTGCTGGTCGAAGGCGAGCAGCGCGGTACGGTCGAGCGTTTCAGCGAAGTGGACGGCCATTGCCGGGCCGAAGTGTCGCTGATCGAAGAGGTCGATGCGCCCGAGCGTGAATCAGAGGTGTTTGTCCGCAGCCTGCTGTCACAGTTCGAGCAATACGTGCAACTGGGCAAGAAGGTGCCTGCAGAGGTCCTGTCGTCGCTTAACAGCATCGATGAGCCTGGGCGTCTGGTTGATACGATGGCGGCCCACATGGCCCTCAAGATCGAGCAGAAGCAGGAAATCCTGGAAATCATCGACCTGTCGGCCCGTGTCGAGCACGTGCTCGCCTTGCTCGACGGCGAGATCGATCTGTTGCAGGTCGAGAAACGCATTCGCGGTCGCGTCAAGAAGCAGATGGAACGCAGCCAGCGCGAGTACTACCTGAATGAGCAGATGAAGGCCATTCAGAAAGAGCTGGGCGATGGCGACGAAGGCCATAACGAAATCGAAGAGCTGAAAAAGCGCATCGATGCCGCCGGCCTGCCCAAGGATGCCTTGGCCAAGGCCCAGGCTGAGCTGAACAAGCTCAAGCAAATGTCGCCGATGTCCGCCGAAGCCACCGTGGTGCGCTCCTACATCGACTGGCTGGTCCAGGTGCCGTGGAAAGCCCAGAGCAAGGTTCGTCTGGACCTGGCGCGCGCCGAGGACATCCTCGACGCCGACCATTACGGCCTGGAAGAGGTCAAGGAACGCATCCTTGAGTACCTCGCCGTACAGAAACGCGTGAAAAAGATTCGCGGTCCGGTTCTTTGCCTGGTCGGTCCTCCTGGGGTCGGTAAAACCTCCCTTGCGGAGTCGATTGCCCATGCGACCAACCGAAAATTCGTACGCATGGCCCTGGGTGGCGTGCGCGACGAGGCGGAAATTCGTGGTCATCGCCGTACCTACATCGGTTCGATGCCGGGAAGATTGATTCAAAAAATGACAAAGGTCGGCGTGCGCAATCCGCTGTTCCTTTTGGACGAAATCGACAAGATGGGCAGCGACATGCGCGGCGATCCCGCCTCTGCATTGCTCGAAGTGCTCGATCCTGAGCAGAACCATAACTTCAACGATCACTACCTGGAGGTCGACTATGACCTGTCGGACGTGATGTTCCTCTGCACCTCCAACTCCATGAATATTCCGCCAGCATTGCTGGACCGGATGGAGGTGATTCGTCTGCCGGGCTACACCGAGGACGAGAAGATCAACATCGCCGTGAAGTACCTCTCGCCCAAGCAGATCCAGGCCAACGGCCTGAAAAAAGGCGAGCTGGAGTTCGACGAGGAAGCGATTCGCGACATTATCCGCTACTACACCCGCGAAGCCGGTGTGCGTGGCCTGGAACGGCAGATTGCCAAGGTCTGCCGCAAGGCGGTCAAGGAGCATGCGCTGGAAAAACGCTTCGCGGTCAAGGTCACTGCAGACCTGCTGGAGCACTTCCTGGGTGTACGCAAGTTCCGCTACGGCCTGGCCGAGCAGCAGGACCAGATCGGTCAGGTGACCGGCCTGGCCTGGACTCAGGTCGGTGGTGAGTTGCTGACCATCGAAGCCGCCGTGGTGCCGGGCAAGGGGCAACTGATCAAGACCGGTTCCCTGGGCGACGTGATGGTCGAGTCGATCACCGCGGCACTGACGGTGGTTCGCAGCCGTGCCCGGAGCCTGGGCATTCCCCTGGACTTCCATGAGAAGCGCGACACGCATATCCACATGCCTGAAGGGGCTACGCCCAAGGATGGCCCAAGCGCCGGTGTAGGCATGTGCACGGCCCTGGTCTCGGCATTGACCGGTATTCCGGTGCGCGCCGACGTCGCCATGACAGGTGAAATTACGCTGCGTGGCCAGGTCCTGGCGATTGGCGGCCTGAAGGAAAAACTGCTGGCGGCGCACCGTGGCGGGATCAAGATCGTGATCATTCCTGAAGAGAATGTCCGCGACCTGAAGGAAATTCCTGACAACATCAAGCAAGATCTTCAGATCAAACCGGTTAAATGGATTGACGAGGTCCTGCAAATTGCGCTGCAATACGCGCCGGAGCCCTTGCCGGATGTGGCTCCGGAGATTGTCGCGAAGGAAGAAAAGCGAGAGTCTGACTCTAAGGAAAGAATTAGCACGCATTAATACGCATTTGCCTGGGGGGCCTTCCTTGACAGTTTTTTAGAGCCCTTGTTATAAAGCGGCTCTTAAGTGTCTGCAGGCCATTCAGCACTCGTTTTTGCTTTCACCAAAAAAACTTAGAATCATCTCAAATAGATATAAGGGGACTTAGAGTGAACAAGTCGGAACTGATTGATGCTATCGCTGCATCCGCTGATATCCCGAAAGCTGCTGCTGGCCGTGCGCTGGACGCTGTAATCGAATCCGTCACTGGCGCTCTGAAGGCTGGCGACTCCGTTGTTCTGGTGGGTTTCGGTACCTTCTCCGTGACCGATCGTCCTGCTCGTATCGGTCGCAACCCGCAGACCGGTAAGACGCTGGAAATCGCTGCTGCCAAAAAGCCAGGCTTCAAAGCTGGTAAAGCACTGAAAGAAGCCGTTAACTAAGGTTTCGTTGAGTTTATCCGGGTCGGGGTCATGCCTGGCTTGGCAGCGGAGCGGTAATAGGGCCGGTTGCAACCGGTCTGGCACGCCAGGGCTTGCAGGTTAGAGCCCGGTCCGCTCCGCCAGTTACGAGAAGGCGCATCCTCGGATGCGCCTTTCTTCTATCCGGATTCTACCCACGCTCCACGGTTGCCTAAATTTGAAGTTCAACCGTTTCTGGGGGACGCATGCTGCAGAATATCAGGGACAATTCACAAGGCTGGATTGCCAAGACCATCATCGGGGTCATCGTCGCATTGATGGCGTTGACCGGTTTCGATGCCATTTTCAAAGCCACTACCAACAGCAACGAAGCGGCCAAGGTCAACGGCGAAAACATCAGCCAGAACGAGCTGAGCCAGGCGGTCGACATGCAACGCCGTCAGCTCATGCAACAGCTGGGCAAGGATTTCGACGCCTCTCTGCTGGACGAAAAGATGCTGCGCGATTCGGCGCTCAAGGGCCTGATCGATCGCAAGTTGCTGTTGCAGGGCGCACATGATGCGAAATTCGCTTTCTCCGAAGCTGCGCTTGATCAAGTGATCCTGCAAACGCCTGAGTTCCAGGTCGATGGCAAATTCAGCGCCGAGCGTTTTGATCAGGTGATCCGCCAGCTGGGTTACAGCCGTATGCAATTCCGCCAGATGCTGGCTCAGGAAATGCTGATCGGTCAGTTGCGCGCCGGCCTGGCAGGCAGCGGTTTTGTCACCGATGCCCAAGTGTTGGCCTTCGCTCGCCTGGAAAAGCAGACCCGTGATTTTGCCACCTTGAACATCAAGGCCGATCCCGCGTCGGTGAAGCTGACGGATGATGAGGTCAAGGCTTACTACGACAAGCACGCCAAGGAATTCATGACGCCTGACCAGGTGGTCATCGATTACCTTGAGCTGAAGAAAGCCTCTTTCTTCGATCAGGTCAGCGTCAAGGACGAAGACCTGCAGGCGGCCTACCAGAAAGAAATCGCCAACCTGGCCGAACAGCGTCGGGCTGCACACATCCTGATCGAAGTGAACGACAAGGTCACCGAAGCCCAGGCCAAGGCGAAGATCGAAGAGATCCAGGCCCGCCTGGCCAAAGGCGAGTCGTTTGAAGCGTTGGCGAAGGAGTTTTCCCAGGATCCGGGTTCGGCGAGCAACGGCGGCGATCTGGGTTATGCCGGTCCAGGCGTCTACGATCCCGCGTTCGAAAAGGCCTTGTACGCCTTGAGCAAGGATCAGGTCTCGGCACCCGTACGCACCGATTTCGGCCTGCACCTGATCAAGCTGCTGGGTGTCGAAGCGCCTGAAGTGCCGACCTTTGCCAGCCTCAAGGACAAACTGACTCGCGACCTGAAGACTCAACAGGTGGAGCAGCGTTTCGTGGAGGCGACCAAGCAATTGGAAGATGCCTCGTTCGAAGCGTCCGACCTGGCGCAGCCTGCCCAGGACCTGAAGCTGACCGTCCACACATCCGCCCCGTTCGGTCGTGAGGGCGGCGAAGGCATCGCGGCCAATCGTGCCGTGATCAGCGCTGCGTTCAGCCCGGAAGTGCTGGAGGAGGGTGCCAACAGTACCGTCATCGAGCTGGACCCGGAAACCGTCGTGGTGCTGCGTGCCAAGGAGCACCGCAAGCCTGAGCAACTGCCCCTGGAAAAAGTGGCCGGGCCGATTCGGGCTCAACTGACCAAGGAACACGCCAGCGCAGCGGCCAAGACCCGCGCCGACGAGTTGATCGCCAGCTTGCGTGACGGCAAGACCGCATTGAATAAACCGCTCGACGGCCAAGACTGGAAAACCACCGAGGCGGTCACCCGCAACCAGGAAGGCATCGACCCGGCGGTGCTGCAGGCACTGTTCCGCATGCCCAAGCCTGAGTCCAAGGATAAGCCGACGTTCAGCAGCGTGACCTTGCCTGACGGCAGCCTGGTGATTGTGCGTTTGAACGGTGTGAATGAAGCGGCGGCACCGACTGACGAAGAGAAGGCGGAATATCGCCGCTACCTTGCGTCTCGTGTGGGCCAGCAGGACTTCGCGGCGTATCGCAAGCAGTTGGAAAGCCAAGCGGACATCAAGCGTTTCTAATCGCTGGATGCTTTGTCAAACCTGGCTGTAATGCTGTTCACAAAAAAAGACGGCGCTTCTTCAGAAATGGGAAGCGCCATTTTTTTGGGTTTTTTTTGAGTAAGTTCGTGGCCGCTGCCGCAGAAACGGATATACACCGGTCCAGGTAAAACTACGTCTCTCGGGAACTGAATATCAAAATCTTCATTAATGGGTCAGGTGAACAGCATTAGGCTAAACGCCAGGTTTTTTGTGTCTGCTGGTTGCCCTGGGCGGGTGTTCGTCGATCGACCGGATAGGTGTCTTTCTCCTGCAAACAACCCCCAGTAAACTTGTAACCCCCTTGAAACAAGATTAGCCACGCTGCCAGGTCGCGTTCTGTTGCACAATACGCCCCGGACCGTTTTTCTCAGGATGCTCAATGTTCAGATCATTTCCCATGCGCACCGTCGGGCTTGCATTGCTGCTGGCCGCCGCAGCCGGTTGCTCGTCGAAGAAAACCGCCATCTACGAACACGAGAACTTCGATGATTCGGGCACGTTCTCGCGCACGTATCCGGTGAGTGACGCGGCGACCTGCGAGGCCGGGCGTCGGGCGTTGCTCAGCCAGGGTTACATCATTACCAGCAGCGATCCGAAGCTGGTCAGCGGCCACAAGAGTTTCCAGCAGACCGGCGACACCCATATGGAGATCAGTTTCAACCTGGTCTGTGCCGAAGACGGAGGTGCAGGGCACCGTGCGACCATGTTCGCCAACGCCTTGCAGGACCGTTATGCCCTGAAGAAAATCAACAACTCCGCCAGCCTGGGCGTGGGCGTGCTGGGTTCGGTGTCGATGCCGATCGGTTCTTCCGACGATTCAATGGTCAAGGTCGCCAGCGAAACGGTGTCGGCGGCCAAGTTCTATGAGCGTTTCTTTGCCTTGGTGGAGCTCTTCCTGCCTCCCGAAGCGAAAAAAGCTGCCGAGAATGCTGGGAATGCCGAGAAGCCGGAAACTGAACTGGGTGTACCGGAAACCAAGACCGAGTCGGCTGCCCTGATGCCTGCTCCAATTCCAGCCCCAGCCCCTGTGTCCGAGCCCGAGCCCGAACCTGTTGCGCCTGCGCCTGCGCCCGCACCGGTCACGCCGGTAGAGGAGGCTGTGTCGGCCCCTGTCGAAATCGCTCCCACGGTGTCGGAGCCTGTCGCACCGCCGAGCGAGCCCGCGCCGATTGCGCCTGAATCGTTCGAGTCTGCGCCGACGACGGAAGCCGTGACACCGCCTCCACCACCTTCCAGCTCGTTGCCGCCTCCGAGCGAGCCGATCCAGCCGCTTCCGGCTTCTTGAGGTCCTGTGGCAGGGAGTTACGCCCTGTCACACTTCACCCGGTAATTTTCCAACCCTGTGCTACGTTTGATTCATGAAGCCTTTGCTTCATGTTTTGTTCATAAAGCAGCTTTAAGCTGATGACAGCGCCATCAGGCATTGGATTCAATGACAGGGGAAGGACACGTAATGGATGATTATCAGGAAGAGCTGCTGGAATACCAGGCCTATGAACTGGACCCGCTGGAACCCGCCGAAGATGCGACCGAGTTGTAAGAGAGCGAGCCAAGCGCTTTAAACTCAGCCCCCTCTATGGCTACGACGAAACTCTCCAGGCGTCTGGTCGTTCCAGCGCTTGAAGGCTCGTTGAAAGGCTTCGGCTGAAGCAAACCCCAGCAGGTAGGCGATTTCCCCGAACGCCAGTTCGGTATCGCGTATATAGGTCATGGCCAGGTCGCGGCGGGTGTCGTTGAGGATGGCGCGAAATTGCGTGCCTTCCTCGGCCAGCTTGCGACGCAAGGTCCAGGTTGGCAGCTTCAGGCGTGCCGCCACTTCTTCCAGGTCGGGCTCTCGGCCGCCGCTGAGCAACGGTCCCAGCAGTTGGATGATGCGCTCGCGCAGGCTGCGGGTGCGGGTCAGTTGTTCCAATTCCCGTTCACACAACTGGACCAGATGGTACCAGGTGCTGGGGCAATGCTGCGGGTTGCGCTGGGCGAGGCTGTCCAGGCCCAGGCGCAATTGATTGTGTTCGGCGCCAAACTGGATCGGACCGTCACCGAGCGTGTGATAGGCCTCCAGGTACGTCGGTTCCTCGAACTCGATTTCGATCCGTTCGGGCCGCAGTGCGATGCCGCTGACGCTGGACAGTTGTGCCAGCCAGCCGGCAATGATCGAATCCACGACGAAGCGGTTGTACGCGTTATATGGACTGATGGAATAGAACCGTAGCCAAGCGCCGCGGGCGTCCTCATGGAAGCTCGATTGGCCGCGATAGTTGGAGCCGTACAGCGGCTCGAAGCGGATCATGCAGCGAGCCGCCTCGCGCACGGTCGGCGCCTGGGCGGCGGTAACGCCCGCGAGGCCGGCCTGGCTCAAACGCCCGAGCTGGCCCATGCGCAGGCCCAGGGCCGGGTCTTGGGTCTGTTGAATCGCGGCATGGCCCAGGCGCATGTAGCGCGGGATGGACAGGCGTGCCCCAGGCTCGGCCAGGCGCGCGGCATCGAGGCCGTACTGTTTCAGCAAAGGCTCGGGATCCTGTCCATGGCTGGCGACCGCGTCAGCCAGGCTGTGGACGAAGCCTACCGAGAGGTCTCCCAGGCGCATCGGCTTCGGTTTCATGGTCACAACCACAGGTTCAGCAAGCGGGCGCCACGGGCTTCGCCATCGGGGAAGTGTTGGCCGTCGTGGCTGATGAAGCTCTGGCCGGCGCTGCCGCTGTCCCAGAACTGGCCACGCAGGAACACGCTGACGCCGCCCCGGGCCTGGCTGATGGGCAACTGGCTGGTCAGTGTCAGGCGATGCCAGGCTTGCCCCTCGCTGACTTCACCGGGCTTGAGGCTCACTTCGCTCGGCGTGGACAGGCCTTTGTAACCGCTCCAGGGTATGTTCCAGGTGTCGCGACCCATGACGAAGGCTGGCACCGCGATCAGTTCTGCACGCTGTTCATTGAGCTGCCGGTAGTGGAGTGGGTACCAGCTGTCGCTGCCGATCAGCACGCCGAGGCGCCCGGCAGGGGTGTCGATGACGACGGGGGCCGCCGGAGGAGGGGCACCCAGCACATCCTGTTGTTCGAACACCGGGTGTCGCTGGCGTTGTGGCTGGCCGATCGGCTGGCCATCGCTGCCGAACACCAGGCTGCTGTTGTACAACGCGCCACGACCGATCTTCAGTTCGCCGTCGCTGATGCTGGGCTCGGGTAGCACGATGGAACCGGCCACCAGGGTGATGCCGAACTCCTTGGCCAGCCCGCCGAACAGCGCTTGATAATCGTGGGCCATGCCTTTGGCTTTCATGCGCAGGTAGGCATCGTCCAGTCGGTTGTCGCCTTGGGCACTGACGAGTGCCTGGATAAACGCCAGCGGATTGCTGACGGCCAGCCAGTGCATGGCTTCCTTCAAGGTGCTGGCCTGGTACAACTCGTTTTTTTCGCCGCCGACCATCAGCCAGGTGCCGATGTGCTCGGGCAGGACCACCACGGTCTTGGCATTGAGAAAACCCTGGTCGCGCGCCGCCTGCAGATAGGCCGCCAGTTTGCGATGCAGGCGTTCGGGGCTCTGGTAGTCGGTGGGGAACAATTCGGGTTGGATGCCCAGCAGGTTGCCGTGGTCGGCCGGCGTGCCCTGGTCGACCGCCAGTGTGATGCGCAGGTCTGACAGGTAATGACCCACCGGACGATCGGTCGTCCATACTGCGTAGGTGATCAGGGCGGCAATCAAGGCCAGTGAAAACAGCAGGTACAGAAATTTGCGCATGGGGAAACAGTCAGCAGCCGCGTGCAGGTTGGTGATTTTTCATCAAGAGTCACGGGCAGGGTACGGTAAAACAAGGCATTAGCGAAGGGCGGGCGTGCAAGTCATTGTGCGCATTTGGATCATTAAGTTGTCAGTTACGGTCATTGAGCGCCTGGGGCGCGGCTCTTACGCTGTGGCCATGACAGACGCAAACCGCAGAGCTTGCGCTTTTTACCGTGATCGCCCGATGTGGAGTTACCCATGACCGCCTCTCATTACCCGCACCTGCTGGCCCCGCTGGACCTGGGTTTCACCACGTTGCGCAACCGCACCCTGATGGGCTCGATGCACACCGGCCTGGAAGAGAAACCCGGCGGCTTCGAACGCATGGCGGCCTATTTCGCCGAGCGCGCCCGGGGCGGCGTGGGCCTGATGGTCACCGGTGGGATCGGGCCGAACGACGAGGGCGGTGTCTACTCCGGCGCGGCCAAGCTGACCACGGAAGAAGAAGCGCTCAAGCACCAGATCGTGACCCGTGCCGTGCACGAGGCCGGTGGCAAGATCTGCATGCAGATTCTTCACGCCGGGCGTTACGCCTACAGCCCCAAGCAGGTAGCACCGAGCGCGATCCAGGCGCCGATCAACCCGTTCAAGCCCAAGGAACTGGACGGGGAGGGCATCGAGAAGCAGATCAGCGATTTCGTCACCTGTTCGGTCCTGGCCCAGAAGGCCGAATACGACGGCGTCGAGATCATGGGCTCGGAAGGTTATTTCATTAACCAGTTCCTGGCGGCCCACACCAACCACCGTACCGACCGTTGGGGCGGCAGCTATGGAAACCGCATGCGCCTGCCGGTGGAAATCGTTCGTCGGGTGCGCGAAGCGGTCGGCCCGAATTTCATCATCATCTTTCGCCTGTCGATGCTCGATCTGGTGGAAGGCGGCAGCACCTGGGATGAAATCGTCCAGTTGGCCAAGGCCATCGAGCAGGCTGGCGCGACGATTATCAACACCGGTATCGGTTGGCACGAAGCGCGAATTCCCACCATCGCCACCAAGGTGCCGCGGGCGGCGTTCAGCAAGGTCACGGCCAAGCTGCGTGGTTCGGTAAGCATCCCGCTGATCACCACCAACCGCATCAACACCCCGGAAGTGGCCGAGCAGATCCTGGCCGAAGGCGATGCCGACATGGTTTCCATGGCGCGGCCATTCCTGGCTGATCCGGAGTTCGTCAACAAGGCCGCTGCCGGTCGCAGCGACGAAATCAATACCTGCATCGGCTGCAACCAGGCGTGCCTGGACCACACCTTTGGCGGCAAGCTCACCAGTTGCCTGGTCAACCCGCGGGCCTGCCACGAAACCGAGCTGAACTACCTGCCGGTGACCCAGGTGAAGAAAATCGCCGTGGTCGGTGCCGGCCCGGCCGGGTTGTCCGCTGCCACGGTGGCGGCCGAGCGTGGGCACCAGGTGACGCTGTTCGATTCAGCCAGCGAAATCGGTGGCCAGTTCAACATCGCCAAGCGCGTGCCGGGCAAGGAAGAGTTCTTCGAAACCCTGCGCTACTTCAAGCGTAAATTGCAGACCAGCCATGTCGAGTTGTGCCTCGACACTCGGGTGGATGTGGCGCAATTGGTGGCTGGCGGTTACGACGAGATCATCCTCGCCACCGGTATCGCCCCACGCGTGCCGGCGATTCCGGGGGTGGAACATGCCAAGGTGCTGAGCTACCTGGACGTGATCCTCGAGCGCAAGCCGGTGGGCCGCAGTGTCGCGGTGATTGGCGCCGGCGGTATCGGCTTCGACGTGTCGGAATTCCTGGTTCATCAGGGCGTTTCCACCAGCCAGGACCGCGAGGCGTTCTGGAAGGAGTGGGGTATCGACACCCACCTCGAGGCGCGCGGCGGTGTGGCCGGGATCAAGGCCGAGCCCCATGCACCAGCGCGCCAGGTATTCCTGTTGCAACGCAAGACGTCCAAGGTCGGTGACGGCCTGGGCAAGACCACCGGCTGGATTCACCGCACGGGTCTGAAGAACAAGCAGGTGCAGATGCTCAACGGCGTCGAGTATCTGAAGATCGACGACGATGGCCTGCACATTCGCGTCGGCGCAACCGGCGAGCCGCAAGTGCTGGCCGTGGACACTATCGTGATCTGCGCAGGCCAGGATCCGTTGCGTGAGTTGCAGGAAGGCCTGGAAGCGGCGGGACAGACTGTTCACCTCATTGGCGGTGCCGACGTGGCGGCGGAACTGGACGCCAAGCGGGCGATCAACCAGGGTTCGCGGTTGGCGGCGCAGTTGTAAGGCAGCGCCTCAGGAAAACCCTTGTGGGAGCGAGCTTGCTCGCGATAGCTGCAGGTCAGTCAACATTCATGCTGCTGACTAACCGCTATCGCGAGCAAGCTCGCTCCCACAGGGGGATGTGGTGAGCCTGAAATCACTCGCTGCCAAGCTGTTAAGATGCCGGCCTATTTCCCCTCGGGCCTGCCGCCATGCTGCTTCCCGCCCTCGACTGGCATCCTCAACCCCGACTCGAACCCCTTTACCTGGATTGGCTTGCCCGTGCCGGTGTCGAAGTGGCGGTGTTGCGCCTGGACCGGATCGACCCGCTGATCAGCGGCAACAAGTGGTTCAAGCTGATCCATCATCTGCGCGCCGCCCATGAGGCCGGTGCCGAAGGGGTCATGAGCCTGGGCGGGGCTTATTCCAACCATTTGCATGCATTGGCGGCGGCGGGCAAGCGCTTCGGGTTTCCCACGGCGGGGCTGTTGCGTGGTCATCCCCAGGACACGCCGACGGTGCGCGACCTGAAAGTGTTTGGCATGGACCTGCACTGGTTGGGTTATGGCGGATACCGAGAGCGGCACGCGCCGGGTTTCTGGGCGCCGTGGCAGATCCGCTATCCATATTTGCATCCGGTGCCCGAGGGCGGTTCAGGATTGCCCGGCGCACAAGGCTGCCAGGTGTGGGCGGCCATCGTCCGTGAGCAACTGGCGACGTTGGGGTGGGCGGATTTTCACGGTTGGTGGCTGGCCTGTGGTACGGGTACGTCGCTGGCCGGGCTGGTGTTGGCCGAAGCGGGGCAGCGCCCGGTCTATGGCGTGCTGGCGGTGCCCCAGGACCATGGCGTGGTGCAGCAAGTCGAACGCATCGTGGGGGAGGCGGGCCTTTGCAGTCCGCCTTATGAATTGTTCGACGGCAGCCGTGGCGGTTTCGCCCGGGTCGATGCCGAACTCACCGAGTTCATCGAAACCACGACGGCCATCGAACTGGAGCCGTTGTACACCGGCAAAGCCTTGATGTTGCTCAAGACGCAAGTCGAGGCCGGACGGTTTGCCCCGGATACCCGTCTGGTCTTCGTCCACACCGGCGGTTTGCAAGGCCGCCGGGGGTTCGAGTAACGGCGGTCAGCCGCGTTTGGGCATCATCCGCAGCAGCGTGTTGTCTCGCACCACATAGTGGTGGTACAGCCCCGCCAAGGCATGCAGGCCAATCAACCAGTAGCCGAGGGTGCCGCCGAGCACGTGCCAGCCTTCCAGTTGCTTGGCAAAATCCTTGTCCTGATTGATGAGCAACGGCAAATCGAAACCATAGAACATCACCGAGTGCCCTTCGGCGCTGGTGATCAGCCAGCCCAGCAGCGGCATGGCGATCATGAACACATACAGTGCCCAGTGCATCAGGCGGGCGAGGACGGTTTGCCAGGCAGGCGATGCCGGGAAAATCGCCGGAGCCTTGCCCATGCTGCGGGCGAACAGGCGTAGCCAGACCAGCAGGAACACTGTCAGGCCGAGCATGAAGTGCGCTTCCTTGATCAGGGTCCGGCCGCCACTGCCCTTGGGGAAAATCCCACGGAACTCGATGCAGGCATAAACCACGGCCAGCAGAACCAGCATCAGCCAATGCAAGGTGACCGTGACGGTACTGTAGCGGCTTTCTGAGTTTTTCCAGGGCATTGCAGGTATCTCCAACGATCAGGGTCGAGCGCCGTCTAGAGCGGCGTTATCCGTTTACTGTAAGCCCGTTTCGCTGGGTTTGCATGAGCCAGATCAGTTTCGCCGGCATGAAGCCGCAGGGTTGAGTCAGGGAGTCAAGTCCGGCGGATTCAGCAGCCAGTCCAACAGCAGCCCCGCATCATGGTTGCCTCGGGGCGATTTCAGGGGCGTGGCGGGATGGCCTGCGCCGGTATCGACAGCCCCTGGGCACAGCACCGGTCGATCAGGGTCGCCATCGAGAAAACTCACCAGCACTTCGCTGCCGGCCATCAGGCTGGGGCTGCCATCCAGCGTCAGCCGCGACACGGGCAACGTGATGCCGTCCTGGTCCGGCGCCCATAGGCTGACACTCACCTGGCCACGTTCATCGGGGTTGGCCGGCTGGCCGGTGCGGCCGAGCACATGGGCCAGGTGGTACCCGGGGATGCGGGGCTTGGGGTGCTTGAGGGCTGGCCTGAACGTGGTGGACCAGGGAATGGCGGTGAACCGGTTGCGGTAGTCACGGGCCGTCGGTTCGGCGGGCAGGTCCGGCTCCAGGATCGAGAACTGCCGTCCGCGATGCTGGACCTCGGTGATCAACCATTGATCGTTGAAGGTGGAAACCGGGTGTTCGCAGACCTGCAGGATGTCGCCGCCGTGCAGGGCCGGTTGGGTACTGTGGCCATGGATTTCCCGTTGCCGGCAGCGCAGCCGTTCAAGGTGGCGGCGACCGGTCTGGTAACGGTGAGCCGAGGCCGGGTTGCCGCGCATGGCTTCGTGATCGATCCGCTCAAGGGGTTGATTCGCCGCCGAGGCCTCGGCTTCGGGCGGGGCTCGGTCACTGAACCCGACGGGCAGGCCAGGCATCATTGGATGGTGACGCAAATACAAGCGTTTGATGGCCGGCAGCAGGCTGTCGTTCGGGCGCAGGGGTAGCTCGACGGGGTGCGCGGGAAAGCTCTTCGGGTCTTCGGCAAACACCAGGACATGGCCCTGGGAAGCGTGTTCGAAGTGGTAATGAATGCCTTCTTCCTCGCACAGTCGTTGCAGGAGGGTCAGGTCGCTTTCGTCGTACTGGATGCAGAATGGACGACACGGATACTGCCCATGGGGCAGTTCGAAACGGTAACTGTCGACGGGTAGCGCGTGTTCTTCCAGCAGGCGTTGCAGCAATTGCACCACGCTGAGGCGATGGAAAACCCGGCGCTGTGGGCCTTGCTCCAGTTGCTGGAGGTAGGGAACCAGCGTCAAGCGATAGCCGATACGCTTCGGCGCCGGGGCACTCAGGCTAACGTTGTGGACAATCCCATGGACGCCCGATTCGCCCTCCAGGCGCAGGAAGGCCGGATGCCCCAAGAGCAGCTCGGGATCTATCGGCGGGGCCAGGCCGATCAGTTCGAGGTCAAAGCGGTATGGCTGGTTGAGGGCTTCGCGGCCATTGAACCGCAAGACTTGCAGTTGCAAGTCGCTTTGCGTGAGCGTCAGGCTGAAGGGACTTTCCATGTCGTTGCGCATCGCGCCTCCTACGGGCAGGGACAGAGGCGCAGAGGGTACGAAACCGCAGGGGGAAACGGTGCTTGTGGCCCGCCATTTCAGAAATGCCCTACAACACACTGTGAAAATGTCGATCCGGCAGGGTGAATTTTTGGTCGATCAGCCGGTTTAGGCCGTATAAACTTGCGCCACAGCGCCGGCCGGCAGATGTCTCGGCGCGTCAGACAAGAGAGTGAGTAATGGGCGCACAGTGGAAGGTTAAACACAAAGAAGCGGCTGCCAACGCCAAGGGCAAGATCTTCGGCAAACTGGTGAAGGAAATCACCATTGCCGCACGCAACGGCGCTGATACCGCTACCAACGCGCACTTGCGACTGGTGGTCGAACAGGCGAAGAAGGCCTCGATGCCCCGCGAGACCCTGGAACGTGCGATCAAGAAAGGTTCTGGCCAGCTCGGTGAAACCGTGCAATACCACCGCGTCACCTACGAAGGGTTCGCGCCGCACCAGGTGCCACTGATCGTTGAATGCGTGACCGACAACATCAACCGTACCGTTGCCGAAATTCGCGTCGCGTTCCGCAAGGGCCAACTCGGCGCCTCGGGTTCGGTGGCGTGGGACTTCAACCATGTCGGCATGATCGAAGCTGCGCCGGACAGTCCGGACGCCGATCCGGAAATGGCCGCCATCGAGGCCGGTGCCCAGGATTTCGAGCCAGGGGAAGACGGCGCGACGTTGTTCCTCACCGACCCTGCCGACCTCGATGCCGTCCAGAAGGCCTTGCCCGAGCAAGGCTTCACCGTGCTGTCGGCCAAGCTGGGCTACCAGCCGAAAAACCCGGTCAGTGGCCTGACCGACGAGCAGATGGCTGAAGTCGAAGCCTTCCTCGAAGGCCTCGACAACCACGATGACGTGCAGGACATGTTTGTCGGGTTGGCGGGGTAAGCACCACGCTGTTTGGGTCAGGGACATGATGGACATGTGGCGAGGGGATTTATCCCCGCTGGGCCGCGAAGCGGCCCTAAAACCAGACGACTTGAGTATGTCTGGCTGACTCTGCAGGATTTAGGGGGCTGCTGCGCAGCCCAGCGGGGATAAATCCCCTCGCCACAATAGGTGGTGTGCTTGACGGGTTGGTGCTGCTGGCTCAACCGCTGTGTTTGAACTCGCGCAGTAAGCCTTCAATCTCATCGAACCCCGGCCGTGCCAGCACATCCGGCTGACAGCAGCGCGCCTCCAAATCCAGCAGCCATGCAAGATCCTGCGCACTGAGCGTTGGTTCGATCCGCGCCAGCAATTCCCCCAGCAGAATCCCGAAGGCCCGCACCTCGATGCGTTGCAATGCGCGGGTTTGCAGGTTGTCCGTGGCGGTGTGGAACGACGCCGCGCCAAAATCCCCCAGCAGGCAATCGCCCTGGTCATTGCACAGGATATTGTGCCCGTAGAGATCCCCATGGGTGATGCCCTGGCGGTGCAGGTGCGCTGCCACCGAGGCAATGCCGTGGGCGATGCGCAGGGCCACCGGAGCGCTGAAGCGCAGCGCGTCGGCATACACGTCGCGGCTGCACGACGCCAGACTCGGCAGCCCGGCGAGGTTACGGTAGCTGGGCTCGATCAGCGCCATCACCAGCCCGGCCTGTTGCTCGGGGTGCCCGGCAACCTGACCCAGCACCTCAATCAGGTTCGAGTGGCGACCGGCCGTGATGCAGGCATGCATCTCATGCAGGGGCGAGCCGTCGCTGGTCATCTGGCCTTTGTACAGCTTCACTGCGACCTTTCGTGCCGCCTGGCCGGGCGGTTGCCAGAGCGCCTGATGAATCACCCCCGACGCGCCTTCGCCCAGTTGTTGTTGCAGTTGCAAATGCGACCATTCGATAGGCGTCGTGGTATTCAGGGCCGCCGCTTCTGCCTGGGTTTCCAGTGGGTTGCCGGCGTAGGCCAGCCAACTGAGGCTTGGCAACGTGAGCAGCCATTGCGGCAGTTCGGTCAGTGGGTTGGCGGCGATGCGTAGCAGTTCGAGGCGATGACACTGACCCAGGCTCGCCGGCAGCTGCTGCAAACGGTTGCCAGCGAGCATCAGTTTTTGCAGAGAGGGGCGTTGGCCCAGTTCGTCCGGTAATTGGCTGACGCAGTTGTCGGTCAGGATCAGCCAACGCAGCCGTGGCGGCAATGCGCTGCCCTTGACGTGCGTAATGCGGTTGGCCTTGAAGCCGACCATGGTCAAGGCGCCGCAACGGCCCAGGCATTCGGGCAGTTCGGTGAAGCGGTTGTCCGAACAGAACAGCACGCGCAGGTGGGTCAGCCGATGCAGGTCGTCGGGCAGCGTGTCCAACTGATTGCCGCTGAGGTTGAGGATCTCGAGGGAATCGGCCAGTTCGAAGATTTCCCGGGGAAACTCCGTCAAACCGCAGGCCAGGTCCAGCCGGGTAATGCCCGAAAGCTGGCCTGCGCGTAGTTGGGCGAGGGTATGCATGACAGGGTTCGCTGTTGATCAAGGGGGGCTTGCGCCCGTAGCCAGACAGTTAACCAATAATCAGCCCGGTACAAAACCCTGTGGCGAGGGGATTTATATGTGGGAGCAAGGCTTGCGCCGCGATGCAGGCGCCTCGTCTTCTCAGAGACCGCGTCGTCGTTATCGTAGGCAAGCCTTGCTCCCACGGCAGTTTTCCCACAACAGTGTTGCTCCCTTCGCCACAGTCGATCGCACTAGCGCTCGATACTGCGGTTCCAACGGGCGTTCCAGGCCGGGCGCTGTTCGTTGACCTGGTCCCAGTCCACGGCAATCGCGGTTTCCAGGTAGCGCTTCATCGCCTCTACCTGGCCATGGGTCTTGTCGGTGGTCGGGGTGTTGGGGTTGGAGGGGATCTGGTCACCTTCTTCCAGAGCGATGGCCTGGGCTTGCGGGCTCAGCAGGAACGCGGCGAGTTTTTGCGCCAGTTCCGGCTGGGTGTTTTGGGCGATGGCGCATTCGGCGACGTTGAGGACCACGGCGCCTTCCTTCGGCTGGGCATATTCCACCGGCATGCCCTTGAGTTTCAACGCGGTCACCTGGGTTGGCGTCAGGGGGAACAGCGCGGCTTCGTCGGTTTGCAGCATTTCGGATATCTTCGCCGAGCTCGGGATGTACTCCAGCACGTTGCGCCCCACCGTGTTCGGCCAGGCCTTGAAGCCCGGCTCGACATCGGTTTCGCTGCCGCCCTGGATTCGATTGAACATCAAAAAGCCGTGCAGGCCGAAGGTGGACGAGGCCATCGACTGGAACACCACTTTGTCCTTGAAGCGCGGATCGGCCAGGTCCATCCAGGAGGTGGGCGTATCCCAGCCTTTTTCCTTGAACAGCCGGGTGTTGTAGGCCAACCCCGTCACCCCGAGGCTGACCGCCACCGCCTGATCCTTGATACGCCCCTTGGCCGGGATCTGCGCCAGGGTCGGGCTGTCCTCGAGCTTGTCGCACAGCCCCATGGCGATCGCGCGGTACATGATGCCGTCATCGAGGAACATCACGTGCATCTGCGGGTTGCCTTTGCTGGCCTGGACCTTCGCCAGGATGTCGGCGGAGGTGCCGGGCACGATGACCACTTTGACGTTGTTGGCTTTCTCGAACGCCGGCAAGACCTTGTCGGCGTAGAGCCGCTCCATGGTGCCGCCGTTCATGCCCAGGTAAAGCGTCGGCTCGGCCAACGCCTGGGTGACCGGGAGCAGGGCGCCCAGGCAAGCGGAACCCAGCGAGCAGAAGCCGAACAGTGCACTGCGTTTGACGTTATTCATTGGCGCGACCTTCCTCTATCAAGCAACGGAGATGGAGTGAAACCGGGTGATGGAAAACGCATCCAGCGGCGTGGTCGAAGCCCCGCTGCAGATGATCTCGGTGAGCGCCTGGCCCACCGCCGGGCCGATCTGGAAGCCCGCGCCGGCAAAGCCGAACGCGTGCAACAGACCCGGCTGGGTGCTGCTGTGGCCGATCACCGGCTGGCGATCGGGCAGGTAACCTTCGGTGCCGCTCCAGGTACGAATCGCCTGGGCGCCTTCCAGAAACGGGTAGAGCTCGACAGCCTGGCGCAGGATTTCCAGCACGGCGTTCTGGCCCGGCCGGGCGCGAGCCGCGTCCAGGGCAAACCCTTGGCCGCCCCCCAGCACGCAGTTGCCGCGCGAGACCTGGCGGGCATAAATGCCGCCGCCCTCGACGCCGGTGCTGGCGTCCATGACCAAGGGCAAGGGTTCGGTGACCAGCATCGCCGGGTGCCCGGCATGCATCGGCACCGCTTCGCCAAATTGCGCGGCGAACTGGCTGGCCCAGGCACCGGCGCAGTTCAGCAGCCACGGCGCGTGGAGCGTCAGCCCCGTTGTGGTGTGTACGACAAAGCGTTGGCTGTCGTGCTCAACGTGACTGACAGCGCATTGTTCGTGGATTTGCGCACCCTGCCGGCGAGCGGCCTGGGCGAAGGCTGGCGATACCAGGCGCGGATTGGCATGGCCGTCGTCGGGGCACAGTGACGCCCCGACCGCGACGGCGCCGACCCATGGAAAACGCGCATGCAGGGCCGTGCGATCGAGCAGTTGCAAATCCAGGCCAAAGCCTTGGCTGGCCAGGGCGTAGTCGTGCAGCGCTTGCAGGTCTTCAGCGCTGCGGGCCAGCTTCAGATGACCGCTGCGCTGGTACTCGCCGTCGATGCCGATCAACTGGGGCAACTGGCGCCAGATTTCATGGGCCCGTTGCGACAACGGCAGTTGCGAGAGCGGTCGTCCCTGACGGCGCACGCCGCCGTAGTTCACGCCGCTGGAGTGTGAACCGCAGAAGTCGCGTTCCAGCAGCGCCACCCGACGTCCGGCCTGGCTCAGGAACAGCGCGGCCGAGGCGCCGACGATGCCGCCACCAATGATCACTGCATCCACTTCGATCATGGTTCGACCTCCAGGCCGAACGGCACGGGTTTGATCGGCGCCTGGGCCCGCAAGCGGCCGATGCCGCAGACGGCGCGGCCACTTGCGCAGGCAATGATTTCCGCAGCCGCGGCACCGCACATCCGCCCCTGGCAGCGCCCCATGCCGACCCGGCAATGGGCCTTGACCCGGTTGATCTCCCAATGACCTTCGCCCACCACGCGGCGGATGTCGCCAGCGCTGACTTCTTCGCAGCGGCAGATCATCAGGTGATCGTCAGCGTCGGCGGCCCAGTGTTCAGGAAAGGCAAAGGCGCGTTCCAAGCCTTCGCGGAACCGGCCGATGCGTTCAAGGGTTTGTTCCAGGTACGTGCAACGCTGCGGGTCGGTCGAGTAGCCGAGGTCTTCGAGCAAGGCCAGGGCCGCCCGTTCACCGGCCATTTCCGCCGCGTCGGCACCCATGATGCCGGCCCCGTCACCGGCCAGGTAAATGCCCGGCACGCTGCTGCGCCCGGCGCGGTCCCGTAGGGGCAGCCAGGCTCGATTGAGGGCGTTCCAGGCAAACTCGCAGCCCAACAGGTCGGCCAGCTGGGTTTCGCTGCGCAAGCCGTGGGCGAAGGCCACTGCGTCACAGTCGAGGGTGTGTTCGCCGCTTGCGTTGCGCCATTGCAGCGACTGCACCCGATGTTCTCCGTCGAGACGAGAGAGGCTCGCGCCTTGATGCACGGCGATGCCGCGGGCGGTCAGCCAGGCGCGGTAATAAAGGCCTTTGGCGAGAGTGGCCGGCTGTGCCAGCAGGCCGGGCAGGGCGCGGACCTGGGCGCTGAATGGCGAACTGTCGAGCACCGCGACCACATGGGCGCCGGCCCGGGCGTATTGATAGGCCACCAGATACAACAAGGGGCCGCTGCCGGCGAACACTACCCGTTCGCCGATGGCGCAACCCTGGAACTTTAGGGCGATCTGCGCCGCGCCGAGGCTGTATACCCCGGGCAGGGTCCACCCCGGCACGGGCAGGACCCGGTCGGTGGCACCGGCTGCGACGATCACGCTGGCGTACTCGAGACGGTCGGCGCGGCCTTCATGCAGGGTATCGAGCAGGCCAGCTTCGGCGTTCCACACCAGGGTGTCGGGGCGGTAATCGAGCTGTGCGCGCAATGTGTCGAGTGTCTGGTGGATGGCGTTGGCCTTGTGCGCTTCGAAACCGTAGAGCTTGCTAGGCGAGCGCTTGAAATTGGCCGGTTGGCGCCGATAGATCTGCCCGCCGCCGCGGGCGGCTTCGTCCAGCAGGACCGGGTACAGGCCGTGGGCGACCAATGTCTGCGCGGCACGGATACCGGCGGGGCCGGCGCCGATGATGGCTATTGGTTTCATCGCCACCTCATGGGCTGGGCCGGAGGATTTGTGCTGCGCTCGAAGCCGTCTTCGTGAGCAAGCCCGCTCCCACATGGGATTGGTTGTGGATGCTGCTGCCGCAGTACCCCTGTGGGAGCGAGCCTGCTCGCGAAGAGGCCATGCCTGCCGAACAGGTTCATACAAGCCGCCCCGGTTCACGGGTGATCTGAAGGCCTGCTTCGAGCAGGGTCGAGCAGGCGCGTACGCGGCGGCCGTCCCCCAGGCGCACCCAGCAGTCCTGGCAGGCGCCCATCAGGCAGAAGCCGGCCCGGGGCTCGGCGCTGAAGTCACTGCCGCGCAGGTGTTCGCTGCAGGTCAGCACGGCAGTCAGCAGCGTATCGCCCAGCAGCCCAGTAGCGGGCTTGCCGTCCAGCGTGAAGTCCAGGGCCGGGCGGTCGCTTTCGGCCAATCGTTTCAGCAGTGCCATGACACCCTCATTGTTTGCCTACCAGGACCCGATCCAGGCCATAGACCCGGTCGAGCAGAATCATGGTCAGCGCGGTGAGCCCGATGACCAGCGCCGACACCGCCGCCATCATCGGATCGATGGATTCGGTGGCGTACACGTACATGCGCACCGGCAAGGTTTGCGTGGCCGGCGAGGTGACGAAGATCGACAGCGTGACTTCATCGAAACTGTTGATGAACGCCAACAGCCAGCCCCCGGCCACCCCCGGCAGGATCATCGGCAAGGTGATTTGCCGGAACAGCGTGAAGCGCCCGGCTCCCAACGATTGCGCGGCCTGTTCGGCGCTGCGGTCCAGGCCGATGGCCGAGGCCAGCACCAGGCGCAGCACATAGGGCGTGATCACCAGCACATGGGCGAAGATCAGCCAGGTGAAGCTGCCGTTTACGCCCATCAGTGCAAACAAACGCAGCAGCGCGACGCCCAGCACCAAGTGCGGGATGATGATCGGTGACAGGAACAGGCCGTTGAAGAAGTCCCGGCCCGGGAACTCGAGCCGGGTGATCGCCAGGGCCGCCGGCACCGCAACCAGCGTCGCCAGCGAGGCCGCGCAGAACGCCAGGACCAGGCTGTTGTAGAACGCGTCGACAAAATCCGCACGTTCGAACACCGCGCGGAACCAGCGCAGGGAAAACTCGGTGGTCGGCAGACTCAGGGTGTTTTCCGGGGTGAAAGCGACGAGGCAGACCACCACCAGCGGCGCGAGCATGAAGACCACCACCAAGGCGTGGAACAGCAGCGCGAAAGGACCGTTTCTGGACATGACCCATTACCCCAATGACTTCTTGTAGCGGCGTTCGATCATCCTGTTCCACGACAGCATGATCAGCAGGTTGAGCAGCAGAAGGGCGACGGCAATGGTCGCGCCCATCGGCCAGTTCAGTTCCGACAGGTACTGGTCGTAGATCAACGTGGCGACCATCTTCAGGCGCCGTCCGCCGAGCAGGCCGGGAATCGCGAAGGAGCTGGCGGCGAGACCGAACACAATCAGCGTGCCGGACAGCACGCCGGGCATGATCTGCGGCAGCACCACTTTGCGGATCACCGTGAATTGGCTGGCCCCCAGGGACAGTGCGGCCTGTTCGGCTGTCGGGTCGAGTTTCTGCAGCGAGGTCCAGACTGGAATGATCATGAATGGCAGCATCACGTGGACCAGGGCGATGACCACGGCGAATGGCGTATAGAGCAGCCTCATCGGCGCGCCGCCGAAGGCTTGCAAGGCCTGGTTGACCAGGCCGTCGGCACCGAGCAAGAGGCTCCAGCCGAAGGCTCGCACCACCACTGAAATCAACAGCGGCGTGAGGATCAGGATCAGGAAAATCGAGCGCCACGGCGCGCCCATGCGGCTGAGGATGTACGCCTCGGGCACGCCGATCAGCACGCAGAGGAGGGTGGTCAGGGCGCTGATCCAGAACGTGCGCAGAAAGATCTCGTAGAAGTACGGATCGCCCAGCAGGCTGGTGTAGTGCGCGAAGGTATAGGCGTCGCCGTCGATGCCCGAGCTGTAGTCGAAGACGTTGAACGACAGGACCAAGGTCAAGCCCAGGGGAATGACCAGCAGGCCCAGGTACAAGGCCAGGGCCGGCGCCGACATCAGGTAGCCTTGTCGACCGCGGCGCATCGCATCGATCAGCTTCATGCCGGCACCTCGTCCGCGCTCAGCACCCGCAGCAGCGCCGGGTCCCAATCCAGGCCCACCGCCGTGCCTTCGACCAAGGGTGCGGAGCCGTCGTTGCGGCGCACCACGCAGAGTTCACCCAGGCTGGTCGAGACGCCGTACAGCCATTGGCTGCCGAGGAAGAAGCGGCTGACGAGGGTGCCTTGCAGCCGACCTGAACCGGCCTCGCACAGGTCGATTTTTTCCGGGCGCAGGCTCAGGGTCAGTTCGCCATCGGCCTGGCTGCAGGCTTGAACGACGCCTGCGCTGTCTCGCATGCCGGGCAGCAGGTTGGCTTTGCCGACGAAGCCGGAAATGAACGTGGTGCGCGGATGCTCGTAAAGGGTGTACGGCGCGTCGATCTGGGTGATCCGCCCGGCCTGCATCACCACGACCCGGTCACTGATCGACAGGGCTTCGGACTGGTCGTGGGTCACCATCAGCGTGGTGATTCCGACTTCACGCTGGATGCGGCGGATTTCGTATTGCATCTCTTCGCGCAAGTTGGCGTCGAGGTTGGATAGCGGCTCGTCGAGCAACAGCACCGGCGGTTCGATCACCAGCGCCCGGGCCAGTGCCACGCGTTGGCGCTGGCCGCCCGAGAGTTCTCGCGGGTAGCGGTCGGCGTGGCGGTCCAGGCGTACCAGTTTCAACACGCGGTCCACCCGTTGTTGCAGTTCGGTATTGACCACTTTGCGCATGCGCAGGCCGAAGGCGACGTTGTCCTTGACGGTCATGTGGGGGAACAGCGCGTAGCTCTGGAACACCACCCCCAGGCCACGGCTGGCGGGCTTGGCGTGGGTAATGTCGCGACCGTCCAGCAGGATGCGCCCGCTGCTGACTTCGACGAAGCCGGCAATCATCTGCAACGTGGTGGTCTTGCCACAGCCGGACGGCCCCAGTAGCGAGACGAACTCGCCTTTTTCCACCGACAGGTGGGTAGCGACCACGGCGTCGATGTCGCCGTAACGTTTGCCGAGTCCTTCAAGTTGCACAAAAGCCATCGCTGCGCTCCACCTGGGATTGTTATGCGTCGCCGCAAGGGCGCGCTTTTTTGTATGGGCAGATACGAAAGGGTGCTGCTGGGGTGCGTTGGCGCTCGACCTCAAGTCGGCTGCCGGTGTTGTTCGAATCGCCCCTGTATGGACGAAGAGTAGGACGAAGAATAGGATGGGCTCAATGGACTATTTCACTGAAGAGAACACTATTTTCAGTTTCATTCGGTGAGTAAATTAAATAATGAGAAATAGCATGGTTGATTCCACTGATCGGAATAATGACAAGGGCGAAGTGGGTGTCGGCGCGGTCTCCCGGTTGTTTGCCGTGTTGCGCAGCCTGGGCGATACCGTCGAAGGTGGCGAGCGGGTGACGCAATTGGCCCAGCGCATCGGCCTGTCCCAGCCCACCACGCATCGCTTGTTGCGCAGCCTGATGGACGAGGGGATGGTCGAGCAGGATGCACGCAGCAAACGCTATCGCCTGAGCCTGGAATTCTTCGCCCTGGCGGCGCGCGCCGGCAACACCGGCAACCTGCGCGAACTGGTGCGTCCGGCCATGCTGCGGTTGTCGGCGTCCTTGGGGGACTCGCTGTTTCTACTCGCTCGCAGTGGGTTCGATGCCATCTGCCTGGACCGCAGCGAGGGCCCGTTTCCGATCCGCACGTTCACCGGCGACATCGGTGGCCGCGTGGCGTTGGGCGTGGGGCAAGGCAGCCTGGCGATCCTGGCGTTCCTGCCGGAGGAAGAGCGCGACACGGTGATTCAATACAACCTGCCGCGGCTCAAGGATTTCCATTTGTACGACGAAGTCTTCCTGCGTTCGGAAGTGGAGAACGTGCGCTCGCTGGGCTACGCCGGGCGCAATACTGGCGTATTGCAAGGCATGGCCGGGGTGGCCGTGCCGATCCTGGACCGTGACGGCCGAGCCGTGGCCGCCTTGAGCGTGGCAACCGTGAGTGACCGGTTAGGGCCTGATCGACTGCCGACGGTGGTGGACATGCTCAAGCGCGAGGCGGCCCTGATCGGACCGCGGATCAATCCGTTCGACCCGTTGCTGCGCAGGCCTTCGCAGGTGTTTGGGCAGGGATGAACACGGTCTCAAGCCCACCGCTGATCCCCTTGTGGGAGCGAGCTTGCTCGCGATGGCGGTCGTTCAATTAACAATGATGTTGACTGACACACCGCTATCGCGAGCAAGCTCGCTCCCACAGGGTTCTGTGCGGATCAGAAGTCCAATGTCTGCTTAAGTCTTTGCACCGTCGGCGCATCACTGGGTATGACCATCGCATAGTTGTAGCCCGGCCCGGACCAATACTCGGCTTGCAGCTCGCCCTCGCGGCGACTGCCCCGGGGCAGAAGGAAGTTTTTTGGGCCGGGTGGACGCACGTAGAAGCTGATTTTCTGACCGCTGGGGTCCTGATAGACCACCATCGCCGCCGCGCCCTGCTCGGTGCTGAGCAAGCGTCCGCTCACCGGTTTGAAGCCGGCGCCGGACAGGTCGGGCAGTCGGTCGGCCTGGATGAAGTAGCGGTCGAGCCAATCTTGCATGCGCTGCTCGTCGCCGGTCTGGTAATCGGCCGGCAGGATGCCCTGCTGGGCAATCAACCGGTACGCCTGCAGGGCATCGGCCATGGGCGCTGCGGCGCTGAGCAGGGTCATTTGCCGCGCCTGCCAGCCACCGAAACCACCCACGCTGACGGCCAGCAGCAACACTGCGGCGCTGGCCAGGTGACGGCGGGCGCGATGTTTCAACTGTCGGCGAATCATGGCCGGGTCGAGGTCCGGGTTGGGCGGCTGTTGCAAGGCGCCGCTCAGGGCCGTGCGCAGGTGCTGCGCGTCCTGTTGCCAGGCCCGGACCCGGGCGGCGACTTCAGGTTGGTTGGCCAGGTAGGTCTCGACCAGCCGCAAGTCGGCCTCGCTCAGTTGGCGATCGACGTAGGCGTGCAGGTCGCTGTCGCTGGGGGGCATGCTGATCATTTGAGTATCCGCAGGGTGGGGCGGGTGATTTCGCCATCACTGAGTTGGCGCAGGGCCTGGCGGGCGCGGGACAGGCGGGACATCACCGTGCCGGTCGGTACGCCGAGGATGTCGGCGACTTGCTGGTAACTCAGGCCTTCCACCGACACCCAGAGCAACAGTGCCCGCTGTTCCGTGGTGAGTTGATCGAAGGCCTGCAGGGACGATTGCGCGATCACGCTGCGCTCGGCCGAAGGATGGGCATCATCGCGGCCGGTGAAAAACTCCAGCATGCGCGCGTACCGGCGGGAACGACGATGGCCATCGAGAAATTGCCGGTACAGGATCGAAAACAGCCAGGCCCGCAGATCGCCGTCCGGGCGCTTGTCGTTCCATTTGGACAACGCCCGTTCCAGGCACATCTGCACCAGGTCATCGGCGTTGCTCGGGTTGCGCGTCAGCGACACGGCAAAACGCCGTAGCCTGGGAATGAGTTCGCGCAACTGTTCGTCGAGTGCGTTCATGAAAGTGTGGCTTCTGTGGGCAGTCATTGCGCCGGGACTGGAAAGACGACCCACGAACGAGATTATTCCAGTGCAGGAAAAATAAATACGAGGTGTGGGAATAAACCTGGCAGCCCTTCGTCTGACGGGTCCTTTCCAACAATTGGCCTCGAGCCCTGGAGCTTTCTCATGGTTGATCCTTCACCCTCGTCGAGCCGGCCGCCCTTGAGTGCCGCCGCCCTGACACTGCGCCTGAGCGGCATCGCGGTGATTGTTGCCGCGCTGGCCGGGGCGTTTGCCTACGTCAATGGCAGCCTCGACCCACAGCGCCTGACACCGGAGGCGTTGGTCAATGTCCTGGAGAAAAACAACGGCGTTCACCCGGGCTTTCGACGCAACCACTCGAAAGGTGTCTGCGTCGTGGGCTATTTCCAAAGCACGGGCGAGGCCAGCGCCTATTCCAGCGCCCAGGTGTTCTCGCAGCCGAAAACGCCGGTGGTCGGGCGTTTCGCCTTGCCCAGTGGCAACCCTTATGCGCCGGACGGCAGTGTGCCGATTCGTAGCTTGGCGCTGCGTTTTACCCAGGCCAACGGCCAGCAATGGCGCACCGGCATGAACAGCATGCCCGTGTTTCCCGTGGGTACGCCCGAAGCTTTCTACCAACTCCAGCAAGCCCAGTCGCCGGACCCTGCCACAGGGAAACCGAATCCCACCGCCGTACCGGCGTTCTTTGCCGCGCATCCCGAAGCCGTCCCGTTCTTGCAATGGATCAAGACCGCCAAGCCGTCGGCCAGTTACGCCACCGAAACCTACAACGGCATCAACGCCTTCTATCTGGTCAACCCCGCCGGGCAGCGCCAGGCCGTGCGCTGGGGGGTGGTGCCGCTGAGCCAGGACGCAGCCGATGCGACGCCACCCCAAGGCGCCGATTTCCTTGAGCAAGATTTGGTGAAACGTCTCGCCGCCGGACCATTGCGCTGGCAACTGAACATCACCCTGGCCAACCCCGGTGACCCGGTGAACGACGCCAGCAAGGCCTGGCCCGCTGACCGCAAGGTGCTCAATGCCGGCACGTTGGTGCTGGAGCGCACCCAGGCGCAAGACAACGGCGAATGCCGCGACATCAACTATGACCCGTTGATCCTGCCCCAGGGAATCGAAGGGTCTGACGATCCGTTGTTGGTCGCGCGATCCGCTGCCTATGCCCGTTCCTATCTGCGCCGTACCAGCGAAGTGAACCCATTGCCCGCCACCCAGGAGTCCCGCCCATGAGCGCCCCTCGTCACTTTGCACCGCTGGCTCGGCTGCTGCATTGGCTGATGGCATTGATGATCATCGCGATGCTGTTTATCGGCGCGGGCATGGTCGCCTCGGTGTCCGAACGCCATGAATGGCTACTGCAGTTGCACAAGCCATTGGGCATCGCGATCTTGCTGCTGGTGATCGTCCGTCTGCTGGTGCGCTTCACCACCCGCCAACCGCCGCTGCCGGCCGATCTGCCGGGCTGGCAGGTGCTGGCGGCAAACGCCTCCCATGTGTTGTTGTACGCCCTGATGCTGGTTCTGCCACTGCTGGGCTGGGGCATGATTTCGGCGGCGGGGGATCCGGTGATGCTCGGTGAGTCGCTGCAACTGCCCTCAATCCTGCCCGCCCACGCCCAGACGTTCGCACTGCTGCGCAAGGCCCACGGATACCTGGCTTACGTGTTGTTCGTGACCGTGCTGGTGCATCTGGCGGCGGCGCTGTTTCACGCCTGGGTGCGCCGGGACGAGGTGTTGGACAGCATGTTGCGCGGCAAGGGCTGAAGTTGGTGCGCGACTCAAAATACTGTGGGAGCGAGCTTGCTCGCGATGACGGCAGCACAGCCAACATCTCTGCAAGCTGATCCGCCGCTATCGCGAGCGAGCTCGCTCCCACAGGGATTCAGGGGACTTAGATAATGGTGGGAGCAAAGCTTGCTCCCACCCAGCGTGTCCACTTTGGATAGGGTTGATCAGGTCGTTGGATCAGCGCAATTCGTCGACCATGGCCTCGACGGTGCTCAATACATCCTTGCCCAGTTGCATCGAACGTTTGCCGGACCAGCCGGTGATTGGGTTCGGGTGATCGTCGTGGTCCTTGAACGGCATTTCCAGGGTCAGGGACAGGCAGTCATATTTCTGGCCGACTGCGTTACAGGCCAGGGTCATGTTGGCCTGGCCCGGTTCGTCGCGGGTGTAGCCGTGAGCGGTCTGGAAGTCTTTGGTCTGGTGCTTGAGATGGCTGCGGAAACGCTCTTCGAGTTCAGCGATGCGCGGCGTGTAGCCCGGGTTGCCTTCGCAACCGGCGGTGAAGACGTGGGGAATCTCCTCATCGCCGTGAGCATCGAGGAACAGATCGACGCCGTACTTTTCCATTTGCTGCTGGACGAAAAAGACCTCGGGGCTGATTTCCGGACTGGCGTTCTGCCAGGCACGGTTGAGGTCCTGGCCCATGGCATTGGTCCGCAGGTGACCGTGGAATGCGCCGTCCGGGTTCATGTTCGGCACCAGGTACAGATCGGCCTTGGCGAGCAACCGGTTCAGTTGCGCATCGTCATGCTGCTGGAGGCGTTCGATCACGCCCTCCATGAACCACTCGGCCATGTGCTCGCCGGGATGCTGCTGGGCGATGATCCAGACTTTGCGCCGGCCTTCGGCACCGCTGCCTTTGCGCAGCAGCTGAATGTCACGGCCTTCCACGCTTTTACCGACGGCCAATAGTTCGGTGCCGGCCTTGTGCTGCGCTTGCTCGATCAGCCAATCATGTCGGCCGCGACTGTAGGGTTCGAAGTAGGCGAACCAGGCGTTGGTCTGTTCGGTCTCCAGATAAAAGCGCAGGGCGTCGCCTTCAAATTGGGTCGGAATGCGGAACCAGTTGACGTGATCGTAGGAGGCAACGGCCTGATAGCCTGTCCAGGCCTTGTTATAAGACGATTGACTGGCGTTGAGCAGCCGAAAGGAATACTCCTGGCCGACATGCAGGCCGCTGGCCTTGAAGTGGAACCACTGGAAGTGGGCGCTGCGGGTGTCCGGCCTGATCTTGAGCAACGACTGCAACGGGTTGCTGATGTCGACGACCTCGATGTTGCCGCTGTCGAAATTGGCACTGATATCAAAGGAAGATTTAGCCACGGTCACGATTCCTGGAAAGGATTTTCATGGCCGTTACTTTACACGCAAGAAAGGTGATGTCGGGACGATTTACGTTACGTAAAACGAGGGGGCGTCCTCCCTGGACGCCGAGCCAGCTTAGAGAGTCTGCAACTGATTCTCAAGTGCTGGTTGTCGATAGTTTCGGCTGTGTGGGAAGGGACTCTTGTAAACGGATATTCATTTGCTATGATCGCCGCCATCGAATTGACAGCACCCTGAAAAGACTTCATTAGCCTGAAGACATAAGCCGAAAATCGGCAAAAAAAAGACCCGGCAAAAAGCCGGGTCAAAAACCGTGATTAGCCTGATGAGGAGATATTCCAGAAGTCCGACCTAAGGTCTTCTGGTCTATCGACTGATCTCGCGACCAGCTGATGCAATAATAATCATTATCATTTGCAAGTCAAATGGTTTTATCGCATCGATTGGAAAATTTTTCTCGTCGTCCGCGTTCGCGACGACATCCAAGGGTTGGCCCTAGCGAGTAGGGTAGCCATCCAGGGATCGGTCAAGCATCACCTTGACCAGATCGATCATATGTACCACCGAAAATGCCAGGTCACGACTCGAACCATCCAACTGGTTGGCGGACTCATGGGCGGTCGCCGCTGCGCAGCGCAGCAGATCGCACGCGTGGACAAGGGCTTCTTCCGCGCTGACGTTGTGACTGACCTCGAAGAAGCGATGTTCTGCCTGGGCTGGCGAAACACCTGGTTTCAAGTAGTAGTCGAGGGCGCGCTTGGCCGCCGGGCAATCCTGCAGGGAAGGGAATGTGCCGTCGAAGGGGCTGCTGGGCGGGGTCGTAGTGGGTGTGTCCATGAGGATGAAGATCTCCGTGTGGGTGTTTGAACGCCTGAACCCAGAATAGTACTTACCGTAATTGTGACGACAATTTAAATACTACAATTTGTGTTTTGATGGTCGGAGTCACCCACGTATCGTGCCGCACATGGATAAATGGATAGAGTTGGTCAAGGCCAAGATGAAGGAGCTGCGCATCACGCAAGTGGTGCTCGCAGAGCGGTTGGGAATGTCCCAGGGCGGCGTCGGCCATTGGCTGACCAAGCGCCGGCAGCCCAGTGTCGAAGACATGAACCGGGTCCTGCGGGAGCTGGGGCTGGAGTTTCTGGAAGTGGCGATGGTGATCCGCGAGCCGGACACCTCCACCGAGGAAGGCAAGGCCCTGGCGCAGAAGTACAACCCGTACTTCCGTTACCCGGTCAGTGAGTGGCACGAGGTGGGCGAGGTTCGCGAAGGCGGTCCTGACGCCTACAGCCGCGCGCGCTATGAACTGACGGACTACCACGCCCTGGGTGACGCATTCTGGCTGGTGGTGATGGGCGATGCGATGACCGCACCCAGTGGGCTGAGCATTCCCGAGGGCATGTCGATCCTGGTGGATCCGGCCATCGAGGCGGTACCCGGTAAACTGGTGGTTGCCTGCTTGCCCGGCAGCAGTGACGCGACCTTTCGCAAATTGATCGAAGAGAGCGGGCAGCGTTACCTGGTTCCGCTCAATCCGACGTACCCGAAAAACCTGTACACCGAGCAATGCCGCATCATCGGTGTGGTGGTACAGGCCACCATCAGGTTCTGACTGGATCGGCCCTGGGAGCGGGCCGATTCCTATTCTTCGAACGCCACCAGGGCATTGCCTTCGCTGACCATTTCGCCTTCCTGGCAATACAGGGCCTTGATCACACCGGCCTTGGGCGCACGAATGCTGTGCTCCATTTTCATGGCCTCCAGCACCACCAGTTGGGCCCCAGCCTCCACCGTCTGGCCGGCATTCACCAAGACCCGCACGATACTGCCGTTCATGGGCGCGACCAGGCCGCCTTGATGGCTGTGGCTGGCGTCGGCGGCGGCCAGTGGGTCGTACAGGTCGATCCGGTGCAGGTCACCTTCCCATTGGAGGTACAGGCTGTCGTCCTGGCGAATGGCCCGATGGCTGCGGTGCAGGCCGTCGTGTTCGATGACCAACTGCTCGCCCTTGAGTTCCGCGCAACGGGCTTTGACGTCCAGCGTCAGCGCACGATTCTGGCCTTCGCAGCTCAGGTGCAAGGTGGTTTCCCGGGGTAGCCCCAGGCGCAGCCCGGTGGTGCTGGACCACGGTGACGCGGCGTCATCGCCGCGTACGCGGGGAGGCAGGCCCAAGGCGAACCCCTGGGCGGCGGCGAACCAGAACGCGTCATCCAATTCGCCTGGCTCTGGCAGTAATTGCGACTGGTAACGTGGGATAAATCCGGTGTCCAGCTCCGCTGCCGCGAAGGCGGGGTGAGCCACGATCCGCCGCAGGAAACCGATATTGGTTTTCAGCCCGCCAATGGCAAATTCGTCGAGCATGCTCAACAACCGCAAGCGCGCCTGTTCACGGTCTTCTCCCCAGGCAATCAGCTTGCCGAGCATCGGATCGTAGAACGGCGAGATTTCATCGCCTTCTTCAACCCCGCTGTCGACCCGCCGCCCCGGCCCCTCGGCCGATTCGCGATACACCGTCAGGCGCCCGGTGGCCGGCAGGAAGTCGTTGACCGGGTCTTCGGCATACAGCCGCACCTCGATGGCGTGACCGAGCAGCGGCACTTGCGCTTGAGTGATCGGTAATGGCTCGCCTTGGGCTACGCGGATCTGCCAGGCCACCAGGTCCAGGCCGGTGATCGCTTCGGTGACCGGATGCTCCACCTGCAACCGGGTGTTCATTTCCATGAAGAAAAACTCGCCCCGCGCATCCAGCAGGAACTCCACCGTACCGGCCCCGACATAACCGATCGCCTGGGCCGCGCGCACGGCGGCTTCTCCCATCGCCTGGCGCAATTGCGGGGTCAGGCCGGGGGCGGGGGCTTCTTCCACGACTTTCTGGTGGCGGCGCTGGATCGAGCAATCGCGCTCGTTGAGATACAGGCAGTTGCCGTGTTGGTCGGCAAATACCTGGATCTCCACATGGCGCGGCTTGAGCAGGTATTTTTCCACCAGCATCCGCGAATCGCCGAACGAGGATTGAGCCTCACGCTGGGCGGAGGCCAGGGCTTCGGCCAACTGGCTGACGTCCTCGACGACTTTCATGCCCTTGCCGCCCCCGCCAGCGGTGGCCTTGAGCAATACCGGGTAGCCGATGCGCTCGGCGGCGTCGCGAAAGGTCTCCAGGTCTTGGGCTTCGCCGTGATAACCGGGCACCAGGGGCACCCCGGCGGTTTCCATCAAGGTCTTGGCTGCCGATTTGCTGCCCATGGCATCGATGGCCGCGGCGGGTGGACCTAGGAAGATCAGGCCGGCGTTTTCAATCGCCCGGGCGAACCCGGCGTTCTCGGACAGAAAGCCATAACCGGGGTGGATAGCCTGGGCACCGCTGGCTTTCGCTGCGGCGATCAGCTTGTCGATCTGCAGGTAACTGTCGGCGGCCTTACTGCCGCCCAGGTCGACGCGAATGTCTGCTTCGCGGCTGTGGCGGGCATCACGATCGGTGGCGCTGTGTACGGCAACGGTGGTCAGGCCCATGGCCTTGGCGGTGCGCATCACGCGGCAGGCGATTTCGCCGCGGTTGGCCACCAACAACGTGGTGAGGGCGGGGGCGCTCATCGACGCGGCTCCTTATTATTCGAGTCAGCTTGCCAGTTCGGCGCACGCTTTTGCAGGAAAGCCCGCAGGCCTTCCTGGCCCTCCGGGCTGACGCGGATGCGGGCGATGGCATTTTCGGTGTAGCGCCGCAGCGCGGGGGTAAGGGCGCCGTTGCCGACTTCACGCAGCAGTTCCTTGCTGGCGCGCATGGCCGCCGGGCTGTTGAGCAACAGGTTGTCGATCCACTGTTCGACGTGCTGATCCAGGGCCTCGGCCGGGTAACTTTCCGACAACAAGCCGATTTCTTTCGCACGTTGCCCGTCGAAGCGTTCAGCCGTCAGGGCATAACGACGCGCCGCCCGCTCGCCGATGGCTTGCACCACGAACGGACTGATCACCGCCGGTGCCAGGCCAATGCGCACTTCCGACAGGCAGAACTGCGCTTCATGGGCGCCAATGGCCATGTCACAGGCGCTGATAAGCCCCAGTGCACCACCGAACGCCGCACCCTGGACGACGGCCAGGGTAGGAATCTTCAGTTTGGCGAGGTTATACATCAACTCCGCCAGTTCCCGGGCGTCATCGAGGTTGGTGTGGTAGTCGAGCTCGGCCGATTGCTGCATCCAGGCCAGGTCGGCGCCCGCGCTGAAATGTTTGCCGCGACCGCGGATCAGCAGGAAACGCAGGTTTGAATCGCTGCCGACGTGGTCCAGGGCGAGGATCAGTTCGCGGATCATTTCGGCGTTGAACGCGTTGTTTTTCGACTCGCGACTGAGCCACAGGGTGGCAACGCCCCGTGGGTCGGTGTGCAGTTCGAGGGTGTTGAAGTTATCCATGGGCATTCCCCGTTTACATCCGGAACACGCCGAAGCGGCTCGGTTCGATAGGCGCGTTCAGTGACGCGGACAAGGCCAGGCCCAGCACGTCGCGGGTCTGGGCCGGGTCGATGACGCCGTCGTCCCACAGCCTGGCACTGGAGTAATAGGGGTGACCCTGTTCTTCGTATTGATCGAGGATCGGTTGCTTGATCTCGGCTTCCTGCTCAGCGCTGAAGGGTTGGCCACTGCGTTCGGCTTGTTCACGCTTGACCTGCACCAGCACGCCGGCCGCCTGTTCGGCGCCCATCACGCCAATCCGCGCGTTCGGCCACATCCACAGGAACCGCGGGTCGTAGGCGCGGCCGCACATGCCGTAGTTACCCGCGCCGAAACTGCCACCGATGATCACAGTGAATTTCGGCACCTTGGCACAGGCCACGGCGGTCACCAGTTTTGCGCCATGCTTGGCGATGCCGCCGGCTTCGTATTTCTGCCCGACCATGAAACCGGTGATGTTCTGCAGGAACAGCAGCGGGATTCCCCGCTGACAGGCCAGTTCGATGAAGTGCGCGCCTTTCTGCGCGGCCTCGGCGAAGAGGATGCCATTGTTGGCCAGGATCGCGACCGGGTAGCCATGCAAGTGGGCGAAGCCGCACACCAGCGTCGTTCCGAACAGCGCCTTGAACTCATCGAACACCGAACCGTCCACCACGCGAGCGATGACCTCCCGCACATCGAACGGCTGTTTGGCATCGGCCGACACCACGCCGTACAGCTCGTCACTCGAGTACAGCGGGGCGATGGGCTGGCGTTGCTGCAGCTCACCGAGTTTGCGCCAGTTGAGGTTGGCCACGCTGCGCCGGGCCAGGGCCAGGGCATGTTCGTCGCTGTCGGCATAGTGATCCGCCACGCCGGAGATCTTGCAGTGCACATCGGCACCACCCAGGTCTTCGGCGCTGACCACCTCGCCGGTGGCGGCTTTCACCAACGGTGGACCGGCGAGAAAAATCGTCGCCTGTTGGCGGACCATGATCGCTTCGTCCGCCATGGCCGGCACATAGGCGCCACCGGCGGTGCAGGAACCCATGACCACGGCGATCTGCGGGATGCCCTGGGCACTCATATTGGCCTGGTTGAAGAAGATCCGGCCGAAGTGCTCACGGTCCGGGAACACTTCATCCTGGCGCGGCAGGTTGGCGCCGCCGGAATCCACCAGGTAAATGCACGGAAGGCGATTCTGCTGAGCGATGGTCTGGGCACGCAGGTGCTTTTTCACCGTCAGCGGATAGTAGGAGCCACCTTTGACCGTCGCGTCGTTGGCGACAATCATGCATTCGACGCCTTCCACGCGGCCGATGCCGGCAATCACCCCAGCCGCGGGCACGTCTTCGCCATAGACTTCGTGGGCGGCCAGTGGACTGATTTCCAGAAAAGGCGAGCCCGGATCCAGCAGCCGGTTGATGCGCTCACGAGGCAGCAACTTGCCCCGCGAGGTGTGCCGTTCCTGGGCCTTGGGGCCGCCGCCTTGGCGGATTTGCGCGAGCAAGGTGCGCAGGGCCTCGACGTGTCCGAGCATCGCATCGCGGTTGGCGATGAACTCTGGCGAGCGCGGGTTGAGCTGAGTGTGCAGCGTGGCCATGGTCAGCTCCGTTAGCGGGTTTCGTTGAACAGTTCGCGGCCGATCAACATCCGACGAATCTCGCTGGTGCCAGCACCGATTTCGTACAGCTTGGCGTCACGCAGCAGTCGACCGGCGGGGAATTCATTGATGTAGCCATTGCCCCCCAGGATCTGGATCGCGTCGAGGGCCATTTGCGTGGCGCGTTCGGCGCTGTAGAGGATCACTCCGGCGGCGTCCTTGCGGGTGGTTTCGCCGCGCTCGCAAGCCTGGGCCACCGCATACAGGTAGGCGCGGCTGGCGTTGAGCTGGGTGTACATGTCGGCGACCTTGCCCTGGATCAGCTGGAATTCGCCGATGCTCTGGCCGAACTGTTTGCGGTCATGGATGTAGGGCACGATCAGGTCCATGCAGGCCTGCATGATCCCGGTCGGTCCGCCGGACAACACCACACGCTCATAGTCGAGGCCGCTCATCAGCACTTTCACGCCGCCGTTGAGCGCGCCGAGGATGTTGTCTTCCGGCACTTCGACGTCATCGAAAAACAGCTCGCAGGTGTTGGAACCGCGCATGCCGAGCTTGTCGAACTTGTTGCTGCGGCTGAAGCCTTTCCAGTCGCGCTCGACGATGAAGGCGGTGATGCCATGGGGACCTTTTTCCAGGTCGGTCTTGGCGTAGATCACGTAGGTGTTGGCATCGGGGCCGTTGGTGATCCAGGTCTTGCTGCCGTTGAGCACGTACTTGTCGCCACGCTTGTCCGCCCGCAGTTTCATCGAGACCACGTCGGAGCCGGCGTTGGGTTCGCTCATCGCCAGGGCGCCGATGTGTTCGCCGCTGATCAGCTTGGGCAGGTACTTGGTTTTCTGTTCGTGATTGCCGTTGCGGTTGATCTGGTTCACGCAGAGGTTGGAGTGGGCACCGTAGGAGAGGGCGACCGAGGCCGAACCACGGCTGATTTCCTCCATCGCCACCACGTGGGCCAGGTAGCCCAGGCCTGCACCGCCGTATTCTTCCGGTACGGTGATGCCCAGCAGGCCCATGTCGCCGAACTTGCGCCACATGTCGGCGGGAAACAGGTTGTCGATATCGATCTGCGCTGCTCGCGGCGCCAGTTCGGCCTTGACGAAGGCCTGCACCTGGTCGCGCAACATGTCGATGGTTTCGCCGAGGGCAAAGTTCAGGGATGGGTAGCTCATGGGACACCTTTGGCTTTTTTATCGGGTGCTGAGAGGAGGGGATCGCTCTCACCTTTACGTTAACGTAAGCCTGCGACAAATGCCTGTCAACGACCTTTACGTTAACGTCAACTTGGTCCAGAGTCATTGCGGTCGATAGCGCTGCCTGAGCATGACCTTGTGACGCCGAGCAAGCTTGGCTCCCACAGGCTCCGTTGTAGACATTGCTTCACAGTACACAGCCAAGCGTAGCAATCCATTCATAAAAACAAGAGGGCGCGTCATGGATCACCCTGGTTTGCATTCGCAACTCAGCTACACCCGCGGTTCCCAGGCCAAGGCTTTGCTGGCGCAAACCATCGGCGAGGTTTTCGACCAGACGGTGGCCCGTTATCCGGAGGGCGAGGCGTTGGTGGTTCGCCATCAATCGCTGCGTTATACCTGGCAACAACTGGCCGAGGCCGTCGATCTGCATGCCCGAGCCTTGTTGGCGCTAGGCTTGAAAACCGGTGATCGTCTCGGCGTGTGGGCGCCCAATTGCGCCCAGTGGTGCATCAGCCAATTCGCCAGTGCGAAGATCGGCGTGATTCTGGTCAACATCAATCCGGCCTATCGCGTTTCCGAACTCGAATACGTGCTCAAACAGTCCGGATGCCAATGGTTGGTGTGCGCCAGCGCTTTCAAGTCCTTGGATTATCACGCGATGTTGCAAGCGCTGGCGCCAGAGCTGGCGGAGCAGCCGATCGGCCACCTGCAGAGTGAGCGCCTGCCGGATTTGCGCGGTGTGATCAGCCTCGATTCCCAGCCGCCGTCAGGCTTCCTGCCTTGGTCGCAACTGAGTGCATTGGGTGCGGCGGTGACATCGGAACAACTGGCCGAGCGCCAATCCAGCCTGCACTTCGAGCAGCCGGTGAATATTCAGTACACCTCCGGCACCACCGGCTTTCCCAAAGGCGCCACCCTCAGCCACCACAACATCCTCAATAACGGTTACATGGTCGGCGAAAGCCTGGGCCTGACGGCTGGTGATCGGCTGGTGATCCCGGTGCCGCTCTACCATTGCTTCGGCATGGTCATGGGTAACCTGGGCTGCATGACCCATGGCAGCACCATGATCTACCCCAACGATGCCTTCGATCCATTGCTGACGCTAACGGCCGTTGCCGAGGAAAAAGCCACCGCGCTGTATGGCGTGCCCACCATGTTCATCGCCCTGCTGGACCAGCCCCAGCGGGGCGACTTCGACGTGTCCAGCCTGCGCACGGGCATCATGGCCGGGGCCACATGCCCCATCGAAGTGATGCGGCGGGTCATTAATGAGATGCACATGGCCGAAGTGCAGATTGCCTACGGCATGACGGAAACCAGCCCGGTGTCGTTGCAGACTGGTCCTTCAGACGAACTGGAACTGCGCGTAACCACCGTTGGCCGCACCCAGCCGCAACTGGAAAGTAAAATTATCGATGAGACCGGCAATATCGTCCCGCGTGGTGTTGTCGGCGAATTGTGTACCCGCGGCTACAGCGTGATGCTCGGTTACTGGAACAACCCCAAGGGCACCACCGAGGCCATCGACCCGGATGGCTGGATGCACACCGGCGACCTGGCGACCATGGACGAGCAGGGTTATGTCTGCATCGTCGGGCGCAACAAGGACATGATCATCCGTGGCGGGGAGAATATTTACCCGCGCGAGCTGGAGGAGTTCTTCTTCACCCACCCGGCGGTGGCGGATGTGCAAGTGATCGGCATCCCATGCTCGCGTTATGGCGAAGAAATCGTGGCGTGGATCAAGTTTCATCCCGGCCACCACGCCAGCGAACAAGCGCTGCAAGCCTGGTGCAAGGAGCGCATCGCCCACTTCAAGACGCCGCGTCATTTCAAATTCGTCGAAGAGTTCCCGATGACGGTTACCGGCAAAATTCAGAAATTCCGCATGCGCGAGATCAGCATCGAAGAACTGCGCGATAAGCAAAGCTAGCCACAATACTGTGGGAGCGAGCTTGCTCGCGAAGGCGGCGGGATAGTTGACAGATAGGTTGGCTGTGTCGCAGTCATCGCGAGCAAGCTCGCTCCCACAGGGGAAATGGGAAATCCGGGAAAGCACAAAGGGGAGCCGAAGCTCCCCTTTAATTTTGTCGTCGCGTGCTCTTTTTTTATTATTGAGGGGCGGCCTGTTGTTGTTTTTGGCAGCCGTTGCCCTTTACCGCTGTTTTTGGCGATCCCCATCCGGGATCAAGAGCAAACGTATTTTTTTGAGCGCTGATCTGCTTTTTCGCTTTGCGATCCAACCGATTCGGGAGCTACCTGAAGGTAGTTTTATTATTCTCTGCCCGGTTGCGGGTTGCTCCTGGAAGCACCCTGAAAAGCACATCTTCTCCAAAAAAATCTGTTAGCTGCGTCTCTGCCGTGTTGTTTTTGTTATGTCAGAGTCGTTTCGTCTTGTTTTTATTGGGTTTGCCGCGTTTTTTTATTCTTGTTGTGCCAGAGATATAGCAGGTGGCGTGCCAACTTTTAAAACTCTATATAAATCAATATCTTGCATTTTTTGGCTGAAAAACCTGGCGCGTCAAACCTGACAAATTGTTTCCGTGTTACTCGTTTCGCCGCCGTTACAAAGTCAGCGGTAACACCTCACTGTGCGCTGCGGGCCTTGGCGACACGCGAACCGCTAGGGCGGCCGAGCACGTCGCAGATCTGCCTACCCGCGGCAATCAGGGCGTCCAGGTCGACACCGGTTTCGATACCCAGGCCATTGAGCAGGTACAGCACGTCTTCGGTGGCGACGTTACCGCTGGCGCCCTTGGCATAGGGGCAGCCGCCGAGGCCGGCGATGGAGCTGTCGAACACCGCGATGCCTTCCAGCAGGCTGGCGTACACATTGGCCATGGCCTGGCCGTAGGTGTCGTGGAAATGTCCGGCGAGTTTGTCCCGCGGCACTTCGGCGCCCACCACCTCGAACATCCTTCGGGTGTCGCCGGCGGTGCCCGTGCCGATGGTGTCGCCCAGGGAGACTTCGTAACAGCCCATGGCATACAGCTCCCGAGCGACCCAAGCCACCTGCTCAGGCTTGACCGCACCTTCATACGGGCAGCCCAGCACGCAGGACACGTAACCGCGCACACTGACGCCGTGTTGTTTTGCGGCCTCCATGATTGGCGCGAAGCGCGCCAGGCTTTCCTTGATGGAGCAGTTGATGTTGCGCTGGGAAAACGCTTCGGATGCGGCAGCGAACACCGCCACCTCTTTCACGCCCGCCGCCAGCGCATCTTCAAACCCCCGCAGGTTCGGTGCCAGGGCGCCATAGGTCACGCCGGGCTTGCGCTGGATCTGCGCGAACACCTCGGCGGACCCGGCCATTTGCGGCACCCACTTGGGTGAGACGAAACTGCCGACTTCGATATAGCCCAGGCCGGCGGCGCTCAGGGCATCCACCAGGCGCACCTTGTCGGCGACGCTGATGGGCTGGGTTTCATTTTGGAGCCCGTCGCGGGGGCCGACTTCGATCAAGCGTACAAAGGAGGGGAGGGACATGGGTATTGACCTGTGGTGAGTTGCCAATATGTCGAGCGCAATGATGAACCCATTGTGGGAGCGAGCTTGCTCGCGATAGCGGTGGATCAGCTTGCGTCGATGTTGAATGTGCCGTCATCGCGAGCAAGCTCGCTCCCACAGGGGGAAGTGTTACTGGACGATTTCCTCGCCCTTGATCGTCTGCTCCAGCGCCTGGATGCAGCGTTCTTCAGCGGTGTCGAGTTCCAGCTTCATCTGTTCAATGTCCAGTAACTGCTGTTCGAGCTGTTCCCGGCGCTCGGCGATTTTCGCCAGCATGCTGTGCAGTTGTTTCTGGTTGCCGCTGGAGGGATCGTAGAGTTCGATCAACTCGCGGCATTCGGCGAGGGAAAAACCAATGCGTTTGCCACGCAGGATCAGCTTCAGGCTGACCTTGTCCCGCGGCGAATAAATGCGCTCCTGGCCCCGTCGCTCCGGGCTCAACAGGCCTTGTTCTTCATAGAAACGGATGGCCCGTGTGGTGATATCCAACTCGCGGGCGAGGTCGGAGATGCTGTAGGTCTGGCTGCTCATGGACGCGCTCGAAACGAAAGGGCTGCGCTAAGCTAAAGGCAGGTTGACGTTCGCGTCAAGCAATGAGGTTCTGCACACAAAACCTGTGGGAGCGAGCTCGCTCCCACAATCTTGATCACCTAAACCTTGTCGAGCTTCTTCTCATGGGCCGTCACTTGTTGGCACAGCTCGATCATCTGCTCGCGCATCCAGCGGTTGGCCGGGTCCTGGTCGGTGCTTTCGTGCCAGTAGAGGTGGGTTTCCACCGGTGGCACGTCGTTGACCGGGAGCAGGAAGGCATGCAAATCATGGCGCCGTGCAAAGCGCTCCGGGACCGTCATGACCATGTCGGTCTGCTGCAGCACCTGGGAGGCCATCAGGTAATGCTGGGAACGCAGGGCGATCTTGCGCTGGATGCCCATCTTGCCGAGGGCCAGGTCGACGTAACCCAACCCGTTGCGGCGGCTGGAAATATGCACGTGGGTCTGGGCCAGGTAATCGTCGAGACTGATCTTTTCCTTGCCCGCCAAAGGGTGGCCCTTGCGCATGGCGCACACGTAGCGATCTTCCATCAACTTGACGTGGCGCACCTGCGGGTCGGTGTTGAGCGGTGCGTCCACGGCGAAGTCGAGGCGGCCGGCGGCCAGTTCCTTGGTGGTTTCACGGCGCTTGGACAGGAAACTCTCGATCGCCACCGTCGGCGCCAGGCGGCGTAGGCGCTGGAACAGAAGCGGCAGGATTACGCCTTCGGTAAGGTCGGTCATGCTGATGCGGTACGTCTTGACCGCCTGCAACGGATTGAAGATCCGGCTTTCCTGCACCGACACTCGCAGCAGTGACAAGGCGTTGCGCACCGGGCCGATGATGTTCTGGGCCATGGGCGTCGGCACCATCCCTTGGGCGGTGCGCACGAAGAGCGGGTCGTTGAAAGTCTCGCGCAGACGTGCCAGGGCATTGGACACGGCAGGCTGAGTGATGCCGACGATCTGACCGGCACGGGTCAGGTTGGCTTCGGTGTAGATCGCATCGAAGACAATGAAAAGGTTGAGGTCGACCTTGCTCAGATTCATGGCGCTGCACTCTTGTTCTTGGACGTGTTGTGAGGTGCCGGGTGGCGATGCGAATCAGTGAAACATATATCGGTGATGAATGTTAATACACGCCGAGAATAGGTTAGGTAAATTTTCGTAGCTGAACTAGCATCGCTTTCATGACCTGAAATCAACCTCTGCCAAGAAGGTGCTGCTCATGGATTTTGCCTATTCCCCCAAGGTTCAGGAATTGCGTGAACGCGTCACGGCGTTCATGGATGCCTACGTCTATCCGGCCGAAGCGGTGTTCGAACGGCAAGTGGCCGAGGGCGACCGCTGGCAACCCACGGCCATCATGGAAGAGCTCAAGGCCAAGGCCAAGGCCGAAGGCCTGTGGAACCTGTTCCTGCCTGAGTCCGAACTGGGCGCCGGCCTGACCAACCTGGAATACGCGCCGCTGGCAGAAATCATGGGGCGCTCGTTGCTGGGGCCGGAGCCGTTCAACTGCTCGGCGCCGGACACCGGCAACATGGAAGTGCTGGTGCGCTACGCCAATGAAGAACAAAAGCAACGCTGGCTCGAGCCACTGCTGCGTGGCGAGATTCGCTCGGCCTTTGCCATGACCGAGCCGGACGTGGCCTCTTCGGACGCCACCAACATGGCCGCCCGCGCCGAGCGCGACGGCGACCAGTGGGTCATCAATGGCAAGAAGTGGTGGACCTCAGGGGCCTGCGACCCGCGCTGCAAGATCCTGATCTTCATGGGCCTGAGCAACCCCGATGCGCCACGCCATGCCCAGCATTCGATGATCCTGGTCCCGGTGGACACCCCCGGGGTCAAGATCGTCCGGCCGCTGCCGGTGTTCGGTTACGACGATGCGCCTCACGGCCATGCCGAAGTACTGTTCGATAACGTGCGGGTGCCATACGAAAACGTCCTGTTGGGCGAAGGCCGCGGCTTTGAAATTGCCCAGGGGCGCCTCGGCCCGGGCCGGATTCACCACTGCATGCGTTCCATCGGCATGGCCGAGCGCGCCTTGGAATTGATGTGCAAGCGGGCCGTCAGCCGCACCGCTTTCGGCCAGCCGTTGGCGCGCCTGGGCGGTAACATCGACAAGATCGCCGACTCGCGGATGGAAATCGACATGGCGCGCCTGCTGACGTTGAAGGCGGCGTACATGATGGACACCGTCGGCAACAAGGTGGCGAAAAGTGAAATCGCTCAGATCAAGGTCGTCGCGCCGAACGTGGCCTTGAGGGTCATCGACCGGGCGATCCAGATCCACGGCGGCGCGGGGGTTTCCAACGATTTCCCGCTGGCCTACATGTACGCCATGCAACGCACCCTGCGCCTGGCCGACGGCCCGGACGAAGTCCACCGCGCCGCCATCGGCAAGTTCGAGCTCGGCAAGTATGTGCCCAGGGAGATGTTGCGTAGCGGGCGCTGAAGGCCTGTTTCACCCTGGCAACGCCATCGCATTCACCACAGATCCCCAGTGGGCGCGAGCTTGCTCGCGATGGCGCTGGCACGTCCCACACTCATGCAAGCTGAACCGCCGCTATCGCGAGCAAGCTCGCTCCCACAGGGAACGGGGTGTGTGCCCGAGATAGACGACGCACCGTAAACCCACTGTGGGAGCGAGCTTGCTCGCGATGGCGGCTCTAGGCTACTCCTTGACGCTCATGTACTCCTCGGCCCAGCGGATGTAGTCCTCGGGCTGGGTGTAGGTGTGCGTCAGTTCGGTGGCGCTGAGGTCCGACGCCTGGGTGAAGATCTGCCGTTGTTCGCGGAGGCTGTCGTAGGTGGCCTTGATCGCCGCGAAGTAGGCGCCGTGGCCGTCGATGGTCACCCGCACGCCCAGTTCGGCCAGGCGCTTGTCGTCGCGCAGCAACGGGTTGCCATAGGTGACAAGCATCAGCGGCACTGTCAGGTTTTCGCTGATCTTTTCCAGGTGATCGAAGTCTTGCACGCCCACCATGCAGATCCCATCGGCCCCGGCGCGCTCATATTGCTGGGTCCGGCTGATGATTTCCTGAACCGGCAGAATCCCGGCGTTGGTCCGGGCGATGATCGCCATTTCCGGATCCACGCGCGCCTCCAGCGCCGCACGAATCTTGCCGACGCCCTCGGCTACCCCGATCAAGTCGGTGGATTTGCGCCCGAACTGGGCCGGCAGCAAGGTGTCCTCGATGGTCAGCGCCGCGACGCCAGCCCGTTCCAATTCGATGATGGTGCGCATCACGTTCAGGGCATTGCCGTAGCCATGGTCGGCGTCGGCAATGACCGGCAATTGGGCCACGCGCCCGATGCGGGTGGCCTGTTCGGCGAATTCGCTGAGGGTGATCAGGGCGAAGTCCGGCGCGCCCAATACTTGCAACGACGCCACCGAGCCTCCGAGGATGCCTACTTCAAAGCCCAGGTCGGCGGCGATGCGCGCCGACATCGGGTCAAACACCGAGGCGGTGTGGTAGCAGGTTTCGGATGCCAGCAGTTGACGAAAGTTACGACGCAAATCTTGATGGGAAAGCCTGGACATATGAGTTCCACCAATGGAATGGAAAGGCTTGAGCAAAAGTGTCAACGCCGAAAGATCCAAAGGCTATCACGTGGCAAGCGCAAAGATGATGACGAATGTGCATGGGCGATGTTGTTATGGCATCAGGCTAGACCACCGGGCCGCAGGCTCGGCCGCCGGTGCTCTTGCGGCCAGGCGCAAACACGAGGGACTACGCCGCTACCGCCTGCTGCCCCTGCCTGGACAATGCCACGGCGCGCACCGTGTCGCCCGGTTGCACCTGCAGGCGTTTGGCGGTGAGGCGATCGACGAGGAGAGTGTGGCCATGCAGGTGCGCACGGGCGCTGGTGACGCGGCAATTTTCCAGGCGCCGGTTGTGGATCAGCCAGACCTGTGCCTGTTCGTCCGGGATGCCGATGGTCAGGGTCAGCGCCTGGCTGTCACGTACGCTGCGGATCTTCGACACGGGCGCCTCGATCACCGGACCACCGTCGAAAATGTCGATGTAGCCCTTATGGCTGAAACCTTCGGCACTGAGGATCTTCAGGGCCGGCTCGGTGTTCGGGTGAGCCTTGCCGATCACCGCCTGGGCCTGTTCGGTGAGCAAGCAGGTATACAGCGGTTGGCGAGGCATCAGCTCGGCGATGAACGACTTGTTGCCCATGCCGGACAACTGGTCGGCGTAGCTGAAATCCTTCTTGAAAAAGTGCCGTCCCAGGCTGTCCCAGAACGGCGAACAGCCTTGTTCGTCGGCATGCCCCCTCAGTTCGGCGATCAGTTTTTCGCCGAACAGATGGGAAAACTCGGCCACGAACAGCAGGCGCGCGAGGGACAGCAGGCGCCCGTTGTGGCCGTGGCGTTGGTCGGGGTGCAGGAACAATGAGCAGATTTCCGATTGCCCGGACATCTCGTTGTTGAGAAACAGCGTCGGGATCTGCCGCTGGATCCCCAGCTCCGGCGCCGAGCTGACCGTGACCCCGACCCGATAGTTGTACCAGGGCTCGCGCAGCCCCACCGCCCCGGTCAGGGCGCTGATGCCCACGACCTGTCGATCATCGTCTTCGAGCACGAACAGGTAGTCGGCGTCGGCACGTTCGACTTGCCCGGCAAAAGTCCGCTGGGCCCAGCGAACGCGGTGGGCGAGGCGCTCTTCGTTGGCCGGCAGGCTGGTGAAACCGGGGCCCGCGCAACGGGCCAGCTCCAGCAAGGCAGGCAGATCGGTGATGGCCACCGGACGGACAATCATGATGCAGCTCCTTCATCGTGTCGGTCCAAACGTCGGGACTGGCCAGGGGATTGAGTGAGGTTCATAAGGCAACCACCCGGATCCGCGCGCCATCCTGGATGTCCAGGGCGGTCAGCATGGCGGGCGACAGGGTCACCGGGCCGTCGGCGTCTACGTCCAGTTCGGCGACGATGGCCCGATAGCTTTCCAGGCGCTCGTTACTCACCAGGTACAGGCCCCGTGCGTCAATCTGCAGGCTCTGCCTGGCGGTGGTGAGGCGACTTTGCGTGATGGAGCGGATATGGGCGACTCGGGCGTGCAAGGTCGGCCCGCCGTCGAAGATATCGACGTAGCTGTTGGTTTCGAAACCCTCACGCTCGAGGATGTCGAAGGCTTCCTGGCCGTCGGGGTGCACCCGGCCGATGCAGGCCTGGGCCGCTGGCGGGAGCATGGGCACGTAGATCGGGTATTGCGGCATCAGCTCGGCGAGAAAGGTCCGGCTCTGTAAGCCACACAACCGTTCGGCTTCGACGTAGGGCAGGTCGAAGAAATGTTGGCCGATGGCATCCCAGAAGGGTGACTGGCCGTCTTCGCTGCTGAAACCGACGATTTCGGTGATGACCGATTCGGCAAAGCGCTGAGGGTGAGCGGCGATGAACATCAGCCGGGCCCGGGACAGCAACTCTGATGCCGGCGTGCGCACCCGTTCGGCGTCGATATGGAAACCACGCAGCAGTGTTTGCCCGTTGAGGTCCTGGCACAGCGATAGCGCGGGTACACCATGTTGGATGTTCAGCTCCCGGGACTCGCTGGAAAATGGTCGGTTGCGCAGGCTGTAGAACGGTTCGTTGCAACCGGTTCGGGAGAGGATGTCCGAACAACCGACCAGGCGCCCGGATGCCAGGTCCTGCAAGACGAAAAAATAACTCTCGGCACCTGGCCCCTGCGCATCGGCCGCGAACGAGGCGCACGAGTCGAGGATTTTTTCCTCCAGGCGCCGGGTATCGTCCGGCAGCGACGTGACGCCCACCAGGCTGTCGCGCGCCAGTCGTTGCAGTTGCGGCAGATCGGCTAATTGAACTGGACGTAAGGCCAGCATGGATTGCACTCCTGTTCCAGAGAGCCCGATGACGGGCACCGGGCTTGACGATCACTGTCGATGTCCACGCGTTGTTGCCACGGCTGGCCGAACCCTTCGACCAGCGCTTTTCATTGGCCCGCAGGATCGGGCAGTGCGGTACGACTGCCGAATTTGTTCAGCAGGCACAGATAGACCACACCTGCGGCAATCCAGATCAGGCCGAGCTTCTGCGCTGCCACGCCCATGTTGTACATGATGGCCGCGACGATCACGAAGCCGACCAGTGGGCAGATCAGGTGGCGAATCAGTTGGCCGGACCGCTGGCGGCGCCAGTAATGGTTGATGACCGTGATGTGCAGCAACATGAAGCCGCTCAGGGCGCCGAAGTTGACCAGGGAGGTCAGGGTGTCCACAGCGTTGATGAACAGGTAGCAGATCAGCAACGACAGCACCGCCACCAGGTAGATGCTTATGTACGGGGTGTTGTGTTTCGGATGGACCTTGGCCAGCACCTTGGGCAACTGGCCGTCCCGGGCCATGCCGAACAACAGGCGCGACACCGCTGCCTGGGAGGTGATCGCCACCGCTACGCCCCAGGCCAGTGCCGTGGCCACCGCAGTCAACGTGGCCAGCCAACTGCCCGCCGCCAGTTCGGCGATTTCATAGAACGCGGTGTCAGCAGACTTGAAACCCATGCCGGCCGCCAGGTCGGTGGCGATCCAGGTCTGCACCACGAAAATCGCCCCCATCACCAGCAAGGTCACCAGCGCCGCCTTGCCGACGCTGCGGCCCGGGTCGCCCTTGATCTCTTCGGCCAGCGTGGAAATGGCGTCGAAGCCCAGGAACGACAGTACTGCGATGGACACGGCTTGCATCAGCAGGGCGAAGTTGAAGTGCTCCGGGCTGTACAGCGGCGTCAGGGTCAGTTGGCCGTTACCGGCCCCGCCGTGCAGGGCGTTCCAGGCGTAGAACAGGAAAATCCCCAGCACCACCAGCTGTGCCAGCAGGAAAATGATGTTCATCCGCGCGGTGAACGTGATGCCCCGCAGGTTGACGAAGGTTGCGCTTACCAGGAAGGCCAGGATGAAACCGACCTTGGGAATGTCCGGGTACAAATGGTTCAGCGCCATGGCGGCATAGACATAGAGCAGCGGCGGGATCAGCAGGTAGTCCAGCAGCATCAACCAGCCGGCGATGAACCCTACGTGTGGGTTAAGGCCCCGTTGCGCGTAGGAATAGACCGAACCTGCCACCGGAAAGGCCCGGGCCATGCTGCCGTAGCTCAACGCGGTAAAGAGCATCGCCACCATGCCGATGATGTACGCCAGCGGCACCATCCCGGGTGCTTCGGCATTGACGTAGCCATATACGCCGAACGGTGCGATGGGGATCATGAAAATCATCCCGTAGACCACCAGGTCTGTCAGCGACAGGCCGCGTTTCAATTCCTGTTTGTAGCCAAATGCCTCGATGCTCATGAGCCGTTTTCCTTTTCAGCTGTGTGGGTTGCGCTTGCTTGCTGTCTGTCGCTGGACACTTGTTGCTGCCGCTACAGCAGCGGCGCCAGGTAGGCGCTCCAGGTCCGTACCGCCTCGGAACTGCGCAGTTGGTCGTTGCGCACTTCGATCAGCACCGAATCCAGGCCGCGGCCGTCGCCGTGCACCGGGACCGTCATGTCGGTGAGGGGGTTTATCTTGTAGGGCTGGTTGCCCGCTGCCCGCAGCGAATGCCGGGTCAGCCCGTCGACGATGCGCTGGGCGTAGTCCTTGGCTTCGCCGAACAGCACGCCGGCTTCCAGGGCGCGCGGCTGGCCATAGAACACCGGGGTGAAACTGTGGATGCCCACCACGCGCACCGTCCGATTGGCAGCCAGGCGCTGGTCGATCAACGCTCGCAACCGATCGTGGAAGGGATGGAACAGGCACTGCTGGCGATAGGCGCGCGTGGCCTCGTCCAGGTCGTGGTTGCCCGGGACCTGGTAGATCTCGCTCTGGGCCGGAATGCTGTCGGGCACGTGCAGCGGGCGGTTGAGGTCGATCAACAACCGTGAGTAATTGGCCGACAGCAAGGTCGCACCGAGGGTTTCGGACAGGCGTTCGGCCAGGAGCAGGGCGCCGATGTCCCAGGCGATGTGTTCCTGGGACGCGGTTTCGTCCAGGCCCAGGTCGTTCAGCGCCACGGGAATGAAACGGCTGGCGTGTTCGCACACCAGCAGCACCGGGTGTTCGGATTCCTCCCGGGTCAATCGATAGGCTGGCCTGGTGTAAAGGCCCGATTCAGCGCATTCAATAGATTCTTGCATAGTGCTCGCAACGCTCGGCAGGTGAGAGTGCCTGGGTCAAGGCCAGCTCCTGGGCCTTCAAGGCGAAGTAGGTTTCGACCAGCGGGCCGGGCAGGGTTTCGAGCAGCGCCCCGCTGTGGCGCAGGCCGTCCAGTGCCTGGGCCAGGGTTGTCGGCAGGGCGATAATGCCACGGGCGCGACGTTGTGCTTCATCCAGTTCATCGGGTATTTCATCGGTGACAGCCAGCAGTGGCAGCCGTTGTTGGATGCCCAGCCGCCCGGCAATCAACAGCGCCGCCATCGCCAGGTGCGGCGAGGCGGTGGCGTCCATGGCGCGGAACTCCAGGTTGTACTGGTTCGCCAGCGGTTTGCCGCTCAGGCTCACGGTCGGGCAGATGCGCAACGCCGCTTCGCGGTTGTGCTGTCCCAGGCACGCATAGGATGCGCTCCAGTGATGAGGTTGCAGGCGTTCGTAGGACACCGGCGTCGGCGCGGTCAGCGCACACAGTGCAGGCAGATAGTGCAGCACACCCGCGGCCCAATGCTGGCCGAGGCTGGACAAGCCGTTGCTGCTGGCGGCGTCATGCAGCACCGGGTCCGCGCTCAGGTCTTGCAGGCTCAGGTGTAAATGCACGCCATTGCACACGGCATGTTCCGAAACCTTGGGGGCGAAGCTCACGTCCAGGCCCATCTGCCGGGCGATCTCGCGGGTGATTTCCCGTACGTTCACGGCCCGGTCGGCAGCGGCCACGCCCAGGGTTGGGCGGCAGGTGATTTCGTATTGCTGCTTGCCGTATTCGGGCAGGAACATTTCCGGTTCGACGCCGCCGGCCCGCAGGGCGCTGAGCAACCACCCGGCGAACCCGGCCTGCTGGCGCTGGGCCTGGAGGCTGAAGGCCAGGCGATCAGGCTGCGCAGGCGTGGCAACCAGGTTGAATTCATGCTCGAACGCGGCGAAGACCTGCAGGCCCAGTTCGCTGCGATAACGCTCCACTTCGTCCTGCAGCAGGGTGCGCGGGCAGGCGGCCCAGGGCCGACCGTCAGTCTCGCGCACGTCGCAATGGATGAAGTCCAGGGCGGGGGCCTGGGGATCGGGGCCATTGTTGACGGTTACCCGGCTGGACAGGTCCGGTACCAGCCGCAGGTCGCCATAGGCGCCCCAAGGATTGGCCTGCGCGATGATGTCCTGGGGCGTCAGCGCGCTGTTGGCCGGCACCCAGCCACAACCGGCGGCGACGTAATGGGGTAATTCATCGCTGGGAAACGAGCGCCCGCGGGTCACGCCAATCAGGTCGGTGGTCACCAGGGTCGTGACCGGCAGCGGCGCGAGGAGAGCGGCATCGAGGCGGCTCATGGCTGCATCTCCTGCAAACGAGCGAGTACCGTGTCGGTGTTGGTGATCCAGCAATAGCCCTTGATCGCGTTCAGGCATGCCAGGTGCCGCTGTTCGGTGTAGGTGGCGCAGGCGTCTTCCACCAGCGTGACCAGGTAGCCGCGGTCGGCGGCGTCGCGCACGGCCATGTCGACGCACTGGTCGGTGACGATCCCGGCGACGATCAAGTGCCGGGTCTGCAGGTTGCGCAGCACGTAATCGATGTTGGTGGAATTGAACACCCCGGAGGAGGTCTTGGGCAGCACGATTTCGTTTTCCTGTGGCGCCAGTTCGGCAATGATCTGCGCCTCGGGGCTGCCTTTGGGCAGGTGCATGTCCGACAGCTTGTGATCCAGGGAGCGGTCGCGGCCATCGGCGGTGAGGCTTTCGATGTGGGTGTGCAACACGTTGTGCTGCCCTTCGCGCATCGCGTTGAGCAAGCGCTGCTGGTTGGGGATGACCTGCTGGCGGGCCCGCTGGATGAAATACTCGGCCTCGCGGGTGTGCAGGTGGGCATCGAATTGCGGTTCCAGCCAGGCGCGTTGCATGTCCACTAGCAGCAAGGCGGTGTGCTGGCAGGTGAACGGCAGATCCCGGGGCGAGCGGTGGGGGAGCGAGAACATCCTTATTTTTCCTCCAACAGGTGCGTGTTGAATTCCGAGCGCAAGGCGTCGATGCCTTCCAGGCGTTCGGCCAGCTCGGGGCATTGCAGGGTCAGGCAGGCGATCAGGGCCTCGACCTGGGCCAGCGCCGGCACCAGGCTGTCGAAAGCCGAGACCGATTCCACCGGGGCGCTGATGATCAGGTCGGCCAGCTCGCGCAACGGCGAAGCATAGACGTCGCTGAACAGGACGACCCGGGCGTGCCGCGCCTTGGTCGCGCTGGCCACGCGCAGGGCCTGGGCCTGGTAGCGACGGTAATCGAAAATCAGCACCACGTCCTGGCGTTGCACGTCGAACAGCCGGTCAGGCAATTGGGCGTTGTCATCCAGGGCAAAACAGCCGGCGCGCAGCAGCCGCAAATGGTTGAGCAGGTAATGGGCCAGGAAGCTGCTGAAGCGGCCGCCGAAGCAATGTATCTGGTGGCGGCTGTCGAGTAACCACTGCACGAGAATGCGCACGTCTTCGGGTTGGGTCAGGGCCTGGGTGTCGATGAGGTGGCGTTGGCTGGAGGCCAGGTACTGGCTCCAGGTATCGCCTTGCTGAAGCTTGGCCCGCGGTTGCAACAGGGTGCGGGGGGAGCGCAGGCGATGGTCCATGTCGCTGAGCAGCGCATCCTGGAACTCGGCATAACCGCCAAACCCGAGTTTTTTCACCAGCCGCACGATGGTCGGGTCGCTGACACCGGCATGGTCTGCCAGGCGTGACATCGGACCGAGGCCGTTGCGTGGGTAGTGATCGAGCAGGGCACGTACGACCTTGCGTTCCGCCGGCGTCAACACCAGGCCGGGATCGGTGATCAGGTCTCTGAGGGGGGGCATCCGTGCTCCTTGCGAGGATGAGTGTTGAATTTCTTTCATAACTACTGAAAACAGTATTTATGTAGCTGGCGCTACATGTCCAGTGGTTTTTACGTTCGGTTTAAAATGATCCAAAGTTGTGCGAAAGCCTTGTAGGCGTTGGTCTCGGCCAAGCGAACTTGGTATGTCAGTCGATGCTTCTGGATATGTCGGAAATAACGTCTTTTTGTCTCAGTTATTTGATTTCGTATAAGGTGCTGTACAACTAAATCCATGATTATCCCTCCCATGCGTCCCTCCGATCAGATGAGAGTCACAGTGTGCAAACCCTTCGCCTGACGTTGATCAGCCATGCCCGCACCGCAGCCCAGAAGCAGGCGCGCTTCGGCCTGGACGAAGCCCTGGACACCGTTTGGCTGGGGCGCCGTGGGCCGCTCGGGCATGACTATCGAAACGTTCGGGAGCTGCTATGCGGGCCGGAACTGCGCACTCGCCAGACCGCCGCCCTGTTCGGTGATGCGTTCCAGGTGGACTCGTCCCTGGCCGATTGCGACCTGGGACGCTGGCGCGGATTATCCATCGATGAGTTACTCAAGGTTGAACCCCAGGCCCTGCAAACCTGGCTCGACGATGCCGAGGCGGCTCCCCATGGGGGCGAATCCGTCGCCCGGTTGTGTCGCCGTGTCGGCGACTGGCTGACCCGCCTGGAAACCCGAGCGGGGCACTTGCTGGCCGTGACCCACCCCTTCGTGATCCGCGCCGCCTTGATGAATGTCTTGGGCTGCCCGGCCGCCACATTCAATCGGATCGACATTGAACCGTTGTCCACCCTGGAGTTGCGTTTCAATGGCGTGTGGCGATTGCGCGTCCAGGCACCTGGCCAGGAGTCACCGGGATGAAGAAGTTATCGGTCATTGGTATTGGGGCCGGCGATCCGGATCACCTGACGATGCAGGCCGTCAAAGCCTTGAACCGCCTGGACGTGGTCTTCCTTATGGACAAGGGGCCCGCCAAGGACAAGTTGTTGGACCTGCGGCGCGACATCTGTCGACATTACATCGTTGATCGCACGTACCGTTTCGTCGAAGCCTACAGCCCGGAACGCCACCGCGGTGATCTGGACTACAAGGACAGCGTCGAAGCGCTGAATCGCGCGAAACAGGCCACCTTCGAACGGTTGATCGATGAAGAACTGTCCGACGGGGAGCAGGGCGGTTTCCTGGTGTGGGGTGATCCGGCGTTGTACGACAGCACCGTGCGCATCCTGCAGGCGATGCTCGACGCCGGCGGCTGCACGTTCGAATTCGAGGTGATTCCCGGCATCACCAGTGTCCAAGCCCTGGCCGCCCGGCACAAAGTGCCGTTGAACAACATTGGCGGTTCGCTGGAAATCACCACCGGACGCCGCTTGGCGGCGGGACAGGTGGGCGATGCGGCGAGTGTGGTGGTGATGCTCGATGCCGAGGACGCCTATCGCCAGGTGAACGATCCCGATACGCAGATCTACTGGGGGGCCTATGTGGGAACGCCGGACGAAATCCTGATCGCCGGCCGGCTGGGGGACGTGGCCGATGACATCGAGCGCACCCGCAAGGACGCGCGAAAGGCCAATGGGTGGATCATGGATACGTATTTGTTGCGCAAACCCTGATACTGCCCCCATTTGTGCGAACACCGTTGTGGCGAGGGGATTTATCCCCGCTGGCTGCGAAGCAGTCCCCAATAAACCCCACAGGATCAATCGGACTTTTGAGAGGGTTGCTTCGCAACCCAGCGGGGATAAATCCCCTCGCCACATAGATGTCCGACGGTACTATTGCTGACACCCCCGCCCAAACCGCTCCCGATACACCGACGGCGCCAACCCCACGACGCTGCGAAACGCCACGCGAAAGCTCTCCACCGAGCGATAGCCACACAGTTGCGCGATGTTGTCGGTGTTGTCCCCGGTGCTTTCCAGCAGCTCGCGGGCCCGGGCCAGGCGTTCGTGCTGCAGCCAGGCCTTGGGCGACACGCCACAGGCCTGGGTGAAGTGGCGCAGGAAGGTGCGTTCGCTCATGGCCGCCTGACTGGCCAGTTCGCGCACGCCGAGGGGTTCATGCAGGCGCTCGCGGGCCCATTGCATGACGCTCGACAGGTCGCTGCGAGGCGTACGGCTGACCGGCGAGGGAATGAACTGCGCCTGGCCGCCCGTACGTTGCGGTGACATCACCAACCGGCGCGCCACAGTATTGGCGACCTGGACACCGTAATCCCGTGCCACCAGGTGCAGGCAAGCGTCAATGCCCGCTGCGCTGCCGGCCGAGGTAATGACCTGTCCTGAGTCCACGTACAGCACATCCGGGTCTACCCGGACAGTGGGAAAGCGCTGGGCGAACTCGTCGGTGTAGCGCCAGTGAGTCGTGGCGCCCAAGCCATCGAGCAGCCCGGCGGCGGCCAGTACGAAGGCCCCAGAGCAGATCGACAGCAGGCGCGCGCCACGGGCGTGGGCCCTGCGTAGCGCGTCGAGCAACGCTTGGGACGGTGGCTCGCTGCGGCTGCGCCAGCCTGGCACGACAATGGTCCGGGCAGTTTCGAGCAGTTCCATGCCGCCGTCGGCCAATACCTGGAAACCGCCCATGGCGCGCATCGGACCGTCATCGACTGCGACGATCCGATGCTCGTACCAGGGGAAATCGAATTCCGGCCGCTCCAATCCGAAGATCTCCACGGCAACGCCGAATTCGAAGGTGCAGAGGCCGTCGTAGGCGAGGATCGCGACCAGACCCGGGATAGGCTGCATTTGTCGGAAAATTCCCACAGAGTGTCTTGTACGCCACTGTAGCGGCAAGCATCGGGGGGATAAAGTCTCTTCACGCCTTTATCTACCCTGGAGTACACACCCATGACCAGCCTGGTTCGCGAAGTCCCGGCCGCACCGTGCGATATCGCCCTGCAGCATTTCAGCCGTCGCCTGTCATTCGAAACGGACTGTTCCGACGTTCACGCCAGCCAACAGGCCGGCAGCGTCGATTTTGTGCTGGTGGATGTACGCGGACCGCTGGCCTATGAGCGTGGGCATGTACCTGGGGCGATCAACCTGCCGACCCGCTCACTGACCGCCCAGGCATTGGCCGCCTATGCCAAGTCCACCCTGTTCGTGGTGTACTGCGCCGGGCCCCATTGCAATGGCGCGAACAAGGCTGCGGTGCGTCTGGCCACCTTGGGTTACCCGGTCAAGGAGATGATCGGCGGCATCATGGGCTGGCTCGATGAAGGCTTTCGCCTGACCGGTTCGGTGGAGCGCGTGGCGGACGAGGCGATCCGCTGCGACTGCTGACTTTTTGCCCTGCGCGGCTATCCCGGCATTTATGCCGGGATGCCCGCTGCGCAAATGCCTGCGATCGGCCAGCGTGGTTTAACGGGGCGGCCCAGATCAAAATCAAACGCGAGGCGGCCTTATAGCCCGGCCTGGTTCAGAGTGAACGCGTTCACCCTGTGGGAGCGAGCTTGCTCGCGAAGGCGATTTCACTGTCGATGAGGATATTTGCAGGGTCGTACAGGCCATGAGCGTCAGGTAGTCGAGGGTGGCGTGCCGGTGTTCGCTGACGCAGGCGTGGAGTTCGGGCAATGGGGCGGTGCGGTCGATGAGCAGGATGGGGTGGGTGGTGGCGATGGAGGTTAGCGGGTAAAGCGGTTAGATGATTGATTTGTCGGTCATAAGGTTGGGCTCTATCAAGGAAAATGAATTGCCACCTTGTTTGCTGCGAATCAAACGGGTGGCAGTTGCGCGCGGGTTCGCAGACCGAGGAATAGACCAAACCCGGCAGACCCGAAGATCTCCCACCCGCAACCGCCATAAATGAACGCGGGCAAGTTTGCCCGAGTTTTCATTCGACGGTGCAAAGTCTCATCCGTTGTTAGGGTTGCGAAATCCTCCCCACAAACCCCGTGGCGAGGGAGCTTGCTCTCGCTCGGTGGCGCAGCTGTCGTAAATCCTGGGCATGGGGTTGGTCTGATGAAAAGAGGGGCTGCTCCGCAGCCCAACGGGGATAAATCCCCTCGCCACAAAGGGAGGGATTCCTACGAGATTTTCAGAAGGCCAGGGGGAGCAATTGATTTCAGAAACGGAACGCGGAGCGCCAAAAACTTGTGGGAGCGAGCTTGCTCGCGATGTCGTAGGCACAGCCAACATCACCGCAAACTGGCCCTCCGCTTTCGCGAGCAAGCTCGCTCCCACAGTTGGATCGGAGTACGACAAAAGAGACAGGTCGGCTATAAGGCCGCCTCGCTTCGGTTTTTGATCTTAGGCACACCGAGCCTAGGCGAGGTGCCGAGTGGTGGGGCTAGAGCGTTTTGCTTACTTTTGACTGGGCCGGCTTCCGGGCTTCTCAAAAGTGAGCCACTGTAAGAGCGGAACCGCCAGTGGCCGTTACCGAAGAAACGGATATACACCCGAACTACAAACCTGTCAGGTTTTTCCCAAACCTAATACTCCCCAGGCAACCCTGATTATTTTCATAACTATTTGTCGCCTCCACACAATTCCCCTCCTGAGCACCCCTCTAGACTCCCGCCCACTTCGGTTCCTCGTTGACCGAACGCTGCCTACGAATCTGCCAATAATGACCAATAAAACCCCTGCACACTCAGGAGCGAAAATGAAGAAGCTAGCCTTGTTCGGTGCCTTGGCACTGTCCGTGTTGTCCCTGTCGGCCGTGGCCGAGGACGCCAAGCCGATCCGCCTCGGGATCGAAGCCGGTTACCCGCCTTTTTCGATGAAAACCCCCGACGGCAAGCTGGCCGGCTTCGATGTTGATATCGGCGACGCCCTCTGCGCACAGATGAAGGTCAAGTGCGTCTGGGTCGAGCAGGAGTTCGATGGCCTGATCCCTGCGCTGAAAGTGAAGAAAATCGACGCGATCCTGTCGTCCATGACCATCACCGACGATCGCAAGAAAAACGTCGACTTCACCATCAAGTACTACCACACCCCGGCCCGCTTCGTGATGAAGGAAGGTTCCGCGGTCAAGGACCCGCTGACCGAACTCAAGGGCAAGAAAGTCGGTGTGCTGCGCGCCAGCACCCACGACCGTTTCGCCACCGAAGTGCTGGTGCCCGCCGGAATCGACCTGGTGCGCTACGGTTCCCAACAGGAAGCCAACCTGGACATGGTCTCCGGTCGCCTCGACGCCATGCTGGCCGACTCGGTGAACCTTGACGAAGGTTTCCTGAAAACCGACGCCGGCAAAGGTTTCGCCTTCGTCGGGCCGACCTATGAAGACGCGAAATACTTCGGCGGCGGTGCCGGCATTGCGGTGCGCAAGGGTGATAAGGCCCTGGCCGATCAATTCAACGCAGCCATCACCGAAATCCGCGCCAACGGCACGTACAAGAAGGTGCAGGACAAGTACTTCGCCTTCGACGTCTACGGGCATTAATCGCTGAATCTCGAGGTGGCCCGCCGCTGACCCGGCCGGCCACCTTTTTCATGGGCGATTGTTTTACGCTGCGCCTATCGAGATACCGTCATCCGGAGTTCCTCATGCAACGCATCGACCATACCTTGCCATGGAGCCACCTGGGCACCGAGCGCCGGCTCAGTGTGTTTCGTTACGGCCACGGCCCGCGCAAGGCTTACATCCAGGCCAGCCTGCACGCCGATGAACTGCCGGGCATGCGCACCGCCTGGGAATTGAAACAGCGGCTCAACGACCTCGAGGCCCAGGGCATGCTCAAGGGCGTGATCGAGCTGGTGCCGGTGGCCAATCCCATCGGCCTGGATCAACATCTGCAAAGCGCTCACATGGGGCGTTTCGAACTGGGCAGCGGCAAGAACTTCAACCGTTCCTTCGTGGAGCTCAGTGCACCAGTGGCGCAACGTATCGGTGATCGCCTGGGCGACGACCCGGCCGCCAATATCACCTTGATCCGCCAGACCATGGCCGAGGTCCTCGATGACCTGCCGCCACCCCCTTCGCAACTCGAAGCGCTGCATCGCCTGCTGCTGCGCCATGCCTGCGACGCCGACGTCACCCTGGACCTGCATTGCGATTTCGAGGCGGCGATCCATTTGTACGCCTTGCCGCAACAGTGGCCGCAATGGCGCTCCCTGGCCGCGCGTCTGAAAGCGGGGGTGGCGTTGTTGTGCGAGGACTCGGGCGGCAGTTCGTTCGACGAGTCCTGTTCCTCGCCCTGGTTGCGCCTGGCCAAGGCCTTTCCCGCGGCGGCGATCCCACCGGCGAACCTGGCGACCACGCTGGAGCTGGGCAGCATGGGCGATACCCGGGTGGAGCAGGCCCGAGCCAATAGTGAAGCCATCCTCGGGTTCCTGGCCGAGCAAGGTTTCATCGCCGGAGAGTGGCCGCCCGCACCGGCGCAGTGCTGTGAAGGTTTTCCGTTCGAAGGCACTCAATACCTGTTCGCGCCGCACCACGGCGTGGTGAGCTTCCTGCGTGAGGCCGGCGAATGGGTGGAGCGGGGCGATCCGCTGTTCGAGGTGGTCGATCCGCTGAACGATCGGGTCACCACTGTGCGGGCCGGCACCTGCGGCGTGCTGTTTGCCCTGGACCGTGGACGCTACACGCAGCCGGGGATCTGGCAGGCAAAAGTCGCCGGGCGTGAGCCGATTCGTACGGGGAAATTGATCAACGACTGATCACTGCTGTCTACCTCACCGCACGCGCCATGCCGTGCGACTATCGAAACGATGGAGGAAGATCGATGTTCAAAGCGCTCGCCCTGTTTCTATTGCTGGTCTCGTCCGGGTTGCAGGCCCAGCCCGCGTTGCACACGGACTTGCCGCTCAACTACCTGGCCCAAGCCGATGAGCAGGCCCGGAACCGGCCGCTGGTGATCTTCCTGCACGGTTCCGGCAGTAACGAGCAGGACCTGTTCGAACTCAAGAACGAGCTGCCGCGGGATTACAATTACCTTTCGGTGCGGGCGCCGAAGCGCATGGAGCAGGGCCGGTATCAGTGGTTCGCCAAAAAGGGCGAAGGTGCCTACGACGGTGATCCCTCGGACCTGAAGGCCAGCGGCCAGATGCTGCTGGATTTCATCGACAAGGCCCGGGCCAAGTATTCGACCGACGCGAGCAAGGTCTACCTGGTGGGTTTCAGCCAGGGAGCGATGATGAGTTACGAAGTGGCCTTGCGACACCCCGAAGTCGTCGGCGGCATTGCCGCGATGGGCGGGCGGGTCCTGTCGGTGCTGCGGGCGGAACTGACGCCCGACGAATCGCGACGGACACTGGCGGTGTTCATCGGCCATGGCACGGCAGACCCGATCATTCCCTACCACGATGGCACCGAGGCCAACACCTTCCTCAAGACCCTGGCACTGGAACCGGAATTCCATGCCTACCCGGGCGTTGGCCACAGCATCAGCGCCGTGGAAGTGCAGGACCTGCGGGCCTGGCTGGAGCGGCTCAATCCCTGACCACCGTAAGTCCCTGTGGGCGCTGAACTTGCTCGCGATAGCGGTGGATCAGCCTGCATCAATGCCAGGATGTGCCGATGCCATCGCGAGCAAGCTCGGCTCCCACATGCTCCGGGGTGCTTGCTACTGACCGCTGGCGATCTGTTTCACCAACGCTTCATGCCCGGTCTTGTCGCTGGCCCGGGAGATGATCTGCACCACGGCCATGCGCGTGCCGGAGGCGCCTAGCAACGTGGTGTCGAGGGTTGGCCCGCCGCCCTGGGTCGCGCGGGTGTCGAGCTGACGCAGACCCAGGCCGGTGCCTTTTTGGGTCAGGCTTTTTTCACTGAGGATCTTGGCGTCCGGCAGGGCTTTGATGCGTTGGGCGGCGAAGTCGGCCATGGTGGTGTCGAGGAATGCACCATCGTCGTCCTTCACATTCGTACCGTTGACGATGGTGTTCTCAGCGGCAATCACCACGGTTCTGCTGGTGGCATTGCTGTACATCGTCCCTGTCGCCCCAGCGGTGCCCTGGGCCACTTCACCGGCGGGTAGGGGCGTCGCCGTGAAGCCCTTGGGCAAGGTGAAGGTGAACTTGCCGCCGAGCATCGACACTTTCTGCGCCGCTGCATCGCCGGCAGGTTTGGCCGGGGCCGCTTGGGCGGCTACTACGACCAGGCTGGCGATGGCCCCCAGCAACAGGGCGGCGCCTTGTTTACTCAGCAATGACATTGAAACGCTCCACAGATGGTCGTGCCTGGACGCCGATCATCCCATGGCCGTCGCAGCTGACTCCAGCGCCAGTGCAGAAGAAACCGTCATTTTGGAGAAAAGTGTGCGGCGCCGTCAGCAGCGCGACCAGGGCGATCAGGCTCGACAACGGCAGCGAAGCCGGTAGCCAGGAAAGGATCAATGCCACCAAGGCCCCGACCCCTAGCGCGATGCCCAGCGCTAGGGGCCAGTTGCGATGCTGGGCGACCTGGGCGTACGCCACGCAGAATGCAATCATCGCGAACATCGCCGACCGCGCGGCAAACAGCGCGATACGTAAGGAGGTGCTCGATCACCGTGGGAGCCCGGCCTGAAGCACTTAGTCGGGTTCCACGTCCAATTGCAGGCTGTCGTCGGCCAGGCGCTCGGTTCGCCGGACAATACCGCTGATGCGTCGGCCTTCGGCGTTGAACACCACAATCTGGGCTTTATCCAGATCCGCCGGCAGTGGTGGTCGCACGTGCAGCGCGAACCAGGGCGGTTCGCCGTCATCGAGGCGTTTGACCTCGAACTCGCAGTCGACACTTTTGGTGTCACGACCAAACAGCGTGTCGAGGCCGTAATCAAGATGGGTACTGTCGGCAGCAGGGTCGAGGGACATCGGTGGTCTCCTGGATAGGTACGCACGGCTGATGTTCAAGTGATTCTTCCCAGGATGGAAAATTCCATTGGTTGAGCCGCTGAGAACAGCCTGGCCTCCATCATGCAACGGTTCCCTGTGGCGAGGGGATTTATCCCCGTTGGAGCGCGAAGCGGTCCTGAACCCCGGTTATCCGGGGGGCAGACTTGCGGCCGTTTCGCGACCCCGCGGGGATGAATCCCCTCGCCACAAAGGGCCAGGCCCTGAAAGATCAGAGGCCTGGCACGCCGTTCTTCCACGCCGACCAGTTCTTCACGATGTCTTGCACCAGCGGGTTGCCGGTGCGGAACAGGTTTTCCAGCGCCGGGACGAACGCGCCTTGGTCGGCGTACTTGAGCAGGTTGTCCACTTCATCGCCACCGGGCTCGGGACGGTCGAAATCGGACCCGGCCCGCAACACGGCCAGGCGGTTGATGTCCACCCGACCTTCGCGGCTGGCTCGTAGCAAGGCTTCGTAGGTGGAGTTGTCCTCCTGCTGGGTCGTGCAGTAGACGCCTTTGTTATCGGTGAGCAGGCGGGTCCAGACTTCGGCGCGCTCGCTCAGGCGCGTGCCGGAGAACCAAGTGTTACCGGCCAGGGTGTCGCAGCGGGTCACCACCGGCGGCTGGTTGGCCGGGGCGTACGGATACTTCAAGCGCCAGGCCGCCGATTCCTTGCTTTCCGCCAAGGTCACCTGCTGGCTGAGGGCAAAGGCCTTGGCTTGCAGGGCCGGGTTGAGTTCGAAGACTTCCGTCTTGTAGTCCAGCGGCGGCTTTTCGTTCGGCCCCTTGGTGTTGATGCCCAGGTAGCCGGTGGGCCAGTCCTTGGGCACATCCCGCGAATCCAGTTCCCATTGGGTGCCGAACTCCACCAGGTAATGGGCCCAGGCGGTCGTGCCCAGCGTGCCGTGGTGCGGGTTGATGCCGGCGATCCCGGCCACCAGGAAATAGCTCTTGCGCAGGTCGACGGTGGGGGAGAGCGCCAGGGCCAGTGTCGAGGCTGCGGCGTTGGTCTGGCCCATGCCGGTAATCAGCAGGCAGACCCGTTCGGCATTGCAGCGGATCGTCGGGTATTCGGCGGAAAGTCCCGACACGCGCATTTCAGTCTTGAGTTCGAGGCGATCGATCCAGTTCTGCGCTTCAGGAGCGAACATCGTGATCAGCATCACTTTGGGTTGAAGCGGCGGTGCGGCCCCGGCGGTCGAGCAGAACAGCGCCGTGCAGGCCAGGCCGATTGAAATAGACAGGCGATTGATCATGTATTCGTGACCTCCATGGATTCGAAGTGGTGCTTCTATGGTGTGCTCAGAATTGATAGCCAACGCCGGCGTAGTATCCCCAGCCATCGGAGCGGGCGCGGAAGTTGCCGTCGCCAAAGTTAAGCTCACTGCCGTCCTGCCAGTTGCCGCCGTTGTGGAAGTAACGGCCCACCAGCGTAAAGCGCAGGTGTGTGAACGAATACAGCAAAACGTTGGTGGCGACCGTCGCGTTGGCGGTGCGGGCGGGGTTGTCCTTGTGCAGGTCCGAACCGAAATCGAAGTTGGTGAAACCAATGTAAGTCAGGGATGCGCCATTGCTGAACTGACTGATGGGCACGATGTACTTGAGCTGGGCGCGGTAGCCGTCCCAGGAGTATTCATTGCTGGCGCCATAGTTTTCCCATTGATAACGGCCATAGAAGTTGGCAGACAGGTTGACCCTCGAGTGGGTGTCGATGTCGGTGCCCAGGCCGCTGTACAAGGTGTTCGCGCGATTGGCGCTGTTGCTGCCGTGGTCGTAGATCCAGTCGAACGCCACATACCATTCCTTGAACGGCCCGATGGCCAGGCTGCGGCCGGCCAGGTAGTCGATGGAAATACGCGGTTCGTGCTCCATGAACACGGGGGAACCGTGGTCCCACACCCCTTTGTCGTGACTGTTGCCAATGTTGAAAATCTTTGGAATGTCGACGTAGCCATAGAGCTCGAAGGGCCCCTTGCGTCCGAAGTATTCATATTCCAGATAGATATCGTCGGCCGGTCGTGGGCCGAAGCTGATGTCCTTGCTGCCGATGAGCGTCAGGTCCTGGTTGTACCAGTCCGACAGGTAGGCGCCTTTTTTCGAGGGGGTGGCCTCGGGGCTGAGGGCTTCGCCCTGGGCGGACACCTCGGTGGTTTGGGCTTGTGTCGTGGTGCTGAGTAGTCCGGTAACGGCGGTCAGTAGCAGGGCGGCTGCCAATACGCCGGGTGTAGCGCGACACCGGGAAGTGCAGTGCATGGAAAGTCCTTGTTCGTGAGGGCCGAAGCCGTGTTCCGTCATTGAGAAAAAACCGTCGATCCGCCGGAGGTGGTCGATTGCGCAAACGTTTGCATATCCAATGCCAGTTTTTCGCAGTGGCTTGAAATGCTTGGAATTCAGGTGGTTTTCCTGTCCTTTTGGTCAGCTAAGGTGCGCTGGATATGCCCCGGTTACTCGAAGCGGCACCAAAGTGTTGCACGGACGAATATCCGGCGCGGCACAGAGCCGGTGGCGTTGCTGCTAGAATCGGCCTTCTTGACTGACCAGAGGTATGCCATGAGCGAGCCGATTCGCCTGACCCAGTACAGCCACGGCGCCGGTTGCGGCTGCAAGATTTCGCCCCAGGTACTGGAAGTGATCCTGGCCGGCAGCGGTGCGCAGAACCTCGATCCCAAGCTGTGGGTCGGCAATGCTTCTCGCGACGATGCCGCGGTATACGCCATCGACGAGGAGCGCGGGGTGGTCTCGACCACCGATTTCTTCATGCCGATTGTCGACGACCCGTTCGACTTCGGTCGCATCGCCGCCACCAATGCCATCAGCGACATCTACGCCATGGGCGGTGACCCGCTGATGGCCATTGCGATTCTCGGTTGGCCAGTCAACGTACTGGCCCCGGAAATCGCACGGGAAGTGATTCGCGGCGGTCGTTCCGTGTGTGACGAGGCCGGTATTCCCCTGGCCGGCGGGCATTCGATCGATGCGCCTGAGCCGATCTTCGGCCTGGCGGTCACAGGCCTGGTGCAAAAGCGCCACATGAAACGCAACGACACGGCCACTGCCGGTTGCCGTCTTTACCTGACCAAGCCCCTGGGCATCGGCATCCTCACCACGGCAGAAAAGAAAGGCAAGCTGCGCGCCGCCGATGTTGGCCTGGCCCGTGACTGGATGTGCACCCTCAACAAACCCGGCAGCCGCTTCGGTAAGCTCGACGGCGTGACCGCGATGACCGACGTCACCGGCTTCGGCCTGCTCGGTCACCTGGTGGAAATGGCCGACGGCAGCCAACTGACCGCGCGCATCCGCTATGGCGCGGTGCCGCGCCTGCCGGGCGTCGAATACTACCTCGATCTGGGCTGTGTACCGGGCGGTACGCTGCGCAACTACGACAGCTACGCCAGCAAGGTCGGGCGGGTCCAGGAACTGCACAAGCGCGTGCTGTGTGACCCGCAGACCAGCGGCGGCCTGCTGATTGCCGTCACCCCTGAAGGTGAGGGCGAGTTCCTGCGGGTTGCCACTGAACTGGGGCTGGCGCTGGAACCTATCGGCGAACTGGTCGAACGACAGAGTTACGCGGTCGAGGTGTCTTGATGAGCCATGACATCACCGATTACCGCGACATCTTCCTCAATGACCGGCCGATGATGGACACACGCGCCCCGGTGGAATTTATCAAGGGCGCTTTCCCCGGCGTGGTCAATTTGCCCTTGATGACCGACCACGAACGGCAACGTGTCGGTACTTGCTACAAACAGCAGGGGCAGCAGGCGGCCATCGTCCTCGGGCATCAACTGGTGTCCGGCGAGACCAAGGCCCAGCGTATCCAGGCTTGGGCCGCGTTCGCCAAGGCCCATCCCGACGGTCTGCTGTATTGCTTTCGCGGCGGCCTGCGTTCGCAGATCGTCCAGCAGTGGCTCAAGGACGAAGCCGGCATTGACTACCCGAGGGTGGGCGGTGGCTACAAAGCCATGCGCACCTTCTTGCTGGACACGGTCGAACAGGCGGTTACCCAGTGCGACCTGGTGCTGCTGGGCGGCATGACCGGCACCGGCAAGACCGAAGCGCTGGGTCAACTGAGCAACGGCCTGGATCTGGAAGGTTATGCCAACCATCGCGGTTCCAGCTTCGGCAAGCGTGCCACCGGCCAACCTTCCAACATCGATTTTGAAAACCGCCTGGCCGTGGACGTGCTGAAAAAACGCGCCGCCGGCATCGAACAATTCGTGCTTGAGGATGAGAGCCGTGCGGTCGGCAGTTGCGCCTTGCCGCTGTCCTTGTACCAGCGCATGCAACAGGTCCCGATGGTCTGGCTGGAAGACAGCCTGGAGCGTCGGGTCGAACGGATCCTGCAGGATTACGTCGTCGACCTGTGTGCTGAATTTGTCTCAGTGCATGGCGACGAAGGTTTCTCGCTGTTTTCCGAGCGATTGCTGACCAGTCTGGACAACATCCACAAACGCCTGGGCGGCGACCGTCACCGACGCTTGAAGGACATCCTGGAAACCGCCCTGGCCGAGCAGGCCAACAGCGGTGCCGTCGATTTGCATCGTGGGTGGATCGAAGGCCTGTTGCGTGAGTATTACGACCCGATGTATGTGTTCCAGCGGGAAAAGAAGGGCCTGCGGATCGAGTTCTCGGGGGAGCAGGCGGCGGTGCTGGAATATCTGCGGGAGCGGGCGGCCCGGGGACAGGTTTGATATCCACTGTCGACTCTTGTGGGAGCGGGCTTGCTCGCGAAAGCGGCGGATCAGTTGGCGGGGATGTCGACTGTGCCATCGCCTTCGCGAGCAAGCCCGCTCCCACAGGGAGTGGCGACTGATCAGGTCGGGCAGGTTTCCTGGCCATTGTCCAGGCCTTGCTTGTAGCTCTGGCTACTGAGGCTGGCCTTGCCGTTGTGCCAGGTCAGGGTCAATACATACAGTGAATCGAAGTCTCCCGAGGCCCAGTCTTCGGTAATGGTCTGCTTCTTGCCCACCGCCTCACCGGCGACCTTGTTGATCAGTTCCGGCAGGTAGCCATGGGACCAGGCGGTGTAGATGGTGGCGTTGTGGTACTTGTCGTCCAGCAATTCATCCGCCAGGTCGCTGGTGTCGTTGGCCGAATAGTTGATGTTCACCGGCAACCCGAGCTTGATGGCGCTGGGGCTGATGGTCATCAGCGGACGAATATAGCTGTAGGAGTTGTCCAGCTCACCCTCTTCGACATTGCGGGTAGGGTTGGCCGCGAACACGTAGTCGGCCCTGCCGAATTTTGCCGGCAGCAGGGTGGCCAGGTCGATGGCGCGGTTGAGTCCCTGGCAATTGAGCTGGCCCAGGCCACCGGCGGGCTTCTCGGCGTGGCGCAGGAAGACCAGGGTCTGGACACCGTCGGCTGGCTGGGCGCGGCTGACGCTGGACTCCAGCGACAACACCAGGCCACAGACCACCAGCAGGGTCGGCAGCATCAGCCACGAACGGTGTTTGAAACGTCTGGCGAAATTCAGTGGGTTCATCATCGAATAAATAGTCTTCAGCACGCTTGAGTCAGGCTGACAAACCCTGGCACCGCGAAGCGGACGGCCCCGGGTGTTTTCCCTGTCGTTACGCCTCGTCGGATCCTCGGGGCATTGCTCAGAGTCTCTTCGAGCCCTTTGGTTCGATCCTGGCCGATCCTGGTGCACTGTAGCGACCTCCGTCAGGCGATGGGACGAACGTTAACGACAGGATGTTGCGAAATTAAGAAGGGATGACGTGTATTCCATGACGGCAGTGATGCCGTGCCCTACATCTTGGATTATCCTCGGGCTTTCTTTCATTTCCGAGCCGACCCCATGCCCGACTTGACCCCATACGCCATCACCCAAAAATGGGCCGCCCAATACCCGGAGTGGATCCAGCTCTACTCCCTGCCCACGCCCAACGGCGTGAAGGTCTCGATCATGCTGGAAGAGATCGGCCTGCCGTACGAGCCCCACAAAGTGGACTTCGCCAGCAACGACCAGTTGTCGCCCGAGTTTCTTTCCCTGAACCCCAACAACAAGATCCCGGCGATTCTCGATCCCCATGGGCCGGGCGACCAGCCGTTGGCGTTGTTCGAGTCGGGGGCGATCCTGATTTATCTGGCGGACAAGAGCGGGCAGTTGCTGGCCCAGGCGTCGGCGGCGCGCTACGAGACGATCCAGTGGCTGATGTTCCAGATGGGGGGCATCGGACCAATGTTCGGGCAGTTGGGGTTCTTCAATAAGTTCGCCGGCAAGGACTACGAGGACAAGCGGCCGCGGGATCGTTATGTCGAGGAGAGCAAGCGCCTGCTCAAGGTGCTCGATGGCCGTCTGCAAGGGCGGGACTGGATCATGGGCGAGCGCTACACCATTGCCGATATCGCTACGTTTCCCTGGGTGCGCAACTTGATCGGTTTTTACGAGGCCGGTGATTTGGTGGGTATCCAGAACTTCCCCAATGTGACGCGGGTGTTGGAGCGCTTCCTGGCGCGACCGGCCGTGGCTCGTGGATTGAAGATTCCGGAATGAGTAATCCGACCACCCGTCGATTCCATTACAAGCAGCTGGATGTGTTCAGTGATGTGCCGCTCAAAGGCAACGCGCTGGCGGTGGTGCTGGGGGCCGATGGGCTCAGTGACTCGCGCATGGCTGCTTTTGCCAATTGGACCAACCTCAGCGAAACCACGTTCCTGTTGGCGCCGCAGCATCCGGAGGCCGATTACCGGGTGCGTATTTTCACCACTGCCACCGAGTTGCCGTTTGCCGGGCATCCGACCCTGGGCAGCTGTCACGCCTGGCTCGAAGCCGGAGGCGTGCCAAAAGGACAGGAGATCGTGCAGGAGTGTGGCGTTGGCCTGGTCAGGGTTCGCCGCTGCGATCATGGTTTGGCATTTTTGGCGCCACCTTTGCTCAAGTCCGGTCCGCTGGACGCCGAACTGCTGAAGCGGGTACGCGATGGGCTAGGGCTCGCCGCCGAGGCGATCGTCGAGGCGCAATGGGTCGATAACGGTGCCGGCTGGCTGGCGTTGATGCTCAAGGATCGCCAGCAAGTCCTGACACTTGAGCCCGATTACCAGCAATTGCTGGACCTGGCCGTCGGCGTGATCGCCCCCTGGGATCAGGCCGTGGATGGCGATGAGGCGCACTTCGAAGTGCGGGGCTTCATTGCCGGTGATGGCATGCCCGAGGATCCGGCCACCGGTAGCCTGAACGCCGGGCTTGCGCAATGGATGCTGGGCAAGGGGTTGGCGCCTGCATCCTACGTGGTCAGCCAGGGGCTGACGATGGGTCGGGCCGGGCGTATTCATGTCGAGCAGTTGGGCGACGAGGTCTGGATTGGTGGCGCGGTGGTGACGTGCATCAATGGCTCGTTGACCTTGTGAGGCGATTATTGCAGGGCGGGTAACACGCTGTTTTCCACGTGACGTTTGTGCCCTGGCTGGCCAGGGCATAAGCTTTGTTCCCGGTAATCGAGCAGCATTTCTTGCCCAGGAGTCCCATGTCCAGCCAGTTCCCCGAAGCACGTCCACGCCGTCTGCGTCGCAATGCAAGCCTGCGCAGCCTGTTCCAGGAAACCGAGTTCACGTTGAACGACCTGGTGCTGCCGATTTTCGTCGAAGAAGAAATCGATGATTTTGTCCCGATCAAGAGTATGCCCGGTGTGGTGCGTATTCCTGAGTCGAAGCTGGCGGGCGAGATCGAGCGCTATGCCCGGGCCGGCATCAAGTCGGTGATGACTTTTGGGGTGTCCCATCACCTGGACAACGACGGCAGCGACACCTGGAGCGAGCGTGGCCTGGTGTCACGCATGGCCGGGATCTGCAAGGACGCCGTGCCGGAAATGATCGTGATGTCCGACACCTGCTTCTGTGAATACACCGATCATGGTCATTGCGGGGTCCTCCATGGCGATGAAGTGGACAATGATCGGACCTTGGTCAACCTGGGCAAGCAAGCCGTGGCGGCGGCCCGTGCCGGCGCCGATGTGATCGCGCCATCGGCGGCCATGGACGGGCAGGTCCAGGCGATTCGCAAGGCCCTGGATGAAGCCGGTTTCAACCAGACGGCGATCATGGCCTATTCCACCAAGTTCGCCTCGGCGCTCTATGGACCGTTTCGCGAGGCGGGCGGCAGCGCGCTGAAAGGCGACCGCAAGAGCTATCAGATGAACCCGATGAATCGCCGCGAAGCCCTGCGCGAATCCCTGCTCGACGAGCAGGAAGGTGCCGACGCGCTGATGGTTAAGCCGGCCGGTGCCTACCTCGATATCATCCGCGACATTCGCCAGGCTTCCAACCTGCCGCTGTCGGCCTACCAGGTCAGTGGCGAGTACGCGATGATCAAATTCGCTGCCCAGGCCGGCGCCATCGACGAAGCCCGCGTGGTTCGCGAGAGCCTTGGCGCGATCAAGCGGGCGGGAGCGGACCTGATCTTCACCTACTTCGCCATGGACCTGGCGCTGAGCGGTATCTGATCCCGCGCTGCTCCCGGGGTGGGGTGTGAGATCCATGTTCATCGCCATTCCCTTGTGGGAGCGAGCTTGCTCGCGATAGCGCCGAGTCAGCTTGCATCAGTGTTGCCCGTGCCGCCGCCATCGCGAGCAAGCTCGCTCCCACATTGGGCATAGCCCGCATCCACTTTTGATCGTATGGTTGCTCCGGAATAACGAGCCCGATGGAGCACCATGCAATTCAACCGATTGATGATCAGCCTTGCTGCGCTGCTGGCCTTGGCCGGTTGCGGCAGCCGTCAGGCGCAGGAGCCTGAGCGTCAGCCCGCTGAGGTCAAGAAGCAGATCGTGCAGTTGTTGCCGGCCAAGACGACGGATCGCGAAGGTTGGGCGACGGACATCTACGTCGCCTTTGCGGCCCAGCAGATACCGTCCACGACGCAGAACATCTGTGCAGTCCTGGCGGTGACCGAGCAGGAGTCGACGTTCCAGGCCGACCCGCCAGTGCCGGGGCTGGGCAAGATCGCCCGCCAGGAGATCAACCGCCGTGCGGCGAAGGTGCACATTCCGGAGCTGTTGGTCAGCGGCGCGCTTGAGGTGCGTTCGCCCAATGGCAAAAGCTACAGTGATCGACTCAACGCGGCCCGTAGCGAGAAAGAGCTGAGCGGGATTTTCGATGATTTCATCGACATGGTGCCGTTGGGCAAGACCCTGTTCAGCGGTTTCAATCCGGTGCACACCGGTGGGCCGATGCAAGTCAGCATCGCGTTTGCACAGGCCAATGCGCGGGACTATCCCTACACGGTGGATGGCTCGATTCGTCGCGAAGTGTTCAGTCGCCGTGGTGGGATGTACTTCGGCATCGCGCATTTGCTGGGCTATCCGGTGAACTATACCGAGCCGTTGTATCGTTTTGCCGACTTCAATGCCGGGTGGTACGCCAGTCGCAACGCGGCTTTCCAGCATGCGGTCAGCGTGGCGTCGGGCATTTCCCTGGCGCTGGATGGCGATCTGATTGCCCATGATTCCATCCTGCCGGGTAGCACGGAACGGGCGGTGCGCACACTGGGCAAGTCGTTGGGAATGCGCAACCCGACCATTCGCGATCAATTGGAGCTGGGCGACAGCCTGGCGTTCGAGGACAGCAAACTCTACAAACGTGTGTTCGAACTGGCTGACAAGGCCGAGGGCAAGCCGTTGCCTCGGGCGGTATTGCCGGGGATTGTGCTCAAGAGCCCGAAGATCACGCGCAAGCTGACCACGGCATGGTTTGCCAAGCGGGTGGATGAGCGTTATCAGCGATGCATGGCGCGGGCGTCAGGGCGATAGCCAGGCACTGGGCATGAAAAAGCCCGGCGGATGAGGCCGGGCTTTCAGGGGGATGGGTTTGGTGTGGGATCAGTCTTAAGCGGTGTACCGGGTAGGCTACCAGGCAATTCATGCGTGGTTTTCGATCAGGCGATCGGAGCCACCTTCAGCAACGCGGCGTTCCAGCAAGCGATCAGCACCGCCTTCAGCGACACGGTTTTCGATCAGTCGACCGGAGCCACCTTCAGCAACGCGGCGTTCCAGCAGACGATCAGCACCGCCTTCAGCGACACGATTTTCGATCAGTCGATCGGAGCCACCTTCAGCGACGCGGCGTTCCAGCAGACGATCAGCACCGCCTTCGGCGACACGATTTTTGATCAGTCGATCGGAACCACCTTCAGCGACGCGGCGTTCCAGCAGACGATCAGCACCGCCTTCGGCGACACGATTTTCGATCAGTCGATCGGAGCCACCTTCAGCGACGCGGCGTTCCAGCAGACGATCAGCACCGCCTTCAGCGACACGATTTTCGATCAGTCGATCGGAGCCACCTTCAGCGACGCGGCGTTCCAGCAGACGATCAGCACCGCCTTCGGCGACACGGTTTTCGATCAGGCGATCGGAACCGCCTTCGGCGACGACAGGTTGGGAGGAGGCGGCAAATACGTTGGCGGCCAGTACGGAGAAAGCGAGGCTGAGGATGACTTGGCGTTTCATGATGGTGTGCTCCGGGGGTGCAGTGGTTTGTGTGGGGCCATTGTTGTCCCGGGCGATCATCAAGAGAACTTCATTGACATGATGGTGAACATCGATGGCAGTGATAGCTCGTTGGCCCGCTACCGGTCAGCTTGATGGAACACTGAGGGGGCTCGCGGGCTCTACCGGCATAACGCTTATGCAGGAGGTACGTTCATGTATCAGTTATTCGGTTGCAGGCAATCCGGTTCTTCGGCGGTGGAGGTTGCCCTGTGTCTCTGTGAGGTGGCTTATCGGCGGGTCGATGCCTATTCGACGCAAGACAACGATGCGGCAAAAGCGCTCGAGGCACTCAACCCTCTGAAACAGGTGCCGACCCTGCAGTTGCCGGATGGCTCGGTGCTGACCGAAGCGGCGGCGATCCTGATTCACCTCGGGTTGACCTTCCCCGCATCGAAGCTGCTCCCGCAAGACCCGACCCAGCGTGCCCAGGCCATACGGGGCCTGGTCTACATCGCGGCCAATTGCTACACGCCCATCGGCATCATCGATTTTCCGGAACGCTGGCTGGATGAGGTGGACGAAGCGACTCGGCAGCGATTGATATCCGGCACGCAGCAACGGCTGTATCGCAATTGGGCGCTGTTTGCCGACCAGTTCCCGGCCCGACCTTTTCTAGGCGGTGACGAACCGGGAGCGCTGGATATCCTGGCGGCCGTGATCACGAAGTGGAGAAATACGCGGGAGGCGATGCTGAGCGCCCGTCCGGCGTTCCATGAGTTGTTGGAGCGCATCGACCACCACCCGCGCGTTGCGGCGGTGCTGTCGCTGCATTGGTCTTTGTAGGCACTGCCGGGCGAAGCGAGGCTGCGCCTACGGGATCAAGGACACGCCTTGCGTGCAGCCGCCTGCTCGACAAGGCCGGCAAACTGCCGGACATTCTCCTGATGCGCCGTCACCAGCTCGTCGATATTGGCGCCCGCCGGCGTTTGCAGGCTGCTGCGGCACGTGATGGGGCGAGCGTCGTTGCCCAGGTTGCGCAGGCGCCATTGCACATCCATGCGGGCATAGCGGCCAGGGATCGAGTCAAAGCGTTGCACCTCTACCCGCAGCAATGATTTGGGGGCGCCAGGGTTGCTCAGTTGTTCGTCCAGGCTGCTATGCAGTTCATCGGCCAGGCTGGCGCCCCACCATTCGGTTTCCAGAATCGCCAACCCGCTGTTGCCTTGGCGAATGACCATCTGGGTGCGATCCACCTGGGGCGGAACGCTCACCTGTTCGATCTGGATGTCCACGCTGGAGCGCGATTGGCCGGCCGGTTGGGCCGGGCTCAACGTGTGGTAGTGGATCGGATCGCTGCGGCAGGCGCCGAGCAGCAATGCCACGGCAACCAGGGTGAGTTTCAGCGTCAGTGGCATGGGGCGGGCTCCTGTAATCATTCTTTCACCGGCAATGTGAGGTTCTGCGCCGGTGCGTCCTTGGGACGGCCGCGAAGCAGCGATTCGGGATGGCGGCTCAGGTAGTCCGACAGTTCGCGCAGCGAGCGCGACATGCGCCCCAGGTCGTCCAGGGTCTGGGTCAGTTGTTCGCGCTGCGGTGAATCTTCGGCCAGGGTCGAGTTGGCCGATTGCAGGGTCTTGCTGACGTCCTGCAAGGTGTTCTGCACACTTGGCAGCGTCTTGCTGTTGAATTGGGCCAGGCCTTTGCGCAGCTCCACCAGGTTGCCATTCAGGTTGCTGGCGACGCTTTCCAGCGGCAGTTTGTTGATTCGCTCGACCATCGCCTGCACTTGTTCCTGCAATTGTTGGAGGCTACCGGGAATGGTCGGTATGCGCACAGGTCGGGCGGTGGGGTCGAAGGCGACTTTTTCTGCCTTGGGGTAGAAATCCAGCGAGATGTACAACTGCCCGGTCAGCAGGTTGCCGCTGCGGGCCTGGGCACGCAGCCCCCGATCGACAAAGCTTCCCATCAGGCGGGCAGAGGCGGCTTCGTCCTCCGGGTCGTGATTGAGTGCCTTGAGCAGTTTCTCATGGGCTTTGCCCAGGCGCTGCGGGTAGATCACCACGCCGACGTTGACCGGAAAGCTGCGCTGTTTCTCATCGAAATCCAGATTGATGGCCACCACCCTGCCAACTTCCACCCCGAGGAACTCCACCGGCGCACCGACGCGCAAGCCGCGCAGTGCCTGATCGAAGCGCAGGGCCAGGTATTGCGCCTTGCCATCGGGCGGGGCGAGGGCGCTCTGCTGGTCGGCAAACAGCTCGTAGGTCTTCTCCTCGCTGGCGGGGACGTCGTTGGGGCTGTACTCCGGCGCACGAAACGCAATGCCGCCCAGCAGCAGGGCCGAGAGCGATTCGGTCTTGACCGCGAAACCATTGGCGCCGACGTTCACGTCCACGCCGCTGACGTTCCAGAACCGGGTGTTTTCGGTAACGTACACATCGTTGGGTGCGTTGACGAATACGTCGATGTTGACGCCTTTGCCCTCGGCGTCCAGGGCATAGGACACGACTTGGCCCACCGGGATCTTGCGCAGGTACACCGGCGAGCCGATGTCCAGTGAACCGAGGTCCTGGGAGTGCAGGGTGAAGCGCTTGCCTGGTTCGCCGTAGGTGATGGGCGGCGGGTTCTCCAGGCCCGTGAAGGACTTGGCGCGCACTTTCGAATGGCCGGCGTCGGCCCCAATGAAATCCCCCGACAGCAAGGTGTCGATCCCCGAAATGCCGCCGGCCCCGATGCGGGGCCGTACGACCCAGAACACCGAATCTTCGTGAGTGAAGGTGTCGGCGGTCTTGGCGAGCTTGACCGTGGCGGTGACGTTCTTCTGGTCTTCGCTCAGTTGCACGTCGGTGACCTGGCCGATGACCACGTTGCGGTATTTCACCTGGGTCTTGTTGGCGGTCAGGCCCTGGCCGGTCTTGAAGGTGATGGTGATGGTGGGGCCTTCCTGCAGCCAGTTGTGGACCACCAGGGAAATGCCCACCAGTACCGCGATGATCGGCACGATCCACACCAGCGACACCGTCCAGCGGCGGGTGGTGACGTGGGGCCGGCCGGGTGCGGGGTGTGGCCCGTCAGTGGCTTGCGACTTCATCCATGACCTCCTCGGATGGTTGAGTGTCCCAGATCAGCCGGGGGTCGAAACTCATGGCCGACAACATGGTGAACAGCACCACGAGGCCGAAGAACAGGATTCCCGGTCGCGGTTCGATGTCGCTCAGTGCCTGGAACTTGACCAGGGCGGCCACCAGGGCCACCACCAGCACATCGAGCATCGACCAGTAGCCGATGACCTCCACCAGTCGGTACAGCTTCGCCCGCTGGACCTGGGCCCAGGTGCTGCGCCGTTGTACGGTCACCAGCAGCAGGGTCAGTACCACGAACTTGATGCCGGGCACCGCGATGCTGGCGATGAAGATGATCAGGGCGATGTCCCAGGCGCCGCTCTGCCAGAACTCGATGACCCCGCTGATGATGGTGCTGTCGGCACCTTCGCCGAGCATCTGGGTATTCATGACCGGAAGCAGGTTGGCCGGGATGTAGAACACCAGCGCCGCGAGCATGTAGGCCCAGGTGCGGGTGATGGCGTCGGGTTTGCGTCGATGCAGGGCGGCGTCGCAACGCGGGCAGGCCTGGGGTTCGGCGCTCATGTCGCAGGCCAGGCCGCAACCGTGGCACAGGCACAGGCCCAGGTCGCGAGCGTCTGGCGGGGTGTCCAGCGGCTGGCCGTTCATAGGCTGTCCCACAGGTCGCGGACATCGCGCCCGGCAATGCGGATCATCAGCAGGCTCAAGGCGGCCAGGGCGAACAGCCCGATGCCCGGGAGCACGTCCAGCAGGCCGGCGAGCTTGATCACCGCCACCAGCGCGCCCAGCAGGCACACCTCCAGCATGCTCCAGGGCCGCAGGGTTTCCAGGCTGCGCATGCACAGGCTGAACCCAGGCGCCCGTCGCTGGAGGTAGGCATGGCCCAGCACCCAGAGCAGCAGCGCCAGCTGGAAGGCCGGTGCAATGATGATCGCCACCGCAGTCACCAGGGCGATGAAGGTGATGGGCCCCAGGCTCAGCGCCACGATGGAATCCCACAGCGTCGCGCTGTTGCTCAGGCCTTGGAGGCGGATGCTCATCACCGGGTAGACGTTGGCGAATGCCCATAGCACCGCGGCCGTCACGCTCAAGGCCAGGCGTCGTTCGATGGTCAGGCCGTTGTAGCGCTGGATCACCGCATGGCAGCGCACGCAGACGGCTTTCTGGTGCGCAGCGAGCACCATCGGCTCGTACACCGCATCGCAATGTTCACAAATGATCAGTCGGTCGGTGGCGGCCATCGGGATGCTCGCAGGAACAACCCCTTCAATATAGAAGTACGTTGAGAATGAGCAACCCGCCGGCAGGGATCATTCGCCGCGAATGTATTGCTCCAGTTGTCGGATCAGGTCGGCTTGCTCGGCGATGGCTTCCTTGACCAGGTCGCCGATGGACAGCAGTCCGACGAGCTTGCCGTCTTCTACCACCGGCAAATGCCGCAGGTGCTTTTCGGTCATGATGCTCAGGCAGGTCTCGACATTCTGGTGCGGGTCGATGGTGATCACGGGGGATACCATGATGTCGCTCACTTTCGTCCCCACCGACGAGCGACCGTGCAGGACCATTTTGCGCGCGTAGTCGCGCTCGCTGATGATCCCCAGCACTTTTTCGTCCTTCACCACCAGCAAGGCGCCGACGTTCTTCTCGGCCATGCGCATCAGGGCCTGCAGCACCATGTCGTCCGGTGAGATGGTGTGCACTTGCTGGTTCTTATCGTCTTTTAGCCGGAGCAACTGCGCGACGGTTTTCATGGGGAAGCCTCGGGGTGTTGTTTTTGCTGGTTGTTCAAGCATCGTAGACCCAACGGCGCAGAGCAAGCGGTAAAGCGGCGGCCAGTCATCCAAAAACGTCATTGCCCGGACAATTACCACCCATCCTGTGGTCGGGCGCTGTCGTGGCGAGGGGATTTATCCCCGCCAGGCTGCGCAGCAGCCCCCATAAGCGGATGACATCGACCTGACACGCAGCGCTGGCAGGCTTCAGGACTGCTTCGCCGTCCAGCGGGGATAAATCCCCTCGCCACAGGTAGAATCGTCGCCTACGCAAAATTTGAGGTTGCAGCGGTGGATTTACAGCAGGGCTTCGTCCTGACCCGGCATTGGCGCGATACCCCGGCCGGCACCGAAGTCGAGTTCTGGCTGGCGACCGACGCCGGTCCCCGGCGCGTGCGCCTGCCTGTGCAAACGTCGGTGGCCTTTGTGCCGCAGATCCAGCGCGGCCAGCTCGAAGCCTTGCTGCAAGGGGAGAAAGAGGTAGAGCTGCGCCCCCTGGACTTGCTGGATTTCGAGCATCGTCCGGTGCTGGGCCTGTATTGCCAGCAACACGCCCAACTGATGCGCCTGGACACCACGTTGCGCCGCGCCGGTGTGGAGGTGTTCGAAGCGGACATCCGGCCGCCGGAGCGCTACCTGATGGAGCGCTTCATCACCGCTCCGGTGTGGTTCGGCGGTACGCCGGCCGCCGACGGCTTGCTGGTGGATGTCCAGATGAAACCGGCGCCCGACTTCCGTCCATCGTTGCGACTGGTGTCCCTGGACATCGAAACCACCGCCCAGGGCGATTTGTATTCCATTGCCCTGGAAGGCTGCGGCGAGCGCCAGGTCTATATGCTAGGGCCACCTAATGGCGACGATAGTGGCGTGGATTTCCAACTGGAATACTGCGAATCGCGCACGCTGCTGCTGAAGAAACTCAACGACTGGTTCGCCCGTTTCGACCCCGACGCGATCATCGGCTGGAACCTGGTGCAGTTCGACCTGCGGGTGCTGCATGAACATTCCCGGCGGCTGGCGGTGCCGCTGCGCCTGGGGCGTGGAGGCGAAGAAATGCAATGGCGCGAGCACGGCGCGCGCAACAACCACTTCTTCGCCTCGGCGGCCGGTCGGCTGATCATCGACGGGATCGAGTCCCTGCGCTCGGCCACCTGGAGCTTCCCGTCGTTCAGCCTGGAAAACGTCGCCCAGACGCTGCTGGGGGAGGGCAAGTCCATCGACAACCCGTACCAGCGCATGGACGAGATCAATCGCATGTTCGCCGAGGACAAGCCGGCCCTGGCCCGCTACAACCTCAAGGACTGCGAGCTGGTGACGCGGATCTTCGCCAAGACCGAGCTGCTCAAGTTCCTCTTGGAACGGGCCAGCGTCACCGGCCTGCCGGCGGACCGCAGTGGTGGTTCGGTGGCCGCCTTCACGCACCTGTACATGCCGCTGATGCACCGCCAGGGCTTTGTTGCACCCAATCTTGGCCAGCGTCCACCGGAGGCCAGCCCGGGTGGTTTTGTCATGGATTCCCAGCCGGGGCTCTACGAGTCGGTGCTGGTGCTGGACTACAAGAGCCTGTATCCGTCGATCATCCGCACTTTCCTGATCGACCCGGTGGGCTTGATCGAAGGGCTGCGCCACCCGGATGACCAGGCGTCGGTGCCCGGTTTTCGCGGGGCGCGCTTCTCCCGTACTCGACACTGCCTGCCGGCCATCGTGGCACGGGTCGCCGAAGGCCGGGAGACCGCCAAGCGCGAACACAATGCGCCGCTGTCCCAAGCGTTGAAGATCATCATGAACGCCTTTTATGGCGTGCTCGGCTCCAGTGGCTGTCGCTTCTTCGATCCGCGCCTGGCCTCGTCCATCACCCTGCGCGGCCACCAGATCATGCAACGCACCCGCCAATTGATCGAAGCCCTGGGGCATGTGGTGATCTATGGCGATACCGACTCCACGTTCGTCTGGCTGCGTCGCGCCCACGGCCAGGAGGAGGCGGCGAGGATCGGTCGCGAGCTGGTGGCGCATGTCAATCAATGGTGGCGTGAGCAGGTGCGTGCCGAGTTCGGGCTGGAAAGCGCGCTGGAACTGCAATTCGAAACGCATTTCAAGCGTTTCCTGATGCCGACCATCCGGGGCGCCGAGGAGGGCAGCAAGAAACGCTACGCCGGGCTGGTGACCCGCGCCGACGGCAGCGACGAAATCGTCTACAAGGGCCTGGAGACTGTGCGTACCGACTGGTCGCCGTTGGCCCGGCAATTCCAGCAGGAGCTGTATGGGCGGATCTTCCACCGCAAGCCCTACCAGGATTATGTGCGCGATTATGTGCAGCAGACCCTGGCCGGTACGTTCGATGAACGGCTGGTCTACCGCAAGCGCCTGCGGCGGCCGTTGGACGACTACGAACGCAACGTCCCTCCCCATGTGCGGGCTGCGCGACTGGCCGATGAGTTCAACCAGCGCCAGGGCCGTCCGCGGCAATACCAGAATGGCGGCTGGATCAGCTACGTCATCACCGTCGCCGGTCCCGAGCCATTGGAAAACCGTAGCGCGCCGATTGATTACGATCACTACGTGAGCAAACAGCTGCAACCGGTGGCGGATGCGATCCTGCCGTTTGTGGACGATGATTTCTCGACGTTGGTGGGTGGGCAGATGGGGTTGTTCTGAGATCCCCTGTATCCATGCAGAACCTGTGGCGAGGGGATTTATCCCCGCTCGAGTGCGCAGCGCTCGCCACTTTATCGGTTCCAGCGAGACAGTGGGGTCGCTGCGCAACACAGCGGGGATAAATCCCCTCGCCACCAATCAGAGTGCTCCCGATGGTTCGTATTTCGGCGTCAGACCATCGCCAACCGCTGCTTGCCCTGGGGTCGGGGAAAGATAAGGTCGAGGGCGGCCAGGTCCTGAGGCTCTAGCCTGAGGTTGGCCGCTTCGGCATTCAGGCGCACATGCTCAGGCTTCACGGCCTTGGGAATGGCGATGACATTGTCCTGGCGTAGCAACCAGGCCAAAGCGATCTGCGCCGGTGTGGCGCGATGGCGTTCGGCAATTTGTCCCAGGGTGTGATCCTTGAGCAAATGCCCGCCCTGGCCGATCGGGCAGTAAGCCATGATCGGCATGCCCTGTCGTTGGCACCAGGGCAGCAGGTCGAATTCGATCCCGCGTTCCTGCAGGTTGTACAGCACCTGATTGGTGGCGCAGGCCGGTGAGGCCAGTTCCTCCAGGTCATCAACGTCAAGATTCGACACGCCCCAGCGCCCGATCTTGCCTTCTTCGCGCAGACGCTCAAACGCTTCGACGGTTTCTGCCAAGGGGTACTGGCCTCGCCAGTGCAACAGATAAAGGTCAATGTAATCGGTATCGAGCCGACGCAAACTGCGTTCGCAGGCCAGGGGAATGCCTTTGCGACTGGCGTTGTGGGGATAGACCTTGCTCACCAGGAACACCTGGTCGCGCAGGCCGGTGATCGCTTCGCCGACGACCGTCTCGGCACCACCTTCGGCATACATCTCCGCCGTGTCGATCAGGGTCATGCCCAGTTCGATCCCCAACCGCAAGGCCGCCACTTCTTTCTTGTGATGGGACGGTTCTTCACCCATGTGCCAGGTGCCCTGACCAATCACCGGTACGGTTACGCCGGCCAATTCCAGAGTGTTCATTCACTTCTCCTGTTGTGCTGGTCGATAAAGCTGTGGCAGCAGGATAGATCAGGTGTTCAGGTAGGGATCGTTCCCAGGCACCGTGTCACTCGTGTCCGGCAGCGTGGGAACGATCAGTGGATGGGGACGTTATTGCACCGAGAACTTCAGCACCATGGTCTGGGTGTAGGTCTGGCCCGGATCAAGTCGCGTGGTGGGGAAGTCCGGCTGGTTTGGCGAATCGGGAAAGTGCTGGGTTTCCAGGGTAAATGCGCCCCAGTGCGGGTAGACCTTGCCTTGCTTGCCCTTGATCGTGCCGTCAAGGAAGTTGCTGGTGTAGAACTGCACGCCCGGCTCGGTGGTGTACAACTGCAAGCGCCGTCCCGACTGCGGGTCCTGGACATCGGCGGCGAGTTTGTTTATGTCACCTTTGGCGTCTAGCACCCAGTTGAAGTCGAAGCCACCCTGTTTCGGTTCGGCGAACTTGAGCTGCGGATGATCAGCCTTGATATGCGTACCGATGGCGGTGGGCTTGGTGAAATCCATCGGTGTGCCGGCCACGGGGGCCAGTTCGCCCGTGGGAATGAGTTTGCCGGTGACCGGCGTGTAACGGGCCGCGTGCAGGGTCGCGACTTGTTTGAGAATGTCGCCGTTGCCTGCACCCGCCAGGTTGAAATAGCTGTGGTTGGTCAGGTTCAACACGGTCGGCTTGTCGGTGGTGGCCTTGTAGTCGATGCGCAGTTCGTTTTTGTCATTGAGGCTGTAGGTCACGTCAGTCTTCAGGTTGCCGGGAAAACCCATTTCGCCGTCCGCCGACAGATACGTCAGGGTCACGCCCACTGAATCCTTGTCATTGCTGGGCTCGGCCTTCCATACACGTTTATCGAACCCTTGTGGTCCACCGTGCAGGGAATTGTCCTTGTCGTTCTGTGGCACCTGGTAACGCTTGCCGTCCAGCTCGAACGCCCCGCCGGCCAGGCGATTGCCGAAACGGCCGATGGTCGCGCCGAAATACACGTTGCCGTTCTTCTGGTAGCCCTGCACATCGTCGAAGCCGAGCACGATATCGGTGGTCATGCCGTTTTTGTCCGGCACGCTCAACGACTGGAGGATCCCGCCGTAGGTGATGACGGTCGCCTCGATGCCGTGGCTGTTGCGCAGTACGAATTTCTCGACCGCCGTGCCGTCATTGGTCTTGCCGAAGGCAGCGCGTTCATTGGTCAGGCCGGCGGCCTGGGAAGAGGTGGCAATCATCAGAGAGACTCCGAGGGCCGTGAGCAAATGTCTGGATTCAAGCATGGTATGACCTTCCTTCCTGTTGTTTTGTTGTTGTTTTAACGCGGTCGGGTCCGTTACTTGGTCGGACAACGACGAAGGTTTTCCTGTTCAGTAGTCTTTCTATTTACAGGTCAAGAAGGGATTTATAGCTATAAATAGGGATTTATCAATTAAAAAGTAAGACTAATTAAGAGTGGTGAATTTTGCCCACGAGAGCGCTTTCACCCCGGGTGCCGCACTTTTGCGTTTTTTGCCGCTCTATCCTTGGCCTGGAAGCGGCGAGCCCCATCGCTTCCCCATGCCCAGACTGAGACTCGATGGCCGGTGTTTTTTCTTCTGTGACGAGGTTGCGTGACGCCTGCATGGCCGGGTTGGTCGCTGTATCGATGCTGTTCAGCGTTGGTTGCAGCCATCAACAGGGGCAGGACATGGTCACGCAGTTCAGCAACGCCAAGCCCCAGGAGTTCTTGCAGACCAGTGTCGACCGCATGGCCACGTTGGCGATGCACGACAATTTGCAAAGTCTCTACCTGCTGATGAACAAGCTTTACCTGCGCAACCCCGAGGAACTGCGCAAATCCGGCTTTCTCGACGCTCGCACCGCGGAAAAACAGGTGCGCATGGCCATCGAGCAGCAGCAACCCTTGCCGACCCTGGGGGGCAAGAAGGACCTGGCCGCCCTGAGCTATGCCATGAGCCCGGAATTCCTCGGTGATCGGGTCGGGGCGTTCATCTATGCCATCGGCAGCATGCTGGTCACCGCTCACGGCAATCGCCTCGAGTTCTACATGACCGACACCATCGACCCGCGTTTTGTCAGCAATGCGGCGCGCAACATCGAAAAAGCCACTTGGCTGCTCAGCCAACGGCAGAACAAGGACGGCACGCCGTTGCTGTTTTCCAATGAGATTTCGGAGGAGGGCAGTAACCTGAGTTTTGCCGTGGAGTTCGGCAAGATCGTCGCCCGATTGGACCTGCTCACCCAGATGCTTGATGAGCGCTACCGGCGTATCGGCTTGAATTATGCCCAGAGCCTGCTGTTCCTCAACTTCCTGCCCGTTCAGTGAAACGAGGAAAAAGGAATAAAGATAGATCACATCGATATAGGGAGTTATAAGAAAAATCGCTATGCTCGCGGCCAGATTTTTCACGCGGTCGTGCTGAGACGGGTTCAATGGATTTCGGTAATGTCGGTTTAGTCGTTGCGGGCCTGGTGGTCGGTTTCATCGTTGGAATGACCGGCGTCGGCGGTGGTTCGCTGATGACCCCGATCCTGTTGTGGTTTGGTATCAACCCGGCGACGGCAGTGGGTACGGACCTGCTGTACGCGGCCATCACCAAGTCTGGCGGCGTGCTGGTTCATGCCAAGAACCGCAACATCGACTGGGCCATCACCGGTTGGTTGACCTTGGGCAGCGTGCCGGCGGTCGGCCTGACCCTGTGGTTTCTCAGCAGCCTGCACAGCTCGCCCGACGCCATGAACGCGGTGATCAAGCAAGCCTTGGGCTTTGTGTTGTTCGCCACCGCCCTGGCAATCCTGTTCAAGAAGCGTCTGCTGCAATTCGCCCACGACCGCGCTGGCGGTCACTACAACCCCTCCGGCACGCGCCTCAATGTGCTGACGGTCATCACCGGCCTCGTGCTGGGTACGATGGTCGCGTTGACGTCCATCGGCGCTGGTGCCCTGGGCACTGTCGCGCTGTTCATTCTCTACCCGTTCCTGGTCACCAAGCGCCTGGTGGGGACCGAGATCGCCCATGCCGTTCCGTTGACCCTGGTCGCAGGTCTGGGCCATGCGAGCATGGGCAACATGGACTGGCACATCCTGGGTTTCCTGCTGATCGGTTCGTTGCCGGGGATTTACCTGGGCAGTCATCTGTCGGGGCGCATTTCCGACGAGCTGCTGCGCCCTTGCCTGGCGGTGATGTTGGCGATGATCGGGTTCAAGCTGGCGTTCTAGCACGGTCGGCTCAAGTCCAATGTGGGAGCGAGCTTGCTCGCGATAACGGTCTGTCGGTCGACTTCTCTGTTGGCCGTCATGACGCTATCGCGAGCAAGCTCGCTCCCACAATAGTCTCTCCCAACTTCGGCGCTCTCCTTGCGGTTGCGCAATGACCCCCCTGGCCTAAGCTTCAAGTCAGGCAGGCGCAGCATTGGGCGACGCTCGCGGAACAATCGCCGCCCTGTGCAATCAGTACAGCGTAACTATCAAAAGGAGAGGCGCATGCTCATTCGGTCGTTGACCTTCGCTACCTTGCTGGCCATCGCCGGCCCCCTGTTCGCTGCCGATAGCGACTCACCCCTGGCGATGGATGCAGGCAAGGCACGTCCCCTGATCGTTATCGCGCCCAGTACGGTCGACCCGGCCTGGGTCAGCCTGAAAAAGGCCTTGGATGAGCCGGCAGGCAAGCAGGGTTTTTCCGAGCGCAACATGGTGCTCTACACCGTGCTCAATACGATTGGGCAGCGCGATGGCAAGGACCTGGACCCGCAAAGCACCATGGCGCTGATCCGCTCGCTCAAGCTGGGCGCCGGTGCCCAGACCAAGATCATCCTGGTGGGCAAGGACGGAGAAAAGAAGCTTGAACATTCCGGGGCGATCGAGTTGAAAGACCTCTTCGACACCGTCGATAAACTCCCCGCCGCGGAAAAAGAAGCGACGCCCCCGGCGCCTCCTCCCGCGCCGGAGCCTGCACCGGCCCAGGATGCGAAAGGTACCAAGCCTGGCAAGGCCGCCAAGCCGGCGGTGGTTAAGCCATTGGAGGATTGATTTCCAATAGGGCCGAAAGCCCTTGTGGCGAGGGGATTTATCCCCGCTGGGGCGCGAAGCGGCCCTGGAATTTTGGCAATCTGGCGTGTCAGACAGATCGGGGTGACCGCTTAGGAGGGCTGCTGCGCAGCCCAGCGGGGATAAATCCCGGGCTTGTCGCCCTTGTTATTGGCCATCCAGCGCCATCAGGATCCGGTGCGCTGCTTTCACCCGTTCCTCGATCGGGTAGTTCCTGTTGGCAAGTATGACGATCCCCATGTCCTTTCCGGGGATGAACGCCGCGTACGCGCCGAAACCGTTGGTGGAGCCGGTCTTGTTGATCCAGGCGCCGTCTTGCGCTGGGAGGGTTGGGTTCAGGGGGGCGACTTTTTGTGGGGCCAGGGCCATCTGCGGTGTGTTGCCAGCGAGCAGGTCGTCCAAGGTGAATGGGGCGGGGTAGAACTCCCAGCCCAGCCCTTGGTTCATCCCGCCAGTCTTGTAGAAACCCGTATGCGTCGTGGCGATGGCCTGCTTCAGATCCGCGTCCAGTTTTTCAGGTCGCAGGTTGGCCTCGACGAAACGAATCAGGTCCGTTGAGCTGGTCTTGACCCCGTAGGCTTCCGAATCCAAGGCACCCGTGCCGACCCGCACGGGCTTGCCGTCCTTGGCATAGCCTTGGGCGTATCCGCCCATCTGGTCCTGCGGCACCCGCACATAGCTGTGCTTGAGGCCCAAACCTGGCATCAGCGTGCGCTCCATCGCCTCGTCAAATGGCTGCCCCAGGCTACGGGCTGCCAGATAGCCGAACAGGCCGATGCTCGGGTTTGAGTAGAGCCGCTGGGTGCCGGCCGGGTAGAGCGGTTTCCAGGCCTTGTAGTAATTGAACATCCGGTCCGGATGGTCCGACTCGTCGGGAAACTGCAACGGCAGGCCCCCGGCGGTGTAGGTGGCGAGATCGAGCAGGCGAGTGCCCTCTAGGGCGCTGCCGCGCAGCTCGGGCGCAAAGCGGCTGGCCGGATCCGCCAGGGACAGTTTGCCCTGGGCCTGGGCATAGGCACCCAGGGTCGCGGTGAAGGTCTTGCTGACCGAGCCGATTTCGAAAAGGGTTTGGTCGGTGACCGGCTTTTTCGTGTCCCTGGAGGCCACGCCGTAATTGAAATAATGGCGTTGACCTTTGTAGGTGATCGCCACGGCCATGCCGGCGATGTCCTGTTGTTTCATCAAGGGCTGGATAACGGCATTGACCGTGTCTTCAATGCGTTCCTGGGCAAAAACAGCGGACGTCCCGCAGACCAGGAAAAAAGTCCCGGCGAGTATCGATCTGGCAATTGGCATGGTGCAGCGCTCTCGTTGGCCTTCCTGGAGGGTGGTCAATCTAGGGCGTTTTGGGTTGTCCGGCAATCCGAGGTCATCGGGCCGAGGCATGTTTCTGATTCGTCTGACGGGGCTGCGGGAACCTTCTCACAAAACCGTCGGGGTGCCCGAGGCGATCGTGCCTCAAGCCAAACCACACAAAGCGGCGGCCGCCGGTTAAACTCGCGGCTCTTTCTAAAGGAGTTCCCATGAGTTACTACCAGCCCGGCATTCTCGCCACCCCTGTTCCGCCTCAGGCCCGTCACATGTTTTTCGCCCTGGAATCGGTCGAGGCATTGCCGGCTGCGCTAGACAAACTCCTGTTGCTGCTCGATGGCCGGGCCGTGGTCGGCTTTGGCGAGTCGCTGGTCCAGGCGCTGGGCGTCCAGGTCGATGGCCTGCGGGCTTTTCCTGCGTTGGCCGGGGTAGGTGTGGACAACCCCTCGACCCAACACGCCCTGTGGTGCTGGTTGCATGGCGAAGACCGCGGCGAGCTGATGCACCGCAGCCGCGCCATCGAGGCGGCGTTGGCCCCGGCGCTGCGCTTGGTGCAGATGAACGAAACCTTCCGCCACATGACCGGCCATGACCTGACCGGCTATGAAGACGGTACCGAAAACCCGCACGACGAAGCGGCCATCGCCGCCGCCCTGGCCCAAGGCGCCGATGGGCTGCGCGGTGGCAGTTTCGCCGCGATCCAGCAGTGGCAACACGACCTGGACGGTTTCGCGGCGATGCACCCCCATGAACGCGACAACATCATGGGCCGGCGCCTGAGCGACAACGAAGAAATCGACGACGCGCCGGAATCGGCCCACGTCAAGCGCACCGCCCAGGAAAGCTTCGCCCCGGAGGCGTTCGTGGTCCGTCGCTCCATGCCGTGGATCGAAGGCGACCGTGCGGGGCTGATGTTCCTGGCGTTCGGTTTCTCCCTCGATGCTTTCGAGGCACAACTGCGGCGCATGAGTGGCCTGGAAGACGGCATCACCGATGGCCTGTATCGCATGAGCCGGCCAATCACCGGTGGCTATTACTGGTGCCCGCCGCTGCTGGACGGACGCCTGGATCTGCGCGCCCTGGCCCGGTAAGCGCAGCGGTTTGTGCAAAGCGTGACGTGAACGCTATTCTTGGGCCGGACGTCTATCCGTGGAATGGGGGAAGCAAGCGTGGATAAAGTCATCGTCATCACCGGTGGCGGCCGCGGAATCGGGGCGGCCACGGCGTTGTTGGCTGCCGACCTGGGGTATCGGATCTGCATCAACTACCAGTCCGACGAAAGTGCCGCGCAAGAAGTACTCGAACAGGTCCGGGCCAAGGGCGCACAGGCGATTGCCGTGCGCGCCGACGTGAGCATCGAAGATGAAGTGATCGCCCTGTTCAGTCGGGTGGATGCCGAACTCGGCCGTGTCACCGCCCTGGTGAACAACGCCGGCACGGTCGCCCACAAATCCCGGCTCGATGAAATGTCCGAATTTCGCATCCTCAAGATCATGAAGACCAACGTGTTGGGGCCGATCCTGTGCGCCAAGCATGCGGTGCTGCGCATGTCGCCCAAGCATGGCGGGCAGGGCGGCAGCATCGTCAACGTCTCGTCGGTGGCCGCCCGCCTGGGGGCGCCGGGGGAGTACGTCGACTACGCGGCTTCCAAGGGGGCGCTGGACACCTTCACCATCGGCCTGTCCAAGGAGGTGGCCGGCGAAGGCATCCGCGTGAACGCGGTACGTCCAGGCTATATCTACACCGATTTCCATGCCCTGAGCGGTGATCCGGACCGGGTCAGCAAGCTGGAATCGGCGATCCCCATGGCCCGCGGCGGCCGTCCGGATGAAGTCGCCGAAGCGATTGTCTGGCTGCTGTCGGACAAGGCTTCCTATGCGACCGGCACGTTTGTGGATCTGGGGGGCGGGCGCTGAGTCCTGGGGGTGTCTGTTCTGGCCGCCATCGCGAGCAAGCTCGCTCCCACATTGGACACTGTTTCCTGTGGGAGCGAGCTTGCTCGCGATGGCGGCCTGACAGACAACCCAAATTCAAAACGATCGAATGATCCGCCCCAACGTCTCCATGGCTTTTTCCGAGGCCTCGGTCCACGGGCTGCCATAGTTCAGGCGGATGCAATTCCTGAAGCGCCGGGTCGGTGAAAAGATCGGGCCCGGGGCAATGCTGATGCCTTGGGCCAGGGCCATCTGGAACAGCTTCAGCGAGTCCATCTGCTCCGGCAGCTCCAGCCACAGGAAGTAACCCCCTGCAGGTTGGCTGACCCGGGTCTGGGCCGGGAAATAGCGGGCGATGGCAGCGAGCATCGCGTTTTGCTGTTCTTCCAGGGCATAGCGCAGTTTGCGCAGGTGACGGTCGTAGCCGCCGTGTTGCAGGTAGTCGGCAATGGCGGCCTGGGCCGGCATCGAGGCGCACAGCGAGGTCATGAGCTTGAGCCGTTCGATCTTCTGCGCGTAGCGCCCGGCGGCGACCCAGCCGATGCGATAACCCGGCGCCAGGCTCTTGGCGAACGAACCGCAATGCATCACCAACCCTTCGGTGTCGAACGCCTTGGCGGGCTTGGGGGCTTGTTGGCCATAGTAGAGCTCGGCGTAGACGTCGTCTTCGATCAATGGCACCTGATGGAGGCGCAACAATTCCACCAGCGCCTGTTTCCTTTCCTCGGGCATGGTCGCGCCCATGGGGTTCTGGAAACTGGTCATGCACCAGCAGGCCTTGATCGGATGGCGCTCCAGCATCTGCTCCAGCACATCCAGGTCGATACCGTCGCGCGGGTGGACGGGAATCTCCACGGCCTTGAGCTTGAGCCGTTCCAAAACCTGCAGGCTGGCATAGAACGCCGGTGCCTCGATCGCCACCAGGTCGCCGGGCTCGGTCACGGCTTGCAGGCACAGGTTCAAGGCTTCCAGGGCACCGTTGGTGACCAGCAGCTCCTCCATGGGCAGCATCAGCCCGCCCACCATGTAGCGCAGGGCGATCTGGCGCCGCAATTGTGGATTGCCTGGCGACATGTCCGTGACCACGATCCGCGGGTCCATGTCCCGTGTTGCGCTGGACAGCGAGCGGGACAGCCGTTGCAAGGGGAACAACGTCGGGCTGGGAAAGGCTGAGCCGAACGGCACGGTGGCCGGGTCCTTGATCGAGTCCAGGACCGAAAACACCAGTTCGCTGACGTCGACTTCGGTGGACTCGTGCACCTGGCTGCTGATCGCAGGCTCCGAAAACGGGCTCGGCGCATGGGTGTTGACGAAGTAGCCGGAGCGCGGCCGGGCCCGGATCATGCCGCGTCGCTCCAGCAGGTAATAAGCCTGGAATACCGTGGATGGGCTGACACCGTAGGTCTGGCTGGCGTAGCGTACCGACGGCACGCGCTGGCCGGGCCCCAGCATGCCCGAGCGGATCAGTTCAGCGATGTCGTCGGCGAATTTCTCGTAGCGTTTCATGGTGGGCCCAGTCTTGAATGACGCGTGGTTTGCGCTTTTTTACGGTGGGAGAGTCTGTGGGAGCAAAGCTTGCTTGCGACGCAGGCGACACTGATCGACAGGAAGGTCGCGTCATCGTTCTTCGCGAGCAAGCTTTGCTCCCACACGCTCTCCCACATGCCCGGCATCTTAAAGCTTCAACGATTCATCGGTGCGACAAAACGGCTCTTGGCAATGCTGTAGATACTCGGCTCGTCACTGTCGGCCACCTTGAAGATCATTTCCTGGGAGCCTTTGCCGGGCCGTTCGCTGAGCATCGCCACCGACACCGGCACGTCGACGATTTCCCCGGGGGCGAGGCTCAGTTGGGTCTTGCCCTGCAGGACGAAGCCGGCGCCATCCACCAGGGACAGGTGATAGTCCTGGCGTTGCTGGGTCTTGTTGATGATTTTCAGACTGTAGATATTCTCGATCTGGCCGGCGCTGTTTTCGCGGAACAGGCCACGGTCCTTGCTGACGTCCAGCGACACCATGGGCCGTTGCACCAGCGCCACGGCCAGCGCGCCGATCATCACCAGGAGCACGGCGGTATAGCCGATCAGCCGAGGTCGCAGCAGGTGGGTCTTGCCGCCCTGCAATTGATGTTCGGAGGTGTATTTGATCAGGCCACGGGCGTAGCCCATCTTGTCCATGATCGAGTCGCAGGCATCGATGCAGGCCGCGCAGCCGATGCATTCCATCTGCAGGCCGTCGCGGATGTCGATGCCGGTGGGGCAGACTTGCACGCACATCTGGCAGTCGATGCAGTCGCCCAGGCCAACATTGGCCGGCTTCACCTCGCGCTTGCGCGGGCCGCGGATTTCGCCACGGGCCGTGTCGTAGGAGATGGTCAAGGTGTCCTTGTCGAACATCACGCTCTGAAAGCGTGCATAGGGGCACATGTGCATGCACACCGCTTCGCGCAGCCAGCCGGCGTTGAGGTAGGTGGCTGCGGTAAAGAACAGCACCCAGAACAAGCTCACGCCAGCCATCTGCAGGGTCAGCAGTTCTTCGGCCAAAGGGCGGATCGGCGTGAAGTAGCCCACGAACGTCAGACCGGTGAGCAAGCTGATGGCTAGCCACAAGGTGTGCTTGGCGCTGCGGCGCAACAGCTTGTTCAGGCCCCAGGGCGCTGCTTGCAACTTGATCCGCTGGTTGCGTTCGCCCTCGGTGATTTTCTCGCACCACATGAAGATCCAGGTCCAGGAACTCTGCGGGCAGGTGTAGCCGCACCACACGCGACCGGCAAACACGGTGATTGCAAACAGGCCGAAGGCCGCGATGATCAACAGGGCCGACAGCAGGATGAAATCCTGGGGCCAGAAGGTCGCGCCAAAGATGTGGAATTTGCTTTCGGAAAGGTCCCAGAGCACCGCCTGGCGGCCGCCCCAGTTCAACCACACCGTGCCAAAGAACAGCAGGAACAGAACCCCCGCACCACTGATGCGCAAGGTGCGGAACACGCCGGTGAAGCTGCGTGTGTGGATCAGGTTGTCGGTGGTCCTGGCCTTGATTTTCGTTGGCGCAGGTTCGAACGTCTGTATCAACTGGACGGGGATTCTATCGCTCATGGTCGGTCGCTCATCAGCCTCTATCTGGCCGGCGCACTATGACCATGGAACTGTTTGCATAACAGACTCAGGTGTTTCGATAAAAACCGGATCAGATGCGGCCAAGCCCAGGCGCTGCGACACTTTGATGCACCCAGGAAGTGCCGAACATATCACTGTGGCGAGGGGGGTTATCCCCGTTGGGGTGTGAAGCACCTCCCAGTCGTTGCACCTGGTATACCGGATTGACCCGGTCGAGGGTCTTTAGGGTTGCTTCGCAACCCAGCGGGGATAAATCCCCTCGCCACACATTGCGTCTGTTGCCTGTGGATTGGGATTCAGATTGCCGAACCGCCGTCGGTGGCTTTCAGGTGCTGGCGCTTATCGATCGCGCCGGCCACGGTCAGGGCATCCACTTCGGCTTCGGTGAGGTAGACCAGGTCGCCATTGATCTCCACGGCTGACATGGCCTTGTCCGGGTCCGTGATGATGACCAACTCGCCGGCGGGACGTCGCTTCGTTCCGTTGGCGGTCTTGATATGGCAGGTGTTGTCTTTGTCGATTTGTTCAAGCATGACGTCGCTCCTTCCTCAATGTCCTGAGTGTTAGGCCCTACTCATCAGCCAGGGTTCGTCGCGGCTGATCAGCGGTCGGGCGCACCTCTGGCGCTGCGTGCGGTCCATCGTTTTATCGAATGGAAAAAGAGGACGGTCCATGAGCGCCTGGTGGCATGAAGTCTGGATAACCCTGCAGGCGGAATTCGCCGACATCACCGATGCCCAGCAGATGACCCAGGTCACGGTGCGTCTGGTCATGGCCGCGTTGCTTGGCGGCATCCTGGGTTTCGAGCGCGAACACAAGGGCAAGGCCGCTGGCGTGCGAACCCACATGCTGGTGGCCTTGGGGGCGGCGCTGTTCGTCTTGGTGCCGCAGATGTCCGGGTCCCAGGCCGATGCCATGAGCCGGGTGATACAAGGGGTGGTCGCCGGCATCGGTTTTCTCGGCGCCGGCACCATCCTGAAAAACAGCGACGGTGACGAAAGCCACGTCAAAGGTCTGACCACGGCGGCCGGCTTGTGGATGACCGCCGCCATTGGCGTCGCCGCCGGGTTGGGGCGGGAAGCGACAGCTGTGTTGAGTACGGTATTGGCGCTGGCTATTTTCAGTGTGATGCCGGTGATTGTCCGGGCGTTGGAGAAAGATCCCGATTGAATGGCAACGGCGACGCTGAGGCTGCCTTTATAAATGCCTCGTCCAGCGAGCCAGCGCTAAATACCGATGTGAATTCGTGTGCCGAACGGAATTTTTTAAACTGACAATCGATGATCATATAAAAAGAATTGCAGTTCGCTGCAACTTCCTCAATGTTATGAGACGACACAACGATGGCGGTTCCCTCGTTAGCGGCTTGCTTGAGGCATTGCCACGTGTAATGGCGAAACTCCGGGTCGACACCTGCGGTGGGTTCGTCCAAGATCAACAGATCGGGTTCCAGCGCGAGAAGCGAAAGGGTGAAAAACCAACGTTTCTCACCATAACTGCAGACAGCAGATTTTTTTTTCCAGATTTCTTTATAGCGTTCAATGAGTTCCGGGCACCATTTGGCTATTTTGCTTAATGCACATTGTTGAGTGGTTTTTTTATCTGAACTCAATATCGTAGCCATCTGGAATATCTCATGCATACGCAGCACCGGTGGTGTGGTGATGATTTGAGATAAATACAACTGGGTGCTAAAGCTGTTGTTGAGATTCTGACCCTTGGCTTTCCTTATGTTGCACAAAATGTCGAAGAACGTTGTTTTTCCAGACCCATTTGGACCCAGTATTCCTGTAATTGAGTTTGGTTCGATACGCAGTGAGGCTTGACGAAATAGTGTTTTGTCTGGAAAGCTAATGTTGAGCTGGTCGATAGTCAATGCACTCATTAATAGCGACTCCATATAGGGTTTATCCGAAGGTATTTCATCGAGCACAAAAGCGTGGCTAACAGGATTGTAATTGAGATAGCCAGTGCCTCGATGTTTTTCAGAAGGCCGGTGCGCATGATATTTTTGGCTGTCTGTAAGGGGTTCAGATAACCAATATCGTCAATGATAGGGTTGGCGAATCCCAGGGCGATCATTGTAAATAGAATGATGGAGAACAATGTGCTTGAGTTTTGGAAGGTCAGGGGGAGTAATGTCAGCAAGAGTCCAATGGAACAAAAGATTAGGAAGCAAGCATAGAATCGCGTCGCGATGTTCAGTAGCTCGAGTCCGTAGAATTCGCCAGAGAGAACCTTGGTGAGGGCATAGAAGGTGCAGCAGTAAATAATTGCGATTAATGAGTAGGACAAAAGTTGAGCTGTCAAAAAAACTATTTTTGAGTCCGTGGAGTAGATGAAGGAGCGGACGAATCCGCTCTCTCGTCGGCCTATGATGTATAGTGAAAACCCGAATAACCCAACGCTCGATGCAATGTAAGCATAGAACCATGCACTGTCCTCCATGTAGTCAGAATTCAGCTTGCTTTGGTGATCGCGGGTGTACCGCAATAAGTAGTAAAGTAAACTGGGTGATATTATTGTCCATAATATTGCGGTGGGCTCCTTGAATTGTTCTTTCAGAAATAAAACAGTTAGTTTTATTGAGCGGTAAAATATATGCCGTTTCATTGCTTTGTCCTATGGGAATGGAACCATTTGTTCTGTACGTGTTGGTAGTATCTCTTGGAAGAAAGGCTCGGAGTATAGGTTCTTTAAGTTAATGTGTTGTGAGTTGTTCATGTGCATAAAAAAGTCAGGTGATACAAACTTGCTGCAATACCCCAGGCTATCCTCTATCGGAATCGCCTTGAGGTATATGTAGCCGAGCGCGTTGTGTCTGGCAATGCTATTTAGAAGTGAGTTTAAAGAAAAAGGCCTCGTAGTAAAGTGTGATGGCGCTAGTTCTCGGGTTTGGACTGATGTAATATCTTCGTAAATTTCAAAGCGATTGCAATGGAGGAAATATCTTAAATATGAGTCATGGATGTTCTCTATTTTTTGTCCTGTTGATTGGAAAAGATCAATGAATCGGTAAGTCTGCCATAGCTCCAATAGCGATTTTTCCATCGCGAGTTCCAAGGTGGGGGCGTAAGCCATTCCTGCGCAATAATGGACGTTGTGCTTTTTGCTCCGTTGTCCGTATACTGCCAAGATGCAAATGCCTGGATATCCAGATTCGGATATGTCAATAAAGGATAATTGGCCACTCCTGGCTAGGGCTGTACGTAGCGTCTCAGCCCCGGTCCCTGCCAACGCAGTTTCTGTCGTCGGTACGTCGATTACCTTGACGCAAATACCAGTTAGCCAGAACTTTAGTAAGAACTGCCTTTCAAGGGATTCTTTTAATGAGCCTAGAATGGCATGTTCAGGGTGCCAACCAAAGGCACACCCACATGTGTCACGAAGAGGATAAATGACATTCTCTGTCTCGGTTCGCACGCTGCTTAAGGTGATGCACGCAGTGGGAATGTGACAGGAGGATAGATCTGATAGACGGAAAACTTGGCTTAAGTTGTATTGATGTGCACTCAGCGCTGATTGAGCGATATGCTGCTTTTTTGTTTGAGAAAATGCTTGGGTAAATTTTGATACTTCGCCTTCGCTCAACGAATAGCTCAAACCGCTTCTCAGATCTGGTACTACGTCCACATAGAAATGCTGCCGCTCAAAAAATTCCCCTACAGCAGCTCTGAGCGCCTGTGAGCCATTGCCTGCCCCCGAACCACCATTTTCCCAAGGATCGGTGATCTCCACCGTAGATGGGAAAGTCAACAGATTAGCTGGCTGATATGTGAATCGCGCATCAATAAGCTGATTTTCTCTGCTGTAAATATTCATCCCTGCCTCCCTATATAGTGCACGCACATTGGAACAAAGAGTGCAGGATTAAGTTTGAGTGTCTTGCAAACCATCGTGTCGGTGTATGCCGACCAAGGACGACAACGTAAGTTCAGGGATTTGGCGCTGAGTTCTATCAGCATGTAAATTGATCCCACCTCCATGGTTGCCAGGCGGTAGCCGCGATATCGATACTTGAATAAAGCCTTTGGTAGATAGGCAGTATATATCAGCGCTAGGCTCGGATAACCAATGTCGCTACTCTCTGGCAGAATGGCCGTTCGGAGTTCGTCTACGTTCTCTGTGCCTAAAACGACTTCATATGTCTTTGATTGTGGCAAGAGGTGTAGGACTTTTTCTTTGCAGGGCCATGTTTTATTGTCTCGCGCAAGCGAGCAGATAAAAATCTCGACAGGGTATAATGCTCCGCCGCTTGGGTAGCCCCGTTTGCTTTCATTGGCTTTTAGTCTCGTTAACGGCGTGACGAGTTTTTCAATGGTGCTGAAATCGATCTCGGCCTCATTAAATAGAGTTTCTGACTCATTTCTTATTAGCGCTGGGTCAATATCAGGGTGCGGGTTCATTTGAATTTCAATGCTGATGTCCGGGTAAAGCTTTAACTCATTTCCAGTTAAAGTTTCCAGTTGCTGTTCTGTGAGGAAGTGGAGATTGGTTGATTGTTGGGTGGCTGGATGGATTGTATAGTTGCCTTTTGTATGAAAGGACAGCACGTCATCGTGAACAAGAGGGTCTAGAAAACGAAGGTAATAATCGTGAGGTATATGCTTCATTTTTTAGCACCCAGGCAGTCGCACAAATACCAATGCGTTGCTGAGGCTTGACTGATATGGCCATTGTTAAGATTTATCGTTGTTGTTTGAAAGATATTATCTTGATATTTTTGGGAGGTCGTTGTCCCCGAAACGAGTCGGCTTACCCTTGCGATCGCTCCTAGTATTAATGATTCTTGGAGAAGGGTTGGTTTTGTGTTGGGCAAATTGATATTTTTGCCTTTGCAAAAATTGAGCAGCTTTGACCAGGTATTGACTGAAGGTGAGTGGATTTCGTTGCTGATCAATTTATCGATGGTGCAGAAATGACATGGATTACCTATTTCCGGAATGTATGGTTGGCTGATGTAAAAAAGGTCGGCGCTGCCATAGCAAACACTTATTGCCGATTTTGGCCATTTTCTTGCGCTGGAGAAATAAAGATTTTTTATCTCCGTATAGTTATACTTTGAACATAATATAATGATGTAGCGTTCTTCTTTGTGGGGCGTATAGAGACCCAGATCCTCCAGGCTGCAAGTGCTCAGGTGTTCGATTTCGCGCGATAGAATTTCTTCTAAGTTTGATGTTTTTTTCCAGTCGTGCGCGATCAATGTGCTCTTGAAATAATTGAGGTCTTTTGCTGTATTGATATGTATGGCGGAGGTCAGGAAGTTATATGCATTTGTTGGTTCGAGATTGTTATTTGCGAATAGTTCGTTAAGATCGCTTTTGGTAATGCACTCAACTGATTTTAGTTCTTTAAGCAACTTCAGCATCGCTGGGGAGTCGATGCGTGCGATTCCTTTTTCCGAGACAATGGCGTTGGTGTTCTCGAAATTTAGTAATTCGTAGTTGGATATGCTTAATTTCATGGCGAGTTCTCGGTCGGGCCTTTCGATAGTTGAGAATATTCGAAAGGCCCGCGTTATCATTGGTTGTTATTAGTGGTTGCCGGATTGTGTTGCTGAATTGCCCCCACTGCCTCCACTCCCTCCGCTGCCACCTTTACATCCACCACCACCGCCGCATCCGCCGCTTCCCCCGCAACCACCTGCGCTACCTGATCCTCCTACAGTCGGTGTATATGGTGTGTTGCCGAAGTCGTCTGTGAATAAAAATATTACTTCACCTAATTTCTCGGGTTTGTTGTTCGGCTTCATATTTAAATTCCTCTTTCCTTGAGTAAGTTTGCCGTGCAGCTTTGCCGGCGACTTAATTTTTAGCGAGGATTAGATAGGTTGGCAATCACGTTTTTTTTGAGGCGTAGGAAGCGTCTTTCACGCCCAAGAGAAAGTTCTGATGCGTTTTTTTTCGCTAATAGGTGGCGTTAGTGGGGTAAGGAAGAAATGCGTGGGTGACGGGATAAAAAATCTTATGCAGGACAAATAATTACGCGGGTCTTATACCTAGACGTAGATGACGATTAAATATTCTTCAGGTGGGAAGTTTCCTACTCTTGACACAGTCTATTTCTGCTTTTTATTTTCCGCTAGGCGACGAACGGTCATTCCGCTCTAGAGCAGAACGCTGACGCCCGTCACCTCTCGAACAACTACGCTTGAATCAAACCCGCTCCGGCGGCGCCTCGCTCGGCGGATCGCCCAACGGTGGTTGGGGGTCGAGCGGTGGGTCTTTCTCTGGAATCGGTTCCGGTTCAGGACCGGGTGGGGGCAAGGTCGGGTCGTCGATGTTCGGATCGGGTGTTTCGGCCGGGATGGGAATATTCATCAGGACGGGTCTCCGTAACGCACATGGCTTGAGTCGTGCTTATGGTTGTTGACCACCGTGTTTCGGGTTTGATCCCGGATGCATCGAGGGCAAATCCCGCTGAACTTTTAACCGTTGTCCCGGTTCGGAGTTTAAGTGAGTTTTTTTCGAGGACCCGTTGGGCCTTTACCGCCACAAGCGCGTCCATGGGGCGTAAAAGGAGTGATGCTCGATGACTGCTGAACACCCATCTGACTTGGCCTACAACCCGCATTTACCGTTGTCTCAAGCCTTGTTGTTGCCGCGCATTGCGATTGAAAACCCCATGCCGGTGATCGACGGCGGGCAATTCGCCGCCAAGGCCGTGGCCGGGCAGGACGTGACGGTGACCTGCAAAGTGTTCGCCGACGGTCACGACAAGCTGGCGGTGCGTATTCGCTGGCGATCGTTGCAGGATGACGTGTGGAACAGCGAGGTCATGAGCGATTTGGGCAATAACGGCTGGCGCGGCCAGTTCAATGTGCCGGAGCAAGGCCGTTATGTCTTTTGCATCGAGGCCTGGATCGATCAGTTCGCCAGTTTCCGCTACGAGCTGGAGAAGAAATTCGCTGCGGGGGTGCCCATCAGCCTGGAGTTGCAGGAAGGGCGCAACCAGGTGCAAATGGCCGTCGAGCGCAGCACCGGTGAACTGAGCGAGCAACTGGCGGCCTTGCACCACGAACTCTCCGGCCTGCTGCCGACTGAACAGGTCGCGCTGTTCCTGGCCCCACGCAGTGCCGACCTGATGTCCCTGGCCGATCATCGACCTTACTTGAGCATAAGCCCCGAATACCCGCTGGATGTGGAGCGCAAGCTGTCTGAGTTTGCCAGTTGGTACGAGCTGTTTCCTCGCTCGATCACCGATGATCCCCAGCGCCATGGCACGTTCAACGACGTGCATTCGCGCCTGGCGGTGATCCAGGACATGGGCTTCGACGTACTCTACTTCCCGCCGATCCACCCCATTGGCCGCAGTTTCCGCAAAGGCCCGAACAATTCCCTCACCGCCGGTCCCGACGACCCGGGCAGCCCCTATGCCATCGGCAGCGAAGAGGGCGGGCACGAAGCCATTCACCCGCAATTGGGCAGCCGCGAGGACTTCCGGCGCCTGGTGGCGGCGGCCGCTGACCACGGCCTGGAGATCGCGTTGGACTTCGCGATCCAGTGTTCCCAGGACCACCCCTGGCTCAAGCAGCACCCGGGCTGGTTCAGCTGGCGGCCGGACGGCACGATCAAATACGCGGAGAATCCGCCGAAGAAATACCAGGACATCGTCAACGTCGACTTCTACGCGGCCGATGCGATTCCCAGCCTGTGGGTGGAGTTGCGGGACATCGTGGTGGGTTGGGTCAAGGAGGGCGTGAAGATATTCCGCGTCGACAACCCTCACACCAAGCCGCTGCCGTTCTGGCAATGGCTGATCGCCGATGTCCGGGCCCAATACCCCGAAGTGATCTTCCTGGCCGAAGCATTTACCACCCCGGCAATGATGGCGCGCTTGGGCAAGGTCGGTTATTCCCAGAGCTACACCTATTTCACTTGGCGCAACACCAAGGCCGAGCTGGCAACCTACTTCAGCGAGCTCAACGAGTCGCCTTGGCGTGAATGCTATCGGCCGAACTTTTTCGTCAACACGCCAGACATCAACCCGGCCTTTCTTCATCAATCGGGGCGCCCGGGCTTCTTGATCCGCGCGGCGCTGGCCACCATGGGCTCAGGCCTGTGGGGCATGTATTCAGGCTTCGAGCTGTGCGAGTCGGCCCCGGTACCCGGCAAGGAGGAATACCTCAACTCGGAGAAGTACGAGATCCGTCCCCGGGACTACACCGCGCCGGGCAACATCATTGCCGAGATCGCCCAGCTCAACCGCATCCGCCGGCAGAACCCGGCGCTGCATACCCACCTGGGCCTGAAAATCTACAACGCCTGGAACGACAACATTCTCTATTTCGGCAAGCGCACAGCCGATGGCAGCAATTTCATCCTGGTGGCGGTGAGCCTTGATCCGCACAACCCCCAGGAAGCCAGTTTCGAATTGCCGCTATGGGAAATGGGCCTGCCCGACGATGCCCAGACCCAGGGCGAAGATCTGATGAACGGACACCGCTGGACCTGGTACGGCAAGTACCAGTTCATGCGGATTGACCCGGCGCACCAGCCGTTCGGAATCTGGCGGATCAGCGTGGCGTGACGCTGTGGGAGCAAGTCTTGCCCGCGATGAAGAGGGCGCGGTCTCCCTGAGGAATCGAGGTGCCTGCATCGCGAGCACGCGTTGCTCCCACAAAGCGCAGGCCTCACAACACAAAAAGACCTCACAAGCCTGTCTCCCGCGGCTTTATTGAATTTATCAGGAGTTGCAAATGGCGAAGAAACCCCGGTCTGCCACCTTCATCAAAGACCCGCTCTGGTACAAGGATGCGGTGATTTACCAGGTCCACGTTAAATCCTATTACGACTCCAATAACGACGGAATCGGCGACTTTCCCGGCCTGATCGAGAAGCTCGACTACATTGCCGACCTGGGCGTCAACACCATCTGGTTGCTGCCGTTCTATCCTTCTCCCCGGCGCGACGACGGTTATGACATCGCCGAATACCGTGGCGTCAGCGCCGACTACGGCACCATGGCCGATGCACGGCGGTTCATTGCCGAGGCCCACAAACGCAACCTGCGGGTCATCACCGAACTGGTCATCAACCACACCTCGGACCAGCACCCCTGGTTCCAGCGTGCGCGCAAGGCCAAGCCGGGTTCGAAGGCGCGGGATTTCTACGTCTGGTCCGATGACGACCACAAGTACGACGGCACGCGAATCATTTTTCTCGACACCGAGAAGTCCAACTGGACCTGGGACCCGGTGGCGGGCCAGTACTTCTGGCATCGTTTCTACTCCCACCAGCCCGACCTCAACTTCGACAACCCGCAGGTCATCAAGGCCGTGTTGTCGGTGATGCGCTACTGGCTGGACATGGGCATCGACGGCCTGCGCCTGGACGCCATCCCGTACCTGATCGAGCGCGACGGCACCAACAACGAAAACCTGCCCGAGACCCATGATGTCCTGAAGTTGATCCGCGCCGAGATCGACGCCAACTACCCCGACCGCATGTTGCTGGCCGAAGCCAACCAGTGGCCGGAAGACACCCAGTTGTACTTCGGCGATGTCGACGCCCAGGGGCTGAACGGCGACGAATGCCACATGGCTTTCCATTTCCCGCTGATGCCGCGCATGTACATGGCCCTGGCCCAGGAAGATCGTTTCCCGATCACCGACATCCTGCGCCAGACCCCCGAGATCCCCGCCAATTGCCAGTGGGCGATTTTCCTGCGCAACCACGATGAACTGACCCTGGAGATGGTCACTGACAAGGAGCGCGACTACCTGTGGAACTACTACGCGGCCGACCGTCGGGCGCGCATCAACCTGGGCATTCGCCGGCGCCTGGCGCCGCTGGTGGAGCGCGACCGTCGTCGCGTCGAGCTGCTCAACAGTCTGCTGCTGTCGATGCCCGGCACGCCAACGTTGTACTACGGCGATGAAATCGGCATGGGCGACAACATCTACCTGGGCGACCGCGATGGCGTGCGTACGCCGATGCAGTGGTCCATCGACCGCAATGGCGGCTTCTCCCGCGCCGACCCGGCCAGCCTGGTCCTGCCACCGATCATGGACCCGCAATACGGCTACCAGTCGGTCAACGTCGAGACCCAGGCGGGCGACCCTCACTCGCTGCTCAACTGGACGCGGCGGATGCTGGCGGTGCGCAAGCAGTCCAAGGCCTTTGGCCGTGGCACGTTGAAAATGCTCTCGCCCAGCAACCGCCGGATCCTGGCCTATACCCGCGAATACACCGGACCCGACGGCAAGCACGAGATCATCCTGTGCGTGGCCAACGTATCCCGCAGCGCCCAGGCCGCCGAGCTGGACCTGTCGGCCTACGCCGGCATGGTCCCGGTGGAGATGCTCGGCGGCAATGCCTTCCCGCCCATCGGTCAGTTGAATTTCCTGCTGACCCTGGCGCCCTACGGCTTCTATTGGTTCGCCCTGGCAGCAGAAAACCAGATGCCGAGCTGGCACGTGGAGCCGGCCCAGAGCCTGCCGGACTTCACCACCCTGGTACTGAAGAAACGCCTGGAAGAATTGCTCGAAGCGCCGTCGCGCACCACGCTGGAGCAAACCATCCTGCCAAGCTGGCTGCAGAACCGGCGCTGGTTCGCCGGCAAGGACAGTGCGATCGAGAAGGTCGACATTGTCTATGGGGTGCGCTTCGGCGATCCGCAGCACCCGGTGCTGCTCAGCGAAATCGATGTCACCAGCGGCGGCCAGACTCTGCGGTATCAACTGCCGTTCGGCCTGCTCGCCGAAGACCAGGTCGGTGCGGCGTTGCCGCAGCAACTGGCCTTGTCGCGGGTACGTCGGGTGCGCCAGGTGGGCTTGATCACCGATGCATTCAGCCTGGAAAGCTTCGTGCGCGCCGTGCTGCAGAGCATGCAGGCCGCCACGGTACTGCCGTTCGCCGAAGGTGAATTGCGCTTCGAGCCCACCGAAGGCCTGGCCGCGCTGAACCTGGGAGACGAGCCGGAGGTGCGCTACCTGTCCGCCGAACAGTCCAACAGTTCGGTGGTGGTGGGGGGCAGCCTCGTGCTCAAACTGATCCGCAAGGTCGCTTCGGGTGTGCACCCGGAACTGGAAATGAGTGCCTACCTGACCGCAGCGGGTTTCAGCAATATTTCACCGCTGCTGGGTTCGGTGGTTCGCCGCGACGCCCAGGGCGAGGATGCCCTGCTGATGATTGCCCAAGGCTACCTGAGCAATCAGGGCGATGCCTGGGAGTGGACCCAGAACAACCTCGAGCGCGCCTTGCGCGATGAGCTGGCGGACGCCGTGTCCGAGCAGGAGCAACATTACAACGCCCTGGGCGAACTGAAGGATTTCGCCGGCATGCTCGGCCAGCGCCTGGGGGAAATGCACCAGGTGCTGGCCCGGGCCACCGACGATCCGGACTTTGCGCCGCAGACTACCAACGCCAAGGAAGCCCAGGCCATCGGCAAGGACGTGGCCGCCCAAGTGGAAAACGCCTTGCGCCTGCTCAAGCAGAACCAAGGCCAATTGAACCCCGCCGACCAGGCCATGGTCGCACGCTTGCTGGAACACAAGAAAACCGTCCTGGCCCACGTCCAGGAACTGGCCGGCAAGGCCGCCGGCGGCTTGCGCATCCGCGTCCATGGCGACCTGCACCTGGGCCAGGTCTTGGTGATCAAGGGCGACGCCTACCTGATCGACTTCGAAGGTGAGCCGGCGCGGCCATTGCATGAACGGCGGGGCAAGCACAGCCCGTACAAGGACGTCAGCGGTGTGTTGCGCTCCTTCGATTATGCGGCGGCCATGGCGGTTCACTTGCACACCGTCGACAGCACGGCCGATGCCGATGCGGCGCGGCAACGGGTCGCCGATCGTTATTTGAAAGAGGCTCGCCAGGCATTTGTCGAGGCATATCGGCTGGCGGCAGCTAGTCTTGCCCATGAGTGGAAGGATGCTGAAGGCGAAGACGCCGCGCTGGCGTTGTTCGGCCTGGAGAAGGCGGCCTATGAAGTGGCCTATGAAGCCGAGAATCGCCCCACCTGGCTGCCCGTGCCGCTGCACGGTCTGGTCGGGTTGTTGAGTGGGCTGCAACCCTTTTCCGACGTAGCCGGACCGATTTAGTGGAGAGAATCATGAGTGTCTCGAACAAAGAACCCCAGGGGCAGGCCAAGGAATCCTTGCTGCCGGCGCCCCATGACATCGACGCGCTGGTACGCGCCGAACATCACGATCCGTTTTCCATCCTGGGGCCCCATGGCGATGGCGCTGGCGGCCAGTTCATCCGCGCCTACCTGCCCGGTGCCCTGAGCGTGCATGTGCTGGCCCGGGAGGGCGGCGAAGAGCTCGGGGAGCTGCAACTCACCGAAACCCCGGGATTGTTCGTCGGCCATTTCGACCATGCCCAGGCGTATTTGCTGCGCACTCGCTGGGCCGGCGGCGAGCAGGTTGCCGAAGACCCCTACAGCTTCGGTCCGTTGCTGGGGGAGATGGACCTTTACCTGTTTGCCGAGGGCAATCACCGCGACCTCAGTTCCTGCCTAGGTGCGCAACTGACCACCGTCGATGGTGTCGACGGCGTGCGCTTCGCGGTCTGGGCGCCGAATGCCCGGCGCGTTTCAGTGGTCGGGGATTTCAACGTCTGGGACGGGCGTCGGCATCCGATGCGCATCCGTTATCCGTCCGGCGTATGGGAGATCTTCATCCCCAGGCTGGGTGCCGGTGAGGGTTACAAATATGAAATCCTCGGCGCCCACGGCATCTTGCCGCTCAAGGCCGACCCAGTGGCCCTGGCCACGCAGATGCCGCCAGACACGGCGTCGAAAGTCGCCTCACCCCTGAAGATCGAGTGGCAGGACGACGAGTGGATGCAGCACCGTCGCGAGCGCCAGCTACCGGGCGCGCCGTTGTCGATCTATGAGTTGCACGCCGGCTCTTGGCAGTGCGAAACCGACGAGGCGGGGGAGGTGGCCCGGCAATATAACTGGCACGAGATGGCCGAGCGGCTGATTCCGTACGTCAAGGATTTGGGCTTCACCCACATCGAGCTGATGCCGATCATGGAACACCCGTTCGGTGGTTCCTGGGGCTATCAGCCGCTGTCGCAATTCGCGCCAACGGCACGCTTTGGTTCGCCGGACGATTTCGCCGTGTTCGTCAACGCCTGCCACCAGGCCAATATCGGGGTCATCCTCGACTGGGTGCCGGCGCATTTCCCCACCGACACCCACGGCCTGGCCCAGTTCGACGGCACTGCGCTGTACGAGTACGGCAACCCACTGGAGGGTTTCCACCAAGATTGGGACACGCTGATCTACAACCTGGGCCGCACCGAAGTGCACGGCTTCATGCTGGCGTCGGCACTGCACTGGCTCAAGCATTTCCACGTCGACGGCCTGCGGGTGGACGCCGTTGCCTCGATGTTGTATCGCGACTATTCGCGCAAGGCCGGCGAGTGGGTGCCCAACCGTCACGGCGGGCGGGAAAACCTCGAAGCCATCGATTTCCTGCGGCACCTCAACGACGTCGTGGCGCTGGAAACACCGGGGGCACTGGTCATCGCCGAAGAGTCCACGGCCTGGCCGGGGGTCAGCCAGAGCACCCAGCAGGGCGGCCTGGGTTTCGCCTACAAGTGGAACATGGGCTGGATGCACGATTCGCTGCACTATATCCAGCAGGATCCCGTGTACCGTGCCCATCACCATAACGAACTGAGCTTCGGCCTGGTGTATGCCTGGTCCGAGCGTTTCGTCCTGCCGATTTCCCACGACGAAGTGGTCCATGGCAAACGTTCGCTGATCGACAAGATGCCCGGCGACCGCTGGCAGAAATTCGCCAACCTCAGGGCTTACCTCAGCTTCATGTGGGGCCATCCCGGCAAGAAACTGTTGTTCATGGGCTGTGAGTTCGGCCAATGGCGCGAGTGGAACCACGACCAGCAGTTGGATTGGTACCTGCTGCAATACCCTGAGCACCGGGGCGTGCAGAAGTTGGTGAGCGACCTGAACCGGCTGTACCGCGAAGAACCGGCGTTGCACGACCAGGATGACGCGCCCCAGGGGTTCCAGTGGCTGATTGGCGACGATGCCCTCAACAGCGTCTACGCCTGGCTGCGCTGGAGCAAGGAGGGCCGGCCGGTGCTGGTGGTCGCCAACTTCACCCCGGTGCCGCGCGAGGCCTACCGGGTCGGCGTGCCGTTCGGCGGGCGCTGGGTCGAATTGCTCAACAGCGATGCCGACACCTACGCCGGTTCCAACTATGGCAATGGCGGAGGAGCCCCTACCGAGGAAGTGCCCAGCCATGGCCAGGCCTTGTCCCTGGAACTCAACCTGCCGCCGTTGGCAGTGCTGATCCTGCGGCCGGAGGGTTAGGGGTTACATAGAGGACAACTGTGGCGGTTACAGAATCAAAGATCACCGCAGTTCCAATGTGGGAGCGGGCTTGCTCGCGAAAGCGGTCTGACGGTCAACATCGATGCTGACTGTCAGGCCCTCTTCGCGAGCAAGCCCGCTCCCACATGGATGTGCTCACCTGAAGGACTTTTGTGATTCCTTCAGCGCACCAGGCACGGCTGTTTGTTGTTGAAGGTCCAGCCTGGAATCAGGAACTGCATCGCCACCGCATCGTCCCGTGCCCCAAGGCCCATGCCTTTGTACAGCTCATGGGCCTTGGCCAGTTGGTCGGTGTCCAGCTCGATCCCCAACCCCGGTTTTTTCGGCACTTGCACGCAGCCGCCCTGAATCTGCAACGGCGCCTTGGTCAGGCGCTGGCCGTCCTGCCAGATCCAGTGGGTGTCGATGGCCGTGATGTCGCCCGGTGCGGCGGCGGCCACGTGGGTGAACATCGCCAGGGAAATGTCGAAGTGGTTGTTGGAATGCGAACCCCAGGTCAGGCCCCACTCATTGCACATCTGCGCCACGCGCACGGAACCCTGCATGGTCCAGAAGTGTGGGTCGGCCAGGGGGATGTCCACGGACTGCAAGGTGATGGCGTGACCCATCTCGCGCCAGTCGGTGGCGATCATGTTGGTCGCGGTCCTGAGGCCCGTGGCGCGGCGGAACTCGGCCATCACTTCGCGCCCGGAATAGCCATTTTCGGCACCGCAAGGGTCTTCGGCATAGGCCAGCACCTTGTGCTGGTCGCGGCACAAACGAATGGCTTCCTTGAGTGACCAGGCGCCGTTCGGGTCCAGGGTGATGCGCGCTTGGGGAAAGCGCTCGGCCAGCGCCGTGACCGCTTCGATCTCTGCGTCGCCTTGAAGCACGCCGCCCTTGAGCTTGAAGTCCCGGAAGCCATAGTGGGCCTGCGCCGCTTCCGCCAGGCGGACCACCGCGTCGGCGTCCAGGGCCTTTTCGTGGCGCACGCGGAACCAGTCGTTGTCGGCGTCCGGTTCGCTGCGATAGGGCAGGTCGGTCTGTTGGCGATCACCGACATAAAACAGGTAACCGAGCATCTTCACTTCATCGCGCTGCTGGCCTTCGCCGAGCAGGGCTGCCACCGGTACGTCCAGGTGCTGGCCGAGCAGGTCCAGCAAGGCCGCTTCCAGGCCGGTGACGGCGTGGATGGTGATGCGCAGGTCGAAGGTCTGCAAGCCGCGACCGCCGGCGTCGCGGTCGGCGAAAGCGTGGCGTACGGTGTTGAGGATCTTCTGGTAGGTGCCGATGGGGCTGCCGACCACCAGCGAACGAGCGTCTTCGAGGGTCTGGCGAATGCGCTCGCCGCCGGGCACTTCGCCCACGCCGGTGTGGCCGGCGTTGTCCTTGAGAATGACGATGTTGCGGGTGAAGAACGGGCCATGGGCGCCGCTGAGGTTCAGCAGCATGCCGTCATGGCCGGCCACGGGCACGACCTGCATGCTGGTGATGATCGGGGCTTTGCTGGTTTCTGAAAGGGTCGCCACCGAATCGGCTCCGGTATTCGCCTTGAGGTTGGATGTGTTCACTGGTTTTTCTCCCACTCGTTATTGTTATGCGGGGCATCGTGCAGGTGCTGATGTTGATAGACATCATACAACTCGAATTTTTCGAATGACAAGCTGTTTTTCAGCAGGGTCGGAGAGGGTGATAAGCGGTTTAATTCAATGATTGCCGGGATTTTTCAATTGGCTTAATGTCAATCAGCGTCTTTTTGGCCCGAGGGAAGCCGTGCTGTTTGAATAATGATTTTGTCCGAAATGGCCTTCCCTTGAGTGTTGTCATACAAGTTGAGGGCGTATTGATGAGATATTTGGCGCTTGCGGGTGATACGATCCCTCAGCCTGTCTTCAAGGAACCCCGGCGATGCCGCAAGACACCGAAGCCCCTCTGCGCAAGCGTACCCACAACCTGGCACACGACCTGGTGGCGAAGCTGAGCCAGAGCATCCTGCTGGGGCAGTTGAAGCCGGGCGAGAAGCTGCCCTCGGAAGGCTCCATCGTGCAGGCCCACGGCGTCAGCCGGACGGTGGTGCGCGAGGCGATTTCCAAGTTGCAGGCTTCGGGGCTGGTGGAGACCCGCCACGGCATCGGCACCTTCGTGCTGGCGCAAACCGGCGAGCCGGGGCTGCGACTGAACGTCGACACCGCGGCCGGAGTGCGGGCGATCCTGGAGCTGCGCCTGGGCTTGGAAACCCAGGCAGTCGCCTTGGCGGCCCAGCGCCGCAGCGAACACCAACTGCAGCAGATGCGCCAGGCGCTGGATGACTACCAGCGCTTGTCCAACAACAACGACAGCTGTGTCGAAGCCGACCGGCGTTTCCATCTGCTGATCGCCGAAGCCACGGGCAACGCCTGTTTTGTCGAAATCATGCAGCACCTGGGCAGTGCGATGATCCCCAGGACCCGAGTGAACGTGGCCGAGCGTGGCCAGGCGGATTTAAGCAAGCTGGCGCAGTGGGCCAGCCTTGAGCACGAGGCGATCTTCAACGCCATCAAGCGCCAGGACCCGGACGCCGCCCGCGCCGCCATGTGGCTGCACCTGACCAATAGCCGTGACCGGTTTGGCGCGGGATCCTGACGGTTCATCGTCGCCTGACCCTCCGCCATCGCGAGCAAGCTCGCTCCCACAGTTTTTCGAGGTGTTCTCAGCTGTGGGAGCGAGCTTGCTCGCGATGGCGGCGGCACACTCAACATTTCCATGACTGACCCACCGCTTCCCACAGGAGGGACGTGGATATTGCCGTGGCTCAGCCCGCTTTGGCCGGACCGGTGGTGGCGTTTCCGGCCACGGGGATGGGCGCGCTTTTCATCAGTGCATCCAACGCCTGCCGGTAGTTTTTGCCCGCCAGGCTCATGCTGTTGTTATGCGTGGCCCCAGGCACCAGCAACAGGCGCTTGGGTTCCCGGGCGGCGTTGTACAGTTGCTCGCTGAACCGTGGCGGCACGTAGCGGTCGGCGGCGCCATGGACAATCAGCAACGGCATGTTGATCTCGCCGATCTTGTCGATGGAATCGAACTTCTGCGACAGCAACCAGCGCACCGGCAGGGACGTATTGGCCATCGCGGTGGCGACATCCCCCAGGGAGGTGAAGGTGGATTCGATCACCAGGCCTCGGACCTGGGCTTTGCCATCCTTCGCTGCCTGCTGACCGAGCTGCGCAGCGAGGTCCACCGCGACGGCGCCGCCCAGGGAGTGACCATAGATCAGCCGCAGGCTTGGGTCTGGTTGCAAGGTTTTGAGACGCTCCCAGGCGATGCGTGCATCTTCGTAGACGCTGGCTTCCGATGGCAGGTCCCCATGGCTTTTGCCAAAGCCGCGGTAGTCGATGGCCAGGACCGAATAGCCCAGTGCCCGCAGTTGCTGGATACGAAACAATTGGCCGGTCAAATTCCAGCGCACACCATGCAAGTACAAGATGGCCGGCGCGTTCTCGCGTTCGGCCGGCCACCACCAGCCGTGGATATTCTCCCCGGCCTTGAAGCTTTTTGGCTTGAGATCGAACGCCTGCACACCGCTGGGCAGCCCACTGAACCAGCTCGCCGTCCCCGGCTCGATGCGAAAGACCAGTTCCCGCTCCTTGTGCTGCAACACCCCGCAGCCCACCGGCAGGCCCACCACGAGTGCGCCCATGCACAGCCAGGCCAACCAGCGTCGTTTCAGGCCAGAAAACAAGAGTGAAGACATTGATGAATCCGCGACTGGAAACCGAAGATGCCTTGTAGCAGATTCCCAGGAAGCGGCGCAGGGATTTCGGGTTGTCATTCGTCTGAAGCGCGCTTTAGGTCATCGATCGCCGTGCCTCGCTGGTGGGGGTGGGCCTTAGTCCTTGAACGCCCGCCAGGCGCTTGTGCAGTACGTTTCGCTAAGGCGGGCCCGACATCGTCAACGTTGACGATCACTCGACGAGGCATTGGCGTTCTGCCGGTTCTCTGGGGGAGGACGATGCTGTCGTCGCGGTCGGTTTGGTCCGGCGTTTGCCAAGCCATGGCTTCAAGCTTTTCCATAGTCGCAAGGCCGATCCCAGGAGCAAGCCACCGGGCTGCCAGGAATAAAAACTCCAGCGCCAATGCTCCAGTTGGCCGGTCATGCGTTCGTGTAACTGATGGCTGGAGTTCTCCAGGCTGACCCGTGATGCATCGATCCAGCGCCAGTTCTCGTCCAACCCCCAACGAATCCACTCCTCGAGCAATACCCGGCCGCTGCCCAGGTCGGCGTGCTGCGGCAGGAACGCCAGGTTGTAGTCGTACAGTCGGCCCTGGTCCAGGAGGCCGAGGCGATAGCTGATGCATTCGCCGTTCAGCTCCAGTAGCACCACCCGCACCAGGCCTTGGGCGGCGAGGGCGGTGAAGGCGTGATTCATCCATTGTCGGCGCCTGGGGTCGGCGAAGATGCCGACACCTTCCTCACCTTTCCAGCTGGCGGTCTCGACGTCGGCCAGGGCTCGCAACAGCTGTCCGATGCTGATGGCGTCCGGCGTCACTCGACGGATTTCGGCACCGCAAGCGGCGATCCGCTTGCGCGCCCGGCGCAATTTGTAGCGTGGATCGCCGGATATCTCTTGACGGTCACTGTCGTTGATCAGGTGCACCGGAACCCGGCAACTGAGCCGCCGCTCCCCGGTTGAGCTCAGCGCCATCCAGGCGCTGAGGACGCTTTGCTCTCCGACCGGCTCGATCACTTCATTCAATTGCAGCAACGCGTGAGGCAAGTGCTGACGGATCTGCATCAGCGCCTGGACCATGTCTTCGGCGTCCAGGCGCGCCAGCAGGGCGATGCGGTCTGCCATTGGAAAACCCAAGTGATGCAACACCCGGAACCGCAGCCCGACGATAGGCTCGAGTCCTGATATCAGGGGCAGGCACAGGCACAAGGTCTGGTCCTGCCAGCCCAGCAGAATATGCAATTGCTGCTCGGGCAACAGGGCGAATTCCGCCGCTTGCAGCCAGGCCAGGGTATTGAACGGTGTTGCGTCGGCCACCTGGGTCAGCAGCTGTTCATAAGCTGATACAGGAAAATCCTCCGCGCTCAGTGAGCGGCACCATTGGAACCGGATCGTCATGGGGATCAGGCCGCCGAAGTCGAGGCAGTCGGCTGGGCCGGTTTGCGAAACGCGTCCAGTACCGTGCCGGTGTAAGACGTATTGCGCAGGAGCCGCCAATGACCGAGCAAACGGTATAGGTGGGTGATCTGCCCGCGCTCCTGGAAGCCCATGCGGATATGCATCTTGATCGCTTGGATGTTTTGCAAATCGCAGACATCGACCATTGTGTTGCAACCGTGGTCCGCCATGACTTTCCACACCTCCAACTGCATGTCCGCCGAGATACTGGTGCCCCAGTATTCACGAATCGCCTCGCCACCGAACTGAAAGTACTCGCCAGGCTTGATCGGAAAGTTGCAGCGGTAGAAATGGCGATCGAAATAGTCCCGTGTACTGGCCCAGGCGAAGCCCACGGTGTCGCCCTGATCATCCAGATACATCAAGCCTGTGTAGCCCTCGGCCGCCAACTCGCGCATGGTTTCGACACGGTCGCCGAAGTGCCGGGCAAAAGCATCGGCATTGCTGACCGTGATGAACTCCAGGCGCATCGGTGGGTACGGCTTGAGGGTGTGTGGGGGGAGCGGGGTCCGTATATCATGCTCCAGCCACACCAGTCGGGTGTGGGAAAATACGTAGCGTCTGCATAGCTGCTTTAGAACGGCGTGCAGTCCTTTTTTCTGAATGCGATCACGCAATGTTTGCAGAGCGTTCATGGTGCCTCCTGACGAGCGGCAGGGTTGGGAGAGAAGGGAGCTGTCCAACTGAGGGCGAACACGGTTTCCCCCGGCAGGAGAAAACCGACCTGGCCAGACTTGCAATCAAACGGAGCGCTGTGGCTGCGGTTGTCTTGGCCGAAATACATCAGGGTCATGTCTGGCTGGGGGCAGGCCGTGCTGTCGAGGCTGACCTGATGGGCTCGCGTGCTTTTGTTCACGCCCAGCAGACTGCGTTGCTTGCCGGTGGCCATGGCCAGTACGTCGACTTCAAAAGCATCGTTGTCCAGGCGCAGCACCTGATCGAGCCAGTGTTGCTGAATGAACTGCTGGGCCAGGCCCACGGGCTTTAGCTCGAAGCGCTGATCGTCCAGTACTCGCACCATGCCTTTGGGGTACTCCGGTTCGTCGGCGGCCATGAACCAGTTGAGCATGTCCAGCCAGCCATCGGCCGAGGCGTTAATGGCCACCGACGTCCACCACAGGGCGGCGTAATGGGTTTCCTGATCGTAAGGGCTGAGACTCGAGCCGCTGGACATGTTGGTCTGGTCCAACAGCAAGGCCTTGCGCGGCCGACCCTGGCTGTCCAGTCCCACCAGGTTGGCGGCCTGACGGACACTGTCGCGGTAGACCCGGGTCGCCAGCAGGTCGCGGATCATCCATTCATGCCAGGCCAGGGCGTCGATCTGGTCGTCGGACGTCGCCAGCAGGCGCCGTGCCCAGTCGATCCCACGCTTGTCAGCGGCATTTTCGATTAAGGGGCCGTTGGTGAACTGGGAGCTGGCCGGCATGGCGATGCGGACACCGGCACGCGCGTTGGCAGGATCGGCGCGGACCTGGGCAGCCATGCTCTGGAACATTTGCTGGAAACTGGCGAAGTCTGGGTAATTGAGGTTCGGCTCATCGGCAAAACTGAGGTAATGGAGGCCTTTGCCGCCCAAGGCGCGGGTCGACGTGAGCCAGGCTTGCAAGCCGCTGTGACTGGTCCGGTCGGGCTTTAGATCGGACCGGCGCTGGCTGGCGGCCAACAGGGTGAAGTTATGGCTGATAGCGAAGCGGTCCTGGTACAAGCGTCGGAAGGCATCTTCATAAGTGCCCCTGGCCGCCGTGATATCGACGAAGCTGTAAAGGGTTGCCGCCTGGGGTTTGAGCGTATCGAGCACGGCGTAGCTGGACGGCGGCAATAATTCGTAGGGCAGGGCGACGCCCAGCTTGGGGGTCGTGCCGAGCGTCTCGTTGTACAGTTTCAGGTGGGTCTGCCCCGGATCCTGGCGCAGTGGCAGCAGCTGCGCCGGGTCCTGGGCGAACAGGTTGGCGGTGCCGTCCAGCCAGAACGCGGCCTTGCCGTTGCCCTGCAGATGCAAGCGCCAGATTTGTTCGACATCAGCCATCGGCAGGGCGACCTGATCGAACTGCCAATAAGCCCGGTATGGCTTGAGGTTCAGTTGCAACTGCTTGCCGTCGCTGACGCGCCGGGCTTGCAGCGCCCGTACGCCGCCGTGGAACTTGCCTGCCAGCACCGCCTGTTCGCCAGCCGCTACCTTGAAATACAGCTCGTCGCCGTCGTGGGTTTCGGCATTGAAATGCACCTTTGCCGGTGCAAACAGGGCGCGGGTGCGCGCGTCGTGCTCGACGGAGTAGCGACGGAAGCTGTAGCCGGGAATTTCCAGGCGATAATTGGCGGCACCCGGCGGCAGCGGCCATTGCTGTTCACCACGGGGCTGATCCGCCTTGACCAGGCGCTCACCCGCCAATCGTCCCTGGCCGTCGAGCAGATACAGGTGTTCGACATTGGCCTCGGCTTGCCAGGCGGGCACCCAGCGTACGGTGACAGTGTCCTGGCGGTCGGTTTGCAGGTACAGGCTGCCGTCACGGATGCCGGTCCATTGCATGGACGCGCCTTGGGCTGAGGTTGCCAAGACCAGCCCCATCGCGAGCAGGCTCGCTCCCACCAGGGTTATGCAGTGGGCACGGGTGCTTTGCCCGGCACCGGACCCTGTGGGAGCAAGCCTGCTCGCGATGGCGGCCTGACGGGTGACGGTATTCAAGCGGATTTCCTCAATAGCATCTCACGCATTGGCAGCAAATCGCTGGGCAGGATGATCAGCGTCTGCCACAGCGCCACGCCGCTGAGGCGGCAGTACATTACAAGCATTGCCAGGGTGACACCCAGGTAGGCGATCGAGGACGCGGCGGCAGCGCCGACGATGCCGTAGCGCGGGATCAAAATCAGGTTCAGTATCAGGTTCAACAGCGCCCCCCCGCCCATCAGCAGCGAAACGGTGCCGGGGCGGTTCTTGCCCAGCAGGTCCAGGCGCAGGATGCTGGCATAGCACAACCCGAACACCCCTGGCAGCAGCGCCAGCAGGGCCGGGTACGCCGGTTGATAGGCGATGCCGAACAGGGTAACGATCAGCCATTCTCCGACCAGTATCATGCCCAGGCAGGCGCCCAGCATGGCCGTGGCGGTCAGGCGCAAGGCCAGGGGGGTCAAGCGCCTCATGTCCGAGTCTTGCTGCAGCAGGCGTTTCATCAGTGGCGTGGTGACCGCTTCCGGCACGATATGCAGCAGTTCGGCCGCCGCGCTGGCCATGGCGTAGTGCCCTAGCGCCGTGCTGCCCAACAGCGCGCCGATGAACAGGTAATCCGAGCGCGTCATCAGTTGCTGGAACAACAGGTCCGGATGACTGCGGACACCGTAACGCAACAGTTCGGTCTGGCCGGTGCGATCCCAGTGCAGAGTGATCGCATGATCGCGACGCAACCACATCCAGCCCGCCAGCACCACCAGGCTCAGGCCCACCAGCCAACTGATCAGCGCCGCTTCCAGCGCCTTGTCTTTCCACATCCAGAACAGCGCCACGAACAGCAACAGTGGGATCAGGGATTCCATCAGCCGCAAGGCGTTGAACGCGCCGACGCCGCCGGAGGCATTGTGCAGGGTCAGAAGGCCGGTCTTGAGCGCCGCCAGCGGCACGGCCAGCAACAGCAGCCAGGCCAGCAGTCCCAGTTGTGCGGTGATATCCAGTTCGGCGCCGAACTCACGTACCAGCGCCACCACCAGCAGCGTCAGCAACCCCGCCAGCAGACAACCGAAGACCAGCACGTGGCTGAGCAACAGGCTCATCGAGCGATGCTGCGCCGCCTGATAACCCACGGCGGAATTCAGCCCCCCACTGGTGGTGGCACTGATCAGGTCCGGCAGGGTGCTGAGCAGCGCCAACAGCCCGCGTTCGCTGGGCCCCAGGATTCGTGCCAGCAACACGTTACGCAACAGGCGCAGGCCGATCATCGCCAGGCTCGTGCCCATGCTCATCACCAAGAGCCTGAGGTAACGTGTGCGGTTCATGAACGGGCTCCTTGGCGAATACGCCAGGCCAATAACTCAGGGTGACAGGCGTTGCGTTGGCTAACGCCCAAACGTGGCAGGTTCAGAGGGTCGCTGTCATGGCGATACAGTCCGGCCTCGGTGCCCAGCGCGAACGCAAAACCGTGGGCCGCCACCTGCTCGCGCACACGCGCGTCATTATCACCGTTGGGGTAGCAATACACCGGCAAGGGCTGGGCACAGCCATTTTCCAAGGCCGTCCAACTGCGGGTCAGTTCTTCATGCAGGCGCTGGTCGTCCAGCCCGGTCAGGATCGCGTGGCTGGCGCCATGGGGGCCGAAGCGGACCAGGCCGGAATCCTCGAGCATGCGCACCTGGGGCCAGTCCAGCGCTTGGGGTTGGGAACCGTGCGGGCAGGTTTCGGTGAGGTCGCTCAAAGTGCGTGGATCGAGACTCTTGAGGCTTTGCAGGTAGTGCATCAGTGCCAGGCTGCGACGCTCGTCGTCGATGTCATCGAGCAGCACTGGTAACGGTCGGCCGACGTGCTGCAAGTGCTCGATCAGCGAGCGCCGCGCCACCTGCCCATGGCTGCCCCACAGGGTTTCACCGATGCTTTCCCACCAGAAATGCTGCCGGCTGCCAACGAAATCGGTGGACAGGAAAATGCTCGCCGGCACCTGGTACTGGCGCAATAGGGGAAAGGCGTTCATGGCGTTGTCGCGCCAGCCGTCGTCGAAGGTCAAGGCCACCCGGGGACGGTTTGGAACGCTTTCGGGATCGGCCAGCAACAAGGTCATCAATGGCACGCATTCAAAATGCTGTTGCAGCCAGATCAACAAGTGTTCGAACGCCTCGGGCCCTACGCACAGCTCGTTTCGATGGGGCAGTTCGGCGGCGCGGTCGTTGTTCAGTACCCGGTGCAACATCAGAATGATGCCGGCGCCGCGTAATGCATGGCGACCCAGGGACGTGTTCAGGTACAGCCAGCCGCCGGTGCGCTTGATTGTGGTCTTGATGCGGGTATTGATCGGCATGTCAGGCACTCATCGAGTCTGATCGGGGGTCCATTGGTTGTAGCTGTGCCCGCGCAAGAACTGCCACAGGCCGGCGACCATGCCGGCCAGGGTCACCAGCACGAACGCGGCGAGGCGAAACGGTCTGGGCAAGCGATGACGCACGTCCAGCAGGCCGGCCACGGCGAAGGCGTAGCCGAGTAGTTGGGCAGACAGGGTCAGGCGATAGAAACCATGTTCATCGAGCAACCAGAGGTTGGCCACCAGCAGGGGCAGTAAGAGCACCGGCGCCAGCCGGCGGATCAGCTTGTGGCTGATCAATGCGATGGCGTACAGGCCATGGCGCAGCGGGTTGAGCAGCTCACGCCGGGCCGCCAGACTGATCAGGCCGCCGACGGTGACGCGTTGGCGGCGGCTGAACTGTCGGCCGGCTTCGTCCACGCCTTGATCGAGCACCTTGGCGTCGTCGACATAGACGACGCGCTTGCCGGTGACCGGCGCGCAGGTGTTGATAAAAAAATCGTCGTTGACCAGGGCTGGAATCGGTTGGTACAGCTCGCGGCGCAACGCCTGCAGCGCACCGTCGGCCGAGACCGTGCACCCGGTGCGACTTTCCACCCGGCGCAGCCAGGCTTCGTAGTGGCGGTACAGGCTTTCGCCCACGCTCAGGCCTGAGCCTGGGACGGGAATGTTCATATTACCGACAGTACCGCCGACCCCAGGATCGGCAAACGGCGCCAGCAGGCGCTCCAACGTGCCGTCGAGCCAGTGAACATCCGCATCGGTAAACACCAGGATATCGCCCGTGCAACGACTGACCGCGGCGTTGAGCACACTGTTCTTGCCTTGGCGCGGCAGGTCGAGTACCTCGATGCGCGGATCTTCGAAGCTGCGCGCCAGGGCCACGGTCTGGTCGGTGGAGCCGTCGCTGGCGACAACGATCTGCAGGCTGGCCGCCTGATAGTCCTGGGCCAGCAGATTGCGCAGTTTGTTCTCGATATTGCGCTGTTCGTTGTGCGCGGCAACGATCACACTGACTCGTTGCGCAGGCAGCGGCTCGGGCCTGGGCCTGGGGAAAAATGGCCCGGCGAGCGTCAGCAGCAATGGGTAACCCAGGTAGGCGTATACCGGCAGTAACAGGCACAACCAGAACATGAACTCAGCCACGGGCAGGCCTCCTTGCTTTCCAATGACAAAGGCTGAGGATGAGCGCGGCGCCGGCCAGGTGCAGGCGTACCCAGTGCAGGCCCCAGAGCTGCAGGGTCAGGCATGGGTTACGGTGCTTGTGGCTCTGGTGCAGACTCAGCACCAACCCCGGAACGGTCGTCAACAGCCCCATCATGAGTGCATGTTGAGGCGCGCCAGTGACCAGTGCGAAGATCGCCAGCAAGTCCAGCAACCAGACAAGCACAGCCAGCATCGGGAAGCGCAACAGGCGCAGGCTCAAGCCATTGGTACGCAGCAATTGCACCAGACTGCCCTGGCGCCACAGCTCCTTGCCCATCCATTCGCGCCAGTTCATTTCGTAGCCCCAGTGCAGGGCGGTGTATTCATTGATCGACAGTAACCGTGCGCCCTTGGCTGTCAGGCGCAGGGTCAGGTCCTTGTCCTCACCGGTGCGCAGCGTCTCGTTGAACCCGCCGGCCCTGTCGAACCATTGGCGGCGCATCAGCAGGTTGGCGGTGGGCAGCCAATCCACGCGCTGCATGGTGTGTCGCAAGGGGAGCGAGGTCCGCCGATGCCAGGCCGTGGCGTACCAGGGGGCTTGCGCGGGGGTGTACAGGTCCAGGCCGAATACGTCGGCGACGTCTGCGGTCTCCAACTCCAGCAAATGCGTCAGCCAGTCCTCGGGCATTTCGATGTCGGCGTCGATGAAGGCCAGCCATTCACCGCTGGCAACCTGCGCTCCGCGATTGCGCAGGGCGCCGATCAGCACGCCTGGAACCACCAGAACCTGCGCACCGAACTGCCGGGCAATCTCCGGGCCCTGATCCTGCGAGCCGTTGTCGACCACGATCAACTCGCACGCAAGACGGGCGGCATTGGCGGCCCGTTGCGCGGCCTGCAGCGTGCGGCCGATGTGCCGGGCCTCGTTGTACATCGGGATGACGATACTGATGCGGCTCATGAACGGGCCTCCTGCGGGGCGGCCTGCTCGGCGTCGTAGCGCAAGATGCTGGACAAGGCGAGCATGATCCACAGTAACTTGTGGTTCGGCGCGCTGAGGAACATCAGGAACAACGCCAGCGACAGGAAGCTCATGCCCAGGTGCGTCAACAGGTCCGCCTGGGCCCAGTCCCGGCGCTGGAGCCAGAGTTGGCGCGCGCGCACCAGGTTGTAGAGGCCCAGTCCGATGATGCCGACAAACATCAGGCCGCCGGGTACGCCGATTTCGCTGAAGATTTCCAGGTAGGTGTTATGGGCCTGGCGGTACAGATCCCCCCGTTTGCGATTGGCCGAGAACGCCTTGGCGTAGCCGGTGGGGGCGTAGTGCTGTGGAAACGTCCCGGGGCCCGAACCGAGTATCGGCTTCTCGCGGATCATCTGGCTGCCCACCACGATGTATGAGGCGCGGCGACCCAGGGATCCATCCTTGTGGTCGTTGGTGCCGGCGCTGAGGATGCTCAATGACTGGATGCGCGCCACGTAGCTGGCAGGCATCAAGACGATTGTCGCTGGGACCATGAGTGCCAGGCCAAGCATCGCGAACCCCAGGTGACGAGGACGCACGCGTGGTAGCTGCGCCCGATAGTGATACAACCCGATCATCAGAGTCAGCAACAACACGACCAGTCCTGAACGCGATTCGGTCTTGGTCATTCCACCCAGCAACAGGATTAAACCGCCACCCCAGAACAACCGGTGCAGCAGGTTCTGGCTGCGTAGGGTCAACAACAATGCCAGCGGTACGGTAAACGCAATCAACAGCGCAAAGGCGTTCGGGTCTTCCAGCAAACCCAAGGCACGGCCCTGTTCCTGGTATTTGGCTGAAAACATCGCGAGCACGCAGGTCGCGGCGACGCTCACGGTCATCAGCCGGGCGAACATCTCCAGGTTCAGTTCGCGACCGATCAACAAGGTGATCATGAACAGGATCGGTCCTACTGCGAGTTCGCGCATCTGCGTCAGGGACAGGTCCATGTTTTCCGAGATCAACAGGCTCAAGCCATACAACACCATAAAGCCGAGCAATGGCTTCCAGATATTGCTACGCAAGCGCGTCGCAGGGATTTGGTGCAACGCCAACTGCAGCATCAAGATCAGGATCAGCGCCACGCCGAGGAATTTGCTGCCGGACAACGTGTTGTCCTTGAACAGGCCTTCGAATGGCAGCAGCGCGGCAATGCCCAGCAAACCCCAGGCGGGCTTGCGGTACAGCGCAGCAACACCCACCAGCCCGAGCACTGCACCCGGTGCGAGAAACGGATAAGGGCTGGCCAGCAATGCCAGGCACACCAGCCCCAGCAGACCGACGATCGAGAGCGGGACGATCATGGCCGAGCCTCCCGTGCCGTGCGGATATAGAGTTGCGACCAGCGTTCGGCCAGCATGCGCAGGTCGTAACGGTCGCGTTGGGTGCGGCGCGCGTTGTCGGCGAGGATCCGCGCCAGGTGCGGTTCGCTGAACAGCGTTTCGATCTGGCGTGCCAATTCTTCGCTGTCGGCCGGCGCGGCGAGCAGGCCGTTGTGGCGGTCTTGCAGGATATCGGGAATGCCACCGACGCCGAACGCCACCACGGGCACGCCGGCCTGCATGGCTTCGAGCAGGATCATCGGCGTGCCTTCGGTGCGTGAACTGATCACCAGCACATCGAGGCGACTCCACCAGTCGTTCATGTCCGTCTGATAACCGGGCAATTCGATGCGCATGGGCAGCCCGGCGTCAACGATGCGCTTGAGCAAGGGCTGGCGTTCCGGCCCGTCGCCGAGCATGACCGCGTGTAGCGAGGCATGGCGCTTGCACAACGGAATCATCGCGTCGAGGAACAGGTCCGGGCCTTTCTCGTTGCTCAAGCGGCCGACATAGCCGACCCGCCAGCGTTGCCTGTCGTCGCGATGGGGCAGCGGCGTCGTGACGGCCGGCAGACCGTTGGGGATCACGTCGAGTTTCTTTGCGTTCACGCTGGCCTGGCGGTGCAGCGCCGCGATGCTTTCGGCTACGCACACCACGCGCTTGACCGGCGCGGTACGGCACAGTTGCAGACTCAACCACGTATAGAACCGCTGCTTGGGGCTGCGCGGCGTAAAGCCGTGCTGCGTGATCACCAACGGCAGGCGCAACAGGGTCGCCGCGGCCCAGCCGAACAACAGGCCCTTGAAGTTGTGCGTATTGATCAGCGGGCGCTCGGCGCGCCGTTGCCGCAGATGCTGCAACAGTTCGGGCCAACTGGCGCAGTGGTGACAGTCGATTCCGGCCTGGCGGAACCGCGTGATCAAGGTCGGCGGCGCCGCCAGGAACAGCACCTGATGCTGGCCAGGTGTCGCCACGCAATGGTCGAGCAGCATCCGCTCGGCCCCATAGAAACCACCGCTGCCGAGCAGATGAATGATCGACAGGGGAGGGCTGCCGTGGGACGGGCTGAACGGCGCGTTCAATTTTTCACCCAATGGACAAGGCTGGGCACGCTCCAGTTGCGGTGCGGGTTGATCTGCTCGGGCGACTGCTCGTTGATCACCAGCAGCACCGGGAGGTCCAATTGGTGGCCGATTTGCGCCGGATGCTTGAAGCGATGGTCGAAGAACTCACGCACATAGACCAGGGCGATCGCCAACAGCAGGCCGCTGAACAAGCCGAAGACGATGATCAGCATCGGCTTGGGAAACGCCGCAGAGGTGGGTTCGAAAGGCGGACTCAGTACCCGGGCGTTGGACAGGTCGTTGTCCAGTGAACGGGCGGAGCTGGCTTCGGCGAACCGTTGGGCATAGGTGGAGAACGCCGCATGCAGGGCGTTGATCTCGGTGTCCATCTGCCGCAGTTTGCTCTGGGTTTCCTGAAGTTGGTGGATGCGCTCCTTGAAGGCGGCGATACGTTCGACCTTCTGGTTGATCACCGAACTGACCACCGCCAGGTCGGTGGTGCGTTCCTGGATGCGGTTGTTCACCACTTTGAGGAATTGCTGGCGAGTGCGCATGATCTGCTCCCGGGCCAGCAGCATGGGTTCGCTGCTGGGCTGGAAGATCGCCAGGTCGTTGAGGTAGCGGCTGACCTGGCTGGTCAATTGCTCGCTCATTTGCCTGATTTCCCGGTCTTCGAAGGCAATGTTGTCCATGGTGGTGGTGAAGGTGAATGGGAAGGTGTAGTCGTTGAATCGCGCGCTGTTCGCCGCCGCCAGGCTGGTCTTGAGGTAATCCAGCCAGCGTTGGCCTTGCAATAGACGGTCTTGGTACAGGTTCAGGGCCTGCTCCTCGGTGTTGATCGCATTCAAGCGAAACGTGATTTCTTCCTTGGGATCGGAAGAACCCACGCCTTCAAGCAGCGTCAGGCGGTTGCCCTCCAAGCCGTCAAGGCGGGCCTGGTACTGGACTTTTTTCTGCTCGTAGAACGTCTGGGGCAACTCTATCGATTGCAGGTCCTGGCGACCGGTGAGGTAGTTTTCCAGCAGTTGCGCCACGAACCGGGTGCCCTGGGCCGGGTCGCCGAAGCTGTAGACAATGGAGATGACGTTGGAGCCGGGCAAGGTCTCGATCTTCAGGTTTTCAATGGCCTCGTCGGTCAGCGTATCGAGCACGGTGTCGCGTACCGGATCGACCTCGAGTCCCAAGCCGTCGCGCAACGGGTTGATGACGTACTCACGCAATGGCTGGGTGACGTAGCGCTTGAGCGGTTCGCTCACCCACTTGTTGAGGATGCCCGGACTTGGGGTGTACTCGCCCTGGTCGCGCAGCGTCTTGATGGTTTCGCGAATCAACGCCGGCGAGCGCAGGATGTTGCTCTCGGTTTCCATGTCCGACAGTGTCGGTGGAACGAACGTCGCGTTTTCCTGGTTCAGCGAAGTCGTGGCGTCGCCTTGGGAAAGTTTTTTCGACTGGACGATCACCTGGGCGGTGATATCGAAGCTCTGTTTGAGCATCAAGGGCAGCACCAGGGCGATCACGGCAAAAATCAGGAAGATGCGCTTCACCCACTGCTTGTTGGCGAAGAAGATCCTGAAGAACTCGTGCAAATAGTTTTCCTTGGGGGTCATGATCGGTCACCTGGGTCAGTTGCTGTCGCTGTTTTTGTCGAGGTCGTAGCCGAAGCTGACACCAACGCCTTGGAACAGCACCACATCGGCCAATTGCCGGGCCATTTCACCGGCTTTGGCCAGGCCGGTCTTGGGCACGAACAGCATGTCTTCCGGCTGCAGGTAGGCGATCTGGGAGGCGTCTCCGCTCAGGGCCTTCTCCACGTCGTAGTGGCGGGCTTCAACCTGATTGCCGTTGCGACGCATGATCACCACCGAGTCGAGCCTTGCCTTGACGTTTGTGCCCCGTGCCAGGGTCAGTGCCTCGAGAACGGAGATCGGTCGACGGATCGGGTAGGAACCGGGTTGGGCCACTTCACCGAGGACGTAGATCTCGTTGCCGCCGGTGGATTTGAGCAGCACGTCCACCGTCATGTGGCCGGGCAGTTGGGCATAGCGCTCGTTGAGGAAGGTTTCCAGCTGCGTGACGGTCATGCCTTGCAACGGCACGGCACCGATTTCCGGGAAGCTGGCGTAGCCATCCCGACCCACGATGATTTCCCGACTCATGCCGGTGGCCGGGTGGGTCAAGGTGTTTCGCAGGTTCGTCTCGCCGGACAGCGGGCTGGTCACCATTACGGTCAATTGGTTGCGATTGGGCTGGAACAGCATCTTCTGGTTGTAGGCGCGCTGCACTGCCAGGCGCGCCTCGTCGGTGGTCAGGCCGGAGACTTTCACCGAGGTGTTGGCCCCCGGCAGTTCGATACTGCCGTCGGGCATCACCTGTTGCGTGCCGTTGAGTTGGCTGGCGGCGGTGAAGCTCAGGGCAACCTGGTCGCCCGGTTGCACGCGGTAAGCCTGGGAAGAGGTGGTGTCGATGTGAAAAATCACATCCAGCACATCCTGCGGCCTCAGGGTCTGTTCGACCTTGGGCATGTCAGTGGCCTGGGCGTTGGCCGGCGCGGCCGTGAGGATCTGCACCGGCATCGAACGGGTATCGGTGGTGCTGGAGCAACCGGCAAGCGGCAGCAACAGCAGGACAAGCATTCTGGCGTTCATCTCATCATCCTTCTGCGGGCTTACAGGTTGTTGTAGAGCCATTTGGGCATGTAGTACTTGCGGCGATTGAACACGCTGCCCACCACTTTCGCGCCCGCCTGGGACAAGCGCTGGCGGGCGGCCTGGGCCACTTCCCAGCGGGTGTCTTCACCGCGCACCACCAGCACCACGCCATCCACCTGGGTGCTGAGCACCAGTGTGTCGCTGGCCGAGTACACCGCGTCGGCGTCAATCACCACAAAGCGGTACTGCGCCGCCAGTTGCCTGAACAGCGGGCGCAGGCGCTCGGGGCTCAGCTGCTCGGCATTGCGGCCCAGACGACCGTGGGGCAGCATGTCGAAGGGCAGGCTGGACGCCTGCACCACGCAATCCTGCAACAAGGGCGGCGCCAGGCTGTTGAACAGCAGGTCGGTGAAACCGCGTTCCTTGTGCAGCGACAATTGCTGGCTGAGGTTGTGCGGCGACTGGCTCGCATCCACCAGTAACACGCGCCCGCTGCTCATCTGCGCCAGTTGAGCGGCCAGCGCCATGGCACTGGTGCTGGTGCCGGTGCCGGTGTTGGCGGACGTCAAGAGCAGGATCCGCAGGGAAGGGTCGAGCACGGTCGAGGTCAGGTTGGTCTCGCTCGGGCTGGCTATGGTCAGGATATTCGTTGAACCGTCCATTTAACTCGCTCCGTGGCCGCTGAAAACTTTGAAGGGGGTTTGCATCAGGATCTTCACATCCAGCCACAGGCTTTGTTCAGCGATGTAGCTGAGGTCCAATTCCACGCGCTGGTCGAAGTCGATATTGCTGCGTCCGGAGATCTGCCACAGGCCGGTCATGCCGGGGTAGATGCTCAGGCGCACAAGATGGTTGTCCTTGTAGCGATAAGCGTTGAACGAGGTCGGCCGCGGGCCCACCAGGCGCATGTCGCCGGTCACGACGTTGATCAGGTTCGGCAGTTCGTCGAGGCTGCTGCGACGCAGGAACCGGCCGATGGGTGTGATGCGCGGGTCGTTGTCGATCTTGAAGTCGATGGCATCGGCACCGTGTTTGTTGAGGTGGCGCAGCGACTCCTTGAGCGCCTCGGCGTTGGCGACCATGGTGCGGAATTTGTACATGCCGAACACCCGCCCGCGATAACCGGTGCGTTTCTGTATGAACAGCACCGGGCCAGGGCTGGAAAGTTTGACCAGCAGTGCCAGGCCCAGCAGCAGTGGGCAGAACACCACCAGGATCGCCAGTGCGCCGAGGCAGGCCACCACCCGATTGGTGCGCGAGACCGTCCAGGGGCGACCGCCGTCGCGACCGGTCAACCAACCACGGCCCTGACGGTGGATCGCTGCGTCCAGGCGCCTGCGGTGGTCGGGGTCGACCCGTTTGTCGCGTCTCGGGACATTGATCTCGATGGCTTGTTCATGTCGAGTCATAGACTCCTCCGCTGAGGTTGGGCCGCGAGCGGCGTGTGGGCGGGCAGGGGGTAGTAATCGCGGAACCACTGGATGAAGCGACCCAGGCCGTCGTCCAGTTCGATGCAGGGTTTGAAACCGGTGGCCCGCGCCAGGTCGCTGGCGTCGGCGCAGGTGTTGAGCACATCTCCGGCTTGCAGCGGCAGCAGCTCGACGTGGGCGGTTCGTCCCAGGTGTTTTTCCAGCAGCGCGACATAGGTGCGCAGCGCCACCGGGTGTTGTCCGCCGATGTTGTAGATCCGCCAGGGCGCCCGGCTGGTGGCCGGGTCCGGTTGTTCGTGATCCAGCAAGGGCGTGACCTGGGGCGCACGGTCGATCAGGCGGGCGATGCTTTCGACGATGTCGTCGATGTAGGTGAAATCCCGTTGGTGCTCGCCGTGGTTGAACAACTGCAGCACTCTGCCTTCGGCAATGGCGCGGGCAAACTGGATCGGCGACATGTCCGGCCGGCCCCAGGGACCGTACACGGTAAAGAAGCGCAGGCCGGTGCAGGGAATGCCGAACAGGTGGCTGTAGCTGTGGGCCATCAGCTCGTTGGCTTTTTTACTTGCCGCGTACAGCGACAGCGGATGATCGACGTTGTCCCGCACCGAATACGGCGTGCGCGGGTTGGCGCCGTACACCGAGCTCGAGGAGGCGTAGATCAGGTGCTTGACCGGATACCGGCGGCAGCTTTCCAGGATGCTCAGGAACCCGCTGATGTTGCTGTCGACATAGGCCTGCGGGTTTTCCAGGGAGTAACGCACGCCGGCCTGGGCCGCGAGGTGAATCACCACGTCCGGGCGCCGGGTCTGGAACAGTTCGTCGATGGCCGGCGCGTCGGCCAGGTCGAGCCGCGCCAAGGGAAAGGTGCCGACCTGGTCGTTCACCCATGCCACGCGGTCGTGCTTGAGCTGTGGGTCGTAGTAGTCGTTGAAATTGTCCAGCCCGCACACCCGATGACCGTCGCGCAGCAGCCGCAGCACGACATGGGCGCCGATGAAACCGGCTGCGCCGGTGACCAGGATGTTCACGCTTGCGGCCCTGTTGCCGGAGTGCCGGGCACGGTGTGGCGCAGCCCGATACCGCGGTACAAGAGCCCGGCGGCGGCCAAGTGTTCGGGGTTGTACAGGTTGCGGCCATCGATGATCACCCGGGCGCGCAACTTGCTGGCCAGCAGGTCGAAATCCACCACGCGAAAGTTCTTCCACTCGGTGCAGATCACCAGGGCGTCGGCGTCCTCCAGGGTGTCATCGCGGGTGGCGCACAGGTTCAGGTCCTTGCGGTAGCCGTAGAGGCGACGGCACTCGGACATGGCTTCCGGGTCATAGGCCTGGACCCTTGCGCCTTCACGCCACAGCGCTTCCATCAGGTAGCGGCTGGGGGCTTCGCGCATGTCATCGGTGTTGGGCTTGAACGCCAGGCCCCAGATGGCAATCGACTTGCCGGCCAGGCCATCCTGGAATTGCTTTGCCAGTTTCTCGAAGAGGATGTGCCGTTGGCTGTCGTTGACGTCGGTGACGCTGCGCAGCAGGCGCAGCGGCATGCCGCTTTGTTCGGCGGTGTGCAACAGGGCCCGCAGGTCCTTGGGAAAGCAAGAACCGCCGAAACCACAGCCGGGGTAGATGAAGTGGTAGCCGATGCGCGGGTCCGAGCCGATGCCCTTGCGCACCGCTTCGATGTCGGCGCCCAAGCGTTCGGTGAGGTTGGCCAGTTCGTTCATGAAGCTGATGCGGGTGGCGAGCATGGCATTGGCGGCGTACTTGGTCAGTTCGGCGCTGCGGTTGTCCATGAACATCAGTTTTTCGTGGTTGCGGCAGAAGGGCGCATAGAGCTCCGTCATCTGGTCGCGGGCCACCAGGTCGGCGGTGCCGACGATGATCCGGTCCGGGCGCATGCAATCGGCCAGGGCGCTGCCTTCCTTGAGGAATTCGGGATTGGACACTACCCGCACATTCAGCTGTTTCAGGCCTCGCCGAGCCAGCGCCTGGCGGGCGCATTCGGCCACCTTGTCGGCGGTGCCCACCGGCACCGTGGACTTGATGACCAGGGTGCGATCGCTGTCCATGAAATCGGCGATCTGCCGGGTGACGGCCAGCACATGGCTCAGGTCGGCCGAGCCGTCTTCATCGGCGGGGGTGCCGACGGCGATGAAGATCAGCTCGCCATGATTGACCGCGTCACTGGCCTGGGAACTGAACGACAAGCGTCCGGCCTTGATGTTGTCTTCGAGCAGATCGGACAGCCCCGGCTCGCTGATGGTCGGCACGGCCTGTTGCAGCTGCCGGATCTTGTTCGGGTCGATGTCGATGCACAGAACGCGGTGTCCGACGTCGGCCATTGCGGCCGCCTGGATCAACCCGACATACCCCGTACCAAATACGCTCACGTCCATTTTTGGCGCGCCTCGCAGACCGAATGATGTAACTCGGATGAAACTGTTTAGAGGGGTATAGCGCAGCTTCAGAAAAGCGTGTCAGCAAAATGACAGTTGTCAGTGTTGGCAATTCAAGTGAAACCGGGCCTTTTGATATCAAGTCATTGACTGTTCTAGCAAAGTGGCTGTTTTGCTGGGTGTAAATGGCATTTAACAAAGCGATAAACGGTCGTTATCCATAGATTTTTATATTTTGTAACGTGTTTTCGTGTCGTTTTTGGGGTAACTTTTTTTTGACGCGTGATTGGGAGGGGCGTTTCTTGCGCTTTGCAGATCGGCTGCTAACGTGCAGGAACGAAGCGCTTTTGACACCGCGATCCGGTCGAGGAAAACATGGCCCGCTACCTCAAGGAATTGCTGCTGTTTCTGTACCTGCTCAAGGGGTACGCCTATTACCTCGACCGTCTCGATGCGTTGGGCCTGGGCTTGGCGACCTTGCTGTTCGGCGCCATGTTCGTGCTATTGGTGGTGGCGCTGTGGATGTGCGCCTACATCCGCCAGACCTTGGTCAGGCATGTGTTTGCCTTGGCGCTGTTTGTTTCAGCGGTTTTTTTCGAGGTGTACACCCAGGTCACGGACAGTTACCTGACCTACAGCCAGTTCGTTTCGCTGGTGTACTCGGGAGGGTTTATCCAAGAGGCGGCCTATCAGTATCGCGAGGTGATCATCAACGCGGTGATCGGCGGCTTGTTGCTGTTGTTCGGCATCGCCCTCAAGCCTCGGCGGGCGCTGCGAGTGCCCGGTTATCTGCCGGTGCTCGCACCCATGCTGGGCGTGGTGTTGCTCAGTGGCGTGCTGTTCGTGCGGGCGGGCGAGGGCGCGCGGGGCCTGCCGGTGATGTACACGCCGTTGGTCTATTTGAATCTCTTTGCCTACGAGTCCTTGCACAACACTATCGGCCCCCGGGAGCCGGTCAACCTTAAGCGGCGATCGTCTTTGAACGAGCAGGACATCGTGCTGATCATCGATGAAAGCGTCGGCGGCAATTACCTGGATATCAACGCGCCGTTTGGCGTGCACAGCAGCCTGAAGACGCCGCCCGAGGGCGTGGACATCTTCAATTTCGGCTACGCGGCTTCCATCGCCAACTGCAGCGCCGACACCAATGTCACCTTGCGCTACGGGGGGACGCGGGACGACTACATACGCATCAACAGCACCCGCCCGTCGATCTGGCAGTACGCCAAGAAGGCCGGCTTGCGCACCGTCTACATCGACGCCCAGCGCACCGGCGGCAACCTGCAGAACCTGATGACCGAACTGGAAAAACAAGACATCGACGAATTCGTCCAATTCGACCAGACCCGCGTGCGTGACCGCGACATGGCGGCGGCGGCGAAGTTGATCGAACTGCTGGGCGACCACCAGGCCGAACTGGTGGTGATCAACAAGGTCGGGGCGCATTTCCCGGTACACGACAAATACCCCGATGACTTCATGAGCTATCGCCCGGCCTTGCCGCGCGGGCAGTTCCAGGAAGTGACCGATACCGGCAGCCGCGAGGGCTTCAATGGGCAGAAAGATGATTGGGTGTTGTACCGCAACGCCTACCAGAACACTTTGCTGTGGAACATCGGCGAGTTCTTCACGCGAATCTTCCAGCAGGCCGATTTGAGCCGTGCCGTGTTGATCTACACCTCCGACCATGGCCAGGACTTGCACGAGCGCGGCAACCCAGGGCTAAACACCCATTGCGACAGCAACCCGGTGGCCGAAGAGGGGTTGGTGCCGTTGGTGGTGATCCAGGGCAGCCAATTGCAGACCCTTGATTGGCGCAACGCCTGGGCCCGGAACAAGGACCGCTCCAGCCACTACAACATCTTCCCGACGCTATTGCAGTTGATGGGTTACGACCCGGCTGGGGTTGAATCGGCCTATGGGAAATCCCTGAGCCAACCCACCGATGATGATTTCACTTTCAACTATCGTTTTAATGCGCGGTTGGGGGCGAAACCGGCTTGGAAACACATCGACTTGGGGGACATCGTGACACCGCAGTCCGGCCAGGTCGAGATGGCGGTGGGGCATTGACTGGTGCTGAGTTCTTGGTGGGAGCGAGCTTGCTCGCGATGGCGCCGGCACATTCAACATCACTGCGAGCTGATCTACCGCCTTCGCGAGCAAGCCCGCTCCCACACTGGATCTTCGGTGAACACAAAATTTATGTCCGGTACAGAACCACTGTGGGAGCGAGCTTGCTCGCGATGGCGCCGGCACATTCAACATCACTGCGAATTGATCTACCGCCTTCGCGAGCAAGCCCGCTCCCACAGGAGAAACGCGGTCCCGCCAAGAACCAGGTTGGCTATCAGGCCGCCTCGCGGTGGACGTTGATCTGGGATGCCCCCACCCGCCAATCAAATACCAAGGTTCACCAGCGAAATGGGGGCGCACAGCTGTATTGGTCGATGGGGCCCATCACTCAACTCCGCTATCCTGACCCCCACGTTCATCCATCGAGCCTTTTCATGCTTGAAGTCCGCAATGTCTTTAAAAGCTACCCCACGCCCCAAGGCCCCTTGCCGGTGTTGCAGGGCGTCGACCTGACCCTGATGCCCGGCAGCAGCCTGGCGCTGATGGGGGAGTCCGGCAGCGGCAAGAGCACCTTGCTGCACCTGGTGGCCGGGCTGGACAAGGTGGATCGCGGCAGTATTCGCAGTGGCGTGTATCAGCTCGACGGTATGAGCGAAAGCCAGTTGGCGAACTGGCGACGCACGGAAATCGGCCTGGTGTTCCAGCAGTTCAACCTCATCAGCAGCTTGTCGGTGGAGGACAACCTGGCGTTCCAGGCGCGTCTGTGCGGTCGTTATGACGCGGCCTGGCAAGCCCATCTGGTGCAACGTCTCGGGCTTTCAGCGCTGCTGCGCCGTTATCCCGAGCAGCTTTCCGGCGGCCAGCAGCAACGGGTGGCGCTGGGGCGGGCGCTGGCTTCGCAACCGCCCTTGTTGCTGGCCGATGAACCCACCGGCAGCCTCGACGAAGCCACCAGCGACGAAGTCCTGCAACTGCTACTGGAACTGCTGGAGGGCAGCCCCACCAGCCTGCTGATGGTGACCCACAGTCCACGGGTGGCAGCTCGCCTGGCCCAGCGCGTGGTATTGCACGGCGGGCGGTTGGCGCAGGTGGCCCAGGGGTGATGATCGTTCGCCAGACCCTCAAGGCCCTGCTTAGCCACTGGCGCCAACACCCGGTGCAATTCTTCAGCGTGCTGATCGGCCTGTGGCTCGCCACCAGCCTGCTCACCGGCGTGCAAGCGCTGAACAGTCAGGCCCGGGACAGCTACGCCCGGGCCAGCCAACTGATCGGCGGCGAACCCCAGGCCAGCCTCAGTGCACCCGGTGGCGGCACCTTCCCTCAGCAATGGTTTGTCGATCTGCGACGCCAGGGTTGGCCGGTTTCGCCGATGTTGCAGGCCCGGGTACTGCTCGAGGGACACGAGGACCAGCGCCTGCAACTGATGGGCATCGACCCGGTGTCGCTACCACCTGGTGCGGCCCTGGCGGGGCAGGTGCGGGAGATGAACGAGGTGGTGGCGTTTTTTACCGAGCCCGGTCGCACCTGGGTCGCCCCGCAGACCTTGCAGGCCTTGGGACTGGGCGAGGGCGATCGGCCTCGTACTGTCGATGGGCGGCCCCTGCCACCGCTGCATGTCCAAGTGGACATGGCCCCGGGCGTGCTGTTGATGGACATCGGTTTTGCCCAAGCGGTGCTCGGGTTACCGAACCAGCTGTCGCGGCTGCTGTTGCCCGCCACGTTCAACGCCGCGTTGCCGGAGGCGTTCAGCGATCGCCTGCAATTCAAGCGCGCCGATGAAGAAAACAACCTCTCGCGCCTGACTGAGAGTTTTCACCTGAACCTCGATGCCTTGGGTTTTTTATCGTTCGTGGTGGGGTTGTTCATCGTTCACGCCGCCATCGGCCTGGCCCTCGAACAGCGTCGCAGTCTGTTGCGAACCTTGCGGGCCTGTGGTGTCAGTGCGCGGATGCTGGTCACCAGCCTGGCCATCGAGTTGGGGGTGCTGGCCTTGCTCGGTGGCATCGCCGGGGTGCTCAGCGGCTACTGGCTGGCGAGCCTGTTGTTGCCCGATGTCGCGGCGAGCCTGCGGGGTTTGTACGGTGCCGAAGTGGCTGGGCACTTGAACCTGAGTGTGGGAGGGTGGCTCAGCGGTGTCGGCCTGAGCTTGCTCGGCGCGCTGCTGGCCGGCGCAGACAGCCTGTTGCGGGCGGCGCGCCTGCCCTTGCTGGCGGTGGCCAACCCCCAGGCCTGGCATCAGGCCCATGGTCGCTGGCTGCGACGCCAGGGGTGGGTCGCCACAGGAGCGGCGTGGGTTGCCGTCTCGGCGTTGGTCTGGGGCGACAGCCTGGCCAGCGGGTTTGTCCTGATGACCGCTTTGCTGCTGGGCGCGGCGCTGGCGTTGCCGGTGTTGCTCAATGGTGCGCTGAAGCAGCTGTTGCGCCGCAGTCGCTCGGTGCTCGGACAATGGTTTCTCGCCGATTGCCGCCAGCAATTGCCGACGTTGAGCCTGGCGCTCATGGCCTTGCTGCTGGCGTTGGCGGCGAACATCGGCGCTGGCAGCATGACCGCCGGTTTCCGCCAGACCTTTAGCCACTGGCTCGAACAACGGCTGAGTGCCGAGTTGTACATCAACCCGCAAACCCCGGCCCAGGCGGAGCAACTGCACACCTGGCTCAAGCAGCAACCGGCGATCACCGCCGTCGTTCCCCTCTGGCAAGTCTCGATCCCTTTGCAGGGTTGGCCGACGGATATCCACGGCATCATCGACCACCCGCACTATCGCCAGCATTGGCCACTGCTGGAGTCCTCCGGCGACAAGCCGTGGGAGCAACTGGCCGGCGCCGACACCCTCATGCTCAGCGAACAGCTGGCCCGGCGCCTCAAGGTGGGGATCGGCGATTCGTTGACCCTGCCCACGCCGAAGGGGCCATGGGCACTGCGCATCGTCGGAATCTACGCCGACTACGGCAATCCCAAGGGCCATGCGCTGGTCAACGCCAATCATTTGCTGGCGCACTGGCCGAACCTGACGCCGAATCGTTTCAACCTGCGCATTGAGCCGTCGGCGATTGCGGCGCTACTGACGGCCCTGCAAAGCCGGTTCAGCCTGGATGACAGTCGCATCATCGACCAGGCCCGGCTCAAGGGCTGGTCGACCCAGGTATTCGAACGCACCTTCGCCGCCACGGCCGCCCTCAACAGCTTGACCCTGGCGGTGGCCGGGGTGGCGTTGTTCATCAGCCTGTTGACCCAGAGCCAGAGTCGCCTCGGCCAGTTGGCGCCGCTGTGGGCACTGGGGGTGACGCGTCGGCAGTTGATGTTGCTCAACCTCGGCCAGACCTGGCTGCTGGCGCTGCTGACGCTGGTCCTGGCCTTGCCGCTGGGGATTGCCCTGGCCTGGTGCCTGGACGCGGTGATCAACGTGCAGGCCTTCGGCTGGCGCCTGCCGTTGCGGGTGTTCCCGTTGCAGTTGGCGCAGTTGCTGGCCCTGGCGATGCTCGCTACGCTGCTGGCATCGGCCTGGCCGCTGTATGCGTTGTACCGCACGCAGCCGGCGGATCTGCTGAGGACCTTTGCCCATGAAGATTAAGATGGGCGTGTTACTGCTGGCGTTGCTCAGCGGCTGTGATGACTCGGCGCCGACGCAAAAGGGCTTTGCCGGCCTCGGTGACCAGGCTGTCGCGTTCACGCCGGTTGTGCCTGGGCGGCCATTCAGTTTCCCGACCGACCACGGCATTCATGAAGGTTTTCGTATCGAGTGGTGGTACGTCACCGCCAACCTCAAGGACACCCACGGCCGGGAGTTCGGCGTGCAATGGACGCTGTTTCGCAGCGCCTTGAATGCGCAGCCCCAGGCCAGTGGCTGGCGCAACCAGACGATCTGGCTCGGTCACGCGGCGGTCACGTCCGCCACCGTGCACCATGCCGCCGAGCGTTATGCCCGAGGCGGAGTAGGACAGGCCGGGGTGCAGGCGGTGCCCTTCGATGCCTGGATCGACGACTGGCAGTTCACCAGCCAGGCTTGCGCGGCCGAGCCGTTGGCGGATATGCAGTTGAAGGCGCGGGACCGACGCTTCAGCTATGCCTTGCGGCTGACGTCGAGCCGTCCGTTGGTGTTGCAGGGCGAGCAAGGTTTCAGCCAGAAATCCGAACAGGGGCAGGCCTCGTATTACTACAGCCAGCCGTTCTTCCAGGCCAGTGGTGAGTTGGAAATCGATGGGCAGCGCTATGCGGTCAGCGGCCCGGCCTGGCTCGACCGCGAATGGAGCAGCCAGCCCCTGAGCGCCAACCAGACCGGCTGGGACTGGTTCTCTCTGCACCTGGACAGCGGCGAGCACCTGATGCTCTACCGCATGCGCCACAAGGACGGCGCGCCCTACCTTACGGGCACCTGGATCGATGCTCAGGGCCGGGCGCAAACCCTTCACGCCGGGGAGATCACCCTGGTGCCATTGGACACCGCCCAGGTCGCCGGTCGCTCGATGCCGGTACGTTGGTCCATCAGGATCCCCGGCAAGCAACTCGACATCACCACCCAGGCACTCAACCCCAAGGCCTGGATGGACTTGCGCATTCCCTATTGGGAGGGGCCGGTGCGACTGACGGGAAACCAGGGCGGCACGGGTTACCTGGAAATGACCGGTTACTGAGAATCGCCGGAACTCCCTGCGAACGTCGACCCTCATAACTCATGAATGTCTCGCAGGAGCCCGCCATGAGCGATGACCTCAAACTTGCGTCGCTAGCCGTCTGGCAGCAGTTGTTCGACGACAAGGCCTACTGGCAGCAGTCCCCCGATGCCCACTTCACTGAGCTGATGCGGGTGGCCAATGACCTGTTCGGCCAAGGCGCCATCGACCTGGCACGTTGGCAGGATTTGAAGACCCAGGCCGAGCAATTGCACCAGCGTTCTCCAGACGCCAATGTCGCGGAAGAAGTTGCCGATCCCGATGCCTGAATCCCGAAATCCAAGGAGTTCGCCATGAAGCACAGCCCCGATCAAACCCGGCCTGACCCGGATGCGCCAGCATTGCCCGGCGAAGTGGAGCGCGATAACGATGCCTTGCGGCCCAATGACCCGGCCAAGCGCAAACAGCAACACGGTGACCCTGAAGCGGGGGACACTGATGCGCAAAAAACCGGACGGCGTGACTGACGTTGCGTCACCCTGGTATTAAAAAGAGTTTTTAATGGCTGTTTAACTTTCTTGCATGGATAGTTTTTTCGGCTTGTCCATGTTTTGTATAAGTGTTTGTATCGCTAACGGAGGGGTTGTACGCACACTGGATCCTCGGCACTTACCACCGAAGATAAACAATTATTTAAACGACTTCGCGGACATATTCTTGAACTTCCATTATTATTAAGCCCGTTCGCCCAGTGTCAGGCTCTTTACCAGTGCATGGATTGCCGAGGCCGTCGCACTGGGCGAACACCTTCCGAGTAAATAACTGTCGATTATTTGAATGCACATTGACCAACGGCGTTGGTCAATGCGTGAACGGTTGCTTCGAGAACATCAGGCGATGACGGGCGAGCGCCAGTCATCGGAACCGGAAGTGCCGCTGACTTCGTGGGTCCAAGTGATTTTGCGATACGTGAAATGCACGTCCTCCAGATGGGTAAAGTGCGCGTTCGCCGGGTCCTGGCAGTTGAACATGTAATCCTTGATTTCCACGATGATCGCGTCGAACAACGTGGTGGTGAAGTAGTGTTCCTGAGCGCCTAGCTTCGAAGTGCGAAACCATTGGATCGCTACCTCTTCCATGACTTCGCCGCTGGTCAGGGCGGCCAGCAACAGGGGCGAGGCTTTATCGAACACTTTGGTGACGACCAGGGGCTTGTGTATGCGCTGGCCGGTTGGCTGGCCGGATTGAGGGTCGCGCGGGATGATCACTTGGTGCTGGAAGCCCTGGACCAGTATTTGGTCTTCATGACCTTCCTGATAGGTATTGCCTACCGAGTCGGCGGTAAATGCGCCAGCGGTAATCAGACCTTGTTTGGTGCCGACGATGGCCATATATGCGGGGGTAGCCAAGGGATGCTCTCCTTCCTGGATAACTTAGAGCCTGGGACGGGAATCGCCCCGAGGTGCCCTGACGGTTATCAAGTGCTATGCCATCTTTAAAAAAACTATAGATATCAATAGGTTGGTTTTATCCAGGGACGCTATCCCCTGCCGGCGGGCAGCAAAGCACACAAACGCTTGCCCGACGCATTGCAGGTCCTGGCGGCTACCCGGGCAACCGCGACAGCCGGGCAGAATGACCAAGGAAAGGGCGTCGTGCTGCACGCCTGTCGGGCAACTTCTTGCCGTTTTCCTTCAGCGCGTTCCTATGCGTCCAATGCAGCCCTGCACTCATCGATGGAGCGCTGTTGCGTCTGGGCGTACAGCCCCAGCTCATCGATGGTCGCGCGCCCCAGCGCCGCCTCGAAAGCCTGGCGATTGGACTGTCCGGCGTAATGGCTCTGGGCGGCATCGCCGAGGTTCGACTGGAAGATGCCAGCGGCGCTGACCGGCAGGAAGTCTTCGTACACCAGGGGTTCGGCCCGCAGGTATTGCTGTTCGAGCAGGTCTTCCAGGGAGGCCGCTTGCCCAAGGGTGCCCTTGGCTGCGATGCCCTTGGGCGTCGGAAAATAACGGAAATACGCCAATCCCTGTCGGCGCAGCTCATCGTGGCTATCCGGGAAGGCGGCAAAGTGTTCCGCCATCAGCGCGTTGTAGCGCTCGGCGTTGGCTTCGTTGGGAAACGCCCCCAGTGCATCGCGTGCGGCATTGAGTAATTGGTCATAGAGTGCGCGGCCCTTGGGCGTAAGCGCGGCGCCACGTTGTTCGATCTCGCCGAAGCGGGCGCTATGGCTGCCTTGGGCCTGTGGCTGGTCGGTGAATGCAACGGGCTCGTCCAGGGCCTTGAAGCTGGTCTGGCGCAGCAGGATCGGGCATCGGCGACGGGGCGGGCCTTCGATCACCGCCTTGGGAGTGATGCCCTGCACGGGCATCTGCGCCTGGACGATGTCGATGTCCAGGGTGCGTGGCGTCAGGTGATTGATGTGTGGGCCCTTGAACGCCACCACATCGGCGATCAGGCGATGCTGGGCACTCAACTGCCGGTAGTGTTCGGCGGTTACCGTGGCGCTGTGGTGCCAGCGAAAGGTTTCCAGGGACTGCAGGACAAAGTCCTCGGCCTGGGCTTCGGTCAGGCCACCCTGGCGTTCGGCCAGGTCAATGAGCTCAAGGGCCCCGGGGGTGAAGATCTGCCGTTGCTCCAACACCGACTCGGCAAAGGCACGAAGCTCGGCATTCTCGATCAGCTCCAGGCGCAGCAGCGAGGTAAACACCCGGAACGGGCTGATTTGCAAGGCACTTTCATGCACTGCGCGGAAGGCTGTGGAATGCACCGGCACCCCGGCTGGCGTGAGGTCGTAGTAGCCCACCGGCTGCATGCCCATGACGGCGAACAGTCGTCCCAGGGTCGCCAGCTCGGCGGCGGTGCCAACGCGGATCGCACCGTGGCGCTCCAGGTCCAGGCGTTCGAGTTCGCCGGTGCTGCGCAGGTGCGCGGCCAGCTCCGGCTGTTCGGCCAGCACCTGGGCGTTGGTGTGTTCCACCAGCTTCATCAGGGCGCCGTACAGCGGCACCTCGTCGCGGTACATGTCGGACATCGCTCTGGAGAAGCGTTGGCGGATCAAGTCGGGGCTGACGAAGCTCATCGTAAGAATTCCTGGCGAAGGCGGTGGGAAAGTTGGACGAAAGATCGCAGCCTTCGCCGGCCCCGGCAAACGAAGAATCTTCAGGACTTCATTCTGCCAGGGACTGATCCACCCGCTCGATGCTTACTGCCTCAGCCCGCTGAGAAAACCACGGTACAGCGCAGCGGTTCTCCCCGGTTGTTCGATCATGGGCAGGTGGCCGATCCCGTCCCAGATTTCCACGCGCAAGTCGGCGATGCCCTTGCTCCACACTGGCACGCTGCTGACGTCGATCACCCGGTCCTGGCGGCCCCAGAGCAGCAGCGAAGGGGCGCGGATGTCGGCCAAGTGGGACTCCATCGACGGGCTGGCGCGAAAGTCGGTGTAGATCTCCGCCAGTTCTTCGCGGTGCTGCATATAACGCTCGGCCACGGCCGCCATCACCACGCCCGGCACCCAGGGTGGCGAGGCCATGGTCATTGCGTAGAACGGCATGAATTCTTCCTGCGAATGCACCAGGGAGGGGTTACGCCCGGCGGCCAATTGGCGGTCCATGTCGCTGGGCTGGGGCGCGGTGACGCCGGCTGGATTGAGCAGCGCCAGGGTCAGTACGCGTTCAGGCGACGTTGCCGCCAGCCACGCGGCGAGATGCCCCCCCATGGAATTGCCGATCACATGGACCTTGTCCAGGCCGCAGGCGTCGAGCAACTCGATGATCCGTCGTGCCTGGGTTGGGATGTCGTAGCCGCCGCCAGCCTTGAAGCCGGTTTCGCCATGGCCGGGGAGGTCGGGGATCACCACCCTATAGTCGCCGACAAAATGCCGGGCAACCCGCAGCCAGAGGTTCTTGTCGCCGCTGTAGCCGTGCAGCATCAGAATGCTGGCGGACGCTTCATAGGGCCCGCCCTGCCAGGTCGACACGGTCATTTCGCTGATGGGCACGGTGATTTTGCGCAACCGGTAAAGGCGTGCCTCCAAGGCCATGTTCATGTCGTAGATCACATGGCCGATGCCGGGGTACGTCAACCAGCTCCAGGCGATAAGTACAGCGAGAACTACCAACAACACCAGCATGTTTTGCCCTCCATGGGCTGCGACAGAATGTGATTAATCGGATCAGTCGGTGATAAGTGAAGCTTAAATCCGAAGCATCGGTGCCCAGGGGCCTCCTTTCCGAAGGCTCACGGATTCCTTGTCATATATAGCCAAAATCCCAGCAGAGTCTCGCATTTGAATGTGAATAAATACCCCTGCATCAATGGTGGCTATTTGATGCTGCCCTGATAGACTCCAGGCAACCCCATCCCGATGACTCGGGACCCGCGGTGCAGAGGCGTCCATGCAAAAACCGGGAAAAAAGGGACTGTCGTTGGCCAGGAGGCTCTATGTATCGCGCACCCTGGGCCTGACGCTGGGGTTGCTGCTGGTCAGCGCCGCACTTTATCCCCTCGATCCGGCACCCTGGGTCTGGGGCTTCATGCTGTTCAATGGCCTGCTCTGGCCGCACCTGTCTTATTGGTGGGCCCGCCGCAGCGCGGTGCCTTACCACGCCGAACACCGCAATCTGCTGATCGATGCCTTTCTCGGCGGCGTCTGGGTCGTGGCGATGCAATTCAACCCGCTGCCCACGGCCGTCACGCTGGCGATGATGGCGATGAACAACGTCGCCATCGGTGGCCTGCGTTTCCTGCTCGTTGGGGTGATGGCTCAGGTGGCGGGCATCGCCGTGGGCACGCTCATCTTCCCGCTGACCAGCGTGCCCATGACCAGCCCGGCGCAGATCTACGCGTGTCTGCCACTGCTGTGCTTGTATCCGATGGCACTGGGTTGGATCTGCTTTCGCCAGGCCCACACCCTGGGCCGGCAAAAGCGTGAACTGCTGGCCCTGAGTCGTACCGACAGCCTGACCGGGTTGCTGAACCATGGCGCCTGGAAAGATCGCCTCAACGAGGAATTCCAGCGTTGCGTGCGCCAACCAGCAGACGGGACGCCCCGTGGCGCGATTGCATTGATCGACATCGACCATTTCAAGATCATCAATGACACCTATGGCCACGGGGCCGGCGACATCGTGCTGCGTCAGCTTGGCAAGCTGCTCAGGCAGAACCTGCGCTCCGCCGACATTGTCGGGCGTTATGGTGGCGACGAGTTCGGCGTGATTTTGCCGGACTTGACCCAACACAACGCGGTGCAGGCCATGGACGGTTTGCGCGAGCGCTTCGCGACCCTCAGCTACGAGCGGGACCCGGCGCTGAAAGTGAGCCTGAGTATTGGCGTTGCGGTCTTCAACCCGGCTTATGCCGACGCGACCCTCTGGCTCAACGATGCAGACCAGGCGCTGTACGAAGCCAAGACCAGCGGGCGCAACCGGGTCATTTGCCACCGCCATCGACCACTGTTGGAAGCGTCGACCGTTTCTGTCTGAGATGACCTCTTGCTGCCTGGAGCCTTGGTTCATTGTCGGGTAGGGTGCCCATGGCACTCTCTCGATACGGAACAAGGATGAAATCATGACGATGACCGCTGTTCGCTCCCGTCTGGCCGTCAGCCTCGGCCTGAGCCTGGCCCTTGGCGCCTTCACCCCCATGGCCTTTGCCCAACCCCATCAACAAATCCTGACCGACGCGCAGCAGTACAAGGGCGAGGCCCTGAAGTTGCTGGAGCGGCTGGTGAATATCGACTCCGGCTCCGGGTACGTGCCGGGGCTGACCCAGGTCGGCGACATTGCCATCGACGAGCTGAAAAAGTTGGGTGCGTCCATTGAGAAAGTGCCGAACTCGGACGGTACCCAGCACATCCTGGCGACCCTCAAGGGCACCGGTAAAGCGAAAATCCTGCTGATGGCCCACATGGACACGGTGTTCAAGGAGGGCTCGGCCGCCGAACGCCCGTTCCATATCAAGGATGGTCGCGCCTACGGGCCGGGAGTGATGGACGACAAGGGCGGCATCGTCGCGGGGATCTACGCCTTGAAGGTGCTCAAGAACCTGGACTTCAAGAACTACGCGCAGATTACTTTCCTGCTCGACGCCAGCGAAGAAACCGGCTCGGACGCCGCCACCGATCTGATCAAGAAAACCGCCAAGGCCCATGACGTGACCCTCAACCTCGAACCGGGTCGCCCGGCCGACGGCTTGGTGGTGTGGCGCAAGGGCAGTGCCACGGCGCTGGTGGAGGTCAAGGGCAAAGCGTCCCACGCCGGCGTCGCGCCGGAACAGGGGCGCAATGCGGCGATGGAAGCCGCACACCAGATCTTGCAACTGGGCAAGCTCGGCGACGCGGAAAAGAAAACCACCATCAACTTCACGGTGATCGAGGCCGGCGACCGGACCAACGTGATTCCCGACCAGGCGAGCGCCAAGGCTGATGTGCGTGCGGCGGTGCCGGAAGAATTCGACCGCATCGAAAAAGACCTGGCCCGGGTCTCGCAGGACAAGTTGATCGCAGACACCGAAGTCACCACCAGCCTCAAGCGCGGCCTGCCACCGATGCCCCAGACGGCGGAGTCGGACCGGTTGATGGCCATAGCCCAAGGCATCTATGGCGAACTGGGGCGCAAACTCACCGAGGAGGGCAGCGGCGGCGCGGCGGATGCCAGCCTCTCGGCGGGTGTCGGCACGCCGACGCTGGATGGTTTTGGCATCGTCGGTGGCAACATTCATACGCCGGAGGAGTACGCGGAAGTCGAGAGCGTAGTGCCCAGGATTTATCTGCTGTCGCGGATGATCATGGAATTGGCTAATCGATAGCATTCAGCGCTGAAAACAACCTGCGGCAAGGACAAACTCCTGTGGCGAGGGGATTTATCCCCGTTGGGCTGCGCAGTAGCCCCACACCAGACATCACGGAAAAACAGATGAACCGCGCAAGCCGGATTACGACTGCTGCGCAGCCGAGCGGGAGCAAGCTCCCTCGCCACAGTGGTTTGCGACGCTTGGCGGGTTCAGTACACCCACACCTCCACCCGCCGGTTCCTGATCCGTCCTTCATCTTCGCTGTTGGCCGCCACCGGCATCAGTGCACCGAAGCCACGCACCTCGCGCAGTGTCACGCCGTTCTTGACCAGTTCACGGCGTACCGCCATGGCCCGCAGTTTGGAGAGCAGGTCGGCTCGCGCCGGGTCGTCCTTGGCATCGCCAAAACCCACCAGCGTCACGCGTCGGTCGAGCTTGCCGTGTTGCTTTATATAGTCAAGCACGCGGGCCAGGTCTTGGTGGGCCTTGTTGTCCAGGCTGGCGCTGCCTTCTTCGAAGCGGAAGTTCACGGTCAAGCGTTGGGCGTGGCGGCTCAGGGCTTGGTAACCCTCGGGCATCAGTGCATGCGGCGTGACGGCCATGGCCTGGACGGTCTGGGCGATGAAGCCGTTGGCCGCGACGATGGCCTGGCCTTTGTCGCTTTGGGTGAACGCCACCAATGCCTCGGCCCAGGGGTTGGCGTCCCGGGGCGGTAAATAGAAGAACAGGCGCCGGGAGAGAGGGTAGTCCTCGGTGGCGATCAGGTGGTTGAGCGGCAGCATGGGTTGTGAAGCCCCGTCGACAATCGCCAGCGCCTTGGCCTGTCGCACGTAGGGCAAGCCGATGAAACCGATGCCTTGCCGATCCTGGCTGACCGCGTCGGACAGCTGTTCGCTGGACTCGAAGCGCAGCGCTGTAGGATCCAGCTGTTTTCCCTGGCGGTTAAGCACCAGTTCCTTGAAGGTGTCGTAAGTACCGGACTGATCATCCCGGGCATACAGATGAATGGGGCCGCCCGTGGCGCCGACGGCTTCCCAGGTTTTCGCCTCGCCGCTGAATATCCGCGCCAGTTGCGCGGTATCGAGTTGGCGTAGCGGGTTGTGGGGGTGAAGGATGATCGCCAGGCCATCGATGGCGATGACCTGCTCGGCGGCAGGACTTTTCAGGTCGCCCAGGGACGACAGGTCCTTCAGCTCGTTGTCCTTGATGGGCCGGGAGGCGGCCGCCAGGTCGGCGCTGGCCTGCTTGAGGGCGACGAAACCGGTGCTGGAGCCGTGGGCGGCGATGTCGATCTGTACCCGTCGGCCATCGGCGGTCTGGCCGACGATGCGCTGCTCGTTGTCGCGACCGGTGATTTCACTGTGGACCTTGAGCAGCCCCTGATCCTCCATCAAGCCCCTGACCAGGGCCGGTCCCAGCGCCGCGCCGATGGTATTGGAGCCCTGGAGACGCAAGGCCGGGCCTTGTTCGGGGATAGGCAAGTTGCCCGCCCATGCCACGAACGGCAGCCAGAGGCCCATGAAAATCACAACACACAGCCGCATGCCGGCACCTTCTGAACCCGAGGACGTGCCGGAAGATTAAGTCAGTCAGGTTACTGAAAGGTGACAGGGGTGCGACGGAGCACCGAAATCCAATGGGGGCGCGAGCGTGCTCGCGATGACGGCGGCACATTCAAGATCAATGTGACGGCTGGGCCGCTATCGCGAGCAAGTTGGCTCCCACAGGTGGGGACGCGATCAGCTCAACTGCAACCAGATCGGTGCATGGTCCGACGGTTTTTCCATGCCCCGCAGCTCATAGTCCACGCCCGCGTCCTTGACCCGCGGCAGCAGGCCGTGGGAAGTGAGGATCAGGTCGATGCGCAGGCCGCGCTTGGGCTCGTCCTCGAAACCGCGGCTGCGGTAGTCGAACCAACTGAAACGGTCGGTGACGTCCGGGTTCAGGTGGCGGAAGCTGTCCACCAGGCCCCAGTTCTTCAAGCGGGCCATCCATTCGCGCTCTTCCGGCAGGAAGCTGCACTTACCGGTTTTCAGCCAGCGCTTCATGTTGTCCGGGCCGATGCCGATGTCGCAGTCTTCCGGGGAAATGTTCACGTCCCCCATCACCACCACTGGCTGGTCGTTGCTGAAGCGGCTTTCCAGCAGTTGCTGCAAATCGCTGTAGAAACGTTCTTTGGCCGGGAATTTGGTCGGGTGGTCGCGGCTTTCACCTTGTGGGAAATAACCGTTCATGATGGTCACCGGCACGCCGTTGGCATCGGCGAAGGTGCCCCAGATGAAGCGCCGCTGGGCATCCTCGTCGTCGCCTTCGAAGCCCTTGTACAGGCTCAGTGGCGCCTGGCGGGAGAGCAGGGCGACGCCGTAATGGCCCTTTTGCCCGTGGTAATGCACGTGGTAGCCCAGGGCTTGCACCTCGGCCAGGGGAAATTGCTCGTCGTGGACCTTGGTTTCCTGCAGCCCGATCACATCCGGCTGATGCTTCTCGATCAGCGCCGCCAGCTGATGGGGGCGGGCGCGCAGCCCGTTGATGTTGAAGGAGACGATCTTCATGGTCGGCTGTCCTGGCAAAACTGCGATGCTAGCTGACATGTGGGAAGGGAGCCAGCGTGGCAGTAGGACAAATGCGCTGCTAATGTCCTTTGCATGTAGGAACGATCACGACCCTATCGGGTTCGTACTCAATAAGAGCGGGGCCTCACCGAGCCTTGCCCCAGGAGATCCAACACCATGCCTGAAACCGCCATCGCCGACGTCCATATGCTCGACAGTGGTTATTCCCGTGAAGCCCGTTCGTTGCTGTACCAGGCCTATCGCCATGAGCCGACCTTCAGCTACCTGTTCGAATCCGAGCGACCCGGTTATGAGCAGCGGGTGCGGGCCACGGTGCGCGAGCTGGTCAAGCAGCATTTTCTCCAGGACCTGCCGGCCATTGGCCTGTTGGTCAATGATCGCCTGATCGGCATCGCCCTGATCGCCCCGCCGCAGCGGCGCCTGGGTATTACCGAAAGCTGGGCCTGGCGCCTGCGCATGGTCTTGAGCACTGGTTTTCGTTGCACAAGGCGCTACCTGGAATACCACGCGGCCGTGCTGGCCTGCCTGCCGTCCGATGCGGTCCATGTACTGCCGCTGCTGGGGGTGCACCCACAGTTCCAGGGCAAGCATTTCGGCGAGCAGTTGCTCACGGCGGTCCATAACTGGTGTGCAGTGGACGAGCATTCCCAAGGGGTGGTGCTGGACACTGGCAATCCGCGCTACCTTGAGTTCTATAAGCGCCAGGGCTACGAGGAAGTCGGTGAAGTGGCGGTGGGACCGATCCGCGAACATGTGTTCTTCCACGCCAATCCGCAGATTCTGCAAAGCGCAACCGCATAGTCGGGCGAACTTTTAGGAAATGTCCGGCTCTATCAGGCACCTACGCTCGTGATAGCATCCGCGCCATGAATCTCCCAGGAAGAATGACCGGCGGCGCGCTTTTGCTGTCTCTCAGTTGCGCGGCGCTGGCAAACAGTGAATTGGAAGTGCGTGTCCAGCCCTCCAATGACGAACTCAAGGCCAACGTAGAAGGTTACATCGGGGGCTTGGGTGATCGTGACGAGGAAGCCTTGCTGCGCTTCAGCCGCGGCGCCGAGGAGCAGGCGCGCAAGGCCGCCCAGGCGCTGGGCTACTACCAGCCGCAGATCGACAGTGAGGTCAAGGGCGGCAAGGACCCGCGCCTGGTGCTGACCATCGACCCCGGCGAGCCGGTGCACCTGCGCAGCGTCACCGTGCGCATCGATGGCCCGGCGGCGTCGCTCAAGGCCTTTCGCGTACCCAGCAACGCCGCCCTGAAACCCGGTGCGGTGCTCAACCATGGTCGCTATGAAGATGCCAAGCGGGTGATCCAGAACCAGGCCTCGCGCTATGGTTTTTTCAGCGGGCGCTTCACCCAGCAGAAACTCCTGGTGGACCCCCAGGCCGGCGTCGCCGACATCGAGCTGGTCTACGACAGCGGCCCGCGCTATGCCTTGGGCCCGGTGAGCTTCCAGGGTGACACGCCATTCGACGAAGACCTGTTGCAACGCATGGTGCCGTTCAAAGCCGGCACGGCGTACGACTCCGAACTCATCGCAGAACTCAACCAGGCACTGCAATCGAGCGGTTATTTCGAAGGCGTGCGCGTCGATGCCGCGCCCACCGCCGCTACCGACAACGTGATCCCGGTGGCGGTCAAGCTCGACACACGCAAGCCGCGGACCATGGGCCTGGGCCTGGGTTTTTCCACTGACGTCGGCCCCCGGGCCAAAGCCAACTGGACGCGCCACTGGGTCAACCCCCAAGGCCACAGCTACGGCTGGGAAGCGGAGGTGTCGGCGCCCCGGCAGAACGTCGGCCTGTGGTACGACGTGCCGCTGGACCCACCGCTGACCGACAAGATGCGCTACGCCGGCGGGTATCAATATGAAGAGCTGGCCGGTACCGACAGCCTCAGCAAACTGCTCACCGTGGGCCCTGAATGGCACAGCAAGTTGCCCAGCGGCTGGCAGCGAGTGGTGTCGCTCAAGTGGCAGCGCGAGGAGTACCGCCTCGGCGACGACGCGGGCCTGAGCACGCTGTTGATGCCAGGGGTGAGCTATTCCTACCTGCGCAGCGATAACCGCATCGACCCGCACAACGGCTACCGTTTGCAGTTCGACACCAAGGTCGCCAAGGAAGGGCTGGGCTCGGACAACAACCTTTTGTACGGCACTGCCATGGTCAAGGGACTGACCACGGTGTTCGACAAGCATCGCCTGCTGGCTCGGGCGCAGATCGGCGGCAGCGCCACCAATGGCTACAAGTCCATCCCGCCGTCCCTGCGCTTTTTCGCCGGTGGCGACCAGAGCGTGAGGGGGTACGACTACCAGAGCCTGTCGCCGGAAAACTCCGAGGGCGACCGAATCGGTGGTCGCTACATGGTTGCCGGCAGCCTCGAATACCAATATTCCATCGCGCCAAAGTGGCGGGTAGCGACGTTCGTCGACCAGGGCAACTCCTTTAACAGCCTGGAACTGCCCAGCCTGAAGACCGGTGTGGGTGTCGGCGTGCGCTGGGTGTCGCCGGTGGGGCCGATCCGCCTGGACCTGGCCCATGCGATGGACGATGAAGGCGGCATTCGATTGCACTTTTCCATGGGGCCTGAGCTGTGAAGCGTGGTTTGAAGAGGTCGCTGCTGGCGCTCGTCGGAGGGCTTCTGACGCTCGTGCTGGTCTTGGGCGTGGTGCTGGGCACGGCCTTTGGCAGTCGCTGGGCCCTCGGTCTGGTGCCGGGGCTGACCGTGGAGAATTTCCAGGGCCGGCTGGGCGGGCAGTGGAGCGCCGATCACCTGCTGTGGCAGCAGGGCGCCAGTGGGGTTGAAGTGGATGGGCTGATATTCGCCTGGTCGCCGCTGTGCCTGGCGCGCATGACCCTGTGCATCGAACAGCTCAAGGCCGACCAGGTCGCCTTGCAATTGCCGGCCTCTGCCGATGAACCGAGCAGCGGCCCGATCAGCTTGCCGGACCTGGACTTGCCGCTCGCCATCGAGCTGGGCGATGTGCAGGTTGGCAGCCTGTCTTTCAACGGCAGCGAGCAGTTCAAGGGGCTGCAATTGGTTGCCCATTGGACCGCCGAGGGCATGCAGATCGATTCGGTGCAATTGCAGCGCGATGAGCTGAGCCTGAAACTCTCCGGCCTGCTGAAACCGGGCGGTGACTGGCCATTGAGCGCCGAGGGCCGGTTGACCTTGCCGGCGCCGGGCACAACGCCCTGGGCGCTGGACCTGAAAGTCGACGGCAACCTGCTTAAGACCCTCAACCTCAAGGCCGACAGCAGCGGTTACCTGCAAGGCCGGTTGACCGGTGAGCTGCAACCGCTGGCGGACAACCTGCCCGCCCAGGTTCGCGTCACCGCCGACGGCTTCAAGGCCAGCGCCGATCTGCCCGATACCTTGTTGCTCAATCAGTTGGAGTTGACTGGCGAAGGCGATCTGAAAAGTGGCTATCGACTGCTCGGCAAGGCGACATTGCCCGCCGAAAAAGGGCCGGTGGTGTTGTTGCTGCAAGGCACCGTGGACGCCAATGGCGCGCAGGTCGCGGGCCTGGACCTGGACGCCGGCAATCAGCAAAGCCTGAAACTCAGCGGACACGTGGACTGGCGCGAAGGCCTGAGTGCCGAGGCGAAAGTTGCCTGGCTGGATTTCCCCTGGCATAGCCTTTATCCGCTGATCGACGAGCCGCAAGTGACGTTGCGCAGTTTCAACGGCGAAATCTCGTACACCGATGGCCAATACCTGGGCAACTTCCAAGCCGCGCTGGACGGACCCGCCGGGGCCTTCAGCCTGGACAGCCCGTTCAGTGGCGACCTGATGCAAATCCATTTGCCGCAGCTCAAACTGGTGGCGGGGCAGGGCAAGGCCGAAGGGCACCTGAATCTGCAATTTGCCGACGGCATTGCCTGGGACACCGCGTTGCAACTGTCGGCCATCAACCCGGCGTACTGGCTCGGCGAGCTGCCTGGGACCCTGGCCGGGCCATTGCGCAGCAAAGGCGCGATGAAGAATGATCGCCTTGACCTCGACGCGGATCTGGATCTCAAGGGCAAGCTGCGCGGCCAGCCGGCGCTGTTACAGGTCAAGGGCAGCGGCGCCGGCGAGCAGTGGAACCTCAGCGCGCTGGACATCCGCCTGGGGGACAACCGCATCAACGGCACCGGCAGCCTGCAAGAGAAACTGAGCGGCCAGATCGACATCAAGCTCGCACGCCTGGCCCAACTCTGGCCCCAACTGCGCGGCCAGGTGGTCGGTCGGGTCGACCTGGCCGGCACGCTCAAGGCCCCCCAAGGCAAGCTCGGCCTGCAAGGCTCGCAACTGGCATTGCGGGACAATCGCCTGCAAAGCCTGAACCTGGACGCGACCCTCGACAGCGCCCAGCGCGGCAAGCTCGACCTCAAGGCCAGCGGCATCCGCGCCGGTGAAACGTCCCTGGGCGTGCTGACCGTCAGTGGGCAGGGCGACATCAAGCGGCAAACACTCAACCTGGACTTGCAAGGGCCGCAGCTCGACACGACCCTGGCACTCGACGGCGCCCTCGACCAAGGCAATTGGCGTGGGCGCCTGGCCAGCGGCGAGGTGCAGGCCGGCGGTCAAGCCTGGCGCCTGCAAGCCCCGGCGAAACTGGAGCGCCTGACCGATGGCACGCTCAACGTCGGCGCTCATTGCTGGCGTTCCTTTGATGCCAGTCTGTGTGGCGAAGATCAGCGGCTGATGCCGGAGCCGAAACTGCGCTATCACCTCAAGCAATTCCCCATCGAAAGCCTGGCCCAGTGGATGCCCAAGGATTTTGCCTGGCAGGGCCGGCTCAACGCTGACCTGCAACTGGACCTGCCAGCCAGTGGCCCGAATGGCCGGATCCTGGTGGACGCCAGTGGCGGTACTTTACGGATTCGGGACAAGGAGGGCGATAAGCCGCAATGGCTGGACTTCCCGTACCAGACCCTGACGCTCAACAGCCGCCTGACCCCCAAGCGCATCGACACCGACCTGAATTTCGTCGGCGCCAGGCTGGGTGAACTGATGCTCCAGGCGCAGATCAACCCGCTGCCGGCGGGCAAGCCCTTGAGCGGTTCGTTCCGCCTGACCGGCCTGGACCTGTCCGTGGCCCGGCCGTTCGTGCCAATGGTGCAAACCCTCACCGGTCACCTGAACGGCAGCGGGACGTTGTCGGGTGGTTTGCTCGCGCCCCAGGTCAACGGCAACCTGGTACTCAGCGACGGCGAAGTGTCCGGGCCGGAACTGCCAGTCAGCCTCGAAGCCTTGCAAGTGCGAGCGATGATTGCCGGCGAAACGGTACGGCTCCACGGCGATTGGAAAAGTGGCAAGCGCGGGCAGGGCAGCCTGACCGGGAACATCGGCTGGGGCGAAGCCCTGACCCTGGACCTGGCCCTCAAGGGGTCGCAACTGCCGGTTACCGTCGAGCCTTACGCTGTGCTCGAGGTGGCACCGGACCTCAACATCACGATGCAGGGCGAGCAGCTATCCATCGCCGGCAAGGTCCTTGTACCCAAAGGCGAGATCACCGTTCGCGAACTGCCGCCGTCCACCGTCAAGGTGTCGGATGACACGGTGATCGTCGGCCACCAGACCGAGGAGGGCAAGGCGCCGATGGCCATGGCGATGGACATCGACGTGATCGTCGGCCAGGACAAACTCGCGTTCTCGGGTTTCGGCCTGACGGCCAACGTCCAGGGCCAAGTGCACATCGGCGACAACATGGACACCCGCGGTGAACTGTGGCTCAACGACGGCCGTTATAGGGCCTACGGGCAACGGCTGACGGTGCGCCGGGCACGGCTGCTGTTCGCCGGGCCCATCGACCAGCCCTACCTGGACATCGAAGCGATTCGCCAGACCGACGATGTGATCGCCGGCATCCGTTTGAGCGGCAGCGCCGAGCAACCGACCACGCAAATCTTCTCGGAACCGGCCATGAGCCAGGAACAGGCGTTGTCCTACCTGGTACTGGGACGACCGCTGAGCACGACGGGCGAGGACAACAACATGCTCGCCCAGGCGGCGCTGGGCCTGGGGCTGATGGGCAGTTCCGGGGTGACCAGCAGCTTGGCCAGTAACCTGGGCATCGATGATTTCCAGCTCGACACCCAAGGCAGTGGCAACACCACCAGCGTGGTCGCCAGCGGCAACCTGTCGGAAAAACTGAGCCTGCGCTATGGCGTCGGCGTGTTCGAACCGGCCAACACCATTGCCCTGCGCTACAAGCTCAGCAAGAAGGTGTACCTCGAAGCCGCCAGCGGCGTCGCCAGCTCGCTGGATATTTTCTACAAGCGCGATTTCTGAAGTCCTTCTCCAATCATTGTGGGAGCGGGCTTGCTCCCACATTTTTATCCGCGTTCGTCCGGCCATGCGTAGCAAGCTAACTATTTGTTTGACATTTGCTGCCTAAGCAGTAATATCTCGACATACATTCACTGCCTAGGCAGCAAACGGTGTCCAGATGAAGCACTTCACCCCTGACGACTTTCACAATTGTCACCTCGGCATGCTGCTCGGTCGCGCCGCGCTGCTCAAGGACCGGATCATCGACACCCACATGGAACCCGTCGGTATTACCGCCGCCCAGTTCAAGGTGCTGATCATCATGGCCCAGCACGGCATCGACACGCCGGTCGAGCTGTGTCGCTACCTGTCCCTGGACAGCGGCTCAATGACGCGAATGCTCGATCGCCTGGAGCAGAAAGGTTTCCTGGTCCGCCAGCGCTCGGCGGAGGACCGGCGCCAGGTGCAGTTGGTGCTGACCGAAGCCGGCCAGGCCCTCGCCGATCGCCTGCCGTTCATCGGTGCCGACGCCATGAACCAGTTGGCCGGCGCCATCAGTCGAGAGGAGCTGCAAACCCTCGAAGACATCCTCAAGAAAATACTGCTCGCCGCCGGTGATCCCATCACGGTGTTGCGATTGGGGGAGAAATGAAACGTCAAACCTTGCGTACCCGCTTGAGCCTGGTGCTGTTGGCCATGAGCCTCGCCGGTTGTGCCAGCTACAGCGGCCTGAAGACCGAAGGCGTCAGCCTCGAGGCCAAGAGCCTCCAGGCTGGACAGTCGCTGAACGGGGTCACGCTGTCGCCGGCCGCGTGGCCGAAAAGCGACTGGTGGAAAAGCCTCGGTGACCCACAACTTGACGGCTTGATCCGTGAAGCACTGCGCGATAGTCCCGACATGCAGGTCGCCAGCGCCCGGGTCCACCAGGCCAGTGCCGCGGCCTATGCTGCCAATGCGGCGCGCCTGCCGACCCTGGATGCCAGCGGCAGCGTCAGCCGTTCGCGCCTGGCCCGTGACCAGGACCCGCAAGGGCAGGGCGGGGCATACAGCACCTTGCGTTCGCTGAGTGTGGACTTCAACTACAACTTCGACCTCTGGGGTGGACAGCGCGCCGCCTGGGAAGCCGCCCTGGGCCAGGCCCGTGCCGCCGAGATCGATCGCCAGGCCGCGCAATTGACCCTGGCCGCCGATGTGGCCCGGGCCTACAGCGACCTGGGCCAGGCCCACATCATCCATGACCTGGCCGCCGAAGACCTCAAGCGCACGCGCCAGATGCTCGACCTGGGCAAGCGTCGCCTCACCGCCGGGATCGACAGCGAATACCAGTTCCAGCAGACCGAAAGTCTGGAAGCCAGCGCCGATGCGACCCTGATCGACGCCGATAAACGCCTGCAGAGCGCCAAGATCGCCCTGGCGGTGTTGCTGGGCAAGGGCCCGGACCGCGGCAATGAAATCGCCCGGCCCAACGTGCTCCAAGCCAGCGCGGTCGCCTTGCCGTCGAACCTGCCGGCCGAGCTGCTGGGCCGCCGTCCGGACCTGATCGCAGCGCGCTGGCGGGTCGAGGCGGCGAGCAAGAACATCGAGGCCGGCAAGACCAACTTCTATCCCAACCTCAACCTGAGCGCGGCGGCGGGGGTGCAGTCGTTGCTGGGCGATGCGATGTTCGGTTCGCCCAGCCGCTTCTTCAATGTGGCGCCGACCGTATCGCTGCCGATCTTCGACGGCGGACGCCTGCGAGCGGACCTGGATGCCCGGGACGCCGATTACGACCTGGCGGTGGCGCAGTACAACAAGAGCCTGGTCACGGCCCTTGGCGATGTCAGCGACACCATCAACCAGTTGCGCGACATCGCTCGCCAGATTGGCGCCCAGCAACATGCCACCGATATCGCACAGAGCTCCTACGACACCGTGGTCCAGCGCTACGGTTCCGGCATCGGCAATTACCTGGACGTGCTGAGCATCGAGCAGCAGTTGCTCCAGGCCCAGCGCCAACTGGCGAACCTGAATGCCGAGCAAATCGATTTGTCGATCCAACTGATGCAGGCCCTGGGCGGTGGTTTCGAAACCCAGAACCTGGCGGCTGCCACGCCGACCCCTGCCACGCCGACCCACTGATTCGAGGTACTTGTCATGGCGATTGCCGAAACGACTCAATCCCAACAAACGCAAGACAGCGGCAATCCACGCAAGCGCAAGGTCATGTTGTTGGCACTGGCGTTGATCGTCATCCTCGCAGGCCTGGGGGTGTGGGGCTGGCATGAACTGTATGGCCGCTGGAGCGAAAGCACCGACGATGCCTATGTGAACGGCAACGTGGTGGAAATCACCCCGCAAGTCACCGGGACCGTGGTGAGCATCGGTGCCGACGACGGCGACCTAGTGCGTGAAGGCCAGGTGCTGGTGCAGTTCGACCCGAACGACGCCGAGGTCGGACTGCAAAGTGCCCAGGCCAACCTGGCCCGCACCGTGCGCCAGGTACGTGGTTTGTACAGCAACGTCGACGGCATGCGGGCGCAGGTCAATGCCCAAGAGGCCGAAGTGCAGAAAGCCCAGGAAAACTACAGCCGACGCAAGAACCTGGCGGCCGGCGGGGCGATTTCCCGGGAAGAACTGTCCCATGCCCGGGATGACCTGATCTCGGCGCAGAACGCCCTGGCCAATGCCCGGCAACAGCTCAAGACCACCAGCGCCTTGGTGGACGATACCGTGGTGTCGTCCCATCCCGACGTGCAAGCCGCCGCCGCGCAATTGCGCCAGGCCTTCCTGACCAACGCCCGCAGTACCTTGATTGCGCCGGTCACCGGGTATGTCGCCAAGCGCACCGTGCAACTGGGCCAGCGGGTGCAACCAGGCACGGCGTTGATGGCGGTGATCCCGCTGGATCAGTTGTGGATCGACGCCAACTTCAAGGAAACCCAACTGCGCGACATGCGCATCGGCCAGCCGGTGGACATCGAAGCCGACCTGTACGGCAGCGATGTGAAGTACAGCGGCACCATCGACAGCCTGGGCGCCGGGACCGGCAGCGCATTTGCCTTGCTGCCGGCGCAGAACGCCACCGGTAACTGGATCAAGATCGTCCAGCGGGTACCGGTGCGTATTCACATCAATGCCCAGGAGTTGGCCAAGCATCCGTTGCGGGTCGGCCTGTCGACCCAGGTCAGTGTCAACCTGCGTGACCAGAGCGGTCCGGTACTGGCCCAGCAGCCACCGCAGAAAGCCTCGTTCAGCACCCAGGTCTATGACCGGCAACTGGCGGATGCCGACGCGATGATCACCCGCCTGATCCACGACAACAGCGCTGCGGCGAGCAAGACTGCGCAGCGTTAGTCAGTTATGGGATGAACCTGTGGGAGCGAGCTTGCTCGCGATGGCATTGGACCCGCCAGCATCGGTGGTGACTGATACACCGCTATCGCGAGCAAGCTCGCTCCCACAGGAGTTGGGTCTTGTCCCAAGGGATTTTGCCACCTTCGCTTCATAGGATTTCGCAATGAGCAATAACGCGTCCTTCACGCCGCCCAGCCTGTTGCTCAGCACCATCGGGCTGTCGCTGGCGACGTTCATGCAAGTGCTCGACACCACCATCGCCAACGTCGCCTTGCCGACCATTTCCGGCAACCTGGGCGTCAGCTCGGAACAGGGCACTTGGGTGATCACTTCGTTCGCGGTGAGCAACGCCATCGCCCTGCCGCTCACTGGCTGGCTGAGTCGGCGCTTTGGCGAGGTGAAGCTGTTTTTGTGGGCGACGATGCTGTTCGTGCTCGCTTCGTTCTTGTGTGGCATTTCCACCTCGATGCCGGAGCTGATTGGCTTTCGCGTATTGCAGGGGCTGGTGGCCGGGCCGTTGTACCCAATGACCCAGACCCTGCTGATTGCCGTGTACCCGCCGGCCCGGCGGGGCATGGCCCTGGCGTTGCTGGCGATGGTCACGGTGGTGGCACCGATTGCCGGGCCGATCCTCGGCGGATGGATCACCGACAGCTACAGCTGGCCGTGGATTTTTTTCATCAACGTGCCCATCGGGATTTTCGCCGCGTGGGTGGTACACCAGCAGCTCAAGGCGCGGTCGGTGGTCACCAGCCATCAGCCGATGGACTATGTGGGCTTGATCACGCTGATCATCGGTGTCGGCGCGCTCCAGGTTATCCTCGACAAGGGCAACGACCTGGACTGGTTCGAGTCGAACTTCATCATCATGGGTGCTGTGATTTCGGTCATTGCCCTGGCGGTCTTCGTGATCTGGGAAATGACCGACCGTCATCCGGTGGTCAATCTCCGTCTGTTCGCCTATCGCAATTTCCGCATCGGCACCCTTGTGCTGGTAGGCGGCTATGCCGGGTTCTTCGGCATCAACCTGATCCTGCCGCAGTGGTTGCAGACCCAGATGGGCTACACCGCGACCTGGGCCGGGCTGGCAGTGGCGCCCATCGGTATCCTGCCGGTGTTGATGTCGCCCTTCGTTGGCAAGTACGCCCATAAGTTCGACCTGCGCTTGCTGGCCGGGCTGGCGTTCCTGGCCATCGGCCTGAGCTGCTTCATGCGCGCCGGCTTCACCAACGAGGTGGATTTCCAGCACATTGCGATGGTGCAGTTGTTCATGGGTATCGGTGTGGCGCTGTTCTTCATGCCGACCCTGAGCATCCTGATGTCTGACCTGCCGCCGCACCAGATTGCCGACGGCGCGGGGCTGGCGACGTTCCTGCGCACCCTGGGCGGCAGCTTCGCCGCGTCGTTGACCACTTGGATCTGGATCCGCCGGGCCGATTTGCATCATGCCTACCTGAGCGAGAACATCAGCACGTTCGAACCGAGTACCCGCGAGGCCCTCAACCAGCTTGGCGGCGCGAGCGCACCGGCCTATGCCCAGCTCGATCAGATTCTCACCAGTCAGGCGTACATGCTTTCCACCGTGGATTACTTCACGCTGTTGGGGTGGGCGTTCATGGGCTTGATCGTGCTGGTATGGCTGGCCAAGCCACCGTTCGCGGCGAAGGCTGGGCCGGCTTCGGCGGGGCATTGATTCAGAGGTGAAAGGCAGTCCAGTGTGGGAGCGAGCTTGCTCGCGATGGCGGCATGACAGTCACTGTGATGTCGACTGACGCTCCGCTATCGCGAGCAAGCTCGCTCCCACAGGGATTCCATGGGGTCTTTAAGTGCTTGGCAACGCCAACTGCGCATTACCGAACCCGAACGGCGCCAACGCAAACCCTTGTTCATCCACCTGCAACGCCCAGCCTTGCTTGTCCCAATCGCCCAGCACGATGCGCCGGGCGGCCTGTTCGCCCAGTTGCAGCTTGTGGATGGCGGGGCGGTGGGTGTGGCCGTGGACCAGGGTCTTCACGCCGTATTGCCGCATGATCCGCGGGATCTCTTCGGGCGTGACGTCGACGATGTCATTGGCTTTCATGCGGGTCTGCGTGCGGCTTTCGCTGCGCAGTTTGCGCGCCAGTTTCTGACGGCTGCCCAGCGGCAGGTGCCGCAGGACGAACAGCGTGACCGGGTTGCGCAGCCAGCGCCGCAGCTTCATGTAGCCTTCGTCGCGGGTGCAGAGGCTGTCGCCGTGCATCAGCAGCACCGGCTCGCCATTGAACTGCACGACGCTCGGGTCCTTGAGCAGGGTGCAGCCGGCCGCTTTGCAAAAGGCCTGCCCCAGCATGAAGTCGCGATTGCCGTGCATCAGGAAGATGGCCGTGCCGCTGTCGCTCAATTCGCGCAGGGCCTGGCAGATGGAACGTTGGAACGGCGTCATGGCATCGTCGCCGATCCAGGCTTCGAAAAAGTCGCCCAGGATGTACAACGCTTGCGCCGAGCGGGCGCGTGTGGCGAGTAAATCCAGAAACGCCCGGGTGATGTCCGGGCGCTCCTCTTCCAGATGCAAATCTGAAATCAGCAATATCACTCAATGATCTCGGCTTTCTCGATGATCACGTCTTCTGCCGGGACGTCCTGGTGGCCGGCCTTGGAGGTCGTGGCGACGCCTTTGATCTTGTCGACCACGTCGGTACCGGCGGTGACCTTGCCGAACACGGCGTAGCCCCAACCCTGGACGTTCTTGCCGCTGTGGTTCAGGAACGTGTTGTCGGCGACGTTGATGAAAAACTGCGCGGAGGCCGAATGCGGCTCCATGGTGCGGGCCATGGCGACGGTGTACTTGTCGTTGGAAAGGCCGTTGTCAGCTTCGTTCTGGATGCTTGGGCGCTTGTCTTTCTTTTCCTTCATGCCCGGCTCGAAACCACCGCCCTGAATCATGAAGTTACCGATGACGCGGTGGAAAACAGTGTTTTCGTAATGGCCGGCCTTGACGTATTCAACGAAGTTGGCAACGGTGATCGGTGCCTTCTCGGCGTTCAGTTCCAGGACGATGTCGCCATGGTTGGTGGTCAGTTTGACTTGGGTCATGATTACTACTCTTTCAAGAAATTCGTGGGTTTCGGGGGCGCGAACGCCCGCAACCGGTCCGGCTGCAATGGCCAGGCTGGGCAGTTTAGCGCGCCAGACACGAATTTCGAGGCTGTTTTTCATCTGGCCGTCGATTAAATTCAATCGTTTGCCGGCCTGGCCTGTCAGGTGCTTGACAGCATCGGCTATGATACGGGCTTTGATTTATCAGGCCGCACCCGGCCGCGCACTTGTACGTTCAAGGATCCTATGAGCAAGCCCACTGTCGACCCTACCTCGAATTCCAAGACCGGCCCGGCCGTGCCGGTCAACTTCCTGCGCCCGATCATCCAGGCGGACCTGGACTCGGGTAAGCACACACAGATCGTCACTCGTTTCCCGCCGGAGCCCAACGGCTACCTGCACATCGGCCATGCCAAGTCGATCTGTGTGAATTTCGGCCTGGCCCAGGAGTTTGGCGGCGTCACGCACCTGCGTTTCGACGACACCAACCCGGCCAAGGAAGACCAGGAATACATCGACGCGATCGAAAGCGACGTCAAGTGGCTGGGCTTCGAATGGTCCGGTGAGGTGCGCTACGCCTCGCAATATTTCGACCAGTTGCACGACTGGGCGGTGGAGCTGATCAAGTCCGGCAACGCCTACGTGTGCGACCTGACCCCCGAGCAGGCCAAGGAATACCGCGGCAGCCTGACCGAGCCGGGCAAGAACAGCCCGTTCCGTGATCGCAGCGTGGAAGAGAACCTCGACCTCTTCGCCCGCATGCGCGCCGGTGAGTTCCCGGACGGTGCGCGGGTGTTGCGCGCCAAGATCGACATGGCCTCGCCGAACATGAACCTGCGCGACCCGATCATGTACCGTATCCGTCATGCCCATCATCACCAGACCGGCGACAAATGGTGCATCTATCCCAACTATGACTTCACCCACGGCCAGTCGGACGCCATCGAAGGCATCACTCATTCGATCTGCACCCTGGAGTTCGAAAGCCATCGTCCGTTGTACGAGTGGTTCCTCGAGCACCTGCCCGTGCCGGCCACCCCGCGTCAGTACGAATTCAGCCGCCTGAACCTGAACTACACCATCACCAGCAAGCGCAAGCTCAAGCAACTGGTGGACGAGAAGCACGTGAACGGCTGGGACGACCCGCGCATGTCGACGCTGTCGGGCTTCCGTCGTCGTGGCTACACGCCAAAGTCGATCCGCAACTTCTGCGAGATGGTCGGTACCAACCGTTCCGACGGCGTGGTGGATTTCGGCATGCTGGAATTCAGCATCCGTGACGACCTCGACCACAGTGCCCCGCGTGCCATGTGCGTGCTGCGTCCACTGAAAGTGGTGATCACCAATTACCCGGAAGGCCAGGTCGAGAACCTCGAACTGCCGCGCCACCCGAAGGAAGACATGGGCGTGCGCGTCCTGCCGTTCGCCCGGGAAATCTATATCGACCGCGACGACTTCATGGAAGAGCCTCCCAAAGGCTACAAGCGCCTGGAGCCTGCTGGCGAAGTGCGCCTGCGTGGCAGCTACGTGATCCGTGCCGACGAAGCCATCAAGGACGCCGACGGTAACATCGTCGAACTGCGTTGCTCGTACGATCCCGACACCCTGGGCAAGAACCCGGAAGGTCGCAAGGTCAAGGGCGTGATCCACTGGGTACCGGCCGCCACCAGCGTCGAGTGCGAAGTGCGCCTGTACGATCGCCTGTTCCGTTCGCCGAACCCGGAGAAGGCCGAAGACAGCGCCAGCTTCCTGGACAACATCAACCCTGACTCCCTGCAAGTACTCACGGGTTGTCGTGCCGAGCCATCGCTAGGCAACGCACAGCCGGAAGACCGTTTCCAGTTCGAGCGCGAAGGTTATTTCTGCGCGGATATCAAGGACTCGAAACCAGGTAGCCCGGTGTTCAACCGTACCGTGACCTTGCGCGATTCCTGGGGTCAGTGATCAAGTCTTAAGGGAAACCCTGTGCTTACGATCTACAACACGCTCACCAAGAGCAAAGAAGTCTTCAAACCGCTGGATGGCAACAAGGTGCGCATGTATGTCTGCGGGATGACCGTGTACGACTACTGCCACATCGGGCACGGCCGTAGCATGGTCGCCTTCGACCTGGTGACCCGCTGGCTGCGTTTCAGCGGTTATGACCTGACCTACGTGCGCAACATCACCGACATCGAAGACAAGATCATCAACCGCGCCCGCGAAAATAGTGAGCCTTACGATGCGCTGACCGAACGCATGATCCAGGCCATGCACGAGGACGAGGCGCGCCTCAATATCCTCAAGCCGGACCTGGAGCCCCGCGCCACGGACCACATCCCGGGCATGCTGAGCATGATCCAGACCTTGATCGACAAGGGCTACGCCTACGCACCGGGCAATGGCGACGTGTACTACCGCGTCGCCAAGTTCTTGGGCTACGGCAAGCTGTCGCGCAAGAAGATCGAAGACCTGCGCATCGGCGCGCGTATCGAAGTCGATGAGTCGAAAGAGGACCCGCTGGACTTCGTGCTGTGGAAGGGCGCCAAGCCGGGTGAGCCGAGCTGGGAGTCGCCGTGGGGGGCCGGGCGTCCGGGCTGGCACATCGAATGCTCGGTGATGTCCACCTGCTGCCTGGGCGAGACCTTCGACATTCATGGCGGCGGCAGCGACCTGGAGTTCCCGCACCACGAAAACGAGATCGCCCAGAGCGAAGCGGCCACGGGCAAGACCTACGCCAACGCGTGGATGCATTGCGGCATGATCCGCATCAATGGCGAGAAGATGTCCAAGTCCTTGAACAACTTCTTCACCATCCGCGACGTGCTCGACAAGTACCACCCTGAAGTCGTGCGTTATTTGCTGGTGTCCAGCCACTACCGCAGCGCTATCAACTATTCGGAAGACAACCTCAAGGACGCCAAGGGTGCCCTGGAGCGTTTCTACCATGCGTTGAAAGGGCTGCCTACCGTGCCGGCCGCCGGTGGCGAAGCGTTCGTGGCACGTTTCACCGAGGTGATGAACGATGACTTCGGCACGCCGGAAGCGTGCGCGGTGCTGTTCGAGATGGTGCGTGAGATCAACCGCCTGCGGGAGAGCGATCTCAATGCGGCGGCTGGTCTGGCGGCTCGCCTGAAAGAACTGGCCAGCGTACTGGGTGTGTTGCAGCTCGAAGCCGATGACTTCCTGCAGGCCGGCGCAGAAGGCCGTGTGGACGCCGCCCAGGTCGAGGCCTTGATCCAGGCGCGCCTGACGGCGCGGGCGAACAAGGACTGGGCCGAATCCGACCGCATCCGCGACCAGCTCACCGCCATGGGCGTGGTGCTGGAAGACGGGAAGGGCGGCACTACCTGGCGCCTGGCGGACTAAAATCTTTTAGCGTTCGCAATACCCCTGTGGGAGCGGGCTTGCTCGCGATAGCGGAATGTCAGGCAACGTTGTTGTCGACTGTTACACCGCCATCGCGAGCAAGCTCGCTCCCACATTTTTTTGTGGCCAGTCTGGCAATCATTGTTTTATGAGCTAGTACTGTCAGGTCGATTCGACGTTCTCTGACAGGGCTCTCCCATGTTGGCTCATTGGTCTCTCGCGGCAATACATCTTCTGGCCTTCGCCCTCGGGTTCTGGGCGGTGCTGACGCGCGGCACGGCGCTACGACGCCTGGCTGCTGGTGTCGATGCGGTTCGAAATGTGCTGATGGCTGACAACCTGTGGGGCCTGTCGGCGCTGGCGCTGGTGCTGTTGGTGACCGGTGGGATGCGGGCGTTCGGCGGGTACGAAAAAGGCACGGATTATTACCTGCACCAACCGCTGTTTCACCTGAAGATGACTTTGTTCCTGCTGATCCTGTTGCTTGAGATCGCGCCAATGATCGCCCTGATCAAATGGCGGATGGCGCTGGGCAAAGGGGCTGCGATCGATCCTTCGAAAGCCGCCCGGTTTGCACGGATCAGCCACATCGAAGCCTTGCTGCTGATCTTGATGGTGATCGCCGCCACGGGCATGGCGCGCGGCGTGAGCCTGGGTTGACCGGCCGCGAACGCTTGCTTCGTCATCATTAAAACGAAACGTCTGACAGCCATGCTAAGCGCCATGTCATTAGTATCGGTTCAACGGGCTGGACGAAAAAAGATGGGGGGCAGGGTGAGTTACGGTCGGCCAGAATCTTTAGCCAGCCATTGCGACGATGCAAACGGGCTGGCTGCGGACTGCTGCAGTGTTCAGGGGGTTTGCGGCTTGTCGGGGGCGGTAAGGCCAGCCTGAATACGCTGATAGATCTCTTCGCGGTGCACCGCAACGTTTTTCGGGGCGTTGATGCCGATCCGGACTTGTTGGCCGCTCACGCCCAGAATGGTGATCGTGATGTCGTCACCAATGTTTATGCTTTCACCGACTTTGCGGGTGAGTATCAGCATGGTGTTCTCCTTGATTGCTTTATAGGGCACCTGATTCAGACAGTGCAGATGTCGGTACTGCTTATAGATTAGTGCTAAGTGTCACAATGTGGGTGCCTCTTTCTGACGTGCAGATGCAGCATTAATTCCCAGGGTGCGACTATACAGAGACGCCGGACAGGATTCTCGTGTTTTGAGCATTGTTTGCGGCGATCTTGGCGGGCACGGGTGCTAAAATCCGTGCCTCATGTCTTCCAGGGGAAATGTTGTGCGCAAATTGGCTTGGGTAATCGCGGTATTGGTGCTGGCAGGATGCGGTGAGGGGCGTGACGTCGAAGCGCCGAAGCCCAAACCTGTAGCGACCTCCGCACCTGCCGCCGCTGCCGCGCCGCAGTGGGCCGTCGAGGTTCGCGGCGAAACGCCGCAGGCGGTCAGCGACCTGACCGGCTGGCTCATCGAACACAGCTTCATGTCGAACGTGGTGCGTGAAGACGGCAAGGAGCGCGTCCTGGTCGGTCCTTTCAGTTCCAAGGCTGAGGCCGAAGCCAAGCAGGAACAGGTGACGGCCGCCCTGGTCCGGGCGAAAAAACGCAACATCGAGACGTTGGTGGTGGATTACCCGACGGCCCAGTAATCGGCAGTACAAACACGTCAGTCAAGCCACAAAACCTGTGGGAGCGAGCTTGCTCGCGATAGCGGTGTATCAGTCGACAAACTGTTGTCTGTCACTCCGCTATCGCGAGCAAGCTCACTCCCACAGTTGGTTTTGTGCTGTTCACAAGCGCGAGGTCAGCCGCAGGCCTTCATGTCCACCGGCCCCACGAACTCGTTGCCACGTCCCATGACGCATGCCACGCTCTGGTTGCGCTGACGCTCCCAGCTTTCGACCGGGTAGGTCTTGTCCCAGGCTTCATACAGGCGCCGGTCCTGTTTTGAAAGGCGCAGGCCATATTGCTTGCTCATGTAGAAATAGGTCCGGGCGATCATCCCTCGGATGGAGGGGCGAGGCATGACCTTCTTGGCCTTGAAATCCACTTGGGTCAGGCATGAGCCGTATTGGCCCTTTTGCTCTGGCAGCCAGCCGAAACTGAAATTGCTGCGATCGCCATTCACCTCCCCGATGCTAGGCACCAGATTGTGCAGGTCGGCTTCGGCCCGTTGATAGACCGGATCATGACGGGTGCAATTCTTGCGACCGCCTTGTTGCCAGCATTGACGCTGATGGCCGATCTGCCACGCCGGAACGATATGCTCCCATTCGATGCGGGCGGCACGGCTGGCATTCTTGCGCGGGACATAACCGCAGGCGGCCAGGTTCACGCGATTGCCGGTGTATTTGCAGCCACAGTAGAACTCGGTGGATTGCGGGGCGTAGAGTTTCCAGGCGATTTTCTTGGCTTCGTTGAAAGTGCGCGGGGCACCGGCCTGTGCGCCCATGGCGATGAACACAAGCAGAAAAGCTAAACAGCGAACACTCATCAGGCTCAATCTTCCTTCGGCACAACCCAGAAAACCTGCACACCACCATCGTCGCGATAGGCGAGGGTCACGTTGTCGTTCTCGTCGATTTCTTCCAGGAGGCGCTCCCAGTCATCCATCGGCTCGTCGGGCAGGCGGAAGATCAGCGCGGCCTTGGCTTTTTGCGCGGTGGGGGCGTTGATGATTTTCGAGACCCGAAGGCCAAGTCGCGTATAGGCGTCTAAGGGGGTGGTTGCAGCGGAGGGGGTGGCCACAGGATTATCCTTATTGAGCTGTACGGGTATACAGTATTTAACCGTAGGCATTTACGCAACTACTTAAAATTCAAGAAGATCGTCTGACAGCACTTTTTCCGTTTTGGTGTAGGAGAAAGGGATTTTTTATCGGCTTGCGTAAACAGGTGTCACCCGCCCCGGGGGCGAAGTCATCGATTGATTTCAGCGGGTGCTAAAGAAAGCGCTTCGGCGGGCGATGTCCTTCGTAGGAATCCCCCCTTATGGAGTTTTGACATGTCGTTTTCCATCGGCTTTCCGAATGCGGCGGCGGTGAGCATCGGCGGCAAATCCGCAGCCACCCTGAAGGCTTTGAGCGAGGCAGAAGCCCAGGCCACCGATGAGGCCCTGGGTACAACGCGAACCTCGGGCAAGGTCCGCACGGGCATGGGCACTGAACCCGCCGACCAGGCGAAGGAGGGCGGCAGTACCCAGAGCGTGGCCGTGCAGGTGCTGCTCAAAAGAATGCAAGAGCTTCAGCAGCAGCTCAGGGAGCAGCAGCAACAACTGGCCGCCGCACAGGCGCGCGATTACCCAACGGCGGAAGCCAAGACCTCGGCGGTCATGGCGGTGCAGGGACAGATCGCCGACACCAGTGGCGCGTTGCTGGAGGTCACCGGCCGTCTGGTCACGGAGCTGGCAAAGGGCGCCGGTTCGGGTACGGTGGTCAATACGACGGCCTGAGCTGCGACGTTGCGGATAAAACCGCAACGTTGACAAATCCCCGAAGCCTTACCATAGTTCACTTCACGCAAACGTTTGCGCGGCGTTCCGTGCATTGATTTGCTCACAATAATCATAAGATCGGAGTGAACCCATGAAGTTGCCATTCGCTGGACGCCTTCTCGCTGTTGCCATGCTCGCGGCCGCATCCGCTGCGCTGCCTATCTCCTCGGCATTCGCCCAGACCACCGAAAAACCCAAGGTCGCCCTGGTCATGAAATCCCTGGCCAACGAGTTCTTCCTGACCATGGAAGACGGCGCCAAGGCTTATCAGAAGGAACACTCCGCCGATTTCGACCTGATCTCCAACGGGATCAAGGATGAAACCGACACCGCCAACCAGATCCGCATCGTCGAGCAGATGATCGTGTCCAAGGTCGACGCGCTGATCATCGCGCCAGCGGATTCCAAGGCCATGGTGCCGGTGATCAAGAAAGCCGTCGACGCCGGCATCACGGTGATCAACATCGATAACCAGCTCGATCCGGACGTGGTCAAGAGCAAGAACATCAACGTGCCGTTCGTAGGCCCGGACAACCGCAAAGGGGCGCGCCTGGTGGGCGAGTACCTGGCCAAGCAGCTCAAGGCCGGTGACGAAGTCGGCATCATCGAAGGCGTGTCCACTACTACCAATGCCCAGGCGCGCACCGCAGGCTTCAAGGATGCAATGGAAGCGGCGCAGGTCAAGGTCGTGTCCCTGCAATCCGGCGATTGGGAAATCAACAAGGGCAATCAGGTTGCCGCGTCGATGCTCAGCGAATACCCGAACATCAAGGCGCTGCTGGCCGGTAACGACAGCATGGCGGTGGGCGCTGTGTCGGCCGTGCGCGCGGCGGGTAAGGCGGGCAAAGTGCAGGTGGTCGGCTACGACAACATCAATGCCATCAAGCCGATGCTCAAGGACGGTCGTGTCCTGGCGACTGCCGATCAGTTCGCCGCCAAGCAGGCTGTGTTCGGCATCGAGACAGCGCTGAAGATCCTCAAGGGTGAAAAAGTCGACAGCGGCACCAACGGCGTTATCGAAACTCCGGTCGAGCTGGTGACCAAGCCGTAATCCTGGCGACACAACGGTGCTCGTCCATCCGGGCGAGCGCATTGGAGAGTTTGTTATGTCCGTTCGCGATCCGAACGCTGTCCTGTGCGTCAGCGGTATCGGCAAGACTTATGCCCAGCCGGTACTGACCGATATCAACCTGACGTTGATGCGTGGAGAGGTGCTGGCACTGACCGGCGAAAATGGCGCCGGTAAAAGTACCTTGTCCAAGATCATCGGTGGGCTGGTGACGCCCACGACCGGGCAGATGCAGTTTCAGGGACAGGATTATCGCCCGGGTAGCCGGACCCAGGCTGAAGAGCTGGGCGTGCGCATGGTGATGCAGGAACTCAACCTGCTGCCAACCTTGTCCGTGGCGGAAAACCTGTTTCTCGACAACCTGCCCAGCCATGGCGGCTGGATCAGTCGCAAGCAATTGCGCAAGGCGGCCATCGAGGCCATGGCCCAGGTGGGGCTCGATGCAATCGATCCCGACACGCTGGTCGGCGAACTGGGGATCGGTCATCAACAGATGGTGGAGATCGCGCGCAACCTGATCGGCGATTGCCATGTGCTGATTCTCGATGAGCCGACCGCCATGCTGACGGCCCGTGAAGTCGAGATGCTCTTTGAGCAGATCACGCGCTTGCAGGCGCGCGGCGTGTCCATCATCTACATTTCCCATCGCCTCGAAGAGCTGGCGCGCGTCGCTCAGCGCATTGCGGTACTGCGCGATGGCAACCTGGTCTGCGTCGAGCCGATGGCCAATTACGACAGCGAGCAACTGGTGACCCTGATGGTCGGCCGGGAGCTGGGCGAGCATATCGACCTTGGCCCGCGCCAGATCGGCGCGCCGGCGTTGACCGTCAAGGGCCTGACCCGTTCCGACAAGGTCCGTGACGTGTCCTTCGAGGTGCGCAGTGGCGAAATCTTCGGTATCTCGGGCCTGATCGGGGCCGGGCGCACCGAACTGTTGCGGCTGATCTTCGGTGCCGACCCGGCCGACAGCGGCACGGTGGCGCTGGGTTCGCCGGCCCAGGTCGTGAGCATTCGCTCCCCGTCCGACGCGGTGGCCCATGGCATCGCATTGATCACCGAAGACCGCAAGGGCGAAGGCCTGCTGCTGACCCAATCCATTGCCGCCAACGTTGCCCTGGGCAACATGCCGCAGATTTCCAGCGCCGGCCTGGTCAATGGCGGTGCAGAGCTGGCCTTGGCGCAACGGCAGGTCGATGCCATGCGCATTCGCAGTTCCAGCCCGACCCAGTTGGTGTCCGAGCTGTCGGGCGGCAACCAGCAGAAAGTCGTGATCGGTCGTTGGCTCGAACGCGATTGCACGGTCATGCTGTTCGACGAGCCGACCCGTGGCATCGATGTGGGCGCCAAATTCGATATTTATGCGCTGCTCGGCGAGTTGACGCGCCAGGGCAAGGCGCTGGTGGTGGTGTCCAGTGACCTGCGGGAATTGATGTTGATCTGTGACCGGATCGGCGTGCTGTCCGCCGGACGCCTGATCGACACCTTCGAGCGCGACAGCTGGACCCAGGATGATTTGCTTGCCGCCGCATTCGCCGGCTACCAGAAACGTGATGCGTTGCTCAACGAAGCAGCGCCTAGGGATTTTTCATGAAAACCGCATCTGCCGTCGGTAAATCGAATGGCAACTTCTATGGCCTCGGGACCTATCTGGGCCTGGCCGGCGCGTTGCTGGCCATGATCGCGCTGTTCTCGGTCCTGAGCAGCCATTTCCTGTCCTACGACACGTTCAGCACATTGGCCAACCAGATTCCCGACCTCATGGTGCTGGCGGTCGGCATGACGTTCATCCTGATCATCGGCGGCATCGACCTGTCGGTGGGGTCGGTGCTGGCGCTTGCGGCCTCGACCGTCAGCGTGGCCGTGCTCGGCTGGGGCTGGAGCGTCTGGCCATCGGCCTTGCTCGGCATGGCCGTGGCGGCGCTGGCGGGTACGGTCACCGGTTCGATCACCGTGGCCTGGCGGATCCCATCGTTCATCGTCTCCCTCGGCGTGCTGGAAATGGCCCGGGGCCTGGCATACCAGATGACCGGTTCCCGGACCGCCTACATCGGCGACTCGTTCGCCTGGCTGTCCAACCCCATTGCCTTCGGCATTTCACCTTCATTCATCATCGCTTTGCTGGTGATCTTCATTGCCCAGGCGGTGTTGACCCGTACGGTGTTCGGCCGCTACCTGATCGGCATCGGCACCAATGAGGAGGCCGTGCGGCTGGCCGGTATCAATCCAAAGCCCTACAAGATCCTGGTATTCAGCCTGATGGGCCTGCTGGCCGGTGTGGCGGCGCTGTTCCAGATTTCCCGCCTGGAGGCTGCGGATCCGAACGCCGGCTCAGGGCTGGAACTGCAAGTGATCGCTGCGGTAGTCATCGGCGGCACCAGCCTGATGGGTGGGCGAGGCTCGGTCATCAGCACCTTCTTTGGCGTATTGATCATCTCCGTGCTGGCGGCGGGCCTGGCGCAGATCGGCGCCACTGAACCGACCAAACGCATCATTACTGGCGCGGTGATCGTGGTGGCGGTCGTGCTCGATACCTATCGCAGCCAGCGCGCCAGTCGGCGGACCTGAACCATGGCGACGATCAAGGATGTAGCCGCGCTCGCAGGGATTTCCTACACCACCGTGTCCCACGTGGTGAACAAGACGCGGCCGGTCAGTGAGGAAGTGCGGCTCAAGGTCGAGGCCGCCATCGAGCGCCTGGACTACGTGCCCAGTGCCGTGGCCCGCTCGCTCAAGGCCAAGACCACGGCGACCATCGGCCTGCTGGTGCCCAACAGCCTCAACCCTTACTTTGCCGAGTTGGCCCGGGGGATCGAGGATTACTGCGAGCGCAACGGCTATTGCGTGATCCTGTGCAACTCCGACGACAACCCGGACAAACAACGCAGCTACCTGCGAGTGCTGCTGGAAAAGCGCATCGATGGCCTGATTTTCGCGTCCGCCGGCGGTGATGTCGGCTTGGCCGAGGGGCTGGCCAACGTGCGCACGCCAATGGTGATCGTCGACCGTGGGCTCGATGGCGTCGATGCGGACCTGGTGCGCATCGATCATGAGTACGGCGCCTACCTGGCGACCCGACACCTGTTGGAATTGGGGCATCACGATATCGCCTTCATCGGCGGCCCGGCCGATACCAGTGTGGCGCAAATGCGTCTGGCCGGTTACTGCCGCGCGCTGAAAGAAGCCGGTATCGAGCTGCCCGTCGAGCGCATGCTCGAGAGCGATTTCACCAGTACCGGTGGTTATCGCGCCGCCGCGCAACTGCTTGAACGGCAGCCGCCCAGCGCGATCTTCGCGGCCAACGACATGATCGGCATCGGTGTGCTGCGCGCCGCCGCGGAACGCAACGTGCGCGTGCCCAGTGAGCTGTCCGTGATCGGTTTCGATGACATCCAGATGAGCCGCTATGTCTACCCGGCGTTGACCACGGTGGGGCAGTCGATCCTGCAGCTCGGCGAGATGGCGGCTGAAGTGCTGCTGCGGCGTATTGCGACGCCGGGCCTGGCCACCGACCAGCGCATCGTGACGCCGAGTATTGTCCTGCGTGAGTCGACTGCACCGCTGTCCGGTACATTCGCCCAATACCGCTGAACCGAATTGATGAGTAGAGATGTATGCCAGCAAACGTAGTGGTAATAGGCAGCCTGAACATGGACCTGGTAACCCGGGCGCCGCGCCTGCCCCGTGGCGGTGAAACGCTGATCGGTGAATCGTTCGCCACCATCCCGGGCGGCAAGGGTGCCAACCAGGCGGTGGCCGCCGCGCGCCTGGGTGCCCACGTATCGATGGTCGGTTGCGTGGGCACTGATGCCTACGGCGAACAATTGCGTGGCGGGCTGTTGGTCGAGGGCATCGACTGCCAGGCGGTCAACGTGGTGGAGGGGGCTAGCGGCGTGGCGTTGATCGTCGTCGACGACAATAGCCAGAATGCGATCGTTATCGTGGCCGGTGCCAACGGTGCGCTCACCGCCGAGGTCCTGGACAGTGTCGATGAGGTGCTGCAGAGCGCCGATGTCATCATCTGCCAACTCGAAGTACCGGATGCCACCGTCGGCCATGCCCTCAAGCGCGGGCGTGAGCTGGGTAAAATCGTCATCCTCAACCCGGCGCCGGCTTCCCGTGCGTTGCCGGCCGACTGGTACGCCTGCATCGACTACCTGATTCCCAATGAAAGCGAAGCAGCGGTGCTGAGCGGGTTGGCGGTGGACTCTTTGGAAACCGCTGAAGCCGCCGCGGCGCATCTGATCGCCGCCGGTGCCGGCAAGGTAATCGTTACCTTGGGCGCGGGAGGACTCCTGTTCGCCAACGGCATAAGCTTCGAACACTTCCCGGCCCCACGGGTCAAGGCAGTGGACACCACCGCCGCCGGAGATACCTTTGTCGGCGGCTTCGCGGCGGCCCTGGCCAGCGGCAAAAGCGAGGTCGATGCGATTCGTTTCGGCCAGGTCGCCGCCGCGCTGTCGGTCACCCGCGCCGGCGCGCAACCGTCAATCCCCACGTTGCTGGAAGTACAGGCTTTCAAATCATGAAAAAGACGCCGTTATTGAATGTGGCACTGTCCCGACTGATCGCTTCCCTGGGCCATGGCGACAAGGTGGTCATCGGTGATGCCGGCCTGCCCGTGCCACCTCAGGTCGAACTGATCGACCTGGCCCTGACCCATGGCATTCCTGACTTTGTCAGCACCTTGAAGGTGGTGCTCAGCGAAATGCAGGTGGAGAGCCATGTCCTGGCCGAGGAAATTCTCGACAAGCAACCGCCGGCCCTGACGACCCTGGAGGCGCTCAATGCCGAGGGGGCGCTGGGTGAGCGGACGCTGGTCAATCATGAACAATTCAAGGTCATCAGCCGACAGGCACGGGCGATCATTCGCACAGGCGAGTGCTCGCCATACTGCAATATCGTGCTGGTCGCCGGCGTCACGTTCTAATCCTGTTCAACCCTGCACAAGGAGTGCGCCATGCACCGCTATGCTCAGAAAATGCATCAACTGATCCGGAGTCTGCTGCTTTTGTCACTGATCACCGCAACGAGCGCCCAGGCGGCGGAAAAGATCGACTTGATCATCGACACCGACCCAGGCGCCGACGATGTGGTGGCGCTGCTGTTCGCCCTGGCGTCGCCCGAGGAGCTGCATATCCGTGCGCTGACCACCGTTGCCGGCAATGTGCGCCTGGACAAGACCTCGCGCAACGCTCGCCTGGCCCGCGAATGGGCAGGGCGCGAAGACGTGCCGGTCTACGCCGGTGCGCCGAAACCGTTGATGCGCACCCCGATCTACGCGGAAAACATCCATGGCAAGGAAGGCCTGTCGGGTGTCACCGTGCACGAGCCGAAGAAGGGGTTGGCCAAGGGCAATGCCGTCAACTACCTGATCGACACGCTGAAGGCGGCCAAGCCCCACAGCATCACCATAGCCATGCTGGGTCCGCAGACAAACCTGGCACTGGCGTTGGTCCAGGAGCCCGACATTGTCCAGGGCATCAAGGAAGTGGTGATCATGGGCGGTGCCCATTTCAACGGCGGCAATATCACGCCAGTGGCTGAGTTCAATCTGTTCGCCGACCCGCAGGCGGCCGAGGTGGTGGCCAAGAGCGGTGTGAAGCTCACCTACCTGCCGTTGGACGTGACCCACAAGATCCTCACCAGCGAAGCACGGCTGAAGCAGATCGCGGCGCTGAACAACAACGCCAGCAAGCTGGTGGGCGATATCCTCAATGAATACGTCAAGGGCGACATGGAGCACTACGGCATGACGGGTGGCCCGGTGCATGACGCGACCGTGATTGCCTATCTGCTCAAGCCGCAATTGTTCACCGGCCGTTCGGTCAATGTCGTCGTGGACAGTCGCGAGGGGCCGACGCTCGGGCAGACCATCGTCGATTGGTACGACGGCCTGAAGGCGCCGAAGAACGCGTTCTGGGTGGAAAACGGTGATGCACAGGGCTTCTTTGACCTGCTGACCGAGCGCCTGGCGCGTCTGAAGTAACCTTCCTGGCTGTGCGCCCGCAGGCTGACCTGCGGGTGCGTGCCTCAGTCCACGGCGTCGACGATGCTCGGGTAGCGTTCGAACGCCTGCTGGATGAAGTTGCGGGCGACCTCTGTCCCCAACTCCTTGACCAATAATTCTATGCAGATGACTGTCAGTTCCTCCGGGCTGCCCGGGCTATAGGAGCTGTGGCCCTCCGACCATTTGGCATTGATGGTGGCTTCGATGCTGACGGTGCTCATGGTCGGGCTCGCGAGTTGGAGGGCTGTAGGTGGAGTTAAGCATTTTTACCCGGGGTTTGGCACTGCGACTTAGGCATAGGGGGGAGGGCTGTGCGACACTTGTTTTTTTATTTTTCAAAGGAGCCCCGCCGTGCAGATCGATTTGAACGCTCCTGACGGCCTGACCGTTGAGGCGGTTCGTCAACTGCTGGCCTCGGCCAGTGACGACGAGCATACCCAGTTGCGCGTGACCAAGGGTGGCATCGCCTATTTGTCCTCGGGTGTGGTCGGGGGCACAGATATCGATGGTTTGCGGTTTCGGCTCGAGACCTGGGCGAAGGGCTCGGGCTACGTCGGGCGGGTCGCTGCCAGCGATGAGGTCTGGGTCATGCAGATCTACAACGCACTGAAGGACAATTGGCCCAATCCACCCTTCGATTACATCGATGTTTATTGAGCGGCGTTCATATCCAGTCACGATTCAGGCCTGAACAGCGGGAACGGGCTCAGGCAAACTGCCAGCCTTTCCCGCCTGATGGGCTGCCGTGTTGAAACCAAGCGTCGTTTGGGTTGTCGCACGCTCTCTGTTTATTCATTGAAAAAAGGAGGCTTCATGCCTTGGAAGCTCGCGTCATTGAGTACTTTGCTGGCCGCCATGTTCTTGAGCGGTTGCAGCAGCACCTCTGAATCGGCCCCAGACCCTGTGGCGACCGAGACCGGTCACAGCCGCTGCGAAGCAAAGGCCGCCGAGTTCGTCATCGGAAAGAAGGCCTCGCCACAGTTGCTGGAGCAGGCCCGTACCCGTGCTGGCGCGCAGAATGCCCGGATCCTCAAGCCCAACGACATGGTGACGCTTGAGTACCGCTCCGATCGCCTGAATCTCAATACCGATGCCAACCTGGTGATCAACCGGGTGAACTGCGGCTGACAGGCGGTTTTCAATCGCCCATAAAAAACCCCGTCACATGGACGGGGTTTTTTTAGTGCGCCGAGAAATTACTCTGGGCGAACCTGTGCAGCTTGCATACCCTTTTGGCCTTTCTCAGCCACGAAGGAAACGGTCTGGCCTTCTTTCAGGCTTTTGAAACCGTCGCTTTCGATAGCTTTGAAGTGTACGAACAGGTCGTCACCGCCACCTTGAGGAGTGATGAAGCCGAAGCCTTTTTCATCGTTGAACCATTTAACGGTGCCGGTTTGGCGATTAGACATGGTGTATCTCCAAGAAACATATATTTTCAGTGTACTGTGCTGCTCAGGCCAACTGGGCACACCCGGGTATCATAGTCGAAATGTTCGATTTGGGAGCCCCCCGCAGGCGCTGTTTGCCAATCAGTCGTGTTTACTTTACCGCCTTTGCCCGCTGAAAGGCCCGGTTTTAAAGGCTTTCAGCCGAAAGTAAAGACGATAAAAAAAGCTGTAAAACCTGAATAAATCGTTCAAAAAAGCCTGAAATCAGTGTTTTTCAACCCTGCCGGGCCCATTCAGGAAGCCTGCTTTCTCACTTTTTCGTCTTGTTGTCGGCCTTGCATTTCGCGATCTGCCCCAGCGCCTTTTGCTGCAGTTCCGGGGTGGCCTTGTTGTCCATCAAGGCCTGGATGTCCGAGGCTGGATAGGACTTGATCGCATCGGCGCCACAGGCGCAATGCGCCTTGGCAGCGGCCGGGCCGATCTGGGGTGTTGCCGCCTCCGTGCATTGGGCCATGTATTTTTCGCGCTCGCCTTTGGGCCAGTCGGCATGGGCGGTCAGTGGAAGCAGCAGGGCGAGTGGGGCGACTACTGCAAACAATGTATTGAGACGCATGCGAAGATGCTCCTTTCGGGTCGATGTCTTGATATCTGAGGCGTTGCGCTCGGTTCAGTTCAGCACTCTGGCATAAAAACCGTGGATTTACGCCTGCTTCAATTCGAGCGCGGCGATGACCGTTCATCTGTGCTAGCATGCCGGGCTCGGCTATTTCCAGGCTGTGGACGCTCGTTCGTCCCGGTGGCAAAAGTCCGAATAACCCTGATTTGAATCCCAGTCACTCTGGTTCGGTTTTCCCGGTTGGCCGCAAGGCTCCTGCCGCTGTAAGGCAGGCGTTCGTCATTGAATGGCCTGGACTGGATCTTGTACTGGCTCATCCCAACCCACGTGACCTTTGGTAGGGGTCACCACTAGGAGAGGAGGCGCCATGCCAACTATTACTCTTCCCGACGGCAGTCAACGTTCGTTCGATCACCCGGTTTCCGTAGCCGAGGTCGCCGCATCCATCGGCGCGGGCCTGGCAAAGGCCACCTTGGCCGGCAAGGTCAACGGCAAACTGGTCGACGCCAGTGACGTCATCGACAGCGACGCTACGCTGCAAATCATCACGCCCAAGGATGAAGAGGGGCTGGAGATCATTCGCCACTCCTGCGCGCACTTGGTTGGCCACGCGGTCAAGCAGCTGTACCCGAGCGCGAAGATGGTCATCGGGCCTGTCATTGATGAAGGCTTCTATTACGACATCGCCTTCGAGCGTCCTTTCACGCCGGACGACATGGCGGCCATCGAACAGCGCATGCAGCAGCTGATCGAGAAAGATTACGACGTCATCAAGAAAGTCACCCCGCGCGCCGAAGTCATCGAGGTCTTCAAGGCCCGGGGCGAAGATTACAAGCTGCGTCTGGTGGAAGACATGCCGGACGAGCAGGCCATGGGCCTGTACTACCACGAAGAATACGTCGACATGTGCCGTGGTCCGCACGTGCCGAACACGCGCTTCCTGAAATCCTTCAAGTTGACCAAGCTGTCCGGCGCCTACTGGCGTGGCGATGCGAAGAACGAGCAATTGCAGCGCGTCTATGGCACTGCCTGGGCTGACAAGAAGCAACTGGCGGCCTACATCCAGCGCATCGAAGAAGCCGAGAAGCGCGACCATCGCAAGATCGGCAAGCGCCTGGGCCTGTTCCACACCCAGGAAGAGTCCCCGGGCATGGTGTTCTGGCACCCGAACGGCTGGACGATGTACCAAGTGCTCGAGCAGTACATGCGCCAGGTCCAGCGTGAGAACGGCTACCTGGAGATCAAGACGCCGCAAGTGGTCGACCGCAGCCTCTGGGAGAAATCCGGGCACTGGGCCAACTACGCCGACAACATGTTCACCACCCAGTCGGAAAACCGCGACTACGCCATCAAGCCAATGAACTGCCCTTGCCACGTGCAGGTGTTCAACCAGGGCTTGAAAAGCTACCGCGAACTGCCGATGCGCCTGGCCGAGTTCGGTGCCTGCCACCGCAACGAGCCGTCGGGTGCGCTGCACGGCATCATGCGCGTGCGTGCGTTTACCCAGGACGATGCGCACATTTTCTGCACCGAAGAGCAGATGCAGGCCGAATCCGCCGCCTTCATCAAGCTGACGATGGATGTCTACCGGGACTTCGGCTTCACCGATGTCGAGATGAAGCTGTCCACTCGTCCGGAAAAACGCGTCGGCTCCGACGAGCTGTGGGATCGCGCCGAAGCGGCCCTGGCCGCCGCCCTCGACAGCGCGGGCCTTGCGTACGACCTGCAGCCGGGCGAGGGGGCCTTCTACGGTCCGAAAATCGAATTCTCGCTGAAAGATTGCCTCGGTCGTGTGTGGCAGTGTGGTACCTTGCAGCTCGATTTCAACCTGCCGATCCGTCTGGGCGCTGAATATGTGTCCGAAGACAACAGTCGCAAGCACCCGGTCATGCTTCACCGCGCGATCCTCGGTTCGTTTGAGCGTTTCGTCGGGATCCTGATCGAACACTACGAGGGTGCGTTCCCTGCGTGGCTGGCGCCGACCCAGGCAGTGATCATGAATATCACTGATAAACAGGCAGATTTTGCCGCCGAAGTCGAAAAAACTCTCAACCAAAGCGGATTTCGTGCCAAGTCCGACTTGAGAAATGAAAAGATCGGCTTTAAAATCCGCGAGCATACTTTGCTCAAGGTTCCCTTTCTCTTGGTTATTGGAGATCGGGAGGTCGAGATGCAGACTGTCGCTGTGCGTACTCGTGAAGGTGCTGACCTGGGCTCGATGCCCGTCGCCGAATTCGCTGAGTTCCTCGCGCAAGCGGTTTCCCGGCGTGGTCGCCCAGATTTGGAGTAATTATTATTAAGCGTGAAATGAGACAAGATAAACGAGCTGCACCGAAAGCCCCGATCAACGAGAATATCTCGGCACGCGAGGTTCGGTTAATTGGCGCTGACGGCGAGCAGATTGGCATCGTCTCGATTGATGAAGCGCTTCGTATTGCTGAAGAAGCCAAGCTTGATCTGGTAGAAATTTCCGCAGACGCAGTCCCACCTGTTTGCCGGGTGATGGACTACGGCAAGTCGATCTTCGAAAAGAAGAAGCAGATTGCCGCGGCGAAGAAAAACCAGAAGCAGATTCAGGTAAAAGAAATCAAGTTTCGTCCAGGGACGGAGGAAGGGGATTACCAGGTAAAACTGCGCAACCTGGTACGTTTCCTGAGTGACGGGGACAGGGCCAAGGTATCCTTGCGATTCCGCGGCCGTGAGATGGCCCACCAGGAGCTGGGGATGGAACTCCTCAAGCGGGTTGAACAAGACCTGCTCGAGTACGGTTCGGTCGAACAGCATCCTAAGATGGAAGGACGCCAGCTGATCATGGTCATCGCCCCGAAAAAGAAGAAGTAATCACCAGGGCACGGCAGGCCTTGCGATTATGTTTATCAACTGAATGCGGAGTATCCGAACATGCCAAAGATGAAAACCAAAAGTGGTGCTGCTAAGCGGTTTCTGAAAACTGCTAACGGTATCAAGCACAAGCACGCTTTCAAGAGCCACATCCTGACCAAAATGTCGACCAAGCGTAAGCGTCAACTGCGCGGTAGCAGCTTGCTGCATCCGTCTGACGTGGCAAAAGTCGAGCGCATGCTGCGCCTTCGTTAATTTTTGGATCAAGAATAGAGGAAGTAACTCATGGCTCGTGTAAAGCGTGGCGTCATTGCCCGTAAGCGTCACAAGAAAATTCTGAAACTTGCTAAAGGCTACTACGGCGCGCGCTCCCGCGTATTCCGTGTTGCCAAGCAAGCGGTAATCAAGGCAGGCCAATACGCCTACCGTGACCGTCGTCAGAAAAAACGTCAGTTCCGCGCTCTGTGGATCGCTCGTATCAATGCTGGTGCTCGTGTTAACGGTCTGTCCTACAGCCGTTTCATCGCTGGCCTGAAAAAAGCGTCCATCGAGATCGACCGTAAGGTTCTGGCTGATCTGGCAGTGAACGAAAAAGCGGCGTTTGCTGCGATTGTCGAGAAAGCTAAAGCCACCTTGGCTTAAGTACCCCCGGCAGTCACCGGGGCTCACCTCTGTGGGCCCAGGTGTCAAACGTCATAAATAGGGGAAGAGCCTTAAAGCTCTTCCCCTATTTTGTATCTGGAGTCTGTACATGGAAAACCTGGACGCGCTGGTCGCTCAAGCACTAGAGGCTGTGCAAAGCGCTGAAGATATCAATGCCCTGGAGCAAATCCGGGTTCACTACCTTGGCAAGAAGGGCGAGTTGACTCAGGTGATGAAGACCCTGGGGAACCTGCCAGCCGAAGAGCGTCCGCAGGTCGGTGCGCTGATCAACGTTGCCAAGGAGCGTGTCACAGAGGTCCTCAATGCGCGCAAGGCATTGTTCGAGGAGGCGGATCTGGCTGCCAAGCTCGCCGCCGAGTCCATCGACGTGACCCTGCCTGGCCGTGGCCAGACTTCCGGTGGCCTGCATCCGGTGACCCGGACGCTGGAACGCATCGAGCAGTTCTTCACCCACATCGGCTACGGCATTGCCGAAGGCCCTGAGGTCGAAGACGACTACCACAACTTCGAAGCGCTCAACATCCCAGGCCATCACCCGGCCCGGTCGATGCATGACACTTTCTATTTCAATGCGAACATGTTGTTGCGCACCCATACCTCTCCGGTACAGGTCCGCACCATGGAATCGCAACAGCCGCCGATCCGCATCGTCTGCCCAGGCCGTGTGTACCGCAGCGACTCCGATATCACCCACTCGCCGATGTTCCACCAGGTCGAAGGCCTGCTGGTTGATCGCGACATCAATTTTGCCGACCTGAAAGGAACGATCGAAGAGTTCCTGCGGGTGTTCTTCGAAAAAGAACTGGCCGTGCGTTTCCGCCCTTCGTACTTCCCGTTCACCGAACCATCGGCTGAAGTCGACATGGAGTGCGTGATGTGCAGCGGTAAAGGCTGCCGCGTCTGCAAACAGACGGGCTGGCTGGAAGTCATGGGCTGCGGCATGGTTCACCCGAACGTGCTGCGTATGTCCGGGATCGATCCGGAAGAGTTCTCGGGCTTTGCTTTCGGCATGGGCGTCGAGCGCCTGGCCATGCTGCGTTACGGTGTGAATGACTTGCGCCTGTTCTTCGACAACGACTTGCGATTCCTTGCGCAATTTCGCTAGGGCTTGTACGAAAAGTCGCCGAGCGGCGATCAGGCAAGGCGAAAACAGGCGAGGAAGCGGAGTTTACTGGTTGTAAATGAGCATTCCGAGCCTGTTTTCAACGCAGCATGGTCGTCGCGCAGGCACTTTACGTACAAGGCCTAGGTCGCAGTCCGTAACGAATCTATTGGGAGAGCAGGATGAAATTCAGTGAACAATGGCTGCGCGGCTGGGTAAGCCCGCAGGTAAGTCGGGACGAGCTGGTTGCTCGCCTGTCGATGGCCGGCCTCGAGGTCGATAGCGTCACGCCGGCTGCCGGTGATTTCAGCGGTGTGGTAGTGGGCGAGGTGCTGGGCACCGAGCAACACCCGGACGCTGACAAACTGCGGGTTTGCCAGGTCAGCAATGGTGCGGAAACCTTCCAGGTGGTCTGCGGCGCGCCTAACGTGCGCCCGGGTCTGAAGATTCCGTTCGCCATGATCGGCGCCGAACTGCCGGGCGACTTCAAGATCAAGAAAGCGAAGCTGCGCGGCGTCGAGTCCAACGGCATGCTGTGCTCCCAGGCCGAGCTGCAGATTGGCGAAGGCAACGATGGCCTGATGGAACTCCCGGCGGATGCGCCGGTGGGCCAGGATATTCGTGAATACCTGGGCCTGGACGATGCGAGCATCGAGGTGGACCTGACGCCGAACCGTGGCGACTGCCTGTCCCTGGCCGGCCTGGCCCGGGAAGTCGGCGCGTTGTATGCCGTTCCCGTGACGCGTCCAGTGGTCGCGAGCGTGCCGGCCGTGCACGACGAAGTGCGCTCCATTGAAGTCCTTGCGCCGGCCGCGTGCCCGCGCTACCTGGGCCGTGTGATCCGTAACGTCGACCTGTCCAAGCCGACGCCGCTGTGGATGGTCGAGCGCCTGCGTCGCGCCGATGTGCGCAGCATCGACGCCGCCGTCGACATCACCAACTATGTGATGCTGGAGCTGGGTCAGCCGCTGCATGCGTTCGATCTCGCCGAAATCAACGGCGGCATCCGCGTACGCATGGCCGAAGAGGGTGAGAAGCTGGTTCTGCTCGACGGCCAGGAAGTGACCCTGCGCAGCGACACCCTGGTGATTGCCGACCACGCTCGCGCCTTGGCAATTGCTGGCGTAATGGGCGGCGAGCACAGCGGTGTCTCCAAGACGACCCGCGATGTATTCCTGGAAAGCGCGTTCTTCGACCAGATCGCCGTCGCTGGCAAGGCCCGCTCCTATGGCCTGCACACCGACGCCTCGCACCGCTACGAGCGTGGTGTGGACTGGCAGCTGGCCCGTGAAGCCATGGAGCGTGCCACCGGCCTGCTGCTGGAGATTACCGGTGGCGAAGCCGGCCCGGTCATCGAAACCGTCAGCGAACAGCACCTGCCAAAAATCGCACCGATCACCCTGCGTGCCCAACGCATCACCCAGATGTTGGGCATGGAAATGGATCCGGTCGAAGTCGAACGCCTGCTCAGTGCCTTGGGCCTGAACATCAGCGCCGATGGGGCAGGGCAGTGGCGCGTCGAAGTGCCGAGCCACCGCTTCGATATCAGCCTGGAAGTCGACCTGATCGAAGAACTGGCCCGCCTGTACGGCTACAACCGCCTGCCGGTTCGCTACCCGCAAGCGCGCCTGGCCCCACAGGCCAAGGCTGAAGCCCGCAGCGACCTGCCGGAACTGCGCCGCCTGCTGGTGGCCCGTGGTTATCAGGAAGCGATCACCTACAGCTTCATCGATCCACGCCAGTTCGAGCTGTTCAGCCCAGGCGTCGAGCCGCTGTTGCTGGCCAACCCGATTTCCAACGACATGGCAGCCATGCGCTCGTCCCTGTGGCCGGGCCTGGTCAAATCGCTGCAGCACAACCTCAACCGCCAGCAGGATCGCGTGCGCCTGTTCGAAAGCGGTCTGCGTTTTGTCGGGCAGCTGGAAGGCTTGAAACAAGAGCCGATGCTGGCCGGTGTCGTCTGCGGCAGTCGCTTGCCGGAAGGTTGGGCGCAAGGTCGCGATGTCGTCGACTTCTTCGACGTCAAGGCTGACGTGGAAGCGGTGCTGGGCTTCGCCGGTGCGCTCGACGCATTCACGTTCGTCCCGGGCAAGCACCCGGCGCTGCACCCGGGTCAGACCGCACGCATCGAGCGAGACGGGCGTGAAGTAGGCTATGTCGGTGCCATTCACCCTGAACTGTCGAAAACCCTGGGCCTTGATCGTCCAGTCTTTGTTTTCGAGCTGGTCCTGGCCGAAGTGGCGCAGGGGAAAATGCCGAAATTCCAAGAGTTATCGCGCTTTCCTGAAGTGCGTCGTGACCTTGCGTTGCTGGCCGACCGTGACGTTGCTTCCAGTGCTGTACTGGACGTAATCCGTGAAAATGCAGGCGAATGGCTGACGGACCTCAGGCTATTTGACGTGTATCAGGGTAAAGGCATTGATCCGCATAGAAAAAGCCTTGCAGTTGGCTTGACCTGGCAGCATCCATCGCGCACTCTTAATGACGATGAGGTGAATACCGCAACGCAGAATATCCTCACCTCGCTCGAAACCAGGTTGAACGCCACGTTAAGGAAGTGACGTATGGGGGCTCTGACGAAAGCTGAGATGGCGGAACGTCTGTATGAGGAGCTGGGCCTGAATAAACGGGAGGCCAAAGAATTGGTCGAACTGTTTTTCGAAGAAATCAGGCACGCTCTGGAAGACAACGAACAGGTCAAATTGTCCGGTTTCGGCAATTTCGACCTGCGGGACAAACGCCAGCGGCCTGGCCGCAATCCGAAAACGGGAGAAGAAATCCCGATCACGGCTCGCCGTGTGGTCACCTTTCGTCCAGGGCAGAAGTTGAAGGCCCGAGTTGAGGCTTATGCTGGAACCAAGTCATAACGACGAACTACCCGTCATCCCGGGCAAACGCTACTTCACCATTGGTGAAGTCAGCGAGCTATGTGCGGTAAAACCGCACGTGCTGCGCTATTGGGAGCAGGAGTTTCCTCAACTCAACCCGGTCAAGCGCCGCGGAAACCGTCGGTATTATCAGCGACAGGACGTGCTGATGATCCGGCAGATCCGCGCGCTGCTCTACGATCAGGGGTTCACCATTGGCGGTGCGCGCTTGCGCCTCTCCGGTGATGAAGCCAAAGACGATACAACCCAGTACAAACAGATGATCCGCCAGATGATCGCCGAGCTCGAAGATGTACTGGTGGTGCTCAAGAAATAAATTTCTGCTTTAAATACTTCCAGTTTTCAAAAGCTTGCGATATATTCTTGAGCGTTCCGTTGAGAAGCGGAACAAGATTCACGCCTAGTCGGGGCGTAGCGCAGTCCGGTAGCGCACTAGCATGGGGTGCTAGGGGTCGAGTGTTCGAATCACTCCGTCCCGACCATATTCTTCAATGACTTAGCCCAATCTGAAAAGGTTGGGCTTTTTCATGTCTGAAAAAATACTCCCACATTTACTCCCACGAATATTCTGGATCTAGGTGGCTTCTACGTCTGTCGACTACATCGTGATCCATTTCGTTTTCAACGAATTATCCCAGCACGTCGATGGCATGGACATCCATCAGCAGTTTCGACGATTTTTTGGAGTTTCGCGGGAGCGATAGCCAAAAAACATTTTTACTTGGCTCTAGAACGGTAGTTTAAGGGCAAAAAAAGTGCGTTATGCTCCCATTGTTGTCCCCAATCTCCGCCAATATGCGAGCGATCGCGAATGGCGATTTTTGACAGAAAACCAAGATGGAACTGGGTGGCCTTCAGTGTACTTCCAGACTGCTAGTGGATGGAGGTTAGGGGCTCCCGATAGTCAGGCTGTTAGTTCCCGATTCATGGCAACAATTTCCTCGTGTGTGAAATTGCCACCGGGAATCATGAACTTGGCCATCAGGGCATCCCGGTTTTGAGGCGCCCTCAACTTGTCTGCCGCGCACAAGGCCGACTTCAGCTCTGGTAACTTCAGTTCGGTGCAATAGGCAGGTGTGCCTGGTTGCTGACGCCATGAGTCTTCAAGGCTTCCAGCGGCAAGTGCGGTAAAGCCGGTATCCTCTACAAGATCCTGCACGATTGCTTCAGCATTGATGTCACCACCAGCTACAGGTAGGGCTTTGCGTGAGGACGAGTCGGCTGGTTGGCCGTGCTCGGCAAGAGTCGCTGCGAGGACGGCATTCCATGCCTTAACGACCGGGCGTCCAATTTGCTCGCTTACCCAAACGCTTTCTGGCTTACCGTCATCTACTTCTTTAATTGCCCCGTCTCGCCCCGGATAATAATTGGAGGTGTCAATGACAACGACCCTCTCGGGAACATTACTCAACGTTTGCCGGAGATCCGGGTATTTTGCAAAGGGGATCGAGAGGATAACGGCATCCACGTTGGACACAGCATCTTCTTTAGTCACCGCGCTTACACCGATTTCGTTGGCAAGGTTTTGAAGGGTATGAGGACTCTTCGAGTTTGCCAGTTTGACTTCATGGCCGCACGCAGCGAGCTTGCGGGCAAGAGTCGCCCCAATGTGGCCTGCGCCGATAATTCCGATTTTCATTTCAATACACCCTCACCTACGGACAATAATCAAGCTATTGCTTGTCTTCTCAACAAGCGGTGCCTATCAATCCTTGAGCGCTGTGAATGAGAGCTTCAAACTGATTTTCCGTGGCACCGACCTCGAGATCCATCATGGCAACGTCGTACTTATCTGGTTAGAACTCAAGCACGCTGAGCGAGAGGCGACTGAGCGTCCAGCCAAGCAGATGCCATCTGGTTACAGCGATGGCATCAGATGCTACTCACACGGTTGACATCATTCTGCCGGTTGTTTGTATCCCGCTAGCATTTTCAATATCTCATGATGTGAACCGCTCGCTTCAGCAAACCGTAATGGCTTGGCGCGCTCGACGACAAGTTCGCGTGGGGTCGGAGAGATCTCGAGCAGTTCGAAGATTTCATCCAGAAACTCGTCCAAGGGCATGGCGTGTTCGTCGTTTTCCTGCCCAAGCAAAGTGGTACGTACACCCGGCGGCGCAAGCTCGATAACCTCGACCGGCGAGTCCTCTAGCTGCACTCGAAGACTTTGAGTGAACGAATGAACTGCCGCTTTGGTTGCGCTGTATGTCGGTGTCGCAGGTAGCGGGACGAATGCCAACGCCGAACTGACATTCACAATCGTTGCACTGGGCTGCTTGATCAGCAGGGGGGTGAATGCATATACCATGCGAATCGTGCCAAGTAAGTTCGTTGTCACGATATCTTCGGCGGTGCTCAGGTATTCCGGGTCAGTCAGATCCTCCCAATGCATGATGCCAGCATTGTTTATGAGGACGTTCAGATTTGGGTGGCTGGCCGCAAGCGCCTCGCTGCTGCGCTGGATGGATTGTGGATCGGAGACGTCCAGCAATACTGATTCAATACCTGGATGCTCCGACGCGATCTTGTCGAGCAGAGCCTTGCGACGTCCCGCGATGATGACTTTGTTGCCCGCCTTGTGAAGCCTAAGCGCCAGACCGAGGCCAATGCCTGAGGTGCCGCCAGTAACCAGAATCGTGTTGCCAGTGCTGTTCATAGTAAACTCCAGAAACGATGCTTAAGCGGACAAGTGTCCACTTGCAGAAAGGTACCGGACAATTGTCCGTTTAGCAACGCAATGAAGGAAAACTTTGCTCATGACTGACGAGTTGGTGATGCGTTCTGACGCCAAGAAAAACCGTGAACGGATACTGGAGGTCGCGGTGGTGGAGCTGACTAGCGATCCTGCGGTTCCGTTGAGCACGATTGCGAAGAAGGCTGGGGTGGGACAGGGCACGTTCTATCGCCACTTTGCCACCAGAGAGAAGCTGGTATTCGAGGTTTATCAATTCGAGATGCAGCAGGTGGCATCGTTGGCGGAACAGCTCCTCGCGACAAAACCACCTAAGGAGGCCCTCCGAGAATGGATGGACTGCCTCGCTGAATATGCAATGACAAAGGCAGGACTCGCTACTGCGATACAACAAGCTGCGTCTATTTACGAGTTCCCAGGGAAGTCGGGATACGCTCCAGTCCAGGCAGCTGCAGAGTCGCTTTTGAGGGCAAATGAAAAGGCCGGAACGATTCGTAGCGGGATTACTAACGACGACTTTTTTCTAGCCATCGCTGGAATATGGCAAATGGATTCCCAGAGCGAATGGCGCTCGCGTCTCGACAGACTGATGAACTTGGTAATGGATGGTCTATGCGCAGGCAGCCCCGAAAGCCTGAAAAAGAATAACGTCTAGCATCCAGAAATCAGGACACGCGTCGGCGACAACAGGAAACGGAGCGCATCGACCAAAAGCCGGTTTTGTTTAGAGTCGGCTTGAGCTTGAGTAGGTGCTCCAATTTATAAGCCGCGCTCCATCCAGTACGGCGGCCATACTGCCAGCGTCCTTGTCGTCACTCCGTCCACCTGCGTCCTAGCCCGTGGACAATCACGAGGTCTCTCGGTCGCTGTCCTTCGAGACCCATAAGCAAATTTTCCAGAGCACGCTGTGCCATTGCATTGCGCGTATCGGTTGTCGCAGAGCCGATATGAGGTACGGTGGCCAGGTTCTTTAATTTGAAAAGCCTTGAACTCGCTAGCGGCTCTTTCACATAAACATCTAAACCAGCTGCTCGTATCGTCTTTTCTTCAAGCGCTTGAATGAGTGCGTCCTGATCAACCACAGGGCCACGAGAAACGTTGATCAAGATACTTTCCGCGCCCATCAACGCTAGCTCACGTCACTCCCAAAATGGGATGCATCGATGGTATTTTTCCAGTTCCCCTCTTTCATCCCGACCATATTCTTTAATGACTTAGCCCAATCTGAAAAGGTTGGGCTTTTTCATGCCTGGAAAATACCCCCACATTCACTTCCACGGATATTCTGGATCGCGAAATGTTATGCCGCGATGGCCTCGTTAGCCTGTGCTGTGGGGTGTTTGCGACATCACTTTTCGTACAGTGCCTAACATCCACTGCATGCACAATCCGGGCGATGTCAGCGACGTCAACAATGCCTGGGTGGCTGGGCTGAACATCCAGAGCCGTTTCTAACGTTCCTGCTTCATCCACCAGGTTCTGTCATGGACGAAAACGGCCCGGGTGCTCATCCGACAATATGTCTGGTTATCGTGGCTTACCTTGCAGCACTGTTGCGAGAATCGGTCATGGCCGACAAGGCCACGGAGGTCGCTGCTGTGCGCGTCTCTACACCTAACTTCACGTACACATGTTCCAGATGTTTGTTCACGGTGCGTGGGCTCAGATCGAGGATGGTGCCAATGTCGCGGTTGGTCTTGCCGCAGGCTACCCAGCGCAGAACCTCGACTTCCCGACCGGTGAGCTGAAAGCGTGCCGACAGCACCCTTTGCGCCGGTTCGTCGTCCAGGCTCGGCGCGGCTGGCTGTGACGCCGCTCGGGCCGACAGCAGGATGCGCGAGGTGCGCAGGTGCGCGGCGACCCGGGCCAGCACTTCGTCGGTCTGGATCGGCTTGGTCACGTAGTCGCTGCCACCCACTTCAAAGCCTTGGACCACATGCCTGCTTTCCGTCAACGCGGTCATGAACAGCACCGGAATATCGGCGTTGGCCGGGTGCTCCTTGATCCGCCGGCAGGTCTCGAAGCCGTCCAGGCCCGGCATCATCGCATCCAGCAGGATCAGGTCCGGACGCCGACGTTCGATGCGGTTCAGGGCGCTGAGCCCGTCGAGGGCCACCAGCACCATGTAGCCGGCATCGTTGAGGGCGTCGGAGAGCATGGCGAGGTTGTCCGGGGTGTCGTCCACAATCAACACGACACCGGGTTCAGCGACTGTGGTCAGTGCATTCATCTTCTGCCTCCTTGAGGGCGCGGTTGATTTCGTCCAGGCGAAAGTTTTTCAGCAGTTTGCGTAGCGAACTGATGAACGGGGCGGTGGCTGGCGTCTCGGCCTGGATGGCGTCGAGTTTTTCGTGCAGGCCGCGTACGTAGCCGATGGCGCTGAGTTCGCCGAGGGCGATGAGGTCAGGCTGTGAGGGCAATATCCCTGGTTCGGGGAATGTCGCAGGGGCTGGTTTTTCGCGGCGCAGCCAGTGCAGGTCGAGCTGTTTCTGGATCCGCTCGAGCAGCTCCGGGGTGTGTACCGGCTTGGCAAGGTAGTCGTTGCAGACACTGGCCAGGCTGCGCTCGCGCTCGTCGTTAAAGGCGTTGGCCGATATCACGATGATCGGTGCCGTGGACAACGCGTTGCGGCGGATCAGCCGACTGGTTTCCCAGCCATCCATCGTCGGCATCGACAGGTCCATGAGGATCAGGTCCGGCCCCAGCAGGGCGACCTGGCGAATCGCTTCCTGGCCGTTGCTGGCCTGGACCACTTCAAAGCCCAGGGGCGTGAGCATGCCGCTGAGGACCTTGCGATGGTCCACATGGTCGTCCACTACCAGCACCAGACGCCGCGGCCCCTGGTAGCCGATGATGTCGTGTTCGACATGGATCACCGCCTGCGGCACCCGTACTTGCGAGAGAAACAGGCGCACCTGGAAACAGGTGCCCTTGTCCTGCTGACTCTTGACCTGCAACTCGCCGCCCATCAGCGAGGTGAGCATGCGGGTAATGGTCAGGCCCAGGCCAACACCCTTGTCCTGGCGCATGAGATCACCACGTTCGAAAGGCTGGAAAATTCGCTCGATGTGTTCGGGGTCGATGCCGATACCCGTGTCGATGATGTCGAAGGTTGCTGTCTCGCGCATGTAACTGACCCGCAGGCAGACCTCGCCGCTGTCGGTGAAGTTGACCGCATTGCCCAGCAGGTTGATGAGGATCTGCCGGACGCGCTTTTCGTCGCCTCGCACCACCGCCGGCATCTTGCCGATCAGCTCCAGGCGAAAGCGCAACCCTTTGTCCCGGGCTTGTGGGGTGAACATCAGTTCCAGATCGTGGATCAGTTCCGGGAAGGGGATTTCCGTCGCTTCCAGGCGTAGTTTGCCGGCCTCGATCTTGGCCACATCGAGCAGCCCGTCGATCAGCGACAGCAAGTGCGAGCCGCTGCGCAGAATGGTCGCCAGGGCATCCTGATGCTGCTCCGGCATGGCCGCGTCGCGCTGCAGGATCTGGGTAAAACCGAGGATGCTGTTCAACGGCGTACGCAGTTCGTGGGACAGTCCGGTGACGTAGCGACTCTTGGCCGCGTTGGCCGCCTCGGAAGCCTCCTTGGCATCTTGCAGGGCTTGGTCGGTCAAGCGGTGGGCTTCGATTTCCTGCATCAGCAGCAGGGTCTGGCGGTCCGATTCTTCCTGGGCCACGCGGCGGCTTTCCCGCGTCAGAACCACCCACCAGGCGAGGATGGCCGCCAGTACCGAGAGTGTCAGGAAGGCCTGGAAAAATGCCTGGTACAGCGTCGCCTGGGCTTGCGGCGAGTGGGGCAGGCCCTGGGAGGCCTGGCCATAGATCAGCGCCAGAGCGCCGCTGAGCATCAGGATCAGCGCGAGCAGCAGGCCCAGGTAATGCACCAGCCGGGTGTGCAGGCGAGGCACCGTGGCATTGGGCAGCAACCAATGCAACAGCGCTTCGAACTGCGCCGACAGACGCCCGTGAGGTTTGCAGCGATCGCCGCAACGCGCGTCCAGCGAGCAGCAAAGTGAGCAGATGGGCGTGCCGTAGGCCGGACAGAAAGCCATGTCGGCGGTTTCGAACGGGTTGCTGCACAGGCCGCAGGTGATCTGCGTGCTCGGTGCCACCGGTTGCAGCAATAGCGGATCGCTGGTGCGGGCGATGTAATAACGGCTGCGAGTGGCCCAGGCCAGCAGGGGGGTCATGACCAGCGAGGTGCCGAGGGCGACGAAGGGCGGAGCGGCCTGGGCCAGCGCACCCAATAGACCGAAGTGGGCGAGGACCGACAGCAGCGAGGCAATCAGCATGGAGCCGACGCCCACCGGGTTGATGTCGTAGAGGTGAGCGCGCTTGAACTCGATGTATTTCGGTGACAACCCCAAGGGTTTGTTGATCACCAGGTCGGCGACCACCGAGCCGATCCAGGCGATGGCGATGTTGGCGTAGAGACCGAGCACCTGGTCGATGACGTCGAATACCCCCAGCTCCATCAGCATCAGGGCAATGGCCACATTGAACACCAGCCAAACTACGCGGCCGGGGTGACTGTGGGTGACCCGGGCGAAAAAGTTCGACCAGGCCAGGGAACCGGCGTAGGCATTGGTCAGGTTGATCTTCATCTGCGAGACGAAGACGAACAGCACCATGGCCGCCAGGGCCCATTCCGGCGAGGCGAACACATAACCGAAGGCCACCAGGTACATCTGGGTCGGCTCCGTAGCGCGCTCGATGGGGATCTCATGTTGCAGGGCGAGAAACGCCAGGAAGGCGCCAGCGAACATTTTCAGGGCGCCGGGCAGGATCCAGCCGGGGCCGGCGCAGAGCAGGGCAGCCCACCAGCGCTTGCGGTTGGCCGCGGTTTTTTCCGGCAGGAAGCGCAGGTAGTCGACCTGTTCGCCGATCTGCGTCACCAGGGACAGGGCCACGGTACAGGCTGCGCAAAACGCCAGCAGATTGAAGTCGCCGCTGGCATCACGGCCCTGGAAACTGGTCCAGTCGCTGAAGGCCTCGGGGTTTTTCAGCAGCACAAACAGATAGGGCAGCACCAGCAGCACCAGCCACAACGGCTGGGTCCAGAGTTGCAGGCGGCTGATCAGGGTCACCCCATAGGCCACCAGGGGGATCACCAGCACAGAGCAGATCACATAGGCAAAGGCCAATGGGATATGGAAGTACAGCTCCAAGGCCAGGGCCATGATCGCGGCTTCCAGGGCGAAGAACAGAAAGGTGAAGCTGGCGTAGATCAGCGAGGTGATGGTCGAGCCGATGTAGCCGAAGCCGGCACCGCGGGTCAGCAGGTCCATATCGACGCCGTAGCGGGCGGCGTAGTAGCTGACGGGCAGGCCGGTGAGGAAGATGATCAGGCTCACGGCGAGAATCGCCCAGAAGGTGTTGGTGAAGCCGTAGCTCAGGGCCAGTACCCCGCCAATCGCCTCCAGGGCCAGGAACGACACCGCGCCCAGGGCGGTGTTGGCGATGCGCAGCTCCGACCACCTGCGGAAGGACTTTGGTGTGTAACGCAGGGCGTAGTCTTCCATGGTTTCGTCGGCGACCCAACTGTTGTAGTCGCGACGGATCTTGGCGATGCGCTGGGTGCCAGGTGGAAGCACGGTGAAAGACTCCTGGGGTCAAGGCGCTCCGTGCCTGGCGGGTGTGCCCGTGGCGGATAGCCGAGCAATTTCCATGCCCTGCGCCGCACCGTCTTGCCGCGCCAGCTGTTGCCTGCGCGCGCGTCCGCGCAGTGCCGGTCGGTCGGGACCTGGAGCCATAGCGTGCGCCGCCTTGGTGCATTTTTCCCTACGTCAAATGACGTATGCGCTTACGTCAGGCTGCGTATACCCGTCACCGATCCGCGCCGCCATGCTGATGCCACCACCGTTGCCGGCCGCCCAAGGCGAGCTGTCAGCGTCACCGCAGAGGAGTAGCAGCATGGAACCACGATTGATCCGGACTAAAGGCCTGTTGCCGCGCCGCCTGGCGCTGGGGGCGGCGGCCCTGTCGTTGTTGGCTGCCAGTGTGTTCAGCCAGGGTGTATGGGCGGACGAGGCTAACAGCACCGGCCTGGCGGTGACCGCCACTGAAGTCACGGTCGGCCAGTTGCACTCGGCCACCGGCACCATGGCGATTTCCGAGACCGGCTCGATCCAGGCCGAACGCCTGGCCATCGAGCAGATCAACGCTTCAGGCGGCATCCTCGGTCGGCAGATCAAGGTGATCCAGGAAGACGGCGCTTCCGACTGGCCGACCTTCGCCGAGAAGGCCAAGAAGCTCCTGGTCAACGACAAGGTGGCCACGGTGTTCGGCTGCTGGACCTCGGCCTCGCGCAAGGCCGTGCTACCGATCTTCGAGAAAGAAAACGGCCTGCTCTACTACCCGACTTTCTACGAGGGGCTGGAGCAGTCGAAGAACGTGATCTACACGGGCCAGGAAGCCACTCAGCAAATCCTCGCCAGCCTCGACTGGATCGCCAAGACCAAAGGCGCCAAAACCTTCTACCTGGTGGGGTCGGACTATATCTGGCCACGCACCTCGATGAAGATTGCCCGCAAGCACATTGAAAACGTGCTGCACGGCACCGTGGTCGGCGAAGACTACTACCCCTTGGGCAACACCCAGTTCGGTTCGCTGATCAACAAGGTCAAGCTGAAGAAACCCGACGTGGTGTTCGCCGCAGTGGTGGGTGGCTCCAACGTGGCCTTCTACAAACAACTCAATGCGGCGGGCGTCAATTCGGCCAAGCAGACTTTGCTCACGCTCTCGGTCACCGAAGATGAATTGCTGGGCATCGGCGGCGAGAACATGGCCGGTTTCTATGCCTCGATGAAATACTTCCAGAGCCTGGACAACCCCAACAACAAAGCCTTCGTCGACGCCTTCAAGGCCAAGTACGGCAAGGATTCGGTGATCGGCGACGTGACCCAGGCCGCGTATCTGGGCCCATGGCTGTGGAAGGCTGCGGTGGAAAAAGCCGGCAGCTTCGATGTCGACAAAGTGGTTGCAGCCTCGCCGGGCATCGAGCTGAAAACCGCGCCTGAAGGCTACGTCAAAGTGCATGAAAACCATCACTTGTGGAGCAAGACCCGCATCGGTGAAGTACAGCCCGATGGCCAGTTCAAAGTGGTGTACGAGTCCGATCTGATCGAACCGAATCCTTTTCCTAAAGGCTACCAGTAAGGGCTGGCGCCATCCCTGGCAAGCCAGCTCCTACGGGCGTTGTGTAGGAGATGGCTGGCTGGCGATGGGGCTCCAACGGTTTTCCACATCCTCCCTCCAAGCAGGAGTCCATCATCATGGAATGGCTATCGGAATTTGGTGCCATCGCGGCGATGCAGGGGTTCAACGGCTTGTCCGTGTTCTGCGTGCTGCTGTTGATGGCATTGGGGCTGGCGATCATTTTCGGCCAGATGGGGGTCATCAACATGGCCCACGGCGAGTTCCTCACGATCGGCGCCTACACCACCTATGTCTGTTCGAGCCTGACCAGCCATTTCACCCCGTGGTTTCAACCCTATTACTTTTTCATCGCCATCGTCCTGTCGTTTCTGGTGGCCGGGGCCATTGGCTGGCTGGTGGAGTGGGCGATGATCAGTCGGCTCTACAAACGTCCGCTGGACACGCTGCTGGCGACTTGGGGGCTGTCCCTGGTGATGCAACAGACCTTCCGTTCGGTGTTCGGCGCCCGTGAAGTCAGCGCCACGCCGCCGGAGTGGCTGATGGGCTCGTTCAACCTCACCGAGTCCATCGAGATCCCGCGCAACGGTCTGTTCATGATGGCCCTGACCTTGCTGCTCACCGGGGCCATTTTTCTCTTGCTCTACCGCTCACGCTGGGGCCTGCAAGTACGGGCTACGGTACAGAACCGGTTGATGAGCCGTGCCGTGGGCATCAATACACGCAAGGTCGACCGCATGACCTTTGCCCTCGGTTGTGGTGTCGCGGGGGTGGCCGGCGCGGCCTTTACCACCATTGGTTCCACCGGGCCCACCGCGGGCTCGCAGTACATAGTCGACACCTTCCTGGTGGTGGTCTTCGGCGGCGCACAAAGCCTGTTCGGCACTATTGCGTCGGCGTTCGTCATTGCCCAGACCCAATCGATCTCGGAGTTTTTCCTCAGTGGTTCGATGGCCAAGGTGCTGACCCTGTCCGGGGTGATCCTGATCCTGATGTTGCGCCCTCAAGGGTTGTTCTCCATCAAAGTGCGCAAGTAGAGGCGAGCCAATGAAGCTTTTAGACAAGATGCTGGCGGGTAAGCAGAACCTGTTGGGCGTGGGCCTGTTGGCGCTGCTGATCTTCGTGGTCTTCCCGCTGACCCTGGATGCCTTTCGCCTGAACATGGTGGGCAAGTACCTGACCTATGCCTTCGTCGCTGTCGGCCTGGTGTTGTGTTGGGGCTATGGCGGCATTCTCAGCCTCGGGCAAGGCGTGTTCTTCGGCGTCGGCGGCTACTGCATGGCGATGTTTCTCAAGCTCGAAGCCTCCGACCCGCAGAGCACCAAAATCCAGTCGACGCCGGGCATTCCGGATTTCATGGATTGGAACCAGATCACCGAACTGCCCTGGCTCTGGGTACCGTTCCACAGTTTCAGCTTCACCCTGTTGGCGGTGATCCTGGTGCCGGTAGTGCTGGCCTTCATCATTGGCATGGCGCTGTTCAAGCGGCGGGTGGGGGATGTTTATTTCTCCATCGTCAGCCAGGCCATCGCACTGATTCTCACGGTGCTGATCGTCGGCCAGCAGGGCCTGACCGGCGGCGTCAACGGCATCACCGATCTCAAGACGCTGCTCGGCTGGGACCTGCGCAGCGACAGCGCCAAGTTGCTTTTGTACTTCATTAACGCGGCTTTGCTCTTCGGCTGCATTTTCATCGGCCGCTTCGTCCTCGCGTCCAAGCTCGGGCGGCTGCTGATGGCGATGCGCGACAAAGAGGAGCGGGTGCGCTTCTCCGGTTATGACGTGGCCAGTTTCAAGATTTTCGTGTTTTGCATCGCTGCTGCCTTCTCGGCCATTGGCGGCGCCATGTTCGCCTTGCAGGTGGGCTTCATGTCGCCTTCGTTCGTCGGCATCGTGCCGTCCATCGAGATGGTGATCTTTGCCGCCGTCGGCGGGCGCATGTCGCTGCTCGGCGCGGTGTATGGGGCCTTGCTGGTGAACTACGGCAAGACCTATTTCTCCGAGTCCTTTCCCGAGCTATGGCTGTACCTGATGGGCGGGCTGTTCATTGCCGTGGTCATGTACTTTCCCAATGGCTTGGCCGGACTCTGGGACAGCCATGGTCGCCAGGCCCTTGGCCGCTTATTGCGGCGTACCCCGCAGCAAGCCGCCGTTGCCGCGCCCCTGCCGGAGACGCCGCGCACTGCGCCGCCGACCCCGGCTCCGGAACGTCCTTCGCTGGAGACGCAGCCATGACCGCCGTGGGTTTTCAAATGAACAAGCCGGTGCTGGTTATCGAGGGGCTGACGGTGTCCTTCGACGGTTTCAAGGCCGTGGACAACCTCAACCTGTACATCGACCGCAATGAAGTGCGGGTGGTGATCGGGCCCAACGGCGCGGGCAAGACCACGGTGCTCGACCTGATCTGCGGCAAGACCCGCGCCACCAGCGGCAGCATCCAGTTCGATGGCAAGGAACTGACCACGATGCGCGAGTACAACATCGTCCGTGCCGGCGTCGGGCGCAAATTCCAGAACCCGTCGATCTACGAAAACCTCACGGTGTTCGAGAACCTGGAGATGTCCTACCCGGCGGGGCGCAAGGTGTTTGGCGCGTTGTTCTTCAAACGCAGTGCCGCAGTGATTGCCCGGGTTGAAGAGGTGGCGCGGGAGATCTTTCTCGGCGAACTGCTGCAGCAGCAGGCCGACCTGCTGTCCCACGGCCAGAAGCAGTGGCTGGAGATCGGCATGCTGCTGATGCAGAACCCTGACCTGTTGATGCTCGATGAACCGGTCGCAGGGATGAGCGTCAACGAGCGCGTACAGACTGCGGAACTGCTCAAGCGCATCAGCCAGGGACGCTCGGTGCTGGTGATCGAACACGACATGGAATTCGTCAAGAGCATCGCCCATAAGGTCACGGTGCTGCACCAGGGCAAGGTCCTGGCCGAGGGCAGCATGGAGTCGGTGCAGAACAACCCGAAAGTCATCGAAGTCTATCTAGGCCATTGAGGAAGCAGGCATGTTCAACGTAGACAAGCTGTCCTGTGGTTACGGCCAGAGTCAGATACTCCACGACCTCGACCTGGCCGTGGCCAAGCGCGAAATCGTCGCCGTGATGGGACGCAACGGCATGGGCAAGACCACGCTGTTCAAGAGCTTGATGGGCATCCTTCCGCAGTGGCGGGGGCAGGTCAGCGTCGATGGCCAGGAAGTCTCGAACCTGGAAACCCACGAGCGGGTGGAGCACGGCATCGCCTACGTGCCTCAGGGGCGGATGATTTTCCCCAGCATGACGGTGTTGGAAAACATTCAGACCGGCCTGCCGGCATCGGCCAGGGGCCAGGTGCCCGAAGACCTTTATGCGTTGTTTCCGGTACTCCACGACATGCGCTCGCGCAAGGGGGGCAACCTTTCGGGCGGGCAACAGCAGCAACTGGCGATTGCCCGGGCGCTGGCGACCAATCCCAAGGTGTTGTTGCTCGATGAACCCACCGAGGGCATCCAGCCGTCGATCATCAAGGATATCGCCCGCAGTTTGAAAGAGATCCGCCACCTGCGCGACCTGACCATTGTGGTCTCCGAGCAGGTGCTGTCATTCACCCTGGAAATCGCCGACCGCTTCCTGGTGATCGAGAAGGGTCGCTTCGTGATCGAGGAGACCCGGGACAAGGTCGACGAAGCCACCATCAGTCGCTACCTCTCCGTGTAGGCGCGGCCGGGCGGCGCGATGGTTTATCGGCCCCCTTTGCAGCAGCTGGCAAGCCAGCTCGAAGGGGTACGTCATCCAACGTATTGGCCGATTCGTGCCGCCATTCGAGACTGGTTCCAACGCGGTACATCCCTAATGTTCAGGAGCTTCGCCATGACCGATACCTTGATCAAAGTCGACCTCAACCAGCCCGCCACCGAGAACGAACAGATCCATAACCGCTGGCATCCGGACATTCCCATGGCTTGCTGGGTCAAGCCGGGGGATGACTTTATTCTTGAGACTTACGACTGGACCGCCGGCGCGATCAAGAACAACGACGACGCTTCGGATGTGCGTGACGTCGACCTGTCCACCGTGCACTACCTGTCCGGTCCAGTGGGCGTGCATGGCGCCGAGCCGGGAGATCTGCTGGTGGTCGACCTGTTGGACATCGGCGCCAAGGCCGAATCCATGTGGGGCTTCAACGGTTTCTTCTCGCGGCAGAACGGCGGCGGATTCCTCACGGATCACTTTCCCAGCGCACAGAAAGCCATCTGGGATTTCAAAGGCATGTTCACCAGCTCGCGGCACATTCCCGGGGTCAACTTTGCCGGCCTGATCCACCCCGGATTGATCGGTTGCCTGCCCGACCCGGTCATGCTCGGTGACTGGAACCGCCGCGAGCAGGAGCTGATCGACACCCACCCGACCCGCGTGCCGCCCTTGGCCAACCCCCCGCTGGCCGCCACCGCGCACATGGGCAAGCTCAAAGGCCAGGCCCGGGATGATGCCGCGGCCACGGGCGCACGCACCGTGCCGCCGCGTGAACATGGTGGTAACTGCGATATCAAGGACCTGTCCCGGGGCTCGAAGATTTTCTTCCCGGTCTACGTCAAAGGCGCCGGGTTGTCGGTGGGGGATCTGCACTTCAGTCAGGGCGACGGCGAGATCACCTTTTGCGGTGCTATCGAGATGGCCGGCTGGGTCCATATGAAAGTCGAGCTGATCAAGGGCGGCATGGCCAAGTACGGGATCAAGAACCCGGTGTTCAAACCCAGTCCGATTATCCCGACCTACCAGAACTACCTGATCTTTGAAGGTATCTCGGTGGATGAAGCCGGCAAACAGCACTACCTGGACGTGAATATCGCGTATCGCCAGGCCTGCCTGAATGCGATCAACTACCTGACCAAGTTTGGTTATTCGCCCGCCCAAGGCTATGCACTGTTGGGCTCTGCGCCGGTGCAAGGGCATATCAGCGGCGTGGTCGACATCCCCAACGCCTGCGCGACCCTCTGGTTGCCCACCGAAATCTTCGAGTTCGACATCAACCCCAACGCCAATGGCCCCACCAAACACCTCGACGGCAGTATCGATCTGCCGATCGCCCCGGACCTGTGAGACACGCCCGAGCCCGATCAATGTCCGGAGAGCGCCATGCCGACTTATGAGTACGAATGCCAAACCTGCGGCTCTTTCACAATGTTGCGGCCCATGGCCCAACGGCACGAGTCGTGCCAGTGCCCGTTTTGCGCGGGCCCGGGAGGGCGGTTGCTGTTGTCTGCGCCAGCACTGACGACGTTGTCGAGCAGTCAACGCCAGGCCATGGCGACCAACGAGCGAAGTGCCCACGCGCCGCAGACGCTTGGCGAGTACCAGCAGAACCGTCGTCACCCCAGTGGGTGCAGTTGTTGCGCACCGAGCAAACCGCTGGCCCCGACCAAGGAAAATCCACAGGGGCTCAAGAGTAAAACCGGCTCCAGACCTTGGATGATCAGCCATTAACAGAGGTAAATTTCATGCGTCATGGTGATATTTCCAGCAGCCCGGACACCGTGGGTGTCGCGGTCGTCAATTACAAAATGCCGCGGCTGCATACAAAAGCCGAGGTCATTGAAAACGCCCGCAAGATCGCCGACATCATCATCGGTATGAAAAGCGGCCTCCCCGGCATGGACCTGGTGGTGTTTCCTGAATACAGCACCATGGGCATCATGTACGACCACGATGAGATGATGGCGACTGCCGCCAGCATTCCAGGCGAAGAGACTGCGATCTTTTCCGCCGCGTGCCGTGCGGCAGACACGTGGGGGGTGTTTTCACTGACCGGTGAGCGTCATGAGGAACATCCCCACAAAGCCCCGTACAACACGTTGGTGTTGATCAATAACCAGGGCGAAATCGTCCAGAAATACCGCAAGTGCATTCCCTGGTGCCCTATAGAAGGTTGGTATCCGGGTGATCGGACCTATGTCTGCGAGGGTCCCAAGGGCCTGCAAATCAGCTTGATCATTTGTGATGACGGCAACTACCCGGAGATCTGGCGCGACTGTGCAATGAAAGGGGCGGAGTTGATCGTCCGTTGCCAGGGCTATATGTACCCGGCCAAAGAGCAGCAGGTGATGATGTCCAAAAGCATGGCCTGGGCCAATAATTGCTATGTGGCCGTGGCCAATGCGGCCGGCTTCGATGGGGTTTATTCCTACTTTGGTCACTCGGCGATTATTGGCTTCGACGGTCGCACCCTGGGTGAATGCGGTGAAGAGGAAATGGGCATTCAGTACGCACAATTATCCGTTTCGCAAATCCGCGATGCGCGAGCGAACGATCAATCACAGAATCATTTGTTCAAGCTGCTGCATCGCGGTTACACCGGCGTCTATAACTCCGGGGACGGCGACAAGGGCGTGGCTGACTGCCCGTTCGACTTTTACCGCACCTGGGTACTGGATGCGCAGAAGGCCCGGGAAAACGTCGAAAAACTGACCCGTAGCACCGTCGGCGTGGCTCATTGCCCGGTGGGAGAAATTCCCCACGACGGTAAAGAAAAATACGCAGGCTAAACCGTGCCTTTGGTGAATGATCGCATCGACCCAAACCACCCACAGCCTGGCCTGACCAGTGCATCACCAACAGCCGATTTGTTGACCTCGCGCTTCGTCTTCAATCCCGCCCAAGTCATGGCGTTGTTGCGCAGTCGAATTGTCGGCCAGGAACAGGCCATGAGCGCGGTCGAGGCGTTGCTAAACGTGGTTAAGGCCGATATTGGTGACCGTGAGAGGCCGTTGACGGTGAACCTGTTCATGGGGCCGACCGGTGTCGGCAAGACCGAAATCGTCCGCTTGCTGGCACTGGCCATACACGGTCGCGCCGATGCTTTTTGTCGCATCGACATGCACACCCTGGCCCAGGAGCATTACTCGGCGGCGCTCACCGGAGCGCCACCTGGTTATGTGGGGAGTAAAGAGGGCGTTAGTCTGTTCAATAGCGAATTGATCCAAGGTACCTACAGTCGCCCTGGCATCGTGCTGTTCGATGAACTGGAAAAGGCCAGCAAGGAAGTGGTGCGCAGCTTGTTGGGTATTCTTGAGAACGGTCAACTGACCTTGGCAGGCGGTAGCCGGACGCTGGATTTTCGCAATAGCCTGATCTTCATGACCAGTAACATTGGAGCCCGGCAAGCGACCACCTACAGGGAACGTTTTTCACGCGGTTGGCGGCGCTGGCTCGGCATCGCCCCACATGGTGAGCAGGCTATGTTGGAGCTAGCGTTGCACGCCTGGTTCGAACCGGAATTTCTAAACCGCATTGATCGCATCCTGGTTTTCCAACGCATCGAAACCCAGTGGCTGGAAGCGTTGTTGCAGATCGAACTGAACAAACTCAATCAACGTCTCGGTCAGCATCGCCGTACGCTGGTCCTGGACGTTGCGGCAAGCGACTGGCTGTGCCGAAAGCATGACCCGCGCTTCGGTGCTCGGGCCCTGACAAGGCGAGTGCGGGTTGAGCTGGAGCCTGCCATCGCTGAGTGTCTGCTGGTTTATCCGCAGGCAATGCAGATGACTGCGACGGTCGAATCAAACAGGCTCACCGTTGTTCCATTGACGTAAGAGACGACACCGGATCGCGGTCCGCCGTGATATCCCGCTTGCCGGCGATCCTGACCCGCATCCAGTGCCTCGTTGTCGGTTCAGCAGTGCATCAAGCTGCAGAGTGTTGACGCGTGCATAAGCATGCATCGGTGGCTGAAGTGGTCAGGGTTGGAAAAGACCCGTTGGTTGAGTGATCAAAGTACGCCGGTACTCGATGACGGGATTTATCGTCGAGTCCTCAAGCAACGGCTTTTCGAGCGTAAACCGATGTTCGAGGCGATAACACCAACCGGCGTGATCTGGTCTGATGGGCAGCACACTGAGGTTGATAGTTTGGTGTTTGCTACAGGATTTCGCCCTAACCTGAAATTTTTGAGCGGGTTGGAATGCCCAGGCGATGAATATTGGGCTCATCGTAACGGGCAGGCGAAGCATCTGCCCGGACTGTATTTTGTCGGTCTGCCGAAACAACGGAATTTTGCTTCAGCGACACTCAGAGGTGTCGGCCAGGATACTTCCCCTTCGAATACCAGTACAGCTGCAACCTCTAAGCGACAGAGATTTTTACGTGCAGGGGGATTTGTGGTTACTGTTGGCGTTGGTTCGCGGCAAGGCCTGTCCGCGAACCCGGATTCAGACATAGCGCTTTTCTAAAGTAGAGGGATTCTCATGAAAGCCGTAGTTTACGAAGCCTTTTCCCAACCCCCGCGTTTGATGACCGTCGAAGACCCGACCCCTGAGCGTCACGGTGTGGTTGTTCAGGTTCTTGGCACGGGCGTCTGCCGAAGCGACTGGCATGGCTGGAAAGGCCATGACCCTGATATTCAACTGCCCCATGTGCCCGGTCACGAACTGGCAGGGATCGTGGCTGAGGTGGGGAGGGATGTCACCCGGTGGAAGGTGAGCGATCGCATCACCGTGCCTTTTGTCGGTGGCTGTGGGGCATGCCCGGAATGCAATAGCGGCAACCAGCAGGTGTGCCACAGCCAGTTTCAGCCGGGCTTCACCCATTGGGGCTCTTTCGCCGAGTATGTGGGGATCCACAAGGCGGATTTGAATCTGGTTGCGCTGCCGGAGAGCATGGACTTCGCCACGGCGGCGAGCCTGGGCTGTCGTTTCGTCACCTCGTTCCGTGCGGTTGTCGATCAAGGCAAGGTCTCGGCGGGCCAGTGGGTGGCGGTTCATGGCTGTGGTGGGGTGGGGTTGTCCGCAGTGATGATCGCCCACGCTATCGGAGCGAACGTCATCGCCATCGATATCTCCGACGATAAGCTCAAGCTTGCCCAGTCGCTCGGTGCCGTCGCGACGGTCAACGCAAGCCGGGTGGCGGATGTCACCGAGGCGGTACTCGAGATTACGAAGGGCGGCGCTCACGTTTCGCTGGATGCCCTGGGCCATCCTACGACCTGCTTCAACTCCATCAATAATCTGAGGCGGCGCGGCAAGCATGTCCAGGTCGGTTTGATGCTGGCGGACCACAGCACGCCGGCAATCCCCATGAGCAAGGTCATTGCCTACGAGCTGGAGATCTGCGGCAGCCATGGTATGCAGGCTCACCGTTACGGCGCGATGATGGAGATGATCACGTCCGGCAAGCTGGCGCCTGAAAAACTGGTTGGCAAGACCATCAGCCTTGAACAATCGATTGATGCGCTCATGAACATGGACCGGTTTGACACGGCAGGCGTTACGGTCGTGACGCAGTTCTAGGCGTTCGCCGCCGGCTGGCCGAGGGATTCCCGATAATGCGCTTCGTCGACTTCGGTCAGGGTTGCATAACCGTCGTAGTGATAGAGGCGATGTTGGTCACGGGCGTAGCGCTCATTCAGGAATTGGAGGGTCGTCAGGTCGATCCGCTTGGCGCTCAGCGGGCGTCGGTGGCAGAACAACTTGCGCGTGCCCAGTTGCAGGAAATCGGGATGGGGCACGCGTACTTCATCAGGGTCGAATGCCACCTCCAGCGGCATCCGTCCCTGTGATTGTCATGTTATTGCGATCTGCTCTCCGGGGAGATAGAACACCAGGCCAATGATCGCCGCCGCCATGCTCAGAAAATGAACTTGAACAGCGCAATCACCACGATCAGGCCAATCAGGAAGATGATACCTACGGTACCGCCAAGGAATTTCAACATAAGAACGCTCTCATCGGATGGGCTTAATCGTCTAGACCGCTACCGATAACGCTCGTTTCGTTGAATATTCATTCGTGGTGATCAATGAACCGCAAAGGACCTTGGCACCGGCACATGCTCGAATTTGGAAATGGTCTTGATCCAGTAGCGGCGATAGTCCGTCTGGTCCGGCGCCAGCGGTTTGTGGCTGGACCATGGATGTTTCTCCTTCAGGCTGGCGCGGTACGCTTCCCATTCTTTCTGCTCGGCCACTTCCCGGGCTTTGCTCCGGTCATCGAACCAGCCCAGAACGTAAGCTTCGCCTTGGTCCGTGCCGTGCGCTATCAGCAAATAAATCTCTGTCATGACTGACCTACCATTCTGTCCTGCACCCCAGTCGCGGGGTCTTATCCTGGGTATCGGCCGTTATCCTCTGTTTTTGAGATTTATTGGTGAGCTGCGTTTGTTGCGCAGCAACCCCTGCTTATGACTGACCCCACCGCTTAAAACGTCTGCCCCAAGGAAAACTGGAACACCTGCGTATCAGCGTTATCCGGCGTTCGGACCGGAAAGGCGACGTTGGCGCTCAACGGGCCCAGCGGGCTATACCAGGTCACCCCGACCCCCACCGAACTGGCCATCTGGCCGAGGTCGACCCCATCGCATCCCTGGGTGGTGCTCAGGTAGCACTTGTCGGAATAGACGCTACCGACGTCCCAGAACACCGAGGTACGCAGTGATTTGTTGTCTTTGATGAAGGGCAGTGGGAACAGGTACTCCACGCCGCCGGTGATCAGTATGTTGCCGCCCAGTGACTCGGTGTCCCGGTCCGAGTAGTAGGCTTGGCCGGCGCTGGCATAGGTACCGGTGGCCGGCGTGTTCCGCGGGCCGAGGGTGCCGCTTTCAAAGCCGCGCACCGAGCCTTCGCCACCGGCGGTGTAGTTTTCATAGAACGGCAGGCCGTCCGTCGAACCGTAGCTATTGCCGTAGCCGAGTTTGGTGTGTAAACGCAGCGAGGTGGCGTCGGTGACCGGCAGGAAGGCCTGCCCGGTGTAGTCGATCTTGTAGAAGCTCAGATCGCTGCCAGGCACCGTCGCCATCAGGTTCAGGCTTTGCGAATGTCCCCGAGTGGCCAGCACGCCCTTGTTCAGGGTCGATTCGGACCAGCCGAGATTAGCCTTGAAGTTGGTGAAGTCTTTGCCTTCACGCTCGATGAAATCGTAGATCTCATCGGCGCTGTAGGTCCCCGGTTCGATGCTGTCATGTTGCACCGTCACGCCGAGATTCAACCGTGAGGTTTCATTGATCGGGTAGCCGAGGGAGGTGCCGGCGCCGTAGCTATTGATGGAATAGTACGAATAATCGTCATCGTAATATTCGTTGTAATCAGTGGCGTTGTAGAACAGGTTGTAGCCCAGGCTCACGCCATCTGGCGTGAAGTAGGGATCGGTAAAGCCGATGTTGTACTTGCTTTGGTAGGACGAGCGGGTCAGGCCCAGGCTGGCGTAGTTGCCGGTGCCGAGAAAGTTGTTCTGGGTGATCGAGCCGCCAAGGATCAGGCCGGCGCTTTGCGAGAAACCGACGCTGGCGCTGATCGAGCCGGAAGCCTGCTCTTCGACGCTGTAGTTCACATCGACCTGGTCATCGACGCCCGGCACCGCTGGTGTCTCGACGTTGACTTCCTTGAAGAAGCCCAGGCGCTCCAGGCGGGTCTTGGACTGGTCGATCAGGTAGGTCGACGCCCAGCCACCTTCCATCTGGCGCATTTCACGGCGCAGCACTTCGTCCTCGGACTTGGTGTTGCCACGGAAGTTGATGCGGTTGACGTAGGCGCGCTTGCCCGGGTCCACGGCGAAGGTGATGTCGACGGTGTGGTCTTCATCATGGGGCTGTGGCACGCCGTTGACGTTGGCGAAGGTGTAGCCCTCGTTACCCAGGCGACGGGTGATCAGCTCGGAGGTGGTGGTCATCAGCTTGCGCGAGAACACCTGGCCCTTCTGCACCAGCAGCAGCGACTTGACCTGGTCTTCAGGCACTTTCAGGTCGCCACTGAGCTTGACGTCACGAACGGTGTACTTCTCGCCTTCGTTGACGTTGACGGTGATGTAGACGTGCTTCTTGTCCGGGGTGATGGAGACCTGGGTCGAAGCGATATCCATGTTGATGTAGCCACGGTCCAGGTAATAGGAGCGCAGGCGCTCCAGGTCACCGGAGAGCTTTTCACGGGCGTACTTGTCGTCGTTCTTGAAGAACGACAGCCAGTTGGTGGTCTTGAGTTCGAACAGGTCGATCAGGTCTTCGTCGGGGAATACCGTGTTGCCCACCACGTTGATGTGCTGGATGGCTGCCACGGTGCCTTCGTTGATGTTGACCTTCAGGCCGACGCGGTTGCGCGACTGCGGCACCACTTCGGTGTCGACGGTGGCCGAGTAGCGGCCCTGGGCAACGTACTGGCGTTGCAGTTCGTTACGCACACCTTCGAGGGTGGCGCGCTGGAAGATCTCGCCTTCGGCCAGGCCGGATTGCTTGAGGCCTTTCATCAGGTCTTCAGTGGAGATCGCCTTGTTGCCTTCGATCTCGATACTGGCGACCGACGGGCGCTCGACTACCGTGATGACCAGGACATTGCCGTCACGGCCCAGCTGGATATCTTGAAAGAAGCCGGTCTTGAACAGCGCACGCGTGGACTCCACCAGGCGCCGCTCATCCGCGTTGTCACCGACGTTCAACGGCAAGGCACCGAAGACGCTGCCAGCGGAAACGCGCTGGAGGCCGTTGATACGAATATCGGAAATTTTGAAGCCTTGGGCGTGGGCAAGTGTGACATTGAGTAGCAGTGCAGCCGAGCAGAGCAGGCGCGAAAAATTCATCAAGATCTTATCCAGGACACATCGACAGGTGGTGTAGGTGGACGCGGATATCTCACCGCAAGACGAGTCACCGCGGGAGCGAGCGGGCTGGTGGCGAGCAAGCATAAAAGTTCGCTGCGTTTGGTGCGGTTAACCCAATGTCAAGTTAGGTAAAGGTTGGCCTGCGGCGATGACGGTGCGCGGCACACGGGCGATAATGGGCCGACACCTACTCAAGAGCGCCCCATGATCTCTGTATTGCTAGTCGACGATGACCAGGAACTGACGGGAATGCTCAGCCAATACCTGGAGCGCGAAGGCTTTGAGGCGACTGCCGTGCACACGGGGGAGGAAGGCGAGGTGCAAGCGCTGTCCGGTCGCTACAGCATCGTGGTGCTGGACGTGATGCTGCCGCGATTGTCGGGTATCGAGGTGCTCAGGCGCATTCGGGCCGTGAGCCAGGTGCCGGTGGTGTTGCTGACGGCTCGTGGTGACAACATCGACAAGATCACCGGTCTGGAGCTGGGTGCCGATGACTATGTGCCCAAGCCCAGTTCGCCGGGGGAACTGGTGGCGCGTTTGCGGGCGATCATGCGCCGGGTGCAGCCAGTGGATCAGCCCACCAGTGAAGTCATCAGGACCGGGCCGCTGGTCCTGTGGCCCGGCAAGCGCCAGGCGCTCTGGCAGGGACGCGAGCTGGGGGTGACCAGCACCGAGTTCAGTTTGCTCGAGGAACTGGCCCGTTGTGCCGGGCAAGTGGTGAGTAAACAGAACCTGTCGCTCAATGCCTTGGGCTGCCCCTTGACTCGCTATGACCGGCGCATCGATGTGCACATCAGCAGCATTCGCCACAAACTGGGACCGCGCCCCGATGCCAAGGCCTGGATTCAGAGCGTGCGCGGTCTCGGTTACCTGTTGATCGCCGAATGATGAAGCCCAGCCGGCTGTTCTGGAAACTGTTCCTGGCGTTCTGGCTCGCCACCAGCTTGACGTTTTTGGTCGGGTTGGGCTTCTTGGTCATCGGCAGTTCCAGGCCTGGTGATCCTCATCTGGAAACGGTCCTTGCCACAGAAGAGCAGCTATTGCGACAGTTTGGCATCGAGTCGGGCCGGCAATTGCTGGCGGTGTGGGAACACCCGGATGACCAGGCCGTTGGCGTCTATGACAGCACAGGTCAGCTGTTGGCCGGCACGCCAGTGCCGCAACCGGCCTACGAACGGTCGATCATCGGCAAGGACGGCATCGTGCTGTCCCTCAAGTCAACCCATCCCTTGGGCAAAAAAGGCGACAGAGGGCCGAGCCACTGGACGCCGTTGATCATCGGCACGGTCATGAGTGCGCTGTTCAGCGGTTACATGGCGTTCTACCTGGCATGGCCGCTGGCCTATCTTCGGCGCGCCATGAGTGACGTGGCCCAGGGGCGCTTCGAGATCCGAGTCAAGCCGATCATGGGCGCGCGACGTGATGAAATCGTCGATCTGGCCGAAGACTGCGACCGAATGGCCAACCAGTTGAAGCTGTTGGTAGACGCCCAGCAACACTTGCTGCACGACATCTCCCACGAATTGCGCTCACCGCTGACCCGCATGCAAGCGGCCATCGGGCTGCTGCAGCAAGATCCGGCTCGTCTGGAAATGGTGGGGCGTATTGATCGTGAGTCGGTGCGCATGGACACGCTGATCGAAGCGCTGTTGACCCTGGCACGCCTGCAGGGGCGACCGGAGAGTATCGAGCGCGAGCCAATCGATGTGGTCGAGTTGCTGTCGGTGATCGTCGAGGACGCCCGATTTGAAGCGCAAATGAAAGGCTGCCAGGTCACCTTGCAGGCATGCCCGGCATTTGTCAGTCGGGTCAGCGGTGAGCTGTTGTATCGGTGCTTCGAGAACGTCATTCGAAACGCGGTGCGCCATACCCGGCCAAACACCACGGTGATGATCGTGGCCGAGGTCAATGGCGCCGCAGACGGCCTGACGGTGCAGATCAGCGATCAGGGGCCGGGTGTTGAACATTCGCGGCTACAGAGCATTTTCAGCCCGTTCGAACGTGGCTTGAACGAAGCCAGTGCCGGCTTCGGCCTGGGGCTGGCCATTGCCTCAAGGGCCGTGGAAATACACGGTGGCACCATCCTGGCGCGCAACGAGCCGTCCGGTGGGTTGACTGTGGAAATCAGCTTGCCTCGTAGGGCGTGATCTTTACACGATATTACATTGGCTTGACGGCCCTGTACGCCCCGCCTCAGTAGACTTTGCGCTCAAACTTACTCAGCGTTTGCTGGTGTTTCAGCGTGGAGGTGTTCATGTTTCTGGTTCATAAGAAGGGTTTCGTTCCCGGCAAGAGAATGGTTGACGGTCTGGTGCCTTATGACTTCTTCTGCGAAGACAATCCGAGCCTTAACCTGTTTGTCTTCACCGGTTCCGCCACCCCGGGTAAGGTGGTCGAGGAACAGACACTCTGGGGATTTACCCGTATTGAGCGTTTTGAAGCACTGAGCGGCACCCTGGTGTCGAACAATAAGCAGAAGGGCTGGTTCCAGAAGGTCAATGTACTCACCGGCCCCGCCCAGAACGGCACGCAAGGCGTGAAGTTCCAGCGGGTGCTGAAAATCATCAAGCACACCGATGCATCGAGCCGGGTCGCCAGCAAGGCCGACTACGAGATCCAGACAGACGAAGGCGACACCTACTTCACCCGACGGCCTGCTACGGGGGGCAGTGCGCAAACCATTATCTATTCGGCGGATCAATAGAGCCCCTCAGCATCTGTGTCGCTGACCCACCGCTTTCGCGAGCAAGCCCGGCTCCCACAGTTTTTTCGAGTGTTCACAGACCTCGCATACGCCACAAATCCTTGTGGGAGCGAGCTTGCTCGCGAAGGCGGCGGCACATCCAAGCTTCAAACGTCAGCAAGCTGAAACCGATAGCCCACCCCATACAACGACTCGATAGGATTCTCCGCCGGGCAGGCCTGTTCGAGCTTGCGCCGCAGATTACGGATATGGCTGTCTACCGTACGATCGGTAACCACTCGATGATCGGAATAGATCCGGTCGAGCAATTGATCCCGGGAAAACACCCGCCCCGGGGACTGGGCCAGTGTGCTGAGCAGGCGCAGTTCCAAGGGCGTCAGGTCCAGGGCGATGCCATCGAGTGAAGCCTGGTAGCGATCTTCGTCAATCAGCAGCCGGGCTGGCGCGGTGACGAGAAGTTGCGGGCTGCGCCGCAGGATCGCCTTGACCCTGGCCACCACTTCACGCGGGCTGAAGGGTTTGCAGATGTAGTCGTCGGCCCCCAGGTCCAACCCGAGCAGGCGATCGACTTCCTCCACGCGGGCAGTGATCATGATGATTGGCACGGCACTGAAGCTGCGCAGCTCCTGGCACACTTGCAGGCCGTCGCGCCCCGGCAGCATCAGGTCGAGCAGGATCAACCGCGGCTCGCTGGCCCGTACCGCCGGCACCACTTGAAGGCCATTGTCCAGGCACTGTGTCGCGTAGCCGGCGGCGATCAGGTAGTCGCGCATCAATGCGGCCAGTTTGGGTTCGTCTTCGACGATAAGGATTGGGCTGTCAGGGGTCATGTTCAGGCATTCCGTGGTAGACGCAGGATCAGCCAAAGGCCGCCCAAAGGCGAGTGATCGGCGCTGAGGCTGCCGCCATGGGCCAGGGCGATGCTGTGACAGATGGCCAGTCCCAGGCCGGCGCCGCCACTGGCGCGATTGCGTGAGGTTTCGCCGCGGTAAAAACGCTCGAACAGTCGCGGCAGTTGATCCGCATCGACCCTGGGGCCAGAGTCGAGAAAATCAATGCGTACGACGTCGTCCTCGCTGGTGGCACGAATGCGCAGCACGCCACCCTCGTCGGTATAACGCACCGCGTTTTCCAACAGGTTGCTGAACAGTTGCTGCAAGCGTTTGGGATCGGCCTCCAACCGTAGCGGCGTTGTCGGCAGCTCCAGCTCCAAACGCAGATGCCGGGCATTGCAGCGCTCCTTGAACATCGCCACGCAACCGTCCAGCAAGTCGTTGAGATCGCATTCGCTCTTGCGGTAGGTCAGCGCGCCGACATCGGCCAGGGACAGTTCGTAGAGATCATCCACCAGTTTGCTGAGCATGCTGACTTCGCCTTGCAGCGATTTCATCGAGGATGGGTCGAGAGTGCGCACGCCGTCTTCGATGGCTTCCAGCTCGCCGCGCAATACCGACAACGGGGTGCGCAGTTCGTGGGATACATCGGCCATGAATTCCCGGCGCATTTTTTCGTTGCGTTCCAGCGTATACGCCAGCTGGTTGAAGTCTCGGGCCAGCTGACCGACTTCGTCATTGGAGGCCACCGACACGCGGTTGCTGTATTCCCCGGCGGCCAACCGGTGCGTGGCGGCGGCCACTCGCTTGACCGGGTCAAGCAGGGTACGGGCGATCCACCAGGCAATCAGCATCGCCAACAGCAACGAGAGCACGCCCACGGCCAGGCTGGTGCGCACCAGGTACTGACGAAAGCGTTCACCGCCAGCTTCGGTCACGTTCTGGAACGGCGTCACCGCCAGCCAGCCGACGGTTTTGCCGGCGACTTCGATCGGGCGCATCAGGGCGTCGTCGCCAATGGCCGAATAACCCATGACCAATTGCTTTTGTTGGTCGAGCAGGGCGAGGCGAAACACCGCCCCGGTCAGGTCGGACATCGGCATGGGGGGGCGCCCTGGGTGGGTGGTGTTTTCGCCCGGTTCCGGACGCAGGAGCTCGAACCAGCGATCCGGCTGGTTGCGCAGGAATTCCCAGTCGCCTTCGCGCTCGTAGGCCTTGGCCAGGCGAGGGAGCACCGGCTTCATGCGCAACAGTGCCTGTTCGTTGAGGTAGTCGAGAAAACCGTTGCCAAAGCTCCAGCCGTTGGCCGCCCCCATGCTCAGGATGACAAACAGCACGCTGGCCATGACGGCAATAAACAATTTGGTGGAGATGCTCAGTTTCATGGGCTCGGGCAGTTCGATGAATGGCCCGACCATTTAGGCCCTGGTGCGATGAAGATTCAAGGGCGGCGGGCAATCTTCAATTTTCCTGCACATTTGCCTCGCAGTATGGCGCCTGGCTTGAACCATCCGTCTTGCAGAGGCATTTATGTCGACCAAATTATTCGCCAAATCCCTGGTGACCGCCGCCATCCTGGTGTGCTTGATCGTTTTGTTCACGTTGGGCGGTTGCTCCGGCGAATCGGCACCCACGCCCGAACCGCCCAAGGTCTCGGTGATCACCGTGCAGCCGCAAAGTCAGGCGCTGACCACTGAGCTGGCCGGACGCACCCAGGCGTTCATGGTCGCCGAGATACGCCCGCAGGTCGGCGGTATCGTCCAGCAGCGGTTGTTTGTCGAAGGGGCCGAGGTCAAGGCCGGGCAGGCGTTGTATCAACTGGATGCTTCCTCTTACAAGGCCGCATTGGCTGAGGCCCAGGCGAACCTCGCCAAGGCACGCGCCACCTTGAAGTCGGCCCAGGCCACGGCCAAGCGTGATGCCCAGCTGGTAAAGATCGATGCCATCAGCCAGCAGGACAACGAGGATGCCCAGGCCAGCCTGCTGACCGCCGAAGCGGAAGTGCAAGTGGCCCAGGCCGATGTCGACACCGCACGCATCAACCTGGCGTATACCCGCATCAGTTCCCCCGTCAGTGGGCGCATCGAAACCTCGACGGTCACGCCCGGCGCACTGGTGGTGGCCAACCAGGACAGCGCACTGACCACCGTGCAGCAGTTGGACCCGATGTATGTAGACGTCACCCAGTCGACCACCGAACTGTTGCGGCTCAAGCGCGACCTGGCCAGCGGTGCGCTGCAAAGCAATGGCGAAGGTGAAGCGCGGATCAGCCTCAAGCTCGATGACGGCAGCACCTATGCCCATGAAGGTCGCTTGAAGTTCAGTGGGGTCAGCGTCAATGAGGGCACGGGCACGGTGACCCTACGGGCGCAAATCGCCAACCCGGACCGACTGTTGTTGCCGGGCATGTACGTGCGGGCGGTGCTGGAGCAGGCGCGGGATGACAAGGCCATCCTGATTCCACAGAAGGCGGTGACCCGCAGTGCCAGCGGTGCGACTTCGGTGCTGGTGGTGGTCAATGGCAAAGTCGAGCAGCGCATGCTGACCATCGACCGCGCCGTGGATAACCAGTGGTGGGTCACGGCGGGGCTGAACGCGGGAGACCAGGTGATTGTCGAGGGCGGGCAGAAAGTCCGGGTCGGTGCAACCGTCGTGGCACAGAACGCCGGCACCCGCAGCCGTACGCAGAAAGCGACGCCTGTTGCCATTGCGCAGGAGGGTTGAACATGGCGCGTTTCTTTATCGACCGGCCGATTTTCGCCTGGGTCATCGCCATCGTCATCATGCTCGCTGGCGCCTTGTCCATCAGCCAGTTGCCCTTGGAACAGTACCCGGACATCGCGCCGCCGACGGTGCGCATTTCCGCGACCTACACCGGCGCCTCGGCCAAGACCGTGGAAGACTCGGTAACCCAGGTCATCGAACAGCAAATGAAGGGCCTGGACAACCTGACCTACATGTCGGCCTCCAGCAGCTCGGATGGCAGCGCCAGCATCAGCCTGACCTTCATCGCCGGCACCAACCCGGACGTGGCCCAGATGCAAGTGCAGAACAAGCTGCAACAGGCCGAGTCGAGGCTGCCGCAGTCGGTGCAAAGCGAGGGCCTGACCGTGACGAAGGGCGGTTCGGACTTCCTGATGATTGCCGCCCTGGCCTCTGACAATCCGAGCGTCACCGGCACGCAGATCGGCGATTACATTTCCAGCACCTTGCTCGATTCCATCAGCCGCATCGACGGTGTCGGCGATGTGCAGACATTGGGCTCCGGCTATGCCATGCGCATCTGGCTGGACCCGGCCCTGCTGGAAAAATACGCGCTGATGCCTTCAGATGTCAGCACGGCCCTGGAGTCACAGAACACCGAGGTTTCTGCCGGTCAACTCGGTGCCGTGCCAGCGGTGAAGGGGCAGCAGTTGAACGCCACCATCAGCGCCCGCAGCAAGCTGCAAACCGTCGAAGAGTTTCGCAATGTGGTGGTCAAGTCCAGCAGCGACGGTGCGGTGGTGCTGCTTGGGGATGTGGCGCGGGTTGAATTGGGCAGTGAAAGCTACGACGTCAGTTCTGCCCTCAACGGCAAACCTGCTGCCGCCATGGGCGTCCAGCTCGCCGCCGGGGCCAACGCCCTGAACGTGGGCGAGGCGGTGAAGGCCAAGCTCAAGGAGCTGGAGCCGTTCTATCCGACGGAGATGCAACTCAAGAACGTGATTGCCTACGACACGACACCCTTTGTCAGCCTGTCCATCGAAGAAGTGGTCAAGTCACTGGGCGAGGCGATTGTCCTGGTGGTGCTGATCATGTTCCTTTTCCTGCAGAACCTGCGGGCCACGTTGATCCCCGCGATTACGGTGCCGGTGGTGCTGCTGGGGACATTCGGCGTGCTGGCGCTGTTCGGTTATTCGATCAATACCCTGACCATGTTCGCCATGGTCCTGGCCATCGGCCTGTTGGTGGACGACGCGATTGTGGTGGTGGAGAACGTCGAGCGGGTAATGGGCGAGCAGGGGCTCTCGGCCCTGGACGCCACGCGCAAGTCGATGGATGAAATCACCAGCGCCCTGGTCGGCATCGCCCTGGTGCTCAGTGCGGTGTTCATTCCCATGGCGTTTTTTGGTGGCTCCACAGGCGTTATCTACCGGCAGTTTTCGGTCACCATCGTCTCGGCCATGGTGCTCTCGGTACTCGTCGCCATGACGTTGACGCCGGCATTGTGCGCGACCTTGCTCAAGCCGTCCGATGGTCAGGGCCATGGCGCTCAACGTGGATTCTTCGGCTGGTTCAACCGCACGTTCGAGCGCGCTGCCGAGGCCTATAAACGTCAGGTGGGGGGCATTTTGCAGCGCGGGCGCGTCGGCTGGCTGGTGTATGGGCTGGTACTGCTGGTGATGGCCGCCGGTTATTTCAGCCTGCCGACCTCGTTCCTGCCTGACGAAGACCAGGGCATTCTCATGGCCCAGGTGCAGTTGCCAGTCGGGGCCACGGACAGCCGCACGCAAGTGGTGGTCAAGCAGTTCGAAAGCTACTTGCTCGAACAGCCGGAAGTCGAAGCGCTGATCAGCATTTCCGGCCTGGGCATGAACGGCAACAGCCAGAACAGTGCCCGTGCATTTATCCGGCTCAAGGATTGGAGCGCGCGTACGGGAGCGGGGCAGGATGCGGCGTCCTTCGCCCAGCGCGCGACCATGGCGCTGTCGAGCATCGGCGATGCCAATGTGTTCGTCATGCAACCGCCGGCCGTGCGCGGCCTGGGGCAGACGTCGGGCTTCGACCTGCAACTCAAGGACCTCGCCGGCCTGGGGCATGACACGCTAGTGGCGGCACGGGAAAAACTCATTGAGCTGGCCAACCAGGACCCTCGCTTGCTCGGCGTACGCAGCAATGGCCTTGACGACGCACCGCAGCTCAAGGTCAGCATCGATGATCGCAAGGCCGGGGCCTTGGGCCTGAGCACCAGCGACATCAACACCACGCTGTCCACGGCGTTGGGCGGCACTTACGTCAATGATTTCCTCAACCAGGGGCGGGTGAAGAAGGTCTACGTCCAGGGTGAGGCTGCGGCGCGGATGCAGGCGGCTGACCTGGAGCACTGGTTCGTGCGCAACAGCAACGATGAAATGGTGCCGTTTTCCTCGTTCGCCAGCAGTTCCTGGAGCTACGGCTCGCCGTTGCTGGAACGCTACAACGGCAACGCCTCGCTGGAGGTGGTTGGCGATCCGGCGCCCGGCGTCAGTTCCGGGGACGCCATGGATGCGGTGGAAGCGCTGGTCAAGCAATTGCCGGAGGGCATCGGCTACGAGTGGACCGGGCAGTCTTATCAGTTGCGCCTTTCCGGTTCGCAGGCACCGTTGCTGTACGGGATTTCGGTGCTGTTCGTGTTCCTCTGCCTCGCTGCGCTCTATGAGAGTTGGTCGGTGCCTTTCTCGGTGATGCTGGTGGTGCCGCTGGGGGTGGTGGGCGCGGTGCTGGCCACCCGTGTCAGTGGCTTGAGCAACGACGTGTACTTTCAGGTCGGGTTGTTGACCACCGTGGGGTTGGCGGCCAAGAACGCTATTCTGATCGTCGAGTTCGCCAAGCACCTGCAAGAACAGGGCAACAGCTTGCGCGAGGCTACGCTGATCGCCGTGCGCCAACGCCTGCGGCCGATTCTCATGACGTCCCTGGCCTTCATGTTCGGCGTCTTGCCCCTGGCCCTGAGTAGCGGCGCCGGTTCCGCCGGACGCCAGGCCATCGGTACCGGTGTGCTGGGCGGCATGTTGTCCGCCACGGTGCTTGGGATTTTCTTCGTCCCGTTGTTTTTCGTGCAGATTCGCCGGCGTTTCGGCCGCGTTTCCACGGCTTCGACCTCTGTTCCATCCGCCCAGTCAGGTGACGCATGATCAAGTTTCGCTGGCCATTGCTGGCCATCCTCACGCTGTTAGGTGGCTGCATGAATCTTGCGCCACAGTATGAACGCCCTGAGGCGCCAGTCTCCGAGCAATGGCTGCCGGTCGCCAGCACGCCCAAGGGCGAGGTGAGCGCCGATATCGAGTGGCAAAATTTCTTCACCGACAGCCGCCTGGCGCGCTTGCAGTCCCTGGCGCTGAGTAACAACCGCGACCTGCGCCTGGCGGTCCTGAACGTTGAAAAGGCCCAGGCGCAATACCGCATCCAGCGCGCCGAGTCCTTGCCTTCGATCGATGCCAGTGTCAGTGGCACCCACAGTCGCACGTCCGGTTCGTTGTCCAACACGGGCTCGGCGGCCACCACCCATGACTACAGTGCGCAACTGGGGTTGAGCAGTTATGAAGTGGACCTGTTTGGACGGGTGCAGAACCTTCAGGACGAAGCCCTGGAAGACTATCTGTCCCTGACCGAAACCCGACGCAGCACGCAGATCAGCCTGGTGGCCGAAGTGGCGACGGCCTGGCTGACCCTGGCGGCCGACAACGAGCGCCTGCACCTGGCCCAGGAGACCTTGCGCAGTCAGCAGGCGACCTACGAGCTGACCCAGCGCAGCCATGCCTTGGGCGGCTCCTCCGGTCTGTCCGTGGCCCAGGCGCAAACCACTGTGGAGTCGGCGCGGGTCGACGCGGCGGCGTATGAAAGCCAGATCCTGCAGGATCGCAACGCATTGCGCCTGCTGGTGGGCAGCGACATTCCCGAAGAGTTGTTGCCGGGCGCGTACCTGGAATCGGCCGCGGCGCTGGTGCAGGTGCCGGCAGAGCTGCCTTCCAGCCTGTTGCAACGACGCCCCGATGTGCTGGCCGCCGAGCACACGCTCAAGTCGGCCAATATCGACATCGGCGCCGCCCGTGCGGCGTTCTTTCCCAGCATCAGCCTGACGGCCAATGCCGGTTCCTCAAGCTCGGCCTTGTCCGGCCTGTTCAAGTCCGGCAGTGGCGCATGGACGTTTGCCCCGAGCATCAGCCTGCCGATCTTCGATGCCGGCAGTAACCGCGCGACGCTGGACTCGGCCAAGACGGAGCGCGAGATCCAGGTGCAGACCTACCAGCAAACACTGCAGAGCGCATTCAAGGAAGTGGCCGATGCCCTGGCGGAGCGCAGCACGCTGGATCGCCGTATCGAGGCCCAACAGGCCTTGACCGACGCCAGCCGCAAGAGCTTCGAACTCTCCGACGCGTTATACCGTGGCGGTTCGCAAAGCTATCTCGAAGCCCTCGACGCCCAGCGCTCCCTGTACAGCGCGCAGCAGGACCTGATCACCCTGCGCCTGACCGAGCAGAGCAACCGCGTGACGTTGTACAAGGTGATGGGCGGCGGCTGGAATTAAGGAGTCCCTCTGTGGGAGCTGAGCTTGCTCGCGATAGCGTCAGCACCTTCAACACCCCTGCAAACTGACCCGCCGCCATCGCGAGCAAGCTCAGCTCCCACAGGGAATTGTGGCGAACGCCAGGCCACCCGATCGATCCCCATCCTGTGGGAGCGGGCTTGCTCGCGAAGGCGTCAGCACATCCAACATCACCGCAAACAGACCCATCGCCATCGCGAGCAAGCTCGCGAAGCAGGCGACGCGGTCTTATGAAAAACAAGCGATATGGCTGCATCCATTCAAAACGCAAACGGAATACTGATCTTGGCCCAGAGCATTTCGCCTTCGGTGCGGTTCTCCACAGCAAATTCCTTGGCCCAGCGAATCTCGGCGCTGGCGTACTTGAGGAAGGTCAGGTGCAGCGCCGGGCCGATGGCGAAGACCTGGCCGCGTACCCCATCGTCCACGTCCTGCCCGGCGAATTGCACGGTGCGGCCGTACTGTTTGTCGTCGGTGGTCTGCTTGAGGTAGTAGCCGTTGAGCCCCAGCCTCAGGTTGTCGGTCACGCGGTAGCTGGCGGAATAATCGAAATGGAAAATCTGCCCTGAACGGTAGTCGGTGTCTTTGTTTTTGCGGTTGAAGCTGTAGGTGGTTTTCATCGACACCTCGGTGTCTTGCGTGGGCAACCAGGTGAAGGAAAACAGCGGCTTGTAGGTGTAGAAATTGTTGCTGGTGTTGGCCAGTCGATCGGTACTGTATTCGCCGGTCGGCACGGTGATTTCCACCGCCGCGGCCAAGGTCAGGTCCTTGCCCATGTCCCACAGCACGATGGGCGAAATGGTGGTGTCGCCCATGCCCTCGCGGGTGTCATGCAGGCCGAACACCGAGACTTCCTGCTTGATCCAGGGCTGGGCAATGTAGATCCCCGCGCGCCCACCGGCCACCCGCCACGGGCTCAGGTAGTCGATACGCGGGACCACTGCCGTGGATTCGATTTCGACGTCCGGCAGTTCCCCACCCAACGAGCTGATGTTGAATTTCCGGGCCTTGTAATGGTTGTAGTAGAGGTTGAACGCGACCATGTGGTCGGGAAGGCTGTCGACTTCCAGCGGCAATACGAGAAAGCCGTCGGTGCCTGGGCCGATGTTGTCGACCCCCGATTCGGTAGCCCAGGCGGGCAGGGCACCGCCGCAGGCCAGGCCGAGGGTCAATTGCAAGGCGAATGTCGTGCGGATCGGGTTCATGGGAGGGCTCATTATTATTGTTGGAAATGCACCGGAGGTCCGAGTCATACAAATAAGCCGTTCACCGCTGACAGGGCAGGGTTTTGGCGGCCAGACAGGGGACTTGGGCGGCCAGATTTTTGTGCCCCTCTCTGCGGCGGCTCATGCTAACTTTATGAAATAACCGGTTACAAAAACGCCACCTAACGTGCTCCGGAACCCGTCCCATGCAGATGAAAGTCATCGACCCCACTTATGAATTGGCGCTGGTATCGCCATTCCTGCTGCAAACCCTGGCCGAGGTGGTGGCGGACAAGGGCTTCGATGCCGCCAGACTGTGTCGCGGCCTGGGGTTCGGCCTCGATGATCTGCAAGATCCCGCCCAGCGCATCTCCTACCGCCAGGCCGTGATCATGATCCAGCGGGCACTCAAGCTGTTGCCCGGGCAGGGATTGGGGTTGTGGGTGGGGGACCGCAACGTGCTTGGCACCCTTGGTCTGCTCGGTCATGTCTTGTCGCTGTGCGAAACCCTGCGCGATGCCTTCGCCCTGGGGGTTCGTTACCAGCACACCACCGGCGGCATCGCGGTAACCGGTGTCGAAGAGGCCACGGACCGGATCATGGTCGAGGCGACTTGCCGCCTGCCTTTCGCCGAGATCCAGGTGTTTGCCGTGGAAGAGTTCTTCGCCAGCCTGATGGTCTATGGCCGGGCGCTGGCGGGGCCCGATTTCAAGCCACTGGCCGTGGAATTCATGCATGCCGCGCCGTCCTATGCCCAGGAATACCTGCGGATATTGGGGCCGGAGGTGCGCTTCGGTTGTCGGCACAATCGCATGCTGATCGATGTGCGCTGGTTGGACATGCGTTTGCCCAATCACCACCCGTTGGCCCTGCGCCAGGCATTGGCCTTGCTGGAGCAGGAGGCCACCGAGGTCCACCAGAAGATCGACCTGATCCAGACCGTGGAACGGGCAATTGCCAGGGACCTGACCTGTGGCAGCCACATCGAGAAAATCGCCAGCGACCTCAACATGAGCAGTCGCACCTTGCGTCGGCGCCTGACCGAACACAGCCTGACCTTCGAGACCTTGCTCGAACAGGTGCGCCGCGGCCGCACCCTGAACCTGCTCGCCAACCCCGAGCTGTCCATCGAACGCATCACCGAAGAAGTCGGCTACAGCGATGTGCGCAGTTTCCGCCGGGCGTTCCGGCGCTGGACCGGCATGAGCCCGAGCGCGTTTCGCAATGAGGGGCAAAACGCCGGGGCATGACAATTGAGCAGTAGGCAGGTGTCCACGGCTGCTGCACCGCCGAGCGGGAGCAAGCCCCCTCGCCACGATGACGTGTGCCGGCGAGCTGTGAACTGACTGGCGGCGCTTGTCAGGAAAACCCCGAAAGAGTACAAATGTACTCCATGACGACTCTATCCCCCCGCCGCACCGCCATCCTGACTTTTATCCGCGAACGCATCGCCGATCAGGGTCAACCTCCCAGCCTCGCTGAAATCAGCGAGGCGTTCGGTTTTGCCTCTCGCAGCGTGGCGCGCAAGCATGTGCTGGCGCTGACCGAAGCCGGTTTCATCGAAGTCAATCCGCACCAGGCCCGGGGCATTCGCTTGCTGAACCAGCCGCCACGGCTCGAGTTGCTGGACGTGCCGGTGCTGGGGCGAGTGGCTGCCGGGCTGCCGATCGGTGCCGATGCCGAGGTCCACAGTCGCTTGATGCTGGACCCGGCGATTTTCACCAAGGCACCGGATTATCTGCTGCGGGTCCAGGGCGACTCGATGATCGAGGATGGCATTCTCGACGGCGACCTGGTGGGCGTACAGCGCATGCCCCAAGCCTCCAACGGCCAGATCGTCGTGGCGCGCCTGGATGGCGAAGTCACCATCAAGCGCTTCGAGCGCATCGGCGAACGGGTGCGCTTGCTGCCGCGCAACCCGGCCTACCAGCCGATCATCGTCGAGGCCGACCAGGACCTGGCGATAGAAGGGGTGTTCTGTGGCCTGGTGAGGCAAGGCTGATGGGCGCAGTCGTTGCGCTGGACACGCTGTTCAACGGCGGCCAGGTCTGGAAGGGCCGGCCTGCGCCGCCAGCCGCCAGCCCGCAACCCACTGGCCACGAAGCACTGGATGCGGCGTTGCCCAGTGGTGGCTGGCCGGAAGCGGCGTTGACGGAACTGCTTATCGCCGCACCGGGCGTGGGTGAGTTGCAATTGGTGTGGCCGACCCTGGCGCGGCTGTCGGCGGCGGGGGAGCGGATCGTGTTGGTGGCGCCACCTTTCGTGCCCTATCCCCAGGCCTGGCAGAACGCTGGCGTCGACCTGCGCCAGTTGTCGGTGATCCGCGCCGATGAGCGTGATGCCCTGTGGGCCACCGAACAATGCCTGCGTTCGGGCAGTTGTGGCGCGGTGCTGTGCTGGCCCCGCCAGGCGGACGACCGGGCCTTGCGCCGCTTGCAAGTGGCGGCGGAAACCGGCCAGACCCTGGCATTTGCCTGGCGCTCGATCCAGGACGCCATCAACCCGTCGCCGGCGGCCTTGCGCATCGCCATCGATACCCGGCCTGCGCAGTTGCGCGTGCTCAAGTGTCGGGGCGGGCTGGCCCGTTCGGCGCCGATTGCCTTTGCCACGCTCGTCCCGCAAACCGGGCATTGAGGTTGGGATGCGCTGGGTCTGTATTCTTTTCCCGCAATTGGCGCTGGACGCCGCGCTGCGCCAGCGCCCCGATCCCGACCAACCCCTGGCATTGCTGACCGGTCCGGCCCAGCGCCGTGTGCTGCAAGCGGTGAACGCGCCGGCCCGGGCCCTGGGCTTGCGTCCCGGCCAGACCATGACTGCCGCCCAGGCCTTGAGCAAGGGCTTTGCCACCGCCGAATACGACGCGGCGCAGATCGAACATTGGCAACAGTTCCTGGCGGCCTGGGCCTACCGTTTCAGCGCCCAGGTCAGTGTGCATTACCCGCGCACGCTGCTGTTCGAGATCGAGTCGAGCCTGGGCCTGTTCGGGCCCTGGCCGGTGTTCGAGGCGCGTTTGCGGGCCGAGTTGACCGAGCTGGGCTTTCGTCATCGTATCGTCGCCGCCCCCAACCCGGTGGCGGCACGGGTGTTGGCCAATGCCCATGACGCCTTGGTGGTGCCCGATGCCGAGACCTTGCAGCGATACCTGGGTCACATGCCCGTGGAGCGAATCGGCCTGGAGCCCGACGTCGCCACGGCGTTGTCGCGCATGGGACTGCGCCGCTTGAGCCAGGTCCAGGCCTTGCCCCGGTACACCCTGGCGCGCCGTTTCGAGGCCCAGGTGCTCAAGCACCTCGACGCGTTGACGGGCAGTCGTACCCTGGCGCTGTCGTTCTACCTGCCACCGGACCGTTTCGATGTGCGCATCGAACTCAACTACGACGTTCAGTCCCATCAGGCGCTGCTGTTTCCGTTGCGCCGGCTGACCGGTGACTTGTCGGCTTTCCTGTGCGGACGCGACAGCGGCGTGCAGCGCTTTGACCTGCACCTGGAGCACGCCGGTTTGCCGGATACGCTGATCAAGGTCGGCTTGCTCAGCGCCGAACGGGATCCTGCGATGCTTTTCGAACTGGCCCGCGGTCGCTTGGAACAGGTGCAGGTCGAGGCTCCGGTGCGGGGCTTTCGCTTGAGCGCCGAAGACCTGCCGAGTTTCGTGCCCCAGCGCCTGGAGCTGTTCGACGAACGCCCGCAACAGTCATTGCCCTGGGAGCAATTGCGGGAACGGTTGCGGGCCCGACTCGGGGATGACGCGGTGCAAGGCCTGGGGTTTCGCGACGACCATCGACCTGAATGCGCCTGGCAGATGACACCCCAGTCCCGCCCCCAGGCCTGTCCGGTGCGCGATGGCGTGCAACGTCCCGGCTGGCTGCTGGATGCCCCCCAGGCATTGCCGCAAGGCCAGGCACGGATTCTCATGGGCCCCGAGCGTATCGAGACCGGTTGGTGGGACGGCGCGGATGTGCGCCGTGACTACTATCTGATCGAGACCCGCAGCGGACAACGGGGCTGGGCCTATCGGCCGGTGGGCGAGGGCGGGCCGCTGTGGCTGCAGGGCTGGTTCGCATGAGCGTTGAGTATGCCGAGCTGCACTGCCTGTCGAACTTCAGCTTCCAGCGCGGCGCCTCCAGTGCCCTGGCGTTGTGCCGTCGCGCCAAGCAGCAGGGCTATCAGGCCCTGGCGATCACCGACGAATGCACCCTGGCCGGGATCGTCCGGGCCTGGCAGGCGGCCAGGGAGTTGGAGCTGCAGTTGATCGTCGGCAGCGAAATTCAGGTCGAGAACGGTCCGAAACTGGTGTTGCTGGTGGAGAATCTGGAGGGCTATCAAGCCTTGTGCCGGCTGATCACCCGCGCCCGGCGTCGCAGTGAGAAGGGCCACTACCGCATCGTGGGGGAGGATTTCGACGAGCCCTTGCCCGGGCTGCTGGCGCTGTGGGTGCCCGATGGCCAGGATTCCGAAAAGCACGGCCGCTGGCTCCAGTCGATCTTTGCCGGGCGCCTGTGGTTGACGGTGCAGTTGCATTGCGGGCAAGACGACCGGCGTCGGCTGTCGGACTTGCTGGCGTTGGCGGAGCGCTTGAACCTCCCGGCCGTGGCCAGTGGCGATGTGCACATGCACGTGCGCGGCCGGCGCGCCTTGCAGGACACCATGACCGCTATCCGTCACCACGTCACGGTAGCCGAGGCCGGCCAGCGCCTGCACCCCAACGGCGAACGTCACTTGCGCAGCCACAAGGATCTGGCCGCGCTCTACCCACGGACCTTGCTCGATGAAACCCTGAACATCGCCCGGCGCTGCACTTTCGATCTCGGTCAACTGCGCTACCAATACCCCCGCGAACTGGTGCCCGAAGGGCATGATCCCGCGTCCTGGCTGCGGGAACTGACCGAGCGTGGCATGCGCGAGCGCTGGAAAAAAGGTGTGCCAGACAAGGTGCGGGTGCAGATCGACAAGGAGCTGAGCCTGATCGCCGAGTTGGGCTATGACAGCTATTTCCTCACCGTGCAGGACATCGTCAGCTTTGCTCGCAGCCGCCATATCCTTTGCCAGGGGCGCGGTTCGGCGGCCAACTCGGCGGTGTGCTTTGCCTTGGGTATCACCGAAATCGACCCCAGCCTCACCTGCCTGTTGTTCGAACGCTTCCTGTCCCGGGAGCGCAACGAGCCGCCGGACATCGACGTCGATTTTGAACACGACCGTCGCGAGGAAGTATTGCAATACGTGTTCCAGCGCTACGGCCGCCATCGTGCGGCCTTGACGGCGGTGGTCAGCACTTACCACGGCGCCGGGGCGGTGCGCGATGTGGCCAAGGCCCTAGGCCTGCCGCCGGACCAGGTCAACGCCCTGGCCGATTGCTGTGGCCGCTGGAGCGACGAGGCACCGCCGGTGGAGCGCTTGCGTGAAGGCGGCTTCGACCCGGACAGCCCGGTGTTGCGCCGGGTGCTGGGCCTGACCCAGCAATTGATCGGCTTTCCCCGGCACTTATCCCAACACCCTGGCGGCTTCGTGATTTCCGAACAGCCCCTGGACACCCTGGTGCCGGTGGAAAACGCCGCCATGGCCGAGCGCACCATCATCCAGTGGGACAAGGACGACCTGGACGCGGTCGGGCTACTCAAGGTGGACATCCTGGCCTTGGGCATGCTCAGCGCGATTCGTCGCTGTTTCGACCTGATCGAGCATTACCGGGGCCAGCGCTACGCCCTGGCGTCGCTGCCCCAGGATGATCGGGCGACCTACGAAATGATCAGCCGCGCCGATACCATCGGTGTGTTCCAGATCGAGTCCCGGGCGCAGATGTCGATGTTGCCTCGGCTGAGGCCCGAGACGTTCTACGATTTGGTCATCGAAGTGGCAATCGTACGCCCCGGGCCGATCCAGGGTGGGATGGTGCATCCGTACCTGCGCCGCAGAAACAAAGAAGAGGCGGTGACTTATCCCTCTGAAGCGTTGAAGGCAGTGCTCAACCGCACCCTGGGTGTTCCCTTGTTCCAGGAGCAGGTCATGCAGATCGCCATCGTCGCGGCCGATTACACCCCGGGTGAAGCCGACCAATTGCGGCGCTCCATGGCCGCCTGGAAACGTCACGGCGGGTTGGAACCCCACCGGGAGCGTCTGGCTGACGGCATGAAGAAAAATGGCTACACCGCTGAGTTCGCCGCGCAAATCTTCGAACAGATCAAAGGCTTCGGTAATTACGGATTTCCCGAATCCCACGCCGCCAGTTTCGCCTTGCTGACCTATGCCAGCAGTTGGCTCAAATGCCATGAGCCGGCGGCGTTCGCTTGTGCCTTGATCAACAGCTGGCCCATGGGCTTCTACAGCCCTGACCAGATCCTCCAGGATGCTCGCCGTCATCAATTGCAGATCCGTCCGGTGGACGTGCGCGCCAGCGATTGGGCGTGCAGCCTCGAACCCTTGGAAGGCCGACAACCGGCGATCCGCATGGGCCTATGCCTGGTCAAGGGCTTTCGGGAAGACGATGCCCGCCGTATCGAAGCAGCTCGGCGGCAGGGGGGCTTCACGGATGTCGCCGACTTGGGCGAACGTGCGCAACTCGACGCCCGGGCCCTGGCGCAACTGGCCGACGCCGGTGCCTTGCAGGGCTTGGCCGGTGATCGCCATCGGGCCCGCTGGGCAGTGGCCGGGGTGCAGAAACAGCTGGGGCTGTTCGCCGGTTTGCCCAACCAGGAAGAACCGCCCGTGGCCCTGCCCGAACCCACGCTGGGAGAAAACCTGTTTGCCGATTACGCCACGCTGGGCACGACACTGGGCCCTCATCCGCTGGCCCTGCTGCGTCCCGAGCTACGCGCCCGACGCTGTCGCAGCTCTCGGGAACTGCAGGACGTGGAGCATGGCCGCAATGTCAGCGTCGCCGGGCTGGTCACCGGCCGTCAACGCCCGGGCACAGCCAGCGGCGTGACCTTCGTGACCCTGGAAGATGAATTCGGCAACCTCAACGTGGTGGTCTGGCGCGACCTGGCCGAGCGCCAGCGCAAGACCCTGGTGGGCTCGCAACTGCTCAAGGTCGACGGGCGTTGGGAAAGCATCGGCGAGGTCCGCCACCTGATCGCCGGGCGCTTGAGCGACCTGACTGGATTGCTGGCGGGTATCAATGTTCGCAGTCGTGACTTCCACTAAACCGACTGCCGCTCCTCGCCACGGGAAACATGTGCCCAGCCCAGACAGGCCGGCGTCATGACCTCACCATGAAACCAAACGCCAACCCGGCGCTCGAAGCTCTGATCGCAAGGGATTTGTGTGGGCGATCCCCAGCAGGCATTTTGAGGTTCAGAGTCGACCATGGCGTTTTTATCCCAGAATCACGGCTGCCCTGGCTGGGGCGGTGAGATGGCCGGGCGTATCCGGGCGTTCGATTGGAGCCGGACCGAGTTGGGCGCCATCGAGCACTGGTCCGCCAGCCTGCGCAGTGCCGTCCAGTTGTTGCTGGCTTCGCCCCTGCCGATGGTGATGTTGTGGGGCCGCCAGGGCTTCATGATCTACAACGATGCCTATGCCGAGTTCGCCGGTGGCCGCCATCCTTACCTGCTGGGGTGCGCAGTGGAGTTGGGTTGGCCGGAGGTCGCCGAATTCAATCGCCATGTACTGGACGTCTGCCTGGCTGGCGGCACCTTGTCCTACCGCAGCAAAGAGTTGGTCCTGTTGCGCGATGGCAAGCCTGAAGACGTGTGGATGGACCTCTACTACAGCCCGGTGCCCGATGATGACCAGTCCCCGGCGGGCGTGTTGGCGATTGTGGTGGAAACCACGGAGCTCGTATTGACCGAGCGTGCCCGGCAAGAGGCGGAGCGCAGTTACCGCGCGGTCAATGAGCGCATCCAGCTGGCGCTTTCGGCCGGGCCCTTGCTGGGGTCGTTCGTCTGGGACATCCAGGCCGACACGCTGTCGGGCGATGAGCGTTTTGCCCGTACCTTCAACTACCCACCCGACTGTTCGCTGGAGGCACTGCCGATCGAGATTGCCCGTCGGGGCATCCACCCGGAGGACCTTGACGAGGTCAACCAGCGGGTCGAACTGACCGTGCGCACCGGCGTGCCTTACAGCGCTGAGTATCGGGTTCGTCGCCTCGACGGTCACTATCGCTGGGTGCTGGCCAGCGGTCGATGTGAGTTCGATGGGACGGGCAAGCCCCTGCGTTTTCCGGGGGTGCTGATTGATATCAACGAGCGCAAGGCGGCCGAAGCGTCCCTGCTCAAATTCACCCGCGACCTGGAGCAGCGCGTCACCACCGAGGTGCAGGCGAGGTTGGCGGCGGAAGAGCAGTTGCGCCAGTCGCAGAAGCTCGAGGCCATTGGCGGCCTTACCGGTGGCGTGGCCCACGACTTCAACAATTTGCTGCAGGTGATCGCTGGCAACCTGCACTTGCTGGCCCGCCACGAACGGGACAACGTCAATGTGCAACGGCGGGTCAGTGCCGCCATCGAAGCCGTGGAGCGGGGGGCCAAGTTGTCATCGCAACTGCTGGCCTTTGCCCGGCGCCAGCCCTTGTCACCGGCGGTCTACAACCCTCGGCGCATCTACGAGGGCATGGGTGAATTACTGCAACGGGCCTTGGGCGAAACCATCCACATTGAAGTGAGCCTGCCCCATGCGCCCTGGTGCATTCATGTCGATCGCAATCAACTGGAAAATGCCTTGTTGAACCTGGCGATCAATGCGCGTGACGCCATGGGTGGCGAGGGCACCATTCGCCTGATCGGCGAGAACATCGGGCTCGATGAAGCGTTCTGTGCCGGCAGGGGGATCCCGGCCGGCGACTATGTCCGGCTGTCGGTGATCGATCGCGGTGCCGGCATGCCGCCCGATGTCCTGCAGCACGTGTTCGAACCGTTTTTTACCACCAAGATCGATGGCCAGGGCACCGGGCTGGGGTTGAGCATGGTGTTCGGGTTCGTCAAGCAGAGTGGCGGCCATATCGAGATCTCCAGCGATCTGGGCGAGGGCACGCGAGTACGGATGTATTTCCCTCGAAGCCTTGCGCCCGAAGCGGGCGAAGCCGAGCAACACGACGTGCTTCAGTCCGGCAGGCAAGAGACGATCCTGGTGGTGGAGGACAACGACGAGGTGCGCAGCGCCTCGGTGGAACTGCTGGAACAGTCCGGTTATCGGACCCTCACGGCCGCCAACGGTGATGAGGCGATGAAGCTGCTGCTGGAAGGCATCTCGGTCGACCTGATCTTCACCGACGTCGTCATGCCCGGCCTGATCAAGAGTTCCGACCTGGCCGCCTGGGCCAAGATGCAGAAACCGCCGGTCCCGGTGCTATTCACCTCGGGGCACACCCGGGACATCATCTCCCGGAATCATCAGCTGAGCCCCGATACCCATTTGTTGAGCAAACCCTACGGCCCGGACGCGCTGACCCGGATGGTAAGGAGTGTGCTGGGCGGCTGATCGCGGCGCTGCAGGCAGCTGCAAACAAATGGAACCGAAGCCGTCGCGTCACCTTCGAATGTTCAAGACCGGTCATCCATCCGGCCCTGCCATGAACGAGGTGCCTATGAACGACGATCCCGCAAACACCCAGCAACAAGGCCAGGCGCAGACGCCGTCCCCCCGTAACGATCCGGCCATCGATCCCCAAGTCCCGGACAAGCCTGCGAGCGCCCGGCCAGTCGACCCTGCCGGAACAGACCAGGCCGACAGCGCCGCCACTGAGGTCGATCAGAAGCACCACCATCAGGACAATGACAACACCTTCAGTCCCGGCTTCAAGCCTGATCCGGATCGGCCGAAATCTGGCGAGGATACCGACGCTGATATCGACACTGATGGTGGCTAGCCCATCAAGGATGCGCGACACCGATTCGTTGTGGGAGCGAGCTTGCTCGCGATGACTGTGGCAAATTCGACATCACTGTGACTGAACCACCGATATCGCGAGCACGCTCGCTCCCACAGGGGGGCGCTTCGAAAAAAACGGCGTTTCCCTTCCAAGGGAGGCGCCGTTTTTCTTTAAGTGAGCAGTACCCGACCCAAGCGCCGGGCTTTTTTCGTGCCTCGCTCTACTTGCTTGGATGCGCAGCCTGGAGTTTCTTGGCGGCTTCCAGGTGATGTTGCAGGTCTGGCAGCATTTTCTGGGCGAACGCCTTGAGTTCGGTATTGCCAGCCTTCTTGTCGTCGGTAACGGTTTCGGCTTCTTTCTTGAACAGGGCGATGGTTTCTTCGTGGGCCTTGACCTGGTTGTTGGCATAGGCCGCATCAAAAGACTCATCGCGCACGTCGAGAATCTTCGCCTTGGCTTTTTTCATCAACGTGGTGTCGTCGGGTACCTCGATGTCATGCTTTTGCGCCAGGGCTTTCAGCTCTTCGTTGGCCTTGGTGTGGTCGGTGATCATCTTGTTGGCGAATGCCTTGATGTCCGCCGATTGGCTTTTTTCCAAGGCCAGTTTGCTGGTCTCGATTTCTGCAATTCCACCGGCCGCCGCGTTGTCGACAAAGTCGTTGGAAGTCGCGGCCCATGCCATGCCCATGCTGGTACTCAGGGCAACTGCCAGGCCGAGTTGACGCAGGGTGAATCTGTCCATAGGTAAGTCTCCACACAAGTTGAACGAGCGATTCTTGTCGTCTCTGTTCAATGGAGGGCGACGTACCGGCAAAGGTTTGATCGCCAAGCGATCCGGTACGACGAACGGTCACCGCTGGTCGGATTGGCGGTCGACAGAACCCCGTCCAGGAGGCCATCCTGATAATCGACGGGCGCCGCAAGGGCGTCTGCCACCGACCCATCGAAGGAGGTGTTCCATGCCGGTGTCCCACGATTTGTGCCAGGATCTCAAATGCACAAAAGACCATATCCAGCAAAAACGCAGCGAGAATCCAAGGCTCGACTCGTTACTTCAAAAATACTCCCAACTTGATGCCGAGGTGGTCGAAGCCGAGAAACCGTCCTCCGGCGCGTTGTCCGACGATGCTTTGGAGACGCTCAAGAAGAAGCGATTACTGGTCAAGGACAAGATCGTGGCTCAGATGCAGCGGTAGCCCCAGGACCGAGCCTGTGAGGGCCCTTCGTATTGCGAAGGGCTTTTGTGACGAGGGAGTGGCTTGCTCCCGCTGGCTGCGCAGCGGCTCCCGGATTTTGCGAGCGCTACGCACTCGAGCGGGAGCCAGCTCCCTCGTCACGACAGGTCCTCATCCAGGCAAGTCTTGCCTCACCCATTGTCAGGTCAGTGGATCCCAGCGCTGCGACCAGTCGCTGCCGGTCTTGACGATCTCTCGCAACACCTCGAATGCCTGCTGCAACGCCGCCGAATCCCGATCGCGGGAGTAGACCAGGTAGGTGGGGTAGTTGAATTCCGGTGCCTTGGGCACCCGTTCCAGGATGCCGCTGTCCAGGTAGCTCTGCACGACTCGGGTGCGGAAGTAGCCGCTGCCACCGTTTTCCAGGATGTACTGCAGGGCCAGGGGGCCGAGGTTGAAGGTCACGGCAGCCTTGGCCTTGTCCGGTAGCGCGGTGTCGTGTTGGCGCCGGAAGTCAGCACTCCAGTCGATGTACACGTAGGGCTCGGGACGGGCGGCCAGGCGTACGAGGATGAGTTTCTCTTCCAGCAGCTGTTCTACCTGCAGGCGCGGCCAGTATTCGGGCTGATACACCACTGCCGCGTCCAGCAGGCCCAGCTCCAGCTGTTGCAGCAGTTTCTCGCCGTCGCGGATGTCCATGCGCAGGGCGTGGCCGGGAATTTTCTGGCGCAGCTCGCCGGCCCAGGCGAGCATCAAGGGATTGCACAGGCTGACCTCGCCCCCCAGGTGCAAGACGTTGCGATAGCCTTCGGGCAGTGGCAGGTCCCGACGGGCCGCTTCCCAGGTCTGCACGAGCTGGTTGGCGTAGACCACGAACGCCTCGCCGTCGCTGGTCAAGCGCGCGCCGGCACGGTTGCGTACGAACAGCGCGCAGCCAAGCTGGCTTTCGAGCTTCTGGACCCGGGCGGTGATCGCGGTCTGGGTCACGTGCAGCTTTTCGGCCGCTGCAGCGAGGCTGCCGTGGCGGACGATTTCCAGGAAGGTGCGGGCGAGATCGATGTCCATGTTCAGGCCGATACGGGGGAAGCGGGCATTGTAAGAGCTGCCGCGCCTCGCCGATACCGGACATTATTGGACGGCTTGGACCTGTGCTGTTCGCGCCCAAGGGGCGACCAGGCGTTCTGGTGTGCGGCAGGCCTTGTGCTTGAAGACGAAACCACGGCACTTGTCGGCGAAGCCGTGGCGATTGTCCACCATGTCATGTCGCATCTGCACGAGCTCACCATCGCGGCACGCCTGGATCGCTGACAAGCTCCGCTCGGCCTTGCGAACCCGGATGCTTTCATAGTTCGGATCGAGCAGCGCACTGTTGGCTCGTTGCAGCAGCCACAGGCCGAACTCGTCGGGGCAACGTGGTCCGATCTCCTGGACCATGCCGTAGCGCAACGCCTGGAGGGCGCTGATCGGCAGGCAGTCCTGGGTGAGTTTCCAGGCCATGTCCGGCCCGACCGCGCGGGGCAGGCTGTAGGTCCAGTATTCAGAGCCGTACAGGCCCATGGTCGCGTAGTGCGGGTTGAGCACGATGTCACGGCGCGCCAGCACGATATCGGCCGCCAGAGCCAACATTACACCGCCGGCCCCGGCGTTCCCCGTCAGACCGCTGACCACCAGTTGCCGTGCGCTGAACAACTCAAGGCAAACGTCATCGATAGCCTGTATGTTGGCCCAGGCCTCCAGGCCGGGTGCGGCGGCGGCCTGGATAACGTTCAGGTGCACGCCGTTGGAAAAGCTGCCGCGCCCGCCGCGGATCAACAGCACCTGGGTGTCGCGGGACTTGGCCCAGCGCAATGCCGCCACCAGCCGTTGGCATTGCTCAGTGCTCATCGCCCCGTTGTAGAACTCGAACGTCAGCTCTCCCACATGGCCGCATTCCCGGTAGCGAATGGGCTGATAAGACTCATCGCTGAACGGCTGGCGGGCCAGGGAACCGTCGAGCACCGGGACGCCTTCGAGGCGGTTCGACAAAACATGGCGCGCCGGACGCTTGAAGGTCTGGTCGCCGGGCTGCGGCTTGCGGCGCAGGGCGCCGATCCACAGGCTTGTATCCCCTGTCGCCACCAACACCGCATCGTCACGCACGGCCAGCAGTTCGCCGGGCAGGCCGTGGCGAACGTCCGGATGGGCGTCGTACAGGTAAAACTGTTCGCCGGCCAGGCTCGCGAGTACGCCGGGTTGACCGTCGGCGGCGTCGATGCGGCGTTTGATGAAAGCGCTGCTGTCGTGCCAGCTGAAGGTGCGATGGGCCTGGGTCATGTTCGGTTGCAGGCGTCCGACCACGTCATGACGGCCATAGTCCAGTGGCACCGGTATGAAACCATCGAGGTGCTTCTCCACGACCTCGCGGATGCAACGAATGGCTGCGTCGCTGACCGGGCCGTTATACAGCTCGGATTTGCGCAGGCCTTGGGGCAGGTCGAATTCGCAAGTGGCCCAGACCGGCCCGGCGTCCATCTCCTCTGCCGCCTGCAATGCCGTGACGCCCCAGCGTTCGGGCTGCCGAGTGATCGCCCAGTCCAGGGCGCTGGCGCCGCGGTCGCCGACAATTCCGGGATGAATGATCACCACCGGGCGCCGCGGATTGCGCCATAACTGCTCGGGTACACGGTCCTTGAGAAACGGGCAGATCACCAGGTGGGCGCCGCTTTCTTCGATTTGCCGGCAGACCGAGGCAGGATCGGTGAACAACACGACGCTGGGACGATAGCCAGCCTCGCGCAAGTCCAGCCAGACGCGTTGGGTCAGGCCGTTGAAGGCACTCGACAGCAAAATGATCTTCAGTGTGGGCATGAGTCTCTCTTCCGTGAGATGAGCAGGCGCCGGCTCCCGATGTGCCGTCCCTGGCTTGATGGAAGCGCTACGTTAGCGGCTGGGGGAGGCGCGACAACTGACAGGGATCAAGGTTATGAGTGCAAGGCAGAATCAGCGGAGGGCAGAAACACGAATCCCGCCACGGGGGCGGGATTCGTTTGCAATCAAGGGCTCGCGAAGAACGCGAGCGCAGTCTCAGCCTGGGAACAGCTCGGACAGTTTCATGGCCAGCATCATGTCGCCTTCGGTGCGCAGCTTGCCGCTCATGAACGCTTGCATGCCGTCGGTGCTGCCGTCGACGATGCCTTGCAGGGTTTCGCCGTCCATCACCAGGGTCACCTGGGCGTCCGGGTTTTCACCTTCCTGCAGTTCGCAGGTGCTGTCCTTGACGACCAGCGAGAAATTCTTGGTGTCGTCGATGCGGAAACCGAATACCAGGTCCAGGCCGGCAGCGGCGGCTGGGTTGAACTTGGCTTTCATGGCTTGTACGGCGTCGGCTACGGAGGTCATGGTTTCGATCCTTATTTGGGTGGTACAGCAAGGGTCTACAAGTAATCCGGACTCAGCGAAAGGTGATGAGGTCCGGGGCCTTCAACAGTTGCAGGTGGGCATGGCTGTTGAAGGAAGCCAGGGCCACCTCGCGGCCCCTGAATTTCAGGTGGTTGAGCGAGGTGTTGACGATTTGCCAGTTCAGTTCGAAGGCCTGTCGGGCCGGTATCCGGGTGATCAGGTGGAGCAGGGCGGTGATGGTGCCGCCGGAGGTGAACACGGCGATTTTATGGGTGTTGTCGGCTTGCTCCAGGATGCGGTGCAGGCCCGCCTGGACCCGCTCGACAAAACCCAGCCAGCTTTCCAGGCCCGGCGGGTCATACTGGCCGCTGAGCCAGCGTTCGACGATCAGTGCGAAGATGCGCTGGAATTCGGCGCGGTTCTGCGCGGCGTTACGCAGGATATGCAGCGCCTCGGGTTCCTGGGGGAGCATGTCCGGCAGCAGGGCACGAATGACCGCGTCGGCATCGAACTCGTTGAACGCGGTGTCGATTTCCAGCTCGGGAACCGGCATGCCGGCGGCAGACATCTGGCCCAGTGCACCGACGGCGGTATCCTGTTGGCGACGCAGGTCACCCGAGAGGCAGCGATCGAATACGACACCGAGCTCGGCGAGGTGGTCGCCGAGCACTTGCGCCTGGCGTACGCCGTTGGGCGAGAGGACATCGTAGTCGTCCGCACCAAAGGAGGCCTGGCCATGTCGAATCAGGTAGATACTGCCCACGTCCGCGTCATCCCGGTACGTTGAAGGTTTGGCGAGGTTATGGGGATGGCGGTGAGCTGTCAATGAAAAAACATACGCTTGTTTGAAATGTCCGTTGCGGCCTTGTCCTGGCTCGCTCGCGTCAAGGTAACCATAGGTTTCTTGGCTGGTCGCGACGCAGGCGCATGGGTATGCTGGGGCTGTCACGCGCCTGCGTTCAGTGGCGCATTGCATTTAAGGAGTTGCTGTGGAGTTTTTCATCGAATACGCCGGTTTCCTGGCTAAGACCGTGACGCTGGTGATCGCCATCCTGGTGGTGCTGGCCAGTTTTGCTGCACTGCGCAGCAAGGGGCGGCGCAAGTCGGCCGGCCAGTTGCAGGTGAGCAAACTCAACGATTTCTACAAGGGGCTGCGCGAGCGCCTGGAACAGACGCTTCTGGACAAGGATCAGCTCAAGGCTTTGCGCAAGGCCGAAGGCAAGGCTGAAAAGGCCGGGAAGAAAAACAAGGACAAGCCGGCGACCAAGCCCCGGGTGTTCGTGCTGGACTTCGACGGTGATATCAAGGCCTCGGCCACCGAGAGCCTGCGTCATGAAATCACCGCGCTGCTGACCCTGGCGACGCCGAAGGATGAAGTGGTGCTGCGCCTGGAAAGTGGCGGCGGCATGGTCCACAGCTACGGCCTGGCTTCGTCGCAACTGGCTCGGATCCGTCAGGCCGGCGTGCCGTTGACGGTCTGCATTGACAAGGTCGCGGCCAGCGGTGGCTACATGATGGCGTGCATCGGCGAGAAGATCATCAGCGCTCCCTTCGCGATCCTGGGTTCCATCGGCGTCGTCGCGCAATTGCCCAACGTCAACCGGCTGCTGAAGAAACATGACATCGATTTCGAAGTGTTGACGGCCGGCGAATACAAACGCACGTTGACGGTGTTCGGCGAAAATACCGAGAAGGGCCGGGAGAAATTCCAGGAGGACCTGGACATCACCCATGAACTGTTCAAGAACTTCGTGTCCAACTACCGCCCGCAACTGGCCATTGATGAAGTGGCGACCGGTGAGGTCTGGCTGGGTGTCGCGGCGCAGGGCAAGGGCTTGGTGGACGAGCTGAAAACCAGCGATGAATACCTGGCCGAACGCGCCAAGGGTGCCGAGCTGTACCACCTGCACTACGCCGAACGCAAAAGCCTGCAGGAACGGATCGGCATGGCGGCCAGCGGTTCGGTGGATCGCGTGCTGCTCAATTGGTGGAGCCGCCTGACCCAGCAGCGGTTCTGGTAACTTTGGGGCGGAACCGTCAATCCCCCTGTGGGAGCGCTTGCTTGCGATAGCGGTGTATCAGTCAACATTGCTGCTGGCTGACCTGACGCCTTCGCGAGCAAGCTCGCTCCCACAGTTTAATCCCGGGTGATTGCGGGATATGCGTCCACCACAAGTCCCTTGTGGGATCGAGCTTGCTCGCGATAGCGGTGTATCAGTCAACATTGCTGCTGGCTGACCTGACGCCTTCGCGAGCAAGCTCGCTCCCACAGTTTGATCCCGGGTGATTGCGGGATATGCGTCCACCACAAATCCCTTGTGGGAGCGAGCTTGCTCGCGATAGCGGTGTATCAGTCAACATGGATGCTGGCTGACCTGACGCTTTCGCGAGCAAGCCCGCTCCCACAGGGGGGCGGGGGCTGAGCTGGGCATCGATCATTCAGCAACAAAAAAGCCCTGAACCGGTACAACCGGCTCAGGGCTTTTTCATGGGGCTGTTTCAGCGACGACGAAACAGCGGCAGCGGCTCGTCAGTGGCAGCCTGGTAGGTCACCGAGAAGTCCTTGAGGCTTTCGAGGGCTTCGTAGGGGTCTTTGTCTGCACGCAAGGCAAAGGCGTCGAAGCCGCAGCGGCGCATGTAGAACAACTGGTCGCGCAGCACGTCGCCAATGGCCCGCAGTTCACCCTTGAAGCCATAACGGTCACGCAGCAGGCGGGCGTTGGAGTAGCTGCGCCCGTCGGTGAAGGCCGGGAAGTTCAGGGCAATGACCTGCAACTGGTTGGCATCATCACCAATTTCCTCGGCTTCCTCGTCGGCGTCCAGCCACACACCCAGGCCGCCGTCGCGGGCCTTGAGGGCGTGGGCGTGATCGCGCCACAGGGCCAGCGGCACGATCAGGTCGTCGCAGTTGGAGATGCCATCGAGGGTCGCGTCCTTTGGCAGCAGGTGCCAGGTTTCGTCGATGACCTCGTTGTTCTTAATGATTCGCTGCATAGACGCGTTCCTTGAAGAGGTCGATGCCGATACGTTGGTAAGTGTCGATGAAGCGTTCGTCTTCGGTACGTTGCTCGATGTACACGTCGATCAGCTTCTCGATCACGTCAGGCATGTCATCCTGGGCAAACGACGGGCCGAGGATCTTGCCCAGGCTGGCGTCGCGGCTACCGCTGCCGCCCAGGGAAACCTGGTAGAACTCTTCGCCTTTCTTGTCCACGCCCAGGATGCCGATGTGGCCGACGTGGTGGTGACCACAGGCGTTCATGCAGCCGGAAATGTTCAGGTCCAGCTCGCCGATGTCGAACAGGTAATCCAGATCGTCGAAACGACGCTGGATCGATTCGGCGATAGGGATCGACTTGGCGTTGGCCAGGGAGCAGAAGTCGCCGCCCGGGCAGCAGATCATGTCGGTCAGCAGGCCGATGTTCGGCGTGGCGAAACCTTGTTCGCGCAGCTCGCCCCACAAGGTGAACAACTGGCTCTGTTCAACGTCCGCCAGGATGATGTTCTGCTCGTGGGAGGTGCGCAGTTGACCGAAGCTGTAGCGCTCGGCCAGGTCGGCCACGGCGTCCAGTTGCTTGTCGGTGATGTCGCCCGGCGCGACGCCGGTCGGTTTCAGGGACAAGGTCACGGCGACATAACCCGGCTTCTTGTGGGCCAGGGTGTTGCGGGTGCGCCAGCGGGCGAAGCCAGGATGTTCCTTGTCCAGGGCAGACAGCTCAGCTTCCTGATTGCTCAGGGCCTTGTAGTCTGGATCGACGAAATGCTTGGCGACGCGATGGACTTCGGCTTCGGTCAGGGTGGTCTGGCCGCCGCGCAGGTGAGCCATCTCGGCTTCGACCTTCTCGGCGAACACTTCAGGTGTCAGGGCCTTGACCAGGATCTTGATCCGCGCCTTGTACTTGTTATCGCGACGGCCGTAGCGGTTGTACACCCGCAGGATGGCGTCGAGGTAGCTCAGCAGGTCCTGCCACGGCAGGAACTCGTTGATGAATGCGCCGACCACCGGGGTACGCCCCAGGCCGCCGCCCACCAGCACGCGGAAGCCCAGCTCGCCGGCCGCGTTGTAGACCGTCTCCAGGCCGATGTCGTGGACTTCGATGGCCGCACGGTCCGAGGTCGAGCCGTTGATGGCAATCTTGAACTTGCGCGGCAGGTAGGCGAATTCCGGGTGGAACGTCGTCCACTGGCGAACGATCTCGCACCACGGCCGCGGGTCGATCAACTCGTCGGCCGCGACACCGGCGAACTGGTCGGTGGTGACATTGCGCAGGCAGTTGCCGCTGGTCTGGATCGCATGCATCTGCACGGTGGCCAGTTCGGCGAGGATCTCGGGCACATCTTCCAGGGCCGGCCAGTTGTACTGGACGTTCTGCCGGGTACTGATGTGGGCATAGCCCTTGTCATAGTCGCGGGCGATCTGCGCCAGCTTGCGCACCTGGCGCGACGTCAGCTGGCCATAAGGCACAGCCACGCGCAGCATCGGGGCGAAGCGCTGGATATACAGGCCATTCTGCAGGCGCAGAGGGCGGAATTCTTCTTCGCTCAGCTCGCCTGCCAGATAGCGTCGGGTCTGATCACGGAACTGCTTGACGCGGTCCTCGATGATTCGCTGATCGTACTCGTCATATACGTACATATAAGTCTCGGTCTCAGGCTTGGGCCGATCAGAAACAGCTGCATGTTGGCTCGCTGGAATCGGGTTCTGCCTCGGCAATTCTGCGCGCACGGCCGCGCACTCCTAGAGGAGCCGGTGCAAGATACCTGTTTTGAGTTATGCGCAAAAGTGATGTTTGAGTATATGTAAAGAACCAAATCGACTAATGAGATTGATTATTGCCTAACCCACATTTGTCGTGCGGGCAATCATCGTCTTAACTGTGGTCGAGTCCCTATGCAATCACCTACAAAACCGACAAGAGGCGATGCAATGAGCAATCCGACCAAAGCAAGGAAAAGCGACAGTACCGTTGATGCCTGGGCCATTTTGTTCCTGATTATCCTGGTGGTGGGCACCGCGGTGTTCTGGGTCAGTCATCAATAACGCTCGAACCGTTGCACCCATGAAGGGCCCAAGTTCAGGTGCCCGTTCGCCACCTGGGTCGTTATACTGGGTGGCGTATTATTCGGGGCAGGCGGGATGTTTAAGCTTATCTGCAGGCTGGTAGCGTTGTTATGCCTGTCATTCTGGTTGCCAGTGCAGGCCGCTGGCACTGTCTCTCCTTCAGCCCAGGCCAGGGCTGCGATTTCGGTGGTGTTCCTCAATCCGGGGCGTTCGACCGAGACGTTCTGGGTCAGCTATAGCGAGTTCATGCAGGCCGCGGCTAATGGCTTGGGTTTGCGCCTGCGTGTGGAGTACGGCGAGCGCGATCCCGAGCGCATGATCCGCCAGGCTCAAGACGTCATCACGTCGGTTGACCGTCCGGACTACCTGGTGCTGGTCAACGAACAGTATGTTGCCCCGCGCATCCTGCAATTGGCCCAGGGCAGCGGGATCAAGCTGTTCCTGGTCAACAACACGCTGACCAGCGACCAGACCCGCCTGCTGGCACAGCAGGGCGCGCCGCCTCCCGAACTGCTTGGCAGCCTGGTGCCCGACGACGAGCGCAGTGGCTACCTGATGCTCACCGAGCTGTTGCGCCAGCATGGGCCGCTGGCACCTGGGCAGACGCTCGATTTGCTGGCTTTTTCCGGGAAGAAGCTCACCCCTTCGGCGCAACTGCGCGAGAAAGGCCTGCTCCGGGCGCTGGCCGAGCACCCGCAAGTGCATCTGCGCCAGTTGGTCTATGGCGAGTGGAATCGCGAACGGGCTCATGAGCAGGCGAGCCAGTTGGTCAAGCGCTATCCGCAGACCGCGCTGGTCTGGTCGGCCAACGATGAAATGGCCCTGGGCGCCATGCAGGCGTTCGAGGAGGCGGGTCGCCAGCCGGGCAAGGATGTGTTGTTCAGCGCCATGAACAGTTCCAGGGCGGCGCTCCAGGCCCGTATCGACGGGCGTTTGAGCGTGCTGTTCACCGGGCACTTCAGCTTGGGAGGGTGGGCCATGGTGCTACTCCATGATCACGCAATGGGCACCGACCTCGCGCGTCATGGCGGCTATAACCAGCAGATCGACCTGATGCAATCGCTCGATCCGGCCCGCGCTCGAGCGTGGCTGAACATGAATCCTGCCAAGGACTATCGCCTGGATTTCAAGCGCTTCAGCCTGGTGTCCCATCCGGATGGCGAGCCCTACGCGTTTTCGCTCGATGCACTGGGGCGGCGCTAGAGCGACTCAGATCGAGGCTGGCGAGACGGGCAATAGGACTGTTTCGGTTCGAAAGAGACCTGGTTCCACACTGTGCAGATGCGTTCTATACGCCCGCAAAGTACAACACCAGATTGACGATCCCATACAACGTCAACCCGAAAATCACCGTAAACAGGATGCCGAGGATGATGAAGTGGCTCGGCTTGCCATGGGTGAAGTCGCGGGCGCGGTTTTTTCCACTTTGCACGCCGAAGGCCGCCGCTCCAATGCTGTGGAGCATTTGCCAGAGGGTGGGCGCCTTATTTTCGGTCGGTTCGTCCATGATGCTCTCCATACACAAGGTCGTATGTGGAGAGCATAGCCAATAGCTGCGGACTTAGTTGTCGTAACCCAGGTTCGGCGCCAACCAGCGCTCCGTCACACTCAACTCCTGACCCTTGCGTGCGGTATAACTCTGCACCTGATCCTTATCGATCTTACCCACCGCAAAGTACTGCGCCTGGGGATGGGCGAAATACCAGCCGCTGACCGCTGCCGCCGGGAACATGGCGTAGTGTTCGGTGAGGAACACGCCGCTACGCCCCGCTTTCATTTCACTGGCCTGGGGATCGAGCAGATGGAACAGGGTGGCCTTCTCGGTATGGTCCGGGCAGGCCGGGTAGCCGGGAGCGGGGCGGATACCGGTGTATTGCTCCTTGATCAGCGCCTCGTTGTCCAGGCTTTCGTCCTTGGCATACCCCCAATGTTCCTTGCGCACCTGCTGGTGCAACCATTCGGCACACGCTTCGGCCAAGCGGTCGGCCAGGGCCTTGACCATGATCGAGTTGTAGTCGTCGCCGGCCTCTTGGTAAGCCTTGGCGACTTCTTCGGCGCCGATGCCGGCGGTGGTGATGAAGCCGCCGACGTAGTCGGTCACGCCGCTGTCCTTGGGTGCGACGAAGTCGGCCAGGGAAAAGTTCGGCTTGCCGTCGGTCTTGATGATCTGCTGGCGCAAGTGATGCAGGCGCGCCAGTGGCTTGCCATCGTCGCCATAGACTTCCAGGTCGTCGTCATGCACCTGGTTGGCCGGCCAGAAGCCGAACACGGCGCGGGCGCTGATGAGTTTTTCGTCGATCAGCTTGCGCAGCATCGCCCGGGCATCGGCGTACAGCGCGGTGGCGGCTTCGCCGACCACTTCGTCGGTGAGGATGCGCGGGTACTTGCCGGCCAGGTCCCAGGAGATGAAGAACGGCGTCCAGTCGATGTATTCGGCCAGGACGTTCAGGTCGATGTTGTCCAGCACCTTGGCGCCGGTGAAGGTCGGCTTGACCGGCTGGTAGCTGCTCCAGTCGAACTGTGGTTTCTTGGCCACGGCGGCAGGGTAGCTCAGGCGCTCGGTACGGGCGCTACGGTTGGAAGTGCGCTCGCGCACGTCGATGTAGTCCTGGCGGGTTTTCTCGACGAACGCCGGCTTGAGCTCCTTGGACAGCAACTGGGTCGCCACGCCCACGGCACGGGAGGCGTCGGTGACGTAGATCACCGCGTCGTTGCTGTACTTGGGTTCGATCTTCACCGCCGTGTGGGCCTTGGAGGTGGTGGCGCCGCCGATCATCAGCGGCAGGTGGAAGTCCTGGCGCTGCATCTCGCGCGCCACATGCACCATTTCATCCAGGGACGGGGTGATCAGCCCGGACAGGCCGATGATGTCGCATTTCTGCTCCTTGGCCACCTGCAGGATCTTCTCCGCCGGCACCATCACGCCCAGGTCGACGATGTCATAGCCGTTGCAACCCAGCACCACGCCAACGATGTTCTTGCCGATGTCATGGACGTCGCCCTTGACCGTGGCCATCAGGATCTTGCCCTTGGCCTCCGGCTTGTCGCCTTTTTCCGCCTCTATGAACGGAATCAAGTGGGCCACGGCCTGCTTCATCACGCGGGCGGACTTGACCACTTGGGGCAGGAACATTTTGCCGGCGCCAAACAGGTCGCCGACGATGTTCATGCCGGCCATCAGCGGGCCTTCGATGACCTCGATCGGCCGGGCGAACGATAGTCGCGATTCTTCGGTGTCTTCAACGATGTGGGTGGTGATGCCCTTGACCAGTGCATGCTCCAGACGCTTGTTCACTTCCCAACCGCGCCACTCTTCGGTTTCCGCTTCCTTGACGCTGCCGTCACCCTTGTACTTGTCGGCGATGGCGAGCAGGGCGTCGGTGCCTTCGGGGGTACGGTTGAGGATCACGTCTTCCACGGCGTCGCGCAGTTCCACCGGGATCTGGTCGTAGATCTCCAGTTGGCCGGCGTTGACGATGCCCATGGTCAGGCCCGCGCGAATCGCATACAACAGGAACACCGAGTGGATCGCCTCGCGCACCGGGTTGTTGCCGCGGAACGAGAACGACACGTTGGACACCCCGCCGGAGGTCAGCGCGTACGGCAGTTCATCGCGGATGTAGGCGCAGGCGTTGATGAAGTCCACGGCATAGTTGTTGTGCTCTTCGATACCGGTGGCGACGGCGAAGATGTTCGGGTCGAAGATGATGTCTTCCGGCGGAAAGCCCACTTCATTGACCAGGATGTCGTAGGAGCGCTTGCAGATTTCCTTCTTGCGCGCCTCGGTGTCGGCCTGGCCGGCTTCGTCGAAGGCCATCACCACCACGGCGGCGCCGTAGCGCTTGCACAGCTTGGCGTGGTGGATGAACTGCTCGACGCCTTCCTTCATGCTGATGGAGTTGACGATGCCCTTGCCCTGGATGCACTTGAGGCCGGCTTCGATCACTTCCCACTTGGAGGAGTCGATCATGATCGGCACCCGGGAGATGTCCGGTTCGCCGGCAATCAGGTTGAGGAAGGTCACCATGGCCTTCTTCGAATCGAGCATGCCCTCGTCCATGTTGATGTCGATCACCTGGGCGCCGGCCTCGACCTGTTGCAGGGCCACTTCCAGGGCTTCGGTGTAGTTGTCCTCGCGGATCAGCCGGGCGAACTTGGCGGAGCCGGTGATGTTGGTCCGCTCGCCGACGTTGACGAACAGCGAGCTGCGGTCGATGGTGAACGGTTCCAGGCCCGACAGGCGGCAAGCCCGGGGAATCTCCGGAATCTGCCGCGGCGCATAGCCGGCCACGACCTTGGCGATGGCTTCGATGTGCGCCGGGGTGGTGCCGCAGCAGCCGCCGACGATGTTCAGGAAGCCGCTCTGGGCAAACTCTTCGATGACTTTGGCCGTCTCGGCCGGCAGTTCGTCGTATTCGCCGAATTCGTTGGGCAGGCCGGCGTTGGGGTGAGCCGATACGTGGGTGCTGGCCTTGTTCGACAGCTCCTCCAGGTAGGGGCGCAGTTCGCTGGCGCCGAGGGCGCAGTTCAGGCCCACGGAGATCGGCTTGGCGTGGGCCACCGAGTTCCAGAAGGCTTCGGTTGTCTGGCCGGAGAGGGTGCGGCCGGAGGCGTCGGTGATGGTGCCGGAAATCATGATCGGCAGTTCGACGCCCAGTTCTTCGTAGACCCCTTGCACGGCGAAGATCGCCGCCTTGGCGTTCAGCGTGTCGAAAATGGTTTCGATCAGGATCAGGTCGGCGCCGCCTTCGATCAGGCCCTTGGTGGCCTCGGTGTAGTTTTCCACCAGTTCGTCGAAGGTCACGTTGCGGTAGCCGGGATTGTTCACATCCGGCGACAGCGAGCAGGTGCGGCTGGTCGGGCCGAGCACGCCAGCGACGAAGCGCGGCTTGTCCGGGGTCTCCAGGGTCTTGGCGTCGGCTACCTGGCGAGCCAGGCGCGCGCCCTCCAGGTTCAGCTCGTAGGCCAGGCCCTGCATGCCGTAGTCGGCCTGGGACACCTGGGTGGCGTTGAAGGTGTTGGTTTCCAGGATGTCGGCGCCGGCATCCAGGTAGGCTTTTTCAATGGCACCGATCACGTCGGGACGGCTGAGCACCAGCAAATCGTTGTTGCCCTTGACGTCGCTCGGCCAGTCGGCGAAACGCTTGCCGCGGTAGTCCTGTTCTTCCAGCTTGTAGCTCTGGATCATCGTGCCCATGCCGCCGTCGAGGATCAGGATGCGTTCCTTGAGGGCTTGCTGGAGAAGATAAAGGCGAGCGCTGCGATCAGACATAGGACTACCTGGAAAAAAAGACCATTACGAAGGTCGGGATGATAGCAAACCTGCGCAGGATTTGATCATGAGGGGCTTTTGCATGAATATCGCTCATGTTTGCAAGGCGATGCTGGCCCGGTAGAATCGGCGGATTATCTCTTAGGGACCCGAGACATGCCGTACCGCGTCTTATTCGGCAGTCTGTTGCTGCTGTTGTGTTTTACCGCAGCCGCCGGGAGTCCCGCTCCCGCGATCTCCTACACCCGCGACATCCAACCGATTTTCACGGAAAAATGCGTGGCTTGTCATGCCTGCTACGACTCCGCTTGCCAGTTGAACCTGGGCAGTGGCGAAGGCGCGGCGCGGGGGGCGAGCAAGCTGTCGGTGTATGACGGCGAGCGGCGCCAGGCGGCCGATCCGACCCGCTTGTTCTATGACGCCTCCGGCCCACGCGCCTGGCAGCGCAAGGGCTTCTACTCAGTGCTTGACGCCCAGGGCAGCCAGGCTGCGCTGATGGCGCGCATGCTGGAGTTGGGTCACCGCACGCCGTTGCAGCCCAACGCCAAGCTGCCGGAAGACATCGTCCTGGGCCTCGAACGTGACAACAGTTGCGCGATGCCGGGTCAATTCGACGAATATGCAGGTGCTCATCCCAGGGAAGGCATGCCTTTGGCGGTCACCGGCCTGACCGAGCAGCAATACCAGACCCTGCAACGCTGGCTGGCCGCCGGTGCCCCGATCGACCAGCAAGCCCTGGCACCCAGCGCCGCCGAAGCCTTGCAGGTGGTGCAGTGGGAGAACCTGCTCAATGCCCCTGGCGCCCGGGAAAGCCTGGTGGGCCGCTGGTTGTTCGAACACTGGTTCCTGGCGCACATCTATTTCAAGGGCGGCGAGCCGGGGCATTTCTTCCAGTGGGTGCGTTCGCGCACGCCCACCGGCCAACCCATTGACCTGATCAACACCCGCCGTCCGAACGACGATCCCGGCACTCGCGTCTATTACCGGCTCTGGCCGGTGCAAGGGGTGATCGTGCACAAGACCCATATCACCTATGGCTTGAGCGCGGCGAAGATGGCGCGGATCAAAAGTCTGTTCTACAGCGGCAAATGGCAGGTTACCGCATTGCCGGGCTACGGTCCGGAGCGCCGGGCCAACCCGTTTTCCACCTTCGAAGCGATCCCGGCCCAGGCTCGCTACCAGTTCATGCTCGATAACGCCGAGTATTTCGTGCGTACGTTCATTCGTGGGCCGGTGTGCCGGGGCCAGATTGCCACGGACGTGATTCGCGACAATTTCTGGGCACTGTTCCAGGCCCCCGAACATGACCTGTACATTACAGACCCGAACTACCGAGGCCAGGCCACGCCGCTGCTGGCAATGCCGGGGCAGAACGACGATGTGGGCAGCGTCGTCAGCCTGTGGATCGACTATCGCGACAAACGCAACGAGTACGAAGCCCTGCGCCGTGACAGCTATGCCGAGTTGCCGGCGCCGAGCTGGTCGACGCTGTGGGCGGGCAACGACAACGCACTGCTGAGCATTTTCCGGCATTTCGACAGTGCTTCGGTCACCAAGGGGCTGATCGGGGAGGTGCCGCAGACGATGTGGTTGTTCGACTTCCCGTTGCTGGAGCGTACCTATTATCAGTTGGCGGTGAATTTCGATGTGTTCGGCAACGTGTCCCACCAGGCCCAGACCCGGCTGTATTTCGATTTGATCCGCAATGGGGCGGAGCAGAACTTCCTGCGCCTGATGCCGGCCGACTCCCGGGAGGGCTACCTTGACGACTGGTACCAGGCCGGCGGCAAATTCAAGATGTGGCTCGATTACGAGGCCATCGACGATGACAAACCGACCGCTCTCAAGCTTGACGAACGTGACCCCAAGCGTGATTTCACCCAGCAGTTGCTGGCCCGTTATGGCGATCTGAATGCGCACCCCGATCCGATCAACCGTTGCGACGGGGCCTACTGCTCGCGCCCGAACATCGATTCGACACTGCAAAACGCCGAGCAGGCCCTCAGCCGACTGGTGTCGCGCCCGGCGGCGGGGCTCAAGGTAATCGACCAACTTCCGGAAGCGACCCTGCTGCGCATCGAAACCGCCAGCGGTCACCGAGAGGTCTACAGCCTGTTGCGCAACCGCGCCCACAGCAACGTGGCGTTCCTGCTGGGCGAGGAGGCGCGCTACCAGCCGGGGCTGGACACGCTCACGGTCTACCCGGGCGTGCTCAGCAGCTATCCGAACTTCATGTTCAACATTCCGGCCGGGCAAGTGCCGGCGTTCGTCGAGGCAATGGAAAGTGCCCAGGATGCGCCGGCGTTCGAGCGGATCGTCGATCGCTGGGGCATTCGTCGCAGTCATCCGCAGTTCTGGCATTACTTCCATGACCTGAGCCAGTACATCCAGGAGACGGAGCCTGTGGAAAGCGGTGTGCTCGATATGAATCGCTACCAGAACCTCTGATCGACAGGTCCGGCGGCAAACTCCGTGCCGTCGGATGCTTTCCTGACAAAAATACTAGGACTTTGTCCGGCGCGATGATTGGCGTAAACTGCCGGCAAGCCTGCGAGGAGTTTCCATGACCGCTATTACCATTACCGATGCCGCCCACGATTACCTGGCCGACCTGCTGTCCAAGCAGAACACCCCAGGCATCGGAATCCGCATCTTCATCACCCAGCCCGGCACCCAGTACGCAGAGACGTGCATTGCCTACTGCAAGCCGGGGGAAGAAAAACCCGAAGACACCGCGTTGGGGCTCAAGAGCTTCACCGCGTACATCGACTCGTTCAGCGAAGCCTTCCTGGACGATGCGGTCGTCGATTACGCCACCGACCGCATGGGCGGCCAGCTGACCATCAAGGCACCGAACGCCAAGGTGCCGATGGTCAATGCCGACAGCCCGGTCAACGAGCGTATCAATTATTACCTGCAAACCGAGATCAACCCGGGGTTGGCCAGCCACGGCGGCCAGGTTTCGTTGATCGACGTGGTGGAAGACGGCATCGCCGTGCTCCAGTTCGGCGGCGGCTGCCAGGGCTGCGGCCAGGCGGACGTGACCTTGAAGGAAGGCATCGAGCGCACCTTGCTCGAGCGTATCCCGGAGCTCAAGGGCGTACGCGACGTGACCGACCACACGCAGAAAGAAAACGCCTACTACTGATAGGTGTTCGCTGCGGATAGAAAGAAACGGCGTGTGGCGAGGGAGCAAGCTCCCTCGCCACACTAGTTTCAGTCGTCAGCCTGTGCCCACAGGGGTTCCCAAGTTGGCTCTGCCGATTGTGTCAGGGCCGATAGAGATGCGCATGCCCGGCGCGGTACAGCGACGACGCGCTGAACACATCATTGCCCAGCACCCTTCCCACCAGGATCAGCGCCGTTCGGCGGAAACCCTTGGCCTGCACCTTCTCGGCAATATCTGCCAGCGTCCCCATCACCCAATCCTGATCCGGCCACGTCGCCCGGTGGATCACCGCAATCGGGCAGTCGGCGCCGTAGTGGGGCAGCAGTTCGCTGACGATTTTTTCCAGGTGGTTGACCCCCAGGTGAATCGCCATGGTCGCCCCGTGCTGCGCCAGGCTGCCCAGTTCCTCCCCAGCGGGCATCGGGGATTTATCGGCGTAACGGGTGAGGATCAGGCTCTGGGAGATGTCCGGCAGGGTCAGTTCGGCGCCCAGCAGGGCGGCGCAGGCTGAGGTTGCAGTCACGCCCGGGATGATCTCGAAAGGAATGTCCAGTTCCCGCAGGCAACGAATCTGCTCGCCGATGGCGCCGTACAGGCTTGGATCGCCAGAATGCACCCGGGCCACGTCCTGGCCCTTGGAATGGGCGTTCCTGATCAATTCGATGATTTGTTCCAGATGCAACTCGGCGCTGTTGATCACCTGCTCGGCGCGATGGCCTTCAAGAACGGCGGTCGGCACCAGCGAGCCGGCGTAGATGATCACCGCGCATTGGCGGATCAATCGCTGGCCTTTGACTGTGATGAGGTCCGGGTCGCCGGGGCCGGCGCCGATGAAGTACACGGTCATGACCGGCTCCTGTGAAAGGTGGGTGAGCGCCGCCAGATGAAGATCGCTCATGATCCTGGGCGACGATTATCGGGATTTACGCCACGACCGCCAATGCCAACGTGCTCTTGGGGCCTGTTTGGCGAGTAATCAACAGCGTCGCGGCCATCGTGCCCAACTGGTCGGCCATGGCCAGGGCGGCGCTTTCGGCGATGCCGTAGCAGCCGGTTCGCTCGAAAGCGATCTCGGAGCGGTGGCTGAGCCGTTGTTCGTAGCCGGCCAACTGTCGGGCACTGAAGCAGGTCAGCGGCAGGGCCAGTTGCCCGGCCAGTTCCAGCAGCCCGGGCTCGTCACGCTTGAGGTCGATACTGGCCAGGGCTCGTACCTGGTGAAGCTCGATGCCATGGGCCCGCAACGTCTGTTCGAGCAAGGCCCGCAGCGTGCCGGCCGGACAACCACGCTGGCAGCCCAGGCCGACCACCAGCATCGGCCTGTTGCTCATGCGTCGTGGTGGGCCTGGCCGTCACGGCGAAACAGCCAGGCGCTGATCAGGCCCAGGGCCAGCCAGAATGCGACGTTGGTCACCTGCGAGGCGATCTTGAACTGGCTCTCAAGTGCTTCGGGCGCCAGCATCGAGTGGACTTCGGGTTGCGGCGCTCCGATGACGTGGGGCACCAGCAACGTCGCCACGCCCAGCAGTTTCAGCAGCCAATGCCGACCAAAGGCGACCAGGGCGATGCCCACCGCCGTGGATGCCGCGGTGCCGATCCACCACATCTGCCGCTGGGCCAGGTCGGCCGCCGCGGTGCCGGGCAGTTCCGGGGGCAGGCCGAGGGTCGGCGCCAGGACAAACGTGGCATAACCGGCCAGGCCCCAGAGCAGGCCCTGGGCAGTGCGCGTCGGTGTGCGCAAGGTGTACAAGCCCGCCAGCATCAGGGCAAACCCCACGGCGACCACCAGGTTGCCGCCAGTGGTGGACAGCACGCGCTGCCAGCCATCTTCCGGCTCCCACGCTTCGGCGTCGTGAGTGTGAGCAACGCCGTCGGCATGTTCATGGACCTCGGCCGCCGGAGCCTTCTCGAAGGTTTCCGCCTGGAGAATCAGCGGCGATACCCAGAAACTCTGCAACAGGGTCAGCAGCAGGGCGGCCAGCAAGCCGCTGAAACCGGCGGTCTGCACAATACGCTTGATCATGTCGTCAGTTCTCAATGGCAGGGGAAGGCGGCGCTGTGGCGGGTGTCGTGGGCGGCGTTGTGCACCGCTTCGATGTGGGAAAAGCCAGCGAAATAGACCAGCCCCGCACCCAGGATCGACGCCAGGATCGCGGCGCTCAGGCGTTGGCTCAAGGTGGTGCTGCTGCTGGCGGTGCGGGCGGTGCTGCTGATGGTCGACATGGCGCTTCCCTCTGATTTTGTTCCGCGGGGGAAGCGAGCGCGATGAGACCCCGGGCGAAAGCCCGCCAAGGTTCGAACAGCGCCCGCCCACCGCGGGTTTGTTGATGCATGAGTCATGGGCCGGTCTCCGGGCTCGCGAGGGGCGGGGCTTGCGCCTGGCCTGCAAGCGTCACCTTCCCATGTCCTGGGACACAGTGGTTCAGACGCTTCGCTCGCTTACCGTTGCGGGGGCAGCACCGGACTGACGTGGCCTTGGAGTAAAGCACACGATTCACCGGTTTCCCGTTTCACCCTGTGAAGGGCACCCGTAACTAGGCGCACAGGAGAGCATGGGCGGGGGGCGGGCGTCAATGCGGAGAGAGGGCCGCTGCGCTGCCCAATCGCGAGCAAGCTCGCTCCCACACAAGGATTTGCGCCGGGCCCAAAATTCAAGACCAATGCAGATCCAATGTGGGAGCGAGCTTGCTCGCGATGGCGGTAGCAAGGACACCGCAGAACTTACTTGCGGAGATTGACCCGCCCCCACACCCTGCGTAGCCTTGCGCCTTCGAGGTTCTTCGGCCTGCGCCGAAGCTAAGAAGGGAACGCGGTCAAAGCCGCGGCTGCCCCCGCAACTGTGAACGGTGAGGTTTCTGCAAGGCCACTGTGCATGCCTTTTTACGCAAGGCGCACGGGAAGGCGCAGCAATTGCCAGTCGAAAGATTGGCCCGCCGTCAGCCAGGAGACCTGCCTCGAGACAGATTTTTCACTACAACCGGGCGGGGTGATCCGGTGGCGAAATCTTCCGCGCACGCCTGTGCCAGCGGTTGTCGTCCCGTTTGCCCGCCACCTTGCCAAAGGGCATCCGATGAAAACACTGGCCAAACTCCCTGTCACCATCGTCACCGGTTTCCTCGGCTCGGGTAAGACCACCTTGCTGCGGCACATGCTCGACAACGCCCAGGGCCGCCGTATCGCCGTGATCGTCAACGAATTCGGCGAGCTGGGCATCGACGGCGAGATCCTCAAGCAGTGCTCCATCGGCTGCACCGAAGAGGAAGCCAACGGCCGCGTCTATGAACTGGCCAACGGCTGCCTGTGCTGCACGGTGCAGGAAGAGTTCTTCCCGGTGATGCGCGAACTGGTGGCCCGGCGTGGCGACCTCGACCACATCCTCATCGAAACCTCTGGCCTGGCCCTGCCCAAGCCGCTGGTCCAGGCCTTCCAATGGCCGGAAATCCGCAGCGCCTGCACCGTCGATGCGGTGATCACCGTGGTCGACAGCCCGGCCGTGGCCGCTGGCACCTTTGCTGCTTTCCCCGACCAGGTCGATGCCATGCGCAAACTCGACCCGAACCTGGACCACGAATCGCCGCTGCACGAACTGTTCGCCGACCAACTGGCGAGCGCCGACCTGGTGATCCTCAACAAGGCCGACCTGATCAGCCCAGAAGACCTGGCCAAAGTTCGCCTGGAAGTCGCCGAAGAGCTGCCACCGGCAGTCAAGGTCATCGAAGCCAGCAGCGGTCGCCTGCCGCTGGATGTGCTGATCGGCCTGGGGGCCGGTTCCGAAGAACACATCGACGGCCGCCACAGCCATCACGATCACCACCACGATGGCGACGATGATGACCACGATCATGACGCCTTCGATTCCATTTCCATCGAATTGCCCCAGGCCGACGAAAGCCTGTTGCTCGACGCACTGACGCAACTGGTGGTCCAGCACGGCGTACTGCGAGTCAAGGGTTTCGCGGCGATCCCGAACAAGCCGATGCGCCTTTTGATCCAGGGCGTCGGCACGCGTTTCGACAAGCATTTCGACCGCCAGTGGGGCGCCGGGGAAGCGCGGGTCACCCGCCTGGTGCTGATCGGCCAGGCGCTCGATGCCGCACTGCTCGAAGCGCAGTTGCGCGCCGCCCTCAGCGCCTGAGCCATGCACCTGCTCAGGACCCAGCCCGGCGGTTTCGTGTCGGATGACAACATTGCCGACCTGGGGCAAACCCCCGCCGAACTGGTGATCCTGTGCAGCGGCGACTCCAGCCTGGCGCTGCTGGCCGAAGCGGCGCGGCAGTTACCGGACGACTACCCGGAGTTTCGCCTGGCCAATCCGATGCAGGTGCAGAACCACGCCTCGGTGGACCTGTATTTCGAAGACGTGCTGCGCCACGCCAAGGTCATCCTGCTGTCGCTGCACGGCGGTATCGGCTATTGGCGCTACGGCATCGAACGGCTGATGGCGTTGGCCGGGCGCGGAGTGAAGTTGATCCTGGTGCCGGGGGACGATCGACCGGACCCGGAACTCAGTGACCTGAGCAACGTGGCCGCCGCGGACCGCGACCGGCTCTGGCAGTTCTTGCGCCAGGGCGGCCTGGGCAATGCCCTGGACCTGTTTCACAACCTCGGCAGTCAATGGTTCGGCCGCGATTATCCGTGGGCCGAGCCACAGGCCCTGCCACGCACGGCGATCTATCACCCGCTGAAAACCAGCGCCAGCCTTGGCGATTGGCAAACCGATTGGAGCGTCGGGCAGCCGGTGGCGGCGGTGCTGTTTTATCGCTCCCACCTGCAAGCGGCGAACACCGCGTTCATCGACGTGTTTTGCCAGCGCCTGCACGCCGCCGGGCTCAATCCGTTGCCGATTGCCGTGGCGAGTCTGAAGGAGCCGGCTTGCCTTGCGCAGGTAGAGGACTGGCTGGACGAGGTGGAGGCAGGGGTCATCCTCAACACCACCGGCTTCGCTCAATCCAGCCCTGAAGCCCCGCACTTGCGGCCGTTTCGCCGCAACATCCCGGTGATCCAGGCCATTTGCGCCCAGGACAACGAACCTGGCTGGCGTGCCAGCGAGCAGGGCCTGGGCCCGCGGGACCTGGCAATGCACATTGCCTTGCCGGAACTGGACGGCCGGATCATCAGCCGCCCGATCAGTTTCAAGGACCTGGCCTGGCGCAGCGAGCGCAGCCAGAGCGATGTGGTCTGCTACCGCGCCACGCCCGAACGCATGGACTTTGTCGCCGAGCTGGCCCGACGCTGGACCACCCTGGCGCGTTTGCCCAATGCCCAAAAGCGTGTGGCGCTGATCCTCGCCAACTACCCGACCCGCGACGGACGCATCGGCAACGGTGTGGGTCTGGACACCCCGGCAGCGGCCTTGAATATCTTGCAGACCCTGCAGGTTGAAGGCTATCCATTGCCGGCTGAACTGCCGGCGAGCGGCACTGCGTTGATCCAGCAATTGCTCGGCGGGGTCAGTAACGACCTGGACAGCCTCGACTTGCGTCCCTGTCACCAGAGCCTGGCCCTTGCCGAGTACCAGGCCTTGTTCGACGCACTGCCCGAAGCCAATCGCCAAGCGGTGCTGGCGCGCTGGGGCTCGCCCGAGCGGGATCCGATGTTCCGCGAGGGACGCTTGATGGTCGCCGGCCTGCGCCTGGGCCTGACGTTCGTCGGCATCCAGCCGGCGCGGGGTTACCAGGTCGACCCGAGTGCGGTGTACCACGACCCGGACCTGGTGCCGCCCCACAGTTACCTGGCGTTTTATTTCTGGCTGCGTCACACCTACGGCGTCCACGGGGTGATTCACGTCGGCAAGCACGGCAACCTTGAATGGCTGCCGGGCAAGGGCGTCGGGCTCTCGGAAAACTGCTGGCCGGACGTGCTGTTGGGGCCGCTGCCGAATATCTATCCGTTCATCGTCAACGACCCGGGTGAGGGCGCCCAGGCCAAGCGTCGCACCCAGGCGGTCATCATCGACCACTTGATGCCGCCCCTGACCCGGGCCGAAACCTATGGGCCGTTGCGTCACCTCGAGTTGTTGGCGGATGAGTATTACGACGCGCAATTACTCGATCCGCGCCGCGCCCGGGAGTTGCAGCGGGATATTCTCGACCTGGTGCGCGAAACCCACATCGACCGCGAGCTGCAACTGGATGTCGCCCTCGACAGCGAGGCCGACGCGGCGATCTGGCTGCCACGCCTGGACACCTACCTGTGCGACTTGAAGGAGTCGCAGATCCGCGACGGCCTGCACATTTTTGGCGAGTCGCCCAGCGGGCGGTTGCGCATCGACACGTTGCTGGCGTTGCTGCGCATTCCCCGGGGCGACGGCAAAGGCGCGCAGTCGAGCCTGTTGCGGGCGCTGGCCAAGGCGTTCGGGCTGGGTTTCGATCCGCTGGACTGTGCCTTGGCCGATCCCTGGGCTGGCGACCGTCCCGAGGCGTTGCGTCAGGTCAGCGCCGAACCTTGGCGTACCGCCGGTGATACCCGCGAGCGCCTGGAGCTGTTCGCGGCACAGTTGATCGAGCAGGCGCTGGATGGTGCAGTGGAGCAGCTCGACGCGCCGGGTTGGGAGGTGGTGGGCAGCATCATTGAAAACCTGCGATCCATCGTGGCTCCGCGGCTGGACGCTTGCGGCCCGGCGGAAATGCGCGGCTTGCTCGATGCCCTGAACGGGCGCTTCGTGCCTGCCGGCCCCAGCGGTGCGCCGAGTCGCGGGCGCCTCGACGTGTTGCCCACCGGGCGCAACTTCTTCTCGGTGGACGTGCGCAACCTGCCCACCACCACGGCATGGCGCATCGGTTTCCAGTCGGCGAACCTGATTCTTGAGCGGCACTTGCAGGACCACGGTGACCACCTGCGTCAGCTCGGCCTGTCGGTGTGGGGCACCGCCACCATGCGCACCGGTGGTGACGACATCGCCCAGGCCATGGCGTTGATGGGCGTGCGTCCGGTGTGGGCCACCGGCAGCCAGCGGGTCGATGACTTCGAGATCTTGCCGCTGAGCCTGCTGGACCGGCCTCGGGTCGACGTCACGTTGCGCGTGTCCGGGTTCTTCCGGGATGCCTTTGCCAACCTGATCCGCTTGTTCGATGCCGCCGTGCAGGCCGTAGCCGCCCTCGATGAGCCGGACGACCTGAACCCCTTGGCGGCCAAGGTGCGCAGCGAGCGCGACGCCTTGCTGGCGTCGGGGCTTGAAGCGGATGCGGCGGCGCGCCAGGCCGGCTGGCGGGTCTTCGGCGCCAAGCCCGGTGCCTATGGTGCAGGCGTGCAGGGCGCGATCGACGGTCGCTTGTGGCAGAGCCGCGAGGATCTGGCCGAGGTTTACCTGAACTGGGGCGGCTACGCCTACGGTGCCAGCGATGAAGGCACCGCCGCCCAGGAACAGTTTTCCCGGCGCTTGAGCCAAGTGCAGGCCGTATTGCAGAACCAGGACAACCGCGAGCACGACCTGCTCGATTCCAACGATTACTACCAGTTCCAGGGCGGCATGCTGGCGGCGGTCGAGACCCTCAGTGGTGATGCGGCGGCCAGTTACCATGGCGATCACAGCCAGCCAGATTTGCCCAAGATCCGTACCCTGAAGGAAGAGCTCAACCGCGTCATCCGTTCCCGCGCAGCGAATCCGAAGTGGATCGACGGCGTGAAGCGTCACGGCTATAAAGGCGCGTTCGAACTGGCGGCGACGGTGGACAACCTGTTCGCCTTCGACGCCACCACCCGGTTGATCGACGATCACCAGTACGCCTTGCTGGCCGATGCCTACCTGCTCGACCCGGACACGCGGGATTTCGTCCGCCAGCACAACCCTGATGCCCTGCGGGACATGACCGAGCGCATGCTCGAGGCGCAGCAGCGGGGCATGTGGCAGGCGCCGGGCGAATACCGCGAGGCGCTGGAGAATCTGTTGCTCGACATTGAGGAAGATGGCTGATGTGCACAATCAGCAGGCATGTGCAGAACCTGTGGCGAGGGGATTTATCCTCGTTGGATCGCAAAGCGATCCCCTATCAGCCCACCTCGGTGTGCCAGTTTTACCACGGTGATATTTTGGGGCTGCTGCGCAGCCCAGCGGGATAAATCCCCTCGCCACAAAGACTGTGTACACACTGAGCTTACCGACCACTCCCGAGAATTCACCATGACCGACACCCCCCATTTCCCGCTCTCCGCCGTGGTCGGCGCCGATGACCTGAAACTGGCCCTGTGCCTGGCCGCCATTGACCCGAAAATTGGCGGTGTGCTGATCGAAGGGCCGCGGGGCATCGCCAAATCCACGTTGGCCCGGGGCCTGGCGGACCTGCTGGCCAGCGGTCAATTCGTCACCTTGCCCCTCGGTGCCACCGAAGAGCGGCTGGTGGGCACCCTGGACCTGGACGCGGCGCTGGGGGAAGGGCGCGCGCAGTTCTCCCCCGGAGTGCTGGCCAAGGCTGACGGTGGCGTGCTCTATGTCGACGAAGTGAACCTGCTGCCCGATCACCTGGTGGATCTGCTGCTCGATGTGGCCGCCAGTGGCACCAACCTGATCGAACGTGACGGCATTTCCCATCGGCATCCGGCGCGCTTTGTGCTGATCGGCACCATGAACCCGGAAGAGGGTGAGCTGCGCCCGCAGTTGCTCGACCGCTTCGGTCTGAACGTCGCCCTCGACGGTCACACCGCACCAGCTGAACGGGGCCAGATCATTCGGCGGCGCCTGGATTTCGACAGCGATCCGCTGGCGTTCTGCGGGCAGTGGGAGGCGACCCAGCAGCAGTTGCGCGAACGTTGCCAACAGGCGCGTGACCGCTTGGCCGGCATCGCCCTGGACGACGCGGCGCTGGCGCAGATCACCGAGCGTTGTTTTGCCGCCGGGGTCGATGGCTTGCGCGCCGACCTGGTCTGGCTGCGGGCGGCCCGGGCCCATGCGGCCTGGCGCGGCGCCGGGGCGATTGCCGATGAAGACATCGATGCGGTCGCCGAATTTGCCTTGCGTCACCGACGGCGTGGGCAGTCGGCACCGGCACCGTCCCAGGCACCGACGGGAACGGGGGCGGAAAAAACCACTGAACCCCATGAAGGCCAAGGCCAGTGGGGCGACCTGCCTGCCCGGGCATTGCCGACCGGGGTCCGGCGCGATGTGCCGAGCTGGCCAAAAAAGCCCTAGGCATTCGCTCCCGTTCGCCGGCGGGGGCGAATGCCAGACCCCGTGCCGGACGACTCGACCAGGGCCGCCAGGGCCGCAGCAAAGCGGCGGCCAGCGGTGCTGTGAACTGGCCGGGGACGTTGCTCAATGGCCGGCCGCGCCTGCGTGAGGACCTGCGCTGGCACGGTCGTCATCGCTCGCCCCATGAGCTGTGGCTGGTCATCGTCGATGCGTCGGCTTCGACCCGTCGTCATCGTGCATTGAGTGACGGCAAGGGCCTGCTGGCGCAGTTGTTCGACGACGCCTACCGACAACGCGCCCGCTTGGCGCTGTTGACGGCCAGCGGCACGCTCCCCAATTGGCAGGTGCAAGGGCTCAAGGCCTCGGCGGGCCTGCGCGCCTGGCTCGATGGGTTGGGTGCCGGTGGCGGAACACCGTTGCTGGCAGCGCTGAACGAGGCCGGGCGCTGGCTGGTGGCGCGACGCAAGCGCTACCCGGCGGAGCAGCAACGGGTGTTGGTGATGACCGACGGACGCGTCAAGGAGGGGCTTTCCCCGGCGGGACTGGATTGCCCGTGCCTGTTGATCGACATCGAAAGAGGCCCGATTCGCCTGGGCCGGGCCCGGCAGTTGGCGGGGCAGTTGCAGGCGGAGTATCGGCATATCGATGAAACCACTTGAACTGTTCTTCGGTTGTGAAGGCCTCATCGCGAGCAAGCTCGCTCCCACATTTGCTTTCGTTGTGCACACATAACGGATGAACACCACGGGCCCCCTGTGGGAGCGAGCTTGCTCGCGATTAGCATCAGCTTGGTCCCTGATCTGACCACCTGACCTGCATCACTGCACTATGCTCAGGCTGCCCCTCACAGGAGTGAACCATGCGCGTACTCGTCACCAACCCCCAGGACGATTTTCGGGTCAAGGCCTACGCCGGCACCAACGGCGTGCTGCTCGCCATGGACCTGGCCGAACCGCGACGCAAGGGCCTGCTGGGTTTTGCCATCGAGAAGCAGCAGGGTGACAAGCCCTGGCTGTTCCTGTTCAACAGCCTGACCTTCCCCGATAAGGCCCATACCTTTCCCCAGTTCCATGCCACCCCCAGCGACAAGGCACCCCTGCAGAAATTTCGCTGGGCCGACTACGCCGTCAACCCCGGCGTGACGATTCACTACCGTGTGCACCTGGCCTATGGCGGCCCCGATTCACCGCAGTTGGGCGAATCCCTGGCCGTCACCGTCACCAGCGACGACGGGCAGCCGGCCGACCAGCGGGTCATCTTCAACCGTGCCGTGGCCGCCAGCCAGGCGTTCCAGCGCAAGTTTCCCGAGCTGGACGCGTTGATTGACGCCAACAAGCACCTGTCCATCGAGGACTGGCCCGACGCCCCGCGTCGCTGGTTGGAAAACGGCTTGCTGGGACGCTTGACCGGATTCATCGACCGGGCGCTGGATGCCAGTTGGGCCTTGGACGTCGCCATCTATGAATACGAACTGCCGGCGATCGTCGACGCGGTGACTGCCGCCCATGCTCGCGGTGCGAAGGTGCGGGTGCTGTACCACGCCGAGCCGGGGGATGACACCACGGCGCGCAACGAAGCCAGCCTCGAGAACATGCCGGCGGCCAACAAGCGTGGGCGGGTCACCCACAATATTTTCCACAACAAATTCATTGTGCTGAGCAAGGTGGACGGCAACGGTTCATTGCAACCGGAGGCAGTGCTGTGCGGCAGCACCAACTTCACCGCCAACGGTGTCTACCGCCAGGCCAACGTCGTTCATGTACTGGATGACCCTCGGGTGAGCGGTAGCTACTTCCAGGTCTTCGAGCAAATCTGGGCGACGCCCCGGGACGTCGATGCCACTCGCCAGTGGCTGACCCTGAACAACGCCATGGCGCCGCAAGAGGCGTTGTTCGCCGGGTTCTCGCCGCGCACCGGGGAGGGCGACCTGGATCGCTTTGTCGACATCATCAAGGGCGCGCGAAAGGACCTGTTGTTCGTCACCGCCTTTGTGTTGCCCGAGCGCATCCTCGACGCGTTGCTCGGCCAGCCCAATGACGATGTGTTGCGCTACGGCCTGCAAAACACCAAGAGCCGCATCACTGGCTTTCACGCCGACCGCACCGCCGAATTTGCCGCCACCGCGCTGCTCAACACCGGTCTGGAGGGCTGGCTGCGGGAAAACATGAAAGGCCAGAAGGGCAACTTGTTGGTGCATACCAAAGCCATCGTCACCGACTTCACCAGCGATACGCCGACCATCCTCAGCGGCAGTCACAACCTGAGCGCCGCGGCCAGCAGCGGCAACGACGAGAATTACCTGATCATCCAGGGCGACACCGACCTGGCCGACCGCTACGGGCTGGAGTTGCTGCGTTTCTATGAACATTACCGCTTTCGCTACTTCGCAAAAAAACTCGCCCTTAAGCAGGTCAAGCCCCTGGCGGTGGACGACAGTTGGAGTGATGACTATTACCGCGAGGGGGATTTGCGGATGTTATCCAGGGTGAGGTTTTGCGGACGTTAGGTGCCGTAGATTATCCAGTGCTAGCATAGGGCCATCTAATCAGCCTGGAAGCTGTCATGAACCTCTGTCACGGAACGTCTGCTTTACTTCGCGTCTGCGTTGCGACCCTGTTGTTGGCGCTGTGTACTTCGGCCCTCGCCGCCAACCAACCCTGTTCCGGGCGCAAGGGCGGGATTGCCGGGTGTGATGGCGATACGTTCCTGTGCAATGACGGGTCCATCAGTGCTTCGAAAAAGTCCTGTTCCGCTGTGCTGGGGCTTCGCAACGAAGCTCGGCCGCAACCATTGCTCAAGCAAGCCGACGGTTGCCAATGTGGCAGCGGCAACTATTGCGTCGGGCCCCGGGGTGGCGTCTATTGCCTCACGCCCGGTGGCAGCAAGAGCTACAAGCGCAAATAGCCCAGGCACACCGCCGAACAATGGTGGGAGCGAGCTTGCTCGCGATAGCGTCAGGTCGGTCACCATCAATATTGACTGATACACCGCCATCGCGAGCAAGCTCGCTCCCACAGGTTATCCATTTACAAATTCCGGAGTGGCTCTGTTTCGGTGCGCCGGGTACCCGGATTGGGGTCTTGTTACCCGTGCGTCGTGGCCGACGGTAGCAACAGTGTCCGTATGCAGGTGCCACTGTCCTGGCGTCTGTTTTCCCCATCTCCCTGATTTCCTTAACTTTCCTTTTTGCTCTCCCGCGGGTATCAAACCTGTGGCACACTTTCTGCTGTCTATTCCGTTGTTACATACCACGTTCCGGTATAGCGGAATAAACTCATCCTGGAGTGCTAGCCATGCAACGCCGACCTTCCTTATTCAAAGCGTGTGTTTTTCTCTTCGCGGCCTCGATGGCTGCCGTAGGTGTCGCCCAGGCGGCAGACAGCAAGCTGGACAGCGTGCTGCAACGGGGGAAATTGATCGTGGGCACGGGCAGTACCAATGCGCCGTGGCACTTCCAGGGAGCGGATGGCAAGTTGCAGGGTTTCGATATCGATATTGCGCGGATGGTCGCCAAGGGCCTGTTCAACGACCCGGAGAAAGTCGAGTTCGTGGTGCAGTCGTCCGATGCACGGATTCCCAACCTGCTGACCGACAAGGTCGACATGAGCTGCCAGTTCATCACCGTCACCGCCAGCCGCGCACAGCAAGTGGCGTTTACCCTGCCGTACTACCGCGAAGGCGTGGGGCTGCTGCTGCCGGCCAACAGCAAGTACAAGGAAATCGAAGACCTCAAGGCGGCGGGCGATGGGGTCACCGTGGCGGTGCTGCAGAACGTCTACGCCGAAGAACTGGTGCACCAGGCGCTGCCCAAGGCCAAGGTCGACCAGTACGACAGCGTCGACCTGATGTATCAGGCGGTGAACTCCGGCCGCGCCGATGCCGCCGCCACCGACCAATCCTCGGTCAAGTACCTGATGGTGCAGAACCCTGGGCGTTATCGCAGCCCGGCCTACGCCTGGAGCCCGCAAACCTACGCTTGTGCGGTCAAGCGCGGCGACCAGGACTGGCTGAACTTCGTCAACACCACCTTGCATGAAGCCATGACCGGCGTGGAATTCCCCACCTATGCGGCGTCGTTCAAGCAGTGGTTTGGCGTCGAGCTGCCATCACCGGCGATTGGTTTCCCCGTTGAATTCAAATGACCCTGTGAGCCCGGGGCGCCCCTTGCGGGCGCTCCGTCGAAGGTACTGCCGACCATGAATTATCAGTTGAACTTTGCTGCCGTCTGGCGCGATTTCGACACCTTGCTGGCGGGGCTTGGCCTGGGGCTTTCCCTGGCGCTGGTGTCGATCGCCATCGGGTGCGTGATCGGCCTGGCGATGGCGTTCGCGCTGCTGAGCAAACATCGGGTCTTGCGAGTGTTGGCGTCGGTGTATGTGACGGTGATCCGCAATACGCCGATCCTGGTGTTGATCCTGTTGATCTACTTCGCCTTGCCGAGCCTGGGCATCCGTCTGGACAAGCTGCCGTCGTTCGTCATCACCCTCTCGCTGTACGCCGGGGCCTATTTGACCGAGGTGTTTCGCGGCGGGCTGTTGAGCATTCACAAGGGCCAGCGAGAGGCGGGCCTGGCCATCGGCCTGGGTGAGTGGCAAGTGAAAGCCTACGTCACCGTACCGGTGATGCTGCGCAACGTGTTGCCGGCCTTGTCGAACAACTTTATCTCGTTGTTCAAGGACACCTCCCTGGCGGCGGCGATTGCCGTGCCGGAGCTGACCTATTACGCCCGCAAGATCAACGTGGAGAGCTACCGGGTGATCGAAACCTGGCTGGTGACCACGGCCCTGTATGTCGCGGCCTGTTACCTCATTGCCATGCTGCTGCGGTATTTCGAGCAGCGCCTGGCGATCCGCCGTTAGGAGTCTCCCATGTACGAATCCCCCAGTTGGTTGCATGAGTTGTGGGTTGCCCGGGACACCCTGTGGGCCGGCTTCCTGACCAGCGTGCAGTGTTCGCTGCTGGCGATCGTGTTGGGTACCTTGATCGGCCTGGTCGCCGGCCTGGTGCTGACCTACGGCCGGACCTGGATGCGCGCGCCGTTTCGCTTCTACGTCGACCTGATCCGCGGCACGCCGGTGTTCGTGCTGGTCCTGGCCTGCTTCTACATGGCCCCGGCCCTGGGCTGGCAGATCGGTGCCTTCCAGGCCGGTGTGCTGGGCTTGACGCTGTTTTGCGGTTCCCACGTGGCCGAGATCGTGCGCGGTGCGTTGCAGGCATTGCCCCGTGGGCAGATGGAGGCGAGCCAGGCCATCGGCCTGACGTTCTACCAGTCCCTGGGCTATGTGTTGTTGCCCCAGGCGTTGCGGCAGATCCTGCCGACCTGGGTCAACTCGTCCACCGAGATCGTCAAGGCCTCGACTCTGCTGTCGGTGATCGGCGTCGCCGAACTGCTGCTCAGCACCCAGCAGATCATCGCCCGGACCTTCATGACCCTGGAGTTTTACCTGTTCGCCGGTTTTCTCTTTTTCATCATCAATTACGCCATCGAATTGCTCGGGCGACACATTGAAAAGCGGGTGGCCTTGCCATGACTGACGTTTCGAATCTCTCCAATACGCAGCCCTCCAGTACCCAGCCGCTGCTGGACATTCGCGGCCTGCGCAAACAATACGGCCCGCTGGAAGTGCTCAAGGGCGTGGACCTGAGCATGCAACGCGGCAACGTGGTCACGCTGATCGGCTCCAGTGGTTCGGGCAAGACCACGCTGCTGCGCTGCGTCAACATGCTGGAAGAATTCCAGGGTGGCCGGATCGTGCTCGACGGCGAGTCCATCGGCTACGACGAGGTCGACGGCAAGCGCGTACGCCACCCCGAGAAAGTCATCGCCCGGCACCGGGCCATGACCGGCATGGCCTTCCAGCAATTCAACCTGTTCCCGCACCTGACCGCCTTGCAGAACGTCACCCTGGGCTTGCTCAAAGTGAAAAAGCTGGCCAAGGACGAGGCGGTGGCCCTAGCCGAGAAATGGCTGGAGCGGGTGGGCCTGTTGGAGCGGCGCGATCACTTTCCCGGCCAGTTGTCCGGCGGCCAGCAGCAGCGCGTGGCGATTGCCCGGGCGATTGCCATGAACCCCAGCCTGATGCTGTTTGACGAAGTGACTTCGGCCCTGGACCCGGAGCTGGTCGGCGAGGTGCTGAACGTGATCAAGGGCCTGGCCGAAGACGGCATGACCATGCTGCTGGTGACCCACGAAATGCGCTTTGCCTTCGAGGTCTCCGACAAGATTGTGTTCATGAACCAAGGCCGCATCGAAGAGCAAGGGCCACCCAAGGAACTGTTCGAGCGGCCGCAATCGCCGCGTCTGGCGGAATTTCTCAAGAACACGCGTTTTTAACTTTTCATTCAACAAGGAGATAACCATGAGCATTACGCGCTACGGCACCGGCAGCACTGCAGGCGGCGGCCAGCCACGGCCCTTCGCCCGCGCCGTGGAGGCTGATGGCTGGCTGCACGTGTCCGGCCAGGTGCCGGCGGTGAACGGCGAGATCATTGTCGGCGGGATCGTCGAGCAGACCCACCAGACCATGAAGAACCTGGTCGCCATTCTCGAAGAGGCCGGTTATGGACTGGAAGATGTGGTGCGCTGCGGTGTGTGGCTGGAAGACCCGCGGGATTTCTGGAGTTTCAACAAGGTGTTCGGCGAGTACTTCAGCCCGGAACACGCCCCGGCCCGGGCTTGTGTGCAGGCGAGCATGATGGTCGATTGCAAGGTCGAGATCGATTGCATTGCGTACAAGAAAAAGTGAGGCCTTAGCTTGGATGTCTGTGTTGTACAAAACCCTGTGGCGAGGGGATTTATCCCCGCAGGGCTGCGTAGCAGCCCCCAACAAGCCACTGCGGTGTGTCAGATTGGATGCAATCGGCTTTATTGGGGGGCGCTACGCAGCCCAGCGGGGATAAATCCCCTCGCCACAGGGAGCTGTGGGCGGCGCAGTAGTCTGGTTACACTCGCGGCCAACTGAATGGGAACCCAAGACATGACCGAAGACACCATCAAGCGCCGGGCCCGAGGATTGGATCGGGCGTTCGATATCCTCGATTTCCTCAAGGAGATCGGCCAGCCGCTGCGCCCGAACGATATTGCCAGCGGCATCGGCAGCCCCAAGTCCACGGTCTATGAGTTGGTGGCGTCGCTGCTGGAGCGGCGCATCCTCGAGCCGGTGGGCAAGGACGGCCACGTTTACCTGGGCCGCCAGTTGTATTTCCTCGGGCAGGCGCACCTGCGGCATTTCGATTTGAGCCGCGAGGCTGACCAGGCCTTGCAGGAGATCGTGCGCCAGACCCGGGAAACGGCGCAGATGTGCCTGCTTAACGGGCGCAAATACACCGTCGCGCTGATGAAGGAGGGCGAGCGGCATTTCCGCATTTCATCGGACATCGGTGAAAACGCGCCGATCCCGTGGACGGCGTCCGGGCGCCTGCTGCTGGCTCACCTGAGTGACCAACAGATCGTCGACCTGATCGATCCCGACGACTTCATTTTGCCGGACGGCGAGCGCCTGCCCCTGGAGCAATTCCTCAAGGAAATCCGCCAGGCCGGCGATGAGGGTTTCTTTTCGTTCGACAGTGTGGCCGACACCTTCACCCACTGCTTCGCCGCGCCGGTCAAAGACCCCCGTGGCGTGGCCATCGCCACCCTGTGCATTGTCGCCCCACGGGCCGACGCCAAGAACAATTACGCCGACTACCGCCGGGTGCTGATCGAAAGCGCCAACCACCTGGCCCGTCGTATCAATGAATAGACAGCAACGGCACTAGCGGCCGTGCGCGAGGAGTTCGAACATGTCATCCGCCATCCTTAATGCCGCCGTCGAGAAGGGCGCCGCCCCCGTCGGCGCTCACCTGCTACGGGACGTCAGCCTGCCGGCGCTGGTGCTGCACCGCGCAGCCCTGGAGCACAACATCCACTGGATGCAAGATTTCGTCACCAATAGCGGTGCCGAACTGGCGCCCCACGGCAAGACCAGCATGACCCCCGCGTTGTTTCGCCGGCAACTGGAGGCCGGCGCCTGGGGCCTGACCCTCGCCACCGCCGTGCAGACCCGTGCGGCGTACGCCCATGGTGTGCGCCGGGTGTTGATGGCCAACCAATTGGTGGGCACGCCGAACATGGCGCTGATTGCCGATCTGCTGGCCGACCCGGCGTTCGAATTCCATTGCCTGGTGGATCATCCGGACAATGTCGCTGACCTGGGCGCGTACTTCGCTTCTCGTGGCGTGCGGCTCAATGTGATGATCGAGTACGGCGTGGTCGGTGGGCGTTGTGGTTGCCGTACGGAGGCTGAAGTGCTGGCCCTGGCCGAAGCGATCCGGACGCAACCGGCGCTGGCGTTGACCGGTATCGAAGGTTACGAAGGGGTGATCCACGGTGATCACGCCATCAGCGGCATCCGCGCATTCGCCGAGTCCCTGGTACGCCTGGCGGTGCAGTTGCAAGACAGCGGCGCGTTTGCCCTCGATCGGCCAATCATCACCGCTTCGGGGTCGGCCTGGTACGACCTGATCGCCGAATCCTTCGAGGCCCAGAATGCCCATGGGCGTTTCCTCAGCGTCTTGCGCCCCGGCAGTTATGTGGCCCATGACCATGGCATCTACAAAGAAGCCCAGTGCTGCGTACTGGAGCGTCGTAGCGATTTGCACGAAGGCCTGCGCCCGGCGCTGGAAGTCTGGGCCCATGTGCAATCGCTGCCGGAGCCGGGCTTCGCGGTGATCGCCCTGGGCAAGCGCGACGTGGCCTATGACGCCGGGCTGCCGGTGCCGCTCAAGCGCTACCAGCCCGGATCGGATTCGGTGATGGGGGACGACGTGAGTGGTTGTAAGGTGACGGCGGTGATGGACCAGCATGCGTTCATGACCGTGGCGCCGGGGGTTGAGTTGCGGGTCGGCGATATTGTTTCGTTTGGCACCTCGCATCCGTGCCTGACCTTTGATAAGTGGCGGGTGGGGTGCCTGGTGGATGAACAGTTGCGAGTGGTCGAGAGCATGGAGACGTGTTTCTAGCCTTTGAACCGAGTTGCGGCTATCGCGAGCAAGCTCGCTCCCACACTGGATTGTTGCGAATACAATATTTGTGATCGCCATGATCCCCTTGTGGGAGCGAGCTTGCTCGCGATAGCGGCCTGCCAGACACCGCTGAATTATCAGGATCATCCATGAGCAACCCCAAACCCCGCATCGCCCTGATCGGCGAATGCATGATCGAGCTGCAACAACGCGCCGACGGCAGCCTGCACCAGAGTTTCGGCGGCGATACCCTGAACACCGCGGTGTACCTGTCCCGCGCCTTGGGCGACAGGGGCGAGGTGGATTACGTCACCGCCCTGGGCGACGACAGTTTCAGCGATGCCATGTGCCAGGCCTGGGCGGCGGAAAACATCGGGCTGGAACGGGTCCAGCGCTTGCCCGGGCGCCTGCCGGGCTTGTATTGCATCCAGACCGACGCAGCCGGCGAGCGTCGGTTTCTGTACTGGCGCAACGAGGCGGCGGTGCGCGATTGCTTTACCACCCCGGCCGCGGCGCCGATCCTGGCGGCGCTGCCGGACTACGACGTGCTGTATTTCAGCGGCATTACCCTGGCGGTGCTGGGGGAGCAGGGGCGGGCCAGGCTCATCGAGACCCTGGTCCAGGCACGCCAGCGCGGGGCCCAGGTGGTGTTCGACAATAATTTCCGGCCCAGGCTCTGGGCCTCGATCGACGCGGCCCGCGCGGCGTATCGCAGTGTCCTGCCCCACGTGACGCTGGCGTTGCTGACCGTGGACGACGAGCAGGCGCTGTTCGGTTATCCAGACAGCGCGGCGGTGTTCGCCGCCTATGTGCCATTGGGTCTGTCCGAGGTGGTGCTCAAGCGCGGCGCCGAGGCCTGCCTGATCCGTTGCGATGGACAGTCTTACGAAGTGCCCGCCCAGCGCGTCGAGCGCGTGGTGGACACCACGGCGGCCGGGGACTCCTTCAGCGCCGCTTACCTGGCGAGCCGCCTGTTGGGCGGCAGCCCGGTGGAGGCGGCCGAGGCGGGGCATCGGCTGGCGAGCCGGGTGATCCAGGTGCCGGGGGCATTGATGCCAAAATAATAAGTGGGGCGCACTACCTGTGGGAGCGAGCTTGCTCACGATAGCGGTGGGTCAGCTTGCAGACATATTGGCTATGTCGCCGCCATCGCGAGCAAGCTCGCCCCCACAAGCGCCAGGCTCAGTTTCAATCCCGGTAGAACACCTGCACCAGGTGATAGCCGAACTTGCTCTTGATCGGCCCGTGCACCACCCGCAGGGGCTTCTTGAAAATCACCGCATCGATCACGCCGACCATCTGCCCCGGCCGTACTTCACCCAGGTCGCCGCCGCGTTTGCCCGAGGGGCAGGTGGAGTATTTTTTTGCCAGCACATCGAAGGCTTCGCCCTTGGCGATGCGTTGCTTGAGCTGTTCGGCTTCTTCGGCGGTTTTCACCAGGATATGGCGGGCTTGGGCTTTCATTGCTGCGGTGACCTGAACGGTGCGACGGGGCGGCGATTATGCCTCAAGTCAGGCGCCATGGTTGATCATCGTCCGAATCTTGTTGGCCAGCAGATCCAGGGCGAACGGCTTGGCGACCATGTCCATACCTTGCTCGAGGAACCCCTGGCGTTCGGCGGCTTTCTGCGCGTAACCAGTCATGAACAGCACTTTGAGCCCCGGGCGGTGCTGACGGGCGATTTCCGCCAGTTGCCGGCCATTCATGCCCGGCAGCCCGACGTCGGTCACCAACAGGTCGATGCGCTGGTCCGATTCCAGCATGGGCAGGGCCGTCATGGCGTCCCGGGCCTCGAGGGCGGTGTAGCCCAAGGTCTTCAACAGGTCGAGCACCAGCATGCGCACCGCGGGCTCGTCTTCCACCAGCAACACGGTTTCCCCGGCGATGGCCGGCGGTACGTCGACCGTCTCCGGTGCGAGGGGTTGTTGGGCTGGCGCCACGCGCAGGCGCGGCAGGTACAGCTGCACCCGGGTGCCCTGGCCCGGCACGCTGTCCAGGTTGAGATGCCCACCCGACTGTTGGGCAAACCCGTAGATCATCGACAAGCCCAGGCCGGTGCCCTGGCCGATGGGCTTGGTGGTGAAGAACGGGTCGAAGGCCTTGGCCAGCACGGCGGGGGTCATGCCGCTGCCGTTGTCGCTGACGGCGATCATCACGTAGTCGCCGGCCTTGACCGGCTCCAGGCTGTTGATGTCAGTGCCGTCGAGATAGACGTTGGCGGTTTCGACGATCAATTCGCCGCCCTCGGGCATGGCATCCCGGGCGTTGATCACCAGGTTGAGCAGGGCGTTTTCCAACTGGCTGGCATCGGTGCTGACCGGCCACAGCTCATTGGCCAGTTGCAGCCGTAGCACGATGTGATCGCCGGTGGTGCGGCTCAGCAGGTCTTCGAGCGAGCGCACCAGCTCGTTTGCATCCAGTGGCTTGCGGTCCAGGGACTGGCGACGGGAAAACGCCAGCAGCCGGTGCGTCAGGGCCGCGGCGCGGTTGGCCGAAGACACCGCCGCTTCGGTAAATCGCCCGATCTCGGCCGTGCGGCCAGTGGCGATGTAGCGTTGCATCAGGTCGAGGCTGCCGAGGATGCCGGTGAGCATGTTGTTGAAGTCATGGGCGATGCCGCCGGTGAGCTGGCCGACGGCTTCCATTTTCTGCGCATGGCGCAAGGCTTCTTCGGCGCGCTCGCGTTCGAACATCTCGCTTTGCAGGCGGTGGTTGGCTTCGGCCAGTTGCTGGGTCCGGGCGATGACCCGTTCCTCCAGTGTTTCGTTGAGGTTGCGCAGGGCCTCCTCGGTCTTGCGGCTCTCGGTTTCGTCGATCACGAAGATGTAGAAGCCGTTCACCGCCCCGTCCGGCCCGTGGCGAGGCAGGTAGTTGATCAGAGAATGGCGCGGGCGACCGTCGCGGTGGTCCGACTGCACGGCGAAGCTGCATGGCTTGCCGGCCAGGGCATCGGCGATCTGTTGGGCGCGGGCGGCATAGGCCTCTTCGCCGAGCACTTCGCGGATGGTCTTGCCGTAGAGCTCCTGCGGGGTCAGGCCGTACCAGTCCAGATAAGCGCTATTGTTCAGCCGGAAACGCTCTTCGCGGTCCACGTAGCTGATGAGGATCGGCATGGCATTGATGATCAGTTGCAGCTCGGTCTGGCTCTGGCGCAGGGCTTGCTCGGTGCGCTTGCGTTCGGTCAGGTCCAGGGCCGCGCCAAGAAAACGCTTGGGGCGGCCGTGGCGGTCCTTGTAGCAACGGCCGCGCACGTACACCCAGCGCAACTCATTGTCGGGCTGCAGCAGCCGGTACTCCTCGGCGTATTCGGTGCCGTGGGTGATGCAGTGCTTGATGCTGCGGGCAACCATCGCCCGGTCCTCGGGATGCACACCTTCGAGGTAGGCGCTGATCGGCAACTGGCGCGACAGGTTTGGATCGACGCCATGCAACAAAGCGAAATGTGCGTCGGCAATAAAACGGTCTTCGCTGATGTCCCAATCCCAGGTGCCCAGCGCGTCGGCGGCGGCCAGGGCCAATTGCAGGCGTTCTTCGCTTTCGTGCTGGGCCTTGAGACTGGCTTCGGAGCGTCGTTCGAATTCCGTGGCCAGGCGGCGTCGTTCGCTGGTCTCGATGGCGGTGATCAGGATGCCGGCGACGCTGCCGCTTTCGTCGCGCACCGGGCTGTAGGTCAGGTCCAGCCAGACATCGCAGAGGCGGCCAGCGAAGGGCACGCGCCAGTGTTGGTCGCGGCAGGTGTGCCCCTGGCCTTGCAACACGCGCTGATAAATTCCTTCGCTCGAACCTTTGAGTTCGGGCCATGCTGCATGGGTCGGTTGGCCGAACGCCCGGGGGTGCTTGTCACCGGCCAGTCGGGCGAAGGCGTCGTTATAAAGATGGGACAGCTGCTGTCCCCACAGCAAGGCCATCGGCATGGGGGAATGGAGCACGATGTCCACGGCGGTGCGCAGGCTCTGGGGCCAGTCCCGGGCAGCGCCCAATGGGGTCTGGGCCCAGTCCACCTGGCTGGCCAGGCGCTGTGTGTCGCTGCTGGCAGGTGTTGCGTTCATCACGCAATCCCTGGCTGTCGTGTCTGTACCACGGCGTCTACTATCCTTTGAGGAAGGTAAGTGCGGGTGGGTCGGAAGGCTTTCATGTTCGGCTCAGCTGGTTTCATTGATGTCTCGCGGAAGTTTCAGTCCATGGAAATCGATCCGTTGTTGCGAATCCTGGCGAGCCAGAATGGTTCCGACCTTTACATGTCCACGGGGGCGCCGCCGTGTGCGCGTTTCGAGGGCGTGCTCAAGCCCTTGGGCAACGAGGCTTTCAAGGTCGGCGACATTGCCAGGCTCGCCGAGTCTTTGATGGACGCCGAACAGCGCGTCGAGTTCGATCGGGAACTGGAAATGAACCTGGCGATCTCCCTGGCCGGTGTCGGACGGTTCCGGGTCAATGTCTTCAAACAGCGCAATGACGTGTCCATGGTGATCCGCAACGTCAAGCTGGACATCCCACGCTTCGAAGACCTGAAACTGCCCCGGGTGCTGTTGGACAGCGTCATGCAGAAACAGGGGTTGATGCTGTTTGTCGGTGCGACGGGCTCGGGCAAGTCGACTTCCCTGGCGGCGCTGATCGATTACCGCAATCGCAACAGCAGCGGCCACATCATCACCATCGAGGACCCGGTGGAGTATATCCATCGGCACAAGAAATCCATCATCAACCAACGGGAAGTCGGTGTCGACACCCGCAGTTTCCATGCGGCCCTGAAAAACACCCTGCGCCAGGCGCCGGACGTGGTGCTGATCGGCGAGATCCGCGACCGGGAAACCATGGAGCATGCCCTGGCTTTCGCTGACACCGGGCACCTGGTGATTTCCACCTTGCATGCCCATAACGCCAACCAGGCCCTGGATCGGGTAATCAATTTCTTTCCGGAAGAACGCCGACCGCAACTGCTCAACGACCTTGCCAACAACCTCCAGGCATTCGTTTCCCAGCGCCTGGTGCGCACCCGCTCCGGCCAGCGCCGGGCGGCGGTGGAGGTGATGCTGGGCTCGCCCACGGTGGCCGACCTGATCCGGCGCAACGAACTGGGCGAGCTCAAGGGCATCATGGAGAAGTCAGAGGAGTTGGGGATGCAAACCTTTGACCAGGCCTTGTTCAGCCTGGTGGTCGAAGGCGCCATCGATGAGGAAGAAGCGCTCAAAAATGCCGACTCGGCGAACAACCTGCGGTTGCGGCTGAAGTTGCATAGCGAGTCGGGCGCGGTGCCACCGGCCGATCCGGCGGCGGGAGAGTGGGGGCTTATGGATTGATTGGTTTATAGGGAAACCGCGTTATCGTTCATCGCGAGCAAGCTCGCTCCCACAATGGATCTGCGTTGATTGGCAGACCCTGTGGGAGCGAGCTTGCTCGCGATGAGGCCTTAATTATCAGCTCGCAAGCTCCGGCCGATCCCGAAACTGCTCCAGCGCCTCGGGGTTGGCCAGGGCATCGGTGTTTTTCACCGCCTCGCCATGCACCACATTGCGCACCGCCAGCTCCACCACCTTGCCGCTGATGGTTCGCGGAATATCACTGACCGCGAGGATCTTCGCCGGCACATGCCGTGGTGTGGTGTTGGCCCGGATGACCTGGCGTATCCGTTGCGCCAAGGTTTCATCCAAGACCACGCCATCGCGCAATCGCACGAACAGCACCACTCGCACATCACCTTGCCATTGCTGGCCAATGGCGACGCTGTCCAATACCTGCTCGACCTTCTCCACCTGCCGATAGATTTCCGCCGTGCCGATGCGCACGCCGCCAGGGTTGAGCACGGCGTCGGAACGCCCGTGGATCAGGAAGCCGCCGTGGGGCAGTTCCTCGGCGTAGTCGCCTTGGGCCCACACGCCGGGAAACTGGGCGAAGTAGGAGGCGCGAAGCTTTTCCTGCCGAGGGTCGTTCCACAAACCAATGGGCATCGCCGGGAAATGCCGGGTGCACACCAACTCGCCTTTTTCACCAATGACCGGACTGCCGGCCTCGTTCCAGACCTGCACGGCCATGCCCAGGCTCTTGCCCTGCATTTCGCCCCGGCGCACCGGCGACAGCGGGTTGCCGTTGACGAAGCAGGAGACGATGTCGGTGCCGCCGGACATTGAGGCCAGGCAGACATCGGGCTTGAGGTCCCGGTACACGTAGTCGTAGCTGTGAGGCGCTAGCGCCGAACCGGTGGACAGGAGGGTTTTCAGGCTGTCCAGGCGATGCGTCTGCTGCGGCCTGAGGCCTTCGCTTTCCAGGGCCGCGAGGAACTTGGGGCTGGTACCGAATACGCTGATGCGTTGCTGGTCGATCAGGTCGAGCAAGCGCTCGGGACCGGGGTGGAACGGCGAACCATCGTAGAGCACCACCGTGCTGCCCACGGCGAGGGCCGACACCAGCCAGTTCCACATCATCCAGCCGCAGGTCGTGTAGTAGAACAGCCGGTCCTCGGGGCCGAGGTCGACGTGCAGGCCATGTTCCTTGACGTGTTGCAGCAGCACGCCGCCGGTGCCATGGACAATGCACTTCGGCACGTCGGTGGTGCCGCTGGAGTACAGGATGTACAACGGGTGGTCGAACGGAACGCTGACGAACGCCGGTTCGCCACCGGGTTGATAGAAGTCGTTCCACAACGCGACAGCGGCCGAGGTCTTGAATGCCTCGATGCGCACTTCCGGTTGCGCATAAGGCAACACGATCAGCTGTTGCAGCGACGGCAGCCGTTCGAGGATTTCATTGACCTTGGGGCATTGGTCGATGGCCTTGCCAGCGTAGCGATAACCGGCGCAGGTGATCAACACCTTGGGCTCGATCTGGCCGAACCGGTCGATGACCCCTTGGGTACCGAAGTCCGGTGACGAGCACGACCAGATAGCCCCCAGGCTGGTGGTGGCGAGCATGCCGACCAGGGTCTGCCAGGTGTTGGGCATGCAAGCGGCGACTCGATCTCCCTGGGTGACGCCGGCGGCTTTCAAGCTTGTTTGCAGGCCAGCGACATGGGCAGCGAGTTCGGCCCAGGTGAGTTGTTCCTGGCCGCCGTTTTCGTCCAGCGCCACCACTGCGACGGCGTCATCGCGGCGGCGCAGCAGGTGTTCGGCGAAGTTCAGCGTGGCGCCTGGGAACCACCGGGCGCTGGGCATTTGCGCACCTTCCACCAGTACCGCCTCGGGCCCTTGGTGAAAGCGGATCTCGAAGAAATCGACAATGGCCTGCCAGAAGGCTTCGCGCTGGTCGATGCTCCAGGCATGCAGGGTCGGGTAGTCGTGCAGCTGCAGTTGATGTCGCGCGTTGACGAACTGGCGAAAGGCGTTCATGCGCGACTGGGCGATGCGTTCGGGGCTGGGTTGCCAGAGGATGTCGGACATGGGGTGCCTCTTATTTTTTGTGTACACACAAACTATAGAGCGACCCATTCTTGTGGTGAGGGAATAAATCCCCCTCGCCACAAGGGATCGCAAGGGGTCTACTGAGCCAACCACCCACCATCGATATTCCACGCCGCGCCGCGCACCTGGCTGCCGGCTTCGCTGCATAGGAAAAGCACCAGTTCCCCCAGTTGCGGCGGGGTGACGAATTCCAGGGACGGCTGTTTCTCGGCCAACAGGTCATGCTGTGCCTGTTGCGGATCGACGCCGGCGGCAATGCGATCATCGATCTGTTTTTGCACCAGTGGCGTCAGCACCCAGCCCGGGCAGATGGCGTTGCAGGTCACGTTGCTGGTGGCGGTCTCCAGGCCGACCACCTTGGTCAGGCCAATCACCCCATGCTTGGCCGCGACATACGCCGCCTTGCCCACCGAGCCCACTTGGCCATGCACCGAGGCGACGTTGATAATCCGCCCCCAGCCCTTGGCACGCATGCCCGGCAGACTCAGGCGGGTGGCGTGGAACACCGAGGACAGGTTGATCGCAATGATCGAGTCCCAGCGCTCCACCGGGAAATCCTCCACGGCGGCCACGTGCTGGATCCCGGCGTTGTTCACCAGGATGTCAACGCCGCCGAACTCGCGCTCGGCATAGGCGAGCATGTCGGCGATCTGCGCCGGGTCGCTGACATCGGCGGGATGGTGCCCGACCTTGCCACCGAACTGTTTCACCTCGGCGATCACCGTCGAGGCATCGCCGAAGCCGTTGAGGATCAGGTTGGCGCCGGCCTTGGCCAGGCTCAGGGCAATGCCCAGGCCGATGCCGCTGGTAGAACCGGTGACCAGGGCGGTCTTGCCCGAAAGAGGGGTTGTCATGGGAACCTCACACAATGCCAGTGGCGTAGAACACCGCGATCACGAAGAACACCGCGAGGGTCTTGATCAGCGTAATGCAGAAAATGTCTTTGTAGGCCTCGCGGTGGGTCAGCCCGGTCACCGCCAGCAGGGTAATCACCGCGCCGTTGTGGGGCAGGGTGTCCATGCCGCCGCTGGCCATGGCGGCCACCCGGTGTAGCACTTCCAGGGGAATGTTGGCGGCGTGTGCGGCGCTGATAAAGGTTTCAGACATCGCCGCCAAAGCGATGCTCATGCCTCCCGAGGCGGAACCGGTGATGCCCGCCAACAGCGTAACCGTCACCGCTTCGTTGACCAGTGGGTTGGGGATGTTCTTGAGCCAGTCGGCCAGCACCAGGAAGCCCGGCAAGGACGCGATGACCGCGCCGAAACCGTACTCCGACGCAGTGTTCATCGCCGCCAGCAACGCGCCGCCCACGGCGCTCTTGCTGCCTTCGGCCAGCTTGCTGCGAATGGCCCGGAAACCGAATATCAGGACCATGATGATGCCCACCAGCAACGCCGCCTGCACCGCCCAGATCGCGGTGAGCTTGGCGATGTCGCTGGTCACTGGCGTCGCCATGCCCGGCAGCGCCAGGCTGTGGGTCTTGCCATACCACTGGGGAATCCACTGGGTGAACAACAGGTTCATGAGCCCGACCGCCAACAGTGGCGAAACGGCGATCCAGGGGTTCGGCAGCTTGATGTCTTCGGCGGTTTCCGGCTCGTTGCGCAACTCGGTGCCGTAACCCTCGCCCACGCGCAGGGCCTTGTTGCGCTGGCGTTGCAGGAACAGCATGCCGAGGGTGAACACGAAGATCGTACCGATCACGCCCAGCCACGGTGCAGCCCAGGCGGTGGTGTTGAAGAACGTGCTGGGGATGATGTTCTGGATCTGTGGCGTACCGGGCAGGGCGTCCATGGTGAACGAGAACGCGCCGAGGGCGATGGTGGCCGGGATCAGGCGCTTGGGGATATTACTCTGGCGGAACATCTCGGCGGCGAACGGGTACACCGCGAACACCACGACGAACAGCGACACGCCGCCATAGGTCAGCAACGCACAGACCAGCACGATCACCAGCATGGCCTGGCGCGTACCTAGCAAGCGAATCGCCGCGGCCACGATGGAGCGGGAGAAGCCCGACAACTCGATCAACTTGCCGAACACGGCGCCAAGCAGGAATACAGGGAAATACAGTTTGATGAAGCCGACCATTTTTTCCATGAACACCCCGGTGAAGGCGGGCGCTACGGCGGACGGGTCGGTGAGCAGGACGGCACCGAGGGCGGCGATGGGGGCAAAGAGGATAACGCTGTAGCCACGGTAGGCGGCGACCATCAGCAGCGTGAGGGCTGCCAAGGCAATGATCACACTCATGGTGTGTCTCCTGGGATTGTTATTGTTGTGGTGAAGCTGTGGGGAGGGCTTTAGCGAGTTTTGTGCCAGGTGTGTAACTTGCTGAAATATAAGGAAATTGTTTGAGTTTGTAGGGCGGGGATGTGAGGTTTGTCTCTGTTTTGAGATTTTTGTGGGGTGTGCAGGCCTCATCGCGAGCAAGCTCGCTCCCACAGTGGATCGCGTACTTCAGAGGAACTCCAATCCCCTGTGGGAGCGAGCTTGCTCGCGATGAGCGCAAAGCGCTTCAAAAATCACAAGTCTATATCTTGAGAATAAAGTCTCTCTATTGAGACTCCGCAATCCCCAGCGCCACCATCTTCTTGTACAACGTCGACCTCCCCAGCCCCAACCGCTCGGCCGCTTCGACCACCTTGCCCCCGCATTGCGCGAGGGTGGTTTCGATCAGTTGCCGGTCGAAGCGCGCCCGGGCCTGGCTGAAGGTTTCATGGGGCAGGGGTTCGACGCTCATGCCCTCCTGGCGCATCACTGGCGTAAAGGTCCCGATGGCCGCGCGGATGTCCGCCGCCGTCAGCACCAGGTCATCACTGAGCAGCGCGGCCCGCTCCAGCACATTGCGCAGTTCTCGGATGTTGCCTGGCCAGGCGTGTTGCCGCAGCAGGTCGAGGGCGGTGGGGTTCAGTTCGTGCTGGCTGCGCAGCTCTTCCAGGATCGCTTCGCTCAAGGCCGGCAAGTCATCCAGGCGCTCGCGCAACGGCGGGACCTGGATCGGCAGCACGTTGAGGCGGTAATACAGGTCGGCGCGAAACTCTCCGCGCTTGATCGCCGCTTCCAGGTCCATGGAGGTGGCGGCGATTACCCGCACGTCGCTTTGCAGCACCTCATTGGAGCCCACCGGTTCGTATTCCTTTTCCTGGAGCACCCGCAGCAGTTTGCTTTGCAGCGGCAGCGGCATGTCACCGATCTCGTCGAGGAACAGCGTGCCCCCCTGGGCAATCTGCAGTTTGCCAGCGCGGCCTTTGCGGTCGGCCCCGGTAAAGGCCCCGGGGGCGGTGCCGAAGAATTCGGCCTCCAGCAGTGATTCCGGAATCGCCGCGCTGTTGATGCTGACGAATGCCTTGTGCGCCCGTGGCGAAGCGCTATGGATGGCCTGGGCCAGCAGCTCCTTGCCGGTGCCGGTTTCGCCGAGCAGCAGCACCGGCGAATCGGCGCTGGCGCTGCGTCGGGCCCGGCGCTTGACCTCCAGGCCGGCGCTGCTGGTGCCAATGAAATGGGCAAAGTTGTACTTGGCCTGCCGTGCCCGCAGCAGCGACCGGGTGGAGGCCAGTTCTTCCTGCATGCTCTGGTAGCGCTTGAGCATCGGTGACAGGCTGCGCAACTCATCGAACAAGGCAAAGCCGATGGCACCGATCACCGCACCCGCGCTGTCGTGGATCGGCAGGCGCATCACCACCAGGGGTTCCTTGGGCGTGTCCTGCATGTCCAGCAGGATCGGGCGCCCGGTGCGCACAACCTCCCGCAACAGGCTGCCGGGAATCACGCTTTCGCACGCCCGACCAATCGCCTCCTGCGCCGAGTTCAGGCCGAAGCGGCGGGCGTAGCGTTCGTTCATCCAGACGATGTTCGCGTCACGGTCGACAATCACCGTGCCTTCGCTGGACTGCTCGATGATCTCGAACAACGAACGGATCGCCAGCGTGCGGACGCGCTTGTAATCCTTGAGGCTTTCGGTGGGGTTCATCGGGCATTTCCAGAAAGGAGGGATTTGCCGGCAGCCATGGACGGGTGCCAAGAGCCGCATTATGCCGGGGGAAGTCCTAGGATCGAAGCGCCGCCGTTATTTTCGGATCAGCTTGTACGGGTTTATGCTTTTGTACATGATTTTGCTTGGACTTCCTGCCTTTCATGGAGCGCACTTGAACACATTCAATCCCCGTAAATTGAAGCTCTCCAAATGGACGGCCTGTACGCCGGTCAATCAGGAAAAGCATTTCATGGTCACCCAACTGTTCTGTGACGAAGCGGGAGTTCCCGTAAGGATTGAGCTTCAGGCGGTACATAGCGGGCGAGTGGAGGTGTTCGACTGGACTGAACTGCGCGACGACAAGCGCTGGAAAGTCGGCTGGCAATAAACTGTCAGGTGATATCGCTGTTTCATTATTTATTGTTCATGCTTGTAATTTTGTACAATCTTTCGAGGAGGACGTCGACCGTATCCAGGCGGAAGCCTGGACCGCAGTAGAGGCGAGCGTCTTCTCATCGTTGGCAGAAACGATGGGCACCGCGATCTGTGCAAGCTCGGCCAGCCTGCCCGGAGTGATCAAATAATCATCCTCCCGCGTGGTCGTCGCCACCGTGCGCGGCGATGAACATGGCAACGGCCGACCGGCAATAGGATTCGACTTCATTGTCATCCGCTGCTCTCGCCTCATCGAAGCGGGCGATCGTCAAGAGATCGGATCCTTTGAAAAGCGCGGCAAACAAGCGGGCGGACCCCAGAGGATCGGGCACGTTCAGCACCGCCTTCGCGTGTAACTGACGCAACAGGGCCTCGATCTGGGCGATGACATAGGCGGGGCCGGCTTCGTATTGGCGCTTGCTTAACGACTTTTGATTGGTTTTGTCGGCCATGATCATGGCTTCGACACTGCGCACGTCCGGGCTTAACAGTGTGCGAAGCAGGGATGTTCCCACCGCCATGAGTTGATCTGCCGCCGAACCGCCGACTCCCTCAATAAGGGCCTGCGGTGCAAACTGATGGCAGTGGGCCGCAATGGCCGCACTGAACAGCGCCTCCTTGTTCTCGAAGTGCCGATAGATGCTTAGCTTGGATATCTTCGCCCGCTGGGCGACCTTGTCCATTGTCGTCGCTTGAAAACCCAATTCCACAAAAAGTTCGCCCGCGGCGTTGACGATCGTTTGGCCAAGCGCCTCGTTGGCGGGCCGGCCGCGCCGGGCCTGGCTGTTTTCGGTCATAAAAAATTCCAGTACTTGACAGTATTCAAATTAGTAAATTATGGTACTTCGCAGTATCTTAACTTTGCAAGCCGATCTCCCTTCATCCACAGCGCGGAGCCTAACACCATGAATGACGTCCTCATCATCGGCGGCAGTTTTGCCGGTCTTGCCGCCGCCTTGCAACTCGGCCGTGCCCGGCGAAAGGTCACCGTTCTCGATACCGGCCTGCCGCGCAATCGCTTCGCAGATCACTCGCATGGCCTGCTCGGCCACGACCATAAGCCACCGCTGGAGATCCTGGCCGAGGCGCGGCAGCAACTGGCGCGTTATCCCACGATCCAGCTGGTCAATGCCCGGGCCGAGAGCGTCTCCGGCGCTATCGACGATTTCTCCGTCCTCACGGGCAAGGGCGACACCCTCAGGGCGCGCCGCCTGATCCTGAGCTATGGCGTCGCCGACCAGATGCCTGAAGTTCCCGGCTTTGCCGAAGGGTGGGGCTCCTCCATCGTGCCCTGCCCCTATTGCGACGGCTTTGAAGTCGCCGGCCGGCATTGGGGCCTCGTCTGGTCCGGCCCGCCGTCGCATAACTACGTCAGGCTGTACCACGACTGGACCGACACATTGACGGTCTTCGCCAATGGTCACGACATTCCACCCGACATACGGGCGGATCTGGCGCGCCGCGGCATCCCTGTCGTCGATGGCCGGATCACCGAAATCGACCATGACGAGAGCCATAACGCTACCGTCAGGCTTGACGCCGGCCCCTCTGTCGCGGTTGACATCCTGTTCGCGCATCCGCGCAACAAGCCGTCTGCACGCCTGCATGAATCGCTGGGGCTCGCCACGGTCGATACACCCCAGGGCATCGCCCTCAAGGTCGATGAGCGCCGCGAAACCAGCATGCCCGGCATCTACGCCGCCGGCGACCTTGCCAATCCCGTCATGCCCTCGGTCACCACGGCATCATGGCAGGGCGCGATGGCGGGTATTTTCGCCCAGCAGTCGATGCTGGTTTGAGAGCACAGATGCCCTTTTTTGGTTGTCGCAATTTCTAAAGGTTGCTTCGAAGCAGCATCGATCACGCCGGTTTCAATTTCACACTAGACGGGAGCACCATCATGGCCGACCAAAAGGCGCAAGACCGTAAATTCAAACCGCTAGACGATAAATTCCCGCTTGAGCGCCAACTTGGCATCGCGGCCGCGCCGGTCGTGCTCATTAACCTCTTCATGCTCGATTACGCTGACGAAGCTGGCTTCCTGGACGCTTTCAAGGCGGCTGCCGAGATCATAACGACGCAACCGGGCTTCATTTCCATGCAGCTGCATCGAGCGGTCGGCGATAGCCCGACTTACCTGAACTATGTGGTGTGGGAATCCACCGAGACGGTCCGCGCCGGCCTCACCCATCCTGAGTTCGTCGCGAAGCTTTCGGCCTATCCGTCATCCGTCGTAGGCAGCCCGCACCTGTTCCAGAAGGTCGCCGTCCCCGGCTTTTGCACGGCCTGAAGAACGAATCAATACGAGGAATTGTCATGACAGAGCAAAATGCCTATCAGGTCGCCGACTGGAATGGCCAAAGCGGAGAGTACTGGGCCGCCAACCAGGCCCGGCTCGACGCCATGTTTGCGGTATTCGGCCAAGCCGCGATCAAAGCCGCCGCGCCCGCCACGGGCGAACGTGTGCTGGACATCGGCTGCGGTGCGGGCGCGTCGAGTCTGGCTCTGGCTGACCGCGTCGGCGCGGGCGGCCATGTGCTGGGCGTGGATATATCTGAACCGCTGATCGGCCGAGCGCGCGCACTGGTGCCACAGGATACGCCGGCCCAGTTCCGGGTAGCCGACGCCAGCAGCGCCGAGCTGCCCGAGGGCGCGTTCGATATCCTGTTCTCGCGCTTCGGAGTCATGTTCTTCGACGATCCGACAGGGGCCTTCACCCATATGCGACGCGCGCTCCGGCCGGGCGGGCGGGTCGCTTTCGTCTGCTGGCGCGGCGTGGGCGAGAACGATTGGGTGCGCCTGCCGATGGGCGCGATCAAGGGCATCGTCCCACTGACCGCACCGACCGATCCCGAAGCGCCCGGCCCATTCTCTTTCGGCGACCGGGGGCGAGTGACGCGCATCCTGACGGCGGCCGGCTTCACCGATATTGCTATCGCGCCCTTCGATGCTTCCATCCCGTTCGGCGAGGGCGAGACGCGGGACGAGGCGATCGAAGAAGCGGTGAAGATGGCATTCGAGGGCGGCCCGCTGTCGCTTGTGCTCGCTGACCAGCCCGACGGCATCCGCGCTCGTGCCTGGGCTGCGGTTCGTGCCGCCTTCGCGGGCCTCCCCGGCAAGCGGTCGGTGATGATCGACGGCGCGGCGTGGATCGTCACGGCACGCAATCCCGTAAGCTGACAGGGATTACCCGGGATGCGCCGCCGCCAACAGTTCCTTCGTATAAGGATGCTGGGGCGAGTCGAACACGTCATGACTGGCGCCTTGCTCGACCACTTTACCGTCCTTGATCACGATCATGTCGTGGGCCAAGGCGCGGACCACCGCCAGGTCGTGACTGATGAACAGGTAGGTCAGGCCGTGCTTTTCCTGGAGCTGGCGCAGCAGCGCGACCACTTGTTTCTGTACGGTGCGGTCCAGGGCCGAGGTCGGTTCGTCCAACAGGATCAGGGCCGGCTTGAGTACCAAGGCCCGGGCGATGGCGATGCGTTGGCGCTGGCCGCCGGAGAATTCGTGGGGATAGCGATGGCGGCTCAGCGGGTCGAGACCGACTTCCTTGAGCGCCTGGATCACCTTGGCTTCGCATTCTTCAGGGCTGGACGGGCTGTGCACCTCCAGCCCTTCGCTGATGATCTGCTGCACCGACATTCGCGGGCTGAGGCTGCCGAACGGATCCTGGAACACCACCTGCATCTTCCTGCGCCACGGCCACAATGCCTTGTGGGATAACTGCTCGAGGGCCTGGCCCTGGAAGTGGATGCTCCCTTCGGAGTCGATCAGCCGCAGGATCGCCTGGCCGAGCGTGGACTTGCCGGAGCCGGATTCGCCGACGATGCCCAAGGTCTTGCCGCGCTGGATGTTCAGGCTGATACCGTCCACGGCGCGCAAGTATTCCTTGCGCCGGAACAGCCCGCCGCCCAAGGGAAAACTCACGCGCAGGTCCCGCACCTGCAACACGTTTTCGCGCTCGTCCCGGGGCAGGGCTTCGCCTTCCGGTTCGGCGTGCAGCAGCTCACAGCTGTAGGGATGTTTCGGCGCGCTGAACAGGGTTTCGCAAGGCGCCTGTTCGACGATTTCCCCGGCCTTCATCACGCACACCCGTTGGGCGATGCTGCGCACCAGGTTGAGGTCGTGGCTGATCAGCAGCAGGGACATGCCGAGCCGTTGCTGCAAGGACTTGAGCAGCAGCAGGATCTTGCGCTGCACGGTCACGTCCAGCGCGGTGGTCGGTTCGTCGGCGATCAACAACTCCGGCTCGCAGGCCAGGGCCATGGCGATCATCACCCGTTGCCGCTGGCCGCCGGACAGTTGATGGGGGTAGGCCTTGAGTCGCTCGGCGGGTTTCTGGATACCCACCAGGGCCAGCAGCTCCAGAATGCGCTGGCGCGCCGCTTTGCCGCCCAGGCCCCGGTGCAGCATCAGGGTTTCACCGATCTGCTTTTCGACGCTGTGCAGGGGGTTCAGCGAAGTCATCGGTTCCTGGAAGATCATGGCGATGCGATTGCCGCGCAACTCCCGCAGGGTCTTGGCCTCGGCGCCCAGCAGTTCCTGGCCGCGGTAGCGGATGCTGCCGGTGGTGCGGGTGCCGGTCTCGGGCAGCAGTTGCAGGATCGAATGGGCTGTCACCGACTTGCCGGAGCCCGACTCGCCCACCAGGGCCAGGCATTCGCCGGGGCGGATGTCCAGGCACAGGTTGCGCACCACCGTCTGGTCGTTGAAGGCCACGCTCAAGTCACGGATTTCGATCAGGTTGTCGCTCATTTCAAGATTGCGCTTCATGGTCGTTTCACGATCGAGGGTCGAACGCGTCTCGCAACGCTTCGCCGATAAACACCAGCAGGGAAAGAATCAGCGCCAGGGTGAAAAACGCCGTCAGCCCCAACCACGGGGCTTGCAGGTTCTGCTTGCCTTGGGCGATCAATTCGCCCAGGGAGGCGCTGCCGGCCGGCATGCCGAAGCCGAGGAAGTCCAGGGCGGTGAGGGTGGAGATCGCCCCGGTGAGGATGAAGGGCAGGTAGCTCAGGGTGGCGTTCATCGCGTTGGGCAGGATATGCCGCACGATCACCTTGCGGTCGGAAAGGCCCAGGGCCCTGGCGGCCTTCACGTATTCCAGGTTGCGCCCGCGCAGGAACTCGGCGCGGACCACGTCCACCAGGGCCAACCAGGAAAACAGCGCCATGATCCCCAGCAGCCACCAGAAATTCGGCTCGACGAAGCCGGACAGGATGATCAGCAAGTAGAGCACCGGCAGGCCGGACCAGACTTCGAGCAAGCGTTGCCCCAGCAAATCCACCCAACCACCGTAATACCCCTGCAACGCACCGGCGGCGATGCCGATCAGCGCGCTGATGGCGGTCAGGGCCAGGGCGAACAGGATCGATACCCGCGCGCCGAAGATCACCCGGGCCAACACATCCCGGGACTGGTCGTCGGTGCCCAGCCAGTTCACCGATGTGGGGGGGCTCGGCGCCGGCTGGTTGAGGTCGTAGTTGGGCGTGTCGGCACTGAACGGGATCGGTGGAAACCACAGCCAACCGCCGTCCTTGTGGATCAGGTTCTGCACGTAGCTGCTGCGGTAGTCGGCCTGGAACGGCAACTGCCCGCCAAATGCCTGCTCGGTGTAGCGCTTGAACACCGGGAAATACAGCGAGCCCTGGTAGCTGACCACCAACGGTTTGTCATTGGCGATCAACTCGCCGCCCAGGCTCAGGATGAACAGGCCGATGAACAGCCACAGCGACCACCAGCCTCGACGGTTTTTCTTGAACCGCTCCAAGCGTCGGCGGCCCAGGGGGGAAAGCTTGAACATCAGGCGTTCCTCGCGGCGAAGTCGATGCGCGGGTCCACCAGGGTGTAGCAGAGGTCGCCGATGAGTTTGATCAGCAGGCCGAACAGCGTGAAGATGAACAGCGAGCCGAACACCACCGGATAATCCCGGGACACCGCCGCCTCGTAGCTCATGCGTCCCAGGCCGTCGAGGGAAAAGATCACCTCGATCAGCAAGGAACCGGCGAAGAACACGCTGATGAACGCTTGGGGAATGCCCGAGACCACCAGCAGCATCGCATTGCGGAACACGTGGCCGTACAACACCCGGCGTTCGCTCATGCCCTTGGCTCGCGCGGTGACCACGTACTGGCGGGTGATTTCATTGAGGAACGAGTTCTTGGTCAGGATCGTCAGGGTGGCGAAACCGCCGATCACCAGCGAGGTGACCGGCAGCACCAAGTGCCAGAAGTAATCGGCGATCTTGCCCAGCGTCGACAGCGACTCGAAGTTGTCCGACACCAGCCCGCGTACCGGAAACCAGTTCAGCGAGGTGCCGCCGGCGAACACCACGATCAGGAACATCGCGAAGAGGAACGCCGGCATGGCGTAGCCGATGATGATCGCGGTGCTGCTCCACACATCGAATGCCGAGCCGTGGCGCACGGCCTTGCGAATGCCCAGGGGGATCGACACCAGGTACGTGATCAAGGTCGCCCAGAGCCCGAGGGAAATGGTCACCGGCATTTTTTCCAGGATCAGGTCGGTGACCGTGGCACCGCGGAAGAAGCTCTTGCCGAAGTCGAGGCGGGCGTAGCTGCTGAGCATCAGCCACAAACGCTCATGGGCCGGTTTATCGAAGCCGTATTGTTTCTCGATGTCCTTGATCAGTTGCGGGTCCAGGCCGCGACTGGCGCGGGAGCTGCCGGTCATGGCGTTGCCCGAGCTGCCGACGCTGGCGCCTCCGATGCCTTGCAGGTGGGCGATGGCCTGTTCCACCGGCCCGCCGGGGGCGGCCTGGACGATGACGAAGTTCACCAGCAGGATGATCACCAGCGTGGGGATGATTAGCAGCAGGCGCCGCGCAATATAGGCCCACATCAATGCCGCCCTCCGGGTGCGCCACGCTTGATGCGCTCGGCGGTCATCTGTTCGTTGGTCAATGGCGTGGTGCTCACTTCCCACCAGCTCTCGATGGCCTCGTCATTGCTGGCCTGGACCTTCGGAATGCCAAAGCGGTTCCACCACACGGTCGAGCTGCCCGGCGGGTAATAGTTGGGGATCCAGTAGTAGTTCCATTGCAGCACCCGGTCCAGGGCGTGGGCATGGCGCAGCATGTCGGCTTGGGTGGTGGCCCTGACCAGCCCGTCGATCAGGGTGTCCACCGCCGGGTTCTTCAAGGCCATGTAGTTGTTGGCCCCCGGATCGTTGGCCGCCGCCGAACCGAAGTAGTTATACAGTTCGATGCCCGGCGAAGTGCTGACCGGATAGCCGGTGACGATCATGTCGTAGTCGCGGCTCATCAGGCGATTGACGTACTGGGACGCATCGATGCGGCGGATGTTCATGTCGATGCCGATCTGCGCCAGGTTGCGCTTGTACGGCAGCAACAGGCGATCCATGCCGTTCTGGGTGTTCAGAAAGGTGAAGCTCAACGGCTCGCCTTCGGCATTCACCAGACGGTCGCCGTCCGGTTTCCAGCCGGCCTGTTCCAGCAGTGCCAGGGCTTGCAGTTGTTTGTCGCGGATCACGCCACTGCCGTCGGTTTTCGGAGCCTGGAAGACTTGGGTGAAGACTTCGTCGGGAATCTGTCCGCGCAACGGCTCGAGGATTGCCAGTTCGCCGGCATCGGGCAGTTCTCGAGCGGCGAGTTCAGTGTTGGAAAAGTAACTCTGCTGACGCACATAGACGTTGCGCATCATCTGGCGATTGCTCCATTCGAAATCCCAGAGCATCGCCAGGGCCTGGCGCACGCGGCGATCCTGAAACTGCGGGCGTTGCAGGTTGAAGACGAAACCCTGGGCCGTCTGCGGCGCCTCTTTGGCCAGGTGAGCCTTTTGCAGGCGACCGTCGCGCAGGGCTGGGCTGTCATAGCCGATGGCATAGCCGGTGGCGGAGAACTCGCGGTTGTAATCGTACGCGCCGCCGCGCAACACCTGGCGGGCCACATCGGTGTCGCCGAAATACTCGATGCTGAAATGGTCGAAATTGTAGAGACCGCGACTGACCGGCAGATCCTTGCCCCACCAATCGGCATTACGTTCAAAGGTAATGCTGCGCCCGGAATCGACTTTGCTTACCCGGTAGGGGCCGCTGCCCAGCGGGGGCTCGTAGCCGCCGCCGTTAGCGAAATCGCGGGTCTTCCACCAGTGTTCGGGAAAGACCGGCAAGGTGGCGATATCCAAGGGCAGGGTGCGGCTTTCGTTGTTCTTGAAGTTGAAGCGTACGGTGCGCTCGTCCTCGACCACGACGTCCTTGACCGCCGCGAACTGGGTGCGATAACGCAGGCTGCCTTGGGTCATCAACAGCTCGAAGCTGTAGCGCACATCCTGGGCGGTGATGGGCTTGCCATCGGCGAAACGGGCCTTGGGGTTCAGGTAGAAACGCAGGGACAGGCCGTCGTCGGCACGCTCCATTTTCTGCGCCACCAGGCCATAGACGGTATAGGGCTCATCCAGTGAGCGCTGGGCCAGCGGCGAATACAGCATCCCGTCGATCTGGCTGACGCCGATGCCTTTGTCGATGTAGGGCAGGATGTGGTCGAAGTGGCCAATCTCCACGGCCGAGCGGCGCAGGGTGCCGCCCTTGGGGGCCAGGGGGTTGGCGTAGGCGAAGTGGCCGAAGCCTTCGGCATATCTGGCGGGTTCGCCATAGACGGTCAGGGCATGTTGCGGAGCTGCATCGACGCCTGAGGTGCCTGTCAGCAGGAACACGGCAGTCAATAGCAGTGAAGGGAACGCCAGTCGCATTGTCAGCCTTAAAGCCGGGTGATCGATGACGCGATTTGTACGCGAGCGGCGCGTGAATCGCCAGCCCTTGGGGTGAGGAGCTTGCTCGCGCCTCGCCGCGCAGCGGGCCAACAAAGGGTTAGGCCCGCTTGGCAGTCCGGCGGGAGCAGCTCTCGTCACACTGAATCACATCAGCCTTGAGTGAACGGTCTCTGGACCTGGATCAATCCTGGCGACTGGTGACTTCCAGCAGGTGGTAGCCGAACTGGGTCTTGACCGGGCCCTGGACGGTATTGATCGGTGCACTGAACACCACGGTGTCGAACTCCTTGACCATCTGGCCCGGGCCGAAAGAACCCAGGTCGCCGCCTTGACGGCTGGACGGGCAAGAGGAGTTGGCCTTGGCGATTTCGGCGAAATCGGCGCCGGCTTCGATCTGGGCCTTGAGTTCGTTGCACTTGTCTTCGGTGGAAACCAGGATGTGACGGGCAGTGGCTTTGGCCATGGGGAAATTCCTTTCGCTGTATTTAAAGGTGTTGAGCCTACCGGATTCATTAACGGATTGTTGTCAAAATTGCGTCAAAACCTTGGACCCGGCGATCAAAGGCCGGCTTTGCGCAGGCGCTCGGCGTGACGCAGGTAAAGCACTGTGGGGGCTGTTCCTTTACAGGCCTTGCCGTCTCCAGGGCTGATAGCGTCCAGGTGGTCCATGGGGTAGTCGGAGCGAATGACTTGGCCCAGGTGCGAACTGAAGCGCCCGACCAGGCCGTCGTTCTGCCCGGCTTCGGTGATGAAATATTCGGAAAAGGCGCGGCAGAAACTCTGCAAAGGCGCCAGCTCTTTCCCCGTCGACGCTTGCAACGTGCCGCTCCACGAGTAGTAGCGCACGCCGTTGACCCGGTCCGGACCGTTTCCGCCCCAGTTCTTCGGCAAGCCCTGAGGGTATTTGTCATTGAAGGCGCCAACACCCTCGGTGGTCAACGCCGCCAGGGTGGCGACGGCTGCCTGCGATAGTTGCGCCTGGCCGTCCAGCAGCGAGATGAAGTCGGCGAACAGTGTGGCGACGCCGCTTGCTACATGCCCTGGCAGCCGTCCTGGCGTGAGGGCCTTGCGCAGGAAGTCGGCCAGTTCGGAGCCGTGGTTGGGGCCGCTGACCGAGGTGACCGAGGCCACCGTGTCGGGGGCCAGCGCGGCGGCATAGCGGGCGGCCAGCGCGCCCTGGCCGTGGCCGATCAGGTTGACCCGGGCGGTACCGGTGCCGGCCAGGACCCGATCGATCTGCGCCAGCAGTTGTTCGCCTCGGGCCTCGTTGGAGTGGGTGGCCGACAGGTGCGGGATGAACACCCGGGCACCGCCCGCGCGTAGGGCCTGCTTGACGCCTTGGAAAAGGCCGACGCCGCCGATTTTGTCGAACCCGAACAATCCATGGACCAACAGGATGGGAAATTGAGTGGTTGCATTCCGTTGCATGTTCGTACCTTTTTCGAAGAGGTTCACCTTGAATTTGCGACTTCACTCTAATGCAGGCTCATCCCGTGCGGTGTAGGAGGAAACCTCCCTGATCCAAGGAAACCGGAATAAAAGGAGTGGGAAGAGTGGGAAGAAACCCGGCTGTGCGCAAAGATGTAGGAGGCCTCCTATAAGCGTTGTCGTTTGCAGCTACAGGTTGGAGCGCCAAGGGACCACTCCCACTGTCGCCTCGTCTGGCTGTGGGTTGGCCGTGAGCGGGTTTTAATGGCTCCACCTGGTGCCGTTATGGGAACGGTGCCTCTATCCAAGGACTGGAAGCCTGTACATGATCACCTACCCCTCGATTCAACGATCCCGTTCAACCTCAGGCGCAAGGCTGCCGCCTCCGGTCCTGGCAGCGGCCAGAGACGGCGTCATCAATCCCGCCTGGCGCAAGACCGTGATTACCGTCAAGCCGTATCCCCTGATGACGTGTGGGGATGAGGTGCTGCTGCGTTGGCACGGCCTCAATAACGATGGCGAACCCTACCGGCATGAAGTGGCCGGGTTCGTCACGGAGCGGCAAGTGGGGCGAGACGTCGTATTCGTCGTGCGTGAACCCCATATCGCCGAACTGGACGGTGGCTCGCTGGAGATCTCCTACCAGGTAACGGGCAAACGGTTGCCGGCCACCCTGGTTTCGGAATGCCTGCAACTGGACATCGGTGATGCATCGCCGCAACTGCTTCCTATCATTGCCAGCGATGCGGTGGGGGGCAGCCTCGATCCGGATCGGGTGCCTGAAGGAACCTGGGTAAACATTCGGCCCTACGCCCGGATGGCCGTGGGCGATCGCTTGATCCTGACTGCCAGCAAGGATTCCAGCGCGCTGTGGCGTGATGTGCTGGACATAGAAGCCCATGCGGTGGGCCGTGGGGTATCGCTCTGGGTCGATCATTCGCTGATTGCACCCCATGTGGGGCACGACCTGGCCTTGGCCTATGTCATCAGGCGCGGGCATTCGGTGCGTCGTGCCGAGCCTTTGTCGTTGCACATCGGTCCGCTGCGGCGCCCTGCGCTGAAGACCCTTCGGATCCGGGAGGTGAACGACGGGTGGCTGGAGGTGGACGAGCTGCAAGAGGGGGCGACGATTGTCATCGATGACCCCGGGCTTGAGGCGGGCGAGGTGGTCTGGTTGCAGTGCAATGGCAGCTCCGCTTATGTGCTTGAGCGCGAAATCACCGAGGCCACGGCCGGTAGACCGCTCGTGTTTGTGATTCCTGCAAGTTACTGGCAAGACCAGCGCGACAGGTCGGTGAGCGTGTTCTATCAGGTCGAACGCCTGGATGACGTCAGCCAACGCTCCGAGTGGGTGACGGTCCGGGTGCGCTCCAGCGCGTCAGGCTGAGCGAAGTCCTGGCGCACCCTTGTGGGAGCGAGCTTGCTCGCGATGACGGTGTGTCAGGCGCCACCGATGCTGGCTGAGCTGACGCCATCGCGAGCAGGCTCGCTCCCACAAAGAGCCCCATGCTGCCCCTGGTTGCAGGGGAAAGGCGGGTTCGGGACTTCAGGCTGTCAATTGCAACCTGTGATGAGCCTCGCGCAACAACTGCTCGGTGGACTCCCAGCCCAGGCAACCGTCCGTGACCGAGACGCCGTAGCGCATCGATGGGCCTACCGGCTGGCAGCCTTCGAACAAGTGGCTTTCGAGCATCATGCCGATCAGGGAACGGTTCCCTTGCAGCCGTTGCTCCAGCACGTCATTGAACACCTGTGGCTGGCGCAACGGGTCTTTGCCGCTGTTGGCGTGGCTGCAGTCCACCATGATCCGCGCCGGTATCTTGAGGCGGGTCAGGTCGTGGTGTATCTGCGTGACGCTCTGGCGATCATAGTTCGGCCCGCGATGGCCACCGCGCAGCACCAGGTGGGTGTCGGGGTTGCCCGGCGTCTGGATGATCGCCGGATGACCCTGGCTGTCGACGCCGAAATGCCGATGGGGGTGGGCGGCAGAGCGCATGGCGTCGCAGGCAATGCCAACCCCGCCGTCCGTACCGTTCTTGAACCCCACGGGCATGCCCAGGCCGCTGGCCATTTCCCGGTGGATCTGCGACTCGGTGGTGCGAGCACCGATGGCGACCCAACTGAGCAAGTCATCGAAGTAACTGGCGGCCATGGGTTGCAGCAGTTCGGTGGCGACAGGCAGGCCCAGTTGCAGCACTTCGCGCATCAGTTCCCGGGACAAGGTCAAGCCGGCGGCCATGTCGTCGCTGCCATCCAGGCCAGGGTCGTAGGCCAGGCCTTTCCAGCCTACGGTCGTACGGGGCTTTTCCACGTAGGCGCGCATGACCAGCAGCATGCTGTCGCTCACTTCATGGGCCACGCGAGCCAGGTTGGCGGCGTATTCAAGGGCGGATTTCGGGTCGTGGATCGAGCAGGGGCCAACGATGACCAGCAGGCGGGCGTCTTCACCGTCGAGGATCGCGCGGATGGCCTGGCGATGGGCGCTCACTTGATGGCTCAACGCGGTGCTGAGCGGCAATTGGTGCTTGAGTTGCAACGAGCTCGGCAGACGCAGGGTCAGGGCTTCGTTGGCAGGGTTGAGCGTGGACAGCGGCAAAGCGGAGACGGACGAATTCATGATCTGGCTTCCTGGACGGGCGGCGGGTTCATTCCCGCGCGCCGGTCCTAGTGGGGTGTTCGACAATTGGCCGGATTGGCCCGCAATTGAGGCTTGCCACCGGTAGGTGACCGATCGGAGGCGGCAGGCTGTCCCGAGCGGTGGCTGGTAAATCGCCAGGCGGAAAAACTGTCGTAACGGTAATAAGTGGCGTAGTTCATGGCTCAATCCTCAAGTTGTCTGGTGTTGCAAATGTGTGGGGCCTGAAAAAACAAAACCCCCGGTCGGGAGGCCGACCGGGGGTTTGGAAAACTCTGGAAGGCGACCCGTTTAAAGTGGGCGCCGGTTGGGTATCAGGCGCGCCAGTGGCTAAACCAATACCCAAAATAAAAGCTGACCGGAGTTTGAACACTGTTCGCCCAGGCAGCCGCAACCGAGCGCGGGGCGCTGGCGGTTTGAAGCGGTGAAAGGGCGTTGAACATGGTCTGTCTCCGATGAATGGCCCTGAGCTTACTAGAGGGCGGGGCGCCGGTTCAATCAGAAAATTCTATCGAGGGCATGCAATTGTTCGTCCCCGGCTTGAGTCCGCTGGGCGTTATGACAAACTTCAGGTTTGCAGCGCCTCCCCAAGGATGACCCATGACCGCTCCAGCCTTCGCCGCCGCCCAGTCGATCTCCATCGCGGGGGACGTTCGCGCCAACCTCCTGCGTCATCAGCATTTCATGCAGGCGGCCGCTGAACAGGGCGTGCAGTTGCTAGTGTTTCCCGAGCTGTCACTCACCGGCTACGAACGCGGCCTGGCGGCGGATCTGGCCATCCTGCCGGAGGATGCCGTATTGCAACCGCTGCGCGACTTGGCCCGCGAGCTCGGCCTGACAGCGGTGGTGGGCATGCCGATTCGCCTGTCGGCGGACGCCCCTGTGTTGATCGGGGCGTTGGTCCTCGGCGCTGACGGTTCCCTCGAGGTGTACAGCAAGCAGCATCTGCATCCTGGGGAAGAAGTAGCCTTCGCCCCGGGGCATGGCGGCTCGATACTGGCGATGGGGCAGGATTGCATCGCCCTGGCGGTATGCGCCGATTTTTCCCACGCCAGTCATGCTGCCGTGGCAGCCGGGCAGGGCGCTACGCTATATGCGGCGGGGGTGTTGATCACAGAGGCTGGCTACGAGTCCGATACGGCATTGCTGCAAGGATATGCCCGGCAGCATGCCATGACCGTGCTGATGGCCAATCATGGCGGCGCCACCGGAGGCTGGGAATCGGCTGGTCGCAGTGCCATCTGGGGGCCGGACGGTTCGCTGCTCGCGGCAGCGCCCGGCGCGGGCGAGCTGTTGGTGATCGCCCGCCGCGAAGTCAACAACTGGGCTGGGCAAGTCGTGCCGGTGGCAGTGCTTGGATGAGGTGTTCATGAGCTTCGAGTGGCGTGCGGCAACGGCAGGGGACATCGACTTTGCCCGGCAGCTGACCTGCGACAACATGCTTGCTTATTACCTCAGGCATGATTTGCTCTGGCAGGACGAAGCGTTCGACCTGGCCTGGATCATTCGCCAGAACTGGATCATCAGCCGTGCAGGCCAGCCGCTGGGTTTTGTCAGCCTCAGTCGTGATGCCCGGGCGTTGTATATCCGGGAATTGCAGATCGCCGAGGCGTTTCGCGGCCAGGGTGCCGGTACCTGGGCGATCGGACAGGTTTGGGACTTGGTGGGCCTGGAGCGTCGCCCGGCGCTGCGCCTGACGGTGTTCAAGGATAATCCGGCCAGGGCGTTGTACGAACGCATGGGCCTGCGTGTCGTGGGCGAAGATGAGTGTTTCCTGAGGATGCAGCGAGACGCCGGTGCTTGACGCCTCGGACGTTGTATCAATAAAGATGTGTTGTAACTTTTATCTGTCCCTTTGCGCTAGGTCTGCCGGACGCTTTTTGCTAAGGTGTTGTGCAACCCAAATAAGACCAAATCGTGAGGTGTCTGCTTGATTAGGGTGTTAGTGGTCGATGACCATGATCTCGTCCGTACGGGCATTACACGAATGCTGGCTGACATCGATGGCCTGCAGGTAGTTGGCCAAGCTGAATCCGGGGAAGAATCCCTGATCAAGGCGCGTGAATTGAAGCCCGACGTGGTGTTGATGGACGTCAAGATGCCCGGCATCGGCGGCCTTGAAGCCACGCGCAAGCTGCTGCGCAGTCACCCGGATATCAAGGTGGTCGCGGTGACCGTCTGCGAAGAGGACCCATTTCCCACCCGGCTGTTGCAGGCGGGCGCGGCGGGCTACCTCACCAAGGGCGCGGGCTTGAACGAGATGGTCCAGGCCATTCGTCTGGTTTTTGCCGGGCAGCGCTACATCAGCCCGCAGATCGCCCAGCAATTGGCGATCAAGTCGTTCCAGCCAACCAACGATTCGCCCTTCGACGCACTGTCGGAGCGGGAAATCCAGATTGCGCTGATGATTGTCGGTTGCCAGAAGGTGCAGATCATCTCCGACAAGCTGTGCCTGTCGCCTAAAACCGTCAATACCTACCGTTACCGTATTTTCGAGAAGCTTTCGATCAGCAGTGATGTCGAATTGACGCTGTTGGCGGTGCGCCACGGCATGGTCGATGCCAGCGCCTGAAAAATGACCGAATTGTTTGATCCAAGCGCGTTCCTCTCCACTTGCAGCGGTCGCCCCGGCGTGTACCGCATGTTCGACAGCGAGGCGCGCCTGCTTTACGTCGGCAAGGCCAAGAACCTCAAGAAGCGCCTGGCCAGTTACTTTCGTAAAACCGGCCTCGCGCCAAAGACCTCCGCCCTGGTTGGGCGCATCGCGCAAATCGAAACGACGATCACCGCCAATGAAACCGAGGCGCTGCTGCTCGAGCAGACGCTGATCAAGGAATGGCGCCCGCCGTACAACATCCTGTTGCGCGACGACAAATCCTACCCCTACGTGTTTCTGTCCGACGGGGCTTTTCCGCGCCTGAGCATTCATCGGGGTGCCAAAAAGGCCAAGGGGCGATATTTCGGTCCTTACCCCAGCGCCGGTGCGATTCGTGAAAGCCTCAGCCTGCTGCAGAAGACCTTTTTCGTTCGCCAGTGTGAAGACAGCTACTACAAGAACCGCACCCGGCCCTGTCTGCAATACCAGATCAAGCGCTGCAAGGCGCCTTGCGTAGGGTTTGTCGAGCCGCAGGTCTACGCCGAGGACGTGCGTCACTCGGTGATGTTCCTGGAGGGCCGCAGCAATGCGCTGACCGATGAACTGTCGGCAGCCATGGAAGACGCGGCGGTCAACCTTGAGTTCGAACGGGCCGCCGAGCTGCGCGACCAGATCGGCCTGCTGCGCCGCGTGCAGGACCAGCAAAGCATGGAAGGTGGCAGCGGTGATGTCGATGTGATCGCCGCGTTCATCAACCCGGGCGGCGCTTGCGTGCATTTGATCAGCGTACGGGGCGGTCGCGTGCTGGGCAGCAAGAACTTCTTTCCCCAAGTGGGCATCGAGGAGGACGTGGCCGAGGTCATGGCGGCTTTCCTGGGCCAGTACTACATCAGCAGCCCGGAACGCGACCTGCCTGCCGAGTTGATCGTCAACGTGGTCCACGAGGATTTCCCGGCCCTGATCGAAGCCATCGACAAGCTTCGCGGTCGTGAACTGACCATCAGCCACCGCGTTCGCGGCACCCGTGCCCGCTGGCAGCAATTGGCCGTGACCAATGCCGAACAGGCCCTGGGCGCGCGCCTGGCCAACCGGCAACACGTCGCGGCGCGGTTCGATGCCCTGGCCGATGTCCTCAACCTGGACGAGCCGCCGCAGCGACTGGAGTGCTACGACATCAGCCATTCCAGTGGCGAGGCAACGGTGGCGTCCTGCGTGGTGTTCGGACCGGAAGGCCCGATCAAATCCGACTACCGCCGGTACAACATCGAAGGCGTCACGCCGGGCGATGACTACGCGGCGATGCATCAGGCGTTGATGCGCCGGTTCGGCAAGCTGAAGGATGGGGAGGGCAAGTTGCCGGACATCCTCCTGGTGGACGGTGGCAAAGGCCAGTTGTCCATGGCCCGCGATGTGCTCAATGAGCTGATGGTGCCCGACCTGATCCTGCTGGGCGTGGCCAAGGGCGCGACGCGCAAGGCCGGCTTCGAAACCTTGTACCTGAATGATGCCGCCCATGAATTCACCCTCAAGGGTGATTCGCCAGCGCTGCACCTGATCCAGCAGATTCGCGACGAAGCCCACCGTTTCGCCATCACCGGACACCGTGCCCGCCGTGGCAAGACGCGCCGGACGTCTACACTGGAAGGTGTGGCAGGCGTCGGTCCGACGCGCCGTCGCGACTTGTTGAAACATTTTGGTGGATTGCAGGAACTGTCTCGTGCCAGCATCGAGGAGATAGCCAAAGCACCCGGTATCAGTAAAAAGCTCGCAGAGTCGATTTATGCAAACTTGCATAGCGAGTAGAATGCCCGTCAACCTCGCAGCCAGTTGTGCCGATGAATATCCCAAATCTGATTACCGTCCTACGCGTCCTGCTCATCCCGATCTTCATTTTGCTGTTCTATTTGCCGTACCACTGGAGCTACATGGCCTCCGCCTCGGTCTTTGCCTTCGCTGCCGCGACGGACTGGCTGGATGGTTACCTGGCTCGGCGCCTGGAGCAGAGCACGCCGTTCGGCGCGTTCCTCGATCCGGTGGCCGACAAGCTGATGGTCGCGGTGGCCCTGGTGCTGCTGGTACAGGAACACGGCAACCTCTGGCTGACCTTGCCAGCGGCGGTGATCATTGGTCGCGAAATCGTCGTCTCGGCGCTCCGTGAATGGATGGCCGAGCTAGGCGCTCGTGCCCAGGTCGCCGTGTCGAACCTGGGCAAATGGAAAACCGCCGCACAGATGCTCGCGTTGGTGATCCTGCTGGCGAACCCTTCGGATTTCAGCTTCTGGGTGCTGTTGGGTTACGCACTGCTGTTGGTTTCCGCTGGGTTGACGTTGTGGTCAATGGTCCAGTACTTGCGCGCCGCCTGGCCGCATCTGCGGACGGATGTAGAGCCGAAATAAAACTTTTTTGAATCAAGGGGTTGACGGCGTAATCTGAATCTATAGAATGCGCCACACCAAGACGCGGGAATAGCTCAGTTGGTAGAGCACGACCTTGCCAAGGTCGGGGTCGCGAGTTCGAGTCTCGTTTCCCGCTCCAAATATTGCGCTACAGAGTTCCACTGAATTCTGTAAGTGATTGAAATCAGGGCCTTTAGGCCCTTTTTTCGTTCCAGCGGGAACCACTGAAATCCAGCACTATCCGGTGCGTTTAAGTCCAGGATTGAGTCCAGAATCCTGACGCGTACCGAATCGGTTTGATGCTGGAGCAGTTTGCGCAACGAGATGAGCATCTGGCCCTGACTCTGTTCAGGAGCTCGCGATGGCACTCTCAGAAATGACAGTTCGGCACGCCCGAATCACCGGTAATGACTACACCCTCGGCGACAGTGATGGTCTTACACTCAATGTGACGGCCAGAGGCGGAAAAGTCTGGCTCTTCCGCTACTACTGGGCGGGCAAGCAGAAGCGCATGTCCCTCGGTAGTTATCCCCAAATTGGGCTTAAAGAAGCCCGTACCCGTCGTGATGAAGCCCGTACCTTGGTTGCCCAAGGTATCAATCCCTATGAGCATCGCAAACAACAGCGGCTTGCTGTTCATGCTGCGAAGGAGCACACCTTCGAGGCGGTGTTCAAGCAGTGGGTGGAGTTCCGCAGGCTAAGCCTGAAGGAAGGGCGCCAGAGCACGCTCTCGCAGATCTTGAGAATCTTCAGTAAAGACGTCCTGCCCCTACTGGGTGGGCGGTCTATCTACGATATCAATCGTCACGATCTGCTGGATTTACTGAGCAGGATCGAACAGCGCAAGGCCTTAACGACAGCCGAGAAATGTCGGACCTGGTTCAACCAATTGTTCCGCTATGCGCTGGTGAAGATCGAGGGGCTGGAACACAACCCAGCTTCAGACCTTGATGTAGTTGCACTCCCCAAACCTCCGGTTACGCACAATCCATTTCTTCGTATGGACGAGCTCCCGGGATTGATGGTTGCTCTTCGAAATTACGGCGGTGCCGACCAAACACGGCTTGGCCTTCGGTTGTTGCTGCTGACCGGTGTCCGCACGGGCGAATTGCGGTTGGCAACACCCGACCAGTTCGATCTGGAGAAGCGGTTGTGGGTGATACCGGCGGAGGTGGTGAAACAGCTCCAATTAGCCATGCGAAAGCCAGGTAAGCAGACCCAAAATGTACCGCCTTATATCGTGCCGTTGTCGGTCCAGGCTCTGGAGATTGTGCGTCACTTGCTGGACCAGGTTGTCCCCGCACAACGCTACTTGTTTGCGCATCGAAGCGATCTGAGCAAGCGTATCAGCGAGAACACGCTGAATGGCGCGTTGCGCCGGATGGGGTATGCCGATCAACTCACCGGTCATGGCATGAGGGCGACGATCTCGACGGCGCTGAACGAGATCGGATACCCGAAGGTGTGGGTGGATGCTCAGCTTTCTCATGCCGATCCGGACAAGGTGAGTGCGGCCTACAATCACGCGGAATACGTGGAGCAGCGCCGGACGATGATGCAGGATTGGGCGAACCGCCTGGATCTGTGGGGGCAGGGCCAGCTGAAAGCGGCAAGCTCTCCGCTTACTATTCGTTTAGAGGGCGCAGCTTCGTTACCTTCGTTGGAAAGCGCGAACACAAACGCCGTTCTGTACAGCAGTGGCCTCCCAGTGACGACGGTCCCAGCCTCCAAAATGTCCGTCAGCAACGAACCGGTCCTTAACGTGGCTCAGTATTCACCTGTCCTATCTGCTTCAACGCAGACTGAACAGCTGCGCGAACCCCAAGTATCTGAGATACAACGTCAGCGCGCCGAGATGCTAGCCACCTATGAAGCTTCGAATAATTTGCCGCTGCTTGTCTTCGCCAAACTGGCAGGCAAATCCCGCGATCAGATCAACCGCGATATCAAGGCTCGGCGCCTACTGTCTCTGAGCCTCGGGAATCGCGGTCAGCGTATTCCCGATTGGCAGCTTGATCCACTGCGGCACAAGTTGGTGCTTGCGGCGTTAGCGCAATTTCCGGATGTCGATGCGTGGAGGCTTTATGGCGCCCTTTGTAAGCCTCATGAGCGATTAAAAGGTCGCGCGCCAATCGATGTGCTCAATATGGCAAATTTCGACGGGACCGCACGAATCGTTTGCAGTGCGCTGAGTTCAAGCTGAGATGCTGTCTTCGTGCTGCGATAACGGATGTCGCTGCTTGCTTGGGGCTATCTAGCTCGGGCACACCCCGAATGCGTGGACTTCACGATGCCTGAGGTGCGGCGGAGGCCTAGCGTTGGGCATTGTTCACTAACCGTAAAGGGGCGATAGGTACGTTTAACATGAACTGATTCTTCACCATCTCCGTGCTCAAGCCGGCAGCAGCAAGCACACGATTCCAAGTCGTATAGTCCAGTAAGTCGATTGCGCGCTGAACGAGGAGGGGGGACTCCATCGGAATCAACTCGTCAAACTCTTCGCTTTTCGTAAACCCTTTACGCGCGAGGTAGGTAAAGCCGCTCTTCGCTTGATCGGCAGTTAGCAGATCCAACGCACGAGCCCGATAGATTAATGCCTTGAAGCTAACTTTCCAACGAAGCTTTAGCTCTTTGAGCGCTGTCCAGTTTAGGTACTTCCCTCTCATAGTTGGGAATTCGGCTGCGAAGCTTGCTCGTGGCATCAAGAGTGCGCTGGCGAACTGGTTGGCTTGTTCCTCAGTTTCACGACACCCTGTCTCGATTCCTTGGTGCATGACTAGATGGCCGAGCTCATGAGCCAGGTCAAACCGTTGCCTTCCAGGGTTGGCCTTGGATGTATTGCGAACAATTAAAGGACGCTTGTTAAAGAGAGAAAAAGCATCAACTCGGTCATCAGCGTCTGCAAGGTTGACCACGAGAACGCCAATCTTCTCTGCTAACTTTGTCACATTCGAGAGTGGGCCTAAGCCTAATCCTTGTTCCCTGCGAAATCGCTCTGCTACTAATTCAATCTTGCCTGCACCGGTGACAGGTTCATCAAGGGCAGCGAAGTCCACGATAGGAAATGCGACCTCTTTGTCCAGCTCATCAACCAGCAACTCGAACATTTCCACTTGGGCGGCGATGGTTTTTTTGAGAGTTAGGGTCGAAGTTCGAACACTCCGAAAATGGCATTGCTCTAGCTCGACGCCACTTTTTCGGGGGGCAAAGAAAAAGTTTTCTTCAACACGCAGGACTTCGCAAAGCCGCTCCAGTTGATTGGGGGAGGGTATCGCGTTGACCTCAAGTTTGTGCGCGTACTGCCTGGTAACGCCAAGTAGCTCGCCAATCTCAGCAAGGGATCGCCCCGCCGCACACCTGGCGAGGCGGAGCTTGTCGGGTGAAAACTCGTCACCCCAAGGCAGAAGGCCTGTCGTGTTATTCATCTTTCGAGTCAGTATCTTTCATTTCTGTCTGTGCGGCGTCTTTGTCGCGACGGATTGGTAGCGAGTCAACAATCTCAACGACTGGCGACAGTGCGGTCGTGCGAACCGAGACCAGAGGCTCGTAGTTGTGAACCCATTTGCAGATTACATTCCGGTTCGTGTCGAAACCCAGGATTGAGACTGTCAGGGTCGGCCCATCAGGGTTGCGGTCACTATCTACGTATACCCGCCAAGTGAGGTTGCCATCGTTGGCTGGCCCGAGAAGGCTGTCGTGATATCGCTCAACTTGGTTCTTCTGTAAACGATGTCCTTTCTTGCGTAGGTCAGGGTCATCAGTCACGAACTGCATCAAAACTCCATTGACGCTGACCGTGTAATCCAGTGTTTTGTTGACGAGCCGAAACCAAGAGAGGTTACCCTCACGTTGAAGACGTATGAAGCGACCATGGATGCGCCCATAAGGAAAAACGCCTCGTGTCCAATTGGTGTCATCGTCTGTCGAAGTGGCTTCCAGTGCCTTATACGCAGCGTCCAAGAGATTATTGAAAACGACATCGAGGTGGGCTCGACTGAGCTTAGGCTCAAGCTCGCTTGGATGCTGGAATTCTGGCATTCGGCTCTCCGAAAAGCGTGCAAATATTAAGTAGTGTCAACCGCCATTTTTGTGCATTTTCTATTGGTTGTCAACCACTCGGGCGTTGGCGTACTGAGACTACTCCGGCCGTGACAGCTGGCTTTCATTAGCAGTTAAGAGATTTGAATGAGGACGAATTGCTTGCCCAGGGTAGTCTCAATGGACGCGCAGATGGCACTGAGCTATGTTCGCTGCAAGATTACGTGCGAGCCCGCGCGATGACTTAGGACAGGGGTTGGTACAATGATTTACCAATGCAATGGATGCAGCAGGACTACCTTCGAGACGGCATGCCCATGGTGCGTGGGCTCCCAGGTTTCGCCGTCATCAGAGCTTACTTTGCGGCACCTCACTCCGCTGGATCCTTCGTTCTACCCCGATTTTCAATACCGATCCAAAGGCTTGATTCAAGACTTCTTCGGTAAGAAGAAAGAGCAAGCCCAGCTCAACGATCTTCTGAACAACGTCTTGAGAAAATATGCGGAGTTGAAGCATCCATACTTCACAAATTTCATTCACACGACCCGCGAGAATGCGAGTAGTAGTGATGACGCGGGCGTGCCTGGCCCACGCTTGGATGGTGTGTACAGCGAGAGGGAGCTTTTCAGGGAGGTTTTGATTCGCAAAGGCTTTGACGAGCTTGAAGGGCTTCCATCTCTCATGGACAAGCTGCTGCAAACAACCGCCTTCAACTCGGTCTATCTGGGTTTCTCGAGAGAGCTGACCCGCCACATTCGAGCTGACCTGGCCGACACCTTGCGCTCTTGGATTGAAGAGGCCGGGACAACGTTTAGGTCTGACTTGGCCCTGTTCTACTACTACCTTTGGGAAAATGATGTTGCTTTTCCCAATGTCCAATTCAACCCCCAGGCTGCCTCCACATCTGGCATACCACTTCTTTCACTACAGGTTTTTCGAAACGGTCTGAGCCTCTGCGAGGAGATTTATTTCGACATTCTCGTCGAGCGACTGGGGTCTCAGTTGGAGCATTTCAATCCGAACCAATTCATCACCATGTACCTGGTGGATGCCATGGACGGATTTCAGTTCGAAGCCTTTCTGGTTGAGATCTTTCAGACCATCGGCTATGACGTCAAAGAGACCAAGAAGACTGCTGATCAGGGCGCCGACCTTTTTGTTACCCGCTTCGGTAAAAACATGGTCATCCAGGCCAAGAACTACTCTGGCTCTGTAGGCAATGCTGCTGTGCAGCAGGCCATCTCTGCTAAAGCCTTCTACGGGTGTGACGAGGCCATGGTCGTCACGAACTCCTACTACACGAAATCAGCGAAAGAGTTGGCCAGCACGGCGGGCGTGCGGCTAATCGACCGGGATGGGCTTCAAAGCTACCTTGATGACTACAATCAGAAGCTCATCGAGGTCTTCCAGGCAGAGGAAGAAAGTGCCTAGAGATGGATCCTTTGGAGTTCATCAACATAAGCAGCAGGGCGGCGTTGTGACACGGTGCTAGGTTAGTTCGCCGGAAGCTGACCGCGTGCGAGCCCAGGCATCATCTTTACCCTCAAGTTAATTTTTTACGTCGGTGTCAGAAGCTGGCTTGACCCCTAAGAGCAAGGAATCACCACGCATAGGCGGAAACCGCCCATAACTTAACTCAGAGGCCACAGAGCGTGACGATAAGATTGAATCGCCTTTGGTGGCAGCATTTGGCTCCCAAATCGATGCATCGTCGATTAGTTGAAGTGGAGCAGCTACTGTCGGGCTGGTGTAACACTGATTATGGGCGCCACTGGCTGAAGGTTGCTCGAATCCCAGGACAAGCACTTAGGCTTCTTCCCGGCCAACTTATTCCCGTAGTGCACCTAGTCGCTCTCGGTAGCCGACCAATTTTCATTGTCCCCCAGCAACCAGTGAGGGTTGGGCATAGGTTCGTGGGCGCGCGCGACTTTGCTTCTGGGCGCCCTCTTGCTGAAGACGAAATAGCTATAGGACCTTTGATCCGGCTGGATATAGTGAGCGACGAGGCGCTCATCAGTGCAGCCAAAGAACTTCGACTCGAAGCACACGTTCCGGGAGTCAAGGCTCCAAGCATTATTTTTACCATTCCAGCACACTACCTGCTCTCACCCGAACGATGGCCTGACAAAGCGTACGCGCTTTATCAGCACATTTTTGGAATGGGTAATTCCTATCCCGACGATGGTTTCTTCTATGTGGGGATAACCAAGCGACGATGGCAAACCCGGTGGGCTGAACATCTTCGAGCAGTGGAGAAGGGAAGTAATCTACATTTTCATCAAAAATTTAGAGAGGAGAGGGAAGCGGGAAGGATTACTTACATCCATCATAAGGTGATGGCGATCACGGACGACCTGGATAAACTCTACAACACTGAGAAATTTTTGATCGAGGGACACTGGGATGATGAGCGAAGGCTCAACATGATCCCAGGTGGCAAGGCTGGTCTCCGATACCTTAGGGAACATTCAATACTCAATGACGGAGTAATTGCTACACCGGATGAGCGAGACGGTGTCGTGGATGCGTGGCTCACTGGCCATCAAGGGAAAAGCCTTCCTCCCATAACTATCGCCGACAGGTGGCAGGACGAGGCTTGGGCCGCCGCCCAGATATGCAGCCGTTCAGACCGCCTTTCAATACTCCAAATCACGGCCATTCGTGACTTAGCCACCAGCCATTGCCCGCAAGAGATTGCTAAGAGAACAGGGGCGAGAGTCGACCAAATCCAAAACATCATCAGCGGGAATACTTATTCGAGAGTGAAGGGGGTTCCATAACCTAGACGTAGTCGTCGTCGCTGCAGATGAGCAGTGGATCCCCAGGTTGAAAGGTATCCGTCCGGCCAACACACCTTCCTGACGCAACCGCCGAAGGCCATGGTGTCCACCTAATTTAAGTGGACACCAGTTCTGGCCCATCAAGCGGATTTCTCATGCCCCCTCAGCGCCGTACCTACAGTAAGTCCTTCAAAGCCCAGATCATTCAGGAGTGCGCCGAACCTGGCGCCTCCATCGCAAATATCGCCTTGGGCTACAGCCTCAACGCCAACCTCCTTCACAAGTGGATTCGGTTGCATAATCAAGAAGCCAAATCGATCCAGCCCGCGTTCATCCCGCTGCATACGCAGGCGCTGAGTGGTGGATCACTTGATCAGCCTTCCAGCATCTGCCTTGAAATTCAGCATCCACGCATACCCGTCAAAATGACTTGGCCGGTGGACAGTACCGTCGCCTGCGCAAGCTTTATTCGAGAGCTATTGCGGTGATTCGCATCGATGCCATTTGGCTCGCCACCGAACCCATGGACATGCGCGCGGGCACAGATACAGCGTTGGCCCGCGTGGTCGCCGTATTCGGTGCGGCGAAGCCGCACTCCGCTTATCTATTCGCCAATCGCCGCGCCAATCGGATGAAGGTGCTCGTGCACGATGGCGTCGGCATCTGGCTTGCTGCACGACGGCTAAACCAAGGGAAGTTCCACTGGCCTGGTATTCATCGTGGTCTGGAAGTCGAACTTGATGCCGAACAACTGCAAGCGCTGGTGCTCGGCCTGCCGTGGCAACGGGTCGGCGCTAACGGCGCGATTACAATGATTTAGCCCTTTCTTTCAGCTGTGGCGGATGAGTCGCTTTGGTAAAATCCACGGCATGACTTCTTCGCCTAATCTCGACCAAATGACGCCCGATCAACTGCGCGCTCTCGCTGCGCAGTTGCTGTCGAAGGTCGACACCATGGGCAGAAAAATCAACCGTGACGAGACGACCATCGAGCAGCTCTCTCACGAGATTGCCATCCTCAAGCGCCACAAGTTCGCCAAGCGCAGTGAGCAAATCAGCCCAGCGCAAGGCAACTTGCTGGATGACCTGCTCAACACTGACCTTGAAGCCATTGAGGCTGAGCTAAACGCACTTCGTCCTGCCCCAACGCCGGACGAAACCCGTCAAAAGCCCAAGCGTGTGCCGTTGCCGCCGCAATTCCCACGTACCGTCATTCGTCACGAGCCAGAGAACACCCAGTGCGCTTGCGGCTGCCAGCTTCAGCGTATCGGCGAAGATATCAGCGAGAAACTGGATTACACACCAGGCGTGTTCACTGTCGAGCAGCACGTGCGTGGAAAGTGGGCCTGCCGTCAGTGCGAAACACTGATCCAGGCGCCGGTGCCCGCGCAAGTCATCGACAAGGGCATCCCCACTGCCGGTCTGCTGGCCCATGTGATGGTGGCCAAGTTCTCCGATCATCTGCCGCTGTACCGCCAAGAAAAGATCTTTGGCCGAGCAGGCTTGGCCATCCCGCGCTCAACGCTGGCTCAGTGGGTCGGACAAACTGGCGTGCAGCTCCAGCCGTTGGTAGATGCACTGCGCGAAGCGGTGCTAGCCCAGCGAGTCGTGCATGCCGATGAAACGCCCGTACAGATGTTGGCGCCGGGCGAGAAGAAAACGCACCGCGCCTATGTCTGGGCTTACTGCACAGCGCCGTTCTCAGCACTGAAAGCAGTGGTCTACGACTTCAGCCCTAGTCGTGCAGGCGAACATGCGCGTACCTTCCTTGGCACTTGGAGTGGCAAACTGGTCTGCGATGACTTCGCGGGTTACAAGGCCAGCTTCGAGCTGGGCATCACCGAAATCGGCTGCATGGCCCACGCGCGCCGCAAGTTTTTCGACCTGCATGTGGCGAACAAAAGTCAGCTGGCAGAGCAGGCACTGCACTCAATCGGTGGCTTGTACGAGGTCGAGCGACAAGCCAAGGAAATGAGCGATGAAGACCGCAGGCAGTTGCGCCAGAAAATGGCTGTGCCAATCGCAAATAAACTGCATGAGTGGATGTTGGCTCAGCGCGAGCTTGTGCCCGAAGGATCGGCTACGGCCAAAGCTTTGGACTACAGCTTGAAACGCTGGGTAGCACTGATGCGCTACTTGGATGATGGTGCCGTGCCTATCGACAACAACCCGGTCGAAAACACAATTAGGCCATGGGCGCTTGGTCGTTCCAACTGGTTGTTCGCCGGATCTTTGCGCAGCGGGAAACGGGCTGCGGCAATCATGAGTCTGATCCAGTCTGCACGCATCAATGGGCATGATCCGTATGCCTATCTCAAGGACGTGCTGACGCGGTTACCGACACAGCGGGCGAGTGAAATTGGGCAACTACTACCGCATAACTGGCCAAGGCCAGTATTGAGTTAACTCACGACGAAGGACAGATAATGCTTATCGTATTCAGCGGCCTTCCAGGAACCGGAAAAACTACTATTGCCAAAGGGCTGGTAGATACGATGGGCGCGTTCTACCTGCGGATCGATACTATTGAGCAAGCGATACGAAACTCTGGCGTACTTGCCCAAGGCGTAGGGCGCAGCGGTTACATGGTCGCTAATGAGCTTGCACTGAGTAATCTTGATCTAGGGCGCACCGTCGTCGTTGACTGTGTAAATCCAGTGATCGATAGCCGACTGGCCTGGAGCGAAATCGCCTCAAGGGCTGGCGTTAGGTTGATGAATATTGAAGTGATTTGCTCGGATAAAAATGAACATCAGCGACGTGTAGAAACGAGGCTGGGCGATATTCCTGGGTTGACTCCACCAACCTGGCAATCTGTGTTAAATCACGAATATGAAGCGTGGGCTGAAGCACCGTTTACGATAGACACGGCTGTGACTTTACCAGCTCAAGCCGTATCAATGCTCGCTGAACGCCTACTGACCGGTGAGTAGGGTGCGCTAAGCGCGATGCCGCAAGGTGTGATTGCGGGACGCTTACATTTTTCCTACCTGTCCTCCTACGGAGATTTGGAAAGTCGCTCGGCAAGCCTCCGGCTCTTCGACAAACACATTGGGGTGAATCTCGTCTTTTGATCTTGAGCCACAAGCTTGTTTGAGTAGTCGTGCGTACCCACTTTTTCCTGAGCCGTTCTGGCCATAGAAAACGGTTATGTTACCAGCACAAAAGGGTAGTGCTGCTCCTGATTTCACCGCATTCAGCCCATAGACATCTGTTATGCCGTCTATACGAATGGCTGGGCGGTTGGCGGCAAGAGCCAGAGAGCCGGGTGTCACTGTACCGAAGCCAGGATCTTCGCCTTTTTTTGATTCGGTGATACAGAGCCGAGCCAGCTCCGCGACCTGGTCATCCGTTGGAGGCTTTTTGGTTTCAATGAGATTCTTGGCTGCTGTTTGCAACCAGCGGTTTCTCTCGCCAAGCCAGCCTTCAAATGCGTCAACAACAGGTACATCTTCCTCGCCCAACTCTTGAACGCCAGTCATTGAGATCTCTCCATGAAATACCTTGAGAAAGCAAGGATAGACCAATGCTGGCGAATTGCCTTGGGCATGGGTAGGGCTGGTACCACGCTCCAATGGGAAGCCCCAGATGGCGGAAATGTAATATGGCGTGCCGGCACGGAGAGCGCATTGGCCAGAGTGGTCGCGGTATTCGGTGCGGCGAAGCGGCACTGTGCCGATCTCTTTCCAACCGTCGGGCCAACCGTGTGAAAGTGCTGGTGCATGATGGCGTCGGTATCCCGCGCTCGACACTGGCGCAGTGGGTGGGTCAAACCGGCGTGCAGCTTCAGTCGCTGGTCGATGCGCTGCGCGAAGCAGTGCTGGCCTAGCGCGTAGTCCACGCCGATGAAACACCGGTACAAATGCTGGCTCCAGGAGAGAAGAAAACCTACCGCGCTTAGGTCTGGGCCTACAGCAGCACGCCATTCTCGGCACTCAAGGCTGTGGTCTACGACTTCAGCCCCAGTTGTGTCGGCGAACATGCGCGTAACTTCCTGGTCACATGGAACGACAAGCTAATTTGTGATGACTCGCCGGCTACAAGGCCAGCTTCGAGTTGGGCATCACCGAAATCGGCTGTATGGCGCATACTCGGCGCAAGTTCTACGACCAGCACGTGGAGAACAAAAGCCAGTGGGCAGAGCAGGCGCTTCGCTCGATTGGCGGGCTGTACGAAGTCGAGCGACACGCTAAGGAAATGAGCGGCGAAGACAGGTGGCGATTACGCCAGGAAACAGCAGCGCCCATCGCTGAAAAACTTCATGAGTGGATGCCGGCCCAACGCAAACGTGTACCCGAGGGCTCGGCTACGTCCAAGACCCTGGATTACAGTATTAAACGCTGGGTAGCGCTGACGCACTACCTGGAAAATGGTGCTATGCGGTGCTTACTGCATCAAGTTCATCATTGAACATTGGGGCCACTGAGAGGCGGCAAGAGTACCGTTCAGTGGCGGGTGTGCCAGCGTTGACTCTGCGTGTTGAGCTCTTTTGGGAGGCTTCGGACGTTTATGCTTTTTCCACTTTAAGGAAAGGATTATCGGCAGGTACCGGCCCAGCTTCGAATAAGAGTGCTGGATTTTCTAACAAATAGCCTTTGAGGGTTCCTTTTTTTCTTGGACCTTCCACCTGACAGATCCAGATGTTCAAACCATCATCACGCTTTAGGTGGGTTTTCAGTTTTTCAAATTGCTTCTGCACCCATCGCCATTCCTCACCTGCGGAATCGGTCCTCAGTGAGATGCCCGGAAACTCCTGAACGTAGCGCTGAAAAAGGCCAGGCGTGACCAGGAACACAGTGCCGCTCACCGTATGGATTTTGGCCTTGCTGTCATTGATGATCAGCTTGTGGCTCAGGATGCCTTCCTTGACCCAACTGAGGAATGCCTGGCCTGGGCTATCCGATTGAAGCGTTGAAGTTTCGACAGCACTTTCTGACAGTGCGTTTCTGACCTCAGGCTCTTTCAATTCGAACATGTCCAGCAGCGTGCCGAGGTAATCGGCATCCTCTAGTGCCAAGGCGTCCGGCTGCGGTTGACTTTGATCTGATCTTGTACTGGCTGTCTCGGGCGTTGGTGTTGGTACCGGGGTGTCAGTTGAGTGGTCATGGGTCGCAATGCTCACCGTTCCGCTGAAAGCCTCAGGCCGATCTTCGCTCCCCCAAATCAGTGCTGGTTGGAGGCGCAAAAAGGTAAAACTCTGCTGCCAGTTCCCCTGCGCGACAAGCGCAGTCCAGATGGCTTTGCCTTCTGGCGCGGACTCGACCAGCCCATGCGACTGCAGCTCGTCAAACACGGCGATATTGGACGAGGGAATGCCCTCAATCGACTGCGACAACAGATAGGCTCGCAGCTTGTCTGTGACCGTCTTGCTGACGAGCCAGAGTGCGTCCTGGGTCAGCCATCCCGCGGCACCTGGCTGGTTGAGTTTCAGCTCGTGCTGAACGAGATGACGAAGTCCACTGATCAAGTGGTGTTGCAGTGAATGAGTCGGCGCTTGCAGCGCCTTGCTCGGGTTACCACCGATGTTCTGTGCGGTGGAAACGCGGTCGGCCTGCATCACCAACTCTCCGAGCACGCCGGCACGTTCGTACTGGGCCGCCAGGATATACAGCAGATTGGCCCACAGTGGCGGAAATCCACTGAGCCAATCGAGGATTGGCCGGTCGAGAATCTGGTTGTAGAGCAAGCCTGCGGCCGCGCCGTGCAGGTGGTAGTCGCGCCCCTTGAGATAGCGGAAACGATACGGCTGATCCAGGGAACCCTGCCAAGGATGCCAAACACGGCCATCCTGGCGTTCGACAAACAGGTCCACGGCAATCTTGCCGATGTCATGGAGCAACGCGCCATAGGCGATGCCAGCGGACCAAGCGTCGGTCTGGGCTGCTTGGTCTTCGGGTGCGGCACCGGTGGGAAGCAGATACGACTGACGCAGTTTCAAACTACAAGCGACCAGCTCCAACCCATGATCGAGCATGCCGCCAAGATAAGCATGATGGTGCGTCTCGCTGGCTGGAAGGTGCTGGACCAGCTCGGCGTATCGATGGATCGGATTTAAATAGAGCTGGCTGAACTGCTGATGGGAGAGGGCGGTGTACTGCCAGATGCGATCGAGCAACTGACGGCGGTGCTCCGCGGCTAACAAGCTCTGGGGCGACTCGACGGGCAGGTAACCTTCAGCGACGTTTATGGTCGGTGGCGGAGGAGGCTTTTGCCTTTTTTGCCGAAACAGACTGAGCATCATGATCCTCCCGGGAGCTGGCAGAGTCAGCGGCCTTTTAGCCTTTTCGGATAGGGCTCTTACCCTTGACTCCCCATTCCCTTCCAACCCTTACCGGTCCTTTTGACGCGTTTCCCTTTGTGCGGCAATGGGAATATCGATTTGTCCGGGTGCCGTTTTATTGGATGGCGCGTGCTGGCGCGAAAAAGGAAAGTGTCGGTACACTGCGGTGCGAATTTTATTGGGTCTTGTCATGAATCTCACTGACGCCACGCTCGTGCTGCTGCTCGCGGCACGTATCCATGGGACAGACGAAGCTGTCAGGGCCTCGGCGAAGAGCGTGGTCAAGAAGCTACCGCGCAGCAAACGTGATCTGATCTACAAGGTGATCGATAGCCAAAGTCCACTCGAGCTGGTGGATTACCTGGCTGAGAATCTGGATACGTAACGGCGTACTGCGGTTACGGGATTACCTCATGTTCTTTGCGTCAGAGCACCGCAGTGTGGGGATTTTTCTGGGCATAGAAAAAGGGTCCAACTCATGTTGGACCCTATGAAGCGTGTACAGCGGTGAGGTGACGATCAAGCTCCATCGTTCATGCTTTGCAAGCCATCCATTCCCGACTGCTTCCGTTGCTGTTCCAGGTTGAGCACATACTCCGACGCGCATCGGGCCTGGCCACTGGCGCGGAAGATCGCGCGGTTGTCAGCCTTCAGCAGGCCGAGCCAGGAGTCGATATAGCCCTCGTGCCGAAGCTCTCCCCGTATACCGGCGTAGGCACATAAAAAAGCGGCGCCCATTTCGGCGATCAACTCTTCAAATGCATAGCCTGGCGAGCCAAATGGACACGGAGAGGTCACGCCTTCGCGCTGCAATCGAGAGTGGTGTCCGGTCCAGTGCGTCAGCTCGTGAAGTGCAGTGGCGTAGTATCCACCTTGATCGTGGAATTGCGATTTTGTCGGCAGTTGGATGAGATCCCTGATCGGGTGGTAAAAGGCTTCGTCGGCAAATCGATGAATGATATGCGCGCCCGAACTTAGCAACAGGTTTTCGGCAGCACTGTTGGGGAAGAAGGGATCGCCCGGTTCTGTCTCGAGCACGGTTTCGTTGAGCGTTTCGAGTCCCTCCGTCTGCTCGATGTTGAACAGAAAATGCGTCTTGAGAATGCCAAAGTGGGCGACCTTGGGCTGACCGTTTTCATCCAGTACGGGTTGACCTGACTCGGTCTGTTCCTCGCGCTCCATCGGCTTGTAGAGCACTGCCAGGGTGCTGTGCTCACCCTTACGAATGTGCCCGCCGGCTTTTTTGGCTTGATTGAAGGTCAGCCAGCGATCTTGAGTGAACCCCTGCAACCTGGCCTCGGCCCAGAGCAACGGTAAATTGATGCCCGAATAGGGACGCTGCGTGACGGCGTTGATGGGATAGGGTTGGTGATGACCGACGTCAGTTGAGCCACTTGAGGACCAAGGCTTGATCCAGGGGGCTACGCCTTGGTCTAACGCGGTAACGATCTTGTCTGTCACGTCTTGATAGATATTACGCATGGCATTTTCCTCGGAGAAAACGGAGGAACGCCTTTCCCGTCGGGGAGGGTTCCCCGGTGGGTGTTGGTTGGAATGGCGCAATACCGCGCACCGTTTGAGTGTGAATCGGCGGCCGGGTATGGCCGTTTGCGTTTAGCGTTGTTGCTCTTCCGCAAGCGCTATCAGCAAGGCGTTAGGTTGGTCTGATGCCTGAAGCAGGCTGAGGCTCAGTAGCAGTAATGGCTCATGATCTGCATCACTCGCTGAGCCGAACTTGGCTACCTCGAACACCACGTAGGGTGTGTTTGGATCGGCCAGGTGAGCTTTGAAGGCTGCGCGTACGACGTTGCTCAGCCTATCGAGCTGCAGCTTTTCAGGATGACTTGAACCATCGAGCAATACTGCGTGTTGCCACGCGTCTGGAGTGAACACAACGGGCAAGCGCAGAGTGTTCAGTGCTTCGCTTGTGAGTGAGTCGGACATGGTGTGCCTCCGTTGAAAGCGCGAAGAAACCTGTCCCATAGGGGAAAGAATTTCCCGCGGTGGGTTGAAGAAAAACAAGAGGGGTTAGGACGAGCCGAGCTCGAAAGACGCTCGGGAGAGCAATAGGCGTTCATCACCGTGAAACGTGACCGTGCGAGCCACCGAACGCTAATCGCACTTGGGGGGAGCCATCACCGGAGTGACGTAGCTTTGAAGGCTCTGGCTACCTGGGAAGGTGCTGTCGATAACAGCGATCCGTACCCTCTATGTAGCTGGATGATATGGATGGGTCAACGGCCATAGAGGCGCTGGTGCACGAGTTGCGTCTTCTGTCTTCCAGTGAAGATTTTTTTGACCGAGCAAGCTGATAAACGGTTAAGCATGGGCGATTTTCAGTAGTAGGCTGTAGTCTCAATTTCCACAGGAACACGCTCAGAAGAGGGCGCAATCATGCCGGCTCAGCAGCCACTTCAAATCTCCCGCGCACACCGCTGGGCATATGCATGCGGTATGTCGGTGAAACGTGTTTATCGCAGGTTGAAAGGATTTGAATCTCGTGTGGCTAAACGTGCGGTGGCGACAGGTATGCCTGCGGGTGGGCTATTGGTTCGTGGGAGCTTTCTGGTTACGAAGCTGGCACTCATCCTTGGGTTGCTTTTTATCGGTTTCTGGTTGGTCGCTTCTGTCGTAACGATGGTTGCTGTGATTGGTCTCCTGTTGTCCAAGGCTGCCATTGACGCGGATCTTGAAGGCAATGATCCAGGTCCCGACTTTTTAGGGGCCAACTCCTATCTAGGCAATTACGACGACAACGGCCATTACATCGGGCATTCCAAATCATCGAGTAGTGACGTCAGATGATCCTTTTCGTAGCTCCCATCAGCTGATCTGTGCCTTTGCCTGCCGCGCCATGCGCTGCCTTGCTCGCACTTCCTAGCATCCCTTCAAGGCTGCTGCCAATTGCGTAGCCTGCCCAGCTCATAGCAACCAGAAATAGACCTGGCAGAACCAAGAACATCGCCCCCATCACATACTCAATCACCTGTGCCGTGACGGTTCCATCCATAAATCCGGATGTGGGCAGCGACAACAGCACCTGATTGGACGCCGACACCTGGTTGTACAAGGTATCGAGCATGCTGGAGTCGACCCAGCGGGCCAACTCCCACCAGAAGGTCAGCATGTGCAGCGTGAATAGTGCGAACGTCACCGTCATGACGGTCTTCAATTGGTAGGTACTGACCAGCAGGATCAGCGGCAAGCTGATGATGACGCCCATAATCACGAAAGCCTGCACCATCGGCAGAGCGGCGCGTAGCGCGTTCATCGCCGGGAAGTTGCTGAAGGAACCGAGGGCCAGCCCAGTGTTGGTGGCCAGGTTATTAAGTCCCTGATTGATCGACCCACCGCGAGCACTGGAGCCATAGTCCTGGTACACCTGTCCGGGCGACATAGACATCGATTGTTGGCGCGGGCTGACCAGTTCGCGCAGGGTGGCATCCTCAATCTCGTTACTCGAACGGCCAGTCAACCAATCTTTTAGCTGAGTCAGCAGCGAAGGATCGACCTGCTTGATCAAGCGCTCGCGCAACCCGACACCACTGTCGCTCCACCACTGTTTGCAGGTGGGATAGCCTGCACCACTCTCCAGCCGTGGCAAGGATATATCGCGGGTTTCATCATAGGGCCAGCTGACTCGCGGTGTCCGTGAGCGATCGGTGTCGTAGTAGCCGGGAGTGTCGAGAAAATAGCTTGAGCCGATCCAGGACGCATCATGACTTTGCGCCTTATCCAGCTGCGGACGATTGGTGAACAGCCGAGAGCGGGAATAGCCGTAGCAGTCACGAGTGAAGTCGGCGACTTCCTGCAGCAATACCTGGTTATCGATGCGCGAACTGTCGATCTCCATGCGCATCTGCCGGATATCCGGTGCGCAGGGAATGGAGGCGGTTGCCGCCGCCGTCACCCCTTTGCTCAAGGCGTGCACCAGAAACCACCAAATTGGCACGTTGGCGGAGCGTTCGCCGATGGTATTGAAGGTGATCCCCCAGGCGGTTTCTGCTGGCTTAGCCACACTGATACCGCAGCGCTGGCTCGCTGCATCATCGAACGTCATTGACGTGAGGCTCAATGGAAAGACCGGCGCGCAGCCGAACAAGACGACGATGTAGGCCAGCCACAGCCGGTTCTCTATCCGCGGTACAGAGAGCAATCCTTTGTTGCCTTCATCCGCGCCTTGCTGACGGGCCGACAACCATTCTTGCAAGATGATTGCACCAAAGGGCGCGGCGAACAGCCCAGTATCGGACAGGACGTTCCAGATACCGTTGTTGATGATCCATGCCAGCAGGGAGAGGTAAAACTCCAGGTAGCTGTTGGTGCTCATGAGCATGGTGGTGACCTCACAATCGAGTGAGCTCGACGCAGGTAAAGAGCAAGAGCCCTAATGTCCCGACGCGTTTCACGCGCAGTCGGTCTTGTGGTCGATGTCGGTAGCGCCTCAGCAGGTCCCACCAGAGTGCAAAGAGGACGCCGTAGAGCAGGACACGCCACCACCGCAGATAAGGCCGTATCGATTCCAAGGCTTGCTGCCAGGCCCCGAAACTGCCCAGCGCAGTGCAGCCGATCCAGGCGATCAGTGCGACGGTCAGGATCATCCCTGCGGCGATCCCTAGACTTGAAAGCAAAGTGAATAGCAGTGAGCGTTTCATGGCTCACTTGCGCCTGGCGTCAGCATCATTGAGTCGGCCCGGCTCAGGGTCGCCTTGCTCGACGGTACGCGAAGCATCGGCGCCTCCGGCATGCCGATCGAGCACCAGGCTGGCGGTGTTGGTGGCCAGCATCTGCCGAACCTGCAGTTCGGTCTGCAGCAGGCGGATTTCGCGTTCCAGAGTGTCGATGTTTTTCGTCAAGGCCGTTTGGGCCGGTTCGGCGGAAGCGATGTTCGGTTCGTGGCTGCCTGCCAGCAGCGTGCGCAATAGCAGGAGTGCTTTGTCGAGCACGCTGGACAGGGCCGTCTCACTGGCCAAGCGTCGTGCCAATAGATCCTGGTCAGGATCGTCGCGCAGGGCTTCGATCACCCCCCGGGTCACCGGCAGCATCGGGCTGGAGGCTTTGCTCAGATTGTCAGGAGTAGGCGGCAGAGAACCGGACAGTAAGCCTTGCAGGGTCTTGAGGTGTTCACTGTAGGCCTCCTGGATCAGCGGCGTCAGTCCGCTGCCAGCGGTAGCCCGCAGAGTCTCGCAGGTGTCGCAGGTCGCGACTTCGGTCTCGCCCAGCACTCGAACAGCCCATTCGGATTCCTCTTGGGGTGAGGTCCATGCCTGGCAAATAGCGCCGCCCAGGCAATCACTGCTACTGATCGAGGCGCTGTCATCCACCGACCGGTTATGCAGCAGGTTGTAGCCCGCGCGCACCACATCGGAGGTGGCCCGGATGGGTGTTTGTCCGTTACCTCCAGCCTTCTGCCCGCCGACCCAAGACACCCCATTATTGCCGTTACGGGCCTCGGTGTTTTTCACCGCGGCCACCGCATCACCGCCGGTTTGTTCGAGGTTGCCCTGCATCTCCTGGTTCTTGGCCAATGTGCCCCAGCCGGCTTGACCGACCTTGTCCGCCATCTTCTCGGCCATGGCCTGGCAGGTCAGCTTGGAACGGTCGAAGTCAATACGTCCTTGCATCACCCCGTTACTCAACAACTCGTAGAGACCGGGATTGGCGCGCTGGATGATCAATGCTGGCAGCGACATCACGGCTTGGGTCGCGTTCTGCACAATGCTGCCCATGATCTGCTGGAAACCTTCGGTAACGCCGTTTAGCTGGTTTTGCAGGGTGTTGGTGAGGCTCATGTTTCCGCACATCATGTTGGCTTGCCATGAGCCGCCGACACCGAGCCCGTTGGGGCGATAGAGCGAGCTCGGCGAGCCCGCTGCCGAGCCGCCACCGATGGTGTACATCACCCGGTCGTCGAGCACTTCGCCTTGAGTGCCTAGACGGTAATCGTCCTCGGCGGCATGGGTATGCGTGACCACGGCGAGCAGCCCGCAGAGCAAAAAACTCATCGGGCCCAACCATGATCCTGCGAGAAGTCGACTCATGACGTACCACCTTCGAAGTCGATGCTGAACAGGAAGGTCTGTCCCTCACGCTTGCAGCAGCTATAGGGACGCCACAGCGACCAGGAGTAGCCGCCATCCGCGCTCTGCACCTGAGCACTGGGGAAGATGGCACATGTGGGTTGAACTAGGGGGGAGAGCAATTGCCATTTATGGGTCGAAGCGTCGTTTTCCACGATTGGGCCTGGCGGCCAATAACCATCGCGTGGTACGGGTATGAGCGGGAAATACACGTGCGGTTGCCAGTTGCGGGTAATAACATCACCCGCCCGCTGCGCCATCACCGCAGCGGCTTTGAAATCGTCGGGTTGCACCAGAAATCCTTGCCGGGGATAGACGTTGCCCCACATGTTGCCCGCGAGCTGACGACCGATTTCACGGATCCCGGGCACGAGCGACTCGGGGTAAAGGCTTTCCGGGATTCCATGACGCCAGGCCAGTGAGTCCAAAGTGCTCAGATAGTAGGGCATGAACGCAGTGGCGCCGCTGGCGCAGGCGTAGCCGGATTGCGAGGCAAGTTGCGTCGCGGCCCAGCCTCCGGGATGGCCGATGCCATCAACATTTTTGAAACGAGGCAGGTTATCGCGCTGGGTGTTCGGCGTGATCAGGTTACCGCCACCTTCCGCACCGCTGATGGGAGAGGCGAGAGCGGCCATCTCGGTCCACGGATTGCTACCGGTGGTGGCATAGCTGGAGACCACCAGTTCAGGAACGAAATGACGAACCTTGGTTGAGCTTTTAACCGTGCAGCCAAAAGGGGTGCAGAGCAACCAGAAGCAGATGCCGACGACCCTGTACTCGATGCAATCTGGAGAAAGCACCGAGGCGGTAATGCTGCCGGTATCCAGCGCCACGCTTGACCCGGATGCCAGCAGGATGCTCAGCACCAAAGGATGTAGCTTCTGGGGCGAAATACGCGGGCAGGCAGCAGACATGATCCAGGCTCTGGGTGTATGGCCTGGACAGGTTCAATAATCGAGAGAGGGGTGTCAGTGAGAAAACCGAACGCAGGATTGTCGGTTTACAGCGATCTTCTAGATCAGCAGAGGGTCATTCAGCGCTCAGCGTACGAGCAAGCGCGTCAGACTCAATGAGCAGCTGATCTGTTTTGATTTCAAAAATGTTGGCGAGTTTGCAGAGGACCAACAACGACGGGTTGCCTACCCCTCGTTCGATTTGACTCACGTAGGTACGATCCACCTCGGCCATGAGCGCCAATTGCTCCTGGGTAAGGTTCTTCACGCGACGCATCGAGCGGATATTTTCCGCGAGTTGCAGACGGAGCTGTTCGTAGTCTTGAGTCATGCGCGCAAACTGCGCCTTGAGGGACTCTCAATCCACGGGATATAGTCTACATTGGCTCTGATTCGGGCTTTTTTGATGCTTAAGCCGAGTGTCAATTTTGTTTCTATGCTGCTTAGAACAGACCGAGCATTAATAAATAATCGAAAGCTAAGGTGTCTATGGACGAAAATTACGTTTCAATTCCGGCGGCGGACGGCTGCCCGAGCCTTTTGACACCGTGGGGCAGCGAATTTGCGCCTATGATCGAACGTGGCGTGCAATGCGCCCAGGCTTGGCTCGATACTCCCGGCGAGACTCCACTGTGGTGGGAGCTGGCCCAAACACGCAAGACCTTTCCTATCGGTAACTGCCAAGATGCTTTTGAAGCCGGATTCTTGTTGAGGATTCAGCAGCGGCTTCGAGGCGCATCGCAGTAACCGGCCGCTTACTTTAGAGCGCGATACTTGAGTAGATTTCCCTATGCGGGTTCTATGCCTCGCGCTCTATCGATCCGTTCAGCTACCCGGTAAGCGGCTTCCAACTCCGAACAGCCAATGTTCTGCATCAATGTCCAGCGCTCTGCTTTTTCCTCGGGTTCCGTCATGGCCAGGGCGAGGTAAAGGCTGGGCGGCACGGCTCGAAACAGCGTTTCGAGCTTCTTCGACAGCACCACTCCCTCGGTATATTTCCCCGGTTCTTTGCTGGCTGAGAGCAACAAAGATTTCTGTGCAGGCGTGAGCTTCTTGAAGCGTGCTATTTCTTCGATCTCCGCGGGCGGCATGTTCAAACAAATCCACCATTCGATCATGTTCAGCATGGTCTGCGCGGCGGAAGGAAAGTCGGCAAGGTTTTGCGTCGCCAGCCAGAACCAGGCTCCGAGCTTGCGCCACATCTTGGTTCCCTTGACTACGAATGGCGCCAGCAGCGGGTTTTTGGTGATGATATGGCCCTCGTCAGTGACCATGATGATCGGTCGGCCCAGGTACTGGTCTCGTTCGGCAAGGTTATTCACGGTGTTCATCAGGCTGATGTAGCTGATGGACATCTGTGCCTCGTAGCCTTCGCGAGCATAAGTGGCGAGATCGACAATGGTCACATCGCTTTCGGGCCAAGGTGTACCTTTGCGATCGAACAGTTCACCCTCGAAACCCTGGCAAAACAGGTCGATGGATTCACCCATTTCCTGGGCACGCTCACGACGTTTTTCCGGTAAGTACGGGTCGGCGGCGACGCGCAGCAACGCGTCCCGCACGTCGCGGGTCAGCACTTGCCGGCCTACGGCGATGCAGGCCTGCGCCGCGTCAAGGATGCACTCGCGGATCAAACTGCGATCGGCTCGACTCAGGCGCGCCTCTTCTTTGGCCTCGCCGCCGGTGATCATCAGGCGGACGGTGATTTCCAGTTCGCCGAGAATGTCGCGCTGGTCTTCGCGACTGGTTACCGCCTCATCGTCCAGCTCATCGATCGACAGACTCGCCACCTGATCCGGCTGCTCGACCAGGCGCCAGGCATCGGCGAACGGGGCGAGGCTGACCGCGGTACCAGGTTTCAATTGGACCTTGTTGACCGACAGGCCTTGCGTTGCGAAGTAGTCGCCCTGCAAGCCGAATGAGTTACCGGCCTCAACGATGAACAGGCGAGGGCGGTACACCGCCATGACCTGCATCAGCAGGGTGACCAGGGTGGCCGATTTACCGGCGCCGGTCGGGCCGAACAACAGCAGATGGCCGTTCATAGCTCGGTCTAGGCGTGACAACGGATCAAAGCTCAACGGCGAGCCACCACGATTGAACAGTGTGATGCCCGGGTGGCCGGTGCCGGTGCTGCGACCCCAGATGGGAACGAGATTTGCCAAGTGTTGAGCGAACATCAGGCGTGTGTACCAGCTGCGTGTGTCGCGGGCCGGGTTGTAATTCATCGGCAGCCAACGCAGGTAACTGTTGCACGCGGCGACTTCATCACCCTCACGTACCGGTTGCAGCCCCGCGCCCAACAGCGCGTTGGCCAGGCTGACCGATCGCTGATGCAATTGCTGTTCATCGTGACCGCGCGCGTAAAATGCCAGGGTGCCCCGGTACAGCTTGTGCTGACGGCCGATGATCGCGCGAGCCTCTTCAACATCCTGGCGGGTCTGGGTCGAGGCCAGGTTTTCACCGATGGCTTTGCGCGCCAGACGGTTCAGCTGCTCCTCGAGCACATCTTGAGGTTTGATCACCAGGGTCAGACTCATCACCGTGCCTTCGGGTAACTGGTCGAACAGCGCATTCACCGCGTCGCCTTTGCGGGCTTCCCCGGTGAGTTGACCAATCGACGGTGCCCGCCGCAGTTTGTCCACCACCATCACCCGGTGGGGCTGATCGTCGAAAAACCAGAGTCCCTGTTGCACATCCGAACGCGGTTCGTTGAAAAACAGCCGCTCGGCAAAGTCGTGATCGAAGGGCAGTTCCAGTGACTCGCCATCACCTGACTCCGGATAGGCCACGCGGCGGTAGAATTCTTCGGGCGCTTCATCGGTGAGCCTGGGTGCCGGATTGAACCAGGGCAACAACCAGGCATACAAACCTCGGCCATCGACTCGTGTCGATTGCACCCCGCACGCCTGCAAGGAAGCACCGATACGTTCGCAAGCCTGTTGCAGGGATTGCACTGGGGTGAGTCCCGTCTCATCAGCGTCAGACTCAAACCAGCGATAGACCACCAGGCGCACCCGCCGGTTATTGCCACGCCAGGGCAGGCGCGTGACGGCCTTGTCCTCGAACAGACCTCCCGGCTTGGCGATAGCCTTCAGATGACGACGGCTGAGTTCCAAAAACGTATCGGTGAAGACCGTGCCGCGCGCGCTGTTCTGAATATAATCGGTGAGCCGGGTCAGATGGGGGACGAAGTCGTTGTCGTCCTGGCAGAAAAACTGCGCCACCCAAGGCGCTTGATCCAGCTCGTCAAAGCTGTCTTGCAGGGCACCCTCGAGGGCATCACGAGCCGCCATCAGCCAGTCAGGCTCGCGCCCCTCGGTGCCGATGGGCAGCAACTCGAACACCGCGCCCACCGAGCGATTGTCATCCAGTAGGAAACACTGCTCGGTGTCGAGGTATTCAACCCAAGGCAGATGATCGGTGAAGCTGGGGCTGTGTGCATACAGTGCAGCTTCATCGGTCAAGGTGGCACGAGGGCGCGATGGGTGGCGCCAGGCTTTCCATGCAGAAGAGCCCTTGCCCGAGTCGTCGGTAGGCACTACAAGTCTTCCTGACGTTCACCCGGTAATGCGTACTGTACCCGTTGGTAAAACGGAAAAACGGTCGAGTAACCCGGGACCGGTGCCTGCTCGGTACCGCTCAGGTGCGGATACACGTACAGCACCAGATCGGGATTGGGCAGGCGAGGGAACAGGTTGCGGATCTCGTTCGCCGCTGTGCGCGTGTACGGCTCCTGGAGAGCAACGGAGAAATCTGCCTGGGCCAACGGGCGGCGTAACTGTTGCCGAGCATCCAACAGTTGCTGCTGAGTGCCCTGTGAGCCGGCACCGTTCCAGATGTCCAGCATGGTTTGCTCGCCATGGGGCAGCAGCGTCTCCTTGTCAGTGGAACACCCTGTCAGGACCAAGGAAAAAACGCTAATCCAGGTCAGGCAGAGAAACGTGGTCTTTTTCATGGCGAACGCTCCGGCCCTTGGGCTCGTAGTCGATGGTAATCTCATGGTCGAGATGCAGCGCGACTTGGGCGGCTGGTGGAACGTACACGGCAGCAAAGGTCTCGCCATAGAGTTCGTTGATCCACTCACGGATGTCGCTGACCCCACCACTGAGAATTGAACTCAGCGCGCTGTTACCTGTGTTGTTGGTAACCCCGAGCGTACTGCCGCCGGAACTGATCACACTGCTGTTGTTCTGCTCATCCCCGAGCAAGGCAGCGACACCGGCGCCGGCGGCAGTGATCAAGCTCTGGCTGCCGAGGTACTGTTGAGCGTTTGAGCGGCGTTCGCCGGCAATGCAAGGAATGCCAAACGGATCGGACAGGTAACCGAGTCCGCCACGAATCTTGTCGGTGTTCGAACTCTGGGCGGTGTCGGCGTTGCGGCTGGCTACCGCCTTCGGCTGAGGCACCGTGCGGATGGTGCCGTCGGTAAACACAAAGGTGATTGACTCGACCTGTCCGCGTACGCACGACAGGGTCCAGTCACCGGACGCCGTGCCGCTCATTACGGCGCCCGCAACGTCTGGCAGATCGATGCCGTTGGCCGTCAGATTCTCGGGCCCAACCAGCACCTTGAAGGGGTAGGGATCATTCACCGTGCCGTCCACCGGGACTCGACCGATCAGCGCAGTCATGGCAACCGAACCCATCAATGTCGCGTTTTCGGGAATGGTGTAGACCGGCTTCGCGCCTTCGGTACGATCAGTGGAGCGTGTCTGGTCACGTTCACCCTTGGTGACCTCGCGTAGCTGCTTCTGGCTGCGGTCGATGGCATTGTCCTTCAAACCCTCCAGTGAGTTGAAGGCAGTAGGCAGACTCAGGGCGGATGCGGTCTTGGTTTTGCCTTGGGCGTCGGTGGGCAGAGCATCCGAGGGCTCAATCCACTGCAGTGCATCATTGGCAGAATGCTGCCGTTCGAACTGGGAGCCGTCGCCCGGCTCAAGCCCCAGTCCGATAGGCATATCCTTGTCTTTGCCGGTCAGCCCCGACAGCTGCTCCTGCAATTGCGTCAGCAGACCACGGGCCTGGCGACTATCTTGTTCCGCTTTGAGTCGGGCCTCGTTGGTTTGTCGGCGACCTTCGTCGACCTGTTGAGTCACGCTGCCAAGCGCCGTCTGGATTCGCGAGTCAATACTGTTTTCCCTGTCCCGCAGACGATTGTTTTCCGCCTGCAGCGAATCGTTGTGTTTCTTCAAGCCGAGCATGTCGCTACGCATGGCCTTCACTTGGCCGATCAAGGTGGCGACCGTATCGCGTGGAGTGTCGCCCGCAACACCGAGCGACTTGGCTTGCTCGGCGGATAACTGAATATTGTCCTGGTCAACTGGGTGCTCTGGAGGGGAGGTACTACCCGCTATCCAGGTTTTCAGGATGATGAAAGCCACGCCCAGCAGCACAGCTGGTACTAGCCATTTAAGTAAGGCGTTAGCTTTCATCGTCGGCACCTTCCGAAACAGGCAGGAGCAGCACGGCGTGTTCAAGACCGGCGCCGCGGGTGACGAGGTAGGCAACCGTAGTGTCTTCGGCGCTGCCGACAGGTCCGAGGAAGGTGTGCTGGAATGCCGCGGCGAATAGCTTGGCCTGTAGCCAACGCGGATCGAGTTGCACCGTCGCTGAGCCACGGTTGCGCAACTTCACTGCGGTAACCCAGTAGTCTCCGAGTTGCCAGGCGGCGACGGGCGTGCTGGACACGTTTTCGGTCGGCAGCAGGGTTGGCAGTTCTGTGCGCAGCTTTAGCGGGACGCGACGTACGCCGGGCAGGGACTCCACGGTGCGTAGAGGTGCGTACAGGCTTTGCGCGGCGTAGCGCGTCAAAGCGAGTGGGATTGGCGTACGTTCTGGAGCAGGGACGGTGCTGGATTCAGCCTCGGTAGGCTGCTCCTGAGCATTCTTAAGAATACGCACGGGTTCCAGCGGTTGATCGCCAGGCGTGGCCGCAATGTCCAAGAGGATGATCTCTCCCGTCGCGACAGATTGCAGCTGTAGGCGGGTCGGGGCGATGGCCTCCGACGCGCGCAGGTACAGCGTGCCGCCAGTTGATTGCACGCGCAGCTTGCCCGTCAGGGTTGAGGGCACTCCGACGCGAACAGCCTCATCGACAAAGACCACCCGCTCCTGATTGATCACCAGTGGGACCGCGAGAGGGAGGCGTTCCCAGCGCATCAACTCGACGGCCTGCGCTGCAACTCCCCATAGCATCAGTGCGATGGTGAGCGCCGGGGTAGAAATCCGCTTCATGAATCACCTCCAGGCAGAGCGATTTTTTGTGGCGTGCCTTGATAACAATCCAGTGCCAGTCCCCACTTGTTGTGTTCGGGATCGAGGTCGAACCGCACCACGCGTAGTGGATAGCGCACCACCACCCGTTTCACCGGTTCCGCGGCGTAATATTCATCAGCGTTGAGGTCGAGGGTGACCAGCCAGCTGTCGCGGTCGAGTTGCTTGACCCTGAGTTCCGGATCTTCGCTGTAACCGCGGCCCAGAATTTCGTAGACCCCGCGCACTCGCTGGCGCAGTTCACCGGCGGCCTTGCGGTATTCGTAGTCGCCGTCGAGGAAGGCTTTGCAGGCAGGTGTCAGGTAGGACTGCAAGCCATAGATGGCGCGGCGATAATCCTGCTCGCCATCCGAGGGCCAGCGGTTTAGCTGACCAAAGATATACAGGGCAAAGGCATAGATATTTTCTGAGGGGATATCCCACCACTTGCGAGTGCTGCCCGAGCGCAGATCTGGTGGTACATGCACGGTCAGATCGGTCGGTGCCGAACGCCAGCCGTACCAGAGCCCGGCACAGACCAGGGCAAGGATCATTACCGCCAAACGCAGGCTGAAGATATGCGCCTGTTGGGCATCGACCTTGTTTCGAAAGCGGCTCATCGCTGCCACCGGGACAGAGCAGGGCGCAGCCGACGCGAGCGGCGAACCGTCCAGGCGCCGGAGTGAAGGATCAAACTTCCGCGACCCAGGCGCCAACGGCTGGCGAGGACCCATTCGATTTTGCGGTATAACCAGGTCTCGGGGCGGGCTCGTTTGGCCCGACGCAGTAGCGCTCCACCGGCCAATAACACTACCGCCATGCCTGCGATCATGCTGGTTGGCGCCACGGCAATGGAGGCGGTGGCAATCGCCAGAGGAACTCCCAGCACCAGCCCAATGATTGCGCCGGTACCGAGCGCTACCCACATCTCATCATTAGTCAAACCGCGCAACACGGCAGGATCACGATTGAGTCGCTCAGGCAGAAACACTAAGGTGCCGTCGGCAAGGCGTTCGATAGTGTCGTTCATGTCGGCCTCACAGAATTGCGGCAGCCTTGGTTAAGAACCAGATAATGATCACCACCAGCAAGGCGCCGATGCCTACCACGGCGCCGAGGTCCTTCCAGGTCTTGCGCTGGTTCTGCACGTCGGCATAGACGGTCAGGGAGTGCCAGGCCACGCCGAGAAACGCGAGCAGAGCGATCAGCAGACCGAGCAGGATGCCGCCGTCGTAGGCGTAGTTTTTGATCGTCTCGATCAACCCGGAACCTTCACCACGAGAAGGCGCTTCCATAGTGGGGAGCTCGGCAAAAGCCAGGCTTGGACTGAGCACCAACAACAGACCGATTAGGCGCTGGCTGGCACGATCGCGCAGGTTGTTTTTCAGGGGGGAAAAATACTTGAGCATGGCGGCGATCTCCTGGATTAGGACAAGGTGAAGAACATCAGGACGAGTAGGGCGAGCAAAACGCGCGCGGCAATGCCGCCGAAGGCTCCAAAGCGCACACTGCCAGTCGCCCACCCTCGGTAAGCCGTCCACATCACCCAGGCGCACCAGAGCAATACCAGGACGAGAACCAGGGACAGCCAGAGCGTCGAACTGCTTTGCGGTGCGAAGCCGGAGGCGTTTTGGAACGCAGCGGTCTGAGCGTCAGTCATGCTCATGGCGACGGCTCCGTTAGCGGGGTGTCGAGGCGGTAATCGCCGACGAGTTCGGCGGGATCGCGGGGTTGAGCGCGAGAAGGGGAAAGATAATCCTGCACACCGTGGCGGATGCGCTGGATGTCTTGAATTAGGCGGGGATAGTCGAAGCGATATCGTGTGGACGTGCCTAGAGTATTGTTTGTATTTGCGCGATTCGCGAGGTGCTCGGTAACCTCAAGCTGTTTTTGGATGAGCTCCATCTCAACCGGTTCTTGACTGGGTGTCGCGTTGGCGCAGCTGCACGCCACCAACAATATGGAAATCAGAGGGCGGGGGATGAAGGGAGTAAGCATGGCGATTGGCTCTGGATTCTCACGTGCAGGATTGTGAAAGTGACTAGCTAAATCCCTAGGAAAACTGAAGCAGAGACAATCGTTTTTGAGGGCGATTGACCTCTTGGGTGTTCGTGATTTGCGCGGTTCACATACGCCGACGATAGGGTTGTGCCGAGGTGTTACCTCCTCGCTTTTGAACATGAAGTTGGTTTTTAGGGAGAAGTTTTTATGCAATGGGTTTATCTGTTTATAAAACCATATTATTGGGTATCTTTCATTGCCTCTTATGGGGTAGCGCAGAACCTAGAAGGGATTGGGTGGTTTGGTTATTTTAATGGCATATACGAGCCAGGTATACCGTACCCGTTATTGAATCTTAGTCCCGTTGCGGGCGTTAAAATAATTTCTATATTTTTTTTCATGCTCTTGGTTTTGATGGGCTTTATATTTGTCAGAGGTGCTTATGTTCTAGGGCATAAGCCGGGCCTGTTGGGTTTGTTGGTCGTGTTTTTTCCTGGGGTTTTATCATTGGCTGGGTTCTCGCCGAGTTGGTGGTTACTTATTCCTGAAAGCTTTAACCTGGGGGCGGGCTATATAGGGGGGTTTTGGAGTAGTGGGATAAATTTCTTAATTGCGTTCGTCTTGGGGTGGTCGATTGTTTTAATTGTCGCAAATTTATTCAAAAGCCCGAAGTTTAAGCATGGCTATGACCATCTGTGGTGTATGTTAAGCCTGGTGGGATGTATGTATTTGGTGGTTGACTCTCAAGCAAAATTTGATCGCGATCAAATGGTTGATACTAATAAATTGCTAGGGGGTTATTTGCTATTTTATAAAGATCGATATCAAGGCTTGAAGGGGAGTTGTCTAACCGACACCTCTTTTTCAGCGGCCGAAAATGCAGTCTGCAAGTCCGCTATCAATGTGTATTCGACATTATCGTTAAATAGCGTCGGGGATGAGCCAGAATTGAGGCGATACGGAGATTCGTGGCTGCAATCATTACCAGGTCCCAATGATATCGCTAGGATAAATGCTTATTTTTGTACTCATAACGGCAGTGATGCGTGCCGTGAAACGCCTTCCAATCTAATGATAAGTAGTCAGGAGTTTGGTAGCAAAGATTACATTCCATTGACTGCCCATGGGGAGCGTGTAGCTAAACTTTATGACAAGCTTGGAAAGTTAGTCGATAAAGTTAAACTGAGTCGCGAGCACGAAAATCTAAAGTATTTCCTCTTTTGTATTGTTTCTTTTCTCGCCGGCGGCAAGGCTGCAACAGCGTCATTGTCAATAATAGGAGAGGGTAACATGAAGTCGCGCTCGTGGTTGTTGCGAGCATTGAGAGTAATATTTTTTAAGTGGTGGTTCCTTATAAAGCTGAGGGCTCGCTAAGTGACAAGTCATTCTGGTTTTCCGGCTCGCTTGGGTAGGAGTGCTGTGGATTCCTTGGTTGTACTTCAGGTGGATTGTTTAAATGTATTTTTTGAATGTGGTTGTCGTCAAGGCAGTGGCTACACCGAGCATCACGGCGCAGGGAATAAAAACGGCCATTGGATTGAATGTAATGGGCAATAATAGGTAAATGATCCAGGGCATAATCAATAGCGGTATCAAAGTCCGTTTTGCACGGTGGTATACAAAGCTACTTTCCCGACCCGCGCCAAATTTACGCAGGTCTCTGCGTATCAAGCCATCGATAAAACCAGTGAACATGGCTAGCAAAAATAAGGGGGTGGCCAGGATCAGAATGGCTAGGCGCACCATGAAGGTAAATGTCACATACACTGCGGCCAGCACGAAATCTTCAATGCTCACGTACAGCTGATTGGTCCAACTCCAGAAGCCGATACCCTGGCTCGACACCCGCGCCTGCCGGGCAAAATCCGCAAAGCCAGTCTTGACCAACAGCCACTGATTGAGAAAATCCAGCCACTGGACAATCGTCTGTCCAGGCTGTTGGATGATGAGTGAAGCTTGGAAGTGCTCGCTGAGCCATCCCAGTTCGCTATTCAACATGGCCTGGCTGTGTCGCCAGCCCTGATCGCCCCAGAAGAGCAGCAGGCCGGCGAACTCTATGAAGATCGAGAACAGCAACGAGGCGATCAGCAATCCGATGATGCGCAGGATTAAGGCGATCGCCGAGATGATTAACCCCGAGCGCTGGACCGGTTGTGGCGGCGTGTGCCGGACGGAACTCGCCATCGTTCACTCCATTGCGCGCTGCAGTATTGATGTCGTCACGACGCCTTCTGGACAGTTTTCTGCTGAATCGAAACCTGAGGCAGGGGCGGGCTATCCCACCTGATCCAGATCGAAGTTGGTTGTTGGGCCGCCACCGCTTGCGCTCCACCATTGCCCTGCCTGCTCGTTGTAGGTGGCCCGCATTCGCTGGGTGAGCTCCTGTAGGTCCTTGGGCATGGCATCGTCGTTAGAGGGTTTTGGCAATGGCATGCGCACTTTCCAGAGCTGCCCACCGGCCTGGAAAGAGAACATTTGCCCTTTGGGCAAACCGACGATGTGTGCGGGCTCGATCAGCGGCACACTGGTGCTGCTGACACGGTCCTGTGAGGACGAGGTGAAGTCCGTGTTGGCTTCAGGATCGGAGGTATCGGTGGCACCCGACACCAGGGTCTTGGTCAGCACGTTAACCTTGGGCAACTGCTGTGTGAGCAGCTCCGCGGTGGCGGTCTCGCGTACGCGGAGCATCTGCAACGTATTGAAGTTACCAATAACCTGGCCGGCCTTGGCGCGGTTACCAATGCGTGCTTCGATATCGCTGAGGGTTTGGGTGTAGGCCGTCACCTGGATGCCAGCTCCGCCACCCTTGTTGATCAGTGGGATGAACTCGTCGCCCATCAACTCGTTGAACTCATCGGCATGCAGGTTGATCGGCAGCTTGTCACCGCTGCTGCCCGATGCGGGCAAACCGTGGTCAATGCCATGTTTGTAGATGTGGCCCGCGACCGAGACCAAGTCGGCGAACATGGAGTTGCCGACGGCGGCAGCCACCTCGGCATCGGTCAGTGCATCCAGTCCGACGTAAACGATGCCGCGTTTTCGGATGATCTGCATCCAGTCGAAGATCGGCCGCGGGTCATCTAAATCGGTGTAGTTGGGGGCCAGTAACTGGGCAGTCTTGCCGGTGGTGAGTTTCTCCAGCAGCGGCAGTAGCGAGGCAACGATTTTGTCGAAGTAAGTACGGTCGTAGCGTACAGCCGAACGCAGCCCGTCCATTACTGGATCAAATACCCGCTTCACCGCCAGGTACTGCTCGATGGCCACCACGCGTTTTTCGCGTCCCACCATATGCCGGGGAATATTCTTTTCGGTCAGCTTGCCTTCAAGCTGGACAATCACTTCCCACGCTTTTGGGTCGGTCTTGGCGAAAAACTGCTGGGCGTATTCTATGAACAGCGCGTCGATGTTTACCACATGACGCTGGATTTGCAGGTAGTCCGGACGTCGGCCCAACTCGATCAGGGCGCGGGCGATGATGTTGACGAAACGCCAGGCGAACTCGCGAAACGCCGCCGAGTTACCTTCGCCACTGAGCTGCCCAGCGATGCGCGACGCCACTTCCGAGATGCGTCCAAAACGTCCCACCGCGTTGTAACGGGCAGAGATCTCTGGCCAACCCAGATGGAAGACATAGAACTCTTTTTCCCGACCGGCGCGTTTGGCTTCGACGTACATGCGTTTGAGCAGGTCGGCATCACCCTTCGGATCGAAGACGATGACCACCTCATGTTCTACTCGGTGTATGTCTTGAGTAATGTATACCTCGGCGAGTCGCGTCTTGCCGACACGAGTGGTCCCCAGCACCAGGGTATGTCCGACCCGTTCACCCAGCGGCAGACTGACTTCCGTTTCGTCGGGCTCAACCCCATGCAACAGCGGTGAGCCACCGACTGGGGGTAAAGGGCGCAACGGATTAAAGGTGCTGTCCCAGGCTGTGACACGGGCCAGTGTCGAGAGCGGAAACGGTGCATGTTCTAGGCGACGTTCGAGTCCACGTGCCAGGCGGTAACGGGTCGGTTGGTCGACGTAGTGAGCGACGGCCGGATCCTCGGCCTCGACTAAGCGCTGGGTGTGCAGGCGGGTCCAGCGAAAGCCTCGGCCCATGAACAGACGTTTGCGGCTCACCGGAATCTGCCGGCTGGTCAGCTCGTAGCGAGGCAGCCGGCGGATATTGCGTCGATAGCGCAACACCTCCCAGGCTTGTCGGAGGCGGATCAAACCGAACAGGGCATAGGCCAGAGCCGCAATCAGACCGATCTCGGGTGATAGGGCCACGGCCCAGGGCGAATACACGCATAACACCGCCGCGGCGACGCAGATCGCCACGGTATACAGCTCGACTGCGGGCCGGAGTTTGGACTCCATCGCATGCTCGGCCATGACCCAGACTCACTGTTCCAGTGAGGTGGCTGTGATTAAGACAGGGTAGTGCTCAATCTGCAGGCGGGTGGCGATGTCGTTGCCGTTGACCGGCAGGATGGTGATGCCCGGCGCGGCTGCTCGAATTCGGGCCAGGGCTTCAGTATCGGTCACTTCGACGGCGAGGCCGGCCGCCCCCATTTCTTGCAGTTCAGTCGCACGCTGATGCAGCCAAGTCAACGATCGGGGATCCTCCCCGACAAGGAAAAATGGCTGCAAGCCCGGCATGTCCAGGGTGCGAGTTGTGATTTGGCCTGGGCTCAAGTGAGAGCTGCGCACGGGCAGTATCCAGGTTTCATCGGCAAATGCAGATAGGTCTGCATGTATGGCCCGAGCAGGCTGGGTCTTGTTGTTTATTGGCGGCCTGGAAGCTTCAAACTGGGGGCGGGTGAAACCGCCAGGCTGAACTTCTGCAAACGACAGTCCCGGCTGGGCGAGCGCAGCCAAGAGCACGGCGAAGTAATACGCACTGGGAATTCGCTTCATGGTGGTGTGCCCTCTTTAGAGGAAACCTGCAATCGTTCGAGTTGTTGAGAAAAGCCGGCGCGGTAACGTGCGGCTGGCGTTCCTCCTGCCGGGCGGTGATACCGGCCAGCAGCTGACACCCAATCACCGGTGACGGCGTGATGCTTTTGCAGCTGCGCGGCAGTCACGGCCAGATTGCGGTAGGGTTCAAGGGCTTCGCAGGGACTGGAAAAATGCCGTCCGTGATAACCCAGGTTGATTTGCCCAAGCCCGGCATCGACGCGCTTAGCGTCATGCCGAGCAAGTGCCTGAAGCAAAGCGTGACAGGCGGTCTGACGATTGGCGAAACGGTAAGGGCTACCGGCAATATTCAGCGTCCAGGGCCAGGGCAGCAGTCGACCACGAAGGCGGGCACCACTCTCCTGCAGGGCAATCGCGAACAAGACCGTAGGAGGAATATTGGCGTCATGCGCCGCCAGTTGATAAGCCGGAGGCGGAAAGTCGTCAGCCTGGACGACGAGGACTGTCAGCAGGGGCACAAAGACAATCAATCGAGTCGCTGCCATTGTTCGTTTACCTGCTGAAATATGACGGGTAATGGTCTTGGGGCACCCAGGCTGAACCAGCGGCCGCGATCATGGTTCAGGGTGATTTGCCGGCGTTGAACCTTGCTCGGATCAATGCCTGCTTGCGTCGCCCAGCGCCGGACGTGTTCATCCTCGCCTTGGCTACCCACCACATAGATATCGAACGCTGTATCACTGTTTTGCAGACGCTGCGCTTCAGCGGTGCACGCAGGGCAATGGTCTTCGACAAACAGAGCTTGGCGCGGCTCTAGCGATGAGCTGGCAGCGGACGGGGATGCCATACCCTGGATCGGCAACAGTCCCGGAAACAGCTTGGCCCAGGCCGCGGTGTAAGCATTTTGGTAGGCCAACTCGCGCTCGGCACGTTTGGCTTCCAGCGCTACCTGCAATTCGGCATAGCGCTGACGCTCCTGGCCGTTCTCTGCTTCGACGCCGAGTGCAGTCAGCGGATCGAGATTCGGGCTCCAGTAACCACGCGGGCCGGCTTGGATCTGTTCGAAGCGTGTCCACTCCTGCTCCGTGAGCCCCCAGCTTGTCGCCTGCTCAGGGTGCGAGCGCCCCAGCGGAGTGGACTGTGTGTCCTGGACCCGTGACGGTGTCGTGGCAGGGTTAGCCATCGCAGCGTCGGTGCTAAGCAGTGAAACGAGACAGACAACGGAGGACAGTAGCGCTCGGTTCATGATCGTTTCTCAAGGGAATGGTACGGTCTGGTCTGGGTGATTGGTCACCGCGAAGATGGCGGCCTTCAACTCCAGCACCTTCAACTGCCATGTGCCGAACTGCTCGCCGTTGTGCAGCAACTGGATATCCTTGAGTGAGCGACTATCAGGAGGTGCTACGGCCAGAAAGCGCTCGCCACCGCGGTACTCGACGCTCAACACTGAAAATGGCGGCAGGAGCGGGGCAGGCTTGGGCTGAGCGGTTTTTTTCGGCTTGGCCGAGGAGGGCGTCGGTGGTGGGAGTGGTGGCTGGCTTTTGAGGTCCAGGAGTTGCTGCTCGACGTGCTCGAGTCGTGCGCGTAGCGCGATCATGTCGGCTTCGGTGGCACGGTCTGCCAGACCGTCGCGTAGCTCCTGTATCTCTTGCGCCCATTGATCCAACATCGGATCGAGGGTATTGGCCTGTTGCTCACCGGTATCGACCATCTGCTTCAGGTCTTTCAGTGCGTACTGCAGCTTTTCCTGAGCATCCAAGAGGGTGCTTGAATCACGTTGCAGGGTATCCAGGGTCTGTGCGCGTTGGGCGTTCGCATTTTCCAGCTCGGTCATGCGTTGATACTGGTTATACAAGCCACCACTTAGCCCGGAGACCGCCAGACAAAGTGAGCCGACAATGAGAGTTTGAAATGTTGAGGCTTTCATGGACGAGCCTCCGACTGATGGGACGAGGTTGGCGTGACCCGCACCGTGCCGCTATTTTTCTGCGGTTCGAAGCAGACCGAACGGCTAACTTCATCGGTCGTGAGTTGCCAGGCGGGGCCAGCCAGCACTTGGAGCGCGCTGCGTAATGAGATTGGGCCGAGCCGGTAATGGGCGGCGGGCAGAGGCCGGGTAAACAGTATTTCCACTGGCTCTTCGGCAGGACAGAGCGAATAACCCGAGCGCAGCAGCACGTAGTGCATCGCTTCCTGTACCGAAGAATTCAGGTGGGACGGAATGCTCACGTCAACGATTTGAGCGAGAAGATCACGTTGTTCCGTGGTGGGGTCGGTGCTGACCAGCGTATAGCGGCCATAGCGGAGCTCTGACGGATGGTTTTCGTCGGCTGGGCTCCTCGATAACTGAGGCCGATTGGAACCACCGTCAATCTCTGGATGAGTCGGCAATGGGGTTGGGATTTGCGCGGTGCAAGCACTCAACAAGCCCAGCAGGCAGACAGGCGTGAAAAAACGCTCCATGGAAAAAACCTCATGTCAGATTCAGTGCAGAACCTGACATGAGGTGAAGGAGCCAAGCAGTGAGAAAGTCGATTCAAGGCGAGTCGCGTTAACGCTGAAGGCATTACTACTGATCAAAAATGGCTAGCCCATCCAAGACGGCAGCGTCGGGGTCGAAAATCAACAACCTAACATCCGCCAATGCCGCCAGATACAGCACGTTGATCAAGGCCTCCGGCGTACCTGCGTCGAGCTGCTCTTGCCTCAGCGACGAGTAAGGATTGCCCTCGATCTTCACCAAGTTATCGTCGGTCCAGGGCGTCCCGATCAGCTTACATCCGATGCCATTGCAGTCTGGCAGGGTAAAGGGTTCAAACAGCAGTCCGGTTGGCTTGGAGTCGAAATTGCCAACCCGGATTTCCAAGTGGCGTAGTGCTTCGTCAGTGAGGTGTGCGGTACTGATTTCCCAGACTCGACTGTAGTGTCCTGTGTCGAAGTTCAAGCGATGGATCATGGCTTGGGCTTCTTCCAGGGAGTACAGGTCACCGACGTGATGTCGCTCGTTGAGCATTTCGCCAGTCACGGCATAGGTCACTTGCCGCACCAGTCCGGTGGATTGGAAGCGTTCATCCAATTCATCCGGGATGGACTGACCCTCGCTAATCAGAGCGAAATCGTCATTGAACATGCACGGGTACAGTTCTAACGCGTCATCGGGCAGATGGGCTTGTGCGTCGTGTACGGGGCGAAAGCAGGGAGGGCAGTCATTTGCGTAGGTGATCTGTAGCAGTCGTTCGATATGCAAGTTGTCGTAGCCGCGAGCAAATGGGTTTGAGGTTTCCGGCAGAGCTAAGGGTTGGGGTGTTGGGTTCATGAGGATTCTCCAGGAGGGAAATGAATAAGGCGTCCGAAGACGCCTTTGGGGGGTTAAAGCAAGCCATGCTCGGCAAGGGAGAGAGGACGACCTTCACCGATGATGAAGTGATCCAATAAGTGCACTTCAATCAAGTCCAAGGCATCTTTCAACCGTGCGGTCAAGGCGCGATCCGCCAGGCTGGGTTCCGTGCAACCGGAGGGGTGGTTGTGAACGACAATGGCAGCTGCCGCGTTATGCGTTAGCGAGCGCTTGACGACATGGCGAGGGTAAACGCTGGCACCATCGATGCTGCCCTGAAAGAGAATCTCGAATGCCAGAACGCGATGGCGGGCATCGAGAAAAATCACACCGAAAACCTCATGCTCTTGGGGGGCAATATGTAGTTTTAGATATGAGGCCACGGCGTCAGGCGACGTCAGGTTGGGGCCGCGGGTGAACAGCCGACGATCCAGGATGTGCAGCGCTTCGTCGATCAGCTGGTTTTCCTGGGCGATACGATCAGCCTCGACATCCGAGGTTTCAATCAGGGTGAGTGGGGTGTTCATGAGGTACCTCCGAAGGGAACAATCCGGGGTACACACCCGAGGGGAGTGGTGTCCCCGAGGTGGATATAGAATGACGGGCATTGCGCGATGACGCGCTGTTTACAGCCGAGTGAATCGGTGGCGTTGTCCGTGCAGGTGTGAATCGCAACCGTCGCAGGGCGATGGGGAGAAGGTTCTTATGCCACGGCCAGTTTCGGGGTCGAAGTCGGCACTGATGGGCATTAGCCGAACCAGCCCGCGATGGAGACCGGCGATGCGTTTCTCGATTTCATCCGTCGTGTAGTAGAGCGATAACGTGCTGTGGTCCTCGTAAGCCGCAGCGAACAGACAGTCGTCGCAAAGCCAGAAGAATTCCATGTAGGTTCTCCTGTGCGGATTGAAGAAAGGCGCTCGATTGAGCGCCTTGATGTAAACATCGTGGATTGTATTCAGGCGGACTGAACAGTACGTGTGGCAACACGGCGGGCCATGCGGGGAGTGGGTGCAGATTCAGATTTGATCCTGGTCTCTGTTGGGTTGTCGGTATCCTCAGCTTCGGCATCAGCCGACGTTGGGGATGGCTCACTGTTTGGCGCTGGCTCAGCAGGTGCTGTTGCCTCCTGCCTGGCAGGCGCTTTGTACTCGAATACGCCGTTGACCTTGATCCAGTCGATGAAGAGCAAACGACCTTTCAGGCTGGCGCCCGGTTGGCCTTGTTTAGCGCCTTTCTCATAGAGAAATGGGTCAATCCACAGGTCGCCGATACGGAATGACAGCAAGACTTTTTTCTCGGCATTGACGGCGTCCATATAGAGGCGAATCAAACGTTCAGCTTCGCCGCCAGCGACCTTGCAGTCGAAGCGGGTGTATTCGACCGCATCCGTGGCGCCATGCAGGGCCGCGATATCACAGGCCATGAACGGCTGGCCGCGACGGACTTGTACTTCGCGGACACGGTTGAGGTAGCCGATACCGACGGTGTGCAGATTGAAGTAAGTGGTCGCTTCTTGGGATTGGTTGGCGTGGGCCATGGTGATTCTCCTTTCAAGGGAAAACGGCGACGCACAGCCCCTGAGGGGGAAGTGAGCCCCGTCAGGGTGGGTAAGGTGAAGGCAAGCGATGAACGACACGGCACCGGCAAGCCGATGAGCATCAGATCGATGCGCCTGGAGGATAGCGGTGCAGCCGAGGAGAAATCCGCAGCAGTGGTCTGTGGACCTGGGTAGTGGGCATTCATCACCGCTGAAGCGGTAATCGTGCGAGCCTCCGAATGCTGATCGCACTTGGGTAAACCACCACAAGCGTGGCGTAGCCTTGAAGGTTCAAGCTACCTGGGCTGGGCTGTCAACGACAGCGAACCACGCCCTTTGTATAAGCCTGCCACAGGAGAGCGTCAAGAAGCCGAAAGCTGATTTTTTATAGCCGGAATACAATGGACATTATTGGACTGAAAAAAATGAAGAGCGGGCCTGGCGGGTGCCAGGCGAGGAATAAAAAAGCCACCTTTGACGGTCTTGCACAGTCGACAAGCTCCTCGCAAAACTTGGTTTGACTGCGCCATGATTCGCCAACCGACCCTTGTCGTGGCCTGGGTCGGAACATGCTGGCACGCATCCGCGCACAAAGGGTGCCCAGTGTTTCCCCGGCGGGCTCCGGGACTGAATGCGATCGCCGTGGCGGATGACCGCTGTTGTCTGCAGAGGCAACAGTGGTCATCCGCCACATTAATCCGGTCGAGCACAAAGCGGGAATGAAATTCCGCAGAAGAGAAGGCTCCGAACTCAGGGAGTCCGACCGAGCTACCCGGAGCGAATCGGTCTTGGGTCGCCGTAGCGATGATCCTGAGGCACTACAGCAGAGCGGGTGTGACGACGTCAAGCCAGTGTGCTGAGAGGTTATTTGCTACTGAGATGAGCGGCCAGCTGTTCGACGGTCGTCAGGATAAAGGCACGGTCGCGTTCTTGAAGGCCGCTCAGCAGGCCCGCGATCATCTGGCCCTGGTCGTTGGGGCGATTGCTTGACTCCGTCAACAGTTCATCCATCCGGCAGTCGAAGATGTCCGCCAATTGCATCAGCTTGATCACGGAAAGCTCCACTACACCTCGCTCAAGGCGCGAAATGGCTTCGCTGCCGATCCCTAGGCGTTCAGCGACCTCTTCCTGGGTCAGATTACGCTGAGTGCGGTGCTTCGCGATCATGCGTCCGATTTGGGCTTGGGTTGGATGTTTATGTGCCAAGTGATGAGTTCTCCAATTCAACCCGAATGGTTGAGCAAAGACCCGTTGACATGAACATCCTTATCGGTTGAGTATCGACTTATAGGGTTGTTATATTGACTGAAATAGCTTTTTGTCGCGACGTGACATCTATTCCTCCAGGAATCAGAGGCCGAAGTGACCAGCGGGACTGAGTGGCCTGATAGGGCCAAACGGAGGAAAGGTTGAGCATGGATGAGCCGCGCGAGAACGACATGGACCTGATCTGGGATCGAACACTGGAGCTGTTCATCAAGATCCATGACTGCCCTAATAGCCCCGAACATCTCGACAGCCTTGTTCATTGGCTAAACGAAGATCCTGCTCACCTGGAAGCGTTCAACGAACTGGGGCAGATATGGATCGCGACAGGCATCGCCTTGGCCCGTGAAATCGGACGACCGCTAGACGAGTTGGAGAAGGATCAGGCGCCGTTAATGATGCACTGACAACACCCCCGGGGTTCATGTGAACGCCAATGGCGCCTCATGGACGACGCGTACCTTTGCTGATCGGCACAGTGCCTTTGCAGTCCGGGTACTGGGAGCATGACCAGAACGGCCCTGATTTTCCCTTACGCCTGAGCATTGAGGCATTGCAATTGGGGCAAGCCGGCCCGGCTTCGACCGGTACCGACAAAGTGAGCGCTCCGCAGTTTGCGATCAGCTGCGTAATCCAGTGTGCCTGCTTGGCAACGAATGCATCCAAGGTCAGACGTCCCGCTTCGATTTCATCCAGAGCCTGCTCCCAGATTGCTGTCATACCCGGATCCGCGACTGCAGCGGGCACCGCCTCGATCAGGGTATGGGCCGCTGCGGACGCCATCAAAGCTCGTTTTTTCTTCAACAAATAACCGCGATCAATCAACCCCTTAATGATACCGGCACGTGTGGCTTCGGTGCCGATACCGGTGGTGTCCCGAAGTTTCTGTTTCAGGCGTGGATCGTTGACCAGCTTGGCCACATTTTTCATTGCCTTAATAAGATCGCCCTCGGTGAGCGGTTTGGGCGCAGCGGTGCGCATGGATTTGAATTCGACGTTGTCCACTGTGCACTTCACACCCTGTTGTAGAGCGGGCAACACCTGGGATTTTTGACTGGGTTCATCGTCTTCGGTGCTGTCGGAGAGCAAGCCTTTCCAGCCTTGGACGAGGATCCGTTTGCCAACAGCAGTCAAACGCTCGGCGCCGCACTCCAGTTCGACCTCGGTTCGATCAAACTCGTGATGCGGCAGAAATTGCGCTAGGTAGTGGCTACGAATCAATTTGTAGACTTGGCGCTCTTGTTCAGACATCCGCCCGAGGTTCGCCGGCTCAGTGGTGGGGACGATGGCGTGGTGCGCGGTGATCTTGGCATCGTTCCATGCTCGTGAGCGCAATGATCGATCGATGCTTCCGAGCGCTGGGCGTAACGCGGGATCCATTTTAAACAGGGCATCGAATACCGCGGCGACCTCGTTGAACATGCTCTCTGGCAAATAGCGGCAATCGCTGCGCGGATAGCTGGTGGCTTTGTGAGTTTCATACAAGGCTTGGGCGATGTTCAGCGTTTCCTGAACGCCGAGTCCCAACTTGCGTGAACAGACTTCTTGCAGTGTGCTCAGGTCGAATGGCAGGGGTGGCGCTTCGCGCAAATGCTCAGTCTGCAGCGAGACAACGGTGGCAGTCTTGCTGCTAGAAATCGCTTGGACGGTCTGACTGGCAAGCGCCTGCTGCAGGCAGCGACCGGCTTCGTCACGTCCTGAGCTTGGCGGTATCCACGATGCGATGAAGGGTTGTCCCATTGAGGACAGGTGCACATCCACCACCCAGTACGGCACAGAGACGAAGCTGGCAATCGCGCGGTCTCGTTCAACCACCAAACGCAAAGTGGGCGTTTGGACGCGTCCGACCGACAGCACGCCGTCATAGCCCGCCCGCCGTCCTAGGAGGGTAAACAAACGACTGAGATTCATACCAATCAGCCAATCGGCGCGGCTGCGGGCGAGGGCTGAATGATAGAGCGGGAAGGTCTCCTGACTTGACTTCAGCGACGATAGTGCTTTACGAATCGACGCCTCATTAAGTGCGGATAACCAGAGGCGCTCAACAGAGCCACGATAGTTGCAGAGCTCCAATAACTCGCGGGCAATCATTTCACCTTCGCGATCGGCGTCGGTGGCGATGACGACGGTGGTAGCTTCGCTGAGCAGGTGTTTGATGATTTTGAACTGCGCGACAGTCTTGGGTTTGACCTCAACCCTCCACTGCGCGGGAATGATCGGTAGATCATCCAGCGACCAAGTTTTGTACTGATCGCCATAGGCTTCAGGTGGGGCCGTTTCCAGCAGGTGACCGATACACCAGGTGACGGTTGTCTCGCGTCCGATCAAGCAACCATCGCCACGTCGGCTGGCTCCGAGAACCTTGGCGATGTCACGACCTTGGGAGGGTTTCTCGCAGAGAAAGAGACGCATAGAACTGCTTCGGGTTGAGTTCGGAGCAGCGTTGTTGGAAACAGCAGTGCAAGCTATGAGAAACCTGGACGGCAGGTTCCTCATATTAGTCGGTGAGGGAAGTTTTGATTGGGGGTGAGGCTACTACCTTGTAGTCACGTGGACGACAGTGCTTCACGAGCAGCGAGTAATGACAGGCCAGGAACTTCGCGCAAAGGCGCAATTTTTATGCCTCCTAGTTAGTCATGCCGATGGTGGCTGCCCTCTGCGCTTTTTGGACTTCGACGCAGGCGAACTGGCCTGGTCTGTAGCCTGCCCGACGGGAGCCGCAGACGAGGCTGATTCACTTGAGCGCTCCCGCATGACCACGTTCTGCACGCGATGAGGCAGGATGCCGACACGACGCGCCTCGATCTTAAAGGTCACCCGCGCGTTATCTTCACTGTCCTCCCACTCATCGCGCACTGTGCGGCCCTCGACCAGTACACGCATACCTTTCTGGTACAGCATGCTCCAGTGTTCAGCCTCGCGGTGCCAGAGCTCGACCGGCGCCCAATAGCCGCCTCGATCCTCATAGCTGCCATCGCGTGGCACGGGGTTGTCGAAGTATACATTCAGGCGCAGCAAACGCCGTGGCTCGTCATTGCCTGATGGGAACTCCTGGAACTCTGGCGCACTGCCAATGTTGCCTTCGCCGACGAAAAAGGTACTCATCGTGATATCTCCGCTGCTGGTGTGAACTGGCGCAGCAGCTGTTCGGCGCTGGCCATTTTGATCGCGCAAGTCGAGGCCTGACGATAGAGCGAATGCACCACGCTCATTTGCAAGTTCAGTGCAATACGCTCGCATTCAAAACGGTGTAATCCCTCGCGTACGGCTTGCGGCAAGGCCTTGTTGGAGGCCTGGCGTTCCCAGACCGCAACGCCCATACGGGCGAAGTCACGGGTGCGCCATCGCAAAAAGGTGCTGCCCGCAGTGGTGTTTTGCAGCACCATTCGAATATCCAGCAGCGAGTAAGGCGGTTGTCCGGCCTGCTGCACCACAGCGTCCATCAGACGACGTAACTGCGCCTCGGTTTCCCTCGCCACCTGCGCCAGGTATTCCAGTTCCCCCTTACCTTTAAAAGGTTTTAAAAGGCCTTTTAGGGAGGCAGCGTGTTCGAGCTGTCGATAGGCATCCGGTGTGAGTGTTTCGAGGGGCATTGGTTGAGTCGGGATTAGGGGCCTCATACTTCGTCCTCCGGCTCATCGACTGTCGCAGATGGTTCTACTGCTTCCTCTGCCAACGCGTCAGCGCCATCCACTGCCAAAGCACCACGACGAATGATGGGTGGTGCGAACTGGGAGCGGCGATGCCCTTCAAGGATGTCCGTAGGGGGCAAACCCATTCTCTCGATTGCCGCCAGAGCACGAGCGTTGTTCGCTGCCATGTCATCACGGGTGACGCCAGCATGCCGATAGCGCTGGGCCTGGCCGAACAGGCTACGCAGCAAATGGGCACCGTCGTCGATCCAGGCTTCCATGTCTCGGCGACCAATCAAGGCGGTGTGATGGGCCAACAGGGTGTGGCGCACCAGCGTGTCGTAGTCAGTCAGCAGGTAGACGGCGAGAAATCCCAGCTGGCTGCCGATGTACAAGGGTAAGGTGACGGGGTGGATATTGAGGTTGTCGCTCATGTCGATCTGCGTCGGCAGGTCCTGTCTGATCCGGTCCAACTGCTGGGTCAGTTCCAGCATCCCAGCCTTGGCCTGCATCAATTTTTCTTCGAGCTGCACGATCGCCCAGTCGGCATAAGGATCGTCCTGCGCTGCGGCTTGTTTGATCAGGTTGGTGACGCTGATGTAGCCGGCCATACCCATAATCGAGTGGACGCCTTCGCGTGCGGTCCGGCCGTGCCAGATCCGGGCGGCGTGGTGCGTGTGCAGGGTCAGGGTGATGCTGCTGCGCAATGAACCCAGGTTGAGCTGATAGTGATCGGCCACGGTGTCGTCCTCGCATAGGCTTGGACGGGAACGTTGCGACAGACGAAGGTCAAGGACATCCGAAAAGCTGAATGCTGTCTGTTCGATTTGGTTTGAGACGGTTGATTTTCGAGACGCTCGTCAGTGATGCCAGTGGCATCAAATCTACTGACGTCCAGGGCGTTTGCTACGCAGCTGGCGCAGTTCATCCAAGCACGCTTGGGCGAGGGCAGAGGCGGGTTCGCCCTTTTTCCTAGGTGGGCGTGAAGGGGTGGGTAGCGATTCTGCCATGGGTGACGATTCAGCCTGACCTGCCCAAAGGTGGAAATTGCCTTTGAGCGCCCGCTGGATCAGGCCCATCAGATACGCTGCGGGTTTGCGGACGCTGCCCGCCGCACATCGCGCGCCCGCTTCGTTGAGCACCGCCTGCCGATCTGCTGGTTTTAGCTTGTTCAGCGTCACGGTGACGGCCTGCCGCTCGCTCAGACTCAGGTGCAACGGATCAGGCCAGTGCAGGTTATCCACTGCTGGGGTCGCGCGCGGTACAGTACATATACTTTCTTTTAATACAGTACAGGCGGCATTCGGATTCCGAACGGTGCCGGAAATATGGACGTTCAGACCCGGTTCGGAATCCGAACGAGGTCCCGCACTATTCCGAACGCGGTGATCGCCACCCAGTTCGGAATCGTGTAACGCTTCATCGGGCGCCTTATCTAATCCTTGTTGTGTCCAATGGTCGCTCCAACTGTCGAGCCGTGTGGGGAGTCGACCCAAATCGATATCGGTGTCCTGACGAATTTCTTCCAAAACATGCCGAGCGACAATTCGCACAGCCTTGGTCGCATGAGAGAGGGCATGTCCGACCAGCTCCAGATAATCCTGATCCAGCTCCATGGCTTCGGCGGGCGTTAACGGTTCATCGTGCAGGACATACAGAGAACCTTGTAGGCGCCCGCTGAGCTGATCGCGGCCACGACTCACCAAACTGAGCCAGCGAGTCAGCCTGAGCATCGTTAAGACGCGAGCGATGGTTTCACGGGACGCTAATGCACCGTAGGGCACGCTCGACAGGTAGGGCTGCAAATCCTCATAGCGCGGCGTGACCACGCCCTGGCCTTGCAGCATGAGTCGAAACACTTGCCAGGCGTTACGTTCCAACGGCGTCAACCGGCTGTCCAACAGCAGCCGACGCGGCACGACTTCGTGTGACTGGCCGCTGAACAGAAAGCCAGCCTGCAGCGTCTGGTTGGAAGGTTGTTCGATGGTAGGGCGTGCCGGCCAGCCCTCACTCAACTGTAGGGTGCATTGCTGCAGGACACGCTGCCAGCGACTGGAAGGGGCAATGTTCATAGTCCATTGCTGTACTGATCAATCTGCTGCCAAACGATGGTCAAGCTGATCTGTTGCTCCTCCGCCAACATCATCATGGCGTCGAGCTGATCCTCAGCACCGTCCTCAGCGCGTAGCTGGCACCAACGCTGCCAGAGCGCATGTTCCTGCGCTTCGCTCAAGTTCTGGGGGCGGCCCTTACGAGTTTCTATTTTGAGCAGCCGTCGGCGCAGGGCGGTCTCCGAATGCGCCAAGCCGAAGCACTGATACATGATTGTACTGCTGGCACCGAGCTTGAGCGCTCGGTTGATCAGGCGCTCGTTCTGTTCGTCGCGTTCGGCCTGGTCGATCAAGCGATGTAGCACCGGCGAATCAATCTTGATCTCAACCCAGGGGACGGTGGCGTGGGCTAGGCGTGACAGCGTGGTAGGCGGTAAGGATTGCAATAAGTAAATGTCCTCTTCACCCAGCCCGAGCGCTTTGCAGCGTTGCAGGTTACCCAGGCGCAACTCGTGAAGGACCTGAGTCAGCATGGCCTGGTTGAGCACATTGAAGGACAGGTTCATGGCTGCTCCCTTGGTGAATCGTCTTCATGGTTAAGCGTTAAGTCGATCAGGCGCCGGGCTAAGCGAATGAGGCGATACAGTTTGATTAACAAATAGTCGGGCAGTCGCTCCAGCCCTACGTCCACGGCTGGACGATCTGCCAGCGGGAGTTGATAGACCCCCAATAGCAGTTGCCCGAACAGGGCTGAGGGCAATTGCTTGCGATCCTCCCAGTTCACTTCGTCTTGGGCACGCAGCAGGGCCAAGAGCAACAGGTGAACGCCGGCCGCACGAGGGGCTGCAAGATCAAGCTGCTCGATGTTGAGGGCGAAACCCAGGCCGTGCTTTTGGTCGATGATGCTCTCGGGATGTCCGGCATAGGCAGCCATTTCCCGAGCCAAGCCGGCAATGGCTAAACGTAGTTGTTCGGGGGTATCCAGTGTGGGTGCGATGATCCAGATGTCGTCGATCGGGCTGGTTTCGACGGTTTGTGCTGTTTCGGGGGCAGCGGCGCGCTCAATCTGTTCGCGGATCTGCTGGACACGTGACGGAGGGCTGACTCCTGATGCGACATTCGTTTCGGGCAGTGTGACTTGCTCCTCTCGCTCTGTTTCGGTCTGCGTTCTGGTTTCAGCTGATTTGGAATGCGGCTCGAAGGGGGGAGGCTCGGCCGCGAGCTCATCGACGCTCGGCAGAGGGTCGTTCTCAAGGGGCGTGACGACAACGCCGGGCGTCTGGATGACCCGTTGGGTATCGCCCAGCTCCAGGGCCAACATGCGGTAGGACTGTCCGAGTAAGCGGCTCATGCGTTCGAGCAGTTCATCCTGGATTTGCTCAAGTTTGAAGGACCCTGGGTCGGTATCAAATTGCCCCAAGGTGTCGAGCCAAAACTCGGGAAAAGCGATGGCGTCGGTTGGATAACGATTCCAGGTTTGTTCAGCCTGGCTACGCAGAGCGATCAGGCGTTCAATTTTGGGTTTACCCAATCCGGCATACAAGGTTTGTGGGATTGCGGGCAGTAGGTATTCGAGGGTGTCAAGCATCCGGCTGATGTGCGACTGCGAAATCGGATAGCCTCCAGCGGCAAGACGTCGTGCCAGCTCACGTTGCGAGAGTATTGCGCCATCCGATTCAAGCATGGTCTTGAGTTTGGCCACTGCCTGAGCACGCTCGATGAAGGTGAGCTGACCGTGCAGATCGCTTTCGGCCAGATGGCCGAGTAGGGCGCTGATTTCATCGGTCCAGGGTCGGAACAAGCAATGGATGCGGAAGAAACGCTCGTCGCGGGTTTCCTGCCACAGCTCGCCGAGAATCGCCAAGCGCGTATTGCCGCCGTTGCGGATAATGAAGTGGGTTTCACCCGGGCGGCGGGTAATCGGTGGAGGTTGGTCCAGCCCGCGTTCACGGATGGAGGCCTTTATGTCGTCATAAAACGGATTACGGATGAAGCGCGGGTTGTGTTCGTAGGGCCGTAACTGCTCCAGAGTGATCAGCATAGGCGTATCAGTGAGTGGATCGGAAAGCCGCTCCATTTCTGAACCGCGAGGGAAGTGGTCTTGGTGCAGTTTTTTGGTGATTTCCTCCTGAGTGAGCTTCTTCATTGGAGCAACCTCAGTTAACGCCGGGTGCGCAAGTGGTCACCAACCTCGAACTTGACGATCTCGGCAGTGCCTGGGCCTTCGAAATAACGAGATAGGTCCGCGAGGAACCAACCCATGGCTGAGCGCCCGCTTTGTAGACGAAAGACCACTGTGCAGTACTCCTCGCTAGGTGGGCGGCAGGGGTGGATGGTTGGTTGAACAATGATAGGAAGCTGGTCCAACATCAAAAGACTCCTTGCCAAACGTAATTGGCCTCAATGTCGATCAAACAAAATTTTGTTTCGAGAACTACAGCTTGGCGATTCACTTCATCGACCCTCCGCGCACCTGCTCAAAGTAGATATCGCTGTGCGCCATTCCGGGAACAATTCGACGGCCAGTGCTTGCATGGTTTCCAGTGCCGATGGCGAGCGTCTTTTATGGGGCCGGCGCGTCTCGATCCGATGGACTGGCAGACCGAGGGAGGCAGCATTGAGATACGCCACTGCGTCTGGAACTACGGTGTCTAGCACCGAGATGTTGGCAGCCCCAGTGAAGGTCTCGCGCAGACCGCTGATGATTATCCGGGTGTCAATCCTAATGGCTTTCACTTGGTTCAGTAGCAGTCGCAAGGAGGGTGGTGGAATGCCCAGGTGGCGAAACGGTTCGAGTTCGCTGAGCAGCTTCAAGGTGCCACGGCGCAGTTCGCGGGCAGCGAGCATTTCCGGCGTAACGGGAGAAAGGGTGAGATCAGAGGCCAGAATGGCCATTTCCAGTAGCACGCTCCGTGCGCCTTGACTGTCGATCAACAACAGGTCGTAACGAGGATGGAAATGGTCGAGCACATTCCGCAGCCGTAATCGCCCATCCGGGGCGTGCAGCAGTAAAGTGGTCAGTCGACCTTGATCGTCGTTGGAAAAGATCAGGTCGAGACCGGCGACCGCCGTCGTGGAAATTATCTGCGTGGGATCTGTTTGGTTGAGCGCGATGAGTTCGTACGCACCGGCGGGGGCCTCATGATTCAAAGCGTAGTAGCTCGAGAGAGCGGGTTGACTATCCAGATCGAGCAGCAGGACGCGTAGGCCAGCATCTGCCAGCAGACCGCCAAGATTGGCAGCCACTGTTGTTTTGCCTACTCCACCCTTCGTGGACACCACTGACACCACTCGCATGGCATCAGGCCTGCTGCGTCAAACGCGCAATGATCCACTGTTCGATCTCCTGCGAGTCCCAGCCGACGGCACGCTGACCAATGCGTTTGGCACGAGGGAATTTACCCTCCTTCATCAAGTTGTAGATGTGCGCACGCTTGAAGCCGGTTTTACGCTCCACCTCGTCACGCCGCATGATGTGACGTTCGACCGGTGGTTGATCTGCTTCGGTGATGGGGGAGAGTTGGTTGGACATGATCGTCACTCCTGGCATCGATTGGCGCGCAGTGGGAAGTGACCTGAATTGAACAGCAGGAAAGGGATTGAGTCATTGCACTGCAATTGAGCGCGTTGCAGTGCAATACCCTAGCCCTACTTGTTTTTTTTAAAGCTTCGATTGGCGGCAGCGAACTTTTCATCCAGTGTTCGTTTGCTTAAGCCAGGTATCTCGCTATAGCGAGCAACAATCGCATCGACGATTGCAGACTGATTCCTGAATACTGAGAGAGGGTTACCAGCAGGAGAATGCTCCAGAAATAGGTTGAGTAAAGCCCCGATGATATTGTTATAGGTGAGCTCGCTACGCTCACTAAGATGTCCATGAGTTTTGATCATTGCCCTGAGATCGTCCCGTTCGACCCCAATTGTTTGAAGATCTACCAGAATCTCATGGTGCTGTCGCTGTAATGCCTTTAACTCTCGCAATAGAACGTCCCGATCTGCTTGTAATGCAAGAAAGGTACCTAAACTTATGGTTTCAAGGGGCTCTTTGCTAGGCCCAAATAGGAAAGCAGGTCTCTGGTCAGGATAGAAAAGCCGCATCCAGTTGAGTAGATCGGAATGGCGTATGGTCAGTTGATAAGGCTCCACGTATGTTCCCATGGGAACCGAGATTCCAAGGCAGCCGTAGCGCAAATCACCATGTCGTATGGCGTCATCAATTTTTTCTACAGTTTCTTGAAGGCCCGGCCATTGTGAAAACAAATCAGTGAAATTATCCGGTCTGGACCAAGCGGCTTTTAGTATTTCTGGTTCATGATGAATAAGGTTGCGCCAACGCAGCGCTGCTTCGATGGGCCGGTAGAATAGCTTGATTTGTGGATGAAAAACGTAAGTAGCCATAGGCGGGCGGACCTCCATTTCTCGTGGCTGGGCCTCCCGTGCAGAACTGTAAAATTGTCCAGTGGCGGACAATGTAGAGCATTGCTGACTCTTTAAAATTCAACTCGGCGAGGTCATTCCAATTACCTGTTAGTCAACTTCTTGCCTGTTTTCAACGTTTTTGTTTTGAGATGGACGGTTTTAATTTAGTTTTGGCGCTTGCCGTGGATTACCGAGCGTTAATGTGTACTCCCCAATATAAATTGGTCCTATGGGCTTGGGTTTACATAGGGTTAACAGGGGGGCGGACGTCCTCCTAAACCCGAACGATAGATCGAGTTAAATGTAATGGCATTGTTGGAGTAACGCTTCCTGTACTCGAAAATATAACTTTATGAGTTGAAAGTCACCCTGGGCGGAATGGTCTAAATTAATCATGGCTTGACTGCAGTAGATGTTCCATTGCGTAGAGTGCGAAATTCTTAACCCATCGTCCAGAATCACTGCCATAGATCTGCTGCGTTTTGTTTTGGACGCTACCCACTGACAAGATCATGGTGGCTCAGACCGATAAGCCATTCTGCATCCGTTTACGCCATCGTGCTGTGCAACGCGGCAGAACTGGCGGCGGCATGATGGCCAAGGTGTCTACCCCAGCGGTGCTGGCTGGATTCCCAAAGGCGTGAGCAACGAATACCTGGCCAAGGCCAGGATTTCCTCCACGCGATTGTCAACGGTAGCGAAATCGATTGGCAGACCTCAGACGATAAGATTGTCCCGGTCACTCCTGTCTTAAGCCTGGCGCTCGCGCCGCCATTGTCCGGGTGACACGCCGGTGGCGGTCTTGAATGCGCGGCTCAGCGCGATGTCGCTGCCGTATCCGGTCTGCTGCGCCGCGACCGCGATCGAGTGACCGGCAGCGAGGAGGAGCTTGGCACGATAGATTCGCCACGTCGTGATGTAGGTCATCGGCGGCACACCGACGACCGACCTGAACAGGGCTGCGAATGTAGAACGCGACATTCCGGCGTCGCGAGCGAGCTGTTCCAGCGTCCAGGGGTGTGTTAGATCGGCGTGAATCCTTTGCAGTGTCTGCGCCAACTGGCGATGCGTCAGTCCGGCGAGCCAACCCTCGGGCAAATTACCCTCCGAGCTGGCCCAGGTTCGGATCGCCTGGATGAACAGCACGTCGAGCAGCCGGCCGACGACATAGGAACCGCCAAGGGCGGCTTGTGCCTCCTCTGCCCCGATCTGCTCGAGGATCGAGACCATTCGCCCTGCGTCGGACTCGGGCATCGCGATATGGACGACATCGGGTAGGAGTGCCGACAGGGGCTCGCCTGCGGTGTGGTCGAACGTGAACAAGGTCGAGAAAAACTCGAACGCTTCACCGTCCCCACCGAACGACACGGTCTTGCCGGTGACATGGTCGGCGATTTCCCAACAAGGCACGGCCATTCGCTCCGGCGCATCACCCAATATGCCCATGACGCCCTGCTTGATGATCAGGCAGTCACCTTCCTGGACGACCATCGGCGGGTGGCCGACGTGGGTGAACCAGCCCCGGCCCTTGGCGACCACGACAAGCCGTGCCTGGCCGCCACTGTCGAACGAGATCGCCCAGGGTGCATGGGCGCGCATGCGCACGAAGAGCGAACTCTCGAGCTGCATGGCGCTGAGGACGGAATCAAAGGGATGCATGATGATATCGGACGATGGATTATGAATTGCATACTCCAGGCAATGGAGGGTCCGGTCAAGCGCCGCCATACTCCTGCCACATTCTGGAGGTTATGCATGAAGATCTATCGTTTGCAGGATATCGGCTCAATCGACGGCCTGGTGATGTGCGAGGAGCCCATTCCTGAACCAGGGCCAGGCGAAGTCCTGGTCAACATCAAGGCAACCTCGCTCAATTTTCGTGACCTCACGATCATCAACGGCTGGTCACCCTTTCCCCTCGAAGCCGGGCGCGTGCAGTTGTCCGATGCCGCCGGCGTTGTCGAGGCCGTTGGCGCGGGGGTCACTCGTTTCGCGGTGGGCGACCGGGTGGCGAACAACTTTATGCCGGGCTGGCATGCAGGACCGTTCCGCGAGTTCGGGCCGCAATTTGGCACCCAGATGGATGGTTGGATGGCTGAATACCGCGCCATCGACCAGAACGAATTGGTCGCCATTCCCGATTCGATCAGCTTCGAGGATGCCGCGACACTGCCGTGCGCCGCCGTCACCGCCTGGAACGCGGTCGCTGATGTCGGGCCGCATCATCGCGTGCTGACACAAGGAACCGGTGGCGTGTCGCTGTTCGCGCTTCAGTTCGCCAAGGCGCGCGGTGCCCAGGTGATCGCAACCACCTCGTCGAACGAGAAGGCACAGCGGCTACGCGCTCTGGGCGCCGACCATGTCATCAATTATGCCGAGCATCCCAACTGGGGCGAGCAGGCTAAGGCACTCACGGGTGGGCGCGGCGTCGACCGCGTGGTCGAAGTCGGTGGCCCGGGTACCTTGGCGCAGTCCCTCAAAGCCATTGCGCTGAGCGGCCAAGTGTCGATGGTTGGCGTGTTGGCGGAGGGCGAGATGCCCGGTTATCTCGACATGTTCCTGACCTTCGCCCGGTTCCAGACGATTGCGACCGGCAACCGCCAGGACCTGGAAAACGTGGTCGCCGCGGTAGCACACAACGGCATTCGTCCGGTGATCGACAGCCGCTTTACCTTCGACGAGGGCAAGGCCGCGTTCGAGCATTTCGCCAAGCGCAATGTGTTTGGCAAGGTCGTCATCACACATCAAGCCTGAGAAATCGGCCCGGGGCCGTGTTTATCGACCTGGGTGACCATTCTCAACGCGCTGGTGCGACGCGCTTTATCGCACCCTATCGATACAAGGGGTAAATGAAATGGGAAAACTCACTGGAAAGGTCGCGGTCATTACCGGCGGCGGTAGCGGCATCGGCCTCGCCTCGGCGAAGCTGTTTGCCCAGGAAGGCGCCAATGTCGTCATCGTCGGCCGCACCCAATCCGCCCTCGATAACGCCGCTGCCGACATTGGCGAAAGCGCCGTGGCCATCGTCGCGGATGTTTCCGATCTGGACGCGCTGGACGCCCTCTATGCTGAAGTCGGCCAGCGCTTTGGCAGGATCGACGTGTTGTTCGCCAACGCGGGGGTCAACAATCTTGCGCCATTCGAGGCGGTGACGCCGGAGGACTTCGACCGGCAATTCAACGCGAATGTCCGTGGCCTGTTTTTCACTGTGCAAAAAGCGCTGCCGCTGCTCAGCGAGGGGGCCTCTGTGATTCTCAACGCGTCGGTCGCGCATAAAAAGGGCTCACCGTTGCATTCGGTTTATGCGGCGACCAAGGCCGCGACGCGCTCGTTTGCCCGTAGTTGGACGACGGATCTCAAGGACCGGAAGATCCGCGTGAACTCAATCAGTCCTGGCTTGATAGAAACCCCTATTTTCGGGAAGCTGGGCGTTCCGGCCGAAGTGATTGAGCAAGCGCTGCCGACGCTGCTCCAGGCGATGCCAATGGGCCGGGTCGGACGCGTGGAGGAGGCGGCCACCGTCGCGCTGTTTCTGGCAAGTGACGACAGCTCGTTTGTGACCGGCATCGATCTGCCGGTCGATGGCGGCCTGGGACAAGTGTAGGGTTTTACTCAGAAGCAGAGGCGGTCAAACCTGCTCAGCGTGGGGCGCGCGTTCGGGTCGCAGACTATTATCGCCACCAGGCGCTGCCCTGCCCAGGATCAGGTCTGCCGCTTTCTCGCCGATCATGATTGCCGCAGCGTTGGTGTTGCCGGTAATCAGCGTCGGCATGATGGACGCGTCGGCGACCCGCAACCGTTCCACACCCCGCACGCGAAGTTCGTCATCAACGACCGCGAGTTCGTCGTGGCCCATCTTGCAGGTACCCACAGGGTGGGAAACGGTGCCAAGGTTGGCGCGAATCCAGCGCTCGATCTGGTCGCGGCTGGCCACCTGCGGCCCGGGCACCAACTCGCCTTTGAGGCGGCGAGTGAGGGTGCGCGTTGTCGCCAGCTTGCGAATCAGCTTGAAGCCTTCCACCAGCATGTCGACATCGGTTGGATGGCTCAGGAGGTTGGCCTCGATCAACGGTTTGGCGTGGGGAATGGCGGACTCCAGGCGGACCCGGCCACGGCTCTGCGGATGCATCAGGGAGACGTGGAAGCTGACACCGTGGCCCAGCGGGATTAACCGTTGCGGTTGGTTTTTTAGCGCCGGCGCCACGATCACCCCGAGCTCGGGTGTCTGCGCCTGTGGATTGAGGCGAAGGAAACCGCCAGCCTCGACAGTATTGGAGGTCATGGGACCGCGTCGCCCGAACAGGTACTGCCAGGGCGAAAGCAGCAGCGGCAGCCAGCTTTTGGGCTGGGCGCTGAGGCCGTAGCCATGCTCGGCTCCGGTGCGATACATGAGCACGATGTCCTGATGGTCCTGCAGGTTCTCGCCAACCCCGGCAGTCCGTGATGCTGGACGATACCGTGGCGCGCCAGTTCAGCGCCCGGGCCTATGCCGGAGAGCAACAGCAGTTGTGGCGAGTTGATCGAGCCGGCGCAAAGGATCACCTCTCGGCGTGCTTGCAATTGCGTCACTTGGCCGGCGTGAAAAACCTCCACACCAGTAGCGCGCTTGCCCTCCAGCATTACCCGGTGGGTCAGCGTGTTACTCAGTACCGTGAGATTGGATCGGTGGAGGATGGGGTGAAGGAAGGCGCGTGCGGCGCTGCAACGCTCGCCATTGATCTGCGTGACGTGGAAGGGGCCTATGCCTTCCTGCTGCTCGCCATTGAAGTCAGCGTTATAGGCCCAGCCCATTTCCTTCCCGGCCTGGTAGAACACTGGGTTGATCGAGCTAGGGCTGCGCTGCTCGGCCACATTCAGCTCACCGCCGCGACCGTGCCAGGGTGACTCACCGGGTTCGAAATGCTCGGAGCGGCGGAAATAGGGCAACAGATCGTCGTAGCTCCAGCCTCGGTTGCCTGAGGCGGCCCAACGGTCGTAGTCGTGGCGGTCGCCGCGGATGTAAATCATCCCGTTGATCGCGCTGGAGCCCCCCAGACCTTGCCGCGTGGGCTGGGAATAGACTGGTTGGCAGTGCCGGGTTGGGCACTGAAGCGATGCATCCAGTTCCACTTCAAGTTGGCAATCAAGCGGATGATCCCGTCTGGGACGCGGATATAACCGCCAGGAAGCGGTGTATGGTCGCTGGGGCCGGCCTCAACCAGTCAGACCGAGACGCTGGGATCGGCAGAAAGCCGGTTGGCCAGGACGCAGCCGGCAGAGCCGGCGCCCACTACGATGTAGTCGAAGGCACAGGGGGCAGTGAATGTCATGTGGGCACCTTTATTGGGTGTTCTTGATCACCACGCTTGGGCGCGACAGGTCGCGGCTGATGGCGGTATTGTTCTTTTAGGCGTTGGCCAAGGCTGGATTGGGGTTGACCAATATTTTGATCTGCGACTTGTCCCTGAGCAGGGCTTCGAAGCCGTGCTCCACCGCGTGCTCAAGGGATACGCTACGGGTCACCGCATGGGCCAGGTCGAGGCGGCCGTCGGCGAGCAGGGTAATGAGCTCGGGATAGACGTCACAGTAACCCACGCTACCGATCAAGCTCAGCTCCCGGTTGACCAGGTCGAAGGCGTCCAGTCGGATCTCGCCCATCAGGCTCACCAGGACCAACTCTCCGCCCTTACGCAGGCAAGCCAGGGCCGCATTGAGACTGGTTTGGCTACCCGCGGCTTCGAAGACGCAGTCTGGAGCGGCACCTTCTCGCAGTTGCGCTGCAGCCAAATCACCTTCGCGTGCGTCGATGACTCGGTTGGCACCGAATTCCCCGGCCAGGGCCAATCGTTCCGGGCTTATATCGACCGTTGTGATGTCCACCACGCCACGCAGACGAGCCAGCATCACCAGCAACAAACCGATCGGGCCGAGTCCAAACACGACACAGCGATCCCCGGGCGCCAGGCTGCTACGGCGCAGGGCGTGCAAAGCGACGGCAGCCTGTTCGAGCACTGCGGCCTGGCGTAAGCTGACGTCGTCAGGAAGGCGGTGCAGCATATTAGCGGGTACCAGCGCCCGTTCGGCGAAACTACCGTCGCCCATCAGACCGATGAACCCCATCGATTCGCACAGGTTATAGCGTCCTCCCGACAATAACGGCATTCGCCACAGCGATACTCAGGCTCCACTGCAACTTGGTCACCGATCTCCAGATCCGTGACACCGGCACCGATGGCGCTGATGACACCGCAGAACTCGTGGCCGAGTGTCAGGGGGGCCGGCATCCCGAAAAGGGGTGGGGCTCGGTTTGGGGAATCGAGTGCGGACCGTCCTAATATTCATGCAGGTCACTGCCGCAAACTCCGCAGTAGGCGACCTGCAGTTCAACTTGACCTACCCCTGGCGCTTGGAGCTCAACGTCGCTCAGACGCAGGTCGCGGGCGGCATGCCAACGCAGTGCTTTCATGGTTGGTTTCCTTGTAGAACATGGGTGTCCAGGCCACTGCGACGAGCTAACAAGGCAGGCGCGGTTAGCGGCTTCGGGAATGATTAACGTCTGTCATGGTTGTCGGTGAAGCCGACTATAAACAGCGCGGGGAGGGCGGGTTTGACCTTGGCGGCCAAGATATTTGCGTTGTGCGGACACCGCCTGGCGACAGAAGGACGATTGACGGCAGCTATTATTAAGATGTTAATTAAAGGACGCCCGGTTCCGCTGCCTGAGTCCGGCAACTCCACGCAACGTTCGACGAGAAAAAAATGTCCGAACATACCTTGCTTGAAACCGGTGACCACGGCCCCGCTGTAGGGGCCATCCTTGGCCTAGACGATCGCTCAGACGTCGACCGTCGCCGCCAGATGCGCCATCAGCCACTGATGGAAGCGGTTGACGCTTTGCCTGCTCGGGGCCCGGCCTTGGGGTTCCAGCAGGCAGAACTGTGCATCGGTACGCAGGATGGCTTGCGTCGGCCGCACGAGGTTGCCGGTTTGCAAGTGATTGCTGAGCAGGTCCGACCAGGCCAGGGCGATTCCCTGGCCAGCCAGCGCTGACTGAATCAGCATGGCGTAGCTGTTGATATTGATGCGCCGGCGAGGTTCTGGCGCTGGGTAACCAAGGCGTTGGAACCATTCTTTCCAGCCACTCCAGTCCCGGTGCTGAGCCCACGGGATAGTGCAAAAGCCGTGTGCGGTGACTACCTAATGAGGGAGGCAAGGCTAATACCAAGGATAAGGTCAGAAGTGGGCTTGCTGCAGCACAGCAAACGCGGGCCTTTGTCGATTGCCTCTTGTCTAATGCCGCCGTTGTGATTCATCTCGACCGATTTATTGTCGAGGTTCTAGCGGCGGGGCTCAAGGGCGCCAACTGGGCCTTGGATACGCAGGCGTTCAATCAGGGAGCCCAGACACCTGGCTGTGGCCTGTTGGTCCTGCTCCTGGCGCCGGACTTCTTTCCAACGGGATTCGAGCAGCGGCTTTCAAATCAACTGACCCGCTTGAGGCAGTTGGGCATCCACAGGCCGGGATGGAAACGGCAACATTCAACGACCAACGCACAGAATGATGGGATCAGCGTTCCCGTCGACCTGCTGGAGCAGTTTAGCCGTCTGTAAGACCGTTCGATTACATCGCTCGGGAAATGGGATCGAAAACGATAAAACGGCCAAATACACGCCTTACACCTGCGGTCAATATAAATACGGTTGTTTTGCCACCAGTTACACTCACCGGCGGGCTGTCGAGGCCGTCTAACGCCAATCCTTAATGGATAAAAGCAATGTGTGTTCGAGCCCCATCAAAAAACGGTCACCGTCTACGTGAAGGCGGTGACTGTCCGGGAGTTCGTTGGGATTGTCCCATGGGTATTCGACGAAGCGCGTTCATCACGAGGCGTTACGCCGAAATAGCCGCGATAGCTTCTGGTGAAATGGGCGGCTGAACCAAAGCCGCACAGCGCGCCTATTTTCAGGACGGGCGATGAGGTCTGTTTCAATAACTGTTGTGCCCGGACTAGACGCAGAGTGAGGTAGTAGCGCGACGGAGAGACGTCCAGGTACTTATGAAACAGCCGCTCCAGTTGGCGACGTGAAATACCGACCTTGAAGGCCAGCGCGTTGAGCACAAGAGGGACATCCAGATGGGCCTCCATCAACATGACGGCCGCTTGCAACCTGGGCTGTTGTTCGCCCAATGTATGCCTGAGCGGTATCCGCTGTTGATCCTGATCATCTCGCATGCGTTCGTACATGAACATGTCGGAGATCGCCGCGGCCAATTCACGGCCGTGCTCGCTCCTGATCAAGTGCAACATCATATCCATCGGCGCCGTGCCACCCGAAGAGGTCAGGTGGCTTCTGTCGATGGAGAACAGGTGTGTCGTGATATCCGCTCCGGGAAACGCTTCGCGCATTGTCGCCAGGCATTGCCAATGAACACTGCAGCGGTGTCCATCCAGCAGTCCGGCCTTGCCCAAGGCCCAGCTCCCCGTGCAGATGGCGCCCAACTTGCAGCCCAGGCTGGCCTGGTGCTGCAACCAAAGCACATGTTCATCGCTGACGCTGTCCCGAACACTCATCCCGCCGCACACGATCACGGTACTTAACGCCGAGGCCTCTTCCATTTTGGCGTTGGGCGTTATTTGCAAGCCGGCACTGGCACGCACGGGCTTTGCGTCCTTGCTCAGCGTGAACCATCGATACAACTCTCTGCCGGAGAGTTGATTGGCCATGCGCAAGGGTTCTATGGCCGATGCCAGGGAGATGAACGTAAAGTCATCCAGCAACAGGAATCCGACGGATCGGGGGGCAGGGTCCTGCGAAGTAGACACGATGTTGCGCTCCTCTTTGGGCATATCTGCCTCAGGTTGTGCGAATTAGAACTTGAAGCGTCCAACCAACCCCTTGAGCTGCCCGGAGATATCCGTCAAACGCCCCGAGCCGGTCTGTGCCGAGTGAGCGAATTCTTCGACCAACTGCGCATCGGCATGGATCTGCGTGATGTGCCGGTTGATGTCTTCGGCCACTTGGTGCTGTTGCTCGGCGGCGGTGGCGATCTGGGTGTTCTGGTCGCGGATCGAGTCCACCGAGGTGCGGATCTTGTCGAAACTGTCGCGGGCCTGCTGGATGCGCTCGACGCTGGTTTGCGACACTTGGAGGCTGCCCTGCATCTGCTGGGTCACTTCCTGGGTGCGCCGCGCGAGGTTGCCCAGCAGGCTGTCGATCTCGCCTGTGGAATCGGCGGTGCGCCGGGCCAGCGCTCGCACTTCATCGGCGACCACGGCGAACCCACGACCTTGATCGCCGGCCCGCGCGGCCTCGATGGCGGCGTTGAGGGCCAGCAGGTTGGTCTGTTCGGCAATCGAGCGAATGGTGTCGAGGATGGTGTTGATGTTCTTGCTGTCCTGCTCCAGCGCCTGCATGGTCTGGGTCGACTGTTGCAGGTCCTCGCTCAGTTTCAGCACGCTGCCCGTGGCTTCGCCGATGTGGCGCTGGCCGTCGTGTACATCGCGATAGCCTTCGTCCGCACTGGAGGCGGCCTGGCTGCAAGAGCGGGCCACTTCGTTGGCGGTGGCGACCATTTCGTTGAACGCGGTGCTCACCAGCTCTACGGCCTGACGCTGGCGCCCGGCGGCTTCGTTCATGTTCTGGGCCACGTGGCTGGTATCGGCGGCGGCGCTTTGCAGGTCGGACGAGGCGCTGCCGATGCGCTGCACCAGCTCCACGATCATGCCCAGGAACTGGTTGAACCAGCTGGCGAGGGTGGCGGTTTCGTCCTTGCCTTGCACGATGAGCTTGCGGGTGAGGTCGCCTTTACCTTCGGCGATTTCCTGCAGGCCGTTGGCAACACTGCGAATCGGTCGCACGATGACGCTGGCGAAACTTGTACCGACGATGGCAAAGACCACGGCCAGCGCAGCGGCAATGACGGCGATCAACCAGGTGAGGCTCGCGGCCTCGGCCATCACTTCATCGCGCTTGATCAGACCGATGAAGTGCCAGCCCAGGTCTTTGGACGTGATCACGTTGGCCATGTAGGGCACGCCGTCGATTTCGATCTGGGTCACGCCATCGCTGCTCTTGGCCAGCGCGGCATAGTTGGGTCCAAGGTCGGCCAGCGGCTTGAAGTTGTGCTTGGCATCGCTGGGATCGACCAAAACGTTGCCGTTGGCCTCGAGCAGTATCAGGTAACCGCTTTCGCCCAGCTTGATGTTCTTGACCAGCTCGGTCAGTTGCTTGAGCGACACATCCAGGCCGACGACACCCACCGGGTTGCCACTGGCGTCGGCAACGGTGCGTACGGTGCCAATCAGCGACACATCGTCCGGTGCCCAGTAGTAGGCGCCCGTGCGAACGGTGGTGCCCGGGGCGGCCATGGCCGCCTTGTACCAAGGGCGCACGCGCGGGTCGTAGTTGGACATTTTGGGATCATCAGGCCACGTGGCGTAGCCGGCGTCGTTCATCCCCAGGGAAAGGTAGGCGGTGGTCGGGTGGCTCTTGGCGAATCTTTCGAAGATACCCAGAAGCTGTTGGTTGATCTCGGGGAAGGGCGCTTGTGCGGCGTCGGCACCGGAATAGTTTTTCAAGCCCTTGGCCGCGATGACCCGTGGATCCTTGGCGATGTACTCGACGTTTTGGCTGATGCCGTCGAAGAACTGTTTCATGCCATGGTCGATCTGACGGATTTCACGGCCGCTGCTGTCCAGGAAGCTGGCTTCGGCGGCGTCGCGCAGGTTCAGCACAACGAGCACGGCCACCAGGGCTACCGGGAGGCAGGCGATGGCCGCGAACGCCCACGTCAGTTTCTGTTTGATATTCATGACTTCTCCCGCGGGTATTTATAGGTATTGGAACGGCAGAGACTGTGGCGGTGGTGAGTGTTTCAATGTTGGGGCGAGGGGAGGGCTCATTCGCGAGTCACTTTCCCAGCAGCGCTCATAGTTCGTGGCGACTTTCCCTGGAGGGTGGATAACCAAAAAAAGAGCTGTAGCATTTACTGAAATGGGGGGTTGAGACAAAACCGCAGGCAATCGAAACATCGATGATCGTCAGGCGTGAGTTTTGTATCAGGCGTTGGGCGCCTTTAAGTCGTAGTTCCAAGTAATAACGCTGTGGAGGGACCCCTAATTGTTCCTGGAAAAGACGTTGGACCTGACGTCTTGATAGTTGAACACACTCGGCAAGTTGATCCGGGCCTAGCGGTTCCTCCAAATTACACTCCATCAACGTGATGATTTCTCGTAGCGGGGCACTGACCTTGCCATCTTGGGCTTGTACCGCAGTACGGAATCTGGATTGGTCATGATCCAACAGATCAAAAACCGCGTTTGCGACTTTTTGATCAAGCACTTTGTGGAGCCACTTCATCATCATTTGAAAAGCGCCCGCAGGGCTCGCCGCCGTAAGCCGGTCTCGATCAAATACCACGGCGTCCAACGTAACGTTCGTGTTAGGTGAGAACTCGGATAACGCGATTCGTTGTTCTGCGTGAATGGCACAGCGGTAGCCATCCAATAACCCGGCTTTGCCCAGATACCAGGCGCCATTCCATAGCCCACCGAGCGCGATGGGCATGCTGGCGAGTTTGTTCAATAGTTTCACCAACCCGTCAGGCACGACTCTCGGCGTGCGCAACCCACCGCAGACAATCATCAGATCCAGGGCGGCGATCCTGATGTCCGTCAGGGGGGTATCCGGCCTGATCGGGATGGCCAGGTCGCTGACGACTTCGGAGTCGTTTCGACTGAATGTATGGACTTTTACCGAGCCTGGCCGGATCAGATTGGCCGTCACGAGCACGTCCAGGCATTGCGTGAAACACGTCAGGGAGAAGTTATCAAGCAAGAGAAATCCTATGCTTGATGGTTTATGACCCTCAGTTGACTGACTCATCAATCAAGCTTCATATGCGCAGAAAGCTGTCGTCGAAGGGGTAATGCGTCAGCAATTCATAGCCGGTTTCAGTGACCAACAACTGATTCTCCAACTTGATGCCGTCGCGGCCGCCCACTTCACCCACGTACGCCTCGACACACAGGGCCATGCCAGCTTGCAGCTCGCCCTCGTATCCGTAGGATTCCAGGTCCTCGGGGTAGCGGACACAGGGGTACTCGTCGCAGAGGCCGACACCATGGAACAGCACGCCGTACCGCTGGGCGCGGCAGGACTCTGGCAGCCGATGGGCCTTGGCGGTCAGTTCCGTGAAGCGCACGCCTGGCTTGATTAGCTCGCTGTTGTAGGTGATATGGTCATGGGCAATTCGATACAGGCGCTTCTGTTCGGCCGTGGGCTCAAGTCCCCCACAAATCCAACTGCGGGACATGTCCACGCACATGCCGTAGGTGCCGATCAGATCCGTGTCGAACGACAACAGGTCGCCGTCGCTCAACACCCTTGGGCCAGACTCCTGGAACCAGGGGTTGGTGCGAGGACCGGAACTGAGGATTCGTGTCTCGATCCATTCGCCGCCACGGCGGATATTGCCGGCGTGCAGGGCGGCCCAGACATCGTTTTCGGTCACGCCGGCGCGCATTGCCTGATGCATTTCGGCCACCGAGGCTTCGCACGAGGCCACTGCGCATCGCATCGCCTTGATTTCATCCGGGCCCTTGATCATGCGCGCGAATTCGGCCACTTCCTGGCCACTGCAAATCTTGATCGCCAGGGCATCCAGTGCGCGCACGCCGGCGACTTCGATTCGGTCTACCGCAAGCCGGCGGTTGGCTCCGGCGTGTTGGCGCAGCAACTCGTCGAGTTGGGCGGCGAAATGCCTGGCGTGTCGATCGGTGTGCTCGCCGGTCTCGAAAAAGAAAAAAGACGCGCCGCTGCGCAACTCTGTTACCAGCGGCAAGTGCGCGGAAAGGTGATCGCAGCCATGGAAATCCCACAACACGACGTGCCCACTGGCGGCGACGAAGCATGCCCGCGCCGGGTTATGGGTCGTCCAGAGTTGCATGTTGGTGGTGTCGGTCGCGTAGCGGATATTCAGGGGATCGAACAGCAGAATGCCGCCCAGGTCTCGGACGACCAACTGATCGACTATTCGCTGCAATCGATAGCTACGCAGGGTGGGTAAATGGGGCGGCTCAAGGCCCAAACGCTCCCACTCCGCAAACGCCAGGGGAGTGGGGCCTATTTCGACGCGGTCGTTGTCATTGACGGAGCCATCTTTTTTTAATGCGGTTGCACGCTGTCTGGCGGGGTCGATACGCCGAGCATTGGCTGGAATCGAAAAAGGTGAAGTGGTCATGGTGGCGTCCAATGTTCAATCTGCTAGAAGGCTCAACGGGCTTGAATAACGGATCAGTGCTTGAGTACCTGATCCGATCACCGCTTGCGTGGAGCGGTGACCGGTGTGCTGAACGCTGTCAGTACAGCCCGTGCTCGATCAGGTTACGAAGCATCGATCCAGATGGTTTTCAGCTCGGTGTATTGATCGTGTGCCCAGACGGATTTGTCGCGACCACCAAAACCGGACTCCTTGTAGCCGCCGAACGGCGTGGAGGCGTCGCCTTCACCGAAACAGTTGACCGTGACCACGCCCGCCCGAATTTCCCGCGACAGCCGCAAGGCGTTACGCAGGCTACCGGTATAGGCAGATGCCGCCAGGCCGTAGACCGTGTCGTTGGCCAGTTCGATGGCCTCGTCGATCGAACTGAAACTGGTCACGCTGAGTACCGGCCCGAAGATCTCCTCGATGAACAGGCGACTGTCACGTTCAACGCCATCGATGATCGTCGGCTGCACAAACACACCGGACTCGGTCTCGCCACCCTGCAGCACATTGAGTTTCTGCTCGGCCGCATATTCCAGATACGAACGCACCTTCTCGAAATGCGTTTTGCTGATCATGGCCCCGAGGCGATTTTGCGGATCCAGCGGGTCACCCATTTTCCAATCGCGCAGGTGCTTGCCGATCAGTTGCAGCAACTCATCCTTGACGTCTTCATGGACGATCAGCCGCGACGACGCCGAGCAGTTCTCGCCCATGTTCCAGAAAGCACCGGCCGTTACATACTGGGCAACCTGATCGAGGTCTTCGCAGTCATTCATCACCACGGCGGGGTTCTTGCCCCCCAGCTCCAGCACCACGCGCTTGAGGTTCGACTCGGACGCGTACTTGAGGAACAACCGGCCCGTGTCGGTAGAGCCGGTGAAGCTGACCATCGCCACATCCATGTGCCGGCCGATTGCCTCGCCAGCCTCGCGACCACCGCCAGGGGTAATGTTGAATACGCCGGCCGGAATACCAGCCTCATGGGCCAGCTCGGCGACACGCAGCGCGGTCAGGGTGGTTTCCTTGGCGGGCTTGACCACGATGGAACAGCCGGCGGCCAGGGACGGACCAATCTTCCAGGCCAGCATCAACAGCGGGAAATTCCAAGGCAGGACCAGGCCGACCACGCCGATCGCTTCGCGCACCACCATTGTTACGGCCCCGTGGCCGGTCGGCGCGGTACTGTCGTACACCTTGTCGATCAACTCGGCATGCCAGCGCAAGGTATGGATGGTGTCGGGCACATCGACGTTCTGGCATTCGCTGACCGGCTTGCCACTGTCCAGGCTTTCCAGCACCGCGAGCTCATGGGCATTGTCTTCCAGTAATTGGGCGAAACGCAGGAGCACCTGCTTGCGTGCGCCGGGCGACAGCTTGTGCCAGCGGCCGTCCTCGAACGCTTGCTTGGCGGCAGCCACGGCAACGTCGACGTCACGGGTATCGCAAGCCGCTATTTCTGCAAGCTGTTCACCCGTGGCAGGGTTCGTCGTGATGAAGGTGTTTCCGGAGAGCGCATCGCGGAACTCGCCGTTGATGAATGCCTGGGTAGGAAACTGCAACCTGGCGGCGATGGCCGCGTACTGTTCCTTGGTCAGTAAATCAGCCATCTCATGCACCTCCAGTGATTTGCGCGATGTTGCGCTTGAGCTCGGTGACGACACTTTGCAGCGCCTGTTTCTCATCAAGGTCCAGGCCGTGCAGGGGGGCGCGCAGGCCACCGGTGCTCAAGCCGTTCAGTTCACAGCCGTACTTGATGGACTGGACAAATTTTCCACCTTCCAGGAAATCCATCAGCGGCATCATCGCCGCCATGATGCGGCGACCTTTGTCGAAGTTCTTCTCGACCACGCAGGCCTCGTACAGCGCGACGTGTTCACGAGGAATGAAGTTGGAACCGGCACATACCCAGCTGCGGGCGCCCCAGGCGAAAAACTCCAAGGCTTGATCGTCCCAGCCGCAAGACAGAGCGATGTGCGGGTACTTGCAGGCCAGACGGTGCATCTGCGCCATGTCACCGGAGCTTTCCTTGATGGCGACGATGTTTTTCACATCACGGACCTCATCAAAGAACTCCGTGCCCATGCTCACGCTCATGCGGCCTGGATAGTTGTAAAGCATGATGGGGAGATTGGCGGCGCGGTCCACTGCCTTGACGTGCAGCGCGATTTCCTTTTGCGTTGGCAGTGCATAGGGCGGTGAGCCCACCAGCAGCGCATCGGCCTTGATCGCCTTCGCCGCTTCGGCGTAGGCGACCGAGTCTTCGGTGCGGATGGCGCCGGTCCCCACGATCAGCGGCAGGCGACCGCGCAGCACGTCCTTGGCCTGGGCGGCCAGGTCGAAACGCTCCTGGGCGGTGTGGGCATAATATTCGCCGGTCGAGCCGCCGATAATGATGCCGTGTACCTTGGCGTCGACCAGATACTCCAGGACTTCGGCGAAGGCTGTCTTATCGATACTGCCGTCTGAGGTCAGGGGCGTAACGGCCGGTGTGTAAATGCCTTCAAACTTCATTGATCTCGCTCCAGTTAGTGTCACTGCCTATCAAGCGGCGCTAGCCAGTCAGCGCAGCCTTTTTAACCAAGAGAACCGCTCGCAAAGGATCGAGCGAGCGGCTCCACGTCTTCTTCGATATGGTCAACTTTCTTTTCCAGCGCGGTATTGCCCCCAGCGCAAACTTATATTGACGCCCGCTGAAACCAGCGGGGCGGGTGGATTAGGGCTGGGGCCGGGTGATTTCAAGACGAAATCAATAAGTTCGGAGTGTTCGCCGGCCAGCCAATCCGCCAAGAGTTTGCCGGTGGCCGTCCCGCGAGTAACACCCAGTCCGTTGCAGCACAGTGCTCCATAGACATGGGGTGAAAGTTCACCGAAATAACCCATATGGTTACGTGAAAGAGCCAGTGCGCCGCCCCAGGTATAGTCGAAGTTCATTTCAGGCAGCATGGGAAAGCGTTGTTCGAAAGAGGCCTGGTGCCGGGCGACAAAGCGTTTCAAGTATTTTGAATCGCTGCGCCCGTCCGGGTTGAAGCTGAAACTGTTACGGATCAACAGGCGGTGGTCCGGAGTGCGACGTACCGTGGTGCCGAATGGGTCCGCAGGAATCACCCCCCAATAAGGCAGGCCGCCCAGGCGAGCTTGCTCTTGCTCGGTCATGGGGCGGGTCAGGCTGGCATAGGTGAACACCGGTAGCATTCGCCCCTTCAGGAAGCCGAAACTCATGCCAAAGGCATTATTGGTCAGGATCAGTTTGTCGGCGGTGATTGAGCCTCCGGCGTGCTTGAGCACCGACCTGGTGCCGTACTCGACATGAGTGATCGCAGTGTTTTCGTACAGTGTCACGTTGCTGGGAAGGCTGTCGGCAAGACCTTTGACCAGCGCCGACGGCTGAAGCAAGGAAGTCCCTGGCGTAAATAAGGCCTTGCGGTAGAAATGCGTGCCGATATGTTCGGGTAGTTCGTCAGCCTCGATCATCTGGTAGGGCTGATCGAGCTTATCAAGTCCGCGACGGTAGGCCTCCAGGACGGCGATACCCCGTGGTTCAACGGCCGCCTGATATTTACCGCAATGCTTCATCTGGCAATTGATGTTGTGGCGTTCAACCAACTCTTTTAAATAGCTCAGGCCGCTCAAATTAAGTTTCAAGGTTGTTTTGGCAGTGGCGATATCACCGATGTAATCTTCTGCGGCGATGTCATGGGGTAAATCAATTGCAAACCCGGCGTTGCGCCCGGAAGTGCCAAAGCCGACTTCCTGAGCGTCGATCAACACGATGTCATCGTCGGGGAAATGAGCCGCGAGTTGCCGGGCGGCGGCAAGCCCTGTGAAGCCGGCACCGACAATCACCCAACGTGCGCTGCCATGACCTTGATGGGCGGGCTTGACCTGGCGCCCCCTGCTCAAGTGATACCACCCGCAAGATTGATCATCGGCAGGTAACGAAGAGACTTTCAACATTTCAAGATCCTGTTCATTCAACCAATCCGACGCCAGTCATGCAAAAAGACCGGGTACTAAAGTGTTCGGTGATCGTGTCCAACAGTTGAAACACCGTATGCTGCCAGCCGAAACTCTGTCATTTCATGAAGCCAAGCGTTCAACAGACGTAGCTATTAATCGTTACAGTTTCGATCGATCGCGTGGCTAGACGCTATTACCGTATTTTTGAAGTTCTTGGGTATCGATCCATACCGGTTTACATCGAAAGCTTGGCCCAAACTTATTCGGGTTGCTGCGAAACATCCAACGACATTTACGAGAGTGAATCGATAACCCTTCGTTATAAGTCGCGTCGAACAAAGCATTTCAAAAAGCCGGAAATACCAAGAAATTTTTGAAGAGAAACGCACGCGGGAAGAGGGAGTGGATTCGAGGTAAGACTCCATTGTGTGAGTCGCTCGCCCGAACGGATAAACTATTTATAGAGTGGAGCCAGTCACCGACTCGCCCCACCGAGGTCCTCAGGCCATGGCTAGCTTATTTCGCCGCAGCGCGAGCTGTTTGCAACCACGCATCAAACTGCTGCCGATGGGCGGCTACCCACTCCTTGGCGTGACGGCGAATATCCGCAGGCTTTTTCTCGCCCTGTTGCATTCTCAGGTTCTGGGCACTTTCGTCAGCGGTAGTAATCTGCATCACCGAAAGGAACTTCAAGGCTGCCGGATTTTTGTCAGCGAAGTCTTTGTTCAACACAGCCTGGACTTTGTCTACTGCAAAGCCAAGGTTCTTGCCCTTGTACATCGTGTCGACAGTATTGTTGCCATCAGGCAAGTCGGTTTTCGGTACTTCCAGCCAGACCACGTCCTTGTCTTCAACCAAAACAGTGGCGATCCACTGTGGGACCCAGGTGAAGTAGAGAATCGGCTGCCCTTCCTTATAACGAGTGATGGTGTCCGCCATCAGTGCGAAATAAGAACCCTGGTTGACGGTTACCGTTTTTTCGAGGCCATAGGCCTTCATGTGGTGTGCGATGACCAGCTCGCAGCCCCAACCAGGGTTGCATCCCGTCAGGTCCGCTTTCCCGTCGCCATTGGTGTCGAACAGTTTGGCGATTTCGGGTTTTTTCAGATCGGTGATGTATTTGATGCCATGGGCGTCAGCGGTCTTTTTGTCGATCAAATAACCCTGGAGTACGCCGGGCATGATGTCGCCCGCCTTGACCATGGTCTTATCGCCCCCGGCCTGCTGGTAGAACTTATCGTGCAACTTGTCCCACAAGTGCACCGTAAAGTCCGCATCACCACTACCCAGGGCCATCATCATGACGCCGTACTCGGTCTCCTTGGGCTCCTGCACCTTGTAACCCAGCTCGCGGAGACCCTCCATGGCCACTTCACCGCGGAATCGTTCCTCGGCGATAGAAGGGAAGATGGGGGTGACCTTTACCCCGTCTCCCGGTTGGTTGGCCGAGGCGTTCGCGCACAGGGACATGGCCGCAATGGCGAGGGCTGTAGCGCAATTGAGAATGCTGCGGGAGAGCTTGAATTCAGACATTGTCGCGTACCTTTTTTTGGGTTTTTTCTTCAAGTGCGGCAGATCGAAAGTGGGATTCAGGCGGTCTTGCTCCGCCCCGCCGGCTGTCTTGCGCCGAACAGGCGTAGCAGAAGACCTACGGGACCGGTGTGATACCAGCGCAGGCTCGGGTCGGCGCCGGTGCGCGCGCCCATGGCTTGGGTCAGGCGGTCAAGGAAGATGGCGAGCAGTACCAGGCCCGTCCCGCCGACCGTGGCCAGGCCCATGTCCAGGCGACCGATGCCGCGCAGGACCATCTGTCCCAGGCCGCCCACCGAGATCATCGAGGCGATGACCACCATCGACAGCGAGAGCATCAGGGTCTGATTGAGTCCCGCCATGATGGTCGGCGTCGCCAGTGGCAGCTGGACACGGGTGAGCATCTGCCGTGGTGTGCAACCAAACGCGCGGGCCGCTTCTATCTTGTCCTCCGGTACCTGGCGGATGCCCAGGTTCGTCAGGCGCACCAGAGGGGGGAGGGCGAAGACAATCGTCACCAGGATGCCCGGCACGTTGCCGATGCCGAACAGCATGACGACAGGGACCAGATAAACGAACGCCGGCAAGGTCTGCATGGCATCGAGTACGGGCCGCAAGATCCTCTCCAGGTTGTCGCTACGGGCGCAGAGAATACCCAGGGGGATACCTAGCAAGGCGCAAAAGAATACTGAAGTCAGTACCAGCGCCAGCGTGGTCATCGACTCGGACCAGACACCGATAAGGCCCAGCAATGTGAGCGTCACAAAACACAGCAGAGCCATGCGCTTACCCGCGAGTTGCCATCCCAGCAAGGAAGACAGGATGATCCCAATGCTGGGTGGGATGCTCTGCAACGTGTACTCGACGCCGTTCAGTACTTGGTCAATCGGCCAGCGGATGGCGCGGAACACATCGCGAAAGTTGTGCACCAGAAAATTCAGGGTGCTTTCCACCCAGTCACCCAATGGAATGGTCGCGACTTGGAACGGATCGAGAAAACTGAACTCGGACATCAGGCTTACCTCTTCATCATCACCGCAGCGGCGTTATGAAGGCCGCAGGTACTTCAGGTCAGGGACGCGCCAGCGTAGGGGCGCGCCTGTATTAGTGGCGGCTCAGCGTTTGCAGTAACTCACTCTTTGAAAGGGTCCCGGTGAGCGCCCCCGAACGGTCGAGTACAGGGACCGGGTAGGGCAGGTTGGCCGCAATCTCCAGCACTTCATGCAGGGGGGTATCGGTAAATACGGGATGCTGTTGGTGCTGGGTGTAATGCGTGCTGCCACCTGCGCCGCTGGTATCGATATCCACGACCCCGAGCAGTTGCCCGCCTTCATCGACCAAGTAACCAAACGGTAGGCCGGCCTTGAACTGTGGCGCTTGGCCGTTCAGCTTGCGAACCCATTCAGGATCGAGCCTGGCCACGTCGCCTGCCTTGAGAATCCGGGAGCTGTCGAATCCTTTGAAGAACGTGCGTACATAGTCGTTGGCCGGTTGACTGATCAGTTCTTGAGGGGTACCGATCTGTACCACCTGGCCGCCCTCCATGATCGCGATGCGATGACCGATACGAACGGCTTCCTCGATGTCGTGGGAAATGAAGATGATGGTTCGCTTCTGCTCGGCTTGCAGGCGAATGAGCTCTCCCTGCATCTCGCTGCGGATAAGCGGGTCCAGGGCGGAAAAGGCTTCGTCCATCAGGAGGATGGTCGGGTCGTTGGCAAGCGCACGGGCCAGGCCTACGCGTTGCTGCATGCCGCCGGAAAGTTGATGCGGATAACTGTGCTCCTGTCCAGCAAGACCGACTTGGCTGAGGGCCTCCCTGGCGCGGCTATGCCGTTCCTTTTCACCGAGGCCGGAAATTTCCAGCCCAAAGGCGGTGTTTTCCAAGACACTCATGTGCGGCATCAAGGCAAAGGATTGGAACACCATGCCCATCTCTTTGCGGCGGACATCCAGAAGGGCTTTATCAGCCAGCCCGGTAATTTCGCGGCCGTTCAGATAAATGCTGCCCGAGGTGGGCTCGATGAGGCGATTGAACAATCGCACCATCGTCGACTTCCCGGATCCCGAGAGCCCCATGATCACAAAAATTTCGCCGCGCTTAACCGCAAAGCTGGCGTCGAAAACACCAATAACTTGGCCTGTTTTCTCAAAGACATCTTTTTTACTGGCCCCGGCGGCGAGCATTTTCATCGCCGCGTCAGGTTGTGCGCCAAATATTTTAAAAACGTTCTTAACAGAAATGATTTCGTCTGCACTGGTCATCGCGTCCCTCCTTTGCGTGTAACGCTACAAGCGCACGAAATCGAATTGAGCTCGAGCGTTGGTAATTTAGGGGGGCAGGAATAAATGATTGATGTGCGCATGACATTGACCTTGTTTTTATTGTTTGCCCTTGGGTTCGGGCTTTTTTTCAATCTATAAGTATCCGGATTTTAAATCCAACAACATTTACAGGGCTTTATGGATAACCTAACGTTATCGAGACACGCCGAAACGACCGCCTTGGCCCAATCACGACGCTTTGTATGGCCTGGGCCAGGCTATTGAGTTACGCTCCGCGGCTTTCGCGGATGAAAGGGGGATGAGGACTTACCATGCTCAGCAGACACGTTGACCCCGATACACTGCTGCTTAGAATGCCTTCTCTTCGGGCCGTCAGAGCATTCGTCGCCGCCGCTAAATATGAAAGCTTCACTCGGGCAGCCGAGGCACTGTGTGTATCGCAAGCAGCGATCAGTCGCCAGATTCGAGAGCTTGAGGAGTCGTTGGGCGCTCAACTGTTCATGCGTGCCGGGCGGACTGTAGAGCTCACCGCCGAAGGGAAGATCTTTTTTGAGGCGGCGCAACTGTCGTTCGTCAATATCGCACAGGCGGCCGAAAGGATTCGTACCGCGCCGACGCAGAAACATATCCTGACCGTTTGTTGCTCACCCGCCTTTTCTGCGTTATGGCTGTCAGAGCGTCTTCCAGAGTTTCGTGCGGCTAATCCGGATATTGAATTCAACCTGATTACCACACAGAACTTTGTGAATATGGAACCGGGCGTAGAGCCGGACATTATTATTTCAAAGATTCGCAAGGTGGGGAATGGATATAAGAGTTATCAGTTGTGCCACGACATTATTTATCCTGTGTGCTCCCCAATATTTTTGGACATGCATCCCGAATTGACCTCGCTTGAAGGTGTGCGTGATTCTTCGTTACTCAATCTAAGTCCCTATGGCCGGTCGGGGGTGGCTGAGCATGTGGATTGGGGGGTATGGCTGGCTTTTCTGAACGTGGATATCGATGAGCGTCCTTCCGACTGTCCACCTGTTTTTCATGCCAATGATTACAACCTGATCATGAACATGGTCTTGACCCATCAAGGCGTCGCACTGGGCTGGAACCAGCTGGTCGGGGCCATGGTCGAGAAAGGCCAGCTCGTTCGTCCCGTCGAGCATCAGGTGACGCTTCGAAACAGCCTTCATTATGTTGCCTGCAATGAAAGGACCGAATACGAAGATGCCTGTCGGAGAGTGCGGGACTGGATTCTTTCGAAGTTTTCCAGGTGGGGTGTGTGAACTTTTTCTCCATTTAAATCTTCTCGGTTGGTAGCGCGATTGTAGCTGAAGTATTGTCCGGATTGACCGGGTCATAACGCCAAGTTATCAGTTGAGCAACGAAAATGTAGTTTTGCCGAGCGGATTGGCTATCGTACCCTTCGTGTTAAATATGGCTGATACATGCGTTTCAGCGGCTGCAATGGGCGATTTATCGCGCATATGCCATTGGCCATGACACGTTTCTGAGCGTATTGCCATTAACCGCCAGATTGATGTGTAGAGGATAATAATGAATATCAAAGCATCCGTGATCGACCTGATTAAAAAGCGCAAGGCCCGCCACGCGCTTCCCCGTGAACTGTATATCGAGCCTGAGGTTTTTCGTCAGGATCTCGAGCAGATCTGGCACAAGGATTGGATTTTTGCCGGGCATACCTTTGAGCTTGAAAAGCCCGGGCAATACCTGACGTTGCAGATTGGTGATTATCCAGTCCTGATCGTCAGGGATAAAAGTGGACAGGTCCGGGCTTTTCACAATGCCTGTCGTCACCGTGGCTCTAAAGTGTGCGAACACGCCCAGGGCAAAGTTGCAAAACTGGTCTGTCCTTATCATAAGTGGACTTTCGAACTGGACGGCAGTCTTTTATTTGCCGGTAACATGGGCGCCGACTTCGACAGGTCGCAATACAGCCTGAAACCTGTTCATTGTGAAATTGTTCATACCTACATTTATGTCTGCGTCGCTGATAAGGCGCCGGAATTTGGAAGTTTCAGGAACGCTGTAAGTCCGTTTATAGCCCCGCATTTCCTGGACAATTGCAAAGTCGCTTTCGAGTCCAACCTTGTCGAAAAGGGTAACTGGAAACTTGTCTTTGAAAACAATCGCGAGTGCTTCCACTGTGACGGTACGCATCCCGAATTAATGAACTCCTTTGTCGAGAACCTTTCGGTGGCCGGGGTGGGCGGCGAAGATGATCCAGAACTGAGCGCACACTGGAATCGCTGCGAGACCGCGGGTATGCCCAGCAAACTGGTCATGGACCCGAATGGCCGTTTTCGTATGACACGCATTCCGCTTTCCGCGGGCGCGGTGAGCTACACGATGGATGGTAAACCGGCTGTGACGGGACGCCTGGATAAAAGCGGCGAGCCGGATATTGGTGCCTTGCTCTACTTTAACTACCCGTCTACCTGGAACCACTTCCTCGGTGATCATGCATTGAGCTTCCGGGTCCTCCCGATCGGACCTGGCGAAACACTGGTGACCACCAAATGGCTGGTGCCCAATACCGCGGTTGAAGGTGTTGACTACGAGATTGACCGGCTGACGAAGGTCTGGCTTGCCACTAACGATCAAGACCGTCGTTTGGTGGAAGGAACGCAGGCCGGTGTCACCTCGCCGACTTACGAACCGGGACCCTTTTCGGACATTGCGGAAAATGGTGTGTGCCAGTTTGATGATTGGTATTGCGAAACCATGCTGACGCGCCTCCAGGCCCAAATTCCGCTTAAATCGGTGGTTTGATTCCTCACAACAATGGCCGGCGCGTTACGCACTGGCCATCGCTAGAGAAGGGCTGCGACAGAATGATCATATGTATATTGATTATGATCATACCCAGCCTCTTCCCTGCCTGAACGGCAACATGCGCCTCAAGCGTTCAGCGAGTGTATAGCGTTGGCTGGGGGATTGATTGGGGCGAGTTCATCGTGGCCCAGCTATTATTTCCAGGCACTGAAGCATACAACGGCGGCCACACTCCAGCCGTTTGACTACATGCTGTTGATGTTTGCCATGCTGATTGGCCTGTTGGTAGTCGGCGAGCTCCTAGACAGGTGAGCGCGGGCCGATCGGTAGGCGGCGCAGGCGCGATTGTAGCCGGCTTGACTAGTCTGGAAGATAGCGTGGTTTGCCTTGCGGCTTAGGGCTCCCATGTGCAGCCAATCCTCATCATCTTAATATCTTAACGAGGCCCTATGCCAAGCGCATTCGAGAGCGTACTCAAAAACAAGAACATGGCTTATCGGCCACTCGGATCGGCGCCCCCAAACGAGGCGCCGACCCGCGTTGCGCTTGTATTGATGAACAACTTCTCGATGATGTCCTTTACCGGCGCGGTGGATGCCCTGGTGACCGCCAACCTGATGAGCGACATGCCGCTCTATGAGGTGCTGACGGTGGGGGTATCAGATGGGCAGGTGACGAGCGACCTGGGCATTGTCATCTCCACCGACATCGAACTGGCGCAGATGCCGGAAAATCAGGACGTGCTAATCGTCGCCGGGGGCTTTCGCGTGAAGTTGCAAGGCCATCCCTTGCTGCGCCGCAAGCTGCGCGCCCATGCGGCGTCCGGGGCGATCCTGGGCGGGTTGTGGAATGGTGCTTTCTTCGTGGCCGATGCCAATCTGCTGGATGGTTTCGAATGCGCTGTCCACCCGGAAAGCCGTGCCATGATGGCGGAGGTGTTTCCCCACGTGAAGGTGTCCAGCCGGGCCTATGTGGTTGATCGGGAGCGGGTCAGTTGCGCAGGCGCCAACAGTTCGTTGCGCATGATGCTCCAGTTGATTCGCCAGACGGGTGGAGCGGCGCTGGTGGGAGCCATCGAGGAAATTCTGCGTTGTGATGAGTCCGGCGACGACGCGACGGACTTGCCGCCGGTTTTCGTTGAGACCGACCCGACGCTGCCGGAAAGCCTCAAGTTGGCGTTGGAACTGATGTGGCAGAACGTCGAAGAGCCCTTGACCATTGATGAGCTGGCGGTGTGCGTGAAGATTTCCAAGCGGCAGTTGGAGCGGCGGTTCTGCAGTTTTCTCGGAGCGACTCCAACACGGTATTACCTGGAATTGCGCCTGACGCGTGCCCGCCAACTTCTCCAACAAACCAATCGGTCCGTGACGGAGATCGCCGTGGCGACAGGCTTCGTCAGTTCCCCGCACTTCCAGCGTCGTTTCAGGGATTTCTTTGGTGTGCCGCCTGGAAGCTACCGTCCGAAATCGGAGCGTAAGCAAGCCATGCGATAAGAAGTGGGGTGTCCAATCATGGTGATTTCTTGTAAGCGGATACTCCGCTTTCGCGACCAAACCCACGTTAGCCTTGTTGTATTGAGCCGCAATATCAGGGACGGTTGTGGCTGAGTCCGGCCAAAAAACTGGGGACCGGTTAACCGGCCCCCAACATTCAAATGGAGCGAAACCTGCACAGTTGCCTCAAACGCCTGGGCTGGATTGCCCCTGCATGGGGTCTTTGGACATGTTGAGCGTCAGCATCTGGATCAGCCCGAACGCAACGATGACGACAATGGAGATCAGAATAAGCCAGTTGTTCAGCCAGCCTGCTTCCGGCGTGCGCGGCCACATCAGGTTGATGATGGAAGCGATGCCGAACACCAGCGCAATCACTTTGACCACAAGTCCCGCCGATCCCAACTTGAACTCTCCATCGGCACGCCATCCGCGAAGACCTGCCAGCAACGACGCAATGACGACCATCTGGAAGGAGACATAGACGCCGGTTGTCGCGAAGCTGATGATTTGAGTGACTGCGTTGCTGGACACGAAGCCGATCGACAAGATCAGAATGGTCAATATGGCGGTGACCCAGAGGGCGCTTACCGGTAGGCGACGAGAACCTTTAAGCGTACCCAACAGACCGGCCCCGACAATCATCTTGTCCCGACCCAAGGAGAAAAGCAGTCGGCTGGTAGACGCAATCACCGAGGTGACCGCGCTGATGACCACGGCCAGCAGACAGACCAATGTAAGCTTCATGCCCACCGGGCCCATGACCTGCAGAACCGCAGCTCCTGCCGGGTCGGCCAAGGTTCCGTCCACTGCGCTTTGCATGTCTGGCAGTGCGAGTAGCAGGCCCAGGGTCATCAACAACGCAGAACCACCGCCGCAGATGATGGTCATCAACATGGCACGTGGGACTGCTTTCGACGCACCGGTGACTTCTTCGGCCAAGTCCCCGCAGGCTTCGAATCCGTAGAAAATCCAGACGCCGATCAGGCTCGCGAAGAACAGCGCCGACGTATAGTTGCCATCCCCGCGGCCGAAGTTATCCCATAGCACTGATACTGGCTGTACCTGTCCAAATACCAGCATGTATCCGCCGCAAATGGCCAACCCGATCAAGCCTGCCCACACCCCGATTTCAGTGGTGCGAGCCAATATCTTGGTGCCGGCGAAGTTGGCCAGGATGGCAATCAGTGCGATGGAAATACCGGCCAGGGTATTGAACTGCGCAGAGGGCGTCACATCCAGGAGCACCGACAGGAAGGGCGCGCCGCCAGCCGAAATGCCGGCGCCTGTGCCAATCAGTGCGAACAGGTAGATCCAGGCCGTCAGGAATCCCCAGCGTTGGCCGCCCAAGCGTCGGGCCCATTGATAGATGCCACCGGCGATTGGATAAGCGGAGGCAGCCTCGGCGAAGACGAGGCAGACAAACAACTGGCCCAGCAAAACGACCAGCATGGTCCAGAAAAAGGGCGGCCCCACTGCAACGAGTGCGGTAGCGAAGAGTGCGAACATGCCCGCCATCGGGCTCATGTAGGAATAGCCCAGGGAAAAGTCGGCAAACAACCCAAGGACTCGATTGAATTCGGGACGATAACCCAAAGCCAGGAGACGTGCGTCTTCGCTGGTGTTCCCCGAGTTGTGATCAGTGTGTTTTGACATGTTGAACTCCCCTTATGTTTTTTAGTGTCGAGGACAAGGTTGGTTCAGCCCTTCGAGGCCCAACCATTGTCGACATAGAGAGCGGCGCCGTTGACGAAGCTGGCGTCATCGGACAATAAAAACAGTGCGGCGGTGGCAGCCTCTTCGGCCTCGCAGATTCGCACCTGGGTGGCTGTCAGGCCGGCGTCTTCCCAGGTTTGGCCTTGGGCGTCGAGTTGGTCGAGTTCACGCAAGCCGTGGGCGGTGCGCACGAACCCAGGACAGATAGCGTTGCAGCGAATGCCGTGTTCGCGGTATTCGGCGGAGATCGAACGGGCCAACTGCAGGACGGCACCCTTGGTCATGCAATAGACGCTCTCCAGGGCGAAGCCCTTTTCGCCTCCAATCGACGAGGTGATTACGATGCTGCCTTTGCCTCTCTTCAACATGCCTGGCAGCACTGCCTTGCAGGTTACAAAAGCGGATCGGGCGTTGATCGCCATCAAGCTGTCGTATTCTTCGAGCGTGGTTTCATGCAGCGGCTTCACGACGATGGTGCCGGCGTGATTGAAGAGGGCGTCTATCCAGCCCAGGGTCGCCGTGGCCGCTTCGATGGCCGCGATGAGTTTCGGCGCATCGCTCACGTCTGCCTGAAAAAACGTAGCCCGTGCATCCAAGGCGATCAGTGTTTCGACCAGTTCAGTGCCAGCAATCGGGTCCCTGTCGATGATCGCGAGATTCGCCCCCTGTTTTGCGAACAGCAGGGCCGCCGCTCGACCAATTCCGCCCGCGCCTCCGGTGATCAGTACGTTCTGATTGTCCAATCTGGGTTTGTTTGCCATCTAGCAGTGCCTCTTCTTTTTATCCGCATCGGTCTATTGGTATTTATTAAATACCAATAGACCATGGCGAAAAAAAGCTGTCAATCGGCGGCAACCTGCGTGTCGCGATCAGGCATCCAGCGCTGCGGCACCTATTCGGTGCGGCCGCGCAAGCAACTGATTTTAAAAATGAATAACAGGGGAGGGGGGAAAGTTCCGCGTTGCCGCTCAGGTAAAACCGACTATGTCACGCAGGCGGATTCGATCCGTTGAGATTAATTCGCGGGCAGCGTGTTCGGCTTTGACACCTTGCCGATTTCGTATGGATTCAAGCAGGCGCTGCGCCGCTTCGATGTTCGAGGGGGGCTCGTTGTCGCTTTGCGTCAGGTCTGGCAGCACGAAAAGTGCAACCAAGGCGTCTTCGATGGACTTGTATAAAAGCGGGTTGTGCGATGCGGCGCCGAGCGCCAGGTAAAATACCGACTCGGCACGGCGCAAGGTGGCGGCATTGTCCGCACTCTTGATTGAATTGAAGGCCGATTCGAGTGCAGCGATATCTGTTGGGGTGCGGCGAGCGGCAGCGTGGCGAGCCGCCGGGGGTTCATTGGCCTCCCGAAACTCCAGGACTCGCATGACCATGGATGGATCTCGGCTGATGCGTCGAGAAGACAGCTCCCGCAGCACATCGATCTCGTTGAGGAAGACGCCTCCTCGCGCACCTCTGCGCACCACAAAGTAGTCTTCGGTTTCCATGACGCGCAGTGCTTCGCGCAGCGTCACCCGAGACACGCCCAATTGAATGGCCAGGGCTCGTTCGGGTGGTAATTGCTCACCCGGGAGCAGCAGTCCCAGATGGACATGGCGGCGCAGTGCCTCGACGGTCAGGCCGTAGGCGGATTGTTGCTCTACTGGTTGAAGACCCCAAAGCATTCGTCAAACTGCCGTAAACGTGTTGTCCACGAAAATTTCAGCGCCATTGATGAAGCTGGATTCTTCACTGGCCAGGAACAACGCGACATTGGCAACTTCTTCGGGCTCACAGATTCTCCCCTGCATGATGTTCACATCCTGTTCCGAGGCGAAAACGCCGTAGGCGCGCAGTTGAGCAATTTCATGCTCACCATGGCGAGTGCGAACAAAGCTGGGGCAAATGGTATTGCTGCGGATGCCCTTGTCGCGGTACTCGACCGCAATCGCTCGGGCCAATTGGTGCATGGCAGCTTTCGAGGCGCAGTACAGGGATTCGAGGTGAGTGGCGGCGCGCACGGCGGAGGAGCTGGTACTGATAAGAACGCCGTAGCCTCTCTTTAGCATGCCCGGCAATACAAGACGGGTCATGAGGAATGCGCTTTTTGCATTATTTTCCATCATCTCGTCCCATTCCTCGATACTGAATTCGAGGAAGGGCTTCACAATGATGATGCCGGCATGATTGAACAGGATGTCGATACAGCCGAACTTCTCGATCGTGGCCTTGACGGCGAACTCTGCTTCATCGGCCTTGGAAACATCGGCACAAACGAAGAACACGCTGAACCCCTGCGCATCGAGTTCCTGCTCAAGCTTGAGCCCGGCCTCCGCATCGCGATCAACGATGGCTACCTTAGCTGATTGGCGTGCAAACAAGCGTGCCGATGCTGCACCTGCACCATTGGCGCCGCCGGAGATGAGGGCTACGCGACCGACGAGTCGACCTTGAGAGTGGGTCATGCATCACAGCCTGAAGGAGGGAGCGGACCATGGTACGCGTGGGCTGACAGTCGATCAATATAAGGGTGATAACCCTCCCATTCCCTGCGCTTGGCTCCGCAGATCGAGCCGTTCGTTTTCGGTAAGTTGCACAGTCGGCTTGAGCCAAGCAAGGTGATTGCAGGCCGCGCAGCTAATCTGGAGGATGGCGTGTAATGCGCTGCATACCTTCACGTAGGGCTCAAGGCGCAAGGTGGAAAAGGCTATGATGTCTTTATTTATTAACGAGGCCCTATGCCAAGCGCATTCGAGAGCGTACTCAAAAATAGCAACATGGTTTATCACCCGCTCGGAGCGGCGCCCGCCAGTCAGGCGCCGATCCGCGTCGCGTCTGTATTCACGCGGGCCCGCCAACTTATCCAGCAAACCAATCGGTCCGTGACCGAAATCGCCGTGGCGACAGGCTTCGTCAGCTCGCCGCAATTCCAGCGTCGTTTTCGGAATTTTTTGGTGTACTGCCTGGTAGTTATCGTTCGACATTTACACGCAAGTAAGCTGCGGGCCTCGCGCCTCGTGGGAGTCAGCCCTTTGTCACTGTATTAAGCGCGCCTTGCGCTTTGCTATCGGGTATCAAGACTATCCTTGGCCCATGACGATCACGTCGACTGTCTCCACCAGATGCGCCATCAATCACTTGGGGAAACAGTCGACGCTTTGTCTGTTCGGAGCAGGGTGTTGGGGGGTACAGGAAGGCTTGCCTTGGCTGCATGAGGTTTCGGTTTGCCAGTGATGCTGACCAGACCGCTGCCGCCGGCCAGGGTCCGCGCTTGCGAGCTGACCGCATGAAAGTGGGGCGCACTTTGATACAGCGGTTGACTGTGCTCGTTATGCGGCCTTGCTCCCTTTGAACAACGCCCAGGCCCCACTCATGGCAATGATCAGCATACCGTAGAGGCTAAGCGTTTCCGGGATGTGTTGGAAAATGATAGCTCCCAGAATCGTTGAAAAGAGAATTTGGCAGTAACTGAACGGAACTAGGACCGCCGGTGCCGCATAGCGGAAGGACTGCGAGAACAACAGGTGTGAGATCATCCCAAAAGTGCCCAATGCTCCCATCAGAACCGCATCACTCATGGTCGGGGTAACCCAGAAAAAGGGAACCAATAACGACATGACTGCGGTTGCGAACAACCCACCCAGGAAATTGCTGGTGATCGCGCTGTCATACTCGCTGAGTTTACGCGTAAGCAACTGGTACAGCGCAAAGCACAGTGCTGAACAGAAGGGCAGGAGAACCGCCAGGGTGAACAGATCACCGCCTGGCCTTACGATGAAAAGCGTCCCCAGGAATCCTGCCAGTGCCGCAGAAATCTGCCGGGGTGACACTCGCTCCCCCAGGAGTGGAACCGACAGGAGAATCACCAGCAGGGGGGCGAGAAAGTGGATGGCCGTGGCTTCTGCCAAGGGCAGGTAATGCAGGCTGGAAGTAAAAAATAAACTCGTTGCAACCAGGCAGATTCCACGCAGGATTTGCAACTTGAGGTTTGCCGTTTTGAACAGTGCTGGGCCGGTTTTCGGTAGAAACAGAGTGGTCATCAGCGCGGTGTGCACAGCGTAGCGTGCCCAGACAATAAATATCACGGGGTAGGCCGATGTCAGGTATTTAGAGATCGTATCGTGTGAGGAAAACAGAAACGTCGCCACGATGATCAATATAAAACCTTTGTAGAAAGTATTGTCCAGCGCGGCTTCTGATCGGAGGGTTGTCATCGCATATACCTGCTTACACTCAACAAAAGAAATCGATTGCTGCACGTGCAGCGGTAATACCTACCGATCAGAAGTGATTCGTTATTGCTGGGCAGCAGCTCTGGCATCTTGTAGCCAGCCATCGAAAGTCTGGCGGTTCTGCGCTATCCACTCCGCAGCATGGCGCTTGATGTCCGCAGTGGATTTTTCCCCTTGCTGCATCCGGTAATTCTGCTCACTCTCGGCCTTGGAGCTGAGGCGATATTCGGAAAGGAACTTCTTCGCCGCCGGATTATTCTCGGCAAACTTTCTGTTCATGACCGCTTCCACGACGTCCAAGGGGAAGCCAAGGTTCTGCCCTTGATACTGAGTGTCTTGTTCGTTGTTCCCGTCAGGAAGGGAGGTAAACGGTACCGGTAGCCACACCACATCGCGCCCCTCGACCAGGACGTTAGCGATCCATTGCGGAACCCAGGTATAGAAAAAGACCGGTTGCCCTTGCTTGAAGCGCGCGATCGTATCGGCCATCAACGCGAAGTAGGAGCCGCGGTTATCAACCACGGTAGGTTCCAGGCCATACGCTTTCAGGTGATGCTGGATGATCAGCTCGCAGCCCCAGCCGGGGTTGCAGGCGGTCAGGTCGGCCTTGCCATCGCCGTTGGTATCAAAGACCTTGGCAATTTCCGGGCGCTTAAGGTCGGAGAGATCCTTGATATGGTATTGCTCGGCAGTCTTCTTATCGATCATGTAGCCCTGCAGCACTCCCGTCATGACCTGGCCGACCTTCTCCATGGACTTGTCACCTCCTGCTTTCTCGTAGAACGACGCGTGCAGGGCTTTCCAGTTATGTACGGTGAAGTCGGCATCGCCGTAAGCCAAGGCGACATAGATAGTGGGAAACTCTGTTTCCTTGGGCTCCTTAACGTTGTACCCAAGCTCTTTCAGACCGGCGACAGCAATCTCGCCTCGAAAGCGCTCTTCAGCAATGGTTGGGAATATCGGGGTAATGGAAACGCCAGCGCCAGGTTTGCTGGCATCCGCCGCATGGCCTGAGAGAATGCTGAATACTGCTAAGCTGCTTGCTGCCCATCGTGCAATCAGGGAACGTTTCATACTGACCACCTTTCTTTTAGTTTATTTGTTGGCCGGCCTTGGCGGATATTCAATGTCCAAGCGGGGAGGTCGTAAGATCTGCCGCGTTCGAACACTCATTGCATACACGCCCGATTCTTTTCGAGCGGTAAGTAACGCGTTGACTCAACGATAGATAGCTACCGGTGAGCCGATCACATCCCGGTTGATTTCTATACCCAGGCCAGGTGTCAGCGGCGCGCGGATGCGGCCGTCGATCACCGGGATGTCCAGGTTCGCGGTAACAGGCGTGTACATGTGACGCAGATCGAGCACGCAGCGCAGGTTGCGATGAGGGATGGTCTGTCCCAGGTGGGTCAACGAAGCAAAGGAGACATAAGATCCGGCCGTCTCCTGAATGCTCATGGTCAGCCCGGCGGTAAGGCACATATCGCGCTGACGCCGTGCTCGGGTCAGGCCGCCTTGCTTGGAGACCTTCATGCCAATGCCGTCTGCGGCATCGTCGCGAATTAGCTGCAAAACGGAGGCATCATCCGTAGCCAGTTCATCCAGGATCAGTGGAATGCTGGTTTTCTGCCGTAAGGCCATGTGTTCACGCCAGGTGGCACAAGGCGCCTCAAGGACAAAGTCCAGGCCCGAAGGCAGCAGGTTGAGCATTCTCAGCGCATGTTCCACGGTGAGGCCGCCATTGGCGTCGACGATGAAGTATTCGCCGGGACGGGCATCGGCAAGGGAGGCTTCGATGCGTGCAGCATCCAGGGCCGGTCCGCCTTCCTCGGGCGTTGCGCCAACCTTGACCGAGTGGCCCAGGTAGCCTTGCTTGCGGGTGGCATCGATGCGCCGACGCATGTCTTCAGGGTCGCCTGCGTAGGTCGAATCAATGATCGGCATGGACAGCCCGGTGCTTCCTCCCAGCAACTCGCAGACCGGCAGGTTCACTGCCTTGCCAAAGATATCCCAGCAGGCAATGTCGATCGCGGCCTTGGCATGCAGGTGGCCCAAGAGCGTACTGTCCATTATGTCGTTGATGCGGTCGACCTGCCGAGGATCTCGCCCGATCAGCATGTCAGCCATTTCCTCGATGCCCGCACGAACGCCAAGCGCGTGCGCGGCAATGTAGTTAGGGCCAAAGGGTGTCGATTCACCCCAGCCTTCCAGGCCCGTGTCGGTTCGTATGCAAACGATAGTGGCATCGAATGTGGTGTAAGTGCGGCCCCCCGAAAGTTTATAAATACCACCAGCATAGGGCAGGTCTACTTGATAAACTTCAATTTCACGAATTTTCATCGCGAGTCTCCTGAGGCGGCACCAAGACAAGCTTGCCCACGTGTTTTTTACTGAGAAAGTCTTCTTGTGCCTGGGCTATATCGCTAAGTGGATAGTGTTTGCTGACCAATGGCCGGATGCGACCCGACTCGATGTAATTGATCAGTGCCTGAAAGACGTTATCGTCTTGCCAGGTACAGCCGTAGAAGGTCAGGTCTTTTAAGTACAGAGTACGTAAGTCCAATTCCACCAGCGGACCGGCAATGGCGCCGGAGATCGCATAGCGTCCTCCTGTTTTCAGAGCATCGAGAAGGGGTGGCCAGGCGTTACCACCGACAAGATCAATAACCACTGTGACGCTGTTTTTCCCCAGGCGCTCAAGCAAGTTGTCATTACGGTCAATGACTTCATCCGCACCCAGTTCGAGTATCTGGCTACGCTTGCTATTGGTCGTAATCGCAATAACGCGCGCGCCCCTGCATTTGGCCAACTGCACGGCAGCAGAACCGACACCGCCACTGGCACCAGTAATCAGCACGATATCATCTGCGTTCACGCCCGCGCGCTGCATCATCAATTCAGCTGTGGAATAAGAGCAGGGGATGGATGCCAGCTCGATGTCGCTCCAGTCACTATCCACCGACCAGGTATCGGCATCGGGGGCGACGGTGTATTGAGCGAAGGAGCCATTGCAATCGGAGCCATACGTCCAGCACTGGTACTGCTCGTGACCCACCGGAGCCCTGAGCATGTTGCGAATCAGAACGCGTTGCCCAACGCGAGTCGGCGCTACACCTTCGCCGACGGCGACAATGTATCCGCAGCAATCAGCACCTTGAATCAGCGGGAACCTCAGGGGCACGCCTGACCACGAGGCGTCTTCGTTGTCGACCTCGGCGAAGCCCCCGGCGTTGCCAGCTTGAGTGTCACTACTGACCTTCTTCGAGTACCAGCCAATCCGGGTATTGATGTCGGTGTTGTTGACCGCGGCAGCGGCCACGCGCACCAGAACCTCATCTTTGGCGGGACGTGGGACCTTAACGTCAGTGTGGTACTGGAGTTTATCGGGCCCACCATGACCCATGAGTAGAACGGCATGCATACTTTCGGGTATTACGGAGATCATTATTTGCCTCTCTATTGACGGAACCGCACGACGTCAGCCACGACAGTGATAATCGAGTGCAACCCATTCAATGAACGTAGGGTCGCATCAATTCACAGCCTAAACTGAGCGTGATTTTTGTGAATAAACAGGAGAACGAGGTCTTTTAGTCAAGACGAAGGCACAAACGCTTCTGTGTCAGTAAGACACTCAGTACGCTTATTTGAGAAGGGAAGTTCCATCCCCAGTGACAACTTTGATATTGCTCGGGATGAAGTGAGAAATGTGAACCAGTCCCGTGAGAGTAGGGAAGCGAGTCATCTGATTGGTGTTATTTGTCACGTGTTCTCTCTCCTTGATGAGCAGAAGCGACCATCGTGCTGAATTTTAATAACTCTTTGTGGTGCTGGATGGAAACTAGCATTTCGCCCAAAGCCTGTATAATCACTTTTACTGCCTATAAACGATAATCTCTAGTTATCTAGAAGGCGCCTGCCGGACTCTATGGGTCTAATGCTAGCCCATACTTGGTGCAGTACCTTGGGGACCTCCACCTTTTGCAGATGGAAGTTGGTGCCGAACTTCGTCAGGACAACACCGGTCTTGCTCACCAGGAATCCTTGATCCAGATGGCCTTCAGCCCCGTGTGGCTGATCACAAGGCCAGATGGGCCTGTCATACCCACCAAAGCCGGACTCTTTGTACTACCAAATGGCGCCGAGGCATCTCCCTAACCGAAGCAATTGGCGATGAATACGTCCACGAGGATTTCCCGCGACAGGTGCAGGGCATTGCGCAGGCTGCCGGTCTGGGTAGACGCGGCCAGACCGTAGATGGTGTCGTTGGCCGGCTAGATCGCCTCGTCGATGGTCTCGAAACTGGTCGCCCTCAGCACTGCTGAAAGATATCCTAGATGAACATCATGCTGTCGTGGGCCATACCATCGAAGATGGTCGCTGCGCAACACGCGTTGCTCGGTCAGCACCATGATCAACGCCAGTAGGTCGTCCTTGACGTCCTCGTGAGCGATCAGGCATGAGGAGGCCGAGCAGTTCTAGCCTATGCTCCAGAACGCATCGGTGGTGCGAACTGGGCGCCCTCGTCGAAGTCTTCGCAGTGGTTCATGACGACCGCATAGTTCTTGCCGCCCGCCTCTAGGACGATGCGCTTGAGGTTGGACTCGGCATTGAATTTCAGGAACTGGGGGAGCCAGTGAAGCTGACCGTCGGGATGTCCATGTGGCGGCCGCTTCGCCCACGTCACCGCCACCGCCAGGTTCCAAGTTGAACACACCAGCGGGCACACCGGCTTCATGTGCCAGCTCGGCCACGCACAGGACGCTGAGGCAAATGGATTATGCGTTCGATTGCAGAACGGTTGTCTGCATGAGATGTGATGCTTATATTTCGATGCACACTTTCGCCCACGCGGTAGAACGTGGTCCTCCGACGCAGTTCTGCCGTCTGGCGGTATTCCGGTGGTATTCGCTGAAGATATTTCAGTGAGCGCCAAACTCTTTGTGAATACTCCTCAATCGGGAAGGTGTGACTTGATAGGTGCGTTTGAACCAGTGGATGAGGTGAGAACTGTCGGTGAAGCCGCACTCGTGAGCGATTTGAGTTATTGATCTATTACTGTTAAGCACCAGCCAGTGAGCGGCTTTAAGGCGAATCTGCCGCCAGTATAGTGCTGGTGATGTTCGTAAATGTTGATTGAAGAGTCGGGTCAATTCCCGCTCATTTACACCTACAGCTCGGGCAATGCTGTTCACTGAGCCGGTTTCATAGATTCGCTGTCGCATCAAACCGACTGCGTTGGTAATCCTGTGGTCAGAGCATCTGAGGCCTATCTCATCATTCTCTTTAAATGCCTGCATTTTATCAAAGCCTCGGTCGGCCATTAGATAATGCAGCGTTTTGTCTGAGCGCACCCGCCCGCAGTGGTCGGTGACAAGTTCCATTGCCAGGTTAATAGACGCTAAACCTCCTGGACAAGTGATAAAACCTCCATCACGGACAACCGGTTGGTCGGTGATGGGGATCACGTCAGGGTGCAGCTGCTCCAGTGCAGCAGCCATTGAAAAATGCACCGCGCAGCGGAGGCCGTTGAGCAGGCCAAGCCGGGCAAGGGTGAATTGGCCGGTACATAGCCCAATTACAGGTATTCCCGCGTTTACAGCCTTCTTGATGAAGGCTGGCAAAGCTTCAGGAATGGGTTTGGTGGAATGTAATATTCCCCCGTGTACGACGATGTAGTCATAGTCGCTAGGGTCGCCGAAGCGCTGAGTCGGCAACATCGAGAAGCCGCAACTGGAGACGATAGGTTGGTCGTCATGAGAGAGCAGTTCCCATGCGCAGTATATCTGCCGACTGTAATCACGTTCGTCAGCCGATAGCCGCAAAAACTCTACGAAACAAGAAAGCGACATCAAAGTGAAGTCGGGGGTTGGAGCAATTCCAATCTTCAGAGGGGCTTCAAATTGGGGCGAGGGCCTTGTGGGACCGAGGTAAGTGAAGTCCGATTGCATGCTGCTCTTCTCCAGATGCCGGGGCGTACCATGATCTGACCTAAATCTACAATCTGGAGGCAAAGATTACAAATAAAGTGGTGCTCAGTCCTTCGTATTTCTGCCAAGAGGTAGCATCTTTGAAAATCACAAAAATCGCGATCTACCAGGTTGACCTGCCGCTAAGGGAGGGTTCCTACAGTTGGTCGACCCAAAGCTTTGCCTCTTTCGACAGCACAGTTCTCATTATCGAGACGGATAGCGGCTTGGTTGGCGTTGGTGAAGTCTGTCCCCTTGGCCCTTCCTACTTACCAGCATACGCAGAGGGTGCGCGGGCCGGACTGGCACAGATCGCCCAGGGGCTGCTTGGTGAGGATCCGTTGCAGATTGGCCGAATTAATCACCGAATGGATGAATTACTCAAAGGCCACCCCTATGTGAAATCCGCCATTGATATGGCCTGCTGGGATTTACTCGGTAAGGCGACCGAACAACCGGTGTACAACCTGCTGGGTGGCCTCCTGCAAGATAAAATCACTTTGTTCAAGGTGATCAGCCGTCAGGACCCACAGGCCATGGCTAGCAAACTCACCGACTATCAACGGCAAGGCTTTCGCCAATTTCAGATGAAGGTAGGAGCGGGGGCGAGCCAGGACATCGAGCGAATCCACGCGGTCTCTGAGGTACTTCAAGCGGGCAACATCCTGGCAGCCGACGCAAACACCGGCTGGAAACAGCATGAAGCGATACGGGTGGTGAAAGCTATCCGAGATGTCGATATCTATATAGAGCAGCCCTGCTTGTCTTATGAGGAATGTTTAGCGGTACGGCGTCACACCGACCATCCTTTTATCCTAGACGAATGCATGGACGATATACGTGTCCTGATACGAGGCTACCAGGATAGCGCAATGGATGTAGTCAACCTCAAAGTCAGTCGCTTAGGCGGGCTGACCCGAGCACGGCAATTCCGTGATCTGTGCGTGAGTTTCGGCATCACCATGACAATAGAAGATTCGTGGGGAGGGGAGATAGCCACGGCAGCCCTGGCGCACCTCGCGCATTCGACCCCTCAGGGTTTTCACTTCCAATCGTCGGCCTTTCATGAGTATCACAGCCTGAAAATTGCCGACGGTGCTCCGGTTATCAAGGACGGCTTCATGACAGCCTCTACCCTCCCGGGTCTTGGCGTAACTCCTGACATGGATGTCTTAGGCAAGCCGGTGTGTGTAGTCGCAGCATGATCAAGAATGTGCCGAATAACGAACTGCTAGGGAACCACGTATCTAGGGTTTTAAATATTTTAGTCTTGGCTTTGATGGCTGAGTCGGAAGTTTGATTGGTGAAGTTTCCTGTAGCGTGTTCGTCAGCAATTTTTCTAACCTAAACAGCGGAAAACCTGTCAGAGAATTGTCATATGAAGATTTCTGAAGTTCATATTTATCAAGTCGATTTACCCGTGCGAAATGGGCCCTATAAAATGGCTCACTCGGAGATATGGGCGCTCTCCTCAATTTTGGTAAAACTTGTCGCAGATAATGGTCAGGTTGGCTGGGGTGAGACTTGTCCTCTGGGTTCTACGTACGCGGAATCATTTCCCGGTGGGGCAGTAGCAGCCCTAAAGGAAATGGGGAAAGGGCTAATCGGCGCTCCACTGCTGCCGGTACCTTTGCATCGCCACATGGACATGCTTCTTCAGGGCCATAACTACGCGAAGTCAGCAGTCGACATAGCTGCTCATGATCTTTTGGGTAAACACCTAGGCGTCAGCGTCTCCGACCTCTTGGGTGGTGCCTTGGTTGATCGCGTTCCGTCATATTACGCACTCAGCGTTGCGACCCCTGACGAAGCGAGCCGTCAAGCGGCTGAAAAAAAGGCGGAAGGTTACCTTCGGCTTCAGCTGAAGATCGGTGGTCGATCAGTGGAAGAAGATGTCGCGACCATCGAGAAAGTTTGGGAAACAATCCGAGGGAGTGCTGTCAGGTTGGCCGTGGATGCGAATAGGAGTTTACTCACACGAGATGCGTTGATAATCAGCCAGGCATGCGCGCACATTCCCTTTGTGATGGAGCAGCCCTGCAATACGTTGGAAGATTTACAGGTAATCCGGCCACTTCTAAGACATAGCCTTTACATGGATGAAAACAGCGTCAATCTCAACACTGCTATTACGGCAGCCGGAACGGGCTTAGTGGATGGCTTTGGGATGAAGGTGTCCCGGCTTGGCGGGTTACATCCGATGCGAGCGTTCAGAGATATCTGCGCAGCGCGTAATCTTCCACATACCTGTGACGATTCTTGGGGCGGAGACATTGTGGCTGCGGCGTGCGCTCATGTGGGAGCGACCGTAATGCCGCATCTCCTTGAGGGAGTATGGATCTCAGAGCCTTACATTGATAGACACTACGATCCTGATCATGGGGTCAAGGTCGAAAATGGTCATATCAAAATACCCACGGGACCCGGTTTGGGCGTCGTCCCGGAAGAGAGCCTGCTGGGAGCTCCGCTGATTTCTTTTAACTGATAGAAGCCGGACTAGGTACTCCGCATCTAATAAGAAGAGTTAAAATCGATTTGTTAATCCTGAAAGGTTGAGCTTTTTGAATGTCACATTTGCCTGAAACGACGCATGCGGTGGTTTGAATGGACACGGTGGCATGGAACAGTTGAATATCGTACAGATATTCCAGTTCCTCGTCCTGGCGCTGGAGAAGTGTCGATTGAGTTCGGTGCTGCGGGGAATTAATAACACCGACAATAAACACCCGGATGGGCTGGTACTCGAAACAGATCAAAGGGGGCACTAACTCGGGAGGATCTTCGGATTTTGCCAGTGTCGATAGTGAGGACGACCAGCTTCAACCTAATAATCAGGCAGGACCTGCGAACAGTTGGACCTGTCTTTTTTACGCTTGGGGAACACAATGCGAATGATCAGCGCACAACAGATTCAGTCAGTACTGGATTGGGAAGGCGTACTGCAGGCCCTGCACGAGGCCCACCTCGGTTCACGCCCTCTGGGAGACAGCTACTTCATAGGCGACGCCGACTACGGGTTGTTCAGCCGTGGTGTGATTCTGCCGGGGGTAGGCGCGGGTATAAAGCTCGCCTCGATTTTTCCCGCCAACGCCAAATGTGCACCTCCACTGCCCACCGAACATGCTGCGTTCGTGGTGATCGACCAAACCACCAAGGCCATCGCTGCCATACTCAATGGCCCGGCCATTACCAGCATTAAGACCGCCGCTGATTCGACTCTTGCCGCGTGCCGACTGAGCCGCGAGGACAGTGAGGTGCTGCTAGTGCTTGGTGCAGGGCCGGTCGCTCGGGCGCTCACAGACGCCTATCTGCACATTCGGCCTTCGATTCGCCAAGTGCTCCTGTGGAATCGTTCGCCGGAGAAACTGCAGGATGCCCGCATCGATTTACAGAACCGGGGATTTGCCGCGTTCATCGTGCAAGATCTGAACGAGGCGGTAGCCCGAGCCGATATCATTAGCTCGGCCACCAGTTCATCTACCCCTATAATTCTTGGGTGCCACGTGCGGCCGGGTACTCATGTTGACCTGGTCGGCAGCTTCCGTCCGGACATGCGAGAAGCGGATAGTGCGTTGTTGGGCAAGGGGCGGATCTTTGTCGATGACTCCCAGTCGGCGGCAGTGGCAGGAGATATTTTGATTCCTCTGAAAGAGGGAGCAATCAGCGACGCGCAGATCGAGGGGGATCTCTTCGATCTGTGCCAATTAACGGACTTTGAGCGGAGGACAAAGGAAATCACTGTGTACAAAAATGCGGGTGGTGGGCACTTGGACCTGATTGTCAGCTTGTTTGTGATGCGGCGTTTGAATGAACTTCAATTGGATTGATGGAGGCTGTCCTGGGTTATGTTCAAAGTCCGTGAAGCTCACTTGACTTCTGCAAGTGTCAGGGATCAGTGAACTTAGACCTCATCAAAGGTAGCTATCTACCTGTGGCCACGCCGCGACGTGGTGCCCGGTGGACATCAGAAAAGCGCCCAGTTTGACTCCGGAAGAGCGCGGCCAGTCGCAGCATTCGGTCTATCAGTATTTTCCATAAGTTGAAGCGATCGAAATCGTCCTGGGGCAGGGCGCCAAACCCAGTGGCGGCGGTATGTTGCTGGGGGGTGAAAGTCACCGAGCGTGTTGCCGCATGCTTGCCGGTGGTGTCGATCAGTGCATTGCCCCCGCCGTCACCCCGACCGGACCGGCCCGGACAACTTGGTGATCAAGATTGCCGAGATTCGCGAAATCACCGGATTGAAAAAGCCGATCTACATGAAATCGACGCCAGCCGGCCGTACTACCATGTCAAGTTGGCCGTGAAGGCTGGGACGGATGTGATTGTGCTCAATGGCATGCAAGGTGGGACGGCGGCGACGCAGGAAGCCTTTATCGAGCACGTGGGGATCCCTATCTTGTCGGCCATCCCGCAAGCGATACAGGCTTTGCAGGAAATGGGCATGCATCGCTAGGTTCAGTTGATCGTTTCCCAACGGATTCGCAATGGTGCCGACCTCGCCAAGGCGATGGCGCTGGGGGCGGATGCGGTGGGCCATCGGGACGGCGGCGCTGATTACCTTGGGGTGATACCATCCACGCCTGGGCGAGGAATTGAAGAAAATCGGCTCGGCCGATGGTTCTACGATGGCTGGCAGAACGGCGCGGCCCAGCTGGGAACACCACACAGGACCCGGAAATGTCCAAGCGACTGGATCCGGTGGGGGGCGCCGCTTGGCCAACACCTGCGCATCCTGGTGCTGGAAGTCCATACCATGACCTGAGCTTGCGGTAACTCGCACCTGCACAACCTAGATCCCGAGGATTTGGTCGCGCTGACGGTGGAGTCGGCGGCCATGGCGCGGGTGCCGCTGGCGGGGACCAGTTGGATTCCGGGCTCCGGTACCGGTTACTGACACAAACTGTGGGAGCGGGCTTGCTCGCGATAGAGGTGTATCATTCAGACCCTCAACTTCAATCTGCTGTGCGACTGGACTCCCCACCAAAAATGGTCAAGTTCCATAGAGTCGGATCGGGAAAAATCTCATCCAGAAATGAGACAAGGGCTTGGACTGTTGGATTGCCACGACGGTTTTCGGGCCATAGGGCCGTGATGTGATTCGGCTCCGCCCAACATTCAGGCATCACTGCCACGAGCTCTCCACGCTTGACATAAGCCGCCGCTAGGTAGCTTGGAGATACTCCAATGCCTGCGCCGCTTGCGATGATGGTCGCGACGGCTTCGTTATTGTTCGCAACGATTATTGAGCGTGGCTCAATGTGATATGGCTTCCCGTTACAGGTAAAAGGCCATCGCAGGTCTTGCCCTGAGCTTTTGAATCTGACGTTGATGCATTGATGGTGGAAAAGGTCGTCAGGGTGCTGGTGGGTTCCATAGCACTTCATATAGGAGGGCGAAGCAAAAGCGCAAACCCGATTGGCCGCTAACTTTCGGGCAATCAGCCGGGAGTCGGCTAACTGGCCTATGGGTACCGCGACATCGATGCCCTCTTCAACGAGATCTGTGAGCGTATCGCTCAGCCGAAAATCTATAGTGACTTCAGGAAAACGCTCTCGAAAACGCACAAGCTGAGGTGCAATTACGTAAGTGCCTAACGTGACAGCTGCTGTGACTTTCAGCACGCCAGACGGCCCAGATCTGGCCGCAAGAGCCCTCTGCTCGATTGCTTCAGCCTCAGCAAAAAAGCGACGAAGGGCATGTTGCTTCACACGTGACAGGGTTGAGATCACTGTCGCGCAGTTGAATCCCGGCTTGATCCAACCGCTGATCGTTGCTCAATCTCTAGCGCTCAACGCTGCCGCGAATGCCTCGGGCGTGGGGCTTTCCGGCCAGGTTGCGAGAGTGGCGGGCAAGCTCAGCCACGGCTGTTTGTGCTTGACCCAGATGTAGGATACGGCGCCGCAACGGCAACCACCGGCAAGTTTCATGAGTAAAGTCTCGTGTTAAGCGACTGAATGTTGATGCAACGCATCAATACGGGTAAAGCATGCACAAGATTCTGCCTGATTAAAATTGATCAAATCTTCCTGTCCGCTCACAGGAAATATATGAGCCGCCCGCAATTTCAATGGGAAACCCAACGGGTTTTCCTGGCTGTTCTTCGAACCGGAAGCCTGTCCGCTGCGGCACGAGCGCTGGGCATTGCCCAAGCCACCGCCAGACGACGTATTGACGCACTGGAGGCCAGCGTGGGAACGAGTTTGTTTGTGCGTTCGCCAGCGGGGTTGATGCCCACGGACACCGCCCGAGAGCTGATTGGCCATGCGCAATCGATGGCATTGGCCGCCGAAGCGTTCGCTCGTGCGGCGTCCGCGCAGGCCAATGTGCCTGGCGGCACGGTACGGGTCACCTGCAATCAGTTGCTGGGCGTGGAAGTGCTTCCTTCAATGCTGTACGAGATCCGCGCCGCCCAGCCCCAATTGGCGCTCGAACTGAGCGTGTCGAATCGCCTGGAAGACCTGGCATTGCAGGAGGCCGATGTGGCCGTACGCATTCGTCGTCCGGCCGAGGCCTCCGTCGTCACTCGGCATGTGGGCGATTTACGCGTGGGCCTGTATGCGACGGCGGGGTTGCTCGAACATCGAGGCTGGCCTCGATGCGCAAAGCACGCTTGACGATGTCGAGCATGTGCGTCACCGCATGCTCCTGGCCTTTGACCCGCTGGTGGACGAGCGCGTCCGCATGCCGGATACGCTGACGGTCGATCTTCAGCCACGGGTCCTCGGTGACACCGATCTTGTAGCGGCGCACCGCATCGGCAATCTGCTCCATGGCTACACCCTCGACCCGCGCCAGTTGCGCAATGGCGCTGAGATCGAGCAGCAGCAACCCCTCGGTGTTCTGAACGAAGACTTCCACAGCCTGATGCATGACCACCTCACTGGCGCCCTGGCTGCCACTGAGCCCTTTGAGCAACGCTGGTGCCAATGCACGGCGGGACAATTGATCGGGTTTGGACACGGGAATGTGGCGCAGGCGCGGGTTGTCGACCAGCAACCAGTCGGGCAAGTCGCCTTCTTTTTCCACCAGCCAGAGCAGGGTATTGAAGAAAGGTTTGCGCAGCTCCGTGGCCGGACGGCTGCGAGCCTGATGGGATTGCATCAGGGCTTGGGTGAAGAGTTGGTGTTCAGCCGCGCTGAGGGAGTCGTTGCGAACCACCAGGCGTGAGGCGAAATCGATGATCAGCGCGATAGGTTCGCCAGCACGCCCCACCAGCCGTGGCAGGGTGGCGCCCAGCAGATCGATACCTGCGGGTGCTGCGCCATTTATCGGAGTCAGGCCAAGTTCCTGAAGCAACGTCTGGCCGGCTTCAGGGGCGGAGCCGGGTTTGTCGACTGCCCGGAAACCCGACACGGGATCCCAGGCGATGACCTGGGTGTAGCCGGCATCGAGCAAGGCATTACAAAGAGTTTGGTTGAAGCTCTGCGCAGTCACCGTGCCGGGCGCCACTTCACTGGCCTGCAGGTCGCGGATGTTGCCGGACAGGACGAATTGGCTCTTCAGCGGCAAGAAGCGCAGAAGATCTCGTAGCCAACGTGGGCTTTCAAATATGGCAATCCCTGACATGTTTCAGCTCGTAACGTTGGGTCGGTACGGGCAGGGTATTGCTCAATGCGCCCATTTGCCAGTGTGCTGCTACGAAAAGTTGTGTTGAGAGAGCGCTTCTTGTTAGGTCAGAGCTAGGGTTATCCAAGATATGCTAGGATTGGATAGCGCAGATAACTGATGAGGAGATTTCCATGAGCGTTACAGAGCAGTCGGGCGTCTCCACCTTGGTCGGTACGCCTAAGGAAATTCGGGCGAGCTTAAGCCGCTCGCATGCGGACCGGGTGCTGGTCGTGTCTTTCGATCAGGTCAACCTCAGCGTATTTGAGGCATTGGCGGAAAACTTCGCCAATGTGGCTTCTTCGATGTACGAGGTGCTGCAGGAGCGTCAGGACCCGAAGTCGCTGGAGCGACTGGCCGAGGTGTTTGTGACGCGTAAGCCGCCTTCGCCTCGCCTGCTCAAGGAAGCGGCAATGCTGGTCCAAGCCCGCAAAGCGGTGTTGGAAAGCGGTGACTGGCTGACCGCCGCAGACATCGCCCAGGTGGCACAGTTGAGTACTAGAAACCCGAGTGCCCAGCCCAACAAATGGAAAAAGCAGGGGCAGATCTTTGCCATCAGCCACGGTGGGGTCGACTATTTCCCTGGCTACGGCTTGGACCCGGACGCGGGCTATCGGCCGTTCAAGGCACTGGCCAAAATCATTGAGGCTTTCGCTGGCCACAAGGACGGCTGGGGGATGGCTTACTGGTTTCGCTCCGATAACAGTTTTCTGGGCGGCAAAAGACCTCAGGACCTGTTGGCATCGGCGCCTGATCGGGTGATTGCTGCAGCACTGGATGAAATCCAAGGTATTGTCCATGGCTAAGCAGCGTACCGAGTCCAGTGAGGGTAGGGCGACGCCTCCCACGGATTTGGCAGCGTCCGTTACCCCAGTGCCTGCGGCTACGTTGCACGTCACGTTCACCGTGATCGCCAAAGGCGATGTGCTTCACCGTGTGCACCAGGATAAGTATCAGCCTGATCAATTCAATCCTGGTGTGCACGGCAACGCACGCTTCAGCCCGATCCAGAATGATCAGGGGCGGGCGATTCCCACCTTGTATGGCGGCACGACAGTCGATTGCGCCTTGATGGAGACCGTCTTCCACGACGTTCCCCATACGGCTGGGTTTAAGAGCTTCGACAAAGGCAAGCTGACTGGACAGGTGCATTCTGCCGTCCAGGTTAGCCAACCGCTGCACCTGGTTGATCTGTCCAGCGTGCCACTGCGGAAACTGGGCATCACGCGCAAACAACTGATCGACACCGAGAAAGATCAATATCCTGCGACACGCAAATGGGCCGAGGCAATCCACCGTCAGTGTCCAGATGCCCAAGGGCTGTCTTGGGTGTCGCGACAAGATGATTCGGCACGGGCGGTGGTGCTCTTTGGTGACCGGGTTCCTGACGGCGCACTCCATCCGCAGGGGGTGTCACGCAGCTTGACCGGCGACTCGACTGCGTTCGACACGGTGCTAGATCTGGCAGAGCGGATTGGGGTCGTTATCATCGCGGGAAAAAGCTGAGTCAAAATGACTGAACAGTGGCCCCTGGAATCCGCTCTCTGAGACTGAAATCGTCACTCACCAGTCATTAGATCTTGCTGAAGTCGGCGGGCTTTGATGGGGCATTGATAGGATTCCGTACAAATTTTATGTGGCGTTGACGGCCAGACACGTCTCGCGCACATCCCAAGGAATTGGTGGTGCTTGCCACAGAGCGCAGCAACAACGATGGCTGGTGCCGTGCTGGCCTAGAATGCGGAGCTCGTTATGAAGGTCAACCAGAGGTTAAGTGATGAACTGGTGAGCCGGTGGGAAGAGAAAATTCCAGCCATGGCGAAGGGCGCAATTCATGCGGCTTATATCAATATGCTGGCGGCCGGACTCAGTGTGATGGAAATCAGGAATGGCATGCTCGTTGAAACAATGGCCGATGGTCAGCACAAGGTTATTCGAGCGGCCAAGCCCAAGCATAAGGTAGCTTCGGACATGATTATCAAGGTGCGCCGCTTTTCATAACGAAAGGTTGAGGGCGCCCGCATCTTCACGCTGTCGCCGCGCAGCGCGCGGGAGTTCTGGCACTTCGGCGAGTCCAGCCTTTATGCTGTGCAGGATAACCGCCAAGCTCGCCATCGCATGGGCCGTTAAATCAGTGACCCTGGGTTCTCAGCTTAGCCAAGCCCTGCTTGATGTGTCCGGCATTTTCTCCGATGGTGTGAAGTGCACCTCGGACGTTGGCACCTATCTCCGCTGCACCTTGGTCTTCTACCTTCAAGGTCAGCTCCATCACCGCGGCCTCCAAGGCGAGCTGATTTTGGTACAGCCGCTCGAGAACATCAGAAAGTGAATATTCGGTGGGCATTGTTTCGACTCCAATCGAGGACTCAAGAGCGTAGCAGCGGAAGGGACGGAAACCAAAGGGAGGTAGGCCGAGAGAGTACTTGCTGAGACTCAGTGGCAGCAATCGGCCAATAGCGGGCGCTCGTGTATAGCCGCTCTGGAATGCAAACGACTGACCGCTTGCGCCCATACCGACGGTCGCGATACCTGATGTCTTCCCAGTCTATGGAGAACATGAGGCGCCACATTCTGCATCAAACCTGACCATCAGCTTCTGGTAGACGTCGCCAATTAACTCTGGGAGATCATTTTTAAAGTAAAAAACCATAAAGCCTCGCGCGATAGTATGAGATAAGCCGATTTTTTTCTGGGCCGGTGATAGGTTTGGGGTGCCAGGGCGATATTTAAATGGATCTAGGTCGCCACGCTCGTAATCTACCGCCTGGACCTCTTCCCGATTGTCCAATATATCCCAGCCAGTACTTACCTCCTCAAGTAGCGTTTTGCTATAGGCGATGAAGGCTAATATGTTCCTCGCAATGAATGGGTCACCCATACTGGTGAAGCTAATTGTCGATAGCTGCTCAAGATTTTTTTCAAACAATGACAGGCTTCTTCGTATATCTGCTGACTTCCAGCCATAATTCGACCAGTGGCTCTTTGAGCTTCCAAGTCTAGGTGGAAAAAGCATCGCCGTATCTTTTTTAGCAAGCCCACCTTCAGCATGATCACGAATATACACCAAGTAGGAGTAGGTTTCCTCAATCAAGCTTTTTAGATTGGCGAGGACGCGCACATGCTCTTCGGCCTGCCTAGCATGCTGAGCCTTGATATTCATTCTATGTGTGCCGATCGAAATAAGGGCGGCGGCAATTATAGCCTCAACACTTCCAACTGCTTGAATCCAAGCCGCCCAATCTTTTTTATCAGCACAAATAAAAATAGAAAATATCGGCACTACGAACGAGCATATGAGCAAAAAGTAAAGGACAAATCGATCAATTCTTGCTACTTCATCAGCATTATTTTTTTCAGCTACCAATTTTTTGTGACCTTTATGTGGCATTGTCTTCGAAATCCAATAAATATGGCCTGATTCTCCTAGGAATAGATCAGTCGGCTTCTGTAAAGCCGCTATTGCCATCGATATCTTAGTGCTCAGCGACGGGGACTTTATTTGAGAACGCAAGATATCATTTTGACACCCCCCAAGAAAGCTCTTGGGACGCCTGGTTTCAGACGCTCCTGACCTGTTGACGCCTTTTGGGAAGGGCAGATTGGGGCCGCTCTCTGCCGATCAATTCGGGTTGGCAATCGGCCAAGAGCTCACACTATTCAGACACAAGTTGTGCTCTGCCTAAATGACAGCGCAGTCCGAAGAGATAGGTGATCTCCTGCAGGGATCGTGGTGTCGTGATCTCTGGTTCGACTGCACGATGGCGTTATATTTCTCCATGGGCGACATGCGAGTATCGGTCGACAGTTCTCGTCGGCCATGGCTAAGATCGATGCCCAACTTTTCAAGGACGACCACCCGCGATGTACCGTACGATCAACGTTCATGTCGATGACTCCAGTTGGCCTGGTGTTGGCAAGATTCCAAGTTTCCCAGCTGCTTTCACTGCAGGTACCCACAGTTTCGACCTGAACATCAATTCGATGTTATTGATGATTGGCTACCTGACAACACCGATTTCTGTCACTGGCGTTTCGCTTGCAGAATTCTGGGCGTGGGTGAGGTATCTGGCAGCGATCACCCCCCGTGATGCGGACCTGCGTTTGACAAGAAGCTATGCAGATCTCGATGCACATCAGAAAACCATTCTGAGCGATGACTTCGGAATGGGAGTGCCGATGGTCTGGCTCATGAAGCATTTGCCATTGGTTGAAATTGTCGATGGTCGCTATTTTTTGCAGCGCTACGGCGCGAGTCATGGCGCACACCAACATCGCACCGCAAAGCGAGGGCCGAACAAGACACCTGATTTCGTGGCACGAGACCGCGATGGCAACTGGCACATTATGGAATGCAAGGGCACTCAATCTGGCGAGGCTTTCAGGAAGCGTCAAATCGATTCGGGCAGATCCCAGAAACTCTCAATCATGTTCCCGCCCGGGCACACAGGCCAGCGGTTGGTCTCAGGTCTCAGCATCGGCATTGAAGATGGCAATCCCAGTCACCTGAGGATCATTGATCCGGTACCCGACGAGCCTGTAACAATTGCCGAAAGTGAACTGGAGTTTGCCAAGGACGCCGCAATCCGTGGCGTAATGGCCAAACTGCTTCGGTCGACAGGCTTCGAAATTGCGGCAGAGGCGGTAGCTGCACCGTTTGGCAAACCACAAGCCATGCCCCCCTCGACAAGAAAAGCGGATAAGAAACGCGTCGAGTACTTGGCGGATCGAGACCGTCGCGCACGAGAGGAGCTGCTGGAAAGTACCTCAAGACGTCACCTTTTCGATGGTCGCTATCGTGGTCGAGAGGTTACTTTCCAGTTGCCGAGGTCAATCTATATTCATGGCGCTGCGATTTCAAAAGTTACCGTAAGACAAGGTATCAATCTAGATGCACTCGATCTGCTCCGAGAGCAACCTACCATCGAGACGCTGATCGACCCATCCCGTAACCATTGGATCGATATGATGGGAATAAACACTATTGACGATGACGAGAAAACCGCGACGTTGCAAATCGGAAACATTTTCCGGTCCGAGTTGATTCTTGAATGATGGCCTGATGGTTCGTTGCAACTCACTCCAGATGGTTCGGCTGGCCGTTATTGGCCGATTCCTGGCGTTCGTGACGGGCCGCAATCGGCCAGAAGCCGCCGTTCGCATTAGTCCATATGCCCTTGGTGGCTAGTCAATATCACTCAAGACGTGATATAGAGTCTGTTACAGCCATACTCAGGCACAGTTTTCCATCGAAAGTACAACGCTTATGCAATAGCCTATTAACCTTTAATAATATATTGCTTTTAAGCCTGAATAAATCTTGGAGTTAGGATTGCTAATGAGAGATACGGACATAATATTAACGAACAAAGAGCAGGAACTTTTTTCGTCGATAGAATTTAATTGGAAGAGCCACGATGAGCTCCGTCTTTCACTTGAGCCGATGAGATCGCTCGCCACAAGCCTTCTCGAAAGAGCTGCGATTCCCGACATTCGTATTGCCTACTTCACTGACCCAGACTTCAATCCTGGTGGACGGGGTAAATCGCGCAAAGATATTTTTGAGGGAAACGGAACTTCTGGCGATGATATCCTCTGCCACCCACACTTTCTGAAATACCTCGAATACTTTCTGTGCGGGCCTAAGCTCCCTCCAGTTGTAATCGAGACATTCAAGAGGGAGACTTCATGCTCGGGTTATCTGTCAGGGGGAGACATAAATGATCTGACACCCTTCGCGAGATCATGCGTACGATCAAACGGTTTAGATCCTCATGATGCTGCAGATGAGTTCTTCAAACTATCTATTGAATGCGGTGCCGCGCCTATCTATGCCGAAACAGTACGTAAATCTGTACGTGCCATCAAGCTACGATAACAGTTTACTGAGACGGATCGTTGCGGCAGGTTGATCTATATTCGCTGCCTAGTGTTAGCCACCTTTCGCAAGCCTCGACCGGCGGAAGTCGGTTTGGAGCGGATGGTAAGCCACTCGAGGCGAAGTGAGACACGGAGTTCATATAATGAGCGACTACTGTATCTATTTAGACGGCCCCAGTGCTGATTTGAGCAAAGAACACATCATCCCGATTTCGCTCGGTGGCCTCGACGGATTCTGCATTCAAGCGGATAGGCAGTTCAACAATACCGTGGGATCCAAAGTAGATGGAGCTGTTGCCAACGATTTTTTGATGCTTTTCAACCGCGATAAGGCGAACGCCAAAGGACACTCTGGGTCCCAACCTCAGCCAATAGCACGCCGTGCGACGCTAATTGATGGCTCCCCCGTACAAGTAACTTTTTCAAAAAATGGGCTACAGATTTATGACTTGAAGCAACGTAGATATTTGGAAAAGAAGGATCGCCGCGGAGGCGAGGTGAAAATCGATGGCCTGACGCTGGATCTAAACGCGGACATCAAATTTGTGGCAAAGGTTGCTCTAGCTGCGGGTTTCTATGCCTATGGGGATCTATTTCGAACAGGGGTTATGCATTCAGAGCCCCGAAAGATAATAAACGCTAATTCTCTGATGGATATTCGGCCAGACGTCCGACTTTATACCCGTTTCCAAAGCGAGCAAGAGCTACCTGATCCGGGTGATTTTCAGATGTTCAAAATGATAGTGCAGCTAAGCAGTTGCTCCTGCGTGCTCATTATTCCTGGCAAAGACTGCTTTGGAGTAGTTGTCGGCGTCCTTGGCGAGTTTATGGGAATGCTTAACATCCCGGCCGATACTGCCGGATTTCCAAATGAGGGCGACTATGACCTTGGGCACTGCATATTTCTGCAAAACGGAAAGGTGAAGCGCATGTCGTTTCGCCACGTTGCGACAAAGTTAGCGGATTACTTGGAAGCAAAAAAATGATTGCGTTATTATGGAGCTAGAGTCCTAGGCACCATAGAATAGTAAACCACTCCGAGTCTCGCAAACGCTGCTGGTAGTCCGCTTACAGCCGAAATCGATTGTCCACGAGCGGCATCTATCCGCCGAGGATGCCACAGGTAGATAACGGTAACGTTCAATAATACGACCCTAGCGAACCTCGGATTACTATTCGGATCCTGAACTTAACAATTGAGGGCGTAGGATCTCCCCCTCACACTTGGATCCTTAAAGCTGTTACTTTGGTTTGTATTTTTTTCTTACCTTAAGGGCTGGATCAATATCAATCGCAATAATTTCTACTGAGTAGTTCAATCCTCGAAGAACTTTTAGGGCATTTTTCAAAGTGACTTTTGAAAAAAAAGGCAATTCTAGAGGCAGTTTTTTTGTAGTCGCAATAGCGTAAACTATTTTATAGCTTGCGGGGTCTGGGCGCGGGATGGGGTCTGCCAACTGTACTGATTTTGGAAGTTTTGAGTTAAGTTTTTTTCTAAACTCAGCATCCCTAACGAATGCTTCGGCCGACACGCAACCCTGTGAGAATAAATGACTTAGCGTGCTTGAACTTCTATAGTATTTAACGTGAATTAAATCCTTTCCATCTCGAACTAAATCACAAAATTCTAGCTTGTCATATGCTCCCCCTATCTTAATATTTTTCTTGTCAAGCAACTCAAATGATGGATCACTGGTTAAAGCCCGATTGTAATCCTCCTCTCTATCTTCATTGTAAATTGGGAAGCAATGCTTATACGTCTCAATGTTTGACAAACTCGCATCGACAGTTGTTAGAAAATCACTATTAACTTTATACCAAGTCGAACTTCGCAGGATAAATTGATCAGCGCCATACTTTAGCTCAGCATATAGACACTTGTAAGCACTCCAGCTTTTTATAGCATGGTACTGTGAGTCATTCACGTGGATTGAGGTGTGCTTAAGACTTTCAACAGAAATCGGTAGCGATTTACTATTGAGGTACGATAGAAGTTGTGGCAGCTCAAGTACTGCGTGTCGTTCACTGCGCGCGTACAAATCAAACGAGTAGCCGATCTGTTCTTCCCAGTCTACAATTTCTGGTTCCCCAAGCCACAAGCAGGACAAGTCTGGACCGCAAAGTATTTTTTCTAATTCGAGATCGAGAATATTAATATCATCTTGATCTCTAACCTTATTTACATTGTCCACCCATTCAAAGCTATCTGGAAGTTTCTGCTTATACCTCTTGATCGCTTCCTCAAGAATTTTTTCTAGTTCATTTAGCTCTGTATTAGTGATTACTGTTAGCGCGTCTCTCCCAGTAACGTGAGATCCGAACAGCTCAACTGTTGAAATACCAGTGACGGCGTACAGCATTTCCAAGTCAGAATCTATATGCAGGTCGAATATATCAACTTCTTTGGTGCTCTGAGTTCGTGAGTTTAGAGGATTATGGTCGTAACTTGACTTATCTAAGCTTCTAAGCTTGTCTGGATCAACTGAGTTCAAGGTAACGCGCAATCCAAAGTCGCGTTCAATTGCCTCTTCTTGTAAAAGGTGAAAGCCTGTACCAAATGTTAGCAAAAATTTATTCTGATGCACTGTAATGCAAAGAACGGCTCCAACGCTACTGCTGTTTCCAAAGGCATCAAAAGGAACTTCAGGTCTAGATGTGAACAATTGGGTCCATGGTGGTGAGTGCTTTGGAGGTTCCTTTTTTATATATAATTTCGCTGCTTCTAATCCGGAAATATAAAGCTCAATTGGCGGATTGGTATTTTCTAGTTTCAATAGATCGAAGTCTGCAACTTTCGGATTTTTTGCTAGGTAAATGGATAGTTTTTCTTTTCGTTCATTTTTTATTTTTCGTGCGCTAGCAGCTGGATAACTAGACGCGGTTGCGACAATGCTTCCTATCAGCATAGCAACTTCTCCTAGCGTTAAATCTTCTACCTGTTTATTGTTCTAAATATAGTAAACATTCGGTTTGCAATTTAATTTCTGCTTTTTTAGCTGCTGGGCGCCCTGAAAGTCCTACCTCTGACCGCTCCTAAGGCAAGCATAGACCAGCACCTACGAATCATCGCCCTTTCTTTAAACCATCTGAAATGATTCGATAGAAAACTGACTGTTCAAAAACTTTCATCTTCGACCATATGGCTGCCTCACGAACGTCTGCTTATGGCCGATTCTGTTGAAAAAGTAGCTCCCCTTTCTGGCCTGCGGCAAAATCGCTGCATTGGCCAGCAGGGAAGCACGCAGCATGATGGGACAGTTATCGAGTGGGCAGGAGCGGCTGTTTTACTCGTTCAACCTTGAAGATCACATCCCCGCCAATCACCTTCTGCGCAGCATTGATCAATGTCTCGATCTGAGCGACCTGCGCCATTACCTCGCCGATTTCTACAGCCCGATTGGGCGTCCGTCGATTGATCCAGAACTGATGATTCGTATGCTGATCGTGGGCTATTGCTACGGCATTCGCTCAGAGCGCCGACTGTGCGAAGAGGCCCATTTGAACCTGGCGTATCGCTGGTTCTGCCGGTTAAGCCTTGAAGATGAAGTCCCCAATCACTCGACCTTTTCCAAAAATCGACACGGCCGTTTTCGGGACAGCGATCTCTTTCGCTGGCTGTTCAATGAAGTGCTGCGTCGTTGCATGGACGCAGGCTTGGTCAAAGGTGAAGGCTTTGCCGTAGACGCCAGCATCATCAAAGCGGATGCCAGCCGGCAGCGCGGTGTACCGGGTGATGAACAGGTCAACTGGAGCGATCTGGCCCTGAGCACCCGCGCCGTGCGTGAGTATCTCGAGGCACTCGATGAAGAGGCTCTGGCCGAAACGCTACCGAAGCGCCTATCGCTGACTGATCCTCAAGCCCGCTGGACCGCAGCTCCAGGTGGCCCAGCGTTCTACGCTTACGCCACGAATTATCTGATCGATACCGAGCACGGCGTGATCATGGATGTGGAACCCACACCGGCTCATCGAACCGCAGAAGTCGAGAGCACCAAGACGATGATCGATCGGGTCGAAGCGCAGTTCGACATCAAGCCGGAGCGCCTCATTGGCGATACCGCTTACGGTACCGCGCCGATGCTGGCCTGGATGGTGGAGGAAAAAGACATCGAGCCGCATGTGCCGGTGTGGGACAAAACCGAGCGCAAGAACGACAGTTTTTCGAGCAACGATTTCCACTGGAATGAAGAGGCTGAGGAATACCGCTGCCCGGCCGGCAACCCATTGCGCAGCGAATGGCGAGCCTTCAAGAATGAGCGTTCACACGTCACCAAAGCCAACACCATCATCTTCCGATCCCGGCAGACCGACTGCGCTACGTGTCCGATGAAAGCCAAGTGCTGCCCGAACACTTCGATTCGCAAGATCGCTCGCAGCGTCCATGAAGCCGCTCGCGATGTGGCTCGGCGCATTGCAGCAACGCCGGCATATCAGCGCTCTCGCCACGAACGTAAAAAGGTCGAAATGTTGTTTGCCCACCTCAAACGCATCCTGAAATTGGATCGCCTGCGGCTACGTGGCATGAGTGGCGCGACGGATGAGTTCACGCTGGCCGCAGCGGTGCAGAACCTGCGACGGCTGGCCAAATTTTCATCTCAAGGGCCACCAGTCACGGGATAGGTGCGCCTGCACCAAGCAAAAAACCTCAAATTAACCCAATAGCAGAGCAGCAAAGGTCACCGAAGGGCCGAAAAACCACTCAATGTGGTGAGTAGGTTCTCCGGTGGTGGTCGTGCCTGAGTTTGGGCCAGCTGAAAATCCGACTTTTTCAACAGAATCGGCCGTTTTCTGCCTGTCGTGACGGGGCGCGAACGATCCAGAGTAGTGTAAGAACGGACGTTGAGCCGCTTCACATCTAGAAGATGCTCGCCAGCAAGCCAAGGTGCACAGCAATGTGAAGGACAAGCGGATCACACAGGTACGGTCGTGCTGCTGGGGGACGTTGTCTTCCATGATTGAATACGAGGTTATCGATGCCGAGCACCAGCTCCAGCACCATCAAGGTCATCAGGCCCAGCCAGGCCATGGGGGCACGATTCAGTTTGCGTTCCTGTTGAGGATGCCAAGCCGTTGAACCGGATGATAGAGCCTGGTGCTCAGATAGAAATGTAAGAGGCTAATATGCTGGTGAATGCGAATCAACAATTTAAGCCCGGCGGGTATGAACGGAATGCTCCTTTCAGCGCTTACTCTGACCACCAACCTTTTTCCACTTGGCCGTACTGTAAACCACTGAACCAGCTTTCCAGCTGCACGTCCAAATTGGTGATCTGCGCGAGATTCTCCTGAAGTGGATCTAAGAGGTCAGCCTGCTTGTGCGCCCAATCAATCCATCTCTTGGCCATTGCCGGATCCGCCAGAGAAGCAGATTTAAGGCGACCTTCAACGCCGTTTATGAAGGCCCGTAAGCGCTCGGCGCGTTCCCAGCACTCGGTATGTTTAACGAGTGACCGCCTGAGACGACGTTGTGTTTCCGCTTCTCGGGCGCGTTCAAGGCGACGTTTTTCATCCTCATCCCATTGACGTTTTCTCGCCTCCTCCTTGTCCCGAAGGGCTTTTATTGAAACCGAGGCCGACGTGAGGCCGGACAGAATGCTAGGTAGTTTTTTCTCGAGCGGTGCGGTCTTGGTGTCCTTCCAATTTTTCCGTTCCCCATAATCCATCCGCGCTTCAATCTGAAACGTCAGCTCACCCGTTGAGGACCATTCAACCTGTGGCCTTCGCAGCGACATAAAATCAGGTTCCCATGGGGAACCGGGCCGGCGCTTGGGCGAAGGCGGGGGCAGTATCGGATGTTTGTCTAACCGTTCCACGAGTCGCACGGCTATGGGCTCGTTGTCGACGGTGACGATGGTTTTTCCTTCAGCGTTGACCTTCCATGAATAGCCCTCAGCTTCACTCTCTTTGATCAGCGCATCAAACAGGATTGCGCTGCGTTCGATCAATGACGAGGAGATCATTGCATTCAGGACACGCTTGCCTGCGTAATCGAGGTAGCCCTCTTTGAGCTTTACTGCCTTTGCGCTTTTTAACCACTGACTCACCAGAGTGTGGGGCTCGGTCAATTGAGACGGGACTTCAATCATCCGCCGGACTGTAGGTGAGTTCGTCTCTGCGTTATTCGCAGCGGGTAGGGGGGCACGGTCGAAAACTTGGAATTGGATCTCGCCCTCGATTGCAGGAAGCTTGGGTTTGCGTGGTCGCTGCTTTTCCTGCTTCGCCCAGTAGCCACGGCCAGGGAGAGGGATGCCTGCTTTGCGGCAAGCCTTGGCGACGGCAACGTCAGACACACCGATGTCCTGAGCCAATTTGACCATCGGCGTTTCCCATACCTTTTCGAAAAGTTCCGCAATGGTGAAGCTCACTAATGTGTACATACAGTCCGCCACTCTCCATCTATCGCGAGTTTAGGCCAACCTGTTCGGAGCGGATGTTAAATTTCGGAGAACCCGGGGATAAGCGTTTGGGTCAGGTCGGTGATCAATCATTGGGCAAGTGCAGCTGCACTTCCATGGTGTCGGGAAGGAGTCGGACGACCTCGATCACGTCGTCGTTTGCCACGCGATAGAACACGACATGGCGCGGGCTTTTGACCGTTCCATGGGGGTGTTTAGCCTGCTAGCGTGAGTAGATGAGGTAATAGCTGCAAAGGTCCGGTGCAAGCTCATCGCGGTCGTGGCTGCCAATGCGATAGGGCGTGTCGGCGATAGCTTGTAATGCGGAGAGGATCAGCGCCTGGTAGCGCTGGCGTGCTTGATCGCCGAACTGCGTCTGGGAGAGTGTGAGGATGCCGACAATGTCGACGCGCGCCGCGTTGGAAATCCGATATTGCGGCGTGCTCAGTGTTTCTCGCGCGCGAGGGGGTGGCCTCCAGGCTCAAGCCCTCGAGGTAGTGCTCCAGATCCTCCTTTGCTGCAGCCTTCTCGCGCTTCCTGCGCTGCTTCTTGGCTTCCTCCGTCAGTTCCTTTTCCTCGGCCATGGCCTACCTCTTCAATTCCGCTGGCCGGCAAGTGCGGCCAAGAATTTTTGCGTTTTGGGAGCCGGATGGGATTGAACCTTCTCTTGTATGACTTAGGCCAAGCGTCCACGCCACCCATGGCGGCAATTTGCTTCTGGTTAGTGTTTGATATGCCAAATCTTTAACAAGGATGTCCAGATGAAAAAAATTGCGTTAATAGCTGTAAATATTAAAGAAGTTCCTAGCGGCTGGACCTCGGTTGATTATGTGGATAAAAGCACAGGAAAGTTTCATCGGATTTATAAGTACAAGAATAAGCCATGTAAAAGCGTTTATCTGAAGTCACGCTTAAGTGAGCATATGGCGGGGTATGCGTTGATTGAAAAAGATATTCGAAGCTCGTTGGTGTGGCTCCGCAAGATCAAGGATCTCGTCGGTGACTATGATGGCAAAAAAGACAGCTCATTTAGTATTAACAGGGACCGAGAAAAATTTAACCTTGTGAAAGGCTTGTTCGTAGCGTCCTTAACTTTTTACGGGAAATGTTTTTCCAAGTGCGACGGGCGACCAGTGAAGCTAGAGCGTAATCAACTGGAAGAGAAATATAGAGATATTCATGATGTGGCGATTTCTTATCGACATAACTTTGCGGCGCATAGCGGTGCGAAGCGCTTGGAGTATGCAAAAATTGCGTTGGTCGCTCCGTTGAAGGTCAAGCCTGGAAGGAAGATATCTATAAATCTTTACACCGAAATTAATCAGCCAGATTTGGCGTGGCACAGCAAAGATGAAGAGCTGTGGTTTATAGAGCTTCTTGAGCACGTTCAGTTAATGGTCAAAGAAAAAATTAAGAAGCTTAGTGATAAAATTCTCAACGAAGAGGTGCTACCGAAAGGCCCCGATCATTTCTTTAGATGAGTTGTGGTTGTCTGCTGAGGCCGTCTCACACAATCTTAAGTTGGGTCTGTCGTCTGCGCCTGGTTCCAAAGCAAGCAACATGCATCGGAACCAGTCGCGCACGAAAAATTATTTAAGATATTCCATGCGTTGTTTGGCCCTGTAACAGTCATTGGTGTCAATGGCCTTCTGGTAGTACTCCAAACGCCGCGCACGATTGCTATCACCTTGTAGCCGGTAGATTTCCGCTTGATAGTCCCGGCCGTCGCCCCACTGCATAGCGAAGCCCACAGGTTCTTCACGCTTGCACTCAAGCCTGACAACAGGCTGTGGGAAATATTTTTCGTAGAGTGGCATGCCGCTTTCTGTGGCCAGCAGGGCTTTTTGGTACTCGGGTGTATCGGTGAACGCCAAACACCAGTAGGCAATTTCAAGTGCCGGTGGAGCGAAGCCTTGGGAGAGGCTTCGTTCGAACAAGGGGCAAGCTTTCTCTTTGATCACTTCGCTCGGAGACAGCATCGCGTAAATCAATCCGAGACGATATTGGGCTACGGGATGATCGAGGGCCGCTGCTTGTTCAAGCAGAGTAAAGGCTGGTTTGAGTAGCGCGCCCCCTTCTTCAGCTAGGGTTAGGGAGCGCTGCCTTTCCTCTTCGCTTGTAGTTGGGGTATCAGCGGTCACTGCTTCGAGCTTTTCATTCGCCTGTAGTAGGTATGGGAGAGCTTCCTGGTAAAGGCTCTCAGCCCCAGGGTCTATATGCAGTGTGCTGGCCAGGCTCAACTGTGGCAGCAGACAGGTTAGTAGAATATAGCCCCAACGTTTTAGATACACCGATTGTAAGAGACCGGCGAACACACCTTCCGAGCCTGACCGTTGAGAGTATTTGTCTCCATGTAGGAGGACAATGTCCCCACAAGCGACGGTTTCTGGATTGTATGCTGCGCGGATGGCCGTTACGTTATTCATAGATCTTGCCGCAGTACAGAAAGACCGCAAACTGTTGCCAGGGATTAGACTGCTCAAGCCCTTGTCTGATACCAAAGTCAGTGTCTTCCGCCCAAGCAATGGCGTTTTCCAAGAATCCCTCTATCGTGTTGTTCTCCCAATCCATGCTGTCGGAAGAGGCTCCAGCCCTATCTGCCGTCAGTGCACGGGCAAAACGTAAGAAGGTTTGATCGTCATTGACCTGATCTAGAATATCGTGAAGTTCCACTGTCATTTATCCTTTAAATCTGACCCAGAGCACGAAAGGTTGACCATCTACTGCGACGGTTGATACTCCTCGTGTTTCAACGCGCCCATTCCAGCGAGATTTTCGCCTGCTCAGAGAGCTGTGCTGGAAAGGCGCAAATAGCCAAGAGCGAACGTGCAATTGGGTGTCTTTAGTGAGACGGAGTGGCTATTTTTTTGATGGCGTTAAGCTATCAAGATTTTTTGTTCCGCGCTAGATTGGCGTCATTGCATGCATGCTCATTCTGTCGACCACTGGAGTTTTTTTTGAAATTTATATGGGCTATTGGCTTTGGAGTATTGCTGGCGGGATGCACAAATACACCCGCAAACCTCATGTCTGACCCAAACAGTTACGATGGCACGATACAGGCGAACGTTACTGCTCAAATCGCTTATCGCAGCATTCGTCAGGCAAGCAAACTTTGTTTGGAGCACTCGCCGCTGGAGACTCCGGTCACAACAGAAAGCGAGTTCGATTCGGAATTCGGTAGCGGGCAGATCACTCAGCGTATGGTGGCTCAAGGCGTGAGACTCAGTTTGGCAATCATCACCATTGAACCCAAACCTGAGGGGCTCGCTGAGATAAAGCTTTACACCCTCAAGGGTTGGAGCACGATTGGGGTAAAGGCGCCTACGTTGGATAGGCTTCGTTCGTGGATCAAAGGAGATCAATCCTGCTAAACGTCGATTGCGCTCCAAGGGACCGTTCGGGATCGTGGGCAAGATGACCGGGGTCTGTACCGTCGTTTTCTTCGGTTGACGTTGCTCTGGATGGGGGCGCTCATTCATGGAGAGCGTCATTCTCGCCCGATAGGCCAAACCTCTTGTCGCCCGATGACCTTGATAACAATCCCGTTCTGACAGAGACAACGTGCTGTATGCGATACTGGCTCTGTAGTGGCACTGGTTCGTGCCTAGATTAGGATTGGGACAAGGATTGACTTGCATGACAAGGATGAAGGCAGCACCTGCTTTGCAGTGCTGGTATAGCGGGAAGTCTCAATGACTCAGGGAGCTTTTCGTAGTTTTCGCTTGGCGAAATGGTTGGGCTCCACCTGTGCGTCATTGGACATCGCTTCCAACGGGTTGATAGCCGTCGACTGGGAAGGGCAGGCATCGAAGGTCTTGGTGACCGGTATGCCCAAACCTCCTCAACTCAACCAATGGTTGGGTTTTTCTTGTTTGACGCTCACGTTGCCATCCGGCCAGTTAAAGGCCATCGGATGGGGCGTCAGTCGTGCCGATAATATTTGGCGTGCTGCGTTGCGTGAATGGTATGGCGACCGCGTGTTGGCCATCGCACAGACGTTGAATGCCTTCTACAAAAATGTCCAAGCCCGAGGTTACTGCCGTCGCTCACAGTGGACGGCTTTGCACGGCCGTTTGGTTCTGCTAGCCCAACAATGGCCAACGCTACCTGCCAGGGGCTTGGGAGTTTTATCGGGGCCTGAGCGCAAGATCCTGACTCGGGCTTGGTCATGGGTTCACGACGGCGAGAAATGTCTGCGTCGGTGGCGTAAGCACTATGTGAAGCTCTGCCTCGCCAAGCATGCTCAGATGTTCGATACGATTGAGTCCATGCCCCTCACGCTCAACCAACGCTTAGCCTGTATTGTGGATGAGGACAACAATCTGGTTCTGGCCGGGGCTGGTACCGGCAAGACCAGCACGACGATGGGGCGTGTCGCCTTCCTGGTCCGCAGTGGACAAGCGAAACCTGAAGACATCTTGTTGCTCGCCTACGGCAGTGACGCTGCTGAGGAGATGCGTGAGCGGTTGGAGGCGCGTGTGGGTATAAAGGGCATTAAGGCCTCCACCTTCCACTCCCTTGGTAAGGACATGCTGGGTCAACCGTCCCTCACGCCAATGGCTGAGGATAAGGCTGCCCGTAAGCGATTTATCCAATTGGCCTTTGAAGATTTTCAATCAGAGCCAGGCTATCGCAAGCGCCTACTGCAGTACTTCGAGAATTACCTGTTCCCGATCAAGAACCCATTCGACTTTGCTTCCCTGGGCGAGTACTTCGCTTACCTGGCAGAGCATGAGGTCCGGACTCTCAAGGGTGAGCTGGTCAAAAGCATGGCTGAGTGCCGTATTGCCAATTTCCTGTTCAAGATGGGCGTGGATTACCAATACGAACCGCGCTACAAGGTGTCGACCCGAACGGCTGAGCGGCGGGACTACCATCCAGATTTTTACCTGCCGGCGTTCGATATTTATATCGAACATTTCGGCACGGACCGCCATGGCAATACAGCGCCCTACGTCGACCGCAAGGCCTACCATCAAGACATGGTGTGGAAGCGTGATCTGCACAAGCAGCATCAGACTCGGTTGATCGAAACGTTTCATTTTGAGCAGCAGGAAGGTCAGTTACTTCCATTGCTGGAGCAGCGCTTGCGGTCCGCCGGTGTAATCTTCAATCCACTGCCAGATGAAGCGATGTTGGAAACGCTTCGTGAGTTCGGTGTAGTCACCGAGTTCGCCGAGCTGCTGGAGAAGCTGCTGACCGGTTACAAGGCGGCGGATTTAGCCAAGGTTGATCTGGAGGCGCGTATTAACGCAGCACCCTCGCCGGATCAGATGCGGGCGGCGCTTGAGTTGCTGATGCCCATTTATCAACGCTATCAAGATGACCTGGAAGGCAAAGGGCAGATCGATTTCGACGACATGATTGTAAAGGCGGTGCGCCTGGCGGAGCAGGGGGATTTCAAGGCTTCATGGCGATTTGTGCTCGTGGATGAATATCAGGACATCTCCGAGCCGCGCGCGCGTCTGGTCAAAGCACTTCGACGGTCGCAACCCGATGGCTCGTTGTTTTGCGTGGGGGATGATTGGCAGTCGATTTATCGATTCGCAGGCAGTGACATCCGTCTGACGTCCCAGTTCGAGTCATTCTTTGGTGCGACTGCTATCAGTGCCCTGGATAAAACCTTTCGCTTTAACGACAGAATCAACGCGGTGGCCAGCCGGTTTGTAATGCGCAACCCGTCGCAGTTGAAGAAGGACATTCATACCCATACGCAAGAGGAGGCGCCGGCGGTTTCGCTGTTCAGAACTGAGCTGGACGATGATGAGGCGTTGCCTCATGTCCTGACACGGATTGCAGCGCGAGCCAAGTCGGGATCGGTCGTCTACATCTTGGCTCGGTTCAATTTCCTGCTCCCGGATCCTGCAAGTCTCAAGCAGCTCCATAGCAGTCATCCGCATTTGACAATCAAGACCTACAGCATCCACACCTCCAAGGGGCAGGAGGCTGACTACATTGTGGTGCTCGGAAATAAGACGGGTAAGTTTGGAATGCCTCCTCAGAAAACGAGCCATCCTCTGTTGGAGGCGCTTCTGCCGCCACGTGAGACGTTCGTTCATGCTGAGGAGCGGCGTTTGTTTTATGTGGCGCTGACTAGGGCCAAGCGGCGTGTTTATCTAGTGGTTGGGAAGGGGAAGGCGTCTAGCTTCATCAAGGAACTACTTGATGATCAGTATGACGTGGAGCTCAATGAATTCGGTGAGTCGGCGGCGGTTGTGCGGGGGCCGGCATGCCCTGTGTGTCAGGCGGGGGAGTTGATGCTGCGGACGAAGAAGAACGGTACGGGGGCGTTTTTCTTCTGTTCCCTTTCCCCGCGTTGTGATTATACCGAAACGGCCTGTCCAGGTTGTCAGTCTCCGATGCGTAGGGAGGGGCGGTACCTAATCTGTAAAGGGAACTGTGGTGGTTGGGTTGCGTTGTGTCCGTTGACTGGGGGCAGGATGGTGTCGCGCGGGACTGGAAAGAAATTCTGGGGGTGTTCAGATTATCGTCGGGATGGTGCGGATTCTTGCTCTCATACGGAGACAAGGATTGCGCCGCCAAAGGGGTGTAAGGCCCGAGCGCTTACTTGAACCTCTCAATGAACTTTAACATTGGCGCTGTCTGAGCGTCCGATCCTGGTGCTATGTCTATGTGATGAGGATTTTCTGGAGTTTGCCCGGCGAATAGGTTCGGGTTGTACCGCGAAGTGCAGATGCTCGAGCGAATAGCTGATGATTCAGGCCGAGATGGCGACTGCACCGGCGGAATGGTTTGCCAACCTCGACAACCAACACAGCCGTCGTGCCCGCCAACGTGATTTCTAGCGGTAATCCGATCACCAAGCCAAGGCCCTGTTCGATGCGGATACGCTGAAAGGCCGACTTGATCGGGTGACTCTCGAGGTTCAGTTACAACCAGAGACTAAAGGCGTCAAGATTGCCCATCGAAAAGGTTAATTAGTCGGTTAAGATCGTAATTTGAGCCTGACGAAGCGATAGTAAGGTCATTGCCTGATTCAAAATGGAAGCGTGCTTCAGGGGAGGAATGTAGTGCAACGATTCGAACGCAGTAGTGAGCCGCCACCCGGCCTGTTGCAGAGTGAAGAGTTCAACGCTCAGCGTCAGGAGCTAGTCAATTATTTCCGAATGGATGAGGAGAGGAGGGCCCAAACTCGTGTTCCAAGTTTCCGGCTTGGATTGGATCATGAGTCAATCAAAGGGGCGCTTAAAAGGCTCTTTCGTGGTAAATGCGCTTTTTGCGAAAGCTCAACAAGCACTACCCCTTACCGCTTTCGTCCTACTAGCGATGCGTTGCCGATGAGGCGTAGTCCGGACGCTCACATGTATTACGCTTGGTTGAGCAATGCATGGGAAAATCTCTATCCAATCTGTAAGGGATGTTATCCCGAGCGCCCCGAGCATTTTCCTGTCAAAGGTAAACGAGCTGCACTGCCCACCGCGATTCAATTACAAACATTCGCGGAGGAAGCTCTCGGGCTATGGCGTGACCACCCCCCTAAGGAAAAAAACCTCCTGCTTGACCCTTGCGAGTCGGGCTCGTTTGTTCGTCATCTGACGGTCGATCTTGACGGCTATTTGTTCCCTCATACGGACCGTGCCCAAGAAACCATTAACCATTTTGACCTCAATCGCGATGAGTTGTATGAAATACGGGGCCAGCGAGTTAGGGCGTATTTCGACGAATTAATTGATAGGGTGCTGCCTCAGATGCGGGAGGGGCAGGATCGAAGGATTCGACTGTTCGATTTTGCCGAGCTGGAGTTTGGTGGGCTGTGGTATCTAATGTGTCGCCAGATCATTATCTTTTTGACGGGAAATAACCCGCAACGTTTGTCGTTGTCACCTATCCGCATAGAGCAGGCATTTCAGAAGGTTGCTAAAAGCGTGATTGGTCAAGAAGTCGACCGCGATGCTCTGGAGGAATGGCTCAACGACCCGTTGCGTGACATGTTCACTGAAGACTCTCAACTGGGACGAGCCTTTACAGAGTCTCCTCCCACCTTGGTCGCCATTTCGCTGACGAACTTCAAAGGGATTGAGCGACTCGAGTTAATCGTGCCATCGGCAGAGGCCTCTAGCGCAGAACAGGCAGCCCCGCTCAAACCCGGCTTGCTGATTTTGGGGGAAAATGCCGCAGGCAAAAGCTCCATCCTGGAAGCCATCGCTTTAGCATTGTCGAGCGATGAGGCGCGCGCCGAGTTGAAACTTGATGTGTCGGCTTTGCCGCTTGACCCAGAACTGTTGGGTGAGCGTTCGGCTGCCCGGCGCGGGTTGGCCACAGTGGATCTCAGATTCGACGACGGTTCGAGCCGAACGTTGACCATCTCCGATGCGCGCTTCTCGATGGAGGGTGGTTCTGAGGTGCCCCCTGTGTTCGCCTATGGTGCCTTCCGGCAATATCAGAAGCAGATACGGCGCTACAGTTATGGTAAGTCGATCTCGAACCTGTTCCAGTCTGACAAACTGCTTTCCAATCCCGAAAAATGGTTGTTGGGGTTGGACCAGGAAAATTTCAACAATGTGGTGCGGGCGCTGCGCGTCATCCTCTCCATTGAGGGCGAGTTTGAGGTGATGGAGCGTGATTTCAACAACCAACGGTGCCTGATCGTCACTGCTGCCCCTGGCCATCATACGCATAATCGGACGCCTCTGAGCCTCGCATCCTCGGGCTACCGATCGATGTTGGCGATGGTCTGCGACATCATCCAAGGCCTGATGAGCCCGCACCTTCATACGTTTGTCGAGAGCCTGGAAACGGCGAGGGCGGTTGTGCTGATCGACGAAGTGGAAGCGCATCTTCACCCTCGTTGGAAGATTCAAATTATGCAGGCCTTACGCAGTGCCCTGCCGAATGTCACCTTTATTGTTACGACTCACGATCCTCTGTGCCTACGAGGTATGGAGCCTGGCGAGGTAATTGTCATACAGCGGGTTGCTAGCCAGCAAGGCGTCGACAGCGAGTGGCCTGTGATGGTGGAGCAGGTGGTAAGTTTGCCGGACCTAAGCCAACTGACCATTGAGCAGCTGCTGACTTCGGACTTCTTCGGTCTAGCGTCTACGGATCAGCCGGGTACCGAACGCGAGCTGGCCATGTTTGCCGACCTGCTGGCAGCAAAAGAGAGGGGTGAACCGCTCACCGCGGACCAGCAACTGGCTTGGACACGCTTTGAGCAGGATATCCGCGAGGCCTTGCCGGTGGGAGCTACTGAAGTGCAGCGCCTGGTGCAAGAAGCAGTGACGGAATATCTGAGGAATCGTCGGCAGATGTCTACCGAAAATCTCGGGAAGTTGCGGGAGCAGTCCCGACGGGACATTGTCGCTATCTTGGAGGCGCTCTAGAGAATGCGTTTCGTCATCCGTAAAAAAGCCCAAAAGCCTGACGCGATGACTGGGGACGATTCACCGGCCGCACGTGAATTGGACAAGTTCAGACGATATTTCGAGGCGCCGGATGACAAGGCTCCGTCGTTCGCGGTGTACAAGTCCGACAGTGTAAAGAAACGGCTCGATGAGCTATTCCACGGTAAATGTGCCTACTGCGAAAGCTTCTATGCCTCTACAGCCCCCGTGGACGTCGAGCACTACAGACCGAAGGGTGCAGTCCATGAAGACGCGACGCACCAAGGTTACTGGTGGCTTGGTATGGACTGGGACAACCTTTTGCCTAGCTGCATAGACTGCAACCGCAAACGCAAGCAAATGATGCCAAAGCTATCGGCCAAGCTACTGACCCTGCAGGAGGTGGGGCGCGGCTTCAGCCAAGGCGTGCTGATGTCTAGCGGAAAGAAAGATAGCTTTCCGGTGTTGGGAACGCGTGCAATGACCGAAGCCTCGGCTATCGCCAACGAGTATCCCTTGCTCCTTGATCCCTGTCGCGACAAGCCGGACGAGCACCTGCGATTCCACATTGATCGAACCAACCTTATTAGCTTGGTCCTTCCCCAGGCTCATGCAGGGGCAGACCTTCCGGTGATGGGCGTTAACGGGGCAGATGAGGCGACTAGGGCCGTGATCGACGAAGCTCTAGAGATTGGGCTGAGTCTGAAGGGGGTAGTGTCAATTCACGTCTATGGACTCAATCGTCTTGGGCTCGTACAGGAGCGAACGCGCCTGTTACGTCAATTGGAGTTCCTAGAAACGTTGGCTCTGGATGTCGGTGTTATGGCTCAAGAGCTCAAGCCTGATCCGGCTCAGCCCAAGTCTACTGATGCCCGTGATGAGGGTATTGTCCGGCGACTAAATTTGCTGCAGGAGCAAGTTCTGCGAGAAATGAAACGCATGGCGAATCCGGAAGCACCATATTCGGCCATGGTGCGGACTTGGATTGAAGGATTCAAAGCGCGCCTGCTTGGCTGACTACTGAGCGAATCTGCAAAGCCAAGCGTTGACTTAAGTGAATCAGGAACGTTTTGTTAGCCATGTCTGCGCCTCTGCTATATGGCGTAGGTTGTCGCAAGCGCAGGCATTGGTGAAATTGGCCAGTCTCCCACTGAGGCAACCCCGCTACCACCGAGTAAAAACACGGCTGTTGTACCGCGAGCAAGAGGTGGCTCATGTAGGATGGGGTAGGCTACGGCGGGCCACTCGTGGCTCCTCTTCATACTCTTGAGATTCTGCTATGACCGGGCACCTGGACGCCTTCATTTCCCTCGAGCGCACCTTTTCCAAAATCATTATCGACTCCGACGCCAACGACGATGCGGATCTAAGTGCTGGGCCGGGCAGGCAGGGGGTACTGCAATGGCCTGATTTGCTTAGACATCATCGAGTGATTGTGCTCTCAGAGGCGGGTTCAGGTAAGACTGCGGAAATCCGAAATGTCGCCCGACAGCTTCGTAGTGAAGGTAAATCAGCTTTCTTCCTGCGGATCGAATACGTCATGGAGTTCTTAGAGGGTGCTTTCGAAGAAGGTACGTTCGAGGAGTTCCAGAGCTGGTGCGCCTCCGGCACGGAGGGCTGGCTTCTTATGGATTCAGTAGATGAAGCTCGACTCCGTGATCCTCGAGATTTCGATCTGGCGATTCGGAAACTTGGTTTGATGACTAGGAGCGTTGGCGCCCAGGCACACATTCTTATTACGGGTCGGAGTACAGCATGGAGGGCTAGAACGGATCTTCTGCTCTGTAAGCAGGCGTTTCCCTACGAGCCAGACAACCGGCAGGTAGTTGAGATGCAAGACGCGCCCACTAAGGGCACTTCTCAGAGAGCTCAAAGCAAGGTTGAGCCAGACGACCCGTTCCTCCTTGTCACCTTGGATGATATCCATGGTGGGCAGATCGATCGCTTTTTGAATGCTGCTGGTGTCCAAGACATCAAAGCCTTTCGAGCCGCAGTAGAGCGAAAGGAGGCATGGTCGCTTACCACGCGGCCACAGGATTTTTTGGAGCTGGTCGACTTCTGGCACAAACACCACCGTATCGGCACGCGTTTCGAACTGATGAAGAGTAGTATTGATCGTCGCCTTGAAGAGAGGGACCAGAATCGTTCTGAGCTTCGGCCCATTTCTGCGGAGAAGCTGAGGGAAGGCGTACGACTCATTGCAGCGGCGACAACGCTAGGGCAGACATCCGCCATTTGCGTCCCTGACGGTGAGGACAACAAGAAAGGAATTCCCATTCGAGCGGTGCTCAAACACTGGAATGACGGAGAATGTGCGGCGTTGCTAAGTCGTCCGGTTTTCGACGAAGGTATCTACGGCACGGTTCGCTTCCATCACCGTTCAGTACGCGAGTATCTGACAGCGGAGTGGTTGCATCAGTTAATTCTCGACGAAGCATCTCGTGTCAGGATCGAGAATCTGTTTTTCAGGACGCAGTACGGACTTGAGGTCATCGACCCAACGATGCGCCCGATATTGCCGTGGCTCGCGCTACTGGACGAGCGACTTTGCGCCCGAGTGGCACGAGTCGCCCCGGAAGTATTTTTTGAAGGTGGCGATCCTGCTCAGCTCCATCTGAGTACGAGGCGCGGGGTGTTACGTAGAGCATGCGAGCAATTGGCACAGCCAGCACATAGCTGGGGGCTGACTGACTACTCCGCCGTTCAGCGATTCGCTCATACCGACCTCACCCAAGACATCAAAGAGCTGCTGGAGCACTACTGCACCAATGACGACATTGTTTGGTTCCTGCTTAGAATGGTATGGCAGGGGGAGGTCGTGGGCGCCTTGCAAGAGGCGAAAAAATTCGCCCTCAACGCACAGAATAAGCACACCCGCTCTGCAGCAATCTGCGCAGTAATGGACTTAGGAACGCCTCAGGATATTGCACACGTACGTGAAGCATTGTTAGCAGGAACCGGCGAAGTTAATCGCGACTGGCTAGCCGAAATGCTGGATAAGCTTCCGTTCGACGAGCAATGGATCCGATGGTTGTTGGAGGCAGTGGAGCGATCCGCAGAGAAACCGCGCTACAGTAGTGGTGATAAGTTGGCATCTCAACTTTCCACTTTGGTCACGGAATGTCCACAGGGAGGCCTTCCAACCTTAATCTCCGGGCTCAGCATACTTTTGGGTAAGCCACCTGTTGTTGAACGCGGTATCTGTACCATCTCCAAAAAATATGGCTGGCTTGCGGAACTGACTGGGATGGCGATACTTCGTATCCTTGAAGCGAGAGATGCCTTTGCGCTCGACTCATCCGTGCTGTCGATTTTGTGCGTGCTCCCTCAAGCACATATTTTTGATGAGCTGAACGCTCGGGAACTGTTCGACAGTATCAGGAAAATCGTGCCGACCTGGCCGCAGCTCGACTATCAATTGTTCTGGCATGACGTTGCATTGGCTCGTAAAAGTAGAGTCCATCGCGGAGAGTCAGTGGTTAACGTCTGGCAGTTGACCGGCTTCCACCCATTCTGGACATTGAACAAAGAGAATTTCGATCTCATCTGCGATGACATCGTCAGTCGCCTGATCACGGAAGATCGTCTCATGGCGCTCAGCCTGGCATTCCAAATCTATAAGGAAAATGATCGTCCGATCTCTTGGAAGAAACGGCTGGAGAAGGCAGTCGGGCTCGATCCGCTTCTGGTCGAAAAGTTAGAGATGCTCAGAAACCCACCGGAGCGAATAGTCCAGGAATGGGAGCTCAAACAGGCCCAATGGAAAGAGGAAGCGGCTCAGCGTCAAGCTCTAGAAGAAGATCGCCGTCGATCTTGGAGGGAAGGGCTCGCTGTAGACCTAGAGCGATTAAACAGCAGTAAGCCAGGCGTGATGACTCGCAGCCAAGCTTATTTGATGGATCGGATGCGAGAGGGCTCGTCGACATCAAACACCTGGGGCAGTGATGATTGGCAATCGCTAATAGAAGAGTTCGGCTTACCCGTCGCTCAAGCGTTTCGCGAAGGCGCCCTCAGTTTTTGGCGTGGTTGCCGCCCAACGCTGCCCTCTGAGGGCGCAGCCGTCAATTCGACGCCGTATGAAGTGATCTTCGGACTGACAGGAATTGCCATCGAAGCCAAAGAAGATCCCTCGCGCTTCTTGCAAATGTCTGCCGAAAACGCTGAATTTGCGGCTCGTTACGGCCTACTTGAGCTCAACGGTTTCCCTGAGTGGATTACGACGTTGTTTGGACGCTTCCGAGAGTCCGTACTGAGGATTGTGCTGCGTGAAATCGAGTACGAGCTCGATACGGAGCATACGGAGTCCTCCGCTTACTACATATTGCGAAAAGCGCGCTGGGGTGGGGGCTGGATGTACGAGTCGCTCGCAATGCCGCTTCTGGCACGCCTCGAAAGACCCACGAAAAGCCTGGAGGCCCTTCAGCTAGCGGTGAGCATCGTGCAGGACTCTCCTATCGGCGATGAAGTTCTGGCCAAGTTAGCGAGTAAGCGAGCTATTGAGGAAACCAATCCTGAGTTAGCTCCCACATGGTACGCAGCGTGGATAGGAACGGATCCTGCCCTTGCTATCCCAGCACTGGCAGCACGCCTCGACACGATTTCCTGTGACGAGGATAAGGCGAAATTCGCCATGCTTTGCTTAACCGTTATCGTGGGCAACCGGTTTGCCAGCCGCTGTCGGCAGAACTACAAAACGGTCGAGCATGCGAAGTCTCTGTATCTGCTGATCCACACCCACGTTCGTTTGGCTGATGATATCGACCGTGCTGGCAAAGGAGTCTACTCACCAGGCCTTAGAGACGATGCTCAGCATGCTCGAGACGCACTTCTAGCTTTCATTCGAGAAACACCGGGCAAGGAAGCATTTCTCGCCTTAGGAGAAATTGCTCGTGAGCACCCCGCAGAACGCCTTCGGCCCTGGAGCGCCTTTTACGCTGAGCAAAAAGCTACAGCTGATGCTCGGACACCTCCATGGGAACCAGCGAAAGTCGTAGAGTTTCACGAAGCTCTGGAAAGCACGCCATCCAATCATCGTGATCTCTGGAGCCTTGCCATTGATCGGCTGTGTGACCTGAAACACGACCTGGAGGATGGCGACTCAAGCATTGCAGAAATTCTGATACCTTTTAGCCAAGAAACCTCTATCCGCAAATTCATAGGTAATTGGTGCCGTGATCGCGCTGCAGGGAGATACGTCATTCCGCAAGAGGAGCAGCTTGCGGACGACAAGCGTCCAGATTTCAGAGTCCAGAGCAGTATATTTGATGGGCCCGTACCTGTAGAACTGAAGCTTGCTGATAAATGGACTGGACTGCAGCTTTTCGAACGCCTTGAGAATCAGTTGTGTGGTGACTATCTGCGCGACGTTCGATCCAGTTGCGGCATCTTCTTGTTGGTCAACCACGGCGGCAAAAAGGCCTGGGCACTTCCTGGTAAGCAACGGGTAGCCTTTAATAATCTCGTCACTGCACTGCAGCAACACTGGCTGTTCCTGGCCTCTAAGTACCCCAACGTTGAAGATATACAGGTCATCGGCATCGACCTTACTAAGCGAAGAGGTGCTGGCGCGGTCAAGTCTGAAAAAAATACTAAGGAGAGAACACCTCGCAAGAAGAAAACGACCACGGACGCACCTTTGAAATGACGTTGCTTACCGGACTTAGCGGATGCCAGTGCTGCTCCGCTTTGTTTTTTCATTTTATCTCACGGTGTGTGATGAGGCTTCAGAGGATGATCTCCGTAGGCGTAGATCATCCTCTGGTTCGCTTCTTGGCTCTGTCTGAGATAGATGTCACTGAGGGTCCATTTCAACCGGTGCACCTCAGTCTTAAGCGCGCCAACCTTCTTCAACGCACTCCGGTACATCACGATAAGCCCGGCAAGCTCCCTGGGGGCCGTTCTGAGGTTACGGCGGGTCACCTCCAGGTCGCTGCATAGAAGGTCGTATTGATGCTTAAGCATTTCCTCACGGGTAGGCGGTCCCAGCTCAAACCCGGTGTCATCAATTAAATTGTCTTGCACTGCCGTCACACCATATGCTGTACAAATACAGCATATGTGCAAGCGAAGGTTTTCAATTTGTGGGCGATGGGTGGTGGTCATTCGTGAGGAACAGAGATTTTCGAGGCTTTGTCGGTCCGATTTGATTCAGCAAGGTTGTGTAGGTTGAACGGTCCGGCGTACCGGGATTTGATTTTTCGCGCTTATCGCCGCTGCCGTGGCGAACCGTTGGTAGTGGTGAAGCTTGGCCGGTCGCCTCCACAACTGGTCAGAATCCGTCATTTTCCATGGGCGTGGATATCGAAGAAAAAAATCCAAAAACCGGATACACCGGATGGCCCTTAGCGATCCCGCATGAAGTATTTGCGTTGGCTTGGTCGAGGTTCACACAGGTGAGTCCGTGCCTCGACCAGCGCCAAGATTTCTGTGCGTTTTACTGTCAGGTCTGTTGGGCCATAACCGTCGTCGCGATGATTCGATGATCGTTCAATCCGGCAAAACCGTACCAGCGATAATTACTCAACGCTGTAGAGCGTACTCTTCAACGAGACGCCATAGCAGCCTGCCCATTGGGAGCCGGTAAATATCGCTATGGGCACCGCCGCCAGACCCGGGTGAGTTGAATTGAGTGATGCCTTCAGAGGCGTCGATAAAACTAATCTTGCTCGGGTTGGTGGGCGACATCGAGCAGTCTTTGCCATCGGCTTTGCACAGGCTGAAACTGCCTCCAGGTGTTGCAGATGTATCACTGGCTTTCAGGCATTCGAAGGTTGCTGCCATTTCCGGGTCAGGGGACTGGCAGGCCAGTTTCCAAGAACTGATAGAGCCGGAAGGGTCGTACCACACCACCATTCGCCCGCCCGCGGCACCATCGTATTTTGAGGCGGTGAGTGCAATATGGGTGTTGCTCAACTTGCCAAAGTCACGATATGGCGCACCCTCAATCCCTTTGCCAACCATGAAGCGATTGATGCTCACCGCACCTTGCAAACCCACCGCTAGATCCACCCTACTGACTGGGATTGTCTGGCTGGGCTTGAGAGCTGGTGAACTGAACAATGCGCGGGTCATAGCCCGGGCTCCGAAGCTGTGGCCGATGGCGACCACTTTGGCTTCACTTCCTGAAGCATCGAGAGCGTCGGGCACGGTTTCGTTGATGAGTTTGTTAAGCCACGATAGGCCGATTTCATCAGCGTCATTGGCCTTGTTGCTGTAGCTGAAAAAGTTAGTGAAGGAATTGGACCAGAATGACGGCCACGTCACGCCAATCACCAGCGGGCGGAACTGACTATTTACGATATTCTGAGACTTGGGGCGAGTCGCCTGATCATCAAGTTGAGCGCTTTGGGCTTCTTGCGCAGCAGCCATCATGTTCCCCGTTATATCATTGATGTTGCGAATAGCTTCGTCCTGAGCAGTGTTCCAGCCCATCACCACGATTACTACGTGGGTGTATCGAGAGCTGCGCAGATCCTGGGTCAGGTTCCTTTTCAGTGCACCGAGAGCTTTCGCGCTTTCGCTATACAGATCCGTGAGGGCAGGGTTGGTGATCTCCAGGTTTTGCGCAGTGTTGCAGGCATGCCAGTCATTGATTTTCTTAAGATCGTAGTCTTTGCGTATCCCTGCCAGAGCATCGGCAGCATAGGCGTTGTAGACAAAACAGTGAGTTTTGGCCAGATACGGGTCGCCCTTCACGCTGTTGTCCTCCAATACCCCATTTTGAAGAATATGCGAGATGAACATGGCCTTGCTGTCGAACGTCTGGAATCGTTCGATATGATGGGCTGTGTTATACCGAGTGTCTTCCTCTCCTTTAAAGTACGAAGCGTTGGAATGGATGAAGCGCGCATTGTCGTTAAACTTCGGTCCGCCGATAATTTTTTGCGGGCTTTTCTCCAGCGCTACCACATAGCCTGGGAAGTGCAGGGCCGTGCCAGAAGGGAAGTAGAGCATGCTGTGAAACTTCACAGCGTCGCTGCTATCCAGCGATAGCGCGTTCTCATACGGGGTCATGACTCGCTCGGTTGAGATGCATCCACTTATCAAGGGGGACAATATCGCTGCGGCAAAAACAGGCACCGCAAATCGCCAAATTGTACGCATCATTTTTCTCCATGAAACCGCCGAGTGCGGCGTGATGTCAAAATGATTGTAGCTGGCCTTTTCGCTGCTGGCGGCCGGTCTCAGGATTTATCTGAGCAAGTGCTCAACCCACACGATATACGGGCTATCGCAGGTTTCGTTCGGGTATCGGACTACAGGAGATGGCCGAAGAAAGAATGCGCTGATGTTGATTAGAGCGGTTTCCAAATCCCACTATCTCATCTCGGGATCGACAGATTGTGGCTGCATTTCCAGATCGACGGCATGGCCTGCTCCCCTCAATCCTACCTATGCATCCAGATGAATGGATCTTAGGCTAGAGCTAGGGTTATCAAGACTATGCTAGGATTAGATAGCGTAGATAACTGGTGAGGAGGTTTCCATGAGGGGGGAGGTTGGGATGTCTTTTCGGGGGGCTCATACTCTATTGATCCTGTGAAAGTGACACTGCCAGCTTGATGATCATTCGTCCATTGGCTATGGGTAGAATCCAATAGCCTTGCTTAGAACTACCCCTTTTTCGCTCTTGAAACACCCCAAAAACAAGTCCAGAAACAAGTCTTTTACTGCTCCGGCAAGAAAATAAACCCCTTAGATTTCAATGGGTCTGAGGCCAAATGCGAGTCTCGTTTTCCCGCTCAAGGATCAGAAAAAAGCCACTCGGATGAGTGGCTTTTTTTTGCCTGAAATTTGAGTTGCGCCGGTGATGTCGCCGAACTGTGTCCAGGATGCCCTGAGAATATCAGGGCGCGCCGCGTCAAGAATTCGATACCGCAACATGTTCAGGGTCTTCTCTCGCAACGTGGGTTGCTTCAAAACTCAGAGCTTCCAAGTACTGCTTTAGGTTTTTTCCACTCACTGAGTAGAGCGACCTTGCTCAAGATCGAGAATGCCGATTGAGGCCGTCTGACGCCGCGCCTCAATTTTGGCAGCCGCTTCGGCGACGCGCTGTTCCCATACTGGTGCTGTACCACGCCAAGCCGGGCGAAGAGCTGAGCGGCTTTAACTCTGCTCCAGCACCATCGGCAAATACATATTCCCGATCACCAGCAACGGCCGCTGGTCCTCCTCAAGCGACGAATACAAGGTCAACGAAAACACCCATTCCCCGCCATTTCGCTGCGGATTGGCCTGCCCGCGCCAAGTATCCACTGCCGTTTGCAGGTCGCCCGCCGTACTGCTGTCGAGCGTCTGGTTGGGATACAGGTACACCGGCGTTTCCCCGACCAGGCCATGGTTCGGATCCAGTGGGTCGGTGGCCAGTTCGTAGGCATAGGCGACCCCGACGGTGATGCTTAGCCCGCCATTTTTCGCAGCGTCGTTGAATAGGCTGTCGAAGGCTGCCTGCAAGGCCGCGCTGACCGTGGTAGGGGAGGTCGCCAGCGGCACTCGCTGGTCCCAGGCATTGAGCGGGGTGGCCACGCTGGCGGCTTCGACCCGGTCGGTCTGGAACACGAACGCCGGATTGGTCGAGGGCCCATCGGCACCCAAGAGTTTCTGGTTGCGCTGGACCAGGATCGAGCCGGTCGCGTTCTGCCAGCGGCCGACGTTGAGTCCCGCGAAGACCAGGCTGAAGGTTGGCCACGACGCCGGGACATGGACATCCGGCGCCACTGCATAACGGGACTCGCTGGCCGAGACGCTTGTCCGTTCCAGTTGCACCATCAACCCCGCTGCGGTCAGTGCCCAGACCTGCGGCCAATGCCCGTTGGGACCGACGCCAGCGCTCAGCGCCGTCATACTGAGACTGGCCACTTCGCGGCTGCTCTGCGGCCCACCCCGATCGGTGACCCTCGCCTTGAAGCTGAACTGATCGGTGGCCGGGGCCTGCAGGCGTGTATCCGGGTTGTTGTCGAGCAGACGTACGTTCCAGCTGTCGGCGACCGCACTGGCCAGGTCGCGCAGCGTATTGGCCGCATTGCTCTGCACCGGCGTCAGGGCGCCGCTTTCCGGCAGGTCGCCAAGGATGTCCCAGAGGCCGTCGGCCACGGCGATATAGCGCGCCAACTGAACGAATAGTTCCACATCGCTGGTCGCCAGCCGCATCATCTGGCCGAGGCGCAGGTTGTAGCTCAGGGTCACGCTGACATCGTCCTGCTCAGCATGCTCGTGGGAGTAAGTGAAGCGGTGGTCCCACAGCGCCAGGCTGGCGAGGCTTGCCTCGCCGTCCGCGCGCAGGGTACTGAGGGCGCGGCGGCTGCGCAGGTTCTGGCGCAGTTCTGCGTCCAACGCGGTGGCACTGGCGCGCTGCTCGACGATCATCGGAAGCGCCGGGAAATCTCGCAGCGCAATCGGTACCGAGACTTCGCCCAGGTCGACGCTCAACGCCGCCGGCAGATTGCTGCCGCCCAGCGGCGGGACGAAGGTCAGCCATTGCGAGGCAGCATATCCGTCGGGCAAGCCGGCGCTGGTGATATTGCGCTCCAGGTCGGTGATGCCGAAGGCCATGTTGGCGGTGACCGCGCGGTGGCTGGCGGGATCGGATTCGGTCAGCAGCAGGGTGATGAACGGCGAGAAGTCGGTCAGCCAGCACTTGCCCGCGCTCATGCTCCAGGACCGCTCCTCGCCGCCGCGGGTGACTTCGATGCCGCCGTACATGTCCGCTGGCAGCAATGCACTGTCCGGGTCTTGCCAGGCCGAAGCGACCTCGCGGTTCAGCTGCACCAGGGTCGAGGCACTCCAGGCCCGGGACAGGCTGATGCCCAGTTGCTGCTGCAGGGTGGTGGCCGCAGCCGCCTGGCCGGCGGCTGCATCCGGGTCGCTGATTTCCAGAACTGGCTCCAGCCCCTCTGGAATGGCCCCGGCCAGTTTGCGCTTGACCGACACCAAATCTCTGAGGGTCTGGCGGGTTTCCGGGGTACGGTACAGCGCGGCGACGTTGCTGGCGCCGAGGATGCGGTCGATGTCCGAGAGAAAGCGCCCGGCCCAGGGCTCCACGTCGATGCCCTGGAAGTCATGCTGGCTGCTGGCTTGCGACAGCGTGCCATCAGGCAGCAAGGCGCTGATGCCGACACCCTGGCGGCTGACCAGGCTCTTGTATAGCGGGGTCAGGGCAAAGAAGCGCGGCTGCGGTCCCGCAGCACCGGGCACCGTGGTGGCCCCGGCGATGCTCAGGGAACGGATCCCTGCGTCGCCGAAGTTCACCGCCCATAGATCGCGACTGTCCTCCAGGGCGCGGCCGGTGGCGACACGCAGGTCGGGCAGGGCAGCATGCATGGCGGCGATAAAGGCGTTGAAGGCCAGGCCGCCACCCTGGTCCTCGGCCGCTGGCGTTTGCGGGGCCGGGATCGGGCTGCTGCTGCGTGACACGCCCCCGTCGTTGTCGACGGCGAAGTCCGGGTTGATCAGCGCCGTCGGGCGGCTCAAGATCAGGCTCACATTGAGCGGGAAGGCCGGCCCGGGATAAGGCCCGCTGGCACCGATCGGCAGACTGATACGGACCCCGGCTGGCGGTACCAGGGCAGGTGTGGCGGCGGCGAACAGCGGCTTGTCGGCGTTCGTCGGGGTTTCGACGATTTCCTGGGCGTTGACCTGCACCCCGACTTCGGCGAAACGCACGATCAAGCTATTCAGGCAGTCGTTGGCCTGGGTGACCACGCTGGCCTGGCCCTGCGGGGCATCCAGATGGATACCACTGGCGATCAGGTTCGGCGTACCGACGTTGGCCAGGGCGAAGGCCCCGGCGCTGACCCCCAGCAGACCGGCAATCGCCGACGGCGCGGTGGCGTTGGTGAATTGTGCGGGGGCGCAGATCAGCAGCGTGCCTGGGTTCAGCGCCTGGCTATCGTCGCCAATGCTTGCCAGCAGATCCGTCAGGGTCGCCGCAGGCGCCTGCTGCTGCAACTGACTCAGGGTAGCGGCCAGGCTTTGCCCGCTGGCGGCGGTGGTCAAGCTGTAGGACTGGCCGCCGACGCTGATGCTCAGGGTCACACCACCGGCCACCACTGTTGGCATCTCCAGGTTGGTTGTGGCCAGGTCCAACGTGCTCTGGGTGAAACGCGGGGCGATAGTGTCGAGGCTATCGCCGCTCTGGATCGAGTAGGGCACCCTCAACTGTGGATCGTCGCTCGGCCAGCTCACCCGGCCGGGCAGGGCGAAGGCGCCGTCGGCCGGCACCGCGAGATCCGGGTTGGCGCCCAGCAGGAGTTCCGCCGGGCAGGCATGGGCATCGGCGAACTGGTGCAGGGTTTGCGCGCCGTCGGCGCTGATCCCGGCACCGTCGTTGAAGTCACCCAAATACAGCAGTGCGCCCATCTCGAACAGATTGACCGAGGTGGTATTCAGCGCTGCCAGGGCCGTCTGCCCCAGACCGCTGCCGTTGTGCCCCAGGCTGTCGTTGCTGCCCGCGACCCAGACCGTGCTGGAAATCAGCTGGTTGGCCTGGAAGATCGCGGGCAGCGCTTGATGGCTCTGGCCCAGGTCGGTGACGCTGATATTCACCCCGAGGGCCGAGAACGCTGTGCAGACCTGCTCCAGCGAGCGGATCGGCGTCGGCGCATCGGCCTCGGTCACCGTGACCGACACCTGCTCGGCCTCGGACACCGCTACCGAGAAGGTAATCCCGGGGGTGAGAATGGTCAGGCTGGCATTATCACCGGCCAGCAACCCCGGCAGGGTGCCGAGGAGATTGGCCAGCGTCGCCAGGTTGGCACTGCCGTCTGCGGTATTGCGGGTCAGTGCAGGCGACACCTTGAGTACCGCGCCGCTGCGCAGCGGCAACTCGCCGTTCTTGGGGGTGGCCAACAGGGCCTCGGCAGTGATGCTCGGCCAGCCGCTGGGGCGGGTGATACCGGCGATGCTCTGCGCCGTGTCGTTTTCGGCAAACAGGGCATAGGCCGGCACCTTCAACAGGGCGCCGACGCCGAACAGTGTCTGCATGGGCACTTGCGCGTTGGCCAGGGCCATTTCCGCGTACCGCAGGCTGTAGTCCTCGGCCAGCGAGGCGAGGGTGGCATTGGCCGGGGCACGGGCGGCCCCCAGGCGCGATGCACTGGCGCTGAAGGCCTGGGACGCAGCGGCGAAGCGCCATAGCGGTTGCTGGTCGATACTGTGGGCGGCGCTGATGTCGAGGCTGGTTTCCACTGCCGCGTTCAGCGGCTGGCCGAGCTGGTAGTAGGCCTTGGCGTAGGCTTCGGCCTGGCGATCGGCGGTTTGCGCGGCGGCATCGCCGGGCTGGCTTGGCGACGGCATCACCGTGGCCGGGCGCGCCTCCAGACTGATGCTCAGGGTCACCTTGGCATCGCTGACGCTGACCACCCAGGCGCTGACCAGCGCCGGCCAGTCGCCGACTCCCAGCAATGAATCGGTATAGCCGCTGGGCAGGCTGATCTGGCCCTGGCCGGCGGGGTTGGTGCCGGTCTGGTTGCCGAGGATGTCCTGGAAATTCAGCTCGACCTGAGCCGAGGGCAGGCTCGTGGCCCAGCCAAAGCCGCGGTACGGATCGTTGTCCGGACTGGGCAGGCCGACTACTCGTGGTAGTGGCGACGGTGTGGCGAAGCGGTACAGCGGCAGGATCTGCTCGTACAGCCAGTACGGATCGGCCTCTTCGGCTAGGCGCTTGTCGCGCAGCACGCCGCGACGGATGAGGCGTTCGCGTTTCCACGCCGGGGGGGCGTCCCTTTCCACCGGGGTGGGAGGCGCCGGCATGCCCGAGGCGGCCATGGCGAACGGCGAATCCTGGCTGGCGGGAATCTGCGTGCCGAGCAGGCTGAAGAGTCTGCGGGCCTGCAATTGGGCAGTGTTCTCGGCTTCTTCCGGCGGTGCGTCCAGGGTCAGGTTGAAGCCGACGCTGCCTGCCGGTACCAGGGCCTGGAGAATCGTGTCCTCTTCATTATGGTCCTCGGCATAGAGGGTACCGATGGTCGCATCCAGCCCCGGCGCTACCAGCGCGCAGGTATTGAACGGCAGCAGACTGCGGCCTTGCGGCGCGGCGGCCTGCTGGGTCCCGGCGATCACCAGCAGATCAATGCTGGCCGCGCCATTGGCATCCAGGGCACTGGCCGGCAGGCCTTTTTCCAACCCCAGGGTGTAGCCGGTGCCGCCGACTACGCTACCCTCCCAGAGCAGGGTGACGAAGCGCTCCAGCTCATTCAGCGACGCGGTCGGGGTCGGATCGCCATCCCGGTCCAGGCTGTTGACCCGACCGAGGGTTACGTCGGGGGAGCGCGGTACGCTTTCCGTGGACAGGTTGGCCTGGATCAGCCAGGTCTGCTCTGGCGTGCCGTCGAGCACGCTGATCCCGGCGGCATTGCCGGCATTCGGCGCCGGCAGGGTCAGCACCTTGACCACCGTGCCGGCGCCTTCGCCGGCCGCCAGCCAAGCGCGTAAAGCCAACAAGGTCGGGCGCTCGGCCTCGTCCACGCCTTGCAGGGTGAACAAGGTCAGGGCGTCGTTGATCTGCTTGATCGCCACGGGAATGCGGCAGGCCCAAGTGGCGCTCTCGACGGCGACTGCATCGCGGCCGGCGCTGGCGCCTTCGGCGGTGGTCAGCAGGTCGTAGGCTACGCGGGAACCGGCCAGGGCCTTGGCTCGCAGATCCGCCGGCAGCGGCCAGAGGGTCGGTTGGGCCCCAACGGGCGGGGCGTCCATGCCGGGAATCGGCAGGACCACCGGGGTTTGCAGTTCGATCCGCTGGGTCAGGCCGTAGGCTTTCGGCGAACGTCCGGCCAGGGCCATGGCCGCTGGCGGCTTGACGACCGGCAGGGTCAGGCTGGTGGCCGGGCCCATGGCGATGATCTGCGCGTTGTTGTAGTGGTAGTTCAGGCTCTGCACCACCTCGGTGGGCACCGCCATGCCGACAGGGATATCGCTGCGGGCGAGGAAGCGGCTGTCTGACATGGCGTTGGCACCGGCGACTGTGCTGTCCACCAGGCTGATCCAACTGCTCTGGGCGGTCAGGGTCATGTCCAGTGCCGGGTCGTCGGCCTTGTCCGGTGAAGTGTCCACCGCCAGGTCGAACTGCTGGCCGGTGAGGTCGTAGAGCGGGGTGGGTTGTTGCGGGTCGGCGACCGCATGCCCCAGGGCGTCGGTCACCGGCGTTGGCGCGCGCAGGCCGGCCATCAGCGAGCGCGAGCCCTGGTTGACGATACGTGGCAGGGCTTCGCCGCCGAGCAGTTGGTCAAGCAGTTGGTCGATGGTGATCACCGGCACCTGAGTCACGTTCAGAACGGTGTCGATGGGGTAAAGGCCGGCGAGATTTTCCAGGCGCACGGCGGCATCGGCAATGCTCAGTCCATAGGTGTTGGCCAGCAGGGTGAAGCTCAGGGCCTGGCCTTCGTCGACCTTGGCCACGGCGTTCGGCACAGGGACCAGGGCGAGGGGCGCGAGGAAGGTGGCCGGGCCGGCCCAGGCGAGGATGTTCGTCCAGGCGTACTGCCAGGTGCCCACCGCCGGGTCGCTGCTGGCGGTCCAACTGACATCCAGCAGCAAGCGCCGGGCCAGGTCATTGAGGCTTTCCCCGGCGACGGCATACAGGTCATGGATGAGTGGCAGCACATAGGTGTTGTTGCCAAGGTTGGTCACGGCGCCGAGGAACGCCTGCCAGTCCGGCGCTTCCGACGGCGACTGCGTGGGATAGACCTGGACCAGTGCCAGAGTCGCGGCGATACGCTCGAGGGTGTCGCCGGGCTGGGTGATGTAGTCGCTGAGCGGCTCCAGCGCATTGAACCCCTGGGGCACCCGGAGGGTCTCGCCCGGCGGCAGTTCCAGGCTGTCCCGGGTGAGGTCATTGCGGGTCAGTTTCGCGATCAGTTCGGCATTGCCGTTGAATACCGCCTGGGCGTACCAGTCTGCCGGGAGTAGCTGTGGCCGGCGATAGCGTACATAGGCCGTGGCGGCGGCCAACAACTCGTCGGCTGGGCCATTGCTCCAGGTTCGCACCGGTAGGTCGAAGGGCACCGCCGGATCCAGCAGTTCGGCGGATTCGCCAAGGCCGCTGCCGTCGGCCTCGAACAGCAGGCTGCTGTTGGCCAGGTTGAACAGGCTGGCGATGGCGTCCAGGGTTTCGCTGCGGGCGGCCTGGTGAATCAGGGTGCCCAGCTCGACGCTGTTTAGTGCGAAGGTTTCATTGGCGTTGTCCTCGGCCAGCACCTCTGGCGCGATGCCGAGATTCACCGGCAGGCGGCTCCCCACCGGCGCGCTGGCCAACTGACGCTCCAGATCGGGATTGAGGAACAGCAGCTCGGCGCTGCTGGCGCCAAGGGCCTGGGCCACACTTTCCACGGTATCCCCGGCGCGTACCGGGTAGTCGATGGTGGCGCTGGCGAAGCATGCCGCCAGTTGCGCCAGGGACTGGCCCTGGCCGCTGCCATCGTCGGCGACGCTGACCGTGGTGCTGGCCAACAGATCCCTGGCTTCCTCCACGGCGGCCTTGGCCAGCATCAGGCAGTAGTCGCGGAAGATGAAGGTCGGGAAGGACTCGTAGGTCGCTGGATCGTCCTGTTCCGGACGCGGCCCGCTGGCACCGCCCACCGGCAGGTACTGGCCCATGTACTGCGCCAGTTGCCATTCGTACCAGGGGCCGACCGGATTGGCCTCGGCGAAACTCAGGGTTCCGCCCGGCGTGCCGCTGCGGGTCAAGCCTGGTGGCAGCGGTGCGACCATGCCACCGACTTCGGTGACCGCCCCCGGATCGGCACCCAGTAGCAGGTGCAGGTTGGTGGCGAACAGGGTATCCAATTTGGTCCAGGCAAAGGCCACATCGGCGCTTTGCGGATCGTCGAGAACGGTGGCGAGCAGGGCCAACTGGCCGGCGGTGAGCGGATCGGTCTCGGTCCGCGGACCATCGGGAATGGCGTACAGCGCATAGAGCAGCACCGTGCGTACCCAAAGGTCCGGAGTCAGACTCGCCGTGTCCTCGGCACTGGTGGCGAGGGCGTGGTGCAGCGCTGAACGTCGGGCTTCGGCACGGGCGGTAGGTGCCAGTGGGTCGACCCCGGAGTTGGCGCAGAGAATGAACGCAGCGCGATAGTTGGGCGTCGCATCGGCCTGGGCCGGGCCGCTCCACGACACCGGCAGTTCGCCGATGGAAATGCTCGGCAGCAGATACAGCAGGGCGCTGCGCGGCTGGCCGTCGGGCCACTGGCTGCGGCTCGGGTCCCAGCTCCAATCGCTATCCTCCACTTGCGCCAGGGGGCTGCTGGCCCGTTTGCGCAACAGTACCCGGTGCAGATGCTGGGCGCTGAGCACCGCCACCCGTTGCGCGCGATTGCGCCGCGCCCGTGGGCCGGAACCGCCAGCCAGGCTGCCGGCACGTCCCGGCATGGCCAGCAGGCGGCTGCTCTGGAAACCCTTGGGGTCGCCGCCTGGTGCGACGATCCAGGGTGTCTGCTGCACCGAACCGAGGGTGAAGGACAGCTCCAGGGATACGTGGAAACTGAACGAGATCTTGATGAACAGGATCTTCACCTTGGCCTCGGCGCGCACCGAGACCTTGAGGGTGAATTCGGTCGGCCGGTAGCACTCGAACAGTGCGCTGACCTGGGCATAGGCCTCAAGGCTCACGGACACCTTGATGATCTTGAAATCGACGTAGCCGTAGACCTTGCCGTGCAGGGCGGCGATGCCCTGGGCGCGGAAATACTGGGCCGACGGCAATCCGGCGCTGGAGGGGTTGAACCAGCCGAGCACGCCCTGGAAGATCACTTGCACTTCGACATAGGCACCGCCGCCGAGGATCCCGGCGCGGATCTCCTTGCCCACCCCCACCGCCAGGCCGATACCCAGCTCCAGTACCGGCGAGAAGGTGCCGTTGCTGATACGTGGCACCTGACTTGAGGTAACGCCGTCGAGCAAGCCGAAATAGACCCCGCCGCGGCCGATGAAGACATAGGCCTGGACCGAGAACGAACGGCTGAAGTCCTGGTTGTAGGGAAAGCCCAGGTCCACCTTGAAATTGCCGTTGGTGTAGACCTCGATCACCACGGTACCCAGGGTCAGCGAGGCGATGCCGATCTGGAAGGTCCGGAAGGCATCGGGCAGGCGCAGCTCGACGCGGAACATGCCGACGTCATCGGAAATCTTCTTGTACAGTATCTCGAAGCGCAGCCCGGCGAGGCTGCCGGCCTTCTCGCCGTTGAGGCCTACCGACAGGCCGTAGAGAATCGGGTCGTTGAACAGGAAAGCGAGGTCCACGGTATTGGCCATCAGGCCGATATCCAGGCCGATCAGCCACTGGCTGTCGGCGGAGAAGGCGACTCCGCTGCTGCGGGTGCTCGGCAGGTTGTCGGGATTCTCCACCGGCAGCATGAATTCCTTGAGCAGGGCCAGGTTGCCGGCCACGGTGTCCACCGGGTTCTGCAATCGGATGCGCTGGCCGATGCCGAGGTAGCGCAGCTCCACCAGCGAAGAACCGGTGCCGGGCACGGCGGGCGGTGGGTCGTTGACCACATCCCAGGCCAGGGCATCGTCGCCGGTATAGGACTTGCCCAGCAGCGAACCTTCGAGGATCAGCTCCACCTTACCGGCCCCGGCGCGGGTATAGCGCACGCCGATCGCCGAGAGACTGCCGAAGCCCAGGTCGACCTGGGCCTTGTAGACGAACTCCACCACGTTGTTGGTCGGGTCGAGGGTGAAGACAAAGCTGGACAGCTCGATGCGCTTGAGCACATCCCAGGGCGAGTCAAGGGTAAAGCCCTGGGTCGGCGCGGCCAGGTTGACCAGGTACTCGAGCATGTCGCCCAGGGTGGTGCCGCCCAATTGCACTGAGATCACCTGGTGACGCGGATTGGTGGTGCTGTCTTTCTCGCCGCGCCAGGCGGTAATGGCCTGGACCCAGATCGTATCGACATAGACCTTGAGCAGGTAAGTCGGCTCGTCGACGCCCACGTCCATGCCCACTTCGACGCCGATGCGGTTGATCGAGAATTCGCCGCTCAGGCGCCCCGAGGCCGGCTTGCCCTGCGGCGCACTGCCGGCCCGGGCGATATCGATGCTCGCCGCCGCCGAGATTTTCAGCGGTGTGCCGAACAATTGTGGGGTCCAGCGCATGGAGATGGTACCGCCCAGTTCATAGGACTTGTCGCCGGTGGCGAAGCTGACGTCCAGGCGGTCAACCATCAATACCGGCACCGAGGCGGGAGCCTTGCCGAGACCGAGGAACTGGGTGACCAGGTCAGTGAGATTGATGCTGGTGCCCTGGTAGAGATGGCCTTCGAAAACCCAGCCCCGGGGTGTCGCCGGATCCTGGATGGGGTAGCTGGCAGCCAGCATCAGCCTTGGACTTTCGTAATCGTCGGCGGCCGCGTCCGGGTAGAACGAAAATACGCCAGACAGACCGCCGCCTACGCGACCGTTCTGTACGGCGATCCAGAAATCGACCTGCTCGAGGACCAGATCGATCACGATCAGGTCGACCGTCCAACCCTGGCGCAGATCTGGCAAACCGGTGGAAGGGTCGAGGAACACCACGGTGGTGTTGGCGTTGTAGGTCTGGTTTAGCGGGTCGGCGAAGAACCCCAGCGCCGAGACAACCGCACTGCTCAGGCCACCGGCGCTGGGGCCGGGGGCGCCGAAGTAGTAGGTGAAGGCCTGGCCGATGGGGATGTAATCGCCCGCGCGCATGTTGCCCTGGATGAACAGGTCTGGCAGCGCCACGGCAATGTCAACATCGACCTTGTCCTGCGGGGCCGCGCCACCGAAGCGCAGCGAGCCGCTGATCGACCCGGAAACACTGCTGACGCTTTTGCCCGCGCGGTCCTTGCTCCAGCCCCAGGTCCAGCGGGTGCCGACATTGTGCAGGGTGACGAAGGGTACCGGTGGCGTCCACTGCTGGTCCGAGCCGATGGACACCACGAGGAAATTCAGGGTCGGCAGCACGCCTTTGGTGGGGGACGTGAAGTACAGCTCCACTGAGCGGAACTTGAAGGTTTCCAGCAGCGGGAAATTGTCCGGCAGGGGCAGCGCCGGCAGGCCGAAAATGGTCGTCAGTTGCGCCATTCCGCGCACGACCGAGGCGTGCTGCGGATCGAAGGTCGCGGTCATGTGCCACTGCGGGCCCGAGGTGAGGATCTGCGTTGTGACTGCGGCCACCAAGGCATCGGGGCCGCTGCCGAGGATGACGGTACCGGTCAGGTTGGCCACCGAGAAGCTGGTGCGATCCCAGATCGCTTCATCGAGATCGTCGCGCACCAGCAGTTGCAGGCCGAGCTCGCGCAGGTTCAATCCACCGGGACCGCCCAGGGTGCCGCCGTTGGCGGTGATGGGAACGCTGGACGAACTCGCGGCCACTGCACGCAAGGTCATGACCGGTATGTCGGTCCAGCTTGCGGGCATCGTCAGCGTGCCATTCAAGGCCAGGGGCCAGGGTGCCAGCATGTCGGCGAAACTCTCGAATACCGGTGAGTCGGGCAGGGAACCGGACAGGGTGAGGCTGGCGTCCGGACGGCTGTCGGCACGAAACACCGGAGCGATCAGCCCCAGCGATAACAGGAAAGAGGGGCCCCACAGTACCGCACTGTCTTCCGTCTGTACCCTCTCGCTAGCCGGCAGGCAGGCCGGGTTGAAGAAGCGTTGGAAGGCCCAGCCCGGCTCGGTCAGCGCCATGGACAACTGGAAGATCCCATCCGTCCCGTCCTGCTCGGTGTACAGCAGGGTCAGCCAGGCGGCGAAACGCATGCCCTGCGGATCGCCGGGCTGTCCATAGCGGCCGTTGCCGTTGAGCGTCACCCGGTCCAGGCCCTGATTGATCGCGGCGGCGCTGACGATGTAGCTGGCGGACACCCCGAAGAGTTCCAGTACGCCTCGCAGTCCCGACAGTCCGGGGTTGGCCGATACCGTCCAGAGGTCAATGGTGTTCGCCGGGGTGATGGCGGCCTTGAGAATCGCGTAGGTCGAGGACAGGGACATTTATCGGCGACCTCCGGTCTGTGCACCCGGTGTCCCTAGCCTCGGCGCTAGGCGCTGAGCCCGAGCGGAGGGCCGGGCCTTGCCAGGGGCGACAGGCTGGGGCTCCACGCGGGGAGAGAGGGGCGGCGCGACGGTCTGCACTGCCGGCTCGACCTCAGGCAGCCCTTCGCGATGAACGAAGGTAAACGACTCCAGCAGTTGCTCGGGGGTGAGCAGGTCCAGCGATTTGTCCTTGGGCAGACGGTTACTGGATACGCCGCGAAAGTCGATGAGAAATCCCATGGCCTGGGGCAGCAGGGTATAGATCCAGTTCATGCCCGGGGCGAAGGCGAATTTGTCGCTGTAGGGTAGCGTGTCAAAGGTGCTGAACGGGGCGTAGGCGACCATTGGCGACGACACCACCGAGCTATCGTAATAGCGCGTCGAGTAGAGGTTCTGGGTCGTCAGGACGGTTCGCATGCCGATCTGGTTGTAGTTCGTGGCGTCCAGCGCGTAGTCGATATAGGCGGTCGTGAAGTGGCGATTGTTCCCGACCAATGGGTCGGTCCACCAGGTCTTGCTGGTGTCGGCGTACTGGAGAAACAGCTGGCTGGTTTCCATGGACGGGTGTCCGTAGTTGCTGCCGGTGTCCGCGCTGGCAACTACGGTCTTACCGGACATCAGTTGGGCGTAGGTCTCCACCACGCTACGGGCTTCCACGCTGATCGGCTTGGTCTTCGACGGCAGGCCGAAAGTGGTCTTGCGGCTGCCATGGTGCGGCAGCAACGTCATGTAGACGTTCTGTCCCGTACCGTTGGCAAGGCAGTTGATGTACTGGAAAGTGGGGAACGTGGCATCGCCGCCGATGATGGCGGTAGTCATCTGCCCTCCGGCCAGCACGCCCACCACCAGCACCAAGCTCTTGGAATTGGCCTGGTCGCCGTTGGGTTTTTCGGAAATCTTGTCTTCCGCAGTGCCAACCTTCTCGCCGTTGTAGGGCGCGTTAGCCGCTACCAGAAACACCAGGTAGTCCTCTGCGCCCCAGAGCGGGCCCACGCCGCCGGAGCTCAAGATACTGCTCGCGCCGACCGGGAATCCTTTCACGTCCTCATCAGGTTTGGCCGTCCGCGCTTTGATCAGGGTGAGCAGGTTCTCGCTTTTCTTGCTGACCGTGGCGGTGTCAGCATACCAACTGTAGCGACCGCCATAGCGGCAAAGTCCGATGGTCATGTCCGGGAGCAGACGCAGCAGGCCCTGCAGGGGATCCTTGCCGCTCTCGCTGCCGAAGAACATATTGATGTGATCACCATCCTTGTGGGAGATGAACACGGCGTCGATCCGCCCGTTCGGCGACTCCCGCAGCAGGGCCATTTTCTTCAGGAACTCGAGCGTGGACGGTCCGGCGACGTCGCGTTTGCCAAGCGAGCCCAGATCGAACAAGGCGAGAGCGGTAACCCCGCCGCTGGCGTCATAGACGACGAATAGCGTCGACATACCTTGCCCGACATCCAGGGAATAGAGGCGGAAATGACTGCTCATAGGGATTGTCCTTGAGTCCTGTTCAGATAACCGGTGGCGTACGCCGTCCGGAACGTGCGAGGCGCCTGCTGTCCGGCGTACGCCGCGCTATCTGGCGCGGCGCAGGGCCAGCCAGCAACGCCTGCTGCTTCTTCTTCTCCTCGTCCTTGAGATACGCCGCATACCAGCCCAGCGAGGTCTTCGGGCTGCCGGGAGCGCCGAACAACTTCAGGTCGGCATTGCCCGGCGGGAAGCTCCAGGCCAGCACCGAGAGGGCGAAGCGGCGCATGCGCAGCAGGTAGTTGAGGCGGTGGTCACTGTCGCGCCAGGTCTCGAACAGGAAGTTGCGAAAACCCAGCTTGAGCACGCCCTGCAACGGCAGGCTGCCGCTGATGGCGTTGGACATGCCCAGCTTGATTCCCAGATAGACCGGCGGATCCCCCGCCACCGGCTCCGGGCCCCAGGCGGCGAGCAGCGTGATCTTCAGGCCAATGGCGCCGCTGAGGGCGCCAAGGGTGCCCATGTCCAGGGCCAAGCTGAGACCGAACCAAGGCGCCGCCAGGGGTTGCTGGTCCAGGGGCGCGCCGATGGAGGTGAAACCGAGGCTTTCCGGGGTTGCCCCTTGCGGCTGCTGGCCGGTGGGGGCCAGGTCGGGAGCGGCGACCAGACCGTCGAGGCGCAACGGAAAGTTCTCCACCAGCGAAGCCGGACGCGCCAGCGAGGCGCCGGGGCCGGTGTTGAAACCGACTCCGGCTTCGCCGGAGGTGAAGCGTTGCTGCGACGGATTCTCCATGGCAAAGGACATGGCCACCACCAGCCCCTGAAAACCCAGGTAGCCGTTGACCGCCTCGCCGGGGCCATAGCCAAACAGGTCGAACTCGGGAATCTCGACGAAGGCCAGTCGTCCCGACAGCACGAAGTTGGCGGTGAGCAGGCTGTCCACCGGGGCGGCGGCGGTTTCCAGGCGGCAGTCGCGGATATCGATGGAGGCCAGGGCCGCGCCGTTGCTTTGGAATACGTTGTTGCCCAGCAGGCTGAAGGAGTAGCTCGGCTGGCCACCGATACGCTGATAGCTGCCGGTGAGGATAAGGTTGTTGCCGCGGGCCCGATCAACCTTCGCCAGCCATGAGGCGAACAGGCGGTTGACCATCAGCTCGGCTTCGGCGGAGAAGTCCACCACTCGCGCATTGTCGAAGCGCACGCGCATGGAGAGGGTCTTGTAACCGAAGGGGATGGTGGTGGAGGCCACCAGATCGTCGGGGTCGTTGTAGTCAATCAGGCCGAACGCCGCCGTCTGGCCCAGGTCGATAATGCCGTCATGGGGCGTGTAGGGGGTCAGCGAAAAGCCGATGTGATGGGCGTAGAAGCGCGATCGGTCGACCCCGGCGGCCATGAAGCGCAGGGCCGAGGGCATGTCCTGGAAGTCGATCGGCGCATTGAGGAACAGCACACCGTTCCAGCGCGGGTTGTGCAGCACCTCGTGATAGAACAGCACCAGCGGATCGCTGTCGCCGATATCCGGGTCGAGGGCGGCGAGGCGCGCTTTGCTGATCACCGCATTGAGGGCGGCTTGAGTCGGAGCCAGTGAACCGTCCGCAGCCTGCGCGACTTGCGGCCAGCACCAGGCGCCGGTGTCCGCCGCGAGTTCGGTGATGGCCCGGCCGCAGTACTTGAACAGCATCAGGGTCGGGGTCAGGGTGCCGTTGCGCCAGGAGCGCGGCGAGAGCTGGAAAGTCCAACCTTCTATATCGGCGCGCAGCAAGCCTGCCGCCGCCTGGGCCTCGGCCAGGTAGTCGCCAGCGCTGGACGACACCGCGGCATCGAACGTGGTTTCGTTGGGGAATTCCGGGTAGTCGAGTGCCTTCAGGGCATTGTTGATCGCCTGGGCCTGGGCGACCGGTACCCCGGCGGCGAGCAGGCGCGAGACGGCGTTGGTGGCGGTCAGTTGATAGGCCACCGAGCTGCCTTGGCTCATGAAGGTATCGACGTCGGCCACCACCATGAACAGCTGGTTGGATTGCAGCGCGGCCTGGAAGGGCGGCTTGACCTCGGTGAAGATCAACTGCCCGGTATCCGACTGCGGCATGTTGGCGAACAGCACCCCGGCCCACGCCGATTGCGCCGGGTTGAGCACGGCGATCAGGCCGCTGGGGGTAACGCCCAGAGGCCGGGTGTCGGCATCTGCGGCATCGGCCTGCATGCCGAGGCGCAGGCGTCCGGTGGGCGCGCTGCGCGTTGCCTCCAATGGCGGCAGGCCGATCAGCTTGCGTCGGGTGGGCGCCAGGGCCGCGTCCTCCAGATGGGCGGCCTGGTCGATCGCCCCCGGGGCAATTCGTCCATAGACGCCCATGGGCCAACCCACCGGCGCACTTTGCTGGCTCGCCTGCAAGGTCGGCAGGGTGGCGGCGTTCATGTTCAGGTAGGAGAGGAAGCCCGCCACCGGCACGCTGGCCGCATTGAATAGCGGCGAGCGCGGCGGCTGTGCTTCGTAGCTGCGGCCACTGCCACCATCGGACAGCACGGTGGCCCAGGCGGTGGTGCCGAGGTTGCTCAGGGCTGCGCCGTTCGCCTCCTCGCTGGCGGGCGGCAGATAGGCTGCGCCATTGGCCTGGAACAGCAGCAGTGACGCGCTGACCTGCGGCAGCACCACGGTCTCGGTACCGCTGACTCCGAGGATCAGGCGGGTGTTGCCATCGCTGCTGCGGGCCTGTTGTGGTGTGCCGAGGTCGAACAGGCCATCCGGCGCCAGGTGCCAGACCAGGTTGGCACTGGCGACATCCGCGGCATCGAACAACGGGGTACGTCCGAAGCTCAGGCGTGCCCCCGGCAGGTCGCCGCTGCCGGCGCGTGGAGTGGCCAGGGTGGCATGTCCGGTATTGCTGAGCTGGGCAAATCCAAAAGTCGGCACGCTGCCTTGGCCAGTGGCGAAGACCAGAGCGCTGCGTTGCGGCCGTTCGGGGTTCAGCGGATCGAAGGTCAGGGCCAGGTCGAAGGGCGTGGTGTCCAGTTGGCGGAACAGCGGCATGTCGATCAGGTTGACTTCGCCCACCGGGCTGTCGGTATCGGCTTCGCCATAGCGCAGCATGACGCCGAGGCGCTGCATGTCGTCGGCCTCCTTGTCGAGGCCGTTGCCGGCGCGGATGCCGAAAGTCAGGCAACCCAGTTGCGTACCGCTCAGGGGCAGCGGGCACTGGGGCTGGGTTGCGGCATAGACGCCCCCCTGGGCGAAGAAGGACAGGCCGGCGCCATCGAACAGCAGGCTGTCGCTGCCGGCGACCAAGGCGTTGCCGCCTTTTATCGCCACCGCATACTGGCCGAGGGCGAAGCGCATATCGCGCACCACCCGCCAGCCACCGCTCGGCTCGCCAACGGGCAGGGCGTCGATGCCCTGGGTCTGCCACTGGCTGGCGCTGTCCGTCGGGTTGGCGATCCACAGCAGGCGCAGCCAGCCCTTGGGTGACAGGCGCGGCCACAGCGTACGCAGGTCGGCAACGAACGTCGCCGGATCGGCGGGTGCACTAGCACAGAACAGATAAGCGCCACCCTGGTCGGCCCAGGTCTGGGCCAGGCTGGCGCTGGCGCCGAGGTCGCTACCGGGACTGGCCAGATAGCCTGCCCAATAGCTCTCCAGGCCACTCTCTGCGAGGGTGGAAAGGCGGTATAGGCCCGCCGTGACTTGCTCGAACACCGGTAGGCTCATGGCGGCTCCCTGTCGCGAGACGGTGATGGATCAGGGCTGGGTGGTGGAGACGGCATCACCCGGCAGCAGCGGTATGGCCAGCGGTGTCCAGCCCGGGGCATAGTTGCCCAGCCCGCTCCAGTCCAGGCGTAACGGCCAGGCGCCGATGCCCAGGGCAGCTGTCGGATCCAGCACGGCGGCACCCAGCCCGCGTAGCACCCGCACGCCGTGCACCGGCAGCGCCGCAGGCACCGGCATGCGCCCGGCCTGGGCCAGCAGGTTGGCCACCGTGGTGCCCACTGGCACCACCAGTGGTGTGCCGTCGAGGGTGACCCGCAGGCAGGCCTTGGGCACCGCGCGACCACGGAAATAGGCAACCGGCACGGTGCCGCCGGGCACATTGCTGGCGCTGTTCAGGGCGGTGAAGCTGGCGGCTGCGGCGAGGGTGAAGTTGTTGGTCGTGGTGGTGATTGCCGGGTCGCTGGCGCTGGCCAGGGCAGACGGCGAGAACAGGCGGTAGAACGGGACGATGAAGGCCGGGAAATACAGGTCGGCGGCATCGGCGACCCCGCCCATCTGCTGAGTGCTGTCATGGGACGGCGGTGGGTTGACCGAGAGTGCACCGCCGCTGACCAGCTGACCGATAAAGCAATCCCAGCCGGTGGTGATGCTGCCCGAGCTGTCGACGAACTGGCCGACCTGGTAGTCCACCGTCGGCCCGGCGACATAGCCGTTGCTCCACTTCAGGTCCGAGGAACTCGAAGAGATCGTCTGGAAGGGGCTGGCGGCAACCCGCAGGATCATCCCGGGACGCAGGTCCACCGAGCCGAGTGTGGCCCCGGTATCGGGGGAGGGGAACGACAGGCCGAAGCCGTAGTACAGCGATTCCTCGAAGGTTTGCGGCATCACCCGGGCCAGGGCGTCCTGCACGGCGATGATGCCCCAGGCTGCGGCACCGGCGCTTTCCAGGGCCTGGAGAAAGGCCACGTAGGCTTTCAGCAGGCCGCTGCGCAGGGGTTGGCTGTCGAAGGTCCAGGGCGAGTCGGTGCCGCTGGAGGCGATGGCGAGACTGTAGGGGTAGGTGGTACCCGGGGCCGCCGCCAGGGTGAATGGGCCGTTGTTGATAGGCAGGCCGCTGAGACTGCCGGTCTTGCCGATCTGCGGCAGGTAAAGGGTCAGCGCCGCGGTTGGTGCGTTGCCACTGAGGGCGGTGCCCAGGGCCTGCGCCGGGATCAGGTGCGGGAAGCTGGTCGAAGCGGCTTGCGCCGATGGAATGAAGGCGCTGCGGTACAGGACCGGGGCGTGGCTGGGCGGGCCGAAATTGCTGGTGCCGAGCACCGGCTGGTTGGCTTGGACCACCACGCTCAGGCTGGCCTCGGCGTTGCTCGGGGTGTAGGCCCAGCTTTGCTCGAGTACCCCGGCGCTGGAGGTGAAGGCTTGGTCCACACTGGTCGTGCCGGTCACGGTTTTCAGTACCGAAATCCGGTAATCCTGCCCATCGCTCACGGCGCTCCAGCGGGCGCTGAGGGTGGCGCCGTCATAGTCCACCACGACATCCCGCACAGGGATGGTGGCCAGGGCGAAAGGCGCGCTGGCAGGGCCGACAAGGGTGCAGCCATTGACCACACCGGCGCTGCGCAGGGTGACTAGCGCCGGATTGCCGCCGCTGGCTAACTGGGCGGGAGTAAGCGGGGTGCTGGTACCGGTCAGGTCGAGGTGCTGGCCGCCGGGCAGGCTCAGACGGTAGCCGGGGGCGCCGCTCAGGACGGCCCAGCTCAGGGTGCCGCTGCCACTCACCGCATCGGTGTCCCAGCCGCTGATCTGTGGGATCGTCAGCGGCACACCGAGGGCCGTGGTGCTAGTGTTGCGCGTCACACCTCTGGCGGGCACCAGGCCGACTGTGAGGGTCGCGCCGTTGGCGTTGACCGGCAGGGCCAGGCGTGCGGTATTGCCGTTGACGCCGAGGCTGCTGGTGGCAATGCCGTTGAGCAGCAAACTGACCGTGGTGAACTCAGGATTGGTCAGCGACGCTGGCGGTTGCCAAGTAACATCGATGCTGCCGCCATCGGCGCTGACCACCAGGCTGGTGAAGCTGGCGCTGCCGGTGATGATCGGCAGCCATTCGCCCTCGGCACCGACACCGCCGTCGGTGTTGGTGGCGATGATCTGCGCGACCCAGGCTTGGGCGCTGTCCAGCGCTGTGTTCAGGGGGATGCTGCCCGAGGTGGCGCTGGCATCGCTGACCGTCGCGGCAAAACTCTGTCCGCTGGACAGGGACACCGCCTGCAGGGTGTAGCCGCTCACGGCCGGGTTATAGGGCATTGTCCAGTCGAGCTTCAGTGTACTGCCGTTATAGTCCACCGCAGCCAACACTGGGCGGGTCGAGACGATGGGGGACAGCGGGCTGACCAGGCCGGCGCCGCTGGTGGTAAGGGCGGTGACCGAGAGCTGGAAGCTTTCGCTGTCGGCCAGGGTTGCGGGCAGGGCCAGGGTGGCGCTGCTGGCGTTTCCGCCGGGGACGTCGACGCTGTAGCAGATGGCGCTGGCCGGATTGCTGGCACTCAGGCGGTAACCGATGATTCCGGTAGCACCGCTGCCGGTCCAGCGGGCGACGATGCGATTGCCATCGCGGTACAGGTTGGTCTTGCCCAGCACCGGGCGGATCATCGATGCTGGCGGAAAACTCGCTGCGTTAGAGCGTGCGCTGGCGCTGTTCTCGCCGACTGCGGCGACGTACACCTGCCATTCCGAATTGTCACCCAGGCCGCCGCCTAGCTTGTCGTTGTCGACCACGACGAAGCGGGTCTGGGTGCCGATGACCGGGATGTTGTAGGTGGTGCCGATGCTCTGCGACACCACTACGATTTCATAGCCGACCGCAGCCTGCCACGAGGGTTGCCATGTCACTCGCAGACCTTGGCCGTCGTACAGCGCCTCGTCCAGGGTGGGTCGCGCGGTGGGCAGGATCACCGGCGCGCTGTTCTGCCCCGAGCTGCTGCCCCACTGCGCCTGGACCACCACCTGGTAGGTGACGTCGGTGTTCAGTGGTTGGCTCAGGGGCAGGTTGCCGATCGCGGTGTTCTGGCCCTGGAACACCTGGCTCTGGTAGGCGACCACCGGGGCTCCGCCGCCCAGCCAGGCGAGCTGGATGATATAGCCGGTGACGCCGGTGTCGCTCGAGGGGCTCCAGATTACCCGAACGCTGCTGCCGTCGTAGATGGCGGACTGGATAACCGGGTCGTTGTTGTTCTGCGCTTGTGCGTGGACGGCCATGCGAGCCTCCGGAAGAAGGGCTGGAAAAAGGAAAGCCGGAATAGAGGGGCGTCAGGGGATGCGCACTGGCGCATCCCCGCTGGCGTCACTGGTCGGGGGTATTGTCGAAGTCCTGCAGCCATTCCTTGGGCAGGGTGGCGCGGATTTCGGCGCGGCTGCGCATTGGCGTGCGTTCGCCCACCGAGGCCAGCGACTGCTGCATATTGGCGTCGCCGGTGAGCAGGCCGCCGGCGTAGTAAGTGCCTGCGGTCGGGTAGGGCTGGGTCAGCAGGTTATGTACTTTGCCGGTGTACTGCTCCAGGTCCAGTTCGGTGACCATGACCTTGCCGTCGATGCTGCTCAGCTCGTCACCGACCCGCAGGTAGCGGGCCTGCACCGGCAGGCCGTTGGCGAGGATCATCGGGTGGGTGCGGGTGACCAGGACGTTCTGCCCGCCAGCGGTCTTGATCCGGATCATCGGATGGGGTTCGGTGCCCAGGGTCGCGCCGTACACTTCGCTGGTTTTGCCGTCGGCGCTCTTCACCGACTCGCCGCCCTTGCCGGTAAAGGCTTCCACCGGGCGCTTGCTGCCGTCGGCCAGGGTGATCTCGGTGCCTTCTGCCAGACAGCCCTGCATGATGTACAGCGGCGGAATGATATTGACTCCCGGCGTGCCGAGGTAGGTGCGGTCGCTGGTGAAGTTTAGGGTGCCGAACGGCGGCTCCTGGCCCTGGCTGCCGTTGAGCGAGACATAGGCGGTAATCCACAGGTTGGCGGCGGTGCCGTCGTAGTAGTTGATGCAGTTGCCGGTGTTGGGGAAGGCCGAGGCCGGGTAGTTCCACGAGATGGTCTGGTCCTTCGCTGTCCAATACTGCTGCTCGAGCACGGTGCCCTGCTGGAAATACACATTGCAGCCACCGCCGGCGGGGTTCTGGATATAGATTGAAGTCACCCCGGCCGGTGGCGAAACCACGGTGTTGGCGAAGGTGGCCGAGCCCGACAGCGGGAAGACGAAGTTGGTCGGGTGTGCGGTGGAGTTCCAGTAGTCGCACTCCTGCTGGCTGCCACGGGCCCAGCACAATTTGATCTGCGTAGTGTTGGCCTTGGTGTTGGTGCAGGTGGTTTCGTAGGTTCCGGTGCAGTTGCCGTTGTTGCGCACGCAGTAGTTCGGCTGGTTGAGGCAGGCGCTGGTGGGGTTCAGGGTGTCCTGGAAGGTCTGCACGAAGACCACCGGCGGATCGATCGGACCGGCGTTGGCCGGGTAGTAGTAGAACAAGCCCTTGGCCTGTGTGGTCGGGTTACCGTCCGCAGCAGGTACTTGGTTGGCGACCTGCACACGGAAATCCGTGCCCTGGCCGAACTGGGTGTTGGACTGGGTGGCGTAGACCTTGCCGGTTTCCACCTCGTACAACTCCATGACGATAGAGGTGGAGGTGGTCCCGCCCACCACCGAGGAAATCCCCGTGGCCTGGTAGCCGGGCTGAGCTGCCGCGAGAGTCGCCTGGGCCTTGTTGGAGCTGGCACCGTTGTCCTGGGAGAAAGTGGCGATGAAATTGAGGTTCTGGATGCCGTCCGTGGCGGAGGCATTGACTGCCAGTGCGGGGTTGGGGCGGGTGGCGTTTTTCTTCAGCTCTGCGATACCGATATCCCGGCCCTGTTCTAGGCTGCGGAACAACTGCGGCGAGTTCTCTGGGGTTTTCCCGGCGCGCTGGAAGGTTTCGGTGATGTAACGGTAGTGCAGCGGATTGGCCAGGTCGAGGCGATGCGGAATGCCAGGGCTGACTTCTGCATCCATGGCCTTGATGTCGGCCATGGTTTCTGCACTCAGTGCCTTGCTGTCAGGGGCCTTGTAGGCGGCTTGGACCGGAGCGGTCGCCACGGGAGCGAGCACGGCAAGAGTGAGAAAAGCGTGACGCATAGCTCGAACGAAATCGCGAGTCGCCATGATGTCTTCCCTGAGGTGGTGGCTAGCGGCTCACTGGCACCGGATGCCAATTCCATGTGAGCGCCGGATGCTCGAAACATAGCAGGGGGGTAGGAAACCGCAAATGAATATTTCAGCGGTTTTTAGAGTGCTAAATAGCTTTTCGTGCTGAGCAAGTGCCTGTAAATACCAGCTAAAAAGGTTTTCCGTGACCGGTTGGTCATCTCTGAGCCGCGGAGTTCGGGGTTTCTGGCGGGGAGGGTGGGGGAAGCGTGATGAGGCTTTTTGACATCAAATTTGCCGAGATATCTAGCAGGGGAATCGGAGATTTTTGTTGAAAAAATTTCTTCATCTCTTCCAACTAGGTTCCCATCTACCGTCAACGACCGAGTCGAAGGCGCCCTGAAAGCGCCCAGATGATGTGGGATTTCTGGTCGCACTCGCCTGAAGCACTGCACCAGATCACCATTCTGTTCTCGGACCGTGGCATCCCTGATGGCTACCGTCATATGCACGGTTTCGGCAGCCATACCTACAGCCTGATTAACGTCTGTTCTTCCGGTGTCTTCATTACCGCTAACGCCATGCTGATGAATTCCTCGTTCTTACCAATTGTGTCCCAAAGTGCCACGAATGTTGCCGGCGATCTCTGATGCACCGCGCTGCTCGGCCCACAAAGTCGCCTTCATATCGCGGCTTCGAGGGCAAGCTGGTTTTGGTTGATCTTGGACAGCAGGGGCGCGAGTAGATCTGCGTTCGACAACGTGATCCCTCCGTGGAAGAGGACAGCGTAGCAGGCAAGCGTTATTCCCGTTCAAGCTGTCTCGCATCGGAGGTCACGGCCTCCATGATAAACATCAGCTTCTTGATCAGTTCCGAATAGTAGCGAGTGCAGCTGATACCTGCTCGATCAGGCGCCATAGGCATCCCGACCATGCCGTCCACCCCAGCCGCCAGCACGCTCGACCGAATGCTCATCGCAACGATGGCATTCACCCATCTTCTATCCTGATAAGAAAAAACGATACCCGCTTCAAGATTTCCCAGAGGCGGAGTAGACATTCGCAGCCCTATAGTCACGCCAGTTCTCGAAGACAAAAGGGCTTGCGGCTGTCTTGCGCCTGCCGGTTTTTTTATAAAAACAAGAAGGTAAAAGCGATGAGTCATGAAACAGTCGATGTCAAAGCGTGGATCGACAACCGTCCGGTTGCCGGCTATCAGTGGCTCATCATGAGCTTGTGTTTCTTCATTGTGCTGTTCGATGGCCTCGATGTCGCGGTCATGGGCTTTATCGCGCCGTCACTGATTCAGGATTGGGGGTTGTCCAAGGCGGCGTTTGGTCCGGTAATGAGTGCAGGCATGGTTGGCTTGGCTATTGGCGCCTTGACTGCCGGCCCCTATGCCGACCGTCTGGGGCGCAAAAAGGTGCTGCTGATTGCCGTGACGGGGTTCAGCGTGCTGAGCCTGGCTTGCGCTTTCGCCCGTAATCCCTATGAACTCGCAGTTTTGCGTTTGTTGACTGGTGTGGCCCTGGGTGCCGCGATGCCCAATACCACCACGTTGCTGTCCGAGTACCTGCCTGAACGCAACCGGTCGCTGTTCATTACGATCATGTTCACCGGTTTCAATATGGGCTCGGGGCTGGGTGGTTTGTTGGCAGCCTGGTTGATCCCTCTGTTCGGCTGGCAGTCGGTGTTGTTGGCCGGCGGGATCCTGCCTCTGATGTTGCTGCCTTTCCTTTGGTTGCTGCTGCCGGAATCCGCGAGCTTCCTGGCGGCTAGGAAGGCGCCAGCTGCACAGATCGCCAAAGTGCTGAACAAGCTCGGCGGGACGTTTTCAAGTGCTACAAACTTCGTTGTCGCCGAACCCAAAACTGAGCAGAGGGCGCCGGTGCGCATGCTGTTCACAGAACGCTATCGCGCCGGCACGCTGACGCTTTGGTTGACCTATTTCATGGGCCTGCTGGTTATTTATCTGACGATGGGCTGGATGCCGACCTTGCTGCGTGACGGCGGTTTGTCCATCGAGCGTGCAGCCACCATCACGGGCCTGTTCCAGATCGGCGGTACGGTCGGGGCGATCGCAGTGGGTTGGATCATGGACCGGCGTAATCCGAACGGTGTCATCGCCACTTCGTATGCATTTGGCGGCATCTTTATTCTGCTGCTGGGAGCTTTCAGTCTTGAGTCAAGCCTGCTGGCGGTTGGCGTCATTGCCGCAGGCTTTTGCATGAGTGGTGCACAAACTGGCCTCAATGCTTTCGCCCCTGGTTACTACCCAACGGATTTCCGCGCCACGGGTGTCAGCTGGATGCTTGGTATCGGTCGTTTCGGGGCTATCTTTGGTTCTCTCATCGGCGGTGCCGTCCTCAGCCTCGGCCTGGGTCTGCCGCTACTGTTCACCATGCTCAGCGTGCCGGCCTTCATCGCGGCATTGGCGATCCTGGCCAACGGTCACGCACGACGCCGGGTCAGCCGGGCCGCGCTGGCGCAGTAATTTTTTCCAACACAGGAACTTGTCATGGCACGCATCATTGGTGGTCTCGCTGTCTCTCACACCCCCACAATCGGCTTTGCCGTCGATCACGAAAAACAGAATGAGGCCGCGTGGGCGCCGATTTTCGAAGGCTTCGAACCGATCAAGGTGTGGTTGAAGGAGCAACAACCGGATGTGTTGTTCTACATCTTCAACGACCATGTGACGTCGTTTTTCTTCGATCACTACGGCGGCTTCTCGCTCGGGGTCGATGAGCGTTACGAGGTGGCGGACGAGGGCGGTAATCCGCGCTTGCTTCCTGCAATTGGCGGCCATGCGGCGCTGTCGCGGCACATCGGCCAAAGTCTGATGGCCGATGAGTTCGACATGAGCTTCTTCCGTGACAAGCCACTTGACCATGGTTTCTTCTCCCCGATGTCGGCACTGTTGCCTTGCGAACCTGACTGGCCGCTAGATATCGTGCCGTTGCAGGTGGGCGTCTTGCAGTTCCCGATTCCCAGCGCTTTGCGCTGCTACAAGCTGGGCCAGGCTTTGCGGCGGGCGATTGAAAGCTATCCCGAGGACCTGAAGGTCGCCATTGTCGCGACCGGTGGCGTGTCCCATCAGGTGCATGGCGAGCGTTGCGGCTTCAATAACACGCAGTGGGATGAGCAATTCGTTGGTCTGCTGGTCAACGACCCGGTGCGCCTGACCGAAATGACCCATGCCGAATACGCCACCCTGGGCGGTATGGAAGGTTCGGAAGTGATCACCTGGTTGATCATGCGTGGCGCGTTGTCGGCCACGGTGAAAAACCTGCATCAGGACTACTACCTTCCCTCCATGACCGGTATCGCGACGCTGTTGCTGGAGAACCAGGACAGGGAAGTGCCCGTCGACGTCACGGCGCGTCATCTGCAGCATATGCAGCACCAGTTAGCCGGCATCGAGAAGCTGGAGGGGACGTATCCATTCACACTCGAACGCAGCGCAAAGGGTTATCGACTGAACAAATTCCTCCATCGCATGATCGAGCCGCAATGGCGTCAACGTTTTCTCGATGCTCCGGAAGCGCTGTTCGAAGAAGGCGAGCTGAGCGAGGAGGAACGCGAAATGCTGCGCCGGCGTGACTGGCGCGGGTTGATCCAGTACGGGGCGATATTTTTCGTCCTTGAGAAACTTGCGGCGGTTCTCGGTATTCCCAACCTGCAGATCTACGCGGCGATGCGTGGGCAAAGTCTGGACGAGTTCATGAAAACCCGAAACCAGCAGGTGCTCTATTCGGTGGCGGGCAAAGCCACACGCTGACCCTAAGGGTCGGTCAATCCATTGATTCTCGGCGACCCTGCCTGGGTCGCCCCAGCCGTTTTCGCTTCATTTCAGTGTGTCCGGCAATTAAGGGCGCAGGGCATTTGTTCACCCAAAAATCGGAAAACAATAACAATGAAAATTGCCGTCAATCGTCAAATGACTTGCTCGCTGGCCGTTATTTGCACGGTACCTCTGCACATCCAGGCAGCCGGTTTTGTCGAAGACGCCAGTGCGAACCTCAACCTGCGAAATTTTTACATCAACCGCAACTTCACCGATCCGGCTTACCCGCAAGGCAAAGCCGAAGAGTGGACGCAGAACTTTATCCTCGATGCTCGTTCCGGTTTCACCCAAGGGCCGGTGGGCTTCGGCGTGGATGTGCTCGGGCTCTACTCGGTAAAGCTGGATGGCGGGCAGGGCACCGGTGGCACGCAACTGTTGCCACTCGGTAGCGATGGGCATCCAGCTGATGACTTTGGACGCTTGGCGGTCGCCGGGAAAATGCAACTCGGGAAAACCGAAGTGAAGGTAGGTGAGTGGATGCCGGTGCTGCCGATTCTGCGTTCCGACGATGGCCGGTCATTGCCGCAAACCTTCCGCGGTGCCCAAGTCGTTTCGCAGGATCTCGAAGGCCTGAGCCTGTATGGCGGCCAATTTCGACAGAACAGCCCGCGCAATGATTCGAGCATGGAGGACATGTTCATGCACGGCCGACCGGCCATCACAAGCGATCGCTTCAATTTCGTCGGCGGCGAATACAGCTTCAACGACAAGCGCACGTTGATCGGTCTGTGGAATGCCGAACTCAAGGACATCTATCAGCAGCAATATCTGCAACTGGTTCACAGTCAACCACTCGGTGCCTGGACGTTGGGCGCGAACCTGGGCTATTTCTGGGGGCGCGAGGATGGCAGTGCACGTGCCGGAGATCTGGACAACCGTACCCTTTCGGCATTGTTGTACGCGCGCTATGGCGGTCATACCTTCCATGTTGGCCTGCAAAAACTCACTGGTGATGACGCATGGATGCGGGTCAACGGTACCAGCGGCGGTACGCTGGCCAATGACAGTTACAACAACAGCTTCGACAACGCTCGCGAAAAGTCCTGGCAGTTGCGCCATGACTACAACTTCGTTGCTCTGGGTATTCCTGGGCTGACATTAATGAACCGTTACATCAGCGGCGATAACGTGCACACCGCTACAGTCAGCGACGGCAAGGAGTGGGGCCGGGAGTCAGAACTGGCCTACACGGTGCAAAGTGGCACCTTGAGAAACCTCAATGTGCGGCTGCGTAACTCCAGTATTCGTCGGGATTACAGCAGCAACGAATTCGATGAGAACCGTTTGATTGTCAGCTATCCTTTCAAGTTGCTCTAGCTCAAGGTGAAACGGCTGCCTGCTCACGGATTACCTGGCGAATCATGTCCATTAGCGCCTCAGCCACCGGGGAATGAAGGCTGACACTGCGATAAGTCAGGCCGATGGCGCGGGTGGTCTGTTTCAGTTCCAGCGGGAGGATGCATAGCTCGCCGCTGGCAATTTCCTGTTCAAGCTGGTGAGCGGACACGGCGGCGAGCATATCCGAACGCAACAGCAGGCCACGGATGATTGCCATGTCGGCGCTTTCCACCATCGGTTGAGGCGGGGCGATGCCGAACCTGGCAAAACAGGCGTCGAGCATCTGCCGGGCCGGCGACCCTGCGCGGGGCAGAATCCAGCGGGCGCCGCTAAGGTCATGTGGCCCTACGGCGCTCACACACAGCGGATGATCACGCCTGGCCAAGACCACCATTTCCTCGGTCAGCAGCGCTTCACCTGTGAGGTCACTGGCGTAAGCCTGCGAGCGCAACGCGCCGAAAATGAAATCGACATCGCCGGCGCGAAGTTCGGTCGCCAGCAAATCGAAAGGGCTTTCATTGGTGAGCACTCGGACTCCGGGGTGCTCAGCCAGCAAGCGCACGACGGCTTCGGGCAATATGCGAGTGCGGCCTAGGGGCAAGGCGCCGACATGCACGACGCCATGCAGCGTTCCGCGCAAGGCGGTGACATCTGTCTCCAGGTGGCGCAACTCGTTTAACGCTCGACGAATCGGAAACAGAATTTCCAGGCTAACTCGGGTTGGCTGCAATCCTTTCGGCGTACGCTCAAACAGGGTCTGGCCGCAGCCGTCTTCCATGACTTTGATCGTCGAACTGACGCCGGGCTGGCTGAGGCCGAGAAGACTGGCGACGGTTCGCATATGGTGGGTTTCGCACAGCTTCACGAACACTTGCAGACGGCGCGTCTGGAACAGATATAGCGGTTCGACCGCGCGTTTGTCCGAGCCTCCTAACAGGCGCGGCACACTGTCAAGCTCGGTCAGTACTCGCCGCGCCCGAGGTAACAGCCGATCACCATAATCAGTCAAACGCATGCCGTTGGCATGACGTTCGAATAACGACACGTCGAGTCGTATCTCTAGTTCGGAAATTGATCGCGTCACTACCGATTGCGCCCGGTACAAGGCCACGGCAGCTTTGGAAACGCTGCCATGGTCGGCGACCCGAACGAAAGCGCGCACCTGCATCAGGCTGAGAAGGTCACCGGTTTCCATGGGGCAGCGGGCTCTGCGGAATCAATTGAAGCTCGACTGTGCATCTACTCCTATTTGGAATCAATAAAAAAAACGTATACCTGAAAAAGTGCAATGCATTATCCACCGGTGAGGCGCGATGCGATGCTCTTGCTGAATCAGAGGGAGGATCCGCAATGATCGAGTCAACGAGAAGCGCGCTGGTGGTCAGTGCTCATTCAGCCGATTTCGTCTGGCGCGCAGGCGGTGCCATCGCGCTGCATGCGCAACAAGGTTATGCCGTACACATCGTCTGCTTGTCGTTCGGGGAACGCGGTGAGTCCGCCAAACTGTGGCGCAAAGGCGAGATGAGCGAAGAAAAAGTCAAATCCGCTCGGCGCCAGGAAGCACAAGCCGCCGCCGACATCCTGGGTGCCAGCGTTGAGTTCTTCGACATCGGCGACTATCCGATGCGGGCCGACAAGGAAACGCTGTTTCGCCTGGCGGATGTGTTTCGCCGCGTCCAGCCCGAATTCGTCCTCAGCCACTCGTTGAAAGACCCTTACAACTACGATCACCCGTTGGCGATGAACCTGGCCCAGGAGGCGCGCATCATTGCTCAGGCCGAAGGCTACAAACCGGGTGAGAAGATCGTTGGGGCGCCGCCGGTCTACAGTTTCGAACCACACCAGCCAGAGCAATGCGAATGGCGTCCCGACGTCCTGCTGGACATCACCTCGGTGTGGGACAAGAAGTACGCGGCCATCCAGTGCATGGCCGGTCAGGAACACCTGTGGGAATACTACACACGAGTCGCGTTGCAGCGCGGGGTGCAAGCCAAGCGCAATGTCGGCATTACCTCCAAACGCGACATTGTCTATGGTGAGGGTTACCAGAGCATCTTCCCGCGTGTCACGGAGAACCTGGCATGAGCGAGTTGATCGGAAAAACCGGTATCGTCGTGCGCACTATCGCCCGCGCCGAACGCGCGCTGGTGGATGAGCTACAACGCTACGGCGTTGCGACGATTCATGAAGCGCAGGGGCGAAAAGGGTTGCTGGCGTCTTCGATCCAACCCATTCAACGGGGCACCGTGATCAGCGGGTCGGCCGTGACGGTGCTGGTCGCCCCGGGTGATAACTGGATGTTCCACGTGGCCGTGGAGCAGTGCCGCCCCGGCGATATCCTGGTGGTTGCCCCCAGTTCGCCGTGCACTGACGGTTACTTTGGTGATTTGCTGGCGACCTCGCTCAAGGCTCACGGCGTGCGCGCCCTGGTGATCGATGCCGGCGTGCGCGACACCCACACCCTGCGCGAAATGGGCTTCCCGGTCTGGTCTCGCGCCGTCAATGCCCAGGGCACGATCAAAGAAACCCTAGGCTCGGTCAACCTGCCGCTGGTATGCGGCGGTCAACTGGTCAATCCGGGTGATGTGGTTGTGGCCGATGACGATGGCGTGGTCATCGTGCGTCGCAGCGAAATCCTGCAGGTGGTCGAAGCCAGCCGTGCTCGCGCTGATCTGGAAGAACAGAAAGCGCTGCGTCTGGCCAAGGGCGAGTTGGGGCTGGACATCTACAACATGCGTGGCCGCCTGGCCGAAAAGGGTTTGAGGTACGTCGATACGCTGGACGAGCTTGGAGACTGAACATGACTCAAGTTCGCGTACCTTGTTTATTGATTCGCGGGGGCACGTCAAAAGGCGCTTATTTCCTGGCCAAGGATTTGCCCACAGAGCAGGCATTGAGAGGTCAGGTATTGCTGGCGGCCATGGGGTCGCCGGACAAGCGGCAAATCGACGGCATTGGCGGCGGCGATTCCTTGACCAGCAAAGTGGCGATTGTAAGGCCGTCCGAACGCGCTGATGCGGATGTCGATTACCTGTTTGCCCAAGTGATAGTGGACGAGCCTCGTGTCGATTATGGCCAGAATTGCGGAAACATACTCGCCGGCGTGGGACCGTTTGCCATAGAGCGAGGGTTAATCGCCGCGAAGGGCAGTGTGACCCCCGTGCGCATCTATATGGAAAACACCGGTCAGGTAGCGGTTGCCCATGTGCCAACGCCCAACGGCAGCGTTGCCTATGATGGCGACATTCGGATTGATGGCGTACCCGGAACCGCCGCTCCCTTGCTCGTGGAATTCGAGGACATTGCCGGCTCCAGTTGTGGCGCGCTCTTGCCGACCGGAAATGCGCTGGATGTGATCGACGGCGTTCATGTTACTTGCATCGATAATGGCATGCCGGTCGTGATCATACGGGCCGAGGATTTGGCGTGTCGTGGCGATGAAAGCCCCGCACAGCTCGATGCCAACGACGCGCTCAAGGCACGGATTGAATCCATTCGGCTGCAGGCTGGCCCACGTATGAATCTGGGGGACGTGACCGAGCGTAACGTTCCCAAGATGTGTCTGGTCGCACCGGCGCAGGCGGGGGGCGCGCTCTCGACCCGTACGTTCATTCCACATCGTTGCCATACCAGCATCGGCGTCTTCGGTGCCGTTAGCGTGGCGGCCGCGTGCCTGATCGACGACACCGTAGTGGCTAACGTCGCTCAAGTGCTCAAGGATGATGTGATGCGATTGTCGATCGAACATCCGACCGGAGAGTTCACCGTCGAACTGCGCTTGCATGAAGGGCAGATGGCCGGCTGCGGACTCGTACGTACGGCCAGGCTTCTTTTTGATGGCGCTGTTTGTGTACCCAGCCGTCTCTGGCCTGGACACGGCTAAATACAGTCGTTGATGCCCTGATTGGACGTACGTAACGTCCGAAGTAAGGGGTTTCGTCCGCAGTTTTTTGCCGGGCGCGGTCATCAATTTTCTAATAAATACAAAAAGGTCACTGACAATGAAACTGGGTTGGTACTCGAAACTTTCTCGTACAGAAAGACGCACGTATTGGGCATGCCTGGCCGGATATACATTGGATTCGATGGACTCCACTATCTATTCATTGGTTATGCCGGTGTTGTTGACCGTTTTGGCACTGACCAAAGCCGACGCAGGGATATTGAGTTCAGTGGCGCTGATTGGCAGTGCCATTGGCGGCTGGGGCGCAGGTTTGCTGGCCGATCGCTTCGGGCGAATCCGGATCATGCAGATAACGGTTTGTTGGGTGGCCGGGTTCACCTTGACGGCCGCCTTTTGCACCGATTTCTGGGCGTTCTTCATCGTGCGCTTTCTGCAAGGCATTGGTTACGGCGGGGAAGCAGTTGTCGGGGCCGTTCTGATCAGCGAGGTCATTAAACCCGCCCTCCGGGGTCGTGTGGCTGCCTCTATCCAGAGTGGATACGCGCTGGGGTACGCCATATCGTTGTGTACAATGCCTATTGTTTTTTCTCTGTTGCCCGAAGATGTCGCCTGGCGCTGGTTCTTCGCGATTGGGATCTTACCGGCTGTACTCGTCTGGTTTATTCGTCGAATCGTTCCGGAGTCCGATACGTTCACTAAAGCGGTGAAACGCAGTCGCGACAAAAGTGAATTCCTGCAGATTTTCAACGGAAACTATCGGCGTATCACTGTCATCTCTACGGTCCTTGCCACCGGGATATTCGGGGGGGCCTATATCATGATTACGTGGCTGCCGACGTATTTGCGCATGACCTTGGGGCTGCCTATTGCATCAATGTCGGGCTATCTGGCAGTGAACATCGTCGGGTCGTTAATAGGTCCATTCCTATACGGCATCATCAGTGACCGCATTGGGCGCGGTCGGACTTTCATGATGTTTTTATGCTTCCAGGCAATTGTAGTGGCTTGCTACATGTACCTGCCCATCGGTCTTGATATGACACTGGCGCTCGGCCTTCTGCTGGGCACGTTCCAAGGCGGATTGGCATCGGGGTTGACGCCAAGCTTCTCCGAACTTTACCCGACCCACATCCGTGCAAATGGCGCCGGTTTCTGCGCCAGTTTCGGCCGAGGGTTCGGCGCCATCATGCCTGCGGCGGTGGGCTTCGCTTCGATTTATGTTCCGCTTGGTTACGCCATGGGTGCGTTCGCCATTGTGTCGTACAGCATCGGTTTCATCGCAGCGCTGATGCTACCTAACGCCACTGGCGCGGATATGAACGCGGTTGATTCCAGCCCGCAGGCGCGCCCCATGCTGTGGTGACGACTGATCTGGTCGAGGAACTCTACGGCGTCAGCTGCGTGCTGATGAAATGCCCTGAAACTCAAGCACCAGTGATTACCGCGACTCAACCGATGCGACCGAAAATCAGGGCATGTCTGGCCTGATAGACGAGACGCGCTGCTCAGTATCAAAGCGTTTACGCTCTGTTTTGCCCTGCGGGCCCTCCAGCCAACAACGCCACTACCATCCTCGAAGCCGAAGTGACTGCCAAGCACGCGCCGACCGGCTGACTTACCAGCGCACGCTTGCATACCTGTTATTGATTGTCGGCTGGGCAGCGATATTTCTGGGTGGTGGAGCTGATGGCGCAGCATGCGCCGGTTGCTGCCCAGGCATGCGTGTGATGATCGCCGAGGGACTCGCAGTACTGCTGGACTACATACTGTATCTGCTGCCGGGCGTCACACTCTTCGGCCTCTGGTTCGCCTTGACGCCCCAGACCCAGACAGCGTTGCGGATCATGATTCTGCTCTTCACGCTGATAGAGGGCTCGGCCTGTTGGCTTGTTCGCATGCGTTATGGGGGGGCATCGACGGTGACGCATGGGACGGCGATCTGGCTGATTGCGGTGCCGATGGCAGGGCACTTTTAACCCGATAATTGCTCGTCATGGCTTGACGGAAAAAGACCGCCCCGAAGGGCGGTAAAGGTCGATGAAACGGTAGCGATAACTAGCGGACCCCTGCGTTGCGCAGTGCTGTGGGGGTGTATTCGGCGCTGGAGGCCTTGAAGCCGAACTCCATTTGGTCTTTCTCTTCGTTGCGCATGCCGGAGACGATGTAGCGCCCGTTGACGAGGTCGTACAGGGTCTCGACGCCCAGCCAGGGAATCTGTTTGTCATAGAGCGGGGTCATGAAGCCTTCGGCGGTGCGCCAGAGCGTGCCCCGGGAGTCGAAGTGATCGGCCAGCACAATTTGCCAGGTGTCTTCATCAAGGTAGGCTACGCGCTTGGAGTAGATATGGCGCTGGGCCGATTTGAGTGTTCCCTCGATCACCCATACACGATGCCGCTCGTAACGGGGAAGGTCGGCGTTCAGATGCCCGGGTTTCACGATGTCGGTGTATTTGAGGTCGGCTGATTCGAGCTCGAAATTGTTGTAGGGGATGTAGATTTCTTTCTTGCCGAGCAGCTTCCAGTCGTAGAAGTCAGGCGCCCCGTTGTACATGTCGAGGTTGTCGGCCACGCGCTGGCCATCGGATGCGGGAAACGGGCCATCGTAGGAAATCTGTGGGGCACGTCGGACACGGCGCTGGCCGGCGTTGTAGATCCAGGCCATACGCGGTTCTTTCACTTGATCGAGAGTTTCGTGGACCAGCACCACATCACCGGCCAGTCGCGCCGGGGCGGTGACCAGCTCCTTGTAATAGAACAATACGTTTCCCGGATCCTGCGGATTAAAGTCGTTTAACTGGTCGCGGTAGCTGAATTGCTGTTTGAAGTAGACCGGCGTAAAGGTGCCATCTGCCAGCGGGGTCGCCTGGACGTAGGTGCGCTTGGCGCTGCCTCCGCGATAGCGGGTGAAATGATTCCATAGCACTTCCAGGGCGCTCTGCGGCATTGGAAAAGGGATGGCCGTCTCGAAATGCTCAAGACCGTTGCCGCCGGGCAGCAGTGTCGTATTGACTGCGTTGCGGGCGGCGGCCTGGTAGATGACGTCGGGGTAGTTGGCACTACGGTGCGACGGGAAAACTCGCAGTCGGTAACTGTCCGGGTAGCGCTTGAGCATGGCCTGCTGTCCAGGCGTCAGCTTGTCGGCGTATTTATCCATGTTTTGAGCGGTGATGACGAACAGTGGCTGTTCGTTGGCGTAAGGATTGTTCAGCCGACCATTGGTGGGATCGATCTTTCCAGCCGCCTTGTCCAGGCCGCCGTTCCACGCGGGGATGCTGCCGTCGGTATTACCCTCCTTTTGCGCACCGACAGGCGTTAATGTCGTACCGAGTTGGCTGGCTTCGCTGGCAGGCACCGCCGCCTGGAGCGTGCCGTGAAAGGAGGTGAATGTCAGGGTCGCAAGGAGCAGGATGGTGTTTTTCATTAGGGTACCACTCGATTAGAAGGAAACGCCGAAGCTCAAGGCAACGAAGTCGCGGTCAATGTTCGTGTTGTATTGGCCTGCGAAGTAGTCGGTGTAGGAAAGGCTGGCGGTGTAGGTATTCAGGTAGGTCGCGTCGATACCCACGCCGATGGATTTGGAGCCTTCGTTGAATCCCGGTTCCGGACCGTAGCCGCTGACATCGTGGGACCAGGCCAGACTGGGGCGCAGCTCTACACCGGGAATGACGTTGGTGTATTCCCAGATGGCACGCGCGCGGTAACCCCAGGATGTTCGGGTGGCGAAGCCGTCATCATCGCAGTTGCTGGGGGTGGCGGTGTTTGTCAGCGCGGTACACAAGCTGTTGTTTGGATACCGCTCGCCTTGACCGTAGATGCTGTTGCGGCCGTAGCGGATGCTGTCTTTACCTTCCAGCCCGCCAATGAAGGTGACGCCCAGTTCGGCGACCAGGGTCAGGCGATCGGCGCCCATTACCTGATCGAAGAAGTGCGTGGCGGTCATCTGGGCCTGGGTCACCTCCTTGCGCCGGTAGCCGCTGATATCTTCGCCCGCGTTCGCTTGCACGGCACCGGAAGTCAGCAATGGCGAAAGCACGGACAGCCCGCTCGCGGCTGCGACCAGGTCGACCGAGTTGATCTGCAATGGCATGTTCGGCCGGTAGCTGATCTCGCCCGCCAGCGTCGTGCCGGTGGGCAGCATGGTGCTGAAGCTCAAGCCGTAGAGGCGAATATCCTCGGGGTAATCGACATAATACCGCGAGGTGCTCAGGACGCCGGGCGTGGTAGCGGCGATGCTGCTGAAATAGGGTGAACGACTGTGGTAGTTGATGTAATAGGCGGCGAACTCACTGTTCAGCTCAGGAGCGAACCAACGCAGGGCCGTGCCCCATTGCCCTCCATCGCGTGCATCGCGATCGCCCGTCCGGGTCACTGTGCCCAAGGGGTTTTCCAGTCGGGTACAGCCATCGGCCATCACATCGGTCTGCGAGAAGAAGGTGCCGCAATTGTCGAGCACTGTCTGGTCCCATTCCAACTGATAGAAACCCTCGATGGAGACTTGCTCGTTGAGGTTCTGCGACAGATAGAGCAGGTTGACGGGGATCAGCGCTTCCTTGATTTCGGAGCCGGGCCTGCGAAATGCCGACACATCGACAGGGTTGATGGTGTTGATGCCGCCCTGGATAAAAGTGCTTTCCCCCCAGCTCACTACCTGCTTGCCCACCCGCACCGTGCCGGGCAGGTCGTCGATCAGGTAGTTGTGGTAGAAAAAGGCGTCGAGCAACTCCGCGCCGGATGCCTGGGCGGCAGCCTTGCGATTGTGGTCGTCGATGTCGGTGAATGGCCGGCTCTCATCCTTCAGCTCGAAGTCGTACCAGTACTTGCCGCGCATGAATACGCCGCTGTCGCCATATTTGAGATCGAGGTCGTGGACGCCCTTGAATACCTTGGAGAAGGTTTTGCCTTTCTCGAAGTTGCGCCGTCCATCATCGGAGGCTGCGTCGTGAAGCAGGTCGGGGTCGGGATTACGCAGCGCCCAGCTTGCGCCTATCGACAGGTTCGAATCGAACTGACCTTCGATGTCGCCCAATTGGAAGGTCATCGCCGAGGCGGTATTGGCGGCGAGTGTACCAAGCGTGAGGGCAAGAGCAAGGCGAGCGTGGTGCCGTGGGAGTTGTCTATCGTTCATGTGTATTTACTACCTCTTGTTATTGTTGGGGCGCTTGATACAGGTGGTGCGTTTCTCAGGCACAGCAGGTCCCGCTGGCCGATTCATGAAGGTTGGCCAGTCTGGGTTTGTCGTGGTGATCAGTCGATCAGGTCAGAGACGTCGATTCGGAGATCGCTGTCCTCCAGTGCGGCGCGTCGAGCCATTCAACCTGGAAGCTGTAGCGTCCCAAGGCCTGCTCCAATGGTTGGCGCTGGGCGCCGACGGTAATGCGCGCGACGAGTCCGCGCCGGGCGTCCTGGACGACGTTCAGGTCGAAGTCGGTCACACCGATTTCCTCTGCTGCCTGCTGCACGGCTCGTGCGATCTCGAGTCGTTGCAAGGCTGGCTTGAAAATTTTTCCCACCGGTGTCAGGGGCAGCGCCTCAAGAATCTCGATGCGCTTGGGAATGGCGGCGCGCTCGGCGATGTTGCCGCTGGCAAAAGCCAGCAAGTGGGTACTGTCCACGCTTTTCCCTGCGGTCAGTTGCACATAGGCGACCGGGACTTCTCCGGAATGAGCATCGGGGCTGCCGATCGCCGCGACCAAGGCCACAGCAGGGTGTGCTTGCAGCACCTCTTCGATCTGCTTCGGGTCGATATTGTGGCCGCCGCGAATGATCAGTTCCTTCTTGCGCCCGGTGAGCCAGAAATAACCCTCGGCATCCTGGCGTCCCAGGTCTCCGGTATTGAGCCAGCGGTTTGCGCCGATCTCGATCCAGACACCGTTGTTGTGACTGTCTTTCAGGTAACCGGCGAACACATTGGGGCCATGGATGGCGATAACGCCGACCTCGTCCGGTGCGGCATCGCGCAGGTATTCACCGTGGTAACCAAGTATCACGGCGCGCATGTCCTGGTAGGCCAGGCGCAGGCCGACGGAGCCGATCCGCCGTTCGCCATCCGGCGGGTTGGTGGAAGACACGCAGGCGCCTTCGGTCAGGCCGTAGCCTTCGAGGATGTGTACGCCGATACGCTGTTCGAACTCGCGGAACAGTTCGACCGGCATGGGCGCCGCACCGCACAGGGCGTATTTCAGGCTGGACAAGTCGTAGCCTGCGCTTGGCTGCTGGAGCAACGCCGAATAAACGGTGGGCACACCGGAAAAGAAATTGATGCCGAAATGCTCGACCATGGCCCAGAAATTCGAAATGACACCTTCGCCGCGATAGCCTTGGGGTGTGCCGATAATCACGCGGTCGCCATGGGTCCAGGGCATTAGGCCGGTCACCAGTTGGCCGTTTACATGAAACAGCGGCAAACCGCAGAAAATGACCCGGTTGCTATCGTGCGGCTGCAGGTTGGCGGCCATCGACCAGGCATTGAAGATCTCGGAACCATGGGTACGGATGGCGATCTTCGGCAAGCCGGTAGTGCCGCCGGTGCAGAAATAGGACGAGGCTTCGTGGGCGTGGATCTGCCGGCCGCTCTTGAGATAATCCGCGGGCTGGCGGCGCATCAGCGTGCGCAAATCATGGATACGCCGGCCGCGATGACGGCCTTTCTCACGCCTCGCCATCCAGCGTAGCGCCAGGCCGGGCAGGGTGCCGACATAGGGCGTCATGCCGACCCATACGATGTCTTGCACGCTGGGCAACCGCTCCAGTTGACTGGCCAGCTTTGGCCACAAATCGGCACCCGGCGTTGGCGCCAGCGTCACCACCAGCTTGGCATTGGCCGCTCGCAACAGTTCGGCGATCTGCGCCGCTTCCAACAATGGGTTGATCGCCATGACGATACCGGCTGCCTCGCCACCCCAGATGGTGAAGTGGGTTTCCGGCAGGTTGGGTAGCAGGAAGGCCACCACGTCCTTCGGGCTGATACCGAGATCGTGGAAGGCGTTTGCCGTGCGGGTGATGTCGGCAAATAACTGCGCATAGCTCCAGTCGTGGGTGCGCTCGAATGCCTTGGCATCGAGGACAAAGCTCAGGGCCGGCGCTTGCGCATGCTCCTGCGCGCAACGTTGCAGGGCCGCATACGTGCTGGAGGCGAGGCCCTGTTGTTCCAATGGGATGCGTTCGATGGCGTGGATATCCGCCAGAGATTTCACGGCCATCAGTTCTGCTCCACGACCAGGTTGCGCTGTACGCCGAGGTCAATCTCGCCGTCGCTGCTCCAGATACTGGCCTCGACCATGTCACCTTTTTTGAGGTAATAGCTGCTGCGTCCTTCCTGGGTCTTCATGAAGGCTTTCCACTTCAGCGCCTCCGGCAACAGCGCGCCGATGCGTTGTTTGGCCTGGGACGGAACGGACAACGCGCAGCCCGCCGGCGTACCGGTGGCGATCAGGTCGCCAGCGGCTAGATCCTGCACACCGGCCAACTCCGTTAATGTTTGCGCCGGCTCGTAGACCAGGTTGCCGGTGTTGTCGCGCTGGCGTACCTGACCGTTCACCGTCAGACGCAGTTCGAGTTTCTTGAGCAGCGGCATGTCCTTCTCTTCGAGCAGGCACAAGTAAGGACCGACCGGGCCGAAGGTGCGATAGCTTTTCCCCTTGTAGAATTGCATCTGTGGTATCTGGATGTCGCGTGCCGAATAATCGTTGACGATCACCACCCCGGCGATGAATTCGTGCAGGTTGGCGTCAGTGACGGTTTCCTTGTTGCTGACTTCGCGCTTGAGCACCAGGCCCAGCTCGATCTCGTAGTCGAGGAAACGTACTTCGCCCGGCTTGATCAGTTCGCTGTCCGCCGGGACGATGCAACTGGTCGCCTTGGTGAAGATCATATTGAAGTTCTTCACGTCGGGGTCCATGCCGGATTCGATCATGTGTTGCCGATAGTTGGCGCCCTGGCAGATAAACTGCTGGTTGCGGGTGATGGGCGAAAGCAACCGCACGCCTTCGAGTGCCAGTTCACCGCCCTGCAACCGGGCCAGTTCCTCGACTCGGGTCTGGCGGATCAGTTCACCGGTGCTGGCATATTCGCCGGGAATACGCGTGATGCGTCCCTGGCGAATCACGCCCCATTGGGTTTCATTCTGGTGTTCGAAGTGGACGATATGAACAGGCATGATAGGGACTCCCGGTGAAGCAGTTGAATGCACACAAGCAAAGATTCTTTGTTGTTCTTTTGCAGCGACACAGGTTGGCAACATTGCGCCACCGGCCAGGATGAGGCCGGTCTTGAGCAGGGGGCGGCGGCTCCAGTGGCGCATGCTGGTGGCCCTAGCCGAACATTCGCGCAAGCGTGATCAGCTTGCGCAGGGTCAAGTCGGGGCTGCGTCGCAGGTTGCGCATCAGCGCCCACAAGCTGGACAGGCTGATGGCGGGTTTGGTGAAGCTTCTGGGCATCCGCTGGCCCCATTGCGACATTGCCTCGGCACTGATCGCATGTAACCCGGCGGGTCGATCCGCAGTGAACAGATCGCCGTCGCAGTAGTGCTCGTGCTTGTCGCCCCAGGGGTCTTGCCAGTAATCGAAAATCTGGCTGCCGAGAATGTGCCGACCGATGCCCCAGGCGTGTTTCCAGCCGCATTCGCGCAGCACGCGCTGCCCCATGCCGACGGCGTCGGTATCGACCACTTCATAGGCGCTATGGCTATAGGTCGCCATGAAGCCTTGAGCAAGCGCCAAGGTGTGGTGGTCGGCGGGCGTTTCGCCTAGGTCCAGGCGCAGGAAGGCCACCGCCGGTGAGCCATCCGGCAGTACCTGCACATCGCTGGGAATGAAGCCAAAGTGCTGGGTATACCAAGTGCAGGTGGCTTGAAAATCGGCGACCTCGAGCACGACGTGACCCAGTTTGATGATCTCGGGCGGAGTTATCGGTGGGCGTTGGGTGGCATTGATGCGCGGTTGTTCGTCGACCAGATTGAATGGCAGCGCCGCACGGTGCGACAGGCTCTCGACGGGTTGCTGGCCATGAGTGGCCTCCACCAGGAAACCGGACGGATCGGTCAGGCGTACCCGCTTACCGCCACCGGGGCCGTCTAGCGCCTCTATCGCCGAGGCGCCCGGTAGGCGCGCAATGCGCTCAAGATCGGCGCGTGAGGCGAGTGCCAAGCCGAAACCGAGGAAGCGCGTCCGCTCGGCCTGGTGCACGCGGTAGCAGTAAGGGGCTGTTCCGGTGCCGCGCAAATAGAGTGTTTTAGGTCCGCGTTGAACGGGGCGCAACCCAAAGTCACGCAGGAAGCGCTCGGCCAGGTCCAGATCTGGACGCTCGAAGATCAAGTAACCCAGGGCCTGGGCCTTCACTGTCGGCTGTGGATGCCGTGCCGGCTGTGCGGTAACGAGCACGGGTGGAACGCTTGGTGGTGCCATTATTGTTGTTCTCCGTGGCTTTTTTCAGGCAAAGCCGGGCCATCGATCCCGTAAGGCGGGATCGTGGGGTGTCAGGTAAACAATCAGTCCTGGGCGGGCAGGGGCGGCAGTTCGGCGGTCGCCAGTTGCCGTGCTTCCTCTTCAGGTATTCCCAGTGCTCGCAGGACCAGTTCAGCAGTGTGGCTGCCCGCGTCGCGCCAGGTCTTGATGCCCTCGATCACCAGGAACATCGAGCCCAGCGTGGCGCTGGCGATCAGCGAGATAACGGTGGCCAACTGTTCCTGACGAAATCGATAGCGCTCTTTATGCAAACCCATCAGTACATCGGATGTCGCCTGGCTGTAGAACATCTCGCGCAGCGAAGCATTGCTCAGGGCGAAGCGGTTGAGGAAAGCTCCCCACTGCGGCTCTTCGTGGGTACGACGAATGAAGAAACGAATACCGTTGGCCAAACGTTCGGCAGGGTCCTCCAGGTTGACGAAGCTCTTGCTGATGCGCTCATGCATTTCCATGCTCAGTTGGCTGGCCACCTGCTCGAACAACAGCTCCATCGTCTCCACGTTGTTGTAAATAGTGCCGCGGGCAACACCCGCCTCCTGGGCGAGATCGCTGATGTTCAGTTGAGTAACGCCCTTTTCGGCGAACAGACGCAGGGCGGCTTGTTGAATGCGACGCTGCGCGGGATTGAGCTGAGCCAACGGGACTGCCTCCATAATCAAGTTGTGCTAATTGAACATCAGTGTTCAAAATTGGTCAATTGTTATTTTTTTGCTCGCTGATACCTGACATCTTTGCAATAATTGAACATTTGTGTTCAATTGTTGCTGCTGGTGTGCTGTTGCCATTCGCTGAGTGATTCGTCCGCCGCCATCTCCGTCGCCGCTATTGAAGGATTGATTGACATGAGCAAGCTGTTTCAACCCCTGCGCCTGCCCAACGGGGCGGTCATTCCCAACCGCATCGCCAAGGCGGCGATGGAGGAAAACCTGGCCGATCCCGACCATGCGCCGGGCCAGGCGCTGATTCGCCTCTATCGCACCTGGGCGGAGGGCGGCGCAGGTTTGATCATCACGGGTAACGTGATGGTCGATCGCCATGCCTTGACCGGACCGGCGGGGGTGGTCTTGGAAGATGAACGCCATCTCGACCGTTTCACTGCCTGGGCGTCCGCCTGTCGCAGTCGCGGGGCTCAGGCCTGGTTGCAGATCAATCATCCGGGCCGGCAATTGATGGCCAGTATGGGGCAACCGGCCCGAGGTCCCTCGGCCATCGCCGTGGATATCCCAGGCTTTTCCAAGCTGTTCGCCCGGCCGCTGGCGCTGCAAGAACAAGAGATAGAGCAACTGATTGGCCGCTACGTGTCCACGGCCGTGCTGGCAGAGCGTGCCGGGTTTACCGGGGTGCAGATTCACGCCGCCCATGGCTATTTGTTCAGTCAGTTTCTTTCACCGCTGTCCAACCAACGTAAGGACCATTGGGGCGGCAGTCTGCAAAATCGGGCGCGCATTCTGCTGCGCACTGTCGAGGCCGTACGTGCCCGGGTCGCCCCTGGATTCTGTTTGGCGGTCAAGCTCAACTCGGCGGACTTCCAGCGCGGTGGCTTCGATGTCGAGGATGCTGATGCCGTGGTGCGGATGCTCAACGAGTGCGCGGTGGATCTGGTGGAGCTTTCCGGCGGCAGTTATGAAAGTCCGGCAATGCAGGGGCAGACCCGCGACGGCAGCACATTGAGACGAGAGGCGTATTTTCTCGAATTCGCCGAGCGCATCGCGGCCGTCGCGCGTATGCCTGTCATGGTCACCGGTGGGATCCGTCGCCGGGCGGTGGCCGAACAGGCTGTGGAGGGGGCGGTGTCGATGGTTGGCCTGGCGACTGCGCTGGCGGTCGATCCGACGCTGCCCAAATACTGGAAGGCGGGTGAGGATATCGTGGTGCAGCCTGTGACGGTGAACTGGAAGAACAAGGCGTTCGCCGCAGCGGCCGCCCAAGCAGTAGTGAAAAAACAATTGCTCTTGCTTGGCAGAGGCCGGCGCACCGATCCGCGGATTTCACCGTTGCTAGCGCTTATCGGCAGCCAGCTCAAGCTGCGGCGACAAACGCGCCGCTACCGGCAGTGGGTGGCTGGCGACTGAGCGACGCTCAGCCCGGCAGTTCCTGCCGGGCGAGCTTGCGGGCTTTGGCCGTGGTGGCACCGAGCGCTCTGAGCACCATCTCGCTCACTAGACTGTCGTGCTCGGCTACGCTACGGCCTTCGACGGCACTGCGCATGGCGCCGAGGGTGCAGGACACCACCAAGTCGAGGGCAACGCCTTCGTCGCTGTAGGTGAACGAGCCTTCTTCCCCTCCGGCGCGTAGATCGGCGAGCACATAGCCGGCGATCTTCGAGCGCATCGCCTGATCGAAATGCACCACGCGAATCACCGCGCTGGCCCATTGCGGATCGTCGATGGCTCGGCGAATGAACATGCGCACGCCAGTCACCAGGCGCTGGGCGCCACTGCGAATGCCCATGCTGCGCCGAGAGATCGTTTCGGAGAACTCGTCAGCCAGCGCGAGTCCGACCGCCTCGACGACTTCGTCGCGAGAGCGGAAATAGTTATAGATGGTCCCGCTGGCCATCTCCGCTTCGGCGGCGACATCGAGCAGGGCTATTTCGCCAACTTCCTTGCGCGCGAACAGGCGCACGGCGGCATCGATCAATTCTCGCCGCGTACGCTCGCGTTTCTTGTGCCCGCGGGTGAGCGGGGGTGGAGTGATTTCGGCGTCGTCTGTGTTATTCATCGTCTGGCTCACCTGAACAATGACGCCGATGATAGAGGACTGTCACCCCGAGTGGCAGAGCCATTCATTGTCCAAGCAGCTCGATACAGTCGGCGACCAGGGCCTCGGCGTGTCGAGCCGGGCCGTCATGCATGATGATGCGGTCGGGACGTACCACCAGCAACGTGTGTGGTGGCGCCATCGACATCAGGCGTTGACCGATGTCCTCGACGAAGGGGGTGTCAGTGTCACTGCGTTGGCCATGTAGGCCAATTTGCAGATAGCGACCTCCAACGGCCGTCCAGCGGCGGTGTGTCTTGGCTGTCAGATGCCTGCGTGGATCGGTGCCCAGGCCGACGAGGGTCAGGCTGTCACCCAGGACCTCGTCACTCGGCTGGATAAGACCGTCGGCGCTGCGTATCAGGCCTTGGGGGAAAAGCCCGCCGCGCTGGACCGGACCTTTGCGGGCCTGACGAATGAACAAACCGTTCTTGAAGATATTCTTTGGCTTGATATCGAGTTCTTCGAAATGGCGTCGGACGGGAGGAATCAGGTTGAGCGCGCGCATCAGGCCATGACCGAGCGCGGCCAGGACCACGTTGCGCGGCATGATCAGGCGGCCCATGTACTTCGCCAGATCGATCATCTCCTGGGCATGCGGTCGACGTTCATTGTCGTAGCTGGCGAGGATTGTCGGAGCTGCCTGGCCGCGCAGCACCCAGGCGAGTTTCCAGGCCAGGTTGGCGGCATCGCGTAGGCCAGCCACTAGGCCCTGACCGACGAAAGGCGGCGTAATGTGAGCCGCGTCGCCAATCAGAAATACTCGCCCACTGTAAAAACTCCTACAGCAGCGCGCATGGAAGCGGTACACCGCCTTGCGTTCAATGGTGAGCTGGTCGGGGTCGATCCAGGGGGCGAGGAGCTTGGCGATGTGTTCGGCATTTTCCGCCTGTTCACGGGTTTCGTTCTTGCGCAGCATGAACTCCCAACGCTCCCGGCCGCCCGGAGCTGGCATGTGCGGTGTGGGGCGTCGGTGATCGCAGAGGAATTCGACATGGTCGATGGCTTTGCGCTCCCGGCCACAGACGTCGACGATCAACCAGTCTTCCGTGTAGCTGTGTCCGCCGAAGTCCTGGCCGATGAGGCTGCGCACTTTTGAGCTGGCGCCATCGGCACCGACCAGATAACGGGCGCGCACGGAGTGGGACTGGCCCGCTTCGTCGCTCAACTGAGCGAGCACGCCGTCGCCATCCTGACTCAAGTGATCCAGTTGCAGCCCGCCCAGGCTTTCTACGTTGGAGAAGCGTCGGTACTGGTCGCGCATAGAGCGCTCCAGATCCGGCTGATAGAAGGTGACCAGCTTCGGATGACCATCGAGGCTGCCCGCGGTATTGGCGCGGCCGAACTGCCCGAGCATCGGGCAATGCATGCGCACCTCGGGAATCACGATCTTCTCGAAGGCATCCTCGGCCAGGCCGGCCAACTGCAGGATCCGCAGAGCTTCGTTGTCCAGGGCGATGGCACGGGGCATCAGCAGGATGTCATGCACCTTGTCGATCACCAGGGTCTGTATTGCGTGGCGCCCAAGCAGCGCAGCCATGGTTGCTCCCACGGGGCCATTGCCCACGACCAACACGTCCACTGATTCCGGTAGTCGATGATTATTGTTCTTGTTCATCTCGGCTTCTTGCTGTTGGAGAAAAGGGAAAAGCGGTGCGTGGAGGATTAATGACACATAAATCAAAAATGAGCAACGCATCAAAATTGATTAGTTTTTTTGGCGGGCTTTTCCGGTAGTCAGTCCTGGATGATCTTCACCAGGACAACGTTCATTCGCTCGGGGCCAGGCAAACAACGCAAACACCTTGAGCGCGACTCATGAACAAATTCTTGCCGGCGATAACTTGCAGCGCGGCGAGGATCAGCGCCTGATAGCGCTGACGTGCTTGGTCGCCGAATTGCGTTTGGGAGAGCCTGAGAATATCGACAATATCGGCGCGTGCTGCATCGGAAATCCGATACTGCGGCATCTTCAGAGTTTCTCCCTCGCGGGGACGCTGGCCTCCTGGCTCAACCCCCCAAGGTATTGCTCCAGATCCCCTTCATTTAATTGAGTGAATGTCCGCGATCGAGATCCATTATGCCGATCGAGGTCGCCTGACGCAGGGCCTCGATTTTGGCGGCGTCTTCGGCGACAGGCTGTTCCAATAGCCGCAAACCTTCTCGCATCACTTCGCTGACATTCTGATAGCGGCCGGACTGAACCAGATCATGGATGACCTGTTCCTGGTGAGGGTCAGAACAACGTTTTCCAGCTTTGGATAAAAACAGGTTCTTTCGATTATTGGCATATTATGCCGTTTTGCCTGCGAGCCCATGTTTGGGATTTGCGTCTGACGAGCTGCGTTCCGCGCGTTCTCCGCTTTCCAACCGCAACGTACTCGTTTATGGTCAGGAAACGTTGTAACCGACGATTCCCGTGCCGCGCGTCATCATGGAACGGGCGTCTGGATCGGTCAGTGAGACCTGTTTATCCGGCGATTCGTTGAGCTGAGTTTCAATGACCTGTAACTCTTTCATCTGAGTTTTGAGCTTGTCGATTTTCTCTTGAAGACGAGCAGCCTTGGGCTGTGCGATCGGTGGTTCTTGCCGATCGGCTTCGTCGAGCGCAACTCAGATACCGATTGATACTCGATTCAATTTCTTCCATTCGCCGCTTCAGTTTGGCGCTGGTGAAATTGCGGTCGCGGTTGTTGACGGCCTTGAATTTACTGTCATCAATGGCAACCAGATTTTTTCCGAATAATCTCAGTTGCTGGCACAGCACCATGAACTGGTGGCAGACGCCTCGGATGGCCTTGCTGTTGCCATTTCGTAAGTTGGCAATGGTCTGGAAATCGGACCTTAAGCGGCCAGTCAGCCACATCAGTTCGACGTTGCGCTGGGCCTCTCGCTCCAGGCGCCGGCTAGACTGATTACGGTTGACATAGCCGTATATATAGATTTTCAGCAGGATTGCAGGATGGTAAGCAGGCCGGCCTGTATCAGCTGGAAAAGCGCCATCAAAACCCAACGATATCAGGTCAAGTTCGTCAACAAAGACATCGACTGCGCGCACCGGATTGGTATTGCTGACGTAGCCGTCGAGGGTCTCGGGGGGAAGGTACTTTGGCCTCGATGTTCACCTTGGATAAAGCGTTTAATAGGCGATCCTCGCGACAAAAATGCTCAGAAATCATAGCAAGGGTTTGAGAGCGCGTTTTAACACACTCTGGGCCTATAGCTGCCACTCATAATCAACAGTAAACCACCCATTGCAGCCGGTCGCGCCCGACGCAGTCGATCAAAATTATCTGCTGATTCTGGGTTTGAGGGGGCGGGAAAAATTCAGACGCCTTGAAGGTCGATGACTCAGCTCTTGTAGAGTAACGCCTCAACTACAACGCCAAACGCTGACGAATGTTCACGGCGATTGGGGTAGTAGAGATGGTAACCGGCAAAGGGTTGGCACCAATCTTCCAACACCCGCACAAGGCTACCGTCGGTAAGCTCCTTCGCCACCATGTCCTCTGGCAGGAAAGCCAAGCCACATCCCGCCACGGCCGCACGCAGAATTGGCACGCTGCTGTTGAATGTCCATTGGCCTTCGACGCGGGCCTTGAGTTCGTGGCCATCCTTTTCGAAATCCCATTGCATCAGGCTGCCGTGAGTCGGCAGGCGCAGGTTGATGCAGTTGTGCGCCGCCAGATCTCCCGGTTCTATCGGGTAAGGCCGATGCTGGAAATACTGGGGTGAGCCGACAACTGCGATGCGTAACGATGGCCCGATCGGCACGGCGATCATGTCCTTGGCCACCTGATCACCCAGTCGCACACCCGCGTCATAGCGCTGCGCGACGATGTCGGCGAGGGCGTAATCGACGGTGATTTCGACCTTGATGTCCGGGTAGTCGGGCAGCACCTTCAGCAGCTTTGGCCAGAGAATATTGTTCGCCGCATGCTCGGACGCCTGAATCCGCACATTGCCGGCGGGGGTGTCGCGAAACTCGCTGACTGCAGCCAGTTCCAGTTCAATTTCTTCAAAGCGCGGCGCCATCGCTTGATACAGGCGTTGGCCCGCCTCCGTTGGTGAAACACTGCGCGTAGTCCGCGTCAGCAAGCGCACGCCCAGCCGGGTTTCCAGTGCCCGCAGAGTGTGGCTCAGCGCTGACTGCGAAACGCCCAGTTGCGCGGCAGCACGGGTAAAACTCCCTTCGCGGGTGATGACCACGAAGGCTTGCAGGTCGTTGAGATTGGGGCGGGACATTGATGAGAGCCTCTCATGAGGAGCGCGTGATTATTCCATGAAAGCAGGTCGCGCACGGATGCGCGACCCTTGGCGCGCTGATCACAAGGTGCGTGCGTAAAAATCCGTCAGTTTGCCGATCGCCGCATCGACATAACGCGGCACCCAGTAGGTTTCAATGTGGGTGGCGCCATCGATGATGAACACCTCCTTGTCGGTGGTGCCGGTGGCTTTGGGGAACGCATCCTGAGTCATGTACAGGCTGTCGGCCTTGCTGCCGGCGATCATCAGCAACGGTTGATTGATCAACTCGATATGGTCGGTGGCGTCGAAACGCATCAGGTCGATAAGGCTGCTGGTGGTGTATTTGAAGGTCGAGTTCGGGTGCGCGTGGGTTTTCCAGTAGTACTCATAACCTTGGCGATACAGTTCGAAGGGCAGTTTGGCAATCTGCTCGTCGGTGAGGTTGGCATCCCCCGAATACAGCACCGCGCCCCCCGCTGCTTCTTGCGCGCGGGCTGCTGATGCCTGTTGCAAACGTTGCTGGACGCTGTCCATTTGCGAGTCGTTGTAGCCGTTGCGGCGTACTCGACCCGAGTTGAACATGCTCACCGTCGCCAGGGATTTGAAGCGTTTGTCGGTTTGCGCCGCCGCCAACGAATAACCACCGCCGCCACAAATGCCGAGCAGGCCCAGACGCTTGTCATCCACGCCAGCGAACTGGCTGACGAAATCGGCCATGCCGTGAATGTCTTCGATGCGATACGCCGGTTTATCGATGCTGCGCGGCTGACCACCGCTGGCACCCTGATAGGCCGCATCGGCCGTGATGGTGATGTAGCCCTGCTCGGCGAGGCGCTGGGCATACAGACCGGCGACTTGCTCTTTCACACCGCCGTTGGGATGCGCGACGACCACGGTCGGGTAGGTCTTTTTCGCGTCATAGTTGGCCGGGGTGTAGACGTTGGCAGCAATGTCCAGGCCGTTGAGCTTGTAGCTCACCGGATGGATGTTGACCTTGCCCGGTTCGTTTTTGCTGATGGCGCCGTCGTAAACGAGGGTGAACGGGTTCTTCTTGTAGTCGGCGGCCAAGGCTTCGCCTGCCGAGAGGCCGACCAATGCCGACATGAACGTGGCTTTGAGGGTGTTCTTCACGTGAAGCTCCTGAGCAAAAAAAGGGCGGCAGTTGCAAAAGTATTTGGGTCAGTCGAGCTGTTTTTCTTTGAGGAATTGCGCGACCAGGTCAGCGATCTGCACGTTGTTCAAATCCGACATAGGGAAATGGGTGTTGCCGTGAATGCCAATCTCCGGCAGGTGGATCAGTCGCACATCACCGCCGTGGCGATTGACCGCGTCACGCCACAGTCGGGCCATTTCCAGGCGTGCGCGCCAACTGTCCTGGGCGGGCAGATCGACTGCCTGTTCCGGGATGTTGTCGCCGTACAGGATCAGAATCGGAATGCGCGTCAGAGCCATGAATCGCTCCATCGGCACCGCTGCGCCTTGCACCGTGTCGAACGCGCTGGGGATCGGCGCCGGCACTTCACCGTCAGCAAACACGAAGCTGCTGCCCGGTTCGAACGCCACGATGGCTTTGACCTTGTCGTTCTTGATCGCCGTCAACCAGCCCGGCCCGCCACCCTGAGAATGCGTAAACAGGATGCCGGGGCCGATTTTGTCGAACAGCGCCGACACACCATTGGAGACCACGCCCATGTCAAACGGCCCGGTGTTCGGCGTCATTGTCCTGAAAAACTGCTCGCGGGTCTGGGCGTCCTGTGCCACTTGCACGCCGTTGAAGTAGCGGGGCCACAGGCCGATGCGGAACTGGTTGAACCACAGTTGTTCGTCCGGCACAGGCCTGATGGTGGTCTCGACCATGCTGCGCCCGGCATCACCACGCCGGGGCTGATCGATCAGATAGACGCCGTAGTGGCGGCGCAGAAAGATGTTCTGAAAACCCTCGCGACCATCGGCGGTGGTTTCCCAGGTCTTGGAAAACTGACCCGCGCCGTGCCACATGACGATGGGCAGTTTTCGCGCGTCCACCGGGATTTGATAGAAGGCGTAGGCGTGGTCACCGTGGTAGGTCTGGCCGTTGGGCGTCATCGGTTGGCGCGGGTTGAAGGTGCCCGGTGCCGTGGTCATCGTTCCACCGGCGGCGAAGCTGCCTTGTTTCTGGATCAGCAGCGGGCCTTCGGAGTGGTTCGCGCAGGCCGCCAACAGGCTCAACAGCGTGACGCTAAGCAAATGCTTTGCAGATTTCATGTTATTTCCCCGAGGCCGCGAGGGCTTGGGTCAGCGCAACATTGGCCCGCTCGGCAGTCTGCGCATCGCCATGTTTTTTCAGCAGCTCAGTGACTTCGCGCAACTGTGCCGCGCTGAGACCGACGCGCAGGCTCGCCGCCATGTGCGAGCGCAACTGAGGCTCGACCCCCGGCGTTGCCGCCAGCGCTCCGACGGTCGCCAGTTCGCGACTTTGCCAGTCGAGGTTGTCGCGCTCGAAGATGTCGCCGAACAGGTGCGTTTGCAGGAACTGGTTGATCACTGGGGCGAACTCGAACACCGGGCCTTTGACCGGGGCGCCGGAGATTTTCGTTTGATTCGCCGCACCCGCTGCCAATAGCTCATCCCCGACCGGAATCGCCCGGCTCGGCTCACGCCCCGGCGCATCGTCAAGGCCGCGCTGTTTGCGCGCCTGCACCACGGTCATCAATTCATTCAAGGCGTTGAGGCTGCGCGGGAAGCCGACGTAGGCGTAGAGCTGCACGAGAACTTCGCGGGTTTCGCTAATGGTCAGGCCGGCATCAAGCCCTTGGTTGAGCGCCGTGTTGAGGCTGGGCATGTCGCTGCTCGCCATGAACGCCGCGATCAGTGGAATGGCTTGTTGCTGGCTCGACAAGCTGGCTGCGCTGGCGGGTGTGCTGGTCATGGTGGACGAAGCCTCGGCTGCTTGAGTGGTGACGCTGAACATCGCCCCGACGCTCAGGCAGAGCGCCATGAGTGTGGGGAGAGCAGTGCTGTTGCGGGTGTCAGTGATCATCGTGAAGGGCTCCATCCATTGCGGGGGCTGCGGCGTCGCTGGATCGTAAGGAGGAAGGTTGTGGCGATTAACCCCGAAATTGCGCATGGACTCCTGAGCAGAACTCATGAGTCGACGTTGCAATAACCGCTGGAATCCCGGTGCGGGCCTGTTGTTACGGGGCCTCGAGGTTGCGTGGCGGTTTTGCCGCGATCGTGCCGGTCGGGCAGCTTCGACACATTAGGTAACTTCATTTACCGGCGTATTGCCCATCCGAGACCTGTTCCGCCCAGATGACGGTCTTACCATCCTCAGCCTCTGCGATGGCGATATGGGTCATGCCGTTGCCTGCCGTAGCGCCGTGCCAGTGACGGGTGTGCGGCGGGATCCAGACAACATCGCCCGGACGGATCTCCTGACGCTGCCCGCCCTCTTGCTGCACGTAGCCGACGCCAGCGGTGACGATCAGCGTCTGTCCCAGCGGGTGGGTATGCCACGCCGTGCGTGCACCGGGTTCGAAGGTCACCGTGCCGCCGCCAATACGCGCGGGCGCATCTCCTTTGAACAGACCATCAACGCGCACCGTGCCGGTAAAGTTTTGCGCCGCGCCCTTGATCAAGGGCTGAGTGCCGTTTGGCGTAATGCGGATTTCGCTGGCGGCCTGGGACTCTGCAGCCATCAGTGACAAAGCAACGAGTGGCGCAATCAATCGGTTCATCGGATTGGTTCTCCGGTCAGACAGGGAAAGCGACGTCGCACATGGCGCCGCGTTGGGCAGACTCAGAGTCCGGTCATTTTCAGAGCCGGCTCCGGCAGACGTTCACCGTGCACCTGAATCTGCGCCATCTGTTCGTTGATCACGCGCAGATCGTCGCCGGTCAATTGCAACTCGACCGCGCCCAGGTTTTCTTCCAGGCGATGCTGTTTGGTCGTGCCCGGGATCGGCACAATCCACGGTTTTTGTGCGAGCAACCAGGCCAGTGCCACTTGGGCCGGCGTGGCGTGTTTGCGTTGCGCGACGGCTTTCACCACATCGACCAACGCCAGATTGGCCCTGCGCGCTTCAGGGGAAAAGCGCGGGACGAAATTGCGGAAATCGCTGGCGTCGAACTGCGTGTTCTCGTCGATCTGACCGGTGAGGAAACCGGCGCCCAGCGGGCTGAACGGTACGAAGCCGATCCCCAGTTCTTCCAGCACGGCTAGCAGTTCCAGCTCCGGGCCACGCCAGAACAGCGAATATTCGCTTTGCACCGCCGTGACCGGTTGCACCGCGTGGGCCCTGCGAATGGTTTCCACACCCGCTTCAGAAAGGCCGAAATGCTTGACCTTGCCCTCGGCGATCAGATCCTTGACGGTGCCGGCCACGTCTTCGATGGGCACCTGGGGATCAACGCGGTGCTGATAAAACAGGTCGATGCAATCGGTACGCAGACGCTTCAACGCCGCTTCGGCCACGGCGCGTATATGCTCCGGGTGGCTGTTGGTGCCGCCACCACGTGCGCCGGTGATCAGGTCGATATCGAAGCCGAACTTGGTGGCGATGACGACCTGCTCGCGGATCGGCTGCAAGGCCTCGCCCAGCAGCTCTTCATTGGCGAACGGGCCATACGCTTCGGCGGTGTCGAACAAGGTGACGCCTTGCTCGTGGGCCGATCGAATCAGCGTGATCATGCTGGCTTGGTCGGCAGCCGGCCCGTAGGCCGACGTCATGCTCATGCAGCCAAGACCCAAGGCGGACACTTCCAGGCCATTGCCCAACGTGCGGATTTTCATGGAGTTACCCCGTACAGAATTCGATTAATGCGTGAGAGGGTGATCTTTCAGCCAGCCGTTCACGCGTTCCATGGTCTTGCGCTCCTGCTCACCCTCCATCACAAAACCTTCCAGCACTTTGGCCTTCGGCGCGTGCTTGACCAGCACACGGCGGCTGTTGCCCAGGCCATATCCACCATGGGTGTTGAAGGGGATGAGGGTCTTGCCGGTCAGGTCATGGGCGCTGAGGAATGCGCGCACGATCGGCGGGGCGGTTTCACCCCAGATCGGAAAGCCGAGATAGATCGTGTCGTAGTCGCTGAGGGCGTGAACCGTGTTTTGCAGGTCGGGTTCGAAGCCACTGCCACGTTCTTGGCGCGCTTGTTCCACGGTTTGCAGATAGTCCTCGGGGTAGGCGTGGGCGGGGCGAATCTCGAACAGATCGGCACCCAGTCCACGCTGGATCAGACCAGCGACCACGCGGGTATTGCCCGAGCGCGAGAAATACGCGACCAGAATCCGCGAGCCGGAACGCGGCGTTTCACGGGCGCCTTGCGTGTCGGCGAGCGACAGCAGCGGGGCGCTGGCCAGTGCGGCGATCACCGTGCGCCGTAGCGGATCGTGATCGTTGCTCATCGGCCGACGCGCGCCTTGAGGGCCTCGGGATAGCGCTCGCCTTCGATGCGGATCCGCGCCAGCGCCGTATCAATGGCCTTGAGTTCGGCGGCGTCGAGGGTGATGTCCGCGCCGCCGAGGTTTTCTTCCAGGCGATGCAGTTTGGTCGTGCCCGGAATCGGCACAATCCACGGTGCCTGCGCGAGCAGCCAGGCCAGCGCGATCTGGGCCGGTGTCGCTTGTTTCTGCGCAGCAATCTGACGGATCAACACCACCAGACCCTGATTGGCCTGCAGCGCCGACTGGCTGAAACGCGGGACGATGCTGCGGAAGTCGTCGCTGCCGTAAGTGGCCTCCGCCGACACCGTGCCGGTGAGAAACCCTTTGCCCAATGGACTGAACGGTACGAAGCCGATGCCCAGCTCCCAAAGCGTGGGCAGGATCTCCTGCTCGGGCTCGCGCCACCACAGCGAGTATTCGCTTTGCAGCGCTGTGACCGGCTGCACCGCATGCGCACGGCGAATGGTCTGCGCGCCAGCCTCCGACAGGCCGAAGTGCTTGACCTTGCCTTCGCTGATCAGATCTTTCACCGCCCCAGCGACGTCTTCGATGGGCACGTCCGGATCGACGCGGTGCTGATACAGCAGATCGATGTAATCAGTCTTGAGTCGACGCAATGAACCCTCGACAGCAACCCGGATGTGCTCGGGGCGGCTGTTGAGAATCTGCTGTTTATTGTCGTCGCCGAAGGTGAAGCCGAACTTGGTGGCGATCACCACTTGATCGCGCACTGGTGCCAGGGCTTCGCCCACCACTTGCTCGTTCAAGTACGGCCCGTAGACCTCGGCGGTGTCGAAAAAAGTCACGCCAAGATCGACCGCCGAACGAATCAGCGCGATCGCTTGCGCAGTGTCCGTCGCCGGGCCGTAACCATGGCTCAAACCCATGCAGCCAAAGCCGAGTGCCGACACTTCAAGTGTGCTGTTGCCAAGTGTGCGCTTGTGCATTTCGTTCTCCCAAGCTTGCGTTGGGGAACAGTAAGCGCGCTAACGACTGAGGACTAGACGGGTAAATCGGCAAGGCTTCATGAGGTTTGCTCATCAGTCCCGGGAAAGGGGATGTGTCGACTATCGAATGAAGGCCTGCCTCACGGTACGCCATCACCGCTCGCACATAAAAAATCTGACACTCTCGTTCTGGGGGTGCTCCAAATTTCCTGTCTGTAAAGGCACAAGGAGTTAAGGCTTAGCTCAGTAGTCAGCTCGCAGAAAAAGAGCTGGCCGGCACGGCAGGCGTACGGCTGATTGACTGTGATGGGCTTCGGGCCGCTTACGTCCAATTACCTGTGGGGACGAACCAAATCGCATAGTCCAAAGCCACCTGTTCTTGGCCCTTGATACGCCCCAAGAACAAGTCCAGAATCAAGTCTTTTCCTGCTCTGGCAAGAAAAGAAACCCCTTAGATTTCAATGGGTCGGACACCAGATACGAGTCTCGTTTCCCGCTCCAATTATTTTTCTATAGACTTCTATTGAAGTATGTAGAAGCCCAAAAAAGAGGCTTCGGCCTCTTTTTTTATTCCAGTAAAGTCCATTCGGATACATCAATAGCCACAATTTTTCAGTACGTTATTTAGTACATCAATTCGGCATTTGATAAATCGCTTTTTCGTGATACTCACCTCACTGGAAACCGTACAAATCTCCTCTATTCAAACGAGACGGAGATTGTAAGATGGCTCTCACCGACTCTGCAGTCCGGCATGCCAAACCCCGTGCAAAGGACTACACCCTCCCTGACTACAACGGCCTTGCCCTTTTCGTAAATACCAAAGGCGCCAAGTGCTGGCACTTCCGCTTTTCCTGGGCGGATAAGCAACCCCGTATTTCGCTCGGTACCTATCCTGAAGTTAGCTTGCGAAATGCTCGTGCGCTGCGTGATGTTGCGCGGGCACAGGTCGCCAGGGGCATTGATCCGCGAGTCCATCGGCAGTTGGAGCGTAATGCCAGGCGCCTGGCCACGGAGAATGCCTAAGAAACGGTTGTTCAGCATTGAAAGTGGTACACAAAATTGAACATCGTGTTTGTGGTCGTGGGTCTCGACAGGCCGGTCGGACCCAGAACCTCCCACTTTAATTGGCCGCCGAATCGGCTGACAGCGAGGGCGCTCAGGTTGAGGTGTAGAGGACGACGCCTTACCTTCGTCGTTTATGGCCAGTTAAACCGTTGGGCCAGGTCGGTGATCAGTTGTTGGGCAGGTGCAACTGGACCTCCATGGCGTCATGAAGGAGTCGGACAACCTCGATCACGTCGTCGTTTACCACACGATAGAACACGATATGCCGTGGGCTTGACCATCCCATGGGGGTGTTTGGCCTGCTGGCGTGAATAAATGAGGTGATAGCTGCGAAGGCCCGGTGCAAACTCATCGCGTTCGAGGCTGCCAATGCGATAAGGCGTGTCGGCAATCGCTTGCAGCGCCGCGAGGATTAGTGCCTGGTAGCGCTGGCGTGTTTGATCGCCGAACTGCGTCTGGGAGAGTTTGAGGATGTCGACAATGTCGGCGCGCGCCGCGTTGGAAATCCGATATTGCGGCATGTTCAGTGTTTCTCGCGCGCGGGGAGGGTGGCCTCCTGGCTCAATCCCTCAAGGAAATGCTCCAGATCCCCTTCGTTCAACTGAGTGAAGCGCCCGTGCTCAAGGTCCATGATGCCTATCGAGGTCGCCTGCCGCAGGGCCTCAATTTTGGCGGTGTCTTCGGCGACGCGCTGTTCCAATAGACGCAGACCTTCTCGCATCACTTCGCTGGCATTCTGATAGCGGCCGGACTGCACCAGGTCCTGGATAACCTGTTCCTGGTGAGAGGTGAGCACAACATTTCGCGTCGCCATTATTAGCTCCAACTCAGGATAAACAGATTCTTTAGATCATTGGCATATTATGCCATTTTGCCCGGGGGCACATAGCTTGAGAGCTGAATCTGACGAACTGTGTCGTACAGGGTCATCCTTCGTGCTGAACAGCGCGTGAAGGCTTTGGACGCAATAGCGCCACGCCCGAACCTCAGTGCGCAGCCTTACAATCCGAAACAGGATTATTGTTGTTTAAACGCGACATTATAGAAGCCCGTATTCGCGACCCTTCTAGGTGGAAACCTTATTCAGGACGGGACAGCGGCCCTATTCAGGTCAAGATCGAAATTACGCATTACTCGACCTTTTAATTTTCGAATGAGTGCCACAATCGCAACCCTGTCTGCCATCTGATCACGCGGAAATGAAAAGCGTTTATTCAGCGAAGCAGAATTCGACTTGCTGGGACTTCATCACTGAGCGACGAATTGAGGGCTTAGAGGGTCGAGGAATTAGTGACCCAGCCCCCGACGAAATCGCCAGATTCTCTAGAACACCCTGGTGGGCTAGATCCGCCAGTTCCTCTTGGGTACGACGCAGCAAAGCGTTTACGGACTGACCTGACTCGGCGCAAAGAGTAATAGCCACCAGAGTCAGAGGATTCACACTGAGTGAGCCACTCAAAGCCGTGATCATCTCTAGCGTTGGGCTTGACTGGGCTCGCTCTAATTTTGAGACGTATGTTCGACTGCTGACTTCGGCGAGATTTCTCTGAGTCAATCCTCTGCCGGCGCGCATCGCTTTAAGCACAGCAGCAAAAGCATTTTTGAGCGACATAAACACGTTCCTGATTCGAGCCTGCCTCTTTGAGCGTCGATACGCTGTAGAGAGCCATTCTAGCCGAACCGAAGCCTATCACGGTATCGCATGCGCTCTGAACGATTCCATCCTCAGTATGGAACATTCCGGTGATGCTAGGCTCCAGCGCAGGACGATATTTGTAGTACCAACAGAAGCTGTGGATTTCAAGTACTGCGCCTGACGGTCAAGAGTAACCGTCCGGCCAAGTCACCTACCCAACCCCGCAAAGCCAATACATGGTGTGCACTTAAATTTGAGTGGGCACCAGTTCTAGCCTTTTAAGCGGGTATTTCATGCAGCCAACACGCCGTTCCTATTCCAAGTCCTTCAAGGCCCAGGTCATTCAAGAGTGTGCCCAACCCGGCGCTTCGATTGCCATCGCGCTCAGTCATGGTCTCAACGCAAACCTCGTCCACAAATGGATTCGGCTGCAATCGCAGAAAAGCACGGCGCTGCAACCTGCATTTATTCCGCTCCCCATACCGCTGACCGGAGCAAATTCGCAAGCTACGTCGACGAATATCTGTGTTGAAATCCAGCACCCGCGTGGCACCGTCAAAGTGGACTGGCCAACTGAAAATGCTGCTGCCTGCGCAACCTTTCTTCGAGACTTACTGCGATGATCCGCATCGATTCCATCTGGCTCGCCACGGAGCCGATGGATATGCGCGCGGGTACCGAAACGGCGTTAGCCAGAGTGATCGCGGTGTTCGGTGCGGCGCAGCCGCACTAAGCTTATCTGTTCGCCAATCGCCGCGCTACTCGCATAAAAGTTCTGGTGCATGACGGCTTCGGGGTCTGGCTGGCTGCTCGTAGCCTGAACCAGGGAAAGTTCCACTGGCCAGTTATTCGCCATGGCTCTGAAATGCAGTTGGATTGCGAACAACTCCGAGCCCTGGTAGTGGGGCTGCCTTGGCAACGCGCGGGCTCCGGCGCTGCGATCACACTGCTTTAACGGCTGCCATTAGTCTATCGGTCTATCGCCGCACGCCGCCTGCTCTGGCAAATCCGGGGCATGACTTCTTCGCCCAATCTCGATCAAATGTCCCCCGACCAACTGCGTGCTTTGGCAGCGCAGTTGTTGTCGCAAGTCGACACCATGGGCAAGAAGATCAACCGCGATCAAACGGTGATCGAGAAGCTGACCCACGAGATCGCACAACTCAAGCGTTTGAAGTTTGCCAAGCGCAGCGAGCAGATGAATCCTGAGCAGGCCAGCCTGCTTGATGACCTAATCGATACCGACATTGCGGCGATTGAGGCCGAGCTTCAAGCCTTGCAGATAGCACCAGCGGTGACCGAGCAAAGCAGAAGCCCAAGCGCACTGCCTTGCCGCCAGAGTTCCCACGCACTTTGATTATCACGAACCGGACGATATCCACTGCCTATGCGGCTGCGCACTCAAGCGCATCGGCGAGGATGTCAGCGAGAAGCTGGACTACACGCCCGGCGTGTTCACCGTTGAACGCCATGTCCGTGGCAAATGGGTCTGCGATGACTGCTAAACCCTGATCCAGGCACCGGTTCCGGCGCAGGTCATCGACAAGGGCATCCCGACCGCCGGGCTGCTGGCCCACGTCATGATCGCCAAGTTTGCCGACCATCTGCCTCTTTACCGTCAGGAGTCGATCCTCGGTCGAGCGGGCTTAGCAATTCCACGCTCAACACTGGCTCAATGGGTGGGCGTGACGGGCGTGCAGTTGCAGCCGCTGGTCGACGCGCTGCGCGACGTAGTGCTTGAACAGCAGGTGATCCACGCCGATGAAACACCGGTGCAGATACTCATGCCGGGAATTGGGATTCCATGACCATTCGGACAGCCATTCCACCAACATCCGGACACTGATTCCACGTTGATCCGGACACTCATTCCACAAGCATCCGGACACCGATTCCACGGCCATCCGGACACTTTCAGGCAGGCAGCAACGCAGGATTATTCACTTCCGTCGGCCTCTTTTATCGAAGCGAAGAGGTCGTCGTGGAGCGTTTATCCATGCGTAAAATCCGAGAGGTACTACGCCTAAAGTTCGACGCCGGCCTGTCCGTGCGCAAGATCGCCGCCAGCTTATCCATCGGCCATTCGAGTGCAGGAGATTACCTTTGCCGGTTCGCCGCTAGGGGGCTTCAGTGGCCCATCGATATTTCTGATGCGGAGCTGAATCGACGGCTGTTTCCACTGGCAGTGCCGGTGCCCACCGACCAGCGCCCGATGCCTGACTGGGCGTGGGTACACGCGGAGTTGCGCCGCCCCGGCGTCACTCTGGCCTTGCTCTGGCAGGAATATCGACTCGCTCACCCGCAAGGCTTCCAATACAGCTGGTTCTGCGAGCACTACCGGTTCTGGGCCGCCAAGGTCGACGTGGTCATGCGCCAGGAACACCGTGCCGGCGAAAAAATGTTCGTCGACTACGCCGGTCAAACCGTGCTGGTCATCGACCGGCAGACCGGCGAGATCCGCCAGACGCAGATATTCGTCGCCGTCCTCGGCGCCTCCAGCTACACCTTCGCCGAGGCGACCTGGTCGCAGAAACTGCCCGACTGGCTGGGCTCGCACGCCCGCTGTTTTGCTTTTTTCGGCGGCACCGCACAGATCCTAGTGCCCGACAATCTGCGCAGTGGCGTGACCAAGGCGCACCGTTACGAGCCCGATATCAACCCCAGCTACCGCGATCTGGCCGAGCACTACGGCGTCGCCGTATTGCCTGCTCGCTCACGAAAACCCAAGGACAAAGCCAAGGTCGAAGTCGGTGTTCAAGTGGTCGAGCGCTGGATCCTGGCGGTGCTGCGCAATCGGCAGTTCTTTTCGCTGGGTGAACTCAACACGGCCATCGGACTGCTGCTGGATCGCCTCAACCAAAAGCCCTTCAAAAAGCTGCCCGGCTCACGCCGTTCGGCCTTCGAGACCATCGACCAACCGGCGTTGCAACCGCTACCGGAACACCCTTACATCTACGCCGAGTGGAAAAAGGTGCGGGTGCACATCGACTACCACGTCGAGATCGACGGTCACTTCTACTCGGTGCCATACCAACTGGTGAAGCACCAACTCGAAGTGCGACTGACTGCACAGACCGTCGAGTGCTTCCACGCCAACCAGCGCGTGGCCAGCCATCTACGCTCGCCGCACAAAGGCCGCCACACCACCCACACCGAGCACATGCCCAAAAGTCACCGCGAACACGCCGAGTGGACGCCGCAACGGCTGATCCGCTGGGCAGAGCAAACCGGGCCGAACACGGCTGGCGTTATCGCCTACATCCTCGAACGCCGAATCCATCCGCAACACGGCTTCCGCGCCTGCCTGGGGATCCTGCGCCTGAGCAAACAGCACGGCGAAGCGCGGCTGGAAGCCGCTTGCCAGCGTGCGCTGGCACTGGGCGCATGTAGCTATAAAAGCCTCGAATCAATCCTGCGCCAAGGGCTGGAACGCCTGCCGCTGGCCCAGCAAAACCTGCCGCTGCTGCCTGACGAGCACATCAACCTGCGCGGCCCCGGCTACTACCACTGACCTGAAAAGGAGGATCAAAATGCTACCGAACCCGACCTTGGACAAGCTGCAAACCTTGCGCCTGCACGGCATGATCAAAGCGTTCAGCGAGCAACACGCAACGCCCGACATCAACGATCTCAGCTTCGACGAGCACTTGGGCCTGATGGTCGACCGCGAGCTGACCGAGCGCGAAGACGCCCGCCTGACGACGCGTCTCAAAGCCGCCCGACTACGCCACAACGCGTGCCTGGAAGACATCGACTACCGCAGCCCTCGTGGCCTGGACAAGGCGCTGATCCTGCAACTGGGTAGCGGCCAGTGGCTGCGCGATGGCCTGAACCTGATCATCGGCGGCCCGACTGGCGTAGGCAAAACCTGGCTCGCCTGCGCGCTGGCGCACAAGGCCTGCCGCGACGGTTATAGTGTGCGTTATCTGCTCCTGCCGCGCTTGATGGAAGAGCTGGGCCTGGCCCACGGCGATGGCCGCTTCGCCAAACTGATGGCCGGATACGCCAAGACTGACCTGCTGATCCTGGATGATTGGGGACTGGCACCGTTTACCGCTGTGCAACGCCGCGACATGCTCGAACTGCTGGACGACCGATACGGCAACCGCTCGACGGTGGTGACCAGCCAGATGCCGGTGGACAAATGGCATGCGCTGATCGGCGATCCGACCTTGGGCGATGCGATCCTCGACCGGCTGGGGCATAACGCTTATCGGATCGAACTGAAGGGCGAATCGATGCGCAGACGCGCAAGGAAATTGACGACGGCAGGGACTTCAGACTAACAATGCAAAACTGCGTCGCTGCGCTCCGACTGCCTGTCCAAGTGGACGTGGATCAGATGTCCAAGTGAGCGTGGAACGAGTGTCCAAATGATCGTGGGCTGAGTGTCCAAGTGTCGTGGAATCCGCAGGCTAACCGGGCCGAACAATCCCTCCTGATACTGTTGCCGCCAGCGAAATACCAGGTTGGCATTGACGTCATGTTCGCGAGCAATCAACGACACGGAGGCGCCGGGCTGGAAGGTGGCTTCGACGACTCGGCGTTTAAAGTCGAGCGGGAAGTTGGGGCGACGACCCGCTCGACGGGCTGGGGCAACTGTATCCAAGATAGTGTCCACTAAAAAATGGCGTCCACTATCTTGGCCAATTTGGAGGGCTGTCAGGAGAGGGTGCTGGGCGGACGGTTACGCCTTGCCGACCTCTATATACCACGGCCCAGAACCGCTCATCCCTAACCAGAAGAACGCTTCGCGTCACGTACCTGAGGCAGGAGCCGTATGCAGTAGTTCCGCACGTACGGATCTGTGCGGGGGGCGGCAGGTAACTGCCATCCCTACCGCGACCGGGGCGGAAACCAAAGGTTTCCGTCGACGAACTCGACCTGGTCAATTTGGGTTTCGAGAGAGCCACTCCTTTTGATGCTGGCAGACCCGGTTACCGTCCCGCAATGCTACTAAAGATCTATATCTAGGGCTATCTCAACCGCATTCAATCGAGCCGGCGCCTAGAGCGAGAAGCTCAGCGCACTGTCGAACTGATGTGGCTGGCCGGGCGTTTGATGTCGGATTTCAAGACCATCGCCAACTTTCGGAAAGACAACAGAAATGCCATCCGAGGCGTCTGTCGCCAATTCGTTGTGCTGTGTCAGCAGTTGGGACTTTTCGGCGAACATTTGGTAGCCACCGATGGCAGCAAATTCAAGGTGGTCAGCAATCGTGACCGCAATTTTACCAGCGCCAAATTGAAGCAGCGAATGGAAGAAAATTGAATCGAGCATCACCCGCTCAAGCTTCTCGATGGGGGCGCTAGAGAAAGGAATTTATGAATTTGGAGGAAAGCGCCGAGCCCCAGGCAGGTGATGCAGAGATCGTGATGACGGTCGGGAACCTCGAGTCTATTGATTTCGATGCTGCGCTCGCCGGCGTGGATAAGGAGTAATCATCAGGCATTGCGTCGACATCCCCAAAGGAAAATACAAGCATAGTAGCGGCATTCCATCTTGCCAGGCGGTATTCCAAGTTTGCTGAGAAATTGCTTCACTAGCTCTAGCAGTGACGGTGGGGGCCATGGCCTACGCATACTGGCCTTGAGCTTGAAAGAGTCAGCGATTGGCGGTATTGCTGTTGGGATATTCATAAAGTAAGGATACTTAACCGATGAGCTATTCTTTTTGCCCTGTTTTTGCAGCCATGACGCTCGCTTCTGTCACGCTGACGGGATGCGGGACCGCTCCGACGTGGTTGAATAGAGGGCCTGCAGAAATTATCACCGGCAAAGGCCTGATTTCCTGTTACACGGACGCAAATATCATAGACGGAGAAAGGATGGAGGGCACGATCTGTGCCACTTCTGAATCGGGTTTCTTCGGTGGTGGTGATCCTGAAATTTACTTTGGACCATGGAACCGGAAATTCATGAAGGAGCCTGTGAGCAAGACGACAGCGGGTGTGCAACGGGAGTATGAAGGCAAGAAAGTGTTTCTACAGTGTGACCCTGTCTTTGCTCGTGATAACAAAACTGAAACAGGTCGAGTTTGTAAGGTCACGGTCAATGACCAGCAATTGGTTAGCGCCAATGTGGTTTTCAAATTTTGACACCGTTGGTGCCACGTCACGTTCAAGGGAGGTGTATGGAGAGAACTTCTTCTTCAGTCGGAGAGCCGAGCAAATGCTGAAAGACCGTACGACCTTCTCCTATGAATGGCTGACGTATATATAGGCAGCAGGGAATCATCAATAACGCTGAATGGCGAGGGCTTGCTGAGGAGGCTGTAGCGTTCTACGCGCGCTCCATCAAGGATGGATCGGACAAGATTTAGCAACAAAAAAAGCAGGCACCCGCCTAGTGGCGGGCTTTGTATTGCGGTGGGATGGTGGTGCTGGATTGATTACTCACATTGCCCAGTGGTTGCGCTCTGTGGGGTTTCAAGCCCTGTCGGGCTAGCTGAATATCTCCAAAGATATGTTTAGCGAGGATTTTTAAGCCAGCTTCACCTCGATAGTCGCTTCTCACCAATCCCACCACCGCGAATGACTCCCCGGTCTCACCGGTTACCGTAAGTGAAGCAGTACCGTGGGCGCAAAGGACACATTTAACCGTGCAACCTGGCAGTAAGCATCCCAAGGCATCCTCTATTTCGGCTCTACTTAATCTGTCCATGACACCGCCTCGGTTCGTAGGAATCAGAGGATAAGTCAGAAATACAGCTAGCACTATAGGTGGCTGGAGCCTCGTTAACGTCATTTTATGCCGCCGAGAACTCGCCCGTTCATCGGCCATGTCTGAGACAAGCCAATCCTAGCGAAGGCTAGGCGAAAAGCTGCATCGACTGGCAGCTTAGGATCGGAAGCGTTCGCTTTTGGGTGGTTACTTAGCACCCAAAGCGAACGATCTTCCTCGTCTACTTTCTACTCAACCTGAATAGCCTCGAATTAGGAATGGCGGTAGCATTTCGTTCATCCGGCTAAAAAAGCCTGTTTTTCAGATCAGGGTCACATTGTGGAAAAGCTAAAACGCCTTCAAAGCGGAATCGACGGGCTCGACGCTCTGCTTAATGGAGGGCTGGTCGAGGGTGCTTCATACATAGTCCAAGGCCGCCCAGGTTCAGGCAAGACTATCCTAGCCAACCAGCTTGGATTCCATCACGTACGCAATGGAGGTCGTGTTTTAGTCGCCACCTTGCTGGCCGAGTCACATGATCGTCTGTTTCAATTTCTCTCTACTTTGAGCTTTTTCGACTCATCCAAAGTTGGGGCTGAAATCCAGTTCGTCAGCGCATTTGATACGCTGGAAAACGAAGGTTTGGATGAAGTAGTAAAATTGCTTCGGCGTGAGATCAGTCGGCAGAAGGCTACCGTCATGATCGTCGATGGTTTGCTCAATGCACGCTCGAAGGCCGACTCGCCTATCGATACCAAGAAATTCATCTTAGAGCTGCAAGGCCACGCAGCGTTCGCTGGTTGTACCGTATTGTTCCTCACCAGTTCGCGGCTTGACGATGGTAGTCCAGAGCACACGATGGTCGATGGTGTGATCGAAATGGGAGAAGAGCTATTCGGTTCTCGTTCGGTACGTCGTATTCAACTACGCAAGACGCGAGGCAGCAGCGCATTGACCGGCCTCCACGAGTGCGAAATCAATGATGACGGCTTAGTTGTCTACCCGCGCCTGGAAAGCTTGTACAGTCGTCCTTCGTCGTCCGACAGTGCAGACATGACGCGTATCGCCAGTGGGATTGATTCGCTGGATGACATATTGGGCGGGGGCCTACACAGCTCTAGTGTGTCTCTGGTCATGGGGCCATCCGGGATCGGTAAAACGACGCTGGGTCTCAAGTTTTTGGCTAAGTCGACGGCAGATGCCCCAGGCCTACATTTTGGATTCTATGAAAGTCCACAGCGACTACGTCTAAAAGGGCTCTCGCTGGGCATCGACATCGAAGCCATGGAAGAAAGCGGTGCACTGAGCATCGTCTGGCAGCCCACCACTGAAGGTTTGTTGGATGGACTCGGCTCAAGACTGTTGAGCATCGTTAAAGAAAAGGGCATCAAGCGCCTGTTCATCGACAGTCTGAGCGGCATGACGCGCGTTTCGACAAATCCGGGACGGATTACAGACTTCTACAGCGCCCTAATGAACGAGCTGCGCTCCAGGGGCGTTACGGTATTCGCTTCATGGGAAATGCGTGACCTATTCGGTTCCGAGGTCAGTTCACCAAACTCTGACCTATCAAGCATCGTCGATAACCTGATGCTCATGCGTTTCTTTGAGAGTCGCTCTGAACTAAGCAGGACGCTTTCCATTCTTAAAGTACGAGATAGTTCTTATGACCCCTCGCGATTTGAGGTGGTCGTTCGTGATCAAGATGTTTTCCTGAAAAAGGCTTTGAGAAATGAACCTTCAGTCGCGACTGAGCCCTTGCCTGGTTCAATTTCATAAGTCTTTGAGCAGGTTGAAAACATGACCACCATTCTGGTCGTCGACGACGAGTATTTGATCGCTGACATTCTCAGCTTCGCGCTGGAGGATGAGGGCTTCATGGTCGTAAAAGCCAGCAATGGCCGGAAAGGACTCGAGGTGCTCGAAAGGGAACGGCCGGCCTTGATCCTTACCGACTTCATGATGCCGGTTATGGACGGCCAAGAGTTCGCCACGGCTGTGCGAGCTCTTCCTTCCGGCAACCATTTGCCAATCATTTTAATGAGCGGTGCTCAGGCACACATCGGTATGCAGCGATCCGATTTGTTTGATGTGGTGCTGCCAAAGCCATTCGACATAGATGTCATCATCGCAGAAGTTAAAAAGCTCTTGGCTTTGGAGTAGTTCGTACCCGGTAGGGCGTGATGAGTATCGAGTCAAAGCACCTCCGGGGCGGCCTTAGGCGTTGACGTCATGCAGTTTCAATCTCGTGGTGTGATGATTGTTTGCAACGATGAGATTGTGGTCTGCTGACAGCGCCACTGTGCTAAGCGACCTCTTGCGGTTTTTCAACGCATGTCTTGAACGAGTTCGCTCGCAGCACCTGAATGCCAAGCTCGTGTCCTTAGGCCTCTTCACCTCAACGCCATTGCGCTGATCGACGGCATGGCGTGCTCCACTCAAACCTACCTATGCATCCAGATGAATGGAGCTTAAGCTAGAGCTAGGGTTATCAGGACTATGCTAGGATTAGATAGCGCAGATAACTGGTGAGGAGATTTCCATGAGCATTACAGAGCAGTCGGGCGTCTCCACCTTGGTCGGTACGCCTAAGGAGGCTCGGGCGAGCTTAAGCCGCTCGCATGCGGACCGAGTACTGGTCGTGTCTTTCGATCAGGTCAACCTCAGCGTATTTGAAGCGTTGGCGGAAAACTTCGCCAATGTGGCTTCTTCGATGTACGAGGTGCTGCAGGAGCGTCAGGACCCGAAGTCGCTGGAACGACTGGCCGAGGTGTTTGTGACGCGTAAGCCGCCTTCGCCTCGCTTGCTCAAGGAAGCGGCAATGCTGGTACAGGCCCGCAAAGCGGTGTTGGAAAGCGGTGACTGGCTGACCGCCGCAGACATCGCCCAGGTGGCCCAGTTGAGTACTAGAAACCCGAGTGCCCAGCCCAACAAATGGAAAAAGCAGGGGCAGATCTTTGCCATCAGCCACGGTGGGGTCGACTATTTCCCTGGCTACGGCTTGGACCCGGACGCGGGCTATCGGCCGTTCAAGGCATTAGCCAAAGTCATTGAGGCGTTCGCTGGCCACAAGGACGGCTGGGGTATGGCTTACTGGTTCCGTTCAGATAACAGTTTTCTGGGCGGCAAAAGGCCCCAGGACTTGCTGGCATCGGCGCCTGATCGGGTGATTGCTGCCGCACAGGATGAAATCCAGGGCATTGTCCATGGCTAAGCAGCGTACCGAGTCCAGTGAGGATAGGGCGACGCCTGTCACCGATTTGACGGCGTCCGTCACCCCAGCGCCTGCGGCTACGTTGCACGTCACTTTTACCGTGATCGCCCAAGGCGATGTGCTTCATCGTGTGCATCAGGATAAGTATCAGCCTGATCAATTCAATCCCGGTGTGCACGGCAACGCACGCTTCAGCCCGATCCAGGATGATCAGGGGCGGGCGATTCCTACCTTGTATGGCGGCACGACGGTTGAGTGCGCCTTGATGGAGACTGTCTTTCACGACGTTCCCCATACGGCTGGCTTCAAGAGCTTCGACAAAGGCAAGCTGACTGGACAGGTGCATTCTGCCGTCCAGGTTAGCCAACCGCTGCACCTGGTTGATCTGTCCAGCGTGCCCCTGCGGAAACTGGGCATCACGCGCAAACAACTGATCGACACTGAGAAAGATCAATATCCTGCGACGCGCAAATGGGCCGAGGCAATCCACCGTCAGTGTCCAGATGCCCAAGGACTGTCTTGGGTGTCGCGACAAGATGATTCGGCACGTGCGGTGGTGCTCTTCGGTGACCGGATTCCTGACGGTGCGCTCCACCCGCAGGGGGCGTCACGCAGCTTGACCGGCGACTCGAATGTGTTCGACACGGTGCTCAATCTGGCAGAGCGGCTTGGGGTCGTTATCATCGCGGGAAAAAGCTGAGTCAAAATGACCGAACAGTGGCCCCTGGAATCCGCTCTCTGAGTCTGGAATTGCCATTCCTCAGTCATGAGATCTTGCTGAAGACGGCGGGCGTTGATGGGGGCATTAATGGTAATTTTGGTACAAATTTGTATGTGTCGACGGCCAGACACGTCTCGCGTACATCCTAAGGAAGGGGCGGTGCCTGCCAGAGAGCGCAGCAACAACGATGGCTGGTTCCGTGATGGCCTAGAATGCGGAGCTCGTTATGAAGGTCAACCAGATGTTAAGTGATGAACTGGTGAGCCGGCTGGAAGAGAAAATTCCAGCCATGGCGAAAGGCGCGATCAAAACTGCTTATATCAACATGCTGGCGGCCGGACTTAGTGTGATGGAGGTCAGGAATGGCATGCTCGTTGAAACAACGGCGGATGGTCAGCACAAGGTTATTCGAGTGGCCAAGCCCAAGCATAAGGTAGCTTCGGACAGGACTATCAAGGTGCGTCGCCTTTCATAACAAGAGGTTGAGCGCGCCCGTATCTTGGCGATGTCGCCGTGCAATGCGAACAATCTGTCCATTTTGGCATGTCAGTTTTTGTGCTGCGCAGGGGGAGGTTGCCGACAAGCTCGCCGCCGCATTGGGGCGTTAAATCATTGGCCGTGGGATCTCAGCTTAGCCAAGCCCTGTTTGATGTGTCCGGCGTTCTCTCCGATCGTTTGAAGCGCACCGCGGACATTGTCTCCAGTGTCCGTCGCACCCTGGCGCTCAATCCTCAAGGTCAACTCCATCACGGCCGCCTCTAATGCGAGTTGGTTTTGGTACAGTCGCTCAAGAACATCAGAAAGTGAATATTCAGTGGGCATTGTTTTGGCTCCAATTGAGAAGTCAAAAGCGTAGCAGCAGGGAGGGCGGATTTCCTAAGGCGCGGGCGACAGTTCGCTCACTTACGACTTGCGGCCGCCACGGTGGCTGTGTTGATCGCCTTTGCGTCCAGCCCCGAAGATATTTTCCCTATCATTGGGAGAGTTGCCATCCGACGCTTGACCGCCTTTTTGCCGGCCTCAGACGCTTTTTTGGGATCGTTGGCGTAATTCCCGAGATTCTTATTACTTGTGGTCATAGTCTCTTTCCATACCTGGATAGTTGGCTGTCGTTTAGCTAGTTACCCATGAGTCCGCGAGCATTTACTCCTATGTCTCGAAGACGTTTTAACAGTTTGCAAAAGGGCGATTAAATATCGCGCAAAATTCTGCCGCTTCGTCTAAGTTTATAAGGCTGATGAGGTTGGAATGAAAGCACTTCTCCGCTTCGCTTAGTTAACACGTTTGTCTGAAAATATCGAAAAAATAATGAACCCCCGGCCCCCTTACAAAATCAAATGTATATCAACGGAGGTGCACCATGCAATTCACTTATTTCTGAATTTTCCTGGCATTCATCTTGTTATTGCTCGACCTGTGGGTCATCAACAGTGTCTGGCGAAGCGACAATTCATCGGGCAGTAAAGCGGGTTGGACGGCTTTGGTCGTATTGCTGCCGTTTATAGGGCTGGCTATCTAGAGTATTACGGGGCCGCGCGGCCTAACCAAAGGCCCGTCCTCGCCCGAACATAGCAAAGGCTGAGCCCGAGGCACCGTATGAAACCCCATGGCGACCTGCACAGCCGACGCTACCCGGTCAACGAAGACATGGCCCTGCAGCGCAAGGTCTGGCGCTTCGAGCGATGGGGCTGGTATGGGTTGGGTGTGTTAATTGCGCTGACATTGGCCGGACTGTTCTCCAAGGGGCCGTTCAGCACTGCAGAAGTACGCAGCGCAGATGGGCTATTGCGCATTGAACACCAGCGTTTCCTGCGCAATGGATCTTCTGATGTGCTGGTCATCCGTCTGCAGGGCAAAGCGCGCGAGCCCCTGGAGGTAACCCTCAATGGCGAGTTGTTGCGCGGCTTCAATGTTGAAATGCTGCAGCCGCAACCTCTTATGGCCAGCACCGCCGGCGAGGGTGTGAAGCTTTGGCTGCTCAGCGACAAGAACGGTCAGGCGGTGCTGTATCTGACTTTGCGCAGCGACGGTGTGGGCCGCTTCGACACCCAGGTGGCACTCGCCACCGGCGCGTCCGTGCGCTTCTCACAATTTATTTATCCGTAGGGGCGCTCATGGACTCGGTATTGCGCGCAGTCGCCATTTATCTGGTGTTGATGATTCTGTTCAAGATCGCCGGGAGGCGCTCCCTGGCGGAGCTCACTACCTTTCGATCTGGTGCTATTGATGGTGATCGGCGAGGCCACTCAGCAGGCGTTGCTGGGCGATGATTTTTCATTGATCAACGCCATCTTAGTCATTGTCACGTTGATCGCCATCGACATTGGTTTTTCATTGGTCAAGCAGCGCTCACACTGGTTTTCCCGGGTGTTGGATGGCGGGCCGACGATTGTGGTCGAAGACGGCAAAATACTCGCTGAGCGCGTCAAGCATGCGCGGCTGGATGAGAGCGATATTCTCGAAGCGGCCCGCTCTGCTCAAGGCATCTTGGAGATCCATCAGATCAAGTTCGCGATCCTTGAGCGCAACGGAAAAATCTCGGTTATCCCCTATGAATAAGCCCAGCCTAACGCTGTGAGCGGCACAGTTTATTTCGATTAGGTTGATCAACAAATCATGGGCCACGGGCTCACTGACATGGGTGTCAAAGCCCGACTCGGCGGTCTTTTTTCTGATCGTTGCTGGTGCCGTATCCGGGCAGGGCGTTGGCCGGAACCTGCTGCGGATAGCAGATCTTGCGCCAAGGCGCACAGATGGATATCGACGAACGAAGCCTTGTTGAGGCAGGCGTAGCGAGGGTCATGATCGTGGTGTTCGGGCGTAACCCACTTCGCGGCATGTTGTGGGCGGACGGCGCACCGCGGAGGAGCCGGCTCGCACGCGAAAGATCCGGTTGCGCTTGTCCAGCGGCGCAACAGCTTCAGGCAGCCGTCGACTGATGCTGAAGATCCGAGAAACAGATAGCCACCGGGGCGCAACGCAACAGTTGCAAAAGATATCGCGCTGCACCTCACGGTCCAGGTAGATCAACAAGTTTCGGCACACGATCAGGTCCAGCTGTGAAACGGCGGATCAGGTATCAAACCTGTATTTAGCGGACTACACATTTTCGCGAATCTGCTTACGTACCCGGTAGTGCTGGTTTTTCTCCTTCGGCGAAGTACTGGCGCAAGGATGACGGCGGCGCGTCAGTGATGATCGCTTCCGGATACACGCCGTTGCGGCCATGGGTAATGGCGCGCTCATTGATCGGTGGCGAACACCTGCGCCTTCGCGCTGCTGCCATCCAACATCAGTGTCCCCTCGCTAGTTCTGCGAAGTTCTACCTCGGTTGAGGTGCGCATTATACAGAGGGTTTATTCAGGCTGACGAATGGAAACGCTGTGTCGGGAGGGTTATCCGATTTTTCACAATCCGTCTGAACTTACCCTCTCCGCCAAGCCTCGCAAAAGTAATCACAGCAAGGAGGAAATCCGATGAACAGTTATCCGAAACCACCCTTCAAGACACAACAGCAGCCCGTGCCCGGTGAACAGCGCAAGATGGACCCGCTGCCCGATTGTGGTGAGCAGACTTATAAGGGGTCGGGCCGCCTCGCCAATAAAATAGCCTTAGTCACCGGCGCCGACAGCGGTATTGGCCGTGCGGTGGCCATAGCCTTCGCCCGTGAAGGCGCGGATGTGGCGGTCTCCTATCTGGATGAGCATGAAGACGCCAAGGAAACCGCACGGTGGGTCGAGGCGGCGGGTCGTCAATGCCTCTTGTTGCCCGGCGACCTGGGCAGCGCGGATCAGTGCACTACGATCGTCAACGACACCGTGGAGAAGTTTGGACGCATCGATGTGCTGGTCAATAACGCGGCGTTCCAGATGACCTACGAAACGCTGGACGACATCCCTGACGAGGACTGGCTGAAGACCTTCAACGTCAATGTGACCGCGATGTTCCGCATCTGCAAGGCCGCGTTGCCGCACATGGTTGAAGGCAGTTCAATCATCAATACCAGTTCGGTCAATTCCGACGCGCCCAACCCCACCTTGTTGCCATATGCGGCGACCAAAGGCGCGATAGCCAACTTCACCGCGGGCCTGGCGCAGATGCTCGGCAAGCGCGGTATTCGTGTCAACAGCGTTGCCCCAGGGCCAATCTGGACGCCGTTGATCGTCTCGACGATGACCGAGGACTCGGTGAAAGATTTCGGTGGTAATACGCCGCTGGGGCGCCCCGGCCAGCCGGTTGAAGTGGCGCCGATCTATGTGCTGCTGGCATCGGAGGAGGGCAGCTATATCTCCGGTGAACGCTACGGCGTGACGGGTGGCAAACCCATTCTCTGAATTAAGGGAGGAGTCTGATGACGATGACAGTAGGCGACTTTCTGGTTGAGCGGCTCAGCCAATGGGGCGTGACCCGAATCTTTGGTTACCCGGGCGACGGTATCAACGGCGTATTCGGCGCGTTGAGCCGGGCGCAGGGCAAGATCGAATTCATCCAGGCCCGTCATGAAGAAATGGCCGCGTTCATGGCCTCGGCGCATGCCAAATTCACTGGCGGGCTGGGTGTGTGCATCGCTACTTCAGGGCCCGGGGCCTCGCACCTGATCACTGGGCTGTATGACGCACGCATGGACCATATGCCGGTGCTGGCGATTGTCGGGCAGCAAGCGCGGGCGGCACTCGGTGGCCATTATCAGCAGGAGCTGGACCTGGTCTCGATGTTCAAGGATGTGGCGGGGGTATTCGTGCAAGAGGCTTCGGTGCCGTCCCAGGTGCGTCACCTGGTGGATAGGGCCGTACGCACGGCGGTGGGTGAGCGCCGAGTGACGGCGATCATCCTGCCCAACGACTTGCAGGAGGCGGCCTATGAGCCGCCGGCCAGAGCGCATGGCACTGTCCATTCAGGGGTTGGTTATTCGAAGCCTCGGGTGGTGCCTTATGCGGCTGATCTACAGCGCGCCGCAGTTGTGTTGAATGCGGGTGAGAAAGTCGCGATTCTCGTCGGCGCAGGGGCGTTGGCGGCCACCGATGAAGTCATCGCTGTCGCCGACGCGTTGGGCGCTGGTGTTGCCAAGGCGTTACTCGGCAAGGCCGCAGTCCCCGACGATTTGCCCTGGGTCACCGGCAGCATTGGCCTATTGGGCACCGAGCCCAGCTACAAGCTGATGACTGAATGCGACACCTTGTTGATGATCGGTTCGGGGTTTCCCTATTCCGAGTTCCTGCCCAAGGAGGGCGATGCCCGTGGCGTGCAGATCGACCTGCAACCTGACATGTTGAGCCTGCGTTATCCCATGGAGGTGAACCTGGTGGGCGATGCTGCCGAAACGCTGTCGGCGCTCATGCCGTTGCTGACCCACAAAACGCAACGTAAGTGGCGCAAGCAGGTTGAAGGTTGGCGCGCGACTTGGGAGAAAACTCTGGAGAAACGCGCCCTGGCCAAGGCCAAGCCGATCAACCCACAGCGGGTGGTGTACGAGCTGTCGCCACGCTTGCCCGACAGCGCCATCATTACCAGTGGTTCTGGCTCCTGTGCCAATTGGTATGCCCGCGACTTGAAGATTCGCCGTGGTATGCAGTGTTCATTATCCGGCGGTCTGGCTTCCATGGGGGCGGCTGTCCCCTATGCGATTGGCGCCAAGTTCGCCCATCCGCAGAACACGGTGATCGCGCTGGTGGGCGACGGTGCGATGCAAATGAACAACATGGCTGAGCTGATTACTGTCGCCAAATACTGGCGACAGTGGCAAAGCCCTAAATGGATTTGCGCGGTGTTCAACAACGAAGACCTGAACCAGGTCACCTGGGAACAGCGCGTGATGGAAGGCGATCCCAAGTTTGAGGCGTCGCAAACCATTCCTGACGTGCCGTATCACCTGTTTGCGATTTCGCTGGGGCTCAAGGGGATTTTCGTCGAGCGCGAGGAGGATGTCGCTGCGGCCTGGGAGCAAGCGTTGGCGTCGGATGTGCCGGTGCTGCTCGAGTTCAAGACCGACCCCAACGTGCCGCCATTACCACCGCATATCAAGCTGGAACAGGCCAAGAAATTCGCCTCCACCTTGCTCAAGGGCGACCCGGATGAGGCCGGGGTGATTGTGCAGACCGCCAAGCAGGTGCTGGCCAACGTACTGCCGGGAGGCACAAAAAAATAACGAACACCTGCGCAACCGCGTAGCCAAAGCTGTAAGGACATGGATATGAGAATCCGGCGATGACGCAGATTTTCAGGCGCTCGGCCGATACTTGGCTGCACGTGGGACTGTTGCTGCTGATCGTGGGCCTCTCGGGAGGCTTGCTTGTGGCGTTGACCCTAGACAACACCGACTACAGCACCGGGCGTAACTGGGAGGTCGAGTAGCCGCTGACCTTCAGCTATGCCCACCATGCAGGCAAACTCAAGATTGACTGCCGGCCTGGCTCTTGCCGAAAGCAGACAGGATCCATACGCCTCCGGCGTTTTGAATTCGGTAGTCGTGATCGTCCAGCGTATCGCGCCATTGCTGGATTCTAGGCGCTTTGGCTTGTTCAAAATTCATGGAGGGAGTCGTTTGCTGATCTGTCAGGATCTACAGTATCTGAGGCGTGCCAATTCTAGCGAGGCCGCGGCGGCGAGTTGCATCGACCAGTTGGATCGACGACCCTTAGCTGAGGGTCGCTCCAGATAAAATTCCTGATAGCTGCTTTCATAGATGCGTCGTGGGCTCCACTCGTCGCAATGCTTGAACACACACGCTTAACGACGCCTCTATTATTCTAACTTTGTGGAGATTGTTGTCGTGTACGAAGATAGGAAAGTGCATGCAATCACAACTTGGCACCGCTTTCTTGAGCATCCAGCGAGCGGAATGAGCGCTCCCGAGCAGTATGATGAATTGCTGCGCCTTGCTGAGGAGTACTTCGAAGAGGGGTTTATAACTCGGGAAGATCGCAAAGGGATGATAGAAAAAGCCACAGTGAACTACAGGCAAGCGGTAGAGTACCTTGGACAACGTACATAGCGTCATACGCTGACCCAAGATCCTGACCTTTTCACGGGCAAAAATTTTGCAAATGGACGCTTACGGAACTAGGCCTAGTCACATACCTTCAGGTCAAGTTCGACGACTGGCGAGACATAACCATCTCCTCCAAAATCTCGCGCACTAGTCGGTTAGTCCCGGATTCACCGTGGTATTGGGTTCGGTCGATGTTAGCAATCATGAATTGTTGCTCGTCCGGACCGGTCACTTCGACCGATAAGCTACTATCAGCGTTTATCGAGCAAATGATAGAGCACTGAGGTAGGCGGCTCGAAAGTGCTGCTTCGAGTTCACTTTTACTCATCGTATCCATGGCCCGTTGCTCCTTCTCCTCGCTGAAAGGGGGTAAGACTAGAACAATCTTGTGCGGTGCCAATGGTGGCTAATTAATGCTAGGGAACAGGCCGGGTGGATACAAGAAGGTCGGTGCTACATTGGCACTTCTTCTTAGAAGTTGTTGGCGCTTGTTGGGTACGAATCCAGCCCGTTGGAGATGAGAGTCAAAGGGCGAGATGCCGTGGCTGGCATTATAAGCGCTCACCGTGTCGCTGGGCACCGCGCAGGAATCTGATATTGCAGCACGCTTAGGGAGAATCGCCTCCGGCCGGAGACAAGGTTCGTATCTGACGTTGTTCGTCGGGGCCTTCGTACCGAATAGATACGGGGGCAAGGTACTAAGAAAGAACCAAAGCATTTCACGAGTGGTTAGATGGTCGCTGAGCGCATAGTCCCCACACTTCGGTTGAGTTTGACCATTTGTCCGGCGTGACAGTCTTCGATGAAACCTTGGGCCGCACTCACTTTTCAACTCTGTTAGAGCCCTTGACTCAATGCGCAGAGGTGAACCATGAAAGCAGTCGTATTTCACGGCGTTGGCGATATCCGCTTGGACGAAGTGCCGGACCCGATCTTGCAGGCACCGACCGATGCAATCGTGCGGGTGACCGCGTCGGCAATTTGTGGAACAGACCTGCACTTCATCCGTGGCAGTGCGCCAGACATGCTGCCTGGGACGATTTTAGGCCATGAGGCCGTAGGCATTGTCGAAGCGCTTGGCGAGGACGTGCGCAATTTGCAGATTGGTGACCGCGTGCTGATACCATCGACCATCGCCTGCGGCAATTGCTCATACTGCCGTGCGGGTTATTTCGCTCAGTGCGACGTTGCCAATCCCAACGGTAAAACCGCTGGCACTTCTTTTTTTGGCGGGCCGAAATCCACCGGCCCCTTCGATGGTTTGCAGGCTGAGAAAGCGCGCATCCCTTTTGCTCACATCGGCCTGATCAAACTGCCGCAGGAAATCACCGACGACCAGGCCATCGCCATGTCGGATATTTTCCCAACCGCGTGGTTCGGCGCCGAAATGGCGCAGATCAAAGATGGAGACACGGTGGCGGTATTCGGTTGCGGCCCGGTCGGGCTGTTCGCAATTTACAGCGCTCGATTGATGGGTGCCGGCAGAGTCTTTGCCATCGATAGCCTCGAAGACCGGCTCGCCCGGGCGCGAGAGCTGGGCGCCGAATGTATAAACTTCGAGAAGGAAGACCCGGTCGAAACGATCGCCCGGTTGACGTCAGACATCGGCACCGACTGCGCAATCGATGCGGTCGGTATCGATGCCGACCATGTGCATCACGGTGGGCATGAGCGCGCGCAATGGCAACCCGGTGATGAGCCTTCGCAAGCTTTGCGATGGGCGGTCGAGTGCGTCGCCAAGGCCGGCACGATTTCCATTATTGGCGTCTATCCGGCCGGCTTTGACAGCTTTCCAATTGGCGCCGCGATGAACAAGAACATTCGTCTCAACATGGGCAACTGTCACCATCGCAAATACATACCCAAGCTGATCGAAATGACGCTCGCCGGGCGAGTCGATCCGTCGCGAGTCCTGACTCAGCAAGAAACGCTGATCGATGCCATTTCAGCGTTCAAGGCGTTCGACAAACATCAGGCAGGCTGGATCAAGGTTAAGCTTGAACCGGGCGCCAGCGGCTCGGCCACTGCGCGCTCGGGAAATTGAACAATGGCCAGAACCATCACCGCGCGAGACCTGCGAATCGAGCTCGGCCTCGGCGATGACGCTGCGTTGTTCAAATGGTTGCTCGCCAGTTACCTGATGGGCAAACGCATCCAGGCCGACATTGCTGCAAATGCCTATCGGGTAATCGTCGATAAACACGGGTGCGATACGCCAGTCAAACTTGCACAATGCAGCCATCGTGAACTGGTCGCCATGCTTGGCGAGGCGCATTACGTGCGTTATGACGAATCGACCGCCGAACGCCTTTTTGCTCTGGCGCGCAAGCTAAATGGCGAATACGCGGGAAAGGTCGGCAACATCGCGCGGGCAAGCAATGATCGTACTGAGTTCGAAACGCGCCTTGAGACGTTTGATGGAATTGGGCCAAAGACTGTGGAAATCTTCATGCGCGAAGCCGCGGCCGTCCTTTTTTAACAGGCTGTGCGAGGGCCAATTGGCAGTGTCACCATCGGTATGATGAACACAAAGTGGCCGTGCAAAGCGGTCGAGGCTTATTACAAGAACAGAGAGATCGCAATGAATTGTCTGATTTGTGTGCGCGCGGCGCAGCGTATTCAATGCTCCGGGCCATGGGAGGAGCGCGACTGCCCAGACTGCGGGCGCTGTCGGATCTCAGATGAGTTGATATTGTCTATGAAGGTGAGATTTTTGACATCAACAGAACCCGTCATTGGCTGGAAATCCAGCGCATGGGGGTGGCAAATCCCATCGATAGAAATGAGCGAGGCTCTGCTGATGACTTGAAGGCCCATTCATGAATGAATGATCGAGCTCACTGACTGCGCATCGATTCGCGGCGGTTTGACGGCCTGTATCAGCCCGCACTCAAGTGCTTGTTGGGGGTTGAGAATGCGCGAGGCGGCGGTCAGATATTTTTCCGTTTCCAGTGTTTCCCTAGCATCCACCGTGCGTTCGGCGACGATGCGCGCGTATAGGATGAGATCGTAATCCAGGCTCATGGCGTATTCCGACATGCGCGAATGATCGACCGAACCTTGTACGTGCCAGTGAAACGGATGGAAAAGGAACTTGCTGTGAATGCAGGCCGAGCGATGCTCGCCGGCTAAGAACACGATATTGCCCATCGATTCGACAGTACCTAGATTATGGGTGTGCACCGGAATAGGCAGGGACAGTAGAAAGTTGTACATGGTAAAACCGTAACTGCATTCACCACCCATGGTCGCGATATTGACGATCAATCTGCTGGCACCTTGTTGCACTGCAGTCGACGCTTTTTCGATTAGTTGAGCGCAGGTAGCCGACGTGATCGGGGCGGTGAAATTGATGACGTGGATAGGCATGGGTCACCTCGTAAATTGGATGGGGCCTCACTTAGGATGGAATGGAGTTGCGATTTGGTAAGGCTAGCTGAATGTAAGAGGGGCGCGAATTCGTCATCCGCCACGCTCACAGACCGGGCGAGTATGCGACGCTCCTGAACTGCGCTCCGTCTGAGCGACGCCTTGTCGGTGTTCGTAGCAACGGCTGGAGGTGGCGACGGACTCGTGGCGGCCCAGCTCGGGGGCACGAATGCTGTGCTCGACTGGGCGCTCGTTGAGTGCAGCACCTGGTAGGGACGTCGACTCGGTTTCGTGGGCTGGTTCTTCAGCTTTTTCCGGGTGCATCGCGCAGCACTGGTGTTCCACAATGTTTTTCATGTTCGACCTCTGGCGCCTGGAGAAGGGCCGCGATGCCGCCCTCTAGGGATCTCAGATTTGCGTCCACCGCTAGGGCCTGACTGCCCGCCGTTGCGACCGGCTTCCAAACGTTCTCGCGGTCATTAGCGAAATCGCTGCCATGGCCGCGGCCCGCTAGACGAACCCTTATCAGGTCCCGTGATTTTATTACTGTTAGTCATGAGAACTCTCCACCACTTAATAAAGGTTCACTGATACCCTTAAACACAGCAGACGCTTACTCGGATAATCTAAAAACTTACATCGTTTTGATTGTTTGACAGTCGCCCGATAGGCGGTCTGGCACCGGTTTTCGTTGCGATGCGGCAGCGCTCAACTGAAGCGAAAACTACAAAGTGGCGACGGGGCGCTGTCGGCAGTCGCCCCGTCCGAGTCTTGACTGGCTGAGCCGCTCGGCTCTCGGTCGGCACCTCCATGCGCAGTTAGGACGGTTCACGGCTGCTGATAGTGTCCCGGAATGTTGTCTTCCTCCTCGGGTTTGGTGCGTTTTTGCACCTGGATATCGCTGAGCTCGGCATCGTTGAGTTCAGGAAATGTCGTCTTGACCAGGGTTGCCGCAAGCGCCGTTTCCAGCGTCTCCCGGTCATGCAGGAGCGTGCGGCTCTGCGGCTGATTGTTTACGATGAAACTGACGATGTAGCGGTGTTCAGTGGACATGGAACTCCTTATGTGAAACGGATGCTGCCATTGGGCAAACGGCTGGTGACCTGTGGCAGACGGCTTAATGCATCATTGCCCATGAGTCCGAGCGCCACCGGATTTTCAGCTGAAACCGCGACAGGCGTGGTGATCACAAACAGCTTGATGTCAACCAGCAGGTGCCTCCAAGACTGTAGGAAAGATCAGTTATGCGGTTCAGCGATGGGCTTCCCGTCAGCGTCGTCACAGGCCGAAGGGGAAGGTGTCTTCCTCGTGGCTGGTCGACGGCACCGTGCTCAGCGCCGTGATGGCATGGGTATTGGCGAACCAAAGCCACGCGTCAAATTGTTCGCCCAGGGTAGCGGCGAAGTAATGACTTTGGCGCTCGGTCTGCGGTTGGTAAATGACGCCGATGGCGCGCTCCTGCAGGCGCTGGGACAGCGCCTCACGCAGCACGACGCGCTTGGCATCACGCCAGTCATAAAAGGTGCACGGGATACCTGCTTCGATAAAGGCGCGCTCCCAACTGCGTGGCAGCGCCGGGGTGACGTCTTTGATGCGCATTGGTTGATCCCAGCCGTCGGCCGCCGCGACCGTGCCGTGGTCGGTCCCCATGCCGATCAGTACCGCGTCTGAACCGAACGCCTCGCGGCATAACTGGCCCAGCGTCAATTGACCGCTGTCACCCATCTCGGTCGCGCGGGCATCGCCGACGTGAGAGTTGTGCGCCCAGACGATCACTTTCGCGTTGCGCTCCTGTCGCGAGCGCAGCGCTTGCAGCGTTTCGAACATGTGCTGGTCGCGCAGGTTCCAGGATTCGCGATTGCCGCGATACATCGCTCGGTAATACTGCTCGGCGGCATGCACCACCCGCGCATTCTGGGTAGCATTGAACAATGCCTCACCGTCATTTTCTATGAGGCCCAGGCGTCGGTTGAGCATGGCCTGCAGTTGCTCAAGCACAGCACTTTCACAGGTGGTCATGCCGCCGACTTCGGTGAAATGTCCGTACAGCGCCGGCTCATCGTGCCAGGGCATCAGGCAGGCATACCGTTCACGCGCTTCTCGGGCCATCGCCGGATCGGTGTCTTGTAAATAGCCGAGCACCTCGCGGATCGAATTACGCAGGCTGTACACGTCGAGGCCGCGAAACTCCACACGCTGATTGGCTGCCCGGGTTTGGTTGAAGTCCAACAGCCAGCGCGCGAACGCCTGTACGTCGGTGTTGCGCCACATCCAAGTCGGAAACCGGGAGAACGCAGCCTCATGCCAATGACCTTTGTCGCGCCCGCGGACGCAACGGTCGATCTGGTCGGCGTCCGGCCAGTCCGCCTCGACCGCAACCACGGTAAAACCGTGATGGGCGATCAGTTGCCGCGTGATCGCTGCACGCGCCTGATAGAACTCGTGAGTTCCGTGGCTGGCCTCGCCGATCAACACGACCTGCGCATCGCCATAGCGGTCAAACAGAGTGGCAAATCCGGTGCTGTCGAGGTCAGAAAACGCCTCGGCATGTTCCTTCAAAATCTCGATCAACCTGTCCATTGTCGTTTCTCCTGGCGAACTTCGGGCGCCGATCAGTGGCTTCCCCGCGAGCGATTGACGGCTAGCAAGCAACCACCTACCAGCAACGCAGCGCCGGCCACTAGCAATGCGGGGAATTTCGGCCCAGGTTTGCGCCAGCCACCTTCAACCAGGCGCTCGCCATCGGGTGGCGCGAACAGATTGCCGCTGGATGTTGGCGCCGTGGGGCTGCGCTTGAGTGCCAAACGCGTCAACCAGCCAGACAATTGCGGGAAACCAGGTATGAGAAAATGCGCCACACGTGCGACAGTAGCGGCACTCCCCACGCTCGTGGTCGGTTTGGGATTGATGGCGCACGCGACCATAGCCTTGGCAACACGGCGCGGATCATACGTGGGGGCCGGTGGCTTAAGCGCGTGCCCGGTGAAATTGGCGCCGTCGCGAAACCCGGGGGTGTCGATGACGGCCGGGTAAATATCGCAGACATGAATATTCGGCGACCCTGCGAGTTCGCCGCGCAGTGCTTCGGTCAAACCGCGTAAACCATATTTGCTCGCCGAATAAGCTGCGGCATAGGGCTGTGCCACCCAACTGCCGAGGGACAGTGTATTAATCAAAATACCACTGCGTTGCGCCTTAAAGTATGGCCATACGACATAGGCGCCGCGCAGGTAACCGAGCAAATCCGTTTGCAGCACTTGCTCATGGATCTCGAGCGGTGTGTCTTCAAAACTGCCTACTGCGCCGACGCCGGCATTATTGATCCAGACGTCGATGCGTCCGTTACCGAAGCTGGCGGCCTGCTCGGCCAGCGCTTGCATCTGCTCACTGTCGGTGACGTCGGTGCGCACCGCCACGGCAGCCGCACCGCGATCAGTGCATTCGTCGACGACCTCGGCCAGCGCAACGTCATCGCGCGCAGCCAGCACTAGCCGCGCACCCTCACTGGCGAACGCTTGTGCTGTCGCCCGACCGATGCCGCTGGAGGCACCGGTAATCACAACGAGTTTGCCGGCTATCGATGACCGCGTCTGACGCTGCGCGAATGAAGAGGCGGATGAGGAGGACGTTGAGTTCGCCTCGCTGGCCATTGACTTGGGCGTGGCGTTATCAGGCAAGAAGGGCACCTCGGTCAGTTCGAGGCGCAAGCCGTCGTCGAGGATCAATTTCAGGTTTTCAATTTTGCCGACACGTCGATTGGGGTAAGTCGGTTCGCCAGACGGGTCGAGCTGGTCGTAAATGAAATCTTGCTCCTCGAGCCAGCCCACAGCAGTCTGCAATTCGGGGCCCAGGTAATATTTACCATCCAGAAAAAAGCCAAGGAACTGCGGGGCTCGCTCGACGCTTTCAATGACGTAGCGCTCACCCGGTTTCATGCCGGTTGCTGGGTTGATCATGGTGAAGTCCTCCGCGGTTGGTTCTGGGTAGAAAACAGCGCGCATACCGGGTTTCCATCTGAAGAAAGACGACAGCATGCCCCTGTCGAAGCGGCGCTCAGGGTGATATCGGATCGCTGGCGGGGAACGTCTCTTCGACCGCTTCGTCCAGTTTCGAATCACTGACGCTTCGGTCTCCCAGCGTCATGCTGCGTTCGCAGTGACAATCGGAGGAAGGGCAGGGTGTTCCGTTCGGGTGAAGGTCTGCGCAAGCGTCGCTGCAATACTGTTTGCCGTCGCGCTCGACCTCCTTGTCGGCGGCTAAACTGCAGGTGCAATCCGGGCATGCGCACGGGAAGTTCGGTTTGGCGTTCGTCATGGATGTCTCCGGAAAAGACGTCCTCCATTCGGAAGCGTCGTTTCTAAGGGGTGATCAGATCGCGTTAAACAAACGTCAGGTTAAAAAGAGTTTGTCGCCGCGGGTGCACAAACGGCAGGGGAGCAAGGCTCCCCTGCCTCTGGCGCATCAGCTGTTGCTATCACGCCCACCACCGTGGCTGCTTTCGCCACCCTTGCGACCAGCCTCAGAGGCCTTTTCCCGATCGTTGGCAAAGTTACCGCCACTGTTCTGGCCACCTTTGCTACCGGCGTCAGCGGCTCTTTGCGGATCGTTTTTGAAGTTGCCACCGCTGTTCTGGCCGCCCTTGCTTCCGGCCTCTGCTGCACGTTCGGGATCGTTTTTAAAGTTGCCACTACTGTTTTGGCCACCTTTGCTGCCAATCTCTTGATAGAACTCTTTGTCATGGGAAGCCGATGTGGCTTCACCACCTTTTTTACCCGCCTCGTTTACAGACATGCCGCCTTGTTTGTCTTGTGCCATTTCAATTTACCTCGTGTTTACACAGGCGATCACGCAGGCAAACATATTCGTATATTGAATATGCTCAAGCCTCGCAATAGCTATGAATTCATCTAGTATCGATTTGCTTCTTCACCTACTGTTCACTTGTCAGCCAAGTAACACTCGCCGTTTTGCAACTGCGAGACGCTTTCATGGATCATCGGTGTAGGCCTTCAATGATCGCATCCCGCCTATTGCCTCTGGCGAATACTTAGAGCCGCAGGGCTGCCTTAGTGATCGTTAGGATTTACGCCCGCCACCATGGCTGTTTTGGCCTCCTTTGCGTCCTGCTTCCGAGGCTTTTTCGCGGTCGTTGGCAAAGTTTCCACCCGATGCCTGCCCACCTTTTCGTCCGGCCTCGGATGCTTTCTCGCGATCGTTGGAAAAATTACCCGGGTTTTTACTACCTGTAGTCATGATAGGTCTCCAATTCATTTTAAGTTTCGTTAGTTGCCCATTTTCACCACGGACACTTACTCCGATATCGCGCAGTTGGAAAATGCTTGGAGAATTTTTTGCGTACCCGATGAACGGCATCGACCCCCCGAAAAGTTATACAAGTGGCCGGATTGAGCGCCGCTTCGTATAAGTTTATGATGGCGAATTGGATTGCCATAGCCGCGCGAATCGCTTCGCTTAGTTGCCCTTTTGTCACCCAGGGAAGTGTGTGTAGAACTTTAACTGCTAGTGTTTATTCAGGAGTGTCTGCAGCTTATTGGGCATCTCTATTAAGATAAACCTCACAATAGTGGAGAGTAGAACTATGACCGGGAAACATCGAAGCGAGCATTCCTTTGCCGACGATCCACAGAAAATCAAGGGTGCGGGTAAGAAGGGCAGTAATGCCGTCGACGTCAAACTCGATCGAGCGGAAAAGGCGCGGGTGGGAGGACAGCACAGTCATGGCGGAACCCGCACCGGCAAGGAGGGCTGAAGCGGGTTTGCGGCAGCGACATATACGCCACCAGAGACGAAGCCCGAATAGGTGCGCTGGTTTTGGTTCAGCGCTTGGTTATAGGCTGGCCGGTCGGCGCGGGGACCGCTGGTTATTATTTTCGGGCGCGCGCAAGCACCTTTGGCATGTGCAGCTTGTGATCCGTTTCGCCGGCGCTGCTCGGTGTGCGCCAGTCATTGTTATTGAGCGTATGCAACGAGGACGCAGAACCACGCCGCCAAGGTCAGCTCATCTTGATGCGCGGGCAGACGTCGGGCGTGCGCAACTCCAGTCGGATAACGCACCACAGCCGGACGCCCCGCCAGCATCGGCAGCGTGGCTGTTCGCGACGATGCGCATAAGCAAAGCGATGTGTTCATCCTTACGAGTCGGCCAACGAACAGCGGCGGCATGCCCATGGATGGTTCGTCGCACGCCGCCTGGCTATGACCCATGGATCCACAGTTCGCGCCACCCCACATAGGATGGGTCATAACTGGACCCGCAAGGCAGGCTGACGGAGTCAGTGTCGGTGATAATCGTGGCCGGCTACGGCGTTCAGGTAGGCCTGATCGGCCTTGATGCGCAAGTCGCGCCATTCGTTCCAAGTGATGATCCCTCGGCGATCCATCTCATCGCACTGGCGCAGCAGCTCTTCGTGATAACGGTCGGGGCATTCCATGCGAAGCGTCTGATTTTCGAAGGTTTGGTGCCAGACATCGAGCGCGCGCAGTCTGGTTTCTTCTGCAACGGTCAGCAGGTTCTTGAAAGCATCCATGGCATCTGGCTTCCACGTATGTTTTCACTGGGAGCCGTGTATGTCGAAAGCGGTTCAAACGAAGTGACGAGATGATGTGCACGCCGTTCGCTCTATCGTCGCACACGGGAATTCAGCACCATTCCAAAAGTTCGATTTGCGCTAATTGGGCCAGCCATGAATAAGCCATCCTGCCCGGACGAATTGCTCGAAAACGATCTGGGGCCGAATGATGGCAGTTCCATGTCCCGCACTGCCGGCCGTGACGAAGCCTCGAACGCGACGACCGATTGGCAGCATCCGCTGGAAAGCGGCGAATCGGTCGACCGATATCGACGCCATAGATCAGAGACATTTGAACCGTGATCCGGATCTGAAGCCGTAATATCGAGTCGGCGAAGCGGGCCTTTGCAAGTCAGCCTCCACGCCAATATTTGTTGGCCGTTTCGCTTGTTTAACGATTTTAACCATTTGTCCTGAAAGTCGATTTTTTTTTGAAATTTCTGCACCGCCGGTCTTTCCCAAAAGAGTAGGCAGTGTTTAACCCGTGAACGCCGCCGCGCTTATCGAGACTGAGGAGATTGGTGATGTTTCTACATAACAAGCGACTTCAATATACCGTGCGTGTTGCCCAACCTAACCCTGGTCTAGCCAACCTTTTACTGGAGCAATTCGGCGGTGCGCAAGGCGAGCTGGCGGCGGCGTCGCGCTACTTCACTCAGGCTCTTTCCGAGGACGATCCAGGTCGCAAAGATTTGTTGATGGACATCGCCACCGAAGAACTCAGCCATCTGGAAATCGTCGGTTCGATCATCGTCATGCTCAATAAAGGCGCAAAGGGACAGATGGCCGAAGGCGTCGAGCAGGAAGGTGAGCTTTACCGCTCGCTGAATGGCGCGGGCAATGATTCGCACATCACCAGCTTGTTGTATGGCGCTGGCTCGCCGCTGACCAATTCGGCAGGTGTACCCTGGACTGCGGCGTACATCGACACCATCGGTGAGCCCACGGCCGACATGCGCTCGAACATCGCTGCAGAAGCGCGGGCGAAGATCGTTTACGAACGTCTCATGAACGTGACAGATGATCCTGGCGTAAAAGAAGCGTTGGGCTTCCTGATGACCCGTGAAATCGCCCACCAATTGTCCTTCGAAAAAGCCCTGCACGCGATTCAGCCAAACTTTCCACAAGGCAAGCTGCCCGGCATGCCTGAATTCACCAACGTCTACTTCAACATGTCGCAGGGCACGGAAAGCATGCGCGGGTCCTGGAACCAGGGCGACGACTGGGAGTTCGTTGAAAGCCCATCGCCGGCCGTCGACGGTGGCGATGGGCTGGCCACGGTGCAACTGGACAACGCCGACGAAGCGCGGCTGGAAAACATGAAAATGCGCACAATGTCAGACCCCAACAGCGAGCCAGTCACCGGTGCCGACCTTGGCTCCGGTGCGCAAGCCAAGCTTGGTCCGTGACGAAGCACAGCCGCACGCGCCGACGCGTAGTCGGCGCGCCTTGCCCATCACTGGAAATCATCAAGAAGAGGATTCGACAATGGCTACTCCACAGGAAAATCTGCTCGACTGGCTGCGTGACGCCCACGCCATGGAGCAACAGGCCGAGCAGATGCTCAAGGCACAATCCAAGCGCCTGGAGCATTATCCGCAGCTCAAAGCGCGCATCGATCAGCACATTGAAGAGACATTGGGCCAGCAGAAGCTTATCGATGAGTGTGTGCGACGTCTGGGCGGCGATTCGTCGACCCTCAAAGATCTGGGCGGCAAGCTCATGGCGTTCGGTCAAGCCGTCGGCGGGTCATTGATGAGTGACGAGGTGATCAAAGGCGCGATGGCAGGTTATGTGTTCGAGAACATGGAAATCGCCAGCTACACCGTGCTGATCGCGGCGGCGGAAGCGGCCGGTGACACGCAGACCCGACAGGCCTGCGAAAAGATCCTGCCGCAAGAAGTCGCCATGGCCGACTGGCTGCTCAAGCACTTGCCGCAGCTCACCGAAGCGTTTCTTGCACGTTCGGCAGACCCAGACAAAGAAGCCAAGAAATAACTATCAATGCGCGTCCGTTCGCCAAGTGATCGGACGCTACTTTTTCTCAAGCGCGGGTCTTATCAAGCTGTTTGCGATCAGTGGCCACCGGTTGCAAACGGCTGAACTGGTCAAGATGATAGCGTTTTAGATCTCGCGCAAGCGCCAACCGACCGTGACAAAGCGCTGCTGCTTCGCTGTGAACGTCCTTGATCGAAGGACTTGCGCCGACGCAACAATCGGCCGGCCTGTGAGACTTCATGATTTGTGAAAGGTGCCCCGGAGTGCTCCGCGTTCGATGCCTTCGTCCACCAGGTGTTGCTCATTCTGGCGGAGGGCAGGGTCGATTCGATGAACACGTGACCGGGGCTCGGCACGCAATGGGACATCTCGACGGTCGTCACCTGAACATTACTGTCGTGCCAGTCGCGGAGGGTTTCCACAGGAAGCAAATGGACTTCGCACGTCGGATGGGATTGAGGTCAAGATAAGACTCAGCGTCAACCATTCCTGCAAGGCTAACGGCGGATGACGTCCAGCGGCCGGTTCCGCCCGGACAAAATATGGCGCGCAGTTCGCTCACTGACAAGGCCATGCGGTGGAGCACCGCACATTTGTGGGAGGCTGTCATCTTTAGCTTCTCCATACAGCTGTCTAAATCCTGATGACTGCTTGGACTACGAGAAACTCAAAGACCATGCCGAGGCCCTATGGGACAAAATGGCAGCTTTCAGCCACGTCAGCTTAACAAGATCTAGGTGCTCATTTATGAGTTGTGTACGCTGGGGCTTTGCTTCTGCGGGAACTAACGTTGCGGACCTTGGAGAGATGCCGTCCTCTTTGAAGGCATCGGTGAGGATTCGGTAGGTCGATGCCGTAGAACTGTCCTCGCCGACACGGCTGTACTGAATCAGGCGCCAGTATGTAAGGGGCCGCCTGCGGAACAATCTGCATTGCCAGGCCTGCAAATGGTGCCGACATTATTTGTTGTAGATGATCGAAGGCACTCAAGGTGCCCTCGATCTCCGCGAAGTTTGGCGCTAAGCGGGAAATGTGTCATTCAGTCGAGCGGATGTCGGCGACCTGGATGGACAATGTTCGACAGCTGATTAAGGTGATTTAGCATAGGCTTGCCCAGCCGCCATGCCCAGTAGTGCGACCATGCTAGAAGTGACTATGAACGTGGCGAATCGATCTCCAATAATTCGGTGCGACCTGCGCATCCGGTAGTAAAGCTTAGAAAAACAAACGGGAAGGACTGCGTGCTTGGGCCGGGCGCTACCAGACCACAAAACGATTAGGTCTATGCAACTTCGGGAGGCTTGCTAGGGCGCTGCAAGCTACTGATGCGCTGCGCGTGCTCGGATAGATTTGGCTCACTCTGAAGCGCCTCTTCAAGGGCCTCTAGATGCCTCTCCAGGATTTTTATTGAGCCGCTTATGTTCGCAGGATCGAAAGGGATTTTTCCGCTGGCGACAAGAACCATCGCCAGTTCCCAGGCTCGCTGTGAATTAGTCACCACGCCATCTCCTTATCAACTGTTGTGCTATTCGATACCCCAGTTGCGGAACGCGAGGAAGGTGGGGGGAAATGTTCATTGAGGGCGCTGAGATGCTCAATTGCGTCACGAAACAGTGACTCGGCCTTGTGACGTATGTGCAGGTACTCTTCAAACATTTCGCAGTCAAAGTCGGGATGCTCCAAGAGATCGAACGCGCGTCGGCTGTATGCGTTCGCCTCATCAAAAAGTCTTTCATTCTGCTCAAGCGCCAAGCGACGGCAGGCCATCAATTTTTCAGCTGTGTTTTTGAATTGCATCACGGCCTTCCTTATCGAGTAGCTCCTTTGGATTAACAAGGGCAGCAGGGGAGCTGTACCTGATACCAGCAACGGGAACGAGCCCGATAAAGGTGGGACTCTTACTCTCGGCACGGGTATCAAACTTGTTATCTTTGAAATATCGATAATTTTCGAAGCGCGAGGGCTGCAAATTATCTCTTTCTTAGATGGGCGCTCGGACATGAAGTGGTGAGTCGTTTCAGCTTTCAAAAAAACTACTGGTTGGCTTTTTGCCGTTTGTCAGTCTGGCAATATGTAAATGGCGACGGCCCGCGCGGTGTAGCCCAAGGCCCGTTATCGCCGGAACATAGCCAAGGAGGAAGGACAATGGATATGCAGAGCTAAAGTATAGTGACGCGCACAATCGTGTTCAGCCAGTGCATGAGGATGCGGCTTTGCAAAGCAAGGTTCAGACTCTTCCCTTCGATGGTATGGCCTTGGACGGTCTGCTCACCAAATTGTCGCGGAGGCCCGCCGTATCCCCTGGCGCCAAGGGCACGTGTGCTTGAGCAGGCGTCCACCTATCAAAGCAATTTGCGTCACAGCGAACGTCCTATCCTTGCCGCTGAGATCCTTGATCGACGAACGAATCGATCATGTCTCAAACCTCGAATGCGTCGACGATTATTCTGATTTTCGGCGTCCTAGAATTTTCACCAATGCGTCATGCGCTCGAGCGGCATAGCCGCTCAATCAGTTCAATCAGGGCATCATGAGAAACGGGCTTGCTTACATGGTGATTGAAACCTGACTCGGCCGTTTCATTACGATGATTTTCGGCCCCATAACCCGTCAGCGCAATGGCCGGGGTTTGTTGTAAATGATCCATCTCACGAATTTTTTTCATCAATTGATGGCCATTCATAATGGGCATGCCTATGTCCGAGATGATCAGGTTATAGGCATTAGTACGGGCGGCATTGAGCGCTTCTCGTGGATCGCCGAAGGCGTTCACCTCGGCGCCCTCCATCTCCAGCAGCATGTGCAACACTTCAAGCACATCTTTGGAGTCATCCACCAGTAATAACTTCAGTCCGTTCAAGCGCTCATCTGCGGTCGTTGTCGAGTTGTCGGTCTCATTTTGTTTTTGGGATTCACAGAGCGGCAGCAACACCGAAAACGTACATCCATAACCCAAGCCCTTGGAGCGGACACTGACCGAACCACCGTGCGCCTCCACCAACTGGCGAACTAGGGACAATCCGATACCTAAGCCTTCACGTTGATGGGGCTGGTGCTGGTTTTCGGCCTGCCCGAACAGATCGAAAATTTTCTCCATGTTTTCTTCAGTCAGGCCCGTGCCGCTGTCGATTACGTCAAATTGGGCATACCCGTCCACACGGCTGACAACCAATTGCACGCACCCTCCGGCAGGGGTGAATTTTAGCGCGTTGTTAACGAGGTTCCAGATTACCTGTTCCAAGCGTGTGGGGTCGGCATCCACCATGACCGGCACGCGCTTTGGAATTTCCAGCGTCACCTGACAATGGTGACCGGCTGTAAGCACAACGTTGTAAATCTCCTGCAGTGCGCTGGTCAGGTCGACTGGCTGTTTTTTCAGCTTGAGCTTGCCGGTACGCATACGCGCCACATCGAGCAGGTCGTCAATGATACGCGCCTGGCTGGAAACCGCGTCGCAGATGGTATTCACGGCCTTGATCGCTGGGACTGTAGCCTTGGTTGCTGGCAAGCGACGCAGCAATTCAGCGTTCAGTTGGATCAGGTTCAACGGGTGTTTGAGTTCGTGCGACATCACCGCGAAAAACTCATCCTTGAGATGGCTGTTGGTTTGGGTTTCCATCAGCCGCTGGTTCTGCTCATCCTGGGTGCGCTTATGGCCAGTGAGGTCGCGGGCAATCTTGACGTAGCCTTGCAAACTATTGCTCTTGAGTTGGGTGACTTCACCACTGCAGTAAAACTGGCTTCCATCCTTGCGTACGTGCCAACGTTCGTCCTCGCCACGTCCATGCTCACGGGCTGCGCGCAACTCGTTTTCAGGAACCCCACCGGCGCGGTCTTCCGGAGAGAAAATCAAATCGTAGTAAGCGCCGAGCACTTCTTGCTTGGTGTAGCCAAATATCAGTTCGGCCCCGGTGTTCCAATCGGTGATTACACCATGCTCATCTAGGATAATAATCGCAAAGTCATGGGTGCTCTCGGCGACCAGACGCATGCGTTCTTCACCCAGGCGCAACTCTTCTTCGGCTTGGCGTCGCTTGGTGATGTCGATAAATGTCAGCACGGTGCCGTCAATGTGGTCTTCGCTCGAGCGATAGGGCAGCAAGCGTGCGATGTACCAGCGATCATCCTTACTGCTGATTTCACGTTCGATCATGCTGAGCGATTCAAATACCGTCGTGGCGTCTTCGGCCATTTCCAAGTAATTGAGACGGTGCGTGATGTCCATCAGCGAGCGCCCGGTATCAACCGGCAACATGCTGAAGATGTCCGTGGCGCGCGGGGTAAACCAGCGAATGCGCATATTGCGATCGACGAATACGGTGGCGATGTCGGTGGAGGCTATCAGGTTAGTCAGATAGTCGTTGATCTGGTCGGTCTCTTCAACCTTGGTTTTGAGTTCGAAATTGACTGTCAGCAGTTCTTCGTTGATTGACTGCAACTCTTCCTTGCTGGTCTCTAGCTCTTCAGTAGCGGAGCGAAGCTCTTCGTTGACCGCTTGCATTTCCTCGTTCGAGGCTTTGAGTTCTTCGCTGGAGAGTTCCGATTGCTCGATGGTTTCCTGGAGGTGCTGCTTGGTGCGGTGCAGTTCGCGCTCCAGATGGCTCATTATTTGGACTTCGGCATGGCTGGTGTTTTCGTCATCAAGCGGTTGCGGGTCGATATGCCGCTCTTTGAAGATGATCAGTGCATAGTCGCTTTCGGTCGCTTCATCGTGGTAAGGAAGGGCCGTGATATCAACCAGGTAATGGCTTTCTTCGCGCGTGATGCGCACTTTTCGCGACGTCACGGCAGCCCCCGACTGCTGGGCCTGAAATAGTGTGGTGCGGATATCGAGGCGCAAGTCGGGGTGCGCCAGGGCCAACAAGCTTCGAGTCATTTCCCCTGCCGCATAGCGCAGGAAGAAGCCCGCGCCTTCGCTTATGTGCAAAATGTCACCATGGCCATCGACAATCACGCTGGGCGGCGCGGCTTTTTCCAAGGCACGAAGATGAATATCCGCGAACGAAATCTTGTTTGGTGTCTTGGTTTCAGCTGCAACGGTTAGGGCGTTAGATCGAACGTAGCCGCTACGGGGCATGGAGGGCGCTCGGCGCATGGCACTCGAACCGGCCCGTACACGAAAAATGCGGTTGCGCTTGTCCACCGGCACAAATAAATCCAGGCAGCCGTCCGCTGATTCCGATGACCCCAGAAACAAATAGCCACCAGGTCGCAACGCAAAATGGAACATCTGCAGGATATCGCGCTGCACGTCGCGATCCAGATAGATCAACAGGTTCCGGCACACGATCAGATCGATTTGCGAGAATGGCGGGTCGGCCAACAAACTGTGTTTAGCGAACAGAACTTTTTCGCGAATCTCCTTGCGCACCCGATAGTGTTGATTTTTTTCCTTAGCGAAGTACTGACGCAAGCGAGTCGGTGGCACGTCTGTGATGATCGCTTCAGGATATACGCCGTTGCGGCCGTGGGAGATCGCGCGTTCATCGATGTCAGTGGCAAACACCTGCATCTTTGCGCTGCTGGCATCCTGTGCCAATTGATCCGTCACCAGCATTGCGAGGCTATAGGCCTCCTCACCGGTGGAGCAACCAGCCGACCATACGCGTACCTCTTCGCGATGTGGAACTGCGTCTTCCAGTGACTTTATCAAGTTTGGAATAACGTCACGCTCAAGCGCTTCGAAGGCCTCTCGGTCGCGGAAGAAGTTAGTCACCCCGATCAGCATATCGCCGAGCAAGGCCTTGGTTTCTTCCGGGTGGTCTTGAAGGTAATTGTAGTAGGCCGTGAGGTCCGGCTGGGCGGTGACTTGCAGGCGTCGCTCAATGCGGCGTAATACGGTGGCGCGTTTGTAATGCTTGAAGTCGTGCCCAGTAGTGGCACGCAGTTGGGTCAGAATATCAAGCAGTAGTTGTTCCGCCACGGCCGCATCGCGTTCGGTGGCGGGGGAAAGGGTTTTGATTTCGGGGTCATTAGCCGTGGGCAGGATAATCGACTGAGCGTTGCGCCACAGATCTAAAAGCTTCTGTGGCATCTCCACCACCGGCAGCACCAGATCGACCATCTGAGTTTCGATCGCAGCGAGCGGCATGCCATCGAACTCGGCATCTTCCGGCGTTTGTACCAGAGTGATGCCGCCTTGCTCCTTGATGCGCGACAGCCCTACCGCACCGTCGGTGCCTGTACCAGATAAAATTAGGCAGAACGCGCGATCTTTGTGGGTGTCCGCCAGGTCCCGGAAAAATAGATCAATGGCGATATGCGAGCCGCCTTGGCGTACGGAGGGTGAGACGGACAGATAGCCATCATTCATCGTCAAGTGCTGGGCGGGTGAGATTACATAGACCCGATTCTTTTCGATGGACGTGGTGGCGTTGACCTGGAGCACCGGCATGCGAGTCGACTGCTGGATGATCTTGTCCGCCACGCTCTCGTGATCGGGCGACAGGTGCAGTATCACCACAAAAGCCATGCCGCTGTCTTGGGGCGTGTGTTCGAAAAACGACCTCACCGCCTGCAGCCCGCCCGCTGATGCACCAATGCCGACCACCGGAAAAGCGAGGTGGCTGGGGATCAGATCTTTGCGTTGCGGAACATTGGGGGACCGCTGAGGTGCAGATTTCATAAACACTAACCTTGGTTAACTTCTCAAGAGGAATGAAGCACGATTGCGAGCGAAGATGAGGAAAAAAGAATGACGGAACGACGAAATATAGCTGAAAAGGTGTTTGGGGCAGAATGTTTCGATACCACCCGGCTAAATCCAGCGAACCTGTACACTTTCAGTTGAGACGTGAAACCCCGCTAAGGTTTGTTCGATTTGACGAGTGGTTGAACATTCGATCTTCGTCATATTCTCTCCACCACATGATGCCGTCTATGCCCCACTGCGGCACTGCGGCACTGCGGCACTGCGGCGCAGGGCATAGAACTCTGCGCCAAAACTGCGGTGTGATGTGGTATAGCAGAGCGGTGAACAGCGAACCCTTGTTTCTTTGGGCTGCTTCACGTGCAGCTTCAAGTCCGATCGACATGCAACTGACCCGGCTCAGTGTCCGGGGTACCGGGGGGAGCGGTGTTTCCCTTGGCTACGCCCCTTTCCTCCACCGTCTCCGCAGGGCTCGGATCTCCGACCGCGCGGGATCAGAGCATGACAGGCGTATAACGCCATGCTCGGTAATGCCTTCTGCTTCGCTTAACAGCGTCGGCATTCCGGATTTCTGATTTCGCGGCTCAATGGCTAGCCCATCGGTTTGCCCTGTCAACGCCTCATCCTGCACCTCACGGTGCAACATGCATGACTCCGGGGCTGGTTGATTCGCCATTTCTTACTGTATCGAACTCTCATCGACTATCCTGCGCCAGCTTTAATTGGCGCACTAAGCATCCGGGGCAACATACCTTCTGATGGCTCACTTAAGGTGATGGCCAAGCTAGGCTTTGCTACTGAGACCCGATTTTTAGGTGGTGATTCGAACATCCATTTACCCGTCACGAAAAAAATTTGGCACCTTTTAAGCTTTTTGTAAGTCGATGAAGAAACGGCTGCAGCCTGATCATCCGTCTTGCAGCATGATCACCTTCTGCCTGTTGCGACCCATTGCCAGAGATCAGATGCCCCCAGCTGGAGTGACTCGGTTGATGCTCGATATTGTTGCCGTATTTCTTTGTATCACAGCAGTTCTCGCTTTTCTCAACCGCAAGTTCGTAGGGTTGCCGTCCGCTATAGGCGTGATGGGAATCGCGTTGACCATGTCTTTGTTCAATATGGCGCTTGATGCAATGGGGCTACATGCCCTGCATACGCTTGAGCAATCGTTGATCGAGTCCATCGATTTTTCCGAATTGCTTATGCAGGGGATGCTGTCTCTGCTGTTATTTGCAGGCGCTTTGCATGTCAATTTATTTGAGCTTCGAACTTACCGATGGCAGGTAGCATCTCTAGCCGTGATTGGAACGACAGCGTCGACGTTGATTATTGGCTATGGATTGTGGGCTCTTCTGTCTTTGACATCCCTAAAGCTACCACTGGCATACTGTTTGGTATTTGGGGCGTTGATTTCCCCAACTGACCCTATTGCCGTGATGGGTATCCTCAACTCAGCAGGAGCGCCTCGAAGCGTTGAATTGGTGATCTCCGGCGAGTCACTTTTCAATGACGGTGTGAGTGTCGTCTTGTTTTCCTTGATTCTGGCGATGATAGCGAGTGGTGAAACACCTTCCTTCATGGAAGCGTCAAAGCTTCTTCTCATAGAGGCAGGAGGAGGGATAGCTCTCGGAGCAGCTGTCGGCGGCTTCATATATCTCATGCTAAAAAGCATCGACAGTTACCAAGAGGAGGTATTGATTACTTTGGCGGCCGTGCTTGGCGGCTATGCACTTGCGATACATGCGCATATATCCGGTCCGTTAGCCATGGTGGTTATGGGGTTAATTGTAGGTAATCAAGGTCGCTCGTACGCGATGTCTGAGCGAACGGAGAAAAAAATAAATATGTTTTGGGAGTTGATAGACGAGATTCTCAATGCCGTATTATTCGTGCTTATCGGACTGGAGGTCATCTTGATCGAATTTTCGAGCATTCTGGTTGTCTCAGGGCTCGTTGTTATCGTTTTGACTTTGCTGTCGCGATCCTTAACTGTCGGGGTTCCGGTTGCCGTACTTGGAAAACGCTTTCGTTTGCCAAGTGGATCGTGGGCTGTTCTGACCTGGGGAGGCCTTCGAGGCGGGATATCAGTAGCTTTGGCATTGTCGTTACCTGCGGGTGATGCGCGTGATGTCGTTGTTTCACTCACTTATATGATCGTGATTTTCTCTATCCTCATCCAAGGAATGTCGATCGGAAACTTGGTAAAGCGAGTAATACCGTGCTCGCGGAGATGAGCAAACGACCGTCCGTCGTTCCTTGGGGCGGCTCTCTCGGGGCGCTTTGGCTGATGATTAAGCTCGTATGCTTCATCCCCTGCGTAGGACCAGGTAAGGCGGGCTCAAAATCTTGCCCGCTATGGCCAGCCAACTGGTCACTGCTTAACGGAGTTCTCAGAGTTCCAGCAAGCCGATGAACATAAGATCGGACTCCTCCAACATGAGTGCAGGATGGCCTCAAGTGCCCGAAACTCCTACCTCAACCCTAGGTAGAGAAACTGCCTGGAATACTGCGACCTGCTTGTATTGAGCTGCCAGGTGAATGCCTTTAGTCAGCCAATGCGAATTTGTTGGAACGATTGGCTGGGGATGTACGTCAGTAAAAAAACTATAACGGCAGCCTGGGGGTAGCGCCCTGACAATCGCTACCGGGTTATGTGCCCGAAGTTGCGGCCGGGGATTTGCTCATGGAGAGCGATGGTCGAAGGCCAGGCGGGGTCCTACCGTTTCAATGACGGGGTATTGCTGATGAGTCATGTGAACAAATGCACAATTATCTTTGATGGTCAGTCACTGTCAGGCAGCGCTGATATCCCACTGATTGAATTTCTCGCCGCGCATGGCATTCAACTGCCCCATATCTGCTATCACCCCTCCTTGGGCGCCTTGCAAACGTGTGACGTATGCTGGGTTGAAAACAATGGCCAACTGGTGCGTGGATGTACGCTGCGCACCGCCGACGCGATGAACTTGACCAGCCAGGGCCAGGCGCGCAAGGCGCGGCATGAGGGGGTGGATCGCATCCTTGCCAAGCATGAACTGTATTGCACGGTGTGCGAGCACAATACTGGCGATTGCACGTTGCACAACACCGTAGTGGACATGCATCTGCCCATCCAGCGCTATGAATATAGACCCAAGCCTTTTGCTAAGGATCACTCCAATCCGTTTTACACCTACGATCCGGACCAGTGCATCTTGTGTGGACGTTGTGTGGAAGCGTGTCAGAACGTTGAAGTCAACGAAACGTTGTCCATTGACTTTTCTGCTGAACATCCGCGGGTGCTGTGGGATGGCGCGCAGGTAATCTCGGGTTCCAGTTGTGTGAGTTGTGGGCATTGCGTCACGGTTTGTCCATGCAACGCGCTGCTGGAAAAAACCATGCAACCGGACGCCGGGCCCTTCACTTCTATGGCGCAAGGGCTTAAGCGGCCCCTGATCAATGCCGTCAAAACCCTGGAGAATACAATCGGCGCGACGCCTATCTCCGCTATTTCAGTCATGGATATTCAGTGGCGCCAACCAGAAATCAAGCGCACCAAGACGGTCTGCACTTATTGCGGGGTAGGGTGTGCTTTTGAGATGTGGACACGTGACCGTCAGATTCTCAAGGTCCAGCCGATGGTCGACGCACCGGTCAACGGTATCTCCACATGCGTTAAAGGTAAGTTCGCTTGGGATTTCGTCAATGATCCCCAGCGGCTGACGATGCCGCTTATCCGCGAAGACGGACGCTTCCGTGAAGCCGGTTGGGACGAGGCCATGGATTTGATTGCCCGTCGACTTTTGGCCATTCGCGATACTCATGGTCCCGACAGCATTGGATTTATCGGCTCCAGTAAGGCCAGCAATGAAGAGGCCTACCTGACGCAGAAAATTGCCCGGCTCATTATCGGTACCAACAACGTGGATAACTCTTCTCGTTATTGCCAGAACCCGGCCACCAAGGGTTTGTTCCGAACGGTAGGGTATGGTGGGGATTCAGGGACCATTGAAGACCTGCAAAAAGCCGAACTGGTGATCCTCGTGGGCAGCAATATGGCTGAGAATCACCCCGTCATCGCTTCCAGGCTCAAAGCCGCTCAAAAACACCATGGGCAAAAATTGATGGTGGTCGATCCACGATGCCATGAGATGGCCCAGCGCGCCGATCTGTTTTTGAGAATAAAGCCTGGAACCGATCTGATCTGGGCCTCTGCCATAGCTCGCTACCTGTTCGAGCAAGGTCGTGTTGACGATGCCTTCCTAGCCAGTCAGGTCAACCAGGTTGAGCAATATCGTCTTTCACTCGAGCCATTTACCTTGGCGTTTGCCGAGCAAATGACGGGCATTGCCCAGGCGCAGTTGGTCGAGGCGGCGCACATGATTGCCGATGCCAACTCCGTCAGCATTTGCTGGGCCATGGGCATTACCCAGCACAGCCATGGCGCCGACACGAGTACCGCACTCTCCAATTTATTGCTGGTGACCGGTAACTATGGCAAGCCAGGAACCGGTGGTTATCCCATGCGTGGTCATAACAATGTGCAGGGGGCCAGCGATTTCGGTTGCTTGAAGAATATGTATCCAGGTTACGAAAAAGTGACGGACTTGCAGGTCCGCGCCAAGTGGGCCAACGCATGGGGGGTGCCGCCGCAGCATCTCAGCGACAAAGTTGGACAGGACAATTTCCTGATGGTCAAGGAAGCCGACGAGGGCAAGATCAAGTCAATGTATGTCATTGGGGAGGAGACAGCATTTTCAGATGCCGATTCAAAGAACGTTCATGAGGCCTTTACCAAGCTGGATTTCCTGGTAGTCCAGGATATTTTTTTTAGCCGCACGGCAGAGTTTGCCGATGTTGTTTTGCCTGGATGCCCAAGCGTTGAAAAAGAGGGCACCTTCGTCAATACCGAACGGCGCATCCAGCGCTTTTATGAGGTGATGCCGCCCTTGGGGGACAGCCGTCCAGACTGGCGTATCCTGACGGATCTTGCCGCCCGGATGGGTCATGACTGGGGGTATACCCATCCCGGACAGATCATGGATGAAGTGGCAAGCATCGCGACGATCTTCAATGGCGTCAGCTATGAGCGGCTGCAAGGGTGGCAGTCGTTGCATTGGCCGATGAACCCTGATGGCACCGATACGCCTTTGCTCTATACCAATGGATTTCACACACCCGACGGCAACGCCGTGTTGTATCCGTTGACCTGGAAAACGCCTGTCGAAGAGACCGACGAAGAATTCGATCTGATGCTCGACAACGGCCGCATGCTCGAACATTTCCAAAGCATGAACCAGACAGACAAGGGCAAGCGCACGACCTCGCTTTCGCCGAACGGGTTCGTTGAGGTCAGCCCTGAGCTGGCCGCTCGAAGAGGGCTGGAGGAGGGTACGTGGGTACGTCTTTCTTCACGCCGTGGCTCGCTGGAGGTTCCAGTAGTGATCACCGACCGGGTGCAAGGCCACGTGTTGTTCATGCCTATTCACCAAGGTAAACCGGGTCTCAATAAGCTAACCGGAGAACACCACGACCCGGATGTCAACACACCGGCTTACAAGGAGACGGCGGTCAAGCTGGAAGTATTGTCCAGAGAACCGTTTTACCAGCCGATACCGCCCGGCAATTTCCGCCACGGCAAGCGCACCCCGATCGACGGCGTGCCCGCTCAGATCGTTCAGGTCAAGTGGGCGAGGGAGGATTATGTTCCGCCTCTCGAACAAGCCCCTAACCCGGAGAAATTCTAATGGCAGAACGCATCCAGCACGAGGTCAAGCCACCCAAGATCGGTCCTGATGCCCATGAGGAATTGGAGCGCCTGCTCCAGACGATGCACGCACACGGAGTCTTGCGTTTCGCCAACGACTTGATCGCCGCCAACATACCTGTCACCAAGGTGCTTGTGGATGGGCTGAATAAGGAAGGTACTTTAAATACGCTGCAAAACCTTTCGATACTTACGATGGCCTTGTCGCGTATCCCACCGGAGCATTTCTACAAGGTAGCGTTCGCCTTGAAGGATGCGCTTGTTCATGCCGGGGCCTACGAGCCGCAGCCTGACAGCAACGACGCCCCGGGCCTCAGTGGCGCCTACAAGATGCTTCATGACGAAGCGTTATGGCAGGCAGTCATGCCTGTGATCGAGGTCCTCAAGGTGTTTGCAGACGGTTTGGGGAAGAAGGTGGACAAGCCCATCTCCGAGTTCAGCGGCAAGCCAAGCAATGCCTGACGCTTGTGTCGTCATCATCAATGGCCATGAGGACGAAAGGTGAAGTCAAAGTCACCAGGGCGACCCTACGATGCCCCAGATATTCCCGCGATCAGCTGATACCTGGTTTCGCCTGGCGTTGCTGGCGATCTTTGGCGGCTCGACAATGCTGGTAGCCGTATGCTTTGCGCTGGCGCGCTCCGATTACGTCACGGGCGTTAACTGGACAGTCAATCAGCCCGTCCCCTTCTCTCACGAACATCATGTGGGCGGATTGAAGATCGATTGCCGTTATTGTCACGACTCAGTCGAAACCAGCGCCCTGGCATCGATTCCGCCTACCCATACCTGCATGACGTGCCATTCGCAGATATGGACCGATGCCCAAGTGCTGGAGCCTATCCGCCAGAGTCTGCTCAACCGTTCGCCGATCCGGTGGAACCGTGTTGCCAGTTTGCCGGACTACGTTTATTTCCATCATGACATCCACGTCCAGGCGGGAGTCGGATGCGTTGAGTGCCACGGCCCCGTGCAAACCATGGCTTTGATGCGCCGCGACAAGCCTTTCCAGATGAGATGGTGCCTGGAGTGTCACCGCGATCCGGCGCCTCGATTGCGGCCCCGACAGTTCGTCACCGACATGACCTGGACCACAACGTTGAATCGTCGAGAGTTGGGGGAGCGCCTGATGCGAGAGCAGCACATTGGCGTTTCAGACCTCACCTCTTGCTACATTTGCCATAGGTGAGCCAATGGATCGTCCAACGCTCGATTATGTCGCCATTCGCCGTCACCTCAAGGAACAACGGGGAGCGCATTACTGGCACAGCCTGGAAGAACTGACTAATGACCCAACCTTCCAGGCCTTGCTTGACGCGGAATTTCCCGCCGGCGCGGAGCCGATGGACCGGCGTCGCTTTCTGCAACTGATGGGCGCCTCGTTGGCACTGGGCGGATTAGCGGCTTGCGGGCCGACACCGGGAACGGCTGTGCCGTACGTTGCGCAACCGGAGATCATCGTGCCTGGCAAGTCGCTGTACTACGCCACGGCCGTCGAGTTCGCCGGGTACGCTCAACCCGTGCTGGGGCGTACCCACGTGGGACGACCGACCAAGCTGGAGGGCAACCCTCAACACCCGGCCAGCGGCGGGCGTTGCGATGCTTTTACCCAGGCTGCCATTTTGCAACTCTGCGATCCGGACCGCTCAAAAGGACCTCGCTTCAAAGGGAGCAACAGCACCTGGAGCGCCGTGGAGCGGATGGTCAGCGAGCTGCAGCCGCAGCTTGACCGCTCCAAGGGCAAGGGCATGCATGTGCTGATGGGTGCCAACAGCTCGCCCACGCTGCATCGGCAATTAAAGCTCATGCAACGGCGCTGGCCCGATACGGCGTTTTATCAATTCGAGCCATTCGAAGGGCAGCGCTACGGCGCCGCTCAACGTGCGTTTGGTCGCGCGGTGGAGACCCACTATGTGCTCGATAAGGCGCAGTTGATCCTCAGCTTTGAAGACGATTTCCTCGGGGCCGGTCCCAAGCAGACGGCTCACGCCCTATCTTGGGCCGGGCGCCGATCGGCCGCAGCCAAGGGTGAGGGTGAGTCTCGTCTGGTCATGGTGCAGGCGTCTCCCACGTTGACCGGCGCCAAAGCCACGCAAACCCGCCCCATCGCGCCCTCGCAGTTACGTGGATATGTCCGAGCGCTGGCCGCCGCGCTGGGTGAGGGCAGTGCCCTGCCTTTGCCAGAGCAAGAGCAGCGCTGGATCGATTCGCTCGCTCAGGCCCTGCAAGCGCGTCGAGGCGATTGCCTGATCATGGCCGGCGCGCAGTTGCCCATGGATTTGCAGGCGGCGGTGCATCGCCTGAACGAACGGTTGGGTAATGTCGGACGAACCGTGATGTACACCGATCCAATTTTACTGACAGACGTTGGCGAGCAATCGCTGGGGGACGTTCGTACATTGACCCGGGCGATGCAGTCCGGCGAGGTCAGGACATTGCTTGTGCTGGATGCCAACCCAGCCTATAGCGCGCCAGGCGATCTCTCTTTTCGCGAGGCCATGGAAGGTGTTCCGCTGCGCATTCATGCCGGTTTGTACTATGACGAAACCGGCGCTCGAAGTCATTGGCATTTGCCTTTAAGCCACCGCCTCGACAATTGGAGTGATGCCCGGGCTGCTGACGGCAGTGTCTGTATTGCACAACCTCTGGTACAGCCGTTCTACAGCACTCGCTCGTCTGGCGAGATTGTGGCGATGCTCACCGCCCATCCTGTGCTTGATGCGCAAGGCCAAGTCCGGGAAACCTGGTCAATGATATCAACGCAGCAATGGCGCGAGGCGGTTTCCCTGGGCTTCATCGACGGCAGCGCGCTGCCTTGCGTCCAGGTAAAGGCCGGTCCGGTTTGGTTTGACGAACCGAGCCGGCAGGTTTCTGGCCAGACGGGACTGGAGGTTCAGTTTCGACCGGATCCCTGTGTCTGGGACGGACGTTTTTCCAATCTGGGTTGGCTGCAGGAACTGCCCAAGCCGATCACTAAGCTGACCTGGGACAATGTCATAGGTGTGCCATTATTTGTCGCCGAGCAGCAAGGGCTGAGCAATGGCGACATCGTCCGGGTGACCGCCAATGACCGCTGGGTGGAAGGACCGGCCTATGTCATGCCGGGCCAGGCGCAGACGGTAATCACGTTGTTTGCCGGCTACGGGCGTGAGCGCGACGGGCGGGTCGGCACCGGCCTGGGTTATGACTACGCTGCCCTGCGCCGGGGGGATTCACCGTGGCTGCTGACCGGAGCAAGCCTGGCTCCGACCGGTGAAAAAGCCAACCTGGCCTTTACACAAATGCAGCACAACCAGATCGGGCACGAGTTGATCCGGCACCTGCCGCGCGCGGAGGCTATCGGCCCTGCGGTTTTTCAGGAGGCGCAGCCTACGCTTTATCCGCCACATGCCACCCATAATCCTTCCTGGGGCATGTTGATAGACACCGATCAATGCATTGGTTGTAACGCCTGTGTCGTGGCCTGCCAAGCGGAAAACAATGTGGCGGTCGTTGGCAAGGAACAGGTAGCCAAAGGGCGCATCATGCATTGGCTCAGGGTCGACCATTATTACGAAGGCTCGCCACTGTCGCCCAAATCGACCTTCTTACCGGTGCCTTGCATGCATTGTGAACGGGCGCCCTGCGAGGTCGGCTGTCCGGTCAATGCCACTGTCCATGGCCCCGACGGACTCAACGAAATGATCTACAACCGCTGCATTGGAACGCGTACCTGCGCCTCGTACTGCCCTTATAAGGTACGGCGTTTCAATTGGTACGACTGGACAGCCGAGGACGAACCTTCCATCCAGGCCCAACGCAACCCCAACGTGACGGTGCGCGCGCGCGGGGTCATGGAAAAATGCACGTACTGCGTACAGCGTATCAGCGAGGCACGTATCGAGGCCAAGAAACAACACCGTGAAATCGCCGACGGAGAAGTACTCACGGCCTGCCAGCAAACCTGTCCGACGCAAGCCATCCTGTTCGGTGACCTGAGCCAACAGAACAGTGCCGTCAACAAGGCGCGAGACAGCATTCGCCACTACGCGTTGCTGCAAGAACTCAACACCGGCCCCAAAACCACTTACCTCGCCGCGATCCGGGACAGCGATATCGAGGAGCAGACATGACATCTTTGCCTGGAACCGAGCGTGCTGGCCGTTTGGCCATGGAGCGCCACTGATGGCCGCCACTCCGCATTTTCTGCCCAAGAACCTGGCCTATGGCAGGGTGTCCGAGCAGATAATCGATACGCCGCTGGTGTTTGGTCACCGGCAGCAATGGTGGGTTTTGTTCGGTGCCGGTATGGCTTTGCTCTTGTTGTTCGGCGTCTCGGTCATCGTTCTGTTCTACAAAGGTGTTGGGGTATGGGGCAACAATATTCCGGTGAGTTGGGCCTTCGCGATCCTCAACTATATGTGGTGGCTGGGGATCGGCCACGCCGGCACGTTCATCTCCGCGCTGCTGTTGTTGCTGGACCGTCCCTGGCGCAATTCGTTGAACCGGCTGGCGGAACTGATGACCGTCATGGCAGTTGTCTGTGCCGGCATCTATCCCATCTTGCACCTGGGGCGTCCCTGGTTGTTTTTCTACACCGCGCCGTACCCAAGCACACTGGGCCTGTGGCCGCAGTTCAAAAGCCCTACCGCCTGGGACTTTTTTGCAGTAGTCACCTACCTGGTGGTGTCCTTGTTGTTCGTCTATATCGGTGCGGTACCGGATTTCGCCACGGCCCGGGATCGGGCCAGGACACGCCGCCAGCAGTTGTTCTATGGCGTCCTGGCGCTTGGTTGGCGCGGAGCTGCGTCGCATTGGGCGCATTGGCGCCGGGCTTATCGGCTCATCGCGTTGCTCGCGGTGCCCCTGGTGTTTTCGGTTTCCAGCGGTTACTCCTTTTTGCTGGATCTGGCGCTTGAACCGGGCTGGCACTCGACGGTTTTTCCACCGTATTTCGTGGCCGGGGCGGTGTTCTCCGGTTTCGCCCTGGTGGCAGTGATTGCCTGTGGCTTGCGTAGGTTCCTGGGGTATGAGCGTCTGATCACCCTGCGGCATCTGGACCAGTTGGGCCGGCTGATTCTGGCAACCGGCTGGCTCACTTCGTACGGTTACATAGCCGATCTGTTCACGGCGTTCTATAGCGGCGAGCCACAGGAGCTGCACGTGACCATGACCCGACTCTGCGGGCCGAACGCCTGGAGCTTTTGGCTGGCGATCTTCTGCAACGTCGTCATGCTGCAAGCTCTGTGGTGGCGTCGGGTGCGCTGCAGTCCGTCATTGCTGGTCATTACCAGCATGGCGGTGCTGGTCGGCATGTGGGCTGAACGATTCATGCTGGTCATTACCCCGGTCACGCGGGATTTCATGCCGTCGATGTGGAGCAATGCCTACGGGCCGACTTTTTGGGAATGGGCGTTGTTCATCGGGACCTTTGGCTTGTTTCTCATGCCGTTCGCGCTGTTCATCCGGTTCGTGCCAATGGTGTCTTGTTTCGAAGTAAAGGAAGCGTTGTTCCACGCGCGAGGAGACAAGCATGAATGAGACACGCCTCTACGGCTTGCTGGCCGATTTTGCCACACCCCAGGCATTGGTCGATGCCTCCAGGGCGGCGCGTTCGGCGGGGTATTCCCGGCTCGAGGCGTACAGCCCATTCCCCATCGCAGCGCTGGAAAAACCGTTTCGGCTCGAGGACCGTCGCGTGCTGTGGTTCGGCATCGGTGGCGCCTTGCTGGGGGCTCTGTGTGGCTTCGGCCTGCAGGTCTACGCCAGTCTGGATTACCCGATCGACATCGGCGGGCGCCCCTTGATTGCCCTGCCGGCGTTCATGATCGTGACCTTCCTGATGGCGGTGCTGTTCGGGGCGATTTTTTCGGTGTTCGGTTTGTACTGGCTGTGCCGACTACCACGGTTGCACCATCCACTGTTTGAAGCCGACGTGTTCAGACGGGCGATGGATGATCGATTCCTCCTCTGCATACGCAGCGATGACCCCCGCTTCGATGGGGTCGAGACGGCACTTTGGCTTGCCGACCGCGCAGTCTCCGTGACGCGGGTGGCGATGTGATCCCGAGGTGGCGTTGCTTGGTGCTCGCCGCAGCGCTTCTGGCACTGGGGGGCTGCGATGATATGTCTCGCCAACGCAAGGCCAAAGACCAGGGGGGCAGCGAATTTTTTTCCGACGGTAAAGTCAACCAGAGCCCACCGGCCGGAACCATTGCCCGTGGAGCCCTTGAACGGGCGGCTGTGCTGCAAAAACGGCCACCGATGAGCCAGGCGTTGCTGGATCGAGGCCAGGAGCGCTTCGATATCTACTGTTCGCCTTGCCACGGATTGGCGGGTGATGGCAATGGGACCGTGGTGGCCCGAGGGTTTCCCAAACCGCCGGACTTTACCGAGCAGCGGCTGCGCGAGGCGCCAGACCGGCATTTGGTCGACGTAATGACCTACGGTTACGGACAGATGTACAGCTATGCGGCACGGGTGGAGCCGGCTGATCGTTGGGCAATCGTCGCCTATATTCGTGCGCTTCAATTGAGCCGACATGCCGAGGCGGATCGTTTGACGGTTCACCAGCGGCATGCCACGCAGGCTCATCCATGACAGTCCGCCGTTGGGCTGTTTCAGCCGTGCTATTGGGCGGACTCCTCCTGCTTGTGGGGAGTTTTTTCGCTGATCGCGAAGTCCTGGCCGGCTGCCTGGTGGGATTGGTCGGCGTGGCGGCCTTACCCCTAGGCGGCCTGACGTTGGCCATGCTCCTGGCCCTCGTCTCGGGCAGTTGGCGAGACATGCTCTGGCCGGGAGCCGCCGCGATCGCGCGAACCGTGCCGATGATCGTTGTGATGTTGCTGCCGATGCTCGTGGGGCTCGATCAACTTTTTGCCTGGAGCCATGAGCAATTCGAAGGGTTCCGAGGTGCCTGGCTATCCCCTGGGTCCTTCATTTTCAGGGCTGTCCTGTATGCATCGGCCTGGATTGCCCTGGCCCGGTGGATCTTGCCTCTTGTCCGCCTGCGGCCGGAACTGGCAGCAGTGGGTGCCATCCTGATGGTCCTGACCGTTTCGGCTGCCGGAATTGACTGGATCATGACACTTGATCGGCATTTCCATTCTTCGATCTTTGGCCTCTTGTACCTTGGACGGTCCATGCTCTCGGGCATTGCGCTGGCGATTCTGTTTGCCTTGTCACGGCACGCACCACGTCCTGGCGTGCTGCGCGGTTTGTTGGCAGCCGCCGTTCACGCCTGGTTGTACCTGCACTTCATGCAATATCTGTTGATCTGGTCGGCCGACTTGCCCCGTGAAATCAATTGGTATGAGGTCCGTGCGGTTGGCGTTTGGGCATACATGCTTTGGGTGATAGCCCTCGGGCAAGGTGCGTTAGTCGCGCTAGCGTTGTTGTTTCCGTGGAGTGAGCGGCCTGGCGTCTTGGCCACGCTGAGCCTTATCACGCTGGCCTTGGGCCTGCTTGAAAGCGCTTGGCTGGTGTTGCCTGCGCTGGAAGGCTTGGTCCCGGTCATTGCGCTTGTGTTCGCGTTGGCCGCTTGGTTGGGGTTTGGCGGCCTGGTGGGGACGATTCTGGCTCCAAGGAGGGTCGATGGACATTGATACCGAACAATTGTCGAAAGAAAAGGGCTTCGAGCAACGGGACGTTCACGTAGCAGCCATTGTTTATACAGGCATTGGCTTAGTGGTGGCATTGGCACTCTGTGTGACGGTGGTCAAGCTGACCCTTTTCGTTTATGGGGCGTCGGTCCGTCAACCGCCCCTGACCCCTCTGGAAACACAGCGCGAGCCAGTGCCTGAACCCCATTTGGAATCCGATCCATCCAGTCACGGCGCGCGGATTATCCAGCAAGCCCGGGAGCGCCTGGCCGGCAGCGGTTGGGTCGATCCGCGTCGTGGCATCGCGCATATTCCGATTGCCCAGGCCAAGGCTGAGTTGGTGCGAACAGGCTGGACGACCCGGGCGCAATGGCGGCCAGGGGAGCGGCGCTACCCGCTGTTGCGCCAGGGCCAGCAGGAGCGTGCACCGTGATCGACTCAAACGTTACAAAACGGCTGGCGCGATGGTGGCTTGGCTGTGCGGTGCTGTTCATCGGGTGCCTGAATGTCCAGGCGGCAGAGCTGTTCGACCCCTTTGGATCGGCCGGCATCGATCAAAAGCCAGGCGCCTCGGTTCCTTTGGCGACGCGATTGACGGATCAACGAGGACGTTCCGTTCGGTTGGGCGATCTGCTGGGCAAGCGGCCGGTCGTGCTGGCCCCGGTGTATTACACCTGTGCGAATGTCTGCGGAGCGCAACTGGCGAGTCTGTTCAACGTTCTTGAGGCGCTGGATTACCGTGTCGGCCAGGATTTCGATCTGATTGCCTATAGCTTCAACCCAACTGAAACAGTGGCTGACGCGCAAAAAGAGATGAACAAACTGCGCCAGCGTTGGCCACAACAGGTTGATGCCAAGGGTGTGTATTTCCTGGTGGGTGATGATGTCGCGACCAAAGCGCTGTCCGACGCGGTCGGCTTCCGGTATCGCTACGATCCCAAGGTGCAACAGTATGCTCATGTGTCGGCCATCGCCGTGCTGACGGCGCAAGGGCGCTTGGCTCGCTGGCTCTATGGCCTCGGTTATCAACCCAATGACATGCGACTGGCGATCACCGAGGCGGGCCAGGGCAATGTCGGGTCGTTGGGCGATCAATTGCTTTTGCTTTGCTACCACTACAACCCCCGAGTCGGAGGATATGACAGCGTGGTGATGCTCGCGCTGAAAATCGCAGGCGTCATGACGGTATTGCTACTGATCGGTTTTATTGGCTGGGCGCTGCGTCGCGATTGGCTACGCAAGGGGAGAACGCCATGAACGAGAATACGTTCATCAAGTTCTGGCCCGAACAGGCCTCCCATTACGCCGGGCAAGTGGATTGGCTGGTGGCAACGTTTACCGGGATGATGTTGTTATTCGTGTTGCCTGTATTTGTCTGTTTGCTGGTCTTTTCCTTTCGCTACCGCCAGGGTACAAAAGTTCCCCGGGACCATCGCTCCATCGGCAACCATAAGATCGAGATCACTTGGATAGCTCTGCCGTTCCTGGGGGCCATGGTGCTTTTCGTTCTGTCTTCCCGGCTTTACTACGTCTCTCGTACACCACCGGCGGACGCGATGGAAATCCATGTGGTGGCCAAGCAATGGATGTGGAAGTTCCAACACCCGGGTGGCCAGCGTGAAATCAATGCGCTGCACGTGCCTGTGGGGCGGCCGGTGAAACTCAACCTGATTTCTCAAGATGCGATCCACAGCCTCTATTTCCCGGTCATGCGCAACAAACAGGACGCATTGCCAGGCACTTATACGCACATGTGGTTCGAGGCCAATAAGCCCGGCACCTTCGAGGGCAAATGTGCGGAATATTGCGGCACCGATCATTCGACAATGCGGGTCAAACTGGTGGTGCTCAAACCTGAGGAGTACGAGCGCTGGCTGGAGGAGTCCGGTACTTCGAAAAGCCTGGCGCGACAGGGGGAAGGGCTGTTTCGTCAGTTTGGTTGCAGCGGTTGCCACGTTGACCGTCCCGACGGTGCCCTGGTGCACGCGCCCCCCCTGTCGGGGCTTTATGGGCGCGCCGTGGCGCTGGCCGACGGTGGCAAAGTGATTGCGGACAGCGGCTACATTCGGGACTCCATCCTGTTGCCGCAAAAACAGATCACCGCCGGGTACGAGCCGATCATGCCGACCTTTTCCAATGTCCTGGACGAAGAGGCTGTGCTTCGCCTGGTGGCCTATATCAAGTCGCTGGCGACGCCGCAGCAAAACGGAGACGCGCAATGATTTCTCGAATCCGCCACGTGTCCAGTACCGAGCCAAGTTACCTGGACATCGAACACGGTCTGAAATCATGGTTCTTGACCACCGACCACAAGCGTATTGCGGTTCTTTTCATGATCGCAGTGACCTTTTTCTTCTTCGTGGGCAGCCTGGCGGCGGGCGCTATCCGCATCGAATTGATCACGCCGTCCGGCGACTTCCTCACGCCGGATGGCTACAACCGCAGCTTCACGCTGCACGGGGTGATCATGGTCTGGTTTTTCCTGATTCCGTCTATTCCGTCGGTGCTTGGTAACTTCCTGATCCCCTTGATGATTGGCGCCAAGGACATGGCTTTGCCCCGCATGAACCTCGCGAGCTGGTATTTGCTGGTCGGCGGAGGTCTGTTCACCATGAGTTCCCTGATTGCTGGCGGGGTGGACACCGGTTGGACCTTCTATACCCCATTGTCGACGATGTTCAGTCACGGTCATGTGGTTGCTGTGATCATAGGCATCTTCGTGACCGGTTTTTCGTCGATATTCACCGGCATCAACATCATCGTGACGGTCCACACCTTGCGGGCCCCCGGCATGACCTGGTTCCGCTTGCCATTGTTCGTGTGGTCTCTCTATGCCACCTCGGTGATCCTGGTATTGGCTACACCGGTGCTGGCAATCACATTGGTGCTGCTGGCTGCTGAGCGCTTTTTCGGCATCGGCGTGTTCGACCCCCGTCTGGGGGGGGATCCGTTGCTGTTTCAGCACTTATTCTGGTTCTACAGCCATCCGGCGGTTTACATCATGTTGTTGCCGGGCATGGGTGTGATCAGTGAACTGGTCACCGCTTCGGCGCATAAGCGGATTTTCGGCTATAGCTTCGTCGCATTTTCCAGCGTGGCAATTGCGATCCTCGGTTTCATGGTCTGGGGGCACCATATGTTCGTCGCGGGCCAGTCGATGTATGCCAGCATGCTGTTCTCACTGTTGAGCTTTCTGATCGCCATCCCGTCCGCGATCAAGTCATACAACTGGACGGCTACTTACTTCAAAAGCCGCCTGACCATTAACGCGATATTCCTCTACACCCTTACATTCATGACGCTGTTCCTGTTCGGCGGGACTTCGGGATTGTTCGTCGCGTTATTGGCTGCGGATGTCCATGTCCATGACACCTATTTCGTCGTGGCGCATTTTCATTACATCATGGTGGGGGCGGCGGTCTCGGCCTACTTCGGCGGGCTGCATTTCTGGTGGCCCAAGATCACTGGCAAGCTGTATCCCGAACTCTGGGCGCGCGTGGCGGCGGTCATGATGTTCGCGGGTTTTAACCTGACGTTCTTTCCACAGTTCATTCTCGGTTATCTGGGTATGCCGCGCCGTTATCATAGCTACAGCCCCGAATACCAATTTCTCAATGACATGTCTTCTGCCGGCGCGGCGGTACTCGGCGTTGCGTATACGCTGCCGTTCATCTATTTGACCTGGTCGCTGTTCAAAGGCCCCCGGGCAGTTGCCAATCCATGGCTTGCCGCAGGCCTCGAATGGAGCGTGCCTTCACCGCCGCCCAAGCATAACTTCGTGGAAACTCCGGTCGTGGATTTCGAGGCCTATGACTATCCCCCCGAGGCAACCCATGGCCGGACTTAGAAGCCCCATCACCGACCAGTTCCAGACCGCTGCGCAACGGCGGGAGGGGGCGTATCTGGGGATGTGGTTGTTTCTGAGTACTGAGATCATGATGTTCGGCGGCCTGCTGTTCATCATCGGATACTACCGCTTCGCCTATGAGGCGCAGATCAGTCAGGCGGTCGAACATTTGCATTACGGGTTGGGTGGGGTCAATAGCGCGTTGTTACTGACCAGTAGTTTTACCATGAGCCTGGCCATCCTGGCGGCGCGTGAGGCGAGAATGGCACGCCTGAAAGTGATGCTGTTGGTATCGGTAGGATTGGCGATTGGTTTCCTGGCGCTCAAGGGCTACGAATACCACTGGGAATACACAGAAGGCCTATTGCCGGTCCTCACGTCCCAGGCTCCCCTCGAAGAGCCGCCGGCACGCTTGTTCATGGGGCTTTATCTGATCAGCACCGCGCTGCATGCGCTGCATATCCTGGTCGCGAGTGTCCTGGGATTGGGCATTTGGCTGCGGCTTTGCCTGGGACGCCTGCCGATGCCCGGGCGGGTGACTGTAATCGAGACGTTTGCGTTCTACTGGCATACCGTGGATGTCATCTGGATCTTTTTATACCCTTCGCTCTATCTCATCGGGAGGCCCGTATGACTGCGTCTCGATTGTTCGCTGTTTATCTGGGCGCACTGGTCTTGCTAGGCATTGCGATCCTCGGTTCCCTGACGTCTTTTCCATATCGGGGCGCTCTCGTCTTGACATGTGCCTTGGGCGAGGCGTGCCTGATACTGATGTATTTCGTCGAGCTCAAGAGCCAAAGTGCTCTTGTTCGTCTTTTTGCGCTGGGGGGCGGGTTCTGGCTATTGCTGCTTTTCGCCGGCCCCGTCATTGACATAATGACTCGTTAGGCCAGCTTACGCAGGGTGGTCCCTTTGATGCTCCCACCCTACGGTCGATCGGGACCCGGTTCGAACCCCGATGAAAGGTGATGGCGGGACGAATAGTCGCCCAGTAAGTCACTCCTTTCTTGCGCATGGCTTCGCAGCGATCAGTGCTCGAAATGCCTGAGCGAAACCTGCTATCTGGCCGGGACCGAGCCAAGCCCTTCGTTGCTTTCCATTGAATGTTTCATGGAATTTCTCTGAACGCCTCTTCGGATGCCGAGTCGTAATTTCATTCGCGAAATTTCGTTTTCAAACGCTTGGCGCAAAGGAGAAAGCGTATGGCGACGGTGAGTGATTTTCTTATCGAGCGACTCAGTCAATGGAGCGTGACACGTATCTTTGGCTACCCCTGGGACGATATCAACGGGGTTCAGGCGAAAAAGTTTGCCAGCATCCTGATCGAAGGCGATCCGGACGAGGCAGCTATCCTCAAACAGACTGCCAGGCAGGTCGTCGGCAGACTCCTGCCCGGCCTGGGGAAAGACGCATGAGTATTCAGGCTTCGCCAACGCTACCGATCACTTCGGTCCTTGCCAAGGCTTATAGAATCCCCACTGACGAGCCGGAGACCGATGGCACGCTTGGCTGGTCCTCTACCGGCATGGTGGTGGTACAGATAAAGGCAGGTGGCCACGAAGGGCTGGGCTACAGCTATACCGATCCGCTGATGGCCCGGTTCGTGATCGAGACCCTCAAACCGCGACTGTTGGGCGCCGACGCCTGGTCTGTCGAGGCACTGTTCGATCGCCTTCAGGCGCAAGTTCGCAACCTTGGTCGTACGGGGCTGGCGGCAATGGCGCTCTCAGCCGTGGATATCGCACTTTGGGATCTCAAGGCGCGCGCCATTGGCGTGCCGCTTGCGACCCTGCTGGGCAAGGTGCGTGATGGCGTGCCGGTCTATGGCAGTGGCGGCTTTACCTCGTTCGACACGCCCGAGCTGATTGAGCAACTGGAAGGTTGGACTCAGAGGGACGGGTGTTGCCGGATCAAGATCAAGATCGGCAACCAGCACGCACGGGATCTGGAGCGGGTGCGGGAAGCAAGGAGGGCCGTGGGTGTCGCTGAGTTGATGATCGATGCCAACGGTGCGCATACGGTGCGTACGGCGATCACCTTCGCCCATGCCGTCGCAGATGAAGGCGTGGGTTGGTTCGAAGAGCCGGTCACTTCTGATGATATTGCCGGTCTCTCGCAGGTGCGTCAGGCGATGAGCGCGGCGGGACTGCCCATCGACATCGCGGCGGGGGAATACATCTGGTGTCCTGAGGACGCGATGCGGATGCTCCAAGCCGAGGCTGTGGACGTGCTGCAAATTGACGCCACACGCTGTGGCGGTGTCACGGGGTGGCGCCGTATCGCAGCCTTGACACAAGCCGCCCACCGCGTCTGTTCGGCCCATTGCGCGCCCGCGCTGCACCTGCATCTGGGATGTACGACCACAGGGCTTGAACACATTGAATGGTTCGCCGACCACGCCCGTATCGAATCGATGTTTTTCGATGGAGCACCGGTTATTCAGCAAGGTGAGATTCGCGTGAGAACGGATCGGCCGGGCCTTGGGCTGGAGTTGAAACACAGGGACGTTGAATGCTGCGCAGTCTGGGAGGGTTGACATGGCCTCAAGCCGTTTGCTGAAACTGCTGGCCGCCGGTGCGCTGGGCGTACTTGGGGGGGGCGCGTATGCCTGGCAGAAACTTGAGTGTGGCCGGCGTCACGACACTTGCGAAGGGCCACACACTGCTTCTTCGCCTCATATCTGCGCCGCTCGACGCCTCAATCGTGGTGCGGGAATTCTCGCTCTATCCGTCGCTGCGGACAGCGCCCTGGAGCATTATCGTGGAGCCTTTCATAATCGAGCCATGTACATGCCGCTGGTGACTTCCACGCTGGCACTGGTGGCCAGCGCTCATGGTTTGCAGGATCAGTCGCCGGCAGCGCATCGTCTGCGCGATTACGTCTACACCGGTGCTGTGATTACGGGGTTTGTAGGCACGGCTTTTCACTTCTACAACATCAGCCGTAAACCCGGTGGCTTCAATGCCGATAATCTGTTTTATGCCGCACCACTCGGGGCTCCCGCAGCGCTGATTTTGTCAGGCTTGCTCGGCGTCTACGGTGAGCGGGTTCGTGATACCGCCCAGGATACGTTGCCCAAAGTATTCGGCCTGCCTGCCGGTGAAGCGGTCGCCTGGATGACCGCAGCAGGTTTGCTGGGAACAGTGGCGGAGGCTGGGCTGTTACATTTCAGGGGGGCGTTTCAGAATCCCGTCATGTACCTGCCGGTCAGCTTGCCGCCGATGGCCGCTGGTCTGCTGGTAGCCACCGTACTGGGAGGCGAAACGCAACCGCGTCTGCGCTGGATGTCTCGATTAGGGCTGCGCATGACAGCGATCATGGGGCTGATGGGCAGCTGCTTCCACGGCTTTGGCGTGAGCCGCAATTTCGGTGGGTGGAAGAACTGGCGTCAGAATCTGCAGGTCGGCCCCCCGATTCCCGCGCCACCAGGCTTTACGGGGCTGGCGCTGGCTGGGCTCGCAGCGCATCGCTTGCTCGACGCCGAAACGCATATCAAGTTGCGTCGAGATCGATCATGAAAACGCGTTATCCCGGTTATGACGTAATGGATAAACGAAGTGGCCCCTCGTGGAATGAAGCCACCCGCACTGTTATCGAGCAACGTCTGGCGGTGCCGCTCTTGCCTCGATTTTTCAACGACACACAATGGCGAACCCTGCTGGCATTCTGCGCCTGTGTCTTGCCGCAACCCGCTGACCGTCCTGCTATTCCTGTGGCGGCCATGGTCGACCACAAATTGCACAATGCGATTCGCGAGGGCTATATCGATACCCGCCTGCCACCTGCGCCAGAGGCATGGTGTCAGGGATTGGTCGCCATCGATGAGGAGGCCATGTCATGTCATGGCGTGGCCTTCCATGAATTGTCTTGCGAACAACAGCATGCATTGATTATCGCGGTGGAGCAGGGCACGGTCACTTCGCCTCGTTGGGACCATCTGCCAAGCCAACTGCTTTTTCGATCACGCCTGATGCATGACCTGGTCGTAGCGTATTACAGCCATCCCAGTGCTTGGAGCGAAATTGGCTTTGGTGGCCCGGCCAGTCCACGCGGCTACGTGCGGCTGGGGCCTGATCGACGTGACCCTTGGGAGCCCGCCGAGGCTAAGGAAGACCAGGCACTTCAGATCGTTGAGGTCAATCGCCATGTCAGATAACGATATGCTCGATGCGCTGCACACACCGCGCGGATTGAATGGCCTGGCGCCGAATGTATTCCGGGCGGGCGGATGGGTGCCCATGCGCGAATATCCGCAGGACCAGCCCGTGGACTTCGCCATTGTCGGCACAGGCGCTGGCGGCGGCACCCTGGCCTGTCGGTTGGCCCAGGCGGGCTTTTCGGTGGTGGCGTTCGATGCAGGAGCTTGGTGGAGACCGCTGGAAGAGTTTGCATCGGATGAACTGCACCAACAGAAACTGTTCTGGCTGGATGATCGCCTTTGCTCGGGTAACAATCCCTTGAAACTGGGCTCGAACAACAGCGGGCGAGCGGTCGGGGGCAGCACGGTGCATTTTGCGATGGTTTCGCTCAGGTTTCGCCCTGAGTGGTTTAAGTCGCGATCGCTGCTAGGTTACGGAGCGGATTGGCCTATCGACTGGCAGCAGATGTGGCATTACTACGGTGAAGTCGAGCGGATGCTGAAAATTTCCGGGCCGGTGCGTTACCCGTGGGGGCCTCGGCGTCCCCGGTATCCCTATCGTCATCATGAGGTGAATGCAGCAGGGCTGGTTTTGGCGCGGGCGTGCGAAGCGATGGGGGTCGCCTGGGCACCGACGCCATTGGCAACTTTGTCAGCACCGCGTGAAAACGCGCCACCGTGTGTCTATCGCGGTTTTTGTGTCAGTGGCTGTTCGACCAACGCCAAGCAGAGCGTGCTCAATACCTGGATTCCAAAAGCGCTCAACGCCGGGGCCGAAATTCGTGATCTGGCCATGGTCGGGCGCATCGAAACCGACTCACGCGGACTGGCCTCGGGCGTGCATTTCCATCGTCAGGGGGGATGGCATTTCCAGCGGGCGCGCAACGTGGTGGTGGCAGGTTGCGCAATTGAAACGCCCCGTCTGCTATTGAACTCGGCCAATTCAAAGTTTGCGGATGGTTTGGCCAACAGTTCCGGCCTAGTGGGTAAATACCTCATGGTGCAACTCAACCAGGCGGTGTGGGGGGAGATGCCGGAAGAGGTCCGCTCGTACAAGGGGCCACCCTCTCTCGCCCTCTGCGAACATTGGAATTACGAGGATCGCGGCAAGGATTTCCATGGTGGCTACTGCTTCATGAGTCAGGGACCGTTGCCGATGGCATGGGCTGCAGTGCAAGCGGGACGAGGGCTTTGGGGGGAAGCGTTGCTCCGTGAGATGCAGCGCTACAACCACATTGCAGGACTCAAAATCGTTGGCGAAACCCTGCCTCAATTGAGCAATCAGGTAACGTTAAGCGATCGGCTGGATGGCTTGTCCCTGCCCGTCGCCAAGCTGGATTTTTCGTTGTGCGATAACGACAGGCGTCTGGTGCGCCACTCGTTGGATTTCATGGAGCAAGGATTGCAAGCGGCAGGAGGCCGTGACATCTGGCGAGAAACGGACGACACCTGTCATCTCAACGGCACCGCGCGCATGGGATCCTGTCGCGAAGAGAGCGTGGTCAATGCCGATTGTCGCAGCTGGGATATCCCCAATCTTTGGATCTGTGATGGCTCGGTATTCCCCACCGTGGGGGGCGTCAATCCTTCGTTGACTATTCAGGCCATTGCTTGCCGTACGGCTGACCGAATCAAACAGTTGGCAAGTCGCGGAGAACTGTAACCATGACCGATGGCGCGTACGATGGATATCCTTCTATCAACTCGTTGGCGGCTCTGGGTGACGGCCGTTCGATAGCGCTGGTCGGCCAGGATGGAGAGCTGCAATGGTTCTGCCCGTGCCGCTTTGACGCTGATCCCGTGATCTGGCGGTTGTTGGACCGGTCCCGTGGCGGCCGGATGCATCTTTCAGCGACCGGCGGTGCCAAGCCGCGAATGCGCTACTTGGAAAATACCGCAGTCCTTGAACAGCGGTGGGAAAATTCCGAAGGCGAGGCGCGCGTCACGCAGTTTATGGTATGGCCGGCAGAAAACATGCAACAGAGCCTGCTCTGGTGTGTAGAAGGCGTATCCGGGGAGCTGAACTTCGAATTGGTGTTTGAGCCTGCGTCAGGCTTCGGGCAGTCGCTAGCAACATGGGAACCAAATGAGTCGGGGCAGTTGCAGACTGAAAGCCCGCCGCTGCGACTCGACACCAAGCTCCAGATGGAGCGCACCGACAAGGGCTGGCGCGGCCGGCGCTCGGTCAAGGTCGGAGAGCGTTTTATAGTGGCGCTGTACGCGGGGCTCGATTCAGCACAGCCCACGCCGTTGTCGCAGGAACAATGCTGGGCGCGCCGGGATGCCACAATTGATGCCTGGCGGGCTTGGTGCGCCAGGCTGCAGTGTCCCGTCCTTCATCGCGAGTTAATCGTGCGTAGCGCCATAGCCCTTAAGCTGCTGATCTACGAGCCGACCGGGGCGGTGATCGCCGCTGGCACCACTTCATTGCCCGAGGCACTCGGGGGGACGCGCAACTGGGACTATCGCTACACATGGTTCCGCGATGCAGGGCAGACGCTGGGTGCATTATTTACCCTTGGCTGTCATGAAGAGGCACACCGCTGGGCGCAATGGCTGCAAGACACCGTTGAGCGACAGGGCATGCCCTTGAAGATCTTCTACACGGTGGATGGCGAGCCTGTGCCGACGGAGCGGATCATCGTAGAAGCCGAGGGCTATGGCGGCTCCGCACCGGTGCGGGTCGGCAATGCCGCCGATACGCAACGTCAGCTGGATATTTACGGCGAGCTGCTCGAATGTGTGTACATTTGTGACGAAATGAACGCGCCGGCACTGCGCGCGCATTGGCCGTACATGCGCACGGTGGCTGATTTCATTGCTGCGCACTGGCGCGAACCTGGGCAAGGCATCTGGGAAATACGGAGCGAGCCACGTCAGTTCGTGCACTCGAAGGTCATGGCCTGGACCGGGTTGCAGCGTGCGCTATGGTTGCAGCGTCGACACCAACTCAATGCCGACGTACGGACTTGGCAGCGTGAGGCCGAGACGATTCACAAGCAGGTGCTGCAAGAAGGCGTCAGCGCGGACGGTCGTCATTTCGTTCGCGCTTACGGCGAACGGGAATTGGATGCGGCGCTGCTTTTGATCGCACGTAGCGGTTTCATTAAATACGACCATGCGCTGTATCGCGGCACTGTACATGCCATCTGCAAGACCTTGACAATCGAAGGTCAACCTTGGCTTCTGCGTCGCTACCGCTTGTGCGATCCGGACGGGTTGGAGGGCCGAGAGGGGGCCTTTTTTATCTGTAGTTGCTGGCTGGTCGAGGCACTTGCGGCGCTGGGCGCATTTGCTGAAGCCCAAGCCCTGTTTGAGCGATTACACATCCTGCAGGGTAAGTTCGGCCTATTCGCCGAAGTGATCGACCCGTCAACCCGCGATCAGCGTGGCAACCTGCCGCAGGCGTACTCACATGTAGGCTTGATAAGGGCAGCTATCAGCGTAAGCAGGCCGTAGCGGACGCCGCTCAGGCCTAAGTAGCTGACCATAAGAACTGCCCATGAGCGGCTTGGATTTGGGCTCGAGCGGCTTACTTGGTCGATTTGTGGGTAGGCTTGTTGCACTGCCAGCCCGTCTTCTTTCGTATTCCAGTGAGGTTCGATCAATGGAAAACCAAGGAAAATATTTGCGCCAGGGGGCGATGCAGTCCGACCAGAGTATGGACGAACACATGCAAATGATGGAGCGTCGGCATTTAGCCACGTTGTGGTGTCATCTCCTCAATGCGTTGCTGGGCTTCTGGGTAATCAGCGCACCTTTCACCTTCGGCTACCTGAATATTGCGCCGGACGCCCTTGATCTGCCTCGTCTGGCTGTCGAGCGAGAACTTGCGGATGTTGCCACCCGCGCTTGGATGATGACTTGGAATGATATCGTTAGTGGCATATTGATCGTGACGTTCGCATTGTTCTCACTCAAGCGAGTCGGCTGGGCCAATTGGGCCAATACTGTTATGGGGCTTTGGTTGATCAGCGCGCCGTTGGTATTTTGGACACCTTCCCCCGCCAGCTACGGGAACGCTTTGTTGGTAGGCGGATTGATTATTGCTTTTTCTGTGCTGGTGCCAATGATGCCCGGTATGAGCATGAGCGGGATGATGCAAAAAGGCTCCGTGCCCCCGGGCTGGGACTACAATCCCTCGACTTGGCTGCAACGCCTGCCAATAGCCCTGCTGGCATTTATCGGGGTTCTCCTTGCGCATTATCTCGCTGCCTACCAGATCGGTCATACCAATAGTGCCTGGGATCCTTTTTTTGGGGGGCCCTCCACTGATCCTACGGTAAAGGCTAATGGCACCGAGATCATCATTACATCCCCCATGTCGCGTGCCTGGCCGGTGTCCGATGCTGGCGTCGGCGTGCTTGCCTACATGATTGAGTTGACCATGGCGGTGATGGGTGACGCCCGGCGCTGGCGCACGATGCCGTGGATGGTCGCTGCATTCGGTATAGTGGTGGTGCCATTGGGCGCGGTGAGCATCTTCTTCATCATCGTTCAGCCGATCGTTATTGGCACGTGGTGCACCCTGTGTCTTATCCAGGCCTTAGCGATGCTGGTCATGATGCCCTATGCGCTCGATGAGCTGGTTGCCATGGGGCAGTTTCTCAAGGATGCCAAGCGCCGCGGTAAGCCAATGTGGCGGACTTTCTTCAAAGGCGATGCGATGGAGGGTTGCCGGCAAGACGACACGCCCGAGTTCACCGGTAGCCTATCGCACATGGCGCAGCAGGGATTGCGCGGTGTCAACGTGCCATGGAACCTGCTACTGCTTTGTTTACTCAGCGTCTGGCTGATGTTCACTCGGCTGACTTTTGGCACAGCAGGCGCTATGGCCAACAGTGATCACCTGATGGGCTCGCTGCTGCTCACCGTCACTGTATTGGCTATGGCCGAGGTAGCCAGGTCGCTGCGCTTTCTGAACCTGCCTATCGGACTGTGGCTTGTGGCAGCGCCCTGGTTTCTCGATGGCGGTTCGACGGCCTCGACAGTCGGGAGTTTAATCGTCGGCGTACTCGTAATTGGCCTCAGTCTACCAAAGGGGCCGATTCGACACCGCTTTGGTGGCTGGAACCGGATCATCCGCTGAGCCTTACCAGAGTCATGAAGCAGGAGTTGATTGCATGAAGGAGCCAACGGCAGTCATTACCGGCGGGACCGCTGGCGTCGGTCGCGCTACCGCAGTGGCTTTTGCCCGAGCCGGGTATCGCGTGGCAGTGCTTGCACGCGGAAGCCAGGGGCTTGCTGCCACGCGAGATGAACTGATGGACATGGGCGCCAAGGTACTCACGATCCAATGCGACATGGCCGATTTCACCGCGGTGGATCGTGCCGCCGAGCGCGTCGAACAAGAGTTGGGGCCTATAGAGGTCTGGGTCAATAACGCCATGGTTACGCTTTTTGGACCCGTATCGACCCTCCAGGCGGCTGATATCGGTCAAGTGACTAATGTCACCTATCTAGGGTTCGTTCACGGAACCCTCGCCGCACTACGTTATATGCGTGGACGCGACCGCGGTACCATTGTCCAGGTCGGCTCAGCACTGTCCTATCGCGCGATTCCTATGCAGGCAGCCTATTGCGGCGCCAAGTTTGCCATCCGCGGGTTCACCGACTCTCTGCGCAGTGAACTTATCCACGATAAAAGCCGCATCCGTCTGACTATGGTCCAGTTACCAGGACACAACACTCCGCAGTTTGACTGGGCCCGCAATACTCTAGGAAAACGGCCAAAGCCTGTGCCCCCGATCTACTCGCCGGAGGTCGCCGCCCTGTCGATTTTGCGCGCAGCCATCGACGCTCCACGTGAACTCTGGCTCGGCAAAGCAGTATTCGAGGCAATTCTGGGCGGCATGTTATTTCCCGGTCTGCTTGACCGGGTCATGGCCAAACGGGCGTGGGATGGTCAGCTCACTGACGAGAAGGAGGACCCTGACCGATCAGACAATCTTTATGGACCAGTGAATGGCCTGGCTCGTACCTCGGGACGTTTCTCGGAGCGGGCCTGCGGCAAGGCTGTGGGGCTTAGTTCTGAGACAGCCGGTAAACTGATTTGTATCATGGTTGTGCTCGTTGTCATGGTGACAGGCTTGGTCATCGCAACGGCAGTTGGTTGACCCTGCTCTTGGGGCTCGCCGACGTAGACGACTAGCCCCTTTCGTGAACACGTTCGAGAGCGATTCTCGTTGTTGGGCTGGTCCTCAATTATCTGGCACCCACTAAGATGTTCATCTGGCTAACGGCAGTTGCAGCTACCGGGAACATGACGACCTGGATCATCATCATCATCTTCGTCGCGCAGCTTAAGTTTCGCTGAACATCCAGCACCTCAGAAGTGAAGAGTCACACCGTCAAAATTTCTTGGTGCGCTGAGCAACTACGTGACGATAGCCTTTTTGTTTTTTGTTCTGGCCATCATGAGTTACATCGGGGGCCATACGTTTTTGGCGTGATCGCCGACGCTTTGCGGTTGTTCTATTTCGCGGCCGTTTACTGAACAATTTACCGGAAAGGGGTCGTTGGTAAGTGAGGAGCGGGATGAGCGCGGAACGGAGCAGGTTGACACCGTGATTGAGAGGTTGGTCTTGCTGCAAGCGAGCATCGGCTTGAGCCAACCGACGAAGCGACCCAGAAATATTAGGTTGAACTCGATGAAGGGGCGGTAACGGCCACGTGTCCTTCTCAAGGGGCCTAATTCATGCAGAAGGAGCAAAGCCGCGATGCCCTTTTTTTGCTCTTGATACACCCTAAAAACAAGTCCAGAATTAAGTCTTTTCCTGCTCTGGCAAGAAAATAAACCCCTTAGATTTCAAAGGGTCGGACGCTAAATGCGAGTCTCGTTTCCCGCTCCAAGATTCAGAAAAAAAAGCCACTCATCTGAGTGGCTTTTTTTTGCCTGAGATTTCCCAATGTCAGTGGTTGTGTGGCGATCGACTATATTATTTACGCACTTACCCTGCTACTGCGCCTCGGAAGTACAGGCATACGCCGGCTTGAGGTTCGACGTCTTCGCATTGGTCGCTTTCGAATAGTATTGGACGAGTCTTCGTTTAGTGGATTTCCTCATAGTGGACTGGATGCGCTGGACGCTTCAGTGTTCAATGAATCTTTGGTAATCGGTGATGTTGATGGAAACGCTGCAAGTCGATGGTATCCCCGAGTTCATTCTGGCCGCTCAGCTCGAGAGCTTCACCGCAGCTTCACTGAGGCTTGGTGTTACCAGTTCTGCCGTGGGCAAGAGCGTTTCACGTCTGGAAAAACGCCTTGGCATCAAGTTAATGCATCGGACAACACGACGGTTAAGTCTGACAAGCGAGGGTGAGGCTTATCTGGCGACCTGTGTGCAGGTGATGGAGAGTCTGCAGCAAACCGAAAGCTGGCTATCGACCGGGCACGCCGAAGCCCGGGGGCGCTTGCGCATAGACCTGCCAGCAGCGTTTGGACGGCGCCATATTGCACCGATGTTGATTCGGCTGACGTCGCAATTCACTCAGTTGGATCTGACCATGTCATTCGGTGAGCGTAAAGTCGATATGGTGGCCGAGGGTATTGATCTAGCTGTGCGCATTGGTGATTTGATGGATGACCCGGAACTTGTGGCGCGCCGGTTAGGCGAGCAAAGTCTGGTGATATGCGCAGCGCCTGGCTATCTGCGCGGCCGACCGCTCGTGAAGGAAAGATCAGACCTTCTAACCCACGATTGCATCATTGCCTGGCGCAAAGGCTTACGGGCTACATGGCTTCTCAAGGGCGACAAGGGCTCGCTGGAGCACCAGGAAATACGTGTACGGCACGAGTTTGGTGACGGTGAAATGATGCTCAAGGCGACGGTGGAGGGGGGCGGGTTATGTCAGTTGCCCACGTGGCTGGTAGACGAGCACCTGCAAAGCGGTGCATTGGTAACGGTGCTGGATCAATACGCGGGTGCACGTATGCCGATACATGTCATTTGGCCGCGAACTCGCTATATACAACCCAAGGTCAGGATTGTCATTGACGAGTTGCTGGCGATGTCGGAGCAATACAATGAGTTATTTGCACCGGACGACGCATGACGGGAGGCGAGGGCAGGAACACTTGCTACTGCCCTCATTCCAGTCGACCTATTAGGCCTGAGCGGCGTCGTAGGTCGGGTAGTCTGTGTACCCGCGAGTGACGGAGCCCTCGACGCCATACCAGGTTGCACGATCAGCCTCGGCAATGGGCAATCCCTTCTCCAGGCGCGCCACAAGATCAGGATTGGCGATGAAAGGGCGACCGAATGCAATGAGATCGAGGTCACCGCGCTCCAGTGCAAGATCAGCTGTCTCACGGGTGAACCCGCCTGCCGCCAGCAGCGTGCCGCGGTAAGCTTGGCGGAACTGAGTGGCGAAGCCCTCGGGAATGCGTTGAGCGCCAATGGACAGTTGGTCGCTGAGATGCACATAGGCAAGGTCACGTTTAGACAATGCCTCCGCCAGCGTCAGCCATGTTTCCTTTTCGTCGGCATAAGGCTGCATGTCATAGAGGCGACCGAATGGCGACAGCCGAACGCTTACCCGATGACTGCCAATTTCCGCGCATAATGCATCGAGCGTTTCGAGCAAAAAACGCCGGCGGTTTTCAGGGGAACCGCCGTACTCGTCTGTGCGAGTGTTCAAAGCACCGTTGATGAATTGTTCGAACAAATAGCCGTTCGCTCCATGCAGCTCAATGCCGTCAAAACCGGCGTTGATGGCACGGCGAGCCGCTTCCACGAACTCAGCGGCAATGTCGTGTATCTCGTCGACACTCAGTGCACGGGGCTTGCTGGCTTGTACCGGGCCAGGCTTGCCGGACTCGACCCACGCATAGGCCTTACTGTTTTGGGCAACAACTGCCATCGATGACACCGGGGCAGCGTTATCCGGCTGAATCGACACGTGTGACAGACGACCGACATGCCAGAGCTGCGCGAAAATATGTCCACCGGCGGTATGAACCGCATCAGTCACGCTGCGCCACGCTTGGGTTTGATCGTCGTTGTATAGGCCAGGATTGAACAGGTAGCCACAACCCTGGCGCGAGATAGGTATGCCTTCGGTAATGATCAAGCCCGCCGATGCCCGCTGTTTGTAGTAAAGAACCGTATGCTCGTCGGGAATATCCTCTAGGGCACGGGCGCGCGTCATGGGCGCCATGACAATACGGTTTGTCATTGGCGTGCCAGCCAGATCAAAGGGCTGAAAAAGTTTGCTCATCGCTGTTCTCGCTTGAAAGAGTGGAGAGCGGTCAATCGCTCGGGAAGGTTTAAACGTTGGTCCCGAGGATAATCCATCAGCTGAAAGCGATTAATAAGTGAACAAGATACTGAGTTTGTCCTGGGAGGATGGAATGCGGGATAAATTCCAGGAGACAGAAGGTAAACGCCTTGGCGACTGAACGCTCGTTCAGGGCATTGAGTCGATCAGCCAATGCCTTGGCTTGGTCGTGGCTATGAAGCAACTCCAATAGTACGACGGCATTGCGGAGCCTTCCACAAGGTTGAAATCGATCGCGCGTTCAAACTGATCCTCGTTGGTGGCCTGCAGGGTGTGCGGAGATAAGCTGCAAAACCTTTAGGCAAGACAAGCGTCAAGTAGCCACATGCAGAAAAAACGCTGCGGTGAGCTAGTAGTGCTCCCAACGCAGGCAGTCTGGACCGGGCGGCACGCAGGGAGCTTGAGCTGCTGCGACAGGAAGCGGCCATGGTGCTCCAATCATTCAATTTTTTCCGCACATGAAAGTCTTGACGCTAAGGTGATCGATACAACACGTATTCCATCCTAGGATTCCTGAGTGTTCATACTCGAAGACGGATTTTCTTTTCTGGAAACAAGCTTAGAGTCGGTCTATATCGTCTTCACTGTCTACGCACTACGCACTACGCACTACGCACTACGCACTACGCACTACGCACTACGCACTACGCACGAGCGTTGCCAGAGGTAGCTTGTGCTCGGGTTCGGACTTCCTTCATCACTGCTATCTAAAGAGATCAACACCATGGATGCATTACTTAAAGGCCTGCTCGACCGCGAAGAGATACGTAACCTAAGGACGCTCTATGCCCACCATCTGGACAGCAACGACATCCAAGCTCTCGATCAGGTTTTCTCCAGCGATGCGGTAGTGGAGGTCACCGTTGGTAAGATGGAAGGCATCGATGCCATCCGGACCGGACTTGATGAAGCCTTCAAACTCTATGACCGCGATCGTCGGGGCAGCTACCCTTTTATGCATGCAATAGTTAACCATTGGATACAACTGACCGGGCCAGATACCGCTGAAGGGCGTTGCTACCTGATCGATTTCGAAACAGCCACCAAGCCGGACCCCAATCCATTGTTGCTTTTGGGCCTTTATGCGGATGAGTACAAGCGCATCAATGGCCAATGGCGTATCACCCGCACCCGGCTTGACGTGGTTTGGCCGACGTCTGAGTAGAGGAAAAATGACCCAACTTGCGTTGGGCCATTTTAAGCGTTAACACGCCCCTCTGAGGTAGCATGCACAAAGCACTCGTTTCGAAGGTCGGTTGAAGGCATGGCGTGGGTACGAGATCCATGCCACGGACTTCGTCTTACTGTCTGCCGGCGATCTTCGCGTCCGGGACATAGTCTCCCCAGCCGCCGGCCACTGCTTGGTATAGCGCTACGATGGCCAAGGTATTACGCGCACGACTCTGAATATAGGCGTCTTGCGCGAGGAGTCGCGCATTCTCCGCATCCAAAAGCTCAAGAACGTTGATCGAACCCTGATCGAAGCGGAGTTTTGCCATGTCAGATGCACGAACACTAGCTTCTGCCGCGTGCTGTAAATACGCATTCTCCTGCTCGGTACGGTTGACTCCTACCAGCGCATTCTCAGTTTCCTCGATCGCAGTGAGAACGGTGCGCTCATAGGCGGCAAGATCCGCGGCAGTCGCAGCGTTGGCAGCAGCAATCCGGGCGCGTATACGGCCTACGTTCAGGAAAGACCCATCGACGCCCAAGGATACCAAACGAGTTTCGCTGTCACGTTCGAACAAGGCATCCGCCCTGAACGCTTGTGCGCCAATCAGCCCTCCAAAGGTGAAACGAGGGAACAGATCGGCAGTTGCAACTCCCACGCGGGCGGTGGCTGCAGCCAGGCGCCGTTCGGCACCGGCGACATCAGGGCGACGACGCAGCAGTTCGCTTGGTGCAGCTACGACGAAGTTTTTGGGTAGGGCAGGCAATTCGCCTGGAATCTCCAACTCATCCGCGAGAACTCTTGGGACCTCACCGATGAGTACAGCGATGCGATGAGTCGCGACCTCGACCCTTGCTTGGAGCGGGGGAATGCGCGAACGCGTAGTCTCCAACTGGGTCTGACCCCTGTCCACGTCAAAGGGAGTCGCCGTTCCTGAATCCAGTCGCAGCTTTAAAAGATCGAGTGTGCGTTCCTGATTCGCTGAGTTCTCTTGCGCGATCCGCAACTGCGACTGCCATCCTCGCAGTTGCCAGTAGGTACGCACCAGTTCGCTCACGACCGCAACTTGCATTGCGGCGAAATCGTTTGCTGTGGCTGAGGTTTCCGCACGCTGAGACTCAACGCTCCTGCGAACCCGGCCGAACAGATCGAGCTCCCAACTGAAGCCGATGTTGCCTTCGTACTGATCATGGTCGCGATCTGACCGGCTCACCCCGGGCGCTTGATCGGCGCTGTTACGTGCGGATCCGGCTTGCGCGTCCGCGGTGATGGTTGGAAATTGGTCGTACCTAGCCCCGCGCAGGAGCGCGCTTGCCTGCTGATAATTGGCAAAAGCGATGCGCAGGTCGTGGTTGTGCACCAAGGCAGAATCGATCAATCGATCCAACATAGGGTCGTCGAACATCCGCCAGAACTTCGGGTCTGCTTGTGGTGACGCTTGTGAGGACGAGGTGGCGGCCGTGTCCAGCTGCCGCGCATAGTCATGCAGATCCGGGGACTCAGGCTTCACGTAGTCCGGGCCGACTGCGCAGCCGGCCAGCAACAGCACTGCAGCCATTGAAGCGACAGTTCTCAATGCATCTGGTCGCCTCGCAAACCCCTTGCTGTGGGTTCTGGGACGGGTTTTTTGGAGATAGATGAAGATCATGATTGAGCCGCCCCCGGATCGAACGATGAATGACCGTGCTGTACCAGCTTGCGGCCAGAGAGCTTGCGCAGGGTCACATAGAAGACCGGTGTCAGGAACAAGCCGAAGAGCGTGACGCCCAGCATGCCGGCGAAGACGGTGACGCCGGTTACGGCACGCACTTCCGCTCCTGCCCCCGCCGAAAGAACGAGTGGCAGCACACCGGCTATGAAGGCGATGGACGTCATCACGATCGGTCGAAGACGCAGGCGGCACGCCTCTAGCGCTGAGTCGATGATGCTCTTGCCTTGCATCTCCAGTTCGCGGGCGAACTCGACGATAAGGATCGCGTTTTTGCACGCTAGGCCCATCAGCACGACCAAACCCACTTGAACGAACACGTTGTTGTCACCGCCCGTAATCCACACCCCGAATAGTGCCGATAGCAAGCACATCGGAACAATCAGAATCACCGCAAGGGGTAACGTCCAGCTCTCGTACAACGCAGCCAAGACTAGGAAGGCGAGCATCACCGCCAGGGGGAACACGATCAGTGCGGCATTGCCCTGGGTCGCCTGCTGATAGCTCAGGTCAGTCCACTCGATCTCCATTCCGGGCGGCAAGACCTTTTGCGACATACCGGCCACGGTTCCCATCGCCTGCGCGGACGAGAGCACACGCGGATCTGCTTCGCCAGCCAGATCCGCAGCCGGGTAGCCGTTGAAGCGCAAGACTGGATCCGGTCCAAATGTCTGCTTTACGTTCACAACCGATCCGATGGGCACCATGTCGCCCGCAGCATTGCGCGTTCGCAGCCGAGCGATGTCGTCGATACTGTCGCGGAAAGGCGCATCGGCTTGGGCGATCACCTGCCATGTCCGTCCGAACTGGTTGAAGTCATTGACATAGACCGACCCGAGATAAGTCTGCAGCGTATCGAACACACCGGTCAGCGGTACGCCTTGCGACTTGGCCTTGGTTCGATCCACTTCGGCATCGAATTGCGGCACGTTGGCCTGATAGCTGGTGATCGGGTAGCCCATACCGGGCACCTGCGACAGAGCGCCCTGGAAGCCGCTCACCGCATTCTGAAGCTCGCCGTACCCCAGACCTGCGCGGTCCTGGACGAACAGTGAAAAACCGGCGCCACTGCCCAACCCGAGAATGGGAGGGGGCATCATCGAGAAGGTGATACCCTCTTGAAGTCCCGCAATTTTCTGATTGATCTCGGCGTTGATCTGAGCGGCGCTCCGGCCCTTGCGATCCTCAAAGGGCTTCAGGATAAGAAACGTCATGCCTGTATTGGGGGTATTGGTCATCTGCAGCGCGTTCAGACCAGGGAGAGCGACAGCACTCGCAACCCCATCGGTCTCGAGCGCAATGTCGACTACCTTGCTCAACAGAGCGTCCGTGCGTGAGAGCGAGGATCCTTCGGGCATCTTCACGCCAGCGATGAGATACATCTTGTCCTGCGTAGGAATGAAGCCTCCCGGAACGGTCTTGAAGATCAATGCTGTACCTGCAAGCAACAAGGCGTAGACCACGAACACGGCGCCTCGGCTTCCCAGTGTTTTTGAGATCCCACGCTCGTACTTGTCAGAGCTGGATTTGAAGAAACGGTTGAAAGGTCGAAATATCCAACCGCAGAGTCGATCGATCAGTCGAGTCAGTCCATCCTTGGGCGCGTTGTGGGATTTCAGCAGACGCGCAGCAAGGGCCGGTGAGAGCGTCAACGAGTTCAAACCCGATATCGCCGTCGCGATTGCGATCGTCACGGCGAACTGCTTGTAGAACTGCCCGGTGACTCCGTCAAGGAACGCCATGGGTATGAACACGGCGCACAGGACAAGCGTGATGGCGACGATAGGCCCAGAGACTTCCTTCATGGCCTGATGTGCGGCGGCGATTGGACTGAGCCCGCCTTCGATGTTTCGCTCGACGTTCTCCACCACAACGATGGCGTCATCGACCACAATGCCGATCGCCAGTACCAAGCCAAACAACGTCAGCGTGTTGATCGAGAAGCCCAGAAGATGCAGGCCCGCGAAGGTACCGATGATGGACACCGGAACCGCGATGAGCGGGATGATCGATGCACGCCAGGTCTGCAGGAACAGGATCACCACCAGCACGACCAGGATCACAGCTTCCAGGAGCGTGTGCACCACTGAGCTGATCGACTCCCGGACGAAGATGGTGGTGTCATAGACAGCCTCATACTTCACGCCCTCGGGGAAAGTCTTTTGCATCTTGTCCATCGTCGCAATGACTTGGTCGCGGATGTCCAGCGCATTGGCCCCCGGCGCCTGGAAAACGCCCATGCCCACCACCGCGTTATTGCGATCAAGCTTGGCGCGCAACGTGTAGTCACCAGCACCAAGTTCCAGCCGTGCAACGTCGCGCAGCCGAACCAGCTCACCGCTAGGGCCGGCCTTGAGCACGATATCGCCGAACTCCTGCTCACTGCGCAGGCGTCCTTTGGCGTTGATGAGGTTCAGAAAGTCACTGTTTGGCATTGGCTCAGCGCCGATCTGGCCGGCCGACACCTGCACGTTCTGTTCCCGCATGGCTGCGACAACATCAGCCGCGGTCAAGCCACGCGCCGCGATCGCTTCCGGGTTGAGCCACGCGCGCATCGCATAGTCACCGCCACCGAGCATGTTGACGTCGCCCACACCCGGGATACGCGCCAGCGTGTCCTTGACATGAAGGCGCGCGTAGTTGCGCAGGTACAGCGCATCGTACTTTTGGTCGGGTGAAGTCAGATGCACCACCATCAGGAAGGTGGGTGATTGTTTCTGAACCGTCACGCCCTGCCGACGTACGTCCTCTGGAAGCTTCGCGTTGGCCTGTGCCACGCGATTCTGAACGCGGACCGTTGCGTCATCAGCGTCCACGCCAGGTCGGAAAGTCACTGTCATCAGCAGAACGCCGTCCGAGCCGGCAACAGACTTCATGTACATCATGCCTTCGACGCCGGTGATCGCTTCTTCCAGCGGCGTGGCTACGGTTTCGGCGATGACCTGGGGGTTAGCGCCTGGATAGTTGGCGCGCACGACGACAGATGGAGGAACGACGTCAGGATATTCACCGATCGGAAGGCTCGGTATGGCAATCAGGCCTGCGGCGAATATTACGATCGACAGCACCGCCGCGAAGATCGGTCGTTCGATGAAAAACTTGGAAAAATCCATGGAGAACCTCGTCAATCTTGAGTGGGCTGTGCGCTAGTTCTTCGCACTTCCGGCAGTGGCTGGCGTGGGAGCTGCCAACGGCTGCGCATCGACGGGCATGCCTGGCATGAAAACCTTTTGTACGCCGCTGACGATCACCCGATCACCTTCCTTCAGCCCTTCCTCGACGACGCGCAAACCCTCCGAAGTTCCTCCCAACCTGACGTCGCGGCGCTGCGCTGTTCCATTGTCATCGACGATGTAGACGTACTTGCGCGTTTGATCGGTGAGAACGGCCTTGTCGTCGATCAGGAGGGCGTTGAACTGTCCACTTCCCAGCAAGCGCACGCGGGCATAGAGACCCGGAGTGAACACGCGGGCCTTGTTGTCCAGGACCGCCCGCACTCGGATGGTTCCGCTTGCACGATCTACCTGGTTGGATAGGAAGTCGACGGTGCCTGTATGAGGGAAATCAGGCTCATCGGCCAATCCTATTTGAACCGGCAGTTTCCCCTCACGTTCGCTCGGACGCTGCCCTTCGCGAGCCATACGCGCGTAGCGGAGGAAGGCGTTCTCATCAGCTTCGAAGTAAACGAAGACTTTGTCCTGAGACACCAGTGTGGTGAGCACACTCGCCGAATCTCCAGCGGCCACGAGATTTCCCGCCGTCACAAACGCACGATCAGCGCGTCCATCGATTGGAGCGCGAACCTGCGTCCATTCAAGGTTGAGCTTTGCCGTCTCTACTGCGGCCTGTGCCGCCTGGACATCCGCCTGGGCGGTTTCATCCGCGGCGCGGCGCTGCTCCCACAACTCGGTGGAAATGGCCTGACTTTCGACCAGCACTTTGGCACGATCTGCTTCGCCTTTGCTCTGTCTGGCCAAGCTTCGAGCTCTAGACAACTGCGCTTCGGCGCGGCTGAGTTCCGCGCGGTAGCTTCTTGGATCGATAGTGAAAAGGACATCTCCCTTCCGGACTTCCTGGCCTTCCTTGAATGCGACCCGATCCACGTAACCTGATACACGGGGACGCAACTCGACCACTTCGATGGCTTCAATTCTCCCGTTGTACTCATCCCAGCGGCTGATTTTTTTGGGTGTGACCGGCACGATGCTGACTTGGGGCGCCGGGGAGGCGGGTGGGGGGGCTTCGCCGCTGCAGCCAACGAGTATGACCGCAGATAGCGTACTGAGTGCGAGCACGGCCAGCCGGGGACGCGCGTACGCCATGCTGGAGCAAGAGTGAGTCATCAGACGTCCTCAGAATGAAATGAAACGACGTGACACGCCTGGCCCATCGACACCTCCTTCAACCGCAAACTGGAGCTCAGTAGGTGTGGTCGGCAATGGGGAGTGCGATGGGTGGGGTATCGCCGGATGTCTGCCGTGGTACACGCAAACGTGGATCAAAAGCGCTGGCCACGGTGAACGGACGAATTTATAAAGCCTCAACATAACTTGAGGTCAAGAGATAAATTCTCCAGCAGCGTACTGATGGCCGTCGATGATCCATTGGGCGCTTTGGTTCGGGGGATTGCCTCATTGAAGCGTCTTTGGCTGACCATGGCGGGTCGGCAGCGCATCGCTTGATAAGCAGAGAGATGGGATCAAGAAGGTGCTTGCGCTCGGACGTGCTGGAAATACACCCCTGATCTCAATAAAGCTTTAGGTTTTATAAAGCTTGATGGAGAACATAAACCAACAGTCAATTTGGCGAACGTCAGTCTCTGTGCAACCTGTCCGATCAACCTTCGGAGTCATTCCATGGCTACTCGCTGCTACCTCTTCCTCAGTTCGCTCGAGGCTGCTTCTCCGGAGGTCAGCTTGGCGGCTGCATTGGTATGGCTGCTTGTCTCTCAGGAAATGCTCTCTGCGTAACTTCGGCGATGGTCTCGCCAAAAAGGGGCCTGGCCCCCAACTGCTGATCGAAGAGTAGAGGTCTAGGTTGTCTTGAACTTTACAGATCTCCGATGCAGAAAGCCTGGGGGCCCCACCCTGGATCTGCGTCAGGAGTCTTCGAAGTGAGGGCCTGGTCCCAAGGCCGCAAGCTTGTCTTCAGGATTTCGGAGTGGGCACGCTTTTAGTGACAAGCAGCCGCAACCGATGCACCCAGTCAGCTCACTGCGCAGACGCTCCAACTGGAAAATCCGATCTTCCAATGCTGCACGCCATCGCGTTGCCATGGATCTCCATTTGGCCGCGGTAACCCTTACCATCGGATCGTAATCGCCCAAGGCTCCTTGGATCTCGTCCAACGGTATGCCCGCGCGTTGAGCAATTCTTATGATCGCAATGTAGCGAAGTACACCTGGCGTGTAGCGCCTTTGATTGCCCGCTGTGCGGATGCTGCTAATGAGCCCCTTGGACTCATAGAAGTGAAGCGTGGAGACTGCTACGCCGCTGCGTTTTGCGATCTCTCCCACGCTGAACATGCGCACGTTGGCGCCATCCGGAACGGCAGGCATCTTAGGCATCTCCACCTCCAAGATATCAAGTTAAGTTTAGATTCTACTTTCTTGATCTCTACGTGCCAATTCACCGTTGTGGTGATGCCATTGCTGGAGGTTCTTCCTAAAAGATGCGAGCCTAGTATTGGGATTGGGTAACGGACATGCCTGCAGATGCGCGGCAATAAGGAGGTCCGTTGCATTAGGTCCCTCAATCCACGCTAAATGCTCGCGCTCCGGCAGCCGTATCCAGTGCTTCTCTGAGCAGCTTTATCTTCCCGCCCTCTGCGATGAGTAAGCCTGCATAAGTTTGCCGATAGACCTTGCCCGTGCCGACGACCAGCGCTTCGACGGAGTATTCGCCGAAGACCTTGTCGGGCGTATCGATCCAAACCTTGAAATCCTTGAACCGGAAGTCCGGAATCTTCACAAGCAGATCGGCTACCAGCTGCTCAATGGCGGCCGGGCCCTGTGCGTGAACATGAACAGTCGGTATTTCCAGCACGCCGTCCTCTGCAAATAAGGCTGCGGCTGACGTCGGTGCCTGGATGTTGTCTTGATAGGCTTGAAGCAATTCGAGAGCAGTTTTCATGGTGTCCTCTTGGGGGTCTGGATCTTTAGTGTGTATTCGTCAGTCTTGTCCCGTATCGCCATCTATTGCAGGTCTGTGTTGACGATGGATGACAAATTAGATGGTTTATTGGGGTGAATAAAGATGCAATAATCTATTTATTAATTCATTGTGGTGAATAATCTTCTTCCACCTTTTTTAGACATTCCGACGTTTTTTGACCATGGACCAGTTGCTTGCCCTACGCGTTTTCATCCGTATAGCCGAGTCAGGCGCGTTCTCAAAAGCCGCGGACTCGATGAACATTCCGCGCCCGACCGTTACCAAACTGATGCAAGACCTGGAGCGTCACCTGGGCACGAAGCTGCTACACCGAACGACGCGAAGCGTCAGCGTGACTTCGGAGGGGGCTGCTTACTACGAGCGTGCGACGCGGCTTATCGGCGACCTTGATGACATGGACGAGAGTATGGCGAGTGCACAGGCTCAGCCGCGTGGTCGCATCCGCGTCGATATCGGGTCGGTGCTGGCGAACATGATCCTGATTCCGGCGCTTCCAAGTTTCCGCGAGCTCTATCCCAAGCTCCATATCGACCTCGGTGTCAGTGACCGTCCAATCGATCTGATCGGCGAGGGTGTCGACTGCGTCATCCGCGGTGGTGAGTTGGCCGACACCTCACTCGTCGCGCGACGACTTGCAGATCTTGACTGGGTCACCTGTGCGAGTCCGTCGTATCTTGCCGTGCACGGGGTTCCCATCCATCCGTCCGAGTTGATGCACCCTGAGCCAGCGGCAAAGGACAAGATGTGCGGGCCGGGGCATGCGATCCTGGGCTATTTCTCATCACTTACTGGGAGGCCTTTTCCCCTGGAGTTCTGCAAGGCAGCCGACCAGATTCTAGTCCAGGGACAGGTGGTGGTCGGGGTCAACGACAGCTCCGCGTATTTGAGCGCGCTGCTCAGTGGAGTGGGCCTTGGGCAGGCGTTCAGGTTCATGGTTGCGCCGCATCTGGAGAGCGGAAAACTGCGCACCGTGCTCGACGATTGGAATCGGCCGCGACATCGACTGAGCGTGGTCTATCCGAGCAACAGGCATCTCAGCGCAAAGACTCGGCTGTTCGTCGAATGGGTGGTGCATGTGTTTGCTCCGTTCGACGACCGATAAAAGTTGCCTGGACGTAGTCATGGTCTGGTTGGCCCGCCAGCGCTTCAACGTCCACCCGAGACTGTCTCTCAGGTATCAACTGTTTTGGCAAGATGTGCCATCAGCCACTGGCGGAAGCGGTTGACACTTTGTCTGTTCTGGGCTCGGCCTTGGGGTTCCAGCAGGCAGAACTGCGCATCGGTGCGCAATATTGCTTTCGTCGGCCGCACCAGATTGCCGGTCTGCAAGTGGTTGCTCAGCAGGCCCGACCAAGCCAGGGCGATCCCTTGGCCTGCCAGCGCTGACTGGATCAGCATGGCGTAGCTGTTGATATTGATGCGACGCCTGGGTTCTGGCGCCGGGTAGCCGAGGCGTTGGAACCATTCTTTCCAACCTATCCAGTCCCGGTGCTGATCTTCCAGCCACAACCAGGTGCATCCCCCCAACTGTTCCAGCGTCTCGATCCCTGGGTGTTGCGCCAGATAGGTGGGGCTGCATACCGGGAAAATCTCTTCGTTGAACAGCGGTGTAACTTTCATGTTTTTTGGCGGCGTGCTGCAGTAATAAAGCGCCAGGTCACAGTCCAGCCGGGAAAAATCACTGACTTGATCCGTTGCGATGATGCGCAGGTCAATCTCCTCATTCTGGCGCTGGAACTCCGTTACAAGCGGCAGCAGCCACAACGACGCCATTGCCGTGCTGGTGACGACAGTAACTTGCTGCGCGCCTTGCCAGTGACGTATACCCGCCGTGGCCTGAGCGATTTGCTGCAATGTGTCGTGCACACTTTCGTAATACTGGCTGCCGGTGGCGGTGAGGTTGATTTCCCGAGTTGTACGGGTGAACAGCGCCGTGCCCAGGTAATCTTCGAGTAATCGTACCTGGCGGCTTATGGCGCCTTGGGTGACGTTCAGTTCGCGGGCCGCCACGGTGAAACTCAAGTGGCGGGCTGCGGACTCGAACGCCACCAGGCTGTTGAGCGGCGGCAAAGGTTGCAGTTTCATCAGGCTGGGTCACTGTTCTATAGGTGTTGGGCGCGCAGATATTGTGCAGAAGCCCTTGTGCAGTGACTATCAAATTAGTGCGGCACGTCTAGAGATCGAGGACCAGGTCAGAAGTGGGCTTGCTGCAGCACAACAAACGCAGGCCTTTGTCGATTTCCCGCTGCCTGATGCCGCCGTTGTGCTTCATCTCGACCGTGCCCTGCATCAAGGCGGTCTTGCAGGTACCGCAGACGCCCTGGCTGCAGGAGGAGGGCACAATGGCACCGGCTTTCTTTGCGGCAGACAGCACCGTCTGATTACCCGACATGCTGAAGGTCTTGCCTGAACGCGCCAGCGTCACCGTGAACACGGCTTGCTGGTCGAGCGAAGCGGCCTGCTCGATCAACGGCTCTTCATTCAGGGCGGTGATATCGAAGCTTTCCTGATGGTAGTGGGCGAAGTCGAATGCCGCTTCCCTGAGCAGCGATTTGACCGCTTCCATATAACCCTGGGGGCCGCAAGTGAAGATCTCTCGTTCCTTGTAGTCTGGTACCAGCTGGCTTAACGAAGGCAAATCGAGTCGGCCTATGGGTTGCTGCCATTGCGCTGTTTCGCCAAGTCCCTCGCAAATGCTGATCACCCGAAGTCCCGGCATGGCGGCCTGCATGCGCGTCAGCTCCGCGTGGAAGATGATGTCGACCGGCGTACGGGCGCTATGCACAAAAACAATGTCGAGGTTGGCGGCCATGTCATAGGCTGCCCGAGTCATCGACATCAAGGGGGTCACACCAGAGCCGGCCGACAGATACAACAATTTACCTGCCGGATGGCCGATCGGCGTAAAGCTGCCGGCGGGGCCGGACGCTTTCAGGCTATCGCCTGGCTTGAGGTTGTCATGTAGCCAGTTCGACACCACGCCCCCCGGCACGCGCTTGACGGTAATGGAAAACGCAAAGGGCCGGGTCGGAGAGGACGACAGAGTGTAGCAGCGAGCGATGGTCTGCCCACCAATGACCGGCGAGATCGTGATGAATTGACCAGGCTCGAAGCTCAGGGCGCTGAAGTCCGCACAACGAAAAATGAAAGTCTTGACGTCATGGGTTTCCTGGCGCACAGCGCAGCACTGCAGGGTTTTCTGTTCCCCGCTGTGCCACTGCGCGCCAAACGTGCCCCAGGTGGTCGGGTCGGTAAAGTGCTGGGCCGCTCGGGCGTTTTCAGGGCGCGTCAAGTTCTCATAAGTCGTCATGTTCATTCCTCACACGCCATGGGCGGCCAGACGCGCCGCGTACCAGCGAGAAAACTGGTCGACATAGGTTTCGGTAAAGGCCGAGAACGGTCCAGGCGTGTAGGAAGGGTCCTGGGTGCCGCTGTGGGTAATACCAACGAGATTGGCGTCTTGCAGGTTGGTTGCGACCCAGACCTCAGTCACCTTATCCACTTGATAATCGACGCCTTCGACGGCATCGGCATGGACCAGCCATTTGGTCCGGACCAGGGTTTTATCGGGTGCCAGTGGGATGATGTAGGAGACAACGGCGTGGTCGCTCATGACATGGGTCCACGAGTTGTGTGTCCAAAGATGCATGTCGCCCAAGTCGCGACGGGTGAGGTCACCGAAGAGGCGGGTGCATGCCACGCGGGTGTCCAGGGTTTGCGATTCACCGTTGCCGGCAATGGCCAGTCGCTGCGAGCGAAATTGGGTCACGGCGTCTTCGCCCAGGTGTTCGACGGCATCGCAGATATAGCCTTCGCTCTCCCAGTTGGCCTTGGTGTCGGCATTGCGTTGGTGATACTCCGCCAACGCCCGAAGAGAATCCTCCCCCAGGCCGTCGGTGCAAAATCCAAAATCTTCGGGCAGGAAAGACGCGGTCAATTCCGGGTGAGTGGCAGCGCAGTGATAACACTCGCGGTTATTCTCGATGACCAGTTTCCAATTGCCGTTCTCGATGATTTCCGATTCGTAGGCGATCTTGGAATGGGAAATGTCGTATTGGGCGAAACGCGGCGTCATGACCTGTTCAAGGTACGTGATGTCTTCCGGTGGTTCGTCGCCCAGGCAGACGAAGATATGAGTGCCGATGACCCGGGTGTGCACAGGGATCAGGCTTTTGCATTTAGGGTCGAAGTCCTTGCCCATGTGTGCCGCATGTTTCAGGCTGCCATCCAGGTCGTAGCTCCACTGGTGATAGGGGCAGACCAGCATGCCCACGGTCGACTTGCCGGCCTGTTTCAGGCGAGCCCCGCGGTGACGGCAGACATTGCGGAATGCCTGCACATGCTCGTCATCGTCGCGCACCAGAAGGATGGAAGATTTGCCGATGTCGAGGGTGGAGACATCACCGGGTTCGGGAATGTCGCTGGTGACTCCCACCAGAATCCAATGTTTGGTAAAAAAGATGTCGACGTCGGTTTCAAAAATATCCTGGCGACCAAACAAGCTACCCGGCATGCCATGGCCGGGAGTGCGGTCGGTCAGAAGTTCACGATGGGTTTTCACGGCATTAATAGTCATTATGGGTCTCGCTCAAACTCAAAGTTGATCAGGCGGCAAGTACAGTTTGGAAAAGTGGAATAAGACCGTCAACGCGCTTTATTTTCACGCTCGCATAACTTTTAGTTATGCGTAAAATTTCTTTCTAATCAGTTAGTTAAATAACTATCATCGCGCAGCCAATCGACCAGTGCCTGGGTAATAGGCTCAACTTTCCGGCCGCTCGGAATAACCAGGTAATAGGCGTCCTTGGGCTTGACCCTATAGGGCGTAATTCTGATCAGCTCACCGCTATTGAGTCGGTGTGCGATCAGCCGACTCCATCCCAATGCAATTCCATGGCCTTGAATGGCGGCCTGGACCGCATCGTTATAGGAACTGCAGCGAAATGAATAATTGAGCTTGGGGCGCAGATCGCCGAGTTCCCGGCACCAACGGTTCCAGGTCATCCAGCCTTCCAGGGTGGAATCGGAGTCAATCAGCGCCGTGTCCAGAAAATCGGTAACGGATGAAGGGGGCGGGTTGGCGGCGAGCCAGGCCGGCGAACAAACGGGAAACACTTCTTCGTCGAACAGGAAAACCGAACTCCCACCCTCCCATTTTCCATCACCAAAACGGATGGCCAGGTCAACGTCATCCCGGTATGTACTGGGCGAGACCTGGTGTGTCATCAAGCGCAACTTCAACTTTGGTTGCAGGGTGCGCAGCGCGGTCAATCTAGGGAGTATTCTCAAGTGAGAAAACGCCTCGGTGCAGGCGATGGTGATTTCCTGTTCACCAATGCCCTCGGCAATTTTGTCGAAGACGCTGGCCATGCGATGAATGGACTCCGCGACGACCAGATGCAGGGCATAGCCTTCGTGAGTCAGCTTGATCGACCGATGAAGGCGATGGAACAGCTTGGTCTCCAGGGTATCTTCCAACAAACGGATCTGTTTGCTGACGGCTGCCTGGGTCACGCCCAGTTCTTGGGCGGCCAGGGTGAAGCTGGTCAACCGCGCCACGGCTTCGAACTCCAGCAACGCCGTCATCGACGGTATCAACCGTCGGTAGCCCTTGACCTTTTTATCGATATCGCTGGGTTGCATAGGTGTGTTCCAACGCCTTGCCTGGTGACTCAAGCCACCGAAGACTCTCGTGCGGGTTCAGTAGGAACAGGTTGGGACATGTTGTGCCCCAGCAGTGCCCGATACAGCTCACCGTCACCCAATATGCCCAATACGGTGCCAGCTTGGTCCTGCACAATCAGGGGATGGCCGGTTTCATAGCGAATCTGCAGTGCGTCGCGCATGGTGGTAGTGCAGGGGACGCACGTCGGTTGTCGAGCCAAGGTCTCGATTGCCTTGGACGGATTCCAGGGTTGGACGTGCGCGGTAGTGGCGCCTTTTCGAAGGCTGGTCAAATGACGCTGCGCGCTCAGCAGCATCCACATGTTCTGAGCTGTATCCAGGCAGTATTCGTCGCGGGCGACAACGCATTGGTCCAGCGGTGTCATCAAGCTTTTCGCGCACAGCACGTTCAACGGGTTGGTGTGGGCGACGAAATTGCGCACGTAGTCGTCGGCCGGATTCAGGACGATTTCTTCGGGCTTGCTGTACTGGATGATCTTGCCATCTTTCATGATGGCGATGCGTGTGCCCAGCTTCAGGGCTTCGTCCAGGTCATGGCTGACGAAAACGATGGTCTTGTGCAGCTTGCGTTGCAGATCGAGCAATTCGTCCTGTAAGCCTTGGCGGATCAGCGGGTCGAGGGCCGAGAATGGTTCGTCCATCAACAGGATGTCGGCGTCCATAGCCAGTGCACGGGCCAGGCCAACCCGCTGCTGCATGCCGCCGGACAGTTCGTTGGGCTTCTTGTTGCGCCACTGGGTCAGGCCCACCAGCTCCAGCTTTTCATCCACCAGCTTGCGCCGTTCCTTTTCCGGCCGGCCCTGCATTTCCAGGCCGAAGCTGATGTTCTCGCGCACCGTCAGCCAAGGCATCAGGGCGAATTTCTGGAAGACCATAGCGATGCGCTGGGTGCGCATCATCTTCAGTTCGGCGGGGGAGCAGGAGGCGATGTCGATCTGGCGGCCTTCGTGTTCGACGAACAACTTGCCGCGACTGACGGTATTCAAGCCGTTGATGCAGCGCAGCAGGCTGGATTTGCCCGAACCGGACAGGCCCATCAGTACACAGATCTCGCCTTTGTTGATTTCCAGGTTAGCCTTTTCCACGCCGACGATCAGACCGGTCTTCTGAAGAATCTCCGGACGTGAAAAGCCTTGGTCAAGCAATTCCAGGGCAGGCTTCGGACGAGCGCAAAAGATCACGTCGACGTCTTCAAAACGGATGATGCTCATACCTCACCTCTTTTCAGGGGCTCACGTTGCTTGCAGATGCGGTCGAGCGTGATCGCCAGCAGCACGATCGCCAGGCCCGCTTCGAAACCCATCGAGATATCGGCGGTGTTCAACGCATTGACCACGGGTTTGCCCAGCCCGTCGGCCCCCACGAGGGCGGCGATCACGACCATGGAAAGTGACAGCATGATGCATTGGGTGATGCCGGCGGCGATGCTGGGCATGGCGTGGGGCAGCTCGATGCGAGCCAACAATTGGCGGCGCGAACAGCCAAAGGCCTTGCCAGCATCCATCAGTTCTTCGGGAACATCACTGATGCCCAGGTAGGTCAGGCGAATAGGTGCGGCGATTGCAAATACCACCGTGGAGATCAGACCCGGGACCACACCCAGGCCGAAGAGGGTCAGGGTAGGAATGAGGTAGACGAAGGTCGGTACGGTCTGCATCAGGTCGAGGACCGGCCGCAAGGCCGCATAGAACCAGGGCCGATGTGCCGCGACGATGCCCAGTGGTACACCGATGACCACGCAGACGAGTGTGGCGAAGGTTACTTGAGCAAGGGTCTCCAGGGTCTCTTGCCAGTAACCGAGGTTGAATATCAGCAGGAAGGCGAGGGTGACGAAGAGGGTGAGGCTCACCTTGCGCTGGATGTAGTAGGCCAACAGGGCAAATACAGCGATCAACGCCAAGGGGTTAAACCAAAGGAGCACGCTGCTAAACGCGGTAATGACACCCGAAAGCGAGAGTGAAATGGCGTCGAAAATACCTGCGCCATGCTGAGTCAACCATTCGACATACCGAGCGATGTGTTCGCCCAAGGGAAGCTTTTCTTGTGTCATCCACATATCACTGATCCGACTGATAGAAAGAAATCCCACGCCAGCAACCGTCCGGGCACAGCTTCGCGCGCCGGGTTAGCAGGCAATACAAAGCGACTGCAGGAGGCGTCGCTTCAGCAGTTATCGAAGTTTGGGCAGGGGATAAGTAACAGAAGTAGCGTGTGGCAATGCCAGTCGCCCCGGCATTCTTAGACCGGAGGTCGAGAGGCTTTCAGAGGTGTGCACTGCAAGATTCATGATGGCGGCTCATTGTTGTTTTGGTTTGGAGTCCATTGCCTGTGGGGTATGGTCAGTCAGGGGGCTTTTGCCGACAAACCATTTTATGTCCGCGTCTCATGAGTTTTTATCATTAATGATCTCGCTTACTCTGAGGCGTAAAAGTCAACTAAATGTACTTTGGTGTACATTAAGCTGTCATCCGAGTACATTCGCATTACGCATTATCAAGAAGGTGAGCAGAATGCCCCAGGTAGGAAAGGCACGTGGCAAGGCCCAGGACGCAGGCTGGCGGGGCTCGCCGGAGGGCTGGCTGGAAGCGGCCTACGAGGCCCTGAAGGAATCGGGCATCGATGCTGTTCGAGTCATGCCGCTGGCCAAGCGCCTGGGCTTGTCACGCACCAGTTTCTATTGGTTTTTCGAAGATCGCGAACAGTTGTTGGCCGCCTTGCTTTCCCGTTGGCGGGAGACCAACACGGGGGGCTTGATCCGGCAAAGTGAAAGCTATGCCGAAAGCATTTCCGAGGCGATCCTGAATGTGTTCGAGTGCTGGCTCAACCCGCAATTGTTCGACTCCCAATTCGAATTTGCCGTGCGCAGTTGGGCGCTGCAGTCGGCTGAGGTGGCTCAGGAGGTCGCTACCGTGGACGAACAGCGGATGAGCGCTTTGGCAAACATGTTCAAGCGTTTTGGCTATGACAGTCAGGGTGCCGATACCCGGGCCCGCACGATTTACCTGACCCAGATCGGCTATATCAGCATGAACACCAGTGAGCTGATCACCACGCGTTTCCAGCGTATTCCTCATTACGTCAGCATCTTCACCGGCAAGGTTCCCAAGCAGCGCGAGCTGGATCGCTTCTATGGGAAGTTCGGCTACGCCGAGAAAGAGCCAGGGGTTTTCGTTCCCTTGACGGAGACTTTCGAGGAGGTCTCTGCAAAATGATCAACGAATCGCTCGGTATCATCGGCGGAACGGGCTGGTTGGGCGCAGCGATTGCGAAAGCGCTCATGGCGAAGTCGCTGCTGCCGCCTGGCAATCTGATCATCTCCAATCGCTCCGGCAGCCATCCGCTGGCACAACAAGGCGTTTGCCTGGTCACGGACAATCAGGCGCTGGTGACACGTAGCGACATGGTGATCATCGCGGTGCGCCCCGAGCAATTCGCCAGTCTGGACATCGACGCAACGGGCAAGACCATCGTGTCCTTGATGGCCGGAATTACGGCGCAGGCGATAGCCGCACAGACCTCGGCTTCGGCAGTCGTGCGGGCGATGCCCAACGCGGCGGTGGAAATCGGGCAATCCTTTACGCCCTGGTTTTGCTGGGGGGAGGTGGACGCGGCGGCGAGGGAATGGGTGCAGCGGCTGTTCGAATCGGTAGGCACTGCGGCTGAGGTTCAGGAAGAGGGCTTCATCGACTACCTCTCGGCGCTCTCGGGTACCGGCCCGGCTTTTCCTGCGTTGCTGATGAACTCGCTGGCGAATCAGGCGAGGGCTGCCGGCATTCCTTCCGATATTGCGCAATTGGCTGCCAAGAACGTCGTGGTCAATAGCAGCCAGCTTCTGGAAAACCACGATGCGCTGGAGATGATCGAGGCCTTGGTCGCCTATCGAGGTGTCACGGCCGCGGCGTTGCAATCAATGATCGATAGTCGTTTCGAAGCGCACATCGGTAGGGCTCTGGAGGCCGGTGCTGCGGTTGCCCGCAAAGGGCTTCATGCCTGATAAACCGAAGCCCCCGGTCAAGGGGGCTTCGGTAAGCGTCTTATTTACTCTGCCTTGAAGCAGTAAACCGCCAGCTTGTTCCCATCCAGATCCCGGGCGTAAGCGGCATAGGCATTTTCAGCCCAGCCACGCGTGCCAGGCAGACCTTCGCAGACGCCGCCGTTTGCCAGCGCGGCGGCGTGGAAGGCGTGGACCGCAGCACGGTTCGGCGCCTCGAAGCTGACGGTGCCGCCATTACCGACAGTCGCCGGATTGCCGTTGGCCGGCTTGAGTACGAAAAACGAAGGCTTGTCGACGCCCCAGATGGAGCCATTCTCGCTGAGGTCGGCGACGCGTTTGAGACCGATCTCTTTCAGTGCTGCGTCATAGAACGCACGGGCTTTTGCCAGGTCATTGGTGCCGACGGTTACATGGGTAAAAACGGACATCGTTGCTTCCTTTTTGTGGGGGGAAATGAGGATCGGCCGAATCAGTAATGAATGACGGTACGAATGCTTTTCCCGTCATGCATCAACTCGAATGCTTTGTTGATTTCTTCCAGGGGCATGGTGTGGGTGATAAAGGTGTCCAGTGGGATCTCTCCTCGGCTGGCCTTTTCCACATAGCTGGGCAACTCGGTGCGGCCCTTCACGCCACCAAACGCGCTGCCACGCCACACACGACCGGTGACGAGCTGGAAGGGTCGGGTGCTGATTTCCTGGCCTGCGCCGGCGACGCCGATGATAATCGACTCGCCCCAGCCCTTGTGGCAGCACTCCAGTGCGGCACGCATCAGTTGCACATTGCCAACGCATTCGAACGAGTAGTCCACGCCGCCATCGGTAAGCTCGACAATGACGTCCTGGATCGGCTTGTCGTATTCCTTGGGATTGATAAAGTCCGTCGCGCCCAACGACAGTGCGACGTCTCGCTTGGCAGGGTTTATGTCGATAGCCAGGATACGCCCGGCGTTGGCCATTTTTGCGCCGATGATGGCTGCCAGGCCGATACCGCCCAGCCCAAACACCGCTACGCTGGCGCCCGCTTCGACCTTGGCAGTGTTGAGGACGGCGCCGATTCCGGTGGTCACCCCGCAACCGAGCAGGCAGACCTGCTCCAACGGCGCCTCATTGGGAATCTTCGCCAGGGAAATTTCCGGCAACACAGTGTATTCGGAGAACGTCGAGCACCCCATGTAGTGGAACAGGGGGTTGCCTTCATAGGAAAAGCGCGAAGTACCGTCGGGCATCAAGCCTTTTCCCTGGGTCGCCCTGACGGCCTGGCAGAGGTTGGTCTTGCCGGAAAGGCAGAACTTGCACTGGCCGCATTCGGCGGTATAGAGCGGAATCACATGGTCGCCAACCTGCAGCGAAGTGACGCCTTCGCCGACGGCTTCGACGATACCGCCACCTTCATGGCCCAGGACGCTAGGGAAGATACCTTCCGGATCGCTTCCTGAAAGGGTAAACGCATCGGTGTGGCAGACGCCGGTGGCAACGATACGTACCCGGACCTCACCAGCCTTGGGCGGTGCGACATCGATGGTGACCAACTGCAACGGTTCATTGGGCGCGAATGCGACCGCAGCCCTTGATTTCAAGGTCTGTGCTGACATGGTAGAGCCTCGTTTCGAATAGGGAGTTGCCCCTGATCCAGGATCAGGGGCATGACTTCAGATGTCCTTGACCAGTCGCAACGCATCGTAGATGGCCGCGTGGGTATTGCGCGCCGACACCGCGTCGCCGATCCGGAACAACTGGAAGCGGCCCTCGGGGTTGGTCACGATGTTCTGGGTTTTCCCGGCGATCAGATCATGCTGTTCAACCGCGCCGTTGTTGCGCGAATGGGGACGCAGCTCAAAGTACAGATCGTCGAGGGGCAAGGTGCCGTGGTTGATGACCACTTGATCGACCACTCGCTGTTTATGCACCTGGCCATAATCGCTGCCGAAGTTCGCCACCAATTGCCCGTCGCGTTTCTCCACCGAGTCGACCCGATAGGTGACGGTAAAGGTGACGTTCAGGTCTTGCAGGCTGCGCATGTAGGGCACCAGGTTCATCGCCATCACTTCGGGCGCGAACGAGCGGTCCGGTGTGACGATTTCCAGTTTCGCGCCGCTGTTGGCGATGACTTCGGCCGCTTGTAGCGCTGCATGGTCGCCCGCATCGTCAAAGATCAGCACGTTCTGGCCGGGCTTGACGTCGCCGGAGATGATGTCCCAGGTCGACACCACCAGTTCATTGCCCTGCTTGAGCACTTCGGTATGCGGCAAGCCGCCGGTGGCGACGATCACCACGTCCGGGTTTTCCGCCAGTACCGTCTCGGCCTCGGCCCAGGTGTTGAAGTGGAATTTCACGCCCAGGCGTTCGCATTGCGCCATGCGCCAGTCGATGATGCTGATCATCTCGCGGCGGCGCTCGCTCTGCGCCGTCAGGCGAATCTGACCGCCGGGTTGATCGGCGACTTCAAACACGGTGACGTCGTGGCCCCGTTCGCCGGCCACTCGTGCCGCTTCCAGGCCCGCCGGGCCGGTGCCGATCACCACCACTTTGCGCTTGACCGACGCCTTGGGGATTTCGTGGGGCATGGTGGTTTCGCGCCCGGTGGCGGCGTTGTGGATGCAGTACGCCGCGCCACCCTGGTAGATACGGTCCAGACAGTAGTTCGCGCCTACACAAGGGCGGATTTCTTCTTCGCGCTTCTCAATGATTTTACGCACGATGTGCGGGTCGGTCATATGCGCCCGGGTCATGCCGATCATGTCCACCTTGCCCGACGCGATGGCGTGGCGGGCCGTGGCTACGTCGGGAATCTTTGCAGCATGGAAGGTGGGGAAGCCGGTGGCCGAGCGGATCTCGCCGGCAAAATCCAGGTGCGGGGAGTTGCGCATGCCCTGGATCGGAATCACGTCGGTGAGGCCGGCATCGGTGTCGATGTGGCCGCGAACGACGTTGAGGAAGTCGACCAGGCCGCTGTCCTTGAGCATGTGCGAGATCTGGATGCCGTCCTTGGCACCGAAACCGCCGGGCAGGTCTTCATCGCCGGTGTAGCGAACCCCCAGCAGGAAATCTTCGCCGCAGCGCTGGCGGATGCCGCGCAGGACGTCGAAGGTAAAGCGCAACCGGTTCTCCAACGAACCGCCGTAAGGGCCGTCAAGGTCGTTGGTCAGTGGCGACCAGAACTGATCCATGAGGTGTCCGTAGGCCTGCAGTTCCAAACCATCCAGCCCGGCGGCCTTCATGCGTTCGGCGGCGTCCACGTAATCCTTGATGATGCGGTCGATGTCCCAGTCTTCCATCTTTTTCGGGAAGGCCCGGTGGGACGCTTCGCGGCGATGGGACGGTGAGACGACCGGTAGCCAGTCGGCCTTGTCCCAGCGCGTGCGCCGCCCCAGGTGAGTCAACTGAATCATCACTGCGGTGCCGTGTTCGTGGCATTCGTCGGTCAGGTCCTTCATCCATTTGACCACTTCATCCTTGTACGCCAGCACGTTGTTGAATACCGGCGGGCTGTCACGAGAGACGGCGGCGGAGCCCGCCGTCATGGTCAGTGCCACGCCAGCCTTGGCGCGTTCGACATGATAGGCGCGGTACAGATCCTTCGGCATGCCGTCGACAGGATAAGCCGGCTCATGAGAGGTGGTCATGATCCGGTTCTTGAGGGTCAGGTGTTTGATCTTGTAGGGCTGCAGCAGAGGATCGCTGGACATGGTGTTGCGCTCCGGGAACAGAACATCAGGCTTGGTTTTGACATAACGGTATGTCGAATGTTCATCTGTGTCAACGATTGAGACATAGGTGTACATTTTTCTTGCGTGACGGAAAAACCAGGATTACCATCCAGTCGAAACAGGGGGGGCGGCACTTGCGCCCGACCCTCCCGCATCGATCCAAAGTGCAAGGGGGCAGTGCGAAGAACTATGAAAGTGCTCGTTGCGGTAAAGCGCGCCATCGACCCGAATGTGAAAGTCCGGGTGAAAGCCGACGGTTCAGACGTCGAGCTCGGTGGCGTGAAGATGGCCTTGAATCCGTTCTGCGAGATCGCGGTGGAGGAGGCGATTCGCCTCAAGGAGAAGGGGTTGGCATCCGAAGTGGTGGTCGTCTCCGTGGGCACGTCGGCCGCCCAGGAACAACTGCGCACGGCATTGGCACTCGGGGCGGACCGGGCGCTGCTGGTGGAGACGAATGCAAGGCTTGAACCGCTCAACGTCGCCAAGTACCTGAGCAAGGTGGTCGATCAGGAAAAGCCCCAATTGATCCTGTTCGGCAAACAGGCGATCGACCAGGAAAACAACCAGGTTGGGCAAATGGTCGCGCATCTGATTGGCAGCGGTCAGGCCACCTACGCCTCAGCAGTCAATCACGTCGACGGGCAATGGGTTATCGAGCGAGAGGTCGACGGCGGCAGCCAGGTGCTCGCCCTCGCCATGCCAGCCGTGGTGACCTGCGATTTGCGGCTGAACCAACCGCGCTACGCCTCGTTGCCCAACATCATGAAAGCCAAGAAAAAACCGCTTGAGATCATTGCCGCTGACACCTTGGGCGCGAGCGTGAAGGAACACGCTCGATTATTAGGGGTTGTCCCGCCCGCGGTGCGCAAAGCGGGGATAACCGTTGGTTCGGTGGCCGAGCTGGTGGATAAATTGAAGAACGTTGCGGGGGTGATTTGATGCGTACATTGGTGATCGCCGAACACAGCGCCGGTCAACTGACGGCAGGTACGTGGAGTGCCGTGACGGCCGCCATGGCCCTGGGTGCCAAGATGGATCTACTGGTGATGGGTGGGACGACCGCCTCGGCAGTGGCGCAACAGGCGGCGCTGACCCAGGGTCTGGATCGGGTGCTCCTGGCGCAAGGGATAATGTTCGAAAATGCCTTGGCTGAGAATATTCAGCCGCTGGTCACTTCACTGGTGGCCGAGGGGTATACGCATGTCGTTGCCGACGCCAGCAGTATGGGCCGCAACGTGCTGCCACGGGTCGCGGCGAGCCTGGACGTCGGCATGCTGTCCGACGTCACCCAAATCGTTTCGGCGGACACTTTCCAGCGGCCCATTTACGCCGGCAATGCCATCGCTACCGTGCAGTCCCTTGATCCGATCAAGTTGCTCACGGTCCGCGCCTCGGCGTTCGCCCAAGCCTTGTCCCAGGAGCATCGCTGCGAAGTGGTGGCGGTGGAGGGCGGGCAAAGCGCGAGCAACGTGCGCTTCGTGAGCGAGCAACTGACGGCCAGCGAAAGGCCTGATCTGTCGAGCGCCCGTGTCGTAGTGTCCGGCGGTCGCGGGATGCAGAGCAAAGAAAATTTCGCCTTGATCGAACGAGTGGCAGACAAGCTTGGCGGTGCCGTAGGTGCATCGCGTGCCGCAGTGGATTCGGGTTTTGCCCCCAACGATTTGCAGGTCGGGCAGACAGGCAAGATCGTCGCGCCGGAGCTTTACATCGCGGCGGGTATTAGTGGTGCCATTCAGCATCTGGCAGGCATGAGTGGTTCAAAGGTCATCGTCGCGATCAACCAGGACGCTGAAGCGCCGATTGCCCAAGTGGCGGACTACATGTTGGTGGCGGATGTGTTCGAGGCTTTACCGGCACTCGAAAAAGCACTGTGAATGCTTACATTGGCAAGTTCCGCCGAAGGGTGGAGGAGGGCAGAACGACCGCGAAACATGAAGGCTTTTCGCATAACTAAAACTTATTCGAGCATAACTTTAAATCCCTTGAGGAGCATAATGGCACTCTGCTCTTATGGGGGCGCGTTAATTCTTCTTCTGTCCTGCCAATAACTATTAATACAGCACGCGGAGATGCACCATGATGACGTTATCCAGTAAAACTTGTATCGGCTGGTTTACAGGCCTGGCGTTGATTGCCGGCAGCCTGATGGCCCACGCTGAGGAGCCCGCGCCCATCCGCATCGGATGGGTGAATTGGTCGGATACGGAAATCGCTGTAAAGTTGGCAGACACCGCATTGCGCGACCACTTGAAACAACCGGTCAAGTTAGTGCTCGCCGATATTGGCATTCAGTTCCAGGCCCTGGCTAACGGCAATATCGACCTGATCCCGATGGTTTGGCTGCCAAGCACCCACAAGGCGTTCTACGACAAGTACCAGGATAAGCTCGAAGACCTTGGCGTGCTGTATGAAGGTCGGATCGGCATGGCCGTGCCGACGTCCATTCCCACCAGCGAGATTGCCAGTGTCGAGGATCTCAACAAGCCTGAAGTGCGGGAAAAACTCGGCGGCAAGATCCTGACGTCGGAAGTGGGCAATGGTCAGTACAAACTGACGGAAAAGGCCATCAAGGAATACAAACTCGATGGCTACAAGATGGTCGCTTCTTCGGAGTCTGGCATGTTGAGCGAACTGGATCGCAACCTCAAGCGTGACAAATGGGCATTGATCAACGCCTGGAGTCCACACTGGATGTTCGCCAAGTGGCCGCTGCGCTACCTGGACGATCCGAAGCAGATTTTCGGTGGCGCCGAGCAAATTCACGCGGTTGCACGCAAAGGCTTCAGCGCCGAACATCCCGATGTCGCTCGCTTCTTCGCCAACTTCAAGATTCCCAAGGCCGACCTCGAGAAACTGATGGCGACCGCCCGCGACAGCTCGGCAGACAAGGTCGTTGCAGAATACTACGCCGCCAACAAGCCCCGCTTCGAGGCGATGTTCGGCAGCCAGACCGCCTCCGCAACACCGTCCCAGTAAGGGCTGTTGCTATCCAATAGTTGTGTTGCAATCCGGTGCCTTTCGCGAAGGGCACCGGATTCGTCGAACGGACTTTCAGGCGATACCCTTGAAAACCACAGTCTATCGTCGCTTTACCCTTGATGAAGCGATTGGCTGGGTGAAGCATCTCTGCGAATCGAAGGGCTGCTCTCCAGCGGTTGCCAACTCATTGGCCCACGCCACCGTTGCGGCGCAAGCGCGTGGTAACCAGGCCGTGGGGTTTCGGCATCTCGCCGATTATTTGCCGGGCTTTTCCTCCGGGCGTATTAATCCACTTGTCGAGCCACGCATCTCCCGCGTCGGCGCGATGATCTTCAAATCTGATGCCCAAGGCGGCATTGCCCAGCTTGGCGTCGATCGATGCTTCGATTCGCTGTGTCATGCCGCGCGTGCCAATGGCATGGCCACGTTGAGCCAGTGCAATAGTTTCACCAGCGGTGAACTGGGTGACTACACGCTGCGGTTTGCCCAGGCCGGGCTGATCGCCTTGGCGGTCGCGAACGGGCCGGCCCTGGTTGCCGTTCCTGGCGCCAAGGGCAAGACCTACTCGACCAATCCAATCTCATTTGCCGCACCCTCGGCCGACGGCATCCCGCTGTTGTTCGACCAGGCGTGCAGTGCTGCGGCATTCGTGAATATCGCCCATGCCGCCGCGACAGGCAGCGGTATTCCCGAGGGGTGGGCGGTGGACCAGTATGGCAACGGAACACGTGATGCTCTGGCGGCGCTGAGTGGTGCGCTACTGCCTTTTGGTGGTCATCGCGGGGCCAACCTGATGCTCATGGTCGAAGTACTGGCAGCGGGGCTCACGGGCGCCAACTGGTCGCTGGATGCGCCGGCGTTCAACCAGGGGGCCCAGTCGCCGGGTTGTGGCCTGTTGATACTGCTTCTGGCGCCGACGTTTTTTTCAGAGGGATTCGAGCAGCGGCTTGCCAGTCAAATGACTCGTTTGACGCAAATGGGCGTTCACAGGCCGGGATGGGACCGGCAACACTCAATGGTCAACGCACAGAATGATGGGATTCATGTTCCCGTTGATTTGCTGGAACAGTTGAGCCGTTTGTAAGCCCGTTCGATACATCGCTTGAGAAATGAGGTCGAAAACGATGATGAGCAGCACTGAAGAGGTGGCGTGGGATCAGGACATTGCCCGCAGCGGCGACGTGCTGAAGCGTTCGCTTCAAAACGTCCTGTCGTGCAGCGTTCGTGATGAGGCGCAAGTGCATGTCGCGTCTCTGAATGCGGCTAAATGGACGATCAGCAAATCTGCGAAAACTTCAAATGCGCTGCCAGATTTTCTGGCACTTCACTTATCCGAGGCACTTCGGGCGATGCCCAGGACCGATGATGACCTGATATCGATACGGGACGCGTTAGGCACGCTCTTGCCCCATGTCACTTGGATAAACCGCCAGGCCCAGACCGACCAGGATAGCGCTTTCGTGGAGCGACATCGTCACGGGATAATCGCAGGCCCGGGAGGATTATTGGAATGTTCCACCTTGACCTTGGGGTTGGCACTCATGATGCCGCAGACCTGTTATCCCTATCATCAGCACCCGCCTGCTGAGTTCTATCTCGTTCTGTCGCCGGGCGACTGGTATCGGGAGGATGTGGGGTGGTGGACTCCCGGGGTGGGGGGCGTCGTGTTCAACTTTCCTTCCTGTATCCATGCCATGAAATCGACGAATGTTCCGCTTCTGGCCCTGTGGGGCCTGATGCATTAATGCCTCGTTATGAGTGTGAACAAACTCGGTAATGATTGAGGGAAGAAAATATGGCAGTGACCACGCAGGGCATCAAGTTGGACGAAGAAACGCGGGCCAGGCTGAAGTCCGCATCGGCTAAGCTGGATCGCACCTCCCATTGGTTCATGAGAAAGGCGATTCTGAGTTTTATTGAACAAGTTGAAGCTGGAGCGGGGATCGAGGCGTTCATAACGGTCGAATTTTTGGAAAAAGATACGAGGCGCCACAGCATTGCGCGACGGCTTCGCAAAGATAGCAGTACTGATGAGTTAACCTGATGGCGTGTCCTGAACCTGCCAAGTCTAAGAATCATTGACGAAACCTGGCTTAAACAAACCGTGAAGTGACATGCATATAACATCATAAGTTATAGGCTTGATTCAGTTTTCATGATTGATTTTTTCTCATGAGTATTGAATGAAAAATGGTTTGTTGGTGTCCGTTCAGTCCTGAACAATATCTGCAGCATAAGGGATCAAGATGAGTGGCGTTGATTCCATGCCCTAGAACTTTCTTCAGAATAACTAAAACGCGGCGCTTTTGTTGAGGATTACCGATGATGCAGCTGATCGATGCCCGGCTTGCAAGCAAACAGACTACATTCGAAGAAATCCCTTTTATTGATATCGCGCCGTTGCTGGATGGTAGCGATCCACAAAAAGTCTCGCGCCAGATCGGGGAGACTTGTGAGAAAGTCGGTTTTTTCTATATCAAGAATCATGGCGTTTCTCGCACCTTGATAGACGCGATGTACGCTCAGACAAAAAAATTCTTTGCCATGCCTTTTGATAAGAAGAATGAGCTAAACGTGGTTCACTCAGGTCCCACACTTCGCGGCTACATTCCTATGTACGCGGAGAACGTCGATCCGGAAAACACCCGCGATTTCAAGGAATGCTTCGACTACGGCGCCCACGATGATCAGGTGTCCCCGTTCTTCGGGGCGAACCTGATGCCATCTGAGCCTGCGCAATTTTCGGATGTCTGTGAGGCCTACCATCGCGCAATGCTTGACCTGGCGCGTAAGCTCATCAGCGCCATTGCCTTGAGCCTGGATCTGCCCGCGGACTACTTTGAAAAACTGCAACGCAAACCGATCACCATTCAGCGGTTGTTGCACTACCCCTCGCAGAGTGGCGAGATTTCACAAAAGGAAATCGGGATCGGAGCGCACACGGACTATGGTTTTCTGACGATTCTTTTCCAGGACAAGGTCGGCGGCTTGCAAGTACGCAATCGTGCTGGGGAATGGGTAAGCGCTCCGCCGGTGGAGGATACGTTCATTGTCAACATCGGTGATCTGGTTCAAACCCTGACGAATGATCGCTACACGTCGACCATGCACCGCGTCATCAATACCAGCGGTGTCGAACGGTATTCCATTCCATTTTTCATTGACTTGGACTTCGACGCGCCGGTCGAAACCGTCGCCACGTGCATCAGCGCCGATAACCCGGTCAAATACGCGCCTTACACCTGCGGTCAACACAAATACAATCGCTTTGTCGCCAGCTACGCCCATCTGCAGCCCATCGAAGGCGCCAACCGCTAGGTGTTGTTGAGCCCATCAAACCCGGCCACCGTCTACGTAGAGGCGGTGGCTGCCTGTGAGCGCGTTGAGGTTGTCCCATGGGTATTCGACGAAGTGCGTTCATCACGTGGGGTTACGCCGAAATACCCACGATAGCTTCTTGTGAAATGGGCTGCTGAACCAAAGCCGCACAGCTCCCCTATTTTCAGGACGGGCGATGAGGACTGTTTCAACAACTGTTGTGCCCGGACTAAACGCAGCTTGAGGTAATAGCGCGATGGAGAAGTGTCCAGGTACCTATGAAACAATCGCTCCAGCTGGCGCCGTGAAATCCCGACCTTGAACGCCAGCACCTTGAGATCGAGTGGCGCGTCCAGATTCTCCTCCATCAACAGGATGGCCGCTTGCAGTTTGGGCTGATTGGCGCCCAGTGTATGCCTGAGCGGTATGCGCTGCTCATCCTGATCATCCCGCATTCGTTCATACATGAACATGTCGGAAATAGCCGCCGCCAATTCACGGCCGTGTTCGCTTCTGATGATGTGCAACATCATGTCCATCGGTGCCGTGCCACCCGAAGAGGTCAAGTGGTTTCTATCGATGGAGAATAGGTGTGGCGTTATATCTGCCACTGGAAACGCTTCGCGCATCAGCTCCAGGCAGTGCCAATGAACGCTACATCGGTGTCCTTCCAACAGCCCGGCTTTGCCCAGCGCCCAAGTCCCTGTGCAGACGGCCCCCAGCTTGCGACCCTGGCGGGCCTGGCTCTGCAGCCAAAGTACATGCTCATGGCTGACGCTGTCCTGGATATCCATTCCGCCGCACACGATCACGGTAGATAACGCAGGGGTTTCTTGCATGCTGGTGTCGGGTGTTATTTGCAAGCCGGCACTGGCACACACAGGTTTTGCTTCCTTGCCCAGGGTGCACCATCGGTACAACTCTTTACCTGAGAGCTGGTTGGCCATGCGCAAGGGTTCTATCGCTGATGCGAGGGAAATGAATGTGAAGCCATCCAACAGCAGGAATCCGACGTAATGTGGGGCAGGGGGGGGCGAAGTGAACACTGTGTGACGCTCCTTTTGGATGTTACGTACCCGTGTAGCTCTCATAGTTCGTGGCGACTTTCCCTCGACGGTGGATAACCAAAAAAAGAGCTGTAGCATTTACTGAAATGGGGGGTTGAGGCAAAGCCGCAGGCGATTGAAACATCGATGATCGTTAGGCTTGAGTTCCGTATCAGGCGCTGGGCGCCTTTAAGGCGTAATGCCAAGTAGTAACGTTGTGGAGCAACTCCCAATTGTTCCTGGAAGAGACGTTGCACTTGACGTCTTGATAGCTGAACACACTCGGCGAGTTGATCCTGGCTTAACGGCTCCTCCAAGTTACATTCCATCAATGTGATTATTTCTCGTAGCGCGGCGCTGACCTTGCCATCTTGAACCGGCACTGATGTACGAAACCTGGATTGGTCATGATCCAGCAGCTCGAAAACTGCGTTCACGACATCCTGATTAAGTGTTGTATAAAGCCACTTCATCATCATTTGAAATGCGCCTGCGGGGCCAGCCGCCGTGAGCCGGTCTCGATCAAATGTCATGGCGTCCTGAGTTACAGTTGTGTTGGGCGAACATTCGGATAAGGCGATCCGTTGTTCTGCGTGAATGGCACAGCGGTAGCCATCCAGTAACCCGGCTTTACCCAGATACCAGGCGCCATTCCACAACCCACCGAGCGCGATGGGCATGCTGGCGAGTTTGTTCAAGAGTTTCACCAGCCCGCCAGGCACGGCTCTTGGCGTTCGCAACCCACCGCAGACAATCATCAGATCCAGGGAAGCGATTCTAAGATCGGTGAGAGGGGTATCCGGCCTGATTGGAATGGCCAGGTCGCTCGTGACTTCGGAGTCGTTGCAACTGAATGTATGGAATTTTACCGAGCCTGGCCGAATCAGGTTGGCCGTCACCAGCACGTCCAGACATTGCGTAAAACATGTCAGCGAGAAGTTCTCAAGCAAGAGAAAGCCGATGCTTGATGGTTGATGACACTCGGTTAACTGATTCATCGATCAAGTTTCATGCTTGCAGAAAACTGTCGTCGAATGGGTAGTGCGTCAGCAATTCATAGCCGGTTTCGGTGACCAACAGCTGGTTCTCCAACTTGATGCCATCGCGGCCACCCACTTCACCCACGTACGCTTCGACGCAGAGGGCCATGCCTGGCTGCAGCTCGCCCTCGTATCCGTAAGATTCCAGGTCTTCCGGATAGCGGATACTGGGGTACTCGTCGCACAGGCCGACACCATGGAACAGCACGCCGTACCGCTGGGCGCGGCAGGGTTCGGGCAGCCGATGCGACTTGATGGTCAGTTCCGTGAAGCGCACGCCTGGCTTGACCAGCTCGATGTTGTGGGTGATATGGTCGTGGGCAATTCGATACAGGCGTTTCTGTTCGGCCGTAGGCTCCAGCCCTCCGCAAATCCAGCTGCGGGACATGTCCACACACATGCCGTAGGTGCCGATCAGATCCGTGTCGAACGACAACAAGTCGCCGTCGCTCAACACCCGTGGCCCGGACTCCTGGAACCAGGGGTTGGTGCGAGGGCCGGAACTGAGGATTCGAGTCTCTATCCACTCGCCACCGCGGCGGATATTGCCGGCATGCAGGGCTGCCCAGACATCATTTTCAGTCACGCCGGCACGCATGGCCTGGTGCATTTCGGCCACTGAGGCTTCGCACGCGGCCACCGCACAGCGCATCGCCTTGATTTCATCAGGGCCCTTGATCATGCGGGAAAATTCGGTCACTTCCTGGCCGCTGCAAATGTCGATCGCCAATGCATCTAAGGCGCGCAAGCCGGCGACTTCGATTCGATCCACCGCAAGCCGACGGTTGACGCCGGCGTGTTGGCGCAGCAACTCGTCGATTTGCGCGGCGAAATGTCTGGCGTGTCGATCGGTGTGCTCACCGGTCTCGAAAAAGAAAAAAGACGCGCCGCTGCGCAATTCCGTTACCAGCGGCAAGTGGGCGGACAGATGATCGCAGCCATGGAAATCCCACAGGACAACATGCCCACTGGCGGCGATGAAGCATGCCCGTGCGGGGTTATGGGTCGTCCATAACTGCATATTGGTGGTATCAGTTGCGTAGCGGATATTCAGTGGATCGAATAACAGAATACCGCCCAGGTCACGGGCTACCAACTGATCCACCAATCGTTGCAATCGGTATGTGCGAAGGGTGGGCAAATGGGGCGGCTCCAGACCCAAACGCTCCCACTCCGCAAAAGCCAGCGGGGTGGGGCCTATTTCGACTCGGTCGTTGTCATTGGCGGAGCCATCTTTTTTTAATGCAGTTGCACGTTGTCTGGCCGGGTCGATGCGCCGAGCATTGGCTGGAATCGAAAAAGGTGAAGTCGTCATGATGGCGTCCAGAGTTCAATCTGTTGAAAGGTTCTGCTTGGCCAGGCGACCAAAAAGCCGAGTGCACTCAATAACTCGGTCACCGCTTGCGTGAAGCGGTGACCGGTGTGCTGAACGTCGTCAATACAGCGCGTGTTCGATCAGCTCACGAAGCATCAATCCAGATGGTTTTCAGCTCGGTGTACTGGTCATGCGCCCAGACGGATTTGTCGCGTCCACCAAAGCCAGATTCCTTGTAGCCGCCGAACGGCGTGGAGGCGTCCCCTTCACCGAAACAGTTGACTGTGACCACGCCCGCACGAATCTCCCGCGACAGGCGCAAGGCATTGCGCAGGCTGCCGGTATAGGCGGATGCCGCCAGGCCGTAGACCGTGTCGTTGGCAAGCTCTATGGCTTCGTCGAGGGTGCTGAAACTGGTGACACTCAGCACCGGCCCGAAGATCTCCTCGATAAACAGGCGACTTTCACGTTCGACTCCGTCGATGATCGTCGGCTGTACGAACACGCCGGACTCAGTGCCGCCACCTTGCGTCACATTGAGTTGCTCCTCGGCGGCGAACTCCAGATATGAACGCACCTTATCGAAATGCGTTTTGCTGATCATGGCGCCGAGGCGATTTTCAGGATCCAGTGGGTCGCCCATTTTCCAATCACGCAAATGCTTGCCGATCAGTTTCAACAATTCATCCTTGACGTCTTTATGGACAATCAGCCGTGAGGAGGCCGAGCAGTTTTCGCCCATGTTCCAGAAAGCGCCGGCCGTCACATACTGGGCAACCTGATCAAGGTCTTCGCAATCATTCATCACTACGGCGGGGTTTTTACCCCCCAGTTCCAGCACCACGCGCTTGAGGTTCGACTCGGACGCGTACTTGAGAAATAACCGGCCCGTGTCGGTAGAACCGGTGAAGCTGACCATCGCCACATCCATGTGCCGACCGATTGCCTCGCCAGCCTCCCGGCCACCGCCAGGGGTAATATTGAATACGCCGGGTGGAATACCGGCCTGATGTGCCAACTCGGCAACACGCAGCGCGGTCAGGGTGGTTTCCTTGGCCGGTTTGACCACGATCGAACAGCCAGCGGCCAGCGAGGGACCAATCTTCCAGGCCAGCATCAGCAATGGGAAGTTCCAAGGCAGGACCAGGCCGACGACACCGATCGCTTCGCGCACCACCAGGGTTACCGCACCTTGGCCGGTCGGCGCGGTGCTGTCGTACACCTTGTCGATCAACTCCGCATGCCAGCGCAGGGTATGGATGGTATCGGGAACGTCGACGTTCTGGCACTCGCTGACAGGCTTGCCACTGTCGAGGCTTTCCAGCACAGCGAGCTCGTGGGCATTGTCTTCCAGCAATTGGGCGAAGCGCAGCAGCACTTGCTTGCGTGCGCCCGGTGACAGCTTATGCCAGCGTCCATCCTCGAACGCTTGCTTGGCGGCAGCCACGGCAACGTCGACGTCACGGGTATCGCATGCCGCTACTTCTGCAAGTTTTTCACCCGTGGCAGGGTTCGTCGTGATGAACGTTTTTCCAGAAAGTGCATCCCGGAACTCGCCGTTGATGAATGCCTGGGTAGGGAACTCCAATTTGGCGGCGATGGCCGCGTACTGTTCCTTGGTCAGTAAATCAGCCATTTCAGGCACCTCCAGTGATCTGTGCGATGTTGCGCTTGAGCTCGGTGACGACGCCTTGCAACGTCTGCTTTTCATCAAGGTCCAGGCCGTGCAGAGGGGCGCGCAGGCCACCGGTGCTCAAGCCGTTCAGTTCACACCCGTACTTGATGGACTGGACAAACTTTCCGCCTTCCAGAGCGTCCATCAGCGGCATCATCGCCGCCATGATGCGGCGGCCTTTGTCGAAGTTTTTCTCGACAACGCAGGCCTCGTACAGAGCGACATGCTCGCGAGGGATGAAGTTGGAGCCGGCACACACCCAACTGCGGGCGCCCCATGCGAAAAACTCCAGGGCTTGATCGTCCCATCCGCAAGACAGGGCGATGCGCGGGTATTTACAGGCCAAACGGTGCAACTGAGCCATGTCGCCGGAGCTTTCCTTGATGGCGACGATGTTTGCGACGTCGCTGACCTCATCAAAGAATTCCTCGCCCATGCTGACGCTCATGCGGCCTGGATAGTTGTAAAGCATGATGGGCAGCGAGGCCGCGCGGTCCACCGCCTTGACATGCAACGCGATTTCTTTTTGCGTCGGCAGTGCGTAGGGTGGCGAGCCAACCAACAGTGCATCGGCCTTGATGGCCTTCGCCGCTTCGGCGTAGGCGACCGAGTCTTCAGTGCGAATGGCGCCGGTACCCACGATCAGCGGTAGACGACCGCGCAACACGTCCTTGGCCTGGGCGGCCAAGTCGAAACGCTCCTGAGGAGTGTGGGCATAATATTCGCCGGTTGAGCCGCCAATAATGACGCCATGCACTTTGGAATCGACCAGATACTCCAGTACTTCGGCAAAGGCTGTCTTATCGATACTGCCGTCCGAGGCCAGGGGCGTAACGGCCGGTGTGTAGATGCCTTCAAATTTCATCAATCTCGCTCCAGTTAGTGTCACTGTCTATCAAGCGGCGCCGCTCGGTAGGCCAGCGCAGCCAGTTTTTCAACCAATGGAGACCGCCTGCAGAAGAACGAGCAAGCGGACTACAACTTCTTAAAGTGTGGGACGGGTCAACTTTCTTTACCGGCTCGGTATTGCCCCCATCGCAAACTTATATTGACGCCTGCTGAAACCAGTGGAGCGGGTGGGTTAGGGCATGGACCCGGTGATTTCAAGACAAAATCAATGAGCTCAGAGTGTTCCCCAGCCAGCCAATCCGCTAAGAGTTTGCCGGTAGCTGTCCCGCGGGTAACACCTAACCCGTTGCAGCACAGTGCCCCGTAGACATTGGGCGATAGCTCGCCGAAATGACCCATATGGTTACGTGAAAGCGCCAATGCGCCTCCCCAGGTATATTCGAACTTCATCTCAGGCAACATGGGAAACCGTTGCTCGAAAGAGGCCCGATGCCTGGCGACAAAGCGTTTCAGGTATTTTGAATCGCTGCGGCCGTCCGGGTTAAAGCTGAAACTGTTACGGATCAAAAGACGGTTGTCCGGTGTGCGACGTACCGTAGTACCGAATGGATCCGCAGGGATGACGCCCCAATAAGGTCGGCCGCCGAGGCGAGTTTGCTCTTGTTCGGTCATGGGGCGTGTCAGGCTGGCATAAGTGAACACCGGTAGCATTCGCCCCTTCAGGAAGCCGAAACTCATACCGAAAGCATTATTGGTCAGGATCAGTTTGTCCGCGGTGATTGAACCTGCGGCATGCTTGAGCACGGTCTTTGTGCCATATTCCACATGAGTGATCGCAGTATTTTCGTACAGCGTCACGTTACTGGGGAGGCTGTCGGCCAAGCCTTTGACAAGCGCCGAAGGTTGAAGCAAAGAAGTCCCAGGGGTAAATAACGCTTTGCGGTAGAACTGCGTGCCGATATGTTCGGGTAGTTCACCTGCCTCGATCATCTGGTAGGGCTGATCGAGTTTATCGAGTCCGCGGCGGTAGGCATCCAGAACGGCGATGCCTCTGGGTTCAACGGCGGCCTGATATTTGCCGCAATGTTTCATTTGGCAATCGATACTGTGTTGTTCAACCAACTCTTTTAGATAATTCAGGCCACTCAGATTAAGTTTGAGTGTTGTTTTTGCCGTGGCGATATCGCCGATGTAATCTTCTGCGGCGATGTCATGCGGCAAGTCGATAGCGAACCCGGCATTGCGGCCGGAAGTACCAAAGCCCACTTCCTGAGCTTCGATCAACAGGATGGTATCGTCAGGAAAATGAGCCGCGAGCTGGCGGGCCGCGGCAAGCCCCGTGAAGCCGGCGCCGACGATGACCCAGCGTGCGCTGCTATGGCCTTGATGGGCGGGCTTGATCTGGCGCCCCCTGCTCAAGTGGTACCACCCGCAAGATTGGTCATCGGCAGGTAACGAAGATACTTTCAACATTTCAAGATCCTGTTCATTCAACCGATCCGACGCCAGTCATGCAAAACGACCGAGAGCCGAGGAATGCGGTCATCGTCCCATCAACCGTTGAACCACTGTATGCGCCAGCGAAAGTTGGCAATTCATGCGAGCGAGTGTTCAATAGACGTAGCTGTTCAGCTTTTACAGTTTCAAGCGACTATGCGGTCAGACGGCATTGAAGTGTTTTTGCAGTTGCCTGGGTTATCGAATCTATGCCGGCTTACATCCCGAACTTGGCTCAAATCTGCAGGGTGGGGCCCCTCATCGATTTGCCCCACCGCTGTATTCATATCAATTGTTAGCTTGTGTCGCCGCAGCGCGAGCGGTTTGCAACCATTCGTCAAATTGCTGCCGATGTGCTGCGATCCACTCTTTGGCGTGACGGCGGATATCAGCAGGCTTTTTCTCGCCTTCTTGCATTTTCAAGTTCTGGGCACTTTCGTCAGCCGTGGTAATTTGCATCACCGAAAGGAACTTCAAGGCCGCCGGATTTTTTTGGGCGAAGTCTTTGTTCAACACAGCCTCGACTTTGTCTACTGCAAAGCCAAGATTCTTGCCCTTGTACATCGTGTCGACATCATTCTTGCCACCAGGCAGGTCGGTTTTCGGTACTTCCAGCCAGACCACATCCTTGTCTTCTACCAAAACAGTGGCGATCCACTGGGGGACCCAAGTGAAGTACAGAATCGGCTGCCCTTCTTTATAGCGAGTGATGGTGTCGGCCATCAGCGCAAAATAGGAGCCCTGGTTCACGTTAATCGCTTTCTCCAGGTCATAGGCCTTCATGTGATGGGCGATGACCAGCTCGCAGCCCCATCCAGGGTTGCATCCTGTCATGTCTGCTTTGCCGTCGCCGTTGGTGTCGAACAGTTTGGCGATTTCAGGCTTTTTCAGGTCAGTGATGTACTTGATGCCATAGGTGTCAGCGGTTTTTTTGTCGATCAAATAACCCTGGAGTACGCCGGGCATGATGTCGCCCGCCTTGACCATGACCTTATCGCCCCCGGCCTGCTGATAGAATTTGTCGTGCAGCTTGTCCCACAAGTGCACCGTAAAGTCCGCATCACCGTTAGCCAAGGCCATCAACATGACGCTGTACTCCGTCTCCTTGGGCTCTTGTACCTTGTACCCCAGTTCTCGAAGGCCCTCGACGGCCACTTCACCGCGAAATCGCTCTTCAGCGATAGAAGGGAAGATGGGGGTGATCTTTACACCGTCTCCTGGTTGGTTCGCCGAAGCGTTGGCGCAAAGCGACATGGCCGCAATGGCGAGGGCTGTAGCGCAATTGAGCATGCTGCGGGAAAGCTTGAATTCAGACATCGTCGCGTACCTTTTTTTGGGGTTTTATCTTCACTGCGGCAGATCGAATAGAAGGGTTAAGCGGTCTTGCTCCGCCCAGCCGGCTGGCTCGCGCCGCACAGGCGTAGCAGAAGGCCTACGGGACCGGTGTGATACCAGCGCAGGCTTGGGTCGGCTCCGGTGCGTGCGCCCATGGCTTGGGTCAATCGGTCAAGGAAGATGGCAAGCAGCACCAAGCCTGTCCCGCCGACTGTGGCCAAGCCCATGTCCAGGCGGCCGATGCCGCGCAGGACCATCTGGCCAAGACCACCCACCGAGATCATCGACGCGATAACCACCATCGACAGGGACAGCATCAGGGTCTGATTGAGTCCGGCCATAATGGTCGACGTCGCCAGTGGCAATTGAACGCGGGTCAGCATCTGCCGTGGAGTGCAGCCAAAAGCGCGGGCGGCTTCTATTTTGTCCTCCGGTACCTGGCGGATGCCCAGGTTAGTCAGGCGCACCAGAGGGGGAAGGGCGAAGACAATGGTCACCAGGATGCCAGGCACGTTGCCGATGCCGAACAGCATGACGACGGGCACGAGATAAACGAACGCCGGCAGCGTCTGCATGGCGTCGAGTAGGGGCCGCAGGACCTTTTCCAGATTGTCACTTCGGGCGCAGAGAATCCCCAGAGGTACACCCAGCAGGGCGCAAAAGAATACCGATGTCAGCACGAGCGCCAAGGTGGTCATCGACTCGGACCAGACACCGATAAGGCCCAGCAGCGTGAGCGTCACAAAGCACAGTGACGCCATGCGTTTCCCGGCCAGTTGCCAGCCCAGCAAAGAAGACAGGAGGATCCCAATGCTGGGTGGAATGCTCAGCAGAATGTATTCGACACCGTTTAGTACTTGGTCAATCGGCCAACGGATGGCGCGGAACACATCGCGAAAGTTGTGCACCAGAAAATTGAGGATGCTTTCCACCCAATCACCCAGTGGGACAGTGGCGACTTGAAACGGATCGAGAAAACTGAACTCGGACATCAGGGCTTACCTCTTCATCATCACCACAGCGGCGCTATAAAGGCCGCGGATACTTCAGTTCATCAGGGACGCGCCAGCTTAGTGGGGCGCGGCTGTATTAGTGGCGGCTGAGCGTTTGCAGTAATTCGCTCTTTGACAGCGTCCCGGTGAGCGCGCCCGAACGGTCGAGTACAGGGACCGGATAGGGCAGATGGGCCGCAATCTCCAGTACTTCATGCAGGGGAGTATCGGTAAATACGGGTTGATGTTTGTGCTGGGTGTAATGCGTACTGCCACCCGTGCCGTTCGTATCGATATCGACGACTCCGAGTAGTTTTCCAAGTTCGTCGATCAGATAACCAAACGGTAGGCCGGTCTTAAACTGTGGTGCCTGGCCATTTGCTTTACGAACCCATTCCGGATCAAGTCTGGCCACGTCGCCTGCCTTGAGAATCCGAGAGCTGTCGAATCCTTTGAAGAATGCGCGTACATAGTCATTGGCTGGTTGACTGATCAACTCTTGGGGTGTGCCAATCTGTACGACTTGCCCCCCCTCCATGATCGCGATGCGGTGGCCGATGCGAACGGCTTCCTCGATGTCGTGGGAAATGAAGATGATGGTCCGCTTTTGCTCAGCCTGCAGGCGAATGAGTTCTCCCTGCATCTCGCTACGGATAAGCGGGTCCAAAGCGGAAAAGGCTTCATCCATCAGCAGGATGGTCGGGTCGTTGGCAAGCGCACGGGCCAGGCCTACGCGTTGTTGCATGCCGCCGGAAAGTTGATGCGGATAACTGTACTCCTGCCCTGCAAGACCGACCTGGGCGAGGGCTTCCCTTGCGCGGCCATGTCGTTCCTTTTCACTGATGCCGGAAATTTCCAGCCCAAAGGCGGTGTTTTCCAGAACGCTCATATGGGGCATCAAGGCAAAGGATTGGAACACCATGCCCATCTCTTTGCGGCGGACATCGAGAAGAGCTTTGTCATCCAGCCCCGTAATTTCTCGACCGTTCAGATAAATGCTGCCTGAGGTCGGCTCGATAAGGCGGTTGAACAGTCGCACCATTGTGGACTTTCCAGAACCTGAAAGCCCCATAATCACAAAGATTTCACCGCGCTTAACGGCAAAGCTGGCGTCGAAAACACCAATTACCTGGCCCGTCTTTTCAAAGACATCTTTTTTGCTTGCTCCGGCGCTGAGCATTTTCATCGCCGCATCAGGTTGTGCGCCAAATATTTTAAAAACGTTCTTAACGGAAATGATTTCGTCTGGATCAGTCATTGCGTCCCTCCTTTGCGTGTAACGCTACAAGCGCGCGAAATCAAATTGAGCTCGAGCGTTGGTAATTTAGGCGGGCAGTAATAGAAGATGGATATGCGCATGACCTGTACCTGATTTTTATTGTTTGCCCTTGTGTTCGGGCTTTTTTTAAATCTATGGGTATCCGGATCTTAAATCCAACAACATTTACAGGGCTTTATGGATAACCTAACGTTATCGACCATCACTAAAGCGACCGCCTCGGGGCAATCACGACGTTTTGTATGGCCTGGGCTAGGCTATTGAGTTACGCTCCGCCGCTTTCGCGGATTGATAGGAGTATGAGGGCTTACCATGCTCAGCAGACACGTTGACCCCGATACATTACTGCTTAGAATGCCTTCCCTTCGGGCTGTCAGAGCGTTTGTCGCCGCTGCTAAATATGAAAGCTTTACTCGGGCAGCGGAAGCTTTGTGCGTATCGCAAGCCGCGATCAGCCGGCAGATTCGAGAGCTTGAGGACTCGTTGGGCGCTCAACTGTTCATGCGTGCCGGGCGCACAGTAGAACTAACCGCCGAAGGGAAGGTTTTTTTTGAGGCGGCGCAACTGTCGTTCGTTAATATCGCACAGGCAGCTGAAAGAATTCGTACCGCTCCGACGCAGAAGCATATTCTGACTGTTTGTTGCTCACCCGCCTTCTCTGCATTATGGCTGTCAGAGCATCTTCCAGAGTTCCGTGCGACTAACCCGGATATTGAGTTCAACCTGATCACCACTCAGAACTTTGTGAATATGGAACCGGGCGTGGAGCCGGATATCATCATCTCAAAGATCCGCAAGGTGGGGGACGGGTACAAAAGTTATCAGTTATGCCACGATATTATTTATCCAGTTTGCTCCCCGATATTTCTGGATGCGCATCCCGAACTGACTTCGCTTGAGGGGGTGCGCGATTCTTCACTACTCAATCTAAGCCCCTATGGGCGGTCGGGGGTGGCTGAACATGTGGATTGGGGGGTATGGCTGGCTTTTCTGAACGTTGATATTGATGAGCGTCCTTCCGACTGTCCGCCTATTTTTCATGCCAATGACTACAACCTGATCATGAGTATGGTCTTGACCCACCAAGGCGTTGCACTGGGCTGGAACCAGCTTGTCGGTGCAATGGTCGAGAGAGGGCAGCTTGTTCGCCCTGTGGAGCATCAGGTGACGCTTCGAAACAGTCTTCATTATGTGGCCTGCAATGAAAGGACTGAATATGAGGATGCCTGTCGGAGAGTACGGGACTGGATTCTTTCGAAGTTTTCCAGATGGAGCATATGATTTTTTTCTTTTTTAGTTTTCTCGGTCGGAAGCGATTGTAAGAAAAGTATTGTCCGAATTGGTGGTCATAACGCCAAGTTATCAGTTGAGCGACGAAAATGTAGTTTTGTCGACTGGGCAGGCTGTCGTACCCTTCGTGTTAAACATGGCTGAAAATACTTAATCAGCGGCTGCGTTGGACAATTAGTGCGCAGGATCCGTGGCCATGACACCATTTTCTGGGCGTACTTGCCATTGACCGTCAGGTTGGTGTGTAGAGGATAATAATGAATATCAAAGCATCCGTGATCGACCTGATTCAAAAGCGTAAAGCGCGACACGCGCTTCCCCGTGAACTGTATATTGAACCCGAGGTTTTTCGCCAGGACCTTGAGCAAATCTGGCACAAGGACTGGATTTTTGCCGGGCATACCTTTGAGATTGAAAAACCCGGACAGTACTTGACGTTGCAGATCGGTGACTATCCCGTCTTGATCATCAGGGATAAAAGTGGCGAGGTTCGTGCTTTTCACAACGCCTGTCGTCATCGTGGTTCTAAAGTTTGCGAGCATGCCCATGGCAAAGTCGCAAAACTGGTCTGTCCTTATCATAAATGGACTTTTGAGCTGGATGGCAGTCTTTTGTTTGCCGGTAATATGGGCGGCGATTTCGACAGGGCGCAATACAATCTCAAGTCTGTTCATTGTGAAATTGTTCATACATACATTTATGTATGTGTCGCTGATGAGGCGCCTGAGTTTGAAAGTTTCAGGAACTCTGTAAGTCCTTTTATTGCCCCCCATTTCTTGGATGACTGCAAGGTTGCTTTCGAGTCCAATCTCGTGGAAAAGGGAAACTGGAAGCTCGTATTTGAGAACAATCGCGAGTGCTTCCATTGCGATGGTACGCATCCCGAATTGATGAATTCCTTTGTCGAGAACCTTTCGGTGGCAGGGGTCGGCGGCGAAGATGATCCCGAACTGACCGCACACTGGCATCGCTGCGAAACCGCGGGTATGCCAAGCAAGCTCGTCATGGATCCTAATGGCCGTTTTCGAATGACGCGCATTCCGCTTTCCGCAGGCGCCGTGAGTTACACAATGGATGGCAAGCCCGCTGTTACGGGACGTCTGGATAAAAGCGGCGAGCCGGACATTGGTGCCTTGCTCTACTTTAACTATCCGTCTACCTGGAACCACTTTCTCGGCGATCACGCATTGAGCTTCCGCGTACTTCCGATTGGGCCTGGCGAGACGCTCGTGACGACCAAATGGCTTGTACCCAGTACTGCGGTTGAAGGTGTTGACTACGATATCGATCGGCTGACAAAAGTCTGGCTTGCCACCAATGATCAAGACCGTCGTCTGGTCGAGGGTACGCAAGCCGGTGTTACCTCTCCGACTTACGAACCCGGTCCTTTTTCGGACATCGCAGAGAACGGCGTATGCCAGTTCGATGATTGGTACTGTGAAACCATGCTGAAGCGTCTACCGGCTCAGATACCACTCAAACCGGTGGATTGATTTCGTGCGACAACGGCCAGCGGTTCCGCTGGCCACCGACATGTCTCTGTAGCTATGAACGCCATAGGTCGCCATTTCGTACTGGAAATTGCAGACCCCCGGCAATAGCGCTGGGTACATATCGGCTATAGAAGCCCCGATTTGCGTGAGTAGCGCATTCGGGGGCTTTTTTTGCCTGAGATTTATGTGCAGGAGGCGTCAGCCTTTAGAGTTTGTGGTCAATCGTTGGGCAGATGCAACTGCACCTCCATGACGTCATGGAGGAGTCGGACGATCTCAATCACGTCGCCGTCTCCCACACGATAGAAGACGATATGTCGCGGACTTTTGACCACGCCATGAAGTTGTTTGGACTGCTGGCGTGCACATTCCTTTCGGTATCACCAACCATGTCGCGACAGTAGTTGCGCTGGAGACTGAAGCGGATCAGGTTCAGCAGGTGGTGTGACACTGTGACTTGAGCGCGTAGTGCCTCAGGAGTAGAAACTGAAAAAAGAGGCTTCGGCCCCTTTTTTAGTTTCAGTAAGCTCCATTCGAAAACACCACCATCAACGTTTTCTAAGTACATTAATCCGGAGCTTGCAACCGACGGATGAAGCCGGCAACAACCCTCAGACCTGGGCGCTTGTGCCCAGCTGCGAAGTCTTGCTCCAGGAACGTGTGCTGACCCGTGAAGCCCACGAAACCGTGTTGCGCCACCGCTGTCGATCACCCTCGACGAACTTAAGTGGGGTTGGCGCAACTGCAATGAGTCAGCAACTCGCCGGCCAGGCCGCCTGTTCACAGGTCACGCCACCGCCGAAGCGTTCACGGTAGGCGGAGGGTGGCAGGCCGACGGTGTTGCGAAACGCCTTGCGAAAACTCTCCACCGAGCGATAGCCGCACACCTGCGCAATGGTGGTGGTGCTCTGGTCGGTGCTTTCCAGCAATTCCCGGGCGCGGCTCAGGCGTTCCTGTTGCAGCCAGGCCATGGGCGATAACCCGGTGGTTTCGACAAAGCGCCTGAGGAAGGTGCGTTCACTCATGGCCATCTGGCTGGCCATCTCACAGACGCTCAACGGTTCGTTCAGGTGTTCGCGGGCCCATTGCAGTACGCGGGTCAGTTCGTTGCGCGGTGATTTGCTCACCGGAGTCACAATGAATTGTGACTGGCCGCCGGTGCGTTGGGGCGCCATGACCAGGCGCCGGGCTACCGAGTTGGCGACGTGGGTGCCGAAGTCGCGGACGATCAGGTGCAGGCAGGCATCAATGCCGGCAGCGCTGCCCGCCGAGGTAATCAGTTGCCCTGCATCGACGTACAGCACGTTCGGGTCTACCTTGATCAGCGGAAAGCGTTCGGCCAGTTCATCGGAGAGTTGCCAGTGGGTCGTTACCGTTTTGCCATCGAGCAAACCGGTGGCGGCGAGGACGAACACCCCGGAACAGATCGACAACAAGCGGGCGCCCCGCGCGTGGGCATTGCGCAACGCTTGCAACAAAGCTTCGGGAGGGGTTTCGTGGCGACTGCGCCAGCCCGGAATAATGATGGTCTGGGCACTGTCGAGCAGCTCCAGCCCGGCATCGACACTAATTTGAATGCCGCCCAGCGCATACATGGGACCGGGGTCGACGGCAACAATCTGGCATTTGTACCAAGGGACATCGAGTTCCGGGCGCGGTAGGCCGAAGATCTCCAGCGCGATGCCAAACTCGAAAACGCAGAGGCCTTTATAGGTCAGGATGGCAACAGTTCCAGGGTGATCGTGCATTTGGCGTAAATTTACCGTTTATTGTCGAGTGTCGCACTGTAGCCGACCGATTGCGTTCCCTACAATCGTTGCCGGGCAATCACGAAAAGTACAGACGACCGCGCTTTACCCAAGCGACAGTCGCGTTGTCGGCGGCCACTCGAATACGCCGACAGAGGATTGCCCACTTGTCCATACAATGAACAGGTTGACTTGCCCATCCGGCAAGTGCGAGTTTTCTCGATCTGTTATATGAATTGGTTAAAGTTTCCATAGTATTTAACTCCTGTTGTTAAAGCACTAAATGATCTAAGGATCAGGGCTGTCAGAATAACTTTAATTGATAAATTACAGGAATTCTGCAGTAGCGAGTGGGCGCTCGTTAAACACCGATTGCTATATCAGGATTGACCAGGACGTTGTGAGGGAATGGACTATGTTATTTGTGCAGATTCTATTCGTGATGTTGACCGCCAAGTTGCTCGGCGCCGCGCTGGCACGTCTTGGTCAACCTCAGGTGGTGGGTGAAATGATCGCCGGTTTCGTACTAGGGCCGGTCATCCTCGGGCAATTGTTTCCGAGCTTTCACCAGCAGCTGTTTGATGCCGACGCTATCCGTCAGTTGAAAGTTCTCAGCGAACTGGGGTTGCTGCTGTTTACCTTCGTCATTGGCGCTGAATTCCGCTTTCCCGCCAAAGGCAGCAAGACCGGAGTCAAGGCTTTGGTGATTGGCGGGTTCAGCATCGTCCTGCCGTTTGCGCTGGGCATGGCGATTGCGCCCTGGCTGTTCGAGCGCTTTGCGCTGCCGGGCGTGTCGCGGCTCGGCTTCATTCTATTTATCGGTACAGTGTTTTCGGTCACGGCTTTTCCGGTGCTGGCGCGGATTCTCAAGGAGCGCGCCATGCTCGACAGTGAGGTCGGGACGATTGCCCTGGTGGCGGCGGCCATGACCGACGTGGTCGCCTGGCTGCTGATTGCACTGGTGGCAATGGTCAACGGCCACGACAGTAGCTGGCTGGTGCTCAGCGGGCGAATCATCGGGCTGTTGTTGCTGGCCGTGGTGTCGTTTCTGTTGCTCAAACCGCTGCTGCGTAAATGGCTGGCCGTAGAAGATCGCCTGGCCCAACCCAAGGTGCTGATCATGCTGGTGGCCGGGGTGCTGATCTACGGCAGCCTGACCCATGCCCTCGGCGTGCATGCGGTGTTCGGGGCGTTCCTGTTCGGGTTGTGCCTACCACGGGAGCAGCAACTGCTCGAAATGATCATTGAGCGCCTGGAGCACGTCTCGCTGATCATCCTGATGCCGTGTTTCTTCGCCCTGACCGGTCTGAGCACCAGCGCTTCGGCGTTCTCCAGCCTGGGCTTGCCGGTGCTGGCGGTGATTTTGATGGTGGCCATAGTCGGCAAGGTCGTCGGCAGCGCCCTCGGTGCGCGGTTGATGGCCTACCCGTGGTCGATGGCCTTGACCCTCGGCACCTTGATGAACACCCGCGGCTTGATGGAACTGGTGGTGCTCAAGATTGGCCTGGACCTGGGCATCATCGGCGCGGAACTGTTTACCGCGTTGGTGGTGATGACCATTGTCACCACCTTGATGACCGGTCCTTTATTAAGTTTGAAAAGCCGTCAGTGGCCGGTTGCCGGCGTTGTTCATCAGTCTTGAACTGAAAAATTCACCGCTTAGTTGTACCAATTAATAAAAAAGGAAAGGGAGCCACCATGGAAAAGCAAAGTCTGGTCGAAGATGTACTTGAGCAACAGCTTGAACGGCACTTTCAAGTAATTCTTTCCGATGAAAATCGTATGAAGAGGATTCGCAATGAGTTTCGTCGCGATGGCTATTTCAACTTCAAGGATTTCACCTTCCTGCCGCGCAAGATATTGGAAAGCGTCCATGGAGAAGTGCATGAGTTGCTTGATGAGTATTCGGTGCGTCGCGATGTAACCGTTCCGTCCACCGGTAATACCTACCGCAAAATGTATAACGTCAATCAACCGGAAATCGCCGAAGGCGGAACCTTGATTCCGGCGTTGTACCAGTCCAAGGCGCTGCGCAACTTTCTCGGCAATATTGCCGGTGACGATCTGGCGTCCTGCTGGGAGCAGGAACAGTACCTGGTCACCAAGCTCAGCCACCCGGGCGATACCCACGGCTGGCACTGGGGCGACTACCCCTACACGATGATCTGGATCATCGAAGCACCTGAAGACCCAGCGATCGGTGGCGTGCTGCAATGCGTGCCGCACAGTGAATGGGACAAGCAGAACCCGCAGATCTGGCAGTACATCCTTAACAACGACATCAAGTCGTATCACCACCTCAAGGGCGACGTGTACTTCCTGAAATCCGATACCACCTTACACCACGTGGTGCCGATCCAGAAGGAAACCACCCGGATCATTCTCAACACTTGCTGGGCCAGTGCCCATGATCGCCGCACCGATGTCGCCCACGAAAGTATCGACGTGATCTGGGGCACCGAAGCGCGCACGGCCGAAACGTCAGAAGCCTGACACCGCTGTTGCTGAACGAAAGCAGCCATCCGTGCGGCCTACACCTCATTTGCCATTGCTATTCGTATCTTCAAGGAGAAGTGCCATGTCCATCAGTCAAGAAACATTCCAGTCCGAATCCGCTTACGTGGTTCGTGATACTGCAGTCGATCTCGAACTCAAGCTGTTCATGGATCAGCAGATTGACTACATCCTCAAGCATCGCGCTACCGAGCACCCGTTCCTTAATGCCTATGCGCAGAAAGGCCTGAGCCCCGAGCAGAGCAAGGTGTTGTACCTGGAAACTCTGCACTACTTCAAATACCTGCCGTTCTACGTCTGTGGTATTTCTACCATTACCCGTGACGAAGCGGTGCTGCGCACGATTGCCTTCAACGCCCGTGACGAGCTGGGCGAAACCCGCTCGCACTCGGACCTGTATCGCAAATTCCTCCACGACAAGGGCATCGATGAAGCGCAGATCCAGGCTTACAAGTGCCTGCCCAGCACCCAAGCGCTGAACGACGGTATTTGCGCGCTGTACAGCACACCGCCGTTGCAGAAAGCCCTCGGTGGCCTATTTGCTGATGAAGCGATGTCGGCGTCGATGGTTTCCAAATACAACGACGGTCTGATCCACGAAGGCGTGGACGAGCGCGGTCGGTTCTTCTGGACATTGCACATGGAAGTGGAAGTCGGCCATTCCAACGCGGTGTTCAACGTCATGGAGAAACACCTGCAAACCGAAGAACAGCGTCGCCTGTTCGCCGAAGGCATTGAACAGTACCTGCACTTGATGGAAGTGTTCTGGGACGGCATTGAACGCAAACTAAACGTCGAGGCGCTCCAATGACGGTGAATAAAGAATCTGGCAATGGCGTGGCCTTCGGCCTCGGCGCCACCTTGCTCTGGGGTTCCTACCCACTGTGGTACAAGCCGCTGGCGGGGCTGGATGCCTATCACCTGCTGTCGTGGCGGGTGGTGTTCGCTGAGTTGTTCCTCGTGGCGCTGTTGCTGCTGACCGGGCGCCTGCCGGTGCTGCGCTCAACCCTCAAGACGGTGCGCCCGGGCAATGTGCTGACGGTCGCGGCGGTGCTCGGGCTGTGGTGGCTGATGTACATCTACGGGATCATGACGGGGCGGGTGCTGGAGGTGGCTTTCGGCTATTTCCTCAGTCCGATCATGAGCATGCTGGTGTCGCGTCTGATCTTCAAGGAGCGACTGACGACCTTGCAGATCTGGGCTATCTTCCTTGCCGTGACCGGCGTCACCCTGATGGCCTTCGAGTTGCTGAACCTGCGCTCATTCCCCTGGATCGCGCTGGTGATTGGCTTCTGCTATTCCTTCTATGGGATATTCAAGAAGAAGGTGCCTGGAGATCCGGTGGTGGTCCAGAGCCTGGAAATCGGCGTGTTGTTGCCGTTTGCCGCGGTGTTCCTGGCACTGGCCCACGCGGCGGGGCAAGGGCATCAGTTCCTGCTGTCGACCAATCACGATTTGCTGTTGGTCGCCACCGGTCTGATCACCGTGCTGCCATTGTGGTGGTACAGCCTGGCGGCCAAGCGTCTGTCGATGATTACCCTGGGCTTTCTGCAGTTTGTTCCACCGATTTGCAACTTTGTGTTGGCGGCATTCGTTTACGGTGAGCCGGTCTCGTCACTGAAACTGGCGGCGTTCGCGTTCATCTGGCTGGCGCTAACGTTGTTCACCTGGAACTCGATTCGGGTGCAACGGGCGGCGGCTACCGCCAAATTATCTGTTCAACTGCGTACTGCATGAGCCCACCCGCGTGCCGCCCCTGTGGGCGGCGCGACGGGGTATAAGGAGATTGAAATGAAGAAAGTCGCTGTGGTCGGATGCACCGGCGCCGTGGGCATGACCATGCTCCAACTGCTTGAAAATACCGCGTACGAGGTGGTGTGCATGGCCTCGCCACGCTCGGCCGGCAAACGATTGAAGATCGGCGACAGCGAGCACTTGATCGAGCCGTTCTCGGTCGAAGGCTGCGCCACCTGCGACATCGTCTTCCTGTGTGTTTCAGGGGCGTTTGCCCTGGAGTACGGCGAGCGCCTTGCCCAGTCTTCCTATGTGATCGATAACTCGTCGGCGTTCCGCTATGCCGATCACGTGCCGCTGTTGGTCCCGCCCATCAACGGCCAGCGCTATGCCGGTGAAAAACTCATCGCCAACCCCAACTGCTCGTCGGCCATTGCCTTGATGGTGCTTGGCCCGTTGCATCACGAATACCAGCTCGACAGCGCAATCATCTCCACCTACCAGGCCGCCAGCGGCGCCGGGCAACCGGCGATGGAAGAGCTGCGGGAGCGGGCCAAGGCCTTCACCGACTACGGCGATCACGACGGCGCCGAGCACTTCGCGCATAACCTGGCGTTCAACGTGATTCCCCAGGTCGACTCGTTCGAAGACAACGGCTACACCCGCGAAGAAATGAAAGTGGTCTGGGAGCTGCGCAAGGTGTTGGGCGAACCGGGCCTGGCCATCAGCACCACCGCCGTGCGCGTGCCGACCCTGCGCTCCCACGCCGAAGCCTTGAGTCTGCACTTCAAGAAACCGATCCACTCGCTGGCTCGCGTTCGCCAACTACTCAGTGACGCTCCGGGGGTTGAAGTAGTGGATACGCCCGAGCAGGGCTGCTATCCGATGCCCATGACCTCGACCTACAAACACGCGGTAGAGGTCGGGCGGATCCGCTACAACCTGATCTACAAGGAGCATGGCCTGGATCTGTTCATCAGCGGCGATCAGCTGTTGCGCGGGGCGGCGCTGAACGCGTTCGAGATCATGCAATTGATCGCCGATTGAAGGCTGGCCCTTGCCGATCTCGCCATGAGGCCAATACCTTCTGCCCACACGTTGCGATCAAGGTTGGTTCGATGGAAGGGGGGGCAGGAAACGTCCAGAAGGCTAGGCATTCCCGGACGTTTTCACCCAGCGCTGGACGCGCCCGTACGGGAGTCGAAGTTGGCTGCCGTCGAGCTGAGGAGACTGATTCATGAATCTACCGCCGGAACGGCTTCCAATTTATGGCGTTCTGACGGGACCGACGATGCTTCATGCTTCCATCGGGTCAGCGATACCATTGAAAATGGGTTACGGGCTGCATGGCGCTCCAGCCGTCGCGTTCAATGAAGAACGGGTGATCGTTGCGCAGGCGGTTATTTGGCCTGCGAGTATTAGGCTCTGTACGAAATCCCGAGAACCCCAATCGCCGGGCCTCGGGAGCTGAGCGCAAGCCCAAGCCTGGCTTACCAAGACTGTTTGATTGGCCCAAATACCGAGAGCGCAACATCATCGAGCGCATGTTTGGCTGGCTGAAAGAAAACCGCCGGATCGTGACACGCACCGACAAGCTCGCGAAAAGCTACGCCGCCATGGTCTCGCTAGCTTGTTCCATGCGGTGTTTGCGACATCTCTTGCCGATTGTTGGTATTACCCCTCCCTCGGCCTTTTTGACAGGCCCGCTTTGAGACATCCCCTATCTGTGGGGGCTGATAAGCGGGCTTGGTCGTTCAAGGCTTTTGAGTCGGATGACTACTCGCGCTTCACTACCAGGGTCAAAATGTCGTAGCTGGCTACCAGTTCTCCTAATTGATTGGTCACTTCCACATCCCAGGCCACCACGCCTTGCGGAATGCCTTGCGGGCTCTTTTTGCCCTGGTCGATTTTGCGTTTGCAGGTCAGGCGCGCCTGGATGGTGTCGCCGATGCCCACCGGGTTGATGAAGCGCAAAGTATCCAGGCCATAGTTGGCCAGGACCGGGCCCGGCGCCGGGGACACGAACAGGCCGGCCGCCGCCGACAGCACGAAGTAACCGTGGGCGATGCGTTTGCCGAATTGCGATTCTTTGGCGGCGATGTCGTCGAAGTGCATGTAGAAGTGATCGCCGGACAGGCAACCGAAGTTCACCAGATCGGCTTCGGTCACGGTGCGACGGTGAGTCAGCAGCGATTCGCCGATCTGCAGGTCCTGGAAGAACCGGCGGAACGGATGCACTTCGGTTTCGATGACTTTGGCACCACGCACGTATTCGCCGGTGACCGCCGCCAACATAGTCGGCGAACCTTGCACGGCCGCGCGTTGCAGGTAGTGTTTCACGGCGCGCAGACCGCCGAGTTCCTCACCACCGCCGGCACGACCCGGGCCGCCGTGTTTGAGTTGTGGCAGGGGTGAACCGTGGCCGGTGGATTCGGCGGCGGATTCGCGGTCCAGCACCAGCAAGCGACCGTGCCAAGCAGCCGCTACCGGGATTGCCTTGGCGGCGATCTGCGAGTCTTTGGTGATCAAACTGGCCACCAGGCTGCCTTTGCCGCGAGCGGCCAGGACCAGTGCTTCGTCCAGATCCTCGTAGGCCATCAGGGTGCTGACCGGCCCGAACGCTTCGATATCGTGAGCACCGCCCTCGGCATGCGGGTCGCGCGACTGCAGCAACGTCGGTGCAAAGAAAGCGCCCTGGCTGACATTTTCGCCACGAGGTGCGAAACCGTCACGCGCACCGAACAGCAGATCGCTGCTCTGTAACAGGCTTTCAAGACGCTCAGCCACGTCTTTCTGTTGATCGTGAGAGGCCAGCGCACCCATGCGCACACCTTCCACCGATGGGTCGCCAACCACGACTTTCGCCAGGCGATCCCGCAAGCGGGTCGCCACCGCATCGATGTGCTTGGCCGGAACGATGGCGCGGCGGATGGCTGTGCATTTCTGCCCGGCCTTGGTGGTTATTTCCCGGGCGACTTCCTTGATGAACAGCTCGAACTCTTCGTCGTCCGGCGTCACGTCCGGGGCCAGGATCGCGCAGTTCAGCGAGTCAGCCTCGGCGTTGAACGGCACCGAGTTACGGATCAGATTCGGATTGACCCGCAGCTTGGCGGCGGTGTCGGCCGAGCCGGTGAAGGTCACTACGTCCTGGCCTTGCAGGCGATCGAGCAGGTCACCGGTACTGCCGATGATCAACTGCAAACTGCCTGCGGGCAGCAAGCCGGATTCGTCCATCAGGCGCACCACGGCTTCGGTCAGGTAGCTGGTGGCGCTGGCTGGTTTGACGATGCACGGCATGCCGGCGAGAAAGCTTGGCGCGAACTTTTCCAGCATGCCCCAGATCGGGAAGTTGAAGGCGTTGATGTGCACTGCCAGACCGCCACGGGGCACCAGAATGTGCGTGCCGGCGAAGGTGCCGAGTTTGCTCAGCGGCATCGACGGTCCTTCGTGCACGATATTGCCCGACGGCAGTTCGCGGGATCCGAGGCTGGCATAGGTGAACAGCGTGCTGTTGCCGCCTTCGATGTCGATCCAGCTGTCGGCACGGGTGGCGCCGCTGTGGTGGGAGATGGCGTAGAGCTGTTCTTTGCGTTCGCTCAGGTACAAGGCCAGTGCCTTGAGACGCTGGGACCGTTGCTGGAAGTCCAGCGCCATCAAGCCGCTGACGCCCTGGCGACGGCCGTGCTCGACGGCTTCGGCGAAGTCCGGATGCTCTTCATGGGTGCGCGCAATCTCATGGCCATCGATGGCGCTGCGCAGCATTTGGGCGCCGTGTTGGCCGATCCAGCGACCGGCGATGAAACTTTGCAGGGTAGGGGCGTGAGGCATCACGATTCCTCCAGGTTATGAAAGATGTTGGCGCGACCGCGCCCTTCAGGGATTACCAAAGCGCAACGGTGTAACCGACAATCAGGCGGTTCTCATCGAGGGCGGTGGTCAAGCCATTGCCGGAACGGAAGGTCACATTGCGCCAGCGCAGGCTGACGTCCTTGAACATGCCGCTCTGGATGACGTAGCTGATATCGGTGTCGCGTTCCCATTCGGTACCGTTGTCGACGCTGCCGGTCTTGACGTGGCGGCCGTCGGTGTAGCGGGTCATGAAGGTCAGGCCGGGAATGCCTTGCGCGGCGAAGTCATAGTCGTAGCGCAGCTGCCAGGAGTCCTCGTCGGCACGGGTGTAGGTGTTGTAGGTCACCAGGTTGACCACGTAGGGATCGCCGCCATTGAGGAACGGAAAGGCGCTGTCGCCGGACAACTGCTGGTACGTGGCGCTGACCTTGTGAGCACCGTGAGAGACGGTGAACATGCTGTTGAAGTTGCGGTTGTCGATGCGTCCGGCGCGCTCGGTGCCATCCCCACGGCTGTCGAAATAGCGCACATCGCTGCGCAGGTTGAAACCGTTGCTCAGCGGTTGGGTATGCACCAGCCCGAAGAACTGCTGGCGATAAATCTGTTCGAGCTTGCCGTAGTAGTAGCTCAGGTTCAGTTGCGGGCTGACGGCGTAGCTGCCGCCGCCGAAGTCGAAGTGATCGCTGCTGGCGGCGCCGTAGCCGATTTCATCGTTGCTGGAGGAGTCGCGCAGGTTGGCTTTGGTCAGGCGTCCGGCATTGACCGTCAGGCCGCTGATTTGCTGACTAGTCAGTAACCCACCTTCAAAGGTCGAGCCCAGCAGGCGGGTGTCGTTGTAGGTCGCCACCGGCAGTAAGGGTTGCAGGGTGCCAAGCTTCAACACGCTTTTGGACACCCGCAGCTTGCCGGTCAATCCCAGTTGGCTGAACTCGTCTGCCGGTTCATGGCTGTTTGGGCCGTAGGGCAACAGCCCAGTGCCACGGCGATCCGGGCTGGAGTCAAGCTTCAGTCCCAGCTCCCCAAGCGCGTCGAGACCGAAGCCGAATGTGCCGTCGGTGAATCCGGACTCAATGCGCGCTGTGAACCCCTGTGCCCATTCCTCGGCCTTGGACTGTGGCGCGTTGCCCTGACGGAAATCGCGATTGATGTAGTGGTTGCGCATTTCAATGCGGGCCTTGCTGTCGTCGATGAGGTCGGCCATGGCGCTGGGGGCAACCATAGGTAGACTCAATACGGCGGCTAACGAAAACAGTGATTCGTAGGGTGCGGTACGCGCGGGCTTCATTATTTTTGTTCCCTGACATCAGATCGGTCGTTGTTTAGTGCTTGCTGGCATCGGACGCACCGATGCCGGTCATCGAGCGGATGAACTGCGCCAGATAACGTCCGCGCTCAAGGGCTGCACGCGGGGACGTATCGGTGACCGAAAAAAACCAGGCACTGAGGAACGCCAGGCCCATGGAGAACAACGCCGGGTTGGAGTAGGGGAACAGCGCCTTGTCGTGTTGCAGCACGTTGACCCACACCGCCGGGCTCAGTACCAGTAGGACAATCGCTGAGGTCAGCCCTGCCAGACTGCCGGTCACCGCGCCGCGAGTGGTCAGACCTTTCCAGTACATCGAGAGGAATAGCACCGGGAAATTCACCGAGGCGGCGATGGCCAGTACCAGTCCAGAGAGGAAGGCAATGTTCTGCGATTCAAATAACAGACCGAGGATGATCGCCAGGACACCGATGCATAGCGTGGCGATCCGCGACACACGAATTTCCTGCTGTTCGCTGGCCTGGCCCTTGCGCATTACACAGGCATACAAATCGTGGGACACCGCCGAGGCACCGGACAACGCCAGCCCGGCAACCACCGCGAGAATGGTGGCGAAGGCGACCGCCGAAATGAACCCGAGGAACAGGTTGCCGCCCACGGCCTGGGCCAGGTGCACAGCGATCATGTTGCCACCGCCGATGATCGCGCCGTTGGTGTCACGGAACGCAGGATCGGTGCCGACCATGACAATCGCGCCGAAGCCGACGATGATCAGTAGCAAGTAGAAGTAGCCGATAAATCCGGTGGCGTAGAACACACTTTTGCGTGCTTCCTTGGCATCGCTGACTGTGAAGAAACGCATCAGGATATGTGGCAGGCCGGCGGTGCCGAACATCATGCCAAGACCCAGCGAGATTGCATCGATCGGGTTCGACAGCAAACCGCCGGGCGCCATGATCGCGTTGCCCTTGGCGTGCACGGCAGTGGCGCCAGCGAACATTGCTTCGGTGCTGAAACCGAAATGCTTGAGCACCATGAAAGCCATGAACGTAGTGCCGAACAGCAGCATCACGGCCTTGATGATCTGCACCCAAGTGGTGGCGAGCATGCCGCCGAAGGTCACGTAGAACACCATCAACACGCCGACCAGCATGACCGCGTAGAGGTAATCGATGCCGAACAACAATTCGATCAGCTTGCCGGCGCCGACCATTTGCGCCACTAGGTACATGAGGGCCACGGTCAGGGTGCCGAAGGCCGAGGTCAGGCGCACCGGAGTTTGTTCCAGGCGATAGGAAACCACGTCGGCAAAGGTGTATTTTCCGAGGTTGCGCAGGCGTTCGGCGATCAGGAACAGAATGATCGGCCAGCCCGCTAGTACGCCCAACGCGTAGAGCAAGCCGTCATAGCCATTGAGGAACATCATCGCCGAGATGCCCAGAAAGGACGCCGCGGAGATCATGTCGCCGGCAATCGCCAGACCGTTCTGGAAACCGCTCATGCCACCGCCAGCGGTGTAGAAATCGCTGGCGGAGCGGGTACGCAGCGCGGCCCAGCGCGTCACACCAAGGGTAAACAGCACAAACACCAGGAACATGCCGATCGCGTTCCAGTTCAGTGGGCGGGACGCGCCCTCGGCCGCTGTCGCAAAGTCAGCGACGAAGGCCAGAGGCAGCAGGAATAACGACAGAAACCGGCTCATCGGGCCCACTCCTGTTTCAGTTTTTCGTTGAGCGGATCGATCACGTTGTTGGCGCGATAGACGTAGAAACCGGTCAGGGCGAAGGCCAGCACCACGATCACCACGCCGACCAGCATGCCCACGCTGGTCACGCCACCGTTCAAGGATTGGCCCAGGGTGCTGGGGGAGAACGCCACCAGTAAGACGAAGCCGAAATAGATCACCAGCATGATCAGAGACAGCGGCCAATACAGGTTCTGTTTGCGGCGTACCAACTGGATGAAATCGGGGTTCTGGCGGATGAGTTCTACGTCTGTGGGTGTCATGGCGCGCTCTCTGTTGTTGTTTTTTTTGGGGTGGAACATGTTTCGGGTGCGACGCGGTCCGGGTGGGAGTGAGCTTGCTCGCGATGTGGCCGGGGCAGTCGACATCAGCGTTGCCTGATCCACCGCTATGGCGAACAAGCTCGCTCCCACAGGAGATTGGTGTTGTTCTTCAGAGCTGGTCGAAATCCAGCACCACCTTGTCGCTCACCGGAAACGCCTGGCACGACAGCACATAGCCGGCGGCCACTTCGTAGTCTTCCAGGGCATGGTTACTGTCCATTTCCACTTCGCCTTCGATGACCTTGCATTTGCAGGTCGAGCACACGCCGGCCTTGCATGAGTAAGGCAGTTCGGCGCCCTGGGCGTTTCCGGCGTCGAGGATGCTCTGGCTGTTGCGCGGCAGGTCGAAGGCCAGGGCGCGGCCGTCGCTGATGACGGTGATCTGGCTGACGGCTGCATCAACCAGTTGGGCCGCCTCCCGGGCCTCGCGTTTTTGTTGGCTACCAGCGGCGGCGAATAGTTCGAAATGAATGCGCTCAGGCGGCATGCCTTTGGCTTTCAGGCTGTCGCGTACGGTTTCGGTCATTTCCTGCGGGCCGCAGATGAAGGCCGCGTCGAGGGATTTGACGTCGAGCCAGCGAGAGAACAGCTGCTCGCATTTCTCGGCGTTGATCCAGCCGTTGTACAGGTCGACATCCTGCTGTTCGCGACTGAACACGAAGATCAGGTTCAAGCGTTGCAAGTAGCGGTTTTTCAGGTCTTCGAGCTGTTCGCGAAACAACGCGCCGGAGCTGGAGCGGTTGCCGTATAGCAGCGTGACACGGCTGTGCGGCTCGGTTTGCAGGGTGGTCTTGATGATCGACAGGATCGGCGTGATACCGCTGCCTGCCGCGACTGCCAGGTAGTTGCTGTGGCGGGTCGGGTCGAGCTCGACATGAAAGTTCCCCGCCGGCGGCATCACTTCCAGGCTATGCCCGGCCTTCAACTGCTCATTGGCAAATGAAGAGAAACGCCCGCCCGCCACGCGCTTGATGGCGATGCGCAGTTCACCGTCGTTGACCCCGGTACAGATCGAATAGGAGCGGCGGACTTCTTCGCCGTCCATCTGGGTGCGCATCACCAGGTGTTGACCCTGGGTGAAGTGAAAACTGTCTTGCAAGTGCTGTGGGATCTCGAAGGCGATGGACACCGCATCGCGGGTCTCGTTACGCACGTCCTTGATGGTCAGACGGTGAAATTTACTCATTTTTATTCTCCAACTGGGACGGCCGATTGCCGCTCAGATGCACTTGAAATAGTCGAACGGCTCCCGGCAATCGCAGCAGCGGTACAGCGCCTTGCACGCGGTGGAGCCGAACTCGCTGAGCACTTCGGTGTGCGCGCTGCCGCATTGCGGGCAGACAATTACCGGGCTTTCGCCGAGTAGGCTGCGCTTGCTGGCGCTGCCGCTGGGCGGCGCGATACCGTAGGTGCGCAGGCGTTCACGACCGTTGTCGCTGATCCAGTCAGTGGTCCAGGCCGGGGTCAATTTGCGCTCCAGTTGCGGTGCCTTGAACCCGGCGAGTTTCAGCGCTTCGCGGATATCGCTTTCGATCACCTCGGTGGCGGGGCAACCGGAGTAAGTCGGCGTGACCACCACATGCAGGTGCCCGGCCCGCCAGTCGAGATCGCGAACGATGCCCAAGTCAACCACGCTGACCACGGGCACCTCCGGGTCCATGACCTGCGCCAGTGTCGCCCACGCAGCAGCCAGGTCGGTTGGCTGGGCCGGCCGTGCGCCCTGGTCGCTGGCGATCAGCTCACCAGGTTGCATCGGGGTACGCTCGTGGCAGTGATTGCATCTCGGCCAACAGAATGCCCAGGTGTTCGGTGTGTAAGCCGCGGCGGGCATTCAGGTAGAAATAGCTCGGTACGCCAGGCATCGGCAGGGTGGCGCTGGTGAAAATCTCGCTCACCTTGGCTTGCCAGGCTGCGGTGACTTGCGCAGTGGCCGGAGTGATGCCGGCGTCGGACAGGCGCTGCTCGCTTTCGTCGGCGCTGGTCAATTCGAAGGTGAAACGCCAAACCTCGGGTATGGCCGCGAGCATGCGTTTGTGGCTTTCCTCGGTGCCGTCACCCAGGCGCTCGACCCACTCGCCGGAGCGGCGCAGGTGATAGGTGACTTCCTTCACCGCTTTGGCGGCGATCCCGGCAATACGCTCGTCGCTGGACTGGCTCAGGCCGCTGAGTACTGGCAGGTGCCAGGCGTCGTAGAGGAACTGCTTGAGGATGGTCACCGCGTAATCACCGTTGGGTTGTTCCACCAGCAGCAGGTTGCGATAGGCACGCTCATCACGACGGAACGCCAGGTGATCGGCGTCGCGACCGTCGTTCAGCAGGTCGGCGGCGTATTCCAGCCAGTTGCGTGCCTGGCCTACCAAGTCGAGGCCGACGTTCATCAGCGCGAGTTCTTCTTCCAGCGCCGGGGCCTTACCGCACCATTGGCACAGGCGCTGGCCCTGGATCAGGGCGCTGTCGCCGAGGCGCAGCAGGTATTCGATCAGATCAGTCTGCTTGTTCATGGTCGACCTCACATGTGCCCGACTTCGGCCGGCAGCTCGTAGAAGCTGGCGTGGCGATAAACTTTGTCGTCCGCCGGGTCGAACAGCGGGTCTTTTTCATCGGGCGACGACGCGGTGATCAGTGCCGAAGGTACGACCCACAGGCTCACGCCTTCGCTGCGGCGGGTGTACAACTCGCGGGCGTTCTCGATGGCCATGGTGGTGTCGGCGGCATGCACGCTGCCGACATGCTTGTGGTTGAGGCCGTGCTTGCTGCGCACGAACACTTCGAAAAGGGTCCATTCAGACATATCAGTGACTCCACATCAGGTGGCCGATCAGGCAGCGTTCTTGTTCTGTTTTTTGCGAGCATGGGCGACTGCGGCTTCGCGAACCCAGGCACCGTCTTCAATGGCTCTGCGGCGGGTGGCAACGCGTTCCTGGTTGCACGGGCCGTTGCCCTTGAGCACTTCGTAGAACTCGTTCCACTGGATTTCGCCGAAGTCGTAGTGGCCGCGCTCGGCGTTCCACTTCAAGTCCGGGTCGGGGCAGGTGCAGCCCAGCAGTTCCAGCTGCGGGATGGTTTGGTCGATGAAGCGCTGGCGCAGTTCGTCGTTGCTCTGGCGTTTGATTTTCCAGGCCATGGACTGGGCGCTGTTTGGCGAGTGTTCGTCGCTTGGGCCGAACATCATCAGCGACGGCCACCACAGGCGGTTGATCGCGTCCTGGACCATGTCTTTTTGCGCCTGATTGCCGTGGCGCATCATAGTCAGGAGGATTTCGTAGCCTTGACGCTGGTGGAAACTCTCTTCCTTGCAGATCCGCACCATGGCCCGGGAGTAGGGGCCGTAGGAGGTGCGCTGCAGGACTACCTGATTGACGATTGCCGCACCGTCCACCAGCCAGCCCACGGCGCCCATGTCGGCCCAGTTCAATGTCGGGTAGTTGAAGATGCTCGAATACTTGGCTTTGCCGCTGTGCAGCTTGGCGATCTCTTCATCGCGATCGGCGCCGAGGGTTTCCATGGCGCTGTAGAGGTACAAGCCGTGGCCGGCTTCGTCCTGAATCTTCGCCATCAGTTGCAGTTTGCGTTTGAGCGATGGCGCGCGGGTGACCCAGTTGCCTTCGGGCAGCATGCCGACGATTTCCGAGTGGGCGTGCTGGGAAATCTGCCGGATGAGGGTTTGGCGATAGGCATCGGGCATCCAGTTTTTCGCTTCTATCTTGATTTCTGAATCGATTTTTTCCTGGAACGCGCGTTCCTGGTCGGACATCTCCGACAGGTTCTTTATGTGCTTGATGCCGGTTTCTACGAGCTGTGCGTACATGGGGGGCTCCCGCCGTGAATCTGTTTGATGGCATGGAGAACTTTATAAGCGATACAGAAATTAATATCAAACACAAATAGTAGTGTCGTATGTATTTGTGTATCGCTTTGGGATGAGTGGTCGCTTTGGGAGAGATTGTTATGCGCGTGTATCTGATTTTCCGATAACGGAGATGCACAAAAAAAATCCAAAAAAAACCCCGCCAAAGCGGGGCCATAAAGGGTGCGGCAGTCATGCTTTCGGGCGCTTGTCCATCACGTGGCAAGCCTTCCCCTCGGACCGCTTGATCGAATGCATAGGCTGCAAGACAATTCGCGAACTGATCCCGATATACGTTTTGATGTGCCGGCTCAACTCCGCACACACAGCTTTCTGCTGGTCGTCCCCCCAATGCTGATGTTCAGGCTTAAGCTCCACATGCACGTCAACGCTATCCAGGTTGCCATTGCGATACAGATGAATTTCATAACACTCTGCAAGCTGTTTGATTTTCAGCACCTGTTCCTCAATCTGCGTCGGAAACACATTGACCCCACGAATAATCAACATGTCATCACTGCGCCCTGTGATCTTGTCGATACGTCGCATCGGCCGTGCAGTACCCGGCAACAGACGCGTCAAGTCGCGGGTGCGATAGCGGATCATCGGCAGTGCTTCTTTACTCAGCGACGTAAACACCAGCTCGCCCATCTGTCCGTCCGGCAGCACCTCACCCGTGACCGGATCGATGATTTCCGGGTAGAAGTGGTCTTCCCAGATCGTCGGTCCATCTTTGGTTTCGGCGCATTCCATGGCGACACCTGGCCCCATGATTTCCGAGAGGCCGTAGATGTCCAGAGCAGTAATGCCCAGGCGCGCTTCGATGGCACTGCGCAGTTCGGCGGTCCAGGGTTCGGCGCCGAAGATGCCCAGGCGCAGGGCCAGTTTGTGCGGGTCGATGCCCTGACGCTCGATTTCATCGGCGATGTTGAGCATGTAGGACGGTGTGACCATGATGATGTCTGGCTGAAAATCCTTGATCAGTTGCACTTGCTTTTCAGTCTGCCCGCCGGACATCGGAATCACTGTGCAACCCAGGCGTTCGGCACCGTAGTGGGCACCCAGTCCACCGGTGAACAGGCCATAACCGTAGGAAATATGCACTTTATCGCCACGTCGGCCACCCGCCGCACGGATCGAGCGGGCCACCACGTTGGCCCAGGTGTTGATGTCGTTCTGGGTGTAGCCGACGACGGTCGGTTTGCCTGTGGTGCCGCTGGAAGCATGCAGGCGCACTACGTCATGCATTGGCACGGCGAACATGCCGTAGGGGTAGTTGTCGCGCAGGTCGGACTTGGTGGTGAAAGGAAATTTCGCCAAGTCTTCCAGCGACTTGATGTCATCCGGGTGCACGCCCAGCGCATCGAAGCGTTGACGGTAAAGCGGCACGTTGTTGTAGGCGTGATTCAGGCTCCAGCGCAGGCGATCCAGCTGGTGCTGACGGAGTTCGTCGATGCTGGCGGTTTCAATCGGGTCCAGCACTGGATCAAGCACGGCTTTGGCAATTGGCATGTTCATAACTTCACTCGAATTATTTTTGTGTTTCAGCCCTTTGCACAAGGGCTTAGAGTGCATGCCCCAAGGATACCTCTCGGCTCCTCGGGAATCGCGGTTCTTTAGTCGGATAGGCGCTCAATGATCAGTGCGATGCCCTGGCCGACGCCGATGCACATGGTGCACAAGGCGTAGCGATCCTGACGTTCTTCCAGTTCATGCAGGGCGGTGGTCACCAGCCGTGCGCCACTCATGCCCAGGGGATGACCGAGGGCAATGGCTCCGCCGTTGGGATTGACCCGCGGATCGGTGTCGCTCAGGCCGAGCTCGCGCAACACTGCCAGGCCTTGAGCGGCAAACGCCTCGTTGAGCTCGATCACGTCCATGTCGGCCAGGTTCAGGTTCGCCAACTTCAGGACCTTGCGCGTCGCCGATACCGGGCCGATGCCCATGATCCGTGGTTCGACCCCGGCAGTGGCCATCGCCACGACCCGGCCGCGAGCCTTCAGGCCGTGGCGTTTAGCGACTTCCGGGCTGGCCAGCAACAGGGCACAAGCCCCGTCGTTGACCCCGGACGCATTGCCGGCGGTGATGCTGCCGCCTTCGCGAAACGGTGTGCCGAGCTTCTGCAACTGTTCAAGCGTGGTGTCGCTGCGCGGGTGCTCGTCATGCTCGACCACCTTGGCCGGTCCTTTGTGCTGGGGGATTTCTACCGCGACGATTTCCTTGGTCAGGCGTCCGCTGGCCTGAGCCGCGCCGGCACGTTGCTGGCTGCGCAGGGCGAAGGCGTCCTGATCGGCGCGGGAGATGTTGAACTGCTCGGCGACGTTCTCGGCGGTCTCCGGCATCGAGTCGATGCCGTAGGCTTTCTTCATCAGTGGATTGACGAAGCGCCAGCCGATGGTGGTGTCGTAGACCTGCGCGTCGCGGGAAAACGCCTGCTCGGCCTTGCCCATCACCAGCGGTGCACGGGACATCGATTCGACACCGCCGACCAGCATAAGGCCGGCCTCGCCACAGCGAATCGCCCGCGCGGCCGTGCCGATGGCATCCAGCCCGGAACCGCACAAACGGTTGAGGGTGGTGCCCGGCACGCTGACCGGCAACCCGGCCAGCAGCGCCGACATGCGTGCAATGTTGCGGTTGTCTTCGCCGGCCTGGTTGGCGCAGCCGTAGATCACGTCATCAACGGCATTCCAGTCGACTTGCGGGTGACGGCGCAGCAATTCGCGCAGCGGCACCGCGCCGAGGTCGTCGGCGCGCACGCTGCTCAAGGCTCCGGCGTAGCGGCCGATCGGGGTCCGCACCGCATCGATGATCAAGGCGTCATTCATTCGGGTTCTCCTGCGTCAGCACAGCGCCGCGCACTTTGTAGGATTTGCCATGGAACAGCGCGATGAGCTGGCCCTGTTGGTTTTCAATGCGTACGTCATAGTTACCGGTGCGACCGGAACGGCTTTGCTCGATGCAGTCGGCATTCAAGGTGTCGCCCAGGCGCGCCGGGGCGATGTAGTCGATGCTGCAACCGATGGCCACCGTGGCCTCGTTGTAGCTGTTGCAGGCAAGGGCAAACGCCGAGTCGGCGAGGGCAAACAGGTAGCCGCCGTGGCAGGTGCCGTGGCCCTGGATCATGTCGGCGCGCACGCTCATGCCCACGCGGGCGGCACCTGGCGCAACCGAGAGCAGGCGCATACCCATTGCCTGGCTGGCGGCGTCGCGCTTGAGCATCGTTTGCGCGCAGGTGCTGGCCAAGTTCATCGCTTCGTGGTCAGTCATGGAAATTTCTCCCTTCGGCGACCTGGCGGCGCAATAGCAGCGACGGTCGATAGCGTTCTTCGCCGTAGTTGGCTTGCAGGTTTTCCAGCACGTTGAGGATGTGCGAAAGGCCGATTGCATCAGCCCAGGCTAGTGGGCCTTTCGGGTAATTGACCCCGGCGCGCATCGCCAGATCGATGTCGGCGGCCGAGGCCACGCCTTGCAGCAGGGCGTCAGCGGCTTCATTGGCGAGCATGGCGACGGTGCGCAAAACGGCGAGGGCCGGGCTGTCACTGAGATAGCTGACTTGGAATCCGGCCTGTTGCAGCAACGCGACCCCCTGTTCGAGCGCGCAAGGTTCGATGCCTGTCGAGCAACTGATGGCGATTCGGCTGGCCTTGCCGTAGTCGAACGCCAGGTCGAGCAGGATCAGATTGCGCAAGCCCTCTGTGTTGGCGCGCTCACACGCCATGCGCCCATCGCTCAAGGCCAGCACCGCATCACCGACGCGCAGCAAACCCTGGCCATCGCGCTGGACGACGTCGATGCCGTGCTCGCGAAAGCGCGAGATCAGAGTGTTTGCGATGCCCAGGTCTCCTTCTGCAACGCAGGTTTCAACGGGCCGTTCGCTGCTGATTGAACTGGGCTGCGGACGCTCGATACCTTCGACATAGCTGTAAAATCCCTGGCCGCTTTTGCGCCCCAGACGTCCGGCATCCACCAGTTCTTTCTGGATCAGCGACGGCAGGAAACGGGTGTCACCGTAATAGGCATCGAACACAGAGCAGGTCACGGCATGATTGACGTCATGACCGATCAGGTCGGTCAGTTCGAACGCGCCCATCGCAAAACCACCGGCATCGCGCATCAGTGCATCCAGCGTCGGGCAATCGGCAGCGCCTTCCTGAAGCAAACGCAAGCTCTCGGCATAGAACGGCCGGGCCACTCGATTGACGATGAAACCCGGCGTAGAACGAGTGTGTACCGGTTTTTTGCCCCAGGCCCTGGCGGTGTCGTACAGACACTCGGCCAATGCCGGATCGCTGGCCAGGCCCGAAACGATTTCCACCAGCGCCATGATCGGGGCGGGGTTGAAAAAGTGCAGACCCAGCAAGCGTTGGGGATGATTCAGCTGTGCAGCGATGCTGGTAATCGACAGCGATGAGGTGTTGCTGGCGAGAATGCAGCGCTCATTACAGGTACGTTCCAACTGCCGGAACAGGGTGCGTTTGACCTCTAGGTTCTCGACGATGGCTTCGATGACCAGTTCACAATCGGCCAGCGCTTCGATGGCGTCCACGGCTTGCAGGCGGGCGATGGTCGCCGTACGCGCTTCGGCCGTGAGCTTGCCTTTCTCGACCCGTTTTCCCAATTGCCGGTCAATGCCCTCGATGGCCTGAGCGGCAGCGCCCGGACGATTGTCGAGCAACAACACCGGATGGCCGGCTTGTGCTGCGACCTGAGCAATGCCTGCGCCCATGGCACCGGCACCGATGACCGCGATGCGCGCGTTAGTGTTCAGTGCAGTCATGACTCAGTGCCCCTTGAAGCTTGGGCTGCGTTTTTCCATGAAAGCGCTGACGCCTTCACGGTAATCCTCGCTGCGCCCGGCCAGGCGTTGCAGGTCTTTTTCCAGCTCCAGCTGTTCGTCAAGCGTGTTGCTCAGGCTGGCATTCAGGCTGCGCTTGATCAGCGCCAGGCCGTAGGTTGGTTGCGTTGCCAGGTGGCGGGCAAGTGTCAGGGCCTCGTTGCGCAGTTGCGAATCATCCACGCAGCGGTAAATCAGCCCCCATTGCACCGCTTGCTCGGCCGTCAGGCGATTGCCGAGCAAGGCCAGCGCCTTGGCGCGTGCCATGCCGACCAGGCGCGGCAAGGTCCAGGTGCCACCGGAATCAGGGATCAGGCCGATTTTGCAGAAGGCTTGGATGAAATTCGCCGAGCGCGCCGCCAGTACGAGGTCGCAGGCCAGCGGAATATTGGCGCCGGCCCCGGCTGCCACGCCATTGACCGCGCAGATTACCGGCATCGGCAGGTCGCGCAGTTGGCGGATCAGCGGGTTGTAGAACTTCTCGATGGACTCACCCAAATCCGGCACGGCGCTGTCCGGTGCAACATTGCGGTCGCTGAGGTCTTGCCCGGCGCAGAAACCGCGACCTTCACCGGTCAGCAGCAAGACGCGCACGTCCGGATTCTGGCGGACCTGTTTCAGCGCTTCCTTCACTTCGCCGTGCATCTGCGCGTTGAAGCTATTGAGTTGGTCCGGTCGATTGAGGCTGAGCAGGGCGACGCCGGCCTCGATGGAAAACAGGATGTGTTCGAAGTTCATGGTCATGGCGCTCTCTGAGAGGTCGTTCGCTGCTTTTTCGGTGGTGAGGGATGGCTCATCGGCGGGTTATTCGCCGATGAAGGTCGGCGTGCGCTTTTCCTGAAAGGCCCGGATGCCTTCATCACGGTCGAGGGTGCCGGCCAGCACGGTGAAAGCGTGGCGTTCGAAGCGCAGGCCGCTGGCCAGGTCTGTGTCCATGGCCTTGAGCAATGATTCCTTGGCCAGACGCACGGCCAGCGGTGCTTTGCCGGCAATGCTGCGGGCGATTTGCAGGGCGCGTTCGACGGTGAATTCCGGTTGGGTCACTTCACTGACCAGGCCGGCACGTTGGGCCTGGCGGGCGTCGATCGCCTCACCGGTCAGGACCATCTGCATGGCTATGGATTTCCCGACGGCGCGCAGCAGGCGTTGGGTGCCACCAGCGCCGGGCATGATCCCGAGGTTGATTTCCGGCTGACCGAAGCGCGCATCTTCACCTGCAATGATGATGTCGGCGTGCATCGCCAGTTCGCAGCCTGCGCCCAGGGCGAAGCCGTTGACGGCGGCGACCAGCGGTTTGTTGAAACGGGTGATGGTCTGCCACGAGGCCTGGCGTGGGTCGTCGAGGATGCCGACCAGATTGCGTTCGGCCATTTCCTTGATGTCAGCGCCGGCCGCGAAGGCTTTGCGACTGCCGGTCAGGACCACGGCGCGGGTGTCGGGATCGGCTTGCGCGGCGTCGAGCTCGTCCGCCAGCTCACCGAGCAATTCGGTGGTCAGGGCGTTCAGTGCTTGTGGGCGCTGCAGGGTAATCAGGCGGACGCCCGGCTCGATGAACTCGACAGCAAGGGTTAGAGGCATGGCGGGCTCTCACGGTGCACGCTCGGCTGTACTGCCGGCTCATTATTGGATCGGCATGGTAGGCCGGTTTTGCCTGAGTATACCTACAACGTGATACGAAAATGCAATACAAAAACACAAATAATGTGTCTTGTTGGCGAGTGTATGGTGTTTGAGTGGCAGCTTTTTGAGGAAACTATTAAGCGGATTTACAGCGATTTTATTGGTGTAGATGGTTGCGCCAGACGTGTTGTCGGACGTTCTCCAAAGGTCCTGAAAAAGTGATACGGATTACTGTCTTTGTGCTGGTAAAATCGATGTGATACAAGGTAAGTCCATATCGTCATTGCTTTTCAAATACACCCGGCATTGCGATTAATAAGGAGCGTCTCATGCCTTGCTACAGCCTCGATGGCTTGACCCCGGTGGTTGACCCCACTGCTTACGTTCATCCGTCGGCCGTTCTGATCGGTGACGTGATTGTCGGCCCTCATTGCTATGTCGGGCCGCTGGCCAGTCTGCGAGGGGACTTTGGCCGGATCGTGTTGGAGGAGGGCGCCAATCTGCAGGACACCTGCGTGATGCACGGTTTTCCGGACAGCGACACCGTGGTCGAACGCAACGGCCATATTGGTCACGGCGCGGTGCTGCACGGTTGCCGAATAGGCGCCGATGCACTGGTGGGCATGAATGCGGTGGTGATGGACAACGCGCGGATTGGACCTCGCTCATTCGTATCGGCAGCAGCCTTCGTCAAAGCCGGATTCACATGCCCGGTGCAGTCACTGGTGATGGGTGCACCGGCCAGCGTCAAGCGCAGCCTCAGCGATGAGGAAGTGTCATGGAAGCAGGCGGGCACTCGCGAATATCAGCAACTGGCCAAGCGTTGCCTTGAACAGATGCAAGTCTGCGAGCCGCTGACCGAACCGGAGCCCGATCGCCCGCGTATCAGCGACAGCGGTTTGCGGCCAAAAGGCAGTGCACTGTGAACGGCGACGACCTACCGGTATATTCCTTCCTTTTTTCCAACTCGGTACGCCCATGTCGTCCCTGACACCGTTGAACCATCTGATTACCCGCTTCCAAGAGCAGACGCCGATCCGCGCCAGCTCCTTGATCATCACGTTATACGGCGATGCCATCGAACCGCACGGCGGAACGGTCTGGTTGGGCAGCCTGATTCAATTGCTCGAGCCCATCGGCATCAACGAGCGGCTGATCCGCACCTCGATCTTCCGTCTGACCAAGGAAGGCTGGCTGACCGCCGAGAAAGTCGGGCGCCGCAGTTATTACAGCCTGACCGGCACCGGTCGCCGGCGTTTCGACAAGGCCTTCAAGCGGGTCTACAGCTCCACCGTGCCGGCGTGGGATGGCTCCTGGTGCCTGGTGATGCTCACGCAACTGACCCAGGACAAGCGCAAACAAGTGCGTGAAGAACTCGAGTGGCAAGGTTTTGGTGCGATTTCGCCGGTAGTGCTGGCCTGTCCGCGCAGCGACCGTACCGATCTTAATGCAACCTTGCTCGACCTCGGCGCCCAGGAAGAGACCATTGTCTTCGAAACCACCGCGCAGGACGTGCTGGCCTCCAAGGCCTTGCGTTTGCAGGTGCGCGAGAGCTGGAACATCGAAGAACTGGCGACCCATTACAGCGAGTTCATTCAGTTGTTCCGACCGCTCTGGCAAGCGCTTCGCGAGCAAGAGAACCTCGAACCCAGCGACTGCTTCCTGGCACGGGTTCTGCTTATTCACGAGTACCGCAAATTGCTGTTGCGCGACCCGCAATTGCCGGACGAGTTGTTGCCCGGTGATTGGGAAGGTCGGGCCGCCCGCCAGTTGTGCCGCAACATTTACCGGTTGATCTACGCCAAAGCCGAGGAATGGTTGAACAGTGCGCTGGAAACCGCCGATGGCCCGTTGCCGGATGTGGGAGAAAGCTTCTATCGGAGGTTTGGCGGGCTCAAGTAGCCCGTTAACGTTCAGGGAGAATGACTGTTCAGGAGAACCTGTGGATTGGCGTAGACAATAAAAATAAGCCTGCGTGAGGCCCGACATGATTTCTTCAATTGCACAGCGCCGTGATGGTTTTGATCAGTGGATTCATCAGATCAACCAGATCTGTGGCGCCTTCAATGCGCAACCGCTGGGCGCTGAGTTTGCCGGCGACATCCGGGAACACCAGGACGGCGTGCTGAAACTCAGCTTTGTCGATGCCTGCCAGGCTCGACTGTTCCGCACACCACTGGAAGTCGCTGCCGGCGAGGGCGGGAAATACTTTGCGGTGTTCCAGCTCGATGGCACGGCCGGCATGGCCCAGGGTGACAACAAGGTTTTACTCTCGGCGGGTGACATCACGCTCATCGATGCTTCGCGCCCCAGTGACTTCACCTACAGTGAAAATTCCCGGCAGTTGTCGCTGATTCTGCCGTCGCAACTGGTCGAGCGAACCCTGCGCTTCAATCCGGTCAAGTGCGGTCACCGGATTGCCGGGACGTCCCCGATTGCGATGTTGTCTCACCGCTTGGTACTGGACGCCGCGTCCCAGACAAACCTTAGCCGGCAAGAAAGCGAAGCGACCTTGGAGGCCATTGTCAGCCTTCTGCGCCCGGCGATCAGTCATAGTGAAGAGTGCGGTGATGCGCATGAACGGGCCTTGCGCAAGACCCTTGGCGTTATTGACGAGCACATCCGCTCGGAAGAATTGTGCCCCGAATGGCTAGCGCGCGAGGTCGGTATGTCGACGCGGGGTTTGTACCGGATGTTCGCCAGGAAGGGCCTGGTAGTGGCGCGCTACATCAAGAATCGGCGACTGGATTTGTGCGCCGAATCCCTGCGTCAAATGAGTCCGGATCAGAAGTTGTCGGTGTTGGGGTATTCCTGGGGGTTCTCGGATTCGAGCTATTTCTCCACGGCGTTCAAATCCCGTTTTGGTATTTCACCCGGGGAATACCGCAAGCAACACACCTGAGTTTCACTGAATAAACGTTTACCCTTTGTGGGAGCGAACCTGCTCGCGAAGGCCGGGTGTCAGATAACATTGATGTTGACTGATCCAGCGCATTCGCAAGCAGGCTCGCTCCCACAGGGGGTTGTGTGTGTTTAGTGAGGGGCGTCGAGGTTCAGCGTCGGCGTTTCATCGAAGAAGTTCCATGGCTTCAACAGAACGTGAACCCACTCGGTCGGCATGATCGGCCACTCTTCGGCCCGCGCGATGTGCGTGGTACCTGTGGTCAGCCAGACCACATCGTCGGTATTTTCGATGGACTGGTTATCGTGGCTGAACTGACCCAGGCCCGAGTCTTTGTCCGAGCGATTCGGGTATTTACCTTCCGGATACTTCTCATCCGGGTTGTAGCGCGTGACCCACAATTGCTTGTCCATGAAACTCAGGCGGTGATAGAGCCATTCGTCCTTGCCGAAGTTAGCGCCTTTGGCCACCGGGTGGGTTCCGCCGGCATAAGGAATCAGTTGATAGGAAACCGGGTTGCCGACTTTGTTTTCCTTGCTGAAATTGGTCATCAACCGGACAGTCGAAGGGTCGAATTTCTGCGCGGCTTGTTGTTCGGTGCTGACCACGTTGTGCTCGGTCTGCATCGTACTGGTCCGCGGCCCGCCACGGTCGTTCGCGACAACCACCGGGTTAACTTCCACCAGTGAGTTGTTTTCACCGTCAACATCCATATCCAGACGGAAGTTGTAGATGTGCTGGTGGGTGGTGCCGACGATGTTGTGATCCAGCAGAGTGCCGTAGCGGGTGTCTTCCTTGGCCGTGGCCTCATGCATGGTTTTGGATTTCACACCCTTGACCGCTTCGATCCCGGTGGCACCGGCATCGATGCCAATGGTGCCGTTTTGCTGGAAGACCCAGTCGAATATGTAGTCGTAGTTGCCGACGGTGCTGATCCAGCGCACCACCAGTTCACGCCGCTCGGTGCTGAGGTTGGGCTGGCCCATCTCCTGGTGTTTGTATTCCGGACCGGCGTAGCGCTCGAATACCGCCATCGCGCGCGGGATCGAAGTGGGTGCACCGGTATAGTCGGCAATCGTGGCGTCCAGCAGCACAGCGTTCTGCGGGGCGTCTTTGCCGCGCGCAATCGGCGAGGTCAGCGTGCCCATGCCGTAATCGCCCGAGTCGAGGTAAGCCTTGAAGTACCAGCCGACGTCGGGATCGCCGTAAGGCACAATCATGCCGCCCAGCGAGCCCTCGTACATGATTTTGCGTTTCTTGCCCTTGTCGTCATAAGTGACCGTAGACAGGATCGGGCCGACCCGAGAGTCGAGGCGAACATGGAAGTCCCAGTTCTGCCAATGAATGCTGTTGCCGGTAATGGTGTAGTTTTTCCCCTCCGGCTCGATGATTTCCAGAGGTTTGACCTGCGTGCCTTTGCGGCCACGTCCGTCATAGGGTGTCGGCTTCATCGGGACGGGGATGATCGCCTCGTCTTCGATCTTGATCAGCTTCTTTTGCTCCAGGTCGACTACGGCCACCAGGCCCTCTATCGGGTGCGCCCAGTAGTTGCCGTCACCGGTATTGAGGTAACTGACGATTTTCAGCAGGCGTTTATCCTGCGCCAGACCGTCTTTGCCGTCGAAGTAACCGACGGTCAACGGCGTGGCCACGACTTTTTTTACATCAGTGATACCGCGTTTGGCCAATGCTTGCGCGTATTCGGGGCTCGACTCTACGGCCGATTGCACGGTCGCGAAGTCGTCCAGCAAGACCATGCCGTGAGCACCTTCGACGGGTTTCCAGGACTTGAGTGTCTTGTTATCGAGATCGACCAGCGCCTCGATCACGTGCTTGCCATCGAGCACCACGATATTGGCCTGGCGAGGCTGGGTTACGTTCTGGCCGGTGTAGACGAAATTCCAGACCTGATCCTTGGGTGGCTCATTGACGGACACTTCGGTGAAACGAAAGCCAGGCTTGTAGTTGGCGGAATTTTTGACGACATCCACCGCCGCCTTGATTTCGTCGGCGCTTAGCGGGTTGAGCGGATTAGGGCGGGTCTCGACGACAAACGTCTTGTCCAGTCCGGACTGGAAGACCTGATTGATGAAGTCCTTGGACATGAACGCCGTCTTGCCTTTGAACATCACCGGCACTGACAACTCCATCCGTTTGCCGTTGAGTACGGCCACCTTGCTACCCGGTTTGACTTTGAGGTAGACACCATCCTTGGCAATCACGAACAGGTCGGAATAGTCGTCCCATTTGACCGTGGCGCCGAAGTCTTCAAGGGTCGATTGCAGAGGCACCATTTCGGCGGCAGCCCCATGGGCGTCGGCATTGGGCAGCCAGCAAGGCAATCCGAGCGTGCCCAAGGTGATGGCCAGCGCGAGCCGGGCAAGCGGCTTTCTTTTTAGCAACGCTACGGACGTCAACATTTCTAAGTTTCCTTGATACGAGTCGAGGACAGGCACGCATAGCACTTTGCCACAACTGGTCAATGGATTCTTTTTGATTCTTGCCAAAATCCTTTTGCTCTGTGCCGAGATCAGTAACTCATCCCGTCTTCAATCGCAATGCCTTGCGCGCGCATCTCCTGTATCAACTGGGCGCGGGTGCCAGGGAGGTTGAGCATGGCTTTTTGGCGCAGCACGGAGACTTCTTCGGCGCTGTAAGGCTGGTAGTGCGCGGGGGTGCTTTTGCCAGCCATGCCATCTTCACGCATTAACCAGTTGAGTAAGTCGGCCAACTGTGCGTTGTTAAGCGCCGATTGTGACATTCCGGGCACACGCACGAGAAATTCGCGACCGCCGGGTACTTTCAGAAAATTACCGACAAATCCCTGTAGCCGAGGCGTGTCATTGGTGGGGGATCCCATGCCATCCCCCAGATGGCAACCGGCGCATTGCAGTTGGTAGTTCACGCCAACACTGTAGCCCGCCTCGGAAATGGGTTTTTGAAGTTCTTCGTTGCCCGGAGCATGACGCTGCGCGGGGTTGGGAATGGCTCTGGCATAAACGAGCGGGGCGGTCATGACGCAGACAAGACCGAGCAATAGTAACCTACGCATGACAAGTACCTTTTTCTTGTTGTCGGTAACAATGAACAAAAAACAGCCCACAAACAGAGAAAAAAAACCGCCGATTGCACGAGCAACCGACGGCAAATGCGCGTTAAACCGCAACGCCACGAATGATCGAAACGGTGCAGTGGTAGATGTGCGATTTAGCGGCCAGGCACCAGTTGACATCGTTGTTGTTGAACGGACGATAGGCGGGTTCTTCACTGTCGTTACGGGTGCACGCGCACTGAGCGCAGCTCTGCTTACCGCAGCAATCGTTGTACGAAATGATGTAGTCCTTGCCGTCCGCCGGGTTGCGGCAAGTGCCGATCCACGTGACTTGCGATGCTTCAGTGCCGGGTGGACACGACGTCACCGATCCTCCGCAGCAGCTGCACAAGAAGCCATCGATGGAGCAATAACGCCAGTAATCGCAGCTGTTCGGATCGCCCGGGTCACCGGCCTTCGGGTTATCGGCGGCCAAGGCTTTGCTGGTGCGATCCAGCGGCAGCAGCAACGGCAACGCAGCCCCCGCGACCATCAAGGAACCCATGCGCGCCAGCAGTTTGCGTCGCGAGGTGGTGTCGGCAACACGGCGAGTCGAGCGCTCAAACAACAGATCCAGCAGTTTCATAAAAGTCTCCCTGCCTTAATCAGTGGCTATGGCCGTGACTATGGTCGTGCGTGTGAGGTTGGCTGTTCAGGTACTCCTGCAGCGTGGCGCTTTTGAGATGCTCGACTTCAAACAGACTGTCCAGATGCTCGCGGGAGTTGACCAGACCTTTGGCGCGCAGGGTGCCAGCCTTGTCGATCAGCGCGGCGTAAGGCAGTTTGCCGATTTGATAGGTCATACCCACTTGCGGTCCGACCACGTACGTGGCGTCGTCCAGTTTGTGTTCGCGGATCAGTGCTTGCTGGGCGTCCATATCGCCATCGCTGATGAACACCACGTCGAGGCGATCGGCCTGCTCCTTGGCGATGGACTTGATCGCCGGCAACAGGGATTTGCAGATTGGGCAGGTTGGCGACAGGAAGAACAGCAGTTGGGATTTTTCACCTGCATAGCCGAAGTTCACCGGACGACCGTGACGGTCGGTCGCGGTGACCTGCGGCGCGGGCTCGTTGACGGCCACGCCTTTGTCGACCATCAGTGCACCGGCCGGGGCCAGTCGGCCGTGCAGCACACCAATCTGCCGAACCAGGCCCATGACGACAAACGCCACGGCCAGCAATAGCATCCAGAGCAGAACGTTGGAAACGATTAAGCCTTCCATTGATCACCTACCAATCAGTTTGAGTAGAAGAGGGGAGTTCGCCAGCAAGCCGTCGGCTGCGGCGTAAATGAGCAGCGCAACAGCGCTGGCTGAGACAGTCACAAAGCCATCGAACATGTTCAGGTCACGGACCATCGGCGTCACGCTGGCAAGCAGCGCCAGCCCCACTAGCACCGTGTTGCGCAGCAGCAGAACCGGGCGCAGGGGTTGCGCCTGGTCCGGGCCGGCACAGCCGCAGTCGATGTCCCGACGGCCGCGCCACAGGTTGATGCCGATGGCGGCGGCATACAGTGCCAGCAGGCTTGCGGCGCTCAACGCTGCCCAGGCACGGCTGACCGGAACCAGCAACGCGAAGGCAATCACCAACTCAAGCAGCGGAATCAGGCCGGCGCTCGGACGCACCAGTGAGTCGGGTAGCAGTTGGTAGTCAGCCAGTTGCTTGGCGAAACGCGCCGGTGCCCGCAACTTGTGAGTCGCGGCACTGGCCAGCAACACCGCAATGGCGAGTGCGCTGGCAATGATGAAGATCGGATCTGTGTGCATGGCCGAACCTCTTTTAGTAGCTGAGAACCTGGGTCGCCGTTTTCGCGACTTTTGGCATGCTACCGGTGAGCTTGTTGGTCGACAGGTCGAAGATCTGCAAGCCGCCTTCAACGTCGGTGCCGAGCAACAGCGGTTTGTCGTCGCCGGTCGCCTGCATGCTCCACACCGGAACCGGGGCTTCCAGTGTCGCCACTTTTTTATGGGTTTTGAGATCGAACGCCCAGATCAGTGGGCTTGGGTCTTCCCATTTCATCGGTTCGTGAGCGTCGTGCATCAGCACATACAAGCGGTTCAGCTTCGGCGCGACGGCCATCAGCTGCCAGCCACCCGGAGCCCAGCCGGCTTTCTTCTCCTCGTCGGTGATCAAGGACCAGGACGGCAGGATTTTTGGCGCATCACCGGCAAAATCCACCGGCCGCACGGTGCCCGTGGTGGTGGTGAAGTAATAGGTGTCGCCGACGTTCACCGCGCGCTCTACCAGTTTTTCCGCATTCGGATCGAAGAACGGTGTGCGGCTGCGTGTGGTTTCCTGGCCCTGGTCATTGAGGGTGACCACCTGCAAGCTGCCGTCGCCACACAGCGAGGCGAAACGGCGGTTGCCGATCGGGTAGTTGAGTACGCAACCCGGAATCGCGATTTCGGTGGTGACCGCCTTGGCTTGGGTATCGACCACGGTCACCGAGGTCGAGGGTGTGAAGTTGTAGACGTAGACGAAACGGTCATCACCACTGGGTTTCAACGAGTAGCGCTGGGTCAGCGATTCGGCGCGCTTGGTAGGAATCAACAGCTCCCAGGCTGGCGACAGGGTCGAGCTGTCCCAGGCGGTCAGCACATCGGTACGCGTACCGCGGGTACCGCGGGAGTAGAAGATGTCGGCGCTGTAAATAGTCTTGCGGTCATGGCTCAGCGTCGAAGGGGCGGCAAAGCCGGTCGGCACCATGCCGAGGACGCGTTTTTTGTCAGGGTCGACCACGGTGACACGGCCCGCCACGAAACTTTCGAATTCGACATCAATGATGAATGCTCGGTGTGCTTCAGCGGGAAACGCCAAGGTGGTCTGGCCGATCGTGTCAGCGGGCAGGTCCGCGCTGGCATTATTCAAACCGAGTACCAGCAGGCTGAGACTCAGCCCTGACTGTACGGTGATCCTGGTGGCTCGCATTAGGGGAACTCCCTGAATTATTGTTCTCGCATATCGCGGGTGCAGTGGCAGATTTTTGCAGTTCGATTCTGCCTCGCCGGGAAAACCGGAGAATTGCTGTGGCTGCCAAGTGTTTGTGTGTCTGTGCCAGTCTGATGAAACTGGCTACACACACCGCGATTACGGCGTCAGGCGGGGAGTGCGAGGGGGAGCGAGAAGGTAAAAACGGCGCCGCAGGGCTCGAGGTTTTGCGCCCAGATATCACCACGGTGACGGCCGATGATGTTTTTACACAGGGCCAGGCCGATGCCGTTACCACTGACCTTGGAAGAGAAGAAGCCGTCGAAAAGCTTCTCTTGCGCCTCGGCTTGGATGCCGCGACCGCAGTCCTCAATGCTCACCAACGCAACATCCTTGTCGGTGCTGGCATGAATGCGCAGCAGGCGTCGTTCGGCGGGTAGATCGCTCATCTCTTCAATTGCGTTGAAGGCCAGATTGAGGATGACTTGGCCGATCAACACTTTCTCGCAACTGACCAGCAGTGGCTCGGGGCTGGTGACAATCTGGACTTTGATCAAGCTTGGGTCGGCGCGCAGGCTTATGAAGTAACGGGTTTCGCGCAACAGCTCATTGAGGTCGATCAGTTCTTCGGACCGCTCCAGCTTGACCACGTAATCGCGTACGCTTTTGATGATCAGCGAGGCATGCTCGATTTGTCGCACGGCGTTTTGCAAACCCCAGGCGACTTGTTCAGTCGTTTCAACGTTGCCCAGGCGAATCACTGCGCCTTCGATGAAGTTACGGGTGGCGGCCAGTGGCTGACTCAGTTCATGAGCGATGGCCACGGCCATTTCGCCCATCGCGTTGTAGCGCGCCAGGTATTCGAGCTTTTGCTCGCTGACGCGCCGTGCTTCTTCGGCGCGGACTTGCTCGGTGACGTCGCGGAACAGCAGCAGATGGCCGATCAGGTCGTCTTCAATCTCGATAAAGCGGCACGTCGCGTCATGCCAGCGCCACTCACCGTCATGCCGCTGCACGTGGTAGTGCACGCTGAAGGGCGCGTGCTCCGGTTGTTCGCTGGCCAGCTGTTGCAGCAGGCGCAGGCGCGAAGGCTCGTCGCACCAGGCAAGGAAGTTTTCGCCGATCAACGCGTGCTCTTCGCTATGGAGCAAGTGCGCGCCGGAGTCGCTGATAAAGCGGATATCACCTTGTGGGCCGAGCACCGCAACGCCCTCGGCAAGGTCCTGCATAAACGCCTTGAGCCGGCTTTCAAAGCGCTTGAGGTCGCGCTTGACCTTGTCTTCCTTGGAGATGTCGCGGAACTGCACCATCAGCACATCGCGGCCATCCAGATGCACCAGGGTCGCGACCGCTTCGGACAGAATTTCCACCCCTTGTTTGGAGCGATAACACCACTCGATAGCGCGCTGGCCGGTGCGCGCGGCACCCTCCAGCCAACGCAAACCTACCGAGCGGCGGTACTTCGGCGCGTCGCGGGTCATGTCCGGGGCTTTCAGCGGAGTCAGTTCTTCCAGGGTAAAGCCGAGCGCCTTCAAGGCGGCGGCGTTAGCCCAGAGAATCTCCTTGCTCTGTGCGTCGTGAAGAATGATGCACAACGGCATGGCTTCGGTGAGGGTGTAAAAGTCGTTCGGTTTTGGCAGGTACATCGCGCGACCCTTGGAGGCAGAGAGTTCCACTACGGGTGAAAGTAGAAGTATGGCTTTTTATACCGGCTTGCGAGTGGGGATGCGCTCAGAAGTAACCGGGGGAGGGCTAGGGGATTTCTTTAGCCGAGGGGCTGCACGCCCCAATAGTGGCAAGCGGATGCGGTTTTTACACTGAGCCCATCAACGGTAGCCACGCCTCCAGGCAGGCTCCGGCTAATAACAAATAAACGGAGAGAAGCCATGCTGCGTTCAGCTGTCGCGGAAAAAGACGCTCTGCCAAGCGTTGTCGATAGTATCGTCGAGAGTCGGGAATTTCAGCAGGTACTCGATGAGGTACGCCAGCGTCGGAACGAATTCGACACCGGCACCCACGTGCCACGGGACATGCTCGAGCGCTTCAAACAGGTGGGGATCTACCGTGCGGCGACGCCGAAATGCTACGGCGGTGATGCCCTGCCACCGGCACAATTTCTACAAATAATTGAACGCATCTCCGAAGCTGACGGCTCAGCAGGCTGGGTGGCCAGTTTCGGTAGCGCCGGCGTCTATCTTGCAGCTTTGCCGAGAGAAACCCTGGCCGAGATTTACGCGCAAAGCCCTGATCTGGTGTTCGCCGCTGGCTTGTTCCCGTTGCAGCCCGCCGAAGCAGTAGAGGGCGGCTGGCAGGTTAACGGCACCTGGAAATTTGCCAGCGGCTGCAAAGGCGCTGATTTGCTAGGTGTCGGTATCGGCGCTGCCGGCGGCAAGCCGCGCACAGCGGTATTCCCGGCAAGCCAGGTCGAGATCATCGAAAACTGGGATGTGGTCGGTCTCAAAGGCACCGGCAGCCATGACCTGCGTGTCACCGACAAACGCATCGATGAGCGCTGGACCTTCATTCGAGGTGGTGCCTCAACCGTCGATGAACCGCTGTTCCGCTACCCGTCGATCGCCTACGCCGCGCAAGTGCTGGCGGTGGTCAACCTCGGTCTGGCCCGTGCCGCGCTCGACGAAGTCAGCCGCATGGCCGGCGGCGGTGGCATCACCGGCGCGCCGAAGATGGCCGACCGTGCCTATGTGCGCATCGAGATTGCCAGGGCCGAAGCGCAACTCGCCGCCGCACGCGGCTTCTTCTACAACGCGACCGAGCAGGTGTGGCATTCGATCCTCGCCGGCAACCCTATCACCCCTGAGCAAACCAGCCTGTTGCGCCTGTCCGCCATTCACGTTTCCCAGGCGGGTGCGGGCGTGGTGCAGAGCGCTTACAGCCTGGCCGGGACCTCCGCGATTTATTTACGCCATCCGCTGCAGCGTTACCTGCGTGACTCGATGGTGGTCACGCAGCACGCCTTCCTCAGTGAAGGCCTGTACGACGGCGCCGGTTCGGTGTTCCTCGGCGTGCCGCCATTCCCGGGCTACATCTGAATCGTTATCACTTTTTCAAGGATCAATCCCATGTCGCAAGCTACCCAAGAACCCCTGCGCGTCGTCTTTTGCATCGGCATCACCCAGAACTTTTTCGACCTTCCGACCGGTGAAGGCCTGAGCGTGTGGAAAGGCTTCAGTCAAATGATGAGCTCACTCGGCGCCATGCCGGGCATCACCGTACTCGGAGCGATGGACGATGACCGCTTAATGGTCGGCCCATCCACGACCTCGCCATGGACCGTCTACATCATGGCCGACGTTGACTGCCATCAATCGGTAATCGATGCCTGCAACCTGTTCCGCACCACGCCAGTGAACGAATACAGCCTGTGGCGCTATGCCAAGGTCGAAGCGCGCATCGGCCGTGCGCTGACCATCCCTGACGCAGCCAAGGTTTAAGTCATGAATGAGGCCTTGCTGCAGCGTCTCGAGACGCTCGAAGGGGAGAGCCAGGTGCGCCGTTTGATGGCGCGCTACATGGACCTTTGCGATGTGCCGAGGAAGGCCACTCATATCAACGAGTTGGCTGATTTGTTCTGTATCGATGCGATCTGGGAGGGCGTTGGCAGCCAGACCGCGCAGACCTTTGGTCAGCACTGTGGACGGGATGCGGTGGCGGCGTTCGTCGGTGGTTATTTACCGCCCTCGGAACACTTTCGCCTGAACCTGCATTACCTCACCAGCGAGTCGATCGTGGTCGCCGGCAGCACGGCGCAAGGGCAGTGGATCATGCAGCAGATTTCCACCTACGCCGACCGGCGCAGCGAATTGTTCGGCACGCGGCTGAACATCGATTTTCGCCTGGTCGACGGTGTCTGGTTGATCGCGCATTTCCGTACACAACGCTTGTTCAACACGGGGTTGGGTGCATGAGTACCTTTATCAGCGAGTTCCTACTGGGCGGCAGCGGCAAACGGGTCGCGATCAAAGACTCGATCGACATTGCCGGGCATCCAACTCGTTCGGGCAGTCGCGCATTTGCCGATGCCGCGCCAGCAACACGCAACGCCGAGGTGGTGGACGCGATACTCGACGCCGGTTGGCAGATCGTCGGCAAAACCAACCTGCATGAGCTGGCCTTTGGTGTTACCGGCATTAACGACTGGACCGGCACGCCGATCAACCCGCAGGCGCCTGATCGGGTGCCGGGTGGTTCCTCCAGCGGTTCGGCAGCCGCCGTTGCGGCGGGCCTGGCGGATATAGCCATCGGCACAGACACCGGTGGCTCTGTGCGGGTGCCGGCGGCGTGCTGCGGCATTGCCGGGTTGAAACCGACTTACGGGCGAGTCAGTCGTGTGGGGGCGCATCCAGCGGTGTCCAGCCTCGATTGCGTGGGGCCGTTTGCCGCAGATATGGCGGATTTGATCACTGCGATGCAAGTGATTTGCCCTGGCTTTCGTGTTCAGGGGGTACCATCGAGCAACGCATCGGTGGGTTTCCTTGAAGTCGACTGCGATCCGCACGTGCACGCGTGCCTTGGCGCTGCCGCCGACCATGCAGGCTGGCGTCGCAGCAACCTGCACCTGAACGAATTCGAGGCTGCATTCGCCGCCGGCCTCACCGTCATTAACGTCGAAAACTGGGCCGCGTTTGGCCACCTCACCGGCAAAGGCCTGATCGGTGCGGATGTGGAGCAGCGCCTGTTGGCCGCCAGCCACACCAGCGCCGCTGACCTGGCGCAAGCCGAAAAAGTCCGCATGCGCTTCAGCCAGCAAGTGGATGCCGCGTTGGAAGAGTTTGCCGTGCTGCTGTTGCCGACGATGCCGAGTTTGCCGCCAACGCTGAACGAAGCCCGCAGCGCGAGCAAAGCCGTGGCCGGCATGACACCGCTGGTACGGCCTTTCAACCTGAGCGGCCATCCAGCGCTGACGGTGCCGGTGGAACTGGATTGTGGCGGGCTGAAAGTCGGCCTGCAGATTGTTGGTCGTAAGGGTCAGGACGAACTGGTCTGCGCCTTCGGTGCGCAACTGCAACAGAGCATGGCCGGTGAACGGCCTGCCTCTCAAACGAAAGCATAAGAAAAAGCCATGAGGAGAACCGCATGAGCACTCATGAATACCGGCTGATCGCAACGTCGAAGAGCCCGGACGAACTGGTCAGACACGACCGCGTTGACGTCTCGCTGTACAACGACCCGGCGCTGTTCGAAGCCGAGTTGGAAAAGATTTTCTACCGCACCTGGGTGTGGGTGGCTCACGAAAGTGAAGTGCGCAACGCCGGCGACTTCAAAACCACCACAATCGGCCGTCGCCCGGTGATTGTCGTACGCGACAAGAAGGGCCACATCAATGTGCTGGAAAACCGTTGCCGGCACCGTGGCGCCACCGTGTGTGAAAAACACAAAGGCAACACCACCGGTTTCACCTGTCCGTATCACAGCTGGTCGTATGGCCTGGACGGCAAGCTGCGTGCACTGCCTTATCCGGACGGCTACGAAGGCATTCTGGAAAAGTCCGAACTGCCGCTCACCAGCCTGCGGGTCGAAAGCTATGCCGGCATGGTGTTTGCCAGTTACAACGATGAGATCGAACCGTTGGTGGATTTCCTCGGCGGCGCCAGACACTGGATGGACCTGTTCATGAAGCAGGGTGCTGGCTACCCGATCAAGACTCAGGGTGAACACAAATTCAGCTTCAAGGGCAACTGGAAGATCCAGCTGGAAAACACCACCGACGGTTACCACTTCCCGATCGTGCACAAGTCGTTCATGTCGTCGGTGGATGAAGAAACCTCGGAAATGCTCTCGTTCATGACCGACGAGCTAGCCGTGACGCACTCTCTTGGCAATGGCCACAGCGTAATGGTGATGGTGCCGGAGCACGTTGACCTTGATCACGACGACGGTACCGAACGGTTGCAAGAACGCTTCGCCCATGTGACTGAAGAACTTTCGAAAACCATGGAGCCTGCGCAGGTGCGCCGCATCGTGCGTTCGCTGCACGGCGCCGGTTTCAATCTGAATTTGTTCCCGAACGTCGCCATGTCGATGTCGTTTTTCCGCGTGCTGCGTCCGGTCTCGGTGACCGAAACCGAGATCCGCCATGTCGCGCTCGGCATGGAGGGCGGCCCGGACATTGCCAACCGCGAACGGATGCGCATCCACGAGCATTTCCAGGGACCGTTCGGTTTCGGCAGCCCAGACGATGCCGAGGCCTGGGACCGAGTGCAGCGCGGTTCGTACGCCGGCGTCGACGCGCCAATCCTGGTCAACCGTGGCCTCAATCGAGAAATCACCGCTGAGAACGGCGACAAGGTTTCCCATGCCACCGACGAGGGCGGCATGCGCGGTGCCTATGACATGTGGAAAAGGATGATGAGCCAATGAGCAATCACGACAGCTTGAACGGTTTTTCCGGCCCGTTGGCCCTGGCCATCGAATTCATCTGGCGCGAAGCCGAACTGCTCGACCACAAGCACTACGCCGAGTGGGCTTCGTTGTGGAGCGAGAGCGGCCGGTACATCGTGCCAATCGACCCGGATACCGAAGACTTTGAAGCCACCCTCAACTACGCCTACGACGATGCGCGCATGCGTGACTTGCGCATCGAACGCCTGACCGCCGGCTATTCACCTTCGGCGGTAGATGCGGCGAAAACCGTTCGCAGTGTCTCGCGGTTCCGTTTGGTGGAAGCGGCGGGCGACCTGGTTGAAGTCAATAGCGCGCAGCTACTGTATGCCTACAAGCGCGGCCTACACACGCCGTTCGTGGCGGATCTGAACCACCGCATCCGCTTCAACGACGGTGTCGCGAAGCTGGAGCGCAAGGTCGTGCGATTGATCAACTCCACCGACAGCCTGAGCGCGCTCGGCTTCCTGTTATGAGGGCCAATACCATGAACCGAGTCGCCCTTGTGACCGGCGCTTCACGTGGCTTAGGCGAGTGTATCGCTCGTCGACTGCATGCAGTGGGTTATCGCGTGGGTCTGGCGGATGTGCGTATCGACGGTGTGCAAAGTCTTGCTCTTGAGCTTGATGGCAGCGGTTCGAGTGCCGTCGCAATTGAACTGGATGTGCGCAACAAAGCCGATTTTGAGCGGGCCCGCGATCTGCTCGCCGGGCGTTGGGGCGGCACCGACATTCTGGTGAATAACGCCGGCGTGTCGAAAGTCGCGGCACTGATGGACATCACTGCGCAAGAGTTCGATGAGTCGATGGCGATCAACCTGCGCGGCACCTTCCTTGCGTGCCAGGTGTTCGGTGCGCACTTTGCCGAGCGCGGTTTTGGTCGCATCGTCAACATCGCCTCCCTAGCGGGACAAAACGGCGGCACCGCCACCGGCGCGCATTACGCCGCGGCCAAGGGCGGCGTTGCAACGCTGACCAAAGTGTTCGCCCGGGAACTGGCCCCGCAAGGTGTTACCGTCAACAGCATTTCGCCGGGTCCGCTGGACTTGCCCGTGGTGCGCGAAACCGTGGCTCCGGAGCGCCTGGAACAGATTCTGAAAATCATCCCTGTCAGCACTCTGGGAGACCCTGAATACATCGCCGACAGTGTGTTGCTGCTGATCGCTGACCACGCGGCGTCGGTTACGGGTGCATGCTGGGACATCAACGGCGGCTTGTTCATGCGCTGAAACCGGCCTGTTGAAGATCACTGTGGTGAGGCGATTTATCCCCTCGCCACAAGCCCCATTACAAAAACAACCGTATTCAGGTGATGCAATAATGAAGGTGAAAATCGAAAGGATCGTCGACGAAGCGCTGGATATCCGTTCCTTTCGCCTTGTGCGCAGTGACGGCCAGCCGCTCGACACCTATGAGCCGGGGGCGCATGTCGACCTGACCGGGCCGACCGGGGTGACTCGCCAGTATTCACTGTGCGGTCCACCTCAGGATCGCCGTGCGTATTTGGTGGCGGTGAAGAAAGAAGCGCAATCGCGCGGTGGCTCGTTGGCGTTGCACGAGCAGGTGGAAGAGGGTATGGAGCTGGAAATGGGCTCGCCGCGCAGCCTGTTCCATCTCGACCCGTCGGCGACCGAGCACGTGTTGTTCGCGGCCGGTATCGGTGTTACGCCGCTGTTGAGCATGGCTTATCGGCTGACGGAAAATGCCCAGCCGTGGCGCCTGCATTATTTCGCCCGTTCGCCGGCTTACGCAGCGTTTGCTGACCTTCTGGCGAGCACCTTTGACGGTTATGTGCAGTTTCACTACGGCATCGAGCCGTGTGATCTGGATGTAGCGTTGAGTGAATGCCTGCACCAGGCGGGCAGTGCAGCGCATGTGTACACCTGCGGTCCGGCACCGTTCATGAATAAAGTGGTGGAAGTGGCCGCGCGCAGTCGATCTGACGATGCGATACACCTCGAACACTTTGCAGCCGACTCGGTCGCCAATGCCGGCCCTAGTGGCGGTTTCGAAGTGGAGCTGGCCAGCTCTGGCGTGGTCCTCCAGGTACCGGCCAATACCAGCCTGATCGATGTGCTGCAGGCCCACGGCTGTGATATTGACACCGAATGTCGCGAAGGCATCTGCGGTACCTGCATAGTGGAGGTACTGGAAGGTGTACCGGAGCACCGCGACAACTGTTTGTCGAACAAAGAGAAGGCGGCCAACAAGCAGATTTGCGCCTGCGTTTCGCGAGCGCTTTCCGCTCGTCTGGTATTGGACATTTAACGAGAGAGAACGCTGGCAAGCTCACGCTGGAGCCTGTTGAATGGGGGGACGGCGGCCGTCGAAGGAGGTGACGACCCAGTACGAAACATTTGCCGAACCGCTCGACGAAGCGGTCGAAATAACAATAAAACACGCGAGAGGCTTTGCAGTGATGATGACTTCTTCGGCGGTTCGCAATGAGGCGTTCGAAAATTGGTTGAGTCAGGTCAACCAAGCCTGTGGGCGTTTCGATGCCCGAGCGCTGGATTCGGATTTTTACGGTGAGCTGGCTGAGTACCGCAGCGGCGCCATCAACCTCAGTGTCGTCGACATGGCGCACGTTCATCTGTATCGCACCAGCAAAGACGTCAGTGTCAGCAGTGACGGCCACTACTACGCGGTGTTTCAAATGCGCGGCAGTTCGCAATTGGAGCAGGGTGACAACCGCGCTCAGTTGGGCACTGGCGACATCGCCCTGATCGATGCCTGCCGCCCGAGCGACATGACCTACAACGATGATTCCCGACAGTTGTCACTGATCCTGCCGCGTCAGGTGGTGGAGCGTGGTTCGCACTTCAATGCTGTCAACTGCGCCACGCGTATCGCGGCCCACACGCCACTGGCTGCTATGGCCAATAAGCTGGTGCTGGACACTCGGCAGCAGGTAGGTTTGGACATGCAGGAAAGCGAAGCCGTACTCGACGCTCTGGTCAGCCTGCTCTTGCCGGGGATCAGCCCCCGTGACAGTGGCGGCGATACCCACGAGCGGCAGTTTCGCAAAATCATCGCCTACATTGACCAACACATCAGCGCCGAAGAACTGTGTCCTGAGTTGATTGCCCGAGAGGTGGGGATTTCGGTGCGGGGGCTGTACCGGATGTTCTCCAAGCGCGGCCTGGTGGTGGCGCAATACATCAAGCACCGACGCCTGGATTTCTGCGCGGAAAACCTGCGCCGCTCGGATGTCGAGCAGAAGCTCTCGGCGCTGTGTTACGCCTGGGGATTCTCCGACTCCAGTTACTTCTCGTCGGCGTTCAAGTCACGTTTTGGCGTGTCGCCTGGCGCGTATCGCAAGCGCTACAGCCAAAACTGACCCCCGTAGTAGCCTCGCAAGCTCGACAGCCGCTACAGGAGGCGTGTGTGCCTTAGTGTCGCGTTGGTTCATCGGCCGGCAAATGCAGCACTTCACGCACCAGCATGGCGATGCTGGTCACACCCATCTTTTCCTTGATTTTGGTGCGGTGCACATCAACGGTTTTGACGCTGATGTTCAGCTCTCGGGCAATCACCTTGCTGGCTTTGCCATCGATCACCAGCATCAACACTTCCCGTTCGCGGCTGGTGAGCAACTTGAGCTTGCTTTGCAGGTGCTGGCGTTGTTCCTGATCGGCCTGGGCGTGCACGGCAGCCTTCAGCGCGGCCTGGATGCGTTCGATCATTTGCTGCGGGTTATAGGGCTTCTCAACGAAATCCAGTGCGCCGTTCTTCATCGCTGTCACGGACATTGGAATGTCGCCATGGGCGGACACGAAGATGGTCGGCAAGGTGCTGCCGCGCTGGTTGAGAATTTCCTGCAACTGAAAGCCGCTGGTTTCCGGCATGCGCACGTCTAGCACCAGACACGCCGGCTGCGTGGGGTCGTATTGGTTGAGGAACTCTTCAGCGCCGGCAAAGCACTGCGCTTGCACGCTGACCGACTCCAGCAACCAGGCCAGCGAGGTGCGCAGGTCTTTGTCGTCATCAACGATGTAAACAATCGGTTTGCGGATTTCCATCAGGGACTGCCACGAAAATTTCTCATTATTGTTTTCGCACGCGCGCACGCTGCGGCGGACATCAGCTCGTCATCGAGCCCGTTAGCAGAATACCCCCTGTGACTGGCCCTGACGATAAAGAAACCACCTAGTCGACTAGCGGAAAGCCAACCTCACCATGGGGATCGTCAGGATAGTTGAGCGGCACGCCGGGCCTTAGTCTTGTTCCATCACCTACGGACCGCATACGGGCGGTCCTCCTGAAGGAGGGGCAACGATATGGCCGACCTGAGCCAGCAACAAATAGACTTTCGCAACGCCATGGCGCAGCTGCCTGCCGCAGTAAACATTATCACCACCAATGGTCCGGGCGGGCGCTGTGGTATTACCGCCAGCGCCGTGTGTTCGGTGACGGATTCGCCGCCCACCGTGCTGGTTTGCGTTAACCGTAGTAGTGCTACCCACGATGTGTTCCGTACCAATGGCCGCTTGTGCGTCAACGTCCTGTGCGGCGAGCAGGAGGAACTGGCTCGACACTTTGCCGGCATGACCAAGGTATCGATGGCAGAACGTTTTGCCTGGGACTTGTGGGACGGCGGCGCCGATGATGTGCCGGTGTTGCGGGATGCCCTGGTCCGGCTGGAAGGCCGCATCAGCGAATGCAAGGAAGTGGGGTCGCACTCGGTGATGTTCGTGGAGTTGGAGAAGGTCGGTGTGCGCGAGCAGGGCGACAGCCTGGTGTATTTCAACCGCCTGTTTCACCGTATCGAGCATGCCAGCGCGTCATGCTGAAGCAGTCCCCTCTCACGCTGGCGGGAGAGGGGGCAGGGGCGCCGTTACTGTTGCAGGTACACCTGAGCCAACTGACAGGCCCGATCAATCAGCATCGGTGCCATTTCAATCGCGATCTGCGTGTCTTTTTGCGGGTATGGATCCAGCCCAGGTAGGTGGTGTCGCTGCTTGCTGGCGAGCACTTGCAGACGCTGCTGCACAGATGCCGCCGAAACTGATCGCGGGCGCTGCGTTGGGCGGTGTGGCTTGTCTGCGCGCATGCCATCTGGTTGCGTGTAGGCGCCAGATTTGGCGTAGTGGGGGAGAGCAGCGACACCGCGTTATCGTTCTTCGCGAACAGGCTCGCTCCCACATGATTTCTGTCGAGCACAAATTTTGTGTTCGCTGGAGATCCATTCTGGGAGCGAGCCTGCCCGCGAAAGCGGTGTGTCAGGCAACACCCATCTCAGATACGAAAACTGCCCACCAACTGATTAAGCCGATCAGCCTGCCGCTCCAGCTCAGTGCAGGCCTGCAACGTAGAATGCAGGTTTTCCACCCCTTGCTGATTCAGTGTGTTGATTTCAGTAATGTCCACGTTCAAAGCCTCGATCACCGCGGTCTGTTCCTCAGTCGCAGCCGCGACGGACTGATTGACGTTGTCGATTTCACTGATGCGCTGGGTCACGCTGCCCAACCGTTTTCCGGCAAGGTTGGCGATGCCGACGCTTTCCTCGCTGTGCTGCTGACTCTCGGTCATGGTGGTGACCGAGTCGCGTGCGCCCACTTGCAACTCTTCAATCATCTGCTGAATCTCCAGTGCCGACGTTTGGGTGCGCCCGGCCAGGCTGCGTACTTCATCGGCGACCACCGCAAAGCCTCGGCCCGCTTCGCCTGCCCGCGCCGCCTCGATTGCCGCGTTGAGGGCCAGCAGGTTGGTCTGCTGGGAGATGCCTTTGATCACTTCCAGGATCTGCCCGATGTTCACTGTTTTATCGTTCAGTACCTCGATGTTGACGCACGATGCGCTGATTTTTCCGGACAGTTCGTTCATCACTTGAATCGTGCGCTCAACCACCTGGCGCCCGTCTTCGGCTTGTTGTCGTGCGGCAGAGGCCTGCTGTGAAGCATTGGACGCATTACTTGCTATTTCCTGCGCGGCGGCACCCAGCTCGTTGATGGCGGCGGCGACGCTGTTGGTCCGGGTCGATTGTTCGTCGAAGTTGCTCATCGACGAGTTGGAGGTCAGCAGCACGCGCTTGGCCACTTCATTTACGCCAATCGCCGCCGAAGACACCTCGCGGATCGACTGATGAATACGCTCGACAAAGCGGTTGAAGGCGGTCGCCAGTTGGCCGATCTCATCCCGGGATTGCACCTCAAGGCGCCGGGTCAAGTCGCCTTCGCCCAGGGAGATATCTTCCATGACCCGGCTCAACACTTGCAGCGGCCGGGTGATGCGAAACGCCGTGTACCAGATCAACAACAAGCCGAGCAGGGCGGAGCCGCCACCCAATAGCAGTTCCAGCGCGGTGCTTTGCACGCCTTGTGCGTCGAGCTCCTTTTGCAGCGTGCTAACCGGTGCCAGCAGCACCTGCTGCGGCACATCCACCAGTACACCCCATGACGCAGCGCCGGTAATTGGTGCCAACGGTTCGAGCACCTTGATTTGCTGCTGATCGACAAAGACTTTCGGTTGCCCCTGATGCAACGTGTCCAACACCTCGGCACTGTCCAACGGTTGGCCGAGGCGACTGGCGTCCTGGCTGTTGGCCGAAATCACCCCGTGCGGGCTGATGATGCTGATCTGCCCATGGCCATCGAACAGTTGATGCGCGCTGGCTTCGCTGTTTTGTTGCAGGGCGGCGAGGTTGATGTCGAGGCCGACCACGGCGATGACTTTGTCATTGCCCATCAGCGGAAAAGCAATGCTGGTGACCAGTTTGCGGCTGCCGGACGCTTCATCAAAATAGGGTTCCAGCACGCAAGCCTGACGGGTATCGCGAGCGCAGGTGTAGAAAGCGTTATACGGGGCGCCGCTGGGGCCGGGAGATGTGTTGGCGAGCAGCGCTTCGTCGCCGATCACCGCTTGCAGTTCGCCGGGTTTGCTTTGTACCCAATAGAGGGAAAAACGACCGGTCTCGTTGCTGCCCATGGCGGCCTGGTCGACGAAACTGGCGTCGTCGCCGTCCAGTGCGTTGGGCTCGAAAATGACATAAAGCCCGAGCAAATCGGGCTTGTCGACCAGGGCCTGGTGAAGCTGTGTACTCAGCTCCTGCCGCAGTTGTTGGCGGGTCAGACTGCCTTTATGTTGCAGTTGCCTTAAGTAGAGCAAATAGCGCGACAGCCCCTGGCCGAACTCGTGAGTCTGCATGAAGGTGCGCTGCACTTGCATGGCCTGCACTTTGCCGAGGGCTTGCATATGTTCCTTGGCGGCATCGGCTAGCATTTTACTGCTGGCATGAGCTACTTGCTGGCTGCTTTGATGTGTTTGATAGAGCGACAAGCCCATCAACAAACCCACCACCAATAGTAGGCATAGGCCGGCAAGCAGGGCGATTTTGCTCTGGATCGTCAGGAATTGTTTGTGCATTGGAAAGGCCTTTTTCCATAGGGGCAGTGGATGCGCCACTGCCCCGTTCTGGCTTAGAACGTGGTGGCAAACACCACTTGGCTGTAGAGGTTCTTGTCGTTTCTGCCCAGCTGGGTGCCGCCTTCTGCGGCGCTCTTGTCCGGTTGGTAGAGGCCGATCAGCGGCATCACGGTCAGGTGCTCGTTGACGTGCCATTCGGAATACAGGTCGATTTCATGGCCGTCGGTATTGCCCAGGCTGCGGTCGATGGTGTCGTAGTTGAAATACATCGCGCCCACCGTCAGGTTTTCCAGAGGCGAGACTTTCAGTGTGACGTTCTGGATGCGCGAGTTGGTGTTGAACGGGCCTGCGTAGTTACCGGCGACTTCACCCTGGAACCAGGTGCCGAAACCGCGGCTGAAACCATAGAACAGGGTGTCGTAGCCTTCCGAGAACCGGCTGTAGCGATAGCTGACATACGGCGTCCAGGCGATGTCGGCAAAGGTCCAGCCGGCTTCCAGGTACCAGGCATCTTCGGTAGGGGTGTGGGGTTTGTCCTGCTTGGCGTATTCGCCGGAGAGGAACAGGTTTTTCACCCCGGCGTTGCCAGTCGCGCGCAGGCTGTAGGTCTTCATGCCGTCGCGCTCAAGTTGCGCCGGGGAGGCGAATTGCTCGTCGACATCGGTGCTGTCGATGTAGGTCAAACCGACCGTGCCAGCTTCTGCGACGTGTTCAAGCGTGCCGACGTACATTTCGGTCTTGGCCTGGGCGCGATTGTCTGATTTCAACCACATCAGGTCGCCACGCCAGCCTTCCTTGCCACCCAGACGCAACACGGCGGTCTCGTCGAACGCTTTGCGCGCGGCCAGCCAGTAGGCGCCTCCACGGTTGAATTCGCCGTCGGCCAGGCCTTTGCCCAAGTTGAGCGCGTCGCCATTAATCAGGAACCCGTCACCGACCACAATGTTCTGGCGGCCGAAGGACAGGTCCACGCCGTCCTCACCGAGCACGTCAAAGAGCTTGCCCGAGCGCCAGCCGAGGTAGGCGTCTTCGAACTTGGTGGTGCGTTCCGAACCGTCGCTGAAGCCCGCGGCATCGCCGTCGCCCCAGGTGCCGGAACTGAGCAGGTTCGCCGCGCCATACGCGGTGCCTACACCGGCGAGGCCTTTGTCGAAGCTCAGGCCATATTTGATGTAGCCCTCGCGCCACGACGACGAACCTTGGTTGAGGCGGCCGGACAGCGCGTAGTTTTCCTGGCTGTGGAAAATACCGAATACCGCTTCCAGGGTAGCGTTCAGGTGACTGTCATCATCGGCATAGAGTTCGTAGGCGCCAGCCTGGCTGGCACTGATCATCAGCGCGAGAGTCGAGAGACGAAGCAAGGGGGACTTGAGCATATGTGGCATCCGTTCTTGTTCTTGAGCGCAGGTTTGCGGTCTTTTTCGATACTACGGCCCGGAACTTTTCCGCCCTTTTGTGTGGTTGCCAAAGAGTTGGCTGTGCTTGCCAGATTGGCCCGTTTGGCAGCCCCACCAACACGACTGGCACGCAGGACAAAACCTGCGTGCCGACGACCATCGACAATCCGTACCAACCCACCGATGCGACGCTGTATCGGTACTTTCAGTGTTGGCGCTCGTTTGACGAGCGCGCGGATTCCAAGGTCGTTTTCTTATGTTTACCTCCCTGCGATTGCCCCTCATGGGTTTGCTCTCATTCACCCTGACGCACACCGCGCTGGCGGCCGAGTGCACACCCGATCAGGGCCATGGCGCCCAGGTCTTCGCCAATGAGTGCGGCGTTTGTCATTCGGTGAGCAAGGGGGTGGCGGGGATGATGGGACCTAACCTGGCGGGTGTGGTCGGGCGTAAATCCGGTTCGCTGGAAGGCTTCAACTACTCCCAGGCCATGCGCAACAAAGACATCGATTGGCAAGCCGAAAACATCGCGCAACTCATCGCTCAACCCCAGGCCTTTGTGCCGGGGACCTACATGCCCTACATGGGGCTGGCTTCTGCAGACGATCGCCAGGCGGTCGTGTGTTTCCTTAAAGAACAACAGTAATCAGCCGGTTTTATGGCTGAACAACTCGTCTGAACGAAAGGTGAATTATGAGCAACGTTGAAATTCTGCCGCAGGTGGCTGCATTCCTCGACCGCCGTCATGGCTGTTTCATCGACGGTCAGTGGGTGTTCGCTGAAGGGCAAAGCATTGCCGTGGTCAACCCTGCTACCGGGCAAACCCTCTGCGAAACGCTGGATGCGCCGCTGGAAGTGGTCGAGCGCGCGGTGCAGTCGTCCCATGCCGCCTTCAAGTCCGGCGTCTGGTCCGGTTTGCGCCCGGCGGACCGCGAACGCATTCTGCTGAACTTCACCCGCCTGGTTGAGGAACATGCTGAAGAGTTGGCCCAGTTGGAAACCCTGAGCCAAGGCAAGTCGATCAACATGGCGCGTGCGCTTGATCTGAATGCCACCGTGGAGTTCATGCGTTACATGTCCGGTTGGGCCACCAAGATCGAAGGGCAAACCTTTGATGTGTCAATCCCGCTGCCACCAGGTGCGAAGTTCACCGCCTTCACCAAGCGTGAACCGGTGGGGGTAGTGGTCGGGATTGTGCCGTGGAATTTTCCGCTGCTGATCGCTGCCTGGAAGCTGATGCCGGCGCTGGCCACCGGTTGTACGGTGATCATCAAACCTGCGATGGAAACCCCGTTGACCGCCATGCGTCTGGCTGAATTGGCCATTGAGGCGGGCATTCCTGCGGGCGTATTCAACGTTGTGACCGGTGGTGGCGCCTCTGTAGGCGGCGCGCTGACGGCGCACCCGCTGGTAAGCAAAGTGTCTTTCACCGGCTCCACCGCTGTGGGCAAAAGTGTCGGCGTTGCGTGCATGGAAAACATGACGCGTTTTGCCCTGGAGTTGGGTGGCAAAAACCCGATGATCATTCTTGAAGATGCCAATATCGAAAAAGCCATCCAGGGCGCGATCCTGGGTGGCCTGCTGAACAACGGCCAGGTCTGCGCAGCGGCCTCGCGCTTCTATGTGCATCGTTCGATCTACGACAAGTTTGTCGAAGGTCTCGCGGCGGCGGTATCGGCCATGCCGGTCGGTGCGGGTATGAACTGCGACGCAGCGATCAACCCCCTGGTGTCGCGCAAGCAACAACAAAGCGTGCTCAAGCACATCGAGCTGGCTCGCCGGGAAGGTGCGCGCGTGGTCTCGGGCGGCGAGTTGCTGGAAGGTGGTGGTTTTTATGTGCAGCCGACGATTCTGGCCGATATCGACCACAGCATGGCGGTGGCCAGGGAAGAAGTGTTTGGTCCGGTGCTGGGCGTGATGCCCTTTGACGATGAAGATGCGGTGATTGCCCTGGCCAACGACAATCGCTACGGCCTTGCCGCCAGCCTGTGGACCAACGACCTGAGCAAGGCCATGAATCTGGTGCCGCGTATCGAAGCGGGCACCGTTTGGGTCAACGCTCACGTACTGCTCGACCCTGCAATGCCATTTGGTGGTGTTAAACAATCCGGTATGGGTCGTGAGTTCGGTCGCGCAGTCATTGAGGCTTACACCGAACTGAAATCGGTGTGCATCGCACACTGATTTGGCCGGCCTTGGAAGTGACATTTACGGCCCCGGCAACGAAAACTCGTGCTGGATACCTGAGGAATCGACCAGGGTAGACGTAAGCCGTTGTCGCAATGCAATGGCCATGCTCGGCGGCTGCTTCTGCGGTGTATCGGCGGCCAGCTCGCTCAGCGTGCTGGCCGGCGGGTTCCCCGTGGGCCCGTTTTGAGTTGCGTGATAGGGCCGGTGTGGAATCGTCTGGCGCAACTGTTTTGTCGGCTACAAGAGTTCAGATCAATTCCTCCACCAACTGCAAACAATGACTGAGCCCCGGCGACTTATCATTTACCCTTCGGCTGAGAATAATCGGCGAGGTCGCAGTGGCTTCCACAACTGGCGTGTAGCCGATGTCCGCGCGATGCAACACTTGTACGGAGGCCGGCACCAGCGTCACGCCCATTCCAGCGCCGACGAGGCCGATGGCGGTCTGCAACTCGTTGGTCCACTGCGCCACCTTGATGCTCAAACCGTGGGCGTCGAACAACGCGATCACATGGTCGGCATAACTGGGGCGTGGGTTGCCGGGGTACAGCACAAACGGCTCGGCGGCGAGTTGGGCGAGGGTGGCGGGCGCAGCGAGCAACGGGTGAGTGGCGGGCAGCACAGCCACCAGCCGATCCTCCACCAGTACGCGCTGGACGATCGCCGGGTCGTCGATGCGAATGCGACCGAAGCCCACGTCGATGCGCCCGGCCTTCAGCGCCTGGACCTGCTGCAAGGTGGTCATCTCCGACAGGCCCAATTCCAGTTCCAGCGCCTCATGGGTTCGCAGCCGTCGTATCAGTTCCGGCAGCACGCCATACAAGGTCGATGGGGCGAAGCCGATGCCCAACCAGGTTTTTTCGCCCTGGCCAATGCGTCGCGTGCTGTCGCAGACCTTGCTCAGTTGTTCGAGCAACACATTGGCGTGCTCATAGAAAAACCGCCCGGCTTCGGTCAGGCGCAGCGGCCGGCCACGTTCCAGCAGTATCACCCCCAGTTCCTCTTCCAATTGCTGGATCTGCCGGCTCAACGGCGGCTGGGCGATGTGCAGGCGTTCGGCGGCGCGGGTGAAGTTGAGGGTTTCGCCCAACACCTGGAAATAACGCAGATGACGCAGTTCCATGATGGCTCCATCCATACCTTTAGAGTATTTATCAAGACTAATTCTATATTGGAAGCTTGGAAATGTGGGGCGCAGAATCAGCTAAAACCCATAAAGAACTCAACGGGTATTACCATGCCGATTTGCGCCATCGAGTCGATCGAGACGATTATCGTCGACCTTCCCACCATTCGCCCGCACAAACTGGCGATGCACACCATGCAAAACCAGACGCTGGTGATCATCCGCGTACGCTGCGCCGACGGTATAGAAGGCATCGGCGAGTCCACCACCATCGGCGGCCTGAGCTACGGTAACGAAAGCCCCGACAGCATCAAGATCAACATCGACCACCACTTTGCGCCGCTGTTGGTCGGCCAGGACGCCAGCAATATCAACGCCGCTATGTTGCGTCTGGAGCGCAGTATCCGCGGCAATACCTTTGCCAAGTCCGGTGTCGAAAGCGCTTTGCTTGATGCGCTGGGCAAACGCCTGAATCTTCCTGTGAGCGAACTGCTCGGCGGCCGTGTGCGTGACGCCTTGCCGGTGGCCTGGACCCTGGCCAGCGGCAACACCGAGCAAGACATCGCCGAAGCCCAGAAGATGCTCGACCTGCGCCGTCACCGCATCTTCAAGTTGAAGATCGGTGCCGGTGACGTCAGCCGCGACCTGACCCATGTGATCGCGATCAAAAAGGCGTTGGGTGAGCGCGCCAGTGTCCGCGTTGACGTCAATCAGGCCTGGGATGAGGCCGTGGCGCTGCGAGCGTGCAAGGTACTGGGTGACAACGGTATCGACCTGATCGAGCAACCGATCTCGCGCAACAACCGTGATGGCATGGCGCGGCTGAACCTGTCGAGCCCGGCGCCGATCATGGCGGATGAATCCATCGAATGTGTCGAGGATGCTTTCAACCTGGCGCGTGAAGGTGCCGCGTCGGTGTTTGCTCTTAAGATTGCCAAGAACGGCGGCCCGCGAGCGGTATTGCGCACGGCGGCGATCGCCGAAGCAGCCGGCATCGCTTTGTACGGCGGCACCATGCTTGAAGGCGGCATCGGCACCCTGGCCTCCGCCCATGCGTTCCTCACCCTGAACAAGCTGTCCTGGGATACCGAACTGTTCGGCCCGCTGTTGCTCACCGAAGACATTCTCAGCGAGCCGCTGGTGTATCGCGATTTCCAGTTGCATGTCTCCACCGCTCCGGGCCTGGGCCTGGCTATTGATGAAGAGCGCCTGGCGTTCTTTCGTCGCGACAAACACTAAGAGGCGCCTGCCATGTTGTTTCACGTAAAAATGACCGTGAACCTGCCCTTCGACATGAACCCCGAACGTGCCGCCAGCCTCAAGGCCGAAGAAAAAGCCTTGGCGCAACGGTTGCAGCAAGAGGGCAAATGGCGCCACCTGTGGCGCATCGCCGGGCACTATTCCAACTACAGCGTGTTCGATGTCGATAGCGCTCAGGATCTACATGACTTACTGATGCAACTGCCGCTTTTTCCCTACATGGCCATCGAAGTGAACGCCCTGTGCCGGCATCCGTCGTCGATCCATGGGGACGACAGCTAAGCCTGCTTTCTACCTAATAACGACAAGATGAGGAGTACACCATGCCCGTTCGAATTTCCCAGACTGCCCACGCCCAGCATTTTCTCGAAGAAGTCAGCGGCAATCTCAACGACGGCGGTAACCCGCGCACCAAGGCGTTGATCTACCGGATCTTGCGTGACACCGTGAACATTATCGAAGACCTGGACGTCACTCCGGAAGAGTTCTGGAAGGCAGTCAACTACCTGAACGAGTTGGGCAAGAACCAGGAGGCTGGTTTGCTCGTCGCCGGCCTGGGCCTTGAGCATTACCTGGATATGCTGATGGACGCCGCCGACGAAGAAGCGGGCAAGACCGGTGGCACGCCGCGCACCATCGAAGGTCCGTTGTACGTGGCCGGTGCGCCGTTGTCCAAGTACGAAGCACGCCTGGATGATGGCTTGGACCCTGCGGTACCGCTGTTCATGCGCGGCCAGGTACGCGATACCGATGGTAAACCTGTTGCGGGGGCGATCGTCGACGTGTGGCAGGCCAATACCGCCGGTACCTATTCCTGGTTCGATCAAACGCAATCGGAGTTCAACCTGCGTCGGCGCATCGAGACCGATGTCCGGGGCAACTACCGGTTTCGCAGCATTGTACCGTCGGGATATGGCTGCCCGCCGACTGGTCCGACCCAGCAGTTGCTTAACCAATTGGGGCGCCACGGGCAACGGCCGGCGCATATTCATTTCTTCATCTCGGCACCGGGTTATCGGCACCTGACTACGCAAATCAATCTGTCGGGCGACCCCTATCTGCACGACGACTTTGCCTATGCGACGCGCGATGAGTTGATTGCGCAGATCCGCTTCAGTGACGATCAGCAACTGGCGCGGGAGTTTGGTGTCGAGGGGCGGTTTGCGCAGATTGATTTTGACTTTGAACTGCAGGTGGCCGCTGCGCCGGTAGAGCAGCAACGCATGCAGCGCGTTCGCGCACTCCAGGATTGAACGCGATAAACAAATGGGTGCACGGGCTTGCTCACAATAGCGGTGGATTCGGTCAGCACATCTATCGACTGACACACCGCAATCGCGAGCAAGCCTGCTTGATTTGTGTTGTGCTCAGGCTTGGACCGAGTTCAGCATGCCCCGCCAATTGTTCAACATTATAAAACGCTCGGCTTGTGCCCCTGAATCATGATCCCGAGTTGGGCAACGCTGAAATTTGATGTTCCTGCACCGCCACCCAAGGCGCCCTGCGACCAGACCCTGAGGTCTTCCTCGTTGCTCGTAAGCCATAGCCAGCGCCTTGATAACCAGATCGGCGTCCGGCTTTTCCGACAACGCCCGCTCACCCGGCTGCGTAACCGAAGCCAGCACGAGGTCGGCAGCCTCGCATTTGAACTCATCAGAAAAGGAACGGCGTTGTTTGGTCATCTGACACCTCGATCTGGCGAGCATTCTCGCCTAAATGGGTGTCCGGTTTTATTAGACCACTACACCTAAGCATCATTATTTTCAATATTGGCTGTGGTGCATTCCCTCAGGACTTCGATGAATGCCTGCAACCCAGATGGGATATGGCGATGTCCCGGGTAATATAAAAACAATCCTGGAATTGGCGGGCACCAGTCCTCCAGAACCTTCACAAGTCGCGCGGCAGCCAAAGATCGAGAGGCTACGCGTTCTGGCACGTAGGCGATGCCGAGTCCAGAAATGGCGGCTTCGGCCATAATTTCCGGGTTATCAAGGATCAGCTGTCCTTTGGGATCGATTACCAATAACTGCCCATGCTTTTCAAACTCCCATCGATAAGGTTTACCACTCGGCATTCGGATGCCGATGCACTGATGTTGAAGCAGATCATCTGGGGTCAATGGGTATGAATGAGTCTTGAGGTAGTCCGGGGAAGCGACGGTTACAAACCGAATATCCGGCCCTATCGGGACGGCGATCATGTCTTGAGGTATTGACTCACCCAAGCGGATGCCCGCGTCGAAGCCGTTGGCAACGATATCAACCAGGCGACCATCGGTGACAAGATCGACCGACATCTGCGGGAAACGTTGCAGGAATGTCGGCAGGGCACACTCCATCAAAACGCGGGCAGCCTGATCGCTCGCATTGATGCGCAGGGTGCCACTTGGAAGATCCCGATACTTGTTAACTTCATCTACAGCCAGCGCAAACTCTCGCAACACCGGGCTCAACCGGCTCAGCAGGCGCTCCCCCGCTGCCGTCGGAGCGACGCTGCGTGTTGTGCGATTGAGCAAACGAATCCCGAGCCTTGCCTCGAGGGTTTTCATCAAATGGCTAAGCGTGGACGCAGACAAACCCAGCTCATCCGCCGCTTTGCGAAAGCTACGGTGGCCAACGATCAGCGCCAACGCACGTATATCAGAGAGTGACAGGGGAAATTCATTCATGGCTATTTTTCATCAGGCCATTCTCATTCTGCTGGATAGTAGCAGCAATTCAAGGCGCGTAGCGTTAGACCCTCGCAAGCCTGCCTGGCTCGCTCTGAGGAGAACACACCGATGAATAAAACTTGGTTAATCACTGGCAGCTCGTCCGGCATTGGCTTGGCGGTAGTAGAGCAATTGCTGGAACGAGGGGACCGCGTGGCGGCGACGTTGCGTGAGCCTCAAGCACTCGGTCACTTGAAAGAGCGCTACGGCGAACGGTTGTGGACAGCGGCACTGGATGTGAACGATACGTCCGCCATTCGGAATGTCGTTAACCGTGCATTCACTGAACTAGGGCGCATTGATGTCGTGGTAAGCAGCGCAGGATACGCATTATTCGGCGCCGCGGAGGAGTGCAATGACGAACAAATCGATCAGCAATTGCAAACTAACCTGGTCGGCTCAATCCAGTTGATTCGCGCTTGCCTGCCTTTTCTCCGTCGGCAAGGGGGCGGTCGAATTCTGCAAGTATCGTCGGAGGGCGGCCAACTGGCTTATCCAAACTTCAGCCTTTACCACGCCAGCAAATGGGGCATTGAGGGTTTTGTCGAATCAGTCGCGCAGGAGGTTGCACCATTTGGCATTCAGTTCACCCTTGTAGAGCCAGGCCCGACTCGTACGAATTTTGCCACGGCCTTAGTCAGCCCTCCGGTGATGTCGGAATACGAACAGACGCCTGCCGGCGAGGTGCGTAGGGCGGTCGCCAGTGGTGCTTTCCCCCTGACAGGAGATCCGCAGAAAATGGCCAAAGCCATGCTGGGGATCGCCGAAGCCGAATCGGCGCCAAAACGTCTGCTGTTAGGCAGCGGTGCTTATGGACGTGTCCACGCAGCCCTGAGCCAGCGATTGGCTGAGCTGGAGCAGTACAAGGGAATTGCAATGAGTACTGAGACCGAGTGAGTTCCGTTCAGGAAAAAGTTGCAACAGGTATTTGCTCTACAGAAGCTCAGATGAACGCGGTCGCCTGACCCAGGGCCGCAATTTACATGGATCCGCGCCAAAGGTGAGCGCCCGTTAGCTTTAAGCCATGATCGGTAATTCGATGAGATTGGGGCGGCCTGAGCGAATGCCATCCTCGACCGCTTCAGCAATATCGCCGGCGCGCTCGACCCTGCGCGAAGCAACCCCCAGGGAGGAGGCAAGGGCCTGGAAGTCGATGGCCGGATCCCGGATGTCCATGCCGATGAACTGGTTCGTACCGGCACTTCGGTAGTGCGTCTGGTTACGCGCGTAGTTTTTCAGGATGTTGTATTCGCCATTGTTCATGACCACAAAAGTGACGGGCAAACGCTCGTGTGCTGCTGTCCAAAGTGCTTGGGGTGAATACATCGCCGAGCCATCGCCCACCAGACAGACCACCGGGTTGCGGCCCAGGCCAAGCGATGTACCGACAGCCGCAGGCATGCCCCAGCCGAGGATGGCGCTACGCGTAAACAGGTACTGGCGGGCCGAATGCGAATCCAGGCACGCACGCACATGAGCGATGGTGACCGGCGCTTCGTCGACGATCCATACATCAGGGCCGATTGCCCGGACGGCTTCATGGGCCGCAACGAAAGGCGTTGTCACGGGCGTATTGAATTCGCGATTCGCGCGCTCGGCCACTTCGATTCGGCGGGTACTGCGCTCGTGCGCAGCGACATTTCGCAGCGTCGCGATTGCCTGGCTGTGTGGGGCCAGTGTCTGATCCAGTAACGGCAGCAACAACTGCAAGGACAACTTTATGTCGCCTATCAATCCCAGCGCCGTTCCATGCACTCTGCCTAGTTGGTGACCATCGCCGGTCAATTGAATGAGACGGCAATGAGGGGGGATCGCCGGGCCTTGCGAGTATTGGTAACTGATCAGCGAATGGCCGCCCAGGAGGAAGACCGCATCGAAGTCAGCGAACGTTTCGCTGATATTGGCAGCTTTGGGTGACAGGACGCCGCGCCATTGAGGATGAGCGGTGGGGAAGGGGATATGCCCGGGCCAGGATGGCCCGAAGACCGGCGCGCCGAGTGCTTCGGCGAGTCTCACCGCTTCCACTTGCGCATTCGACTGGAATACTTCCTCTCCGACGATAATCGCCAGACGGCCGGGGGGAACCGTGGATAAGGCGTCAGCCAACGGGTCAATCGCCGCGGTCACCGCACCTCGTTCGATTCGCGCCGGTTGGCCAGCACAGGTATCGGTGTGCTGCTCCATCACGTTGATTGGCAGCGAAAGGAAAACCGGGCCGGTCGGCCCCGTGCGGCAGTCCTGAAAAGCGCGACGCAGCAGCATCGGGATATGTTCGGGATGCTGGATTTCCTCCGCCCATTTGACGCTCGGTCGGGCCAGGCTGACCAGATCACCATGAAGCAGCGGGTCGGTCACGCCATGGCGGGTATCCTGTTGGCCCGCAGTGATCACCAGCGGCGTGTTCGCCATCTTCGCGTTCAGAATGGCGCCCATCGCATTGCCAAGGCCTCCTGCTGTATGGAGGTTGACGAAACCAGGGCGGCCGGATGCCTGCGCATAACCGTCGGCCATCGCCACGACGGAGGCCTCCTGGAGGCCAAGCACGTAGTGAATGTCGCAGACGCCCGAGAGCGCATCGAGCAAAGGCAGCTCCGTTGTTCCCGGGTTGCCGAAGACATGGTGAACGCCTTCGCTGCGCAGTACTTCTACGAGCAGGTCCGCGCCGCGTTGCCCACGGATGCTGGACGAGATACAGGGCGTTGAAGGCATGGCGCGAAGCCTCACTCATTTGGAAGAAATACTTTACCCTGCTTTCGTGGCTATCGGATTGCCAATGGCAATGCACCACCCATTCGGCGGCGAGGTTGAAAGCCCTGACGCTGGGTTTGATTTGAAGCCCGGCAGTGACTTAACGTCCGCCTGTTCTTTCGAGCAACTGGCTTCTGAGCGGCCAATCGCTGGTACGCTTGTCCGAGGCTTTGCAAATCGCATTGCACAAGGCCCGGACGATGGGTACGTAGCTCAGTTGGCTGGGCTGGCAGGCTTGGAGCGCACCCGTTGGGTTGATCAAATGTACCGCGATATGCCCTGGTAGCCATGAGACGAGTGGCCAGCGGGGTCGCTGTGCGATCGTCGGGCACAGAGCGGCCGCCGTCACACCAAATTCAGAAGATGCCACGAATGCGACCCCCATCAGGCACGCACCTTCAAGCTGGGCGCGTAGGCGACCGGGGCTTTCTACGGCGCCCAGGTCAGCGACGACCACCGCGTCATGCACAATCAAGCGCCCCTCGGCGCTCAGCTCGACATCGAGTACCGCGGCCATGCAAGTCTGCGCATCGTAGTGTGCGGCGATGCCCTGCGTTCGGCGACCTCCTGAAGGCTTGCCCCAATGGCTTCTTGTGGCCGCTTCGATGATGACGCTACGCATTCGCCGGGCATCGAAACCTGGGCGTTGCGCGGCGCCGCCGGCCCGTGTTGATACCGAATCGATCAGGGAAAGCAGGTAGTTTCGTTGATCGAGCCTGCATGCAGGGTCCTGTGCGGCCATGAATCGCTGTTCGGCGCACAGGCGAAGCAACAGGTCTTTACGGTCCAGAATGCCGTCTGGTAATGGCCAGATGAATTGATCAAGCGCGCTGTCGTGCCCGTCAGGGTGGTTCATTTGCGTTTCTCCTTCCGGCTGATGACAAGAGCTCCAGCAAAAAGCAACCTCGGGTGCAGAATCTCCGGTTAAGTCAAGTTCTGCGGGAGCGCGCAGGTTCACGCTGGTGCTGCGGGAGCAATCCTGGCGTTACTTTAGGCGGAGTGATCTGACGTCAGGGTGACGGGAGGCTGACAGGAACATGTCAGGCGATAAAGGGGCCATCAGCAAACAGATTTCCGACTTGGAAATCCGTATTGATATGCGCCTTTGCAGCGTTTCGCGCCGTGCTCCCGGACCGGATCAACATCGTCACGCCGTTCAGTCTGATACTGCGCCACAACACTGTGCGCAGCCCCTTGGCCAAGGCCTTTGCCCAGGCACTGGGGGTGGATCTGAAGGCTTCGGTTTGATGTATGTGGTCGTCACTCACGAACCTTGGCGGCAACCCGCTAAAGGGTTCGTATTGACGAACGAATCGCCCGTGCACATTCGATCACCGCGGGCGCCAGCTTGCGCTCGGCTTCCTCCATGCTCCAGCGACTCGTGGGCACCACCACATGCACGGCTGCGACCGGCAGGCCCTGGCTGCCAATGATCGGCGCGGCAATGGACATGTCGCCAAGGAATAACTCTTCCTTGTTCGTGGCGTAGCCCCTGCGCCGTGTGGTCTCGATCTGCTCGATGATGTCGTCGATCGCGGTCAGGGTGTACTGGGTATGGCGTTTGCGCTCGCTGGCTTGCAGTGCGGCAACGAGTTCGTCATCGGGCTGGGCACTCAGGAAAGCTCGTCCGGAACCGGTGCAGTACATCGGGATCCGGCTGCCGATGGGCATGTGGATAGGGATGAATTTCGGCGCCACGAAGCGTGCCACGTACACCATGTCCAGCCCGTCGGGTTCAGTCAGGTTGGTCGTCTCCCCGGTAGCCTGTGCCAACTCGGCAAGGAACGGGTTGGCCACGTCTACCAGTGTATCGGCGGCCAGGTAGTTGTAGCCGATCTCCATGACCTTCGGGGTCAACTGAAAGCGTTTGGTTTGCGGATGCTTGCGCACATAACCCAGCTCTTCAAGGGTATGGATCATGCGTTGTGCCGAGCTTTTGTTGATGTCTGCAGCTTGGGCGATATCCGCCAGGTTCATTGTGCGCCGGGCTGCGTTGAACGCCCGCAACACCGCCAGGCCTTTTTCCAATGACTGATTGAACAGCGGATGAGGGTTGTCGCTCATGGGAAATCCTTAAATTCTGAGCTGTAAATATCGATATTCGATATTTATAAATCTCTTTACGATTTTTGTAAATCGCTTTAGAGTCATTTTGAGCCTCCTGCCATCCATATGGGGCAACCCTCACCGGACTTAAGACAATAAAAGCGTCCAATGGGAGATACGCCATGCTTACTCGTTTTCGTGCACTCACGTTCGTTGTTGCCCTGGCTGCCGGCATCGCTTCAGCCAACGCCGTCGCCGAGCCCGTCTACAAGGTCGGCGCAACCGCAACAGGGATTCCCTTCACCTTTCTCGACGTCAAGAGCCAGAGTATCCAGGGCATGATGATCGACACCGCACAGGCGGTGGGCAAGGCTGGCGGCTTCGAGGTGGAGATCCAGCAGACCACCTTCGCTTCGCTGATCCCGTCACTGACTTCAAACAAGATCGACCTGATTTCCGCCGCCATGCTCCGAACGCCGGCGCGGGAAAAGGTGGTGCAGTATTCCGATCCGGTCTTTACCTATGGCGAGGGTCTGATCGTCAAGGCCGACGACCAGACCGCGTACACCCGCATGGAGGATTTTGCCGGCGAAGCTGTTGGCGCCCAGGTCGGCACCGTGTTCATCGATGAGCTGAACAAGCGTGGCGTCTTCAAGGAAGTCCGTGGCTATGACTCGATCCCCGATCTGATGCGCGACCTGGCCCTCGGCCGTATCAAGGCAGGTTTCGCCGATCGCCCGATCGTCGCCTACCAATTGGCCCAGGGCACGCAGAACAAGGTGCACCTGGTACAGAGCTATCAGCCGGTGGTGATGGGGGACGTTTGCCTGATCGTGCGCAAGGGCGACAACGCAACACTGGAGCAGGTCAACAAAGGCATCGCTGCGATCAAGGCTGATGGTTCCCTCGAACGGATCATCGAGAAGTGGAAACTCAACTGAGGGTTTTGTCGACCGCCTGCGGTAGCGGGCGGGTCCACTTATTGTTCCGTGGGTAGCTTTTATGATTCTCCAGAATGCGTTGGACTTCCTCCCTATCTTGCTAAAAGGGGCGGTGGTCACTCTTCAAGTGACGGCCGGGTCGTTTGTACTCAGTTCGCTGATCGGCCTGCTCCTGGCCCTGATGATGGTCTCGAAAATGCGTGCGGTCGCGTTGTTCGCCATCAGTGTGGTGAACATCATTCGGGGGCTGCCGATCATCGTGCAGCTGTTTTATATCTATTTCGTCCTGCCTGAATTCGGCATTCAACTGACGGCCATGCAAGCCGGTGTCATTGGCCTGGGAATCGCTTATTCGGCCTATCAGGCGGAGAACTTCCGGGCCGGTATCCAAGCAATCCAGCAAGGGCAGATCGAGGCGGCGGAATCCTTGGGTATGCGCGGTGCGATGGTGATGCGGCGAGTGGTGCTGCCCCAGGCATTCCGCATCGCCTTGCCGCCTTACGGCAACACCCTGGTCATGATGCTCAAGGACTCGTCGCTGGTCTCCACCATCACCGTGGCCGAGATGACTCGCGCCGGGCAACTGATCGCCTCTTCGACCTTCGAGAACATGACGGTCTACACCCTGGTGGCATTGCTCTACCTGGCGATGAGCCTGCCATTGTCCTTTGCGCTGCGTCGTCTGGAAGCACGCTTCAGCACCCGGAGAACGTCATGATCGAGATCAAGGGCATTCACAAGCGTTACGGCAGCGTGCCGGTCCTCGAAGGCATCGATTTGCAGGTCAAGAGCGGTGAGGTGGTGTGCCTGATTGGCCCTTCGGGGTCGGGGAAGTCCACGTTGTTGCGCTGTATCAATGGCCTGGAAAGTTATGACCAGGGCGAGGTACTGGTCGGCGATGAACGTGTCGACCGCAATGCCAGGAACATCCACGACATTCGTACTCGGGTGGCGATGGTCTTTCAGCGTTTCAATCTGTTCCCGCACCGCACGGCCCTGGAAAATGTCATGGAAGGGCCGATCTATGTAAAGAAGGAGAACCCTCAGACGGCGCGCAAGAATGCCGAGGCGCTGATGGAAAAGGTCGGCTTGTCCCATCGGATGAATGCCTACCCGGACGAACTGTCCGGGGGGCAGCAACAACGTGTCGCCATTGCCCGGGCGTTGGCGATGAACCCCCAGGCGATCCTCTTTGACGAACCGACCTCGGCGCTCGATCCGGAGTTGGTCGGCGAAGTATTGGCGGTGATGCGCAATCTGGCCGATGAGGGCATGACCATGATCGTGGTGACCCACGAAATGGCCTTCGCTCGAGACGTCGCCGACAAGGTCTGTTTTCTTCACAGCGGCAAGATCGTCGAGTCAGGCCCCGCCGGGGAAGTACTGAGTACGCCGACGCATCCTCGTACACAGGACTTTCTTCGCCGACTGCTCAACCACAGCGGGGAGGTGCCGGCATGAATGCACCTTTCGCTCCGCAACTGCCGGCCTCGCTCTGGGCCGCGACTGCCACACCGGCGATGGAAACGCCGGCCCTGGCCGAAGACAAGCAAGTGGATGTGGCCATCGTGGGGGCCGGCTATACCGGTTTGGTGACGGCTTTACGATTGGCCGAAGCGGGTGTCAGCGTCTGTGTGCTGGATACTGGGGAGCCTGGCTGGGGCGCTTCGGGACGCAACGGCGGGCAGGTGATTCCTGGGCTGAAGTTCGACCCGGATCAGTTGCACGCCAAGTTTGGCCCGGCCCGTGCCGAAGCGATGATCGAGGCGGCCGGGTCAGCCGCTGACGAGGTGTTTGCGCTGATTCGCCAGTACGGGATCGAGTGTGATGCCACCCAGAAAGGCTGGATTCAACCGGCCTGCTCGACGACCGCGATGAAGACCATCGAGCAGCGCGCCGTGCAATGGCAACGCCGAGGCGTCAAGGTGGAGCTGCTGGACCGGGCCGCGGTCAACCAACGTATCGGTACCGAGCATTACCTGGGGGGGTGGGTCGATCCACGGGCCGGTAGCTTGCATCCATTGAGTTATGCCCGTGGCCTGGCGAAGGCCGCAATGGGGCAGGGCGCAATGATCCATGGTCACAGCCGCGTCACGGGGCTGCAGCGGCAGCGATCAGGCTGGCTATTGTCCACTGCGCAAGGATTCAAGGTCAGTGCACAACGGGTGTTATTGGCAACCGATGGCTATACCGATGACTTGTGGCCCGGGTTGCGCCAGACCGTTGTCGCGGCCAACAGCTTCATCATCGCGACCCGTCCGCTCCCGCCGGCGATCCGCAAGACCATCCTGCCCGGAGGCGAGGTCTGTTCGGACTCACGCCGTTTGCTGCTCTACTTCAAGCTGGATGCCCAGGGGCGCTTGCTTCTGGGAGGGCGAGGGCCGTTCTCGGAGCCTTCCCGGCAGCGTGACTGGGCGCACCTGGAGCGTTCGCTGGGGACGCTGTTTGCGCAAGTGGCGGATGTGCCTGTCGAGTACCGCTGGAGTGGTCGGGTCGCCCTGACGCAAAGCTTTCTTCCGCATGTGCATGATCCGGCACCGGGGCTGTCAGTCTTGCTCGGCTACAACGGCCGCGGCATCGCCCTGTCCACGACGTTAGGCAAGCATCTGGCCGCGAAGCTCTCAGGGGCGACGCAGGACTTCCCGTTCCCGGTCATGCCACTGCGGCGAATTCCGTTTCATGCGTTGCAGCGGCTTTATCTTGCTGCCGGGATCAGCTATTACCGGCTATTGGATGCCTTGTTTTGAGCGCTTATTGAAGAAACTGCGGGCACCGGTTGGGCGTTGTCGGTGGAGTCGCCTCGGCCAAGGCGAGCGACTCCCAGGCAACTTTCCATTCAGCCTGAATGCTCCGAAGTGGAAATGGCAAGGTGCGCGTGCGATCGCGGTCGCTTTCGGTGACGCCACCGCTCACATCCGGTGATGTTCCAGCAAGAAATCCACGAACACCCGCACCCGTGCCGGCATTGTGGAGCCCCCTACGAACACCACATGAATCGGTTCTCGGTCGCCTGGGTTCCAGGCTTCCAGCAACGGTATCAGGTCACCGCGCTGCAGATCCTCGCTCACGGTGAATTCGCCGATGCGGGCAATGCCGGCACCCACGCGCGCCAGTTGTGCCAGCGCTTCTCCACTGCTGCATTCGATGTTGCCGCTGACCTTCAGGGAAAACTCCCTTGCGTCGCGGATGAACGGCCAGTTGGGTTCGGCACGCCGGAAGTTGAAGCGTAGGCAGTTGTGTCGTAGCAGGTCTTCCGGTTCCTGCGGGATGCCGTGGCGCTGCAGGTACTCGGGCGATGCCACCACGACCTGGCCGGTGTCGCCGATCCTGCGTGCGGTGAGCGGGCTGTCCGGCAGATGGCCGAAGCGTACCGCTACGTCGGCCTGGCCACCGAGAATGTCGACGACTTCGTCGCCAAGGGTGAGGTCGACGACGATGTTCGGGTAGCGGGCGCTGAATGCCGCCACCAAGGGAACGATAGCCATCCGCCCATGGCCAAGGGCGGCGCTGACGCGCAATCGGCCCCTGGGTACGCCCTGGTCGGCGATGGCTTCTTCGACCTCGTCCATGTCAGCCAGGATCCGCCGGGCGCCGCGCAGGAATGCCTCGCCCTCGGCCGTGAAGGTGATCGCTCGGGTGGTGCGCAACAGCAGGCGGGTTCCCAGGCGTTGTTCGGCACGCGCGATGATCCGGCTGACCGCCGAGGGTGTCAGCCCCAATGCACGCGCGGCGGCTGACAGGCTGCCTTCCTGCGCCACAGTGGCGAATACGCTCATTTCACCTGACCTGCCGTTGAAGTCCATTTGTGCCTCTTACGCAAAGGTGATTGCCAAAAATGCTATCTACCGCCTGAAAAGACTGGATCGTAGCATTCGCAGCATAGATGAGGAGCCTTCCATGCGTATCAATCCACCCCTTGTTGCACTCGCCATCGGTGCCTTTGGCATCGGCGTTACCGAGTTCGCCCCCATGGGCATGTTGCCGGGCATCGCTGCGGATCTCGGCGTTTCCATTCCCGCCGCCGGTCTGTTGGTCAGTGCCTACGCCCTGGGCGTATTGCTCGGCGCGCCGCTGATGACCCTGACCACCGGCAGGATCCCCCGGCGCTATCTGCTGATCGGACTCATGGCGATTTTCACCCTGGGTAATCTGATGTCAGCCCTGGCGACCGATTACTACAGCCTCATGGTCGCCAGGGTGGTGACCTCGCTGAACCACGGTGCGTTCTTTGGCGTTGGCTCCATCGTCGCCGCCAGCGTAGTCGCCCCGCAGAAACGTGCCGGGGCGGTTGCGGCAATGTTCATGGGCCTGACCCTGGCGACCATCGGCGGCGTGCCGCTGGCCACCTGGTTTGGCGAACTGTTCGGCTGGCGCACGGCATTCTGGGGTATCACCGGCCTTGGCGGGCTGACCATGGCCGCGCTGTGGTTCGCCTTGCCCAACCTGCAAATGCCGCAAGGCGTCGGCGTGCTGGCTGAAATCCGGGTACTGGGCCGTGGCCCGGTGCTGGGGGCGTTGGCTCTGACCGTGGTCGGTTCGGGTGCAATGTTTACCGTCTTCACTTACATCGCGCCGATTCTCGGCAACGAGACCCACGGGTCCACTGCTTACATCACAGCCATGCTGATGCTGTTCGGTGTGGGGTTGACGCTGGGCAACATGTGGGGGGGCAAGGCCGCCGACCGTTCGATAGACCGCACCCTGATCGTTTCGCTGAGCGTGCTGATCCTCGTCTTGCTGGCGTTCACCGTCCTGATGCGTTGGTCATTGCCTGCCGCCGTGGCCATCCTGATATGGGGCATCGCCAGCTTCGCCCTGGTGCCGCCGCTGCAGATGCGCGTCATGGAAGCCGCCAAGGACGCGCCCAATCTGGCCTCGGCAGTGAACATCGGTGCCTTCAACCTTGGCAACGCGATAGGTGCGGCGCTGGGGGGCGCGGTGATCAATGCCGGGCTGGGTTATCCGGCGATTTCCCTGGCCGGAGCGGCCATGGCGGGTCTGGGGCTGTTGATGGTGTTGGCGTTTGCCTGGCGTTCCAGAGCGGCTGCAGCGGCGGTTGCGTGATGATGAATGTGGCTATCTCTCGCCCCCCGGGCTTTGCAATGCGACGATGATCTGCCATTGCTTGCGCCCTTGTCCCTGCTGCCGTTGGACCGGCACCGGGTTCTGGTGAACCTGATCTGCAATGCCAGGGCAGGCGTTGAACGGCGTGATTGATCGCAGCCCGTGCGTCTTCCTCTCGATGCTTCGCTGGATAAGCGATGAATACCGAACCCATGCCTGCTCGGTCTGATTGGAGCCTCAAAGGGGAATGTGGGTGGTCGACAAGACCTGGCGCAACCCCATGAACGAGCGAATCTGGCGAACCCCGGGCAGGTAGAGCAGTTGCTCGGCGTGGAGCCGGTTGAAGCTGTTGCTGTCCTTGGTTCGTATCAACATGAAGTAGTCGAATTCCCCCGTCACCACATGGCACTCCATGCAGCCGGATACTTTTTGTGCGGCCGCCTCGAAGGCTGCGAAGGATTCCGGTGTGGAGCGGTCCAGCACCACGCCGATCAAGACCACCATCCCCGCATCCAGCGCTTCATTGTCCAGCAGTGCGACGATGTCCTTGATCAGGCCGACCTGCTTGAGCCGTTCGACACGCCTGAGGCAAGCCGGGGCACTGAGTTTCACCTTCTCGGCGAGCGCCACGTTGGAGACGGAGGCATCTCGTTGCAGGACCTTGAGAATGGCGCGGTCGGTTCGATCCAATGGGTGCGGCACCGGGAGCGTAGTGCCCGGCTTCTTGTGATAGTTTGTTGCTTTCATGGTGGATTCCACGCATTAAAAATAAGTTTTATGTGGATCATCGGAAATTATGTTTTTCTAATTGGCAGAAACTTGCAACACATATTTTTCTAATTCTTCTTAATATTGAACTCATCGAAGCCCCTCCTGAAAGAGCCCGGAATGCGGTCTTTCCCCTTTCGGTCTGGCGCTTGGATATCCAATATCGAGGAGCAGAGTCATGAACCTGAATCGTTTTAAACGTTATCCGTTGACCTTCGGTCCTTCTCCCATCACGCCCTTGAAGCGTCTCAGTGAACACCTGGGTGGCAAGGTCGAGCTGTATGCCAAGCGTGAAGACTGCAACAGTGGCCTGGCCTTCGGCGGGAACAAGACACGCAAGCTCGAATACCTGATTCCCGAAGCGATCGAGCAAGGCTGCGATACCTTGGTCTCCATTGGTGGCATCCAGTCGAACCAGACCCGCCAGGTGGCCGCCGTGGCCGCTCACCTGGGCATGAAGTGTGTGCTGGTGCAGGAAAACTGGGTGAATTACTCCGATGCCGTGTATGACCGGGTGGGCAACATCGAGATGTCTCGCATCATGGGGGCGGACGTGCGACTGGACGCTGCAGGTTTCGATATTGGTATCCGGCCCAGTTGGGAAAAGGCCATGAGCGATGTGGTGGAGCAGGGTGGCAAACCGTTCCCGATCCCGGCGGGTTGTTCCGAGCATCCCTATGGCGGCCTCGGGTTCGTCGGCTTTGCCGAGGAAGTGCGGGAGCAGGAAAAACAACTGGGCTTCACGTTTGACTACATCGTGGTCTGTTCCGTGACCGGCAGTACCCAGGCCGGCATGGTCGTCGGCTTCGCCGCGGACGGCCGTTCGAAGAACGTGATCGGCATTGATGCGTCGGCCAAGCCAGAGAAAACCAAGGCACAGATTCTGCGTATCGCCCGGCATACCGCAGAGCTGGTGGAGTTGGGCCGCGAAATTACCGAAGAGGACGTGGTGCTCGATACGCGGTTTGCCTATCCGGAATACGGTTTGCCTAACGACGGTACGCTGGAAGCCATTCGTCTGTGCGGCAGCCTGGAAGGTGTGCTGACCGATCCGGTGTACGAAGGAAAATCCATGCACGGGATGATTGAAATGGTCCGCCGTGGCGAGTTCCCCGAAGGCTCGAAAGTGCTTTACGCGCACTTGGGCGGGGCGCCGGCGCTGAATGCCTACAGCTTCCTGTTCCGCAACGGCTGATTCACGCCGATGACCTGTGGGCAAGCGCTTGCCCACGAAACGGTGGGGCAGTCGGCATTCATATTGAATGTCACGGCCTCATCGTCGGATCGCCGCTCGGAGCAAGCGGCTGCAACCCACCGCTGGGAGTACCGCCATGCATGCGATATCGCAATCCGCCGTCTGGATCAAGGAACCTTCGCCGGATGCCGGGGTGGTCATCGTGACCAGCGCCGCGTTGCCCAAATACATGATCGACAAGCTGCACGTGACGATCGACGACTGGGACCAGGTGGCTTATCTAGCGGTCAAGCAATCGGAGGTATTGAGGGTCGACTGGCTACGGGTCGGGTCCAGCCCGGAGCCGTCTGCCGGGGGCGACGCGTGTTATGCCAGCCAACTGTTGCGCTCCGTCCCCCACGACAGCTTTCTACTGGAAGTCGGCACGGTGCCTGGCCTGACCTGGCTGGGGTCCGTCTGCGGCCACCCGCTGCGTGTCGTCGAACTTGGAGCAATAGCCTCCTCCACTGCGGCGATGGATCGACAGGTGGAAGAAGTGTTATCGGCGACCCGGAGTCTAGCGAAAAGCGTGCTGCAGGCCCGCGGCGTCATTTAACCCAGTCCTCGTCAATTCGCCTGTTGAAACAAGAAAGGCAATGCTTATGAGCCGAACCGCCGAGGGGCGTGTCCACGCAATGAGGTGGATGCGCGAGCCTTCCAGTTGTACGCGTATCGTGGTCATCGTGAGCGGACTTGATAGCGATCATATTGATCTGATCCATCAGGGGTTCAGCTGTTTTGACAATGTTGCGCTGATCCATGTCGATACGGTGAGCACCGCGACTGGCAAGCTCGTTGGCGTGCAAATGGCCAAGCGTGACTACTGTTTTGTGGTGCTCGGTGAACTTGATGAGCGCCTCTTGCACGACCTTTCCATTGGTAAGCCATGCCTCTACCCAGTGGCACCGGACGAGGCGGCCGAACGCTCCGTCATTGATGCGCTAGAGCAGGTAAAACGCCTCGCCCGAGTGAACCACTCGCGCCACCTTGAAGTGATGCCCGACACCTGCAGGAGTTGCCTATGAACCTGTCCGATTTCCATGCCCCATGGCCGGGCCAGGCTGCCGAGGATGAAGAAATGGCCGAGTGGCGTGAGGCTTTGCTTTCCGTCGCCGCCCATGGCGGCACGGGCCGGGCGAAACAGATCCTCGACATGCTGCTGGCCGTGGCAAGCACGTCGGACATCGGCTGGCGGCCCAGCCATGGCACCCCATACATCAATACCATCAGCGTTGAGCAGCAACCGGTATTTCCAGGGGACCTGGCCATCGAGGAGCGCCTGGCATCGATCATGCGCTGGAATGCCCTGGCGATGGTTGCCAGGGCCAATCATGCCTATGGCGAATTGGGCGGACACATCGCCAGTTATGCCAGCGCGGCGGATTTGTTCGAAGTGGGCTTCAATCACTTCTTCAAGGCGCGCACCCCAATCGGCGGCGGTGATCTGGTGTTCTACCAACCGCACTCGGCGCCAGGCGTCTATGCCCGGGCGTTCCTCGAGGGACGCCTGGAAGAAAAGGATCTGCAGCACTATCGGCAAGAGATCGGCGCGCGCGCCAATGGCGCCCGGGGGTTGTCGAGTTATCCGCATCCCTGGTTGATGCCGGACTTCTGGCAGTTCCCTACAGGCTCCATGGGGATCGGTCCGATCAGCTCGATCTACCAGGCGCGTTTCATGCGTTACCTGGAGCACCGCAGTCTGCAAAATACCGCGGGGCGAACCGTCTGGGGGGTGTTTGGCGACGGTGAAATGGATGAGCCGGAAAGCATGTCTGCGCTGACCCTGGCGGCGCGTGAAGGGCTGGATAACCTGGTCTGGGTGGTCAACTGCAACCTCCAGCGGCTGGACGGGCCGGTACGTGGCAACGGTCGCATCATCGACGAGCTCGAGGCGTTGTTCGGCGGTGCGGGCTGGAACGTGATCAAACTGGTCTGGGGTTCCGACTGGGACAGGTTGTTTGCCCGGGATAAAGACGGCGCGTTGGTCCGGGCATTGTCGGCCACGGTCGATGGCCAGTTCCAGACGTTCGCGGCCAAGGATGGGCGCTTCAACCGTGAGCATTTCTTCGGCCAGGACGAAGCCCTGGCGCATGTGGCCGAAGGCCTGACCGACGAGCAGATCGACCGGCTCAAACGCGGTGGTCATGACCTGGTGAAAATCTTTGCCGCGTATCAAAGCGCAGTGCTCGAGGGCAGGAAACCTACGGTCATCCTGGCCCAGACCAAGAAGGGCTTCGGCATGGGCGACGCCGGGCAGGGCAAGATGACCGTGCATCAGCAGAAGAAACTCGATAATGAGGCGTTGATCGCGTTCCGCAACCGTTTCAACCTGCCATTGACCGACGAGCAGGCCGTCTCGCTGAGTTTCTTCAAGCCGAGCGATGACAGCGCGGAAATGCGCTACCTGCATGAACGCCGCCGGGCGTTGGGCGGTTACATGCCTGCGCGACCTTCGACCTGCGCGTCATTGGCCGTGCCCGACGTAGACAGCTACGCCGGGTTTGCCATCGCCGCCCAAGGCAAGGAAATGTCCACCACCATGGCCTTCGTGCGGATGCTCAGCGGCTTGCTCCGGGACAAGCAACTGGGCCCGCGCATCGTGCCGATCGTGGCGGATGAAGCGCGTACATTCGGCATGGCGAGCCTGTTCAAGCAGATCGGCATCTACTCCAGCGTGGGGCAGCGTTATGAGCCGGAAGACATTGGTTCGATCCTCAGTTATCGAGAAGCGCTGGACGGCCAGATTCTTGAAGAGGGCATCAGCGAGGCAGGGGCGATCAGTTCCTGGGTTGCAGCGGCGACCAGCTATTCGGTGCATGGCTTGCCAATGCTGCCGTTCTACATCTATTACTCGATGTTCGGTTTCCAGCGCATCGGCGACCTGATCTGGGCGGCGGCGGATCAACGGGCCCGCGGTTTTCTGCTCGGTGCCACCGCAGGCCGTACGACATTGGGTGGCGAAGGTCTGCAGCACCAGGACGGCAACAGTCATCTGATGGCGGCCATGGTCCCCAATTGTCGGGCTTACGATCCGGCATTCGCCGGCGAGTTCGCGGTGATCCTGAACCACGGCATGCGCCAGATGCTGGAGCGTCAGGTGGACGAGTTCTATTACGTCACCTTGATGAACGAGAACTACCCGCAGCCCAGCCTTCCTGAAGGCGTCGAACAGGCCATTATCAAGGGCATGTATCGGTTCGCCCGGCATGAGGTCGAGGGTGCGCGTGGACGTGTTCAGTTGTTGGGTTCCGGCGCCATCCTGCGCGAAGTGATTGCCGCCGCCCAGTTGCTGGCGAGCGATTGGGGTATCGACAGTCAGGTCTGGAGCGTTACCAGCTTCACCGAGCTGGCCCGGGAGGCACGGGAAGTGGAGCGCTGGAATCGCCTGCATCCTGGACAACCTGCCCAATGCAGTCATGTCCAGGAATGCCTTCGCGACTCGGCGCCCATCATTGGCTGTACCGACTACGTGCGCGCCTTGCCCCAGTTGATCGCCAGTTATCTCGATGACCACTACACCGTGCTCGGCACCGACGGGTTTGGCCGCAGCGATACCCGCAGCCAACTGCGCAGGTTCTTTGAAGTGGACCGCCACCAGATCGTCTTGAGTGCGCTGACCTCCCTGGTGCATGAGGGGCGTCTGGATGCCAGCGTCTGTGCCGAGGCCATTGAGCGCTACGCCATTGACGTTGACGCCGTGGCCCCTTGGGACGCTTGAGGTCGGCTTCCTCCTGTGGGAGCGAGCTTGCTCGCGATAGCGGTGGTTCAGTCACAGGGATGTCGGGCTTGCTGGCCTCATCGCGAGCAAGCTCGCTCCCACAGGTTTTTGTGTCGTGTGCAGGTGCTGTGAACACCCGCGAATCCATGTGGGAGCGAGCTTGCTCGCGATAGCGGTGGTTCAGTCACAGGGATGTCGGGCTTGCTGGCCTCATCGCGAGCAGGCTCGCTCCCACAGGTTTTTGTGTCGTGTGCAGATGCTGTGAACACCCGCGAATCCATGTGGGAGCGAGCTTGCTCGCGATAGCGGTGGTTCAGTCACAGGGATGTCGGGCTTGCAGGCCTCATCGCGAGCAAGCTCGCACAGGTTTTTGTGTCGTGTGCAGGTGCTGTGAACACCCGCGAATCCATGTGGGAGCGAGCTTGCTCGCGATAGCGGTGGTTCAGCTACATAGAGGTTGGAGGTGTGTCCTGCTCTTGTTCTTGCTTTGGACTTCGATCTCGACGCCCCGTTATCTCAACTGCTCTGGCCAACAGCCAGGATGGTCGCCACCAACGCCTGGGCGCGGGGCACCAGGGTGTCCAGTTCCAGGTATTCACGGTCGGTATGGACTTTGCCACCCACCGGCCCGAGGCCACACAGGGTTGGAATGCCCAGGCTGGCGGTGAACCCGGAGTCGGCACAACCGCCGGTGAACTCGCCTTCGACGCTGAAACCCAGTGCCAGGGCGTTCTGTTGGTAGATGTGCAGCAATCGTTCGCTGTGACGGGCTTCCATCGGCAGAAAGGTGGTTGCGTCCTTGAGGATGGCGTGGGTGCCGATCAGTTCTTCTTCGGCGACGATGGCCAGGATTGAGGTAAAGATCTGATCCCAGTGCTTGAGTTCGATAAAGCGCACGTCCAGCCGGGCGCAGGCGCTCGGCGCAACGGTGTTGCTGGACGTGCCTCCGGATACCAGGCCCACATTAGTCGTGATGCCTGCCGAGTAATCAGTCAAGGCATGGAGCTTGACGATCTTGCGTGCCAGGGCCTCGATAGCACTGGCTCCGTCAGCATGGTTGACCCCGGCATGCGCCGCACGGCCGCTGACTTCGATGATCAGTGTGGCCCCGCCTTTGCGTGCGCTGACCACGTTACCACTGGCCCGGCCGGGTTCGGTATTGAGCACGGCGCGGGCGGCACGGGCTGCTTGTTCGATATGGGCTCTGGCGCTGCCGGAGCCGATTTCTTCGTCACCGGTGTACAGGACCTGCACCGGATAGGGCAACTGGCCGGCGCGCTTGAGTGCCTTGAGGGCGAAGCAATTGAGCACCAGGCCGCCTTTCATGTCGGCGACGCCGGGGCCATAGGCGAGGTTGCCATCGCAGCTGTAGCCGCGCGTCGCGGTGGTGCCTTTGGGGAACACCGTGTCGCGATGGCCCAGCAGTAACACCGGCTTTCCAGGTTCGCCTGGCACTTCGGCGAGCATCACGTCGCCAAAATCATCGACCGGCATGCGCTTGAGCAGGATGCCGTCGGCTTCCAGTTCAGCCGCGAGCAGCGCGCCCACCGCGTCGACGCCTGCCTTGTCATAGCTGTTGGAGTCGGTGTCAACGATACGCTGCAGCAGCGCTTCCATGGCGTGGCGCTGGTCGGCAAGCCAGTCCAGCGCCTGTTGTGGCGTGGCACTCATTGCGCCTGCTCCCGTAGCTGATGTTCCTGGGTCAGGCGTGCCGCATCGTTGCCCAGGTCCCAGAACAGACCGGCCATGATTTGCAGGCTTTCCTTGACCACCGGTGCCAGCAAGTGCTCGTTCGGCGCATGTTGCGAGCAGGCCGGGTACGAGTGCGGCACCCACAATGTTGGCAGGCCGAGCACGTCCGCGAACACGTCGTTGGGCAGCGAGCCACCGAGGTTTGGCAGCAGCGCAGGTTTTTTGCCGGTGGTCTGTGCCAAGGAGCTGAGCGCCCAATTGACCCATGGGCTTTGCGGGTCCAGCCGAGTGGCATGCATCACATCGATGTGGCTTTGCTTGACCTCGACATTGCTGAAACCATGAGCATCCAGGTGGGCACGCACAGCCGGGATAAAGGTCGTGTAGTCGCTGTTCACCACGAAGCGGATATGGCAGTGGGCGTTGGCCTTGCCGGGGATTGCATGCACGGGAGCGTCCGGGTTGCCGGTCTTGAAGGCGATGACGTCGAGGGTGTTCCAGCCGAACACTTTTTCGCTCAGCGAGAGCTCTGGATTACCCCAATGGGCGTCGATTTGCGGATCGCCCGGTCCGCCACCGACGTCGATATCGGCCAGTGCCTGGCGAACCGATTCCGGCAGTGTCGCGGGCATCAGGCCTGCCACTTTCACCCGACCGTGTTCATCGACCATGCTCGCGATGGCATTGGCCAGAATGATGCCAGGGTTGGCCAGCAACCCGCCCCAGTTGCCGGAGTGATGAGCGCCTTCGCGCAAATTGACCACCAGCTCGAAGTTGAACACCCCGCGTGAGCCGAGAAAAATCGTCGGTCGTGATGCCGCCAGGCGCGGGCCGTCCGAGGCGATGAAAACATCCGCCGCGAGCTCTTCGCTGTGCGCGGTACAGAACGCATTCAAGCCCGGCGAGCCTTCTTCTTCGCCCATTTCCAGCAGCAGTTTGACGTTGAAACCCAGCTTGCCGTCGCGAGCCTTGAGCGTTTGTTCCAGCGCGGTCAGGTTGATCAGGTGCTGGCCTTTGTTATCCGCCGTGCCGCGGCCGTACCAGCGATCGCCTTCGGCGATGACTTGCCACGGCGACAGGCCTTCACGCCATTGCGCTTCATAGCCGCGTACCACATCACCGTGGCCGTAGCTGAGTACAGTTGGCAGTTCTGGATGCTCGATGCGCGTGGCGATCATGAAGGGGCCACGTTCTGCCACCGGGTTGTCATGGATCTTGACGCTGAAGCCCATCGCCTCGACATGCGGGGTGATGAAATCATGAAGGTAGCGATACAACTCGGGCTGGCTGTCCGTTGCCTGGCTTTCGGTGTGCAAGGCGACGCTACGTTCGAGCAGATTGAAAAAGGCGCCGTTATCAAATTGCGCTGTGGTGTTGCTGATGGCCAATGAGCGACTCATGAGTGGACAAGCTCCAGTGTTTGGGCAGGAATGTCGTGAAGGTGGCAACGCACGTTGCCCCCGATAATTGAATCATTGGCCGGGTAGGCCGTTTTGCACGGTGCGAAGCAGCTCGGGCAGCGCGGATGGAAGGCGCAACCGGACGGCGGTGACATCGGATTGGGGAAGGTGCCGTGCAGGCCGATTTCGGGAATGCCCAGGCGCGGATCGGGCGTGAGCACCGAATCCAGCAAGGCGCGGGTATAAGGGTGGCCGGGTTCAGCGAACAACGATTCGCGCGTACGTTCTTCGACGATGCGCCCCAGGTACATCACCGCGACCCGGTCGGCGAGGTGTTCGATGACCGCCAGGTTATGGCTGATCAGCAGATAGGTCAGGCCGAATTCACGCTTGAGGTCTTGCAGCAGGTTGAGAATCTGCGCCTGCACCGACACGTCCAGCGCCGAGGTGGGTTCGTCGCAGATCAACACGTCAGGACGCATGATCAACGCCCGGGCAATGGCCACCCGTTGCCGCTGGCCGCCGGACAGTTGGCTGGGATAGCTGTCGATGACCCGTTTGGGCAGGCCAACCACATCGAGCATCTCTTCGGTCTTCTTGCGCCGCTCGGCGGTGCTGCCGATGTCGTGCACGATCAGCGGCAGGGTCACGATCTCGCGCAGCGTCTTGCGCGGGTTCAGCGAGGAATACGGGTCCTGGAATATCGGCTGGATGTGCCGGGACATTTCCTTGCGATCAGTCGCGCCAAGATGGTTGCCATTGACCAGCACATCGCCGCTGGTAGGCGGCAACAGACCGAGCAGCATCTTTGCCAGGGTACTTTTTCCGCAACCGGACTCGCCTACCAGGCCAAGGGTCTCGCCACGCATCAGGCGCAGGGAAACGCCATCCACGGCCTTCAGGGTGGCGGCGGGCTTGAAAAAGCCCTTGTTGATCCGAAACTCGCGACGGATGTCGCACAGCTCCAACGCGATGTCTTTTTTCATGACCGTGCCCGCTCCAGAAGGCGAATCGGTGCCGGTGCGGCGAACAGGCAGCGCGCCATGTGTCCGTCCTGCTCGACTTCGGGGATGTCTTGCGCGCAGGTAGGTATCGCCTGGCCGCAACGATTGCGGAACGCGCAACCTTGCTGTTCGCCTACCAGGCTTGGCACCAGGCCTGGAATCGACCCCAGGGCCTCGCCCGGTTTGGTCCGGCCAGGGATTGGAATACTGGCCAGCAGACCACGGGTGTACGGATGCTGCGGGTTTTCGAACAGTTGCAGGGCAGGGGCGGTTTCGACGATTTCCCCGGCATACATCACCGCGACCCGATCGGCGATCCGTGCCACCAGTCCAAGGTCGTGGGTGATGAAGATCACGGCCAGGCCGAGTTCTTTCTGAATGTCGCGGATCAAGCGCAGGATCTGCGCTTGAATGGTCACGTCCAGTGCCGTGGTTGGTTCATCAGCGATGATCAGGTCCGGCTCGCACATCAACGCCATGGCGATGATCACCCGCTGGCGCAAACCGCCAGACAGTTGATGCGGATACTGACGCAAGCGCTCGGTGGCGTTGCTGATACCGACTTTTTCCAGCATCTGCCCGGCGCGAACCAGGGCATCCTTGCGCGACACCTTGCGATGCCGGGTCAGCACTTCGCTGAGCTGATCGCCAATGCTGTAGGCCGGATTCAGCGAAGTCATCGGTTCCTGGAAGATCATCGCCAGACGGTTTCCGCGCAGGTCGCACATACGCCGTTCGCTCTGGCCGATCATGTCGATACCGTCCAGTGTCAGCCGGGACGCAGTACGTTTGGCCTTGCGCGGCAACAGGTCCATCAGCGCCAGCGACGTCAGGGATTTACCGCAGCCGGATTCGCCGACGATGCACAGCATTTCGCCGCGTTCGACTTCAAAGTTCAGGCCGCGCACGGCATGCAGCATGTCATCCGGCGTCGGGCTGTTGCCCATGGGGATGTCCACGCGCAGGTTTTCAACATGGAGTAGTGCCATGTTCGGTACCCTCTCTCAGTTAAGCCGTCTATCAGTTACGGCCGTCGGGCAGGATCAGATCGCGCAGGCCATCGCCCACCAGGTTGATGCCCAGCACCAGAATCATCAGGGCGACGCCGGGAATGGCGATGACCCACGGGGAAAAGAACATGTAGGGTTTGCCTTCCGCGATCATCAAACCCCAGGATGGCGTCGGTGGCTGCACGCCAACTCCGAGGAACGACAGGGCCGACTCCAGCAGGATCGCGTGGGCCATTTCCAGCGTCGCCACGACGATCAGTGCGCCGACCAGATTGGGCAGGATTTCATTGACCAGAATGCGCAGGGTCGAGCAGCCAAGCGCCTGGGCCGACGCGACATATTCAGCATCGCGAATCTGTTGCACCGAAGCCCTGACCACCACCGCGAAGCGATCCCATAACAGGCAGCCGAGCAGCACGATCACCACTTTCAGCGAACCGCCCATCAACGAGGCCGAGGCCAGCGCGACCATCACGACCGGCATCGCCAACCGGGTGGTGATCAGGTAGCTGATAAACGCATCGACCTTGCCGCCGTAGTAACCGGCCAACAGCCCCATGACGGTGCCGATAAAGCCGGAAATCAGCGCCGCCGCAATGCCGATGAACAGTGAAATACGTGCGCCGTAGAGCAGTCGCGACAGGTAATCGCGGCCCAGCTTGTCGGTGCCGAGGACGTATTCCCAGGTGCCGTTGGCCATCCACACCGGCGGTTTCATGCGCAACATCACGTCTTGTGCATACGGGTCGTAAGGCGCCAGCCACGGCGCGAACAGTGCACCGGCGAAGATGATCAGCAACAACGCCGCGCCGATGGCGAAACCTCGGTGACGAAAGCTCTTGCCAAGGACTCGACCCAGGCTGCTGGGTGGTGGCAGGTAGTCATTGATCGCGAGGGTCGTGGGGGTGCTCATGTAAACCTCCTAGCGCACGCGAATGCGCGGGTCGAGCAGTGCGTTGAGCACATCGGCCAGCAAGGTGAGGATGATGTAGATCACGGCAATGAGCAGGACCACGGCCTGTACGACTGGAAAGTCATCACGGGCGATGGCATCCCAGGCGAGTTGTCCGATGCCTTGCAGGGAGAACACGGTTTCGATCACCACCGAACCGCCGAGCATGAAGCCGAATTCCACCGCCGCCAGCGCCACGACCGGGATCAAGGCGTTGCGCAGTGCGTGCTTGAACAACACGCGGGCAGGGCGCAGGCCCTTGGCGCGGGCGGTGCGGATGTAATCGGAACTGAGCACATCAAGCATGCCCGCACGGGTCAGGCGCATGATTGCCGGCGTCGCGTAGTAGCCCAAGGCAATGGCCGGCATGACGAAGTGCAGCAGGGTCGAATTGCCGGACACCGGCAGCCACTTGAGCGTCACCGCGAACACCACGATCAACATCAGTGCAAACCAGAAACTGGGCATGGCCTGGCCCAGTACCGCGATGCTCAAGGCCAGGCGGTCGACCCAGGTGTCGCGTTTGACCGCCGCCAGCACGCCCAGTGGAATCGCTACCAGCAAGGCGATGCCCAGCGCCATGGCCCCTAGCCCGAGGGTAATCGGCAAGCGGCTGGCGACGAGGTTGTAGACCGATTCCTGGAAGAAAAAAGAGTTGCCCAGGTCCAGCCGCAGCAAATCGCCCAGCCAGTTGAAGTACTGGGTCGGCAGCGGTTTGTTCAAACCGTATTGCACGCGGATTTGTTCGATCTGTTCGCTGGTGGCTTCCGGTCCGCCAATGGCCGTGGCCAGGTCGCCGGACAGGTGCAAAAGAGAAAAGCTGATCACCGACACGGTAATGGCGACGCAAATAGCGATGCCCAGCCGGCGCAGAAGGAATCCAAGCATGGCAAGTTTCCTTATCCAATGGATGGCATGTGAGGAGGTATCCGTGGTGCGGGTCAGTCCGCAAGCCACGGCACCTCTCGATCAATCCGCTCGGTCGCGGATCACTTCCAGCTGGACTGGACGAAACGCGGCAGCTCATCCGGATATGGCGTGAACGCCAATTCGGAGGTGTAGGCGTAGTTCATCGAGTAGTTGAACAGCGGCGCCCAGTACGCCTGTTCGCTGATGCGCTGCAACGCCTTGCGGTAGTTGTCCTTGCGCAGCTGCGGGTCGAGGGCGTTGTCAGCGGTCTGCAGCCAGCTCTGGACTTGCGGATCCTTGATGTTGTCGTCCGGGTTGCCCTTGAACCAGGTGCCGGCCGACGCCGAAGTGTCGAGGATCGAGAACGAGCCCCAGGCTTGAAACGACATGGGCACCTTGCCGCCACGTTGCTGATCGCGCAGGGCGGCGTACTTCAAGAAGCGAAGCTTGGCGTTGATGCCCACGGCGCGCAGGTTACCGATGATGGCTTCGACGTAATCGCGGTCGCGATAGGCGAAGATTTCTGTCTCGAAGCCATTTGGGTAACCGGCCTCGGCGAGCAGCGCCTTGGCCTTGGCCGGGTCATAGTCGTAGACCGTGGCCGCGGTGGTATCGCAGCCGAACTGGCCCGGATAACAGGCAACCTGCAAGGGTTTGGCTTCGCCTCCCACCAATTGCGTGGCCAGCGCATTGCGGTTGATCGCATGGTTGATGGCCTGACGCACCTTGAGGTTTTTCATGGGCGAGTTTTCCGTGGAGGTGCCCCGGGCATCAAGAATCAGGAAGCCGATGCGCATGGTTTCGCCGCTGGTCACGGTCAGGTTCGACATACCTTTGAGATCGACGGCCTGATCCGAGGTCACGCGCCAGGTCCAGTCGACACCATCGGTCATCAACTCGGCCAGGCGGGTTTCCGCATCTGGAATCACTCGGAATTTCAGGTGACCGATATGGGGCTTGCCTTGTGGGCTGTCCGGGAAGTAGTCCTTGTTGATCGCCATGGTCACGCCTTCGCCAGCCACCACCGACACCGCTTTATACGGTCCGGTACCGATTGGCTTGCGGCTGAATTCGGCCAGGCCGACCTTCTCGAAGTACTGCTTGGGGTACATCGGAACGGCATTGGACAGGTATTCCAGCGCCGGAGGGAAGGGTTTCTTCAAATGCAGGCGGACGCTGTAGTCACCGGTTTTTTCGGCGCTCTTGATCCAGTCTACGTTTTGCACGGTAACGACTTTCGCTTCGGGCGACACCACGTAGTTGAGGGTGAACACCACGTCGTCGGCAGTGAAGGCGTCGCCGTTGTGAAATTTGACGCCCTTGCGCAGCTCAAAGTCGATGGTGGTGTCGTCGACCTGTTTCCAGCCGGTGGCCAGCATGGGTTTGTATTCGCCGCTGTTGGGATCGCGGTAGATCAGGTTGTCCCAGATCAGCCGGCCGAGAATCACACCTTCGCGCAAATCGTTGTGATAGGGACTGATGTTTTCAGGCTCGCTGTCGGAAGCGTAAACCAGGGTGTCGTTGGCTTTACCGGCATGAGCCGGAAAACTGCTGATGAGGCCTGTCAGCGCAATACTGCAGGCGAAACCTTTGATGCCCATGCCGTCGTCTCCGTTGGCGAGAGTGGTTGAATCAAAGGGCAGCGAATCGCAAATGCGTAAAAGAGGATGAGAAGGTCAGGTCATGTTTTTTTGGTCTAGACACGAATGTAGGGAAACGATATCAATGCCACAAGAATAATATTTCGATACTTACGTTGCCGAAAAGGCAACGCCTGGGGGCGCCGATGCAGCTGTATGGTGTGCAGTCCACGGCACTGCGTTATTTTCTGGAGGTGGCGCGATGCGGATCGATCAGCGAAGCTTCAATGCGCCTGAATGTCGCTGCCTCAGCGGTGAGCCGACAAATTTCCAAGCTCGAGTTGGCTCTGGATGCCAGCCTGTTTGAGCGTCGTGCCCGAGGCATGGTGCTCAGCGAGGCGGGGGCGCGACTGGCGGCCTATGCGCGCAAGTCTCAGCTTGAGGCCGAGCAGGTGGTGCTGGAGATTACCGAGCTGCATGGTTTGCAGCGGGGCCATGTACACGTTGCCTGTTCGGAAGGGTTTGCACTGGAATACATGCCCAGGAGCATCAGCGCGTTCAGGCGTGAGTATCAGGGCATTCATTTCACGCTGGAGGTCTGTGCGCCTGCCGAAGCGACCGAGAAGGTGCGTTCCGGCGAAGCCGATCTCGCGATGACCTTCAGCCTGACGCCGCAAAGGGAAATCAAGGTCGAACATGTCCTGAGCGGGGCGATTTTTGCCGTGGTCGCCAATTCCCATCCCTTGGCCGGGCGTGAAGCGGTCAGCCTCGCCGAGCTGCAGCCCTGGCCCATTGCGTTACCCAAGGCCGACACCACGATACGTCAGCTATTCGACATCTGTTGCGGTGTCCAGGGGTTGTTGTTCGACCCGGTGTTGACCACTAATTACGTGGCGGCGCTCTATAGCTTCGTCCGCGAAGAAGGCGTTATCAGCCTGGCCAGCGAAATGACCTTGCAAAAGCAGGTGGCGGACAAGGTCCTGCAATGCGTGCCGATCCTTGACGAAGGCATGCAGGCACGACGCATCGAACTGCAAAGCATGGCTGGCCGCAATTTACCGGCAGCGGTTCGTGCATTCAGGGATTTTCTGATTGCAGATCTGGCGAAAGCGAAGCGCTGAGTCGGGTGAACAAGTGTTGTTGTCGTGGCCCACGTTGTCATGGGTTCCCGGATGCGTTCTCCATTGCAAGTGCTGAGAACTCCTCCAGAGCATCGAGCAGTGCGTCGTGGAAGTAGGCGCGCGACGCACGGTCACAGAGAAGCAGGAATGCCGGGCGGTCGTCGGTTGCGCAATGGATGATGATCACGTTGATTCGCGCCGCCGAAGTCTGCGCCACCGCACCGGGGGCGAAGGCCTGCCGGCTCAGGTCGACGCCGCACAGCTTGGCCATGACCTGGGCGATGGGGGCGCCGCTCAGCAGGAAGCAGGCATGGCTGTCCTGGCGGGGCAGCAGGTAGTTGGCCCGGTGGTCGAGTTCCCAGCGTGCTTCCTCATCGGCGATTCGCTCGCCTTGATCCTCGACGCTTCCCAACAGCAGGTATTCAGTCTGTGACAGGCGTGCCACCTGGCTACCGTCAGCCTGGAGGACGGACCGATTGGGGGACTGCGGCAGGATAAAGCCGCGAGCCTCCAGGTAATCGGCTGCTTGCGCGCCACGAAAACCCACCCGGGGCAGGTCGGTCTGGTCCACCAGCGTGCAGGCCTGCGGGTGGGCAACCGGGCATGGCGTGATCATCTCTTGTGCGTTCAGACTGGACATGAATTAAAGCTCCTGCCGCTGGTTTTCAGGATCGAAGAAGGGTAATTGCACCACCGTGGCCTGGACGACGATCCCGCCCTCGACGCGGATCGGAATCTGCTGGCCCGGTGCGCTCTGGTGGCTGGCGGCGTAGGCCAGCCCGATGATCTTGCCAAGGCTTGCGGAATATTCGCAGGAGGTGACGTTGCCGCTGATGTCCGGGCCGTCGAGGACCAGATGCCCCTCCAGCGGCTGCGCACTGCCTTTGGGCAAGGTGAAACCCACCAGTTTGCGTTTGAGCGGCTGGGCTTCGAGGATGTCCACCGAGCGGCGGCCGACAAAGAATGGCTTGTTGCGGCTGACCGCCCAGCCCATGTCGATTTCCGCCGGGTGGGTCATGCCATCGGTGTCCTGGCTGATGATCACATGGCCTTTTTCCAGGCGCAGCAGACGCTGGGTTTCGACGCCGAACGGGCGCATGTCATGGGCTTTGCCAGCTTCCATCAGCGCGTCCCAGAGCTTGAGCCCGTGACGCGCCGGCACGTGGATTTCATAGCCCAGTTCACCGACAAAACCGACCCGCAGCAGTCGCGCCTTGATGCCGGCGATTGTGCCCTGACGCACGGCCAGATAAGGGAAGGCTTCGGCGCTCAGGTCCAGATCGGTGCAGACTGTTTCCAGCACTTTGCGCGAATCCGGCCCGGCAACGTTGACCGCACAGATGGCGGCGGTGACGTTGGCGACGTCCACGTCGAGGCGCCACTGCGCGTTCCACTTGAGCATCTGCTGATAGATGCGGTCGACCCCGCTGGTGGTGGCGGTGACGTAGAAGTGATTCTCGGCGAAACGCGCGCACACGCCGTCGTCGATCACCACGCCGTGCTCGTTGGTCATCAATGCATAACGGGAGCGGCCGACCGGCTGCTTGAGAAAGGCAAAGGTGTACATCCGATTGAGCAGCTCGGCGGCATCCGGGCCGCGTACATCCAGACCGCCAAGGGTCGAGACGTCGATGATGCCGACCTTGTTGCGCACATGCAGGGCTTCGGCTTGCATGCAGGCCTCGCGATCCTGGGCGCTGCCGTAGTAGGCCGGGCGTTGCCAGATGCCGGCGGGCATCATCTTCGCCCCGGCTTGCAGGTGTCGGGCATGCATCGGCGTCTGCCGGTACGGGTCGAACGCCCGGCCGGCCACATGGGCGAGCTTCTCGGCCACGAACGGTGGCCGTGCCGTGGTGACGCCGGTTTCGCTGATGTTGCGCTGGGTGGCCCAGGCCACCAATCGCGCGGTTGGCAACGCCGAATGACGGCCCTGGGACGGCCCCATGCCGACAGTGGAATAGCGCTTGACCAGTTGTACGTCGCGGTAGCCGATCCTGGTGGCGTTGACGATGTCGGCGACTTGCAGGTCCTCGTCGAAATCGACGAAATCCTTGCCCTTGGGATGGGGAAAGATCGGCCAGTTGAAGTTGACTCGAGCCTCGTCGCCGAAGGCGGGACGCTGTGCACCCACCACCAGGCCCAGCGCGAGCGCGGCATCCGTTCCGGCATTCACGCCGTCGACGAGCACGTTGTCGAGGCGGTGACGACCATTGACCGAACCGGCCACCGCGAGGTCTTGGGGCAAACCGCTGAGGGTGAACTCGGCACGCTGATCGTCGTAGGCCAGTTTTCCGCCGGCCTGGCACAGCAGTTGATAGACCGGCATGTAGCCGGCGGACATGCACAACAAGTCGCAGTCGATGCGTTGTCCATTTTCGGCAACCTGGCCCTGGGCGGTGATCTTGCGCACATCGACACCGTTGACATGGCGCAGGCCTTTTTCATGCAGTGCCTCATATACGGTGCTGGCGCGCTGGCAAGGAATGCCGAGCCGGGTCAGAGCCTGCAACAAGGCTTCATCGCCGGGGCCCTGACGCATATCCACCACGGCGGCGACTTCCACGCCCTGGTCATGCAAATCGAGCGCGGCGAGGTAACCGTCGTCGTTGCCCGTCAGCACCACAGCGCGCTTGCCGGGCTTGACCGCATACAACTTCATCAGCCGTTGCGCGGCGCTGGTCAGCATGACACCGGGCAAGTCATTGTTGCGAAACACCACCGGTTGATCGAAGGCGCCGCTGCACACCAGGCACTGGTTGGCGCGGACCTTGTACAGGCGCTTGCCCTGAATCACCGGCAGGTAGTTGTCGGTGAACCAAGCGTTGCAGGTGGCCTCGGTGAGGACCCGGATATTGGCGTGTTGCTCCACAGCCGCCAGCAGTTCGCGACGCAGGGTTTCGGCCCGGGTGCCTTCGATGTCGAAGCGGGCATAGGTCAGCGAGCCGCCGAGGATCGGTTGTTGCTCGATGAGTAGCACCTGAGCCCCGGCATTGGCCGCCGTCAGGGCCGCTTGCAGGCCCGCCGGCCCGGCGCCGATCACCGCGACATCGGTGAACAGGTAGGCCTTGTCGTAGTACTCGGGCCGGAAGGTCAGGTCGAGCACGCCGAGGCCGGCCTTCTTGCGGATAATCGGCTCCCAGAGCTTCCACATGCCCCTGGGCTTGTAAAACGAGCGGTAGTAGAAGCCCACCGGCATGAACTTGGAGAACTTGCCCAGGTAGGCATCGCGGTCATGGTCCAGCGAGCCGTTGACGTTCTGTGCCGTCACCTGCAAACCGGCGGACAGTGCATGAGCGTCAGCCAGCACGTTGGGCTCGCGGGGCAGTTGCACCAGGCTGTTGGCGTCCTGGCCGGCCATGGTCAGCGGGCCGCGCGGCCGGTGGTATTTGAATGAGCGGGAGATCAGGAAACGTCCGTTAGCCAACAAGGCGCTGGCGATGCTGTCGCCTTGCAGACCTTGATAGTGCTGGCCGTCGAAGCTGAAATCCAGTGGCCGATCACGGTCGATCAGCAGGCCCATGGGGGCGGGTAGGCGGTTCATCCGGCAATCTCCTGGGTGCCTGCACTGAATTCGACACGGCTGCTGAACAGCTCCTTGGGGTCGAAGGTGCGCAGGATTTCGTCGCTGACGGTATGACGCTCGGCCAGGAACCAGTAGCTGGACGGTGTGTGCATCCACCACTCGCGCACCACACCGGCGAGGTTATCGCTGTTGAACACGTAGTCGGCCCATTCTGCATCGCTGCAGTTGACCGGGTCGGGCATCGGCTTGAACTCGCCGCCGTAGGTGAATTCGCTGATGTTGCGCGGCCCGTTGAGCGGGCAAGTCATGATTTTCATCGTCCGTTCTCCGTCAGTGGCTGGCCGCCGTGGCGCCCATTTCGTTGACTTGCTGGAAGGTCGAGAAACGCTCCAGGCCAAAGGGTTTGATCAGCTCTGGTACCTGCCCGCCGCTGGCGACCAGCTCGGCCATGGTCTTGCCGCAGATCGGCGTGGCCTTGAACCCCCACGTGCCCCAACCGGCGTCGAGGTAATAGTTCTTCACCGGCGACAGGCCCATGATCGGGCTGTAGTCGGGGGTCATGTCGGTGATGCCGGCCCATTGGCGCATCAGCTTGGCATTCGCCAGGAACGGGAACATTTCGATGGCGTGGGCCAACAGGCTTTCCTTCAAGTCCAGCGTGGAGCGGGTATTGAACAGTGGATACGGATCGGAGCCGCCGCCGAAGACCACTTCGCCGCGACTGGTCTGCTGCACGTAACAGTGCAGGGCAGAGGAGCTCACGAGCGGATCTAGGAAGGGTTTGAACGGCTGGGTGACCATCGCTTGCAGCGGGAAGGTCTGGATCGGCGAACGGATCCCGGCTTTTGCCATCAGCAAGGAACTGTGCCCGGCAATCGCCTGCACCGCGCAGCCGCATTTGATGGTGCCGCGATTGGTCTTGACGGCGGTGATGGCGCCGTTCTCGATGATCAGGTCCTGGACTTCGGTGAGCGGGTGGATTTCCACGCCGCGCTTGGCCGCCTGCTTGGCATAGCCCCAAGCGACGGCGTCGTGGCGGGCGGTAGCACCGTCGATGTGCCAGAGCCCGGCGAGCACCGGCAAGTGCCCGGGGTCGAGGTTCAAGGTGGGCACCAGCTCGCGGATCTGCTGGCGATCGATCATCTCGGTACGTCCGCCGAAGTGCTTGTTGACCTCGGCCCGCTGGCGGAACGAACGCACGGTGGCGTCGGTATGGGCCAGGGTCAGTTGGCCGCGCTCGGAGTACATGATGTTGAAATCGAATTCGTTGGACAGCCCCTGGAACATCCGCACCGACTCGGCGTAGAAACGTACCCCTTCGCTGGTCAGGTAGTTGGAGCGGATCACCGCGGTGTTGCGCGCGGTATTGCCGCCACCCAGATAGGATTTTTCCAGCACCGCGATGTTGCTGATGCCGTGGTACTTGGACAGGTAATAAGCGGTGGCCAGGCCGTGGCCACCGGCGCCGATGATCAGCACGTCATAGCTCGGCTTGAGCTCCCGGGGAGGGGGCAGGTCGACCTCTACCGGGTATTCCGAACTCAGCCCGTACTTCAATAGATTGAACGGCATAGGGCCTCCGATTGGCTGCGTTGAGCCTGTTGTTGCATAAGGGCGGCGGTCACGGTGTTTTTCATCAGGAAGGCGATGGTCATGGGGCCGACGCCGCCGGGAACCGGAGTAATCGCCGAGACGTGGGGCAGGGCGTTGTCGAAGTCCACATCCCCCACCAGGCGGCTGTGGCCGTCGTTCTCGATGCGGTTGATGCCGACGTCGATCACGACGGCGCCGGGCTTGAGCCAACTGGCGTTGATCAACCTTGGGCGTCCCACGGCGGCGATGACGATGTCTGCCTGCCGGCACAGCGCCTGTGGATCGGGGCTGCGTGAATGCAGCACGGTCACCGAACAATCGGCCTTGAGCAGCAGGGCGGCCATGGGTTTGCCGACGATGTTCGAACGGCCGATCACCACCGCGTGTTTGCCGCGTAGATCGCCACAGGTTTGCTCCAGCAGATACAGGCAACCGCTGGGGGTGCAGGGGGCGAGCACCGTGCGGCCCTGGCTGAGCCCGCCGACGTTTTCACTGTGAAAGCCGTCGACATCCTTGCCCGGGGCAATGGCCTCCAGGGCGCGTAGCTCATCGATGTGTGCAGGCAATGGCAACTGCAGGAGAATGCCGTTGATCGAGCGATCGGCATTCAGCGTGGCGATCAGGTTGAGCAGTTGTTCGGTGCTGGTGTCGGGAGAAAGCCGATGCTCCACGGAACGAATACCCACCTCTTCGGCACGCAGGATCTTGTTGCGCACATAGACCTGGCTGGCGGGGTCCTTGCCCACCAGAATGACCGCGAGGGCCGGTTGAATAGCCTGCTCGCGCAGGCTATCCACGTCCTTGCGAACCTGGAGTAGCACGTGGGCGGCGGCGGCTTTGCCGTCAATCAGTCGAGGCGTGTTCACCGGAAGATCACCGTTCTGTCCTGATTGAGGAAAACCCGGTGCTCCAGGTGGTACTTGACCGCCTTGGACAGGGCCACGGTTTCGGTGTCACGGCCGGTGGCGACCAGATCGTCGGGCAGATAGACATGATCCACCCGCTGTACTTCCTGCTCGATGATCGGTCCCTCGTCGAGGTCGCTGGTGACGTAGTGGGCGGTGGCGCCAATGAGTTTCACACCGCGCTGATAGGCCTGGTGATACGGCTTGGCGCCTTTGAAACCGGGCAAGAACGAATGGTGAATGTTGATCGCCCGCCCCGAGAGTCGCTTGCACAAGTCATCGGAGAGAATCTGCATGTAGCGCGCCAACACCACCAGTTCGGTGCCGGTGTCGTCGACTATCTTCATCAGTTCGGCTTCCTGCCGGGCCTTGGTGTCCTGGGTCACCGGCAGATAGATAAAGCGAATGCCCTCGCGTTCGGCCATGGGCCGCAAATCCAGGTGGTTGGAGACGATGGCGGTGATGGTCATGTCCATCTCGCCTTTGTGGTAGCGATAGAGCAGGTCGGTCAGGCAGTGGTCGAACTTGCTGACCATCAGCAGCACGCGCATCGGCTCGCGGGTGTCGTGCAATTCCCAGGTCATCTCGAACGCCTTGGCGACGTCGGCGAAACCGTCTTTGATCAGTTGAAGGTTGCCCTGATGGCCGTCGTTGAAGCGAAACACCGCACGCATGAAAAAACGACCGCTGAAATCGTCGTCGAATTGCGCCATCTCCCCGATGTAGCAACCGTTGTCCGCCAGGTAAGTGGTGACGGCCGCAACGATGCCGGACACCGCGGGACAGGTGATCTTCATGATGAAATGATTTTTTTCGTGTTGCATGACACGTCCTCGGGATGATGGCGGCAGCTCATCGCATAGCGAAAAATGTCTGAGGACAGCAGGCTCATTCCTTGAGCGTTTTTTCTTATGGGGAATAAAATATTCCTGAAGTGGCTTTATAGGGGAGTGGAGGCGCGACGTCTAGAGGTTTAGGAAAGATTTTTAACTGAGGGGAATTTTTTTGCGAGGGAAGGCGAATCGTTTCCGTCGGTCGAACGCGGTCAAAAATGTGGGAGCGGGCTTGCTCGCGAATGCGTTCTGCCAGTTGTCATCTCTATCAACGGACAGAGCGCATTCGCGAGCAAGCCCGCTCCCACAGGTTGATCTTCATGCATCGGGAGGGGCGTTACTCTTTGTCGTTGCCGTAGTTCATGATCGATAACAGGCGGATAGGCACCTGCACCAGTTGCTCGGGGCCGTGGGGGATTTCGCCTTCGAACGTCAGGCTGTCGCCCGCTTCCATGCGGTAAAGCTGATTGCCGTGGCGATAGATCAGTTCACCTTCCAGCAGGTGAAGGAATTCGGTGCCGGGGTGGGAGAAGGTCGGAAACTCCTCACTCGCGTCATCCATGCTGACCATGTAGGCCTCGAAACTCTTCTTCGGCCCACGGGTGTGGTTGAGCAGGTGGTACGTATGGCCTTTCTCGGTGCCGCGGCGCACCACTTCCATGCCCTGGTCAGCCTTGACCAACAGCGCACTGCCATCTTGCTGGTCGTACTCGCTGAACAATTTGGACAGTGGCAAGCCGAGCACATCGCACAGGCGGCTCAGGGTATCGAGACTGGTGGACACCTGGGCGTTTTCAATCTTGCTCAACATGCCTTGGCTGATATCGGCAATCTTGGCCACGTCAGACAGCTTCAGATCCTGAGCCTGGCGCTGGCGCTTGATCTGCAATCCCAGGTATTGCTCAAGCTTGAGGCGAGGGGCGGTTTCGGTCGGCATCGTCATTAAATCCTGCACGCTTTCCGTTCAGTAATATTAGTTTCGCACTGAGAAAGTGCAAATGGCGGCGGTCAGCTCGCCTCTATCCCACGATATTCCCACGGGGAAAAGAATTTTCCCATATATACAGCACAAAAGCGTCGTTCCTGGGAGCGTCGGCGTTTCACTCGCGAATCTGGCAAGAGCCTTGCATTCCTATTGGGAAACTAACTTTCTTTTTAGGAATAAAAGGTCAGTCAGGGCCCACCCACAATGTTTTGCCCTTTCGCGAGGAGTGACGAGCAATGTTGCCAGCAGAAACCCAGCGCATCATCGACAAGCACGCAATCAAGTACGTGCTTGCGCAGTTTGTGGACATACACGGGGCGGCCAAAACCAAATCGGTACCTATCTGTGGGCTCAAGACCGTGGCCGAAGAGGGCGCGGGGTTTGCCGGATTCGCGATCAGCGGCATGGGCATGGAGCCCCACGGACCGGACTTCATGGCCCGTGGTGATCTGGCCACGTTGACCCCGGTGCCTTGGCAGCCGGGTTACGGGCGAGTGGTGTGCATCGGCCACGTCGACGGCAAGCCACATCCGTACGACAGCCGTTATGTGTTGCAGCAACAAGTGCAACGCCTGGCAGAAAAGGGCTGGACGCTCAACACCGGCCTGGAGCCCGAGTTCAACCTGATGCGTCGCGACGAGCAGGGCAAACTGCAACTGGTGGACGTCAGCGACAACCTGGACAAGCCTTGCTACGACTACAAGGGCCTGTCGCGCTCGCGCGTGTTCCTCGAACGGCTGACCGAAGCCTTGCAGGCCGTGGATTTCGAGGTCTATCAAATCGACCACGAGGACGCCAACGGCCAGTTCGAGATCAACTACACCTACAGCGACGCCATGACTTCGGCGGATCGCTTCACGTTTTTTCGTATGGCCGCCGGCGAAATCGCCAATGACTTGGGCATGATCTGCTCGTTCATGCCCAAACCCGATCCGAAACGCGCCGGCAACGGCATGCATTTTCACCTGTCGATCAGCAGCGCCGAAAACAAAAACCTGTTCCATGACGCCAGCGACCCCAGCGGCATGGGGCTGTCGAAACTGGCTTACCACTTTGCCGCCGGCCTGCTGGCCCATGGTCCGGCGCTGTGTGCCTTCGCCGCGCCGACGGTCAACTCCTACAAGCGTCTGGTCGTCGGCAACTCGTTGTCCGGTGCGACCTGGGCGCCGGCCTTCATCGCCTTCGGCGCCAACAACCGTTCGGCCATGGTGCGGGTGCCCTACGGGCGCCTGGAGTTCCGCCTGCCGGACGCTGGCTGCAACCCCTATCTGGTCAGCGCCGCGATCATCGCCGCCGGTCTGGACGGCATCGACCGCCAGTTGGAAATCGACCACGTCTGCAATGAAAACCTCTACAGCCTGAGCCTGGAACAGATCGCCGCACGAGGCATAAAGACCCTGCCGCAATCGCTCAAGGAAGCCTGTGACGCCCTGGAAGCCGACCCGCTGTTCGCCGAGGTGCTGGGCCCGCAGATCGTCGGCGAGTTCATCAAGCTCAAGCGCATGGAATGGGTGGAGTACAGCCGCCACGTTTCCGACTGGGAGATCCAGCGCTACACCGAATTTTTCTGACGCTGTGTTTTGACAACCATTCGGGCACCCGGCACCGCGTCGAGTGTTCACTGCCTTCGAAGGAGATTTGATATGTGTGGGATCGTAGGCCTTTACCTGAAAAATCCGCAGCTGGAATCCCAGCTCGGCAAGCTGTTTGAACCCATGTTGCAGGCGATGACCGACCGAGGGCCGGACAGTGCCGGGTTTGCGATCTATGGCGATGAAGTGGCGGATGGTTGGGTCAAGCTGACCTTGCAGGCGACCACTGACGGTTTCGATTGGAAAGCCCTGATGGGCGAACTGGAGGGCCGCCTCGGTTGTTCGCTGGACTGGTTCCAGAACGCCAGCGCTGCCGTGCTCAAAGTCAATGCCCAAGAGGCGCCGGTACGGCTGGCCCTCGCCGAACTGGCGCCGAGCGTGCGCATCATGAGCGCCGGCCAGAGCATCGAAATCCTCAAGGGTATGGGCTTGCCTCTGGAAATTTCCCAACGTTTCGGCCTGGGCGGCATGAAGGGCAGCCACATCATCGGTCACACCCGCATGGCCACTGAAAGCGCGGTGACCATGGAAGGTAGCCACCCGTTCTCCACCGGTGCCGACCTGTGCCTGGTGCACAACGGCTCGCTCTCCAACCACTTCCGCCTGCGTCAGGAGCTCAAGCGCCAAGGCATTCACTTCGAGACCGACAACGACACCGAAGTGGCTGCTGGCTACCTGACCTGGCGCCTGCAGCAGGGCGACTCATTGAAAGAGGCGTTGGATCACTCGCTGGAGGACCTGGACGGTTTCTTCACCTTCGCCATCGGCACTCGCAACGGTTTTGCCGTGATCCGCGACCCGATTGCCTGCAAGCCGGCGATCCTCGCCGAGACTGACGATTACGTCGCCATGGCTTCCGAGTATCAGGCCCTGTCGAGCCTGCCGGGCATCGAACACGCCAAGGTCTGGGAGCCGGCACCGGCCACCATGTACATCTGGGAACGCGAGTCAGCTTAAGGAGCGCACACATGAAAACCATCGACCTTTCCACGGCCACCGTGCGTGAACTCAATCAGGCGTTGCACGACCAGGTCAACAGCGTTGAAGACCGCGAATGGGTGGTGACGCATTCGGACGGCAAGCACAACCTCGCGGTCGGGGTGAACGAAGTGCTGTCCATCGATATCCAGGGCCACGCCGGCTACTACTGTGCGGGCATGAATCAAAAAGCCTCGATCACCGTCCACGGCAACGTCGGTGTCGGGTGCGCCGAGAACATGATGTCTGGCTACGTTCGGGTCAAAGGCAGCGCTTCCCAGGCGGCCGGTGCCACCGCCCATGGCGGGCTGCTGGTGATTGAAGGGGATGCCGGCGCGCGTTGCGGCATTTCCATGAAAGGCATCGACATTGTGGTCGGTGGCAGCATCGGCCACATGAGCTGTTTCATGGGCCAGGCCGGGCGGCTGGTGGTTTGCGGCGATGCTGGTGATGCGCTGGGCGATTCCTTGTACGAAACCCACATCTACGTGAAGGGCAATGTGGAGTCCCTGGGCTCCGATTGCATCGAGAAAGAGATGCGTGCCGAGCACCTCCAGGAGCTCCAGGACCTGTTGAACCGCGCCGGATTCGTGCACAAGGCGGCTGACTTCAAGCGCTATGGATCGGCCCGTCAGTTGTACAACTTCAAAGTCGATAACGCGTCCGCGTACTGATCCGCGCGAGGAGAACAGATATGAGCGACCCGATTAACCAAAAAGCAGCCACGCCAGTACTGCGCGAGTCAGCCACCTTCGACCGCCTGACCATCCAGGAAATCCAACGTGCCGCCGAGACCGGCATCTACGATATTCGCGGCGGCGGTACCAAACGCAAACTGCCGCATTTCGATGATTTGCTGCTGCTCGGCGCCAGCGTTTCGCGTTACCCGCTGGAAGGCTATCGGGAGAAATGCGGCACCGATGTGATCCTCGGCAACCGCTTTGCCAAGAAGCCGATCCACCTGAAGATTCCGGTGACCATCGCCGGCATGAGCTTCGGGGCGTTGTCGGCCAATGCCAAGGAAGCCCTGGGCCGTGGCGCGACCATCGCGGGCACCAGCACCACCACTGGTGACGGCGGCATGACCCCGGAAGAACGCGGCCAGTCGCAGCATTTGGTCTATCAGTATTTGCCGTCACGCTATGGCATGAACCCGGACGATCTGCGCAAGGCCGACGCGATTGAAATCGTCCTGGGGCAGGGCGCCAAACCCGGTGGCGGCGGTATGTTGCTGGGGATGAAAGTCACCGAGCGTGTGGCCGGTATGCGTACCTTGCCCATCGGTGTCGATCAGCGCAGTGCCTGCCGTCACCCCGACTGGACCGGCCCGGATGACCTGGCGATCAAGATTGCCGAGCTGCGCGAAATCACTGATTGGGAAAAACCGATCTACGTGAAAATCGGCGCCAGCCGGCCGTACTACGACGTTAAGTTGGCCGTGAAGGCCGGGGCGGATGTGATCGTGCTCGATGGCATGCAAGGCGGAACGGCGGCGACCCAGGAAGTCTTTATCGAACACGTGGGGATCCCGATTCTGTCGGCCATCCCGCAAGCGGTACAGGCTTTGCAGGAGATGGGCATGCATCGCAAAGTGCAGTTGATCGTCTCTGGAGGGATTCGCAACGGTGCCGACGTCGCCAAGGCGATGGCGCTGGGGGCGGATGCGGTGGCCATCGGCACTGCCGCGCTGATCGCCCTGGGCGACAACCACCCGCGCCTGGACGAGGAACTGAAGAAAATCGGTTCGGCCGCCGGTTTCTACGATGACTGGCAGAACGGGCGCGATCCGGCCGGGATTACCACTCAGGACCCGGAGCTGTCCAAGCGACTGGATCCGGTGGAGGGTGGCCGCCGCTTGGCCAACTACCTGCGCGTCCTGGTGCTGGAAGCGCAGACGATGGCCCGGGCGTGTGGCAAGTCGCACCTGCACAACCTCGATCCCGAGGATCTGGTCGCGCTGACGGTGGAGTCGGCGGCCATGGCGCGAGTACCGTTGGCGGGGACCAACTGGGTTCCGGGTTCCGGTACCGGCTACTGACCCAAACCTGTGGGAGCGAGCTTGCTCGCGATGACGGTGGCACAGTCAGAACTGCTGCAAGCTGACCCACCGCTATCGCGAGCAAGCTCGCTCCCACAAGGTCCTGTTCGTGACATTACATACGAGAGGCCGAAAAGGCCCGTATCTCATTCTTTATTGCTCGCTGCCCGACACCCACCTTTTCTTCGCAGGAGCTTTGAACATGGTCAATCGTCTTCTCGGCAAATCTCTTCTCGGCTTATTGGCGGCCGGTGCTCTTGCGCCATTGGCCCAGGCCGCCGATGCACCCGCGTTGAACACCGGCAGCACCGCCTGGATGGTCACTGCCGCGGTGCTGGTGCTGTTCATGTGTCTACCGGGTCTCGCCTTGTTTTACGGCGGCCTGGTCCGCGCAAAAAACATGCTTTCGCTGTTCACTCAGTGCTTCGGCATCGCCGGCCTGGTCGGCGTGTTGTGGGTGATTTATGGCTACAGCATGGTGGTCGACAGCTCCGGCATGATTGAGGGGCAGGTGACGTTCAACAGTTTCGTCGGTGGTTTGAGCCGGGCCTTTCTGGCGGGTATGACCCCAGAGAGTTTGGTGGGGGATATTCCAGAGGGTGTGTTCGTGACCTTCCAGATGACCTTTGCGATCATCACCCCGGCACTGATTGCCGGTGCATTCGCCGAACGCATGAAGTTTTCGGCGGCGCTGTGGTTCATGGCGTTGTGGTTCACCCTGGTGTATGCCCCGGTGGCGCATATGGTGTGGGGAGGGGCAGGTGCGTTGATGCACAACTGGGGTGTGCTCGATTTCGCCGGCGGCACCGCCGTGCACATCAATGCCGGCGTCGCCGCTTTGGCCGCGTGCCTGATTCTCGGCAAGCGCAAGGGCTACCAGAACTCGCCAATGCCAGCCCACAACCTGAGCCTGACCATGGCCGGTGCGGCGATGCTCTGGGTGGGTTGGTTCGGCTTTAACATCGGTTCCGGCGGAGGCCTCAACGGCACTTCTGGCATCGTCATGCTCAACACCCAGTTGGGGGCCTGCGCCGGCATTCTCGGATGGATGTTCACCGAGTGGTTCAAGGTTGGCAAGCCAAGTGCCTTGGGCCTCGCCAGTGGTGCCTTGGCTGGGTTGGTCGGCATCACGCCGGCGTGCGCGTATGTCGGCGTCGGTGGTGCGTTGGCCATCGGTTTGCTGTGCGGGGTGTTCTGCTACTTGAGCGTCACCGTGCTTAAGCGTCGCTTCGGTTATGACGACAGCCTCGACGTGTTCGGCTTGCACGGCATTGGCGGGATGATTGGCGCGGTGTTGACCGGGGTGTTCTGTGTGCCGTCGGTGGGAGGATTGGTCGAAGGCGTGACCATGGGGGCCCAGGTCATGGCGCAAATCAAAGGTGTGTTGCTGACGACGGTTTATTGCTTTGTCATCAGTTGGGTCATTCTCAAGGTGATCAACGCGGTGATCGGTTTACGCGCCGATGCGTCGGTGGAGGAGATGGGGTTGGACCTGGCTGAACACAACGAGCGTGCCTACAACCACTGATCGTTGCTGTTGACCGACACGGTTCACCTTCGAGTGTTCACTTGGAAAAAGTGGTGCTGTATCTACTTGCTTTGGTGTGTATATCCGTTTCAGCAGCAACGGCTGCTCAGGGTTCGGCCCTTACGGCGGGTCACTTTCGAAAAGCCGGAATGCCGGCCCAGGCGAAAGTAACCAAAGCGCTTCTATCCCACCACTCGGCACCTCGCCTAGGGACGGTGTGCCTGAACGAAGGCATTGCTCCGTGGGCCTGCCGCGAAGGGCCATCCATGGCCCCGCGCGGCTACCTCGGCATCCATGCCGAGGTGCCCACTCCACAATGCCTGCGTGCGGCCATCGTGGTTAACGGGGCGCCGAGATCAAAATCCAAGGCAAAGCAAGAGCCTATGTGGCTGAACCACCGCCATCGCGAGCAAGCTCCCACAATGGGCCTGCGGTGAACACAAGACTCAAGAAAACCCAAGATCCCCTGTGGGAGCGAGCTTGCTCGCGAAGAGGCCAGCAAGCCCGACATCCATGTGACTGAACCACCGCCATCGCGAGCAAGCTCGCTCCCACAATGGATCTTCAGCAGACACAAAACTCATGCTCACCGCAAAACCTGTGGGAGCGAGCTTGCTCGCGAAGAGGCCAGCAAGCCCGACATCCATGTGACTGAACCACCGCTATCGCGAGCAAGCTCGCTCCCACAATGGATCTTCAGCAGACACAAAACTCATGCTCACCGCAAAACCTGTGGGAGCGAGCTTGCTCGCGATGAGGCCGGCAAGTCCAACATCCATGTGACTGAACCACCGCTATCGCGAGCAGGGGAAACGCGCTCTCACCAAGAACCAGGTCGGCTATCAGGCCGCCTCGAGGCGGACGTTGTGCTCAACTCACCATCAGATGGCTAGCAGATGCCAACCCACGGGCTTGCTGCAATTGGCTGGCGATCAAGGTGTTCTTCAGCAGATAGGCAATGGTCATCGGCCCGACGCCACCGGGCACCGGCGTGATCGCGCTGGCGACGGTGCGCGCGCTGGCGTAGTCGACATCGCCCACCAGATGGCTGCCGGATTCATCGGTAATACGATTGATCCCGACATCGATCACCACTGCCCCAGGCTTGAGCCAAGTGGCATCGATCAGCCCGGGACGGCCTACCGCCGCGACGACGATATCGGCCAGCCGACACAACGCCGGGGCATCGACGCTGCGTGAATGCACCACGCTGACCGAGCAGTGAGCCTGCAACAGCAAGGTCGCCATGGGCTTGCCGACGATGTTCGAGCGTCCGACGACCACGGCGTGCAAGCCGCTCACATCGCCGCAGGTTTCGTGGAGCAGACGCATGCAGCCGCTGGGCGTGCAGGGTGTAAGGACTTCGATGCCTTGCACCAGGCCGCCGACGTTTTCGCGATGGAAACCGTCCACGTCCTTGATCGGGTCGATGGCATGAATGACGGCCGCCTCGTCGATATGCCCCGGCAATGGCAATTGCACCAGAATGCCATTCACCGTGGCATCGGCGTTCAGTCGGGCAATCAGTTCCAGTACCTGATGCTCGCTGGTGTTTTCTGCCAGCCGGTACTCCAGCGAGCGGATGCCGACTTCCCTGGCCCGCAGCAGTTTGTTGCGCACGTAAACCTCGCTGGCCGGGTCTTCGCCCACCAACAGTACCGCCAGGGCTGGGTAAATATGCTGCTGCGCGAGGGCTAGAACCTCATCCCGAACCTCGTCGAGAACCCGCGCGGAAATGGCCTTGCCGTCGATATCGCGAGCAAGTGCAGGGGTGGTGCTGGTCAAAAGAGTCACCGTAGTCTTGATGGATAGAGGGACGAAACAATCACCGAGGCGTCGTTGCACCTCGATGATTTATCAGGGAACAGCAGGCAAGGGCGCTCAGACTACCAATTGATGGCTGCCGTACACCACAAGAACACCCGCGATCAGCGTGACATAGGGCAACCAGCCCGCGCGTTTATGACCCGTATCGGCCTGAACGTAGAGGTCGTTAAGCATTGCTTCGGGGAAGAGACCCTTGTCCTGCACATAGTGGCGGTAGCAGAACACCGGCAGGATCAACAGCGCCAGCAGCAGGCCTGTCATCAGGGTGCCCGCGCCCCAGATATCGGCGCCCAGGCCCATGCAGGCCAGGTTGACGAAACTCAACACACCACCGGCCACCAGGAGCACGGTCGGGGCTTTGTATGGGCGTATCCAATCGGGACGATCCAGGCGATGGATCCAGCCAGCGTTGAGATTGAGGAAGTTGAAGATGATGTAGCTGACGTTGGACGCAGCGAGCACGAAGACATAGTCGGACATCAGCAACAGCAGCAAATTGAACGACAGGTCGGTCCACATCGCGGCGGTGGGCGCGCCGTGTTCATTGGTGCGGCCCAGGTACTTCGGCAGCCAGCCATCCACCGACGCCTGGTACAAGGTGCGCGAGGAGCCGGACATCGACGTCATGATCGCCAGCAAGGTGGCCAGGACCAGCATGATCAGCACGATGTTGGCGACCAGCTTGCCGCCGCCGATACTGTCCGCCATCACCTGGCCGACGCCCATGCCGCTGTAGATCGCTGGCGACAACAGGCCACTGTAGACCGCCGGCGACACCACTGCACCGCTGGCGTCCAGCACGGCCGGTGTCACCAGTTGGCCAAGCCCCAGGCTGCCTTGAAACGCCAGGGGCACCAGGGTGAACACCAGGATGCACAGCAGGCCCGCATAGAAAATCGCCTTGAACGTGTCGCGCTTGGGGTCCTTGAATTCCCGGGTGTAGCACACCGCCGTTTCGAAGCCGTAGGTGGACCACGCGGCCATGAACAGACCGCCCGCCATCAGCGTCCAACCGGACAGATCCCAGGGGCCGTCGATCACTTGTCCACTCGCGTCATGGGCCAAGGGATAAAGCGGCAGGAAATTCGCCTGGGTTGCGTCTCCGGTGAACAAAGGCACCACACCCACCAGCAGCAAAGGAACCAGCGATGTCACGCCCAGCACCAGGGTCAGACGCGCCGAGCGCAGAATGCCGCCATGCTGCACGGCAAAAACGGTCAGCAGGATCAACAGACCGATGGCGAATGTCGCGTTGATCCGCAGCGACAGGCCACTCTTGATCCAGCCCAGGTCGAGCAGGGTCAGTTGCCAGGTATTGATCAGCGCATCGGCGGGAAACAGCGCGGTGAGTATGTAGCCGGCTGCCAGCCCTGAACCGATTGACAGCACCGGCGACCAGGCCAGCCAGTTGCACCACACCGAAACCGGTGCGATCAGCTTGCTGTAACGTACCCAGGCGACCGCGCCATAAACCGAGGCACCGCCGGATTTGTGCGGGAACAGCCCGGCGATTTCGGCGTAGGTGAAGGCCTGGATAAACCCGAACAGGATCGACACGATCCATACGATCCACGCCGGTTTGCCCACCGTGGCGGCAATCGCACCGATGGAGAACAGCACCAGCGCGGGCACGCCACTGGCGACCCAGAATGCGCCGCGCCAATCAATCTTGCGGTGCAGGCTGCCTGCTGTGCTGGCGGCCTGCGGTACTGCCTCGAACGTCGTCGCTTCCATCTTCGTATTCCCATGTCTGAGTAGCGGAGTAGTGGGGGCAGTCAAATTCAAGGTGGCACACAGGTCCGTCTGGTTGATCAACTGCGCACCCGGCTTTTGTCCGGGTCGTAGAAAATCGCTGCGCTGACCGTGGCGCTGATGCGCTTCTGCAGGCCATCGACTTTGCCAATCTCAAGTGCGGTGCCGGGCTCGGCGCAGCTCACATCAACCCGGCACAGGGCGATGTTGCTGGCCAGCAGCGGTGAGCGGCAGGCACTGGTGATCACCCCGACCTGGGCCCGGCCTTGGTACACCGGGTCGCCGTGGTGGGCGGCCTCGTTGCCGCTCAAGTGCAGGCCGACCAGCTTGTGGGTGGGGTGGGCGCTGCGCCGCAACAGGGCGTCGCGGCCGATAAAGTCATCGGTTTTGCTCTTGAGCGGCACGCTGAAACCGATACCCGCCTCGAACGGGTCGGTCTGGTCGCTGAACTCGTAACCGGCAAAAATCAGCCCGGCTTCGATCCGCAGCAGGTCCAGCGCTTCCAGGCCCAGCGGCACCAGGCCCAACGGCTCGCCGAGTTGCCAGATGCGGTCCCACACACGTTCGGCGTCTTCGGGCTGGCACCAGACCTCGAAGCCCAGCTCGCCGGTGTAGCCGGTGCGTGAAATCATCAATGGACAGCCATCAAAACCGTCCAGCCGGCCAACCAGGAAGCGGAACCAACCGAGGGTTTCCAGGCTCGGTTGAGTGGGCGGGGTCCAGACCATCTGCGCGAGCAGCTCGCGACTGCGCGGCCCTTGCACTGCCAGGTTGTGAATCTGCTCGCTGGCGGACTTGACCCACACCTTCATGCCCAGTTTCTGCGCCTGCTCGCGCAGCCAGACCCCGGCGTAATCCTCACCGCAGATCCAGCGGAAGTTGTCCGGGCCCAGGCGCAGCAGGGTCCCGTCGTCCAGCATGCCGCCATGTTCGTGGCACATCGCCGAGTACACCACTTGGCCCACCGCCAGGCGCCGCACATCCCGGGTCAGGCAGTACTGGAGCAGGGCTTCGGCGTCGGGGCCGATGATTTCGAATTTGCGCAGGGCGGTCAGGTCCATCACCGCGACGCGTTCACGGCAACCGAGGTATTCCTCGGTGGCGCCATAGCCGTCGTAGCGCAGCGGCAGCCACCAATTGCGGTAGTCGATGAAGCTGCCGGTGAGGCGGCTGGTGCGTGAGTGAAAGCCGGACTCACGGGTGAGGATCGGGTCGGCATCGGCCGTGGTTCGAGTGCTCATGGCGATGGAAAAACGCTCCTTCTCGCTGTAGATGCGGACATGGATGTCGGTCGGGTTCCAGCCATTGGCCGGGTCGATGTCGTCCGGGCATGAGGTACTGCCACACAGCAGATCGGTCATGGCCCGCAGGAGCACGTAATCGCCGGGACGCGACCAGGGCTCGTCCAGCGTCATCTGCTGATGGGCGTCGATCCTGGTGTTGAAGAACAAATTGATCGCCGGCCAACCGCTGCGCGCCTGTACCCCGTGGACCGCCAAGGCCCTGCTCAGGTTGTCGCTGCAGTTGTCGTGCCCGAAGTAACCATGGCTCTCGTAATAGCGCGCGGCGCAGGCCAGGGCGAAGGCGTCATGGCGACCGACGGTGTCTTGCACGACCTCCAGCATCGGCTGCATCTGGCGGTCGAAAAACTTCGAGAACAGCCCTGGCGCCGGGTAGGCGCTGCCGTTCAGGGTCCGAGTGACGGTCTGGTCCAGGTCCAGTTCGACGCCGCGATCCAGCGCCCGCCGGTCGAGGGCGACGAAGTCCGAGCATTGGCGGCCGGCGACATCCAGCACCTGCACGTACTGCCCTTTGCCGACGGTATAGCTGTGGGCCGTGCCAGCGCGAATGGTGAATTCGTCGAGCAACTCGCCCAGCGGTTCGGGTAGCGCCGGGAGCAGCAGCGACGAGGGATTGGCCCGGGTCACCCACAACCGCAGTTCGCTGGGCCGGTACTGTCGATCGACGGACGTGGGGCCCGCGGGCGCGGCGACAATCACCAGCAGGTCATCGCTGGCGACAAAGTGGCGACTGAAGTTGGCAGGGTTGCCCTCGTCCCAGAGCGAAGCCGCGCCGGGCATTTGGTAGGGCTCAATACCGCGTCGGCTCAACGCCTGGTTGATGCGCCGAGCTTGCACGGTCGGTTCGGCAAGCCGTGCGCCGATGAACCCGCAGGCCGTCGAACCGCTCAATGCCCAGGCCGCCAGCGCGCTGCGACCGCTGGCATCCACGGCCAGCAGTTCACAGGGTTGCTGCCCCTCAAGGTCGATCACTTGCAGGCTGTCACCGGGCTGCAAAGCCACCAGTGTCAGGCCGCCGGCCGCTACCCGATAGCGCTCCAGGGTCGGCGCCCGGGCAAACAGGCCGGGCTCCCAGGGGGCCGATACACGAGGTGCATTCATGATGAACCTCCCGGATCAGCCGACCGACGTGATGGTCGTCGGCGGCTCGGCGAGGTACGCCGCCATCGAATCGTCCAGCGCATGCAGCCAGGGGGTGTGGTGGGGCGGTGACTGGGTTCCGGTCATCAACGAGCGATAGGACTTGTCGCGATAACCCATGATGTTTTCCGCTTTGTCGTGCTTCCAGTGCAGGAAGGTTTCATTGACGGCGGCGATGTCGAAGTTCGGGTAGTCGGTGGCGTCTACCAGGTGCTGGATGTAGGCACCCTGGTATTCGAACATCTGCTGGTTGGTTTCCAGTGTCTGTTCCCGTTCGTGCCATTGCCGGCTGTCGGCGACCATCTGGTCGTGGCTGGGCAGCTGAATGCGCCCCAGGATTACATCGCGGGCATACCAGGCCTGGGCATCGAACATGTTGAACGAGTACCACTGGTCCTGCATGCCGAGATAGATCAGTCGCGGGTTGGGCTCCCAGAAAATGCCTTTGTACAAGTTCATCGGCCATAGCCGGTTATCGGTCTTGAGGCACAGTTCGTCCGGCAGGAAGGGGAAGTGATGTTTGTAGCCGGTACAGAGGATCACCGCATCGATGGACTTGTGGGTGCCGTCGATAAAGTAGGCGCGGTTTTTTTCCAGGCGCTGCAACAACGGTTTTTCTTCCCAATTGGCGGGCCAGTCATAGCCCATGGGCGCGGTGCGGTAGCAACTGGTGATGCTGCGGGCGCCGTATTTGTAGCACTGGGAACCGATGTCTTCGGCAGAATAACTGCTGCCGACGATGAGCAGATCCTTGCCCTTGAACTCCAGCGCGTCGCGGAAATCATGGGCGTGCAGGATACGCCCGCCGAACTGCTCGAATCCTGGGAAGTACGGCATCTTCGGCGTCGAAAAGTGTCCGCAGGCATTGATCACATAGTCGAATTCCTCCGAGGTCTGGGTATCGCTGCCGTGGTCGTGGGCGATCACCGTGAAGCGCTGGGTCTCTTCGTCAAAAGTGATCTGGCGCACCACGTTATTGAAACGGATGTAGTCCCGCACCCCGGCCTTTTCGACACGACCCTTGATGTAATCCCAGAGCACCTCCCGCGGCGGATATGAGCCGATTGGGCGGCCAAAATGTTCCTCGAAGGTGTAGTCGGCGAATTCCAGGCATTCCTTGGGGCCGTTGGACCACAGGTAGCGGTACATGCTGCCGTGCACCGGCTCGCCGTTTTCGTCGAGGCCGGTGCGCCAGGTGTAGTTCCACATGCCGCCCCAGTCCTGCTGTTTTTCGAAACACACCAGTTCAGGGATAGCGGCGCCTTTGTCACGGGCCGACTGGAAGGCGCGAAGTTGCGCCAGGCCACACGGGCCGGCGCCGATGATTGCAACACGTAGAGTCATGAGCGTGCCTCCTGAGGGGTTCAGCGAAAGATCACTGTCTTGTCCTGGTTGATGAATACCCGGTGTTCCAGGTGGTATTTCAGCGCCTTGGAAAGGGCGACGGTTTCGGTGTCGCGGCCGATGGCAACCAGTGAATCGGGCAGGTGTGTGTGGTCGACGCGCTGGATTTCCTGCTCGATGATCGGCCCCTCATCGAGATCGCTGGTGACATAGTGGGCGGTGGCGCCGATCAGCTTCACACCGCGGTCATAGGCCTGGTGATAGGGTTTGGCACCCTTGAACCCGGGCAGGAACGAGTGGTGGATATTGATCGCGCGCCCCGACAACTGCTGGCATAGGCCGTCGGACAGAATCTGCATGTAGCGCGCGAGCACCACCAAGTCAGTCTGGGTGTCTTCGACGATGCGCATCAGCTCGGCCTCCTGGCGGGTCTTGCTGTCCTTGGTGATGGGCAGATAGATGAAACGGATGCCTTCGCGCTCGGCCATCGCCCGCAAGTCCAGGTGGTTGGAGACCACGGCGGTGATGTGCATGTCCATTTCGCCTTTGCGGTGGCGATAGAGCAGGTCGGTGAGGCAATGGTCGAACTTGCTGACCATCAGCAGCACGCGGGTCGGCTGGCGCGAACTGAACAGTTGCCACTGCATGTCGAAGCCACCGGCCAGGTCGCCCAGGTCTTCGCGCAGGGCGCCGATATCACCGTCGACGCCGGCGTTGAAGCGGAACACCGCGCGCATGAAAAACTGCCCGGTGAACTCGTCGTCAAACTGCGCCAATTCGCTGATATAACACTGCTGCCGGGCCAGGCAGGCGCTGATCGCGGCGACGATCCCGGACGCCGCCGGGCAGGTGATCTTGAGAATGTAATGTTCGCTGGAGGCGTCCATCGAGGGCTCCTGGATAAAGTGAGGGAAGGCTCAGCCCTTGGCCGTGCGTTTGGTTTTTTCCGGGTCGTCGAAGGGCAGGGCATGGGTCACGGCTCCCGCTTCAAGGCTGCCGCGTACCTGCAGCGCAATACCGGGCACGGAGCAGGCAACGGCCATGCGGGCGATGGCCATCGAGCGTTTGCTCAGGCGCGAGTACATGCCGCAGGTGACCACGCCGACTTGCTGGTTGCCCTGCCACAGGGTGTCGCCGGCCTCGGCTGGGCGTACACCCTCGAGCAGTACTCCGGTGATCTTGAAACGCTCCTGGCCACGCAAGCGCAGGTGTTCTTCAGCGCCACGGAAGGCTTGTTTGCCGGGGGAAACCGTAAAGTCCAGGCCCAGTTCCCACAGGGTGTCACCGGCCTTCTGGTCGGCGAAGGGGTACATCTGCGAGTTGTCATAGGGGAAAAACATCAGTGAGCTTTCCACCCGCAGCCAGTCCAGCGCGGTGAAGGCACACGGGATGATTCCCAGGCTGGCGCCCTGTTCGAGGATGCTGTCCCACAGGAACGGCGCGTCGGTTGCCTTGCAGAAGATCTCGTAGCCGCGCTCCCCGGTGTAGCCGGTGCGGGAGATCATCACCGGGCGTTCGAACAGGCGTGTTTGCAGGTGATGGAAGTACGGCAACTGGCGGATACCGGGCACGTGTTCGGCGAGGAAATCCACCGCCAGCGGGCCTTGCAGGGAGAGGTCGTGCAAGTCGTCATCGAACAGCACCGCCACTTGCCGGCCCTGGGCAGAACGCACCAGCATTTCATGCCCGATGCCGGCGCCATGCACCACCATGAACGCGTTGGGCCCGGTGCGGTAGACGATGCAGTCATCGACGAACTTGCCGTCCTCGTCGAGCATCGAGGCGTACACCGATTTGCCGGGGTAGAGCTTGGCGATGTCGCGGGTGGTGGCCCACTGCAACAAGCTCTCGGCGTGTGGCCCCACGTAATGGACTTTTTTCAGCCCCGACACGTCCATCAGGCCGGCGCGGGTGCGGATCGCTTCGTGGTGGTCGGCCAGCGCGCTGTTGTAGGTCCAGGCGGTGCCCATGCCGTTCCAGTCTTCGAGTTGAGAGCCGAGGGCGCGGTGCCGTTCGGCCAATGCAGAAGTACGCCATGAGTGGGTCATGTGTGGTTCCTTGTCGTAGAAGAGAATCAGGCCTGCGAGTCGAACTGGCTCAGCCACTCGACCAGGGTGTGGCGGTAGCGGGTCATGCCCTTGTAGTCGGCGATGGGGTCAGGCAGGTCGCGCAGCACGCGGTGCAGGCGGCAGCCCCAGCCGGGTTGGGTGACCAGTTCGTTCAGGCTGATCAGGTAGGTGCGGATGCTGAACATCACCGCGTTGCTGCGCGGCAGGCGCGCCATCACTTGCAACTCGACCCGCAGGTGCACCTGTTGGCCGACGTTCTGCGCAGTGATTTGGCCGCGGTCGGCGCCCCATTCATGGAAGGTTTCCGGCGATGAATCCAGGCGGGGGTTGATCGTCAGGGTCCAGTTCAGACGCCGCACCGGCTGACCGACTTGCAAGTTGAGCAGGTACTTCAGCGCACGTTCGAACACACCCATCTGATGGGCCATGGGCACCGGTGCATGCCACTGCTTGAAGCTCATGCCGGCGTCGAACGCCAGCGACCAGTCGGCCGGGCTGGTGACCAGGCCGGCGTCCATGTAGAGGTCGCCGTCGCGCTGATCGAGCAAGGCGAAATCCCCCTGCACTTGGCGACCGATGTACTCCAGCGGTGCACAGGGCAGACTGGCGGCATCGCCGAATACGAAGTGCTGGTCGATGTCCAGCAGGTGGTTGCGCCAATGCCAGCGTTCACCGTCACGGGTCAGGCTGAACCACTTCGGGTAGTCGCTAGCCAGGTGTTCCATGATCATTTGCACTGCATCCCAGGCCGCCACTTGCATGTGCGGCATCACCAGATAGCGGCGCGGGTCTTTGTCCAGCACCAGCGCCCGTTCGGTCATTTCCGAGCGGTAGTGCTCGTCGATATCGAAGGTGTGTTCGTAGACCGAGCCGGGGTCGCGGGAGGTGGCCGGTTCGATGTTCACCGAATACAGATAACTGTCCTCGATAAACGGGAAGGGAAAACGGCGGATCGCCGCCGGGCTGTTGCGAAAGCTGAAATCGTCGCGATAACTCAGCACGGGGCTCGATTGCAGTGGCATGGCATTCACTCCTAGAGGTCCAGCGAAACGCAGGGGCCGCTGCCGCGCGAGACGCAGGGCATCAGAAAGTCGGCCTGCTCGGCAGGGCTGAGGAAACTGTCGCGGTGTTCGATGGCACCGCCGCTGTGCCGGGTCATGCACTGGCCGCAAACGCCGCCGCGGCACAGGTTGGGCACTTGCAAACCGGCGTGCTCCAGGGCTTCCAGCAGGCTTTGCTCGGCCTCGACCCGCAGGCGGCGGCCACTGCGCAATAGGTGCAGGTCAAAGGGTTGGCCGGGTTGCGCGCCTTTGAACGCTTCGGAATGCACTCGCTGGCGCGGCCAACCGAGGCGCGTGGCCTGTCGCTCGACCGCCTCCAGCAGCGATTGCGGGCCACAGGTGTAGACGTGGCTGCCCAGCGGCCGGTCGGCGAGGATCCTGCTCAGGTCGGGGCGCCTGTCGTAGGCGTGCAGGCGCGCGCCGAGGCGCTGTTGCAGTTCGTCGAGGTAGGCGTCGCTGAGTCCCGGGCGGAACAGGTAATGCAGTTCGAAATCGCTCTGCTGCTGTTCCATCGCGGCGATATAGGCCATGAACGGCGTGATGCCGATGCCAGCGGCGATCAGGATATGCAGGCGTGCGGTGCCGTGGGGGGCGAACAGATTGGCTGGCGGTGAAATCTGCAAGGTATCGCCGACCTGTACCTGATGATGCAGGTACTGCGAGCCGCCACGGGAAGTGTCCTGTAAGCGCACGGCGATGCGGTAGTGCCGGGTGTGCGCCGGGTCGCCGGTGAGCGAGTAGGCGTTGCGTACCATGCCCCCGGCCAATGGCAGGTGCACCTGCACATGGCTGCCGGGCGAGAAGCCCGGAAGGGTGCCCGTGGCTGAAGTCAGGAGCAGTTCGCGAACTACCGGCGTGAGCATTCGTGCCGCGCTGACCTGAACCGTGAGGGCCGCATTCATGGCTGGAACCCCGCGTAGGGTTGGTCGGGATTGATGCACACACCGAGGTACGCGCCCAGGCGCCGGGAAAAATGCGTGCGTACCTCCAACTCGACATGGCAGCCGATACAGTTCAACAGCGGATCCGGTCCGGCCACCTGGGTCAGGCTGCAATGCGCGCAATACACCTGGCGCAGGCCGGGCACGGTGCAGGTCATGTTGATTTCGTCGTCTTCCAGGCCGGCGGCGCGAGCCTCGCCGTGGATGCGCCAGAGGAAGGCTTCGTCGCCCAGCAGGTAGAGTCGGCAGCCCACGGTGGCGCTGGTCAGTGCCTGTTGCAGGCGCCGCGCAAAGTCGGGGTGTTCGCCGATCAACAGCAGGGGCATGTCCAGTTCACCGATGAGCGCCGCGCCGGCGGCTTCTGATTGCATCACCACAATGGGGCGGCTGAGGTTGGGCGTCATGCGGGCTCTCCACGGGGTATTTTGTTTCCTGTTGGGAGAGATACTTTCCTATGGAGAAAATCTTCTCAATCTGGAAAAAGGGCTATGCCTTTGGAGATAAGCCTTGCGATATGGCCGTCCGGGGCATGGAAGTTGCTGGTATTCATAGAGCGTGGAGCAACCGGACGGGGGTTATCGAGAGTGCGAACACGACCGAAGTGGTGGCCGCTCTGGTTAGGACCTGTGCGGCCCGAACAGGCGCGCAACGTGCGCATGCTGTTGGCCAGGTTGCCTTTGAGCCAGGCGCACGCTGACGGTGCCTTATCGAGTTTTCTGGACCGTTTCGACGCACTGCTGCCGCCTGTCAGGCTGAACCTGATCCTTGGCGGCGAAGACCTCAGTCCGATGCGACGCAGCTTGATCGAGGGGTGCCAGGACGTGGCGACTTGTCCGTGGCGTGACGCAAGCGCGGCAGACACGCCCCAAACCTGCGGCACGTGCCGGCAACGTGGCATGCATCGCCTGGTGTGCGCCTTGCCCGAGGGCCAAAAGGGCGTGCTGCTACTCGATAGCCCCAAACGGGCCGGTGCCAGTTGGCGCCAGTTACTGGAAGAGGCGGCGCAGGCGGTCGGCGTGGCCGTGCGCTTGCGCAGCCACAACTCTGAGCAGCAGCGCAAACAGGCGACGTCACGCCACGGTGACTTGGCCCGTGAGCTGCACGACTCGGTGGCACAACAACTCGGTTATCTGTCGTTCCAGGCCCATGGTCTGCAATCCCAGTTGGGTGAGCCGGAACAGGCCATTGCTGGCTTGCAGGACCTGTGCGTCGGTTTGAGCCAGTTGCAGCGTCAGGTGCGCGAGTTGATTACCAGTGCCCGTCTGACCATGGATGGACGCTCGCTACGCCAAGCACTGGCTGACTCGGTCGCCGAGTTCTCGCGGCGCTGCATCATCGTTTTCGAGCTGGACAACCGCCTGGCTGATGATGCCTTGAGCCCGGGAACCGAGTTACAGATCTTGCAGATCATTCGTGAAGCATTGGCCAACGCGGTGCGCCATTCCCATGCGCGACATGTGCGCATCGAGTTGCGGAAAAACCAGAACGGTGATGTTTCCATTTCGGTGGAGGATGACGGCATCGGACTCAGTCCGGCATCAGGGGAAGCCAATCATTTCGGCCTGGCGATTATCCGCGAGCGCGCCGCGAGCATTGGCGCCCGACTCACAATTGAAGCGATCCGCCCGCACGGGGTCCGCGTGCACCTTGGCCTTCGCCACCACCAAGACCTGCCCCAGGGGAGTTTCGATGGACTGCACGACTTTATTACTGATCGATGATCACCCGCTGTTTCGCAAAGGCCTGGCGCAGCTGTTCGGCGCCAGTGACGACTTCGAAGTGGTGGGGCAGGCGGCCAGCGGTCGCGAGGGCATCAACTTGGCCGTGAGCCTGGCGCCGCAACAAGTGCTGCTGGACTTGCACATGCCCGGCCTCAGCGGTTTGCAGGTACTGGATGAACTACGCCAATTGCGCCTGGATTGCCAGGTGGTGGTACTCACCGCCTCGATGGATCGCGCGGAGTTGCTTGCGGCGCTGCGCCTCGGTGCCAGTGGTTATGTGCTCAAGGAAACCGAACCCGATGCGTTATTGGCGTATATGCGCAATTGCCACAAGGGGGCAATTGTGCTCGATTCGACCCTGGTTGCCATTCTTGCCGACCAGGTCGAGCCATCACCACACAGCGAGACCCCGGTCAGCGACAACCTCACCGAACGTGAAGGCCAGACCCTGGCGCTGATCGCTGCCGGCATGAGCAATAAACTGATTGGCCGGGAGCTGAGGATCAGCGACGGCACGGTGAAAATCTATGTACGCAGTCTGTTGCAGAAACTTGGCCTGCATTCGCGACTGGAACTGGCGGCCTGGGTGCACAGCGGCGGCTTGATGAAACACGAGGAGCGCCACTAGATGAGGGACAACCCCGAAACCTTCCTGCCGACACCGTCCCTGCACGTGATGGACTACTTTCCCGCCGCCTTATTGCAACTGCGCGACACCGGCCAGATCGCCCACTTCAACCTGGCCTGGGCCGAGTTGATGGGCCCTCCGGGCGCGGAGCGTAACCTGATGGACTACGTGCATCAGGAAGACCGTCCGTTGTGGCGCCAAGCCTTGAATGAACTGCGCCGCCGTCCCGACACCTCGTTCAACCAGCGCTTGCGTTTTGTGCACCCCAGCGGCGAGTTGCGTTGGTTCGAGATCAACCTCAAGCGCGGCCCGCAAGGTTTCTACTTGGTGGCTGGGGATGTCACCGCGCACAAACGCCGCGAAATCGCTTGGCAGGCCAGCCAGCGCAGTTGCATGAGCCTGCTCGACAGCATGCCGGGGCTCATCTATCGCGGCCGCAACAACCGCGATTGGACCATGGAATTCGTCAGTGCCGGGTGTTTGCAACTCACCGGCTATCCCGCCGAGCGCCTGGTGGATAACCATGAGTTCACCTACAACAGCCTGATCCTGGCGCAGGACGCCGACTACGTGTGGCGCGAGGTGCAATATGCGCTTTCGCGCCAGGAGCCATTCGAACTCAACTACCAGATTCGCTGCGCTGATCAGTCGATTAAGCATGTTTGGGAAAAAGGGGTGGGAATTTACGCCGACACGCGTGAAGTGTTGGGTATCGAAGGTGCGATTTTCGAGCGCAACACCGACTGGGCTTAGGGGGTTGAATTTAGGTTTAGCCGGCAAAGCGCAACGCCGGGATTTTCCTTGGCGCATTCCGTATAGCGTTTCCAGCGTAGGGAAATTCCTACGCGCCCATCTGTAAATCTTAGGGCCAGATAAGATTCCTCTGATTTTTTATGTGATGGCCCTTGGCTACTGTTTGGGGGCCAGGGTGGCATCCTGATGCGTAATCAAGACGAACGCGCTTGGTCATTACGTTTTGGGCAATTCAGGGAGGGTGGTGAGGACAGAGGGGCGTCAGAATCGTGTTGGTACATATCGGCGTAACCGATCTTTGCGTAGGCATGTATGTCCAGAAGGTCTCCGGTTCCTGTGTGGAGCGTCCATTCTGGAACAACGGCTTCCTGATTCTGAATGAAGGCGTGCTGGAGAAAGTCCTTGCCTCGGGCATTGTCGATGCATGGATCGACCTGACCAAGGGGGCGGGCGTACAAGCCCGATTGCCTGGTGAAAACGATGAGCAGGCGGGGCAAGGTGGACAGCAACCCCCGTGCGACTCGAACCTGTCTTGTGCGCAATCCCCCGGCCCACGTTCGAGGGTGGCGATGAGCGAAGAGCTGTTGGCGGCGGCTAAACTGTGTTCCCGTTCCAAGGACGCAGTCATGGAGATGTTCGGCGACTTGCGAATGGGGCGGATCGTTCAGCTCGACCGCGTCACGGACATGGTGGGAGAAATTTCCGACTCGCTGTTACGTCACCCTGATGCACTGCTCAGTCTGGTGCGCCTCAAGACCGCCGATGAATATACCTACATGCACTCCGTGGCGGTCTGTGGCCTGATGATCGGTTTGGCTCGTCAACTGAATCTACCGCCGACCCTGGTCGAAGAAGCCGGGCTTGCGGGCTTGTTGCATGATGTAGGCAAGATGGCAATACCCACGGCTATCCTGGCTAAACCGTTGCCTTTGAATGACAACGAACATACAACAATGCGCTCCCACCCTGAGGCAGGAGTCAGGATGCTGGCGGACAGCAATCATTTCACTTCCCGAGTGCTGGACGTCTGTTTGCATCACCATGAAAAGATGGACGGCAGCGGCTATCCCCATAAATTATGTGGAACCCAGGTCAGCCTCTTCGCGCGCATGGCTGCTGTCTGTGATGTCTACGACGCTGTGACGTCCGACCGTCCTTATAGAGATCGCTGGTGCCCCGCGGAATCGATTCGAAAAATGGCCGGATGGACCGGTCATTTCGATCAGAAAGTGTTTCACGCCTTCGTCAAATGCATTGGTATCTATCCGGTGGGCGCCTTGGTGCGCCTACAGAGCGGCCGGTTGGCGGTGGTCATGGAACAGCACACCGAATGTTTGCTCACGCCTGTGGTAAAGGTTTTTTTCTCGACGTCGAGTCGCACGCCGTTGCCTCACAAATGCATTGATCTGGCCTGCGAGCAAGACAGCATTGTCAGCTTTGAGTCTGAGAAAACCTGGGGTTTCAAAAACCTTGATGCGCTCTGGACCGGCAAGGTGCAAGGCAGCGAGTCGCGATTTGGGTAACGCGATGCGCGCCTGAATTTCCTGCCAGCGCTTGTCGCTGGTTTTTTTTAGTGTTCGGGGTTTTCGCCAGCGGCGCGTAGGAATTTCCCTACGCAACAGCCGCAATCCTTAGCTGTAAATCAGGATGCTCCGATAGTTTCACTGCCATCACTTGGCCATTATCTTTTCAGGCCAACAAAACCGGGCATCCCAAGGGTGGATGTCTTGCGCCGGGTCCCGCCGGATCCGCACTGAACTGGAGAGATGAAGGTGAAAGGACAGGTAGTTTCCTCCCCCCTGATCTTGATGATGCTGCCCGCGGGTCTGACGGGAGTGCTCGGTTGCGCCGCGATTCTGATCAGCGCGGACTTCTCTCTGCGCGGCGCAGTCAGTTGCGCTTTTGTCATGTTTGGCTCGTTGTTCATGGGCATGTGGAGCCAGCGTTTAGCGAATACCCGTTCGCACGCCGAGCAAGACGATCAGCCAGGTCACCCCTCGCTGACCGTTTCACCTGATGAAGGATTGGGTGAGGTGTGCGCACAGGTACTGCCGATCTGGAGCCATCAGATCGATGCAGCGCGCATCCTCAGCGAGGAATCGATCCTCAAGCTCAGTAACCGCTTCGCGACGTTGTCGGGAGACATCAGTGCGTCTGCTTCCCTCGGCGCAGGCCAGAGTTCGGGCGCACGCTTGCTGGAAATCCTTGAAGTCGGTCAGCGGGACCTGGATTCGATCATGGTTGCCCTGCGCGATGCGCTTTTGCGCAAGGAGTCGGAGCTCAAGGAGGTCTTGCTCCTTTCCGACTTCACTTCGCAGTTGCAGGAAATGGCCAAGTTCGTCGGTGACATTGCCCAACAGACCAATTTGCTGGCACTCAACGCTGCCATTGAGGCGGCGCGGGCAGGGGATGCGGGGCGCGGCTTCGCGGTAGTGGCGGACGAAGTGCGCAAACTGTCCAGTTTATCCGGGGAGACGGGGCAGAAAATCAGTGAAACGGTGAACACAGTCAACGCTGCCATCTCTCGCACCGTCGAGCTTTCCCGGCACCAGGCGCAGCAGGATTCACACACCTTGGCTCAGTCAGAGCAACTGGTGTCCCAGGTGATCGAGCACTTCCGGCATAACGCCCAGGCCATCGTCGATACCAGCAGCAGTCTTCAGCAGCAGAGCGAAAACGTTGCCACCGAGATCTCGGGGGTACTGGTCGCCCTGCAGTTCCAGGATCGGGTGGGCCAGATGCTTTCCCTGGTCAATAACGATCTTGGCAAGCTGCATGCGCATATCGCCGAACGCCAGCAACTGGCCCTCGCCGGCGGTACGCCTGCCCCGATCATCGCTGATACCTGGCTTGAGCAGTTGGCAAGCACCTACACCATGCCTGAACAGCACGCGATCCATCACGGTAAGTCTGTGGTGAGTGGCACTTCATCCGAGATCACTTTTTTCTAGGGAGTTTCCCCATGGGCAAAACCATCCTGATTGTCGATGACTCCGCTTCCATTCGCCAAGTGGTGAGCATCACCTTGAAGGGCGCCGGATACGAAGTCATCGAAGGTGTCGACGGGCGTGATGCGCTTAACAAGCTCGACGGACGCAAGATCCACTTGATCGTCAGTGACGTGAACATGCCGAACATGGACGGCCTCAGTTTCATCAAGGCAGCTAAACAACTGGCGCCCTACAAGTTCACGCCCGTGATCATGCTGACGACCGAAACCGGAGATGCCATGAAGCAACAGGGGCAGGCCGCCGGTGCCAAGGCCTGGATGGTCAAGCCTTTCCAGCCGGCTCAGATGCTCGCTGCCGTCTCCAAACTGATCATGCCGTAGCGCCGTCCAGAGTCCCTGGAAAGGAAAATTGTCATGACAAACACCACGGATTGCCTGCGTCGGATTTTGGTTCTCGAAGGACCGCTGACCATCTATACCGCCGTCGAACGCAAGGACCTGCTTCTGGAGCTGTTTCCTCTGGCTCAGGAAGTCGAGTTGGATCTTGGGGGGGTGGACGAAATGGACACCGCCGGGCTTCAGCTGTTGGTACTGATCAAACAGGAATCACGGCGCCAGGGCTCCAGGCTGCTACTGAGTAATCCCAGTACAGCGGTACTCGATGCACTGGCTATGAGCGGGCTGCACGGCTTTTTCGACGAGTCGGCCACGCCTCGTCAGCAGAGAGGTTGAAACCATGAGCTCGCCCATGAATCTGGACGACGTGCTACAGACGTTCATCGCCGAAAGCCAGGATCTTTTGCTCCTGATGGAAGACGCGTTGTTGCAGATCGAACAGACGCCGGATGATGCCGACACCATCAACGCGTTGTTTCGCGTCGCCCACACAATCAAAGGTTCTGCCGGCCTGTTTGGCTTCACGCCGATCGTTGCCTTTACCCACGTGGCAGAGAGCGTACTGGATCGGGTCCGCGGACATGAGCTGCGGGTGGACGAGTCGTTGAGTGCCTTGTTCCTGGAAGTGCGCGACCATTTGTGCACGCTCATTGAGTTGCTTGCCCGCTACGGCAACCTGCAAGGCATGACTGCAGAGCACGAGCGACAGGGCGCGGCGTTGGTCGAGCGTCTCAACCGTTATCTGGAACACCGTCACGAACCGGTGCAGTCCCTGGCAGCGGTCGAGCCTCTGCTGTCGGCTTGCGTCGCGCGTTGGCATCTGTCCCTTCGCCTGTGTCCTGACGTCTTGCGCAACGGTATGGATCCACTGTCGTTGCTGCGCTACCTCAACAGCTTCGGCCACATCAGCGCCGTCGTGTGCATCACCGATGGCCTGCCGGATATCACGACGGTGGATCCGGAAACGTGTTACCTGGGGTTTGAGCTGGGGTTTGTCAGTGATGCCGACCAGGCCACCATTGAAGGGGCCTTCGACTTCGTTCGCGAAGGCAGCCAGATATGCGTGTTGCCATGTAACGGCGACCTGACAGCTTTTCGGGCCTTGATCGGTCGTCTCGATGCTGAGCCCGATGCCATGGTCGAGGCCTTCATCGCCTGTGGTTCCGTCACCCGTGAAGCCTGGCTGGCCGTTCCGTCTTCTGGCGAGTCGACGGCTGTTGCGGTTGCCTCCGTGGCGCCAGACCAGGCGGCGCGCGATGACGTGACCACCCGGGGGACAAAAGAGGCCCGTCCAGCCGAAGGTAATCTGATTCGGGTCGACGCTGGAAAACTGGATCAATTGATCAACCTGGTGGGCGAGCTGATCATCGCCGGCGCTGGTGCCAACCTGGGAGCCATCCAAAGCGGCATCGGCGAGTTGATTGAAGCGACGAGTTCGCTCTCGCGTCTTGTCGAGGAGGTGCGCGACTGTGCTCTGACCCTGCGAATGGTGCAGATCGGGGCCACATTCAACCGCTTCCAGCGGGTGGTGCGCGATGTCTCCAAGGAACTGGGCAAGGACATCGCCTTGCAGGTCCTTGGCGCCGAGACCGAGCTGGACAAGACGGTGGTCGAGCGTATCGGCGACCCCCTGACCCACCTGGTGCGCAACGCCATGGACCATGGCATCGAAGCTTCCCAACTGCGCCGGGAACGCGGCAAGCCGGAGCAGGGCACGGTTCGCCTCAACGCCTATCACGAGGCGAACAGCATCGTTATCGAAGTCAGTGACGACGGTGGCGGCCTGAACAAGCAACGCATCCTGGCCAAGGCGATGGAGCGCGGACTGGTTGCCGAAGGGCAATCGTTGGCCGACGGCGACATTCTCAATCTGATTTTCGAGCCAGGCTTTTCCACGGCCGATCAGGTCAGCAACCTGTCCGGGCGCGGCGTGGGGATGGATGTCGTCAAACGGAACATCGTCGCCCTGCGCGGCTCGGTCAATCTGGAAAGTGAAGAGGGCCGGGGTACCACGGTGCGTATCCGTCTGCCGCTGACCTTGGCCATCATCGATGGTTTTCTGATCGGGGTCGGCAATGCCTCTTATGTCGTGCCTCTGGAGCTGGTCGAAGAGTGCATCGAGCTGTCGACCGACGATGGCGGTAATCAGGAGTTCCTCGACCTGCGAGGTGCGGTGCTTCCGGTCCTGCGTCTGCGCGAGATGTTTGGCATCGATGAGCCTAACCATGGCCGTGAAAACATTGTGGTAGTGCACTACGCGGGGATGCGCGTGGGCCTGGTCGTCGATCAATTGCTGGGGGAGTTCCAGACGGTCATCAAGCCGCTGGGCAAGATTTTCGGTACAGCTCATGGATTGGGCGGCTTCACCATCCTGGGGAACGGAGCAGTAGCGTTGATCCTGGATATTCCCAAACTACTCGGGCAAGTCGCCAGCCAGCAGAAGCACGGTACGACCCTCAGCCCTGAATTGACTCAATAGTTCTCCCTGGAGTACAGCCTCATGACCGTCAAAAAAAATATCTCGCTGCTGGTCGCCTCAGCTCTGTTGGGCATCCTGATCCTGGTCAGTCTCAGTCTCTACCTGATAAGTGGGGTCAGGAGCACCGCCAGCTATGCGCAAGTCAATACAGTGCCCAGCCTGCAGTTGCTGGATCATGTGGCCTCGGCACTGGCCGATAGCCAAAGCCGACAATGGCAGAGCCTGTCCGGACCTGTCGGTAACGCTCAGCAGAATGACAAGGAATCGGTACTCCAGGCACTCGATCGCTATCAGAAAGAGTTCGTCTCCGACGATCGTGATGCAACGCTGCTCAGCGCCCTGCGCAGCACGGTCAACGAATACAACCGGGGCGTGGAACGTTTCGACAGTGCCCTCGGCAATGCTGCCCCCGAAGCCCGCAGTGTGCTGCTCGACCTGGACGTGACACGTGAAAAGGTCACTTCCGCCTTGAATGATATCCGCCAGTACAACCTGGACCTGGGCGGTAAAAGTGCGGCGATCGCTGCGTCGACCGAACAGACGGCGATCTACAGCATTACCCTGGTCGGCGGCGCCACCTTGCTGGCGATCGGCCTGGTCGGCTTCTTCCTGGTACGCCGGCTGCTCGGCACGTTGGGGGGGGAGCCCGACGATGTACGGTTGCTGGCCGAGCGGATCTTGGCCGGCCAACTGGATGTGCAGGGCGGCAACTATGGTCTTGAGCGTACCGGACTGATGGGAACCATGGACCGTCTGAGCGGGACCTTGAATCAACTGATCGGCGAAATGAATCACATGTCCGCCGAGCATGACAAAGGCGACATTGATGTGCAGATCGACCCAGCGCGCTTCGCTGGCAGCTATGGGCTGATGGCCCAGGGCATCAATGACATGGTCAGCGGGCATATCAGCGTCAAGAAGCAAGCCATGGCCTGTCTCAAGTCGATCAGCGAAGGCGATCTGCAGGCGCCCCTGCAAGCATTTCCCGGCAAGAAAGCCTTCATTAACGTCACCATCGAACATCTTCGCGGCACCATTACGGCATTGATCGAAGAGATGCGGCACATGTCGGACGAGCATGAAAAAGGCGACATCGATGTGCAAATCGAGGTCCAGCGATTCCAAGGCTCGTACCGTCAGATTGCCCAAGGCATCAATGACATGGTCAATGGTCACATCAGCGTTAAAAAGCAGGCCATGGCGTGCATACGCTCTTTCGGTGAAGGCGATCTGTCGGCACCCCTGGCCCCATTCCCCGGCAAAAAGGCCTTTATCAATGACAACATCGAACAACTGCGCCGCAACATCCAGGCGCTGATCGAAGACACCCGGATGCTCAGCGAGAATGCTGTGGTCGGCCAGCTCGATACCCGAGCGGACAGTACCCGCCATCAAGGGGATTTCCGCCGTATCGTGGCGGGGATCAATAGCACGCTGGACTCGATCGTTGCACCGCTCAGCGAGGCCATGGAGGTCATGGTGGCCCTGTCCGGTGGTGACCTGACCCGCAACGTCAAAGGTGATTACCAGGGCAGCCTGCAAGACCTGAAGAACGCGGTCAACGAAACGGTGAGCAAGCTCTCGCAGATCATCGGCGAGGTTCGCAGTTCCGCCGATTCGCTGTCCAGCGCCTCGGAAGAGATCTCTGCCACGGCCCAGAGCATCAGCCAGTCGGCTTCGATACAGGCCGCCTCGGTTGAAGAAACGTCGGCGTCGATGGAGCAAATGTCAGCGTCGATCTCGCAGAACACCGAGAACGCCAAAGTGACCGATGGCATGGCCGGCAAGGCGAGCAAGGAAGCGAGCGAGGGTGGGCAGGCCGTCAAGGACACCGTCTCGGCCATGAAAACCATCGCGGAGAAGATCGGGATCGTTGACTCGATTGCCTATCAGACGAATCTGCTGGCGCTCAACGCGGCCATCGAAGCGGCCCGTGCCGGCGAACATGGCAAGGGCTTCGCGGTGGTCGCCGCTGAAGTGCGCAAGCTCGCCGAGCGCAGCCAGGTTGCGGCGCAGGAAATCGGCCAGGTCGCCAAAAGCAGTGTTGCCCTGGCTGAGCGGGCAGGCAACTTGCTGGATGAAATCGTGCCCTCGATCACCAAGACTTCCGACTTGGTCCAAGAGATCTCCGCTGCGTCTGAAGAGCAGTCCATCGGCTCCGAGCAGATCAATACCGCCATGTCGCAGATGAGCCAGATCACTCAACAAAACGCCTCGGCGTCCGAAGAACTGGCCGCCACCGCCGAGGAAATGAGTAGCCAGGCCGAACAGTTGCAGGAACTGATGGGCTTTTTCACCCTGCAGGGGCGTGTTGCGGTTTCTGCGGTACCGCGGGCCGCTGCTTCCAGTCTGGGGGGCATGCACAGCAGTGAGCATGCCCAAGAAGGCGGTTTCATTCGTTTCGGGAGTTGAGACATGGACGCTGCAGCCTTGAGCCATTTCGAGTTCGCGCCGCAGAGTCCGTGCGACAGCGAACGCCTGCAATTGCTGACGTTCGTGTCCGTTGGGGAGGTCTACGCAATCGATACCTTGTGCGTGCGCGAGATCATCGAATACGGCCAGGTGACAAGCGTACCGATGATGCCCGATTTCATCCGAGGGGTGATCAACCTCCGCGGTTCGGTGGTCCCGGTGATCGATCTGCAGGCGCGCTTTGGCAAGGGCACCACGCAGCAAGGCAACAGGACCTGCATCGTTATCCTGGAACTGATCCAGGAAGGCGAGCTCCACGTGCTGGGCATTGTCGTCGACTCGGTGAGCGAGGTGATCGAAATCGAGCTGGCGGACATCAAGGCCGCTCCGGCGATCGGAAACCGGATCCGTGAGGACTTCATTCGAGGGATGTTCAAGGTACGAGGGGCGTTCCTGACTGTGCTTCAGATCGACCAGGTGCTGTGTGTCAGTGAGATCGCCAGCCAATTGCACTGAGCCGTCGTGCTCAGGCGTGCCTACGTTGTCTTGAGAGGGGGCTGCCGCCTGCGGTGGGCCCCGAGGAGTGAACCATGTCCATATCTGCGTCGCGCCCACCGGCCCAAGGGACGGCAGCCCTGCAGTACCTGACCTTCAGCGTCGGCCAGGAGATGTTTGCGGTAGGTACTCCGTGCGTCCGGGAGATTGTCGAATACGGTCCGATAACCCCGTTGCCGATGGCGCCGCCGAAGGTTCGCGGCATCACCAATCTGCGCGGGGCGGCCATTCCAGTGCTGGATCTGGGGCTGTGTTTTGGCGGTGCCCAGACCTTGGAAAACCCACGCACCTGCATCGTCATGCTGGAGATCCACGGCAGCAGCGGCGTAGGCCTGGTGGGCATTATCGTGGACGCCGTCAGCGAAGTGCTGGAGATCCCGACCGAACAGATCGAACCGGCGCCGGCGCTCCAGGGGCGCCTTAGTCCCGAATTCGTAGTGGGGGTCGGCAAGCTCAGTGATCGTTTTGTCCTGTTGCTGGACATCGAGCACCTGCTCAGTCGCAATGACTGGTCGGCACTCCTTGCTTCGAGCATCGACGAAGGTGGGTTGAAAGCATGAATGCCGTTCTCTCCGACAACGAATTCCAGCAGTTTCGGGCGATGATTCATGAAATTGCCGGAATCAGTCTATCCGTTGCCAAGAAGCAACTGGTCAGCGGCCGCTTGGCCAAGCGCTTGCAGTTTTTCAACTTGACCACCTACGGCAGCTACTACGGTTTGCTGATGAAGGACCGGGCCGAGTTGCAAATGGCGGTGGACTTGCTAACCACCAACGAAACCTACTTTTTTCGCGAACCCAAGCATTTCGATTTTCTTCGCAACGTGGTGCTCGCCGGGCTTCGTGGCAATGGCCCGGTACGCATCTGGAGTGGTGCCTGCTCCACGGGGGAGGAACCCTACACCCTGGCCATGGTGCTGGCCGACAGTCTGGGCACCCGGCCATGGGAGATCCTCGCTTCCGATATCAGCAGCCGGGTACTGGAAAAAGCCCAAGGCGGACGCTACCCACTGGATGGTATCCGCGGTATTCCCGAAGCGCTGTTGAACAAGTACTGCTTGAGGGGCGTGGGCTGCAACAATGGCATTTTCATGGTCGACCGCGCGTTGGCGTCACGAATTACCTTCACGTCGATCAACTTGAACAACGCACTGCCTTCGGTGGGGCAGTTCGACGTGATCTTCCTGCGCAACGTGATGATCTATTTCGACAACCAGACCAAGACAGAGGTAGTGAAACGTTTGAGTAAACACCTCAGGCCAGGCGGCTATTTCATCGTGAGCCATTCGGAAAGCCTGAATGGCATCAGCGATGAATTGCAGTTGGTCAAACCCTCCATCTATCGCAAACCGGGCGCTTGAGATGGCTCAGGTGGTCGAATATTTCCTGCAGCCCGGTGATGTGGCGTTCGGCGGGCGCCAAATGCGCTTGTGCACCGTGCTGGGGTCCTGTGTTGCCCTGGTGTTTTGGCATCCGCAACGCTTGTTGGGCGGCATGTGTCATTTCATGTTGCCTCGTCGAGGTAGTCGCGGCGCGGGGCACCTGAACGGTCGTTACGCGACGGATGCGTTGGTGCTGCTGTTCGAGTGCATTCATCGGGCGGGCGCTCGGCCCGAGCAATTTGAAGTGAGTATTTTTGGCGGGGCTGACATGTTTCCCGGGGTGGAACGCGGTGACGCTACCGGGATCGGTCAACAGAACGTCAATGTCGCCAGGCGCTTGATCAAGGACCATGGGTTGCAGTGCCGGGCCTATCACGTAGGTGGCCGAGGGTATCGCCACCTTGTGTTCGATGTGGGTAGCGGACGCCTCCAACTCCATCATGCCGACTCGGTCCGCAAGGTATTCGAATCGCCCAAGAGTAATGCCCTATGACGGATATCAAGGTGTTGATCGTTGATGATTCTGCCGTGGTGCGCCAGGTGCTGAGTGCAGCCCTGAACCAGGCCAGTGGAATCCAGGTTATCGACGTTGCCGTCGATCCGGTGTACGCCATGGAGAAGATGAGCAGGCAATGGCCTGATGTCATCGTGTTGGACGTCGAGATGCCACGAATGGACGGTATTACCTTCCTGAAGAAACTGATGGCGCAAAAGCCTACACCGGTGGTGATCTGTTCGACGCTGACAGAGAAGGGGGCCAAGACCACCTTGCAAGCATTGGCGGCCGGTGCGGTCAGTATCGTCACCAAGCCACAGTCCAACTTGCGGCAGTTTCTGACTGAGCACGCGGACGACCTGGTCCAGGCGGTCAGGGGCGCAGCGAAGGCCAACCTGCGGCGCGTGGTGAGCGCCCAGGCGCCTGTCGATATACCGCCCCGGCTCAGTGCCGACTCGATTCTGCCCCATGCGTCCGTGGCCATGGCCCGCACGACTGAAAGCATCGTTGCCATAGGCACTTCTACCGGGGGCACCCAGGCTCTTGAACAGGTTCTTCGAGGGTTGTCGCCGGTATGTCCAGGCATTGTCGTGGTGCAGCACATGCCGGAGAAGTTTACCGCCGCCTTCGCCGAGCGCCTCAATCATGTTTGCGAGATCGAAGTCCGCGAGGCGGTACAGGGCGATCGCATCCTTCCCGGGCGTGCGCTGATCGCACCGGGTGGAACTCACATGCTGGTCAAGCGCAGTGGTGCCCAATACCAGGTGGATATTGTGCAGGGGCCTCCCGTCAGCCGGCATCGACCCTCGGTGGATGTACTGTTCCGTTCGGTCGCACGCAGCGCAGGCAGCAATGCGTTAGGCATCATCATGACGGGCATGGGGGATGATGGCGCGCGTGGCCTCAAGGAAATGCGCGATGCCGGTGCCAGGACCCTGGGCCAGGACGAAGAGTCTTGTGTGGTGTATGGAATGCCGCGCGAGGCGCTCAAGCTGGGCGCGGTCGAGCGTGAGCTGCCCCTGGAGCAGATTGCTTGCGCCATTCTTGGCGTTCGCGGGCATCACCCCTGAACCGCGGCGTCTTCAGACCAGCCCTTCATTCAAGGCGTAGCGCACCAGGTCTGTGCTGGTGGCAAAGCACATCTTTTCCATCAGTCGAGTCTTGTGCGTGCTGACGGTCTTGTTGCTGATCACGAGTTGTTCGGCGATCTGGTTGACGCTCAGCCCTTGTGCCAGCATGCGCAGGATCTGGAACTCACGCGAGGTCAGGCTCTGCGAGGCGTTCTCGGGCGTAACACCGCTGCTTTGCAGTGCGATTTGTTCGGCCAACTGTGGGTCGAGGTAGCGTGCGCCGGTGCTCACCTTGCGGATGGCTGCCAGCAGAGCTTCCGGGTCGCGGTCCTTGGTCATGTAGCCTGAGGCGCCGGCACGCAGGGCACGTTGGGCAATGTGCGCTTCATTGTGCATGCTCAGGATGAGCATCGGTAGCTTGGGGTAATGGGCGTGGATGCGGCCGATCAGATCCTCGCCACTTGAACCAGGCATGGTCATGTCGAGCAGGAGCACATCGATATCGGTATGGCGTAACAACTCCAAGACCTGGGCTCCGTTCTCCGCTTCTGCCACCACGGAAATATCCTTTACCAGCGCGAACAATTGCTTGAGGCCTTCGCGCATGATTGTGTGATCGTCGGCCACCATTAAACGGATCATCAGTCGTGACTCCTTGAAGCAGGTACGCGCAGTTGGACAGTAGTACCGTTGCCTGGGCTGCTGGATATGGTGGTGGTTCCCCCCAAGGTCAGGCCTCGTTCACGCATCCCCAGCAAACCGAGGGTCCTGGACGATTGTTCGCGCTGCTCGAAGCCTTTGCCGTTGTCGATGATTTCCAACGACCAGCCGTTCTCGCCTTGCTCAAACGCGATATCGACCCGAGTGGCTTCGGCGTGTCGAGCGATGTTGGTCAGCGACTCTTGGGCGATCCGGAATGCAGCGGTTGCGCTGGCATCGTCCAAATGGATTTTCTGCGGGCGAATCTGCAGGTTGCAGTCGATGCCTCGTTGTTGCTTGAAGGTATCGGCCAGCCATTCCAGTGACGCGGCGATACCCATGTTGAGGATCGAGGGGCGCAGGCTGGTGGAAATATTCCTGACCACCTGCACCGTTTGGTCGATCAATTGCAGCAGGCGTGCCACTTGTTCGCTGAGCTGAGGCAATTGCTCGCCGTACTGGAAGCGCAGCAGCGAAGTACCCATGCGTATTGCAGTCAGGTGTTGTCCGAGCTCATCGTGGATCTCCTGCGCAATGAGCTTGCGCTCCTCTTCCCGTGCACTTTCCCGGCTGGACATCAACTGACGCAGTTGCTTATTGAGCGAGGCCAGGCGCAGTTCGGCCAGGCGCAACTGCGATATATCGCGAACGACGGCCAGTACGGTGGCGATTTTTCCTTGGATGTCCTGCTCGGGAACGAGGCTGATGTGATAGACGCGTTGCAGTCGATGCTGCTCGGTGAGCACAAATTCATGCTCCAGGGGCTGGCCCTTTTCCACGGCTTCGATGACGGCTGCACGGAATAATTGGCTTTGCAGGTTTTTTGGCAGAATTTCGAGCAGATCCTTGTGCAGCAAGGCGATTTGCGGACGATCCAACCAGGTTTCCAGGGCTGGATTGACGAACAGCAGTTCTCCTGTTCGACTCAGTCGTGCAATACCATCCGGAGAGTTTTCAACCAGCGTGCCGATTTCCTGCTGTCGGGCCAGTTCGTTGCGCTGGGCCTCTAGGATGTTGGTAATGTTGCGAGCGATGCACACCAGGCGATGCAAGCGCCCATTTGAATCGGCTACGGGCACCAGGTTGAAATGGACAACGAGTGAGCGCTGACCGCAAGGCAGATGTGCATCCAGCTCGATGGGGGTTCCCACGGCAATACAGTGCAGACAGATCGCTTCGACGATATTTGCGGTTTCTTTTGCCAGGCACTGGCCCAACGATTGGCCGATCATGTCCGAATGACTTCTGGCGAGCATTTCGCACAGCTTTGGATTGGCCTCCAGGCAACTGAGTTGCTGGTCGGCATCTACGGCGAGCAGGCAAAGCATGTCCTGCGAATGGTCGAAGACTTCGCGGTAGCGGCGCTCGCTTTGCGCCAGGTGGCTGTGGGCCGAGCTGCGCTCCCATGCGATGGCACCGATATGACTGGCCATTTGTGCATGTTTGCGGTCCTGCTCGCTCAGTTGAGCGTCGCCACCGACGAACAACACAATTGCGCCCATCGTGACACCGGTCTTATTGATCACCGGCTCAACCCAACAACCTCGATAACCTGCCTGCAACGCGGGCTGGCTGAAAGCGAGGTCTGGGGCATCGCTTTTCAAATCGGCTATGAAATGACGGTGTTCGAACAGCTCGGGATGTCGATCAAGGTCTTCGGCCAGGCAGGTTGCAATCGAGGAAGTGTCCGTAGGCGGAGCACAAGGCGTGTCGTCGCCAGGCGCAGCCTTGAAGGCCATAGCGTTGTGAAACTCGGGCGTCAGAATATCCAGGTAGGCGCCAAGCAGTGGCAGCACTTCAAGGAGTCTGTCATGAGTGAGCATCTTTTGAAAAATGGCAGAGCGCGCATTCTCGGCGCGCTCCTGCCGTCGCAATGCACTGATATCCTGGGCTGTAACTAGCACCCCACACCGCTCGCCTGTTTCATCATGCTCCGGGGTCAGGTTGCACAGGAAATCCATGGAACGACGAGAGTGCGAGTCCTTGTTTTCCAGCAGAAATGTATTTGCTACGCCGGTCGATAACGTGAGCTCTACTTGTGTTCGAAAATACTCGTCGAGTTGATTGGGCGTCGAGGAACGTTCGGTGATGTGAGTGTTGGGAAAGCCTCGGACGCGTTCAAGCTCGGGATTGGCATAGATCTGTTGTCCAAGCCGGTTGTAGCGAAGAATGATGTTTGGTGAGCTTTTGGCCAGTGAAAGGTATTTCTGTTCGTTATTGAACAATGCCTGGCGCAAGGCGAGATGCTCACTGATGTCTTCCAGCTGCGACACGAAGTAAAGTGCTTGTGCATCAGCGTTACGGGCAATACCCAGGGTCAGGCGTGCCCACAGCGTGCTGCCGTCTTTACGGATGTAGCGTTTTTCCAGGGTCAGACTCGTACGTTGGCCCTGGATGAGCCTGTGCAATTCATCCTTACTGATATCGACGTCGTTCGGATGCGTCAAACGCTGGAAAGATGTGGCGCGAAGTTCTTCTTCGGTGTAACCGAGCATCTGACACAGCGTTCGATTGGCCGCGATCCATTCACCGCTCATTCGCAATAAGGCCAAGCCCGTGCCGGCGGAGTCGAACGCCAGGCGATAGTCCTGTTCGGCAAGGCGGACGTGTTCGGCGCGGCGGACTTTCACCAGGTAGGTGGATTGTTGTGCTTTGTAGTCGAGCGTCACCCTCAGCGTGTCTCCGCTGGCCGACGTACCTTGGAAATACCAGTTCCCCTTGAGTCGCGCATGGGTCAGGTGCTGTTCAAAAGTCAGCGGCTTGATAGAAAACAACGCAGGTGAGGGCACAAGGGCGGCGACGCTCTCGCTTAGACCCAGCAGTCCGCTGGCGCAGTCATCCATGATGAGCAGCGCCCCCTGGGCATCCAGCAACAGGACGCCCACATCGTCCGCTTCCTGCGTGGAGGGTGTTGCTATCGCCATGGCTGAATCCATTCGCCCCATCCTCTGGTCATCCGTTTTTGAGCATAGCTTAAGTCTTGAGACCAAAATCGAGTGTTCGACTATGGTCATAAGGCCGCACACGGGCTTTTGATCGATGCTGGGTGTACCTTCAGGATGGTTGAGGCAACGGACCAAAGGAAGGGGGCCTGTTGGACAGAAACCAGGGATGCGACCACAATAATGTCACTGTGACATCATTGTGTGCTGCCCAGCAACGAGCGTGCCTATGCAAGCAGCTTCAAAAAAGAGGGTCAGTCTGCGCAGATGGATCTGGCGCGCGTTTGCCAGTACCAGCCTGTTGCCACTCGTCTTGGTGGAGGGGGTGCTGATTACCACTTATTTCATCACGAACCAGTCCATTCGAAATTCCCAGATCGAATATCTGCATCAAAGTGCGACTCGAGATATTCAGGTATCGGTTCAGCAGAATGCATTGTTGGTGCAAGGACAGCTGGATCAAATCCACAAGGCGATAGGCCTTTATGCCAAGTCCACTGAGCATGAACTCTCCGAAAACCAGCCCCTCATGGCGGCATCGCTTTCAGTAAGCACCGACGGTGTTCGCTACAGCGCAGCGGACGACGGAGCGTCCGCCTCGTTTTATTCGAATATAACGGCGCCGGAAAAGCAGGATCTCTACAAGGTCTCTCTTCTGGCGAGTCAAGATTTCATGATGAAACAGCTGAAGGATGGGGATCCTCTGATTGCCAGCATCTATTTCAACAGTTGGGACAGCTATAACCGGATTTATCCCTGGTTCAATACGCTCGAACAGTACCCCCATGATATGGACATCACCCAATACAACTTCTACTACCTGGCCGATGCCCAGCATAATCCTGATAAGAAAGTAGTCTGGACGGATGTCTACCTGGATCCCGCCGGCCAGGGGTGGATGATGTCTGCCATCGCGCCGGTCTACAAAGGAAACTTCCTTGAGGGCGTAGCCGGGGTTGATGTAACGGTTGACGGTATCTTGAAGCGAATCGAACAGTTGCAGATGCCGTGGGATGGCTACCTGATGCTGGTCAACGACAAGCTCGACGTCATGGCGGTACCCAAGGCGGGCCAGCGTGATTTTTCCCTGCGAGTCGTCGAGAGCCAGCCCGTTGGAGAGCCTGTCGAACGCGAGCGCCTGCAATCGCCGGATTTGAACCTGGCCCGTTATCCGGACCTCGCCAGTCTTAATGAGAACTTACCTGATCATTCAGGAGGTGTCGTTGCGCTGATGTTGAATGGACGGCCTCACTTGGTCGCCTGGGAGAAGATCCCTGCTACCGGCTGGTTCTTGCTGGCGGTGGTGGACGAAGCAGCAGTCATGCACGAAACCAATCTGCTCTCCAGTCACTATCGCGACGTGGGTTATTTGTTGGTCGCGGGGCTCGTGCTGTTCTACGCCTTGTTCTTTGCCTTCATGTGGTGGCGGGCGCGTGATCTCAGTCGCCAGTTGAGCGCGCCGGTACAAGGGGTCTCACAAATGATGCGAGAGATCGGCCGGGGTCACTGGCAGCCGGCGGCAAGCCCTTCCGATATCATCGAACTGTGGTCAATGTCCAACCAGGCCCTGGGCATGGGCAGGCAGTTGGCCCAGGCCGAGTTTGTTCGCAGGTCCACACAGCAGCGTCTCGAGTTGGTCATGGAGAGTTTTGCCGAAGGGCTCTGGGAGTATTACCCCCAAAGGCATCGTTTTATTCTCAAGGGTGCCCTGTGCCAGCGCTTCGGCTTTACCGCCAACGAAGTGCCGATGGCGACACTGCTGGAGAACATTCCCGTTGAAGATCGGCAAACCTTCACGCAGTTTCTGGAAGAGGCCAGCGGCAGGGGCAGTGTAGCGCCGGAGGCGGAGTTCCGGATCAGGGACGTGCACGGCAAGTTGATCTGGATCCTTTGCCGGGGCCGCACACTGGAGCCCTCGCGACTCGACGATTCCAGTGTCGTGGTCGTGGCGTGTGTCGACATCACGGCGCTCAAGCAGACCCAGTTGGATCTCCGGGAGAAAACCCTGGAGGCAGAGGCCGCCAGCACGGCCAAATCAAAGTTCGTCTCTAGCATGAGTCATGAGTTGCGAACGCCCTTGAATGCCATATACGGGTTTGCCCAGTTGGGACTCATGCAGCCGCTTGACGACGCGTCGCAACAGACAGCCAACCTGCAGGAAATCATCGAGGCCAGTGAGCACCTCATGCAGTTGGTTGACGATCTGCTTGATCTCTCCAGCTTGCAGGTTGAGAAGCCACTGCTGGATCTCAAGCCGATGCATGTGGCAAGCCTGCTGTCCAATTGCGCTGACATGGTTCAGCAGCAGGTCTGTGCGCACGGCCAGACCTTGCACACCCATGCTCCGCTGGATACATGGCATGTATGGGCCGACAAGCGTCGTCTCAAGCAGGTCCTGATCAATCTGTTATCCAATGCAATCAAGTACAACCGGCCCGGTGGTGATATCACGCTGGGGGCCAAGGTTGTCGAGGGTGGAACCCGGCTGCGTCTTTACGTGACGGATACCGGGATAGGCATTTCGCCGGATTTGCAGGAGGAGCTTTTCAGGCCTTTCCAGCGTTTGGGTAAAGAAAACTCTTCCATCCAGGGCACTGGTATTGGCTTGGCGCTGTGCCGAGACCTGGCGCTCCTGATGCATGGCACCATGGGATTTGAAAGCCATGTCAACGTGGGAACGACCTTCTGGATAGACATGTGCTCGTCGGCTTTTCCAGCGCCAGGGAGCGATTCCAGAGTGTCGACGATAGCCTTGCCACATATCCTGCTGGTGAGTAACGACCCCAAGGATGGTCAAGTGGTTGGGGAGGCGTTAGCCGGTGATTTCGAGCTGCAGCGCGTCGATACGTTGCCCGATGCCAGCCTCGTGCTTGACGCCACGACAGTCAGCGTATTGATCGTCGCCACCGCCGACCCTGTACTTGTGCTGGACACTTTTTTCCGCGGTTTACGCACGAGGTTCGCAGAGAGCGCCATGTCGATCGTCGTGGTTCGTGCGGCCGTTGATCACGTTTCGGTTGGCCAACTAGGGTGTCAGGCCATCGTGTCCTCTCCGTTGGAGAGGCAGAGTATTCGTCATCTGATATTGACGCTCATTGCGAAGAGGGCAGATGCATGTTCGCTAAAGTAAATGCTGAAAGCAGGATCGTCATTATCGACGATGTGGCCACCAATCTCAGGCTTCTGGATTCATGCTTGCGAGCCGTGGGCATGCACAACATCACGACATTCAGCGACTCACGCCAAGGACTGGACTGGCTGCTTTCGAACGCCTGGGACCTGGTGTTGCTGGACCTGGATATGCCCGCGCCTGACGGCTTCGAGATTCTTGAACGCCTCAATAAACGGGACCGCACCGAGTCACCGGTTATCATCGTAACGGCCTTGAATGACCAGCAGAACAGGCGAAAAGGACTGGAGATGGGCGCTAACGACTTCATCTCAAAACCCATTGACCTGCCTGAGGTGCTGCTCAGAGTACGCAATTGCCTGGAGCTGGCGCAGGCGGCGAAGCTGCTGCGCGACGTCAATGCCGAGCTGGAGCGCAAAGTCGAGCTGCGCACGGCCCAGCTGGCCTCCAGCTACAAGGCGATCAGCAGCAGCTTGAGTCGAGCAGCCAGTTATCGGGATGATGACACGGGATATCATATTGTCCGTATTGGCGAGTCCGCTGCTTTATTGGCCAAGGCGATCGGCATGCCCTCTCAATGGTGCGACCTTATGAGGATGGCGGCCCCGATGCACGATATTGGAAAAATCGGCATTGCAGATGCCATCCTGCAAAAGCCCGGTGCGTTGACACCGCAGGAACGAGAGGTCATGCAGGGGCATGCCGGAATTGGCTATGAAATCCTGCATGACCCGAACGGTTCTCCTTTGACGGATCTGGCTGCGGAAATTGCCGTGGCGCATCACGAGCGTTGGGATGGCACCGGCTATCCCAAGGGATTGCGGGGTAAGGAGATCCCGTTATCGGCAAGGATTGTGTCGATATGCGATGTGTACGACGCCATAAGAATGCCTCGAGCCTATAAACCGGCTTGGGATGTCGAACGCTCGAGGCGTTTCATCATTGATCAAGCGGGTACCCAATTCGATCCTTTTCTCGTGGACATCTTTTGTAATCTCTTTGACGAAATAGATCGCTTGCGCTTGCCCGATGCCCGAGAGGCTGATGTTGTTTAGGTGTATGTGTCCCAGAAGATTTGATGCGCCCCTCCGGCCGCCAGGGCGACCGCAGGGAATTGCATCCGTGGCGCCAGGCGCCGCATGGCCTGTCGCCCCTATTGACCAACGTCCAAGCGGTTGACGGCCACTGTGCGTTCAGTCGATCTGTTGCGGTGCAATCACCCACAAGCTGCACGGCATTTTGTACAGCAGGCTTTCAACGGTGCTGCCGATCAGCTTGTCCAGGCCGCCATAGCGCACGCGGCCCATGACAATGACATCGATGTCATGGGCCCCGGCGTAGCTGGCGAGCACCTTGGCCGGATCGCCCATGATCATGCGTCGTTGTTGCGGGGCAATGCCGTTGCGTTCGGCCAAGGCGTCGAATGCTGCACCCTGGGATTCGTAAAGCTGTCGCGCCAGGGTCGAGGAGAAGAATGTCGAGCCGTTGCCAAAGCCGTATTCGGCGGCGGTGATGGAGGAAAGGTCGTAGGCGTAGATGACTTCCAATTCCGCGTCGCAGCTGGCAGCCAGCTTGTTGGCTTCGGCCAGGATCCGGTCGTTGAGGCCTTTATAACGACCGTCGCGGTGGAAGGGGTCTATAGCGGCCAGGATCTTGCGCGGGCGCGCATGGGCCACTTTGTTGACGAAGTGCAGTGGCACTTCGCATTCGCGCAGCAGGTGTACGTCCAGGGGCGTGAACATCAGGCGCGAGATCCAGGATTCAGGATCCACCGTCTTGATCAGCGCGTCCATCGACGCCTCTTTGAGATGGACCAGAATCTCCTGCAGGGGGCGCTCCACCCATGCCACCTCTGTCGTGACCTCGATGCCGAGCTTGCGCAGGGGCCTGGCTTTCTCTTCCAGCCAGTTGCGGTGGCGTTCAATGTAGCCCAGGCGCATTTGTTCCAACGCCTGCTCATTGACCAGGCTGGCCGTGGCGAGGCCCTCGAGGTAGTCAAAGGCGACAATGTGCAGTGCCGTGCCTTCGGCCTTGGCCAGTGCGGCGGCCCGGTCGAACGCCGGGTTGTGCTCCATCAATGGCGAAGCGACCAGCATCAAGCGTGATTGCGTAGACATGACAAACCTCCTGGGCAAGGACCTGTTGGCGCCGTGCGACTGTCGCGCGGGCTGTGCCTGGTATCGATCATGAGCGTGGTGAGCCTTGGAGACTTGATTTGCATCAAACACACTTGAATGCGTCGGACCGGCACTGACGACGAAAGCGCAAGCGCGCAATGTTTGATCATGATCAATCCGCCCGGCGCAATCGGGCGCAGGCTGTTGCTTGATTCTGAAGTCCAGGCTCACCCGCCATGAGAGGTTGGTCATGATTATTCGGCTCGAAGAGCGACAGGCAGAAATGCGTTGGGTGGTGCATCTGGATGCCTTGTGCATAGGCTTCAGGAGCGTTGATCAAGCGCGGGCCTTTACCCGGACGTTGCAGGCTCGAATCGACGCTCCCCATGTGTGGCCGCAAGACCTGATGGCGCGCACCCGAGCGTCGCGAAAAGTGCACGCGGCATCCGCGCGAACCCACGCTCAAGTCTCGCCGTAGCGCCAAGGCCACGACCCAAGCCCTGGGCTTCGTCAACGCGTGCGAGACCGCCGAACTCTTGTTGCAACGGGCATCTTGCAGCGTCTGGGCGATAAAGCCGCAGGCATGACGGGAACCCTCTGCGCGGGGCCGTGAAACGCGGCACCCGCACCGTATCGTGGCTAGAGATAGAGGCGGTGAATGACTTGCCGAGTGTCCTCGGGGTCGGTGCGTGTCTCGAATCCCAGGCTATGGGCCAGGTCCCGCATGGCGGCGTTGCTGGCGGCATCGACGGAGTACATTTGCCGATAGCCGTTTTTACGTGCCGCGACGATCAGATGCTCCATCAGCAACGTTCCCAGGCCCAGGTGTTGCCAATGATCGGCGACGGTCACGGCGCACTCGCATTCGTGTTCGGACGTGGCGCAGTAGCGACTGACACCGACTTCGATCAGTTGGCCGTTGTCGTGAACCAGCGCGATATAGGCCAGGCGCGTCTTGCAGTCGACATCCATCAACTGATCGAGCATCGCCGCTCCGGGTTCATTGATTTGCGACAGAAAGCGCATGTGTCGTGACTCCGGAGACAGGCGCTTGATGAAGTCATATTCGCGCTGGCGATCTTCATCCCGCAGCGGCCGGATCAGCACGTGCCGGCCATCTTTAAGGGGCTGGATCCAATGTTTGCCACTGATGCTGGCATACAAGGCGGCGGCGCGTTCGTTGTGGTCTTTGACGGTGAGCATGGGGTGTTCCTCCATCGGATATAAGCCTGCTGTGCGACAAAAAAGCTTTGTATTTCGATGCAGTTCTACGCCCGTGGCAGCGATCGATTCTGATCTGGATCAGTCCCGGCGCACCGAACCTGCGAATGCGTTGAGCTTGATTCAGATCAAACCGCATGGGGCATTGGTGGGCGCACGCTGGTGAGCATGTCCTGTGCGCGTCGTAAAACAACGCCCATGATTGATATTGGGACACGACGCAAAGGCATCAGCTCTACGTCATCGAACACGGGCAGGGCTTGCCCGAGGTGGCAGCTGTAGGCGTTGGGGGTATCGATGTAGATCAGAGGTCATGCAGCGCAGGGCATTACAGCTCGGTATGACGATGGCAACCGGCGACCTTCTGCTTGAGACCGGACAGGTCCAGGATCGTGACATTGCGCCCATGCATGTCCACCAGGCCTTCCTGGCGCAGGTGGGCGATGCCTCGGCAGATTGTTTCCAGGCGCAGGCCCAGGTAGGAGCCGATGGCCTCACGGCTCATGCGCAGGACAAAATCCCGGGAGGAATAGCCGCGCATGTTGAGCCGTTGTGACAGGTTCAACAGGAACGCCGCCAGACGCTCGTCGGCATTCATGTTGCCGAGCATCAACAGCATGCTGTGATCGCGCACGATTTCCTGGCTCAGGAGTTTGTTGAGGTTGTGTTGCAACGACGGTAAATCGTGAGCAAGTTTTTCCAGAAGGTTGAAATGCAGCGGGCAGACTTCGCTGTCTTCCAGAGCCACCGCGTTGCAGGTGTACTGATTAGTGCTGATTGCATCCAGGCCGAGCATTTCACCTTGCATTTGGAATCCTGTGATCTGTTCGCGACCGTCCATCGACAAGATCGTCGTCTTGAAGAAGCCCAGCCGCACGGCATATAGCGAACGAAGCGGATCGCCGATCCGGTAAAGAGCCACTCCCTTTTTGACTTTCACTCGTTGAGCGATCAACGTATCGAGCCGTTCGACTTCGCCCCCCGTCAGCCCTATGGGCAAACACAACTCAAGTACGCTGCAATTGGCGCAGGCGGCTTTGAGAGCGTGCACGGGGAACGGTCGAATGTCAGCGGCCATTGGGAGGATTCCTTTAGTTGGTAACAGCATAGGAGATCTAAACCGCCGCGCTTTATTTTTGTCGCTGAGTGGTATGTCAGCTTCCGATGGACGCATGCCCTGAGTGATCGTCAGGGCAGGTTTGATAGAGGGGGGACGGTTAGTGTCTGAATTTTGGACAAAACAAGGTCGCCTGATTGGCGATTCGAATTCCGTTTCCACGGCTATTGAACTTGAGGTATTGCGCGGTGTTTTACCGTTTTACCTTGAACCTACCCAATTCCCGCTGCATGAGCGCGGCCCGTTCCGAAAGATCCTTGGCCGCCACCGCACACTCCAGCGAGTTGGACTGGTTTTTCTGAGTGACTTCATCGATTTGTTCAAGCCCGATGCTGGCTTGTTGCAATCCGGAGGCCTGTTCGCTGGAGGCCTGGTAAATCAGCGAGACCAGGCTGGAAACCGCGCCGGTCCCATTGACGATGTTCTTCAACGATTCTGCGGTTCGGCTTGCGATGACCATGCCGCGTTGCGTCTTGCTTGAGGAGTCGGCAATCAACGCGGCCGTTTGCTGGGCTGCCTCGGCGCTGCGGGCAGCCAGGCTGCGGACTTCATCCGCCACGACGGCAAAGCCGCGTCCCAGTTCACCCGCCCTGGCGGCCTCGATGGCGGCGTTCAGCGCTAGCAGATTGGTTTGCGCGGCGATGTTGTCGATGGTCGTGATGATCGCTGTGATGTCTTTGCCCGAATCGTCAATCTCGGCCATGGCGGCAATCAATTCGCCCATCAATTGATCGCTTTCTCCCGCATCGGCCCGTGAGGCCTGGGATTGCTCATCCGCTTTCTTGGCGTTTGCGGCATTGTCCCGCGTCTGGGCGGCCATTTGGGTCATGACCGCGCTGATTTCGGTAATGGACGATGCGGAGTTCGCCGCGCCTTCAGACAGCGACTGACTGAGATCGGTGACCTGTCCTGAGCTGCCGGTGATCTGGGTTGCGCTGGACTGGACTTGTGAGATCAGTTGGTTGAGGTTGCTGACCATCTTTTCCAGTGACTTGCCCAAGGTGTCGTGCGGCGAGGACAAACGAACCTCCAGGTCCAGGTCGCCTTCGGAGATACGCTCTGCGACCCGCACCTGTCTTTGCAGGCTTTCGGACATGTCGTTCAACGCCACGGACAACTGTCCCACTTCATCTTCGGTTTTCTGCACCAGGCGCCGAGAGAAGTCCCCCAGGCTGATGTTGGCGGCCAAGGCAGCCGCTTCGCGGATAGGCACGACGATTTTCGCGGCGGCGAACCACAAGGCGACCAAGGCCAGCAGCGAGATACCCAAACCGACAGAGACCTGCCAGATGCTGTTGTTGATACTGCGCGCCTGCAGCTCTTGCTCCAGGGCAATGGCCTGGCTCATGACCACCGCCTTGGGCAGACGAATCAGTACCGCCCACGGTTTACCGGTGCGGCCCAGTTCAATGGGCATCAGTACTTCGATTTGTTGGGTCTGCGCGTTGAGCAGGCCATTGCCGCGACCGCTCTGGATGGCGCTCAGCACTGTTTCCCAGGACTCAGGCAACAATGCCTTGATGGGTTGGCCAATCAAGTCGATGCGCTGACTGTCCGCCACCACCAGACCCTGGTTGCTGAGAATCGACACCGAGCCTTTGCCGCCGTAAAGCTGGGCCGACATTTGCTCACTGAGTTTCTGGATAAAGGCGATATCGAAGTCGGCTCCGACCACACCGTAAAATTTGCCGTCGGAGACGATCGGTACCGACAGGGTCGTCAGCCAGACGTTTTTTCCCTGGACCACGTAGGGGATGGGATCGAGCACGCTTTCTTTCAGGGTGTCGCGGGGACCGGTGTACCAACCGCCTTTAGGCACGCCATTGGGATGGCGATCCGGGGAGTCATACTCGACCAGCGGTTGTACCGCTATGTGGCCACCCGCGCTGCGGGTCCAATAGGGCGTAAAGCGACCCGTGGACGGATTGCTCCCGTCCTGGGCCGCGCGAAATGCACGGTCTTGCCCATCCAGCGCATCCGGTTCCCAGCAGGAATAAGTACCGTTGAAGTCAGGGTTGTCCTTGAGGACCCCGAGCAATACCGTGTTGATCTGCTCGCGTCCCATCACCAGAGGGCTTTGCGAAGCTTTGCTTGCGGCGAAAGCGTTGGCCATGGTACGCGCCGCATCCAGGGCGTTCTGCAATTTGGCCTGGATGGCGTTGGCCCGGGACTCCGCCAGGTTCTGAATCTCTCGGATCGTCGAGCGCTCAACCAAGGCCGAGACCTCGGCCGTGACGTATTGCTCGTTGGACCTGGCGGAGAAGAGCCCGTAGAGCACCAGGCTGAGCGATGAAACAAACAGGCAGATGCCCGCTGTTATGCAGATTCTTATTTGCAGCGATTTGAGTTTCATAAAGCCTCCCAGCCCAATCTTTAGGGGTGCCGAAATCACGACAACCACCTTCATGTTTTGCACGGTTCGGCCAATAGCGTTTGGGGTTGATATGCCCCGGCTTGTCCAGGCAAATGGCTCTGCTGGAGAGTTGCGACGTTATTGCTTGGCCCTGGCGGGAGGTCCTTTCCACATTTTTTGTGTTGATTCGAACTTGCAGGAACGGCCCAGTGAATGTCGGAGCATTTCATGAGCGGGTGGATGAGGGGTGTTGAGGCGGATTATTGGTGGCATAAAGGCATCAATAAAATTGTACTTTGGTAGGTATTTTGTATAGGTTTTTGTGGGGCGTGCCTGGAGGAATGGCGCTGTCAGAGCTCAGGCCATTTGCGTTATTGCCCGACGAAAGCGCAATAACGCAGCGACGAAGAACAGAGCGCCGATAGACGCAATCGCCAGAAATTGTGGCCAGACAATCGACAGGCCCGCCCCGCGATACAGAATGCCCTGGGCAAAGCTGACAAAGTGCGTGGTGGGGGCGGCGAGCATCAGGTTTTGCACCAGTTCCGGCATGCTTTCACGGGGTGTAGCCCCACCGGAAAGCAACTGCAGGGGAATCAGGATCAGAATGCTCAGCAGCCCAAGTTGCGGCATGGAACGCGCTACCGTGCCCAAATAGATGCCGATGGAGGTGGTGGCGAACAGGTGCAATGCAGTCCCCAGCAGGAACAACCCGATCGAGCCATTGATGGGCACCTCCAGCCAGCCTCGGACGACCACCCACACGGCGAAGGCGGTGGCCAGCAGAACCACCAGGCCCATGGACCATACCTTGGCCGTCATGATTTCAAACGCGCGCAGCGGCATCACCAGCAGGTGTTCAATGGTGCCGTGCTCCCGTTCTCGTATCAGTGCGGCGCCAGTGAGGATGATGGACACCATGGTGACGTAATCAATCAATTGCATCACTGAGGTAAACCAGGCCTGGGTCAGGTTGGGATTGAACTGCATGCGCATGGCCAAGGCCACGGGGGCGCTCGGCGTATCGCGCACGCCACGGACAAATTCGGCCACTTCGGTGGTAACGATGGTCTGGATATAACCTGCGCCGGTAAACGCCTGGCCGATCTGGGTGGCGTCGACGTTGAGCTGCAGGCTGGGACGTCGTCCAGCGAGGACGTCGCGCTGAAAGTCAGGCGCGATATCGAGGGCGAAGGTATAGCGACCGCTGTCCATGCCGGCATCGACTTGTTGGCTGCTGATTTTCGCCGCCGGCAAGAAGTAGGGCGGTTGGAACGCCGCGTTCAGTCGTTCGGACAGTTGCGAGTGATCCTCATCGACGATGGCCAGCGGCGCATGGTGCAGCGCCTCGGGGATGCCCGAGGCTGCCGTGTAGATGCCGAACGAGAACGCCCAGACGATCAGGATCAGCATCGCCCGGTCATGGTACAGGCTGCGAAACTCCTTGATGCCCAGGCGCAGGATGTTCATGAGACTGTGCATGGCTAACGCTCCTGTTTGCGGAGGCAGAACACGCTCAGGCCAATCAGGATCGGCACCGTCACCAGCAGTTGCAGGAAATAGGGTGTCAGCGGCTGCAGATCCAGGGCCTTGGAAAAGATCCCTCGGCTGATCGTGAGAAATTGTGCGGTGGGGTAGACCTTGCCGACCATAGCGCCGAAGCCTTCCAGCGAAGACACTGGGTTGATCAATCCGGAAAACTGAATGGCCGGAAGCAGCGTCGCAATGGCGGTGCCGAACACGGCCGCAATCTGGCTGTTCATGAAAGTCGACATCCACAGGCCCAATCCCGTGGAGGTGCCGATGTACAGCAAAGCGCCCAGGCTCAACACCAACAGACTCCCCTTGAGTGGCACGGCGAACACCCAGACTGCCAAGGCACACATCAGCAAAAAGTTGAACATGCCCATGGCAACATAGGGCAACTGTTTACCCAGCAGGAATTCCAGGCGTGTCACCGGGGTGACATACAAGTTGATGATCGAGCCCATCTCTTTTTCCCGCACGACGCCCAATGCGGTGAGCATCGCCGGAATCATCATCAATAGCAGCGGGATGATCGCTGGAACCATGGCCTGCAAGCTTTCCACATCCGGGTTGTAGCGGTAACGCACCTCGACGCTGGCCAGCGCCGCGCCGCTATACCCCAGCTCTGCCAGGTAGCCGCTGTGCAAACCGTTCACATAACCCTCTACGGTGCGTGCGCGCATGGGCATCGCGCCGTCCACCCAAGCGGCTACTGTGGGCCGGGCGCCGCGTTTGAGGTCACGCCCGAAGCTGGGAGGAATCTCAAGTGCCAGGGCAATGGCCCCGCTTTGCAAGCGAGTCTGCAGGTCGGCGTAATCAAGCAGCTCGGGCTGTTCGATAAAGTAGCGCGAGCCGGAAAAACTGCGGACATAGGCCTGGCTGGTGGTGGTCTGGTCGCGATCCAGCACGGCGAATGACAGGTCTTCGACGTCCAGGCTGATGCCGTAGCCCATGATGAACATCAGCAATACCGTGCCCAGCGCCGCCAGTGTCAGGCGGATCGGGTCACGGCGAATCTCCATGGTCTCGCGTCGAGCGTAACTGAATATCCGCAAGCTGCTGAACCTGCTGCGGTGGGGCTTGCGGGGACCTCCCGGTAGCGCCTCGGCGCTGGGCGGCTTGGTGCTCGGCTCGTCTGGCTGCGGTGGGGCCACAGTGCTGCTGGCGGCTTCTTCCAAGTAAGCAACAAAGGTTTGCTCCAAGCTGTTCAACCCGCGATCAATGACCAACTGCTCGGGCGCGCCGCTGACCAGCACCCGGCCGGCATGCATAAAGGAAATCCGGTCGCAGCGCTGCGCTTCGTTCATAAAATGCGTGGAAATGAAAATGGTCACGCCGTCATTGCGCGACAGGTCGAGCAAGTGTGCCCAGAAAGTGTCCCGCGCAATGGGGTCTACGCCAGAGGTGGGTTCGTCGAGAATCAGCACATCGGGCCTATGGATCAGCGCCACGGCCAGCGACAGGCGTTGACGGATCCCCAGCGGAAGGCGGTCGGGCAGGGCATCAAGGTTCTGCTTCAGGTCAAAACGCTCGGCCGCCTCGGCGACGCGACTGTCAACTTCGTCGGCAGGCACATGAAATAACTGCGCATGCAGCACCAGGTTCTGCCGAACCGTCAACTCGGTATAAAGGGAAAAGCCCTGGGACATGTAGCCGACACGCTGCCGAGTCTTGAGATCTCTCGGGTCGACCTGCTTGCCAAACAGCCACGCCTGCCCCGACGTGGCCGCAAGCAAACCGGTCAGCATTTTCATGGTGGTGGACTTGCCACAGCCGTTGGAGCCAAGGAAGCCAAAGATCTCCCCGCGCTCAATGCGGAAACTGGCATTGTCCACGGCTGTGAAAGCACCGAAGCGACAGGTCAATTCCCTGGCCTCGATGGCAATCACCGAATCTCCCGCGGATGGCACACGAGGTGTGATCACCAGCGGTTCGTGGCCACGCCGACGGCTTTGCGGCAACAGGGCGATAAAGGCCGCTTCCAGGTCCTCACATTCGGTTCGTTGGCGGATCTGTGCAGGTGAACCCGTCGCCAGGACCTTGCCCGCGTCCATCATCAGCAAATGGTCGAAGCGTTCAGCCTCTTCCATATAGGCCGTGGCCACCAAGACACTCATGTGGGGCCGGCGGGCCCGCAGTTCGGCGATCAGCGCCCAGAACTGGTTTCGGGCCAGGGGGTCGACACCCGTGGTAGGTTCGTCAAGGATCAGCAGGTCGGGATCGTGGATCAGCGCACAGCACAGCCCCAGTTTCTGCTTCATTCCACCTGACAGTTTACCGGCGGGCCGTCCCGCAAAGGGCGTCAGCCCGGTACTCGCCAATAAGGCATCGATGCGTTGTTCACGCTCAGGCCGGCCTTGCCCGAACAGGCGGGCGAAAAAATCCAGGTTCTCGAATACGGACAGTGTCGGATAAAGGTTCTTGCCCAGGCCTTGGGGCATATAGGCAATGCGTGGACAGAGGGTTTCACGATGACGGGCGTCGGCCATATCACCGCCAAGTACGGTCAGACGGCCTTGCTGTATCGCCCGTGCGCCCGCGATCAGTGCCAATAGGCTGGACTTGCCGACGCCGTCCGGACCGATCAGGCCGACGATGCCGGTGGCAGGAATATCCAGGGTGATGCTGTCCAGGGCGATGGTCTTGCCGTACCGCAGCCTGATGTCCTGCAGGCGTGCGACCCAAGGGTGCTGGCCCCTCATTGCGGCACCCTGAGTTCGAGTGCAGCTGGCCATTGGGCTTGAGGGTTCAGTCGGACATGGGCCACGCCTGGCACGCCGGTCTTTACCTGGCTGAGATGCTTGCGCAGCAGCTCAGGGTCGATCCGAGCCTTGATACGGAACATCAGCTTTTCCCGCTCATTGGCCGTTTCTACCGTTTTAGGCGTGAACTGTGCGACGCTGGACACGTAGCTGACTTTTGCAGGAATCACATAGTGCGGGGCGGCATCGATGATCACACGCGCCTCGCCGCCGATGGCCACGCGGCCGGCCTGGTCAGTGGGCAGAAAGAACGTCAGGTACACATCGCTCAGGTCTACAAGATTGAGGACCTTGCCTGCGGCGGGAATTACCTCGCCTGCTTCGGCGATGCGGTACTGCACACGTCCATCCCGAGGCGCCTTGAGCTCCGTGTCGGCCAAGTCCGCCTGCAAGCGTTGCTCGGTCGCCGCTGCCGCCTCGATGCTGGCCTGGGCCTCCTCCACTTGCGACTTGGCTGCTTCAATACCGGCCTGGGCAGTCAATACCTGCGAGTTGGCAGCCGCCAGCGCAGCATGGCCGCTGTCCAGCAGCGCGCGATCGTCGTCCAGTTGCTGCCTGGCCAGGGCGTTGCGGTTCACCAGAATCTCGGTGCGGGCAAAGCGTTTCTGTGTGGCGGTCAGTTCGGCCTGGCGCTGGGCAACCACTGCCCGCGCGGTGATCTTTTCGCTTTCCCGTTGAGCGACTAGCGCCGTCGCCGTGAGTTTGGCGGTGCGGGCCCGCTGCAACTGGGCCTGGGCCTGGAGTATTTCGGCTCGCAACGCCTGGGTATCCATGCGCGCCAGCACTTGGCCTGCGCGGACCTGATCACCTTCAGCGACCAGAATGGTATCGATGCGTCCGGCCAGTTTGCTCGCCACATCCACTTCGGTGGCTTCAATCCGCCCGTTACCGCTGGCGAAATCGGGGTTTACAGGGGCGGGTTTGAATATATACCAGGCACCCAGTATGCCCAGGAAAACCAAGCTCCCCAGAGCCCCCCGCTTAAGCCACTTGCCGGTTACGTCGTTCATCCCTGCCTCTCAGGTGCCAGCGAAGGTTGGCGCTGGGAGATGATAGGGCTGGAGTAAGAGGCGCTTTGTTGATCTGCGTTAAAGATCCGCCTTTTAAATTGGCGCGGAGGCCGTTTCGTCGTTTGACGGGAAGGTCTTCGCAAGGGGGCTCGCAACTCCCCTTGGCGGCTGTAGGCTGGCGATGACGCGAATGGGGGTTGAACCCTTCCGCGGCGCGCAGGCGCTTACGTCAATTGAACCTGTCCGGCCTACGAGGCAACCCGGTTTTTGCCCGCACGCTTGGCCTTGTAGAGTGCGGCGTCCGCTGCCTGGATCAATAGGGCTTGATCGGTCCCGTTACGCGTGGTCGAGGCCACGCCAAAGGATGCGGTCACGCTGAACGTCTGTACTCCATCCGTAGGGCTCATGCTCTCCAGCGAAGCCCTGATGGATTCGGCTCGCAGAAGAGCGTCTTCCATCGAGCAGTCCGGCAATATGACGATCAGCTCTTCTCCACCAAACCGACAGGCGACATCGGTGGCTCTGATGGACTTCATGAGCAAGGCTGCAGTGCTTCGCAGTACCGCGTCACCCGCGGAATGGCCATGGATGTCGTTCAATTTCTTGAAGTTGTCCAGGTCGAGCATGATGACGCTCAGGTCGACTGCGTCTCGGGTGGCTTTGGAGAGCTCGCGCTTGAGCGTTTCCTCCATGAAACGACGGTTGTACAGGCCAGTCAGTGGGTCTTTGATCGATTGGACTTGCAGGACTTGGCGCATCCTGCCGTTCGCCAGCGCTAGCGCGGTTTGCTCCGCGGCCGCTTCCGCAAACTGGCGGCTGACCTCCCGTTCGCCGTTTGCGCCTGAATGTTGGATATGCAGGAGCCCAAGCGTTTCTCCGTAGGCTATCAACGGTAGGCACCAGTGAATGTCGCCATCTTCAAACGTTGATTGAGTTGAGTAGTGGGCGCACCGCAGCTCATGACGACGTTCAACCACATGGGGATGGCCTCGACGTATCGCCCAACAGTCTTTGGGACCCATGAGGACGTCCGGTTGAGCCTCGGCGTGGCCCCAGCTTGCGGCGGGTTTGAGTGCATCGGTCGAGTTGCGGTACAGGTACAGCGTTCCGCTACTGCCCTCCAGCAACTGTTGGCAATAAGTGCTGACCAGTTGAAGCGTTTCCTCTTGGCTCATCTCGGTCTGGAGTAGACGAGCCATCTCTGCGAGCAAGCCTATTTCGGTATTGCGCCGTTCAAGGTCTTTCAGGCTGTCGCTGAGTTGGATGCTTGAAGAAAGTGCGCTAGCCGTAGAGTCAGCTTGGCGCTTTATGGTCTGGCGCATGGACACGTAAATGAAGCGGCCCAGCATAAGGGTAAGCAAGAAGCTTGCGATTGAAATGGCGACGGCCCAACGCAAGTTGGCGTTGAGCTGGTTGTCCAGGATCGCCACTTCCTCGACTTCGGCTTGAATCAGCTTGCTCCCCAGATCGCGGACCTGGTCCATGAGGTGTTTGCCATTACCCGTAGCGATTTCGTCCATCGCCGCCGTCGCACCTTGGGTACTGCGCAGCTTTATTACCCCCTCCAGGTGGTCCAGCTTTAGCCTGGTTTGCTCGATGAACGCCTCAACCTGGGTAATTTCACTGGGCGGATCGCTTTCATAGTGTTCACGAAGAGCCTTGATAGCGCTCGGAAGCTGCGAGGTGGCGACGTAATAAGGTCGAAGAAATGTCTCCATCCCTGTCAACGCATACCCGCGTTCGCCTGTCTCCGCATCCACGAGCAAGCCTTGCACCGTGCGAATGCTATCCAGCTGCTGTTCTACCAGATTGCGCTCATTACGCGTCTCGTTTGTCCAAAAAAGCGTAAACGGACCTACGGCGGCGGTGACGGACATGACCAATGTGGCTGTAGCTGCTGCGAGGAGAAGTTTGGGTGTGCGGTGGGGCATCGTCAGCTCCAATGTGATTCTCATCGTTATCGGCGGGTTAAGTTAACGGTATAGGTGAATCACGATAAAAGCGCTGGATGGTCAGAGGATTGCAGGTCCGAATAGGTGGACGATCGCTGGCAGAGCAAGTTGCACGGGTGCTGTATCAAAGGGCACCTTGGGAAGGCTGTCCAGTATGTACTGAAATCTCTTGTCCAGTTGTCCCGGCTGTTTGTGACTCAACTGACGGGCATGCCAGGGTGATTTGAAGTCCCGCCGGTGTTCTTGAAGGGACGGGCGGATACGCCCCTATAGAACGACAAAATGGCGAGCACCTGAACGACGACCGCTGCTGTCACGACGGCGACAATGGCGTGATTCGGATCAGCGAAAGCGGAGCGCACCCAGCCAAAAAATGCCGGGGCGAAGGCGTAGGTGGCCTGACTGATCGCGACCAGCAGGGCGATCACCTTGGCAATGTGTTCACGGCTGAATTCGGTCTGTGCGATCAGCGGCGGCAAAGAAGTGGCGTTGCCAATGCCCGAGCCGATCAGCACCACGGCTATCCAGGCCACCGTCGGGTGAAGGTCCAGGCCCAGCAGCATCAGCGTGCCCAGTATCTGGAGGGCGTACCCGAGGCAGGCCAGGTGTCGGCGATTCCTGCCTTGGGTCATCAGGCGTGCAGCGACGTATCGCCCGCCCATTGCACTGGCGGTGGCCAGGCCCATGGCGAATGAGGCCTCATGTGCGCCCATGTGTCCCACCAGGATCGAGTACAGGTGTGCAATCAAGCCGATCTGGGCGAACAGCCCCAAGGACATGCCGGCTACCAGGCTGCGGAAACTGGCTGACCTGAGCGTCTGCATCGCGGTCCACGGCGCGGCGCTGGCGTTGGCCGGCGCGGGTTCCGGCCGGTCCGCATGGTCGGGATACTGTCCCAGGCTTTGCGGGCTTTTGTTGAAGACCAGGAAGGCGAAGGCGCCAATGAGCAGCACGGCGACGATGCTGATTGCCAGCGCCGCCGTGGCAAAGCCGAAACGCTCGATCAGCCACACCCACAATGGCGAAAAGATCACGCCTCCCAGGCTGGCGCCGTTATAGGCCTTGCCCAAGGCCTTGGGTCGCTCCTTGACGTACCACGCAGCGATGAGGGTGTTAACGGCCGCCGCCCCCAATGTCACCCAGCCGATACCCGAGCAGATGGCACCGGCATACAGCACCCAAGGCTGGCTGGCTTGAGCCCAGAGGTTCACGCCGATGCCCAGGACGATGCAACCCAGCAAGGTGATGGCGGGTATCCCCACGCGTGCATAAAGGCGTGGCAGGTTGGCGATGACAATCGTGCCGCTGAGAAAGTGCACGGTCACGGCGGTCGAGACCTGGACGATGGGCCAGCCCGTGCGTTCCATGACCGCCTGCATGTAGATCGGCGGCCCATAGAAGCCGATTCCCCAACCGATCATCGCCAGGATGAAAGTGCAGGCCAGTACGGTTTTTCCAAAAAAACGGGTGTGTGTCATCGCCATCTCCTCCAGGGTGGCGCACAGACTATGCATTCGACAGGCTCCTCACTTCGAGGTGCATCGAACTATGGATGTCCTGACCATGCCCTGGCCGTGACCCTCAGGCGTCTCTTGAGCTTGGTTGAGGCAACGCGGCTTCGACCAATTCGATCCAGTGCCTGACAGGGGTTCGACCGGCACCGTTGAGGTGGGATTGGCAGCCGATATTGGCGGTGACGATGACGTCAGGGCGTCCGCTTTCCAGGGCATTGAGCTTGTTATCGCGCAGTTGCCGGGCCAGTTCGGGTTGGGTCAGCGAATAGGTGCCCGCCGAACCGCAGCACAGGTGACTGTCGGGAACCGGCGCCAGGTTGAATCCAAGCCTGGTCAGGATCGCCTCGACCGCACCTCCGAGTCCTTGCGCATGCTGCAACGTGCAGGGGCAGTGAAAGGCCAGGCACTGGTCGCTGTGTACGCCAAGCTTATCCAAGGGCTCGTCGCGCAGCACCTCAACCAGATCCTTGGCCAGGGCGCTGACCCTTGCGGCCTTGTCGGCGTACGCCGCATCGGTACTGAGCAGGTGGCCATAATCCTTGATGAAGGCGCCGCAGCCGCTGGCGGTTTGCACAATGGCCTCGGCACCGCTTTCAATACCCGGCCACCACGCATCGATGTTGCGGCGGGCACGATCGAGGCCGGTGGCCTGGGCGTCCAAGTGATAGTCCAGTGCACCGCAGCAGCCGGCTTCGGGAACCGAGGTGACGCTGATCCCCAGCCGATCGAGTACCCGTGCGGCCGCCGCATTGGTATTGGGCGACAGGCTCGGTTGCACGCAGCCTTCGAGCATGAGCACTTGTCGGGTATGGCGGGCCGTCGGACGTGGCTGGGCCGGATACACGGTGCGTGGTAATTTGGCTTGCAGGGTATTGGGCAGCCATGCGCGGAACACCTGGCCACTGCTCACCAGCCCTTTGAACAGCCCGGGATTGGGCAGGACGCCGCGCAGCCCCTCGCGCAACAGGCGTTGGCCGAGGGGGCGAGGGACGGCCGCATCCACCACCGCCCGGCCGATGTCCAGCAGATTGTGGTAGTCAACACCGGAAGGGCAAGTGGTTTCGCAGTTGCGGCAAGACAGGCAGCGATCCAGATGTTCCTGGGTCTTGCGGGACACTTCGTTGCCTTCGAGTACCTGCTTGATCAGGTAGATGCGCCCCCTCGGGCCATCCAGTTCATCCCCCAGCAATTGGTAGGTCGGGCAGGTGGCATTGCAGAACCCGCAGTGCACGCAACTGCGCAGAATGCGCTCGGCTTCTTCGGCGCGGGGTAGCTGGCGGGCGTCGTCGCTCAAGGTGGTCTGCATGGTTCAAAGCTCCGCGTACAGGCGACCGGGGTTGAAGAGGCCCCGTGGATCGAGTTGCTGTTTCAAGTTCCGGTGATAGCGCATCAAGGCGTCGGGCAGCGGTTGGAAGGGACTCTCGGCTCGCCCAGGGGTGTAGCAGGTCGCATGCCCGCCGGCCTTTTCGACGACTGAGCGAATGAAGCTCGCTTCGGCGTCGGACTTGAGCCAGCGCTGGGCGCCGCCCCAATCGATCAATTGAGTGCCTGGCAGGAGCAGCCGGGGCGTGTTCTGCGGCAAGGAAAGGCGCCAGAGCGCTTGATCCTCATCGAAGAAACTCAATCGATGTTCGTTCAGCGCTTGCCAGTACGAAGCGTCCAGCCATTCGCCGCCCAGACGGTCATGGGCCGCGGCCACCGAGCCTTCACCCCCTTCGAGCCTGAGGTGCAGGCGCTGGCCGTCGTGACAGGCGGCGCTGATCGGCAGCGGTTGCTGCCCCCATTGCGCCAGGCGCAGCAAGGCGCTATCGCTGTCCATCTCCAGGCTGATACTTAACGCTTGCCGTGGTTTTGGCAGGACCTTGAGGGACACTTCGGTTATCACGCCCAGCGCGCCGTAGCTGCCGGCCATCAAGCGCGACAGATCGTAGCCGGCGACGTTCTTCATGACCTCGCCGCCAAAGCGCAGATGCTTGCCCTGGCCGGTGATCACCCGCGTGCCGAGAATGAAGTCACGGACCGAGCCTGACCAGGGGCGCCGCGGCCCTGAGAGGCCGCAGGCAATCATGCCGCCCACGGTGGCGTGTATGCCGAAGGAGGGCGGCTCGCAAGGCAGCATCTGCTGCGACGCGTCCAGCACTTCGGACAAGTGGGCCAATGGCGTACCGCAGCGAGCGGTGATTACCAGCTCGGTCGGGTCGTAGCGGACGATGCCCCGGTGGGCGCGAGTGTCGAGGACTTCACCCGTCACGCTGCGGCCAAGGAACGCCTTGCTGTCGGAGCCCTGGATACGCAGTGGCGTGGCATTTTCCAGCGCCTGGTTGACCTGCTCCAGCAGTGCTGCGCTGTGATCGACATCGTGTTCGCTGCGCATCAGAAACGCTCCAGATCGGGGAAGGGCAACTGACCCCGATGAACGTGCATGGCGCCAAACTCGGCGCAGCGATGCAACGTCGGAATGTTCTTGCCAGGGTTGAGCAGTCCGCTCGGATCGAATGCGGCTTTGATGGCATGGAACACGGTCAGCTCATCGCTATTGAACTGTGCGCACATCTGATTGATTTTCTCGCGGCCAACGCCGTGCTCACCGGTGATGCTACCGCCGACCTTCACACATAATTCGAGAATCTTGCCGCCCAGGGCCTCGGCGCGATCGAGCTCACCCGGTTGATTGGCATCGAACAGGATCAGCGGATGCATGTTGCCGTCGCCGGCGTGGAAAACGTTGGCCACGCGCAGGCCGTACTCGGCCGACAGCGCCGCGATAGCTTGCAGCACACCTGGCAGTTCCCGGCGCGGGATCGTGCCGTCCATGCAGTAATAATCCGGCGAGAGGCGGCCTACCGCAGGAAACGCGTTCTTGCGTCCGGCCCAGAAACGCACGCGTTCGGCCTCGTCGCGCGCCTGGCGCACTTCGGTGGCGCCGGCCTGTTCCAGTACCTGGCGTACGCGGTCGCAGTCGTCGTGGACGTCTGCTTCCACGCCATCGAGTTCACACAACAGAATGGCTTCGGCGTCTACCGGGTAGCCCGCGTGGATGAAGTCTTCGGCGGCGCGAATGGCCAGGTTGTCCATCATCTCCAGGCCGCCCGGGATGATGCCGGCGGCAATGATGTCACCCACCGCGCGGCCAGCCTTCTCGACGCAATCGAAAGCCGCCAGCAGTACCTTGGCCGTTTGCGGTTTGGGCAGCAGTTTGACCGTGACCTCGGTGATGACCCCGAGCATGCCTTCGGAACCGGTAAACAGTGCCAGCAGATCGAACCCGGGGGCGTCGAGGGCCTGCGAACCCAAGACCAGGTCCTCGCCGTCAACGGTGAGGATGTCGACCTTGAGCAGGTTGTGCACAGTCAACCCGTACTTGAGGCAATGCACGCCACCGGCGTTTTCCGCCACATTACCGCCGATCGAACAGGCGATCTGGGAGGAAGGGTCCGGTGCGTAGTACAGACCGAACGGCGCGGCAGCCTGGGAAATCGCCAGGTTACGTACCCCTGGCTGAACCCGTGCGGTCCGGGCGGCGGGGTCAATGTGCAGAATGTGGTTGAAGCGTGCCATCACCAGCAACACGCCTTTTTCCAACGGCAGCGCACCGCCGGACAAACCGGTGCCCGCGCCACGGGCGACGACGGGCACCTGGCGCTCATGGCAGAGTCGCAGCACGCCCCGGACCTCGTCGATATGGCGCGGCAGCACCACCAGCAGGGGCGTGGTGCGGTAGGCGGAGAGCCCGTCGCATTCGTACGGCTTGAGCTCTTCGCGCTGATGCAGGATTTCCAGGTCCGGCAGATGAGCTTGCAGGGCCTGTAGCAGCGCGTTTTTGTCGACGTCAGGCAGGGTGCCGTCGACGCGTTCATCGTAGAGAATGTTCATGGTTCGTGGGCGACCCTCCGTTGTTTTTATTCGAGGCCCCTGCCGATACGGCTACCTTGCATCATTGGCCGGAGACGTTCTACTGTCTATGCGTGGTTGGACTGTTCGACCTCACGTAAATCGAAAACGAAGCGCAGCGCCTGGTGCGTGCCACGTTGCGGTTCGAAGGTGGGGCGCAGGGGCTTGGGCGTCCGTTACGTGGACCGGAGCTGAGCTTCGATGGCGTCCTTGTCGATCACGGACCACACCTCGCGAATCCTGCTGTCCTCGAACCCGTAGAAGACGTTTTCCGCGAAGGCGATCCGTGTTCCATTGACCGCAAGGTCCAGGAACTCCCCGGTCGGTGTGCAATTGAATGCCAGGCGGGCCGCCAACTTGGGTGGGTCGATCACCAGGAATTCGATCTCAAAGCGCAAGTCGGGAATGTCCCGATAGTTCGCTTGCAGCAGGCTTCGATAACCCTGCAAGCCTAATCGTCTCGCGTTGTGAACCACCTCCTTGTGCACAAAAAGGCCCAGGTTTTCCCAGTCCTGTGCATTCAGGCAGGCAATGTAATCGTTATAAAGATCTGCAAGGTTCGAGGTCATGGGGGACTGATCCTCCGCTCTACGTCTGTTCCAGGAGCATAGTCATGATGTGCGGTGGAGCACGTGTCACCTGCGCGCTCGTGAGGACAGGGGCTGAAAGGATGTTACAAACTGACGAGTCCCTTTCGGGTCGATGACAACAGAACCGACTATCCTTGCGGGCACTGAACGTAAACGTGCATTCCTAAAAATAAAGAGACGCCATGACCCATTATGATCGCGCCATCGGCTCCAGGCCCGGCAACGCATGCGGTGATCGAACCTGTTCGATCAGGTCCCGGTTGTTCCGGACGGTTTCAATGACGATGCTCTGCCTTTTCACGGCAACGCCCGGATACAGCCAGGATCTGCCCGCCGCGACAGACGCCACGGTGACGGTGGCCCAAGCACAGGAGAGGGTTGCCAAGGCCACCCTTGGCGCCATTCCCTGGAGCGGTCCTGAATCCGGCCCGCGTGCCCAGCGCGGCAAGAGCGTCGCCATCGTCGCAGAGGATATGCGCAATGGCGGCATTGTCGGCGTTGCCCAGGGCGCTCGCGAGGCTGCCAAGGCGATGGGCTGGACGCTGAGGGTATTCGATGGCGCTGGATCCCCGGACGGGCGTGCAAAGGCCTTCGCCGATGCCCTGGCGGCGAACCCCGATGGGCTCATTCTGTGCGGTGCCGATGCCCTTGAAAACAAGGCGGCGCTGGCGGTCTTCGCCGACAAGGGCGTGCCGGTGGTGGGCTGGCACGCCGGGGAGCGCCCCGGGCCGATTGACGGGACGCCGATGGCCATGAACGTCACGACCGACCCGCTCGAAGTGGCTCGCATCACGGCCATGGCGGCCGTGGCGCAGTCGAACGGAAAAGCCGGCGTGGTGATCCTGACCGACTCCAGGTACAGCATCGCCATGGCCAAAGCCAGGGCGATGGAAAGCGTCATTCGGGCCTGTCGGGACTGTTCGTTGCTGGAGGTGCGCGATGTCGCGATCTCCGACAGTCGCGAGAAGATGCCTGCCGTCACCACGGAGCTGCTTCAGCGCCACGGCAAGCGCTGGACCCACGCCCTGGCCATCAACGATATCTATTTCGACTATGCGGTGACCACCTTGGCCAGCGCCGCAGTACCCCGCGACAGCATCAGCCTGATGTCTGCCGGGGACGGTAGCGCGTCGGCGTTCTTGCGCATACAGGAAAAGAACTACCAGACCGTCACCGTGGCCGAACCGCTCAACGTGCATGGCTGGCAGGTGATCGATGAATTGAACCGCCTGATGGCAGGCCAGCCGGTGAGTGGCTTCGTGGCCCCGGTTCACTTGGTCAATGCCGACAATATTGCCCTGGATGGCGGCAAGAAGCTCCTGTATGACCCCAGCAATGGTTATCGAGACATCTATCGATTCCAATGGCATCCCTGAGGTTTGGACGTGACTTCACGGCAGGGAAGCCTGTGCTTCCCAGGCCACCAACGGCCTATCGAAAAATAACGGCGTCGACCTGTCGATTTCGACCCTCGCCATTCGATGAGTCCGTAGAGCCGCCACACGGACGGCTTTGTCCATCCACTCTCAGGAGATCCCAGCATGAAAATCATTCCCTACCTGACCTTCAACGGTCGCTGCAAGGAAGCTTTTGCGTTGTACAAGGAGGTGCTTGGCGGTGAGCTGTTTTCCATGTCCTTTGCCGAGGCGCCCGAGGATGTGGGCATGCCCAAGGACGCGGACCTGATCATGCACGCCTGCCTGACCGTGGGCCATTTCAGTCTGATGGCGTCCGATTGCCCGCCGGGCCAGCCGTTCAGCAAACCGCAAGGGGTGTCGGTGTCCCTCAATGTCGACAGCGTGGAGGAGGCCGAGCGGCTGTTCAAAGGCTTGAGTGCGGGCGGCAGCGTGCAGATGCCCTTGGCGAAGACCTTCTGGGCGGAACGCTTTGCCATGTTCGAAGACCGTTTCGGGATTGCCTGGATGGTCAATTGCGAGGGCAAGCAATAAGTCGAATGCTGCCTGGGTCGCGATGCGTCGCGGCCGTTGGCAGCGCTCGCGACATCCCTCACTTCCTGTCCGGGGATTGATCATCCTGGCGAGCACGTGCGCCAGGGTTTCCCCGCGCCATGTGAACCTTGGGCCAATACTGCGTTCACTTATTAAGTTGCCGCTTCAAGTGATCCTGTGTGCGGGTTTGCGCGCCATGGCTCAATGCCAGTCTCTACCCAGGTCACTGATCCTGCGCGATCGCGAGCAAGCTCTCCCACCAGGGGCCGGTCCGAATCTGGCGGCTGCCCCCGTGCCGATAAGGACTTCGCATGCCCTCGACTTCGTCCACAATTCCCTTGATCGCCACCGTCGAACGCGAACTCAGCCCGCGTGCGGTCTGCACGGGCATCGTTCTTGGGATCCTGCTGACACCTTCCAATGTCTACGCCGGGTTGAAGATCGGTTGGTCGTTCAACATGTCGATCATTGCCTTGTTGATCGGCTATGGCATCTGGCAAGGCTTGGTCAGTCGATCGGTGGACCGGCTGCCCTGGACGTTGCACGAAAGCAACATCAACCAGACCGTCGCCTCTGCCGCCGCGTCGATCATTTCCGGTGGGCTGGTGGCGCCCATCCCGGCCTACACCTTGCTCACCGGCCAGCGGTTGGATGCGATTCCCATGGTGGCCTGGGTCTTTTCGGTGAGTTTCCTGGGGATCTGGATCGCCTGGTACCTGCGACCTTCACTGCTCAATGACAAGGCGCTGAAATTTCCCGAAGGCATGGCGACCCTGGAAACCCTGTTGCACATCTACAACCACGGCCGCGAAGCCGCGACGCGCTTGAAGGTGTTGCTCAGTGCCGCGCTGTTGTCCGGGCTGGTCAAGGCGGTCGATACCTTCATGTGGGCCATTCCGCGGGGGGCGCCGACCGCTCAACTGGAGCGCCTGACCTTTACCGCTGACCCATCGCTGCTGCTAGTGGGCTTCGGCGGGATCATCGGTATCCGCGTGGGCCTGACGCTGCTGCTCGGCGCCTTGCTGGCGTGGGGCGGGTTGGCACCGTGGCTGCTGCAACAGGGCTTGGTGCAGTTGCCGCACGGCAGCAGCGGCCCGCAGTTCGCTGCACTGGTGGAGTGGTTGCTCTGGCCGGGCGTGAGCCTGATGGTCTGCTCGACCCTGGCCTCGCTGGCGATTCGCTTGTGGGCATTGCACCGGTCCACCAAGGCGGGCGGCGGGGCGATCTGGACGATACCCAAACCTGGGCCCGCGGCCGGTTTTGCACTGTCGATCCTCTTGGTGGTCAGCCTGCAAGTGCTGTTGTTCGGCATCAACCCGTGGATGGCGTTGTTGACCATTCCCTTGGCGATCTGCCTGGCGGCGGTGGCTGCCCGGGTGGTCGGCGCCACGGGTATTCCGCCGATCGGTGCCATTGGGCAGTTGTCCCAGTTGAGCTTCGGCATCGTCGCCCCGGGCCAGGTGCCAATCAACCTGATGAGCGCCAACACCGCCGGCGGTTCGGCCGGGCAGTGCACCGACTTGATGAACGATTTCAAGGTCGGCCGGGCGATTGGCGCCACCCCGCGCAAGCAGTTGATCGCCCAGACCCTGGGGATTTTCATCGGCAGCATCGTCGGCGTCCTGGCCTACCTGGCCTTGATCCCCGACCCGCAAACCATGCTGCTGACCGAAGAATGGCCGGCCCCGGCGGTCGCGACCTGGAAGGCCGTGGCGCAAACTCTGACCCTGGGCCTGGATTCATTGTCTGCGAGCATTCGCTGGGCGATTTTCATCGGCGGCCTGGCCGGCTTGTTGTTGGGGATCCTCGACAGCCTGCTGCCGGCGCATCGGGCCCGCTACTTGCCAAGTACGGCGGCCCTGGGCCTGGCCTTTGTCTTGCCGGCCTCGGTGTCGCTGATGATGGCCCTCGGTGCGGTGCTGACGTGGCTGGTGAGCTGTCGCTGGCCGAGCCTCACGGAACGCTTCGCCATCACCGCAGCGGCGGGGTTGATTGCCGGGGAAAGCATTACCGGCGTGGGGGCGTCGTTGTGGCAGATGCTTGGGAATGGGTGAGATGGAGCAACCATCGAAGAACGGTCGTAGCGTAAGGCTGTTCACTTAAGCCGTTGGCGTGGAACGTTCAAACCCTCGCAGCGTACCAGCGCACGAATTTCACACCCACTTCATGAGGTACGACCACCGAGCACTTCAGCCACCCAATCGGCAATGTACTGACCGGCATTGATACTGTTATCGAAACTCGAATGCTGCACGCCGCCCTCACGTTCGGTGAAGACTTTCAGCTCGCGCTTCGGGCTGTTGACCAACTGCTCGTAGGTGCGGTGTGCCCACTTCAGCGGAATCTGCGAATCCTTTTCGCCGTGGGTGACCAGGAAAGGTACCTTGATGCGATCCAGGATGCCGTCCAGATGAACATTCTCGGCGATGGCCATGAATTCATCGGTGTCTTTGGCGCCCCATACCCAGGCCACGTGCGACCAGTAATGCGGCACCGGAAAACTGCCTTCCTTTTCCAGGCGACGCTTCTGTACATCACGCCAGTCATGGTTGGCACCCCACACTACGCCGCAAGCGAAGCGCGGCTCGAAGGCTACTGCGCGCGGGCAGTAGTAGCCGCCGAGCGAGACACCTTCCAGGCCAATGCGTTTGGCATCGACATCGTCGCGGGTCTCCAGCCAATCCACCACTCGGCTGGCCCAGTGCTCGCTGTCGAAACGTGCAGTCAGGTGCTGCAGGCGCAGGGCCTCGCCCGTCCCGGGCTGGTCGATGATCAACGACGACACGCCACGTTTGGCCAGCCAGGCGGGCAGGCCGACGCGGTATTTCATTTCTTTGGTTGAATCCAGTCCATTGACCTGCACCAGAATCGGCGCCGGGCCGCTGACGCCTTCGGCACGGACCAACAAGCCGGAAATGTGTTTGCCTTCGTAAGGGATTTCAACGCGCTCGCAGTTTTCTCGTGCCAGTTCGATACCGCGTTGGAAGGTGTGCAGAAAGCGCTGGTACAGCTCCGTGCGGCCAGGAGCACCATGGGCTTGCAGGCGTTCGCAGCTCAGGTAGTAGGTGGCGGCGCGGTTGTATTTTTCACCGGCAGACAATAGTCGGCCCTTGCCTTCGTCTTCTTCAGCCAGGCCGCACAGCTTGTCGGCCATGTTCGCCCAGGTCTCACGGAAGGCCTTGCTGCCGGCGGCGTCCGGTTGTTTGGCGGCCTCTTGCAGTGGGGCGCACATCTCTTCGATTTCGCCGATGCGGGCGCCCATTTCAATGGCCAGGTCGACGGAAAGATTCCACACGTAGTTGGTCGGGAAGTAGCGGAACATGATTGTTATTGTCCTTGTGCAAGCAAAGGCAGGCGGCCAGCTCCGGCGTGGGGATGGCCAGGCCTGACGGTTCGAAGCAGGCTAAGGGGAGGCCAATGGTTTGGCCAATCGCGAGTCGGGATGGGAGGTATTGCGAACGCTGATAGAGCGTATGTGCGTCATGGCCTAAGGGTTTTCTTCTGACCGCTCAAGCCGCAAATCCGGATACCTATCATCGTACTTTGCGATTGCTCATAACGCAGGATGCGATTGGTGTCGTCGAGGTACGACTCATTAGAGTTGCTGCTACACCGCGCTATGGGCGCAGTCCCGGGCGCGCACAACAACAAGAATAAGGTATCGGCAAATGAGTGAGTCCAAACCCGGCACGACGATCAGCCCGGGCACCAAGGGCAGGCTGTTTTTCCACGACCGTGCGAGGAGTTGGACATGCCCGTACTGAGCCGTGTGTTTGGCAATCTATCGGTGGGGGCCAAGCTGTCACTGGGTTTCGGCCTGGTGCTGCTGGTGACGTTGGCGGTGGCAGTCACGGCTTTTCGTTCTCTGGGTGTGTTGCAGCAGCGCGGTGAACAATCGCGTCAGGAGTCGTCGATCCAAGCACTGATCCTGCGTGCGCGTATCGCCGAGAAAGCATTCGCCCTGGACCTTGCTCCACAGCGCCTGGACCAGGTCCGCGAGGCGATCGGCACACTGAACCGGCAACTCGGTGATGAGCCCGCCAATAGCGCAGTACGCACGGCCGCTAGCACGTATCTGGAGCAGTTTCTCGGCTATGCCGATTCGTTGCGTCGGGCTCGGGAGGCGCGCCTGCGCATGCAGGCACTGGCGCAGACGGCTGGCGACAGTTTTACCCTGCTGTTTCTCGATCAACTGGATGCGCTCAACACCCGGTTGGGGCAGGGGACACCGCCGGACAGCGATCAGATGGTGCGGCTTGAGCAGACGGCCGCGTTGCGGGACAAGCTCGTCAAGCTGCGTGACAGCGAGCTGTATTACTCGCTCGATGGCGAGGAGCGTTACCGCAGCGACTGGGAAATGAGCATGAGTGACCTGCTGGCCGCCATGCAGGTGCTGGATCTTGGCGAGCAGCAAGGCGAGTCGCTGCGGGAGGCGAGCACGGCCTTGGGTGATTATCGCAAGGCTTTCGTCGAGTTCGTCGACAGCCGTAAGCAAAGCGCGCACAGCAGTGCGGCGATGAACGCGCAGACCGAGCAGGTCAGCAAGCTGCTGGCTCAGGCCGATGAACAGCAAAGGCAGGCGGTCCTGGACGATAATCGCGATGTCGATCGCCAATTGGGTTTGATCACTGTTCTGGCGCTCGCCTTGGGCATTGGCGCCAGCCTGCTGATCCGCCAGTTGATTGTGCAACCGTTGCGCCAGGCGGTGCAGCTGGTCCAACGCGTGGCGGCGGGGGACCTGAGTGATCCGCCGTCAGACAGTGGTCGTCGTGATGAATTGGGCCAATTGTTGGGCACCGTGGGCAACATGCTGGTCAGTCTGCGGGGATTGGTCGGGCGCATCGACCGAGGTGTCGGCTCGCTTAACGGCATGGCCGGCAGCTTGGCCGAAGTGACCTTGAGTAACAGCCGTGGTGTCGAACATCAACGCCAGGAAACCGAACGGGCCGCCACCGCCATGCAACAGATGGCCGCCACGGCGCAGGAGGTCGCCCGCAACGCGGGTGAGGCCAGCGAAGCGGTGGCGCATGCCGACCAACAAGCGCGTGAGGGCGATGAACTGGTGCGCCAGGCGGGTGGCAAGATCGACCACCTGGCCTTGGAGATGAGTGGTTGCGCCGAGGTCATGCGGTCTTTGCTGGTGGAGAGCGCCGCCATTGGTGGTGTGCTCGATGTCATCAAGGCGGTGGCCGAGCAGACCAACCTGCTGGCGCTCAACGCCGCCATCGAGGCTGCGCGGGCGGGGGAGCAGGGTCGTGGTTTCGCCGTGGTCGCCGATGAGGTGCGTGGCCTGGCACGGCGCACCCACCGTTCGACCACGGAAATCGAAGGGTTGATCGTTCGCCTGAGCGGTGTGGCCCAACAAGCCGCCGAGCGCTTGCAAAGCAGCCATGTACTGAGTGATGAAACGGTGGTGCTTGCCGCGCAAGCCTCGCGGGCCTTGGAGCGGATCACCCAGGCGGTGTCCCACATCGAGCAGATGAACCAGCAGATTGCCGCGGCCGCCGAGCAGCAGAGCGTGGTGGCCGAGCAAGTCAGCCAGAGCATGGCCCGGGTGCGCGAAGTGGCTGAGGGCAGCGCGAGGGAAAGCCTGCAAATGCAAGCCTCAACGGTCGATTTGCAACAGGTTGGCGGCGAGCTCAAAGCGGCCGTCGGGCACTTCCGCACCTGACCCGGCCCCGAGTAATGGCCGCCACTACTGTTCCAGTTCGTTGATGATCTGACTGATTTTCGCCCGCAACCAACGGTGCATCGGATCCCCCTCCATGGTGCGATGCCAGAGCATGAACTCACGCATCACCGGGATTTTCACCGGCGGTTGCAGGATGCGCAGCGGCAGGTAGTTGGCATAGAGCCTGGCCATGCGCTGGAGCATGGTGGCGACGCGTTGGGTGCCGACGATCAACTGCGGCAGGGTGTTGAAGTCGTGGGTCACCACTTCCATGCGACGGGTGAAGCCGTACTGGCTCATCAACCATTCTTCGACGCTCAGTTGCCGGTTGCGACCGAAGATCACGGAAACATGGCCCATCTCGATGTACTGATCGAGGGTGATGCTGTCGCCCACTTGGGTGTTCCCGTCCCACACCACGCAAACATGTTCTTCTTCGAACAGCAGCTGCGACGGATGGCCTTCGATGAGGTAGCGCTCAGGCACGATCATCATGTCGGCCTCGCCGCGCATCAGCATCTCGGTGGACGTGTCGCCGGGGCCCAGCAGTTCGAACGTGATGTGTGGGGCTTCCAGGGAGATCTTCTGGATCACCCGGGCAAACAGGACGCTGATCAGGTAGTCCGAAGTGATCAAGCGGAAATGGCGCTTGCTGGTGGCTGGGTCGAACACCGGTTTGGCGGTGATCGAGGACTGGATCGTCAGCAGCACTTGGCGCACGGGTGCCGCCAGTTCACGGGCATAGGGCGTGGGCTGCATCTTGCGCCCGACCTGCGCCAGCAGTTCATCTTCGAAGTAGAGGCGCAGCCTGCCCAGTACGCCGCTGGTGGCGGATTGGGTCATGTGCAGGCGTTCGGCGGCGCGGGTGATGTTCTGCTCTTCCAGTAACACATCAAGCGCCACCAGGAGATTGAGATCCAGGTGGTTGAAACGCATGGCGGTCTCGATTCTTGTATTTATTTTGTAAATACCTTCCGACCTTCCTATCGCGGCGTCAAGTCCCATGAGTGGGCGAATCGAGCGACACCTGTTCGATTTTTCACGGCACTTGGCGCTGTGCAGCCAGGTATCGCATTTGCCGATAGGTCGCATCCCGACAAGCGATTAGTCAGTGCGTTTCTGCCCCTTCAGTATCGGCCCACAGTCGGTTGGCCGTGTGGCTTTATCGACTCCAAGACCAGCCTCGGCAGCGCTCCGCCTGGCACGGCTCCCGCAATCGGGGTGCTGGCCTGCGCTGAATAATTACAATGGAGTGGTAACTCAATGAACATCATTGGCCTTGATGCCTTGATTTTTGGCGTCGACGACATTCAAGCCTGTACACATTGCCTGCGTGACTACGGCCTGCTGCCTGTCGATGTCGACAGCGAGGGCGGTCGTTTTGAAGCCCTCGACGGCACTGCCGTGATTATCCGTCGTGCGGACGATGCCAGTCTGCCGGCGGCCATCGGGCCTGCGCCTTCGATTCGTGAAACCGTTTATGGCGTGACCAGCGCGGCCGATCTTGAGGCCATCGCCGATGAGCTGGGGCGCGATCGCCTGGTGACCCGCGGTGCCGATGGTTCCGTGCACAGTGTGGACGACATGGGCTTTGCCATTGGTTTCCAGATCAGTGTGCGGCGTGCTTACAGCGCGCCAGCGGACCTGACCAATGCACCGGGTCATGCCCCCCAGCGCCCGGTCAACCAACCGGGCATCAGCCCCGATATGCAGGCCCTGCCGCGCACCCTGTCCCACGTGGTGTATTTCGTGCCGGATGCGGCCAAGGCCGAGGCCTTTTACAAACGCCTGGGCTTCGTGACCACCGACACCTTTGTTGGCGCGGGTCCGTTCATGCGTCCCGCCGGTTCCGATGACCATCACTGTTTGTTCATGATCCAGACGCCACCGCATATGAAGGGGTGCGAGCACTTTACCTTTCACCTGGGCAGCGGCACGGAAGTACTGCTGGCCGGCCGCCGCTTCGAGCAGCAAGGCTGGACCAGCTTCTGGGGACCGGGCCGTCACCTCTTTGGCTCCAACTGGTTCTGGTACTTCAACAGCCCGCTGGGCTGCCACATCGAATACGACGCAGACATGGACAAGCATGATGACGCCTGGCAAGCACGTCAGGCGCCGTTGTCGGCGGATAACTCGCAACTGTTCCTGTTCACTTCCCGGGAAAAATGGTTCCCCAGCGGCCCGCCGCCCAAGCAGGCCTGAGTGCGGATGTCGTCCATGAGTCACGACGCCATTGTTCTCTGTCGCCTGGATGATGTGGCCGAAGGGCAGGCCCGCGGGTTCGATCCCCTGGGCACGGGGAAGGACAGCGTGTTCGCCCTGCGCCATGACGGCGAGGTGCGGGTCTATCGCAACAGTTGCCCGCACCTGGAGGTGCGGCTGGAGTACCGCAAGGACCGTTTTCTCAGTGTCGATGGCCGCCAGATCGTCTGTTACGCCCATGGTGCCCGGTTCCTTCCGGACAGTGGCCTGTGCGTCTACGGGCCTTGCCTGGGGGAGCGCTTGAGTGCTCTGCAATGGCATGCAGAGGCCGATTTTCTGGTGCTCGAAGCGGGTCAGTTGGAGGCGTGTGGACCTTAGTCAACGTATCGCGGTTGCTGATACATCGTATCCCTACATGCGATTAGTCAAACGTCTGCTTTGCCGAGAAAGTGAACACAACGCGGTAGCGAATGCGTGCAGAAACAGCCGGTCGTGAAGCCTGGGAACGCTCCGGCAGAACGCTTGCGTGAATAACAAGAATAAGAGTGGGACGAGCATGAACGCAGTGAAAAAGGTGCTTATCGTCGGTGGTGGTATCGGTGGCCTGTGTGCCGCAATCGCTTTGCGTCGCAAAGGCATCGTCGTCGACCTTGTCGAGCTCAAGACTCAGTGGACCGTCTACGGCGTTGGCATCATCCAGCAGAGTAACGTCGTGCGTGAAATGGCCAAGCTGGGTGTGTTGGACGGCTACCTGGACGCTGCCTGTGCGTTCGAGGATTTGACCATCAATACCACGGCCGGTGAGCAGCTGGCGCGAATTCCCGGTCAGCGCCTGGCGGGCCCCGAGTATCCGGCCAACGTTGGCATCTCGCGCCTGGCCCTGCATCAAGTCCTCAGCGAAACCACCATTGCCCTGGGCGCCTCGATTCGCCTGGGCCTGAGCGTCGAGACGCTGGAGCAGGTGGGCGAGGGCGTTGATGTGTTGTTCACCGATGGCAGTCGCGGTCGTTACGATCTGGTCGTGGGCGCCGATGGCCTGTACTCAAAAATGCGCGGCTTGCTGTTCGGCGACCAGTACCTGCCGCGCTTCACCGGCCAAGCGGTGTGGCGCTACAACTTCCCGCGCGCCGCCGGGATCGATCATCTGGCCACCTTCCAGGGACCTGCCGGTAATGCCGGGCTGGTGCCGCTGGGTCACGACCAGATGTACCTGTTCATGACCTCCCACGAGCCCGCCAACCCGAGGATGGAGGCCGCCGCGCTGGCGACCCAGATGCGCCGGCGCCTGAGCGGCTTCACCGGGCTGATCGGCGAACTGCGCGAGCAAATAATCAACAGCGAACAGGTGGTCTACAAGCCGCTGGAGGTGGTGTTCGTCAGTGAGCCTTGGTACCGCGGCCGTGTCGTGTTGATTGGCGACGCGGTACACGCCACGACGCCACACCTGGGTCAGGGCGCCGGCATGGCCATTGAAGATGCCGTCGTGCTTGGCGAAGAGCTGGTCGCCGGCGGCAGCGTCGAACAGCAGCTCGAACGCTTTATGGCGCGCCGTTATGAGCGCTGCAAATTCATCAGCGAAAGCTCGGTGCTGGCCGGTGACAAGGAAATGGCCCACGACAGCAGCTTCGACCGGATCGGCCTGGTCAGGCGGATGCTCGAAGTCACGGCAGAGCCCATCTGACGCGCCGTCAAGACGAATTCGCTTTCCCATGGATGCTTCATGCCTGTGCAGGCTTGGCCCGGTTCGACTGCGGGCGACGTTTCACCAGAAGAGCTGACATACAACAACAATAAAGAGGGTTACTTCGATGGCTACTCGCAAGATCGCTGCGTCACGGCGCGTCCCCTTCACCCTGACCCTTGCGGCCAGCCTGGGGCTTGGCGCCTCGGCTGCCCAGGCCTTTCAGATCGATACCGGCAACCCCGATCTCAGCTTGCGCTGGGACAACACGCTGAAGTACAGCGCGGCCTGGCGCCTGAAGGATCCCAGCAGCAAGCTCAGCCAAGGGCAGACGGCGTTGAACCAGAATGACGGCGATCACAATTTCGGCAAGGGGCTGATCTCCAATCGCCTGGATATTCTTTCCGAACTGGACATCGGTTATCAAAACTTCGGTGCCCGACTGAGCGGTGCCGCCTGGTATGACACCGTCTACCAGGACCGCAACGACAATAACGACGCAGCCAGTGCCAACCAGCGTTCGGTGGGCTTCGATGAATTCACCAGCGACACCCGTCACCTGCATGGCGGTGACGGCGAACTGCTCGATGCCTTCGTCTACTGGAACGGTGAGCTGGCCGACCGCTCCTTATCGGTTCGCGCAGGGCGTCACGGGCTGATCTGGGGTGAAAGCCTGTTCTTCGGCGGCAACGGCATTGCCGGTGCCATGGCGCCGGTGGACGTGGTCAAGGCGCAATCGGTACCCAATACCCAGTTCAAGGAAATCACCCGACCGGTCAATCAGCTCTCGACCGCGTATCAACTGACCGACGATGTGTCATTGGGCGCCTTCTACCAACTGGAGTGGGAGGCCACCCGCTTGCCGGGCGCCGGCAGCTATTTCTCCATCAGCGATACCATCGGCGACGGCAATGAACGGCTGATCACTGGCGGGCCGTTCCCGGATTTCCTTGGCGGCAATGCCAACAGCCCGGCAGCGTTTTTCCATGGCAAGGACAAGAAAGCCAGGAGCTCCGGCCAGGGCGGCCTGCAGCTCAAGTACAACACCGGGACGACGGATTACGGCCTGTACGCACTCCAATATCACGAGAAAACCCCAACGCTGTACTTGAAGCCGAATGCCACCGGGCCGAACTTCAGTACCGGGCAAGTCGGCGAATACTCTTGGGTTTACCCGGAAGACATCCGTGTCCTGGGCGCCAGTTTCGCGACCTCCGTGGATGAGTACAGTTTTGCCGGCGAGGCATCGATGCGCTGGAACATGCCGCTGATGTCCAACGCCCAGACCGTTTTGCCGGGCGTCGAGGCGGACAACAACGATGACGCCTTGTACGCCGTCGGCCGGACGGCCCACGTCAACCTCAATGTCCTGGCATCGCTGGGCCCTTCCTTCGTCTCCAAGGAGGCCAGCCTGGTAGGAGAGATCGCCTGGAACCGCCTTCTGGCCGTGACCAGGAACCGCGCCGCCCTCGATCCTAACGCCACCGATGACGGCCTGGGCTTGAAGTTGGTGTACACGCCCACCTATCGCCAGTTTTTCCCAGGCGTCGATATCAGCGTGCCGCTGGGCATCAGCTACTTCCCCATGGGCAAGTCGGCGGTGATCAACGGGTTTGGTCCCGACAGAGGCGGGGACATGAACATCGGCGTCTCCGCCACCTACCTGGACCAAGTGACGGTGGGACTGACCTACACCCACTTCTATGGTCCCGAGGACACCAACCTCAACGCCGCCAACCAGTTCAACTACAAGCAGTCGCTGAAGGATCGGGATTACCTGGCTTTCTCCGTCAAGACCACGTTCTAAGAGGATTTGCGCATGACCATTCAGTTCACTCTAAAGGCCTTGTGCTTGACCTTGCTGGCCGCTGCCGCGCCGATGGCCCTGGCCGCCAGCGCTGAACAAGCGGCTGAGCTGGGCAAGACCCTGACGCCCTTCGGTGCCGAGAAAGCCGGCAATGCCGATGGCAGCATCCCAGCCTGGGACGGCGGCTACACCAAGGTCGATCCGGCCTATAAACCGGGCGGCAAGCGCAGCGATCCGTTTGCTGCGGACAAACCCTTGTACAGCATCACCGCCCAGAACCTGGCCAAGTACGCCGACAAGCTCAGCGACGGCACCAAGGAGCTGTTCAAGCGTTTCCCGGATACCTATCGCATCGATGTCTATCCGACCCGGCGCACGGCAGCCGCGCCGCAGTGGGTCTATGACAACACGTTCAAGAATGCGACCCGCGCCAAACTGGTCGACAGCAGCGCCGGCCTGATCCCCGACGGGGCCTATGGCGGGATCCCGTTTCCGATTCCACAGAACGGTACCGAAGCCATCTGGAACCACCTGCTGAACTGGCGTGGCACCTCGGTGGCGGGGCATTTTCGCCACTATCTGATGACGGCCGACGGCAACCAGGTGATGACCAGCGACGGCCTGTTGACCCAGGAGATGCCTTACTACTTCGAGGAGGGCGGTCCTGAAAACTACTCGGGCGACTACTGGCAGGTGCACTTTGTCAATACCGGCCCGGCGATTCGTGCCGGCGAGCAGATCCTGGGGCGTGAGAACATCAACGGCGAAAAATCCCAGGCTCATGTCTATCTGGCCGGTCAGCGCCGCGTGCGCACGCTGCCCAACGCCTGCTGCGATACACCGACGCCGTCCACCGCCGGGGTCATGTCCTTCGACGAATTGTTCGTGTGGGGCGGGCGTACGGACCGGTTCGACTGGAAACTGGTGGGCAAGCAGGAAATGTATGTTCCCTACAACACCAACAAGGTGCAGACCGCTGCCCAGCCGCAAGACCTGTTCGCCAAGCACCATCTGAATCCTGACTACGTGCGTTGGGAGTTGCACCGCGTCTGGGTAGTGGAGTCGACGTTGGCCGCCGGTAAGCGTCACCAGTTGCCCAAAGGTCGTTACTACCTCGACGAGGACACCTGGCAAGCCCTGCTCGGCGACCGTTGGGACGCCAGCGGTCAACTGGCCAAGACCCTCTGGTCCCTGCCTTCCGTACTGCCCGACCTGCCAGGCCTGGTGCAACTGTCTGCCGGTTTTTACGACCTGACTTCGGGGGCGTGGTTTATCCAGAACGTCTACGCCGGATTGCCGGATCAGTATCGCGCGGTCGATCGCTACAAGGCCTCGGAGTTCTCGCCAGCGGCGATGGCCGGTCGCGGCGTGCGTTGAGTCTGAGCTGAGCGTGAAGGGCAGGCCTGTCGGTCTGCCCTTGGGGTGCGAGTGTTTTTCCGAGGTTAGGTTATGAACAGAATCAGTCAGGCGGGCGCTGTGCTCTTGGCCCTGTATTTGCCCTTCGCCACCAGCGATTGCCTGGCCGGGCCGACTGCCGTGGGCGCACCGTTGAGCACCCCGGCCATGCCGGTGCCGGCGGCGCAGAAGAGCGTATTGATCGATCTGGCGCGGGCCGGCACACGCCTGGTGGCCGTGGGCGAGCGCGGCCTGGTGCTGCTCTCCGATGACAACGGGCAAAGCTGGCGTCAGGCCCAGGTACCGGTTTCGGTCAGCCTGACGGCGGTGCAGTTTGTCGATGCGCGCAATGGCTGGGCAGTGGGTCACGCTGGCGTGGTCTTGGCCACGCGTGATGGCGGTGAGCACTGGACGTTGCAACTCGATGGTGCGCGTGCGGCTCAGCTCGAGCTGGACGCAGCCAAGGCTGACCAGGCCACCGCTGCCAACCCGGATGACGCATTGGTACGTGTACAAAATGCCGAGCGTCTTGTTGCCGATGGCGCTGACAAACCCTTCCTGGCACTCGAATTCATCGACGCACAACACGGGCTGATCGTCGGTGCCTACGGCCTGGCGCTGTGGACCGCGGACGGCGGCGCCACGTGGCAGTCGCTGATGGGGCACATCGCCAACCCGAACGGGATGCACTTGTACGCCATCAGTCATCAGGGTACGCGCTGGTTCCTGGCTGGCGAGCAGGGTTACCTGGCGCGCTCGGATGACGATGCGGTTTCGTTCAGCCAGTTGGAAAGCCCCTATGAAGGCAGTTTCTTCACCTTGCAGAGCCGCGCCGATGGGGCCCTGTTGGTTGGCGGCCTGAGGGGCAACGCCTTTATCTCCAATGACGGTGGTGCAAGCTTCCAGCACCTGTCTGTCCCTATGCCGATTTCTTTCAACGACGCCACTCGCCTGGCCGGTGGCCAAGTGCTGCTGGTCAACCAGGGGGGGGCGCTGTTTCTCAATGGTGAGCAGAGCGGGGCGGTCTTGCAGCCACTGGGCGAGCCCTTGGGCAAACCTGTTTCAAGTGTGATCGAGGCCGCCGATGGCAGCTTGATCGTTGCCGGTTTCACCGGGCTGCAGCGTCTTGCGCAGCCATCCACTGCCGCTTCGGAGTGAGGTTATGACGTCCCCTGGTAATTTTTCCCAGCTCCCTGCGAATGCGTTCGAAGACTTTGATCCGCGTTCCGGTTCGGTGCTCGAGCGAGCCTTGTTCAACCATCGCCTGTGGGTGTTGCTGCTGTGCCTGGCGACCACGCTGGTGCTGGGTTGGCAGTCCAGTCGTGTCGAGCTCAACGCCAGTTTCGAAAAAATGATCCCCACCCATCAGCCCTATATCGCCAACTACCTTGAGCATCAGAAGGAACTGAGCGGGCTGGGCAACTCGGTGCGCATCGCGGTGGTCAACAAGCGGGGCGACATCTACGACAGCGCCTACCTCAAGACCCTGCAGGCGCTGAGCGACAAGATCTACCTGCTGCCCGGTGTCGACCGCGCGTACATGAAGTCGCTCTGGACACCGGCCACGCGCTGGGTGGCGGTGACCGAAGCGGGCCTGGATGGTGGGCCGGTCATCCCGGATAACTACGATGGCGGCGCCGCGAGCCTGGCGGCACTGCGGCGCAATGTGCAACTGTCCAACGAAATCGGCCAGTTGGTGGCGTTCGACCAGGCCTCTAGCATCATCCAGGTACCGTTGCTGCAGCGCACCCCCGATGGCCAGCCGTTGGACTACACCCGGCTGTCGCAACAACTGGAGTCGCTGCGCAGCCAATACCAGAGCGATAGTATCGACATTCGCATCACCGGCTTCGCCAAGAAAGTCGGTGACCTGATCGCCGGCCTGCAACAGATCCTGATCTTCTTCGCCGTGGCAATCCTCATTACCACTGTCGTGCTCTATTGGTACACCCGCTGCATACGCAGCACGCTATTGGTTGTGTTTTGCTCGCTGGTGGCGGTGGTCTGGCAGCTCGGCCTGCTGCCGTTGCTGGACTATCAACTGGATCCCTATTCGGTGCTGGTGCCGTTCCTGGTGTTTGCCATCGGCATGAGCCATGGCGCACAGAAGATGAACGGCATCATGCAGGACATCGGGCGCGGCATGCACCGTGTGGTCGCGGCACGCTTCACCTTCCGGCGCCTGTTTCTCGCCGGCCTTACCGCGCTGCTCTGTGATGCGGTTGGCTTCGCTGTGCTGATGATCATCCAGATCCAGGTGATCCAGGACCTGGCGATGATCGCCAGTATCGGCGTGGCTGTATTGATTTTCACCAATCTGATCCTGCTGCCGATATTGCTTTCCTACGTTGGGGTCAGCAGTAGCGCGGCGCGACTGAGTCTGAAAAGCGAGCACGCCGAACAAGCGGGCCAGCATCGCCATGGGTTCTGGCGCTTCCTCGACCTGTTCACCCAGCGTCGCTGGGCGGCGTTGTGCATTGCCCTGAGCCTGGCGCTGGCGACGCTCGGTTTCGTGGTCAGCCTGCAATTGAAAGTCGGTGACCTGGATGCGGGCGCGCCCGAGCTGCGAGCCGATTCGCGCTACAACCAGGATGATGCATTCCTGACCCATCATTACGGCGCCAGCAGCGATCTATTCGCGGTCATGGTCAAGACACCGGCCAGCGCCTGTTCGCGCTATGACATCCTGAACAAGGTCGATGCCCTCGACTGGCAATTGCGTACCTTGCCGGGTGTCGACTCGACCAACTCCCTGGCGCTGCTTAACCGCCGCATGCTGGTCGGCCTGAGCGAAGGCAGCCCCAAGTGGTATGAGCTGCAGAACAACCAGGCGATGCTCAACATGGTCACCGCCGGCGCCCCGCGCGGCCTGTACAACGAAGACTGCAGCCTGCTGACGTTGTACGTCTACCTCTCCGACCACAAGGCGCAAACCCTGACCCGCCTGGTGGAACACGTCGAACAATTCGCCGCGGCGAACAATACCGACGACGTCCAGTTCCTCCTGGCCGCTGGCAATGCCGGGATCGAGGCGGCGACCAACATCGTGGTCAAGCAGGCCAACCGCGAAATGCTGTTCTGGGTCTACGGTGCCGTGATCCTGCTCTGCCTGATCACCTTCCGCTCCTGGCGCGCCACGATTTGCGCGGTGATCCCGCTGATGCTCACGTCGATCCTCTGTGAGGCGCTGATGGTCTGGCTGAACATCGGCGTCAAGGTCGCGACCTTGCCGGTGATCGCCCTCGGTGTGGGCATCGGCGTCGACTACGCGCTGTATGTGATGAGCATCCTGCTCGGTCATATGCGCCAGGGCACCAGCCTGTCGCAGGCGTATTACCGGGCACTGCTGTCCACCGGCAAGGTGGTGATGCTGACGGGGGTGACCCTGGCGATCGGCGTGGCCACCTGGATGTTTTCGCCCATCAAGTTCCAGGCTGACATGGGCGTGCTGCTGGCCTTCATGTTCGTCTGGAACATGGTCGGTGCGCTGGTTCTGTTGCCGGCCCTGGCTCACTTCCTGTTGCCGAGCAAACGTGTCAGCACAGGGCAGGCTGAGGCCAGACGCAACCACCCGACGAGCCTGCCGCTGATGCCGGCCGTAGCCGAGGAAGGGGCCTGCGTGAAGCACTCGCTGCGCCTGACTTCGGGACACCATCAAACGACAACCGCCGCCAATCCCGTCGCGTCATAACAACAAGAAAGGACTTTTCCATGCCTCGTGTATCGCTGTTCCAGCAGTCTCTATGGCTTGACCTTATCGATGGCCTGAGTGCCTTTGGCATGGCGTTCTGCGCGACCCAACCACCGGAGGTGCGTGATGAGCGTTGAACGCCAGGCAGGTTTGCCACAGTCGTTGTTGCTGCTACTCGGCAGTTGCCTGCCAGTGCTCGGTGCGGTGCTGCTGGCTCCCATACTGCCGCGTATGCAGGAGCACTTCGCCGACACGCCGGGTGTGGCCGTGCTGGTGCCCATTGCCCTGACGCTACCGGCGCTGATGATTGCACTGTTGGCACCCGTGGCCGGGATTATCGCCGACCGACTGGGGCGCAAGCCGTTGCTGATCGGTGCGATGTTTCTCTACACCGTCTGTGGGGTGTTGCCGCTCTGGCTGGAGTCGCTGGAGGTCATCGTCATCAGCCGCGCCGGCATCGGTGTGGCCGAAGCGGCGATCATGACCTGTTGCACCACGATGATGGGCGACTACTACAGCGGCGCGCGGCGTGAGCGCATGTTCGCCCTGCAAATGGTTGCGACCTCGTTGTCGGCGGCGATTTTCATTGCCGTCGGGGGTGTGCTCGGCGAACACGGCTGGCGCACGCCGTTTGCCCTGTATGGGCTGGGGCTGGTGTTTCTGCCGCTGATGGTCTGGTTGTTGTGGGAGCCGCGGGCGCAGGTCGTCACCGCGACAACCGCGGCGGGCAAGGCATTCCCCTGGCGCCCCCTGGCACCGTTGTATGCCCTGGCATTCCTGGCGGGCGTGAGCCTGTTCATCGTGCCGGTACAAGTCGGTTACCTGCTCAACCTGCTGCATGTCGAAGGCTCGCAGCAGATCGGCATGACCATGGGCGCGAGTCAGTTTGGCGTCCTGGTCGGCGCGCTGAGTTTCCGTGTGTTGCGGGGTGTCCCTGCGCACCGGCAGATGCTCCTGGCCTTCGTCGCGGCCGGTATCGGTGGCGCTCTGCTGGCGGTGGCCGACAGTCATGGGCTGGTGGTGATCGCCGTCCTGATCAACGGCCTGGGCATCGGTCTGATGATGCCGACCCTGCTCACCTGGATCATGAGCCAGGTCGACTTCCAGCAGCGCGGCCGCGCCGCTGGCGGCTTCACGGCGATGTTCTTTGCTGGTGAGTTCGCCAGCCCGCTGGTGGTGCTGGCGATGACCGGGGGAATGATCAGCGCTTTGCCAACCGCACTGGGAATCGTCGCGGGCGTTCAACTCTTGGTGGCCCTGGCCTGCATTCGGTTGCGTGGTCGCGGGTCAGCTTTTCCCGCTGCGGTGGCCGCAGACGCTGATCGCTGATCTGCCCATTCGACGTTTCATCAAAATAAGAAAAACGAGGAGAACATCATGAGTTATTTGCTCAACACCTGGTACATCGCTGGATGGGCGGATGAGCTGGCGCAAGGTGGGATGCTTGGCAGAACCATCGTCGAGCAACCCATCGTGTTCTTTCGCGATAGCCAGGGTGCGATCCGGGCGCTTGCCGATCGTTGCCCGCACCGTTTTGCCCCGCTGCACATGGGCAAGGTTGTCGGCGACAGTGTCCAGTGTCCGTACCACGGCTTGCGTTTCGATGGCAGTGGCCAATGTACGCACAATCCCCATGGCGATGGAAGTATCCCCAAGGCCGCCTGTGTTCGCGCGTTCGCGGTCGCTGAGCGTCATGGCGCGATCTGGGTCTGGCCTGGCGATCCGAGCTTGGCCAACGATGCGCTGATCCCTGATTTTTCCTTCTTCGAGCAGGCACCAATCGATGCCAAGGGCCATGGGTATTTGCCTACGCGTGCGCACTACGAACTGCTGGCCGACAACATCATGGACTTGAGCCACGTTGACTTCCTGCACCCCGATACGCTCGGTGGTGGAGCGTTGTCCCGCACGCGCGCCACCATCGAGGAGTTGCCCAACGATCGCGTGCGCATCAGTTGGTGGGCGCCTGATGATGTGCCTCCACCGGCATTTGGCGCTCACTTGGAAGATCCGAGCCGGGCAGACGTCTGGGCCGAGGTCATCTGGCATGCGCCTGGCCTGATGCTGCTGGGCAGCGGCGCCACTGCGCCCGGGCGCCCCAGGGAAGAGGGGCCCGTCACGTGGAACCTGCATCTGATGACACCGCAGGACGCGACCAATACCCATTACTTCTTTGCCAACACGCGCAGTTTCGAGCAGGACAATGCCCAGCTGAATGCCTTCGTCCAGAAGATGTTGATCGGTATTTTCGCCGGTGAAGACAAGCCCATGGTCGAGGCTCAACAGCGCCAGATCGGCGAGGTTGAGCTACTTGGCCTCAACCCGGTGCTGCTGCCAGTCGATGCAGGGGCTGTGCGTTGCCGACGTGTCCTGCGTCGGTTGATCGCCGCTGAACAGCCGATGGGTAGCCAGTGATGATCGATGTCATCGTGACCCGCAAGCGCCTCGAAGCCGAAGGCATCTACAGCTTTGAACTGGCCCCGGCCGAGCATTCCATCCTGCCGGCTTTCAGCGCCGGCTCGCATATCGACGTGCACCTGCCCAATGGTCTGGTGCGCCAGTACTCGCTGTGCAATCACCCTGAAGAACGCCATCGCTACCTGCTGGGCGTGTTGCTCGACCCGGCGTCTCGCGGCGGCTCGCAGGCCATGCACGAACAGGTGCACGAAGGCAGCCGGCTGCGGATCAGCGAGCCACGCAACCTGTTCCCGCTGGAGCATGCGGCCGGGTACAGCGTGCTGTTCGCAGGCGGTATCGGCATTACGCCGATCCTCTGCATGGCCGAGCGCCTGGCGCGGATCGGCGCGCCTTTCGAGCTGCACTATTGCGGCCGCACGGCCGGGCGCATGGCCTTTATCGAGTACCTGCGCCATTCGACGTTCGCCGATCGCGTGCACATCCATCTGGACGATGGCGAGGATGCCCAGCGCCTGGACAGCGTCCGGGTCTTGTCCGCGCCCACCCGTGATCGTCACCTGTATGTCTGCGGCCCTAACGGTTTCATGGAACACGTGCTCGGCACTGCCCGTGCGCAGGGCTGGGGCGAGGCGCAGCTGCACCGTGAGTACTTTGCCGCCGCTGTCCCGTCGGGTGAGGCGGACGGCTTCGAGGTGCAACTGGCCAGCACAGGACAGTGTTTCCAGGTGCCGGCCGCGCTCAGCGTGGCCCAGGTGCTGCTGGAGGCGGGGATCGATATTCCGTTGTCCTGCGAGCAGGGCATCTGTGGCACCTGCCTCACGCGCGTACTGGAAGGCGAGCCGGACCATCGCGACATGTTCTTGACCGATGCCGAGCGAGCCCGCAACGACCGGTTCACGCCGTGTTGCTCGCGTGCCAGGAGCGCCCGACTGGTGCTCGATCTTTAAGGTTTTTCCCATGAATCGATCTTTACCTGCTGCCGCGCTTCGCCAACTGATTGAGGAGTCGAACATGCAACAACTTCCTGGTTTCAAACGCGTGGTCACCGGGCACGATGCCCAGGGCCAGGCGGTGGTCGCGCTCAGCGGACCGACGCCCAACAGCTTCCCGCTCAAGGCAGTACCCGGCACGGTCTTCCATGAGATCTGGAACAGCGGTGCCAGCCCGGCCGTGCTGGATAACGGCGACGACCCCACCAACAAGCCGCTTCAGTTGAGTCCGGCACCGCTGGGCAGTGTCATCCGCGTGGTGGACATTCCGCCTGACAGCGTGCAGAACCAGGTCAGCGCCGAGGATGCCGCGGCGGCTTTCGCCGAAATTGGCCAGGCCCATGCTGGCACGGGGCAGGCTGATTCCAGGCACAAGCTGATGCACCGCACCGAAACCCTCGATTACGGCGTGGTCACCGAGGGCGAGGTCTGGCTGGTGCTCGATGGCGAGGAAGTGCATCTCAAACGCGGTGACATCGTCGTGCAGCGAGGCACCAATCACGCCTGGAGCAATCGCACCGAGCAGATGGCCCGCATGCTGTTCGTTCTGCTCGATGGCCGCTTCATCCCTGAGCTGCAAGGAGAATCAGCATGAAGCTCAGTACCCTCAATAATCACAGTCGCGATGGTCGCTTGCTGGTGGTCTCGCGCGACTTGGCCTGGGCGGTGGATGCCAGCGATATTGCCGCGACGCTGCAGGACGCCATCGAACATTGGCCAAGCGTCGAAACGGCTTTGCGCATGCGGTATGACGCATTGAACGAAGGCACGCTGACCGCTGCCTTCGCCTTTGATCCGCACCAAGCCGCCGCGCCCTTGCCACGTGCCTGGCAGTGGTTGGACGCGTCATCTTTCCTCAGCCATGGGGAGCGGATGCAAAAGGCTTTTGCGCTTGATCCCATCGAAGGCGTCGAGCACACGCCGCTGATGTATCAGGGCTGTGGTGACGATTTCCTGGGGCCCCACGACGACATCCTGCTACCCAGTGAAGCCCATGGCATCGACTTCGAGGGCGAGTACGCCGTATTGGTCGATGACGTGCCCATGGGCTGTTCGGCAGAAGAGGCTGCAAGTCATATTCGACTCATCCTGCAAGTCAACGATGTCAGCCTGCGTGCGCTCGCCCCCCGTGAAATGAAGACCGGCTTCGGTTTCATCCAAGCCAAATCCTCGTCCAGTTTTGCCCCGGTGGCGGTCACCCCCGATGAGTTGGGCGAGGCCTGGCGCGATGGACGTGTGCACTTGCCGCTGAAGGTGGAATGGAATGGCAAGTGGTTTGGCCATGCCCATGGCGGCGCCATGCATTTCGGCTTTCATCAGTTGATTGCCCACGCGGCATTGACCCGGCGCCTCAGGGCGGGCTGCCTGATCGGTTCCGGCACCGTCTCCAATGCCGACCCCACGGTTGGCGCTGCCTGCATCGCCGAACGTCGTGCCGTGGAGATGATCGAGCAGGGCGCGCCACAGACACCCTTCATGCGCTTCGGTGATCGCGTGCGCATGGAAGTCTTTGATCAGTACGGGCAGTCGGTTTTCGGGGCGATAGACCAGAATGTCGTGCGGGGAGACCTACCATGCGCGTGATGATTACCGGGGCCAATGGTTTTGTCGGCCGGGCGCTGGTGGAGCGATTACTCCAAACCAATGAGTTGCAAGGCCGGTCGATCAGTGCGTTGATTCTGCTGGATAAAGAGTTACTGGGGTTTGCTGACGATAAGCGCCTGCGCCGGCATTGCGGCAGTGTGACCGACGCCGCGTTATTGCGCCGCGCGCTGGCCGATGGCATCGATGTGGTTTTTCACCTGGTCAGCATCCCGGGTGGCGCGGCCGAGCAGCATTATTCACTGGGCTATCAGGTCAACCTGCTGGCAAGCCTGGAGTTGCTTGACCAGTTGCGCGAGCAGCCTGGCGCGCCGGTGCTGGTGTATGCCAGCAGCGTGGCGGTGTACGGCGGTGACTGGCCGGCGCGAGTCGATGAGCGTGCCGTGCCGCGTCCGCAGTTGAGTTACGGCACACACAAGGCGATGGTGGAAATGGCACTCAACGACCTTGCCCGTCGAGGCGAGGTGGACGGTCGAGCCGTACGCCTGCCCGGCATTGTCGCCCGTCCACGTGAACCCAACGGGCTGCGCTCGGCATTCATGAGCGACCTGCTGCACGCCTTCGCCGAAGGCCAGCCGTATTGCTGCCCCGTTTCGCCGCAGGCGCAGGCATGGTGGATGTCCGTGCGGTGTTGTGTGGATAACCTGTTACGGGCCGCCGAACTGCCGGCCGCCGAGCTCGGCGAGTCACGTGTCTGGCAATTACCGTTGTTACACCTGTCCATTGCCCGAGTCATCGATGCCCTGGCGGCTGCCTATGGCCAGGAGCGCCGTGCTTTGATCAGCTTTGCACCAGACGCTGGACTGCAAGCCTTGTTCGGCAATTTCCCCGCCATGAAAACCCCTATGGCCCGCGCCCTTGGCTTTCGCCATGACGGCTCTGCCGGCGCCTTGATCCGTAACAGTTTGAGCGCTGCTACCCCGACGCGTCGTGCACGTGGACGGGTGGCACTTGGAGTGAGCGAACATGCAATCAACTAAACGCCGTCTGGTGGACCTGTCCGTCACGCTGGACAACAACCCCTACACCGATCCGCCGCCGCTGCTGCCGAAAATCGACTACATGGACCATCAGCAAGGCTGGCCGGAGATGGCCGCGATGTTTCCCGGCCTGTCCAAGGCGCAACTGCCGGGCGACGAATCCTGGGCGGCCGAGCGCCTGCAGATCACGACGCACAGTGGTACGCATATGGACGCTCCTTGGCATTACGCCTCGACCACGGACGGTGGCAAGCCGGCTTTTGGCATCGACGAGTTGCCATTGGACTGGTGCCTGCAACCTGGCGTGAAGCTGGATTTTCGTCATTTACCGGATGGCCATGTGGTCAGCGCCGCCGAAGTGCAAGCTGAGCTGGCGCGCATCGACCACGAGCTCCAGCCGTTGGACATTGTCCTGGTCAACACTCGCGCCGGTGCGCTGTTTGGCCAGCCAGGGTATCTGGATGCCGGGGTCGGGATCGGCCGCGAAGCCACCTTGTATTTGCTGGAGCGCGGTGTGCGAGTGGTCGGTACCGATGCCTGGAGCTGGGATGCGCCGTTCAGGTATACACGTGAACGCTTCGCCGCCACGGGCGACGCCTCGATCATCTGGGAGGGACATAAGGCCGGACGTGACATCGGTTACGGCCAGATGGAGAAACTGGCCAACCTGGAATGCCTGCCGGCCCATGGTTTCCAAGTGTCCTGCTTCCCCTACAAGATCAGGCATGCCTCGGCCGGCTTCGTCCGCGCCGTAGCGATTTTCGAGGAGTGAGCGTGCCGGCGGTCAGTGGAAAAAAAAGCGGCAGCCTCTCCCAGGGGCTTGAGGTGCTGCTGTCAGGGCACATCCTTGAAGGGCGGCTACGGGGCGGTGAACAGTTGCCCACCGAGTCGGCCCTCATGCTGGAACATGGGGTCAGCAGAACCGTGGTGCGCGAGGCCATGTCACGGCTACAGGCTGCTGGAATGGTTGAGACACGCCACGGTATCGGGACGTTTGTGTGCGGCAGCGCCCTGTCGCTGGGGACCTTCATCGACCCGGCGACCGTCGGCATCATCACTGATTCGCTGGCGATCATGGAGTTTCGGATCGGTCTTGAGGTCGAAGCCGCCGTGCTCGCCGCGCAGCGACGTAGCCCGGATCAGTTGGCTGGGTTGCGGGTGTTGCTCGATCAGCTCGGCCAGCCAGCCGTCAGCGTCAATGATCGAGCTGCGTTGGATTTCCAGTTCCATTTGAGCATTGCCCGGGCGACAGGTAATCACTACATCGCCAATACACTGCTCAACCTTGGGGTGGTCATCATCCCGCGCAGTCGACTGGATTCGGCGCGTTTGTCGCACGATGAGCCTTTGCACTACGAACAGCGCATGCAAAGCGAGCACGAACAGATTTACCAGGCCATCTTCAATCAGGACGCTGAATGGGCGCGCGCTGCGATGCGCCTGCACCTTCAGGACAGTCGCGAATACCTGCACCAGGCCCGCCAAGAGCTGATGACATGACGAATAATCAGAGTGCCCACGGGCCGGACGCGGCCCCGCAGCATGGCGCCACGGCGCTGACCATTATCGATCCTCGCTGGACCTTGTTCGTACGTGTCGTGGCCGCTGGCAGTCTGAGCAAAGCGGCCGTGTTGCTGGATATGCCGCAGTCCATGGTGAGTCGCAATATTGCCTTGCTCGAGTCGCAATGTGGCGAGCGCCTGTTTCATCGTACGGGGCGCGGGGTGGTCTTGACCGAGTTCGGGGAGCAGTTGTTGCCGTGTATATCGGGCCTTCTCGCGGACGCTGAAGGCCTTGCCGATGACATTCGCAACCTGCGTGGAAAACCGGTGGGCGAGGTGGTCGTAGGCATGTTGCCCTCTGCGGTGCGGCGGTTCGCGGGGACGCTTTTTTCTGCCGCGCGCGCGCAGATGCCTGGCGTGAGATTGCACCTGATCGAGGGCGCGAGCGCTCAACTCGAAGAGCAGTTGCACGATGGTCGCCTGGATATGGCGTTGGTGCTGCGCGAGAGTGAAGCCGGCATCGGGCAAGCCCACCTGCTGGCCAGGCTGGCGCTGCACGTGGTGGGGCCCGCTGTCGATCCTCTGTTCGGCAACCCAGATATTGCATTGAAAAGATTATCGGGATTGCCCTTGGTCGTGCCTGGGCGACCGCATCTGCTGAGGGCCAGACTCGATCATCTGGCGGCCGAGCATGGCGTGGAGTTGTGCGTGGCCGTCGAAGCCGACTCCGTCCAACTGCAGTACGAAGTCGCGGCAGCCGGCGGCGGCTATGCAATCGCTTCTGTGCTACCGGGGTCACTGGATCGAAGGCTGATGTCAGCGCGCATCGTCGAGCCGGTTCTCGAGCGCTTCGTCGTGCTGGTCGAGTCGCCCCGTCGCCCCTTGACCCGTGCCTCCCGTGAAGTGCGACGGTTGATCTGCGGTCTGGCCATGCCATCGATTTGAGCGATAGCTGCTTTCGATTCCCAGCAGTATCCGCTGGGGTGCGCGCTTCGTAGGGTGTCAGTCAATCAATGATTGATACCCGACTGCGAGGTTAGCGACATGCATCACACCCATGAACCCCACGTCATTGCCCCGACGCTTTTTCTCAGCGACGCCGATGTTGCTTCGCTCGCCGATTGGAACACCGCCGTTGCCGCGCTCGCCCAGGCGTATGCCTGCCCCACATCGGATGCCATGGTGCCGCCTCGTTCCATGGCGCGGGGCGATGGCATCTGGCTGCGCAGTTTGACCGCGGTACCCCCGGCGGGCGGTCATATGGGCTGCAAGTTGATCGCGGCCTCCATGCGGGCGCGCTGCGCCAGCTACCTGATCGCATTGTTCGACCAGCAAACCATGGCTCTCAGTGCCCTGATCGATGGCAATCGAGTGACAGGCTTGCGGACTGCTGCAACCGCTGCGCTGGCAGTCGACTTGCTGGCGCCCCGGCGAGCGCTGCGGGTGGGTGTGATTGGTGCGGGGTTTGAGGCGCGTGGCGCGCTGGACTGCCTCAAGTCTGTGCGCGATGTGGCTCATGTCCGGGTGTTCAGTCCAACGCCCGCGAGTCGTGAGCAGTTTGCCGAAAGCTTCAGGCCGGGGCTGGATATCCAAGCGGTGAACACTGCGCAAGAAGCCGTGCAGGACTGCGATGTGGTGATTTGTGCCGCACGTAGTCGTGACGAGTCTCCGGTGTTGCAAGGGGCATGGCTTTGCGCAGGCGTGACGGTCGTGTCGTTGGGATCCACCTTGCCTGAGCAACGGGAGGTTGACCCGGCCACGATGGAGCGAGCCGTCTGCATCGTCGCGGATATGCCCCAAGAAGTACTTCACGATACCGGCGACGCCATTGCGGCGATCAGCGCCGGTGTTTATGTCGCCGACAAATTGGTCGCGCTGTCGGATCTGGTCGCGGGTCGCGTCAATCCGCGCCAGAAGGAAAGCGACATCGTTCTCTACAAATCGGTTGGCTCGGCGCTGCAGGATGTCGTCATCGCACAAGCGCTGTACGAGCGCGCCAGGCAACAAGGCCTCGGCATCGAGCTGCCTGCCAGCATTGTCCCTGTCTCGAAATAACCCCCTCCACTGTTCGAAGGAAAATCATCATGGCCACTTACAAGAAAGCTGATGCCCGCGCCTGGGCCCGTGAATACCTGGTGGGCTGCTCGGCTGTCACCATCCCAAGCTTCAGTGCTGATTTGAAGCGTCTCAATGAGCGGGGTATACGCCACGACATCGAACATACGGTTGGACTGGGTTACAGCAGCACGTTGCTGTGCAGCGAACTGGCGATCTCTCCCCAGGAAAACGCCCGGTTCACGGCCTGGGCCCGTGAGTCGGGGAAAGACCTGATCCTGTTCTTCCACGCGGCTTTTGGCACGCTTGCCGAGAACATCGAGGCGGTGAAGCTCGCCGAGAATGCCGGTGCAGACATCGTCCTGCTTTCCTATCCGCCGCAGTTCTGGCCGACCAGCGAGCAGGAGATCTACGACTACACCAAGTCGTTCTGCGATGCGACGGACCTGGCCGTCATGCTCTTCCCGATTCCGCTCTGGGGCTTTGAGCGCGTGCATCCGGCGGGTATGTCGTTGGAGTTGGTCCGTCGCCTTCTGGCCGATTGCCCGAATATCGCGGCCATCAAGTCCGAGCAAGGATTTCCGTTGCCGGCGGGCATTTGCGAGATGTACTACCACTTCCGCGATCAGGTGGTGATCAGTTGCCCGATTGAAGGTGACGCAATCCCGTTGATGAGCCTGATGAAGCTGCAGTTTTCCGGCACCAGCAACACGGCCTGGATGAGTGATTACTACCCGAAGGCGTTCGAACTGGCACGCACGGGACGATTCGAGGAGGCGATGGCGTTGTATTGGAAGGTCAACCCGGCACGCAGTGCCAACGGCGCCGCAGCTCAAACCTATGCCGGCGGTACCGGCGTGCTCAACCGCACGATGTGGAAATACCAGGACTGGCTCGCAGGCTTCAATGGCGGCCCACTGCGTGCCCCGGCGATGCGTGTGCCCGATCGCCTGATGAAGTCTCTGCGTCAAGGGTTGGTTGCGGCGGGGCTGCCGGTGACTGCGGATCCTGACAGCGCCTTCATGATCGGGCGTCATCCGTGCTAATGACGAGGAGTGCACAGTGAAGCATTTACTTAAGGATCCCACGCTTTGGCGTACCAGTGCCTACATTGCTGGGGAATGGCGGACCGAGACGCCGCACGGTCAATACACGCTGCGCAATCCAGTGGATAACAGCGTGCTGGCCGAGTTGCCACGCTGCCGTGAAGCCGAGGTTCGGCACGCCATCGATGCGGCGCATGAGGCCTTCGGCCCGTGGCGTCGGCTGACGGCTAAACGCCGTGGTGAGGTGTTGCGCCGTTGGTATGAGTTGATGGTCGAACATCGTGAGGATATCGCCACGCTGATTACCCTGGAGGAGGGCAAGCCACTGGAGGAGGCGCGGGGTGAAGTCGATTACGCGGCGTCTTTTGTACGATGGTTTGGCGAGGAAGCCACGCGGGTACGTGGTGATCTGATCCCGGGTGTAAAGGACACTCAGCGCATCGTGGTACTGCGCGAACCCATCGGAGTCTGCGCTGCGATAACGCCTTGGAATTTCCCGGCGGCCATGATCACGCGCAAGGCCGCTCCGGCCCTCGCGGCCGGTTGCACGATGGTCGTGAAACCGGCCAGCCAGGCGCCTCTGACCGCCCTGGCGCTCGCCGAGCTCGCCCAGCGCGCGGGTGTGCCGGCCGGTGTTTTCAGTGTGATCACGGGGAATGACACCCGGGACATTGCCGGTGAACTCACGGCCAACCCGTTGGTGCGCAAACTCACTTTCACGGGGTCCACGGAAGTGGGTCGGCTGCTGCTGGCGCAAGCGGCGCAGACGGTCAAGAAATGCTCCATGGAGCTGGGCGGCAATGCCCCGTTCATTGTCTTCGACGATGCCGACCTTGATGCCGCAGCTGACGGTGTGATGTTGGCCAAATTTCGCAATGGTGGACAGTCCTGTATCGGCGCGAACCGGGTCTTGGTGCAGTCCGGGGTGTATGACGCACTGGCCGAGCGCATCGTCGAGCGCATGGCGCGCCTGAAGGTCGGCAATGGCCTGGAGCCGGGCGTACAGGTCGGGCCGTTGATCGATGGTGCGGCGGTCCGAAAGTCCCAGGCGCTGGTTGACGACGCGCTGGCGCACGGTGCCCGACTGCTGTCCGGCGGCAAGCCCCATGTGCTCGGCGGATGTTTCTACCAACCCACATTGTTGGCTGATGTGACCCCTGGGATGCGCGTCGCTCGCGAAGAAATCTTCGGGCCAGTCATGCCACTGGTGCGTTTCGACAGTGATGACGAAGCGATTGCGATGGCCAACGACAGCGAGTTCGGCTTGGCGGCGTATCTGTTCAGCCGTGACGCGGCCCGCATCTGGCGCAACGCCGCTCGCGTCGAATCGGGCATGGTGGGGATCAACTGCGGCTTGATTTCAAATGAAGTCGCCCCCTTCGGTGGTGTCAAGCAGAGCGGCCTTGGGCGAGAAGGGTCCCACCTTGGGATCGACGAATTCCTGGAGGTGAAATACCTCTGCTGGGATGGCTTGGAAAGCGTGTGAATTCGTGTCGTTGGAGGCCGATTGATTGCGGTTCGAGTGAACGGCAATCAGTCGGTCTTTTTATTGACACGTACACAGGCTGATCACACCGGGTCCTGCCGCAACAGCAGGGTCCTCGAGCAAGGGGGCGCACCTGCGGGATCCATCGGCTGGAGCGATACCTCGGATTGTGCAAAGCGATTTCAGCGCTGATAACCAATTCGATAGTCTCGTCGTCGAACTGACTTTTTTCGTCGGAAATTCATGATCCTGCAGCATTGACTCGACACCGCGGCCAAGCTCGTCGGTACGTCATGCAATGTCAGCCCGAGTGAACAAGAATAATTAGGAGAGCGTGATGATTGCAGCAGTCAATAAGGTCCTGGTGATCGGAGGAGGTTTCTCCGGTATGACCGCGGCGATCCAACTCGCCCGTCAGGGTGTGCAAGTTGACCTGGTGGAAATAGACCCTTTGTGGTGCCCTCTGGGGGCGGGCATTACGCTCAGTGGGCCCACGTTGCGAGCGCTTGATACGGTCGGGATTCTTGAGCGTGTGGCCGAAGAAGGGTATCTATCGACCAATTTCGATGTGTTTTCACCGGCTGGCGAGCTGATCGTGCAGTTGGCGCTGAGGCCTCCGGTCAGCGATAAACCGATACCTTGTGGCGGCGGCATCCTGCGCCCGGTGCTGGCTCGGATTTTTGCCGACAAGACACGGGAAGTGGGCACCCATGTGCGCCTGGGCATCACGTTCGACAACATGATCGAACATGACGATGGCGTAGAAGTGTCTTTCACTGACGGCACCTCTGGGCGCTATGACCTGGTTATTGCCGCCGATGGCGTGCATTCGCGTATGCGAAAGGATTTTTTTCCGCAGGCGCCGTCGCCAAAACCCATTCACCAGAGTGTCTGGCGAGCGGTGCTGAGGCGTCCCCCGGAAATCGTACGCCCCACTCATTGGCTGGGCCGCACCAAGGTCGGCGTCAATCCCATCTCCGAAACGCACATGTATATGTTCCTCATGGAAAACCGCGAAGGTTCAGAGTGGATCGATCCGGTCAGTTGGCCAGCTGAAATGGCGCGTCTGCTGGGTGAGTTCCCCGCGCCGATCCTGCAAGGGCTGGTTTCACAATTGTACGAGGCGGGTGCCAACATCGATTATCGTCCGCTGGCCAATCTGTTGGTGCCGTTGCCATGGCATAAAGGTCGCATCGTGATGATTGGAGACACGGTGCATGCCACCACGCCACATCTGGCCTCCGGAGCGGGTATTGGCATCGAAAGCGCCATCGTACTCGCCGAAGAACTGCTCGCCGGGAGCGATCTTCAGGCCGCTCTGACGCGGTTCGAAGCGCGGCGTTGGGAACGCTGCCAACTGGTGGTCGAGAACTCCGCGCGCCTGTGTGAGATAGAAAAGAGCGGGGGTGACAAGCAAGAGCATGCCCAGATCATGCGCGAGTCCACTGCGACGTTGGCTGAGCCTATCTGAGTGATCGATACCCCCTAAAAGAAGATGAAGAGAGCGATCTTGAATCGCTCCCGCATCTGGTCAGAAGAGAGGGTGAAGTCTTTAGTGGCACAAGTCCATAATGACGACTTCATTGACATAGACGAAAAAGGATTCAGACGACAACACTATCCCCTCGTCAGAAAGTTGTTGGAACAGTGATCGCTGGTACTGACGAAAAATAGAAAGATCGGCTTCATGTTCAAACCACAGACTGGAAGTGCCTTCGTATACCGCTACGTCTGGCCCGAAATAGGATGTCACCCTGTCACCTTCGGGCAGGTATCTGGAACGAACATGGCGGCGTAGCGCACTTTGGAAGCCCGGGAATTGGCGGGCAATTGTGTCGTGTGCTGAATCCCAGGCGGCGAAAAAGGCATCGAGTTGCACCGTTGGGTTCTTCTTCAGGAAAATGATCGCCTTCCAGTTCAAGGGGGCTGGACCGGCATTGAAGATCTCTACTTCATCCATCAACTGAGCGGCCTGTTTAGACAGGTCGGCGAAGTTTTTCGCATCAGGTCCAACGGTTTGTCGGGTATAGGAATCGCTGAAGGTGTGAATCAAACCTGACATGTCGTCAAAGAATAATTCCGTGACGGAGTCTCGGTGAAATGTTTGTGTGTAGGCATTATCGGAGTCAACGCCGAAAGCAGAGTCGATGACATGGTTCTGCACGTATCGTTTGACGCCTAAGGGTTTAGCCCGGGCGATTTCTCCATGCTGGTGTTCTATATAGTTCAAGAACTCCGCTTGAGTCATGCCGGGTTTCCGGCGTACGGCAGCTAGCATTTTAATCATGAGGGTACTCGCGTCTGATTGGGTTCTTACTATGTTGTTTTTATCTTCCAAACATCCCATGCATTTCTGCAGGCGGCATTCACCATGATGATGTCTTAAGAAACAAAGATAAAACCAACGCAGCCCTTCAACCAATCAGTGTTTCCGCTAGCAGGTATCACGTAAGTACATGCTTGGCGAGTTATAGCGGGCTGACGCCTTTGCCCTGCGGATAAGCAACAGCGCTTCCATCGCTTGATCTGCGTTGTCGACGAAAAAATAAGGCTAAGGTTGGCCCGTGCTCTTGGTGGTGACGATTTTGTCGTAACCTTCTACTGGCGGCGTCTCATTGACCACCCACATGCGCTCGCTGCGGCATTTGAACTTCACACCTTTGCGCGGTGCCATGACTCTGGCCGTCTCCATGCACATTGCCCTGGAAGCGAAGGTAGGCCCTGGTTTTCGCTCCTCGACACAGCCTTCGATGCCACTGCAGATCGTCATCACAACAAAATAAACAGTCATCATCTCGGTGTGCTCCATTGCGAGGTACGAGTGATTACATCCTGTAGTCCAGGTCGGCGGCCCAAACGTTTAGCGGGGACTGCCTGCGGATGATGAGCTTCGATTTAAACCCCCAGCAATGGCACATTAGTACCGTGCGTCGGGAAACCGTCGCTGTATTAATATATTTTTATCTGATTGGTTTTTGTGCCAATAAGTTGGCGTCATCCTGGGTGACGAGGATCAGTCTGGATCCGGGAACGGGCGAGCTCAGTTATCGGGAAACGGCAATGAGAGCAGCCAGGCGCTGAAGGCCATCAGGGCCGGCAGGTGTTGGTATCGGCTTGCGTAGACAAGGTAATAGCTGCGCCCACTTTCCATCGGTTCGAACAACGCAACCAGGTCGCCGCTTTTCAGTTCATCCTGTACCAGGATTTGCGGAACCAGCCCGATCCCGATCCCCGCCGATACGGCCTGGATAAGGTGGGCGGTGAGTTCGAAGCTTGGGCCGGACCGCATGTTGCGGTGATCGACGCCATGCTTGTCAAACCAGTCCGGCCAGACACCGGGCCTTGATACAACGTTCAACAAGGCATGCTCGGCAACGTTCGCGGGCGACATCGTCCGGTACTCGGGCAATGCGGCCGGGCTGGCGACCACCACCAGCTTCTCCGTGAGCAACTGATGGGCAATGTAGCCGGGCCACTCTCCCGAGCCTGCGCAGATGATTGCGTTCATGTCATGGGTCGAGGATTGGACGTCCTCGCGGATGATCCGCGAATGCACGTGCACCAGCAGGTCCGGGTGCCTGGCGTAGAATTCATGCATCCGTGGCAGAAGCCATTTGGAACCGAGGGTTGGCAGGACGGCCAGGTTCAGTGGGCCGCTATCGTTCTTGTAGGCGATGGCCTGCAACGTTGCGCTTCGAATACGCCCCAACGCGGCCGCCAACTCGTGCTGATACAGCGCGCCAGCCGCCGTCAATTCAATCTTTCGGCCTTCACGCCGGAAGAGTTCGATTTCAAGTTGCGCCTCCAGGGTTTGGACCTGCCGGCTGACGGCGCTTTGAGTCAAAGCCAACTCTTCCGCCGCTTTGGTGAAGCTGCAATGGCGTGCGGCGGCCTCAAAGGCAACCAGCAGTGACATCGACGGCGTCAGTCGTCTGGGGTTCATTCAAAAAACTCATGCAAAACCAGCAGGAATTACGTTTGCTCCAACCGTACGAGAAGGCAAGAATCACGGAAGCCTCATGCGGTTGCTCGATACGTCTTGTATGGAGCATGCGTAATGTGAATGCATAGATTAGCTTTTCAGCCTGTAGGAATACATCATGATTGCCCGGTTATCCCCTCCCGATCCCCAGAAAGCGGTCTATGACGCGTTTCTGAATGCGCTCCAAGTGGCGGGGTTTCGAGGGGAGATTGCCCGCGACCATGGCGACCGGACGGTATTGGCCACCGACAATTCCATTTACCAGCGCCTGCCCCAAGCGGCGGTTTTTCCACGGGATGAACAGGACGTGATGATCCTGTCACGCCTGGTGGCCGAACACGCGCACCGTGCGGTCGTGCTCACACCACGTGGTGGAGGCACCGGCACCAATGGGCAATCGCTCACCGACGGCGTGGTGGTCGACCTTTCCCGCCACCTCAACAGCATTCTGGACATCAACGTCGAGGAGCGCTGGGCCAGGGTCCAAAGTGGCGTGGTCAAGGATCAGTTGAACGCAGCGCTCAAGCCCTACGGTTTGTTCTTCGCCCCCGAACTCTCGACGTCGAATCGCGCCACCATTGGCGGCATGATCAACACGGACGCGAGTGGCCAGGGGAGCTGCACCTACGGCAAGACGCGCGATCATGTTCTCGAACTCTCGACGGTATTGCTGGGCGGTCATCGCCTCACCAGTTGCGCTGTCGACGCGGCGCTTTTAACGGCGCTGGTCGAACGCCAGGATCGCGTGGGAGAGGTTTACAAGTGTGCGGCGGACATCGCCGATACCCACGCCGAACTGATCCGGGACACTTTTCCGACACTTAACCGCTGCCTGACCGGTTATGACCTGGCCCACCTGCGCGAACCCGATGGGCGTTTCAATTTGAACAGTGTTCTGTGCGGTTCCGAAGGCTCCTTGGGGTTCATCGTCGAGGCCAAACTGAACGTCCTGCCCATTCCCAACCATTCCATTCTGGTGAACGTGCGTTACGCCGGGTTCATGGATGCCCTGCGTGATGCAAAGGCGTTGATGGCAATGAAACCGCTGTCGATCGAGACCGTGGATTCGAAAGTGCTGATGCTGGCGATGAAGGACATTGTCTGGCACGGCGTCGCCGAGTATTTCCCCGAGGACCCCGATACGCCGACGCTCGGGATCAATCTCATTGAGTTCAGCGGGGATGACGAAGCGGCGCTCCAGCAGCAGGTTCATGAGTTCGTCCTGCACCTGCAGCGGGACACTTCCGTTGTCCGGCTGGGGCACACGCTGGCGATCGGTGCCGATGCCCTCAAGCGTGTCTATGCGATGCGCAAGCGCGCCGTGGGCTTATTGGGCAACGTCAAGGGCGAGGCCAGGCCCCAGCCTTTTGTCGAAGACACCGCGGTTCCGCCCGAAAACCTGGCGGACTTCATCCAGGCGTTCCGCGCGCTGCTCGATAGCCATGACCTGCAGTACGGCATGTTCGGCCACGTCGACGCCGGCGTCCTGCATGTGCGGCCGATCCTCGACATGAAGGATCCCGCCCAGGCCGCCTTGATCCGGCCGATTTCCGATGCGGTGGCAGCTTTGACGCAAAAGTATGGCGGATTGTTATGGGGCGAACATGGCAAGGGCTTGAGGTCGCAATACGTGCCCGAGTACTTCGGTGACTTGTACCCCGCGCTGCAAGCGCTCAAGGCGGCTTTCGACCCCTTCAACCAGCTCAACCCGGGCAAGATCGCCACCCCGAGCACGGTGCCTGGTGCTCGACTGACACGCGTTGACGAAGTGCAACTGCGAGGTGCCCTGGACCGCACCATTGATGAACGCGTCTGGCAACGCTACGACACGGCGGTTCATTGCAATGGCAATGGTGCGTGCTACAACTTCGACCCTGATGACGCCATGTGCCCGTCCTGGAAGGCGACGCGCAACCGCATTCACTCGCCCAAGGGGCGGGCCTCGCTGATACGGGAGTGGTTGAGGTTGCAGGGCGAGCAGGGTGTCGATGTGCTGGCGGCGAGCGATCGGGTCCAAGGGGCTGGCGCAGTGCCGGGCGTTGCGCGTCGGGCCGTGAACAGCCTGGCCCGGAAGATGGGGCAGCCAGACTTTTCCCATGAGGTCTACGAGGCGATGAGCGGTTGCCTGGCCTGTAAATCCTGCGCGGGGCAATGCCCTGTCAAAGTGAATGTGCCGGAGTTCCGGTCACGCTTTCTCGAGCTTTATCACAGCCGCTACCTGCGTCCCCTCAAGGACTACCTGATTGGCTCGTTGGAATACACCGTTCCGTATCTGGCCAGGATGCCGCGCCTGTACAACTTCGTGATGAGTGCCCGGCCAATCCGCTGGGGGCTCGAGCGCGTGGCCGGGATGGTCGATAGCCCGCTGCTCAGCCTGGTGGATTTTGCCGCCGTGTGCCGGCGCTGGAACGTGGAAGTGGCCACACCTGAGCGCCTTCAAGCGCTGGGCGCGGGGCAGCGTGAGAAAAGTGTCATTCTCGTGCAGGACGCTTTCACTCGGTTTTTTGAAACGCCATTGCTTGTTGACTGGGTGGAGCTGATTTCGAGGCTGGGCTACAAAGTCTTCCTGGCCCCCTACGCGCCCAACGGCAAGCCGCTTCAGGTGCAGGGTTTCTTGAAAGCGTTCGAGAAGGCCGCCCGCTTCAATGGCCAGTCCTTGCTCAGCCTCCAGTCGTATCGAATTCCCTTGGTGGGCCTCGATCCGGCAATGACCCTGGTTTATCGGCAGGAGTACGCCAAGACACTGGAAACCGGCAACGCTCCTCAGGTGCGGCTTGCACAGGAGTGGCTGCTTGATGCGTTGCCGGAAATAGAAACAGTGAAGGATGGCGAGCCTTACCACTTCCTGCCGCACTGCACGGAAAAAACCAACGAGCCGGGTAGCATCGGGCAATGGCAGAAAAGTTTCGAACGCATGGGCCTGACACTCAACGTGCAAGCCAGCGGTTGTTGCGGGATGTCGGGCACTTACGGGCATGAGGCACGAAACGCTGGCACGTCTGACACGATCTACGGGCAATCCTGGAAGCCGCTCCTGCACACACTCAATCGATCGGGCAGGGTGGTTGCCGATGGGTACTCCTGCCGTAGCCAGGTCAAGCGCCAAGAGGGTGTCACGGTGCTTCATCCGCTGCAGGTTCTGTTGGCGCGGGTGAAAGAGGTGTTGCCCCAGTGCGGATAGTTATCTGTGGCGAGGGCGCTGGCGTCCTCGCCGCAGTTCAAGCGGGCCTGGAGTGCTGTTCCTTAGCCTGTAGGTGCCCAGGCTACCGGGGATCGCCCGTCGAGATGGCCCGCACGGGACGGGCCGTGGTAACCGGCCGGGTCATGCGCCCGGTCGGTGTTTTTTCAGAGCTGCACCCGACGAAGCCTGCCGCTCAGGGGGATCACGCTTCCATCTGGCGTAGGCAGTGGCCGCCCGACCAGCCCCATGCCTTCGCTGACCAGTACCGCGTCCGGTAACAGGCACAGGTTGGAAGGGGTATCCAGGTCGCGGGCGAGTACGATGACTTGGGCGGTTTGCAAGTCGCAGCTCAGCAGCCGCCCACTGAACCGGGTAAAGCCGCCATGCAGGGGTTCGCCGTTCCAGTCGGGGAGCAGCGGTTGTTGCAGGTGCTCGCAGAGTTCCAGTACCAGCAGGTCGCCGTTGGGGCGCAGCGCCAGCCCGGTGGGCAGTTGCAGGCCGCGAATCAGGAGGTCGATCTCGGCGCTGGCCGGCCAGACCCGGATCACCTGGCCTGCCTTTTCGGCAAAATCGATGCCCTTGCGGCTCGGGTCGCCGTGCAGTTCGCCCGAAAACAGGCTGATCAGCACGGCGTCTGTCGCCGGTTCGTACACCAGGGTCACGGGAACGGCTTCCTGGCCTTGATCCAGTTCGGGCAGTTGGGCCAGCACACGCTCGTCCTGGCCCGTGATGAACTCCACCAATTGATTGGTATCGGGCTTGACGGCCAGCCAGCTGCGGCGGGTCGGGTGGTAGCACAGCGCATTCAGGTTGCCGCGGCTGTGGAAGACCGGCTCGGGCGGTGTGAACTGCAAGTCCAGCAGTTTGGAGCCCGCCACGTAGTCGGTCTGGCTGACCAGACAGCGCCCGTCACCGCAGGCGATGTCCGACACTCCCATGATTTCATCACGCAGCATGCGCGCCTGCATGTTCATGGCACGAAACCCTTGCGCCAATGTTTCGCGCGGCAGGTAGGCGCCGGGCCGCTGCGGATCCGGCCGCAGTCGACTGATACGGCCGCTGAAGGGCTGGTCGGGCAGTCCGGAGCCTGCTTCGGTCAGCAGCAGGCTGCCATCGGCTTGCAGGCAGAGGCCACGAGGGTTCAGCAGGTCCTCGGCGACAAGGGTGCTGGGGCGCAGGCTTTCCCTGGGGTGTGCGGGGATCTGAAGGGGAACGGGCATAGGCTCTCTCCATGAATGAGAAGGGGATACGGTCATTGCGGCGGCTGCCACGGTTCACCGGTGAGATAGGCCCGCAGCAGTGCCCGCTGGCAGGGCGACATTGAGCGCACCACGGGCATGAACAGCGTGGTGCCTTTGTAGGCGTCCGAGGTGCGGGCGAGGATGGGGTTCTTGGCACCCATGATGGCGTCGGGCTGATTCAGCGGGATATAGCGCGACATGGCGGGGAACGCCAGGTAGTGAAAGCGCAGCACGTTGGGGTACATCAGCGGCCAGGTGATGGTGGTGCCCTGGGGAATGCCGAAGTCGGTCTGGGCGTATTTGCGAAAGTTAGTGAAGTAAGCGCTGCTGTCGAGGCCATTGGCCGTGCAGGTCAGGGCGACGAAACCGGCCTGGGCGGCGCTGCCGGGTTTGACGGTGACGGGGACGCTGACTGAAAGCTGGCCGGCGCTGACCGTCAGCGAGTCAGGGTAGTCGAGGAAGTCCCAGTACTGCGGTTCCTTGTACGTGGGAGGATCAGCTGCCGGGATTGCCTGCAGGCCGATTTCGGTGGTGCTGGGGACCGCCCCGCCCAGGTACCTGACTTGCAGGGTGATCGACAGGCCGTTGGGGTAGTCTTCCAGGTAGACGTTGCGCTGGTCGGCATAGATCCGATAGGTCGACTCGGTGGCCTGCAACGTGGTTCCGGCGACCTTGCCCGGCGCGTTGATCGCCAGGGCGCTGGTCCGCACCGCCTGTAGCTGGTTGGCGGTCAGGGGCAGGTCGACGATGCCGCCATACACGTAGTAATCCAATAAAAAGCGGCTGGTCGGCTCCAGGGTCATCAGGGTGGTGGTGCCGGCGCTGATGGTCACGGTTCCGTAATCGGCATTGGGGCCGATCGGGCTGGTGATGTCGTCCCTGACGGCCCGGAAGGTTTCCTTCGGAATGACGTTTACCATGTCGATGCTCAGGTAACCGGTGTTGTCCAGGTCGGCATAACCGGCATTGCCCGTGCTCTGGTTGACCAGTTGCCGACCCGGCTGGCAGTTCAGCGGCTCGTCGGCGAAAGCCGGGGCCAGTGTGCCGATGACCCGGCCGATGCTCGGGTTGGGCGTGTACCGGCCGGCGGCATAGTCGGCGTCCAGTTGTTCGGTGGTCATCGTGGGGCACATTTCGAACATGACGAAACGCAGGACGATGCCTGTTGCCCCCGGTGCCTGAATGATCGAGCGCAGGCCGCTGCTGTTCTGGTTCCAGCTGACAATGCTGCTCAAGGGGAAGGTCAGTTGAAACGTGCCGCTGGCGTGGAAAGAGCCCGGCGCATCCATTTTTTTGGGCAGCAGCACACGTCCTGCCACGTCGAAGCTGCTGCACACGGTGTTGCTGCGGATCAGCAGTTGAATGTTGTCGTTGCCACCGATTTGCAGACCGCCGACGAAGATTTGGGTGGTCGTCGAGGCGGTGGGGTCCAGGTCCACCATCATCGGGCCGGAGACCGGTCCCTGGCCGGTTACCGGGTCCACCGAGCCGAGCAGATAGACGGCCTGGCCTACCAGGTCGCCGGTGGTGTTGATGCTGCCGGGGATGCCCTGGGAGCTGATCAAGGCGTTCTGCATGTCCACGACATGCTGCCCGTAGTGATTCCAGCCCCCGGCGGTGTAGTAGTTCCCGGTGGGGGCATTGATCATGTTGTTCAACTGGTCGTCGGAGTAGGACTCGGCGCTTGGTGCCAGGGTCGAAGTGGTCAGGTCGAAGAGCGGCCAGTCATCGTTGCCATCGTAAGGAATGGTCGGGGAGTTGTTCGGCAGGCTGACGTCCGTGCGGATGCCGCCCCAGAAATTCAGCCGTGGTCCGTTCAGGATGCTCATGAGTTATTCCTCGTCCTTGATGGTTTTGCCGACAGGCGAATTGGCGAATTTGAACAGGTAGGAGTAGTCGGATTTGTAGGGGCTCTTGACCGGTGTCGCCATGGAGTGGCAATTCATGCAACTGCTGTTGGGCTGGATGTAGCTTTCCATGGTCACGTTGGCCGAAAGGGCGGGGGTCGGCTGGCCCAGTGGGTTGCTGGGGTTGTCCGGCATCAGCGGGCGCTGGGTGGTGATGAGTTGGTAGTACTTCAGCACGCTGCGTTGCAGGTCCGGGTCGCTGCGGTAACGGGCGTTGACCTCGTTGGTGATCTCGGCGATCGGGGTGTACCGGTTCAACGGGTTCGGGGTCTGGAAGGTGGTGCCAGGCTTGGGCACGCAGACCAGGTGCGCGCCCTGGGTCTGCCAGTCGCAGGGCGATTGGTTGAGCGTGGCTGCCGGTGCGTTGGCGTTGAAGTAGGAATAGGCCGTGCCGGATGCCGGCTGGTCGACCCATACGCCGTTCACCAGCATTTTGGGCGGAACGTTGTCGATCTGCTCGAAGGTCGACCAGATCCACTGCGGATAGCCGTTCACCTTGGTGATGACGTGCAGCCCCACCAGGCCCAGGTAGGCCTCGGTGACGCCGGTGCGCTGGCCTTGGTCGTCGAACGTGGCCACGCGCGCAAGCATGGTCAGGTAGCGGCTGGCGTTGTCATTCGGGGTGAGGATGCGCCAACTCGATTTGACCTCGATGACCCCATAGGGAAAGTTGATGTTGTTGGCTTTGGAGACCACATCGGCGTTGTAGAACTGGTTGGCGACGATGTAGTTGTAGGAGGTCTCGTTGGCCGAGATGTCGTAGTAGGTCGGGTTGCCGGCCTGGTCGATCAGCCAGCCGCCGACGGCCTGGTCGACGGCATTCACCTGGGAGCTGTTCTTCAGCGCGGCGATGTTGATGATACCCAGGTTCTTTGCAAGCTGCGGGGTGTTCCAGGGGCCTGGATCGGCCCCCCGTGGCAGGAAGGTTTCTTCCACGGTCTTGTAGGTCTGCCAGACGGTGTAGCCAGGGTCTCCCGGTTGTTTGCTGCAGTCGGGATCACCGCGTTGCCCCGCCTGGGCGGGCCAGTTCACGGCAATGAACAACTGCCAGCTGTATTGATCGAACAGGTCCTGGCTGGCGTTGGCCGCTGGCGCCGTGCTGGGGGGCTGGCAATTCAGGTTCGAGGCCTGCGTCTTCGGCATGGTTTGTTCCTGGGATTGCTCCAGGGCCAGGGCCGGAAGACTGGCCAGACCCAGGAGTGCCAGGGTGAAACGGAGTGAAGTGTTCATGGCGATCCTTCGTCATTGGTCAGGGTTTGCGCTGCATGAGCTTGTTCCACTGCGCCTTTTGCCCGTTGCTCTGTGAAGCCGGTGGCTCGAACAACTGGCAGGGCGGAGGATTGGCCGGGCACATCGCCGCCACTTGCGCCCAGGTCTGGGCAGGGTCCGGTTTGGCGATGCGGAAGTGGGTGTAGTTCTGGCTGACGATGGGGGCATTGGCGACACTGGTGTCACCGGAGAAAAAGAACGATTGGGGCTGCCGGTAGGGCGGTTGTCCCGACATCTTTTTGTAGAAGGCATAACCGAACAGGATCGGACCCTGCGGCGAATCCAGGTCCAGGGCGTAGGCCTGCACGCTGCCATCCAGGTTTTTGCTGCGCGCGGCGCTGTAGGGCAGGTGCTGGATGAAATCTTGCCGCGGCGGATGATTCATCGGCGAAAACATGCAACAGGCCGGCATGTCCTTGGGGCGATCCTGCGGGTAGGTCAGGAAGTAGGCCTTGTTGCCCAGGGACACGAAGGAGCAGGTGTAGTTGTTGTTTTTGATCGGGAAGATCGGCAGGCAGTACTTCTCATAGTGCTCCATCATCGCCCCGAAACCATCGCCATCGGCCGGGATATAGGCCGTGTCGTAATAGCTGGTCCCGCGAGAGACGGTGTAGTCCGCCGGGGTCAGGGTGGAGGGCGGATTGCTGTAGGGCGGCGGGTTTTTTTCGTAGTTGTGCATCACCCGGTACATGGTCCAATCGCTGATCCAGAACGCCGGGAAAAATGGGTCGGAAGGCTCGCCTGGAGCACGCTTGGCAATGCAGTTGCCGTTCTGTTCGTTGCAGCCCTCGGTGTTGTGCACGCCCATGGTGAAGTACACGGCGCCGCTGTCCTGGGCGAACAGTGGTGGGCTGAACAGCAGGATCAACAGCAACAGCCGGTTCAAGAGACTGGTTTTCATAGGTCATTCCTTTGAAAAGTACCGAGTGACACTGTGGGAGCCTGTGGGAGCGAAGCTTGCTCGCAATGAACGATAACGCGGTCATTCGAAAGACCGAGGTGCCTTCATCGCGAGCAAGCTCGGCTCCCACACAAGCTCAGAGGTTGTCGTAATCGCTCATCTTGAGTTGTTGTGGTGGATAGTTGCGCTTCACCAGCTTCTGGGCCCACAGCTCCAATACCGCGCGGCGGCTCTGGGACATGTCACGGGTGATGGGCATCGCGAGCGTGCTTTCTTCCTGGTAGGGCTTGCTGATCAGCACGATCAACTGGTCGATGGCGCCTTCGACGCGCGCCTGGGAGTTGAGGGGCATGTACTTGTTCATGATGGGGTACAGGTAATAGAAGGTCTGCAGGATGCGTGGGTAGAGGAACCCCTCCCACAGCTGCGTGGCGGCGTTCTGATCCTGGTAGACGGTGTTCCAGTAGTTGATGAAGTCCTGTTGCAGTTGCACGTCCAGGGGCAGGACGCGGAGCGGGGCGAGGAAGTCGATGTAGGCTTGGGGCAGCGGGAAGCTGAAGGGGATGACGGGATCGCTGTCGCCTTCCTTGACGAAAAAACGCAAGGTCGGGAAGCCCGGGGCCACGGCCCTGAAACTCACCTGGGCAATGCCGTTGGCGTCGGTGGTGGTGGTGACATAGGAATAATCCACCGCAGTGGCGTGGACGTCGTCGCTCAGGGTTCCGGTGGCGTAGACGCCGGCATCGAATGCCAGGCAAGGGTGCAAGTCGATCGTGACCGGTTTGCCGTCGCCCTGCAGGAATTGCTGATAACCGATCGGGTCTCCACTGGGCTGATCCGTATTCTGCAGCGCGGTCAGTCGACGGCCGCTGCCTTTGGCCTGATAGTTTTGTACGGGCGGCGCGTTATTGAAGTTCGGCAGATTGGCCTTGTTCAGGTTGGGGTCGTTTGGGTGGTCGAAGAACAGCGTGAAATTGGCCGCATTGCTGGAGGCCAGGTAGTAGTCGCTGGTGGTCACCATGTAGGGGTTGCCATATTCCGCCACCCACAGCGTGGTATTGGGCGCCGGCTGACCATTTTTCTGCACCATGATGGTCAGTGTCTTATGGTCACCCACGTCAATGAAACTGCCGCTCTCCACCACTTCGGCGGTCCAGGTTTGCTGGGTGGCGGCGATCACGGGTGTCGGGGCGGCCGTGGCCTTCAGTCGCAGCTCCAATGGATGACCTGGCTGTAGTTTCGTCAGGTCCGCGTCGCTGAGGGGGAAGTCCTGCAGGCCGGAGCGTTTGTCGAAGGCTGCCTGGTCATACCGGTCGGAACCGAAGTCCACCACCGGCGTGAATTGATTACCCTCGCATACACCCAGTTGATAGTCGCCGGCCTGGAATTTTGCGGCGGTCAGGATGGGGGCATCGGGCTCGACCGGATAGAACGGGAACGTGTTGGCCAGATCCAGCGACAGGGTGTTGCCGGTAATCTGCACCGAAGTCACGCCCAGTTTGGCGTTTTGGGGAGTCCCACCTGGTTGAACAACCGATACGGCCTGCGAGGGCACCAGGCGCAGGCCGGCGGGGGCGGTCGGGTATTCGTCGGCGAACCAGAGGCCCAGGGTCGCGGCGGTGCGACTGTAGGCGGGGTTGAAGAAAATACCGGAAACGTTGTCCAGGCCTTTCTGATACATCGCTTGCAGGCGAGCCGTATCCGAGGGGGCATTGGAACGGGTGTTGACGTACGGGAAGTCGTTGAAAACACCGTTCCTGTCGTAGCAGGTCAGGTAGGTGGAGAACCTGAACATCAGGCCCTTTGCCCCTTGCAGCTTCATCTGCTGCTGGAGGTTACTCAGCAGCGCCGAATCGCCGATGACCCATTCCAGGTTTTCCTGGGGAAAGCAGGTCTGCCAGGTGGTGGTGACATACACCAGGCCATGGAAGGTGCTGGCCCAATTGAAATTCAGGAAACGATCCATCATCCGATACTGGCGATTGAGGGTCAGGCCACACGTGGCATCCCCCAGCATCAGCTTGTCGAAATACAATGCGGTGAAGGTGTTCTGCCACGGGCTGACGTCCACGAAGCGCGCGGCCGTGGGAGCGTTGCTGCCAAAGGGATTGCCGAGCAATTGGTAGTCCCTGCCAACCAGCGCATCCTCGGTGATGTAGGTGTTGGCCTGCAACTCGCCGCCAATGATCGTTGAGCGAGTCCCTTTGTAGCTCACCGTGCCGCAGGCATTGTCGCCAAACAGATCCCATTCGGCGGGCATGTACGGGTAGGTTGCCGGGTTGGCATTGGTCGGTACCTGCAGCATATAGGACGGCAGCTCTGCCATTGTCAGGGGCTTGATGGCCCAGGGCATCAGTAGAGTGGGGGCGTTCGCGGCGTTGATGTCGAAGTGGCTCATGAACGGCCAGTTGATGTCTGCGTTGACCGCGTCATACAGCGGATATACGTCGTTGTTGTTGGCCGTTGGTGGGTTCCAGAACATATGGCCGTTGAGGTAGATACGGGGGAAATTCAATACGCTCATGTCATGCTCCTTAGCGTTGCCACTGGGCGCGTTTCAGCGACCAGACAAAGTCCAGTTTTTTGTAGCCATCGAATGCCGAGGGCGGCAGCGGGGTGGTGGGATAGACGATGCCGCCCCCTTGGTTCAGAGCGAAATTGAAGTAGCCTTTGTCGTTCGAATAGGCGGCGGTGCCGTGGCAGGCCAGGCAGGACGAGGTGTTCTGGAACGCCGATTCCAGTTGTGAGTTGGCCAGTACCTGGGTGATGGGTTGGAACTCGACCCCGATCAACTCGTACTTCGACAGGTTCCGGTTATTGGCCTGGAAACTGGCATTCACTGGCTTGGCGGCCGGAGTTGGCCCCGTGGTGTTGGTCATCGGTGCAGGCGGGGCAGCATTGGTGACGGTGTATTTGCTGTTGTTGATGTTTTCGAAGGTGGTCCAGACCCAGTTGGCGTTCAGTTTGTTGACGACATGCAGACCGCTCAATGCCACATAGCCAACCTGGTAAGTACCGTCGTCCTGCTGGTAGTAGGCCTGGGCAATGTAGTAGCCGTCGTTCACCAGGGTTTGTCGGTAGGTCGTGTCTGTGCCGATCCACAGCCACGCGGCTTTCAACTCCCAGGCGGTGGGGGGGAAGTTCAGGTCGTTGGCCAGGGCGGCCTGGCCATTCACGTTGTAGACCTGCTTGTTCACGATGTAATCGAACGTGTCCTTGCCCATCAGCAACTGAAAACGTACGGGGTGGCCTTGTTGGGCATCGGGCACGGCACCACCCATTTGCAGGATCAGGCCATCGACCTGTTGGGTGGCATTGATGTTATGGAAGGATCGGGACAGGTCCATGCCTTGTGCCGTGGCTTGCGTCACCACCGCGGCCGGGAGCGGCGCGGAGCTTTCATAGGTGCCCGGTGGAGCACCGTTGGGCAGGTAGACCTGGTCCGAGGGCTTCATCATCTCCCACACGAGATTGCTGCTTTGCGCGGTGCTGGGTTGGTTCAGGCAGACGAACCAGTTCCAGGCCATGGTCTCGGGACTCTGGGCAAACGCGGTCCGGGTCTGGTTGATGTCTGCTCCAAATTGCAGGAAGTTGCTGCAATCGAAGTTATTGGTGTCCTGTGCCTGGGCCAAACCGGCCAGGGCACTGAGAACGGTTATGGAAATGGCTCGCCGCATGGAAGCTCCTTGGCATTCGCCGTATCGGCATGAGGGTGCCCCCGGAAGTGTTCCAGGAGCAGTTGCTTCACCGCCGTGGCCGCAAGGTGCTGCGGCAACGACAGATCACAATTGGTGATGAGCAGCGGGCCGGTCTTCTCGCTCGTGGGCAGCCGTCCGTGGCTGCCGCGGACCAGGCGGGTGTCCAGCGGAATCAGGTCCATGTAGTAGCGAAAGCCGAGCTTTTTCTGGAGCAGGCGGCGCGCCACTTTCAATCTCGGGAAGCGAATGGCCGGGTCGATGAACAGCTCTAGGGGGTCGTAGCCTGGCTTGCGATGGATATCCACGGTGCGGGCAAAGTCGGGGGCCTTGCGCTCGTCGAACCAGTAGTAGTAATCGAACCAATGACCGGGCGCGGCCACGGCCACCAGCTCGCCGCTGCGGGGATGATCCAGTTGCCAGGCCTGTTGTTCGGTTTTATCCAGTACCTGTTCGATGCCGGCCTGGCGTTGCAACAGCGCCTTGACGCGGGGGATGTCGCGCGCTTGCTTCACATAGATGTGCGCGACCTGATGATCGGCCACGGCAAACGCGGCACTGGCACCGGGGTCGAGCAACTCCCAGGTCAGCGATTGGCGTACCTGCAACAAGCCCTCGGCACGTAACAACCGGTTGATGGACACGGATTGGGTGACGGCTTCGATCCCGTATTCGGACAGCAGCATCACTGCCGCGCCTTGTGCCTGGGCAAAGTCCAGCAGGCGCCCGACTTCACCGTCGATGGCCCTTACCTCGTCGGCAATCGACGGGTGATCGGGCCCCAGGCGTTGCAGGCTGTAGTCGAGGTGGGGCAGGTAGATCAATTGCAGATCGGGGCGGTTGAGCTGGAATTCGGCGATGGCGCAATCGACGATCCAGCGGCTCGAGGCGATACCCGCCGCCGGGCCCCAGAAACTCGGAAAGGGAAACTCGCCGATCTGCTGTTCGATACGCTCATGCAACGAGGCCGGCGCCGAATACAGGCCGAACATCTTGCGACCATCGGCCGGGTAGTGGGGCCGTGGGGTAATGGCGGCGTCCACGTCGGCATACATGTTGTACCACCAGAACAACTGGCTGCAGCGAAACCCGGGGTACTGACGCTTGAGTGTCTGCCAGACCTTTTCCCCCTGGATCAACGCATTGGGTTGCAGCCAGAAACGCACTTCGGCCTGATCGCGAAAATACCAGCCGTTGCCGACGATGCCGTGTTCCGACGGTGGCTGGCCCGTGAGTATCGAAGCCTGTACGGTCGAGGTGACCGCCGGGAACACCGGTTGCAGCGTGGCCATCTTGGCCGTTTTCAACAGGGCATTGATGCAGGGCGTCGCGGCACCCAACAGCGCGGGCGTCAGGCCGACCACATTGATCAGCAGCAGTGGCTGGCGCGCAGGATCAGAGCGCATGGGCATGGGCCTCCGGCGCTTGAGGTTGCAGCAAGCGGCGCTGCTGCAACTGGTCCTCGACCCAATGCAACTCCGCCGCGATGCCCTGGAGTTGGGCGTGCTCGGTCGTGGGCCGCAATTGGCTGGGCAGGACGCCCCAGCTGTAGGTTTCCACTTCCAGTACGGGGCGAAAATCCCCATGGTCGGCCAAAAAATCGAAAGTCTGCGACAGGGCAAGCTGGCTGCTGCTGAGTTCGGGCAGCAGCAGGTGCTCACTGAACAGCGGAATGTGGAAGTGAATCCTCAGTTCGGGATGAGAGACGCGGTTCTGCTCACAATCGTCCAGGGCCGCGGGGAGGTCGGCCCAGGCCGATAACCGATCATGCCCATCGCGGGCCTTTACTTGATGCAGGTAGGTGGGCTCGGCGAAACCGCTCAATGTCTTGAGCACCTGTTCGCGCCGGTGCTCGTCCTCAGGCAGGCGACAAATCAGTGCATTGGATAACTGGATCTTGCCGATGGGGACCTGGGCCCGACGCAATCGGTCCAGTGATTGATAGCAGTCTTCGAACATCACGGCCTGGTGGCAAACGTCAAAGCACAGTGCCAGGTGTTCATGGTGCGGGTCCGTGGCTTGCCAGTGGCGGAAGAAGGCGATGGCCTGCTCGGTGTTTTCCAGCACGCAATCGGGCTCCATCTCCAGGCAGACCACGATCTTCTTGCCCGTCTCCCGTTGCAGCCGGGCCAGCCCGGCAGTGAGCTCGCGCAGTTGGTGCTCGGCACGTTGCTGTAGCGTCGGACTCCAGTGGGCGGCATAGCCCAGGGGCAGGCTGGAAATCACCCCCTGGGCACAGTCCGCCGGCAGGGCCTGGGCGAGAAACCGGGCCAGGTCCAGGCTGTACGCCAGCCGCTGCGGATCGGCCCAACTGGGCAGGTAGACATCGGCTTTCACCGCGCCTTGGTGAAACTGGCCGTAGGGAAACCCATTGAGTGAGGTCAGGCGTAGCCCGCTGCGCTGCAGCAGGTCGAGGAAATCCGCACGGGTCGGCGCTTGTTGGAGTTCGGCGGCGGCGAGGGCGCTGATCCACAATCCACTGTCCTGCGTGTCGAGCCCGCGCAGGGTGCGTACGGTCTGGAAGTGCCGTTCGATGGACGCGCGCAGCCCAGCCAGGTCGTGGGTCGGGTGCACGTTGCTGCAATAGCCGATCTGCGTGGCCGTCCAACCCGTGCGGGCACTCATTTGATCACCGGTTCCTGGCCCCGCAAGGCCGAGTTGTCTTGCCATTGCCGCCGCTGATCGATGGGCAGGGGCGTGCTGACCAGGGTTTTGTCCAACTGGCCGCTCTGGGCAAAAAAGTCCACCGGGTTGTGGAACAGCACCTGTTCGACCTGGGCCTCACTGAAGCCGGCGGCCAGCATCGCCTGGCCTGTCTTGGGCACTTTGAGCGGGTCGCTGATGCCCCAGTCGGCGGCGCTGTTGACCACCATTTTTTCCGTGCCGTACTGCTGCAGCAGCGCGACCATGCGCTGTTCCGACATTTTGGTGTTGGGGTAGATGGAGTGGCCGCGCCAGCAGTCGCTGTCCAACACCAGGGGCAGGGTCAGTTCGTTGAGGTGGTCAATGATCACCAGATGTTCGGCAATGCCGACCTCGCGAATGACGGCGAGCGTGCGTTTGGTGCCACCGATCTTGTCGCGGTGCGGGGTGTGCACCAGCACCGGCAGATTGAATTGCTTGGCCAGCTCCAATTGGGCGGCGAGGAAGCGATCCTCTTCCGGAGTAATGTCGTCGTAGCCGATTTCACCCACCGCCACCACGCCGTCTTTCACCAGGTAGCGCGGCAGAATCTCCAGCACCTCATTGGCCACCGACAGGTCATTGGCCTCCTTTGGGTTCAGGCCAATGGTGCAGAAATGATGGATGCCAAACATGCTGGCGCGAAAACGTTCCCAGCCCAACAGTGTGTCGAAGTAGTCGATGAAGCTGCCGACGCTGGTCCTGGCCTGGCCCTGCCAGAAGGCCGGCTCGATCACCCCGGTGATGCCGGCGGCCGCCATGTTCTGGTAATCGTCGGTGGTGCGGCTGACCATGTGGATATGCGGGTCAAAGTACTTGAGCATGGTGAATCCTCGTCAAAAAGGCAGGGGAGACGGTCGTGTATCAGTTCGGCGAAGCGCCACTCAGGTGCGCGTGCCATGACGGCGGCAAGCGTTGCTGCTGGCTCAGGCCGGCCAGGCGTTGGCGTTGCGCCGGGCTCAGCAGGTCGAAGGCAATCACGTGGGGCAGTCCGGTGGACACCGCTCGTTCGGCGGCGAGTTGTTCGTCCAATAGGTCGAGGGCCAACTGGTTGAGGCTGACGCTGTGTCGTTGCGTCAGGCCGATCAGGCGTCGCACATCGAGGCCCATGCCCAGGGCTTTCAACACCAGTTGGTGGAAGGCGCGCTCGTCGTAGTGACGCGACGGGTAGGCGGTGTCCAGGGCGAGGGCGGCGAACACTTGGCTGTTACTGGTGCGCCCGGCCTGGCGTGCAAGCTCCAAGCACGCTCCGCGGCTATCGAGCCAATCGAGGGCTTTCAAGGTGGCGACCTTTTCCTGGTCGTCGCCCCACAGGAACAATTGGTGCAGCAGGGGGACTTGCCCGGCGGCGGGCTGCTGTTCCAGCACCTGGGCCAGCAGCAACGCCCGGGCAAGCTGGACGTTGCTCCAGCCGTCAGCGTCGGGCTGGGCACGCTCCTTGAGGTTGCGCTTGCATTGGCTGCTCATGAGCGCCGCGGTATTGGCGTCAGGCCGTTGGGCAAGTTGCGCCTGCGCCGAGAGCCACCATTGCCGCTCGGTTTCGTCCAGTGACTGGATGAAGTGCCGACCTTGTTCGTTCAGGCAGTCGTGGCGCATGTCGAGGGCCGCCGATGCCGATGCAGTCACGTCCGTGTTCATGTGGGTTTGATCCAGCGTTGGAAATGAGGAAGCAGGAAAAACACCAGGACACATGTCAGGCTGCCCAGCGGCTGGTTGGCGACGGCCAGCACCAGGGCATCGAACAGCGGCAGGGCGGCCAGGCCGGCACCGATGAACGCGCGGACCTGCCGTTGCCGCGGGTTGGCCAGGTGGCGCCTGTAATGCCAGCCCAACCAGCCAAGCCATATCAGCAGCACCGGCCAGAACCAGGCGCTGCCTGCATAGATCGCCAAGGCCAGTGGGCTCAGCATCAAGAGCAGGGGGAGGCGGCTGACCAGTTGGTTGCGGTGTTCCTGGCGGGCCAGATAGGTCAGGCCGCTGATGTAGACACCGAGCAAAAGGGCGCAGAGCCAGATCGGTTCCGGTGGCATCGCCAGGCTGGCCGCCGCGGTGAGGTAGAGCGCCGAGCGACAGGCCCCCATCAGCCATACGCTGTGGGCGTATTTCTTGTGCAGCAGGTTGTAGCCGAGGATGCAGCCCAGCAACAGGGCGGCGCTGCCCAGCAGCCAGTGCGGCTGTTCGATCAGCCGGCTCAGGCCCAGCAACGCGGCGGCCGCCAGCACCAGCAACAGCGCCGTGGCCAGTCGCACCTGCTGGCGGCTGACCAGCCCCAGGGTGATGGGACGGGGATTGTTGTGTCGTTGGTCCCAGTCGGCGTCCAGCAAGTCATTCAACAGCATGCCCGCCAGGTACAGCAGCGACAGTGCCGCCAGCAACAGGAGCCACATCAGGGACGACGGCGGTGCCAGGGCTCCGGCACTGCTGGCGAGCAGGGCGGCGGCCAACGTGTTGGTCCACACCGTGGGCAGGTTGGAGACACGGCCGAGGGTCAGCCAGGTTTTGAGGGCCGGCGACGAAGGGTTCATTGTGCACAACCCTCGTCCAGCGTGAGCGCAAGATCGACTTGGGTGGACAGTCGCTGCAAGGCCTGCTCCATTCGCGCCGTATCGATGTCATGCAAGTCCACCGACTCGCCGATCCGGCTGAGCATGGGGATGGAGAGTTGGCCGCCCAAATGCTGGCGGAACTCTTCCAGCCCGAGCAGTACCTGTGAGCGTCCCTGTGCGTCCTTCAAGGTCAGCTCCGGAGGGTTCAGACAGAAACCGAGCTTGAGCAGCAGGCGCAACACCCGGTCGCAGTCGACATCGCTCAACAGCCCCAGGGCATTGGCATAGAGTCCATCAAGGGCCATGCCCACGGCGACGGCTTCACCATGGCGCAAGCGGTGGTGACTGAGGTTTTCCAGTTTATGGGCGGCCCAGTGCCCGTAGTCCAAGGGCCGCCCGTTACCGCGTTCGAAGGGATCACCGGCACCGGTGATGTGCGCCAGATGCAGTTCGGCGCAACGACGGATCGCATAGCGGCTGGCCCCATGATCGAAGTGGGCAAGGGCGTCGGCCTGTTGTTCCATCCACTGGAAAAAAACCTGGTCCTTGATCAGTGCCACCTTGACCGCCTCGGCCAGCCCGGCGATCTGGTCGCGCCGGGTCAGGCTGGTCAGCAACTGAAAATCGTTGATGACCGCGGTGGCGGGATAGAAGGCGCCCAGCAGGTTCTTCTGACCAAAGGCGTTGATGCCGTTTTTCACCCCGATACCGGCATCGTTCTGGGCGAGCACGGTGCTGGGGATGCGAATCAGGCGAATGCCGCGGTGGAAGGTGGCACAGGCGTAGCCCACCGCATCCAGCACCGCGCCGCCACCGAGGGCCAGCACATGGCAATGCCGGTCCAAGCCATGTTTCAGCATGTCGGTGTACAGCCGCTGCAACACCTGTGAATCCTTGCTCGACTCGCCGGCCGGGACCGCTATCGGCGGCGCCTGCAGATGCAGGTCGGGAACATGGCAAGCGAAGTAGGCGTTGATTTGTTCCAGCAGGTGCGGGGTGCTTTGCAGCAGTTGTTCATCGGCGAATATCAACACCGTGACCGGGCCTCTGTGACCGGCCATGAGTTGGCGGTGCAGGCAGGGATTGAGCGGGTCGAACACATGGTCGGTGAACACCACCGGGTAGTCGTAGCTGACCTTGAAGCGTCCGTGCAAGGGCTGTTCTGCGTCGTGCCGGCGAAGGCTCTTGAACAGGCTGTAGCCGGCGATGAACAGCCCGGGCAATACCATGCTGGCGAGCAGTGTCACCAACAGCACGTTCTGCTCGACCAGGAAGGTGCCGATGGCGCTGTAGGCCAATGCGAGGCCTGCGTTGGCCAGGGTGGTGACCAGAATGAACGCGCGCAGTGGGTAGCGTTGCATACCAGCGGCGACGACCGAGGTTTCCGCCAATACCGGGACGCCGCGCAGGCAGACCAGCGACAGCGTTCCCAACCGATAGGCCAGTTGCCCTGGCTGGCGCTGATGCAGGCCCAGGCGGCCGGACAACAGGCGCAAATAGCCGGCTCCCAAGGCATAGCCCAGTCCGGCGCCCAGGCACAGCCCCACGAAAATCACCAGGTAACCCCCGACGCTGCCGAGCAGGGCCACAGCCAGCAGCGCGACCATGCTCGACGGCACAGGCAGCGCCACGTCCAGCGCCAGCAGGGCGATCAGCAATAACGCCAGGTAGAGTTTCTGCGAGGGTGTCGAGGGCAGGTACAGGTTGAGAGATGTAAGGAAGTCCTGGATCTGTTGTTCGAACAGCAAGAAGCTGGCGATCACCAGGCCTGAAAAGCAAACCAATGACAGCCAGAAAAGACCGGCTGGTCCTTTTTGCGAGCGCGAACGATACCCATGGCCATGCTTCATCAAGCATCCCTCTTGTTGTTATGACTGATTCCGTGTCAGTAATTGAAAGCAACGCCAAGTGTGTTTTTCAGGTCAATAGACGCTCTCGCCCGAAGGGCTGTCAGGTGTGGTTGATGATGTGGTTGGAGACAGGTTTGAATCTAGACGGGCCGGGTGTTTTTGCAAGGCAATCTGATGGCAATTTGATTTTGGGCGCCACTCGCGTCTCAGGTGATCCGAAAACTATCTGCTTGCCCGGCCCGTTCAGGGCCTCGAATACCCGCGCAACTGCGCCGGGCTGACGCCAAGGCGTTGCTTGAACAGCGTGGTCATGTGCGCCTGGGAGTTGAAGCCGCAAGTGTGGGCGATATCGGTCAGTCGGGCAGTTGAGTCGCGCATCAGCGCCCGTGCCTTGGCCAGGCGCCGGTCGATCAGGTAGCTGTGGGGGCTTTTGCCGGTGGCAGTCTTGAATGCCCGCATGAAATACCCTTCGGACAAGCCAAGCAGCCCGGCCATTTCCTTGACCCCCAGCGGACCGTCGAGACCGGCATCGATGAACTCGTCGAGCAGGCGCATTCGCCCGCCGGTGATGGAGCCGTGGGGGTGTACAGAAAATGTCTTGTGGTCCTTCACCCGTGCAGCCAATCCGAGCGCCCAGGCCTCCCAGTCATCCTCTGCGGTGGCACGCAGCAGTGCGCTGCGCATTCTCAGGGCGAGGGTGATGGCCTGGGGGTCAATACGGTTGTTGAACGCATGTTCCCCCGGCAACGCCATACCGTCGGTGCGCACGACCCGCAGGTATTCACCGCCCCTGGGGGATTCGGAGAACACGTCGCATTCGGCGGGGACGAAAGCCAGGCCGTTGGGGATCGCCTCGAAGGGTTGCACGCGGTCGCTGCCGATGGCGTGTAGGCCGCGCTGGCTGTCGAAGGCAAAGCCGATGGCCGACTGGGTGGCGACATAGCGGGTGGCGTAGGCGCAGCCGGGCAGCAATTCGATCGCCCAGGGCCCTGCTTCGATACGACGGACCGGTTCGGACTGGGGCGGCTGTTGGCGGTTTCGAGGGTTCATGAACAGCATAGTAGTGAAGAGCGGGCCTGAAAGTCAGGTCAGTTTTCTGAAAGCCCGTCGGTGGTGCCCTGATTAGACTGGGCAAAACCCGGAGGTCCATCATGCACACACTGACTCGCGACGATATCGAACAAGCTGCCCGCCACTTATACGAAGTCATGCCCGCCACCGCCCAATACGCCTGGCCCTTGTTGGCTGAACGGCTGGGTTGCACGGTGTGGGTCAAGCACGAGAATCACACCCCGACGGGGGCCTTCAAGGTACGCGGCGGCCTGACCTTCGTGCGCTGGCTCAAGCGTGAGCATCCCGAAGTGAAAGGTATCGTTACGGCGACGCGCGGCAACCATGGCCAGAGCCTGGCGCTGGCGGCCACGGCCTTGGGTTTGAAAGCGTTGATCGTCGTGCCGCAAGGTAACTCGGTGGAGAAGAACAACGCCATGCGCGGTTTTGGCGGTGAGGTGGTCGAGTATGGCCGCGATTTCGATGAGGCCCGTGAAGAGGCCGTACGCCTGGCCCAAGCGCATGGCCTCTATCTGGTGCCGCCGTTCCATCCCGAGTTGGTCAAGGGCGTGGCGACCTATGGGCTTGAGCTGTTCAACGCGGTGCCGGACCTGGACACCGTCTATGTGCCGATAGGCTGCGGCTCGGGGATCTGCGCGGTCATCGCCGCCCGCGATGCCTTGGGCCTGAAGACCCAGGTGGTGGGCGTGGTGTCCACCGAGGCCCTTGCGGCGAAGTTGTCGTTTGAAGCGGACAGGCTATGCGAGACCGCGTCGGCGAATACCTTTGCCGACGGCCTGGCCGTGCGTAGACCGATTCCCGAGGCCTTTGCTGTCTATGGGGCCGGGGCTGCGCGGATCGTGGCGGTCAGCGACGCGGAAATTGCCGAGGCCATGCGGGTGTATTACACCGACACCCACAACCTTGCCGAAGGCGCGGGCGCCGCGGCCTTGGCAGCACTCATGCAGGAGCGTGAAGCGATGCAGGGGAAAAAGGTGGGCGTGATCCTGTCCGGTGGGAATATTGACCGGCCGGTGTATGCGAAATTGATTGGCTGAACGGGTTCAGGGCCACTTCATGAATCGTTCACACACCTCGCAGACTGGCTGAGTCCTTGTGAGCGAGCCTGCCCGCGAAATCCATGCAGCCTGACCCACCGCCTTCGCGGGCAAGCCCAGCTCCCACAGGGTTCAGCGCTGCCCCAAATCCACTGTGAAGGATCACGTGTGGGAGCGAGCCTGCTCGCGAAAGGGCCCTCACACCCCGACAACCCTGGGATTGAACGCGGCCCTCTGCGGCGAGCAAAGGGTGAAGAGGGTATTGCCCTGGCACTCCAGAACCCTGGGTCTTTGCCGATTCAGTGAGCGTTGGCTAGAGTCTTTGCAACGGCAAGGACGACCTGTGACCACGACGGAATCTGACATGACCGAACACTTCCCCCCTGACACGTTCAAACCCCTCGGTTGCGCCGAATGCCGCAACCACGCGGCACTAGGGTTTGATTTCACGATGGCTTTCCAGCCCATCTTCAATGTCCGGACCGGCGCTGCGTTCGCGTATGAAGCCCTGGTAAGAGGGGTGAACGGTGAGTCGGCCGGCCATATCCTGGGGCAGGTGAATGACGGCAATCGCTATCGGTTCGACCAGGCGTGCCGGGTCAAGGCCATCGAAGAAGCGGCCCGGCTGGGTATCCTGGATATTGCGGATTGCCTGTTGAGCATCAACTTCCTGCCTAATGCCGTGTACCGGGCCGAGACCTGTATTCGCGCCACGCTGGAGGCCGCTCGCCTGGCCCACTTCCCACTCGACAGGCTGATGTTCGAAGTGACCGAGGGTGAGCGAGTGGATGATCCTGAACACCTCAAGGCGATTTTCATGGAGTACGAACGCCAGGGTTTCATCACCGCGATCGATGATTTCGGATCCGGCTATTCAGGTCTCAACTTGCTGGCCATGTTCCAGCCCCATGTGCTGAAGATCGACATGGCGCTGACCCGCACCATCGACCAGGACCCGGTCAAGCAAGCGATTGTCGAGGGCGTTATCCTGGTCGCGAAGCGTTTGGGGATCATTGTCGTGGCCGAAGGCGTTGAAACCCACGAAGAAAGTGCTGCGCTGCGGGGCCTGGGGGTTGAATTGATGCAAGGCTATCTGTACGCGCGCCCCGAGATCGGGCGCCTCCCCACTTGCCACTTCGATTGAATCGATGAGTCGCGGCCCAGGCCTGTGCCCACGCGGCTTCCGCCGCCATGGCCGCCCGTACACTGGGGCGTGCCGCGACCCGCGCCATGAGCATCCCCATGAACGGCTCGATGCTCCAAAAGTGCGGGCCTTTAGAACCTGGTTGATGGATCCGGTGGGTTTTGACGCCAAAACATAATGACGCCGTACCGTTCAGCCCCTCGCCAGCGCGCCGATATGAATAGAAGGTCCGGTTACTTCTGGGTTTACCGAGGGTACGTCATGTTTAATAAAACACTAAAAAATGAACTGATGGCCAGGACGGTCGAATTGGCAACCTACAAAGGACTGGTCAATGCCCTCGAGCGATCGATGGCCGTTATCGAATTCAGCTCCGATGGCAAGGTCCTTCGGGCTAACGAGAATTTCCTGAGCACGATGGGTTATCGCGCGGATCAATTGGCCAACGTGTCCCACAAGGATTTCTGCCCCCCAGCGTTGGTGGGTAGCGCCGAGTATCGTGAGTTCTGGAACCAGTTGCGCGCCGGTCAATTCGTGTCCGGCACGTTTCAGCGGCGCAGCGCATCAGGTCAGAACGTGTGGCTGGAAGCCAGTTATAACCCGGTGATGGATGAACAAGGCCGCGTCGTGAAGGTGGTCAAGTACGCACTGGATGTCACCGCCAAGGTTGCCAATGAGGCCGAAACCCGTGGCCGGCTGGCGGCCCTCGACCGGGCCATGGCAGTGATCGAGTTCGACCTGGGCGGCAATATCCTGACAGCCAACGATAACTTCATGAATGTCATGAATTACTCACTGGCTGAACTCAAGGGCAAGCACCACCGGATATTTTGTGAGCCGAGCCTGGTCAGCAGCTCGGAGTACAGTGATTTCTGGCGTCGTCTCAACGCCGGCGAGTTTTTCAGCGGCCAATTCAAGCGCCTCGGTAAAAACGGCAAAGTCGTCTGGCTGGAAGCCAGCTACAACCCGGTCTACGACGCCGAAGGCAAGTTGTGCAAGATCGTGAAGTTCGCCAGTGACATCAGCGAACGGGTGGAGAAATTCGAAGAGGATTCCCGTGGTGCTTCCCGTGCGTACCATATCTCCGCCGAGACCGAGCGCGTGGCCGAACAAGGCGCCCAGGTGATCCACCAGACTGCCAAGGAGATGCGCGAGATTGCCGACAACATCGGCGCCTCCGCGCGTCTCGTTGGACAACTGGGCGCACGTTCGGAAGAGATCACAGCCATCGTCAACACCATTCGCGGCATTGCCGACCAGACCAACCTGCTGGCCCTCAACGCGGCCATCGAGGCCGCGCGGGCCGGGGACCAGGGCAGGGGATTCGCGGTGGTGGCCGACGAGGTCCGGCAACTGGCCGGGCGCACCAGTCGCTCCACGTCGGAGATCGCCGAGATGATCGGCATGATCCTCTCCGAAACCCGGGAAGCGGTCGCGAGCATGAACGTGACCCATGAGGGCGCCTTGCGCGGCGTCACCCTGGCAGACCAGGCCGGATCGGTCATCGTGCAGATCCGGAACGGGACCACCGACGCCCTCGATGCGGTGAGCATGTTTGCCTCCAAGCTCGACGAGTCCGAAGTGATTCCCAAGACGGCTATCGGCTGGGTGGGGTGAGGTGAACTGAGTCCGTGCGATCCATGGGCTTGACCCGTTCAAGCAATACCGCTCGCAGCTCTGGCGGGCGCACGGGCTTGGCCAGCACCGAGATGTCCAGGTCGTGGAGCGATTGGCGTATCCGCTCGATCTCATGTCCGGTAATGACCAGCGCCGGGACTTGCCAACCGCGCTGCTGGCGTATCGCGGCGATGCATTCGGCACCCGAGACTTTCGTGCCCAGGTCGAAGTCGGCAATGACAATGTCGCAATCGCTGGCCAGTCCTTCGCCGTCGCTGTGGGTTTCGACCTGGCAGCCCCATTTTTCCAAGAGCGCTGACGTCGCCATCAGGACGTTGGCGTCGTCTTCTACCAAGCACACCCGTAATCCGTCCAGGCGATTCTGGACGGGGGGCACCTTGGGCTCCAGGGTCCTGGGCGCTACCAGTTCCAGGCCGCTGATTGCCACCTGGGTGCCTTTTCCGACTTGGGAGCGGATGTGTATATCGACGTCGAGTAGCTGGCTGATGCGCTTGACGATGGAGAGGCCGAGGCCGAGGCCCTCGACATCTTTGTCGCGCACTTGGCGAACGCGGTAGAACTCCTTGAACACTTCGGATAAATGTTCGGCGGCAATGCCGCGTCCCTTGTCGTAGATCACCACGGCCAGCCGCTTGCCCTGGCGGCGCACGCCGATCAGCACCGGTTGGCCGGGCGCGTATTTGAGGGCGTTGGATAGCAGGTTCTGGACCATTGTGGTCAGCATGCCTGGATTGACGCTGACCCAGTAAGGACAGGTGCGCAGGCGCAGCTCGACCCCGGCCCAGCGGGCTGCCTCGGTGTTCTGCTTGACGAGGTCCTGCAGCAACGTGCCCAGGTGGACGGTATCGGCCTGTGGGACCAGCTTGCCGTGGTCGAGGGTGTAGATGTCCAGGATCGAGCGGAACAGCTGCGACACGGTATGCAGCGAACGGTCGATGTTGTCCACCAGGCGCAATTCCTCCAGCCCCAGTCGGGCGTCACGCAGGCAGGCCGTAAACAGGCCGATGGAATGGATTGGCTGGCGCAGGTCATGGCTGGCCTGGGCGAGGAATCGCGATTTCTCCTGATTGGCCAAAATGGCTTCTTCGGAGGCAATCCGTGTGCGCTTGAGCAAAATGTGCGCGTAGGCGGGCACCACAATGGTGGTGACGATCAACATCAGGAACATGTAGGGCTGCGTATGCCAGAACGGGGTCAGCCAGAAAACCAGTACCAGGGTCGACAGCGCGACAACGGTTGCCAGCGCCAGGTAGCGCGAGCCGAAGCGCATGCCATTGCCCAGCGTGACCCAGAGTAATGCAGCGTACACCGGGAGCGTGTCCTCTCCACCCACGATCATGGCAAATGCGATGCCGGCATAGTCATGCAGCATCGTGAAAAGGCGCCGCCAGAAGAAGTGTCCGGGCCAGCGCTTGATGATCATGCGCAGGAACACCGAGACGACGATGAACGTACAGATGTAGATAATGATGGGTACGTAGCTCGCGGCGTCTTCTGGATAGAGGCCGGCCAGGATGACGATATACAACAGCGCACAGGCGCTGACGGTCAGGCGTAATGTGGCCTGGTCGAGTTCACTGTTCTTTTCCACCGGTTTTCGAACCTCATGGGCTTCTGATGCCTTGAACTAGCGTAGCGGCTAGCCCATCAATGCGATTCAGAATAGTTGCCCGGGCCGGGATACTTCAGGAGGGGATCACCACGCAGGACGTCGGGAGAGCACGTGAACGGAGTCGTTCGTTATCTGCAAGGCTTGCGTCTTGAGCGCAGGTACTTGGAAGAAATGAGGTGAGGATTGGGGACAGGCTTGATGCTGTCCCCAAAGGCAATGCCATTGCGTCAGTAGACCCTGTAGTACTTCACGACGTCATCGACGAAGTAGATGGTCAGTACCGAACCCTGGGTCTGGCTTTGCCCCGTTTTCGTACCGGTCACGCTGCTGACGTCATTGGCCACGGTTTGTGCCTTGGCCAGCTGTGCCGAAGTTTCATACATCTTCAGGCTCGTTTCGGTCGACACGTACTTATGGGCCAGCTTCATGTACTTATCCAGGCCCTCATCAGTCTTTTCATAGGTCCAGTTCGACTCGTTGCTGGTGCTGGTCGAGTTGAGTTCTTCATTGGTCGGCGCGCCGAACATTTGCGTGATCTGGCCTTTTGTCGTCTTGCCCGGAATGATCGTTTGCTTGAGGTAGGCGACGTCGTATTTTTGGGAACCCTGATTCAATGTGTTCATCAAGCTGCCCAGGTCGCCAGTATTTGCACAACCGGTAAGTACGCCCGCCAGCACGCACAGTGCCAATCCGTTTCCAAGTGTTTTTCCATATTCGAAGAACATGATGACTTTCCTTGAGTTAATGTCAGGACCCTTCCACTTCAACCGGGCAGGCGGTGAAGTTGACCCAGCATCGCGCCGCCTATCGAGTTATTTAACCCACAGGCTTCGCACGCCATGATGTTTCGATAGGCACAGTGATACTGCACGGCGTAAGGCGCGTTGGCTTTCTTTATGTCTGGCTGTTCAAGCAGCCTTTTCTGGAGCGTCCACAGCTTAGGGGGAGAGTACTGGGCGATGCTATAGCACAAGTGTGCTATAGCCGTAGATGCAAGTAGAGAGGATAACGCTCAATCAATATCCGAGACCGTTATACATTCAATTGTCATGCTTTTCCGGCCATCCGTCGTTGCCTGGGAAGTTGGGAAATTGCGCCGCTGCCGCGGCGCGCGTGGGGACGCCCAGGGATTTGAGCAGGCTCGAGACATGGATGCGCACCGTAAAGGGGGAGATGCCCAGGTCCCGGGCTATTTCCTTGTTGGTCTTGCCGGCCGCGATCAAGGCAAGTACTTGCCGTTGACGCGTGGTCAGTTGTGAAAGTGCGTCGTCCAGTACCGAGTGCTCGGCTTGATACTTCACCACCACTTCGCCTTCGCGTATTGCCATGATGGCGTCGGCAATACCACCGGGATCGATATTCTTGCCAATGAAACCGTCGGCCCCCAGCGCCATCACCTGGGAAATAACATCCACGTCATCCACCATTGAAACCACGATGATCGTGGTGCGTTTGAATTCCTTGCGCAGCTCGCCGATGACGTGCAGCGATTTGATCCCGGGAAAGCGCAAGTCGAGTATCAGGGAGTCCACTTCCATCCCTGAACGTGCCAATGCCAATACTTCATCCAGATTGCCAGCTTGTTCTATGGTGGCCGTCGGCAGAAGCCGTTCGATGGTTCTCAACATGCCTTCACGGAACAAAGGATGATCATCTGCCACAATGACTCTGCACATCATGCTTCAGATCCTTCTGACTTCAAGTTTGCCCATCGTAACCTAAACGACTCCCTTGGTTTTCAAGTTGAAACAAACTTTCATGTTGGAATACACCTGTGAATATGACGGAAAAGAATAGCGAGCTTGATCAGGCAACATTGAGATTGACGGTCGGGGCGTGTACAGCGCTCTACATCATCGTGGTGGCCTTTCTGGCCAGCGACTTCGAAACTTATGTACCGATCCTGTGGTACATGACCTTTTTCTTCGGCACCGCGATCCCGCTGCGCATGGCGGTCAAGCGCTGGCCCGGGCACTTCTTCTTGCGTCGTCTTTTTGCCATGACATTGGATTATGCCAGTCTTGCCTTTGCCTTGATCGTGGGTGGGGAGGGTACGCTACCGGTGTACGCCGCATTGCTCTGGGTCACGTTGGGCAATGGCATGCGCTTCGGTTCGCGCTACCTGGCGCTGGCCACCGTTATCGCGCTGTCCAACCTGGTAGTGATTTTCCTGCTCACGCCGTTCTGGCGTGGCCAGCCCTATCTGTTCCTCACGTTGATCGTCACCACCATCGTGGTGCCCGCCTACGCGCATATCCTGTTGACCCGTACCCGCATCGCTTCGGAAGAGGCGATTGCCGCGAACCAGGAAAAATCCCGCTTCCTGGCCCAGGCCAGCCATGACTTGCGCCAGCCGATCCACTCCATCGGTTTGTTTACCGCCTGCCTGCGTGATGCCCGGCTGGGCCAGGAAGAGTTGCGACTGGTGGACAACATCGACCGTTCGCTGCACATCGTGTCGCAGCTGTTTCGTTCTATCCTGGACATCTACACCCTCGACAACGGGCAGCTTGAACCGCAGGCCGAACCCGTGCACCTGGGCGCGTTGCTCCAGGACGTGGTCAAGCAGAACACCGAAGCCGCCCGCTGGGCTGGTGTCGAGTTGCGCCTGCGGCCTTGCCGGCACTGGGTCACTGTCAATGCCGGTTTGTTGGCGACCATGGTGCAGAACCTGGTCTCCAATACGCTCAAGTATGCCCCCGGCCAACCGGTGTTGATCGGTGTGCGTCCGAAAGGCAGTGGCCTGGCCATCGTCATCTACGACAAGGGCCGGGGCATTGCCGCCGAACATCTGCCTGAGGTGTTCAAGGAGTTTTATCGGGTACGCCACGTCCGTGACAAAGATGTCGAGGGGCTGGGCCTGGGGTTGTCCATCGTCAAGCGGATCAGCCACCTGATCAATCTGGACATCCAACTGGACTCCCGGCTCGGCCAGGGCACGCGCGCCATGATCCAAGGGCTGGAAAGGGTTGCGCCAGGGGCTGTGGTGGAAAAACCGGTGCCCACGCAAAGCCGTTTGCAGGGTTTGCGGGTTTGCCTGGTGGAGGATGACGCCAACGTGCTGATGGCGACGTCTGCGCTGTTGGAGAAGTGGGGGTGCGAAGTGGAAACCCACAGTGACGGGGTGGGGGTGACCAGTGATTGCGACATCATCATTGCCGACTTCGACCTGGGCACGAAAGTCTCGGGCGCCGAATGCATCGCCGCGATTCGCGAACAGCGGGGCAGCGAAGTCCCTGCCATGATCATGACCGGCCATGAAATCGAAAGAATCCGCCACGCGCTGCACCACATGAACATTTCGATCCTGGCCAAACCCGTGCGGCCTCCGGAATTGCGGGCGACCTTGCTCGAATTGACCAAGCATTTCGCCAGTGTCAGGCCATGAGCCCACCATTCCATTTTGTGAAACGGTGGATTGCAGTTTGTGCGTATTCCTGAGCAACCGCTTTGGGCAGAAGATGACGCCAGCCACTTGCACACCCGTGCAAACGATGGCGGACAATCCCTAACCGTAGCGCACTGGCGCAGGCGTTCATGCTGCGAGCGCGAGGAGTAGCCGATGGACGAAGCCTTGCAAGCAAAAACCTCGCCCTGGCACGAAGGAGAGCTGACCTTGCAGCGCTCCGTCGGGGCCGTCGACATGATGGCCAGCGTCGGCCAACGGCAATTGGCGCGTACGTGGATGCCGGACCAGCACCGTGAGTTCTACGCCCAGTTGCCTTTCGTGGTGCTGGGGGCGGTGGATCGGCAAGGCGACGTGTGGGCGACCCTGCGCACGGGGCAGCCGGGTTTCATGAACTCCCCCGACCCGCAGACCCTGCACATCAACCTCGAGCCCGAGCCGAACGACCCGGCCCAGGAGGGCATGGGCGAGGGCGATGCCATTGGCATGCTGGGGATCGAATTGCACACCCGCCGACGTAATCGCATGAACGGCGTCGTGCGCCGTCAGCTTGCCCCAGGGCTGGAGATTGCAGTGAGCCAGGCCTATGGCAACTGCCCTCGCTACATCAACCTGCGCCAGTATCAATTTGTCGATGCACAGGCGGTCGCGCCGCGTCAGTTGACCGTGTCGGACCCGTTGGTACGGCGCCTGGTGACGGCGGCCGATTCGTTTTATATCGCCACCTACGTGGTGCGCGATGGCGAGCGGCAGGTCGATGCGTCTCACCGTGGCGGCAAGCCGGGGTTCGTGCGCATGGATGAAGATGGATCGCTGACCATTCCTGACTTTTCCGGCAACCTGTTCTTCAACACCCTGGGCAACATTCTGCTCAACCCACGGGCCGGGCTGGTGTTCGTCGATTTCCAGACCGGCGATCTGCTGCAAATGAGCGGCTCGGCGCAAGTCCTGCTGGACGATCCCCAGATCAATGCCTTCCAAGGCGCCGAGCGGCTGCTGCGCTTCACACCGCAACGCATCGTCTATCGTCCGGCCGCCATCGCGTTGCGCTGGAAGGATCAGGACGAGGGCGACTCGCCCAATTCATTGATGACCGGCAGTTGGGAGCAGGCCGCCGAGCGCTTGCAGGCCGAGGCGTTGCGCAGTCGCTGGCGTTCGTTGCAGGTTTCGCGGGTGGTGGATGAGAGCCCCGGCATTCGTTCGTTCTACCTGCAGACGAGCGATGGCTTGGGGCTGCCCCGGTTTGAAGCCGGGCAACATTTGCCGGTGCGGATCCAGCTGGAGGGGCAGAAAGCGCCATCGATCCGGACCTACAGCGTATCCAGTGCGCCGTCGGATGATTTCTTGCGTATCAGCGTCAAGCGCGATGGCTCGGTGTCGTCCCACCTGCATGATCAGGTGCAGGCGCTGCACGAGATTGAGGCGCGGGCGCCTCAGGGCCATTTCACCGTCCAGGCCACCGAGCGGCGTCCGTTGGTATTGCTGGCAGCGGGGGTGGGCATCACGCCGCTGTTGTCGATGTTGCGCGAGGTGGTTTACCAGGGGCAACGCATCAGCCGCATGCGCCCGGTCTGGCTGGTGCAAAGCGCCCGCTCGGTGGCCGACCTGGCGTTCCGTGAAGAGATCGACGAACTGGCCGCCCGTGCCGGCGACAAGCTCCAGGTTCTGCGCATGGTCAGCCAACCGCCCACCGAAGCAAAGGTTGGCGAAGGCTATGACCTGGCGGGCCGGATCGATGTGGAACTGCTCAAGAAACTGCTGCCGCTCAATGACTACGACTTCTATCTGTGCGGGCCGGGCAGCTTTACCCAGGCGCTGTACGACGGGCTGCGCAAATTGCGCATTCCTGACGACCGCATCCATGCGGAAACCTTCGGGCCCTCCACCCTGGTTCGGGATATCGAAGTCAGTGTCCCGGCACCCCAGCAAGTACCGGCAGCGAGCGAGGCGGTGAAGGTCTTGTTCGCCGGTTCCGGCAAGGAGGCTCGTTGGGAACCCGGCAGCGGGACGCTGCTGGAACTGGCCGAAGCCCGCGGCCTGAACCCGGAGTTCAGTTGCCGCGGCGGTTCCTGCGGGACTTGCAAAACCCGCTTGAGCCGCGGCCAGGTGCATTACCTGAGCCAGCCGGCCGAACCGGTTGGCGAGGGTGAAGTGCTGATCTGTTGCGCCGTGCCGGCCCAAGGGAGCGAGCCGTTGGTGCTTGAGGTCTAGTGGCCCGACTGTTTCACCGGATGAAATGCTGGATTGTAGAAGCTGGTTATTCCGCTGTCCGGGACAGGAGCAGAGGATAGCGCCATCGATGCGATCACCGCTTCGAGCCCAAAACAACATGGAGTACGTCATGTCTGAGAAAGCGACCAAACTTTATCGCCACCCGCTGTCGGGGCACGCCCATCGTGTCGAGCTGATGCTCTCGCTGCTTGGCTTGCCAACCGAGTTGATATTCGTGGACTTGATGAAAGGTGAGCACAAGACTCCGGAGTTTCTCGCCATCAACAGCTTTGGCCAGGTGCCGGTGATCGACGATAACGGCACCGTCCTGGCCGACTCGAACGCGATCCTGGTCTACCTCGCGGCCAAGTATGGCAAGGGGCAATGGCTGCCCAGTGATCCGCTTGCCCAGGCGCGGGTGCAGCGCTGGCTGTCGGTGGCGGCGGGCCAGATCAACCAGGGGCCGGCCAACGCTCGGTTGATCACCGTGTTCGGTGCCGGCTATGACGCCGAAGACGCCATCAAGCGCTCCCATGCCCTGTTGAAGGTGATGGAGACGGAGTTGGGGCAAAGCCGGTTCCTGGCCGGTGAGCAACCGACCATCGCTGATGTGGCCGCGTACACCTACGTGTCCCATGCCCCCGAAGGCAACGTCGCGCTGACCGACTACCCGAACGTCCGGGCCTGGCTGGGCAGCATCGAAGCCTTGCCGAATTTCGTCGGCATGCAACGTACCGCCAAGGGCTTGCAGCAAGCCTGATTCAAACCGCAGGTGCTTGCCGGGGGCGCATCTTCCGGCAAGTACATTCAAGCCACGTGCCCTCAAGGCTGGATCGCCCATGGATCGCTTTCAGGAAATGCAGGTTTTCATGGCGGTGGCCGAGGAGGAAGGGTTCGCCGCTGCTGCCCGTCGACTGCGTATTTCACCGCCAAGCGTGACGCGCGCCATTGCGGCGATGGAGGAGCGGATTGGCACCCAGTTGTTGTCGCGCACCACCCGCAATGTGTACCTGACCGAAGCGGGGCAACGCTACCTGGAAGATTGCCGACGAATCCTGAGTGAACTCGATGAAGCCGAGGAGGCCGCTGCCGGCAGCTATTCGATCCCCTGCGGGTATCTGACGGTCACCGCTCCGGTGCTGTTTGGCGAGCTGTACATCGCGCCTCTGCTGACGGATTACCTGGATCAATTTCCCTCGGTACACCTCAACGCCTTGTTCGTCGACCGTGTGGTGAACATCGCCGACGAAGGCATCGACGTGGCGATCCGCATCGGTCATTTGCAGGAAAACAATCAGCACGCCATCAAGGTCGGTGAAGTGCGCCAGGTGATTTGTGGCGCACCGGCCTATTTCCAGCGACACGGACGGCCAACGCATCCTGGCGAGTTGAGCAAGGCCAATATCGTGATGTCTTCGGCCAGTCATTTGCTGAGTCACTGGCAATTCATGGACGAGGCCAATTCGCTGAGCTTGCGCTTTGATCCACGCCTGGTGGTGACCGCGAATCAGGCGGCGATCAACATCGCCTGCCAGGGTTGGGGCGTGACCCGGGTCTTGTCCTATCAAGTAGCCCGACAGGTCGCCGATGGGGAACTTGAGGTGGTGCTCAAGGCGTTCGAGCCGCCAGCGTTGCCGATTCACGTGGTGTATCAGAAGAGCACTCGAGTGCCGGCCAAGGTGCGCACGTTTGTGGCCTTCCTCGCTGATCGGTTGGGGGACGACGTCACGCTCAAGCCTGTCGTAAAAGACATCGTCTGATGGCTCGCCACCATGAAATGCGGATGTTCCATGCGCTGTCGCAGTGCCCCAGTCTCGCTTCGGCAGCCCAGCGCCTGAACGTTTCCGGACCGACCGTGATGCGTGCCATCGCTCGGTTGGAGGCGCGACTGGGTGTGCAGTTACTGTTGCGCAGCACGCGCGGGGTCGTGCTGACTGAAGCCGGGGTCGGCTTCATGGCCGACTGTTCACGGATCCTCAAGGCGATTGACGAGGCAGAGGCATCAGCCAAGGGCTGGCATGTCCAGGCCCAAGGCAACCTGACGATCCTGTTGCCCTTGCTGTTCAGCCGCTATGTCATGGCCCCGGTGCTGGCCGGCTACATGGATCAGTACCCCGGGATCAGGATATTCGCCCACTACCACGATCGTTTTCCGAACATGCATGAGGAAGGGTTGGATGTGGCGGTGCTGGTGGGGCATCTGCCCAACTGCTCATTGATCGCGCGTCCGGTCGGCAGCGTTCGTTCACTCGTCTGCGCCAGTCCTGGCTACCTGTCGATTCATGGTGAACCCGTTGTGCCGCAGGATCTGCGCAATCATCGACTGATCGCCACGCAGGCCAACCAGGATTGGGTCCAGTGGCCTTTCCATCAGCAGGCCAGTGGCCTCAAGGCGCGCACGCGGCTCAGTTGCGCCTCGCTGCAGGCGGCCATTGATGCGGCGGCTCATGGGGCTGGGTTGATGCGCTGCTTGAACTATCCGCTGTACGACTATCTGAACAGCGGACGCTTGCGCCGGGTCTTGCAACCTTATGAGCCGCCCGCGATACCGGTTCATGTGGTCTACCGCGAAAGAAGCAAGGCGCCGATGCGCGTGCGCAGTTTCGTGGACTACATCGTCGAGCGCCTGCGCGAGCACCCGGCCCTGCGAGCGGATGTTTCTTGAGTATCAGCTCGCGCTTGGGCTCAGGATCCCGCGGCGCACGCGTCCTGGCGCCTCGCCGAAGACTTCCTTGAATTTCTTGCTGAACGCGGCCTGGGATTGGTAACCGACCTGTACGGCGATATCGCTTAGTCCCAAGTGTGAATGGCTGAGCAGGCTGAAGGCCAACTCCATGCGTACTTGCGTCAACAGCACCCACGGCGAAACGCCGGCCACCTTGACGAATGCGCGCATGAAATTGGCCCGGGACATGCTCGCGATGTCCGCCAGGCCTTGGATGGTCCACTCGTGCGCAGGGTCTGCCAACATGGCCTGCCAGGACCGGCCCAGACGTTTGTCGCCGAGCAGGGCCAGCGAGCCGCTGTCCTGTCCCTGGCTGGCCAGATGCGCACGCAGAATCAAGGTGAACAGCGCCTGTGACAGGGCATCGAGCAAGAAGCGCGCGCCGACCTTATCCCCATCCGCTTCTGCGCGCATGACCTCCACCAGCGCCGGCAACGGCCCATTGGCTGGTAATGCGCCGCTGGGAATCACCAGGTATTCGGGCAAGGCACCGAACAGCAACGAAGCCCGGTTGAAGTGAAAGCCCCCGCAAAGCATGTCCAGCTCCGCGCTGGCGCCGCCAATGCGATGAATCGGCAGGGTGCCCCCGGTCACGACCCGGGGTGAGGTCGGCGTTACCGTTTTGCCAGGGCTGTGCATGACGTGAGGGGCACCGCGCGGCAACAGCAGGATGTCACCGGCGCGCATGGGCAAGCGCTGCCCATCGGCAAACTCGACGCGGCATTCGCCGGCCAGCACGATGTGATAGGGCGCTGTGCCCAGGGCTTGCTGCCCGTGATCCAGGGCCCAGTCGCCCTGGAACTGACAGCGCAGGTCCAGGCTGCCGCGCACGTTGGCCAGGCTGATGAGTTTATCGATCGCATTCATTTGAGCGTTTCGCCAAAAAACCTGAGCGCATTGAGCAAACCCGAGTGGCGCCAGGGTGAAAAACTGAGGGCGTCAAAACAGTACACCTAACCCACTCAGGAGTTAATGCCATGTTCAATAACTGGTCCGAATTGTTGCCCACCATTCAGAAAGCCTTTGGCGCGCTGGGCCGCAGCAACCCGAAAATGGTCAAGGCCTATATGGCGCTAGGGGAAGCCGCCAGCGAAAACAATGTACTCGATGCCAAGACCCGCGAACTGATCTCGATCGCTATCGCCGTCACCACCCGCTGCGACGGCTGCATCGCCGCCCATACGGACGCGGCGATCAAGGCCGGCGCGAGTCGCGAGGAGGTTGCAGCGGCCCTGGCAACTGCGATTTCGTTGAATGCGGGGGCGGCCTACATCTACTCGCTGCGATCGCTTGAAGCGTATGACATGCTGAAAGCGTCGGTGTGATTTTCACCCGCTCCCATACCCCGGGCGCCTAACCCGGCATCCATGCCGGGTCAGTTTACGGTGATATTGGATGTGCCGGCCTCATCGCGAGCAAGCCCGCTCCCACATGGTTTTTGTGTTGTGTTCAGATGCTGCGAACGACCGCGATTCCCTGTGGGAGCGAGCTTGCTCGCGATAGCGGTGGTTCAGTTTGAAGTGATGTTGGATGTGCCGCCGCCTTCGCGAGCAAGCTCGCTCCCACATGGTTTTTGTGTTGTGTTCAGATGCTGCGAACGACCTCGATTCCCTGTGGGAGCGAGCTTGCTCGCGATAGCGGTGGTTCAGTTTGAAGTGATGTTGGATGTGCCGCCGCCTTCGCGAGCAAGCCCGCTCCCGCATGGTTTTTTGTGTCGTGTTCAGATGCTGCGAACGACCGCGATTCCCTGTGGGAGCGAGCTTGCTCGCGAAAGCGGTGTATCAGTTTGCAGTGATGTTGGATGTGCCGGCGTCATCGCGAGCAGGCTCGCTCCCACAGGGTCGGATCAGGCCGACACTGTGCCGCCAGGCAATGAAACGTCGGATCGTCGTAGCGATCTTCACAGGCCATGCATTACGTCTTGGCCGGCGAGTCGATCAGCCGATAAGTTCCCAGGAAATAAAACACACCACCGGCAACAACGAACAGGGCGAGCATGTAGAAGATGTAGTGAGGTGGCTGCGTTGCCAATACGAGGCCGCACAGCACCGGCCCGGAGGCGGCGCCGAGGTTGCCAAGATTTTGCGCGGCGTAGTACATGCCCCGCAGGTGGTCGGGCGCGATGTTGTCGATGAACATGTATTCAGCGGGGAAGACGATGATCTCCCCGACCGTGAACACCGCCATGGCGATTACCCAGAGCAGCAGGGTATCGGCCAGGGCGAAGCCGGCCAGCCCGAGGATGAACAGGCTCAGCCCCGCCGCCAGCCACAGTTTCAGGTGACGCTGGGACACTCTTCGGCCAATGACGTATTGCAGGCTGATCACCATCAACGCGTTGGTCGTCACAATGGCACTGATGATGCGATAGGTGAACTCGGCCGTTGTCGTGACCACCAGGTACTGTGAGAGATAGGCCGTGAACTGGCCGAAGACCACCGCGCTGAGCAGGCCACCGAGGGTGAAGCACACTAAACGGTAGTCCTGGAGCAGAAGTTTGCCCACGGCCAGAAAGGGTGCGGGTTTGTGACCGGTATCGACCACCGCCAGGTCTCTGTCGCCCCACACGAAATACACCAGGCAGAACCCCGCGCCCAGCAGGCCGGACAACAGGAATGGCAGGCTGATGTCCAGCTTGGCCATCCCCGCCCCGAGAAACGGCCCGACGGCATAGCCGATGTTGGTCAGTGTGTATTTGATCGAGAACGCTTCGCTGCGTTCGGCGATTGCAAGCATGCCGCCAAATCCTGCCTTGACGGCGATATCGATGACGGCATAAGCCAGGTTGATCAATATCAGGCAGCTGTAGAACAACCAGAGATCGCGAGCCAGGAACGTGCCGACAAACCCCACCGTGAACAGCACGCTGAACCCCAGGATGAGTCGGTGGCTGGACAGGTTGTCCACCAGGAAACCGCCGTAGAGGCTCAACAGGGAACCGATGATCAATGTGCTGCCGATCACCAGGCCGGTGTCGGCAACGTTCAAGCCAAAGCTGTTCGACAAGTAGATGACCAGGTACGGCAGTGTGATTGCCCGAGCCAGGGTCAGGATGAGTGAGGCTGACAGCAGCAAATGGACTGACGTGGGATAGCGCTTGAGGGTGGCGAGCATCCTTGCCTCATACGACCGAAGATATTGATAAGGGGCCGCGTCATCTCTCGGACGGGTACGCGGTTGCCAAGTTTACTGAGGAACTCGGTTCTGATTTATGATGTTTTTTCTTGGTTTGATTGAATGCAGTTCATTAATGAAGGGCGTCCATGTTTTCCTCCGAACGACTGAAGGGTATCGATGTATTCGTTTGCGTCGCCGAATCCGGCAGCTTCAAGGCTGCGTCTGAGCGGATGAACCTCACGGGGTCTGCGATCAGTAAAAGCGTTGCCCGCCTGGAGAGCCGGCTCGGTGTTCGACTGTTCGACCGTACAACCAGACGTGTTTCGCTGACCGATGCAGGGAGCGTCTTTCTTCGCACCTGCACAGGCGTGCTTGCCGATCTCGAGGAGGCCGAGCTGTCGCTGCAGGCTGAAAACGCCGAGCCACGCGGCCGCGTTCGGATCGACCTTCCCGGTGCTTTTGGCCGTTCCCTGGTGCTGCCTATCGTCTTGCAATGCCTGGCGCAATACCCGCAACTGGTTCCGCACCTGTCGTTCTCCGACGGTTTCATCGACGCCGTGCAGGAAGGCGTGGACATCGTTATCCGCTTGGGAGGCGCCGAGGTTTGGCCGGATGCGCTGGGGCGTCGTTACCTTGGCCGCGAATGGCATATTTTCTGCGCATCGCCTGCATATCTGGCCAGGCATGGCACGCCCTTGTCTGAATGTGATCTGGAGCACCACCAGTGCATCGCCTACGGTTGGCGCAATGGCAACGTCAGCCCCTGGAGTTTCGCCGGGCGCCATCGGGGCGAAACGCTCAGGAAACAGGTGTCGCCAACGCTGGTGGTGGGCGATGGAGAGGGCTTGGTGGTTGCGGTATTGGCCGGTTGCGGTATTGCCCAATTGCCGTCCTGGTTGGTCCAGCGGCAACTGGACGAAGGGACATTGGTTGAGGTGCTGCCCCAGTTGGCAACCGATGGGATGGCGATCAATCTTGCCTGGCAGAAAAGCCGTGAGACGCTGCCCAAGGTCGCTGCTTTATTGGATGTGCTGACCACCCGCCTGGCCCAGGCAGCAGGAGGACGAGCGCAGCGGTTATAGATGTTCTAGCTGGGGGCACGATTAAGTCGACACCGGGTCATGGCAGCAGACGCACAGCTTGTTGCCATCGAGATCTCGAAAGTAGGCGCCGTAATAATCGGGATGGTAGTGGGGTCTCAAGCCGGGTTCCCCCTCACACGTCCCGCCCAGCGCCATCGCTGTGGCGTAGCTGCTCCTGACGGCCTCCCGGCTGGGGGCAAGCAAGGCCACCATCTGTCCGTTGCCGGGTTCGCTTGCCTTGCCATCAAATGGTTTGCCAATCACGAAGAGCGGGCGAGGCGAGTTCTCGGCCATCCAGCCAGCCCAGCCTTGGGTGGCGTCGCAAAATTTCAGGGTCAGGCCCAGCCCGGCCATGAGTTTTGAATAAAACACGAAGGCGCGATCAAAATCGGCAATACCTAAAAAGACGTGGGAAATCATGAGGGCTACCGCTTGTCTGTGGGCGTGAAGGATTGTTTGCGATCCAGCGTACGCTGCCACAAGCATCATCGCGATGCCAAGTTCCGGCTGTTAAGACGTCCCCCCAGGCACGTGATGCCTGGCCTGCCGCGCTTCGGTACCGACGACCAGCCAGATGCCCACGCCGGACACCGCCATCCCCACCACCATCTGCCATGAAAGCGGTTCGTTGAACATCGCCCAGGCCCAGAACATGGTAATGGGCGGGCTCAGATACAGCACGCTGGCGACCCGGGTAGCGGTTGCGCGGCGCAGGCACAACCAATAGAGGCCATAACCGCCCATCGTCGACAGACCCGCGGTCCACAAGACGCTCAGTGCAAAGCCCGTGCTGGGGAGCGGGGCCAGGCTGCCACGTGCGCCCTCGACCAAGGCGAAGGCCAGGCCCGACACGCAACACTGCAGCCAAAGGTTGGGCAGCAGGCCCAGTGATTGTCCGGCGGGAAGGTATTTTTGCCACAGGGTGGCGACGGCGAGCGAGAGCATTCCAAGCAGCGGCAGGCCATAGGCCCACAGAGGTGCGTTGCCCCACGCCAACGCGCCTTGGGTTACCAGCATGACGCCGAACAGGCCGATGAGCAGGCCCACCCATACCTGCCAGGCCAGCCGTTGCCGGAGTACGCCTGCGGCCAGCAGTGCCAGGCCCATCGGCAGCAGGTCGGCGACCAGTGCGGCCAGGCCCGCCGGCACGCCCAGGGCAATGCCCTGGGTGATGCCGCCCAGGTAGCCGGCCATCGCCAGGAGGCCGATGCCGGCGTTTTTCAACAGCACGACGGGCGAGGTTCGGCGTAGCTGCCTGGCGACGAAGGGAAACAGGACGAGCGTGACCACGACGCATCGCCAGAACACCACCAGCAGGGCCGGCGCGTAGTCAATTGAAAAACGCGCGCCAATGAAGCCGGAGCTCCAGGACAAAAGCAATGCCGCTTCGAGCAATGGCAAGGGGATCAGCCAATACCAGGCGGGCCCGGGCAGGGAGGTGCAGGTCATCGATTTAGTTGGGTTCATGACCCCAGGCTACGAAACCCGGCTAATCTAATAAATCAAAATATAGTGCATCAGTCATTCACGAAGATTGAATCATGACGGCCATACTCGATATCGATTTGATACGGACTTTTCATGCGGTGGCGCGGATCGGGAAATTCAGCGGGGCGGCAGAACAGTTGCACAAAAGCCCGGCGGCGGTGAGCGTGCATATCCAGCGTTTGGAAGCGGTCGCTGGCGGGCGGCTGCTCAACCGGGACAACCAATCGGTCTCCCTCACCGCGTTGGGCAAGCGTTTGCTGGTGGCGACGACGGAACTGCTGAACACCCATGACCGGGTACTGGCCGACTTGCACGGAACCCGTTTGGCGGGACGCATCACCTTGGGGGTGCCGGATGAATACGCGGATCATGTCATCCGCGACATCCTCCCGACGTTCGCCGCCGCCTGGCCCAACGTCGTGCTGGAACTCAAGACCGCGCCTAGCTACGCGCTACGTGACTTGGTGCAGCGCCGCAAGCTCCAGGCAGCGGTCGTTGCCCAGCCGAAGGGGCTGGCGAACGCCGATGCGCAAGTGCTGGTGTCCACGCTGCCGGTCTGGGTCGGGCCGGCCCACACGGCGGCGGCCTCGATGGAGCCGCTACCGCTGGCGGTGCATGCGACGCAATGCCCTTATCGGCAGGCGATGATGGAATCTCTCAGGCAAAGCGGGCGCAGGACCCGCATCGTCCTGGAAAGCCCCTCCAACCAAGCCGTCAAAGCCTGTGTGGAGGCCGGGTTGGCGATCAGCCTGATCGACCGTGCGCGGGTGACGGACGCCATGCGGATCCTCGACGGCCTGCCGGTCATCGCCGAGCATGAGGTGGTGTTCATGCGAACCCAGGCGTCACAGGGCGACGAAGCCGTGAGCCTGCTTTCACGTGCTATGCAGCAATATTTCCGGCTGTAGAAATGGAGACGGGGGCCGCTGCGCAGCCCCAATGACCCTAGTCATGCCGACAGCGGCGGTGTCCGGGGCGGGACCAGGCGCTTGGAGCCAATCGACTCGAACGCCGACGCCAGTTGCAACAGCTTCGAATCGTCATAGGCGCGCCCGGCAAACGTCAGCCCGACGGGCATGCCGATGTCCGCCATGACGCCCATCGGCACGGTGACCGTGGGTACGCCCAGATGGCGGATGGCGAGGTTACCGTTGGCGACCCAGACGCCGTTGCTCCAGGCAATATCGGCAGATGCCGGGTTGACATCCGCATCCGCCGGCCCGACGTCGGCAACGGTCGGGAAGATCACCGCGTCCAGGCCCAGCCGCTCCATCCAGTCTTCCAGGTCGATGCGGCGTGTGGCCTCAAGCCCCCGCAACCCGTCGGGCAGTGTAGGGATCTGGTCCCAGGGCGTGATACCGCGTTGGGCCATCTTCACGTACTCATCCATGCCGGCGGCCAGATCGTCCTCCCGGTTGGGCAGGGTGCCCGGGTCGTGGGGAAAAATCTTCGGTCCGTCGACGTCGGCCAGGCGATTCAATTTCGGATCACCGTTGGCCCGCAGGAAGTCATCGAACGCCCAGGCCGACAAGTCCCACAATTCATGGTGCAGGAACTCCTTGGAAACCAGTCCACGGGTGAACACGGTCGGCGCGCCGGGACGATCGCCCTCGCAGTTGGACACCAGGGGGAAATCCACCTCGACCACTTCGGCACCACAGGCCTCAAGCGCCTTGCGGGCTTGTTCCCACAGGTCGATCACCGAGGCGCGGGTGACGATTCGCTGGCCCGTCGGGCCGCCGATACCGGGGGCCTCGGCCGTGCCGGCTTCAAGGTCAGCGTTGATGTACATCCGTGGCACGCCGAATCGAATGCCGGCCAGGGCCCCCGGGTTGCTGGCAAGGCTTGGATACGAGGCGGGGCGAACCGAGTCGACGCTCGGAATCGGCACCCAGGGTTGCAGGCGCCACAGGTCGCCACGGGTGTCCGGGTCCTCGGCGACCACCACGTCCAGCACTTCGAGCAGGTCGGCCATGGTTCTGGCAAAGGGCACGACGACGTCCATGGTCGGCGTCAACGGCCAGTTGCCACGCACCGAAATCACGCCGCGCGACGGCGTATACGCGCACAAGCCATTGTTCGACGCTGGACCGCGCCCGCTCGACCAGGTTTCTTCGGCAAGGCCGAACGCCGCGAAACTGGCGGCGGTTGCCGTGCCGGCACCGTTCGAGGAGCCGGAGGCAAACGGCGCGGTGAGGTAGTCGCCGTTGTACGGGCTCTCGGCACGGCCATACACCCCGCGCTGCATGCCGCCGTTGGCCATGGGCGGCATGTTGGTCTTGCCCAGGCAGATGGCCCCGGCGGCGCGAAGCCGTTCGATGGTGAACGCATCGCGATAAGCAACCAGGTCCTTGAACGCCGGGCTGCCGGAAGCGGCAGTGAGCCCCTTGACCAGGTAACTGTCCTTGGCCGTATAGGGAATGCCGTCAAGCGGGCCCAGGGTCTGGCCGCTGGCCCGACGGGCATCGGAGGCCTGGGCCTCTTCCAACGCATCGGGGTTGCGAACCACCACCGCGTTGAGGGCTGCGGGCGTATCGGGGCCGTCGTAGGCATCGATCCTGGCGAGGTAGGCCTGGACAAGCGCCACCGCGGTCGTCTGGCCCGACTCCAGCGCAGCGCGCAATTGGGCAATGGAGGCTTCGGTGATTTCGATCATGCTGTTAGCGCCGCGGCAGAGGGGTTGCGGGGTGTTCGGGTCCATTGAAGTTGCTCCTGAGACTTCAGGTCATCTCAAAGTGGATATTTATCGGACTTGCGCACTGTACTACGGAATAGCGATCAGGGGCAGTCAGGTTTGACCGGACTGTCTCTCGAGCGAGCCATAAATTGGCCACCTTCAGACTTCGTTAAGAAACGGCCTCGATACTTTCCCCCAATAGCCCGAGGGAGAACGTTGAGCCATGCCCGATTTTGACTGGAACATCCACCTGCCGCTGGCCTTCGGTGATGCCGGCCCGCCGGTTCGGCACTTGCACCGGGCGTTGCCGGGACAAGCACGGCGAGCTGAGTTCGAGGCGTTCATCCAGCAGCGTTTTCGCCAGGTCCACGGTGCCGATATTCGGCACTTCATGCCGGAGCTGTTCGGGCTCGACGATCTCCGCGGCACGCTCTGCGCAGCCGCTGGCGTGCGCCGGGCCGCCCAGGGACCGCTGTTCCTCGAACATTATCTGGACAGCCCCATCGAGCCCTTGATCAGTGCCGCCGCCGATCGTCCGGTGGACCGCGCTGGCATCGTCGAGGTTGGCAACCTGGCCGCCAGCGACACGGGCAGCGCCCGGCTGAGCATCATAGCGATCACTTATCTGTTGGCCATGGGCGGCCTGGAGTGGGTCGCGTTCACTGGCAACATCGGCCTGGTCAACAGCTTCCATCGCCTGGGCCTCAAGCCTGTGACGCTGTGCCCGGCAGACCCGCAGCGCCTCGGCGAGGACCGTCATCTCTGGGGCCGCTACTACGAGAGCCAGCCCTGGGTTCATGTCGGGAACATCCGCGCCGGTTTCATTCATCTGCGCAATACCGGCCTGTTCAATCGCCTGGGACTGCCGACGGACCTCGGAGAAACCAGCCATGTCGCCTGAAATGGAACGCTTCAAGCGCACCCTGCGTGGTCATGCCGAGCGCAGGGGCCATGCCGTGGCACTGTGGGGCGACGGCTCGCAGCTCGACTACGCGACACTTTATTCCGAAGTGGTGTACCGCCAGCAACGCTTGCGCGATGAACACATCCGTGTTGTCGCCCTGGCTCTGGATAACGGCATCGAAGCGATGCTCTGGGACCTTGCCGCACTGTTCGAAGGGCTGACCTGCGTCATCCTGCCGGGGTTTTTCAGCCAGGCTCAACGTCGGCACTGCCTGGAACAGAGCCAGGCCGAGCGAGTGATTGCCGAGCCGGCGTTCGAAGCGGAACTGCAAGCTGCCGGATACCAGCACAGCGGAGAGTTCTGGCGACGGCACTTCGACGGCCCGAGCCGTTTGCCGGCAGGCACCGCCAAGCTGACGTTCACCTCCGGCACCACCGGCACGCCGAAGGGCGTCTGCCTGAGCGCCGACAGCCTGTTGCGGGTGGCCCGTGAACTGGAGCAGGCCAGCCAACCGGTCGAGGCCAGGCATCACCTGGCGTTACTGCCCCTGGCGATTTTGCTGGAAAACCTTGGCTGCTACGCGGCGTTGTATGCCGGTGCGATGCTGAGCCTGCCCAGCCAGAAAACCCTCGGCATCCAGGGCGCCAGTGGAGTCGACCCGACGCGGCTGCTGGGATGCCTGGCCGAGCGTCGGGCGCAGAGCCTGATCCTGGTTCCGCAGCTGCTGCTGATGTTGGTCATGGCTGCCGAACAAAAGATGTTCAACCCGTACATCGTGCGATTCGCCGCCGTGGGCGGGGCACGGGTGTCCCACGATTTGTTGCAGCGGGCCCAGCGCGCTGGCCTGCCGGTGTTTGAAGGCTATGGGCTGTCGGAATGCGCCTCGGTGGTCTGCCTCAATCGGCCACAGGCTCATCGCGCCGGCAGTGTCGGTCAACCGCTGCCCCATGTGGAGATCCGCTTGGCCGATGACGGCGAAGTCCTGATCAAGGGCTCGGTGCTGCTCGGTTACCTGGGTGAGCCACCGCATGCCAGCGAATGGTGGCCCAGCGGCGACCTGGGTGAGTTCGACGAAGACGGTTTCCTTTACCTGCGCGGTCGCAAGAAGCACCAGTTCGTGACCAGTTTCGGTCGCAACGTGAACCCCGAATGGGTTGAAGCCGAACTCACCCAGGGCGGTGACATTGCCCAGGCCTTTGTCTATGGCGAAGCCATGCCGCACAACCATGCATTGCTCTGGCCCGCCCGGGTCGACTGCACGGATCAAACGCTGGCGCTGGCCGTGGCCAAGGCCAACGACACGCTGCCCGATTACGCGCGGGTCCATCACTGGACGCGCCTGGACCACCCCTTCAGCGCCGCCAACGGCCTGCTCACCGCCAATGGCCGGCCACGCCGGCAGGCCATCGTCGAGCATTACCGCGCGCAGCTCACTTCATCTGTTTTGTCCGAGGAATCCCCATCATGAGTTTTTTTGACACGTTGCAAGAAGTCACCCAACAAGAGCGCCAGACCCTGTTCAATCTGCCGATCATTCGCGACGCCCTCAACGGCCAAGTCAGCCTGGCCAGTTACCGGGGGTTCCTGATCCAGGCGTATTACCACGTGCGCCACACCGTACCGCTGATGATGGCTTGCGGAGCGCGCCTGCCAGCGCATCTGGAATGGCTGCGCAAGGCCGTGTGCGAATACATCGACGAAGAGTACGGCCACGAGCAATGGGTGCTGGATGACATTGCCGTGTGCGGTGGCGATAAGGACGCGGTGCGCAACGGTCAGCCTTCGTTGCCCATTGAGCTGATGGTCAGTTACCTCTACGACTTGATCGCCCGAGGCAACCCGGTGGGCCTGTTCGGCATGGTCAATGTGCTCGAAGGCACCAGTATCGCTCTGGCGACCCATGCCGCCGACAGCATCCGTCAGCGCCTGGAATTGCCACCCACGGCGTTCAGCTACCTCAGCTCCCATGGTTCGCTCGACATTGAGCATATGCAAACCTATCGCGGCTTGATGAACCGGCTGGAAGATCCGGCGGACCAGGCTGCGGTGATCCATGCCTCCAAGGTGGTGTACCGGTTGTACACCGACATGTTCCGCGGCCTGCCGCGCGACGAGGAGCATGACCATGCGCCTGTGTGATGCGCGTGTCGTGCTGACCGGCGCCAGTGGCGGAATCGGCCAGGCCATCGCCGCCGCCCTGTGCGCCAGTGGCGCGCGGGTCCTGGCCGTGGCCAGGCGTCGCGAAGCCTTGCAGCCGTTGCTGGAGCGTTATCCGCAGCACTTGAGCTGGGTCGAAGCCGACCTGACCTTCCTCGCCGATCGGCGCAAAATACGGGTCGCCGCCGAGGCCCAGGGCGGTATCAACCTGCTGATCAATGCCGCCGGCGTGAACCACTTCGCCATGCTCGAACAACTCGACGACAGCGAGATCAACACCATGCTGGCGCTGAATATCAGCGCGCCGATTTGCCTGACCAAACTGCTCTTGCCACTGCTCAAGCAGGCTGACAGCGCGATGGTGGTCAACGTCGGCTCGACCTATGGATCCATCGGCTACCCGGGCTATGCCAGCTACTGCGCCAGCAAGTTTGCCTTGCGCGGTTTTTCCGAAGCGTTGCGCCGGGAGTTGGCCGATACCCGTGTCGGGGTGCTCTACGTAGCGCCCCGGGCCACCCGTACCTCGATGAACAGCCCGGCGGCCGATGCCCTCAACCAGGCCCTCAAGGCCAACGTCGACGACCCGCAAACCGTGGCGGCGGCGGTGATCCACGCGATTATCGGCGACCGACGCGAGCTGTATCTGGGCTGGCCCGAACGCTTTTTCGTCGGCCTCAACAGCCTGCTGCCCAACCTGGTGGACCGTGGCCTGCGCAAGCAATTGCCACTGGTGCGCCGTCTCAGTCACAAACCCGAAAACGAGCATCTCAAGCCATGAAAAAAATCCTCGCTTGCCTGTTGATCGGCACCCTGAGCCAAAGCGTCTGGGCATTGGAGGCGACCGACCAGCAACGTCTCAGCGACATCCAGCAGCGTTGGGCCCATATTCAATATGAAGTGCCCGAAGGCCAACGCGCCGATGCGTTCGAAAAACTCGCCGTCCAGGCATCGGCGTTCAAGCAGGAGCGCCAATCGGTGGCCGAAGCGTGGATCTGGTCTGGCATCGTCAACAGCAGTTGGGCCGGTGCCAAGGGTGGGATCGGTGCACTGGGCAAGGTCAAGGATGCCAAGGGCGACCTGGAAAAAGCCCTGACCCTGGACCCCAAGGCCCTGCAAGGCTCGGCCTACACCAGCCTGGGTGCACTCTACGACCGGGTGCCGGGCTGGCCCCTGGGTTTCGGCGACTCCGACAAGGCCGAGCAATTGCTCCAGCAGGCGTTGCAACTCAACCCGAACGGCATCGACAGCCTGTACTTTTGGGGGGATCACCTCTACCGTCAGAAGCGCTATAGCGAAGCCAAGGCAGCGTTGCAAAAAGCCTTGCAGGCAGCACCGCGGCCAGGTCGGGAAACGGCCGATGCTGGGCGCCGCAAGGAGATCGACGCTTTACTGGTGGATGTGAACAAGCAACTGAACTGACGGGAGCGGATGTGCGTTTATTACTGATCGAAGATGACGTGGCCCTGGGCGAAGGCATCCACCAGGCCCTGAGTCGCGAAGGTTATACCGTCGACTGGGTGCAGGACGGCAGCAGCGCCTTGCATTCGTTGCTCAGTGAAACATTCGACCTGGCGGTGCTCGACCTGGGCCTGCCACGCATGGACGGCCTGCAAGTGTTGCGGCGCTTGCGTGACAGCGGCTCCAACCTGCCGGTGCTGATCCTCACTGCCCGGGATGCTACCGAGGATCGCATCGCCGGGTTGGACGCCGGGGCCGACGATTATCTGGTCAAGCCCTTCGATCTGGCGGAACTCAAGGCCCGCTTGCGGGCCTTGTTGCGGCGCAGCGCCGGTCGCGCCCAAGCGTTGATCGAACATGCCGGCATCAGCCTGAACCCAGGTACCCAGCAAGTCAGTTACCAAGGCAAGCCGGTGGCCCTGACGCCCAAGGAATATCAACTGCTCCATGAACTGCTTTCGCCGCCGGGTCGCGTCATGACTCGCGATCATCTGATGCAGTTGCTCTACGGCTGGAGCGAGGAGGCCGAGAGCAACACGCTGGAAGTGCACATCCATCACCTGCGCAAGAAATTCTCCACCGACCTGATCCGCACCATTCGCGGTGTCGGTTACCTGGTGGAGGAGCGCCGATGAGTTCGATCCGGCGTCGTACCCTCACGTTGATCCTTGGCCTGCTGTTCCTTGGCCTGTTGATCATCACCGTATTCAACCTGCATGACAGCAACCACGAAATCGCCGAGGTCTACGATGCCCAGTTGGCGCAGAATGCCCGGCTGTTGCAGGGCGTGATGCGCATGCCGATGGCGAGCAAGGAGCACGCCGAATTGTATCAGGCGTTCAATTCGGCGCTGGGGCAGGCGGTTCCCAGGGTCGATGGCCATCCCTATGAAAGCAAGATTGCTTTTCAAGTCTGGAACTCACAAGGTTCGGTGCTGGTGCATACCTCCAGCGCACCGTCGTTCACCTCACCGCCGGGCGCGCCCGGTTTCAGTGAGGTCGTGGACCAGAAAAACCGTAAGTGGCGGGCGTTCGTCCTCGACGACGCGCAATACGGCTTGAAGATCTGGGTGGGCGAGCGTGACGACGTGCGTGCCGATCTGGTCGACCGCATTGTTCGTCACACCGTCGTACCCAACGTGATCGGCAGTGTGGTGCTTGCCGCAGTGATCTGGCTGGCCATCGGCTGGGGGCTCAAACCCCTGGTCGATATGGCGGCGAAGTTGCGGGCCAGGCATCCCGGCTCACTGGAGCCCCTGCAAATGATGCCACTCCCTACGGAGCTTGAACCCATGCAGGCGGCCCTCAACCGCGTCTTGGCGCAGATCCAGGAGGTGATGGGCCGTGAGCGGCGTTTCATTGCCGACGCCGCCCATGAAATGCGTACGCCCTTGGCGGTGCTGCGGGTGCATGCGCAGAACCTGATGGAGGCGGGGAGCGAGCAAAGCCGTCGCGAGTCCCTGGAACACCTGATCGCGGGCGTCGATCGCACCACGCGTTTGGTCAATCAGTTGCTCACCATGGCGCGGCTCGAACCGCAGGCAGGTGTGCCGACGCCTGTTGTCATCGACCTGCCCGCCACGGTTCGTGCGAGCCTGGTTCAACTGACGCCCTGGTTGTTGAGCAAGGGGCTCGAGCCGGTGCTGGATGTCAGCGATGACATCGGTCCGGTTCGCATCGACCCGGTGGCCATCGATATCGCCTTGAACAACCTGGTGACCAATGCGGCCAATTTTTCGCCGGCCAACGGCACGATCACCGTACGCCTGGCCAGGAAGGGCGATCACTACGAGCTGTCCGTCGAAGACCAGGGGCCGGGTATCGACGAGGCCGAGCGTGAGCGGCTCTTCGAACGGTTCTATAGCCGTGGCAACGACCAGGGAGCGGGGTTGGGGCTGACGATCGTGCGCACCATCGCGGATCGTCTGGGAGGATGCATACGTTTGGAGAATCGCACCGAGGGTGGGCTGTGCGCGACCTTGGAAATAGGGCGCTTCTAGGCGATTCTCCGGCGCCATGACAGGTTGCCGAGCTCATCGGGTGGTTCAAGCGGGCGCGTCGCCCCTGGGTTGTTCGGCGAGAAAGTCGACGATCTCGCCGACCGTGCTGCGTGCGGTACGTGTAACGCCGATCAGGGTGGCGGAAGCCGAACCCGTCCACTCGCCGTAGCCGACCAGCCACAGCCTGGGCTCTTGTGTCGAGCGGGTGCCCTCGACCGCCACGCGACCTTCGTTGTTGAGCACCCCCAGCGCCTCAAGGTGCTGCAGGGCAGGCCTGAAACCGGTGCACCAGATGACCACGTCCACCGCCGATTCGCGGCCGTCGGCCCAGACCACACCGTTGCGGGTAAAGCGCACGAATGGCCTGACCGACTGCAGGGCGTTGCGTTCACGGGCCTCGACTACCGGCGGCACCATGACGATGTCACCCAAGCCTCCCACGGGTTGGTCGATGACGCGACCTTCCTGCTGGGCCTTCCAGCGCTCGGTGGCACGCTCGAACAACACCCGTCCATCCACTTCGTCGGGAAGGAACAACGGCTCGACGGGAGTGACCCAAGTGGTCTCGGCGATTTTCGACACCTCGGCCAGAATCTGCGCCCCTGAATTGCCGCCGCCCACCACCAGGACTTTCTTGCCGGCGAACGAGGACGCCTCGACATAGGCCGCCGAATGCACTTGCTGGCCGGCGAACAAGGCCGCATCAGGGTAGTGAGGGATGTAGGGGTTATTCCACGTGCCCGTTGCACTGACCACGACCCGGGCGTCCCATTGCCTGTCCGGGGAATGTACGCGCAAACCCGTTGCTGTGCGTTCCACACGCGTGACCTGTACCGGCCGCACCACGGGGAATCCATAGCGCTGTTCATACTGCTTGAGATAGTCGATCACATGGTCCCGCGACGGATTGCCATCCGGTGTGGGGGGCATCATCCAGCCGGGGATCGAACTCCAGGTCGCCGGGGAAAAGAGTCGCAGCGAGTTCCATCCATGACGCCAGGCACCACCGGGTCCCTCCTGGGCATCGAGGATGACGAACGACAGAGGCGTGCGCCGCAGGAAATAGGCTACCGCCAAGGCTGCTTGGCCCCCACCGACGATGACAACGTCAAATGTCTCGGGCTGTGAGCAGGGCATGGCGGCGAATCCTTCGGTTGAGAGAGCCAGTTGCAAGGCTCCAAGAGGGGCTTGCAAGGTCAATGGCCGTTCCAGGAGAAAGGCCGCTGTGCGCCTCAGCAACGTTTGCAGGTCTTGATGCCCAGCAACGAATAGACCGGGCAGAAACGCATGAAACCGGTGGCCAATGGCACCAGGCCGATCCAGCCCCACGCGCCGATCAAGCCCGTCAGGCTAAGGATGATGAGGACGAGTCCCACGGCAATACGTGCGCCCCGGTCAATGGTTCCAATGTTGGCTTTCATGACAATCTCCCGATCAATTGATCGCGCCGGGTTTCCAGCACGGTGAACAACAACATGCCCGCCAACATGGCCAGCATGAACACAAAGGCTTGCCAGTGTCCGGTCAGCAGGATGGCCACGGAGGGGCCAGGACAGATGCCGGCGATGCCCCAGCCGATGCCGAACATCAGGCTGCCACCGATCAGGCGACGGTCCAGCTCTCGCTTGACTGGCAACTGCATGGGGCTGCCCAGCAGCGAATGAGTCTGTTGGCGCGCCCAGGCCAGCGGGACAATGGCGGTGCCAATCGCCCCGATCATCACCAGCGCCAGGGACGGGTCCCAAGTGCCGGCCAGATCCAGAAAACCCAACACCTTTTTCGGGTTGGCCATGCCTGCCAGGAGCAGCCCGAAGCCAAAGAGCAAACCCGCTATGAATGCCGTCAGTTTGCGCATATTCAAACCCCCATCACATGACGCAGGACAAATACCGTGGTGAAACCGCTGAGCATGAAACACGCCGTGGCGACCATTGAACGCGGTGAAAGGCGCGATATACCGCAGACGCCATGGCCACTGGTGCAGCCCGAACCGTAACGAGTGCCGACACCCACCAATAGGCCGGCGACAGCGAGGCCGAACCAGCCGTTATGGAACTCGATGGGCGGCAAGGTCGCAAACACGCTCCATACCAGCGGCGCGACGAGCAGGCCCAGGAGAAACAGGGCCTTTTCGCCCAAGCCTTCGCTGCCCCGCTGCAGCAGGCTGCCGATCAGCCCGCTGATGCCGGCGATCCGGCCGTTGGCGACCACGAACAGGCTGGCCGCCAGGCCAATCAACATGCCGCCGGCCAGGGACGACCACGGCGTAAAGTTGAGCCAGTCAAGATTCATCAGCGTTCTCCAATGCACAATCGTTGATATTCCACTAGGCGATTCAACCCAGGGCTTTTACCAGCAGCGCGACCGCCACCAGCGTCGATAAAAGGGCGAAGCCTCTTTGCAGGTAGGGTTCCGGCAACCTCGCGGCGACCAGGCGCCCGCCGAGCATGCCGACGATGGCCCCCATGGAAAAGGGCAGCGCTATTGGCCATTGCAGATGGCCCATCGCCGAACTCGCCAGCACCCCTGACATGGAAACCAAAGCGATGACGGTCAGCGACGTGGCGAGCACCGACTGCGTGGTCAAATTGGTGTACCGCTGGAGCGCCGGAACCATGACGAAACCACCGCCCACGCCGAGCAGTCCGGAAAGTACCCCGGCGATCATGCCCGAAGCCGTGAGCGCCCACGCGCAAGGGCCGGTCCAGTTCAGCTTGCCGCGATTTTCGTCCAGGACACAGGGCGGCGGTTTGCGCGTGGCGGATGCCTTTGCCCGGATGCGAGTGGGCAGTGATTTCTGCAAGGCCCGGAACGCCACGTACATCAGCAACAAGGCAAACAGGATCGTCAGCGGACGGTTGGGCGTGCGCTGCGCCAGCCAAAGGCCCAGCGGCGAGCAGATGACCCCCGCACTGGCCGTCAACAGTGCCGCCTTGTAGCGCACGATGCCGTTGCGCAGGCCCATCACGGCGCCCAGGGTGGCGGCCAGGCCCACCGCCAGCAGACCGATGGGCCCCGCTTCGGCCATGCTCAAGCCCACGCCAAAAACCAGGAACGGGACGGCGAGTATGCCGCCGCCGGCACCGGTCAGCGCCAGGATCACGCCCACCGCAAAGCCCAGTACCAGGACTGCAATCATCGCGGTCTCCTGGAGCAGAGATTCGATTTCATAGATCCGCCAGTTCAGGTTTCGCCAGCCACTCACGGCCCTTGAGCATGGCTTTCCAATACAGCGGCGGAAGAATTCGCTCTTTCAGTAGCCAGGCGAGTCTGGAAGGCCGAGTACCGTCGATCAGCCAGGACGGGAAGCTGGGGGCAAGCTTGCCGCCGTAGGTGAATTCAGCGAGCACTACCTTGCCTCGTTCCACGGTCAGCGGGCAAGAACCGTAGCCGTCGTAATGGGCGCTGCCCTTGGCCTTGCCCATGGCCGCCAGCACATTATGGGCGACCACGGGCGCCTGCTTGCGCGCCGCCGCTGCGGTTTTTGCGTTGCTGGTATTGGTGGCATCGCCCAGTGCGTGAATATTCGCCCAGGTCTTATGCCGCAAGCTGTCGGGATCGACATCAATCCAGCCCGCCCCATCGGCCAGAGGGCTTACGCGGATAAAATCCGGCGCAACCTGAGGGGGCACCACGTGCAGCAGGTCGAAGTCGTGCGTCACCAGGTGAGTACTGCCATCGGCCTTGACGCAGCTGAAGGTCGCCGTTTGGGCCGGTCCATCGACAGAGGTCAGCGTACTGCCGAAATTCAGGTCGATCTCATAGGCGCGGACGTACTCCATCAAGGCCGGCACGTAGTCGGGAACACCGAACAGGACGGCCCCGGCGCTGCAGAAATCGATCTCGATATCGCCGAGTACGCCTTGGCGTTTCCAGTGGTCGGCGCACAGGTACATCGCTTTTTGAGGGGCCCCGGCGCATTTGATCGGCATGGGGGGCTGCGTGAAGATGGCCCGGCCACTGCGCAGTTGCTGCACCTGTTCCCAGGTGTAGGGGGCCAGGTGGTACAGATAGTTCGAGGTGACGCCGTTGCGCCCCAGTGTCTGCGGTAAGCCTTCAATGGCATGCCAGTCCAGTTTCAGGCCCGGGCATACGATCAACTGCTCGTAGCGGAGCACGCGGCACCCGTCGAGAATAATGGCGTCGTTTTCAGGTTCGAAAGCCGCGACAGCCGCTTTGATCCAATGCACGCCCCGGGGAATGGTCGCACCCATCGTGTGGGCGGTTTGTTGGGCCTCGAATACGCCACCGCCGACGAGGGTCCAGCCGGGCTGGTAATAATGCACGTCCGCCGGATCGATGATGGCAATGTCCAGGCCTGGCTCGCGGGCCAACAGGCTCGAGGCGGTGGCGATGCCCGCCGCGCCGCCGCCGACAATCACCACGGCATGTCGGGCCTCGGCCACGCCAACAGGCGTGCGTCCCTCGTTGGCAATTCTGCGAATGACGCCTTTGATGTCGAAACCGGCGTTCCTGGCGGCTTCGACAATCTGCGGCAAGGGCTGCTGGCCGGCCTGGGACAGTGCCCACATCGTCGTCGAGCGCATGCCGGAACGGCAATACGCCAACACCGGCTTGGGCAAGGACTCGAGCAATGTGCCGAAGGCAACGCCCTGCTCATCGGTCACCTTGCCGGACTCTGCGGCAAGGTAGTGCGCCTCGATGCCCATCGCTTGTGCCGCCCGCTGGATGTCGGCAAACAAAGGTTGATCGCTGCCTTCACCATCCGGGCGGTTGCAGATGATGGCGCGAAAGCCGCTGGTTTTGATCTCACTCATTTGATCGGGTTGAATCTGCCCCGAGATCGAGAGGCCGGACGCAAGGTGGCGGATGTCCATGAATGTCTCCGTGATGACGGTTTTTCTTATAGGGGGGGCTTCAGAGCCGATTGAGTGGGATTTTCAGGTAGCACGTGCCGTTCGATTCCGGCTCCGGGAAATGCCCGGCCCGCATGTTGACCTGGACCGATGGCAGGATGAGCGTCGGCATGTCCAGCGAGGCATCGCGTTGGGTGCGCATGGCCACGAATGCTTCTTCACTGATGCCGTTACGGACATGAACATTGTCGGCGCGTTGCTCGGCGACGGTGCTGGAAAATTGCACCTCGCGGCCGCCGGGTTGGTAATCGTGACAGGTGTAGAGCAGGGTGTTGGCCGGCAGGCTCAAGACCTTGTTGATGGACCGGAACAAGGTATGCGCGTTGCCACCCGGGAAGTCACACCGTGCGGTGCCGTAGTCGGGCATGAACAAGGTGTCGCCAACGAATGCCGCCGTTTCCTGGCCGTCGTTGATGACATACGTCATGCAGGCTGGCGTGTGGCCCGGTGTGTGGAGCGCACGGCATTGCAGCGTTCCGACGGTGAACGACTCGTCGTTGACGAACAGATGGTCGAACTGACTGCCATCGCGGGGCATCTCCCCAGCGGTGTTGAACAGCGTGCCAAAGACTTCCTGCACGGCGGTAATCTGGCTGCCGATCCCTATCGTGCCGCCGAGCTTTTCCTTCAGGTACGGGGCGGCGGTGAGGTGGTCGGCATGGACGTGGGTTTCAAGAATCCATTGAACCTTCGCCTCCAGCTCGATCACCCTGGCCATCAGCTTGTCGGCCGAGGTGGTTGTGGTACGGCCGGATTTGGGATCGAAATCCAGGACGCTGTCGATCAAGGCGCACTGGCGGGTTGTTTCGTCCAGCACCAGATAGCTGACAGTGTGGGTCTCAGGATCGAAAAATCCTTCGACGTACGGTTTTACGGTCATGAACGGTCTCCTTCGGGGCTCTCATCGAACCGCTTGAAGAACAGACACAGCAATATTGCTGCCAGGTGAGTGCTAGGTCGTTGTATAAGTCTAACCTTATGATTTTATTGATTTAAATTCATGGGTTTCGCGAGGGTAGGGCCGATATCCAGACAATTTAACTGCCATTGGCAGTGTTTGTTGGCATAGTGGCAGTGCCACCCCTGCTGGATGAGTTCACTGGAGCCGCGATGACACACAGCCTGCCGCCCACCCAAGACCCGCTTCCACGTCCAGACCAGGTGCAGTCCCTGGTCTCGTTTCTGGAGCATGAGCCCCAGCCGATGATCGTCCTCGATCCTGATTACAACATCCTGGCGGCGAACACGGCTTACTTGCGTCAGTTCGGCAGCGCCGACAAACCGTTCATTGGTCATAAGTGTTATCGGATTTCCCACCACTACGATGTGCCTTGTGACCAGGCCGGTGAGAACTGCCCGATGAAAAAGGCCAGGGAAATGCGCGGGCCGGATCGGGTCTTGCACATCCACCACACTCCGCGAGGGCCGGAACACGTCGACGTGGAATTGCGCCCGATCCTCAATGAGCATGGTGCCATTACCGCTTATGTGGAACGGCTCACCTTGGTGCGTAGCGCCTCGGCCCGTCCCAGTAATGAAGGGCTGGTGGGCAGCTCGCCGGCCTTTAATCAGGCGCTGTCGGAACTGCAGCGGGTAGCGCCCTCGATGTTACCGGTGCTGTTGTTGGGAGAGTCCGGCACAGGCAAGGAGCTGTTTGCCCGCGCCGTCCATGAAACCAGTGAGCGGGCAGCCGGGCCTTTTGTCGTGGTGGATTGCTCCGGCTTGACCGAAACCTTGTTCGAGAGCGAGCTGTTCGGCCACGAGAGGGGGGCATTTACCGGCGCCACCACGCGCAAGGTGGGCCTGGTGGAAACGGCACAGGGCGGTACGCTGTTTCTCGATGAGATAGGCGACGTTCCCCTGGCCATGCAGGTGAAACTGTTACGACTGATCGAGTCTGGAACCTATCGCCGTGTTGGCAGTGTAGAAACCCAGCACGCTGATTTCAGGCTGGTGGCCGCGACCCATAAGCCCCTGGAAAAGATGGTGGAGAAGGGCGAGTTCAGGCAGGACTTGTACTACCGCATCAGCGTTTTCCCTATCCATTTACCGCCGTTGCGTCATCGCCTTGAAGACATCGGCTTGCTGGTGGATTCATTCCTGCAACGTTCCGGGATCGGTAAGCGTCGGCTGACCATCGATCCCGAGGCGCTGATGCAACTGCAGCGGTTTGCCTGGCCGGGCAATATCCGCGAGCTGCGCAATGTCCTGGAAAGAGCTGCGCTGTTTGCCGACGACGGCGTCATTCACGCCTTGCATCTGCCCGCGCGCCCCTTGGCGTTGTCCGCCCCAGCCTTGACGCCTGCCCGCGATAGCAGGGACCTGGAACAACTGGTGGCCACTTTCAAAGGCACCCGCAGCGAACTGGCCAGGCACCTGGGCGTGAGTGAGCGCACGTTATACAGGCGGTTGAAGGCGCAGGGCCTGGCCTGATCGTCGGAAGACAGACCGTCAGCGTGGGGAAAAGCACCGCGGTCAGGGCGAGGGCGGCGAGTCTGGATGCGTTCATGGTTCAGATCCTAGCGCAGTGGTGGGCTGGGGAGTGATCGTCACGGTTGACGATCGGACTCGGTCAAACGCAGTCGAAGCTGTTTTTCAATTTCGATGATGGCGAACAGCGCAATACCCACCGCGATGATCAGCAGTCCGTCCATGAAGGGGACCGCTTGGGTCGCGAACACGGTTTGCAGCGGCGGCGCGTAGGTGATGGCGAACTGAGCGACGGTCACCACCACGATGGTCGCCCACACAACCTTCGTACCCCGAAGGCCCTTCCAGGTCAGCGACGTGCCGTAGAGATTGCGGATAAAGAACAGGTGGAAAATTTCCATCACGACCAAGGTGTTCACTGCCAGGGTGCGGGCCAGTTCGACGGGGTAGCCTCGGTCCAGGGCATAGGTGAAGATGCCGTAGACACCGCACAGGAACAGAATGGAAACGAGCACCATATGCCAGACCAAGGCACCGCTGATCAACGGCTCCTGTCGTGAGCGCGGAGGCCTGCGCATGGTGTTGTCTTCGGTCGGTTCGAACGCCAGCGCGATACCCAGCGTGATGGCGGTAATCAGGTTGATCCACAGGATCTGTATCGCCGTGACTGGCAATGTAAGGCCAAACAGCAGCGCGACAATCAGGGTCATTGTCTCGCCCGCGTTGGTGGGTAACGTCCAGCTCAGCACTTTCTTGATGTTGTCATAGACCGTCCGGCCTTCACGCACAGCGGCCACGATGGAGGCGAAGTTATCGTCCGCCAGTACCAGGTCCGCGGCTTCCTTGGCCGCTTCACTGCCTTTGCAACCCATGGCGATGCCGGCATCTGCGCGTTTGAGCGCTGGCGCGTCGTTGACGCCGTCGCCGGTCATGGCCACGGTCATGCCGTTGAGTTGCAGCAATGTCACCAGCCGCAGCTTATGTTCGGGGCTGGTACGCGCGAAGATGTTCACCTGCTTGAGCGATTCCCTGAGGGTGGCATCGTTCATTGCGTCCAGGTCAATGCCGGTCAGTACCTTGTCGGGGTTGTCCAGGCCAATCTGATCACCGATGGCGCAGGCGGTACCGGCGTGGTCCCCTGTGATCATTTTCACGACAATGCCGGCCGCCTGGCACTGTTTGATCGCCTGGATCGTTTCCGGGCGGGGCGGGTCGATCATCCCGACCAGGCCAAGCAAGGTCAGTGTCCCTTGCACATCGGCAAACTCCAGGATGGCGTGTTCGGGCGGGACGGACCTGACGGCGAGCGCCAACACGCGTTGGCCTTTACGAGCGATGGCAGTGGCCTGCGCGTGCCAATAGTCGGCATCGAGCGGGGCCGTAGCCCCCGTGCTGCTCCGCTGGCGCGTGCACATGGTCAAAATCTGCTCCGGCGCGCCTTTGACATAAATTGCGGCTTGCCGGTCATGGTTGTGATGCAGCGTCGCCATGAAGCGGTGCTTGGCGTCGAACGGAATGGCATCGGTGCGGGCCCAGGTGCCGCGTTCCTCTTCGCCGTTGAGGCCGGCCTTGGCGCAAAACACCAGCAATGCACCCTCCATGGGGTCCCCTTCGACTTTCCAGGTGTCTTCGTGCTGTCTCAAGCTTGCGTCATTGCAAAGGCTGGTCGCGCGCCCCAGTTCGGCCAGCACCGGGTGGTGGGAGGTGTCGATCAACTGATCGGCAAGGTTCATGTTGCCCGAAGGCTGGTAGCCGACACCGTCGACCGTGAAGGTCAGGTCACTGGTGACGACGGACGCCACCATCATCTCGTTACGGGTGAGCGTGCCGGTCTTGTCCGTGCAGATGACCGATACCGAGCCCAGGGTTTCGATGGCCGGCAGGCGCCGAACAATGGCGTTGCGATGGGCCATCGCTCGCACGCCCACCGCCAGGGTGATGGTGAGTACGGCGGGCAATCCCTCGGGTATGGCTGCGACCGACATGCCCACCACGACCATGAATATCTCAGTGAAGACGTAATGCCCGACAAAGTGGCCATAAGCGAGTAGCAGACCGGCGATCAGCAAAATCAATAGCGTCAGCCAGCGGGCGAAGACATCCATTTGCTCTATCAGGGGCGTCGTCAGTGGCTCCACTGCCGACAGCAGGTTGCTGATGCGCCCGATTTCAGTCGATGTCGCGGTGGCGACAACGACCCCTGTTGCTTGTCCGCAGGTCACCAGGGTGCCACTGAAGGCCATGCAGGCACGATCACCCAGGGCCGCTTCGATGCGCACCGGTTCGGTATTTTTTTCAACCGGTGCGGACTCTCCGGTCAGGATGGCTTCCTGGACCTGGAGCCGGTTGGCATGCAGCAGGCGCAGATCCGCCGGGACTTTGTCGCCGGCCTCCAGCAAGACGATATCGCCGGGTACCAGTTCCTCGCCTGCGATGCCCAGGCGTTCGCCGGCACGTATCACCGTCGCACGGGGCGCGAGCATATTGCGGATGGCGTCCATGGCCTGTTCGGCCTTGCCTTCCTGGACATAGCCAATGATCGCATTGGCCACCACAACAGCGAGAATGACCACCGTGTCCCACAGGTGTTGCAGCGTTGCGGTGATTGCAGCGGAACCCAGCAGCACATAAATCAGGATGTTATGGAATTGCAGCAGAAATCGCCGCCACGCTGGCCGTCGGGCTGACGCTGACAACCGGTTCAAACCTGTACGCTCAAGCCGGGCCTGGACTTGGGCGATGTCCAGCCCGGCCTGCTCATCGACATCAAGGTGTTCGAGTGCCTGTTCGGCGGGCAACGTGTACCAGGCCAGGCCCTGCGAGGGCGTTGTCGGGTGCGCCGCTGGTATGTTGCTTGGTTGGTTCATCAGCCGCGTTCCTGTGGATACGGAGCGGTTGTTCTACAGCCCATCGGCACAGGGCTGCCATGCGGCGGCCTGGTCGAACGCCGGGCTGTGTTTCATCAGTGGCGAGACGACCAGCATCCATCGTGATTGCCTAGACATGACAAACCTCCCGGGCAAGGACCTGTTGGCGCCGGGCGACGTTTCGCGCGGTGTGGTGTCTGTCATCGATCATGAGCGTCATGGCGCCCGGTAACTTGATTTGCATCAAACACGCTTCAAAGCGCTGCATCGAAGGCGGCAACGGCGAGGCAATCGCGCTATGTTTGAACATGATCAGTCGCCCCAGGGCACGAGCGTAGCCGGCTCGGACCTCTGGATTGAGTGACAACCGCAGGCAGTGCCAGAGAGCCGTAACCATGACTGAAACCCTGGCCTTCGCCAATGCCGCCGCCGCGCTGGGAATCGGCCTGCTGGTGGGGCTTGAGCGCGAACGGCGCAAAGGCGAGGGCGACCGGCGCGACTTCGCCGGCCTGCGTACCTTCGCCATCACGTCCGTGCTCGGCTACCTGGCGGTCCAGGCGGGCGGTCCCTTGTTGCTGGGCGGCATGACGCTCGCCCTGGGCGCATTGGTCACCGTGGCCTATTGGCGAAACCTCGACAAGGATCCGGGGATTACCAGCGAGGTGGCCTTGTTCGCGGTATTGGCACTGGGCGCGCTCTGTGCGAGCGCCCCAGGCCTGGCGACCTCGATTGGGGTGGTGATGGCCGGGCTGCTCGCCAGCCGCCAGGCATTGCACCACTTTGCCCGCAACCAATTGACGGCCACCGAGATGCGCGATGGCCTGGTGCTGTTGATCGCCGCGCTGGTCGTGCTACCGCTGGCGCCGGATCGTTTCCTCGGGCCTTATGACGCAATCAACCTGCGCAACCTGTGCACCCTCACCGTCATGCTGATGGCGGTGGGTGCGCTGGGGCACGTCGCGGTTCGAACCCTGGGGACCCACTACGGATACGCTCTCAGTGCGATTGCCTCAGGATTCGCCTCCGCCACAGTGACAGTCGCGACCATGGGTGGCATCGCGGCCAAAGACCCGATCAACCTCAAGGTGGTGAGCGCCGCGGCAGTGTTATCCAACCTTGCGACGGTGGTTCAAATGGGCCTGATTCTTGCCGCCGTCGACCCCGCGCTGCTGCGTTGGATGTGGGGGCCGCTGTTGTGCGGGGTGCTGATGGTATTGCTCTATGCCGGCGTGCTGATGTTTCCCCGGCCAAGGGTGCGGGCCGATGAAACCATCAAGCACGGCGGCGCCTTCAGCCTCAAACTGGCGATGACGATGGTCCTGGCGATGACCGGTATCACCGTCCTCTCGTCGGCAATGCTCGATGCGTTTGGCCAGGCCGGGGTGACCGTCACCGCGATGTTCAGCGGGTTGCTCGACGCCCATGCTTCGACAGCCTCCATCGCTTCCCTGGCCAAGGGCGGGTTGTTGCCCTTCGACGGCGTCGCCGTGCCGGTCTTGATCGCGCTGAGCAGCAACTCCTTGAGCAAATGCGTCGTCGCCTGGCTCAGTGGCGGGCGAAGGTTCGCCGGGTATGTGATTCCCGGCCAGGTGCTGGTCACGCTGGCGATGTGGGCGGGGCTGTTGCTCCCGCGTTTGTCAGCCTGAATGATGGCTGTTTGATGAAGATCAAGTCCTGTCTCTGGCAGGCGTCCATTCTGGAAACCTCAACCCTTTAAGTGGCTGTCGCCACGTGCCGAGGTGTTCCATGTCCCAGACTCAACGTTTGTTGCTATTGGCGCCCGACGCCATGATCCGTACGCCGGCGTTTGACCGCGCCACCGAGTTGGCCCTGGCGCTGGACTTGCCCCTGCACATTGTGGCGATCGATTACCTGGAGGTGCTCTCGGTGGCCGGCCTGTTCGCCCCGGAGCAGGTCAAGCAAGCGCGTGAGGGTTATCTGGAAACCCATCGGCATTGGCTGTGGCAACAGGCCGAACTGGCGCGCCGGCACGGCGTCGAGGTGACCTGCGAGGTGGTTTGGAGCAAGGACGCCTTCCAAGCCTTGCAGCAATACGTCAAGGAGATGCCGATGGCGTTGATCATCAAGGACGCGCAGCCGGAACCGGCGATGAAGCGGGTGTTTTTCACGCCCCTGGACTGGCGCTTGCTGCGCGACTGCCCGGTGCCAGTGCATCTGGTCACGGATTCTCGTAACCCGCGGCCTCGGCGGGTCCTGGCGATTGTCGATGTGCTGCGCAGCGAGGATCAGGACCTGGTATTCAACGACCGTATCGTCGACGCCGCGGTCAAACTGGCGGAGCAATGCAACGCCCAGGTCGAGTTGCTGCACGCCTTCGACTGGACGGCTGTCTACGCCTCGGACATGGGCATTGGTGCGCTGCCCCTGGCCACCGGGCTCTATGAAGCGTTGGGCCAGGCACAGCATGAGGTGTTCGAGTCCCTGGCCGAGCGGCATGGGGTCGCACCGCAGCAGCGTCACTTCATAGAAGGGGCGCCGCTGAACAGCATTTGCACGTTCGCCACCGATCACCAGATCGATGTCATTGTCATGGGTACCATGGCACATCGTGGCCTGGACAAGCGCCTGGGCACCACCGCCGAGTTACTGCTGCAACGGGCGCCTTGCAGCGTGTTGGCGATCAAGCCGCAAGCGTGATTGGAGCAACGCTGCGCGAGGCCATACCCAGGCGGCCTTCAATGGCGAAGCCTCGTTGCTGGCCGGGGCTTGGGATGAGCCTGGCCGGGCGCTGTGCACCGCGCCGGCGGTCAAGGGATGAGTACGATGGCCCCGTTGACCTGTCCGCTCCTCAGGTGCTCCAGCGCTTGGTTGGCTTGGACCAATGGGTAGCAGGTCACGTTGCAATGCACGGGTGTGCGTTGGATCTGTTCGAAAAACGCCACGCCGTCCGCGCGGGTCAGATTGGCCACTGAGCGCACGCTGCGCTCCTGCCACAACAGGCGGTAGGGGAAGGCAGGGATGTCGCTCATGTGAATGCCAGCGCACACCACGCAGCCGCCTTTGGCGGTGGCTTGCAAGGCCAGCGGCACCAATTCGCCGACGGGGGCGAAGATCAGGCTGGCGTCCAGCAGGTGTGGCGGGAGCTGGTCCGATGCCCCGGCCCAGGTCGCGCCCAGCGAACGGGCATAGGCCTGGCCGCTGTCATCACTGGGGCGAGTGAAGGCATAGACGTGCTGGCCCCGGCCCACGGCGACCTGGATCGCCAGGTGCGCAGCGGCGCCGAAGCCATAAAGGCCCAAGTGAGGGGCGTTTTGCGCCATCTGCAAGGCTCGGAAACCGATCAGCCCTGCACACAGCAAGGGCGCGGCTTCGGCGGACTCAAGCGTATCGGGGAGGGGGAAGCAGAATCGCGCATCGGCGACGGTGTAGTCGGCATAACCGCCGTCCAGCTGGCAGCCGGTGAACAGTGCCTGGTCGCAGAGGTTCTCCCGGCCCGAGCGGCAGAACTCACATACGCCACACGTCCACCCCAGCCAGGGCACGCCCACCCGTCGGCCGATCCAGTCCGGGGCCACCTGCGCACCGACGGCGGTGACCTCGCCGACGATTTCGTGGCCCGGCACCCGAGGTAATCGAGCCTGGGGCAGTTCGCCGTCGAACAGATGCAAGTCGGTGCGGCACACACCGCAGGCTTGCACCTTGATCAGCAGTTGCCCGGCGGCCGGCGTCGGTTGGGGACGTTCCTCCAGCTGCAAGGGCTGGCCAATCGAGTGCAGGACCATGGCGCGCATGAGCATTCTCCTGTGTGAGCGGGCGCTCGCCATGCCAATGAGCGGCGCGAGGGCATCGAACAAGCACCTTGTATGACCTTAGCGTCCCTGGTTCTGATGTAAATCAAGTCACCCTCATTCCCGCGTTCCAGAATCAAGCATGGCAACCCTGTGTTTTTGCGGAGGACGTGATGAGCGATTTTCTCAGCCCCGACCAACTGGAAGGCATTGACGCCTACTGGCGTGCGTCCAATTACCTGGCCGTGGGTCAGATCTACCTCAAGGACAACCCGTTGCTGCGCAAACCACTGCAACAGGGGCACGTCAAACCTCGCTTGCTGGGCCACTGGGGCACGACGCCGGGGCTGAATCTGATTTATGTGCACCTCAATCACCTGATCAAGTCCCATGACCTGAATATGATCCTGATCACCGGCCCCGGTCATGGCGGCCCGGCCATCGTCGCCCAGAGCTACCTGGAGAGTAGCTTCACCCAGTGTTATCCCTCGGTGGGGCAGAACGAAAACGGAATGTTGCGCCTGTTCCGGCAGTTTTCCTGGCCTTATGGTTTATCCAGCCATGTCTCGGCGCAGATTCCCGGCTCCATCCATGAAGGTGGGGAGTTGGGTTATTCCCTGGCCCATGCCTATGGCGCGGCGTTCGACAACCCTGACTTGATCGTGGCCTGCGTCATCGGCGATGGTGAGGCTGAAACCGGCACGTTGGCGGCGAGCTGGCATTCCAACAAATTCCTCAACCCCAGGCGCGACGGCGCTGTACTGCCCATTCTGCATCTCAACGGTTTCAAGATCGCCAATCCCACGCTGCTTTCGCGTATCAGTGAAGACGAGCTGTCGGCCCTGATGTATGGCTACGGCTACGATCCTTATTTTGTCGAAGGCGACGATCCGCAAGTGGTGCACCAACAGTTGGCCAGGACCCTGGACGGCATGGTGCTCAAGATTCGCGAAATCCAGCGCATGGCCCGCACGGATGCTTCGGGACGTACCCTGGAACGCCAGCTCTGGCCGATGCTGGTGCTGCGTACGCCCAAGGGTTGGACCGGTCCGAAATTCGTCGATGGCCAGCAGGTTGAAGGCACCTGGCGCGCCCATCAGGTGCCGCTGAGCCACTTCGAGCTGCCCATGCATTTGATGCAACTGGAGCAGTGGCTCCAGAGCTACCGTCCGCGGGAATTGTTCGACGACAACGGTGCTTTGCTGCCGGAGATTGCCGCGTTGGCGCCGACGGGACATCGGCGCCTGGGCGCCAATCCCCATGCCAATGGCGGCATGCTGCTCAAACCCTTGGAACTGCCCAGGTTCACCGATTACGCCGTGCAATTCAGCGCGCCCGGTAGCGTGCAGGCAGAGGCCACCCGGGTGTTGGGTGGCTTTGTACGCGATGTGATGAAAAACAACCTTCGGGCAGGCAACTTCCGTCTGTTTGGCCCTGACGAAACGGCCTCCAATCGCCTCGATGCGGTGTATGAGGTCTGCGATAAAGCCTGGATGGCCGCGCTGGAGGCGGGTGATACGAACCTGGCGTGCGATGGCCGGGTGATGGAAATCCTCAGCGAACAAGTGTGTGAAGGCTGGCTGGAGGGGTATTTGCTGACTGGCCGGCATGGGCTGTTTTCCTGCTATGAGGCGTTCATCCACATCGTCGATTCGATGTTCAATCAGCACGCCAAATGGCTCAAGACCGCCGCCCAGATCCCGTGGCGCGCGTCGATTGCTTCGCTCAATTACCTGCTCACCTCCCATGTCTGGCGACAGGACCACAACGGCTTTTCCCACCAGGACCCGGGGTTCATCGACCTGGTGGCGAACAAGAGCGCTGACGTGGTGCGCATCTACCTGCCAGCGGACGCCAATTGCCTGTTGTCCGTTGCCGATCACTGCCTCAAGAGCCGCGATTACATCAATGTGATCGTGGCCGGCAAACAGCCGGAATGGCAGTGGCTGGACATCGATTCGGCCGTTCGGCACTGCTCGGTCGGGATCGGTCGCTGGGCCTTTGCCTGCAACAACGACGAAGACCCGGACGTGGTGATGGCCTGTGCCGGTGACGTGCCAACGTTGGAAACCCTGGCCGCTGTCACGCTGCTGCGTGAATACGTGCCGGACCTGCGGGTGCGGGTGGTGAATGTCGTCGACCTGATGGCCCTGCAACCGCCGCAACAGCATGCCCATGGGTTGCCGGACGCCGAGTTCGATGGATTGTTTACCGTGGACAAGCCAGTGATTTTCGCCTTCCACGGCTATCCGTCGCTGATCCATCGGCTGGTCTACAAGCGTCACAACCACGATAACTTCCATGTCCGAGGTTTCATGGAGGAGGGCGCCACCACTACGCCGTTCGACATGGCGGTCATCAATCACCTGGATCGCTACCAGCTGGCGCTCGATGTCATCCAGCGCGTGCCACGGTTGAAGCCGCTGGTGGACAGCGCTCGGGATCGCTATTGGGCAACCATGGAAAGGCATCAGCTTTACCTCATCGAGCATGGGCAGGACATGCCCGACGTCTTGAATTGGCGCTGGACGCCGACGCCGCAATGACCGCCAACATGCCTCATGGCATCGACGCTGCCCCGTGGCGTTCGAGCCCGACTTTGGAGACCCATCATGAGCCAGTACCAACGCCTGTTGCTGATCCTCAACCCGGCACAACGCCATTCTCCCGCCCTGCATCACGCCGCGGCCCTGGCGGCGGCCAGTGGGGCGCACTTGCATGTCACCGCCTTGATTCCCTCGCTGGACATTCTTTCGCTGCTTGAAGAGGGGCCTCGTGAGGAAGCGCGGCAGAACTATCTCCAGGACCATCGCCATTGGTTGGAGGATGAGGCGGACAAGATGCGCCGCCGTGGCCTGCGGGTCACCACTGAGGTGGAATGGGCCCAGAAGATGGGCACGCAGATCCTGCAACACGTTACGCAGATCCAGCCCGATTTGCTGATCAAGCAGGTACAACACGAGCCCATGCTCAAGCGGGCTTTTTTCACCCCGCTGGACTGGCAACTGCTGCGCAACTGTCCTGTTCCGACGTACCTGGTGGGGGCCGCCGGTCATGCGTTGCCTCGCACAGTGGTCGCAGCGGTTGACCCTTGCAGTGCGTTTGCCCAGAACAGCGGGATGAATGACCGGATCATCCGCCAGGCAATGGGGCTGGCCTTGCAGTGCGACGCCGAGTTGCATCTGGTTCACGCCTATGAGGTGTCGTCAGTCTATCTGGGGGATGCGGGCGGTGGCGGCCTGTCGCTGTCGCAGCTCAGCAAGGAGCTGCGCAGGAGCCTGGAAAAAACCTTCCTGGAACTGGCGAACCTGTTTGGTGTGCCGGCCGAGCGCAGGCATTTTCTACTGGGGCATCCGGTCTCGGCCCTGAGTGAATTTGCCTTGGAGCATGACGTGGATGTGATCGTCATGGGGCGATTCCAGCACGACGATCTGCATGGGCTACTGGGCAGCACGACCGAGCACATCCTGTACCAGGTGTCGTGCAGTGTTCTGGCGGTGTGATGAATCGGACTTGACCGCTGGGTTGTTGACAAAGATCAACGGCAACGAGGTCAAACAATGTGACCAATAGACTTACGATCGATTGTCCAGGAGCACCGCCATGCGCATGACATTTCTCGGGGCCGCCGGTACGGTCACTGGCAGCAAGTACCTGCTGGAACACGACGATCAGCGCATCCTGATCGATTGCGGTCTGTTCCAGGGTTACAAGCAGTTGCGCCTGCACAACTGGGACCCCTTCGAGCTGCCGATGCGTGACCTGGATGCGATCGTACTGACCCACGCCCACCTGGACCACAGCGGCTACCTGCCGGTGCTGGTGCGTAATGGCTATCGTGGCCCCATCTATGCCACGCCGGCGACCTGCGAGCTGGTGAAGATCCTGCTGCGCGACAGCGCTCGCTTGCAGGAAGAAGAAGCCGAATACGCCAACCGCAAGGGGTTTTCCAAACACGCGCCGGCCTTCCCGCTGTACACCCGTGAACACGCTGAACGAGCGCTGAAACTGCTGCGTCCGATTGCATTCGACCACCCGGTGGAGATCGCCCGGGGGATGACCATCTTGCTGCGTCGCGCCGGGCACATCCTCGGTGCCGCGACGGTACAGGTCCAGGCCGGTGGGGTGACGCTGGTGTGTTCCGGGGATCTGGGGCGACCCGAGGATCCGGTGATGTTCGCGCCGAAACTCATCGAGCAGGCGGATGTCCTGCTGGTGGAGTCGACCTACGGCGACCGTCGACACCCACACGAGTCGCCGGAAGATCAATTGGCTGAGGTGATCATGCGCACCGCGCTGCGCCGTGGCATCACGTTGGTGCCCTCGTTCACGGTTGGCCGTGCCCAGTTGCTGATGTACCACCTGTATCGCCTGAAACAACGCCGGGCGATCCCCGATATCCCGATCTACCTCAACAGCCCCATGGCCATCGACGTCACCCGGTTGTACCAGCGCTTTGGTGACGAGCATCGTCTCTCCAGGGAAGAGTGCGAAGGCATGTGCCACATCGCCCATCCGGTGCGCTCGGTCAAGGACTCCATGGCCCTGGACCTGCAACGCACCCCGGCGGTGATCATCGCCGCCAGTGGCATGGCCACTGGCGGGCGAGTGCTGCACCACCTCAAGAGCCTGGCGCCCAACCCCATCAATACCTTGCTGATGCCCGGCTTCCAGGCTGGCGGTACGCGAGGCGCCAGGATCGTGGCGGGTGAGCCTTCGGTGCGTATCCATGGCAAGGATGTACCGATCAATGCTGAAGTGGTGCCGATGCAAACGTTGTCGGCCCATGCCGACGCCGACGAAATCATGCAATGGCTGCGCGGCTTCAAGACACCACCGCGGCACACCTATGTCGTGCATGGCGAACCCAATGCGTCCGACGTCTTGCGCCATCGCATTGGCGACGAACTGGGGTGGTCGGTGTCGGTGCCGGAGTACCGCGATAGCGTCGAACTTTGACCCACCGCTATCGCGAGCAAGCTCGCTCCCACAGGGGATTTTCTGTGGTCGCCGGATTTGTACCCGCAACGGTTCAGTGTGGGAGCGGGCTTGCTCGCGAAGACGGCCGCACATTCAACATCAATGCAAGCTGACCCACCGCTATCGCGAGCAAGCTCGCTCCCACAGGGGATTTTCTGTGGTCGCCGGATTTGTACCCGCCACGGCCCGGTGTGGGAGCGAGCTTGCTCGCGATAGCGGTGGTCGCTTCACCGACGCATTCGGCCTGAAATAAGCACAGGCATGAAAAAGCCCCTCGTCGTTGGCCGGCGAGGGGCAGGGCTCAAAGCGATCAGTCGGCCTTGATCGGCACGACCTTTTCCGCTTTCAGTGCTTCCGGTTTTTTAGGCAGCGTCAGCGTTAGCACGCCTTTGCTGAACTGGGCTTCGATCTTGTCGCTGTCGACGCCTTTTGGCAGGTTGAACACTCGTTCGAAGGAGCCGTAATGGCGCTCGGACAGGTGATAACCCTTTCTCTTTTCTTCCTTGATGTCTTTTTTCTCACCCTTGATGATCAGGTTGCCGTTGGCCAGGCGGATTTCGATGTCTTTCTGATCCATACCGGGCAACTCGGCGGTGATTTCAAAACTCTTTTCCTTCTCGCTGATGTCAACGGCCGGTAGGCTGCTGCTGGAAAACTCGCGACGCCAGAAGGGTTCGACATCGAACAACCCGCGACTGAAGGGCGAAATTCCCGTGCCCCGGTTGAAGTCATCGAATAGGCGATCTACCTGCTGGCGGAGCTTCTCAAATGGATGCCTGAGGTCCGTCTTGGCGGGATGCGAAGCGTTGTCTTCGGTTTTGACCGGCATCTTTTTCACTGAATTGGACATTTGATTTCCCTCTTAGGTGATGTTCGGGCGGGTACCTGACCAGATACCGCTGCCGAACGGGTCAATGCACGCTTGCGAACTTACAAAGACAGTTGGCCGGACCAGAGCATCCAGCCGGCGAAGATCGCCGCCGCCCAGATCACCAGCAGCAGGCCCCAGCCAAAACCAGTGAGGGCCCGGCCCGTCCTGGCCCGTTGAGCGCTCAGGTAGATCAGCGAGCCGGGGGCATAGAGCAGGGCACTGAGCAGCATGTAGCGCGGGCCGGCGGCGTAGAGCAGCCAGACGCAATAGCCCGTCGCGACCGCAGCGATGGCCATGTCGCGCAGTTGCAGGCCGCGATGGCCGGCGTAGGTCTGGCCTTGCCAGGTCATTTTCAATGCATACAAGCCACTGAACAGGTAGGGCAGCAGGATCATCGAGGTGGCGAGTGAAATCAGCGCCAGGTAGCTGGCGCTCGAATACAGGGTCAGCAACAGGAACAGTTGAATGCAGCCGTTGGTGATCCACAACGCGTTGGCCGGTGCGCCCTGTTGGTTTTCCGTGGCCAGCAGGCGCGGCATGACCTTTTCCTTGGCCGGCGTGAACACCGATTCGGCTGCCAACAGCGTCCAGGCCAGCAACGCGCCGCCCACTGACACGATCAGGCCAATACTGATCAGCACCGCGCCCCAAGGCCCGGCCACCGCTTCCAGTACACCCGCCATGGAAGGGTTCTTCAGCGCGGCCAGTTCGGGCTGTCTGAGGATGCCCAGCGACAATAGGGAAACGGCGATCAGCAGCATCAATGTCAGGATGAAGCCAATAACGGTGGCGCGGCCGACGTCGGCCCGTTCGGCGGCCCGGGCGGAGAATACGTTGGCACCTTCAATACCGATGAACACCCAGACCGTCACCAACATGGTGCTCTTGACCTGGTCCAGCGTACTGCCCAGCGCCGGCGTGCCCCGGAAATTCACCATGAAGGTGTCCTTGGAGAAAGCGGCAATGACCAGCCCGATGAACAACAGCAACGGCACCACCTTGGCGATCGTCGTCAGAGCGTTGGCCTTGGCGGCGGTACGCATCCCGCGCAGGATCATCCAATGCAATGCCCACAGCACCACAGAAGCGCCGACGATCGCGGCTTTGTTATTGCCTTCGCCAAACACGGGGAAAAAGTAACTGAGCGCGGCGAACAGAATCACCAGGTAGCTGACGTTGCCGATCCAGGCGCTGATCCAATAACCCCACGCCGAATTGAAACCCAGGAATTCGCCGCCCAGGGCACGGGCATAGGCAAACACACCGTTGTCCAGTTCCGGTTGGCGGTTGGAGAGGGTCTGGTAGACCAGGGCCAGCGAGAGCATGCCCACGCCGGTGATGAGCCAGCCGATCAGGATTGCCCCGGCACCGGCACTGGCTGCCATGTTCTGGGGCAGGCTGAAGATGCCACTGCCGATCATCGAACCGACGACCAGGGCGATCAGCAAACTCAGTGACAGGCGTCTGGGCTCGACCTTTCGCAAACTGCCGGCCAACGGGTGAGGTGTGACGGTCGGGATGACCGGTTCTGTACCTTGCAGGTGCGTTGCCATGATCAAAGCCTCCATGAGACGGGAGGTTCGGTAACCTTCGTCGATACAAAGGTTCGAACGCTGAGTCTTAATTTCGGCTTGGAGGCGTGGAGTGGTATTGACGCAGATCAGAGGTCATGCAGAGCAGGCATCACAGTTCCGCATGACGATGACAACCGGCGACTTTTTGCTTGAGGCCGGGCAAGTCCAGAAGCGTGACATTGCGCCCATGCATGTCCACCAGTTCCTCCTGGCGCAGGTGGGCCACTCGGATGACCGATAAGGCCTCGCGCCGTCTTCCTGACCCAGCAAGGGCGTGGGATGAGGCAGGGTCAGAACGGCCCCAGCTTGAGTGGGTATTGGATGACGATATACAGCCGGTCGATGTCATCGCCGCCCTGGCTGCTGTTGGCGCGATGGGTGACATGGGACAGTTGCAACGACAGGTCCTTGGCCGGGCCTGACTGCACGATGTAGTGCAGGTCCAGGTCGCGCTCCCAATGGCGTCCGCCAGTACCTTGTTGCGGACGGTAAGTGCCGGTATCGGAATCGAACGGGTTGTAGGCACCGCCTTGGGGCGCATGGCTGCCGTCTATCCCGCGTCCAGTCACATAGCGGGCCATGAAGCTCAGGCCGGGGATGCCCAAGGTGCCCAGGTCAAGGTCGTAGCGCGCTTGCCATGAGCGCTCGCCCGGGCCGTTGAAGTCGGCATATTTGATTGAGTTGGCCAGGTAGATGGAGTCGCCGCCGACGAAATCGAAGGACGTGTCGCCGTTGATTTTCTGATAGGCCAAGGTGAACGCCTGGGCATTGATTCGGTACTTGCCGCTCAGGCTATAGGCCGTGGTGTCGATGGCCCCGGCGTTGGCCTTGCCATAGTCGCGGGTGTGATACAGGTTGCCGTCAAGGAACAATTCGCCAAGGGTGGCATGCAGGTTGGCATAGTACTGGCGCCAGGTATCGCTCAGTTCGGAGGCGTAGAGCGCGCCGCCCAGGGCTTGGCCGGTGAGCAGGTCGGCGCCGATGAAGTCGATGGCGCCGTTGCGCGTCGTCGCCCCATACCCGGAAAAATCACCCTTGCCGGTCGAGGCGTCCTGATTCTTGAACGCACTGAAGTGGCCTGCCTGCAGGTCGACCCCTTCCAACTCACGGCTGGAGAGCAGCAGGCCGCTGGCGTATTCGGGTTGCAGGCGCTTGTCTGCGGTGTCGAATACCGGGCTCTGTACGGTCATTTCGCCGACCGCCAGGGTGGTGCGTGAGGTGTTGAATTTCAGCGCACCGCCCGCACTGGAGTAGTGGTCCTCGCTTCGCCCGTTCTCATCCAGTGGCAATAATCCCGTTCCGGAATGCCCCTTGCCGCCGTCCAGTTTCAACCCCAGGAACGCGTGGGCATCGATGCCTACGCCGATCGTGCCGGGGGTGAAGCCGGATTCGAACGAGGCGATGAAGCCCTGGGCCCATTCCTGTTTGTAGCTTTTGCCTGCCGGGCTCGGGGTGCGATAGTCATTGTTGAGGTAGAAGTTGCGGCTGAGGACTTCCAGCGTCGCGCCGTCGAGAAAGCCTGGCGTACTTTGCGCCTGTTCCGCTGCCAACGCCGGTGCGGTGCTGCCGGTGAGCAGGGCAAGCAGCCAGAGCGGCTTCAGGGCGGCGGCTGAGCGGTGTGGTGCAAGTAACATGCTTCATTTCCATGTGAAATTGGGCGGGCGAAGGGGCGGTACTACGCGCAGCCAGGTGGGAAATGTCCGGCGCACCGCAAGGTGGGCCGGCAGCTTCCCGCTTGAGCAAACAGGTCTGGGCAGAGGGCTTCATTCTTGGGCGTGGGGCGCGGGCGTGCGAGTTAAACGTTGTTAATTGCGTTCAGGTCAACATCGGGCGCTGCACTCACAGGCGGGGGGCTTGGGTTTCGCCCAGTACCATCAAAGCTGTGGCCCAGGCGTCAGTCCGCTAGCCCGACATTCTTGACAATCCACCGGGCTTGGGCAAATACTTGCGTCCATATTCATATATATGACTAGATAACAAGGTGAATAAGGTCGATGAAATCTCTCTCCAGTGATGCCCGCCTGCCGCTTTATCAGCGTTTACGCGACCAATTGGCTGAACAGATCGCCAATAACCGTTGGCGTCCGGGGGAGGCGATTCCTACTGAGGCGGCACTTTCAGCCGAATACCAGTTGTCTACCGGCACGGTGCGCAAGGCCATCGATGCGCTGGTCAGCGAGGGCGTCCTGGAGCGCCAGCAAGGGCGCGGCACCTTCATTCGCCGGCCGCAATTTCAATCGTCGCTGTTCCGTTTCTTCCGCTTCCAAAGCGCTTCAGGCGAACGCCGGGTTCCCGAGAGCCGCATTTTGTCCGTGGAGCCGGTGGCCGCGCCTTCGGCGGTGGCCCAGGCGCTGGGGCTACCGGTGGATGCGCCGGTGATTCGCATTGTGCGGGTGCGTCTGCTGGAAGTAGAGCCGGTGCTCGCCGAAGAAATCTGGCTGCCCCGTAACCGTTTCCAGCCTTTGCTCGAAGTCGACCTGAGTCAGAAAGGCCCACTGCTTTATCCCATCTATGAAGATGTTTGCGGCCAGGTCGTCGCCTATGCCGAAGAAACACTCACCGCCGAATCGGTGAATGAGGTGTACGCGCGATTGCTGCAGGTACCGGTCAACAGCCCGGTGGTGGTGATCGAGCGTCTGGCGCGGGACTACGCCGGTAATCCCCTGGAGTGGCGACGTTCCCGTGGGCACGCCGAGCATTTCCGCTACCGCGTGGAAATCCGCTGACCCCACTTGGTTAGCGGCGAGTTGGTCGCCGCAGCCTTATCGTTTTGTTTGCCATGACTGGCCCTGTAGCGGCGCGGTTCGCTCTCGGCTGCCTTTCGTTCCACCCATAAGGATAAAAATCATGTTCAGTTGGTATCGCCAAGTCACTGCGCGGGAGCGCAAAACGTTTTGGGCCTGTTTCGGCGGATGGTCGCTCGATGCGCTGGAAGTACAGATGTTCGGCCTGGCGATACCGGCGTTGATCGCCGCGTTCGCCCTGACCAAGGGGGATGCCGGGCTGGTCAGCGGCGTGACCCTGGTGACTTCGGCCATTGGCGGTTGGGTCGGCGGGACGTTGTCGGACCGCTACGGTCGGGTGCGCACGCTGCAATGGATGATCTTGTGGTTTTCGTTCTTTACCTTTCTGTCGGCGTTCGTCACCGGTTTTCATCAACTGTTGATCGTCAAGGCGCTGCAGGGCTTCGGGATCGGCGGGGAGTGGGCGGCCGGCGCGGTGTTGATGGCCGAGACCATCAACCCCAAGTACCGCGGCAAGGTCATGGGCACTGTACAAAGCGCCTGGGCGGTGGGTTGGGGATTGGCGGTCGGCGTCTTTACGCTGATCTACTCCCTCGTGCCGCAGGACATGGCCTGGCGGGTAATGTTCGTCGTGGGCCTGTTGCCGTCGTTCTTGATCATCTGGGTACGGCGCAACGTTGAAGAGCCGGACAGTTTCCAACGCCTGAAAAAAGACAACGTCATCCCGCAGAGTTTCTTCAAGTCCCTGAGCGGTATCTTTCGCCCGGAGTTGATCCGTGTGACCTTGTTTGGCGGGTTGCTGGGGCTGGGCGCGCACGGCGGTTACCACGCCGTGATGACCTGGCTGCCAACCTTCCTCAAGACCGAGCGCAACCTGTCGGTGCTCAACTCCGGCGGTTACCTGGCGGTGATCATCTTCGCCTTCTGGTGCGGCTGTGTGGCCAGTGGCCTGTTGATCGATCGCATTGGGCGTCGGAAAAACATCGTGTTGTTCGCCTTGTGCTGCGTCGTTACCGTGCAGTGCTATGTGTTCCTGCCGTTGACCAACACTCAGATGCTGTTCCTGGGCTTCCCGCTCGGCTTCTTCGCGGCGGGCATTCCGGCGAGCCTCGGGGCGTTTTTCAACGAGTTGTACCCGGCGGATGTGCGCGGCGCCGGCGTGGGGTTTTGCTACAACTTCGGCCGGGTGCTCTCGGCGGTGTTCCCCTTCCTGGTCGGCCACATGAGCGACTCCATGTCCCTGGGCTCGGCCATTGGCATCGACGCCGGGATTGCCTACGGCGTGGCAGTGATCGCGGCGCTGTGCCTGCCGGAAACCCGCGGCCGCAGCCTGGAAGCCACTGGCGCATCGGCGCCTGTGGTGGAGAGTGACAGCCAGGGCGCCCGGGCCTGATTTTCTTTATTGTCGATAGATGAGACCCATGGTTGATACCTGTACCAAGCCGATAACCGGCATTGACGGCCACGCTCACGTTTTCAGTCGCGAGCTGGAGCTGGCGGCTGTCCGGCGCTACACACCCGATTATGACGCCACGCTCGCTCAATACCTGAGCCACTTGCACGCCCACGGCTTGAGCCATGGCGTGTTGGTGCAGCCGAGCTTTCTCGGCACCGATAACCGCTACCTGCTGGCTGCGCTGCGGCAGGCACCGGAGCAATTGCGCGGGGTCGTGGTGGTGGAGCGAGACGTCAGCCGAGCCGAGTTGGACGACATGGCCCGGTTGGGCGTGGTCGGTGTGCGCTTGAACCTGATGGGCAAAGCCCTGCCTGATTTTCGTGACGCTGCCTGGAGCGGCTTTTTGGGCCACATCGCCGAACTGGATTGGCATGTCGAGTTGCATGCCAACCTGGTGGACGTGCCGGGGTTGGTGGCTCAGTTGTTGCCGCTGGGCATCAAGTTGGTGGTCGATCATTTCGCTCGTCCGGATGCGCGCTTGGGGCTGGATCAACCTGGCTTCGCCCAATTGATGGCGGCGGGGCAGAGTGGGCGGGTCTGGGTGAAGGTGTCCGGGATTTATCGATTGGGTGCAACGGCTGCGCAGAACCTCGCATTCGCTCGTGCCTCGTTGACGCGACTGGAACACAGCTTCGGCCCCGAGCGCCTGGTGTGGGGCAGCGACTGGCCGCACACGCAGCACGAAGCCGATGTCGGCTTCGAAACGGTCATGGCGCAATTGAGTGCGTTAGAGTGTTCGGCGTCGCGGATGCATGCGTTAATGATCCAGGCACCCCGGGCATTGTTCGGTTTCTGAGGTGCAAAGGGGGCGATGACGATTTCCTGAACTCGTGCGATCGATAGCGATCTAGAATCCATTGAGACTCTGAGCGTTGCAGCCAGAGGGTTTGAGGATGACCGATGTCAAGCATTGAAGAGCTCCCCTTGGAGGCGTGCGCGCCCAGCGAATACGAAAGCTTGATCGCGATGGGGACGAGTGCGCTCGATGCCATTCCTGGTGCGGTGTACCTCTGTGATCGCCAGGGGTGGCTCGTGCGGTACAACAGCGAGGCGTCCGAACTATGGGGCAGGGCGCCGGCGCTTGGAGAGAACGGCCCCCGTTTCTGCGGCGCCCATCGATTGTTCCTGACCGACGGCACGCCGCTGGCATTCGAGCACTCTCCGACGGCCTCGGCGCTCGATACCGGCATTGCGCCGCGCAACCAGGAAGTGATCATCCAGCGCCCGGATGGCTCGCGGTTCGTGGCGTTGATGAACATCCGAGCCCTCAAGGACCGGCGGGGCGATATCCAAGGAGTGATCAACTGCTTTCAGGACGTCTCGGCGCACCATGCCGTGGCCGAGGAACTCCGGCGCAAGAGTGCCGACCTGGAGGACTTTTTCGAAAACAGTGCGGTGGGCCTGCATATCGTCAGTGGCGAGGGCATCATCCTGCGCGCCAACAAGGCGGAGCTGGCACTGCTGGGTTATCCGGCGCAAGAGTACATAGGTCGGCACATCACCGAGTTTCATGTCGATGAACCGGTGATCGGCGACATTCTCACCAAGCTGGGCAGTGGCGATTGCCTGGAGAGCTATCCGGCGCGCCTGAGGGCGAGAGACGGCTCGATCAAGCATGTCACGATCACTTCGAACGGGCGCTTCGAGGACGGAAAGCTTTTCAACACCCGGTGCTTCACCATCGACAGGAGCTGTGTCCACGCGGCCGAGGCGGCACGCCAGGACAGCGATGACCGGCTTTCAGCGACCTATGAGGCGGTGACCGTCGGGATTTCCGAGGCCGATATCGACGGTCGCTTGCTCCGGGTGAACGACGCCCTGTGCAACATGCTGGGCCGGTCGCGGGAGGAGCTCCTGTCGATGACATTCCTGGACTACACCCACCCGGACTGCATCGCGCAGGATGCGCAGTTGTATGCCCGCCAGGTGGCCGGTGAACTGGATAACTACGTGCTGCGCAAGCGCGCCCTGAAGCCCGATGGCGAGGTGGTCTACCTCGACATCCACAGCTCGTCGGTGAGGGACGCCAACGGTACGTTTCGTTATGGCGTGCGGGTGCTGCAGGACGTTACGCTGGCGCGGCGGATGGAAAACCAGATCCGCGAAAGCGAACGGCACATGCGCAATCTTCTCGAGGCATTGCCGGCCGCGGTGTACACCACCGACGCCGAGGGTCGCATCACGTTCTTCAATCGCGCCGCTGTCGAACTGTCGGGGCGCACGCCCCAGTTGGGCGACATGTGGTGCGTGACCTGGAAGCTGTTCAATACGGACGGCACCGCGCTTGCCCACGACCAGTGCCCGATGGCAGTGGCGCTGAAGGAAAACCGGCCGATACGCGGTGTCGAGGCAATTGCAGAGCGGCCGGATGGCAGCCGTGTACCGTTCGCGCCGTTTCCCACGCCTTTGCATGATGCCGATGGAAACCTGGTGGGTGCCATCAACATGCTGGTCGACATTTCCGAACGAAAACAGGCGGAAAACCGACAGAAGACGCTGATCGATGAGCTCAATCACCGGGTCAAGAACACTCTGGCCACGGTGCAATCGCTGGCAGCCCAGACGGCACGCAACGCAGAGGATGCGAAAGACGGCTACAGGCGTTTCGAGGCAAGGCTCCTGGCGTTGTCACGGGCACACGATCTCTTGACGAAACGGCACTGGGGGCAGACGCCGCTCGACACCCTGGCCCAAGACGTGTTGATGCCGGTGTTTGGGCATGAGCCTGGCCGCATCGTGATTCAAGGCCCTTCTGCAGACGTCGGCACTCGCGTGGCGCTCAACCTTACGATGACCCTCAATGAATTGGCGATCAATGCGCTGAAATATGGGGCGATGTCGGTCGAGAGCGGGACGCTTGCCGTCATCTGGCATCTGCAAGCCCGGGAGGACGGAACATTGCTGACCCTCGACTGGCGCGAACAAGGAGGACCTCCCGTGACACCGCCGGAACGGGAAGGGCTGGGTTCTCGCTTGATGCAGCGTTGCATCGAGCGCGACTTGGCCGGCAAGTTCGACATTACCTACGCGCCGGAAGGCGTTTGCTGCCGTTTTTCGTTCCTGATTGGGGTGACGGGGGCATGACCCCATTTGTTGGCGTCAGGGTGCTGGTCGTCGAGGACGAAGGCGCGGTTGCCCTGTTGATCGAGGACATGCTGGAGGAGTTCGGATGCGAAGTGGTGGCCTCAGTCGCCCGGCTCGCTGCAGCACGTGACATGGCCGGCTCGGTGCAGGTTGATCTGGCGATCCTGGACGTCAACCTGGCTGGCGAGCGCGTTTTTCCGGTGGCCGAAATCCTTCGCGGTCGCCATATTCCCTTCCTGTTCAGCACCGGATACGGCGCCAGCGGACTGCCAACCGAATACGCCGGCTGCCCGGTCTTGCACAAGCCGTTTTCGCAAAGTGAGCTGCAGCAAAAAATTGCCGTTACGCTGACGGGGGCTCGCGAAAGCGGCTTGGCTGCCAGCACCGATGCCGACTGACCCGCCGCCATCGCGAGCAAGCTCGCTCCCACACTGGATCTCCAGAGGGCAAGAAATTTGTGTTCGACACAGATCCCTCTGTGGGAGCGAGCTTGCTCGCGAAAGCGGTGGGTCAGCTTGCCGGGATGTTGGATGTGCCGGCCTCTTCGCGAGCAAGCTCGCTGCCACACTGGATCTCCAGAGGGCAAGAAATTTGTGTTCGACACAGATCCCTCTGTGGGAGCGAGCTTGCTCGCGATAGCGGTGGGTCAACTTGCCTGGATGTTGGATGTGCCGGCCTCTTCGCGAGCAAGCTCGCTGCCACACTGGATCTCCAGAGGGCAAGAAAATTGTGTTCGACACAGATCTCTCTGTGGGAGCGAGCTTGCTCGCGATAGCGGTGGGTCAGCTTGCCGGGATGTTGGATGTGCCGGCCTCTTCGCGAGCAAGCTCGCTCCCACAGGGATTTGGGCCAGACACGACTTTTGCGAACCGCTCGAAAAAAACTGTGGGAGCAGGCCCAGCCCTGGCTTCCAGGCAGGCCTTTACGAGACGTTGTCTCTGGACTGTGCTAAATCTCTTACCGGCAACCAACCTCCCCAAACTCCAAGGAGTGATCATGAGTCTCCACGGTCATTACGATCCGCAGAACATCTTTGCGCTGATCCTTCGCGGCGATGCGCCGTGCTACAAGATTTACGAAGACGCCGATGTGTTGGCCTTCCTGGATCTCTTCCCTCAATCGCGCGGCCATGTCCTGGTCATCCCCAAAGCCTCCCAGGCGCGAAATATCCTCGAGGTCGAGCCCGCCGTCCTGGGTGCGATGATGTCTGCCGTGCAGCGCCTGACACACGTCATCGTGGACGAGTTGCAGCCGGATGGGGTCCAGGTCGCGCAGTTCAATGGGGCTGTGGCCGGGCAGACGGTCTATCACATTCACATGCACATCATTCCTCGTTGGGACGGTGAGGCTCCTGGTGTGCATGGCAGGGGCAAGGCGGATCCCGAGGAGCTGGAAACACTTCAGGCGCGTCTGGTCGAGCGCATTCGCTCGCAAGCCTGACGCTGGGCAGGACGCCGTAAGGGGCACGGAGCGTGCCCCACTATCAAATGCTCGGCAACCTTGCCACAACGTCCAAGGTTGTGAATCCCGCCACAGAACCCATCAACAGGTCGCCACCCAATCCCTGGCCAACCGCTACTATTGTGCGCTGATCTCCCAATACCCCGGACCTCACTTGCCATGAAATTGCGCCTGCTGACCGCTGCCTTGTTTTTCACCTGCACCCTGACCCACGCCGCTGAATCGAAAACCGTTCCGAAAGCCCTGGAGGAACAAATCGGGCACTTGGTAGCGCTCATCAAGGACAGCTATGCCACCGGCTATCCTGAAGCGACGCTGGTGCAGACGCTGGACACCGGCGAGGACAGCCAGGTCACCCTTGCGGTCTTCACCATCGAGGGTTTCGGTATGGGCAACAACTACAGCCAATACCTGGCGGCCTTTACGCCCGAAGAGAACGAAGAAGGTGTGCCGCACTACAGCCTGTTGGACGTGATGCGCATCGGTGGCGATAGCTGGCGTGCCATCGACAAACTGGATGCCAGGCTGGTCAGTGATCCGACCGGTGAGCAGACCCTGATCGATATTCCTGTGATGGAGAATACCGATGACGATGCGCCGAACTTCCCGAGCAGAGCTGCTGTGATTCACCTATCGCTGGAGGGGGCACAGTCGCTGCGATTGGTCGAGAAAAGGTAAGTCGCGTTGTCCCCCGGGCCATCCACGCTCATACCTGATCCATCGCCTCGGTCACCCACCGGTCCTCACCCAGGAACCCGCCACTCTGATGGTGCCACAGCCGCGCATAGATGCCGTTCCTGGCGAGCAATTCGGTGTGGGTGCCTTGTTCGATGATGCGTCCATCGTCCATGACAATCAGTCGATCCATCGCCGCAATCGTGGACAGTCGATGGGCGATGGCGATGACGGTCTTGCCCTCCATCATTTCATCGAGGCTTTCCTGGATGGCCACTTCGACTTCCGAGTCCAGCGCGCTGGTGGCCTCGTCAAGGAGCAGGATCGGGGCGTTCTTGAGCATCACTCGGGCAATCGCGATGCGCTGGCGCTGGCCGCCCGACAGCTTGATACCGCGCTCGCCCACCAAGGTGTCGTAGCCGGTGTGACCTTGGCGGTCGCTCAGTTGGCTGATGAACTCATCGGCCTGGGCATTGGCCGCGGCACGGCGGATTTGTGCATCGCTTGCATCGGGTCGGCCGTAGGCGATGTTGTCGCGAATGGAGCGGTGCAGCAGGGACGTATCCTGGGTGACCATGCCGATGGCGCTGCGCAGGCTGTCCTGCGTCACATGCGCAATGTCTTGCCCGTCAATGCGGATCTGTCCGCTGTCGACGTCATAGAAGCGCAGCAGCAAATTGATGAGCGTGGATTTGCCTGCGCCGGAGCGGCCGACCAGGCCGATTTTTTCGCCCGGGCGAATGTCCAGGCTCAGGCCATCGAGCACCTGGCGTTCACCGTTGTAGTTGAAGCTCACATTGTCGAAGGTCACCGCACCGCCGGAGGTCTCCAGCATCCCGGCGTCCGGCGCATCCTGCACCTTGGGGCCGTGGGTCAGGGTTGCCATGCCATCCTGCACGGTACCGATGCTTTCGAACAGCGAGGTCATCTGCCACATGATCCAGTGCGACATGCCGTTGATACGCAATGCCATGGCGGTGATGGCCGCCACGGCACCTGCGCCGACGTCGCCCTGGTGCCATAGCCAAAGCGCGTAGCCGCCTGCGGCCATGATCAACCCTACCACCAACGCCTGGTTGACGATCTCGAACTGACTGACCAGGCGCATCTGGCGAAAACCGGTCTGCTTGAAATCCTCCATGGCGGCGCGCGCAAAGTGCGCTTCACGATTGGAATGGGAGAACAGCTTCACGGTCGTGATGTTGGTGTAGGCGTCCGAAATACGTCCCGTCATCGAGGAGCGCGCATGGGCCTGTTCCTGTCCGACTTTCCCCAAGCGGGGCACGAAGTAGAGCATGGCCAGCCCGAACAACACGATCCAGGCCAGGAAAGGCAGCATCAGTTTCAATGCGAAGCCGCCGGCCAACGCGATGATCGCGATGAAATACACGCCGATTCCGGGTGCGATCTCGATCAGGGTGAACAGCACGTCGCGCACGGCCAGCGCCGTCTGCATCACCTTGGTGGTGACCCGGCCGGAGAACTCGTCGGAAAAGAATGAAAGGCTTTGCCGCAGCATCAGGCGGTGGAAGTCCCAGCGCAGCCGCAGCGGCAGATTGATCGCCAATATCTGGTGTTGCACCAAGGTACGCAACGCTACCAACCCGATGCTGGCCAGCATGACGATGCCCATGCCCCACAACACACGACTTTCCTGCGCCGCCGCATCGCCACCGGCCTGCCAGGTCGAGAGCAGGTCCACGACCTGGCCGAGGAAAGAAAACAGCCAGGCTTCGTAGATCGAAACGCCGGCACTGAGCAGCGCAAATGCAAGGATGTAACCGCGGGCGCCCCGTGTGCAGGCCCACAGAAATTGAGCCAGGCCGTTGGGCGGCGGGGGGACCTCGTCGGGCGGGAAGGGGTCGAGTCTTTGTTCAAATGCGCGAAGCATGGTGCTCTCCGAAACGATCGATTACGGATTTTGCCATTTAAAGGATGCTGTGAGGGTTATGGGGCGCTGTGGCGAGTTGACCGTCCTCAGGCGGTTGAGTTCATCCGGCTCAATTCCCACAACACATCCAGCACGTGTTGCGTAGGCCGTTCGATGTCCTGGCTGCGGTGGGCAATACCCAGTTGACGCCACAATAAGGGCTCCAATGGCCGCATGACGATCCTGGTATCGGGCAATGGCGTGGAGGCCTCATGGGGCAACAATGTCGCGCCATATCCAGCCGCCACCAGGCTTTTGATCGCATCGTTGTAGTTCAGTTGAATGCGTGGCGCAGGCTGCCTTCCATCACTGGCGAACCACTCTGAGGTCAAGCGCGAAAGGCGAGTGGTGGTGTCATTCAAAATCAACGGCTGAGTGGACAACCAGTCGGGCGTCATAACCTCCGGGCATTCCCAGCGAGCCGGCAAGAAAGCCATGACGGGGTCTCGTCGCCACGGCTCGATCCGCAAGCCTTTCACTGGCGGCTGCGGCAACGCCACCAGACCGATCTCCAAGGAGCCCTCGGCCAGCTTCGTCAACGTTTCCTGGGAGGTGAGTACCGCCACTTGTACATCGATAGTGGGATGGCGTTGCCCCAACGTCTCCAACGCGTCCGGCAGCAACTGTGCGATGGCCCCTGTGGAGGCACCTAGCCGCACGTGCCCGGCCAATCCCTGTACCTGACGCTCCACGTCTTCAAGTGCCTGCTCCGCGTCTGCCAACAGACGCCGCGCGCGTTCCACCAGTGTGTTCCCTATCGCTGAAGGTTGAATACGCCCGCGTGTGCGCGACAACAGCTTGCCGCCGACCCGCGACTCCAGGTCGGCGATGTGCAGGCTGACGGTGGGGGGCGCAAGATGCAGCACGCGGGCCGCCTCGGCAAATGACCCCAGGTCGGCAATCGCCACCAGCGTGCGCAGACGGTCCAGGCTGATTTCCCGCATAAATGAGTCCTTGTTCAGAAAAACTGAATTTCAGCGTTTATAAATTCAACTTTTCCTATCTTAGCGCCTCGCTGAACATTGGAACCCTGATTTCCAATGTCCGAGAGCAATTCCATGGCAAGTCCCCTTGTATTCATCGATGGCGACCAAGGCACCACCGGGTTGCAAATCCATCAACGTCTGCGCGACCGGAGCGATCTGCGACTGCTCACCCTCGGCGCCGAATATCGCAAGGACCCGCAACGTCGCGCCGAAGCCATCAACCACTGCGACATCGCGATTCTCTGCTTGCCCGACCCCGCCGCGCGCGATGCTGTAAGTTCCATCGAAAACCCCGCCGTTCGGGTGATCGATGCGAGTTCGGCGCACCGCACCCACGCAGACTGGACCTATGGTTTCGCAGAGATGAATCCGCAACAGGCTCAACGCATCGCCGCTGCGCGACGGGTCAGCAATCCCGGTTGTTATCCAACGGGGGCGATAGGGTTGCTGCGCCCCTTGCTGGAGGCCGGATGGGTGCCCAGGGATTACCCGCTGAGCATTCATGCGGTGTCGGGTTATTCCGGAAAAGGACGGGTCGGCGTGGAAGAACATGAGGGAGCAGGCGCAGCTCAAGCGTCAGCGTTTCAGGTCTATGGGCTGGGGCTGGCACACAAGCATATTCCGGAAATCCAGCAGCACAGCGGTCTGATGGAACGGCCGATGTTTGTGCCGGCTTACGGTGCTTTTCGGCAGGGGATCGTGCTGACCATACCTGTGCAAACCCGGTTGTTGGCGCCAGGCGTGGGTGCGGTGCAGTTGCATGCGTGTCTGACGCAGCACTACGCCGATGCGAGCCATGTGCACGTGATGTCGATGCAGGAAGCTAAAGCGCTGGCGTCCCTTGATCCTCAGGCCCTGAACGGGACAGATGATTTGCAATTGTCGGTATTTGAGAATGATGAGACCGGGCAGGTCTTGCTGGCTGCGGTGTTTGACAATCTGGGGAGGGGCGCCGCAGGTGCGGCGGTGCAGAATCTGAACTTGATGCTTGCAGGCGCATGACCGAGCAAATCAGCCCGATGTCCTGACCTCAATGGGTAGCGGTAACATTCTGTTTGGGCATGAAGAATCGAGCAAATAGCTCAGATTGCGACTTGATATTTAATTTTGCGTAAATGTTGCGACGGTGAACTTTTATGGTCTCCGCCGAGAGGGACAGCTTTCCGGCTATTTCCTTATTGGAGAAGCCGCTGAGTAATAAGCGGAGTACGTCACTCTCGCGTGCCGTTATTTGGGTGCCAAGCTGATTGACCGTTTCCGGCCACAGAGGCGGCTCAGTCAGGGTTTTCTCTACGTCAATTTCAAAACCCATGCGCTGATGCATCAATGCAGTCACCCACGGTTTTATGATGTCCAGCATGGTTATTTGTTCTTGGCTAAAGCGGATTTTGCTGCCGATGGAAATGCACAACGTTCTGTCGGGGTCGAGTTGGACATTGAACTGTGCCTCATCCATGGAGATGTACTGTGCAAAGTATTGATGGTAATACTCGGTTTCAAGAAAGTATTCCGGTGCTATATCCAATAGGTGGAAGAAACCACTCTGTGGATTTTCCCGATTGGCTATATAGAACGGATCCAGCAAGTAAAGACCCTTCACATAACGATGAATGAATGCGTCGACTTCTTCCGCGTCTGCTATCTCCGGAAGGCTGACGACCTGCACGTGTTGATTGCTGAAAATCAATACAACCCAATTATCGATTTGTACATATTCATTCAAGGTGCGAACCAGTGAACTCCAGAAATCTGGACGATTCAGCTGCATGATCAGCTTCCCAATCGATCGATGCCAGGCCAGGCTATGGAGGTCAAACGACATTTTCTACCCCTTTTGGGTTAGGGATTCGCAGGTCAAAGGTAAGTATTCGTAGGTATTTACTATTCGCTGGCACCCGGTATATTCGCTGCCAGGGTTAACGATGGCCATGAGGGCATATCGTCTTGACAAGGATGTTGCATGAGAAAGTCACATTTGCGAACCATTTTTTCCGCCTCGCTTCTCTGTGCAGGGATTAGCACATCAGTCGCGGCTGCAGAGCCCGGGATGTATCTGTACAACTGGTTCGGGTTGCTTGCGCCGGAGACGCCAAAGGAGTTTGAACAGGAAACTGGCACGAGCGTGCACATGGATGCGTTCGACAGCGCTGAAATCATGCAGAGCAAGGTCATGGCTGGGCGCACCGGGTATGACGTGGTTGTGGCGACCTCCAATGTATTGCCCAGCCTGATCCAGGCGGGAGTCCTTCAGCCGTTGGATCGTAGTCAACTGAGTAACTTTTCACACATCGATCCTGATCTCTTGTCCCAGCTCGCGGTCAATGACCCTGGCAACCGTTACGCCGTACCTTATCTATGGGGCACTACTGGCATTGGTTATGACGTTGACAAAGTCAGGGGCGCGTTGGGCGATAATGCTCCGGTGAATAGCTGGGATCTGATCTTCAAAGAGGAAAACATTAGTAAGCTACAGTCGTGTGGTGTGGCGATGCTTGACTCTCCAAGTGAGATCATTTCGATTGCGTTGAATTACCTTGGGCTCCCGAGCAACAGTAAGAACCCGGATGACTACCAGAAAGCCCAAGCTTTACTGTTGAAAATTCGTCCTTACGTCCTCTATTTCGACTCCTCCAAAATCGACGCTGACCTGGCTGATGGCAATATTTGTGCAGTTGTGGGATGGGCTAATGGTGCCCTTGCTGCGCAGGCCATCAACGAGAAGGCCAACACGGGGCGCAAGATCGCCTACAGCCTTCCTCGCGAAGGCGCGCTGTCCTGGTCGGAGAACCTGGTTTTGCTGAAAGATGCTCCCCATCCCAAGGAAGGTATGGCGTTCATTAATTATATGATGCGACCAGAAGTTATCGCCAAGACCTCAAATCACACGCTATACCCTAACGCCAACAAGGATGCTGCTGAGTTCGTCGAGCAGAAGCTGCGAGACAATCCTTGGATTTATCCGGACAAAAAGACGATCGCTACACTTATTCCGCTTGAACCGCTGCCATTGAAACTGGAACGAATCCGTACGCGGATCTGGACCAAAGTAAAGAGTGGTGTGTGATTTAATTTGATTTGTCGCCTGTCGCTCGATGCAAGCCTTCATTTTATATGTGGGCTTGCGGCGAACTGCAGGTTTTAAAAGAGAACAGCGGATGTTCAGCCCTGCCAATCAAACGCACTTCAGTTTGACCGTCGAAGGTTTTGAGCACGATTTTCAAGTGCTCGCATTCACTGGAAAAGAGGCGATCAGCAGGCCTTACCTCTTGAATGTGGAGTTTGTTAGCGAACGGTCTGACCTTGATCTCGAGAGCCTCTTCGACGTAGAGGCTTTTCTGACCTTCGACTCGAAGGGCAACGGTATTCATGGACGGGTCTATCACATCGCTCACATCGGTAACAGTGAGCGTTTGATGCGCTACAGGCTGGCCCTCGTGCCGCACCTGGCCTACTTGCGCCATCGCATCAACCAGAGGATCTATCAACAGTTCTCGGTGCCGAAAATCGTCGCCTTGATACTGGAAGAACACGGCATTCTGGGCGACGCCTATCGGTTTCATCTGGGGGCGACCTACCCCGAGCGTGACTACTGTACCCAGTACGACGAAACGGATTTGCACTTCATTCAGCGCTTGTGCGAAGAAGAAGGGATCCACTTTCACTTCCAGCACAGCGCTCAAGGCCACGTGCTGGTCTTTGGCGATGATCAGTCGGTTTTTCCCAGCATTGGCCAACCCACTGCTTATAGGCATGAGAGCGATAGGGTGGCCGACGAGCCACTGATCAAGCGCATCAACCTGCGTCTGGGACAGCTCACCAGTCGTATTTCTCACCGCAACTATGATGTCGAGCAACAGCCGGACATTGAAAAAGATGACAGTCCGGAGCGTTTTACCGGTCATGAGCACGGCAAGCAGATACGTCTTCGGACTATGGAACGCCGCCATGCGGCTTATCGTCAAGCCGAAGGGCAGAGTGACCAGACTCGGTTAGTCAGCGGCCACGTGCTGGAAATCTCAGGCCATCCGCGCCAAGAGTGGAACACCCTATGGCTACTGACCGAGATCATCCACGAAGGCCGGCAACCACAGGTGTTGGGTGAGAACTTCGCCAGTGGCAACACTGCGAACGAAGGTGACTTTCATCAGGGATACCGCAACCGCTTTGTCGTTCTTCCGTGGAATGTGTCCTATCGTCCGCCGTTGGCCCACAAGAAACCTCAGGTGCCAAGCATCCACACTGCTGTAGTCGTCGCTTTAGAAGGCGAGGGGATCCAGAGTGATCGGCGCTTTGGGCGGATCAAGGTCAAGTTCCCCTGGGACCGTGAAGATAGATTTGACGACAAGAGTCGGTGTTGGCTGATGGAGCCCTCCGATTGGGGGTGTGAAATCGGCCCCCCGCGGATGGGCATGGAGGTCATGGTTACATTTCTTGAAAACGACCCCGATCAACCACTGATCAATGGTTGCCTGTGTTGTCACTAAGGCGGCTTGCCGTTGTTCTCCTTTGGGGCAGAAGGGGCGTGCGATCGCCGGTGGAGATAGTCGGGGGCTGACCTTCAAACCGATATTGTGGTAACGAGCCCCCAGATGGGGGCTTTTTCACGGCAACATCAATCGCCAGCTTTCAGTGATCTCCCGGCCGAGCCGCTTCAGCCTGGAGACCCTGGGTACTCCGGGGCGAAGTGTTTCCACCAGTCGGGACGGTCAGCCTGTTGCTGATAGGTCTGCACCTGATCGGCTGCGCTGCCCAGCAGTTGTTCCACGCTCAGGCCGCGCCGGCTGACATAGTCGTCCAGTTCCTGCACTGCGCGTGAAAGTACCGGGTAACCGCCGGCGAATACCGCCGACGTCATCTCGGTGGCGCAAGCCCCCGCCAGTAGAAAACGCGCGACATCCAGGCCGTTACGGGCACCGTTGGTGGCGATCAGCGGGTAGCTGTCACCCATGGCCTTGCGGGTCATCATCAGCCAGCGGGCGGTCAGTGGCAGCGCCCAGCCACCACCGATGGCTGCACTGGTCCCAAGCATTGGCAGGCCGGTGTCCAGGTCCGGCAGAAACCCCATGAAGCGACCCATCATCACCACGCTGTCCGCGCCCCCCCGACGTGCCGCCTGAGCCAGGCCGACCACGTCCTCGCTCTGTCCGGTCAGCTTGATCCACAAGGGCAGGGTGGTGGCCTTGCGAATGCGCGACACAATCGCCTCGATTCGCGCCGCTCCCCGTTCCAGTACGATGGCGCCCTTGGCCGCTTCTTCGCCATGAGGTGCGCCGATGTTCAGCTCCAGCACGCGCAGACCGGCCTGTTCGACCTGGCGGGCGTACTCGGCGCATTGCTCAAGGTCACTGAGGATCAGGCTTGGGATGACATAGGCGTCTTGCCGTCGGGCTTCGATGTCCAAGGCCGCCAGTTCATCGAGCCATTCGCAAAACTCGCGCTGAATCAGGCCGGAGCGACCGAAGAGGCTGGCATCGGCTGGTGGCGAGAAGTCCCACGGCAAACGGTTCCAGTTCGAATCCAGCAGCACGTAGTCGGTCTTGTCCAGTTGCTGTTTGGCGGCCTGGGATTCGTTGGTGGATTTGGCCACTACCGCGCCAACTCCGGTGGCGAGGGCGGCACGAATGGCCTCGCGGGTCATGGTCTGTTCGCCGGCGCCGCAGATAACCGGGTTTTTCAGCGTCAGCCTTGCGATGGGTGTGGTGAGTCGCGTCATGGTCATTCCACTCACAGGTTCATTAGGCGGGAGGCGTTGCCGGAGGTCATTTTGCGAATGTCCTCATCGCTGTAGCCCAGGTCCAGCAGTTGCCCGATCACGTTGCGAAAGCCTTCGGCAATGCTCGGGTTGCCCTGCTGGCCGAGGTCGGAGCCGAGGATGGTCAGGTCGACCGTGCCGGCTTCGATGACTTGTCGCAGGAATTGATCATCGTAGAATTTGAACTTCGAACCGGGCACCCACATGCACATCGAGTGCTCCATGAACACACCTTCCTTGGCCAGCTGACGCATGTCATCGAGGGTCGCGTCGACCACGTAGGTTGGATGGTTGACCAGCAAGCGCTTGACCCCGCGGTTGCGAGCTTCTTCGAACAGCGGCCAGATTTCGCGGATGTTCAGGTGACCGGCGGAAAGCACGATGTCTTCGGCGGCGATCAGGTCCAGAATCGCTTTGACTTCTTCTTTCAGATGGCCGTCGTCATCGAGTACGGTCAGCGGAATTGGCTGCAACATGCGCTGGGTGGTCTGCGGAAATTTCTCGGTGAACTTGGCGTCCTGATGGTGGTGGGCGATGTGGTTGGCTGAAGAAAAAGTCGGCATCCAGACCAGTTTCGCTCCCAGTTTCAAACCATGTTCGACCGCATGTACGTTCAGGCCGCCGACCGCGTTGTTCAGTGGCACGCCGGAAAGCATGTGCACGTCAAGCTCGCTGAAATGCTTGTTCAGCAAGGTCGTGACCGGTGTGCAGCTGTAGTAGTGATCCTTGAGCAGCACAGCCTTGAGCCCGGCTTCGCTGGCTTCGCGCATGGCCTCGAGGTGGTCGCAATAGCGAGGCATCACGGACGGGCCGCTGTGGCAGTGCAGGTCGATGGCGCCGCGCATCAGGTTGTCGATATGGGCCTGGCGGTTCTCGGTGGTGGGTTTGACGATGGCGTTCATGGCGTTACCTCTTGTTGTTTTGGATAGGGCTCAGCGAACCAGGCCGTGAAAGTGCCGGACCTGTTGCGTCCAGCCGGCACGCAGTACGGCCTGGTCTGCACCCAGAATGAAAAAGCGCACGCCCATGGCGCGGAAGCGCGCCAGGTCGTCGCTGTTGGAGACAAAAATGCCGGCCGCCTTGCCGGCCTGTTGTGCCGCGTCGATCACCCGGCTGACCGCGGACTCCACGCGCGGGTCATCCAGCGTGCTGACGCCCAGCGACACGCTCAAATCCGCACGGCCCACCAGCAAGCAATCGATCTGTTCGACGTTGGCGATGGCCGCGAGGTTGTCCAGCGCTTCACGGTCTTCGATTTGCGCGATGATCCCGTGGCGACCATCTTCGGCGGCCATGTGTTCTGCCAGATTCGCGCGGCCATAGCCGCCTGCTCTGGGCGAGTTGGAGAAGCCGCGGTTGCCACTGCGGTAGCGGGTGGCTTGCAAGACCTGCCTGGCTTGGGCGGCATGGACGATATGCGGCAGTACCAGGCCATCGGCCCCCAGATCCAGCGCTTGCAGGAGGGTCGTGGGGCGATCGTCGGCCACGCGCACCACGCCTGCGACATGGCTGGCGCGGCAGGCCAGCAGCCCAAGATCGAGACTGCCCTGGTCGAAGGGCGCATGTTCGGCATCCAGCACCACCGCATCCAGGCCGCAGTCACCCGCGATTTCGATCACGGCATGGCTTGGCGTCTTGATGAAGGTGCTGATCAGCGCTTCACCGCCGCGCAGCCTGGCCGCGAAATCCGTGCGGCTCATGACGGCCGGTGCTCGGCATCCGCAAATTCGGCCGCCTGGTATTCGATCAAGTGGCGGTAGTCATCGCGAATCGGCGAGAACACGTCCAGATTCATCACCACTTCATCGCCCACAGGTTCTGCGTAATGCATCACATGGGGCGGGATGCGAATCATGCTGCCCGGGCCACCTTCGACGACCTCGTCCCCCAGATGAAAGCGCACCCGACCCTGCACGATGACGACGAGCTGCTCGAAGGTGTGGCTGTGGGGAAACACGTCCATCCCCGGCGTCAACCAGTTCATGACGCAGAGGGTGTCATCCCCGCGGAACGCGACGCGCTCCACACCTTTGCGAACCGTCTCGCGTGGCAGGTCATTCCAGTTGTGAAGCAATGCATTGGCTAGGCTCATCGGTGACTCCTTTGTTTCTTTTGTAAGAATGATGTTTCTTTCTGAGATAAAACTAACGCCCGTGCAAATAGGTGGTCAAGTGACTTTTTTGGCTTGACACCTGTTCTTCTGGAAATCTAGGATGGCGTCATTCAGAGAAACAGTATTTCTCTCAATGAAATCAAATGTGATTAATTTCTGAGGGGCACGTGATATGCGAGTTATTGAATCCCTGCTCATTGATGGCCAGTGGTGCGCCGGTGCTCACGAGCGTCGGACGGATGTCTTCAACCCTGCCACCGGTGAGGTCATCGCGGAGCTGAGCCTGGCTTCGACGGCCGACCTGGACCGAGCACTGGCCGCCGCGCAGCGTGGGTTCCAGGCCTGGCGCAAGACGTCTGCCTATGACCGTTCGAAGATTCTGCGCCGAGCTGCCGATCTGGTGCGTCAGCGTTCGGACGAGATCGCCGCGTTGATCACGCTGGAGCAGGGCAAGCCGCTGGCAGAGGCCAAGCTTGAAGCGTTCGGCGCTGGCGATCACATCGACTGGTACGCCGAAGAAGGGCGTCGCGCCTATGGGCGTGTGATTCCGCCTCGTGCCCGTGGTGTGCGGCAGACCGTTCTGCGCGAACCGGTGGGCCCGGTCGCGGCGTTCAGTCCGTGGAACTTCCCGGTGAGCCAACTGGTGCGCAAGATCGCCGGAGCACTCGCCGCTGGCTGCTCGATCATTGCCAAAGGGCCGGAAGAAACACCGTCGTCGTGCATCGAATTGTGCCGGGCGTTTCAGGATGCTGGTGTGCCCAATGGCGTTCTGAACCTGGTGTTCGGCGTGCCTGCCGAAGTCTCCGATTACCTGATTCGCTCCGAGGTCATTCGCAAGGTGTCGTTCACCGGCTCCGTGCCGGTTGGCCGCGCACTGGGCGCGCTGGCCGGGCAGTATCTGAAACGCTGTACCCTGGAGCTGGGCGGGCATGCGCCGTTCATCGTCTGTGACGATGTGGACGTCAAGGCCGTGGCAGCGCTGGGGGCCGGCCTGAAGTTTCGCAACGGCGGCCAAATCTGTGCGTCGCCGACGCGTTTCTATGTGCAGTCGCCGATCTACGAGGCGTTCGTTGACGCATTCTGCCAGGCCGGTGCAGCGATCAAGGTGGGTGACGGTCATGACGCGTCAACCCAACTGGGACCGCTGGCCAACCCGCGTCGGGTCAGCGCAGTACAGGAATACGTCGATGACGCGTTGGCTGTCGGTGCGCAGTTGATGTTAGGCGGCAAACCGGCACAACGCGCCGGCTTTTTCTACCCGGCCACGGTGTTGACCGATGTTCCGGACAACGCCCGGGTGATGAGCGAAGAACCGTTCGGGCCCATCGCTTCGATCGTTCGCTTCGACACCGTCGAAGAGGTGATCGAGAAAGCCAACGGCCTGTCGTTCGGGTTGGCGGCCTTTGCCTTCACCCGCTCGATCCAGCGCGCCACCTTGCTGGCCGACGAGCTGGAATCCGGCATGGTGTCCATCAACCACTTCGGCCTGGCAGCACCGGAAACACCGTTTGGTGGCGTGAAGGACAGTGGCTACGGCAGCGAAGGTGGCAGCGAAGGGCTGGACGCCTATTTCACCACCAAATTCGTCAGCCAGATCGGCTGAGAAGAGACGCCACACAACGAGAACAACAACAATGAAAACCTTCGATTACATCGTGGTCGGGGCCGGCTCGGCCGGCTGTGCGTTGAGCGCACGGCTGGCACAGGCGGGCAAGCAGGTACTGCTGCTCGAAGCAGGTCCTGCCGACAATCATCCCTACATCCACATTCCCGGCACCTTCATTCGCGTTCACGGTTCGCAGCGGACCTGGATGTACCGCACCGAGCCTGAGCCCTTCGTCAATCAGCGTCGTATCTACATTCCCCAGGGACGCACCCTGGGAGGCGGAAGCTCGGTCAACGCCATGATCTACATTCGCGGCCAGGCAGAGGACTACGACGAGTGGCAAGCCACTGGCTGCCCTGGCTGGGGCTGGCAGGATGTCTTGCCCGTGTTTCGCCGCTGCGAGTCCAATGCTCGCTTGAGTGGCGAGCTGCATGGCCAGGACGGTCCGTTGAAGGTCAGCGACCCGGATCACCGACATGCCTTGAGTCGCGCGTTCGTTCAGGCAGCGGTGCAGGCCGGCGTGCCCGAGACCGATGATTTCAACGGTGCGAAGCAGGAAGGTGCAGGCTTCTACCAGACCACGACCTCACAAGGACGTCGCGCCAGTTCTGCTGTCACGTACCTCAAGCCGATGCGACGCGATCCCCATCTCACCGTCATGACCGATACCCATGTGACAGGGCTGCTGTTCGATGGCAGCCGTATCACGGGCGTGCAGGCGCTGGGTCGTGGTGGTGCTGCGATACAATTTACGGCCCGGGCCGAGGTCATTGTCAGCGCCGGTGCGGTCGCTTCGCCCAAGTTGCTGATGCTGTCGGGTATCGGCCCGCAGAGTCATCTTCAAGCGATGGGCATCGCCACGCGGGTCCATTCGCCGGGGGTGGGCGAGAACTTCCAGGATCACCTCAGTGCTTCGGTCTACGCCCAGACCCGCGAGCCAGTCAGTTTGCTGGGCCATGATCGGGGCCTGCGTGCCGTGGGCCATGGGTTGAAGTACCTGGCCAATCGCTCGGGACTGCTGAGCTCTAATGTGGTCGAGAGTGGTGCATTCGTCGATGCCACCGGCTGTGGCCGCCCCGACGTGCAGTTCCACGTGGTGCCGGCGTTGGTCGGCGACATTGATCGTATGCCGCCCGGCGGCCACGGCATCTCCATCAATCCCTGTGCGCTACGGCCACGTTCCCGAGGCCAATTGCGCCTCAAGAGCGCAGACCCGATGGAGGAAGTGGCGCTGAAGGCCAATTACCTGAGCGACGAACACGATATGCGCACCATGGTCGCCGGTGTCAGGTTTGCCCGCCGTATTCTGCGTGCACCGGCGTTGGCCAGCATGGTGGAAAACATGCTGCTGCTGCCCAACCACGACGACATTCCCGATCATGTGCTGGAGGACTATGTGCGCAGCGTGGCCAAGACGGTTTTCCATCCCGCAGGCACCTGCCGAATGGGCACCGACGCCGATGCCGTGGTCGGCCCTGACCTGAAAGTGCACGGTGTGCAGGGGCTGCGTGTGGCTGACGCTTCGATCATGCCGACGATCGTCAGTGGCAATACCAACGCGCCCAGTATCATGATCGGCGAACGTTGTGCCGATTTCATCCTGGGGAGCGCTGCCTGATTTCCTGAACTTCGGATGTCTTGAAACAAGCCGGTTTTCGGAACCGGTTTCTCTTCGCATGCACAACAATTACAAGAGTACAGCGATGAACCTTATCTCTCGTAACACCTTTAAAAACGAGCAGGACAGCGTCCTCTGGAATCGCATCGCCTGGCGCCTGCTGCCGTTCCTTTTCGTGCTGTATATCATTGCCTTTCTCGATCGGGTGAACGTGGGGTTCGCCAAGCTGCAGATGGCAGCCGATGTCGGCCTCAGCGATATGGCCTACGGGTTTGGCGCCGGGGTGTTTTTCATTGGCTATTGCCTGTGTGAAATCCCCAGCAACCTGATGCTGCAGCGGGTCGGGGCGAGGTACTGGATCACCCGGATCATGATCACCTGGGGGCTCTTGTCGATGTCGATGATGTTCGTCCAGACACCGACATCGTTCTACATCCTGCGCTTCCTGCTGGGCATGGCGGAGGCGGGGTTCTATCCCGGCGTCGTCCTGTACATGACTTACTGGTTCCCGTCCTACGCCCGCTCACAGGGCATGGCCTGGTTCAACCTGGGGATCGCCATGGCGGGCGTGTTGGGGAGCCCGTTGTCCGGCTGGATCATGCAGACCTTCGCTGGGGTCCATGGGCTCGCGGGCTGGCAATGGCTGTTCTTGCTCGAGGGCATGCCTGCCGTGTTGTTGGGAATAGTGGTGTTCTTCTATCTGGATGACCGCCCTGGCAACGTTCACTGGCTGACCCCGGCGCAGAACGCGCGGGTCGTGCAGCATCTGGCCGAGCAACGGCAGGAGCATGAGGCGGCAGGGGCGGGGCACAACTTTCGTGCTGCATTCGTCAGCAAGGGGCTGTGGTGCCTGATCTATGTGAACTTCGCCTTGTTGTGCGGTACCTACGGCGTGTCGTTCTGGCTGCCGCAGATCGTGCAGAGCCTGGGGGTCAAGAGCCTGTTCCACACCGGCTTGGTTGCGGCGATTCCGTTCGCCGTGGCGTCGGTGGTCATGGTGCTGGTCAGCCGTCATTCGGACAGGACCCGTGAGCGCCGCTGGCACGGCACGTTGTGCAACCTCGCCTCGGCACTGGGTCTGGCGATAGCTGCGTTCTTTCATGATCAGCCGATACTGTCGCTGGCCGGTCTGAGCCTGGCGATGTCCGGCGGCCTGGCGGGCTTCTGTGTGCTGTGGGCCTTGCCTGGCGTGCTGCTGACCGGCACGGCCGCGGCTGCGGGCATCGCACTGATTGCCACCGTCGGCAACCTGGGCGGTTATGCCAGTCCGTTCATGATGGGCTGGATCAAGCAGAGCAGCGGGCATCTGGAGTATGGCCTGTACGTGCTGGCGGTCATGACGCTGATCGGCGCGTGGGTGATGTCGAGAGTCAAGCCGACCAGCGCCCAAGCCGTGGTGACCATGCCGGAACCTTCCGCAATTTGATATCGCAGAACAACACAAGCGTTTCGGCAGGAGATACAATCGGGCTTTTCCAGTGATCGATCTGAGGTGACCTCTTGGAACAGGATGACGAAAAGCCCACCACCGGACCGGTATTGCTCGAGTCTGTCGAAATGGTGTTCCGTCTGCTCGATGAATTGACGGCTGCACGCCGTCCTCTGGGCGTGACCGAACTGGCGCATCAGCTGCAAACCGCCAAGCCTAGGACCTACCGGCATCTGGCTTCGATGCGTCAGCTCGGGATCCTTGAGCAGGATCCCGTCACTGAGAAATACCTGCTGGGCGCTCGCCTGGTGGCGTACGGCGAGGCCGCGGGCGAGCAGTTCGACCTGCGCGCAATCGCAGACCCTTACCTGACCCGTATCCGTGATGCCACGGGGCAGTCGGCTTTGCTGGCTGTCGCCACCCATGACACCGCACTGGTCGTGTCCTGCGTCGAGTCCAAGGCCAACGTGTGCATCTCGGTGAAGCCGGGCAACCGCGTATTGCCTTACTGCTCGGCTCAGGGCCGTACAGTGCTGGCGTTCGCCGATGCCGCCAGTCAGCAGCGGGTGATGCGTCGCAAGATGCCACGACTGACGGAGCGCACCCTGCATGAGCCTGAGTTGCTGGCACAGCGTCTGGAGTTGATTCGTCAGCGTCTGTACGACGACGCCGACAGCGAAGTGACCATGGGCATCAACGCCCTGTGCTGCCCGATCTTTCGCGAGAACGATGTGATCGTGGGCACCATCGGTATCGTCGGGCCGAGCGCGGCAATTCCTTCCCCCCCACCAGCGGCCATGTTGCGCGAACTGCAATCGGCTGCGGCAGAAATCAGCGAGCGGCTTCACGCGGGGACTTACCAGCGTCTGTGATGTCCCGCACCTGATCCTCACGACAAAACCCCAGCCTGGTTCAGGTCTGGGGTTTTGTTTTTCAAGGCGATGACGATCAGAAGACGTTGATCGGATACTCGGTAATCAACCGGACTTCGTTGAAGTTCAGCCCGCGATCCGGGCTTCTGAAACTGGCCTGGCGCACCCGGAACGACAGGTCCTTGGCCGGGCCCGATTGCAGCACGTATTTCATCTCGATGTCACGTTCCCACGCGTGGCCGTTGTCGGTCAGCGCCGTGTGGAAATCGGTGCCTTTGAGGTAGCGGGTCATGAACGTCAGTCCCGGTACGCCGAGTGCTGCGAAGTTGAAGTCGTAGCGCGCCTGCCACGAGCGTTCGTTCTCATAGTTGAAGTCCGAATACTGAACCGAGTTGGCCAGGAACACTGTGCTGTTACCGTCCACGCCGTAGGTGTAATTGCCGGTGCCGGTGACGCGCTGGTGAGCGATCAGAAACGTGTGTGGCCCGGCCGCCAGGGATGCCGACAGACTCCAGATGCGGTTGTCCAGGACGCCGCCTCGTTGCTGGCCCTGACTCTTGGTGTCGTAGCCGTTGAAGTCGAAGGTTGCGCTGTAGCCCGTGCCCAGCGGCAGGACTGAGGTAGCGCCCACGTAGGTCTTGCGCCAGTAGTCATCAACGTCGGAGTGGTAGACCCGTGCGCTGAGGTTGGGGGTGAACTGGTAGGTGCCGCCGATCAGGTCGAGGTCGGTCAGGCGGCCGCTGTCGTGCTCGCTCTGATCGCGACCGCGCAGGGCGGTGAAATGCCCTGCATTGAGGGTGAGGCCAGGCAACTCCTTGCTGGTGACCAGCCAGCCCTGGGTGGTTTCCGGCAGCAGACGATTGTCACTGGTCGCCAGCACCGGAAGGTTCACCAACTGCTCGCCGTACTTCAACACCGTTTTCGATAGCTTCGCCTTGAGCGCCATGCCGCCCTTGGTGTACTCGTCCTTGGCCCCGTCGCTGTCTTCTTCGAGCAGCAGCGTGCCGCCGCCCTTGCGCCCGTTGCCGGTGTCGAGCTTGATCCCCAACAAGCCGATGGCATCCACACCGAACCCGACCGTTCCCGGTGTAAAACCGGACTCGAAGATGCCGATGAAACCCTGGGCCCATTCTTCGGAATAATTCTGCGCAGTGCGGTCATCGAGGAAGTTGCGGTTCATGTAGAAGTTGCGCGCTTTGATCGAGAAGTGCGCATCCTCGACAAAGCCGCCGTTATCGGCGAGCGCGTTAAGGGGGAGGGTGCAGGTGAGGGCAACAGTCAAAACATGTTTATTGTTCATATGAGTCATGTTCCAGGCGTGCGCAAGCGTCCAGCCATTTCCTTTGGTCAGGAAACAGTCAGCGCTGTAATTGTTGTTATGGGCGTGCAGCGTTCTGCCAGTGAAGGGACGGTCTTTTATCGTTTAGGTTTTCATGGACACTCCTGATTTGATGGGCGCATGGGGAAAATAATTGGCTCAGTCATTCCTTTTTGCACAAATGGGTACGAGCCTTGAATTAAACCATGTTGTATCTCTCAGAGAAATATTGTTTCTCTTGATGTTTCGATGGTAGTGATCTATGGAGAATGCTGTCAAGCGCCGTAAACGGGTTCGATGCAACTGAGGCGGGGGGATTGTTCCAGGCGTTGCCTGTGCGCAACGGGAGAGAAGACGTGCCTGGCAGGCGCGCAGCAGAGGGGTGTTACTGAAGTCGGTTATCAAACGCCATAAGGGCGGCCTACCAGGGAAGAGTACGCCCGGATCAGTGAGACTTTGCGCCCTGTATGTGAGTCCTCGGTATCGAAAACCGACACAGCTGCCGGGATGAAGTGCGTCGGGATTTCGCTATTGATGGGAGTACAGTTTCGCAGCATTGGCAAAGCCTTTGGCTCTGAAAATAGCGCTGCCCTCGCCGAGACTGCCGTCATTGCTCACGAGATAAACCTCGTTAGTATCGGGCTTGAGCGCCATGCTCGTTGAGCGAAGAAAGTGGCCCTTTTCGCGTCCGGGAATCAAGATCTGGCCGATGGGCAAGCCGTTGGGATTGAGTACCAGCACGCGGCCTTGGCTGTACATGGCCACGTACAGATTGCCATCTTGATCGACACGCATTGAGTCAGGTGATGGACCGCTGAATCGGTAAACAACGGCTTCCCCGAAGGGAGCGATTGTCTTGGCATCTTTCAGTTCGATTCGGTGCAGCAGCCCCGTCGCGAACTCAGTGACCCAAAGGGTCTTGCCGTCGGGAGAGAGCGCAATGCCGTTGGCGATCGCGAGATTGGGCAGGATCGAGACGATTGTCTTGCCGCCAGCTGGGACGTAATAGACGCCCCCGGTGGGCTGGGTCGATGTACCCTTGAAGTCGGTGAAATAAAATCCCCCTGTGCTGTCGAAAACGAGGTCATCCACCAGATAGTGTTTGCTTCCAGGGATGATGACTTGCTTTCCTGAACCGTCCGGTTTGTAGGCTGTCAGGTTGCCGGTATTTTTGAAGTTACCCAGCCCTGCCACAAACAATCTGCCGTCTTTATGAATAGCCAGTCCCGCACTTCCCAGCGCGTTTTTCGGCACAACGACACTGAGTTTCTTTTCGGGATCGACCTTTAGAACCTGCCCCCCGAACACCTCGACAAACAGCAGATTGCCGGCCCTGTCGAATGATGGACCTTCCAGTTGCAGGGGGCCGTCGGATACCTTCATCCACAGATCGGCAGTCACCGTCGGCAACTCTTTTTCTGGTGACCCAATGGCCTGAAGTTGCTGGCCCTCTGCCGGGTAGTTCAGGGTGGGGATAGCGTCCGCGTGGGCTTGTAGGATGCCAGCGCTGAAGGCTAAGCACAGGGAAGCCAAGAGGTTTTTGCGCATGTTGGTGACCTTCGTGTTGTTGTTATGTTGAAGTGGCTCATACGCTCAATAGGGCGACGATAGCGGGCACCGTCAGTACAGCGGTGTAGTACCCCATGAATTGCACACCGATGTTGAAGCCAAGGAATCGCGATAGAAAACCACCCAGCAGGCCGACGGTGACGATGACCAGTAGGCCGAGTGCTCCGCCCTCCCAAATGCCGATCACCAGAATCAGGCCGACAAACGTCGAGATCACCGCTTCGTGACTGATTTTGCGTGAGACGAAGGACGCTGCCCGGTGGGCATAGTTCATCGTGAAGGGATAGGCAATGAGGATCGCCACGATCACCGCCAGCATTCCGTAACCCAGGAACTCCCACGTGCTGAGCAGGGTATGGAGGTTGTTGACCTGCCCGGTGGCGGTGTCAACACTGAAGCGAGGCGGGGCGTTGAATAACGGTGCGGCCGCCCCTGCGGCGACCGGACTCAACGGCAAGCCAAACGCGATCAACGGGATCAAGGCTTCGGCGATGTATGTCGCTTCGGTGACGCCGTTACGGGCCGTGATCACCGTTGTCAGCCGATGGTAGACATGCTTGACCCGTGACCCGACGAGTTCGCCCATGATCACGGTCATCGCAACGGGGCTGAAGACGAACGTTGCACTGGAGATAATGGCAGTGATCGCAGTCCACAGGCTCTGTTTGCTGTCCAGCACCTTGAGCGGGCTGGGGAAAAAGCCGCCCCAGCTTTTCACATCCGCAGACAGCGAGAAGGTGCGCACCTCCTGGCGTCTCATCGTCTCCCGTTCAGCGGGGGCGAGCATTGAAAATAGCGCGGCAATCAGCGGTCCAATGGCGATACCGAGGAAATAGCTGACGCTCAGCTTGACACCGTATTGTCCAGTGATGCTTTGCAGACCGACGATGACCATCACGAAGGGGACAAGCGCGAGCACTGCCGCAAGCCGCCCCTTGGAAAACCCTGCAATGGCGATCGCAGCGAGCAGGAAGACCCATGGGGCGGCGCGCTTGATCGTGTCGCCAAAAGGCGCGAGCATCACGGCGAATAGCACCGCCGTGGGGACTGCAATCAGCGCCGCGATAACAGCGCCTGAAATCATCTTGCGCAGGGCGACGTGCGGTACACCCAGATTGCGCAGGAAGTTGGCCTCGCGCATCAGGGGCGTTGCCAGGGTGTCGCCGGGGATGCCCAGTAATGCCGTGGGCACGGCGTGGGTCATGTGTTTGGCCACTGCGCCTGCGAGAAAGAACGTCAGGACACCGGGCGCAGGTACACCCAACAGCACCACAAGCAATGTGAGCGGGGCGAGGGTGGTGGTTTCATCGCTGCCCGAAATGAGGCCAATCCCGGCGAAGATCACTGCACCTAATATGCCCATCCCAAACGCAATGAGAATCTGCTCCAACAGAGGTGTCATCATGACCGGCCACCGTTGGCCCGGATCGGAGCGACCGGGGCTACCGTTGCGTCTTTTTGAGCGTTAGCGGGACGCGTGAGGTTTGTCTCGTACTCTGCAAACACCTCATAAAGATCCATTTCATGCAGTTCAGCGAGCGTTTCTGCGGGTAGATCCGACAGGTTTCCAAGGTCCCCGAACTCGTCTTGCAACTCCGCTAAAACCTTTGCTCGCCACGCAGGGTCTGCCTGGTGCTCTACCACATTGCGGTTGGGTTTGAAGAGCTTTGCACTGATGGCGCCTCCCACCAGGCAGCCGACGATGCCCACCAGCATGGCGTAGGCCTTGGCCATTTGGACATTGTCTACCCACCCCACGAGCAGGTGTTTCGCCAAGAAAAAAGCACCCAGGCTGACGGATGCGCCTATGGCAATGGCGTAAATCAGGTGACGACCGTTTACGGTGTCACCCCATAATTCATAGAGATCGGATTTCAAGGATTTCTCCTACTGCCCTTGCGAGCTTTTATTGTTATGAACATCAAGGAATGTAGCGGGGTCAGGCCTCTCGTCGTCGTTTCGCCAAGCGTGCTCGCGCAACTCTGGACGCCGTTTCACGACCCAGATGAGCGTCAATGAACGCCCCGGCATCGACGACGGCATCCAGATCGACGCCGTGTTTGATCCCCAGGCCATCCAGCAGATAAAGCACATCTTCGGTTGCCACGTTTCCGGTCGCGCCAGGGGAGTAGGGGCAACCACCCAGCCCTGTCACGGAACTGTCGAACACACGAACACCCATTCCCAGCGCGGTATGGATGTTGGCAATCGCCATGCCGTAAGTGTCATGGAAATGGCCTGCCAAGGCGTTCACTGGAACAACCTGGGTACAGGCATCCAGCAATGCTTTGGTGGCTGCGGGCGTTCCTGTTCCTATGGTGTCGCCCAAGCTGATTTCGTAGCAGCCCATCCCGTAGAGAGCGGCACTCACGTCAGCAACCGTTTCAGGTTGAACGTGACCTGTGAACGGGCAACCCATCACGCACGAGACATAGCCTCGCACCCTGACGCCGGCATCCAGGGCGCGCACCATGACTGCCTCAAAGCGTTCGAGGCTCTCTGCTATGGAGCAATTGATGTTCTTTTGAGAGAACGCCTCGGAAGCGGCGGCGAATACCGCCACCTCGCGGCACCCCGCTGCCAGTGCTTCCTCCAGTCCGCGAGTGTTCGGGACGAGCGCAGTCCAGGTGACATCCGGCAGGTCCGGCAACGCTTTTAAGACCTCACCTGATCCTGCCATGTGTGGCACCCATCGTTCAGAGACAAATGCACCGGCTTCCAGCGTCCGCAGGCCCGCATGGGCGAGTTTTTCAAGCAGCTCGACTCGTATGGCGGGCGCTAGCGTCCGGTTCTCGTTTTGCAAGCCGTCGCGGGCACCGACTTCCACCAATCGAACGGGCAGTTCGAGATGGCTATTCATCACTCGGCTCGCTTTTGCTTGAGAAGCTCCGCCGCTTTGTCGGAGCGAACGTCGCGTGCATCGACCATCTCCTTGACCAGCCAAGTCACTTCATCCCCTTTCGCGCCGGCTGACAGCGCAATATTTCGTGCATGCAGCGCCATGTGGCCACGCTGGATGCCTTCCGTAGAGAGGGCTCTCAGCGCTCCGAGGTTTTGTGCCAAGCCGACAGCGACCGCAATTTCGGCGAGCTCCTGAGCGGTTTTCACCCCCAGAATGCGCAAGGAGAGTTGCGCCAGTGGGTGGGTTTTCGTGGCACCGCCGACCAGCCCGACAGGCATCGGCATCTCGAGAGTGCCCACCAGATTCCCTTTGCTGTCTTTTTCCCACGTTGTCAGCGAGCCGTAGTGTCCATCGCGGCAAGCGTAGGCGTGAGCCCCCGCTTCCACTGCGCGCCAGTCGTTACCTGTGGCGACGATCAGCGGGTCAATCCCATTCATGATGCCCTTGTTGTGGGTCGCGGCACGGTAGGGATCGATGACGGCAAAGTTGTAGGCGTCGAGAATGCCTTCGATCACGTCCTCACCTTTATAAGCGGCAGTGGTGAGCAACGCTGGGGCAATACGGACTTGGGCACGCGCCAGGCGCAAATCGGCGAGGTTCGAGAGAATGCGCAGGCGTACCTTCCCACCGGTGATTTCCTCCATCAACGGGGCGACGGCTTCCGCCATCGTGTTCACGGTATTGGCACCCATCGCGTCACGCACGTCCACGATCAAGTGAGCCACGAGCATGGGGCCTCTCGGGCTTTGAGCAAAGGTGTGGACTTCGATATCCCGACAACCGCCCCCTAGCTTATTGAGCAATTGATCCTTGCGATTTGCCCATTCAATGATGTCGTCCTTGCGACGCAGGAGGCTGAGCCGGGCATTGAAGGGGTCTTCAATGTCTACGATCTGAACTTGTGCGCGCATCAGCGGTTGCGAACTGGAAGTCAGGAATCCACCCGCGTCACGGGCAAGCTTGGCCATGAAAGAGGCCGCGGCAACGACGGAAGGCTCTTCCACGACCAGTGGGACAATGACGTCTCGGCCATTGATCTGGAAATTGCTGGCGACGGCGTACGGTAATTCGAACTTGCCGATCACGTTCTCGATCATGCCGTCAGCCATTTCGAGCGGGAGCGTGCCTTCATCGCTAAGCAGGGCAACATCAGCGGCTGGGAGGTTGAGCAGGTCTTGAAGATGATTGAGGCGCTCGGCAGGCGTCAAGCTGCGAAAATGGGGAAGGCGAGAGTCGATGCTCATCTGAAAATCCTGTCGCGGTTGTTGTTTTAAGTTGGAGCCACACTATTGCGCTCTGTGCCTCTAAAGAAGGTACAGTTTGGATAGACAGTACCTAAGCTGTACCCTTGATGCTGACACTGGAAGGAGTCTCAGCATGAGCAGAATGACCTTGGCTCAGCAGCTCACCGCTTCGTTGGCAGCCCGGATTGCCGACGGGACTTATCGTGTGGGCGACCGTTTGCCGTCACTTCGTGAATGCATGCGTTTGTTGGGACACTCAAAAAATACCGTCATCACGGCGTATGAAGCGCTGGCATCTCAAGGCTTGGTTGAAGCCAGGCATGGGCAGGGTTTTTTCGTCAAACAAGGCACCAGCGGTCCCTACGAACCTGAGGAACCGCTACCCTATGCCAGGGCGATGGACACCATTTGGCTAATGCGCCAGCAATTCGTCCGCGAGCCCGGGCATTCGCCTCTTGGGGAAGGATTCCCTCCCGTAGAGTGGTTAATGGACATGCGCCTGGACAAGTTCACCCGGCAAATCATGCGGATGGGCGTTACCACGTTGTTCAGGTACGGAAATCGGCTGGGCAATGCCAGCCTGCGCCAGCATCTGGTGCAGAAATTGGCGTCTTACGCCATTAGCGCGAATCCTCGGCAAATCGTCACGACTCACGGTGCAAATCATGGGCTGGACCTGATCATCCGACGCTTCCTTGCGTCGGGGGACACGGTACTTGTCGAGGATCCAGGCTATTACCCTCTGTTTGGCAAGCTGCAATTGCAGGGGGCTCGAATGCTGTCCGTGCCGCGTTTGCCCGACGGGCCGGATCTTGATGCGCTAGAAGCACACCTGCGCCTGCATAAACCGAAACTGTTTTTCCTGCAGTCCGTTGGCCATAACCCGACAGGGTCTGACATTTCGCCGGGTAAGGCGCATCGACTGGTCCAGTTGGCACAGGCGCATGATTTCATTTTGGTGGACGATGATGCGTTGGCTGATTTCAAGCCCGCCGCAGCCATCAGGGTGTCGGCATTGGACCAACTGAAGCGTTCGCTGTACGTGGGGAGCTTTTCGAAATCCGTTTCGGCAGCCCTGAGAGTGGGGTTCATCGCGGGCAGCAAGGATGTTATCGATGAGTTGGGTGACCTGAAAATGTTGCTGCACACCAGTTCTTCTGAGCTTTGCGAGCGAACGGTCGACGTGGTGTTAATGGAGGGGCATTTCCTGAGGCACTTGATTCGGCTTCAAGAACGGGCCAAATCGGCGACCGCCGCAGCGTTGGAAATGCTGGACGAGATGGGGGCCGACGTGTTCTGTCGTCCTGAGCAAAGCCTGTATCTATGGGCCAGGTTTCCTAACTTCGACGATGCCAGGGCGTTGACCCGGCTGCTGTTGCCGAAGGGTTTCATGATCGCTCCCGGGCACATTTTTTCGCCCGAGCAATCACGTATCAATCCATGGACGAGACTCAATGTGGCTTATCTGAACGACCCTGTCTTCAAGTCCACGCTGCAACAGTGAGAGCTGATAGCGGGGGAGAGGCCTGCTCATCGGTACCGCCCCATAGCTTCGGTTTGTTGAAGTCTGTCGCTCCGCTCTCGGCGTAGCTGTACTTTGAACGGAGGCTTCCGGACTCCGATTTCACGTAGGGCGTGCAAAAAAGGCGTTTTCACAGATCAGCGATGAGACCGTTTCGGCAAAGCGACTTTTTCAACAGAGTCGGCCAAAAGCTGCCAGTCATAAAAGGCTGCTTTCGACCCAATGTGGATACTGCAGAGATGAAATCACGCTTGCTTAAAAGCAACCTTAATCGCCGCACCAGCTTGACCAGCGAGCAAAGCTATCTCAGAGTTTATGACAACCTCGCTCCAAGACAATTTGGTTGCGACGCACACTATTAAATACAGCTCACAGTACCGCCCGCCGAGTTCGGTTTTGACCCAAGTAAGGGTGCCCCCTAAGGTAGCCATCGTGACTGGGATAGCCAGCGTCGACCGGCTGTATTGAGTTGTTTTCGTCCGTCTCGCGACGGGCAGAAGACGACCCGAAGCGGTCGTAACGCAGCTTTCAAATCAGGGCTTGAATGGATCAATCCAGCCAGGCCGAAGTCCTGCCTCGTATTCTTTGCGTACGTAGGCGAGCGACTCTGCGCATCCCATTTCCGCCTCGATAGCGCCTATGCATCCCCAGCAATCTCCGCCGCAATTGCCTGATAGCGGATCTGCTGGGGTGTCGAGTAAGCGTCTGCAGATCGTGCAGTATTCCGGCTTATTGCTGTTCGTCATAATCCCGCTTTCCAAACGTCCGGCCTTGGCCGACTGGTGCCGGTGGCGACGGGCGGCTTTCGACCGATTCTGTTGAAAAAGTCGGATTTTCAGCTGGCCCAAACTCAGGCACGACCACCACCGGAGAACCTACTCACCACATTGAGTGGTTTTTCGGCCCTTCGGTGACCTTTGCTGCTCTGCTATTGGGTTAATTTGAGGTTTTTTGCTTGGTGCAGGCGCACCTATCCCGTGACTGGTGGCCCTTGAGATGAAAATTTGGCCAGCCGTCGCAGGTTCTGCACCGCTGCGGCCAGCGTGAACTCATCCGTCGCGCCACTCATGCCACGTAGCCGCAGGCGATCCAATTTCAGGATGCGTTTGAGGTGGGCAAACAACATTTCGACCTTTTTACGTTCGTGGCGAGAGCGCTGATATGCCGGCGTTGCTGCAATGCGCCGAGCCACATCGCGAGCGGCTTCATGGACGCTGCGAGCGATCTTGCGAATCGAAGTGTTCGGGCAGCACTTGGCTTTCATCGGACACGTAGCGCAGTCGGTCTGCCGGGATCGGAAGATGATGGTGTTGGCTTTGGTGACGTGTGAACGCTCATTCTTGAAGGCTCGCCATTCGCTGCGCAATGGGTTGCCGGCCGGGCAGCGGTATTCCTCAGCCTCTTCATTCCAGTGGAAATCGTTGCTCGAAAAACTGTCGTTCTTGCGCTCGGTTTTGTCCCACACCGGCACATGCGGCTCGATGTCTTTTTCCTCCACCATCCAGGCCAGCATCGGCGCGGTACCGTAAGCGGTATCGCCAATGAGGCGCTCCGGCTTGATGTCGAACTGCGCTTCGACCCGATCGATCATCGTCTTGGTGCTCTCGACTTCTGCGGTTCGATGAGCCGGTGTGGGTTCCACATCCATGATCACGCCGTGCTCGGTATCGATCAGATAATTCGTGGCGTAAGCGTAGAACGCTGGGCCACCTGGAGCTGCGGTCCAGCGGGCTTGAGGATCAGTCAGCGATAGGCGCTTCGGTAGCGTTTCGGCCAGAGCCTCTTCATCGAGTGCCTCGAGATACTCACGCACGGCGCGGGTGCTCAGGGCCAGATCGCTCCAGTTGACCTGTTCATCACCCGGTACACCGCGCTGCCGGCTGGCATCCGCTTTGATGATGCTGGCGTCTACGGCAAAGCCTTCACCTTTGACCAAGCCTGCGTCCATGCAACGACGCAGCACTTCATTGAACAGCCAGCGAAAGAGATCGCTGTCCCGAAAACGGCCGTGTCGATTTTTGGAAAAGGTCGAGTGATTGGGGACTTCATCTTCAAGGCTTAACCGGCAGAACCAGCGATACGCCAGGTTCAAATGGGCCTCTTCGCACAGTCGGCGCTCTGAGCGAATGCCGTAGCAATAGCCCACGATCAGCATACGAATCATCAGTTCTGGATCAATCGACGGACGCCCAATCGGGCTGTAGAAATCGGCGAGGTAATGGCGCAGGTCGCTCAGATCGAGACATTGATCAATGCTGCGCAGAAGGTGATTGGCGGGGATGTGATCTTCAAGGTTGAACGAGTAAAACAGCCGCTCCTGCCCACTCGATAACTGTCCCATCATGCTGCGTGCTTCCCTGCTGGCCAATGCAGCGATTTTGCCGCAGGCCAGAAAGGGGAGCTACTTTTTCAACAGAATCGACCAAAAGCTGACGGTGGCCACAGGCAGAAATTGGCCCATTGCTGCCGCTTATGCAGTCGTTTCCCAAAAGAAATGGATGTACTCATCTCCATACTCCGCAAACAGCGAAACGATGAACTCAGTCTTCATTGAGTACATCAATAACGCCCCAACGAAATCGGTCGACTCATGCAGCGGTTGTTTGAGCGGAGCAATCAAATCAATTGTCTGATCCGCAACCATTCTATTGAACACGGCTTCTGAGATATCCTCAAACTTAGCGCCGGAAACGTATCCCGCGAAACAATTTTCTCCTCCAGGCCGCCAATCAATCCATTCCGCGAAAAGCCAGAAATTTAATCCGCTCTCGCCTTGCCGCTTGCGAACTCTGGTTACCCTGATGTACTCCTCAGATGAGCGGGTTCGAAAGGCACTTTGTGGATAAACGGTGTAGTAGATACCGGGACACTGATTGTGTGCTGTCCAAAAAGTCAGTTGCTCATTGGAGAGTTGATCAAAGTCGCTTCTGTCAAACATGGAATAACCTAATGCTGGCGTCGTGCCAAATGAAGAGTGTCCGATAGTAGCAAATGCAGGAAGTCTTTTCGCGGACCGTCCGCTTCTGGCCCAGAGTGTGTAAAAACGCTTCGCCAAAATTGAAGTGTGCGCGTCTACGTTAAACCTGAAATTTATCGGCACGTCAGTAGATGTGGATTTCGCGTAGAAGCGAGATTTCCAGTCCAGTTTTGAGTGTCTGTCGCGCTCAAAAACGTTTTTACACACCCTCGGTCGAAACCGACCCCTAATCAAATATTCGATCCGCTGAACTGCTACATTCCCCCTCACCATCAACCCCCAATACCACCCCACAACAAAGGCCCCCAAAATGCCCACGGCCCATGTCTTCATCGCCACCAGCCTGGATGGCTTCATCGCTCGCCCCGACGGTGACATCGACTGGCTTCTAAAACGCGATGACCCCTCCGAAGACCACGGCTACTCAGCCTTCATCGCCGACAAGGATGTGATCGTGATGGGGCGCGGGAGCTATGAAAAGGTGCGGACCTTCGACACCTGGTTCTACGACCGGCCTGTGGTGGTGTTGTCTGAACAGTTGGCCGGTTCGCCAGTACCCGAGGCATTAAAGGGCAAGCTGCGTTTCTCCAGCCTGACACCCACGGGTTTGATGACGGAGCTGGCGAGCCAAGGCGTGCAGCGCGTCTATGTGGATGGCGGGCGGGTGGTGCAGTCGTTCCTGCGCGACGCATTGGTCACTGACATGGTGATCACCACCGTTCCCGTGTTGATCGGCTCGGGGCGGCCGTTGTTTGGCGAGCTTGAGCGGGATGTGGATTTGAAACTGGTATCCAGCCGCAGCTTTCCTTCGGGGCTGGTGCAGTCCACCTACCGACTGGTTCCATGATCGGCCGACTCAGGTCGCGTCGCACCTGTGACAGGAGCAACGCCCGTACCCAGTGGAGCTAAGCTCGACTGTCTGCCTGAGGCCGTTTAGCCCTGCGGCACAACCGGTGGGGCTTGACAGCCCTGGGATACTGAAAGCGTAGCCGCATCCATTGCGGTACATCCCGTCACGACGCAAAGGAAGGTGCTCTCCATGCGCAATGAAGAACTCAAGGCCTTATTCGACCAGCAGGCCGCCAGCTACGATAAGCAATGGGCGGGAATGGCGCCCATTCGTGAGGCCCTGTACACCCTGCTCGACGCCGTATTCGCTGACTTACCGGAGAATGCCCGGGTACTCTGTGTCGGCGTGGGCACCGGTGCGGAACTGGCCCACCTGGCCAAGCAGAACCCCGGCTGGCATTTCACCGCCGTTGACCCCTCGGACGCCATGCTCGATATCTGCCGGCAGAAAGCGGTACAAGAAGGTTTCCTCTCGCGTTGCAGCTTCCACCAAGGTTACCTGGACACGCTGCCTGCCGAGCCTGACCACGACGGCGCTACCTGCTTTCTGGTGTCCCAATTTTTGCTCGAGCCACAGGCTCGTATAACGTTCTTCCACGAGATCGCCCGCCGGCTTAAGCCGGGCGCAATACTGGCAAACGCCGACCTTGCGGCTGACATCGAATCACCTGCCTATGAGGCACTACTGCGCAACTGGATGACGCTGATGTCCTCTGCAGGCGTACAGCCGGAAATGCTGGTCAGAGCTCGTGCCGCCTACGCCCGGGACGTGGCTATCTTGCCGACACAGCAGGTCGCCGGTCTTATCGAGACCGCTGGATTCGAGGCTCCGGTACAGTTCTTCCAGGCGGGGCTGATGCACGGCTGGTTCTGCCCGCGCAAGCAGACATCGTCTTGAGTTAGGCGTGACCTTGACTTTCAACGCACGCGATCACGGCTTTGCGCGGCCAGGTCCAGGGCCTTTTGCATGTCCAGCCGCGCCGAGCGGCCGACGTCTTTGTCGTTGAGGTGATAGCGTCGCTCCGACGGCAGGATGGGGGCGGTGAGGTCTTCGGCGTCCATCTGTTCGAAGTCGTGGTTGTCGCCGATGGTCATGGCGCTGCGGCGTAGCAGCATGCGCAACTGCTCGGGTTGCAGTTGCGGATTGATGGACAGCATCGCCGCCAGCAGGCCCGTGACCATGGGCGTGGCGTAGGACGTGCCGCAATGCACTGCGCCTTGCTGGTCGGTGTTGGTCGTCGAGGCGTGGGTGCACGCGGCGGCGGTGATATCGACGCGCATGTCGACGTTCGAGGAGCTGCGCTTGACCGCATAGGCCGGGTCGTCGACGGCGACGCCAGTGCGTTCGCTGCGCTGGTGTCCGCCGACCACCAGCAATTGCTCGGTGATGAAGGAGGAGGGCAGGCGGTATTCGTCGCTGCCCGAGAACGAAGAACCATTGCCGGCGGAGTTCACCACGATGACGTCGGGATGTTCCTTGCGCAGCCAGAGGAAGAACTCCTCCAGCAGTTCTTCGTAGCCGCCCATGGCGATCCCCGAACGCAGCAGCGAATCGACGTCATCGCCCTTGATGTCTTTGGCGCCGACGCGGTGGATACCCCAGCTCCAATTGAGCACGCGCACGCCGTCTTCCACGAGGTTGACCGAGGCTGCGATATTGGCGGTGATGCCGGCATCGGAATTTCGTTCGACGATGACCTCGAAGCCACCGCTGGTTTTGTCCAGTCCGCGAAGGAAACCGGTGTTGCCGCTGTCGTCCCAACGCGCGGCGAGGATGCCGGCGACGGTTGTGCCATGGTTGTCCGGTTGGTCTGCATCTCGGGCGTAGACGCAGGTGCGCGGTGGTGAGCAGGCACCGAGGTAGTCCGCGAAGTCCGTCGTGTCGAAATCCACATCGCGCTCGATCAGGCCGATGCGCACCGGTTGCGGCTGGATGGGTGGCTTTCGCCCGGGGATGCGCCGTTGGTAATAGTTCACCGCGTCGAGAAAGCGATTCGCGGCCCATTCATCGGAGTCCAGGGCCGGCTTCTTCGGTTCTTCAGGATGGGTTGCGGCCTGCTCGGTTTCTTCCGCCGCCGACTCCTCGATCACCACGGCATCCACGCCGGTCTCGCTGCCCAGGCGCAGCACCAGGGCGTCACGTTGCATCAAGTCCTTGGCCGGCAGGCGAAGTTGGTACAGGTTCAGCGGCGCGATGCTGCCGACCACCGTTGCCCCAAACTTGCTGGCCAGGCGCTCGGCTTCCTGACGGCCATCACGGTCTTCCTCGATCAGCACGCTGACCAGGTCGACGTAGGTGGTCAGGCCGTCCATGTTCTTTGCCACTTCGTCCGGGCCGGCGGCCAGTACATGACTGTTGCGCAAGGTCAGCCAGGCGGCATTGCTGCTGCGTGGGCCGTCTTCCAGCCAGAGCGGGCCGCTCTGGTAATCGGCGCTGTCCAGGCGCAAGCGCAGGTTATTCCCTTCACGCCGGACTGTTTCTGCGGGTATCGCCTTTGCGCCCAGTTTCAGTTGCGGCGCTCCGTCGCCCAGCCCGCGCACTGTCAGGCACCAATCCTGGCGCTGGCTTTGCAGGATGTCGCCGCAGCGTTTCAGGCTTTCCAGGCGCAGGGGTTCAGGCACAGCGGCTGCCGTGCTGGCAGCCAAAGAGAACAACGTAGCGAGGGCAGCGGATCGTAGGGGCATGAGCCAGGTTTCTTTGCCAAGGGTCTTGTTGCTCCGACTGTTACGGGGCTCGCTTCGTTCAGCGCAATAACGCTACCCAGTGATGACGCCTCTTCGTTCAGAAGCTATCGAGGCGTACTTCAACACCTGCTTGCCGCGCGAGCTCGATCATGGCTTCAACCTGGCCGGTATCGGCGATGAACCCCACATATTCGTCGCCACCAGAGTCCAGGTGCAGGTAGCGTTTGTCGAACGCCGCCAGCCACTGGTCAAAACTGGCCAGCGTCTCCGGCATTGATAGCGTGCCCTCGTGCCGATAGGTGTAAGCCTCTTTCACCCCGCTAGCGCTCACCAGGTAAGGCGCCAGATATTCGAAACCATCAAAGCCTTTCCAGTCGACGCCGAGCAAAGCCAAGTGTTCGAGCTTCTGGCCCCGGTCTGTATCCAGCAATCCTTCCACCAGCGCTGAGACTGGCTCTTGGCCCGAGCCGTATAGGCGCAGCACGCGCCGAACCAGCCTGGCGCGCTCGTCTTCCGGCATGCGGGCCAATAGGGCTTGAGCAAATGCCTTGAGCTCGGAGCGATAGGGATGCAGCTCCCGCATGATCGCCGCGTCGCTGACAGTCGTTTCCTCCGGTGGCGGCAGCGTAAAACGGCCGCCGAACAAGCGATCAAGAATGCCCATTTTCTTTCCTTGAATTGTTCATCTTTCCAGTCAACCGTTACCCGCGCCCAACATGAACACGATACCTGATATCCCGATCAAAACTGTCTTCCGGGTTTTCATAAGCTTCGAGTGTTTCCAAGAACCCTGTGCGCTCAAGACTCGCCAGATCCTCAACGGTCCAATCAAAGGGGAAGTCGCTGGAAAAGCTTTCACCCTGATATTCAACCCATCGGAAAACCGGGAAGGGCAGGTAACCGAGCCACTCTGACCGATAGGTGATCTCGTCGGATTCGCCGCTCGTCACCACGGCGTGGACCTTGTTCTTGATGGTTGCTTGGCGTTCATCCATGGTGTTTCGATCCTGGTTGATGATTGATCGCGGGCAAGCGCCGCATTTGGTTCTTTAAGCGCTAGATCATGACAGGGGGTTACTGACCCTGCCTCGGTGATGAGATTGAGCGAGCAACGAAGTTGTTCGGCCAATGGCAATCCTCGACGACATGCCTCGTATCCTGTGTAGAATCCGTTTTTTTAGTTTTCAAAGGATTGAGCCCATGATTACTTGCCATGTCAGGTATGTCATTGACCCCTACCAGATCCCAGCTTTCGAGAGCTACTCGCGCCAATGGATTGAAGTGGTGACTCGAATGGGGGGCGTCCATCATGGCTACTTTCTTCCCGCCGAAGGCGCCAACAACATCGCCTACTGCCTGTTCAGCTTTTCCAGCCTGGCCGACTACGAAAACTATCGAAGAAAAACCGACCAGGATCCAGCGTGCGTTGAATTGGTGACCCAGGCGACGGAACAACGATTCATTCTGAGTTATGAGCGTAGTTTCCTGCGCCCCGTCCTGGCTTGAGCGGGTGGCTGCTTGCATCAATGCCAGATTTCAAGCCATGAGCCAACGTTCGTTAAAGTCCTACATCACACCGAAGAACCTATCACTATCGCTGCGCCTGGATAGACCTCTGGTTAACGCGTTTGGAGAGCGCTTCGGCGCTTTCCTTGCGCTCGGAGTAGCGGTCGACCAAATAGGTTTCTCTGCCGCGTACCCGCAAGGTGAACTTCATCAGTTCCTCCATGACATCGACGATCCGGTCGTAATAGGACGATGGCTTCATGCGCCCGGCTTCGTTGAACTCAAGGAAGGCTTTGGGGACGGAGGATTGATTGGGGATCGTGACCACGCGCATCCAGCGACCCAGCACGCGAAGTTGGTTCACCGTGTTTAAGGATTGTGAGCCGCCGCATACCTGCATCACCGCCAATGTCTTGCCTTGGGAAAGGACGAACCGCGCCCAGCGCGAGCGGGATCCAGTCGATCTGTGCCTTGATGGCTGACCGCGCAAAATTCTGCCGATGGAAACCGATATTCCTTGTGGGAATGCCACGCATAAAATTAATGAATTTTTATTATTCCTAAGCGAGGCGTAGCTTGATTTCAGCACATGGAGAACTGCGCCTTGAAATCATCCTCGTTTAATTCAGCGGAAAAATTTGATACCTCACGGGCCAACGAGTACGGCCGGCAGAGCCGCATTGCGCTCGCTGGATACGACGCCTGCCAGGATCTGGCGGCGTGCATGCTGGCGGCGACCCTTGGGAACGTGGGCTCGGCGAAAATACTGGTGGTGGGCGCTGGCGGTACGGCGCAAGAGATCATTGCAATGGCCAAGCTGGAGCCGGGTTGGCGCTTCACTGCCGTCGATCCGTCGGGGCCTATGCTGGAGGCCGCGAAGCAGCAATTGGCTGCAAACAACTTGCTCGGAAGAACCGCCCTGCATCTTGGGCATATTGAAGACCTGGTAGCCAACGGGTCGTACGATGCTGCCACCTTGATCGGTGTGCTCCATCATCTCGATGGGGATGAAGCCAAGTTGAAAATATTACGGTCCATCCAGGCACATCTAAAGCCGGGAGCGCCGCTGGTTGTCGCCGGGAACCAATATGCGTATGCCAGTCAACCGTTACTCCTCGCGGCCTGGGGGCAACGGTGGCGACAGCATGGCGCCAGTCCGGAAGAAGTGACGGTCAAGCTTGGCAAGATTCTTCAAGGCGCCGACCCTCCACATTCCGAGGCTGCGGTTCAAAAACTGTTGAGTGATGCAGGATTCGGCAGTGCTACCCGGTTCTTCAGCAGTCTTTTCTGGAGCGCCTGGTTAACGTGCAAAACGGCCTGAGGATGGAGCTTCAGCGACGTGAATCAGCTTTCCGGCGGCGTGATGGGTGCGTCACTGGCTTCAGCCGCAAGTTTCAGTCGGTCGGCTTTGCTGATGTATTGAGTCTTGCTTTTGGGGGCCAGTTTGGCACTGGCTTTTTTGGCGTTAGCCTTCAATAACTGGTTTATTTTCTTGCGGCGATTCATGGTGTTCTGCTCAGCATGTCAATTTTCCGGATGGTATCAGCTTTCCGTTTTCTCAGGATTTTTCCTCATTTTTGCAGAGGGCTTCACACGGCGCTCGATAATGATCGAGTCATTCGGGATTTCCAACCGGATCGCCGTTTCCTCGGCGTGCATTTCAATGAGCGTCGAGTTGCCCACGCCTCGGAAAATCACCGTCGCGTTTTCAAATTTCTTGTAATTTTCCAGTGGGGAATCCTTGGGAGCTGGCAATAGATTGGCGTAAGGCGGTTTCACCAGAATCGTTGCCCTTTCTATACGTATCTGCGCGAAGCTCATGGCCGCTTGCAGCAAGTCCGAAGTCACGCCCCCCATGAGAAGGGGCGTCAGGAGGATGACTCCAACGATCACCGCCCTGGTTCTTTTCAAGGGTTTCATTTCGGCGTGAGGATTCTGGTCAGGATGTTCGAAATCGACGACTTCAGATGCCGATGGCTGCGCTGCTTGTATTTTCTTGTTCTGCTCCAGGTAGGAGGAGTAAACGATGTACTGAAAAATGGGCAGGAGGATGAGCTGAATGTGTTCCAAAGGGCTTTTATGGGTAAGGAAATAGATGGTCAGCGCGCCGCATATTCCAAAAAACACCGAGAGGAAGGTTATTTTTGGTCGTTTGAATTCCAGTATGGGTTTTTTATCGGTGATTTTTCCATGTAGCCAGACGAAGCTTCTAAGCACGGGTATGAAGAACGGCGAAAGTAATATCCCTACAGCCGTGACGGAGACTGAAAAATAAACACAAACCAGCCCAAAGCAAAACGCCGCGACCAGAAATAACAAACTGTCTCCAACGGATACGCCTTGCGGGTAATGACCGTTGCTCAGTAAATAACTGACGATGCACGTGCCGCCAATCAGTAATCCGATTTTTGCCGACAGGGAGAGTATTTTTGTTGCGATCTCTATCTGTTTTTCGAGTCCGGTGGGTGCTTCCCGCATCATGGAATCCTCCTTGATATTAAGCTGCAGATGGTCGCTCCCGGACGCATCTATCCGTAGAGAGCATAGCGATGCTTTTGGTTTTTCGTGGCGCGTGAGTGCGCGGAGAGTGGGGGCGAGGCTGGCGAATGTTTCCCATGAGCCTCTGGAGGTGATCGCGGGTTCGCACTTGGTAGCAGCGTCTAAAGGTAAAAAAACGCCTTGAAATGTCGGTCTTCAGACTGCCTTAAGACTTTACCCGCAGGTTGGCAGCATCGCTTCCCAGCGACCGGATCGTGCTGCCGAATGAGTCGGCAGTCCGTCAGACTTTCTTGAGGCGCGTTATGACCCGCGATATTGCTGTAAACCGTTATGGAAAACTGTCGATGACGCTGCACTGGTTGATGCTGGCGCTGTTCGTCGGTGTGTATGCCTGCATTGAAATCAAGGGCCTGTTACCCCGTGGTAGCACCGGGCGAAGCCTGTTCCTGGGGTTGCACGGGCTCTTCGGGCTGAGCATTTTTGCACTGGTTTGGGTTCGTCTGTTCGGGCGCCTGACGCCGCGTCCGCCAGTCAAACCCGCGCCGCAGGCCTGGCAGACGGGTGTTTCCCACTTAATGCATGCGGCCCTGTATGGCCTGATGATTGCGACACCCGTACTGGCCTGGTTGATGCTGGCCGCCGGAGGTAAGCCCGTACCGTATTTCGGGTTCTTCTTGCCAGCACCGGTGGCGGTGGATCCCGATTTGGGCAAACAGCTCAAGTATTGGCACGAATTGCTCGGCAGCAGTGGCTACTGGCTCATCGGCCTGCATGCGGCGGCGGGGCTGTTCCATCATTACTGGGTGGGTGACGATACCCTGGCCCGGATGCTGCCGGGGCGAAACCGCTCTTGACTACTTTCCCGTCCCGTTGTCATCTCAGATTGTTTTGGAAAAAGCTCGTCAGCTTATCGAACGGAATGAGGTCGACCCGATCATAAAGATCGACATGGCCTGCCCCGGGAATGATGACAAGTTCCTTGGGTTGACCGGCGAGCTTGTAAGCCTCTTCGCTGAACTCCCTGGAATGAGCATCGGCGCCAGCAATGAATAACATCGGATGAGGCGAAATGGTCTCGATGTCATTGAGCGGGTAGAAATTCATGAACTTGACGTTGCTGGTCAGCGTTGGGTGCGTGGTCAGGTCTTGGGACGAGCTCGATGGCGTGAACTCACCGCGCGGCGTGCGGTAGAAGTCATAGAACTCACGTTGGATAGGATGAGTATTTTCATCCAACTGATGCACCGTACCGCTGGTGTAAAGCGTTTCACCACCTGCGAACTCCACATTACGCTGCTGTGTGGCTTGGGCGATGATAGCCCGGCGTTGTTCAAGCGTTTGGGAGTGCTTCAATCCGTTGCGATTGACGCCACCCATGTCATACATGCTCACGGTTGCAATGGCCTTCATGCGTGGGTCAATCTTGGCAGCACTGATCACGAAGCTGCCACTGCCGCAGATGCCGATTGCGCCAATCCGCTCTTTATCGACAAAAGGCTGGGCGCTGAGAAAGTCCACTGCGGCGCTGAAGTCCTCGGCATAGATATCCGGCGAAACCGCATTGCGCGGCTGCCCCTCGCTTTCGCCCCAGAATGACAAGTCCAGGGAAAGGGTCACGAAGCCTCTTTCTGCCATTTTCGTGGCATAAAGGTTGGCGCTCTGTTCCTTGACCGCGCCCATCGGGTGGCCTACGACAATCGCCGGATTTCTGGTCTTGCCATTGAGTCTCTTCGGGATGAACAGGTTGCCGGCTACGTTCATTTGGTACTGGTTCTTGAAATTGACCTTTTGTACGGTCACGTCGTCGCTGGTATAGAAGTTATCCGCGCCGCTGGACATATCGGCTCCTATTGCTGAGAGCGAACTGATAAGAAGGGTTAATAAAACGATGATCTTTTTCATTGGGAATCCTGTCGATGCGGAGTAATCAGTTTTTGGAAAACGTCACTTGCACACCCCGCCGACCCAGCGCTTGAGCCAGTCTTGCGGCGTCGTCCACACGCCCCAGGCGCGTGTATGCGTAGGTTGAATCGAAGTCCGTATAGAAGACGACCAGGGTGTCCGGGCCATACAGCATCAGATCGCCGTTGTGGATCGTTCCCGGCTTGCTCGCTTGGGTAGGTAGTGCTTGGGGGAGGGTGGCGTACTTTTCATTGCGGTTGAGTTCACTCATGTCCAATGTCAGTGGCAATAACGCGACAAGCGCGCGGGCAGCTCCGTTGTCGGCCAGGGTGATGGCGATGCGTTGTTCCCCGACGGTCATCCACATGCCCGTGTTCTCCGTTAGCGAAGACGCCGATGCGGCTTCATTCATTGTCGAGTAGCTGCCGAGCACGAGCATTGAAGCCAGCAAACCAAGCCAGGTCGCCCTCATCGCAGTTCTGCGTCCGTTCCTGTTCATGGGGAACATGGTGAACGACGTGCAGTCACGCGACTAGCTAATGAATGCTTAAGAAGGCTATAAGCAAGGCTAATTAATTGGCTTAGATGTGCTTCACCATGATCAAAAGAAATCTCAATGATCTGCTGTCTTTCGTCACGGTCGCGCGCGAAGGCAGCTTCACGCGCGCTGCCGGGGCATTGGGTGTCACACAATCTGCACTGAGCCAGGCGATCAATGGCCTGGAAGCACGCTTGCAGATCCGGTTATTGACGCGAACCACTCGCAGCGTTTCGCCGACCATCGCTGGCGAGCGACTGCTGCAAGCGATAGGCAATCGCTTCGATGAAATAGAAACCGAGCTGGATAGGCTGACGGAGATGCGCGACAAGCCCGCGGGCACCGTACGCATCACCTGCGGTGATCATGTCTTGCGCACGACCTTGCTACCCAAACTTACTGGGTTGCTGCACGACTACCCGGATATAAACGTTGAATTTGACGTGTGTTACGGATTTCGAGACATCGTGGCGGATCGGTTTGATGCTGGTGTGCGCCTGGGGGACACCATCGACAAAGACATGGTTGCCGTTCCGATAGGCCCTCCATTGCGGATGGCTGTCGTCGCTTCGCAAGCGTACTTCGCCGCCCACGCCATTCCCAAGACCCCCCGCGACCTGATGAGCCATCGCTGTATCAACCAGCGCATGCAGACATCCGGCGGGCTCTATGTCTGGGACTTTGAGCGGCGAGCCAAACAGGTGAACGTGCGAGTTGAGGGCCAACTCATTTTCAACACGTCGACTCATATCGTGCAGGCGGCAGTGGCCGGGCTGGGGGTTGCCTACCTGCCAGAAGAAGAGTTTGAACCGTACCTGCAAGAAGGTCGGCTGGTGCGAGTGCTGGAAGATTGGTGTCCGCCATTTTCAGGCTACTATTTGTACTATCCCAGCCGGCGACAGCCTTCGCCTGCGTTTACATTGGTTGCCAATGCATTGCGCCAAGTCATCTAAGAAGGCCGATTGACAGTTCAGCCGGTGAATCAGGACTTTGCGCATCGTCCACCGGGCCAAGTTATCAAGTAGTCGCTTTCAGAACACGTTTCGTCGTCCATGTGCAATCGCCAACCCCCGGGAGTGGCAAGCTGTGAGGATGCCCCGGATCAGGTGCGCCAAAGACACCTGGCCGGAGAGCGAGAATGGCGATCGGATGTGCCACGCGACCGTGACGTGGGCCGGACGCCGCAGCCAAGACTCCGGACGGCTGCCGCTATGCGGCGGTGTCGTTCGAGATGCCGAGGTACGTTTATGCCCGATGAGACGCTTCACCTGCCTTTGATCCACAGCGTGCTTGCGCGCGAAAAGGACACCCCCGGTGCCTTGCTGCCTATTCTCCATGCCATCCAGGCAGGCTGCGGGTATGTCCCCGACAGTGCCGTCCCGGAGATTGCCCACGCCCTGAACCTCAGCCTGGCTGAAGTGCGCGGGGTCATCAGTTTCTACCACGATTTCCGTACCACGCCGCCGGCGCGCCATACCCTGCGCCTGTGCCGGGCCGAGTCCTGCAAGAGCATGGGGGCCGAAACCCTGGCTGCGCAGTTGCGTGAGCAACTGTCGCTGGATGATCACGGCACCAGCGCCGACGGCAGTATCAGCCTGCGGCCGGTCTATTGCCTGGGCGCCTGCGTCTGTTCGCCGGCCCTGGAGCTGGACGGGGAGTTGCATGCGCGGATCACGCCCGAGCGTCTGCGTCAGTTGGTCAATGATTGCATGGAGGAGGGCGCATGCTGACGCTCTGTATCCCCCGCGATTCGGTAGCCCGTGCCGTGGGCGCGGACAAGGTGGCCGATGCGTTGGTCCTTGAGGCTGAGCGTCGACAGTTGCCGTTGACGGTGTTGCGCACCAGTTCTCGTGGCCTCTATTGGCTGGAACCGCTGGTGGAGCTTGACAGCGCCGGCGTCCGGCTGGGCTTCGGCCCGGTCACGCCGGCCGATGTGCCGGGCCTGCTGGATGCCCTGGCAGGCGATCCCGGGAGTCATCCGCTGGCCCTGGGGCCGGTGGAGGAGATTCCCTATCTCAAGAGCCAGCAGCGCCTGCTGTTCGCTCGCGCGGGCATCACGCAACCGCTGTCCCTGGACGACTACCGTGCCCGGGGCGGCTTCCTGGGCCTGGCCCGGTCCATCCAGATGGATGGCGCGGATGTGGTCGCCAGCGTGCTGGATTCCGGCCTGCGCGGCCGCGGTGGCGCGGCGTTCCCGGCGGGCATCAAGTGGCGCACGGTGCGCGATGCCGTGGGCGCACAGAAGTATGTGGTGTGTAACGCCGACGAAGGCGACTCCGGCACCTTCGCCGACCGCATGTTGATGGAAGGCGATCCCTTCCTGCTGATCGAAGGCATGATCATCGCCGGCCTCGCCGTGGGCGCGACGATGGGCTACATCTACGTGCGCTCGGAATACCCGGACGCCGTCAGTACACTGAACGACGCGCTGCACATCGCCCGTGAAGCCGGTTACCTGGGCGCGAACGTCGACGGCAGCGGCCGCGCCTTCGAGCTGGAAGTGCGAGTCGGCGCCGGTGCCTATATCTGTGGCGAGGAAACGGCGCTGCTCGAATCCCTCGAGGGCAAGCGCGGCACGGTTCGCGCCAAACCGCCACTGCCAGCGATTCAGGGCCTGTTCGGGTTGCCGACGCTGGTGCATAACGTGCTGACCCTGACCTCGGTGCCGATCATCCTGGAGAAGGGCGCGCAGTTCTATCGCGATTTCGGCATGGGCCGCTCCCTGGGCACGATGCCATTCCAACTGGCCGGCAACGTCCGTCACGGCGGCCTGGTGGAACGCGCCTTCGGCCTGAGCCTGCGGGAATTGGTGGAAGGTTACGGCGGCGGTACCGCCAGCGGCCGGCCCCTGAAGGCTGCGCAAGTGGGCGGGCCGTTGGGGGCCTGGGTGCCGCCTTCGCAATTCGATACGCCGTTGGACTACGAAGCGTTCGCCGCCATGGGCGCGATGCTCGGCCACGGCGGCGTGGTGGTGGCCGACGACAGCCTGGACATGGCCCAGATGGCTCGGTTCGCCCTGCAGTTCTGCGCCGAGGAGTCCTGCGGCAAGTGCACGCCGTGTCGGATCGGCTCCACCCGTGGGGTGGAAGTGGTGGATCGCTTGATCGCCAGCTCCGAAGCCGGTGACCGCCAGGAACAGGCCCTGTTGTTGCAGGACCTGTGCGACACCCTGCAGTACGGTTCGCTCTGTGCCCTCGGTGGGATGACGTCCTACCCTGTCGCCAGCGCCCTCAAGCATTTCCCCGCCGACTTCGGTCTGGCGACCACGGAGGCCGACCAATGATCACCATCTTCGATCCCAGCACCGATATCGACCTGGGCACCCCGGCGCGTGAAAGCGATGTGCAGGTCAGCCTGACCATCGATGGGCGCGAAATCAGCGTCGCCTCCGGCACCTCGGTCATGCGTGCCGCGGCGTTGCTCGGCACCACCATTCCCAAGCTCTGCGCCACCGACAGCCTGGAGGCCTTCGGCTCCTGCCGCATGTGCCTGGTGGAAATCGACGGCATGCGCGGCTATCCCGCGTCCTGCACCACGCCGGTGACCGAGGGCATGGTGGTGCGCACGCAAACCTCCAAGCTCGCCACACTGCGGCGCAACGTGATGGAACTGTACATTTCCGACCACCCGCTGGACTGCCTGACCTGCTCGGCCAATGGCAACTGCGAATTGCAGACCGTGGCGGGGCAGGTGGGCCTGCGGGAAGTGCGCTACGGCTACGAAGGGGCCAACCACCTGGCCGAGGCCAAGGACGTTTCCAACCCGTATTTCGACTACGACCCGAGCAAGTGCATCGTCTGCAACCGCTGCGTGCGTGCCTGCGAGGAAATCCAGGGCACCTTCGCCCTGACGATCACCGGACGCGGCTTCGACTCCCGGGTGGAAGCGGCCGGTGGCGAGAACTTCCTCGATTCCGAATGCGTGTCCTGTGGCGCCTGCGTGCAGGCGTGTCCGACGGCGACCCTGATCGACAAGAGCGTCGTGGAAATTGGGCAGCCGGAGCGTAGCGTCATTACCACGTGCGCCTACTGCGGCGTGGGTTGCTCGTTCCGCGCCGAAATGAAAGGCGAACAACTGGTGCGCATGGTCCCGGACAAGAACGGCCAGGCCAACCACGGCCACTCTTGCGTCAAGGGCCGCTTCGCCTGGGGTTACGCCACGCACCCGGATCGCATCACCAAGCCGATGATCCGCAAGCACATCAACGATCCATGGCAGGAAGTCAGCTGGGACGAGGCGGTCACTTACGCCGCCAGTGAACTGCGTCGGATCCAGCTCAAGTACGGGCGCGACTCCATCGGCGGCATCACGTCCAGCCGCTGCACCAACGAAGAAACCTATCTGGTGCAGAAACTGGTGCGCACCGCGTTCGGCAACAACAACGTCGATACGTGTGCCCGTGTTTGCCATTCGCCTACCGGTTACGGCCTCAAGCAGACGCTGGGCGAGTCGGCCGGGACCCAGAATTTCGACTCGGTGATGAAGGCCGACGTCATCCTGGTGATGGGCGCCAACCCCACCGATGCGCACCCGGTGTTCGGCTCCCAGCTCAAGCGCCGCCTGCGTCAGGGGGCACGGCTGATTGTCATCGACCCACGGCGCATCGACCTGGTGGATTCGCCCCATGCCCGCGCCGAGTTGCACTTGCAACTGCGTCCAGGCACCAACGTGGCGATGCTCAACGCGTTGGCCCATGTCATTGCCACCGAAGGCTTGATTGACCAGCCTTTTGTCGAGGCCCGCTGCGAGGCGGCGGACTTCGCCCGCTGGCGCGACTTCGTCAGCCAGCCGGAAAACGCGCCCGAGATCCTGGGCCCGGTCTGCGGCGTGCCTGCCGAGCAGATCCGCGCCGCTGCACGGCTCTACGCCACCGGCGGCAACGCGGCCATCTACTACGGCCTCGGCGTCACCGAGCACAGCCAAGGCAGCACCTCGGTCATGGGCATCGCCAACCTGGCCATGGCCACTGGCAACATCGGTCGCGAAGGTGTCGGGGTGAACCCGCTGCGTGGACAGAACAACGTCCAGGGCTCCTGCGACATGGGTTCGTTCCCCCACGAACTGCCCGGCTACCGGCACGTTTCCAACGATGCGGTCCGCGCCGAGTTCGAGCAGGCCTGGAACGTTACCCTGCAACCTGACCCGGGCCTGCGTATTCCGAACATGTTCGAGGCCGCGCTGGACGGCACCTTCAAGGCGCTTTACTGCCAGGGCGAGGACATTGCCCAGAGCGACCCCAATACCCAGCATGTGACGGCCGCGCTGTCCGCTCTGGAATGCGTGATCGTCCAGGACATCTTCCTCAACGAGACGGCCAAGTTCGCCCACGTGTTCCTGCCGGGCAGCTCGTTCCTCGAGAAGGACGGCACCTTTACCAACGCTGAACGCCGCATCTCCCGCGTTCGCAAGGTGATGGACCCATTGGCCGGCAAGGCCGACTGGGAAGCCACCATCGCCCTGGCCGACGCCCTGGGCTACAAGATGCACTACAACCATCCTTCGGAAATCATGGATGAGATCGCCCGCCTGACGCCGACCTTCACCCGCGTCAGCTACGCCGAACTGGAGCGTCACGGCAGCCTGCAATGGCCATGCAACGATGCGGCGCCGGACGGCACGCCGACCATGCACATCGAGCAGTTCGTACGCGGCAAGGGCCGTTTCATGCTCACCGGCTACGTGCCCACCGACGAGAAGGTCAACAACCGCTATCCGCTGCTGCTGACCACCGGCCGAATCCTCAGCCAGTACAACGTCGGTGCCCAGACCCGGCGCACCGACAACGTGGCCTGGCACGAGGAAGACCGTCTGGAAATCCATCCGACCGATGCCGAGAACCGCGGGATCGTCGACGAAGACTGGGTCGGTATCGGCAGCCGTGCCGGGCAGACGGTGCTGCGCGCGAGGGTGACCGAGCGGGTGGCGCCGGGCGTGGTCTATACCACGTTCCACTTCCCGGAATCGGGTGCCAACGTGATCACCACCGACAACTCCGACTGGGCCACCAACTGCCCGGAATACAAGGTGACGGCGGTGGAAATCGTGCGGGTCAGCCAGCCTTCTGAATGGCAGAAGCGTTACCAGGCGTTCAGTGATGAACAAGGTCGCCTGCTGCGCGAGCGTCGTCACGCCGAGAAAGCCGAGGTGCGCCGATGAGTTCTGACAGCCTGATCAAGATGGCCAACCAGATCGGTCAGTACTTCGCCACTGAGCCGGACCATGCGGTGGCGGTGCGTGGCGTGTACCAACACATCAAGAGCTTCTGGACGCCGGCCATGTGCCGCGACTTGATGTCCTGGCAAACGAAACATCCCGAGGCTGTCCTGCATCCGTTGGTGTTGGCGGCATTGATGGAGTTTGAAAAAGCGGCTTAGGAAGGAAATGCTGTAGAACCTGCACACAGCCCCGGCCGACGCCCTCGTCAACGACGAAGGGAACCGACCGGGGCTGTGTGCATTTCAGTTATTGATTATTGACGGTGATGTAGGGATCCCATGTGTTGTTCGGGCCGATCTGGTTCAGGTTACGGTCCAGCAGAACGAAGACGATTTGGTACCAGAGCTTTCCCGGGCTCAGTGCAGTGGACTGCCAGATGGTATAGGTCACATCGGTCTTGGCAATGCCTCCGGGGGCGCCATTGTCCAGATAGGGCACTGGAATGCCGGGGATATTGAAAGATTGCGGGGTCGAGATGGTGCCCTTGTAATCACCGCCCTGATGAGGGTCGCCGATCAGGACGTTTTTGATCAAGGCGATGCGGTCGAAGTTGCGCGACAGCGTGGTGGCGCGCCAACGAATGATGTCACCGGGGTTTACGTCGAACCACAACTCGTTGCCACCTTCGCCGGTGTTGCCGCTGGCATGGCTGTCGACGGCACTGCGGGTCACCAGCATGGCAATCGCGCCGCCTACGTCGTTGGGGTGGGCGAGCAGGTAATCGGCGTCAACGTTGACGAGCACATCAATGGTTTGGGTCGATCCAGACATTTTGTTGCTCCTTGAGGGAATGACATTGACGACCGCGCCTGCAAAGGCGTCCGGGCCACCCGGTCCTTGGGTGCGGTCTCGAGAGGAACGATAGGTGATAGCGTTGTGGTGTCAAATTTCGAAGGCATGACGTTGGCGAAGCAGAGCGAAGCGCAACGCAGCCAAGGCTTTGATTTACCTCTGGTGTGTCCGATCACTCAATGGATTTCAGGTGGTTTGCGGGTGCTTTCAGTAGCCAAAGGCGTACGGACGTTGTCGGCGATTGCGCCCGATCTCACCGCAGGGTAGGGCGGTGGGCAAGGGGACAGGCGCCCTTGCCACCGAAGCAGGAAAAATCAGTGCCGTGCTTGATCAGCCGCCCAGTGCTTCATTTCTTCGGCAATGAAGTGATTCACCAGGTCGCTGTACATTTTTTCGATGGCATCCGGGCTCAGGCCCTCGGCCTCGGCCCATTCCCGCCGTGTCGCCAGCATGGCCTTGAAACGCTCCGGCGCACGTACCGAAGTGGCCGAGGTCTTGAACTTCGAGGCCGCGAGCACGTATTGAAAGCGCTTGCCCAACAGTTTGATGACCGCCTGATCGAGGGCATCGATTTCGCTTCGGATGTCTTCCGTGTTGACGCACTCCGAGGGTTGCAGACGATTGCGGACTTCCATGTAGATCACTCCTTTGGTATGAACAGGGTCGACCCAGTCAGGTCGATGTGCAGATGTGAACTAAAAATGCCAATCCTCGGCGCGAACGACCCGGCAAAAGGGGCCGGCCAACGTTGCGTTGTGATGCGCGATGATCACTGGCGCCTTCACGTCCGGCGTGTCGGCGCATGTATGACCGTCGGCGATCAGCACGGCATCGAAACCCAGGTCCCGGGCGGCGCGGCATGTGCTGTCGACACAATACTGGGTTTTCATGCCGGCGATCACCACGCCCTCGGCACCACAGGCCCGCAACTGCTCGACCAGACCCGTCATGGCAAAGGCATTGGGGCGGCTTTTTTCGAAAATCACCTCGTTGCCTGCCAGCCGCAGCTCCGGCAGCAGTTGCGTCAATGGACTTCCCGGTTCGATGGGCGAACCAGGCGGACCGACATGGCGAGCCAGGAAGATGGGGGCTGCGGCGTTGCGAGCCTTGGTCAACAGGGCATTTAGCGTATCCAGCAGCACTTCGCCTGCCCAGGGTTTATCCGGGCCGTGAAACAACCCCACTTGCATATCGAGAATCAACAGTGCGTGCATCGTGCTTTCCTTGCGTTTGAGCCAGAGACGCAAGGGCAAAAGAAAAGGCCCTTACCATCACTGGCGGGCCTTTGAGAGACGTGTGTTATTCGTTCACGCCACCTCACGACCCTCCTGGGCGGTCGTGGTCGTGGTGGTCGAGGTCATCCATGGGCGATTCATGGTGCTGACAATATCGGCACACCCTGGGGTTTGGCAAGCGGGGGTGTGAGCTTGCTTATGAAAACGGTGGAGCAGCCCGTAGAAAGGTTGACGGTGCCGTGCAAGCTCGTAAAGGAGGCTCGGGCTGGCCGCCATTTTGAACCCTGGTCCAGTCCGACGGGTCACTCGTTTGTCAGGAACGAAAACAGGATGGACCCTCTGATGCGCCTCATTGACCTTGCCAGCCTCTCCTTTGCCGCGCTGCTATGCGTGGCCTGTTCAAGCCAACCGCCAGCAACCTGGAGCCATGCCGACGCCCAGGGACGGACCGTTCTCCCCCCCGACCAGGCCTATCCCGAGCTTTTTGAAGCGGTGCAGCGCGGGCAAGTGTTCACCGACCAGAAGCATTTCGTGGACGCACTGCCCAACCGTGATCCGGCCCAGATCCGCGCCGATTACCTGGCCCAGCGTGGTCGCGATGGCTTCGATATCAAGGCCTTCGTGAAAGACAACTTCGTTGAATCCGGCGAAGCCGAAAGTCCGGCACCCAAGCCTGGTGCTCCGATCAAGGAGCACATCGACAGCCTCTGGCCGGTGCTGAGCCGGTCCTACGCCCAAGTTCCGGCCTACAGCAGTTTGTTGCCGTTGCCGCAGCCCTACGTGGTGCCTGGCGGACGCTTTCGCGAGATGTACTACTGGGATTCGTATTTCACCATGCTGGGGCTTGAGCAAAGCGGCGATAAGGCCCAGGTCCGCCAGATGATCGATAACTTTGCCTACATGATCGACACCTACGGCCACATCCCCAACGGCAATCGCACCTACTACCTGAGCCGGTCGCAGCCGCCATTCTTCGCCTACATGGTGGAGTTGCAGGCGCGTATCGAAGGTGACCAGGCCTATAGGCGATACCTGCCACAGTTGCAGAAGGAGTATGCCTATTGGATGGAGGGTGCCCAGGCTCTCAAGCCCGGTGCGGCCAACCGGCACGTGGTCAAGCTCGCCGATGGCAGTGTGCTCAACCGCTATTGGGATGCCAGCCCGACGCCTCGACAGGAATCCTGGCTGCAGGATGTCAGCACCGCCGAACAGGCGCCGGACCGTCCCAGGGAGGAGGTGTGGCGTGACCTGCGCGCCGGTGCCGAAAGCGGCTGGGACTTCAGCTCGCGCTGGTTGGACGATGGCCAGCGCCTGGCGAGCATTCGCACCACGGCCATTGTGCCCGTGGACCTCAATAGCCTGATCTATCATCTCGAGCACACCATCGCCAAAGCCTGCGCGACGGTGCAGAACACGCCCTGCGTCCAGGCTTACGGCCGGCGCGCCGAACTGCGCCAGCGGGCCATCGAGCAGCATTTGTGGAATGCCGATAAAGGCTTCTACGTGGACTATGACTGGCAGCGCAACCAGCAACGCCAGCAACTTACGGCAGCGACGCTTTTCCCGCTGTACACGGGGCTGGCTTGCGCCGAGCACGCCAAGCGCACTGCCGATGCGGTACGTGATGGTCTGTTGCGTGCCGGGGGCATCGCCACCACCCAGGTCAGCAATGGCCAGCAGTGGGACGAACCCAATGGCTGGGCACCGTTGCAATGGGTCGCGGTGCAAGGACTGGACCGATACCGGCACACCGCCCTGGCGCAACAGATCGGCAGTCGCTTCTTGCAACAGGTCGAGAACCTCTACCGCAAGAAAAACAAGCTGGTGGAGAAATACGACCTGTCCGGGCGGGGCGATGGCGGAGGCGGTGGCGAATATGAGTTGCAGGACGGCTTCGGCTGGACGAATGGAGTGACGCTCAAGTTGCTGGGTAAAAAGGGTGAAGCCTCCCCAAGCCTTGGCGAGTGAATGCCAGTGAACCTATGTGGGAGCGAGCTTGCTCGCGATGACGGCGTGCCAGTCACCCTCAATGCTGCTGAACCAACGCTATCGCGAGCAAGCTCGCTCCCACAAGGGATGTGTGGTGGGCATCAAATTTCACCGTCATCCTGGAAAAAGTGGGCTCGCTATTCATGCACTGTCACCCGATTGCGTCCATTCTTCTTCGACGTGTACAGCGCCTGGTCCGCCCTGGCGATCAGGTCGGCGTGGTTGTTCGAGGGCTGGCTCAGGTCGGCCACTCCCAGGCTGACGGTGAAGCGGATAGTCTGGTCATTGAACTCCACTTCCAGCGCTTCAACAGCCTTGCGCAGGCGTTCGGCGAACATCCGTGCGCCCGCCATGTCGGTGTCTGAAAGCACCACGCCGAACTCTTCACCGCCATAACGGCCGGCCACGTCGGACTCGCGCACATGCTCGCGCAGCAGCCTGGCGACGTGCTCGATGACCTGGTCGCCCGCCTGATGACCGTAAGTGTCGTTGACCCGCTTGAAATGGTCGATGTCGAGCATCACCAGGCTCAACGCATTGCCGTAGCGATGATGCCGGGCGTAGGCGGCTTTCAGGCTGCTCTCCCAGTGACCGCGGTTATACAACCCCGTCAGTCGATCTGTGCTGGAGAGTTGCAGCAACTGTGCGTTGGCCGCCTGGAGCTGATGCCGGTTCGTGGCGACGTCGGTAACGTCATAGATCACCAGGCAGATGTGCTTGATGGTGTTGTCGGGCGAGCGCAGCGGCAGCAGCGTGGTGTTCTGGTACATGAACGCTTCCTGGCCGGTGATCGGCTGGTAGCTCTTGAACCGCATCAGGTACGGGCGCTGCTCCCAGACCGTGAACGCGGGTGTGCCCAGGGTCGCGACGCTTTCCACCTTGCGGCTGAACCATTGGCGATCGATTTCAGGGAACAGGCTGAAAAAGTGCTGGTTGTGAGCGTCCTTGGGCTGCACCCCGGAGCGGTTCTCCATGAAGGTGTTCCACACCTGCACGCGGTACTCGCGGTCGAGCACCACCACCCCGACGTCGATGCTCTGAACGATGGCCAGCAACCAATGGAATTCGTTCAGATCGATGGATTCGCTCATGGCTCAGTTCATCAAGTAGGCGAGTTTATGGGTCAACCGTTCGATGGAATCTTCCGTAAACAGCAGCAACAGGTCGAAACGGATATCGTGCCCCTCCAGGCTGTAGCTGATTTCCACCGCCAGGGTCTTTTTCCAGTGCTTGCTGTTGTCCCGGATCAGTTCCTCGATGGCCGCGTGCTGGCCGAGAATCTGCGGGTGGCCCTGGGAAAACACCACGTCGATCTGTTCGGCAATGCTGTTCAGGCACGCGCCGATCAACACGCTGGAAAGGTCCAGCAGCATTTCCAGGTCCGAATAATCGGCGCTCTGGCGCTGCATCAACTGCGCGATGTCGGTGATCTCCGAGTCGTGGAAGATCAGCAGGGCTTCGCCGGCGATGCCGCTGCCGATAAAGCCCTGGCAAATGGCGGTGAGTTGTTGGGAGCTGCCGACGTCGTTCAACGCCATGTGCAATTCCCCGACCTCGAGGAGGTTCACGTTCGGCACCGGCAGTTGCACAAAGACCCCCAATACCTTGGCGATCAGGGCCGCCGCCCGGCCGATGGCCACGTTGACCGTTTCGCGGAACACATCGTGAAAGCCGATGGCCGTGTGGGTGGCCGAACGGCTCTGCTGAGGGAGCGTGCCAGGTTGGGTCAGTAGCCCCAGCCTAGCCAGCGTCTGGCGCAGGTCGTTTTCGTCGAACGGTTTTTTCAGGAACGCCAGGGCGCCCAGCTCGAGCACGCGGCGCACCGCTTCATCCTGGACGTCACCGGAAATAACGATGACCTGCGCCTTCAAGCCCTCGTCGCGCAAGGCGCTCAACACCTGGTAACCATCCATTTCCGGCATGGTCAGGTCGAGCAACACCACGTGCCCCAGGCCCTGGCGTATGGCGTCCATGGCCTGGCGCCCATTGACCGCCTCGGTGACGGTAACCGGCCAGTCTGCCGGCAATGCACGCAACACTTGTTTGCGCGCCATGTTGGAGTCGTCACACACCACCAGGGGAATCAACGACACAGGGATGTCCATTGGCAATCAATGGCGGGGAAGGCGGTCCTACGGAGTTCATTCATAGGCTTGCAGAGACCCTTTGACTGACGAACCGGGTTTATCAAGCGTGCGTCCCGCACGAGAAACTGCAGGACACCGTTGCATTAGAAACTGGACCAATAAGTCAGGGGCGTCAACTGCACTTCGTCATTCACTCCCCGCGCAAAGCCACGGTCGGCGTGCGATTGGCCGTGGCAGGCGCGGTTTGTGGTCTATAGTTTTCAGCAGGCCCGGAGTCTTCCAGTGTCGGCGATCTGCGACTGCGGAGGACTCGATCCGTGGCGGCGTCGGACACCCGCAGGCGTCAGCCGTGAACAATGCAGGGAGCACACCATGGCGATCCAACGGGCGAGTGCAATGACGTCGGCCCCGGGTATCGTCCATCGTGAAGACACCCTGGCCGGTGCGACGAACACGCTGTTTCGGCGCGGCCTCGACCAGGTCAGGGAAGCCTATATCCTGTTCCCGCTGTTGGCCGCTCTGTTGTTGCTGGTCATCTGGGCAGGGACCTTGTACCTGATCAAGGTCGAACAAGCCCGCGCGCAGCGGGGGATCGCCGAAGCGAGCCTGGAAATCGGCGCCACCTACGAAGCGCAGATCCTGCGGGCCGTGCGTGAAATCGACCAAACCCTCAAGCTGGTCAAATACACCTACGAGTCGGAGCGGGAGCCAAACCCGCTGCCCAAGCTCAAGGCGCGTGGCCTGCTGCCTTCTCCCTACTTGTTTGACGTCAGTGTGGTCGACGCCAGCGGCCGGGTCGTCGCCAGCACCCAGTCGAGCGAGGCTGGAAGTCGAATGGCCAAGGATGAGCTGCAAACGCTGGGGCCGGACACGGCGCTGTCGATCAGCCCCCCGTGGAAAAGCCCGGTGACGGGGGAATGGAGATTGCGTTTCAGCCGACGGCTCGACGCGGTGGATGGCGCGTTCGCCGGGATCGCCATGGTCGAGGTCGATGCGGCCTATTTCGTCAGCAGCTATGACCCCTCGAAGCTCGGTAATCACGGCTTGCTCGGCCTGCTGGGCATCGACGGTATCTTCCGGGCACGGCGCAGCGGGGAAGTCGTCTCGGCCGGTGACTCGATCGATTACGCAACCGTAGTGTCGGACACGGAAAACACCGAAGCCGTACGCGCGATCAGCCCATGGGACGGTGTGCGGCGCTATACCAGCGCCCGCCAGCTCTACGATTTCCCGCTGGCGGTGATCGTCGGCTTGTCCGAGCAAGAACAACTCGCCGCGGTGACCCGGCAAGCGCACCGCTATCTCTGGCGCACGGCGGGCGGCAGCCTGGCCCTGGTGCTGCTCGCGGGATTGCTCGCGCGGATGAGCTGGCAGTTGGCGCAAAGCCGCTTGCGCGCCGGCGAAGCGAAAATTGCCTACGCGGAAAGTGTCGAGTACCTGGCCTATCACGACGGCTTGACGACGTTGCCCAATCGCAGCCTGTTCAGCAAGCTGTTGAGCCAGAGCATCAGCGAGGCCAGTCGCTATGATCGGCAACTGGCGGTGCTGTTCCTTGACCTCGACCGTTTCAAGCAAGTCAACGATATGCTGGGGCACGATGCCGGCGATCAACTGCTCAAGGAAGTGGCGCAGCGCCTGGAGGCATGCCTGCGCAGCAGTGATACGGTGGCCCGATTGGGCGGTGACGAATTCGTGATCCTGCTGCCGGAGCTGTCGCAGGACAACGACGTGGCAACCGCCGCCCAGAAAATCCTGACCGCTATTGCCCGGCCCTTCAACCTCCAGGGCCAGGAGTTCCGTGTGACCGCCAGCGTCGGGATCAGTGTGTTTCCACACGATGGCCTGGACGAGCAGACACTGACGAAAAACGCCGACAGCGCGATGTACCAGGCCAAGCAACGGGGCAAGAACAACTTCCAGTTCTACTCCGCGAAACTGAACGCGGACTCACTGGAACGCCTGACGCTGGAGCTGAGCCTGCGTCACGCGCTGGAGCGCCAGGAGTTCCAGCTGCATTACCAGGCCAAGCGGGATATTCGCAGTGGCCAGATCACCGGCATGGAAGCGCTGCTGCGCTGGCAGCATCCCGACCTGGGGATCGTGGCGCCCATGCAATTCATCCCGGTGGCGGAAGAAACCGGTTTGATCGTGCCGATCGGCAAATGGGTGCTCAAGACCGCCTGCCAGCAAAACGTCGCCTGGCAACAACAAGGGCTGCCGCACCTGGGAGTCGCCGTGAACCTCACGGCACGGCAGTTTGCCGATGAGAACCTGCTGACGGACTTGGCCGAGGTTTTGGCCGAAACCGGCATGGACGCGCGTCTGCTGGAACTGGAGATCGCCGAGCGCCTGCTCATGCAGGACGTCAAAAGGGCGTTGAGTGTGCTGACCGGGCTCAAGCGCCTGCAGGTCCGCATCGCCATCGATGATTTTGGTATGGGTTATTCGTCGCTCTCTGCGCTCGAACAGTTTCCATTGGATGTCATCAAAATCGATCGCTCATGCATCTGCGATACCAGCAGTGTGTCGGAAGACAAGGCCTTGACCGAGGCCATTATCGCAATGGGCAGGACCCTCAGCCTCACCGTGGTGGCCCAAGGCGTGGAAACCAAGGCGCAGGCCGATTTCCTGCGGGACAATGCCTGCGATGAATTCCAAGGGTTCTACTTCAACAAACCGATTCCCGCCGATCAGTTCAAGGTGTTGCTGCAAGCCGAGGCGGCTGCCCCGAGCCTCGGTGCGTAAGGGCTCATTGCGGCTCGAGTGGCAGGGCCCTGACGCTGTCATCCAGTTCCCGTGTGTCGATATAGCCAATGGCGTCGGGGTTCTCTGCGATACGTTTCTTGACTTCCGTGCCGCTTGAAACCGCCTGTGGCGGCTGGCCCCGGCCGGTAAAGATGATTTTCGACCAGTGCGCCTTGAGCTGGGATGCGGACTTGCCGGTGAACGTTGTGTAGAACTCATCGCGGGCTGGCGAATCTTCTGTCTGGTCAATGGGAATGGCCTGTCCTCCGCCGGGAAAACGACTGGCCTTGCCCAGGAAAATATCCGCCACCTGATTGCGCGCGAGCATCGTCACCGGGCTGGACGTGGCGACGATCACCACCACGTCGGCCTTGACGGCAACGCTGGCGGCGCACAGGGCGAGCCCCGCCATGGCGAATCCGATAAGCCTCACAACCCGCATGGCCTGCTCCATCAGAAGACAAAATCAACAGCTAGGCTGATGACGTTGAGCGAGCCCCCCGACGTGAAGTCCGGTTGGGGATTGATCAACGGACCGACCGAGTTGCCCTTCAAACGTGTGTGATCGAACTGCACCTTGGCGTCCATGTTCTTGGTGAAATCCCAGCGCACGCCAAGGGAAAGGGTCTGCTGGCCTTCGTTCGAACCCAGGATGCTGTTGAGCGCACCGTTGAGTTCGGCGGCCGTGCCCGTCAGGGCCGGCGGCAAGGTCGATAGCGTCAGGCCCGGGCTGGCGATGTCTGTTTCGGTCTTGGAGCGCGCGTAGGTGATGTAGGGCGTGAGCGCTTCGATGCGGTACCCGCCGCTGATGTACCAGGCGCTGGTCCTGCCCAGGCCGGAGCGGCTGTCGAGACGTCCCCATTCACTCATGACGAACCAGTCCCCCGGGTCATAGCTGGCGCCTACGCCGAAAAAATCGACCGGCGTGTCATCGGAGTCGTAGCGATCGGCGATGGCGATGCCTTGCGGACCAAACGCCCTGAACGCATCGAAGAGTGAGTTGAACTGTTCCAGGGTCAGGTCGGCTTTCATGTAGGTGATGCGCAGGGTGAGGGCGTCGAACTCGGTGGTATCGGTGATCCCCCAGAAATCTCTTGTCATCGCCTTGCCGGCCCCGGCGGGCTGACGGCTGTCGGTCTGGCCATAATGGGCCTGAACGGTGTTGGTGATTTCATCGACACGAAACCGGTAGCTGCCATCGATGCCGTCGCTGCTGGAGATCGGCATCAGGCTGTAGACCTCCATGGGCGCCCGCACCCAGGGCAGGGTGTAGCCCACTTTGCGGGTGTCGGACACCAGGAATGTCGGCAACACGGTACGGCCGATGCGGGCGTTGAAATCCGGCGTGAACTGGTACTTGACGTTGGCCCATTCGACGAAGGGCCGGTAGCTGTTGTCGTAGCGCTGCTCGGAAATGACCTGCACCACGGCCGACAGCTGTGGGGTGAAGGTGGCGGTCAATTGGGCGCCTATCAGGCTGTCGACGTCGGCGCTCCAGTTCCGCGAATGGCCTGCGCCGTTGGGCTTGAAGATACTGGACGTGAAGTCGGCTTTTTTCTCGCTGGAGTGGACGATTCCCACCGTGCCGAAACTGCTCAGCGAGAACATGTCGCCCGCGTTGGCACTGGCGCCGCAGGCATATAGGGTCACGGCTACCAGGGCCCATCCATTGGACTTTTTCACCATGGGTTCAAGGTAACCTCGTTGTGTGGATCGCCATTCGTCTGCTCCTTGTAACGGTGGCTGAAACTGCGCGCTACCACGCAGCCAAGGGTAGTCTAGATCGCCAATTTGAGCGTAAAGGTCGCCCCTGTGCCCGGACCATCGCTATGGGCTTCCAACGAACCGCCCATCTCCATGGCCGCCAGGACGCAGCTATGCAGGCCAAAGCCGTGGCCGTCCTTGCGTGTGGTAAAGCCGTGGGCAAAGATCCGTGTCAGGTTCTCGGGCGCGATGCCTTCGCCGTTGTCGATGACCTTGATGACCAAGGTATCTGCTTGGGGGATCTCACTCTGAAGGATGATTTGAGGGGTAAGCCCCGGTCGGTCATCCATCGCCCTGCTGGCGTTTTTTATCAGGTTGATCAGGATCAGCAGCACCCGGTGCTTATCCAGTTGCAGCAAGGGTGTTTCGGCGAGGTGTCGCACCACGGTAATCCGATGCGCCGCGATGTTACTGGCGTTCATGCGCAGGGCATCCTCGATCAGTTCCCTGACCTGCACCGTTTCGGCAAGGCTGGATGTGCCCGCATAGGATTGCTGGGCGGCGACGATTTCCTTGATGTGATCGACACTTTTGCTCAGTTGGCCGAGTTCTTCGGTCATGCTCTGTTGCTCGACGGCCAATGCGTCCACCAGTTGGTTCAGGTAGCCGGGCAGCAACTTGCCTTTCTCGTCGTGGGAAATGAAGTCGCCGAGGTCATCGGCGTGCTCGTTCATCATGCGCACCGCCTTGCCGAGCCCCAAGGCCTTGCTGGTACGCAGTTTGCGGGTGATCAGGTCGGCGGAAATATTCACACTGTTAAGCACGTTGCCCACGTTGTGCAGGACGTTGGTGGCGATTTCGGCCATGCCGGCCTGGCGAGCGGCGGCAGCCAGTTGGGCCTGGGCTTCGGCGGCGCGCAAGCGGCTCTGCGCCAGTTGCCAGCTCATCCGGGCGAGCAGGCCCACCAGCAGCACCAGTACCAGGCTGCCGCCCGCCGCGCGCCAGAGGTAGGTACGTGCTTGCTGGTTCACCACCGCCAGTTGTTCTTCCTCGGACAAACCGACGATCACTGCCAGTGGAAAGTCGTAGAGCTGGCGGGCACTGGTGTAGCGCCGCACCCCGTCCCAGCCATTGACCGAGAGCACCGCCGCGGTGTTTTCCGCGTCCGGCACCACTGCCGTGTAATCCACCGTATCGCCGGCCAGTACCGTTTCCCCGGTGCGCCGTACGCGGAAGATGCCGTCAGTGCCCAGCAGTCCGAGCGCGCCGTGTTCGCCGAGTTTCGAGGCATCGTAGCTGCTGACGAAATAGGCGGCATCGACCTCGACCCGGGCGATCCCGGAAAGCGTGCCATCCGCGGCATCGAGTCGCCGGCTGAAGCGCAAGCGCCATTCCCCGGTGACCGGGCTCCTCCAAGGGCGGCTGATGGACAGTGAATCGCCGTGCCGCAGCGTTTGTTGCTCATTCGGGTCAGCGATATTGTCCCGGTCATTGACCCGCGTGCTCGCCACGAGCCTGCCGTCGGGATTGACCACACTGACGTCAAACACCAACGGCGGCGGCAACAAGGCCCGCTCCTGGAGCCGGCGCAGGGGATCTGGCTCGTCTTCGGTCTCGCAGGTGTATTTGACCAGCTTGAGGGTCTGATCGATTTCATGGATGGCGCGTAGCATTTGCGCTTCGTAGGTGGCGCCCATTTCCAGGCTGGCCGTCGCGGCGCTCTGTTGTGCGCGAAGATGTTCAACCTTGATCAGGTAGAGGGTGGCGCTCCAGATGACCAGCAACAGCAGGACGGCCAGCAGCGGGAACAGGATGTAGGCTTCCTTGGCCTGGTCGAAGAACCGCCGAAGCCCGCCGGCCTCGGTACCGCGATCGGCCTCTGCACAATGGGCAGCGCCAGGGGCCAACGTCTGTGTCTCAGGCCGCTGGATCGGCATAGTGTGCTCCCTGCATTATTCAACCGACGGTTGATGGCATCCGACACGGTTACGGCTCGAGGGGATGTTGCTCCTGATGGCCCGAGCGAAAGATCCTGAATCTGTGAGAACTATAGACCACAAACTCTGCATGCCAATGGGTGAACAGGGGGGTTATGTCGCACGGGGCGTTTACGCTTTTTCAGGGGCCTGAACACGAAGGACGGGGGAACATATGGAACCCTGTGGTGAGGGAGTAAGCGCCCTCGTCACAGGGTTACTTTTACAGGCTCTGGTGCGTAGACACAGGATCGGCTCACACCGCTTGCTTGACCTTGCGATGCACCCACCGCGCCTCGTCCTGCAGTTCCAGGACGTGCCAATGGAAGTGCTCCAGGGAGGCGCTGTGGCCGACGCTGATCAGGATCGTGTCCGGCAACGTCTGCTTGAGCAGTTGATAGCAACGCGCTTCGTTTGCCGCATCCAGCGCCGAGCTGCTTTCGTCGAGGAACAGCACCGTGGGCCGGGCCAGCAGGGCCCTGACGAACGCACAGCGTTGTTGTTCGCCGACGCTGAGGGTCTGTGCCCAGTCCCGCTCCTGGTCCAACTGACCGGCCAGGTGGGACAGGCCCACTTGCGCCATGACTTGGCGCAGCGTGGCATCCTCTTCGCGACGGGGTGGGCTGGGGTACCAGAGCGCTTCGCGCAAGCTGCCCAGCGGCAGGTAGGGTTTTTGCGACAGGGTCAGGGCGCGCTCACGGTCATAGCCGCTTGAGCCGCGCGCATGGGGCCAAAGCCCGGTAATCGTGCGGATCAGCGTCGATTTTCCGTAGCCGGATGGCGCGTTGATCATCAGGCTGTCACCGGGCTTGAGGGACAGGTTGAAGCCTTTGAACAATGGCCGGCCATTTGGCAGCCAGATGTCCAGGTCCTTGATATCAAGGCCGCTGGTCTGCTGTTGGTGTCGGACCTGGGACTTGACCTCGACGTTATCCAGGCGATCCTGGAAGCCGACCAGGCGGTCGATCACCGATTTCCATTCCGACAGTTCCGGGAACACGCTCACCAGGTAGGCGATGGCCGCGTGCACTTCGCCGAAGGCCGCGCTTATCTGTGTCAGGCGGCCGAGGGGAAAGGCGCCGGCAAAGAACTGTGGTGCCATGATGAACATCGGGATGACCGTCGCGCTGCGCAAGTAGAAGGTCGAGTAGCCCATGATCAACTTCTGTTTTTTCACCAGCGCCCAGAAGTTTTCCAGCGCCGCCTCCAGACGGTGGTTGAAGCGTTCGTTCTCCACGACTTCGCCGCGGTATTGCGCCACCGAGTCAGCGTTCTCCCGCAGGCGGATGAGCGAGAAACGAAAATCCGCTTCACGCCGCTGTTGCATGAAATTGAGGCTGGGCAGCGCGCGTCCCAGCCAGAAGGCCAGGCCGGTGCCCAGGAGCGCATACACCAGGGCGACCCACACCAGCAGCCCCGGAATCACGATCGACTGATCGTTGAACGGCACGCTGACGAGGCTGGAGGCTTGCCAGAGGATATGCAGGAAGGAAAACAGCGACACCACCGACGTCAGCAGGCCCAGGCTCAACTTGAGCGACTTGACGATAAACAGGTCGATATCCTCGGCGATCCGCTGATCGGGGTTGTCGACGTCGGTCTCGGTCAACTTCAGCTTCTGGTAGCGTTGGCTGTCCAGCCACTGATCGAGCATGTTGCGGGTCGCCCAGCCCCGCCAACGGATGGTGAGCTTTTGCTGGAAGTGAAACGCGCCCACGGTGAAGGCCGCCGTGCCGATCTGCAACAGGATGAACTGCAGGCTGCCGATCAGGAAACCGTGGTAGTCCAGGGCCTGCAAGGCGTTATAGAAATGCAGGTTCCAGAAATTGGTGAGGATGTTGACACCGACCAGGCACAGGGTCATCAGCACAGTGGCCAACAGCAGCAACAGGGCCGGGTACTTTTCCTCGGAGGCCCAGAAAGGCCGCGCGAGACGCCAGAAATTGCGGAGTGTGTGCATGGGGTCTTGATGAGCCTGGTCGTTAACGACGTTGAGTTTGCAGGGGCGGGAGGATAGGATCAGCCAATGCTAATCGTTTGCATTAATTAGGGAAAGCCACGGGAGCCCCGTTATCGAATTTCCAGAATGGCTTAACCAGGCCTGGCCGCCGATACAGCGGGTCATCCGGCAGGCACCTGGGGGCCAGCCTTCCATCGCGTTGAGCCAGCTTGCCGACCCGGCCGTGCTGCAACCCTTGCTGACCCGGTTCGCCCTGCGTTACCCGGGGGTGAACCGCGCCGCCGTGGTTTCGCAGTGGTCGATGAACTACATGAGCATTGTCCTGCCGGCCACCCTGGCCTGTGTACTGACGCGTCACTGCGCGATCGAGTTCTGGGGCGAGGATGCGCTGCTGTTGCACGACGACGGCCAACCGGTGGCCTTGGGCCTGGCCGCCGGGCTGTCGTCCTTGGGCGCGCAGGACCGGGCGGTTTATTGGTCGCGGTTGGTCCACGAGCACCTGGCGCCGCTGTTCGGCACGTTGGCCGTCGCCGGTGGCCTGGCGCCGAAAATACTGTGGGGCAACTTTGTCGCCATCTGGGACGGCGCCTTCGCCAGGATGGACCCGGACCTGTCCAGGGAGGGCTTCGCCGAGGCTCACCAGTGGCTGGAGCAGGTCACGGTGAACAACGGCCGCTTGAAGCTGCGAGGCCTGCAACGCATGGTCGAATCACCGGCGCCGCAGATTTGCCCGTGCTTGCCCCTGCGACGGCATTGCTGCCTGCATTACCAGTTGCATGAGCCGGTCGAAGGCCAACCCCCCGTGCTCTGCGAATCCTGCCCCAAGCTGCACCGCCTGCCGGTGGCAGAGCAGGTGAGCTATCTGCGTTACATCTATGAGGAAGGTTGAGTGCAGGTTTGAACAGCCTCGGCCAGAAGCTCTCACATTGTTGTGGCATGCATAAACCCTTGTGGCGAGGGAGCAAGCTCCTTAGCCACAGGGTTTAGGGTTTTTCAAGACATCATTTGCGCCACGAGCATCGCATCAGCCTGCGGGGCGACTTCGCTGAGCTTGCCGTGTTCGATGCGGATCAGTCGGTCGGCCAGGCCGAAGTAGGCGTCGTCATGGGAGATGACGATCAGCAATTTGCCCCGCTCGCGCAGGTCCGGCAGGATCCGGGTGTAGAAAAAGTGCTTGAATACCGGGTCCTGGTCGGCGGCCCATTCGTCGAACAGGTAGCAGGGACGATCATCCAGATAGGCACTGAGCAGTGCCAGGCGCTTGCGTTGCCCGGTGGACAACGCCAGCGTGGTCAGCTTGCCTTCCTCGATTTGCACCTTATGGTCCAGTTGCAGGTGGACGAGGTAGTCCTGCGCCTGTTTCACCAGGCGCGGATCCTCCCCATCGAACAGATTCTCGAACAGGCAGAAGTCGGTGAAGATCGCCGAGAAGTGCTGCCGGTAATGGTGGTTGTCATTGCTCGAGGACACTTGTTCGTCGAGCATGATCTCGCCGCTTTCCGGACGGTACAGCCCGGTCAGCAACAAGGCCAGGGTGGTCTTGCCGCTGCCGTTGCCGCCGGTGATGAACACCACTTCGCCGGCATTGAGGGTGAGGTCGATAGGGCCCAAGGTGAAATGGCCGTCCTCGCGCTCGCGGTAGTAGGTGTGGGTGACCTGGCGGCACACCAGGCTGCGCACCTGGGTCGGCGAGATGGTGTCGAGGGCCTCGTCGGCGGTTTGCATCTCGCCTTCCAGGGCACGGATCTTGTTCAGGGCCACGCTGGCCCGGCCGAGGGTCGGCAAGGCATGCATCAGTTCCGACAGCGGCGTGATCATATAGAGGATCGCCAGGATATAGCCGGTGACCAGGCTCGCGCTCAGGTCAATGAAATGCGGCGCGGCGAACAGCACCACGCCGATCAGCATGTAGAACACCGCATTGCCCCAGTTCAGGACCAGGGCGTAGATGCTCATGCCCCGTACAAAATCGCGGCGGTATTGCTGGCTCACCGGTATCAGCAGCCGGGTGAAGAAGTGCTGCCGGCGCGGATGGTTGAGTTGCAGTTCCTTGCTGCCATCGGTGAGCAGGCGGTACTGATTGAACAACTGGTCCTTGAGCTCGCGAGCGCGGGAGATCGAGGTCAGCGCCCGGCGTTGCGGCCAGTGAAAGCTCAGGCTGCCCAGGACGATCAGCAGCAGCGTCAGGCCGAGCAATGGCATGCTGAGCCAACCCAGGTAGCCGAGGCACGCGGCGATGATCCCGACGTTGACCAGCAGGATCGGCACCAACTCCACTGCCTGGCTGATGGTCTGCGTATCGTCGGTGAGCATCGCCAGCAGGCGATGCTTGCCTAGGCGCTGCAATTGCGCGTAGGGCGTGTCGATCAGCTTGGCGCTCAGGTGCAGGCGCATGTCGTTGACCGCGGCCTGGCCCAGGCGCAGCAGGCTGATGTCGGAGATGATCCGCGACACCGCGACCAACACCACCAGGCCGGCGAAGAGCAGGCCATCCACCGGGCGCAGCTTATCGAACACCTCCAGGCTGTGGTTGATATTGGCGATCAGGCCGGCCGCCGCGAGGCCGCAGGTCAGACCCGTGAGGGTCGCCACCAGCAGTGCGCGCCAGGAGCGTTTAGCCATGAGTAACAACAGATCCATTTCAAACCGCTCCGTGTGTAGCAATGGCCGTGAGGCGCGCCGCCAATTGTTCATGCAAGGCGCGTTGCTCAAGGATGGTCAAGTGTTGTGCCGCGATGACCTCGCGGGTCAACGGCCCACTGCTCAGGTCTTCCCAATGCGGGTCGGCGAACTCAGCCTGGGCCAAGGTATCGCTGGCCCACCAGACATGCACCGGGCAGCTCAACCGTACGGGGTTGAACGTGGCCAGCAGATGCTGCGTATGCTGCTGGTAGTTTAGCCGCGTCTGCAGGTGCTCCCAACTGTCGCCATCAAGTTGCAGGCCTTGTTGTCGTGCCCACCGGACCAGTTCCGCCAGGCGTGCCGCCGGGGGCAGGGCGCCCAGTTGCGCGAGCAACGCGGTGATGATCGGCGGCGACAAGCGGCGCAACACGGCCTGGCTGTCCGGCGTCAGTGCCTGGGAAGCCGATTCCAGCAACGCCTCGACGCTGTCTTCTGGGGCCTGATGCTGGTATTGCGAGTCGATGATACCGAGAAACGCCACTTCTTCACCCTGGCTTTCCAGGCGCGCGGCCGCGGCAATCGCGAGTAGACCGCCGAGAGAGAAGCCCAGCAGGTGATAAGGCCCGTGCGCTTGTTGCTGACGCAGATGCTCGACGTAGAGCGCCGCCAGGCTCTCGATGTCACCGCCCAGCGTCGTGCTGTCGTCGGTCAGGTAGGCCGCCTGGAGTCCCCACAGCTGCCAGGCCGGTAGCGATGCCAGCAGAGGACGGTAGTCCTGCACATGACCCGTGGAGGGGTGGAAGCAGAACAGGTGGCAGGCCTCGACGGGTGTCGAGTTTGGCGCCGACAGCCTGACCAGGGCCGAGAGCTTGAGTTCGGCCTGCACCAGTGCCGCAAACGCCGAGACGCTCGGGGCGTTGAACACCGCATTGACCGTCACCGGTGCCGACAGTGCGGTCTGCAAGCGACTGGCAAGGGTCACCGCCGCCAGGGAGTGGCCGCCCAGCGCGAAGAAGTCGTCGTCGATGCCCACCCGTTCCAGGCCCAGCACCTGCGCCCATACCTCGGCGAGCAGGGCTTCCAGCGGTGTGCGCGGCAAGGCACTGCCGACCGTGTCGAGGACTTTGTCGGCCCATTGCTGCAAGGTCTTGCGGTCGAGTTTGCCGTTGCCCATCAGCGGCAGTGCCTCGACGATCCGCAAGGTGGGCAGCATGTAGTCCGGCAAGCAATCCTGGGCCTGGCCATGCAACCTGGCGACCGTGGTCGAATGCCCGGGCGCCAGGGTCATGAAGGCGAACAGCTGCTGGCCGAGCTCGCCCCGGGAGATGCATTCCACCGCGGCCTGGGCCACGCCAGGAAGGCCGGTCAACTGTGCCTGGATCTCATCGAGTTCTACGCGGAAACCTCGGATCTTCACCTGGTGGTCCGCACGCCCGGTGATCTCCAGGCTGCCGTCATGGCGATAGCGGGCCATGTCGCCGGTGCGATAGAGACGCTCGCCCGGCAGGTGTGCCAACTCGATAAAACGCCCGGCATTTTGTTGGACGTCCAAGTAACCGCGAGCCAGTTGCGGGCCGGCGATATATAGCTCGGCGCTCTGCCCGGGAGCGGCCAGCGCTTGCTGCTCGTCGAGCAGGTACAGGCGCATGCCATCGAGGCGATCGCTTAGGGGCAGGCGGCGATAATCCACGGCCGGTTCGGCTTTGTGCATCACCACGCCCACCGTGGTTTCGGTCGGACCGTAATGGTTGAAGACCGTCAGCGCCGGCGCGAGGCCGCGAATGCGTTGCAGCAGGCGCCGCGAGCAGCTTTCGCCGCCGAGGATCAGTTGCTTACGCGGCAACACGGCAGCGCTTTGGGCGTGAATCAACCAGGCGTCGAGCAACGACGGCACGACCTTCAGGTGGTCGACCGGGTACTGCGCCTGCCAGGCTGCCCAGGCTTGGGCGTCCATGGCCGTTTCCTTGTCCAGCAGGTGCAATTCGCCGCCGCAAAGCAGCGTTGGGAACAGCAACGTGTAGCCCAGGTCGGCCGCCAGGGAAGTGACCACCGCGCTGCGTTCGCCGGGCGCCAGCGCCAGCCGCCGGGACACGCTGGCGACATAACTGGCGAGCTGCCGATGTTCGACGATGACACCTTTGGGCGTCCCGGTGCTGCCGGAGGTGAACAGCACGTAAGCCGCGTCCTGGGCTTGGATCTCGACGTCGACGGGCGTGGCGGATGCTCGCTGCCAGGTCGCTTCATCCCGCAGGTCGAGGCTGCCGATGCCGGGCAACGCGGGCGCGCTGCCGGCCGAGCCGCTCAGGACGAAGACCGGCTGGGCCTGTTGCAGGATGGCCAGGGAACGTTGCGTCGGCTGATGCACGTCCAAGGGGACAAACGCCGCGCCGCTCTTGAGCACGGCGAGCATCGCCAGGACCATCTGCGCCGAGCGATCGAGATACAAGGCCACGCGATCTTCGGGGCCCACGCCCTGGCCGCGCAGGTAATGCGCCAGTTGGTTGCTGCGAGCCTGCAACTGGGCATAGCTCAGGTGCCCGTGGTGGTCGCGCAGGGCCAAGTGCTCGGGGAACTGCGCGGCACAGGTATCGAAACCCGCCGGCACGCTGGCGAACGGCGGCGCGGGGGCATCATCCTGCAGGGCGGCCAGGGTCGTGGCGAAGCTCGGCGCTTGCAAGGACAGCTCGGCCAAGGGCTTGCCGGGATGGACGAGGGCGTCGAGCAGCAGCGATTGGAACTGCTCCAGCAAGGTCAGCGCGGCTTGTTCGCTGTAGCGGCCTGGCAGGTGGCAGAGGTTCAGGCGATAGCCGCCAGCGTTGGTTTCAGCCACCAGCAACAGTTCCATGCCGGCGGGGATGGCCTGGGCGTCCAGCACCGTGAGTGTCGATCCCAGGCTGCCCAAAGTGGCGAGCCGATCGGGCAACTGCCCGCCCCACTGGAAACCGTATTGCAAAGCCTCGGCCGACAGTGCGGTGCTGACACCGCAGTATTCCTGCCATTGCGTGGCGTCTTCGCAGAGCGTCTGCAGGTTCGCCAGGGCCTGGGCAAAATGGCTGTCCGCTGCCGGTTGCCAGCGCAAGGGCAGGGGCTTGGCGAACAATCCCCAGCAGTCGGCGAGTTCTTCATAGTCGTCGCGGCAATCGTGTACCCAGTTCAAGGTCAGTGTCGGGCTGTCGCCGGTACTCAGACGCTGCAACAGCACCCCCCAGGCCGTCATCAGGACCTGCTCGGGCGAGGCATCGTGACGCTGGCAAAAACCGTCCAGGGCCATGCCCAACTGTGGATTGGCGCTCAAGAGAGTGGTCACCGGGGCATCGGGGCGGTCGCTGCGTACCTGGCGGTAGAGCAACTCGCTGGCGGCCGGCTCGTCGAGGGCCTGACTGGCCCAGAAGCGCCGGCCAGGCTCGGCGTCTTCATCAGCCTGCAATTCGTAGAGCCAGGCGCTGTACTGGGTATAGGTCATGGCCTCGTCATCCACCGTCGGCGCATCCGTCGAGGCCAATGCCTGCGCCAGGCGCAGCAGGGTCCCGCGATCCGCGCTCAGCCCCGGCAGATGCAGCGTCACCCGGTGCCGATCGTCACCGACCGCTTGCACCTCGACGTTGATGGCGTCCGCAGCCATGGCCGTGGACTCCACCACCTGCAACGGCACAAGCAAGCCCGGCTCAGGCCGCACCCGCAGACGCAGGGCTTCGTGGCACGCGCTCAGGGCGACGAGTCGCTGGTGCAGGCGCTCCAGGGCCAACGGGCCTTTTACCTCCAGTACCAGGCGCACCGCGGGCAACCCCGCCAACCACTGGCTGCGTTGTTGGGGCGAGAGGGCGAAGGCTTCTTCACGTTTCTCGAAGGCGCTCATGCCTGTACCTCCGCTACCGGTACCGACGGTGTTTCGGGCAGGCTCCCGGTCAGTTGTTCGCGGCGCATCATCTGGCCCATGGCGACACAGATCTTGCGCTCGCCCTCGAAGGGATCCCGAGCGTGGGCCACCAACATGTTGTCCAGCATCACCATGTCACCCTTTTGCCAACTGAAACGTACCGCGCAGTCTTCATAGGCTTCGCCGATCACTTGCATCACCGCGTCTTCGATCACGCTGCCGTCGCCGTAGTACACGTTGCGGGGCAGGTGCCCGGGGCCGAACAGGCTGATCAGGTTGCTGCGCACTTCCGGCTCCAGGCAGGCGGTGTGGTGCAGTTGCACCTGGTTGAAGAACGACAGTTCGCCGGTCTCGGGATGCGCGACGATGGCCGGACAGTGCTGGGCGATCCGCAGGTTATCGGTCCCCAGCCATTCCCAGCGCATGCCCGATGCCAGGCATTGGCGCTCGACCTCCTCGCGCTGTTCGGTCTTGAAGAAGTCCTGCCAGCGCACATCCAGCTTGTCGGTGAAGTGCCGCACGTAAAGCAGCCCCAGGGCCTTGAAGCGAGCGACGATGTCCTCGGGCAAGCGCGCCAACACCTGCCGGCAATCGACAATGGGCGTGCAGCCGCCGCGTGGTGCCGGCGTTTCGCAATAGAACCACTGCTTGCGTGGCCACTGCGGCAGATGGGAGCTCTCGTTGTGGAAGAGAATCATGTGCTGTTCCGGGTACGGCGTGGAGTGGTAGATATTCTTGCCGGAGGTGTTTTTCGGCAGGTCGCCGTAAGTCCCGTAGAGGTCGGGCTCGATGGCCTGGGCGAACTGCTCGAAGGCCGCGGCATCCGGCAGGTTGAATCCCCTGAACAGCAGGCCGCCGTGGCTTAGCAACTGTGCATTGATCCATTCCCGGGCTTGCAGTGCCCAGTGCACCGGATCCAGGTCGCCGAGCACCGGTTCGATCACCAACGGCAAGGCTTGCCCGGCGTCGAGGGTACGGGTACGGACCTGCTCGTGGGCCACCTGGCTCACGGCGGTTGCGCGGGTCTGCTTGAGCTTGCTCAGTTTCGACTGCTTGCGTGCGTTGCGTGCGGTGGCCTCGTCGAGCGACGCATCAGGCTGGGACGCGGCGCCAGCGTTGGGGCCTTCAAGGCGCCACGACCACTGGTCCAGCGCCTGTGCGGGGGCCGAGACGAGCCGCTCCAGCAGGTGTTCGAAACCTTGTTCGAGGCGCTGGATGGTCTGTTCCTGCAACACGCTGGTGCGATATACCCAGCGCACATTCAGGCCCTGGTCTTCGTCCTCTTCGACAAATACGGCGAGGTCGAACTTGCTGCTCTCCTGGGGCGACACCAGGTCCTGCACTTCAAGGTCCGGCAGGCTGGCATTGCCGCTGGGCGTGTTCTGCATGACGAACAGCACCTGGACCAGTGGATTGACCCCTGGCGTACGCGGCGGCTGCAGTTCCTCGACCAGCTTGTCGAACGGCACTTGCTGGTGCTGGAACGCCGACAGACAATCCTCGCGCAGGCGTTGCAGGCGGGCGTCAAAGGTTTCGCCCTCGTTCAGGCGGGCACGGATCGGCAGCACGTTGACGAAGAACCCGATGAGATGTTCCAGGGCCGGATGTTCGCGGTTGGCCAGGTCGGTGCCGACGATAAAGTCGTTGGCACCGGTGGCCCGCTGCAACAGGCTGTTGAAGGCATTGAGCAAGACCATGAACAGCGTGGCCCGTTGCGCTTGTGCATAGGTCTTGAGCACCTGCGTCTGGGCCGCGCTGAAGCGTTGCTCAAGGGCCGCGCCCCGGTAATCAGGCCGCGCCGGGCGTGGTTGGTCAAGGGGCAACGGGATCAACGTTGGCGCGCCGTCAAGCTGGCGACGCCAGTAATCGATAGCCCGTGCCAGCAGACGCTGTTGCGCTTCGCTGCGTTGCCAGTAGGCATAGTCGGCGAACTGGATCGGCAACACCGGCAGTACCGGTGTCGAACCGCTGGTGCGGGCCTGGTAACCGACGATCAGCTCCTGCATCAGGATGCCCATGGACCAGGCGTCGGTGGCGATGTGATGCAGCACCAGTTGCAGCACATGATCGTCGCTTCCCAGGCGCAGCAGGTTGGCGCGCAGCATCGGCGCCTGTTGCAAGTCGAATGGGCGCGCGGCCTGTTCATCGAGCAGGCGTTGCAGGCTTTGCGCCTGTTCTTCGCGGTCGAGGTGACTCAGTTCGGTTGGCGTCAAGTCGACCACCGGCGCCGGACTGATGACCTGGCACGGCTGGTCGCCGCGCAGGTGGAACGCGGTGCGCAAGGACTCATGGCGTTCGAACACCGCCTGCAAGGCCCCTTGCAGCGCCGCGATGTCCAGCGCGCCACGCAGCCTGACAGTGCTGGTCATGTTGTAGGCGGCGCTGGGGCCTTCGAAGCGATCCAGGAACCACAACCGTTGCTGGCTGTAGGACAGCGGCAACGGCTGGTTGCGCGGCGCCAGGGTCATCTCGGTGTCGCCATCGACTTCGGTCTGGGCGTTGCGCTGCTGATCGACCGCTTCGGCCAATTGTTCGAGGGTGCCACGCTCGAACAGCGTGCGCAGTGGCAGGTTCACGTTCAACCGTCGACGAATCCGCGACAACACCTGGGTGGCCAACAGCGAGTGACCACCGATGGCAAAGAAGTCGTCGTGCACACCGACATTGTCCAGGCCGAGAATGTCTTGCCAGAGTTCGGCCAGGACGTGTTCGGTCGGTGTACGCGGTGCCATGGATTGCGCCTGCGCGGCCTCGTCCTGGGGCACGTCCAGGGCGGCGAGGGCGCGACGGTCGACCTTGCCATTGGCGTTCAGCGGCAATTGTTCAAGGGCCAGCCAACGGGCTGGGACCATGTAGCTTGCCAGTTGCTGGCCCAGGTACGCGCTCAAGACCTGTTGCGCGGACTCGCCGCCCAGGTTGGCTGCTTCGTCGAGCACATACCAGGTCACCAGTTGCAACGCACCGCGGGCGTCGGGCAGTGCCAGCACCGCCGCGCTGTCTACCGCCGGGTGTTGCATCAGACGGTTTTCGATCTCGCCCAGCTCGATACGATGGCCACGGATCTTCACTTGCTGGTCGCGACGGCCGAGGTACTCGATCACGCCATCGGCGCGCATCCGGCCGATATCACCGCTGCGATACAGGCGCGCGTCGGCCTGGAACGGGTGGGGGACAAAGGCTTCTCGGGTGCGTTGCGGGTCGCGCAGGTAGCCGCGACCCACGCCGACACCGCCGATGCACAGCTCGCCGGGTACGCCGATGGGGACCATACGCAGCGCCGAGTCGAGGACGAACACCTGGTTGTTGGCGGTCGGCTTGCCGATGGGCATGTGCAAGCAGTCGTCGGCCGGCGCTTCGGTGATGGGGTAGAAGGCGACGTCGTCCGAGCATTCGGCGGGTCCGTAGGCGTTCATCAGCGGGATGGCTGGGAAGCGGGCGAACCAGTCCCGCGCCAGGGCCGGCGGCAATGCCTCGCCGGTGGGCAGGAGCCAGCGCAGGCTCGCCAGGCTGTGGTGTGCCTGGCTTTCCTGGAGCATGCCGCGAATCAGCGCCGGCACGGTTTCCAGCAGTGTCAGCTGCTGCTCTTGAACGGCGTCGAGCAAGGCCACGGGGTCGTGGGCCTGGGCATCGGGAAGAATGTGCACGGTGGCGCCGAACAGTGGCGCGGCGAGGAACTGCCACACGCTGATATCGAACGCCGCCGAAGCGGTCTGGGCAATACGGTCGTGCTCACCCAGGCCCAGGCTCGGGACCTTGCCGAACATGTTGTTGAGCATGCCGCGCTGTTCGACCATCACACCTTTGGGCGTGCCGGTGGAACCGGAGGTGAAGATCACGTAGGCCAGTTGATCCGGCTTGTGTGCATAGCTGACCGGCGGTTGTTCGCGGCCTTGCCAGAGTGCTTGGGCGATCAGGCAGGTGGGTTGCGCGTGCATCTGCGGCAGGACGTTGTCCAGGGTCGAGGTCGCGTGCTCGCACACCAGCAACAGAGGCGCTTCACCGAGGTCCAGCAGTTCCGCCAGGCGTGCGTGGGGCTGTTGAATGTCAAGAGACTGGAAGGCGGCGCCGACCTTGAGCGTGGCGATCATCATCGTCAGCAAGGTCAGGCCACGCTCGGCGAACAGCGCCACCAGGGTTTCCGGGCCGGCACCGGCGGCTTGCAGCGCATGGGCGATGGCATTGGCGCGGCGATCCAGTTCGGCGTAGGTCAGCGATTGTCCCTGGCATACGGCGGCCAGGTGGTGCGGGCGGCTGCGCACTTGTTCGGCGAACAGCGCCGCATAGCCGCGTTCCAGCGGGAAGTCGATGTCGCTGCGGTTGGAGTCGATCAGCAGGTGCCGGCGTTCGGCCTCGGACAGCATGTGCAAGCTGCCCAGGGGCGCCTGCGGTGTCTCCAGCATGCCCGAAAGCAGCTGCACCAGATGCCCGAGCATGCGCTGCACGGTGTCAGTGCTGAAACGCATGCTGTCGTAGGACAGGCGAATGCCCAGGCGGTCGCCGGGGTACAGCACCACCGTCATCGGGAAGTTGGTGTGCACCCGGTCTTCGTAGATGTCGATGCTGAAAGCGTCCAGTTGCACGCTGCTGATGTCCAGCGGGGCATTTTCGAACACCACCAGGCTGTCGAACAACTGCTGGCCGCGCGGCACTTGGCTGCAACGCTGAATGTCCACCAGCGAGGCGCTTTCGTGTTCGCGCAATTGCGCGTTGTGGGACAGCAGCGCCTGCAACCAGTCGGCCACGGGGGCGTCTGGGTCGACATCGATGCGCAGTGGCAGGCTATTGATGAACAGCCCGACCATTTCCTCTACACCGGCGAGGTCTGTCGGGCGGCCGGCGACGGTCACGCCGAACAGCACGTCGCGGTTGCCGCTGTAGCGCGACAGCAACAGCGCCCAGGCGCCCTGGATCCAGGTGTTGGGGGTCAGTTGGTATTGCTGGCAGAGCTGCTGCAACCGTTGGGTCTGAGCGATGCTCAGGGTCTGGTCGAAGTCGCCGACCTGTTCCGGCGCCTGCTCCGGGCGGGCCACGGGGCCGTCCACATGCAGTGGCGTCGGCTCGCTGAAACCGGCCATTTCGGCCTGCCAGAACGCGTGTGCGGCGGCCATGTCATGGCGTTCCAGCCAGCTCATGTAGCCGCGGAACGAGCGCAAGCGCGGACGGGCCACCGGCTCCTGGCGCACGATGGCCTGGTAGATCGCCAGCAGGTCTTCCATCAGCAGGCCGAAGCACCAGGCGTCCGTCAGGATGTGGTGGAAGCTGCGCACCACGGCGAAGCGCCGCTCATCGAGTTGGAACACCCGCAGGTGGGTCAGCGGCGCACAAGCCATGTCGAAACCTTGCAGGCGCTGTGCTTCGAGGGCCTGGTCCATCGCTTCGCGCTGCTGCTCTTCGTCGAGATGGCGCAGGTCCTGCCAGTCGAACGCCCGATGGGTCTGGCGGTACACGCATTGCAGCGGCTCATGGTCGTCCTGCCACCAGAAGGCGGTCCGCATCATTGGATGGCGCTCGAGGAACAGTTGCCACGCCGCTTCCATCGCCGGGCGTTGCAATACCCCGTCCCAGCTGTAGCGTTGTTGCATCAGGTAGATGCCGCTGTGGGGCTGCAACAGGGTGTGCAGGAGCATGCCCTGTTGCATCGACGACAGCGGGTAGACGTCTTCGATGTTCAGCCAGTCCAGCGGTTCGTCCGCCAAGGTTGCCGCTTGCTTGTGGCACAGCGCGAATGCCTGGCTGGCAGGACGCAGGTCAGGTGCGGTGACCAGCCCGGCGAGTTCGCTCAAGCGTTGAGCAAGGCGCGGTGCCCATTCGGCGGCGAGGGTACCCTGGCTGCGCAGGTGCAGGCAGTCATCCTGCCACCAGGCGTCCAGGGTCAGTGGGCAAGGCAAAGCTGCCGTCGGGCTTGCGGCTTCGACCTGGGCCAGGATGCCGCGCTCTTCGCGATGGCTGTCGAGGTTGCCGAGCCAGCGAATGGCGATCGGGGCCGTTGGCAGGTCGCGCAGCGGTTCTTGCAGGTAGGTGTTGTCCGACAGGTAGCGCAGGGCGCCATAGTCGACGCCGTGTTGCGGGTAGGCGCGCATCTGCGCGGCCAGTGCCTGCAAGCGTTGCAGCAGGCTGTCGCCTTCGGGCTGGAGGAAGTACGGCACGGCCAGGGTCAATGGGCCCATGATGCGTGCCGGGTCGAGGTCGGCCACGGCAATCGGCGCATCCACCGGCAAGCGTTCGGCGCTCGGACGGGCAGCATGCACGCTCAGCGCAACCAGGCCACTGCCGCACAGTTCACGGCACTGTTCGGCCACGGCAGCGGCCAACAGGCTATTCCAGTCCAGTTGCAGCACCTCGCCCAAGCGCTTGAGTTCGCCTGAGGTGGTGGCTGGCAAGGTTTGCTCGGTCACGCTGGTCGGCTGCTGGCTGCCAGGCAATTGCAGTGGCTCCACGCCTGCGTATTGCAGCCAATGTTCCCAGGCGTCATCCAGGGCATCACCCTGGGCATGGGCCTGCTGGTGCCGTGTCCACTGGGTGAAGTCGCCACCGGCGTAGGACAGGCGCACCGGTCGTTGATAGCGCAGTTGCGCCAGGGCCAGGTTGAGGTCAGTCAGCAGCAGCGACCAGGAGGCTTCGTCCAGGCACAGCGGATGAGCGGCCAGCAGCAGGGATTGCTTGCCGCCCACTTCCAGCAAGGTGGCGTGCAAGGTTTGGCCGGCTTCCAAGTCCAGCGCGTCGACACCAGCCTGGGCCAGGGCTTGCAGTTGCGTCGGGGCGCAGGCTTCCAGTGTCTCGGTGGTGATGACCGGGGTTTTGGCCGCGACCAGTACCCGTTGCTGCCACTCGCCTTCCGGCAGGACCTTGAGCGCCAGGCGCAAGGCCTGGTGGTGTTGCTGCAGGGCGGCGATGGCTTGGCTCAGCAGTTCGCTATCGATGGCCTGGGTCAGCGCCACGCAACGCCAGGTGGCGTGCAATGGCCCTTGTTGCAGGCGCGCCCGTTGCCCGGCGGCGAGCGGCAGGTCATGGCCATCGGCAATTTCGTGCGCCACGCCATGACTGGCATCGGCGCCCAGCACTCGGGCGATGTCGGCGATGGTGCGGTTTTCGAAGAGCTGGCGGGGCGTGAGTTTCAGCCCTTGCTGGTTGGCGCGAGCGATGATTTGCAAGTTGATGATCGAGTCGCCGCCCAAGGCGAAGAAGTTGTCATGCACGCCGACACGCTCAAGCTTCAACACTTCCTGCCAGATGGCGGCCAGCTGCCCTTCGACTTCATTGCGCGGGGCAACGTGGGTGGCGCTGTCGTCCGTGGGCTTTTGCGGGAGTGGCAAGCGCTGGACATCGACCTTGCCGTTACGGGTGAGGGGCAGTTCGTCGAGGGTGATGAAGTGCGCCGGCACCATGTAGTCCGGCACTCTCGCCGCAAGATCGTTACGCAGTTTCGTGGCGGACAATGACTGGCTGGCAACCAGGTAGGCCACCAGGCGCAGACTGCCGTCCAGTTCCACGGCGCGGACCAGTGCCTGTTCGATCAGCGGTGACAGGCGCTTGAGCTGCGCTTCGACTTCGCCCAGTTCCAGGCGGTTGCCACGGATCTTGACCTGGCTGTCGACCCGGCCGAGGAATGCCAATTGGCCGTCCACTTGCCAGCGCACGCGGTCGCCGGTGCGGTACCAGCGCTGTTGATCCGCGTCGAGGTGGAAACGCTTGGCGGTCAGGTCCGGGCGGTGCAGGTAACCCCGGGCCAGGGCGCCGTTGATCAACAGCTCACCCGACACCCCGGTGGGCACCTGGCGACCGTTGGCATCCACCACTTGCAGGCGGCGGTTCGGCAGCGGCCTGCCGAGGGCAATGCTGCGCAGGCCCGCCGGCAACTCGGTGGCAATCGCCCCGACCGTCGCTTCGCTCGGCCCGTAGTGGTTGAACACCCTGAGTCCGGGGGCCAGGCGATTGACCTGATCCAGCAGCGCCGGACTGAGGGCGTCGCCGCCGAAGACCAGCAGCGCGCGAGGCAACAGGCGTGCATCGGGCAGCGCCTGCAACAGGCCGGCCAGATGGCTTGGGGTGATCTTCAGCACATCCACCGGATGTTGGTCGAAGAGTTCGGCCAGTGCCAGGGGGCTGAAACCGCTGTCTTCATCCACCAACAACAGGCTGGCGCCACTGCACAGGGCGCCGAACAACTGCGTGTGGCCCAGGTCGGCGGCGATGCTGGACAGCAAGCCGTAGCGGGCTGCTGGTGGCGGGTTGAGTACCGCGTGCACCGCCGTCAGGTAATCGACGATGGACTGGTGCTCGACCACCACACCCTTGGGGGTGCCGGTGGAGCCTGAGGTGTAGATCACGTAGGCGGCATCAGTCGGGCTGTGGGCCACGGCCGGTGGGGTGTCGGGCTGGGAGGCGATGGCGTCGGCCTGTTCCGCCAGCCACAGCGTCGGCGTGTGCTCGGCCAGACCGTTGAGCAGGGGCGAGGCGGCGGTGCCGATCAGCAGTGCGGCGCGGCTGTCCACCAACACGTCGGCCAGGCGCCCGGCGGGCTGCTTGAGGTCCAGTGGCAGATAGGCGGCGCCGGCCTTGAGGGTGGCCAGCAGGGCAATCACGAACTCGGCGCTGCGCTCCAGGGCCAGGGCCACGACGCTGTCGTGGCCGATGCCTTGGGCGCGCAAATACTGGCTGAGGCGGTTGGCCTGCTGGTCCAGTTCACGGTAGGTCAGGGCGACCTGACGGTCGCGGACCGCCAGGTGTTCCGGGTGAGCGGCCACCTGTTGTTCGAAGCGCTGGTGCAGGCACGCCTGCGGCACCGGCAGTTGCACGCCGCACCCCTGCATGAGCAGTTGCTGGCGTTCTTCAGGGCTCAGCCATTCAAGCTCGCTGACCCGGCATTGCGCTTGCGCCGTCATCGCCAACAGGATGGCGCGCAATTGTGCCGACAACACCGCGACCTCGGCATCGCTGAAGCGAGCGCGGTCGTAGCTGATCAGGTAGTGCAGCTGTTTGTCCGGCATCACGATCAGTGACAGCGGGAAATGGTTGCGGCCTTGGGTGAGGGTGATGCCGTCGGCCTGCTGGTCGTTGCTCGGGGCACTGAAGCTCAAGCCGCCGGTGTCCTGGTTGAGCGCGTCGGTGACCGGGAAGTTCTCGAACACCAGGATCGAGTCGAACAGCGCCTGTTCGGCGGCGATACGCGTCATCGACTTGAGCTTGCCCAGCGGCAGGTAGGCGTGGTGACGCAGATCGCTGTTGGCTTGCTGCAAGTGCTGCAGCCAGGTCACCAGCGTCGGCTCGTCAGCCCATTGCACGCGCAACGGCAATGTATTGATGAACAGCCCGACGGTGCTGTCCACCGCCGCCAGGTTCTCCGGACGACCGGCGACGGTGACGCCATAGACCACGTCGTCACGCCCGGCGTGCTGGCCCAGCAGCAGTGCCCAGGCGCCCTGGATCAGCGTGTTGATGGTCAGGTCGTTCTGGCGGGCGAAGTGGGCCAGTTGCTCGGTTTCGCTGACCGCCAGCAGGCTTTCCCGTTCGGCGAACGGCGCTCCTGCCGGTGCTGCCTGGCGTACGTCAAAGGTGGGCAGCGGGGTCGGCTCGCTGACGTCCTGCAACTGCTCGCGCCAGAACCCTTCGGTGGCGGCCATGTCCTGTTCCGCCAGCCAGGCGATGTAGTCCCGATAAGGGCGGGTGGGCGCCAGGTCGGCGGGGCGGCCGTGGGCTTGTTCGTAGTACAGCGCCAGCCACTCCTGGACGGCGATGCCGACGCTCCAGCCGTCCATGAGGATGTGATGGAAGGTCCAGATCAGGTGCCAGCGCTCGGGGGCCAGGCGCACCAGGCACAGGCGCATCAGGGGCGCGTCGTTCAGCTCCAGGGGTTGTGCCCGCTGCTCCAGTGCCAACTGTCCGAGCGCGGCCAAGGGCTCGGCGCGGTCTTGCCAGTCCAGTTCCGTCAGGGGCAATGGCAGGTCCTGTTGCACCACCTGATAGGCATCGTCCAGTTCTTCCCAGAGAAACGCACTGCGCAGCACCGCGTGGCGCTGCATCAGCGCCTGCCAGGCGCCGCGAAATGCGTTTAGTTGCAGCGGGCCGTTCATGTCCAGGCTCAATTGCTGGTAATACACCCGCGAATCCGGTTCATAGACGCTGTGGAACAACAGACCGTGTTGGGTCGGCGAAAGGGAGTAGATGTCTTCGATGTTGTTCATGCTTGCTTGGTCCATTTCAAAGTCTTGAAAACTCAAGTGAGTCGATCAAGGCGCCGCACAGGTCTCGTACCTGCGCGGCGCCGCGTCACTCGCTAGCTTTGGGAATCGGGTTTGGTCTTGAGCTTGCCCAGCAGCTTGTCCAGGGATTTCTGGTTCAGCGCCTTGGCCAGCGGGAAGTCCGCGGGCATCAGCGAACCGGCCTGCGGGTCGAGGCAGTGTTCGACCAGCGCCTGCAAACGTTCCAGCAGGCGAGCGGGCAAGCGGCTGTCGGCATTCGGCGTGACGCTGTGCCATTCGACACGCAACACGCCGTCCTCCAGCCAGGCCACCACTTCACGGGCGTGGGTCACTCGGTTCACCGGGGCCACGTCCGGCGGCGGGGTCAGGCTGCTGGCGCGCAACCAGCCCTCTGGCGTTTGCTCATGCCCCAGGTAGTTGAACAGCACATCACCGTGGCTGGCCGGCAACTCGCCGCGCTGGCGCAGCAAGCCGTAGCCGAGGCCCAGGCCAGGTACGTCACGCAAGGCTTGCTTGGCGTTGCGCACCTGATCGCCCGCGGCGCCGCTGGCATTCACCCGAAGGGGGTAAAGGGTGGTGAACCAGCCGACGGTGCGGCCGACGTCCAGCCCGGCAAACGGTGCGTCACGCCCGTGGCGCTCCAGGTCCACCACGATGTCGCTGCGCTGTTCGGCCTCGGCCAGGGTCGCGGCGAGGGCGGCGATCAGCAGTTCTTCCGGTTGCGTGCGGTAAGCCGCATGGGATTCGGTCAGCCATTGGTGCGTACGGCTGGCGTCCCAGCGGGCCGACAGTGTCTGGCGCTCGGCGACCTGAGCCATGGGCGGCTGGGTCGCGCCGATCTGGGCACTCCAGTAGCGATGCTCGGCAGCGACCTTGGCGGCATGGGCTTGCAGGTGTTCGGCCCATTGACGATACGAGGTGGTTTTCGCCGGCAACGTCGGGCTCTCGCCACGCTCCAGTGCCGGGTACAACTGCTGGAAGTCTTCCAGCAGCGGCGTCCAGGACACCGCATCGACCACCAGGTGATGGGCCACCAGGTACAGGCGCTGCGGGGTGCCTTCCAGCAGCGCCGCGGCGAACAGCGGGCCGTGTTGCAGGTCCAGGCTCTGGGCGACTTGCAGCAGTTGTTCCGGGTGCTCGCAGCAGGTCAGAGGGGCTGGTGCCACCGGCGCGATGTGCGCCTGCCATTGGCCGTCTACGTCGGTGAAACGCAAGCGCAGGGCGTCGTGGTGGGCGACCAGTCGATCCAGCGTGGCTTGCACGATGGCTGGCTCCAGACGACGGTCGCTGTCGGCCAGCACCGATTGGTTCCAGTGCGCGACCTGGACCTGCTGCTGGTCGAAGAACCACTGGTGCAGTGGCATCAGCGGCATCGGCCCGGTCACGTCACCTTGTTCGGCCTGGGCCAGCAGCGCCGTGGTCACATGGGCCAGGGCCGCCGGGGTCGGCGAACGGAACAAGTCCCGTGGCGTGAGCGAATAGCCCTGTTCACGCAAGCGCGAGATCAGTTTCAGGCCCAGGATCGAGTCGCCGCCCAAGGCGAAGAAACTGTCCGATGTGCCGACTTCGCGGCCGCCGGTCAAGGTTTCGCCGAGCAGCTCGCCGAACAACTGGCAGAGCAGGCGCTCCAGGTCGGTGCGCGGTGCTGCGTAGTCCTTCTGAGTGTTCGGCAAGGGCAGGGCGGCCAGGGCCTTGCGGTCGATCTTGCCGTTGGTGCTCAGGGGCAGGGCCGGGATCTGCACCCACACCGCCGGCACCATGTAGGTCGGCAGCTCGGCCGCGAGCTGGGCGTCGAGGTCCGATTGCGCGGTGTGACTGCTGTAGAACGCCACCAGGCGGTTGTCGATGACCAGGGTGCAGGCACCGGTGATGGCCGGCAGGTTCAGCAGGGCTGAGTCGATTTCCCCCAGCTCGATGCGCTGACCACGCAATTTCACCTGATGGTCGAGACGCCCGAGGTATTCGATGTTGCCATCGGCCAGGAAGCGGCAGCGGTCGCCGGTGCGGTACAGGCGCTCACCGGCCACGAACGGGCTGGCGAGGAAGCGTTCCTCGGTCAGGTCCGGGCGTTTCAAATAACCCCGGGCCACACCGACACCGCCGATGTACAGCTCGCCGATACTGCCAATCGGCAACGGCTGCAGGGCTTCGTCGAGGATGTACAAACGCAGGTTGGCGATGGGCTTGCCAATTGGCACGATCACATCGTCCGCCGAGCAACGCCAGACCGAGACGTCGATGGCCGCCTCGGTCGGGCCGTACAGGTTGACCAGCGCTGCCGGGTGTTGGCCCATGAAACGTCGCACCAGGTCCACCGGCAAGGCTTCGCCACTGGCGAACACCTGGCGCAGGCTGTGGCAGTCGGCCAGGCTCGGTTCCTCGACGAAGGCCCGGAGCATCGACGGGACGAAGTGCAAGGTCGTGACCCGTTCCTGCTGGATCAACTGGCTGAGGTAGGCCGGGTCGCGATGCCCATCCGGACGGGCAACCACCAGGGTCGCGCCAGTGATCAGTGGCCAGAAGAACTCCCACACCGACACGTCGAAGCTGTACGGGGTCTTTTGCAGCACACGGTCGTTCGGGCCAATGGGGAAGGCGTCCTGCATCCAGTGCAGGCGGTTCATCAAGGCGCCGTGTTCGTTCATCACGCCTTTGGGTTGGCCGGTGGAACCGGAGGTGTAGAGCACGTAGGCCAGGTCGTGGGCCTCGACGCTGATGGGTTCGAACGCCGGGGCCTGCGGCAGCGCGTCGAGGGTCCAGGCCTGATGCCCGACGGGCAGGCGCGACAGCCATTGCCCTTGGGTCAGGGTGACCTTGGCATCGGCGTCTTGGATCAGGAAGGCCAGGCGTGCGGCCGGCAGTTCCGGATCCAGCGGCAGCCACGCGGCACCGGCATGGACGATGCCGAGCAAGGCCACGACCATCTCCACGGAGCGCTCCATGCACACCGGCACGATGCTGTCGGTGCCCACGCCGGCCGCGCGCAAGGCACGGGCGACGGCTTGTGCTCGCTGGTCCAGCTCGGCATAAGTCAGGCGCTGGCCTTCGAACACCAGCGCCGGGGCGTTGGGGCTCAGGGCCGCTTGTTGGCTCAAGGCGGTGTGCAGGTTGGTAGGGCCGCTGTAGTGGCTGTCGGTGGCGTTCCAGCGGTCCAGTTGCTGCTGATCCTGCTGTTGCGGGAACAGTTCGACCAGGGGGCGTCCAGGGCTTGCCACCAGGGCGTCGAGCAGCGCGCACCACTGCGCGCTCCAGCGTTGCATCGTCGCTTCGTCGTACAGAGCCGATTGGTATTCCAGCGCCAGCGTCATATCGCTGCCGTCGTCCTGGACTTCCCAGCTCTGTTCGAACTTGGCGTCGATTACCGGCAACATCTGCTCTTCGACGTTCAGCCCCGGCCATTGGCTGCTGTCCACGCGGCCATAGTTGAGGGAGAACAGTACCTGGAACAACGGCGTACGGTTCAGGTCCCGGTTCTGCGCGACGGCACCGACCAGGGTGGCGAAGGGCAGGTCGGCGTGAGCCTGGGCGGCGCGCAGGTCGGCCTCAAGGTTGGCCAGCAGTTGCTCGGCCGGGGCCCGTTGGTCGACGTCGCTGCGGATCACCAGGGTGTTGACCAGGCAGGCCAGCAAGGTCTGGGTTTGTGCGTGGTCACGTTGGTCCGCCGGCGTGCCGAGGCGAATCTCCCGTTGGCCGCTGTAGCGGGCCAGCAGCGCGCTCAGGGCCGCGGCCAGCACCACGTAGGTGGTCGTGCCGCGCTGACGGGCGAACTGTCGGATGGCTTCGGCGCGCTGGGTGCCGAGGCGTACGTTCAGTTGCCGGGCGCGACGATCGGCTTCGGCGCCGCGCGGATGGTCGATGGGCAGGTCGAGTTGGTAGTCGTCCTGGCCCAGGTGGTTTTTCCAGTAGTCGAGGCTGTCACTGCGCCGAGCCTGGGTGTCCGGGTGCTGTTGCCACAGGGCGAAATCGACGTAGTCGATCTCCAGCGGTGCCCAGGCGGGCGACTGTCCGTTCAGGCCGGCGGCGTAGGCCTGGGTCAGTTCGTCGATGAGCAACTGCATCGCCCAGCCGTCGGTGGCGCTGTGGTGCAGGCACACCAGCAGCAGGTGTTCGTCGCTGCCCTGGCGTTGCAGCAGGTGCGCACGCCAAGGCGCCGCGGCGGCCAGGTCGAACGGTGCCATTAATTCGTTCTGGGCGCTGGCGCAGGTTGCAGCCCAGTCCTGGGTGGCAACGCCAGTGACCGCGAGCGCCGGGCCGTGATCGTCGATCAGCAATTGCGGTTCGCCGTCGACTTCGACGATACGGCTGCGCAGCACCAGGTGGCGCTGGCTGACCTGCGCAAAGGCCTCGCGCAAGACCTGGACCTGCAACTCGCCGCGCAAGGTCAGGGCGAATGGCATGTGGTACTCGCGGGATTCCGGTACCAGGCGGCTGAGCATCCAGAACCGGCGTTGAGCCAGGCCCAGGGGCAATTGCGCCGGGCGCGGTTGTGCGCTGATCGATTCGCCGGGCATGGCCGCGCGCAGATGCTCGGCCAGTGCCGCGACCGTCGGTTGGGCGAACACCAGCGGCAAGGGCAGGGCAACCCCCAGGCGCTCGCGAACCCGGCTGACCAGGCGGGTGGCCAGCAAGGAGTGACCGCCGAGTTGGAAAAAGTTGTCCTCGATGCCGACTTGCGAACCACCCAGCACTTCGCTGAACAGTTCGCAGAGCACGGTTTCAGTGACATTGCGCGGCGCGGTGCGCGGCTGGTCGCTTTGGCTTTGTGGCAGCGGCGCGGCGGTCAGGGCCTTGCGGTCGAGCTTGCCATTGCTGTTGAGCGGCAGGCGGTCGAGCTGCACGAAAACGCTTGGTTGCATGTGCGCGGGCAGGTGGTCGTTCAAGTCGGCACGCAGGGTCGCCTCATCGGCGTCACCGCACCAGAAACTCACCAGGCGCTGGTCGAGCAACAAGGTGGCGGCGTCGCGAACACCGGCTTGGGCCAGCAGCGCCGCGTCGATTTCCCCCAGTTCGATGCGCTGACCGCGCAATTTCACCTGATGGTCGAGACGCCCGAGGTATTCGATGTTGCCATCGGCCAGGAAGCGGCAGCGGTCGCCGGTGCGGTACAGGCGCTCACCGGCCACGAACGGGCTGGCGAGGAAGCGTTCCTCGGTCAGGTCCGGGCGTTTCAGGTAACCCCGGGCCACACCGACACCGCCGATGTAGAGCTCGCCGATACTGCCAATCGGCAACGGTTGCAGGGCTTCGTCGAGGATGTACAAACGCAGGTTGGCGATGGGCTTGCCGATCGGCACGATCACATCGTCCGCCGAGCAACGCCAGACCGAGACGTCGATGGCCGCCTCGGTCGGGCCGTACAGGTTGACCAGCGCTGCCGGGTGTTGGCCCATGAAACGTCGCACCAGGTCCACCGGCAAGGCTTCGCCACTGGCGAACACCTGGCGCAGGCTGTGGCAGTCGGCCAGGCTCGGTTCCTCGACAAAGGCCCGGAGCATCGACGGGACGAAGTGCAAGGTCGTGACCCGTTCCTGCTGGATCAACTGGCTGAGGTAGGCCGGGTCGCGATGCCCATCCGGACGGGCAACCACCAGGGTCGCGCCAGTGATCAGCGGCCAGAAGAACTCCCACACCGACACGTCGAAGCTGTACGGGGTCTTTTGCAGCACACGGTCGTTCGGGCCAATCGGGAAGGCGTCCTGCATCCAGTGCAGGCGGTTCATCAAGGCGCCGTGTTCGTTCATCACGCCTTTGGGTTGGCCGGTGGAACCGGAGGTGTAGAGCACGTAGGCCAGGTCGTGGGCCTCGACGCTGATGGGTTCGAACGCAGCGGCGTGCGGCAGGGCGTCGAGGGTCCAGGCCTGATGCCCGACGGGCAGGCGCGATAGCCATTGTGCTTGGGTCAGGGTGACCTTGGCATCGGCGTCTTGGATCAGGAAGGCCAGGCGTGCGGCCGGCAGTTCCGGATCCAGCGGCAGCCACGCGGCACCGGCATGGACGATGCCGAGCAAGGCCACGACCATCTCCACGGAGCGCTCCATGCACACCGGCACGATGCTGTCGCTGCCCACGCCGGCGGCGCGCAGGGCACGGGCGACGGCTTGTGCCCGTTGGTCCAGCTCGGCATAAGTCAGGCGCTGGCCTTCGAACACCAACGCCGGGGCGTTGGGGCTCAGGGCGGCTTGTTGACTCAAGGCGGTGTGCAGGTTGGTGGGGCCGTTGTAGTGACGTTCGGTAGCGTTCCACTCGGTCAGTTGGCGGTGACGTTCGGCCGTCGGCAACGGAGTCCAGTCGCCAAGGCGGGTCCGTGGCGCCTCAAGCATGGTTTCCAGCAGTTGTTGCCATTGTTCCAGCCAGCGCCGGGCGGTGGTTTCGCTGAACAGCGCGGCGCGGTATTCCAGCAACACCGACAGCACCTCGCCGTCATGCACTTCCCAGTTCAGGTCGTACTTGGTGGCCTGGGCGGTCACGGCGCGTTCGCGGACCTGCAACTGCGGCCATGGCTGGCTCGACGAGTCGGCGTTCTGCATGGCGAACAGCACTTGGAACAGCGGCGTCTGGCCGAGGCTGCGGGAGGGTTTCAAGTGCTCCACGACCTGGTCGAAGGGCACGTCCTGATGCTGCTGGGCATCCAGCACACGGTTGCGCACCTGGCCGAGCAAGCCTTCGAAGTCCAGCGCCGGATCGAGGTCGGTACGCATGACCACGGTGTTGACGAAGCAGCCGATCAGCGGCTGCAGCTCGGCGAATGGACGCTGGGCCACTGGGCTGCCAACCCGCACATCGCGCTGGTTGGCGTAGCGGCCCAATAGCAACTGCGCCGCACCGAGCATGAGCATGTACAGCGTGGCGCCGCGTTGTTGGGCGAACTGTCGCAGGCGTTCCACCAGGGCGGGCGGCAATTGCAGTTGGACTGCGCCGGCCGCCGGGGCGAGCTGGTTCGGACGGCCCTGTTCGGTCGGCAGGTCCAGCAGGTAGTCACCGTCCTCCAGTTGATTGCGCCAGTAATCCAGTTGGCTGCTGAACGCGGTCTGTTGACCGGGTTCGCGCTGCCAGAGGGCGTAATCGGGGTATTGCAGCGCCAGCCCTGGCAGTGCTGCCGGGGTGCCTTGGCACTGGGCGGTATAGAGTTGTCGCAACTCATCCAGCAGGTTCTGGCTGGAGGCGTCATCAATGGCGCAGTGGTGCACGCTGAGCAACAACAGTGACTGGGCGCTACCGCTGCGTTGCAGCAACGTGGCCCGTACCGGTATTTCGGCGGCGAGGTCGAAACGGCGGCCGGTTTCCTCGTGGATCGCCGCGTCGGTCAGTTGTTGCCACTGCTCGTCACTGGCAGCCTGCATTGCCTTCACCTGCACGGCGATATCGGCCTGCGATTCGACCACCAGCGCCAACTCGCCGTCGCTATCGCGCACGATGCGGCTGCGCAGGATTTCGTGGCGTTGGACCACGCTGTTCAGGGCCGTGCACAGGGCCTGGACGTTGAGTTCGCCGTCCAGTTGCACGACGCTGACCACGTTGTACTCGCCACCGCCGGTGCTCAGTTGTTCAAGGAACCACAAGCGTTGCTGTTCGAACGACAGCGGCAGGCGCGCCGGGCGCGCTGCCGGGACAAAGGTCGCCGTCGGGGCTTGCAGGGGATCGCCCAGCAGCGCGGCCAAGGCGTCGAGAGTCGGGTGTTCGAACACCGCCCGTAACGGAGGTACCGTAGCGAACTGTTGGCGCAGGCGGGCAAACAACGTCGCCGCCAGCAGCGAGTGGCCGCCGAGGTAGAAGAAATGGCTGTCACGGCCGATCTGCGACGACGGCACGTTCAGCAACTCGGCCCACAGGGCGGCCAATTGCTGTTCGGCGGCGCTGCGGGGCGGATCCAGGGCGTCTGGCGCGGCTTGGATGTCCGGGGCCGGCAAGGCCTTGCGGTTGAGTTTGCCGTTGTCGGTCAGTGGCAGTTCATCGAGCAGCACGAATGCCGAGGGCACCATGTAGTCGGGCAGGGCGGCGCCAATGGCTTTGCGCCAGGCGTGGATGTCGGCTTGTTGGTCGCACGTCACGTAGGCCACCAGGCGCTTGTCGCCGGGCACGTCTTCACGGGCCAGTACCACGGCCTGGCGCACGCCCGGTTGGGCGCCGATCAAGGTTTCGATTTCCCCCAGCTCGACACGGAAACCACGGATCTTCACCTGATGATCCATGCGTCCCAGGTATTCGAGCTGGCCGTCGGGTAACCAGCGCACCAGGTCACCGGACTTGTACATCCGCGCGCCGGGCTGCGACGAGAACGGGTCTTCGATAAACACCTTCGCCGTCTGCTCGGCACGGTTGAGGTAACCCAGGGTCACGCCGGCACCGCCGATGTGCAGTTCCCCCGGGACGCCCACCGGCATCGGGTTGAGGAAGGCATCGAGCACGTAGGTGCGCACGTTGGCGATGGGCCGGCCGATGATCGGCCGCTGTGGGAAGTCATCCACTGCGCAGCCGGTGGCATCCACGGTGCATTCGGTCGGGCCGTAGGTGTTGAAGAAGCGGCTGCCGGCAATCGACGGCAGGCGTTGCCACAGCTGCGCGTCCACCGCATCGCCACCGAACAGCACGAAGCGTGGCAGGTACACCTCGCCACGGCGAACGCCGTCGCTTTCGAGCAGGGCCTTGAGCTGTGCCGGGGTGCATTCGAAAGCGTCCAGGCGGGTGTCGCGGAAGAATCCGGCCAGGGCCTCGGGGTCGTAGCGCACGTCTTCCGGGGTCAGGTACAGGCTGTGGCCGTCGAGCAACAGGATCAGCTCGGCCACCGAACTGTCGAAGGCGAACGAGTAGTTGAAACTGGTGCGCATCGGCTGGTCGGTGTAGCGGCGATACAAGCCATGGATACGCGCCCAGGCCAGGTTGACCACCGAACCGTTGGTCACCAGGGTGCCCTTGGGCTTACCGGTCGAACCGGAGGTGTACATGATGTAGGCCAGGTCTTGCGGTCCGGCGAGCGGGGCGGGGTTGCTGTCCGGCTGGCTGGCGAACAGGGCCGCGTCGCTGTCCAGGCGCAAGCGCGGCAGTTCGGCGCCCAGCTGTTCCAGCAGGCCCTGCTGGCCGAGGAACAGTGTCGGTTGCGCGTCTTCGAGCATGTACGCCAGGCGATCCACCGGGTAGGTCGGGTCCAGCGGCACATAGGCGCCACCGGCCTTGAGAATGCCCAACAGGCCGACCAGCAGTTCCAGCGAGCGCTCGACACACAGCGCCACCGGACGGTTGGCACCGACGCCACGGCTGCGCAGGTAATGTGCTACTTGGTTGGCCCGCCGGTTCAGTTCGCCATAGCTCAGGCTGCGGCCTTCGAAACACAGGGCGTCACGCTCCGGGGTGCGCTCGGCCTGTTGCTCGAACAACTGGGCGAAGGTCAGGTGCGTCGGCACCGTCATCTCGGTGCGGTTCCACTCGACCACGGTGCGTTGCCACTCCGCGTCCATCAGCAGCGGCAAGGCGGCGACCGGACGCTGGGGCTCGGCGAGCATGTGTTCGAGCAGATGCTCCAGGCGGGCGAGGGTCTGGCGGGCGCTGTCGGCGACGAACAGGTCGAGGGCGAACATCAGCTCCAGCTGGATCGGCGCATTGGCCGGGCACAGCACGTGCAGGTCCAGGTCGCATTCGGAATGCCGCAGCGGCGTGTCCAACGCTTCGAATTCCAATCCGGGGAAGCGCAACCGCGACTCCATCGCCAGTTGCTGGGCGACCATCACCTGGTACAGCGGCGCATGGCTGAGGCTGCGTGGCAGTTGCAGGCTGTCCACCAGTTGCTCGAACGGCAAGTCCTGATGCTGCAGGCCAGTGCGCAGACGTTCGGCCACTTGTTTGACCAGGGCGGTGAAGCCAGCTTGTGGCTCGAAGTCCGCGCGGATCGCCAGGTTGTTCAACAGAATGCCCAGCAGGCCTTCGGTGCCAGGCTGTTCCCGATGGGTGACTGGGGTGCCGACCAGCACCGTGGCATCGCCGCTCAAACGGTGCATCAGCACGGCGAAGCCGGCGAACAGGACGGTGAACGGCGTGGTGCCGAGGCGACTGGCAAAGGCCTGTACCCGGGCGCTGAGGTCGACGCTGAGTTCACGCTGTACGATCCCGGCGCGGTAGCTTTGCACCGAGGGGCGAGGATGGTCGGTGGGCAAGGCCAGTAGCGGGCTGGCGTCGCTGTCGCGGCGGTCCAGGGTGGTGGTCCAGTAATCGAGCTGGCGCTTGAGTTCGGGGCCTTGCAGGTGTTCGCGCTGCCAGAGGGCGAAGTCGGCGTATTGCAGCGGCAGGGCCGACAGGTCGGCGGGGGTGCCGTTGCAGCGGGCTTCGTAACCCAGGGCCAGTTCGCGCAGGGCGATGGTGGCCGACCAGGCGTCCGAGACCATGTGATGCAGGGCGATGCCAAGCACATGCTCGTCCGGCGCCAGGCGCAGCAAACACGCCCGCAGCAGCGGTGGGCAGGCCAGGTCGAACGGTTGCTCGAAGGTGTCCTGCAGGGCATTGAACTGCGCGCCGGCACGCGCGGTGGCGGTCAGGCCCGACAAGTCTTCGAAGGGCAGCGCGATGTCCAGCGCTGGGCTGATGCGCTGGCACGGTACGCCGTCGACGCTGTGGATGCCGGTGCGCAGGATTTCGTGGCGCACCAGCAGGTCGTTCAGGCTGGCGTGCAGCGCCTCGACATTGAGTTCACCCTTGAGGTGCAGGGCGAACGGGATGTTGAACAGGGTGGTGCCCGGCGTCAGTTGCTCGATGAACCACAGGCGCTGTTGCGAGAACGACAGCGGCAGCAGCGTCGGGCGTGGCTGGGCCTTGGGCACGCTGATCGCGCTGGCCTGCGGTGCGGCGGCCTCGGCCTGGCGTGCGGCGATGGCCACGGCCAGCAAGGCCACGGTCGGGTGTTCGAACAGCACCCGCAGCGGCAGGTCGAGCTTGAACCCGGTGCGCAGGCGGGCCACGATCTGGGTCGCCAGCAGCGAGTGTCCGCCGAGGGTGAAAAAGTTGTCTTCCACACCCACCGTATCGCGTCCCAGGACCTCGGCCCAGATGGATGCCACGGTGGTTTCCAGCGCGTTGCGCGGGGCGATGCTTTGCTGGGTGTCGGCCTGCCAGTCCAGCTCGCGGGCGGCGAGGGCCTTGCGATCGACCTTGCCGTTATTGTTCAGGGGCAGTTTGTCCAGGCAGACGAAGGCTGCCGGCACCATGTATGGCGGCAGTTGCGTGCGCAGGTGTTCGCTCAGGCCGTCGCTGCCCAGGGTTTCGTCATGGGCCGACCAGTACGCCACCAGCCAGGCTTCGCCGACGGTGTTTTCCCGCAGCAGGACGGCGGCTTCGCGTACGTTCGGGTGCTGGGCGAGACGGTGTTCGATTTCCGTCAGTTCGATCCGGTGCCCGCGCAGTTTCACCTGCTGGTCGCGGCGGCCCAGGTATTCGATCACCCCGTCTGCACGCCAGCGTCCCAGGTCGCCGGTGCGGTACAGGCGACCTTCAAATTGCGGGTGGTCGATAAACGCGTCTGCGGTGCGCTGCGGGTCGTGCAGGTAACCGCGGCCAACGCCGACGCCGCCGACACAGATTTCCCCGGCCACGCCCACCGGCACCGGGCGCAAGGATTCGTCCAGCACATACAGGCGGTTGTTGGCGGTCGGTTGGCCGATGGGCATGTGGCTGACCTCGGCCCCCGGTGCGGCGAAGATCGGCTGGAAGGCCACGTCGTCGGCGCATTCGGCCGGCCCGTAGGCGTTCATCAAAGCGATGTCGGGGAAGCGCGCGAACCAGTCGCGGGCCACGGTCGGCGGCAGGGCTTCACCGGTGGGCAGGACCCAGCGCAGGTCCGGCAGGTGCAGGTCGCACGGGCACAGGGCGAGCAAGGTGCGCATCAGGCTCGGGACGATTTCCAGCACGTTCAGGCGCTCGCTGGCGAGCACTTGCAACAGGCGTTGCGGGTCGTGGGCGACGTCATCCGGAAGAATGTGCACGGTGGCGCCGAGCACCGGCGCGGCGAGGAACTGCCACACCGAAATGTCGAACGCCACCGAGGCGGTCTGGGGAATCCGGTCGGCGGCGCCGAGCCCCAGGGCCGGCACCTTGCCGAAGATGTTGTTGAGCATGCCGCGCTGTTCGATCATCACGCCCTTGGGCGTGCCGGTCGAACCGGAGGTGAACAGCACGTAGGCCAGGCTGTCGGGGGTTGCGAGCACCGGCAGTGGCGTGTCGTTGCCGGACGTCCAGCAGGCTTCGGCGAACAGCGCCTCGGGTGCCTGGTCAAGGCCGCTGAGCAGTTGATCGAGCAGGCCGCTGCAGGCTTCACTGGCGACGAGGAGCGGGGCGCGGGACAGCCCGAGGATTTCCCGCAGGCGCTCGGGCGGGTGATTGACCTCAAGGGGCAGCATCGCTGCGCCGGCCTTGAACACCGCCAGCATCATGGTCAACAGCGCCAGGCCACGGGGGGCCACCAGCGCGACCAGTTGGTCTTCAGCGGCACCAGCCTCGCGCAGGGCGTGGGCCAGGCGGGTGGAGCGCAGGTCCAGCTCGGCATAGGTCAGCGAATCACCGGCGCAGACCGCGGCGACCTGATCACCGCGCTGGGCGACCTGGGCGGCAAACAGCTCGGCGTAGCTTTGATCCAGCGGAAAATCATGCGGGTTGAGTGCCCACTCGCCCAGCAACTGCTGGCGTTCCTCGGCGGCCAGCAGTTCGAAACTGGCCAACGGCGCCTCGGGGGCGGCGAGCATGCTGCGCACCAGGCTGGCGATGTGGCCCAGCAGGCGCTGCACGGTGGCGGCTTCGAAACGTTCGCGGTCATAGGACACACGGATGCCCAGTTGTTCGCCCGGCAGGATCACCACGGTCAAGCCGTAGTGGGTGTGCACGCTGTGGTCCATGCCTTCGAGGCTGAACTGGAAACCGCCTTCGAGGATCTGTTCGTCGATGGGTGCGTTTTCGAACACCAGGATGCTGTCGAACAGGGTTTCGCCCCGGGGGAAATCGCTCCAGCCCTGGATGTCGGTCAAGGGCGTGTGTTCGAAGTCGCGCATGTCGACGTTGAGCTTTTGCAGGTCGCCCAGCCAACTGCCGAGCGAGGCGTTCGGGTCCACGCAAACCCGCAGTGGCAAGGTGTTGATGAACAGGCCGATCATTTCAGCGACGCCGGTCAGGTCGGCCGGGCGCCCGGCCACGGTGACGCCGAAGACCACGTCCTGTTGCCCGCTGTAGCGTGACAGCAGCAGCGACCAGACACCCTGGAAGAACGTGTTCGGGGTGATCCTGCGACTGCGGCAGAACGCCGCCAGTGCCTGGGTTTCCTGTTCGTCGAGGTGAATCAGTTGGTCGTCCACCAGCACCGCATCGGTGTAGCGGTCGCGGGTCACGCCATTGTCCACGGTCAGTGGCGTGGGCGCGTTGAGACCTTGCAGCTGGCCGCGCCAGAACTGCTCGGCCTTGCCCGCGTCCTGGCGTTGCAGCCACTGGATGTAATCGCGAAACGGCCGCGGACTTTTCAGCTCTGGCGTGCGGTCGTTGCACAGGGCTTCGTAGACTTTGAGGAAGTCTACGGTCACCAGGGAAATGCACCAGGCGTCCATCAGGATGTGGTGGAAGCTGCGAATGAACTCGTAGGACTCATCGCCCAGGCGCACCAGCCGGAAGCGAATCAACGGTGGCTTGGACAGGTTGAAGCCGACTTTCTGCTCGTCCTCCAGCAGTGTGCGGATTCTCGCTTCCTGCTCATGGGGGGCGAGCCCGCGCAGGTCGAGGGTGTCCAGCGGCACCTTGACCTGGCGATGGATCACCTGCACCGGTTGCTTCTGGCTTTTCCACTGGAAACTGGCGCGCAGGGAAGGGTGTAGCGCCACCACCTGGCGCCACGATTCGAGGAATGCCCCTTCATCTATGGCCCCGCCGATGCGGTAGCGATCCTGCATCAGGTACACGCCGGAGTCTTCGTGCAGCAGGGAGTGGAACAGCATCCCTTGTTGCAGTGGCGACAGCGGGTAAATGTCTTCGATCGGGTTGCCGGTGGTTTTTTCGGTGGTCATTGAAAGCGTCCTGCGTAAAAAGGGGCAACGGTGATGGCGGGGCGAGTGGAGGAACCGTTCACAGGTCGGCCTCGTCCAGTTCGGCCATCAGCGCTTGCATTTCGTCATCGGACAGGCCCGAGGCGCTGAACTCGGTGCTGTCGGCTTGCGGCTCGGCGGCGCTCGGGTCCAGCGGTTGCGCGACCTCGGCCATGGCGGCGATGGTCTGGCGTTCGAAGACTTGCTTGGCCGACAGCGCGATGCCTTGTTCGTGGGCCTGGGCCACCACTTGCAGGCTCAGGATCGAGTCGCCGCCGATGGCGAAAAAGTTGTCGGCGACGCTCACCGTCGAGAGCTTCAAGACCTTGGCGACGATGGTTTGCAGGGCGGTTTCCATGGCGTTGCGCGGCGCCACATGGGCGCTTTCATCGAACGAATCAGGGTCGGGCAACTGCCGAGTGTCGAGCTTGCCGTTGGGCGTGCGCGGAAAGCTCGCCAGGGTCAGCACCAGGGCCGGCACCATGTATGACGGCAGGCGCTCGCCGAGGAAACGCTTGATCGCCTCGGAATCCGGTGCGTAGCCGTGGGCGGCCAGGATGTAGGCGAGCAGGCGCTTGCCGGCGGCGTGTTCCTGGACGATCACCGCGGCTTCGCGCACGTCGCTGTGGCTGCACAACTGGCGTTCGATTTCACCCAGCTCGATGCGGTAGCCGCGCACCTTGACCTGATGGTCCTTGCGCCCCAGGAACGCCAGGCGCCCGTCGGCCAGCCAGCACGCCAGGTCGCCCGTGCGGTAGGCGCGGGTGCCGTCGGCCAGGGAGACGAAGGCCTTGGCGGTTTCTTCGGGCTTGTGGCGATAGCCGCGGGCCAGGGTCGGGCCGGCAAGGACGATTTCCCCTGGCTCGCCGATGCCGCAGGCGGTGTCGAACTCATTCAGCAGGCGCAGGTCCATGCCGGCAATGGGGCGGCCAATGCTGACGTTGCGGTTGGGCTCCAGCACCTCATAGGTGGCCCAGACGGTGGCTTCGGTGGGACCGTATTCGTTCACCAACCGGGCGTAGGGCAAGGTCTTGCTGTGTTGCGCGATCAGCGATGGCGGGCAAGCCTCGCCCGCGACGATCCAGCAGGCGAGGCTGTCGGTGCTTGCGCTGCGCTGCAATTGATCGAGCAGGGCCTGGTACAGCGACGGCAATGACAGGCCGTGGCTGACCTGATGTTGGGCTATCAGTTGCGCCAGGCGGGACATCTCCAGCTCCTCACCCGGGGCGGGCAACACCAGGCGTCCGCCCTGGGCCAGGGTCCAGAAAATCCCGGCGACCGAGCTGTCGAAGGCGAACGACGACAGCAGCAGGTAGGCGCGCACGGGCGTCTCATAGGCGGTCATGCGCACCTGGGTCGAGAAGCTCAGTGCTCCATGGCTGATTTCCACGGCTTTCGGCGCACCGGTAGAGCCCGAGGTGTAGATCAAGTAGGCGAGGTCGTTCGCGTCCGGCAACGGCAACGCCGGCCAATCGCCAAGGTCCGGCGCTGCCAGGTCATCCAGCACGAAACGTTGCAGGTTGGCCGGCACGCTGTCGGCCAGCTCGGCGCTGACCACGATGTGGGCAATGGCACTGTCGGCGAGCATGTAGGCGCGGCGGTCGGCCGGGTAGGTCGGGTCGACTGGCACGTAGGCGCCACCGGCTTTCAAGACGGCGAGCATGGCGACAATGGCCGCGTTGCTGCGGGGGAACAGGATGCCGACGGGCACGTCGGGACCGATGCCGGCGGCGACCAGTCGATGGGCCAGCTGTGTGGCACAGGCGTCGAGGTGGCGGTAGCTCAGGTCACCGTCCTGGTCGCTGAGGGCAATGGCGTCTGGCTGTTGGCGAACCTGACGGGCAATCAGTTCCACCAGCGTCACCGGTTCGATGGACGGCACGCTTGTGCCGGTGCCGATCAACTGCGATTGCAGCGTTCCGCCCAGGGGCAGTTGGGCCCAGGCCCGTTGCGGTTCAGCCAGGGCGCCTTGCAGCAGTTGCAGCCAATGCTCGGCGAGGCAGCCTGCGGCTTCGGCGCTGAGGGCATGGCGGTCGTAGACCAGTTGCGCGTGCAGGCTGTCGGGCAACTGGCGTACGTTCAGGCACGCCTTCAGCGGGTTCATCACCGCGCTGGCATGGCGCTCCCGGGCATCGCCCGAGCGCCAGGCAAAGGCATAGCCGGCGTTAAGGTGGCCGGTGTAATAGTCTTGCCAGCCGATTGCACGTTCCAGGGTGGCGGCCACTTGCGTGCTTTGTTCCAGCAGGGTCGCCTGGGCATCCAGTTCGATGCTCACGGGCAGGCACTGCTCGAACAGGCCCAGGGTGCTTTCCAGCTCCGCGCCACGACTTTCATGGATCAGGGTGAGCGGCACCTGTTGCTGGCCGGCCAATCGTCCCAGCACCGCTGCCCATGCCGCCAGCAGCAGGTCCGGGGTCAGGGCCGAGTGTCGGGCGAGGTCGCTTGGCAGGGTCAGGTCCAGTCGGGTCGGCGCGAACCCGCCATCGAGGGCCACTTCGAGCGGCAACTGCAAGGTGGCCTGCTCGGTTTCACCCGAGGGTTTCCAGAAGCTCACGCCCGGATGGTCCGGCGCGTCTTCAACCAGGCTCCAGCGCCATTCGGCGTAATCGGCGTACTGCAAGGTGTCGGACAGGTCCGTTGCGGTGTCTTGCAGCAGTGCGCCGGCCAGCCATCTCAGGCTGGCGAGGTCGAAGTGGCTGCTGGCCGTCGCCAGGTCCAGGACCGCTTGTTCATCGGACAGCCGCACCAGGGTCACACACAGTGGGGTTGTCCAGTCACGGGGCTGGGCGGCGAGCCGGTCCAGCGCGGCGTCCTGGTCGGCACGGCTGTGCTGGCGCAGGTCCTGGAGATTCACCGCCAGCGGAGCGGTTTCGGCGATCACCTGCACCGGGTGGCGCAGGCCGGGCACGGGCATCAGGCGCGTGCGCAGGATTTCACTGCCGGCCACCAAGGCTTGCAAGCGGTTGTTCAGTGCCTCGACGTCCAGTGGCTGTGACAGCGACCATTGCAAATGGCAGCTGAACGGGTGCTCCGCCGCGCCGTTGATGTGGGGGTAAACCGATGCCTGTTGCGGCGAAATACGAAAACCTTGAAGTCCGCTCATGTTCATCTCGACTGGAAAAGGGCTTGAGCCTGGATCACCGCACAGACGTCGGGGCTTGCTGGACACGTGTCGGGCAAGCCTCCTGCGAACGGTGGGTAGACCCGTTGAATGTCAGACGGCAACGTCACTCGACAGCAGGGCTTCAGCCATGCCGGTCATGATGGCGCGCTTGCCGGTAAAGGGTTCGCGACCGTGCACGGCGAGCATGTTGTCGATGAACAACACGTCCCCCTGTTGCCAACTGAACCTCACCAGCGAGTCGAGGTAGGCCGCGCGTAGCGACTCCAGGACTTGCGGCTCGATCGGTTCGCCATCGCCATAAAAGGTGTTGGTGGGCAGGTCGAGGTCGTTGAAGTTGCTTTGCAGCGAATCGCGGATTCGCCCAGGCAGGGTGCTGATGTGGAAGAACGTGGCGTGGTTGAACCAGACCTCTTCGCCGGTGCGCGGGTGGCGCACCACGGCCGGCCCGCGTTGGCGGGTGCGCAGGCGATTGTTGTCTTTCCATTCCACTTCGATGCCGACGCTGGCGCAGTAGGCTTGCACTTCGTCGCGGTCTTCGGATTGGAATACGGTCTGCCATGGCAGGCCGAAACCGTCGCCGTAGTTGCGAACGTACAGCACGCCTTTTTCCCGGAATCGTGCTTCGATCTGCGGGCTGATCCTGGCCTTCACGGCGCGGGTCGAGCCAATCGGTGTTTCACCACCGGTTTCGGACGGCAATTGGCAATAGAAGAACAGTCGCAATGGAAAACGCGGCGAATAGGAGTGCTCGTTATGGGGGAAAATCATCTGGTCGGCCGGGTAGTCGGTCGAGGTGTAGATGTTGCCGCCGACCCGTGTCCGGGGCGAGGCGCGGAACATATATTCCAGAGCGCCGGGGGAGAGGGCGGCGATCACCTGGTCGAACTGCTCGACGGACGCGACGTTGAAACCGCGAAACAGCAAGGCGCCGTACTGCAGCAGCTTCTTTTCCAGCGACTCGCGTTCCCGGGCGGCCCAGGCGACCAGATCGACACCGCTGACCGCAGGCTCAATCACCAGGGGCAGGGCGTGGTCCGGGCTGAGCATGCGCTCGCTGACCAACTGTTGTTCCGAGACGTTCATGGCTTTGCGGCGCACGGCGCCAAGGGCGCGGGGCGATGGGGGCACGATAGACATAACAGCATCCGACTCGGTTAAAGGGACAAGGAGCGACGTTTGGCTTGCATCATCTGGCTGCGACCGGCCAGTGCCTGGGACTGTTGTCGCTCGCGGGCAAAAGCCTGGTCCCAGCTGTCGATGCGCTCGGCCAGCGCCGGCAGCGGTTCATCCAGCAGGGTGGGTATTTGCTCCAGCAGGCGTGTCCACAGGTGTTGCAGGCGCAAGGCACGGTCTTGGTCGAAGTGTTCGCCGCGATACTTGAGTGTCGCGGCGAGGCCTTCGCTGCCGTGCACGAGGTCAAGTACCAGGTGGAAATCTCCCGGTGCCTGGGCCACGTCCAGCGCGGACAGTTGCGCGCCGGCGATGTCGGTCGGGGTCACCCGTGACGGTTGATAGTTGAGCTTGACCTGGAACAGCGGCGAGTGACCGGGACGGCGTTGCGGCGCGAGGGCCGAGACCACCAGGTCGAACGGCAGGCCTTGATGGGCATAAGCCAGGCGCGCCTCATCGCGAACCCGCCCGAGGAACCCGGCCAAGGTCGGTTCGCCACGCAAGTCGCAACGCAGGGTCAACTGGTTGACGAAGAAACCGATGACGTCGTTGTGCTCGGCCAGTGGCCGGCCGCTGACGTCGGTGCCCAGCAAAAACTGCTGTTGGCCGCCCAGTTGCTTGAGCACCAGTTGGTAGCTGGCCAGCAATAGCATGAACAAAGTCATGCCTTGTTCGCGCGCCAGCGCCGTCAACTGCTCGCAGCGCGCCTGGGGCACGTTGAAGACCAGGCTGTGTTCGCCCGGGACCTGGCCGCTGCCGCCCAGTTCCAAGGTTTGCGGCATGCCGGCCAGGTGTTCGCGCCAGAAGTCCTGCTCGGTGACGATCCGCTGTTCGCTCCAGTGCCGTGTTTCCCATTGGGCGAAATCGAGGTACTGCCCAGGAAGCATGGCGTCCGCCGAACCTGCCAGTTCCGCCAACAATATTTGCGCCGAGCGCCCGTCGAAGGCGATGTGGTGCAGCGTCAGCAGCAGGTCGTGCTGCTGGTCATGTCGACTGAGCAACTGCGCCCGCAGCAGCGGACCGGCTTGCAAATCGATAGGTGTGGCGTGTTCGTAGGCCAGGCGCTGGCTCAGCGCCTGTTGTTGCTGCGCTTCATTCTGTTCACGCACATCATGATGGATCAGCGCGACCGCCGTGGCCGGCAACACCTGTTGTTGCGGGCCCTCGACACCGTCGCGGTATACCGTACGCAACACGCCATGCCGTTCGACCAGGGTGTTCAGTCGCACTGCCAGCGTCTCGATGTCCAGCGGACCTTGCAGGCGCAGGTGCAGCACCAGGTTGTGGCGGGTGTCGTCCGGGTTCAGTTGGCGCAGGAACCACAGGCGGCGCTGGGCGAACGATTGATGCCCCTGGCCGAGGTTGGCCTGCTCGGTCGATGCCTCGACCGTCGGCACCGCCTCATTCAGAAAGGCTTGCAGGGCCTGCGCCCATTGCCCGAGGGTGGTTTCCCCGAACAGGTCCTGGGTATCGAGGTTCCAGCCCAGGTCCCGATGCAGACGCGCGGCGAAGTCGGCCACGCCAATGGAATCCAGGCCCTGGCCGATCAGGCTGAGATCGACGTCGGCGCAAAAGTACGGGTTGATCGCGTGCAGTGTCTGTTTCAACCATTGGCGGCAGGCGGCTTGGGCCTGTTGCGGTGTTTCGGTCACCAGGCGCTTGAGCTGGGCAAGGTCAAGGGCGTCGTCGTTCGAGACCTGCGTTCCACCGCTCTGGGCGATGATGCTCAACGTGCCCGCGGCCAGTTGTTTGCGCGCGCCTTGACGGGCGATCTTGCCGCTGGTGGTCATCGGGATGGTGCCGGCTTGCACCAGCACGATCTGGTCGATGCCACAATCGGCGGCTTCGCGCACGGCGTTTTGCATCGACGCGAACAGCGCCGGATGATGCGCCGGGTCGACGAATTTGCGCTGCGGCTCTGCGACGATCACCAGTCTCTCGCGGCCCAGGGCCGGGTCCATTTCCGAGAAGGCGGCGATGCGTCCGGTGCGAATACCTGGCTCGGCGTCGGTAATGGCGAATTCGATGTCGTGGGGGTAGAGGTTGCGCCCATTGAGAATCAACAGGTCCTTGAGTCGTCCGCAGATCACCACTTGGCCTTCATGCATGAAGCCCAGGTCGCCGGAGCGCAGGTAATGCTCCGAGGAACCGGCGATCCGGGCTTCAAAGGCTTCGCGAGTGGCCTCGGGATTCTTCCAATAGGATTCGGCGTTGCTCGGGCCCTTGAGCCAGACCTCGCCGATGCGGTCGGCGGGGCAACGTTCGAAGGTGTGCGGGTCGACGATGGCGATGCTGTGCAAGGCTTGCGGGTAACCGCAGGCGACGAACTCCACGGCAGCGGCATCGGCCGTCGCCAGGGCTACGCGACCTGTCTCCAGCACGGTCTTGTCCAGGCGCAGCACCACTGGCAGCGCGTCGGGTGGCGTGGCGCTGACACACAGGGTCGCTTCGGCCTGGCCATAACCGGGGCTGATGGCCAGCGGGTTGAGGCCGCAGGCGGCAAAGCGCTGGGCGAACGCCTCCAGGGTCCCGGGGTGGATCGGTTCGGCGCCGTTGATCGCGTGTTTCCAGGCGCTCAGGTCGAGCTGTGCGATCAGGTTGTCGCTGACCACGCGGTTGCACAGGGCATAGGCGAAGTTGGGGGCGAAACTGGCGGTGGCGCGGTAGCGACTCAGCGCCTGCAGCCAAGTCGACGGTGCATTGACGAAAGTCTGGGAAGCCATCAGGTAGCACGGCATGCCGCTATAGAGCGGGGCCAGCATGCCACCGATCAGGCCCATGTCGTGGTACAGCGGCAACCAGTTGACCATGGCGCCGTGTTCGTCGAACGCATAGGCCTGGCGCATCAGTTCAACGTTGGCGATGAGGTTGCGCTGGCGCACTTCGACGCCTTTTGGCGAGCCGGTAGAGCCCGAGGTGTATTGCAGGAAGGCCACGGTCGAACCGTCGATGACCGGGCGTTGCCACTGGCTGGCCGGTGGCATGCCCAGGTGCTGGACGGTCAGCACATCGACACGGCCCTCCACCAGTTCCAGCAAGCCTTCGCAATAATCTGCCGGTGCAAGAATCAGCGCCGGTTCGGCATCCACCACCACGTTGCGGACGCGGTCCAGGTGGCGCGGCTTGCGCGACGGCGGTGGGAACAACGGCACGGCAATCAGCCCCGCATACAGGCAGGCACAGAAAGCGCGGGCGTAGTCGAGGCTGCTGGGCAGCATCAACAGCACCCGATCACCCGGCGCATAACGCGCTTGCAACGCGGCCGCCAGGGATTGGGATTGTTCGTGCAGTTGGGCAAAGGTCAGGGTTTCGCCGATCTCTACGCCGTCCGGCAAAAAGTGCAGGGCGGCGCGCTGAGGGAAGTGCTGGGCGTTGGCTTCCAGCACGTCGATCCAGTGTTCGAATGAATACATGTGCAATTCACGCCATGGCCACGATGACTTTGCGGTCACCGGTGAAAGGATTGCGACCGTGTGCCACCAGTCGGTTGTCGAGCATCAGGATGTCGCCGGGCTGCCAGGGGAAACTGATGGCAGTCTCGCGGTAGACCTCGCGCACGCTGTCGAGCATGTCGTCGGCAATCGGCGAGCCGTCGCCGAAATAGACATGGCGCGGCAGGTTCTCTTCACCCACCGCCGCCAGCAGGCTGGCGCGTACGCTCGGTTCGATGGCCGAGACATGGAACAGGTGCGCCTGGTTGAACCAGACCCACTCACCGGTCTCGGGATGCTGCTGCACGGCGGCGCAACGTTGGCGGGTGCGCAGGTCGCCATCGGCTTTCCATTCCCACTCGATGTCGTTGTCCTGGCAGTAGCGCTCGACCTGGGCACGGTCCTGGGTGTTGAAGACTTTTTCCCAGGGCAGGTCCAGGGCGCCACTGTAGTTGCGCACGTAGAGCAACTCACGGCTGGCGAACAGCTCGCGAATCTCGGCAGGCATGCGCTGGTAGATCAGGCGGCTGTCGGCAATCGGGGTCTCGCCACCGGTTTCACTGGCCTTGATGCAGTGGAACCAGATGCGCGAAGGCCAGGGGCGGGTGTAGGCCTGCTCGTTGTGCAAGGGAATGAATTGATGGGCCGGATATTCGGTGGAGCTATAGACCCCGGCGAAGACTTTGCTGCGCGGCGTGGAACCGAATTCGTAACTGGCCAGCGGCGCGCCGAAACTGGCGGCGAAGCGTTTGAAGTCAATGGGCGTGGCGACGGTGAAGCCGCGGAACAATACGCCGCCGACCGTAGCCAGGACTTGGGCCAGGCCTTCGCGAATCGAGGCGTCCAGGTCGTGGATCGACTGCCCCGATGTCCCCTGCACCAGCATGGGCAGCGATTGGGCGCTTGCATCCGTGGGCGCCATTGAAAAAAGCTCGGAACGCCCGTTCAGGTGTTCGATTGAGGTCATCCTTGTGCATCCTCTTATAGCGTCTTCGACCAGTCACAAGACCTTGAAAGCAGGGCAGCGGTCAGTGATGTAGGACTCGTCTGTAATGTATGTAAGGCGATACAAGACGACATACTAGGTACAAATGAGATGGATTATCAATACTATTTATTTAATTTTTTTTTTGGATTAGACTCCGCTCCGCTGGCGCCAAACAGCCTTCGGCCAGCTCAAAAAAACCTAAAAATATCTGTCGCAGGGGAGCGGGGCGTGAATTTCAAAAAGAACACAATTGCGTTGGCTGTAGGGTCGGCCATAGGCTTGAGCAACGGCGCTTGGGCGGCCGAAGAAGCCGGCAAGATGGAGATCGCTCCAATCACCGTGACCGGTGAAAAGATCGATCGTACCCTCGAAAAGACCCAGTCCAGCGTCGTGGTCGTCACCGACAAGAATCTGCGTGAGCACGGCGACAAGGACCTGGTGGATGTGTTTGCCCGCACGCCCGGCGTCTATAGCCAGGCTGGCAATGAGAACTGGGGTATCCGTGGCGTGCCGGTGTCCGGTTTCGACGACCAGGGCCCGGCGGCTCTCAACGGTGCGGTGTCGGTGTATGTCGACGGTGCCGTGCAGCCCAACCGCGCGCTGACCCTCAGCCCGGTTCCGCTGTGGGATGCCGAGCAGGTCGAAGTATTCCTCGGCCCGCAATCCACCACCCAGGGCCGCAACTCCCTGGCCGGCGCGGTGGTTATCCAGACCAAGAACCCAACCTTCGAACCGAGCTTCTCGGCGCAGACCAACGTGGGCAACTACGGTGAGCATGGCGCGGCCGTGGCGGGTGGCGGGGCGATCGTCGATGACAAGATCGCCGGGCGTATCGCCGTGGATTACGGCGAAGGTGACGGCTACATCCGCAACACCACGCTCAATGACGACGCCAACCCGCGTCGTACCAGCAACGTCCGCGGCAAATTGCTGATCCTGCCTAACGACGACACCGATGTCCTCTTGACCTACGCCCACAGCGAACACCGCCAGGGCGACCGTTCGACCATGCGCGTCAACGGCAAGCCGAGCTATTATGACATCGCGTCCAACACCAAGGCCTTCGACAACCTCAAGCAGGACACCCTCAGCGCCAAGGTGGACTATCGCCTGAACGATGCCTGGTCGCTGACAAGCATGACCGCCAACACCAGCACGGACTACAGTAACCGTCTGGACTTCGACCAGACTGCCGTGGACAACCAGGTGGTTCTGCGTAAGCAGGACGGTAACCTGTTCAGTCAGGAGCTGCGTCTGAACTACACCTCGGATACGGTGAAGAGTTTCGTGGGTGCGTACTATGGCCACAACTCCAACGACTTCCACGACCGGTTGTTGTTCGACGACGCGCTGTTCGGTACCGTCAAGGGCGATACCACCATCGAGAACAAGGCCGTGTTCGGTGAAGTCAACTGGACCTTCGCACCGCGCTGGACGTTGATCACTGGCCTGCGTTACGACCACGAAACGAACGACACCGACGTCAAGCAGGACGACTTCTCCGAGTCGGCCAAAGTCAGCAAGTCGTTTGATGCGGTGCTGCCGAAGCTCGGCATCGACTATGAACTGGCCACCGACCAATACCTCGGTTTCATGGTGCAGAAAGGTTACCGCGGTGGTGGCGTCAACTTGCGCTCCGGCAGTGGTCACCAATCCTATGATCCGGAATACACCACCAACTACGAGTTGTCCTATCGCGGTTCGTTCTTCGACAAGACTCTGCGTACCCGCGCCAACCTGTACTACACGGACTGGAAAGACCAGCAGGTCAGCGTGCGGCAGAACGGTAGCTCAGTCATTGATGTCTTCAACGCCGGTCGCAGTGACATCAAGGGCTTGGAAGTCTTCGTAGAAAAGGACATCACTGAACAGTTGACCCTGAATGTCGGTGGCGCCGTTACCGATAGCAAGTACAAGGACTTCGTCACGGGCAGCGGCCAGGACATGAGCGGTGAGTCGTTCCTTTACTCGCCCAAGTACAAGGTGTCCGTGGGCGGTGTCTATCGCTTCGATGACCGTCTGATATTCGGCACGGACGTTACCTACCAGAGCACCGCGCCTTCGGAATATGAGTTCGATGCCAACGGCAAGGTCACCGGTGAGCGTCGCAGCGACAACTACGTGCTGGTGAACTTCAACACCGAGTACAAAGTCACCAAGAACGTCGCGGTTTCCGCTTACGTGAAGAACGCGTTCGACAAGGAATACGTCACCAACAACCGCAACGACGACATCATCGACGTCGGCGCACCGCGCACGGTGGGGATGATCCTGCGCTACGACATGTAAGTTACGACATGCAAAACCACGGGTGCGGGGAGGCAATCTCCCCGCACCTTTCCTGCAAGTTCCGGATGTTTGTTTCCAGGCTGTTCGTTCCCTTCCAAACCCAGCCTCCATGGAGGAAATCATGAGTGCTTTTTCGAATGTCACAGCAGGTGGCGCGCAACAGCTACGCCTGTTGCACACCGGTCTGTCGAGCCCTTACTGCCTCGATTCGACGCCGCTGCTGGAGCGTCAGCAACAGCAGGAGTCCAACGCCCGCAGTTACCCGCGACGCATTCCCCTGGTGCTTGAAAGGGCCCATGGCATTTATGTGCAGGACAGCCGGGGGCAAGTGTTCGTCGATTGCCTGGCCGGTGCCGGGACCCTGGCGCTGGGGCATAACCATCCGGTGATCGTCGAAGCCATCACCCAGGTCATGGCGGCCGGTGTGCCGATGCATACCCTGGACCTCATGACCCCTGTGAAGGACGCATTCGTCCAAGAGATTTTCGGTTGCCTGCCCGCCAAGTTCGCTCGCAATGCACGCATCCAGTTCTGCGGCCCAAGCGGGGCCGATGCGGTCGAGGCCGCGCTCAAGCTGACCCGTACCGCCACCGGGCGACACTCGGTCCTGGCGTTCGAAGGGGCCTACCACGGGATGACCCTGGGCACGCTGGCCATCAGTGGCAACCTGTCGCCCAAGAATGCCCTCGGTGCCTTGATGCCAGGGGTCCAGCGGCTGCCGTTCCCCCACGATTATCGTTGCCCGTTCGGAGTGGCCGGCGATCAAGCGGTCACGTTGAACGTGCGCTACCTCGAACACCTGCTCAACGATCCGGAAAGCGGGGTGACCGCTCCAGCGGCGATGATCCTGGAGCCGATCCAGGGCGAGGGCGGGGTGATTGCCGCGCCGGACCGCTGGCTGCAGGAGTTGCGCCGCTTGACCCAGGCCCATGGCATCCCATTGATCGTCGACGAGATCCAGTGCGGCATTGCCCGCAGCGGCCGGATGTTCGGCTTCGAGCAATCGGGTATCACCCCGGATGTCATCACGCTGTCCAAGGCCATCGGCGGCGGGTTGCCGCTGTCGGTCATGGTTTACCACGAGTCGCTGGACGTCTGGCAGCCGGGTGCCCACGCGGGCACGTTCCGCGGCAATCAGTTGGCGATGGCGGCGGGTACGGCGACCTTGCGTTTCATCCGCGACGAGGGATTGGTCCAACATGCCGAAACGGTGGGCGCTCACCTGCAAAAACATTTGCAGGCACTGCAGAACGAGTTCGCCTGGATCGGCGATGTGCGTGGGCGCGGCCTGATGCTTGGCATGGAAATCGTCGACCCGCAGGGCGCCCCCGATGTACAGGGCCATCCTCCGGTGGACACGACCCGGGCCAAGGCTTTCCAACAGGCGTGCCTGAGACACGGATTGATCGTTGAACTGGGCGGCCGCCACGGCGCGACCGTACGCTTCCTGCCGCCGTTGATCATCACCGAGCAGGAAATCGATTTCGTCGCGAAAATCCTGTTCCAGGCTGCGAGCACGATCAACGAGCGTCCCGCACGCTGATCATCGGGTTAGCGCCACGCGGGCGGCTGGGTCAGGGCCATTGTGGGAGCGAGCCTGCTCGCGATGGCGGCGGCACAGCCAGCATCGATTCAAGCTGACCACCGCTTCGCGAGCAAGCTCCGACAGGCATTCCGGGAGCATGCTTAAGCGGGGTCATCCCAGCGCTTGAACCACCAGCGCAGTCGGGAGATCGGTTTGCCCTCGGCGTCCAGCGGGCGACCGTCTTGGGCGTAGGCCTGGGCCGGTTCCAGCAGTTGGCCGTTGAGGTAGCGGGCTTCGACCGCCGGGTTGCCGTTGGGGTGCAGGCGGCGGTAGCGGCCGTCGCGCACGCCGTCGCGATAGACCTCGGCTTCGGCCAGTTGCCCATCGGGGAAGTAGTTGCTCGCCTCACCGTGCAACAACCCGCGGCGGTACGTGGCCTGGCGTTGCAAGCCGCCTTCGGCTGCGTAGAAACTCGCCACGCCCTGCAACTTTCCCTTCACGAACGGCAAGACCGCCGAGACCTTGCCATTGGGGTGGTACAGGGTGCTGGTGCCTTGCAGTTCACCCTGGCTGTAGTTGAGTTTTGCTTGCGGGCGTTGGGCTTCTTCGATGTGCAGCGGGCCATCGAGCCGGCCATCGACCAGTTGCCCGTCCAGCCGGCTGTCGTCGCGTTCCACGTCCAGTCTTTTCGTGGTCATCGTCGCGCTCCCGTCAGTTGACCTTCACCAAGCCACCCTTGATCGTCAGCATGCCGCCGCCGTCCACGGTCTGTTCGGCGGCCGCCTTGTTCACCAGGCTGATGCCGGCGTCGTTGGTCAGGGTGGTGCCGGCCTTGTTTTCCAGAGACGTCCCGGCCTGGTTGCTCAGGGCCGTGCCGGCTTTCTGGCTGATGGACGTGCTGGCCTGGGCCGCCAGGTCTGCGTCGCTCTTGATCGCGAAGCTGCCGCCGCTCTGCAGGGTCAGGGTGCCGCTGACCTTGATGGTCAGGTTGCCGTCCACCGTCAGGTTGTAATTGCCGGTGACCTTGTGTGTGTAGTTGCCACCGGTGCTGTGGGTCTGGTCCGAGCCCACGGTGACGGTGCGGGTGTCCTTCACGTCGAGGCTGTCGCTGCCGGTCTGGATAGCCACGCTGCGCTTGCCTTTCTCCAGGGTGACGGTCTCGTCGCCGTCCTTCACCGTGCGGGTGCGGGCGTTTTGAACCGTGAGGGTTTCGTCGTGGCCGACGGTGGCGGTGGTGTCGTTGAGCACGTTGATGTTGAAGTCCTTTTGTGCCTGGAGAAACACCTCCTCGGCGTCCTTCTTGTCCTCGAAACGCAATTCGTTGAAACCGCCGCCGCCCTTGGACGATTGGGTCTTGATCCCAGACTGGGTCTGGTTCGCCGGCAGTGCATAGGGCAGGGCGTTGTCGCCGTTATAGACGCAACCGGTGACCAAGGGCCGATCCGGGTCGCCGTCGATGAAGGTGACAATGACTTCCTGGCCGATACGTGGCACGAACTGCATGCCGAAGCCCTTGCCGCTCCAGGGCAAGACCACGCGCACCCAGCAGGAGGAGGTCTCGTCGTTCTTGCCGGTGCGGTCCCAGGGGAACTGTAACTTGATCCGGCCGTATTCATCGGTCCAGATTTCTTCACCGGCCTTGCCCACCACCACTGCCGTCTGGGTGTGCATGCGCGGTTTTGCCGTGACGCGGGCCGGTCGATAAGCCGTGGCCTTGGGGATCGCTTCGAAGCGGTTGCGGTAGCTGTCGTGGCTGGCTTCATGGCTTACCGCGGTCACCACCCAATCGATGTTCAATGTCGCATCTTCATGGCCGGCGAGGGTGAACCAATACCCCGGCACCAGCCAGCGGCAATCGCTTTCGCCGACAAAACGTTTTTCCTGGCTGCGCAGGCCATCCACCCGCTGCTTGGTCAGTGCATCGCCTTGGGCCTTGGCGGTATAGCCGCCTGGATGTTCATACATCGAGCTCGGCCCGGCCACGGCTTCGGCCTGGCTGTAGAGCGATGTGGTCGGTGTGGTGAATTCATAGTCGGTGGCCTGGTAGACCCCGGCCACTGCTTGCAGGCATACCTGCCCTGAGCGGATGCCGTGCAGCTCTCGTTCCCCCAGTTTCTGCCCGAGATAATTCACCGTCGGCCCATTGGGGATGGGGACGAAGGCGTCGTTGCTGTCGGCCAATATGAGGGTGTGCTTGCCGTCTTCATGGCTGAAGAACCAGAACATCCCGTCCTCCTCCAGCAGGCGCGACACGAAGGCCAGGTCGGTTTCACCGTATTGCACGCAATATTCGCGAGGGGTGTAGCTGCCGCTGAGCTTGAGTTGGAAATCGGTGAAGCCGTGGGCTTTGAAAATCGTGGTGACGATGTCCGACGTGGCGAGGTTCTGGAACACCCGGTTGTTGCTGGCCAGGCTCAACCACCAGAGCCAGGGCCGGAGCAAAAGCTGATAACGCTCGGCGGTAGCATCGGCCGGCAGTTGGCGGATCTCGGCCACTAACCCATCCAACGGGCGCAGCAAGGCATCCTTGTGCAGCGTGGTGGTCACATGGCTGGCGACGGCCGTGGTGAGGTCCAGCGAAGCGCCGTCGTTGATGCCGTTGAGGATGTGCGAACCCAAGGTATTGAGGCGTTCTTCGCCGGACAGCGAATCGGGGTACAGCGCTGACAGCGTGGTGGCGGTGAGGGAGAGGGTGGTGTTGCTGTCGGTGGAGCGGGGCATGGAATGGCCTGCTACTGATAGTTCAATTCATGGATGACCTTGTTGGCGTTTCCATTCTGGTAGTAGAAGTGCCACTTCGACGTGAAGGGCCAGTAGGTGGCGACATACTCGCCCCACAGGACGGCTTCGGCCCACGGCCCTCCATGGGTATACGGGACCGCTCTCTGGATGGCGGGGACGTTGTATTTATCCGACGGCAGCAGCCAGGAAACATTGGTGCCATAGCGGAAAAGGTCATCCTGGGAGAAAATCGGATTCTGATTGCCCGTGGTGTACAGGTTGTAGTGTCGAACCCGGATGAACCCACCGAAGTTCTGGATCCCCACACAGCAGCCCGTCAGGTTGGCAGTGAGGAACAAGAGGGGGTCGTTGCCCGTCGGGTTCGCAGGGAGGTCGACATAGAGTCCCGCATCAGGATTCCACGGCAGATAGTAGGCACGATGGGAATTGCCGTCTGCCAACGCCAGCAAGTCTCGATCGATATCAAGGCGCAGGTCGAAGCTAACGGTTCCCGCGTGAGTATTGGCAAAGGTTGGACAAAGATGGCGTTTTTCCTGTTCAAGTCTTGCCTTCAGCATGGCAACGTTCCTTCCGTTGATCGCGAAAAAATACAGGGCAAATCATTCCAACACCCACTCGGCCAACTTCCCCGTCACTTGGGTCATCAACACGTTCTCGACGTCCCGTGCCCCCGCCGCACTGCATTTGGCCAACACGGCCTTGACGATCCCCGCATCGAACTCGAACTGCTTGCCGGTCGCGGCCTTGTAGCGCCCGCGCAATTTCTCCAGCTTCGCCAGCACGATGCCCTCCAGCGTCGCCTCATCCAGCGGCCGATACGCCACCACGGTCATGCGCGCCAGGAACGCCGGACGAAACGCTTGCAGCAGCACCTTGTGCAAGGCTTCGTTGAAGGCGTCGCTGCCCAGTTGCGCGCTAGGCGTATCCAGCAATAGCTCGGCGCCGACGTTGCTGGTGGCGAGCATCACGGTGTTCTTGAAGTCCACCACCAGGCCGGTGCCGTCTTCCATCAGGCCTTTGTCGAAGACGTTGTAGAAAGCTTCGAGCACGTCCGGATGGGCCTTTTCGATTTCATCCAGCAACACCACGGAATAGGGTTTGCGTCGCACCGCTTCGGTGAGCACGCCACCGCTGCCATAACCGACGTAGCCGGGCGGGGCGCCTTTGAGTTGGCTCACCGTGTGGGCCTCCTGGTACTCCGAGAGGTTGATGCTGATCAGATTGCGCTCGCCGCCATACAAGGCATCGGCCAAGGCGTAGGCGGTTTCGGTCTTGCCGACGCCGGTAGGGCCCACCAGCAGGAACACACCGACCGGTTTCTGCGGGTCGGTGAGGCCGGCGCGGTAGGCTTGCAGGCGTTGGGCGATGGTATTCAACGCCGTGCCCTGGCCCATGACCCGCTGGCCCATGCGCTGGCCGAGGGTGCGCACGGCGTGGGCTTCGTCGGCGAGCATCTTGCCGACCGGGATGCCGGTCCAGCCGGCGATCACCGCGGCGACGGTCTTGCTGTCCACCTGTTCGGGCACCAGCGGATCGTCCTGGCGAATGGCATCGAGGCCGGCTTCCAGACGCAGCAGTTCGGCGGCCAGGTGGTCGATGCGGTTATCGACCTCGGTGTCGGCTTTTTCACCGTCGGCGCGTTCGCTCAGGGCGAGCAGTTCGCGCCGGGTGTCGAGCAGTTCGCGCACGGCTTCGCGCTCTTCGCCCCAGCGGGTTTCCAGCTCGCGGATGGCCTGCACATTGCTGGTTGATTCGCTCTCCAGCAGGGTGATGCGTTCGCGGTGATCCAGCCCGGTGGCCTGTTCCCGGCGCAGGCGTTCGACTTCATCCTTGAGGCTGTTCTGCCGGTGACGCAGGCTTTCCAGCGGCGGTGGCACGTCGTGCTGGCCGAGGGCGACCCGGGCGCAGGCGGTGTCGAGCACGCTGATGGCCTTGTCCGGCAACTGTCGCCCGGAGATGTAGCGGTGGGACAGTTTCACGGCCTCGTGGATGGCCGCGTCCAGCACCTGCACGCCGTGGTGCTGCTCCAGTTTGCTCGCTACGCCGCGGAGCATTTCCACGGCGGTGAGTTCGTCCGGCTCTTCGACCTGCACCAACTGGAAGCGGCGGGCCAGGGCCGGGTCTTTCTCGAAATATTTCTTGTATTCCAGCCAAGTGGTGGCGGCCAGGGTGCGCAGTTCGCCCCGGGCCAGGGCCGGCTTGAGCAGATTGGCCGCGTCGCTGCCTCCCTCCGCACCGCCGGCGCCGATCAGCGTGTGGGCTTCGTCGATGAACAGGATGATCGGTTTTTCGGCGCTGCGTACCGCGTCGATCACGCCCTTGAGGCGTTGTTCGAACTCGCCCTTGACGCCCGCACCGGCCTGCAACAGGCCCAGGTCGAGGACGCGCAGGGTGACTTCCTGCAACGATGGCGGCACATCCCCGGCGGCGATACGCAGCGCCAGGCCCTCCACCACGGCGGTCTTGCCAACGCCGGGCGCGCCCACCAGGATCGGGTTGTTTTGCCGGCGCCTGAGCAAGATGTCGATGCACTGGCGGATCTCGCCGTCGCGACCGACGATGGGGTCGATGCGGCCGTCCCGGGCGTCGGCGGTCAGGTCCTGGGTGTACTGGTCTAGCACCGGGTCCTGTTTCTGTGGGGGCTCGCCGGGTTTGGCCGGGCGCACGGCACCGACATGTTCACGGGAACTTTCGGTCCATTCCAACAGGTGGGCGCGCAGGGCGTCGCGGGGGATGCGCAGCAACGACGAGGCGCTGTTGAGCAGCAGGCTGCGGCGCTCATCACGGTCCAGCAGGGCCAACAGCAACAGCCCGGAACGGATGCTGTCCAGGCCCAGCACACTGGCCTGGACCACGGCGTCTTCCAGCAGGCCGATGGTTTGCGCCGACAGCGCGGGTGTGCGGGTGCTGCCGGATTTGAACAGGTCCAGGGCCTTGTTGGTTTCCGCGGCCACGGCGTCACGCTCCAGGCCGAAACGCGGCAACAGGCAGGCGAAGTCGCCGCCCTCGATGTCAAGTAACTCCAGCAGCAGGTGTTCGATTTCCACGTAGTGGTGGCTGCGTTGCATGCAACGTTGCGCGGCCCGTTCCAGGGCACGGCGGTTGTCCGGGTTGAGGCGTCCGATCAGACTGGCCAGTTCCATTTCAGGCAATCTCCGGCTGACGAAGGCGGGTTTCGACCCGTTGCACGGCGAGGGTTGGCTGGTGTTGCAGGCCACCGTTCCAGTTCAGCCGTGGCGCCGCCTGGCGGTCCAGTTGCAGCGGGCTGGCGCCGCGGATCAGCAACACCAGGGTGCAATCCAGGTCGGGGCCGAAGTACAGGGCGTAGAGACTGGCGAGCAGCGGATGGGTTTCGCCGTTGGGCAGCAGTCCGCTGGCCTGGCCCGTGGTCAGCGGGCCGAGGGTCAGGCGCACGCCGGCATGTTCGTCCCAGACGTGGGTGCCGGCCACCGCGTTGCGGCCCAGGCGCAGGTTGCGTCCGCCCGGTTGCAAGCGGCTGCGGCTGGCCGGCGGGATTTCGCGCCAGCCACCTTCGTAGGCATTCAGCTCCACGGGCAAGCTGAACTGCTCACGGACAATCGCCGCGAACCCGTCCAGGGAGCGCCGGCCGTCGGCGTACAGCGCGGTGCAGGCCAGGGCCGCCGAGTCGGGGGCGGCCTGGCGTTCCTGCAAGGCCTTGGGCAGCAGGCCGGTCAACGCGCGCAATTGCGCGTGTACGGCGGATGCGCCTGGGGCGGTGAAACCGAGGGCGATGCGATGTTTGCGCATCACCTTGTAAAGCAGGCTGAGCAGGCGGTGCTGGAACAGGTCGAGGAATTCCGCCGGGGCATGATCCTTCGCCCGTGCCCGTTGTTGCAGCCACTCCTGATAGGCGTAGGGCAGCGGACCGTCGGGGCCGCCGAGGCCGAAGATCGGTGTGGTCAGGGTGGGTGGCAAGCCGGGTTGCTGGTCCAGACGCTCGACTTCACTGGCGGCGAACAATGGCGTCAAGGGGCCACGCAGGCGCAAGGCTTCGGCGTGCGGCGCGGTGCCGCTGCCCAGGGGCTCGGCTTGGGGATGCTCGCGTTCGAGCAACAGCAAGGCCTGGAGCCATTCGAAGCGTTGCGGGTCACGCCGCAGTCGCTCGCTCAGGTTCAGAGCACCAGGGGTTTGCCGGCTTGGGGTTGCCATGTCTTGACCTCCTTGTCGGACTGGACCAGCACAGTGCGCACGAAGCGGTTGGCGGTGGCGTAAAGGGAAAAGAACTGCGCCAGCACCCCGGAGAAGAGCACGGCGCTGCTGCCGACAAAGTGTTGCGGGTCCAGTTGCAGGCGTACTTCCAGGCCGTTTCGCCAGCCGCGCCAGGCGTCTTCGCCGACATGGGCGATGACGCGCTCGCAGCCCAGCCCCATGACCCCTTCGATCTGGCGATGGGCGTTGGCTTCGTCCCGCAGGTTGTGCAATTCGAGAATCTCACGCAGGGCGTCCAACGCCTGGGGACCTTCGACCAGTGACAAATGGTTGAGCGTCAATTGCGACACCAGCCGCCAGCGCGACTCTCCATCCAGGCGCGGCAGGCTTTGCGGGCTGGGAGGGTTGCGCAGGCGTGCCGAGGCCACCGGCCCCGGGCGTTCGAAACCCAGTGGCGTGCCGGCCGGCAGGCTTTGGGCCAGGTGGCGGTTGGTGCACAGCAGTTCGGCGGTGAGGCTGTAGTCGCGGGTATCCCCCAGCGGGTCGAACTGGGTGTCCACCAGGCTGACCATCACGTCGGTGCCCAGCCGGTTGGGGCTCATGCCGCTGACCCGTCGCGCATGCCAATAACAGGTTTGGTCGCTGCCATGCTGGCTTCCGTAATAGGCCGGCACTTTGCGCACACCCTGGCTGGAGATGGCGCGCATGCCCCGGATGCTGTGGATCTCGACGCTGTTTTCCCGATGACTGTCGGCCACCAACCGGTATTCGCTGCGGGTGCCGTCCGGGCGCAGCGGCTCGGACGTCCGGGGAAACAGGTTGATCACCGGCGTGCAGCCCAGGGCGATGTCGCTGGCCTGGAGCGGCAGGCGGCTGGTGGGAGGGCGGTCGAAAACGATGTACAGGTACAACGACGGACCGTCGCTGGTGGCGCCGGCCAGTGGCAGATCGAAGAAGCCGAATTTATCCGGGAAGGCAAAGTACTCCGCCAGCAGGCGCATGCCGGGATGCACGCCGTCTTCATCCGGCAGCAAGACCTGGTCATTGGCGAAGCCGACGATCTGTGGCAAGCCTGTCAGCGACTCCGGCACGCTGCCCGGCGCACCGGCCAGGACCTCGATGGCGTGCGCGCCCAGCAGGTCGTAGAGCCCGGCGTTGATTATCGGTGACGCCGCCAGGTGTATACGCAGCGAGTCGATTCCCAGCGTCGACCACTGGCTTTCGCCCAGGCACCGCAGCTCCAGGCGCAAGGCCGAGCGTGCCCGGACCACTCCGGTCAGCGCCTGGGCTTCATCACTGCCCAGTAGCAATGCCTCGCTGATTTCCACCGGCCACAAATGCACGGCGGCGGTGGTCCGAAAATGAATGCTCTGGCCTTTGTCCGTAGTGACGAACAACGGTGTGTCGCGGGGCAGCGGGTAGCCCTCGTTCAAGTTGCCTTTGCTCGGGTCGGGCTCGAACTGCACGATGGCGCAGGACGGCAAGGGGCGCATGGCCAACGGGTAAAGCTGCTCGAGCAGGGCATCGCTGAATTCGGCATAGTCGTCGTCCAGCCGCCGTTGCAAGCGCGCGGCCAGCAGGGCGAACCCTTCCAGCAAGCGTTCGACGTGGGGGTCGGGGCACTCGCCAGGGGACAACTCCAGGCGCCGGGCGACCTTGGGGTAGCGCTCGGCGAACAGACTCCCGGCATGTCGCAACCAGGTCAGTTCGCGTTGGTAATAGTCCAGCAGTTGCGGGTCAATCGAGTCGCTCATGGCGTACCTCCAGGCCATCGCCGGCCGGCTCGATGACAAAGGCCACGGGCCATGCGTGCAGATCGCCGCGCAGCTCGCCCGACAGCCGTATGCACAGTCGTTGCGGATGGCCCGGCACCGGGCAGACCTCGACCTCGCCCAAGCGCAGGCGAGGTTCGAAGTGGGTGATGGCCTGGCGGACTTCCCGGGTCAGTTGGCGGCGGTCATCGCTGCGCTGCTGTTGCAGCGCGGTCCAGTCGGCGACGCCGTAGTCGAGGATGCTGGGAGGCTCGGTCAGCGCCCGTGGGCCACGACGGGTATTGAACAGGCGCGACAGTTCGGCATGCACCGAGTCTTGCAGCGCCTGTCGGTCGAACGCCCGCCCGGTATCGTCCGCCAGGCTGGCCAGGCGCTCGAACAGGGGCGGGCGCAACCCGAAGCCAGCCATGGGCACGGCTTCCTTACTTGGTCATTTTGTTGGCGGCCAGGTCCCAGGTCGTGCCGGCCGTGCCTTCCTTGGTGCCGTCGTCTTTCTGTGCGGTGAGCTCCCATTTGATCTTGGTGAAGTTCAGCGACAGGGTTTCCACCGGTTTGCCGCCGGTGCCGCCGCTGACACTGACGTTGGACAGTACGACGTTGGTCAGGGTGTAGATGATGAACGGCATGAGTTTGCCGCTGCCCTCGGCGGCATTGCGGCCAATGGTGATGACGGCTTGCGGGATCGGCTTGCCGGCGCAGCAATATTCGTTGAGCGAGGGGGTAGAGCTGTCGATGAATTTGGTCAGGGTGAATTCGCCGATGTGAGGACGGCCGGAGGTGCGCTCCGAGTTGCTGACGTCGTTGGTGACCTGCATTGCCACGTTGTGGCTGTAGGACATGACCTCGATCTTGTCCGTGAACCCCTCCAGCAGGCTGTCGCCCTTGATGTCGCCGCCGAGGTCGAGAATGATTGCATCCATTGTGGGGAACTCCTGAAGAAGACGAAATGGGCGGTGCCCGATACTGATCCGTTAAAGACGAACGCCGAACCTGTGGCGAGGGGATAAATCCCCTCGCCACACCGGCGTCCTTGCCACAGGTTCAACCGTCAGGCGGCTACCGGTGGCGGCAGGGTCGCCACCAGGCGGATCGAGGCGGTCAGTTCCTCCAGTTGGAAGTGCGGCCGCAGGAACACCGTGGCCTTGTAGGCGCCAGGCTTGCCGGCCACCTCCGTCACGTCCACCCGTGCTTCGCGCAAGGGGTATTGCGCCTTGATCTCTTGGGGCGCGTTGTCGTTGATCAGCACATAGTCGGCGATCCAGTTGTTGAGGTAGGTCTGTACGTTGTCGCGGGTCATGAAGCTGCCGACCTTGTCGCGCATGATCACCTTCAGGTAATGGGCGAAACGCGAAGCCGCCAGCACGTAGGGCAACATCGCCGAGATCCGCGCGTTGGCGTTGGCTTCGTTGGTGTTGTAGAGCTTGGCCTTGTTGGTGGTCTGGCCGCCGAAGAACACTGCCACGTCGCTGTTTTTCTTGTGGCACAGGGAGATGAAGCCCAGGTCGTTGAGTTCTTTTTCACGGCGGTCGGTGATCGCCACTTCGGTCGGGCATTTGAGCGACAGGTCCCCGGAACTGGTACGGAACGTATGCGCCGGTAGGCCTTCGACCGCGCCACCGCCTTCGGCCCCCCGAATCGCCGCGCACCAGCCATATTTGGCGAAGGCTTCGGTGATGCGTTGCGCCAGGGTCCAGGCGGCGTTGCCCCACAGGTATTTGCTGTGGTCGGTGCCGTTGACGTCTTCGACGTAGTTGATGCCTTCCACCGGCAGCGTGTCCGGGCCGTACGGCAGGCGCAGCAGGAAGTGCGGCAGCACCAGGGACACGTAGCGCGAGTCTTCGCTTTCACGGAAGGCGCGCCACTTGATCAGCTCCTGGCTCTCGAAAATCTTCGACAGGTCCCTGGGGATCGCCAGTTCGGTGAAGCTGGTCATGTCGAACAACCGCGGGCTGGCGGCGGCAATGAACGGAGCGTGTGCAGCGGCGGCGACGTTCGAGAGTTTTTCCAGCAGGCCGATGTCCTGCGGATGCCGGCCAAAGGTGTAGTCACCTACCAGCAGGCTGAACGGGTGGCCGCCGAAGGTGCCGTATTCTTCCTCGTAGATTTTCTTGAACAGTGCGCTCTGGTCGAATTCGACGGCTTTTTCCAGGTCGTTCTGCAGTTCTTTCTGAGTGACGTTGAGCAGGCGCAATTTCAATCGGGTGCTGGTTTCGGTGTTCTGCACCAGCAGATGCAAGCCGCGCCAGGAGGCTTCGAGTTTCTGCAGGTCCGGATGGTGCAGCACTTCGTTGAGCTGGGCGCTGATCAACTGGTCGATCTGGCTGATGCGGTCGTTGATCATCGCCACGGTGTCCTTGTCGATGGCCATGCCTTCGTCGAGGACCTGGGTAGCGAATTCGGCCAGCATGTCGCGGGCGTAGTCTTGCTGGCTGTCGTCGTGGGCCATGCGGCCTTCGGCGATGATCTTGTCCAGCAGGGACAGGGTCTGGGTCGTGCTCTCGCTGGTTTGAGCGCTGGATGAAGCAGGCATGGCGTTATCTCCCTTGAATGAGGCGCGCGGTCAGGCCTGTGGCTCGGCCGGGGCAGGGTCATCGTTGGCGGCGACGGTCGGCAACTCTTGCGCGGCGTCCTGGGGCCGGGCCGACTTGATCTCCTGCAGGCCTTCGGTGTTGGCGATCACGTCACGCAGCAATTTGTCCAGGTCATCGTTGCCATCGAGCTTGGTCAGCAAGTCCCGCAGGCGTTGGCGCGCCTCGAACAACCGGCGCAGCGGCGTGACCTGCTCCACGACCTTGACCGGGTCGAAGTCGTCGATGTGGCGGAAGTTGAGTTCGATGTTGAGCTTGCTGTCGTCGCCGCTGAGGGTGTTGTTCACCTGCAGGGTGGCGCGGGGGGAGATGGACGCGAGCACCTCGTTGAAATTGTCCCGATCGATTTCCGTGAAGCGCCGCTCATTGAGCTTGGGCAGCGGGTCCAACGGCTTGCCCGAGAGGTCGGCCAGAATGCCGACCACCAGTGGCAATTCTTTTTTCTCGATGGCGTTGCCGATTTCCACGTCATAGGTGATCTGGACGCGGGGAGGACGGACTCTGTCGAGCTTGTGCTGGGTACTTTCTGCCATGGCGGCCGACTCCGATGCATGTGTGGGAGCAATGCATCGGGAGTCCCGCTCATCGCATTCCCTTGCTGATCCGCAGGTTGCGAGTGGGCGGCAGAAAACCTGTCATTCCCTTGACGAACCTGGTCCATTCGACCGTATGGGTCGAACTACCCAAGACGCTAGAACAGGTCTATAAAAAAGCAAGCAAAAACAATTTTGGACCGCTGAGAAAAGGAAGATTCATTTTGCGTGGTTTTTTTTATGGGTTTTCTTTGAGTCTGGCACTCACCGGTTGCTCGCTCTTTGCCCCCAGCGTCGACTTGGACAGCCTGACGCTGGATGTCGCGCCCCGGGCCAATGACGACACGCCGATCGCGGTGGATTTCATCGCGGTGAATGACCCGGACCTGCTCAAGCAACTGTCGGGCATCACTGCCAGTCAATGGTTCGCCGAGCGCGAACAGTTCCAGCGCGACTATCGTCAACTCATGTCGGTGTGGGGGCTGGAGCTGGTTCCGGGGCAATTCATCGACCGCCAACCCTTCCCGTTGGAGGGCCGGCGCGCCGCTGGACTTTTGGTCTTCGCCAGCTATAACACTCCCGGAGCCCACCGGCTTCGGCTGGACGACCAGCGCAAGGCCTGGCTGAAGTTCGACAGTCGCGAGATGACCCTCGTCAATGACGAGGCGCGATGACAGTCAGCCTGGAGTGATCGCGGGCCGCCATGCGCGGCGACATTGGGATGTCGAAGGGAGTCGTATGAGTCTGTTACCTGACGCGGTGTGCTGGCATGAGGGCATGCAATTGCTGCCCCAGCATTTTCAGTTGCAAGGGCTGCGTGCCGAGGCCTTGGCCGCGCATTTCGCCGGGGCCTGCAACCCCTGGTTCTGGGGCATCAGCCAGTTGGAGGTCGATCCGTCGGCCCTCAGCGCCGGCCAGGTACGGCTGCTGCAGTTGCAAGGCACCTTGCCGGACGGCTTGCCGGTCAACCTGCAGGCGGGTGTCGGACCGACTCTGGAGCTGGACATCACCGAAGCCATCGACAAGACCGACGACGCCACCGTGACCATTTACCTGGCCGTCAGCCCGCTGTGGCGCGCCGGGCAACTGCTGCCGCTCAAGGGCCGTTTGCAATCGGTGGTCGGCGAGGCGTTGCCGGACTTGACCAGCGGCGAGTTTCCCGAGTCGATCACCGTCTGGCGACCCAACCCGAGGCTGTGCACGCAACTGAGCAAGGCTGACTCGATCTGCCTGCCGCTGCTGCGCGTCCGCAAGGAGGGTGGGGGCTTCTGGCGTGTGCCCTACACCCCCCCGACGCCGGTCTTGCTGCCGGAGTCGGCCCTCGGTCGGCAGGTCGCCGGGGTGTGCGCCCGGGCCCGGGAAAAATGCATGTTCCTCGCCGGTCGCTTGCGTCAGGCCCAGGCGGCCGGCAACCAGGACGATGCCATGGAGATCCGCCGGCAGTTGACCGCCTTGTGGGCGCGTTTGCCGGAAGTCGAAGGGGCGCTGAGCACCCGGGTGGCGACGCCCCAGGCACTCTACGGCTTACTGCTGGGGCTGGCCGGGAGCTGGTCGGCCCTCGATCCGCTGGCGGGCGTCCCGGCCTTCGCACCGCTGGATTTTCTCGAGTTGCAGCGGGGTTACGAGCCGTTGTTGGAATGGCTGGAAACCACCCTGGAACGGGTTCGCGCCGGCTATCGCAGCCTGGCCTTCGAGCGCGATGAGCAGGTCTTCTCGATCCAGTTGCCGGACGACCAGCCGGATCAACGCCTGGTGATCGGTCTGCGCATGCCCAACGGTGCCAGCGAGCAAGCGGCGGCCGATTGGTTGCGCGGGGCGATCATCGCGTCGGCGCCCCACGTGCCGCTGCTGAGCCGACAACGCATGAGCGGTTTGCCTCATCAGGCCATGAGTCGCAACGAACAGGTGGCCTATAGCGTCGGCGACGACACTCGTTTGTTCGTGGTGGCTGCCAGCGGGCAATGGTTCGACGGGCAATTGCCGTTGCACATCGTGGCGCCGGCATCGGCCCAGGCCAGCAGCCCCTGGCAAGTGGTGTTGTTCGTGGCGCAAGCCGGTGAAAGTGCCTGATCGCAAAGGGGAGTCGTATGCCTGACGGAAGTGGCGGGGCGGTTCGGAGTCTGCATGAGGCGCCGCTGAGCAGCGCTTTTCGCCAGGCCTGGCTGAAGTGGTCCCAGGAATGGCAAGACTTGCCCAAGGACAGCGACCCCGCGGTATTGGTCAATCGGGTGGTGGAGTTCTCCGGGCGCAGTGCCCAGCGCCTGTGGCGGGTGGCCTTCGCCACCGTCGGCGATGCCGCCACCGAACAGGTCAAGGCGCTGGTCTATGCCTTCGTGGCGTTGGTGGACGAAACCCTGCTGTTCAGCCCCTGGCCCGGGCAACTGGCCTGGCAGCAGCACCCCCTGGAATCACGCATGTATGCCAGTCGCCAGGCCGGCGAGCGTTTGCCGGCGGCGATCAAGAAATTGCTGGATGAGCAGATGCCCGGCACCCGTGATTTGGCGAATGTCTACCTGCAATGCCTGATCCTGGGGTTCCAGGGGCGCTTGCGCGGCGAGTCCGGCCAGGTCCAGCAGGCCAAGTGGCGCGCGGCGCTGTTCACCTTCGCCTGGCAACACGAACCCGATTACGTCGATGTGAGCCAGCGCCTGGCGGTGGCTGCGGCGACGTCGCCGGTGCGCATGCCGGTGCAGCAATCGTTGCCGGACGGCATGCGCCTGGGGCTGGCGATCCTGGCGATGGTGTTGCTGTTGACCGGCTTGGGGCAGGTGTTCTGGCGTGACATCCGCCTGGAACTCGAACCGGTGCTGCAACTGGGCGAGTCCGTGATCCAGGAGCAGGACTCATGAGCACCCTGAGCATCGTCGTCCTGGTGTTGCTCGCCATCGTCGTGGTGCTGTCGATCGCGGCCCTGGTCTGGTGGCTGCGGACCCAGGGCGGGGCGGCGATCCGCAGTTTCTATGGGGCGGTGCGCCACATGGAGCAGGAACAGGGCACCCGCGACCGCTACCAAATGCCCTGGCTGATGATGCTCGGCAATGAAACCTACGGTGCCCAATTGTGCGCCCAGTGGCGCTTGCAGCCGACCGACAAGGCGGCCTGGTTCGGACGCTGGTTTTGCGATGTCGAAGGCGCGGTGCTGGTGGTACCCCAGGCCTTGTTCCTGCCCGATGAGGGCATGAACCGGCAACGGGGCAACTGGTGGCGCCTGCTCGGGCTGATATTGCGCTTGCGCAGCAAGCGGCCATTGGATGCGGTGATCTGGACTGTGCCGTTCAGCACCCTTGATGACATCGAACGTACCACCGAGCTGAGCCTCAAGGTCCGGCGCTGCTTCATCGACCTTTTGCAACGCTTCGGCCTCAGCCTTCCGGTGTATGTGGTGCTGACCGGGATGGAAGAACTGCCCGGGTTCCAGGAACTGGTCAGCGCGCTGCCCGCCGAGGCGCGGGAGTCGATGCTGGGCTGGTCGTCGCCGTATTTGCCGGATGCGGCGTGGCAATCGCAGTGGAGCGACCAGGCCCTGGACCAGGTCAACGCCGCGCTGTCGCAGTCGATCATCGAGATCGGTGCGCTGTCGGGACAGTTGGGCTCCGATCTTTATGGCTTGCCGGAGCGTTTCGAAGGCTTGCGGCGGGCCTTGCAGATCCTGCTGGAACCGGTGTTCCAGGGCAATGCCCAAGGCGAAGCGCCGCGTTTTCGCGGGGTGTACTTCACCGCCAGCCAGGCGCCGACCACCCGTGGCGACGGGTTGACCGCCGACCACATCCAGCGGCAAATCGTGTTCGCCCGGCAATTGTGGTCGCGGCGGCTGGTGGCCGAGCGTGGCCTGGCCCAGCCGGTGCCACGGCTGTTGCGCTTGCGCCAGCGTGGGCATCGGTTGGCGGCGGCGGTGGCACTGGTGGTGGGCCTGGTCTGGCTGGGGAGCATGGTCTGGGTCTGGCACGATTCGGTGGAACAAGCCGAGGGGTTGTCGCGGTTGATCCTCAGTGCCCATAAGAACCACGTCGTGGTCGACCCTGACGAACCGCAACTCGAGCCGACCCGGCACAACGTGCAGAACTACTGGAACGTGTTGGAAAAAGCCCCGCGCTGGCGCTTCGTTTCGGTGGTCTTTCCCAGTTCGTGGTTTTCTTCCGTGGACACGCAACTGGAGAATGGGCTGCGCCTGACCGCCCGGCACCACTGGATATTGCCATTGCGTGACTTGTTGAACGCGGACCTGGAGCAACTCAAGTCCATCCGCAACACCGAGCGGCGGGGCAACGTCGAGAGTGAAGACCCGGCGCAATGGCAGAGCTATGTGAAAGCCAAGGCGCTGGTGGACCTGGCGGTACGCCTGGAGCAGCACAACCAGATGTTCAGCCAGGTGGTGAACGACCCCAAGGCGCCACTGGACGAACTGGTGCAACTGAGCAACACCGCCTTGTCCCTGGGCCTCAACACCGGCACCTTGAGCCGCGCACACTTCTATAACCGGGTGCTGTTCGATGCCCAGAACAGCGATTTGAAAGGGCTGGACCTGAACGCCGCGCGCCCGGTGATCTCCGATAACTTCACCGGCCTGATGCAGCGCTGGCTGGACCATTACTTCCTGGCGGACAATTTCGTGCGCCAGGCCGGTTACCTCAAGCTGCACCTGCAAAGGCTGGAGGCCGGCAGCGGCAATTCCCTGAGCGAACTCGAAGACCTGATGGCGTTGATCGACGATCTGCAGACGCTGGTCAGCCTGACCAATTCGGCCTGGGGCCGGGGCAAGGGCCAGGACCTGGTGCCTGGCTACAGCCAGATGCTGGACAAGGTCAGCCACAGCACGTTGCTGGGGCCGGATATCGAACAGGACCTGGAGAGCCAGGCGGCGAAGTTGCAGCAGAGTTTCCGCGACCAGTGGATCGTCCAGACCGGTTCCCGGGACAACTTGCTGGTGCAACAGGGCAGCGGCCTGCTGGTCTTGCAGGATCATGTCATTGCGCTGGACGGTGCGGTGCAGGCGTTGTTCAAGCGCGACTTCGTCGCGTTGGCCATGCGCAAGGGGTCGTTGGACAGCGATCCCGATGCGATGGGCCAGGGTGACGGCAGCGATGATTTCAGCGTCGCCCTGAACTACTTCGCCAGCTACAAGACCTATGCCAGTGAGGAACTGCCGCGCATTCCGCCGGATTACCGTGACGCGCTGATGCAGGCTGCCGAAGGTGCCGCCGCACAGGCCATGTGGTTGAGCCTGGATGAGAGCGACGCATCGTTGCCCGGCATGGGCTTCAACGTGCAAACGGCCCAGGCCGTGGCGCTGCAAAAAGCCTTCATGGATGTGCACCGCGGCGACCTGGCGATCCGTTTCCAGCGTCTGCTCAATCGCCGGGCATTGGCGCAGATCAAGAGTGGCCTGGACGAAGTCGATGCCCAGCCGCTGTTCAGCCAGCGGGCCGATATCCAGCGCTGGGATGGTTCGAAGAACTTCGGCTTGCAGCTGTACGGTGCCAGCGATCCGCAAGACTTGAAGCTGAGCCTGAGCCAGCAATTCGGTGTGATGCTACAGATCGCCGAGCAACGAATGCCTGCCCTGGAATGGCTGATCGTCCAGCAGGACAACCTGTCGGCCCTGGAGCATGACCAAGTGGCGCGCTTCATGGCCCTCAACGATGAGTTGCTCAAGTACAAGAACCAGAACCCGGCCAGTTCGGCGGCCCAACTGGAGCAGTTGGTGAGCCGGGACTTCATCGCCATGGACGCCACGTCCTGTGCGCAGATCTTGCAGACCTCCAGCCTGCCCAGCGGGCGCGGTGACCTGGCACAGCGCACGATCGTATTGCAGCAGGGTGCCCTGCAGCGGTGCCTGTATCTGCAACAGAACCAGGCGGCGACCGCCTGGAATGACCTGGCCAACTATTTCAATCAATACCTGGCCGGGCGTTTTCCGTTTTCCCAGGATGTGCGAGCCAGCGATGCCGACCCGGCGCGGGTCCAGCACTTGTTGGCATTGATCGAGACACGCCTGCCCCTGGCCGAGGCCGGGCTGGCGTTGAGCCAGACGCCGGACCGGCTGGCGGCCGAGGACTTCCTCAACCGTTTGAAACAGGCCGGCACCTGGCTCTCGCCACTGTTCGTACGTGACAAGAGTGGCATTCTCGGTGTGGAGATGGATGTACGCTGGCGCACCGATCGCGATGAAGAGCGCGGCGCCGACCAGGTGATCGCCTGGGGCCTGAACGCCGGCAACCAGCAGATCAGCTACCCCGGCGGCGGCCAGCCGAACCTGCGATGGATGGTCGGCCAGCCCGTGAGTTTGACCTTGCGCTGGGCCCGCAACGGCTATCAGCGTCCGGCCAACGACCCATTGCAGCCAAACCTGGTGGTGCGTGACCTGGAGGCCGGTTGGGAGTACCAGGGGCCGTGGTCATTACTGCGCCTGATGCGTTCGCTGGCGTCGGCCCAGCGCCTGCCGAATGTCGACTACACCGACTTTCCCCTGGCCCTGCAACTGCCGGTCACCGCCCAGACCCAGGCCCGCACGGCGGAGCAGACACTGATGTTCGTGCGCCTGTCGTTGATGAGCCAGGGGTCCAAGCTGCCGCTGTCGATCCCCCCATTGCCGACGCGGGCCCCCCGTTCACCGTTCATGGCGACCTCATCGAGCCCCGCCATCGCCACCCGTGAGGAGGGCCTGTGAGCCTGCCGATATCGCCGTTACCCGAGCGGGTCACTCAGTTGCTCGAGCCGATCAGTGTCGAATCGCCCTGCGGCCAGGACCTGCGCTACGAACCGGAATACGACCAGTTGCGCGAGTTGCGCCGGGAGGACGACACCAGTCTGCCCACCGGCGTGTGGCAGTCTTCGATCAAGCGCGCGCTGTGGCCGGACCTGGAACGGCTCGCGACCACACTGCTGCTGGAGCGCAGCAAGGACCTGATGATCAGCGCCTGGTTGGGAGAGGCCTGGCTGCACATGGCCGGGCTGGAGGGATTGCCGGGTAGCCTGGCGCTGGTGGCAGGGCTGTGTGAGCGTTATCCGGAGCAACTGCACCCCCGGGCCGATGAAGGCGACCAGTCGTGGCGGGTGATTCCATTGGAGTGGTTGGCCCGTCGCTACAGCGAAGTGTTGCTGACGCGGGTGCCATTGCTCGATGGCCGGGATCCGGCTTTTGCCAGTTTCTGCCTGGACGACTGGCAACGCTTGCAGCGCCAGCAAGTGTTGGTCAACGACAGCAAGAACGCCAAGGCCTCGGCGGAAACTGCGCGCAACGACCAAAAGAAGCTCAGTGAACTGATTCGCAGCACACCCTTGTCGTTCTGGTTGCATCGCCAGGGCAGCCTGATGTTGAGCCAGCAGCACCTGCGACGGCTCGAAGCCTGGAGCGATGCCTACCTGGGCAACCTGGCCCCAGGCTACAAATCCCTGCAGGACGTGATACAGGCGTTGCTGGCACTGGTAGAGGAGTTCATCGCGATGCATCCACAACAACCCACCGTCGTGCCAGCGCAAGCATCATCCGCGGTCGCCCCCTCGACTGTCCAACCCCAGGCGGGTACAGCGCCGGCCCAGGTCTTCCAGGAACCGGCCAGCCGTGAAGAGGCCTATCGGCAGTTGCTGGTGATCGCCGCCTACCTGTCGCGCACCGAACCCCACAGCCCGGTGCCCTACCTGATCCGGCGGGGCGTGGATTGGGGCAACAAACCGTTGAGCGAGTTGCTGGGAGAACTGATCAGCGCCGATGCCGAATCCCGACGGTTGTGGACATTGCTGGGGGTTCTCTAAACCTGATGTGCAATGATTGATTCAGGCGAACGGTTCAGTTGAATGGTTCAGGCGAACGGTTCAGATGGATGGTTCAGATGGATGGTTCAGATGAATGGTTCAGATGAATGGTTCAGATGAATGGTTCAAGTGGATAGTTTTTGTGGCGAGGGGATTCATCCCCGTTGGGCTGCGCAGCAGCCCCCCACGCACCGCCGCGGTGTGTCAGGTTGGCTTGCAGGCTTCAATGGGGCTGCTGCGCAGTCCAGCGGGGATGAATCCCCTCGTCACAGGTTCAGTGGTCAGTTCTACAGGGCTGTGATCAATGCGCCTCGGGCAGCGGAACCGGCGTGAGCACCGGTTTGCCGGAAAAGAACGCGTTCAGGTTCTGGCCCACCAGCTCCACCGTGCCTCGGGTCGCTTCCGGCGAAAGGCCGGCGACGTGGGGCGTCAAGACCACATTGGGCAGCAGCTTCAGGGCGTCGGGCACTTCGGGTTCGTGATCGAACACGTCCAGGGCCGCGCCGGCGATCCGGCGCTGTTCCAGGGCATGGATCAGGTCGGCGGTGGCGACCACACTGGCACGGGCGATGTTCACCAGGAAGCCGTGGGGGCCCAGGGCGTCGAGCGCCTGTTTGTTGATCAACTGCCGGGTATCCAGGCCGCCGGGCGTGGCGACGATCAGAAAGTCCGAGACCCGGGCCAGTTCCGTGGGCGTGGCGCAGAAGGTGTAGGGCACGTCGTTGCGCATCCGGCGATTGTGGTAGCTGACGCTCATGTCAAAACCGAGGGCGGCCCGCTTGGCGATCGCCATGCCCACCGAGCCCAGGCCCAGCACGCCCAAGTGCTTGCCGGCCAGGGACGGGCGCATGACCTTGGCCCACTCGCCACGGCGCACGCTCGCGTCTGCCCGGGGAATGTCGCGCACCAGCGCCAGCAGCAGTGCCATGGCATGGTCGGCCACCGACGACGCGTTGACGCCGGCGCCGTTGGTCACCACGATGCCCCGGTGGTGCGCGGCCTGCAGGTCCACCTGCTCGTAACCGGCGCCAATCACGCAGATGATCTGCAGGTTGGGCAGGGCAGCGATTTCTTCCGCTGTCAAACCCAGGGGGCCGCGGGTCAGCACCGCGCTGAAGCGTTCACCGTGTTCGAAAATCGCTGTCTTGCGTTCGGCCGGCGTGGGCGCCAATTCCAGGTGGTAACCCTGCCGCTCGAGAATCGGCAGGTATTCATTGACGGTTTCAACCAGTACCAGAACGGTGGCGGTCATGCTGGGCTCCTGTGGGCGCTGGGGCGATTTCAAGTATTCAACCTGATTGTAGGAGCCGGGGGCAGGGGGGGCTTGGGCTTTTTTATGTGTATTTGAAGTTCATCATTGCGCCTTGTGGCGCTGGTCGTGGAAGCACGGCTTGCCCGCGATGCAGGCGGTCCAATACCTGAGGTCCGTGTCGTGCGCATCGCGGGCAAGGCGTGCTCCCACAGCCGATCCCACAGGATGGCTGAACTGATCCGTACAACCGCTCCTCAGCTAAGTCTTTGCTTCTGCTCATGAATCCCGGACAATCGCGCCCCTGTTTCGGCCAGGGCGCTGCCTGTCGGGTTTTTCCGACTCGTCCCGGCCGGGTGCATGTGACCGGAATACGGAGATCCGCCCGGATGAATGATCAGGCCAATAGCGTCGAAGAGCGCTTTGAAACGACAGTCCCAGCCACCCTCAGCCAATGGAGTCGCCAGGACACCACCTGGATGCTGGGCCTGTTTGGCACCGCCATCGGTGCAGGTACTCTGTTTTTACCCATCAATGCGGGCCTGGGCGGCTTCTGGCCGTTGCTGATCCTGGCTGTGCTGGCGTTCCCCATGACGTTCTATGCCCACCGGGGTCTGACCCGTTTCGTGTTATCCGGTCGCGACGGCGCGGACATCACCGAGGTGGTGGAAGAACATTTCGGCCTCAAGGCCGGTGCGCTGATCACGCTGCTGTACTTCTTTGCCATTTTCCCGATCCTGCTGATCTACAGCGTGGCGCTGACCAACACGGTGGGCAGTTTCCTGGCCCATCAGTTGCACATTCAGCCGCCCCCTCGGGTCGTGCTGTCCCTGGTGCTGATCCTGGGCCTGCTGGCGGTGGTGCGCTGCGGCGAGCAGGCGATCGTCAAGGCCATGAGCCTGATGGTCTACCCGTTCATCGTTGCGCTGCTGTTTCTGGCGGTGTTCCTGATTCCCCACTGGAGCGGCGGCATCCTGACCACCGCGTCGACGCCGCCTGAACCTTCGGCGCTGTTGCATACCTTATGGTTGGCGATCCCGGTGATGGTGTTCTCGTTCAACCACTCGCCGATCATCTCGGCGTTTGCGGTGGACCAGAAACGTCGCTATGGCGGCAACGCCGAGGCGCGCAGTTCGCAGATCCTGTCGCGCGCCCATGTGCTGATGGTGGTGATGGTGCTGTTCTTCGTGTTCAGCTGCGTGCTGACCCTGACCCCGGCGCAACTGGCCGAGGCCAAGGCACAGAACCTGTCGATCCTGTCGTACCTGGCCAACCATTTCAGCAACCCGACCATCGCCTTTGCCGCGCCGTTGATTGCCTTTGTCGCCATCTCCAAATCGTTCCTTGGGCACTACATCGGTGCCAGCGAAGGCCTCAAGGGCCTGATCGTCAAGAGCGGCCGCCGCCCGGCGCCCAAGACCCTCGACCGCCTCACCGCTGCGTTCATGCTGGTGGTGTGCTGGATCGTCGCCACCCTCAACCCGAGCATCCTGGGCATGATCGAAACCCTGGGCGGCCCGGTCATCGCGGCCATCCTGTTCCTGATGCCGATGTATGCCATCCGCAAAGTCCCGGCCATGGCCCGCTATCGCGGCCAGGCGTCGAATGTCTTCGTGGTACTGGTGGGCCTGGTGGCGATTACTGCGCTGGTCTACTCCCTCGCCGCCTGACCTGGCATGTCCAGGGGAGCGAGCCTGCTCGCGAAGACGACGCCCCGGCTCGCATCAATCTACAGGCATAAAAAAACGCCGCCCCTCGCAAGAAGGGCGGCGTTTTTAGTTGGGCGTCTTAAGCTTTACGCTTGAACGACCGGGATGTTGGCGTTTGCAGCCGCTTCACGGAACTCGGCGATCTGGTCGAAGCTCAGGTAGCGGTACACGTCCGCTGCCATGCTGTCGATCTTGCCGGCGTATTCCATGTACTCCTCGACGGTCGGCAGGCGACCCAGGATCGAAGCGACGGACGCCAGTTCGGCCGAAGCCAGGTAGACGTTCGCGCCGTCGCCCAGACGGTTCGGGAAGTTACGAGTCGAAGTCGACACCACGGTGGAGTTCGGCTCGACGCGTGCTTGGTTACCCATGCACAGCGAGCAGCCTGGCATTTCCATCCGCGCACCGGCCTTGCCGTAGATGCCGTAGTAGCCTTCTTCGGTGAGCTGGTGAGCGTCCATCTTGGTCGGCGGCGACAGCCACAGACGAGTTGGCAGCTGGCCCTTGACCTGATCCAGCAACTTGCCGGCAGCGCGGAAGTGACCGATGTTGGTCATGCACGAACCGATGAACACTTCGTCGATCTTCTCGCCAGCAACGCTGGACAGCAGACGGGCGTCGTCCGGATCGTTCGGCGCGCAGAGCACAGGCTCGCTGATGTCGGCCAGGTCGATTTCGATGACTTCGGCGTATTCGGCGTCGGCATCGGCTTCCATCAGTTGCGGGTTGGCGATCCAGGCTTCCATCGCTTGGGCACGACGTTCCAGGGTACGGGCATCACCGTAGCCTTCGCCGATCATCCAGCGCAGCAGGGTGATGTTCGATTGCAGGTACTCGGTGATCGACTCTTTCGACAGCTTGATGGTGCAACCGGCAGCCGAACGTTCGGCCGACGCGTCGGACAATTCGAAAGCCTGTTCCAGGGTCAAGCCTTCCAGGCCTTCGATTTCCAGGATGCGGCCGGAGAAGGCGTTTTTCTTGCCTTTCTTCTCGACGGTCAGCAGACCGTTCTGGATGGCGAAGTACGGAATGGCATGAACCAGGTCACGCAGGGTGATGCCAGGTTTCATTTTGCCTTTGAAGCGCACCAGGATCGATTCCGGCATGTCCAGCGGCATGACGCCGGTGGCGGCGGCGAACGCGACCAGGCCGGAACCGGCTGGGAACGAGATGCCCATCGGGAAACGGGTGTGCGAGTCGCCACCGGTGCCCACGGTGTCCGGCAGCAGCATGCGGTTCAGCCACGAGTGGATGATGCCGTCGCCCGGACGCAGGGAAACGCCGCCGCGGGTCATGATGAAGTCAGGCAGGGTGTGGTGGGTGGTGACGTCGATCGGCTTCGGATAGGCCGCGGTGTGGCAGAAGGACTGCATTACCAGGTCAGCCGAGAAGCCCAGGCACGCCAGGTCTTTCAGTTCGTCACGGGTCATTGGACCGGTGGTGTCCTGGGAACCCACGGTGGTCATTTTCGGTTCGCAGTAGGTGCCAGGACGTACGCCTTGGCCTTCTGCCAGACCGCAAGCCTTGCCGACCATCTTCTGCGCCAGGGTGAAGCCCTTGGTGCTTTCCGCCGGGGCTTCAGGCTTCTTGAACAGGTCGAACGGCGGCAGACCCAGCTCGGCGCGAGCCTTCTCGGTCAGGCCACGGCCAATGATCAGCGGAATACGGCCGCCGGCACGGACTTCGTCCAACAGTACCGGGGTCTTCATTTCGAAGGTGGTGATGACTTCGTCGGTACCGTGCTTGCAGACTTTGCCGGCATGCGGGTACAGGTCGATCACGTCGCCCATGTTCATGTTCGAAACGTCGAACTCGATGGGCAGTGCGCCGGCATCTTCCATGGTGTTGTAGAAGATCGGAGCGATCTTGCTGCCGAAGCAGAAACCGCCAGCGCGCTTGTTCGGCACATAAGGAATGTCGTCGCCGAAGAACCACAGCACCGAGTTGGTGGCGGATTTACGCGAGGAACCGGTACCGACCACGTCACCGACGTAGGCGATCGGGAAGCCTTGGCCGCGCATTTCTTCGATCTGCTTCATCGGGCCGGTCTTGCCTTGCTCGTCCGGAACGATGCCGTCACGGGCCATTTTCAGCATGGCCAGGGCGTGCAGCGGGATGTCAGGACGCGACCAGGCGTCGGGGGCAGGGGACAGGTCGTCGGTGTTGGTTTCGCCGGTGACCTTGAAGACGCGCAGGCTGATCTTGTCGGCCAGCACCGGGCGCTTCTTGAACCACTCGCCGTCAGCCCAGGATTGCAGCACGGCCTTGGCGTGGACGTTGCCGTTCTTGGCTTTTTCAGCCACGTCGTGGAAGGCATCGAACATCAGCAGGGTGTGCTTGAGTTCTTCGGCAGCCACTGGCGCCAGCTCGGCGTCGTCCAGCAGTTCCACCAGGGTCACGATGTTGTAGCCGCCCTGCATGGTGCCCAGCAGTTCAACGGCACGCTTCTTGTCCAGCAGAGGGGATTGGGCCTGACCCTTGGCCAGGGCGGACAGGAAACCGGCCTTGACGTAGGCGGCTTCGTCGACGCCTGGCGGAACGCGATTGGTGATCAGGTCAACGAGAAAAGCTTCTTCGCCAGCCGGAGGATTTTTCAGCAGCTCGATCAGGCCTGCGGTTTGTTCGGCGTTAAGCGGCTGGGGAACGATACCCAGGGCTGCGCGCTCTTCGATATGTTTGCGGTAGGCTTCAAGCACAGTTATTACCCTCATCAGTGGTCCCAAATGGGTGTCCGGGACGCTCATCCAGGAACCCACGGTACTCATGCGCGTCGACGGCTTTTTGAGCCATCACGCCAGAGTTTCCGCACGTTCCTCACAGAAGCTGCTTTCAAAGTTTTACGCCTGCAGAACGGGAGCTGATGAGGGTTGGCGTTGGGCTTTCCCCGCTGGAAAGACCCTTCGCCAACACCGCTCTGAAGGAACGACTGTGCTCGTGACGCTTTGAAAACAGCTTCTAACGGACATTGGCGCCTTAAAAGGCTGGCTGATTCTACGGGAAAAAAACATTAAAGGTAAGTTGGCCTACGAAGTTTGAAGGGGTGATCAATCTTAGACAAAGGGCTAACATGCCGGCCTGTCCTGCTTTTGCGTGTGCGTTTCCTTATGCCCAACCAGCTCATCAAGACCCCCTGCGTCGGCCTTTGCTCCACTGTCTACGGTGACCTGGTGTGCCGTGGCTGCAAGCGGTTCCACCATGAAGTGATTCACTGGAACGGCTACAACGAGGACGAAAAACGCGCGGTGTGGATGCGGCTCGAACAGCTGTTGGTGCAGGTGATGGTGGCCAAGTTGGAGGTTTTCGATCCCGTATTGCTGCGCCAGCAACTGGAATCGCGCAAGATCCGTTTTGTGCCGCACCAGTCGGAATATTGCTGGGCCTACCAGTTGATCGCCCGGGGCGCGCGGGTGATCAACAACCTGGAAGCCTACGGCATGGTGCTGATGCCGGAGTTTCGCGATTGGGACCTGCCGGACCTGCGCGATGCCATTGATCGGGAGTTTTTCCTCCTGTCCGAAGCCCATTACCAGCGTTACATCGCACCAGGGTTCCTGAAGGATGCGATCGGCGGCTGACTCCCCGGCCATTTATGCAAAGGCGCTTTTGTGCCCGGGAGTTTTTGTGGCGAGGGGATTTATCCCCGTTCGGCTGCGAAGCAGGCGTCTGGCGTTTGGACTGATGGGGCCTGCTCCGCAGTCCAACGGGGATAAATCCCCTCGCCACGGCTTATTCCTTGGCCGCGAGCTCCACCAGATGATCCTCGACCTCCTGGGGCTTGAGCACCAGCACATCGCTTTCCAGCGTATCGAGCACAGCCTCGGCGGTGTTTCCGATCAACACCCCGGACAACCCCGAACGGGCCACGGTGCCGATCACGGTCACTGCTGCCTGCAGCTTGCGCGCCATGTACGGAATCAAGACGTCCGCCGGGCCTTCTTCGATGTGCAGGTGCTGGTCATCGATGTCGAACTCGGCCTGGAACGCCCGGCATTGCTCGCGATACCGGGCCTCGATGGTTTCCTTGAGTTGGAACGTCGGGTCGGCGGACGAGAGCATCGGCGAGGGATGGGCGCTGATTACATGCAGGTGCGCCTTGGCGAGGAGGGCGATGTCGTAGCCGTGGTCGATGATGGTGGAATGCAAGTGGCGGTGTTCGCCGTCGGCATTGCCAACATCGATGGCGGCCAGGATGACCCTGTCTTTCCAGGAGCTGGCGGTTTTCACCAGCAGCACCGGGGTAGGGCAATGGCGTAGCAGCTTCCAGTCCGCCGGGGTCAGCAGGGCCTTTTTCAGTGGGCTGTCGGGAAAGTGCTGTTTGATCACCAGCCCGCAACCTTCGGCCTGCTGCACGTCGATGATGGTTTCGTAGAGGCTTTCATTCCAGGCCTGCTCGGTGGTGACGCTGTAGCCGTCGGCCAGCAGCGCGGCCTTGAGCACGCCGAGCAGGCCGGCATGGTCATGCTTTTTGTCGCACACCAGCAGGTGCAGGTGAGCCTGGGTCACACCGGCGATCAGTTTGGCGCGCTTGAGCGCCAGGCTTTCCGAGTGTTCGGGCTCAATGACCACCAGGATGCTGCGAATGGCTTGCATGATCGGCGTTCTCCGGCAATAAAAAGGCTGGCGTTGCTCAACTATAGTTGTTGTGGAACAGTTTAGTTGCTGTGGGTGAGTCGTCGACTTGATGCATATCAACGGCGGTGGCTGGTGGTCTGGAGGCAGGCCGGTATAATCGGCGCCCTTCGCTCGACTACCTTTGCCCGTGAGCCCCATGAATCTTCCCGAAATCCACGAATTCCTTGGTTGTCGCACCCCCGATGCCTGGGTGCAGGCCGCGCTGGCCGACCAGGAAACGTTGCTGATCGACCACAAGAACTGCGAATTCAAGGCCGCCAGCACGGCCCTGAGCCTGATCGCCAAATACCATTCCCACGTCGACCTGATCAATTTGATGTCGCGCCTGGCCCGGGAAGAGCTGGTGCATCACGAGCAGGTCATGCGCTTGATGAAAAAGCGCAAGATCAGCTTGCGCCAGCTCTCCGCCGGGCGTTATGCCTCTGGGCTGCGCAAGGTGGTGCGCAGCCACGAGCCGGTCAAACTGGTGGACACCCTGGTGGTCGGCGCCTTCATCGAAGCCCGCAGTTGCGAGCGTTTCGAGGCCTTGGTGCCGCATCTGGACGAGGAACTGGGCAAGTTCTATTTCGGGTTGCTGAAAAGCGAAGCCCGACATTTCCAGGGTTACCTGAAGCTGGCCTACCAGTATGGCGACGCCAAGGACATTGCCCTGGTGATCGACAAAGTGCGTGAGGCCGAGCGGGCGCTGATCGAGTCACCGGATGTGGAGTTTCGGTTCCACAGTGGCGTGCCTGCGGCATAGGGCTGTTTGCCTTGACGCCATCGCGAGCAAGCTCCCCACAGGGATTTGTGAACTTCCCAAGTCCAATGTGGAAGCGAGCTTGCTCGCGATGAGGCCTTATGCAGCGCTGCCTCTTAAGCAGTCAGCCCCAGGCGCTCATGCCACCGAGCAATGGATTCTTCGGGATAAACCTCGAACTGCTGGTCGTCCGGATGCGCCTCGACTTCCACCCACGGCGCCCTGGAACCCAGCATCAGGTGGGTGTGCTCCGGCGGTACCGGCAGCGGTGTGTCGATGGCCGAGGCAAAGGGGTGAATCAGCTCCGGCCATTCGGGGCTGAACAGCCATAGCCCCGAACCGCACAAGGAACAGAAATGCCGTTCGGCACTGCTGCGGTGGGCGCGTTTATCGCCTTCGTCCTTGAGGCGCGCATGGTAAATCGAGATGTGTTTGCGACCGCGCACCTTCAGGCTCTGGGCATCGCCCCCCAGGTTGATTGCAAAACCACCACCGCCCTGGGTCTTGCGACAGATCGAGCAGTAGCAGCGCTGATAAGGGTAGGGGTGGGCACAGGCCAGGCTGAACGACACGGCGCCGCAGTGGCAGGATCCTTCTAGCTGCATGGGTACCTCCAGTGGGATTGGAAATGACTCAGTACAGCCTAGACAATCTGTGTCTTGGCAGTTGAACTGAGGGTGGCCATGCGACCGCCTTCGCGAGCAAGCCCGCTCCCACAGGGGATCTGTGTCGGATCTTCTGCCCACTCTCGGTCAGTGTGGGAGCGGGCTTGATCGCGAAGACGTCGGTGCAGCCAACATTATTTCGGCACCCGCCACAAATACCACGCCGCCACCGTCCGATAAGGGCTCCACGCCAGACCGATCTCAATCATCTGCTTGCGGCTGGGCTGTCGCTCCAACCCCTTGAACCGTCGATAACCTTCACGTACGCCAAAGTCATCGGCCGGCAGGATGTCGGGGCGTTCCAGGCTGTAGATCAGTAGCATTTCCACGGTCCAGCGCCCGACGCCGCGCAAGCAGACCAGGCGTTCGATCAACGCTTCATCCTCCATCGTCCGCGCTGTGGCGTAATCCGGCACGATTCCGTCCAGGGTCGCTTGGGCGATGCCCTGCAGGGTTGCGATCTTGCTGGCGGAGAACCCGCAACCGCGAAGTTGCTCAGCATCTGTTGTCAGCATCTGTCCGGGGGTGGGGAAGGTCTGCGCCGGGAACAACGCCAGCAGGCGACCCAGAATCGCGTCGCCTGCCTTGGCGTGCAGTTGCTGGTAGGCAATCGCCCGGACCAGGGCTTCATAGGGATCGCGGGCCGGCTTGGGTTGCAGCAGGCAAGGGCCGATCGTCTCGATATGTCGTCGCCAGTCTTCGTCGAGATTGGCCAGGAAGGCACTGGCGTCGTGATAGGGCATTGGCATCGGGCGTTCCTTCTCCGTGCCGTTCAAAACGCCAGGGGCAGCGAGACGTGCACCGCGGCTTTTTCCAGCCGCAACAGAAACGCCTTGCGCGGTTGGCCGCCCCCATAGCCGGTCAGCGAGCCATCCGCACCGATCACCCGGTGGCAGGGAACGACGATGGCCAGGCGATTCTGTCCGTTGGCCAGGCCCACGGCCCGGCTGGCGCCAGGGCTGCCCAAGGCCGTGGCGATGCCGCCGTAGCTGCGGGTTTCGCCGTAGGGAATCCTTTGCAGCTCAGCCCAGACCCTCACGGCGAACGCGCTGCCAGGCAGGTGCAGCGGTACGCTGAAGGTCGTGAGTTTGCCGGCGAAATAGTCGGCCAGTTCGGTTTCAATCTGGTGCAGGTGAGCGTTGTGCCCCGGTGCGACGGTGTAGCCGTAACGCAGTTGCAGTTCTTCCAGTTCCTTGGTCAAGGCCGGGCGGTCGAGGAACTCCAGCAGCACCAGGCCTCGTCGTTCGGCCATGGCCAGCATGGGGCCCAACGGTGTGGTCAGGCGGGTGAACAGCAAAGGTTCGCTGAGGGCGGCGCGGCCCGGCGTGATGTGGAAGGACTTCACGAAGGCATCACGAAAGCCGCTCAATGACTCGTAGCCGGAGTCGAACGCGGCATTGTCGATGGAGCTGCCGTCCTTGATGCCGCCCAGGGCAATGCCCAGGCGGCGGGTGCGCAGATAGGCGTGAAAGGTCATGCCGAAATGTTGCTTGAACCAGCGGCGCAATTTCAGCGGCTCGATACCTTGTTCCAGCAACAGGGCATCGGTCCAGCGCAGGTCAGGCTCGGCGTCCACGGCTTTGAGCAGGACCTGGATCCAGTCCGGCGCGATGGCGGCGGCGTCCAGGGGCTTGCAGCGCAGGCAGGCCCGGTAGCCGGCCGACATGGCCTCGTCGGCGTGGGCGAAGAACTCCACGTTCTCCGGCTTCGGCTTGCGCGCGGTGCAACTGGGGCGACAGAAAATGCCGGTGGTCTTGACCGCAGTGAAGAACACCCCCTCGTAGGCGGTGTCTCGTTCGAGCATGGCGCGGACCATCTCGGCGTGGGGCGGGAGCAGCGAGTCGTGTAGGTTCATGGGCAGAGCATAGAGCCGTGCCCGGGACGGCTCCACCGAAAAATCGACAGTGAATTTTCCAGTCGTGATGCCTGATCCCGGTGTCGCGGCTTTTTTCTGCCAGTCAGGCAAAGCGTTCAATACTTCCAGAACACGGGAGTGAACAACACCAGCACCGTCAGTATCTCCAGTCGACCCAGCAGCATGCCAATGGTCAGTAGCCATTTCGCCGCATCCGGCAAGGTCGAGAAGTTGCCGGCCGGCCCGATGATCGTGCCCAGCCCGGGCCCCACGTTGCACACGGCGGTGGCCGCGCCGGTCAGGGCGGTGGTCCAGTCCAGACCGATCAGCGCCAGCCCCAGGGCGATAGCGCCAATGGTGATGGTGAAGAAGAACGAAAAGGTCAGCAGCGAGCGGACGATCTCTTCGTCGATGGGGTGATTGTTGTATTTTTTCTGGATTACCGCCCGGGGATGGATCAGTTGTTTCAGGCTGCCCATCAGTAACTCGCCGGCTACCTGGAAGCGGAAGATCTTCAGTCCGCCGGCCGTCGATCCCGAGCAACCGCCAACGAACGTCAAATAGAAGAACAGCAGCAAGGCAAAGCTGCCCCATAGGGTGTAGTCGCCCAGCGCCACGCCCGTGGTGGTGACCACCGACGTCACGTTGACGGCCACGATACGGACCGCGTCCCCCCAGCTATAGTCGCTGTTCAGGCTCAGCCAGGTCCCCACGATGAGCCAGGTGATGACCAGGAATCCGACGAATCCCCTGACTTGCTGGTCCTTGAGCAACGCGCGTTTATGGCCGCGCAGGGTGGCTACATACAAGGTGAAAGGCAGTGATCCGGCCATCATGATGACGACCGATACCCAGTGGATGGCCGGTTGAGGCCAGTGCGCCAGGGATGAATCCGATGTGGAAAAGCCCCCCGTAGAGATCATCGACATTGCATGATTGATCGCCTCGAAGGGCGTCATGCCGGCCAGCCACAAGGCCAGGGCCGCCAGGGCGCTCAGTCCGATGTAGATCCACAGGATGTAGTTTGCCGCGACATGGGAACGCGGCGTGACTTTTTCCGACCAGTCCGACGATTCGGTCTGGAACAGTCGCATGCCACCGACCCGCAACAGCGGCAGGATCGCCACGGCCATGCCGATGAAGCCGATACCGCCGAGCCATTGCAACATCGAACGCCAGATCAACAGGCCGGGAGACGCATTGTCCAGGCCCGTCAGGATAGTCGAGCCGGTGGTGGTGATGCCCGACATCGTCTCGAAAAAGGCGTCGGTATAGCTGATGTGCTGGATGAACACCATGGGCAGTGCGGCGAACATGCAGACCGCCAGCCAACTGCCGGTGGTCAGCAGGTACATGTCCCTGGGGCGCAACTGCGCGTGTTCCGGACGACCGCGAGCCACCAGGGCGATGCCGCAGACAAAGGTAATCAGGCTCGACCAGAGAAATGCCGACAGGTCATCGTTTCGTTCATACATCATCAGCGTCAGGAGTGGGATCACCATGCTGGCGGCCAGGGTGATCAGGAAAATGCCAAGGATGAATCCGATGAACCGTAATACCGCAAAGGACATAGCGAGCGCCTGGTTGAATGAGCCGTCCAGTATCGATATCCCCAGACGTAGGTTGCGTAAAATTTGCGTAAAAAGAATCCGCGATGGATCTGTGCCGTTATGCCGCGTCCACTGGGCAGTTTTGTTCAATACCTCATGCCGCGCGCCATTTACCCTGATCGCCACCCCATAGAGATGAAGAAGGTATGCGATGAGCTTGTTATTTTCCATGGCGGCGTTTGCCCTGGTCGCCTCCATCACGCCGGGCCCGGTCAATATCGTGGCCCTGAGTTCCGGGGCCCGCTACGGTTTTCGTGCCACTTTGCGCCATGTGGCGGGTGCAACCCTGGGGTTCGTGTTGCTGCTGGTGCTAATGGGGCTGGGGTTGCATGAAGTGCTGCAGCGCTGGGCCGGTCTCACGCGACTGGTGCAACTGGGGGGCGTGGCGTTTCTGTTGTTCATGGCCTGGAAGCTGGCGATGGATAACGGTGACCTGGGTGCCGCAGAGGAGGGACGGGCCCCCTCGATGTTCTACGGCGCGCTGATGCAATGGCTCAACCCCAAGGCCTGGCTGGCCTGCGTGGCGGGAATGGGGGCATTCGTGGCCGATGGCGAGGCGCGGCTGGTGTGGCAGTTTGCGGCGATCTACCTGGTGATCTGCTACGTCTCGGTGGGCTGCTGGGCGTATGCTGGCAGTTTTCTGCGCGGCTGGCTGGGCAATCCAGCGACCATGCGCCTGTTCAACCGGACGATGGCGGTGTTATTGGTGGCCAGTGCGGTGTATCTGCTGTTGCCTTGAGCCAAACCCACCGTTGTGGTCGGAACGCAATTGTGGCGAGGGGATTTATCCCCGTTGGGCTGCGCAGCAGCCCTAAAAGCTGTTGACTCAATCTTGCAGATAGATTGGGTTGAGTCCTCCAGGGCTGCTGCGCAGCCAACGGGGGTAAATCCCCTCGCCACAAAAGCAGGAGAAGCTCAACCGCGATACTGGCCGGGCGTCGCGGCCAGGTGTTGCTTGAAGGCGCGCTGGAAGTGCGCCTGGTCGGCAAACCCGCTGTCCAACGCCACGTCGGCGATCAGTTTGCCTTCGCGCAACTGGCGTCGGGCAAACTGGATCCGGCGATTGACCAGGAAGGCGTGGGGCGTCATCCCGTAATGGCGCTTGAAGGCCCGGCTCAGGTAAGACGGTGACAGTTGCGCGGCGGTGCAGATGTCTTCGAGCCTCAAGGCTTCGCTGCAATGGTCATGGATAAACTGCGCCGCCCGCATCAATCCGGGATGACTGCCCCGGTCCGGCCGGCCGGCCGGGTTGAGCCGTTGTTGCAGGTCAATGAAGAACGCCTCGGCGGCGGCGTGCTTGTGGGCCGTGTCGAGTGACTCGTCCACCAGTTGCCCATACAACCTTCCCAGCGCGGCAAACAGGTCCACGTCGCGACTGTGAGTGGTGGCAAAACCCTGGAAATCCAGTCTTTCGTCAAAGCCGATACGGCGCTGCAAGTCCCTGAGCCAATGGGTGTCGACATACAACATCACATAGGACCACGGCTGATCGTCGATCGGGTTGCAGGCATGGACATCGCCGGGGTTCATCAGCACCACCGTGCCGCTTTCCACCTGGAAACTCGAGCGTTCGTGAAGATAGGTACTGCGCCCGGCGGTGATTGCGCCGATGGAAAAGTGGTCATGGGAGTGACGCGAATAGCAGACCTTGCGCCCATCGGCGATGCTCCGGGCCTCGATGAAGGGCAGGGCCGCGTCGCGCCAGAAGCGTGGGGCGGCGTCTTGGGGTGCGTGCTTCATCGGTCGGCGTCCTCATCTTGAACTTGAGTCGCAGTGTATTAGTCCTGGCCGGCAAATGCCCGTCGGATTTAGCCCGTTCGGTTTGAAGGGCTGGGGTCCTGGGCTAGACTTCATGAAGTTCTGCCAATGGAGTTTCCGATGCTTGCGCCACGCAAACCGGACGACGAAGCCGCTCGCCTGAAAAATCTGCACTCGCTCAAGCTGCTTGATACCGCGCCTGAAGAACGGTTTGACCGCCTGACCCGTCTTGCCCGGCGTCTGTTTGATGTACCCATCGCCCTTGTGTCACTGGTGGACGCCAACCGGCAATGGTTCAAGTCCAGCGCCGGCCTGGACGCCAGCGAAACCCCGAGGGAAATTTCCTTTTGCGGGCATGCGATTTTGCAGGATCAGATCCTGGAGATCTGCGACGCGGAACAGGACGAACGCTTCCACGACAACCCGCTGGTCAAGGATGCGCCTGGTATTCGCTTCTACGCCGGGCATCCGCTGGGGCTGGAGGACGGTAGCAAGCTCGGTACGTTGTGCCTGCTCGACACCCGGCCGCGCAAACTCAATGACGAGGAGCGCGAACTGCTGCGCGACTTGGCCCGCATGGCCGAACAGGAAATGGTCGCGGTGCAGATGGCGAGCATGGACGAGCTCACGCTGCTGTCCAATCGACGCGGCTTCAGGACGTTGGCCCAGCATGCGCTGAATGTATGCGATCGCTTGTCGCGACCGGCGACGCTGCTGTTTTTCGATCTCAACGACTTCAAGCCGATCAACGACCGTTATGGCCACGCCGAGGGCGACAACGCGCTGAAAACCTTCGCCGACGTGCTGCGCATCGCCTTTCGCGAAAGTGACGTGATCGGCCGCCTCGGTGGTGACGAATTCGTGGCGTTGCTCACCGGCTCTTCCCATGTCGAGATCGCGGCAATCATGGCGCGACTCAAGGAAATCCTCGATGAACGCAATGCGATGTTGCAGCGTGGCTATGACATTCGTTTCAGTGTCGGCCAGATCGAGTACGACCCCCAGCGCCATCAGTCGATCGACGCGCTACTGGCTGACGCGGATGCGGCGATGTACGCACAGAAACAGGCGCTACGCAGCTAGCGCAAGCCAACCCCCGATCCCACAGGGATTTATGTTGGTCGAAGAGCCGAGACCCACCACCCATTCAATGTGGGAGCGAGCTTGCTCGCGATAGCGGCAGCCCATTCAAAATGGATGCAAGCAGACCCACCGCCATCGCGAGCAGGCTCGCTCCCACAAGGAATTGCGGTGTAATCAGGCAATCGGCAATAAAAAACGCCGCTTGGCCTTTCCAGGACGAGCGGCGTTTTTTACGCGTGGCGCGGGTGAAGATTACTCTTCGATGTTGCCCATGGCGGTGGTATTGAAGCCGCCGTCCACGTACATGATTTCACCGCTGATGCCCGACGCCAGGTCCGAGCACAGGAAGGCGCCCGCGTTGCCGACTTCTTCGATGGTAACGTTGCGACGCAGCGGGGTTTGCGCTTCGTTGGCGGCCAGCATCTTGCGGAAGTTCTTGATGCCGGAAGCAGCGAGGGTGCGGATCGGACCTGCCGAGACGCAGTTGACGCGGGTGCCGTCCGGGCCCAGGGAGCCGGCCAGGTAACGGACGCCGGCTTCCAGGGAAGCCTTGGCCATGCCCATGACGTTGTAGTTCGGCATGGTGCGCTCTGCGCCCAGGTACGACAGGGTCAGCAGGCTGCCGTTGCGGCCCTTCATCATTTCGCGACCGGCCTTGGCCAGGGCCACGAAGCTGTAGGCGCTGATGTCGTGGGCAATGCGGAAACCTTCACGGGTGGTGGCTTCGGTGAAGTCGCCGTCCAGTTGGTCGCCCGGGGCGAAGCCCACGGAGTGCACGATGCAGTCCAGGCCATCCCACTTCTTGCTCAGTTCTTCGAAGACCTTGGCGATTTCTTCATCGCTGGCCACGTCGCACGGGAAGCACAGCTCAGGGCTCGAGCCCCAGCCTTGCGCGAACTCTTCGACACGACCCTTGAGTTTGTCGTTCTGATAAGTGAAGGCAAGCTCAGCGCCCTCGCGATGCATGGCGGCGGCGATGCCGGATGCGATGGACAGCTTGCTGGCGACACCGACGATCAGTACGCGCTTACCGGCGAGAAAACCCATGTGTTGCTCCTCTTTTCAGGTTATTCGGCAGTCGTTGGGGCCAGGAAGGCGGCCTCCAGCAACTGCTGTGTATAGGGGTGCTGCGGCGCGGCGAATATGCTGCGGGCATCACCTTGTTCGACCACTTGGCCATGCTTGACCACCATCAGTTGGTGGCTCAGCGCTTTGACGACAGCCAGGTCATGGCTGATAAACAGGTACGTCAGGTTGTACTTGGTTTGCAACGACCGCAACAGCTCCACCACTTGGCGTTGCACAGTACGGTCCAGGGCCGACGTTGGTTCATCCAGCAGAATCAACGCCGGCTTGAGCACCAGGGCCCGGGCAATGGCGATACGCTGCCGCTGCCCTCCGGAAAATTCATGGGGGTAGCGGTTCCGGGTTTCCGGGTCCAGGCCTACCTCCTTCAATGCCGCGATTATCGCGTGTTCCTGTTCGGCTTCGGTGCCGATCTTGTGGATCCGCAGGCCTTCCCCGACGATCTGGCTCACACACATCCGTGGGCTCAGGCTACCGAACGGGTCCTGAAACACCACTTGCATCTCCCGGCGTAGCGGCCGGACTTGTTGCTGCGTCAGGCTGTCCAGCTGCTTGCCTTCGAAGCGGATCCCACCCTCGCTGCCGATCAGCCGCAGGATTGCCAGTCCCAGGGTGGACTTGCCGGAACCGCTTTCGCCGACGATGCCCAGGGTCTGGCCCTGGGGCAGGCTGAAGCGAATCCCGTCCACGGCCTTGATGTAGTCTACCGTGCGTTTGAACAGGCCTTTCTTGATCGGGAACCAGACTTTCAGGTCCTCAACCTGCAGCAGCGGCGGGCCGACGACGTTGTCCGCCGGGTTGCCGCTGGGTTCGGCGCCCAGCAGTTCCTGAGTGTACGGATGCTGCGGCGCGCGGAACAACTCTTCGCACGATGCCTGTTCGACGATGCAACCGCGCTGCATGACACATACGCGATGCGCAATTCTTCGCACCAGGTTCAAATCGTGGCTGATCAGCAGCAGCGACATGCCCAATCGCGCCTGCAGTTGCTTGAGCAATTCCAGGATTTTCAGCTGGACGGTGACGTCCAGGGCGGTGGTCGGCTCGTCGGCGATCAGCAGTTCCGGCTCGTTGGCCAGGGCCATGGCGATCATCACCCGCTGGCGCTGGCCACCCGACAACTCATGGGGCAGGGCCTTGAGGCGCTTGTGAGGCTCGGGAATGCCGACCAGCTCCAGCAACTCAAGGGTCCGACGGGTGGCGACCTTGCCGCTCAGGCCCTTGTGGATGCCGAGCACTTCATTGATCTGCTTTTCAATGGAGTGCAGCGGGTTGAGCGAGGTCATCGGCTCCTGAAAGATCATCGCGATCCGGTTGCCGCGGATATGGCGGATGGTTTTTTCCTTCAGTCCCAGCAAATCCTGACCGGAGTACTGGATGGTCCCGGTGGGGTGATGGGCCAGTGGGTAGGGCAGCAAGCGCAGGATCGAGTGGGCGGTGACGGATTTGCCCGAGCCGCTTTCACCCACCAGGGCCAGGGTTTCGCCGCGCTTGATGTCGAAGCTCACGCCCTCGACCACCCGTTGGCGGCGTTCGCCGACAACGAATTCCACCGCCAGATCGCGCACTTCGATCAGATTGTCCTGGTTCATATCACTTCCTCGGATCGAAGGCATCGCGAGCGGACTCGCCGATGAACACCAACAGGCTCAACATCACGGCCAGCACGGCGAACGCGCTGATACCCAGCCACGGTGCCTGGAGGTTGGATTTGCCCTGGGCCACCAACTCGCCCAGGGACGGCGCCCCCGGCGGCAGGCCAAAGCCGAGGAAATCCAGGGCGGTGAGGGTGCCGATGGCGCCGGTGAGGATGAACGGCATGAAGGTCATGGTCGAGACCATGGCGTTGGGCAGGATGTGGCGGAACATGATCGCGCCGTTCTGCATGCCCAGCGCCCGCGCAGCGCGCACGTATTCCAGGTTGCGTCCGCGCAGGAACTCGGCGCGGACCACGTCCACCAGGCTCATCCAGGAAAACAGCAGCATGATGCCCAGCAGCCACCAGAAGTTGGGCTGCACGAAGCTGGCCAGGATGATCAGCAGGTACAGCACCGGTAGCCCGGACCAGATTTCCAGGAACCGTTGGCCGGCCAGGTCCACCCAGCCGCCATAGAAGCCCTGCAAGGCGCCGGCGATCACGCCGATGATCGAACTGAGCAGCGTCAGCGTCAGGGCGAACAGCACCGAGATGCGAAAGCCGTAGATGACCCGGGCCAGGACATCGCGGCCCTGGTCGTCGGTGCCCAGCCAGTTCACGGAAGAGGGCGGTGCCGGGGCCGGGACTTTCAGGTCGTAGTTGATGCTCTGGTAGCTGAACGGAATCGGTGCCCACAGCACCCAGGCGTCCTTGGCCGCCAGCAGTTCACGGATGTACGGGCTCTTGTAATTGGCTTCCAGGGGGAATTCGCCGCCGAACGTGGTTTCCGGGTAGCGCTTGAGGGCCGGGAAGTACCAGCCGTCGTCGTAATGCACCACCAGCGGCTTGTCGTTGGCGATCAATTCGGCGCCCAGGCTCAGCCCGAACAGGATCAGGAACAGCCACAGCGACCACCAGCCACGCTTGTTGGCCTTGAACAGCTCGAAACGACGGCGATTGAGAGGGGACAGGTTCATCTCAATGCTCCCGGCTTTCGAAGTCGATGCGCGGATCGACAAAGGTGTAGGTCAGGTCGCCGATCAGCTTCACCACCAGCCCCAGCAGGGTGAAGATGAACAAGGTGCCGAACACCACCGGGTAGTCGCGGTTGATGGCCGCCTCAAAACTCATCAGGCCCAGGCCGTCGAGGGAGAAGATCACCTCGACCAGCAGGGAGCCGGTGAAGAAAATCCCGATGAACGCCGAAGGGAAGCCGGCGATTACCAGCAGCATGGCGTTGCGAAAGACATGGCCGTAAAGCACCCGATGGCGGGTCAGGCCCTTGGCCTTGGCGGTGACCACGTATTGCTTGTTGATTTCGTCGAGGAAGCTGTTCTTGGTCAGCAGGGTCATGGTGGCGAAGTTGCCGATTACCAGGGCGGTCACGGGCAGGGCCAGGTGCCAGAAGTAATCGAGGATCTTGCCGCCCAGGCTCAATTCGTCGAAGTTGTTGGAGGTCAACCCGCGCAACGGGAACCAGTCGAAATAACTGCCGCCGGCAAACACCACGATCAGCAGGATGGCGAACAGGAACGAGGGGATCGCATAGCCGACGATGATCGCCGAACTGGTCCACACGTCGAAATGGCTCCCGTGCCGGGTGGCCTTGGCGATCCCCAGCGGGATCGACACCAGGTACATGATCAGCGTGCTCCACAGCCCGAGGGAGATGGACACGGGCATCTTTTCCTTGATCAGGTCGATGACCTTGGCATCGCGGAAGAAACTGTCGCCGAAGTCCAGGTGGGCGTAGTTCTTGATCATGATCCACAGGCGTTCGGGGGCCGATTTGTCGAAGCCGTACATGCGCTCGATTTCCTTGACCAGCGCCGGGTCCAGGCCCTGGGCGCCGCGGTAGGAAGAACCGGCCACCGACACTTCGGCACCGCCACCGGCGATGCGGCTGGTGGCGCCCTCGAAGCCCTCGAGCTTGGCGATCATCTGTTCCACCGGCCCGCCGGGTGCGGCCTGGATGATGACGAAGTTGATCAGCAGAATGCCGAACAGGGTCGGGATGATCAGCAGCAGTCGCCGAAAAATATAAGCCAGCATTTCGTTACTCCACGCTCGCAGGGGCGGCGATTTGCTGCTCGATGACCTGCTTCTCTACTTCATCGGCCGGCTTGATCTCCGGCTTGACCCACCAGGTGGTGGTGCCGATGTCATAGGTCGGCGTGATTTTCGGATGGCCGATGTGGTTCCAGTAGGCCACGCGCCAGGTTTTGATGTGCCAGTTTGGAATCACGTAGTAACCCCACTGCAAGACCCGGTCCAATGCCCGGGCATGGGCCACCAGGCTCTTGCGCGAATCGGCGTTGATCAATTGTTCCACCAACTGGTCCACGGCCGGGTCCTTCAGGCCCATGGTGTTGCGGCTGCCAGGCTTGTCGGCGGCGGCGGACATCCAGAACTCGCGCTGTTCGTTACCCGGTGAGCTCGATTGCGGGAAGCTGCCGACCACCAGGTCGAAGTCCCGGGAGCGCACGCGGTTGATGTATTGGGACACGTCGACCCGGCGGATCACCAGTTCGATGCCCAAGTCGCTCAGGTTGCGCTTGAACGGCAGCAGTATCCGTTCGAACTCGGTCTGGGCCAGCAGGAACTCCAGCACCACCGGTTTGCCTTGGGCGTCGACCATCTTGTCGTCGACGATGCGCCAGCCGGCCTCTTGCAGCAGTTGATAGGCCTTGCGCTGCTGGTCGCGAATCATCCCGCTGCCGTCGCACATCGAAGGTTGGTAGGCTTCGGTGAAAACCTGCTCGGGAATCTTGCCGCGCAGGGGTTCGAGAATCTTCAATTCGTCTTCGCCGGGCAGACCGGTGGCGGCCATTTCCGAATTCTCGAAATAGCTGCGGGTACGGGCGTAGGCGCCGTTGAACAGTTGCTTGTTGGTCCACTCGAAGTCCAGCAACAGGCTCAAGGCCTTGCGCACTCGAACATCCTGGAAGATCGGCCGGCGCAGGTTGTAGACAAAGCCTTGCATGCCGGTGGGGTTGCCGTTGGGGATCTGTTCCTTGATCAGCCGGCCTTCGGTCACCGCCGGTATGTTGTAGGCGTTGGCCCAGTTCTTGGCGGTCATTTCCAGCCAGAAGTCGAACTGCCCGGCTTTCAACGCCTCCACCGCGACGGTGTTGTCGCGGTAGTAATCGGTGACCAGCACGTCGAAATTGTAGAAGCCGCGATTGACCGGCAGGTCTTTGCCCCAGTAGTCCTTCACCCGCTCATAGCGGATCGAACGGCCGGCCTTCACTTCGGCAACCCTGTAGGGGCCGCTGCCCAGGGGGATCTCAAGGTTGCCCTTGTTGAAGTCGCGCTCGGCCCACCAGTGTTTCGGCAATACCGGCAATTGACCGAGGATCAACGGCAGTTCGCGGTTGTTGGTGTGCTTGAACTTGAACAGGACTTTGAGCGGGTCTTCGGCGATGACGTCGGCGACGTCGTTGTAATAGCCGCGGAACATCGGCGCGCCGTCCTTGGTCAGGGTCTGGAAGCTGAAGACCACGTCCTCGGCGCGCACCGGATGACCGTCGTTGAAGCGGGCTTCGGGGCGCAGGTAGAAGCGCACCCAGGCATTATCGGGGGCTTTCTCGATTTTTTCGGCGATCAGGCCGTATTCAGTGAAAGGTTCGTCCAGGCCCTGCTTGGCCAGCGTGTCGTAGATCAGGCCGATGTCATCGGCCGGTACACCTTTGCTGATGAACGGGTTGAGGCTGTCGAAGCCTCCAAAGCCGCCCTGGCGGAAGATGCCACCCTTGGGCGCGTCCGGGTTGACGTAGTCGAAATGCTTGAAGTTGGCCGGGTATTTCGGCGGCTCGTTGTACAAGGTCACGGCATGCTGCGGAGCAGCGCAGGCCAGCCCGGCGAATAACAGGCTGCTGGCCGGCAGGAGCAGGGCGCGAAAAGGCTTCATTGATCTTTCTCCGAAGATTTCAGCCACCAGGCGCTCAGGCCCAGGGTATAGGGCGGCGTAGTGACGAAGGCGAACCGGTTGCGGTACGCCAGGCGATGATAATTGAGATACCAGTTGGGAATGCAGTAATGCTGCCACAGCAGCACGCGATCCAGGGCCTTGCCGGCGGCGACCTGTTCGTCGCGCGTCTGGGCGGCGAGCAGTTTTTCCAGCAGATGGTCGACCACCGGGTTGGCGATCCCGGCGTAGTTCTTGCTGCCCTTGACCCCGACCTGGCTGGAGTGGAAGTACTGCCATTGCTCAAGGCCCGGGCTGAGGGTCTGGCTCAAGGTCAGCAGGATCATGTCGAAGTCGAACTGGTCCAGGCGCTGCTTGTACTGGGCTCGGTCCACCGTGCGCAAACGGGCCTGGATGCCGATGCTGGCGAGGTTTTCAACGTAGGGTTGCAGGATGCGCTCCAGGTTCGGGTTCACCAGCAGGATTTCGAAGCTCAAGGGCTGGTGGTCGGCGTTCAACAGGCGCTGGCCGTTCAGGCTCCAGCCGGCCTCCTTCAATAACCCCAAGGCTTTGCGCAGGGTTTCCCGGGGAATACCGCGACCGTCGGTCTTGGGCAAGCTGAAGGGTTCGGTGAGCAATTTGGGTGGCAATTGTTCCCGATACGGCTTGAGCAACAGCCATTCATGGCCCACCGGCAGGCCAGTGGCGGAGAATTCGCTGTTGGGGTAGTAGCTGAGGGTGCGCTTGTAGGCGCCGCTGAACAGGGTGCGGTTGGTCCACTCGAAATCGAACATCAACCCCAGGGCTTCGCGCACCTTGACCTCGGCAAACGTGCCACGCCGGGTGTTCATGAACAGGCCCTGGGTCTGGGTCGGGATCTGGTGGGGGATCTGCGCCTTGATCACATCGCCACGGTTGACCGCCGGGAATTGATAGCCATTGGCCCAGTTCTTGGCCTGGTGTTCGATGTAGATGTCGAACTCGCCGGCCTTGAAGGCTTCGAAAGCGACTTCGCTGTCACGGTAGAACTCTACCTCCATGCGGTCGTAGTTGTACTTGCCGCGATTGACCGGCAGGTCCTTGCCCCAATAATCCTTGACCCGTTCGAACACCAGTTGACGGCCAGGCTGCACTTTGGTGATGCGATACGGCCCGCTGCCCAGGGGCGGTTCGAAGGTGGTCGCCTTGAAGTCGCGGCCTTTCCAGTAATGTTGGGGCAACACCGGCAGCTCACCCAGGCGCAGGATCAGCAAGGGATTGCCTGCGCGCTTGAAGACAAAGCGGATTTTCAACGGGTTGAGAATGTCGACCCGCAGCACTTCCTGCAGGTTGGTGCGGTATTGCGGGTGGCCGTCCTTGAGCAGCGTCCGGTAGGAAAACGCCACGTCATAAGCGGTGATGGGCACGCCATCGTGGAACCGCGCTTCGGGGCGCAGGTTGAACACCACCCAACTGCGGTCTTCGCTGTATTCCACCGACTGGGCGATCAGGCCATAGCTCGATGTCGGCTCATCGCCGGACGGCGCGTACTGGCCGGTGCCGACCATCAGCGGCTCGTTCAGCTCATTGATGCCGTATTGAAGGAAGTTGGGCGTGGAAACAGGGCTGCTGCCCTTGAACGTGTAGGGATTGAGCGTATCGAAGGTGCCGAATGCCATGACCCGCAAGACTCCGCCCTTGGGCGCTTGCGGGTTGACCCAGTCGAAGTGGGTGAACCTGGCCGGGTACTTGAGCGTGCCGAACTGCGCATAGCCATGGCTTTCGCTGATGGTTGCACTGGCGGGAGAGCTCAAGGCCAGGCTGATCAGGAGCAAGAGGAGGGGACGTATCAAGTCTGAGATCCGATCCAGGCGGCTTGGGCTTTTATGGCCTGTACAGTAACAGCTTGTATCGGCAGGAAAAAGGCGGGGCTTTGGGGATGTTGGTTAATCGAGCGGGTCCTTGATGACCACGAGACCTGTGGCGAGGGGATTTATCCCCGCTGGGTGCGAAGCGCCCCCCTCGATAGACTGCCTGAGACACCGCGGTGCCGGGTTTTGGGGCTGCTTCGCAGCCCAGCGGGGATAAATCCCCTCGCCACAAAAAGCCCCCCGGTCACAGTGGTACTTAATGAGGGGAATAGACCGTCAGCATCTGCCCAGGCTTGAGTGCCTTGCCCATCCGCGGATTCCAACGCTTGAGGTGCTGCATTTCCACGTTGAAGCGCTTGGCGACGACGTACAGCGAATCGCCCTGCTTGACCTTGTACTGGGTCTGCTTCTTCTGGTTCTTGCTATTGGCGGCCACCACGGTGCTGATGCGCTTGCCGGTGCTTTTTGTGGCCTTGGTGTCCTGCATCACCAGGGTCTGGCCGATCTTGAGCTTGTGGCCGCTGAGTTTGTTCCAGCGCTGCAGGTCCTTGGTCTGGACCTTGTTGGCCTTGGCGATCTGGGCCAGGTTGTCGCCGCGCTTGACGCGGTACGTGCGCCTGGCACCTTCCACTTCGCTGTCGTCAGCGGATTCGAAAACCGGTTTGAGCGAGCGCTGGCTGATCAATTCTTCCGGGCGCATGGTCGACAGGCTGGCAGTCAGCAACTGGGCCTTGGACGTTGGCACCAGCAGATGCTGGGGGCCGTCGATGGTGGTGCGCTGCTTGAAGGCCGGGTTGAGCTGGAACAGCTCGTCTTCGTCGATGTTGGCCACCGCCGCGACCTTGGACAGGTCCATGCGCTGGTTGATCTCGACGACCTGGAAATAGGGCTCGTTGGCGATCGGGTTGAGGTTCACGCCATAGGCCTCGGGGGCGAGCACCACCTGGGAAAGGGCCAGCAGCTTCGGCACATAGGCCTGGGTCTCGCTGGGCAGTGGCAGGTTCCAGTAGTCGGTGGGCAGGCCCAGCTTCTCGTTGCGTTCGATGGCGCGGCTGACCGTGCCTTCACCGGCGTTGTAGGCCGCCAGCGCCAGCAACCAGTCGCCGTTGAACATGTCGTGCAGGCGCGTCAGGTAGTCCATGGCGGCCGTGGTGGAAGCGGTGATGTCGCGACGCCCGTCATAGAAGCGGGTCTGGCGCAGGTTGAAGTAACGCCCCGTGGACGGGATGAATTGCCATAGCCCCACCGCGTTGGCCCGGGAATAGGCCATGGGGTTGTAGGCGCTCTCGATCACCGGCAGCAACGCCAGCTCCAGCGGCATGTTGCGCTCTTCGAGGCGTTCGACGATGTAATGGATGTACAGGCTGCCGCGCTCGCCAGCGTTTTCCAGGAAGGAAGGGTTACTGGCGAACCACAGGCGCTGTTGCTCGATACGTGGGTTGACGCCGGCGGTTTCCTGCAGTTGGAAACCCTGGCGCATCCGCTCCCAGACATCCTGGGGTACCTGCGGGCTGGGTTTCTCGGTGAGCCATACCGGCTTCTGCTTGGCGCGGGCGGCGACATTCGGGGTGCGCGCCGCGTCAGTTTGCGGCAGCTGGCTCGTGCTCTGGCAGCCCGCCAGTGTGGCGGACACAGCCACCGCGATGGCTTGAGCCAAGCGGGTCAATGTGTCTGACTGGACGGACCTGCATATAGATGACGACATTGGCTGGAAGTAAGTTCCGGGCAAAAATGTCGGCCGATTCTAGGAAGCGCACCCCAACAGGTCAACCTTTCAGAATTTTTGTATCAATTGATAGCGGCCTTAGAACGTATCTTTCCAAGCTCTCAAGGCCGCAAAAACCTCACTCGGCGTCTGGTTTCGCTGGCCGTTCCGTTCGTCTGCTTTTTGTTTAACGGATGTTTCAGTCGTACGCAGGAACGGATTGGTGAGTTTTTCCAGGGCCAGGGTCGAGGGTAGCGTCATGATGCCTTCGCTGCGTTGGCGGTTGACTTTTTCCAGGCGGGCGGCGATGTCTGGATTGCCTGGCTCCACGGCGGCAGCGAATTTCAGGTTGCCGAGGGTATATTCATGGGTGCAATAGACCAGGGTATCTTCAGGCAAGGCGGCGAGACGACTCAGGGAATGGTGCATTTGCGCAGGCGTGCCTTCGAAGAGTCGGCCGCAACCGGCGGCGAACAGGGTATCGCCACAGAACAGCAGGCCATGGTGGTAGTAGGCGATGTGTCCCAGCGTATGGCCGGGCACGGCGTAGACATCGAAGTCCCAGCCGAGCACGCTGACCCGGTCGTTGTCGTGCAGGGCCTGGTCCCGCGCCGGGATGTTTTCGCTGGCCGGGCCGTAGACGGTGGCGTTCGTCGCATTCTTCAGTGCCTGGACGCCACCGACATGATCGTGGTGATGGTGAGTGATCAGGATGTCGCTCAGGATCCAGTCCGGGTGGGCATCGAGCCAGACCTGTACGGGCGCGGCATCACCCGGGTCGACCACGGCGCAGCGTTGGGTGGAGTGATCTTGTAACAACCAGATGTAGTTATCGGTGAACGCGGGCAGGGCACTGATCTGTATCATCGCGGAATTCGCCAAGCGGAAAACAAAGGCGCATCTTAGAACTTCCTGACGCGTTGGAGAATGCAATGACCGATGAAGCGTTCGCTCAGGCTGATCCTGACTGGCTGGCGTTGATCAGCGCCGCCCGTGAATGGCTGTCCGGCCCTGTCGGGCAATTTTTGCTGGAAGAAGAACGGCGCATGCTCGAAGACGAGTTGGGCCGGTTCTTTGGCGGCTACCTGGTGCACTACGGGCCTTCGGCGCAAACCCCGCCGTCGGCGCCACAGGTCCAGCGCAACGTGCGCCTGGGGGCGCCGTTGCCCGGGGTGGACATCGTCTGCGAGGAGCAGGCCTGGCCGTTGAGCGAACATGCCGCCGACGTGGTGGTCATGCAGCACGGGCTGGACTTCTGCCTGTCGCCCCACGGCTTGCTGCGCGAAGCCGCCAGCAGCGTGCGCCCCGGCGGGCATCTGTTGATCATCGGCATCAATCCCTGGAGCACCTGGGGCTTGCGCCACGTATTTGCCCACGACGGCTTGCGCCAGGCCCGCTGCATCTCGGCGTCGAGGGTCGGCGACTGGCTCAACCTGCTGGGCTTTGCGCTGGAGAAACGCCGCTTCGGGTGCTATCGTCCGCCGCTTGCGTCACCCAAGTGGCAGGCACGCCTGGCCGGTTGGGAACGCAAGGCCGGCGACTGGCAGCTGTCCGGCGGCGGTTTCTATCTGCTGGTGGCGCGCAAGATCGCGGTCGGGCTACGCCCGGTGCGTCAGGTGCGACGCGAGCCGATGGGCAAGCTGATTCCCTTGCCCATGGCCAAGGTCAATCGTCGTCACATCGAGCCGTAACTTTTTTGAGGGTCTGCCGGCATTGGGCTGCGGGTGTTGTCGGGCCCGATGGGCGGGCCTTTGCATTTTTTCTGGATAGATTGGCATGAGCGATAGCGTGGAACTCTTCACTGATGGCGCCTGCAAGGGCAACCCCGGTCCGGGTGGCTGGGGCGCGTTGCTGGTGTGCAAGGGCGTGGAGAAGGAACTCTGGGGCGGCGAAGCCAATACCACCAACAATCGCATGGAGCTGATGGGCGCCATTCGCGGCCTGGAAGAACTCAAGCGGCCGTGCGATGTGCTGCTGGTAACCGACTCGCAGTACGTGATGAAAGGCATCAACGAGTGGATGGCCAACTGGAAGAAGCGCGGCTGGAAGACGGCGGCGAAGGAACCGGTGAAAAACGCCGACCTCTGGAAGCTGCTGGATGAGCAAGTCAATCGCCACAACGTCACCTGGAAATGGGTGCGCGGCCATATCGGCCACCACGGCAACGAACGGGCCGACCAGTTGGCCAACCGAGGAGTGGATGAGGTGCGGGGCTACAAGCAGGCCTGATGCAACCATGTCCACTGAAGCATGCGCACTTGTGGCGAGGGGATTCATCCTCGCTGGGGCGCGAAGCGCGCCCCTTCAATCTTCCTGGCGCACTCTGGTGCCTGGCTTTAGGGCTGCTTCGCAGCCCAGCGAGGATGAATCCCCTCGCCACAAAAGCTGTGGTCAGTCATTCCCTCGGAGCGTGTTAACATCCGCGCTTTTGCAAGACTGCCCGTTGAGAGCTGAACACTGATGGCCAACAGATCTGTAGTACTGGATACCGAAACCACCGGCATGCCGGTGACCGATGGTCACCGGATTATTGAAATCGGTTGCGTCGAGCTGATTGGCCGGCGCCTGACCGGTCGCCATTTCCACGTTTACCTGCAGCCGGACCGCGAAAGTGACGAGGGCGCCATCGGTGTCCACGGCATTACCAACGAATTCCTGGTGGGCAAGCCGCGTTTCGCCGAAGTGGCCGACGAGTTCTTCGAGTTCATCCAGGGCGCGCAGTTGATCATCCACAACGCAGCGTTCGACGTGGGGTTCATCAACAACGAATTCGCCCTGATGGGGCAGCACGACCGGGCCGACATTACCCAGCATTGCACCATCCTCGATACCCTGATGATGGCCCGGGAGCGCCACCCCGGACAGCGCAACAGCCTCGACGCCCTGTGCAAGCGCTACGGCGTCGACAACTCCGGCCGTGAACTGCACGGCGCCTTGCTCGACTCCGAGATCCTGGCCGACGTCTACCTGACCATGACCGGCGGCCAGACCAGCCTGTCCCTGGCCGGTAACGCCTCGGACGGCAACGGTACCGGCGAAGGCTCCGGCAACCAGGCTACGGAAATCCGCCGTTTGCCCGCCGACCGCCAGCCATCGCGGATCATCCGCGCCAGCGAAAGCGACCTGGCCGAGCATGCCGCGCGTCTGGAAGCCATCGCCAAGTCCGCGGGTGCTCCGGCATTGTGGACACAGCTGGCTGAACCCCAGGCTTCGGTGAGCTGAGGACGTCCCTTGTGGGAGCGGGCTTGCTCGCGAAAGCGACGGTACATTAAAACACCGATGTTGATTGACCCACGGCCTTCGCGAGCAAGCCCGCTCCTGCAGGGATGGCGTCAGTATTCATCTTTCATTTCTCGCCACAATCGCCACGACCTTCTAACCTGAGGGAACGGGCAGGCTATGGATCCCGCTTGATGAGTGATGATTTGCAAGGCAAGGGCAATGGGTGGCGATGCGCCGTTGGTTATCTCAAGGAATGAGGACTTTCCCCAGTATGCAACCGGTCATGAATCCCAAACACCCTGGCCTGTCGGTGCGCATCGTCGATGACGGTTTTGCCACCTATATCTGGGGCAGTGATTTCAGCTTCGAAGTCAGCGACTACGCGACGGCGCAGATCGGCCGTCCCGTCAACCAGTGGCCGGTGACGCCCATCGTTCCCTATCGCAAGTGCTATGGCATCGATCCGGAGGAATTCAGCAGCTTTCGCGATGCTCCGGACAGCGAGATCTTCATGGCCTACCTCGACGACCAGCCCGTAGGGCATCTGGTGATCAGTACCAATTGGAATGGCTATGCCCACATCGATGAGCTGGCGGTGCACGCTCCGGCCCGTCGCCACGGGGTGGCCAAGGCGTTGCTCGATGTCGCCGTCTTCTGGAGTCGCAAGAAAAAACTGCCGGGCATCATGCTCGAGACCCAGAACAACAATCTGGGGGCCTGTCGGCTCTATGAGCGTTGCGGTTATGTGCTCGGCGGTATGGACCATCTGCGCTATCGCGGCATTGACCGGCATACCGCCGAAGTGGCGCTGTTCTGGTACCGGCTGTTCGACGATCCGTTGGGGATGTCGATCAGTGGCCCAGCAACGCCTCGGCTTGTTCCGTAACCCGTTCCAGCAGCGACTGGAGGGCGGGTGAGGAGGGCGTACCGTTGAGGCTCAAGGCATAAAGACCAATCGCGACGGCGGGCGATACCGGACAGACATCGAGACCCCCACCCTTGGCACCCGAAGCCGTGAACGGGTCGACGATGGCAAGGCCTTCGCCGGCCTCGACCATGGCGCGCATCATCTGATGGGTCTGGACGCGGATCTGGATCATGGGCGCCGGACGCAGCGCCGCCAACTTATGCTCGAATGCAGGGCTCAGCGGGTCATGGCCATCCAGCCCCACCAGTGGCTGGCCCGCCAGGTCCTGGAGCGAAATGTATTTTTGCCGTGGTTGCAACCACCCGTGAGGCGCGAGCAATTGCAGTTTGCCCTGGGCGATCATCTGGCAGTGGATGTCGGGGTGTTCAGGGTCGTGCAAGCTCAGGCCCAGGTCACTTTCCCGCAACAGGAGGCTGTGGACGATGTCGCGGGTCGGCTGGCTGAGCAGGGTGCAGGGTGCATCCGGATGACGGCGGCGCAAGGCGGCAATGCTCTGGGGCAATAACTGCTGGGCCAGCGGCGGGGTGCAGATAATGCGCAAGGGCGATGACTGATGGTGTTTCAGGCTGCTGGCCAGGCGCTGTACCGGTTCGAGGGTGTCGTACACCCGCGTGATGCCGTCGCGCAATTCAAGGGTTTCCCGGGTGGCCTGCAAACGCCCGCGCACGCTGGCAAACAGCATGAAGCCCAGCTGGGCCTCGGCATCGCGCAGGATCGCCTCGACCTCCGCCACCGGCAGTTGCAACCATTCGGCGGCCGTGCCGAGGTGGCCGGTCTGCAGCAGCGCCTGGATCACTTCGATGTGGCGTAAACGCATGCAGGAAGTCCATGTTCGGCGGGTGAGCCATTGAGTGGCTGAATCCTAACCCAAGTCCGGGTGCGACTTCTGCTCATAACCAAAAGGTTTATAGCGCTACTTGTGTTTCCGGTTCGCGTTTCAACTCGATGCCTGATTGAACCAGCACAAATCTGTCCTCATCGAGTCTGCTGACACGATCACCAATGGCCAGCTTGTAAGTGACAATATCGCCACTACCGTCCGGGGAGGGTTCCGATTCCCGGAATTCATACACCGAATAGACGCGACCTTCGGCGTCCCGCGCATGAAATTGCCCGACTTGTACTGCTGCCATTGCTTAGAACCTCTGGAAATAGATCACTCGCTTTGCGGTTCTGTAGACCTTGGTCAAGCTCGGTAAGTTTTCCTACATGAAAAAAATAGTCCAGCCGGCCGGTTTTTGTCGCTCCACTGGTCCAATTGTCACTCCGATCATCTATAACTACGGGCTCCTTTGAGCCGACAGTCGAGAAGCCTCTCATGAGCAATGTTTACACAGTGGCCGTTTTGGTGGGCAGCCTGCGCAAGGCATCGATCAACCGCAAGGTCGCGCTGGCACTGGCTGACCTGGCGCCTGCCAACCTCAAGCTGACCATCATCGAGATCGGCGAGTTGCCACTTTATAACGAAGACATCGACGTCACGCCGCCGGCCGCCTACACCACGTTCCGCCAGCAGGTGGGCGCGGCCGACGCCTTGTTGTTCGTCACGCCGGAATACAACCGCTCGGTGCCGGCACCGCTGAAAAATGCCATTGACGTGGGGTCGCGTCCCTACGGCCAGAGTTGCCTGAGCGGCAAGCCGGGCGCGGTGATCAGTGCTTCGCCGGGCGCCATGGGTGGGTTCGGTGCCAATCATCATTTGCGCCAGTCGCTGGTTTTCCTCGACGTGCCTTGCATGCAGCAGCCGGAAGCCTACCTGAGCGGCGCCGGGACCGCGTTTGACGAGGCGGGCAACCTGTCGGAGTCGGTGCGGCCCTTCCTGCAGAAGTTTATCGATACCTATGGCCAGTGGGTCGAGCAGCACAAGAAGATCTGAGGTTCCCAAACCCCTCAAACACAATGAATTGTGGCGAGGAAGCCGTGGAAGCAAAGCTTGCTCGCGATACAGGCGCCTGGATTCCGAACGACCGCGCCGCCTTTATCGCGGCAAGCTTTGCTCCCACAGGCTGCGTGTGCAGATTCGAGTGCCGCTTTACCGAATATCCGGTTTTCCATATATTCGCCCCTCATCCCCCAGGCTGTCTCCTTTGCAAGGCTGTTGCGCATGCTGATCGCGTCGTTGATTTTCCTCCTGACCATTACGCTGGTGATCTGGCAACCCAAGGGGTTGGGGGTGGGGTGGAGCGCGACGCTGGGCGCGCTGCTGGCCTTGCTGAGCGGGGTGGTGCAGGTCGGGGACATTGCGCTGGTCTGGCAGATCATCTGGAACGCCACCGGTACGTTTGTCGCATTGATCATCATCAGCCTGCTGTTGGACGAGGCGGGATTCTTCGCCTGGGCGGCCCTGCATGTCGCCCGTTGGGGAAAGGGCAGTGGGCGCAAGCTGTTTGCGTTCATGGTGCTACTGGGGGCGCTGGTGTCGGCATTGTTTGCCAATGATGGGGCGGCGTTGATCCTGACCCCCATCGTGATTTCGATGCTGCTGGCGTTACGGTTTTCCCCGGCGGCGACGCTCGCATTCGTGATGGGGGCCGGTTTCATTGCCGACACCGCAAGCCTGCCGCTGGTGGTGTCGAACCTGGTGAACATCGTCTCGGCGGACTTCTTCGGCATTGGTTTCAACCGTTACGCGGCGGTCATGGTGCCGGTTAACCTGGTCAGCGTGGCGGCCAGCCTGGCGATCCTGATGTGGTTTTTTCGTGGCGATATCCCGCGTGATTACGACCCGCATCAACTGGACGATCCGGCGAGCGCCATCCATGACACGGCCACGTTCTATGCCGGCTGGGCCGTGTTGGTGATCCTGCTGCTGGGGTGCTTTGCCCTGGAGCCCCTGGGCATTCCCATCAGTGCCATTTCAGCCGTCTGTGCCGCATTGCTGCTGGCGGTTGCTGCGCGTGGCCACAAGATATCCACTCGCAAGGCCATGAAGGAAGCACCGTGGCAGATCGTGATCTTTTCCCTCGGCATGTACCTGGTGGTCTATGGTCTGCGCAATGCCGGGCTGACCGACTCCCTGGCCCGCTGGCTCGACGCTTTCGCCGGTTATGGCGTGTGGGGGGCGGCCATGGGCACTGGCGTGCTGACGGCGCTGCTCTCGTCGGTCATGAACAATTTGCCAACGGTGTTGGTCGGCGCCTTGTCCATCGATGCCAGCCAGGCCACCGGGGTGGTGAAGGAGGCGATGATCTACGCCAACGTCATCGGCAGCGACCTGGGCCCGAAAATCACGCCGATTGGCAGCCTGGCGACCTTGCTGTGGTTGCATGTGCTGGCGCGCAAGAACATCCAGATCGGCTGGGGGTATTACTTCAAGGTCGGGATCGTGCTGACGGTGCCGGTGTTGCTGGTGACGTTGGCGGCGCTGGCGGTGCGGTTGTCACTCTAGACCGTAGTGGCCCCTTCGCGAGCAAGCCCGCTCCCGCATTGAAATGCATTCTCATGTGGGAGCGGGCTTGCTCGCGAAGACGGACGTCCAGACACCGCCCAACTCAGCTGTTACCCGGCACATCCGGCCAACGATCAGCCACCAGGAACACCCGTTCGGCCTCCTCCCACTCACCCTCGGTGTTTTCGCTCAGGCGCACCATCAACTGCGCCGGCGCCATGGGATCCAGGGCCATTCGCCAGGCGTCCAGTTGCGCGGTGCTCCAGGTCTGCTCCGCCGGATAATGGGCCGGGGCCAGCCAGGCGGCGCGGGGCAGGGGTTGCCAGCGACCCGGCGGGCGCTGGGCGACGAACGCAACCCAATCCCGTTGGTGCAGCCAGCGACCGCGCAGATGCCTGGGGTGGGCGCCGGCTGGAGGTTCGGCCTGGCCCGGCCAGGGGTATAGCAAATAGCCGCCCAGCCAGAGTTCAGAGCGAAACAGTTCCAGGCCCGAGGGCTCGATCCCCAGGACCGCCAGGGCCTCGCGGCTTTCCGGCCGGGCCGAGATTGGCAGTTGGTGTTCGCGCAGATGGGCCAGCTTGCGGTCGAGCCGGTCGTGGCAACCCGGGCCCAGCCATTGCGCAGCGTCCAACCCGTTTCCCTGCTGAGGCCCGAGGTACAACTTGATGGCCAGTTCCAGGTGATGAATGCCGTCGCGATCGCGCAACAGCAGGTCCAACTCGCCCAACGTATGGCCTTCGCGCCGGATCGGCAGGTTTGCGGCAATCAATTCGATACCCGGGGCGTGCTGCACGGCAAACTGCCACAGCCTTTCGTAATACAGGCCCAGGCGTCGGGTGCGCCCTTGGGACAGGCAGTGCAGCAATGGGTAGCTGTCGCGGTCCAGTTGCCGCAACCAGTGTTCCAGTCGTCCCGGCTCCTGCACCCAGTCACTGCCGGCCAGGGGATGGCGCTGGGGCCAGGGCGTGTCGATGAGCATCGGCGGGGCAATGATCGCCCACGCGAGGTCGCGCACTTCGGGATGGCGAAGGCGGCGTGGCAAGTCCAGCAACTCAGGGAACAGGATCATTTTGCGAGCATAGCTGCTGCGACGAAGGCTTAAAGGATTTTGTCTATGGAGCGCTTTCGCCCATAATCGTGGTTTTCGCCCGCCGCAGACCCTCGCAGGAGCCTCATGGAGCAATTTCGCAATATCGGCATCATCGGTCGCCTGGGCAGTTCGCAGGTGTTGGACACCGTTCGCCGTCTCAAACGTTTCCTCCTGGAGCGACACCTGCATGTGATCCTCGAAGACACCATCGCCGAAGTGCTGCCGGGCCATGGCCTGCAGACGTCGTCGCGCAAGATGCTGGGCGAAGTCTGCGACATGGTCATCGTGGTCGGCGGCGACGGCAGCCTGCTGGGGGCCGCCCGGGCCCTGGCGCGGCACAACATCCCGGTGCTGGGGATCAACCGGGGCAGCCTGGGGTTCCTCACCGATATCCGCCCTGACGAGCTGGAAACCAAGGTCGCCGAGGTGTTGGACGGCCACTATCTGGTGGAAAACCGTTTCCTGCTGCAAGCCGAGGTTCGTCGTCACGCCGAGGCCATTGGCCAGGGCGATGCCCTCAATGACGTGGTGCTGCACCCCGGCAAATCCACGCGCATGATCGAATTCGAGCTGTACATCGACGGCCAGTTCGTCTGCAGCCAGAAGGCCGACGGCCTGATCGTCGCGACCCCGACCGGTTCCACGGCCTACGCGCTGTCGGCCGGCGGACCGATCATGCATCCCAAGCTCGACGCTATTGTGATTGTGCCCATGTACCCCCATACCTTGTCTGGGCGACCGATTGTGGTCGATGGCAACAGTGAGCTGAAAATCGTCGTGTCTAAGGATATGCAGATCTACCCGCAAGTGTCCTGTGACGGCCAGAACCATTTCACCTGCGCGCCGGGTGACACCATCACCGTCAGCAAAAAAGCGCAGAAGCTGCGCCTGATCCATCCGCTGGATCACAATTACTACGAAGTCTGCCGGACCAAGCTTGGCTGGGGCAGTCGGTTGGGGGGTGGAGGCGACTGATGCTCGATCCTGCGCGCAGTTACGATTTGATCGGTGACGTGCATGGATGCGCCCTGACCCTGGAACACCTGCTGGACCGACTCGGTTACCACAAGCAGGGCGGGGTCTGGCGGCATCCGTCGCGCATGGCCGTGTTCCTGGGGGACATCATCGACCGTGGCCCGCGGATTCGCGAGGCGCTGCACATCGTCCACGACATGGTCGTGGCCGGCCAGGCGCTGTGCATCATGGGCAACCACGAGTTCAACGCCTTGGGCTGGAGCACACCGGCATTGCCGGGCAGCGGCCAGCGCTATGTGCGCGAGCACACGCCGCGTCATGCCCGCCTGCTCAACGAGACACTGACCCAGTTCGAGCAGCACCCCGGTGACTGGCATGACTTCCTCAAATGGTTCTATGAACTGCCGCTGTTTGTCGACGCCAGCCGTTTCCGCGTAGTGCATGCCTGTTGGGATGCAGGCCTGATCGAACCGCTGCGTGGCCTGTTCCCGGACGGTTGCGTGGACGAGCATTTCCTCCAGGCCTCGGCGCAACCGGGTAGTTTTGCCTGCACGGTGTTCGATCGCTTGCTGCGTGGCACGGACATGCGCCTGCCCCACGGCATGACACTGACCGGTGGCGATGGCCTGACCCGGTCGTTCTTTCGCACCAAGTTCTGGGAAGACGATCCGAAGACCTACGGCGACATCGTGTTCCAGCCCGACGCCTTGCCGGAGCCGGTGGCCCGCACGCCGCTGTCGCCGGATGAAAAGAACAACCTGCTGCGCTATGGCGTCCACGAACCGCTGTTGTTCGTCGGCCACTATTGGCGCAGTGGCAAACCCGCGCCGATCCGGCCGAACCTGGCCTGCCTGGATTACAGCGCGGTGCTCTACGGCAAGCTGGTCGCCTATCGCCTCGACCAGGAGACGCGCCTGGATCCGCATAAATTCGTCTGGGTCGATGTCGAGCGGCCGGAGGTGGTGCAGTGAGTGCTGTCGCGGTTCTGCGCCTGCCCCTGGCAGTGGACCTGAGCGGTTTCGTCAAGCTGCTGCAACGCATGCAGGTGCCCCATCGCGTCAGCGAAGAGGCGGGCGAGCAGGTGCTCTGGGTGCCGGACGAAATCAGCGAGGACGTGCGTTCGCTGTACGCCCGTTTCCCCTCCGGGGATCCCGATCAACAGTTGGAGCTGCCGGACACCGGTGGCGCTTCCCGGCGAGCGGGGTTCGTCCAGCAACTGACCCGCAGCCCAGTGACGGCCTTGGTGCTGTTGCTGAGCCTGATCGTCAGCGCGGTCACCTTGCTGGGGGAAAATCTTGAGACCCTACGCTGGCTGACCTTCCTCCAGTTTCGCGTCGTTGGCGACTACATCCAGTTCACGCCGTTGGCCGATAGCCTGGCGGCGGGGCAGTGGTGGCGCCTGGTGACGCCGATGCTGATTCACTTCGGCTTCCTGCACATCGCCATGAATGGCATGTGGTATTGGGAGCTGGGGCGGCGGATCGAAGCGCGCCAGGGCGGCATCAACTTGTTGGGGCTGACGCTGCTGTTCAGCCTCGTCTCCAATTTTGCCCAGTACTTTTTCAGCGGCCCGACGCTGTTCGGCGGGTTGTCGGGGGTGTTGTACGGTTTGCTGGGCCATTGCTGGATCTACCAACTGCTCGCACCGAACCCGGCCTATCACTTGCCCCGTGGTGTGCTGGTGATGATGCTGGTGTGGTTGCTGCTGTGCCTGTCCGGGTTGGTTTCGCTGATCGGCTTCGGTGAAATCGCCAATGCGGCCCACGTCGGCGGGCTGCTCGTCGGGTGCTTCACGGGTTTGTTGGGCGGGCTGTTCGCTCGCCGTAAAATGGCCCTTTGACCGGCGCTTGTGCCTTTTGAGAATGCGCGATTTGCGCGGAGAACCCATGTCTTCCTTCAATGAAATGATCCAGAACATCACCCCCGACATCTACCGGAGCCTGAAACTGGCGGTGGAAATCGGTAAATGGGCCGATGGCAACAAGCTCACCGCCGAGCAGCGCGAATTGTCGCTCCAGGCCATGATCGCCTGGGAAATCCAGAACCTGCCCGAAGAGGAGCGCACCGGTTACATGGGCCCGCAGGAGTGCCAGTCGAAGTCGATCGAGGTGCCGAATATCCTGTTCAAATCGGACGCCATCCATTGATCGAGATTGGCCGCGGTGCAATCAGCAAGATGTCGGCGCGCCTTGACGGGTCGACCGTTCAATACGCCTTTCGCCTGGACGAGGTCGAGGTGCCGGTCAACCCGTTGATCGGCAGTACGGTCCGCCTGGAATACCTCGGTGCGATCCACTGCACCCATTGTGGCCGACGGACCAAGACCAGCTTCAGCCAGGGTTATTGCTACCCTTGCATGACCAAGCTGGCCCAGTGCGACCTGTGCATCATGAGCCCCGAGCGTTGCCATTTCGACGCGGGCACATGCCGTGACCCGGCCTGGGGCGAGCAGTTCTGCATGACCGATCACGTGGTCTACCTGGCCAACTCTTCGGGCGTGAAGGTCGGCATCACCCGCGCCACGCAACTGCCAACGCGCTGGCTGGACCAGGGCGCCAGCCAGGCGCTGCCGATCCTGCGGGTCGCCACGCGTCAGCAGTCGGGGTTTGTCGAAGACCTGTTCCGCAGCCAGGTGGCGGACAAGACCAACTGGCGCGCCTTGCTCAAGGGTGACGCCGCCGCGGTGGACCTGCCGGCGATCCGCGATGCGCTGTTCGAAAGCTGCGCCCCGGGATTGCAGGGCTTGCAGGAACGATTCGGCCTACAGGCGATCCAGACCATAGCGGACGTCGAGCCCCTCGAGATCCGTTATCCGGTGGAGCAGTACCCGACCAAGATCGTCAGCTTCAACCTGGACAAGAACCCGATCGCCGAAGGCACGCTGCTGGGGATCAAGGGCCAATACCTGATTTTCGATACCGGCGTGATCAACATTCGTAAATACACGGCCTACCAGCTCGCCGTGCATCAGTAGAAGGATTCGACCCATGCGCACCGAACAACCGAAGATGATTTACCTCAAGGACTATCAGGCCCCCGAGTACCTGATCGACGAAACACACCTGACCTTCGAGTTGTTCGAGGACCACAGCCTGGTCCATGCGCAACTGGTGATGCGCCGCAACCCCGAGCGCGGCGCCGGGCTGCCGCCGCTGGTGCTCGACGGCCAGCACCTGGAGTTGGTCTCGCTCAAGCTTGACGATGCCGACCTGGGGCAGGGTGACTACCAACTGGACGACAGCCACCTGACCCTTCAGCCCAAGACCCAGGCTTTCACGGTCGACACCACCGTCAGGATCCACCCGGAAACCAACACTGCCCTGGAAGGCCTGTACAAGTCCGGCAGCATGTTCTGCACCCAGTGCGAGGCAGAAGGGTTCCGCAAGATCACCTATTACCTCGACCGCCCGGATGTGATGAGCAAGTTCACCACCACCGTGGTGGCCGAACAGCACAGCTACCCGGTGCTGCTGTCCAATGGCAATCCGATTGCCAGTGGCCCCGGTGAAGATGGCCGGCACTGGGCAACCTGGGAAGACCCGTTCAAGAAGCCTGCCTACCTGTTTGCCCTGGTGGCCGGGGACCTGTGGTGCGTCGAAGACACCTTCACCACCCTGAGCGAGCGCACCGTGGCGCTGCGCATCTACGTCGAGCCGGAAAACATCGACAAATGCCAGCACGCCATGACCAGCCTGAAGAAGTCGATGCGCTGGGACGAAGAGGTGTATGGGCGTGAATACGACCTGGACATCTTCATGATTGTCGCGGTCAACGACTTCAACATGGGTGCCATGGAGAACAAGGGCCTCAACATCTTCAACTCCAGCGCCGTGCTGGCCCGTGCCGAAACCGCCACCGACGCCGCGCACCAGCGGGTCGAGGCGATCGTGGCCCACGAATACTTCCATAACTGGTCGGGCAACCGCGTGACCTGCCGCGACTGGTTCCAGCTGTCGCTCAAGGAAGGCTTCACGGTGTTCCGCGACGCCGGGTTCTCGGCCGACATGAACTCAGCCACCGTCAAGCGGATCCAGGACGTGGCGTACCTGCGCACCCACCAGTTCGCCGAAGACGCCGGCCCCATGGCCCACCCGGTGCGTCCGGACAGTTTTATCGAGATCTCCAACTTCTACACCCTGACCGTGTACGAAAAGGGCTCGGAAGTGGTCGGCATGATCCACACCCTGCTGGGGCCGGAAGGGTTCCGCAAGGGCAGCGACCTGTACTTCGAACGCCACGACGGCCAGGCCGTGACCTGTGACGACTTCATCAAGGCCATGGAAGATGCCAACGGCGTCGACCTCGCCCAGTTCAAGCGCTGGTACAGCCAGGCCGGTACGCCACGGCTGGCGGTGAGCGAGTCCTACGACGCCACGGCCAGGACCTACAGCCTGACGTTCCGCCAGAGTTGCCCGCCGACCCCGGACAAGATGGAAAAGCTGCCGTTCGTGATCCCGGTGGAACTGGGCCTGCTGGACAGCCAGGGCGCCGAGATCCCGTTGCGCCTGGCCGGTGAAACCGCGGCAAGCGGCACCTCCCGGGTGATTTCGGTGACCGAGGCCGAGCAGACGTTCACGTTTGTCGACATCGCCGAACGCCCCCTGCCATCGCTGCTGCGTGGCTTCTCGGCACCGGTGAAACTGAGCTTCCCGTACAACCGCGACCAACTGATGTTCCTGATGCAGCACGACAGCGACGGCTTCAACCGTTGGGACGCCGGCCAGCAGCTCTCGGTGCAGGTCTTGCAGGAACTGATCGGCCAGCATCAGCAGGGCGCCAGCCTGTCGCTGGACCCGCGCCTGGTCAGTGCGCTGCGCAGCGTGCTGTCGGATGAATCCCTGGACCAGGCCATGGTTGCGGAAATGCTTTCGTTGCCGAGCGAAGCCTACCTGACGGAAATCAGCGAGGTGGCGGACGTCGAGGCGATCCACGCTGCCCGCGAGTTCGCCCGCCAGCAGTTGGCCGAGAACCTGTTCGAGGCCTTGTGGCTGCGTTATGAAGCCAACCGCGATCTCTCGAAGCGCACACCGTACGTGGCCGAGGCCGAGCATTTCGCCCGGCGTGCCTTGCAGAACATTGCGCTGTCGTACCTGATGCTCACCGACAAGCCAGAGGTGCTGAGCGCGACCCTGGAGCAGTTCGACACCTCCGATAACATGACCGAGCGTCTTACGGCATTGGCGGTGCTGGTCAATTCGCCGTTCGAAGCCGAGAAGGCCCGCGCCTTGGAAGTGTTCGCGGAAAACTTCAAGGGCAACCCGCTGGTCATGGACCAGTGGTTCAGCGTCCAGGCAGGCAGCCCGCTGCCCGGTGGCCTGGCGCGGGTCAAGGCGTTGATGGAACACCCGGCGTTCAATATCAAGAACCCGAACAAGGTGCGGGCGCTTGTGGGGGCGTTTGCCGGGCAGAACCTGATCAACTTCCACGCCGCCGACGGCTCGGGTTATCGCTTCCTGGCCGACCTGGTCATCCAGCTCAATGGCTTCAACCCGCAGATTGCCTCGCGCCAGTTGGCGCCGCTGACCCGCTGGCGCAAATACGACAGCGCTCGCCAAGCGCTGATGAAGACCGAACTGGAGCGCATCCTGGCGTCCGGCGGGCTATCGGCCGATGTGTTTGAAGTCGTGAGCAAGAGCTTGGCGTGACCTTGATACCGCGGTCTGCCTGGCGGACCGCGGTGCACGCCCATCGCGAGCAAGCTCGCTCCCACAGGTCTTGCTGGTGCATGCAAAGGCGACGCACACCCCAAATCCCTTGTGGGAGCGGGCTTGCCCGCGAAAGCGGCGTGTCTGCCAGGAAGAGGTTGAATGTGCTGCCGTCTTCGCGGGCAAGCCCGCTCCCACAGTAGATTTGCAGCGAACACCTGTCCTGTGAGGCTCTATCGACTTGATCGACGAGGCTCATGAGCAATACGGGCTAAAAGCTTCTTTTTGAAAAGTTAAGTTCTTTTCCAGAGCCATGAATGGCCAGTGCCCCTAGGCCGATACCCGCCGTATAGTGCCTGGCAAGTAGAATGTTCAGGCTGAGAGCATTGACTAAGGCTTCTTCATTTCCTGGCGCGGGCTCATCTGTTTCTTTAATGAATTCAGTGCTTGAAAATCTAAGGTCATCATGGAAAGTAACACTGGCAGAATATTTATTGCTATGACCAATGCTACCCATTACTTTGTAATTTATAAAAGTAGCACCCCTGTATTTATTGGTGAAATTGAATGCTGGTAGATTCATGTCCCAGGAATATCCTGTACCTTCCAGTAGCCTGATTACAGTAGGGACGTCCATGGCGTAGCTATTATAGGGCTCTACATCAAATCCTTTTTCATCATTAACATTTTCAGGGGGGATCATGACACTCGCTCCTCTTGCAATTGCTAATGTAATATTTTGTTCGTCACTGTTCGATGTGGTGAGTGTCGATTAGAAAAGGGAAGCGGGCTACTGTCAGAAATAGCAGGGTTTTATATTGATTTTGAATAGAAAACCTAGACTGTCGTTGTAATGGCCGTGCCATCACCCCACCGAATACCCCACCATTCACTCCCCGCGCCAACCCTCCTGGTTAACAAAAGATAACGCGGCGTCGATTGTCAGACCTTTCGAAAGCCCGATAGGATAGGTCAGCTTCCGAAGTGGCTCTAGATTGCAGGTTTCAGGACTATGCTCCAGGACTGGCAACCTTCCAGAGCCTGCTTACGGCGCCCTGAAAGGTTGAATGACCTAACAATAATAATGGGGGAAAGGTCTATGAATGAGCCTGTCATGGCTGTGGGCCGCTGCCGGCCGCCGCTGCTGCGCAGAGTCGCGCTGCTGGCTTCGGCGCTCTCGCTGCTGGGCTCAGCGGTGTTGTCGGCGCCGGTGATGGCCGTTGCGGCGTCGACGTCCGATGTCATCTATTCCGTCGAATCGGCCAAGGCCAGCAAAACCCTGATGCTCGATGTAGTCCATGCCGGCCAGCGCCTGGTGGCCGTCGGTGATCGTGGGCACATTGTCTATTCCGACGACCAGGGCACATCCTGGACCCAGGCCAAGGTGCCGACCCGCCAACTGCTCACCGCGGTATTTTTCGTTGACGAAAAACACGGCTGGGCGGTGGGGCATGACGCACAGATCCTCGCCAGCGAAGACGGTGGCAGTACCTGGACCAAGCAGTTCGAAGACCTCACGCGTGAAGCGCCGCTGCTGGATGTCTGGTTCAAGGACGCCAGCAATGGTTTTGCCGTGGGTGCGTACGGTGCGCTGTACGAGACTACCGACGGCGGCAAGCACTGGGAAGACGCCAGCGACCGCCTCGATAACGAAGACCAGTTCCACCTCAATGCCATAGCCGCCGTGAAAGACGCCGGGCTGTTCATTGTCGGCGAGGCGGGCAGCATGTTCCGCTCAGCCGACTGGGGCCAGACCTGGGAGAAGGTCGAAGGCCCTTATGAAGGCTCGCTGTTCGGGGTCATCGGCACCGGTCAACCTTCGACGCTGTTGGCCTACGGCTTGCGCGGCAACCTGTATCGTTCCAGCGATTTTGGCAGCTCCTGGGAGCAGGTCGAACTCAAGGCCGCCCGCGGCACCCTGGAATTCGGCCTGTCAGGCGCCACGTTGCTGGCGGACGGTTCCATCGTGATTGTCGGCAACGGCGGCAGCGTGGTGCGCAGTACCGACGACGGCGAGACCTTCAGCGTGTTCAACCGTCCGGATCGAATTTCCGTGGCGGCCGTCACGGCGGCGGGCAACGGCAACCTGATCCTGGCGGGGCAAGGCGGCGTGCGCGCCGCCACGCCCAGCGGCGCCGAACTGAGCAAATGAGTCAGGCCTGCGAGACGGGCATAAAAACAAGAAGGCGGACCCCATGAGCAGTCATCACCAAGACAAGGCGACGTTTCTCGAGCGCCTGATTTTCAATAACCGCCCGGCAGTGATCGTCATTTGCCTGCTGGTCAGCATCTTCCTGTTCTGGCAGGCCACGCTGATCCGTCCCTCCACCAGTTTCGAAAAAATGATTCCCCTCGAGCACCCCTTCATCCAGAAGATGCTCGAGCACCGCAACGACCTGGCGAACCTGGGCAATACGGTGCGCATTTCTGTGGAAGCCACCAATGGCGACATTTTCTCCAAGGACTATATGGAGACCTTGCGCCAGATCCACGACGAGGTCTTCTACATCTCCGGCGTCGACCGTTCCGGGCTCAAGTCGTTGTGGAGCCCCAGCGTGCGCTGGACCGAAGTGACGGAGGAGGGCTTCGCCGGCGGCGAGGTGATTCCCCAGAGCTATAACGGCTCGGCCGACAGCCTCGACCTGTTGCGCAACAACGTGCTCAAGTCCGGCCAGGTCGGGCGCCTGGTGGCCAACGATTTCAAGTCGAGCATCATCGACATTCCGCTTTTGGAGTCCTATCCCGACCCGCAGGACCAGGGCAAATTGCTCGCCCTCGACTATCGCAAGTTTTCCCACGAGCTTGAAGACAAGATTCGCAACAAGTTCGAAGCCCAGAATCCGAATGTGCAGATCCACATCGTCGGCTTCGCCAAGAAAGTCGGTGACCTGATCGACGGGCTGGTCATGGTGGTGCTGTTTTTTGGCGTGGCCTTCGTCATCACGCTGATTCTGCTGTACTGGTTTACGAACTGCATGCGCAGCACCATCGCCGTATTGAGCACCACGCTGGTGGCGGTGGTCTGGCAATTGGGCTTGATGCACGCGGCGGGTTTCGGCCTCGATCCGTACTCGATGCTGGTGCCGTTCCTGATCTTCGCCATCGGCATTTCCCATGGCGTACAGAAAATCAACGGCATCGCCTTGCAGTCCAGCGAAGCGGACAACGCCCTGACGGCGGCGCGGCGCACGTTCCGCCAGTTGTTCCTGCCGGGGATGATCGCCATCCTGGCGGACGCCGTGGGCTTCATTACCCTGTTGATCATCGACATCGGCGTGATCCGCGAGCTGGCCATCGGCGCGTCCATCGGTGTGGCGGTGATCGTCTTCACCAACCTGATCCTGCTGCCCGTGGCGATTTCCTACGTCGGTATCAGCAAGCGTGCCATCGAGCGCAGCAAGAAAGACGCGACTCGCGAACATCCGTTCTGGCGCTCGCTGTCGAGTTTCGCCAGCCCCAAGGTCGCGCCGGTGTCCATTGCCCTGGCGGTGATCGCCTTCGGCGGCGGCCTCTGGTACAGCCAGAACCTGAAGATCGGCGACCTCGACCAGGGCGCGCCTGAACTGCGTCCGGACTCGCGCTACAACCAGGACAACAATTTCATCATCAGCAATTACTCCACCAGCTCCGATGTGCTGGTGGTGATGGTCAAGACCAAGGCCGAAGGCTGCTCGCGCTATGAAGCCATGGCCCCCATCGACGAATTGATGTGGAAGATGCAGAACACCGAGGGCGTGCAGTCGGCGATTTCCCTGGTGACCGTGTCCAAGCAAATGATCAAGGGCATGAACGAGGGCAACCTGAAATGGGAAACCCTGTCGCGCAACCCTGACGTGTTGAACAACTCCATCGCCCGGGCCGATGGCCTGTACAACAACAGTTGCTCCCTGGCGCCGGTGCTGGTGTTCCTCAATGACCACAAGGCCGAGACCCTGGACCGCGCGGTGAAGGCGGTGCAGGACTTTGCCAAGGAAAACAACCGCGATGGCCTGGAATTCATCCTCGCCGCCGGTAACGCCGGCATCGAAGCGGCCACCAACGAGGTGATCAAGGAGTCGGAGCTGACAATCCTGATCCTGGTGTACATCTGCGTGGCGACCATGTGCATGATCACCTTCCGTTCCTGGGCGGCGACCTTGTGCATCGTGCTGCCACTGGTCCTGACCTCGGTGCTGGGCAACGCGCTGATGGCCTTCATGGGCATTGGCGTGAAGGTCGCGACCTTGCCCGTGGTGGCCCTGGGCGTGGGGATTGGCGTCGACTACGGCATCTATATCTACAGTCGCCTGGAAAGCTTCCTGCGGGCTGGACTTCCGCTGCAAGAGGCGTACTACCAGACGCTCAAATCCACCGGTAAGGCCGTGCTGTTCACCGGCCTGTGCCTGGCCATCGGCGTGTGCACCTGGATCTTCTCGGCCATCAAGTTCCAGGCCGACATGGGCTTGATGCTGACGTTCATGCTGCTGTGGAACATGTTCGGTGCGCTGTGGCTGCTGCCGGCGCTGGCGCGGTTCCTGATCAAGCCGGAAAAACTGGCGGGGCAGAAGGGCAATTCGCTGTTTGCCCATTGATGGATCAAGGCCGGCGCAGCCTCCTGTGGCGAGGGGCTTTAGCGAAACGTCGCACCGCCCCGCTGGACTGCGCCAGCAGTCCCAAAAACCTGACACGCCAGTGTGTCAGGTTGATTGAGGTGGCAGAGTTGGGGTCGCTTCGCGGCCCAGCGGGGATAAATCCCCTCGCCACAAAAGCGGACGCTATCGCTCCAGCGATTAAGGCGCCAACGGCAAGAACCGGCTCTGGGCCAGTGACTTGCTGATCTGCCCTCGATGCACATTCACCACCGCGTAGGGGCTGGTGGCCTTGGCCAGCAGCGAGTGGTAGTGCTCCTTGCGTTGTTCCTTAGTCTTGAGGTGCGCGACGCTGAAGTTGTCTTTCGGTGTGTCGGCCGCTTCGTAATGAAAATGCGCGTACCAGATCGCAAAGCCGTCACGGTCGTTGATGGCGTATTCCTGGAGGAAGTCCTTGCGCGCCCCTTGCAGGGCCGTGCGGTCGCCGAGGCGGGCCACCTGTACCAGGTTTTTCTCGAACAAAAACCGCAGGTTGCCGTCGGTGGGCGGCAGTTTCAGGCTCAGTTCGGTGCGCAGGTCGCTGCCTTTGGTGGTCAGGTTGGTGGCAGCGTCCGACAACAGCTGGCCCAGGGCCTCGTTTGCCGGGGTGCGTGAGGTTGGCGATGCCATGAGGGCCCGGTCGAGTTCCTCGGAGAGCGTGCGGAAGTGACTCGCCTCGTTGTTCAGGATTTCCTCGATTTCCTGAGGGTGGCGGCAGTGTGTCTTGTAGCTTTCAGCCCGGCTCATGCGCTTGTCCAGCTCGCCGAGCAGTTCTTGCGCATGGGTCCGGATGGCCTTGATCGATCGCGTCTGGGGCGCCGGGGTCGGGCGGCGTACATCGACCACATCCCAGACATCCTCGTGGCGCGAATAGGTGGCGAGTATTTGGTTGCTGCCCTTGGAGTGCATTTCGACGACTTCGATGGGCAGGCTCGTGCCGGCGGGTTTCAGGTCGCCGATCAAGACGCCATTGTGGCGGGTCCTGATCAGTTTTTTCTGCGGCAGCCCAACGCCGGTCCTGGGGCGTTTCGGTATACGCTTGCGCGGTTTTGGCTCGGGTTTGATTTCAGCGGCGAGTTTGCTGGAGACCTCTTGGTAAAGGCCCTCGATCAGTTTGACCACCCTGTCGAAATAGGATTCGTTGATGTCGTCCAGGTAAAGGGCCTTTGTTCCCTTCAACGTATCCAGGGTCTTGCCGTAATGCTCGGTCAGGCTTTCCAGCACTTCGATTCTGTCCGACGGGGAGATGTCGTAGGTTTGCAGGTCATCGTGGGAACGGATGTGCTCCATCAGTGGTATGAGAATGCGAAGCAGGCGGTCAGGCAGGGCGGATTGCCGGTTTTTCACCGACAGCATGGGGAGCGTGGTGAGTTGCCGGATTTTACTGCCGAAGGCGTTACTCTCATTGGCGGGACGGTTGCGGGTCAGCCGTTCGAATGCCCGTGCGCCCGACGCATCGAGGTTCAATAGCCGCTCGAGGTAATCGTCCTTGAGTTCCAGCCAATGGATCGCCTGGTCATGGATGTTGCTTTTGGTGTCGAGGTACTTCATATAGGACTCGACGTCACGGATGACAACTTCCCTGATGTTGGCATGCTCTCCGAACTGAGGATGTGCTTGCTGGAGGGCCTGCAATTCCGTTTCTGTGATCAGGAATGCTTTGCGGGCATTGTTGATCACGTTCTCCATGAGCACGTGCATGTAGCCGGACGGGAAACCGATGCCCAGGCTGGCGCGTTCGGCCGCGCTGTTTGCCAGGGTCAGGTACATCTCGGTCTGCTCCTTGAGCAGGTCATAGAATATCTTGCGTTTGGCCGCCCGCTGGGCTTCGGTGTACTGGCTGCCTTCCTCGGTCCGGGTCATGACTTGCTGGGCCACTTCCAGGGCTTTTTGTCGATCGGCATCTTGCGCTTCCAACCGGTTGGACTCATCAGTCAACTGCTTGGCCCGCTCCAGGTTGGCACGCCGCTGTGCTTCCAATCGCTTGGGCGGTGAACCGCCGAGCAGGCGCAGGCGCAGATCCAGGTGCCAATGGCCCTGGGCATCGACTCGCAATGGTGGGCCGTTCTTGTCAGCGTCGAGCGGAGCGAGTGGGTCGACGATGGTTGCACTGCCATCGTATTCGGGTGTGACTCTATAGAAGGCGCCTTTGACCTGGGCGTGCCATTTGTTGTCGATCACGTACAGGCCCTGGAACGGGCCGTTTTCAATCGGCACGGGTGGGGTAGCCGGGGGCGGCACCTGCAAACGCTGCAAGCGCGCCTGCTGTTGGGGAGTCGGCTGGCCGCTGGCCCTGGCAAAGTCGACATTCAAGCGCCGGTTATCGGCATGGGCGTCAGGCACGGCCACGGTGCCCTCCACGAGGGTGGGTGCCGCCGGTTCGGGCCATTGCTCGGCGACGACGCGCGGCGCGGGCGGGCGCATGGCCTGTTCCTGTATCGATTCGGGCACGGCTGCACGAGCCACAGGTGCATGACCGGCGGGCAACTGGCTCACCAGCAAGGCCAGGTTGACGAGCAGGTCGACGGCCGCCAGCTCCCGGGCCACTGGGTCCTCGCCGGTCAGCGCCGGGATGTCCTGTTGGGCGCTGGCCATCAGGTTCCAGAGCCAGACGGTGGTCATCGCCGGGCCGCGCAGCAACGGGAACAGCAAGGTGTTGAATAACAGGCCACCGCCTTCGAGCAACACTGCCCAGCGACTCTCGCGGTTGGACACCGAATCCCGGTCGGCCTGGGTGATCAGGGCCTGGGCGTTGCAGCCGTAGAGGTAGTGCATCAACTCGCCGTTGTGCAGCGATTGCAGCAGTTCGCCGTGGGCGTCGTCGAGGGCGAGCGTGGCGGGAGCAGGCTTGTCCGGGACACTGAACTCGTCACCGCTGAAAAACCGCACGATGTGTGGCTCCAGGAAGCCACCGTTGGCATAGATCGGGCGCGCGGCGTCGGGCAGCCAAGTGAGGATGCTGTCCTGCAGGTCCCCGGTGGCGGCAATGGCCTGCATCAGTGCCTCGCGGGTCGCGAATTGCTGTAGCGAGGGCGCGTAGAGCGGCCGATACAACAGGTGCGGGCCGCTGGCGATGTCCTGCGCCTCGATGATGAACATGTTGGCCACGGTGTCGGCCTGGGTCTGGGGCTTGCGCAGTATTCCCAGGTGGCGAACGACCACTGGGCGGCCGTTGACCTGCTGGCTTGCCGCGTTGGGTTGGAGCACGGCTTCCAGCAGGCGCAGGCCCGGGGCGGTCATGCCGTTCTCCTGGGCCAGCTTCTGTTTCAATGCTTCAAGCATCAGTTGCGCCGGAAGCTGTTCGGCGAAGATCCGTTGCCGGTCCTGCGTTCGGGGAGAGTCGTCGAGCAGATGCTGGCGCAGATAGCGAGGATAGGTCGCGCCAATGTCGACCTGTTCGATCAGTTGGTTGATGAAGGCCGGTGTCAGCCAGGTCGGCAACGCGTGGTCCAGGCGATGGCTGAGGCTGAAGGTGCCGCTGGGACGGCCGACGAGATTGCGGATGGCCAGTTCAGTCAGGCTCATCTGCCGTTTCTCGCTGACGCCGATGGTGCCGGGATAACCCGCCGAAACGCTGAACGTCAACACCACGTCGTCAGGCCGGAGCTGATTCGATGGCAGCGGAGCCGGGCTGCTGTCGTTGGCTTTTCCCAGGCGGTCGAGCAAGGCGTCGGCAGTAAAGGCCTTGATGTCGTCGATGCCGTTGAGGAAAGTCTGGCCCTGGTGGCGTCGCTTGGCGCTGGCCAGCGCCAGGCTGTAGTGCTGGAGTGTCGTCTGGTCGACGATAGGGGCGTTTTTCAACCAGGCGGGCAACAGGGGCCCAAGGCGAGCCTTCATGTCGGGTGACAGCCGCGGGGCGTCCAGCAGCGAGCGGGCCGGGTCGCTCAAGTCGCTGTAGAGATGCGTGAGCGCCTGCGTGTCGATCCCGGCGGGCAACTGCACCGCTTGCAGGTCGGCCAGTTGCTGCTCCAGCAGCATGGCCGCCTGGTGCTCGAAGACGTTGCCACTGATCTCGTGGCGCTGGCAGGTGATGGTGTCGACGGTGTACTGGCTGGCGATCTGTTTGCCCCAATGGTGCTCGAAGGCCTCCAGGGAGGCAAAGGACTGCACGGCGCTGCCGGGGCTGCCGGGGCTGCACAAAAGCCATTCGCGGATGCTCTGATGGGCGCGGGTCAGGAGAATCTCGCTGCCGACCAGTGTCGTCTGGTTGCCACCCTGGGTGAGCCGGGTTTCCAGGTGGTAGGCATACACCGGCGCTTGTCGATTGAGGCACAAACGTTGCTCGTGGTCCGGCCACCGGACGATCTGGTCGAGGGTATCGCGCGCCGACTCCGTGAGCCCGGGTTGTTGCAGGCCACGAAGGCTCAGGGTGTTGCGCAGCACATCGCTGAGCCAGCACCAGCGGCTGGTGTGGCGGCTCGCGTCGGCTTGGTCGTCGCCGCTGATGTCAGCGCTCCAGTAACGGACCAGCGCATCTTCCAGGTCGATCGGTACGCTCCAGGGCAGTTCAAGGATCGCTCGCCGGATGACCTGCATGTCCAGGCGTCGATCGCCTGACCAGAGGCGCCGTGGCGGGTCGTCGGAAAGAAAGCAGTCAAGCGCTCCCTTCGAGGTGAAGTCCGGGAGTGTGCCGCTGGCCAGGTAATCGAGGACTACGCCCATCAAGGGCTGGAAGTGCCAGCCGCGTGTGGTGACGTCCGGCGTCGCCAGTTGAGTCTTTAAGAGGTCGATGTCCAGCCACGGATCGGTTTTCTTGAGGGCCTGTTCGAGCAGGCGCCGGGCAGCCTGTTCGAGGGTCGGGCGACTGGCGAATTGCAGGCTCACACATTGGGCCAGCGCAGGGATCGAATCAGCGGTGGAAGGGGTGCTCATGAGAAGTCCTTTTCACGAAACATGGCCGTCGGGATGACGGCGAGAAAAGTATCGACTTCCATGGCATGAGCAGGCGGTACATAAATACCGCCTGTTGAGAACAATGTCGGTTAGCCAAGCGTTGCGCGGTCTGACCTGATCAGGCGGGATCGGCCCCCAGCACAACGTTCAATGCGCTGCGGGCGTCGTCTAGTTGCACCAGCGTGGCATGGCGGGCACCCAGGGCATCCCGGTTCTCGATGGCAGTGAGGATCGCCTTGTGCCGTGGCATGGCCAACTCGTGCAGGTTGGGCCGCTGGTTGGAATGCTTGAGCGCTTCGGCGATGGCCACCGACAGCATGTTGCACAGGTTGGCGAGCAGGTCGTTGTGGGTGGCCTCGGCGATGCGGCTGTGGAAGTCCAGGTCCGGTTGCAGCAAGGCCTCGGGCGTCGGGGCGGCGTCCATGCGCTCGTAGGCTTCGCGAATGGCGGCGATGTCGGCGTCGGTGGCGAACTGGGCGGCCAGGGCGGCGGCAGCGGGTTCGATGATGCTGCGCACGCTGGTCAGCAAACCGAAGAATTCATTCTGCGGACTGCTTTGCATCAACCAGTGCAACACGTCCGGATCGAGCATGTGCCATTCCCGCCTGGCCTTGACCACCGTGCCCACGCGCGGGCGCGAATACACCAGGCCCTTGGCGACCAGTACCCGTGTGGCTTCGCGCAGCACCGGGCGGCTGACGGCATACTCTTCGCACAACAAGGCTTCGGCGGGCAGCTTGTCGTCCGGCTTGAAGCGCCCGGAGACGATCTGCATGCCCAGTTCCTGGACGATGCGCGCATGCATGCTTTTGCGGTCGGAGGGTTTACGGTAGTCCATGGGGCGCGGCGCGATCCTGTGGGAGGGGAATGTTGCGCATGATAGCAGGCGAGGTGATGACGGGTCGCTAGTGCGATTCAATGCTGACGCCGACCTACTGTGGGAGCGAGCTTGCTCGCGATAGCGGTTGAACATTCAACATCCAAGTTGTCTGTCACACCGCCATCGCGAGCAAGCTCGCTCCCACAGGGGATGGATGGGGTCAGTGGGAGTGTCGCGGCACCTCGGCGCCGCGGCAACCGACCAGGAAGTCGAAGTCACAACCCTGGTCCGCTTGCAACACGTGGTCGATGTACAACTGGCGATAGCCACCTACGAGCAATTGTTGCGGCGGGGCGAGGTCGGCCAGGCGCGCGGCGAGTTCGGCATCCGGGATGTCCAGGTGCAGGCGGCCGCTGGCGCAATCCAGCTCAATGAAATCACCTTCCTTCACCGCCGCCAGCGGTCCACCGGCGGCGGCTTCAGGCGCCACGTGCAGCACCACGGTGCCGTAGGCGGTGCCGCTCATGCGGGCGTCGGAAATGCGCACCATGTCGGTCACGCCCTGGGCCAGCAGCTTGGCCGGCAAGCCCATGTTGCCCACTTCGGCCATGCCCGGATAACCCTTGGGCCCACAGTTTTTCATCACCAGGATCGAGTTGGCGTCGACGTCCAGTTCCGGGTCGTTGATCCGGGCCTTGTACTCGTCGAAGTTCTCGAACACCACCGCGCGACCGCGATGCTGCATCAGTTCGGCGGTGGCGGCGGATGGCTTGAGCACGGCGCCCAGTGGCGCCAGGTTGCCGCGCAATACGCAGATACCGCCGTCGGCGCGGATCGGGTTGTCCAGGGTGCGAATGACTTCGTCCTGGCCGTAGATCGGCGCGTCCTTGGTGTTTTCGCCCAGGCTCTTGCCGTTGACGGTCAAGGCGTTCGGGTTGGGGATCAGGTTGGCCTCGCCGAGACGCCGCAGTACGGCGGGCAGGCCGCCGGCGTAGTAGAACTCTTCCATCAAGAAGCGCCCGGACGGCTGCAGGTCGACGATGGTCGGCATGCCGCGACCGATGCGGGTCCAGTCGTCCAGGTCCAGTTGCACGCCGATGCGTCCGGCAATGGCCTTGAGGTGGATCACCGCGTTGGTCGAGCCTCCGATGGCCGCGTTGACGCGGATGGCGTTTTCGAAGGCTTCCTTGGTCAGGATCTTCGACAGTTTCAGGTCTTCACGGACCATTTCCACCGCACGCATGCCAGACATATGGGCCAGCACATAACGCCGTGCATCCACCGCCGGAATCGCCGCGTTGTGGGGCAGGGAGGTGCCGAGGGCTTCGGCCATGCAGGCCATGGTCGAGGCGGTGCCCATGGTGTTGCAGGTACCGGCCGAGCGGGACATGCCGCCCTCGGCCGCGAGGAAATCGTCGAGGGTGATGGTGCCGGCCTTGACCTGCTCGCTCAATTGCCAGACCACCGTGCCCGAGCCGATGTCCTGGCCTTTGTGCTTGCCGTTGAGCATCGGTCCGCCGGTGACGACGATGGCCGGTACGTCACAACTGGCGGCGCCCATCAGCAAGGCCGGGGTGGTCTTGTCGCAACCGGTGAGCAGCACCACGCCGTCGATGGGGTTGCCGCGAATCGCTTCTTCCACGTCCATGCTCGCCAGGTTGCGGGTCAGCATGGCGGTGGGGCGCAGGTTCGACTCGCCGTTGGAGAACACCGGGAATTCCACGGGGAAGCCCCCGGCCTCGATCACGCCTCGCTTGACGTGCTCGGCGATCTGCCGGAAGTGCGCGTTGCACGGCGTCAACTCCGACCAGGTGTTGCAGATGCCGATGATCGGTTTGCCGTGGAACTGATGGTCGGCGATGCCCTGATTTTTCATCCAGCTGCGGTACATGAAGCCGTTTTTGTCGGCGGTGCCAAACCATTGGGCCGAGCGCAGGGAGGGTTTCTTATCAGACATGATCGATTCTCTTATTGTATGACTATATTGTTCTAGCTGAAGCGTAACATAAGCGCAATTTGTGCGGTTTGGAAGTGTTGTTGGTTAAATAGTATTACTATATAGTCCAGCTCAATGGAGGGATTGTCCTGGCGGTCATTCGCGAGAGAAATCCCCCGAGGTTCCATAACAACAACAATCGGAGACCGGTCCCATGAGCCAGGAATTGCGGCTTATTCGCCGCATTACGCTGAAACTGATTCCCTTCCTGATCCTGCTGTACCTGATCGCCTACGTGGACCGCTCCGCGGTAGGCTTTGCCAAGCTGCACATGGGCGCCGACATCGGTATCGGCGACGCTGCCTACGGCCTGGGTGCAGGGCTGTTTTTCATTGGCTACTTCCTGCTGGAGATCCCCAGCAACCTGATGCTGGAGCGCTTCGGTGCCCGGCGATGGTTTGCCCGGATCATGATCACCTGGGGCGCCATCACCATCGGCATGGCCTTCGTGCAGGGTCCCCATAGCTTCTATGTCATGCGCTTTTTGCTGGGCGCGGCCGAAGCCGGGTTCTTCCCGGGCGTGCTGTACTACATCACCCAGTGGTTCCCGGTGCGCCATCGCGGCAAGATCCTCGGCCTGTTCATTCTGTCCCAGCCCATCGCGATGATGATCACCGGCCCGGTGTCCGGTGGCTTGCTGGGCATGGACGGGATCCTCGGCCTGCATGGCTGGCAGTGGCTGTTCATTGTCATCGGCCTGCCGGCGGTGCTGTTGACCTGGCCGGTGCTGCGCTACCTGCCGGATGGTCCGCAACAGGTGAAATGGATGGACCAGGCCGAGAAGGACTGGCTGACCGGTGAGCTGAAAAAAGACCTGGAGGAATACGGCCAGACCCGCCACGGCAATCCGCTGCATGCCTTGAAGGACAAGCGTGTCTTGCTGCTGGCACTGTTCTACCTGCCGGTGACGTTGAGCATCTACGGCCTGGGCCTGTGGCTGCCGACGCTGATCAAGCAGTTCGGCGGCAGCGACCTGGTGACCGGTTTCGTGTCGTCGGTGCCGTATATCTTCGGCATCGTCGGCCTGCTGATCATTCCCCGCAGTTCCGATCGCTTGAACGACCGCTACGGTCACCTGGCCGTGTTGTACATCCTGGGCGCCATCGGCCTGTTCCTCAGCGCCTGGCTGTCGGTACCGGTGTTGCAACTGGCGGCGCTGTGCCTGGTGGCGTTCGCACTGTTTTCCTGCACGGCGGTGTTCTGGACGTTGCCAGGGCGTTTCTTTGCCGGCGCCAGTGCGGCGGCGGGCATTGCCTTGATCAACTCGGTGGGCAACCTGGGCGGCTACATCGGCCCGTTCGTGATCGGTGCGCTGAAGGAGTACACCGGCAACCTCGCCTCGGGGCTGTATTTCCTGTCCTGTGTGATGGTGTTCGGCCTGGTATTGACCGGCGTGGTGTATCGGCTGCTGGAGCGCAAGCATGTGCTGCCGGCGGATCAGTTCGCGGCCAGCGCCCGGGGGGCGACGCGTACCTGAGGCCACTGCACTCAACTGTGGGAGCGAGCTTGCTCGCGATGGCGGTCTGACAGACGACATCATGGGTGAATGTGCGACCGCTATCGCGAGCAAGCTCGCTCCCACAAGGGACTGCACCGAATTCAAGTTTTGCTTACAAGGAGAAAGATATGCGTTTAGTTCAGTTCGAATTGAGTAACGGCGAACGCCGCGTCGGTGTGGTCGACGGCGACCAGGTGCGGGAAGTGCAGGGCGCCGCTAGCGTGCGCGACCTGGCGTTGGCGGCCATCGAGGCGGGCGTGAAGCTTGAGCGGCAGGTCGACAGCCTGGGCCTGGGCACCAGTCATGACTATGCACAGCTACTCGCTGAGCTGCGCATCCTGCCGCCGCTGGACCACCCGGACCCCGCGCACCTGTTGGTCAGCGGCACCGGCCTGACCCACCTGGGCAGCGCCTCGGCCCGGGACAAGATGCACCAGCAGGCTGGCGACGAAGCGACCATGACCGACACCATGCGCATCTTCAAGTGGGGCGTGGAGGGCGGTAAGCCCCAGTCCGGCCAGGCTGGCGTGCAACCGGAATGGTTCTACAAGGGCGACGGCAGCATCGTGGTCCGTCCCGGCCATCCGTTCCCACTGCCGCCCTTTGCCGAAGACGCCGGCGAAGAGCCGGAAATCAGCGGCCTGTATGTCATCGGCCACGATGGCAAGCCCTATCGCCTGGGCTTCGCGGTGGGCAACGAGTTTTCCGACCACGTGATGGAGCGCAAGAATTACCTGTACCTGGCCCACTCGAAACTGCGCAGTTGCAGTTTTGGCCCGGAACTTCGCGTGGGTGAACTGCCTCAACATCTGTCCGGGACCAGTCGTATCCTGCGCAACGGCGAAGTGCTGTGGCAGAACGAGTTCCTCAGTGGCGAGGCGAACATGTGCCACAGCCTCGAAAACCTGGAATTCCACCACTTCAAGTACAGTCAGTTCCTGCGTCCGGGGGACGTCCACGTTCACTTCTTCGGCACCGCGACCCTGTCGTTCGCCGACGGCATCCGCACGCAGCCGGGGGACGTGTTCGAAATCAGCCAGGCTGAATTCGGCGCGCCGCTGGTCAACGGCATTGCCCCGGTGGACGCGGTGTTCAACCCGGGTACTATCGGCACACTTTAAAGGAGACTTGCGATGAACCAGATCCTTGGCCACAACTATATCGGCGGCGCACGCAGCGCGGCCGGTCAGACTCGCCTGCAGAGCGTCGACGCCAGCACTGGCGAGGCCTTGCCCCATGATTTCGTCCAGGCCACGGCAGAAGAAGTCGACGCCGCCGCCAAGGCTGCAGCCGCCGCTTATCCAGCCTATCGCGGGCTGAGCGCGGTGCGCCGGGCCGAGTTCCTCGACGCCATTGCCGATGAGCTGGATGCCTTGGGCGATGACTTCGTGGCCGTGGTCTGCCGTGAAACCGCATTGCCGGCAGCGCGGATCCAGGGCGAGCGCGGTCGCACCAGCGGCCAGATGCGCCTGTTCGCCAAGGTCCTGCGTCGTGGCGATTTCTACGGTGCGCGCATCGACCGGGCGTTGCCTGAGCGTACGCCGTTGCCCCGTCCGGACCTGCGTCAATACCGCATTGGTCTCGGGCCGGTGGCGGTGTTCGGCGCCAGTAACTTCCCTCTGGCATTTTCCACCGCCGGTGGCGACACGGCGTCGGCCCTGGCGGCCGGTTGCCCCGTGGTGTTCAAGGCCCACAGCGGCCACATGGCGACCGCCGAGCACGTGGCCGATGCGATCATCCGCGCGGCTGAAAAGACCGCGATGCCGGCGGGTGTGTTCAACATGATCTACGGCGGTGGCGTTGGCGAATGGCTGGTCAAGCATCCGGCGATCCAGGCCGTGGGCTTCACCGGCTCCCTCAAGGGCGGGCGTGCCCTGTGCGACATGGCGGCTGCACGGCCCCAGCCGATTCCGGTGTTCGCCGAAATGTCGAGCATCAACCCGGTGATCGTGTTGCCACAGGCGCTGGAAACTCGCGCCGAGAGCATCGCGCGTGACCTGACCGCCTCGGTGGTGCAAGGCTGCGGTCAGTTCTGCACCAACCCGGGCCTGGTGATCGGCATTCGTTCGCCGCAATTCACCGCCTTCACCCAGCAAGTGGCTGCGCTGATCGGCGACCAGGCGCCCCAGACCATGCTCAATGCTGGCACGCTGCAAAGCTACGGCAAGGGCCTGCAAAAACTGCTGGCGCACCCGGGCATCGAACGCCTGGCCGGGCGCGAGCAGCAGGGTAACCAGGCCCAACCACAGTTGTTCAAGGCCGACGCCAGTCTGTTGATCAACGGTGACGAGGCGCTGCAAGAAGAAGTGTTCGGCCCCACCACGGTGTTTGTCGAAGTTGCCGATCAGGCACAACTGACCGCCGCGCTGAATGGCCTGCACGGCCAACTGACCGCCACGATGATCGGCGAGCCGGCGGATTTCGAACGGTTCAGCGAATTGACGCCGCTGCTGGAGCAGAAAGTCGGCCGCATCCTGCTCAACGGTTATCCGACCGGGGTGGAGGTGTGTGATTCGATGGTGCACGGCGGGCCTTACCCGGCGACGTCCGATGCCCGTGGTACCTCCGTGGGCACCTTGGCGATCGATCGCTTCCTGCGGCCGGTGTGTTTCCAGAACTACCCCGACAATCTGCTGCCGGAGCCGCTGAAGAACGCCAACCCGCTGGGGATCCTGCGGTTGGTGGATGGGGTGCCGGGGCGCGAGGCGCTCTGAGGATCGCGGTGAGGCCGTGGCATTGATGTTGAATGTGCCGGCCTCTTCGCGGGCAAGCCCGCTCCCACAGTTGGATTTTCAGCGAACACAAGTGTTGTATTCACAAGAGAATCCACTGTGGGAGCGAGCTTGCTCGCGATGGCGATCTTCCAGTCGAAAGCGCTTTCGAGCCTTATGGCCCAAGGCCCATGCCCACATTGGGTTATCATGGCCACTTTCCCAATGAACGACTGATCGCCATGACTGCCGTAACCGACACCCTGCTGCACGCCCTCGAATCCTGCGACATGCTGATTATCGATGGGCTGCACGCGTTCGACTTTTCCCTCGACGAGCAGGACCAGTTGCACGTCGAGTGCATGAACGGCCGCACCCTCGAGCACTGGCGTTTCACGCCCGCGCAGATGCAGGCCGCGATATTCGACAAAACCCTGAACCACTGGGTCATCACCAGCGATTCGGGCGACCACCACTTGGAGTGCGTGGAAGCTACCAGCGGCCACGATGAGGACGACGAAGATGCAAATGCGTAGTCTCTGGCCGCTGCTGATGGCCGGCAGCCTGGGCGCCATGGGCGTTCAGGCGGACACCGAGGAACGTCATCAACTGCTGGTGGGCTCCTACACTGCCGGCCAGAGCCAAGGTCTCTACCGGTTGCGGTTCGACAGCCGCACCGGCCAGCTCGATGCCAACCCGTTGCAAGTGATCAAGACAGACAACCCGTCGTGGTTGACCCTTTCCAAGGACATGACCCGGCTGTTCGTGGTCAACGAAAACGGGCCGGGCCAGAAAGACCCGGTGGGCAAGGTCAGCAGCTACGCCATCGACCCGAAGACCCATGAACTGAGCCTGATCAATCAGGTGCAGTCCCTGGGCAACGAGCCGACCCATTCCAGCCTCAGCGGTGATGGCCGGCATTTGCTGGTCAGTAACTACTCGGTGGTGGAAGACCCGGGCGGCACCCTGGCGGTATTGCCGGTGGGCGCCGATGGCAAGCTGGCGCCGGTGGTGCAGTTGAGCAGTCATCAGCCGAGCAGGGTTAACCCCGAGCGGCAGATGTCGGCCCATGTGCACGCCGCAGTGTCCTCGCCCGATGGCAAGTACGTGTTCGCCAACGACCTGGGGGCGGACAAGGTATTCATCTACCGTTACGACCCCAAAGCCAATCCAGAGCTGCCGTTGACCGCTGCCGATCCAGCCTTCGTGCAGTTGCCACCCGGCAGCGGCCCGCGTCACTTGCTGTTCAGCGCTGACGGCAAGCACGCCTGGCTGACCATGGAAATGAGCGCGCAAGTGGCGGTGTTCGACTATCAGGACGGCCGATTGACCCAGCGTCAACTGGTCGACCTGGCCGCCGGCAAACCCCAGCCGGGCAGGGCGGCGGCTGCGCTGCATGCGTCCAGGGATGGCAAGTTCCTCTATGTCAGCAACCGTGGCACCACCAACGAAGTGCTGGTGTTCGCCATCGACCCGGCCACTGGCACGCTCAAAGAGCTGCAGCGGCGCTCGGTCGAAGGCGATCATCCACGGGAATTCAGCCTCGACCCGAGTGGGAGATTCCTACTGATTGCCAACCAGAAGAGCAACCAGATCGTGGTGATCGAGCGCGATCCGAAGACCGGCCTGCTGGGTAAAACCGTGCAGAAAATGCCGATGGATGCGCCCAGCGATTTGAAGTTCATGGTCCGTCAATAGACCGCAGGCTCCGTTTTCAGGGGCCTGCGCCGTTGTATCAACGAGACTGATATTCGCTAGCAGTGCAAAGCATTTCAAAGCGGGACGCCTCGGCGCGTAAGTTTGCTTCACGGCCCCACCGGGCAGACAAGCCAACCGAATCCGAGGACTACCGCCATGAACTTTAATCTCTTCTCCGTCATCGCCGCTTCCGCCATCTCGGCCACCGTCGCACTGCCTGCCAGTGCCAGTGTCGAAATCAGCGAGAAAAGAAACCACACTCAGAGCTACACCCAGAAATACCTGCAACAAAGCGCCAATTTCTACGCGGCGCTGGACCACAAGGCCCAACACTGAGCGACCCCGCTGCGTGTACGGGACAACCACATGGGTTACAAAAAAGTGCATTCACATAGGTGACACTTTGATTGAAACGTAGCCGTTCTTTGCGTCCCTGGCATTGACGTGACCTAGGATCACCGGACCGAAGATCACATTCCATACGCCGTCCTTGATCATCTCCATTCCAATGTTCTGATGCCTAAGCAGATTCCCTACGTATATCCGCAGACCGGCTCGATTAATGATTCCGCTACCATCTGCCAGGTAACACTCAATATGGCTCGCATACCCCATTTCCGGTAACTTCTCCGGGTAAGCCCGAGTTGAGGGTGTGTAGCAGGAGGCCGGAGTTTTCTGACCGAGCGCCTCGTGTCCCCGCTCGTAATTGTAGTGCTGCATAAATCGATTAAAATGTTTTTGCTGAGCCTCCCAAGCAATTGCCGGCGGTTGGGGAAAGGTACTTTTCAACGTCCGGTGCATGCGCTCATGACGTCCATTTTGATCTGGCCGACCAGGCTCAATTCGCTCAGGAATAATCCCAAGGCGTAGCCACCAGATCGACAATTGCGACAGCCCAGCACGCCCCGTACTGGCAAACGGCACGCCGTTATCGGTGCGGATGCGCTCAGGCATCCCATACTCACGAAAAACACGCTCGAAAGTTTGCTGGGTCTCCTTGAGATTGGTATTGGCCATGCTCTCGCAGGCAAGCAGGAAGCGACTGGCATGATCCATGATCGTCAGCGGATAACACCAAACGCCCGCCCCAGTCAGAAATTGGCCCTTGTAATCTGCGCTGAAAAGCTGATTAGGCGTTTCTGCCTTACGCAAAGGCTTGGGATAGACAGCGACACGCTGGCGCGACGGCCGAGGCGTGATCAAATCAGCGGCCTTGAGGATGTTGTAAATCGTCGTTTTCGACGGCGGATCTTGCCCCGGGAAACGTTTCATCAAATCGTTCTGGATCTTTTTAGGACCCGGAACCGTTTCGCCAGTAGAGCGAAGCTCAATAATGGCCTGCCTCACAACCAGCGGCACTACATAGGTTTGGTTGTGCCGTCGGCGGCTACGTTCGTCAAGCCCACTGGGTCCCTCCAGTTCATAGCGCTCGACCCATTTGTAGCCGGTCTTTCGGCTGATCTGATAGTCCTGGCACAGCCTGCTAAAGCTGTGCTTTTCGGATAGATACTCAGCGATGAACATCACTTTGAGGTCCATAGGTTTCAGCTCTCTCCAGGACATGGTCAGATCCTCGCGAAATCGACCATGCCAGTTAAAAACTGTTACCTATGTGCGTGAACTGATTTGTAACCCATGTGGGTGAGTCATACCGGGCAAGACCTTTTGGTTACTTTTGGGGCGTTTGCCAAAAGTGACCCGCCGTAAGGGCGGAACCCTAAGTAGCCGTTACCGCAGCAAGGGATATACACCCCACCAAAACGAGCAAATGCCAATCCAAGACTCAAAAAAAACCAGCGCTAATAGGAATTAGTATCAAGCGTTAATGAGTTGCTGTATCTTTCACGACACATTCTTGTCAGCCTCCCAGCGTGGGGGCTTTTTTCCATTAGGATCGTGCATCGATGCGTCGGATTCTCGTTTCACTGTGTGTGCTCCAGGCTTATTCCGTTCCCACCTGGGCTGAAGAACCCACCCCCGCCAAGCCGGCCTCCCTTGAGTTGCAAGCCACGGATATCGTGGGTAACGCCGAGTATGAATCAGCCCAGGGACCGGTGAAGGGCTATCACGCCACCCGTTCTGCCAGCGCCACCCGTACCGACACGGCGATCCATGAAACCCCACAATCCATCTCCGTGGTGTCTCGCGACGTTGTCGAAGACCTCAGCGCCACGCGTCTGCAGGACGCCCTCGATTACGCAGGCGGGGTAGGCCGGGGCAACAACTTCGGTGGCCAGGGCCTGACGACTTTCACCGTACGCGGTTTCACCACCGGAGAGTTCTACCGCAACGGTTTCCCGATCAACCGTGGCTACCCGAACATGCCGGACGCCAACACCATCGAACGGCTGGAAATCCTGCGCGGCCCGGCCACCATGCTCTATGGCCGTGGCGATCCGGGCGGGACCTTCAACGTGGTGTCCAAACAACCGTTGGCCGAACGCACGGTGACCCTGGGTAGCCAGGTCAGCGACCAGGGGATGCGTCGCGGTACGCTGGACGCGTCCGGTCCATTGGATGAAGAGGGGCGCCTGGCTTATCGCCTGAACGTGATCGGCGAGGGCGGCGACACGTTCCGCGACCACGTCGAAACCGAGCGTTACGGCGTTGCACCAGTGGTGACCTGGCAGGTCAACGACACCACGCGCCTGACCTTCGAAGGCGACTTCATGCGCAACAATGCGCCGCTGGACCGTGGCCTGACCCATTACCCCGGCCAGCGCGGCACCGCCTCGCGCGATACGTTCTTCGGCGAAAAAGACGTCGGCAAGCTGCATAACGATAACAACATGCTGCAGGTGCGTTTCGAGCACATGCTCAACGACGACTGGACCCTGGCCGGCGGTACCCAGTGGCTCGACGGTACCTTGCAGGGCAATGCCGTGGAAGGCAACGGCATCGCCGCCGATGGGCGCACCCTGGGTCGCAACTTCAATTACCGCAAGCTGGAGTGGACCGACCGCGACACCCAACTCAACCTCACCGGGCATTTTTCCATGGGCGGGTTCGAGCACACGTTGTTGACGGGCATCGAGTATGAGGATTACGACTACCAGTCCATCATTCGGCGTTCTGCAGTGGGCGCCGGTGCCTACCCGATCGATATCTTCGATCCGGTCTATGGTCAGCCCCGCCCGGCATTGACGCGCAAGCCCACCGATGACCAGGAAAACCTCAAGACGTTTGGTGTGTTCGTCCAGGATCAGGTGGCGCTGACTGAACGCTTGAAGTTGTTGGCTGGGGCGCGTTTCGAGCGGTTCGAACATGAGTACGAGACGTTCGTTCCACAGCCTCGGCCCGACAGTAGAAACTGGGATGTCACTGACAGCGCCGTTACGCCGCGCCTGGGTATGATCTACGACCTGACTGACACCGTCGCTGTCTACGCCAATACAGCGCGCTCATTCAAACCCAACACCGGTGCCAGACTCCAGGGCGGTGGGTTCAAGCCGGAAGAGGGCAAGTCCTACGAAATGGGTGTCAAGTGGGAAGCACTGGATCGCCAGTTGAGCGTCGACGCGGCGATCTACCAGATTGAAAAGCGCAATGTACTCACGCCCGACCCGCTGGACTCCACATTCAACGTGGCCGCCGGCGAAGTGCGCAGTCGCGGATTTGACTTGAACGTGGCGGGCAATTTGACGCCGCAATGGCGCGTGATCGGTGGTTACGCCTATGTAGATGCCGAAGTGACCAAGGACATCAGCATCCCGTCCGGCACTCGCCTGCTCAACGTGCCCAAGAACTCTTTCAGCCTGTTGAACGTCTACGAGTTCCAGGACGGTGGCCTCAAGGGCCTCGGCCTTGGCGTCGGTGCCAAGTACGTCGATGAGCGGGCCGGCAATACCGCGGCCAGCACCTTCACCATGGACAGCTACACCGTCGTCGACCTGCTCGGTTACTACAAGGTCAACGAGCGGATCCGCCTCAACCTGGACCTGAAGAACCTGTTTGACGCCGACTACGAAGAGGGGGCATTCGGGGGCGTCTATGCCTACCCAGGCGCACCGCGAACCGTGCAGGCCGGGATTTCCTACACCCTTTGAAGTCGCGCGCAGTCCAGGTGGGAGCGAGCTTGCTCGCGATAGCGTCGGGTCAGTCAATAAGATGCTGACTGACTGGACCTCGTCGCGAACAAGCTCGCTCCCACAGTTTTCCTACCACTTACCCGTGCTCATCCCGCCGTCCACCGGCAGTATCGCGCCAGTCGTGAAATCGGCGCTCGCCAGGTACAACACGGCCTCGGTAATTTCCTCGATGGTGCCCACGCGACCGGCCGGGGCCAGGTTGTCGAGGAATGCGCGGTGAGCCGGGTCGTGCATGGGCGTGTCGATGATGCCGGGTGCGACCGCGTTGACCTTGATGTTGTGGGGCGACAGCTCCAGGGCCAGGGCGCGGGTCATCTGATTGACGCCGCCCTTGATCAACACCGGCAGTGCTGCCGGCACCTGGATGTTCGGTTGCAGGGCCACGGCGGCTGAAATGTTGATGATGAAGCCTTGCTGGCGCCCGATCATGTGCGCGGCAGCGGCCTGGCTGGCGTAGACCAGACCCTTGAGGTTGGTGTCCAACAGCGCGTCCAGGTCCTGGGGGCTGTATTCGACGAAGGGTTTTGGCAGGAAGAAACCGGCGTTGTTCACCAGGCCGTCAACGGCACCGAACGCCTCGACGGCTCGGGTGACGAGGGTGGTTGAAGTGGCCGGGGCCGCGATGTCGCCGGCCACGCCGAGGAAGCCATCGGGGTGGCCGAGCTGGGCGGCGGTCGCCTCCAGGCCGGACAGGGAGCGGGCATTGCCCACCACGTTATACCCCCGGGCCAGGAATGCCTTGACCAGACCCAGGCCGATACCGCTGGAAGCGCCGGTGATGATGACGGTTTTGTTGAGGCTCATGATTGACTCCTGATCACATTGAGTTGAACCGGTGCGCCGGTGTTGGCGGTGGTTGAGCTCAGGGTATTGATGCGCCAGGGTTTGATAAATAAGGCTTCTGGTACTTGAGTTGATACGTCATGTAATCAATCTGGAACGCCCATAAATTCCTGTGGGAGCGGGCTTGCTCGCGAAGGTGGTATATCAGCCGATTCAAATGTCGACTGACACACCGCCTTCGCGAGCAAGCCCGCTCCCACAGGGGGAATCACCAGGCAGAAAAAAGCCCGGTCAGTCGGACCGGGCTCGCAAGGGCGGCGTGTTATTCCTTGGGAAGACTTCGATACTCCGTCGTCGTCATTCCCGCGTATCCCCAGTTATCCGTGTCGACTTCCTCGATCACGATATGAGTCAAGTGAGGGTCCTTGCCCAGCACGCGCTGGAGGGTGTCGGTGATTTCGGAAATCACCTGGGCTTTCTGTTCACGGGTGACGCCGTCTCGGGTAATTCGCACATTGACGAAAGGCATGTTGCACTCCAACTGATGGAAATGAGCGCAGGACAACCCTGCGCGGTGGAAGGCCACTGTATTTATACGCCGCAGACTGATAAACAGGCCTTTGGAAACTTCAGTTGATACGCGGTGTAATGAATCATGAAGCGTCATTTCGAAGACCTGCAGTTGGGCAGCATAGAACTGTTTTGCCTGGCGGCGGAGGCGGGCAGCTTCACGGCGGCGGCGCAGTTGGCGGGGGTGACCCCGGCGGCGGTGAGCCGCTCGATCTTTCGCCTGGAAGAGCGCCTCGGCTCGCGGCTTTTCGTGCGCACGACTCGCAGCATCCGCCTGACCGAAGCCGGCAAGACTTATTTCGAGCAATGCCGGCAAGCGCTGACGCAACTGGTCGAGGCGCAGCAGCAAATGATGGGCGCGCAATCGGTGCCGTCCGGCCAATTGCGCATCAGCTTGCCCACCACCTATGGCCATCACCGCATCCTGCCATTGCTGCCGGCCTTTCGAGCGCTGTACCCGCAAGTGACTGTGGACCTGCACCTGAGCAATCGAAACATCGATTTCGTTGCCGAGGGCTATGACCTCGCCATCCGGGTTCGGGCCCAGCCAGACTCATCGATGATCGCCCGGCTGCTGGAAGACGCGAAACTGGTGGTGGTCGCGTCACCGGATTACCTGCGCAAGGCCGGTACGCCGCAGGTCCTTGGAGACCTGGACGACCACGAGTGTATCCAGTTCGAATTGCCCAGTAGCGGGCGACGGATTTCCTGGTTGTTCAATGTCGAGGGCAAGGAAAAGGAGGTGTTCGGCGAAGGGGGGTATTGTTGTTCGGACGATGTGCTGGGCGGCGTGACGCTGGCCAAGCATGGCGCCGGCTTGTTCCAGACCTACAAATTCATCGTGGAGCAGGAGCTCGCCAATGGGCAATTGGTGGAGGTGCTAGCGCCTTTTGCGGGACGCTCTCGTCCGTTTACCTTGCTGTATCCCCACGGTCGGCATGTGCCGCAACGGGTGCGCGCCTTTGTGGATTTCCTGCTGCAGTACCGGGAGCGGTGGGCCGCGATTTAAGGAGGAAAACAACCGGCGAGAGGACCTGTGGCGAGGGCGTTTGCTTGCTCGCCACAAGGAATCACAGGAACCTCAAGTGAACAAGATCGCACCTGCCACAGAGGTATTTCCGGTCAATCCGTTATCAGAACCGAAATGCCTGACGGCCGATCAGCAGCCACTTGCCATCTTTCTGCTTCTGCCAGATCTGGAAGTTCTCGATTTCCGTCGGCACCACTTCCGTGCCCTTGAGGGCCTGTGCCGAGAAGTGATTGCGCACCAGTGCCACGTCACCTGACAAGGTGATTTTCTGGTTCTTCATTTCCAGGGTCTTGAACGCACTCTTGCCCGTTTCGATGTCGGCGATGAAGGCTTTCTTGTCTTGGATGTTGCCGCTGGAGTGCCCGTAGGTCAGGTTCTCGGCGGCCAGTGCCTGGAGCTGGGGGATGTCTTTGTGCAGCATGGCCTGGGTCAAATGGTCGACCGCTTGGGCCACCTCCTGCTCGGCCGATGGGGCGGATGCCGCTGAGTAGCCGCTGAACAGGCACAAGAAGCTGATGACCAATGTCGCTTTTTTCATGGGGATTTCCTTATTTTTGTAAGTATCGGGAGCGCGAGCGATTATTATCTCGTCGGTCATCGTACAACTACTCGGAGAGAACTGGAATAGGCCCCAGGTGTCATGCGCCATCGCTTTGGCGGTGCTGCCCTCAGAGTCCCTGCCGAACCGCCCCCCGAATCCCTTCCAGCAACATGGTGAACGCCGGGTTGTCGTTGTCCTCGCGCCACACCAGGTGCAATTCGCTCTGCACCCCTTCGCCCAGGTCGATTTCGCGAAACTCCACCTGCTTGAACACCACGCTGGTGGCGCAACGCGGGACCAGCGCCAGCCCCATGCCGGCGTTGACCAGTGCCAGGATCGTCAGCGACGACCCCAGCCATTGCACGAATTGCGGTGCGACCCGGGCCGAACGCAGCATGCCGGTGAGCAGTTCATTGAAGGGCGGGTAGGCGGCGTGGGAGTACATGAGGAACGGTTGGCCGTCCAGGTCCTGAACGCTCACGGTCTCGGCGCTGGCCAGGGGATGCCCGGCGGGCACCGCCAGCACGAAGGGCTCGCGCACCAGGCATTCGGTGGCGTAGCCGGTTTCCAGCAGGGGCGAGCGGACGATGCCAACGTCGATGCGCCGGGCCCGCAGGGCCTCGTGCTGCTGATAGGTGTTCATCTCCGCCAGGACGATCTTGACCTGGGGCTGTTTCATCCGGGCCTCGGCAATCACCTTGGGCAAGAACTCGTACACCGCGCTACCGACGAAGCTGATGGTCACCGAGCCGATGTCGCCCTGGGCGAAACGCCGCGCCGCCACGGCGGCTTGTTGCGCCTGTTCCAACAGGTTCTGCGCCTCGATGAAAAACGCCCGGCCGGCGGCGGTAAGCGCCACGCTGCGGGTACTGCGGGTGAACAGTTCGACGCTCAGGTGGTGTTCCAGCAATTGGATCTGCCGGCTCAGCGGTGGCTGGGTCATGTTCAGGCGTTCGGCGGCGCGACGGAAGTTGAGTTCGGTCGCCACGGTGGTGAAGCAACGCAGTTGGGCCAGTTCAAACATTGATTCAATCCAGGTATCAATCAAGTGCCAAGTTAGATTAGACGGGAACAATCCGTCGCGTCCATCATCGTCCCGTTCCCCACAAGACAATAAACGGGAGGCACCTTTGAACACTCTATCGGACGCTACGCCTGGCAGTCCCCTGGCGCTGGACGCTGGCCTATCGGGAGCCATTGTATGAAGATCAAACGCGTCACCGTCACGCCCATCGCTTTTCGCGATCCACCCTTGCTCAACGCCAGTGGTATCCATGAGCCGTTCGCGTTGCGCTCGATCATCGAGATCGAGAGCGACAACGGTTACATCGGCCTGGGCGAAAGCTACGGCGATGCGCCGGCCCTGGCGATCCAGCAGCAATTGCAGAGCCAGTTGATCGGTCTGGATCCGTTCAACCTCAACCAGTTGCGGGCCATCGTCCAGGCCACCGTCGCCGCGCAGAAACCTGCCAGTGTCGCCGGTGCCGAACTGGCACCGGGCTCCCATGCGAGCAAGGCGGTGAGCAATGCCTATTCGGCGTTCGAAGTGGCTTGCCTGGATTTGCAGGCCCATTACCTGAACGTGCCGTTGGTGGACCTGCTGGGCGGCGCGATCCGCGACGAGATCCCGTTCAGCGCCTACCTGTTTTTCAAGTACGCCGAGCACATCGATTCGCCGTACCCGCCCGACAGTTGGGGCGAGGCGCTCAACGAACAGCAGATCGTCGCCCAGGCCCGGCGGATGATCCAAGACTATGGCTTCAGGAGCATCAAGCTCAAGGCCGGCGCTCTCGATCCCGAGCATGAAGTCGCCTGCATCAAGGCGCTGAAACAGGCGTTCCCCGGCTACCCGTTGCGCATCGATCCCAATGGCAACTGGTCCCTGGAAACCTCGATTCGCATGGCTGAATTGCTGGGGGATGACCTGCAGTATTACGAAGACCCGACACCGGGGCTTGCGGGTATGGCCGAGCTGCACAAACGCACAGGGCTGCCGCTGGCGACCAACATGGTGGTCACCGATTTCGATGAGTTGCGCCGTAGCGTGGCGCTGGACAGCGTGCAGATCGTGTTGGCCGACCACCATTACTGGGGCGGCCTGCGGGACACCCAGACACTGGCGAAAATGTGCAGCACCTTCGGCCTCGGCGTATCGATGCACTCCAACTCGCACCTGGGCATCAGCCTCATGGCCATGGCTCATGTGGCGGCCGCGGTGCCGAACCTGGACTATGCCTGCGACACCCATTACCCGTGGCAGGAGCCGGATGAAGAAGTGATCAAGGGCGGCAAGCTGCCGATTGTCGACGGCTGCGTGAAGATCACCCGGGCCCCTGGCCTTGGCTTGGAATTGGACCGGGATCAACTGGGCAAGCTGCATGACCAGTTCCTCAGCTGCGGCATCCGCCAGCGCGACGATGTGCGGCAGATGCAGCGTTACCGGCCGGACTGGAAGACCGTCAAACCGCGGTTTTGAACTAAAGGTGAAGGGCCGTTGTGGCGAGGGGATTTATCCCCGCTGGGGCGCGAAGCGGCCCTAAAACCTGATATCGGTACGCCCGGAAAGATCCAGGGGGCTGCTTCGCAGCCCAGCGGGGATAAATCCCCTCGCCACAGGTCGGTGTATTCAAGCTCAACTCTACATCCTCCAGGCCGCCCAGCGGCCCACACCCAAAGTAGCGCGCCCGTCGGCATCGCAGTCTTACACCCAAACTGCCGCGCCGGGCCGGCGCTTCCAAAGCATCCGCCAATTGCCTCCAAGGCAGCGTATGACGCGCCCTGGCGCCTTTCGATAATCGCCTCCGACATCCCGTCCCCTGTTGCGGAGCGCGCCATGCACAACAATAAAAATACCCGCCAACGTTTTTTGCCTGCGGTCATCGTAGGTGTTTCGAGCCTGGGCCTGATGCCTTGGGCCAACGCCGAAATCATGCTGTACGACAAGGACCAGACGACCTTTTCCACCGATGGCTACATCAACGCCTTTTACGTCAACAGCGACGTGGACCGCGCGGGTGAGCAGTACGACCGTCGGCAGGCGCGAGTCAAGATGGGCTTCTTGCCCAACTACCTGGGCTTCAACATGGGCAAGCAGGTCGATGACCTCAAGCTCGGTGCCCGGGCCTCGTTCTGGGTGACCATCAACGACAGTGAAACCAATGGCACCGACACCGCCATCGACGTGCGCCAGTTCTACGGCACCGTGGCGAACCCGGAGTGGGGCGAGGTGCTGATCGGCAAGGACTTCGGCCTGTTTGCCCGCTCCAACATCCTGCTGGACGAACTGCTGGCCGGTTATGGCCAGGTCAGCGACACCCTGGGGCTGGTGGACGGCGGTGGCGTTTCGTTCGGCAACATCGGCAGCGGCTATCCATACCCGTTCCCGACCTCGCAGATCACCTACCGCACGCCGGTGATGGACGGGCTGCGGGTGGCGGTGGGGATCATGGACCCGGTGGACACCAACGACAACAGCGCCACCGGCAAGGCCTATCAGGAAAACCCGCGCACCGAGAGCGAGATCACCTATCAGTTCGACCTGGGCGGGGCGAAGATCTACAGCTGGCTCAACGGCAGCTACCAGACCTCGGACAACACCGACTCCACCGTCGAATCGGTCACTTCCAAGGGCCTGGGGTATGGCGTGCAGGCCAAGATGGGCGGGTTGTCGCTGACCGGCTCGGGGTTCCAGGCCAAGGGCATCAACCCGTTCTTCACCAACAACGCCGGGGAAGCCACCCTGCGCAATGTCGACAGCAAGGGTTACCTGTTGCAGGGCTCTTACAAGCTGGGCAAGAACCGCCTGGCGTTGTCCTACGGCAAGACCGATGACGACGGCAACGGTGTGGTGGGCAGTGGTGCCGATTACGAAACCCGTGGCATCGCGCTGTTCCATGACATCAACGACAACCTCAAGCTGGTGGCTGAGTACAACCAGTTCGAAATCAACGGCCACGACACCAGCGCCCAGAACGAAGACACCGATACCTTTGCGGTGGGGGCGGTGCTCACCTGGTAAGGGTTGGATCCTTTGGGCCCGACGCCGTCTGTGGGAGCAAGGCCTTTGTTCCCACAAATAAATCCCCTCGCCACAAGTCATTCCAACTGAACGCCGTCGCAGTCTTTTATGGCGGGAAAGTTTGCTCCAGGGGGCTGCGCATCAGCCCCTTTTTTTCAGTGTGACGTTCCCTCGGCGAACTCAATCTTGTTGCCGACGTTGTACTTGCCCGAAGGCTTGTTCATGGGCAGGCGCTTGATTTCCTTGAGGGTGTTGCTGTCGTAGACGATCAGCGCGCCATCGGTATCCCAAATGCTCAGCAGCAGGTAGCGGCCGTCGCGAGTGAACTCGACGTGGGCGGCGGTCTTGCCGGGCATGGGCCGCAGGGTGTGGGCGATTTCCAGGGTCTGTTTGTCGATCAGGTGGATGGCATCGTTGTCCGGGCCGAAGAACACGTCGGTCCAGGCATAGCGGGAATTGGCGTGGCTGCGCAGGAAGAAACCCGGCCCCAGGGTAGGGATCTGCTTGATGACTTTCCAGGTGTCGAAGTCGATCACCGAAATCAGCCCCTTGCTGATGTTGGGTGTGGCGAACACCCAATGCCCATCGTGTTTCCAATAGGTCCCCGAGCCCAGGTGCGGCATGCCCGGCAGCGCGATATCGGTGACAATCCGCCCCGTGTCGAGGTCGATCACCTGGCCGCCCTGGGCCTTGCGCGAGGTGGCGAGCAATTGCCGGTAATCGGGCGAGAAGGAAAAATCATCAAGGTAATCCTCGGCCTCGATACGCCTGGGCAAAAAGTCCGGATTCGGGCCGGTGGACAGTTCCCAGACCTCTTTCACATCTTTCATGGCCACGATGAAGCTGTTGCGCGGCGGCGCGGTATAGACCGCACTGACCCGCGACGTCCGACCGTCCAACCCCACCGTTGCAATCGTCTTGACCAGTGACAGGTCGCGGGCATCCAGCACCACCAGGTTGCCGGGCAGGGTGTTGCCCACCAGCACCCAGCGCCCGTCCTTGCTCACCGCCAGGTTGCGGGTATTGAGCCCGGCTCGCACCTCGGCGATGAGCGTGAGGTTATGCAGGTCATACAGGCTGACCCAGCCGTCCCGGGAGGCGAAATAGACGAAGCGCCCGTCCGGCGAAAATTTCGGTCCGCCGTGCAGCGCGAAGTGTGAAGCGAAGCGCGCCAGGACGTCGAAGCGATCCCCGTCGACGATATCGACGTGATGATCGCCAGCCTCCACCACCACGAACAGGTTCAGCGGGTCGGCGTTGTGCTGGGGTTTATCGGGCAGGCGGGCGACATTCGCCAGCAGGCGATGGCTACGGCGAGTGTCGTCCTCGCTCCAGGTCGGTTCGATCGCGGGTGGACGCTGGAGATAGTGGGTCAAGCCATCGATCTGCGCAGGCTCCAGCACCGCACCGAACGCCGCCATCTGGCTGGCCGGGCGGCCATTTTCGATCACCTGGCGGATTTCGTCGGGCTTGATCCGACTCAGGCTCTGGGGCAACAGCGCCGGCCCGGCGCCGCCGATGCGATTCACCCCGTGGCATTGCTGGCAGTGTTGCTGGTAGGTCTGTTCGGCCAACGCCAGGTCCGGTTCAGGCGCCGTGAAGCCGTGGACGGCACCGATCCACAGGAATGAGGCAAGCCAGCCGATCCTCATGAGGCTACCCTCGCGATACTTGGCTGGAGCGGTAGGGCCGGGTGCAGGCGGGCCGGATGCTCCAATACCTGATGGGCAAACAAGCCAACCACCTTGCCGATCACCGTCAAGGTCGGCAGGCCTTCGGCGCATGCCAGCGCCATTTCCGGCAATTGCTGGAGGGTGCCGCGCAGGACCTGCTGGTCGGGGCGCGTGCCGTTGCTGATCAGCGCCGCCGGCGTATCAGCCGGCAGGCCCGCTGCGATCAGTTGTGCGGCGATGGTGCCGAGGTTTGACAGACCCATGTAGAACACCAGGGTCTGGCTGTCATCCGCCAGGCTTTGCCAAGGCAGGTTCAAGTCACCTTCGCGTTGCAAGTGACCGGTGATGAAGCGACAGGAATTGACCAGGTCGCGATGGGTCAGGGGAATGCCGGCATAGGTGCTGCAACCGGCCGCAGCGGTGATGCCGGGCACGACTTGGCAATCGATGCGGCGGGCCAGCAGATACTCCAGTTCCTCGGCGCCGCGACCGAAGATGAACGGATCACCTCCCTTGAGTCGCACCACCCGCTGTCCCTGGTCGGCCAGGTCGGCCAGCAGTTCGTTGATCTGTGGTTGGGGAAGGCTGTGGCAACCGGCGGCCTTGCCGACGTAGTGCCGGGCGCAGGTCAGCGGGATCAGGCTGAGCAATTGCGAGCTGATCAAGCGGTCGTAGACCACCGCGTCGGCCTGCATCAACAGGCTCCAGGCGCGCAATGTCAGCAGGCCCGGGTCACCGGGGCCGGCGCCGACCAGGGCGACTTCACCCGGTCTGAAAGGCGATTGCAGGGCAGCGGGCAAAACGATGGAGGCAGGCATGGGACTTCCTTGGTTCGGTATCAGGTTCGCCGTCGGTTGATCAGGCGCAGGGCATCGCAACGCTGGGGATCGCGTGCAAGCCGATTTCTTCGTCGCTGAGGTGGCAGCCGGGGTCCTGGCCCCACAGGTCGCCGTCGGCCCAGGCCCGGGTGCGTGTATTGCCGTTGCAGGTCGCCAGCCAGCGGCATTGTCCGCAGCGACCGCCAACGGCCCGTGGGTGTTCGCGTAGCTTCAGCAGCAGGGCGTCGGGGCGATCGAGCCAGAGTGTCTTGAATGGCGTCTGGCGGACATTGCCCACCGAGTGCTGCCACCAGTACGTGTCGGGGTGAACCTCGCCGGTATTGTCGATGTTGGCGATGCCGCTACCCGACGCGTTGCCGCCCCAGGCTCGCAGCATCTGCTCCAGTGCGGCGTAGTGTTGGGGCAGGCGCCGGGCGACCCATTGCAGCAGCAGGATTGCGTCGGCGTCGTTGTTGCCGCTGACGAAGTCACTGTCGCGGCCTTGTTCGATGTCGCGCCAGGCCCGCTCGAAGATCAAGGTCATGGCCTCGCGGCTCATCTGTTGATGGGCATCGAGCTTGCGACTGCGCTTGCCCCGGCCGCTGTAGTTGAGGTGCGACAGGTAGAATTTCTGTACGTCGTACTCATTCATCAAGTCCAGCAAGCGCGGCAACTGGGCGTGGTTTTGCTGGGTGAGGGTGGTGCGCAACCCGACCCGGATGCCTTGCTCGCGGCAAAGCCGGATGGCCGCCATGGAGCTGGCGAAACTGCCCTTGAGCTGGCGGAACTCATCGTGGGTCGCTTCCAGTCCGTCGATGCTGATGCCCACGTAATCGAAGTTCGCCGCCGTAATCTGTTCGATATTGGAAGCGTCGATCAGCGTGCCGTTGGTGGACAAGGCGAGGAAAAAACCTTTGTCGCGAGCATAAGTGCTGAGTTGGAACAGGTCCTCGCGCAGCAGTGGTTCGCCGCCGGACAGGATCAACACGCGCACGCCGGCATCGTGCAGGTCGTCGATGACCTGGAGCGCCGCCGGGGTGTCCAGTTCATCGCGAAACACGCTGTCGGCCGACGTTGCGTAGCAGTGCTTGCAGGTCAGGTTGCAGCGCCTGAGTAGGTTCCAGATCACCACCGGCGGGCGGCTGCTGCCCGGTGGCGCGACACGTGGGGCGGGGCAATGCCCGGCCAGGGCTCGCAGGTAATGGCTGATCCTCAACATAAGGCGCTCCTTCGATTTCGATCGATGTCCGAGTTCAGCGCGGCTTATTCCCGCTTTGTGGGAGCAAGGCTTGGTGGGAGCAAGGCTTGCCCGCGATGAAGCCGATGCGGTCCCTCATAAAATCGACGCACCTGTTTCGCGAGCAAGCTTTGCTCCCACAGGCGACAGGCGCAGGCCGGTTTTTTTCAGGATGCGGCTGCTCACCAGCATGTCGTCGGCGGAGCAGGCGTCCCCCAGCAGGTAGCGCAGGTGTTCACGGTAGCTGTCGATTTCTTCGCGGCTGCGGCCATGGACCATGGCGAACAGGTTGTAGCGCCAGCCGGGCTGGCGCGGGCGCCGGTAGCAGTGGCTGACGAAGGGCTGCGTCCCCAGCAGGGCGCCGAGACGCGAGATGTCGGCATCGGCCACGTCCCAGACCGTCATGCCGTTGTGGCGATAGCCCAGGCGGTAGTGATTGGGCACGGCGGCAATGCGGCGGATCGCACCTTCGGCCTGCAGGCGCTTGAGCAGGTCGAGGGTGGATTCCACGCTCAGTTCCAGTTGTTCGGCCAGCCAGGCCCAGGGGTCTTCGAGCAAGGGCAGGCCGGCCTGGGTCAGTTCCACCAGGCGCAGCGCCAAGGGCGTTTCATCCAGCCGTGGCGGCGCTTGCCACAAAGACTCAGACGGGGAAATAAAGGCCGACATGGTAGGTCTCCTCTTTGGGCAGGTTCAGCGGCACCAGGCCGGTCAGGTGTTCGATGCGCTGCAGGGTGTCGTCGATCGCCTGTTCGCTGGGGCAGGCGAGCACGAACCACATGTTCCAGGTGTGCTCGCGGCGGTAGTTGTGGGCGACCTCGGGCATGTCCGCGAGCAGCTCGGCGATAGCCTCGAAGCGCGGCTCGGGCACCGCCAGCGCCGCCAGGGTGAACGCACCGCCCAGGCGATCGATATCGAACATCGGGCCGAAGCGAGTGAGTACACCGTCGTTGAGCAACTCATGCAGGCGATCGAGCAATTCGCTACTGCTGCTGTCCAGCTCTTGGGCCAGGGCCTGCCAAGGGTGGCGCACCAGCGGCAGGCCCAGTTGCAGGCGATTGATCAGGCGGCGGTCCAGGTCATCCATCGATACGGGCCCCGACCGGGGCGGCGAAACGTCCGCCGCATTGCTTGAACAGGTGCGTGCTGAACAGCAACTGGTGGGGCAGGTCGTCCAGCAGGTGTTCTTCAAGCAGCGCCTGGACCTGGGCCTCGACGCGGTCACGCTGGCGACCGTGGATCATGCAGAACAGGTTGTATTGCCACTGAGGCAGGCGCCTGGGGCGTTGGTAGCAAAGGCTGATGCCGGGAGTTTGCCCGAGGCGACGCCCGACTTCATCGACCAAGGCGTCCGGCACGTCCAGCACCAGCATGGCGTTGGCGGCAAACCCCAGGGCGCGATGGTTGACCACCAGGCCGACACGGCGGAACAGCCCCTGTTCATGCCAATGTTGCACCTGCTCGAGCACCTGTTGCTCGCTGGCCTCGATCTGCTCGGCCAGGGCCTGGAAGGGACGCGATGTCAGGGGCAGGCCGGTTTCCAGCAAACGGCGCAGTGCCAGTGACTGTTGTTCGCTCAGGGTGTTTTTCATGGGGTGGCCTCCAGGGCAAAGCCCAGGTCGATGCGATAGGCGGTCAGCATGGGCAGGTCCAGTGGCGTGAGACCAGTGTCGTTCTCCAGTTCCTGGAGGATGTTTTCCAGGTGGGCGCGGTTGGGGCCGGTCAGCACGAACCAGAGGTTGTAGCGATGTTCGCGGGCATAGTTGTGATTGACTTCCGGGTATTGGCTGATGCGTGCCGCCACCTGGTGCAAGCGCTCTTCGGGTACGGCCAGGGCGGCCAGGGTGCTGGCCCCGGCCCGGGTGTGTTCGAACACCGGACCGACCCGCGACAAGGTCCCGGCCACTTGCAGGTGTTGCAGGCAGTCGATGACCTGGGCTTCGCTGCAGCCCAGGGACTGGGCCATGGCTTGATAAGGCTCGGCGCATAACGGCAGGCCGTGCTGGAATCGATCGATCAGGCGCCGGGCCAGTGAGCTGGAGATCATGGTCAGTACCCCGGCTTGTGGGCGCGGCTGCTGAAGAAAATGCCGCTGGGGCTGAGGGCCGGCAGGCTGCTCAGGCGTTCGAACCGATACGGGTTCCAGACCTGTACCTCGCCACCGTCTCGGGCGGACAACCACAACTGGTCACCCCGCGCGGTGAACTCCATGTGCAGCACCGCCGGGCCTGGCCGCAGATCCGCGACGATGGCGTGGGTCTGGGTGTCGATGACCTGGACGCGGTCGTTGTCCGGGTAGGCGAAGTTGACCCACAGCTGCCGACCGTCCGGACGCGCCGTGACGAACACCGGTTGGCCGGCCACGGCGATGGCGTCGGTCTGTTGCCAATCCTGGGCGTTCATCACCAATACCTGGTGATGCCCGACGGCAGGCACGAAGGCTTGCTGGTCGGCCATGGCCCAGCCTTCCAGATGCGGCATCTTGTACACCGGGAGCCGCTCCTGGCCGCGACCGTAATGTCCCAGTACCCGTTTCACCCCGAGCTCCGGGTGCCAGAGATCGAGTTGGGCCATGCCGTCTTCACCGAACAGCCCGGCCATGTAATAACGCCCGTCCGGGGTGATCAGGGCATCGTAGGGTTGCTGGCCGATAGCGGTGAAACGTTCGATGCGCGGGGTGAGGCCTTGGCTGAAGTCGGCGGTCCAGATCTCACCAGTGTCGAACAGGCTGAACACGAAGCGTTGCCCCGGCGCGTCCACCAAGCCGACCACCCGTGAGCGCTTTTGTCCGCCGGGCAATGGCGTGGCCGGGAGGTCGGCGACCTGTTCCAGGGTCTGGGCATCGAAGACCTTGACGCCGCCGGGCTCGTAGTTGGAGACGGCGATCAGCTTGCCATCCTGGCTGATCGCACCGCCGATGCTGTTGCCGCCCTGGATGATGCGCCGCTCGATGCGCGCGCTCAGCAGGTCGACTTTGCTCAGGCCCCCATCGCGGCCGAACACGTAGGCGTAGCGTTGGTCGCGGGAGAACACCACCGAGGCGTGGGACAAGTCGCCCAGGCCTTCGACGCGGCCCAGTGTGGTGCGGGTATCGCTTTCAATGATTTGCAGGCTGCCGGTGGCGCGCTCCACCACCACGCCCAAATCCCCGGTGCCGCGCAACGGTGTCTGGGCGCAACCGCAGAGCAGCAGGGCGATGGCGGTGGAGGAGAGGAAAGAACGGATCATGAGGCGGGTTTTCCTTGAAGGAGCCGGTCCACCAGCCAGCGAATGTCGTCGGGCGCAAGCAACGGTGCCCACCCGGGCATGGCGCTGCCGGGCCGTCCGAAGGTGACGGTGGCGATGAGGCTGTCGCGGGATTTTCCGGCCAGGGCTTCGTGGGTCAGGGGCGGGCCGAGGCCGCCGGTCATGTACAGGCCGTGGCAGGCGCCACAATCCTGGTCCAGCAGGTGTTGCAGTTGAGCCTGGCGCTGGCTGTCGGGAGCGGCCAGCACGCAGGACGAAAAGATGAGGAGGATGGCCGTCATCAGGGTTGCAGCGCTGTGTCGTTCCATGACGTCCTCCTGGTCAAATGCTAAGTGATCCCTGTGGCGAGGGGATTTATCCCCGCTGGCTGCACAGCAGCCCAAAAACCTGATACTGCGGTGTGTCAGGCTGATGGGGTTGCTTTCTGGGGGGCTGCTTCGCAGCCCAGCGGGGATAAATCCCCTCGCCACAGAGGTTTCTCTCACTGAGGGTTATTTAAGGCTCAGTACCCATGCCGCGAGAATCTTGGCTTCCTCTTCCGTCACGGGGTTGGCCGGCATTGGCATCGGTCCCCAGTTGCCTTGCGTACCTTCCTTGATGTGCTTGGCGAGTAAATCCTGTGCTCCGGCGACGCCGGCGTTTTTCGCCGCGACGTCCTTGAGTGCCGGGCCAACCACCTTGGTGTCGATGGAGTGGCAGGCCGCGCAGGGCTTGCTCTTGAACAGCGTCGGGCCGTCTTGCGCCAACGCCGGCAGGCTGTAGGCGGCAGTCAAGGCCAAGGCAATCAGAATAGGCTTCATGGTTTTTCCTCTTATTGATGGGGCTCAATAGATGTCGTGTTGGGTGTTGTAGACGTTGAATTTCCCGGTCGGGGTGATCAGGCGTTTGTCCTTGATCACGTTCTTGACCTTGAGGGTCTTGTCATCGATGACCACCAGCGCCGACTCGTCTTCCTGGCCACTCCAGACCGAGAACCAGACCTCGTCGCCGGCCTTGTTGTATTCCGGTTGCACCACACGCAGCGCGCCTTTCTTGATACCGGCGTACTCGGCAATCGGCAGCACGGTGTAGCCGGCATCGAGCTTGTCGATGTTGAACACCGCCACCGACTGGCTGAGCTTGGCGTCGGGGCTGAGGGTGGTGTCGACATACAGGTGACGAGATTGCGGGTGGGTCTTGATGAACAGCGAACCGCCACCCTGACCCTGGAGCGAACCGACCTGTTTCCAGGCGTATTGCGGGTGATTGGTCGGGTCGGTGCCGATCAGCGAAACGCCGGCATCGCCCAAGTGGCTGGTGGCCCAGACCGGTCCGTAGAGGGGATGGTTGAAGTTGGCGCCGCGTCCTGGATGCGGGGTCTTGCCAACGTCCACCAGGGCGGTGAGCTTGCGTTCCTTGGAGTCGATCACCGCGACCTTGTTGGAGTTGTTGGCGGCCGTCATGAAGTAGCGATGGCTGCTGTCCCAACCGCCGTCATGCAGGAACGGCGCGGCGTCGATGCTGGTGATGGTGAGGTTCTTGATGTCCTGGTAATTGACCAGCATCACCTTGCCGGTTTCCTTGACGTTGACGATGAACTCCGGCCACTCGTGGGAGGCGATGATGGCTGCGACCCGAGGCTCGGGATGGTACTGCTGGGTGTCGACGGTCATGCCGCGGGTCGAGACGATCTGCTTGGGCTCCAGAGTCTCGCCGTCCATGATGGTGAACTGCGGCGGCCAATAGGAACCGGCAATGGTGTACTTGTCTTCGTAGCCCTTGAACTTGGAGGTTTCCACCGAGCGGGCTTCGATGCCCACCTTGATTTCCGCGACCTTGGTCGGCTCTTTCGGCCACAGGTCGATCATGTCGATCTTGGCATCCCGGCCGATCACCAGCAGGTAGCGTCCCGACGCCGAGATGCGCGAAATGTGCACGGCGTAACCGGTGTCGATCAGCTTGACGATCTTCTTGCTGTCGCCGTCGACCAGGGCGATCTTGCCGTCGTCACGCAAGGTCACCGAGAACAGGTTCTGCAGGTTGAGGGAATTGAGTTGCTTGGTCGGCCGGTCCTCAGGCTTGACCAGCACTTTCCAGGTCTTGAGGGTTTCGGCCATGCCCCATTCCGGTGGTGTCGGCGGGGTGTGCTGGATGAACTTGGCCATCGTCGTGATCTGGTCTTTGGTCAGGGCGTTGGACGTGCCCCAGTTCGGCATGCCAGCGGCCGAGCCGTAAGTGATCAGCGCCTCCAGGTAGGCCTGGCCGCGTGACTGGGTGATATCGGGTGTCAGCGGCTTGCCGGTGGCGCCTTTGCGAAGCACACCGTGGCAACCGGCGCAGCGCTGGAAGTAGATTTCCTTGGCCGAGTCGAAGTCGGCCTGGCTCAGGTCGGGCGCGCCTTCGGTCTTGACCACGCGAGGTTGCTCCGGCGCAGCGGTTTGGTCGGCGAAGGCGTGGGGGGCGGCCAGCGCTGTACACAGCGCCGTGACCCGCAGGGCCCACGATTTTTTGTGGCTGATCAGCATTCCATTTCTCCTCAGGCGTGACCCGCGCTGCGCTGTAATTGACGTTCGGCGCGCAGGTTCTTGGTGCGGTGCAAGGCTATGCCCAGGCCGGTGGTTAGCCGCTTGACGGCGATCAAGTTTGCCGGCCGCAGCCCTTGCCAGGATGTCGCAGGGCACCGTAGCGTGGCCTGCAATCGTGTTGTCTGATCAGGCCTTGCCATGAACGCTATCCACACTTTGCAGCACCCCGACGAACCCTTTTATCAACCCCAAGACAACGAGCAGGCGATGTTCGAACAGGCCTGGCATCACGGCATGCCGGTGCTGATCAAAGGCCCGACCGGCTGCGGCAAGACCCGTTTCGTCCAGCACATGGCCCATCGTCTGAAACTGCCGCTGTACACCGTCGCCTGTCACGATGACTTGAGCGCGGCCGACCTGGTGGGGCGTCACCTGATCGGCGCCCAGGGCACCTGGTGGCAGGACGGCCCCTTGACCCGGGCGGTGCGCGAGGGCGGTATCTGTTATCTGGATGAGGTGGTCGAAGCGCGCCAGGACACAGCCGTGGTGTTGCACCCCCTGGCCGATGATCGCCGGCAGTTGTACCTGGAACGCACCGGCGAAGTGCTGCAGGCGCCGCCGTCCTTCATGCTGGTGGTGTCGTACAACCCCGGTTACCAGAACCTGCTCAAGGGCATGAAGCCCAGCACTCGCCAGCGTTTCGTGGCGATGCGCTTTGGCTATCCGGCGGTGGCCGATGAAGAGCGCATCGTCGCTCGCGAGGCGGGGGTCGATCTGGTCCTGGCGGCCCAGGTGGTGCGATTGGGGCAGGCGTTGCGCCGGCTCGATCAGCATGACCTGGAGGAAGTCGCCTCGACGCGCTTGCTGATTTTCGCCGCGCGCATGATCGGCTCCGGCATGGACCCGCGCCAAGCCTGCCTGGCCTGCCTGGCCGAGCCATTGAGTGACGACCCGCAGACCGTCGCTGCGCTGATGGATGTGGTCGATGTCCACTTTGGCTGAAACCGTTGCCGTGCCCCGACATTTGCCCGGGGACTTGGCGATGTGGTTTTTCATCCTCGCCGAGTTGTCGGTGTTCGCCTTGTTGATCCTGACGTTCACCGTCGCCCAGGCGTTGTACCCGCAGACATTCAGCGAAGGCCGGCAATTGCTGGACCGCTCCACGGGCCTGGCGATGACCCTCAGCCTGCTGACCGCTGGCCTGTTCGCGGCCCTGGCCCAGGAGCAAGTCAGGCAGGACCGGCCGCGTCGAGGCGCACTGCTGTTGTGTGTGGCGTTGCTGCTCGCCTGCGGCTATGTGGGGATCAAGCTCACGGAGTACGCCCATCTGTTGGCGAACGGCCTGGGGATGGAGCACAACACATTTTTCACTTTGTACTGGATCCTCACCGCGTTCCATTTTCTTCATGTGTTACTGGGCATGGTGATCCTCGCCTGGCTGGCCGAGGGTTGTCGGCGACGTCGCCATGGCGCGCAGCGCAACAGTGGGCTGGAATCCGGCGTGCTGTATTGGCACATGGTCGATCTGGTCTGGGTACTGCTGTTCCCGGTGGTCTACATCCTTGATTGAGCGGAGGTGCTCATGTCGGCTTCCCGTGTCTTGATTGCTTGCTGGATGACGCTGGCCGTGCTGAGCACCGGCACCGTTGCCCTGGGCCAGATCGCGGCTACCGGGCTGGTGTCCATCGCCATCCTGGTGGTCGCGGTGACCAAGGCCTGGCTGATCGCCGACGGCTTCATGGAGCTGCGCCATGCGCCGCGATTGTGGCGCGGGTTGATATTGAGCTGGGCGGTGCTGTTGGCGAGTGTAATAGGGATCGTCATCACACCTGCCTGAACCTGTGAACACAGAACCCCTGTGGCGAGGGGATTTATCCCCGCTGGCCTGCGAAGCAGCCCCAAATGTATCGACTACTGCGGTGCATCAAACAGGATGTCGGGGCCGCTTCGCGCCCCAGCGGGGATAAATCCCCTCGCCACAAAATGATCCCCTGCCACAAAAGCTCATCTGACTTTCGGACTGTGTTGGAACAACCCACCAAAACCATCGGAGATTCTTGATCGCCATCAAGCGGTTTCCGCCCCCTCGCTTCCTAGAATGAACACGCCAAGCAATGAGGAAGTGACCATGTCAGATACTTTCACCAAAGGCATGGCCAGGAATATTTATTTCGGGGGAAGCATCTTTTTTTTCCTGATATTCCTGGCCCTGACCTACCACACGGAACAGACCTTTCCCGAACGCAGCAACCAGGCGCAATTGACGGAGTCGGTGATACGCGGCAAAGGCGTCTGGGAGCGAAACAACTGCATCGGCTGCCATACCCTGCTGGGCGAGGGCGCGTACTTTGCGCCGGAGCTGGGCAACGTGGTCAACCGTCGTGGTGGCGATGAAGCCTTCAAGCCGTTCCTGCAGGCCTGGATGAAAATGCAGCCGCTGAACGTTCCGGGTCGTCGGGCCATGCCGCAGTTCAACCTGAGCGAGCAGGAGGTCGACGATATCGCCGAGTTCCTCAAATGGAGCTCGAAAATCAATACCAATGGCTGGCCGCCAAACAAGGAGGGCTGAGAGATGAGCATGGCTAATCCGCATCTGAAATTCGCCTCGCAGGCCGTCGCCAAACCCTACTTCGTGTTTGCCCTGATGCTGTTCCTGGGGCAGGTATTGTTCGGTTTGATCATGGGGCTGCAATACGTGGTCGGCGACTTCCTGTTCCCGCTGATCCCTTTCAACGTGGCCCGCATGGTCCACACCAACCTGCTGATCGTCTGGCTGCTGTTCGGCTTCATGGGCGCGGCGTATTACCTGATACCGGAGGAGGCCGACCGGGAACTGCATAGCCCGAAACTGGCGCTGTTGCTGTTCTGGGTGTTCGCCGCCGCTGGCGTGGCGACGATCCTGGGTTACCTCTCGGTGCCCTATGCAACGCTGGCGAAGTTCACCGGCAACGACTTGTTGCCGACTATGGGGCGCGAGTTCCTGGAGCAGCCGACCATCACCAAGATGGGCATCGTGGTGGTGTGCCTGGGGTTCCTCTACAACATCGGCATGACCCTGCTCAAAGGTCGCAAGACCACGGTCAGTATGGTGATGATGACTGGGCTGATCGGCCTGGCGGTGTTCTTCCTGTTCTCCTTCTACAACCCGGAAAACCTCGCTCGCGACAAGTTCTACTGGTGGTGGGTGGTGCATCTCTGGGTGGAAGGCGTCTGGGAACTGATCATGGGTTCGATGCTTGCCTTCGTCCTGATCAAGATCACCGGTGTGGACCGCGAAGTGGTCGAGAAGTGGCTCTACGTGATTATCGCCATGGCGCTGATCACCGGGATCATCGGCACCGGTCACCACTTCTTCTGGATCGGCGCACCCGAGGTCTGGCTGTGGGTGGGCTCGATCTTCTCGGCGATGGAACCGCTACCGTTCCTGGCCATGGTGGTCTTCGCCTTCAGCATGGTGAAAAACCGTCGTCGGCAACACCCGAACCGCGCCGCCACGTTGTGGGCCAAGGGCACCACGGTCACCGCGTTCTTCGGCGCCGGTGTCTGGGGGTTCCTGCACACCCTGGCGCCGGTCAACTACTACACCCACGGCTCGCAACTGACCGCGGCCCACGGCCACCTGGCCTTCTACGGTGCTTACGCGATGATCGTGATGACGCTGATCAGCTACGCCATGCCACGCTTGCGGGGCCTGGGTGAAGCGGCGGACGAACGTTCGCAGCGCCTGGAGATCTGGGGCTTCTGGTTGATGACCCTGTCGATGGTGATGATCACCTTGTTCCTCACCGCAGCCGGTGTCGTCCAGGTCTGGCTGCAGCGGTGGATGGAGGATGGCAGTGCCTTGCCGTTCATGGCGACGATGGATCATTTGAAGCCGCTGTTCTGGGCACGACTGGTCAGCGGTATCGGGTTCCTGGCCGGGTTGCTCTGCTACCTGTTCAGCTTCCGTCAACGTGGCCGTGCGGCCCTGCGTGCACCGGCGGCGGTGGTGCCTTCGTAAGTCATCACCGTTATTAATCCGGACCCATCTGTGGTGAGGGGATTTATCCCCGCTGGGCTGCGAAGCAGACCCAAATCTTTCTGCTACTACGGTGTACCCGACAGGATGTCGGGGGGCCGCTTCGCGCCCCAGCGGGGATAAATCCCCTCGCCACAATGGATTCGGGTTGATAGGAGAATAACCATGGCATTCCCCCTTGAACTCGAAGAATGGGTCGGCAGCGTCTGGCACCGTTTCATCACTCGCCGGGCCAGTGCTGATTTTCCTGAGGCCCGGGTCGAGCTGGTCCCCCGGCAACGCTCCTTGCAGGTGCTGTTTCGCGCCACTGGCGGTGCGCCTCACCTGGGGGTGGAAGCGGTCAGCGACCGCGACCTGTTGTTGCGTCGCAACCTGTTGCAGCAGATCGCCGGCACATGCAAGCAAGTGCCTCTGGCCTGCTGTGATAGCGATAACCTGCGTCTGCCGGCGAGCCTGGCGACGTTCCCCGATGTCGGGCTCAACGAAGAGCTGTATCGCTGGCTTGCGTTGCTGGCCGCGCAGTCGGGGCCGATGAAGCACTGGGGGCGGGACAATCAGCGCTGGACCCTGGCGGTGTTGAAGCGCTACCCGGCGCTGCGCCCTCGCTACCGGCGACTGGTGGACGCGCATCTGTCCCTGCGCCCCGATCCGGCCACGCTCAGCCCGGCCGAAGCCGCCTTGGAGCAGGCGTTGTGCCAAGCGTTGCGCGAACCGGGCAGTGTCGAGCATTTCCCACGCAGCGAGCGGGCGGCCTGGCCGTTGCCGCTGTGGCTATACCCGCCCCAACACCTGGCCAATCCCCAGGCCGCCAACCTTGAGGAGTCCGAGCAATACCTGGCGACGCCGCCCGGTGAACAGCAGGGCGGGCGCAAGCGCGCCGAGCGAATCGACGACACCACCCGTGACGGTGGGCTGCTGATCGTGCGTCTGGAAAACCTGTTCAGTTGGACCGAGCACGTGGACCTGGATCGCTGGGCGGATGACAGCGAAGACCCGGACGCTGCCCGCGTCGCCGAAGACTTGGATCGGTTGACGCTTTCCCGCACCCGCTTGCGCAAGGGCGGTGGTTTGAAACTGCACCTGGACCTGCCGCCGGCCGATGTGGATGACATCCCGTTGGGCGCAGGCATCCTGTTGCCGGAATGGGATTATCGCAAGCAACGGCTGCAGGACGACTTCGTCAGCCTGCAAACCTTCACCCCTCGCGATTGCCAGCCCCAGCCGTTGCCCGCACGCCTGCGAAGCTCGGCCCAGCGCTTGCGTCGCCAGTTCGAACACTTGCGCAACGATCGCCAATGGTTGCGCCAGCAAATCCAAGGCTCGGAACTGGACCTGCAAGCCTGGCTGGACTTTCATGTCGAGCGCCAGCACGGGCAGTGCAGCGAACGCGGGCTGTTCATGGACCAGCGTCAGACTCGTCGCGACCTGGCCTGCCTGCTGCTGGCCGACCTGTCGATGTCTACCGACGCCCACCTCAACGACGAACACCGGGTGATCGACGTGATTCGCGACAGCCTGTTGCTGTTCGGCGAAACCCTGTCGGTGCTGGGGGACGATTTTGCCTTGTACGGGTTCTCTTCCTTGCGCCGCCAGCAGGTGCGCATGCATGAACTCAAGGCCTTCAACCAGCGTTATGACGACCACACCCGGGGGCGGATCCAGGGGCTCAAGCCCGGTTACTACACGCGCATGGGCGCGGCGATTCGCCAGGCCACGCAACGGTTGGCGGGCTGCAAGCGGCGGCGCAAATTGTTGTTGCTGCTCAGTGACGGCAAGCCCAATGACCTGGACCTCTACGAAGGACGCTACGGTGTGGAAGACACCCGCCAGGCAGTGCTGGAAGCCCGGCGCCAAGGGCTGACGCCGTTCTGCATCACCATCGATCGCGAAGCGGGGGATTACCTGCCGTACATGTTCGGGGCCAACGGCTACACCTTGATTCGCCAGCCCGAGCAACTGCCGCTGCGTTTACCGCAGTTGTACCGGCAATTGACTCAGGATTGAGGGCTCAGGCGATGCTGCGAGGCAGCCAGAAGAACATGATGATGCAGAAGATCGTCAAGCCGACACAGAACCAGGTGAAGCGCCGCAACCGACGCTCGCTGGCCTTTGCGGCCGCGACTGGGAGGGGCATGCCGCACTGGCGACATTCGGTTTCGTGTATCGGGTTGGCTTGTTGGCAATACAGGCAAGTGGGCTGCGCGCTCATTCGAATTGCTCCAGGCGCAGGCGATCGAGAATGGCGATCTGGCGACCGTCCTGGGTGATGATTTTTTCATCGATCAGGCGCCGGATGATCCGCGAGAAAGTTTCCGGCTGGATCGACAAGTGCCCGGCGATCAACTGCTTGGCCATCGGCAATTCGAACTGGCTGTCCACGGTTTGCAGGCGCACCAGTTGCGTCAGCAGGTAGCGCACCACGCGGTGAGTGGCGTTCTTCAGCGACAGGGTTTCAATCTCGTTGACCCGTTGGTGCAGGCGTACACAGAGCTTGCCGAGCAGGGCGAAGGTCAGCCGGCTGTTGCTTTGCAGCAGGCGCATGTAGGTAGCATTGGACAGCCGGTAGACCTGGGTCGGGCCGACGGCTTCAGCGGACGCGACGTAGTTGGGTGTGTCCATCAGCATCATGGCTTCGGCGAAGGTCTGGCGCTCGCCGATCACCTCGAAGACCTTTTCCTGGCCATCCGGGGTCAGCCGGTAGATTTTCACGGCACCGGAAATCACGAAGTAAAACGCCTGCGCCGATTCTCCCTGGCGGAACAGCGGATCGCCCCTGTCGATGTTCAGCAGTTGGCTGTTGCTCATCAATTCGTTGAGCTCTTCTTCGTTCAAAGGCTCGAACAGATGATGGCTGCGCAGAATCTGGTGATGGACGCGGTGGAGCACCATGGCATGGAATCCTTGTAAGGGCGAAAGAGGTGGTCGGGGTCAGACCAGGCTCAGGGACAGGCCGCTGGCCAGCGCCACGACGCAGGAGAGCAAGACGAACCAGGTAAACGGCAGAACGACGGATTTCATGGATGACCCCGACAAGAAAGGTGATGCCGTGCCTGAGCAAGAGACGGGCCATGCCTGCGGGCGTTGATTCATGGGGTTTCACGGATGGGATGGTAGAAATGACCCTGGCCGGATAGGGTTAAAACAACCATGAGAGGGTAATAAATACCCTGTCCAGCTACAGTTGTGTGGAGGCGAGCTTCTGTGGGAGCCGAGCTAGCTCGCGATGAAAGCGCCGCGATCCACAGCAGGCCCTCGTTATCGTTCATCGCGAGCAAGTTCTACTCCCACAACGGCAAGCCCCTTGCAAGTACCTGTCCGAGGCGGGAGGTTGCCGATGAGCTGGCTTGATCTGAGACAAGGCCGGCCGGCGTCGATAGCCGATCATTCGAACCCTGATTTGTCGTACCTCGCTGGCGGTTCAGCGAGGCAAAGGAGTGGTGTATGCAAGTGCTTGACCGTCGCAAGGCCATGGCCATTTTGCCGTTGTGGCGCCTGGCGTTCCGGCCGTTCTTTTTGGCCGGGTGTGTATTGGCGCTGTTGGTCGTTCCACTTTGGCTCGCGGCGTTCACCGGGCGCTTTTCGACCTGGCAGCCGGCCGGCGGCTGGTTGGCCTGGCATCGGCATGAACTGTTGTTCGGTTTCGGCCTGGCGATCATTGCCGGGTTCCTACTGACGGCGGTGCAGACCTGGACTGCAATCCCCGGCCTCAGTGGCAAGCGCCTGGCAACGCTGGCGTTGTTGTGGCTGGGCGCGCGGCTGGCCTGGTTGGTGGATGCGCCCTGGCCATTGCTGACGCTGCTGGAGCTGGGTTTTGCCCTGGCGGTCGCCGCGCTGATGGGCGTGATGTTGTGGCGTGTGCGGCAGAAGCGCAATTACCCAATTGTGCTGGTATTGCTGCTGTTGGCCGCCGCCGATGCGTTATCCGTATACGGCCTGGTGCAGCACAACGAGGGCTTGCAACGCCAGAGCGTGCTCACCGGCCTGTGGCTGGTGGCGGCGATGATGGGGTTGATCGGCGGGCGCGTGATTCCATTCTTTACCCAGCGCGGCCTCGGTCGGGTCGAGGGCGTTGCCCCTTGGCCGTGGCTCGATCGCCTGTTGCTGGCAGGGTCGGCGCTGGTGGCGTTGTTGTATGCCTTCGGTCCGGCTCTGGTGGCCAGTGTCTGGGTCGGCCTGTTGTTCGCCGCGTTGGCGGTGGGCCACGGGATTCGACTGGTGCGTTGGCATGATCGGGATTTGTGGCGGGTGCCTCTGCTGTGGTCGTTGCACCTGGCCTACGCCTGGCTGGCGGTGGCTTGCCTGGGTATGGCGCTGTGGCACTTCGGCGTGCCAGTGAACCCGAGCCTGGCGGTGCACGGCCTGACCATCGGTGCCATGGCCGGGTTGATCCTGGCGATGGTTGCCCGTGTCAGCCTGGGCCATACCGGGCGCGCCCTCGAGCCGCCGGCGGGCATGACCCTGGCGTTCATCCTGCTGAACCTGGCGTGCCTGAGCCGCGTGCTGTTGGTGCTGCTGTTGCCGTTGGCCGGGCTGTGGCTGGCGGCGCTGTGCTGGACACTGGCGTTCGGTCTTTACGCCTGGCGCTATGGGCCGATGCTGCTCAAGGCTCGGGTGGATGGGCATCCGGGATGAGCCGACTGGGCAGAGGGAATCGATAATGTACGGGGTCTTGCTGGTTACCCACCTGTTGGCGGCCATCGCGTTTATTGGCACGCTGTTTTTCGAGGTCTTCATCTGGCATGACGCCCGTCGGCCGTTGGTCCAAGGCGTCAAGGATGCTGCCGACCAGGCCATCGCCCAGCGCTCGCGGCACGTGCTGCACGGCGTGGTGCTGGTGCTGTACGGCGCCGGCATGGCCCTGGCCTGGCAGCATCGCGGCGCATTGAACCAGCCATTGAGCAACAGCTTTGGCCTGCTGCTGAGCCTGAAGATCCTGCTGGCGCTGAGCATCATCGGTCACTATTTGTGGCTGGCGTACTGGCTCAAGAGCGGTCGCCTGACGCCGAACCGAGCCTGTTGGTTGCGCCGCAGTATCCTGGGGCACATGGTGCTGATCGTGGTGTTGGCCAAGGCGATGTTCTATTGGCAGTTTTGAGCGGGAAAGTGAAAGCCGGCACTTGATTCAAGGAGTGTGCAAATAGGCTGAACACCATCAATTCCTTGTGGGAGATTCTATGGTTGAGGGAAAGCCCTCAAGCCGCGTTAGGTTGGTATTCGCTTTGCCCTTTCAGCAGAGCGAATACGATCCGAGCAAGCTTGCGAGCCAGCATTACCAACGCCTGAGTGGTAGTGAAACCGCGAGCTCTTTGCTTTTCATAGAAGCCTCTCCAGGCGGACGTGCGGCTAGCCGACATGGCGGCATTGTGTAACAGCCGACGGACTTCCGGGTCGCCTCGTTTACTCAAGCTACGGCGCCCATCTTTTTGTCCTGATTTCGACACTCGCAAGTCCATTCCCAAAAAGGCAATGAAGGCGTCTGAGTTTCTGAAATCCCCTCGTTGAAATGCCGTAAGCAAGCGGGCTCCGGTCAGAAATCCAATGCCCTCAACCTTCAAGCAACGGTTCAACTGACCCTGCAAACCGGCATCCCTCAGATGATCCTTGATCGTCTTCTCGATCAATGTCTCAAGCCTCTGCATGGCTGCAATTTGTTCGGCGAAAGCGGTCTTCAGCAGCGGCTCGTTAGCCCAGCTTTGTACCAGGGCCACTCGAGCCTGAACCAGGGCTGCGCGACGGCGGAAAAGGCTCAGGAGCTGGCGATACAGCGGAGATGGCGGGGTCCAGGGGTTAAGCTCATGCCCTTCGTTTTTCAGGTAACGGGCCAGCAGCTTGGCATCCAGCGCGTCAGTTTTGGCGCGGATTTTTACGCCTTCGCGGTAGTGATGCAGTTCATAACCGCCCACCATGTAGATCTCGCAGCCGGCCTCATAGGCCAGATCAGCGAATTCCAGGTGATAGATATTGGTCGACTCAATGGCTACAGCGACGGGGCCCGGCAATGCTTTCAACCACTTTTTGATGGCCGCTTTGTTGTTGGGAGTCGCCTCCAGTACGTCAAGTTCGGCGTGATAGATCACCAGTTCGTTCTTGGCGACATCCACGCCCACAATCGGCTTTGTGACAGAAACCGGCATTGCCATTGAAAATTCTCCGGGCTAAGGTTTGAACACTTGAAGGGTTCACCCAGAGGCGCAGGCTTGTTCCTATCGTCGGTTTAGGCCAGATGCATTCTTTATCGGCGCTTGGGTGAAAGGAGGAGGGGCGAAATCTCCCACGGTCTGTACTGCGCCAAACAGTCAGAATCGAGCCTTGTCCCTCCTCCTCCCTTCAAGTCCTACCATACAAGCGAGCTTGCTCGCGATGGCGTCGGATCAGTCAATATTGAGTTGCCTGACCCAGCGCCATCGCGAGCAAGCTCGCTCCCACAGGGTGTGGGGTGGTGTGCTGTGTGAGGTTAGCGAGCAGGTTTCATCGCATTGACGAACAACACATTGTTTTCCAGGTGGATGTGCTGCATCAGGTCATCACGAAACTCCACCAACCCGCGATACAGGGCGCGCCAGGTGTTGCAGGCGTCGGCGGGCGGGGTGATCTGGTCGGTCAGGGCGAGCATGGTTTCCAGGGCTTCACCGTGCTGGTCGTGTTCGTAGCGCAGCACCTGGATCGGCGCCGAGGCCCGTTCGCCCAGGCCTTGTTGCAGCATCGGGAACAGCACCTGTTCTTCCTTGAGCATGTGGCCTTCGAGTTCCTGGTACATGTCCTGCAGGTGATCGGCCAGACCGTTCGGGCAACTGGGTCGCGCACCGTGGACCTGCTCGACGCGCCGGGCCAGGCGGATCAGTTCCGGCAGTTGTTCGCGATGGCGTGCGTGGTAGCGCTCCAGGATGTGGGCAATCAAGGTCGCCTGGGGCTCGTCGCGCCAGTCATGGCCCAGCTCCCCGGCGGCTTGCAGGGTACGCAGGGCGTCGGCGATCAGCAGCGGGTTCAGGCCTTTGACCAGCGCCGCTTCACGCAAGGACTTTTGCCCGCCGCAGCAGAAGTCGAGGTTGTAATGATGGAAGGTACGGGTCGCACCAGGAATGTCGCAGGCCAGTTGGCCGAGGCTTTGTTCCAGCAGATCGAGGCTCATCATGTTTCCTTGGGTTGAATCCCGGGAGGGACAGATGAGCGGACTTTGCAGCCCGCGTGCCAGACTCAACTGATTGAAAACAAAGCCTTGAATTTTTTACAGGGTGATTGTCACCCTGACTGTGAAGGGTCAAACGAACCCTGGAGGGTCATCACTACCATGCTGCGTGAAAGCCTGGCCGCCGACCTGATCGTCGAGCTGCCCAATGCGGTGCGATTGCAGCGCCTGGTGCAGACCCTGCGCGAATACTTCAACAGTGGCGCCGTGGGGCTGCTGCGCCTGGACGATGACAGTCTCAGGCCCGTGGCCACCGTGGGCCTGGTCCACGAGGCACTGGGACGGCGCTTCGTGATTGCCCAGCACCCGCGCCTGGCGGCGATCATGGCCTCCCGCGAACCCACCTGGTTCGAGCCGGACAGTCGTTTGCCGGACCCTTATGACGGCTTGCTCGACAACCACGTCGGTGAACCGCTGCCGGTGCATGACTGCATGGGCGTGAGCCTGTACGTGGAGGGCCGGCTCTGGGGCGCGATTACCCTGGATGCGTTGCACGCCGGTACCTTCGACAGCCGCGCCCGGGAGGAACTCAAGCGCTGTACGTTGCAGATCGAAGCCGCCGTGCGGGTCACCCGGCTCGAGCAGGAGAACCGTAGCTTGCGGGCGTCACGCAGCGATCCGGCGGACCTGCGCCTACCAGCAGAAGAGGGTGAGATTCTCGGGCGCAGCGAGGGGTTGCAACAGCTGCTCAACGAGCTGGATGTATTGGCCGATTCCGAACTGCCGGTGCTGTTGCTGGGGGAGACCGGTGTCGGCAAGGAGTTGTTCGCCCGGCGGCTGCATCGGCTGTCCCGACGTGGCCACAAGCCGCTGGTCCAGGTCAACTGCGCGGCGCTGCCGGAGTCCCTGGCCGAAAGCGAGTTGTTCGGTCATGTCAAAGGCGCGTTCTCCGGGGCGACCACTGACCGCGCCGGGCGCTTCGATGCGGCCAATGGTGGCACGCTGTTTCTCGATGAGGTGGGTGAATTGCCGTTGAGCGTGCAGGCCAAGTTGCTGCGCACCTTGCAGAACGGCGAGATCCAGCGCCTGGGGGCGGACAAGCCGCTGCATGTCGATGTGCGGATCATCGCCGCCACCAACCGGCACCTGCCCGACAGCATTCGCGACGGGCTGTTTCGCGCCGACCTGTACCACCGGCTTTCGGTCTACCCGGTGCCGATCCCGCCGCTGCGCGAGCGCGGCCACGATGTGTTGATGTTAGCCGGGCACTTTCTCGAACTGAACCGCACACGACTGGGTTTGCGTGGGTTGCGCCTGTCACCGGCGGCTGAACAGGCGCTGCTGGCGTACAGTTGGCCTGGCAATGTGCGGGAGCTGGAACACGTGATCAGTCGCGCGGCGTTGAAACAACTGAGCCGCGGCGCCAGTCGCAGCCTGATCATGACCCTGGAACCGCAGGTGCTGGACCTTGACGTCAACGCCAGCGCAGCTTCGGCGCAAGCGCTGACGGAACAGGCCTTGCAAGCGTTGGAGGCGCCCGTGCTGCCTTTGAGCGAGGTTGTCGATGGTTGCCAGCGACAGGCAATCCTCAGGGCCTTGGAACACTGTGGGCAGAACTGGGCGGGGGCGGCGCGGTTGTTGGAGGTGGATCCGAGTAACTTGCATAAGCTGGCGCGGCGGTTGGGGCTCAAATAACGGTTCACCTTGGTTGCTTGGGATGGTGGTGGTTCTTTTTGAGGCGCGCGTTGTTTTTTTCGGTTGTGTGTATATCCGTTGCTGCGGTAACGGAGGCTTAGGGTTCCGCCCTTACGGCGGGTCACTTTTGGCAAACGCCCCAAAAGTAACCAAAAGGTCTTGCCCCACCACTCGGCACCTCGCCTAGGCTCGGTGTGCCCGAAGGCAGGCATTGCTCCGTGGGCCGCCGCGAAGGGCCATCCATGGCCCAGCGCGGCTACCTCGGCATCCATGCCGAGGTGCCCACTGCGCAACACCTGCCTTCGGCCATCGTGGTTAACGGGGCCCCCAGATCAAAAGCCTGCGCGAGGCGGCCTTATAGCCGACCTGATTGGATGGGGCGTGGTTATCCTGTGGGAGCGGGCTTGCTCGCGAAAGTGATGGTTCAGCCACCTGGATGCTGGATATGCGCTGCTCTTGCTCTTGCTCTTGCTCTTGCTCTTGCTCTTGCTCTTGCTCTTGCTCTTGCTCTTGCTCTTGCTCTTGCTTTGGATCTTGATCTTGATCTTGATCTTGATCTCGACGCCCCGTTAAACCACGCTGGCCGAACGCAGGCATTGCGCAGTGGGCAACCCGGCATGGATGCCGGGTTAGCCGCGCTGGGCCATGGATGGCCCTTCGCGGCGGCCCACGGAGCAATGCCGGAGTGAGGGCATGCCGAGCCTGAGCGAGGCACCGAGTGGTGGGGCAATGTACGGGACAACCACATGGGTTACAAAAAAGTGCATTCACATAGGTGACACTTTGATTGAAACGTAGCCGTTCTTTGCGTCCCTGGCATTGACGTGACCTAGGATCACCGGACCGAAGATCACATTCCATACGCCGTCCTTGATCATCTCCATTCCAATGTTCTGATGCCTAAGCAGATTCCCTACGTATATCCGCAGACCGGCTCGATTAATGATTCCGCTACCATCTGCCAGGTAACACTCAATATGGCTCGCATACCCCATTTCCGGTAACTTCTCCGGGTAAGCCCGAGTTGAGGGTGTGTAGCAGGAGGCCGGAGTTTTCTGACCGAGCGCCTCGTGTCCCCGCTCGTAATTGTAGTGCTGCATAAATCGATTAAAATGTTTTTGCTGAGCCTCCCAAGCAATTGCCGGCGGTTGGGGAAAGGTACTTTTCAACGTCCGGTGCATGCGCTCATGACGTCCATTTTGATCTGGCCGACCAGGCTCAATTCGCTCAGGAATAATCCCAAGGCGTAGCCACCAGATCGACAATTGCGACAGCCCAGCACGCCCCGTACTGGCAAACGGCACGCCGTTATCGGTGCGGATGCGCTCAGGCATCCCATACTCACGAAAAACGCGCTCGAAAGTTTGCTGGGTCTCCTTGAGATTGGTATTGGCCATGCTCTCGCAGGCAAGCAGGAAGCGACTGGCATGATCCATGATCGTCAGCGGATAACACCAAACGCCCGCCCCAGTCAGAAATTGGCCCTTGTAATCTGCGCTGAAAAGCTGATTAGGCGTTTCTGCCTTACGCAAAGGCTTGGGATAGACAGCGACACGCTGGCGCGACGGCCGAGGCGTGATCAAATCAACGGCCTTGAGGATGTTGTAAATCGTCGTTTTCGACGGCGGATCTTGCCCCGGGAAACGTTTCATCAAATCGTTCTGGATCTTTTTAGGACCCGGAACCGTTTCGCCAGTAGAGCGAAGCTCAATAATGGCCTGCCTCACAACCAGCGGCACTACATAGGTTTGGTTGTGCCGTCGGCGGCTACGTTCGTCAAGCCCACTGGGTCCCTCCAGTTCATAGCGCTCGACCCATTTGTAGCCGGTCTTTCGGCTGATCTGATAGTCCTGGCACAGCCTGCTAAAGCTGTGCTTTTCGGATAGATACTCAGCGATGAACATCACTTTGAGGTCCATAGGTTTCAGCTCTCTCCAGGACATGGTCAGATCCTCGCGAAATCGACCATGCCAGTTAAAAACTGTTACCTATGTGCGTGAACTGATTTGTAACCCATGTGGGTGAGTCATACCCTGCGACTGAAGCCTGCGATCTTTTCGTCTTTCAACAAGAGAAAAGATCGCAGGCTTCGTTGTTTTCAGGGTTCGCTGAAATCCTGCTGTAATATCACTTGGCCATGTGTTTAAATTTGACGCTGATAAATTGACTCCTTCGCAGAAAAGGATCGACACCATGGCGATGCGTCTGGCAGTGATGCTGTTGTTTCTCTATTCCACCCCGATTGTCTCCGCGGCCCAGCCGGATTCCGGCGAGTTGGAAGTGGCGCGTGAGCGATTGCTGAGTTTTCTGCAAGATTGATAGGGGCAGGGGCAGGGGCAGGGGCTGGTTGCTTTTGTGGTGAGGGGATTTATCCCCGTTGGGCTGCGCAGCAGCCCCCTCAAAGGACAACCGGATCAACCTGACGCAGCGAGTGGGTAGCTTTGGGGCTGCTGCGCAGCCCAGCGGGGATAAATCCCCTCGCCACAAGGGTTTTGTGCAGGGCGTTACTTGGCCATGATCGCCACAAACAACTCGGACTCCAGGAACCTCTGCAACCAATCCTGTAGCCGGCGATAGGGCGCCTGGGCAAACCACTCGCGGTCGACGTGGGCGAACTGCCGCACGAATGGCATCAGTGCCACATCGGCGAGGCTCAGGTGGTCCGCCGCCAGGAATGATCGCATCTCAAGTAGCGTTTCCAGCCGGCCCAGGAACACCTCGCCCTGGGCCCGATAATGCTCCATTGGCTGTTCAGGGTAGCGTTCGGGGTACTTGTAGCGGTTCAGATGAAGCTTGAACCGGTGGTCGTTTTCTTCGATCAGCGCGGCCGTCAACGCCTGGCCTTCAGGATCATCCTTCAGCCGCCAGTCTTGCGGGTCGTGCCGGGCCAACGCCCAGGCCATGATCTCCAGGCTTTCATCGATCACCTGGCCCTCAACCTGCAACACCGGCACTGTGCCTTTGCTGGACAGCGCAAGCATCTCGGCGGGCTTGGCCTTCAGGCTGACTTCGACAATCTCCAATTCAACAGCGCTGTAGCGCAAGGCCATGCGCGCCCGCATCGCATAGGGGCAGCGGCGGAAGGAATAGAGCGTGGCGCGGCTCATTTCACTTCCACCGTACTTAACCCGTTGCCCTGGCGACGGACCTGGATCTGCACCGGGATCCGCTCGTGCATTTCCTGCACGTGAGAGATCACCGCGACCTTGCGACCCTGGGCTTGCAAGCCGTCGAGGGCGTCCATCGCCAGTTGTAGCGACTCGGGGTCGAGGCTGCCGAAGCCTTCGTCGATGAACAGCGATTCGATCTTCAATGTGCTGGAGGCCATCGAGGCCAGGCCCAAGGCCAGGGCGAGGGAGACCAGGAAGGTTTCGCCGCCGGACAGCGAATGCACCGAGCGCAGTTCGTCGCCCATTTCCGTGTCCATCACCAGCAGCCCGAGCATGCTGCCGCCGCGCTTGAGTCGGTAGCGGCGAACCAGTTGCCGCAGTTGGGCATTGGCGTGATGCACCAGCAAGTCGAGGTTGTAGGCCTGGGCCAGCTTGCGGAAGCGGTCGCCGGTGGCCGAGCCGATGAGGGCGTCGAGACGTGCCCAGCGCTGATACTCGGCATAGGCCTGTTCGATTTGCTGGGCCAGGGCCTGGTTGGCGTTCTGCCGGCGCTGGTCCTCGGCCTGTTCGGCGCGCAGTTCGGCGCAATGCTGTTCGCTGGCGGCGAATTGAGTCTGCAGCTCGGTGAGGGCTTCGGCGAGTTGCTCAGGCGCCAGGTTGCCGTTGTGCTGCGCCTGGTGGTTGTGCAGGCGCTGCTCGCGCTCGGTGAGCAGTACGCGGGCCTGTTCGATGGCTTTTTCGCTGTTGAGCAAACGCTGGCGCAACGGGCCGATGTGTTGCTCGTCCAGGCTGAGCAGGGCTTCAAGGGCGGTATCGTCCAGTTCAGGATGGCCGGTGCGCCACTGCGCGATCCCCGTGGCCAGCGCTTGCAGTTCGTGGTCCAGGGATTGCGCCTGTTCCTGGCGGGCCTTGAGTTCGGCGGCCAGTTGCACCAGGCGGGTGCGTAATTGCTGCAACTGCTGATTGGCCGTCGCCTCGGCTTCCCGGGCCTGTTCCAGGCGCTGATCGAGTTGTTGCTGCCATTGTTCGGCACTGATGTGTTCGCCGAGCAGTTGCGCGAGTTTCTCCTGGCTGGCTTGCTGTTGTCCGCTCAGGCCGATGAAGTGCAGGCGGGCCGCTTCCAGCTGTTGGACTCGGGTCTGCTGGCGGTCCTGCTCTTTCTCCAGGGCCTGCTGGCGCTGGAGCTGTTCGCTCAGTTCGTCACGCTGCTGGTCCAGTTGCGCCAGGCGCTGGGCAATCTGTTGGTCGAGCTGCAAGAACGTCGCGGCGGGCTCGCTGCGCAAGGCCTGCAAGGTGTCCGCCGGCAGCAGGGTGCTGAAGTGGCTCAGCTCCTCGTCCAGGCGCTGACGGTCGCGGGCCAGCGCTTGCTGCTGGTTGCCCAGGTGTTGTGAAGCCTGTTGGCTGGCGGCTTCGGCCTCGCGCAGCCGCTGGCCCATGCGCGCGGCGTCCTGTTGCAGGGTCAAGAGGGCGGTTTGCCGTTGTTCGTCCTGGCTGATGCGCAGGTGCAATTGGCTGTTCTGCTGGGTCAGCCAGGCGTCGCGCTTGCTCGCATCCTGAGCCAGCAGTTGCGCCGACAACGGGTGGGCTTCAAGGCTGGGTGCCAGGCTCTGTTGCTGGCTAGCGAGCTGTTCCTGCTGCTGTTTGAGTTCCTTGAGCTGGGCGATGACCCCGCTGTATTGCGCCCGCAGGTCGATGACTTTTTCATTGAGCAGGTCGACGGCCTTGCGGGCGTTGGCCTCTTCGGTTTCATCGAAGCGCCCGAGGTTTTCCAGCAGGGCTTCGGGCTGATGATAAGGATGCTCGACACTGCCACACACGGGGCAGGGCTGTTCATCCTGCAACTGTGCGCGCAGTTGCTCGACGCTTTCGCTGCGGGCCAGGCGCTGGCGCTCCAGCAGCTCGCGGGTAACGGTCAGGGTCTGTTCGGCAATGGTCAGTTCGGCCTTGGCTTCCCCGCCTTCGCGCATCAGTCGGTCACGTTCCTGCAACGCTCGTTGCTGGCGTTGTTCAAGCTCGGCGCTACGTTTGTCCAACTCTTGCTGGCTGGCCCACAGCCGCGTCAGATCCTCGAACGCACGCAGTTGCTTGCGGTTGTCTTGCAACAGGTTACCGAGCAACTGGACCTGTTCGGCCACCGCCTCCGGCTCGGCGTCGGCTTCCTTGTACAACACCTCGAGGTCTTGCCGGCGGCCGGCCAATTCCTCGGCGGCGCGGGCGGCGCTTTGTTCCAGCGTGGCGAGTTCGGCCTGGCCCTGGTTCAGGCGATTGCCGATCAGCATCAGTTGTTGGAGGCGGTCGCGATAGGCGTTCCAGGCGTCGCTCAGCGGTGCCAGGTGTGTGCTGTGTTCAAGCTCGATGGCGATTCGCTGCAAGCGCTCGGCCACCTGCTTTTGCTGATCGAGCAGGCTGTCGATGACGCGCTGGCCCTCGCTGCAAGCCTGCTGGGCCTGTTCCTGGCGCTCGGCGGCCTGGCTCGCGTCACTGATGAGGCGGGCGAGGGTGCTGTGTTCTTCAAAGGCCTGGCGCAGCAGCGGCGCGCTGTCGTTGCTTTGTTGTCGGGCCTCGGCCAACGCCAGTTGCGTGACGCCCAGGCCTTCTTCCCGTTCGGTTTGCTGTTGATGCAGGTCGATCTGCTGCTGGGTGAGCTGCTGGATCTGAACGGCCAAGGGGTCGAGCTGTCGGCTCAGTTCCGCCTGGCGGATGAACTGATGGCGCTGGGGTGCCAGCTGTTCCAGGCGAACCAGTTTCAGGCGTTCGTCGGCCAGGGCGTTCCACTCGGCCTGGGCCTGTTGCAGCTGTTCGGCGGCACTGGCGTGTTCGTCCTGCAATAGGCCCAGGTCACGCAGCCAGGTGTGTTGCTGCTCCAATTGCTTGAGTTGCGCCTGTTGGGCCTTGAGTCGTTGCTGGGCCTCGTTGAAGCGCTGGTCGAGCTCGGCCCGGGTTTCGGGGGGCAGCGGCGTGACACCGGTGGCCTGGTCCTGCAACTGCCGGTGGCTGTCCTTGGCTTGCTTGGCCTTGTCGAAGGCGCGGCGGCCGAGGCGGGTATACAGGGCCGTGTCGGTGAGTTTTTCCAGCAGTTCGCTGCGGTCGTTGTCATCGGCCTTGAGGAACGCGCTGAACTCGCTCTGGGCCAGCAACACGGCGCGGGTGAACTGCTCGAAATTCAGGCCCAGGGCGGCTTCGAGCTGAGTCTTGTATTCGCCTTTCTGGCTCGCCAGCAACTGGTCGTTGTCCAGGTCCCGCAGGCTCTGGCGGCTGGCTTGCAACTTGCCGCCGGCCTTTTCCCGGGCGCGATTGGCTTCCCAGCGGGCCCGGTAGCGGCGCCCGTCGATGCCGCGAAAATCCACTTCGGCAAAGCCATCGCCGGTGCCTCGGCGCAACAGCGTGCGCGGGTCGCCCGTGGCAATCTCGCCATCGACGTCCGGCACCTTGGCGTCACGCCCGGTGTTGTTGAGGCGTGGCACGGCGCCGAACAGCGCCAGGCACAAGGCGTCGAGCAGCGTGCTTTTGCCCGCGCCGGTGGGGCCGGTAATGGCGAACAGGCCGGCGCTGGCCAGGGGCTCGGCGGTAAAGTCGATTTCAAAAGGCCCGGCCAGGGACGCCAGGTTCTTCAGGCGGATCGCGAGAATCTTCATGGTTGCTCGCCCTCCATCTGTACGTCTTGCAACAGCACGGCAAAGTCCTTGAGGGTCTGTTCGTCCACTTCGTTGCCGTAGGTGTCCAGCCAGGCGCGGCTGAACAGGTCCTGCGGGCTGAGTTGGTCCAGTTCCACCAGTGCGCTGCCGTCATCGGCACTGCCGGCGCCACCGTTGCCGGCGTACTCGGCGGCGATCCGCACCAGGCGCACGGCCTTGCCTTGCAGGGCGGTTTCAACCTGGTGACGCAGGTCCGGCTGCGGTTCGTCGAGGCGCACCCGCACTTCCAGCCAGGGTTGGCGCTGGACGTCGGCCAGCAGGTCGATGTCAGGCAGGTCCTTGAGTTGCCCAAGGATGTCGGCCAGGGGCGCCGGGCCCAGGCGTTGCAGGTTGACGGCCCGGGGAATCAGACGTGGCTCGACCTTGACCAGGGTCTCGCCGTCCAGGGTGATGTCGAGAACCTGATGCTGGTAGCCAATCTCCGAGAATGACAGTGGGATCGGCGAGCCGCTGTAGCGGATGCGCTCTTCACCGTTGACCTTCTGCGGCTTGTGCAAATGGCCGAGGGCGACGTAGCTGATGCTGGGGCCGAACAGGCTGGCGGGCAGGGCTTCGGCGTTGCCGATGATCAGGCTGCGCTCGGAATCTTCGGACACCGAACCGCCGGCCATGTGGGCATGGCTGATGGCGATCAGCGCCTGGCCTTTCTTGCGCTTGCTGTTGGCCGCGGCGATCAGCCACTCATGCACCTGCCCGATACCCCGCAGGTAGTCATCGCCCAACTGCGCGCCGGTGACCTCGGCGGGGCGCAGGAACGGCAGCGCCAGGCACCACGCCTTGACCTTGCCTTTGGCGTCGGGCAGCGGCAACAACAGGCGCTCGACGTCCAGTTGGCCGTCGTCCAGCCACAACACCCGGCCCAGGGCATGGGTGCGCAAGCGTCGCATCAGCGGCGCTGGCAATTCGATACGCGAGCCGGAGTCATGGTTGCCGGCGATCATCACGATGGTCAGGTTGGCGTTTTGTTCATGGGCGCTGACGATGAAATCGTACAGCCGCTCCTGGGCTTTGACCGGCGGGTTGACGGTGTCGAAGATGTCGCCGGCGATCAACAGTACGTCGGGTTTTTCGTGGGCCAGTTGGCGCAGCAGCCACTCAAGGAAACACGCGTGTTCGAAGTCGCGCTCCTGGCCGTGCAGGTTTTGCCCCAGGTGCCAGTCGGAGGTGTGAAACAGACGCAAGGCAAACTCCAGAAAACAGATGATGGCCGCGGCGAAGAGAAGGGCGGCTAAAAGAAGGAGAGTTTACTGGGAAACGGGGGGGAGGACTTGTTCAACTTCGTTGGATGTACCGGTCAAGTCTAGAGTCAACTCTGTGACGAGGGGATTTATCCCCGATAGGCTGCGAGGCAGCCTTGGAATCCTACATCTCCATTTTCTGTTTGGTGGAGTTGACAGTGTAGGGGCCGCTTCGCGGCCCAGCGGGGATAAATCCCCTCGCCACAGGTACTGTGGCTGGCTTTACTTCTCTGCATCAATACGTGAGTTACTTGGGGTACAACGGCGGCAATCCCGAATCAGCGGCCGAATCCATCGCCCCTTCGGTGGGCGGGATGGTGCGGATGGCGCGCCACAGGTCTTCGCCCTGCCAATACTGGCCGGTCTCGCTGTAGAGTGCGCCGTTGAGGCCGTCCAGGGCATCGGAAAGGGGCACGAAACGCGCCGCCATGTCGGCCAGGGTCTCCGGCTGCTGGCGGGCCCAGGCATCCAGGGCCTGGCGGGTGGCGTGGGGGTCGTTGGCCAGGCAGGTGCGCTTGAGGTCGTCCAGCAAGGTGCGCGGGCTGGGCCCGGCCTGGGTGGAGCGCAGGATTGCCGGCTGCCAACGGGCGCGCCACCACAAGCCAAAGCCGAGCAGCGTCGTGCAGGCAAGGAGGAAAGTGCTCAGTTGCCAGTACCACAGGGTTTCGCTGTCGACCGTCGTCACGATCTGCGTCGTACCGGCCGGCGTATCCACCATCAGGCTTGGATTGTTCGCCACCTGCAGGGTCCGCGCCGGAAGGCTGGTGTGGTCCAGGTGATCTTCCAGGGTGTTCCACCAGACCACTTCCACCGGCGGTAGCTCGATGGTGCCGCTGCGGTTGGGTACCAGTGCCTCGCGGTCTTCGCGGCTGCCCACCAGCCCGCGTTCACTGCTGCGGCTGCTGAGTACCGGTTGGTCCGGGTAGCGACGCAAGCCATTGATCTCGGTGGCTGGCAACGGTGGCAGTTGGGCGCTGGCCAGGCCTTCGGCTTCCAGGGTCAGGCTGCGGGTCAGGGAATCACCCACCTGGCTGTGGGTCGGTTCCGGGCTCCAGCTTTCGCTCAAGGACAGGCTGCGTGCCGGCAACCAGGGCACGTCGGCCGGGTAGCTGGCGGGCTTGGGCTTGACGTTCAACAGCAGTTGTTCAGAGCTTACCCGCATCAATTGGCCGGGCTTGGGACCTGAAGGAGCGGCGTCCTTGGCCACCGGTTCGACCAGGGTGGCGCTGAAGGTCTGGGCAGGAATCGTCAGCTCGCCGCTGCGCTGCGGGTAGATGCCATAACGCAGTTCAATCACCCCGTGGCGCACATCGTTGATGACCTTTTCATAGGTGCGCGATTCGCCCAGTTGTTCGGTGCGGGCATCGGGGATGTGCAGCGGTGTCAGGCTGCTGTCGTCGTACAGCGACACCGAATGGTAGATGCGCAGGGTCAGGATCGCCTGGGCCTGCACGTACACGTCGCGCTGGTCGAGGCTGGCCTCGATGAACACGGGGGCCAGGGTCCCCGAGGCGCTGCGGGTTTCGCTCTCGATCACTTGCAAGGTGATGGGCTGGCTGCTCACTTCGCCCAGTTGCAGGGGCGGAATGATCACGGTGCCGCTTCGACGCGGCAGCAAGGTGACGATCCAGCGGGTGGTGGCGCGGTTCTCGCCGTCGAGGGTCGTCAACTGGTTGACCTGGCGGGTGCCGCGCACATCGAACAAGGCCTGGAGCGGGCCCAGGTCGGGTTTGCCGAACAACGTGGCGTCGTTGGATTCCAGGGTCAGCTCCACCGTTTCCCCGGAGTTCAGGCGGCTGCGATCCACACTGGCCGTCAGCTGTGCAGCCTGGGTGGCAGAGGCCCAGAGCAGCAAGACGAGGAGGTAGACGGTGAGGCGGGTCATTGGGTTTTTCCCTGGGCCTGATGGCTTTGCTGTTCATACCAGAATTTACGCCTGAGCAGCTCGCCCGGATTGTCCGGGATCTGGCGCAGCCACTGCTCCATGGCCTGGCGTTGTTCTTCTTCATTGCGCTGGCCTGCGGCGGGGCGCAGCGGCGGCGTAGTGGTCTGCTCGTCGGGCAGTTCGCTGCCCGGCACATCCTGGGCGGTGGGCGGTTGTGCGGTGCGTGTGGGCTGGGATTCGTCCGGCGTCGCGGTTGGCTCGGCGGAGGGCTGCCCCGGTTCGGATGATTGACTCGTCGAAGTGCTATTGGGCGCTTGTTCGGCCTGGCCCGGTTCCTCGCTTTCGGCGGGCTTGGGTTCCGGTGCCGGTGAGGCCTGTTCGTTCAACAGGCTCTGTACCAGGGCCTTGTTGGTCTGGGCCGGGCGCAGGTCGGGTTGCAACTCAAGGGCTTGTTCATAGGCATCCAGTGCCGCTTCCAGTTCGCCGCTCCTGGCCAGGGCATTGCCACGATTGTAGTGCGCACGGGCGTCGTTGCCTTCGGCGAAGCGTCGGGCCGCTTCGCTGTATTGGCCGGCTTCGTACAAGGCGACGCCTTGCCATTGGCGGTCCTCGAAGTGGGCGGCGGCTTCGGCGGGACGCTTTTGCTTGAGCAAGTGCTGGCCCTGTTGGTCGGCGCGCAACCACAGGTCCTGGAATTCGAAGGCATGACCGGTTTGCGGCAACACGAACAGCAGCGGCAGGCAGAACAGCCAGCCTCGACGCCCGGCGCAGGCGGCCAGCAGCAACAAGGGCAGGAGCAGCCAATAACCCTGGTCGGCCCAGGTGTCCAGGCGCAACGTCTGGCCATCGCTGAGCAGATGACGAGGGCCGTCCAGCAGGCCCAGGCCGCGCAGGTCGCTGTCGTCCAACCGCGCCGCGCGATAGCGGCCGTCCAGCTCGTTGGCGAAGGCCTTGAGGCCCGGGCTGTCCAGGCGTGGCACCAGGATCGAGCCCTGGGCATCCTTGAGGTAACTGCCGTCTTCCTGGGCCACCGGTGCACCTTCGCGAGTACCGATGCCCAGCATCAGCCATTGCGTGGCGGACCCCTCCAGGACCTGCCGGATGCCTTCGCGCTCCAGTTCGTTCAGCGACGAGCCGATCAGCAGGATCCGGCCGTGGCCGAGCTCACCCTGGTCCAGCAGGGCCTTGGCCTTATGAACCGCCAGGTCGGCGCGATGGCCGCCTTGGGGCATGATCGACGGCGCGAGGGCTTCGAGCAGGTTGGTGCTGGTGGCCAGGTCGTCGGACAGTGGCACCAGCGTGTGGGCGCTGCCGGCATAGACGATGATTGCGGTCTGGGCATCGCTGCGATTGTGCAGCAGATCCAGCACTTTGCGCCGGGCCTGTTCCAGGCGCGTGGGCGGGACATCGGTGGCGAGCATCTCCGGGGTCAGTTCCAGGATCACCACCAGCGGGTCGGCGGGTTTCTGGCTGGTCTGTTCGACCCGCGCCCAGCTCGGCCCCAGCAACGCCAACATGATCAACAGCCAGCCCAGGCCCAGGGCAATCCACGGCAGTCGGCTTTCCCGGCCACTGCCGCCACTGAGCAGTACAGCGTGGAAGGCCGGCGGCAGGATCATCTGCCAGCGGCCCACTCGCTTCTGCCGGTGCCACAGTTGCCAGAGCAACCAGCCCAGCAACGGCAGCAGCAACACGAACCAGGGACGTAGCCAGTGCGGCCAGAGGGCGATCATCGACGCCTCCGCAAGCGCAGGCGCTTGAGCCGCTGGCGCCACTCGGTATGTTGGGCCGGCTGGAACAGCGCCTGGTTGAGCAGGCGTTGCAGCGGATTGTCCGGCCAGCGTGCCCGGGCCACCAGCAACATGCTCAACAGCAGCGCAACGGCCAGGGGCCAGTGGTACAGCGCCAGGGCAGGGCGCGCCTGGGTCGGTTGCTGGGTCACCGGTTCGAGCTGGTCGAGGGTGGTCTTGATCGCCAGCAATTGCTTACCATCCTGGGCGCGGAAATAGCGACCGCCCGTGACCTGGGCAATGTCCTTGAGCGTTGGTTCGTCGAGGTCCAGGCTCGGGTTGACGCCGAGAAAGCCCGCCGTGCCGCTTTGTTCCGGATCGGCACCGATGCCGATCGGGTAGATTTTCACGCCTTCGTCGGCGGCCAGCCGCGCAGCGGTCAGTGGATCGATTTCGCCGCCGTTATTGGCACCGTCGGTGACCAGGATCAGCACGCGACTGTGGGCCGGACGCTGGCGCAGGCGCTTGAGGGCCAGGCCGATGGCGTCGCCGATGGCCGTGTTCTTGCCGGCGATGCCGATGCGCGCCTCGTCGAGCCAACGACGCACGGTGCGCCGGTCGAAGGTCAGTGGCGCCTGCAGGTAGGCCTGGCTGCCGAAGAGGATCAGGCCGACCCGGTCACCTTCGCGAGCTTCGAGAAAATCCCCGAGCATATGCTGGACCAGCGCGAGGCGGCTGACGTCTTCGTCCTTCCATTGCATGTCGGGAAAATCCATGGAGCCCGAGACATCCACCGCCACCAGCAGGTCGCGACCGCTGGCGGCAATGGGCAACGGTTCTCCCAGCCACTGCGGTCGCGCAGCGGCGATCAGCAACAGCAACCAGAGCAGGAGGAAGGGCGCCTGTTGCCGCCAGGTCGGCAGGTTGGCCCGGGCCCGACGGCCCACCAAACCCTCCAGGTCGGCGAGGAAACTGACCTTGAGCGCCGGCTCGCCGCTGTCGGCCGCCGGCAGCACCAGGCGCATCAGCCAGGGCAGCGGTAACAGGACGAACACCCACGGCCAGGCGAATTCAAACATGTTTGCGAATCCAGATTTCGACCGCCTGGGTCAGGCCGGCGATGGCTTTGTCATCGAGTTTGCATTCGGGCTTGTACGCGCCCTCCACCAGTACCATCCAGCGCGTCAGGCCGGCGGCCGGGCAACGGTTATCGAGGAAGGCCAGCCATTTGCGCCCATTGAGGGTGTGGCTCTGGCTGTAGGGGTAGTGGTTGCGACACAGGCGTTTGAGCAGGCCGTTGAGCTGTTGCAACCAGGCACCGGCCGGTGCGCCGTCGTAGGGCTTGGGCAGGCGGGCGAGTTCGGCCAGGGCGGCCAGGCGCAACGGGTCCAGGGGTTGCTCGCTGCGGTCCGTGGCGCGCTTGGCGGGCATGAACCGCCGCAATTGCCACAACCCCAGACCGAGCAGCGGCAGCACCACCAGCAGCAACCACCAGCCCGGCGCGGGCGGCCAGAAACCGATGGGGGGCGGGGCCATCAACGGCTGCAGTTGATCGAGGCTGCTCATCGGCTTTTTCCGGCCCGCTTGGGGTTCAGGTATTCGCGCAGTTGCTCGACCATGTCGCCCTGGGTGCTCAGGGGCATCATCAGGATCCGCAGTTTCTGCGCCAGCAGTTCCCAGCGTTCCTGGCGGGCGTCGGCCTGGGCGCGATAGGCCTGGCGCAGTTCGAAATTCAGAGTGTCGAGTTCCAGTTTGGCATCGCGCTGGGCGAAGCGCAGCAAGCCGGCGGCGGGCAAGGCGTGATCCAGCGGGTCGGACAGCGGCAGCAGCAACAGGTCGCAATGGCGCGACAGCAGGCTCAATTGCTGCTCGGCGCTGTCGGACAATGCACGCTCGTCGCAAATCACGATCGCCAGGCTGCCGGGTCGCAGCACCTCTCGGGCCCGACGCAGGGCGACACCGAACGAGTCGCGGTCCGGCTCGCCTTCGGTGTGCAGTGACTGGTTGACCCGCACCAACCGATTGAGCAATTGCAGAAGGCTCTGCTTGCTGCGCCGCGGCTTGACCTCGTAGTGGGTGTTATTGCCGAACACCAGGCCGCCGACCCGGTCGTTGTGCCCCAGCGCGGCCCAGCCGATCAGGCTCGCGGCCTGGGCGGCGAGCACCGACTTGAACATCAGCCCCGAACCGAAGAACAGTCGGTGGCTTTGTTCGATCATGATGAAAATCGGTCGCTCCCGTTCTTCGTGGAACAGCTTGGTGTGGGGCTCCTGGGTCCGGGCGGTGACGCGCCAGTCAATGGTGCGTACGTCGTCGCCGGCCTGGTAGACCCGCACCTGGTCGAAATCCACCCCGCGCCCGCGCAGCTTGGAGTGGTGCAGGCCGATCAGCGGGCTGCGCTGGCCCGGTGTCGAGAACAACTGCACCTCGCGCACGCGATGGCGCATCTCGATCAGCTCCGAAAGGCTGACACGGATGCCCGGTGCGGGCGCCAAGGGATTATTCATGGTTCATGCTCAAGCGACAGCGACGACGTCGAGAATCCGCTGCACGACCCGATCCTGGTCGATGCCGGCGGCCTCGGCTTCGAACGACAGGATGATGCGATGGCGCAGCACGTCGAACAGCACGGCCTGGATGTCCTCCGGGCTGACGAAATCACGGCCGGCCAGCCAGGCGTGGGCGCGGGCACAGCGATCCAGGGCGATGGAACCCCGTGGGCTGGCGCCGTAGGCGATCCACTCGGCCATCTCCGGGTCGAACTTGGCCGGGTTGCGGGTGGCCATGATCAGTTGCACCAAGTACTCCTCCACGGCGTCGGCCATGTACAACCCGAGGATTTCCTTGCGCGCGGAGAAAATCGCCTGCTGGCTCACGCGGCGTTCGGGCTTGGTCTCGCCGTTCAGCGCTTCGCCCCGGGCCTGCTGCAGGATACGGCGTTCCACCGTTGCATCCGGGAAGCCGATCTTGACGTGCATCAGGAATCGGTCGAGCTGGGCCTCGGGCAGCGGGTAGGTGCCTTCCTGCTCGATCGGGTTCTGCGTGGCCATCACCAGGAACAGCGGTGACAGTTCATAGGTGCTGCGCCCGACACTGACCTGGCGCTCGGCCATGGCTTCGAGCAGGGCCGACTGGACCTTGGCCGGGGCACGGTTGATTTCGTCCGCCAGCACCAGGTTGTGGAAGATCGGCCCTTGCTGGAACACGAAACTGCCGGTTTCCGGGCGATAGATCTCCGTGCCGGTGATGTCGGCGGGCAGCAGGTCGGGGGTGAACTGGATGCGATGGAACTGCGCTTCGATGCCCTCGGCCAACTCTTTGATGGCCTTGGTCTTGGCCAGCCCGGGCGCGCCTTCCACCAGCATGTGGCCGTCGGCGAGCAGGGCGATGAGCAGGCGCTCGATGAGTTTTTCCTGGCCGAGAATCTGCGTTGAAAGAAAGGTTCGCAGCGCCAGCAGCGCTTCACGATGTTCCATCGGTGACTGTTCCTGGAAAGGGTGGCCCCAGGCGTTCGGATAACGCCGGGGCTGGGGGCGTTACTTTAATGCATGGCGGGGGGTGGCGACTAACGGGATTTTGATTGGCCGTGTGAATTGTGATCGGCTTGGAAAGATTGTGGGAGTGGGTTTGCTTGCCATGAATCCTCCCGGACAGGCGCACTTACCCCGTGGCGAGGGAGCTTGCTCCCGCTTGACCGGGCTGGCGCTCCAGTGCGAAGCACTCACAAAGTGAAGGGGTGTTTATCCGGATGTAGGAGTGTTCTGTATCGGGCTACGTTGTCTTGCGCCATTGCCTACGACTGCGCCAGAATCCGCCGGCTTGTGCGCTTGGGAGGCAGATTCTATCGTTTCCGGGTCGCTGATGAATCAGCGATCGGGTTTGGTAGCCCGGCTCTCCTGACGCGCAGTCCATTGAATGCAAGGGGCTCTTCGCCCTCTGTTTTATGGTGGCCATGCGTAGGGCGTCTTCGGATGCGCCGGGTTGTCAGGTGACCGGTCTACCAACCTCCGTATGGCCATCACCCATTCGTTTGGTAGCGAGAGGGATGGCTCCAATTTCTCACCTGGAGCTTTATCAATGTTCAAAGCAACTCCAAACCCGCCGAACACCGAACCAACCTCACCGCGCCCAAAAACCAAGTCCCAAAAACACGACGAAGCCACCGACCGCGTCCTCGACCATTACCTGAACCCCAAGCCGAACAAAACCGAATCCGATCCAGCCCCCGGCCAACTCTTCACCGTCAACAAAGACATCGACACCGAAAGCCTGCTTGCCAACCTCAGCGAAACCCTGGCTTCGGCCAATGCCATGGTCAATGACCTGGCTTTCGACCTGGACGGTTCACGCCGGCATTTCCTCCTGGGCATTCAGCAACTGATCGAACTGGGCAGCCTGCTGGCGAACCGTGCACTGGACAACATCGAAACCCATCAGCCGACATAGCCCTTGTGGCATTCCTTAAATCCTGGGCCTGTCGCAAAACCTGTGGGAGGCCCAGGATCTGAGTGTTGTCACAGCTCCGATGTGGGAGCGAGCCCGCTCGCGATGACGGCAGCAGATCCACCACCGTCTTTCGCTAGTTCTGCATCCGAATCTCATCCACCAGCAGCTTGACTGCTGGCCTGTCGATCAGCTCCCGCCACGGACCATCGTCCACGATGGCCCCATCATGCATCACAATAACCCGGTCAAATCGATGCAGGTGGTCAATGTCATGGGTGACACATATCAACCCCTGCCTGGCAAAAACGTCGAATAAGAGGTCCCAGAGGGGCGTGGTCAGCCTGGGTTCGATGGATGCGCTTGGCTCGTCGAACAAATTGAATTTTCCGGGCTTGTTGATCAGGCGCAGCAGCGATAGGCGTTTGGCTTCACCTCCGGAGATATTCGAAGCATTTTCGCTGACCTGCCTTGTTGACACGATTTCATCCAGCTCCAATTGCCGTATGGCTCTAGACAAAATTGGCGATGCGCTGCCTCCGAACAGAACCGATTGTTCAAAGGGGCCTTCCAGAAACCGTGGTTGTTGGGGGCAGTATCTCAAGGCGTCCAAGTGAGTTTGACCGGTCAAAAGTGAGACCGGTACCGAGTCGATACTCAGCTGGTCTCGCTTTGATGCATCAAGCCCGGCGAGGACCTCCAGAAAAGTGGTTTTGCCTGCGCCACTAGGGCCCGTAACGGCCACTGACTGCCCTTGAGTAAATGCCAGGGAGCGCTTGATAGACAGGCGAAGCGGTCCCGTTCCTGCTACTTCGCAGGGTCCGAGTTCCAGGACTGAGGACCGCTGGAAATCGACCCACGCCAGCTGATCGCTGCGATCGAAATCCGGAAGTGATAACAGACCCTGAAATTGACGCTGGTCTGCAAGGAACTGATCAAGAACACGATACCCTTCAGTCAATGTTGAAATACTGAGCAGATAACTCCCTGCGATTGAAAAAATGGCAACCAACTGCCCGACACTGATACTGGGCTGCCCCGACAGTTGGTCCACGACGCCCCAGTAGAGCAATCCCCCAGTGGAAAGGCTTACGAACAATATCTTGGCGGTGCTCAGCAGGCCGCCCGATGATGCTGTTGTCACCGCAGCGTTGGCATAGCTTCCGAACGCTGTGTTCAACGGGCGCAGGGCCGTAGGTATGGTGCTTTCCAGTTTTATGACTTTCCCCGCGTTGAGGGTGTTGTAGAGGTGGGCACTTAATTCATCTTCCTGTTCATTGACTGCGTCGATGTGCTTTCTCCGCCATCTGATGATTTTATGGGTAATAGCCAGATAGATGATTCCGAGCGCCGTCATGCTCAAAAAAATTTCACTGCCCCCAATATAAATAAAAGCCACCCCAACAACTATGAACTCCAAGAGTACGGGGAGCGCAATGGTCACAATGAACGTCAGCAGTTGTTCGTGAGCAGTAATTCCGCGCTCGACCGATTTGATGAAGTGGCCGATTCTCCAGGAGTTGAATAGCGAAAATTCCTTGCCCATGAGTTCGGTGATCCACTCGATGGACGCATTCATGATAATGCTCTGTACCAGCTTGGACAGCGCATGGACTTGCAGCGGAGTGATGATGGCATGAATACATCCCGCGACGATCAGGCCCGTCGTCAGGGCGAGCAGCGTGCTGGATGCTGGATTTCTGTTGCCTTGCAGGGTGTCGATGATGGTTCCAAGTAACAGGGGCGGGGCGAGTATGATGAGTTTGAGTGCGATGATCGTGACGATGGTCACTGCTAGGAGTTTTGTGTGTTTTCTATAGGAGTTTTTTATCATTGTGTGAATGCTGTGCATGTACTCGCTCCTGGTTGGTTCGTGTTTCGATAGTTCAACCGCGCAACACGTGCTGAGGCGCCACCAAGCGACCGTTCCTAATGATATTGAAGCGCTCAAGTCCTGGGATATAAACTTGAGTGACAAGGCTGTTGCTTGAAAAGCGGGCTACGGTTCGACGGAATATTTTCAATCCTGCATTTGAAAGGTTTTTTTGCAGTACTTCTAATTGTGCGGAAACTGTTGCGGGGTCGATGTGTGCAGGATTGTCAATGATGGGAAGTGCTACTCTTGTGATTGGTGCGAAGTCAATCAGAAGTTTCAGGTGCTTTGATTGGGATAGCAAATCAAAGGCTTCTCTATCTATAGATTCTTCAGTTGCATCATATAAGTTCTCGGACTGGAACTGTTCAGTAATTGCTCTTTGGATGGCAGTATGGATTTCAAGCGAGCATCCGGAGCCAATGGGTGAAAGATGGTGAGATCCAGGGCCGGCTTTGGGAAATGCCACAGCAAAATAAACTGACAGCACATCCTTGATAATAATCACTTGCAGTTTACTCGCTGACGCCAAGGCAGAGGGGTGGTCCCTCAGCGCTGTTTCAAGCAAGGCGGTAGAAGGCGTGTACAGTTCCATTGCCGGGCCGAGACCACAGATAGCCATATAGAAAAGAGACAGAATATGCCTCTCGATTATTTCGTGGGTACCATGTAACAGTGCTTCGTTCTCTGTGCAACCAAAAGCAATTCCTGAGTTTGATGAGTAGCGAGATAGAAAATGCAATGCAGAATTCGAATCTTCGTGGACGGATCGCGTCGTTTTCGGGCATAGAAGGGCGCAAGGAGCGAATAACTCTTCATTGTTGTTGAGCGACGTAAGCCTATAACATTCAATTAATTTTTCGGTGTGAGGCAGGCTGGTAAAAATCCCATCTTCTGTAACGGCTTTTTGAGTAGCTATCTTGTCGGAGCGGTACCGTGGGGGAGAATCAGCAAGCGGCTGAAAGGTGCTGAAGTGTTCAATACTTTCTGCGAGTGCGCCTATGAGTGAGTCTGGTCCCTTGCCAGCCCCCGATTCAACTAGATTATCGTTGCCATCAAACAGCTCTGCCGTCGCTACCAGCTTGGATGGTGTCGTGTACCGTGTTACTGCGCTGAGGCCCAGTGTATGAAGCGTGGACATGATATTGAATAGCGCTTCGGTGGGTGCTAGTTCTCGTTCAGGCATATGGCTCTCCGTTAATGGATGCCGAAAGGAGATCCTTTCGGCATCTGTTCGCCGATATTTAATCGGTCACCAGTTTAATTGATCAGTGATGCAAAAAAATCGGCTTCCGTTTCGAGTAGGCCTTTAGAAAAACCTAATGCCTGTGGCAGGCCGAAGAAGGTGTTATTTATTTCAGAGCGTTTTCTGCCCATGTTGATTTACTCCAATGTAGTTAATGGGCGTCGCGACGCGAGCGCCCAACTTGCGTGTGTTCGCAAGTGATTAATTAATAACATTGAGGTGGGGTGAAGGCTATTGCGGGACTTCCGAGGCTATCGTAGGTTCGTTCTTGCCGTTGAGTAGGAGGGCGATGTAGGAATGTAGCTGCTTTGTTGAAATTGTCGTTTCTCGCTACTATTTTCGTCGTTTGGAATGTTTATATTATTTTAAGAGCGGATCGAAAGGGCCATCCGACAAGCTTGCAGAAGTGTTCTCAGGCGGGTGTGTCCGGGAAGGTTGTTTTTGTGCAGGTCTGAATGGATACGGTTGCCATCGCGATCCTGCTTGCGATGGCATATTCGAAGGCGGCAATACGTCAGCCTACCCACACCCCCGCATTCACCAGATTCACCGGCCGCTCACCCGCCAACGCCGCCAACAGATTGTCCACCGCGCAGCGCGCCATCGCTTCCCGGGTCTCGTGGGTGGCCGAGCCCATGTGCGGTGTCGCCACCACGTTGTCCATCTGCAGTAGCGGCGAATCCGCACTCAAGGGCTCGCGCTCGAACACATCCAGCCCCGCGCCACGGATCTGGCCGTTGCGCAGGGCATCGATCAGTGCCGCTTCGTCCACCACCTTGCCTCGGGAAATATTGATGAAGAGGGTCTCGGGACGCATTCGGGCAAACGCCTGCGCATCGATCAACCCTTGGGTTTCAGCCGTCAAAGGCAAGGTCAGGCAAACGAAATCCGCCTCTTGCAACAATGTTTCGAGACTGCAGTAACGCGCACCGAAACGCTGCTCGACGGCGGGCTTGGGCGAATGACTGTGGTAGAGCACGGGCATGCCGAAACCGAAGTGCCCACGCTGGGCCAAGGCTTCGCCGATGCGGCCCATACCGATGATGCCCAGGGTCTTGCCATGGACATCGGTGCCGAAATGCCGGGGGCCGATGCTCTGTTGCCAACCACCTTCGCGGACCAGGTTTGCCAGTTCCACCACGCGCCGGGCGGTTGCCAGGATCAGGGCGAAACCGGTGTCCGCGGTGGTTTCGGTCAGCACGTCCGGCGTATTGCTGAGCAGGATCCGGCGCTCGGTCAGGTAGTCGATGTCGTAGTTATCGACCCCCACCGAGACGCTGGCGATGGCTTGCAGGTTCGGCGCCAGGTCCAGCAGCGCCGCATCCAGTTTGAGGCTGGCGCCCAGCAGGCCGTGGGCCGTGGGGAGGGCGTCGCGCAGTTGCGCCAGGCCTTGGGCATCGAGGTGTTCGATGAGCGTGACGTGGGCCTGGGCTTGCAGGCGAGCCATCAATTGAGGTGACAGCGCTTTGTACAACACCACGTGTTTTTTCATGGGGAGGGTCTCGATTCAGGAACGGGCAGGCGTCGGGTGTGGCGCCGCGTTGTGGGGGACGGTCCGGTCGCTGGCGCCGGGCTTGAGGGCGAGGGTTAGCACGACTGACAGCAGTAACGCGCCGCTCATCAGCAGGAAGGACATGCCAGGGGAGCCTGTGGTGCCGTTGAGGTAGCCCACCAGGTACGAGCCGCCGAACGAGCCCAGCGCGCCCATGCTGTTGATCAGCGCCATGGCGCCGCCGGCGACATTGGCCGGGAGGATTTCCGGAACGATGGCGAAGAACGGACCATACGGCGCATACATGCAAGCGCCGGCGACCACCAGCAAGCCATAGGACCACCAGAAATGCTCGGCCCCCAGCAGGTAGGAGGCGTAGAACGCGATGGAGGCGATCAGCAGCGGCGGCCAGACAAAACGCTTGCGCTTTTGCGCCTTGTCCGACGCCCAGGACACCACCAGCATGCCGATCACCGCCGCCAGGTACGGCAAGGACGACAGCCACCCGGCCTCGACCATGTTCATCTGAAGGCCGGCCTTGAGGATCGACGGCAACCAGAGCACAAATCCGTAGACGCCAATGCTCCAGCAGAAAAACTGCAACGCCAGGATGATCACCTTGGGGGAACGGAAGGCTTCGGCGTAGTTTTTCACCGCCTTGATGCCGACCTGTTCGGCCGCCAAGACGCTTTCCAGGTCGTGTTTTTCCTGGTCGCTGAGCCACTTGGCCTGGGCCGGGCGATCATCGGCCAGGCGCCACCAGATAAAAGCCCAGAGCACCGCCGGCAGGCCTTCGATGATGAACATCCAGCGCCAGTCGAATTGCTGCACCAGGTAACCCGACACCACCGACATCCACAGCATGGTCACCGGGTTGCCGAGGATCAGGAAGGTATTGGCGCGCGAACGTTCGGCCCGGGTGAACCAATGACACAAGTACACCAGCATCGCCGGCATCACTGCCGCCTCGACCACTCCAAGCATGAAGCGGATCACGATCAGCCAGTAGGCGCTGGAGACCACACCCGTCAAGGTGGCCAGTGAACCCCAGAGGATCAGGCTGACGAAGATCAGCTTTTTCACACTGTGTTTTTGTGCGTAGATCGCCCCCGGGACCTGGAAGAAAAAGTAGCCGAGGAAAAACAGTGCCCCCAGCAGCGACGACAGCCCCGGGGTGATCATCAGGTCCTCGGCCATACCCGAGGCGGCGGCGAATCCATAGTTGGCCCGGTCGAGGTAGGCCAGGCTGTAGGTGATGAACACGATGGGCATGATGTACCACCAGCGGCGGGTGGCGAGGTTGAGCGTTTGCATGTCGTTGACTCCTGAGCTTGTTGTTTTTGTTGCAGCAGGTGCGTTTTGTGGTGGTTCTATCGCGAGCAAGCTCCCACAGGGGTTAACTCGATCCCCTGTGGGAGCGAGCTTGCTCGCGATAGGCGGTTTCAAATTCAGCCAATAACTCGGTGCGGGTCGGCAGCCCCTCCATATCCCCACGGCTCTGCACCGCGCGGCTGCCAATCCAGTTGGCGCGCCGCACGGCCTCGGTGATGGCATGGCCTTCGAGCAATGCGCTGATCAGGCCCACGGCGAAGCCATCACCGGCGCCCACGGTGTCCACCACGCGGGCCACGGGCACGCCGGGGATGACGCCTTGGTCCTGCGGCGTACGGTAATAGGCGCCGTCCGCGCCAAGCTTGATCACGACGATTTCGGCGCCCTGGTCCAGGTAAAACGCGGCGATGTCGGCCGGGTCGTCGAAGCCGGTCAGCAGTCGGCCTTCGCCGAGCCCCGGCAAGACCCAGTGGGCGAGGGCGGCGAGACGATTGATTTCAGTGATCATCATCGACTCGCTGCCCCACAGGCTCGGCCTCAGGTTGGGGTCGAACGACAGGCTGCGGCCGGTCTCGCGCATGCGGCTCATCAATTCAAAGGACATGTCGCGGGCCATGTTCGACAACGCCGGGACGATGCCGGTGGCGTGCAAGTGACGGGCGTCCAGCAGCGCTGGCGCGATGGAGTCGATCGACAGATGGCTGGCCGCCGAGCTGCGCCGGAAATACTCGACTTGCGGATCGCTGCCATCGACGGTATGGGACTTGAACTGAAAGCCGGTGGGGTGCTCCGGATCGATCGCCACGTGGCGACAATCCAAGCCTTCGTTTTCCAGGGTCTGCGTCACGAAGCGTCCCAGGGAATCGGCGCCGACCCGGCTCAGCCACCCTACCTTGAAGCCCAGTCGTGACAGGCCGATGGCCACGTTGCTGTCGGCCCCGGCAATGCGTTTGTGAAACTGGTCGACGCTGGCCAGGTCTCCGCGCTGGTCTGCCACCAGCATCGCCATGGTTTCGCCGAACGACAACACATCGAATTCAGACATGGACAGGCTCCCGGCGCGATTGCCCGAGACGGGACAGGGCGGCGACATGGCGGGTGGTCAATTGCAGCAGGTCATCGCCCTGCAGCGGATATTCGGCGGCGCGCATCACGTCAGGGGCCATGTGCTTGAGCAGTTGTTCCCACAGGTGCAGGTCGCTCATGGCTGGAGGCATCGCGACGAGTCTGCCGTCGTCGCGTCGGGCCACGGCCTTGCAATGCACATACGCTACATGCCGTCCGAGCTGCCGGGCGGCCACGGCGGCCGACTGGTCCTGCCATTGCCAGTTGCCAATGTCGAAGGTCATGGCGACGGGCAGTGCGTGCGCTTGTGCTGCGTTGAAGAAGCGTTGCATCGGTTCGATCCGTCCGCCTTGCAAGGTCTGGTCGTTTTCCACCAGTAACTGCACCGGGCTTGCGGCGAGTACCTGGGCCAGTGCCGCCAGGTCATTGGAGTCGGTGAAGTGGCCGAGGGAGACTTTCAACCAGGTCGAGCCGAACGCCTCGGCCCGTTGCAGGGCCGGGGCCAGGGCTGGGTTGGGCCTGGACTGGCCGGCGAGCCACAGTTCCAGTGGCGACGAGAAGATGCTGTGCAGCCCCCGGGCCCGGGCGGCGTTGGCCAGTTCCATGGGTTGCTCGGTGGTAAGCAACTCTTCGCGCCATTCGATGTGCGAAGCGCCGGCGGCGGCCAGCAGGTCGATGAAACTGCCTTGGCCTTGTTGCCGTACCAGGTCGGCGCCGTAGCTGGAAAGACTGATGGAAACGGGTGGGGTGTGCATTGTTATACCTCTGAAACCGGTTTCAGTTTTGTGCAAAAAAAAGGGGTGTGCTTCAGGGCCTCATCGCGAGCAAGCTCGCTCCCACATTGGATCTGTGGCGCACTGAAGATCCCTGTGGGAGCGAGCTTGCTCGCGATAGGGCCCTCACCATCACCGACCATTCCCAAGCGTCGACCCACGCTCAATCAACCGCGCCGCAAAATCCAGCGTCCGCACCGGCCCACTGTCCCCGCGCAAACGCTTGAGCAGACACTCGAACGCACTGGCGCCGATCTCCGCCGTCGGTTGGGCCAGGGCCGTGATGCCGCTGCCTACCAAGGGGTACCAATCGAGGTCGTCGAGGGCAATCAGGCCCACGTCGTCGAACAAGTGACAACCCAGCTCGCGCAACACCGTCGTGGCGGCCAACGCGGCAATGCCGTTGGCACAGAACAACGCCTTGAGGCCGGGGCCTGGTTGGGCCAGGAAAGCCTTGATGCGCGCGCTCAATTGGTCGCAGGTTTCCACCGCGGCGCCGGTCAGGGCAGGGCGTCGCGTGATGCCAGCCTTGAAACTCTCGACCCGTTCGATTCGCGAACTGGTGCCGTCAAACGGTTCGGTCACCAGCAACACCTCGCGGTAGCCCTGTTGTTCGAGGTGATCGAGGGCCATTTCGACGGCCTTTGGGTTGTCCAGCCCGACCAGGTCGCTGTCGAGCCGATCGACCTTGCGATCCACCAGCACCAGGGGCATTTCGCTGCGTAGTTCGAACAATTCGTCACGGTGGTGACCCAACGTGTTCACGATCAGCCCTTCGATGTTGTAGGCGCGCAGCAGCGCCAGGTGCTGGCGCTCCTGCTCGTCGTCGCGGTCGGTGTTGCACACCACCAGGCTATAGCCATGGCGACGACAGGCGGTTTCCACGCCATGCATCACAGCGATCGAATAGGGGTTGCGGATATCGGCCACCAGCATGCCGATCAGGCGTGTGCGCCCGCGCTTGAGGCCGCGGGCCATCTGGTTTGGCCGGTAGCCCAGCTCGCTGATGGCCTGCTCGATACGCCGGGCAATGGCCTCGGAGAGCAGGGCGCGGTCTTCGCCAATGAAACGCGAGACACTGGCCTTGGAGACCCCTGCACGTTCGGCGACGTCAAGCATGGTCACGCGGTTGCGCTGGGCGGTGGAAAAAAAATTCACGGATTGAAACCTGCTTATTGAATTTATTAGCGGCTCTGAAACCGGTTTCAGGAAACACCAGAACACAATGGGTCGTCAAGGATGACTTGGCAGGGGGACGACCGGCGGTGGTCGTTTCATTCGGACAGGGGGTGACGATCCGGCAGGTCTTCAGCAGAACCGGGCCAGCCGGGCAATTTGCAGCGCCCAAGGTCGTGTGGTTAGCTGCCTGCCTTTCCCAGCCCCTTGACTGCCGAAGCCACCATGAACTTTACCCAGCCTCGTTTGAGATTGCTGTCGATACTGAGTGTGACCCTGTTGGTGGTGGGCTGTACGTCCTATTACCTGTTTCGCCACAGCCGCGCGCCGGCTGATGAAGGTTTCGCCGTCGAGCAACTGAATGAAGGGGGCATGGAAGACATCGGCACCCTCGCGCCGCCTGAAGTGGAGAAACGCCTCAATTACTTGATTCAGGACACCGGTGAAACCCTCAGGTCCCTTGCGCTGGTCAGTGACGCGCAATTGAGCCTTACCCTGTCGACGACCGAGTCCGCCGCCGAGCAGCCGTTGCAATACGAGCCGCTGTTTGTCCCGTTCACCAAAGCGCAACTGAAAAGTGCGCTGGCGTCGGTCCAGGACCTGCGTTTTGCCCAAAAGCTGTACGCCGATAGTTCCGAAGTGAGGCTCGATACCAGCCGTCTCGATCCGCTCTGGAAGCGCGCCGCCACGCCGGATGAGCCGGCGGCCGAGCAGTACCTGCCGCAGCGGTTGCGCTTTCGCGATGGTAGCGAAAACACCTTTGCCGAGGTCAAGGCGCCGCCCAAGGTTGAGCCCGACGACATGATCGCGTCCCATGATGCCTTCGCACTGTCGGTGAACAAACCGCTGGCGAGTCTCGGCTTGACGGTCGCCTACCGCAGCTATCCAGCGTTCAAGAAAGTGGTGCTGGACAAGGATCACCCGAAAGTCACCCTGGACGACGGCCAGTCCTTCCTGCTCACCGCACTGGGCGATGCCAGCGCCTCTGTGCGCTTGAGTACACCGAAAGGGTCGACGTTTGTGGTGCAGGGGCTGGACGACGCCGGCAGGGCCCTCTACAGCCACGGTCACAACGCCCGGACGTTCCCCTCCGACGGCGATATCGCGGCGTTACATGATTATTACAAAGCGCTGCTGCAGACCAGGGACGATCTCCAGCAGTTCAAGACCGGCCGGGCGGTGCAACAGCAGTTGGAGCGCTTGACCGAGGCGTTGGCCGCTCAAGTGGGGCCGTTGACAAACACCGAGGTCGACTATCGATACGAGGCCACCCCGCAACGTATCGTCATTCATGTGCTCGAGCCGATGGAAGACGACACCGTTGAGTTCACCCAGGTCGACAACGTCCTGGCGGAGCAGGCGCGTTACATCGCTCTGGACCGGAACGCCGAGCGTTACGGCTTCATCGACCAGGCCGGCCAGTGGTTGATCAAGCCCCGTTGGGTGCAGGTGCAAGACAGCCTGATGGCGGATACCTACACGTTGTTGACCCCGGAGAAATCCAGCGACCCCGAATCGGGCTGGCAGGAATTGCACAGCCAGCTCGCCTATTTTCCTGCCGGCAGCAACAAGCTCGTGGACCTGCCGTTCGAATACATCACCGAAAGGTTGAGCAATGGCCTGCTGTTGGTGGAGCGGGAAACCAACGGACCTTATGGGCTCTACGATGCCAAGGAGCATCGTTTCGTATTGCCGATGAAATTCGTCAACCCCACCGTGACTGGCAACGTGTTCATTGCCCGTCTCGGCAAACGAACCGATGTCATGGAAGGCCTCTACGGCGCCTATACCCTGGACGGCAAGGAAATCCTGCCGGCGCAGTTCTCAGGCATCGAGCACAGCGAGGGTTTGCTCTACGCCAGCTCTGCCGACCGGAGTCGTCAGAACGTTTTCGACCTGGACGGTAAACGGATCAACCTGCAGGGTGACAACGTGATAGGCCGGTTGGTCGGGCAGCAACCGCTGTTGGTGCAAGACGCTAAAAGCAGGAAGTTTGCTTTTATCAATCGCCAGGGGACGCGGCTGCCCATCACGTTACCGTATGACGAGGTGGAACCGTTTTCCAACGGCATGGCGGTGGTCGGACGCGATGGCAGCTATGGCGCCATCGACCTGGCGGGCACCTTACGAGTCCCGCTGGAGTACAGCCAGCTCAACGCGTTCCAGACTCGGTACGCAGCAGCCATTCGGGCCGGTGGTGGTTCCCTGGTCCTGATCAGTCAAAACAACAAACTGATCAAGGAACTGGGTGCCTACACCAGCCTGGAGGTGCCAGATAACGGCAATGAGGCCCGTTATTACGTGAGGGACCCGAATGATAGCGACGCGTACCTGGTCTATGACGCTGATGGCAATCTGGTGCAGAAAGACGAATAACAGCCGGTGCATGGATCCCTCGCCCTGCAAGAGGGTCGGGCTTGATCGTTCCTCACACTCCGAGTGGGAACGATCAAGCCCGACAGGGTTCAGAGCTGGCTTATATAGGTGCCCGTCCCCTTGAGGATGTTCTGCAACGTCAGTTCCACTTCCGCCAGGTCCGCCCCATCGGTGTCGTGGATGATTTCCAGCACATCGTCGCCGTTGAGCGCATCGGCGTCCGCCGGGGCGATTTCGATCAGCAGGCGGGTAGGGCTGAGGGTGACCTTGACGCCGTCCAGCGTCGAAGGCTCGCCATCGAGGGCGATTTCCAGTTCGTCTTCGTCGGGGTAGCGGGTCATCAGGAACATTTCGCCCTGGGCACTGTGGCAGCAGAGCATGGCCATGTTGTCTTCTTCGTCGTCGCACGGGTTGGCGATCAGAAGGGCGGTGGTCATTTGCATGGTGATAGCTCCTGGCTCGATGCACCCGCCGGGTGCAAAAAGTGGATTCTGCCAGCCCGAACGATTTTCTGCTGGATTACCACCTCAGGGTGTCGTTTGGCCCTGAGGCTGCTAGGGTTGTTCGATGAACTCGGGCCGGTTTAGCTTGCCGATGACCGAATATGTCGCAGCGCTGCAAGCAGGCACATTGTCGCACTCGTTAAGCTGCGCAACGGATGTGCTCCTGCAAAGTCCACCCGGGGGTGGTTTTTGCAGGTGTCCATGGCATGAAATTACATGGAAAAGGATGTGACCTGCCGGTCCTGTCCAGCTTCACCCACCTGTCGTCCTGTTTCCTCTGCCCGAGAATCAGGAACGGGATGGCCGACAGCCCCTCCGGGGTTGCACGCGACGCTTCAATCAATAACAAGCCCAAGCGGAGTACCACAGATGGCGTTCTTCACCGCAGCCAGCAAAGCCGACTTCCAGCACCAACTGCAAGCGGCACTGGCGCAGCACATCAGTGAACAGGCACTGCCACAAGTGGCGCTGTTCGCTGAACAATTCTTCGGCATCATTTCCCTCGATGAACTCACCCAACGCCGGTTGTCCGACCTCGCCGGCTGCACCCTGTCTGCCTGGCGCCTGCTTGAGCGCTTCGATCACACGCAACCGCAGGTGCGCGTCTACAACCCCGATTACGAACGCCACGGCTGGCAGTCCACCCACACGGCAGTGGAAGTGTTGCACCACGACCTGCCGTTCCTGGTGGACTCGGTCCGCACCGAGCTGAACCGTCGCGGCTACAGCATCCATACCCTGCAAACCACCGTGCTGAGCGTGCGTCGCGGCAGCAAGGGCGAGTTGCTGGAAATCCTGCCAAAAGGCACCCAGGGCGACGACATCCTGCAAGAGTCGTTGATGTACCTGGAGATCGACCGCTGCGCCAACGCCGCCGAACTCAACGTCCTGAGCAAGGAACTCGAGCAAGTGCTGGGCGAAGTGCGCGTGGCCGTGGCCGACTTCGAACCGATGAAAGCCAAGGTCCAGGAAATCCTCGACAGCCTGGACAGCAGCGCCTACGCCATCGACGCTGATGAAAAGAGCGAGATCAAGAGCTTCCTGGAATGGCTGGTGGGTAACCACTTCACTTTCCTGGGCTACGAAGAGTTCGTGGTGCGCGACGAGGCCGACGGTGGCCACATCGAGTACAACCCGGACTCGTTCCTGGGGCTGACCAAATTGCTGCGCGCCGGCCTGACCGCCGAAGACCTGCGCATCGAAGACTACGCCGTCAATTACCTGCGCGAACCGACGCCGCTGTCGTTCGCCAAGGCCGCGCACCCGAGCCGCGTACACCGTCCGGCCTACCCGGACTACGTGTCGATCCGTGAAATCGACGCCAACGGCCAGGTCATCAAGGAATGCCGCTTCATGGGCCTGTACACCTCCTCGGTGTATGGCGAGAGCGTGCGGGTCATCCCGTACATCCGCCGCAAGGTCGCGGAAATCGAGCGTCGCTCGGGCTTCCAGGCCAAGGCGCACCTGGGCAAGGAACTGGCCCAGGTGGTCGAAGTGCTGCCCCGTGACGACCTGTTCCAGACCCCGGTGGACGAGCTGTTCAGCACCGTCATGTCCATCGTGCAGATCCAGGAACGCAACAAGATTCGCGTGTTCTTGCGCAAAGACCCGTATGGCCGTTTCTGCTACTGCCTGGCCTACGTGCCACGTGACATCTATTCCACCGAAGTGCGCCAGAAGATCCAGCAAGTGCTGATGGATCGCCTGAAGGCCTCGGACTGCGAGTTCTGGACCTTCTTCTCCGAGTCCGTACTGGCCCGTGTGCAGTTGATCCTGCGGGTGGACCCGAAGAACCGCATCGACATCGACCCGTTGCTGCTGGAAAAAGAAGTCGTGCAGGCCTGCCGCAGCTGGAAGGACGACTACGCCAGCCTGGTCATCGAGAGCTTCGGCGAAGCCCAGGGCACCAACGTGCTGTCGGACTTCCCGAAGGGCTTCCCGGCCGGCTACCGCGAGCGCTTTGCCGCGCACTCGGCCGTGGTCGACATGCAGCACCTGCTGAGCCTGAACGAAAAGAACCCGCTGGTCATGAGCTTCTACCAGCCGTTGGGCCAGGTCTCTGGCCAGCGCGAGCTGCACTGCAAGCTGTACCACGCCGACACGCCGCTGGCGCTGTCCGACGTGCTGCCGATCCTGGAAAACCTCGGTCTGCGCGTGCTGGGTGAATTCCCGTACCGCCTGCGCCACACCAACGGCCGCGAGTTCTGGATCCATGATTTCGCGTTCACCGCCGCCGAAGGCCTGGACCTGGATATCCAGCAACTCAACGACACCTTGCAGGACGCCTTCGTCCACATCGTGCGTGGCGATGCCGAGAATGATGCGTTCAACCGCCTGGTGCTGACCGCCGGCCTGCCATGGCGCGACGTGGCGCTGCTGCGTGCCTACGCCCGTTACCTGAAGCAGATCCGCCTGGGCTTCGACCTGGGTTATATCGCCAGCACCCTGAACAACCACACCGACATCGCTCGCGAATTGACCCGGTTGTTCAAGACCCGCTTCTACCTGGCGCGCAAACTCAGCGGCGATGACCTGGAAGACAAGCAGCTGCGCCTGGAACAGGCGATCCTCTCGGCCCTGGACGACGTCCAGGTACTCAACGAAGACCGCATCCTGCGTCGCTACCTGGACCTGATCAAGGCCACCCTGCGGACCAACTTCTACCAGACCGACGCCAACGGCCAGAACAAGTCCTACTTCAGCTTCAAGTTCAACCCGCACCTGATCCCGGAACTGCCGAAACCGGTGCCCAAGTTCGAGATCTTCGTCTACTCGCCACGGGTCGAAGGCGTGCACCTGCGCTTCGGCAACGTTGCCCGCGGTGGCCTGCGCTGGTCCGACCGTGAAGAAGACTACCGCACCGAAGTGCTGGGCCTGGTAAAAGCCCAGCAAGTGAAGAACTCGGTGATCGTGCCCGTGGGCGCCAAGGGCGGGTTCCTGCCACGTCGCCTGCCGCTGGGCGGCAGCCGGGACGAGATCGCGGCCGAGGGCATCGCCTGCTACCGCATCTTCATCTCGGGCCTGTTGGACATCACCGACAACCTGAAGGACGGCGCGCTGGTACCGCCGGCCAACGTCGTGCGTCATGACGACGATGACCCGTACCTGGTGGTAGCGGCGGACAAGGGCACTGCGACCTTCTCCGACATCGCCAACGGCATCGCCATCGACTATGGCTTCTGGCTGGGCGATGCGTTCGCCTCCGGCGGTTCGGCTGGCTACGACCACAAGAAAATGGGCATCACCGCCAAGGGCGCGTGGGTCGGCGTGCAGCGCCATTTCCGCGAGCGCGGCATCAATGTCCAGGAAGACAGCATCACCGTGGTGGGCGTTGGCGACATGGCCGGCGACGTGTTCGGCAATGGCTTGTTGATGTCCGACAAGCTGCAATTGGTCGCGGCCTTCAACCACCTGCACATCTTCATCGACCCGAATCCGGAGCCGGCCAGCAGCTTTGCCGAGCGCAAACGCCTGTTCGACCTGCCGCGTTCGGCCTGGACCGACTACGACGCCAGCCTCATGTCCGAAGGCGGAGGTATCTTCTCGCGTAGCGCGAAAAGCATCGCCATCTCGCCACAGATGAAAGAACGCTTCGACATCAAGGCCGACAAGCTGACCCCGACCGAACTGCTCAACGCCTTGCTCAAGGCCCCCGTGGACCTGTTGTGGAACGGCGGTATCGGCACCTACGTCAAGGCCAGCAGCGAAAGCCACGCCGATGTCGGCGACAAGGCCAACGATGCGCTGCGCGTGAACGGCAACGAACTGCGCTGCAAGGTCGTGGGCGAGGGCGGTAACCTGGGCATGACCCAACTGGGTCGCGTCGAGTTCGGCCTCAACGGCGGCGGCTCCAACACCGACTTCATCGACAACGCGGGCGGCGTGGACTGCTCCGACCACGAAGTGAACATCAAGATCCTGCTCAACGAAGTGGTGCAGGCCGGCGACATGACCGACAAGCAACGCAACCAGTTGCTGGCGAGCATGACCGACGAAGTCGGTGGCCTGGTGTTGGGCAACAACTACAAGCAGACCCAGGCCCTGTCCCTGGCGGCACGTCGCGCCTTCGTGCGGATCGCCGAATACAAGCGCCTGATGAACGACCTGGAAGCCCGGGGCAAGCTGGACCGCGCCATCGAGTTCCTGCCGACTGAAGAGCAACTGGCCGAACGTGTCGCGGCGGGCCACGGCCTGACCCGTGCCGAACTCTCGGTGCTGATCTCCTACAGCAAGATCGACCTCAAGGAAGCGCTGCTCAACTCCCTGGTACCGGACGACGACTACCTGACCCGTGACATGGAGACCGCGTTCCCGCCGACGCTGGTGAGCAAGTTCTCCGAGGCCATGCGCCGTCATCGCCTGAAACGCGAGATCGTCAGCACCCAGATCGCCAACGACCTGGTCAACCACATGGGCATCACCTTCGTCCAGCGGTTGAAAGAGTCTACGGGCATGAGCCCGGCGAACGTGGCCGGTGCCTATGTGATCGTGCGGGACATCTTTCACCTTCCACACTGGTTCCGTCAGATCGAAGCCCTGGACCACCAGGTGTCGGCCGACGTGCAACTGGAGTTGATGGACGAGCTGATGCGCCTGGGGCGTCGCGCCACGCGCTGGTTCCTGCGCAGCCGTCGCAACGAGCAGAACGCTGCCCGTGACGTCGCTCACTTCGGTCCGCACCTGGCCGCGTTGGGCCTCAAGCTCGACGAGTTGCTGGAAGGTCCGACCCGCGAAGGCTGGCAGAACCGTTACCAGGCCTACGTGGCCGCCGGCGTACCGGAGTTGCTGGCGCGCATGGTTGCCGGCACCACGCACCTGTACACCTTGCTGCCGATCATCGAGGCGGCCGACGTTACCGGCCAGAACGCCGCCGATGTGGCCAAGGCTTACTTCGCCGTGGGCAGCGCCCTGGACATCACCTGGTACCTGCAACAGATCAGCGCCCTGCCGGTGGAAAACAACTGGCAGGCACTGGCCCGTGAAGCGTTCCGCGATGACATCGACTGGCAGCAACGGGCGATCACTATCTCGGTCTTGCAGGACGGCGACGCGACCCAGGACGTGGAAACCCGCCTGGCGCTGTGGCTCGAACAGCATCGCGAAATGGTCGAGCGCTGGCGCGCCATGCTGGTGGACATCCGTGCCGCCAGCGGCACCGACTACGCCATGTACGCGGTCGCCAACCGCGAACTGCTGGACCTGGCGTTGAGTGGTCAGGCGGTCGTGACGGCCAACTGATCCGGCGTTGAATGAAAAAGCCCCGCATCGAGAGATGCGGGGCTTTTTTTGCTTTCAGGATTCACTGTGGACCCTTGTGGGAGCGAGCTTGCTCGCGATAGCGGTGGGTCAGCGACATTGAACTTGACTGATACACCGCCATCGCGAGCAAGCTCGCTCCCACAGGATGGCTTGTATTGTGATTGTCAGTTTTTCAGCGGTATCAATACCGCTTCATCCTCTCCCATCACCATGAACACCAGCAGTTTCGCCGGTTGGCTCGTGCTGGCGTTTTTCGACACCAGGTGCTCGGAGCCTGCTGCTTCGTACCAGAACTCGCCTGCCTTGTAAGTGACCGCCGGCTCGCCTTTGACCTGGGAGGTAATGGTGCCTTCGAGTACATAGGCCATCGCCGTACCCTCGTGCTTGTGGGCGATGGACGACTGGCCCGGTGCGTAGTCGACGGTGAGCATCATGGCTTTCTTGCCGGGGACATTTTTCAGCATTCGCTCTTGCAACACCTTGACGTTCTCAGGGGCGGCTTCATGGGCGAAGGCCTGGGTAAGGGGCAGCAGGCTGAGGGCGGCGATCAGATAGAGGGTTTTCATGGGGCATGGACCTTGGTGATTTCGAGTGATTTCGCGCCGTCGAGGCGATGGGCTCACCCTAAGCCCTAGGGTGGGGCAAGCAAACGTCCAATCTTTCGGAAGGTGGGTAGACCAATGGGTGAGTACGAATTTACAGCGGGCTGGCCAGTGCAATTAGCTGGCGTGCACCTTTGTGGCGAGGGGATTTATCCCCGTTGGGCTGCGAAGCAGCCCTAAAATTTGCCACACAGGTGTGTCAGGCTAATTGCATCCAGCTTTTTGGGTCTGCTTCGCAGCCCAGCGGGGATAAATCCCCTCACCACAATCTGGCCGGGCGGGAATAAAGCGGCGCGTTTCAGACAATCGGAAAACTGTTGAAGTCCACGCTTCGAGCCAGGCGGTTGTCGATCAGGCTGATGAAGCCTTGCACTTCCGGGCAGTTGAAGTGGGCCTGCATGGCGGCTTCCGACTGCCAGCGGGCGCTGACGTTCCAGCGGTCGCCATTGTCCGGGCAACGGTCGACCAGGTAGGCATCGCAGCCTGGGAGGGCGCGCAGGGTCTCGACGATTTGCTGCAATTGCCGGCCCAGTTCTTCCGAGCGACCGGCGGTGGCCTGCAGCTGTACGGTATTGATCACTTGGCGAGACATTGTTTCAGGCTCCTGAATCATGTCGGACGGGGGTTGCTCACGCTCAATGACACCCGTGCAGGATAGGCCTGGTGGCGCAAGGCTCAAACAGCCAATGGGCGGATAAATGCCCAGTCCAATCTTCAGGCCACCTGCTGCAGGATGTCGCGCAACCGGTCGAGGGCGATGTCTATATCCAGGGTTTCGATAGCGCCGAAGCCGAAGAACAGGCCCGGCCGTACGGGCACATCATTGAAAAAGCCATCGAGGCGGTAGAGCCCGACCTCGGCTTTTTTCGCCAGCTCGATCACCAGCGCCAGGTCCATTGGTACCTTGCACAACACCGCCATATGGAAGCCCGCGGTGGTGGGCACGGCCTCGAACCAGGGTGACAAGTCCCCGGCCATGCGCGCCAGGATCCGCTCGCGGCGCCCGGCATACAGAGTGTGGCAGCGGCGGATGTGCTTGAGCAGGCAGCCTTCGGCGATGAACTTGGCCAGTGCCCACTGGGGCAGCGTGGAGGTGTGCTGGTCGGTGAGACGTTTGGCCAGGATCACCGCTTCAAGAATCGCTGGCGGCAGGATCGCATAGCCGAGCCGCAGCTCCGGCAGCAAGGTCTTGGAGAAGGTGCCGACGTAAGCCACGATCCCGCGCTCGTCCATGCTCTGCAACGAATCGGTGGGTCGGCCTTCGTAGCGGAACTCGCTGTCGTAGTCGTCTTCGATGATGATTGCCCCCAGTTCATAGGCCCGCGCCAGCAAGGCCTCGCGGCGGGCCTGGCTCATGGGCATGCCCAGGGGGAACTGGTGGGAGGGCGTCACATAAATCAACCGCGTACCGTCGGGGATGAGGTCCACCCGCATGCCTTGTTCGTCCACCGGCACCCCGGCCACCGTGGCGCCCTGGGAGCCGAACAGCAAGCGCGCCGGCGGATAACCTGGATCTTCCATGGCCACCAGGCTGCCGGGACGGGTCAACACCCGGGAGATCAGGTCCAGGGCCTGCTGCGCGCCATTGCACACCACGACGTCTTCGTCCTGGCAATTGACCCCGCGGGAAAACGCGATGTGCCGGGCAATGGCATTGCGCAGCGACGGCAGGCCTTCGGGCTGGCTGTAGAAGCCCTTGGCGCTGGCGATCTGGCGCAGTGCGTGGGCGGTGCAGCGCCGCCAATCGTCCAGCGGAAACTGGCCCTTGCCGGTGGCGCCGCCGATGAAGTCGTAACGCAACGCGCCTTCGAGGGTGGGATGGCGCATCAGGTCCGGCATGGTGCGCCAGGCCTCGACAACGTCGGCCCCGGCCAGCTCGCGATGGCTTTGCTTGTGCAGGACTTTGGCCGGCCGCGCATTGACATAGGTGCCTTTGCCGATGATGCCGGTGAGGAAGTTCTCGTAGGTCAGTTGGGCGTAGGTGTCGGAGACGGTCTTGCGCGAGACCCCCAGTTGCTCGGCCAGCAGGCGGCTGGGCGGCAGTTGGGTGCCGGCGGCCAGGCGGCCGCTTTCGATGGCGCTGCGCAATTGTTGGTACAACTGGCCCGACAGGTCCTTGCGGCCGTTGATGACAACATGAAGTTCCATACCCGCAAGCTCCTGGGCGATTGCTGGCGACCAGCCTCAAAGGCGCAAGGTTACCCGCATTGTGCGACTGCATAGAAGTTGCGTGGAGAAAATCCGGCTTATTGGACCTGTCCTTGCACCGCCCCAAGGCCTACCGTGACGTTCTCGAATGCCACGGAGCCCGCCATGAGCCCGCGTCTGGATTACTACACCGCATCCCCCGGGGCGATGCGCGCCATGATCGGCCTGGAAGCCCTGGCCAGTCGCCTGAGTATCGAACCGGCGCTGCTGCACCTGATCAAGATCCGCGCCTCGCAACTCAATGGCTGTGCCTTCTGCACCGACATGCATTCGGTGGAGGCGCGACGCCAGGGCGAGACCGAGCGGCGGCTTTACGCGGTGGCGGTATGGCGCGACAGCGATTTCTTCACGGCTCGCGAACGCGCCGCCCTGGCCTGGGCCGAGGCGGTGACGCTGTTGGCTGAAAGCCAGGTGCCCGATGACGTCTATGCCCAGGCCCGGGCATGCTTCAGTGAAGAAGAACTGGTGGACCTGACCCTGGCAATCAGCACCATTAACAGCTGGAACAGGCTGGCGGTGAGTTTTCGCCAGAGTCCGGGGGGGTGAGTTTTCAGTCGTTTAGCGACTGGCAGGCCGCTATCGCGAGCAAGCTCGCTCCCACATGGGATTGGTCTGAGCGGGAGTTTTGTGTTCTCCCGGATTACTGTGGGAGCGAGCTTGCTCGCGATGAACGATAACGCGGTTTGATGTTGGGCAAAGGTTAATTATTGCCGGGTGTCGGCGGCCGCTGGGGCTTGACCGAAGTGCCGAATGTATTGCCCATGCGCACCCCCGTGGCTGCCGGGGTGGCCAGGCCGATGCTGTTCGGTGCGCGTTCGTTGACCGGCACATTCATGGCGTCCTGGGCTTGTTGCGCCGCCTTTGCGGCCTGGGGGTCGTTGCCCATCTGCCGACTCAGGCAGTTGTAATCGGGGGTCTTGTAACCGCCAACGGTCACCTCGATACAGGCCGGGGCTTCTTCACCTTGGGTCCAGGGCACGGTCATGAACAGCCCGAGGCCTGCCATCATGTTCATCCACTGTTTCATCTCCGACCTCCTGGCCCGCCGCAGCGGACGGTGCGTTGTCAGGGCATCAGTCTAGTGCGGCCTGGAGGATTTGTATTGGTTGTCATACGACATTCATAAACACCCCTCAGGATGACGATTTTCAACGGATACGTCAGTCGTGCAGCAGGGCAGAGCCGGGGGCGGACGCGGACATGGATTGACCAGGGCGCCCTTGGGGTGGCTGATGGTGCTGCTGTGTCTGCTGGCCGGGCCGATCCGGGCGGTTGGCCTGGTGGACCTGGACATCGCGCCCCAGGAACTGACCACGGCGCTGGAGCAATTCAGTCGCGCGACGGGCATGGCGGTGCTGGTGGATCACCAGCTATCGAGCCAGCGCCAGACGCTGGGTGTGCAGGGGCGGTTCACCCCCTCCGAAGGGTTGCGGGTGTTGCTCAGCGGCACCGGGCTGGCGGCGCATTATGCCCGGGCGGATGCGTTCACGTTGCAGCCGGTGCGGGTCCGCGAGGTGCCGCTGCCTGCCGGTGTCACCCCGGGCTTGAGTGACAGCAACTACGCGGCAACCATCCAGACGGTCATCCAGCGCAATTTATGTCGTTCACCGTTGACCCGTCCGGGCAGTTTTCGGGCGGTGCTGCAAATGTGGATCGGCCGGGACGGCGTGGTCCAGCACAGCCGCCTAGTCAGCTCCACGGGCGACCTGATGCGGGACAAGGCCCTGGTCAACAGTTTGCAAAACCTCAGGATCGACCGCCCGGCGCCCAGTTCGTTGCGACAGCCGGTGACCCTGCTTTTGTTACCCGACTCATCAGGAAAAAGCATGGAATGCATGACAGGGGAAGGGGTGTCCGGGCGATGAAAGACGTCGGTCGCAGCCCGTTGGTGAAGTTGTTCCTCACCTCCTATGAGGACTTCAGGGTGCGCCTGCGCAGGCGTCTGGGCTCCGAGGAGCTGGCCAACGACGTGCTGCATGAAACCTACTTGCGGGTCGATCGCATGATCGACACGCCGGACATCGCCCAGCCCAATGCCTATCTGTATCGCATGGCCCTGAACATCGCCGCCGACCGTCGGCAGGCCGATGCGCGCTTGCTCACGGGCGATGAAATCGAGGAATTGCTGCAGGTCTCGGATGAGGCGCAGGACCCGGCGCGGGTGGTCGGTGGGCAGAAGGAGTTGCAGACCTTGCTCAAGGCCTTGTACGAACTGCCGGCGCGCCGTCGCAGGATTTTCATCGCCGCCCGCCTGGAGGAAGCGCCGCACCTGGAAATCTCCCAGCGCTTCGGTATTTCCACCCGCATGGTGGAGAAGGAAATCAAGGCGGCGCTGGGGCATTGCGCCCTGCGCCTGGAAAGAAAAGTCATTCAGCGGTTCGGTCCCGGCGCGGGAAAACCGTCTTGAGAGTAGAGACCCGCCCCTTTCATGAGTGTGTGTGCGCTTGAACATCTTCAGCATCGCGTCCCCTGACGCCACGCCCCAGGCCCGATTGGCCAGCGAGGCCCGAGATTGGCTGATCCTGCTGACCTCGGGGCGCGCCACCGTAGCCGATGCCCGGGCCTTGCGCCTGTGGTGCGGGCAAAGTCCCGAACATGCGCAGGCCTTTGAACAGGCCAAGGTGCTGTGGCATGGGCTGCAACCGGCCGCCGCAGCGTTGCAGGCGCCTCGGCATTTCGGACGTCGGGCGTTGTTGGGTGGCGCCCTCGCGGCATCGGCGGCCTTCCTGCTGATCCGCGCCACGGTGCCCGGCGGTGTTTCCGGGCTGAGGGCCGACTACGTCACTGACGTCGGCGAACAGCGCCGAGTGGAATGGGTCGAGGGCGTCAGCCTGGAGCTCAACACCCAGACCCGTCTCAGCCGCCGTGCGCTGGCCGATGGCGGGCAAGGGTTGGAATTGCTCAGTGGTGAAATTGAAGTTCAGGGGCGCGGTGCCCAAGTGGTCAGCGTCCAGGCCGGCGCCGGCTGGATCAGTGCCGCCCAGGCACGCTTCAACATCCGCTACACCGACCAGAGCGTCTGTGCGACCTGCCTGGAGGGCGTGGTGCAGGTCGAGGTGCAAGGCCAGCGGTTTCGCCTGGAACCGGGCATGCAACTGACTTACGAGCCCCATCGGGTGGGCGCGCCCAAGCGTGCCGATGTGTCGGCCGCCATTGCCTGGCGTGAGCAGGTCCTGGTGTTCAACGACGCGACCCTGGCCAGCGTCATCGATGAAATCAACCGCTACCGTCCCGGCATGTTGCTGCTGCTCAACCGCGAACTGGGCCAGCGCAAGGTCCAGGCACGGTTTCGCCTCGACCAGTTGGCGGGCGTGGCGCTGTTGATCCGCGATGCCTACGGCGCAAAATGCACCGAATTGCCGGGTGGAGTGGTGGTGCTGAGCTGAGGCCGGCGGTGCCAGGCGGGCTCCATCGCGAGCAAGCTCGCTCCCACAAGGGGTCCTGTGTTGTGCCCAAAACTTGAGGTCACCCGGTAACTCTGTGGGAGCGAGCTTGCTCGCGATGGGGCCGGTACATTCGACATCATCCTTGACAGACCCACCGCTATCGCGAGCTAATCCAGCGGCCCCAGCACCTGTCGATAGGTTTCGGCCCCCTGAGGTGTCTGGCGAGTCAGGCTGACTTCGATGCCCGTCGGGTTTTCCTGGCGGTTGCCGCTGAGTTTGCGCCAGCCTTTTTCCGTGTCCCAGTAGCGCAGGCCAGCGTCGCTGACGTCACTGAGCACGGCCACGCCCGGGCCGGGTGCGGGCAGGGGGTAGCGGTTGCGGGCCTGGCCCTGGGCACGGTAAAGCGTGTCGCCCTTGAGCCACCAGCGCACCCGTCGCAGCTCGCCTTCCTGGGCCGCCGCCACGCGGATCACATCCAGGCGAAAGCCCCGACCTTCGGTGCTGCGCACGGTGAGGGCGGGCGGGGTGGTCGAGGGCTGGTCGTCGACGCCGGGTTTGACCGGTTCACTCAGCTCGATGCTGGCGCGCAGGGCCACGTCGCGCTCCAGTTGGTTCAACACCCGCAGCAGCGCTTCGGTCTGCTCGGTACTGGCCTGCAAATGGCTGTCGGCGCGGGTCACGCTGTCCAGCCCGCGCCAGGCGATCAGGCTGACCACTGCCATCAGCAGGATCGCCACCATCACCTCCAGCAAAGTGAAGCCTTTCTCCCGGGCGCTCATTGGAGTTGCACCCGCCCGGCGGCACTGCGTTGCACAGTGAGACTGTTCTGGCCGTCCGACAAATGGATCTGCAAGGGTTCGCCAATCCATTCTGCATTCAACACGACCCGCTGCCTGGGTTCCACGCGCACCTCCATCGACGGACTCTGCCAGCGACGTCGACGCAGCTGCGTGTCGTCCTCGAAGCGATCGAATCCGGTGCCTCGGTCCGCGCGGCGACTGAAGCCAAAGCCCTTGGCATCCCAGCGCCAGGTAATCGGCCGCCCGTCGCTGCGCGCTTCGGTCTGGGCCAGTTGCAACAGCTGCACCAGCCGTTCGCCATCCTGGCGCAGCAACTTCAATGGGTCCGGCTTGATGCTCAGGCTCACGGCGGCACTGGCGATGCCGATGATCACCAGCACCACCATCAATTCGATCAGGGTAAAACCGCGTTGCTTGCCGAGGTTCATGTGCGCTCCTTTGCGTGAGCGTCATCCTGCACGGTGAAGATGATAAGGATGTGAAATAAAACAGAGAGAATTGACGCGTACGCTGCAAGCTGGAATCAAAAACAAGGAGATTCAGGCCATGGCGTTCATCGAGCGTGTGTCCCCGGCGCAAATCGTCCAGGTCGTGGGCTTGTTGGCAGCATTGGCCGGGGTGGCGACCTGGTCTTCGCTGCTGCTCACGTCGGCCGAGTCGCGCACGCCGGACGCCGCCCCGCAGCGCATGGCCGAGCGTTCCGATAACCCGGCGTTGCAATGGTTCTCCAACCAGCCGGCACCGGTGGACATCAAGGTCAGCGGCGTGCTGGTCGGTACCCACGCCGCCGTGGCGATCCTCAGCCTCAACGACGGGCCGCCGCGCAGTTTCCTGATGGGTGAGCGCGTGGCCCAGGGGGTACGGCTGGTGGCGATCGAGGCACAGGCGGTGGTTATCGAACGTGGCAACGAACAGACCCGACTGGTCCTGGCCCGGTTGCCGGATTCGGTGAGTTTGCCGTTCCTGACACGCCCCGAAAATCAGCGCTGAACCTCTGTGGCGAGGGAGCTTGCTCCCGCTCGGTTGCGCAGCAACCGCAAGATTTTGGAGCCGCTTCGCGACCCAACGGGAGCAAGCTCCCTCGCCACAGGGGGGGCTGCCTTTATTTTTCCCGGCTGACCAACGTCTCCAGCCGAGCCAGCGGCGGGGCTTCGCGACTGCGGTCCGACACGCTCAGTTCAACCTGCAGCAGCCGGCCGTTTTCCGCCGGGCGCAGGGTCTGTTCGCAGCGCAGCAGCAAGCGTCCCTGGTCGCACTCGAACACTTTGGAGCCCTGGGCAAAACGGCCTTCCAGGCGCAACTGCGCCAGTTGGCTGCGAGCGGCCAGCAGGGCGATGGATTTGTCCCGCAACAGGCCATTGCTCTGGGTCATCACCGCCGCCACGCGCACGGCGGCCGACATGGCCACGGCGATGATCGCCAGGGCCACCAGCACTTCGATCAGGGTGAAGCCGGCTTGCGGAGCAGGGCGTGGCATGGCGCGGGCTCGGGTGCGAGGGCAGCCTTCAAGCATAGCCGGCGTTCGTGACCGATTGACGACGCAAGCTCCTGAGCAATTTCAATATCACTGACATATTTTCTTGCAACACTGCGCCTCGAATCGAATCCAGCGAAGGACCGTCGAGATGCAGATCGCCCGTTATAACGCCCGTTCCCCAGGCCCTCGCGGGCAGCGAGGTTTCACCCTGATCGAAATCATGGTCGTGGTGGTGATCCTCGGCATCCTGGCGGCGATGGTGGTGCCAAAGGTCCTCGACCGTCCCGACCAGGCGCGGGCAACGGCGGCGAAACAGGACATTGGCGGCCTGATGCAAGCCTTGAAGCTGTATCGCCTGGACCACGGCAGTTACCCGAGCATGAACCAGGGCCTCAAGGTGCTGGTGGAAAAACCGGCCGATGCGAAAAACGGCACCTGGCGTTCCTACCTCGAGCGCCTGCCCAACGACCCATGGGGCCGCCCCTACAACTACCTCAACCCCGGTGCCAACGGCGAAGTCGATATCTTTTCCCTGGGGGCCGACGGCCAGCCTGACGGTGACGGCGTGAATGCCGACATTGGCTCCTGGCAGCTGTAAGGGCCGTGATGCGAACGGATTCGCCCCTCGCGGCGAAGCAGCGCGGCATGGCGGTGATCAGTGCCTTGCTGATCGCCGCGGTCGTGGCGGTCATCGCCGGCGGCATGCTGACCCGCCAGACCCTGTTCACTCGCAGCCTGGAGGCCGAGCAGTTGCGGGTCCAGGGCACGGCGCGGTTGCAGGGCGGCCTGGAACTGAGTCGCCAGTTGCTCTGGGAGGCCCGCCAACGCGATCCACTGACGCGCTTTGGCCAACCCTGGGCGAGACTCATCGTGCTACCGGGTTCAGGCCAGGTCGACACACCGTTCGAAGGCCAGTTGGAAGATGAGCAAGGCAAGTTCAACCTGCGCAACCTCGTCGCCAATGAACGCGTGGACGAGGAGCAAGTGCGCGCCTTCGAACGCCTGTGCCAGCAGTTGGGCGTGGCCGCGACGGTTCGCACGCGTATCGTCGATAGGGTGGTCGAGGCCTATCCGCGCCTGTTGAATCCGCAGCGGGTGGACCAGGCGCCAAAGGCCAATACGTTCAACAGTGGCCGCGAAACGTCGCCCCAGGCCGACGATACGCCACTGGCCCCGACGCGCCCGATGCTGCGCACCTTGCAAGACTTGCGCAGCGTGAAAGGCGTCACCACGCGGTTACTGGACACACTGGCGCCTTACGTGACGATCCTGCCCACCAATACCTGGCTCAATGGCAACACCGCCAGTGCCCCGGTGCTGGCTGCCTACGTGCCAGGGCTGTCGCTGCAACGGGCCGAGGCTCTGGTCAGGGAGCGCGACGGCGGCCACTGGTTTATCAACCGCGGGGATTTCGTCAATCGCCTGCGCATGCCGGAGCTGGAGACCGCCAGCGTCAAGGTCGGCATCACCAGCGACTGGTTCCGCCTGCGGGGCCAGGCACGCAGTGGTCAGCGGCGGGTCGAACTGGAGGCTTTGCTGCAACGCACCGAGGACCGATTGCCCCAGGTGATCTGGTCGAGGGTGGGGGTATGACGCGCTTGCGCATCGCCCTGGCGCCGCTGGAGAGCCTGGACCTCGACAGCCCGCTGGCGTTTGCCTGGCTGGATCGCCAGGGCCAGGTCCGCGAGCAAGGTCGCAGCAGCCTTCGGGCGTTGGGCCAGGGGGGTAAAAACCTTTCGGTGGAATGTTTTCTTCATCCCCGCGACAGTGTGTTGACCCGTCTGGAGTTGCCGCTGTTGCCGGCGGCCAAGATCACCGCAGCGGTGACCTGCGCGGCCCAGGCCCTGATGCTCGGAGCCAGCGAACACATGCAGGTGGCCCATAGCCCGCGTGACATGGACGGGCAGGTGCAGATCGCCTGGCTGGACCGTGAATCCCTCGCCTATCTGGGGCGGCTAGTGCACCAGGCCGGCATGAAATTGCGTGGCCTCTACCCGGCGGCCTACGCCTTGCCGGTGCTGTCGGGGCCGGTGGCCTGCATCGAGGACGACCATCTGCTGGTGCGCCATGGCCTGCAGCACGCGGTGGTGCAACCGTTGCAGGAGGAGGCGCTGGACGAGTGGCTGCTGGAGACGGGGCCTGGGCTGTACTGGATCGGCGACGCGCCGCCACAAGCTTCCCTCGACACCTTGGCTGAAAGCCAACGCTGGGCTGGCCCCGCACCGGGCTGGGGATTGCATGTCGGTCTTGCACGCAACGCCGTCGAGCGCGGTGGTTGGGGCCGGGCGGTGGCGATCTGCGCGACCGCGCTGGCGGTGTGGGTGGTCGGGTTGAACCTCTATGCCGCCCGCGAAGCCGCCCAGGGCCAACGGCTCAAGGCGCAGATGAGCCAGCGGGTGAAACAGGCGTTTCCCGAGTTGCCAGTGATCCTCAACCCATTGCAACAGGCACGCCAGCAAATCGCTGCGCGCCAGAGCGGTGCGGCGACCGACCCGGCCCAGCGCTTTGCCAGCCTGGTGCAGCAGGCGGGCAGCGCCATGCCGTTCATGAGCGGTAACGTCCAGGCGCTGGTGTTCGAGAACGGTGAGTTGCGCCTGACGGTCGTGGCCGAGGCGCAGAAAACCGCCGCCGAAGAGGATTGGAAAATCCCCCTGGCCCAGGCTGGCATCGATGTCGCCGCCATCGACCAGGGCTGGCGCCTGCGGGTGGCTCCGGCTGGCCAAGGTACGCAGGACGCCGACGAAACCCCGGACGCCGACGATGAATAAGCATTCCCTGGCACTGACGCGGGTCCGTTGGCAAATCTTTCGCACGCGTTTGCGCACGTTCTGGCAGGGCCTTGCCGTGCGCGAACGAGCCGCCGTGGCCCTGGCCGCGCTGGTGTTGGGCGGCTGTCTGGTCTGGCTCGCGTTGATCCAGCCACCGCTCAAGACCATCGCCTACTGGCAAGCCGAAACCCCGAAACTGCGATCACAGACCGAGGCCCTCGAAGTGCTGCTGCGTGACATCGCCGGGCCGGCCCAAGGCCTGCCCCTTGAAGCCGCCTTGCGCCAGAGCCTGGACGCCAGCGGCTTGAGCCAGCACTACCAATTGCAAGCGCCCGGCACCGAGCGCCCCGGCGCCTGGCAGCTCACGTTCGACCAGGCCCCGGCGGAGGCGGTCATCAGCTGGCTGCTGGGCAACCCACGGCAATTCTCCCTGGAGGTGATCGAAGCCCGTTTGCAGCGCACCGCCCTTGCCAATCCCGATAACCACGACAACCTCGATAACAGAGCCGGCACACTGTCCGGAACCGTTCGCATGGATCAGGCGCAAAGCGCTAAGGAAGCTTCATGAAAGGGGCCCGATACCCACGTCATTGGCGCAAGGCCGCGCCGCTGTTGTTGCTGGCGTTGAGTGCGTGCAACAGCACGCCGCCCGCGTCGCAGCCACCGTTGCTGGTGGACAGCGAGCTGGGTATTCCGTTGGGGAGTACCCAACGCAGCGGCGATGCATTGCTCGATCGCCAGCGGGCCCAGGACCTGCGTGAACGCAAGCCCGCGGTGCGACATCAGGTCGATCTCACCGCCCGTGCCCGAGAGCCCCGCGGCAATGTGCCAGCGCGCACGCCCCTGGGGGATCAACCGGTGACGCTGAATTTCGTCGAGGCGGATATCCAGGCGGTGGTGCGGGCTTTGTCCCGTTCCACCGGCCAACAGTTCCTGATGGATCCGCGGGTCAAGGGTAACCTGACGCTGGTTTCCGAAGGCCAGGTCCCGGCCTACCAGGCCTACGACATGCTGCTGGCCGCGCTGCGCATGCAAGGCTTCAGCGTGGTAGACGTAGGCGGCGTGGCCCAAGTGGTGCCGGAGGCCGATGCCAAGCTGCTGGGGGGACCGATCTACAGCGCCGACAAACCGGCCGGCAACGGCATGCTGACGCGCACCTTCCGCCTGCAATACGAAAACGCGGTGAACCTGATCCCGGTGTTGCGCCCGATCGTGTCGCCGAACAACCCGATCAATGCCTACCCGGGCAACAACACCATTGTCGTCACCGATTACGCCGAAAACCTGTCGCGGGTAGCGCAGCTCATCGAAGGCATCGACACCCCGAGTGCCATCGACACTGATGTGGTGCCGATCCACAACGGCATCGCCGTCGACATCGCGCAAATGGTCTCTGACCTGCTGGAAACCCAGGGCGGCGACCAGACCCAGAAGATCAATGTGATCGGCGATCCGCGTTCCAATTCCATCATCATCCGTGCCGGCAGCCCCGAGCGCACGGAGCTGGCGCGCAACCTGATCTACAAGCTCGACAACGCTCAGAACAACCCGAGCAACCTGCATGTGGTGTACCTGCGCAATGCCCAGGCCGGCAAGTTGGCCCAGGCCCTGCGCGGCTTGCTCACCGGAGAAAGCGAAGGCGAGGGCAACGACAACGCGCGCTCGGTGCTCAGCGGCATGGGCGCCAGCACCAATGGTCAGAGTGGGCAGGGCAACACCGGCGATGGCACCAGCAGCACCAGCGCCAGTGCGTCGACCAGTGCCGACGGCTACGCCCAGGGTAGCAACGGCGCAACCTCCGCTTCGACGAAAAACGAACAGAACACCGCGTTCAGCGCCGGCGGTGTCACCATCCAGGCCGACGCCACCACCAACACCTTGCTGATCTCTGCGCCGGACCCGCTGTACCGCAACCTGCGGGAAGTCATCGACCTGCTGGACCAGCGTCGCGCCCAAGTGGTGATCGAGAGCCTGATCGTCGAAGTCGGCGAGGACGACGCCAGCGAATTCGGCGTGCAATGGCAGACCGGCAACCTCGGCGGCAGCGGAGTGATCGGCGGGGTCAACCTCGGCGGCACCGGGCTCAACCTCAATGGCAAGACCAGCATCGATGTCTTGCCCCAGGGCCTCAACCTCGGCGTGGTCAACGGCACCGTGGACATTCCCGGCATCGGCAAGATCCTCGACCTCAAGGTCCTGGCCCGGGCCTTGAAGAGCAAGGGCGGCACCAATGTGCTGTCGACGCCGAACCTGCTGACCCTGGACAACGAAGCGGCGAGCATTTTCGTCGGCCAGACCATTCCCTTCGTCAGCGGCAGCTACGTCACGGGCGGGGGCGGCACCAGCAACAACCCGTTCCAGACCGTGACCCGCGAGGAGGTGGGTTTGAAGCTCAATGTCCGGCCGCAGATTTCCGAAGGCGGGACGGTCAAGCTCGACATTTATCAGGAGGTCAGCAGCGTCGATAATCGCGCTTCGAGCACCACGGGTATCGTCACCAACAAGCGCGCCATCGACACCAGCATCCTGCTCGACGACGGGCAGATCATGGTCCTTGGCGGGCTGCTGCAGGATGGCTACAGCCAGAGCAACGACGCGGTACCGTGGCTGTCGACGATTCCCGGGATCGGCGCGCTGTTTCGCAACGAGCGGCGGCAGATCACCAAGACCAACCTGATGGTGTTTTTGCGGCCCTACATCATCCGCGACACGGCGGCGGGACGCGGCATTACCCTCAACCGCTACGACTTCATGCGCCGCGCCCAGGGCCTGTTGCAACCGGATCGTAGCTGGGCGATGCCGGACATGCAGGCCCCGCAGCTGCCGGCCTCGGCGAGGGCGATCCCGGGGGCTGCGCCTGTCGGGCCGCAGATGCCCAGGGCGGTGATCAAGGCGGTGCCGGTCGAAGGAGGCACTCGCTGATGAACATCAGCGGCATGCACAAAGCTGAGGCTAGCCCAAGACACTGTGGGAGCGAGCTTGCTCGCGATGACGGCCGTTCACTCAACCTCATTGCAACTGTCCCGCCGCTATCGCGAGCAAGCTCGCTCCCACAGGGGGGATGTGTGTTTCTTGGGGCCGAGGTGTCGGCATGAACACCCTCCCATACGCCTGGGCCAAGGCCCAGCGCCTGGTGTTGCGCCAGTCCGAAGAGGGGGCGGTGCTGATGGTGTGTCCGTCCACGCCGGGCTGGTCCATCAGTGAGGTACGCCGTCAGTTCGGCGAGGTGCGGCTGGAGCGGGTGCGCGACGAGGAGCTCGACGGGCTGCTCAACAGTGCCTATGCCGACACCGGCAGTGCTGCCGCGGTGGTGGGCGCGGCGGAGAACGAAGTCGACCTCGACCGGCTGATGCAGGACATCCCCGAGATCACCGACCTGCTGGACACCCAGGACGGCGCGCCGGTGATCCGCATGATCAATGCCTTGCTGACCCAGGCCGCACGGGATGAGGCCAGCGACATCCACATCGAACCCTACGAGAGCCATTCAGTAGTGCGCTATCGCGTCGACGGCACCCTGCGCGATGTGGTTTCGCCGCGCAAGGCCCTGCACGGTGCGCTGGTGTCGCGGATCAAGATCATGGCCCAGCTCGACATCGCCGAAAAACGCCTGCCCCAGGACGGCCGCATCGCCTTGCGCGTCGCCGGTCGACCGATCGATATCCGCGTCTCGACGGTGCCCACCGGCCATGGCGAACGGGTGGTGATGCGGTTGCTGGACAAGCAGGCCGGTCGCCTGCAGCTGGAAACGTTGGGGATGGACCCGGATGTGCTGGGCAAGCTCGATCACCTGATTCGCCAGCCCCATGGCATCGTCCTGGTCACCGGCCCCACGGGCAGCGGCAAGACCACCAGCCTTTACGCCGCCCTGGCCCGGCTGGACGCCAGCGTTCATAACATTCTCACGGTGGAGGACCCGGTGGAATACGACCTGCCGGGCATCAGCCAGATCCAGGTCAACGCCAAGATCGACATGACCTTCGCCCTGGCGTTGCGGGCGATCCTGCGCCAGGACCCGGACATCATCATGATCGGCGAAATCCGCGACCTGGAAACCGCGCAAATCGCCGTGCAAGCCTCCCTCACCGGTCACCTGGTGTTGGCGACACTGCACACCAACGACGCGGTGTCGGCCATCAACCGCCTGATCGACATGGGCGTCGAGCCGTTCCTGCTCGCCTCGTCGATGCTCGGCGTGTTGGCCCAGCGACTGGTGCGCAGGCTCTGCCCGCAGTGCAAGCAGCCGGATCCGGCCACGCCCGGCACCTGGCGCCCGGTGGGTTGCCCGAGCTGCAACCAGACCGGGTACAGCGGGCGCACCGGGATCCATGAGCTGTTCTGCATCGACGATGACATTCGCACGCTGATCCACCAGGGGGCAGGGGAGCAGGCACTGCGCGCCGCCGCTCGCCAGGCCGGCATGTTCAGCATGCGCGAGGACGGCGAGCGCTGGGTGCGCAGTGGCATCACGGCCCCTGAAGAAATCCTGCGCGTGACACGGGACGCCTGATGAATCGCTACCGCTTCGAGGCCGCCGACGCCCAGGGCAAGATCGAATCCGGACACTTGGAAGCCGACAGCCAGGGGGCGGCCTTCAACCTGTTGCGCAGCCGCGGCTTGACGGCGCTGCAGGTGCAGGTCGAACGTACTACGTCCGAGGCCAAGGGCAGCGGGTTGTTCAGCGCCAAGCTCTCGGACAATGACCTGGCCTGGGCCACCCGCCAACTGGCGAGCCTGCTGGGCGCGAGCCTGCCGTTGGAAGCCGCGTTGAGTGCCACGGTGGAACAGGCCGAGCGCAAGCACATCGCCCAGACCTTGAGCGCGGTGCGCGCCGATGTGCGCAGCGGCATGCGCCTGGCCGAAGCCCTGGCGGCACGCCCCCGGGATTTTCCGGAAATCTATCGGGCGTTGATTGCCGCCGGTGAAGAGTCCGGCGACCTGGCCCAGGTGATGGATCGATTGGCGGACTACATCGAAGAGCGTAACAACCTGCGGGGCAAGATCCTCACGGCGTTCATCTATCCCGGGGTGGTGGGGCTGGTGTCGGTCGCCATCGTGATTTTCCTGCTCAGCTACGTGGTGCCCCAGGTGGTCAGTGCATTTTCCCAGGCCCGCCAGGACCTGCCCGCGCTGACCGTGGCGATGCTCACCGCCAGCGATTTCATTCGTGCCTGGGGCTGGTTGTGTTTTGGCGCGCTGGCCGGTGCGTTCTGGAGTTGGCGCATGTACTTGCGCAAACCGGCGGCGCGGTTGAGCTGGCACGCGCGGGTGTTGCGCCTGCCGCTGATCGGGCGTTTCGTACTGGGCCTCAACACCGCGCGTTTTGCCTCGACCCTGGCGATTCTCGGCGGCGCCGGGGTGCCGTTGCTGCGGGCGCTCGAAGCCGCACGTCAGACGCTGTCCAACGACCGCCTGAGCCAGAGCGTCAGCGAGGCCACGGCCAAGGTCCGCGAAGGGGTCAACCTGGCGGCGGCGCTGCGGGTGGAAAAGGTCTTCCCGCCGGTGCTGATCCACCTGATCGCCAGCGGCGAGAAAACCGGCTGCCTGCCACCGATGCTCGAACGCGCCGCGCAAACCCTGTCCCGAGACATCGAACGCCGCGCCATGGGCATGACTGCGCTGCTGGAGCCGTTGATGATCGTGGTCATGGGCGGCGTGGTGCTGGTGATCGTCATGGCGGTGCTGTTGCCGATCATCGAGATCAATCAGTTGGTGCAATAAACCGTCCTCTATTGGTTGACACAACTCTCGTGGCAAACACAGGTCCTGTGGCGAGGGGATTCATCCCCGCTGGGCTGCGCAGCAGCCCCATGCCAGCCCAGTCAATTCGTCTGACACACCGAGGCGGCAGTTGTGAGGGGCGCTTCGCGCCCCAGCGGGGATAAATCCCCTCGCCACAAAAGCATACCGAGCAAAATAAATATTGACGCCGTCAACACCTCCCGAGCCTCGCCATCGCCAAACTCGGGTTCCTCGTTCTGTCATCTTCCGCCGCCCGGCAACCATCCACCGCCATCTTCGCGACCAGCCCTTGCCGTCGCCCTGAAAAAACCGCCTGAACCCACGGCGCAGAGCCCTCGAACACCCGAGGAAAAAACTCGAAAAACAGCCCTCGGCTCCCGAGGTTTTTTCCTTTATCTGTCACCGGAAGCTGCGAATTTCTAACCCATGGCCTCACCCCATCGCCATCGGCACAGGACCGAGCGCCATGACGGCAAGCACGCGTCACCCAACCTACGTACGAACACGATGAAAGGAGATTCTTCATGTTTAAGCGCAACGTTCTCGCGGTATCCCTGACCCTCGCCGGCCTCTGCGCCGCTCAGGCCGCCATGGCTGATGTCAACGGCGGTGGTGCTACCTTGCCTCAGCCTCTGTACCAGACTTCCGGCGTCCTGACTGCCGGTTTCGCCCCTTACATCGGCGTGGGCAGCGGTGCCGGCAAGTCGGCTTTCCTGACCAACGACTACACTAAGTTCGTGCCTGGCGACACCAGCGGCAAGAAAGTGCACTGGGCCGGTAGCGACTCCAAGCTCAGCGCCACCGAACTGAGCACCTACGTCAGCGCCCACGGTGCTGCCTGGGGTCCATTGATCCAGGTGCCTTCGGTCGCCACCTCGGTTGCCATCCCGTTCAACAAGACCGGCACTGCCAACGTCAACCTGAGCGTCAACCAGCTGTGCGGTGTGTTCTCCGGTCGTTTGACTGACTGGAGCCAGATCACCGGTTCGGGCCGTACCGGTGCGATCACCGTGGTCTACCGCGCAGAAAGCAGCGGCACCACCGAGCTGTTCACTCGCTTCCTGAACGCCAAGTGCGCTGAAACCGGCACCTTCGCCATCACCACCAACTTCGCTTCCAGTTACAGCGGCGGCCTGCCAGCCGGCGCCGTTTCCGCCACTGGCAGCCAGGCTGTGATGACTGCAGTGAACGCCGCCCAAGGCCGTATCACCTACATGAGCCCGGACTACGCCGCTACCACCCTGGCCGGTCTGGACGACGCCACCAAGGTCGCTCGCGTTGCCGGTGTTTCCCCAGCCCCAGCCAACGTTTCGACTGCCATCGCCGCGGTTGCGGTACCGGCAGTAGCCAACCGTTCCAACCCGAACGCCTGGGTACCGGTGTTCGCCGCTACCACCAACCCAAGCGACCCTAGCGTCGTAGCCTACCCATCCACCGGCTACCCGATCCTGGGCTTCACCAACGTGATCTTCAGCCAGTGCTACGCCGATGCGACCCAGACCACCCAGGTGCGCAACTTCTTCAGCCGCCACTACGGTTCGTTGACCAACAACGACTCGGCCATCACCGCCAACCGTTTCGTGCCGCTGCCTTCGGCTTGGAAAACCGCCATTCGTGATTCCTTCGTCACGGCTTCCAGCGGTCTGAGCATCGGCAACACCAGCGTCTGCAACGCCATCGGTCGTCCGTTGTAAGCCCACGCTTGAACGACTCGCAACACCCCGTCAGCAACGGTGAAAGCCGTTGCTGACTTTTTGCGTCATAGCCGCACCAACACAGCCACATGAAATTTTCATGACATCCGTTCGGTCCCGAGCGGCTGTAACCGCCTAACCCCTATAACCAACGCTGGCAGCTTGATGGCACTGCGTTGCGCCCCCTTAGAGCGAACCCGAAAGGATGAGTAGGATGCTGCGCTGCAAACCCCAGACGAACCTGAATGCTTCACGTCGCGATGGCGAGTTGTCGATGTTGCGGCTCAAGCCGCTGGCCCAGGCCATTGCCTTGTTGATGGTGGCAGGCAATGCCCAGGCGGCGACGGCGTTCAGTTCGGCCTGGTTTGCCGCCAAGGGCGCGTCCCCGGCCGGTGGCGCGGCACGGCCCACGACGGCGTTGCCCGGCATGCCGCCGCCCTTGGCCCAACAGCAACGGACCAATGCGCAGCTACAGCGTTCCTTGACCAACCTCAACAACACCGTGGCCGCCATCGCGGCCCAGCAGGCGGCGCAAGCGGCAGGAAGGCAGGCCGCGTTCGGGCAAATCCAGACCGTGCCCGACGGCTTGGGCGAGGGCGGGCTCAAGGTCGACAACAGCCTGACCCAGGGCTGGCTCAACGCCAAGGGACCGCAGCAGACCCAGGCCGGCGGCAAGACCACGGTGAAGATCGAGCAGACCGCCGACAAAGCGATTCTCAACTGGGAAACCTTCAACGTCGGCCGCAATACCACGGTGGATTTCCAGCAGCAGTCGGACTGGGCCGTGCTCAACCGGGTCAACGACCCCCAGGCGCGACCGAGCCAGATCCAGGGCCAGATCAAGGGCAATGGCACGGTGATGCTGGTCAACCGCAACGGCATCATTTTCAGCGGCAGCAGCCAGGTCAACGTGCGCAACCTGGCGGCGGTGGCGGCGAATATCAGCGATGAGCAATTCAGCCAGCGCGGCTTGTATGTCGATGCCACCGGCAGCCAACCGACCTTCACCGACGCGGCGGGCAAGGTCGAAGTGCAGCAGGGCGCACTGATCGAAACCCATCGCGCTGCCACCTCCACGGCCGGTGGTGGTTATGCCTTGCTGCTGGGTTCTGAAGTGGAGAACGCCGGCTCCATCATCACCGCCAAGGGCCAGACCACCCTGGCGGCGGGCGACAGTTTCTACATCCGGCGCGGCCAGGGCACCAGCGGCAACCTACGTTCCACCACCCGTGGCAACGAGGTCGCGACGTCCCTCAAGCCCGGCAGCAGCGCCGGCACGGTGATCAACAGCGGCCTGATCCAGGCCAGCACCGGCGACATCACCCTCACCGGGCACCGGATCGAGCAGAACGGCGTGGTTGTCGCCACCAGTTCAGTGGACACCCGTGGCACCGTGCATCTGCTCAACGCCTTTAGCGACAGCGCGGGCAGCGTAACCCTTGGGCAGGACAGTGCCACGGCGGTGCTGCTCGATGCGGCAGGCGGCAGCGCCCTGGACAGCCAGCGCAATGCCGGACCGGTCGGCCTGGATGGCACGCCGAACAACCTGATTACCGGTCAGTTCAACAACCTCAGCAGTGTGGTGGACCGCAGCGACCAGTCCCGCGTCGAGATCGTCAGCGGCGGCAGCGTCGACTTCCAGAACGGCTCCATCACCTTGGCCACCGGCGGCCAGGTCGCGGTCAGCGCTGCCGGGCGCAGCCTGGTGCGCGATGGCGCGGTGATCGATGTGTCCGGCGCCATCGGCGTCAAGGTGGCGATGGAATCCAATTCCATCAAGGTCAACGTGCAGGGCAATGAACAGCGCGACGCCCCGGTCAACCGCGACGGCGGCAAACTGACCAACAACGATGTGTGGGTGGACGTGCGTGATTTGATCTACGTGCCGGCGGGCACCAACGGCTACGCCACTGACCGTTGGTACACGGCGGGTGGATTGCTGGAGGTCGGCGGTTACCTGGGCACCCGCGGCCACAGTGTCGGCGAATGGGCCGCACAAGGCGGTACCCTGACGTTCACCGGCAACGATGTGGTGACGCAGCAGGCGGCGCAACTGAACCTGTCTGGTGGCACCTTGGATGTGCAGAGCGGCTACCTGCGCCAGTCCTGGCTCAAGGGCGCCGATGGACGCTTGCACGAGTTGTCCAAGGCGCCGGGAGACATTCTCTACACCGGCATCTACAAGGGCTACGAAGACCACAGCCAACGCTGGGGCCAGACCGATTACTACTACAACCCACTGATCGCCCCACGCGAACGCTTCGAAGCCGGCTACACCGTCGGTCGTGATGCCGGCAAGCTGGTGGTCTCGACCCGCAACGCCGTGCTGGAAGGCCAGATCGTTGGCGAGGTCTACCAGGGCGAACGCCAGACCCAGGCGCCGAACCTCAACCTCGATGGTTACCAGCAATCGCAAAACGCCGTGGCCCGACGGGCTCAGTTGTGGGTGGGCAGCTACACGCCGATCTATGACAAGACCAGCGGCGTGATCAACAGTGGCCTGAACCCCTCCTTCGATCAGGTCACCGTCGGCAAGGTGACCGACAAGATTGCCGCAGGCCTGGACCTGACCTCGGCGGTCGGCAGCGACCGGCAAGGCAAGTTGGTGCTCGATAACGCGCTGCTCAATGGCTTCCAGCTCGGCGCGGTCAAGGTGGCAGCGGCGCAAGGCATCAACGTCGATGGCACGCTCAAGGTGGCCGATGGCGGGGATATCACGCTTTATGCGCCGCAGGTGGAGGTGAACGCCGACCTGACCGCCCGTAGTGGGCGCATTGTATTGGGTAACATCCTCAAGCAGGTCAGGACCGATAACTTCCAGATGGGAGACGTTGTGCTTTCACCCGTCACAGGACAGCGGGCGGTGGTCACGTTGGGAGAAGGCGTCAAGCTGAACGCCGCCGGACGGTGGAGCAATCTGCTGCTCGACGGCAACGACCGCCAAGACCTGCCGTTCGTCAACGGCGGCACCGTGTCCGTGCGCAGCGACAATATCGATGTGCGCCAGGGCAGCCTGATCGATGTCAGCTCCGGTGCGGCGGTCATGGCCGATGGCAAGACCCGCGGCGGTAAGGGTGGGGACCTGACCCTGACGGCGGTTACCAGTACGTCGTCAGACAGCGGCGACTTGAGCCTCGGTGGTGAACTGCGCGGCACCGGAGTGAGCGGTGGCGGGACCTTGAAGCTGGCGGCCAACAAAGTGCTGATCGGCGACAGCGGTTCGCCCCTCGAACCCGGCACCTTGCAACTGGGCGGCGACTTCTTCGACAAAGGCTTCTCAGCCTATGACATCACCGGCAACCAAGGCCTGACCGTGGCCGACGGCACCCGGGTCGATGTGACGATGCCGGTGTACCGTTTCGGCGATCAGGCGTTGAGCACTGGCAGCGGCGCCGAGCCGGCCGATGCGTTGCAGCGCTGGACGCCGCAGCTGTATCAGGAAGATGCGATTAAAGGCGTCCTGACCCAGCGCCGTGGCGCAAGCCTGGGCCTCACTGCCGGCACCGCGAACTCCAGCGCAGCCGACATGGCCAGCACAGTGTTGAACCTGGGCAAGGGCAGCGTGATCAGCGTCGATCCGGGGCAGGGCATCGATGTGCGCAGCATCGGCCAACTGACTGCCAACGGTACCCTCAATGCCTGGGGCGGGCGGGTCAGCCTCACCGGGTTGAGCGTCATCGGTGCGCAGGGTGAAGCCGTCAACGCTCAGGGCCACGGCCGCTCCATCTGGCTGGGCGAGCAAGCGCTGATCGACGTCTCCAGTCGGGCCGTGACCGCCCAGGATATGCGCGGGCAGACCTATGGCTTGGTACGTGATGGCGGGCAGATTGTCATTGGCGGTGAGATCGATGCCGCGAAAGCTTCGGCTTCCGCATCCGAACTGTTTGTCGTGGTGCGCGAAGGCGCGCGTCTGCAAGCGAATGGCAGCCAGGCCATGCTGGATGTTCCCGGCCAGGGACGCACGGCGGTGGCGAGCGATGGCGGCAGTATTTCCCTGGCATCGGCCAATGGTTTGTACCTGGATGGCGATTTCAGCGCTCGTTCGGGGGGCACGGGGGCGGCAGGGGGCAGTTTGTCGGTGGCCCTGGAAACGCCGTATTACCGCAACGATGCGGTCAGTGACCGGGTGTTGCAAGTGCGTGAGCTGGTGCTCGGGCAAAACGCCCAAGCGACCCTGCCGGGCGACACGGCCGAAACCTCGGCGGATTCACTGGTCTACGGTCACGGCCGATTGGGTGTGGATCAGGTCCAGTCGGGTGGCTTCGACAGCCTGGCGCTGCTGAGCAACGGGCTGTTGAGCATCGATGGCGACGTGTCGCTGTCCCTTGGCCAAAGCCTGAGCCTGTATGCCCGCAGTTTTGTATCCAGTGCAGCCGCGCCAAATACCCGGGCTCAACTCAATGCTTCCCATGTACTGCTGTCGGGCCCCGCGGCCAACCTTCCAAACAGGGATAACTACGTCCGACCGGTGGTCAATGGCGGCGTATCGTTGCAGACGAACAAGGCCGTGTTTTCTGTCAACGCAGACCTGCTGGATGTGCAGGGTAACGTGACCTTCAGTAGCAAGGGTGCCGTGCGACAGGCCGACGGCAGCACCGTCGAGTTGGAGCGCGCCGGTTTTGACCGGGTTCAGTTAAGCAGTCGGGGAGATGTGCGATTCCTGGCCGGATTCTCGAGCGATGGCTTGCCCACAGGCTTTACCACCCAACTCCTGACGCCTTCGGACATGATGTTGCAAGCCGCTCAGCTGTATCCAGCGACGGGCGTTGGCGCTCGGGTTTTGGCGGGTTGGAGCATGACCGCGGAGGGAACGCCGCAATATGATCCTTTGCGCAGCCTGGTCATCGGGCGAACCACCCAAACCACGTCCCAGGTGCCTTACTCGGCATTCGGGCGCTTGCAACTGGGTAGCGCAAGGATTGAACAGGGCGGGGTGGTACGGGCACCGCTGGGTTTGATTGAAATCGGCACCAATGGTGGTCCCGGGGAAGCCATCACCGATCGGATCAACCTGTTGCCGGGCAGCTTGACCTCGGTCAGTGGCCTGGGTCTGGTCATGCCGTATGGCGGCACTGTCGATGGTCAGAGTTACCAGTATGCCGGCAAGAAGGTTGTGCTGCTGGGGCAAGGCGCGGTTCCTTCCGAAAACGGCGACATTAATATCGGCGTGATTCTGGGCGGCAAGTCGGTGGAGGGCCAGGAAGGCTCGGTACTCGACCTTTCGGGTGGCGGTGACTTGCTCGGTGCTGGTTTCATCTCCGGCCGTGGCGGTTCCACCGACGCACGCTTCAACCCGTTGGTACAAATTGGCGCGAACGGCGGCTTCACCCTGCCGGGGCTGTCCAGCAATCCGGTCTACGCGATCGTGCCGGGCAATCAGAGCCAGTATGCGCCGGTCGCCCCCGAAGGCGGCGCAGTGGATCCGCGAGTAGGCCAGCAAATTACCATTGGCGCCGGTGTGCCAGGGCTCGCCGCCGGTACCTATACCCTGATGCCGTCCACGTATGCGTTGATGCCAGGAGCGTTCCGAGTCGAGGTCAACGGCCTGGCGGGGCAAGGCCTCACAACGGGCGCGCAACAGATGCGCAACGGTTCCTGGACCACCGCTGGCGTGCTCTCGGTCGCCAATACCGGGCAGCGTGACAGTTTGTCCAGCCAGGTCATCCTGACGTCGGGGGATGTGCTGCGTCGCTACTCGCAATATAACGAAACCAGCTACGCCCAGTTTGCCGTGGCCGATGCCGCTCGCCTGGGCGTGCCTCGGGCCGTCTTGCCGGTCGATGCCAAGACCTTGAAGTTGAGCCTGTCGCCTGGCGCGGGAGATCAGGCGTTTTCCTTCAAGGGCATCGGCAAGTTCGCGCCTCAAACGGGGGGGTATGGCGGTACTGTCGCGGTGACTGCTATCGCGAATAAGGCGTTGGAGGTGGTAGCCGAGGGAAGTGGGGCGACGGCCGGCTTCGAAGGCGTGACCCTCAATGCCGAGAGTCTGAATGCGTTGAATGCCTCGCGCCAAGTGATCGGTGGCCAGTTTTCAGTGATCTATGGACAAGGCGGCAATTACATCAGCCCGCAGAAGGTTTCGAGCAGCGTGATCTTGCGTGAAGGCGCGACCTTGGCAGCTCCTGAAGTATTCCTTCTGTCCAGTGGCGGGGAAGTGCTGGTGGAGCAAGGCGCCGCCATCAATACCATCGGCCGGGGCAAGGCCGCCTATGACGCCCGTGATGGTTTTATCTATAACCTGAGCGGGAAATCGCTCAACTACAGCATGCTGGCTGCCTCCAACGGCTTGCTCAATGTGCTTGCGCCCGAGTCGGGTTCCAACGGCTCCATCAACATCGGCGGTTGCAGCCTGATAGCGTGCAGTGGCGTCACACGGATTCATTCCGAGGGCAGTATCGTCGCCGCTTCGGGCGGCAGCGTGGCCCTGAGTGACCAAGTGCGCTACGGCACCCGTCACCTGACCCTGGCCCTGAGTAATATCAACGTCGGCACCGCCCAGGCACTCAGCGATGCGGCGATGCGCCAGGTCTTGCCAGCGGGTCTGACCCTGAGCCAGACCGTGCTTGATCGCCTGTTGCGTGGCGACACCGAATATGGCGCACCGGCCCTGGAAACCCTGGAGCTGTCGGCCCGCGAGGCGTTGAATTTCTATGGAACCGTCAGCCTCGACACTTATGACCCGGTCACCGGCAAATCGCGCCTGAGCAACCTGATGCTCAGCACGCCGGCTATCTATGGCGCCGGCAACGCCAATGACGTGGCGACTATCCGTACCGCCAACCTGATCTGGAACGGTGCCGTCGACGCGCCGGGTTCGGTGATTGCCGGCGGGGCTGGCACCGGCACCGGTCGCCTGGACATCCAGGCCCAGCGCATCGAGTTTGGCTACGGTGAGTTCACCCAACCGAGTTCGGTCACTACCCTGGACCGCCTGGCCCTGGGCTTTGCCAACGTCAACCTCAGCGCCAGCGAACGCCTGACCGCCAACCACAAGGGCAGCCTGGCGGTGTATCAGAGCCAAGGCGCCTATGACGCGAAAACAGGCTACGCCTACAGCGGCGGCAACCTGAACATCCTTACCCCGTTGCTCACCGGTGAGACCGGGTCGGTCAACCGCATCACGGCGGGCGGGGCGGTCAATGTGACCGGCACCAATGCTAAACCGGGCACTGTTTCCGGGCTTGGGGGGGAGTTGTCCCTAAAGGGCCAGCGTCTCAATCTCGCCAGTGCGGTGGTGTTGCCCAGTGGCAAGCTGACCCTCAGCGCGACGGATGACCTGACCCTCGCCGACGAAGCGTTGATCGATGTAGCCGGTCGTGCGATCACCTTCAACGATGTCACGCGCTACAGCGCCGGTGGCGAGGTGATCCTGCAAAGCCGCAACGGCAACATCCGCCAGGCGGATGGCTCAAGCATCGACCTCTCGGCTCGCAACAATCAGGCCGGCCGGCTCAGTGCGGTGGCGTTGAATGAGGCGGCCGGGCTGGTCGACCTGCAAGGACGAATCCTCGGCAGCAGCAGTGGCGAATACGACGCCGGCGGCACCGCCATGCCGTACCTGGCCGGCGGCGTGGAAATCCAGGCCCAGCGCCTGGGCGGCACCGGCAGCCTCAGCGAGCAGTTCGCGGCGTTGAACCAACGCTTGAACGATGGGCAGGTCTACGGCTCCCGTGGCTTCCAGCTCAAGCAGGGCGACCTGGTGATTGGCAACGAACTCAAGGCCTCGACCATCAATGTGTCGGTCGACAACGGAAACCTGTTGGTCAATGGCAAGGTAGACGCCAGCGGCGAACGGGTCGGCAGCATCCGGCTCGCCGCCGGGCGCTCTCTGACCCTGGGCAGCAACGCGGTGCTCGATGCCCACGGCAATCGCCTGCGGGTGGACAGCTACGGCAAGATCATCGACTCACCGAACCGCGCCATGGTCGACCTGACCTCCCGGGGCGGCGTGCTGACATTGGCCGACGGTGCGCGCATCGATCTGCGTCATGGCACCGCGGCGCCTGCGGGGCAGCATGATGGTCGCGCTCGCGGCACCCTGGAGCTCAATGCCCGGCGCGCCGGCCCGGATGCCACCCACGGTGACATTGCCATCGACGCCAGCGGCAACCTGGATATCCAGGGCGCACGGTCCATCGCCGTCAATGGTATGTGGCAATACAACGACGCCGCCTTTGGCAGCGATCCGGCGGCCAGTGGCCGTCCGTATCAGGTCATCGACCAGGCCTATCTGGATGGCAAGCATCAGGACAGCCTCGCCTTCATCAACGCGGCGCTGGCCAACAGCGATTTGATGCAACGCAAACTCGCCGGTCTGAACAACGCCCGTTATGCCGATGCGTTCCACCTGCGGCCCGGCGTCGAGATCGTCAGTGCGACGGCCGACGGTGACCTGGTGGTGCAGGGGGACCTGGACCTGTCCGGTTATCGCTACGCCAGTGTCAACCCGCACACCCGGCAAACCGCCGTGTACGGTTCCGGCGAGGCCGGCGCGCTGACCCTGCGCGCCGGGGGCGACCTGAGCATCTACGGCAGCATCAACGACGGATTCGCTCCGCCGCCCGCCACTCAGGATGACAAAGGCTGGGTGTTGCTGCCCGGCATCGATTTCACCGGTGGCGACATCATCGTCCCCGGTGCCGGCGTGACCCTGGCCGACGGTACGGCGTTCCCGGCGGGAACCACGCTCAACTACGACTTACCCATCAAAAACGTGACCCTGGCGGCCGGCACCCGGTTACCAGTGGCGGCGATCCTGGAGCAACCCTTGGAACTGCCGGCCGGTACGGTATTGGCGGCGGCGGTGCACGACGCCTCCGGCAACCTGCTGTTTGCCGCGGGCACTTTGCTGAGCCGGGCCCAGACCCTCGAAGCCGGCTCGCTGTTGGGCGCCGGCAGCGTGTTGAGCGGCGCCGCCGCATTGCTCGGTTTCACCTGGCCCAAGGGCGTGGTGCTGCCCAACGTGGCCGACGCTGGCAATGTCCAGAGCAATATTCTCAAGCTGGACGGCAGCCTGGCGCTGAACCGTGGTTCGCTGATCCCCTCGGGCACCGATGTGAAGTTGCCGGATGGCGTCGAGTCGATCCAGCTACGTCCGGAAGTCGCTGGCAGCCAGGGGCGGATGTGGGCCGTCGCGCCGATGCTCGCCGAGGGTTCGCAATCCTGGTCGTTGCGGTTGGTGGCCGGGGCCGACACGACGGCGGCGGACAGCCGGATCGTCCAGCCCGATCCGGTACAAGGCGACTTGCGTCTTGCCGATAGTCACTACGGCATGTTTGGCAAATCCGTACCGGCCAAGGGCACCTATCAGTGGACTCAACTAGGGGTCGATGAGCTGGCGGGCGCGGGATTCACGGTAGAGCTTGGCCAAGCCGTTGACCTGGACATCGTGAGCAATTTTGGCTACGACTCGGTTGACGCCTTCTGTGCGGATTTCGCCGGTATTTGCGCGCTTCAAGCTTCTTACAGATGGACCAAGGCCGCGGAGGAGGAATTGGCAGGTTCCGGCTTTGAGGTCAAGGCCGGCGAGCTGATCAGCCAGGCTGCTGCGCAGTTTTTCCAGTTTGATTCGGTTCAGTCACTCTGCGACGCGGCGCCGAGTGTCTGTGCCCCCGCAGACGTGGAGTATGAAGCGGTTGCCGGCAGTGTCCGTCCGAGCGTCATCCGCACCGGTACCGGGGACCTGGAACTGCTTAGCGGTGGCAGCCTGCGCATGGATTCGTTGTTCGGCATCTACACCGCTGGCACCTCGTCAGCACCAACGTTCCCGGGCGATCCCTACAACCAGCCCAAGGCCTTGGGCGCCAACGGCAAGGTGCTCAACGACGAGGATGGCAGCAACGAAAAGTTGGTCGATGGCGGCACTGAAAGTCTCTATCGCGCCTGGTATCCGGACGCGGGCGGCAATCTGTTGCTCAAGGTCGGCGGCGACCTCAGCGGTAACCTGACCGCGCCTGCAGCAACCCCGAACGGACGACCGAATCCCGCCGACATTGGCCAGGACTCGGCCAATGTGGGCAATTGGCTCTGGCGCCAGGGCAATGGTGATTCAGTGAGCAGCCAGCCGACTGCCTGGTGGATCAACTTTGGTAGTTATACCGCGTCGACGGTATCGGGTGGCGCTGATCAAATGGCCGCTTTCACCGGGTTCGGAACCTTGGGTGGCGGTGATCTGGATGTACAGGTGAAGGGTGACGCGGGCGTGTTGAACCGACTCGCCGGTAGCGACTTCAACTCAAACATCAACCCTCGTAGCCAGGGGCTGCTGTTGGCGGTGGGCAGCACCGGACGTGTAGGGGCTGATGGCAGTCTGCAATTGACCGGCGGTGGTGACCTGAGGCTGCGGGTGGGAGGCGTTCTGAATTCCGATAGCCGGCTCACGGACGGGCGTCTCAGTGGGGCAGTGATCAATCTGCGTGGGCATGCGCAGCTGGACAGCAGTGCGATCGGTCGAATCGACCTGCGCTACGGTAATCAGGGCACGGACCAGTCCCCGGGGGAAACACGGGCTTACGATTCCTTCCGCTCCACACGCGGTCAGGCAACCGGTGGCTTGACCCTGATGCCAGGCGACGCCACGTTCAATCTTTCGACCCTGGGCGACCTGGTGGTGCAGGAGGTCGTCGACCCGGGGAGAGCGCCGATAATGAGCGTTTCGCCCTTCAAGAATGGCGAGATCAATGGGGCGGGTGTGAGCTGGTTTACGCTGTGGACGGCCAATACGGCAGTGGACCTTTGGTCGTCGGGGGGCAATATGACGCCCCTGGTGTCAGAAATCGAGACTGACCTGGCGGTGGTCTATCCCTCCATCCTGCGGGCTGTGGCCGCCAGTGGCAGCCTTTATTATGGCCAAGCCAAGGTTTTTGGTACCGCAGGCTACGATGGCAGTTATCGCAGGGCGCTGCTACTCGCACCCGGCTTCAACAGCGAGCTGCAGTTCCTGGCCGGCGACTCCATCTATGGCGGCGACCTGACGGTCAGTCGTTCCGGGGCCTCGTCTGCAGCCATGGCCACCCCGCTGCGGCCGGCTTTCATGGGGCTTGTCAATGGACGTGTGGTGGTCAGTAACCTCTCTGCCGATGCCAATAGTGTCTCCATAGGCGCGAATACATTGCCGTTGTTTGCCTTTGATAGCAGCAGCGCGGCCGACGAATGGGCGACCAACACCGATCCTGCCCGTTTCTATGCGCTCAAGGGCGACTTGCTGGCTGTCAATAGCGGGCGGGCGATGACGTTCACTACCCCGAGTGACAGCCGATTCGGCCAGACCTATTACGAAGGCACCGGGTCGGTACGGATGATGGCCGGACGGGACATCGTCAGCAGCGGCATCCCGCTGAGTGGCGGCAGGGGCGGTGAGTCGGTCACGGGGGAGTACACCAGCACCGGTAATCTGTTCATCCACAACAACCCCACCGATATCTCCATCGTCTCCGCCGGGCGCGACATCCTCTACAGCAACTTCAACGTCGCCGGCCCCGGCCTGCTGGAGATCACCGCCGGGCGCAATATCCTGATGGACGACAAGGTCAGCATCACCAGCCTCGGCGCCGTGGTGCCGGGGGATTCGCGCCCTGGCGCGAGCCTGGTGTTGCAGGCCGGCGCGGGCCTCAACGGCGCGGATTACGAACGCTTCGTCAAGGCCTACCTGGACCCGGCAAACCAGGCCCTGGCCGGTGTACCTCTGGCGAGCCAGGACGGCAAGGTCGCCAAGACCTATGAAACCGAATTGGTGGATTGGCTGGAGAAGCGCTTCGGCTTCAGCGGCGACAGCGAACAGGCTCGCAGCTATTTCTCGGCGTTGCCGGCCGAGCAGCAGCGGGTGTTTGCCCGCGACGTGTACTTCGCCGAGCTCAAGGCCGGCGGTCGTGAGTACAACCAAGTGGGCGGCGTGCGCCAGGGCAGCTACCTGCGGGGTCGGGAGGCTATCGACTTGTTGTTCCCGACCAAGGATGTGGCGGGCAATCCGATCACCTACAAGGGCGACATCACGATGTTCGGCGGGGCGGGTGTGCACACCGATTTCGGCGGCAGTATCCAGATGCTCACGCCGGGTGGCGGGCAGACGTTCGGCATCGAGGGCAATGCGCCGCCGTCCACCGCCGGTGTGATCACCCAGGGCGAGGGTGATATCCAATTGTATGCGCAGAACAGCATCCTGCTGGGGCAGAGCCGGATCATGACCACCTTTGGCGGTTCGATCCTCGGCTGGTCGGCCCAGGGCGACATCAACGCCGGTCGGGGGTCGAAGACCACCGTGGTGTACACGCCGCCCAAGCGCTTGTACGACACCTGGGGCAACGTGACGCTGTCACCTTCGGTGCCGAGCACCGGGGCCGGTATCGCCACCCTCAACCCGATTGCCGAAGTGGCGCCGGGGGATATCGACCTGATCGCGCCGTTGGGCACCATTGATGCGGGCGAGGCGGGGATCCGGGTATCGGGCAACGTCAACATCGCGGCATTGACCGTGGTGAACGCGGCCAACATCCAGACCCAGGGCAAGTCCACCGGCGTGCCGTTGGCGGCCTCGGTGAACACCGGAGCCATCACCTCGGCCAGTTCGGCGGCGTCTTCGGCCACGCAAGCGGCTGAAGACGTGGCCCGTCAGCAACAGAACGCGGCGCGGCAGAACCAGGCGTCGGTGTTCACGGTGCAGGTGGTGAGTTTTGGCTCCGAGCAACTGGCCCCGTCACGCGATGGCGCCAGCCGCGACGCGCCCCGGGCCTACGACCCGGCCAGCCCGGTGCAGGTACTGGGCGCGGGGCCTTTGGACGAGCAGAGTCGCCAGCGGCTGACCGAGGAGGAGCGGGGGCGCTTGAGTTTGTAGGGGGTTGAGCTTGCAGTGAGGTGGGCTGTGCTGGCGTCATCGCGAGCAAGCTCGCTCCCACAGGGCTCCGGGGTGTTCATGAGCTTTGCATGCAGCACAGAACCCATTGTGGGAGCGAGGTGCTCATGGGCTTTGCATGCAAGGTCTAATTGTGGGAGCGAGCTTGCTCGCGATAGCGGTGGGAAAGTGTGTTACAGCCACCTCGGGGTGGTGAAGAACGAGGCCATTTCCGAGCGGGCCAAGGCAGCGCCGAAGTAGGGGCCCTGGACATGGTCGCAGGCCACGTTGCGCAGTTGGCTGAACTGCCGGGCGTTTTCGATGCCTTCGGCGGTGACCATGAGCCCTACGCTACGGCTCAACCGGATCATTGCCAGGACACCGTCCTTGTCATCCTCCAGGCCCAACTGCGACAGGATGTTGCGATCGAAGCGGATGCCATCGAACGGCTGGTCCAGTACTTCACGCAGGGAGGCGATGCTGGTGCCGAACTTATCGATGTTGATCCGTACGCCGAGGGCCTTGAGCGCATGGAGGGTGCTGGCCACGGTTTTATGGTCGGCCAGCAGGACGCCTTCGGCCACTTCCAGGGTCAGCCGGTGAGGTGCCAGGCCGCTCGTTTGGAGGGCTGTGTGCACTTGGTTGAACAGGAAGTTGCTGTTGAACCACCGGGGTGAAACCGCAATGGAGACATTGATGGCGTTCGGCCAGGACGCGGCCTCTTCACAGGCGTTGATCAACATCCAGGTGCCCAGCTCTTCAAGCTGGCCGGAGGTTTCCGCCACCGGTATGAAATCGGCCCCACCCAGCTCACCTTTCTCGGGGTGGTGCCAGAAGGTCTGGGCTTCGAAACCGTGCAGTTGTTCGGCGCTCACGTCGAAGCGGGGCAAGTAGCGCAGTTCCAGTTGGTCCCGTTGCATGGCGTCGCGCAGTTGCTGCTCGTATTGTCGCCGGTCGCGGGCCAGGTTGCCCATGGCTTCCACATATACGCGCCAGGTGTTGCGGCCCGCTGCCTTGGCCGCATACAAGGCGATATCGGCCTTGCGCAGCAGTTCATCGGCACGTTCGTCACCGGGCTGTGACCAGGCAACGCCGATGCTCACCCCCAGGTACAGCGTGTTGCCGTCCAGGTGCATGGGCCGTTGCATGCAATCGATCAGCCGTTCACACAGTTGGTCGAGATGGTCGGCGTGGCCGGGGTCGGGCATGACAATGACAAACTCATCGCCGCCCAGGCGCGCCACCAGGTCCGTGCCGCGCACGTTTTGCTGGAGGATATGCGCCACTTCCTTGAGCACTTTATCGCCCACGGCATGACCCAGGGAGTCGTTGACCGGCTTGAACCGGTCCATGTCCAGGTTCAGCAGCGCCAGGGGCGGACGATCCGGTCGATCCAGGTGTTCGCGCAGGCAATCGAACAGGCGGTTGCGGTTGGCCAGGCCCGTCAGCGGATCATGCAGGGAAAGGTGCTTGATCTGGGCCAGCGCCCGCAACTCATCGGTGATGTCGGTGGCGGTGCCGCGAAAGCCCAGGGTGCCGGCTTCGATGGCCCGTACCGACAGTTTGCAGGTGCGTATGCGCTGGTTGCGCGCGGTGTACTCGCACAGCAGCGGCGCCGAAGAAACGCTGTTGGCGCCGCCGAGCAACCATTGGGCAATCGAGATCGAGCCGCCATGGGGATGAAGCAGCCGGTGCAGGGGTTTACCCAGCCAGTCCGTGGGGCTGAACCCCGTCACTTGTTCGAAGCGTTCCGACAGGTAGGTGAGCGTCCCCGCCGAATCGACCTCCCACAACCAATCGGATGAGACTTCGGCAATGTCGCGGAAACGTTCTTCACTGCGCTCCAGCGCCTTGCGGTGGGCCAGCAGGCTGGCGTATTGGCTTTCCTGGGCCCGCAGCATCACCAAGGCATGGCGCAGAACGGCCAGCGCCAGGATCCCGAGCACCAGTAGCGCCAGGGCCAGCAACGGCAGCAGGACCTTGCGCAGATCCTGGCCTGGGGTCTGTGGTCGCCAGGCCAGGGCTTCCTGGGTCAGGTAGTCGAGCAGCAGTTGGGCGGTATCGGCTGGACCCGGCGTCCGGGCGATATGGGCATCGGGCAGGGCGAAATCCCGTGCCAGGATTTCCAGGGTGCCGGGGTCCAGGACCTTGACGAAGAGCATCAGGCTGGGCGGGCCGGGAATTTGCGCCACGCTGTTGTCCGTGCCGGTGGTGATGGCGGACACGGCGACGAACGCCGGGGCATCTTCGTGATGCAGCATTTCGACGACCACTTCGTCGTGATTTTCTTCGGTGCTGGCTTTGTTCCACAGGGTGCGCAGGTCGCCGGCCAGCCAGGTGTCGGCATCGACGTCACTCATCTGGCCGTCGATCACCGAATAGACGGTCTTGCCGGTCGGGGAAATGACAAACACCGCCTGGTAGCCATAGAGCGAATACACGCTGCTGCCGACGTTTTCCTGGTCGTAGGCCCATTCCTTGTCGACGTCGACATGCAGATGTCGGTAGGCGTCGCTCCACTTGGAATAGTCGCTCAGGTCCCGGCCAATACCGGTGCGGATGCCTTCGATGGCCCGATGGGCGAAAAACAGGCTCTGTTCGCGGGCGCGACGGTCCTGGGCACCGGTGATGTTGAGCAGCACGGCGATCGCCAGGGCGGACATGACGAATAGCAGGAGCATGATGGCCGGGAACGTGCGACGGGTGAAGCTTCGGGTTGGCGAGCCCGGGGAAAGGACAGTCGAGTCATTGCCAGCATTTTCAATCATAAAGATAAGTCATCAGCCAAAAAGCGATTTCACCCGCACCTGTCTTGTATCGGCGGATGAGCTGATTTACTTAGTCGTGTGAACGAAAGGGCCGACAGGCTGCGTTGTCTTCATCAGGTGCGAGCCTTGAAGCGTGATGCCCATTCAAGGGCGACGGCCCGCTGGCGCAGGCCACTGACCCCTGCGGTGGCCGGCAGGGCCACCCCAGGGCACGCAAGGCACCAGCCGCTTGGGCCGCTGATCGGACGATGCGGTTCAACGCTGGGCATTGCCTCGCGCCTCACTCTTTATCCGTGCGATGGCCCGGCATCAGGGTGCTCAGGACTTGCTTGGCGGTCTCCACCACGATGCCGCGCTCGTTGGGATCGCCCTGAAGCAGGGTCGAGGCAAACTTCTTCGCCTGTTCCAGCTTGATGTGCGGCGGCAACGGCGGCACGTCGGGGTCGGTGCGAAACTCGATTAGCACCGGACGATCCGCCGCCAGCGCGGTTTCCCAAGCCGTGGCCACATCGTCCTCATGCAGCACCAGGATGCCCTTCAAGCCAATGGACTCGGCGAACAGGTGGTAGGGCACGTCGGGGATGTCCTGGGAGGCGGAGAACTTGGGATCACCCTCCATGACGCGCTGTTCCCAGGTCACCTGGTTCAAATCCCGATTGTTGAACACCGCGCAGATCCACCTGCCGTTGGCCCAGGTGCGCCAGTATTTGGCGACGGTGATCAGCTCGGCCATGTTGTTCATCTGCATGGCGCCATCGCCCACCAGGGCGATCACCGGCCGCTCTGGATGACAGAACTTCGCCGCGATGGCATAGGGCACTGCCGCGCCCATCGACGCCAGGCCGCCGGACAGCGAACACATCATGCCCCGCCGGATCTTGAGGTCGCGGGCGAACCAGTTGGCACAGGAGCCGGAGTCGCAGGTGATGATGGCGTGCTCTGGCAGCCGCGGCGACAGTTCGAAGGTGACCCGCTGCGGGTTGATCGGCTTGGCGGCCACCAAGGCGCGCTTTTCCAGGGTCCGCTCCCAGCGTTCCCGCCAATGTTCGATTTTCTTGCGCCAGGCGCGGTCGGTTTTTTCTTCGATCAGCGGCAGCAGGGCCCGCAAGGTATCGACGCTGTCGCCGTGCAGGCTGACTTCCATGGGATAGCGCAGGCTGAGCATGTCCGCCTGAATGTCGATCTGCACGCCCCGGGCCTGGCCTTCAGGGGGCAGGAACTCGGCGTAGGGGAAGCCGGAGCCGATCATCAGCAGCGTGTCGCAGCCAGCCATGAGGTTGTCGCTGGGCTCGGTGCCGAGCAGGCCGATAGTGCCGGTGACCCAGGGCAGGTCATCCGGTACGGCGGCCTTGCCCAGCAGTGCCTTGGCCACCCCGGCGCCAAGTTTCTCGGCGATGGCGATGACTTCATCGGTGGCGTGCAGTGCTCCGGCACCGACCAGGATGGCGACTTTCTTGCCGGCATTGAGCACCTCGGCGGCTTTACGCAAGTCCTCTTCGTAGGGAACGACGCTGGGTTTGCGGTAGCCGACGCCGGAGTGAACGGTACCGTGCTTGTGGCGGGGCGCGGTGTATTCCATGTCTTGGAGGTCGTTGGGCAGGATCAGCGCCGTGACCCGCCGCTCGCCCACCGCCGTGCGTACGGCGCGGTCCAGCAGGTGACGCACCTGGGCGGGAACGCTGGCTTGCTGCACGAACGCCCCGGCCACGTCCTTGAACAGGCTGACCAGGTCCAGTTCCTGCTGGTAATGCCCGCCCAGCGCGGCGCGGGCCTGTTGCCCGCTGATGGCGAGCACTGGCATGTGGTCCATTCGGGCATCGTAGAGGCCGGTCACCAAGTGCGACGCGCCGGGTCCGGAGGTGGCGATACAGACCCCCAGTTCGCCGGTGAACTTGGCGTGGGCGCAGGCCATGAATGCGGCCATTTCCTCGTGGCGGGCCTGGATGAAGCGGATTTTTCCCTGGGCGCGGTTCAAGGCACCAAAGACGCCATTGATGCCATCGCCCGGATAGCCATAGATGCGGCGAACCCCCCATTCATAAAGACGTTCCACCAGGAAATCACCAACGGTCATGCTCATGTCTGTCCCTCGTTTCAGGCGGCGGTCGCTTGGCGCGACGTGCTGCGGTTGACGTTCATACAGGACTTGACCGGTGCACGCCGTCCAAGGTTTCGATTTTTTCAACGCCAGCCGCCTGAGGCCGGGCGGGCGTGTATCGCAGTGTGTACCGCACAGGCCCGGATACACCTGCTTGACGAAGCCCCGGCCCGGCGACACAGGCCGGATACACACCGACGATTAACTACGCCAGCCAGCCGACACCGAGCCTCGGTGCGGGTGACTGGCACCTTGATCGTCAATCGTCAGAGGAATACCCCATGCTCAACTTCTCCCGCAATTCGTCCCTTGCACTCGGCCTGGCCCTGGTCGGTGGCCTTGGCCTCTCCACGGCGGCTTCGGCCTTGACCATGAATGACCTGGCCCAGGGCTACACCCTGGCGGCAGCCGATACCGTGAAGAAACCCGCCGAAGGCAAGTGCGGCGAAGACAAGTTCGCCAAGACCGATAAAAATCACGATGGCGTGGTCTCGCGTGACGAGTTCATCGCCGCGGCACCGGAGCGCGCGGCGGAATTCGACAAGATCGACGCCAACCACGATGGCGGTATCTCGTTACCGGAAGCCAAGCAATACCTGTCGGCCCAAGCGAAGACCGCGGAAGGCAAGTGTGGCGAAGGCAAGTGCGGGGCGGCTATCGAGTCCTGATTCGCCCCCGAAGGTGAGCCTGATGAGTGGATGCCAGCCTTCTGATGCGGCATCGAACAAAAACAACCCGTGGTGAGGGCGCTTGCCACGGGTGTTCGACTTCCCTCGCTCGGTTGATGTTCGCTCCATGAGGCTCTCCACATTTGGTTTCCCAGGAGATGTGTCATGTTGAACTTACCTCAACCCTCGGCAGGCCTTGGCCTGCGCCGGGCCTTGCTCGATGAATTGCGTCAGGCGCCGGCCGGGGACTTCGACTTTCTCGAAGTGGCCCCGGAGAACTGGATCGGCATCGGCGGCGCCCAGGGCGCCGCCTTGCATTCCCTGGCCGAACGTTATCCGTTGACGTGCCATGGCCTGTCGTTGTCCTTGGGTGGGCCGGCGCCGCTGGACTTGGCGTTTCTCGGCCAGGTACGCGCTTTTCTGGAGCGCTTCGACGTACCGTTGTACAGCGAGCACCTGAGTTATTGCGGCGATGAAGGGCATTTGTATGACCTGTTGCCGTTGCCTTTTACCGAAGAAGCGGTGCATCACGTGGCGGCGCGGATCCGCCAGGCCCAAGACGTGCTAGGGCGGCGCCTGGCGGTGGAGAACGTCTCCTATTACGCCGCTCCCCAACAAGATATGAGCGAGCTGGCGTTCACCCGGGCGGTGTTGTGCGAAGCCGACTGCGACCTCTTGCTGGACGTCAACAACGTCTACGTCAACTCGATCAATCACGGTTTCGATCCCCAGGCCTTCCTGGCGGGCCTCGAACCGGGGCGGGTGGTGGCGATGCATGTGGCCGGGCACTTTGATGAGTCCGATACGCTGAAAATCGACAGCCATGGCGCGCCGGTCAAACCGGTGGTCTGGGCGCTGCTGGCCCAGGCTTACGCACGTTTCGGCGCACAGCCGACCTTGCTCGAACGGGACTTCAACTTCCCACCTTATGCCGCGCTGGTGGCCGAATTGCAGACCATCCGCCAGTTGCAACGCCCGGCCATCAGCCGGCAGGCGGTGACCCATGATTGAGGCCCGGCAGACGCTGCATCAGCAACAACAGGCGTTGACCCGTTACCTGCGCGACCCGGAACACGCCCCAGTCCCGTCCGGCATGGACGCGGCGCGGGCTCAGGTCTACCGCGACCTGGTCTTCGAGAACATGCGCTCGCTGCTCAGCGGCACCTTCCCGGTGCTGGTGAGCGTGCTGGGGCAGGCGTACTGGCGTGCCTGCGTGCGCCGGTTCCTGCGCGAGCATCGCTGTGCCACGCCCAGGTTCGGTGAGATCGCCGGGGAATTCGTGGCGTACCTGGCGGCCCACCCGGCGCCGGACTGGCCACCCTTCATGGCGGAGCTGGCGCACTACGAGTGGGTCGAGATGGCGCTGCTGCAATCCGAGGCCGAGCCGCTGCCGACGCCTGACGAGGCCTCCTTGCTCGACTCACGGCTACGTGTCTCGCCCCTGGCCTGGCCGCTGGTGTACCAGTGGCCGGTGCATCGCCTGGCGCCAAGCTACCAGCCCGCGATACCACCGGCCCAACCGACGCTGCTGCTGGTGCGGCGCACGCCTGGGTTCGAGGTGCGTTTTTCCGAACTCAGCCCATTGGCTTGGCGGCTTTTGCAGCGCATCGAGGGATACCCCGGGTTGGTGGGGCGAGGGCAGTTGCTGGCGTTGGCGCGGGAGGCCGGGGTGGATTCGTTCGCGTTCATGGACAGCGCCGTGGCGCTGTTGCGGCGGATGCGGGATGAAGGGGTTATCGGGGTCCAGTCCTGACCCCAGTGGGAGCGAGCCTGCTCGCGAAGGCGGTGCATCAGTCAGAATCAAGTTGACTGACACGCCGTCTTCGCGAGCAAGCCCACGAGATGATGCATTGACTGCACTATCGGCGGTGCAGTCCGGTTTTCAGCGTCGCTTCCAGACTCAACTTTCCAGCCCCCTGCAACAGCAGCGGTAGCAACGCCACCAGATAGATCAATGGCAGTTTGAAGTTGCCATGCCCTTTGTTGGTAATTGCGTAACCCTGGGCCAGTTCGCTCAAGCTCGACCAGTCCGCCGGCCAGTGCACGGCAGCGGTCGCCACCACGGTGACGACGATCAGCACCAGCGCCGACAGGCGCGTGCCCAAGCCGAGCAACAGGGCGATGGCACCGATCAGCTCGGCCCACATCGCCAGTTCCCAGTTCCACTGGGCCGGTACATGGTTGAAGGGGAACGGAAAGGCGGCCTGGATCTCGGCGAACCAGTTTTCGCCGTTCCATTTCTCCAGGCCGGCTTCGAAGAACTCCCAGGCCAGGAACAGGCGCAGGCCCAGCGGCGCCAGCCAGGCTCCGACGTGATCGAGCTGGATGGGCAGTGTTTTCAAGGCATTCGTGTACATGATCGATCCTCCCGGGTTCAAGCCGCGTGTGGCGACCGCCGGCGGCGCTGGCTGGCCTGGACCCGCTTGCCCACCAGGCGGATAGCGGTGGCGGCGCAGATCAGGCCGAAGGGCAGCACGTACCAGGCACTCAGGGGGATGCGCTTGAAGTTGGAATAGGCAAAGATCGCCGCCAGCACCCACATACCCGTGACATGCAGGCGTTTCCAGGCTTTTGGACCGATCAGGCGCGCGGTGCTTTTGAATGAGGTCAACGCCAGCAGCAGGATGAACACGTAGCCCACCGTACCCGGCACGTTGCCGAGGGTGGTGCGGCCGGGCCAGAACTCGGGATCGAGTTGGCCATAGCTGTAGATCAGCACGGCATGGACCAGGTGGGAAAAGGCAAAGGCCAGCCCGATGAAACGCCGTTCACGTACCAGCGAGCGGCTCAGGGGCGAGGGCAGCAGCACCGCGAATGCCGAGGCCGTGAAGGCCAGCAGGAACAAGGCGAAGGACGAACGAGCCGTGGCGCGAATGGCGCTGCGCACGCCTTCGGTCAGGTCCGGGTTGAGCACCAGGATCAGCCCTGTCATCAGCAGCACCAGGGCGGCAAGCAGTCTGAACAGCGACCAGCCCTGGAAGCGAAGGGAGGGTGCAGTTGTGGTAGGCATGTAAAGGCTCCTTGGATGTCGAGGCCCGGTCGCGATAGTCGCCGGGGTACGAGGAGGGTTTCAAGCCGGTGTAAGCAGGGTGTGTCCGCGACGCAGTATCGTGCAAGTTTGTGTGTGCCGATCATCCGCAGACACACTGACATACAAACCCACTTCAACGCTGATGCCCAATCTGTGTGAGCGAGCCTGCTCGCGACAGGGTCAGGTCAGTTGAGCAGGGGCTGGCAGGCCCACCGCCATCACGAGCAGGCTCGGCTCCCACAAGGGCGGTGGATGCAGGTTTTTTGCAGCACTTCACAGGTTCGGTGTTCAGTCGGGTGCACCCCGTTGATGCTTCTTCAATCGATAGGCGAACTGCGCCCGGCTCAGTCCCAGCGAGCGTGCGGCCGCGGCGAGGTTGCCGCTGCTCAGTTGCAGGGCTTCGTTGATCAGTCGTGATTCCAGGCCGTCGATGGAGAAGTCCGAGTCCAGTTGGCTGAGTGACTGGAGCAGTGCCGGTTTTTCTGCCGCATCGTGGGTGGCCAGGCCCATGGGCGAGAGACCGCCGAGGTGGTCCACGGAGTATGCATCCACCGGCAGTTGCTCATTGCGGAACAGGTGGACCAGATCGATCGCCTGGCCTTCTTCGCTGGCGATCAGGCCCCGCTCGATGAGGTTCTGCAATTCCCGCACGTTGCCCGGAAAGTCATAGCGCAAGAGCACCTTCAAGGCGCGCATGGTCAGGCCCATCGGTGTGCGGCCGTATTCCTGGCAAAAGCGCTTGAGAAAGGCATTGATCAGCAACGGTATGTCATCGCGGCGCTGGCGCAGGGGTGGCAGGGCGATGGGGTAGACGTTGAGGCGGTAAAACAGGTCTTCACGGAACGCGCCGTCCGCCACGGACTTGCGCAGGTCGATGTTGGTAGCCGCCACGACCCGCACGTCGACCTTGATGCCGTGGCCGCCGCCGACCCGTTCGATTTCCCGCTCTTGCAAGGCGCGCAGCAACTTGCTTTGCCCGGCCAGGCTCAGGCAGGTGATTTCATCCAGGAACAATGTGCCGCCGTGGGCGCGCTCGAAACGACCGGGGCGTGAATGGGTGGCGCCGGTGTAGGCACCGCGCTCGACCCCGAACAGTTCGGCCTCGATCAGGTTGTCAGGGATGGCCGCGCAGTTGAGGGCGATGAACGGACCCTCGCGGCGGCGGCTCAGTTGGTGCAATTGGCGGGCGAACATTTCCTTGCCCACACCGGATTCGCCGCTGACCAGCACAGTGGCAGGGGTCAAGGCCACCCGCTGCAAGGCCTGGGTCGCGGCGTTGAAGGCGGCGCTGGCACCGATCAGCGGTTGTTCGCTGTCCGGCAGCGGGACGGTTCCGGACACACTGTCGGACGGCGTGTCGGTGCGCGCAACGACTGTCGTCGGTGAGGCGTTGAGGTAATTGAGGTCCTGCTCGATGTCACCCCATTGTTCAGCGGTCTTGCCGACGACTCGGCAGCGTTCGTGGCCCATGCCCCGGCATTCCACTTCGCGGAAGATCACCAGTTGCCCGAACAGCCCGCTGACGAAACCGATGGCGTAGCCCAGCTCAGTCCAGCACACCGGGTCCTGCCCGGTGCCATAGGCGGCGACATGCTCGTCGGCCTCGCAGGAGTGATGCCAGAGGAACTCTCCCTCATAGAACCCCGAATCGGCATCGAACTTGAAATGCAGCGGCTCGACCTTGGTCATGCCTTCGAGTGTGTGCAGGTGCGTGCCGGCGCGAAACACCGCCGCGGCATCGGCGTGAGGCCAGCGTTCACGAATCAACCGGGCGTCCCGGGCGCCGGAGGAATAGCCGGTGCGGGTGAGCATGCCGCGGGCCTGTTCCAGTCCCTGGCGCTCGATGATTTCCCGGCGCAACGCACCGAAGGAGGAACTGTGCAGCAGCAACATGCGCTGGTCGTTGAGCCAGATACGGCCATCGTCGGGGGAAAAGAACAGGCATGCGGTGAGCTCTGCCGTCGTGGGCGAACTGCTGTCGCTCAGTTCGTTGCTGTCACCCCGTGGATGGAAGTGCTCGGTGGCGATCCGGTGATCCGGCAACTGGCAGTGGGGATTATTCATTGTTATGCCCCTGATGGCGGGGTGATCGAAATGATCACCTGGCGAGATAGTTATTAAGCATAACTTTATCAAATGAACAAGTGACAGCTGGCCAACGGCCAGGTCGACGGCGGCTCGCAGCGTCCCGTGCTCGGCGAAGAGGCTTGATGCAGAGCCTTGCACCCGCTTTATCGAGGCCGGCGGGCAAAACCGGCACAGCGCTTGCTCAAGCACTTGCACGGCGTTTGCGTCGACACCTTGCAGGTGCGGCAAACGATGACAACAACAAAGAGCCGGGAGTGTTAAATGTCTGCACCCACAAGCCACCTGCTGTCCCAGGTGATCGAATCGGAATGTGTCTTCAACGGTGATTGGGTGCCTGCCTCGGGCCCGCTGCAATCGATCATCGAGCCGGCCACCGGCGAGCGGCTGATGCGCTGTGCAACGGCCGACACCGCCGACATTGCCAAGGCCAGTCGCGACGCTGCCCTGGTCCAGCCGGCATGGGCGGCGCTGGGCCCGCGGCAACGGGCGGCGATCTTTCGCAAGGCCGCCGACGTGGCCGAGCAGTCCTTTGATGAACTGGCGCTGTACGTGGCGCGGGAAACCGGTGCCGCGCTGTTCAAGGGCCAGCACGAAGTGCGTGAAGCCATCGTGCTGTTGCATCAGGCCGCCGGCCTGCTGTCCCAGGCCCATGGAGTGGTCCTGCCCAGCGAGGCGGGGCGCTTGTCCTATGCGCGACGCCAGCCCCATGGTGTGGTCGGGGTGATTTCGCCCTTCAACTTCCCCCTTGTACTGTCCATGCGTTCGGTCGCGCCAGCCCTGGCGGCGGGCAACGCGGTGGTACTCAAGCCCGATCCGCAGACCCCGGTGAGTGGCGGTTTCCTCATTGCCCGGTTGTTCGAGGCGGCAGGCTTGCCCAAGGGCGTGCTGCAAGTGTTGCCGGGTGCGGCGGATGCCGGTGAAGCGCTGTGCCGCGACCCTAACGTGCGCATGATCGCCTTCACCGGTTCCACCGGCGCCGGGCGCAAGGTCGCTGAAGTGGCCGGGCGCAACCTGAAGAAGGTCGCCCTGGAGTTGGGCGGCAAGAACCCACTGATCATTCTCGAGGACGCCGACCTCGACCTCGCGGCCCGGAACGCGGCCTGGGGCGCCTGGCTGCACCAGGGGCAGATCTGCATGGCCACCGGCTTGATCCTCGCCCATGAGTCCATCGCCGCCGAGCTGACCCGCAAACTGGTGGAAAAGGCCCAGGCCATGACCACCGGTAACGCCGCCCGGGAAGAGGCCGCGATGGGGCCGCTGATCAATCAGCGGCAGTTGCAACGGGTGCACGACATTGTCAGCGACAGCGTGCGCGCCGGGGCCCGGCTGGAGGCAGGCGGGGACCACGATCGGCTGTTCTACCAGGCCACCGTGCTCAGTGGTGTGAAACCGGGTATGCGGGCCTTCGACGAGGAGGTCTTCGGGCCCGTGGCAACGGTGGTCAGCTTCGCCACCGATGACGAAGCCGTCGAGTTGGCCAATCGCACCGAGTACGGCCTGGCGGCGGCGATCATTTCACCGTCGGTGGGCCGGGCCATGGCCATCGGCGAGCGGTTGCAGTGCGGCATGTTGCACATCAATGACCAGACCGTCGCCGATGAGTGCGTCAACCCGTTCGGCGGGCGCGGCGCCTCGGGCAATGGTGGCAGCGTCGGCGGCCCGGCGGACTGGGACGAATACACCCAATGGCAGTGGGTGACCGTCAAGGACCGGGCCCCGATCTACCCGTTCTGACAAACCGGTTTCTCTGGGCCCGATGAGCTGAGGGCCCTGCGGGTACACAAAAATAATAAGAGGACTCAACATGAAACTCGACAACAAGATTGTGCTGGTGACCGGTGTCTCGTCGGGGATCGGTGCGGCCACGGCGAGCCTGCTGCGGGCTCACGGCGCCCAGGTGATTGGCGTGGACCTCAAGGCCCCGCACATGACCCTGGACGGTTTTGTCCAGGGCGACTTGAGCAGCGCCGAGAACATCGAGCGCTTGCTGCCACAACTGCCCGCACGGCTCGACAGCCTGTGCAACATTGCCGGGGTACCGGGCACCGCCAGCCCGCAACTGCTGGCGCGGGTCAATTACCTTGGGCTGCGCCACTTGAGCCGTGCGCTGCTGCCGCGCATCAGCGCGGGCGGGAGCATCGTCAATATCGCCTCGATCCTCGGCGCCGAATGGCCGTTACGCCTGGAACAGCACAAGGCGCTGGCGCGCATCGAAGATTTTGCCGCCGCGCAAGCCTGGCTGGCCGAGCACCCGGTGCCGGACCAGACCTGCTACCAGTACTTCAAGGAAGCCTTGATCGTCTGGAACTACGTGCAGGCCCAACCCTGGTTCCTCGAGCATTCGGTGCGCATGAACAGTGTCGCGCCAGGCCCGGTTTTCACACCCATCCTCGACGATTTCGTGAGCATGCTCGGCGAGGCCCGGACCCGGGCCGATGCCCATCGCATGAAGCGTCCGGCTTACGCCGATGAGGTGGCGGCGGTGATCGCTTTCCTGTGTGCCGACGAGTCGCGCTGGATCAACGGCGTCAATCTGCCAGTCGATGGTGGGCTGGCCTGCACCTATATCTGAATGCGACCCGTAGAAAGCGGCGCAAGCCGCGACCTGAGCGTGTTGGCTGCCCAAGCCATGCCCAAAAATAACAATAATGAGAAGCGTCCATGGATAACGTCAAAGATAGCTTTCGTTTCAAGCATTGCGCCTTGTTCCTGGCGCTATGCAGCACCGGTGTGATGGTCGACCGGGTCGAGGCCATGCAAATGGACCTGGGTGACTCCGACTGGAAGCTGCGCTGGGACAACACCATCAAGTACAGCCAGGCCTGGCGCCTGCAGGGGCAGGACAGTCGCGTGGTCAACGCGCCGACTGCCAACGGCCTGTACCCTTCGATCCAGAGCCAGGGCGACAAGAACTTCAGCAGCGGCCTGGTCTCCAACCGCCTGGACCTGTTTTCCGAAATGGACCTCAGCCGGCAAAACTACGGGCTGCGCGTGAGCGGCGCAGCCTGGTACGACGATATCTACAACCAGGACACCGACAGCAGCGAACAGCCGCATTTCCTCAGCGAAACCCGCAAGCTCCACGGTCGCGACGCGGAAATTCTCGACGCCTTCGTGTTCTTGCGCGGTGACCTCGGTGAAGACTCCCAGGGCGTGGCACGCCTGGGCCGACACAGCCTGATCTACGGGGAAAGCCTGTTCTACGGGGGCAACGGCATTGCCAATGCCCAGGGGCCGACCGACGTCGTCAAGTTGCTCAGCGTGCCGGGGACTCAGTTCAAAGAGATCCTGCGTCCGGTCAATCAAATCTCCGGGCAGTTGCAGATCAACCCGCAGCTGTCGGTGGGGGCTTACTATCAGTTTGAGTGGGAGCGTTCCAATCTGCCCGGCGCCGGCAGCTACTTGAGCGATGCCGATGCCATCGGTTATGGCAGTGGTCCGTTGCGCGAAGTGTTCGGCAACGACACGGTCAATGGCGGTGATCTGAAACCGCGCAATTCGGGACAGGGTGGCATGCAGATCCGCTTCAAGCCGAGCGGCACCGAGCTGGAGCTGGGTTTCTACGCAGCCCAGTATCACGATAAGGCGCCGATCGGGTTGTACGCGTACCTGGACGGGCCGGCGGCGGCCGCCACCGGGTTGCCCATCCTGGGGTCCTATCGTCAGGTCTACGCCGAAGACATCAAGACCGCCGGCGTCAGTTTCTCCACCGCCTACGGTCCGTTCAACTTTGCCGGTGAAACCTCGGTGCGTTGGAACGCACCGCTGGTGAGCAACCTGCAAGTGGTCACCCCCGGCGTGGAGGCCGATGGCGGCGACAATGAGTTGTTCGCCCGGGGCAAGACCGCCCACGCCAACCTGTCGGCGATTTACCTGTTATCGCCCACTGCCTTCTGGGATGGCGGCTCGGCCCTGGCCGAACTGGCCTGGAACCGCACCCTGAGCGTGACCAAGAACGCCGCCGCGCTGGACTCCAACACCACCCGCGATGCCACGGCGCTGCGGGTACTGATAGAGCCGGCGTACTTCCAGATTGTCGACGGCGTCGACCTGACCGTGCCGATCGGCATGGGGGTGGTGCTCGATGGGCGTTCATCGGCGGTCAACAAATCCGGCTTCGGCAACACCCACTCCGGTGACTGGAGTGTCGGGCTCAAAGCCACCTACCTGCAGCGCTGGGATGTCGGCCTCAACTACGTGAACTTCTTCGGCGCACCGAAAGCCGGGCTGCGCGAGGACGGCAATTTCAGTTATGGACAGTCGTTGGCCGACCGCGACTTCGTCTCGCTCTATGTGAAAACCTCATTCTAATAAGGTGGATTCGCCATGCAGAACACAGTATTCCTGAACACCTGCGTCCTGACCCTGGCCCTGGCCGGCATGGGGCTGGCGCAGGCGGCCGTGTCGCCTGAACAGGCCGCACGCTTGAAAACCGATCTGACGCCCCTGGGCGGCGAGCGTGCCGGCAATGCCGATGGCAGCATCCCGGCTTGGCAGGGCGGTTATACCCAGGTCACGCCCGGCTATAAACCGGGTGACAAGCGTCCCGATCCATTCGCCAGCGAAAAACCGCTGTATTCGATCAAAGCCGCGAACATGGAACAGTACGCCAGCGAATTGGCCGAAGGGACCAAGCTGTTGCTCAAGAAGTACCCGGACTATCGCCTGGACGTGTACCCGACCCATCGCTCGGCCGCCGCGCCGCAGTGGGTGTATGACAACACCCGCCAGAATGCCACCCGCGCCATGCTGGACGTGGGCAGCGAGAAGGTTTCCAACGCCTATGGTGGCATCCCGTTCCCGATCCCGGAAAACGGCGCGCAAGTGCTGTGGAATTATCGGCTGTCGTGGCAGGGCGGCGACACCATCAGCTCGCCTTTCGATACCTGGCTGATGACCGCCGGCGGCAAGAAGGTCCAGGCGACCCGGGCCCAATACACCTACCAGTTTCCCTACTACGTCGAAGGCGGCAGCCTGGAAAACTATTCGGGCAAGTACCTGCTGGGCAAGCTGTTCACTGAGTTGCCGTCGTCCAAGGCGGGCGAAGGCCTGATGACCCACTGGGACCTGGACCCGGCCAATCGGGCGGCCTGGCAGTACCTGGTTGGCCAGCGCCGGGTTCGCCGGGCGCCGAACATTGCCTACGACACGCCAGACTTCGTGACCTCCGGCGTCGGCCTGTTCGACGAGGCGTTCATGCTGTTCGGGCCGACCGATCGCTACGACCTCAAGCTGGTGGGCAAGAAAGAACTGATCGTCGGTTACAACAATAACCGCGCCGCGCTGGCCAAGAGCGACGACCTGGTCAAGGCCAACTTCCTCAATCCCGATCTGGTGCGTTGGGAGAAGCATCGGGTCTGGGTGGTCGAGGCCACGCTCAAACCCGGCAAGCGCCATGTCGTGCCGCGTCGCACGTACTACGTCGACGAAGACTCCTGGCAGATCCTGATGGCCGACGGTTATGACGCTCAGGGCAAACTCGGCCGGCAGATGTACTCGTTGACGCTGCTGGCGCCGGACCTGCCGGCCCTCACCGCACAGGTCATGTGGGGCAGCTACAACCTCGACACCGGGGCCTACTTCCTCAACTCATCGAGCAACGACCTGGCGGTTCAGTACCAGAAGGTCGCGAAGCCTTCGGCGTCCTATTTCACGCCGGATGCCATGGCCAACGAAAACATGCGGTGAACCTGTGGCGGCCGCGGCGAGGAGGAGGTTGGCGCGGTCGCTTACGATTTTCCAGGCGGAATAACGATATGAACGTTGAAAAAAAATGTGCCCGTAGCAGTCCGCTATGGGGTGTCTGCGCCCTGGTGGGGTGCCTGTTGGCGAGCGTGCCCTGGGGCGTACAAGCCACGACATTGGCGGTTTTGCAGCAACCGGCATTGCCAACGGCCAAGGCCCCGCGCGCCGTATTGCTCGGGTTGGCCCGGGCGGGCGAGCGCCTGGTGGCGGTCGGCGAGCGCGGCATCGTGCTGCTCTCCGATGACGCGGGGGTGAATTGGCGCCAGGCCAAGGTGCCGGTCAGCGTCAGCCTGACGGCGGTGCAATTCGTCGATGCCGAGCAGGGCTGGGCGGTCGGTCATCTGGGCGTGGTGTTGCACACCCGGGACGGCGGGGAAACCTGGCACAAACAACTCGACGGTGAGCGCGCCATCGCCCTGGCGGTGCAGGTCGCTGAGCGCGATGCCCGTCAACCCGGCGGAGCCAGTCACTTGACGCAGGCACGGCGCATGCTCGATGACGGACCGGATAAACCGTTTCTCGACCTGTACTTCAGTGACCGCCTGCATGGCTATGTCGTGGGGGCCTACAACCAGATCTTCCGCACCGATGACGGCGGGCAAAGCTGGCAGCCGTGGATGCAGCATGTGGACAATCCCCAGGGCTTGAACCTGTACGGCATCCGCGCCGTGGGCAAGGATCTGCTGCTGGTGGGGGAGCGCGGCCTGCTGTTGCGTTCGACCGATGGCGGGCAGTCCTTCCAGGCCATGAAATCACCGTATGAGGGCAGTTTTTTCGGCCTGCTCGGCACCCGCGATGGGGCCTTGATTGTTTATGGCCTGCGCGGAAACGCCTGGTGGTCCGATGACCGTGGCGGCAGTTGGCGGCGCCTTGAAACCGGTATCGAATCGACACTGGCGAGCGCCCTCGAACTGCGCGACGGCAGCCTGTTGTTGGCCAGCCAGAGTGGCGAGCTTCTCTTCAGTCATGACCAGGGGCGCAGCTTTGACAAGCGTCAGAGCCGCAGCGGCGGGACCGTCGCTGCCATGCAACAGGCAGTTGACGGCAGCCTGGCCAGCGTCGGTTTGACCGGCGTGGCCGCCGACCAGGATCCGCGGGCTTCCGGTAAACCTTGAAACTTCACGGTGTAGCGCTATCGAGCCACGGCTCGTGCAACAGGAGTCAAACTTGAAAGACGACAACATCCAAACCGTGATCGGCCGCCAGGAAGATTTTGACCGGGCCTCGGGCAACTTCGCCGAACGGGCGATCTTCAACCATCGCCCGCTGGTGATCCTGCTGTGCCTGCTGGTGACCTTGGTACTCGGTTGGCAGGCCACGCGCATCGGCATCAATGCCAGCTACGAGAAGACCATTCCCACGGAACATCCCTACGTTGCCAATTTCCTGGAGAACCGCAGTGAGTTGAGCGGCCTGGGCAACTCGTTGCGCATTGCCGTGGAGGTCAAGCAGGGGAGCATTTTCACCAAGGACTACCTCGACACCCTGGCCAAGCTCAACGACGAGCTCTACCTGATGCCGGGGGTCGATCGACCTTACATGAAATCGCTATGGACGCCGACCACGCGCTGGACCGCCGTGACCGAAGAAGGGCTCGACGGCGGCACGGTGATCCCCGACGACTACGATGGCTCGGCCACCCGTATCGAGCAGGTGCGGACCAATGTGGCCCGCTCCGGGGAGGTCGGTCAATTGGTCGCCGGCAACTTCAAGTCCAGCGTGATCTTCGTGCCATTGCTGGAAATCAATCCGCAGACGGGCAAGGCGCTGGACTATGGCGAGTTTTCCCGGCAACTGGAGGCGTTGCGGGACAAGTACCAGACCGATGACCTGCGGATTCACATCACCGGCTTTACCAAGATCGTGGGCGACCTGATCGAGGGGATGACCCAAGTCCTGCTGTTCTTCGTGGTGGCGGTACTGGTGACGGTACTGGTGCTGTTTGGCTACACCCGTTGCGCGCGCAGCACCCTGGTGGTGGTGACCTGTTCACTGGCGGCCGTGCTGTGGCAACTGGGGCTGCTGGCCCTGCTCGGGTATGAGCTGGATCCCTACTCGGCACTGGTGCCGTTTCTGGTGTTCGCCATTGGCATGAGCCATGGCGCGCAGAAGATGAACGGCATCATGCAGGACATTGGCCGTGGCACCCACCGGGTGGTCGCCGCGCGCTACACCTTCCGCCGCCTGTTCGCCGCTGGCATCACCGCTTTGCTCTGTGACGCGGTGGGCTTCGCGGTTTTGCTGCTGATCAACATCCGGGTGATCCAGGACCTGGCAATCACCGCCAGCCTCGGGGTGGCAGTGCTGATTTTCACCAACCTGATCCTGCTGCCGATTCTGCTCAGCTATATCGGCGTCAGCCCGGCGGCGGCGCAACGCAGCCTGAGTGCGGAAACCACTGCGCAGCAGGCGCAGATCAAACATCCACTGTGGCGCGTGCTCGATCTGTTCACCCAACGGCGCTGGGCCTTGGGGGCGATGTTGGCCGGCTTGCTGTTGGCCGTGTTTGGTTTTGCCGTGAGCCTGCACCTGAAGATCGGCGACCTGGACCCCGGCGCTCCAGAGTTGCGTGCCGACTCGCGCTACAACCGCGATGCGTTGTTCATGACGCAAAACTACGCGGCCAGCTCGGATATTTTCGTGGTCATGATCAAGACCCCCGAGGATCAGTGCACCCGTTACGCCAGTCTGTCCGCGGTCGATGCGCTGGCCTGGCAACTGGAGCAATTGCCCGGCGTGGAATCGACCACCTCGATGGCGGCGCTGAGCAAGATCGCCACGGCCGGTTATAACGAAGGCAACTTCAAATGGTATGAACTGATTCCCAATGACGGCGCGCTGGGGGCCGTGCAGACCCGTGCGCCGCGAGAGCTGTTCAACCAGGGTTGTTCGATGCTGTCGCTGTACGTCTACCTGGCCGATCACAAGGCCGACACCTTGAACCGGGTGGTGGAGGCCAGTGAGCAGTTTATCGCCGGGCACCAGATGCCGGAGGTCAAGTTCATGCTGGCAGCCGGCAGCGCGGGGATCGAAGCGGCGACTAATATCGTGGTGAAGAAGTCCATGCGCGAGATGCTGTTCTGGGTCTACGGTGCGGTCAGCCTGCTATGTCTGGTGACCTTCCGTAGCTGGCGCGCGACCCTGTGCGCGATGTTGCCGCTGATGCTCACCTCGATCCTGTGCGAGGCGCTGATGGTGGGGTTGGGCATGGGGGTGAAAGTCGCGACACTGCCGGTCATTGCATTGGGCGTGGGCATCGGCGTCGATTATGCGCTCTACGTGTTGAGCGTGATCCTGGCGCGCATGCGTGCCGGCGACACCTTGGCCCAGGCGTATTACCAGGCGCTGCTGTTCACCGGCAAGGTGGTGTTGCTGACGGGCATGACACTGGCTGTGGCGGTGTCGACCTGGGCCTTTTCGCCGATCAAGTTCCAGGCTGACATGGGCATCTTGCTGGCCTTCATGTTCCTGGTGAACATGCTTGGCGCGCTGATCCTGTTGCCAGCCTTGGCCTGGTGGCTGCTACCGCAGAAGGTCTTCGTAAAGAAGCCTGAGTCGAGTCGGCAGGCGGAATGGGTGAGGAACTGAGGGCGCTCGAGGAGGGGGGACGCATATCCGTCACCTGATGACGGATATGCGCAGCCAATCAGGCGTTCTCCACAACCGGGGGCGTAGCCCCCAACCGCGGCCTCGCCGAATGGCGAATCACACTGAGAACAGCCAGCGTCGCCACCACCAACCCCGGAGAAGTCGCCAGCAATACAGCCGTGGTTCCACCCCCCGCCGCGAGGATCTGTCCGGCGGCCAGAGGCCCGGCTACCGACCCCAGGCGTCCGATGGCCACCGCCGCACCCACTCCTGTGGCACGCACGGCCGTAGGGTAGGAGGGCGGTGCCAACGCATAGAGAACCAATTGCGCGGCCATGACAAACAACCCGGCGGCGAACCCGGCAATGGCCATGGGTACGATACCAACGGACAAGCCGACCCCGGCCAGGGCGCTCAGCAGGCCGGCATAGACGAACAGCACCACCTTGGTGCCATTGCAACGGTCCAGCAACAGGCCGCCCAGCAACGAGCCAAGGGCACCACCGATGTTGAACAGCATCTGCACCAGGCCAGCCTGGGGTTTGCTGAAGCCCTGTTCCAGCAGCAACGAGGGCAGCCAGTTGAGCAACATGTACATCACTGTCAGGGTAAAGAAGTAGCTCAACCACAAAGCCAGGGTCGTACGGCTGCGACCTTCCCCGAACAGCGCCAGGGCAGTGGAGCCGCGCCGTTGGCCGCCATCCTGCGCCTGGCGAAAGGCGTTGGACTCGGGAAGCCACAGGACCATCAGCGGGACTACCAGCAAGGGGGCCAACCCACCGATGAAAAACGTCATCTGCCAGTGCTCGCCAAACAGCATGGCGACAACCGCTGCCAACGCGCCACCCAACGGAACCCCCGCATACATCACGCTGATCGCCGTGCCCCGACGCTGCTCGCCAACGGCTTCGGCACACAAGGCAATGAGGTTGGGCAGGGCGGCACCCAGGCCCAGGCCGGTCATGAAACGCACCAGCAACAGGCCGCTGAAGTGTTCGACATAAGCGGTGCTGAGGGAAAACACACCGAACAGCAAGACGGCGGCAATGAGGATTTTCTTGCGACCGATACGGTCAGCGATCCAGCCACCGAAGAATGCCCCGGGCAGCAACCCGATGATGCCGGCGCTGAACACCCAGCCCATCATTTTCGGGTCGAGGGCAAACGTCTGTCGCAACCCCGCAGCGGCGGTACCGGCTGACTGCAGGTCGAAACCCTCGATCAACGCAACGATGAAACACAAGGCGATGGTCAGCGTCGCACGACGCGCCGGACGGTCCATGGCAAATCCTCTTATTGTTTTTGTGAAGGAACACCGGCTCGGCGGAAACCGGCAGGTGCATTTAAGATTAACAAAGCTAACTAAAAAATGAAGGGCGTCAGAAGGGTGACCTCAACCGGCCAGATCATGATGAAAATCAGGTGCTTGGCCAAAATACTCCAATCAAATCGTAAATTAGTTAATTATATTAATGTTCGATTATCGGACGTTCGTGATTGACGAAGCGCCCCTGCCGTTTCCATTCTTTGTTCGCACGGCCCCCTCACCAAGGTTGGGTCGATCAAAACAACAACAATAAATGGACAACCGAACATGCCAAACCTTGCTCGGGACACGCTGACGGCGCGCCCTGTTTCATCCTTCGTCCCTCTGCTGGCCTGTCTCGGCCTGTGCCTGGGTTCTCCGGTTTCGTGGGCGCAGGGCTTCATTGACGACAGTCAGGGCACCCTGACCCTGCGTAATTACTACATGGACCGCGACTACAAGGACGACGGTGCCAAGACCGCCGCCAGGGAATGGGCCCAAGGCTTGATCATGAATGTGGAGTCGGGGTTTACCCCAGGCCTGGTTGGCTTCGGCCTGGACGCTCGAGGGTTGGTGGGGATCAAGCTCGATTCTTCGCCGGATCGCAGCGGCACGGAATTGCTACCGGTGTCCAGCAGCGACAAGCGCGCCGCCGACGAGTACTCGAGGCTGGCACTGACCGGCAAGTTGCGGCTGGGCCAGACCACGGTAAAGACCGGTGATGTGTCGATCTTCCTGCCGTTTGCCTTTGCCAGCCCGTCGCGTCTGCTGCCGCAGACCTTTCGCGGGACGATTCTCAGTTCCAAGGACATCGACGGGCTGACACTGAACACCGGCTACATCGACCGCATCAACCGCCGCGACTCCACCGATTACCAGCCGATGAGCATCGCCTCGCCCAACCGCCGGTTCAACGGCGCGGCGACCTCTTCCCATATGGCGAATGTGGGCGGCGACTACCAGGTCAACAAAGACCTCAGCCTGAGGGCCTACCACGCCGAAGTCGCGGACCTGTACCAACAGAACACCCTGGCGTTGTTGCATAACCTGCCTCTGGGCGATGGTGTCCTGACCACTGACCTGCGCAGTTTTTTCAGTGACGAAGACGGCGCGGCCAAGGCCGGAAAGGTGGACAACCGCAATGTCTCTGCGTTGATCGGCTATCGCCTGGGTGGGCACCGCGTGAGCCTGGGCTACATGCACGCCAGTGGCGATACGGCCACGCCGTATGTGTCCGGCACCGAGCTGATGGGCTTGAGCGAGATGACCATGAGCTCGGACTTCCTCAACGCCAAGGAACGCACCTGGCAGGTGATCCATGACTACGATTTCGCCGCCGTGGGCGTGCCGGGCCTGCGCAGTCGGCTGCGTTATGTGCGCGGCGATCATCTCGAGCTGGCGGCCCTCGATGCCGAGGATCGCAAGGAACGTGAGTTCCAGATGGAGCTGGGGTACGTGATCCAGGACGGCCCGCTGAAAAACGTCGGGTTGCTGGCGCGCAAATCGATCTATCGCAACAACTTCCCAGGCACGGCGGCATTTCGTAACGAGAACCAGACCCGGTTCCTGGTGACGTACAGCGTGCCGATCTGGTGAAGCACTGACGGCGATGAAAGGCGCTTGTGGGCGAGGGAGCTTGCTCCCTCCCTGCAGGGCTGTTACTGCTGGTAAACCTTCTTCAACAACCGCAGCAACTCCTCGCGCTCAGCCGCCGAGAGCGTGGCGGTGGAATCAAGGTCGCTTTGCGCGGCGATTTGCTTGAGCTCCTTGAGCAGGGTTTCGCCGGTCTTGCTCAGGAAGATCCCATAGGAGCGCTTGTCCGGCTTGCACCGCACGCGCACGGCCAGTGCGCGGCTTTCCAGTTTGTTCAGCAGCGGCACCACTTGTGGCGGTTCGATTGCCAGGGCCTTGGCCAGGTCGGCCTGCATCAGGCCCGGATTCTGGTCGATGATCGCCAGGGCCGAGAACTGGGCGGGCCGCAGGTCATGGACGGCGAGCCGGCCGATCAGGTTCTGGAACAGTTTCAACTGAGCGCGGCGCAGGGCGTAACCGATCAGGTCGTCCAGCGCGGCGTCCAGCGGCGCTTGCGCGTCGGGACCAGCCAGGGGCTCGGCGGGTTCGGCAAGCTTGGATGACTTGGCCATCGAAGTGAACTTCCTCAGGTAAGTGATTAACAAGGCTATCCAGTTTGCCGATGTTGCGGCGCCCTGGCTATGGGCTTGCGCAGATTCAAGTTTTTTGACCTTCAACCCGGCCTCTGAAAAATACAGGTAAATAGATTAATAGTTAATTGACATAACTATATTTCAGGTTTAATTTTTGATCATCTTCAGCCAAGAACAAGAGAGCAGGCATCATGAGCAATTACGAAGGTCGCTGGAAAACGGTCAAGGTCGACATCGAGGAAGGCATTGCCTGGGTCACCCTCAATCGCCCGGAAAAACGCAATGCCATGAGCCCGACCCTCAATCGCGAGATGATCGACGTGCTCGAGACCCTGGAGCAGGATCCTGCCGCTGGCGTATTGGTGCTCACCGGGGCCGGTGATGCCTGGACCGCCGGTATGGACCTCAAGGAATACTTCCGCGAAGTGGATGCCGGGCCGGAAATCCTCCAGGAAAAAATCCGTCGCGAAGCGTCGCAATGGCAATGGAAGCTACTACGCATGTACGCCAAGCCAACCATCGCCATGGTCAACGGCTGGTGCTTTGGTGGCGGTTTCAGTCCGCTGGTGGCCTGCGACCTGGCGATCTGCGCCGACGAAGCGACCTTCGGTCTCTCGGAAATCAACTGGGGCATCCCGCCGGGCAACCTGGTCAGCAAGGCCATGGCCGATACCGTGGGCCATCGCCAATCGCTGTACTACATCATGACCGGCAAGACCTTCGGCGGGCAGAAAGCCGCCGAAATGGGCCTGGTCAACGAAAGCGTGCCCCTGGCGCAGCTGCGGGAAGTTACCGTGGAACTGGCGCGCAACCTGTTGGAGAAGAACCCGGTGGTGCTGCGGGCCGCCAAGCATGGTTTCAAACGCTGCCGCGAACTGACCTGGGAGCAGAACGAGGATTACCTGTACGCCAAGCTCGACCAGTCGCGCCTGCTCGACACCGAAGGTGGCCGCGAGCAGGGCATGAAGCAGTTCCTGGACGACAAGAGCATCAAGCCTGGCTTGCAAACCTATAAGCGCTGAATCGACCGGCGAACGGCGGGCCGCATCCCGCTGTTCGCTGCGCCGCTCTGGCGCTACTGTTACACCGCTGCGATGTATTCCCGATAAAGACAATAAAGAGGAATCACCATGCTGGACGTGCCCCTGTTGATTGGCGGCCAGTCGTGCCCGGCCCGTGACGGCCGGACCTTCGAACGCTGCAACCCGGTGACGGGTGAGGTGGTGTCTCGCGTGGCTGCCGCCACCCTGGAAGATGCCGACGCCGCAGTAGCGGCTGCCCAAGCGGCGTTTCCCGCCTGGGCCGCGCTGGCGCCCAACGAGCGCCGCACGCGTCTGTTGCGTGCGGCCGAGCAGTTGCAGGCCCGCAGCGGCGAATTTATCGCTGCCGCCGGCGAAACCGGCGCCATGGCCAATTGGTACGGTTTCAACGTGCACCTGGCGGCGAACATGTTGCGTGAAGCCGCTTCCATGACGACCCAGATCAATGGCGAAATCATTCCTTCGGACGTGCCTGGCAGTTTCGCCATGGCCCTGCGCCAGCCTTGCGGCGTGGTGCTGGGCATCGCCCCCTGGAACGCTCCGGTGATTCTCGCCACCCGCGCCATCGCCATGCCTCTGGCGTGCGGTAACACCGTGGTGCTCAAGGCTTCCGAGATAAGCCCGGCCGTGCACCGGTTGATCGGCCAGGTGCTGCAAGACGCCGGGCTGGGTGACGGCGTGGTCAACGTGATCTGTAACGCACCGGCGGACGCGCCGGCCATTGTCGAACGGTTGATCGCCAACCCGGCGGTGCGCCGTGTCAATTTCACCGGCTCGACCCACGTCGGGCGGATTGTCGGTGAACTGTCGGCGCGCCATCTCAAACCGGCCTTGCTGGAACTGGGGGGCAAGGCGCCGCTGCTGGTTTTGGACGACGCCGACCTGGATGCAGCCGTACAAGCCGCAGCCTTCGGGGCCTACTTCAATCAGGGCCAGATTTGCATGTCCACCGAGCGACTGATCGTCGATGCCCGGGTGGCGGATGAGTTCGTCGCCCGGCTGACCGCCAAGATCGCCACCTTGCGAGCCGGCGATCCGACGGCCACGGATTCGGTGCTGGGCTCGTTGGTCGATGCCAGCGCCGGCCAGCGCATCAAGGGGCTGATCGACGATGCCGTGGCCAAAGGCGCAACGCTGGTCACCGGTGGCCAGTTGGAAGGCAGCATCCTGCAGCCGACCTTGCTCGACGGTGTCACTGCGCAGATGCGCCTGTACCGCGAAGAATCATTCGGGCCGGTGGCGGTGCTGCTGCGTGGCGACGGCGATGAAGAGTTGCTGCGCCTGGCCAACGATTCCGAGTTCGGCTTGTCGGCCGCCATCTTCAGCCGCGATACCAGTCGCGCGCTGGCCTTGGCCCAGCGGGTCGAGTCGGGCATTTGCCACATCAATGGGCCGACCGTGCACGACGAGGCGCAGATGCCCTTTGGCGGGGTCAAGTCCAGCGGTTACGGCAGCTTTGGTGGCAAGGCGTCCATCGAGCATTTCACCCAGTTGCGTTGGGTGACCCTGCAGAACGGTCCGCGGCATTACCCGATCTGAAACCCGTCGCATCACGGGCGGTCGAGCCTCGAAAGCCGCCGCCCGGATGCAGGCCAGAATAATAATGACAAGGCCGCAGCCCAGCGCTGCCACGCTCCGCTCGCACCGCGACCCGAGTGTGCCTTGGTGGAGGAAATGTACGTGAGTTCCGAGTCCAGATCGTCCTCCCGACCCGAGGCCGGGCGTTATCGCCAGGTGTCGATTGGTCATCCTGCCGTCGAAGTCCGGGAAGAGCGCGGCATCTTGCATATGCGCTCCCTGGAGCCTTTGGCCCCGCTGCCGGCGCGTTTACTCGAACGCTTGGTGCACTGGGCCGAGGTGCGTCCACAGCAGACGTTTATCGCGGCCCGCGAAGCGGGCGGTGGCTGGCGTCGAGTCAGCTATGCCCAGATGCTCGACAGTGTCCGGGCCATCGCCCAAAGCCTGTTGGCCTACGGCCTGTCGGCGGAAAAACCCTTGGCGTTGCTCTCCGGCAACGACATCGAACACCTGCAGATGGCCCTTGGCGCAATGTACGCTGGCATTCCCTATTGCCCGGTGTCGCCGGCCTATTCATTGTTGTCCCAGGATTTCGCCAAGCTGCGCCATGTGTGCGATCTGTTGCAGCCGGGGCTGGTGTTTGTCAGCGAAGCCGCGCCGTTCGAACGGGCGATCAATGCCGTATTGCCGGCGAATGTTCCCCTGATCACGGTGCGCGGCGAGATGGTGGGGCGGTCGAGGACCAGCTTTGCCAGCCTGCTGGCCCAACCCGGCGGCGTCGAGGCCGATCAGGCGTTCGCCGCCACCGGTCCGGACAGCATCGCCAAGTTCCTGTTTACCTCGGGTTCCACCAAGTTGCCCAAGGCGGTCATCACCACCCAGCGCATGCTATGCGCCAATCAGCAGATGCTGCTGCAAACCTTTCCGGTGTTCGGCGAGGCGCCGCCGGTGCTGGTGGACTGGCTGCCGTGGAACCATACGTTCGGTGGCAGCCACAACCTCGGCATCGTGTTGTACAACGGTGGCACGTTCTATCTGGACGACGGCAAGCCCACCGCCCAGGGCTTCGCTGAAACCCTGCGCAACCTCAAGGAGATTTCACCCACCGCCTACCTGACGGTGCCCAAGGGTTGGGAAGAGTTGGTCAGTGCCCTGGAGCAGGACGGTGAATTGCGTGAGCGTTTCTTCAAGCGCATCAGCCTGTTTTTCTTTGCGGCGGCGGGCCTGTCGCAAACTACCTGGGACCGGCTCGACAAGGTCGCCGAGCAGCATTGCGGCGAACGTATCCGCATGATGGCGGGGCTGGGCATGACCGAGGCGTCGCCGTCCTGCACCTTCACCACCGGGCCGTTGTCCATGGCCGGCTACATCGGCCTTCCGGCCCCCGGTTGCGAAGTGCGCCTGGTGCCGGTGGACGGCAAGTTCGAAGGGCGTTTCCGCGGGCCGCACATCATGCCTGGCTACTGGCGCTCGCCGCAGCAGACAGCCGACGTGTTCGATGAGGACGGTTTCTATTGCTCGGGGGATGCGATCAAACTGGCCGACGCGTGTCATCCGCAGTTGGGGCTGATGTTCGACGGGCGGATCGCCGAGGATTTCAAATTGTCCTCCGGTGTCTTCGTCAGCGTCGGACCGTTGCGCAACCGGGCGGTGCTGGAAGGCACGCCCTATGTCCAGGACCTGGTGATCACCGCACCGGATCGCGAATGCCTGGGGGCGCTGGTGTTTCCACGACTTGCCGAATGCCGACGCCTGTCAGGCCTGGGCACGGACGCCAGCGATGCCCAGGTCCTCGCCAGCCCACCGGTGCGCCAATGGTTCGCCGACTGGCTGCAACGCCTGAATCGCGAAGCCAGCGGCAACGCCAGTCGCGTGGAGTGGATTGCCTTGCTCGATGAACCGGCGTCCATCGACCGCGGTGAAATCACCGACAAGGGGTCGATCAACCAACGGGCGGTGTTGCAGTGGCGGGCGGGGAAGGTGGAGGCGCTGTATCGCGGCGAGGATGCGTCGATCCTGCGGGCGGGACCTGTGGCTTAAAGCAAGACCTTGTGGGTATCTCACACATTGCATGCCCACTCGGCAAATCCCTGTGGGAGCGAGCTTGCTCGCGATAGCGGTGGTCCAGCAGCGTTGATGTTGCCTGACACACCGCCATCGCGAGCAAGCTCGCTCCCACAGTATTAACCACTCACAAAATCTCTCGGGGGCTGGCGGCTGTTGCTCAGCGCCGCCCCAGCAGCAAGCCCACCACCAGCCCGAAGCCGGCGGAAATCGCCACGGTCTGCCAAGGGTGGCCGCCAATATAGACTTCAGTGGCATCGACCATGGGGCGGGTGCGTTCCCGAGCGCTGGCGACCGAGTCGAGCGCCTGTTGCAGTTTCTGGGATATCTGGCCTCGCAGGTCTTCAGCCTCTTCGCCTACCAGCGATGCACTGCTTTTGAGCAGTTTTTCCGATTCTTCAATCAGTGCCTTCAATTCGCTGAAGGCTTGATCCTTGATTTGTTCTCCGTTCGCTTGCGCGGTGCCTTTACGGGCCATGGAAGTGCTCCTTGTGGATGATGGCATTGAACAATGGAGTGCTGCGCCTGTGCAAAAGTTGCAGCGCTTGGCCCTGGCAGGGCATTGCATCGCAATTCGTGGTTAAGACGTTCTCCTGCAAGGTGTAAGATGGCGCCTATTTACGCAACAGGTAATTCCCATGAGCTTCAATCTGGCTGACAAGTCCCTGGCCGAGCGCGCCGCGCTGGAAGACGAAAAATCCCGACTCTTTGAACTGTGGCAAAACAACCTGGGCAAGGCCAAGGGCGATGCCGCCCGCCTGTTCGGCGAGCGCTCCAAGCGCAAGGGCAAGTGGGCCGAGTGGGTGCGTGCCGAACTGGACGGCATGTCGCCGCCGGAATACGCCAATATGGTGCGCAGTGAAGTCAATCGACTCATGGCCGCCAACAAGTAAGCTTCAGGTGAACGTTGCGGTAATGGCCTCGCGTACCTTGAGCACCGTGGGGTCCATTTGCGTGTGGGTCCGCCAGCCCAGCTCGATGGGGTAGCGGGGCAAGGCCAGGGGGCAGGGCAGCAAGGCCAGGCCGCTGAGGTCGGCGATGGCCCGGGCGGCATGGGCCGGAATCGTCGCCACGGCCTGGCTGCCCTTGAGCAGGAACGGCAACGCGGCAAAGTGAGTGGTCGAGGCACAGACTCGCCGACTGAGGCCAAGCCCGGCCAGTCCCTCGTCGGTGATACCGATGAAGCCCCCCGAAGACACCAACAGATGTTCGCGGGCCACGAATGCCTCCAGGCTGAGGGATTGTTGGCCTTGCGCCAGGCTCGCCGCGTCCAGCAGGCAAGCGTAGTCGCCTTCGCCCAGCACCTGGCGGCTGAGCAACCGTTGCGCGAAACCGCCCGCCGTGATCGCCAGGTCAAGGTCGCGCTCCATCAAGGCCCGGCCGACGATCTGGCTGTGGGTCTGGCGGAAAATCAAGCGCAGGCCCGGCGCGTGGCGTGCGACTTCCTCGATCAGTCGGCGCCCATGGGCAATCTCGAAATCGTCCGACAGGCCGACGATGACCGAGCGGCCGTCGTAACGGCTGGCGTCCGGGTCGACCATCGCCAGGCTCTGGCGGCATTTGTCCAGGGCTTCGCTGATGACCGGCTTCAGTTGATTGGCCCGAAGCGTCGGCGCCAGTCCTCGTCCCGTCCTTACGAATAATTGGTCGCCATACACATCGCGAAGTCTGCGCAGTGCGGCGCTGATGGCCGACTGGCTCACGCCCAGACGAACGGCGGCGCGGCTGGCGCTGGATTCGTCGTGCAGGGCTTCAAAGGTCTTGAGCAGATTGAGGTCGATGTCGGCGATATTCATATGGCTCATATCATTTAGCAGCATTCGAGGCTTTATTCATGATCGGCCGCTCCTTGAGAATCAGCAACACCTGATAACCAAGGAGTTGAACAACCATGCCCAAATCCATTGTGGCTGCCCTGCAGATCGGTTCGTTGCCCGGTGGCAAGGACGAGACCCTGGCGCAGATCCTTTCCTACGAAAACGCCATTCGCGAGGCGGGCGCCCGTTTGGTGGTGATGCCTGAAGCGCTGCTCGGTGGTTATCCCAAGGGCGAGGGGTTCGGGACGCAACTGGGTTACCGGCTGCCGGAGGGGCGCGAGGCGTTTGCCCGTTACTTTGCCAATGCCATTGACGTGCCCGGCGTGGAAACTGAAGCGCTGGCCGGGCTGTCGGCGCGTACGGGGGCGAGCCTGGTGCTGGGCGTCATCGAGCGTGTCGGCAGCACCCTGTATTGCACCGCGCTGTATTTCGAACCCGATGCGGGTCTGGTGGCCAGGCACCGGAAGTTGATGCCCACGGGCACTGAACGGCTGATCTGGGGCAAGGGCGATGGCTCGACCTTGCCGGTGATCGACAGCCAGGTTGGTCGAGTCGGCGCGGCGGTGTGCTGGGAGAACATGATGCCGCTGCTGCGCACCGCGATGTACGCCAAAGGGGTGGAAGTCTGGTGTGCGCCGACGGTGGATGAGCGGGAGATGTGGCAGGTGACCATGCGCCATATCGCCCATGAAGGTCGCTGTTTTGTGGTCAGTGCCTGTCAGGTCCAGGCCTCGCCGCAGGCCTTGGGTATCGACGTCGCGCACTGGCCGGCCGAGCGGCCGCTGATTGCCGGAGGCAGCGTGATTGTCGGGCCCATGGGCGATGTGCTCGCCGGGCCGTTGAAAGACACCGCCGGGCTACTGACCGCCGAAATCGATACCGATGACCTGGTGCGGGCGCGCTATGACTATGATGTGGTTGGACACTACGCCAGGCCGGACGTGTTCGAACTGGTGGTGGACGAGCGCGCCAAGCCTGGCGTGCGCTTCACGGCGTGATTCACCACGTCGCCGCGGAGCCTGGCAGTTCGAGGGTCCCGCGGTCGACGAAGCGCAGCGTGCCGAACACGCCGCCGGCGAGCTTGCCCTTGAGTACATAGGGTAGGTTGTCCACGCTTTGGGTCTGGCTCAACCCCAGGGTCTGGCGCAGGACCGAAAACGCCGAAATGCTCACCGGGACGCTCAGGATCGCTTCGGAGAATCGCGGGATCGAACCGCTCTGGTCGCTGACGCCGGTTGCCAGCGTACGACCGTTGACCTCCAGGTCCAGCGCCACGCCGTTGTAGTCGATGGCGGTCTCGTTGGGGTTCTGCACGCGCAGCTTCACGGCGAAGCGCACCTCCAGACCCTGGTTGGGTAATGGCTCGATGCCGACCACGTTGATGTTCAGCGGGTCATGGTGCGGGAAGAGGGCGCAGGCGCTGAGGCTGAGCAGGATCAGAAAAATGGAAAGGCCGAAGATTCTGCGCATGGATTGACTCTCAAAGAATAAAAAACCGGAAGCGATTGAGCACGATACCCCACAGGTGCCCCACGGCAACCCACGATCCCTTGTGGCGAGGGGATTTATCCCCGCTGGACTGCGCAGCAGTCCCAAAAATCTGAATCCAACCCGTCGGATCGGGTTGAATCATCTCTTTTGGGGGCCGCTTCGCGCCCCAGCGGGGATAAATCCCCTCGCCACAATGTCCGGTTCCGGTAGGTTACCGGGCGAGCGTCGGTGTATGGCTCCTGACAGTTTCTGACACCAGCGTCTGCTAATCTGCGTCATCTTTTTCTTTGCGGACAGTCCATCGTGTCGCGTACCACTCGACTGCTCACGTTGCTGCAAGTCCTGCGGGGCAAGCGTTGCCCGGTTACCGCTGCGACATTGGCGGGCGAACTGAATGTATCCGAGCGCACCTTGTACCGCGACATTGCCGAACTCACGGCCCTCGGCGCGCCGATCCAGGGCGAGGCGGGCATTGGCTACGTATTGCGCAGTGGCCTGTTCCTGCCGCCACTGATGTTCACCGCCGATGAAATCGAGGCCATTGTGCTGGGCTTGCGCTACGTGGATCAGCGCGCCGACGAGGTGTTGGGCAAGGCGGCAGCCGACGCCCTGGCGAAGGTCGCCGCGGTGCTGGCCCCCGATGTGCGGGACGCTTTGCGCAACCCCACGGTACTGCCCGGTCCGCCGGGTTATGGCTATCCACAGAACACCGTGGAACTGAATGTGTACCGCCAGGCCATTCGCGCCCAGGCCAAGCTGCGCATCGACTATGCCGACGTGAACAAGACCCCGAGCCAACGCCTGATCTGGCCACTGGCCCTGGGTTTTTTCAACGAGGCGCGAGTGGTGGTGGCCTGGTGCGAATTGCGCGGCGCCTATCGGACCTTTCGTACCGACCGGATCGCTTCTGCCGCCGAGCAGGGCGAGCGATATCCTGGCCGGCGCAGTGATTTGCTGCGGGACTGGTTCGCGTTGATGAAGTTGGACGAAACCGGACGTTTCACTCCTGACAAAAACTGACACAGCGCTGTTCTAGCATGGTGCCCGATCGATAAAACAAGGAGCCATGCCATGTCCAACCCCGTCTCTTCCCTGGCCCCGGCCATCGCCGGCTATATCGCGGCAGCCAATTCCCGTGACAGTTCGGCGGTGACGCGTTTCTTCGCCGAAGATGCCAACGTATTCGATGAAGGCCAGCACCGCGTTGGCACCCAGGCCATTGCCCAATGGATGGAAGACACCGCCCAGCGCTTCCAGCCTCGGGTGGAAGTTCTCAATGTGCAACAGCGTACTGGCAAGGTATTGGTGCACAACCTGATCTCCGGCACCTTTCCCGGCAGCCCGCTGGAGTTACGCTATACCTTCCGGCTCGATGAGCAAGGCAAGATCAGTCGGTTGGATATCTCTGCCTGAAGTACCACCCCTGGGAGCCCTGTGGGAGCGAGCTTGCTCGCGATGAGCGATGGTCCTGCAAATGATGATATTGCCTGTGCCGCCGCCATCGCGAGCAAGCTCGCTCCCACTTTCTATCGTCATCGCCACGGTGCTTTGTACGGTTCATCGAGCATCCGTCATGGCATACTCCCCACCTTCGTTTTCCGGACCCGGGCCGTATGACTTTCGACTCCCCCTTGAGTGCCTGGCAGCATGCCATCGAACACCACGGCTTCGTCCAGGATGAGGCCCAGGAATTGGCCATCATGGCCCTGGAGCAATGCCACCAGGCGTTGCACGAAGGGCGCAAGTCGATCAAGGGCGTTTATCTGTGGGGCCCGGTGGGGCGTGGCAAGACCTGGCTGATGGACCGCTTTTATGAAAGCCTCAAGGTGCCGGCCCGTCGTCAGCACTTCCATCACTTCATGGCGTGGGTGCACCAGCGTTCGTTCCAGCTCACCGGCACGCCTGATCCTTTGCAAGCCCTGGCCCGGGAGTTGAGCGAGCAAGTACGGGTGCTGTGTTTCGACGAACTGTTCGTCAACGACATTGGTGACGCCATCATCCTCGGGCGCTTGTTCCAGGTGATGTTCGAACTGGGCATGGTGATGGTGAGCACCTCCAACCTGCCACCGGAAGAACTCTATGCCAACGGCCACAACCGTGAGCGCTTCCTGCCGACCATCACTGCGATCAAGCAGCACATGCAGGTCGTACCGGTGAATGGCTGGCAAGACCATCGCCAGCACCCTGGACAATTGCAGCAACGTTATTGGCTGCACGATTCAGGGCAACCCGATCCGCTGATCGATGTCTTCAACCTGCTGACCACTGGGCAGGTGTCGAGTGGCGCGCCGATTGACGTGGGCCATCGACAGCTTGGGCCGGTCCGGGCCAGCGATACCGTGCTCTGGAGCCGTTACGCCGACCTGTGCGAACAACCGTTCTCGGCGTTGGATTTCATGGCGCTGTGTGACCGCTTCAGCGTCATCCTGCTCAGTGACGTGCCGTGCCTGAGCGCTGAACAGCGCGAAGGGCGCATTGCCCGTGGCACCGAGGACGGGGTTGAACGGGTCGCGGCCGGTGATCGTGAGTTGCCGCAGTTGTCGGTCCACGACGACGGCGTGCGACGGTTCATCGCCCTGGTCGATGAATGCTATGACCGCAAGGTGCCGTTGTGCCTTTCGGCCGCGGTGCCGATGGATGAGTTGTACACCGAGGGCTATCTGCAATTCCCGTTTCGCCGTACGCTCAGTCGCCTCCAGGAAATGCAAATGCAACGTTTTGGTCAGCCAGCCTGACCTGTATCCCGCCGACGGCGTCGAGCCGCCGGTACTACCGAAGTGAGATGGAAGGTCATGGAAGAAACCAAGGACATCCTTGTTCTGCAAGCCAGCTACACCAACCCTGTCCACGCTGAAGCGATCTGTCATGTGCTCAACGGCTATGCACAGGATCCGATGGGCGGGGGGCATCCGTTGCCGGCCGAGGTGCTGCTGCACCTGCCCGAGGAACTGGCCAAGCGCCCTCATGCCTTCAGCGTGCTGGCTTTCGTCAATGGTGAACCGGCGGGCCTGGTCAATTGTTTCGAAGGTTTTTCGACCTTTGCCTGCCGACCCTTGGTGAATATCCACGACGTGGCGGTCATGCCGGATTTTCGCGGCCTCGGATTGAGCCAGAAAATGCTGCAGAAGGTCGAGGACATCGCCCGCCAGCGCGGTTGCTGCAAGATTACCCTGGAAGTGCTCGAGGGTAATGCCGTGGCCCAGGGCAGCTACGCCAAGTTCGGCTTTGCCGCTGGCATGTTCGACCCGGCCCACGGTCATATGCAGTTCTGGATCAAGCCCCTGTAACAGCGGGCTTCTCAGAGGATTCGGCTATTTCTGTACGACTTCAGTCAACGGCAACTTGGGTTTCATCAAGCTGAAGTCGATCAAGGCCTTGCGTTGGGTTTGGTACGGATCGCCGATCAGCAGCGGACGGGCCTTGAAGTCAGCGCTGACCAGGCTCTTGCTACGGTCCAGCTCATCGAAACTCAAGCCGGCCAGGTCCGCCCAGGTGTGAATCAGGTGTGAGCTGCTGTAGGGGCGTGACAGGTCACCGGCAAAGTTCCAGTCATGGTTTTCGCGCCACTTGGGCGACGCCCAGGCCATGAAAGGGATGGTGTACATCGGTGCGGTTGGCTTGCCTTCGTTACGACCCAACGTGCCGTGACCCTGGGAATCGAATACATCTTCACCATGGTCCGACAGGTACAGCAGGAAGCCGTTGGGGTCGGTCTTGGCGTAATCCTTGATCAGGCTGGACACAACGAAGTCGTTGTACAGCACCGCGTTATCGTAACTGTTGTAGGTCGGGACCTGATCGTCACGCAGGCTCGCCGGTACGCCCTGGCGGTCAGTGAACTTGTTGAACGTCGGCGGATATCGGTACTGGTAGCTCATGTGGGTGCCCAGCAGGTGCACCACGATCAGCTTGCGTGGGGCGCTGTCGGCCAAGGCCTTGTTGAACGGCTCGATCACGTCGCCATCGTACTGCGCGGCATTCTGGTTGCGGTTGTTGTTCAAATACACCTGTTCGTCGGCCTGTTGGGAGAAGGTCGTGAGCATGGTGTTGCGTTTGGTCATGGTCTGCTGGTTGGTGATCCAGAAGGTCTTGTAGCCGGCCTGTTTCATCATGCTCACCAGCGAAGGCGTGCTCAGGTACAGGTCCGGGTTCTGTTCGTCGGCGAACGTCAGCACCTGTTGCAGCGCTTCGATGGTGTAGGGGCGCGGGGTGATGACGTTGTCGAACACCGAAAGCTGGTCCTTGAGCTTGTCCAGCTCCGGTGTGGTTTCCCGTGGGTAACCATAAAGGCTCATGCGCTGGCGGTTGGTGGATTCGCCGATCACCAGCACCAGGGTGGCCGGCTGTTCTGCCGTAGCCTCCTTGAGATTGTTCAGGGGGGCGATCTTGCTCGCACTGTGGAGCATGCCTTGCATGTTCTCCAGCTGTTCACCGTAGCGACGATAGGCCACCAGCATCTGCCATGGCACCGCCGGCTCGATGCGATCTTCGAATTTTTCCAGGCCCCCGGCGAAACTGCCGGTGCGCAGGGTCTGCTTGACCAGCGGATAACCGACCACCGCGAGCACGATGACGGTTGCCGCCACCAGGGCCTGGCCCCGGGGCAGGTACACCGGACGCAGGCGGCTCCAGAGCCAATACCCCACGGCGGTGTGGGCGAGGAACGCCGCCACCATCCACCAGGCAAAATACTGGGTCAGGTACTCGCCGGCTTCAGACACGTTCGATTCGAACATGATGAAGATGACGCTCTGGGAAAATTCCTGTTGGTAAATGAAGAAGTAGCCCAGGCTGGCCATGGAGCAAGCCCACAGCACTATACCGATCAAGGCCGCGAGCAAGCGTGTACGGGCGGGGAAGAGCAGCAGGGGCGCGAGCCACACCGTACTTATCACGAACGCTTGGCGAAAGCCGGTGAAACCGGAAGTCTCGCTCAGCAGAATGAGCAGTTGGGTGATACCCGAGAAGTACCAGAAGAACAGAAACAGCCAGCCGAGCCCGGCCCAGTCGAAACCTTTCGCAGTCGTTTTGCTGCGTTTGAACAAACTCATCAAGCGCTCCAGCCTTTGTCGACGAAGCTGTCGGCACCGGTTTGGTGACCGCAGGCATACGCCGAGCAACCCTAAAGGCGGGGAGTATTGCGAGCCGGTTGTGAAAAGTTTGTGAGTTTTTCGGATATAAATCGGTGACTGGGGTGCGAGCGCACCTTGGGTTAGGGATTTATTTGTGGGAGCAAGGCTTGCCCGCGATGAAGGCGGTGTAGTCCTCCAGGAACCGAGGTGCCTGTTTCGCGAGCAAGCTTTGTTCCCACAGCCTTGCGGGGCAAATCTTCTCGCCACAAACACACACACACACATATGGCGGACTCGCATGGAAATGACACCGGTTTGGCCAGTGTCACTTCCTGGTGCTGTGCCTCTGGGGCGGTTACCGAGCCAGCGACTGGCTCTGGTGGGGCAGCTGTGCGTATTGCAACTGCATGCGCAACTGCGTCACTTCATCAAGCAGTAGATCGCGTTCTTCCTTGAGCAGGCGCAATTCATCGCGACGAATGGTCACATAAAGGGTTTGGGGAGGACGTGCGGTAACGACAGGGCCCATTGCTCACCTCGCAAATGGCGTACATCAACTATAGAGATGTCGCCAGGATTTGGTCGACACCTCTACTATCGGCGCCAATTCTGATTTCTTTTGCTTGTGATTGGAACTTTTTTATTTTTCATGGTCGCTGTGCCTTCGGCCGGTTCTTGAGCGTTATCCCTTGTGATCGCTCGAATTACCCGGAAACTATGCAGCAATGCTCTGGACTAACCTCCACGTGTCTTACGAGCTAAATTTTTGACTTACCTTTATTTGTAGTAGGGAGCATCAGCACATGCAACTCGGGATCATTGGACTGGGCCGCATGGGCGGCAATATCGCACGGCGCCTGATGCTCAATGGGCACACCACCGTCGTCTATGACCGCAATGCCGCTTTTGTCGAAAGCCTGCGCCAGGAAGGCGCAACGGGCGTCGCGGACCTGCCGGCACTGGTCGCCGGCCTGGAAAAGCCACGGGCGATCTGGGTCATGCTGCCCGCCGGCGCCCCCACCGAAGACACCATCACCGTCCTCAGTGAACTGCTCGAACCGGGTGATGTGATCATTGACGGCGGCAACACGTACTACAAGGACGACATCCGTCGCGCCCAGGCCTTGTCGGAAAAAGGCCTGAGCTACATCGACGTCGGCACCTCCGGCGGTGTCTGGGGCCTGGAGCGCGGTTACTGCATGATGATTGGCGGCGAAGCCGAGGTGGTGAAGCGCCTGGACCCGCTCTTCGACAGCCTGGCGCCGGGCATGGGCGACATCCCGCGCACCCGCGACCGCAAATCCGACGATGATCGTGCCGAACGTGGCTACATCCACGCGGGCCCGGCCGGTTCGGGACATTTCGTGAAGATGATCCACAACGGCATCGAATACGGAATGATGCAGGCCTTCGCCGAGGGCTTCGACATCCTCAAGACCAAATCCAGCGAAAGCCTGCCCCCGGAGCAGCGTTTCGACCTGAACGTGGCCGATATCGCCGAAGTCTGGCGTCGCGGCAGCGTCGTCTCGTCCTGGTTGCTGGACTTGACCGCCGACGCGTTGGCCAGCGATCCGAAGCTGGACGGCTTTTCCGGCGAAGTCGCCGACAGCGGTGAAGGGCGCTGGACCATCGAGGCCGCCATCGAGCAAGCGGTGCCGGTGCCGGTCCTGTCCAGTTCGCTGTTTGCCCGTTTCCGCTCGCGCCAGCAAAGCACCTACGGCGACAAAATGCTCTCGGCCATGCGCTTCGGCTTTGGCGGCCACGTGGAGACGCCGAAAAAATGACCTCGATCGCCAGCAAATCCACGGCAGAACCCGCGCCGCCGACCACGTTGTTTTTGTTCGGCGCCCATGGTGATCTGGTCAAGCGCCTGCTGATGCCGGCGCTGTACCACCTCAGTCGCGACGGTCTGCTGGGGGATGGCCTGCGCATCATCGGAGTCGACCACAACGCCATCAGCGATGTGGATTTTGCCAAGAAACTCGAAGACTTCATCCGCAACGAAGCGGCGAGCAAGGGCGGTGATGCCGACCGCGCGCTCGACCCGGCGCTGTGGGCCAGGCTGGCCCAGGGCATCAGCTACGTCCAGGGTGATTTCCTCGATGACGGCACGTACCAGGCGCTGGCGGCGAAAATCGCCGCCAGCGGCACCGGCAACGCGGTCTTCTACCTGGCGACCGCGCCGCGCTTTTTCAGCGAAGTGGTCAGCCGCCTCGGCGCGGCCGGCCTGCTCCAGGAACAGGAGGGCGCCTTCCGGCGGGTAGTGATCGAAAAACCGTTCGGTTCCGACCTGCAAACCGCCGAAGCGCTGAACGCCTGCCTGCTCAAGGTCATGAGCGAGAAACAGATCTATCGCATCGACCATTACCTGGGCAAGGAAACGGTGCAGAACATTCTGGTCAGTCGCTTCTCCAACAGCCTGTTCGAGGCATTCTGGAACAATCACTACATCGACCACGTACAAATCACCGCCGCCGAAACCGTTGGCGTGGAGACCCGTGGCAGTTTTTATGAGCACACCGGTGCCCTGCGGGACATGGTGCCCAACCACCTTTTCCAACTGCTGGCGATGGTGGCCATGGAGCCGCCAGCGGCGTTCGGGGCCGACGCCGTGCGTGGGGAAAAGGCCAAGGTTGTCGGGGCAATCCGGCCCTGGTCAGTGGAGCAGGCCCGTGCCAACTCGATTCGCGGCCAGTACACCGCCGGGGAAGTCGGCGGCAAGGCGGTGACCGGTTATCGCCAGGAAGCCAACGTCGCCGCCGACAGCAACACCGAAACCTATGTCGCCCTGAAGGTCATGATCGACAACTGGCGTTGGGTGGGCGTGCCGTTTTACCTGCGCACCGGCAAGCGCATGAGCGTGCGGGACACTGAGATCGTCATCTGCTTCAAGCCGGCGCCTTACGCTCAGTTTCGCGACACCGCAGTCGATGAACTGCAACCTACGTACTTGAGAATCCAGATTCAGCCCAATGAAGGCATGTGGTTCGACCTGCTGGCCAAACGGCCGGGGCCGGCCCTCGACATGGCCAATATCGAATTGGGCTTTGCCTATAAGGACTTCTTCGAAATGCAACCGTCCACGGGTTACGAAACCCTGATCTACGATTGCCTGACCGGCGATCAGACCCTGTTCCAGCGCGCCGACAATATCGAGAACGGCTGGCGCGCGGTGCAGCCCTTCCTCGATGCCTGGCAGCAGGACGCAACGGTCCAGCCCTACAAGGCCGGTGAAGATGGCCCGGCGGCGGCCGACGACTTGCTGACCCGCGACAGTCGCGTCTGGCATGGCCTCGGATGAGTGATTCGGCGAAGCGCCCCATCCGGTTTTTACTCAGCGACATGGACGGTACCTTGTTGTTGCCCGACCACAGCCTGAACCCGCGCACCATTGAGGCGGTTCGCTCATTGCGCGAGGCCGGTGTACTGTTCAGCCTCGCCACCGGGCGACCGCCGCGGGCCATGTTGCAGCAGATCGAGGCCCTGGGCGTCGACCTGCCCACGGCGGCGTTCAATGGCGGCACGCTGGTTCATCCCGACGGCAGTTTCCTCGCCGTCCATTACCTGCCGCCCGAGGCTGCGCTGGCCACGCTGGCGCTGTACGCCGATCAGCCTGGCATCGAGGTCTGGGTGTTTGCCGACGGCGACTGGTTGGTGCGCGATGCCCACGGTCCGATGGTGCCGGTGGAGACGCGTGGCCTGGGTTACCCGCCGGTAGAAGTCGAGAGTTTCGAGCCGTACCTGGAGCGAATCGACAAGATCGTCGCCACCAGCACCAACACGAACCTGCTGGTGGAGCTGGAAGCTCGGCTGCATCCGCTGCTCAAGGGCCAGGCCCAGGTGTCGCGCTCGCAACCGATCTACCTGGATGTCACGGCGATGAAGGCGAACAAAGGAGAAGCGCTGTCGACCCTGGCAGCCTTTCTCGATGTGCCGCTGGAGCAGACAGCGGCCATGGGGGACGGTGGCAACGACCCGGCGATGTTCCACCGCGCGGGATTGTCGATTGCCATGGGGCAGGCGGAGGAGGCGATCCGGCGCCAAGCGGATGTCGTGACCGCTGCCGTTATCGATGACGGTGCGGCGCTGGCGATCGAACGTTACATCTTGCCGCGATAGCGACCAGAGCCCCTGTGGGAGCGGGCTTGCTCGCGATAGCCGTCTTTCAGTCAACATCAAGTCGGCTGACAGCGCGCCATCGCGAGCAAGCTCGCTCCCTCATTTGGTTACAGCCAGTAAGTCACCGCATACCAGCCCAAGCCACCCATCACCACGGTGTAGGGCAAAGCCATCCAGACCATCCGGCCATAGGACAGGCGAATCAGCGGGGCGATCGCCGAGGTCAGCAGGAACAGGAAAGCAGCCTGGCCGTTGGGTGTGGCGACGCTCGGCAGGTTGGTGCCAGTGTTGATGGCCACCGCCAGGGTCTCCAAATGTTCACGACTCATTTGGCCGGAGACGAAGGCCTGCTTCACCTCGGTAATGTAGACGGTTGCCACGAATACGTTGTCGCTGATGGCTGACAGCAGGCCGTTGGCAATGAACAGCATGCCGGGCTGTTGATCGGCGGGCAGGGCCAGGACCCATTGGATCAGCGGCGTGAACAGATGCTGGTCGTGAATGACCGCCACCACTGCAAAGAACACCACCAGCAGGGCGGTGAAGGGCAAGGCCTCCTTGAATGCGTTGCCGAGCCGGTGCTCGTCGGTGATCCCAGTGAAGGCAGTAATCAACACGATGACCATCAGGCCAATCAGGCCGACTTCGGCAAGGTGCAGCGCCAGGCTCACGATCAGAATCAGCGCGGCGATACCCTGGACGATCAACGCCGCACGTTGCCGTGCGGTGCGTTCGCGGTTGTCCTGCTCGGCATAGTCGGCCAGGATGTTGCGTACGCTTTCTGGCAACAGCGTGCCGTAGCCAAACCAGCGCAGCTTTTCCAGCGCCAGGCAGGTCAGCAGCCCGGCTATCAGTACGGGCACCGAAACGGGCGCGACCTTCAAAAAGAACTCAACAAAGTGCCAGTCCAACTCATGGCCAATCAACAGGTTCTGCGGTTCGCCAACCAGGGTGCATACACCGCCCAGCGCCGTGCCGACGGCACCATGCATGAGCAGGCTGCGTAGAAACGCCCGAAACTGATTGAGATCTTGATGATGACTCGACGGCAGATCGTGGTCTTCATCGACATTGCTGTCCTTGCGCGGATCGTTGCCCGACGCCACACGGTGATACACCGCATAGAAGCCCACCGCGGCGCTGATGATCACCGCGGTGACGGTCAATGCGTCAAGGAACGCGGACAGGAATGCCGAGAGAAAGCAGAACATCAAGGACAGCATCGCCTTGGAGCGCACCCCCAAAAGCAGGCGCGAGAACAGGAACAGCAGCAGATCCTTCATGAAATAAATCCCCGCCACCATGAACATCAGCAGCAGGATCACCGGAAAGTTGTGAAGCAGTTCATCGTAGAGCATCTTGGGCGTGGTCAAACCCAGCGCAAGAGCCTCGATCACCAGCAGCCCACCCGGCATCAGCGGGTAGCATTTAAGGGCCATGGCGAGGGTGAAGATGAATTCCACAACCAGCATCCAACCGGTAACGACCGGGCCCAGGGTCCACAACACCACGGCATTGAGGATCAGGAAGATGATGATGCACGCCTTGTACCAGCGTGGGGAATGTCCCAGAAAGTTTTGCGCGAAAGCCTGAGCCATTGAACCGGACATCGGCTGCTCCTTTTATTTAGAAGCGCGCAACTTGCCGTAAGAAATGAGGAATATCAAGAGTAAGAATAGATACCGTTCACCCGCGACAATCCTACTCAGGCCCAATACCGCGCAACCACCGCCCGACAATGCCCCTGGAGCGAGTAGCCGCCCACCAGGATTCTGCCGTCAGCCTGCACCGCCAGGGAGGTGGCCGTGTCCAGGCTGTAGCCGAGTCGCGTGCGAACCCAGCCTTTGCCCTGGCCGAATGCCGGGTCGAGGCGGGTATCCGGCAGATGCCGGGCGAGCACGAAGTCGGCTTCGATACCGCCGATGGTGGCACCGGCCGTTACCAGCTTGCCATCCGGTTGAAGCTGGGCGGCGGTCCACTGGCTGGCGTTGTGCCCGATCGCCATGAGCTGGCACTGGCCCTGATTGCAGTGACGGTCCGGCTTGCCATCCGGGCGCACTTTCAGGGATAGGCTATGCATCGGATCGCGGCTGCTGCCAAACGCCAGCAGATCGCCGTTTGCATCCTGAACGATCTGGCTGACCATCGCGCTGTGACCCTGCGCCAGGATCGACAGGAATCCGTTTTCGCCGAAGCTGTCATCGAGCCTGCCGTCGCTGTCATATCGGGCGATCAAACCCTGCTGGGGCATGTCGATGGCGCCGCCGACGACAATATGGCCGTCAGCCTGGAGCATCAGGCAGCCGAGCCAGGTATTTTTCAACAAGCGTCGGACCATCGCGAAGCCGCGACCGTTGAACGAGGTATCCAGGGCTCCGTCCGGCTGGAGCCGGATCAGCACGCCGACATGGTCGGACAACTGGTAATGATGATTGGCAAGCAAGAGGATCCGGCCATCGGCCTGTACTTGCATGTCACAGGCTTCCAGACCTGGCACGCCTGGGGGCAGCCAGGGATCACGCAGGCCTTGGGAGAGATTGCCGCACAGCCGGATGATATGCCGGCCAGCGTTGCCGAGACTCTGGACGGCGCGGCCCTGCTGATCGAACAGCGCCAAGGCGGGAAGGGTGTGTTCGTTGCTTTCGTAGTGCAGGCCGGACAACAGGATATGCCCGTCGGCCAACTCGATCACCTTTCCCGCTGTCGCTTCGAAGCCGGGTTCAAATGCGTCGATCACGCTGCCGTGGGTGCCGAAGCCCGGGTCGGTCGAACCGTCCGGGTTGAGTCGCGCCAGCCCGAACCGGCTGCCATGGGATGTTTCGATCCTGGCCGCTACCAGGATTCGTCCGGCGCGGTCGAGGGTCAATCCGGTGATCAGGCTCGAGGTGCTGCCTTCGAAATGAACCCAGGCTTTGCCGTTGGCGGCAAAGCCTGGGTCAAGTTGCCCGGGGTGGGCCATGGTCTTGGGGAACTTGAGCGCGAACTGATTGAGCATGCCTGCCTCTCCTTGCGTGTCGACCGGCCCGAACGGACGATGACTGCATGAGGGCAACATTCAATCCCTGAATGTGACAATGCACAACTGTCAGCCCCTGCAGTTACAGGGGCGATGCGTGCCATAACAATGGCTTTGCAACCCAATGCCTAGCCTGCAATCGATAACAGGCGGTATCGACGTTTTATTCAGGCATCGACCAGGATTGCAAGGTATAGCCTTCCTGGCTCAATTCGGCACGGGCCTGTTTCAACAGATCGGCCAGTTGGACCGGGTCGGTATAGGCGCTGCTTGGAATTTGAGTGCGGCCAATATGGGTATTGGTACGGTCGATGACGGTCAGGCTAAGTTCACCGTTACCGTCTTGTGGAGCCCAGGCCACGCATTGGAAAGGACGGAATGCGCGGTCGGCAATCAAAAGAGCTTCGTTGATACGGAGCGGGGCGTTCATGGCGTTTTCTCTTAAGTGTGCCCAAACAATGATGTGCCGTCGGTTGGGCGTACCGTGCGGCTGGTTACTTGTACTGATGTCTCGAACCCGTAGGCGGGTCACACATTATTTAAATAAATTTCGATTTTCTTTCAGACCAGGCTTTTGGACTTTTGTTTGAAAGCTTCATGAAAGAAAAGCGCCTGTTACAACTAACGAAACGCTCGCTTATAACCACTTTTCCATGATGTCGATAATCAATTGATACAAGGGCGCGTCAAGTTCTTGCTACTGTTACATGCAGGTTTGCCAAACGACTGTTTCTAATCATATTTCCTTATTTTGGCGCCAAGGATCAGTCATGCTCGAAGCCAGTACGTTACGTCGTCTGCTCGTGGTTGATCCCTGCGACGATTGCCATCGCCTGTTGCCAGGATTGCGCGCCATTGGTTGGGATGTGGACAGTTGCGCCCTCGAACATGCCGGCGATCGGACCTGTGACGTCGGCCTGTTGCGTTTGCAGCCCTTTCACCTGGAGCGCCCGGAAGCGGTCAAGGAGTTGATCAGCCGTAGTGGCACCGAATGGATCGCCGTGCTCAGCCAGGAAGTGTTGCGCCTGCAAAATGTGGGCGATTTTGTCTGCGAGTGGTTTTTCGACTTCCATACCTTGCCTTTCGACGTGTCCAGGGTCCAAGTGACACTGGGCCGGGCGTTTGGCATGGCGCGCCTGCGAGGGCAGGGCTCGATCCACATCGATCAGCCCGAACATGAACTGCTGGGAGACAGCAAGCCGATTCGCGAACTGCGCAAGTTGTTGAGCAAGTTGGCGCCGGCCGAGTCGCCGGTATTGATTCGTGGCGAGAGCGGCACCGGCAAGGAGTTGGTGGCGCGCACCCTGCATTGTCAGTCACACCGGCGCAACAGGCCGTTCATCGCCATCAACTGCGGTGCGATTCCGGAGCACCTGATCCAGTCCGAGTTATTCGGCCATGAGAAGGGTGCGTTCACCGGCGCTCACCAACGCAAGATCGGACGGATCGAGGCGGCCCACGGTGGCACGCTGTTTCTCGATGAAATTGGCGACCTGCCGTTGGAGTTGCAGGCCAACTTGCTGCGTTTCCTGCAGGAAAAGCACATTGAGCGGGTCGGCGGCAGCCAGCCGATTGCGGTCGATGTGCGGATATTGGCGGCCACCCACGTGGACCTCGAGACGGCCATCGAGCACAAGCAATTTCGCGAGGACCTGTATTACCGCTTGAACGTGTTGCAAGTGGTGATGGCCCCGCTGCGCGAACGCCATGGGGACCTGGCGATGCTGGCCAGCCACTTTTCCCATTTCTACAGCCAGGAAACCGGCCGCCGTCCCCGCAGCTTCAGCGAAGATGCATTGGTGGCGATGGGCATGCACGACTGGCCCGGGAATGTGCGCGAGCTGGCCAACCGCGTCCGTCGCGGGTTGGTCCTGGCCGAAGGCCGGCAGATCGAAGCCCGGGACCTCGGCTTGGCCAGCCACCAAGGCGTCGCAGCGCCAATGGGCACGCTGGAGGACTACAAGACCCGTGCCGAGCGCCAGGCCTTGAGCGATGTGCTCAACCGTCACAGCGACAACCTGAGCGTGGCCGCCCGGGTGCTGGGGGTGTCGCGGCCGACGTTCTATCGGTTGCTGCACAAGCATCAGATTCGCTAGAGCGGCCTACATAATTCATTGTGGGAGCGGGCTTGCTCGCGAAGGCGGTGTGTCAGGTTGATCCATGTCACTGACACACCGCCTTCGCGAGCAAGCCCGCTCCCACAGTAGTTGTGCGGTGCCCTTGGAATATGTGCCCATCACATACCCAGAGGGCATCAGAAGTAATACGGGAATTTCAGGCTAAAGGTGAAATCTGGCGCATCGTCGGTCAGCCCGATGGACAGGTTGGGCACGATGGTCAGGTTGTCGGAAGCGGCGACGGTCATGCCGATGTTGAAGTAACCGGCGTTGGCGTCACTGGACGTCACTGACTCCCAATCGCCGCCGTCCTGTTTGAGCTTGCTTTTCTTCTGGATCAGGTCAGAGACCGAGAACGACATGCTCATCTTTTCGTTCAAGGCAAAGGCAATGCCCGCGCCGATCTGGAAGCTGTCGCCGATCCGCACCTTGCCCGGCACCTTCTGGTTGACCGTGGAGCTGATGTCGTCGAACGATTCTTCGAAGTTATGGGTGTAGGAAAGGCTGCCGAACAGGACGGCCGGATCGAAGGTCTTGACCAGCGAAAGCCCGGGCGTGATCGACCACACGCCGTTGCCGGTGGGCAGGTCCTCAGGCACGAACAGGTTGGTGTTGGCCTGGGATTGGCGCAGCTTGATGCCGAACGGGTCCTTGCCAGTGGGGGCCTTGACCCGCAGGGTGACCACCGCGTCCGGGGAGTCGATCGACTCATCCATGAACTTGTAGGCGATGCCGAAGTTGACGTCGCCGATGGTGGGGTCGCGGGTCACGGTTTCTTCGCTGGTGACCCCCGCCGCGCCGCTGTTCGCCCCGCCTGACTGGTACGTGGATTCGCGGTAGATCACCGGCACGTTGAGGTCGAACTGCCAGCGATTATCGAAGTTGTAGCGGCCGGTGAGGTCCAGCGTCCAGGTATCGGCCTTGATCCGATCGAGGTTGATGTTGCCCAGGAAAATCGAATCCAGGGCCAGGAAGCCGTTGAGGATCAGTTGTCGTGTGTCGTAGCGCGAATAGGTCACGCCGGTCTCGAAGCTGAACTTGCCCCCGCCAAAGAAGCCGCTGGCCTCGTCGTAGAGGTTGGAGACACTTTGGGCTGGCTGGGAATCATCGGCCAGGGATTGCCCATAGCCGCTGCCGCCCGCCGTTGCGGCACCACCGCCCGCCGTTGCGGCACCACCGCCGGCGGTCTGGTTGCCCTTCATGTCGGCCGGGGATTTGGCCAGCCGCTTGGGTTGTGGCGTGGCGGGTTGATCCTCGACCTGGCGAACCCGCTGTTCGAGCACCGCCAGGGCTTTTTGCTGGACCTCGTAACGTTGCTTGAGCTCGAGAAGCTCCTGTTTCAGCGCCTCGATTTCGGCATCCGGGGCCGCCTGCAACACGGCTGCCGGGAACAACGTGCTTAGACACATCACTGCGCGCAACGATACGGATCGATACATGAAATATGCCGTCCCTTTTTGCCCACTGGTCGGAAAACAGCGTAGTTCAATAACCGAGGTTACGGAGGCCGCGCAGTTGGGTCAGGTTGCAGTCCAATGCCCCGGCACTGGGTCCGTTGTTGTTCAGCACCACGTTGAGCTGCGTCATGTTGTTGACCAGATTGCTATTACCGAGCAGGCGGGTGTTCTGCAGCAAGCCTCCCTGGGCGACTTGTTGCAAGGTGCCACCCTGGTTGTGGCTGGCCTGGATCGCCATTTGCACGCCGTTGCCGGTGGCAGTGACCGCGACGCTGCCGGCGGCGTTGCTGCCGCTGATGGTCTGGCCCTTGGTCAGCAATTGGCCCTGGGAGGGGACGAGCGCGGGCGCCTGGCTGCTTTCCTTCACATTGATGTTGACGTTGTTGTAGGCGGTGTTGCCGTCGCCGGCGGCCCGCACGCTCTGGGTCACGCCCTGGCTCGTGCCAAGTCCGGCGCCACCGGTAATGTTGCCGCTGCCCTGTTCCGGGGCGCTGCCGTTACCGGTCTGCTTGATGGTGGAGACATAGAACTCGGGTTTGACGGTGGCGGTCTGGATCTGCATGGTGCTGGAGGCGCCGATCAGGTCGCCGCTGGCGTTGCGCCAGGTACTGCTCATGACGATGCCGAAGCTGATGACGCGGCCCGGCATGACATAACGACCGCGCAGCTCGGCAAGCTCCTGGTCCTTGACTTCGATAGGTTTGAAGCCGGCATGGGCATAGCCCGAGGCGGTCGCGAGCAGGCAGGCCAGCGACAGCCAGTGTGACGTTTTCATGTGCTGCTCCCGGAGCGTCCTGCTCCTTTTTGTACTTATTTGTTGGCAGTGGTCGGCGATTAGAAAAAGTCGCTCTGTATGAAACCGAAATCCATCAGTTCCGCATCCCTGACCGGGTTGAAACCGTCCAGCTTGTTACGGGCTGTCAGGGGTTGGGGAGGGCTGCGTAGCGCATTGGTCTTGTCATAGCCTGGGCCGACGATCGCGAAGACGATACCGTTCCAGCCTTTGACGAACTCATCGTGGGCGTAGCGCTTGTGGCCCAGCACCGGGTCGCCGATGTAGACCCATTGCTTGTCGGCCCGCTGCAACACCACGAAGTGCTTGTAGCCGCGTATTTCCATCAGGACCACCACCGGAATCGTCACCGCTTCGAGTTTCTCTGGCGGTATCCGGTAGCCTCGGGCGCGCATGCCGATAGTTTCCACGTAGCGCTTCATGTCCAGCATGGAAAACCCCTGGGTGCGGACCAGATCGTGGTCGGCATTGACCAGCATGCCTTTGATGACGTGCTCTTCATCGACGTCAAGCCAATAGGCCTGGCGCAACACCGTGGCCAGCGCGGCAGCACCGCAACTGAAATCGGTTTTCTGCTCGACGATGTCGGCGAACTTGCGCTCGCGCAGGCTTTGCACCGGTTTGTAGACCAGCATGCCGCCAGGCAGGGCGGCGACCGGTATCTGCGCCGCTTCGGCCATACAGGCCACGCAGAGCAGCAGGGAAACGGCAGTGACTCGCATGATCGGTACGCCTGATGAACATCCGGGAAAAAGCCCCCTGTGGGAGCGAGTCCGTGGTAGCAAAGCTTGCTCGCGATAGCGGTTTGCAGCCAACAGAGGCGTTTTATGTAACGACCTCATCGCTAACACGCTTTGCTCCCACAGACTCGCCCCTACAGCGGTACTTTTTTACATGCAAGCCTTGCAGCCGGCAGCAATGGACAGCGAGTTGCTCTGCTGGTTGCCCACGCCCGCCGACACGTTGGCACCGCCGTTACCGGAGAAGCCGTTCATGGAGTTGGTCATGGTGGCGTTGTTGATCACAGGGTTTTTCCAACCGTCGCGGGTCAGCACCTGCTGGGTGTTGCTGCCGGCCAGCTCGAAGGTCCCCACGGCGGAGAACTTGAACTTGTCGTCATCGTGACCGCCGCCGTTACCACCTCTGTTGCCCCATCCGCCATGGTCGTCATCTTCGACGGTGCCGGTGCCTTTGGCCTTGAAGGTGCCAGAAGCGGCGTAGGTGCTGGTGAGGGTGTCGGTTTTGTAGGTCCGCACGCCTTTGTTGTCGACTACAAGGCCGGTGGAGGACTGATTGGCCTCGGCAGAGGCTTGTGCGACACGACCACCCGATACAGCGATGGCTAGGTTGTTTTTCTGTTGGTTGAAGTTACCGGCGGTCACGTTGATGCCGATGTTGCCGGAGCCATTGTTGCCCGCATTGGTGAGGGAGGCGTTGTTGTGGGTGGAGTTGTTTTTTACATAGTTGTTAGTGTTGGTTTGTGTGGCGCTGGAGGCGGCGACAGCCGAGCCGAAGATGAAGCTTTCGTCAGCAGTAGCCAGCGCTGCGGCGTTATCTTGTTGGTTTCCGTCGCCGGCGGCGATGTTCGCCCCCATGTTACCGTTGCTGCCATTGAGGGAGTCGGTGGCTTCGGCGGTGTTTTTGGTGCCCTGGTTGAGCACCTCGTTGCCGTCGCTGTTCTGCTCATCCATCACGGTCGCCATCGCGCTGGCATTGATGGAAAGTTGCTCTTCCCACGTTGGGCCTTTGGGGCCATGGTCGCCATGACCATTGCCGTGCCCGTTGCCATGCCCGTTGCCGTATCCTCCAGCCTGTGCCGCCATTGCCATGACAGCGGCGAGAGCGAAAACCAATGGTTTGAGTGCCATTGTAGGTTTCATGGTGTTTCTCCTTGCGTGTCGTTGGTTAAGTGTCAGTACTTTCTTATGTAGCCTCCGGGTCAATCAGCGACTCGGATGCTCAGGGTGTTAGCCATGCGGTTTCCCACCCCGGCACTCTGGTTCACCTGGATTACCCCTCGGCTGCCGGTGAAGGCCTGGTCGCTGGTTACGACCTGGCGACTGCCGGTTGGGGCGCCAGTTGCTCCTGAGTTCGGTAGCAACGCCACGTTTTGTTGAGACAGGGCGCTGTCGTCCATGGCCTGCGGATGGGCACTGATGCCCACCCGCATGACATTGGCCATCTGGTTGTTGGCCCCGGCAGACTGGTTCACGCCCAGCACGCCGTTGCCGTTGGTAAAGGAGTGGCCGCCGATGCGGGCGGTGGCGTTCACGGAGGGGTTGGCCTGCGTGTCAACGCGTTGCTCCACGCGGGTGCTGGCCTGGGCGCGGCTGCCAATGGCGATGGCCCGGGTATTGGTTTGCTGGATCTGGTCGCCGGCCGCCTGGTTGACGTTGAAGTTGCCGGTGTAATGGCTGCCGGAATCCTGAAGGTTGGCGCTACTGATCACCGCAACACCCGAATCGGCAAATACGGTGAAAGAACTGAGCAGGGACAGCATGAGTAGGGCGAGCAGAAACAGGACCGGCTTCATGTCACTGGCCTCCGGCCAGCCGACCCAGCGGGGCCAGGCCTGAACTCAGCGAGCGGTTGATCGTGCCGGAGATCGCGCCGCCGCTACCGCCACCGTGACCGGCGTTCATGCCCGGCATGCCGTTGGGGTTGGTGACCACGTTCAGGCCCTGCACACCGGTATTGGGGGTGACGATGTTGCGGATCGACGAGCCGCTGGCCACGCTGGCAAACTCACCATCGCTCAGCTCGGTGCTGGTGGTCGCCTGGTTGATTCGTTCGGAGGGGTTGGCATTGACGGTGGTCGGGTAGGGGTCTTTGCCGCCGTTGCGACCGATTGCGATGGGTTGCACGTCACGACTGAGTACGATGACGCCGTTGCCCTCGGCTTGCACCGGCAGGCTGAGCGTTGCGCCGGCAGCGCAGCCGATCACTAGCAGACAGGTCAAACTTCTTTTGAAAGTCCCCACGGCATCGATTCCTTCTTCGGTGGGCTGGCCCTGGTCCAGCGTTGCGAAGTGGAGAAGAGCAGGTGTTGTGCCGGGTTTTTAAATACCTTTTGATTCAACGGGTTGGACTTTCGGGGAGGCTGCCGGGGAAGGCATCTGTTTCAGCGGTGAGACTCGAGTCATGATGACCAATGGGTCACTGACTGCGCCAGGGCTCTGGATCCAGGCTTTTGGGCGGGTGTTTCAGCGGCTTGACAATCTTGATGGCAATGACATGAAAACGGCATCAGGCGCGGCTTTGGCGCGGGCGCGATGTTTCAAGCGTGAAACAGATCACCTGTGTTCAGGCTTCATCAGTTGGGCCACGGCCGCAAACACTTGCTGTTGGCGTTGTGCCCAATTGCCGCGAATGACCTGGAAAGGTTGCCAATGTCGGTTCAGCCAAGCCTCGATTGCCTGGAAAAACGCCAGCCGTTCCTCCAGCTCGGGTTGGCAACGCAAACCGTCGCCGGTCCATTCGACCTGCTCGGGACTCAACAACAGGTGCAGGTCGTAATGGCGGGCCAGCAACGCCGGCTCAAGCCAGTCCGGGCAATCATTGAACAAGGTCTGGCTCCAGAGGATGTTGCTCAACAGGTGAGTGTCGAGGATCAACAGCGAAGGCCGGCGGGCACGTGCCTCGTCTTCCCAGGCCAATTGGCCGGCGGCGATGTCGGTGATGTCGGCCAGGCAGGTGTCGCGCTGGGTCTGCTCCATGAAATGGCGCACGTACTCATCCACCCGCACGCCACCCAAGTGCTCCTGCAACTGCGCCGCCAGCCAGCTCTTGCCGCTGGATTCCGGGCCGGTCAGGACCACCACCTTCATGCGCGCAGGGCCGGGTCGGCACGCCATTCCCGCCAACCTTGCACGGCCAGCAGGGTGAACAGGGCATAAAGCGCGGCAGTCAGGTGCAAGCCCTTGTAGATGAACAGGCCCACGAAGATCACGTCCAGGGCGATCCACAAGGGCCAGCATTGCACGCGCTTTTGCGCCATCCACCACTGGGCCACGAGGCTGAACCCCGTGAGCGCGGCGTCGAGCCAGGGCTGGGCGGCGTCGGTCCAGTGGGCCATGGCGGCTCCCAACAACAGGCTGCCCACCGCACTGATGGCCAGGCCGAGCAACACCGATGGCCCACCGAGGCGGCTGACCTGACGCCCATCATGATGGTCTCCGGCACGGGTCCATTGCCACCAACCGTAGAGTTGCAACACTGCGTAGACGATCTGCAGCAGCATGTCCGAGTACAGCTTCACCTCGAAAAAAATCCAGCTGTACAGCAACACCATGACCAGGCCGATCGGCCAGCACCAGGGGTTCTGCTTGACGGTCAACCAGACAGCGATCACGCCGAGGGCTGCGGCAAACAGTTCAAGCCCGGACATGGCGGTTCCTTGGGGTAAGAGGAGAGGGCGGCGATTGTAAACGCTATGGCGTGGAGAGCTCCAACACCAATGTTGAATGTGCTGCTGCTATCGCGAGCAAGGGGGGGCGGGGGAACACCAATCCAGAGATCAGCACAGAACCCCTGTGGGAGCGAGCTTGCTCGCGATGGCGGAGGATCAGCTTGCATCAGTGCTGAATGTGCTACCGCTATCGCGAGCAAGCTCGCTCCCACAGGGGGGCTACCTATCCTTAGACCCGGAACTGCTTGAGCAACCCATTCAACTGTTCACTCAACGCCTTGAGGCGGCTGCTTGCCAGGCTCGATTGCTCGGCGGCCAGGGCGGTGCTGTGGGACAGTCCGGCGGCCTGGGTGACGTTCTGGTTGATGTCTTCCACCACATGGGCCTGTTGCAGGGTGGCGCTGGCGATGGAGGCGTTCAGGCTGTTGAGGTTGCGCAGGGCCTGGCCAATGGCGTTGAGGCTCGCCCCGGCCAGGCCGGCCTGTTCGATGGTCAGTTGCGAGGCCCGGCTGCTGTCACTGATGACTTTCACGGCGGCTTCGGAGTGGGTCTGCAAGCGCTCGATCATCGACTGGATTTCAGCGGTGGACTTCTGCGTGCGCTGGGCCAGCAGTCGCACTTCATCGGCGACCACCGCAAAGCCCCGGCCTTGCTCACCGGCACGGGCCGCCTCGATCGCGGCGTTGAGGGCCAACAGGTTGGTTTGTTCGGCGATGGAACGAATCACCTCCAGCACGCTGCCGATCTGGGTGCTTTCACTCGCCAGGGTACGGATCACTTCCACCGCCTGGTCGATGGTCTGTGACAGACGGTCGATCTGCTGCAAGCTGCCGTCGATGTTGACCTGGCCTTGCTGGGCCTGGGATTCGGCATCACGCATCTCGCTGGCCGCGTGTTCGGCGTTCTTGGCCACGTCCTGCACGCCATAGGTCACTTCATTGATCGCGGTGGCCACCAGTTCCATTTGTTGGGACTGCTGTTGGCTGCGTTCCTGGGCTTGAGTCGCGTCGTTGCCCAATTCGCTGGAAGATTGCCCCAGTGCACTGGCCGAGTCCTGCAACTGGCTCACCACCTGGCGCAATTTGGCGGTAAAGGCGTTGAAGTGCCGGGCCAGTTGCGTGACTTCGTCCTGGCCGTGGGTATCGAGGGTGCGGGTCAGGTCGCTCTCGCCGCTGGCGATGTTGGCCATGGCGTTGACGGTTTCTTGAAGCGGGCGGACGATGCTGCGTACGATCAGGGTCAACAGCAGGCCCATGACCAGGGTGATCGCCAGGCCGATAAATGAGGCCTTGATCACTTGGGACTGGAATTCTGCCTCGACGTCGTCCACGTATACGCCGGAGCCGATGATCCAGCCCCAGGGTTCGAAAAGTTTGACGTAGGAGGTCTTGCCGACTGGCGCTTCGGCGCCCGGCTTGGGCCAGAGGTAGTCGATGATCCCTGCACCCTTGGCCTTGGCGATGGCGACCATCTCGTTGAACAGCGCAAAACCGTTCGGGTCGCGAATCGCCGAGAGGTTCTGGCCTTCAAGCTTCGGGTTGGTCGGGTGCATGACCATGACCGGCGTCAGGTCGTTGATCCAGAAGTAGTCGCTCTGGTCATAGCGCAGGCCTCGCACCACGCTGAGGGCTTGCTTCTGCGCCGCCTCGCGGGTCAGCGTCCCGGCGGTTTCCAGGCCATGGTAGTAGCTCAGCACGCCACTGGCGGTCTGCACCACATGCTGGGTCTTCTGCACCTTGGCCTGGTACAGGTCCGTGTGGATCTGCTTGAGCATAAAGGCGCCGAGGGTGAACAACATCACGACGGCCACGATCAGGATGAGCCACAAGCGTCGGCTGATCGACACACTGCGCAAGCTATTCATACGCTGTCACTCCGGTTTTTTATTCTTGTCATTAACGACGGCCGGCACTGTAGCGCCTGGCGGCTACCCCTGATTGACCTGGGTCATAACGCGGCAGCGTTATCAGGGCTTGTCTGATAGGATTTCGGCCCCGCAGCGCAAAACCTGAGCCTGTTCTGATTTTTCATTGGTTTTTTTTGAAAGGTCGCGGTTATCGTGCAGCCGCTGCGTGGACCTGCTTGACACTTGAATATTGATAAGACCTGCCTGAACAGCGTCTTTTTTGGGGGATGAATGGATTTGTGGACCGCCTTTTCGGCACTGATTCTTGGCGTAGTAGAAGGCTTGACGGAGTTTCTGCCGATTTCCAGCACGGGGCACCAGATCATCGTCGCCGACTTGCTTGAGTTCGGTGGCGAACGTTCGATGGCATTTAACATCATCATCCAGCTCGGCGCGATCCTCGCGGTGGTCTGGGAATTCCGGCGCAAGATCTTCGACGTGGTGCTGGGCTTGCCGACGCAACCCAGCGCCCGCCGCTTTACCGCCAACCTGCTGATCGCCTTCCTGCCCGCCGTGGTCTTGGGCGTGCTGTTCGCCGACTGGATCCACCACTACCTGTTCAACCCGATCACGGTGGCCACTGCGTTGGTGGTGGGCGGCCTGGTGATGCTCTGGGCCGAGAAGCGCCAGCACCAGGTGCACGCCGAGACGGTGGACGAGATCTCGTGGAAGGACGCGCTGAAGGTCGGCCTGGCCCAGTGCATTGCGATGATCCCGGGCACTTCCCGTTCCGGTGCCACTATCATTGGTGGCTTGCTGTTCGGCCTGTCGCGCAAGACCGCGACCGAGTTCTCGTTCTTCCTGGCAATGCCCACCATGGTTGGCGCGGCGGTCTACTCGGGCTACAAATACCGTGAGCTGTTCGTCCCGGCGGATTTTCCGGTGTTCGCCATTGGCTTCGTCACCGCGTTCATTTTCGCCATGATTGCGGTCAAGGCCCTGCTGCGATTCATCGCCAGCCATAGCTACGCGGTGTTCGCCTGGTATCGAATCGCCTTCGGCCTGTTGATCCTGGCAACCTGGCAGTTCGGCTGGGTGGACTGGACCGCCGCCAAGCCATGAACCCATCAGGCAATCGCAAGCACGCCGGGCGCAATGCTGAAGGCACCGTGCAGCATCTACGGCTCAAACTGATGGTGTTTGCGCTGCTCTGTGCCTTGCCGTTGTTCGGTTCGCTCCTGTTCGGGTTGCGGGCGGTATCGTGGGTGCCGATGGTGGCCTATGGCGTCGTCAGCGTGGTGGCATTCCTGCTGTATTGGAGCGACAAGCGCAAGGCGCGCGCCGACGCCTGGCGCACCCCGGAGAACGTGCTGCATGCGGTGGAGCTGGCCGGCGGTTGGCCTGGTGCCTTGCTGGCCCAGCAGCTGTTTCGCCACAAGACCCGCAAAGTGTCGTTCCAGGTCGTGTTCTGGTTCATCGTGCTGTTGCACCAGGTGTTCTGGATCGACCAGTTGTTCCTGGGCAGCTATCTGTCCTGAATGGCTAGAGCAACAAACCCACCTGGGTGCGCTTGGGCAATTTGCTGACCACCAATTGGTGTGAGCGTTGCAACAGGCCACGCAGCTCTTCGGCACCCAGCGGGTAGGGCACCTGCATGATGACCCACTGGGCCCGTGCCAGATAAGGCGCGGGGTGAATGCCCGGCCGGTCGCAGTGACCCAGGAACAGGTCCTTGTCGACCTTGAACGCCAACGAGTCGCCCCGCAGGCCCTGCAGGGCGAACATCTTGTTTCCGGCAATGGAAAACACCCGCACGCCACCCCATTTGTAGTCTTCCCTGGCACCGGGCAAGCCCAGGCAAAACCTCGCGACATCCTCTTCGCTCAACCTCATAGCGTTCTATCTCCACAGCCCTCGAAGGCTTCCACCAAATGATCGATCCAGGCGCGCACGGCCGGCAACATGCCGCGCCGATGCGGGTAGACCGCCTGGAGCCAGCCATCGGGCGATGACCATCCAGGCAAGAGTTCCACCAGTGTGCCGTCCTGCAATTCCTGCTCGCAATACATGCTCGGCAATAGAGTGAAGCCCAGGCCGGCGAGGGTACAGGCCCGGCGCACAATGAAGTCGTCGATGCCCAGGCGGGCCTCCAGGCTCAGTTCCACACGCTGCCCATCGGCGCTGACCAGGCGCAGGTGCACCTGGCGATCAGCTTCCAATGCTCCCAGCACCGGCAGTTGCTTGAGATCGTCCGGGGTTTCGATCCGCCGCCCTTCGACAAAGGCCGGGCTGGCGACCATCATCAGCCGCGCCTGGCGCAGGCGCCGGGTCATCAGCAAAGGGTCCTCGTCCCCCAGATCGCGCACGCGCAACGCCACATCGATGCCTTCGCTGACCAGGTCCACCCGCCGGTTGAGCAGGGTCATGTCCAGTTGCACCAGCGGGTATTTCACCAGGAAGGTTTCGATCACCACCGGCAGAAACTGGTGGGCCAGCCCTACCGGACTCGATACCCGCAATCGGCCGCGGGGTTCGCTGGACATGCTCGCCACCGCTTCGTCGGCCATCTCGGCCTCCAGCAACATGGCCTGGCAATGGCGCAGGTAACGTTCGCCGACCGCCGTCAGTTTCAGCTGGCGCGTGGTGCGCTGGAGCAATCGGGCGCCCAGGCGTTCTTCCAGCTCGGCGATACGCCGCGACAGTCGTGACTTGGGAATGCCCAGCAGGCGCCCGGCCGCCGCGAAACCGCCGGCTTCGACGACTTTGGCGAAGTAGTACAGATCGTTGAGGTCTTGCATGTCGAACTCGATTGTCCTGTCAGTGGGACAAACTATCGCATTTGTGCTGACTTATCGATCATTGGCTTCATCGGTAGGATTGTCGCCAATTGATCGCCCGGTTGCGGTCCTCACTTGGAGAGCACTCATATGAAACTGTTGCACATCGATTCGAGCATCCTCGGCGACAACTCCGCTTCCCGCCAATTGAGCCGTGAAGTGGTTGAAGCCTGGAAAGCTGCCGAGCCCGGCATCACCGTCACCTACCGTGACCTGGCTGCCGACGCTATCAGCCATTTTTCCGCCCAGACGCTGGTTGCCGCCGGCACCAGCGCCGAATTGCGCGACGCGGCCCTGAAGCACGAAGCCGACCTCAGCGCTTCGGCGATGGCCGAGTTCCTGGCCGCTGATGCGGTGGTCATCGCCGCGCCAATGTATAACTTCAGCATTCCGACCCAGCTCAAGGCCTGGATCGACCGCATTGCCGTCGCCGGCCAGACGTTCCGCTACACCGAAGCCGGTCCCGAAGGCCTGTGCGGTGGCAAGAAACTGGTGATCGTTTCCACTGCGGGCGGTTTGCATGCCGGCCAACCGAGCGGCGTAGGCCACGAGGATTATCTCAAGCTAATGTTCGGTTTCCTCGGCATCACCGATATCGAGTTCGTCCGTGCCGAAGGCCTGGCCTATGGTGACGACATGCGCACTAAAGCCATGAGCGAAGCCACCTTGCAGATCGGCCAGCAGTTCGCCGCTGCGTAAGGCCTGCGTAAAGACACCAAGCGCTTCGGGCAACCTTCGTAAAACCCTGTATTCTCGTCGTCATTGGATGGCCGGGATGCAGGGTTTTCCTGCATCCGGCGCCGAGGATTCTGGCGCAGGTTATGCACGGCCAAGACGGCGAGCGACGGGGCCTTCCCGGGCGCTGGTGAGGGTGGATATTCGATGACACGTTTCGGTGCAGCGCTGCTGCTTTGCTTGTTTGCCAGTTTCACTTCAGTGCAGGCCGCACCGGAGCTGCATCGACATTGGAGCGCCGGTTTCCATGCGCTGAGTTTTCTCGATCCGCTGGATCAGCAGCCGATGCACGCCATCGCGTTTTATCCGTCCACCGACCGCGAACAATCCAGTCTGCTGGGTGGCTACCGGATCGATGCCGCGCCAGACGCCCAGATCGCCATCGGCCGCTTTCCGCTGTTGATGCTGTCCCATGGCAATACCGGCACGCCGCTGGCCCTGCATGACTTGGCCACCTCCCTGGCGCGCAAGGGGTTTGTCGTGGTGGCGGTGATTCATCCCGGCGACAATGCCGAGGATCACAGCCGGCTTGGTACCCTGAGCAACTTGTACGGGCGCCCGATCCAGATTTCCGAAGCCATCACCGCAACGCTCAATGACTCGATGCTCTCGCCGTTCGTCAACGCGGGGCAGGTCGGGGTGATCGGCTATTCGGCCGGCGGCGAGACCGCACTGATCCTGTCCGGAGCGACGCCGAGCCTTGATCGCCTGCGTCGTTATTGCGTGGAGCGGCCGGACGATCGCGACGCCTGCAACACCCAGGGCGAACTGATCGCCGACCGCGATGACCTGCAACCGGTGGCCGATCCCCGGGTCCGGGCGTTGCTGCTGATGGCGCCGTTGAGCCTGAAATTCGGTCGTCATGCATTGGCCGATGTCCATGTGCCGGTGCTGCTGTACAGCGGCGATGGCGACAAACTCGTGGCGTTCGACAAGAACGCCGCCGCTTTGGCCCGCAAGCTGCCCACGGCTCCGGATTTCAAGACCCTGGCCGGCGCGGGGCATTTCGTCTTCCTGGCACCGTGCACCGACGAGCAGATCGCCGCCATGCCCGCGCTCTGCACCGATGCCGACGGCGTCGATCGCAAGGACATCCACCGCACCCTGATTTCCGAGGCCGGGCGCTTCTTCGGCGAGGCCTTGGGCAAGCCAACCCGGGCAGGAATGAAGACCGCCGATCAATAAGAGGCGTTTGTGGCTCGGTGACGTAGCAACAGGGTCAGGCCCAGGCCGGTAACCGATAGCAAGGCGGCACAGAAGAAGATCGACGAGTAGCCCAGGTTCAATGCCACCGCGCCCATCAGCGGACCGGCAATCGCCAGGGCCAGGTCAAAGAACACCGCGTAGGCGCTCAAGCCTGCGCCGCGGCTGGTGTTGGGCACTTGCTTGATGGCCTCGACCCCCAGCGCCGGATACACCAGCGACAACCCGAAGCCGGCCAGTCCGGCACCGACCAGGGCGAACGGCGTCGACGGCGCCAGCCAGAGCAATGCCAGCCCGAGGGTTTCGATGCTCATGCAGGCAATGGCCGAGTTGAAGCCACCGAAGCGAGCGATGCTGGAAATGAACAGTAACCGCGCGAGGATGAAGCAGATGCCGAAAACCGTCAGGCACCAGGCCGCGCCGGTCCAGCCGCGGCTGATGTAAAACAGTGTGATGAATGTGGTGAGCGTGCCGTAGCCGATCGACGCCAGGCTCAGGCCCGTTCCGTACGGCGCAATGCGCGCAAACACCGCCCAGAAAGGCAAGCGCTCGCCGCGAATGACCGGCACCGACGGTTTGTTGCGAATCATCAGCAGCGCAGCGCCCGCCAGCAACGACAGCGCAATGCCCAGGCTGGCGAACCCCAGTTCGCCGACCATCACCACCCCCAGTGGCGCGCCGATAGCGATGGCCCCGTACGAGGCAATGCCGTTCCAGGAAATCGAGCGGGCCGTGTGCTCCACGCCCACTTGGCCCATGCACCAACTGATGGTGCCCACGCCAATCAGCCCCTGGGCCACGCCGAGCAGCACACGGCCGGCGATCAGAATCAACAGGCTGGTCAGCGCAAAGCTTTGCAGCAAGGTCGAGAGCAGCGTCAGCACGCCGCTGAGCACAATCCCCGATAACCCGTAGACGATCGCTCGCTTGGTGCCGACGCTGTCCGACAACCGCCCGGCCATGGGACGGCTGAGCAGGGTCGCCAGGTACTGTGAACCGATGGTCAACCCGGCCACCACCGCGCTGAAGCCCAACTGCTCGTGGACATACCCGGGCAACACGGCTATCGGCAGGCCGATGCAGAGGAAGGCGATGAAGGTGTAGAAAACGATGGAGACGATCTGCAGGGTGATCGATAGGGAGCTTGGGGCAGAGGCGGGCGTGGGCATAAGGCTCGTTCGCGGGCGGCGGTAGGAGAGCCTCATCATGGCGCGAGGTGGGAATAAAAGAAAGCAGGCTAACTAAATGTGCTTGGGAAGCCGGATGTTCAAAGGTCGCCACAAATCCCCTGAGGGAACGAGCTTGCTCGCGATAGCGGGGTGTCAGTCATCAGGAATGTTGGCTGATCCAAAGTCATCGCGAGCAAGCTCGCTCCCACAATGGGCCTGTGCTGAACACAAGACTCATGGACACCCAAGATCCCCTGTGGGAGCGAGCTTGCTCGCGAAGGCGCACTGACACCCAACACCTTCATTGACTGTCACACCGCTGTCGCGAGCAAGCTCGCTCCCACTGGTTTTTACCCTTGCAATACAAAAAGCCCTGTCACAGTGGACAGGGCTTTGCTTTTGCAGCGCACAACCAAGGGCTGTCCTTAGAACACCACGCCCTGGCTACGCAGGTAGTCGTCATAGGTACCGCTGAAGTCGACGACGCCGTCGGCGCTCAGTTCGATGATGCGGGTGGCCAGGGACGATACGAACTCACGGTCATGGCTGACGAAGATCAGCGTGCCCGGGTAGTTTTCCAGCGCCAGGTTCAGTGCTTCGATGGATTCCATGTCCAAGTGGTTGGTCGGTTCGTCCATGACCAGTACGTTCGGCTTTTGGAGGATCAGCTTGCCGAACAGCATGCGGCCTTGCTCACCACCGGAAATGACCTTGACCGACTTGAGGATCTCATCGTTGGAAAACAGCATGCGGCCCAAGGTGCCACGGACCAGTTGTTCGCCACCCTGGGTCCACTGGCCCATCCAGTCGAACAGGTTGACGTCGTCTTCGAAGTCATGGGCATGGTCCTGGGCGTAGTAGCCCAGTTCCGCGGCGTCGGTCCATTTCACGGTACCGGCATCCGGTTCCAGTTCATTGACCAGGGTGCGCAGCAAGGTGGTCTTGCCGATACCGTTCGGGCCAATGATCGCCACGCGCTCACCGGCTTCGACGGTGAAGCTGAAGTCCTTGAACAGCGGCTTGCCGTCAAAGCCCTTGGCCATGCGTTCGACAATGACTGCCTGGCGGTGCAGTTTCTTGGTCTGCTCGAAGCGGATGAACGGGCTGACACGGCTCGACGGCTTGACCTCGGCCAGTTGGATCTTGTCGATCTGCTTGGCGCGGGAGGTGGCCTGCTTGGCTTTCGAGGCGTTGGCCGAGAAACGGCTGACGAACGACTGCAGTTCGGAAATCTGCGCTTTCTTCTTGGCGTTGTCCGACAGCAGTTGCTCGCGGGACTGGGTCGCCACGGTCATGTACTCGTCGTAGTTGCCCGGGAACAGGCGCAGCTCGCCGTAGTCCAGGTCCGCCATGTGGGTGCAGACACTGTTCAGGAAGTGACGGTCGTGGGAGATGATGATCATCAGGCTCGAACGCTGGGTCAGCACGTTTTCCAGCCAGCGGATGGTGTTGATATCCAGGTGGTTGGTCGGTTCGTCGAGCAGCAGCACTTCCGGGTCGGAGAACAGCGCCTGGGCCAGCAGTACGCGCAGCTTCCAGCCTGGCGACACTTCGCTCATCGGGCCGAAATGCTGCTCGATGCCAATCCCCAGGCCCAACAGCAGTTCGCCGGCGCGGGATTCGGCGGTGTAGCCGTCCATCTCGGCAAACTCGGTTTCCAGCTCGGCCACGGCCATGCCGTCTTCTTCGGTCATTTCCGGCAGCGAATAGATGCGATCGCGCTCGGCCTTGACCTTCCACAGCTCTTCGTGACCCATGATCACGGTGTCGATCACGGTGAATTCTTCGTAGGCGAACTGGTCCTGGCGAAGTTTACCCAGGCGCACGTTCGGCTCGAGCATGACCTGGCCGCCGGACGGCTCCAGGTCGCCGCCGAGGATTTTCATGAAGGTCGACTTGCCGCAACCGTTGGCGCCGATCAGACCGTAGCGGTTGCCCGCGCCGAATTTGACAGAGACGTTTTCGAACAGTGGCTTGGCGCCGAACTGCATCGTGATGTTAGCTGTAGAGATCAAAGGTTTATCCTGCGGAACATTCAGAGTAGCTAAGGGTGCGGCAGTACCTGTTCAGTACCTGTTTGCGCACGTCCCGACCGCGCAAAGGCGTTGCGGTCACAGGCGCAAGGGTCCATCCGGCATAAGAGGACAGCAGCATACGAAGCGCCTGGCCCGGGTAGACGTGCGCCGAAGCCGGGTTTCCGGTATCGGCCAAAGGGGGCGCGTGATAGTTGGCGGCGATTGTACTGATCTGGCTGGATAAACGATAGGGTATTGCCCCGGCAAGACCGTTTTTCACACTTTCTGGATAACTTTTGGTTACAAACTGTGGCTAAAATGCCATCTCACCCAATGCCATCTCCCTTGCCGCTTGGCTGGCCCGGAGACGCAACCTGTTCACTCCTGCATTGTGACGGACTTTCGTGAAGCTCATCATTGTCGCGATCTACCTCCTCTCCATTGGCCATGTTCACCTGCGCGGGCGCGTGCGGCATAAGATCGGGCGCCAGTTGAGCGATCATTCGTCTTTTCTTGCACCGATCAATTGCCTGCTTTATCTGTGCTCGAAACTGCCTAACCGGCCTTTCCTGAGCCCGGCGCAGTTCCCGGACCTCAGCCCGTTGCAGGCCCACTGGGAAGAGATTCGGGCCGAAGGCCAGAGCCTGCTGCGGGCGGGGGAGATCAAGCGTTCCCATCAATACGACGACGTGGGCTTCAACTCATTCTTCAAGACCGGCTGGAAGCGTTTCTACCTCAAGTGGTACGGCGACAGCCATCCCTCGGCCATGAAGCTGTGCCCACGCACCACCGAACTGGTGCAGGGCATCGGTTCGATCAAGGCGGCGATGTTTGCCGAGTTGCCGCCGGGGTCCAAGCTGGTCCGGCACCGCGATCCGTACGCCGGGTCCTATCGCTATCACTTGGGCCTGGAAACGCCCAACGATGCCGGCTGCTACATCAATGTCGATGGCGAGCCTTATCATTGGCGTGATGGCGAAGCAGTGATCTTCGATGAAACGTTCATTCATTACGCCGATAACACCACCGACCAGAACCGCATCATTCTGTTCTGCGACGTGGAGCGGCCCATGAAGTTTCGTTGGGCCACCGCGTTCAATCGCTGGTTCAGCCGTACCGTGATGGCGGCGGCCGGTGCGCCCAACGCCGAGGGTGACCGCACGGGCGGCCTGAACCGGGCGTTCTCCAGGCTCTACAAGATCCGGTTGCAAGGCAAGGCGCTGAAGAAGCGCAACCGCACACTGTATTACCTGCAGAAGTGGGCTTTTTTCGCAGGTTTACTGACGATCTTCGTCTGGATCTGAACGCTGGATCGATCCTCATGCCTCGGGCTTTTGCCCATCCAACTGCTCCCACATCCTCGCCGTGATCCGCTGGCGGTGGTTGTAACCTTCCCAAGGATCGGCGCCCAGGCCCTTGGCCCGTTCCAGTGCGGTATGGATGTCCCATTGCTGGGCGTTGCGCAAGCTTGACAGCTCGGCCCGGGCGATCGGCACCGAGACCGGCAGGCCTGGCCTGGCACGTACCGAATAGGCGGTCACTGTGCTGGCTCCTCGGGCGTTGCGCAGGTAATCGATGAATATTTTCCCAACGCGGTTCTTCGGTCCCATGGTGGCGGTGATGCGCTCCGGCATTTGTCGGGCCAGGAACTGGGAGATGGCCTTGGCGAACGCCTTGGTGGTGTTCCAGTCCTCGCTTCTTGCCAATGGCACGATCACGTGCATGCCTTTGCCACCGCTGGTCTTGAGGAAGGCCTGCAAACCCAGCTCGTCGAGCACCGCCAGAGTCATGCGGGTCGCCTCGATCATGGCGCTCCAGGGCAGCGACGGGTCCGGGTCCAGATCCAGGACAAACCGGTCGGGCGTCTCGATCCGGTCGTGGGTCGCGGTCCAGGTGTGCAATTCCACCGCCCCCATCTGCGCTGCCCCGACGAGCGCGTGGATATCATCGATTTCCATCAGGGCCGCATGGCCCGGGTCCAGTTGTGGATCCAGCTGCTTGATATGGGGAATCTCCAGGCGATCGGCGTGCTTTTGAAAGAACAGTTCTTCGCCGACACCGTCCGGTGCCCGCACCAGCGCGACCGGGCGCCGCTTGAGGTGCGGCAGGATCCAAGGGGCGATGTCCAGGTAATATTGCGCCAGTTCGGCCTTTTGCACGCCGCTGACACCGTCGATGACTCGATCGGGGTGGGTGATCGTCACGCCGTCGACCTTGGCCGTGCTGCCTTTGTGACGACGCTGGGGTTTTGGCTTGGCAGGCTTTATCGGCAGGGGCTGCTCACGAACAACTTTGCTGGCTGGCGTATGGGTCGACAAACCCAGGAAAATGGCTTGTCGCACCTGGTTATCGCGGGTCCACTCGGTGAATTCGACCTCGCAGGTCAGGGTGGGCTCGACCCATTGCACGCCGCGTCCCTGTACGCCGTCGAGCGGCGAAGCCAGTGGCGAGGTAGCGCGTGGCTGCGTACACAGTCGCTCATGCAATTGCTTGATTTGTACCTGGCTGAACCCTGTGCCGACCCGACCGGCATACACCAGCCCTGTTGGTCCGTTGATGGCCAGTAGCAACGCGCCGAAACCGCTGCGCCTGGCTTGGGGACGGGTGAACCCGACGATGACGAAGGCTTGGCGCAACCGACACTTGAGCTTGACCCAATCGGCGCTTCGCCCGGAAACATAAGGACTGCCCAGGCGTTTGCCAACCACGCTGTCCAGCGAGAGTGCGATGGCGCTTTCGAACATATCGTGCTGGCTGGCGGAAAAAGACTCGGAGAAGCGCAGGCGTTTACTGGCCTTGTTGTTGAGGGCTTTTTTCAGTGCCGCACGGCGTTCTTCCACGGGCGCCTGACGCAGGTCGACACCGTTGAGAAAGGGCGCATCGAACAGGAAGTACACCAGGTCGACGGTGCGGCTGATTTCGAAGGCCTGGCCCAGGGCGGCGAAATCGCAGTGGCCGGTCTCATCGAGCAGGACCAGTTCACCGTCGAGCCAACTGTCCCCCAGGTTCAACTCGGCGAGGGCGTCGGCATGCAGCTTCAGCCGATCGGTCCAGTCCTGGTGATTGCGGCTGTATAACCGGACTTCACCGTGTTCGATGCGGGTCAGCAGTCGATACCCGTGGAATTGGACTTCGTAGCGCCATTCACCGGTGGGCGGCTCCTCCACGGGGGTGGCCAATGGCGGCGACAGGCGCTCGGGCAGGCGTTGCCGGGTAGGTGTCTTTGCCCGTTGGTCAGGGCGGCGGGGTGTCGTTGTGTCCGACTCGGCAGTGGACAAACGAGCAGATTCACTCTCAGCGTTGGCCATGACAGATTCCCTTGTGTTGCACTCGCCAGGGTGCTAGCCCCGGGAGGCCTTGGTGGCTTTTTTGGCAGGAGCGGATTTGCGGGCTTTCGCGGGTTTTGCAGGGGCCTTCCCGGCGGATTTGTCGCTGGCCTTGCCCTTGCTGCCCAGGCTGCGCTTGAGCAACTCGGTCAGGTCGATGACATCGGCAGTCTTGCGTTGTTCTTCGCCCGGATCGGTCTCCACCGCTTCGAGGCGGCCTTCGTTGGCCTTCTTCTCTACCAGTTCCATGATCTTGTCTGCAAAACTGTCCCGGTATTGCTGGGGCTCCCAATCGGCGCTCATGTCCTGCACGAGGCGCTTGGCCATGTCCAGTTCGCCCTTGGCCAGGGTCGGGTTCGTGACCTCATCGCCCAGTTCCAGGATATCCAGCTCGCGCACTTCCGCAGGCCAGCGCAGCATCACCAGCACCAGCGCCGACTCCAGGGGCATGAGGGCGGCCAGGTGCTGGCGGGTGTGCAGCACAACGTGGGCCAGGGCTACCTTGTTGGTCTTGACCAGGGTTTCACGCAGCAGCGCGTAGACTTTGCCGCCGCGCTTGTCGGGAGCGAGAAAGTAAGGCGTGTCGATGTTTTGCAGGGGAATCTTGTCGCTGTCGACAAAGGAAAAGATATCGATGGTCTGGGTGGACTTGGGGTGGGCGGAGCGGATCTCCTCTTCGCTGAGCAGTACGTACTGGCCTTTCTGGTACTGGACGCCCTTGACGATGTCTTCCTTGGTCACTTCTTTGCCCGTGGCCTTGTTGACTCGCTTGTAGCCCACCGGGTCCATGCTGCGTTTGTCCAGCCAGTCGAAATCCACCCCCTGGGAAGAGGTGGCCGACACCAGCGCTACTGGAATATGGACCAGTCCGAAACTGATTGCGCCTTTCCAGATTGCCCGAGCCATGGTGGTGTTTTCCTTACCGGTGGATGTCTCTCTGGTGACCTTCGAGCCTTGGGAAAAGTTTCCATTGTGCGAGCATGCTGGCCCACCGCCACGCCCGCGAGCGACCACATGGGGTCGGAGACGCTTCGTTACATCTTCACCGGGATATTTCGCTTAACAAGGGCGAACCTGCGGCGTAGCGTGCTTTCGATATGCCTGAACCCAAGAGGTGCCCCAATGAACAGGCTGATGCTCGCCCTCATGACGCTACTGCTGACCGCCGCCGCCCAGGCCACCACGCCCAGCGCAGGCCCAATGGTCCTGGCCCAGAACCTGCCGGGCAACAACAATCCCTATAACAGCCCGACGCGTCGGGCCAATCCCAACAGTATGCAGGGCACCCGGCCCAACGTGCCGACGATTCATAACAATCCGACAGTGCCGGTGCCACGGCCACCGACCCTGGAAAACGGCGGCATCGGCAATGGCTACCCCCGGTCGGGGCAGCCGTCGGGTTCGCCACGACCGACCATCGAGTCTCCTACACCGCCCCGCAGCAGCCAGAATGGCAACCGCTAGGCATTGGAGCCTGTTGTTCTCTTTCAACACCGCAGAAGGAAATGTGCATGTTGCGTAAAACACTCCTGGCCGCATGCTGCGCCAGCGCTGTCCTGACCGTTGCCCTGCCGGCGGCTGTCGCGTCCACCCAGTCGTTCAAGAGCGAAGAAGGCACGCTGGAAGTGACCACCGTAGTCGAAGGGCTGGAGCACCCTTGGTCCGTTGCATTCCTGCCTGGCCAGCAGGGCATGCTGGTGACGGAGCGCGAGGGCAACCTGCGTGTGGTCAGTCCCGACGGCCAATTGTCCGAACCCTTGAGCGGCGTGCCCGACGTGTGGGCCAAGGGGCAGGGCGGCTTGTTGGATGTGGTGTTGTCGCCGGACTTCAAACAGGACCGCACCGTCTACCTGTCTTACGCCGAGGCGGGCGCAGACGGCAAGGCCGGCACTGCCGTGGGGCGCGGGCAACTGTCCGAGGACCTCAAGAGCCTTAAAAACTTCGACGTGGTCTTCCGCCAGCAACCCAAGTTGTCCACGGGCAACCACTTTGGCTCGCGACTGGTCTTCGACCGCGACGGCTATCTGTTCATCACCTTGGGGGAAAACAACGACCGGCCCACCGCCCAGGACCTGGACAAGCTGCAAGGCAAGGTCGTGCGCATCTACCCCGACGGCAAGGTTCCCGACGACAACCCCTTCGTCGGCCAGCAAGACGTCCGCCCCGAGATCTGGTCCTACGGCATGCGTAACCCCCAGGGCGCTGCACTCAACCCTTGGAACGGCACCCTGTGGGAGAACGAGCACGGCCCCCGGGGCGGTGATGAATTGAACATCGTCGAGCGCGGCAAGAACTACGGCTGGCCCCTGGCGACCCATGGCATCAATTACTCCGGGGCGCCGATCCCTGAAGCCCAGGGCAAGACAGTTCAAGGCGCGGTTGACCCCTACCACGTCTGGCAGGTCTCACCTGGGCTCAGCGGCATGGCGTTCTATGACCATGATCGCTTCAAGGCCTGGCAACACAACGTCTTTATCGGGGCGTTGGTGTCCGGGGAACTGATTCGCCTGCAATTGAAGGACGACAAGGTGGTCCATGAAGAGCGTCTGTTGGGCGAGCTCAAGGCGCGAATCCGCGATGTTCGCCAGGGACCGGACGGTTACCTGTATGTGCTGACGGATGAGGACGACGGGGCGTTGTACAAAGTCGGCCTCAAATGACGCGATGTCGGCAGCGCTGTGGCGAGGCCGTCTGCTCCTTCACCACAAGAGGGAATGGCACTGGAGGTTTGCCATTGACTTGCGGCCGACGCACCGTTAATTTCCAGCTATGAATTCAACCGTACTGCGCAGCCAGGCAAGCATTATTACCGCCATTCCTTATTTGGCGGGCTAGCTGACGGCTGCACCGAACCCGCCCTGGAGGCGGGTTTTTTCTTTCTGTCTCCTGGGCTCCGACCGAACCAGGAGATCGCCATGACCGTTGCCCCCACCGAGCAAGCCCTGCTCGAGCACTATGTTAAGAAAATCCTTGCCGCGCCGGTCTATGAACTGGCCGTGCGCACGCCGCTGCAAGCGGCACCGGCGCTCTCCGAAGCCTTGGGTAACCGGGTCCTGCTCAAGCGCGAAGACCTGCAACCGACCTTTTCCTTCAAGATCCGCGGTGCCTACAACAAGCTCGTGCACCTGACCCCGGAGCAGCGGGCCCGTGGCGTCATCACTGCGTCAGCCGGCAATCATGCCCAGGGCGTCGCGCTGGCGGCACGGGAACTGGGTATTTCAGCCAGCATCGTCATGCCCGTGACCACCCCGCAACTCAAAGTGTCGGGCGTGCGCAACCGTGGCGCCGAGGCGCTGCTGCACGGGGACAGTTTTCCATTTGCCCTGGCCCATGCACTGGAGCTGGCCGAGCGGACCGGGCGGGAGTTCGTCTCGCCTTTCGATGACCCGGAGGTAATTGCCGGGCAGGGCACCGTCGCGATGGAGATCCTGCGCCAGCATCCTGGCCGGCTGGATGCGATTTTCGTCCCGGTCGGCGGTGGAGGATTGATCGCTGGCATTGCGGCGTACGTCAAATACCTGCGCCCGGAAGTTCGTATCGTCGGCGTCGAGTCGCAGCACTCTGCTTGTCTGCAGGCGGCACTGCTCGCCGGGGAGCGAGTGACCTTGCCCGAGGTGGGAACCTTCGCCGATGGCGTGGCCGTGGCGCAGATCGGCGCCCATGGCCTGGATATCTGCCGTTTCTGTGTCGATGAGGTGATGACCGTGACCAACGACCAACTGTGCGCCGCGATCAAGGACATCTATGACGACACCCGGTCCATCACCGAACCGTCAGGCGCGCTGGCGGTGGCGGGTATCAAGCAATACGTGGCGCGCACGGGGGCGCGAGGCGAGACTCTGATAGCGATCGACTCCGGCGCCAACATCAATTTCGACAGTTTGCGCCACGTAGCGGAGCGGGCGGCGGTTGGGGTTCTTTGAGCTTTTTTACGCTACGTCACACTTTTTTTGAGGCAGGCGACGGATGCCCGTTTTCACTTGGGCAATAGCGTCTACTCTAGGTTGCGAACAGGACCAAAGTAATTGCAGTTTGCATGGAAAAACCAGCTTCTCCTTGCATTCTGCACGAACCCTCTGGCGCAGGACGAAGCTAAGCGCTTGATTCATATCAATGCGCAAGGGCGTCAATACAGGCATATTTTTTGCGGGATGATTCAGGAGTTCGCTTGACGAATTCGTTACTTCAAAACGCCAAGAACGCCAAGAAAGAACGAACGGCACGGTATTCGTAGTCCCAGTCCGCAGGGAAGAAACGGACGAAAATGCCGCCGTCGTGAACATAAATTGGCCGCCTCAACAGGAGAGAGTCGCCATGTTTTTATCTGCCCTCGAAATGCGGAACATCATTGAAAGCAGCTTGCTGCCCAAGCGCTCGCAATGCACGTTGTCACCTGAGCTGACGATGACGATCAAGATCTACGATGACCATAAGACCGATCACGTGGCCTTGGTCAAGACCGACATCGATGCCAGGAAACTCACCGGTTGCCGGGCCATCAACGACCTGATCGCCGAGTTGCGTACCGAGCTCGACCACAACCCGGCCGCTGACAATCACTTTCATCAGCAACACCATCGGATGACCGGGCGCTGATCACCGCCTTTTCATTTTTACTCTGATGCTCGGGTCCGGCGATGGCCGAACCCGACGTCCGATATTTCAGTTTTGCACGCCACTCAGGCCAGTTGCTGTCGATAGGGCAGGTCCGGCCCGGTTTTTCCGCACGTCAGTGCTGCGGCGCGAATGGCGAACTCAAGCATGGCGGTGATCTGCTCGCGGGCCAGCCTTCGCACTCCCTCCACCGAATCCAATTGTTGTTCAGTCAGCCAGGCAATCAGCGCGGCTTGGAAGGTGTCGCCTGCGCCCACCGTGTCGGCGATCTTCACCGGGCACGCCGGCAACGACCATGTGCCGTGCTGGCGGCTGAAGACCGTAGCCCCCTGGCCGCCACGGGTCAGGAAGACCAATTGGCAACGGTGCCCCAGCCAACCTTCGATGACTGCCTGGGGATCGGTCCCCGGATAAAGCAGGCCCAAGTCCTCGTCACTGACCTTGATCACGTCGGCGTATTGCACCAGTGTCGCGATCCGCGAACGCCACAGCTCGATGTCCGGCTGCGGGTTGAGCCGCACGTTCGGGTCAAGGCTGATCAGGCGCCGACCGCTTTCCCGTTGCACCAGGGCCAGGAGCGTGTCGGCAATGGGCTGGACCACCAGCGAGAACGAGCCGAAATGCAGGCCGCGGATGTCAGGGTCGAGGTCCGGTAGATGGGCCAGGCTCAACTGCCGGTCGGCGCACCCTTCGCCGCGAAAGCTGTAGTGGGGCGAACCGTTGGCACCTACGGCGACCATCGCCAGGGTGGTTGGCGCGTCGAAGTCCAGCAGGTAACGGGTGCTGACCCCTTCGTTGAGCAGCACCTGCTGCAAGCGACGGCCCAGGTAGTCGGTGGACAGCCCCGTGAACAACGCCGATTCAATGCCCAGGCGGCGCAACCCCACCGCCACATTGAACGGCGAGCCGCCGGCAATCGCCTTGTAGTTCACCTGCGAGGCGGGGCCATTCGCTTCGGTCTCACTGAAAAAATCAAACAGCGCTTCACCACACACCAGATACATAAATGCCCACTCTCAAAGGGTTGCGACGTGTTGTCGATAACGTTCATAAGCCTGCTGGGACGCCACCACGTGCGTGGCGATTGGCCGGGTTTCGCTGGCCGGGTCGAGCTTGACGCAGCGCTCGCACAGTTCGGCCAGGCTGTCCTTTTGGCCTGAATGGCACCACGCCGCCTGGATCGCCGCACCCAACGCCGCCGCTTCGCTTTGTTCGGTGCAAATGACCGTGGTGTCCATGATGTCGGCGACAATCTGCCGCCACGCCGGGCTCTTCGAGCCGCCGCCGATCAGGCGAATACTTTGGGCCTTGAGTCCGTTGGCCCTTAGCAGGTCTAAGCCATAGCGCAAGCCGAAGGTCGTGCCTTCGACCACGGCACGGCACAGATTGGCCCGGGTCAGGTTGGTGGTGGTCAGGCCCAGCAGGCTACCGGTGGCATGGGGCAGGGCAGGCACCCGCTCGCCGTTGAGGAACGGCAGCATGCAGACACCCTCGGCGCCGATCGGGGCCTGGACGACCAGGGCGTTGAAGGTGTCGATGTCCAGGTCCAGCAACTCGCGAACCGCTCCGGTGGCGTTGGTCAGGTTCATGGTGCAGATCAGTGGCAGCCAGCCACCGCTGGAGGAGCAGAACGTCGCCACTGACGGTTGCGGGCTGACCGTGGGTTCGGCGGCATAGGCATAGACCGTGCCGGAGGAACCGAGGCTCATGGTGATCACGCCGGGCTGGATATTACCGGTGCCGATGGCGCCCATCATGTTGTCACCGCCGCCACTTGCCACCACCGCACCGGGGTTGATGCCCAGGTGCTCGGCAATGGTCGGCAGGATGCGCCCGACGGGATGATGGGCCTCGATCAGCTCCGGCAGGGCCGCTTGCAAGCGTGCACTGGGGTCGATGTGTTGCAATAACTGCGCGTCCCATTGGCGGGTGCGTACGTTGAAGTAGCCGGTCCCCGAGGCATCGCCGTATTCGCTGCAACGGCGGCCGGTGAGCCAGTAGTTGAGGAAGTCGTGGGGCAGCAGAACGCTGGCGATGCGTTCGAAAACCTGAGGATGCTGCTCCCGGGTCCAGAGTAGCTTGGAAACCGTGTAGCCCGGCGCGATCACCACGCCGAGACGTTCGAGGCTGCCCTCTTCGCCGCCCAGGTGCGCCAGGAGCCGATCGTTCTCAGGCGTCGTCTCGGTGTCGCACCACAGCTTGGCCGGGCGCAGGACCTGGCCTTGGTCGTCAAGCAGCACCAGGCCGTGTTGCTGGCCGGACACGCCTACGCCGAGGATCGCCTGGCCATCGATCCCGGCGGCGGCCACGGCCTGATGAGTCGCTTGGGTGAATGCATCGAGCCATTGCTGGGGGTCTTGTTCACGACGACCGTTGGCCCCGCTGATCATGCTGTGGGCAGCAGCGCCCTGGCCGAGCACCTGGCCGCTGATCGCATCCAGGATCAGCGCCTTGGTGCCTTGGGTGCCGCAGTCGATGCCCAGGAACAGTTGTTGGTTTGCCATGGAAATCCTTGATATCAATGAACCGTCAGCGCAGAACTGTTTGGACCGGGACAGGGTGGAACCTGTGGCGAGGGGATTTATCCCCGCTGGGACGCGAAGCGTCCCCAAGACACGAACAACTCAGTGAATCTGACACACCGAGCCGTCAGTGTCAGGGCTGCTTCGCAGCCCAGCGGGGATAGATCCCCTCGCCACAAAAAGCGACCGCATCCGCAGGTTTAGCCTACGTCAGCCAGTATCCGCTCAAGTGTTCGTGTCACGCCGTGCTCGCGCAAGCTGTTGCAGCACCATTCGAATGCTGCCACGAACTCCGGCGAGCGGGGGATCGCGGTGCCGAAGATTTCTTCCACCTCCAGCACCCGCTGGGTCACCAGCGCATCGTCGGCCACCAACGCCTGGCAGAAGGCCGCCCGTGGGTCCGGGATCGAATACGTTACGCCGTTCTCGTCCACGCCCTTCAGGTACACGGCCCAGGCCGCCACGACCAACGCTGCACGGCGGGTTTCGCTGCCGTCGGCAATCAAGCGATTGATGGTCGGGACGGTGAACTTTGGAAACTTCGACGAGCCGTCCGAGCAAACCCGCTCCAACTGGTCGGCAATCGCCTGGTTGGAAAAGCGTTCCACCAGGGTGTTCTTGTACTCGGTCAGGTCGATGCCCGGCACCGGTGCCAGTTGCGGCGTCACGTCCAGTTCCATGTAGGCGCGCATGTAGCGCACGAATAGCGGGTCGTTCATGGTTTCGTGGACGAAGCGATACCCCTTGAGAAAACCCAGGTAGGTCAAGGCCAGGTGACTGCCGTTGAGCAGCTTGATTTTCATTTCTTCATAGGGTGAAACGTCATCGGTGAACTGCACGCCGACCTTTTCCCAGGCTGGACGACCGTTGACGAATTTGTCCTCCAGTACCCATTGCACGAACGGTTCGCAGACCACCGGCCAGGCGTCGTCGATGCCATGCTCGTCGTGCAGTTGCAGGCGATGGGAGACGCTGGTCATGGGCGTGATGCGGTCGACCATGGCGTTGGGGAAACTGACGTTTTGGTCGATCCACTGACCCAGCTCGGTGTCGCGCAACGCGGCGAAGGCCAGCAACGCCTTGCGTGTCACGGCGCCGTTATGGGGCAGGTTATCGCAAGACATCAACGTGAACGCCGGGATACCCGCCGCCCGGCGCTTGGCCAGGGCGGCGCAGAGGAAGCCGAAGACGGTCTTCGGTGCCTCGGGATGGACCAGGTCGTGCTGGATCTGCGGCAGATGAGCCATGAACTCGCCATTGCTGTCGTCGATGCAATAGCCACCTTCGGTGATGGTCAGCGAGACGATGCGAATCTGCGGATCGGCCAGCTTATCGATCAACGCCTGGGCGCCGTCTTCGGCCAGCAGCATGTCGTTGATCGCGCCGATCACGCGGATTTCGGTGTCATCGGTGTCACCCAGTTCGTACAACGTGAACAGGTAATCCTGGCCGGCCAGGTCATCCCGGGCACGACGGTCCTCGGCCCGCAGGCCGACGCCGCAGATGGCCCAGTCCAGGTCGGCGCCGGTGTTCATCAGCGCATCGGTGTAATAAGCCTGGTGAGCCCGGTGGAAACCGCCAACGCCGATGTGGGCGATGCCCTGGCGGATGTCGCTCAGAGGGTAGGCCGGCAGGGCGACTTCGGGGTTGAGGTTGTGCAGGTTTTGTCGGTTGAGTTTCATCGCAGGTCTCGGCAATCAGGCGGCGGCGCGCAGCGCGCGGTTCACCGCGACGCCCTCGGCGTCGAATAAATGGCAGTGTTCAGCGTCCAGGTGCAGGTTCAGTTGCTCGCCGAAACGGCTCGCCAGGTCGCCACGAACCCGCATGGTCAAGGCTTCGCCGGACGCCGTGACGACGTGACAGAAGGTATCGCTGCCCAGCCGCTCGCTGACGTCGGCGGTGACTTGCAGGGTGCAATCGCCCGGTTGTGCCAGGTTCAGGTGTTCCGGGCGAATCCCCAGGGTCACCGCGCCGCCGACGCTCAGGTTGGCGCCGCTGCGCGGCAGGTTGATGCGCGTGCCAGCGTCCAGCAGTACCTCGCAGCCCTGACTGTCGAGGGCGGTGATCTTGCCTTTGAGGAAGCCCATTTTCGGTGTGCCGAGGAACCCTGCCACAAACAGGTTGGCCGGCTGGTGATACAGCTCCAGGGGCGAACCGACCTGCTCGATGCGTCCGCTGTTGAGCACCACCACCTTGTCGGCCAGGGTCATGGCTTCGACCTGGTCGTGAGTCACGTAGATCATGGTCGCCTGCAGTTCCTTGTGCAGGCGTGCCAGTTCCAGGCGCATTTGCACCCGCAGGGCCGCGTCAAGGTTGGACAGCGGCTCGTCGAACAGGAATATTTTCGGGTTGCGCACGATGGCCCGGCCGATCGCCACACGTTGGCGCTGGCCGCCGGACAGTTGCTTGGGCTTGCGCTCGAGCATCGGCCCCAGTTCGAGGATGCGCGCCGCTTCGTTGACCTTCTTCTCGACCTCGGCCTTGGGCACGCCGGCCAGGTCCAGGGCGAAGGACATGTTCTTGCGCACGCTCATGTGCGGGTACAAGGCGTAGGTCTGGAACACCATCGCCAGGTCGCGCTTGGCCGGGCTGACTTCGGTGATGTCCCGGCCATCCAGTTCGATGGTGCCGTCGCTGACCTCTTCCAGGCCGGCGATCAGCCGCAGCAGCGTGGACTTGCCACAGCCCGACGGGCCGACGAAGACCACGAATTCGCGGTCGTTCACCTCAAGGTCGATGCCCTTGATGATGGAGAAACCTTCGAAGCCCTTTTGCAGATTCTTGATTTTCAGGTTGGCCATGATGATGGGCCTCCACTTCTGATTATTGTGTAGGGCGCGTTATTTCACCGCGCCGAAGGACAAACCGCGCACCAGCTGTTTCTGGCTGATCCAGCCAAAGATCAGGATCGGCGCGCAGGCCAGGGTCGAGACGGCCGACAATTTGGCCCAGAACAAACCTTCCGGGCTGGAGTAAGAGGCGATCAGCGCCGTCAGGGGCGCGGCCTTGGAGGAGGTGAGGTTCAGCGACCAGAACGCCTCGTTCCAGCACAGGATCAGCGACAGCAGCACGGTGGACGCCAGGCCGCCCTTGGCAATCGGTAGCAGCACGCGGACCATTTCCTGCCAGAGCGTGGCGCCATCCAGGCGTGCGGCCTCGAGGATGTCGCGAGGAATGTCCTTGAAGTAGGTGTAAACCATCCAGACCACGATGGGCAGGTTGATCAAGGTGTAGATGATGATCAGCGCGAGCCGCGTGTCCAGCAGGCCAAACTGCTTGGCCAGCAGGTAGATCGGCATCAGCACGCCCACCGGCGGCAGCATCTTGGTGGAGAGCATCCACAGCAACGTGCCTTTGGTGCGCTGGGTTTCATAGAACGCCATGGAGTAGGCCGCCGGCACCGCGATCAGCAGGCACAGGGCGGTGGCGCTGAAGGAAATCACCACCGAGTTCCAGGCGAAGCTGAGGTAATTGCTGCGCTCGTTGATGTGCAGGTAGTTCTCCAGGGTCGGCGCGAAGATGAACTGCGGCGGCGTGGCGAACGCGTCGATTTCGCTCTTGAAGCTGGTCAGCACCATCCAGAAGATCGGAAAGAAGATCAGGATCGCGATGGCCCAGGCCAGCGTGCCCAGCAACAGGCTTTGCAGGCGACGGGATTGTTGAAGAGTCATGGCGACGGCCTCAGTGCTTGTCGGTGAGGTTTTTGCCGATCATCCGCACGAGGATGATGGCGGCGATGTTGGCAATGACCACGGCAATCAGGCCACCGGCCGAAGCCATGCCGACGTCGAATTGCACCAGCGCCTGGTTGTAGATCAGGTACGCAAGGTTGGTGGAGGCATAGCCGGGGCCACCGTTGGTGGTGGTGAAGATCTCGGCGAACACCGACAGCAGGAAGATCGTTTCGATCATCAGCACCACGGCGATAGGGCGGGCCAGGTGCGGCAGGGTCAGGTGCCAGAAGATCGCGATGGGGCCGGCACCGTCCAGGCGGGCGGCTTCTTTCTGTTCCTGATCCAGCGACTGCATGGCTGTCATCAGGATCAGGATTGCGAACGGCAGCCATTGCCAGCTCACGATGATGATGATCGACAGCAGCGGGTAATGGGCCAGCCAGTCCACGGGCTGGGCACCGAACAGCTTCCACACCGAGGCGAGGATGCCCGAGACCGGATGGAAGATCAGGTTCTTCCAGATCAGCGCGCCGACGGTGGGCATGATGAAGAATGGCGAGATCAGCAGCACACGGACGACGCCGCGACCGAAAAACTCACTGGCTTCCAGCAGCGCGCTGATCAACACCCCCAGAACGATACTGATCAGCAGCACGCTGCCCACCAGCAACAAGGTATTGGTGGCGCCGGGCATGAAACCCGAGTCGGTCAGGAAATAGGTGAAGTTCTCCAGCCCGACGAATTCGTTTTCGCCGGGGTAGAGCAGGTTGTAGCGGATCATCGAGAAGTAGACGGTCATGCCCAGCGGCACGATCATCCACAGCAGCAACAGGGCCACCGAAGGGCTGACCAGGAACCAGCCGGGATTGGCCAGGCGGATCTTGCGTGCCGGCGGCGGGGCAGTCTCGATGGAGGCTTTGGCGGTTGTAGTTGAGCTATTCATGGCATTGAACCGATTTTTGCGGGCCTATGAAGATCCACTGTGGGAGCGAGCTTGCTCGCGATAGCGTCGTGTCAGTCACTCGTGATATTGGCTGGGTGGCCCTCATCGCGAGCAAGCTCGCTCCCACAGGAATCGGGAGCGGGCCTCAATGAGCTGACTACTTGGGATACCCGGCGCGTTTCATCTCGCGTTCGGTGGTGGACTGCGCTGCGGTCAACGCTTGGTCCACGGTCTGCTGGCCGGTCAGCGCGCCGGAGAAGAACTTGCCCACCTGGGTGCCGATGGCCTGGAACTCTGGAATGGTCACCAACTGGATGCCGATGTAGGGCACAGGCTTTACGGTCGGCGCTTTCGGGTCGGCGACCTTCAACGATTCCAGCGTCACCTTGGCAAACGGCGCCGCCTTCATGTACTCGTCGCTATAGGTGGAGGTGCGGGTGCCCGGTGGTACGTTGGCAATGCCATCGGTCTTGGCGACCAACTGGTTGTACGCCTTGGACGTTGCCCAAGTGGTAAAGACCTTGGCCGCTTCCTTGGCTTTGGAACTGGTCGGGATGGCCAGGGACCAGGAGTACATCCACGAGGTGCCCTTGTCGGTTTTTTCGTGGGGGGCGAAGGTGAATCCGACGTGATCGGCCACCTTGCTCTGGGTCTTGTCGGTCACGAACGAACCGGCGACGCTGGCATCGACCCAGATTGCGCACTTACCGCTGTTGAACAACGCCAGGTTTTCGTTGAAACCGTTGCTGGAGGCGCCCGGCGGGCCGGATTTCTTCATATTGTCGACGTAGAAGTTCAGTGCGTCCTTCCATTCGGGCCCGTTGAATTCAGGTTGCCACTTCTCGTCGAACCAGCGCGCGCCGAAACCGTTGGCCAGGGTCGTGATCAGCGCCATGTTCTCGCCCCAACCGGCTTTGCCTCGCAGGCACAGGCCGTATTGTTCCTTGGATTTGTCGGTGAGCTTTTCTGCGAATTCGCCGATCTGGGTCCAGGTCGGGTGTTCAGGCATGGTCAGCCCGGCATCCTTGAACAGGTCCGTGCGGTAATAGGTGATCGAGCTTTCGGCATAGAACGGCAGGGCGTACAGCGAGCCCTTGACCGACAAGCCTTCGCGCACGGAAGGGAAAACGTCGTCCAGATCGTAGGAGGCTGGCAGGTCTTTCATCGGTTCCAGCCAGCCCTTGGCGCCCCAGAGTGCAGCTTCGTACATGCCAATGGTCAAAACGTCGAACTGTCCGCCTTGGGTGGCGATGTCGGTAGTCAGCCGTTGACGCAGGACGTTTTCTTCGAGTACCACCCAGTTCAGCTTGATGTCCGGGTGCTCGGCTTCGAAGGTTTTCGAGAGCTTTTGCATGCGGATCATGTCGCTGTTGTTGACGGTGGCAATGGTGAGGGTCTCTGCGCCGAAGCTGACGCTGCTGAGGGTCATGCAGGTGGAGACAAGCAGAACTTTTACCGAAGGTTTCATCGCGCACTCCTTTTCCGCGCCCGCAGGCTGCAGAAGGACAGTTATTGTTTTTGTGTCTTCCGGATGAAGGGAAGAATGTGCGCTGATTACAGCCTTCAATGGACGGTGTGACAAATCATCCGTCGCACTTGCGCTGATACTTTTTTGCACTGAAGGAGGTTTCAGGTGGACATTCATCTGTAGGGAAGGTGGGTATCGGCGTGTGGAGGATATATCTGTGGCGACGGGATTTATCCCCGCTGGGCTGCGAAGCGGCCCCCGGCCCTTTCTGATCCACCTCGGTGGTAGATAGCATTTGGGGCCGCTTCGCGCCCCAGCGGGGATAAATCCCCTCGTCACAGGTCCACTCTGTCCCTGATCCAGGCAATTGAGTCGAGAAAGTCTCAGCCCTGGTTCTGCTCGGTCAACCGCTGTACCGCCAGCCGTCGGTAGTGGGACGGGGTCATGCCCTTGAGCTGCTGGAAGCGCCGGTTGAAATTGGAGATGTTGTTGAAGCCGGACTCAAAGCACACATCCGTCACCGGTTTATCGCCGTCGGCCAGCAATTCGCAGGATTTGCTGATGCGCAGGCGATTGACGAATTCGATGAAGCAGCGGCCAGTGGCCTGTTTGAACACCCGGCTGAAATAGGTGGGCTTCATGCCCAGGTGCTCGGCGACTTCTTCCAGGGGCAGTTCCCGGGCGTAGTGGGCAAAGATGTAGTCCACCGCGCGGTTGGTGCGGTCGATGCTGTGTTCGTCCGCCGTTTGGGGGGCGGTCGCGCCGGAAAGCAGTTGGTAGTCATCCGTGGCGGCCAACAGCTCCATCAGGATGAAAAAGTGCCCCAGGCGGCTCATGCCTCGGGAGTCGGCAATGCGTTGCATCAGGGTCGTGGCTTGGCGGATGGTGCGCTTGCAACGGAACTCGATGCCGTATTGGGCCCGTTCGAGCAGCGGCGCAACCGTCTTGAGTTCGGCGAATACCTGGTGGCCGCTTTCGAACAACTCGTCGGTGAAGTTCACCAGCATGTCGCGCTTGGGCACCACTTCGTCCTCGGCCACCTGGCTGATCCAGTTGTGGGGCAGGTTGGGGCCGGTGAGAAACAGCGACTGGGGGTAGAAGTTGCCGATGTAGTCGCCAATGAACACCTTGCCGGAACTGGCGACGATCAAGTGCAGTTCGTATTCCTTGTGGAAGTGCCAACGCACCAGCGGACAAGGGAAACCGTGCTGGCGATAGATGATGGACAACCCGTTATGATCGTCCATCAACTCGTAGGAAGGGTCGGTGACTCTGGCTGTTCGGGTCATGGGCCTGGCGCTTTTATTGTTATCGCCGTTGGATAATGCCCCCATCTCCAAGTGGGTGCCACCCTGACGTTTAACCGTGGCGGTTTTTTTCTTCGATCCACTGGGACATGTATTGGGTACTTTTGTGCTGATGGTGACGCAGCATGCTGCCGGTGAAATTGTCCCGGCGTCGTTGCGCCAGGTCCGCCCGGCAAGTGTTGATGCGATCGATCAGTGCCGGCCCGTGCACTTGCTGCCGGTAACGGCTCGCCAGCAGCACCAGGCCAGCGTCCTGGGCTCGGGTCCAGCGGTCCTGGTCGCTATACAACTGCACTGCCTCACGGGCGATGTCCTCGGCGCTCCGGGCAATCGACCCAGGCCAAGGCAGGTCGCCGTGCATGGCTTCCGCCCCCACGGGCGTGGTGACGTTGGGGGTGCCGCAGAGCATGGCGTCGATCAGTTTGCCTTTGATGCCGGCGCCAAAGCGCAGTGGCGCCAGGCAGATGCGTGCAGCCGACATGACCTGCAAGGCGTCCTCGGCCCAATTCATGATGTGAAAGCCCTGGGCCGGGTTGTGCAGCGCGGCGGCCTTGGGCGGGGTGTAGGCGCCGTACAGGTGCAGTTGTGCGCCGGGCAATTGCTGGCGGATCAGCGGCCAGATGGCGTTTTTCATCCAGAGCACGGCGTCCCAGTTCGGCGCATGGCGGAAGTTGCCGATGCTCAGGAAGTGCGCCCGGTCCGCGAACGGCACCGGCGGGCCGCTGGGCAGGTCCAGCATCAAGGGGCACCAGTGCAACAGGTGACGGGGTAATCTGAAGTGTTCCACCAACAGCTCGATCTCAACCTCGGACACCATCAGGTTGAGGTCGCAGCGATACAGGGCGGCGATTTCCCGCTTGGCCAGGTCGGTGTCGGCCATCTGTTGGAATTCATCGGCCAGGGCTGGAGCGAAGAGGTCGCTGAAGTCCTCGCTCGCTTCGTCGCGCTTCAGGCGATCCTTCAGGCGCTGATGCCGGGCGTGACGCAGGCTCTGCAAATCGGAGGTCTCCAGCACTCGCAGGGCGCCAGGGCAGTGCTTCTCGACCCGCCAGCCGAACTGTTCTTCCATCATGAACTGGTCGAACAGCACGATGTCCGGTGCCAGCTCACGGATGAACGCGTCGAAGCTGCTGCTATTGAGTTCGATGGGCACTTCGCGGATGCCCAGCGCGCCCAGGTCGGCGCGCTGCTCGCCCGGGCCGGCCGGGCTGCTGAAGGTGATGTCCCAACCTTGCCCGAGGAAAGTGTCCAGAATCTGCATGACGTGCCCACTGGCTGCCGATGAACGCGGCTCGGGCCAGACATAGCCGATAACCAGGACTTTGGTGGCGGTGGGGTGACGCATGAGCTGGGGGTTCCTCGGAGCGATTCAGGCGCCATCGGCGCACGGGGCGCCGATAGTGACCAAGAATGCGACCGGGCTCAAGAAAGAATGCGTTTGACCTTGTCCCGCAACTGATCGATGGAGAAGGGTTTGCCGATCACCGACATGCCTTCAGGCACATTGATGCTTTCGGCATAACCGCTGGCAAACAACACCGGGAGGTCCGGCCGCACGGAGCGGGCCTGCCTGGCCAGTTCACGCCCGTCCATTACCGGCAGGCCGACGTCGGTCATCATCAGGGCGATGGCCTGCGCGTCGTCGCGCAAAAACGTCAGCGCCTGCTCGCAACCGTCTGCCTCCAGTACCTGGTACTCCAGTTCCTCCAGTACGTCGACGATCAACATCCGCACGATGTCGTCATCTTCGACTACCAGAATGGTGGGCTGGGTGGCGGCGGTGGCGGTGGGCATAGATGCATTCTCGAAAGATGGGAGCGGGAGGGCGCACAAAAAAAATTGGTCTCATTCATGAGTAAGTGCCAAGGCGGCACAAGTTCCCTGGGGTGTACAAGAAAGGATCTATAGTACAAGAGCTGACAAGGATAGTCGCTGCCTTGCTACCCGGCCTATCGTCGCCGGATTTTGCGTCCTTGACTCGTCAGAAAATGTGGATCCATGCGCGGTTTTTCGGGCAAACTCCACGGTTTTCAACTGTCCACCAAGGCCCTTTCCATGATCCCTTCGTCTTCGGTCGACGAGCAAAGTTTTCGCAAGCTCCTGAGTCGCAACATCAGCCTGCCGCTGGGCATAGGCGCCCTCAGCGCGGTGTTTTTCATCATCCTTATCACCTATCTGCTGTCGGTGATCCAATGGGTCGGCCATACCGACAGGGTGATCAATAACGCCAACGAAGCGCTCAAGCTGAGTGTGGATCTGGAAACCGGCATGCGCGGCTACCTGTTGAGCGGTGACGAGCACTTCCTCGACCCCTACGAAGTGGCCAAGCCGCGCATCGCCGTGGCGCTGAACACATTGTTGGAATTGACAGCCGACAATCCCGCCCAGATCGACCGCCTGCGCAAGATCCAGGCACTCCAGGCGGAGTGGTCCAATTACGCCCAGGGCATGATTGACTTGCAACGCAGCAGCGGTGATTACCGCGGCGCGGTAAAGGCCGGGCGCGGCAAGCGTCTGACCGATGAGATTCGCCAGTCCTTCGAAGAGATCGTCGCCACCGAGCAGCAACTGCGTGCGGCGCGTAACCTGGATGTGCGCACCACGACCATCTGGAGCATTGCCCTTTATCTGTTGTTCGTGGCGGCTGTCAGCGGGCTGCTGGCCTACGTCGGTCGCCGGGACCTGTTGAACCTGTCCGAGAGCTACAGCGCCAGCTTGAAAGTCCAGCAACGCAGCGCTTTGCACCTGGAAAAGCAGGCCTGGTTGCGCAACGGCCAGACGCAGCTGGCCGAGCAGGTCCTGGGGCAACTGTCGCTGAACCTGCTGGGCCGCAACATCCTGCAGTTCTGTGCCAAATACCTGGATGTCGCTGTCGCTGCACTCTATGTGCGGGAGGAAAATGGTGTCCTCAGGCGCGTTGCCACCTACGGCCTGTCCCGGGAAGATGAAGAACAACAGCAAGTGATCGTCGCAGGCGAAGGCATCGCCGGCCAGGCCGTGCAGCAGGGACGCCTCATTCGCTTGGATGAGGTGCCGAACGATTACCTGAAAGTCAGCTCCGGATTGGGGCAAGGCCTGCCCAACAGCGTGCTGGTGGTGCCCACCAGTGACGACGATCGGATCAACGGTGTCATCGAACTGGGTTTCCTGCGGCCATTGACCGAGCGTGATATCGAATTGCTGGAACTGATCGCCGGCAATATCGGCACCTCCCTCGAAGCTGCCCGTTATCGCCAGCGCTTGCAGGAAGTGTTGGCCGAAACCCAGCAGTTGAACGAAGAGCTGCAAGTCCAACAGGAAGAGCTCAAGACTGCCAACGAGGAGTTGGAAGAGCAGTCGCGCATCCTCAAGGAGTCCCAGGCCCACCTGGAAACCCAGCAACAGGAGCTGGAGCAGACCAACGAGCAGTTGGCCGAGCAGCGCGACGCCATGGACCAGAAGAACAGTGAGCTGAACCTGGCCCAGATCCAGTTGCAGGAGCGTGCCGAAGAGCTGCAGCGCTCGAGCAAGTACAAGTCCGAGTTCCTGGCCAACATGTCCCACGAACTGCGCACGCCGCTCAACAGCTCGCTGATCCTGTCCAAACTGCTGGCGGAGAACCCGCAGCAAAACCTCAGCGAGGAGCAGGTCAAGTTTGCCGAATCGATCTACTCCGCCGGCAACGATCTGTTGAACCTGATCAACGACATTCTCGACATTTCCAAGGTCGAGGCTGGAAAACTGGAAGTGCGCCCGGAAAACACCAGCGTGCAGCGTCTGGTGGAAGGGTTGCGGGATATGTTCGGGCCGTTGGCGGCCGACAAAGGCCTGAGTTTCGAGGTGCAGGTGCTGCCCGATGCGCCCGCGATGCTCTACACCGATCGCCAGCGCCTGGAGCAAGTGATCAAGAACCTGCTGTCCAACGCCGTGAAGTTCACCGAGCAAGGCTCTGTCAGCCTGTCCGTGGCCGGCCAGCCGGGTGCTGGCATCGCGTTCATGGTGCGGGACTCCGGGATCGGCATCGCCGCTGACCAGCAGCAAAGCATCTTCGAAGCGTTCCGCCAGGCCGACGGCACCACCAACCGTCGCTACGGCGGTACTGGCCTGGGGTTGTCGATTTCCCGGGACCTGGCCACGTTGCTGGGCGGCTCGATCTCCGTTTCCAGCCAGCCTGGTCAAGGCAGTGTGTTCACGCTGGTATTGCCAGAACGTTACATCGAGCCCGGGGACACGCCGATAGAGCCGATGACCTTCATTCCGACGGCCACCGCGCCGGCACCTGTCGCGCAAAAAACCTCACCAGCGCCGCTGATCGCCGAGGTGGATACACCGATTGCCCGGTTCGCCGATGATCGCGACAAGGCGCCGTTCGACACCCGGTGCATTCTGGTGATCGAAGACGAGCCCAAGTTCGCCCGGATTCTTTTCGACCTGGCCCATGAGCTCGGTTACCAGTGCCTGGTGGCCCACGGTGCCGACGAAGGCTTCGACCTGGCGTTGCAACTGGCCCCCGACGCGATCCTGCTGGACATGCGCCTGCCGGACCATTCGGGGCTGACGGTGCTGCAGCGACTCAAGGAGCAGGCCGAAACCCGGCACATCCCGGTGCACGTGATTTCCGTCGAAGACCGTGTCGAAGCCGCCATGCACATGGGCGCCATCGGTTATGCCGTCAAGCCGACCACCCGCGAAGAACTCAAGGACGTGTTCGCCCGCCTGGAGGCCAAGCTCACCCAGAAGGTCAAGCGAGTGCTGCTGGTGGAGGACGATGACCTGCAACGTGACAGTATTACCCGCCTGATCGGCGACGATGACATTGAGATCACCGCCGTTGGCCTGGCCCAGCAAGCCCTTGACCTGCTGCGGACCAACGTCTATGACTGCATGATCATCGACCTCAAGTTGCCGGACATGCTCGGCAACGACCTGCTCAAGCGCATGTCCAGCGAAGACATCTGCTCCTTCCCGCCGGTCATCGTCTACACCGGGCGCAACCTGACACGGGACGAAGAAGCCGAACTGCGCAAGTATTCACGCTCGATCATCATCAAGGGCGCCCGTTCGCCAGAGCGCCTGCTGGATGAGGTGACACTTTTTCTGCACAAAGTCGAATCCCGGTTGTCCCATGAAAGGCAGCGGATGCTCAAGACTGCCCGCAGCCGTGACAAGGTGTTCGAAGGCCGCAAGGTGCTGCTGGTGGACGACGATGTGCGCAATATCTTTGCTCTGACCAGCGCCCTGGAAGCGAAAGGGGCGATCGTGGTCATCGGCCGCAACGGCATGGAGGCGATCGATCGCCTGAATGAGTTCGACGACATCGACCTGGTGCTGATGGATGTAATGATGCCGGAGATGGACGGTTTCGAGGCCACCGCGCTGATCCGCAAGGACCCGCGCTGGCGCAAGCTGCCCATCATCGCCGTGACGGCCAAGGCCATGAAGGACGATCAGGAACGCTGCCTGGCGGCGGGTTCCAACGACTACCTGGCCAAACCGATCGATCTGGATCGTCTGTTTTCACTGATTCGCGTGTGGTTGCCGAATATGGAAAGAATTTAGTGGAACGTGACACTGACATCGAACTTCGGTTGTTGATCGAAGCGATCTACCTCAAGTACAGCTACGATTTTCGCGATTACTCCGGCGCTTCCATCAAGCGCCGGGTCCACCATGCGCTGAGTCAATTCGAATGCAAGACCATTTCGGCCTTGCAGGAGCGTGTGCTGCATGACCCGGGGGCGTTCATGCAGTTGCTGCAACTGCTGACGATCCCTGTCAGCGAGATGTTTCGCGATCCCTCGCATTTCCTGGCAATCCGCGAGGAAATCGTGCCGTTGCTCAGGACGTACCCTTCGATCAAGATCTGGATCGCCGGTTGCAGCACGGGGGAGGAGGTCTACTCCATGGCCATCCTGCTGCGCGAAGAAGGACTGCTGGACCGCACGTTCATCTACGCCACCGATATCAACCCACGCTCGTTGGAAAAAGCCAAGCAGGGGATTTTCTCCCTGGAAAGTGTGCGCAGCTATACCCAGAACTACCAGAACGCGGGAGGACGGCGATCGTTTGCCGATTACTACACGGCCGCCTACGATTATGCGATGTTCGATAAGACCCTGTGCGAGAACGTGACCTTTGCCGATCACAGCCTGGCGACCGACAGTGTTTTTTCAGAAACCCAGTTAATTTCATGTCGCAATGTATTGATATATTTCAATAAAAAACTGCAAGATCGTGCATTTGGACTGTTCCACGAGTCCCTCTGTCACCGTGGTTTCCTGGTGTTGGGCAGTAAGGAGACATTGGATTTTTCGGCTTACGGCCATCGATTCGAGCCGTTGGTCAAACAGGAACGGATCTATCGCAAGTTATGAACCAGACGAAGGACAGATCGAGGCCGCCCATCGAGGCCATTGTCGTCGGGGCATCGGCCGGCGGCGTCGAAGCGTTGCTCAGGGTGTTCGGACACTTGCGCAAAGGTTTCGGCGTGCCCGTCCTGGTGGTGTTGCATTTGCCGGATGAGCGCGACAGCCAATTGGCTTCCGTGTTCGGCCATCGCCTGGCGGTGCCGGTGGAGGAGGCCCGTGACAAGCAGGACATTGTCCCGGGCACCTTGTACGTTGCGACGCCCGGCTATCATTTGTCGGTCGAGTCTGACCGTAGCCTGTCGTTGAGCCTGGAGGAACCCATACACCATTCGCGACCGTCCATCGACGTGCTGTTCGAGTCAGCCGCCGATGTCTACGGCCCGACGTTGCTGGCGGTGGTGCTGACCGGCGCCAACGACGATGGCGCCCGGGGCCTGGCGAGGGTCAGGGAGCTGGGCGGGATCACGGTGGTCCAGGACCCCGCAGAAGCCCAGGTCTCGACCATGCCCGAAGCGGCGCTGGCCCTGCACGAGCCCGACCATATCCTTACTTTGCAAGGCATCGGCCAATTGCTGGCCGGGCTGGAATGAACCACATGCCAAGAGATATTCAAGCCAAACTGCTGATCGTCGACGATCTGCCTGAGAATCTGTTGGCCCTGGAAGCGTTGATCAGGGGAGACAATCGCGAGATCTACAAGGCCCTGTCGGCGGACGAAGCATTGTCCCTGTTGCTGCAACACGACTTTGCCCTGGCCATCATCGATGTGCAGATGCCGGAGATGAACGGTTTCGGCCTGGCCGAGCTGATGCGCGGGACGGAGAAGACCCGCGGCATCCCGATCATTTTCGTCAGCGCCGCCGGACGTGAGCGCAACTACGCCTTCACCGGTTATGAAAATGGCGCGGTGGACTTCCTGCACAAGCCGCTGGATACCCTGGCCGTCACGAGCAAGGTCAATGTGTTCGTCGAACTGTATCGCCAGCGAAAGGCCATGAGGGAGCAGGTGGTGGCCCTTGAGCAGAGTCGTCGCGAGCAGGAGGTCCTGTTGCAGCAACTGGAAGCCACGCGCGGCGAGCTGGAGCAGGCGGTGCGCATGCGCGACGACTTCATGTCCATCGTCGCCCACGAGGTGCGCACGCCCCTCAATGGCCTCATTCTCGAGACCCAGCTGCGCAAGATGCACCTGGCCCGGGACAATGCCGCAGCCTTCAGCCTGGACAAGGTGCGCGCGATGGTCGAGCGCGATGAGCGCCAGATCAAGAGCTTGATCCGACTGATCGAGGACATGCTGGATGTGTCGCGGATTCGTACCGGAAAGCTGTCGATCCGTCCGGCCCGCTTCAACCTGACGGCATTGGTGGAGAACCTGTTGCGCAACTTCCAACCGCAGATCGCGGCCGCCGAGTGCTCGTTGACCTGCATGGCCGAGCCGGCAGTGGAGGGGCTTTGGGATGAGTTTCGTATCGAGCAGGTGGTGTCGAACCTGTTGACCAATGCACTGCGCTACGGTGGCAAGAGCCCGATCGAAGTGCGCGTCTACAAGACGTCCGAGCATGCCTGCATCGAGGTCCAGGACCACGGCATCGGCATCAGCGAGGAGAACCAGAGTCGCATCTTCCAGCAGTTCGAGCGCGTATCGTCCAAGGCGGTCGCCTCGGGCCTTGGGCTGGGATTGTTCATTTCCGAGCAGATCGTCACGGCCCATGGCGGGACGATCACGGTCGACAGCCGGCTCAATGAAGGGGCGTTGTTTCGTGTTTGCCTGCCCTTGCAGAAAACTCCCTTGGACAAAACCGGCGAACAGACGCAACCTCTGAGAGACCCCAAGGTCGTATCAGCAGCTATTGATCGAACAAAGGCTTCTCATGAGTGAAGATGCGCAAGATGTTGTATTGATCGTCGAGGATGACCCGTCGATCCTGATGGTGCTGTCGGCCTACCTGTCGGGCGAGGGGTACCGGGTGCTACAGGCCGAAAGCGGTGCCCAGGCGTTCGAGATCCTGGCGAGCAAGCCTCATCTGGACATGATGATTACCGACTTCCGCCTGCCGGGCGGTATCTCGGGGGTGCAGATCGCAGAGCCTGCGGTCAAGTTGCGCCCCGAACTGAAGGTCATTTTCATCAGTGGCTACGCGCAGGAAGTGCGCGACACCGATAGCCCCATTACCCGCAGGGCCCCGATCCTGGACAAGCCGTTCGACCTGGATGAGCTGCAGGGCATCATGCAGTCGATGTTGTCCTAGGTTTAGTTTGAACTGGAAACACGGCTTGTGTGGCAAGGGGATAAATCCCCTCGCCACAAGAGACATTCAGTCAATTCAAACCGTGATCATCTCCCGTACCTTGGCCGTCAGTAGATCAAACGTGAACGGCTTGGTGATCATCTGCATCCCCGGGTCGAGGAAGCCGCCGCGCACCGCTGCATGTTCGGCGTAGCCGGTGATGAACAGCACCCGCAGGTCCGGCCGGATCTGCCGGCCGATTTCCGCCAGTTGCCGGCCATTCATGCCGGGCAGGCCGACGTCACTGATCAGCAGGTCGATGCGCTGGCTTGACTGGAGGATCGGCAATGCGCCGTTGGCGTCGGCCGCTTCCACGAAGGCATAGCCCAGTTCGCTCAATACCGCGCTCACCAGCACCCGCACCGCGGGATCGTCTTCGACGATCAGTACGGTCTCGCCGTCCCGCGCATACGGCGCGTGCTGGGCGGTGGTCTGGGGCTCGTGTATTTCTTCACCGATGAAGCGTGGCAGGTAAAGGTTGACGGTAGTGCCTTTGTCGATTTCGCTGTCGATGGTCACATGGCCACGGGATTGCTTGCTGAAGCCGTAGATCATCGACAGGCCCAAGCCTGTGCCCTGGCCGATCGGCTTGGTGGTGAAGAACGGATCGAAGGCACGGCTGATCACCGCTTCGGGCATGCCGCAACCGGTGTCCTGCACGCTCAGCACCACATAGTCGCCGGGCTCCAGGTTGGGGTAGGCATTGGTGAAGTCGGCATCCAGGTACCGGTTGCTGGTCTGCACCACCAGGTTTCCGCCGTTGGGCATGGCATCCCGGGCGTTGAGCACCAGGTTGAGCAGGGCGCTTTCCAGCTGGTTGGGGTCGGCTTCGGCAACCCAGAGTCGTTCGTCCAGTTGCATGTCCAGGCGAATGCTTTCGTTGAGGCTGCGCTGCAACAGTTCGCCCATGGACAGCACCAGCGTATTCATCTGCACAGCCTTGGAGTCCAGCGATTGTCGCCGGGAAAACGCCAACAGGCGATGGGTCAGGCCGGCGGCGCGGTTGGCCGAGGTCACGCCCAGGTCGATCAGGCTGTCCAGGTCCTGGGTGCGACCCCGGGCCAGGCGACGGCGCAACAGCTCGAGGCTGCCGATGATCCCGGTGAGCATGTTGTTGAAGTCGTGGGCGATACCGCCGGTCAGTTGTCCGACCGCTTCCATTTTCTGCGACTGGCGCAGGGCCTCTTCGTTGTGGCGCAATTGGGCGGTACGCTCTTCTACCTGCTGCTCGAGGGTTTCAAGGGTGGTTTGCAGGCGCAGCTCGCTGTTGCTGAGGTCGATCAGGCGGTCGCGGGCTTCGTACTGCCTTCGGCGGCCCCGCAGGGCAGTGGTCACCAGGCTGATCAGCGTGACCGGGTGGAAAGGTCGCTCAAGAAAGGTCACATTGCCCAATTGCATGCCGATACGCGCCGCCGGGTTCTGTTCCGGCCCGCCGTGATGGGTCAGCAAGACAATGGGCAGGTCGGACCAGGCCGGCTGTTGCTCGATGTGCAGGAACAGGTTTTCCAGGTCGGGGCCTGCCAAGGCCTCCGAAGAAATCACCAGCAGGCCTGCACCACTCTCCAGCTCTTCACACAAATGGCCCAGATGGCGGCAGATGAGGCCGGCAAAACCGGCTTCATTGAGGATCATCAAGGCGATCTGGCTGTCCCGTCCCAGCGGCGCGAGGATCAGTGCCCGCTCGGACAGGGGCTCGGCCGGCGTCACCGGTGTTCATCCTTGAGCAACGGGTTGCTCTCGCCCATGTAAGTGGGCACTCCTCGCAAGACCCCTTGGAACGCCTCCAGTGGTTCGCCAATGGTCATGCCCTGGCCGCTGATGCGGTATTCACGGATGGTCGACTCGTGGCTGCCGGTGCGTTTCTTGATGATGGAAATGGCTCGGCGAACCTTGCCCAGTGCTTCGAAATAACGCAACAGAATCACCGTGTCGGCCAGGTAGGTAATGTCCACGGGTGCCTGCATGTCGCCGACCAGACCGTGCTGGGCGACGGTCATGAAGGTCGCCGCGCCCTTGCGGTTGAGATAGAGCAACAATTCATGCATGTGCAGCACCAGGGCGTTCTCTTCCGGCATCGCCGCCTGGTAGCCGTTGATGCTGTCGATGACCACAGTCTTGATGTTGCCCTCATCGACGCAACGACGCACGCGGTGGGAGAACTCACCGGGAGATAGTTCGGCGGCGTCCACCTGTTCGATCAGCAGGTTGCCGGTCTCTTGCAGGGCCTGCAGATCGATGCCGATGTTGTTCATGCGTTCGAACAGCAGGCCCAACTCTTCGTCGAAGATGAACAGCGCAGCCTTCTCGCCCCGCTGCACGGCGGCCGCGGCAAAAATCAGCGAGATCAGCGACTTGCCGGTCCCCGCAGGACCCAGGATCAACGTGCTGGAACCTGTCTCGATACCGCCGCCCAGCAGCGCGTCCATTTCGACGATGCCACTGGAGAGCTGCTGGCGCAGGTACTGACCGCGGTGTTCGGCGGCCACCAGGCGCGGGAAGACGTGCACGCCGTCGCCCATGATGGTGAAGTCATGGTAGCCGCCGCGGTATTTCTGGCCGCGATACTTGACCACCCGGATCCGCCGCCGCTCGGCGCCGTAGTTGGGGGTCAGTTCTTCCAGGCGAATCACCCCGTGGGCGACACTGTGTACGGTCTTGTCCAGGGATTCGGTGGTGAGGTCGTCGAGCAACAGGACCGTGGCGTCGTAGCGCACGAAGTAATGCTTGATCGCCAGGATCTGCCGACGGTAGCGCAGGGAGCTTTGCGCCAACAGACGGATCTCCGACAGGCTGTCGAGCACGACTCGGGTCGGCTTGACCCGCTCGACCACTTCGAAAATCTGCCGGGTCGCTTCGCCCAGTTCCAGGTCCGAGGAGTACAGCAAACTCTGCTGGTGCTCGGCATTGAGCAGGCTTTCGGGCGGCGTCAGCTCAAAAATATGAATGTTCTCGTCCAGGGTCCAGCCGTGGGAGGTCGCGCCCTGGCGCAATTCACGCTCGGTTTCCGATAGCGTGATGTACAACGAGCGCTCGCCAGCCTTCGCACCGGCCAGCAGAAAATGCAGCGCGACCGTGGTCTTACCGGTCCCCGGTTCCCCCTCGAGCAGGAACACATGGCCGCGGGACAAACCACCGGAAAGGACGTTGTCCAGTCCTTCGATGCCGGTGGCGGCTTTTGCACTGATCAACTCGTTAGATGTAGACAAAAATAGCCCTCTCATGACTAGGGAAGTGGGCAGCAGGCGTGGTAACGCCTGAAATCAACTGCTTGAACACTTGACCTTTGGCGGTGATGGCGGTTCCGCTTGCTTCGACAAAACGCGGTGTAGTGCACAACTTTCAGGAGCAATCAGGGCATCTACAGGCCTTGTTGCAGCGCCGGGTCATCGGGGTTCAACTGTTCCAGTTGCGCCAACAGGATCTGCACATTCTGCAACTGGCCGGTTTCCTTCCAATAGTTGATCAGCAATACCCGGGCCTTGCGGTCGGCGGGGTAGCGCTGGACGATTTCCTGCAGTTGTTTCTGTGCAGCTTCCACTTCCTGCTCGGCATGCAGGGTAGTCGCCAGGTCATAGCGGTAATGCCGGTTATCGGGCTCCAGTTCCACGGCTTTTGCCAGTCCGAGCACCGCATACTCACTCTGGCCGTGTTGTAGCAGCCACAGGCCCAGCGCATGTTGCAGATAAGCCGACGCGGGCTGGGTTTGCAACTGTCGGGCGAGCAATAGTCGTGCGGCTTCGCCCTGGCCCTGTTTGTCCAGCACTTCGATCTGCATGACCAGCGCCGGGAGGTTGTCCGGTTGCAGGCGCAAGGCCTGCTCAAGGGCCAATTGTGCTTTTTTCAATTCAGCGTTGTGCAGGTGCAGTCGAGCGAGCTGGTAGTGGGACTCCGCGGTTTTCGGACCGTCTTCGAGCACCTGCTCCCAGGTGTCGATGGCGACCTGCATCGCCCCGAAATACAAGCCCAGGTCATCCGGCGACAAGCCCAGCAACGCGTTCACCGCGGCGAACCGGACGTTCGGGTCGTCATCATCCAGGAGTGGGCCGAGCAAGAGGCTGCGCTGGCCGGTTGGCACCAGCCCGACGATGCTGCCGATGGCGGCCCGGCGCACGTCCGGCGATTCGCTGTGCAGGTCCGCGTCCGCCAGTTTCAAGGCTTGGGGGCTGGGGTAGTTGGGCAGTTCGGCGTGCAACCACACGCGGCGCTTGGGCGAGAGGTCCGCACGCCCCAGTTGCTGGTAAAGCATCCGCGCCGCCCCCGGCTGTCCGTTACGGGCACTTACCAAGGCTTCGCTGTAGCCACGCTTGATCGCTTCGGGGATTTGCGGCGTGGTGGTGCGTAGCCACACTGCGACAAGAGCGAGCAACAGCAGGACACAGAGACCGAGGAGTAGATAACGGCGGCGAGGCGAGGGCATGCAGGGAATCCATTACCAGAAGCGTGAAATGCCGCAAGCTTCGACCAGGTGGGGGCTTGAGTCAAACCTTGTGAGGCATCTCATGCGCCCAGGGTCAGCTTGCCCGAGTCAATGTGGGAGCAAGGCTTGCCCGCGATGAGGGCGGTACATTTGGCATCAACGCAACTGACACACCGCTATCGCGAGCAAGCTTTGCTCCCACAGGGTCGTCCTCAGCAAGCTTCGGCCGAAAAAAAGCCCCGCATCCAATTGAGAGGCGGGGCAAAAATTTGGCTGGTTGCGGCCAACCAAAGGAGCTCGGTTGAGCAGGGCGGATCAGTTGCTGGCGACGGTTTCCGGTTTCCACCCGCCTCCCAGGGCCTTGTAGATCGCGACGATGCCGCGGTACAGCTCCACTTCGGCCTGGGCCTGGGTGTCTTCGGCCGCCAGGCGTTCGCGCTGGGCGTCGAGCAACACAAGGAAGTCCGCGGTGCCTTCGCGGTAGCGGATCTGCGCCAGGTCGGCGGCGGCACGGCTCGATTCGCTCTGGCGGATCAGCGAAATCAGCCGTTGCTGGCGCTTGCCGTAGTCACTGAAGGCGTTTTCCGATTCTTCCAGGGCCAGCAACACTTGCTGTTCGTAGTTCGCCAGGGCGCCGTCTGCCTCGGCGTCGGCACCGCGCAAGCGCGCCCGCACGCTGCCCAGGTCGAAAGCGGCCCAGGTAATGCTCGGCCCCAGCGCCCAGGCATTGGCGGCCGAGGAGCCGATCTGCGAACCACGTCCGGCGGTGAAGCCCAGGAAACCGCTCAGGCTGACCCGTGGGAACAGGTCGGCCTTGGCCACGCCGATGCGCGCCGTGGCGGCGGCCAATTGGCGTTCGGCACTGAGAATGTCCGGGCGCCGTTGCAGCAGTTCGCCCGGGTCGCCGATGGGCAGGGCCTTGGCGATGGCCGGCAACTCTTTCGGGCTCAGGTCCACGCTGAGTTTGTCCGGACGCTCGCCCAGCAACGTGGCGATGCGATTGCGTTGGCGCACCTGTTCGGCCTGCAATTGCGGCACGCTGGCTTCCACCGAGGCCAGGCGCGCATCGGCACGGACCACGTCAAGCTGATCGCCGACGCCGGCATCACGCAGGCTTTCGGTGATCTTGCGTGAATCCTGCTGGTTCTTGAGGTTTGCCAGGGCGATCTTTTCCCGCAGTTGCGCGCCGCGCAATTGTCCGTAGGCGTCCACCAGTTCGGCGATCATGGTCACCTGCAACTGATAGAGATCGGCTTCGGCTGCCTGCTGATCGGCGTCGGTGGCTTCCAGGTTGCGCTGGATGCGCCCGAACAAGTCCAGCTCCCATGCCATGTCCAGGCCCAGGTCGTAACGCTCGGTATTGACCCGGTCGGTGGTCTGCCCCGGGATCTGGCCTTTGCCCAGGTTGCTGCTGGCACGGCTGGTGATGGTCGGCATGGCGTCGTTGCTGGCGTCATCGCGAATCGCCCGGGCGGCCCGCAAGCGGGCGAAGGCCACGCGCAACTCGCGGTTGCCTTCCAGGGAGCGGGTCACCAGCGCGTTGAGGGTCGGGTCGTCGAACTGTTGCCACCAGATGCCTTCGAACCGGGCGCGGTCGAAATTCTTCTGGCCGGCGGCGCCGTCGGTGGCGGTGGTGATAGTCGCCGCCTCCGTTTGCGGGGCCTTGTAGTCCGGGCCCACGGCGCAGGCACTCAGTGCCAGGGCCAGCAGGCTCGGCACAAACACTTTCAAGCTCATTGTTGCGCCTCCAGTTTCAAAGCCCGGGCCGCCTTGCGGGCCTCGCTGCGCTCGACGAAGTTGCGGATCAGTACATAGAACACAGGGGTGAGCAGCAGGCCGAAGAAGGTCACGCCGAGCATCCCGGAGAACACCGCCACACCCATGGCATGGCGCATTTCCGCACCCGCGCCGCTGGAAAACACCAGGGGCACCACGCCCATGATGAAGGCGAAGGAGGTCATCAGGATCGGCCGCAGACGCAGGCGGCACGCTTCGAGGACCGCCGCCAGCGGGTTCATGCCTTCGAGCTGTTTATCCTTGGCGAACTCGACGATCAGAATCGCGTTCTTGCAGGCAAGCCCCACCAGTACGATCAAGCCGATCTGGGTAAAGATGTTGTTGTCGCCACCGGAGAGAATCACCCCGGTAATCGCCGACAGCAGGGTCATCGGTACGATCAGGATCACCGCCAATGGCAGGCTCCAGCTTTCGTACTGTGCCGCGAGCACCAGGAACGCCAGCAATACGCAGAGCGGGAACACGAACAGCGCGGTGTTGCCCGAGAGGATCTGCTGGTACGTCAGGTCGGTCCACTCGTACGTCATGCCGTTCGGCAGTTCGTCCTTGAGCAGTTTCTCGATGGCCTTTTCAGCCTGGCCGGAGCTGTACCCCGGGGCGGCGGCACCGTTGATTTCAGCGGTGATGAAGCCGTTGTAGTGCATCACGCGATCTGGCCCCGAGGTGTCGCTGACCTTGATGAAGGTCGCCAGCGGGATCATCTCGCCACGATTGTTGCGCACCTTGAGCTGGCCGATCTGGTCCGACTCGAGACGGAACTGCTGCTCGGCCTGGACGTTGACCTGGTAGGTACGGCCGAAGCGGTTGAAGTCGTTGGCATACAGCGAACCCAGGTAGATCTGCAGGGTGTCGAAGATGTCGCTGACGGCCACGCCATGGGTCTTGGCTTTTTCACGGTCGATGGCGGCATCGACCTGGGGCACGTTCACGGTGTAGCTGGTGAACAACCCGGCCAGTTCCGGCACGCTGTGGCTCTTGGTGATGATGTTCATGGTTTCTTTATACAACTCGTCGTAGCCCAGGTTGCCCCGGTCTTCGATTTGCAGGCGGAAACCACCGATCGTGCCCAGGCCCTGTACCGGCGGCGGTGGGAAGATCGCCATATAGGCTTCCTGGATCTCCGAGTACTGGCCGTTCAAGGCACCGGCGATGGCGCCGGCCGACATGCTCGGGTCCTTGCGCTCGTCGAAGGGCTTGAGGGTCACGAATACGATGCCGGCGTTCGGGCTGTTGGTGAACCCGTTGATCGACAGGCCCGGGAAGGCCACGGCGCTTTCAACACCCGGTTGCTTGAGCGCCAGGTCCGACATGCGCTTGATCACGTCTTCGGTACGGTCCAGGCTCGCGGCGTCCGGCAATTGGGCGAAGGCCACCAGGTACTGCTTGTCCTGGCCGGGCACGAAGCCGGTCGGGGTGGTGGAGAAACCGAAGAAGGTCAACACCATCAGGCCCGCATAGAGCACCAGGGCGATGCCGCTGCTGCGAATCACTCGAGCGACGGTGCCCACATAACCATGGCTGGCGCGCTCGAAGAAACGGTTGAACGGACGGAACAGCCAGCCACCGAAGAGCTTGTCGAGGAACTTGGAGAAACGGTCCTTGGGCGCGTCATGGCCTTTGAGCAATACCGCAGCCAGGGCTGGCGACAGGGTCAGGGAGTTGACTGCCGAAATCACCGTGGAGATGGCAATGGTCAGGGCGAACTGTTTATAGAACTGCCCGGTCAGGCCGCTGATGAACGCTGCCGGAACGAACACCGCGCACAGCACCAGAGCGGTGGCGATGATCGGGCCGGTCACTTCGCTCATGGCGCGCTTGGTCGCCTCCACGGGGGTAAGGCCCAGTTCGATGTTTCGCTCGACGTTCTCCACCACCACGATGGCGTCGTCCACCACGATACCGATCGCCAGTACCAGGCCGAACAGCGACAGGGCATTCAACGAGAAGCCGAACAGATGCATCACCGCGAACGTACCGATCAGCGATACCGGCACCGCCACCAAGGGAATGATCGAGGCGCGCCAGGTCTGCAGGAACAGGATCACCACCAGCACCACGAGGATCAGGGCCTCGAACAGGGTGTGGACCACTGCTTCGATGGAGCCGCGGACGAAGATCGTCGGGTCATAGACGATGCTGTAGTCCATCCCGGCCGGGAAGCCTTTCTTCAATTCCTCCATCTTCTCGCGAACGTCGTTGGATATCTGGATGGCGTTGGAGCCCGGACGCTGGAAGATCGGGATCGCCACGGCCGGCTGGTTGTCGAGCAGCGAACGCAGGGCGTATTGGCTGGATCCCAGTTCGACCCGGGCGATGTCCTTCAGGCGAGTGATCTCGCCGTTGGCGCCGGAGCGAATGATGATGTTCTCGAATTCTTCCTCGTTCACCAGGCGACCCTGGGTGTTGATCGACAACTGGAAGGCCTGGGCATTCGGCGCTGGCGGGGCCCCCAGGGCACCGGCTGCCACCTGGCGGTTCTGTTCACGGATTGCGGTGACCACGTCGGTGGCGGTCAGGTTGCGCGAGGCGGTCTTGTTCGGATCCAGCCAGACCCGCAGGGAGTAGTCGCCCATGCCGAACAGTTGCACATCACCCACGCCGCCCAGGCGCGCCAGCTCATCCTTGATGTTGAGCAGGGCGTAGTTGGACAGGTAGAGCATGTCGTAGCGTTTGTCCGGCGAGGTCAAGTGCACGACCATGGTCAGGTCGGGCGAGGCCTTGTCCACCGTGATGCCGATCCGCGTCACTTCTTCGGGCAGCTTGGGCTCGGTCCGGGTGACGCGGTTCTGAACCTGCACCTGGGCGTTGTCCAGGTCAGTGCCCAGGGCGAAGGTAATGGTCAGGGTGATCTTGCCGTCAGCGGTGGACTGCGAGGACATGTACAGCATGTTCTCGACGCCGGTGATGGCTTGTTCCAGGGGCGCGGCCACGGTTTCGCCGATGACCTTGGGGTTGGCGCCGGGGAAATTGGCGCGTACGACCACGGTCGGCGGCACGACTTCCGGGTATTCGCTGATCGGTAGCTGGAACAGCGAGATGGCGCCGGCGATCAGGATCAGCAGCGAGAGCACCGCTGCAAAGATCGGCCGGGAAATGAAGAACTGGGAAAATTTCATCTTGGATTCAGTCCCTTAACCGCGTGGGGTCGCAGCGGCCAGTTTGCCTGCCGAGCTGGACGCCGCCTTGGAGGGCGCGACTTGGGGCAGGTTGCTGGCTTCGAGCGCTTTACGTTGTTGGGCCAGGGCGGCGAGGGTCTCGTCGCTGGCCATCGGTATGGTTTCAGGGGTGACCGGCGAACCCGGGCGCGCCCGTTGCAGCCCCTTGACGATGATGGTGTCGTCCTTGCTCAGGCCGCTGCGCACGATACGCAGGCCTTCGATCTTCGGCCCCAACTCGACGGCGCGGTAGGCCGGCTTGTTGTCGGCGTCCATCACCAGCACGAATTTCTTGCCCAGGTCGGTGCCCACGGCTTCGTCGTTGATCAGCACGGCGGCGTAAGTGCCGCTGCCCACCAGCTTCAGGCGGGCGTACAGGCCTGGCGTGTAGGCGCCGTCCTTATTGTCGAACACCGCGCGACCACGGATGGTGCCGGTCTGCGGGTTGACTTGGTTGTCGATGAAGTTCATCTGGCCCAGGTGCGGGTTGCCGTCTTCGTTGGACAGCCCCATGTAGACCGGCGTGGCCTGGCCGCGCTGGCCCTGGCGGGCGAGTTGGGTGTACTTGAGGAAGACACGCTCGTCGGCGTCGAAGTAGGCGTAGACCTTGTCGGTGGACACGACGCTGGTCAGTGGCGTGACATCGGCGGTCACCAGGTTGCCGGCGGTGATTTCCGCCCGGCTGACGCGACCACTGATGGGCGAAGTGACCCGGGTAAAGCTCAGGTTCAGTTTCGCCAGGTCCAATTGCGCCTGGATGGCCGCGGCGGCGGCACGGGCTTCCTGGGCGGCGCTGGTGCGCGAATCCGCCAGCTCGGCGGAAATGGCATTGCTCAAGCGCAGGCGTTCGCCACGCTGGGCTTCGTTCTCGCTGCGGGTGGCGGTGGCGCGGGCTTGGGCCAGTTGGGCTTCGAGACGACGGACTTCAGCCTGGAAGGGGCGTGGGTCGATCTGGAACAGCAGGTCGCCTTTCTTGACCAACGCGCCTTCCGTGAAGGCCACTTCGTCGATTTGCCCGGAAACCCGCGGTCGGATCTCGACGGTTTCCGGCGCTTCAAGGCGCCCGGTGAACTCATCCCATTCGTTGACAGGTTGCTCCAATACCTTGGCCACACTGACTTTGGCCGGCGGCATGGACGCTGCCGTGTCGGGAGTCTTGCCGCAGGCGCTCATCACCAGCACCGCCAGCAGCGCGAGGGGAAAACGCAGTTTTGAAAGTGAATGTTCCATGGATAGCATCCGCCAATGTATTGAGAATGGGCGGATGATGCGTGGCGCAAGGCAGAGGGACGAATCGAATGAAGCAAAGGTAACTATCATTCAGAATGATATAAGCCATCGATAAGGCCTCTAATCCGGCCATGGCGAGGGAGCCTGCTCCCGCTTGAGCGCTCACAAAGAGGGGCCGCTACGGGGAGCAAGCTCCCTCGTCAGAATGATTCAGCCAAGTCTTGGGCGCGTGTGGACTTTGGTCTTTGCCATCAAATGTATTGATGGTCGCGGCCTATCGCGGCAAATAGAGGTCATGGATATGCTTGACTGTCCCATCCGCGTGAAGCGCTTCAACCGCTTCGCGCAAATCCTCGACCATTTTTGGCGAGCATTGCTTCGAGCAGGCCAGGTATAGATCGGCGCTGCTGCCGACCGAGCTCATGAGCAGTTTGCGTTTAGACACCTTCGGCCAGATGTATCGACTCTCCGGTACACCGTTGAACCACGCATCGATGCGCCCCATCAAGAGCAACTGGGCGGGGTTGTCGCCAATGACCAGCGGATAGATCTGTTCATCGCTGAACCCTTCGGTGCGCAGGATATCTTCCTGTGCGCTGCCCAGGCCGACGCCGATCTTGCGGTAGGTTTCCTTCGCTTGGGCAAAGCTGCTCACCCGCCGCTCAAGGCTGAAAAAAGCACGCTCCATAGGCATGATCGAAGCGACCCAGGTGAAGCGATCCTCACGGGTGGGGATGCGCGAGAGGGGCGCGATCAAGTGGTCATGTTCTTCACTGACGTGCTTCTGTGCCCTGGCCCAGGGGAGCACATGGATTTTCACGGTGTACCCGGCCTTGGTCATGGCCGCCACAGCGACATCGCCGACGATTCCGTGGCCCCTGGGGTCGTCGACGAATGTCAGCGGCGGCGCGTCGAGGATATGCAGTTCTATCTCCAAGGGCTCACCGCGTGCGTTGCTGACAACCAACAGCGGTAGCAACAGACAAAGCCTGGACAGCGCTCTGGTGGGTGCATTCAAGACGCGTTTGTTCGGGCTCATGATCAATACTTCAGGCATTGGAAAGTGGTGCGCCATTCAAAGGGGGCGCGGAAACAGCGTCTTGCAGGCCAACGTTTTATGTCATGCAGCGCGTCCGAAGCGGGTTTGCCACAGTCGTTTTATCAGGACACGCCAGTCTGTTGCCTTGGCCTGATTGCGTGTACTTGAGGTATAGATCATCCGGTCGACAAAAACCTTGAGCCTGCGCATGGTTTTTGTTTGTCCGCAAAGAGGTACGATTCATACAGGGTTGGCTCGAGCGCGCTCGGCAATCAATTGCACCAGTATCCCCGCGGGTTCGGTGAGGCTTTGTCGAGGTCGATGGACGAGCCCGACATCACGGTGGAAGGTGTGCTCCGCGAGGTCGAGTGCGCGCACACCCTCTGGCCATTTGTGGTGGGTGGCGGCTTGCGGCACCAGGGCCACACCGACGCCGTTTCCAACCAGCTTGATGATGGCCTCGAGTTCATCCAGCTCGCTGACTTCATGCAAGGCGAAATGCATCTTGCGCAGGAAACGGTCCACCTGCCGGCCACCGAACGACGCCCGGTCATAACGAATGAAGGGTTGGCTGCCAAGTAGTTCAGCCCAGTCATCTCCGGGGAGCGTGCTCGGAACGATCAGTCGATACGGCTCCAGCGCCAGCGTCATCCAGCGCAGATCGTTTTGCAGCGAGAAAGGCGGGCGGATGATGGCGGCCATGTCGATTTCGCCGGCATCCACCAGGTTGATCAACTCCATCGATACGCCAGGAAGGACCCGCGTGCGGCACTGGGGACACTGTTGGTGAAACCTGGCGAGCGCGTCTGGCAGGAAGGAGCGCTGCACCGAAGCGATAGCGCCAACGTTCACCAGGACGCTGGGGGCAAGCCCGGCGGGACTCGCGCCAAGATTGTCGTAAAGGCGCAACAACTCTTGGGCTTGCAAGAGTATTTGATGGCCCATCCGATTGAGATGAGCCGAGCGTCCCTTGCGGTCGAAAATCTCGAAGCCAAGTTCGGCCTCCAGGCGCTGGATCTGTGCGCTGACCGCCGCCTGGGTGAGGCCGATTTTATTGCCTGCGGCAGCGAAAGTACCTTCCCGTGCTACGGCGATAAGGGTCTTGAGTTCTTTGATCATTCACAAATATTAATTGTGTTACTGAGAGAAATACATTGTTTTTCTTGTTTTGAGCCCGGCCTTACGATGGCCCGGTCCTTATAAAAGCAACAGGAGCCATGATGAGCCTTTCTCCCTTCCATCTCGCAATCCCTGTTTATGATCTTCCAGGCGCTCGGACCTTTTATGGCGAGGTGTTTGGGTTGCAAGAGGGCCGCTCCAGCGCCCACTGGGTCGACTTCAACTTCTACGGCCATCAGTTGGTGATCCATGAACAGCCGAAGACCGCTTCCCAAGAGAGCGTCCACAGCAACCCGGTAGATGGGCACGACGTGCCGGTGCCTCACTTCGGCATCATTCTGGGTTGGCAGGAGTGGGAAGCGCTGGCCGAGCGGCTGAAATCCTTTGGTACCGAGTTTGTGATCGAGCCTTACATACGTTTCAAAGGGCAGGTGGGGGAGCAGGCCACGATGTTTCTGTTCGATCCTTGCGGTAATGCGCTGGAATTCAAGGCGTTCAAGGATATGAGCCAGCTCTTCGCTAAATAGAAGAAAGGGGCGTACCGACAGCTTGATAGTGGTTGACTTGTGACTATGTTTATTGCTGGTCACAAGTTGTCAACTATCTTCAGGATGCGTAAGCTGCCCTCATGAACCAGCCCTCAATACCTTCGCCCAGCACTCGCGGCCCCGCCGATCATGATATTCGCGACCAGATTGTCGCGGCGGCCAAAGAGCATTTCAGTCAATACGGTTACGCCAAGACCACGGTGTCCGACCTGGCCAAGGCCATCGGCTTTTCCAAGGCGTACATCTACAAGTTCTTCGATTCCAAGCAGGCGATTGGCGAAGCCATCTGTGCCGGCTGTCTTGCAAGGATCGTGGAGGCCGTGGAAGAGGCCGTCAGCGAGGAAGGGCTCACTTCGACAGAGCGCTTCCGCCGCCTGGTCAAGACCCTGATTACCACCGGAATCGACCTATTCTTCAATGATCGCAAGCTCTATGACATTGCCGCATTCTCTGCATCGGAGCGCTGGCCCAGTTCCCAGCTGTATGACGCTCGGATCAAGCAGTTCGTGGTGCAGGTGGTGCGCGAAGGGCGTGAGAGCGGTGAGTTCGAGCGCAAGACGCCGCTGGATGAAACCGTCGAATCGATCCACCTGACGCTTCGGCCTTTCGTCAATCCTCTGTTGCTGCAGTACAGCCTCGATCACGTCGAGGTTGCCCCGACGCTGACCGCAAATCTCATCCTGCGTAGCCTGATGCCCTGAGGGGATGGCTGCTGACTGCAGCCGTCCCGATTCACACGACTTCCTTGTATTCGGTTGTTACCTGACTGACGGGTCTCTATTTGCCTATTGAGTGACTATTGACATAAATGGTCACATGAATAAATATGACATCGCGTTTCAAGTGGTCCCTTCGATTGCTGTCGCCATCAATCGCGACGCTGTTGCGGACTCACGTTCAGGCCAGTCGGAGGACAGCGATATGACCAGCTTTGCTCAGGTGCTGGCGGAATTTGATCCGAGCGTGCCGTTTGTTGCTCCGGCCAACTGGCAGCAGGGTAGGACGATCTTTGGCGGCCTGTCGGCGGCGTTGTCGTTGGAGGCGGTTCTGCGCGAGCGCCCGAAGGATTTTCCGCCGTTCAAGTCTGCGCAGGTGTCATTCATAGGGCCGGTCACGCAGCCTCAGACTTTCGATACAAGCGTGTTGCGCCAAGGGCGATCCGTGACGTCGGTGTCGGTCGACTGTAAGTCGGGTGATGAGCTGGCGTTGCGCACGACCTTGCTGTTCGCTCAACCACGAGCCAGCAGAATTACCCATGAGGCGTGGGGATGCCCGTTGGTAGAGGGGCCGTCGCGGTGCACCACGCTGGAGCTGGACAACCGCATTGCGCCCGCCTGTGCCTTCAACTTCGAGATGCGCCCCGCAGGCGGTTCGCTGCCGGTGTCCGGTGCGCAAAATCCTGAATTATTGATGTGGGTCCGTCATTTGGATGCCCAAGGGGTGAATCCCGCAGTGGCGTTGATTGCACTGGCTGACAGCCTGCCGCCCGCTGCCATGACGTGCTTCACCGAACCGGCTGCCATCAGCTCGGCGTCATGGACGATCGATCTGCCGCAGCCGGCCGTTACCGGCGAATGGTTCCTCATCAGCTCTTTCAGTCAGCAAGCCTTGGAAGGCTACTCGCTACAGGATATGGAAGTCTGGGACGAAAGCGGTCGGCGAGTACTTTGGGCGCGTCAGACCGTGGCGATTTTCACCTAGCAGAAAAACAAACCGTTCCACCTTTCAGCAATTGTTCCTAGAGTTCTAATAATGAAAAAAATCTTGCTCAAGGCTCCCTTGGGGCTCGCCGTTGCGCTTGCAACTTCCCAGGTATTGGCAAGCGGCTTCGCGCTGAATGAACAAAGCATCAGCGGGATGGGCTTGGGCTTTGCCGGGCGCTCCTCCTCAGCTGAAGATGCAAGCACGGTCTTTGGCAATCCGGCGGGCATGTCTCGCTTGAAGAAAGAGCAGGTCAGCGTGGGGGCTGCGACACTGTTTGCCAAAGGTGATATCAGCCAGACCCGCAGCACCTTCGGTGGCCGGGAAGACGGCGACATGGTACCGACCACCACGATACCGATGGGTTACTACGTCAAGCCCGTCGATGAGCACTGGGCGTTCGGCGTTGGCTTCTACGTGCCGTTCGGTCTGATTACCGATTACGGCAGCGATTTTGCCGGACGCTACTACGGCAACAAAAGCGAAGTGACGACGCTGACCTTCCAACCCACCGTCAGCTATGCCTTCAACGACAAGGTGTCGATCGGGTTCGGTCCGACTATCAACCGGATCAGCGGTGAGATCTCCGGGATGGTGCCCAACCCTCTGAGCCCCGGCAGCAACGATGGGAAGCTGAAAAGCAACGGTGACGATACGGCGCTTGGCTTCAACGCCGGCATCCTGGTGCAGGCCACGGACCAGACCCGCCTGGGACTGACCTATCACTCCAAGGTCAGTTATCACCTGGACGCCAAGTCCAAGCTCACTGGCGGTATTTTCAGCGTAGTAGGGGTCAGCGGGCGTAGCTATGACTCGTCGCTGGATGTGGACCTTCCAGAGTCGGTTGATCTCTCGCTTACCCATCAACTCAATGACGATTGGACGCTGTACCTGGGGAGCACCTGGACGCGCTGGAGTCGCTTCAAGGAGCTGACCATCGAGAACTCAGGCTTGCCGCCTCTGCTCAGTGGCGCGCTGGGCACTGTCACTGAAGAAGAGAACTGGCATGACACCTGGGCTCACGCGATCGGTGCGGCGTACAAGCTGAACAACCAGTGGGTGCTGCGAGCAGGTTTGACGGTCGACCAGTCGCCGGCCAACAACACCAACCGAGGACCGCGTATTCCGACGGGGGACCGGAAGATTCTGAGCTTCGGTGCGGGCTGGACGCCGGTGGAAGATGTCACGATCGACGTGGCTTATTCCTACTTGCAGGAAGAGAGCGTGCGAGTCGATCAGTCCTCTGCGGCTCGCGGGTCATACAGTGCCAAATACCGGAACAGTGCCAGCGGTTTCGGTACTTCAGTCACCTATCGGTTCTAACGCAACATGGCTCGGACCGGGAGCCAGCGCGGCTCCCGGTCTTGGCCAAATCCCAACTCAGGCACCCATGACATTGGCCATCAGGCGTTGGTGCAGCCAGCGTGGTGTAGCCCAAGTCAACACCGTGAGCGCCTTGTTGCCGAAACCGGGCACGACACTCATGCGTCCGGCTTGCAGGGCGCGGATGCCGGCACGAACCACTGGCTGTGGTTGCATCATCACCATCTTCAACGCTGGGGTGATTTTCTGACTGGCGCTCTGCGCAAACCCGGTGTCCGACATACCCGGGCACAGCGCGGTCACGACGACGCCGTCGCCCTTGAGTTCCTGATGCAGCGCCTCGGAGAAGCGAAGCACGTAGGCCTTTGCCGCTGAATAGACCGCGAAGTTCTTCACCCCCTGATAAGAAAGCAAGCTGGCGATCTGCAAAATGTGGCCGCGGCGGCGGATGCGCATGTCTTCCGCAAACAGGCGCGTCATGGTGGTCAGGCTGGCGATGTCCAGATTGATCATTGCCAGGGATTGGTCAATGGCGTGGTCCACGAACGGGCCCTGCAATCCATGGCCGGCGTTGTTGATGAGCACATCAACCGCAACACCCTGTTGAACCAGCCGTTTGTGCAGTTCGATGACTGCCGGGATCGAAGACAAATCGACTTGTTCGTTGATTACCTCGATGCCGAAACGCTCACGCAGTTCTTTCGATAGCGCTTCTAGCTTGTCGAGTCTGCGAGCCACTAGAACGAGGGATTTTCCCTGTACTGCATATTGCCGGGCGAACTCCTCGCCAAAGCCGCTGGAAGCACCCGTGATGAGCACCCAGGAATTCTCGTTGGTTTTCATGTGGCTGGACTCCGGTTGTAAGGATTGAAACAACAGTGAATGTGATTGCCTCATCGCGAGCAGGCTCGCTCCCACAGGGAATGGGTGCTAATCCTGTGGGAGCGAGCTTGCTCGCGATGAAGGCCTGGTGTTCATGTCAGGTCATCGGCTCGCTACGGGCTGTGCTGGCTGCGGCGCTTGCCAGCCACCACCGAGGGCCTTGAACGCCGCGACCGCCGCGCGCGCTGATTCGGTCCGTGCCTGCGCCCGGGCATCGGATGCCTGGAGCAGCGTCTGGTCGGCATTGAGCACATCGATCAGACTGGCCGTGCCTTTCTGATAGGCAATAAAGGACGACTGGCGAGCCTCGCTCAGTGACGCTTCGCCGGCGGTGAGCGTGGTGGCCTGGGATTCTCGGTTCACCAGCGCGGAGAATGCGTTCTCGACATCCTCGGTGGCCCGAAGCGCCGACTGGCGGTAGGCAGCCAGCGCTTCGGCTTCCTGTCCCTTGGCCTGGTCGATCTGCGCGTTGATCCGGCCAAAATCGAACAGCCTCCAGCGCAGACCCAGCGCCCCCGACGCCTGGCTGGCGCCGCCGGAGAACAGGTGTCCGGCCGATACGGCCGTGGCACTGCCGAGCAACCCGCTGAGGGAAAATTTCGGGTAGTACTCGGCGATGGCTTCGCCGATGCGGGCATTGGAGGCGGCGAGACGGCGTTCGGCGACAATGAGATCCGGCCGGCGGCGCAACAGATCAGCCGGCGTACCCATCCCGCTGATTTGTGGGGGCAGGGGAATCCTGCCGGTCTCGGCCACTTGCTGGCGATGGGTGCCCGGCGGTGTGCCGAGCATGACATCCAATGCATTCATGGCGGCATCCAGGCCGGTCTGCAGGACGGGCACCGTTGCCTGGACCTGAGCAAGTGCACCCTCGGTCTGGCGGACCTGATAGCTGGCAGCGAGGCCTTTGCTGTAGAGCAACTGGACTTTCTCCAGCAGGTCCTGCTGGGTCTTGACCTGGCGATTCGCAATGTCCAGCCGCGCTTGCAAGCCGCGCAGGGTGATGTAGATGTCAGCGGTCTGCGCGGCGACGGCCAGTCTCGTGGCGGCGGCACCGGCCTCGGAGGCCTGGTACTCGGCCAATACAGCTTCGCGTCCGCGTCGCAGGCCACCAAAGACATCGAGTTCCCAGCTTGCGCCCAGGTCCAGCTCGTAGCTGTTCCCATATCGATCAAAACCAGGGTTCGAATCGAGCACCTGGCCCAGCGGCGTCTCGACCGATTGATAAGCGCGTGCGGCCTGGCCACTGACAGTTCCCGAGGGCAACAGGGCGGCGTTGGCCGCGCCAAGGCCGGCCCGTGCCTGGGCAACGCGTGCGGACGCCTGGGCGAGGTCAAGATTCTGCTCCAGGGCCTTGGCGATGAAATCACTCAGCATCGGGTCGCCAAACCCCTCCCACCAGGTGGTGAGGCTGGCTTGTGTTGTGCCGCTCCTTTGCTCGATAGAAGACTGGCCCAGGAAACGATCCGAAAGCGCGGCGTCCGGGCGCTGATAGTCCGGACCGACTGCGCAGCCGGCCATCAAACTGGCGCTTACTAAAAGAGCAAGGGGGCGGAGAGGTGGCATCGAGGTTTCCTCAGGATCGTCATTTGTGACCATGTTATAGATTGGTCACATGCTGTCAATCGGTAAAGGAGCTGCCTTCATTTATCGATTGGTCCATGTTTACAGAGTGTTGTTTGGATAAGGAGTCTTCTAGAAACGAAACTCTGATTTGTGACCATTGACAGTATTGGTCACGAGCGTAAGAATGAACTCCCAGTCCTCTGCTCAATAAAGGGAACCTATGATCTGGCTCCGACCTGTCGCCCTTGCCGCTTGCTTGTTACCTCTCGTCCTCACGGCATGTGGCGAGTCATCCAACGCCACCGACCCACGCACGCTTGCCCCGCTGGTCAGGGTCGCGCAAGTGCAGGGTTCGTCAGCCAGCGCTCGCTCTTTCACCGGCGTCGTGGCGGCACGGGTCCAGAGTGACCTGGGCTTTCGTGTTTCCGGCAAGGTGCTGGAACGGTTGGTGGATGCCGGCCAGACCGTTAAAAAAGGCCAGCCTTTGATGCGCCTGGATCCGATCGATCTGGGATTGCAGGCGCGAGCCCAGCAAGAAGCCGTTACGGCCGCGCGGGCGCGGGCCAAGCAAACCGCCGATGATGAAGCTCGATATCGCGAGCTGGTGGCCGCCGGGGCGATTTCGGCGTCGGGTTACGACCAGATCAAAGCCGCAGCCGACACCGCCAAGGCCCAACTCAGTGCCGCCGAGGCGCAGGCCGACGTGGCCCGCAATGCGTCCGGCTACGCGGTGCTTGTCGCCGACGCCGACGGCGTGGTGATGGAAACGCTGGCCGAGCCGGGGCAGGTCGTCAGCCCCGGCCAACCGGTGGTTCGACTGGCGCGAGCCGGGCAGCGCGAAGCGGTCGTGCAACTGCCCGAGACCCTGCGGCCCACCGTCGGGTCCGGTGCGCAAGCGACGCTGTACGGCAGCTCCAACGGGGCCGTCACCGCGAAACTGAGGTTGCTGTCCGATTCGGCTGACCGGGTGACCCGTACCTTTGAAGCGCGCTATGTGCTCGAAGGCGCACTTGCCAATGCACCGTTGGGTTCGACCGTCACCCTGCGCATCGCCGAAGGCGCGACCCAGGGGCAGGTGGTACAGGTGCCGATCGCTGCGTTGTACGACCCGGGCACCGGCACCGGCGTATGGGCCATCGACGGCGAACCGGCAAAAGTCACTTGGCGTCCAGTGCAGGTCCTGGGCTTGAGCGACGACGCAGCACGTGTCACGGGTCGCCTCAATGTCGGCGAACAGATCATTGGCTTGGGCGCACATCTGCTGCGTGAAGGCGAGCCCGTCAGGCTGCTTCCACAAAACGATGTGAAGGTCGCCGGGAGCCGCCAATGAGCCTCAATCTTTCAGCCCTCGCGGTGCGCGAGCGCTCCATCACGGTGTTTCTGATTTTTCTGATAGCTGTCGCCGGGACCCTGGCCTTCTTCAAGTTGGGTCGCGCAGAGGATCCGCCGTTCACGGTCAAGCAATTGACCGTCATCACGGCCTGGCCGGGCGCGACGGCGCAGGAGATGCAAGACCAGGTCGCCGAGCCCCTGGAGAAACGCCTGCAAGAATTGAAATGGTACGACCGCTCGGAAACCTACACCCGACCGGGCCTGGCGTTCACCATGGTCTCGCTGCTGGACCGCACGCCGCCTTCGCAGGTGCAGGAAGAGTTTTATCAGGCGCGCAAAAAGCTCGACGACGAAGCCACCAAGCTGCCGGCGGGCGTGATCGGGCCATTGGTCAACGACGAGTACTCGGACGTGACGTTCGCGCTTTTCGCCCTCAAGGCCAAGGGCGAGCCGCAGCGCCGGCTGGTGCGTGACGCCGAGGTTCTGCGCCAGCGCCTGTTGCATGTGGCGGGGGTGAAGAAGGTCAACATCATCGGCGAGCAGGCCGAGCGCATTTTCATTTCCTTTTCCCATGACCGGTTGGCGACTCTGGGTGTATCTCCCCAGGACATTTTCGCCGCCCTGAACAGCCAGAACGTGCTCACGCCCGCCGGTTCCATTGAAACCAATGGGCCACAGGTTTTCCTGCGGGTGGATGGCGCCTTCGACAAGTTGGAAAAAATCCGTGACACACCGCTGGCTATCCAGGGCCGCACCTTGAAGCTCTCGGACGTGGCGACGGTTGAGCGCGGTTATGAAGATCCGGCCACCTTCCTGGTGCGCAACAACGGTGAAGAAGCGTTGTTGCTGGGCGTGATTATGCGCGAGGGCTGGAACGGCCTGGACCTGGGCAAGGCGCTCGATGCAGAAACAAGCAAGATCAATGCAGGCATGCCGCTGGGCATGACGCTGACCAAAGTCACTGACCAGGCAGTGAACATCAACTCGGCGGTCGACGAGTTCATGGTCAAGTTCTTCGTCGCGTTGCTGGTGGTGATGGTCGTGTGCTTTATCAGCATGGGCTGGCACGTCGGGATCGTGGTCGCGGCGGCTGTACCCTTGACCCTGGCCATCGTGTTCGTGGTGATGGCAGCCACTGGCAAGAACTTTGACCGGATCACCCTCGGCTCACTGATCCTGGCCCTCGGGTTGCTGGTGGACGACGCCATCATCGCGATCGAAATGATGGTGGTGAAAATGGAGGAGGGCTACGACCGGATCAAGGCCTCCGCGTATGCCTGGAGCCACACGGCCGCACCGATGCTGTCCGGTACGTTGGTGACGGCGATTGGCTTCATGCCCAACGGCTTCGCCCAGTCCACTGCCGGCGAATACACCAGCAACATGTTCTGGATCGTCGGCATCGCGCTGATTGCCTCCTGGGTGGTCGCGGTGGCGTTCACTCCTTACCTGGGGGTGAAAATGTTGCCGGACATCAAGAAGGTCGAAGGCGGGCATGCGGCCATCTACGACACTCCGCGCTATAACCGCTTCCGGCGGATCCTGACGCGGGTCATCGCCCGTAAATGGCTGGTGGCCGGCACGGTCGCCACGCTGTTTGTCGTGTCCATCATGGGCATGGGCCTGGTGAAGAAACAGTTCTTCCCGACCTCGGACCGCCCGGAGGTGATGATCGAAGTGCAGATGCCCTATGGCACCTCCATCGAGCAGACCAGCGCCACCACCGCCAAGGTCGAGGCCTGGCTGCAAAAGCAGGCGGAAGCCAAGATCGTCACGGCCTACATCGGGCAGGGCGCGCCGCGCTTCTTCCTGGCAATGGCCCCGGAACTGCCGGATCCATCATTCGCCAAGATCGTGGCGCTGACCGACAGCCAGGATGCACGGGAAACCCTCAAATTCCGTCTGCGCGAAGCGGTCGCCGAAGGGCTGGCCCCGGAGGCTCGGGTCAGGGCAACGCAAATTGTCTTTGGTCCGTACTCGCCCTTCCCGGTGGCCTACCGGGTGATGGGGCCTGACCCGTCGAAACTGCGGGAGATCGCCGCTCGCGTCCAGGACGTCATGCAAGCCAGCCCGATGATGAGGACCGTCAACAGCGACTGGGGGCCGCTGACGCCGACGCTGCATTTCAACCTGGATCAGGATCGCTTGCAGGCGGTCGGCCTGACCTCCAGTGCCGTCGCCGAGCAACTGCAATTCCTCCTGGCTGGGGTGCCGATCACGGCGGTACGCGAGGACATCCGTTCGGTGCAGGTGGTGGGACGCGCCGCCGGCGATATCCGCCTCGATCCGGCCCAGATCGAAGGCTTCACCTTGGTGGGGGCGGCGGGGCAGCGGATTCCGCTGTCTCAGGTGGGCGAAGTGGACGTGCGCATGGAGGATCCGATCCTGCGCCGACGTGACCGGACCCCGACTATTACCGTACGCGGCGACATCGCCGAAGGCCTGCAACCGCCGGACGTATCGACAGCCGTCATCAAGCAACTGCAACCGATCATCGACACGCTGCCCGATGGTTACCGGATTGAGCAGGCGGGGGCCATCGAGGAATCCGGCAAGGCCGGCCAGGCCATCGTGCCGCTGGTGCCGATCATGATTGCTTTGACGCTGCTGATCATCATCCTCCAGGTACGTTCGATCTCGGCCATGATCATGGTGTTCTTCACCGCACCGCTGGGGTTAATTGGTGTGGTGCCGACGCTATTGATCTTCAATCAGCCGTTCGGGATCAACGCCTTGGTCGGCCTGATCGCACTCTCGGGCATCCTGATGCGCAACACACTGATCCTGATCGGGCAGATCCATCACAACAAACAGGAAGGCCTGGACCCGTTCCACGCGGTCATCGAAGCCACGGTCCAGCGGGCCCGCCCGGTGCTGCTGACGGCGCTGGCAGCGATCCTGGCGTTTATCCCGCTGACGCATTCGGTGTTCTGGGGGACGCTGGCCTACACACTGATTGGCGGCACGTTCGTTGGCACGATCATGACACTGGTGTTCCTGCCGGCTATGTATTCCATCTGGTTCAAGATCCGTCCGGCGAAGACCGTGCAAACTGAAACAGTCAAGTTGGCATAACCGATCAATCGCTTGCCGCTCCAGTGGGCGACTACAGACATGAAGAGGTTTCTATGAGTATTCCAGCAGGTCAAACACGTATCGTGGTTACGGGCGTCGGCGTTGTCAGCCCCCTGGGTTGTGGCGTAGAGGAGGTCTGGAAACGGCTGCTGGCCGGCCGTTCCGGGATCCGTAGCCTGCCCGAAGTGTTCGCCGAGGGCACCGGCGTCGCGGTCGGTGGTCAGGTGCCGACCCTGGAAGAGGATCCCGTTGCCGGTTACGACCCGGAGCGCTTCATCGCGCCCAAAGACCGCAAGAAAATGGACCGCTTCATCGAGTTCGCCCTGGTAGCGGCGCAAGAGGCCCTGGACCAGGCTGGCTGGCATCCTACTGAAACTGCCGACCAGGAGCGGACCGCGACAATCGTTTCATCCGGCGTGGGTGGGTTTGGTGCGATTGCCGATGCCATACGCACCACTGACTCTCGCGGGCCGCGTCGACTGTCACCGTTCTCTGCGCCGGCATTCCTCGCCAACATGGCGGCCGGGCACGTTTCCATCCGCCACGGCCTCAAGGGCCCGCTGGGCGCGCCGGTCACCGCTTGCGCTGCCGGGGGCCAGGCCATTGGCGATGCGGCGCGGATGATCAGGAGCGGGGAGGCGGACATCGCCGTCTGCGGTGGCACCGAGGCGGCGATCGATCGTGTGACCCTGGGTTGCTTCGCGGCGGCCCGCGCACTGTCCACCGGTTTTGCCGAGCGCCCGCAAGAGGCCTCGCGGCCCTTTGATCGTGATCGCGACGGCTTTGTCATGGCCGAGGGCGCCGGGTTGCTGGTGATCGAGTCGCTGGAGCACGCCCTCGCTCGTGGCGCCAAGCCCCTGGCGGAGCTGGTGGGTTATGGCACCAGCGCTGATGCCTATCACCTGACGGCGGGCCCGGAAGACGGCAATGGCGCTCGGCGTGCGATGGAGCAGGCGCTGCGCCAGGCTTCTGTCAGCCCCTCGGACGTGCAACATATCAACGCCCACGCGACGTCCACCCAGGTCGGCGATAGCGGGGAGCTGGCCGCCGTTCGCTCGGTGTTCGGCACGGACTCCGGTGTGGCGATTACCTCTACCAAATCCGCTACCGGGCACCTGCTGGGCGCGGCCGGGGGCATTGAAGCCATCTTCACGGTGCTGGCGCTGCGTGACCAGGTCGTACCGCCCACGCTGAACCTGGTTCATCCTGACGAGGCTGCTGCGGGGCTTGATCTGGTAGGCCTGAAGGCCAGGAAGATGCCGATTACCCATGCGCTCTCCAATGGATTTGGGTTCGGTGGGGTCAATGCCAGCGTGTTGTTTCGTCGTTGGGAGGTGTGAGTGTGGGTAGTTGGGGGCGGTGTGTATATCCGTAGCTGCGGTAACGGCCGCTTATGGTTCCGCGCTTGCGGCGGCTCACTTCGAAATGCCGGCCCTGGGAGCTGATCCACCGCTATCGAGAGCAAGCTCGCTACCAGGCTTCCTCAACACAACCTCGACGTAATCGCATGACCCATACCCGTTACGCCAATTTCCCTTAAGAACCGCCCAAACGTGCCGATACAGCGCGGTAGATCCGATTGTGCGGGCGCTCCGGTGGTGTCCCGCCGAAAGATATTCCAGGCGCTCACGCACCTGTGCCCTTGTGATTTTTCAGGTTTGATCAGAATCGGACCTCAGGTAATGAACCATGTCAGCCCTCGCCAGGACCGAACTGGAAGGCGCCCTTGCCGTTTGCAAAGGTAGTTTTCTTTCCGTTGTTTTTTTCAGTTTTTTCGTCAACTTGCTGATGCTGGTTCCTTCGTTCTACATGCTGCAGGTATATGACCGCGCGGTAGGGAGCGCCAGCCTGTCGACGCTGTTGATGCTGACCCTGATCATGTTGCTGTTGATGATCACAATGGGAGGGTTGGAGTGGGTCCGTTCGCGGATCATGGTGCGGATCAGCACTCGCCTGGACACGCTGCTGAGCCAGCGTCTGTTCGACGCCAGTTTCAAGCAGGCGCTCAATACCAGTGGCATGAATGCCACGGCCCAGCCTTTGAGCGACCTGAACGGTTTGCGCCAGTTCCTGACCGGCAACGGCCTGTTTGCGTTTTTTGACGCGCCGTGGATCCCGATCTACCTGGCTGTCATGTTCATGTTTCATCCCTGGTACGGCTGGATGGGGGTCGTGAGTGCAGCGTTGCTGGGCGCGCTGGCCTTTGCCAACGAAAAGCTTACCCACTCACCGCTGCAAGCGGCCAACCGCGAACAGATGGCGGCCACCGCCTTCACCAACAAGAGCTTGCGCAATGCCGAAGTGGTGCAGTCCATGGGCATGCTTGCCAGCCTGCGCCAGCACTGGAGTGGGCGAATCCACAAGGTCCTTGTGCTGCAAAGTCTGGCCAGCGACCGCGCCGCAACCATGACGTCGGTTTCCAGGACATTCCGGCAGATCGTTCAGTCGCTGGTGCTGGGCCTGGGCGCCTATCTGACGATCAATCACGAGATTTCGTCCGGACTGATGATTGCCGGCTCGATTTTGCTAGGGCGCGCGCTGGCGCCTATCGATCAGTTGATCGGCGTATGGAAAGGCTTTCTGGGGGCCCGCTCGCAATATGCCCGGCTGCACGAATTGCTGCTCAAGATTGCCGCCGAGCCTGAACGCATGTCGCTACCGGCTCCTGAGGGGGCGATTCGCGTCGAGGGCCTTTCGGTCGGATCCCCCGACGCTCGCAAGCCGATTATTCGCGGCGTGGGCTTTCAGGTCGCCGCGGGCGAAGCAGTGGGCATCATTGGTCCCAGCGGCGCCGGAAAGTCGACCCTGGCCAGGGCACTGCTCGGCGTCTGGCCAAGCCTGGCCGGCACCGTACGTCTGGACGGCGCGGACATCCGCCAATGGCGTAGGGAGGAGTTGGGGCCGTACCTCGCTTGATGTAACGGTTTCGGGCCCTGCGGGAAAGAATTCAGGGCCCGGAACCGTTTCCGTTCAAGCGCGAACAAGCGTCCTCGCCACGAGTTCGTCGACTGCCTTATTAATTCGTTGATTTCATGCGCACTGATTCATTCAAGTGTTGGAGCAGTGCTGCCGTCGGTATTATTGATGTCGATCAGCATCAAAAATATTGACCGTTACGATTATGATCATCATCATAAGGCTGCCGGTCGATGATCCAGGACCCCAGTTGCGATCTCTGACCGGATAACGTCGATAACCGGAAGGACATTCATGATGATCAACAAACGCGTAGCGTTAGTGACCGGCGCTTCATCCGGTATCGGGGAAGCCATTGCGCACAAGCTCGTGGCCGCAGGCTACAGCGTCTACGGCACCAGTCGACGAGGCGGGCAGGCGGGGCAGCGGGGGTTCCCACTGTTGGTGCTAGATGTTACCGACGATGCCAGCGTCGAAGCTGCCATTCACGAGTTGCTGACGTTGGAGGGGCGCATTGATCTGCTGGTCAACAATGCCGGCTTCGGCATCGCGCCCGCAGCAGCGGAGGAGAGTTCTGTCGAGCAGGCCAAGGCCCTTTTCGATACCAACTTCCACGGCATCGTACGCACGACGCGCGCGGTGGTGCCGCACATGCGACGCCAGGGTGCCGGCCGCATCATCAACATCGGCTCAATCCTCGGCGTCGTGCCTGTTCCTTACGCAGCCCTCTATTCAGCCAGCAAGCATGCGGTGGAAGGTTATTCGCAAGCGCTGGATCACGAATTGCGCACCCACGGCATCAGGGTCACCGTCGTCGAGCCCGGCTATACCAAGACTCAATTCGAGAGCAACAACCTCCAACCCGATGCCAAGCTCGACGTGTACGAAGACATTCGGATAAAGGTGACGAAAGTGGTGAACCAGGCCATGGCGACCGCCGACGGCCCCGACGTGGTGGCTGAGGTGGTACTCCAGGTCGCGCGTGCCGAGCATCCGAAGTTGCGCTATACCGCTGGCAAAGCGGCCGGCCAGTTGCAGTTCATGCGCAGCTTCGCTCCGGCGCGCTTGCTGGACACGGGCATCCGCAGGGCGCTGCAGCTCGAAACCAAACGGCCTTCTCAGGCACACTGACTCGGCCTGGCCATACCCGTTGCCGTGTCTGTTGCATCTGCAGGGCAGCGATGACGATCCGTTTGAACGAACAGGACAAAAACCATGACATTCAAGGCGCTGCTCACGACCAAAACCGGCGAAGCGATCTCGACCCATCTGGTCGACTTCAAGGACGAGGACCTGATGCCCGGTGACGTCACTGTCGCGATCAAGTTCTCGACCGTGAACTACAAGGACGCCATGGCCCTCAGCGGACGCTCCCCCGTCATTCGCCAGTTTCCGCTGATTCCGGGCATCGACTTCGCCGGTATCGTCGAGACGTCCAGCCACCCGGGGTTCGAGGCCGGCGACCGTGTGCTGGTCAACGGTTGGGGGCTGAGCCAGACCCACCACGGTGGTTTTGCGCAGAAGGCGCGGGTGAGCGGTGACTGGCTGGTAAAGATCCCTCAAGTATTCTCGACCCAGGCGGCCATGGCCATCGGCACCGCGGGCTACACGGCGATGCTCAGCGTCCTGGCATTGGAGCATGGCGGGCTGACCCCTGATCGAGGCGATATCCTGGTCACCGGTGCCAGCGGTGGCGCCGGCTCGGTGGCTATCGCACTGCTGTCGGACCTGGGCTATCGAGTGATCGCCTCGACCGGACGGCTAGAGGAGGGCGACTACCTGCGCGACCTTGGGGCGACGCAGGTCATCGACCGCAACACCTTGTCGCAGCCGGGCGCACCGATCGCCAAGGAACGCTGGGCTGGCGTCATTGATTCGGTGGGCAGTCACACTCTGGCCAATGCCTTGGCTCAAACCCAGTATCGCGGCGTTGTCGCTGCCTTCGGCCTGGCCCAGGGCGCGGATCTGCCTGGCTCGGTGCTGCCTTTCATCCTGCGCAACGTGACCCTGGCCGGTATCGATTCGGTCAACGCTCCGCAAGCGGTGCGCCTGCAGGCATGGTCGCGACTCGCCCAGGACCTTGATTTGAGCAAGCTGACCCGCACCACCCAAATGGTTGGGTTGGCAGAGGTGCCGGCCGTTGCCGCTCGAGTACTGGAAGGCAAGGTGCGCGGGCGCACTGTCGTGGACGTGAACGCATGAACAATGCTTCCCGCGCCTTCCGCTACCTGACGACTTTTTCGGCACTGTTGTTTTTCGTGTTGGCGGCCATCTGGCTGTTCGCGCCGGCCGCGTTGCTGGCCAATTGGGGTGTGGTTTTCGATGGCGGTGTCACGGGATTGGTAGGCCGGCGTGCGGCACCGCTCTACGCGGGCATTGGGGTTGCGCTGTTGTTGGCCCGCAATGCGCCGCCGTCGCCAGGACGAACCGCCGTGGTGGCGGGGTTCGTCACTACGTGCTCGCTGCTGGCGTTGCTGGGGCTGGTCGAATGGGCCATGGACAATGTCGAGTCGGGCATCTTGCCGGCGGTGCTGGTCGAAGTTGCCCTGGCGCTGGCGTTCTTGTTTGTCGCAGGTGCTGAAGGAAGGGCCAAGACTCACTGGTAAACATCTGAGGGTGAGCCCCACCAGCCGGCCCGGGGCAGGCCGATGGTCAGGATACCTTGGGCGTCCGCTTAGGTGCTCTGGGCTTTGAATGACGCTTGGGGGCTGTGACATGGTCTTGCTGGCCGAAGGCGTTTTTCCCGAGCTCGGTCTCCAGTTAGGGCTCGGGTTCGAGGACGAAGATATGGTCACCCAGTGAGCGCACCAACTCCCGTGGAATCGAGGCACGATAGCCGTCGTTCGGTTGTCGCGCCTCTGGCACTCGACGGGGCGCAAGTATTTGCGCAGATCAATTTTTTCTCCTCCGTAGGAGCTCGTGTGGCTGAAGGCGCGAGGTGGACCCATGTTCATGGTGGGGCCACCGGAGAAGGGGTGGGTAAACACCAGGGCGAACTCGAGTTTTTCTGCGCACTGCAGCGCCGTTTCCTCGAGGTAGATCATCTGGAAATGAGCCTGTGCCGCGCCGGCCAAGCCAGTGAGTGTCGTAGCGGCAAGGGCCTGGAGCAGTGACAGTCACAGCATACGGCGCAGGACGTCGCTTCGAGGGTCCCGGTCGAAGAACCGGTGCTTGAGGGCGCCGGCAATGTGCACCACGATCAGGCCGAGGAGGGTGTAGGCGAGCACTTTATGCAGCCATTGGAAGACAGCGAACCAGTCGTCATTCTTGCCCAGCAGCTCGGGAAGGTTCACCCCAAAAAAGAACACCCCGTCACTCATCGTGTAGGTGCTCGACATCGAATAGCCCATCAACGGCACGATCACCAGCAGTGCATACAAAGTACGGTGCGCAAGCCTTGACGAAACTCTTTCATACCGGGCCAGTGTCTCTGGTGGCTGCGGCAGCCTGGGAGTGCGCACCCGCAGGGTGATCTGAATCAGGGCCAGCAGAAACGCCAGCACCCCAAAGGATTTGTGCCACGGGTAGTAGAGCTCATATTTGCTCGCCACTTCGTCATCGAGCCCGGTCATGTGCCAGCCTGCCCAGAGGAGGCCGGCGATGAGCACGGCACGCACCCAGTGCAACATACGCAGGGACGTCGGATACCGATCAACTGTTGTTTGATTTACCGGATTCATCGCGGTCTCTCCATCGATCATCAAGGCATCGGAATGCACGTTTGAACGGCCACCCTCTACGACACAGGGGCTTGGAGGGTGGTCCGGTCAGTGCGGTTTTTTGTTCTCAGCTGGGTAGCAGTACGGTGATGACTTTCTCCTCGGTATAGGCCAACGCGCCGCCAAACCCGCCTTCACGGCCAACGCCGCTGGCCTTGACGCCGCCCCAGGGCAGGTTGGCGTCCAGCGGGCTCCAGCAGTTGATGCCCACGGCGCCGACCTTGACCGCCGCGGCGACGCGGTGGGCTCGCACCAGGTCGCTCGTCCAGACCGTGGCCGCCAGGCCGTAGGTGGAGTCGTTGGCCAGTGCGATCGCCTCATCTTCGCTGTCGAATGTGATCACCGTGCCGACGGGACCGAAGATCTCGTCCCGGGCGATCGCCATGTCATTGCGGGCGTTGGCGAAGATCGTCGGCCGGACAAACCAGCCCCGCTCAGGGCTCGATACGCCGCCGGCCAACAGGGTGGCACCTTGGTCGATGCCCAGTTGGATGTAACGGTTGACGCGATCCCATTGCGCCTTCTTGGCCACCGGTCCCATTTGTACGTCGGGTTGGCGAGGATCGCCGACCTTGACCGCTCGCGCGGCATCCGCAAGCGCCGCGGCGAAGCGATCAGCGATGTTGCGTTGGACCAGGATGCGCGAGCCAGCCGCGCAGATCTGTCCCTGGTTGGCGAACAGGCCGAGCGAGCAGCCGAACAGCGCGTCCTCGAACGAGGCGTCGTCGAAGACAATCTGTGGGCTCTTGCCGCCCAGCTCCAGTGCCACGTGCTTGAAAAGTACGCCAGCGGTGCGCTGGATTTCGCGTCCGGCCTCGGGGCTGCCGGTGAAGCTGATCTTGGCAACGTGCGGGTGCTCGCACAAGGCGCGCCCCACCTCGTTGCCGTAGCCGGTGACCACGTTGATCACCCCGTCAGGAAAGCCCGCTTCCTGAGCCAGCGCCGCCAGGTGCAGGGCAGACTGTGGCGTCTCTTCCGAAGGCTTGACGATCACGGTGCAGCCGGCTGCCAGCAAGGTGGCGAGCTTCCAGACCGTGATCATCAGCGGCGAGTTCCAGGGAACGATGGCGCCGACCACGCCCACCGGCTCGCGGACCGTGTACGAGAGGGCCTTGGTACCGAAGTAGCCGCCGGTGGGAATGGTGCGGCCCTCCAGCTGATTGGCCCAGCCAGCGGCGGCGCGCAGGTTGGCGATAGCGTTGGGGACGTCCAGCCGGCGCGGCTCGATCGGTGAGCGCCCGATGGCATTGGCGTCCAGGTCCGCCAACACATCGGTGTCGCGCTCCACCAGGTCCGCCAGCTTCGACAACAGCCGGCCACGCTGGGCGCCGTCGAGCTGGCTCCAGGCGCCACCCTCAAGTTGGGTGAGTGCCGCTGCTACGGCGCGGTCCACGTCCTCGGCGGTGCCGCGCGCGCAGCTGCCGTAGATCTGTTCTGTCACGGGGTCGACGAGTGTGATGCGACGGCCGTCGGAGGCCTCGAAGGACGCGCCTTCGATGAAGTGGTTCAAGTGTTGAGTCATCTTGCAGTCCCTGAGTGATGTGGAATAGTCGGGGTATACACACCTCATCCCTTGAGGGAGGCCAGGGCGTCGCCAAAGATGTCCAGTGCCTTGAAGAACAGCGCGCGTGAGATCGTCAGCGACGGCATGACGCGCATCACGTTGCTGTAGCGTCCACAGGGAATCATCAGTACCCCGTGGCTCAACAGGTAACCCATGAGTTGGCCGATCTTGTCCGGTGCCAGTGGCGCCTTGGTGACCGGGTCCTCGACCAGCTCGATCCCGATCATCAGGCCGCGACCGCGGACTTCACCGACCAATGGGCTGTCGAAGCCACGGATGCGTTCCTGCGCTTCCAGCCCCAGCGTATGAGCGCGGTTGATCAGATCGAGCTCCGGGTCCTGGAGGATGCCGATGTTGGTCAGCGCCACCGCCGCGGACAACGAGTTGGCGGCGAAGGTGTTGGGCATTGATCCATCAGGAATCGCCGCCGCCAGGTCCGAACGCATGATCAGGCCGGCCATTGGCAAGTCGCTGCCAATGCCCTTGCCGAAGGTGAGCATGTCGGGCTTCACGCCGGAGTGCTCGACCGCCCACATCTTGCCGGTACGTCCGGCGCCGGATTGCACTTCATCGACGATCAGCAGCGCGCCGCTGCGGTCGCAGGCCTTGCGCAACAGCTGCAGGAATTCTGGCGAGGGCGGCACGTAGCCGCCTTCGCCTTGTACCGGTTCCACGATCACGGCAGCCACGTCATCGGCGGCGGTGTAAGGGGTGTTCAGCAGGTAATCCACGTACTCACCGGCAATCTGCTCGGCGCTCTTGTGGGTGGTGTCGAAGGGAAAACGGTAGGCATAAGGGTAGGGGGCGTGAATGACACCCCCCATCTGGGCACCGTAGCCCTTGCGATAGGCCGTGCCTGTGGTCAGCGCACCAGAAGCGTTCCACACGCCGTGGTAGCCGCCGTGGAAGGCGATGATCTGGTGCCGTCCGGTGACGCGTTTGGCGAACTTGATCGCCGCCTCCAGCGCATCGCTGCCGCTTTGCGTGAAGAAGGTGATGCAGTCGCCGCGCAAGCCGTCGGGTGCGATCTCGGAGAGCTTGGCGGCCAGTTCGGTGCGCCGGGTGCTATTGACCTCCAAGGCGTGCATCAGCACTTCAGACTGTTCGCGAATGGCCTGTACCACTTCGGGGTGGCAGCGACCTACGCTGCTGACGCCCACGCCAGCGGACAGGTCGATGTAGGTGTTGCCATCGGCGTCCTTGAAGGTCGCACCGAACGCCCGGTCCATGGCCACGGGCATCCGTCCGCCGCCACGAGCCATGGATTCGGTACGCGCCGACAACGCCAGGGCCTCGGTGGTCCTGGGGCCGGGAATGGTGGAGGTTATCCGCGGGGCATCCGCGAAATGGAGGGATTCTAGCTTGGCTTCAATCATGACGGTCTCTCAGGATGTCGGTTTCAGTGCCCCGATCATCCCCGTGGCCCGTTCCTGGCCGGTAGCCCGAATCGGCACATTGGACGCGCCGCCTAGAGCGTCAGTACCAGAGCGCTGACATGAAGCAAAGAAAATTTGCAGAATTCTCTTAACGTGAGAATATCGCGTAACAAGGCATTCTAAAAACAAGAATCTTGGCCGAGGCTTTCGACATCATGAAAAATCAGAACATCAGCCATTTTCGTGACATCCATGTCCACGCCGCCACCGTCCAGGAGTGGAACCAGGATTACAGCCAGTTAACCGCCGGTTCGGCCGAGAGTTCGCTCATCCAGTTGACGACGGGGCGGTGCCATGTATTCCGCGAGCAGATCAACCAACGCGTGGTGCAGCATGGCGTGGCCCCCCGAGGCAAAATGTGTTTTGCCGTACCCATCACCGTCCCGGGTTCGATTCGGATGCAGGGTCGGGAGGTGGACGAGAGCAGCCTGTTCTTTCTTCATGGCGGCGAAGAGTTCATGTTCCACATGCCGATGGGCATGGAGCTGCTGGCCATTACCTTCGAACGTGAATTGTTCGAACAGGCGTTGGCTCAAACTGCGTCGGCCAAGGAAATCAGCCAGTTACTCCGCCAACCGGTAATCAGGCTCCCCACGCAACGCTACGCTGACGCTCGACGTCGGATGCTGGCGGCATTCTCCCAGGCGCTCTCGAACGAAGAACTCGACAATGCGCAAGATCGGGAGCTGGAACAGGCCATGCTCGATGAGCTGCTGCAACTCATGACGGACCCGGCCTGTGATAAGCAGCAGCGTTCGCCAAGTTCCACGCGCAGCTTCATTGTCGAGAAGTGCCATCGCCTGGCGACCGCGGAACTGAACAATGTGCCCAGCGTGGACGAGTTGTGCCAGCGACTCCAGGTGAGTCGACGTACCGTGCAGAACAGCTTCCGCTCGGTTGCCGAGACGACCCCGATCAATTACTTGCGCTCCGTGCGGCTCAACGGTGTGCGCCGGACCTTGATGTCCACCCGGGCGTCGCATCTCTCGATCGGCGATGCCGCCGCCCAATGGGGCTTCTATCACCTCAGCCATTTTGCAGCGGAATATCAGGAACTGTTCGCCGAATTACCTTCCCATACGGCCCGTGCGGCCATCAACGACCGCGCGCATGCCTGAATATGGGCGGATGGATAACGGTCATCTGTTTTTTTGAGAAGAGGTCTCTGGTTACCGATTTGGGATAGTGGGGTGTTCGGGGAGCGGCATAGGATCGAATCCAGCGTGCAACAAGAACAATAACGCCATTCGGTGACGGTGAGCGGTTGACTGCATCGATCCTACAACGCCTGCCTCATACAATAAGGTCAAGAAAACATGAGCGTACCTCTCCCGGTCAACAGCTCCACGGAGCTCAAGCGTGGGGCCCTGGGTGTCGGCTTCATCATCTTCTTCGTGGTCTCGGCGGCGAGCCCCTTGAGCGTCATCGCCGGCGGTTTTCCCATTGGCATCATGCTGGGCAACGGCGCCGGCACACCGGCGTTGCTGATCCTGGCCTTGCTAGTGTTACTGGCGTTCTCGGTGGGCTACACCACCATGTCCCGGCACGTGACCAATGCCGGTGGCTTCTATGCGTTCACGTCTCGCGGTCTGGGTGGCTTGGCCGGTGGGGCGGCGGGGGTCCTGGCGATGTTTGCCTACAACATCCTGCAGGTCGGGCTGTATGGCATGTTCGGGGGCGTGGTCAGCGGTACGATGGAAAGCGTCTTTGGCCTGGTACTGCCCTGGTGGTCGTACTCGCTGATGGCGATGGCCAGCGTTGCGATTCTCGGTTACCGCAAGATCGACCTGTCGGCCCGGGTGCTGTCGGTCATTGTGATCGCCGAATACCTGGCGATCCTGCTCCTGGATTTCGCCATTCTCAGGGCAGGCGGCGACAGCGGCATCAACCTCGATGCGTTTGATCGCAGCCACGTGTTCAGCGGCACGCCGTCGATCGGTTTGCTGTTCTGCTTCGCGGCGTTCATCGGCTTCGAGGCCACCACCATCTATGGCGAAGAGGCCAAGAACCCGCAACGCACGATCCCGATTGCCACCTACTGTTCGGTCTTGTTGATCGGCGGTTTCTACGCGCTGTCGGTCTGGTCGATGGTGATCGGTGTCGGGGCGGACAAGATCGTCTCCACGCTCCAGGCCTTGCAGGACCCCACGACGTTTATCTATGGCATGTCCGACCATTTTGTCGGCCCGCAGTTGACCCAGGTCATCCGCGTGCTATTCATGGTCAGCATCTACGCCGGGCTGCTGGCCTTTCATAATGCCGCGGCGCGTTACTTCTACGCCATCGGGCGTGACGGCTTGCTGCCCAGCCGCTTGGGCACGACCCATCGGGTCCACCAGAGCCCGCACATGGGGTCGGCATTGCAAAGCTTGATCTCCGCCGTGGTGGTACTGATTTTCGCTGCCATGGATGCCGATCCGATCCTGCAACTGTTCGCCTGGCTGTCCAACCTGGCGACGCTGTGCGTGATTTTGTTGATGGCGCTGACTTCCGCGGCGGTCTGGGTCTTTGCCCGGCGCCACCCCGAGCTCAAGCTGGGGATCTGGCGTGGGCGGATTTTCCCGGGCTTCTCTTGCCTGGCGCTATTGGCGGTGCTGTTTATCGCGGTGGTGCATTTCGATGTGCTGACGGGCGCGAGCAAGGCCTTGTCATACGGCCTCTGCGCGATCATTCCCGCAGCGCTGCTGGTTGGCGTGTTCCTAGCAGCGCGACTGCGCAAGGCGGCACCGCAGCGGTATCTGGTGCTGGGCAGTCACAAGCTCTAGTAGCAGGCCGCAGAATGGGGCGGCAGGGCATGATGTCGACCCAATCTGCTGGCGGCGGTGCTGCTCGATAAAATGTGGGCATTTTCTTTTCGGCTCCACCAAATTCATTCGAGACATTCTTGGGAACGAGATCACTACCGGCCATCGCCATGGGTGAAATGGAAGTGACCGGTAAACGCTGCTGATTATTTTTGCGGCAGCAATGCTTTTCGCGCGGCCTTTTCGTGCTTCATTGCGGCAATCTCACGCTCGCAGGCTTCGACGTCAAAGGCATTGTCCCACTTGGCAATGGCAATAGTGCCGATACCATTGCCGATCAAATTGGTGACAGCTCGCGCTTCGTTGAGGAATCGGTCGATGCCCAAAAGCAGGACAAGGCCTACCAGCGGAATGGAGTGGATGGTGGTGAGTGTTGCCGCTAGGGTGATGAACCCGGCTCCCGCCACGCCAGCCGAACCTTTCGAGGTCAGCAGGAAGACTCCCAAGAGAATCATCTGATCCATAAACGTCAGCGGTGTGTTAGTGGCCTGGGCGATAAAAATCGCCGCCATGGTGAGGTAAATGCAGGTGCCATCCGCATTGAAGGCATATCCCGTGGGTAGCACCATGCCCACCACGGACTTCTTGCAGCCCAGTTTTTCAAGCTTCACCATCATTCGCGGAAGCACGGCCTCGGTTGAGCAGGTGCCAAGCGTGATGAGAATTTCATCTTTGAAATAGCGAAGAAATTGCATGAGCGGCATGCCCGACCATCTCGCAACCGTGCCCAGTATGACCACGATGAAAATCAAGGTCGTGACGTACAGTGCGATCAGCAACTGGCCGAGTGACAGCAAGGTGCCAATTCCGTACTTGCCTATGGTGAACGCCATCCCTGCACCGGCACCGATCGGAGCCAGGCGCATCACCATTGCCACGATCTTGAACAGCCCTTGCAGAAACAAGTCGAGGGTATTGATCAGCGGTTTGCTGGTTTCGCCCATTTGAACGAGGGCAATGCCCATCAATACCGAAATCAAGATGACCTGAAGCATGACGCCATTCGAGAAGGCGCCAATGAAGGTGCTCGGGATGATGTTGAGAAAGAAATCTATCGTGCCACCCTGCTGCGTGGCGGCTTGGCTGTACTTGGCAATAGCACCGCCATCGAGTGCCTCTATATGAATGTTCATCCCGACGCCAGGCTTGGCGATGTTGACCACGACAAGGCCGATGACCAGGGCAATGGTTGAAAGGATTTCAAAGTAGATCAGCGCTTTGACCCCGATCCGCCCGACTTCCTTGATGCTGCCCATCTTGGCGATACCAACGACGACGGTACCGAAAATGATAGGCGCCAACAGCATTTTGATGAGTTTGATGAAGCCGTCGGCAAAAGGTTGGAGCTTGGCTCCCAATTGCGGTTCAAAGTGACCGATTGCTGCGCCGATGACGATACCAATCAGCACCTGCACATACAGCTGGCTGTACCAGCGGGATTTGGAAGTTTCCACGGAAGCACCTCATTTTATTTTTGTGATGGGCATGTGGCTGGCGCCAGTGGATGACGCCTGAGTCTGCGGCTTCTTGAGAAACCGCAGAGAGCGATTGATCAGCCTTCGCCTAACTCACGCATGACTGCGTACAAGGCGGACTTGGCTTCAAAGCCGACACCCGGAATATCCGGAAGGCCGACATAACCGTGTTCCACCTTGATTCCGTCGGCGAAGCCGCCGAAAGGCTGGAACACATCGGGGTAGGATTCGTTGCCGCCCAGGTGCAGGCCGGCAGCGATGTTCAGAGACATCTGGTGACCTCCATGGGGAACGACGCGGCGGGAAGACCAACCCATTTCTTCCATCACTTTCAGGGTGCGCATGTACTCCACTAGCCCGTAGGACAGGGCGCAGTCGAACTGGAGGAAGTCGCGATCAGGGCGCATTCCACCGTGACGCAGAAGGTTGCGGGCATCCTGGTGGGAGAACAGGTTTTCCCCGGTGGCCATGGGCAGCTCATAGTGGTTGGCGAGCTCAGCCTGAAGTGCATAGTCCAGCGGGTCGCCGATCTCCTCGTACCAGAAGAGGTTGTACTGCTTGATCGCTTCCGCGTAAGCGATACCGGTCTGTAGATCGAAACGGCCGTTGGCATCGACCGCCAGTCGACGACCGTCACCCACCACCTCAAGCACCGCTTCGATGCGACGGATATCTTCATCCAGCGGTACTGCCCCAATCTTCATCTTGACGACGTCGTAGCCACGATCCAGATAGCTCTGCATTTCTGCTTTGAGCTTGGTCTGGTCTTTACCTGGGTAGTAATACCCGCCCGCCGCGTAGACCCAGACCTTGTCATCTGCCACGCCGTTACGGTAGCGGTCAGCCAGCAGGCGATACAGCGGTTTGCCCTCAATCTTGGCGACGGCGTCCCACACCGCCATGTCGATGGTGCCAACGGCGACCGAGCGCTCGCCGTGGCCGCCTGGCTTTTCGTTGGTCATCAGGGTTTTCCAGATGGCGAACGGATCCAGGTTGTTGTGTTCAGGGTCGACGAGCGTGTCAGGATCCGCTTCCGCGATACGCGCCAGGAAACGATCCCGCATCAGAGCGCCCTGGCCATAGCGCCCATTGGAGTTGAAACCGTAGCCGACGACTGGTTTGCCATCGCGCATTACATCTGTGATGACAGCGACGACCGAGCAGGTCATCTTGGAAAAGTCGATATAGGCATTGGCAATGGGGGAGGCAATGGAAACGGTTTTTTCACGAATGTCTACGATACGCATGACGGGGTCCTCTTGTTGTTTGTGGCCCCACGTTAGGCTTTGCGATGTCTCCCGCCCAATGCTATTAATGCCTCACCCTATGCACAGGAGGCATGGCCCTTGGAACTCGTTTGGCTCGAAGATCTTTCAGCGCTTGCGGAGTACGGCAGCTTTGTCCGTGCCGCTGAGGCACGTCATGTGACTCAGCCAGCTTTCAGTCGAAGAGTGCGTTCATTGGAGAATTGGATGGGCGTCGAGTTGTTTGTGCGCACACCACAAGGAGCCACCCTTACCGAGGCAGGAAGGCAAATTTTGCCCAGTGCTCAGGAAGCAGCCCGGCACTTGTACAGAATGCGTAACGAGGCTCAAGAGGTCGCTGGCGTCGCCGCCAAATCGTTGCAATTCGCGGCGACTCATTCGCTGTCGTTTACGTTTTTCCCCAAGTGGCTTCGAAGCTCGGAAAACGGTGCCCCCATCGAGGCCGTGAAGCTGCACTCGGACAGCATGGCAGTCTGTGAGCAGATGCTGATACATGGTCAGGTTCAGTTTCTGCTCTGTCACCGCCATCCCGACGTTCCGCCTTTGCTGGCGCCTGATCAGTTCACCAGCAAGAAGGTAGGGGAGGACGTCCTCGTTCCGCTTGCGAGCGCTTCCACTGACTTTGGCACCTCGCCCGCGGCATTGCCTTATCTCGCTTACACCCATGAGTCTGGACTGGGGCGTATCGTCGCCCACAGACTGCGTGGCAAGGAAGATTACCTTCACCTCAAACCACTCTTCAGCAGCCATCTCGCAGCCGTACTCATGTCCATGGCTCTGGAAAGCAAAGGCGTGGCGTGGTTGCCTAAAAGTCTTACCGAGCAGGAAATCCAGGATGGGCGCTTGGTCAGAGCGCTCGACGAAAGCTGGGATATACCGCTGGAAATTCATCTGACCCGCCCGAAGGCAATCCTCAGTCAGTCTGCGGAAGATTTCTGGGAGCGGGCGGGTAGTGACTCGCAGAATTTTCCATGACGCGTTGCGCTGTTCGGGTTTGATTCACTGGCGTGCTGCGGGCTTGTCGATGGGGGCGCACTTTGCCGTTCGTTTTTGACGAGGAAAGTACCCTGTTGGCACTCGATGCACAGTTGGAGCGCGCCCAGCCCTGGAGGGGGCGGATCTCACCGATCAATGCCTGCCAGCGGTCGGTTTCTTAGCTGATCTACAACGGGGAGTGGCCGCACTTGTCCCAGAAATACAAAACGCCCGATGCGGTGCATCCGGCGTTTTGGGATTAAAACCGCCGCAAACCTGTTTCAAGGTCGACACGGCGCTGTGCGTTCCGAACCTGGTGCAAGCCCTAGGGTTACAGGCCGATTTCCATGAAGCGCCGGGTGAATATCTTCGCGTCAATCGGCTGATCCAGGACCTGTTCGAAGCGAACCTGGGTGCTGTGCCCGGTTTCGAGATTTTTCATCGAGAAGAGGTTAGGCCGCCACTCGAGTGCGCCGCCTGCAGCAGGGAACTGGCGGATGTCCGAGCTGGTGCGGACTTTGAAGAACTCACCCGCCTTATTGTAATAATGTTCCTGGATCGCGGTGTAGTACTGCTGTTCGACCCAAATGATTCGCTTGCCGTACAAGCCTTGCTCAATCTGCTTCTTGGTGGTGGGAATCGCCTCGACGACCCAGCATTTGCGCTCGACGCCGCTGTTGTCCTTGATCGTTTCTTCTTTTAGCAACTTATAGGTGTGATGTTTGACACCTACCACGCCATCGGTGATCGACATGTCCTCATAGGTGAAGTCGGTGCCCACGAAGCTTTGAGTCTGGTCTGCCCCGGCAATGCGCCGGACCTTGCGTAAGGCCGGCAGGTAGATCCAGCGGTCCGGGTCTTCGTCGGCATTGGATTTCTCCAGGGCCAGCACACGTGTGCCTTTGACATCCTTGGGTTCTACAAACTCCAAGTAGGATTTGCGCGCGGCTTTGTCACCGTCGTCAATCCTCAATTTCAACGTCCGTTCGCGCGTATTGCCTTGGGCATCGGTCATTTTAATGAAGACGTCGCTGGTCTCTGTCAGGCTTTTTCGGGAGTCTTCGTTGAGCAGCATGATCTGCTCGGCGGTATAGGTCTGGGCAAAGGCAGAGGAGGCTGCTGCGCTCATGATCAATGCGATAAGGCTGAGTTTTTTCATCGAAGTACCATTCCATTTGGCAAAAGTGGGGCTGCGCACTATTCAGGCGACGCAGCGGTTTATTTCATTGGACTCTATGAGTCGGTTACCGAGTACCTGGCTGTTCAAGGCTTCTATCAGGCTGGCGGCCACTGAGACGGCCGACACGGGACGGTATTTTTTCAACGGGCCGAGAAAGGCCCAACCCAAACCGTGGTCGATATAGCGACTCAGGCGTTGAAGCGGACGGCGGCTATCCTTGTTTCCGTACGTCATTGACGGGCGCACGAAGCAGCAGATTTCAAACCCCAGTTGACTGAGTTGGGTTTCTGCCTGAGCCTTGACTTGGAAATAGTCGTTTTGCGCGTGCAAGTTCGCTCCCAGGGTCGAGACATAACTCACGTGCTTGGCGCCATGACGTTGGGCATGAAGCGCCAGTTCGACGGGGTATTGGCAGTCGACTTTGAAGAACAACGCCTTGTCCTGGCTTGATTGCCCCAGGGCTATGTAGAGATCGTCGCACGGCCCCCACTCGACAGTAGCCGGCAAGTTGTCAAAGTCGATGACTTTTTCCTGGTAGCTCGGGTGGACAAAAGTCGTCGGGCGTCGTACCAATCCCAGCACCCGCTCATATCGCACGTCATTGCACAGCAAGGCGACGCATTCACTGCCCACTTGGCCGTTGGCGCCTGCGATCCAGGCGGTTCGTTTCATGCTGTTCAATGGGCGTGTCCGGTGAGTGCGCGAGCCGCAGGGAGGTGGTCGTGACCAGTGACGATCCGGCTCAACAAGTCGACGATGTCGGGTTGTTGTTCGAGGATGAAAAAGTGTCCGCCCTGGCAGGTATGCAAGGTGAAATCCCGCGAGGTGTGTTCAGACCAGCGCTGCATTTGAGCAGGTGTTGCCAACAGGTCCGACTCGCCCGAGAGAGCCACCAACCGTGAGCTGACCTGGCCAAATCCATGACGCTGCGCATCGGCGTTCAAACGTAAGTCATCGCGAATGATCGGCAGGTACACCGCCATGGCTTCCGCGTCAGCCGCCAGTTGAGGCGGCAGACAGCCCAGGGACATCAGGAATTCGGTCAACTGCGGGTCGGACGATTCCGGGTCTATATCGGTCAGGCGGGTCTCATCCGGTACCGTGCGTGCCGAGATGATCACCGTCTGCGCAGGGCGGCCGTGGCGCTCCTCCAGCGCCTGGCTGACTGCAAACCCGAGTGCGCCGCCGAGGCTATGGCCGAAGATGGAATAGTCCCCAGGCAAATGCTGGTGGATGGTGTCGGCCAAGTGTTCTACCACCGCCGTAAATGTCGTCGGGCGCTGCTCTTTGTGGCGACTCTCACGCCCCGGCAGTTGAATGGCCAGTACCTTAATGGTCGCGTCGAGCTGTTTCGCCCAGCGCCGGTAGAAGCTTGCGCCGCACCCGGCCGGGCCGAAGCACAGCAACACCGGGCCCGATGAGGGTCGCTCGGTAAAAGATACAAATGTTTGCTTCATCAATAGGTCCTGATAGCCGCTGATACCATGAGCATCGCCCGTGGGTTACTGGGGAGTGGGCTCAAGTGTTCCTGTCGCGTGTGCGACGGGCACGAACGTGACCACTACCCTCAAGGTGGCTGGGATCAGAATCAGCGTGAAGACGGCACAGGCCACCATGGACACGGCCGTCAGCAGGCCCAAGTTGACGATGGCCGCATAGTTCGATAGACACAGAATGGCGAAGCCGCACGCCAGCGACAGTGAGTTGATCATGATCGGGCGCGCCACTTCGTTGACGGTCTTGCTCAGAACCTCTTCATGGTCGCTTCCCGGTTCTTTCGAATTGCTCAGGTAGACCGTGAGGAAGTGGATCGTGTAATCAACGCCTACGCCGAAACAGATGCCGCAAATCATCGCGGTGCCGATATCCATCGGAATATCGAAGGTATGCATCAGTGCGCCAATGAAGGTGAGCGTAAAGATCATCGGGACTATGCTGACCATGCCGAATTTCAGCGAACGGAAAATCGCAATCATCATCGAGGCAATCAGGACGAACGAGAACACAAAGCTGTAGACCTGGCTCTTGACGATCTCGGGGATGTTGCTTGCTTGAAGTTCCCCGGTGCCGAACACTTCCAGGGTAACGCCTTTGGGCAGCACGGTAGTGGCGTAGTCACGCACATCGGCAATGATTGCTTCCCAGGTCGTACCTCGGTCGGTATAGGCCATGCCGATGATGCGGGCGCTACTGTAGGTGTAGTCCACAACGTCCTTGATCTCGCTGCCGTTACCGAACTCGTAGAGCAGGAAGTATTGGGAAATCAGCTCCTCTGATGCGCTGGGAGACAGTTGCGCGACGGCTTCGTCGGCCATCACCTCGTTGATCCGGTTCAAGTAGTCGACGGGTGAAATCGTGTAGCCGATTTGGGTGTGGCTCTTGAGCCGTTGTTCGATCAAGCGCAGGGCTTGGATAAAGTCAGGACGCTTGACCATGTCCGGGGTGTCGGATTTCAGCCAGATCGACACCGGCACCGTACCGCCAAAGTGTTGGTTGAGGACGTCGTTGTCCTGGCGCACCGACGTCGACTTGGAAAACGACGAAATATTTTCGTTATCAACCCGCACCTGCAAGCTCATGTAGGTCGCGCCCACCAGCATTACCAAGCTCAGGCTCAACAAAGGCCAGGGGCTTTTGCGAGACAGGCGGTTGGACAGGTTACTGAAGCGATCCACCAGCAGCATGAAACCGTTGTCGTTGCTTTGACGGACCTGTTGTTCGGGTAACTTCAAATACGTCAGCATCGCCGGCAGCAGGGTGATGGTGATGACAAACGCAAACGCCACACCGATGGCAACGAAAATGCCGAACTCCTGGATGAACGTCAGGTTGGTAAATGCCATGGCGATAAAGCCGACAAACGTCGTGAACGACCAGATGCCCATGGGAATCAACAGGTAGTCCATCGTGCCGCGAATGGCGGTTTCCGAATCGCTCTCGACCACACGCTCGTAGTAGGCGGTGATGAAGTGGATAGAGTCCGCCACCGCAATCGAGATGATAAACACCGGAATCATGTTGGTGATGATGTTGAGCTTGTAGCCGGCCAAACTCACCAGGCCCATGGTCCAGATCAGCGACAGGATAGAAATCAGCAACGGAATCCAGACGCCTTGCCAGCGACGGAAACTGATATACAGCAATAGCGAAATGACCACCACGACAAAGGGCAGAAACTTGTTGTTGTCTTTCTCGACGATATCGGTGATCGCCGCGTAGTACGTGGCGGTGCCGCCGATATGGAAGGAGTCTTTGGAGGGGATTTCATTGACCTGCCTGAGGATCTCCACATACGCGCGCTGCAAATTGCGCGAGTCCTCTTCATCCACCGCCAGTTCGACTTGAATCATGGAGGCTTTGCCCTTGGGCGAGATCAGCGAGTTACTGAACATCGTGTTGCCGAAGACTTCTTCCGACAGTTTGTTCAGTGCCTGCGGGTCTGAAGGCACCTCGACCATCAGGTCGTGAACATCCAGGGCGTCGCCGTCCAACTCGATATTCTCGACATCGGCGAGGCTGCGCACCTTAATCACGGGTGCGACCCGCACGATAAGGTCCGTCACGTAGTCCTTGGTGCCTTGCGGGCAATCCTGGCGTGTCGCCAGATACGCCGACAGCTCTTTCAGGCTGGCTTTGTCCTGTGCATTCAAGCCTCCCTGCAGAATGTGATCCACCAGGCCTTTGCTTTGTGCATCCACGGATGCAGCTTGGAGTTGTTCGCTGTCGTTCTCGTCGATGAGTGTCAACTTGGAGAATTGCTGGGTCAGCGTCTTGATCGTTGCCAGCGAGGCCGGATTGAAAATAGACGGCTGCTGGGTCACCACACCTACCAGGATCTGTTCACCCGAACCGCTGAAGTGGTTGCGCGCCTCGGCCGTCAAGACCCGGCCCTTGAAGTCTTTGCCAAGCAAGAACAGGGAGGGGTTGACTTGCAGGGACAGCAACTGCACGCAGAAAAACAGGGTGGTCAGGACCAGAAGCCCGAGGGTGGCCTTCTTGTGCCTCAATATGAAGTTGGCGTAGCGCAGGGAAAGGGACGTCACAGCACGGTTCCTTGTTTGAGTCGTAAGTGTGGGCATGAGAGGGGCCAATCAACCGATGATCGGTTGCGCGGCGCGAAGGTCATCACGCTGTTCGGCATGGGCAGGCGAGGGATAGAACTCCTGGAAGTACTCCTTCAACTGTTCAACCTGCGAGAGCTCGCAACGCAGCGCCAGGTAGCCATCGGGTCGAACCAGGAACAGCCCGCCATCCTCGACGCCCAGTTGTTCGCGCAACGCATCGTCGATGGCATACGTCGCGGTAAAACCATGGGATGGCGTCAGGGCTGCCATGGTGGGACCGCCCAGCAAGAACGTCCGCAGGAAATCCGTATGACGCATCTCGGCGTACAAGGCCCGGCTCAGTTGTTCCAGTTGTGAGGCACTGGCGGCTGAGCGCGGTTCGAACACCAGCGCGCAGAAATGAGTGCCCTTGAGCAGGTCGAATACGCGCCGGCTGCCGGCGGCGGCATCGGTGATTACGCCGTCAGGCATGCGCTGGCCGGTGCCAAGGCCGTTGCTGTGCCGTGCCTTGGTGGCGGTTGCGTAGTCGATCTGGAAGCCGGTGGCCTGTTTCATGATCCGCGCCTGAAAGCGACGGGTCGTCGCTAGGCGCGGGACGACAGTGTCGCGCAGCCAACGCAGCAGCGAATTCTTCAGATTGAGCATGCGCATTTGCTGGTTGGTATTTTTCAACACGGTCTGCGCGACGGGGCGGCGCTCGACTTGATAACTGTCCAGCAAGGCCGGGCGCGCACGCGCCGTGAGCACATGGGCGATCTTCCACGACAAGTTGTAGGCGTCCTGCAGCCCGGTGTTGAGCCCTTGCCCGCCAATCGGACTATGCACATGGCAGGCATCGCCAGCGAGAAATACGCGGCCGAGGCGATACTGCGCCGCGAGGCGATGTTGAAACGTCGTCACCGACAGCCATACCGGATCAGCCAGGCTGATGTCGTTGAAGCCGCGCTCATGCAACCGGGCATTGACCTGCTTGATGCTGAGGTCTTCCGTCGTCAGGGTGACATCCTCACAATCGATCACCACCCGGTGCCTGCCGTCGGGCAGAGGGAACAGCATCATGTAGCCATCGCCTGAAGTGAAGACATGCCCGCTGCGGTTGTCCCCGGCCCACGACAGCGTGCCGTCGGCAATGATGTACGGCCGTGGATAAGCGCCGCCGTCAAAGGCAATGCCCGCAAGCTTTCTGACGTGGCTCGCGCCGCCGTCGCAGCCCACCAGCCAACTGCACTCCACCTCCTGTTGCTGGCCGTGCTGATCCACCAGCGTGGCGTGCGCGGCCTGCTCATGTTGCACCAGGTTGTAAAGCTCCAGGCCGCGCTCTACATGGCCACCCAAGGCCAGGTAACGCTGTTCGAGGATGTCCTCGACGCTGTTCTGGGGAATGCTGGCCGTGAACGGGTAGGGCACCTCGAGCTGATCGAGATTATAGGTAATCAAGCGTTTGCGGTTGCTGTAGATATTCATCTGCTCGACCCGAACGGCACGCGCCAGCAACGGCTCCAGCAAGCCCAGGTCTTCCAGCACCTCCATGGACCGCGAATGAATGGCGAAGGCTTTGGAGAACGACTGACGTTGCCGGCGTTTGTCGATCAGTCGATGCGCGATGCCATAGCGCTGCAATTGCAAGCCCATCAGTAACCCTACCGGGCCTGCGCCGACGATCAGTACGGGTGTAGCAGTATTGGCTGTGTGGCTCATTTCGGGCCTCCCTGGTCACTGAGCTGGCTGTGCGAACGAACGGTAATAGGGGTACTGGGCCATCTCCAGAAGATTGCGATCACCCTCACTGTCGCCATAGGCATGAATCACATAGTCCTGGGGGGTTCCGAGAATCTGCTGCACGCGGATGACTTTTTCCTCGGCCTGGCAGTGCGGGCCATCCAGCTCTCCGGTCAGCCGACCTTCATGTTCCTTGAAGCGCGAACCGCTGGTGGCGTCGAAGCCGGCCGCTTTACCCCAGGGTTCCAGGTACACATCCGCCGAGTTGCTGACCAGCAGGCAGCGGTGCCCTTGGGCCTGGTGCCACTTCAGGCGAGCGAGCGCCTCGGGGTTCAGCCAACCCGGAATGTCCTGCTGTGCGAACAGCACACCCAGGGCGCGGTAGCGCTCGGCGCTGACGCCGGTCATGCAGCGGCGAATCATCACTTCACGGGCGGCCATCAAGGGGATGATCCTGAGTGCGAGGAGCACGGCCGTAGGGATGAGGCTGATGGCGATCAGCGTGAAGCGTGGACCGCCTATCAGCCGGCGCAGAAAACGCCAGAATGTGTGGCGGTCGGTGAGCGTGCGGTCAAAATCGAAGACGGCGACGACGGGTTTACCTTGCGTTTGATCAAGCACAAATGATCCCTCTGGGGAATGCGTTAATGGGTAGTTTCCAGTGCGCGAGCGGCCTGGTAGTCGGCGGGCGGCAAAATCAGCCCGCGGCCTTCAATCGTGCCCAGTACCACGCCGTTCTGAACGATGTGGCAGTGGCTGTGGCTGCGGTGCAAGTGCCCGTTCTTGAACATCAGGTCGGTGTACTGCGCCAGCAGGTAAACCGGTGCGTCATGCTCGGCAAAGCTGTCGAAGCGAATGCGCATGTCATCCAGCACGAACGGAAACTCGCGGGGTACACCCTGGAACACATGTGTGCAGGCGATGCCGAATTGGCGTGCGGCCTCAATCAGGTACAGGCCGGGGATGTGATCCTGGGCGTGCTCGTAGAAGAACGGGTGGTTCGCGTCATGGAACAGCTCGGCGGCGTACCAGCCTGTATCGCCAATGGCTGCCATGTCGCCGAGCAGTACGTTGCTTTCGCTGGATTTATGCACATGGCGCTTGTCCATGCGCCGGGTCTCGCCGTGGCGCCCCGAACTGTTCCATTGCGTCAGCCAGCCGATCGCGAAGTCCAGCGCGTGGTTGGTCTGAGGCATGTCCGGCTGCAGTGTGTCCGTGCCGGCGTTTTGTTCAACGAAGTCCAGCAGCAACCCGAGTTTCTGGGTGTGCAAGAGTTCCAGGGACACCTTGCCGGCGTTGGGGTACGTCCGTTCGATGCGCGTGCGCAGCTCTGCCAGCATCAGTGAGTCGAAACCGATGTCGTCAATCAGTAGGCTTTCCTCATCCAAGGGTTTGTCTTCCATCTTGGCCAGGTGCCGAATCAGGTACTTCACGTAGTCGCGGGTGGTCATGCCGGCCGGTGCTGCCAGCGCTTCGGGGGCGGGCGGTGCGGTGCTGCATGCCTGCGTGTGGTCGTTCAAGGCATCCAGTTGCTTGAGCCAATAACGGCTGCCCTGGAAAGCATAGGTGGGCAATGGCAGCTTGCGCCGTTGAGCATGGGTGTCCCAGGCCGCCGGAACGATCGGTGCGCCGGCTTCGTACAAGCCAGCGAGCGTGGCCGCGATGGTGGCCCAGACAGGCTGTGCAACGTGTGCGGCAGCCGGTTGGTCCCACAGTGGGTGGTCGAGTGTTCCCAGGGCAATCACGGTCTGTACGGGCTCGCGTTCGAGCGCCTGTTCCAGCAACCCACTTGCGGCGTAGGGCAGTGCGCCGTCGTGGCCGGGGCGATATACATAGGCACAGGCGTCGACCTGTTCGGATGCGGCGGCAATGCGTTGCAGACCCTTGTCCAAGGACAGGTTGCCAGCAATCACTGCGGCCATTCCCTGCATGGTGCTGTGGGCGACGATCCAGCGTGGCTGCACGCCGAACGAGCGCCACATGATGGCGTGACCATAAAACAGCGCCGCGTCGGCCAAGCGCTGTGCCTGCGGGTTCAGCACCGGGGCATCGAGGTCGATCGCCAGGGTTCGTCCGGCGATCTCCATGCACTCGGTGTAGGCGCATTGAAACGCCAGGCTGCTCTGGCCCACGGCGCGATAGCGCTCCCGGTCCGAAGCGGTGAGGACGCCCATGACCCAGCCGACCTGGCCTGCCCCTTCTATCGGTTGCGTGGCTTGGGGGGGGCGATCCAGAGCGTGTTGCAACGTGTGGATCAGCTCAGCGCGGTTGTTCCCGCTCACGGCAATTCGCTGTTCGAACTGACGTCGTCCGCCATTTTGCGAGTAGCAGATATCGGCCAGCGCCTGCTCATCGCTGCTTTCCAGGAATGCAAGTAGTTGCGACGCATACGTGTCGAGCGCGAGCTTTTCCCGAGCGCTGATGAACAACAGATGAGGCCGCTGCTCAACGCTGGACGGTGTGCTCGGCACCGGGCTGTAAGACTCCATGATGATGTGCGCATTAGTGCCACTGAAGCCGAATGAGCTGACCGCGGCCAGGCGAGAGGCGCTGGTGCCGGACGGCCACGCCTGGCGGTCGGTGCAGATGGCGATGTTTTCGTCATCGAGATCGACAAACGGGTTCACGCAATTGAAGTGCAACTGCGGCGGAATTTCGCCTTGCTGCAGGGCTTTGGCAACCTTGATGATGCCCGCGACACCGGCCGCTGATTCGCTGTGGCCGATATTGGTCTTGAGGGAGCCGACGCGCAGCGCTGTGTCACGCCCCGCTGCACGGCCATAGACGGCGCCCAGGGATTGCAGTTCGATGGGGTCGCCGAGCTTGGTACCGGTGCCGTGAGCCTCGACATAACCGACATCCTTGGGGTTGACCCGGGCATTCGCCAAGGCGCTGCGAATGACCCGCACCTGGGATGGGCCGTTCGGGGCCATGATGCCCTGGCTCAGGCCATCCTGATTGACCGCCGAACCACGAATCAGGGCATAGATATGATCGCCGTCCGCAACGGCCCGAGACAGGCGCTTGAGTACCACCACCCCACAGCCTTCGGCGCGCACATATCCATTGGCCGATGCATCGAATGCCTTACACAGGCCTTGCGGCGAATGCATCATGGCCTGCGACTGGGCCACCGAGGTGGTCGGCGCGAGGATCACATTGCAGCCACCGGCCAGGGCGAAATCGCACTCGTCCAGGCGCAGGCTCTGGCAAGCCAGGTGAACCGTGACCAGCGAAGACGAGCAGGCGGTATTGAGGGTGAGGCACGGGCCCTTGAAGTCGAATGTGTAGGACACGCGGCCGGAGTGCACGCTTTCATGATTGCCGGCATTCATATGCGCCGCGATTTCATCGAGGCTCAGATGCCGCACCAGCAAATCGGAGTGGTCTTTGTTCATGATGCCGGTAAACACCCCGGCATTCGCGCCGCGCACGCTGTCGGGCGGCATGCCGGCATCTTCGAGGGCCTGCCAGGTGACTTCGAGCAGGGTGCGTTGTTGCGGGTCCATGCACTCGGCTTCACGGGGCGTGATGCCGAAGAGCTGGGCGTCGAAACGCAGCACATCGGCGAGCAGCCCGGCGTTGGGCGAGTAGGTTTTACCCGGACGCGGCGCCTGCGGATCGAAGAAGCGCTGCTGGTTCCAGCGCTGATCGGTGAGCGGCGACACGCTGTCCACTCCGTCGCACAGATTACGCCAGAACTGCTCGACGCCTTCATCGGCGCCCGGATAGCGACAGCCAATACCGACAATGGCGATGGGTTCGTGCGCACGCTCGTCCAGTGCCTTGATGTCACCATTGAGCCGGTTGATTTTCTTCAGCGCGTTCTCCATGAGCGCGCGGCTATCGTTGTGTTGCGTCATGCTGGCATTCCTTTTTCGCGTGCGTGTCGGCTCAAAGTGCTTCATCTGCCAGGAGGGCGATGAGTTCTTCGTCGGTCAGGTGGTTGAAGTTGTCGTGTACTTCGTGCACGGGGCCGGCGGAGGGTGGTGGTGGGGTGAGGGCGCGCGCGTCCTCGGTGACGGGGTACAACTGTTCAATAATGAAGGTGCTCATGCTGCGAACGGTCGGATAGTCGAACAGCAGCGTGGCAGGCAATTTTCTTCCCACGATGCCCGCCAGTTTGTTACGCAATTCAAGCGCCATCAGCGAGTCCAGGCCTTCCGATTGCAAGGGTTCGTTGACGTCCAACAGTTGGCGCTCATTGAGCGCCATGATGTCCCGGGCCACCCGCAGCACGAATTGCTCGATATAGGTTTGGCGCTCGGAGGGCGTGAGGTCGTCGCAGTCGCTGCGCAGCACGCCCAGCTCCGCCAGGTACTCGCGTTCACCGACGGGCTTTCTGATGAGGTTGGCCAGGGTGGAGCGCTGTGCACCTTCGCTGATCGATACGTGGACTTGGCTCCAGTCGATATCGATAACGGTCGGGTTGGCCTGCGTGGTGCCGGCCAGGCTTAACAACATCTCCAGGGCACGGCGAGGCGGCAGCAGGCCGATACCTGGGGCACGTTGGAAGTTGGCCAGGCGTGCGACGCTGTGCGCCATGCCTTGCCCATCCCACGGCCCCCAGTTGACGCTGAGCCCGGCGAGGCCCTGGGTACGCCGGTTGAGTGCCAACTGATCGAGGAATGCGTTGGCCGCGGCATAGTTGCCCTGGCCCGGTGAGCCAAACACCGTCGCGGCGGAAGAAAACAGCACAAACCAGCTCAACTCACGTTCCCGTGTTGCCAGGTGCAACCACCAGGCGCCGTCGACCTTGGCGGGCAGCGGTGCGTGGAAATCCTCCCAGGACTGGGCGCCCAGCAAACCGTCGCGCAAGACCCCGGCGCAATGAAACACGCCGTCGAGGGCGGGTAAGGTACGGTCGATCTCGTCCAGCAATTGCGTGATCTGGCCGCGTTCGCCGATATCGCAGGGCTTGATCACGACCGAAACATCCAGTGCCTGCCAACGCTCTAGGTACGGGGTCAGCGCTTGGGGGTTGACGCTACGCGCCACCAGCACCAGGTGGCGGCCACCGCGCTCGATGATCAGGTCGGCCAGGCTCAGCCCGATGGCACCCAGCCCACCGGTGATCAAGTAAGTGCGGTCGGCTCTGAACGTGGCGGATTGCGTCGCGTCGGCGTCGAGGGGCATGTGTGCCAGCCGCGCGACCTGACGGACACCGTCGATGTAGCGAACAGTGCGCTCGTCATCCGCCACAGCCAGTTCGGCCAACAGGTGGTCGATGCGCTTCGCAGGGGCACTCGTGCTCAGGTCGATATGCCGGCTGCGCGCCTGAGGGTGTTCTTCACCCATGACGCTGCTCAGGCCTCGCAACATGGCAGACAAGGGCGGCTGGTCCGTGATCAAAGGTGTGCTGCTGACGGCAAAGGTCCAGTCAGGCTCCGCTCCCGTGCCCAGGCAATATTGCTGGAGCGCCAGGATGGGCAGCAGCAGGGCACGTTGTTGCTCTGCCAGGTTCTCCTGGCTGGTTGCCGGATGGCTCAAGCCTTGCAAATCGATGACGTGCTCGATCAGTTGCCCTTGGGCCCACGGATCAATCACACCTGCCAGGCTCCCGGGCAACGCCGCGGGTTCAAAACGTGCGTGGTCATCAAGCTCACCGTCGATGTCGGCGCTCAGGCACAGCACCCGTTTGCCGAGGTGCTGCAAGCGCTGTTGCAGGTCCGGGGCGTGGCCCTGGTTGTCCGCGAGGATCACCCACAGCGGGTTGGCCGCCGTCGATACCGGGCGTGCTGATTCGACAGGTGCGACAGCCGGCACCCAGTCGAGCTGATAGGCCAATGAGCGTTGCTGGTTGAGCGAGTCGATCAGCACCGACTTGGGCGCCCGCTTGCTGCGCAGCGCTTCCACGACCACCACCGGCCGGCCTTGCTGGTCGTATACGCTGACCCGATGGCTGTAGGCCTCAAGGGCGGTATCGTCGGCGTTCAGTGGTGCAGGAGACAGGCATACCACGTGGCACCAGAGCGGGCCCTTGACCTGCTGGAGCACCTCAAGCGTGTCGATTGCGAAAGGGATGTATAGGGTATCGCGTCCCGCCAGGCTGAACTGCGCCTCATAGGAGGCTGCCGCGGTGGTTTGGAAGAACGCGTCCATCAACCCCGGCGCAACGACGTAGCCTTGCTCCAGGCTGCCCGGTTTACGTAGGCGCGACAAGGCTTCACCCGGGCGTCGCCAGATCTGTTCCACCCAGCGGAAACAGCCATTGAGCTCGTAACCGGCCGCCGCCATTTCGCGGTAGAACGCCGGCCCATCCAGTTGCTGATCCAGGCCTTGCACAAGGGACTGCGGGTCAACGGCCACTGCCTTCGTCGGGGTTGCCGCAGCCAGGGTGCAGGCGAAGTTATGTTGCCAGGCACCTTCAGTGTCTTCGGTACGGCTATAGCCGGCGATATCGACGACGCCTTCTTGGCGCGAAACGATGTACTGGAAGCTTTTGACTTCATCTGGCGCGAACACCATGGCACCGGGAAAGGTGACATCGCTGAGTTCGTATCCGAGAGGAATCCTGAGGTCCTCGGCAATCAGCGCGGACATTGCCAAATGCGTGGCGCCGGCAATGACTGTGGTGCCGTAGAGCTGGTGGTCATTGATCGGGAAGGGCGTCTCACCGCCAAAACCCAATTGATAAATCACGTCGCCAGTGGCACTGGTGGTTTTTTGCCCCAGTTTGGGCAGGTCGGGACGTTGCGCTCGGCTGTTGGGCTGGCGCGATGGATAAAGCTGCTGGCCGTCGTGCTTGGGCCAGAACGGCCGGTGCTCAAAGGCATAGGTCGGCAGGGTGAGGCGCGGCCAAGTGCGTTGCTGGGCAAACAGTTGCGGCCAGGTGGGTGTGAGCTGGCGGATATACAGCTGCGCGAGAGCGTCCAGCATCTGTTGGCGATCACAGGTTTTTGCCTTGAAGGACGACAACCAGTAGATGCTGGAGTCGTTGAGGCAGCGCCTGGCCATCCCGATAAACTGGGTGGACGGTCCGATTTCCAGCCCGGCCAGTGGCTGCAGGGCTTGCAGGGTGTTGAGCGCCGCGTCGAGCAGCACGGGGGCCTGGACGTGGCGGACCCAGTAATCAGCGCAGGCATATTCGTCCTTCAGCACGGTCCCTGTGACGGTGGACACAAAGGTGATGGACGATGGCTGGAACGCAATACCCTCTGCCACGGCGCGGAACGCCTCCAGCATGGGCGCCATCAGCGGTGAATGAAAACCGTGGGAGACGCGCAGCGATTGGGCATCTATGTCACGTTCGGCACACAGCGCGATCAGGCGCTGCATGGTCTTCGAGCACCCCGAGACCACCGTGTTCGCTGGGCCGTTATGGGCACCGATTGCCAGGGTGTCGGTGACGTTACCGAGGGCATCGAGCAGGCCCAGGGTGGTCGCGTGGTCGGCATGCACTACCAGCATCGAACCCTTCTCGCAGTGCTCGACCATCAGCCTGGCCCTGGCACAGATCAGGCGAGCGCCATCCTCAAGGGACATCACGCCGCCCAGGCAGGCTGCCGCATATTCACCCACGCTATGCCCTAGCACGTAGGCAGGCATGACGCCCCATGCCATCCATTGTTTGCCCAAGGCATATTGCAGGGCGAACAGTGCCGGCTGAGTGTAGTAGGTGTCATTCAACTGACGCGCATCGTCTGCCCACATCACGTCCAGAATCGAGCCGTGCAGTAACGGCTGCATGAGTGCTGCGCATTCATCCAGCGCCTGTTTGAATGTCGGTTCCTGGGCGTAAAGCGTGCGGCCCATGCCTAGATACTGGCTGCCTTGGCCCGTGAACAGAAACGCGGTATCCGTTGTGCCGCGCAGGTCGGTTAGGGGCACCTGCGGTGACGGGGCCTGCAGTTGCTCGCACAATTGCTGGGACGTCGTCGCGACGTACGCCTGGCGGATCTCGAAGTGCGAGCGTGTGGTGCTGGCGGCGTAGCACAGGCTGGCAAGGTCCACTTCGCTGTTTTGCAGCCACTGGACGTATTTGGCTTTGAGCGCGGCCAATGCGTTCGGGGTACGCGCGGAAAGCGGTAGCAAGTAGGGCCGCTCGTCCTGTTCGGCTGACAGCTCGACGGGCGCAGTGAACCCTTGGGCAAGCACCAGGTGGGCGTTGGTTCCGCTGAAGCCGAACGAGCTGACCGCGCCAATTGCTGGCAGCTGGCCCGGCCATGGGCGCAGTTGGTCGGCGACCACGACGCTGGGGGCATCGCCCAGGATATTTGCGCTGAAATGCTGGTTGAGCTGGTTCATGTGCAAGTTGCGCGCGATGGTGCTGTGTTGCAGCATCAACGCCAGCTTGATCAGGCTGGCCACGCCTGCGGCGGCTTCGGTGTGACCGATGTTGGTCTTGACCGAACCGACATACAGGGGGGTGAGGTCTGCCCGCTGCCCATAGACGGCTTCGATGGAGCGCATTTCGATCGGGTCGCCCAGCGGCGTCCCTGTGCCATGGGCCTCCAGATATTGCACGGCGTGCGCAGCGACGCCTGCGTTGGCCAGGGCGGCGCGCATCACACGCTCCTGTGCCGGGCCATTGGGGGCGGTGAGCCCTTGGCTTCGTCCGTCCTGGTTGACACTGCTGCCTTTGATCACGCCCAGCACGTTGTCACCATCGCGCAGCGCGTCGTCCAGCGGCTTGAGCAACACCAGGCCGCAGCCCTCGGAGCGCACATAGCCGTCGGCGGCTTGATCGAACGTTTTGCAGCGACCGTCATGGGATAGCATGCGGGCCTTGGACAGCGCCACGTTGGTGTGGGGGGACAGTGTCAGGTTCACACCGCCAGCCAGCGCTACCGTGCACTCGCCACTGCGCAGGCTCTGGCAAGCGAGTGCAACGCTGACCAGACTGGATGAACAGGCCGTATCGATGGCAATCGCGGGGCCCTCCCAGCCGAGAAAATAGGCCAGGCGGCCGGCATTCACGCTGATTGAATTGCCCGTGGCGAAGTACGCGCTGGTTGCTGGAGCACCTGGGGCATTGAGGATGTGGCTGTACTCATTGGGGCCGCAGCCGACAAAAATCCCGCCTTTTTCCACCGTCGAAGGCAGTACGCCTGCGTGCTCCAACGCTTCCCAGCCGACTTCCAGCAACAGCCGCTGCTGGGGATCCATGCTGATGGCTTCCTGGCTGCTGATATTGAAAAAGCTGTTATCGAAACCGGCGACATCGTCGAGCAGGCCACCCCATCGGCTATACATTTTGCCGGGGGCATCAGGGTCTGCATCAAAGTACTCCGCGCTGTTCCAGCGCGTATTGCCGACTTCGCCAACCCCGTCGATCCCTTCCACCAGCATCGACCAGAACGACGCCGGGTCGGTCACGCCACCTGGGTAGCGACAGCCCATACCGATAATCGCGATGTCCTGTCGCGCAAGTGCGCAGGCATCCGCGGCGGTGCTGGCCTCTACGGCTTGCGGGCTGCGTTCCTTGAGCAACGACAGCAGGTATCCGGTGAGTTGTCCCAGGCTTGGATAATCGAACAGCAAGCTCACTGGCAATGTTTCGCCGGTCAGGGTCGATAGCCGATTGCGCAGTTGCACCGCCATCAAGGAGTCCAGGCCCATTTCGATCAACGGCGCGTCGACGTTGTAATGCTCGCCTTCTTGGCTACCGGAAACTTCGGCGATGCTCTGGCGCAATAGACGCTCGATCGCGGCGTTTGGGGGCAGGGGGCGCATTCTGTCAACGTAGGTGCGCAACGGAGGTTGCGCCGCCGGCACGATCGAAGGCGCCGGCGCCTTGGTGGTTGACAGGCTGTAGAGCCTCATCAGTGCAGGGCTGGAGGGGCTGTGCTGGAACGCGGCCAAGGCGTCCTGGCGCAGCGTGAACACCAGCGGGTTGTGGTGTGGCCCGGACAACAGCGAGAAGAACGCCTTCAACCCGTCGGCAGGGGTAATCAGGCCCAAGCCCTGGGCCGCCAGAGCGGCGGCGGTGGTTGTATCGGAGCTGGCCATGCCGGCACCGGCCCATGGGCCCCAGGCATAGCTGGTCGCGACCCATCCTTGAGCGTTGCGAAAGGCCGCCAGCTCATCCAGGAAGCTGTTGCCGGCGCAATAAGGCCCTTGGGCGTAGTTGCCAAACACGGCGGACACTGAGGAAAACAGTGCGAAGCAATCCAGGGCCAGGTGAGCGGTGAGTTCATGCAGGTACCAGGCGGGCGCGAGCTTGGGCGCCAGTATCGCGGCCACGGCATCCCGGCTCAGGCCGTCAATCCGGCAGTCATTGAGTACACCAGCGGCGTGAATGACGCCGGCCAACGGCAACAGCGTTTGGCCGCACTCGGCAATCAGTTCGGCCAGGGCGGTTCTGTCGGCGATGTCCACGGACATGAGCCTGACATCGCAGCCTTGTTCGCGCAGGCGGCCGACGATGGCCTGTTGGGAGGCGTCCAGCGCGCTGCGTCGGGAAACCAGCAGCAACTGGCCGGCGCCTTGTGACGCCAGGCCTTGGGCAATCTCCAGGCCAAGGGCGCCCAGGCCGCCGGTGATCAAGTAGCTGCGGTCGGCCCGGATATCAAGGGGCGCCGTATGTGCAGAGGCCACGTCCACGAGGCGACATTCGTAGGCGTAATCGGCTTCGAGGCGCATTTCAAAGGGCACGGCGGCGCTGGCGGGGGCTGCCAGCCAGTCCAGCAGTCGCAAAGCGTCTTCAGCCAATGATGGGCCGGGCTGCACGTCGACCTGGCTGAACCGCAGGTGCGTGAACTCTTGCGCCAGGGTCTTGATCAGCCCGACGCTGGCGCTATGAATCAACCGGGCCGCAGGGTTCGGGTTGTAATGGGCGACGACGAAACGGGCATTCGACGCGAGGTACGGCGCGGCACACAGGCGTGTGCTGAGGGTAACGAAATCCTGGACATGCTCGACGGCGGCCGGCCCGGCATCGGTTCTTGTGGCGGTGCTGACATACAGTACGGCATCGAATGGCGTGCCCGTAAGGCAGTCAAGCGTTGCGAGCTCGCTGGCGAGCACGTGGGTGAACACGGGGTGCTGCATCGCTTGGATCAAGTCAGGGACGTCGCACACCAGCAGCCAACGGCCGCTCAAGGGCTGTCGATGTTCACGGAAGTTCCCGGTGGGGTGCCATTGGCGGTGGACGCACAGTTGCAACTCGGCGGGTGCCGCCGGCACCGAGGCTGCTCGGCGTTTGACCGCAGGTTTTGCACCGCCTTCAAACCAATAGGGTTTTTCGTCCAGCGCTTCAAACGGCAGTGCCAGCTTGCGCACGTTGCCCAGGGGGGCAGGGAGGGTGGGCAGCACGCCGTGGACATAGAGTTGCGCGAGGTTTTTACGCAGCATGCGGTTGTCGTCATGGCCCTTATGCAGCGAGGCGAGCAGCGCGCGCGTATCGTCAGTGGCCAGTTCGCGCCGGGCAAGGTCGGTCAGCGTGGCACTCGGGCCGATTTCCAGCAGCAGGTGCGGTTGTTCCGCCAGCATAGCCTGGAGTGCCGCATGGAACTCCACTGGCGCGGCGATCTGACGGACCCAGTATTGAGCCTCGCATACCTCATTTTCGACGCGCCGCCCCAGTACGGTCGAATAGAACGGTACCGTTGGCACGCTGTAGTGAACCTGCTCGGCCACTCGAGCAAACGCTTGCAGCATTGGTTGCATCAACATGCTGTGAAACGCCCGTGAAACCGCTAGTGGCGTGTTGCGAACTCCTTGCTCATCGAGCATGCGTTGTATCTGGGTGACAGCAAAGGCTTGGCCGGAGATCACCAGATCGTTGCGGCTGTTCTGTGCGGCAATCGATACATGATCGGTGAAGGGTGCCAGCAGTTGCTCGATGGCTGAGCGCTCGGCGTGCACCGCCAGCATGGCGCCGGGGGCGGTGAGGGCCGTCATTAACTGACCGCGCTGAATAATCAGCTTGAGTCCGTCTTCCAGGGAAAATACCCCAGCGGCGCAAGCCGCAGCATATTCGCCCAGGCTGTGGCCGATCACCGCTGCGGGGGTGATGCCCAGGCTGGCCCAGAGGCGGGTCAATGCATATTGAAGGCAGAAAATCGCCGGTTGGGTGTAGTGGGTTTCGGCCAACTCAGATGCGAGGCTTCCCCACAGCACGTCTTTAATGCCATGGCCGACTTCACGCTGATAGAGCGCGTCGCACTGGTCCAAGGCCTCTTGAAACACCACCTGGCTGGCGTACAACGGCTCGCCCATGCCGATGTATTGCGCGCCTTGGCCGGAGAACATCAGGCTTGGGGCGCTGGGTTTGTCTGGTGGAATACCCTGATAAACCGCTTCCGGGCACTCGCCGGTGACAAATCGCGCGAGCAATTGGCTGGCGTCCTGTGCGTTGTCCGCCACCACCGCCAGGCGGTTTTTCGACGATTGGCGGTAGCGATTGCTGGCGAGACAGACGTCGGTAAAAGGATGCTCGGTATCGCTCAGGTACGTTTGCCAGCGAGTGGCGGTCAGCGCGAGGGCCTGCGCCGAGGAGGCGGTAAAACTGAGGACGCCGGGGCTTGTTTCGGGCGGGTCTGACGGGCCGTCGTCATCCGTCGAAGACAGGATCATGTGAACATTGGTGCCGCTCAAACCGAATGCACTCACGCCGGCGTATTGGGGTTTGTCCTGTTGTGGCCAGGCGTGGCTGTGGGTAGGCACCACTAGATTGTTTGTCGCCCAATTGATATGAGGGTTGGGCGTGGAAAAATTCAGGTGCGGCGGGATCAGGTTGTGCTTGAGCGAGAGCGTCAATTTGATCAAGGCCGCGATGCCGGCTGCCGATTCCAGGTGGCCAATATTGGTTTTCACCGAGCCAACGAGCAGTGGCAGGCCAGGGGCGTCTTGGCGCAACGCGCGCAGTAATGCATTGGCTTCAATCGGATCACCGAGGGGCGTTCCGGTACCATGGGTCTCGACATAGTGTATGTGCTCGGGGCTCACCCGGGCCTCTTTGAGTGCCGCTTCGATCACGGCCTGCTGCATGCGTCCGTTGGGTGCCGTCAGGCCATTGCTGGCGCCATCATGGTTGACCGCCGAGCCACGGATCACTGCGTAGATATGATCGTTATCCAGGCGTGCCTGCGTCAGTGTCTTCAGCACGACGACACCGCAACCTTCACCACGTACATAGCCGTCGGCTTCAGCATCAAAGGTGCGGCACAGGCCCTGGCGGGACAAGGCTTGCATACGCGACAGGCCGATGCTGTTTTCCGGCCCGAGAATGACATTCACCCCGCCCGCCAACGCCATGCTCGATTCGCCTTTGCGCAAGCTGTCGCAGGCCAGGTGCACGGAGAGCAGCGAGGACGAACATGAGGTGTCCAGGGCCAGTGTTGGCCCATGGAAACCAAACAGGTACGACACGCGGCCCGCCGCCACGCTCTGGGCATTGCCCAGGCACGCATAGGCGTCGATCAGGTTCGGGGCCAGCGGGTCGATGGTCAGCCGCGCATAGTCGTTAGTGCTCAAACCAAGGAAAACCCCGGTATTGCTGCCTTTCAAGTCAGCGAGGTTCTGGTTCGCATCGCGCAGCGCTTCCCAGCAGACCATCAGCAGTTGGCGCTGCTGTGGGTCCATCAGATTGGCTTCATGGGCCGGCAGTTTGAACAGTTGGGCGTCGAAGTGATCGATGTTGTCCAGCAGGCCACCGTGCTGGCTGTAGATCTTCCCGGCCATGCTGGCGTCCGGATGGAAATAATCGTCCGCCGACCAGCGCTCATTGCTGATATTGCGCACGGCGCATTCGCCGTTCTTCAGTTGTTGCCAGAAGGTTTGCGGTGTTGTCGCGCCGCCCGGGAACCGGCAGCCGATGCCGACGATGGCGATCGGTTCGTTCAGGTTTGATTGCAGGTGCTGGACTTGCTCCCTGAGATTGAGGATTTCGTAGACAGAGTTTTCCAGAAGCTCCTTGATTCCCGTGGGTTTAGCGTCTGTCGATTTCATTGGTTTGATCTCAAGAAGTTAGTCTTCACCCGCAACAGGGTGATTAAAAAGCGGTGTGCATCGCCAAACAGTGGCCACGAGCTGACCGGCGTGCCGCAATGGCCGCCAGTCGTGCAGGGATTTTTAGAGCGTGTGCAGGTCTTGAGCGGCGTCAGGCACGCCGCTTGAGACGGTCAACCGTGAGCAGTTGGGCTTTTGGGGCCGAGCAGGCTTTCCAGCAATGCCATCATTGCCTGTTCATCCATCTGCCCCAGGCCGGCCTTGTCGACGGCAGGCTCGGCTATCGGGCGCGACGGCTGTACCGCAGGCGTGCCGGCCTTTGCCGTGGCAGCTACATAACCCGCCAGTTCGCCGGGAGTCGGGTAGTGCCAGGCGATCGTTGAGTCCAGCGGAACTTTGGATACCTGGGACAGCTCGGCGGCGAGTTCCACGGCGTCCATGGAGGTCATGCCCACCTCGGAAAAAGGTGTATCAATCGACATCGACAAGTCCTCGCCGTAGTCGCGATCAAGCAGCCAGCGGTATATCCAATCGCCAACGGTATCTCGCGTGACGGACGACAACGGCGGTGGGGTGTAATTCAATGCATCAACGGCAGGGGCGGTCATCAGGTCACGTCTCCGTGTGAAATAGCGTGAGGCTCAAGCCCCGGTGCGGTAGGCCGAAAAGGCACCAATTGCTTGTCGATCAAGCGTTGGCGAATGACACGCCGGCGTTTTTTCCCGCTCGAGGTTTTTTCGATGCTGCCCTTGGGGCAAAAGTGCACGCGGTTCAACAGCGCGTCGTGTGCGTCGAGCACGGCCAGCGTGAGGGTTTGCTGTTTTCTGGCCAGCTCACTACCGGTGTCGTTGGCGTCGCCCTCGAGTACCAAGTGCAGCTCCATCAAGCCGGTATGGGGGTTTTCGATCGACAGCAGCGCACTTCCAGACGCGCGTACAAAGTCAAAATCTTCAATGGTTTCTTCGATGTCCTCGGGGACGATGTTCTTGCCGCCAATGACGATCAAGTCATCCTGACGCGAGTAGAAATACAGCTCCTGCTCATGCATGAACCCCAGGTCACCGGTACGCAGGCGGCCGTCCTTGAGCTTGGCGAGGGTTGCCTCGGGCATATTCAGATAGCCCGGCGTGAGGCAGTCGCTCTCAATATTGATTTCACCGAGCCTGAGATCCGGCAGAGGCTGATCGTTGGCATCCCGCACGCTGATCAGATGGTGGCGGTTGGCTTCACCGGAGGAAACCAGCTCAATGCGCGTTTCGTCGGCTTCGTTTGCCAAGCACACCTCCCCGTCGGCGCTGATGGTGACTGCGAGGATCTTCAGCGTGCCCCGTTTGCTCGCGCTGGCGCCAAGGCTGTTTTCCGCCATGCCATAGGCGGAGTGGATATGCTCCGGGGCGAGTTTGAGCGGGGCGAAGCGCTCCTGCACTTTCCTGAGTACCAGGGCACTGATTTTTTCTGCCGAGATGTAGAGGTGCAGGCGAGACAGGTCGACGTGTTCATCGTCGTACAAGCGCTTAACCGTACGCAGAGCCGCCACCAGTGCGGAGTTGGTGATAAAGCTCAGGTCGACCTGATGTTCAGACAACAGCTTGAACCAGCGGGCCGGATTGCGCATAAAGTAATCCGGGGTGGCGAGCAGATGGTTGCAGCCGCGGAACATCGGGAACAGCACACCGGTGAACAGGCCCATATCGTGGTGGATCGGCGTCCACGAGGCGCTGCTTTGCACGCTGACGCCATGGCGGCTGGTGGTATGGGAGTGCTCAATGTGCTGGAGCTGATTGATGATCATGGCGTGGGTCACAATCACGCCTTTGGGGAAACCGGTACTGCCCGACGAGAACTGAATGATCGCCATGTCCTGCGGTTTAGCCACGGCCACTGCCGGCGCGGTGGGCAGGGCAGGCGGGTCGAATGTCGGTTCAGAGTGAATATTCAGCCCGGTTTCCGTGCGCCACAGCGCGATGTCGTCGTTGCCGATTGCCTTGTCGCACAACAGCAACTGGAAGCTGCACGACTGATTGCAGCCGGACAGGAAATCGGCGTAATTCACATATTTACCTGACTTGGTCCGCAGCGGGACGGCGACCAGATTTAATCGCCAGCACGCCATCAGATAACCGACCAACTCGATACTGTTATTGAGGATCAAGCCGACGCGGGCCTGCTCCTGCAAGCCTTGAGTGGCCAGTTTTGCTGCGCATTTATCTACGAGCAAGCCGAGTGCTTCAATGCTATAGGACTGCTGTGTGTCAGCGAACGTCCATCGCGCAGTGTTGTTTTTAAGTGCATTGCTGAATGTATGATTGATGGTCAGCATTTTTTATTCTCGCAGGCAGTCTTTCCCAAGTATGTTTGGGGGCGTTGGCTGTTGGGTATTAGAAGTAGAAGTCGAGCTTTACTTGAACACGGTCATTGTTTTCGAATTGTCCGAATAAACCATTGCGGTCTCCGTAAAACACATCCAGGCCGACAGTGCCCTTAATATTTTCAGTCAGTTTGGAGGTGTATTGAAATCGAACCAATCCGTCGCCGTCGTTGTTGTTGGTGAGCCAGCGCGCTTCAAAACTGTCGCGTTGATGACGCAGGTCCTTCCGATAAAGGAATGTCATTATGTTGTCGACTTTTTTACGCGGTAGGTAGCCCGTAGTTTCGCCCAGGATACTTTGGTAGAACTGCGCGCTGAAGACACTGTCGGTGACACCATAATAATCAAGTCCGAGCACGTAACTGGTGTCGTTGGTTTGGAATCGACCATCTTTGCTGCGCGGATCGTAGTCGATGACTGAGCGCTGGGTCGCATGAGCCAATTCGCCGCGTAATACATAATCGCCGATTGAAGTACTGGCACTGCCGCCGAACGTGTGGGTTCTTTCGTAGCGTTCGCGAACATTGATCACCGGGCCTGTGCCTGTCATGACCATGTGCGTTTCAAAAAACGGCGCGTCGTTGTAGTGATACATGTAGTTCAGGGAAAAATCCCAGGAGTCGACGCTGGACGTGAGGGCAATGCCCACGTCGGAATCCTTTATCGGCCGGTCGGGCCGCTCGGCGCGCTGACGTTGTACCGGCAGGCTTAGCCCTGTAGGCGCGGCGGGGATCAGTCGTCGCGAACGAATGGCAAACTCACCTTCGTTGTAATTGGGAAAGTCGGTGTAGGTCTGGTCGGGGATCCATAGCACCTGCATATCGAACGGGCCGACAGGCACGACGATATTGGCCATCCACGTCGGAATGCGGGCTTCCTCCGGGTCTTCGAGGATGAATTCGCGGTAGTTCATCGGGTTGACGATATCCAGCACCGTCACCCCATCTGCCTGCCCCCAGACGACTTGTTGCTTGCCCAGGGTCAGGGTGCCTTCCTGGCCTAACGCCTGTCGGTAATAGAGTTCACGCAGGTCGAACTGCAAAGGGTAGTTGTCATAAATCTTGCGCCCATCGCTGATCGATGAAAGTGCCGTCTGGCCAGGTTCACCGGGTTCAAGTTGGCCGCTCATGTTCCAGCGCAAGCGGGTGGAGAGGAACAACCGCGCTTCTGACTCGGTCTCGTAGGACAGCGAATTGTAGAAGCGTGTTTCAGACTTTGAAAGTTTACCCTCGGCTATGTTTTCAGCCGTCTGATACGACACTCTTGAGTCCGAGTTGAATTCTCCAGCGAACACCAGTATAGGCAGCATGGATGCTGAGAATGTGAGCGATTTTAACATGGGGGCCTTAGAACTAGCTCTAATATTATTATACGTGCCGATGAAGTCTGCGCACGGATTGCAAGGCGTCGAGTGCGTGCATCGAAGGCTTATTGGAGTGTGGTGTTTTGTAGTTGAGCTAGAGGTGGCCGTAGCTATATGACGTGATCACGGTGATGTATGTAATTAACCGATCTCTGCCGTGGCTCATTTTTTCACCCTCACCTAGAAGGTGGTGATGAGGGGGAAGTTGTGTGTTCGGCGTCATTGAAGCGTCCATGCGTAAACGGTGAAAAATCGCATAATTCAGCGGTGTCGAAATGCTATCAGTGTGCGTTACCTAACTCAACAAGAGTGCTTCGAAATGTTTTTGCTTTAAAATCGCGTCATCTGTCCTAAGGGACAGATGATCAAAGCCGCGGTTTGTATGGTGTTCTTTTGAACTTGGAACGTTCGTGTCATAACTGCCCCGCAAATAATACTTTGCTCAATACCCACTATAAATATTTCTAAATGTGTCAGGGGTGCATAAATCTAAAACTGAAACTAACGTGCCAATGGATACTTGACTCTGCCCCATGGGACACCTCGTATGCTTTTTCCAGCGTCCACTCTGGCGCGCCGCCAATAAAGGAGTTCCTGTGAAAGGTTTATGTCTGGTGACAGGTGCCAATGGCCATCTGGGCAACACCTTGCTGCGAGCGCTGCTCGATCAGGGCTATCGGGTCCGAGCCGGCGTTCGTGACATCTGTAACCACGCACCCTTTGTCGGGCTGGACTGCGAGTTGGTGTATGCCGAGCTGCTAGACAGTGCAGCTTTGGACAAGGCGCTGGAGGGGGTGCAGGTGCTGTTTCAAGTGGCCGCTGTGTTCAAGCACTGGGCTCGCGACCCGGAGGCCGAGATTGTCGAGCCGAATATTCAAGGCACGCAGCGTGTGCTGCAAGCCGCTTCACGGGCGGGTGTCCAGCGTGTGGTCTACGTCAGTTCGGTGGCCGCCGTCGGTCATGATGGTACGGCGCTGGATGAGGCGCACTGGAATACGGAAAGCGAAAACGCCTACTACAAATCGAAGATACTTTCCGAGCAGGCGGCTTGGCAGTGCGCTGAGACGTTGGGGATGAACATGGTGTCGGTATTACCTTCGGCCATGATTGGCCCCAATGCTGGCCACCTCACCGATACCATGGGATTTCTTCAGTCGGTTCGCCAGCGGCGGATGCCCTTTGACCCGGGGTTTCGTTTCAACTTCGTGGATGTTCGCGATGTGGCCGAGGGGATGATACTCGCCGCCGAAAAGGGGCGGCCAGGGCAGCGCTATATCCTGGCTAATGAGCGTTCGTCGCCGCTCAGCGATTTGATCGAGGCCGCCAACACCCAAGCGCCGGGGTATCGCCAGCCTGCTTCAGCACCACGTTGGTTACTGCTGGGCGTGGCGTGGTTCCAGGAACGCTGGGCGCAACGAGTTGGCAAACCCGCCCAGTTACTCTTGAGCCAGGTGCGCCTGTTTCACAACGTGGCGCAGGAATACGACATCACCAAGGCGAAAAACGAATTGGGATTCAACCCTCGGCCGCCTGAAGTGGCCTTGAGGCAAGCGTTTGCTTATCTGTACAGGCAGGCGCATCAACCTTATGAAGACCTGCGACAGGGCGAGGCGCAAACATTGAGTTCATCTCGCTTTTAAGTTCAATCAAGTGAAGATCAAGTGCCTGCAGTTCCGCGATCCTGTCCCGGACTTGCTGGCGCTTGTCGTCGACTGCCTGGTTGGCCAATGCCAGCGGAAAGGATTTCAACTTGTTTTTTGCGGCAATCAGCGGGTTCATCTCGGCCAGCTTGAACCCGGCAGTCTGCGCTTTGCGGATCAGGTGGACGATTTCCAAGTGATGAGCATTGTAGAGGCGATACCGTCCCTCACGCTCTGGCTCGCTGATCAGGCCCATTTGCTCGTACAGTCGAATGGCTTTTGGGGTGCAGCCGGTCAGTTCGGCGAGTCGTCCAATGAACATCTGTCAATTCCTTATGTGAGACAGCAAGTACTCTAGCGTTGTTTGATCGCCAGAGCTGCAAAAGCCGTCACATAAAAATCGAAAAATGTCGAGGTTGGGCTCAGTAGCGAATCATCACCGACTTCGGCTCGAAGTAATCATCAACGAATGCGCTGCCGAACTGCCGGCCTATCCCCGAGGATTTTTGCCGCCAAAAGGCTCCGCTGGATCCAGCATCGTGCAGGCTTAGATGGCGGGCACCCTGCGCTGGGCTTTGCTCAAGTCGTTTGTCCAGCCAATGTAGCCATTCACTGGAAGTGAATGGCGCTCCATGGTTTGTGGAAAGGCAAAAATGATCAGATGAACAGCCTGCCCGACGACGCCTAAAGACTCTCACTATTGGCGGTGCTGTTTATCGCGGTGGTGCATTCCGATGTGCTGACGCGTGCGAGCAAGGCCTTGTCATACGGCCTCTGCGCCATCATCCCCGCAGCGCTGCTGGTTGGCGTGTTCCTAGCAGCGCGACTGCGCAAGGCGGCACCGCAGCGGTATCTGGTGCTGGGCAGTCACAAGCTCTAGGTGCTCGTGCAGTATCGATGGCGCTGGAGAAGGATCAGGCTAAGCTCATTGGGTTCCCGCGCTCCAGTGCCTCGGCGGCCGGAGTGCCAGGCTGGAGCATAAATAGCTGAGGAGTCTTGCGATGACGCTTCCACAAGCGTTGGCATTCGATGTGTTCGGCACGGTGGTTGACTGGCATTCAGGCATCGCACGTGAGGCGAGTCCATTCGTGTCGACCTACCTGCCCGCTGTCAGCCCCGCGGAATTTGCCATGCAATGGCGCCGGTTGTATGCACCAGCGTTGCGCGAGTGCATCAAGGGGCATGGCGGCTTTGTTGTCCTGGACACATTGCACTACGAGACGCTGGTCCAGTTGTTGACGGCTTACGGCCTGGAAGTCGACCAGGTTGACCCCGCGGTATTGCACACGCTTGCCCATGCCTGGCGTCGCCTGGACCCTTGGCCTGACGTGGCGGAGGGCCTGGCCCTGCTGCGTCGGCGCTTTACGGTGGTGACCTTGTCCAATGCCAATGTGGCCTTGATGATCGCTATGAACCGCTACAACGGTTTGCAATGGGACGCGCTACTGGGAGCGGAGTTCGCGCAAACCTACAAACCGGATCCTGCGGCGTACCTGTCCACGGCCAGGGCATTGGACATCAAACCCGCTGAACTCTGCCTGGTGGCCTGCCACCACAGCGATCTTGCGGCGGCCAGGGATTGCGGCCTGATGACGGCCTATATCGACCGGCCCATGGAATATGGCGGAGCACCTGCGCCCGATGCCACCCAAGCCCAGGATTGGGATTGGCAGGCCGATAGTTTCATCGATCTTGAACATAAGCTCTAGCTGCTTGAGGGACTGTTCAACCGAAACCACCAGCAGCAAGCGCTTGATGCCACCGCTGGCAATGGCGCCCATGGCAAACTCCGGGTGCGACGGGACGCCAAATGCTTGTGTCTCAGTCAACCTTGATTGTTGCTTGAAATATTTCTGCATAAAGCCGAGCGACGGTAGGTGTAAGGTTGTGTACTAAAGGAATCAGAAAATTGGAGTCGGGTGCGAGTCGTTTTGCGTAGATAACTTCGTACACCCTGCGCACGACTCCTGGCTGCGTTTCCTCTTGGTCTAAGCCAGGCATTATTCCTACGGCTTTGTAACCCGCATGCTCCAATGCTTGTTGCATATACGGAGCGCTGGTTGTCGCCATGCCATAGATCAAGCCCGCGCCCATGGACCTTCCCATTTTTTCTCCGAGGTCTTGGGCAGCTACAGCCAGTTTGGTTTGTCTATGATGTTTGGCTACCGCGCCCACTCGCCCGAAGATGACATCAGCGCCGTCAATTTTTTCCCACGTTGCTATCGCGACGATTTCATGATTCTGGCGGACCACGATAGCGAACATTCCCCGCTCCAGATCGTCTTCGAGCACCACGTTGTCTTCATAAAATTGCTGGTTCAGAAAAGGGCTCCCCAACCCCACCCTAATGGAGGGAAACCACGTCTGGAAAAAAACTATCGCTACATCGATCTCCTCGCGTTTCAGGTAATCCCATGTGTAGTCAGAGGGTAAAACAGTGAAACTGCGAATTTGATCTATCGTTGGCCATTTCATGCGGTTCTGCTCGTCTTGTACCCATCCTTGGTCCCTTCATGATTGGACGGAGAGCCTGAGCCGGCGCTGTACGCGGGATCGGGCATGCTTAACGATTTCTCCAGCCACTGCGTGACTACCTTGAAAGCCGAATCTGAATTGCGTTCATAGATCAATCCGTGGCCGTTGCCGTGAATACCGAGCGCCGGTAGATCCAGATGGTGAACGTTGGCACCGGTATTTCGCAGGAAAGGGACGATGCTGGATGCGTAAGCAGCAAACGCTGATGTCTCACCTGTCACCAGCGCTACCGGAACGCCCTGCAACCCGGGAATTTTCAGGGTTGATGGTTCTGCCGTGCGGACTTGCTCCGCCGTCTTGCGAGGCGGATCAAAGGTCAAAGGAGCGGCGGTCAGTCCCCATTCGAGGCTGCCGATACCCGGTGTGTGGCCAAATACCGGCCCCATAGGCTCCACCGCCACAATCCCTGCGATCAGGTCGGGTCGACGATCGGCGACCAACCAGCCACTGGGCCCGGAAGCGGAATGCGTAACGATGATGGCCTTACCGATTCTGTCGAGCAGTTCGGCCAGTCGATCCGCGTCTAGAGCCTGCGAAGCTGCGAGGTCAGCCGGCATAGGACCGTAGGCTGCAATGAAGGCGTCAAACGCTGCTTCGTCATCCGGCTCAAACGGCCACTGCGTTTCTGCGCCTCCCTCTGGAAAGTAGACTTCGCGGGCGCGCTCATAGGAAAACGCTGGCCCCATCGGTCCCATGATGTCGGGGTGATACGGCGATCGCCCGTGGCCGGGTCTGTCGACGCGAAAGACTACGAAGCCTGCTTCGACGAACCGCTGGGCCCAGCCCGGGCGACCATCGGGTGTATCCAGCCATTCAGTGCCTTGCAGCGTGCCACCGTGCACCAGCACCACGGGATAGGGTTGAGTGATGTGCTCGGGGGATTCCCAGGCTACGTACATCGGACCTTTCTGAAAGCTTTTACCGTTCTGGGTAACGCGGGCTCCGGTCACCCAGAAGTTGCCACGCCGCGTACGTTTTATCGGTGCGCTTCGCCAGGGTTGCTGGGCATGATCGGTTGATTGGGTAACTGTCTGCGTAGCGAAAACCGACCAGTCCTTATGCCCATCTCCTCGGGCTACTGCGGATGTCATTTTCGATCGCACGGCATCGGCTGCAGGCAGTTCCAGGCGCTTGAGACGTGCCGCATCAATAGCCAGATTTATATCCTTGAGGCCAAGAGACAGTTTGAAACCCGGTTCAAAACGTCTGTTCACGATGTTCTGCCCATAACGTTGATAACTGGGGCAGGCGAACAGGGTCTGGGTCATGAGGTCGACGAACATCGAGGGGCTCAGTCCATGGCGTTGAGCGAGTTCTGTTGCTTCGCCCAGCGACTGGATGGCTTGAGTGATCATCATGTTGCCGGCGATCTTCGCGATACACGCCAGTTCAGGTTGATCGCCCAAATACCAGGTCTTTTTCCCGAGTAGGTCAAACAGCGGTTGGACCGTCGAGACAGCTGCCTGCGATCCGGCCGCCAGGATATTCAACTTGCCATTTGCCGCCACGGCAGGCACACCGAAAACCGGCGCCGCGATCAATTCAATGCCGATTGCATCATGTATGCCCTGCAACTCCACCATGATCGAAGGCGACAAAGTCGACATCACGATATGCACGCAAGCCCTGTCTGCGTTTTCCAGAGCTGCGCTGGACAGCAGCACCTCCCTGACGGCGGCATCATCGGCCAGCAGGCTGATGACGACCTCTTGCTGAAATGCCAAGGCCGGCGATTCGAGAACGCTGATGCCTTCAAGTTCCATGATCGCAGCGTGACTGCGGTTCCATGCCGAGACGTGATGGCCAGCCCGGACGAGCCGTGGAATGATCGCTCTGCCCATGCTTCCCACACCGATAAAACCAATGTTCATTTGCAGCCCCCGGTTGGTATTCGACGAAGGTGAATGCGGACAAGTATGTCGGGCGCGGGATTGCTACGGCACTGCCATTGCTGCACTCTCACTGTTCATTTTTGTTCGGGGCAAAGCATGGACTGGAGTGATGTGCGGGTCTTTCTCGCGATTGCCCGTAGCGGGTCATTGGGTGCTGCCGCCAAGCTGTTGGGTGTTAGCCATCCGACCGTGGGGCGGCGCTTGCAGGTGCTTGAGCAGTCCAGTGGCCAGCCCATTTTCCTGCGTACCACCCAAGGTCTGGTACTGACCGACAGCGGAGAGAAGCTGCTCAGCCTGGCGCAGGAAATGGAGCAAAGTGCGTTGGCCATCGAAAGGCGACTGGCGGGCGACAGCGCACAGCCAGAAGGTGTGTTGCGCATTTCTTGCGCTGACTGGTTTGCCTGCTATGTGCTGGCCCCCGTCCTGAGTGAACTGGGGCGACGTTACCCTCTGATCGTGCCTGAGGTTATCGCTGGGCATCGATTGTTTGACCTGGCTCGTCGCGACGCCGATATCGCGTTTCGAATCGTCCCTTTCACCGAACCCGATATCGTTCACCGCAAGCTGATCTCCCTGAGCTATGGGTTATACACCGCCGTCAGAACTGCTGACCCCGAGCCACAGGGCGAAGGGGTTGGTTTGATCACCATGAGCGTTGCCCAGTCTCACTATCCCGATGTGCAGTGGCTGCAGCAGCGTTACCCTCTGGCGCGTACCGTGTTCACCAGTAGCAGCCGCACAGTCCAGGCGCAAATGTGCGCGCAGGGGCAGGGCGTTGCCGTATTGCCCCGCGCCCTGGGCGACCAATTAACGGCGCTGCGGCTGATTGATCCGCACGCGCCGCCACCGGGCCGCGATATATGGATGGGCTACCACCAGGACATGCGGCAGATGGACAGCCTTCGTGCTCTTGCCGACCTTGCCTCCATCATGATCGGCAATGAGGCAGGCGGTTGACTCACTCTGCTGGGCGCATGGCCGCCGTTTGCAGCTCTGCAGCAGGTTGGCGCGCCAGGGTCAGGCTCAGTCCCGCGCCTACCGCCAGACAGGCAGCGATGCACAGTATGGCGACGGTGAAGGCGTGGGTGATGGCCGCCGCGTCCGTGTTCGTGCCCAGAAGCGTGTAAAAAATGCCGCCGATGATCGCCACGCTCAGTGATGTGCTGATTTGCAGGGTGGAACTGGTGATGCCCGCAATCATGCCGGAATACACCGGTGCCACGCGTCCTGTGATCATGCGCATCAATGTCGGAAGGGCCAGTCCTTGTCCGAAGCCGATCAGAAAGAGGATCACGGCAAGGGACAGCGCAGAGGGCGTGACGGCCGTCGGTGTGTGCGCCACGAGCCAGGCCAATAGCACGAACCCCAGCACTTCGAGTGCCATTCCGAAGGGATTCACATAAGCCCCCAGCAAACGCCGGAACAGATGGGTGGCGAGCGGCCCCAGCAAGAAACCAGCGCCGAATGGCAGAAAGACCAGACCTGCACTGAGCGGGCTCGTATGCAGTGCTCCCTGTAAATAAATGGAAAACAGCAGGAAGAATACGCCGATCGCGTAGAAGGTCAGCGCGACGAGCAATGCCCGGCCCAGCCCGGGCGCGCGCAGTGCAGCAGGGTTGAGCAACGGAGCGCCTTGCGCTTGATGCAAGCGGGCTTCGTAGCGCCAGAACAGCCAGGCCAGCAGTGGCACCGCCGCAAGCGACAGCCAGGCCCAGAAAGGCCAGCCCGCTTCACGCCCCTCAATCAGTGGAACGATCAGCGCCGCAAGCGTCACCATGGATAGGACCGTTCCGCCCAGATCCAGCTTGCTTGTCTTTTGCGCCCGGGTTTCCTTGACTACGGGAATGGCGATCAGAATGACCAGCAATGCAATTGGTAAATTCACCAGAAATATCGCCCGCCAGCCCAAGTTCATCAGGTCGAGCGATATCAATATTCCGCCAAGTGCCTGGCCGACTACCGATGCCAGACCAAAGACCGCGCCATACAGGCTCAGTGCCAAGGGCTTTTCGGAGTCGGGAAATATCGCCTGTACTGATGCGAGTGCCTGAGGCGCCATGATGGCTGCCGTCACGCCTTGCAGCGAACGTCCGGCGATCAACACCCAGGGTGACTCGGCGACACCGCAGATCAGTGAGGCAATGGCAAAGCCAATCAGGCCAACGAAGAACATTCTCATGCGGCCAAAGATGTCTCCAAGTCGTCCGCCGGTGATCAGTGTCACGGCATAAAGCGCCGCATAGGAAGAGATGATCAACTGTTCGGCGGAGGAAGCGGTGCCCAGGGATTGCTGAATTGAAGGCAGCGCTACGTTGACGATGAAAAAATCCAGCGGCGGTAAAAATGCACCGACCAACAAGATGGCAAACATCAACCAGCGCCGTGGTTCCGGGAGGGCAATTTCTTTTTGAGGCATAAGGTCTCCTTCCTGGAACCCTTCGGTTCCAGAATATTCTCGATTGCGGGTCATACTCTGAATCAGCTGACTCCAATCTAAACGATCAAACCTTCCCTGACGCCGCACATAAATGAACGGCCAATGTTCATTTATGGCAGTGCCGCTCAGTCCCTGACTCCTCGCAAAATGGCAGCACTGTGGCTCCAATCGAGCCACACAACCGAGATTGAGGAGTCAGATATGTCAGGTAAATTCGTTGATCAGATTGCCGTCGTCACCGGCGCATCCACCGGGATCGGGTTTGCGATTGCGCAGGGTTTGATTGCAGAGGGCGCCAAGCGCGTTTACATCACCGGGCGCTCAGCAGCCACGCTGGAGGCAGCGGTGGCCAAGCTTGGCGATAGAGCGGTCGCGGTCATTTCCGATGTCGCCCGCCAAGCTGATCTCGATAAGCTCAAGGCGACGATTGAGGCGCGCAACGATCAGCTTGACTCAGTGTTTGCCAACGCGGGTATCTGTGAAAAGAACCCGTTGGGCGAGACCACCGAGGCCGCCTATTTCAACATGTTCGACATCAACGTGAAGGGGGTCTTTTTTACCGTTCAGACGTTAATGCCACTGTTGAAAAATGGCGCTTCGATCGTGCTGACGGCCTCTATCTGCTCCAGCAATGGCATGGAAGGACTGAGCCTCTACAACGCCTCCAAGGCCGCAGTACGCTCCTTCGCCAGGACTTGGGCCAACGAACTCAAAGGCCGCAAGATTCGAGCGAATGTTTTGAGCCCTGGCTTCACCCGCACGCCTCTGATGGATAACGGCCTGAAGATGAGCGAAAGCGACATTGCCGCGCTGCGCCAACACGTCGAGCAGATCACTCCGCTGGGGTATATGGCCCAACCTGAAGAAATCGCCTCGTCGGCGCTGTTCCTCGCATCCGCCGATGCGAAATATGTCAACGGTGTGGAGCTGATGGTCGATGGCGGCCTGTCGCAGATCTGAACACTTGCTCAACCTTAGTGCAGCCCTCGCAGAGGGTTGCCTTCGTCGCTTTTGCGAAGCCTCAGCAGGGGAACCCTCATCATGAACATTGAAGCACTGACCACCCGGATAGACGCTCTTGAAAGTCGAGCCGCCATCGAGTGGCTGATCAGCGCCTACGCCAATGCCTTCGACCGCATTGACGCGTCGCTTCTGAGCGCAATCTGGCACGAAGAATCAACACTGGATCTACCGGGTTTCGGCCAGGCCGGAAACCGTGACGAAATCCTGGCGATGGCGCAAAACAGCTGGCGCCAGATGCCACACATGCATCACTGGATGGCCAACCCGCTGCTTGAAATCAAAGGTGACAGCGCGGTGGGTACGGTGGCTGCGGATTGCCTGTTCCATGACCTTGAAAAAGGTCCGGTTCAGGTCAGTGGGCTGTACCACGACAGGTTTGCACGTCGCGACGGAAAATGGGCGTTTCTGTCACGTCGTTTTGAACTGCATTTCCTGACACCGTTGAAAGATTGGGTACCCATAGCGGGCGATGAAAAGTACGCAGTGAGCCAACATCAGAGCCTGAGTACGCTTTCAAAGCCATGACATGATTAACGTTCAGTGAGAGGCGCGAACGACAAGCGATGCCCGCTGATGTCGTTCAAGCAGCAGGGAATGACAGCGTAAAACGGATAATCCCGGGCTTTGGCTGTTCGACACGCACGTGACCTTCATGCAGTTGCATGATTGCCACGACGATGGCGAGGCCAAGGCCGTAGGAGTCAGAGTTCTGGTGACGAGACGCATCGCCGCGGTAAAAACGGTCGAAGAGTTTGCCCAAGGTTTCGTCACTCAGCACAGGCCCTTGGTTCTCCACTTCGATGCGGGCTCCGTCGGGAGTTTCCATCACCCGCATCTGAATCTCGGTGCCCTCGTAGGCATAGCGAACGGCATTTGCCACCAGGTTGCTCAAGGCTCTGCGCAGTAGCAAAGGGTCAGCGAGCACGTTGCCATCGCCTGTTATCTGTACGGTCATTCGCCGCTCTTCAGCCAAGCCTTCAAAATAGTCGGCAATGCGCTGTGATTCGTCATGCAGCGATAGTTGTTGGCGCTCCACCACGGCGTGCGCTTCATCGGCGCGTGCAAGGAACAGAATGCTTTCGACGATGCGCGAGATCCGTTCGAGCTCTTCAAGGTTCGAAGCGATCAATGCCTGATAGTCATCCTCGCTGCGGCGCTGGCGTAGCGCGACTTGGCAATGCCCCATGAGCGACCCCACCGGCGTGCGGATTTCATGGGCAAGGTCCGCGGAAAATTGCGTCAATCGCTGATAACCCTGGGCAAGGCGATCGAGCATCGCGTTATAGGCGTCACTCAGTTGTTGCAGCTCAACCGGCGTATCGGCGCTGTCCATGCGGCTGTGCAGACGCTCGGGTGTTATCGCTGCCGCATGGGCGGCCATTTTTCGCAACGGGCGCAGCCCTCGACGCAGCACCAGGTAACCCAGCAACGCTGTCGCTAGAAAGGCAAGGGCAACGGCCAGGTAGATACGTTCGCGATACGCCGCGAGCATCGCCATTTCCTTGCCCATGAGGTGCGCGGCCGTCAATCGGACTTCGCGCCCACCCGACGTCGTGACGACGCTTGCGGCGCGCAGCATGGTTCCCGAGTCGGTCACGCCGCTGCGCAGGTCACTGACGCTCAGCTTTGTGTCCTGGCCGATCACGGGCAGTTCAGGCAGCGTGACGTTGAGTGGATTGACCTGGATTACCGGTGGTTGCCCGGGCTCTTCAATGATGAAGATGTCGTCTTCGCTGTCGAGCATGTTCTTGAAAATCTGCGGGCTGTCGCGCAGTTTCTCGATGGCGAGTTCGTAGTGCAGCAGCTTGCGAAAGTGCTCCAGACGGCCCATGACCGCATGATCGCTGTATACCAATACCGAGGCTTTCATCGTCTGATACAGATAAACGCCCGCACCGGCCACGGCCAGCATCGCTACCATGGAAAACGCCACGGTCGATCGCAGGGTCAGAGAGGGTTGGCGTCGGGACCGCATGGCCTCACCTCGCAGACATAGCCGATACCGCGAATGGTATGGATCAGCTTGATCGGATAGGGCTGGTCGACCTTGTTGCGCAGGCGCTTGACCGCTACGTCCACCACGTTGGTATCGCTGTCGAAATTCATGTCCCAGACTTCCGAAGCGATCTGTGTCCTTGACAGCACATCGCCTGCCCGGCGCAGAAACAGATGCAGCAGGGCGAACTCCTTGTTGGTCAGCACGATCACCTGCTGTTGGCGTGTAACGCGGCGGCGCACCAGGTCCAGCTCCAGGTCTGCGAGGTGGAAATGGTCGGCTTCGCGCGCTACACCGCGACGCAAAATGGTGCGGATACGTAACAGCAGTTCGGTAAACGAAAAAGGTTTGACCAGGTAATCATCGGCGCCCAGTTCCAGGCCGCGAATGCGGTCATGCAATTGGTCGCGCGCGGTGAGGAACAGCACGGGTACGTCTTGTCGGGCGCGCAAGAGCTCAATGATCTGAAACCCGTCAATCCCGGGCAACATGACGTCCAGCACGATCAGGTCGTAGGTTGTATGCAAGGCCATGTGCAGGCCGTCGGCACCATGCTGGGTCCAGTCGACGTTGTAACCGGACTCACCGAGCCCCTTTTTGAGGTACTCACCTGTTTTGGTGTCATCTTCGATCAGCAGGATATGCATCGTGAGGCGCGCTCGGGTCTCTTCATGACGGGATTCAGCCCGCGACATCGGTATCTCGGCTGTGCAGTGTAACGGGATGGGCGGGCGCAGTCGGTTACATTTCTGTCATTCATGGGCAGGGGCTGGCGAATGACAAAAATGTCATTGGGCGGTCATCGTGACGTCCCGGTCTGCGGACGAGGATGGCGGCACATCAACCCATGAGGAATCGTCGCCATGCAACTCAAACACGCCCTGTCTACCACGTTCGGTTTGTTGATGCTCAGTGCTGCCGTCATTGCCACCGCGGCCGACATGCCGGTAATCAAACCGCTGCGTGGCACGGTGGAAAGCGTCAGCAACAATACTCTGACATTCACTGTCCGCTCCGGCGCCCAGCAGACTATCGGACTGACAGACAAGACCGGTATCAACCGGGTATCGAAGGCCAATATCGACTCGATCAAATCCGACAGTTTCATTGGCTCGGCGGCCATCCCGCAGGCCAACGGAACATTGAAGGCGCTGGAAGTCACGGTATTCGACGCCAGCCTCAAGGGCAGTGGCGAAGGTCATTACGGCTGGCAGAACGCGGATGGCAGCACAGGCACCATGACCAACGGTACCGTGGGGAAACTGTCCAAAGCTGACGGCCGCACATTGACCGTCAACTACAAGGGCGGCGAGAAACAGATCGTCGTACCGGATGACGTGCCCATCGCCTACGTCGAGCCGGGCAAAGCCGATGAACTGGTCAAAGGTACGAAAATTGTCGTGTTCCCGGCCGCAGATGGAACCACCGCGCGCGGCATTGCGGTTGGCAAGGATGGCTTCCAACCACCGATGTAATCACCTGAAAAGGCTGGGGCGCTGCCGTCTGGCAACGCTCCGCTACATGGATGGCTTCCAAGGGGAAACACGTGAGACAGAAAAAGCTTCATCCCTGGCCGGTTCGCCTCACCCACTGGCTCAACGCCGTTTGCATGGTCTGCATGTTCATGAGCGGTTGGGCTATTTACAACGCCTCGCCACTGTTCAGCTTCAGGTTTCCGGTGGCGGTGACCGTGGGCGGATGGTTGGGCGGGGCGCTGGCCTGGCATTTCGCATTCATGTGGCTGCTGCTGATCAACGGCTCAATTTATATGCTGTATGGGTTCGCCAGTCGGCATTTCAAACGTGAGTTGCTGCCCATCGGGCTCGCCGCGTTGAAGCATGATTTGACCGACGCTTTACGCTTACGGCTGGTGCATGAAAAGGGCGTCTATAACGCAGTGCAGCGTCTGATGTACTGGATGGTGCTGGCGGCAGGCGCACTCGTCGTTATCTCGGGCGTGGCGATCTGGAAACCCGTTCAACTTCAAGAGCTGGTCGCGCTATTGGGCGGCTATGACATTGCACGTTATGTACATTTCGGGGCGATGGCGATGATTGCTGCATTCGTCGTGATTCATCTTGCGTTGGTAATGCTGGTGCCCAGGACCCTGCTGCCAATGATTACAGGTGGTGTGCGGTCTCTGGAAACCGGGAAAAAAGGCCATGATTGAACGCAAAAAAAGAACTGTTCAGCGCATCAGGCTTGAACCTGCGCAACAGCTTGACCTGGAAAATATCCAGCGCCGCCATTTCCTTCGTGCCGGTTTGACCGTGGGCGCGATGTCGATGTTGACCGGTTGCAACCTGCAGGACGGCGATCAGGTCGACAAGGTCCTTTGGGCCATGTCGCGTTGGAACGATCGGGTCCAGGCCTGGCTGTTCAGCGGGCATAAACTGGCGCCGACCTTCACCAGCGCGCAGATCACCACGCCATTTCCGTTCAACGCATTCTATGGTCAGGACGATATCCCTGAAGTGGACTTGGCGAGTTACTCGCTCGCCGTCTCCGGCCTGGTCAGGGACAAGGCACCCTGGACACTCGAAAGCTTACGCAAACTGCCACAACGTAGCGATATCACCCGTTTGATCTGTGTTGAAGGCTGGAGCGCCATCGGGCAATGGGGAGGTGTACCGCTCAAAACCTTCCTGGAACACATAGGGGCCGACACCACAGCGAAATTTGTCGGTTTCAAATGTGCTGATCGTTATTACTCCAGCCTGGACATGCCAACAGCCTTGCACCCACAAACACTGCTGGCACTGGATTACGCTGACGTCGCATTGCCGCCCGAGTACGGCTATCCCCTCAGGGTTCGAGTACCCACCAAGTTGGGCTTCAAAAACCCCAAGCATGTTGTCGAAATTTTCGTGAGCAACGACAACCCGGGCGGGTATTGGGAAGACCAGGGATATAACTGGTTCAGCGGGATCTGATGAGGCAGGTCGAGGTAGCCCAGTTCCGTCCTGGTAGTGCATGGCAACGCCAGGAGCATCGGAGTGAGTGATGACATCAGTTCTGGTATGAGGTGCTTTTATGACCGGAATTTCTGCGGTACCGCCAGCGCCAACCGTGTTGCCGCCTTCAGAAAACAAAATGCGAGCTCCTACCAATGGAGCGGATTTCCACTCCCACTTGCAGGCTCAGTCCAGGTCACCTGTGCAGCAGCCGGATACAACGAGCGCACAAGTGCTATCGGACTCGACCACGAACGTGTCACGCCGACCGGAGGTGGAGGCAATGCTTCAAATGTTGGCATGGCGCAAGCGTGCGGACAGTGCTCCGAGCAGACCCGGTCGATCAGTGCCAGGTACGCGAGCCAGTGGCCTGGATATTGCGGACTTCAGCTTCCCCGTTCGAGGCGTTTTGGCTACCCGTGGCGTTATCGAGCAGAGCTGCCTGGATGAAGAGGGTAGGCCGCTCTACCTGAAGTCTTTTGATGACCGGACCACGTGTACGTCTGGTGGCGAAGAAAGCGAGTTCCCCTCTGACGTTATCGGCGGAGGGGGACTGAATGCATTCGCAATCGCAGTGGCTCTGTCCGCGATAACCCTCACCTGGATACCGATTGAGATTGTGCGAGCGCCACTGCGATCGCCCCACATTCGGATTTTGCGCCGTCGCAAGCCCTCTTCAGCCGAGAGCCATTTTTTCGACCCGTCAGATTCAGAGCAAGGGCGGGTGGAAACTGACGGTTCTCGATAGCTGTTTCGCCGCGGGCTAGGATTTCTAAGCAAACAATGGTCTTGCTGGTGATTCCAGTGCCTGTCGATTTCCCGCACGCAAATGCTTCGGCTTGCCGAGGAAGCCGAGGTGCCCCCGGACGTTGCAGGCAGAGTGATTGACGGCATTTGCGATGTGGCGAACCGGTTTGCAAGCATCGCCGAGAACCTATACCCACAGGCAATTACTCGAGACACCTTGCACACGATCCAGGGCCGCATCGATCAGAACGTAGCTCGGTTACACCGCGGTCATGCGGGCAGCGGTTGCCGTTGAGGATCGGGAGGAGCGGGCGCTCGCGCCGGGTGTGTGGGCTACCGTTCTCCGAACGAATATGCCAACCGGTATCTCCAGCGCAGAGGACCCGTTAGAGCGGCTCAACCGAATTGACTTGCCGATTCAACTGCGGTTTCAGGCTTCCTCCTACGTGTTAACTGATAAGCAATTGCCAGCCATATGAACCACCCCGGCATGACCAACAGGGCAACGCGGGTGTCAGGTCTTAATGCCAGCAGGCAGAGAACGAAGCCCAAAAAAGCCATTGAGAACCATGCCATTGGGACGCCGCCTGGCATCTTGTAAGCAGACTTGGCATGAAGCTCAGGACGCTTTTTGCGGTAGGCAATGTAAGACGCGAGAATGGTCGACCAAGTGAAGATCACCAGAATCGCTGACACGGTGGAAACGATGGTGAATGCCGTCATGACTTCAGGAACGATGAACAGCACGAGCACACCCAGCAGCATCAATACCGTAGTGAAGGCCAGGCTCAGCAGAGGCACGCTGTTGCCCGATAGACGCCGAAAAATACCCGGGGCGTTGTCTTGATTCGCCAACCCGAACAGCATGCGGCTCGATGAAAATACGCCGCTGTTGGCCGATGAGGCCGCCGAGGTCAGTACCACGAAGTTGACGATACCAGCCGCTGCGGGGAACCCGGCGACGAGGAACAGTTCAACAAAAGGGCTTTTGACGGGGGAAACCTGTTGCCACGATGTCACGGCAATAATGCAGGTCAGCGCGAGGACGTAGAACAGGATGATCCGCAGCGGAATGGAATTGATGGCTTTGGGCAGGGTCTTCTCCGGCGAGCGTGTTTCGGCGGCGGCGGTGCCGATCAGCTCGGTGCCGGCGAAGGAGAAGATCGCCATTTGAAATCCGGCGAAGAAGCCAAGCAAGCCGTTAGGGAAAGCCGCCTGTTTGTCCACCAGGTGACTCAGGGATGCGGTGACGCCATTGGGGGAAACGAAGGAGCTGGCAATCAGCACGGTGCTGACGCCGATCAGGGTCATGACGGCAATGATCTTGATGATCGCGAACCAGAACTCCACCTCACCGAACAGCCTGACTGTGAGCACGTTCAAGGCGAACAGTGTCGCCAGCATGCCGACGGCGGGTATCCACGCCGGCACATCGGGGAACCAGTACTGGAAGAATCCGCCGACCACGACGGCGTCGCCGATCACCGCTACGCTCCAGCTCAGCCAGTACGACCAGCCGAGAAAGAACGCCGCGCGCGGGCCGAGGTAGGCGCCGGCGAAGTCGGCAAAGGTTTTGAAGCTGAGGTTGGACAGGAGCATTTCGCCCATGGCACGCATGACGAAAAACACGAACAGACCGATGATCATGTAGATGAGGATGATCGACGTCCCGGAGAGGGCGATAATCTTCCCGGACCCCATGAACAGGCCGGTCCCGATGGCACCGCCCATGGCCATTAACTGGATGTGACGATTGCTGAGCGTGCGCTGCAGCGCGGGCTGTTCAAGCAGCCCGGAAGGGTTCGATTTCATTACAAAACCTCTTGATTTTATGTTTTTGAGTTTTGGCAGAAAGTAGATGTCGAGCGTTCTTGTTAGAGAGGCAGCGGCTAATCAAAACGATGCCTGGAGGGTGAATGGCCCCCTCGCCAAGTGGCGAAGGCGGCCATTACCGATCAACTGACGGTGCGTAGACGCGAGGCTTTGGCCAGTGGCGGATCGAGCAGTTGGAAGAGATTTTTGATGTTGGCCGGCGTCGGGACCAGGTGGACGCGCTGGCCGATTTGCTGTGCCTGAGCCAGGTCGTTGAGATAGCGCAATGACGAAAAGTCTTCCAAGGCAAAGCCCACCGAATCAAACACCGTCACCTGCATATCGTTTTCGCGTCCGGCTACTTCGCCTTGCACAATCCGGAAAAACTCGATCACCGGGGAATCGTCTTCCAGTTGCTGAATGTCGCCTTCAATGCGGGTTTGCGGCTCGAACTCGACGATGACCCGGGCGTTGCGCAAGATGTCGGCGTGCAGTTCGGTTTTACCCGGGCAATCACCACCGACCGCATTGATGTGCATGCCAGACTCAATCATCTCGGGCGTCAGAATGGTTGCGTAGGCTTTGTCGGCGGTGACTGTGGTGACGATGTCGGCGCCCTTGACGGCGTCCTTCACCGAGCGGGCCAGAATCACTTCGATGTCCGGGAACGCCGCGAGGTTGTGTTTCAGTTTGAGGGACGCTTCTTGATCGATATCGAAAATGCGGATTTCGTTGATGCCTAACATTTCATGAAAGGCCAGCGCCTGAAATTCACTTTGGGCACCGTTGCCGATCAGGGCCATCGAGGTCGCACCGGGGCGAGCCAGCGATTGCGCGACCAACGCGGAGGTGGCTGCGGTGCGCACGGCGGTGGTCAGGGTGAGTTCGCTGAGCAGGGTGGGATAGCCACTCTGCACATCCGCCAGAAGCCCAAAGGCCATGACCGTCAGTAAATTCTGCTGGCCGTTGTTGGGGTGGCCGTTGACGTATTTGAACGAGTACTGCTGGCCATCGTCGGTCGGCATCAACTCGATCACGCCGTCTGTTGAGTGGTTTGCCGTGCGCGGTGACTTATCAAACTGCGCCCAGCGTGCGTAGTCGGCTTTGATGTAGCCCGCCATTTCGCGGATGGCGCGGCGGATACCGATTTGGGTAAACAGGCGTGCAGCATCATCGACATCTATAAAAAGCGTCATGTTCTTATTCTCCGATCCAGACATTAAAAAGCTGTAGAGCGCGGGGTGGTTCAGCTGCGTTTGCTCTCGAAACCGTGCAGTACGTTGACGGCATTGATGCCGATTTCATCGACCATGTAGCCGCCCTCCATCACGAACAGGGTCGGGCAGCCGACGCTCGCGATCAGTTCACCGATGCCAATGAAGTCATCACTTTCCAGCAGGAAGTGACTGATGGGATCGTCCTTGAACGTGTCGACTCCCAGGGAAATCACCAGCACTTCAGGTGAGAACTGCTGGAGTTTTTTGCAGGCGTGGAGCAGGGCGTTGCGGTAGCTCTCCCAGGTGGTGTTCTTCGGCAGGGGATAGTTGAGGTTGTAACCCTCGCCGACACCCGCGCCGACTTCGTGGCTGTAGCCCGAGAAATACGGGTAGGACACCGCTGGTTCGCCGTGCAGCGACACGAACATGACGTCGCTGCGCTGATAAAAAATGTTCTGCGTGCCGTTGCCGTGATGGAAGTCGACGTCCAGCACCGCGACACGTTTGGCGCCTTGGGTAATGGCCTGTTGCGCGGCAATGGCGGCGTTGTTGAGGTAACAATAACCGCCCATGTATTCGCGCGCGGCGTGATGGCCAGGCGGGCGGCACAGGGCGAAGGTACTGTCGTGGCCTTCATCGAGCAGGGCCAGGCCGGTGAGGGCGATATCGGCGCTGGTTTTCACGGCGTGCCAGGTCGTCGCGGTAATGGGTGAGCCGGCGTCCATGGCATAGAAACCGAGCTTGCCGTCGATGAACGTTGGCACCTCTTCGCCGGCCAGATCGCGCACCGGCCATACCAGCGGCAAGGCGTCGTGAGTGCGACCGGTTTCGCACCATTCGCTCCAGGCATTTTCCAGAAAACTGACGTAGCGCTCGCTGTGCGCGTTGACGTAACACGAGCGGTCAAAAGCGCGGGGTTCGATGATCTGACCAAGGCCGACCTGTTTGACACGGTTGTGCACAGTGTCGGCTCGACTCGGCTGTTCGAAAGACGGTTTGAGCACGCCGTCTTTCAATTCGGTGCCGTGGTGCAACCGGTGGGAATCACTGAAAACTGTAAACATTCTGCGCATCCGTTAATGTGAGCCAGTGCAAATATTCTGTTCCGGCCGGGCTGCACTTTCTTTGCTTTGTTTTCGTGGTTCGGTGGATTATTCGGGCGTTTTTACTCAGGAGTGGCCTCATGCAGAAAAAAATATCCAAGCGCATCAGTCTCGATGAAACCGATCTGGCTATTCTTGAGTTGTTGCAGGAGGACGCGAACATTTCCAATGCCGAACTCAGTGAGCGGCTGTCGTTGAGCCTTACTCCGTGCTGGCGGCGGCGCAAGCGAATGGAGGAGGCGGGTGTCATCAAGGGCTATCAAGCCAACCTTGATCGGCGAATGCTCGGGCTGGATATCATGGCATTCGTGCACATTCGCTTTTCCACCCATGCCGATCACGCTCCGGACGCCTTCGAGGCAGTGATTGCGCAATTGCCAGAGGTATTGGCCTGCCACAAGATCACCGGAGATGCCGACTACGTACTTCAAGTGTTGGCCGAGGATCTTGATAGCTATAGCGACTTTATCGAGCAAGTGCTGAGGCGCCAGGTCGGTATCGCGTCTATTCAGTCGAGTCTGGCTCTGCGCGAAATCAAAGCGGGTAGCCGTATGGCCATACCCAAATTGAGCAAGGATTGAATATCGGACGTGCTGGGTTGAACAAGGCGCTAAAACCTTCCCGCCACGTCCGTCGTCATAAGCATCTGCTGGAAGCGCTCCAGAAAGACTGACTCGGCGCGGGTCATCTTTTGTTCGCGATTCCAGAGCAAATAGACGTTCACATCGCTGACGCCCTCCCAGGGCGGCAGGCGCCAGATTTCATCGGCTTGCACATCAGCGGCGACAATGTGTTCGGGCAGGCAGCCAATGCCATATCCGGCAGCGACCAAACGCAAGATTTCATCCAGACTGGGCGAGGACGCAACAATGCGCCCAGTGAAGCCTTGCTGATCCCTGAACACTGTGAGCGGCGATAAATTGCCGCCGATTTGGTCACTGGTGAAACTCACGAAATTTTCGCCTTGCAGGTCTGACAAGGTCAGGTTCTTGCGACCAAACAGCCGATGGCGCTTCCCACAGAAAAACGCATATCGCTGTTCCAGCATCACCCGCTGTTCGAGGCGGGGCTGCGGTGTTCGGCACAGGCTCAAACCGAAAGACGCGGTCTTTTGAAGCAGCGCGCTGATCACATCCGAGCTGCGCAGCACATCAACTTCCAGTTCCACTTGAGGAAACTCATTGTGAAATTGCGCCAGGAATTCATCGTAGCTGCGAGACTGGATACGGCTGATGGTCAGCAGCCTGATTTTACCCGTAACCAACTCGGCAGGCGCATCCAGCGCCGGGCCTAAACGGGAGATCGTGCCGTAAATCTCTGCAGCGATCTGCATGACTTCCTCACCGGCCTTGGACAGCGTGATGCGAGGCCCGCGACGCACTACCAGCTCACTGGCAAGTTGCTCCTCCAGTCTTTTGAGCGCCTGACTGATTGCCGGTTGACTCAAGTGCAGACGGGCAGCGGCCCGGCTGATGCTGCCCTCCTGGCCGATAACCAGGAAGGTGCGCAACAGGTTCCAGTCCAGGCGATCATTGAGAAAACGCTTTGCTTCGGGGTCCCGCTGAAAACCAGACGATGAGAGTGTCATTATTGCCCAGGCTTATACTCAAGTATTTAGATTAGAAGCTTTTCCTAGCATAGGGCTTGGCGCACCATCCAGCAATGCACCGTGAGAGTGCGATTTTCATGCTCAGGCATGACCTATCTCCTGCCTATAACAATGATTCTCGGGAGCCTCAGATGACCAGCAAAACCTCCACGCCACGGCGTGCCGCAGCCGCCGCATTTATTGGCACCACCATCGAATTCTATGACTACTACATCTATGCCTTCGCTGCGGCATTGGTGTTGGGACAGCTGTTCTTTCCCAGTGAAAACCCGATGCTCAGCACCATGGCCGCGTTCGGCAGCTTCGCTGTAGGCTTCATCGCTCGGCCGTTCGCCGGGATGGTATTCGGCCATCTGGGTGACCGCCTGGGCCGCAAGAAAATGCTGCTGGTGACCATCGTGCTGATGGGCGTTGCGACGACCGGTATAGGCTTGCTGCCCACTTACGCCCAGGTAGGCATCTGGGCGCCCGTCGGCCTGGTGTTGCTACGGCTTCTGCAAGGTATTTCAGTCGGCGGTGAGTGGGGCGGCGCGGTACTCATGGCCAGCGAGCATGCACCCAAGGGACGCAAAGTGTTTTTTGCTTCATTCGCCCAATGGGGCAGCCCTGCTGGCCTGTTGCTGGCGCTGATTGCATTTCGCTTGATCAGTGAAATGGAACAGGAAGCCCTGATGAGTTGGGGCTGGCGCATTCCATTTCTGATGAGCGGCGTGCTGATGATAGTCGGCCTGGCGATTCGCTTCGGTGTGCCTGAGTCGCCAGAGTTCGCCGAGGTCAAGGAGAGCGCCCAGACCTCTGACAGCCCGGTAATGGAAGTGCTGCGCACTGGCTGGAAGAACATTCTGTTCGCTGCACTGGCCGTCACCATCGGTTCGGGCGGTTTCTTCTTCACCAACACCTTCATGATCACCTACGTCACCCAGTATCAGGGCATCGCCAAAACCACGATCCTGGATTGCCTGTTTGTTGTCACCATCCTGCAGTTCCTTTCGCAACCCTGTTCGGCACTGCTGGCCGAGCGGCTGGGTGAAGGACGGTTCCTCAGGTGGGTGGCGTCGTTGTGTATCGTGGTGCCGTATCCGATGTTCTTGTTGGTACAGACCGGCAACCTGTTCTACATGACGACCGGCATTGCCCTGGCTGTGATCCTGCTGGCGGCGCTGTATGCGGTGATTGCAGGCTACATGGCTGAAGCGTTCCCGGCACGGGTGCGGTATTCGGGTATTTCCATAGCCTATCAACTCGGGAGTGGCTTGACCGGAGGCCTGACACCGATGATAGGCACCTTCATCGCCGCTCAGTTCACGGGGCAATGGGTGCCTTTGGCGCTGTTCTTCAGCGTATTGGCCCTGATGTCGCTGACTGGGGTGTTGGGGCTGGCACATCTGCGCAGCGTCAACGCCAACCCGGTCAGCCTGTCCACTAGCCAAGGAGTTGCATGATGAGCAAACCCCTCGCCATGTCAGTGATCGAATGGCAATCGCGCTGCGAGTTGGCAGCGCTGTATCGCTTGATCGCTTACTACCGTATGACCGACCTGATCGACACTCACATCACCCTGCGTGTACCGGGGGCGGAGCGATATTTTCTGATCAACCGTTACGGCGTGGCGTTCGAAAAAATGCGCGCCAGCGATCTGGTGTTGATCGATCTGGAAGGCAACTTGGTCGAAAGCAGCTACAACGGTGGCAAGGTCAACGCCGCCGGATTCGTCATCCACTCTGCCATCCATGAAGCGCGCCCGGACCTGCACTGCATCATCCACACCCACACCGCGAGCGGTATGGCAGTGGCGGCCCAGCGCGACGGCCTGCTGCCGCTGACCCAGCACGCCTTGAAGTTCTACGGCAACTTGGCTTATCACACGTACGAAGGCATCGCGTTATCGCTAGAGGAACGCGAACGGCTGATCGCCGATCTGGGCTCGCACAAAGCGATGATCCTGCGTAACCACGGCCTGCTCGCGGCCGGTGGCAGCGTGGCGGCGGCGTTCCACGAGATCTACTTCCTGGAGCGCGCCTGCCAGGCGCAGATCCAGGCGATGTCCGCCGGGGTGGCGCTGAACGTCCTGGACGAAGCCGTATGCCTCCACACCGCTGCGCAGTTCGGCCGTGACGGGATCGACGGGATCATTGATCTGGCCTGGCAGGCCGCGCTCAGTCTGATCGACGAACAGCGCGCCGATTGGTGCAGTTGACCATGGCCAGTCTTGTGTTGTTGTGCCAGAACCCGGCGTTGACCGATTGGCTGGCCGGGCTGTTCGCCAGCCATGCGCCGCACTTGCAGGTGCTGCGCCCTGAAGATCCAGGCGCACAGCAGGCCCAGATCGCGGTGTGCTGGTTCCCGCCAGCGGGCAGCCTCGGGGCCTTACCGAATTTGCGCCTGGTGTATTCGATTGGCTCGGGGGTCGACCATTTGGCCCACGACCCTTCGCGCGACCCCGCGTTGCCGGTATGTCGGGTTGTCGACCCAGATCACACCCAGGGTATGAGCGAGTACGTGCACTGGGGGGTGCTGCACTTTCACCGTTGCTTCGACCAGGTCATAACCGGCAACGCCACGCAACGCTGGCAGCGTCCGCTGCAGCGCCGTGCGCAAGGCTTCAAGGTCGGTGTGATGGGCCTCGGAGCGATCGGGGCACCGGTGGCCACGCGGCTGGCCGAGGCCGGCTACGACGTGCGCGGTTGGGCTCGCACGCCTCGGGTAATCGACGGTGTGAGCACCTTCAGCGGAGCGTCCGCGATGCAGGAGTTTCTTGCGGAGCTGGATGTGCTCGTCAACTTGCTGCCGCTGACCGCCGCCACACAAGGTGTACTGGGCTGCGAGGTGTTCCAGTACATGGCACGAGGCAGTGCCTTGATCAATTGCGGGCGTGGCCAGCACCTCAATCAGTTGGACCTGCAACAGGCCCTGGCCAGCGGGCAACTGCGTGGCGCCTTGCTTGATGTGTTTGAACAGGAACCGCTGCCTGCGGATTCGCCGCTATGGCACACCCCTGGGGTATGGGTGACACCGCACATGGCGTCTGCCGCCTCGGATCAATGCATCGCCCAGCAGGTCGCCGACAACGTCTCGCGGCTGACGGCGGGACTGGCATTGAAGAATCTGGTCGATCCTATACAGGGTTATTGAGCGGACAGAGAACTAATCACTGCGTTGCGTGCTGCGTTGTCGGCGCGAGGCGTGTGCATTCTGAATTGTCTTGGCATGAGGTCATCCATGAAAACATTTTTCCATCCGGCACAGCGTCTGCACCATCCACGCTCCTACCTGTCGCGTGGGCAAATGCGCGAGCCGCTAGAGATCCCCGCGCGTATCGACCCGCTGCTGACGGTGGTCAAGAAGCTCGGCTACCCGCTGCTGGAACCTGCCGACTCCGGTCTGACGCCACTGGCCGCGGTGCACAGCCCGGCATATCTGGAATACCTGAGCAGCGCTTACCAGCAATGGCACGAGGTGCCTGAGGACTGGGGCGATGAGGTGATGTCGAACATTTTCATCCGCGAGGGCAATCCGCTGCGCGGAATCCTGGGCAAGACCGCCCGCTACCTGGCCGACGGCAGTTGCCCGATTGGCCAATACACCTGGCAGGCCGCTTACTGGTCAGCGCAAAGTGCGGTAGCCGCCGCCCAGACGATTATCGAAGGCGATGACGCCGCATACGCACTGTGCCGTCCACCGGGACACCATGCCCGTGCCGAAGGCGCTGGCGGCTTCTGTTTTCTGAATAATGCGGCGATTGCTGCCCAAGTGTTACGAGGCAACTTCGCCAAAGTCGCGGTGCTGGATACTGACATGCACCACGGTCAGGGCATCCAGGAGATTTTTTACGACCGCGATGACGTGCTCTACGTCTCGATCCATGGCGACCCCACTAACTTTTACCCGGTAGTGGCCGGCTTCGACGACGAAACTGGCACTGGCCGAGGTAAGGGTTTCAACTTGAACTTGCCGATGGCCCACGGCTCCAGCGAGGCGGATTTCTTCGCTTGCATGGACCAGGCAGAGGCTGCCTTACGCGCTTTCGCCCCGGACGTACTGGTACTGTCGCTAGGCTTTGATATCTACGAAAACGACCCGCAGTCCAAGGTCGCCGTTAGCGATGAAGGTTTCCGGATGCTGGGGCAGCGAATCAAGGCGCTGGGCCTGCCGTGCGTAGTGGTGCAGGAAGGCGGTTACGACATCGCCACTCTCGATAAAAACGCCGCGCGGTTCTTCGACGGCTTGACCGCTTCGCGCGGATAGTCATTCGCCTGGGCTGATTAACCCGCACGGTTTCCAGCCCGGGCTTGCCGAACAATACCTAAAACAACAAGGGTTACCGCAACCCTGAATGCCGGGCGTTTTTCTCCAGTAGTGATCGGGCGCAACCCAATCATGGTGGGTATTTGGGCACGGCTCACTACGGCGTGTATCGGTTCACTGGAACGGCTGGCCTACATCGGTTGCAATGCAATGGGGGCCATGACGTTTGAGCCCCTGGCACCAGAAGGGCAGGAGTCTGAAGTCCATATCCCGCTGGAGCAGCTTGCCGTCGAAGTACAGAAAGTACTTCATGGAGACGGCGGCTTCGGAGCAGCAGCGTATGACTTTTTCGAGAAGGTGGCTGTTGAACCTCAGCCTGGGGGCATCCTTTTCAAACCATCCAAAGCATGCCCTCAAATATGCCCCCAATGTAGCAATCGTCTGGAAGTGAATGGATCTCCATGGCCTATGAAAAGCCAGAAATGATCAGCTAAACAGCCTGCCTGACGAAACCTAAAGACTCTCAGGGTCCCCAAACCACAGGTGAACTGTTGCTTCGCGGTAATACGGTGATGATGGGCTATCTGAAAAATCCGCGTGCCAATGAAAAGGCGTTTGGCGGCGGTTGGTTCCACACGGGCGACGTCGCAGTGGTGCATGAGAACGGTTATGTGCAGATCACTGATCGCTGCAAGGACGTGATCATCTCGAGCGGGGAGAATATCTCTTCCATCGAAATCGAAGATGTGATTCATGGCCACCCGGCCGTGTTGCACGCGGCCGTCGTGGCTCAGCCCGACGATAAATGGGGCGAGGTGCCCTGTGCGTTCATCGAACTCAAGGTCGGCGCAACGCCGCCTGATGAAGCGGAACTGATTGCCTTCTGCCAGGAACGTTTGGCGCGGTTTAAATGCCCACGCAGGGTCGTGTTCATGGCGCTGCCGAAAACGGCGACCGGGAAAATCCAGAAATTCATTCTTCGCGAACAAGCGGGAAGCCGGGAGGCGATTGTCCGGCTTGCCTCAGGTTGTTGAAGCTTCGGATGTAAAAACTTCGTAACGGTTGGATAAAGACACTGCCAGAAGCTCAGGCGGTGGGTCCTCTTGCATACAACAAAAATAAAAGGTGCCTGTGATGCCGATAATGTTCAAACAACTGGCCTTGGCTGTTGGGCCCCAGTTGCTGAGATTTCACTGGCCCAGTCTGGCTACTCGCGAATCCTTGCCTTTGCTGGATTTTTGAAGGTGTGGAGATGGGGCCGTCTTGCCTCGGCACGTGGCTCAATTCAGCGTCGGCGTAAACATCCCACACATCGAAAGCGTGGACCGAACAAAAAGGTCAATGCTTTCAAGGAGAAAGAGCGCGGATTTCAGTCTCGTTTCCTGCTCCAGATAGCGCTACAGAGTTCCAATGAATTCTGCAAGTGATTGAAATAATGGCATTTATGCCATTTTTTCGTTCCATCGGGAACCACTGAAATCCAGCACTATCTGGTACGTTTAAGTCCAGAATTGAGTCCAGGATTCTGACGAGCACTGAATTGGTTTAATGCTGGAGCAGATTGTGTAGCGAGATGAGCATCTGGCCCCGACTCTGTTCAGGAGCTCGCGATGGCACTCTCAGAAATGACAGTTCGGCATGCCCGAATCACTGGTAACGACTACACCTCGGTGACAGTGATGGCCTCACGCTCAATGGGACGGCCAAGCGGGGAAAAGTCTGGCTCTTCCGCTACTACTGGGCAGGCAAGCAGAAGCGCATGTCCTTGGGTTGTTACCCACAAATCTCCCTCAAAAAAGCGCGTACATGACGTGACGATGCGCACGCCTTGGTCGCTCAAGGCATCAACCCTTATGAGCATCGTAAACAACAGCGGCTTGCTGTTCATACTGCGAAGGAGCACACCTTCGAGGTCGTGTTCAATCAGTGGATAGAGTTTCGCAGGCTCAGCTTGAAGGAAGGGCGCCAGAGCACGCTCTCGCAGATCTTGAGAATCTTCAGTAAAGACGTCCTGCCCCAACTGGGTGGGCGGTCCATCTACGATATCAATCATCACGACTGCTGGATTTACTGAGCAGGATCGAACAGCGCAAGGCCTTAACGACCAAATGCCGGACTCGTTTACTGGTGTATTTCAGTGACCGACATGGTGAAGATCAGCTTGGACCTACCCGCATTGGCGTAGGAGTGCGCAACATCTGTTTTTGCCACAGCAGAGCAGCCTGCCGGGATGACTAATTCTGTTTCCCCGACCACACATTTCAGCGTCCCTTTCTCCACATGAAACAACTCAAGCGTGCCTTGAGGATGCCCTTGGGATGAAAAGGACTCACCCGGAAACATTTCCCAGCGCCATAGTTCAATCATGTTGGGTCCAGTCGTTCCTGCAAGCAGCCGAGCTGTCCCACCCAGATCGCCGGTCCAGAGTGTAGGGATCTCCTGACTGTCGATAATGTGGGCGGCAGGGGCGTCTGTCACATTGACGATGTCTGCAACAGAAAGCCCCAACGCTGCGGCGATTTTGCACAGGATGCCAATACTCGGATTAGCCGTACATTTCTCAATTTCGACGACCATGCCTTTACTCACGCCTGAGCGGCGAGATAGCTCGTCCAACGTGATCTTTTGATTCTTTCGTGCCTGTTTGAGCGTACGCGCAACGGCCAGGCTCACAGTCTGAGCATCGGCGCCGGGCGTGGTCGATATACTGTTGTTTAGGGGCATTATTGATGGTCATGAGAGGAAGTTGAAAGGATTCTCGACGCTTGCTACTGGTGTCGTCAATCTGCTCGGTAGCGGGATCTGATTGGAAGAGTCGATATATTGACTTTTTTAGTCGCCAATGACTAGCATGAAGCGACATGTAGATCACTGGAGATTTTGATGCTGTCCGTATTGCCGTTAATTGACCAATCTGTTGCAGATTTGGCACCGGGCTTCCGGGCGCTGAGTATCGTTGTGAAGGCCGCGCCCCTCACCAGCCCTGATGTCGCTCAAGCGGCCCTGGACCGCGCTTGCCAGGCAGTGTTGTCAAGCGGACCCACCTGGGGAGACGTGCATCTGGCAGCATGGGCAGAGACCTTCCGAAAGTTTGGGGCTAAGCCACAACGCACGCCTTGCTCAGCTGAGGCATTGCGCAAGCGTGTTCTACGAGACGGCAGCGTACCGAGCCTGGATCCCATCGTTGACCTCTACAATGCCATCAGCATCGAGTATGCGATTCCTGTGGGCGGGGAAAATATAGACGCCTATGTGGGCGCGCCGCGGCTCGTCGTCGCAGACGGTAGCGAGCCTTTTGACACCATGAAAGAAGGCGCTCTAGCTCACGAGTATCCAGACGCCGGCGAGGTGGTATGGCGGGACGATAAAGGCGTGACATGTCGCCGTTGGAATTGGCGGCAAGGTGTCAGAACCCGCCTTGGTGCTGATGCAAAACACATGTGGTTCATTCTGGAAAGTTTGCCAGCGATGCCTCTTGAAGCGCTGACAGAAGCAGGCGACAAGCTTATCGAGGGCCTGCAACTGATGATGCCAGGTGTTCAAATTGAAAGCTCACTGATTGGTCCTGGATCTAATTAGTCAAAAGACGAAACCATGGAGTCATGAATGAAATTTACCGGCCTTAGCGCATTTCCATTGACGCCTATGAATGAGCAAGGTGTGGATGAATACGCATTTACTCGTCTTGTTGAGCAGCTGGCAGCCGCCAATGTCGACTCCATCGGTGCACTCGGTTCTACTGGTAGCTATGCGTATCTTTCTCGGGCTGAGCGCACTCGAGTTGCGCAGCTCGCGGTAGAGGCCGCGGGCAATGTGCCTGTTATGGTCAGCATCGGATCGCTACGCACGCGTGACGTGCTATTGCTGGCCGAGGATGCACAAAAGGTGGGGGTCAAAGCCTTGCTTCTACTGCCGGTGTCCTATCAGAAGCTATGTGCGGAAGATGTTTTTTCTTTGTATGAAACAGTTTCGGCTAACGTCTCAGTTCCGCTATGTGTCTATGACAATCCCGGCACCACTCATTTTGAATTTACTGACGAACTGCACGGGCGCATTGCCCAACTGCCGTATGTGAGCTCAATCAAAATCCCGGGCGTTCCTGAGGCTCTCCATCTTGCCAAGGCTCGTGTGGAGCGTCTTCGGGGGCTGATTCCAAGTAATGTTACGATCGGCGTGAGTGGTGATGTCTTTGCAGCTGTGGGCATGAATGCTGGCTGTGAGGCCTGGTACTCCGTCATAGGAGGGCTTTTCCCCAAGACAGCGCTAGCGATTACGCGAGCGGCATTGTCAGGTGATGCCAACGAGGCTGCACGCCTTTCTGAGCGCTTAAAGCCACTCTGGGCTTTGTTCAGGCAATTTGGCGGCAGCTTTCGTGTCGTGGCGACTGCTGCAGAGATTCGTGGGTTTACCCAGCATCCAAGCCTGCCCCTGCCGCTCAGAACTATAAGTGGCGAAGGGCGTAAGCAAATTGCCGCTGTGATCGACGAGCTGGAGCTGAGCTGAACCTGTCTTCTTACTTGGAAAGAGGGCGCCTGCCAATCATGAGGCAGGCGAACAGGTTTCTAGCGTTTCAAAAACGTTGTGAAGTGGTCCTTGTGATCCTGCAGGATCTCGCCTGGCAAGATAGTTGCGACACTCCCCCGATGTTGCAGACCATGGGAAAGCACATGCGCCAGTATTTGCTCCTTAGTCATGTTCCCAGGATTTCCGTCCTTGAAAGTAAATGTCACTTGATCGGCCAGTTCTGCTGACGTGACTGCTTTGGTGTATTCGACAAACCATTGATTCGCTTTGGAGAATTGTTTTTCAAGCTGAATCAAGTCCTGCGGTTGGTCAGTCACGACGGAGTCAAATTCGTCCGGCTTTCCTTTCAGTCTGGCGATGAACAACTGGTCGACGATGTTGATGTGGCTGAGCCAATACATCGCTTTCGCCATTTCCTCTGGATAGGATTTCCCCGCCGAGGCTTTCAAGTATTTGAATAGCTCCTTCTCAGACCATGCCTTGTACTGGTAAAGCGAATGCAGAAGGTTCTTGGCGCACATGGTGTTCTCCCTGATTTCTAAACTGGCAGATGTCCTGCGCTACCTGGCGAGGTAGCGCCAAAGGCTTCGTTGCGTTTGGCTGAAAAAAGTCAGCAGACAAATGCAATGGTCACTATATTGACTTTTATAGTCAATGGATGGAAGCTGGATGACAAGCGATTTAAATCGCGGTGTTGGTTTTCAGCAGGGCGCTGCCGGAGAGGCGGCTAGCTCAGAGATTGCGAGAGGGTGTCTCAGGTTATGAAATACGTTAGTACGCGGACACCCGGCAAAGCATTCGACTTCGGCGACGTGCTCATGGGGGCGTATGCCCCGGATGGAGGGTTATTCGTACCTCTCAAGGTTCCTCGCTTCAAAGGGGAGGACCTATCCAAGCTGGAATGGCTTCCTTTCCATGAGCTGGCACGTCACGTGATTGAGCCGTTTTTAGGTAATTGGATACCTCAAGATCAGTTGTCTCAGATTATCGAGGAAACGTTTGACTGCTTCAAAAGCAAAGCGGTTGCACCTCTTTACCAAACGGCGAGTAATGAGTGGATATTGGAATTATTTCATGGGCCAGCTGGCGTCTATCAGGACTTTGGTCTCCAATTGATGGCTCGCCTGGTTGGGCGCGAACTGTTGAGATCTGGCAAGAAAGCGCTTGTTGTAGGCTGCACTGGTGGGGACACAGGCGCTGCTGCAATAAAAGCCTTTTCTGGTATGCAAGGCGTGACCGTTATTGTGCTTCATCCCTCGAGAGGAATAACGGAAGAGCATAGACGTCGCTTAATGAGTACGGATGAAGAAAATATAGTTAATGTTGCTGTGGAAGGGGATTACTCTGATTGTCATCGCCTCTGCGAACAGCTCTTCAAGCACAATAATGAAACGCAGCAACTAATATCATTCAATTCTGTGAATTGGGTGCGAGTGCTTGCGCATCTTTCCTTCTATTTTTATTCAGCGCTTCAATTAGGTGCACCCAACAGAGAAGTAGCCTTCAGTGTGCCCACCGGAAATTTCGGAGCGTTATACGCGGGCTATATTGCCAAGGAAATGGGGTTGCCGATCCGGCAATTGATTGTTGCCACCAATACCAATGCGGGATTGCATAACTTTCTGCAAAATAATCTCTATAGCCGAAAAGAAATTCGCATTACTAATACGCCTAGTATGAATGTCTCATTGGCCTCAAACTTTGAACGCATGCAGTGGAGTATGCTTAATCGCCGCGGAGAAAAAGTTGCTAGGAATATGGAGTTGCTAGAGGGTGAGGGCTCGATTAAGTTAGATCAAGATGAATGGTTGGAGGCGCGTAAGCTTTTCGACTCGCTGGCCGTGGAGGACGCAGATGCTTTTCGGACCATTCATGAGGTGTTTGCGCAGAGTGGTTATCTGGTCAGTCCCAACACGGCCATCGGATTGCGAGCGGCGCGTGCCAGCAGGCGTAGCTTGCTTATCCCGATGATCTGCCTGGCGACGACACATCCCTCCAAGAGTTCTGCACTAGTTGATGAAACAGATGCGCTGGGTGTCCTCAAAGGGATTGGCACTCTTCCGGGACTTGATTATCGATGTTTTTTAATCCCTAACGATGTTGGCGCACTTAAGCAGCTCATCGGGACGTTGTCCACAGACACGGAGTCTCGCTCGTTATAAGTTTGGAGTTAGAGATGAAGCGTGTGTTAGATAAGGTTGATGAGAAAATATTGGAAGAGCTTACGCGTAACGCGCGGCTGGCTCACAATGATATTGCGATGAAAGTTAACTTGTCGAGGAATGCCGTCAGGCTGCGAATCGAAAGATTGGAGCGCGATGGGTATATCAGGGGTTATACGATCATTAAAGGAATGCCCTCAACGGATGCTGGGCCTATCAACGCTTTAATTTTCGTTTATCGTAAAGATAGAATGCGTGATGCTGACGTTGTCCGTTCTGTCATAGCAATGCCAGAGGTTATTTCATGCAATGTGATGAGCGGTGACCTTGATATTGTATTGACGGTAGAGGCGATGAGTTCAGATCGTATCCACAGGGTCTGGAGTGAGATCTCAGCGCTGCCAGGCGTTCTTAATACTGTGACTTCCTTCGTTTTGTCCTGCTCCAAGTAGTGCGGGTAAAGCAAAGTGCGCTGTCGAACGAGCATTTTGCTCGCAATTACGTTCTGTTTGCCATATTCGTGAAAATGGGTTGGCGACTTACTATTTCAGCACCAAACATAACAATGAGATCTTTGTCGTGACTGAATATAAAGTTGCTCTGCTTGGCTTCGGTGGCGTCAACCGCGCGCTGACTCAGCTTATCGCTGAGAAGAATTCGCGTTGGGCAGATGAGCTGGGTTTTAAATTGAAGATTGTCGGCGTCAGTGATCTCTTTCTTGGCTCAGTTATCAACAAGGACGGTCTGGATGCTCATGAGCTGGTTGCGGTGCCTGCTACCAAAGGCAGCCTCAAAGCTCTGCGAGGCGGCAGTGATGAACCTGCCAACGAGTCCGTCATTCGGTTTGCTGGCGCAGATATCGTTGCTGAAGCAACATTTACCAATCCTGTGGACGGTGAGCCAGCCACCACATTCTGCCGTTGGGCCCTGGAGAAGGGTATCAGCGTCGTGACTACCAACAAAGGACCAGTGGCGCTGCATGCGCAAAGTCTGAAAGCGCTTGCCGATAGCACCGGTGCTCGGTTTGAGTTCGAAGGTGCAGTCATGAGTGGAACGCCAGTTATCCGGTTGGCCAAGGAGTCTCTCTTAGGTTCGGAAATCAGCGGTTTCAAAGGGATCCTCAACGGTACGTCGAACTTTGTCCTCTCCAGTATGGAGACGGGTCTGGACTTCTCCAGCGCTGTTGCGAAGGCCCAGGAGCTAGGTTACGCCGAAGCAGATCCAACAGCAGATGTGGAAGGGCATGATGTTCGTCTAAAGGTCGTCATTTTGGCGAACGAGTTACTCGGTTCAAAGCTCAAGCCTAGCGATGTTCTATGCAAGGGTATTTCTGAGATTACCGCCACGGACATTGCCGAGGCTACGAAAACCAGTGCTCGATGGAAGCTTATCGGCAGCGCAGAAAAGCTGAGTGATGGCTCCATTTCTGCCTCTGTGAGCCCTCAGTTATTGCCATCCACTGACGCGCTTGCCGGTGTGAGTGGAGCTACCAACGCCATAACCTTCGATACTGCCATTCTTGGTCCTGTAACTGTGGTGGGCGCGGGTGCAGGTCGCTTTGAAACTGCTTTCGCTTTACTCGCTGATATTGTGAGCATTCACAAGCACAAAACCCAGTCAGGTAAGTAATCATGAATAGCTTGAGTCTCTCAATTGCTGCTGATTATAAAACGATTACTGTGCGTAGCCCGTTTGACGGTAGCAAGGTGGGTGAGGTGGTCGACATACCTGCTTCATCCGCCACCACAATAGTCGACACGGCTATCTTGGGGGCGTTGATTGCCAAGGACCTGCCACGACATGAACGTGCACGCATATTGGAACAGGCGGCGTTCTCGGTTGAGCGTGATAAGGACGCCTTTGCCCGACTGATTGTGGCGGAGTCGGGCAAAACGCTGAAGCAGGCAAGGAAGGAGGTACTGCGCTGCGTCAATACGTTGAAGTTGTCGGCGGAAGAAGCCAAGCGGAATGCGGGTGAAGTGATCCCTTTCGATGCTTATGTCGGATCCGAATCACGCCAGGGATGGTTCACTCGCGAGCCCCTGGGTGTAATCGTTGCGATCACACCCTACAACGACCCCCTCAATCTGGTCGCCCATAAGTTGGGCCCTGCTATTGCGGGAGGGAACGCGGTTGTTCTCAAGCCATCCGAGCTCACACCGCTCTCGGCGATCAAGCTGGTGGATTGCCTGATCGAGGCGGGCCTGCCGCCTGTTGTTGTAACAGTCGCCACGGGTGGGGCTGCATTGGGCAAGGCCCTGGTCGCGCACCGTGCGGTGCGTATGGTGTCTTTCACCGGCGGTTTCGTTACCGGAGAGCAAATCGCGCGCACGGCTGGGCTCAAGAGGCTGGCGATGGACCTTGGCGGAAATGCCCCGGTTATCGTGATGGCTGATTGCGATCTGAATGAAACAGTCGATGCCTGTGTGTCGGGGGCTTTTTGGGCGGCCGGGCAGAATTGCATTGGTACTCAGCGGATTTTAATCGAGGCGCCACTCTACGAAGCGTTCAAGACACGCTTCGTTGAGAAAACCAGCCAGTTGATCGTGGGTAATCCTGCCGACGATCAGACTGATGTCGGCCCGATGATTACTGAGGCGTCAGCCAAGCGCGCTGAAGACGTGGTGAATGAAGCGATTGCCACAGGCGCGGCGTTGCTGTTCGGCAATGTACGTAACGGTTCGCTTTATTCGCCCACTGTCCTGGAAAGCGTCGACCGCCACTGCAAACTGTGGTGCGAGGAAGTGTTCAGTCCTGTCGTGATACTTCAGAGCGTCGGTTCCCTGGACGAGGCCCTGAAGCTTGCCAACGAACCTGAATACAGCCTGCATGCGGGGATCTTCACCAGTAATTTGAATGTTGCGATGAAGGCAGCCAAGCGACTTGAAGCGGGCGGCGTGATGATCAACGACTCCTCGGACTACCGATTCGACGCAATGCCTTTCGGTGGTTTCAAGTACGGGAGCATGGGCCGCGAAGGTGTGCGTTTCGCCTATGAAGATATGACGCAACCCAAAGTGGTGTGCATTAACGGCGTGAGTGGGAACTAAACACGTCGCTCCTGCGGGGCTTGACGCTTCAGTGCGACCCTTGGCGAGACTCTTCTGCCTTGAAGAGTCGCGTTCAGAATAAAAATAAAAAGGTAACAGATATGAGTGTTAGCGATTTTAATCCAGCACCCGAGCAGGCATCCCGTGTTGCTCGAAGAACAGACTTCAGCACTGAGGAATCGGGTTACCAACAAGTGCTCAAGCCGCGCCAGGTTCAGATGATAGCCATTGGTGGTGCGATCGGCAGTGGGCTTTTTATGGGCGCCGGGGCGCGTCTCGCAGAGGCGGGGCCTTCTCTGGTATTTGTCTTCGCAATATGTGGTTTCTTTGCCTGGTTCATCATTCGAGCTATGGGCGAGCTTGTGATGTACAGGCCTTCATCCGGTTCTTTTGTTTCTTACGCCCGAGAATTTTATGGGGAAAAATGGGCGTTTACAGTGGGTTGGATGTACTGGACCGATTGGGTGATGGTCGCTATTGCTGACCTGACTGCCATCGCGCTCTACCTGAACTTCTTCAAGGCCTATCTACCCTTTATAGGCGATATTCCGCAGTGGTTGCTTGCACTTGCCGCGTTAGCCCTCGTCACCGCAATTAATCTGGTGTCGGTAAAGATTTTCGGGGAACTCGAATTCTGGTTTGCCCTGATCAAAGTGGCTGCCTTGACTACATTTCTGGGTATAGGCGCGTATATGGTTCTATTTGGCACGCCACTTCCGGGACATGAAGTTGGCTTCCAACTCATCGCCGACAATGGTGGATGGTTTCCTGCAGGGCTTTTGCCCGCAGTCATCATGATCCAAGGGGTGATATTCGCCTACGGAAGTGTGGAGTTAGTCGGTACTGCCGCGGGTGAAGCCCAGGATGTCGCCAAAGTCATGCCTAAGGCCATTCGCGCGGTGGTATTCCGCATCATTGTCTTCTATGTAGGCTCCATACTGCTGTTGGCAATGCTGCTCCCGCATACAGCCTATTCAGCAGGTGTAAGTCCCTTTGTAACCTTTTTTGGCTCACTGGGAATCAAGGGCGCGGATGCCATTATGAATATGGTCCTCATCACGGCGGCCGTTTCGTCTTTGAACGCGGGCATCTATTCAACCGGTCGAGTACTAAGGTCCCTTGCCATCAGCGGTTCAGCGCCTGGTTTTCTGGCGAAGATGAATCGTCAAGGGGTTCCGTTCGCCGGCATCATGCTGACAACCGTCGCCTCCCTGATCGGGGTCTTTCTCAATGCAATTGTTCCGGGCGAAGCATTTGAAATTGCGTTGACCCTCACTGCTGTGATGCTGATTGGGTCATGGTCAACGATCATTTTGTGCCAAATCAAGCTCTTCAAGTATGCCCAACTTGGGGAGTTGCAACGACCGCAGTTTCGTATGCCTTTCGCTCCGTACAGTGGTTACGCCACGCTTATTTTCTTTGGTTTGGTGCTGATATTGATTGCGATGGATTATCCGGTTGGGACGTACTCAATTGCTTCGCTGCCCATCTACGCTGCGGTGCTGGTAGCGGGTTGGTACATGGTACGCGGCCGTGTGCGTGGGATTGAATCCGGTGCACTGGTATTCGATGAGAACCAGGATTTGGTCCCGGTTGACCAGGCCCTCCACCACTCGCGTACGCCACTTCAAAATTGAATAAGCACAACGACAATGCACTTTGGAGGAATAGACCCATGCGTCCTGACAAGAAAAACCTGACCACGCTATCTGCAGCCACACTGGCTGTTCATGGGGGTAACGTAATTGACACGACGACTGGCGCGGTGCGTACGCCATTAGTCATGGCCAACTCCTATCTACTGCCGGATGATCCTTCGACAATGGATTGGTCCAGCCCAGATGGTCTTGTGTATACCCGTAACCAAGGGCACAACCAGGTGTGCCTGGAGAAAAAGCTCGCAGCGCTTGAGGGGACTGAGTCTAGTGTTGTGTTTGCAACCGGCGTAGCTGCGTTGCATGCAGTGTTTTTTACATTTTTGAAAAGCGGTGATCATGTACTGGTAAGTGATGTCACCTATGAAGCCGTATGGCGGTTGTTCGCCGAGCTTCTGCCTGAGCGCTATGGTATCGAGGCAACGTTTGTAGATATGGGCGATCTGGATGCTGTCCGGCAGGCATTCCGGCCCAATACCAAGCTGCTGCACACTGAAACGATCGCGAATCCTACGACCAAGGTCGCGGACATTGCTGCCTTGGCCGAGATTGCGCACGCTCAGGGCGCGTTGATCTCTGTAGATGCAACGTTTACACCGCCACCTTTTTTCCGTGCCAGTGAGCATGGTGTAGACTTGGTTGTTCATTCGTTGACCAAATACATTAACGGTCATGGTGACTCGATGGGAGGTGTGGTCCTGGGTTCTACCCAGATGATGAATCACATCAAGCACGACGCACTGGTTGACCTTGGCGCAACCATCTCGCCGTTCAATGCCTGGTTAATCATGCGGGGCTCAGTCACGCTGCCTTTTCGTTTGAAGCAGCACCTGAGCAATGCGGAAAAACTGGCTGCTTACCTTGAGTCAGATGACCGTATTGCCTATGTTTATTACCCCGGGCTTGCCTCTCATCCGCAGCATGAATTAGCTCAGCGACAATTTGCAGGTCGTGGTTTTGGGGCAATGATGGCCTTCGCAGTGAAAGGCGATCCAGACACCCAAAATCGCTTTGTTTCGAACTTGCGCATTATTACGTCTGCCGTTTCACTGGGCCATGATGAAACGCTCATTGTGCATGTGGGCGCTGAGGGCCGTGGTGGCTTCGACAAGTATCCCAAGGAATTTCAAGAGTACGGTCACTTGCGTTTATCGGTGGGTCTTGAAGACGCTGATGACCTGATAAAAGATATTTGCCTGGCGTTGGATGAAACGTTCAAGTGACCTGACAGGTTTAATAGTTAGTTGTTGGGTTACAGCGTCACGCACAGGGTTTGGTCAACCCGTCTTTACCCCCGTGCACGCGGGGGTCTTTTTTAAGTTCAGGATAAGTTTGAACATGTGATGCAGTGGCTCGCTTGAGCTGAGCAAGATGATTTTTCATTAACGAGATTTTAAAGGAGTTTTAATCGTGGCTTGGTTAAGTTTAATTGTTGCTGGGCTGCTTGAGGTGGTTTGGGCATTTTCAATGAAACAATCTGAGGGCTTTACACGCGTAATACCCACTATCGTGACATTGGTCATGTTGGTAACCAGCTTTGCGCTGCTCTCGTTCTCGATGAAAAGTCTTCCACTAGGCACCGCTTATACGATCTGGACAGGTATCGGGGCGGTTGGCGCTTTTTTAGTTGGTATTGTTTTCCTCGGAGAGCCAGCCAGCATTCTGCGAGTGGTTGCCGCGATTTTAATTGTTTCCGGCTTGGTGATGATGAAAGTGGCTTCGGCATAAAGTTTCGAGCATTTTGCTCATGAGATTGATCAATTTGCCATGTTCTCTGAAGTGGCAATGCTGATGTAGTGTTGGTGATAAGGCGATCGCCTCATAATAATATTTACGGAGCTATGTGTTCAGCTGTCAAATCTTTACTGCCCTTGAATCCAATTACAATACCTAGGGATGTACATATGAACTCGCTAAGAAAAATGTGTTTTATCGCGCTCTTTCCACTGTGCTTGAATGTGGCGTGGGCCAAAGATTACACAACCCTGCGCTTTGGCGTGGATGCTAACTACGCGCCCTTCGAGTCGAAAGCGGCTGATGGCAGTCTCAAAGGATTTGACATTGATTTAGGTCATTCGATTTGCGCCAAACTTCAAGTCAAATGCATCTGGGTCGAGAGCGATTTTGACGGTCTGATCCCAGGCCTCAGAGCCGGTAAGTTCGATGGCATTCTCTCATCCATGACAGTGACGCCAACACGCGAAAAAGCCATCGACTTTTCGAATGAGTTGTTTTCCGGGTTCACGGCCTACGTCTTCAAAAAAGATTCGGGCCTCAGCACAGACGTAGCGTCACTCAAGGGTAAAACGGTCGGTTACTTCCAAGGCAGCATCCAAGAAGCCTACGCAAAGGCTGTTCTGGACAAAGCAGGCGTAAAAATCCAGTCCTATCAGAACCAGGACCAGGTGTATTACGACCTCGTAGCGGGGCGGCTGGATGCATCCCTGCAAGACGCATTGCAGGCCCAGTTAGGTTTTCTCAACTCGCCACAGGGTGCCGATTACGAAAGCAGCCCGTCCGTTGAGAGCCCTTATCTTCCCTCCAAAACCGCCATAGGCATTGCCAAAGGTAACGTGGAACTCAAGGCATTGCTCGATAAAGCGATCCAGGCTTTGCACGAAGATGGCACCTACGATTCGATCCAGAAGCAGCATTTCGGCGATCTGAATCTTTACAGCGGCAAATAACCACCCGGCGCTCACCCCCTGGATGGGCGCTTATCGCTATAGGTTGCTGATCATGTTCGACACACTATTAGGCGTGCTGGGGCTCTCTGCATTCAGCCTGAAGGGGTTTGGCCCTTTGCTGCTCGAAGGCGCCTGGATGACCGTCAAGCTGTCCCTTTCTTCTCTGGCGTTAAGTGTGCTGCTGGGGCTGATCGGGGCCAGCGCCAAACTGTCCAGTCTCAAACTGCTACGTCTGCCAGCGCAGCTCTACACCACACTGATTCGGGGGGTGCCGGATCTGGTGCTGATGTTATTGATTTTCTACAGCCTGCAAACCTGGTTGACGGTACTCACAGTCGCTCTGGGCTGGGATTACATCGAGATCAACCCCTTTGTCGCCGGGATTATCACCCTTGGATTCATCTACGGCGCGTATTTCACCGAAACGTTTCGTGGCGCAATGCTGGCAGTGCCCCGGGGTCAGGTCGAAGCCGCTACTGCTTATGGTTTAAGTCGGACTCAGCGTTTTTGCTTCGTGATGTTCCCGCAAATGATGCGGTTCGCTTTACCGGGACTTGGCAACAACTGGATGGTGATTTTAAAAGCCACCGCGCTGGTGTCGATCATCGGCCTGGCTGACTTGGTGAAAGCCGCCCAGGACGCGGGGAAAAGCACCTATCAATTGTTCTTCTTCCTGGTGCTTGCTGCATTGACGTACCTCGTCATCACCAGCCTTTCAAATCTTGTCCTGCGCTTACTTGAGCGGCGCTACGCGGTGGGTTCACGGGAGGCGGTGCAATGATCGAGCTCTTGCAGGAGTATTGGAGGCCTTTCTTCTTCAGCGATGGTCAGCAGATAACCGGTCTGGCCATGACGTTGTGGCTGCTCAGTGCCTCACTGTTCATCGGCTTTATCGTGTCGATTCCACTGTCCATCGCTCGAGTGTCGCCCAGGTTCTATGTGCATTGGCCGGTGCAGTTCTACACCTACCTGTTCAGAGGTACGCCACTCTATATCCAGTTGCTGATCTGCTACACCGGGATCTATAGCCTGGCTGCAATACGTGCGCAGCCTGCGCTTGATGCGTTCTTTCGTGATGCGATGAACTGCACCATCCTGGCCTTCGCCCTGAATACTTGCGCCTACACCACGGAGATATTTGCCGGGGCCATTCGCAACATTGCCCATGGCGAGGTTGAGGCTGCGAAAGCTTATGGCCTCTCAGGTTGGAAGCTCTATGCGTTTGTGATCATGCCATCAGCGTTGCGTCGCTCGCTGCCGTATTACAGCAACGAAGTCATCCTGATGCTGCACTCGACCACGGTGGCGTTCACCGCCACTGTTCCGGACATTCTTAAGGTCGCGCGAGACGCGAACTCCGCGACCTTCTTGACCTTTCAATCGTTTGGGATTGCGGCACTGATTTACCTGGCGGTGACCTTTGCCCTGGTCGGCCTGTTTCGAATCGCCGAGCGTCACTGGCTGGCTTTTCTTGGTCCGACTCACTGAGCCCAGTAGCTGACACTGCTGCTCCAATCCGCGTTAGAGGATGACTGCAAACATGTACAAATTGACTGTTGAAGGGCTACACAAAAGTTACGGTAGCCATGAAGTACTCAAGGGCGTTTCCCTGCAAGCCAAAACAGGCGACGTGATCAGCTTGATCGGCGCCAGTGGCTCTGGAAAAAGTACGTTCCTGCGCTGCATTAATTTTCTTGAAACCCCCAACGACGGTGCCATGAGTCTGGATGGCAAACCGATCCGCATGGTTAAAAACCATATGGGGCTGCGCGTGGCGGATGACTGTGAATTGCAACGATTGCGCACCCGCCTGGCCATGGTGTTCCAGCACTTCAACCTGTGGGGCCACATGACCGTGTTGGACAACATCACCATTGCTCCGCGGCGGGTGCTGGGTGTGAGCAAAAAAGATGCGGAAGATCGTGCCCGGCGATACTTGGAAAAGGTAGGACTGCCGGCCCGTGTTGCCGATCAATTCCCAGCGTTTCTGTCCGGGGGGCAACAGCAACGGGTAGCCATTGCTCGCGCACTTGCGATGGAGCCTGAAGTCATGTTGTTCGACGAGCCTACATCGGCGCTGGATCCTGAAGTGGTGGGCGAAGTGTTGAAAGTCATCCAGGGGCTTGCAGAAGAAGGGCGGACCATGATCATGGTGACCCACGAAATGGGCTTTGCCCGCAAGGTCTCGAACCAACTGCTGTTTCTTCATCAGGGACTGGTTGAAGAGCAGGGCGGACCTGAGATTCTGGATAATCCCAGAAGCGAGCGCCTGCAGCAGTTCCTGTCCAACGGGCTGAAGTGAAATGCCTTGGCTATGAACAGCGGAATAAAGAACCACGGGGCCTCTGAGTGTTTGGGGCGTATCGACGAGGCCAGCGTCGACGTGCTGCGCCGCAACGGGCGCATCACCTATAAAAAACTCGAGCGAGAGCCCTTGTCAGCAACGCGTTCGCAAGCTGGAAAGGCTGGGAGTCATCCGTGGTTACGGCGCGTTCATTGACGAGCACAAGCTATCACCCGGTTTGTCTCTGGTGGTTCTGATGACGTTGGCTGAGGGCAGGGGATACAACTGAAGTTCAGTCAGAAGGTACTGCTTGCGGCATCATTCGTTGTTGTCACAGCGTTTCGCTCTTGGGAGCAGAGGTCGGTGCTGTCGACATTTACCCTCACTTATCTAGGCAGTCGTGACGGTAGTTTCGTCATCCGGCAGAAGGACGATCTACCCGCTGATTACGATCCTTGCACCCGGCCTTGGTATACGGACGCAATGGCTGCCGGAGGGACCTGACCGAGCCGTACCTTGACGTGATGACGGGTCAACTGATGATTACCATTGCAACGCCGGTCAGTCACGACGGCCAGGTGCTTGGGGTGGTAGGCGGGGATCTGACACTGGAGACGCTGGCAAACATGGTCAGCTCGCTCGACCTGGGGGAAATTGCGTGCAATGCCGGTGATGCCTCACTCCAAGCCGCGGATGCCCGTCTACTGGCCGAGGGCTGGTGATGCAGACGATTGATGCCATGAACGGGTTATCAGGAAAAATCCGCGTGTCGTGCAGCGACATTGAGGCGGCGACATTGACGGCATCAATCAGTCGGTGGCGACCGCAACTGAAGAGCAGAATGCGGTCATTGATTCGTTAAACGTTGACGTCACCAAGATCAAAACCCTCAACCAGGAAGGCGTGGAACATCTCCAGGCTACCTTGATTGCCTGTGACGAGCTTGAGCGACAAGCCTCGCGACTCAAGCAGTTGATGGATGGTTTTCGAGCTTAGGACGTAGCGCGGCGCACTCCAGACAAACCGCGAGCGATGTCATGGGTTCAAGCGCGTGAGAACAGTAGCTTTATACCCGCGGCGCCGAAAACTAACCCCAGGGTGCCTTCGATCCATCGACGTGCCCGACGATAACCTCGAATCATCGGTGCCGTGGAGAAGACGATCGCATAGCTGCAGAAGATAGTGACGCTCAGTACGGCGCAGCCAGCCAGGATAATCACAACTGTTTCAGGCGTCGCGTGTGGCCCCAGCCCCAGGGTCATGGTTGCGATCCAACCCAGCAGCGCCTTCGGGTTTGTGAGGTGCATAAGCAGGCCGCGCCGGTAAAGGACAAAGCCCGAAACGGTTGGTGCGGCAACCAGTTCTTTTTGAAGGCGCTCGTCAGAGTCGAGGGCGGAGCGGCCAGCTTTGATGGCGAGGAAAAGCAGGTAAATTCCTCCGACTATTTTGAGGGCGAAGAGCGCCTGCGCGTATTGGGCCAGAATGGCTGATACGCCCGTGGCGGCCATCGATCCCCAGAAAAAAGAACCACTGATTACACCTGCTGCCAGCATAAGCGCAGGTTTTCTGCCCTGGTGCATGGCGACGCCCATGATGCGCATGTTGCTGGGGCCAGGGCTTGCTGCTCCCACGATGTAGGCGGTGAATACAAGCAGGAGGTGGTGGAGATCAAATGACATTTGTAGCCCCTTGACGATACATGCCAGTCAGTAGATTAAGTGTTTGTAGCGTGCACGTCATTCCGTCAGTCACCCAAATCTCAACCACTCTCCTTTAATGCCTTCTTGGACTATTTTTGTAAGCTACAATGAGCTCTTTAGAAAGCGTGGTTTCCAACGCAATCGGTCTTTGTCCATGCACTCAATGCCGATCGAGCCACACCGTCTGCGCGTTGCAGAATTCGCGTACCCCGAAGTGCGAAAGCTCGCGACCAAAACCGCTCTTCTTCACACCGCCGAAGGTGACACGCGGATCGGAGGCGCAGTAACCATTGATAAATACACCACCGGTTTCCAGTTCACCGGCCATCTGTTGGGCACGTTCCACGTCGCCTGTATAAATCGTTGCGGCGAGGCCGAACTCACTGTCATTTGCCAGTGCCATGGCGTGGGTGGCATCGCGTGCGGTGATGATCGAAGCGACCGGGCCAAATAGTTCCTGCTTAAACGAGGTCATCTGGTCGGTGACATCAGCGAAAACCGTTGGCTCGTAGAAGTTACCGCTACCCTCGGCCTTCTTGCCACCCAGTAACAACGTAGCACCTTCCTCCAGAGTGTCGCGCACTTGCTGATCCAGTTCATCACGCAAATCAAAGCGAGCCATCGGGCCGATGTACGTGGCGGCGGCCAGTGGATCACCGACCACCAGTTTTTGCGTGGCTTCAACGAATTTGCGCGTGAACTCCTCGACAACGCCCTGCTCGACAATCAGGCGTTTGGCCGCCGCGCAGACTTGCCCGGTGTTCTGATAACGGCCAATCACGGCGGCTCTCACCGCATCGTCGAGGTCGGCATCGTTGAGCACGATAAAAGGGTCGGAGCCGCCCAGTTCCAAGACGCATTTTTTCAACGCCGCACCGGCCTGCGCGCCGATGGCCATGCCGGCTCGTATGCTGCCGGTGAGGGTGACGGCTGCAATGCGTGAGTCTTTGATCGCCGTGGAAACACCTTCCGGCGTGACGTTGATGACTTCGAAAGCCCCTTCAGGAAATTCAGCTTGCTGAAAGGCGTCCAGCAACAAGTAAGCGCTGCCCATCACATTCGGCGCGTGCTTAAGCACGTAGGTGTTGCCGGCAAGCAATAGCGGAACAGCGCCGCGCAGGACCTGCCAGATCGGGAAATTCCACGGCATCACCGCGAGAATCGGGCCGAGTGGGCGGTATTCAATGCGTGCTTTTCCGCCCTCAACCAATGTCGGTTCAGCGTTGAGCATGGCCGGGCCGTGTTCCGCGTACCAGTCGCAGAGCTGCGCACACTTTTCGATTTCGCCATGTGCTTGAGTGATCGGCTTACCCATTTCCAGGGTGATCATGTTCGCCATCGTTTCTGCATTGTTGCGCAAGACGTTGGCCAGCGCGATCAGCCGTTGCGCGCGTTGCGCAACCGGTGTGCCGCGCCAGACACGGAACCCGGCCGTGGCACGTGACAGTGCGGTTTGCAGCGCCGCTTCGGATTCAAAAGGGTAGTTACCGATCTGCTCGCCGTTGACGGGATTGATCGAAATGGCATGAGTGAGGCTGGAAATGTTGGTCATGGCATCGTCCTGCGGGGTGGGAATGCGTTCAGACTACGGTGGCTTTTGGTTTCTTAAAACTGAATAATGCTGATCGTATCGTTCACGTATGGAGAATGACTTGGATCTGGTTCAGCTGGAGATTTTCAAAGCGGTCGCCGAGCACGGCAGCATCAGCGTTGCCGCTCAGCACATCCATCGTGTGCCGTCGAACCTGACGACGCGGATCAAACAATTGGAGCTGGATCTGGGCGTTGACCTGTTTATTCGCGAGAAAAGCCGCCTGCGCCTGTCGCCAGCCGGTTGGAGTTTTCTCGACTATGCTCGACGCATTCTCGATCTGGTCCAGGAGGCGCGCGCGACGGTTGCCGGGGAAGAGCCGCAAGGATCGTTTCCCCTGGGGTCGCTGGAGAGCACTGCGGCGGTGCGTATTCCTGAATTGTTGGCCGCCTATAACCAGAAGCACGCCAAGGTCGAACTGGCACTGTCCACCGGTCCTTCCGGGACCATGATCGACGGAGTGCTATCGGGTCGATTGGCCGCTGCGTTTGTCGACGGGCCGGTGCTGCACCCGGCACTGGAGGGCGTGCCGGCATTCGAGGAAGAGATGGTGCTGATCGCGCCGCTCAACCATTTGCCGATCCACCGTGCGCAGGATGTGAACGGCGAAAACATCTACGCCTTTCGCTCCAATTGCTCTTACCGCCATCACTTTGAAAGCTGGTTCGCCAAGGATGCTGCGGTGCCCGGCAAGATTTTCGAAATGGAGTCCTATCACGGCATGCTGGCCTGTGTCAGCTCCGGTGCTGGCCTGGCGCTGATGCCGCGCAGCATGCTCGAAAGCATGCCGGGCTGCACCACGGTGAGTGTGTGGCCGTTGTCGGAGTCCTTTCGCTATTTGCGAACCTGGCTGGTGTGGCGCCGGGGGACGGTGTCGCAAAGCCTGACCATGTTCGTGCGTTTGCTCGAAGAGCGATGCACAGCGTCGGGCCATGGTTTTTCAGAGCTTCAACCTCTATCCGCATCCTCATAATCATCAATAGTGCCCCTAAATACCGGTATATCGACCGCTCCTGGCGCGATGCTCAGTCTGTGAGGGCTGGCCGTTGCGCGTACGCTGTCTGAGGCCAGGCCAAGATTCACATTCGAATGGCGCTGTGCCTAGTCGTTCGTATTTAGTGGCCTTTGTACTCGCTGATTATGTGATGGTGATTGCGTCGATGAGCCTATGACCTCATTCTGCGGTTATCGAGTCGTAGAGCTGCCTTAGGCGCTGGACCGCCGGGGCGATATCTGCCTCCTTGATGCCTCCGTACCCCAGCACTAGAAGGTCGTCATCAACGACTGCATCAAGCTGGTAAGAGCCCCTCAAGGTTAGGCCAAATTCTGGTGCACGACGAATCATTTCCCGGGCGATGCCTTTAGGGATAACGGTGACTGCGAGGTGGATTCCTGCAGCGCCTGCGGAGAATTGAATCTTAGAGCCAAACTGCTGGAGCAGACTTCTTTGCAAGAGATTTCTTCTTCCTGCGTACACGGTCCGCATCTTCCGAATGTGCCTCGCGAAGTGCCCCTCCTCGATGAAGTCCGCCATAGCTGCCTGGACGGGGAGAAGGCCTGGGCGATACAACTGGGTCATCCCTTTGCTAAATGCTTCAGCCAGGGCCTCAGGTACTACCAAGTAGCTCAAGCGCAGGCCAGGGAAAGTCACCTTGCTAAAGGTTCCGAGATAGATAACTCGGTGCTTGGTATCGAGTCCCTGCATTGATGGCAGAGGCTCGGTGTCGTAGCGAAACTCGCTGTCGTAGTCGTCCTCAAGTATCCAGATGTTCCGCGCATCACTGAACGCAAGCCACTCCCGACGGCGCTGCAGCGACATGATGTTGCCAGTAGGGTATTGATGCGATGGCGTGATGAATGCAAAGCGGGGATTAATATCATTGGCCAACTCAGGAAGGCAGGCCCCATCCGAGTCGATTGTAATGGGGTGAGCAGCGAGGCCGGCGGCTGAGAAGACGACTGGAGCTCCCCAGTGGCAAGGTGTTTCGATCAGCGCGCTATCACCCGGATCACTCAACAATTTTGCCACCAGATCCAATGACTGGTGGGTGCCCATCGTTATGATGATCTGCTCGGGTCTGCACTTTACCGCCCTGGATGCATAGAGGTATGAGGCGAGCTCTTCACGAAGTCGGCGGTATCCTCCGTGCTCAGCGTATCCGGTGAGCTCCATGTGGTTTTTGCGGAAGTACCTGTTTTGCAGCCGCTTCCAGATGTGAAAGGGGAAAAGGTCGGCATCGGCTACTCCAGGTACGAAGGCGCCACGGGCCTTGGCGAGGCCAGTGACTCTGGACGTTATTGCTAAGCCGCGGCGCGAAAGCAGCGCTGCTGTGTACTCGGCTTTCTCTACCTTCTTAGCCGGTATATAGATTTGCGGAAGAGTGTCCGCTACGTACGTTCCGCTGCCGGGGCGTGAATAGAGATAACCTTCCTCGGTGAGTCGCTCGTACGCCAGTGACACGGTGATTCGGGAGATTTGCAGCTGATCGGCCATAGATCGAGTGGACGGCATTTTGAAATCCACGGGCAACCTCCCCTCGAGGATGGAATCCTGGATGATGCGATAGATCTGCCTCTGCAGTGTTTCACTGCCTTCCCTGTCAAGCTTCCCAACCAAGAAGTCGTGGATTTGCGCGCTCATAAACTGGACCCAAGATCAGCAAGTATTTGTGCGTCAAAGGTAAGTCCAATAGCGAGCGATGTCAGCTCCGTATTTCAAAATCGCCCCGGAACCCACGTTCATGTGCATCCTGACCCCGATAACCCGGACCTGGACCGGGCCTATCTTGAGGCTGCTGATGCTTTTGGAAGGGGGCCTAAAAGTGGACTTATAAGTTAGATAGTTCTGGATCTAATAGTGCTGTCCAATCTGCATTATCGTCACTTTCGCTGCGCAGAGCAGCCGCTGATTCCGATGTTTATTCAGAGTGACGATCCGTGAAAACTCAAACCAATGCGCCGAATGATCATGTCCTCACCGCCGCTGCTCCACAGGCCTCTGACGAGCAGGCGCAGGCCGTGGCGTTGGAGCAGTTCGGTCTGCACTGCCAGGCACAACTGCTCGCTGGCGAACGTGACCTGAACTTCCATCTTCGCTGCCAGGATGGCCGTCAGTTCCTGCTGAAGGTTTCCAACTCAGCAGAGGACGTCAACGTAACCGACTTCCAGAACAAGGCGCTCCTTCACGTCCAGCGCACGGATCCCACCCTGCCCGTATCGCGTGTTTATCCGAACCAGTCCGGCACCTATCAGATTCCGGTCGAACTGGGTGGACAACAGGTCCTGGTGCGCCTGCTCTCATTCGTCGAGGGCGTACAGCTCAACAAGATCGAAGCTCCCAGCCAGGTCCTTAGGGAGAATCTGGGCGTACACCTCGCTCGCTTGGGTATTGCCCTGCGTGGCTTCTTCCATCCGGCTGCCGGCCATGAGCTTCTGTGGGACATCAAGCACTGTTCGCGCATGGGCAGTTTGCTAGATCTGATTCCCGACCTCGAAGACCGGCGCCTAGTAGCCCGGTTCCTCGAGAACTTCGAAACCTACGCGCTCCCACGTCTTCAAGGTCTCCGTGCTCAGGTCATTCACAACGACCTCAACTTCCACAACGTGATCGTTGAACGTGATCGTCCGGAGAACATCCGCACTATCCTCGATTTCGGCGACATGGTGCATGCGCCGCTGATCAACGATCTGGCCGTGGGCGCCTCCTATCAGCTGGGCGCTGGCGAGCACGTTCTATCCCAGGCGCTGCCCTTCATCGGTGCGTACAACAGCGTATGCCCGCTGGAAGAGGTCGAGCAGGAGATCCTCTTCGATCTCATTGCTGCACGCATGGTGATGACCGTCGCCATCACGAACTGGCGGGCGACGATGTATCCGGAAAACCGCGCGTACATCTTGCGCAATGCCCCATCCGCGTGGGTCGGCCTCCGTGGCTTCTCAAACATTCCCCGTGGACTCGCTCAAGAACAAATCGCTCGCATCTGCTCCATGGAGGCAATGGCATGACAATGGTTAATGGCTTCACGGCGACCGACGCCGAACATCTCTCCCAGCAAGAGCGCGAACTCATCGCGCGCCGCGACCAGACCCTCGGCCCGGCATATCGCCTCTTCTACGAGCGCCCCCTGCACATCGTGAAGGGCGAGGGTGTATGGCTCTACGACGCCGACGGCAAGCGCTACCTGGACGCTTACAACAACGTCGCATCGATCGGTCACTGCAATCCGCACGTGGTCAACGCGATCTGCGAGCAGGTGAAGGTGTTGAACACGCATACGCGCTATCTGCACGAGGGCATCCTGAACTATGCAGACAAGCTGCTGGCGACGTTCCCGTCTTACTTGAACCACGTGATGTTCACCTGTACCGGCAGCGAAGCGAACGACCTGGCCTTGCGAATCGCCAAGCAGTACACCGGCGGTACTGGTGTGATCGTTACCGAACTCGCCTACCACGGCATCACTGACCTGGTGTCTGCTGTCTCTCCCTCGTTGGGAGCAGGCGTCGAGCTGGGCACGTTCGTCCGCAAAGTCCGCGCACCTGATGCCTACCGGCTAGGCGTCGAAAATGTTGCGCGGGTCTTCGCGGAGGATGTCCGCGCGGCCATCGATGACATGCGCGCCAACGGCATAAAGCCTGCGGCCATTCTCTTCGACGGCATTTTTGCCAGCGATGGCGTTCTGTCCGACCCTGCCGGCTTTGCGAAGGATGCAATCGCCCTGGCGAAGCAGGAAGGCCTGCTGTACATCGCCGACGAAGTCCAATCCGGTTTCGGGCGCACTGGCTCCCATCTCTGGGGCTTCCAGCGCCACGGCGTCGAACCCGATATCGTGACCATGGGTAAACCCATGGGCAATGGTCAGCCGATCGCCGCCGCGGTCATGCGCTCTGATGTCGTCGAAGAGTTCGGCCGTATCGCTCGCTACTTCAACACCTTCGGTGGCAACCCGGTTTCCTGTGCTGCGGCTAATGCCGTGTTGGACTTCATCCAGAACGAAGGACTGCTGCGCAACTGTGCGTCGGTCGGTGCTTACCTGAAGGCTGGAATCGAGGAGCTTGCCAAGCGTTACGAAGTCATCGGCGACGTTCGTGGCGCAGGCCTGTTCCTAGGGGTTGAGCTGGTTAGCGATCGCTCCACCAAAGCCCCCGACGCTGACGCCACGCGCCAGGTGGTCAACGGGCTGCGTGAGCGCGGCGTGCTGATCAGCTCTGCCGGTCCGATGGAAAACATTCTGAAGGTTCGTCCTCAGCTGATCTTCCAGCGAGAGCAGGCGGACATCTTCATCGAAACCCTCGACAGGGTACTTGGTGATCTTAAGTAAGTGCTGCCAAGGCCGAAGTGGGGTGCGAGATGCTCCCACTTCGCGAAGGAGATTTTGATCACTTTCTAGTAACGGAGGTACGTGGTTTCTCCCCAGATAATTTGCATGCGATTAACCGGGACAGGTGGGCTCTGCAAACGATGTTATTTGCTTCAGTGCCATCCAGATCTCTGTTGTAGCGGTCGTGAGGAAATAGGTTTCCACTCACTGCTAAGAGATCTTCCTGTTCTCCAATTCTGCCTTTTACTAACTAAAACAATTACTCGCAGCTTTATAGGAGCGCGGCAATGAAGGCGAAAATACTGGGTCTTGTGGCACTGAGTGGGTTGGCAATCGCGGGGAATGCGATGGCAGAGAGCGTCACGGTTATCTCATACGGCGGGGCTAGTAAGGATGCTCAGATAGCGGCTTTCTACAAGCCATTCGAGAAGGAGACCGGTACGAAGGTGATCGCCGGTGAGTGGAACGGTGAGATGGCCAAGGTAAAAGCCATGGTAGACACCAAGAGCGTGAACTGGGACATCTTGGACGTGGAGGACAACGATCTCGCGCGGGGTTGTGGCGATGGGCTCTTCGAGCAGCTCGACTACAAGCGTCTAGGGATTAAGGAGCCTCTGGTCAACGGCGCGCAGACCGAATGCGGCGTAGGCATTTTCGTTTGGTCGAATGTGCTCGCGTACAACGCTGACAAGCTCAAGGTCGCACCCACTGGGTGGAAAGATTTCTGGGACTTGAAGAAGTTTCCTGGCAAGCGCAGCTTGCGCAAGTCTGCACGCGGCGCCCTTGAATTCGCCCTCATGGCGGATGGCGTAGCTCCAGCTGATATTTACAAGGTGCTCTCTACGCCGGCAGGCGTCGATCGTGCCTTCAAGAAACTAGATGAGATCAAGCCGAACATTCAGTGGTGGGAAGCTGGCGCCCAGCCGCCGCAATACCTCGTGTCCGGTGACGTCGTGATGAGCTCTTCTTATAACGGCCGCATACATGTTGCTCAGCAGAACGGGGCCAATCTGAAAATCGTGTGGGATGGCAGTCTCTACCAATTTGATGAATGGGCCATTCCTAAAGGGACTCCCAACCTGGATCTGGCCTATAAGTTCATTTCGTTTGCCATGCAGCCGGAGCAGCAAAAACTGTACACCGAAAAAATGGCATACGGCCCCACCAACACTGCAGTTGCGGCGCTGCTTGATGAAAAGCTTGCCAGCGAGCTGCCGACGCATCCGGAAAACATGAAGAACGCGTTGCAAATGGACGTCGAGTTCTGGACCGATAACGGCGAGTCTCTGGAGCAACGCTTTATGTCTTGGGCCAGCAAATAATCAGCACCGGGTCACCGTAAGCTCCATCCCTTGGAAAAAAAGTCGGCTCCATCGGAGATGGATTCCAACTACTGGGGTGGAGCATTACGTCACAACCTCTAAATATCACGTCCATTGGAGTTAACGAGCTCGAATAGTTGGCGGTATATGTAGACATGCTGATCAACATAATTCCGCTGACTCCAGCCACGCGCGGAATTTTTAATCTCAGATTGTCGAATGTTGCAAACGTCCAGTACCGCTCATGAATATTGGGCGCGGTGCGCACCTGCTGGAGACTGAACTGCCGTATGCCATAGATGCAGAGCTTATTGCTGGTACGATGTTGAACGTAGCTTCTGTCGAATCCTTACTCGCAGAAAGCCCCTGTGGAACTGATATTTTTATCAATCTGCACATCACTGGATTTTCAACGCCAACTAGTGCATCCCAGCAACTGCCAAAGAACATCAAGCTTGCTCTCGAAGGTTTAGTGCCACGAATAAGTTGGTCTCTCCAAGGGGTATCAGTTATTCCTTGTGGAATTTTTAAATGTTGCCTGGCTCAACTCGGTGGCGGCGTAAAGCATGTATAGGCTTAACCTTCTACCAATACAATAATCAGAGGTAGTAGTACGATGGATGCAAGTTTTGCTGTAAGTAAAGATCAGGGCCAGGAGAGCAGCCTGAAGTCGGGATTAAAGCCCCGACATTTGACGATGATGTCTATCGCGGGTGTTATCGGGGGTTCTCTGTTCGTGGGCTCTGGTAGCGTCATTCATAGTGCCGGCCCCGCGGCAGTTCTAGCTTATCTTGCTGGCGGGATTCTCATGATGCTCATCATGAGAATGCTCGGTGAGATGGCAACCTCTTCCCCCGACACTGGATCATTTTCTACCTACGCCGACCGCGCTATCGGGCGCTGGGCGGGATTCACCATCGGTTGGCTGTATTGGGGTTACTGGGTAATCCTCATGGCCTGGGAAGCCTACGTGGCCGGAAAGATCCTGCACAACTGGGCCCCCGGCATAAGCGTTAACGTTTTCGTGCTGGCCACGACTCTCGTGCTGATCAGTATCAATTTCTTCAATGTTAAAAACTACGGAGAGTTTGAGTTCTGGTTTGCCTTGATCAAGGTAGTGGCCATCTTCAGCTTCCTGGCAATTGGCAGCCTTGCAGTGCTCAATATCTGGAGTTTCGGCCCTGTTAGCGGAATCAGCAATCTAACCGAACATGGATTTATGCCGAATGGCTTTGATCCCGTAGCAGGGGCCATGCTCGGGGTTATGTTCGGCTTCCTTGGTGCGGAAATCGCGACGATCGCAGCATCAGAGTCTGACAACCCGTCCCGTCAAATTGTCAAGACCACTAAATCGGTGATCTGGCGTGTCGCACTGTTCTATGTCGGCTCCATCTTCCTGATCGTATGCCTTGTCCCGTGGAATGACCCGATGCTGGGCGAATCCGGCTACGGCTCGTACCGCCGTACTCTCGAACTGCTTGGCATCCCTGGGGCTGAGCTGATTATGAATGCTGTCGTGCTGACATCTGTAAGTAGTTGCATGATCTCTGCCCATTACACGGCGTCCCGTATGCTGTTCTCGCTCGCGAGTCGTGGTGACGCACCGGCTGTTTTCAAAATTACTTGGCAAAAAACCGGTGTGCCTATCTATGCCGTCATCGGTTCTTGCGCGATTGCCATCGTTCTAGCGTTCATTAACTTCAGCGAAACTCTGCGCCCCAAAGATGTGCTCGATACGCTGATGAACACTACCGGCATGATTGCTTTGCTGGTTTATCTGGTGATTGCGTATTCGCAGCTTAAAATGCGTCGCAAGCTCAAAAACCAGAGCCAAGATATCCCGCTCAAAATGTGGCTCTATCCTTGGCTTACCTGGGCAGTGATTGTATTCATTCTGGCGTGCATCGTGATCATGGCTTGTATGCCTGAATACCAAATCCTGATTGTATCTACCGGTGGTGCAGCGATCCTCGTCGCACTGATCGGTGTCGTCCATCAACTACGCAGCAACTATCGCTAAGGAAACTCCGAGCAAGTCCTCAGGCGTGCTGAAATACGCCCTTACCACCTGATCCGAGCCAGACATGAGCCAGATGAGCTTTTCCGACTTCGAACATGCGGGCAAGCGCAAGCAGACCCGCCGCGAACGGTTCCTCGCCGAGATGGATCAGGTGGTGCCCTGGAGTGGCTTGCTGGGGCTGATCGAGCCGTTCTACCAAAGGCCGGTGGCGGACGTAAACCTTACCCGCTGGAAACAATGCTGCGTACTCATCTGTTGCAGAACTGGTTCTCGCTGAGCGATCCGGCCATGGAAGAGGCGCTGTATGAAATCACGCCCATGCGTCAGTTCGCACGCCTGACGCTGAGCGCGCCGATCCCCGAAGACACCACGATCATGAACTTCCGACACCTGCTGGAAAAGCACCAGTTGGCCCCAGCAATCCTCGCGGTCATCAACGGTTATTTGCAGGAAAAGGGTCTCTCCCTCAGCTGACCACGTTGTTCGCTCTGTCAAACCTGTGGATGGCTCGAAAACGGCTGGTGGCTATGGGCGAATTGCGCGCTTAACGCGGAGAACTGGGCGTAGAAGCCCGCCAAAACAGACGGTATGGGGTGTTTCTCGGCAAAGACCGTAGAGCGCTGCGACTTTTTCAACTCGTCACTCAGAGATGACGAGTTGATCGGAGCATCCCTAAGGAAAATCGGGACACTCACTTGCTTTCAATCTTACCCATCGTGCGTCCCTTTATAAACGCGCGCACTGGACATCAAGACCTTCGAGAACCCCTAGCAATGAAAAAAAATATGCGTTTCAGCCATAAAATCCTGCTTGCCGCCGCCTTCATCGTCCTTGCTGCCTTTGCCTCGTTCACGTTGTACAACGACTATTTGCAGCGCACTGCCATTCGTAAAAACCTGGAAAACTATCTGCAGGAAATGGGCGGAGTGACCGCCAACAATATCCAGACCTGGTTGAACGGGCGCAGTCTGCTGATCGAGAACCTCTCGCAATCGGTTGCCCTGAATTCCGATGCCGACAACGTTGCCAGACTGCTAGAGCAAAAAGCCGTGACCTCGACCTTCAGGGGAGCCTGCCTCGGCAGCAAGGACGGCTCTTTCATCATTCGTCCGGACAGCAAGATGCCCGATGGCTATGACCCGCGTGTACGACCTTGGTACAAGATCGCGCAAGGCAGCAGCGGTTCGGTATTAACCGAGCCCTATATGGATCTGGCCTCCGGACAACTGATAATTTCCATTGTCGACAGTGTTATCAAAGACGGCCAAAATATCGGAGTGGTCTGTGGCGACCTGACTTTGCAGGCGATCGCCGACAGCCTTGGCACCCTGAATTTCAACGGCATGGGTTATGCCTTCCTGGTCAGTTCCGAAGGCAAGATCCTGGTACATCCCGACAAAGCGCTGGCAATGAAGTCGCTCCAGGATATCTACCCACAAGACACGCCGGCCATCAGCAGCGAAATAAACGAAATTCAGGTCGACGGCAAAACCCACATTGTGACTTTCACCCCGATCAAAGGCTTGTCATCGGTCAACTGGTACATCGCTGTTTCGGTCGACAAGGAAAAGGCCTACTCGATGCTCAGCGATTTCCGTACCTCGGCAGTGATAGCGACGATCATTACTGTGGCCATCATCATCGCCCTGCTGGGCCTGCTGATTCGCATCCTGATCCAGCCATTGCACGTCATGACCCGCACCATGGCCGACATCGCCAACGGCGAAGGCGACCTGACCAAGCGTCTGACCATCCAGAGCAACGATGAGTTCGGCACCCTCGGCACTGAGTTCAACCGCTTCGTCGAGCGCATTCACGGCTCGATACGCGAAGTGTCCTCGGCCACCGAGCGAGTCAACGAAGTGGCGTTGCGTGTGGTCGCGGCTTCCAACTCGTCGATGGTCAACTCCGACCAGCAAGCCTCGCGCACCAGCAGCGTAGCAGCCGCCATCAACCAGCTTGGCGCAGCCGCCCAGGAAATTGCCCGCAACGCCGCCCAGGCATCGAGCGAGGCCAGCGCTGCCCGCAGCCTGGCCGAGGATGGCCAGCAAGTGGTGGATCGCAGTATCGTGGCGATGAATCAGCTGTCGAGCATGCTCAGTGCCTCCAGCAACAACATTGAGTCGCTGAACAGCAAGACGGTGAACATCGGGCAGATTCTCGAAGTGATCACCAGCATCTCCCAGCAAACCAACCTGCTAGCGCTCAACGCGGCCATTGAAGCGGCGCGGGCTGGTGAGGCCGGACGTGGTTTCGCGGTGGTCGCCGACGAAGTCCGCAACCTGGCGCACCGCACCCAGGAGTCGGCGCAACAAGTGCAGACCATGATCGAGGAGTTGCAAGTCGGCGCCCGCGAGTCAGTCAGCACCATGAGCGACAGCCAGCGTCATAGCCAGGACAGCGTGGAGATCGCCAACCTCGCCGGTAAACGCCTGAACAGCGTGACCTTGCGTATCGGCGAAATCGACAGCATGAACCAATCGGTGGCCACCGCCACCGAGGAACAGAACGCCGTGGTGGAATCGATCAACGTCGATATCACCGAGATCAATACACTGAATCAGGAAGGTGTGGAAAACCTGCAATCGACGTTGCGGGCCTGTTCCGACCTGGAACAGCAAGCAGCGCGGTTGAAGCAGCTGGTAGGCAGCTTCCGGATTTAGGGTTTCTTCAACGATAAGTCCGCGCCTACGGAGATAGGTTCGGACTCATTCTGCATTTGCTCCCAGAGCTCCGCCGCGCCGGTAAATTCGGTGTCATCCTCGGCACTCAGGTCATCCGGGCCGTAACGACCCAAGCAGCCCTCGCCCAAGGTCGCCGGAGCTCTGGATGTCGCTTTATCCAATGGATCAGGCATTCCCCTATCTCATGCGCGACTGCTGCCGCACCAACCGATTAGTTCAGCATGTTGTAGGTAGAGCTCGCTAGCATGGCTTGGAATCATCTTTTTTTGCTCTCGATACACCCTGAAAACAAGTCCAGAATTGAGTCCATTCCTGCTTCAGGAATAAAAGAAACCCCTTGGATTTCAATGGGTCGGACACCAGATGCGAGTCTCGTTTCCCACTCCACTGTTTGATTTTTAACCGGTATCGTCAACCTGTTGTCACCCTCGCTGCATTCTGCCTCAACAGGTCTAGATAGTTCGCCCATCGTTGAGCCGCCTCCCGACGTTGCACCAGCAGTTGCGCGCGCGCATACACAGCCCCCAGCGCACCTGGCATACGGTGGGATAGCGACAGTTCAAGCACGATGGGGTCAATGCCCAAGTGCTCGTGGGCAATGGTGCGGTAAGTGGCGCGAAAGCCGTGGGCTGTGATGTCGTACTCTGGCCAGATACGTTGAAAGGACTTGAGCATGGAGGTCGGATTAATGGGGCGACCTGGATAGACCGGTGAGACGAACACCCAGCCTTTGCCTTCTTCATCCACCACGCGGGTTTTATGTAGCTCGCGTAACAGTACCAAGGCTTGTTCAGGCAACGGCACGATGTGTTTGCTCTTGTCCAGATGCTTGGTCTTGCTCACCACATAACGCCAATCGGCACCGACCAGATCGACGTCTTCCCAACGCATCTGCACCAGTTCGCCAGGGCGGACCGGCAACACGACCAGCAGCCGCATGGCGGTGGCAACACTGCCGTCGTTACAGTCATCCAGGCGTAAAAGAAATCTGCCCAGGTCGGCTGGCCTTTCAATCGCCGGATTGCTCGTCACGACGTGGCGAATCTTCAGCTCCTCGATGTTACTGAGCGCCACGTTGCGTTCCACCCAGCCTCGACCTTCGGCAAAACCCAGGATGGAACGGATGATGGTGCGTACGCGCCGCGCCATGGCCATGATGCGTTGGCGGCGCAGCTCCGTAATGATTGTGGTGATGTGTTCCAGCTTGATCTCGCTGACCGGTTTATTGCCGATGGCAGGCAAAATGTGGTTACTCAGCGCGCCACTAAACCCTGAGATGGACTTGGTGACAAGTTCGGCAGACTTAAATGCGAGCCATTACTTGGCCACATATTCGAAGGTGCGCTCTTCGTTGAGCAGCTGTGCCTCGATCTTCGCGGTCTTGGCTTTGAGCGGAGCAATGTGGTTGGCCACGTCGCGGCGTGCGCCGCGGGCAATGTCGCGTGCTTCCTTCAGACCGATGTCGGGGTAGGCACCGATCGAGAAACGGTTTTCCTTGCCATGCAGCCGATACTTCAATCGCCAAACCTTGGAAGGGTGTTTTCCGACCTTGCTCGAGGCCCTTACCTCCAAGTAGAGGCCAGGGACTTCGCCATCGGCGTGCTTGCCGGTTTCGGTCAGTGAGCGGATCAAGGCATCGCTGAGTTTTCGTTTGAAAACAACCGCATTATCTGGGGGCATCGGTGGGGGCATCCTTTTTAAGGAACCGAAATTTGCCCCCAATATGCCCCCATGAGTCGTGGAATCCATTGGATTTAGACAGACGGCAGCGGACTGAAATTGTCAATAACTATTTGCTATATAACGACTTTATGGAATTTAGTGGAATTCCATTACAGGCTATCGGGGTCCCCAAAAAACATCTGAATGAGGCTCTATTCCGATAGTTTCAGGCCGAAAATTGCAAGTTATGCCCCCGCATTTGCCCCCACGCGCACTCGGTATACGACCGATTGCGAACGGGTAACCTGACAGATTCCAGTATGGCACTGGCTGGCTTTCAGTAGTTAATAGGTGGAGGGTAAGGCTTCCGGTGATCTCAGTCTGAGTCGTAACTAAAGCGGCAAGCTACGAGTGACTCGGTCGGTGTATAGACCCCGTACCGTCCTTTCGATCGTCCCGTTTCTGAGATCAAGTGAAGATGTTTTCGAGCGCGGGAGCTCAACACATAAAGGAGCTTGCTCGCGGCAACATGACCGTCCGCTTCATTGAAGTGAGGCACCATTCCCTCCAACAGGCCGAATGCGATAACAACGTCGAACTCGGCGCCCTTGACCCCATGAATAGTGGAAACTGTTATGCCGGTCCGCTCACGAAACACCTTCTTGAAGAATGACACTTGATTGATGTAGCTCGCTCCGGCTTTCTGGAGTCTCTCGATTCTCGATGCTGAGCTGTTAAAGAACGCCTCACGGTGCGCCGCGAGCGGTGGGAAATTCTCCGGCGATAAACTGAGCCGCTCAAACAAATCGGTGAAAGCTTGATCCAGGTACCTGAGTCCATCCGTCTCATCAATCGAGAGTGCGTTGCACTCCCCTAGCAGCTTTCGTTGCGTAAGCCGCGTGGTGTCCACACCGAAATCATCGAGGTCTTTGATCACATCGTTTGCCCAGCGCATTCGACGAACTAGCAGCCTCGGTGAAGACTCTGTCAGCAAGATTTTGGAGAGCTTGAACCAGAAATTGTCCGAATCGTTGCTGAAAGGAACGAGGCCTGGACCATCGAACTGCTGATCGGGCAGCATCGCCACCAGTTTACGGGTCGTGGAGGCCAGCAAAATCCACCATGGAGCGAGCACGCAGATGTTTTGGGGTGTATTGCCGGCGGCAAGACTCACCTGAATCAACCTGACCAGTTCATCGTGCACATCGGTGTGAGCGACGTCCTGGTTGTAGGTCACCAGGCTGGGAAACGCTGCATGCTCGCCCGCGCTCTTAATGCTCGTCGCGTGGACGTTGAAGTTGGAGAAATAGCTGATGATCCTCTTGCTAGACCTGTAATTGCGACTGAGTGCCATCTCTTTGATCGGGATGCCGGCCTGGGCGCGGAAGTCAGCCACTGGTATCGCATAGCCGCCGAGCGATCCGTAGATTGCCTGGTTCGGATCGCCAACAATGAACGTCTTCGTCTGCCCGCGGCCTGCGCGCAGAATGGTAAGCAGAAGGCTGTACTGGATCTGCTTGGTGTCCTGGTACTCATCTACCAGAACATGGGAAAAAACCCGCGAAAGCAGAACCGCGATATGCGCCTGGTCCCGCATGAGGGTATGGGCGTGCCACAGAATCAGTTCGAAATCGATCTGTCGACTGGCTGAAAGCTCTTCGAAGTATGCAGCCAGAACCTTGTGAATCGCATCGTGCTTGCGAGTGTCTTGGCATCCAAGGTAGTACCCGGTCTCGCTAACGTAGTAGTCGCAATCCCAGTGAGTGACGCCTCGATAAGGGGCGCATAGCCGCTCCAGCATGAGTTCGCGATCATGTGTGTCGATGACACGGTAACCATGCGCGAGCGCGGGGCAGTAAATGCCGTAGGGCTTGATGATCCACTCCAGGCAGAACGAGTGAATTGTGCCGATCCACAGCCCGGAGGTGTCGACGCCCAGGTCTTCAATACGCTCCTGAATCTCATCGGCGGCTCGATGGGTATAGGTAATGGCTACAACGATCCGTTTGTCTGCGCGGCGAGACAGCTCATAGGCAATTTTGTAGGTCAGGGTGCGTGTCTTGCCGCTGCCAGGGCATGCGGTAAGGAAGATGCTTGACGGTTCTACAACGGCCGCAACTTGCTCGCAATTAAGATCCCGCGGGTCCCAGGTGAACATCACGCCATCTCCGCCAGGAACGCATTGATGACGTCCCCCTGCAGCATAAAGGCGACTGCCGCTTTGAGGGTCTGCAGGCTAATTTCCTCTCGCTGAAAGCGTTCCAGCTCAAGCCGGAAAGCAGCGTGTAGAGGGGCTGCGGAACAATTGGAGCTGAACCGGCACTCGGCGCGATGTTGAAGGATTCGGGAAAGCAGCGGACGGGAGAAAGGGCCATGTGCGAAATGAATGGCTTGCTGGATGTAGGTGGGAATCTGTACCTGAGGGGTGAGCTGGTCGGCGAGCAGGATGGCGAACCATCCCTTTCCCTCCTTCTGGGCCATCGTCAGCGTTCGGCCTCCCATTCGGGCCAGTTGGCCAGATTGGAGTGCTTTGATCGACTCCTCGATCGTCGCTGCGTCCTTGTACACTTTCGGGACAGTCTTAACAACGGCTTCATGGTTCCCCGCTGCGACGAAGTCGACCTCGAACGTATGTTTGGCGTAGAACGTTGCAAGCCATGGGTTCTCGGCAACGAAGACATCCAGTTCGGCTTTACGTTCTAAACCAGACTTCTGCGAACCGGCCGCTTTGACTTTTTTCGCTACCGTAGGTGGGGCATCGGTGGGCAATGGCGTGATGTCGAAGAACGCCTGATCGAGGTCGGTGACGATGGCGCACCGCTTTCGGATGCGCAGGTCGTGGAACAGGACTGCTACATTCTTGAAGCCCGTGCTGCGGATGTTGATGACACTGATCCCTAGCTCGTCAACGCTCAAGCCCAGCACCTGCTTGACGAGCACCGGGATCAGAATCTCTTCCACATCACCTTCGACAAGAATTACGCTCTTGGCGAAGAGCAAATTGCTACGCACTGCATCGAGATAACGCTGAATGCTCGTGACCTGGGACGGTTCAAGGCCCGTAGCTGGCTGGTAGGCCTCACAAAATGAGCCGTGCCGTCCTAGAATGTTGACGTTGTTGACATTACTCACCTCTGAGATGTGAGTGGAGTGTGTGGTGTAGATGATCTGCGCGTCGCTGTACGCGATGCGGTCGAACAGGGTCTTCTGAATGTGGGTGTGGATGTGCGCTTCCGGTTCCTCGATCAAGAGGAAGTTGGCGATGGAAAGCTTTTCGCGTTGGTACTTGAACTCCAGAAGCTTGAGTGTCAGGTAGATCAGGTTGGCACCACCCAGGCTCAACTCATGAATCGCCCCCTCGTATCCTTCTTCTGACTCGCCCACGAAAAGCCGTAGCGACTGGAAAAGTTTCTCAGCCTCCTCAGGCAAGTCAGATTTGATCGATAGCGAAGCAGGTGAGTAGGTTTCACCAGCAGCGTCCTTGATGGTTTCGCGGATATGGTTGCGAACCGACTGCACATCCTCAAGGTCCTCGATGGATGTGTTGAGATCGCGAACCATCTGAGTGATCGGCTGCATCGTCTCGGGGTTGATCTCCCCGCTTTTGCTCTTGAGCAGGGTAAGCAAGGGGTTCGTTCGGTTGTTATGGAACTCTGCTACAACGTCGCGCAGCGCCTGAATGAATGTAAGCGAGACCTCTTTCGTAACGGAGAGGAACCCGGGCACTTTCGCCCCTATTTCCGGAAATTCCGTCTCCGATTTGAAGTCGCACGACTCGAAGTCGCCGACGATGGATTCGTACACGGCGGGGGCGCTGAAGTCGGCGCTACTCCGTCCTGTGAAAATCGTTTCATAGTCGTCGATTGTGATCGCACTGCGGATTTCAGCAAGCTTGTCTTCGTCAAAGATATCAAGGGCAGCCAGCTTCAGTCGGATCTCTTTCTTGGGCCGGAAGATGAGGTTATAGGTAGCCTTTCGGAGCGGCGTATCTTCAAGCGTAGCCGTGCCATGTAGGAACAGCGCCTGCACGGATTCGTCGGTGCTGATCTCCTCGAACTCCATGCTGATGATGATCCAGTGACCTTGCCACTGTCCGAGCGAACGGCTGAAATCTGATTCCTCTAAGCGGTAGGCGGCACGCACCATCGTGTCGTCGAGCAGAAGCCGGATCGCTCGCAGGATGTTCGACTTGCCGGAGCCGTTTTCCCCGATGATGGTGTTCACCCCCTTGTGAAACCGAAGGGTCGTGTTCTTGAAATTCCGGTAGTTGACCAGGGTCAATTTGGAAATATGCATTCTTCTCCGGTCCGCCGCTCCCTGAGCAGCCTTAGTTATTTGGAAGCAATCGTAACCCAGCCGACTCAATTCAGGGGCGTTTCGCGGAATTGGTCCAGCACCATCCAGTGAGCCGCAGTGCGCATGGGCTATTCGAATGCGACAAGCTATCGCGTTGACTTGGCTCCGCCCTGGTCACGGATGACTGAAACGGAACTGCCGTGATGAGAAGGTGGACGCGGGATCAACCTATGCAGATCTGAGGAGCGCCGCGGGGCGTCTGGATCAGCGAGACTTGCTCGACATCGTTACCTGGCGCCCGCTATCAAAGGGGATGCGATGGTATTTGTAGTTAGCGATGCGCTTAATTCATTCGGCTCTACTGCTATGTCAGTACAGCACTGGCCACCTCACTCGTTCTAGCCTCATCTTGATGTCTTTACCGTAGTCAGGCTCGATCTGGATAGCGTAGGCGGCGAGCCCCATCAGATGATTGCGCATGCCCACCACCGCCGAAAATCCTCGGCGCTCAGCGTGCTTCAGAGGGCCGATGTCTTCGTGCTCCAGATAGTGCAGGTGCATCCGCAATTTCATCTTGAAGGCGCGGGTCAGCCTGGGTTCATCCCTGTCGACCTGAAGTCCCAGAACAATTTTTCGGCTGCGTGGAGACACGATCGCCGTCTTGGTTAGGTTTGGATTCAGGCCGAAACGTCTCAATATTCCGTAGATTTCGTAGATGGCTTTACGGGCATCCTTCCTTTGAAATTCAGGGTCGCTAGTGGAAAGCGTAAGGTCATCAGCGTATCGCGTGTAGGTTAGCCCGTACCGATCTGCCATTGCTGTCATTAGACCATCTACTTCCCTCATCGCGAGGTTAGCGAGCATTGGACTGGTCGAAGCACCCTGAGGTAGATGGCCAAGTCTCGACACGGCATAGGGACGGATTTTTGACTTCTCAATCGGAGCTTTACGGAACCATTTCCGCGAGCGTCGCAATCCGTTGAAGGGGCCGACGCGCGTGCACAGGCGCGACAGCTCCAAAGATACGAGAGGCTGATAGCCAAGACTGCGGAACACCCGGTAGCAGTCTACTTCCGAGATCGACTCGAAGAAACGTTGTACGTCAACCTTGATCAGCCAGCGGCTGGAGCAGTGAGGCGCAGTTGCATCAACCAGACGGCAGTTCGGTGCAAATGCTGTGCTGGCGTGGTGGGGCTTTCCTTTCGCTAATACGTTCTGGGAAATCCATTGTTGCGCCACTGCTAGGCTGTGCGGTGGCACGCAGATAACTCGGAATGAGGTGGGTTGGCCAGGACGCGCACGTTTGCGGACGCGAAAAATCTTGTAGGCATCTATCTCTCTCGCGATGTAGTCACGTAGATGCAGGTATGGCACTTGGGTTAGATGGGCTAGGTGTTTCAGGGTTAAAATCGGAGGCAGGGAAGGGTGAATTGCTACAGTTTTCTGGCCCGTTGCGATCGCTGCTGCCATTACAGGGGTGGGGACGCCGACTGCTCCTGCGGCGCGACGATAGTGCTGAGGCTTCCAATCCTTCATCTACTTTGACACCCGCAGGGTGAGTGCTCGCGCCGCAGGCAGAAGGCATACACCACTAGGCTGTGGCGTGAGCGCTTAGCCGTAAGCAAGGGCTAGGACATAGGGCAACAGTAATCTGCGCCCGGTAGATGAGTTGTGAAGCCTACTCATCTTGGCGGCAACATTCTAAGAACGCACGCCGGAGCTAGAATCTAGATTGGTTGCCTCAGCGAGGTGGGATAGTAAGGTTTTGACTCCTGTTTGCCAATCGGCATTATATCTGTAGCAAGCCGCAGCTGCTTTCGCGCGTGCGCGAGCTGGCCGGCTCCTCGGTCGGTGACTCGTCGTTGTGAGTCTATCCATCCATAGGACGCCATCAACCGAAGCACTTTCGCGAGCTCTTGCGTTGTTAGGCCCGTTCTACCGGCCAACACCCTGTCGTTTAGCCGTGGCTGACGTGACAGGGCTCCGAGGAGCAGGAAGATCTGTCCTGTGGGTATATCGGATTTTAATATTGCGTTTGATTTAGCTAGAGTGGTCTGACCGAGATTATTGAGGCGAGCGTTAATTTTCTCGGTTGTCAAGCCAATCCCGAACTCCTCTTTACTGATGCCGGCAGATACTCTGGCCGGAAATAGAGGAGTCCATGCATTCTCCTTGTTCTTCGAAGCCTTGTGAAACATCAATGGGACGTTATTGGGCGCACCATGAGCAAAGACCAGAAGGGCACCTGCATTGCCATACCCTAGGCTCGGCCCGCTCCAGACCCAGGGCGCATGTCCTGGCTCTCCCTCAGTTGGATCATAGGCTGTACAAAGTCGCTTTATTTGTTCGGCGACCTTGGTTGAAAACGCCGTGTCGATTGTAGGACACGGCAGAACAAAGTGTATCTGTGGTTTGCAGGAGTGCCTTGCCACACTGCGCTCGCCGCGTTCAGTGGCCGAATAGGCCATCACAGCAAATTTGATGAATCGGCCTGACCACCAGCTTCGTACGGATCGCACAAGCCATGCTGCTTCAAGATAGCGCCAAGCTCGATCGCCGCTGCCTATCAGATCCGTTACGACCCAGAACGCTCGCGCACGCTTGCGCCGAATCTGCTCAGGCCCCGGATGGTTGAGGAAAGTTTTAGGATACTCACGGCATAGCTCTGAAATCATCTGCGCGACAATCCCTTCACTGCCCACGGAGGGATCGTAGGCCTTCGTCGGCTTCACTGCCTCAGGCCCAGCCGAGCCATAGGCTCGTCGAATTTTTCTTTCGGTTTCTTTGAACAAACGATGCGGTTTCCCGTAACGGTGTCTGAGCTCCCGCTCGGCATACAGCGCCACCGCTCCATTGACGCTCTCGGCTTCGCGGATAAGCATCGCGCGCATATGGTCGACGAAGTCATCACGCGAGACGAACGCCATGGCCTCCAAAAGCTTACTGGCAAGCGCGCGATCCCCGAGGCTGAACTGCGTCAACCATGTTTGGGCCCTGATATCACGGTCTATAGCCATTATTGCGTCCAGGACTGAATTAATTTTTGAAACCATCCAGGCTGTGCGTGGATCTATGAGCGCTGGGGAAAATACGTTCTTTCAGTGCTACCGGGATGGCTGAGTTTGTCCACAGCTACTAGCAGATCCATCATGGCACGTTAATGACCGTGTGTTCAGAGCCAGTAACTGCCCAGCTTATCAGCGACGCACCGACCAGGTGGTTCTTCTCCTTCCACCGTTGATCGATGTGAGATAGCTTTTTGCAATCACCCCATTTCCAAGCTGATACTATATAGCTGATTAAGCTATTGTTGCTGTATCTATATACAGTATTGGTATAACTGGCTCTTGCCTTCGCCAACGCCAAATAGGTTCCTGGCGGACTTTGAGGCTCTGACTCCGTTACGGCTGCGCCCTTAAATTCAGGCGGATCGGTGGTCAAGGAAGAAGCCATAACGTGGAAAGTGTATGGATACGACGCAACCTGCCCCGGCAGCGGCAGCTGGTGATTCCCAGCTGCCTTTCGATGCCACACTCCTCTTCAAAGCACTCCAATATCAGCTATTGGTCGCAGTTGACTACTGTTATGCCTTGCAACCAGGGCAGTGCCTTTGGCTTGAGGTCTTTGGTGATGTGACTGTCCCCGGTGTCAGTCAGACAGAGGTCAAGCTGTACACGGACAAGTTGACGGATAGCCACACCAACCTCTGGAATACTCTGAAAAACTGGCTACATGAGAATTTTGACCGAGCGTCCTACCAGAGCCTGATATTGCTCACTACCCAAGAATTTGGCGCCCAGACCTTGCTGAAGGGATGGAATGAAAAATCCCCATCCGAGAGGCTTGAGGTTTTGGAGACCATTTTCGCAGCCGCGCAGGCCGCGAAGAAAGCAGCGAAACCTACATCCAAAGATTATGATTCTGACGCTGCGAAACCCTCAAAGGCTCAGTCTCTGCAGCAGTATGTAATGGCCACCGAGCGTCGCGCTGATCTGATGGATGTCCTGGAGAGGATGCGGATAACAACGGGCGCGGATTCACTGGAACTGCGCCTCGAAAAGTTCGTGACAAGCAACCTCAAGATCATTCGCCCCTCAAAGTGCCAAAGATTTATTGATGACCTCCTAGGCTTCATGAGCAGCACCGAACTCGTGCAGAAGGGATGGAAAGTCACCTATGAAGCTTTTACCAACAAATTGACCGAACTCACCAAACTCCACATGAAGCACCCGACCACCTTCCCCCCCGTGGATGTGGCGGTGCTCAAGAAGTCGATCGATATCGAGCAGATCAAACCCAAGCTGTTTGCCAGAAAAATAGTGGAAATTGGTGGAGAGCATCAACTCAAGAGGGCAGCTCTGCACCGGCTCGTTGCTGAGACGACCATCTCTGACCTCTATGCAGATGGCGAGCTATTCAAGACCGATGTTGATCGATACCTCAACAACCATCTAGAGCGTCATCTATATGGTCGGGAAAGCGCGATGCTTGACTGCTCTGGGATCTATTGCACGACGCAACTCAAGACTCAGTCCATGAAGTTTTATCTGGATCAGCATGCCACGGATGTCGAACAGTTCTGTGGCCTGGAAAGCACGATGACCGAGTTTCGCAACGGTATCTACCACATGCTTGCCGATGATGTGTCTGGCGATAAGGATGAGGAGTTTCACTGGAGGCTATGGAATGAGTAATTTGGCCTCGGATCACCTCTACACGTTGCACAGGACGCCGTTTGCTTTGGCGCCTGTAATTCAGAGCTTTTACGATGAGTGGGAGTCTCAGGAAAAGGACATCTTGCTGAGCTACCTGATACTCCCATTGGTGACCTACAAACCGATGCAGTCATTTCTGCACCTTGCCAAGCGCAGTAGCTCCGTCAGGACGATGACTTCCGACACTGGCAGGCTGCTTGGTTTAGCACTGCGCGTTCAAGAATTCAAACCCATCACCAATGCTGCGTTGCTGATACTGACAGCCGAGAAAAGCCTGGAAATCACACCAGAAATGTCGGTGCTTTCAATCAACAAGCTTCGTTCGGAGAACGCTGACAAAAATTTGCTGCGATATAGCAAGAAATTGGCAATGGTGTTTTCCGACGAAAGCGCCGTCTCTATTTATAGGATGTTAGGGCTCAAGTCGTTATGAAGTGCTATGTAAGATATATCGGTGTGGTTGACCAGAATGACGTGGTTCATTCTGTACCTTTTGAACCGGGTCTGAATATCATTACCGGGAAGTCTTCCAAGGGTAAGAGTGCCATTCTTGATATTTTCGATTTCTGCATGGGCAGCTCCGAAGATACGATACCTGAAGGAGTAATCACCGAGCGGGCCAAGCTTTTTTTTACGGCCCTCCGGTTTCAGACCCTTGTGGTAGTCATTGGACGTCTCTTAGGGACGAAGCGTTGTTTCATTCGCGAAATCTCTGGGCCTGCCATTGACGATGTGCATACGCTTATAGAGGACGCAGGCGAGTTTTTTTCCCCGTCGTTTTTCCAGCACCGTGATGAGTTTCTCAAGAGTCTGGGCCGGTATTTCCAGGTCACTCTCGAAAACATCGACGTTGACCCGTTGCTGAAAGAAATCACCGGTAAAAAAAGCGCCACCCCTTCAGTTCGCAGCTTCTCGTCCTTCATGCTGCAGCATCAAAACCTGGTGGCGAACAAACATGCGATTTTCTATCGATTTGAGGAAAAGCGTAAGCGTGATCAGGCGATCGAGCATTTTAAGATATTCATGGGAATCGTCGGAGAGGACTATTTCGATCTCGCCAAGGAGCACACGGAAGCTTCCTACGAGTTGAAAAGGGCGCTTGCCCAAGTACCTAAGCAGGACAAAATAAAAGCAGATTTCCTTGCAGAGTTCGCCAGCTTCCTTGCCGAATACGAGGCATTGGCTGGTCAGAAATTAACGGATCTGACACCTGATGACATTTGGCGTAAACCAAAGGCGGCGCTGACTCATCTGACCGGGATAGCTGTTAGGGTGGATGGACTGTCAAGTGCGTTTGAAACCAAACGGACGGAGCTCCAGGTCAAGAAAGCCGAACTCATGGCTCGCATCCAGAAAACCTTGAACAAGCGTTATCTATTGAAGGTGTCCACGGAGCAGGCATCGGGTTTTGGGGAGTCATTGACTTCACTTAGTTTCCCTAAGGCTGCCAGTCTGGAGGAGACCGTGTGCCCTGTCTGCGCCTCTCAATCCGAAGTGGCCGAGGATGAGGCAAATAAGCTCTCGGCAGCCATCCACTGGTTGAATGATGAACTGAAGCTTTCCACATACGCGCGCGAAGGGTTTGGCGAAGAGCGCCGAGTGGTGGACGGTAAAATCAAGGAGCTGCGTCAGCAGTTGGATGTCGTCCAGAAGGCTCTGAAACCATTGGATGAGGAAGCCGATCGGCTGGATAAGTCCAAATCCGTCGACGCCTCGGCTCAGAAGGCAAAGCTCAAATTGGAGCTGGCGATTGAACGTTGTATCGAGCAGCCGCCTTCCCAGATGGCCGGAATGGTGGAGCACTGGCAGAAACGGGTTGAGGAGCTCGAACGGCTGATGGCCAAGTTCGACGTCGAGCCAAAACTATGGGCCCTCAAAAACGACATCAACAAGAAAATGAAGTTGTTTGGGAGCAGGTTTGATTTCGAGGAAACCTATAGGACAGGTTCTTTGAAATTCGATATCGATACATTTGATCTCTGGCATGAGAAGCCTGGTGACGGTGGATTCCCCAAGAAAATATTCCTGCGCTCGATGGGGAGCGGTGCCAACTGGTTGTATTCCCATTTGACGCTATTCATGGCGCTGCATTATCAATTTGCAGCCCATGACGCAAAGTGCAAGATTCCACCCATTCTGTTCTTGGATCAGCCCACGCAGGTGTACTTCCCATCAACCGATGATGCTGAAGATTTTAAGGCTGCTGACCTTCGTGGGGACAGGAAGACCGAAAAGACGCTTGACGACGATGTGAACGCGGTCTCGAAAATGTTCACAGAACTCGCCCGGTTCTGCGATGAGACGCTTGTGCAAACAGGTGTGATGCCTCAGATAATTGTTTGCGATCACGCCGACAGGCTGACTCTTGATGATGGATACATCTTTGAGAAGTTTGTCCGCGCCCGATGGAGAACTAGAGGACTAATCGCCGATTGACCTTTCAACGCAGCAGGTTGGAGCAGGCGCTGACGCATCGGCAGCCAGAGCTTGCTGCTTTGTCTGATCTGAAAGCGAGTTTTAAAGTGTAGAAACTCAGACTTGATCTGATAGTTACAGGGTTGCCGGTCCTGACTGTCAATTCAAGTCTGTGCTTCTACACAGTCCCGGAGATACCGCGCCACACATGAGGTTACGTGCAAGAGACCTTCCACAACTGATCCAGCCGGGTCGCATAGCTCTGACTCATCATCTCCCGTCGCATCCCCCCAACTGGATTATCCGGCACTCTAGCCGAACGCAGCGTGCCTTTCGTAAGCGTCCGGTAGACACGCCTTGACAACGTCATTTCCAACGAATGGTGTCCGTCTTCTCCGGCACACACCATTTCCCCTGTGGCCTTCAAAACCACGATCACTTGCAGGGCTTTGCACAAGTGCTAGCAGTAAAGGGTGAGGTCAGTTCGATTAGTGACTAATCAGCGTATCGATGCCATCCGGCTTGTCGTGAACACCGAATCGATCCACGAGTGTGGAGGTTGCCCGGTTCATACCGATAACATCGACCTGAACACCCTCACGACGAAGCTTGAGCACTACCTTAACCGAACATAACTTTCAGTAAGGATGATCTTTATGGGGTGTTTTTTTGTTTGTAGTGGTTGCTCCCCGGTGGTTGTGAAATTTTTTATGCCGCCGCTATGCCACGTACCGATGGTTTCACTCGATTATCTGTCCGAAATACCTGATTGGGCCTGAGTACGTAATCCTCCCATTAGACAGTGCGAGGACGGGGCCTAAGCATCACTTGATGCCGAGTAGTCGATCCAGCGACATTGCCCCACCACCCCGTGCGACGATGAGCAATAGCAAGCCTGCCCAGGAAAGGTGCGTTGGCCAGGCGTCAGGGTAGACAAACACCTGGATCACAAACGTCATGCCCAGTAACGCGAATGCTGATAGTCGTGAGAACAGGCCCAGCACAAGAAGCAGTGAAAACAAATGTTCACTGTAGGTGGCAAGATGCGCGGCCAGTTCCGCAGAGATAAATGGCAGTGAGTATTCTGTGCGAAACAGCTCATAGGTACTGGGCGTAATCGTCAAAAAACCACTGACTTTGGTGCGTCCTGACATCAAGAAAATGGCCGCGATGGATAGGCGAGCAACCAGCACCAATAGCGAGTCACCAATCATCAAGCCAAGTCGCTCTGCAATGCGGTTCCACATGCCCCGCAAAGATTTGTCGGCGGTGGACGACGTATTTCGTATTACGTCCATGATGTGCTCCGTTGGTTAAGTTGGTGCTAAGTCTTTAGGAAGGGCGATGGATGCTTACAGCAACGAATGCATCGGCTCTGAATAAGCGGGCAATGAGGTCTGTCAAATCCAAGTCAGGCTGAACTTCAAGGGTTTTTTCTGCGGCCAGTTCAAGCGGCAAGTGTGCCGCGCAGGCATCTAAAAACGTGCAATCCGCAGCACTGGTGGCCTCCCAACAAACCCGGCCTTGCTTGCGCGTCAGAAGCGCCCCTTCGCCGTGCCAGTCGAGTTCGTCAGGCATGTCCCGCTGTTCGCGATTGAAGCGCCAGATAGTGTAGGCCGGGTGGTCTGGGAACCAGGCCCAACGGGAAGCTGCTCTCAGTATGAGCCGGCTACGGGCCAACTCTTTTTGGGACAGGCTCGCTAACGCGCTCGGATTAATGTCGGGTTCATCTTTAGCGCAATGGACTTGTGTCCAAAGCAGATCCAGGCGGCCAACATCGCCCAGATAAGGCATTTCTCGCGCATGTTCAAAAGCGTCGAGAAAATCCGGGAACTCAGCGCCGTAGTGCAGCAGTCGGGAATCCGTCGGTGGCGACTGCCGGGCATAGATCGCTGCAGCGGCCTTAAGCCACTCTGTCCCGACCAAACGCTCGATGGTGGGAAAGTTCGCGAGTAATGCGTCCATGGATCCTTTCAATACAGTATTGCGGTACACCAAAAAACCGGGCTGTTCGATTAGTGCAGTCATTCCAGTCGAATTTCGCTCATATAACGCATCGACGAATGCATCCTGAAAGCTTGCGAGTGAGGTGCTCATATCGTCACTTCCGATGGTCGCCTCTTACCGATGTTCAACAGCGTCTGTGCTCGGTCTCGTTCAGCCAGCAAGACGTCGAACCCTGGGATATTGTCGTCGCGCTCGATCAAGGTCGGGCACATGCCGATCCGTTCGATAACGCGTTGATACAGCAACCAGACGTCGTCAGCGATGGGGGCATCGTGAGTATCTATTAGCAACCGCGTATCCCCCGGATCCACTGCGTGGCCTGCCAAATGGATTTCCACGATTGCCTTAGCCGGGAAGGCATCCAGATACGTTCCCGCATCAAAACCCAGGTTATGCGCGCTGATGTGGACGTTATTGACATCCAGCAGTAACCCACAGCCAGTTCTCGCGCTCAGCTCGGTCAAAAAGTCGAGTTCGCTGAATTCATGACCATCCAGGCGTAGGTAATGGGTGGGGTTTTCAATGGCAATAGGGCGTCCTAGGGCATCTTGTGTCCGTTGGATATTGCTTACGATGCGCTGCAATGCCTCGACCGTGCGAGGGAATGGCAATAGGTCAGGATGATACTGGCCACGCCATGCTGACCAAGCTAGGTGCTCGGAAATCAACGCAGGCTGAACGTGATCTGCCAGCGCTTTCAGGCGCATCAAATGGTTTTCGTCCGGCGGACAATCGGCAGCCAGTGAAAGTGAAACGCCGTGCAGCGACAGCGGGTGTTGATTCCCAATTGCCTCCAGCCATGCGAGACGGGGACCACCACGTACCATGTAGTTTTCCGGATGAACTTCGAACCAGAGCCCCTCAGCCGTGCAGTCAAGCACATCTGAGTAATGATTTGGTTTCAGGCCGAGCCCGGCCCCCATCTGGCGTTCAGTTTTCATGGTTAGTGTGCCCCCGTGGTATTACGATTACTTGGGGGCGAGAGTGCCCATGCCTTTTGGAGTCTTGATGGAGGTACAAGTACCCGCAGGGACGTTTTTCCAGGCATTAGGCTGGTAGTCCACTTTGGCGGTGCCTGCGCAGGTGGTACCTGCACCCGCCTTGCAATCGTTCTTGCCCGCCAGGGCAACGCCGTAACATTTCTCCATGGCGCCTGCGGCAGCAGGAGTCTCTGCGGCCATAGCACCTGCCGCGAATGTAGAGAAGGCAACAGCAAGGGCGGCAAGCTTGAGATTGTTCATGGTTGTGTCTCCAGATGATGGGGGGGGGTCGTCGCATCAGCGCTTGAGTACCGTGCTTGCGATCCAAAAGGTAGTTCGATGGTTTTTCACTTTCGGTTACAGCGACCGCAAAATATTTTTCAAACCTGCAAAGCTGATTCGCTTGTTACCTTATGCCGGTAACCGCATGTTAGATCCGCTGCTCGTCACTAACGCCGGCATCATGCATGAGCGAGATATTTTTACTTTTCGTGTAACCAGAGCGAGCGATGGAACGAACTACACATAACGATGTGTTGCGCAGTCGAGAGCTCCACCTTCAGGCTCTGTTTATCGCAGGTCTGGACGGAGATGAGCGGTCTTATCGAACGTTTTTATCGGAGTTAAGTGGTCATCTTCGTGGTTTTTTACGCTCGAGACTTCAGCCGCGACCTGGTGAAATCGAGGATTTGCTGCAAGAGGTTTTGCTGGCCGTTCATAATGCGCGCCAGACTTATCGGATAGACCAACCGCTGACGGCGTGGGTTTTTGCCATTGCGCGTTACAAGCTCACCGATTTTTTCCGAGGGAGGTCACGTCATGACGTGTTCAACGATTCCCTTGACGATGCGGCAGAGCTATTTGCCGAGCCATATCTTGAACCTGCGCAGGCCAGTCGCGACCTAGGCAGGTTGCTTGAGCAGCTACCTGAACGTCAGCGTCTACCTATCGTGCACGTGAAAATAGAAGGCCTGTCTGTTACTGAAACCGCTCAAATGACGGGGTTATCTGAGTCTGCGGTGAAGATAGGGATACACCGAGGACTTAAAGCACTGGCGTTAAGAGTTAGAGGTGCACGATGAATACTGATGATTTTATTTCCCTGCTCGCGTCGGGTGTGGCCCCGGTTGACCGCAGGATGCTCGCAAAGCGATTCAGCGGCGCGGTTCTGGCCGGCCTCTTGGGCGCCACTTTGCTGGTAATAGCAATAATGGGCGTTCGGCCAGACTTGGGCCAGGTCATGGCTACACCGATTTTTTGGGCTAAGATCGCCTTTCCGCTCTGTCTGATGATCGGTGCGCTGAGTACGGTAATGAGGCTGGCTAGACCTGGAATAGCCTTGGGCCCCGGCAAAATTCTGATTTTCGCCGCAGTCGCTTCGGTGTGGGGCGGATCTATCTATGTACTCTTAGTGGCCGCACCTGACGATCGCGTTGCGATCATCCTCGGTGAAACCTGGAGAGTATGCGCACGCAACATAACCTTGCTGTCGATTCCGGGGTTTATCGCTGTGTTTTGGGCGCTACGCGGTCTCGCGCCAACCAACCTGACGCTCTCAGGAGCCTGCGGCGGACTGCTAGCAGGCTCAATGGCAACGATTGCTTACTCCCTTGGCTGCCCCGAGATGCAGATACCATTTTGGGGAGTGTGGTACTTGTTGGGCATGCTGGTGCCGACGGTACTAGGCGCATTACTCGGTCGACGCTGGCTGCGCTGGTAGCAGATCGTGGGCATCACCCGTGCTGACGGTCAGAAATATCTACCGACACCATCACTTCAGGCGATGCGTGATACCGAACGCATATTGAGATCAAACAGATGAGCTAGCTGAACAATCATGATCCATGCCTGATACTGCGTAAGGGGCCGGCGAACACACCTTCCGAACCCGGCCGATAAGGGCGATTGTGTCTGCGTAATTTTAAGCGGACGCAATTACCCTTAACGTCAGGATCGCCATGCGTGAACGTAAGTCCTATCCGAAATCCTTCAAGGCCCAGGTGGTCCACGAGTGCCAGCAGCCTGGCGTTTCCGTGGCAGCCATCGCGATGAGTCATGGTATCAACGCCAATGTCGTGCGCCGTTGGCTACCGCTTTACCGTGATCAGCAGGTCGCCACCTTGCCAGCTTTCATTCCTTTAAAAGTCGAATCAAAACGAGTGGCTGAAGCGCCGGCGATCATTGAATTATCGCTTGGTCAGCAAACACTCACGGTAAAGTGGCCAACTTCCGATCCCGAAGGATGCGCCCGATTCATCCGTGGGCTCGCGCAATGATCCGCATCGACTCCATCTGGCTCGCCACTGAACCGATGGACATGCGAGCGGGCACCGAAACCGCATTGGCCAGGGTGATCGCGGTGTTCGGTGCGGCGAAGCCGCACTGTGCTTATCTGTTCGCCAATCGCCGCGCCACACGGATGAAAGTGTTGGTGCATGACGGCTTCGGTATCTGGCTGGCTGCTCGCCGCTTGAATTAAGGCAAATTTCACTGGCCTGGCATTCGTCATGGTTCTGAAATGGAACTGGATACCGAGCAACTTCAGGCGTTGGTGCTGGGCCTGCCATGGCAACGCGCGGGCTCCGGCGGCGCGATCACACTGCTTTAGCGGCGGCCATTAGCCTATCGGGCTATCGCCGCGAATTGTCTGGTCTGGCAAAATCGGCGCCATGACTTCGCTCCCCAATCTCGATCACCTTACCCCTGAACAACTGCGCGCTTTGGCGGCGCAGTTGATACAGCGTGTCGAGACACTCGACCAGCAAGTCGAAACCATGGGCAAGACGGTCGAGACCATGGGCAAGAAGATTCATCATGGTCAAACGGTGATCGAGAAGCTGAGCCACGAAATCGCCCAGCTCAAGCGCTTGAAGTTTGCCAAGCGCAGCGAGCAGATGAATCCTGAGCAGGCCAGCTTGCTCGATGACTTGATCGATACCGATATCGCGGCGATTGAGGCCGAGCTTCAAGCCTTGCAAACCGCGCCAGCGGCGACCGAGAAAAAGCAAAAGCCCAAGCGCACGGCCTTGCCGGTAGAGTTTCCACGCACGCTGATCCATCACGAACCGGACAACACCCACTGCCCATGCGGCTGCGCACTCAAGCGCATCGGTGAAGACGTCAGCGAGAAGCTCGATTACACGCCCGGCGTGTTCACCGTCGAGCGCCATGTGCGTGGCAAGTGGGTCTGCGATGACTGCGAAACACTGATCCAGGCACCGGTTCCGGCGCAGGTCATCGACAAGGGCATCCCGACCGCCGGGCTGCTGGCCCACGTCATGATCGCCAAGTTTGCCGACCACCTGCCGCTTTACCGTCAGGAATCGATTTTTGGTCGGGCCGGCCTGGCGATTCCACGCTCCACTTTGGCTCAATGGGTGGGTGTTACCGGCGTGCAGTTGCAGCCCTTGGTCGACGCGCTACGCGATGTGGTGCTTGGGCAGCAGGTCGTCCACGCCGATGAAACACCGGTGCAGATGCTTGCGCCAGGCTCGAAGAAAACCCACCGTTCTTATGTTTGGGCCTACGCCACCAGCCAGTTTTCGGACGTGGCAGCGGTGGTTTATGACTTCAGCCCCAGCCGCGCCGGAGAACATGCTCGCAACTTCCTGCAAGACTGGAAGGGCAAACTGGTGTGTGATGACTTTGGCGGCTACAAGGCCAGTTTCGAACTCGGTGTGACCGAGATCGGCTGCATGGCCCATGCCCGGCGCAAGTTCTTCGAATTGCACGCCACCAACAAGAGCCTGCTCGCCGAGCAGGCCCTGCGCTACATCCAGTTGCTGTACGAAATCGAGAGCGAAGTCCGCGATCTGGAGCCGGATTTACGCCGCCGAATACGGCAAGAAAAAGCCGTCCCGGTGATGGATAGACTGCATACCTGGATGATCGCCCAGCGCGACCTCGTGCCTGAAGGTTCGGCTATTTGCAGAGCACTGGATTACAGCTTGAAACGCTGGGCAGCGCTGTCGCGCTACCTCGATGACGGGGCCGTACCTATTGATAATAATTGGGCGGAGAACCAGATCCGGCCGTGGGCGCTGGGACGCAAGAACTGGCTCTTCGCAGGATCGCTACGCAGCGGCAAACGAGCGGCGGCGATCATGAGTTTGATCCAGTCGGCACGAATCAATGGGCATGATCCGTACGCGTATCTGAAGGATGTTCTCACGCGCCTGCCGACGCAGCGGGCGAGTGAGATCGATCAGTTGCTGCCGCATAATTGGCAGCCGGTCTAATCACGCAAGGCGTGATGCCCGGACGCATACGATACTGCTTTGTAAGCGACCTGCTTTGGGCCACTCAAAACAGCGGCTGGCAGAGGGCGTTGGTAAGGAACGCGCCCTAGTTTATGGCTCAGTTGCTTCTCGATTGCGCTGTAGAGAACTCGATCGTTAACAGAATACGCGAGAACCTAATTGAGGTTAGTCATCACCCTTAAGGTCGCCGTATCCACCGGGCAGCTCCATCCACTCATCCAGAGCTGCAATCTGTCTCGCAACAGCAGCATCCCAATCAGGGCCTACAGCCATATTTTTTTTCATCATGTCATTGATGACCGCTGTCGCCCTTTGATACTCATGATGTATTTCCAAAGCTTTAGCTAAAAACTCTTCTTGCCGACTCATAGGGTCTCCGGACTATCAGGGGAAAATTCGCTACATTCAACACTAGCTGAAATTTTCAGTCCTCCAATGGCCCGTAGCTATCTGCGGCTCGATCATCCAGACAAGGGTAAGCGTCTGCCCAACACCCTCTTGTTGATCAGACCTTCGCTTGCTTCATCCATTGATTGACCCACTCGCAGTCAAACGCCGTCGGATCGAATCCATCATCCCCATGCCACTCCAACATTGCCTCATGCTCAGGGTGATTCGGATCCACTAACGCTGCCAGAAAACCTTCATACCCTGGCGCGCCACCGATGTCCTCCGGCGGGCGAGCATTGGCTCCATCGATGCAACACGGCACTTGCGGAAAAATAATCGCGGGCAACGTTTTCTCGACTTTAATTCGCAGTTCCCAGTTGTCGCCGAAGTCATAGACATAGCGAAACGTCTTCTTCCCGTACAACACGCTGATCAGCTTTTTGCGCTGCTCAGAAATCACTGGCGGGCCCCATTCCGCGTCCGGCACACCATAGCTTTCACCATCAATTTCAAACTCGTGCAGGTGCGTATCGCTCCAGCCAAAAACGGCCTGGATCACGCGATGCAACTTGCTCAAGGTGATGTTTTCAGGCACCGCCACCCGACGCCAGATCGAAGGTTTTATCCATTTAAATTCCATGTGCAGTATCAGCACACGGTCGGTTTCAACCACGGACAGATGAGATGTTTTTGGCATGGATCAAGCAGCCTCGCAGTGTTCGAGAGAATTAAGAGAAACGTTCCAGGGCAGCAGTTCCTCCACCCGATTGATTGGGTGGTCGGCGATCCGCTCCAGCACATGGGTCAAATAGGCTTGCGGGTTCAGGTCGTTGAGTTTGGCCGAGCCTACTAGGCTATAAATTGCAGCGGCTCGCTCTCCACCGGCATCGGAACCCACGAACAGATAATTTTTGCGACCCAATGCGACGGCGCGCAGCGCGCGTTCGGCAGCGTTGTTGTCGATTTCGATCCGTCCGTCATCGCAGTAGCGCACCAAGGCCTGCCATCGATTCAGGGCATAGAGAATCGCACCGCCCAATGCCGACTTTTTCGACAGTTGAGTCAGCGTCTGGTTAAGCCACGCGTGCAGCTGTTCCAGCAGCGGGCTTGCCCGGCTTTGCCGAACGGCTTTTCGCAGGTCGGGGGGTTGGCCTCGAATCTCGCTTTCGATGACATATAAGGCCGCGATTCGTTGCAGCACTTCGGCGGCAAGTGGTGAGGACTGGTCTTTATAAACGTCGTAAAACTTACGCCGGGCGTGAGCCCAGCAGGCAGCTTCTTGAACACTACCCGAGCTATACAACTGAGCAAAACCGGCGTAGCCGTCGGCCTGCAAGATCCCGCTGAAGTTTTTGAGATGAGCACGGGGATGTTGCCCCTTGCGATCCGGCGAGTAAGCAAACCATACCGCCGCCGGCGTCGTGTAGCCAGCGGGTCGGTCATCGCGCACATACGTCCACAGGCGCGCCGTTTTGGTTTTGCCGGTGCCCGGTGCGAGTGCACCAATCGGCGTGTCATCGGCGTGGACTTTATGACCACTCATGACATGGCGGTTGAGGGCGTTGATCAGCGGCCTGAGCAACTGGCTGCTCTGGCCGACCCAGTCGGCCAGGGTCGAGCGCTCCAGATCCACGCCCTCACGGGCGTAGATCTCGGACTGCCGATACAAAGGAAGGTGATCAACGAATTTGGAGACCAGCACATGGGCCAGTAGCCCAGGGCCTGCCAGGCCCCGGGCTATCGGGCGGCTCGGCGCAGGTACCTGGGCGATGTGCTCGCAGCAGCGGCAAACCAGCTTGGGGCGAACATGGCGAATCACCTTGAAACGTGCCGGGACGTACTCCAGCACCTCAGACACATCTTCTTCTATTTGACGAAGCGTCCCACCACAACCGGAGCATTGCGACTCGGGCTGATGGACATGGATTTCGCGGGGGAGATGTTCAGGCAATGGTTTACGGCGGGAAACTGTACGAGGTGCTGGCTCAGTGATTGGCATCACTTCGGCCTGGCTGACCTCCAGCTCTTCAAGGCTCAACTGGAGTTGGTCGATCATCGCGTCCAGTTGCTCGGAACTACGACCGAACTGCGTGCGCCGCAATTTGGCGATCATCATTTTCAGGCGCTCAATCTCTGCCCGCTGGGCAGAGACCAGCGCCTTTAAGGTTTGAAGATCATTGGGCAAGGAGTCGGTCACGTGAGTCATGGCCGAATATTACTGAGAATTTTCAGCGCGTAAAGTCAGACCGCGAGGACGGGTGCTGTACGAATTGGCCTGCGCCAATCAATGCCCTCCAACAGCATCGACAACTGCGCCGCCGTCAGCGACACGCTGCCGCTGTTCGCTTGCGGCCAAACAAACCGGCCTTGTTCCAGGCGTTTGCAGAACAGGCACAAACCGTCGCCGTCCCACCACAGCAACTTGATCCGATCACCGCGTCGTCCGCGAAAGGCAAAGATCTGGCCGGAGAAGGGATTGGCTTCCAGCTGTGTTTGTACCAATGCTGCCAATCCGTCGAAGCCACGGCGCATGTCGGTGACGCCGGCGGCGATCCAGATACGGGTTCCAGCGGGAGGTGCAATCATCGCAGCAACTGCTGCAAGGTGAGTTGCAAGGTCTGCGGGTCAGGTGTGCCGGTGATGCGTAGCTTGGCTTTTCCCATCTCGAGCAGAATTTCGGAATGGCACGCCTGCTGTGGTGAAGCTGCTGACGGCAAATCGATGGGTGCTTCGATCACCTCGACTGGCAAGAACGTTGCGCTCTGGCTGACCGGGCCGAATGCGCCGTCCTGGTATTGCTGCCGCCAGCGGAAAACCATGTTGGCATTGACGTCGTGCTCGCGAGCGATCATCGACACTGAGGTGCCGGGTTGGTATGAGGCTTCAACGACCTTGCGTTTGAATACGGTTGGGAAGTTCGGGCGGCGACCGGGGCGACGAGCGGGAGCTGTATCCAAGATAGTGTCCACTAAAAATGGTGTCCACTATCTTGGCTAATTTGGAGAACGGTCAGGAGTGGGTGCTGACCGGACGGTTACTGCCTTTCCCCCAGCGCCAATTAATCTGATCCAGCACCGACATCACCCGCGTCGCCTCCGCAGGCTGCGACACCGCAAACAGATCATGCGTATATTCCCCAGGCTGGCAAAGACCCAGCAACAGCACCTCCGCCTTGCTGTAGTTAAACCCCACCCAAAAAACCTGTTCAACGGCCTCCACCCCATACCGCGTCAGTAACCGCACATCATCCGTCGAATACGGCAGTTCCACGACCACCCCATTCGCATGCTACCTTCACTACGACCTCATATCAGCTGCATCCTCCACAGTTGATGGGGAAGGCGTAGTGTCCTCCATCTAAAACCGCCAGATGAACAGCGCCGGCATCCACGTAGGTGCCCACCAGTAATTGAAGCGGGCTTCCCGTCGACGGGCTGTCCACTCAATCACCGTAGTGTGATGTTATGGGATTTTAGTATTTTCGATTTTAAGAAAAGGATTGTCGGAGGGCACAGAAACAGTTTCGAACAATAGCGCTGGTTCTTCTAGTAAATAGCCTTTGAGTCTTGCTTTGTTCCGAGGACCTTCGACCTGGCACGCCCAGATATTCAGACCGTCGTCACGCTTCCTGTGTACCTTCATTCTTTCGAATTGCTTCTGCACCCAACGCCATTCCTCAATCTCTTGATCGGCATCATTGGCGACGCCTGGAAACTCTTGGACATAACGTTGGAAGAGACCAGGTGTTACCAGAAACACAGTACCGCCTACCGTGTGGATTTTAGCCTTGCTTTCATTGATGATCAGCTTGTGGCTCCGGATGCCTTCCTTGACCCAATTTACAAATGCCTGGCCAGGGTTATCCGAAGGGAGGGGGGCGGTTTCAGGACGGCTTTCTGACGGTGCATCAATGGCCTCAGGCTCTTCCAACTCGAACATATCCAGCAGTTTACCGAGATAGTCGGCATCCTCCTTCGTCATGGGATCTGGCTGCGATGGGTTTTGAGTTGACTTTGTATTGACAGCCTTGGGGGCTGGTGGTGATACCGGAGCGTTGGACTGATTGTCATCGAACGCAGCGCTCACCGTTCCGCTGAAAGCCTCGGGGCGGTCTTCGCTCCCCCAAATTAAAGCCGGTTGAATGCGCAGAAAAGTAAAGGTTTGCTGCCAGTTCCCCTGTGCGACAAGAGCGGTCCAGATGGCTTTGCCTGCCGGGGTGGACTCGACCAACCCATGCGACTGGAGTTCGTCGAACACCGCGATGTTGGAGGAGGGAATGCCCTCAATTGATTGCGACAGTAGATAGGCTCGCAGCTTGTCGGTGACGGTCTTGCTGACGAGCCACAGAGCATCTTGAGTCAACCAACCCGCGGCACCTGGCTGGTTGAGTTTCAACTCGTGTTGAACCAGATGACGCAGTCCGCTGATCAAGTGATGTTGCAGCGAATGCATTGGTGCCTGCAGTGCCTTCTTCGGGTTGCCACCGATGTTCTGTGCGGTAGAGACTCGGTCTGCTTGAATCACCAATTCGCCCAGCACGCCGGCACGTTCGTACTGACCGGCCAGGACATACAGTAGGCTGGCCCATAGCGACGGAAATCCACTGAGCCAATCGAGGATCGGACGGTCGAGAATCTGGGTGTAGAGCAAACCTGCAGCGGCGCCGTGCAGGTGATAGTCGCGACCTTTGACATAGCGAAAACGGTAGGGCTGATCCAGGGGGCCGTGCCAAGGATGCCAAAGACGGCCATCCTGACGCTCGACCTGCAGGTCCACGGCGATCTTGCCAATGTCATGCAGCAGCGCGCCATAGGTGATGCCGGCGGACCAGGCGTCAGTCTGGGCGGCCTGGTCTTCCGGCGCAGCGCCGGTGGGAAGCAGATACGACTGACGTAGTTTCAAACTGCAGGCGACCAGTTCCAGTCCATGGTCGAGCATGCCGCCGAGATAAGCATGGTGGTGCGTCTCGCTGGCTGGGAGTTGCTGGACCTGTTCGGCGTAGCGATGGATCGGATTTAAATAGAGTTGGATGAACTGCGCGTGGGAGAGGGCGGTGTACTGCCAGATGCGATCGAGCAACTGGCGGCGGTGCTCTGCGGCTAACAAGCTGTGAGCCGACTCGATGGGCAGGTAACCTTCGGCGACGTTGACGGTCGGTGGCGGAGGGGGCTTCTGCCTTTTGCGGCGAAACAGGTTGAGCATCGTGACCTCCGGGAAGTGGCTGGGTCAGTGGCCTTTTAGCCTTTTCGGATAGGGCTCTTACCCTTGAATCCCCATTCCCTTCCAACCCTTACCCGACCTTTTGGCTTGTGTCCCTTTGTGCCGCAATCGGAATATGGATACTGCTAGGCATCGTTTTGTTGGGGGCTGGTACGAAAAAGAAAAGTTTCGGTACACTGCGGTGCATATTTTTTGGGTCTTGCCATGAACCTCACTGACGCCACGCTCGTGCTGCTGCTCGCGGCACGTATCCATGGGACCGACGAAGCCGTCCGCGCCTCGGCGAAGAGCGTGGTGAAGAAGTTGCCGCGCAGTAAGCGTGATCTGATCTACAAGGTAATCGATAGTCGAAGTCCGCTCGAGCTGGTGGATTTTCTGGCGCAGAACCTGGATGCGGAATGACATGCTACGGGTGTGTGCCCCTCTCTGATTCTTTGCGTCAGAGCCCTGCGGCATGGGGATTTTTCTGGGCGTAGAAAAAAGGGTCCAACTCGTGTTGGACCCTGTGAAGCGTTTGCAGCGAAGAGGTAACGATTAAGCTCCATCGTTCATGCATAGTGAATCATCCAAGACCGCTTGCTTTGGTTGCTGCTCCAAGTTGAGTACATACTCCGAGGCGCTTCGGGCGTGACCACTGGCGCGAAAGATCGCGCGCTTGTCAGCCTTGAGCAGGCTGAGCCAGGAGTCGATGTATCCCTCGTGCCGCAACTCTCCCTGTATACCGGAGTAGGCGCACAAAAAAGCAGCGCCCATTTCGGCGATCAACTCCTCAAACGCGTAGCCTAGCGAGCCGAACGGACAGGATGACGTCACGCCTTCGCGCTGCAACCGAGCGTGATGCCCGGTCCAGTGCGTCAGCTCGTGCAGTGCGGTGGCGTAGTACCCACCTTCATCGTGAAATTGCGCTTTTGTCGGCAGTTGGATGAGATCCCTGATCGGATGGTAAAAGGCTTTATCTGCAGATCGATGAACGATGTGTGCACCCGAACTTAACAGCAGGTTTTCCGCAACGCTGTTGGGCTGGAAGGGATCACTCTGTTCCGTCTCGAGCAGGGTTTCATTGAGCATTTCGAGCCCCTCCGTTTGCTCGATGTTGAACAGAAAATGCGTCCTGAGAATACCGAAGTGAGCGACCTTGGGCTGACCGTTTTCATCGAGTACGGGTTGGCCTGACTCCGTCTGTTCCTCGCGCTCCATCGGCTTGTAGAGCACTGCTAGGGCACTTTGCTCACCCTTACGGATGTGCCCACCGGCTTTTTTGGCTTGGTTGAAGGTCAGCCAACGATCTTGAGTGAACCCCTGCAACCTGGCCTCGGCCCAGAGCAACGGTAAATTGATCCCCGAATAGGGACGATGCGTGATTGCGTTGATGGGGTAGGGTTGATGACCGATGTAAGCTGAGCCACTTGAGGACCAGGGTTTGATCCAGGGGGCAACGCCTTGATCCAAAGCGGTAACGATCTTGTCAGTCACGTCTTGGTAGATATCGCGCATGGCATTTTCCTCAAGAGAAAACGGAGGAACGCCTTGCCCGTCGGGGAGGGTTCCCCGGTGGGTGATGGTTGGATTGATGCAAGGCTTGCATGCCGTCTGAGTGTGGATCGGGGTGCCGAGTACGACCGTATGCGTTTAGCGTTGATGTTCTCCTGCAAGCGCTATCAGCAAGGCGTTGGGCTGGCCTGGCTCTAGGAGCAGGCTTAGGCTCAGTTGCAGCAACGGGTTTTGGCGTGGATGACCCGTTGACGCGATGTGGGCTACCTCGAACAGCACATAGGGCTCGTGTGGATAGACCAGGTGAGCCTCGAAAGCTGCGCGCAATACGTTGCTCAGGCGATCGACCTGCAGCTTCTCAGGATGACCTGAGGGCTCGAGCAGTACTGCGCGTTGCCACGCGCCAGGCGTGAACACAATGGGCAACTCTAGGGTGTTCAGTGCTTCCGGCGTAAGTGAGTCGGACATGGTGTGCCTCCGTTGAAAACGCGAAGAAACCTGTCCCGTGCGGGAGATAATTTCCCCGCGGTGGGTTGAAGAAAAACAAGAAAGGTTGCCTGGCGAGCGGAGCTCGGAAGACGCTCAGAAGAGCAGTAGGCGTTCATCACCGTAGAAACGGTGACCGTGTGAGCTACCGAACGCTAATCGCACTTGGGGAAGAACCATCACCGAAGTGACGTAGCCTTGAAGGTTCTGGCTGCCTGGGAAGGTGCTGTCGATAACAGCGATCCGTACCTTGTATTTAGCGTAGCGATTTATACGGGTCAACCTCCGAAGAAAAGCTGTGTCTTGATGTTCGTCTTCTATCTTCCAGTGAAGATTTTTTGGCTGGGCAAGCTGATAGACGGTCAAGCACGGACAGTTTTCAGTAGTAGGCTGTTACTCCTGTCTCAATCATGAAAACGCTCAGAAGAGGGCGAGAACATGCCGACTCAGAACCCTGTTCAGAATTCACGTGCCCACCGCTGGGCGTACGCCTGTGGCATGTCGGTAAAGCGTGGTTATCGCAAATTGAAAGCGTTTGAGTCCCACCTGGCTGAGCGTGCGGTGACGGCAGGTATGCCTGCGGGTAAATTACTCGTTCGCGGGAGCTTTCTGATCGCCAAGTTCATTATGGTGGGAGCGTTGCTTTTTGTAAGTTTTTGGCTGTTCCTGTCGTTGATGACTCTAATGGGTTTGTATTGGGTAATCGTCCATCGCCCACCCAACGCCTCAAAGGACTTTTACGGGGCTCAGGCATTCGGCGATCCTTATGGCGAGTACGAACTCAATCGTGCACCGGGACAGCCTGACCTGGACGAGCATTAGTGGGTTGTCGTTAGCTTTTTCTGATTGAAGTACCTGCAGAGATCAGAGCATCAGTACCTTTCGACCCCGCATTTTGTGCACTGAGTGTCCCTTTTCCTAACATGCCTTCTGCTATGGAACCTACGCTATATCCGGCCCAACTCATTGCGGCTAGAAAGACCATTGGCAGCACGATGAACATCGCCCCCATCACATACTCAATTACCTGCGCCGTGACCGTCCCATCCATAAAACCGGATGTGGGCAGCGATAACAGCACTTGATTGGAGGCCGAAACTTGGTTGTACAAGGTGTCGAGCATACTGGAGTCGACCCAGCGCGCTAACTCCCACCAGAAACTCAGCATGTGCAAAGTGAACAGCGCGAACGTCACCGTCATGACGGTCTTCAACTGGTAGGTACTGACCAACAGAATCAGCGGCAAGCTGATGATGACGCCCATGATCAGGAAAGCCTGCACCATCGGTAGGGCGGCGCGTAACGCATTCATCGCCGGGAAGTTGCTGAAGGAGCCGAGGGCCAGCCCGGTGTTGGTGGCCAGGTTATTGAGCCCCTGATTGATCGAACCGCCTCGGGCACTGGAGCCATAGTCTTGGTACACCTGTCCGGGCGACATGGACATCGATTGCTGGCGCGGGCTGACCAGCTCACGCAGGGTGGCATCCTCGATCTCGTTGCTCGAACGACCAGTCAACCAGCCTTTCAGTTTAGTCAGCAGTGAAGGATCGACCTGCTCGATCAAACGCTCGCGCAAGCCGACACCACTGTCACTCCACCATTGTTTGCAAGTGGGGTAGCCCGCGCCATTCTCTAACCGAGGCAAGGAGACATCGCGGCTTTCGTCATACGGCCAACTGACTCGCGGTGTACGTGAGCGATCGGTGTCGTAGTAGCCGGGCGTGTCGAGAAAATAGCTTGAGCCGATCCAGGACGCGTCGTGACTTTGCGCCTTGTCCAACTGCGGACGGTTGGTGAACAACCGAGAACGGGAATAGCCATAGCAGTCGCGGGTGAAGTCGGCGACTTCCTGCAGCAGTACCTGACTGTCGATGCGCGAGCTGTCGATCTCCATGCGCATCTGCCGGATATCCGGTGCACAGGGGATGGAAGCGGTGGCCGCCGCGGTCACGCCTTTGCTCAAGGCATGCACCAGAAACCACCAGATCGGCACATTGGCGGAGCGTTCGCCAATGGTATTGAAAGTCGTCCCCCAAGCGGCTTCTGTTGGCTTAGCCACACTGATACCACAGCGCTGGCTTGCCGCATCATCGAACGCCATTGACGTGAGGCTCAACGGAAAGACCGGCGCGCAGCCGAACAACACGACGATGTAGGCCAGCCACAGCCGGTTCTCGATCCGCGGCACCGAGAGCAGTCCCTTGTTGCCTTCATCCGCGCCTTGCTGACGAGCCGACAACCATTCTTGCAAAATGATTGCGCCAAAGGGCGCGGCGAACAGTCCGGTGTCGGACAGGACGCTCCAGAGGCCGTTGTTGATGATCCAGGCCAGCAGGGAGAGGTAAAACTCCAGGTAGCTGTTGGTGCTCATGAGCATGGTGGTGACCTCACAGTCGGGTGAACTCGACGACGGTCAAGAGCACGAGCCCTAATGTCCCGATGTGCTTCACACGCAGTCGATCCTGTGGTCGATGTCGGTAGCGCCGAAGCAGATCCCACCAGAGCGCAAAGAGGGCGCCGTAGAGCAGGGCGCGCCACCACCGCAGATAAGGTCGTGCGGATTCGAATGCCTGTTGCCAGGCCTCGAGGCTACCCAACAGAGTGCTGCTGATCCATGCGACCAATGCGGCGGTCAGGATCATCACCGCGGCAATCCCCAGACTCGAAAGCAAAGTGAATAGCGGCGAGTGTTTCATGGCTTACTTGCGCCTGGCGTCGGCGTCATTGAGTCGGCCGGGCTCGGGATCACCTTGTTCGACGGTGCGCGATGCGTCGGCACCCCCGGCATGCCGATCGAGCACCAAGCTGGCGGTGTTGGTGGCCAGCATCTGCCGGACCTGCAGTTCGGTCTGCAGCAGGCGAATTTCGCGCTCCAGAGCGTCGATGTTTTTCGTCAAGGCGGTTTGGGCCGGTTCGGCGGAAGCGATGTTGGGTTCGTGGCTGCCCGCCAGCAGCGTGCGCATCAGCAGGAGCGCTTTGTCGAGCACGCTGGACAGGGCTGTCTCACTGGCCAGGCGCCGCGCCAGTAGATCCTGGTCGGGATCGTCGCGCAGCGCTTCGATCACACCACGGGTCACCGGCAGCATCGGGCTGGAGGCTTTCACCAGGTTGTCAGGGGTAGGCGGCAGTGAGCCAGACAGCAGCTCTTGCAAGGCCTTGAGGCGCTCGCTGTAGGCCTCCTGGATCAGCGGCGTTAAACCACTGCCAGCGGTAGTACGCAGGGTTTCGCAGCTGTCGCAGGTCGCGACTTCGCTCTCGCCCAACACGCGAACGGCCCATTCGGATTCCTCTTGGGGCGAAGCCCAGGTCTGGCAAATGGCCCCACCCAAACAGTCGCTACTACTGATCGAAGTGCTGTCATCCACCGTACGGTTGTGCAGCAGGTTGTAGCCCGCGCGCACCACGTCGGAAGTCACCCGAATGGGCGTCTGCCCGTTCCCCCCCGCCTTCGAACCGCCGACCCAGGACACCCCATTGTTGCCGTTATGGGTCTCGGTGTTTTTCACCGCGGCCACCGCATCACCGCCGGTTTGCTCCAGATTGCCTTGCATTTCCTGGTTCTTGGCCAGCGCACCCCAGCCGGCTTGACCGACCTTGTCCGCCATCTTCTCGGCCATGGCCTGACAGGTCAGCTTGGAACGATCGAAGTCGATGCGGCCCTGCATCACCCCGTTACTCAGTAGCTCATAGAGACCAGGGTTAGCGCGCTGGATGATCAACGCCGGCAGCGACATCACCGCCTGGGTCGCGTTCTGCACGACGCTGCCCATGATCTGCTGGAAGCCTTCGGTGGCGCCGTTCAGTTGGTTTTGCAGGGTGTTGGTGAGGCTCATGTTTCCGCACATCATGTTCGCTCGCCAGGACCCACCGACACCGAGACCACTGGGTCGGTAGAGCGAGCTCGGTGAGCCCACTGCCGAGCCGCCACCGATGGTGTACATCACTCGGTCGTCGAGCACTTCGCCTTGAGTGCCCAGGCGGTAATCGCCTTCGGCGGCGTGAGCATGCGTGGCAATGGTGAGCAGTCCGTAGAGCAACAGATTCATCACGCCCAACCATGGTCGCGCGAGAAGCCGACTCATGATGCACCGCCTTCGAAGTCGATGCTGAACAGAAAGGTCTGTCCTTCACGTTTGCAACAGCTATAGGGGCGCCACAACGACCAGGCGTAGCCACCATCCGCGCTCTGTACGGGATCGCTGGGGAATATAGCGCAGGTGGACTGAACCTGGGGGTAGAGCAATTGCCATTTGTGGGTCGAAGCGTCGTTTTCAACGATAGGACCAGGCGGCCAGTAGCCGTCGTGTTTGGCGGGCGTGAGTGGTACATACACATGCGGCTGTCCGTTGCGGGTAATCACATCGCCGGCCCGTTGCGCCATGACTGCGGCCGCCTTGAAGTCGTCGGGCTGTACTAGAAAGCCCTGCCGGGGATAGACGTTGCCCCACATGTTTCCCGAGGCCTGATGACCGATTTCACGGATCCCCGGCATGAGCGACTCGGGGTAGAAACTTTCCGGGATTCCATGGCGCCAGGCCAGTGGGTCCAGGGTACTCAGGTAGTAAGGCATGAATGCAGTTGCACCGCTGACGCAGGCATAGCCGGATTGCGAAGCCAGTTGTGTTGCGATCCAGCCACCGGGGTGGCCGATGCCATCGACGTTCTTGAAGCGGGGCAGGTTGTCGCGGTGGGTGTTCGGGGTGATCAGGTTGCCGCCACCTTCCGCACCGCTGATGGGAGAGGAGAGGGTGGCCATCTCGGTCCAGGGGTTATTGCCGGTGGTGGCGTAGCTCGAGACCACCAGCTCAGGAATGAAATGACGCACCTTGGTCGAGGTTTTGACTGTGCAGCCGAAGGGCGTGCAGAGGAGCCAGAAACAAATGCCGACGACCCTGTAGGCGAGGCAATTTGGCGACAACACTGAGGACATGATGCTGCCGGTATCCAGCGCCATGCCTGGCCCGCACGCCAGCAGGATACTCAGCGCCAAAGGTCGTAGCTTCTGGGGCGCAATTGACGGGCATACGACAGGCATGATCCAGGCTCTTTGGGCTAATGGCCTGGACACGTTCAATGATTGAACCTACACCGTCAGTGATAAAGCTGAAGCTGGCGTTGTCGGTTTACAAGGATTCTCAGGGTGACGAGGTGGCTATTCGATGCTCAGCGCACGGCGAAGGGAATCTGGCTCGGTAAGTAGCTGATCCGTCGTAACCTCGAGAATATTGGCGAGCTTGCACAGGACCATCAGCGACGGATTGCCCGTGCATCGTTCGATTTGACTGACGTAGGTACGATCGACCTCGGCCATGAGCGCCAACTGCTCTTGGGTAAGGTTCTTTATACGTCGCATCAAGCGGATGTTTTCCGCCAGTTGCAAACGCAGCTGTTCGTAGTCTTGAGTCATGCGCGCAAATTGCGCCTTGAGGGACTCTCAATCCACGGGATATAGTCTACATTGGTATTGATCTAGGCCATTTGATGCTGATGTCTGTTATCGAGCGTTCATTTGGTTTCGTTATGATTTCCAGGCTGGGTCCAGCGTCTAACAATAAAATCAGACATCTAGGGTGTGTATGGACGAAAACTACATTTCAATTCCTGCGGCGGATGGTTGCCCAAGTCTTCTGACACCCTGGGGCAACGAATTTGCCCCAATGATCGAACGTGGCGTGCAATGCGCTCAGGCTTGGCTTGATACGCCCGGCGAGATTCCACTGTGGTGGGAGCTGGCGCAAACCCGCAAGACCTTTCCTATCGGTGATTGCCAAGATGCTTTTGAAGCCGGATTCCTGTTGAGGATTCAGCAGCGGCTTCGAGGCGCATCGCAATAACCGGTCACTCGCTTTGGCGCGCTACCTGAATAGATTTCCCTATGCGGGTTCTATGCCTCGCGCCCTATCGATCCGTTCGGCTACCCGGTAAGCCGCTTCCAACTCTGAGCAGCCGTTGTCCTGCATCAGTGTCCAGCGCTCGGCTTTTTCCTCGGGCTCCGTCATGGCCAGGGCGAGGTAAAGGCTGGGCGGCACGGCTCGAAACAGCGTTTCGAGCTTCTTCGACAGCACGACCCCCTCAGTGTATTTGCCCGGTTCCTTGCTGGCGGAGAGCAACAAGGCTTTCTGTGCCGGCGTGAGTTTCTTGAACCGTGCGATTTCTTCGATTTCCGCGGGCGGCATGTTCAAACAAATCCACCACTCGATCATGTTGAGCATGGTCTGCGCGGCCGCGGGGAAGTCGGCAAGGTTCTGTGTGGCGAGCCAGAACCAGGCACCGAGCTTGCGCCACATCTTCGTGCCCTTGACCACGAACGGTGCCAGCAACGGGTTCTTGGTGATGATATGACCCTCGTCGGTGACCATGATGATCGGCCGGCCCAGGTACTGGTCGCGCTCGGCGAGATTGTTCACGGTGTTCATCAGGCTGATGTAGCTGATGGACATCTGGGCTTCGTAGCCTTCGCGAGCATAGGTGGCCAGGTCGACAATGGTCACATCGTTCTCGGGCCAAGATGTGCCCTCGCGGTCGAACAGTTCACCCTCGAAACCCTGGCAAAACAGGTCGATGGACTCGCCCATTTCCTGGGCACGCTCACGACGCTTCTCCGGCAAGTGCGGGTCGGCGGCGACGCGCAGCAAGGCGTCGCGCACGTCGTGAGTCAGTACCTGGCGACCCGCCGTGCCGCAGGTCTGCGCCGCATCGAGGATGCACTCGCGGATCAAGCTGCGATCGGCTCGACTCAGGCGCGCTTCTTCCTTGGCCTCGCCACCGGTGATCATCAGGCGAGCGGTGATTTCCAATTCACCGAGCACATCGCGCTGGTCTTCGCGACTGGCTACCGCCTCATCGTCCAGCTCATCAATCGACAGACTCGCCACCTGATCCGGTTGCTCGACCAGGCGCCAGGCATCGACAAAGGGCGCGAGGCTAACCGAGGCGCCAGGTTTCAATTGGACCTTGTTGACCGACAGGCCCTGTGTCGCGAAGTAGTCGCCCTGCAAACCGAAGGAGTTGCCGGCCTCGACGATAAACAGGCGAGGGCGGTACACCGCCATGACCTGCATCAGCAGGGTGACGAGGGTGGCCGACTTGCCGGCGCCGGTGGGGCCGAACAACAGCAGATGACCATTCATGGCCCGGTCCAGGCGTGACAACGGATCGAAACTCAACGGCGAGCCGCCACGATTGAACAGGGTGATGCCCGGGTGGCCGGTGCCGGTGCTGCGACCCCACACCGGAACCAGGTTCGCCAGGTGCTGGGCGAACATCAAACGCGTGTACCAGTTGCGCGTGTCGCGGGCCGGGTTGTAAGCCATCGGTAACCAACGCAGGTAACTGTTGCAGGCGGCGACTTCATCGCCTTCGCGTACCGGTTGCAGCCCCGCGCCCAACAGCGCGTTAGCCAGGCTGACCGAGCGCTGGTGCAGTTGCTGTTCATCGTGACCGCACACGTAGAACGCCAGGGTGCCCCGATACAGCTTGTGCTGGCGGCCGATGATCGCGCGAGCCTCTTCAACATCCTGACGGGTCTGGGTCGAGGCCAGGTTTTCACCGATGGCCTTGCGCGCCAATCGGTTCAACTGCTCCTCAAGTACATCCTGCGGTTTGACCACCAGGGTCAGACTCATCACCGTCCCTTCAGGTAACTGGTCGAACAGGGCATTCACCGCGTCACCCTTGCGGGTTTCGCCAGTGAGTTGGCCAATCAAGGGCGCCCGGCGCAGCTTGTCCACTACCATGACCCGATGGGGCTGACCATCGAAGTACCAGAGTCCACGTTGGACGTCCGAATGCGGCTCATTGAAAAATAGGCGCTCGGCGAAATCGTGATCGAAGGGCAGTTCCAGCGACTCGTCATCGCCCGGCTCCGGATAGGTCACGCGGCGGTAGAACTCCTCGGGGGCATCATCGGTGAGCGTGGGCGCTGGATTGAACCAGGGCAGCAGCCAGGCATACAGACCTCGGCCATCGACTCGCGTCGATTGCACCCCGCACGCCTGCAACGAAGCCGCGATACGTTCGCAAGCCTGTTGCAGGGATTGCACCGGGCTGAGTCCCGTCTCCTCAGCGTCAGACTCGAGCCAGCGATAGATCACCAAGCGCACCCGGCGGTTATTGCCACGCCAGGGCAAGCGTGTGACTGTCTTGTCCTCGAACAGTCCTCCCGGCTTGGCGATGGCCTTCAGATGGCGGCGAGTGAGTTGCAAATACGCCTCGGTGAAGACCGTGCCTCGCGCGCTGTCCCGAACATAGCCAATGAGCCGGGTCAGGTAGGGGGTAAAGTCGTTATCATCCAGGCAGAAAAACTGCGCCACCCAAGGCGCTTGATCCAGCTCGTCAAAGCTGTCTTGCAGGGCATCCTCGAGGGCATCGCGGGCGGCCATCAACCAATCGGGTTCGCGCCCTTCGGTGCCGATGGGCAGTAGCTCGAACACCGCACCCACCGAGCGATTGTCATCGAGCAGAAAACACTGCTCGGTGTCGAGGTATTCGACCCACGGCAGGTGATCGGTGAAGCTGGGATTGTGCGCATAGAGTGCGGCGTCATCGGCCAAGGTGGCGCGAGGGCGCAATGGGTTGCGCCAGGCTTTCCACGCAGGAGCACGGTTCCGCGAATCGCCGGTACGCACTACAAGTCTTCCTGACGTTCACCCGGCAATGCGTACTGCACCCGTTGGTAGAACGGAAAGACGGTCGAGTAACCCGGGACCGGTGCCTGTTCGGTACCACTCAAATGCGGATACACGTACAGCACCAGATCGGGATTGGGCAGGCGAGGGAACAAATTGTGGATCTCGTTCGTCGCTGTGCGCGTGTAAGGTTCTTGGAGAGAGGCGAAGAAATCTGACTGGTCCAGCGGACGGCGTAACTGCTTCCGAGCATCCAGCAGTTGCTGCTGAGTACCTTGCGAACCGGTACCGTTCCAAATGTCCAGCATGGTTTGCTCGCCATGGGGCAGCAGCGTCTCCTTGTCGGTGGAACACCCCGTCAGAACTAAGGAAAACACGCTAATCCAGGTCAGGTAGAGAAGCATGGTCTTTTTCATGGCGAACGCTCCGGCCCTTTGGCTCGTAGTCGATGGTGATCTCATGGTCGAGGTGCAGCGCGACTTGGGCGGCCGGTGGCACGTACACGGCAGCAAAGGTCTCGCCATAGAGTTTGTTGATCCACTCACGGATGTCGCTGACCCCACCACTGAGAATTGAATTCAGCGCGCTATTGCCACTGCTGCTGGCGACCCCGAGCGTACTACCGCCCGAACTGATCACGTTGCTGTTGTTCTGCTCATCCCCGAGCAAGGCAGCAACTCCGGCGCCGGCTGCGGTGATCAAGCTCTGGCTACCGAGGTATTGCTGAGCGTTCGAGCGACGCTCGCCGGCGATGCAAGGAATGCCATACGGATCGGACAGGTAGCCGAGTCCGCCACGAATCTTGTCGGTGTTCGAGCTTTGGGTGGTGGAGGCGTTGCGGCTGGCTACCGCCTTCGGCTTAGGCACCGTGCGGATGGTGCCATCGGTAAACACAAAGGTGATTGACTCGACCTGTCCGCGTACACAAGACAGGGTCCAGTCCCCAGACGCCGTGCCGCTCATGACGGCACCCGCAACGTCCGGCAGGTCGATGCCGTTGGCAGTCAGGTTCTCGGGACCGACCAGCACCTTGAAGGGGTAGGGATCATTCACTGTACCGTCCACCGGGACTCGGCCGATCAGCGCGGTCATGGCGACCGAGCCCATCAGTGTCGCGTTTTCGGGAATGGTGTAGACCGGCTTCGCGCCTTCAGTCCGATCAACGGACCGGGTCAGGTCACGCTCACCCTGGGTGGCTGCACGTAGCTGTTTCTGGCTGCGATCAATGGCGTTATCTTTCAAGCCTTCCAGTGAGTTGAAGGCAGTCGGCAGACTCAGTGCGGGGGAGGTCTTGGTTTTGCCTCGGGCGTCGGTGGGCGGAGCATCCGAGGGTTCAATCCACTGCAGCGCATCATTGTCAGAATGCCGCCCTTCGAACTGAGCACCGTCGCCCGGCTCAAGCCCCAATCCGATTGGCATGTCCTTGCCTTTGCCAGTCAGCCCCGACAGCTGTTCCTGCAATTGCGTCAGCAGACCGCGGGCCTGGCGACTGTCTTGTTCCGCTTTGAGTCGGGCCTCGTTGGCTTGGCGGCGGCCTTCGTCGACCTGCTGGGTCACGCTGCCAAGCGCCGTCTGGATGCGCGAATCGACGCTGTTTTCCCGCTCGCGCAGGCGGTTGTTCTCCGTCTGCAGTGAATCGTTGTGTTTCTTCAAACCGAGCATGTCGCTGCGCATGGCCTTCACCTGGCCGACCAGGGTGGCGACGGTGTCGCGTGGGGTGTCGCCCGCAATGCCGAGCGACTTGGCTTGCTCGGCGGATAACTGGATGTTGCCCTGATCAACTGGGTGCTCTGGAGAGGGAGTACTACCCGGGACCCAAGTTTTCAGGATGATAAATACCACGGCCAACAGCGCAGCCGGTACCAGCCATTTGAGCAAGGCGTTAGCTTTCATCGTCAGCACCTCGCGCAACGGGCGGGAGCAGCACGGCGTGCTCGAGGCCGGCACCGCGGGTGACGAGGTAGGCAATCGTGGTGTCTTCAGCACTGCCGACAGGCCCGAGGAAAGCATGCTGGAATGTCGCGGCGAACAGCTTGGCCTGAAGCCGACGCGGGTCGAGTTGCACCGTCTCTGAACTACGATTGCGCAACTTCACCGCCGTCACCCAGTAATCACCGAGTCGCCAGGCGGCGATAGGTGTGCTGGAAACGTTTTCGGTCGGCAACAGGGTCGGCAGTTCGGTGCGCAGCTTGAGTGGTACGCGGCGTACGCCGGGTAGGGATTCTACGGTGCGCAGCGGCGCGTACAGGCTCTGTGCGGCATAGCGCGTCAAAGCGACCGGGATCGGTGTACGTTCTGGAACAGGTACGGTGCTCGATTCAGTCTCGGTAGCTTGCACCGGAACATTCTTGAGAATACGCAGGGGCTCCAACGGTTGATCACCAGGCGTGGCCGCGATATCCAGGAGGATAATCTCGCCCGTCGCGACCGATTGGAGTTGCAGTCGAGTCGGGGCAATGGCTTCTGACGCGCGCAAGTACAGCGTGCCGCCGGTTGACTGCACGCGCAGCTTGTCCGTCAGGGTTGAGGGCACGCCGACTCGAACAGCCTCATCGACAAAGATCACCCGCTCCTGATTGATCACCAGTGGGACCGCGAGAGGGAGGCGTTCCCAGTGCATCAGCTCGACGGCCTGCGCTGCAACTCCCCATAACATCAGTGCGACTGTCACTCCCAGGGTAGACATCCGCTTCATGGCTCACCTCCAGGCAGGGAGATTTTTTGCGGCGTGCCCTGATAACAATCCAGTGCCAGCCCCCACTTATTGCGTTCGGGGTCCAGGTCGAAACGCACCACGCGCAATGGATAACGCACCACCACCCGTTTCACCGGTTCGGCGGCGTAATACTCATCGGCATTGAGATCGAGCTTGACCAACCAGCTGTCGCGGTCGAGTTGCTTGACCCGGAGTTCAGGATCCTCGCTGTAGCCTCGACCCAGAATTTCGTAGACGCCACGAACTCGCTGACGCAGTTCGCCGGCGGCCTTGCGGTACTCATAATCACCGTCAAGGAAGGCCTTGCAGGCGGGTGTCAGGTAGGACTGTAAGCCATAGATGGCGCGGCGATAGTCCTGCTCTCCATCTGAGGGCCAGCGGTTGAGCTGACCAAAGATGTACAGGGCAAAGGCATAGACATTCTCTGAGGGGATATCCCACCACTTGCGAGTGCTGCCCGAGCGCAGATCCGGTGGTACATGCACGGTCAGATCGGTCGGTGCCGAGCGCCAGCCGTACCAGAGCCCGGCACAGACCAGGGCAAGGATTATTACCGCCAGACGCAGGCTGAAGATATGGGCCTGTTGGGCGTCCACCTTATTCCGAAAACGACTCATGGTTGCCACCGGGACAGGGCAGGGCGCAGTCGATGCGAACGGCGAACCGTCCAGGCGCCAGAGTGGAGAATCAAACTGCCGCGCCCCAGGCGCCAACGGCTGGCGAGTATCCATTCGAGCTTGCGGTACAACCAGGTCTCGGGGCGAGCCCGTTTGGCCCGACGCAGTAGTGTGCCACCGGCCAATAACACCACGGCCATGCTTGCGATCATGCTGGTCGGCGCCACGGCAATGGAGGCGGTGGCGATCGCCAGAGGAACGCCCAGCAGCAGGCCAATGACGGCGCCGGTGCCGAGCGCTACCCACATCTCATCATTGGTTAAACCGCGCAATACGGCGGGATCACGATTGAGTCGCTCTGGCAGAAAGACCAAGGTGCCGTCGGCAAGATGTTCGATTTTGTCGTTCATGCCGACCTCACAGAATCGCGGCAGCCTTGGTCAGGAACCAGATGATGATCACCACCAACAGAGCACCGATACCGACCACCGCACCTAAGTCCTTCCAGGTCTTGCGCTGGTTCTGCACGTCGGCATAGACGGTCAGGGAATGCCAGGCCACGCCGAGAAACGCGAGCAGGGCGATCAGCAGGCCGAGCAGGATACCGCCGTCGTAGGCGTAGTTTTTGATCGTCTCGATCAACCCGGAGCCTTCGCCGCGCGAGGGGGCTTCCATGGTGGGGAGCTCGGCGAAAGCCAGGCTTGGGCCGAGCACCAGCAGCAGACCGATCAAGCGTTGGGTCGCACGATCACGCAGGTTGTTTTTCAGGGGGACAAGGCACTTGAACATGACGACGATCTCCTGGATTAGGAAAGGGTGAAGAACATCAGAACCAACAACACGAGCAGGACGCGGGCGGCGCTGCCGCCCAACGCACCGAAGCGCACGCTGCCAGCCGCCCAACCCCGGTAAGCCGTCCACATCACCCAGGCACACCACAGCAAAGCCAGGACGAGAACCAGGGACAGCCAGAGCGTCGAACTGCTCTGCGGTGAGAAACCGGAGGCGTTTTGAAAGGCAGCGGTCTGAGCCTCAGTCATGCTCATGGCGAGGGCTCCACGGACGGAGTGTCGAGGCGGTAGTCGCCGACCAGTTCACTGGGATCGCGAGGTTGAGCACGGGAGGGGGAAAGGTAGCCCTGCACACCGTGGCGGATGCGCTGGATGTCTTGGGAAAGACGGAGATAGTCGAAGCGATAGCGCTCGACTGGTTCAGCCGTGCTGGCTACCTCAGCTTGCGTTGCAAGGCGTTCGATAATATCGAGCTGCTGCTGGACTAGGCTGAGCTGATCCTGCTCATGACCAGATGCGGCATAGCTGTTGCCATCGACGATAGCCAGCGAGAGCAGTAACAAGCAGCGAAAGATGGTAGTTGGCATGATGCTGGCCCATATGGATCTGGGAGCAGAATCAAGTTAGAGGTCGAATTTTTCCGTAAGAAACCTGAGGTCTGATGAATCGCTTTTTCTGGGGAGGTACTGGAGATGTTTACTTACAGCTATGTGGTCCTTCGATCTTTGATGGAGAGAGTGGTTGAGGCTCTAGGGAAATTCCGCTCTCGATGAGCTTCGTTGATAACGATATCGTCACAACCCATTTTCGCGTCCGTGAAAACAACAGGGAGTATCCATGAGCGTAATCACGAAGAAAGCTGAGAAGGTCAGTGCCACGGTTGGCACTCTTGACGCAGGTTTCAGTTTTGAACAGTTCCTGGCTGCGTTCCAGGCTCAGTACCCGAAGGACTGGGAGAAGGTCGAGCGGGAGTACGCCAAGCATGTGCGCAAGACCAAACCGGGCAAAAGCCATCCCATGCCTGAGCCCGTCCAGTACCTTCGCAATGCACTGAACGTACACCTCAAGGCGAGCAAGCCGGATTAAAGGAAAATCGGAGCAATGAACGACATCGACCTAGCGCGTGCCAAGTGGATCAGGGCGAGTGATACCGCTTCCAATTTAGCCAAGTCAATGCACCAATCTGGCAGCGGATACGGTGATCCTGATGCTCAAATCCAAGTCGAGCATCGGCTTCAAACTGCCCGACACGACGCTGAGCGGTTGTTTCGCGAGTACGACGACCTTAGTCGCCAACAAACAGATCTGAAGCTAATGGCGCTTCAGAGTTCACAGCGTCGCGCTACCTGGGCGTCTGTTGCTGTTGCGGTTGTGGCTGGCATGGCTGCAATTGCAAGCGTAGTGGTGGCTGTCTTAGCGTACTTGAAGTAAGGAAACTTCACATGAGCAATAATGCAGCCCGAGGCAGCATTTTTCTGATCATGGCAACCGCCATCGGGCAGCCGCCCGTCCCGCTTCGTGCCTTCCAAGGCCGCGCCCAGGCCGAGGAATGGCAGGCCGACCTGATCGACTACCACATCAGCGTGCCTGAGTGCCCTGTTGATATCGAAAGCTGGGAGGACTACGACGCGCAACTGAAGGCTTGGCAACGGGGGCATCCGGGCGGCATTGCTGTAGCAGGCTACCGTATGTTCGAGCTGCACGAAGTCCCGTTGCATGGCGCACTGATGCCCGACAATTCCGGTATCGAAGATCAACCGAAGTAGCACGGAAAAGCCGTACAGGTACACGACAGGCCTCGCCCTAAAAACGCGGGGCTGAGCCAGTAGAGGCGCCGGGAAGGCCGGTTGCCAGGAAGGAACCCTACGCATGAAAGCCCGTATCACACTCATTGCATCCGCTTTGGCCCTGTTGTCGCTCACTGGTTGCGCAACGCCTCTCGAATCCGGCGCAGAGAAGGTTCAAATCGTCACCGCCAGTCAGAAGGAACGTTTGTGTCAGTCGCTCGGCGTCGTCAGCACAGAACAGCGCGTCGGTCCCAACAAGCCTAGCAATGCGATGAACAAGGCAATCAACGAGGTTGCTCGTAAGGGTGGAAATGGCATCTTCATTGTGTCGAGCAACCTAGACTGGGCGGAAGGCGCATCGGTTACTGCCGAAGCGTTGCAATGCAAGTTCTAGCCGTGCTGATAGCCTAACCCTTCCATCGAGCGGCCAATAGTTCGGGAAAAAATCGCTGCCCTACCAGCCCGCTTCACGGGCTTTGGCTGAACGCCACTAACTGAATGCAACGCATGGCCCTTATTCGCTATTAAGGAAGGAACGAAATGTCATGGTTTGATAGGTTTTTTCAATTCCCACGCACCGATGAAATAGATCAACCTGCGGCTCACCCTAGGCCATCTCGCAACGACCTATCAAAGCCGTCTGTCGCTCTCGCTGGACCGTATAGCGATATCGACGACTCTATGTACATCCAGGCGATTAGCTTCGTTCTTGAGTCCCAGCGGGCTTCTGTCAGCGGAATCCAGCGCCACCTCAAAATTGGGTGCAACCGAGCTGCTCGCTTCATCGAGACCATGGAGTTTGATGGGATCGTATCGTCACTGAGCGCAACTGGTGAACGTCGTTTGCTATCGACAGAAGAACGCAGCTCCTACCTTCTTCGCCGCAATGTTGAGCCAACTCCCCCGAACATTGAGGTTGAGCAGAAAACACGTCGCGGTAAAAAACTCCCCAGCCCAGAAAAGATGGACCTCCCACCGCTGACGGGAAAAATCAGAGGCACCAAGGATATGGGGTTCAACATTGTAGGGGAATCGCATTTTCAAGCAGCTCTTAGACAAATCCGAAACTCCAGATGCTTGGCCGTAGACAATGACTTCGAGGCGTTCATTTTGACCGAGCCCGATAACCCCCATGACGCTAATGCATGCGCAGTGTTTATAGACGGCTTCAAAGTCGGCTATCTGCCCAGAGATGCGGCCGCGAGCTTTGTCGACCAGATAGCGGACCAAGGAGTCCAAGGTGTTTCATGTTTCCAGCTGAGGGCGAAATTGGTAGGTGGGTACGGAACTAGATTGAACATAGGGGTGATGGTCAATCTACCTACAGGCGATGAGTGAGAACTGCCGGGAAGAGCAAGAGCATAATCTGCGGCCATAGGAAAAAACGCCGCTATACCTGACCATGGGCTTATCGAGAATTGGATGACACAGCATGGTACACCTGCGCTTTGAACTGACTAACCGACGTTTTTTTCACGAGCTGGGCCCCGACTTAAGCAGAAGAAAAATGATATTCGATGCATTCGTCGAGTCGAGTGAGGAGCTAAGAGTCATTGAAAAGGGTTTTCTGAGAAAGGGTGATGTTTCAATTACTACCACCCCCCGCGAAGGGCAGATCGGCTCCATTTATTATGTTGGTGCCTGGAGGGATTCAGACACCGATTCCGACTACCCGCATTCATTCTCTATCGAAACGTCGCTGCCATTTGAGTCTTTTGAGCCAGTATTGAACGTCGACCTCGATGCCTACCAAATATTCCTGAGGTTCTCTACGAGCCTTTTTGGTACCGGCCTAACCTACGATGTAGCGCCTGATGGCAGTGAAAAGTGCTGGGACACTGAAAAATCTAACCCGGTTAAAGCCGAAGAGGTTGTTTTCGTAATTGTTCCGAGAGACAAACCAGCCCCGGGATTGTCCGAAGACGATCATGGTGAGGCCAGTCGTCCCGTTGAGGACAGTCGGACCGTGGAACCTCCACCTATTGTGCTTTCGGACCCACAAATAATCCGCCACCTGCGATCTATCTGGTGGGCAATAGTCATGATCGGTGGCCTCGTTCTATTGAAGCTTTATCGGTAAAGGCCATGACCTCCGACGAGGCGATTGAAGAAAACCCACCAGCCCACCAATGCGCGGGCTAAGCACGTAGGAGGACGCTCATTTGGTGTCCGCGAAAACAGATAGGGAGTCGTTTTATGAGGGACTCATTCTCGAAGCGTCACGGTTTCGCATCTGTCGAAGAGGCAGTGATCACCGTCCGCGAAGACGCACCGCAGGAGTTGCAGGAGTACCTGATTCAGCTCGTTTATGAGTGCGGCCTGAAGCCGTCAGAGCTTCGTCAAATCATCTGCCAAGCCCTGAAGATACTGCCCAACAAGAAGCAGAACTGGAGCGAGCAGCCCAACATCCACGAAGAAAACGTCCAGCTGCTGGGTGAGTGCAAATGGTACAAGGTGTATGACGTGATCGAGCGCGTCGATGAATCCCTCGGCCAGTGGAACTACAACGGCGACACGTACCAGCACTTCACTGATGATTTGAACGAATTCTTTGTTGAGCATGGCATTGGGTGGAAGCTGCTCGATGGCCGTGTCGAGATTCGAGGTCCGGAGTCGTTTGAAGTGGTCCTGAAGTCGGCCAGGGAAACGGAGCTACAAGCAGGGCACCTTACGGCTAGCAACGAATTGCACCAGGCAATCTCCGATCTCTCGCGACGGCCAGCACCTGATCCTACAGGCGCGATACAGCACGCAATGGTTTCGCTGGAGTGTGTTGCCAGGCAGCTTACCGGTGATCATCAAGCAACTCTTGGGAAGATCATGAATGATAATCGCATGCTCATATCAGCACCTTTAGACCAAGCGGTGATCAAGACCTGGGCCTATGCGTCGGAGTTTGGACGACACCTTCAGGAGGGGCGGGAACCATCCTTTGAGGATGCCGAATTGGTCGTCGGCTTGTGCGCCTCGGTGAGCAACTATTTGATCAAGAAATCGAATACGCAGTGATGGAGTGCATTAGGCATGGGCGACCACCGCCGGAAACCCTCGCAGACTCTCACGAGGCGTCGTGGCCTGAACTCCCGGGCCCAGTGCCGGAACGCAATTAAGCAGGAAAAATGGTGCCAAGCGGATACCGACCAGTCAAGACAGGTCTCACAGCGGACCCAGGCCAACCTGTCTTGCGAACGGCAGAAAACGGCAAGAGACGCACGGTCAACGCGCCAGACTACTATTGGCCCAGGCTGTGTAAAAACGTAGACCCTGTTTTGAAGTCTTGCGTAGCTACGTAAAATCTGTCAGTGCTTGGTTAATCAGCAGTGCCGAAATTTACGTAGGAGCGCGATTTTTGTTCTGGTTCTGACCGTCAAACCTGCTCTAAAACGTTTTTACACAGCCTCATAGTTGGACGGTTGACGCGACAAGTACCTTGAAAATCGCCGAGGGATTAAAGCTTATGAAGGGATTTAAAAGGATGCGCGCTCCGCAGAGTGTTTTCTTATTGGTCTGTGGGGTTTTTTCATTATTTTGTCTGGCAGATGAGGTCGTTAAGTTTAATCTAAATGTGGACTTTTCAATGTCTGAAACCCCTAAAAAAATCTTTCTTGAGCAGGGTCATGAGTCAGCCTGTAAGTGGATATTCGAGAATAAAAAGCACCTCGGTGCTGGAGATAAAAATTCTCTCGGGGTTTGTTATCTCTTTGGTCGCTATGTTGAGCATGATTTTGGATTCGCTGAGCGGTGGATGAAGCTGGCGGCAGAAGAAGGTGATACATATGCCCCCGAAAACCTAAAAAAAATGGCGGCTGTGCAGGAGCAAATTAGACAGGTTCAAGTCTCCGCAGCTCAGCAGTCCCAGGAACCACTCAGCGAGCGTCATAAGGCTGAACTGGATGCAACAGTCAATGCCAGGCTCCCAGTGGCATCCGGTAGATTCGCATGGGAGGTTACGACTAATGGAGCTAGGCCTACTGGTTATCTAGTGATGGAAAATACCAGTGACGAAGAAGCGACGTATGTTTTGTCGGCTTATTACAAGGATGAAAACAATGAGGTTAGGACTAGTGGGAGTAGTATTGTCTCTGTGCCCGAAAAAAGTAAATTCAGGGCATGGTTGCCAGCCGACGCTAGCTACCAATACCCCTCTGAATCGTGGACTTACAAGATTGTAGTTAAAAACGCTTTGTCTGGAGCAGAGTTGTTTAATTATGAGTCTGTTCTGCCTGTTGATTATGCCGGGCAGATACTTCCTGAGTAATTAATTTCTGAATGCTTAGGCTCGATAGGTAGAGGTCTTCCCAGGCCATGCTGGCTAAGACCCCAGCGAGCTGCGTTATGAACCCATCGCAAAAGGCGATCGACGTGATTGAGGATCGATTCGCGTGTTACAGGATTACTTCTCAAAAGGGGCAGCTGACTGTGGTCGCTATTGGCGTTATGGAATCCACGGGTGTACTGCTTGGTCGTCGCAGTTTTTTGTGGCGGTGCCTTGGTTGGTTGCTCGACTTCGGTTGTCAGTTCCAATCCTCGCAACGTGGTTGTCGAGTCGCAATCTTTGAATGCAGCAGAGGCGCAGAGGCTTGCTGACGCTGAATGCAAGAAGTATAACCGTTACGCCAAGATGACAATCAAGGGCGGCTACTGGGACCGGAACTACACATTCAAATGTGTTGAATATGGGTCAGCAGCCAAGCGTCGAAGTTACATGGAAAATACCCATGAATCACGAATTGAATGAACTTGAGCAACGGGCTTTGAACAGTTCTGCAAAGGCCACCTCACTGATCCGCAAGCTGGCAAGCAACTCGCCGCACGCTTCCGTTGAGGCGCTGGAAGAGCAAGTAGCCGAGTTGCAGTCCGTTCGAAATGAGCTGGCCGACCGTACCGGTCGCAGCGCGTTGGAATAAGCAGGAAAAGCCGCTCCACCGCCAGCCCGCCAATGCGCGGGCTAAGCCCGTAGGAGAGGACCACTTTCGCGTCCACGTTTACAAGGGGATCAGCATTATGAGCACTGCTACCTGCCGCATCTGCGGGCTTCTTTATGTGTCGTCTTTGGTAGAGGATCAAAAAACTCACGCTGCTATTCATAAAAAGCTAGCAAGCGGTTCACAGCCGCAGAAGGTTCGGGACTTTTCCAAAGCCTTTGGCTGGGCGGTAGCTCATAACGATGGCGGTCTTGAGCGAATGAAAGATCAGCATGACCCTGAACTCGGTAAGCTGGTAGTCGCATTTTCTTGGTGGAGTCGCGCTCTTTCGAATGGTGTCCAGGTGAAGGACTTTGACAGTTACATGGAGGCTCACCTTGCATTTGCCGATTCACTCGTCAGTGGTATAGACGTGGATAAAACCAGCGCAGCGATCAAAAAATGGGAAAGGTTCGCAGGCTGATCACCAGCTAGAGGAAACCACGGCTATGATCATGCGCACGTATGAATACTTTGCTTGCCCCAACGGCCACCAGGGCGAAGAGAAAACCGCCGAGAACGATCAGCCATATTCGAAGTGCTGGGAGAGTATTTCGATCAAGGGCCTCAGAAACGGGCCAGATGGCAGCTATTTATGCGAAGTGTGCGGGTTGCTGATGTCTCGCGTCCCGAAGCCACCCGCATAGGAAACGACCATGGCATTCCCAAAAGTCCACCAGCACAATTCACACGTCACGGTCGATCCGATCATGTCGGACTACGTTCGCGAGCAGTAGCAACGGCTTCATATCGAATGGCTCATGTTCGACCACCAATGTAAGTCGATAACAGGTCGATACGGCCGAGCCCCAACTCGTAGCTGATTTGTACTCGGGCATCCTGATCTAGGCGTCGGTCGAATTGGTAGCAACGGCCACCGTTGATGGGCGCGAGATGATGAGTGATTTGCTCATAGCGTTCGCACGCATAGGCGGCCCGAAGCTCGTGGAAGCCTTTGAGGTTGTGCGAGTGGAGGATCTCTCGTGCGGGGCGGACGATTTGCCGTTGTAAATCGACATAGCTTTCGTTCGGTGCAAGCAGATTGCGGCTACCGTTGGGTGAAACCTGTTCGGCAAATTTCAGCGCGTCACGAATAGGATCATTTACCGTAATCCAACGAAGCGCCGACGCACGTGAGCGGCCACCTTGGATGCCATCTCGGATGTTGATTTTGCCGCAGTGTTCGGTCTCATGTTTTAGGCGCGGTAGGTCGGCCAAAATGGCCTCGCGCAAGCGCATGCCGGTGGCTCGCGCCAACTGAACGATGGCCGCCGCGCGCGGCATTTGGTGTTCGCAGAGCACGTCGACGATCCGCTTCACCTGCTCATGGTCTTGCCCTTGCGGCGTCGAGCGACGAACATTGGTGCGCCGCATTCCCAATGCCATACTCGGACTCGGCACCTTCACAGACTGATCGCCGCGAAGCGCCGCCATAGTCCGGTTCACGCTGGACAACCGGTTTTGCGCGGTGGCGATGCCGATAGCGCCTTGTTCAACTTGTTGGCGAAGATGCCCTGCGTAGTCCAGCAAGGTCTGCCGATCAATCTGCTGTGCATCATTAAATCCCGGCCCATCCTCCAAACGACACCAGCGGACGAACGCCTGCCAGCGATCACTGTGCGCCTTGACCGTGGCGTAATGTCCGCCGCCAAAAAAATCGCGCAATGCTTTCGGTCCGGCATAACTCAGTTGTCGGCCATAGCCAAAATTGCGCCCGTCTCTTCTACCAACCAATGCCATGATCAAACTCCTCTCGAAGCCAAACACCTGTGGGGGGCCACTAACGCGGGACTGGCGGTTCCTTACGACCGGAAGTTTGTGCAGCTGGCCTCCTGAACACTTCCGCAGATAAGCATTCGTGTCGCACTCAGAGATATTTTTTGAACGTCGCCGCTGTGATGGCCATGGCCACACCGAGCATCACGGCGCAAGGCACAAAAACAACCATGGGATTGAGCGAAAAGGGCAGAGACAGGTAAAGGATCCAGGGTACGCTCAGCAGTGGGATGACCGCTCGCTTGGCCCGGTGATAGACAAAACTGCTTTCGCGCCCGGCTCCAAATTTTCGCAGGTCGCGGCGCATTAGGCCGTCAATAAAGCCGGTGAACATGGCCAGTAGAAACAAGGGGGTCGCCAAGGCCAAAATGGTCAGACGCACCACAAAGGTGAAGATCACATACACCGCCGCCAGCACGAAACCCTCAATGCTCACGTAAAACTGGTTGATCCACCCCCAGAAGCTGTCGCCCATGCTCGATACCCGCGCCTGCTGGGCAAAATTCGCAAATCCAGTCTTGACCAACAACCATTGGTTGAGGAGGTCCAGCCACTGGACAATCGTTGGCCCAGGCTGTTGGAGGATCAGTGACGATTTGAAGTGCTCGGTGAGCCAGCCCAGTTCGTTGGTCAGCATGGCCTGGCTGTGTCGCCAACCCTGATCGCTCCAGAACAGCAGTAGGCCTGCGAACTCGATCAGGATCGAGAACAGCAACGAGGCGATCAGTACACCGATAATGCGTAAAACCAAGCCAATCACCGAAACGATCAGTCCAGGGCGTTGGATCAGTTGCGGTGAAAGGGGCTGAGCTGAAGTCATCATCCTTTACTCCACGATGCGCGCCTCACGGCGCCTCCTGAACGGGGGCACCTGAATCCACCACTGAGGAAGTGCGCGCTGGCGTAACTCTATCCGGATCAAAGTCCAGTGTCGGGCCGCCACCGCTCGCACTCCACCAGTGTCCCGATTGCTCGTTGTAGCTGGCGCGCATCCGCTGAGTCAGTACCTGTAGATCTTTGGGCATGGCATCGTCGGGCGAAGGCTTGGGCAGTGGCATACGGACTTTCCAGAGCTGGCCACCGGCCTGGAAGGAGAACATTTGCCCCTTGGGCAAACTGACGATATGTGCGGGCTCGATCAACGGCACGCTGGTACTACTGACCCGGTCCTGCGAGGAGGAGGTGAAGTCTGTATTGGCTTCAGGATCGGAGGTGTCGGTGGCACCCGACACCAGGGTTTTGGTAAGCACGTTGACCTTGGGCAACTGCTGGGTGAGCAGTTCCGCAGTGGCGGTTTCGCGCACCCGGAGCATTTGCAGGGTGTTGAAGTTGCCGATCACCTGACCGGCCTTGGCGCGATTACCAATGCGCGCTTCGATATCGCTGAGGGTCTGGGTGTAGGCCGTCACTTGGATGCCGGCGCCGCCACCCTTGTTGATCAGCGGAATGAACTCATCCCCCATCAACTCGTTGAACTCATCGGCGTGGAGGTTAATCGGCAACTTGTCACTGCTGCTGCCCGATGGGGGCAGGCCATGGTCGATGCCGTGTTTGTAGATGTGTCCGGCGACCGAGACCAGGTCGGCGAACATGGAGTTGCCCACGGCGGCGGCCACCTCGGCGTCGGTCAGCGCATCCAGGCCGACGTAAACGATGCCGCGCTTACGGATGATCTGCATCCAGTCGAAGATCGGTCGCGGGTCAGTGAGATCGGTGTAGTTGGGGGCCAGTAACTGGGCGGTCTTGCCGGTGGTGAGTTTCTCCAGCAGCGGTAGCAGCGAGGCGACAATCTTGTCGAAATAGGTGCGGTCGTACCGCACCGCTGAGCGTAATCCATCCAGCACCGGATCAAATACCCTTTTCACCGCCAGGTACTGTTCGATCGCCACCACGCGCTTTTCGCGCCCGATCATATGTCGGGGAATGTTCTTCTCGGTGAGCTTGCCTTCAAGCTGGACGATCACTTCCCACGCCTTCGGGTCGGTCTTGGCGAAAAACTGCTGGGTGTATTCGATGAACAGCGCGTCGATATTGACCACATGTCGCTGAATCTGCAGGTAGTCCGGGCGTCGGCCCAACTCGATCAAAGCCCGGGCAATGATGTTGACGAAGCGCCAGGCGAACTCACGGAAGGCCGCCGAGTTACCTTCACCGCTGAGCTGCCCGGCGATGCGTGATGCTACCTCCGAGATCCGTCCGAAACGTCCCACCGCGTTATAGCGCGCGGAGATCTCCGGCCAGCCCAGATGGAACACATAAAACTCCTTTTCCCGACCAGCGCGTTTGGCTTCGACGTACATCCGTTTGAGCAGGTCGGCATCACCTTTCGGATCGAAGACGATGACTACCTCATGTTCGGTGCGATGAATGTCCTGGGTGATGTACACCTCGGCGAGTCGCGTCTTGCCGACACGGGTAGTGCCCAGCACCAGGGTGTGTCCGACCCGTTCGCCCAGCGGCAGACTGACTTCCGTTTCGTCGGGTTCTACCCCATGCAGCAGCGGCGAACCACCGACCGGGGGCAAAGGGCGCAACGGATTGAAGGCGCTGTCCCAGGCAGTGACACGCGCCAGGGTCGAGAGCGGAAACGGTGCATGCTCCAGGCGCCGCTCGAGTCCACGGGACAGGCGGTAGCGGGTTGGTTGGTCGACATAGTGGGCGACCGCCGGATCCTGGGCCTCGACCAAGCGCTGGGTGTGCAGGCGGGTCCAGCGAAAGCCGCGACCCATGAACAGACGCTTGCGGCTGACCGGAATCTGTCGGCTGGTCAGCTCGTAGCGGGGCAGCCGACGGATATTGCGCCGATAGCGCAGCACCTCCCAGGCTTGGCGCAGCCGGATCAGGCCGAACAGGGCATAGGCCAGCGCTGCAACCAGACCGATCTCGGGTGACAGGGCCACAGCCCAGGGCGAGTACACGCACAACACCGCGGCGGCGATGCAGATCGCTACGGTGTACAGTTCCACCGCTGGCCGAAGCTTGGACTCCATCGCATGCTCGGCCATGACCTGGACTCACTGTTCCAGTGAGGTGGCGGTGATCAAGACGGGGTAGTGCTCAATCTGCAGGCGGGTGGCGATGTCGTTGCCGTTGACCGGGAGGATGGTGATGCCCTGAGCGGCTGCTCGAATCCGGGACAGGGCTTCAGTATCGGCCACTTCGACGGCGAGGCCAGCCGCGCCCATTTCCTGCAGTTCAGCCGCACGGTGACGCAACCAAGCCAGTGATTGGGGATCGTCACCGACCAGGAAAAATGGCTGCAAGCCCGGCATGCTCAGGGCGCGAGGCGTGATCTGGCCGGGGCTCAAGTGAGAGCTGCGGACGGGCAGTATCCAGGCTTCATCGGCAAACGTGGACAGGTCCGCATGCATGGCCCGATCAAGCTGGGTCTTGTCGTTTATTGGCGGTCTGGAAACTTGAAAGTGGGGTCGGGTGAAGTCGCTTGGCTGCCCCCCAGCTATGGTTAGTTCCGGCTGGGCGAAAGGTGCCAAGAGCAGGAGGAAATAACAGGTAAGAGATATGGGCTTCATGGCGATGTGCCCTGTTCGAAAGAAACCAGCAACCGTTCGAGTTGCCGGGAAAAACCTGCGCGGTAACGCGCGGCGGGCGCTCCTCCTGCCGGGCGGTGATAGCGTCCGGCAGCTGACACCCAATCACCGGTGGCGGCGTGATGCTCCTGCAACAGCGCGGCGGTCACGGCGAGATTTCGGTAGGGATCGAGGGCTTCACAGGGACTGGAAAAACGTTGCCCGTGGTAACCCAGGTTGGTTTGTCCAAGACCGACATCGACCCGCTTGGCGTCATGCAGGGCGAGCGTCTGAAGCAAGGCGTCACAGGCGGCCTGGCGAGTGGCGAAGCGGTAGGGTGTTCCGGCGATGTTCAGGGTCCAAGGCCAGGGCAGCAGTCGACCACGGACGCGGAGTCCACTCTCCTGCAGGGCAATCGCGAACAGCACTGTAGAAGGGATATCGGCGTCATGCGCCGCCAGTTGGTAGGCAGGAGGCGGAAGTTCGTCAGCCTGGACGGCGAGCACCGTCAGCAGGAGCGCAATACCACTCAGTCGAGGCGTTGCCATTGTCCATTCACCTGTTGAAATGTGGCAGGCAATGGCTCCGGGGCACCCAGGCTGAACCAGCGACCACGGTCATGGTTCAGGGTGATCTGCCGGCGTTGCACTTTGGCCGGATCGATGTCCGCTTGCCGAGCCCAGCGACGGACGCGTTCATCCTCGCCCTGGCTGCCCACCAGGTAGATATCGAACGCCGTGTCACTGCTTTGCAGACGCTGCGCTTCGGCGCTGCACGCTGGGCAGTGGTCCTCCACAAACAGAGCTTGGCGCGGCGCGACCGTTGAGCTGGTAGGGGACGGGGAGGCCATGCCCTGGATCGGCAGCAGCCCGGGAAACAGTTTGGTCCAGGCCGCGGTGTAAGCGTTTTGGTAGGCCAACTCGCGCTCGGCGCGTTTGGCTTCCAGCGCTACTTGTAATTCGGCATAGCGCTGGCGTTCTTGGTCGGTCTCGGCCTCGACCCCGAGTGCGGTCAACGGATCGAGGTTCGGGCTCCAGAAACCGCGTGGGCCGGCTTGGATCTGTTCGAAACGCTTCCACTCCTGCTCCGTCAGACCCCAGCTCGCAGCTTGTTCCGCGTGAGAGCGCGCCAAGGGAGCAGACTGCGCGTCCTGGATCCGTGACTGTGTCGGGACGGGATTGCCCATCGCAGCGCCTGTGGTCAGTAGCGAAGCGAGACAGACGACGACGGGCATTTGCGCTCGGTTCATGATCGCGTCTCAAGGGAGTTGCACGGTCTGGTCTGGCTGAGCGACCACCGCGAAGATGGCTGAGTTCGGCTCTAGCACTTTCAACTGCCAGGCGCCCATTTGCTCGCCACTATGCAGCAGCCGAACATCCATGAGCGAGCGACTGTCATGAGGAGCGACCGCCAGAAAGCGCTCACCACCGCGGGACTCGACACTCAACACTGAAAACGGTGGCGAGAGCGAGATGGGTTTGGGGTGAGCGGTCTGTTTCGGCTTGGCCGTGGAAGACGTCGATGGTGGAGTTGATGGCTGGGGCTTGAGCTCCAGGAGCTGTTGCTCGACGTGCTCAAGGCGTGCGCGTAGCGCTGTCATGTCCGCTGCGGTGGCGCGGGCTGTCAGACCGTCGTGTAGTTCCTGTATTTCTTGCGCCCATTGATCCAGCATGGGATCGAGGGTATTGGCCTGTTGCTCACCGGTATCGACTATCTGCTTCAGGTCTTTCAGCGCGTACTGCAGTTTTTCCTGGGCATCCTTGAAAGCGCTTGCATCACGTTGCAGGGTGTCCAGGGTTTGTCGGTATTGGGTGTTCGTGCTCTGCAGCTCCGCCATGCGCTGATACTGGTTATACAAACCACCGCTCAGGCCGGCGACCGCCAGGCACAGCAGCCCAATGATGAGGGTTTGAAACGTCGAGGCTCTCATGGGCGTGCCTCCGCCTGATGGGACGAGCCTGGTGTGGCCCGCACGATGCCTACATCAGCTTTCTGCTGTTCGAAGCAAACCGAACGGCCGACTTCATCGGTCGTGAGTTGCCAGGCGGGGCCAGCCAGCACTTGGAGCGCGCGGCGCAAAGAAATCGGGCCGAGCCGGTAATGGGCCGCCGGCAGGGGCCGAGTAAAGAGCACCTTCACCGCCGCGGTATCGGGACAGAGCGAATAGCCCGAGCGCTGCAAGACGTACAGCAACGCATCCTGCACCGAGGGGCTCAGGCTGGACGGGATACTCACGTCGATGATTTGGGCGAGAAGATCGCGTTGTTCCGTGGTGGGTTCGGTGCTGACCAGCGTATAGCGGCCATAGCGGAGTTCTGCCGGATGGTTTCCTTCGATTGGCCCCCTCGAAAGCTGGGCTCGATTGGAGCCACTGTCGATCTCTGGATGGGTCGGCAATGGATTGGGGCTTTGCGCGGTGCAGGCGCTCAACAAACCCAGCAGGCAGACAGGCGTGAAAAAACGCTCCATGGAAAAAACCTCATGTCAGATTCAGTGCAGAACCTGACATGAGGTGAAGGAGTGATTCAGTGAGAAAGTTGATTCAAGGCGGGTCGTGTTAACGCCGAGCGCGTTATTACTCATCAAAAATGGCGAGCCCATCCAAGACGGCCGCGTCGGGGTCGAAGATCAGCAAGCGCACATCCGCCAACGCCGCGAGGTACAGCACCTCGATCAACGCTACTGGCGTACCAGCATCGAGTTGCTCTTGCCTCAGCGATGAGTAAGGACGGCCCTCAATCTTCAGCAGGTTATCGTCCGTCCATGGTGTGCCGATCAGTTTGCATCCGATACCGCAGCAATCCGGCAACGCGAACAGTTCGAACAAGAGGCCGGTTTGCCTCGGAACGAAGTGACTGACCCATTCTTCCAGACACAGCATCGCTTCTTCGGGAAGGTGTGCGGTACTGATCTCCCAGGCTCGATTGTAGTGTCCCGTTTCGAAGCTCAAGCGATGGACCACGGCTTGGGCTTCTTCCAGGGAGTACAGGTCGCCGACGTGATGCCGCTCGTTGAGCACTTCGCCCATCACGGCGTAGATCACTTGGCGCACCAGCCCGGTGGACTGGCAGCGTTCATCCAACCCCTCCGGAATGGATTGGCCTTCGTTGATCAAGGCGAAATCGTCATTGAACAGGCAGGGGAACAGTTGCAGCTCATGGTCGGGCAGATGGGCCTGTGAGTCGTGCACGGGGCGAAAGCAGGGAGGGCAGTCGTCTTCGTAGGTGATCAGTAGCAGCCGTTCGATATGCAGGTTGTCGTAGCCGCGAGCAAATGGGTTTGAGCCCGCCAGCAGGGCTGGGGCTAGGGGTGTGGGGTTCATGAGCGTTCTCCAGATGAAAATGAACAAGGCGCCCGAAGGCGCCTGTGAGGGTTAAAGCCAGCCATGTTCGGCCAGGGAAAGCGGACGACCTTCACCCACGATGAAGTGATCCAGTACCCGCACTTCGATCAAGGCCAAGGCCTCCTTCAGCCGTGCGGTCAAAATGCGATCCGCCTGGCTAGGTTCCGTACACCCTGAGGGGTGGTTGTGAACCAAAATGACAGCGCCCGCGTTATGAGCCATGGATCTCTTAATGACCTGTCGAGGGTAAACGCTGGCACCATCAATGCTGCCGTGAAAGAGGACTTCGAACGCCAGCACCCGGTGCTTGGCATCGAGAAAAATCACACCGAAGACTTCATGCTCTTGTTGAGCAAGATGCAGTTTTAGATAAGCAGCCACGACGTCAGGGGAGGTCAGGATAGGGCCGCGGGTGAACAGCCGACGATCCAGAATATGCAGCGCTTCGTCGATCAGCTGATTTTCTTGGACAATGCGATCAGCCTCGACATCCGAGGTCTCAATCAGTGTGAGTTGGGTGCTCATGGTGGTACCTCCGAAGGGAACAATCAGGGGTACACGCCCGAGGGGAGTGGTGTCCCCGAGGTGGGTGTGGAGTCGCGGGCGTTAGCAGATGGCGCGCTGTTTACAGCCGCGTGAATCGGTGGCGTTGACCGTGTAGGGGTGAACCACAACCGTCGCAGGGCAACGGGGAAAAGGCGTTTATGCCCCAGCCAGTTTTGGGATCGAAGTCGGCACTGATGGGCATTAACCGAACCAGTCCTCGATGGATGCCGGCGATGCGTTTCTCAATTTCATCCGTCGTGTAATAGAGCGATAACGTGCTGTAGTCCTCGTACGCCACAGCGAACAGACAGTCGTCGCAAAGCCAGAAGGATTCCATGATGGTTCTCCTGTGCGGATTGAAGAAAAGGCGCTCGAGGGAGCGCCTTGATGTGGAACATCGTGGACTGTTCAGGCGGACTGAACGGTACGGGTGGGGTCACGGCGGGCCGTGCGGGCCGTGCGGGGAGTAGGTGGAGATTCAGGTTCGACCCGAGCCTCCGCTGGGTTTTCGATCTCTTCAACTTCGGCATCTGCCGATGCTGGGGATGGCTCACTGGTGGGCACTGGCTCAGCAGGTGCTGTTGCTTCCTGCCTGGCGGGCGCTTTGTATTCGAAGGTGCCGTTGACCTTGATCCAGTCGATGAACAGCAAACGACCTTTCAGACTGGCGCCCGGTTGGCCTTGTTTATCGCCTTTCTCGTAGAGAAACGGATCGATCCACAGGTCGCCGATACGGAATGACAGCAAGACCTTTTTCTCGGCGTTGACGGCGTCCATGTAGAGACGAATCAAGCGTTCAGCTTCACCCCCCGCGACTTTGCAGTCGAAGCGGGTGTACTCGACCGCATCGGTGGCGCCGTGCAGGGCGGCGATATCGCAGGCCATGAAGGGTTGGCCGCGGCGGACTTGTACTTCACGAACGCGGTTGAGGTAGCCGATACCGACGGTGTGCAGATTGAAGTAAGTGGTCGCTTCTTGGGAGTGGTTGGCGTGGGCCATGGTGGTTCTCCTGTTTCAAGGGAAAACGGCGACGCACAGGCCCTGACGGGGAAGTGAGCCCCCGTCAGGGTGGGTAAGGTGAAGGCGAGCGATGAACGACTCGCCACCGGCAAATCGATAACGAGCAGAACAATGCGTCTGGGGGAATAGTGATGCAGCAGAGGAACGGCTGCGGAAGTGGTCCGCAAACATGGGGTAGTGGGCATTCATCACCGCTGAAGCGGCAACCGTGCGAGCTTCCGAACGCTGATCGCACTTGGGTAAACCACCACAAACGTGGCGTAGCCTTGAAGGTTCTGGCTACCTGGGCTGGGCTGTCAACGACAGCGAACCACGCCCTTTGTATAAGCCTGTCACCGGGGAGCGTCAAGACGCTGCCACCCGATTTTTTACGCCTGGATTACAGTGGCAGTCACTGGCATGAAGAAAATGAAGAGTGGGCCTGGCGGGGTGCCAGGCGAGGAAGAGAAAAGCCACCTTTGACGGTCTTACGCAGTCGACAAGCTCCTCGCAAAACTTAGTTGAACTGCGCCATGATTCGCCAACCGACCCTTGTCGTGGCCTGGGTCGGAACCTGCTGGCACGCATCCGCGCACAAAGGGTGCCCCGTGTTTCCCCGGTGGGCTCCGGGACTGAATACGATCGCCGAAGCGGATGACCGCTATTGCCGGGTAGAGGCAACAGTGGTCATCCGCCACCACGATCAGGTCGAGCACAAAACGGGAATGTAATTTCGCAGAAGAGAAGGCTCCGAACTCTAAGAGTTCGACCGAGCTACCCGGAGCGAATCGGTCTTGAGTCGCCGTTGGCGATGATCCTGAGGTACTACAGCAGAGAGGATGGGACGACGTCAAGGCGATGTGCGCGGCCTAAGAGATCGACCAATATTCCTGCTGATATCCATTGCGACTTCATGGGCATGACGTATCTTTTCTGATCGGCACAGTGCCCTTGCAGTCCGGGTAGTGGGTGCATGACCAGAACGGCCCTGATTTTCCCTTTCGTCTGAGCATTGAGGCGCTACAAATGGGGCAAGCCGGTCCGGTTTCGACCGGTAACGTCAAGGTGAGCGCTCGGCAGTGTTCGACCAATTGCGCAATCCAGTTCGCCTGCTTGGCGACGAATGCATCCAGGTTCAGGCGTCCCACTTCGATTTCATCCAGGGCCTGTTCCCAGATCGCGGTCATGCCCGGATCCGCGATTGCCGCGGGTACCGCCTCAATCAGGGTATGGGCCGCTGCGGAGGCCATCAAGGCGCGTTTTTTCTTCAGCAAATAACCGCGCTCGATCAAGCCCTTGATGATGCCGGCACGCGTAGCTTCGGTGCCGATACCGGTGGTGTCCCGGAGCTTCTGTTTCAGACGCGGGTCGTTGACCAGTTTGGCCACGTTTTTCATCGCCTTGATCAGATCGCCCTCGGTCAGCGGTTTGGGGGCGGCAGTGCGCATAGACTTGAGTTCGACGTCGTTTACTGCGCACTGCGTACCCTGTTGCAAGACGGGTAAGACTTGGAATTTTTGACTGGAGTCATCGTCCTCGGTGTTGTCGTAGAGCAAGTCTTTCCAGCCCTGGACCAGGATCTGTTTGCCAACCGCCGTCAATCGTTCTTTGCCACACTGCAGTTCGACCTGGGTTCGATCAAATTCATGGTGCGGCAGAAATTGCGCGAGGTAGTGGCTGCGGATCAATTCGTAGACTTGGCGTTCTTGTTCAGACATCCGCACCAGGTTCGCCGACTCGGTGGTGGGGATAATGCCGTGGTGTGCGGTGACCTTAGCGTCGCTCCATGCTCGTGAGCGCAATGATCGATCAAGGTTTTCGAGTGCGGGGCGCAGTGCGGGATCCGTTTTGAGCAGGGCATCGAATACCGCGGGTACTTCGTTGAACATACTCTCTGGCAAATAGCGGCAATCGCTGCGCGGGTAGGTGGTGGCCTTGTGAGTTTCATACAGGGCTTGGGCGGTGTTCAGGACTTCCTGAACGCCAAGCCCCAGCTTGCGCGAGCAGACTTCTTGCAGTGTGCTCAGGTCGAAGGGCAGGGGTGGAGCTTCGCGAAAATGCTCCGTCTGCAGCGAGAGTACTGTGGCGGTCTTACCGTCAGTGATTGTTTGGACAGCATAATGGGCTAGCGCCTGCTGCAGGCAATGACCGGCTTCATCTTGTCCTGAGTTGGGTGGTTGCCACGACGCGATGAAGGGGTGCCCCATGGAGGACAGGTGCACTTCCACTTCCCAGTAGGGCACTGGGACGAAGCTGGCAATCGCACGATCCCGATCGACCACCAGACGTAAAGTCGGTGTCTGGACGCGTCCCACCGACAGTACGCCATCGTAGCCCGCCCGGCGTCCGAGGAGGGTAAACAAACGACTGAGGTTCATGCCGATCAGCCAGTCGGCGCGGCTGCGGGCGAGGGCTGAGTGGTAGAGCGGAAAGGTCTCCTGCCCAGACTTCAGCGAAGACAGTGCCTTGCGAATCGACGCCTCATTGAGTGCGGACAACCAGAGGCGTTGGACGGGGCCTCGATACTGGCAGCGCTCCAGTAACTCGCGGGCAATCATTTCACCTTCGCGATCGGCGTCGGTCGCGATAACGACGGTGGTGGCTTCGCTGAGCAGGCGCTTGATGACGTTGAACTGCGCGGCGGTCTTGGGTTTGACCTCGACCTGCCATTGCGCTGGAATGATCGGTAGCTGATCCAATGCCCAGTTCTTGTACTGAGCGCCATAGGCTTCAGGCGGTGCTGTCTCCAGCAGGTGGCCGATACACCAGGTGACGGTTGTCTGTGTGCCGGTCAGGCAACCGTCACCACGGCGAGTGGCCCCGAGTACCTTGGCGATGTCCCGACCCTGGGACGGTTTCTCGCAGAGGAAGAGGCGCATAGAACTGCTCCGGATTGAGTTCGGAGCAGCGTGGTTGGAAACAGCAGTGGCGAGATATGAGAAACCTGAATGGGAGGCTCCTCATATTAGTCGGTGAGGGCAGGCTTAAATGGGACGGGGCGATTTGTAGTGTGGACGACAGGTGGGTCTTCACGAGTAACGAGTAACTGCAGGCCAGCCATTTCGCGCATAGGCGCAATTTTTATGCCTGAGCTCTGTCAGTCCGACGGTAGTTGCCCTCTGCGTTTTTTGGGTTTCGATGCAGGTGAGCCGGCCTGCTCTGTATGTTGCCCGGCGTGTGCCACAGAAGCCGCTGGCTCACTGGAGCGTTCCCGCATGATCACGCTGTGCATCCGGTGAGGCAGGATGCCAACGCGACGGGCCTCGATCTTGAAGGTCACCCGCGCATTGTCCTCGCTATCCTCCCACTCATCGCGCACGGTACGGCCCTCGACCAACACGCGCATGCCTTTCTGGTACAGCGTGCTCCAGTGTTCAGCCTCGCGGTGCCAGAGCTCAACCGGCGCCCAATAGCCGCCTCGATCTTCATAACTGCCTTCGCGTGGCACGGGGTTGTCGAAATACACATTCAGCCGCAGCAAACGCCGTGGCTCGTCATTGCCTGATGGAAACTCCTGGAACTCTGGCGCACTGCCGATATTGCCTTCGCCGACAAAAAAAGTGCTCATCCTGATACCTCCACTGCGGTTGTGAACTGGCGCAGTAACCGTTCAGCACTGGCCATTTTGATCGCACAGGTCGAGGCCTGGCGGTAGAGCGAATGCACCACGCTCATCTGCAGGTTCAGTGCAATGCGCTCGCATTCGAAACGGTGCAAACCCTCGCGCACGACCTGCGGTAGGGCTTGGTTGCCGACCTGGCGTTCCCAGACCGCAACCCCCATACGGGCGAAATCACGGGTGCGCCAACGTAAAAAGGTGCTTCCAGCGCTGGTGTTCTGCAGCACCAATCGAATATTCAGCAGTGAGTAAGGGGGCTGTCCGGCCTGCTGCACCACAGCCTTCATCAGGTGACATAACTGCGCCTCGATTTCCCTCGCCACCTGCGCCAGGTGCTCCAACTCCCCCTTACCCTTAAAGGGCTTTAAAAGGCCTTTTAGGGAGGCTGCGTGTTCGAGCTGTCGATAGGCATCCGGTGTCAACGCTTCGAAGGGCATTGGTTGAGCTGGGATCAGGGGATTCATGCTTCGTCCTCCGGCTCATCCACTGTTGCAGATGGCTCTCCCGTTTCCTCTGCCAACGCGTCGGCGTCATCCACTGCCACAGCACCACGACGAACGATTGGCGGCGCGAACTGGGAGCGGCGATGCCCCCCAAGGATGTCCATCGGGGGCAAACCCAATTTCTCGATGGCCGCCAAAGCACGAGCATTGTTCGCCGCCATGTCATCACGAGTGACGCCAGCATGCCGATAGCGCTGGGCCTGGCCGAATAGGCTGCGCAAAAGATGGGCGCCGTCGTCGATCCAGGCTTCCATGTCGATACGGCCGATCAGGGCGGTGTGATGGGCCAATAGAGTCCGACGTACCAGGGTGTCGTAGTCGGTCAGCAGGTAGACCGCCAGAAAACCCAGCTGGCTGCCGATGTATAACGGCAAGGTGACGGGGTGGATGTTGAGGTTGTCGCCCATGTTGATCTGTGTCGGCAGGTCTTGCCTGATCCGATCCAGTTGATGGGTCAGTTCTAGCATTCCAGCTTTGGCCTGCATCAGTTTTTCTTCGAGCTGCACGATGGCCCAGTCGGCATAGGGATCGTCCTGGGCGGCGGTTTGTTTGATCAGATTGGTGACACTGATGTAGCCGGCCATGCCCATGATCGAGTGGACGCCTTCGCGTGCGGTCCGACCTTGCCAGATACGGGCGGCGTGGTGCGTGTGCAGGGTCAGGGTGATGCTGCTGCGCAATGAACCCAGGTTGAGTTGATAGTGGTCGGCCACGGTGTTGTCCTCGCATAAGCTTGGACGGGAACGTTGCGACAGATGAGGAACCAGGGCAGCCAAAAAGCTGAATGCGGTCTGTTCGGTTTGGTATGAGAGGGTTAACTTCGAGAGATTCGTGAGTGATGCCAGTTGCATTATTTCCATGGATGGCTATAGCCGTGCTGTTCGGTTTACATAGGTTCACCCCCTCGCGATCTCGCAGTAGAACTCAGTAGATTTGATGCCACTGGCATCAAATCTACTGACGTCCAGAGCGTTTGCCGCGTAGTTGGCGTAACTCATTCAGGCACGCTTGGGCGAGCGCAGAGGCAGGTTCGCCCTGTTTTCTGGGTTGGCGTGAGGGTGATGGAGTAAGTGGCTCCGCGACGGGTGAGTGCTCTGTCTGACCTGCCCAAGGACGAAAGTCGCCTTTCAGTGCGCGCTGGATCAGGCCCATCAGATACGCCACTGGCTTGCGGATACCTCCGGCCTTACAGCGTGCCCCCGCTTCGTTGAGCACCGCCTGACGATCCACTGGTTTGAGCTTGTTCAACGCCACAGCGATGACCTGACGCTCGCTTGGCCTCAGGTGTAGCGGATCGGGCCAGTGCAGGTTATCCACCGCTGGGGTCGCGCGCGGTACAGTACAAATACTTTCTTTTAATACAGTACAGGCGGCGTTCGGATTCCGAACGGTGCCGGAATCATTGGCGTTCAAGCCCGGTTCGGAATCCGAACGAGGGCCTGCACGATTCCGAACGCAGTGATCGCCACCCAGTTCGGAATCGTGTAACGCGTCATCGGTTGCCAAATCCAATCCTTGCTGCGTCCAGTGTTCGCCCCAGCTGTCGAGCCGGGTGGGGAGGCGACTCTGATCGATATCCGTGTCTTGGTGGACCTCTGTCACAACGTGCTGAGCGACAATTCGCACCGCCTTGGCTTTATGGGTGAGGCAATGTCCGACCAGCTCCAGGTAATACTGATCCAGTTCCATGGCTTCGGCGGGGGTTAACGGTTCATCGTGCAGGACGTACAGAGAACCTTGTAGGCGTCCGCTGAGCTGATCGCGGCCACGACTCACCAAGCTGAGCCAGCGCGTCAGCCTGAGCATCGTCAAGACGCGTGCGATGGTTTCACGGGAGGCTGACGCGCCATAGGGGACGCTCGACAGGTAAGGTTGAAAATCCTCATAGCGGGGTGTGACCACACCCTGGCCTTGTAGCATGAGTCGAAACACCTGCCAGGCATTACGTTCCAATGGCGTCAGACGATTATCCAACAGCAACCGACGTGGCACGACTTCGTGTGATTGGCCGCTGAACAGAAAGCCAGCCTGCAGAGCCTGGTAGGAGGGCTGTTCAGTGGTAGGGCGTGCGGGCCAGCGTTCACTCAGCTGCTGGGTGCATTGCTGCAGGACACGCTGCCAGCGACTGGAAGGGGCAGTGTTCATGTTCCGTTGCTGTATTGGTCGATCTGCTGCCAAACGATGGTCAAACTGATCTGTTGTTCTTCGGCCAGCATCATCATGGCGTCGAGCTGATCCTCAGTTCCGTCCTGCGCGCGTAGCTGGCACCATCGCTGCCAGAGCGCATGTTCCTGCGCTTCGCTCAAATGCTGAGGGCGACCCTTACGGGTTTCTATCTTGAGCAGACGTCGGCGCAGGGCGGTTTCCGAATGCGCCAAGCCGAAGCGCTGATACATGATGGTGCTGCTGGCGCCTAGCTTGAGCGCTCGGTTGATCAAGCGCTCGTTCTGCTCGTCGCGGTCGGCTTGCTCGATCAGCCGGTGCAGCACTGGCGAGTCGATCTTGACCTCGACCCAAGACACGGTGGCATGGGCCAGGCGCGACAGCGTGGTGGGGGGTAAAGATTGCAGCAGGTAGATATCGTCCTCACTCAGCCCGAGTGCCTTGCAGCGTTGCAGATTACCCAGCCGCAGCTCATGCAGCACCTGGGTCAGCATGGCCTGGTTGAGCACATTGAAGGACAGGCTCATGTCAATTTCTCCGGTGAGTCGTCTTCAGGCGCAAGCGTTAAGTCGATGAGACGACGGGCCAAACGGATCAGGCGATACAGTTTGATTAACAGCCTGTCGGGCAGTCGCTCCAGTCCCACATCCATGGCGGGACGATCTGTGAGCGGAAGTTGATAGACCCCCAACAGCAGCTGCCCGAACAGGGCTGAAGGCAGTTGCTTGCGATCCTCCCAGTTCACGTCGTCTTGAGCGCGTAACAGGGCCAGGAGCAGTAGGTGAATGCCGGTCGCGCAAGGCGCTGCAAGATCAAGTCGCTCGATGTCGAGGGCGAAGCCCAAGCCATGCTTCTGATCGATGATGCTCTCGGGATGTCCGGCATAGGCGGCCATTTCCCGCGCCAGTCCGGCGATGGCTAAACGCAGTTGTTCGGGGCTATCCAGTGCTGGTGCAATGGGCCAGATGTCGTCGATCGTGCAGCTCTCGTCGGTCGGTGCTGTTTCGGTGGCGGTCTCGCGATCGATCTGTTCGCGAATCTGTTGAACGCGTGACGGAGGGCTGATCGCTGATACAACATTCGTTTCAGGTGGTGTGAGCACTTCCTCTCGCGCTGTTTCGGTCTGGGTTCTGGTCTCAGTTGATTTGGGACGGGACTCGGAGGAGGGAGGTCCTGGCGCGGCTTCACCAGCGCTCGGCGGATGGCTGTTCTCTGAGGGTGTGGTGACGACAACGCCAGGAGTCGAGATGACCTGTTGGGTGTCGCTCAGTTCCAGCGCCAACATACGGTAGGACTGTCCGAGCAAGCGGCTCATGCGTTCGAGCAGTTCATCCTGGATCTGCTCAAGATCGAAGGACTCGGGTTCGGCATCGAAGTAACCCAGGGTATCGAGCCAAAATTCGGCGAACGCAATGGTGGCGGTTGGATAACGGTTCCAGGTTCGTTCAGCCTGACTACGTAGGCCGATCAGGCGTTCGATCTGCGGCTTACCCAATCCGGCATACAGGGTTTGTGGAATGGCGGGTAGTAAGTGTTCAAGGGTGTCGAGCATCCGGCTAATGTGCGACTGCGAAATGGGATAGCCTCCAGCGGCAAGGCGTCGTGCCAGCTCACGTTGCGAGAGCACAGCGCCATCTGGTTCGAGCATGGTTTTGAGTTTGGCTACCGCCAGAGCACGCTCGATGAAGGTGAGTTGGCCGTGCAGATCGCTTTCGGCCAGATGGCCGAGTAGGGCGGTGATTTCATTGGCCCAGGGTCGGAACAGGCAGTGAATGCGAAAAAAACGTTCGTCGCGGGTTTCCTGCCACAGCTCGCCGAGAATCGCCAAGCGCGTATTACCGCCGTTGCGGATGATGAAATAGGTTTCTCCTGGGCGACGGGTAATCGGCGGTGGTTGATCCAGCCCGCGTTCACGGATCGAGGCCTTGATATCGTCATACAGCGGATTACGGATGAAACGCGGGTTGTGTTCATAGGGCCGCAACTGCTCCAGAGTGACCAGCATAGGTGTGTCGATGACTGGATCGGACAGCCGCTCCAGTTCTGGACCCCGAGGGAAGTGGTCCTGGTGCAGCTTGTCAGTGATCTGCTCCTGACTGAGCTTCTTCATTTGAGCAGCCTCAGTTAACGCCGGTTACGCAAATGGTCACCGACCTCGAATTTCACGATATCGGCAGTACCCGAACCTTCGAAATGTTGGGAAAGTTCTGCGAGGAACCACCCCATGGCCGAGCGCCCACCCTGCAGACGAAAGACCACGGTGCAGTACTCCTCGCAAGGTGGGTGGTGTGATCGAATGGATGGCTGAACGATGATGGGAAGTTGATCCAGCATCAAAAGACTCCTGGCCAAACGCTGTTGGCATTAAGGTCGAAAAAAATGACTGGGCGAGAAGTGCCGGCTTGGTGATTCGTCTCATTTAACTTCCGCGCACCTGCTCACCGTAGAGATCGCTTCGCGCCACTCCGGGAACAGTTCGATGGCCAGCGCTTGCATGGTTTCCAGTGCGGATGGCGAGCGTCGTTCACGTGAGCGACGCGTCTCGATTCGATGGACCGGTAAGCCGAGGGAGGCGGCATTGAGATAAGCCACTCGGTCTGGAACTACGGTGTCTAGAACCGAGATATTGATCGTCCCAGCGAAGGTTGCGCGCAGGCCACGGATGATCATCCGAGTGTCCACCCGAATCGCGTTTACCTGGTTCAGTAGCAGTCGCAAGGGGGGCGGTGGAACGCCCAGGTGGCGGAATGGTTCGAGGTCGCTGAGTAGCTTCAAGGTGCCGCGGTGCAGTTCGCGGGCGGCAAGCATTTCCGGGGTGATGGGCGAGAGGGCGAGATCGGAGGCGAGGATGGCCATCTCTAGCAGCACGCTACGTGCGCCCTGAGTGTCGATCAAAAGCAGGTCATAATGGGGGCGGAAATTGGCTAGCAAATTGCGCAGCCGTAATCGCCCATCGGGGGCATGCAGCAGCAAGGGGGTCAGTCGGCCTTGATCATCGTTGGAGAGGATCAGGTCGAGCCCTGCAATCACCGTCCTGGAAATAATCTGTGCAGGAGTTGTCAGGTTGAGTGCGATGAACTCGTACGCACCAGCAACGGTTTTCTGGCTCAAGGCGTAATAGCTGGAGAGAGTGGGCTGGCTATCCAGATCGAGCAGCAGGACGCGCAGACCAGCATCTGCCAGCAGGCCGCCAAGGTTGGCGGCTACTGTGGTTTTGCCCACCCCGCCTTTGGTGGAAACCACCGATACCACACGCATGACATCAGACCTGCTGACCTAAGCGTTCAACGATCCACCGCTCGATCTCCAGCGAATCCCAGCCGACCGCGCGCAGTCCAATGCGTTTGGCTTGAGGGAATTTACCTTCTTTCATCAGGTTGTAGATGTGCGCACGCTTGAAGCCGGTTTTTCGCTCCACCTCGTCACGGCGCATGATGTGACGTTCGACCTGCGGTTGAGGAGCTTCAGTGATGGGGGAGGCTTGGCTGGACATGCTAGTCACTCCTGGCGCTGATTGGCGCGTGGTGGGAAGTGACTTGAATTGAATAGCAGAAAACAGAGGTAGTCATTGCACTGCAATCAAAGGAATTGCAGTGCAATGCATCGATTACTTGTGTTTCTTGAGACTACGGTTGGCTGAGGCAAATTTTTCGTCCAGCGTTCGTTTGCTGAGGCCGGGAACGTCTGCAAAGCGCGCGGTGATGGCATCGACGATCGCGGCTTGGCTCCTGAACACGGACAGAGGCTTACCGGCCGGGGAATTGTCCAAGACGGTGTAGTTCAGTGCGCCAATGATTTGCAGGTAGGTATTTTCGCTGCGCTCGCTGAGCGGCCCCTGCGTTTTCGCCAACGCTGCAAGGCCATCCTGTTTCAGTCCCAGTGCGTGGAGGTTGGCCTCAACGTCGTGAAGCTGGCGTTGCAGCGTATTGCGTTCTTGTACGAGGGCGTCGCGCTCAGCCTGGAGGGACAGGTAAGCCGCTGGGCTGATGTGTTCATGGGTGTCATGGATGGATTCGAACAGAAACGCCGGTCGATGATCGGGATAGTGGCGTTGCATCCAGCGGCGCAAGTCAGCATGGCGCACCGTTAACGCAACAGGGTCCCAAGGCGTTCCCAGCGGCACGGAAACACCGAAGTGGCTATAGGACAACTCCCCGTTGCGTATCGCATCGTACAGTCGTTCAAGATTGGCCGGAAGGCAGGGCCATTGGGGGAATAAAACCCCGAGCCTATGCGGACAGTACTCGCCAGCTTGTACGATTTTGGCCTCGTATTGCATGAGATCGCACCATCGCAAGACGGCATCGATTGGTCGATAGAAGGTTTTAGCCAGCGGATTGAAATTGTCGGCGTGCATGTACGGATGGACCTCCATTCCTATGGATCGGCCTTCCGTGGAACATCCTGCGTCGCCTGCTGCGGGGAAATGCTGGCAGTGGTTGCTTAAGCGGATTTTAGATTCGGTGAGGCCATTCCATTTGTCTACTGATTTACCTGTTGTTATTTTTTGTCATTGGGGCAGGACGAGGCTTTTCTTAGGACATTGAGGGGTAGAATCTCCGATTTTTAAATGTATATATCATACAGATGAACAATGATTTTTTTCAGATGAAATTTCTTAGGTTTTTGACATGATGACTGATGCCAACGATGAGCCCCTTCGCTCCCCGCCTAGCAGATGAGGGCTTCTAGGGCCTCCAAGCTGTCTGCCAGTGAAAGCTGGTTATTCGTATTGATCATGTGGTTAATCTAGATTATCCTCGAATTGACCCTGCCAAAGAGCTGAAACTTGGAGGTATGCTTGGATATTCAAGACAAGGCTGCGGTGGTCTCCGGCGCTGCTAGTGGGATAGGCCGTGGAATTGCGTTGGCACTTGCTCGTTCCGGGGTAGATGTCGTCGAAAGTGGGAAATCCTGCGGATCCTTGTGTCCACGGGGCCATTGTTCAGGGAAAGACAGCGGCAACGTGTTGAGTATTATGTCGACCTCGCACGTCAGGAAGGCGCAGACGTAGTAACAGGTGGTAGGCATCCAGAAGGGCTCGATAAGGGTTTTTCTACGAGCCAAACCTCTTGGCCAATGCTGATAACAGATTGCGTATTGTTCAGGAAGAAGTATCCGGTCTGGTAGGTGTGGTTATTGGTTATAACACCGACGATGAAGCGATTACCTTGGCCAGTGACTCACAATACGGACTGGGTGGCGTCATTCTTCGCAAAACGAAGGGCATGCTTTTGAAATGGCGAAGCGCTTGTGCACAGGTGAGGTTTATCTCAATGGCGGCTCCGGTGGCATGAGCTCCCACGCGCCTTTCGGAGGTATAAAGCGTTCGGGGTATGGTCGGGGAGTTCGGTATGGATGAGCTTAACGAGTACACTTATCTCAAATCAATTATTTTCATAATTAATTGGGAATAGGTTAACTCTGTTTTTTATTTGCTAGCCGAATAATAGTTGTACACGGGATAGTCAACACTATCAGTTAGATCGTTGGAGGAAATTATGGATCAGAGAGTCTGTATGATTATGGTTGGTGCCCATGATCTCGCCAAGCTTAGAAAGTTTTACGAGCAAGGATTGGGTTGGAAAGTCTGGGGTCACGTCACACCGATCTCCATTGCGTACAGTGTCGGACATACGGTTTTGGTGTTTTTGGACAGTGACTATCTTGCAAAGGAGCGTGGGGAGCCAATTGCTAGAGGCACAAACGCGTCTCTTGCGGTATTCGTTCCAACCAAGGACGAAGCATCCGCTGTATTTGCTCACGCTGTGGCTGCAGGCGGTAAAGAAACCAGTCCTTTCAAGTTGCGTGACGGCGGCCTTTATTCTGGATATTTTGCTGATCCTGAAGGCAATAGCTGGGAAGTTGTATGGAGCCCTGACATGCCTCTGGATGCCACTGGTGCGCTGACCTTACCTGCTAACTGAAAATAAATGCAGTCAGCCCGGTCGTCTCTGAAGTTCGTTTTTCTCCGTAACGAAGAAGAAAAGGTCGGCCGGTTCATTTCGGCCTTTCTTTCTTCCGTAAATGTCATGGTGTCGAACCCCCTCACGATATACATCCTTGTAACGATCCTTTTTAGCTCAGATCGCAGGCCCTCGCTGGCAAGCTTGTGCACTTAGGGTTTGTTGCATCATCAAATAACTTTTGTATGTGTAGATCAGATTGATCATATAGCTTAACGGAGATATATTTCACTCGATGCGTTGTTCTAGGCTCGGGTTGATTTTTCATCGTGTGCGCTGCTGTCTGATGCTGCGCCGAATAGGTGATCAAGAGGGAAGAATTTTATGTTGCAACGCACGACTAACAAGAATTAAAAAGCACCCGTGATGAGGAATCGAATTACCGAGATGCTTGGTATTCGCTACGCCATCGTAAAGGCGGAATGATGTGGGTAGGGGCGAGCAGAACTCGCGGTTGCGGTGTCGACCGCGGGTGGATTGAGAATGCTGACTGCACTGACGCAACCCCACTCCGGCCGCTCTTTGCCGATGAGATTGCTCGTTGCCGAGATGACGGATCGACCATGCGGGGTCAATCCCACGATCCTTCCTTCCGCTAGTCCTCCCCCTACGAGGCCTACCTCAATGTGATTATCGAAAGTGGAGTCAAAGTCATTGAAACTACCGATAGCAGCAAGAGTATACCGCCCGGCTAAATGGGGATTCCATGCGCACTTGGACACCCAGTCCACGAACACTTTGACAACGATTCCACGTTGACTTGGACACTCATTCCACGGTTACTTGGACAGTGATCCCTCACTGATCTGACCCAAGCCCAGGCAGGTAGCGACGCAGGATTATTCACTACCTTCGACCTCTTTTCTCGAAGCGAAGAGGTCATTCTTGAGGGTATATACATGCGTAAAATCCGAGAGGTACTACGCCTAAAGTTCGACGCCGGCCTGTCTGTGCGCAAGATGTCAATCGCTGCTGCCACGCGCGGCGTATCCTCGCTGCGCTACGATATGCAAGTAGCGGACGCGGTTGATGGTAGGCGTTCTGCACGATTGGTTCGAAATGGAAGCGTGAAACTTGAGTGGGATCTGCTTCAAACCCGGATAGTATCCAGGTCAATCTATAGGCACCAGGATCTCAGGCGTGATTTCGCTAATTGGGCGCAACGCACACTGCCCGAAGAAGAGTGCGAAATGGCTTTGGCACTTCGTCGATCAGTGTTTATTTCCGGCGGCCGAGGCTTGAATTTAGATTTGGTCTCTCATCCAGAAGCTACAGGCGGTTGTTTTACGTTGCAGCCGCAACATGTTGCTAAAGCCGTACGGGTGATTGGTTCCACCATTGACTTCACCCACCACTCTGAGCTTCTCACTCGGGCCGAGGACGCCTGGCTCGCTTTTACATAGATTTAAGTAGTTCAAGTTGAATTTCACATTTTAATTCGCATCCTGCGTGTAATCGAGCTATTGGACGATGTGCGCTAAGAACGAGCGTCATGACGACGTTTGATTATTTATCTTAAATTGGGTTCGTGGTTCCCGTGAGGCACTGATTCGCCGAGCTTGCGCCACATCTTCGTCCCCAAACCGATCGGACGCTGGTTGGCACGGTCACGCAGGTTGTTCTTCAGAGGGGTAAAGCACTTGAACATGACGGCAATCTCCTGGGTTAGGACAGGGTGAAAAAGATCAGAACTAGCAAACTCCAGCACGAGCCCCGCGGCACTGCCGCCAAACGCGCCGAAGTGCACGTTGCCATTCGCCCAACCGCAGTACGCCTTCCACATCACTCAGGTGCACCAGAGCATGGCCAGGACGAGCGTCAGGGATAGCATGAGCGTCGAACTGTTCTGGGTCGAGAAACCGGAGGCATTTCGGAGCGCGGCGGTCTGAGCGGCCGTCACGCTCATGGCGAGGTCTCCTCGCGCGGCGTGTCGAGGCGGTAATCACTGACCAGTTCTGCGGGATCACGCGGTTGTGCGCGGGAAGGGGACAGGTAGCCCCGTACCCCTTGGCGGATGCGCTGAATGTCTTTGGATAGGCGGGAATAGTCGAAGCGATAACGCGCGCAGGGCTCAGCGTGCTGTTGGTGCGCGTGGCAAGCCGTTCGATCGTGTCGAGCTGCTGCAGAATCAAACTGAGCTGAGTTTGTTTATGGACGAAGACTGCATGGCTGCTGCCATGGACGATGGCCAGTGAGAATAGTAATCAGCAGCGAAAGATGGTAGGCGGCATGATTCTGCCCCATGTGGGTATGGGTACAGAATCGAGCTAACGGTTGGGGTCGTTTAGTAAGAAAAGCGAGTTATGTTGGATCGCTTTTTTCGCGGGAACATTGGTGGTGTTTACTTACAGCTATATGGCCCTGCGGCCTTCGGTGAGGAATGGCCGGGCCCCTTTGGCAACTCCACTCTCAATGAGCTTCGTTGGTGACGTTATTCTCACAACCCAATTCCCGCGTCGATGAAAACGGTTAGAAATTCGAATGTTGGATGCTAACGCTGCCTATTTCGCATTGGCCTGTTTCGCGGCTTTCTTCGTGTATGGGGCAGGTCAGTCGAGCGGTTCAAAAGGTGAAACGACGGATAGAGAAAGCACTGGATCAGCATGAGGTTGACGTCGCTCACGGCGACACCGAAGGCTATTGAGGGCTCGGCATTGCCCGGACCATCAGGGACATAATCAATTATAAGAGAAATGGGGGCGCGCCTGGTGAATTCATTCGAATGCTCCAAGTGCTTAGTGGTACTACCTTAGTGGTACTACCTGCTTCGCTAGAATCTTTGCATGCTGATGTCTTGCGACACTCCCTAATTTTCCCTTTGGTTGAACTGCTGCTGAAATCCGGGATAAGTTTGCCACTATACGGCCCGACCACCGCTCCGGCTTCCTATGCTTGGACCATTCGTACAGCTTATGTCGCTGTGTCAGGACCTGATGGTCCTGCCCCCGGTGCCGCTCAGCCGGCGTGACGAAGCGGATACGGCTATGCCGATGCTCGTTGTTGTACCAGCGCATGAAGTCCCTTACCCAAGCGCGTCGGCGTCCAAACTGGAAACCCATCCTGCGGCCATTGCCGGCAGAATCATCAGATCCTGTTGTGCGGCACCAGTTGTATGAGCAGGCACACCAGAGAACGCTTGGCGTGCTTTGCAAGTCGATTGGCGCCTTGCGCATACCAGGAAAAAGTCTATATCTCGTACAGTTCTCTCAGCGGCATATTGTGTGTTGCAAGCCACCTTGGAGATTCTCATGACAAATCAAGTAGCCCTGGTCACTGGCGGTGCATCTGGCATCGGTAAAGCCGTGGCATTGAAACTCGCTGCTAGTGGTGTAACCGTGGTGATTAGCGGCCGCCGCGCAGACGTCGGAAATGCAGCAATGGCTGAAATCTCCGCTGTCGCCACGGGCGAAGCCCAAGTGCGCTTTATTCAGAACGACGTGTCTGACGAGGTGGCTGTGAAAGCGATGATCGAACAGATCGTTCAAGACTTCGGTCGGCTCGACATGGCAGTCAATAACGCCGGTATTTTCACTGAATATGCCCCGGTCAACGGATCTGACACCAAGCAGTTCCGTGACATGATCGAGGTTAACGTGCTTGGTCTGTATCACTGCATGAAGTGCGAAATCACCCAGATGCTCAGCCAAGGCAAAGGCTCGATTGTAAACCTAGCTTCGATTGCTGGCTTGAACGGTATCCCATGGGGTGCAACCTACGCCGCGACCAAGCATGCAGTGGTTGGTCTGACCAAGTCGTCAGCGCTTGATCATGCCGCGCAGGGCTTGCGTATCAATGGCGTGGCGCCTGGTGCCATCAGGACTGATATCATCGCTGAGCAGATCAACAGCAACGAGGCAGAGCTTGAAGCCATGCACCCAATGCAGCGTCTGGGCAACCCGGACGAAATTGCCAACGCGATCTTCTGGCTGCTTTCCGATCAGGCCAGCTTCGTGACCGGACATATCTTGAATGTCGACGGCGGTTTTCAGGCCAAATGAGTAAAACGCCGAGCGCAGTACCTGCAAGGATCAAGATTCCTGCCGCGTTATGGGAGGGAGTGAATCGTCTGGGCATGTCTCCTGCCGAGCTTATTGCCCGGAGTCGGCTCCCGTTCCGTCTGCTGCGGGACGACTCTCCAGTATCGACGGCACAGTTTTTCGATCTTTGGCGATGCATGGTCGAGATCAAGGGTGATCCGACTGTGGGTTTATCCTTGGCTTGTGCGCTCGACGGCTCTGTTATGCCACCGTCTTTTCTGGCGGCTTATCACGCTCGGAATTTTCGTGATGGGTTATTGCGTGTCGCGCGTTTCAAGCGGTTGTGTACACCTGAAGAGCTCCTGATAACGGAGCTCGATGATCGTTGTGAATTGACGCTGGAATGGACACAAGACAATCCTGAAACGGTACCGCCTTCGCTCATTGACGCTGCGTTGGTCTCATTGCTGGAGATGGGCCGTCGCTCAACCGGGGTTCACATTACCCCAATAAGCGTCGAGCTCGCCCGCCCAATGTGCTTTGAAGCAATTTACACCTGCTACTTCGGCTGTCCGGTGCAGTTTGATTCGGGTCGAAATTGCCTTTCACTGCACAGGGCTGATCTTGATCGTCTGTTTTTGAGTTACAACGCCGATCTGCTGGAAATCCTGGCACCTGCGCTTGAGTCAAAGCTAGTCAACCAGCTGGACAATCTCTCGCTCAGCGCTCAAGTGCAATGGGTTTTGCGGCGGCGATTGACGGCCGGGCGTCCTGACATTCGCTCAGTGGCCAGTGAGTTGGCCCTGAGTGAGCGTTCACTGCAGCGGCGCCTGACAGAAGAGGGCGAAAGCTTTCAGGGATTGCTTAGCCAGACGCGCCATCAGCTTGCTCTGGAGTATCTGTCGGACGCGAGCGTTTCTATCGTGGAAGTCGGGTATATGCTGGGCTATGAAGACCAGAATTCTTTCTTCCGGGCGTTCCGCCAGTGGGAAAATCAAACCCCCTCGGAATGGCGATCCGGTAACGGAGTTTCATGATGAAGGTGTTGATTTATGGTGCCAGCGGCATGGTCGGGCAGGGTGTCCTGCGAGAGGCGTTGCGTGATAATAGCGTAACCCAAGTGCACATAGTCGGCCGTTCACCTACGAGAACGACCCATCCCAAATTGCGGGAAATTTTACTCGCTGACCTGACTAACCCAGCGTCAATCGAGTCTCAGTTGAGTGGTATCAATGCGTGTTTTTTCTGCCTGGGTGCATCGGCGGCAGGTATGGATGAGGCGGGCTATACGCGGGTAAACCACGACATCCCGGTTGCCCATGGCATGCTGCTTTCGCGACTCAATTCGCAGATGACGTTTGTGTATGTTTCCGGTGCCGGAACTGGCAGTCAGAAGGCGATGTGGGCCAAAGTCAAAAGACGCACTGAAGAGGCTCTACTCGCGTTGCCACTCAAAAGTGCATACATGCTCCGCCCTGGGGTCATTCAGCCGCTGCACGGGGTTCGCTCGAAAACGCCGATGTATCACGCCTTTTATGCGGCCACCGCACCGTTGCTGACGTTGGCACGCAAGTTGTTCCCCAATTATGTGGTGTCTTCAGAGGAGATCGGGCTAGTAATGCTCAAAGCCGCGAAAACCGGTGCTCCGAAATCGATTCTTGAGTCGGCCGATATCAGAGCGTTGTTGGGATAGAGCCAGGGTACGCCTGCGTAATGAGTCTAGCTTGCGCCGTTTTCACTGCACGTCGCTGCCGACTTCAGTCGCTTCTACGGTATGACGCTGCCACGTCGTGCGATGCCCCACCCATCCTTTGACCAGCAAGGCGACCACCGTGACAGAGAACGGAATGGTGAGCATCTGCAATATGGTCGCGGTTGCAAATCCTGCCTGCATCAGCAGGCCACTCAGTGCAGACCCGATAATCCCACCGACCCTTCCGAAGCCATACAACCAGGCTATTCCTGCGGGGCGGGTCAGGGGAGATAGAAGTCGGACACCAGAATTGCCATCGATGTGAGTCCACCATTCAGGCCTATTCCGACCAGGCGCCGCTGGTTGACCGACGTCTGACTTTTTTGCGGCCCCGCCAATTAATCGTCTTGAGCTTGTTGTGGCAGCAGATCAAGGGTAACCCGCTCTTGTATCTCGGCCGATGAAAGCTGATCAGGGCGGGGAGCAGCCCAACTTGATTGCCGTTCGCCGCCCCATCAAACAGGTCATTGCCCCTGACGCCATACGAGCAGCGGTTTGTGGTCGAGCTGATCCCAGTGATGCAAGTACAGTGCAATCAGACGTATAATCTTGATCATCTAGCTGATAGTGCTTATGCTTTGTGGGCAATGGCGTTTGCCGTTGGATCTTGCTGTTCACTGATGGAGTGGGATGTATGAATACAACAACAATTAATCGTTCCTCTGCAGATTTAAATGGGAAAGTCGCAATCGTGTTAGGTGCTTCTACGCCCGGTGGAATGGGTGAGGCGGTCGCCAGACGCCTGGTTCGCGAAGGTGCTACGGTAATGGTGGCGGCGAGGAATGTGGCGCTGACCGAAGACATCGCCCGCACTCTGGGTTGCAGTGCAATGCAGGTAGACATTACTCGCCACGAGACCATTCAGGCCCTGATCGATAAAACCCTGGAAACATACGGACGCCTTGATATCGCAATCAACGTAGTAGGCCAGGCACCGCGCGTGTCGATTAAGGACTTCACTGAAGAGCATCTTTTGGACATGGCACGCCTACACTTCGTAGGCCCAGCGATGTTCATCAAGTATGTGGCGGATGCAATGGTCGACGGTGGCGCCATCGTCAATGTTTCGTCGCTGTCTGCTTACGATGCCATGTCGGGGATCGTTGGTTACGCGGCGTCAAAGTGCGCGGGGGATCGCGTGGTGCAGGGCGCTGCTCTTGAATACCGTCACAAACGCTTGCGCATCAACGGCATCATCCCGTCACTAGTGATGACTGAATTGTCGCGTCAGGGCATGCGTAACTACGGGGCGGACCCCGAAAGTTTCGAACGGAGCTTCGCCGAACTAACCCCGTTGGGTCGTGTGGCAACCCCGGACGACATTGCTGCATTCGCCTATATGCTGGTCCGCGATGAGTTCTTCGAAACCGGTCAGATCATGCATTACTCGGGTGGCAACTCGTTGTTCGGGCATCCGCGCGCGCTGTCTTGAGCTGCGGTCAGATCGTTCACCGCCAATCAAAAGCCCCTGCACGGAGAACCGGCTGGGGCTTTTTTTTTGCGGCTGGGTTTAGCCGTTCTCCACCGCTTTGACCATGTCTTCGATGACTTTCTTGGCGTCGCCGAAGACCATCATGGTCTTGTCGAGGTAGAACAGTTCGTTGTCCAGGCCGGCATAACCGCTGGCCATCGAGCGCTTGTTGACGATGATGGTCTTGGCCTTGAACGCTTCGAGAATCGGCATGCCGGCAATCGGCGATTTCGGATCGTTCTTCGCCGCCGGGTTGACCACGTCGTTGGCACCCAATACCAGCACCACGTCGGACTGGCCGAACTCGGAGTTGATATCTTCCATTTCGAACACCTGGTCGTAAGGCACTTCGGCCTCGGCCAGCAATACGTTCATGTGGCCCGGCATGCGCCCGGCCACCGGGTGGATCGCGTACTTCACGGTCACGCCGCGATGGGTCAGCTTCTCGGTCAACTCCTTCAGCGCGTGCTGGGCCCGGGCGACCGCCAGGCCGTAGCCCGGAACGATGATCACGGTGTCGGCGTTGGTCAGCAGGAAGGTCGCGTCGTCGGCCGAACCGGATTTCACCGGGCGTGCTTCTTTCGAGCCAGCAGGGCCGGCCGCGTCGGCGGTATTGCCGAAACCACCGAGCAGTACGTTGAAGAACGAACGGTTCATCGCCTTGCACATGATGTACGAGAGGATCGCACCGGACGAACCGACCAGGGAGCCGGCAATGATCAGCATCGAGTTGTTCAGCGAGAAGCCGATACCCGCCGCCGCCCAACCCGAGTAGCTGTTGAGCATCGACACCACCACCGGCATGTCCGCGCCGCCGATCGGGATGATGATCAGCACGCCGAGCACGAAGGCCAGGGCCAGAATCAGCGCGAAGGCGTTCAGGTTGCCGGTCAGCATGAAGGTCACACCCAGGCCCAGTGTCGCCAGGCCCAGCAGCAGGTTGAGCTTGTGCTGGCCGCCGAACTGCACCGGCGCGCCTTGGAACAGGCGGAATTTGTACTTGCCCGAGAGCTTGCCGAAAGCGATCACCGAACCGGAGAAGGTGATGGCACCGATGGCCGCGCCGAGGAACAGCTCCAGCCGGTTGCCGGCTGGAATCGCGTCGCCCAGTTGCTTGACGATGCCCAGCGATTGCGGTTCGACGACCGCCGCGATGGCAATGAACACCGCCGCCAGGCCGATCATACTGTGCATGAAGGCCACCAGCTCCGGCATCTTGGTCATTTCAACGCGCTTGGCCATGATCGAGCCAGCAGTACCGCCAACCAACAGGCCGACGATGACGTAGCCAATGCCGGCGGTTGCCAATTCAGCACCTAGTTTATAGATGAGACCTACGGTGGTGATCACCGCCAACGCCATCCCGAGCATGCCGAACAGGTTGCCGCGGCGGGACGTGGTCGGGTGCGACAGGCCTTTGAGCGCCTGGATGAAGCAGACCGAGGCGACCAGATAGAGGGAAGTAACCAGGTTCATGCTCATGCTTGCTGCACCTCAGCCTTGGCCGCCGGCGCTTTGGCCGCTTTTTTCTTGAACATTTCCAGCATGCGCCGGGTGACCAGGAAGCCACCGAACACGTTGACCGCGGCCAGGGCCACGGCTAGGGTGCCCATGGTCTTGCCCAGCGGCGTCACGGTCAGCGCCGCCGCCAGCATGGCGCCGACGATCACGATCGCCGAAATGGCGTTGGTCACCGCCATCAGCGGCGTGTGCAGTGCAGGTGTAACGTTCCAGACCACGTGATAACCGACATAAATCGCCAGCACGAAGATGATCAGGTTGTAGATACCGGGGGAGATAAACTCTTCCATCGTCTGAATCCTGCTTAGGCGTTTTTGCGAATGACTTGGCCGTCGCGGCACATCAGGCACGCGGCGACGATGTCGTCTTCGAGGTTGATCTCGAACTGGCCTTCCTTGGTGAAGACCAGCTTCAGGAAGTCCAGCAGGTTGCGCGCGTACAGGGCCGAGGCATCGGCCGCGACCGCACCGGCCAGGTTGGTCGGACCGCAAATGGTCACGCCGTTTGCGACCACCACCTGATCGGCCACCGTCAGCGGGCAGTTGCCGCCCTGGGCGGCCGCGAGGTCGATGACTACCGAGCCGGGTTTCATCTGCGCGACGGTGTCTGCGCTGAGCAGCGTCGGCGCCTTGCGGCCCGGGATCAGCGCCGTGGTGATGACGATGTCCGCCTGCTTGGCGCGTTCGTGCACGGCCTGCGCCTGGCGCTGCATCCAGCTGGCGGGCATGGGGCGCGCGTACCCGCCGACACCGACGGCGCATTCGCGCTCTTCATCGGTCTCGTACGGCACGTCGACGAACTTGGCGCCCAGGGATTCGATCTGTTCTTTCACCGCTGGACGCACATCGGACGCTTCGATCACTGCACCCAGGCGCTTGGCCGTGGCAATCGCCTGCAACCCCGCCACACCCGCGCCGAGAATCAGCACGCGCGCCGCTTTCACGGTGCCCGCGGCAGTCATCAGCATCGGCATGAAGCGCGGATAGTGGTGCGCGGCCAGCAGCACGGCTTTATAGCCGGCGATGTTGGCCTGGGACGACAACACGTCCAGGCTCTGAGCGCGGGAGGTGCGCGGCGCGGCTTCCAGCGCGAACGCGGTAATGCCGCACTCGGCCAGCTTGGCAATGGTTTCATCGCTGAACGGGTTGAGCATGCCCACCACCACGGTGCCGCTCTTGATCAGCGCCAACTCGCTGTTGCTGGGGGCGACCACCTTGAGAATCAGCTCGGCCCCAAACGCATCGTTGGCGCTGCCAATGGTCGCGCCTGCCGCTGCATAAGCACTGTCCGGAACACTGGCGGTAAGGCCTGCGCCCGTCTGGACGGTGACCTGATGACCCTGGCCGATGAGCTTCTTGATGGTTTCCGGAGTTGCAGCAACCCGCGTTTCACCCGTCAGGGTTTCTAATGGAATACTGATGTGCAAACCTACCTCCTATTAGCTAAAGTTGTTATTCAGGAAAGTCTGTAATGCGTTGTAATAGTTGTGTTTAAGGCAATTACTTTTAAAGTGCGCACTTCTTTTCGCCAGGCACGCATTGCTCGGGCTCTTGTGTGTCTTACTGGAAAATTGGGCAGCGGATAGGCACTGGCCCACGCGCGACGTTGCATCGGGCACGAGTAGGAACGAGAAGTTAGAACCTGCTCTTTACACGGACAGTATGCGGTTATGGCGCCAACACGTTATGAACCCATGTGGGCCGACACAATGTTCGGCAGTCATAAGTTGCCCTGGATGTCTAGCGTGTGTAAAAACAGCCTTGCGCGCGCTTTCCGGCGCAAGGCTGGTCTGTAATGTCAGTATCAGCCAATCAAATCAACGGTGGTGGTAGGGCTACTGCCATTCTTCAGCAAATGAACGGCCGCTTGCTCCAGGTGACGTTGCCAGAACGCCGCAGCGCCTTGGGCATCGTTTTCTTTGAGCAGCGAAACCAGCTTACGCAACGAGCGCTGGCTTTTACGTTGCAATGCTTCCCAGTCGCTGCCCTGTGCTTCGCCCGTGCGCGCGGCATGCTTTTCAAGAATGTCATCCAGCAAGCGCGAAATAAGCGAAAGCGTCAGGTTGCCCGACTTGACGATCAGGTACTCCCGAAAGTTGCTGAATGCATGCGCATAGTTGCGCGCAGAGCCGACGGTCGAGTCCAATTGATCGAGGCGCTCTTCAATTTCGACGATGTCGTCTACTGTCACGGAGCGTGCAAGGTCTGAGAATGCCGGAGGTTCAATGATGAACCTGGCTTTGAACACGTCGGCAATTGTTGCGCCTCGATCTTGCAGGATCAGCGCAAAGTGACGGGCTGTAGCATCGACAGATGGACGCTGTACAACCGCGCCGCCAATACCGCCTCGGCGTACGACGATCAGCGATTCCGCTTCAAGAATCCGCAGTGCCTCGCGAAGTGTCGGGCGGGAAACGCCGTATTGTTCCATCAGCAGTGTTTCAGGTGGCAGTGTGTCGCCTTGCTTTAAATCACCCTGCACAATGCGCTTACGAATATCCGCAGCCATTAATTCGGGGACCCGAGCGGTGCGTACCGAAATAGAGCGATCTACTTGTGATTCCGCAACGGCGCCATTATTTTTGCTTTTTGCTGGAGAAGATTGGCGGGTTGGTTTCATACAGGACCTTTTGATAGAGAAATTATGCGCTGAGCTGTTTCAGGTTGCGCGTCTTAGACTATAATCATCTATATCACAATAATGATCAAGGCAAAGGGCGTCGCCATCCATCATGTTTGGTTGGTCAAAATCATTGCGCCGCATTGCGGTCCGGTGGAGGTTGCAACCACGGCGTTCTTCGCGCCGTGTACCTGACGTGAGCCATTCAAACCGCGCAACTGTTGTACCGCCTCAGCCAGAAATGACACACCGTGGAGTCTTCCTTCGGCAAGTTGTCCGCCGTTGGTGTTCATGGGCAACGAGCCTCCAGGACCGATAGTCCGGCCATTGTCCAGCCACCGACCCGCTTCTCCCAAAGGACAGAAGCCAAGGGCTTCGAGCCAAGTCAGTGTGACGTAGGTAAAGCCGTCATACAGTTGGGCGACGTCCATATCGGCCGGCGTCATGCCCGAGCGATCCCACAGGCGCTTGGCGCAGTTGATCTTGCCGCCATACAGGAAATCGTCGCCATGCAGCCAGTCTCCGCTGCCGGTTCCATAGCTGTGGCCGCTGACGACGACGGGTTTTTGCCGCAGATCCCGCGCCCGTTCTAGGGTGGTAATGATCACTGCACAACTGCCGCTGACCGGATAGTCGCAGTCAAGCAGGCGCAATGGTTCGCACAACACCTTTGATTGCAAGTAGTCGTCCATGGTCAACAGGTTGCGTTGCACGGCACGTTCGTTCTGGCTGGCCCATACGCGGGCGTTGAGCGCGATCAGCCCATAGTCTTCTTCACGCCCGCCGTATTCTTTCTGCCGACGTTTCATGCGCATTGCGATGGACGGAATCACACCGAACATCCCAAATGGGTTGACCATTTCATCGTGCAGCGGAGAGCTGCCCGCCATTGAAACCATCGTTTGGGCGGTGCCGGTGTTACCGGCGTTTTGTTCGATGCTCCGGTAGGCCAGGGCGGTCTCGCAAGTGCCGGCGGAAACTGCGGCGATAGCCGCTAACACGCCAGCAAGGCCGGAAGGGCCGGTACCCATGATGTCGGCATAGGCGGCAAGATCCGCACAACCCAGTGCTCCCTGTACATAGAGCGCTTTAGGGGATTCATTACCAATCTGATATTCGAAGATACCGTCAATGTCTTTTGCTGTGAGCCCGGAGTCCTCGATGGCCGCCAGGCATGCAGTGGTGGTCAGCGCCTCCACCGAGGGGCTTGGGCCGCGGTAGACATTTGAGTAGCCCACACCCACCACAGCAATTTCCCGTCCTTTCTTGTTCATTTCAAATCCTTGGCAGTCAATTATGGAAAGGGCGAGGGCTACTCTGTTACGCAGGGAGAAAACATCGGCAGCCAGACATCGTCCTGCTGAACAAACTTGACCTGTAGTTTCATCCCGATGTCTAGCGACTGTTCTGGGCAGTCAACGATGCGAGTGACGACTCGCAGCGCGTTCTGCTCCACGAGCTCGACGATGGCAACCGCATAGGGGAGGTCTTCGGTAAAGGCCGGATGGAAGGCGCGTTTGATCACAGAATACGTATAAAGGGTAGCTTGTCCGCTGACAGCTTCCGGCAAAAGATCTGCAGAGTGGCAGCGCGGACAGATTGCGCCGGGTGGATGTAGATAGAACTGGCAGGCCTGACAGCGTTGAATCTGCAGTTTGCCCTGTGCCCCCGCTTGCCAGAAAAAGCGGTTGAGGTCGGATGTGACAACCGGTGGCTTGACTGGTACCAATTCAGATTACTCCAGTGTATCAACGCTGTTCGATTGCCCTGACTGAAATGCTTGCCGGGTTATGCCGAGGGGGCAGCGGCCTCAGCGCGTTCCAAGGGATTAACATTGTTGCAGCTATTTACATCTATACAATCTAGATTATCATACGGTTCTAGCAATGACAAACACGGCCCATGCAAGCCGGCGTTTCAGCGGGGCGTAACGCCCGTTGGAAGCTTTCAGCCCCACAGGAGCACGTATGAATTTTCATTTGTCGCAAGAGCAGCATCTCATCCAGGATATGTTCGCCAAGCTGTTTCGTGACCTTTCCACACCTACCCGTATTCGAGCTGCCGAGTCCCTTGGACTCGACCGTGATCTATGGGCCGAAATCGTTGCCATGGAAGCCCCCTTAATGCGTGTTGCCGAGGAGCAGGGCGGCGGCGGTGCGGGTTTGCTGGACGCTGTGCTGGTTGCCGAGCAGGCGGGTCGCGCGTTAATCAGTGCGCCTTTGATCGAATGCATTGTCGCCAACCGGTTGCTGCGATCCCTGGATGCGGATCTTTCGCAAGTTCCAGCTTCTTTGCTGTCGGGCCAACAACTGGTCACATTGGCGTTGAGCAATGCGGCTTCTGTGGGCGAGCAGACGGTTCCGGGCGGCGCCGTTGCGGATGCGATTCTGTGGCTGGATGGTGAGCAGGTAAAACTCAGTCTGGAAAGTGGCGGTTCGGTAACTGCTGCTTCGCCCAATCAGGGCTCTCTGGCGTTAGGGCTGAAGACTTATCCTGGTAACGACTGTGTGCTTTTGGCCAGCGGTAAGGATGCCAGCAACGCGTTCCTCGCTGCGATTGAAGAGTGGAAGTTGCTGAGCAGTGCGCTGCTCATCGGCATCGCCCAGCAGACTGTTGAAATGGCGGCTGAATATTCTTGCGAGAGATTTGCGTTCGGTAAACCCATCGGTAGTTTTCAGGGAGTGGCCCATCCGTTGGCCAACTCCATTACCGATGTGGAAGGTGCACGGCTGTTGCTGTGGCGCACAGTCTGGTCGATCGAACAGCACCTGTCAGTGGCAGGGGCCAATATTTCGCTGGCGTTTTGGTTCTCCAGCCGCATCGCGACAACCGCTTGCACACGGGCGATTCGTGTCTTCGGTGGTTACGGCATGACCCTGGAATACGACGCGCAGCTCTATTTGCGTCGCGCTCGGGGTATTGCGCTGCAGGCCGGTGATCCGGCGATCTGGCTTCAGGAAGCGGGGGATCGCCTTTGGGCTGACCAGCTCGCGAGCCTTCCTGCCGCCGGCGAAAGCGGACTGGATTTCAGTTGGGGCGAGGAGGCGGATCGAGTTGCCAGCGAAGCCCGGCAATTTTTCTCTGAGCACCTGAATGATGAGCTCAAGCATTTTGCGGCGACCTCGGATGATGCCCACCATCCGGCGTTCTTTCAGAAGCTGGCGAAGGCGCGCCTGCTTTATCCAGAGTGGCCTGAACAGCTTCATGGCCGAGCGTGTGATGGTGCATCCCTGGCGGCAATACAGGAAGTTTTCAACGAAGTGGATTGGCCGATACTGGTGCCGGTTGTAACCGATATGGTCGGCAAGATGCTTCTGCGATTCGGCACCGAACAGGCCAAACGCGACATTCTCCCTGCACTTGCCGATGGCACCAAATATTGCAGCTTGGGCTATACCGAGCCTTCCTGTGGCTCTGACGTTTTTGCCGCGGCCACCAAGGCGGTTCGTGACGGTGAAGACTGGATCATCAATGGTCAGAAGATGTTTACCACTCAGGGCCATTTGGCGGATTACGCATTGATGCTGGTGCGCACCGACTCATCGGTGGCCAAGCACGCGGGGCTGACCTTGTTTGTAGTGCCGCTCGATCAGCCGGGGTATGAGTCCCAGGAGGTCAAGACGATCGGTGCGGAACGGACCAACATCACCTATTACACCGACATGCGCGTGCCGGACCACTACCGTCTTGGCGATGTGAATGGCGGTATCAAAATCATGAGTGCTGCGCTCACACTTGAGCAAGGTGTCGGGCTTTATAACGTCGGGCCGCTGCGACGCTTGCTGGGCAACGCCCTGCAATGGGCTCGGACTGCGCAGCGTGATGGTCGGGCGGCGATCAATCAGCCTCAAGTGCGAGCCAGGCTGGCACGGGTATTTTGCGATATCCAGGTTGCCGACGCGTTAACCCGACGCAGTATCTGGGCCGGCGAGAAGGGGGTGTCGCAGAAGTGGTTTGGCTCAATGTCGAAACTCTTTGGCAGCGAAGCTTGGCTAGCGCGCTCCGAAGACATCATGGAGTTGGCAGCACCCGACTCGCTGTGGATGGGAGAAATGGCAGGTGGCGCGATCGAGCTTGAATATCGCCGCTCCATTCCAAGCACGATCTACGGTGGAACCAGCGAAGTTCATCGCAGCATCATCGCTGAAGGCGCGCTGGAAATGCCGCGCAGCCGCTCTTGATCAACCAGCTCAGTTGTCTTGGTAATAGGGGATACACGTGATAGATCAATTTGAAACAGTGCTGTTTGACGTCATCGACCATGTCGCAACGATTACTTTGAATCGCCCTGACGCAATGAACTCGTTCAATCGGAAGATGGTGGATGAGTTCGCCTGGCTGTGGCGGCATATTCGGGAAAACGAAAACATTTATTGCGTGGTGTTGCGCGCGGCACCTGGCCGGGCGTTTTCCACTGGGGTCGACATTAAGGATCCTTCATTCCCAGACCCTAATCCGAATGTCTGGACGCATGCCGATCCTGGCGAAAGCCTGAGCCCCAAGCAAAATAAATGCTGGAAACCGGTCATTGCGGCGGTACATGGGCTGTGCGCTGGCGGCGCTTTCTACTGGCTTAATGAAAGCGACATTATTATTTGTGATGAGGGTGCGCAGTTTTTCGAGCCGCATGTGACCTATGGCATGACTGCGGCGCTGGAGCCGATCGGTATGACGTATCGCATGCCGCTGGGTGATGTCTTGCGCATGTCATTGCTCGGCAATGACGAACGCATCAGCGCCTATACGGCTTTGCGTATCGGTCTGGTGACCGAAGTTACGCCAGCAGATGAGCTTTGGTCCCGTGCTCAGCAGATGGCTGCGCTGATCGCTGCGAAACCGCCTGCGGCGATACAAGGCACGGTGCGGTCGATCTGGGAATCCCTGGATGTGCACCGAAGCTCAGCCTTGCAGATGGCGCTGAAATACACGCAACTGGGCAATCCGTTGGGTGAGCCAGCTGTGGATCGCGCCGCTGTGATGGCCGCCAGCAAAACCTTTTCCGTCCGCTAGTTCAGGCGCTGAGCTCTGCGGCCTGATGTCAGCCGAGGTGTGTTTAGTCTTGCAGGCTTCAGGGCGTTGCAGCCTCGGCGGCGCTTGGGCGCGTCCTTGCCATGAGTGATCGATATGACCAGAGCCGAGCTGATCAAGCAGCAAGCGATCTCGCTGATCGCCAGAAACGGTTTTTCCTCTATTTCGTTGCGACACCTTGCGCGTGAGTGCGGGATTCAGCCGGGTTCCGTCTATGTGCATTACGAGAGCAAAGAAGCCCTGTTGCAGGAAATCATCCATGAGTACCTGCAAGGCTTTCTGCTGATATGGAAACGGGCAAAGCGAATGCAGCGCCCGCCGGGTGCTTCGCTGCGTCATTTCGTCAAACTCTACTGTGCTTACATTTTGGCGAACATGGACAGTACCATGATCGCCGAACTGGACATTCGTAGCCTTGAGGAAGAGGGGCTGAGTGTCGCGCTTGAGTTCAAACGAAAAATAGATGCGCAACTCATCGAAATCCTGAATGCGGGCCAGCAACAACGCGTCTTCATCCTCCAGGATTGTGACGGCGCGGCGGCGGCCATCATCTCGTTGGTCAGCGGCCTCTGCCTGCGTCATTGCGCGCATGCCACGTTGCACGATGTGACGCTCGCCAGTCAGTTGCAGACATTCGCGGCGTCGATCGTCAATGAGCGGCGCGATCCGCCTGCTATGCGTAAAAATGACGCGCTTGCGCTGACGCTCTAGCCTTTCCACCGCCCTTTCATCGACCTGGATCACAGCGCAAACCTTGCGTTTGCGGCTTCCGGCTGCCTGGGAATTGGCGGCTGGTGGGTGTCTCTCGGTTACGTTGACGGCAATCTGGAGGGCACGGATTTCGTGGCGTTCAGCAATTTGTTCATTTGTCCTTCGGAACGCAGTTGACGATTGCGAGAAAGTGGCGATAATCTAGATCGACTATATGATCTAGTTGGGAGCGATGATGGAATTCGGATGGCGTGAAGAAGAGGTGCGGTTCCGGAACGAAGTCCGGGCCTTCGTTAGCGAGGAAGTACCCGAGGAATGGACGTGCCTGACACCGGGCGAAGATCCTTATTCGGATACCACCATGGGTTTCTGTCACAAGCTGGCACAGCGCGGCTGGATGGTTCCGCACTGGCCGAAGGAGTACGGCGGTAACGCGGCGTCTGCGTGGGACTTCGCCATTCTCAGTGAAGAACTGTGGATGGCTGGAGAGCCCCGTGGCTCGCAGTACATGAACGTGAACTGGATCGGTCCAGCGATCATTGCCGCGGGTACCGAGGAGCAGAAACAGCTGCACCTCAACCGTATTGCCAGCGGTGATGTGCTTTGGTGTCAGGGGTTTTCGGAGGAGACGGCCGGTTCCGATCTCGCCGCCATGAAAACCAGCGCGTTACGTGACGGTGATCAGTACATCATCAACGGTCACAAGGTCTGGACCTCTTACGCGGGTAAAGCCGAATACTGTTTTCTGCTGACCCGCACTGAGGGCTCCGACACGACCAAAGCTGGCGTGACGATCTTTCTGGTGCGCATGGACACCCCGGGCATCAAGGTCGAGGTCATCCCCTCGATGCTCGATGTGCACAAGGTACATCGTCTGACGTTTGACAACGTTCGCGTTGATGCCAGTTGCCGTCTCGGCGACGAGGGCGAGGGCTGGACGGTTGTGCGCGACGCGCTGTCGGATGAACGGGTCGGAACACCGCGCTATGCCCGCGCCGAGAAGATGCTTGAGCAGGTCGTTGAAGTCGCTGACCGCAAGGGGATTTTCACTGATCCAGGCATTCGTCGTCAGGCCGTCCTTGCGTTGGCCGCCTGCAGCTCTGCGCGATTGCTGACCTACAAGGTCCGCCAGGCAAGGGCACGCGGCGAGGGTGCCGGGCCTGAGGCTTATTTGGGTCGTTGCGCCATCGTTCGTTCAGAACGAGCGGTATCGGACCTTGCCCTCGAAGTGCTTGGTGAGGAAGGGCTGGTTTCAAACTCTCTGTCCGATGGTGAATTCCGCACGGCAATGATCGCAGGGCTGGGCGGCGGAAGTTATGAAATGCAACTCAACCTGATTGCACGCCTCTGGCTGCGCATGCCCAAGTAGAAGGAAGCACCATGAACCTTGATCTATCAGAGAAGCAAACGGCGTGGCTGGCAACGCTCAAGACCTACCTGACCTCCTGGTATCGGGCTGACGCCACCGCTCCTTTCGATGCAGTGCTCTGGAATGGCTTGCAGGAGCACGGTTATTTCGGAACCGGCAAGAAAGCACCGTACGAGGCACTGGAAGCGGTATTTCTGACTGAGGAAGTGTCCCGCCTCAATGGCATGTCGCCGGTCGGTGTTCAGGCAATGATCACCGCCCCGCTGATGGCAGACCATCGACATGAAGCGTTGGCAGTGTGTCGTCAGGGAGAACACGTTCCCGTGCGTTATGCCGGATTTGCCCCGTTGCTGGCGGTGATTGGCGAAGATGTAGCGAAAGTCTATCGCGTCGACCCTGCCAAGGCTGTCGCAGTAAAAAGCAACTTTGTCTACCCACTGGCGACGCCCGCTGCTGTGTCAGGCGACGTCATCGCCATTCTGCCTGCCGACCTGGTAACCCGTCGCTGGCAGATCAGCATCGGCGCGGAAATCGTCGGCGCCATGGAAGGGGCGATCGCACACCTGACCAGCCATCTCGCCACTCGCGAGCAGTTTGGCAAAGCCTTGGGTTCGTTCCAGGCGATTCAACATCGGGTGTCGGAGCTCGCGGTTTCGCTCGAGTGCGCGCGTTATCTGGTACGCCATGCCGCCTGGCACGACAGCAACGAATTTGCCGCAACCGCTGCGGCTTACGCAGCAACGGCAGCCCACACCCTGTGTCTTGATGCGCATCAGCTAAGTGGTGCACAGGGTTTCACCCTGGAGTCCGGACTTTACCGTTGGACCTTGCGTCTGCAAATGCTCAGCCTCGAAGCCGGCGGTGTCGCTGGACATGCCGCAGGTGCGGCGGACCTGCTTTGGAGTGATGCGCTGCCGCTCGTTTCAAACAAGCGCTCTAGCACCACCGGTTGAGGTAAAAAGTGCCGCGCGCAGCGCGTTGACGATAGTGCTGGTGAGGCGCATTTGAGCCCACTATATTCGATGCCAGCCGATGAGCAGCCAGAATGATGAGACAGGAGACTGATAATAATGACAATCCAGGAATCCGCACGTATCGACACCTCCAAAGTGCCCGCGCATATTCCGCCGGAGCTGGTGGTACCGTTCGACCTGCTACGCATTTCAGGTGCGAAGCAATGTCCGTTTCAGACGATGAACTCCCTTCGGGGCAAAGGTAGCGTTCTCTACACCCCTTCGCACTTTTCCAGCGCCGATGGCGCCTGGGTATTGACCCGTGGCGAAGACATTCGTTATGTGCTGCAGACGCCAGGGCTATTTTCGAGCAAAGGTGTTTCAGGCTTCTCCAAGCTTCTGGGTGAGGACTGGGACATGATCCCGCTGGAGCTGGATCCGCCGGATCACACCAAATTTCGTGCCCTGTTGAATCCATTGCTTGCACCGGCGCGAATTGCGCAGATGCAAGACGGTATCCGCGCTTCGTGCATTGAGCTGATCAATAACGTTGTGGATCAGGGCGGTTGCGACTTCGTGCAAGCGTTCGCCAGGCAGTTTCCGGTGCGGATTTTCATGCAACTGATGGGGCTGCCACTCCAGGATCTGGATCGGATTCTGCTTTGGGAAGACACGCTGCTGCATGCCGCTGACCAATCAGCCCGAGTCGAAGCCGCCGCGACTATTCGCGACTACCTGCTGGATCTGATTGCTGCCCGCCGCAAATCGCCTACCGGCGACCTGACAAGCTTCGCGACCCACGCCACCATCGCCGGTGTCGGGCTGACCGACGACGAAATGCTGGGCATCTGTTATCTGCTGTTCGTCGGTGGCCTTGATACCGTAGCGTCCTCGCTGGGCTTTTACTTCAAGTACCTGGCCGAACACCCAGAGCAGCAGCAAAAACTTCGCGAGGATCCTTCGCTTATTCCGGATGCGATCGAAGAGATGCTGCGCGCGTATTCGGTGGTTATGGTCAGCCGATTTGTCACCGAGGACACCGAAGTTGCCGGCGTCTCGATGAAGAAGGGCGATTGCATCGCGATGTATTCGATGTTTGCCAGTCTGGACCCGGAGGACTTCGATCATCCGCAGGAAATGGACTTCAGTCGCAGCCCCAACCGTCACATCGCATTCGCTTCCGGGCCGCACCGCTGCATCGGTTCTCACCTCGCTCGTCGTGAGCTAGTGATTGCGATCGAAGAATGGATGCGTCTGGTACCCCCTTTTGAAATTGCGGATGACGACAGCGTGCGCATGCACGGTGGGGTGGTATTCGGTGTCGATGCTCTTCCCCTGAAGTGGACGTAAACCGTTTACTCACCAATGCATTACGTACTTAACAAGAACAAAAGGAGACGTAAAAGTGACTGCACAAACACTGACGTGGTCGGCCGGAGAACAAGACACAGTCAACCGGGTCATCGCCCGCGCCGTAGCCAGCCATCCGCAACAGGTGTTCCTGGATATCGGGGATCGCGAGTGGACCTACGCGCAAATCGATCATGAAACCACGCGTCTTGCCCATGGCTTATGCAGCCTCGGAGTGGTCAAAGGCCAGACGGTCACCACTATTCTCGACAACAACGTCGACGCGATTCTCTGCTGGTTGGCGATCAACAAGCTCGGGGCGATCAGTGTCCCGGTGAACACCGCCTATAAAGGCGAGTTCCTGCGCCATCAACTGAACGACTCCGGTTCCGCTGTTGTGATCGCTGAGTTCGACTACGCCGAGCGCGTGGTGGCCATCGCCGACGGACTGACTGAACTGCGCACGTTGCTGTATCGCGAGAAAGCACCGGAAGGCAGCATGGCAGGAAAAGCCATTGCTGCGCTGGACGATTATCGCCTGGACACCACCAGCGCTATCGATGATGACGTCGCACCCGGTGATCTGGCGATGCTGATCTACACGGCGGGCACCACAGGTCCGTCAAAAGGTTGCATGATCAGCCACAACTACGCCGTCAACCTCGCGCGTCAGTTGGTAAAGGCTGCAGGCAGGACGCAGAAGGATGTGCAGTGGACCGCACTGCCGCTGTTCCATATGAACGCCACTTCCACGACCATCCTGTCCAGCGCTCTCGTGGCCGGCAAGGCGGCTGTCTACAAGCGCTTCTCGGTGTCCAACTTTTGGCCGGAAATCGAACGTACCGGTGCAACCATCGTCAGTCTGCTCGGTTCGATGATTCCGCTGTTGCTTGAAGCCGCAGAAGTGGATGCGGCCAAACGTTGTTTTGGGCAGATTCGCGTGGTGTTGGGCACGCCATTCCCGGCATTGCTCCAGGACAAATGGCTGGCGCGCTTCGGCAGTCGCCATATGGGGGCCAACAGTTATGGCATCACTGAGGCATCGGTCATCGTGTCCTTGCCTCACGGGGTCGATCCGGCACCCAACTCGTCGGGGATGCGTGTTCCTGACTTCGATGTGCGTATTGTCGATGACAACGATGTTGAGCTGCCACCGGGCACTGCTGGCGAAGTCATCTGCCGCCCACTGCACCCACATGTGATGTTCGAAGGTTATTGGCGCCGACCGGAAGACACCCTGAAGATCATGCGCAACCTGTGGCTGCACACGGGCGACATCGGCATGTTCGACAATGACGGTTTCTTCTACTTCATCGATCGCAAGAAGGATTACCTGCGTCGTCGCGGTGAAAACATCTCCAGCTATGAAATGGAGACCAGCTTCCGCGCGCACGAGGCCATTGAGGACGTCGCCGTTCATGCGGTGTTATCAGCGCTGACCGAAGATGACGTAAAGGTCACTGCAGTGCTCAAACCAGGTTTCACGCTGAGCGAAGAGCAACTTTGTCTCTGGGCGGTGGATCGTCTCCCGTACTTTGCCGTGCCGCGTTACATCGAGTTCCGTGCCGAACTGCCGCGCAATCCGGTCGGTCGCATTCTCAAGTACCAGTTGCGAGACGAAGGCTGCACAGCGACTACCTGGGACCGTGAGAAAGCAGGACTCACGCTGACCAAACGCTGAGTGGCGGCAATTTGCATTCCGAGTGCTTTAGGGAGAGTTCCATGGACGCTTTCATCTACGATCACGTTCGTACACCTCGCGGGCGCGGCCGGCCAAACGGTGCGTTGCATGAAGTGCCTCCGGTCGAGTTGGCCAGTCAGGTGCTGCGTGCCTTGCGTGATCGCAATCAGCTCGACACGACACAGCTGGACGAAGTGGTGCTGGGTATTGTTTCACCCGTTGGCGAGCAAGGCTGTGACCTGGCGCGCACTACCGTATTGAATGCCGGCTACAGCCATACCGTGCCTGGAATTCAGTTGAACCGTTTTTGCTCATCCGGCCTCGACGCGGTGAATTACGCTGCGGCGCAGGTGATGAGCGGGCAAGCACAATTGATCATCGCCGGCGGTGTCGAGTCGATGTCCAGAGTGCCGATGAGCGCCGACGGCGGGGCGTGGTACAGCGATCCGCAGTTGGTGTACCAGAACCACATGGTGCCCCAGGGCATCGGTGCGGATTTGATCGCCACCTTGCACGGCTTTACCCGTAACGATGTCGACCAATACGCATTGATGAGCCAGGCGCGAGCGGCGCAAGCATGGCAAGAAAAGCGTTTCTCAAACTCGGTGATCCCGGTGGTCGACGATCTGGGCATGGTTCTGCTGGAACGTGACGAGCACATGCGGACGGAGGTCACGCTGGAAGGTTTGAATGCACTCGCGCCGGCCTTTGTCACGATGACCGAGGCCGGAGGGTTCGGTGCCGTGGTGCGGCAGCGCTATCCGCAGGTACTGGACGTCAACCATGTGCATACCGCCGGCAATTCTAGCGGTATTGTCGACGGCAGCGGCGGCGTGATCATTGGCAGCGCGGCGTTTGGCGAGCGGATGAATCTGAAGCCGCGGGCGCGGATCAGAGCATTTGCTTCGGTGGGTTCAGAACCGACCATACAGCTCACAGGTCCCGAGATGGCCAGTCGCAAGGCCTTGTCTCTGGCCGGAATGCAGGCTTCGGACATCGACCTCTATGAGCTCAATGAAGCGTTTGCATCCGTGGTGTTGTTGTACATGGAGCGCCTGAACATTGCGGCCGAGCGGATCAATGTCAATGGCGGCGCGATTGCCATGGGGCATCCGTTGGGCGCAACCGGCGCAATGATCCTCGGCACTCTGCTCGATGAGCTGGAACGTGGCGGAAAAAGCACGGGCCTGGTGACACTGTGCGTCGGCCTGGGCATGGGCACTGCCACCATCATCGAGCGAGTCTGAGGTCTGGTGTGCCCATGCAGATCGGTAGCGTAGCAGCGGATAAAAATAAAGGAGACGCCCTGTGGCGAGTCTGAATATGGTCGTGGACAGTGACGGCATCGCGCTTTTGACGATGGACGTGTCCGGCAAACCAATGAATGTGACAACGCCTGAACTACGCGATGAATTGCGCGCGGCGGTCAGGAAGATCGCCGCCGATTCAAATATCCGCGGCGCAATCATTACCTCTGCCAAGAGTGATTTCATGGCAGGTGGCGACATCAATGCAATGGTCGATTTTTTCGACAGACTGACGGATGAGAAAAAGGTATACGCCGAAATCTCGCGGCCATTCAGCGAGCTTCTGCGGCAACTGGAGACGTGCGGCAAACCGTTTGTTGCCGCCATCAACGGCGCCGCCATTGGCGCAGGTCTGGAGATTGCCCTGGCTTGTCACTACCGCGTGGCGAGCAATGATCCTGCACTGGTCATATCATTGCCGGAAGTGACCATAGGACTAATGCCGGGCGCTGGCGGTTCTCAGCGCCTGCCTCGCTTGATTGGTATTCGCCAGGCGGTTGCCTTAATGCTTGAGGGCACTTCGGTGTCCGCTGAGCAGGCTTTGCAAATGGGCATCATTCACGAAGTGGCGGCGCCTGGGCAACTACTGGAGCGGGCCAGACATTGGCTGTTGACCAAGGCCGATGCGGTGCAACCATGGGACAAACGCGACTATCAAGTGCCAGGTGGCGCCGGCTATTTTGATGCGAAGCTCGGAGCCTTTTACGCCCAGACCGCGACCGGCATTGCTGGCAAGACCCAACGTAACCTGCCTGCACCCATTGCCTTGGTCAGTGCTGTCGCCAGGGGCACCAGCGTGCCCATGGACGCGGGTCTCAGGGAAGAAGCGCGGCAGTTCACCCGGCTGATCATGAACCCGGTGTCGCGCAACCTCATGCGTACTCAGTTCATCTCGGTCAAAGAGTGCCGCAAGGCTGCCCGCACTGCCTGTGCCGACAGTGAGCTACGTCCGCAGAAAGTAGGTGTCGTGGGCGCAGGGCTGATGGGTGGTGGCGTTGCACAGGTCTGCGCATCGGCTGGGTTGGATGTGGTGCTGATCGACGCGACAACCGAGCGGGCTGAAGCCGGCAAGCAGAAGATCAGTGAAATGCTCCAGCGACTGGTGGCCAAAGGTAGCCTGGAACCTGCACTTGCCGACTCAGCACTGTCGCGCATCAAGGCCACTGGCGACTACAGCCAGCTGGCTGGGTGTGACCTGGTGGTGGAGGCTGTGTTCGAAAATCGTCAAGTCAAAGCTGACGTCTTCCGCAAGATCCTGGCGGTGGTCAGCGCTGACACTGTGCTGGCGAGCAACACCTCGTCGCTGCCGGTTTCCAGCCTTGCCGAAGGTATTGAACAGCCAGAGCGCTTTGTCGGGCTGCACTTTTTCTCTCCGGTAGGAAGAATGCCGCTGGTTGAGGTGATCAAAGCCAAACAGACGTCTGACCGTACCTATGCTCGCGCGCTGGCTCTGGTCGGCGTCTTGAAAAAAACGCCTATAGCGGTCAATGACGCCAAAGGTTTTTTTACCACACGGGTCATCAGTGCCTATCTGTTCGAAAGTGCAGGGATGCTGGCTGAAGGTATTTCGCCAGTCCTCATCGACAATGCTGCGTTGCAGGCCGGCTTTGCCATTGGTCCGTTGTCATTGATCGATGATTTGACCATCGAACTCACCTACAACGCGCAACAGCAGTACAAGGCCGACGCCGCTGACGCCTGGGTAGAACCCCACGGACTTTCGGTGTTCAACACCTTCGTGCGTGACCTCGATCGCAAGGGCCGCCGCTATGGCTCGGGTTTCTACGACTACGTCGACGGCAAGCGTTCGGTCTGGCCGGGGATGGCTCAGGTCTATGCGCCCCTTGCTCAGCAGCCAGACGTCGAAGAGCTGAAAACCCGCATGCTGTACATCCAGGCACTGGAAGCGGCGCGTGCGTTCGAGGAAGGCGTGATTACCAATCCCGCGCACGGCGATGTCGGCTCTGTATTGGGAATTGGCTTTCCGGCTTATACCGGCGGCGTGTTCTCTTTCATCGACACTGTGGGGATCCGCGAATTCGTCCATAACTGTCAGGGATTGGCAGCGCGTTTCGGCGAGCGCTATCGGCCCAGCCAGTGGCTGGTGATGCGCGCTGAGCGTGACCAACGTTTTTACCCTGCAGCCAACGGGTCGGGCGAGGTGCAACAATGAACTTCGATTTCTCACCGGAACAACATGCGTTGAGGGAGCAGTTGCGCAGACTATTCAATAATGGTCCGCAACTGGCCAGAGCCCAGCTCGATGCGGGCAGCGCATTCGACGGGGCCCTGTGGGCTCAATTCTGCGAACTCGGTTTTACTGCTGCGTCCATTCCCGAAGAACTCGGAGGCCTCGGCCTGGGGGCACTGGAGCTTTGCGTATTGGCCGAGGAGGCAGGAAGAACATTGGTCCCGCTGCCTTTGACGTCCTCGGTCTTGCATGCGACAGAGGCGTTGAAATTGGCCGGTGGCGAAGTCGCTCACAACTGGTTACCCGGATTGGCTTCGGGTGAGGTCATCGGCACGGTCGCATTCAGCGAAGGCGGCGGCGTCTGGGATGTTTTGCCAAGATGTCAGGTGAAGGATGGTCTGCTCAGTGGTTTCAAACGCTCGGTTGCGGATGCAGCAGTAGCGGATATTGCAATTGTCTCTGCCAGCTCAGAGGAGGATGGCCAGGGTTTCGGTTGGTGGTTGGTGCAACTGAAGTCAAGCCACGTCCACCTGGAGCCTATCGAAAGCATCGACAACCTGCGCGGTTACTCGCAAGTCACTTTTGATGCGGCGCCTGTCAGGCGCATCGGTGCAGCGGGTGATGGCACGCGCCTGACGAACAGACTGCTCGACATGGCGGCTATTTTTGCGGCGTTCGAACAAGTCGGCGCAGCGCAAGCGTTGCTCGAAACAACCGTCGACTATGCCAAGACCCGCCGTGCCTTCGGCGCGCTCATCGGCAGTCAGCAAGCGGTCAAACATCGCCTGGCAGACATGTACACCAAGATCGAACTGGCGCGTGGGCATTGCCTGTTCGGCGCCTGGGCGTTGTCGACAGACTCTGCGCAGATCCCCACTGCTGCCGCAGGGGCGCGGCTCGCCGCAACAGACGCCTGCACCTTTGCGGCGGAAGAGTCTATCGAGTTGCATGGCGGCATCGGGTTCACTTGGGAAAGTGATTGCCACCTATATTACCGACGCGCCAGATCGCTGGCTTTGCTGCTGGGCAACAAGCAGCGCTGGTCGGGCCGGCTGATCAGCTCCCTGGTGTCTTCCCGCAGCTCCTCTGACACGGCTAATTGAGGTTTCGGTCATGGATTTTGATGATTCACATGAAGAAGCCGTTTATCGGCAGCAAGTCCGGCAATGGCTGGCAGAGCAGGCTCCCAAGTGGGCGCAGCCCGTGGGCAGAAAAGAAACCGAAGCCCAGAAAATGACACGAGCCCGTGGCTGGCAGTCGCTGAAAAGCGCACACGGCTATGTGGGCATCACCTGGCCGGTCGAAGTGGGTGGGGTAGGAGGTAATCCTATCGAGCAGGTCATCTTCAGCCAGGAAGAGTCGCGCTACAACGTGTTTGTTACGCCGTTTCAAGTCGGGATGGGCATGTGTGTTCCCACGCTTTACACCTATATGCCGGCAGAGCAGGCCATGCGTTACGTGCGCCCCGCCATGCGCGGCGACGAGATCTGGTGCCAGCTGTTCTCGGAGCCTGCTGCCGGTTCCGACCTGGCCGGCGTCCGTACCCGTGCAGTCAGACAAGGGAATGAGTGGGTGGTCAACGGGCAAAAGGTCTGGACCTCTTATGCCAACCATTCCGACTTTGGGCTGTTGCTGGCGCGCACTGACTCATCGGTTGCCAAGCACAAAGGCATGACCATGTTTTTCATCGACATGCGTACGCCTGGCGTTGAAGTTCGTCCGATCCGCTCTATGACCGGGCATACGGATTTCAATGAGGTGTTCCTGACTGACGTGCGTATCGCTGATGCACAGCGTCTGGGTGAAGTCGGCGCTGGTTGGCGGGTCGCGTTGACCACATTGATGCATGAGCGATTGGCGATCGGCAAGGCTGCCGATGCTCCAGGTGTCGATCAGTTGATCAGCCTTGCTCAGGAGGTTTGCAGCGGCGGTGTGCCGTTGCTTGATAACGCCTCGATTCGCGAAGCGATCGCTCAGGTTTACGTCAATGATGCCGGACTGGAGTTTTTGCGAATGCGCGCGCAAACGGCGTTATCCAAGGGCCAGGAACCGGGGCCGGAAGCGTCCATTGGCAAGTTGGTGATGGCCAGGACTCGCCAGCAGGTGGGTGCCCTCGGCATGGACCTGCTGGAAGCGGACGGCCTTGACAGCGAAAACCCGAAGGTCTCGCCGTTCCAGTACTACTACCTATTTGCCCCTGGCCTTCGCATTGCCGGCGGCACCGACGAAATTCTACGCAACATCATCGCCGAACGCGTGCTTGGGCTGCCATCAGACCTGCGCGTCGATCGTGACGTCCCCTTTAACGAAATCAAATAACCAAGGTTTTAAACCTGGCAAAAGGTGATGATATGACGACTCATGAACAGGTGATCATTGTGGGGGCAGGGCATGCCGCCGGCGAGCTGGCCACCAGCTTGCGCAACCACGGATGGGAAGGGGGCATCATCATGATTGGTGACGAGCCGCACATCCCTTATCAGCGCCCGCCGCTGTCCAAAGGCTACCTCAGCGGTGAGATCCAGACCGAGGCCCTGTACCTCAAGCCGCGCTCTACCTACGACGAAGCAGGTATCGAACTGCTGCTCGGTGTGTCGGTGCAACACATTGATCGTGCAGCCAAGCGCGTGAGCCTGTCTGATGGGCGAGTACTGGACTACAGCAAACTGGCGCTTACCACTGGCGGCCGTCCTCGGCGGTTGCAGATCAAAGGTGCTGAGCTGGCGGAGGAGACAGAAAACTTCCACTATCTGCGGACCATTGCGGACGTGAAGCGAATCCACTCGCAGATGAAGCAAGGGCTGCGGTTAGTGATCATTGGTGGTGGTTATGTGGGCCTTGAGGTGGCGGCGGCTGCAACCAAGAAGGGCATGCACGTCACCGTATTGGAAACAGCCCCACGTGTGTTGGCCCGGGTGACCGCACCTGAAATATCCGCCTTCTATGAAAGGATTCACCGTGAAGCCGGCGTGACCATTCACACTGGCGTGGAAGTCCAGGCACTGGAAGTCGATAAATCGCAAGACGCCGTGACGGCCGTGCTCTGTTCGGGCGGCTTTAAAGTAGAGGCGGATGTAGTGATTGCCGGCATTGGCCTGATACCCAACACCGAACTCGCGCAAGCGGCAGGGCTGGCAGTGGACAACGGTATTGAGGTGGACGAATACGCCTGCACTGCAGACGAATCCATCGTAGCTGCCGGCGACTGTACCTCCCATCCAAACGCCAAGCTGGGTCGCCGCTTGCGTCTGGAGTCGGTACCCAATGCGGTTGAACAGGCAAGAACCGCAGCAGCCAGTATTTGTGGTAAGCGTGAGGCCTATAACGCAGTGCCATGGTTCTGGTCCGACCAATATGACCTCAAACTAAAAATGGTTGGTCTTTCTGCAGGGTTTGATCAATTGGTTGTAAGGGGTTCAACTGAGACTCGTTCGTTTTCCGCGTTCTACCTGAAAGAAGGCGTGATAATTGCCGCAGACACTGTGAGTCGTCCGGCTGAGTTTATGATTGCGAAACGCTTGATCTCTGATAAGGTGCCTCTGAGCGCGGAGTTGCTCGCGGATGAGCGTCTTAATCTCAAAGAATTATTGCCTGCTTAATATAATAACAATTGCGTAAAGTTGAGGTCTGAGATGCCGAAAATTACATTTATCGAACACAATGGTTCCAGTAAGGAAGTTCACGCCGAGGTGGGTCAGAGCGCAATGCAGGCTGCCATTAATAACCGGGTTCCGGGGATTATTGGCGACTGTGGTGGCGCATGCAGCTGTGCAACCTGCCATGGTTATGTCGACGAAAAGTGGGTGGCTCATGTTCCGCCCGCAGACGCCGATGAAGCCGCCATGCTCGAGTGCGCCATGCACGTACAGGAGCATAGCCGTCTGACCTGCCAGATCACGGTCACCCCGGAGCTGGATGGGCTGATCATCCGTTTGCCGATCTCGCAGTTTTAATTCTGCAGTTCAATCGAACGATCGCGGCACGGAGTGTTGCATGAACCAGAATGAATCAACGGTTATCTATCGTCGTGAGGGTGCGATCGCTTACATCACCCTCAACCGCCCTGACGTGCTCAATGCAATCAATGCTGATTTGGCACGTGACTTCCTGGCAACCTGCCAGGAGCTCAGCACGGACAAAAACATCCGCGTCGTGGTGATCAATGCGGCGGGCAGGGCGTTTGCCGCAGGAGGGGATTTGGCCCAATTCCGTCAGGACCCACTCAGCGTGCCAGAGGTGCTGATCGACCCCATGCATGAGGCGATCCTGCTGCTCGCGCACCTGCAGGCCCCGGTCATCGCCAGCCTGCACGGTGCGGTGTCCGGCGCCGGCATGAGCCTCGCACTCGCCTGTGATCTCGCTATCGCTGCCGACAATACGCGGTTTAACCTGGCGTATGCAAAGGTCGGCGCCAGCTGTGACCTGGGTGCTTCGTGGAACTTGCCACGCCTGGTCGGCATGCGTCGCGCGTTGGAGATCGCACTCCTGAGCGACACCCTGGATGCCGAATCGGCGCTGCGCCTGGGGTTGGTCAATGCTGTGGTTGCGCATGATGCCCTGGTCGAGCAGACCCATCAGATGGCAACGCGTCTGGCAGGAAGTCCCGGCGTTGCATTGGGAATTCTGAAACGGCTGATCAGAAACTCGTTCAATACAGAGCTTGCTGAGCAACTGAGTGCTGAGCGAGCCGGTTTCGCACGCTGTTCAGAAACCGAAGACTTCCGGGAAGGGGTAGCCGCGTTCCTTGACCGGCGTCCAGCCGTTTACAAAGGACGTTGAACCAGCGTCACACCACACAATAAAAACAATAACGATTGGTTGGTAAATGAGGGCTTTCATTGTGAATAGCGCATTTCCTGCACACGTTCCACCGGAGTTGGTACTGGATGTTAAATGGTACGGTCTGGAAGATGCCGATGGCGATCCCAATGCCAACTTGGCCAAGCTGCACGGTGGTCGAGAATTGTTCTATATCCCCAAGAATGACCGTAATCCATATGGGACTTGGGTGCTGACACGATACGATGATATTCAGAAAGTGTTTGGTGATACACAGAACTTTACCAGTAACTATATTTCTGGTTTCAGTTTGTTGGCGGGCGTCGATCAACTGTTGATCCCGGTTGAACTGGATCCGCCTGATCACACGCAATATAAAACCTTTTTGATGCCTTACTTTTCCCGCGCAAGAATTCTGGCGTTGGAACCCGTGATGCGCCAGGGCGTCGACTCTGTGATTGACGAAATCATCGATTCTGGCGAAGCCGACATCGTTCCTTGCGGCTACAAGATGATGGCTGCGGTCTGGTGCGAGTTAGTCGGCGCGCCGATCGAAAAGTCCGACCTGTACATCCGTTTTCTGTTCCAGGTCATTCATCAATATGACCCGATGATCCGTTTTGCATGCGCCCGTGAAATGCTCGATGCCATGAAGGACCTCTACCACGCCAACAAGGGCAAACCGGGCAAGGGCTTGATCAACGCGTTCGTTAACCGTCAGGTGGATGGGCATTCGCCAAGCGAGGCGGAATGCTCAGGTTTCATTTTGTTCATGTTCCTCGCCGGTATGGACACCATGGGTTCCAGTACAGCGTGGATTCTGCGGTATCTAGCACAGAATCCTGATCGCCGTCAGGCGTTGCGTGATAACCCGCAATCGATCCCTACATTCGTCGAAGAAATGCTCCGTCGTTACTCGATCGTGTCGACCAACCGTTTCGTCAAACAGGATGTGGTTATCAGGGGCGTCACGCTGAAAAAGGGTGACAACGTCTTGCTGTCGACGCCGATGGCGTGCATGGACGCAGAAAAATTCGAATGTCCGCAGAGCGTCGACACCGAGCGCACCGCGCGTCACATCGCGTTTGGTTTCGGTCCGCATTTCTGCATCGGCGCCGCGGTAGCAAGAGCTCAGCTCCCGATCATGGTAGAGACATGGCTGCAGCGCATTCCGGACTTCCAGGTAAAGCCAGGGGTAGCGCTGACCGCCCATGTCGGCGATGTCATTGGCCTGGATGCTCTGCCGCTGGTGTGGCCTGTGCCGAGCAAAGTGGTTTAAGCAAACATCCTCGGAAGATCAAGCTGTGAAAATCATTGTCGTGGGTATGGGCATCATCGGAACGGCGGTCGCCGACCTGTTATCCAAAGATCATGAGGTGCGACGCGCCAGTCGCAATGCCGGCGATCTGCGAGTGGATGCCACTTGCTGGCGTCCATTGACGCGTTTTATGACGCGGCAGGCGCGTTTGATGCGTTGGTTGTCGCCATCGGTACCGGGCAGGTTTATGTGCCTTTCTGGGAGCTTGATCCAGAGGACTATCTGGCTACCTGGGACAGTCGAGTCATGACTCAGGTCAGCCTGGTTCGCAGGGGTGTCCACCGAATCAGCGATGGTGGCTCTTTCACGCTGTCCAGCGGCTTCATGAACAAGAATCCGATCCATGGCTTCTCCGCGATCACGACGACCAATGGGGCCATTGATGGCTTCGTTGGAGGGGCCGCCAAGGACATGCAGCGTGGCATTCGTATCAACGGTGTCAGCGCCACGTTCGTCCGCGAAACCATGCTGGCGAGGGGCATGACCGAGTTCGGCGGGCTTGAGGTAGTGAGTGCCGTGGACACCGCCCGGGCGTACAAGGCGTCGGTTGAAGGCACGCAGTCCGGCACCGATATCATGACGAGGGACTTCCTGTGATTACCGATTCGGTGAGCATCGCTCGGTTGAGTACGAGGCTGGACCTGCTGGAGGCGGAGCGGGAAATCATCGATACCATTCAGCGCTACTCGACGGTGATGGACGACGGGCTGGATGAAGAGTGGCTGGACTGTTTCACTGCGGACGGGTTGTTTGAAGTAAAGACGAGAATTGGTATTGCATTCGAAGTACGTGGTCATGATGCACTTCGACCCTTCATCGTCGGGCACACCAAAGCGCCTCATCGCTGGCACAAGCATCTCACAGCGGCTTATCGGATTCAGATAACGGGCAACAGTGCCACAGTGCAAAGCACTATCGTGCGTATAGACAGCGACGATGACGACGTTCCCAAGGTGTGGGGTGTTCGGTCGTTACCAGGACTTGATGGTTCGTGAAGAGCGCTGGCGTTTTCGGCGTCGCACCATTTCACTTGAGGGCATCCATCCCACTCAGGTGGAGATCATGAAAGGGGCGGGGCTGATCCCCTCGTAAAGAGGGCACGGCGGCATTCATCGCAATGATGCGTCATGCTGCGCATGCAGTGTTGTCGACAAAGCGCTTGATCAGCATCTCTACGGTCTGCGGCACTTGCGCCAGGTCTATGTCTACCTGATCCAGCAGCCACTCGTAGATCATACCGGTGAGCAGCGCTTTGACTGCAGTGGCGGCGGCAGGGATGTTGCGGTGCGGGCTGCCGTTGGCGTTCTGAAAGCGCCAACTGAGCGCCGCAATCAGCCAGGTCTTGATCCGATTCAGAATCTCCGTCAGGCGGCAATAGACATGACGGTTGTCGGCAACCAGTTCCGTACGGTGCAGCAGGATTAGCATTACTCGGTGGAGGCGGGGGGCGTTGATGATTTCTTGCAGGGTGCCGCTGATGATTTGGCCAAGCTCGCTCAACGAAGGCGCTTCGTTAAGCGAGGCGAAGGTGCCTGGTAGCCGGTCCCAAGGCAACTCCGCGCGCCGCAGCACGGCATCCAATAACTGATATTTGTCGTCGAAGTGCCAATAGATCGCACCGCGTGTCACCCCTGCATGTTCGGCTATTTCTTGAAACGTAGTCTGGGAATAACCTTTTTGGCTAAAGACCGTTTCAGCAGCATCCAACAGCGATTCATAGGTCTTGTCCGCAACTGCCTTGCATTTCCTAGCCATGCAACGGTACTCCGCAACGCTTCCAGCACGATCACCGTAGCGGTGTGTCGGGGGGGGGGGAGGCGACTTTGATCTTCAGTTTTTCGAGGCCTGGTTACTGCGGCCAGATCGAGGAACCGAAGTTCATATTCAGGGCTTGCCAACGTGCAGCGTTGATAGACGCGAGACCGTAATCTGTCATCGACTGCTCGTAATCATCGACTGCACGAGCTTTGAGCTTAGCGTAGAAATCCACGGAAACGGGTGCATTCATGCTCTTGTCTGGAGACTGAGGCATGAACCAGTCTGCGATCAGGTTGGGCTTGAGCTCTTGCTGGTGCGCAATCTCCTTATCAATTGCACTGATCACACTGTCGTAGCCTCGGTTACCGCTGAGGTGTACCAACTCCTTCTGTTCATGGTCTGCTGTTCTGCGTATTTGTCCGAGCGTCAGGATATTTATATCCACCAACTGCGTCGCGCAATCCACGGTCGCACTTTGCGTGCACATATTGCGGTAACGCTCGACTGCGTTGGTCAGCCGGAAATGGTCGACCGCTTCACAGCCAGCAAGCGACAAGCCTAACGACAATACGAGTAAACGTGGAATGACCATCTAATTTGCCTCTTGTTTTTATTTTGAGCCGAATCATCAGGTGCCAGCTCGTCCGACTCCGTAGGCGAGGGCTGAGATCTGTCATGGATATGTATAGATCCACTAGATGAATGATGCAATAAGTTTTTTTTAAACGGTTATTTTTTTGGTTTTTTTCGAAAATCCGACAGCACAGTGTAGGAACTACCCCATCAGCGAGTTCTGTATTCTGAAATACCCTTTAAACCCATTATTTAGAGCGGTTTATAAGACTTTTTGTTAGTGTTTGTCGGGTGTGGAAAACAGCTGAAATAACCCTCGGTCAGGGGTTTTTGTCGTCGAAAGTACATCTTGATCATATGGTTAATCTAGCTTATTCTCGATTTCACCCCTTAGACAAAAACAAGAATCTGGAGGTATGTGTGGATATTCAAGACAAGGCTGCGGTGGTAACAGGCGGAGCCAGTGGCATCGGTCGAGGCATAGCGCTGGCTCTGGCGTGCGCCGGTGCTGATGTGGTGGTCGCCGATATCGATGCGGTCGGCGCCGGCAAGGTGGTCGCCGAGATCCGGGCGCTGGGCCGTCAAGCCGAGCTGTTCGTATACAACGCCGCTAAAGAAGGTGCAGCTCGGGAGCTGGCCGATTTTGCGTTTGGCGTTTTTCCTCACACTGCGCTGATCTTCAATAACGCCGGTGTGGTGATCAGCGGCATGGCCCTGGATACCTCCTTCAAAGACCTGCAGTGGCTGTTCTCGGTCAACGCCTTCGGCGTCTGGAACGGGTCGATGGAGTTTGCGAGTCGATTCATCAAGCAGGGCATTAAGGGCTGGATATGTAATACCTCATCGGAAAACGGCCTGGCGGCTGCCAGCATCGGCACGGCGGCGTATACCGCTTCCAAGCATGCGGTCATGGGCATGACCGAAGCGTTCCGTGACGAGTTCCAGGGGCAGATAGGCTTCAGCGTGGTCTGCCCGGGCATCGTCAAGACCGGCATGTGGGATGCCGGGCGCAACCGCCCCGACGAATTTGGCGGCAAGTTTTCCGGCAACCCGATCAATGCCAAGGCCATGAGCTACGGGCTGGACGCAGAGGAGGCGGGCAGGCTGATCGTGGCTGCTGTGCGCAATGAAGAGTTCTTCATTCTGACGCATCGGCATGTCGTCGACGTCGCCCACAAGCGTTGGACCGAGATTGAATCCGCCACTGAACGACAGTTCCCCGACGCTGCGGATGACCATACGTTGTCGACGATCGAAATCCAGCAACGCGTGATGCGCGAGTACCAGTCCAAGAGCTGATTAACGAATTCCGCAGGCAGGCCCACTCTGGCCCGATTACCGGGCGTCGAGGTGTGCCGGCCTTTGAATTGATGTATCGGTCACTGTGCTGTACTTCCATATCATCGATTACGTCGACAGGCAGTGACGTCCAACCACCCAGGAGTAAACATGAAGACTGAAGATCTGATTCTGATCAGTGTTGATGACCACCTGATTGAACCGCGCGACGTATTCATCAATCACATGCCCAAGTCCATGAAAGATCGAGCCCCGCGTATCGAGACCAAAAATGGCAAGGATTTCTGGGTGTTTGAAGGCAAAGTTTACCCCTCCATCGGCCTGAACGCCGTGGTCGGCCGGCCACCGGAAGAGTACGGAATGGAGCCGACGGCTTACGAGGACTTGCGCCGTGGTTGCTGGGACGTACATGCCCGTGTCGAGGACATGAACGTCAACGGAATCCTGGCCTCGATGTGTTTCCCGACCTTTCCCGCCTTCGCCGGAAACGTGTTTAACGGCACCGCAGACAAGAAAATTGCGCTGGCCGCGATCCAGGCCTACAACGACTGGCACATCCAGGATTGGTGCGGCGAGTATCCGGGCCGCTTCATCCCCCTGATCATTCTGCCGCTGTGGGATGTCAAACTCTGCGTCGAAGAAGTCAAACGCATGGTGCCCCATAACGTTCACGCAGTGTCGTTCCCGGACAGTACCGTATCGTTGAATCTGCCGAGCATTCATGACGCGTGCTGGGATCCGCTGTGGAAGATCTGCGCTGACAATAAAGTGGTGATCTGCACCCATATTGGATCGGGATCAACCCCTCCGCATGCTTCGCCGGATACCCCGATCGATGCCTGGATCGGTACGTTCCCGATGTCGATCGCGGTCAGTGCCGGCGATTGGTTGTACGCCCCAATGTGGAAGAAATTCCCGGATCTGCGCATCGCGCTTTCCGAAGGCGGGATCGGCTGGGTGCCGTACTTCCTGGAGCGTGCAGACTTTACCCATCAGCACCACAGCGCCTGGACCAACGCCGATTTCGGCGTTGAAAAACCGAGCGATGTTTTCAAACGTCATTTCATCACCTGCTTCATCGATGACAAGTTCGGGGTCAAGAACCTGGCTGATGTTGGCATCGACAAGGTGACCTATGAGTGCGACTACCCGCATTCTGACAGCCTGTGGCCGAGAGCGCCGGAAGTGTTTATGGACGGCGTAGCGGGTATCAGCGACGAGGTAATCGACAAGATTTCGCACCTCAATGCAATGCGCGAGTTCTCGTTTGATCCGTTCTCGATCCTCGGTCGCGAAAACTGCACTGTAGGCGCCTTGCGCGCTCAGGCCACCCATGTTGACACCCGCCCTGTAGCCGGCAAGGGCGGAGCCAAGCCTACCGAGGGTGAAAAACGTCCGGTTACCTCAGGCGACGTCAACAAAATGTTTGCCTCGATCTGATCGCCATCGTTGGCGTAGCTGAATGGAATAGAACCTATGTCAGTCACACAGAACAATAAAGCGCTGTACATAAATGGCGAGTGGGTGCCGGTGACAAGTGGCGCCTGTGAACCGGTGGTGAATCCGGCGACAGAGGAGGTCGTCGGGATGGCTCCGGTGGGTGGCAGGGTTGAGGCTGAGGCGGCGATTGCGGCCGCGCGGCAGGCATTCGATCTCGGTCAGTGGGCGCGCTTGAGCGGGGCTCAGCGCGCTATCAAGCTGCAGGCGTTCTACGACGTACTCGTAAGCAAAGGCGACGAAATCCGTTCGCTTATCACCCGCGAGGCGGGTGCGACGATGATCGCCCAGCGCGTGCAATTCGGGATTGCGATGCAACACGCGCAGTTCTTCGTCAACGCCTGCAACCTTGATACGACCAAACCGCTGCCGGTTGAGGTTCACGCCGCGATGGGTGATCACAAGATGCTCGGTGCCGGTGTCACGATACGTGAACCGGTCGGCGTCGTGGTCGCCATCACTCCGTACAACTTTCCGTTCTTCCTTAACGTGTCCAAAGTCTTCCCGGCGCTGGCAGCGGGCAATACCGTCGTGCTCAAGCCCTCGCCCTACACGCCGTTTGCGGCGTTGGTGCTGGCGCAGGCTGCGCATGAGGCTGGGCTGCCTGCCGGGGTGCTGAACGTAATTACAGGCGACAAGGAGGTCGGCGAAATCCTGACAACCGATCCGCGGGTTGACCTCATTACCTTCACCGGCTCGGACAACGTCGGGGCGGCGATTCAGGCGCAAGCGGCACCGACGCTCAAACGCCTGCTGCTGGAACTTGGCGGCAAGTCGGCATTGATCGTTTGCGAGGATGCCAACCTTGATCAGGCAACTGCTGCCGGCGTCATGAACTTTACATGGCATGCCGGCCAAGGCTGCAACCTGACGACTCGGCACCTGGTCCACAATTCGATCCGCGCTCAGTATGTAGAGCGTGTTGCAACCATGGCCAAGGCGATCAAGCTCGGCAATCCAGCAGACCCTGATGTTGGTATGGGCCCGCTGATCCGTGACGCTCAACGTCAACGCGTGGAGTACTACGTTGATGTGGCGCGCAAGGAAGGCGCGGAACTGGTGACAGGTGGCAAGCGTCCGGAGGGCCTGGATAAAGGCTTCTTCTACGAGCCCACCCTGTTCACTGAAGTCGACAACAAGTCGCGGATTGCCCAGGAAGAAGTATTCGGACCTGTGGGCGTAGTCATTGGCTACGACACCGATGAAGAAGCCATCGCCCTAGCCAACGACTCTCAATATGGTCTGGGTGGTGGCATTTTCTCGCAAAATGTCGGTCGCGCCTTCGAGATGGCCAAACACATCCGCACCGGAGAGGTTTATCTCAACGGCGGCTCGGGTGGCATGAGCTCTCACGCCCCGTTTGGCGGCATCAAGCGTTCGGGCTATGGACGTGAGTTCGGCATTGAAGGCCTCAACGAATACACCTATCTGAAGTCGATCGTTTTCCACGCCGGATAACGGGTACGGGGGGCCGACGTCATTGGCCCCCTTTAATTTCAAATGCCGTTCTTGTGCACAGACCGATTTATGTGGTGCGCACCGCTGCCCGTTGCAGTGATAGGCAGGTGTTCAGGGGAGAGTTCCATGTTCCATGCAACTGAAGACACGTATCAGAAAGTACCGGCGATGAAGAATCGAGTCACCGAGATGCTGGGTATTCGTTACCCGATCGTCCAAGGCGGCATGATGTGGGTGGGGCGTGCAGAACTGGCGTCTGCGGTATCCAACGCGGGTGGGCTGGGGCTGCTGACAGCACTGACTCAGCCTACGCCTGAGGCGCTGGCGCTGGAAATCGCGCGCTGCCGTGAGATGACTGATCAGCCGTTTGGCGTGAACCTGACGATCTTGCCCTCGGCCAACCCTCCGCCTTACGAGGCCTACCTGAATGTGATTATCGACAGCGGGATCAAGATCATTGAAACCGCCGGGAGCAGCCCGAAGGAGTTCATCACGCGACTCAAGGCTGCGGGGGTAAAAATCATTCATAAGTGCACGTCGGTGCGCCATGCGCTGTCGGCTGAGCGTAACGGTGTAGACATCATCTCCATCGACGGCTTCGAATGCGCCGGTCATCCAGGTGAAGATGACGTCCCAGGACTGGTGCTGATTCCTGCTGCGGCCCGGAAAATACGCATTCCTTTGTTAGCTTCCGGTGGGATCGGCGACGGTCGCGGACTGGCTGCGGCGCTGGCATTGGGTGCTGAAGGCGTGAACATGGGCACGCGGTTCTGCGCAACGCGCGAGGCGCCGATTCACGACCACATCAAACAACTGCTGGTCAGCAAGACCGAAGTCGATACGAAGTTGATCTTCAGAACGTTGCGCAACACCGGCCGAGTACTGAAGAACGGCATCTCGGAAGAGGTGGTGAGCAAAGAGCAACGTCCTGGCGGCGTGGAATTCAGTGAGATCCACCATCTGGTTGCTGGCGCGCGAGGTCGTGCAGCGCTGGAGTCAGGTGACGTAGAAGGTGGGCTGGTCTGGGCCGGGCAAGTGGTCGGTTTGATCGATGACGTGCCCACGTGCGAGGCGCTGATCCAGGGCATGGTGCTTGAGTGTCAAGAGCGTCTGAGCGCTGCATCCGATTATTTTCGCTGAACCAGCCATTCTTTCATGAGGCGTTGCCAATGAGTCGTGAAGCTTTCATCGCGGGCTATGTTCGTACCCCGTTCACGTTTGCGAAAAAGGGTGGGCTCGCCTCTGTGCGTCCCGATGAGTTGGGCGCACACGTTATTCGTGCCTTGCTGCAACGAACTGGCGTTCCGCCTGACGAAATCGAGGATGTGGTCTGGGGGTGTGCGTTTCCCGAAGGCGAGCAAGGGCTGAATATCGGCCGCATCGTCGGGTTGAGGGCAGGGTTGCCGGTCAGCGTCGCGGGTATGACCGTCAACCGCTGGTGCGGCTCAGCCATTCAGGCGGCACAGATCGCTGCAGGCATGCTGGCGATGAACGCTGGCGACGCGTTTATCGTCGGTGGCACCGAAAGCATGTCGCGTGTGCCCATGATGGGCTTCAACCTCTCGCCGCACCCGGACTGGAGCGCTGAACAAGTCGCCGATTACTGCAATGTCGGAGTGACTGCCGAGCGCGTCGCCCGACAATATGGCTTGAGTCGTGAGGATCAGGACCGTTATGCATTCGCAAGTCATCAGAAGGCATTTCTGGCGCAACAAAGTGGAGCGTTGGCGGCGGAAATCTGCTCCGTCAACGTCGGCGACATTGTGGTCGATCGCGACGGTTGTGTGCGCGAAACCTCGCTTGAAAAACTGGCGTCTTTGAAGCCGGTGTTTCTTGAGGGAGGCAGCGTTACCGCCGGCTCCTCTAGCCCGATGACCGACGGTGCCACTGCGCTGCTGGTGTGTTCGGCTGAGTTCCTGCGTCGCCATCAGCTTGTACCCCTGGCGCGGATTGCCAGCTTTGCAGTCTCTGGCTGCGAGCCAGGGGTCATGGGTATGGGCCCGGTGGAGTCAAGCCGCAAAGCGCTGCGCCGGGCCGGGGTTTCGATCAATGACCTGTGTTCAGTAGAAATGAACGAAGCCTTTGCGTCCCAGGCTGAGGCCTGTCAACGAGAGCTGGCGATTCCTGGCGAAATCCTCAATCGTGATGGCGGTGCATTGGCCCTTGGTCATCCGCTGGGAGCGACCGGCGCGCGTCTGATCGGTAAAGCGGCAATGCTGATGCAGCGCGAGGCCGGGCGATATGCGCTAGCCACGCAATGCATCGGTGGCGGCATGGGAACGGCAATGGTCTTGGAGCGCGCATGAGTACTCAAATTCGCAAAGCCGCGGTGATCGGCGCCGGGGCCATGGGCTCAGGCATCGCTGCGCAATTCGCTAATGCCGGGATCCCAGTGGTGCTGCTGGATATTGCGCCGCCAGGCGTGGCCGATCGCCGTGCACTGGCGAAAGCGGGTGTGCAAAAACAGCTGACCACGGGCGGATTCATGGCGCCCGAGGCGGCGACATGGGTCAAGGTCGGTAATGTCGATGACGACCTAGAGTGGGTCGCAGATGCGGACTGGATTATTGAGGCCATCATCGAAGACATGGCACTCAAGCAGTCGCTTTATAAAAAGATCGAGGCCGTCCGCCAGCCTGGGTCGGTGGTGTCATCCAATACCTCGACGATCACTCGGCGAGCCCTGCTTGAAGGGATGCCAGAAGCATTCAAGCGCGACTTCGTCATCACTCATTTTTTCAATCCGCCGCGGCATATGCAGCTTCTAGAGCTCGTCTGCGGCGACGAAAACCCACCGCAGGTGGTGCAGAAAGTGAGCGCAGCAGGTGCTGCGCAGTTGGGCAAAACCGTAATCACCTGCCGAGACACCGCTGGCTTCATTGCCAACCGGCTTGGATGCTACTGGATGGCAGTCGCCGCGATTGAAGCGATAGACCGCGGCCTGTCTGTCAGCCAGGCGGACGCGGTAGCCGGAAAACCGTTTGGTGTGCCCCGAACCGGTGTCTTCGGCTTGTTCGACCTGGTGGGCATCGACCTGGTGCCCCTGGTGTGGGGCGGACTTATGCGTGCGCTGCCTACGACAGATGGCCTGCAGCATTATGATTTGCCGTCCCATCCGCTGATCCAGCGGATGATCGAACAGGGTATGCATGGTCGCAAGACCCGGCAAGGCTTCTATCGCATGGGCACAGAGGGGCGCAAGAGCCGTTCGATTCTTGACCCTGTCACTATGGAGTACATCGCTGAGCCAGCTGTGGCCGAAGAGTCGCGCACTCTGCGGCAACTGTGCGAAAGCGACTGCGCTGCGGGGCACTATGCGTGGACAGTGTTAAAGCGTGTGCTGACCTACGCCTGCACGGTCGCGCAGGACATTGCTCAGACCCTGGAAGAAATCGACACCGCGTTGGTGCTTGGTTATAGCTGGAAGCTGGGTCCTTTCGCGTTGGCTGACTCTGTCGGTGTCACCTGGATAGCCGAGCGCATGGCGGGCGAAGAGGAACCGGTGCCAAGGTTGCTGCAGACCGCTGTGCAGCGCGGCGGATTTTACCGCACCGAGCGCAGTGAGGTCGCGACGACCGACGGCGCGGCGGTTATGCGGGTACGACCCACGAATTTACTTTCGCTTGATGAAGTAGCCGCGCGTAGCCAGCCGATCAAGCAGAATGCCGGCGCGCAGCTCTGGGATCTGGGCGACGGCGTTGCCTGTCTTGAGTTGAAAACCAGGATGGGCGTTTTTGATCACACGGTCTTCGAAATGATCGCAGAGCTGATCAAAGAGCGGTCTTCAAGTATTCGTGCCTTGGTCATTGCCTCCCGGCATCCAAAAGTATTTTCTGCCGGCGCCGACCTGAGCTTCATTCTGCAAAAGATCACCGACGGCGACTTCGCCGGGCTCGCCCATTTCATCGGCCGCGGACAGCAGGCGTTCCGGGCACTCAAGTTCTCGCCTTTCCCGGTTGTCGCTGCCGTGACAGGCATGGCGTTGGGCGGTGGCTGTGAAATCCTGCTGCACTGTGACGCCATTGTTGCGTACGCGGAACTCAACGCTGGCCTCCCTGAGGTTTCGGTGGGGTTGGTACCTGCGTGGGGTGGTTGTACGCAAATGCTGATTCGTGCCGCTCAGGCCGAGCAGGGGCCCAAAGGGCCGGTTGCAATTGCACAGTCGGTGTTCGATGTCATCAGCTCTGCAGCGATTTCGTCGTCCGGCTTGATGGCAAGGCAGTCCGGAGTGCTGCGATCGCAGGATCAGATCGTCATGAACCGTGATCATGTTTTATTCGAGGCCAAACGGACAGCGGTCAGGCTGGCGGACGCAGGCTATCAGGTACCCGCTGAAACCCTCCTGACATTGCCTGGGCCTTCAGGCCTGGCAGCGATTCGCCTGCGTGTCGACACCGAGCGCAACGCCGGCCGCATCAGTGCAGAGGACGCTGTGATTGCTCATGCCTTGGCCGATGTGCTGACTGGGGGTGAAGGCTGCGATCCATTGTTGCCTGTACCTGAAAGCGTGTTGTACCAGCGCGAGCTCGACGGTTTGCTTGCGCTGGCCACAAGCGCCGGGACTCGGGCGCGCATTGAGCGCTTCATGAGCCGATAAATACTGCGTCGCGGGTTGAAAAAAGCGGTCTTCGACCGCTTTTTTATTTCAGCTTCACTCGCACAGGGGCAAACAAATGCACGTAAGCCAAAGCCGGGGAGGAAGCGGCGAATCCGAATTGAAGCTTTGGAGAAGACCCATGGAGATCAATGGGTCGCCAATTGTCGAATGGCAGCCGGGCTGCAGCACTTCACAATGCTGAACATATAGGAAAAGACGATGGAAATGCTGTGGTCGTAGCCGCAGGCTCATCCTGTACGGATGGACCTGCGGCCGTAGGCGTTTAGCAGCGATTGGTGATGGGAATGATCGCGCCAGTGATGGCACTGGCTGCATCCGAAGCGAGGAACGACATCAAGGCAGCGATTGCCTCAGGCTGCACCCAGCGGCTGACATCCGCGTCCGGCATATCCGCACGGTTCTGCGGGGTGTCGATGATGCTTGGGGCGATTGCGTTGACCGTGATGCCCTGATCTTTCAACTCCTCCGCCAGCGCTTCAGTCAAGCGCGAAACGCCGGACTTGGCACAGGCGTAAGCGCCCATCCCCGCTGCCGCCTTTACCGCCGCTCCAGCGGTAACGTTGATGATGCGTCCGCCTTGTTGGCTTATCGACGGCAGGACGGCCCGGCAGCTGTTCAATGTGGTCTTGACGTTGATCTGAAACATGCGATCCCAGCTTTGGGCAGTGCCGTCCTTTATGGTCTCCCAGCAGAAGCCGCCGGCAATGTTGATCAGCACATCGATGTTGCCAAGCTGACTTTTGATCGAGGCAAAACACCGCTGCGCATCGCTCTCATCACACAGATCGACGCCTCCCAGCGCCAAATAATCATCCTTGAGATGAAATGACGGCTCGACGGCGTAGTCGACCAATGCCACCTTGGCTCCAGCGGTCTGAAATACCTGGCCAACGGCCCACCCCAAAACGCCAAACCCACCTGTAATCACCACGACCTTGTTCATTGATGCTGACTCCATTTGTCGTTCTTGTCGCCCGTTGAGAGGGCTGGATCACTTGGCTTCATCGTCATTGACGATCTGAATGATGCGCTCCGGGCAGGCCCGGGCACCTCGGATGGCCTGGACGTGAAGCTCTGGCGGTATCACCTTGTCGGTGGTGACGATGTAGCCGTTGTCATCTAGTTCATACACTTCAGGCGCGGCGAGCGCACAGCGAGCGTGTCCGACACAGGCACTGGTCTTAACGATTATTTTCATTGTTATACCTCCGTTATTAAGGGCAAAGCACAAAAAAATTATCGACTAGATGATGCAAATGATCAAGATGAAAAAACCATCGCCTAAAAAAGTCGTTTATACCGTCCTCTGGCCCTGTTGACGCTGTGAATGGCAGGTGATACGTTTAGATCACATATATGATCCAGTCAAAAAAAATAAAAAGGATAGGACGATGGGCCAGACACTGTCCGGAAAAGTTGCTGTAGTTACCGGCGCTTCACGAGGCATAGGCAAACGCATAGCCGAGGCATTGATTGGCAGCGGGGCTCGGGTCGGTTTGCTCGCGCGCTCTGCCGAACAGCTTGATCGCGTCCAGGGCGAACTGGGCAATGCTGCAATCGCCGTGGTATGCGATGTAGCCGACCCCGCATCCGTCGATGCCGCATTCGCAGAGGTGGTTCGCCAGTTTGGGCGCATCGACATCCTGATCAACAACGCAGCGGTCTGCCAACTGCAGAAAGTCGAACACGCGACGGATGATGATTTGCGTCGCGAGATCAATGTCAATCTGTTGGGCCCGATCCTGTGCGCGCGTGCAGCAATCCCTCATCTCAGAGCCGCCCAGGGCGGCGACATCGTCAATATTTCCTCAGAATCTACCAGCCTGCCTTTCCCTTACTTGACGGTCTATGCCGCCACCAAGGGCGGGCTCGAGACCTTCAGCAAGGGGCTGCGTTCCGAGCTGCGTCCAGACCGGATCCGGGTCACCATCCTGCGCGCAGGCAACACCGCTGAAAGCAGCATCACTGACACCTGGCCGGAAAATACGGCCAAGGAATTCGCCATGGCTGTCGAAGTGTCCGGGCATCGTGCTTTTACCGGTGCTCCTGCTTCGCCAGTGACCCTGGCTGGCGCACTGATCAACGTGTTGTCGCTTCCAAGGGATGTGAACGTGGATCTGATTGAAGTGCGTTCGCTCTGAAAGTTTGTCATCTGCGGTTCATAACGGAGAACACATCATGCGTTTCAAAGACAAGGTTGCGATTGTGACGGGCGCCGGGCAAGGCATTGGCGAGCACTACGCCAAGCAGTTGGCACAGGAAGGCGCGGCAGTTGTCGTCGCCGAGATCAGCGAGGAAAACGGCCGACGTGTCGCGCAAGAAATCAATGATGCAGGCGGCAAAGCCATCTTTGTGAAAGCGGACGTGTCCAGTGAGTCTTCTGCGGCACAGGTGGCTGAAAAAACCGTTGAAGCATTCGGCGGTATCGATTATCTGCTCAACAATGCCGCTATTTACGCGGGCATGCGCATGGAAAGCGAGCTGACGATCGATCTCGACTATTACAAGCGCTTCATGGACGTAAACCTGCATGGCGCGCTGATCATGACCCGCGCCGTCTACAAACACATGGAGAAGCGTGGAGGCGGTGCCATCGTCAACGGCTCCTCGACCGCCGCGTACATCGGGTATGACTACTATGGGGTTGCCAAGCTGGGTCTCAATGGCCTGACCATGTCGCTTTCCCGGGTACTGGGTCCTATGAACATCCGTATGAACGGCGTTGCTCCAGGTCCGACCGACACCACCGCAACGCAAACCACAGTACCTGGACAAGTGCTGGACAGCGTTGTTTCGCAACTGCCGCTGGCACGCTTGGGCACCACTCAAGACATCGTCAACACCGCCCTGTTTTTGCTCTCCGATGACGCCAGTTGGGTCACCGGTCAGACCTGGTGCGTGGACGGCGGCATGATCCGTCGCCCTTGATCAATTGATGCGGCGGCGCGGGGGTGAGCGAAAACATGGGTGAATTGTTGCGTACGGTCCGCGTCGCTGTTCGACCGAATGCGGTGCGGGCGGTGGTGGAGGACGACTTTCATCATTTCAGGGTGACGGTTCATCACGATGGTGCGGTGGTGACCGAGGTCCATGGAGACACACTCCGGCGTCCTTGGTCCACCTGCCAGGAAGCCGCTGGCCAGCTGCAGCGATTGTGTGGCATGACGTTATCCCGTTGTGCATCTGACGTGGCTCGTCACACAGACAGGCAATTTCAATGCACCCATCTGTTTGATCTGGCGGGATTGGCGGTAGCTTCAGCCACGCGCAATCTGCGAACGCTGCGTTACGACATGCGCGTAACCGATGCAATTGACGGCGCACGTGAGGCGGAGCTCTCGAAAGATGGTCAGCGGATGATTCAATGGTCGCTGCAACAGACCCGGATCATTGGCAGCACCCACTATGACGGCATCGAGCTGCGGGAAGGCTTCGCTGATTGGGCGCTACGCACATTATCTGATGATGAATGCGAGGCTGCATTAACCTTGCGCCGGGCAGTGTTCATTTCCAATGGCCGCAGGGTGGATCTGGATACTCTGACTCACCCACCGTCCACGGCAGGTTGTTTCACCTTGCAGCCCAATCGCGCGCCGCAAGCGGTCAGGATTCTCGGTTCTACCCAAGACTTTACCCATCGTGCCTATCTGCTGACGCAGACGGAAGAAGCGTGGTTGGCATTTGACTGAGCGCTGCTCGGTGATCAACCACAGAATTTCTACTTCAAGGAGGCAGGACATGCGTTACGCGAACAAAAACGTGCTTGTCACCGGTGCCGGCGGCGGTATAGGACGTGCATTGTGTCAGGCATTTGCCGCAGAAGGCGCGGTTGTCGTGGCTGCCGACCTTGACCACGCCATGGCGATGCAGACAGCGGCCCAGATTGTATCCCTAGGTCAAGTTGCCCATGGTTTAGCCGTTGATGTCGGGGACGAGATCTCCGTTCAGGCCGCGATCAAGCAGGCCCTCGGGCTGGTGGGCGGTATTGATGTGCTCATCAATAACGCCGGTATCGCCTATGGCGACATCTACCAATTGACGGCGATGCCGGCAGAACGGCTCAAGCGCCTGTTCGAGGTCAATGTCTTCGGCATGTTGTTCTGTGCCAGGGCATGCCGCGAAAGTCTGGCGAGTCGGGGAGGGGTCATCCTCAACATGTCCTCAATGGCATCTTACATGGCTAACGGCGCCTATAGCCTGAGCAAAGCAGCAGTTAACAACCTGACTCTGGTGCTGGCTGATGAGCTGGCCAACCTGGGTATACGGGTCAATGGCGTCGCGCCGGGCCTGATGGATTCGCCCGCAGCGCAGCACAATGTCGATGCCGCTATTCAGGCAAGCATTCGTCAGGCCCAGTTGGTCCAAAGGCAGGGCACCATGGACGACGTCGCACAGCTGGCACTGTTTCTGGCGTCAGGGCAGGCAGGGTTTATCAATGGGCAGACAGTGCTTGTCGACGGCGGCTTCCTGCGCCATTCTGCGGCAGCGATACCGGTTCCGATTCGTCTGCACCCGGCAGCTCTACCCTGTTAGTGCAACCGCTGGCAACGCACGGCTGTGAGCGGCCTAAGCCTTGACAACGGAAGAAATCAAACAATAATCTATAAGATCAGATCATATAGATGTTTAAAATAAAAACAGCTAGCCGAGGAGAGCTACCGATATGGGTGACGCGAGCGAATTACGAGTAGACATTTCAAACGTCCCTGAACACGTGCCCCGCGAATTGATTGTCGACCACGATATCTGGGCAACGCCTGACAACGTCTGTCCTTTCAGTGCGATGGACCGTTACCGAGACGGGCCCGCAGTGTTTTACACCCCCGTGCACTATGCCGGTAACGCGGGCGCCTGGGTCTTGACCCGGGCTGAAGACATCCAGGCAGTCATGGGTGACGCTGAGCTCTTCGGCAGTCAGTCCAAATCCGGCTTTACCGCCCTGATAGGTGAAACCTGGGATCTGGCTCCGCTGGAAGTCGACCCGCCAGAGCATCGGCAGCTGCGGCAAATCCTCGACCCGGTGTTCTCGCCCAAGCGAATCGAACAGCTGACACCTGGCCTGCGTGATTTCTGCAACAAACTCATCGACAATTTTCTGGAGAAAGGCGAGGTCGAGTTCGTCAATGATTTCGCGCGGCCTTATCCAGTGAAGATTTTTCTCGAGCTGATGGGTTTGCCGATGGAGGACTTCGACCGGTTCGTGGAGTGGGGTGAGCAGTTGCTGCGCAGTCCGACCCTCGAAGGGCGCGTCGTCGGTGGTAAAGCCATCCTCCATTACCTGTTGGACCTGATCGAGAAGCGCAAGCTGGACTCCTCAGGTACTGACGTCACGAGCATCGTGGTCAACGCCCGGATTGACGGCCAGCCCCTGCCACCCGAGCGTTTGATTGGCATGCTGTATTTGCTGTTCATTGCCGGGCTCGACACCACCGCGTCTTCACTGGGTTTCTTCTTCAAACATCTGGCGGAGAACCCTGCCGACCAACAGCGTCTGCGAGAAAACCCTGATCTGATTCCTCAAGCGGTGGAAGAGTTGCTGCGTGCTTATTCGGTGGTGACCACCGGACGTCACGTGATGCAGGACACCGTGGTCGGCGGCGTACAGATGAAGGCTGGCGACTGGATCGTCATTGGCACCATGTTTGGTAGCCGTGATCCGGAAGAGCATGTCGACGCCGACAAGATCGACCTCGACCGTCAGCAGAATCGCCACATGGCGTTCGCCACCGGCATCCACCGCTGCCTGGGCTCGCACCTGGGACGCCGGGAACTGGTGTTGGCTATCGAAGAATGGCTCAAGCGTGTTCCACAGTTCGGCGTGAAAGCAGGTGAACGCCCTGTGATGCACGGCGGGATTGTATTTGGCGTCGACCACCTGCCGCTGACTTGGTGATCGAACGGAGTTGAGTGCTGCTGCAATGGATAAAAACAACGAATGCCGGCCCGGGCCGAGCAGACAGGAGGCGCTGTGACTGAATATACAAAGACACTGGCAGAATTCGCGGTAGGGACACCCTTTGATGCACTGCCAGACGCGGTGCTGGAGAAAGGCAAGCGCCTGATACTTGATACGCTGGGTAACGCCGTGGCCGGTTACTCGACCAGTGCCGGCAAGCTGGCGCTGAAGACCAAGCAGGCATTGGGCGGTACGCCCGTCTCGACGGTGCTGGTGACCGGTCAGAAGCTATCGCCAACCAGTGCTGCGTTTTGCAACGCGACACTGGCCTCGGCTTTGGAAGCCGACGATACCTGCCTGCAGCTAGGCCATCATGGGCAGTGCTCGTTCATGCCCGCGCTGGCAGTTGCAGAAGCCAACGGTGCCAGTGGTCGTGATTTCCTCGCGTCGGCGGTCCTTGCCTACGAGTTGGGCGCACGAATTGCTTCAGCGGCTCGCCATGTAATTCAGGATGAAACTGGCCAACTCAAATTCAATCCATCCGGCGGTGGCGTCAACTGGGTCGTGTTCCCGGCGGTAATCGGCTCTGGCAGGATTCTCAAACTCGACGAAACGCAAATGGCTTCGGCGATGGGCATCGCGGGTTTTGCCGCGACAGTGCCGACCGGCGCACGCTGGCATTTGCCACCGCGCAATCACATGAAGTACAACCCGTACGCGTTCATGGCAGAGAGCGGCACCTTCGCCGCCTTGCTGTCGCAGAACGGCTTCACCGGTGACCCGAACGTCTTTGACGGCGAGGCTGCTGAGGTGAAAGCCAACTGGTGGCAAATGGCAGGCTGCATCGGCGTTGAGCCTCAATCAGCCGTAGGTGGCCTGGGTGATCGCTGGGTGACGCTGGACGCGTCGTTCAAACCTTATCCGAGCTGCCGTTTCACCCATGGTCCGCTTGGTCTGTTCGAACAGTTGGTAGCTGAGCACCGGATCACCGCTGCGGAAATCGAGCACGTTGACATATACAGCACGCAGATGATGTTCGCCTACCACATGGACAGCCCTGTGGTGGGTGGCGAATCGGATTGCCAGTTCAGCATGCCGCATCTGATTGCCATGTCAGCGTTGGGTATTCCTGCCGGGCCGAAGTGGGTTGCACCTGAATACTGGACCAGCTCGACTGTGGATGCGCTGAAGAGCAAAGTGAAATGCCACCTGTACGAGACTGCCGATCAGGCGGTGGTAAGCCAACTGCTCAGCGGGCGCTGGGAAAAGTCCCCAAGCGCAGTGAAGATTCGTGCCCGTGGCCAGACCTTCGAAATGAAGGGCGACTACGCGCCAGGCGACCCCTTCCTCGCGGAAACCGCCATGAGCGACTCTAAGCTATTTGCGAAATTCCGTCAGTCCACCGAACAGGGTCTGGCGCATGGGCAAATCGAGCGCTGCATTGAAACAGTGATGAATCTTGAGGGGCTGCCTGATATCCGCTCCCTAATTCAGCTTTTCCATTGACCGCGCCGAGAACAAGAGCATGAATATGAGTATCAAAGACATCACGCGCAGCGATCTGGACCCACTCTACCAACCGTTGTCGCTGGCGGGCGGCCTCACGCTGCCCAATCGCATTGTCATGCTGCCGATGACCCGTGTGCGGGCAGAGATCGACGGCACGCCTAACGATCTAATGGTCGAACACTTCGCCCAGCGCGCCAGCGCTGGCTTGATCATCACCGACTCGACACCGGTCAGTGCCACCGGACGCTGCTTCATGAATTGCCCGGCGATGTTTACCACCGAGCATGCCTTGGGGTGGCGCAAGGTCACTGATGCAGTGCACGAGAGGGGTGGTCGCATCATCCTGCAGATGAACCATGTTGGGCGTGCCAACAACCTGCAGTACCTGCCGCGCGCCGTGCAGCCAGTGGCTCCGTCGGCGGTTCGTATACCGCGCGACTCACGCAAGATCACCATCAACATTCCGCGCATCACGCCCTATGAGATGCCGCGGGCGCTGGAAACCGAAGAGGTTTCCCTGGTTGCTGATGAGTTCCAGCGGGCAGCGCGCCTCGCCGTTTTTGCCGGGTTTGATGGGGTACAGGTACACGCCGATTCGGGTTATCTGATTCACCAGTTCCTATCGACCAACGTCAACCAGCGTACCGACCGTTATGGCGGATCGCCGCAGAACCGCGCGCGCTTTGCCCTTGAGGTATTGGACAAGGTGATTGCGGTAAATGGTCCGGAATACGTGTCGATCAAACTGACACCGGGGTTCCAGGTCCACGAGATCGAGGAAGATGACATCGAGGAGAAATATGCCTATCTCATCGATGAGTTGAACAAGCGTGAGGGACTGTCATTCTTGCACTTGTATTTCGGCGATTTATTGACGTCAGAGGTGTACCGTGGCATCCGCGGACGCTTCAAGGGCACTGTACTTGCGGAGGGTAGCCTCAAGGCGGCGCAATACGCAGAGATGGTGAGCGGCGGCGCGACCGATATGGTCGGCTTCGCCCGGGCGTTTGTTTCTAACCCTGATCTGGTGGAGCGCTTACGCCAGGGCCACGCCATTTCACAGCCTGACCTGAACACCATGTACACACTAGGCGCAGAAGGCTACACCGACTACAAACCCTGGGACGCCGAGGATCCGACAGGGTCTGTACTCCAGGGGCGTGCCCACGACGATGCTGATCAATTGCTGATGCAGGTCAACATCTAAAACCTCTACTGGCGACCGTTGCCCACGGGTATCGGTCGCCAGCATTTTGGCCATATGAACAGACTTCGCCTCCGTTCGAACCCTCGCGCGGAGCGTTTCTACGTGCCCGCTTTTTGGCCCTCATGCGGCTAAAAAAATATCAGATAATTTTTCCTTCCTGACTGCGCTTTTCCATCTCCTGATGGGTGCTCTTCGGATGCACCGCCACCCGAAAAATCAATTTTTATCTATTAAAAACAAGATGATGCCGACGTCGGAAAACATCTTTCGAGTGCCCGCCACTCAAGGTTTTCGGCGGTCGGGCACTTTGTTGACAGCGTCTCGATAGGGTGCCTAATATAGATCAACTAGATGATGAAGATCTTGTTTAGGATCTACCTCATCATTTTGTGAAGTGCGGTGCGGCAAACAATAAAAACAAAAAACCAGGAGATGAATCATGGGTGTCATTACTACGCGACGGTGCATTACCTCGCTGGCAGGCGCTGTGATGGTAAATGCACTGGGTGTCGCTCAGGCGGCGCAGTATGACTTCGGCGATGACTGGACCGTCCACTGGGATAACACAGTGCTCTACAATCTCGGATTCAGAGCCAAAGGCGTTGACGATCACATCGGTAACAACCCGAACTTTTCAGAAAACGATTACCGCTTCAAAGACGCCGGCGATGTAGTGACCAACCGCATGTCGCTACTTTCCGAGCTGGACGCCCAGCACGCCGAGAGCTTTGGTTCTTCCGGCTTTCGCATCAGCGCCTCAGGCTTTCGCGATTTCGCTTATGACAGTGACGTCGACAACAACCCTGGCGAGGTTGCCCCAGGCGTTCCTTATAGCGCTCTGGGCAGCTACAAAAACGATCGTTTCTCCGACTACTCGAAAAAGCGCTATGTCATGGGCGCAGAAATTCTCGATGCCTTCGTGTTCGCCAACTTCGACGACGTCATGGGTCATGCAACTTCGGTCAAGCTGGGTCGCCTGACGGCTTATTGGGGTAATGCCTTGTTCTTTGGCAACGCGGGTATCAACTACTCGCAGAACGCCGTCGACAACATCAAGGGTGCATCGGCGCCCGGCACTCAGGCCAAAGAGCTGGCCATTCCGCGTGCGCAGTTCCTGGTCTCGACCCAGGTCACTCCTGAGCTGCTCGCTGAAGCGCAATATTTCATGGAGTTCCAGGGCAACCGTCTGCCTGAAGGCGGGACCTACCTCGGGATCACCAACTTCCTGTTCGATGGCCCGGACTTCTTGCTCGGCCCGAACGGGGTGCCTCACGGGCACAACTACAAACCCGACGGCATCAACGATAACTTCGGCCTGCGATTGAGCTGGTCACCGGAGTGGTTGCGCGGCGCCTTGGGCCTCTACTATCGCCATTTTGACGAGACACAGCCTTGGGCACCGCTATTTGGCGTCGATGCCAGCGGCAATCCCAACTACCACACCGCGTACGCGAAAAACGTGGACATGCTGGGTATTAGCCTGGACAAACAGATCGGTTCGTTGAGTACCGGTTTCGAAGTTTCGTATCGTCGCAACACGGCCCTCAATAGCGCGGTAGGACCTCTTCCCGGGGATCTGAAAGGTCGGGAGGGTGCGCGTGGGGACACACTCAACGTAGTCGCCAACGTTCTATCGGGCCTGACTCCGACGCCGTTTTACCAAACCGGCACTGCCTTGGCTGAAATTGCGTATACGCGGAAGCTGTCGGTCACCGAGAACAATGATTTGTACAATGGCACCCACAGTGCTGGCTGTCCTACGGGTAGTAAATGGGATGGTTGCTCTACGGACGATGCAGTTTCGATTGCTGGCCAGTTCGACCCCCAATGGTTGCAAGTCTTCCCGGGCGTTGACCTGGACATGCCTATTTTCGCGATGTATGGGCTATCCGGCAACTCCGCCAGCCTGGGCTCTCCGGTGAACCAGGGTGCGTTGAACTATACCTTTGGCGTCCATGCCTTGGTTCGATCCACCTACAACGTCACCCTTCAATATAACGGCTATCACGCCCATCAAAGCGGCGGACTGACCAACTTCCCTACGGCCAGTGGCACGCCTGTGCCGGTGGGTACCCAAGGGTTCCCTTCCTATTACGCCAGTGGCAACGGCACCTACTTCTACAACGACAAGGATTGGGTCTCGCTGACCTTTCAGGCCTCTTTCTAAGGAATCGTACACATGACAACTATAAAAATACGAGCTGCCTTGACTGTGATTTCGCTGGCTGTCTGCGGCTCTGCTTTTAGCGCTGTGTCTCCTGAGGAGGCGAAGCAGCTGGGTGGTAGCAAACTCACCGAATTCGGTGCCGAGCGTGCCGGCAATGTCGACGGTTCGATCCCTGCATATACCGGCGGCATGACCGCCGCTGGAAGCGCTGGCTACGATGCGGCAACCGGCAAGCTCAGCGACCCATTTCCGGCTGAGAAGCCGCTGCTGCGCATCGATGCCAAGAACATGAACCAATACAAGGACAACCTGACACCTGGCGCGATCGCCATGATGCAGCAGTACCCTGACTTCTATCTCAATGTCTACCCCACGCACCGTACGGCGGCTTATCCAAAGTGGGTGCTCGATAACACCATCAAAAATGCAACGACTGCAGAACTGACCGGGAACGTAGAGGGCGATGGCGTCAAGAATGCCTACGGCGGCCTGCCATTTCCGATCCCAAAGAACGGCTATGAAGCGCTGTGGAACTACTCGCTGCGGTGGCAGCCATCGAACTGGAAGTTCAAGAACGACAGCTGGCTGGTCACCCCAGGGCACAAAACCCTGCAGGGTAACTTCATGAACTATCTGGGCCTGGCGTATTACGACAACACCAAGACCTCGCTGACCGATCCGTACTATTTCAAACAGCTGGATGTCGGCAACGCGCCGTCGTCGCAAGTCGGTTACAACCTGCTGCTGTCGTTCTCGATCAACTACTCGGATGCCGACCAACTGAACTGGGTCTACACGCCTGGGCAGCGTCGGGTTCGGGTCGCGCCAGAGTTCACCTATGACACGCCCGCAGCCAACTTCGGAGGCTCGTTGACTTACGACGAAGTGTTCCTCTACTCAGGACGCCCGGATCGCTTCGACTTCAAGATCATCGGCAAGAAGGAAATGTACGTTCCGTACAACGTCGGCAAGCCGAATAATCCCGGCGTGACCGAGGATGCCTACAACACACCCAAGTTCCCCAACGCGGATATGCTCCGTTGGGAGAAACATCGGGTATGGCAGGTCGAGGCCACCCTCAAACCCGGCAAGCGCCACATCCTGTCCAAACGGGTGTTCTTCTTCGATGAAGACTCCTGGAACATCCTGGCCACCGACGGCTACGACCAGTCCGGAAAACTTTACCGCATAGGCTTCGGTCTGCCGACGCCTGTGGCCGACGCCAACCTTCCGTTCCTGTTCGGCTATGCGTACTTCCTGATCGACCTGACCAAAAGCACCTACTTCAACGCTTGGGTCGGCCCTCATAACGAACTTCGGGTCAGCGACAAACCGCTCAACGGGGTGATGTTCACGCCGCAGCAGCTCGCGGCCAAGGGCATTCGTTAACCAGCGACATCGCGGCCGGTCGCCTGTGCGGACCGGCCGGTTGGCAATGACGGTTTGGAGCAATCCTATGATCAGCAAGTTCAAGGCGGTGGCGGCCGCGTTGATTGCGACCTGGACACTGTGTGAAAGCGTGTCCGGCCATACGCAATCAATGGGGCATTTTGTAGACCCGCTGGATGTGCAGGCGGCCGAGGTGAAGGGCGCACTACGCGCTGAGCGCCAGCCTCTGCTGGCGTTGGCTTTGGCCGGAAAACGGGTAGTTGCAGTGGGGTTGCGGGGCGTGATCATTGTTTCCGATGATCAGGGTCGCACTTGGACGCAGGCCACTGTGCCTGTGCAGTCCGATCTCACCACGGTGTCATTTGTGTCGGCCAGCCAGGGTTGGGCGGCTGGGCATGACGGGGTGATTCTGGAGACGCTCGACGGCGGTTTGCATTGGAGCAAACAACTGGACTTGCGCCAGGCCCGTGAACAGTTTCCGTTGCACTACCAGAACAGCACCACAGGCGCCGCGGCTGACAATGAGCAGTATCTGACTCAAGTACAAAACAACCTTCAGGGTGACAGCTCACTGCCCTACCTGGGGCTGGCGTTTGTCGACGATAAACAGGGATATGCGGTTGGCGCGTTCGGAATGATTGCGTCCACTGTCGACGGCGGCAACCAGTGGCTGCCGGCTTTCGACCGAATCGACAACCCGGACCAACTCAACCTGAACTCGATCCGCCGGATCGGTGGGCATCTGTATATCGCTGCCGAGCGCGGTGTGGTGTTTCGCCAGGACAGCGTTTCCGGGCAATTTGTGCCGGTCAGCACCGGATATCCAGGCAGCTACTTCGACATAGTCGGCAATGACCGGATTGTGCTCGCGTTTGGCCTGAAAGGGACGGCTTACCGCAGTCTCGATCAGGGCAAGACATGGGAGCAGGTCAATACCCAAACATCCTCAGCTTTGTTCAGTGGCTTGTTTCAGGCCGATGGCAACGTGCTGCTGATTGACGAGGCGGGCGACTTGTTACGTGCAAACGCCCAAGGGCAGCATTTCGAGCGATTGCCTCAAGCGCTGAAACAGCCGGTAGCGTCGGCATTGATTGCCGGTAGCGACACCCTGGTGGTGGTGGGATACGCAGGGGTCGGCACGTCTCTGTTACCTGGCGCCCAATCTTCGGGAGATCAATAAATGGCAGTCTCATCGGACAATCATGCCGCGATGCCCGTGGTGCATGAGCGCGCGACGTTCGATCCATCGACAGGCAGTCTGTTGGAACGCTTGATGTTCAACAACCGCTGGGTGCTGGTCGTCATTTTCGTCATTCTCACCGTGTTGTTCGGCATGCAAGCCGTGAAGCTGAAGGTCAACGCGAATTTCGAACGGATGCTCCCTCACTCACAGCCGTTCATTAAGAACTACCTGGATAACCGTAACGAGTTGCGCAGCCTGGGCAACTCGATCCGGATTGTCGTCGAAAACAAAAGCGGGGACATCTATAACCCGGAGTATCTGAGTACCTTGCAAAAGATCAACGATACGATCTTCCTGCTGCCAGGTGTCGATCGCTCGCTGATGAAGTCACTCTGGACGCCCAGTGTGCGCTGGACTCAGATTACCGAAGAAGGCTATCGCGGCGGGGCAGTGATGCCCGACAGTTATGACGCGTCGCCACAGGCGATCCAGCAGTTTAAGAACAATGTGGGTATCTCGGGAACCATCGGCGGTCTGGTGGCGAACGACCAGCATTCGAGCATGATTTTCGTACCGCTGCTTGATCGCATCGAAGCCACCGGCCAGCCGCTGGACTACTCGCAGTTCTCACAGCAACTCGAACAGCAGGTGCGCAGCTTCGAGTCAGATAACACCGGAATCTACATCGTTGGTTTTGCCAAACTGGCTGGCGACCTGATTGCCGGGCTCAATCGGGTGATGTCCTACTTCGCAATTGCCGCGTTGGTCGCAGGCATCGCGATCTTCGCCTACACCCGCTGTGTCAGAAGCACTTTGCTGGTACTGGGATGCTCCATGGCAGCGGTGGTATGGCAGTTGGGTATCGTTCAAGCCCTGGGTTTTGAACTGGACCCTTACTCGATGCTGGTGCCGTTTCTGGTCTTCGCCATTGGCGTGTCCCATGGTGCGCAGAAAATGAACGGCATCATGCAGGATGTCGGACGTGGCACGCACAGATACGTCGCGGCGCGTTACACCTTCCGGCGCCTATTTCTTGCGGGGCTTACGGCACTGGTCGCCGACGTGGTGGGCTTCGCGGTATTGATGGTCATCGATATCCCGGTTATTCAGGACTTGGCGCTGACCGCGAGCATCGGCGTCGCCGTGCTGATTTTTACCAATCTGGCGCTGCTACCGATTCTTTTGTCGTTTCTTGGTGTCAGTCCGGTCGCCGCGCAACGTAGCCTCGAGTCGACCGGAACCAAACCGGGTTTGCTGGCCTCATTGCTTGGGCGCTACACCCAGCGCAAATGGGCCGTGATCGGCCTGACGGCGTCAGGAGCATTGTTGGTGATCGGGTTGGTGGCTGGAACTCAGCTTCAAGTGGGCGATCTGGATCCCGGCGCGCCGGAGCTGCGTCAGGATTCGCGCTACAACCGCGACAATCACTTCATCACCAGCCATTTCGGTTTATCCAGTGACGTGTTCGCCATCATCGTCAAGACCGCGGCTGAAGGCCTGAGCAGTTATCAAACGCTGATCGAAGAGGATCGTCTCGAGCAATCCCTGCGTCAGCTCGATGTGGTGCAGACTACTGAGTCCGCCGCGAATCTGGCGCGTGCTTCCATGTCGGGGATCTTCGAAGGCACACCAAAGTGGGGCACATTGAACCGCTCCTACACGCTGTCTTCGCAATCGACCTATGACTTGCGCACCAACAGTCCCGAGCTGATCAACTCGGATGGCAGTCTGGGGACCGTTATTGCGTACCTGCGCGATCATAAAGCGGCAACGCTTGAAGCCGTAGTCAAGGTCGCCGACGAGTTTGCCACCCAACACAGCGGCGACGGCGTGCAGTTCATGCTCGCTGCCGGCTCGGCGGGTATCGAAGCCGCGACCAACATCGCGGTGAAGTCAGCCAACCGGCTGATGTTGGTGCTGGTCTACGTCGCTGTGATCGTGCTGTGCTTCATCACCTTTCGCTCTTGGCGCGCGGTGGTGGTCGCGGTGGTGCCGCTGGTTCTGACATCGGTACTGTGTGAAGCCCTGATGGTGGCATTGGGAATCGGGGTCAAGGTTTCGACATTACCCGTTGTGGCCCTCGGAGTCGGGATCGGCGTCGACTACGCGCTGTATCTGCTGAGTGTGCAACTGGGCTACCAGCGTCTAGGGTTGCCATTGCGCGAGGCGTACGAGAAAGCGCTGTCGTTCACCGGCAACGTGGTCGCGCTGGTGGGAGTAACGCTTGCCGCCGGGGTGGTGACCTGGGCCTGGTCCCCTATCAAGTTTCAGGCCGACATGGGCATCTTGCTGACGTTCATGTTTGTCTGGAACATGGTGGGCGCACTGGTGTTGATTCCTGCACTTTCACACTTCCTGTTGCCAACCTCGGTGTTGACACCTTCGCAATCAATCGCGCCCTCCGTCAAAACGGGTGACAAAGCTCAAGCGATCAATCTGCGCCAGAGCTCAAGTATCGATTCCGTCGACTCGTCCGCCCCTGTTGGTTCACCCTTCAGCGGTGAATCCGAAGAAGGCAACAGCGATGACCCACCGCGCAATGCAAGCGTTGGCCGCTTGCGTTGAACCAACAACAAGAATGCGGCCCGCCTGATGGCGGCGTGCCGAACGTCTCATTGAATGTGAGGGAATCATGATCCGAGCAGGGTTTATCGGTCTGGGTGACATGGGCGGCGCCATTGCCCGGCGTATCGTCGATGCCGAGTTTGCTACCACACTTTGGGCCCGTCGTGAGGCCAGCCTTGAGGCGTTCAGGGGCACCCGATTCAACGCCGCGCGAAGCCCGGCCGAAGTCGGTCGCAACAGCGATGTCGTTGGCGTGTGCGTGTTTGGTGATGACGATGTCCTCGCTGTCGTGCTGGGTCCTAACGGTCTGCTGGAAGGCATGGAGCAAGGCAGTGTATTGGTCATCCACAGCACCATCTCCGTGGCAGCCACACTGAAAATCGCCGCGGCCGCCAAAGTAGGAAGCGTCGACGTGCTCGATGCACCTGTCAGCGGGGCCCGTAGCGGCGCGACCTCCGGGACGCTGTCGATCATGGTCGGCGGCAAGGCGGCGGCATTCCAGAAGGCGTTGCCGCTCATGCAGGCCTACGGGGCGTCCATCCTGCACCTGGGTGGCATCGGTAGCGGGCAACGGATGAAGGTCCTAAACAATGTTCTGGGTTTCGCCAATTTGCGCATGGCGCACTTGGCAATTGAACTGGGCGACGCCTTGGGGCTTGACCCAGACGGGGTCAAGCAGGTCCTGCGCTCCGGCAGTGCCGGAAGCTTCAACCTCGGCATTCTGATTGATCGCCTAATGCCTGATCCCGCGTTCGCACGGCACGCAGTGGCGATGACCGAAAAGGACACCCGCCTGTTTCAGCGGATGTGCCAGGACGAAGGCCTGCCACGCACCTTGATGGACCAACTTGCTGAAGAAGCGATCGACTTGGTCGCCAGGCTTGGCCATTGAATGCTCAGTATCGATGAGTCCGGCTGCCGGTCCGGCGCTGAATCAGCGCCTCGACTGACAGGAGTTCAAGAGCGGTAAAGGAGTCTTTAAACGTGAAAAAAACCAAGGTCGCGCTGCTGGACGGTGGTCTGATGCATGCCAAGGAGTATCAGGTCTTTTGGAACCTTCCTTCCGAGAAGCTCATATCCATGCCAGCGTATGGCGTAATGATCGACCACGCCGACGGTAAATTTCTGTTCGATACCGGATTTGACTTGCACCACTTCGAAACAGCGATTTCTCCCAGTGGCGCTGCTCAAACTATCCAGCAAACCATTCCAGCCCAGCTTGATCTGCTGGGTCTGCGTCCTCGCGACATCAACTACGTGATCAATTCGCACTATCACTTCGACCATTGCGGCGGCAACAAGCACTGTCACCACGCGACCACGCTTTGCCACAAGTGCGAACTTGAAGCGGCGTCAAAGCCTGAACCCTTTGAGACGCTGTCTTATTCGGACCGCAGCTTTGAAGGTGTCGAGGCTGCCGATCCTGAAATTGAAATCTATACCCCGCGCTTCGAAACGCTCAGTGGCGACCAGGAGCTTGCCAAGGGCATTCATCTGTTCGAAACCCCAGGGCATACCTTGGGCCATTACAGCCTGATGGTCGAATTGGCTGGGCGCCGACCAATGCTGTTCCCGGCAGATGCGGTGTACTCACAGAAGGGCCTGGACGCGATGTTGATGCCGGCGTCCCACGTCGATCCGGTCAAAGGCTATAAGTCAATGTTGCGGATCAAGGAAATTGCCGAAAAGTACGGTGCGGAAATCTTCTTCGCGCACGATGAAGAAAACTATGAGCATTACCTGAAGGCGCCGTATTGGTACTCTTGAAACAGTGCGTTTTAAGTGTGAAAAAGCATTTGACGCCGATGTTAGAGTAACTCATCCGCGCTCTTTTCCAACCATCAGCTCCGTAGGCTCCATGATAAGACGACGTGGTCGGCGTTGGTAATTTTCACGGTGCAATCACGATAGCGCTATGCAGCAGGCGTTCGCCGGTCGGAAGTCAAGGAATACACCATGCAAATTGAAAACAAGGTTTTTGTAGTTAGCGGGGGCGCCTCAGGGCTTGGAGCGGCTACCGGCAAAATGCTGGTCGATGCCGGGGCCAAGGTCATGCTCGTGGATATTAACGCCGAAGCGGTCGAGGCTCAGGCTCACAAGCTGGGCGCGGCTTTCTCGATCGCCAATATCAGCTTGGAAGAGGACGTTAAATCCGCCATTCAGGCGACTCATCAGACATTTGGTGCGCTCCATGGAGTGGTCAACTGTGCGGGCGTTGTTGCCGGTCAAGAAATTCTTGGAAAGAACGGCCCTCATGGGCTGGAAAGCTTCAGCCGAGTGATCGGTATCAACCTGATCGGCACTTTCAATCTGCTGCGTTTGGCTGCGGAGGTAATGGCCAAGGGCCTTCCTAATAAGGATGGCGAGCGTGGAGTGATCATCAATACTGCTTCGATAGCAGCCTTCGATGGGAAGATAGGTCAAGCCGCGTACGCGGCGTCCAAAGGTGCGGTCGCCAGCCTTACCTTACCCGCTGCTCGCGAACTTGCCCGCTGCGGTATCCGTGTGATGACCATCGCCCCTGGCGTGTTCGAAACACCGATGATGGCTGGGCTGAGCGTTGAGATCCGTGATTCTCTCAGCGTTGGCGTACCGTTTCCGCCGCGGTTGGGCAGGCCGCGCGAGTACGCTGCACTGGTGCGACAGATCATAGAGAACAGCATGCTCAACGGGGAAGTTATTCGTCTCGACGGTGCACTGCGGATGCCCAACAATTAATTGTAGTGGTTTATAGTTTGATAACACTATTTTTTAGTGATTTGGAAACATGTCAATTTTGCATCGTATAGCACCTAATTGCAGGCTTTTTGTTCGCGGTTGGTTCCGCTAAAGTCAAAATTACAGTGTCTCATATAGCTTGGTTGTAGGGGGAGTTCTATATGAGAAGCATTTTTTATTGGTTCTGATTTTTTGGAGTAGCGCATGGTGATCTCTTTGTCGGAATCTGCTGGTGAATACTTCAGCGGTGAGTGTCGTGAAATGATTTTAATTCTTGTATTTTGCGGGCTCTGGCTGTTTGCATCTCTGATACTTTTTATCTTCGCTCGAGATACTTTCGCTGAAGCCTTTTTGACAACCACGCTTGTGCTCGTCAGTGTGCTGTCCATTACCTCGGGTTCGCTATTGGTGCGAGACGCATCGCTACGCGCTACCTTGGTGAATGGTTTCTCTGAGCAGGCCCCTGAGGTCAGCCAATTACTTATTGGTGAAGTAGACCGTATCGTATTCGTATTGATCATGCGGTTAATCTAGATCATCCTTGATGTTGAAGAATAAAGTCTGTCGCGACCTACACGCTGGAGCCCTTGATAGTCCTGAGATCACCCGACCAACAATTTCTTTGGAAAGTCTGTCTCAGGTACCAGAAGGTGACACTCTCTAAACACGTCCGCGAAAAAAATCTGTCACTCGGACGAGAAACGACTCATGGGAATTGCTATAGGTGACGTTCTACACCCGTTTGAGTGAATGAACGTACTTTTGACGAGATTGGCCTCGCCAAAATCCTTGTGATGGCGACGTAAGACCTCAATTGGTCAAAGCGGCCCGTCCTATTTCCTTACTAATCTCCCATAGATCACTGAGAGATTAAATCCCCTCTCGTTGGACTGCGATAACAGAAGTGTGCTGCGCACTAGTCTGCGCACACCAAAATCGAACTGAGTCATGGCTCCGATATCATTGATGGTTCTTTGAGGCTGAGCCAGGATTAGTCGATAAATACTTTTCTATGATTTCGAGCAATAATCGGTTGTCGACGCTTTGCAATACGTCCACCAGGCCACTGGTGGGCGGCGTGATTGCAACATTCAGCCGCAGGGGCTGCTTGTAGCGCCAGGTTTTGCCTCGCGTACGGCCGACGCGCAGTTCTACCTCGGTGTAGTACTGCGTGGCGGTGGCGACACGCGGGTCCAGCAACCAGGCAATCACCAGGGCGTCATGAATCCAGCAACCGGCCAGGCTGCGGGTGGCCATTGAATAATCGATCCAGGGCCTGAACGTCTCACAGATAAAATCGGCGAGGGGCGTATCGAGTTGCTGGATACGGTCCAGGTCCTGGTGCGTCATCAAGGTTTGCGTGGTGACATCCAGGGGCACCAAAGTGATATTCGCGCCGCAATTGAGTACACGGTCTGCCGCTTCCGGATCGAAGCCGAAGTTGGTGTCCTTGATAAAATCATCCAGCGCAAATACACCGCCCATGATCACGATTTGCCTGACCGCCTTGATCATTTCCGGGTAGCGTTCAATCGCCAGCGCGACGTTGGTCTGCGGGCCGATCGCTACCAGGGTGATTTCCCCGGGGTTCGTGCAAATCAACTGGCCGATGGCGTCAGCCGCTTCTTGGGCCGGGGCCTCGAAATCAAGGGGCGTGCGAACGCCATCCCATAAATGAGCGAGTTGGCGCTTGTGCACGGTGTTGTCCAGCGCATCGCGCCAGGGGCCGCCGGGTTCCTGTAGGGCCTGGGTGCTGCCCCTGACGACGGGAAGCGAGCGGCCGGTTCGGGCCATCAGGTCTCTGGCGACGTTGTAACCCACTGCGCTGGGCGTGTTGCCTGCAACAGTGGTGACCAATTCAAGCGACAATTCAGGTGCAACCAGTGCGAGCGCCAATGCCAGACCGTCGTCAACATTGGCGCCTGCAATCCCGTTTCCGGGATCGCAATCAATAATTAAACGTTTCATTTCACCTTCTTTTTTTAGACTCGCGGTGTTTGCACAGCGCCGCATCCGCAGGACTCGCCAATGACCAAGCGGTGCGAAAACTCTTGCAGCTTCACCTCGCCATTCCAGGCCAGCAGCATTGAAATGGCGGCTTTGGCCATGTCTCTGACGGGCTGGCACACGGTGGTCAGTGACGGCGCATAAAACGCCGACTCCTCGGTACCGTTGAAACACACCAGCGCCACTTGTTCGGGGACTTTTATGCCGTGTTCCGACAGGGCCCGAATGCAGCCGATGGCTTGTGCTTCGTTGGAGCAAAACAGCGCGCGGGCTGGGGGGCCGTCGGCCAACATGCGCTGCGTCGCGTCATACCCGCCTTGTCGCGTGTAGCTGGCGGGCAATATCCATTTGGCGCGTTCCTCAATCCCGTAGTCCGCCAGTGCATCACGCCAGCCGTTCAAGCGGTCTTGGGCGTTGAGCATTTCCAGCGGGCCACAAATGATGCCGACCTCGCGATAACCATGGCTCAGCAAATGCGCGGTGACTTGATGGGCCGCGCCGCGCTCATCGACCCGCAGCATATTGACGGCCAGGCTGGGGTCGACACGGTCGAGCATCACAAAGGGCGTGCCGCTGGCCTGGATCAGCTCGATATGCGGGTGGCGGTCGACGCTGGTGTAGAATAGGCCATCGACCCGCTGGCTCAGGAGGTTGTTGATCAGGTTCAGCTCACGCTTGCGGCAGTCACCGGAGTCGCCCAGCAAGATGACCAGGCCGTTGTCCAGTGCCTCCTGTTGCAGCGCATGGGCGAAGGAGGCGATGAAGGTATTCGAGATATTCGGCACCACCAGCCCATACGTACGGGTTTTGCCCGAGGCCAGTGCCTGGGCGACGCCATTGGGCCGGTAACCGGTGTGTTTTATGGCATCCAGTACACGCTGGCGCGTCGCCTTGGCGACGGGCCTGGGGCCGTCGTTGATCACATAACTGACGACTGCGACCGAGGTTCCTGCTTCGCGAGCCACATCATCGCGTGTGGCCCTGGTGGGATACTGTTTTGTCAAAGGGACCTGCCATTTCCTGTGAGTCGATGGACATTCGGGTGGTACCCGATAACGGGTCTACTCGCGTAGATGTTTACGGCAAGAGAAGGGGCTGAGATGGACCGCATTATCACTGCTCGTTTATTTCAGTTTGATGACCTGTGTACTGTTCCCTTTTAGTCACCTGGAGCCCCTTCAGGATCAGAAGATCGCGTAGGTGTAGCTGAAGATCACACGCGCCTGATCCACCGCACCCACGTTGGGAATGCCGCTGCGGAAACTGCCTTCGCGTAACGAGGTACCAAACCCTTTCAACGGACCGCTCTGCACCACGTAGTCGATGCGCATGTCACGTTCCCATTCCGAGTAGCGGCTCGCGCCGTCGACTGAGCGGATGTTGTCGCCATGCAGGTATAGCGCCGATGCCGAGAGGCCCGGTACACCCAGGGCTGCAAAGTCATAGGAGTACTGGGCAAAGTTAGTGTTTTCGCCGGCACGGATAAACGAGTTATCCATCACGTCGGTAATCAGGTAGACGCTGGCGCCGCCGTTGCCTTCGCTGTTGCCGGCACCGCCCACTACGTTGCCCTGGTTCAAGTACACGGTGCCGCCCGAGTCGGAAACCTGCTGGCGGCCGAGCATGAACGCGTTGCCTCCCAGGTAGTAGGTGAATGCAGCACTCCAAGTGGTGTTATCAACTTTGCCCGGCTCGCTGGCATATCCGCCGTTGTTGTTGAAGAGGTAGCCGGTGGTGCCGTTTTTACCCTGGGATTTGCTGTTGAAGTAGCGCAGATCGGTTTTGAAGCGGGAGTTTTCACCCAGCGGCGTGGTGTTCAACAGTCCAAAGAAATCCTGGGTGTAATAGTCCTTCAAGTCGGCACGGTAGTATTGCAGGGTTGTGGTGGGGGTAATTTTCCAGTCGGCGCCGGCATAGGTGAATTGGTTGCTGTCCTGGGTGCCACCGGCAATGGCCAACCCAGTGGAGTTGGACGACGCACGCCCCGTGGAGCGGTTGAGTTGCCCGGCATTGATCGTCAGGTTATCGATGTCTTTGGAAGTTACCGTCAGGCCTTCAAAGGTTTGCGGCAGCAACCGGCCATCGTTGGCCACCAGGATGGGCAGGTTAGGCTGCAGCGCGCTGCCGGCATGGAACTCGGTCTTGGACACGCGAAGCTTGGCGTTGGCCCCGAGGCGGCTCCAGCTGTCCACCGGCGTGCCGTCCGAATCGACCGGTGCGAGTGAGTTCGAGGTGCTGGCACTCGGGTGTTGGGTACCACCGGACAGGTTGAACGCCTGCATGGCTTGAACATCGAGGCCGAAACCGACCGGGCCTTGGGTGAACCCTGAGAGGTAGTCCAGTTTGAAACCTTGCGTCAGTTCGTTTTGGTCAACGCCCGCGGTATTCGGGTTATCACTGCGAAGGTAGAAAGTGCGTGCGCTGATCGATGCCGTGCTGTCATCAATAAAGCCAGCAGCCAGTGCTTGTTGCGCAAGGATCGTGGTGGTGACTGCCAGTGCGAGGGTGGACCGTTTCATGTAAATGCTCCTATGGTTTTGCCCATTTACAGGCATGGCTTCGCCGGTTCTGTGGTTAAACAGTCGTGCGGGTTTGCGCCTTTCTGCGAGGCGTCAGTGGTTTTTCAGGGGGATGAAACTAGATGGCATCTTCCAGCGCGTTGAGGTCGCGCCCACGGGTTTCCGGAGCGACAAAGGTCGTCACGAAACCAATCCCGGCCATGGCGACAAAGTACCCGGCAATCGCCCACCAGTGGCCGGTCCAGGTCAGCAGCGCGGCAGCCACCAGAGGCGCGGTACCGCCGGAGAGGATCGAGCCCAGCTCCTTGGCCAGGGCCAGTTTGGTGTAGCGGTTTTTCACGCCGAATATCTCAACGCTCCAGGCCGCCTGTACGCCGAAGATACCGAGGGAAGCGAGGCCCATGCCGACCACGATGGTGGTCATGACAATGGCCGGGTCGCGGGAATCCAGCAGCATGAACGCCGGGAAGGCGTAGAGCATCAGCAGCAGACAGAAATAGCGGTACACGATGCGTCGACCAAACCGGTCAGACAGCCAGCCCGCCAAGGGGATGATCAAAAAGCCGAGGATCGACGCGATCAACACGGACTGGGTTGCGACAGATTTATCCACCGCAAGCACCTTCACCACGTAGCCAACGATAAAACCCTGGGCCAGGTAAGAAGGGCCGTTCTCGCCAATGCGCAAACCGACCATGGTCATAAATGCCCGGCTGCCTTTCCAGAAACCAACTCGCTGTACAGGGGCAGTGAGAGCGTTATCGCGCTGCGCTTGCAATTGTGCCTTTCGAAGCTCAAACACCGGCGTTTCCCGCAGGTTGCGACGCAGCCACAGCGCCGCAAGTGCAATCAGTGAACTGCACAGAAACGGAATGCGCCATCCCCACTCCTGCAATTGCTGTTGATCCATTTGCACCACGGCAAGCCACACCAGTGAAGCCAGCAAGGTTCCACTGTTGGAGCCCAGGGCAATCACCGAAGACACCAGGCCCCGTTGTTTGGCGGGCGCGAACTCGCCCAGCATCACCGTACCTGCGGCCAATTCGGCGCCTGCACCGAAACCCTGGGTAAAGCGCAGCAGCACCAGGCATGCCGGCGCCCAGATACCGATCGATGCATAGCTGGGGATCAAGCCGATCAACGTGGTGGAAGCGCCCATCAACACGACGGTCGAGACCATGACCACCTTGCGGCCCTTGCGATCACCCAGCCACCCGAAGAACAGAGCGCCAATCGGCCGCGCCACAAACCCCACCGACCAGGTCGCGAAGGTGGAGAGCAACGCCATGGCAGGTGACACATTGGGGAAAAACACATCGCCGAAGATAAGGCCCGCCGCCAGGCCATAAAGGGCGAAGTCCGCATACTCCATTGCCGTGCCAAGCCAACAGGCGAGGGTGGCGCGATACAGCTCCCGGCGTCCTTGCGGGGTTATCAAGCTTTCATCCGCTGGGCCCCATGCGAAAGGCGCATCGGGTTGAGCAGCACTTCCAACTGTCGACATCAAAAAACTCCTGATACAAGGACGGCCCACACAGGACCATTTTGGGGCTGCGTCAATGTCGATACCCGTGTGATCTCTTTTTCTAATGCTATCTACGCGCGTAGATAGCGATTCTTGAAAATCGGCCCGGAGTAAACCTCAAAGGCCGATGCTGGAAATCAATGGCGCGACATTCACTTAGAACTCAACACTTTCGCGTCAAGCAGGAGGCGTGCGTAGGCAGCCTCGTATCTGGATCTTAGACGAGGTTGTATTTCATTCGAATGACAGGATCTGTTGCCGCTGACCGAAAACTGACCCAGGGTCAGTTTTCAATCAGCGCCAACAGGACTGGCTCCAATGGTCGCGATATGGACGACTTGCCGATCTCTATATATCACGGCCCTGCACCGCTCATCCCTACTCAGCAGAGCGCCTCGCCTCACGTACGGATCTATTGGTATGGACGCCCCATCCACAAGCCAAAGGTCTCAACGTGCCATAGTGGAAGGGCTCAGAAACCACAATCCAAGAGGAGCGTCCGGTATGAAAATTATGACCGTTGGTATCGACTTGGCGAAAAATGTATTTCAGGTGCACGGTGTTAATGAACATGGCAAGCCCGTTCTGAGGAAGCAACTCAAGCGCGACCAGGTCGCTACCTTTTTTGCCATCATGCCGCAGTGTCTGATTGGTATGGAGGCCTGTGGAAGCGCCCACCATTGGGCTCGCAAGCTGCGCAGCTTGGGTCACGATGTGAGGCTGATGGCCCCGCAATTCGTAAAGCCATACGTGAAAACGAACAAAAACGATGTAGCTGACGCTGAGGTTATCTGCGAAGCGGTGGGTCGGCCAAACATGCGTTTTGTGCCGATCAAGGACATTGAGCAACAAGCCGTGCTGTCGCTGCATCGGGTTCGTCAAGGATTCGTGAAGGCACGGACAGCGCAAGCTAATCAGATCCGTGGGCTGCTAGCCGAATTTGGTCTTGTAATCCCGCAGGGCATTGCACATGTCGCCAAGCGCGTGCCGGAGTTTATTGAGGATGAGCGCAACGAGTTGCCGGGCTCGTTTCGTCTGCTTGTGCAGCGTCTACTGGAACAATTGAAGGGGTTCGATCATCAGGTTCATGAGATCGAGAATCAAATTATCACCTGGCATCGCGCGAACGAAAACAGCCGCAAGCTGGCCAAGATGCCAGGCATCGGGCCAATCACGGCCAGTGCAATGGTAGCCTCTCTTGGCGATGCCAAGAGTTTCAAGAATGGCCGACAGGTGAGTGCTTGGCTTGGGCTGGTGCCGAAGCAGAACTCCACTGGCGGTAAGACGGTGCTGTTGGGGATGAGTAAGCGGGGAGACTCCTATTTACGGACGCTACTGATCCAGGGGGCACGGTCGATGATCTACGCAGCACAGCGAAAAGAGATCTCTGACAGCTGGCTTGGCCGGCTACTTAAGCGGCGTAATGCCAATGTGGCAGCCGTTGCACTGGCTAATAAAAACGCCCGAATTATCTGGGCCTTGTTGGCCGGTGACCGTGAGTTCCGCTTCGATTACACGACCGTCGTCGCGTAATCGAAGCGGCTTGAAGAGGTCAACTTAACCCTGCAGCAGACCAGCTCTATTGATTGCTCAGGTGATCATGAATTGATGGCAAAACTGGTAAGACCGTGGCCAAGAAAATCTGACCCGCACAGCGTGCCCTGAGCACACGGATCTATTGAGAACTCGGCCAGCGGATTCCATCAGGGACAGCGGCAACGCCGCACCGAAAGTCCGGATGTATGAGTGCAATCTCTACCATTGAGCCGTCACTGATTGAAAGCTTGGCAACCCGGGGGCATCCATGTATGTGCGGGGGCTGGGGCAGCTAACTGCCATCCCTACCGCAACCAGTGATTCGCACAATGACGCGACATGCCGTGCAGCCGCGGCAGTCCTCGACAATCGTCAATTTCGAATAAGTGAGTGGAGGCACCAGTCAATAAACGCGCGTATGTTAAGATGGCTATGAGTACCCGCTGCCCACAGGACATAGTAGCCAAGTTCTGATTCGATCGTCGAGTCTGGAAGTGGGTTAATCAGCGTCCCGTTCGCTATCTCTCGATTCACGAGATGATCCCAACCCAATGCAATGCCGTGCCCCTGTGCTGCGGCTTCGATCACTAGCGGATAACTGTTGACGGTTAGCCCCTTTGTGACAATGGCCTTGTTGACGCCATTCCGGTCGAGCCACTGCCGCCAGCTCATCCAGTTCCAGTGCTCATCCTCGAGTTCGATGAGCTTGTGTTGTGAGAGATCGCTGGCCTTTAGAAGTTCGGGACTGTTCTTAAAATATTTCGGACTGCAAACCGGAAAGATACGCTCAGGAAAGAGTTTCTCCGCATGGAATCCGTGCCACATGCCGTCGCCAAAAATGATCGCCGCATCGACATCGGTCGTCAAACAGATCTTCTCGACGTCCGAAATCATCAAGCGCGGTGTGATTTGCGGGAAGGCGGCGGTTAATTCGGGGAGCTTCGGCATTAGAAGCATATTGCCGATTGCTTGGTCGCATCCTATTGTCAGGATGCTTCCATCTCCCTTCGCCCGCAGATCGGTGGTCGCGCTGGCGAGGTTTGCGAGCGTTGTCGCGACCACATGCTGGAAGTTGCGCCCTTGTGGGGTAAGGCTCACCGAACGATTGTCTCTGATGAATAGCTGCACCCCCAAGTAGTTCTCGAGGGATCGAATCTGCTGACTGATTGCGGCTTGAGTGAGATGCAGCTCAAGCCCAGCCTTCGTGAAACTTAGGTTCCGAGCCGACGCTTCGAACGCGATCAACGGATCCAGCGGAGGAAGCTTTTGTCGATAATTCTTCATAAGTTTTATTTATCCAATTGCCTAAGTAATGGCTGTTGGTCAGGCTGGAAGTATTAAATTATATTGTCCGAAAGAGGTGTTCAAATCAACCGAAACCTCTCGAGCGCTGATTAGCGCGAGCAGGAGAAATAGTGCGCAGCGGCGCAGAATCGAACAGCGCTGGATGAGAATTCATCGCGATACCGAGGGGTGCGTCCGCAGCGACTGAGGAGCTGATTATCATGTATTTAAAGATCTCGGATGTATCTGACGAAACGGCGTCAATTCGAAGCTTTTCGCTCGTAAATGCATTGGCAGATATCCCGCTGCCGGTGTTCTCGGCGGGGGCGCATATTATCGTGCGCGTGAACGGCACAATAATGCGGCAATACTCCTTGGCGAATACCCCCGGCTCATCGGATCATTACTTAATTTCGGTTCTCAGGGAGCAGGAAGGACGAGGCGGGTCGCAATGGATACATGAAAACTGGAAGATTGGGGATACTATAGAAGTAGAAGGCCCTGCCAACAATTTCAGACTCGACGAATCGGCGGGTAAAGTTATTCTTATTGCCGGTGGCATCGGTATTACCCCTATCCTGTCGATGGCGAGACGCCTGCAACAAATCGGATCCAAGTATCATTTATATTATTGCGCGCGCTCAGTCGAGGAGACTGCACATTATAACGCAATAGTAACTTCAACCCTGTGCGATAATGTAACGTTTATTCATGACAAAGCAACAAAAGATAAGCGCTTAGATGTGTCCAGTCTAATGAAAGATCGCGAAGAAGATTGCCACGTGTACGTATGCGGCCCACTAGGGCTTGTGGAGGCCGTCAAGAGCGCCACACGAGGCTGGCCTTCGGAAACGGTGCATTACGAGCTGTTCGGGGCGGATCCAAGTGCGATACGGTGTCGTGAGGGCGACTCGGAATTTACGGTGACGATCAGTAGCAGCGGGGAGTCGTTTGCCGTGCCCCCAGGTAAATCGATATTGCAGGTACTGGCCGCCAATGGGATGACGGTACGAACGCTGTGTGAAGAGGGGTATTGCGGGTCTTGTCTGACCCCGGTGCTGAGCGGCAAGCCAGACCATCGGGACAGTGTGCTGACGCAGGCGGAACGAAACTCCGGAGAGCTAATTGCCCTGTGCTGTTCCCGTGCAAAGTCCGAAAATCTGATTTTGGAGCTGTGATCTCGGGCGACCCCGATTAAGCTATCGCGACCGACTGTCCGGAGGACATCAAGCTGTGGCGGAGAGACGAAGCTCGACTTTGACATAGACGGACGCGCGCAGACGGTCGGAGCCATTTCAGCCCGTAATCTTGAGTGCGTATTCCGTGCACACTCGGATATCCATTCCTCGAGCATCAAGACGCGATCCCAGGCTGATCCGGATACTCTCCAGAGCCATCCGAGCACTGAGTCGACAGCCTTCCCGATAACTCGGCATGAGCGACGCAGGGTTTCGTTCAGTGATGTTTTAGGAGCAGTGAGGCCGTAGTGGAGCGTTTATCAATGCGCAAGATTCCCGAGGTGCTATCCCTCAGGTTCGATTGCGGGTTATCAACTGTCCCGCTGAGCCATGAGCCACGCCGAGCTATGCCGGCCTGCTCTGACTCTGGCGCTGCTTTCGCAGAAGTACTAAATGGCGTACCTAGAGGGTTATCACTACAGTTGGTTCTGCGACCACTACTGAGCTTCGCAGGACGGTTGAATGTGGTGAAGCGCCAGGAGCACAGCGCCGGCGAGAAGTTATTTGTCGCGATGTTCGCGGCCTTCAGCTAAATTGCTGCAGTGCAATCCGTGTCTCGCGCTTGAGGCGGGCCGCGACGACCTTGACCTTGAAGGGCGAGCATTGTGATGGTGGCGGCAGATCTCACGCACAGTTCTTGGCAGAACGACAAAGTATCCTTCCTGCCTACACCCAAGGTCGGAAGCTTCCATTGCCCTTCGTGCGGCGAAATTGCCGAGGCCATGCAGGTACACCATTCCATGCCCCTCAAGAGCCACTCACGTACACAAGCCTTGGTCGTCTAAAATACCTGCTGCGGCAGTGGCCATTGTTTCCCGAAGAGCCTGCGTGAACGGTTTCACGTACTGACGCACGAAATTAGGCAGCCAAACGATGTCCCTCAATGGTTTTTTCAACACCCGCGATCATCCGCCAACTGCGGGGTCGACGGCGAGACGACCGCCATCAGGCCGGCTACAACGACCAAGAAGGTTCCTGCTTGCATCAGGACACCATAGGGTTCGTCTGCAAACAACGCTGCGGAAACGGCACCAACGGCCACCTCTATCATCATATAAATCCCGAGCCGTGTGGGCTCCAAGAAGCGCGCAGCCCACAGGAACCCGGTGAGCGCGACCGCCCACCACCCGATTCCAATGATGATGATAGCTAGAATACCGGTGCCGTAGTCGATTGAAGGCCTGGCCTCCAAGCTCGGGCCCTCCATCACACAAGCCAAAAGTACGGCAGACAAAAGCGCGCCGACGCTGAAGATGAAGTTGCTGCTATAAGAGTCGAGACGTGAGTGCGTGTACATGCCGGTGCTTGCGATCGACCACAGAATGCCACCAGCGAGACCAAGCCAGTCGCCGATTTCGCGCGGCAACGGGATGCCGGTGTTGCCACCCTGTAGAACCAATAATATTCCGACCATACCGATGGCGATCGCCGCGTAACGTGCCAGGGAGGTCTCCTGTTTGAACCATAAACGTGCGATCAGAATGCTCCAGACCGGCGTCAAGTAGTACAGAACCACCACCACCGCGACATTTCCATACAACAGGCCGGCTGAATACAGCGTGAACGACGCCCCGCCGAGACCGGTAGATAGGAGCGCGTAACGGTTGGATGAGTAAAGGGATGTCCGGTAGCGCCAAGCGGCGGGCGCCAGAACCATGCAGGCTACAATCACCACGTACACGGTGCCCCAGACACCAGCACCAATGGATGCTTCCACATAGCGGGCCGGTATCCAGTATACGCCCCACATGACGGGAACTAGGAGCGCGACCGAGTGCGCTGTAATCAACTTTCGTGTGGATACTGCGCTCATTCGATACTGTCCATAGACGTCATTGTAACTATAAAAGTGCCTAAAGCCCTGCACTCGTTAGTCAGTTCGCCTGCTCTGGCACCCCCTTCCGGGTTGAATCACTACAGCTCCGATGAGCACGTATTCCTCAGAGTTATAAAGCAAGATGAAATGCCCCCTTGGGAATATGCAGCCAGATTCTCAAGCAAATAATGCTATTCGTAAGGGGCAGTTCCAACAGCAGGAGCATTCAAGTCAAACGGTCAGCTCTCCCTCTGCTACCAGTAGAGGAGAAGAATTCTTGTTAATTACTGCTGGTCTGGGTCGGTACAGGATTGCGCATACAGCGAGCAAATGAACAAAAACACATTACATATCCACGCCCGCTGTATCGGCCTAATTATTCGACTCCAATTTTGAGTCCAAGAGCATTGACCACCAGGCTCTGGAAGTGGTGTACCGGCGCTTCGGTCACCTGGACACGATCACCTCCAACGACGAAGCGCCCTTGATTGTATCCAATGGATTTCAGTCCTCTCTGTACGTTCTCGCAAATAGGGATATCTTCCGCGTACTGCAGCGTATCGCGCTGGAATTTGATAGTGCCTTCCAACTCCTCGCTGACGGTTCCGTCTTTCGTAAACCAGTCGTGGCGCTCATAGGATGTCGTTGGAGTGAGCGGATCGACACGCATAACCGAGAGTTGTTCTTCGCCCGGATAAACCCAGATCGTGAGATTGGGCCACAGGAACCACCCACCGTAACCGTCAATGTCGTTTCCGCTCACCTGATAGGCCGCGCTGTCACGAGTTGTCCGAGTGGAACAGTGACTGGTAAATATTCCGTTGGAATAGGGGTTGTAGGCTTCGTCGCCGAAATCGACCAGTACCGAAAAGTCTTTGTGCGCGACAGCGCAGTGGTAGCACTCTTGGAAATTCTCGACCAAAATCTTCCAGTTCGCCTGCGGCTGGAATTCTTGGCAGTCGGCATACACAAGATCGTCGGCGTTCGGCACGTAGCTGCGGATTTCCTTTTCCAACTCTGGAGCCTGTTCACGCAAGGGTACTGCTTGGCCATCCAAGTTTACAAAGACCATGCCACAGAATTCTTCCAGCGCAACTTCTTTCAGCGAGAACTCGCTTTTGTCGAAGTCTTTAATGGATCCCGTTTCCCGTGCGGCGCGCAGGGTACCATCGAGGTCATACGTCCAGGCATGGTAGGGGCAGACAATCATTTGCGCCTTGCCACATCCTTTGAGCAATTCGTGTCCGCGGTGTTGACACACATTGTGGAATGCCCGAATTTTCTCATCCCTGCCCTTTACTATGATCACGTTCTGATCATGGACTAACTCGGTGACATAGTCGCCCGGCTTAGCCACGCGGCTTCTATGACAGACATAGACCCAGTTCTTGTAGAAAATTGCTGATTTTTCCTGTTCAAATATGTCTTGATCGTAGAAATAGCGTGCCGGCAGAGTGTGCGACTTGCTCGGATCTTCAACAAAGGGTTTATCCTGATCTTTTTTATAAAACCTGTTTGCAGACATGATCTATCCTCTCAATTAATTTCGGCTGTTACGGCTTCGATGGGTCTACGGTCGTTGATGCACATGATGTGTAACGCTAGAGACGTTGAGTAGTAAGCCTCTGGTGGCCTGTCGCGTCGTACAAAACAATATTGCCCACGCGACGCGCCGCCTACAAACAATGTTATTCAGGGCTCATGGATAAGCGATCGTTATGTCAAAACTCTAAGTTTTTGATTCCATACGGTCTGGGGGCGCAATGCGCTATCGCGTGGGGACTAAGTCGGGCTGGGCGCTGCAGGCCTGGGTGACATGCTCCTCAATTACCGCGTCGTCTCGGTATCAGCCCGGCTTGAGCATTGTTCTTGCGGCTATCGAACCAAGTGTTGCGGGGCCTCATCAGCCACATCAGTGGCGCAAACTCGCTGATGCTGCGCCGTCCTTTCGCCAAGACATTCTAGGTGAGCAGGAGGCAGATCGGCGAAGCGCTGAACTACACCGCGCATTGGGATTTCGGCCGATTGCTGGAAATCCGTGAAGCTAACGAAAAACAGATCGCCGAGGGTGGCAATGACAGCCGTTTCCCAATCTACCCCCAGCGCCTGGTGGCTGACGTTCGCCGTGTACTGCCGTCCGACGGCATCGTCGCGCTGGACAACGGAATCTACAAAATCTGGTTCCCGCAACTACAAGGCGCACAAGCCGAACACCGTGCTGCTGGACAACGCGCTAGCGACCATGAGGGCTGGTTTACCGTCGGGTATGGCAGCGCACCTTGTTCACCCGGATCGCCCGGTAATCTCGGTGTGTGGTGATGGCGGCTTCATGATGAACAGCCAGGAACTGGAGACAGCAGTACGCCTGGGTATGCATATCACCGTAGTGATCCTGCGTGACGATGGCTACGGCATGATCCGTTGGAAGCAGGCGAATATGGGCTTCACCGATTTCGGCCTGGATTACGGCAACCCGGACTTTGTCAAATACGCCGAAGCTTACGGTGCCAATGGCCATCGCGTGGAAAGTGCCGAAGGCCTGCTTCCGCTGTTGGAGCACTGCATCAAGACGCCGGGCGTGCATGTGATTGATTGCCCGGTCGACTACTCCGAGAACGACCGCATCCTGAACATAGAACTGCGTGAGCGGAGCGCAGCCATTTGAATCATGGCGAGCAGGCGGCATCCGGTTCCGCCCAGAGATATACCTTTTGACGAGGAAATCCGATCGTTTGAGCGATGTGGCTCAGCAATTTGTCGCTTGGTTAAAGGAGGAGGCCCGCCTCACCGAAGGTGCAGAAGACCGGTCTGGGGAGGAATCCACTTAGCCATCTAATAATTGAGTGGATTCCTTTTTTGAAAGAGCGGCTTCCTCAAGTAACCAGTCTAAAAATGCTTGGGATTGAGGGCTGGCATATTGATGTTCTGGAAGGACAGCGTAGAACGCTTCGGAGGTGGGTACGCGTTGAGTGAACGGAGCGACGAGTTTGCCTTCAGCTAGCATCGTAGCTACAAGTGATGTTCGTCCTAATGCAAAACCGTGTCCAAGAACCGCCATTTCCAACGCTGTTATAAGCGTGTCAAATTGCATGCCTTTCGAAGGTGGAACGCAGGAAATTCCTGTTTGCTTTAGCCAATAACCCCATCCCTCTTCGTATCCGATGACATGGAGTAGTCCATGTTCTTCTAGTGTTTTCTCTATATTGATGTCTACGTTAGAGTCGGCAATTAATAGCTTGGGGCTGCATACTGGAATAAGGTCATCCCACGTCAGTCTGTATGACTTATAACCCGGCCAATTTCCCTTGCCGTATCGAACATCAATATCGACTTCTTTATCCTGCTCCTCCAGCCAGATATTGCTGCTGAAATGCAGGTTAACTGAAGGATAAACGCTGGTAAATCGTTCTAGTCTCGCAGCTAGCCAAGTAGTAAAAAAAAACAAGGTTCACCCTGGTGGTAATGACCTTTGCACGTCCTTCGCCAAAAATTTCATCGGTGGCAGCAGCGAGACGTTCGATAGCTTCATGAACCGCAGGCATATAAGCGCGTCCCGCTTCGGTCAATTCTAGTCGGCGCGCTAGACGCTTGAAAAGCGTCATGCCAAGTTGTGACTCCAAACCTTTGATCTGTTGGCTGATCGCGGCCTGTGTCAAGTTTAGTTCGTCAGCAGCTAAGGTGAAATTCAAGTGGCGTGCAGAGGCCTCGAACGAGCGAAGCCAATTCAGCGGGGGAAGGCGTTTCTTATTCACTTATAGATCGCTCTTCATATAGCATTATTGAGCGGGTGATGGTTACCGCCATCGCCCATTCAATAATAGTATGTAGCGTCTAAAGATGTAAATGATCATATGAGGCGATAGCAATGAACGCCTCGGAGCATGAAAACTTGAGGGTTTCCATGCCCAATCGGGGCCGTTATTTCAATGTAGGCATTGAGAATGAGGCTCCTTCACGAACACCTGCCGATGGCCAGCGCTGGGTGATCATTTTGCGACGGGTATAGAACCGCACGCCATCCGGGCCATAAGCATGGAGGTCGCCGAACAGAGAGCGCTTCCAACCGCCGAAACTGTGATATGCAACTGGTACCGGCAATGGGACGTTGACGCCTACCATCCCTACTTTGATGTTGTCGGTGAAGTAGCGCGCTGCCTCGCCGTCGCGGGTGAAAATACACGTCCCGTTGCCATATTCATGGTTATCAATGAGATTCATGGCTTCCTGCATTGAGTCGACCTGAATCACCTGAAGCACCGGCCCGAAGATCTCCTCTTGGTAGCTCTGCATCGTCGGTTTTACGCCATCGATCAGGGTGCCACCCACAAAGAAGCCGCTCTCGTATCCCGCGACTTCCGCATTTCGACCATCTACGATGATGCGGGCACCGTCGGCCTCCGCGCTGTCGATGTACCCGACAACCTTATCCTTGTGCTGGCGGGTGATAACGGGGCCGAAGTCGTTGCTCGCATCTGAATAGGCGCCGACTTTAAGCGCAGCCATGGCGGTGCGCATCTTTTCAACAAGGGCTTGTGCAGTACCTGCACCTACCGCAACGGCAACCGACAGTGCCATGCAGCGTTCACCTGATGAGCCGAAAGCTGCACCCAAGAGCTGGTTCACTGCGTTGTCCATGTCAGCATCGGGCATTACGATCGCATGGTTTTTCGCCCCGCCCAATGCTTGGCAACGTTTTCCATTGGCGGTGGCGAGCTTGTAGATGTATTCGGCGATTGGCGTAGAGCCTACGAAACTTACTGCTTCAATCCGCGAGTCGGACAGCAAAGTGTCGACAGCTTCTTTATCCCCGTTGACTACGTTCATGACGCCGTTTGGAAGACCTGCTTCTTGCAGCAGTTGGGCGATGAGCAAAGTCGAGCTTGGATCGCGTTCGGATGGTTTGAGGATGAAGCAATTCCCGCAGACAATTGCCATCGGGAACATCCAGAGCGGCACCATCACTGGGAAGTTGAACGGGGTGATGCCAGCCACCACACCCAGCGGCTGGAACTCGCTCCAGCAATCGATATCCGGGCCGACGTTTTTGCTGTGTTCTCCCTTCAAAAACTCAGGAGCACCGCAAGCGTACTCAACGTTTTCGATGCCACGCTGCAACTCACCCATGGCGTCGTGGGAAATCTTGCCGTGTTCTTCGCCAATGAGTTGGCAAATCTTCGCAGAATTCTGCTCCAGGAGTTCCTTGAAGCGGAACATGACACGAGCGCGTTTGATAGGAGGGGTGTTGCGCCAGGCGGGGAAGGCTGCCTGCGCTGCCGAGATGGCCTGCTCAACCGTCACCTTGGAGGCCAGAGCCACGCGCTTGGTTACTTGTCCAGTCGCAGGGTTAAATACATCCTGAAAACGCTGTCCAACGTCCAGGCGCTCGCCATTAATGAGGTGTCCTACAGTTTCCATTTCATGTTTCCTGATTATTGTAATGTTGGATAACAACGTTTGGCGGTAGAGCGTTCAACTACCAAAGCGTGCGATAGAGTTCAGCCATTTGGTCGGTGGTCGGGACGCGAGGGTTATTTCCCGGCGATCCTGAGGCCAAGGCTTGCTGTGCCATGGTTTCGATCTTGTCCATGAACTGCGCTTTATCGATTCCAAACTGTGCCGGGCTGGGGACGTTCAAATCCTCATTGATGGCTTTGAGTTCGCGCAGCAGTTTTTCATTGGCCGTGGCATCGCTGTCCTGGACGGTGGCCAAGCCTATTGCGCGAGCGCATTCGGCATAACGCTCCGGTGCTGCAGGGATCGAAAACTCGGTCACAGTTGGCAGCAGCATCGCGTTGGACAATCCGTGGGGGACGTGGAAAAAAGCGCCGATAGGGCGGCTCATTCCATGTACTAGAGCGACTGATGCGTTTGAGAAGGCCATCCCGGCGAGCGTTGAGCCAAGCATCATCGCTTCACGAGCCTTCTTATCGGCTCCGGTGCGATACACGGTTCGAAGATTGGGCCCGATCAATCGCATTGCAGCTAGAGCTTGAGTGTCGCTGTAGGCGTTTGCCTTTTTGCTGACGTATGCCTCCATGGCATGCGTGAGGGCGTCAATGCCTGTGTCAGCCGTGATGCGCCCAGGGAGACTCAACGTCAGCGTGTAGTCGATCAGGGCGGCAACTGGCATAAAGGCCAATCCCACGCAGAGCATTTTCTCGTCGGTCGACTCATCCGTGATGATTGTGAATCGAGTGACCTCGGAGCCAGTGCCCGCTGTGGTTGGGACAGCAATCAGTGGCAGTCCAGCTTCGTTTACGATGCGTGGGAACTTGTAATCACGCATTTGGCCGCCGTGCTTGGCAAGCACTCCGATAGCCTTAGCACTGTCGATAGGACTGCCACCACCCAGTGCGATGATGCTGTCGAAGTCCCCTTCTTCAGCGTAACGCACACCTGCACTGATCGAGGCAACTGTGGGCTCGGGAACGGTGTCATCGAATACGTCAGCATGGATGCCGGCAGAGGAGAGCACTTCTACGATTCTGGCGGCATAGCCCAGCTTGACCATCATCTTGTCGGTCACTACGAGGGGCTTGCGAAGATTAAGGCTCGCTAGAACCGTCGTAATTTCTTCACAAGCATTTTCGCCGATGGACATCAGGCGAGGCAGAATTACTGGGGTAGCCATAAATGCTCCTGTTTTATTTATCAGTTGGAGTAAAAGACACCGTCTCTGCGCAATAGCCGCATAGATTATTTGGGCGTGGCCGCCGGCATGAATTGTTTCGACCTCAGGTGGGTCGTGATTAATTCTCGGGTGTGCGAATAAGTTTGTGAAGCAAAAAAAAGTCAGCCTGACCCCCTGTTTTTTTTATGGGTCGATGGCGGCGGCGGAGAAGTTTGCTGTGGTTTGTTTCAAGGGGTAGCTAGGAGCCATAACAAAAATTGACCCTCAGGGCTAATTTATATTGCTGGATTGGCCGTTGTGAGATTTCTAATATCGATATCACACGGTGGAGGAATACCGAAAAAAGTTGGCGAGAGTTTTTGTCGTTAAATCAGATTTCAGTAATTGCTGATATAGCTTTTCGTCCACTGCCATGAATCCACAACTAGGTCTTTAGACCTAATCTAAAACTGCCTCTAAGAAGGATAAAACGAAATGAAGCAGACTAATCCATTGCCACTTGCCGGCGTTCGCGTAGTCGATTTCGGTCAGCAGATCGCTGGCCCCGCCGTTGCAATGATCTTGGCGGATCTCGGTGCGACAGTGGTGCACATCGACCCCCCTACGGGCCCACTGTGGGATAATCCGGCGAACGCTGTGCTTAATCGCAACAAAAGCTGTATTCGTCTCGACCTTAAGACCGCTGCCGGTCTGGCGCAGGCGAATGATCTGATTGCTCAGGCTGACATCGTGCTGGAAAGCTTCCGTCCGGGTGTTATGAAAAACCTGGGCATTGACTTTAAAAAGCTGCGCGCCAGTCGCTCGGAGCTGATCACACTTTCCGTTCCAGGCTTTGCCAGCAACGACACACTGCGTCGTGAGTGGAAAGCTACAGAGGCTGTTGTTGCCGCGACTGCGGGCGCATTCACCGACATGGGGTTCAACCGAGTGTTGCTTGGTCTGAATCCTAGCTTTTCTCCCCTTCCTCTGGGTTCTGCATACGCCACCACTCTGGCCGCTGGCGCAGTTGCACTCGCTCTTCAGGCTCGTGAACGTACCGGCCATGGTGATGAGATCGAAGTGCCGGTGGTTGCCGCGCTGATGGAAGGTCTTTCCTACAACTCCTACGTTATCGACGGTCTGCCTGAGCGTTATAAGACGATGCGAGAGCTCGAAATCGAGCATCGCAAGGCCAACAACATCCCAATGAACCTCAGCTACGAGGATTTGCAGGAGTATCTCGATCCCTTCTACCGCACCTATTTGTGTGCAGATGGACGGATGTTTTACTGCGTATGCCCGTCGCACCGGAACCATGCCAAGCGTGCGCTGAAGGTTCTCGGTATTTACGAGGAGCTCGTGGCGGATGGTCTACCGGAAGTCTCCGATCTGCATGCACCTATCAGTGAGTGGGATGGCGAGACGTCGATTGGCGTATACCCTCTGCCGAAGAAGTGGGCAGACCATATCTCGGCAAAGATGAAGAAAGCGTTCCTCACAAAAACTTCGGAAGAGTGGGGGCAGATTTTCGGTGAGAACAAAATTCCAGGGGCGCCTCACCGTACCACTCAAGAATGGGTCAATCATGAACACACCAATACTGCTGGTCTGATCGTTGAGGTTGAAGATCCTGAATATGGCCTGATGAAACAGCCTGGGCCGATCGTGTGGCTTGAAGAGTTCGCAGGCGAGATGGTCAAGCCTCGTCCTCGCAAGAACACATCTTTCGAACAGGCACTGGTCGAGCTTAAAGAAGTTGCCGCTGAATATCCGGCTACCTACCCAACAGGTAGTACGATCAAGTCCGAAGTTGGGAAGGGCTGGTTGGATGGGCTACGTATCCTTGACCTGACCAACGTTATTGCTGGCCCGCACTCAACTGCGTTCCTTGCTCGCTTCGGTGCCGAGGTCATCAAGCTCGATCCGGTTCAGCCTCTATATGACCCACTGATTGGCACACTGTTTACCTTCCAGACAGGCATGGGCAAACAAAGCGCGCTGGTTGATATTCTCAGCCCAGAAGGCCGAGGCGCCTTCAACCGCTTGGTTAGCTCGGTGGATATAGTGGTCATCAATGCTCCAGAGCGTCAGTTAAAAGAGCTGGGACTGGACAAGGAGAGCCTGCGTATCGTCAACCCCAACGTCCTGTTCTGCCGCCTCGATTGCTTGGGCGGGCCGCTACCAGGGCCGAAGTCCAACTTCATCGGCTATGACGACATCATTCAGGCTCATAGCGGCATCATGAGTCGCTTCGGTGGCCCACAAACTCCAGAAGAGCACGCTCACCTAGGCACACTAGACGTCAACTGTGGTTTCGCTGCCGGCCTGGGCATGGCTGTGCAGATCTACCACCGGATCAAAACTGGAAAAGTCACCCGTTCGCGCACCTCCCTCTCGGCTGTTACCAACCTCGCGCAAATCTCGTTTGCCTATGACTATGCGGGGCGCGGCGCCTTCAACGAGCCCTCGGGTCGCGATGTGCTGGGCTATAACGCTCTGTCGCATTTCTACCAGACGAGTGAGGGGTGGCTGTATCTGGACAGCAAGCCAGCAGAAATCGAGAAGCTGGAAAAAATCGAAGGGCTGGAAGGCATCGGTAAAGCCTCCGACGTTTCGGCATTCTTGAAGGAGGCATTCTTGAATGCACCCGCTGCATACTGGGCTGATCGCCTGCATGAAGCTGATATCGCTGCCGCAGTGCCGAATTCGATCGAGCAGCTCCGTGCGCAATACACCCGTGAAGGGGACAACACCGTTGGTATCCACAACGGCAGCTTCGCATTCTCGATTCACCGCAACCACCCAAGCGGCCATTGCCTGACACAGATCGATCACTACGCGATCCGCCCAGTGGATTCGAAAATCTCGGCGGTATCTCTCCCTGAGCGCTGGGGGCACTCAACCAAAGAGGTACTTGCAAGCATCGGGTACTCCCAGGCGGAAGTCGATGATTTCCTCCGTCGCGGTATTGCTAGCCTTGGATGGGCGGAGGAGTTTCTGCCAAGCTAATCAAGCATTTACGCGCTCATAGTTGCATCAATTTTTGGCCATGTGTCCACGCCCACATGGCCTTTTTTTGCGTAAAGTTGTATGCGTTCAAGCTCGGCATTGGGGAACACGGGAAATGCTCGAATTGCCAAAATTCAGGCGGTGAAAATGACAAATAGAGCTTATCGAGTTTATGCGTCTGGGCATCCCGCCTTGCGCAACTAAACCGGTCGCCACCTATGCGGCAGTAGCTCCGCAATCCCACTCCGCTGCGTCGGCAGGCGCGTGAGGGCGTCCTTCAAATAAGCATATGGATCATGCCCGTTGAGTCGCTCCGACTGGATCAAACTCATGACTGCCGCTGCCCGTTTTCCGCTGCGCAATGATCCTGCGAAGAGCCAATTCTTGCGCGAGCCATGAATACCTGCTGAAGAGATTGCGTGCCGGCGACATGGATTGGCCCGCTTGTCCGGGGCGATTATTTCGCACGTGAACGCAAAGAGATCTTCAGCTTCCGAGTGTCTCTGATACCAACGTTAAGCTCGTCAACCTCTTGCCACGACGGCACACTCAGGTGCATTACGCGCCTCGACGATCGTCTCTAAGACTGCTCGTTTTTCGGTGGGGTTGAAGGTATTGATCCAAAAGTGTCCAAGGATCTCGTGCCTAAGAGATCTTCTAAACTTTTCGTCCGTATCGAAGTTGGCAGTGGCGAAAAGTGCTCGTCGTTCTCCTGGATGAAATTAACCGAGGATGGTTTCTGCGGCTTCTCGGGTTGCTTGCAGTCCATACAACTCCTCCTGTGTTTCACGAATTTTTTTGCCAAAGCATCGCCTCTTATTTAGGAGCAGCCAGCAACGGATGCAACCCGGAACAAATGATTGAACTGTAAGCGTCCGGGCAACACACCTTCCTGATGCCATCGCTTAAGCCGATGGTGTCCACCTAAATTAAGTGGACACCATTTCTAGCCTTTTTAAGCGGACGCCCATGCCACTAGAACGTTCCTATTCCCAGTCCTTTGAAGCCCAGGTTATCGCCGAGTGTGCGTAGGCTGACGCCTCGATTGCCAATGTCGCTTTTAGCCACAACCTCAATGCAAATCTTGTCCATAAATGGATTCGGATGCATGCGCAGAAAAACCTGGCACTGCAAACTGCCTTTATTTCGGTCAAGGCATTCTCTTGGACAGCGGCCCCTCAAATTGTTCCGGCCGCGAATCGAATCGAAGTGCCTCATTCAAGAGGCGTAGTCGTGGTGAGTTGGCCGGCAGAAAATGCAGCGACATGCTCCGCTTTTCTGCGAGACCTGCTGCGATGATTCGCATCGACACCATCTGGCTCGCCATCGAGCCCATGGAGATACGCGCCGGCATTGAAGCCGCGCTGGCGCTAGCTGTTGCGGTGTTCGGTGCGGCGAAGCCGCACTGTGCTTATGTGCTCGCCAACCGCCGCGCCAATCGTATGAAAGTGTTGGTCTATGACGGCGTGGGGATTTGGATTGCAGCCCGGCGCTTGAATCAAGGGAGCATCTTTTGGCTAGGCGTGCGGCACGGCTCTGAAGCCGAGTTGGATGCAGAGCAACTTCAACGATGTTCTGCAAACCTGCTTTCACCTGCTGGAAAAGTATCGCCCCGGCTCCGGTCAATTCGATGCCGCGATAGATCCGATCAAACAGCCGCGTCCCCAGTTGATCTTCCAACCGTTTGATTTGTTGGCTCATGGCTGGCTGCGTGCTGCTGAGTTCCACCGCAGCAGCAGTAGAGCTTCGCTGCCTGGCTGCGACCTTGAACGCGCGCAGTAAATCCAGAGACAAATCACCAAGGGCGTCATACATAAGCTGTGCTTATCCTAGTCATTGCCGCGCAGGGGCTTTACCGCAAACTTTACGGACTTCATGCTCGATTGCAGCACTCTCGCATAAATATTCACTATGGAATGCCGCAATCACATGAAGCGCAAGAATATTCTTTTCATCATGGCCGATCAGATGGCCGCGCCAATGTTGCCGTTCTACGGTTCTTCGCCCATCAAACTGCCCAATCTGAGTCGCCTCGCCGCCGAAGGCGTGGTGTTCGATGCTGCGTATTGCAACAGCCCGCTGTGCGCGCCGTCGCGGTTTACCCTGGTCAGCGGTCAGTTGCCGAGCAAGATCGGCGCCTATGACAACGCGGCCGATTTCCCCGCCGATGTACCGACGTACGCCCACTACTTGCGTCGCCTCGGTTACCGCACGGCATTGTCCGGCAAGATGCACTTTTGCGGCCCAGACCAGTTGCACGGTTATGAAGAACGCCTGACCAGCGATATTTATCCCGCCGACTATGGCTGGTCGGTGAACTGGGATGAACCGGACGTGCGTCCGACCTGGTTCCACAATATGTCGTCGGTGCTGCAAGCCGGGCCGTGCGTGCGCACCAATCAACTGGATTTTGATGAAGAGGTCGTGTTCAAGGCCCAGCAATACCTGTTCGACCACATCCGTGAGGATGGCGATCAGCCATTTTGCCTGACTGTTTCAATGACGCATCCGCACGATCCGTACACCATCCCCAAAGCGTTCTGGGATATGTACGACGACGCCGACATTCTATTGCCTGAAACCCCGCCGCCGTCCGAACTTGATCCGCATTCCCAACGTTTACTGAAAGTGTATGACCTGTGGGACAAACCGTTGCCTGTAGATAAAATCCGCGATGCGCGCCGTGCCTACTTCGGCGCATGCAGCTATATCGACAGCAACGTCGGCAAACTACTGCAAACCCTGGAAGATACGGGCCTGATCGACGACACCATCATCGTATTCTCTGGCGACCACGGAGACATGCTCGGTGAACGCGGGCTCTGGTACAAAATGCACTGGTTCGAAATGGCTGCTCGAGTACCGCTGTTGATCAGCGCACCCGGGCAATTTGGCGCCGGCCGGGTCAGCGCAGCAGTCTCCACCGCCGATCTGCTGCCGACCTTCGTCGAATTGGCTGGCGGTTCGCTGGAACCAGGTTTGCCACTGGACGGCCGCTCACTGGTTTCGCACCTGCAGGGGCAGGGCGGTCATGACGAAGTCTTTGGCGAATACATGGCTGAAGGCACCATCAGCCCGCTGATGATGATTCGTCGCGGCGCCTATAAATTTATCTACAGCGAAGACGACCCTTGCCTACTCTTCGACGTACACAACGACCCGCGCGAACAGGACGAGCTCAGCCAGTCGCCCCAACATTTGCAGCTGTTCGAGGAGTTTCTTGCCGAAGCGCGCGCCAAATGGAATATCCCGTTGATCCACCAACAGGTGCTCGCAAGCCAGCGTCGTCGGCGTTTCGTCGCCCAAGCGCTGACCATCGGCAAGCTCAAGAGCTGGGATCACCAGCCACTGGTGGACGCCAGTCAGCAATACATGCGCAACCACATCGACCTTGATGATCTGGAGCGCAAAGCACGTTATCCACAACCCTGCAAAAACCAATAATGTTAAGGGGAAGTCCATGCAAAAGTTTTCTATAGTCCTGACGGTCGGGCTTCTGGCGCTAGGCAGCGCATCGGCGTATGCCGATCAAAGCTGCGAGACGGTGAAAATGGCCGACCCTGGCTGGAGTGACATCGCAGCGACCAACGCCATCACCGGTTTTCTGCTGGACGGCATGGGCTACAAGGCCAAGGTCGATACCCTGGCGGTGCCGATCACCTATGGCGGGCTCAAGGATGGTCAGATTGACGTTTTTCTGGGCAACTGGATGCCAGCGCAACAGGGCTTTTACGATAAGTTCGTGGCCACCGGCGATGTCATTCAACTGGCGAAAAACCTCGAAGGCACCGAGTTCACTCTTGCCGTCCCCGATTATGTCTGGGACGCCGGTGTGCATGACTTTGCCGACCTGAACAAGCACGCCGACAAATTCGAGAAGAAGATCTATGGCATCGGCTCGGGCGCTCCGGCCAACATCTCCTTGCAGGAAATGATCAAGAAGAACGACTTCGACATGGGTCAATGGAAGCTCGTCGAGTCCAGCGAGCAGGCGATGCTGGCCGAAGTTTCCCGGGCGGTGAAAAAGCAGAAGTTCGTGGCCTTCCTCGGCTGGACGCCGCACCCGATGAACGTGCAGCTGAAAATGCATTACCTGAAGGGCGGCGAGAAGTATTTCGGCGGCACCGGCAGCGTCTACACCCTGACCCGCAAAGGTTATGCACAGGCCTGCCCGAACGTTGGCAAGCTACTCACCAACCTGAGTTTCACCCAGGAAATGGAGAACAGCATCATGGCTGAGGTGGTGAACAAGAAGATCAGCAATGCCGTTGCGGCCAAGGCCTGGATCAAGGCCAATCCGGCGGTGCTGGATAAATGGCTGGATGGCGTGCAGACCGTGGATGGGAAGGACGCGTTGCCGGCCGTAAAAGCCAAGTTGTAAGGGTTGTCTGTGGCGAGGGAGCAAGCTCCCTCGCCACGATGATCGCGTCGTCCTGATACCCATATGCAAAACCACCCGAGAGGATCCATGGCCTTCCCCAGCCGCCATTCACTCTTCCCCTTCCTGACCTGGCTGCCGCGGCAGACCCGCGCCAGCGTCTGCCGAGACTTGATCGTCGGCCTCAGCGGTGCAATTCTGGCCTTGCCGCAATCCATTGCCTACGCCCTCATTGCCGGTCTTCCACCGGAGTATGGCTTGTACGCCGCGATCATCCCGGTGCTGATTGCCTGCCTGTGGGGTTCGTCCTGGCATCTGATCTGCGGCCCTACGGCGGCCATCTCCATCGTCCTGTACGCCAGCGTCAGTCCCCTGGCCGTTCCCGCGTCAGAGGATTACGTCACGCTGATACTGTTGCTGACGCTGCTCGCCGGCATCTTCCAGTGGCTATTGGGGTTGCTACGTTTTGGTGCCTTGGTGAATTTCGTTTCACACTCGGTGGTGCTGGGCTTCACCCTTGGCGCGGCCGTGGTGATTGCCATCGGTCAACTGCCGAACCTGCTGGGACTCGACGTGCCCAACCAGGCGACAGCGTTGGACAGCTTCCTGATGGTGTTCAAGCACCTGGGCGAAGTGGATAAACCCTCCCTCGCGTTGGGGCTGGCGACGGTAGCGGTGGGCGTGATCCTGAAATTGTTGCTGCGCCGCTGGCCGACCCTGTTGATCACCCTGATCCTTAGCGGGCTGCTGGTCTGGCTCTGGCCAGCCATGTTCGGTCATGTGAAGCTGGTCAGCGCGTTCGTCGGACGCCTGCCGCCCTTCAGTCCATTGCCGCTGGATCTGGACTTGATCCTGCGCCTGCTGCCCAGCGCCGTAGCGGTCGGGATGCTCGGTCTGGTGACAAGCCTATCGATTGCCCGTTCCTTGTCAGCCCGTTCGCAGCAACTGCTCGATGTCAATCAGGAAGTCCGCGCCCAAGGGTATCGAACATGGTGGGGGCGTTCTTTTCCGGCTCGCTGTCAGCCGGTTCCTTCACTCGTTCGGGCCTGAGCTACGAGGCCGGCGCCTGCTCGCCCCTGGCCGGCGTTTTTTCGGCGCTATGGGTGGCGCTGTTTGCCATCTTCGGCGCGAACTTGATCGCGCATATCCCCGTCCCGGCCATGGCCGGCAGCATTCTGTTGATCGCTTGGGGTCTGGTGGATCATCGCGGGATTGGGGCGCTGTTGCGGGTCAGCCGCGCGGAGTTTCTGGTGATGGCGCTGACCTGTATCGCCACGCTGCTGCTGGAACTGCAGACGGCGATCTACGCCGGCGTTTTGGCTTCGCTGTTTTTCTATCTAAAACGCACTTCGCAACCACGGGTGCAGCATTGGCGCGACGGCGATGAAGACATTGTGCGGGTCGGCGGGTCGATCTTTTTCGGTGCCAGCCATTACCTGCAGGTGCGCCTGCAACGGATGCACGGCGCGCGCGTGGTGATCGAGGCGCAGCAGATCAACTTCATCGACTATTCGGGTGTGGAAATGCTGCACCAGGAAGCGCGGCGGCTGTTGCAACAGGATCGCAGCCTGACCCTGCGCGGGGCGAGACCACCGGTGGTGGAGGAGTTGAGAAAACTGGAAGGGGCGGAGAAATGCCCGATCCGGTTTGAAGACTGATCCGAAGTCGGTGCCGCTCCCCATCGCGGGTAAGACCGCAGTATGGGAAATGCTCTGGCGATGGGCGGTATGTCGCCACCCTCGCAAGACACGCCGATGGGTGAAGGATCGGTATTTCAAAGTACAAAGGGCGCGTCGAAGTATTCTAACGTGCTGAAAAGTGCGCCGATGGTCGGAAGCGTCGGTACACGTTATTGGACGCCTCAAACACGCCAATTGTGCGACATATCAAGATTAAGCCTGCTGCCAACTCTCACGACCCTCAATGGGATGAGTACTTCGAATCCCGATGGGGCAAAAGAATGCTTATCTCCCTAAAGGGTCGAGCCAAGCTGTATCGGGTGTGTCTACGGCAAGGTGGCCGCTGCTGCGCATACCTTAAACCGGTCACCAAAGACACACCATGGCATAGCCGCCATGTTGTGAGCTGAGTCACGGAGTACGGATGCGGCCGCCAACCTTGAGATCTACCACCTGCGGTGCCCAAGGGATGTGCGATTTGTCAACGTCGACGATGTACAACCGGGTGCCCAATAGCGCCTCAGTAGATGATTGAGCCGTGTGCTGGGAAGCTCGCATGCACGGTTCTTAGGGGGGAGACGCGGGTAACCCCGTCTGACTGCCCGACTACTAGATCCGACAGTGGGCACTGGGACGCTCGAATTGGTTGTTTGCCGGATAGCTACGTAAAGGTAAACGTGCGGCGGCGATCATGAGTTTGATAAAGTCGACGCAGCTCAACGGGCATGATCCGTATGCTTACTTGAAGGATGTTCTTACATGCCTGCCGACGCAGCGTGCGATTGAGATTACCGAACTGCTACCGCACATGTGGGCGCCCGTTTAATAACGCAAGGTGTGTTGGGCGGACGCTTACATTGAACTGTCTGGAGCGAAAGGATCTTGTTCGGCGGGGCGTCATACGGATTCTGTGCCAAGGTGGCACGGGAGTCGTGCGGGATCCGGATATGAGCAAGACCACTCGCGCTGGAACCAGCCCTAAAATTTGGTTCTTCACGGATTGCCGGGAAAGTCGCTCTTGATCTTCATGAAAAAGAATTCGCTGTCCCGGTAGCCGTAGGCCATCCGCTTGATGACCTTAATTCGGTTATTGATCCCCTCCAGTTGCCCCGTGTGCATGGGCCACCGCACCCTGCTCAGGATGCCGCGCCAGTATCCCTTCAGACGTTTAGCAAACTGCTTCAGAGCCGGTATCGCGCTTTCATCGGCCAGACGCAGCCACTGTTTCCACGCTGATCGCCAGCCCCAAGCGGTAGTCGGTGACCATAGCGCTTTGAGCTCTGCCTTCATCAGATAAACCGTCATCAACGACTGGTTGGCAGCCAGCAAATCCTGCAAGTGCACCTGTTGATCTGCGCTCTTGAGGTTCTCCGGGTTGCGCAACAGCAGCCACCGCGCTTGCTTGATGACCTTGCGGGCAGGTTTGTCATGACGCAGGCGGTTGGCTTCATCGACCCGTACCCGATCAATCACTTCTCGGCCATATTTGGCCACCACATGAAACAGGTCGTAGACCACTCGTGCCTGAGGACAATGCTGGCGCACCTCCAGGTCAAAAGCGGTATTCATGTCCATCGCGACCGCCTCAATCCGCGCGCAACCATCAGGCCCCAGCTCTTCAAAGAACGGCCGGATTGCGGCGCGGCTGCGTCCTTCGCCGATCCACAACACTCGGCGGGTATCGGCATCCAGTACGACGCTGGCATATCGATGTCCTTTGAACAGGGCAAACTCGTCCATGACCAATCGCCTGGGACGGGCTACAGGCCGCTTATCCAGTTCTGCCTGCAGAGCCCGTCGCTCCAGTAATCGCACGCTATCCCAGTGCAATCCGAATAGTTGGGCCACATGCAAGGTAGGCAGCCGTCTACAGGTCTGGATGACGGTTTCAGCCAAGCGGCGCGTCATCCGGGAGTAGCGATCAAGCCAGCTGACAGCCTCCATTCGTTTGCCGCAAGCGCCACATCCAACTCGTCTGAGCTCAACGTTTAGCCGCACCGGCCGCCCCAGAATGGGCAGGTCTCGGATGAGCCGCTGACAGTATTCATGGGTGGTTGGGCTGGACTCGTTGCAGCCGCTGCAAGTAGGAAATCGGGTGGTCTGGGGGATGAGATCGATCAGCAGCGCGTCACCATCTGGCTTGATGGCGACGACAGAAAAGCCCTCCCAAAACGGAAGGAAAGTATTAATATCGTGCATAAGAACGCCGGTTTGTTAGATGTGTTTGCTCGCACGAACATCATCAATCAAATCGGCGTTCTTGTTTCTGTGTTTCCCAGGATTCCGTGAAGAACCTAAAATTTGCACTCGTCACGGTGGAAAGGTTTCTTGGTGAGCCAACCCGCCCGTTGAATGGACGGGTTGGAGCTGCTAAGAGCTATTGTTCGAGTATGTGACGATCCATCGTTATTGCTACTCCCCGACATGGCCTGCACACGCCGTCGCAACCCAAGATCAACATTGCGGCGAACGAGCCCATGGAGCGCCGTTACTCGTCGAGTCGCTGGATGCTGACTGAAGCCTCGTTATTAAGCAACTTGGCCTTCACCGCTTCTAAGCCAGAGCTACCTTCCCTAGTTGTGACCCCCGATAGCCATGTATTCAGAATTTGAGGATTAGCTTTGAGCCAGGCCATTGCCGCTGCTTGAGGCGCCATTTTGTCGTCTAGGATTGAACCCATAATTCGGTTTTCCATATCCACATTGAAGCTCATGTTCTTGAGGAGTTGTCCCACGTTCTGACACTCATCCACGTAGCCCTTACGGGTACTGGTATACACCGTAGCTTGACCAAAATTGGGCCCAAAGAAGTCATCCCCGCCGGTCAAGTATTTCAATTTGAAACGGCTATTCATCGGATGAGGTTCCCAGCCTAGGAACACAATCCCTGAATTTCGCCTCGCTGCCCGCTCTACCTGGGAAAGCATTCCTGCCTCACTGGAGGCCACTAAGGTGAATCCGGCATCTTTCAAGCCAAAGGCGTTTTCATCGATTGCTTTCAGGATCGCATTGTTTCCGCCATCACCGGCTTCCGGCCCGTAGATCTTCCGACCTAGCTCATCTTGAAATTTAGCGATATCCGAGAAGTCCTTCAGCCCCGAATTCCAGAGATCCTCAGGCACCGCCAGCGTGTACTTGGCGTTTTCCAGGTTTACTCGCACTGTATCGATGGTGCCGGCGTCCCGATATGATTTCAGTTCAGACTCCATGGTCGGAATCCAGGTTCCTAAAAAAACATCCAGATTCTTACCTTCGGCCAGAGCCTTGTACGTAAGTGGAACTCCGAGCGACGTCACTTTTGTTTGGTAGTCGAGCGCTTTCAGAATCGTCGTGGCGAGTGCGGTGGTACTTTGAATGTCAGTCCACCCCGGGTCTGAAAATTTAACCAGTCGGCATTGATCTGGCTCCGCAGCTTGGCTGACGAAAGACGCTAAAAAAGCGAATAGAAATAACGTTGGAGGTAATGCGTTCATGGTGCAAATTCCTCAAGCTAATTTAAGGTAAGGGCGGCAGTTCCTATTTTTCTATTTTTCTGTTTTTCTGTTTTTGATGATTTTGTTGTTTTCGGAGTATTATCTTCCGGTCGCCATAGTTTAGTTATACTCTTTGCGTTTGCTGAAACGCCGATCTACGCATTGGTCGACAAGAGGTGCAATTTTTTCCGACTCGCCTGCTTGTTGCGCTACCTTGATTAAGGTCTTCTCCTTAGAGGCGTGCACCTGCGAAGGATTGAGCGGTGCAAAAAAAATGAACCAAGTGAGGGCGCTTACGACTCTTGTGTATAAATTGGCTATACATCAGTACCTCCCGAGCTGCTTCGTTTCCAATAGTTGGTTCAAGTGTGCTTAGTCCGCTGTACATACTTTGCGCAATAATTTTATGCCTTCGCTGACTAGACGATACGCCACTGAATTTCAGCTGAAATCAGTGTCAACAACACTTATGTTTGATTCCAAAACGCTCAACAGTATATTTGGTAGGCAGTTCACTGCGGGAACAGCGGCAACAACCGGCTTCCTTGCTGGCCTACATCGCGTGGGGCCATCAGCCATCTATGTCGGCCCTTATCGCCGGCGTCGGGAGGCAAGCGGTGCGGCGTCGGCCTTATTTGCCGGCTGACCGTCAGCCCAACTGGCCGGATTCGACGGTACCGAATGAGTCCTGTCGGAGGCACTCACCGCGAGCACCGCAAATACACACGGGCATCGATAAAAAATAGCAGCAACCATCGGCAGGCTAAAGCCGGAAATCACACGAACGCTATGTCCCTCGGCCAGTCGGCGCGAGCGAGCTAAATCGGATCGTTTCATATTCACAAGTCCAGGATCAGATTTTCGGACTTAGCACGCGAGCAACATAGGGCAATTAGCTGTCCAGAGTTTCGTTCCGCCTGCGTTAAAACACTGTCCCGGTGATCCGGCTTGCCGCTCAGCACCGGAGTCAGACAAGACCCGCAATACCCCTCTTCACACAGCGTTCGTACCTTCATCCCATTGGCGGCCAGTACCTGTAGTATCGATTGGCCTGGGGGCACGGCAAACGACTTTCCGCTGCTACCGATTGTCACCGTAAATTCCGAGTCGCTTTCGTGATATCGTATTGCACTTGGATCCGCCCCGAACAACTCGTAGTGCACCGTCTCCGGAGAGCAGCCTCGGGCCGCATTCTTGACGGCCTCCACAAGCCCTAGTGGGCCGCATACGTACACGTGGCAATCTTCTTCGCGATCTTTCACTAGACTGGACACATCTAAGCGCTTATCTTTTGTTGCTTTGTCATGAATAAACGTTACATTATCGCACAGGGTTGAAGTTGCTATTGCGTTATAATGCGCAGTCTCCTCGACTGAGCGCGCGCAATAATATAAATGATACTTGGATCCGATTTGTTGCAGGCGTCTCGCCATCGACAGGATAGGGGTAATACCGATGCCACCGGCAATAAGAATAACTTTACCCGCCGATTCGTCGAGTCTGAAATTGTTGGCAGGGCCTTCTACTTCTATAGTATCCCCGATCTTCCAGTTTTCATGTATCCATTGCGACCCACCTCGTCCTTCCTGCTCCCTAAGAACCGAAATTAAGTAATGATCCGATGAGCCGGGGGTATTTGCTAACGAGTACTGTCTACTTATGGTCTCGGTTACGCGCACGGTAATGTGAGATCCAGCCGAGAACTCCGGCAGCGACGTTCCTGCCGATGCATTAACCAGGTAAAAGCTTCGAATAGACGCCGTTTCGTCAGATATTTTCGAGATTTTCAAATACATGACAATCAGCTCCTTTACCGCTACGATGCAGTCTCGATTTCACGAATAAATCTTCATCCAACTCTGTCCGATCCAGCATTACGCCCCATGTGTGTGGGGCGGAACCTAGATGAGGGGTTCAGTGAGTTGAACAGATAGTTCGAATAACATAAGCTAATCTTTCTATCCTGACCAACAACCATTCCCTGGGCATTCGGATAAATAATTCTTATGAAAGCTATCGACAAAAGCTTCCTCCGCTGGATCCGTTGATCGCGTTCGAGGCATCGGCTGGGCACCTGAGTTTCACGAAGGCTGGGCAGAGTTGCATCTCATCCAAGCCGCGATAAGTCAGCAGATTCAATCACTTGAAAGCTGGTTGGATGTTCATCAGAGCCAATCGTTCGCTTAGTCTTACCCCAAGGGCGCAACTTCCAACACGTGGTCGCAACAGCGCTCGCGAACCTCGCCAGCGCAACGACCGACCTACAGACCAAGGGAGATGAGAGCACCTTTACGATTGGATGCGACCAAGCTATCGGCAATATGCTTATCATGCCGAAGATACCCGATTTAACGGCCGCCTTGGCCGCGGCTGATGATTTCAGACGTCGAAAAGAATTGTCTTGCAACCGATGTAGACGCAGCAATCATCTTTGGTGACGGTGCGTAGCGCGGATTCCATGCGAGGAAACACTTTCATGAGCGTATCTTTGTGGTCTCGAGCTTGAGGCTGAGAGCTGGAACTGGAACCTGGCGGTAATGGCTTGACCGGAATAGCGTTAATACAACTATTGTTAACAAAGGGCTGACCGTTAACAGTTATCCACTTTGATCGAAGCTGCGATACAGGGGCATGGCATGGCATTGCATTGCGTTGGGTTGGGTTGGGTTGGGTTGGGTTGGGTTGGGTTGGGTTGGGATCATCTCGGAGGTCGGCAGATAAACGTTTACGCAACACCTTCACAATCGGACACCGGGATCTTGCTCATAATCCGGCATCTAGAGTCGTGTGGATAAGGTGTTGCGGTATTCGGGATCTTTTATATGCCCAGCTGGCCCGCTATGCGGAAAAAATAAAGCGTAGCGGGCCTGCCATTACATCATTGGGTATTCGTCTTTTAGTACAGTGGGGTCGAATGGTTTGCGGCTGAAAATCTTGTGCACCAATGGAGCGAAGTGTTCAAGACCTGGCGTAGGGTAGTCTGGGTCGAATGAAGATTGATCCCAGCGTTCGCAAAAATTCACGCATGACTTATAGCAAGGGTGATCCTTGTATCTGTCACGCTCGTTCCGGTCTCCCCCAAAATAATGGGCGTAGTAGAAGTTCTGAAACAGTCCATGGTGATGTAGGATCCATGTTACTTCCCCTCTCACATACGGCCTGATGATAGAGGCGGCATACTGTGAATGGTTGTAGGGAGCGAGGAAGTCTCCTAGGTCATGGATCAACGCACCAACGATCATTTCTTCATCTGCACCGTCTGCCTGAGCCCGTGCAGCAGCTTGCAGGGAGTGTTGCAGTCGATCGACCTTGTATCCGCTCAAGGTCGATGACAGCCCATTCAGCGCATCGAGTATTCGATCCGGCAAACCTTTGTTGAAGTCGCTTTCTAGTTTTTCCAGAAAGTGATATTCGGCGTGCGTGCCGTCTTTCATTCTGATGAATTCTACCTGCTCCATTACGCAGCCTCCTCAAGCATTTTGAGTCGCTTCACCACTTCACTGAAGCGTTCACGTGGGCCATCAAAGTCAATGTAGCAACCTTGCAGGTGCCGATGACCTTCGGATGGGTCGTAACTGGTTCGTCCGTGCAGAACCCGGCTGTTGTCGAACAGCATTAGCTCACCAGCACCGAGGCGGAACTTGAGTTCGTAATCCTCGTGATTGAACAACTCAGCCAAGCGCTTGCGTGCACGGTGGAATGCTTTGACCTTGGAGTCTTCCAGCAGAGGAAGACTGTCCAAGCGAGGACTGTAATGAACGCCCAAGGTGTTGCCGGCGTCATCGACGCTGATCATCGGGCGGCGAGATGTCAGTTCTACGCCCTTGTCCACGAAGCGAAATCGAACTGCAGTGTCCTTGAGCAGCTTGTATCCCTCATAGTCCTCTCTCTTGAGCGCCTCTACGACAGAGACGCTGTCCACTAGGGTGGAAAGGCCACCAGAGGTCTCATTGACTAGGCAGTGAAGCAACTGGATGCCTGGTACTGGATCACGATATGGGTTATCGGTGTGAGGGCCCAGTCGCACACTGCGATATGCGAGATCATTCGCGCTCGGCTTCGAGTAAACCTCGAAATATTTCCCGAAGTTCGTTTCCTTCACGTAACCGAATTTTGATCCAACAGCGAGCACCTGCTCTGTATTATTCGGCACATTTGTCAGAATGATGAACCCATACTTGAGGTAGGCAATCAGTGAAGCCTGAAACTTGGCGTCATCATTCAGCTCTGTCCAGTTATGTTTTACCAGTTTTACATTGATGTCGCTTTTCCAGCTTTCGGCGGATGAGACTGAATCCAGATCCAGCGCATTATCCAGAATTTCAGACTCTGTATAAAGTGCTTGATGTCCATCGCTGAAGGTTAGCCAGGCGCTGCTAGAGTTGACCTTTTCCAGTTTGATTAGAGCGATCTCTGGATCAATGAGGTGAGAGTCAAATAACCGTTGCTGAGTTTGCGTGTCGGTTGAATCAGCATCAGGTGTTTTTTCTCTGAGCCAAAGCGCTGGAACCTCAAGTGTTGTCTCGGCTTTACGAAAAATAACGGACGCGGGCGATTCTTTAAAAATAATCTCAACGTTTTTCATGTGAAGATCCGAGAATTTCAGTATTCTAGTATTAAGTCTACTCGCGATTAGCTAGTTTCTGCTCGTCGAAGTATTTTTTGGCAGCTTCAAGTGCATCTTTTCCATCGAAAGTGGAAACTCCGCTGAGCCAAGTTTCAAGCCAGACTGGATTATTATTAATCCATTCAGTTGCCAGTTTCAACGGATCCTTCTTATCTAGGATGCCGACCATGATTTCACTTTCCATGTCGGTGTTGAATTTCATGTTTCCAATTAACTTTGCAGCGTTAGGGCAGCGTTGTGCATAATCTGGCGCTGTCACTGTATATACTGTTGCTGCTCCATAATCGGGGCCAAAAACCTCATCGCCACCTGACAGGTAAGTCATTTTGAAATCGATGTTCATAGGGTGTGGTGCCCATCCGAGGAACACGATCGGCTTCTTGCGAGCAATTGCACGGGAAACTTCCATGCGCATCGCACTTTCGCTGGACTCGACCACTTTGAAATCACCGAGACCATAGAGGTTTTGGCTGATCATTTTTTTCAAAGAGCTGTTGCCACCGCTTCCAGGCTCAATTCCGTAAATTTTTCCACCGAGCTGATCTTTAAACTTGGCAAGATCTTGAAAAGTTCGAAGGCCTTGCTCCGCAAGGTAGTCCGGAACTGCCAAGGTGTACTTAGCGCCAGTCAGGTTGGGTGGCATCAACTTGAGGAGTTTTCCTGCTTCCACAGCAGGCATTACGGTCGGATCCAAAGAAGGCGACCAGTAGTCAAGAAAAGCATCAAGTTGCCCGTTTTGGATTGAACCCAAGGCAATTGGCACCGCAACCATTGTCTTCGTTGGCTTATAGCCGATGGCTTGGGCGACAGCCATTGTCAGACCGTTATTCGCGGCATTGTCAGCCCAGCCGAGATCGGCGAGCCTTATAGCTTGGCATTGCTGGGGGTCTTGAGCTGCAGTAACGCTCAGAGAGGGAAGGGTAACAGCGACAAATACGAGTGAAAGCAAGGGCTTACGCATAGATCATCTCCGCGAACCGTTTATTGTGAAATTGGTTTAGGCATGGCAGGATGCAAAAGGTTGTGCAACGATTAGCTTGGCTTTTTTATTTACTCATTGGGCATGGGAAAGGCTAGCAATGTGAAGATGATTAAGAAACAGCGATTTATCTTATACGCTATATGCAAAAAACTTATGGGTGCGGTGAATGTCTAAGCGGCCAGTTCCAGCCATGAAGTCTTTAATTGCTTTTGAGGCCACTGTTCGGTTGGGGTCAATGACCGCAGCAGCGAGGGAGCTCTGTACGACCCAGCCCGCAGTTTCACAACAAATCCGGAGCCTAGAAGATTTGGTCGGTGGTTTTCTGCTCGATAGAACTGGCGGGACGCTTATTCCAACGGCTGCCGGGGAGGCCTTGTATCGTAACGTTGCTCCAGGTCTGTCGGGTATAACGTCTGCGATTGAGGAGGCTCAGGCGAAACTTTCTCGTGGTCGGCCAACATTAAACATTTCAGCAAATTTTGGATTTGTACATCTTTGGTTACTTCGTCGAATGCAGTCGTTGGAGTACGCCTTTCCTGACTATATATTTAACGTTACCGCTACCGACGTTCAGGTGACGCCAGAAATACAGGAGTCAGATATAGATATCGTATTTGGGCAAAGGAATTCTCATTTAGATACTGAAGTGATGCTTAGTAATGAGACCGTCTTTCCTGTGTGCAGCCCGGGGTTTGCGAAAAAACATGGTATATCAAGTGAACTTACAAAAGAGCACATGGTTGATTTGAGATTACTCCATATGGACTCATGCGACCCTAGGTGGTTGGACTGGAATCGATGGTCGATTCTGGCTGGGCTTGGAAACGTTAATGTCGACACTGATTTTAAATTCAATAATTACCCGTTGCTTCTCAATGCCGCAATAGCAGGGCAAGGATTAACGCTGGGCTGGGAAACTCTGGTCGAGGAGTTTGTTGCTTCGGGTCAGCTAGTTCGCTTAGGCCCGGCGGTTTCAAGAGAAGATTTCGGATATCTGCTCAGAAATCGTCATAAACATAATACCGTGGTTGAACCTGTAGTTAATTGGTTTATCGCCAATACAAAACGTTAATGGGCTCTGACTGCTTGGCTTCACACACTGTGCGGTACCAATAGGAAAAGTGGTTTTCAAATATTGTGACTGATGCTCAGGAGGCGATGAGTACAACGTTGCTGGCCATTCGGGATGAGCTGAAACGTCTACATCATGAACCCATCTGGGTTCAAGGGCGATGGCTCACTCCGGTGGTGAGCGGTCACTTCAATTTTAAGCGCTCCATAAACCCCATATTCAAAGCGCTCAGCTGATGCCGGATGCTGTGCTCCCGATTCTTTCAGGAGCCTGCTCTGGCCCCCCCCTTCCGGACTGAATCACTACAGCTCCGATGAGCACGTATTCCTCAGAGTTATAAAGAGAGATGAAATGCCCCCTTGGGAATATGCAGCCAGATTCTCAAGCAAATAATGCTATTCGTAAGGGGCAGTTCCAACAACAGGAGCATTCAAGTCAAACGGTCAGCTCTCCCTCTGCAACCAGTAGAGGAGAAGAATGCTTGTTAATTACTGCTGGTCTGGGTCGGTACAGGATTGCGCATACAGCGAGCAAATGGACAAAAACACATTACATATCCACGCCCGCTGTATCGGCCTAATTATTCGACTCCAATTTTGAGTCCAAGAGCATTGATCACCAGGCTCTGGAAGTGGTGTACCGGCGCTTCGGTCACCTGGACACGATCACCTCCAACGACGAAGCGCCCTTGATTGTATCCAATGGATTTCAGTCCTCTCTGTACGTTCTCGCAAATAGGGATATCTTCCGCGCACTGCAGCGTATCGCGCTGGTATTTGATAGTGCCTTCCAACTCCTCCCGATATTTTCTCCGACCTGGCCGTTGCCTTGTCCGGCAGCCTGGGCATAGCGCGGGCTGAGGTCACCATGCCCTGCGCAAACGGCTGCAGACGCCTCCCAGCCTCGGTTAACATCAACCGGCGGTTGGTGCGGAAAACACATGGGTGCCCAGGTGCTCTTCCAGCCGCAGGATCTGCTCGGACAACGAAGGCTGGGAAATGTGCAGGCTCTCAGCGGCCTCGGAAAAGGTGCCGTGCTCGATAGTGGCGATAGAGTAGTTGAGCTGTTGCAGTGTCATAGGGCTGACCATAACCAAGTTGCACAACATGGTACACATCGGGCGTATCGCGAAGCGGCGTGAGGCTCTCGCCTGAATCGTCGCCCACCTCGAAATAAAAAACCGGCTCACGGTTGACACATCAAATCGCGTAGATCTAATCTGCATACAGCGCTGCATACATGACGGCGTATGCAGCACTGACGCTTGTACCTTTCTGCCCAAAAAAAACTAAATATCGGTGAGGTCAACATGAAACGGCTCCATTCTTCCCCCCTTCGCAAGATGCTCGCAGGCGTTGCAGTCTTGGGCGCATTATTCGCCCAGGTTCCCGCGCACGCAGCCGATCCAACGCTTTGGCAAGGTATCCAGAAGGCAGGGGTGTTGCGTTGCGGGGCGGCCGTGGCGGCGCCGTATGTGATGCGGGATGCGCGTTCCGGGCAGTACAGCGGCTACTTCGTCGACCTGTGCCGGGACTTCGGCGAGAAGGTGCTGAAGGTGAAGGTCGAGTTTGTCGACACCAACTGGGACAACCTGGTAGCAGGCCTGCAAGGCGGCAAGTGGGACTTGGCAATGGCCCTCAACCAGACCCCGGAACGCGCCATGGCGGTGACGTTCTCGGTGCCGGCGACCGACTACCAGATCTCGTTGCTCACCAACAAAGACAACCCCAAATTTGCCAGCGCCGGCAGCGCCATCGGCGACTATGACAAACCCGGCGTTTCGATCGCCGTGATGTCGGGCACCGCGGCAGACAAAGCCATTTCCAGCGTGGTCAAGAACGCCACGATCATGCGCCTGCCCGGTATGGATGAAACACGTCTGGCGGTGATGTCCAAGCGTGCCGACATATTGGTCGATGCCAGTGACACCAATCACCTCTTTGCTATCGCCAACCCGGACTGGACCAAGGAAGTCCTGCCCGTGCCGGCCCTGGCGAAACAAGGCGTCGCTTTTGGTCTTCCCCGTAACGCTACGCCTTCAGATCTGCAGGTCTTGAACATCTACCTCACGCAACGTCGAGAAACCGGGGAGATATCTGCCCTGGTGGACAAGGCCTCTGCGCTCGCCAACGCCGGCGATAAAACCCCTCAGTAATTTCCCGACGATCCCGAGAACGGCTTCTGTTTCAGCGTTCTCTTGGAGACAGTGCTATGACCGCTCCTTATCTGGTGGCTGCCCAGCCGCAGGATTCGCTCGTCCTTGATTCGGCCAAGGGTGACTTTATTCAGTTGCGTGACGTGTACAAATCCTATGGCGAAGGCCTGGTCGTAATGGACCGTCTCAACCTCGACATGCGTTCGGATGATCGCCTAGTGATCATCGGCCCGAGCGGCAGCGGCAAAAGCTCGCTGCTGCGGGTGATGATGGGGCTGGAGAGTATCCAGGGCGGCACTATTGCCTTTCAGGGCAAGCCTTACATCGACGGTTCGGGCCGGGGCGCCGGTAAGCCCCTGGATACGACGTTGCAGGCCCAGGTGGGCATGGTCTTCCAGCACTACACCTTGTTCCCGCACCTGTCGGTGCTGGGCAACCTGATTCTTGCACCGATGAAAGTGCATGGCCTGACCAAGGTCCAGGCCACGGAAAAGGCGCGGGTGTTCCTGGCGCGACTCGGGCTTGAGAGCAAGCTCAATGTGTACCCCAGCCAGCTTTCAGGCGGGCAAAAACAGCGCGTGGCCATCGCCCGCGCATTGATGCTCGAACCCAAGTTGATGCTGTTCGATGAGGTGACGTCGGCGCTTGATCCGGAAATGGTCACCGAAGTGCAGGGCGTGATGATGCAACTGGCCGAGGAAAAAATGGCCATGATCATTGTCACCCACGACATGCATTTCGCCCGCAGCATCGCCTCGCGTGTGGTGTTTTGCGCCAACGGCAAAGTGGTCGAGCAAGGCCCGCCGGAGCAGATTTTCAGCAAGCCGAGGGAGCCGCGCACCCGCGAGTTCCTGGAAAAAGTTCTGCACCTGGATTGAGGCTCGCCGACATGAATTATGAGTTCGATTTTCACTTTCTGACCGGCAATTGGGGCGCGCTCTGGGATGGCCTCAAAGTCACCCTGCAGCTCGCCTTGATCTCCAACGTGGTCGGCCTGGTGCTGGGCTTTGGCCTGTGCCTGCTGACGCTCAGCCGCTGGTTTTTCATCCGCTGGCCGGCGCAGTTGTTCATCGAGTTCTTCCGTTGCACGCCGGCGCTGTTGCAGATCGTGTGGTTTTTCTACTGCGTGCCGATGCTGTTCAACGTGTTTATCGACCCCATCACCATGGGCGTGCTTGCCCTGGGCCTGAACCTCACCGCGTTCAATGCCGAAGCCTATCGGGCCGGTGTGCAGGCGGTACCCAGGGAGCATCTGGATGCCTGCGTCGCACTGGGCCTGCGTCCGTGGCAACGCACGCTGTATGTGATCTTGCCCCAGGCGCTGCGCACGGCATTGCCGGTGTTGATGACCAATGGCATCTCGATCCTGCAGCAGAGTGCGCTGGTCGCCATCGTGGCCGTCGCCGACTTGATGTATGTGGGCAAGAGCATCGCCACAGAAGCCTATCGGCCGCTGGAAACCTACTCGCTGATTGCCTTGATCTACTTCGCATTGTCGTTGCCCATCGCGCAATGCGTGCAGTGGCTCGAACGCCGTCAGGACGCTGCGCTCGCGCGCTGAGGAGATCGTCATGCAACTGGATTTTATGGTGGTGTTTTCTTACTGGCAGGTCCTGGCCAAAGGGCTTGCGCTGACCCTGGCGTTTACCGTGAGTTGTGCGCTGCTGGGCAGTGTCTTCGGGTTTCTGTTGAGCCTGCTGCGCCTGTCGAAAAGCCGTTGGATCAGCATCCCCACCGGGCTCTACGTCGAGCTGTTTCGTGGCACGCCGTTGTTGATCCAACTGTTCTGGATTTTCTTCTGCCTGCCGGTGGTGTTTGGCCTGTCGGTGCCGCCTTACGTATCGGTGCTACTGGCGTTGACTCTGTACATGACGGCCATTACCAGCGAGACCTTTCGCGGCGCGCTCAAATCCATTCCCAGCGAGCAGCACGATGCGTGCACGGCCTTGGGCGTGGCCAGGTGGAACAAGGTGCTCTACGTGATCTTCCCGCAGGCACTGTTGCGTGCCGTGCCGCCGCTGCTTTCCAACGTTGTCAGCTTGTTCAAGGAGAGCGCGCTGATTTCATCCGTGGGCATCGCTGACCTGATGTTCGTGGGGCAAAACATTTCCAACAGTACCGCTCGCCCGGTGGAGTTTTTATCGGCGGTGGCGGTGATCTATTTCCTGGTGGCGTTCCCCCTGACCCGACTGGTCGGAGTGGTCGAGACCCGGATGCTCAAACGCTACGCCTACTGATCCACACATTGGAGACACGCTCATGCAACAACTCAATGGCATCATGCCGGCCCTGGTTACTCCCTTCGATAAAAACGGCGCAGTCGATTACGACGTGTTGGCCTCCCTGGTCGAGTACCAGATCAAGCAAGGCGTGGGCGGCCTCGTGCCCCTGGGCTCCACCGGCGAATACTATGCCTTGACCAATGAAGAACGTCGCCGGGTCATGGCCACCGTGCGCGAAGTCGCTGACGGGCGCGTCATGCTGATTGCCGGCGCCAACGGGTCGTGCACCCGTGAGGTGATCGAACAGGTCAAGCAGGCCCGCGACACCGGCTACAGCAATTTGCTGATCGCCCCGCCTTACTACGCCATCCCGACGCAAGACGAACTGATCGGTCACTACAACGCCATCCTCGATGCAGTACCCGACGTGAACATCGTGCTGTACAACTACCCGATCCGCACTAACGTGGAAGTGGGCTACAGCGTCATGGATGCACTCAAGGACCACGAGCGCGTTATCGCCATCAAGGAAAGCGCGGGCAATTTGCTGCGGGCCATCGAGATCGATGAGCGCTACAAGGGCAAGATCCAGCTCTCGTGCGGCTCGGATGACCAGGCCTTGGACTTTTTCCTATGGGGCGCCACCAGTTGGATCTGCGCGCCGGCGAATTTCCTCGCGCCGCAAATCGTGGCGTTCTATGAGCAGTACGTCAGCGGGCAACTCGTCGGTGCGCAGCAGATTGTGCGCTCGCTGTTCCCGCTGATGAATAACCTGGAAAGTGGCAAGTTCATCCAGAAGGTCAAGTACGGGTGTGAGCTGGCCGGGTTTAATGTGGGCGTGGCGCGCATGCCGCTGTTGCCGCTAACCGGCGAGGAAAAGTCCGAATTCCGCCGTGAGTTCGAGAAGCTTCAAGGCTGATATCGCGCCCGCATCGGCGCTCCATGCCGATGCGGGTTCATGTATGCAGGTTCTGCGCTAATCGAGGGGCTTTATGATCAACACGCAATCGCCCACCCACGGCCAAGCGACTGTCGTTATCGGCGGCGGCATCGTCGGGGTCTGCTGCGCCTTGTACCTGCAGCGCGAAGGCCACCGGGTCACGCTGATTGATCCAGAGGCGGCGGGTGACAGCACCGCCAAGTGGAGTTGCGGGCAGATGGCCGTGAGCGAGGTCATCCCGCTGTCCAAGCCGGGCATTCTGAAAAAAATACCCGGCTGGCTGCTGGACCAAAAGGGCCCGCTGGCACTGCGGCCCAGCGCGTTGCCGGGGATCCTGCCGTGGTTTCTGCGCTTCGTGGCCTGCGCCCGGCATTCGCGCATCGTCGATATTGCCAATGAGATGGCGACCCTGACTCACCACGTCTACGAAGACTACGCTCCGCTGCTGGAGCGCTGCTCCGATAAATCACTGATGGGCGAGCGGCCGATCATTGAGGTGTTTGATACACCTGAAGGCCTGGCCCAGGAAGGCCCGCATATGGACCTGCGGCGTTCCCTGTGCTTCAAGTCCGAAGTGCTGGACCGTGCGGCGATCGCGGACCTGGAACCGGCCCTGGCGGGAAAATTCAGCCACGGCCTGCTGTTCCCGGACTGGCGCGCGGTCAGTGACACCAAGGGGTTCATTGCCGCCCTGACCCAAAGCTTTATTGAGCAAGGCGGTGTTCGTGTACGCGGGCAGGTTCAACGTATCGACGAAATCGCTGATTGCGCCAGTGGCGTCACCCTGGACAACGGTGAGCGCCACCCGGCCGACCATGTGGTGATTGCGGCGGGTACGGGCTCACGGCAGTTTTTCTCCCAGATCGGTGGTTCGGTGCCCCTGGCTGGCATCGCCGGCTACCAGGTGCTGTTACCCCATTCGGGTGTCGAAGTGCGTCATTCGGTGATCTATGCCGATGGCGGGTTCTGTTTCGCGCCGATGACCCGTGGGCTGCAGATCGGCGGCACCATCGAGTTCTCCGGGCCGGATGCCGAGCCCAACTTCAAGCGCGCCGACATCATTCTGGAAAAGGCGCGCAAGATCCTTCCGCAATTGAAACTCGACGACGTCGAGTACGGCATCGGTTATCGGCCGTTCCTGCCGGATACCAAGCCGGTGATCGACCGCAGCGCGCGCTTGAAGAATGTCTTCCTGGCGTTCGGCCACGGCCAGCTTGGGTTGACCCTCGGCGCCACCACCGGGCGCCTGATTGCCGACCTGGTCAGCGGCCGCCCACCGGCCCAGGACCTGACCCCCTTCAGCGCCCGGCGCTTTGCGTTCAACTGAGGTTTTCCATGAAGTCTTACGAGCATCTGTACATCGACGGCCAATGGGTCAAACCTGCCCTGGGTGGCACGTTCCCGACCCTCGACCCGAGCAATGAAACCGTGTTGGCCCAGGTTGCCGCTGGCACGGCCGCCGATATCGACCTGGCGGTAAAGGCTGCGCGCAAGGCCTTCGACGAGGGGCCGTGGCCGCAGACCAGCGGTGCACAACGGGCGGTTATCCTGCGTCGCATCGCCAGCGGTATCCGCGAGCGCCTGGACACATTGGCGACGCTTGAAGTGCAAGATAACGGCAAACCGTTCCCCGAGGCCCAATGGGATATCGGCGACACGGCGGGCTGTTTCGATTTTTACGCCGACCTCGCCGAACAACTGGATACCCGGCAAGAGCAGAACGTGCAGCTGGCCGATGAGCGCTTCACCTGCATCGCCCGCAAAGAGCCGATGGGCGTGGCCGGGGCGATCATCCCCTGGAATTTCCCGATGCTGATGGCCGCATGGAAGGTGGCTCCGGCGTTGGCCGCAGGCTGTTGCATGGTGCTCAAACCGTCGGAACTGACGCCGTTGACCGCCCTGGAACTGGCGCATATCGCCCATGAGGCCGGCCTGCCCGCTGGTGTGTTGAACGTGGTCACGGGGCTCGGGCCGGATGCAGGGGCGCCGCTGAGCGAGCACCCAGGCATCGATAAGCTGGCGTTCACCGGCAGCGTGCCGACCGGCGCCAAAATCATGCAAGCGGCCGCCCGCGACATCAAGAACATCAGCCTGGAGCTGGGCGGTAAATCCCCCTTCATTATTTTCGACGACAGTGACCTTGAAGCGGCCGTCGAGTGGATCATGTTCGGCATCTTCTGGAACCAGGGGGAAGTGTGCTCGGCCACCTCGCGCGTACTGGTGCAGCGCGGCGTGTATGAGCCGTTGCTGAAACGCCTGGTGGAGGAGGCCGGTAAGCTCAGCATCGGCCCCGGCATGCAGGACGGCGTGCTGCTCGGGCCCTTGGTCAACAGCACCCAGTACCAGAAGATCCTGCAAGCCGTCGCCCGTGGCCAGGAGGAGGGCGCCACGCTGCTGTACGGTGGCACCCGGCCGGTCGGCTGCGAAGCCGGCTACTTCCTGACCCCAGCGATCTTTGCGGATGTACCGGTCGACAGCTGGATCTGGAATGAAGAGATCTTTGGCCCGGTGGTTTGCGTGCGTCCCTTCGACGATGAAGCCGAAGCCTTGCGCAGCGCCAACGACTCGCGCTTCGGCCTTGCGGCGGCGGTCATGTCCAGAGACCTGGAGCGGGCAGAGCGCGTGGCACGCCGTCTGCGCGCCGGGATTGTGTGGATCAACTGCTCGCAGCCGACGTTCACCGAAGCGCCCTGGGGAGGCTACAAGCAAAGCGGGATCGGCCGCGAGTTGGGCGAGTGGGGCTTGAACAATTATCTGGAAACCAAACAGATTACTCGCTACGACAGCGACCAGCCGTGGGGCTGGTACATCAAGTAAAGGAGGGCGCCATGCGCTGGAAAAAAACGCTGCAACTGGTCGATGTGCATTGCGAAGGCGAGATCGGCAAAGTCATCACCGGTGGCGTCCTCGACATCCCCGGCAAGACCATGCTCGACAAGATGAACCATATCAATGAGGTCGACGATAGCCTGCGTCGCCTGGTGATGCTGGAGCCTCGTGGGTGCCTGCAGATGTCGGTCAACCTGCTGCTGCCGCCCACGCGTCCGGAGGCCCAAGCGGGCTTTATTGTGCTGCAGGCCGACAAAGCGCACCCGATGTCGGGCAGCAACTGCATCTGCGTGGTCACGGCCCTACTTGAGTTGGGGATCCTGCCGATGGAGGAGCCGCTCACGACCGTGGTCCTGGACACCCCGGCGGGCCTGGTTACTGCCCGAGCGCAATGCGTGGATGGGCGCTGCGTGAGTGTTTCACTGGATATGGTGCCGGCGTTTGTCGAGCACCTGGATGCGCGCATCCACACCGACGAGTTCGGCCCGATCAGCGTGGACATTGCCTTTGGCGGGGTCTACTACGCCCTGGTCGATGTTGAACAGGTCGGCTTGAGCATCGCGCCTGGCAACGCCCGCGCCCTGGCGGAGGCGGGTGTGCGCCTGCGAACGATCATCAACGGCCAGGTCAGCGTGAAGCATCCGTTGATCGAGAGCCTCAACGAGGTGGCATATGTGATGTTTCGCAACCGTCTCGACCGCTCAACCTGGCAAACCTGCACCACCTTGCCCCCCGGGCGCGTCGACCGCTCGCCCTGCGGCACCGGCAGTTCGGCCAACCTGGCGACCTTGAGTGCCCGTGGTCAGGTGGCGCCGGGCGACCAACTGGTTTCGCGCTCAACCATTGGTGGCGAGTTCAAGGTCGAACTGCTGGGCTTGACCGAAGTGGGCGGCCGTGCGGCTGTGCTGCCGCGCATCACCGGGCGGGCCTGGGTGTACGGCATGCATCAGATTGGCGTCGACCCGGATGACCCACTGGCCGCTGGCTTTATGTTGAGCGACACCTGGGGCGAAGGTTTTTAACTTAACGAGTGCCAGTGTTAATCTTGCGTCCGGTCAAATGACCCGTCAGCACCCTGAGAGTGACCCAATGAGCAACGAACCCCCCGAGACCAGCACCAAGCGCCATGGTGGCCGATATATCTACGAGGAACTGCGCAAGCAGATCCTCACGCTCAAGCTCAAGCCAGGGTCGCCACTGGACGAAGTGTCGCTTGCCGCGCAGTTCGGTCTTTCGCGTTCGCCGGTTAGAGACGCATTGGCACGCCTCATCAGCGAGGGGCTGGTGACGATCCTGCCCAACCGGACCACATTGGTCACGCCGTTTGAGATCGAGGATTTCCCCAACTACGTCTCTGCGCTTGACCTGATTCAGAGAGCCGTGACTCGCCTGGCGGCGACACAGCACGATGAGGAAGACCTCAAACGCATACGTGCGGCAGACGCGGCCTACCTCGAGGCTGTGACGTCGGGAGATTTCCAGGCCATGTCCGAAACAAACAAGGCGTTCCATATCGCGATTGCCGAGGCGGGCAAGAACCCCTACTTCGTCAACTATTACGAGAAGCTCCTGGGCGAAGGCCAACGGCTGCTGCACCTGCATTTCGATTACATAATCAGCGCCGCCAGTACAAGCACGCGTTTGGGGCGTGACCACGATGAAATCATTGAAGCAATTGCGAAGCGCAAACCTGATGACGCCGAACGAGCAGCTCACGAACACACGATGCTCTTCCAGCGCCGTTTCCTGGCCTACATGCAACAAAATTTGACCGAAGGAATTTCGATAAATTAGAGACTGTCCTTGGGAGTTAAATTAATCCCATTAGCAGCTGCTCCTGGGCTATATAATGGATATCAAATTGAGGACTGAGCCTGCTCGCGATAAACGATAACGCGGTTGCACTGGACGCCCACCCTTCCCCAAGTCGGCATGTCCCTATAAAAAGCGGGGTTCAAAAATCCATGCAACGACTTCCCTCACTGACCGCCTTGTGCACTTTCGAATGCGCCGCCCGTCACGCGCATTTTGGCCGAGCCGCCGCTGAACTCTGCGTCACCGACAGAGCCGCCAGCCAATAGATCCGCCAGCTCGAAGAACAACTCAGCGTGTCGCTGTTCATCCGCGAAGGCCGGCAGATTCGCCTGACCATCGCCGCCCGGCGCCTGATGCAAAGCCTGCAACAGGCCTTCGAATTAATCGGCGACGTCTGCGATGAATTGCGCGATCCATCCTCGCTGGCGGTGCTGCGCTTAACCGTGACCGCCAAACTCGCGCAAAAATGGCTGATGAGCCGCCTCACCGATTTCTACGCGCGCTACCCGCATCACCTTGCACCTCTACGAACAACCGATTGACCTTACGGCACCGGTCCGGTCGCCAGCAGCGCCTATTTCGTCCGGCCCTTGCCGGCGCTGCAATTCTTCCCGGTGTGTAGTCCCGGCCTGTTCAACCAGGGCACATTGAAAACCCCGAAGGATCTGGCTCGCCACTGCTCGCTCCACGACGACCAGGACGGCAAGACCTGGACCGCCTGACTGACCAGTCTCGCTGGCGATCAACGCCCGCAGCGTCAGTTGTATTTCGCCCCATGCAGGTCTGGCGTTGGAAGCGGCGGCGCAAGGCCAGGGCGTGGCGACGGGCGACAACCCACCGCGCAGGAGGACTTGCAGAGCGGCCGCTTGGTGCGGCCTTTCACCTGTAGCATGATCGCGCTCGGCCAAAACGCGCTGGTGTGCGAGCGAGTGCGAATGGAGCGCCCTGCCGTCGCTCAGATGCGGCGGATCGATGAGTTGAATTCAGCTGTTTCGCAATAATCATCGTTGGCAAGCAGGCGACCTGGGACCGTACCTTATGGTCATTCCCATCGCGAAGACGAGGTTTGACCATGGCACGTTTGCTCGACTCCACTCCTAAACACGACGGTTTCCGTCTGCCCGGCAAATTCGAAACCAAGTCCGGCTGCTGGCTCGGCTGGCCGGAGCGCACCGACGTCTGGCGCAACGGCGCCAAGCCGGCGCAGAAAGTATGGGTGCAGATCGTCACCGCCATCTCCCACAGCGAACCGGTCATTGTCTGCGCCTCGGCCGCGCAATTCTCCACCGCCCGCCAGCAGTTGCCACACCAAGTGCGCGTCGTGGAAATGACCTTCAACGACACTTGGTTCCGTGACAGCGGCCCGTGCTTTGTGGTCAATGACCAGAATGGAGAAGTACGCGGCGTCGATTTCGAATTCAACGCCTATGGCGGTTTCGACGGCGGCCTCTACTACCTGTGGGATAAAGACTAACAGATCGCCAGCAAGATCCTCGAAATCGAACGTTTCGACCGCTACCGCCCCCCCATTGATTGCCGAACTTGGCGGCATCCAGAGCGACGGTCAGGGCAGCATCCTCACCACCGAACAATGCCTGCTCAACCGCAATCGCAACCAACATCTGGGCAAGGACGAAGTCACCCGCAGGCTTACCGATTACCTCGGTGCCGAACAAATCATCTGGCTGCCACGCGGCTGTAAGTTCGACGAAACCGATGGCCACGTTGACGACCTCGCCTGTTTCGTCCGTCCCGGCGAAGTGGTGCTGCAATGGACCGACAACCGAGACGATCCGCAGTGGGAAATCTATCAAGGGGCTTACGACATTCTGGGCAGCGCTCGCGACAGCCGTGGCCGTGAACTGATCGTGCACAAACTGCCGCAACCCGACGAGCTTGAGTGGACCGAAGAAGAAGCCGAAGGCCTCGACCAGCAGGACAGCACCCACACCCGCCAAGCCGGCACGAATATCTGCGCGTCGTACATCAACTATTACGCCGGCAACAGCTCGATCGTCGTGCCGCTGTTCGGTGATCGCAACGGCAAAGTCGCGATGGCGACCCTGGCCGAACTGTTCCCGCAGCACCAGATCGTCGGCAAAAAAAACGGGAAATCCGCACTCGGCCCCGCGAGGTGTAATCCCCAACTCGTACATTTTGCTTAATAGCGCCACGGATTTCATCGGCGCTCCGTTATCCGAGTACAGCACGACCGTGGGACGCCGGCAGAGCTTGACCTGCACTTGATTCTGGTCAGCAACGACAATTCTTACTCGGAATCACTGTTTAGAACGCTGAAGTACTGCCCGCAATGGCCGCAGGATGGTTTTTCCAGTTTGGACGCTGCGTGGACTTGGGTGAGGGATTTTATGCGCCGGCATAATACCGAACACCGGCACAGCAGGATCCGCTTCGTCACACCGTCAGAGCGCCATTCTGGGCAGAATCATCAGATCCTGTTGTGCGGCACCAGCTGTATGAGCAGGCACACCAGAGAACCTTGGCGTGCTTTGCAAGTCGATTGGCGCCTTGCGCATACGAGGAAAAAGTCTATATCTCGTACAGTTCTCTCAGCGGCATATTGTGTGTTGCAAGCCACCTTGGAGATTCTCATGACAAATCAAGTAGCCCTGGTCACTGGCGGTGCATCTGGCATCGGTAAAGCCGTGGCATTGAAACTCGCTGCTAGTGGTGTAACCGTGGTGATTAGCGGCCGCCGCGCAGACGTCGGAACTGCAGCAATGGCTGAAATCTCCGCTGTCGCCACGGGCGAAGCCCAAGTGCGCTTTATTCAGAACGACGTGTCTGACGAGGTGGCTGTAAAAGCGATGATCGAACAGATCGTTCAAGACTTCGGTCGGCTCGACATGGCAGTCAATAACGCCGGTATTTTCACTGAATATGCCCCGGTCAACGGATCTGACACCAAGCAGTTCCGTGACATGATCGAGGTTAACGTGCTTGGTCTGTATCACTGCATGAAGTGCGAAATCACCCAGATGCTCAGCCAAGGCAAAGGCTCGATTGTAAACCTAGCTTCGATTGCCGGCTTGAACGGTATCCCATGGGGTGCAACCTACGCCGCGACCAAGCATGCAGTGGTTGGTCTGACCAAGTCGTCAGCGCTTGATCATGCCGCGCAGGGCTTGCGTATCAATGGCGTGGCGCCTGGTGCCATCAGGACTGATATCATTGCTGAGCAGATCAACAGCAACGAGGCAGAGCTTGAAGCCATGCACCCAATGCAGCGTCTGGGCAACCCGGACGAAATCGCCAACGCGATCTTCTGGCTTCTTTCCGATCAGGCCAGCTTCGTGACCGGACATATCTTGAATGTCGACGGCGGTTTTCAGGCCAAATGAGTAAAACGCCGAGCGCAGTACCTGCAAGGATCAAGATTCCTGCCGCGTTATGGGAGGGAGTGAATCGTCTGGGCATGTCTCCTGCCGAGCTTATTGCCCGGAGTCGGCTTCCGTTCCGTCTGCTGCGGGACGACTCTCCAGTATCGACTGCATAGTTTTTCGATCTTTGGCGATGCATGGTCGAGATCAAGGGTGATCCGACTGTGTGTTTATCCTTGCCTTGTGCGCTCAACGGCTCTGTTATGCCACCGTCTTTTCTGGCGGCTTATCACGCTCGGAATTTTCGTGATGGGTTATTGCGTGTCGCGCGTTTCAAGCGGTTGTGTACACCTGAAGAGCTCCTGATAACGGAGCTCGATGATCGTTGTGAATTGACGCTGCAGGGTGGGTACAAAAGTCGACGGGACGGAGAACGATGCGCTCGCCTGGCGCTCCGTAACTTCGTAAAACTGCTTGCTCTGCAAAACGAAGTGCAACCGCTAATTATAAACGCGCCGGCCAGCGAGATACAGCGGCTGGATTTTTGATTGAGGTACATCCATCTCTCCCAGACTCCATTGGACGCCCTGATCATTCCGGAGCACGGGACTGCCAAATAGTGGGCTGATGATAGTGTATTTGATGATCTATCAACCAGTATTCACGGCATGGGCCTCGACAAGGGTACTCTCCGTTCCAGATCACATTTTCAGCGTTTGCTTTATTGCACTGCCTAGCCAGGCGTCATTTCGGTCTGTTTAAGCCTTGTTTAAAGAGTAGCGATGGGCCTGCTTTTGGCCGGTTAGCGACGGCCTGACTTCGACCGTCGCTATGCATGGTCAGACCTCAGTTTGTTCCGCCATCTCCAGGACGTCATCGACCTCAACCCCCAGATATCGAACAGTGCTCTCCAGCTTTTGTATGGCCGAGTAGCAGATGAACCGCCTGCAGGTTCCTCGTTCTGCGATAGATGAGCTTGGAAACACCGTAGCGGGTCATTGGGCGTGGAGCCATGCCGTCGATATGGCTGTGAGATCATTTTGGTCGATCGTTGCGCGGCGGAGCACCTACAAATAAGTAGCTTGCAGCGGCTTACCGAACAAGCGGCCCTTTTCGGCGCCCAAGTCATTGAAGCCCAGCGAAGCTATTTACAGCAATCAATATTGAGTACACAATTCAGTCCATCAATGAAACGCGATATTATGAAAAGCTTATAATTTCAAAGAGTTAGGGAGTGAGTTATGATCCCGTCCGCCGCGCCATATTCAGTAACCTGGATGCTGAAAGCCAGGTCATAATAAAGAGCCTGCTTATTGAGTGGGCTTTTTCGTTTTTGAGGTTCCACTGTCACCATATCCTGGAATTTCGTTGCATCGTCAATCTGTCGTCAATCGAGCCGCGTTTTGCCGCAAATGGTCTAGGTAGTTTGCCCATTGTTGAGCGGCCTCTCGGCGTTGTGTTAGCAGTTGTGCACGCGCATACACAGCTCCCAATGCACCTGGCATTCGGTGAGATAACGACAGTTCTAGTACGATTGGATCGATACCTAGGTGCTCATGGGCAATGGTGCGGTAGGTGGCGCGAAAGCCGTGGGCAGTGATGTCGTACTCCGGCCAAATACGCTGAAAGGACTTGAGCATGGAGGTCGGATTGATTGGTCTACCCGGATAGACAGGGGAGACAAACACCCAGCCCTTGTCCTCTGCATCCACCACGCGGGTTTTATGTAGCTCGCGCAACAGCACCAGAGCTTGCTCGGGTAACGGCACGATGTGCTTGCTCTTGTCCAAGTGCTTGGTCTTGCTGACCACGTAACGCCAATCGGCGCCCACCAAGTCGATGTCTTCCCAGCGCATCTGGACCAGTTCGCCCGGGCGGACCGGCAACATGACCAGAAGGCGCATTGCGGTGGCAACGCTGCCGTTGCTGCAGTCATCCAGTCGCAGCAGAAACCTGCCCAGGTCCGCTGGCCTTTCGATCGCTGGGTTGCTGGTCACGACATGGCGGATCTTCAACTCCTCAATGTTGCTGAGCGCCACGTTGCGTTCCACCCAGCCGCGCCCCTCGGCAAAGCCCAGGACGGAACGGATGATGGTGCGCACGCGCCGGGCCATGGCCATTGTGCGCTGGCGGCGCAGATCGGTAATGATCGTGGTGATGTGCTCCAGCTTGATCTCGTTGACGGTTTTTTTGCCAATGGCAGGCAAGATGTGGTTGTTCAGCGCTCCGCTAAACCCTGAGATGGATTTAGTCACCAGTTCGGCAGACTTGAATGCCAACCATTGTTTGGCTACATACTCGAAGGTGCGCACCTCGCTGAGGAGTTGCGCCTCGATTTTGGCGGTCTTGGCCTTGAGCGGAGCGGTGTGGTTAGCCACGTCGCGGCGTGCGCCGCGGGCAATGTCGCGCGCTTCTTTCAGGCCGATTTCGGGGTATGCGCCGATTGAGAAGCGGTTTTCTTTGCCATGTAGCCGATACTTCAAGCGCCAGAACTTGGAAGGGGATTTGCCGACCTTGCTCGACGCCCTTACCTCCAAGTAGAGGCCAGGGACTTCGCCATCGGCGTGTTTACCGGGTTCGGTCAGCGAGCGGATCAAGGCATCGCTGAGTTTTCGTTTGAAAACAACCGCATTATCTGGGGGCATCGGTGGGGGCATCCTTTTTAAGGAACCGAAATTTGCCCCCAATTATGCCCCCATGAGTCGTGGAATCCATTGGATTTAGACAGGCGGCAGTGGATTGAAATTAACAATAAGCGCTTGTTATAAAACAGTTTTATGGAATTTACTGGAATTCCATTACAAGCTATCGGGGTCCCCGAAGAACATCTGAATCCTCGAACGCAACCAGCGCTCCCCAGGATCGTTGTCCTGGGACCCGCGCCAAGCCATGTGCAGTTCGAAGCTGCGCACCGGTATGGGCGGGTCTTCGGCGCGTACGCCGCCGGCGGCGGTCAGTGCGTCGGCGGTGTAGTCGGGCACGGTGGCGATGATGTCGGTGCCCGACAGCAGCGTGCTCAGCCCATTGAATTGCGGCACGGCCAGCACCACGTGGCGCTTGCGGTCGAGTTTCGCCAGCTCTTCATCGATGAAGCCGCTCAAATCACCTGCGAAAGACACCAAGGCATGGGGGCGAGCACAGAATTCGTCCAGGGTCAGTCGTCCCGGCGCGGTATCGGCTCGCAACACTTTAGGCATGCTGCGCCGCAAGACCTTGCGCTTGGCGTTGGCCGGCAGGTCGTCGGTGTAGCTGACGCCGATGGAGATTTCACCGGACGCCAGCAAGCCCGGCATCAGAATGTAGTTGACCCGGCGCACCACCAGCACGATACCCGGTGCTTCGGCCCGCAAGCGCTTGAGCAGCATCGGCAGCAGGGCGAATTCGGCGTCGTCCGACAGGCCGATGCGAAACACCGAGGTGCTGGTGGCCGGGTCGAATTCCGCGGCGCGGCTGACTGCCGTGGAAATCGAATCCAGGGCCGGAGAGAGCAGGGCGAAGATCTCCACCGCCCGGGCCGAAGGCTCCATGCTGCGGCCGGTGCGCACGAACAGCGGGTCATCGAACAGGCTGCGCAGGCGCGACAGCGCGGCGCTGATGGCCGGTTGGCCAAGGAACAGCTTCTCGGCCGCGCGAGTCACGCTGCGCTCATGCATCAACGTTTCGAACACGATCAACAGGTTCAGATCGACACGCCGCAGGTCATTACGATTCATCTGGGGTCCTGGCAGATTCGGCAAGCTTGACGTGAGCGGCCATATGGGAACAATGGCCGGCATGAATCTTACGGGGAAAGGCTGGTACTCTGCATCGGGTAAATGCATTTTCTTAGGGATAAGTCTTACAGGAATGATTCGGTTTTCTTGCTGCGGAATCAATGACAGGCATGTCGACTATTAATAGCCACTGATGGTCTTGGCTACAAAGCCCGGATAGAGTTCATGGCATTAGAGGTTACTTTGACGAGGTTTGCGATGTCCCGCACGATCCGTTTTCACAAGTTTGGTGGTGCCGAGGTGCTCAAATGCGAAGAGCATGCGGCGGCTCTTCCTGCGCCAGGAGAAGTGCAGGTCCGTGTCGAAGCGATCGGCATCAGTTGGTACGACACCTTGTGGCGCCAGAACCTGGCGTCGTCCCAGGCGCGCCTGCCTTCTGGCCTGGGTCATGAAATGGCCGGCGTGGTCACGGCCGTCGGCGACGGCATCGATGACCTGATCGTGGGTGACAAGGTCGCCAGCTTTCCGGCCGAAAGCCCGAACGATTACCCGGTGTACGGTGAAGTCATCGTGCTGCCACGCACCGCCCTGACCCGTTATCCCGACGTGCTCAGCCCGATTGAAGCGGCCGTGCACTATACGCCGCTGCTGATCGCGTATTTCGCCTACATGGACCTGGCGCGGGTCAAGCCGGGGCAATTCGCCCTGGTCACCGATGCCAGTCATTGCGCCGGCCCGTCCTTTGTCCAGCTGGGCAAGGCCCTGGGCGTCCGGGTGATTGCGGCCACCAAGACGGCTGACGAGCGCGAATACCTGCTGTCGCTGGGTGCCGAGAAAGTCATCGTCACCGAAGAGCAGGACTTGCTGATGCAAATCAACAAGCTCACCGACAACCGTGGCGTCGACGTGGTATTCGACGGCCTTGGCGGGCCGCAGATGTCCCTGTTGGGCGATGTGCTGGCGCCCCGTGGCAGCCTGGTGTTGTATGGCTTGCAGGGCGGTAACCAGACGCCGTTCCCGGCCTGCGCGGCATTCCAGAAAAACATTCAGTTCTTCGTACACTGCATTGGCAATTTTACCGGCAAGCCGGAACTGGGCATCCTCCAGGACCAAGTGGCGTTGCAGCGTGCATTGCGCGATATCAACCAACTGACCGCCGATCGCGTACTGTTGCCACTCAAGACCCGGGTCTTCCCGTTCTCCGAGTTTGTCGAGGCTCACCGGTACATGGGCGAATGCCCTTGTCGTGAGCGCGTTGCCCTTCAGGTCGTCGATCCCGCCTGATACCTGTCTTGCGCAAGAGTCATCGTCCGGGCTCTTGCGCTGCCTCCGTTGATCTCCATCCTTGCCCACGACACAAGCTGCCTGGCGGCGTGTGTACGTGCCTCGCAATCCCCCTCAAGTAACCTGTCCCGCCTCGCTCGAGGCAGATTCGGTTGGCCGGTGAACATCTGAACTGGTTTTTGCCCTCAATCTGTATCTTCTAATCATTATTTAAGTCCTGATAATTGAACGCTGATTTCCATATCAAGGAAGAAGTCGTGGTGCGGTATAACTTTTTCGAAGGCGTTCATCCTTCAAGGCACATTCAAGGTGCAACGAGCGTTAATTGGTACGGGGCTATCTATCGATCCTGGAGAAAACAGGATGGGGTAACGCGTCCACTAAAGTTCGGCAAGTTCCTTATTTCTCGTACTCATTATCTGTGGGACGTTGTCGGAATTCTCCTAGGACGTGTCATTGGTCCGGTTAGGCCCCGTATTTCAAGGCCCCCGGCGCGGGTGGCCAAGCGCGCGGGGTGACTTCCTGCGTATGTATCAAATAATTACGACAAGCGATGCTTGAACGTATTGCTAATACTCTTTGAGTACTAGATCGATCCATTCAGACCAAAACGTCGCGCGGTCACGTTGGTGCGGGTGCGGCGCCGATAGTTGAATTTCAGGTATATGGCTATGAGTGCAATTCATGAGCAGGCAATGACTCACGTGTATCAACAGATACTGCAGCGATTGTTGGGTTTTTATTCCCGGGCCGAACGGACCGCGTTGCAGCTTTTGATCCAGCGATTGGTTGTCGCCGCTGGAGGCATCGACCGGATTGGCGATTATCGTGTGCTGACGGTTCAGAACGGGAGCCGGGAAAGCTTTTACGTATTGACGGCCTTGCGGGCCGCCCAGCTCAGTATCGCGGGCCGGCATCCGACGACCTTCGCCTTGCGGGTCGCCACGCCACGCCTGAGCGAAACCACCCAGGCGACGCTGGAGAACATCCATCGCTGCTACAGCGCACTGTTTGTCTATGACGATTCACGGGTCGAGTTGCTGATGGCGGATAACCGCGAGGTGTTGCCGTTCAATCACCGGCAGCCCTTGTCGGTGGCGGGGCATGAAGCCAATCGCATGGACCTGCTGGCTCTGGGGCACCTGCGCTCGATCGACGGCCCCCTGGAAATCGGGAGCGACGGTTACCTGGCGATGGCCGAGTTCTACCGGCACATGGCCCGTTGGGAGGCCGGCGTGGATTCGATGGTCAGCAGCGATACGCCGCGCCAGCAAAAACAGTTCATCTCAGGTCTGCGCCGCGCGGCCCGCAAGATCGGCCTGCCGACCGATAACATCGGCTGTTTCGACAGCCTCTTTGCGCACCTCGATGCCTTGAACAACGATCTCTACGAGCATTTCTATGGTCCCGAGCGCCTTGGCGCGTGGAAGCCCGAGGGGCATTTCGAGGCCTGTCGGCGGATGAGCCACATCCGCATAGACGACCTGATCGTCGACCGCCTGGAGGGCACCAACTGGCCGCTTTTCAACGAATTCCTGCGGGTTCGGACCGATGGACTCATGCCCTCGGCGCCTGAAAACGAATACCTCAGTCCGTTGCTGTCGGCCCATCTGCATGGCCTGCAGGCCTGCTACGTGCAAGGGCGCAGCTACGAAACGGGATACGGCGACTACGTGCAGCGGGCGATCATGATCATGCATCGCAAGCAATTGCCGGAACACGCCTGCGAGCAGGCTCGGTCGCTGTTCGGCTCACCGGCATCGATTCCCGAGCGCCGCGCCTACGCGGCCCTCGAAGCGCAAAAGATCCTGGGGCTCAGCGAAACGCAACTGGTGTGCATGCTGTTTGCCCCGTTCGTGGGGCAGGGCGCGGGCCTGGAACACTTCCTGCGTTGTTGCCATCCAGGCATGCTGGTGGCGATGCCGGACCTGCACAAGGCCATGCAGGGCGCGACCGTCGCCGATCAGGTCGCGCAATGGATGGTCGACGTCAGTGGCTTGCCCATCGATATCCTGGGCAAGCTGTACCGGGCGAGCATCACTGCACCGGAACAATCGGAAGCGGTTGCGGGAACGGATCTGCAGCAGGCCCTTGACGACGTAGATGCAGCAGAAGCCGGACAGGTCGACGATGAGCCGCACGAACGCTCGGCCAGGCACTGAGGAACGAGGTTTGATGGACTCGTCTATCTCGTCCCTGGTCATGATGCCCGATGTTGCGACCCGACCGACTGCAACCCGCTTTCCTGGCGTGATCCCATGAAAGGTTGCCGGGAAACAGATTTCGCCTACCAGGCGGTTTATCGCTACCTGACCACGCTGATCAACGAACTGGAGGTGGATGCGCGGGTGCGCCTGCCTTCACTGCGGCAACTGGCCGAACGTTTGAATGTGTCGATCTCTACCATCCAGTACGCTTATTCGTTGCTGGAGAAGGAAGGGCGGGTCTATTCGATCGCCAAGTCCGGTTATTACGCGCTGCCAGCCCCCAGCATGACCCCCCTGGACGGCGGTGGCGATTTGCTCGAAACCTTGTATGTCAATGCCCGTCGGCCAGGCATGCGGGTGCTCAGCGCGGATGAGCCGGCGTCGCTGCAGCCATTGGACAGCCCGATGTTGTTGCTCGAGCGGGAGCTGCTGCGCCAGTACCCACGCTCCTCGCAGACGCCCTCGCAGCCCTGGGGCGAGCTGGAACTGCGCACCGCCCTGGCTGCCCGCTATACGTCTTCGCCGGCCCGTTGCTGGAACGCCGATGACGTCTACATCGGCGCCGACCTGCGGGGTGTCCTGGAGATTCTGATTGCGGTGCTGGCACTCAGGGGGGCAACGGTACTGATCGAGTCACCCTGCGACTGGGCCGTATTGCGCCTGCTGCAGGCCGCCGACATCCACCTCATCGAGCTGCCATTGCTGGCCGGCGGGGAAATCGATACCGAACAGTTGGAAGAACTGCTGGAGAGCGAAACGGTAGGCCTGGTGGTGCTGTCGTCAGTCCTGAACATGCCAACGGGTTCGCTGATTCCTGAAGAGAACCGTCGCGCCATCGCCCATCTGCTGGAGCGGCACGGCACCTGGGTGCTGGAGAACGACAGCCATACCGACCTGGCGTTCGAGGCCGGGGCGACGCCTTTTCGCGACCTGCTCGACCCGGACCGGTTGATCGTCTATTCCTCCTTCGAGAAGACCATCGGTCCAGAGGCACCGTATGGCTACGTGTTGTCGCGCCAGTTGACCTTGCACCTGCAGCGGCATTTCCTGCTGAGGGCGTTTCGCCTGTCGCCGATCCGCCAGAAAGCCATCGCCCGGCTGTACAGCAATGGTCGGATTGACCAGCATTTGCTGGTGTTGCGGCGTCTGCTGCGCGAGAGCGCGGTTTCAACCGCACAACGGTTGCGCGAGCGGCTGGGGGACAGCCTGCAATGGGCAGAACCCCAAGGTGGCGCGACGTTCTGGTTGCGCTCGACGCGACGGGTTGATCTGCGGCGGGTTTTCCATCGGTTGCTGACCCAGCGAATCGTCATTGCGCCGGGAGAACTGTTCAGCCTGCATGGCCTGTATGGGCAGCATATGCGCCTGACCCATGCGCTCAACGGGCCACAGGACCTGGACGCTGCACTCTGCGCGCTGGCTGATGCCTTGAGGCTGGAACAATCGTAATCGGCGCGATGGATCGAACCCATCGCGCCATGGTCGAACTGTCAGTAAACTGCACCCCATTTCCCGAGCCACTCCACTCAGAGGTTTTGCATGACAGTCAGTCCATTTGCGGGCAAGCCGGCACCGGCAGAGTTGTTGATCGATATCCCGCGACTGGTGACGGCCTACTACACCGGCCGCCCCGATGCCTCGGTTGCGACCCAGCGCGTGGCTTTCGGCACCTCCGGTCACCGTGGCAGCTCTTTTGACCTGGGCTTCAACGAGTGGCACGTGTTGGCTATCAGCCAGGCGATCTGCCTGTACCGCGAAGCCCAGGGCATCAACGGACCGCTGTTCGTCGGTATCGATACCCACGCGCTGTCGACCCCCGCAGGCGCCAGCGCACTGGAAGTCTTCGCGGCCAACGGTGTGACCGTCATGATCGCCGAGGGGGATGAATACACCCCGACACCGGCGGTTTCCCACGCCATTCTCTGCTACAACCGTGGTCGCACCTCGGGCCTGGCGGACGGTATCGTCATCACGCCGTCCCATAACCCGCCGCAAAGCGGCGGCTACAAGTACAACCCCACCAATGGTGGCCCGGCCGATACCCATATCACCAAGTGGATCGAAGCCAAGGCCAACGAGCTGTTGGCCAACCAGCTCGCTGGCGTCAAGCGTGTCAGCTACGAGCAGGCCCTGAAGGCCGATACCACCCACCGTCATGACTACGTCAACACCTACGTGGCAGACCTGATCAATGTCATCGATTTCGATGCCATCCGCGCCGCCGGGTTGCGCCTGGGTGTCGACCCGTTGGGGGGCGCGGGCGTGCGCTACTGGCCGGCCATTGCCGAGCATTACCGCCTGGACCTGGACGTGGTGAACACCCACGTGGACTCCACCTTCCGTTTCATGACGGTCGACTGGGACGGGCAGATCCGCATGGACCCCTCTTCCAGCCATGCCATGCAAGGGTTGATTGGCCTGAAGGAGCGCTTCGACGTGGCCTTCGCCTGCGACCCGGACCATGACCGCCATGGCATCGTGACGCCGTCCGGCGGCCTGTTGGCACCCAACAATTACCTGGCGGTGTCCATCGACTACTTGTTCCAGAATCGCCCTCAATGGCGGGCCGATGCCGGTGTGGGCAAGACGGTGGTCAGCAGCGGCCTGATCGATCGCGTCGCCAAGCGCCTGGGGCGCCGTCTCTATGAAGTGCCGGTGGGCTTCAAGTGGTTTGCCGACGGTCTGTTCGATGGTTCCCTGGGCTTTGGGGGAGAAGAAAGTGCCGGTGCTTCGTTCCTGCGCAAGGACGGCGGCGTCTGGAGTACCGACAAGGACGGCCTGATCCCGGCGCTGTTGGCAGCGGAAATGACCGCGCGCACCGGTCGCGACCCGAGCCAGGCCTACCGCGCGTTGACTGACGAGCTGGGCGAGCCGTTCTCGGTACGCGTCGATGCCAAGGCCAATCCGCAGCAGAAGGCGCTGTTGAGCAAGCTATCGCCGGATCAGGTGGCCTCTACCGAACTGGCCGGGGAGAAGATCCAGAATATCCTCAGTCATGCGCCGGGCAATGACCAGGCCATCGGCGGCCTGAAGGTCATGACCGAAAACGGCTGGTTTGCGGCACGCCCGTCCGGGACCGAGGATATCTACAAGATCTACGCCGAAAGCTTCCTTGGCGACGCGCACCTCAAGCAATTGGTGGCTGAGGCGCAAACGTTGGTGGATGGCGCCATTTCCGGTCAGTGATGTGGCCTTGTGGTGAGGGAGCTTGCGCCCTCACCACAAGCAGCAGCGCAGGATTCAGGCCAGGTCGACGAGCACGATTTCACTGTCTTCAATGGCGGTCACCTGCAATACCCGTTCATCTTCAATCGCAACACCGTCTCGAGCTTGTGCACGCAAGCCATTGATTTCTATTAATCCTGTTGCCGGCACCAGATAAGCTCGCCGTCCGACGTCCAGCCGATATTCCGCACTTTCACCCGCCTTGAGGTTGGCCGCCACCAACCGTGCGTCGGCACGGATGCGCAGGCTTTGGTCATCGCCGGCCTTGCCGCTGGCCAGGGTCACGAAACCTTCGCGGGAGTCCTTGGGAAACGGTTTGGCGCCCCATGACGGTGCCAGGCCTTCTTCATTAGGGATGATCCATATCTGGAAGATGCGGGTGGCCGTCGATTCCAGGTTGTACTCGCTGTGAGCGATGCCAGTGCCCGCACTCATGACCTGTACATCACCTGCCTCCGTGCGGCCCTTGTTGCCCAGGTTGTCCTGATGGCTGATCGCACCTTCGCGCACATAGGTGATGATTTCCATGTCTCGGTGCGGGTGCTGAGGAAAGCCGCTGCCTGGGGCGATGACATCATCGTTACAGACGCGCAGGTTGCCCCAATGCATGCGTTGCGGGTCGTAATACTCGGCGAACGAAAAATGGTGGTGGGCATCCAGCCAACCGTGGTTGGCGGCGCCCAAGGTGGCGAAGGGCCTGAGTTCGAGCATGTTCGTGTCCTTTCCGCTGGGAGCGAAAGCGATGGTTGATAGCGCTATTCTCGCGAAGGAAATCATCGACAAAAAGCGTAAAAAACGCGTCAAACCTATCGCCTAATTAGATGTGAAATCGTGAGCCAACTTTCACTTCATCGCCTAAACCCATGACTTAAAAGCTTTTGAGTGGAACCTGACGGCAAATACAGACACCATAGCCGCCATGATTCATGAACACCGGAGTCCCAGCGTGTCGCAACACACTCCCGATCTTCCTCCCGAGCTTTTACCCCTGGCCCAGATGCCGTTGCTCAAACGCCTGGCCGCCCGGTTCTTCGGCCATGGTCTGACGCGCCTGCGCGCCCAGCATCGAGCGTCCTGGTTGCACGGCCAGGCCGACGGCTTTCGCAGCGGTCATACCGCCGGTTTCGACTATGGCTACAAGGAAGGTCGGGCCGAAGGGCTCGAGGAGGGCCGCCAGGTCCTGTTGATTCGTGACTCCCGCAGCACCGAGCATCCGGCACCCCAGGTGGACGATTTACTGTTTGATGACTGGCGCCTGCCGCTGACTGCCGAATTGAAGAAACGCATCAAAGCGGACGTCGCCCGATTGCTGCCGGCGCATGCGCAACCGAGTGCCGCGCAGTGGAAGATGATTTTCAGCGACACACCGTCGACCTCGGTGGTCGCCGGTGCGGGTGCGGGCAAGTCCACGACCCTGGTGCTGCGCATCGTGCTGCTGTCCCATTACCTGGGCTTCGAACTGGACTCAATGACCGTGGTGACGTTTACCCGGGAGTCGCGCAAGGACTTCATCCAGAAGCTGATCGAAGTGTTTGCCCTGTGGGGGCGAACCGTCAGCCTCAAGGACGCTCGCGACCTGGTGCGGACCTTCCATTCGCGCATCTTGCCCATGGTTCGCAGTTTGCCCGGGTTAGAGCGGCTCCAGGCCTTCGAGACCCTGAGCCATCGCGCTGAAGCGGACGACAACGCCCAAGGCAATCCCTTCGACTTGCGTATCAACGATGTCCAGCGCCAGCAACTCAACGCCTGCTATTACGCGCTTTACCAACGTGACGCGCGTTTCCGTGAGCTGATCCAACCGCTGTCCCGCCACGCCCTGCAACTCAAGGAACTGGAACGCGATCACCCGGATGTGCAAAAACGGGTGGCCGTGACCGAGCTGGCGGCCCAGCGCGATGAAGAGTTGTGCGATGCCGTCGAAGACCTGTGGTTTCGCGCCGGTGCCTGGCCAATCAAGGGAATCGAGCCAAAGCGGCAGGCCTTTGAAATCAACGGTTCGACATTCCACTGTCACGGTTACGCGCCTTCGTTGGATGCCTGGGTGATGCTGGGTTTCGATCCGGGGGAAGACGCCCGGCTCAGTCGTCCCGGGGCCAAGTTGAGTATCCGTGCGGAGTGGGCGGTAAAGCGCACTCTGTTTCAAGCTTTCTGTCGTAAGCCGCTGATATGGTTAGAGAGTTATGAGGGCTCAAAGCGTGTGGTTGCATCGATGGCTGGCGACGCCAGCGCCGGGCCGGGGTTCGACTATAAGGTCAAGGGCGAACTGGGTTCGGCGCCATTGCTGGACTGTTTTGTCGCGGCGGCAGGCTTTATCGAGAATCTTGGCCTGGACGTCCCGGATGCCGTGGGGCGGATGTCCTTTGCCCAGGATGACCCCGATCGGTATTTTTTCGAGGCGTTGAGTCGCTACTGGCGGGCATTCGAAGATCATCTGCTCGATCAAACGCCGCCGATCATGACCTACAACCGCATGTTCGCGCTGTTCAGCGAGCACTCGCCGGAAAACTTCAAACTGTTGGGTGATGCCTTGCTCAGGCCGCTTTCGCACCTGATGATCGACGAGTTCCAGGATGTGTCACCGCAGATCGTCTCCTGGCTTCGCGCCAGTCTTCGAGAGGTCCGCAGCCGTGGTCCTGCGTTGCATGTGGGGCGCGGCGCCCAGCGTTCTTCCTTATTGTGTGTCGGGGACGATTGGCAATCGATCTATGGCTGGCGGGGCAGTTCGCCGAGCTACTTCATGGCGTTCAACAAGCAATTCCCTTCACCCGCGACAACCCGGGTCATGCTCACCGACAACTACCGGAGCCACCAGCACATCATCGACGCGGCCGAGCACATCGTGCGCGCCGCTGCGTCTATCCCCGGCAAGAAAGCCAAGGCCGGCGGCATGCCTCGATCACTGAGTCCGGTCAATGTATTGGATCGAGATGACGAAGGGATGGCCTTGCGATTGGAAGAGCACTATCGCAAGGGGGATTCCATCTTGATGTTGTATCGAAAAAGTAGCGATAAGTTATTGATAGAAAGGCATATTAAGCCAACAGTTAATGTTGATTCTAGCTTGCCGTACGATGCCCGGCGGCTCAGGCAAATGACGTACCACAGCGCCAAGGGGCTCCAGGCGGATGCGGTGTTCCTGTTGGGCGACTGCCAGCACCTGAGCAGTTCGCCCTACAAGAACCAAGTCTATCGAATGGCCGGGCTAGGCCAGGAGGGAGACGCCGAACCCTACGACACAGCGCAAAAAGACGAAGTCCTGCGCCTGGCGTATGTGGGCATCACGCGCGCCGTACAACACTGTTACTGGTACGTCGATGGGCAGGATGGCCAGGCGGCCAATGCGCCTAAGGCTTCGGATCGTATTGCCGCGGACAAGCCCTTTTTCGCCGACCATCGTCGTGTCCGCAAAGGATGAAGCAAACACCTTCGTCCTGAGTCGCCAGGCACCGAGGGGTGGGGCAAAAACGTTCCAGAGGCCCATGAAAAAAAGGCGCCTTCCCTGGAGAGGAAGGCGCCGCTTTCAAGTGATCAATTCTGTTCCCGATCAGGAAGCAAACCGTCGCAACCCTACCGGTGGCACAAACGCTTCCAGTTCGGCTTCCACTGCCTCGATTATTCGCTCCACATCCGGCGCGTTCATCACCGTTGCGCAGGGGATCCCCGCGATGGCGATCATCGTTTCGCCGCTGGCACGATCAAACAACCGGGCAACCATACTGCCTGGTGCATCCATGCTCGCTTCGAATCCCATGGGATGGAAGTGCCAGCGCATCAACTGGCAAGCGTTGGGGAACGTAACCTTGCTGAAAGATCCTTTATTCATGTGTTGCCCACCTTCTTCAATCGAGCGCTTCCTTTTGCTCATGTCAGGAAGGAAGAGCCATCATGGCTCTACCAGTGAGAACTAAAAATAGCACCTGAAAATGAAGCCCATGTGGATTTTTTCAGTCTGTTTTGCGATGGGTTCACTTTTTTTGATTTGGATCACGACTTAAGCGGCCATGCTCAGAATGCCATCACGCTTGGCTGGGCGTGTCACGGGATTGGCTCAACCGCTCTGGCACGCGGTATTTCAGCGCGATGACCAAGGCAAGGACCGCTGCCGCCAGGGCGACGGTGAACGTCGCGTGCAGACCGTTCGTCACGGCTTCGGAGCTGGCGTGGGTGATGTCATTCGTCGCCGCTGCGCTCGCAAATACCGCGCCGAGCACGCAAGCTCCGGTGAAAAACCCCAGGTTGCGCGACAGGTTGAGCAGCCCGGCAACCACGCCCCGCCTTTGGGCGACCACATCAGCCATGACAGCCGTGTTGTTGGCAGTCTGGAAAAACGCGTAGCCCAGGGTTGTCACGACGATGGCAGCGAGGTAACCGACGACGCCAAGGGATGGTGGAACGAGTGACAGCATCAGGCAGCCGAGGGCCATGGTCGCCAGGCCGGCTAGCCGCATGGGCTGCACGCCGAACCGATCCGTCAGGCGTCCGGCAGGCACTCCCGCCAGCGCCGCGACGCACGGCCCTGCCGCGAGGGCCAGCCCGACAAGGATCGCGGGGAGTCCAAGGGCGATGGACAGGTAAAAAGGGCCGACCAGCAGCGTCGCCATCATGATCGTCGCGACCAGGGCGCTCGTCGCCAGGCCCGAGACCAATGACGTGTCGCGAAACACCGTCAAGGGGATCAACGGCGAGACGGCCCGGGACTGGGCCCGAATGAACAGTCCACCGCCTATCAGCGCGGCCACGAGCAACGCAATATTCAATCCGCCAAAACCCCCGCGCCCGGAGGTCATGGCCATGGCATAGGCGCCGAGCGTCAACGCCAACAGAATCGTGCCGGTGATATCGAAACGGACCCTTTCGGCCTTCGGCGGCACTTGCCGCACCGGTAACGCGTACCACGCCAGCCCTAGCGTCAGCAGACCGAGGGGAATGTTGACCAAAAACAAAGCCTGCCAGCCGAACCCGCTGATCAACAGGCCGCCGAACGACGGCCCAAGAGCCGTGCCCACCGCAGACAGGGTGGCCAGCAGCCCCATGGCACCGCCGGTTTTTTCCTGGGCGACCGTTTCGCCAACCAAGGCCAGGGTCAACGTCATCATGATGGCGGCCCCCAGGCCTTGCAGCGCTCTACCTGCGATCAGCAACCAAAGCGAAGGCGCCAGGCCGCAAAGCAGCGAGGCCAAGGTAAACAAGGCGATGCCAGCCAGGAGCAGCTTGCGCCGGCCCATCAGGTCGCCCAAGCGACCGACGCTGACAATCAGCGTGGTCATGGCGAGCAGATAGGCCAGCACCACCCATTGGACCTGTTGGAATGAAGCGCCGAGGACTTGGGCCAGCGTCGGCAGCGCCACGGCGGCCACACTGGCGCCCAGGGAGGCCAGCAGCGTCGAGAGCGCAAGGCTGGCCAAGGCCCAGCGAGGTGAAAAGGGCTGGTTAAGGGGTGCGGTTGTCGGCCGGCTTGGTTGTGTGTTGATGGGTTTCATCGTGTCACCTGTGTGCGTGGCGCTCGAAACGGCGCTGTCAGAACCTTACAACTGGGCATAACATGGCGGAAGGCGCAGCATTTGCAGGTTATAGCTGCACCAGACGCCCTCTATTCAATTCGGGATTGCGCCATGTCTTTGCCTGACCTCAATCTACTCGTCACCCTTGATGTGCTGCTCTCGGAAGGCAGCGTGGCCCGGGCCGCCCGGCGGCTGCGGCTCAGCCCGTCGGCCATGAGCCGGGCCCTGGCGAGGTTGCGGGAAACCACCGGTGATCCATTGTTGGTACGAGCCGGGAGAGGGCTGGTGCCGACCCCCCGTGCGCTGGCGTTGCGTGAACAGGTCAGCCAATTGGTACAGCAGGCCCAGGCGGTGTTGCGCCCGGTGGCGATCCCGGATCTTGGGCGTTTGAGCCGTACGTTCACACTGCGCACCCGGGAAGGGTTCGTGGAGAACTTCGCCATCGACCTGATCGCCCGCATTCACGAGCAAGCGCCCGGCGTGCGGCTGTGTTTCGTGGAAAAGACCGACCGGGACAGCACGGCGCTTCGCGAAGGCACCGTGGACTTGGAAACGGCCGTGGTGGACAAGGACACCAGCCCGGAGCTGAGAACCCAGGCGTTGCTCAGCGACCGCTTGATTGGCGTGGTGCGTACAGGGCATCCGCTGAGCCAGGCGGCCGTGAGTGCCGCCGGTTATGCGGCGTGCGCACACGTTGGCGTCTCGATGCGCGGCCTGGATCATGGGCTCATCGACCAGGCCCTGGCGGCACTGGGCCTGTCACGGGAGATCGTCACCACTGTGCCAGGCTTTTCCTCGGCGCTGGGGCTGGCCCGGTCCAGTGACTTGATCGCCAGCGTACCTGAGCGCTACACCACCAGCCTGAGGAACGGCCTGCACAGCTTTGCACTGCCGTTCCCGGTGCCTGGGTTCACGATCGCCATGCTCTGGCATCCACGGATGGACGCCGACCCCGTGCATCGTTGGCTTCGAAGTTGTTTGCGGGAAGTGTGCGCAAGTAAACCCTAGTGGCTTGGTAAATATTCATTAATAGCATTTCGCTGGCACTTAGTTGGCCGAAGTGCGACGCCGTGCGCAAAGGGAGCGTTATGGATATTTAATATTTAAATAGAGTTTTGTCCGACAATCTGTAACTCGTGCGGTTGACGGCACACACTAACGAGGCGCAAGTCTATTGTTTATGGGGTGTTAAGGGGCAGGGGAGAAATTGAACGGAAAAAATTGCTAGACGTTTGATTTCCAATTGTGTCAGGTTTCTTACGTCCTCATTGGGCGAGTGATAGGACGATCTCGCCGGAGATCGTCTGTCTGACTAAAACTGTTCCATTTGCAAACAAGGAAGTGTGTTTATGTCGAAAGTCAAAAACAGCGCTATTGATGCTGCCGAACAACTGCTCTGGGCTCCGCAATTGGCGGCTCCGAGTAATGCGTTCAACCAAGTCAATAGTTTCAGCCACCAATACGACCGCGGCGGTAACCTGACCGTCAACGGCAAGCCGTCGTACTCCGTCGACGAGGCGGCCACGCAGTTACTGCGCGACGGGGCGGCTTATCAGGACCGGGACGGCAGCGGCAAGATCGAGCTGACGTATACCTTCCTGACGTCTGCCTCTTTCAGCACCATGAACAAACACGGGATCAGCGGCTTCAGCCAGTTCAGCGCCCAGCAGAAAGGCCAGGCCGCCCTGGCCATGCAATCCTGGGCGGACGTGGCCAATGTCACCTTCACCGAAAGAGCCAGCGGTGGCGATGGCCACATGACCTTCGGCAACTACAGCGGCGGCCAGGATGGTGCGGCGGCGTTCGCGTATCTGCCGGGGACGGGCGCCGGCTATGACGGGACGTCCTGGTACCTGATCAACAGTAGCTACACCCAGAACAAGAACCCGGACCTGAACAATTACGGCCGCCAGACCCTGACCCACGAAATCGGTCACACCCTCGGCCTGGCCCATCCGGGTGACTACAACGCCGGCGAAGGCAGCCCGACCTATGATGATGCCACCTATGGCCAGGACACCCGTGGCTACAGCGTCATGAGCTACTGGAGCGAAAGCAATACCAACCAGAACTTCAGCAAAGGTGGCGTCGAAGCCTACGCCTCGGGTCCTTTGATGGATGACATCGCGGCCATCCAGAAGCTCTACGGTGCCAATACGACGACCCGTACCGGCGATTCGACCTATGGTTTCAACTCCAACACCGGTCGCGACTTCCTCAGTGCTTCGTCGTCGTCGGACAAAGTGGTGTTTTCGGTATGGGACGCGGGCGGCCGCGACACCCTGGATTTCTCCGGCTTCACCCAGAACCAGAAGATCAACCTCAATGACGCCTCGTTCTCCGACGTGGGTGGCATGGTGGGCAATGTGTCCATTGCCCAGGGGGCCGTCATCGAAAACGCCATCGGTGGCTCGGGCAGCGACCTGCTGATCGGCAACGCAGTGGCCAACGAGCTCAAGGGCGGTGCCGGTAACGATATCCTTTGGGGCGCCGGTGGTGCGGACAAACTCTGGGGCGGCTCCGGTTCCGACACCTTCGTGTTCGCCGCCAGCTCCGATTCGCGGCCGGGGGCAACGGACCAGATCCTCGATTTCGTCAGTGGCCTGGACAAGATCGACCTGACCGGTATCACCAAGGGCGCGGGCCTGCATTTCGTCAGTGCCTTCACCGGTGCGGCGGGGGATGCGGTGCTGTCGACATCGGGTGGCAACAGCCTGCTGTCGGTGGACTTTTCCGGGCACGGCGTGGCTGATTTCCTGGTCAGTACCGTTGGCCAGGCAGCGGCCTCGGATATCGTGGCCTGATGTCCCTGTCCCGTGGGGGTAGCGGCTCCTGCGGGACTCCGGCCAGGATCAAGCAAATGCGTAGAGAATCGATGCCTTGTAGCGTTCAGGTCACTGTCGGGTTGCTCGCTACGCTGATGATGTTTTGTGGAGAAGTCGCCATGGCGCGCAGCTTGTTGTTAGCAGAACCCTCGCAGTTGGCCGGCCATTGGCAGGCCGTTTTGTCGAGCCCGCAGGAGACCGCGCAAAGCCAGGCGATGCAGGACAAACCGTCCAACACTTGCCTCGTCGAACTCAAGGCGGACCAGACCCTTGGGGGGCAAACCGATTGCCTGGGGCAGTGGTTGGGAGACGAGCCGGTTCGCTGGTTCACGGAACCCGATGGCCTGTCCTTGATTGGCAAGCAAGACTCCAGGACGCACCTGGGGCTGCGCCCGGAACATCATTACCAAATGACCTTGAAGTCCGGTTTGATACTTAGGCTTGAGCGGCAATAAGTCTCAGGGCACTCATTAAACGGGTTTGTAAGTTGAGTAATGATCGAAACACGCTCGTTCAAATGGGCGTGTGCGTCAGTGTGAATCGAATAAAGAATAAAAGATGGCTGAGTTGAACTAACGGCCGGTTCGCTGGCGAAGCCAACAGCAAGGAAGATCATGAACAAGGCAAGGAGCGCTGCCGCAGTGCCGCTATTTAAGGCGCTGGGCGATTATAAGAATATTCTGATCAGTGTTGGTTGTTTTACCGCACTGATTAACGTCCTGATGCTCGCACCTTCGATTTATATGCTCCAAGTGTATGACCGCGGGCTGTCATCACAGAACGAAACCACCCTGGTGATGTTGTCGCTGATGGTGGTGGGCTTTTTTGTGTTCATCGGACTGCTGGAAATGGTGCGCAGCTTCGTGGTCATCCGCATCGGCAGCCAATTGGAAAAGCGCTTCAATCTCCAGGTATACCGGGCCGCCTTCGAGCGCAACCTGCGCCAGGGTGAAGGCAACGCAGGACAATCCCTGGGCGACCTTACGCATATTCGCCAATTCCTCACCGGGCCGGCGTTGTTCGCGTTCTTCGACGCGCCATGGTTTCCCGTCTATCTGCTGGTGATTTACCTGTTCAACGTCTGGCTTGGCGTGTTCGCTTCCATCGGCACGCTGCTGTTGATCGGACTGGCGTGCTTGAACGAGGCCATGACCCAAAAAGCGCTGGGGCAGGCCAGCGTTTATTCGCAACAATCCAGCCAATTGGCCACCAGCCACTTGCACAACGCCGAAACGATCCAGGCCATGGGAATGCTCGGGGCACTGCGCAGCCGCTGGTTTGCCGTGCATTCGCGCTTTCTCGGCCTGCAAAACCAGGCCAGCGATACCGGTGCGGTGATCAGTTCTTTGAGCAAGACCCTGCGCCTGTGCCTGCAATCCTTGGTGTTGGGCCTGGGCGCGCTGCTGGTGATCAAGGGCGACATGACCGCCGGGATGATGATTGCCGGTTCGATCCTGATGGGACGGGTGTTGAGCCCCATCGACCAGTTGATCGCCGTGTGGAAGCAGTGGAGCGGGGCCCGACTGGCTTACCGCCGTCTCGATGCGCTGTTGCAGGCATTTGCGCCCCAGGACGACGGCATGACGCTGCCAGCGCCCAAGGGACACGTGAGCTTTGAACAAGTGAGTGCCGGGCCGCCGGGGCAACGCAACGCGACGTTGCAGCAGGTCAGCTTCAGCCTCGCCGCGGGGGAAGTGCTCGGCGTACTGGGGGCGTCCGGTTCCGGCAAATCGACCCTGGCCCGGGTATTGGTCGGCGTGTGGCCGACCCTCGCCGGGACGGTGCGCCTCGACGGGGCTGACATCCATCGCTGGAATCGCGACCAACTTGGCCCGCACATCGGCTATCTGCCCCAGGACATCGAACTGTTCAGCGGTAGCATCGCCGAGAACATCGCCCGGTTTCGCCACGCCGATCCGCAGAAAGTCGTCGCCGCCGCGCAACAAGCCGGGGTTCACGAGCTGATTCTGCGCCTGCCCCAAGGCTATGACACGGTGCTGGGGGAGGACGGCGGTGGTTTGTCCGGCGGACAGAAGCAGCGGGTCGCGTTGGCCCGCGCGATGTATGACCGGCCGAGCCTGGTGGTGCTCGATGAGCCCAACTCGAACCTGGACACGGTCGGCGAGGCCGCGCTCGCCAATGCCATCGCGCAGATGAAGGCCCAGGGTACCAGCGTCGTGCTGGTCACCCATCGCTCCTCGGCGCTGGCCCAGGCCGACAAGTTGCTGGTGCTCGACGAGGGCCGACTACAGGCCTTCGGACCAAGCCAGCAAGTGCTGCGGGCACTGTCCGGTCAGTCGGAATCATCGCGCCACTCACCGCCAAACAGCCCCCCGGCGACGCCCAACGGGCTGAGCATGAGTCGCCAGTATCAAGCTGCCAGCAAACCGGGTGGCGCATGAGCAAGGAAGGCCAGATGAACCTCGAACCGACTCAAGGCCTTGAGCGCCCGGAGCGCGACGCCCGTTTCTTCACCCGCATGGGCTGGGTTTTGGCGCTGGTGGGCGCCGGCAGTTTTTTCACCTGGGCCAGCCTGGCACCGTTGGATCAAGGCATCCCCGTGCAAGGCACGGTGGTGGTTTCAGGCAAGCGTAAAGCGGTGCAATCGATGAGCAGCGGTGTGGTCAGCCGGATACTGGTGCGCGAAGGCGAGGCGGTGAAGCAAGGCCAGCCGCTGTTCCGCCTGGATCAGACTCAGGCCGCCGCCGATGTCCAATCACTGCAGGCGCAGTACCGAATGAGCTTTGCCAGCCTGGCACGCTGGCAAAGCGAGCGGGACAACCTGTTGCAGGTGAGTTTCCCGGCTGAACTGAGTCGCGATCCCGATCCACGCGTGGCCCTGGTGCTTGAAGGCCAGCGGCAACTGTTCAGCAGTCGCCGTGAGGCCTTTGCCCGCGAGCAGGCGGCGTTGCGTGCCAGCATCGAGGGTGCCACGGCGCAACTGGCGGGCATGCGCCGGGCCCGCAGCGATTTGACCGCCCAGGCCGAATCCCTGCGCTTGCAACTGGGCAACCTGCAACCCTTGGCGGACAACGGCTACATCCCGCGCAACCGCCTGCTGGACTATCAGCGCCAGTTGTCGCAAGTGCAGCAGGAACTGGCGCAGAACAGCGGCGAAAGCGGGCGGGTGGAGCAGGGGATCGTCGAGTCGCGGCTGAAGCTGCAGCAGCACAACGAGGAATACCAGAAAGAAGTGCGCAGTCAGTTGGCCGACGCCCAGCTCAAGAGCGAAACCCTGCAACAGCAACTGAAGTCCGCCGGTTTCGAACTGCAGCACAGCGAAATCCTCGCCACCGCCGACGGCATCGCCGTGAACCTGCAGGTGCACACCGAAGGCGCGGTGGTGCGCCAGGGTGACACCTTGCTGGAAATCGTGCCCCAGGGCACGCGGCTGGAAGTGGAAGGGCATCTGCCGGTGCACCTGATCGACAAGGTGGGGCCTCATCTGCCGGTGGACATCCTGTTTACCGCCTTCAACCAGAACCGAACGCCGAGGGTGCCGGGGGAGGTCAGCCTGGTTTCCGCCGACCAGATGCTCGACGAGAAAACCGGCGCACCGTACTACGTGCTGCGCAGCAGCGTCAGCGATGTGGCGATGGACAAGCTCAACGGCCTGGTGATCAAGCCCGGCATGCCGGCTGAAATGTTCGTACGTACCGGCGAGCGCTCGTTGCTCAACTACCTGTTCAAGCCGCTGCTCGACCGAGCCGGCTCTGCGTTGACCGAAGAATAAGGATGTCCGGTGGCATGAAACGCTTCTTTTGGATGGCCGTGCTGGTCGTTTTCGTGAGCAACAACACCTGGGCCATGGGGCCCTTCGAGTTCTACGAGCAAGCCTTGCGCAATGACCCGGTCTACCTGGGCGCGATCAAGGAACGCGACGCGGGCCTGGAGAACCGCGCCATTGGTCGGGCCGGGCTGTTGCCGCACTTGGGCTACAGCTACAACAAGGGCCGCAACCAATCCAAGGTCACGTACCTCAATGATCGTGGCGCCAGCCAACATGACGATCGCAACTACAGCAGCTACGGCTCCAGCCTGACGCTGCAACAACCCTTGCTGGACTACGAGGCATACGCGGCCTACCGCAAGGGCGTGGCCCAGGCGTTGTTCGCCGACGAAAGCTTTCGTGACAAGAGCCAGGCGCTGTTGGTGCGGGTGCTGAGTCAATACACCCAGGCCCTGTTCGCCCAGGACCAGATCGACATCGCCCAGGCCAAGAAAAAGGCTTTCGAGCAGCAATTCCAGCAGAACGAACAGCTGTTTCGCCAGGGCGAAGGCACGCGCACCGACATCCTCGAAGCCCAGGCGCGCTATGAACTGGCAATCGCCGAAGAAATCGAGGCGCGGGACGAGCAGGACGCGGCCTTGCGGGAGCTCGGCTCGTTGATTGGCGCCCCGGCCCTGGATATCTCCGACCTGGCGCCTTTGCACGACACCTTCCAGACCTTTGCCTTGCAGCCAGCCAGTTTCGCGACCTGGCATGAGCTGGCGGTGAGCAATAACCCCAGCCTGGCGTCCCAGCGCCAGGCGGTGGATGTGGCCCGCTTCGAGGTCGAACGCAACCGGGCTGGCCACCTGCCCAAGGTCAGTGCCTACGCGACGATGCGCCAGAACGAATCGGAAAGTGGCAACACCTACAACCAGCGCTACGACACCAACACCATTGGCCTGGAAGTCAGCGTGCCGCTGTACGCCGGTGGCGGGGTCTCGGCGTCGACCCGCCAGGCCAGCCGCAACATGGAGCAAGCCGAATACGAGCTGGAGGCCAAGACCCGTGAGACGTTGATCGAGCTGCGTCGGCAGTTCAGCGCCTGCGTGTCGGGGGTGAATAAATTGCGGGCCTATCAGAAGGCCCTGGGCTCCGCCGAGGCGCTGGTGATCTCGACCCGGCAAAGCATCCTCGGCGGCGAGCGGGTCAACCTCGACGCACTCAACGCCGAGCAACAGCTCTACACCACCCGCCGCGACCTGGCCCAGGCCCGCTACGACTACCTCATGGCCTGGACCAAGCTGCATTACTACGCCGGCACCCTCGGCGCGCAGGACCTGGCGAAGGTGGATGAGGCGTTTGTCTCCCGGGCGTCAACTCAATGACCTGTGGCGAGGGGATTTATCCCCGCTGGGCTGCGAAGCGGACCCACCCCAAACACCGTGTTCTTCCAGACAGACCTCGGGCCCTCAGGCGACTGCTTCGCAGTCGAGCGGGGATAAATCCCCTCGCCACAGAGGTGTTTACAACAATTGATAAAGCGCTACTAAGGATGGTTCGTGATGAAAGTCGATAACAAAAAACAGCCCGGACAGACGGGGCGCGTGTTTCTGCCCAAGGCCCTCAACCGCGCCGTGCTCTGTGCCCTGGCGACCCTGGGCACCGCCCAGGCGGCGCCTTATGTCGAGAGCGGCAGGGCGGGTGACCCGGATAGCTGGCGCAGCAGCGAATTCAACGCCGAATGGGGATTGGGGGCGATCAACGCGCAGCAGGCCTACGCCGCCGGATACACCGGCAAGGGCGTCAAACTGGGGATCTTCGACCAGCCGGTCTACGCGGCGCACCCGGAGTTCTCCGGCACCGGCAAAGTCGTGACCTTGGTCACCAGCGGCATTCGTGAGTACACCGACCCCTACATCCCGGTGAAAGCCGGAGATCCGTTCCGCTACGACGGTTCACCCACCGTCGGCTCGGACGGCAAGCTGGGTTCCCATGGCACCCACGTCGGTGGGATCGCCGCCGGCAGTCGCGATGGCAGTCCGATGCACGGCGTGGCGTTCGACGCGCAGATCATCAGCGCCGACAACGGTGACCCGGGGCCCGAGGACGGCATCATCCGGGGCAACGATGGCGCGGTGTACAAGGCGGGCTGGGACGCGTTGATCGCCAGTGGCGCACGGATCATCAACAACAGCTGGGGCATCGGCATCACCGACCGCTTCGACCAGGGCGGTCGCGATCCGGCGTTCCCGCACTTCACCGTGCAGGATGCGCAGGTGCAATTCGACCAGATCCAGCCGTTGCTGGGCACCAAGCCTGGCGGTGCCTATGAGGGTGCCATCGCCGCGGCCCGCAGCGGTATCGTCACGATTTTCGCCGCCGGCAACGACTACAACCTCAATAACCCCGATGCCATCGCGGGCCTGGCGTATTTCGTCCCGGACATCGCGCCGAACTGGCTCACTGTGGCGGCGCTGCAAGTCAATCCGGACACCACCAGCGCCGATCCGTACACCATCAGCACCTTCTCGTCGCGCTGCGGTTACACCGCCAGTTTCTGTGTGTCGGCACCGGGCACCCGGGTCTACAGCGCCGTGATCGGCGGCACCAGCGCCGACGACTTGACCGTGGGCTATGCCAACAAGAGCGGCACCTCCATGGCCGCGCCCCACGTTGCCGGCAGCGTGGCGGTGTTGATGGAGCGTTTTCCCTACATGACTGGCGCCCAGGTCGCCAGCGTGCTGCGCACCACCGCCACCGACATGGGCGCGCCGGGCGTCGATTCGTTGTATGGCTGGGGCATGATCAACCTCGCCAAGGCCATCGACGGTCCATCGATGCTGGTGACCGAGCAAGACATTCCCGAGGACTTTCGCATCGATGGCGCCTATGGCTCCGGTCAGTTCGTGGCGAACCTGCCGGGCATCGGCGCGATCATCGATGCCGGCAAATCCACGGAGCGGGTGTGCAGCGGCATTCAATGTGGCCTGGACGTTTGGCGCAACGACATCGCCGGCCACGGTGGACTCACCAAGGAGGGCATCGGCACCCTGGTGCTCACCGGCGAAAATACCTACAGCGGGCCCACCCTGATCAATCAAGGGCGACTGGCGATCAACGGCTCGCTGACGTCGGCCGTTACCGTCAACGACGGCGGCATCCTGGGCGGCAACGGGCGCATCGCCAGCCTGACCGCCCGCCGCGGTGGCAGCGTGGCGCCAGGCAACTCCATCGGTACGTTGCAAGTGGCCGGTGACGTGACGTTCCAACCCGGTTCGAACTACGCGGTGGAAGTCTCGCCCACCTCCAGCGACCTGATCGTGGCGGGTGGCAAGGCGTCCATTGACGGGGCGACGGTGTCGCTGTCCCTGGAAAACAGCCCGACACTGCTGACGGCCGGCGACGTGAAAAGTTTGCTGGGGCGGCAGTTCAATATCCTGCAAGCCACCGGGGGCATCGACGGACGTTTCGCTGAAGTCTTGCCCAACTACGCGTTCCTGGGGGGCGACCTAGCCTACAGCGCCAGCGGCATTCAATTGGCGGTCGAGCGTAACGACGCGTCATTCGCCAGCCTCGGACTGACGCCCAACCAGCGTTCCGTGGCCACTGCCGCCGAGCAATTGGGCGCTGGCAACGGGTTGTACGAAGCGTTGTTGCTGGCACCCAGCGCGGCAGTGGCACAACAGGCGTTCCAGCAGTTGTCCGGCGAGATCCACCCGGCCATCGGCACCCTACTGATCAATGACAGCCGTCAATTGCGCGACGCCGTGGGTGATCGCCTGCGCCAGGACGCGCTCTACGACGCCGGTACGCCGACCGACGCCAGCAGCAATGCCTGGTTCAAGGTACTGGGTGCCTGGGGCAAGAACGATGGCGGACATGATCACGCCAGTACGACCAGCTCCATCGGCGGGCTGTTGGCCGGTGTCGACGGCCTGATCAGCGACCAGACACGCCTGGGCTTCGTCACCGGCTACAGCGACAGCTCGCTGAGCATGGGCGACGGCACCCATTCCTCGGCCAAGGCCGACAGTTACCACTTGGGGGCCTATCTGGGGCATGAGATCGACGCGCTGCGCCTGACCGTTGGCGGTGCCCACAGTTGGCATCGCATCGACGTCAAGCGCGACCTGCAATGGGGTGACGTCAGCGGCCGGGAGAAAACCAAGCGCGATGCCCGGACCACCCAGCTCTTCACCGAAGCGGCGTATCGCCTCGACATGCGGCCGGTGGCCCTGGAGCCGTTCGCCCAGCTGGCCTATGTGCACCTGGACAGCGACAGCTTCCACGAGAAAGGCGACAACGCGGCCCTGCACGGTGGTGACGACCGGCGCGATGCCGTGCTCTCGACCTTGGGCGTGCGTGCCAGCCATAGCCTGGCGCTGTCGGATCAGCAAGCACTGCACCTGTCCGGCTCCCTTGGCTGGCAGCACAACCTGAGCAATACCGCGTCCGAACAGGACCTGGCATTTGCCGGCAGCAGCAACACCTTCGCGGTGCAGAGCGTGTCCATGGACCGCAATGCCGCCGTGATCGGCGCCCGCGCCGGGCTCGCGCTCGCCAAGGATGTGCGGTTCAACCTGGACTATAACGGCCTGCTCGGCGCCCGGGATAAAACCCATGGTGTGGGCCTGACCCTGGATTGGCAGTTCTGACCCACTGTGGTGAGCAAGCCTGCTTGCTCAACCCCGTGACAGGTATCACCCGGTTCTAGCATTCCAACAACAAAAAGAGAGCAACAACCATGGGTATCTACGACTACAAGAACCTCGGCACCACCGAATCCAAGGCCTTGGTCAGCGACGCGATGGCGATCATGCTGTATTCCTACCACAACCTCGACCACGGTTTTGCCGCCGGGTACCAGCACAACGGTTTTGGCGCTGGCCTGCCGGCGACCCTGGTCACCGCGCTCCTGGGGGGCACCGATTCCCAAGGGGTGATTCCCGGCATGCCGTGGAATCCCGACTCGGAAAAGCTCGCCTTGGAGGCGGTGCAGAAGGCTGGCTGGACGCCCATCAGCGCCACGCAACTGGGCTACGCTGGCAAGGTGGATGGCCGCGGGACGTTTTTTGGTGAAAAAGCCGGTTACACCACCGCGCAGGTCGAGATCCTCGGCAAGTACGACGCCGCGGGTCACCTGCAGGAAATCGGCGTGTCGTTTCGCGGCACCAGTGGCCCTCGGGAAAACCTGATTGGCGATTCCATTGGCGACGCGATCAACGATCTGATGGCCGCCCTGGGGCCCAAGGACTATGCGAAAAACTACGCCGGCGAAGCCTTTGGCAACCTGCTGGGGGACGTCGCGAAGTTTGCCCAGGCCCATGGCCTGACGGGCGCGGACGTGCTGGTCAGCGGCCACAGCCTGGGCGGGTTGGCGGTCAACAGCCTGGCGGACTTGAGCGCCAGCCAATGGTCGGGGTTCTACGCCGATGCCAACTACATCGCCTACGCCTCGCCGACCCAGAGCCATACCGACAAGGTCTTGAACATCGGTTACGAGAACGATCCGGTGTTCCGCGCCCTGGACGGCTCGACGTTCAACCTCGCGTCGGTGGGCGTGCACGATGGGCAGCAGGAATCAGCCACCAACAACATTGTCAGCTTCAACGACCACTACGCTTCGACGGCCTGGAATGTCTTGCCGTTTTCCATTCTCAACATCCCCACCTGGATTTCCCATCTGCCCAGCGGCTACAGCGATGGCATGGGGCGGATCATGGGGTCGGCGTTCTATGACCTCACCGAAAAAGACTCCACTGTCATTGTCGCCAACCTGTCAGACCCGGCGCGGGCCAATACCTGGGTGCAGGACCTCAACCGCAATGCTGAAACCCATACCGGCAGCACGTTCATCATCGGCAGCGACAGCAATGACCTGATCCAGGGCGGCCAGGGCAACGACTACCTGGAAGGTCGTGCCGGCAATGACACCTTTCGCGATGGCGGTGGCTACAACGTGATACTGGGCGGGCAGGGCAGCAACAGCCTGCAATTGCAGCAGTCGGTGCAGGATTTCAGTTTTGTCCATGACGGCGCCGGGACGCTGTACATGCGCGATGCCCACGGCGCGATCAGTATCACCCGCGACATCGGCACGTTGGTCAGTAAAGAGTCTGGATTGTTCTGGGGGCTGTTCAAGGATGAGGTGAGCCACAGCGTCACCGCAAATGGCCTGGTGGCGGGCTCCCATCTGACGGCGTATGCCTCGTCGGTCAAGGGCAGTGCGGCCAACGACACCCTGGTGGCGAGCGCGAAGGGTGACTGGTTGTTCGGCCAGGACGGCCACGATGTGCTGGTGGGCGGCGCGGGTAACGACACCTTCGTTGGCGGTGCGGGCAATGACCTGATGCAAGCAGGGGGCGGCAGCGACACCTTCCTTTTCAACGGGGCGTTCGGCCAGGACCGGATCAGTGGTTATGAGGCGGGGGACAAACTGGTGTTCCTCGGCGTACCGGGCGCCGGGGCAGGTCATGACTACAGTGAGCACCTGTCACAAGTGGGCAATGACACGCTGTTCAAGGTCGGTGACAGTTCCGTGACCCTGGTGGGCGTTGGTATCGGTCAGATAGGCGGCGAAGGGATCGTGTTCGCCTGAGTTCGCTATCGCGAGCAAGCTCGCTTCGACAGGGGATTTCGGTGTACGCAGGATTAGTGTTCACCGCCGGATCCTGTGGGAGCGGGCTTGCTCGCGAAGGGGCGGAACATTCAACATCATTGCAAACTGACCCACCGCTTTCGCGAGCAAGCCCGCTCCCACGGGGATGGAGGGTGAACACAGGATTCTGCGAGCACCGGAAAACAAGTGTGGGAGCGAGCTTGCTCGCGATCGCCGACTACCCGGCAAGTCACTGGGAATCAGTCTTCCTTGCGAATGGTTGCCACATCGTCGGCACGGACCCGGACTTTCCTGCCGGAAATATCCTCGAACTCGTAGAAACCGTCGGCGGTGCGGGTGTTAGGGGTGTCCTTGGTCAAATACTGGGTACCGTTTTGCAAGGTCACTACCGTGGGCGACGCGCAGCCAGCCAAAGCCATCAATGCCACGGCAACCAGGGGCAGGCCCAGAAACCTGATGTTCATAACCATAACCTCTCAATCTCAAAGGACACGGAGCAACTGATTCGACCGCGCCATCACATTAGCTAACCGCCATTGGTCCCGCTTGTCGTAGGAAAGTTCATCGCTAGCTGAAGGATTTCTCCTTAAATATAGGAGACCGTTCATCTTTTGCGGTTGCCTGGCGGGTTTACAGCTGTTATCTGTATGCATAACCAGTATCCCGACCTCCTTGGCGTTTCTTTCCGTGGCAGCCCGTTCTCTCGACGATCCGTTTTACTACCTGAACAACTTCCAGCAGGTGCTCGCGTGGTTGGGCCAGCGTTATGCCGATGTGCTCAGCGGCGAGGAACAGCGCTTCATTGATGACTTCGCGGCGCTGCCCCGTGCCTCCCAGGGCTTGTTGGTGCGGATGGTGATGCGCAAGGGGCTGCGGTTTCGCCATGGCAAGCTGAGTTACCCGGAAATCGGCGACATTGACGCCGCCGTCGCGCCGTTACTGGCGCTGGGCTGGGTCGAGGAACAGGCCCCGATCGGGCTCGTTGAACTGTTCCAGGTGTTGCTCAAGACGGAAATCCTCCTGTGCCTGGGCCACTTGATCGAATACCCCAAGGCGACAAAGGCCGAATGGCTTGAGGCCCTGGCGGGGCACTGCGCTCAGGTCCAGCCGTTCCGCGACTGGTGCCCGCAACTCGACGACCGCCTGTACAGCCTGACGATCATGCAGCTGTGCGACAGGCTGCGCTTGATGTTCTTCGGCAACCTTTACCAGGATTGGTCGGAATTCGTCCTGGCGGACCTGGGCATCTTCACCTACGAAACCGTCGAGTTCAGTGCCGAGTCACGAGGGTTGCGCAGTCGTGAAGACGTCGATGCCTGTCTGTTCCTGCACGACTGTCAGCAGCGCTTCGAAGCCGGCGAGGCCCTGGAAGAGATCGTCGCCCAAGTCAACCAACTGTCGCTGGACAATCCATGGCTGGAGCGGCGCCGGGGCAAGTTGTTGTTCCAGATCGGCCAGCACGGCGAGCGCATCGGTGATTTCGCCCTGGCCTTGCGTATCTATCGCGCCTGCACCTACCCGGGTGCGCGGCTGCGCAGGGTCCGGGTACTGGAGCGCATCGGCGAATATGCCCTGGCCCTTGAATTGGGCGAAGCGGCGGCGCAGGCACCGCAAAGCGCTGCCGAAACCCAAGCCTTGCTTCGGATCGTGCCTCGTCTGCGGCGCAAGCTGGGCGGCCCTCCAGTGCCACGGGCCACGCCCCGGGAAGTGGAGCGCCTGGCGTTGAAGCTGCCTCGCGTCGATCCGGGCTTGCCGGTGGAACACCACGTCCAGGCCCACCTGCACGACGAAACCGCGCCGGTGCATTACGTCGAGAACAGCCTGGTCAATTCACTGTTCGGCCTGCTGTGCTGGCCCGCCATCTTCGCGCCGTTGCCGGGCGCGTTCTTCCACCCCTTCCAGCGCGGGCCGGTCGACCTGCTCAATGAGGATTTCCATGCCCGTCGTGCCGAATTGTTCGCGGCCTGTCTGGCGGAGCTGGACGATGGCCGTTATCGGCAGACCATCGGCCGTCGTTACGTTGAAAAATGGGGCGTGCAATCACCTTTCGTGTTCTGGGGCGCGTTGTCCGAGCCCTTGCTGGAACAGGCCCTCGATTGCCTGCCGGCCGAGCACCTCAAGCACTGGTTCCGGCGCCTGCTGCAGGACATCAAGGCCAACCGCGCCGGCATGCCGGACCTGATCCAGTTCTGGCCGCAAGACAAGACCTACCGCATGATCGAGGTCAAAGGCCCCGGCGATCGCCTGCAGGACAACCAACTGCGCTGGCTGGAGTTCTGTCATGAGCACCAGATGCCCGTCGCCGTTTGTTATGTGCAATGGGCAGAGCCAGCCATCGCGCGCGACGGGGCCGCATGACCCCGGCATCCAGCTACAGTATCGCCGTGCGGGCGTTGTGTGAGTTCACCGCCAAGGTGGGCGACCTTGACCTGCGCTTCACGCCGTCGCCCACGGCCCTGGAGGGCATCGCCGGCCACCGCACCGTTGCCTCGCGGCGCAGTGAGGGCTATCAGGCTGAAGTGGCCCTCGAAGGTCACCACCAGGCATTGACCGTCAAAGGCCGGGCCGACGGTTACGACCCGGTCCGCCAGTGCCTTGAAGAAGTGAAGACCTACCGGGGCGACCTGAGTAAACAGCCGGCCAACCATCGCCAGTTGCATTGGGCCCAGGCGAAAATCTACGGCTGGTTGATGTGCCAGAAGTTGCAGTTGCCGCACATCGACGTCGCCCTGGTGTACTTCGACATCGTCAGCGAAAAGGAAACCTGCATCCCCCAACGCTTCGAGGCGGCGCAGTTGCAAGCCTTCTTCCAAGCACAATGCGCGCTGTTCCTGGCTTGGGCCGAGCAGGAAATGGCCCATCGACAGGCGCGTAACCTCGGCGCACAGGCGCTGGTCTTCCCCCATGCGGGTTTCAGGCCCGGGCAACGGCACTTGGCCGAATCGGTGTTCAAGGCCGTCAGTACTGGCCGCTGCCTGATGGCCCAGGCGCCCACCGGCATCGGCAAGACCGTCGGCACCTTGTTCCCGATGCTCAAGGCGTTGGCGCCGCAGCAACTGGACAAGGTGTACTTTCTGACGGCAAAAACCCCGGGGCGCAAGCTGGCCCTGGATGCGGCGCGGGTGATTACCCACAGCGCGCCGTCGATGCCGTTGCGGGTACTGGAGATGATTGCCCGTGACAAGGCCTGCGAACACCCGGACAACGCCTGCCATGGCGAATCCTGCCCCCTGGCCCGTGGCTTCTATGATCGCCTGCCGGGCGCCCGGGCGGCGGCGAGCCGGGTCTCTTTGCTCGATCAGGCGGCATTGCGCGAAATTGCATTGGCCCACGAGGTTTGCCCGTATTACCTCAGCCAGGAGATGGCCCGTTGGGCCGACGTGGTGGTGGCCGACTACAACTATTACTTCGATTTCAGCGCCTTGCTCTTTGGTCTGGCCCAGGCCAATGGCTGGACCGTCGCGACGCTGGTGGACGAGGCTCACAACCTGGTGGAGCGCGGACGGCAGATGTACAGCGCGACCCTCGACCAGGCCACGCTGAGCAGCGTGCGCAAGACCGCCCCCGAAGCGTTGAAGAAAGCCCTGGAACGGGTCAATCGCCAGTGGAACGCCTTGCATGCACCCCAGGTGGTGGCCTATCAGGCGTATGAAAAACCGCCGGAAAAACTGCTCCAGGCCTTGGCCACCTGCACCACCGCCATCGGCGACTACCTCAACGACCATCCCCAAGGCCTGGACAGCGGCTTGCAGGCGTTCTATTTCGATGCGTTGCAGTTTGGCCGGGTGGCGGACACCTTCGACGAGCACTTTTTGTTCGACATCCACAAGCGTGAGCTCGGCCGCCAGCGCAGCCTGTCGACGGTGTGCCTGCGCAACGTGGTGCCGGCCGCGTTCCTGCGGCCCAGGTTGACGGCGGCCCGCAGTACCGTGCTGTTCTCGGCGACCCTGAGCCCCCGGCATTACTATGCGGACTTGCTGGGGACCCCGGGCGACACGGTGTGGATCGATGTGGAGTCGCCGTTCAAGGCTGAGCAGTTGGATGTACAGGTGGTCAGCCGCATCTCCACGCGTTTTGCCCATCGCCAGGCGTCCCTGGAACCGATCGCCACGTTAATGGCCCGCCAATTCAGCGAGCGCCCGGGCAACTACCTGGCCTTTTTCAGCAGCTTCGATTATTTGCAGCAAGTGGCCGGGCTGTTTGCCGAGCGATACCCGCAGATTGCACTCTGGACGCAATCGCGGGGCATGGGCGAAGCGCCCCGGCAGGCGTTCATCGAGCGGTTCATGGAGCACAGCCAAGGCATTGGCTTTGCGGTGCTGGGCGGCGCGTTCGGCGAGGGTATCGACTTGCCGGGATCGCGGCTGATCGGTGCGTTCATCGCCACCTTGGGGCTGGCGCAGTTCAACCCGGTCAATGAACAGATCAAACATCGAATGGCGGCGATCTTCGGCGATGGCTATGACTACACGTATTTGTATCCCGGGTTGCAGAAAGTCGTACAGGCGGCAGGCCGGGTGATCCGCACCCAACAGGATCGCGGGGTGGTGATGCTGATCGATGATCGGTTCGGCGAGGCCAGGGTGCAGCACTTATTGCCGCGCTGGTGGTCTGTCACTCAGGAAACACACCGTGCCATTTGAGTAGGACCTGGTTAGGCGCGCAGCCAGGAGACCTGTTGATTCGCCCAATCATTTTTCCTGGCACCAGACTTGGCCCATAATCGGCAAAAAATCCACACGGATGCTCCGGCAGATGCTTGAGAACGACCCCAAAACCCCACTCATCAACGAGGAGCAGCGCTTTCGCCTGCTCATCGATGCGGTGGTCGACTACGCCATCTACATGACCGACCCTTCGGGCATCATCACCAGTTGGAACACCGGTGCCAGGCGTTTCAAGGGTTACGAGGAGGCCGAGATCCTTGGCCAGCATTTTTCCCGTTTCTACACCGATCAGGACCGCGCCGCCGGACTGCCGCAACGGGCGCTGGACACGGCCGTGCATGAGGGGCGCTTCGAAGGCGAGGGCTGGCGGGTGCGCAAGGATGGCACGCTGTTCTGGTCCCATGTGGTGATCGATCCGATCATCGACAGCCAGAGCGGCACCTTGCTCGGCTTCGCCAAGATCACCCGCGACCTGACCGACCGCAAGATGGCCGAGGAGACCCTCAAGCAAAGCGAGCAGCAATTTCGCCTGCTGGTGCAGAGCGTCACCGACTACGCCATCTACATGCTCGACCCGGAGGGTCAGGTCACGAACTGGAACCTGGGGGCGCAGCGGATCAAGGGGTATCTCCCTGTGGAAGCCATCGGCCGGCATTTCTCGATGTTCTACACCCCCGAGGATCGTGAGGCCGGCGAGCCCCAGCGCGCGTTGAGCATCGCTGCCAGCGAAGGGCGTTTCGAGAAAAGGGGCTGGCGCATGCGCAAGGACGGCTCGCGGTTCATGGCCCATGTGGTCATCGATGCGATTCGCAGCGATACCGGCACCCTGCTGGGTTTTGCCAAGATCACCCGCGACATCACCGACGCCACTCAGGCCCAGCAGGCCCTTGAACAGGCCCGTGAAGCGCTGTTTCAATCCCAGAAACTGCAAGCCATCGGTCAGCTCACCGGCGGTATCGCCCATGACTTCAATAACCTGTTGACGGTCATCCTCGGCAACCTGGAAATCGTGCGCAAACGCATGCCCAGCGAGCCGAAACTCACTCAATTACTGGACAACGCGACCCAGGGCGCGTTGCGCGGGGTGTCGCTGACCCAGCGCATGCTGGCGTTTGCCCGCCGACAGAAACTGACCTACGAATCGGTCGAGCTGCCGGCCCTGGTACAGGGCATCAGCGGCCTGCTGCAAAGCTCACTGGGGCCGTCGATACACATCCAGACCCGTTTCCATGAGGCGCTGCCGCCGGTGCTGGCCGACGTCAACCAATTGGAACTGGCGATTCTCAACCTGGCGACCAACGCCCGCGACGCCATGCCCCATGGGGGCCAGATCCTCATTGCCGCCGATGAGCGGCAAGGGGCTGATGCCGGGCCGGACAAGCCGATGGCCTCCGGACGCTACGTCTGCCTGGCCTTGACCGATGAGGGCGAGGGCATGGACGACGCCACGCTGGCTTCGGCCGTGGACCCGTTCTTCACCACCAAGGGCGTCGGCAAGGGCACGGGCCTGGGGTTGTCCATGGTGCATGGCCTGGCGGAACAGCTGGGTGGCCGCCTGATGCTCAAAAGCCAGAAAGGGGTCGGTACCACCGCCGAATTGTGGTTGCCAGTGGCCGGCGATGCGGCCCCTGGCAGGGCGACGATCGAAGAGGCGGCACCGCCGGTCCACGCGTTGACAGTGCTGGTGGTCGACGATGACAGCCTGGTGTTGACCAGCACTCGCTTGTTGATCGAAGACCTGGGGCACCGGGTGCTTTGCGCACCCTCGGGGGCCCAGGCGCTGGAGCTGTATGAGCGCAACCTGGACATCGACCTGGTGATCACCGACATGGCCATGCCGCAGATGGACGGCGCGCAGTTGGCGAAATTGTTGCGCGAACGCCAACCGACCCTGCCCATCATCCTGGCCACAGGTTACGCCGAACGCCTGGAGGGTTTCGCCACGCAACTGCCTCGGTTGATCAAGCCGTTCAAGCAGATTGACCTGATGCAGGTCATCGGGCAGACGATGAAATAGAACCGGTCACCGGTTGAATACAGCCTCCCTGTGGCGAGGGGATTTATCCCCGTGGGGCTGCGCAGCAGCCCCTTTATCAACCTGATACCCCGAGGCGTCGGCTCTATTGAGGGCCGCTTCGCGCCCCGACGGGGATAAATCCCCTCGCCACAAGGGAAGTACCTATCTGTAAGGGAAGGTGTCTATTCGGTATTTTTCTTGAACCCCCGCAAATTCATCGCGCATAGGCAAAACTGCAACACGATCAATGCATAGGCGTGGGTATGCAGCCCCCAGCCCACCCACAGAATGTTGCTCGCAATAAAACAGCTGAAGCCCGCCACCCTGCGTCGGGGTTGGCGTGAGCCGATCAACCAGGCGGCCAGCACCGTGACGAGCATCGCTGGCCATTGCACCCATCCAAGATAATCCACACAACGGTCCTCTTGCCTTTAAGTAGTAATGACCTTGGCGGTTGGGGAGCGTTTCCTCGAAATTTGCTGCACCTGTGGTCGGTTGGCTTGAACTTGCCGTGCACCGGGTTTTTCTAACGAGTCCCAATCATCACCGAGGCACCGCCTGCGCAATGCCCAGAATACTCACCGGGCCCACCCCGGAAGAAGAATTGACGGAACACAACGCCAAGCTGTTCGGCTCGCCCAAGGAGCGGCTGGATTTTTATCGCCGGGAGATCCAATACGAAACCAGTATCCTGGCCAATCGAACCGATGCTTACCTGGCCGCCCAATCTTTCCTGGTGATCGCCTTTGCCTCGTGCATGGCCAACCTGAACCCGGAGTGGGGCAAGTTGTTCACGCTGATCGTGCCGCCGTTCCTGGCCTTGCTGGGATTCCTGAGTTCGCTCAACGCCTGGCCGGGCATCAAGGCGGCCTACGAGATCATCGATCACTGGCATTTCAAGCAGAGCGAACTCTTGCGCGCCGAACCGCTGATGGGCCTGGCCTACGACGAATCGCCGCTGTTCAGCGAGCGGGAATCGACCCACAAGGGCTACCGCAAGTCGCTGCTGTTCTCGGTGCGTACCCCCTGGATCTTCGCCACGTTCTGGGTGTTGCTGGGGGCGTATTCGTTCTACATCCAGGTGAGCGATCCAGGTGTTTGAGAGACACCTTGGGAATGAGGACATCATTGTGGTGGGGGGCTTGCTCGCGAAAGCGGTGTACCTGTTACAGAGGTGCTGAATGTGCCGTCGTCTTCGCGGGCAAGCCCAGCTCCCACAGGGATGGAGGCGTGCGCAAATCCTGCGTACACCGCAGGAACCATTGGGGGAGCCGCCTGCTCGCCACAATGCTTCAACCCAGCCGTTTACGGCGCTCATACCAGGCCAGCGTGGGCTGGGTCGTGACGCCATGAACCAGAATGCTCAGGGCCACCACCGACAGGGTGAGGTTGATGCACAGTTGCGCGGCCTCTGGCGGCAGCTCATGGTTCAAGGCGTAGAACAGATAAAACAGGCTGCCAATCCCGCGAATGCCGAACCAGCCGATCAGTAGCCGTTGCGGGCCGTCGAGCAATTGCCGCCAGGGCACCACCAGCACACTCAACGGACGAATCACGACAAACAGCAGGGCACCGATCGCCAGGGCCCGCCAGTCCCAATGGTTGACCAGCACGATCCCCAGAAGCGTCACCAGGAACACCTCCATCGACCGCTCCACCAGGCTGCCGAACGCCAACATGTCGCTCATCATCACCCCGGCGGCCAATTGACCGTCGTCCAGCGATTCCGTATCGCCCAGGACCGCCTGTCGGGGATCGACGGTTTCATGGCCCACCACCGGTTGTACCAGGTGTTCGGCCGGCGGCGCCGCTTGATCGGTGGATTTGACCTCGGCCTGACGCAGCCCCAGGCCGGCGGCGAACACTGAGAGAAAGCCGTAGCCCTGGACCCACTCAGCCACCACGTACGCCAGGGCAATCAAGGCCAGGGCCAGGTAGTCGTTGGGGGACAGGGTGCTGTCGGCATTCTTGATGCGCATCGACAAGGTCAGCTTGCCAATGCCGCGGCCCATCCAGTAACCGACCAGCAACCCAGCGGGCACGGCCCACAGGACGTCATAAAGCAGCCAATCGCCGAGAAAACCGCTGCCGTCCTCACGCAGCATCAACAGGCCAAGGATCACAAAGGGAAACGCCGTGCCGTCGTTCAACCCGGCTTCGCCCGACAGGCTGAACCGCACCCGGTCGTCATCCCGGGCGTCGTTGACCTGCACCAGCGCCGCCAATACCGGGTCGGTGGGCGCCAGCATCGCGCCGATCAGCATCGACACGCCCCAACTCAGGCCCAACAGATAGTGCAGCGCCAGGCACAGGCCGGTGATGCACAGGATCATCACTGGCCCGGCCAGCCCATAGGCCACGCGCCAGGTACGGTCCTTGAGGGGCAGGCGCAACTTGAGGCCGCTGACGAACAGCGAAAACACCACCGCGACTTCCGTGAGGTGCTCCATCCAGACCGTCGAGTCGCTGATGTCCAGCTTCAGCACGTCCAACCCCATCGGCCCGATGGCCGCCCCCAGCACCAGGCACATCGCCGAGGTGGTGACCGGCATCCAGCGCAGATAGGAGGAGGTCAGGGCCAGGGTCAGCAACACCGCACCGAGCACCGCTACCCATACTGTGAACGTCATTGTTGCTCCTTGGACAGTGCCGTTGTCACATTCAACAGCCGGGTGAGTCTCAGCATTCGAGGGCTGGAGCGAAGCGAGGGTTCCCGCTGTGAACAGACGGCTCCGTTTATCCGCCTGCCTTTCAATCCAACGGAATTTTTCGCCGTTCTCGACGCTCTGCAACAGGAGAGACGTTCTGATTCAGCGTCCGCCGAGAACTCAAGAGGCCCTTATGACTGCGCTGACACCCCTCCAATCCCAGCCGGCCACCGTGCACCCTGTTATTCATAACGGCCAGGTGCGCCAATGCTATGAACGGCTGTTCCAGGGCCCCGATGACGCCGACAAGCAAGCTGTCGCCCAAGCGTTCCTTGAGCAATGCATCACAAAGGCTGCATCGCTCCCCCAGGAGATGCCCACCGATCCCATGGCGTTGCAGGCCTGGGTCGAGCAACACAGCGCCGGCGTGGCCCGGCAATACGCTGACTATCTGGAACGGCGCAAAAACGGCGGCCCCCGGGAGTTCTTCCGCGGCAAGGCCCATGCCCTGTATTTCCTCCAGGCCGTGGCGCCGACCAAACGGGTGGACGGTGCCTGGCTCTATGGCGTGGTCAAGCACTGGCACGACCACCGTTTCGAAGGACTGTTGTGCACCTACCTGGAAGAGCTGGGGGACGGTCATCCTTCGCAGAACCATGTGGTGCTCTATCGCAAGTTGCTCGCCGAACACGACCTGTCGGACGCGCCGGACATCGACGACGACCTTTATCTGCAAGGCGCCGTGCAACTGGCCCTGGGCTATGCCGGCGACGACTACCTGCCGGAGGTCATCGGCTATAACCTGGGCTATGAGCAATTGCCCTTGCATCTGTTGATCAGCGCCTATGAGTTGAGCGAGCTGGACATCGATCCGTACTATTTCACCCTCCATGTCACCATCGACAACGCCAGCACCGGCCACGCCCACAAGGCCGTTCAGTCGCTGTTGCAACTGATGCCGATGGAGGCGGACCGGGAAGCTTTCTGGCAGCGAGTCACCTTGGGCTATCGCCTCAATGATCTGGGGCAGGGCAGCCGGGCCATCATCGACGCCTTCGACCTGGACCGCGAAGTGCTGGACATGCTCGAACGCAAACGTCCGTTCGGCCAGCACATGCATTCCGATTACTGCAAGTTCGAAGGCAAGACCGTCAACCAGTGGCTTTCGGCACCGGGCCAGTTGGAAGGGTTCCTGGCGGCCATGGAGAACAAAGGCTGGATCAAGCGCCATGAAGACCCGCAACACAGCCGCTTCTGGACGCTGATCGACGGGGCAGGGGCGGCCATGTTCGGGGTGTTCAGTCCTTACGAAAAACAGCTGCTGCACGACTGGATCGCTGGTGAGTGGCTGGACGAGGGCACCAAGTCGGGCCTGCGGCGGGTGCCAGGCGCCGCTTGCGAACCCGTAACGCCGATGGATGATCCCGATGTGCAACGCCTGCAACAGGCCTTGCAAGGCCGCACGCCCGACGAGCAGATGCAAGTCCTGATGCCCTGGCTTTGCGCCCGCTGTCACAGCCATCCGGCTGGGCTGCTGGCGACTCGCCGGTTCATCGAACTCAAATCCGCACTGCGCTAGGGAGCCTTGCATGAATGTGGAAGAACGCCTGTCCGAACCGGACCTCGCACTGTTGCAACTAGGTCGGCGTCTGCAAGCCGACGGCTACCGTTTCATCACCCCGACGCCGTTGACCCATGAACGGGTCAACCAGCGTCCCGGCAATGAGTGTTCCAAGACCTTGCGGGACGTGTTCGGCTGGTCGCGGCCCTTTGCGCCGGGGCTGATCAGCACCGACGAACAGCGGCAACTGCAGGACGCCCAAGTGCTCGAGGCACACGACGGCTTATTGCGTAGCCGGGTGCGCTGGTCGAGCCTGGATGGCTTGCTGTTTGCCCATTCGCAGTTCCCCACGCAGGCCACCGATGCGGTGTTTTTCGGCCCTGACAGCTACCGCTTCGCCCAACTGATCCATACTCATCTGCAACAGAGTTTCACGGCGGTGCATCGCGCCGTGGACATCGGTTGTGGCGCGGGTGTCGGCGCCATCGTGATTGCCCGCGCCCGCCGTGAAGCGCAAGTGCTGGCCGTGGACATCAATCCCCAGGCCTTGCGCCTGAGCGCCGTGAACGCCGCACTGGCGGAGCTGGCCAATGTCGAGGTCGCCCATAGCGACGTGTTGCAGGACGTGCCAGGCCAGTTCGACCTGATCGTCGCCAACCCGCCGTACATGGCCGATCCGTCCGAGCGCGCCTATCGCCACGGCGGCGGGACACTGGGCGCCGGCCTGTCGCTGCGTATCGTCGAACAGGCCTTGCCCCGGCTTACCCCTGGCGGCTCGTTGGTGCTCTACACCGGCGTGGCGATGGTCGACGGACGTGACCCGTTCCTGGAAGCGCTCGGGCAATGGCGTGACTCCACGGACTTCGGCTGGACCTACAAGGAATTGGACCCGGATGTGTTCGGTGAGGAACTGCTCACGCCGGGTTATCAGGACGTGGAAAGGATCGCCGTGGTGGCGTTGGTTGTAACCCGCATCGGCGCGGGTATCGGAGGGACTATCGATGAACAGGCGCATGAAATTCGGCGTTGAAGAGGAGTATTTCATCACTGATCTGCACACCCGTTGCATGCCGGGTGAACCACCCGCGGAGGCTGTCGCCGCGTGCCAGGCCGAGCTGGGCAAGCACTTCGCCCATGAAATGTTCCAATGCCAGGTGGAGATGGCCTCACCCATCTTCCGCAGCCTGCCCGACGCCGCCGACTACCTGAGCCAGGTGCGTACGGGCCTGAACCAGCGGCTGGCGTCTTATGGCCTGGGCTTGCTCAGCGCCGGCTCGCACCCGATGGCCACCCAGGTGTTGCAACCCACCGACGAGTTGCACTTCCAGCAACTGTTCGATGATTACCAGCGGGTGGCGCGGCGCAGCGTGCTCTCGGGCCTGCATGTCCATGTGGAAGTGCCGGCCACGCAGGATCGCGTGCGGGTCATGAATGAGGTCCTGCCCTGGTTGCCGATGTTCCTGGCCCTGAGCGCGTCATCGCCATTCTGGAACGGTGGCTACAGTGGTTTTAGCAGCTATCGACAAGTCGCTTGCGATGAATGGCCTCGCATGGGCGCGCCGGAGTACTTCGAAGATGAGTCGGCGTTCGCCGGCTACGTCGATATGCTCATGCGCACCGGTTCCATTCGCCAGGCCAGCGATTGCTGGTGGGTGATACGGCCTTCGTCACGGTATCCCACGCTGGAATTGCGCATTTGCGACGCCTGTCCTCGGGCAGACGACGTGCTGTGCCTGGTTTCGCTGTTTCGCCTGATGGTGGCCCATGCCGTGGCGCAGCGCCGGCCCGGTATCCATTACACCCAGATGTCCCAGTGGATCCTCAAGGAAAACCGCTGGCGAGCCAAGCGCCACGGGATTCTCGCGGAGTTTATCGTCGAGGGGCAGGAACAGCCGATGCTGATCGGTGAGTGGCTGACGCTGGCGGAGCAGACCTTCGGTGAAACCGCGGCCGAGCTGGGCGTGCAGGACGTGTTCAAGCAGGCCCGCCGGATCGTGCAGGAAGGCACCAGTGCCGATCGCCAAATCGTGCTCTACGAACAAGGCCTGCTGCTGGGCGATTCGGTCGAACAGGCCCTGAGTCGAGTGGTGGATCAATTGCTCGCGGAAACCGCCGGGATGCCGGTTGCTGACCCAGCGTTGCAGCAAGTGGCGGGTGGTCCATGAGCAGCAAGACCCTGGAGGATTACAACCGCATGCGGGATTTCGCCGCCACCCCGGAGCCGGCGGCGAAACGCTCGCGAAAATCGGCAAAAACCGCCCATGCCTTGCAGTTCTGCATTCAAAAACACGATGCCTCGCGGCTGCATTACGACTTCCGGCTGGAGCTGGACGGCGCGCTCAAGAGCTGGGCGGTGCCCAAGGGGCCTTCCCTGGACCCGAAAGCCAAGCGCCTGGCGGTGCATGTCGAAGATCATCCGCTGGACTACGCGACGTTCGAGGGCAATATCCCTGAAGGCCATTACGGTGCCGGCGACGTGATCGTCTGGGACCGGGGCGTCTGGATTCCCCAGGGAGACCCCCGTGAAGCCTACGAAAAAGGCCGGCTCAAGTTCGAGCTGCAAGGCGAAAAGCTCAGCGGCCTGTGGAACCTGGTGCGCACCCACATGCCCGGCAAGCAGGAGCAGTGGTTCCTGATCAAGCATCAGGACCCGGCCGCCCGTTCCGAAAGCGAATACGACGTGGTCCAGGCCGAGCCGGACAGCGTGCTCAGTGATCGCACCCTCGTGCCCAAGCGTCGAGGCAAGGTTGTCGCGGCCAAGGCGGTGAAACAACGGGAAAAGTCCGCCCAGCCGAAACGCACCTCCAACACCACCCTCAGCGGCGCGGTCGCCGGGCCGCTGCCGGACACCCTCAAGCCGGAACTGGCGACGCTGGTGGACAGCGCGCCCGACGGCGAGTGGCTCTACGAAATCAAGTTCGACGGTTATCGGGTCATGGCGCGCATCGAAAACGGCGACGTCAGGCTGTTTACCCGCAACGGCCATGATTGGACCCACAAGTTACCCACGCAGGCCGAGGCTCTGGCCGCGCTGGGGTTGGAGTCGGCTTGGCTCGACGGCGAGATGGTGGTCGCCAACGAGCAGGGCGTGCCGGACTTCCAGGCCTTGCAAAACGCCTTCGAGGCCGGCAGCAGCGGCCAGATCGCCTATTACCTGTTCGACGTCCCTTACCTCAATGGCATGGATTTGTGCAAAGTGCCGGTGCAAGAACGCCGGGCCGCATTGGCTGCTGTGCTGGAGCCCAATGAAAGCCCCTTGCTGAGATTTTCCGATGCGTTCGAAGAAACCCCGGATGCGCTGCTCAATAGCGCCTGTCAGATGCAGATGGAAGGGCTGATCGGCAAGCGCGTCGGCAGCGCCTATGTGTCCAGGCGCAGCAGTGACTGGATAAAGCTCAAGTGCAAGCGTCGCCAGGAATTCGTGGTGGTGGGTTTCAGTGATCCCAAGGGCGCTCGCAACGCATTCGGCGCCTTGCTGTTGGGGCTGCACGATACCGACAGCGGCCAGTTGCGCTATGCCGGCAAGGTCGGCACCGGGTTCAACGAGACCACTCTTAAAAGCATTTACCAGCGACTGCTGCCCCTGGAAACGAAAAAAGCCGCCGTGGTGAATCCGCCCACCGGCTATGAAGCCAAGGGCGTGCATTGGCTCGAGCCGACGCTGCTGGCGGAAGTGGCCTTCGCCGAAATGACCAAGGAGGGTTCGGTGCGCCATGCGGTCTTCCATGGGCTGCGCGACGATAAACCGGCCAAGGACATCACCCAGGAGCTTGCCAAACCCGTGAAAAAAACCACCGCGGCGAAGAAAACCCGTGCCCAGGATGAACCTGACGCTAAACCGGACAAGAGCAAGGACAAGGCAAAGCCCCAGACAAAAGCCAAGGCGCCGGGCATGGATGGCAAGGTCCGAATCACCCACCCGGAGCGGATCATCGACGCCAGCAGCGGCACCACCAAGCTGCAACTGGCCGAATACTACGCCAGCGTCGCCGAATTCATCCTGCCGGAATTGAAAGATCGCCCGGTGGCCCTGGTCCGCGCACCGGATGGCATCGCCGGTGAGCTGTTTTTCCAGAAGAACTCAGAGCGCCTGGCGATTCCCGGTATCACCAGCCTGGACAAGGCCCTGACGGGGCAGCCTGTGATGATCATCAACAACGCCGAGGCGCTGGTCGGTGCAGTGCAGATGAGCACGGTCGAGCTGCACACCTGGAATGCCATGTCCGTCGACCTGGACAAGCCCGACCGCTTCGTCCTTGACCTGGACCCGGACCCGGCGCTGCCCTGGAAAAGCATGGTCGAGGCCACGCAGCTCACGTTGTCGGTACTCGATGAGCTGGGGCTCAAGGCGTTCCTCAAGACCAGCGGCGGCAAGGGCATCCATGTGGTAGTACCATTGACGCGCAAGCTGGGGTGGGATGAGGTCAAGGGCTTCAGCCATGCGATTGTCAGCCACATGGCCAAGCTGTTGCCGGACCGTTTTTCGGCGGTGTCCGGGCCGAAGAACCGGGTAGGGCGGATCTTCATCGATTACCTGCGCAATGGTCTGGGCGCTACCACCATCTGCGCCTACGCCGCCCGGACGCGCGAAGGGTTACCGGTGTCGGTACCGATTTTTCGCGAGGAGGTGGCGCAGCTCAAGGGGGCAAATCTATGGAACGTGCACAATGTTCATGAGCGCCTGGCGGAGGTGGGTCATGAGCCTTGGGCTGGGCTGAAGAAGACTCGGCAGAATATTACGGCTGAGATGCGCAGGCGTATCGGTATGAAGAAAATCTAAGGTATACCAGCTATTCGGATGTTCAGAAGTCACAAACTCTATATACGACGCGGTCCCCTGTGGGAGCGAGCTTGCTCGCGAAGAGGCCAGCAAGCCCAATATCCATGTGACTGAACCACCGCCATCGCGAGCAAGCTCGCTCCCCCAGGATGAACCTGATCATCACAAGCCCTTGTCATCGGTAATCTGAAATGCGTTCAGCCCACCGGCACACGCAGATATTCCGGCTGCAGGTAGTTGAACCAGAGCAGGATCATTTCCACCAGGATCGTCACCAGGACCAGCATGCCCACGCCCCAGACACTTGCCGAATACAGCAAGCCCTGTTCCTTCTTGAGGCCCATGAACTTGGGCAGCCCGACGAACAGCAGAAATGTCGAGTAGGCCGACGCCAGCAACAGCACTGCCACGGCCAGCCAGCGGCTCGGGTAAAGCCCAAAGATTCCGGCCAGGAAATATGGCGTTGCGGTATAGGCGGCGAAACCGATGCATTGGTTGACCGTCGGGCGCGCTTCGAAAGTGCGGGACATCCAGCGGATGAACAGCCCCATCAACGTGACGCCGACGACGCTGGTCAGATACAGCAGCACGCACAATTGAAGGGCGCTGGCACTGCTGAGCCGTACCGTTTCGTTTTCAGCCAGGCTCCATCCGGTCCAGGTGGTGCCGATGAACAGGCATACCGCGGGAATCAGCGCGAGCAGCAGCAAATGCGCCAGGTAATGGCGTGGATGTGCCTGTTCTTGCTCGCGTATGTCGGCCCAGGCGAATTCGGGCTGGGTGAACAGTTTGACGAAAGGTGCGGACATGACGACCTCCTGATCAGGATGGCCTCTGCATGAGGCCTTTATTGGGTTTGAGGCACAGAAAAAGACGCGGGTTTCATTTATTTGCTGTTCCCGGCCGACGGGGCGATAAAGGGAATGAATCACAACGGCAAAGGTCAACTCATCAGCCCCCCTGAAGGACCGTCTGCCATGACTGTTGCTCAAATCCTGGTTGATTACCTGCGCGATCATGACCTGCGCCTGACCACGGCCGAATCCTGTACCGCCGGAAAGATCGTCACATTGCTGGCCGAGGTGCCCGGCAGTGGGTCACTGATCGAAAGCGGTTATGTGGTGTATTCCCCGGAGGCCAAACAACGCTTGCTCGGTGTCAGCCCACGCACCATCGAGACGTTCAATCTCACCAGCCGCGAAGTCGCCGAGGAGATGGCCCTTGGTGCCTTGCACGATGCCAATGCCAACGCGGCGGTCGCCACCACCGGCCTGCTCGGGCCAGACGACAAGGACGGAATACCCGCCGGCACTGTCTGCTTTGCCTGGGCGTTCGATGTGAACGGTCAGCGAGCACTGTTCAGTCGCTGCGTGCGGTTCTTCGGCAGTCGCTGTCAGGTGCAATTGTGGGCCGCCGAATACGTGCTGCAACAACTGCCCAGCTTTCACCAGCGCGCCGTGGCCGGCGAGCGGCGCTAGGGGGCGGCCATGAGCGATTCATACGAGCAGGACGACCACCGGAGCCGTCAGTTTCCCGTACGTGAAGACATGGCGTTCCAGCACAAGGTCTGGCGTTTCGAGCGAATTGGCTGGTACGTGTTGGTGCTGTTGGTGATCCTGGCCTTTGCTGGGGCTGTTTTCCCGTGGCCCGCTAAGCAACCGGGAGCTGCACAGCAACGACGGCAGCCTTGGCGTCGAGTACCAGGCTTTCCACCGCAATGGCTCCAGCAACGCCCTGGTCATCCGTCTCAAGGGCCAGACCAACGCCGTATTGGAAGTCGAGTTGGGCGGCGATTGGCTGGAAGGCTTCGAGGTGCAAACGCTGCAACCTCCACCGATGCGTTCGGCGGGCGCGGGGCAGGGCATCGAGGCCCTGGAACAGATCAAGTTTGCGATCATTGAGCGCAACGGGAAGATATCGGTGATTGCCAAGGAGCCGTCCTGAGCACTGTCACAGGTACTTTGTGTCAAGGGCACTGCTGTTACCGATCGACTGGCTGGGCACATTCCACTGTGGGAGCTTGCTCGCGATAGCGGTGAACCAGTCACCATTGATGTTGCCTGGACTGCCCCTATCGCGAGCAAGCTCGCTCCCACAGGTAAAACACTGCGCCGATGCTTAAAGCATCGGCTTGCCCCCGGTAATCCCATAACGGGCCCCGGAGATGTAGCTGCTTTCGTCCGAAGCCAGCAGCACATAGATCGGCGCCACTTCAACCGGCTGGCCAGGGCGACCAAGAGGTGTCTGGGAACCAAAATTCTGCACTTCTTCCTCAGGCATGGTCGCCACGATCAACGGCGTCCAGATCGGTCCCGGCGCCACGCTGTTCACGCGGATACCCTTGGGCCCGAGCAGTTGCGCCAGGCCGCCGGTGAAGTTGGCGATGGCGCCCTTGGTGGTGGCATAGGCCAGCAATGTCGGCTTGGGCATGTCGGAATTGACCGAGCTGGTATTGATGATCGAGCCACCAGGCTTCATGTGTGGCACGGCGGCCTGGCAGATCCTGAACATCGCTGTGATGTTGATATCGAAGGTGCGCACCCATTCCTCGTCGGGAATGTCCTCCAGGTTTTCGTGGGTCATCTGGAACGCAGCGTTGTTGACCAGGACGTCGATATGCCCGAAGCGGGCAACGGTTTCATCGACGATCTTGCGACACAGGCCTTTGTCCGCCAGATCACCGGGCAGCAACAGGCACTGACGTCCGGCCTGCTCGACCCAGCGCGCGGTTTCCCGGGCGTCTTCATGCTCGTCCAAGTAGGCAATCGCCACGTCCGCGCCCTCACGGGCGAAGGCAATGGCAACGGCGCGACCGATGCCGCTGTCGGCGCCGGTGATCAGGGCGATTTTGTTCGCCAGTCGTCCGGAGCCGGTATAGCTCTGTTCGCCGCAGTCCGGATAAGGGTCCATCTTGCGCTGGGTGCCGGGCACTGGCTGGCTTTGTTTCGGGAAAGGCGGAAAAGGGTAGTCGGCCATTGTCGTTCTCCAGGTGGGTTGTGATGGAGGGTGGACTTTGGGTTTTCGGGCAGAGTTCGGTCGGATTGCCTGGCCGGTCGATGAGCGTGATCAGGCGCGTTTATTCGGTGAGTAGAGGGCCCCTGGCGAACCTTGGAAGAGCTTGTATTCTCCAACCTCAGTACCGGTGTCGATAAGGAGCAGGACAATGTTCAGCCACATACAGATCGGCGCGCGCGACCTGCCGAAAATGGTCGCTTTTTATGACGCAGTCCTCGGTTGCCTGGGGCTGGAGCGCATCGAGGGCGAAAACGATTCGGGCCCGCCGGGGGAGGGCTGGTGCCAACCCGGCAAGCACTGGCCGCAGGTGTTTGTCCAACTGCCGTTCAACGGCCTGCCCGCGACCTGGGGCAATGGCATGCAAGTGAGCTTCGCCGCCGACTCCCCGCAAACCGTCCGCGCCGCCTGGGAGCAGGCGATGGCCATGGGGGGTATCGACGAAGGCGCACCCGGCCCGAGACCGCAGTATTGCGAGGGTTATTTCGGGGCTTATTGCCGCGACCCGGAGGGCAACAAGCTGTGCTTTGTCCATGCGCCGGACATGCATGAATAAACCCCGGAACAAGGGTGGCAAGGGCGTTTTTGTGGCGAGGGCGCAAGCTCTCGCCACAGGGTGAATCAGCCCCTGGCTTTCAGGCTGCGCTCCATCCGCGCGAGGCCTTCTTCCAGCAGCGCCCGTGGGCAGCCGAAATTCAAGCGCACGAACTGCCTGGCATCGTCACCAAAATCCAACCCGGCGCTCAGCCCGACCTTGGCTTCTTTCAGGAAAAACCCTTGCGGGTCGTCCAACCCCAACCCGGCGCAATCCAGCCAGGCCAGGTAAGTGCCTTGGGGCACGGTCATGGTGATGCCCGGTAGACGGGTGTTCACCGCCTCCACCAAGTAATCGCGATTGGCTTGCAGATAGGTTTTCAAGGCTTCCAGCCACGGGCCGGCTTCGCTGTAGGCTGCGCGGGTCGCTTCCAGGCCGAGGGCATTGACGCTGTCGACCATGCCGGCCCGGGCGCCGTTGACACGTTCGCGCAGCTTGGCGTTCTGGATAATGGCGAACGAAGTTTTCAGCCCGGCGATGTTGTAGGCCTTGCTGGCGGACATCAGGGTGATGGTGCGCTCGGCAATCTCCGGGCCGAGGGAGGCGGTCGGAATGTGCACACGGCCGTCGAAGCACAGTTCGGCATGGATTTCATCGGAGATGATCCAGGCGTCCTGCGCCAGGCAAATGTCGGCCACGGCCTTGAGTTCTTCGCGTCCGAACACCTTGCCCAGGGGGTTGTGGGGATTGCTCAGCAGCAGGGCGCCGCCGCCCTGCAACGCATCGCGCAACGCGGCCAACGGCGTGTGGAATTCACCGTTGGCCGAGGTGAACGGCAACTCGACTTTGTTCAACTGCCAGTGATCGGGAGCGTGGCGCAGCGGCGGGTAGTTGGGCACCTGCACCACGACATTCTGCCGGGGCTCCACCAGGGCATGCAGCGCCATGTTGAAACCCGGCTCGACACCGGGCAGGAACACGATCTGCTGGGGCTCGACGCGCCAGGCGAACTTGTCCCAGAGATCGGTCACGATGGCTGCACGCAGATTGTCCTGGGCGACGCTGTAGCCCAGCATCGGGTGTTCGAGGCGCCTGTGCAGCGCGTCGATGACCATTGGCGGGGCCGGGAAGTCCATGTCGGCCACCCACATCGGCAACACATCGGCCGGGTAGCGGCTCCATTTTGTACTGCCGGTGCCGTGGCGCTCCACTACCGTGTCGAAATCGAAAGTCATGGGGGGTCCATCAGTCAGTCATGAGATGGCGGACATCATAAAGCAAAGGCCACCTGGAAAAATTTAGTGGCTCAGTGCCATCATCAGTGATAATCAGTTAAAGTCCCTCTCGAAACGCCGCCGAGCCGATAGCGGCATTTGGTAACGGACCTCCAAGTCTCTGAGAAGGACAACCCCCATGACATCGCCCGTGCGCTTTGACGATCACCACCGTAAAGCCGATCGCATCATGCTGGGGCTGCTCTGGCTCACGCTCCTGTATTCCCTGGGCCTGGCATTCCTGCACTCGACATTTACCCAGGCGCTGCTGGTAGGGGCGACCACCTGCGTGGCGAGCACTGCGCTTTATCGCGTCTTGGCCGGCACGCGGGCCATGCGCTGCGTCATCGCGGTGGCGCTGATGGTCATGGCGGCATTGCACATCAACCAGACTCACGGCGTGATCGAATTCCACTTCGGCATCTTCGTGCTGCTGGCCGTGTTGACGTTCTACCGTGACTGGCTGCCGATTGTCGTTGCCGCCGCCACCATCGCGGTTCATCACCTTGGGTTTCACTGGCTTCAACACCAGGGGTACCCGGTGTTCGTCATGGACACCCACGGTGGCTGGTCGATGATCTTTCTTCACGCGTTCTACGTGGTGGTGGAAAGCGTGATCCTGATTTATCTGGCGAACCAGAGCCTGGTCGACGCCACGGAAAACCAGGAGGTGCTCGACAAGGTATTGGCGGCGGCCGCGCAATTGAGCAACGACGCCGGCAGGCCGCGAAGCGAAGGGGGCAAGGTCTCTTCGAGCGAGCGATTCGATCATTTCCTCCAGCAGGTCACCCAACTGGTGGACGGTGTGGTACGCGACACCCGCAACCTCTCGGACCTGGGCCAGGACCTGTCCCAGGTCGGCCAGACCCTGGAGACCGGTGCCCGCCACCAGCTCGACGAAGTGGCACAGATGAGCGGTGCCATCAGCCATCTGGTCGAGGCCATGGAGCATATTGCCGGCCATGTCGGCCAGACCGTGCAGCGCGCCGGCCAGGCCAACGAGCAGGTCAACCGTGGGCGCAGCACGGTGGATCAAGCCCGGGAAGAGATCGTCGAGCTGGCCGGGCGCATCAACCTGACCAACGAAACCGTGCAGGTCCTGGCCGACCAGGCACAGCAGATTGGCCAGGTGCTGGATGTGATCAACGGCATTGCCGAGCAGACCAACCTGCTGGCTCTCAATGCCGCCATCGAGGCGGCCCGGGCCGGCGAGCAGGGCCGCGGGTTCGCGGTGGTGGCCGATGAGGTCCGCACGTTGTCACAAAAAACCTCGACGTCCACCACGGAGATCCAGCAGATCATCGCCAAGCTGCAGCAAGGCAGCCGCCAGGCCGCCGTCGCGATGCAAGACAGCCGCGACGGGGTGGAGCGCTGCGTGTCCGCCAGCCAACTGGCTTCGCAACTGTTGCATGCCGTTGTAGAAGACATCGCCGTGATCAACCACTTCAACGACCTGATCGCCAGCACCACCCAGGAGCAATCCAAGGCATCGATGGGCATCAACCAGCGCCTGCAAAGCGTGCAGGCCGTGGCCGAGCGCAACGCCGACAACATCGGCATCCTGACCCGCAGCAGCCAGTGCTTGCCACCGTTGGCAGAGCGGTTGGCGGTGTTGGGGCAGGCGTTTCATGGGGCCTGAGCATGCCCAGGCCGCATCATGAGTCTCCAGGTCTACGGGCGTCCTGGGTTCACAGTGCCTGAAACATCGAATTTCCAGCCAGGGGCTGATACCTGAAATCACCTTGGATCAGGCAATCATGCCGGCGGATCCGGCAAACGGATTGGCGTTCCACTCCACATACTCTCGCGGCCCTGAGGCCCTGCCACACCGGTATCCGAGTGGCGGGGCTTTGTGTAGGCGTTCGAAAACCTGTGTGCGAGTGCTTAGTATGCAAAACAACCCGATCCGCTTTGCCTGCAACGGTTGTGGGATCTGCTGCAAGGGGCGGCTGATTCCGCTGACGCTGGAGGAGGCTAGGCAGTGGCTACAACGCGGGCACGAGGTGGCGGTCGTACTGGAGGCATTCGATGAGTCGACCTGGCCTGCGGAGCCTCGACAATTCGCCCACAGCGCCCAAAGGGCCGTGGAAGTCACCAGCGGCGATGCCCGGGTCCGAGTCGTTGCGGTGTTCGCAGGCAATGCCCTGACCCAGTGTCGCAATCTCGGCGACGACGGTCGTTGCGGCATTTATGAAGAGCGGCCGTTGGTCTGTCGAATCTACCCGATGGAAATCAATCCGCTCATTGCCTTGCGCCCGGCCGACAAGGTCTGTCCTCCCGAGGTCTGGGAGACGGGGGAGGTCTTGTTTACCGACCGCGTCGTCGACCCGCTCCTGGCCGATCAAATCGAACGTTCCCGCCAGGCGGACAGGGACGATGCCCAGGCCAAGATTGCGTTGTGTGAAGCGATGGGCATGAACGTCGCGGCCTGGAAGGGCAACGCGTTGGCGGTGTATTTGCCTGATCGGGTGCAGTTGGCTGAAGCGATCGTTCGTTACGACCGGGCCCCCGTGGCACCGGCAGGTCTGGATTGGAAAGTGCGGGTCGAGACGCCGGCCCTGGCCCGACGACTGGAGCAAGCCGGTGTCGCGTTGGATGATCAACATTCAACGGGCTACCTCTTCCAGAGTCTTTAGCTTTCGAAGCAAACCGTCGCTTTGTGCATTTCTAACTTGCTGAAATATCTGGTCATACCTGGCCGGGGCGGATTGGCGCCAGTTACGGCTCGTTGAATCGAGCAAGAATTTGCGCCAATCAGGCAAGCGGCTCGAACCGCCGACCCAGCATACTTGCGCCCATATTGACCATCGACTTGCCCTGATGCCGAATATTGTTCGCCATCAGGGCGAGTTCTGGGTCCGATGTTTTCAAGGAGTGAAGTGTGCACACCGATTCAAAAAGTGACCCGAGCGTCAGCAACATCAGTCGCCTGGTCGGTTCGGTCAGCCAGCTCATGCCCAGCGATGGTGACCAGATCACCGCTATTGCTGGCTTGAGTCTGCATCGGCACAAAGCGGTCACCGCGCCGATGCATTGTATCTATGGCCTGGGCATCGGCGTGACGTTGCAAGGCCGCAAGCAAGCCATGATCGGGGACGAAATACTGACCTATGCGCCAGGCCAGTCCATGGTGACCTGCGTGGACCTGCCGGTCATTTCCCACGTCTCCCAAGCCAGCATCGCCAAGCCATTCCTGGGCATGATGCTGAGATTCGACAGCACGATGGTGATGCATGTGGCCGAACGCATGCAGTTGTCACAACGCATGAGAGATGACGCGTTTCGACCGATTACCGTTCAAGCGCTGGATACCGGAGTGCTGGACGCCCTGCGACGCTTGATAGACCTGCTGGATGAACCGCCGCTGCTTGAGGCAGTGGCTCCGCTGATCAAGGAAGAGATCATCGCGCGTCTGCTGAGCGGTGCCCACGCGCCGCAATTGCTGCATGTGATCGCTGCCGGGTCACCCAGCCAGCACATTGCCAGGACGGTCGCCTGGCTGAAACTGAATTTTAGCCAGGCGTTGCGCATGGACGATCTGGCGGCACAGGCCCATATGAGTCCTTCCACTTTTCGCCAGCATTTTCGCACCGTGACGGGAATGAGCCCGTTGCAATACCAGAAGCAGCTGCGGCTACAAGCCGCTCGGCAGTTGATGTTGAGCCAGAACGTCGATGCAAGCAGCGCTGGGGGCTTGGTGGGCTATGAAAGCGCCTCGCAGTTCAGTCGCGAATACAGTCGTCTCTTCGGAGCGCCGCCGCAGCGGGATATCAAGCGGATTCGCTTGTGATCGTAAGGCTTGCCTGGCATTGCGACCAGGCAACCTCACACGCCGTCACACCAACTTGAAAGGCAACTCACGCAACGGTTTACCCGTCAGGCTCGCCACGGCGTTGGCAAAAGCCGGGGCCAAGGCTGGCAGGCCGGGTTCGCCCATGCCCGTGGGCGGCTCGGCGCTGGGCACGATGTGGACGGCGAATGTCGGCATGTCGGTAATGCGCGGCACACTGAAGTCCGCAAAATTGCTTTGCTGGACCACGCCGTCTTTCAGCGTGATCGCGCCACCGGGCAGGCACATCGACAGCCCCATCAGCGCCGCGCCCTGGACCTGGGCCTCGATACTGCGTGGGTTGACGACCAGGTTGCAGTGCACGCCTGCGGTCACGTCATGCAGCACCGGACGACCGTCCTGCACCGAGGCTTCGACCACATACGCCACCACCGAACTGAACGACTCGTGGACCGCCACGCCCCAGGCATGGCCCGCCGGTAACTGGCGCTTGCCGTACTCGCTTTTGTCCACGGCCAACTGCAGCGCCTCGCGATGGCGTGGGCTCTGGTCGCCAAACAGCTTCATCCGGTAGGCCACTGGATCCTGCTTGGTGGTGCGAGCGATTTCGTCGATCAGCGTTTCCATCACAAACGCCGTATGGGTAGAGCCCACGCTGCGCCACCACAGCACCGGCACGTTGAGCTTGGGGTGATGAACCGTCAGCCGCATGGGCACAGGATAGGGGTCGCGCATGCCCTCGGTGGCGGTCGGGTCAATGCCATTTTTCACCTGTCCACCAAATACGGTGCCGGTGAGGATCGATTGGCCCACCAGGGCATGATCCCAGGCCAGGACCTTGCCACTGTCGTCGAAACCGATGCGTGCGCGGTGCAGGTGCATGGGGCGGTAGTAGCCGCCCTTGATGTCGTCTTCCCGGCTCCAAAGGGTGCGGATAGGGGCGTTGACCCCGGCGGTGCGCGCGGCCTTGGCGACCTCGCAAGCCAGTACCACGAAATCGTTGGTGGGCACGCCGCGCCGGCCAAAACCGCCGCCGGCAGTCTGCACGTTCACCTGGATCTGCTCTGGCTTGAGGTTCAACACCTTGGCCGCCGCCGCACCGTCACCGCCGGGGAACTGCGTGCCGACCCACAGTTGAGCGCTGTCCTGGGCGAGCTGTACGGTGCAATTGAGGGGCTCCATCGGAGCGTGGGCCAGGTAGGGAAATACAAACTCGGCGTCCAGTTGATGCGGCGCGGCGGCCAGCGGCGTCATGTCGGCATCAAAGTGCAGTAGGCCGGGTTTGCCGGCCAATTCGCGGTATTGCGCCAATTGTTTTTCGCTGTCCACTTTTTCCACGGCGGACGCGTTCCATTCCACCTTCAGTGCATCCCGTGCCAACTTCGCCTGCCAGTAACTGTCGGCGACCACCGCGACACCTTCGGCGCCACCGTCCAGCGGTATGCGCAGCACGGCTTTGACACCTTTCGTGGCCCGCGCCGCGCTGTCATCCAGGGATGCGATTTTGGCGCCGAACACCGGAGGTCGGGCGACGACTGCGGTGAGCTGCCCCGGCAGGTGCATGTCGATGCCGAAATCCTGCTGGCCGCTGCTCTTGGCCTTGGCATCGATGCGGGTCGTGGCCTGGCCGATGATGCGGAAGTCCTTGGGATCCTTGAGGGTGATCTGCTCGGGCACCGGCATCGTCATCGCGGCTTCGGCCAGCTCGCCGTAGCTGGCTTTACGGCCTGCCGGGCCGAGGACCATGCCGGCCTGGGTGCTCAGGCTCGCCACGTCCACGTTCCAGCGGGCGGCGGCCGCACTCAAGAGCATGGCCCGCGCCCGTGCGCCGAGCTCGCGGTACTGGGTGTAGCTGTTCTTGATCGTGTTGGAACCGCCGGTGAGGTGGATGCCGAAGGCCGGGTCCATGTAGGCGGCGTCGTTGCTGCCGTTGCGACTGCGCACCAGGCTCCAGTCGGCATCGAGCTCCTCGGCGAGAATCATGGGCAGGGCGGTCTGTACGCCCTGGCCGAACTCCAACCGATTGATGGTCACCGTGACCTCGCCATTGGGGGCGATCTGCACGAATGCGGAGGGTTGCTGGGTCGGTTTGAGCGGCGCTGCGGCGCCCGCATTGGCCTCCTGCGCCAAGGCCAGGTGCGGGAATGCGCCCAAGGCGAGCCCGCCAATGCCAACGATCTTGAGAAAGCTGCGCCGGGGCAGGGCCGCAGGGCCGTCAGCCTCGCTGCGTTCAAGCATGTGCTGCAAGGCGCGTGGGAGCTCGTTCGGGAAAATCTCGTTCAACATGGTCGGCTCCGATCAGGCAAGGGCTTTGGCGGCATCAGCCACCGCAGCGCGGATACGGGCGTAGGTGCCACAGCGGCAGATATTGCCGGCCATGGCCGAGTCGATCTCGGCGGCCGTGGGCTGTTTGCCTTTGGGCTGGGCCTTGAGGAAAGCGGTCGCGCTCATGATCTGGCCGCTCTGGCAGTAACCACATTGCGCCACGTCATGCTTGACCCACGCCTCGTGCACGGCGCTGCCCACCGGATCGCTGCCATTGGTTGCCGCTTCAATGGTGGTGATCTTCTTGCCTACGGCGGCGGCGATGGGCGTCACGCAGGAGCGAATGGCCTGGCCGTCCAGGTGCACGGTGCAGGCGCCACACAGCGCAGCGCCGCAGCCGAACTTGGTGCCAGTCATACCCAGCGTATCGCGCAGGGTCCAGAGAATCGGGGTGCCAGGGTCTACGTCGACCGTGTATTCACGGCCGTTTATGTTCAGGGCGCTCATAGGGGGACCAGCTCCAGATGGTTTGGCTCTGGTTAACTATAGAAAGGAATGCTTGGGGGGGATTGCACGATCCGGGCTGATTATTGCCTGATCATGCGAATCACCGCGCCCCAGGAAGGTGCGCGCTGTTGGGGCCGCGCAGCAGGGCAGGAACAAAGGAGTCGGAGTGGGGGACCTCCGGCTCCTTCTGCACGATTACATCAATGGAATGCTATAGCTCACGATCAGGCGATTCTGATCCTGGTCACGAGCAATATCGCTTCGCGACATGCCATTGCGCCAGCCGAAACCGACGTTCTTCAACGCGCCGCTCTGGACCACATAGTCCAGGGAAATATCACGCTCCCATTCACTGGCTTCCTGGCCGCTGGCCGTCTGGATGTTGTCGCCCTTGAGGTACATCACCGACGCCTTCAAGCCCGGCACACCGAGCGCTGCAAAGTCATAGGCATACTGGGCAAATGCCGTGCGTTCACCGGCCTGGATGAACGTCTGGATGGTGCGGTCGGTGTAGAGATAAAGACTCGCGCCGCCTTCACCTTTGCCCACCAGGCCGCCCTGGTTCAATTGCGTAAAATTGCTGTCTTCGGAAACACGCTGATAACCTGCAGTAATGGCATGGCCGCCCAACGAATAAATGAACGCTGCACTCCAGGTATCGTTGTCGATTTCACCACTGCCGTCCTTGGTATAGCCGCCGAGCTTATAGCCACTGGCGCGACCGGCAGCGCTGCTGTTCTTGCCATCGGACGTGGTCTTGAAGTAACGCAGGTCGGTTTTCAACGAACCGTATTCACCCAACGGTAATACATGCAGCAAACCGGCGAAGTGCTGTTGATAGTAGTCTTCAAGATTGGCGTAGTAATACTGCGCGGTCATATCCTTGGTCAGTTTGTAATCACCACCGGCAAAGGTAAATTTATTGCTTTCCTGGCTGCCGCCCGCCACGGCCAGCCCGGCGCTGTCACTGGAAGCACGGCCGGTGGCGTGTTCCAGTTGCCCGGCAGTGAAGGTCAGGTTGTCGATTTCATTGCTGGTGACTTGGCCACCCTCGAAGGTTTGCGGCAGCAAGCGGCCATCGTTGGAAACCAGGATTGGCAGCTTTGGCTGCAAAGTGCCGTACCGCAGCTCGGTCTTGGAAACACGCATCTTCGCTGTTGCACCGAGACGCGCCCATTGGTCCGCCGCCTTGTCCCCATCATTGGGAAACATCGAGCCACCGACATGACGGCCCGCGCCACTGTCGAGCTTCAGGCCCAGCAACCCGATCGCATCCAGGCCGAACCCCACGGTGCCGTCGGTAAACCCCGACTGATAATTGAGCATGAAGGCCTGGCCCCATTCTTCGGTCTTCGAAGGCGCGGCGGCTCCATCACGGTTATCGTTGTTGAAGTAGAAGTTGCGCAAGTTCAAGTTGGCTTTGCTGTCGCTGATAAAATCAGCCGATGCCAATGGGCTCAGGACCAGACTCACACCGCCAGTTAAAAGACTCAGTGTTTGCAATAGGGCTTTCATCAGGACGTACTCCTGCGCGGAATCACTGTTCCGGGCATATTGAAAAGGCAGCAGGAAGCCTTCAGCCGATCAGTCGATTGGCCGAGGCATGAATAAAAAACGTCAAGCAACTTCAATCTATGGAATGGGGCAGTGGTTCAAACCTCCGAGGAGCGCCTTCAGAACAGCACCATGAAAGTCCTTGGGTTATCAGTCGATCAATCCGTGAGCGTCATAAAACGGATAGGGCCCGGGATATTCACCCAACACGCCGTTATGGGTCACCAGTCCCTGGGCATGCCAGTGATGCAGCAAATACCCGGGCGGCTCCAGATTGAAATGCGCTGGCGCGGCCTCTTGCAAATCCAGCACGATCTGATGAGAGACGCCGGGGCATACACAGCTCAGGCTGCCGCCGAAACGCCGCTGCATCGGCCGATGCAAATGCCCGCACAGCAAGCGCTCAACCTGTGGGTGGCGGGTGACGACTTGCTCCAGTGCCGCTGCGTTGATAAACGGTTCACGGTCCATGTGACCGATGCCGCTGATGAAGGGCGGGTGGTGCATCACCAGTAGCGTGGGCGTATCGGGGCGAGCGGCCAGTTGTTCGTCGAGCCAGCGCAATTGGCTGTCCAGCAACTGGCCACCATGGGCACCGGGGACGGTCGTGTCCAGGCCGATCAGGCGCAGCGGATGCTCGTCAACCACCCAATCCAAGGGCCCAGCGGCCAAGCTTGGCAAGTAGTCATGATCGGCAAATGCCGCCCGCAAATACTCACGGTTGTCGTGGTTACCGGGCACCACGTAGCAAGGCATGTGCAGGCGGGCCAGTTCGGGGTGCAGCACGGCGTATTCATCAGGGCGACCGAAGTCCACCAGGTCGCCACTGATCACCACGACGTCGGGCCGCGGCACCTGGCTATTCAAGTGATCGATCGCGCGACGCAGTGCGGCAAGGGTATCAACGACACCGTATGTGAGTTTTTCCCCAGCTTTAAGATGCAGATCGCTGATCTGCGCAACAAGAAACGGACGCTTCAAGACAAACCCTCTGAAAAGACGACGATCACGATGACAGGGTGAACAGGGCATGTGGCTCGATGGCCAGTGCAATCGGGGTGCCGGGGGCGTGGATGACGTTTTCCGTGCAATCCACCAGCAATGGCTCAGTGGCTCCGACATCCACCAGCAGGCGGCTTTGAGCCCCCTGGAAAAACTGGCCCAGTAGACGACCGTGCAGATGCCCCTCGCTGTCCATCACCCGCAAATGCTCGGGGCGGCAATAGACGGTGGCAGGCAGGTCAGCACCACTCCATGGCAACTCCCCTCCACTGACTTTCAAGCCACGGTGGGTGTGTTCGATCACCGGGAAGGCATTGAGGTTGCCAACAAAACGGGCGACGAAAGTGTTGGCCGGTTGCTGATAGATCTCCCGTGGGATGGCCAATTGCGCAACGCGGCCGTGCTCCATGACCAGGATCCGATCGCCCAGCGCCATGGCTTCGCCCTGGTCGTGGGTGACGAACACGGCGGTCATGCCCAGATGGCGTAGCAACTGATCCAGTTCGCTGCGCAGGCGCTCACGCAACTGTGCATCCAGCGCGGCCAAGGGTTCGTCAAGCAGCAATATCCGGGGCTTGGGGGCCAGGGCGCGGGCGAGGGCGACCCGCTGGCGCTGACCGCCGGACAACTCGTGGATACTGCGCTTGCCATGATCCTGAAGACCCACCAGCTCCAGCAACTCCGAGCAACGCTTGTTCCGTTCAGCAGGCGCCATGCCGCGAATCTTCAAGCCATAGACGATGTTGCCGGCGACATCCAGGTTGGGAAACAGCGCATAGTTCTGAAACACCATGCCCACGTCGCGGCGTTCGATGGGCAGGCGAGTGACGTCGTTGTCGCCAAAAAACACGCGCCCCGCATCCGGGCGTTCAAGACCGGCGATCAATCGCAGGGTGGTGGTTTTTCCGCAACCGGACGGGCCGAGGATCGCCAAGGTTTCGCCGGCATTGATGGTCAGGTCCAGGTCATGTACGGCAACGGTGCCGTCCGGGAACGCCTTGCGGCAACCCGCCAGGCGAATGGTGGTTCCGGTCATCGTTTTTCTCCACGGGAAAGGCGCGCGCTGATGGCCTGTAACGCAATCAGCAGCGGCACGATCATCAGCAGGAATATGAGGGTGTAGGCACTGGCGACTTCCAGCCTGGCCGAGGCATAGCTGTCCGCCAGGCCCACCGGCAATGTCTTGGTCATCGGCGTGTGAAGCATCCAGGTCAGGTTGAACTCGCCCAGCGACAGCGTGACAACCATGAGTACCCCGGCGAGGATCCCTGCCCGGCAATTGGGTACCACCACACTGAAGAATCGTCGCAGCGGCCCGGCGCCGAGGCTGGCTGCCGCTTCCTCCAGGGCAGGCAGTTGCTGGCGTTGCATCACGGCCATCACCGGGCGCACCAGGAACGGCAGGGTGAACAGCACGTGGCCGACGAGAATGAACAGCCAGCTGCCGCGAAACCCACCGAATTGCCCGTAGGTGAGCAGCAATGCCAAGGCGCTGGCCAGGCCTGGCATCGCCACCGGAAGCACCATCAACTCCTCGAACGCACGGCTGAAGCGGTTGTTCATCCGTACCAGCGCGTAAGCCGCCGGAACCCCCACCACGCAGACGCACAGTGCGCAGGCCGCGGCCAGTTGCAGGGATAGCCAGACCGTCGGCGAATAAGCCTGCCAGACGTGCACCAGCCAATCGAACGTCAGGCCGCTGGAGACGCCTTGGAAATAATTGCGCGTCAGCCCGGCCAGCAGCGACATCAGCACTGGCACCAACATGAACGCGCAGACCAGCAGGGTGAATAGCAGTTGGCCGATAAACAGCGTTGAGCGTTTCACAAGACGGTCCTCGAATTTTTCACCAGGCGCCTGGCCAATAGCAGCACCGCCCAGGTCAGTGCCCCCAACACCACCGACAGCGCGGCGGCCACGGTGAAATTGGCGTAGTTGGTGAACACGTTGTAGATCGCCACCGGGGTTACGTTGAGTCGGGTGCCCAGGGTGAACGCTGTACCGAACGCCCCCATGGACGTCGCGAAGCAGATCGCCCCGCACGACACCAATGCCGGAGCCAGGCCGGGGACGATGACATCACAAACCACCCGCCAATGACTGGCCCCCAGCGATTGAGCGGCCTCTTCCAGGCTGCGATCCAGGCTTTCGCAGGCGGCCATCACCGTGAGAATTACCCGTGGGATCGAGAAGTACAGGTAGCCGATACAAAGGCCCATCAACGAGTAGGCGAAGATCCAGCGCTCACCCGCCAGCTCAAGGCCAAGGCTGGCGAACAAGCCTTGGCGCCCAGCCAGCAGAATCACCAGAAAACCGACGACCACACCGGGGAAGGCCAGCGGAAAGGTCAACAAGGCGATTAGCAGCGAACGACCGAAAAAGCGCTGGCGACTGAGGAACACACCACTGATGCCACCCACCAGCAGCGCCGCGAGGGTCGTCGCCAGGGCCAGCAGGCACGTCTGTGCCAGGCTGCCCAGGTATTGCGCACTGCCTAGTACTTGCCAATAACCGCTTTCGCCGCCGTCTCGACTTTGCCCGCCCAGCATGATCAGGTGCGCCAGCGGCAACAGCCAGAACGCGAACAGCACCGCTGCCGCAGGCGCCAGGGCCCAAGCCGCGGTCAGGCGCAAACGCGGCACCGCGGTTTGGCCCGAAGGGGTTGCCTGGGTTTTTATTGCCGAGGCGGTCACTTACTTGATCTCTTTGAGATAGCGTGCGGAAAAGGCTTCCTGCGCCGCCGCCATCTGCTCGTAGTTGACCACGCCGGCCCGGGCGTAATCGTTGTCCGGCAGGAACTGCGCCGCGATGTCGGCAGGCATCTTCATCGCCCGCACTGGCCGCAGGTAGGCCTTGGCCCAGAGTGCCTGCCCCTGGTCGGACAGGACGAAGTCCAGGACCTTCTCGGCGTTGGCCCGATGAGGGGCGTTGTCGACGATGCTCATCACGTAAGGCACGCTGATGCTGCCTTCCTGTGGAATGACGAAAGCGACGTTGGCCTTGTCCTTGTAGCGTGCCCGGTAGGCGTTGAAATCGTAATCGACCAGGATCGGCAACTCCCCGGACAGCACCCGCGCATAGGCTGTCTGCTTGGGCACGATGGGCGAGTTTTTCGCCAGTTTCTGGAAGTAGTCGATCGCTGGCGTGAAGTCATTGAGGCTGCCGCCCATGGCCTGGTTGATCGCTACCGCAGACACGTAGCCGACGAACGCGCTGGACGGATCAAGGTAGCCGACCATGCCTTTGTACTCGGGCTTGAGCAGATCGCCCCAGCTTTGCGGCACGGGCAAACCGCCCAGTGCATCGACGTTGACCATGATGCCCAAGGTGCCGGAGTGAATGGCAAACCAGTGTCCTTGCGGGTCCTTCAAACCGTCCGGGATCTGCTCCCAACCCTTGGGTTTATAGGTGCCGACCACCCCGGCTTTTTGCGCCTGCAAACCGAAGGTCACGCCGTAATACACCACATCCGCCACTGGCGCGGCCTGCTCGGCCACCAGTTGTGCCAAGGCCTGTCCGGAGTTCTTGTTGTCCAGCGGGACCTGCACGCCGGTGGTATCGGCGATGGCCTTGAGCTGCGTGCCCCAGTCGGCCCATTCCGGTGGGCAGTTGTAGCAAATCGCCGTTTCGGCAGCCTGTGCCAGGCTGGCGACGCCGCAAAGCAGTAACGTCGCCAGGGTTTTACTGAAGCGGATCATCGAGTGTCTCCTCGTAGGGTTGAGTGCTTTCGCCCGGCCGTATATGGCAGGGCAGGCAATGGGAAACCGGTGTGGCGCCGGCGATCTGCGCCAGCAGTTGGTCGATCACGGTGCAGGCCAGGGTCTCGATGGGCTGGACGACGCTGCACAGCGTCGGGTGCATCTGAGTGCCGAGTGCGATGCCGTCAAAGCCAATGACCGAAAGCTGCTGGGGGACGTGCCAGCCGCTGCGGCGCAGTTGTGCAATCAGGCTGATTGCCAACAGATCGTTGGAGCAAACCAATGCACTGAGGGCTTGCGGGCCTTGCAGCCATGGCTCGATGGCGGCGAAGTCGGCTTCGGTATGGGCCGGCATTTCAATCACCGGCCAGCAGTCGAGACCAGCCTCGCCCATGGCGTCGCAATAACCGGCGTAACGCAGGCGAGCACGGTCCGATTGCAGGGCAGGGCCGGCAACCATGCCAATGCGCCGATGCCCGGCTTCCTGCAGATAGCGCGTGGCGAGGGCCATGCCGGCGCGGTTGTCCACCGACACGGCGCTGTAGTCCGGGTTTTCCGGTTGGTGATAGGCCAGCACAAAAGGCGTGTCCTCGCTGTCGAGGCTTTGCAATACGTGGTTGCTCTCGGCGTCGGTCACCGTGAGGACCAGGCCATCGACGCGCTGGCGCAACAACTCCTCGACCACCACGCTTTCGCGCTCGCTGCTGTAGTCGGTCGTCGCCAGGAGCAGGTTGTAGCCGCGCAAGCGCGCCGCGCGCTCCATGGCCTGGAATTGTTCGGCGAACACGGGATTGAGCAGGTTGGGGACCACCACACCGATCAGCCTGGTCACCTGCAGGCGCAACTGGCGGCCAAGACGATTGGGCCGAAAACCCAGTTGGCGCGCAGCGGCGAACACCTGCTCGCGGGTGGCCGGACGCACCACTTCAGGGGAGGCGAAGGCGCGGGCAGCGGTTGCTCGTGAAACCCCTGCCAGGCGCGCCACTTCTTTCAAATCAGTCATTGTCACTCGCTTGAGATCGATCTCATTGGCGAGGACACTACTCAGGGCTTATGGCGTTTTGGCGACGCAGTGATGACAATTTGATGTCGGTTGCGATGTCTATCGTTGAGGGCCAGCCAGGGTGCATACGCATACTCAGCGCATGCTTGCTGTAAACCCGTACTGCCTGGCCGACCACACCACCGCCAACGTCAGCAGCAGGAGAACCACCAGGACTGGCGAAAACGCCACGACTCCCAGGTGATCGAGCAGAATACCTCCGACGATCCCGCCGCCGGCAATAGCGAGGTTCCAGGCCGTGACCAACATCGACTGGGCAAAATCCGCCGCGTCTCCGGCTGTCTTGGCGATGGCCGTCTGGAACAGCGTCCCAGCCCCTCCGAAAGCGATTCCCCACGCGGCCACGGCGATATACACCGCCGCAGGCCTGTCGCTCATTGCCCCTAGCATCATTGCCGAAAGGGCGAACAGCACCGTACCTGCGAGCGTCAACACCCGCAGATGGCGATCGATCAGCACGCCGACGACCCAGATGCCCAGCAACGACGCGACCCCAAAGACCAGCAGGACCAGATCCGTTCGCTCGCCCAGGCCCGCCGCGGTCAAAAACGGAGCGATATAGGTAAAGAGAATGTTGTGCGCCAGGACAAAAGCCAGCACCACGAACAACACCGGGCGAACGCCCGGCAGGGTGAACACCTGGCGCAACGCAAGGCGCTTATGGGTGGCTTGCCCGGGGAAGTCAGGCACCTTGAGTCGCACCCAGACCATCAAGGCGACGGCGAACAGGCTCATGATGGCGAAGCTCATCCGCCAACCGATCAAATTACCGAGCAAGGTGCCGGCCGGTACCCCCAGGGATAACGCCAAGGGTGCGCCAACCATGGCGATCGCAATCGCTCGACCTTTCTGGCTCTCGGGCACCATGCGGGCGGCATAACCGGCCAACAAGGCCCAGAGCAGCCCGGCCGATACACCACCCAGCAAGCGGGCGACGATCGTCAAACCATAATGAGTGGAGAGCGTCGTGACGGTATTGGCGACGGCGAAGCCGGCGATGGCCATCAGCAAGAGCGACCGGCGTCGCATGCCTTGGGTCGCGGCGGTCAAGGGAATGGCTGCCAGCAACGAACCGATCGCGTAGACCGTGACCAACTGCCCGGCGAGGGCTTCGGAGATCGCCAGTCCTTCGCTGATCTGTGAAAGAAGGCCGGCGGGCAAGGCTTCGGTGAGGATGGTCACGAACGCCGCCAGTGCGAGGGCAAACAGTGATCCGATGGGGAGCTGCGCAGTGTCTTGAACAACCTCGGCATCGGCGTCGATAGGGGGGTTGGCAATCGTCATGTTGTCACCTGCTTGGAGCGCTCCTGACCCGTCGGGACGACGCGATCAATCGCAGATTGATAAGTGTCGACCACGGTAGGTGCACCTCCTTGGCGAGACAAGAATGCTAGAGTGCACAACACATCGGAAAAAATGTCCGCAATGAGGGCTTGGCGTGGAATCACTGAGCGGGATTGATTTTTTTGTGCGCGCAGCCGAAACCCGCAGTTTTTCAGAGGCGGGCAGGGCGCTGGGCATTTCGTCTTCGGCGGTGGGCAAAAGTGTCGCCCGGCTCGAGGAGCGGCTGGGCGTGCGGTTGTTTCATCGCAGCACGCGCAGTATCACGCTGACGGCGGAAGGGGCGCTGTTTCTCGAACGTTGCCGGCGCATTCTCTGCGAAGTCGAAGCGGCCGAACAGGAACTGTCGCAAACCCGCAAAGCGCCACGGGGCAAGCTGCGCGTGAGTCTGCCCCTGGTTGCAGATCTGGTCATGCCGACGCTGATCGCCTTCATGCGCCGCTACCCCAGTATTGAACTGGATCTGGACTTTTCCGACAGGCTGGTGGATATCATCGAGGAAGGTTTCGATGCGGTCATTCGGACCGGAGAGCCGAACGACTCCCGGCTGATGTCCCGTCCGTTGGGCCCGTTCAAGCTCGTTGTGGTCGGTTCGCCCCGGTACTTCGCCGAACACGGTACGCCGCACGTACCGATGGATCTGCTGCGCCATGCCTGCCTGCTCTACAAGTTCCCCAGTACTGGCAGGATGCAAGTTTGGCCGGTAAACGGGGACGGGGAACCGGAACTCAACCTGCCGGCGACCCTGGTCTGCAACACCACCGAGGCGTTGCTGCACGTGGTGCATGATGCGCTGGGGATTGCCTGCGTGCCGGATTTCACCGTGCGCAAGGCCATCGCTGCCGGTGAACTGGTCACCGTCCTGGACGACTTCAACAAGCATCAGAGCACCTTCCGCATGCTCTGGCCCTCAAGCAAACACCTGGCGCCGAAATTGCGGGTATTCATTGATTTCATGAGCAGTGAGTTATTCAAATGACTGGGCCACTGCGATCGCGAGCAGGCACAACACTCATGTCCACCCCAGCCCCGTGGGAGCCTGCTCGCGATGGCGGCGTGTCAGTTTGGGTGATGTTGGATGTGCCGGCCTCTTCGCGAGCGGGCTCGCTCCCACAGGGTATCGATGTCGGGCGCAATATGCGTATTCGCTGAAATCTCAATGTGGGAGCGAGCTTGCTCGCGAAGGCGGCGGTACATCCGGCGCCTTTGCCAATTGATCGATTGATATCGAGAGCCAGCCACTCCTGAGGGCGAACTGCACTTTTATGAAGCCGCAGGTGCAGTGATCGCACCATCGCAAGGCAGTTGACGGTGCTTGCGAAACGACGGCGGGCGCCGGTCAGCTCGTGGTGACTGAGCTGGTGTCTTCGCGGGCGGGCCCGCTCCCACGGGGGATCGGCGGTGAGTGGGCGGCCGTGAACACGTGGGTGGACAAGGTTTGGCACGCTCGCTGCAAGAAGCTATACAGGCCCGCCGCGAACACAGTCGAGTGGGCAACCCCGTCGGTCAACGAAGATCGAGTGCCAGCAGGTCGGGGAACAACGGTAGGTCAGGGCGCAGTCGCCGGGCCGATACCGCACAGAACAGGCAAAGACGCCTGGAACCGCAAGGTTTCAGGCGTCTTTTTTTTGCTTTCAAAATCGTGATGGGCTTTTGTCGGGTGCTTTTTATGAATTCCAACGTTGCTTCTCTGAACAAGCTGCAAACGCTGATCGTGATCGGCAATGGCATGGTCGGCCATCATTGTGTCGAGCAACTGGTCGAACGCGGTGCCCTCAATCATTACCGCGTGCATGTGTTCAGCGAAGAGCCGATGCGTGCCTATGATCGCGTGCACCTGTCCGAGTACTTCTCCGGGCGCAATGCCGAGTCCTTGGCCCTGGGCGAAGCTTCGTTGTACCAGACTCCCGGCGTCACGTTGCACCTGGGTGTACCGGTACTGGAAATCGATCGCCAGGCCCGCGAAGTCGTGACTGCCGGGGAGCGGATCAGCTACGACAAGCTGGTGCTCGCCACCGGTTCCTATCCGTTCGTGCCGCCGATCCAGGGCGCAGAGGGCGATTCCTGCCTGGTCTATCGCACCCTGGAAGACCTGGACGCGATCCGCGCCGCCGCCAGCAACGCCCGCCGTGGCGTGGTGGTCGGTGGCGGCTTGCTGGGCCTGGAAGCGGCCAACGCCCTCAAGACCCTCGGCCTGGAAGCCCATGTGGTGGAATTCGCCCCACGGCTGATGCCGGTGCAGTTGGACACGCAGGGTGGCCTGGCCCTCAAGGCCCGTATTGAAAAACTGGGCGTCGGCGTGCACCTGTCCAAGGGCACCCAGTCCATCAGTGCCGGCGAGCAGTACCGTTATCGGATGAACTTCGGCGATGACGATTTCCTGGAAACCGACCTCATCGTGTTCTCCGCCGGTATCCGCGCCCAGGACGCCTTGGCTCGCCAGAGCGACCTGCAGATCGGCCCGCGCGGCGGCGTGGTGATCGACGACCATTGCCAGAGCAGCGATCCGGACATCTACGCCATCGGTGAATGCGCGGCCTGGAACGGCAGCATTTTCGGCCTGGTCGCCCCGGGCTATCAGATGGCCCGCAACGTCGCGGCCCGGCTGTGCGGCGAAAGCGCCGAAGCCTTCACCGGCGCCGACATGTCCACCAAGCTCAAGTTGCTGGGCGTGGACGTCGGTTCCATCGGCGACGCCCAGGGCAACACTCCGGGGGCGCGCAGCTTTCAATTCATCGACGAAACCAGCGCCAGCTACCGGCGACTGGTGGTGGACGCCGACGGCAAGCGTGTGATCGGCGCGGTGCTGGTGGGGGACAACAGCTACTACGACACCTTGCTGCAATACATGCAGAACGGCATCGCCTTGCCCAAGGATGCCGCGAGCCTGATCCTGCCATCGTCCGAGGGCGTCCCGACCCTGGGGCCGGCGGCCTTGCCCGAAACCGCCACCCTTTGCTCGTGCCACAACGTCACCAAGGGCTCGATCTGCTCGGCCATCGACGGCGGCTGCACCGATCTGGGCCAGCTCAAGTGCGAGACCAAGGCCGGTACCGGTTGCGGGGGTTGCGCGGCCCTGGTCAAGCAAGTTTTCGAGCATGAATTGACCGCCCGCGGCGTCACCGTCGACAAGAGCCTGTGCGAACACTTCGCCTACACCCGCCAGGAGTTGTATGCGCTGGTGCGGGTGGAAGGCATCATCAGTTTCGAAGAGCTGCTGGCCAAACACGGCCGTGGTCACACCGGCTGCGACCTGTGCAAACCGGCGGTGGGCTCGATCCTGGCGTCGTGCTGGAACCAGCCGATCATGGACCCATCCCTGGTTCCGTTGCAGGACACCAACGACACCTTCATGGCGAACATGCAGAAGAACGGCACCTACTCGGTGGTGCCGCGTATCGCCGGCGGAGAAATCACCGCCGACAAGCTGATCGCCATCGGCGTGGTCGCCAAGAAATACGACCTCTACACCAAGATCACCGGCGGCCAGCGCATCGACCTGTTCGGTGCCCAGTTGCACCAGTTGCCGGACATCTGGGCCGAGCTGATCGAAGCCGGTTTCGAAACCGGCCATGCCTACGGTAAATCCACGCGCACGGTGAAATCCTGCGTGGGCAGCACCTGGTGCCGCTACGGCGTGCAGGACAGCGTGCAGATGGCCCTGACCCTCGAGGACCGCTACAAAGGCCTGCGCTCGCCGCACAAGCTCAAGTTCGCGGTGTCCGGTTGCACCCGCGAGTGCGCCGAAGCCCAGAGCAAGGACGTCGGCGTGATTGCCACCGAGAAGGGCTGGAACCTCTACGTGGCTGGCAACGGCGGCATGCGCCCGCGTCACGCCGAGCTGTTCGCCACGGACCTGGATGACGCCACGCTGATCCGCTACATCGACCGCTTCCTGATGTTCTACATCCGCACCGCCGACAAACTGCAACGGACTTCGGTCTGGCGCGAAAGCCTGGAAGGCGGCCTGGACTACCTCAAGGACGTGATCATCAACGACAGCCTGGGCCTGGGCGCCGAGCTCGAAGCGCAGATGCAACTGGTGGTCGACCGCTACGAATGCGAATGGGCCAATGCCCTCAAGGATCCGGACAAACTCAAGCGTTTCCGCACCTTCGTCAACGACAAGCGCGGCGATCCGGACGTGCACTTCGTTCGCGAGCGCGGCCAGCGTCGGCCGGTTCACGCCCACGAACTCCACCTGATTCCCGTTACCGAGGAGGTGCTCTGATGAGCCAGTCAAACGTCGTTCGTATTCCCACCCGCGATGTCGCCCAGGAACCGTTGCAATGGCGTGCCCTGTGCAGCCGTGAAGACCTGGTGCCCAACTCCGGCGTGGTCGCCTGGCATGACGGCAGCCAAGTGGCGTTGCTGTACCTGCCCGAGCATCAGGACAAGCCGCTGTACGCTATCGACAACCGTGACCCCAAGTCGGGTGCAAACGTCATCGGCCGTGGCTTGCTGGGCAGCATCAAGGGTGACCTGGTGATTGCCTCGCCGATGTACAAGCAGCATTTCCGTCTGGAAGACGGCCACTGCCTGGAATACCCGGAGCAAAGCCTGCGGGTGTGGCCAGTGCGGCTCAATGGCGATGTGGTGGAGATTGGCGAAGATTGATTGGCTTACCCATTTGTGGCGAGGGGATTTAGCGAAGCGTCGCGCCGCCTCGTTCGGTTGCCTGGCGACCGTAAGATTTTTGGGGCCGCTACGCAGCCCAACGGGGATAAATTCCCTCGCCACAGGAATGGTTTAGCTCAAATTATTGTGTGATTCGCAACCTGGGGATTAGTCATGAAAACCGCCGCCCAACTGGTGAGACTCAAGAGTGTGCAGAACCAGCAGGTCCACAGCATCGCGCCCGAGCAGACGGTGCTCGAAGCGCTGCAGATCATGGCCGAAAAAAATGTCGGTGCGCTGCCGGTGATCGAGGATGGTCAGGTGGTGGGTGTGTTCAGCGAGCGGGACTATGCGCGCAAGATGGTGCTCAAGGGGCGCTCATCGGTGGGGACGACAGTGCGCACCATCATGAGCGCGCCAGTGGTCACCGCCGACAGCCAGCAGAGCATCGACCGCTGCATGGCCGTCATGACCGACAGCCACTTGCGGCACCTGCCAGTGCTGGATAACGGGCAGTTGATCGGGCTGCTGTCCATTGGCGACCTGGTGAAAGAAGCGATTGTCGAGCAGGCGGATTTGATCCGGCAGTTGGAGCACTACATCCGCGGGCACTGAACCCACCGTTCAGCCCAACATCAGCAATTGCCGGATCAGCTTCGGCGTACTGCCGGTCCAGCGCTTGAACGAGCGCCGGAAGTTCGCCGTATCGTTGAAGCGCAAGTACTGCGCCACTTCCTCATTGCTGAAGCCCTTGACCTGATACAGATACAACGCCACATGGGTGTGCACCCGGTCCACCTGTTGCTGGAACCCGGTCTGGTGCTTGTGCAGCTTGCGCTTGAGGGTTGCCGGGCTCATGGCGAAGGCCTGGGCGGTCTGTTCCAGGCTGGGCGTCTGCTGCACATGGGTGTGCAGGTAATCGTAGAGGCAGTCCAGGAAACTTGAGGCGAAGCCCAGTTGATCGAGCTGGTCCCCGGCTTCGATCCGCGCCACCTGGCCGGCAGTGGCCGAGACGTTGGGCCAGGGTTGGGCGAGGCAGTGGCGGGGCAGGCGCATCAGGTCCAGGGGGCGGTCAAATTGCGTGTGCTCGCCCAGGTGCACCCAATATTGCTCGACGTAACGCGGCTCGCTGTGGCGAAAGCCGCACTGCCAGGGCAGGCGTTCACCGCTGAGCCAGGCACTCATCGCCACCATCGAGGTCATGCTCGCCTCTAGCACGAAGCGCCATTGATCCCCGGCGCCGCAGCTGTCCAGCCAATGGACATAGGCGTAATGCTCGTCCAGCAACAGGCGGGGTGCCGCCAACGGGCTGAGCAGCGCCTGCTGGTCGATCAGGCTTTGCAGGGCCTGATGCAGGTTCTGGGCGTGGCGCAAGGCGTGGCTCGCCGGTCCATAGTGCCCGGGCAACAGTCGCTGGCCAAACAGGAAGCTGCTGTCGCTGGCATCCAGCAGGCGCCGGCTGTTGTCGATCAGGCCGAGGAACTGCTGCGGGCTGATGCGGCTGTGCCCGGCAAGGATATCGTCGTGAAACAACCCGGTGCCGCGCAGCAGGCGATGGCTGTCGATGTCCCGCGACAGCGCCAGGTCGATCAGCGCGGCAGGCTGATAGTGCCCCGGAATGAAGCGGCTGTCGGTTTCGTACCAGCACGTCTTGAGCGTCATGCGCTTTTCGCCAATGTGGTCCGGGACTGGGCCAGCGCCAGGTTCAGGCGTTTGAGCAAGGCCTCGGGGGACTCGTCGAACGCCATCACCACCGCCGTGCTGGCGACCAGTTGCAACCGTTCGCCGTGTTGCCGGGTCTTGTGGGCCAGGCTGCGCACCGCAATTTCCAGCTCCAGGGCCAGGCGCCGGGCCTGGCTCTCGCCGGTATCGGGCAGCAACACCACGAAGCGGTCACCGGCCAGGCGGCACAGCAGATCCTGGCGGCGCAGGTTCAAGACCAGCAACTGGCTGACGGCCTGCAACACCGCATCGCCTTCGCCGTGGCCGAAGCGCTGGTTGATGGCGGTGAAGTGGTCCAGGTCCAGGGCTAGCAGCGACAAGGGTTGCTGGCGGCGTCGACTGTCTTCCAGGCTGGCAGACAGTTCGTGCTTGAGAAAGTCGGCGCCTCCCAACGGCGTGAGTTTGTCGAACAGACGATGCTCACGGAACAGCCGCTCGCGCTTCTCCATCTGTCCGTTGATCGCCAATTGCTCCCGGTGCCAGTGATAGATGCCGAGGGTCAACAGGATCATGCCCACCGGCATCGGCCCGGATTCGAGCCAGTGGTCCCAGGTGATGCTGTCGGGCAGGCGGATGAACTCATCGAGGCTGTCGATCCACCAGGAAAAGAAGATGCAGCCCAGGCCCAGGATCAGGTAGTTGGTGACCCGTCCGGCCGGGCGGCTTTTCAGCACCAGCCCCAACCAGACCAGCGCCAGCAGCGCCGAGCCACCTTCGCCGAGGATGTCCAGCCAGACCCATTCGGCAACGGGTTTGAGCTCGCCGCTGGCCAAGTGCAGGATCAACCCGAGGTTGGCCGCCAGCAGGAGCAGGGCGAGTTTGAGACGGTGCGGGCGCAGCACGGAGAACATGGCCGGAATCCTTTGCCAGAAGCGGAATGCGGCCCAGCACAGCAGATGGATATGACAGTGCGATGACGGCGAGTGACGGGGTGGGAGAGGTCGAATCAGCTCATCCATTGTCTGAACTTTTCATTCATGACATCGCCAGCTATCTCATTGTGGCAAGGGGATTTATCCCCGTTGGGTTGCGAAGCGACCCTAAAACCAGGCATCGCGGTATGTCAGGCAATATGAATGAGGGCGCTTTGCGCCCAGCGGGGATAAATCCCCTCGCCACAAAAGTGATCGGCTGCGGATTATCCGGGCGGCTCGAAACCAGGTCATTTCAGCTCATTCCGGCTCGCCAGCCCCCCTGAATCAGCCGATTGCAGCCCCTCCAGCGAAACCCTGTCACAGAACCGTCATTCCCCACCCCTAGCGTGCCCTCCCAGTTGCCGGGCCATTGCCTGGCGGATTTCCGGATTCCTGGGGAGGACCACCATGTACCACCGCACAAGCACTGCCGGGCTCGTCGGTTTCACGTTCACCGCATTGGCGATGGCCATTGCCAGTGAGCGGCTGAGCGCCGCCGAGCAGGCGGCCACTGAACACGTTGAAGTGGTCGGCCAGGCGGCGAGTATCGACCAGGCGCTCAAGGAACAGCGCAGCGCCGACAGCATCAAGAGTGTCGTGCATGCCGACGGTGTGGCGCAGTTGCCGGATGAAAACGTCGCCGAAGCGGTGCAGCGTTTGCCCGGCGTCGCCGTCGAGCGGGACCAGGGCGAAGGCCGGTTTGTCAGCGTGCGCGGCCTGGGGCCGGACCTCAACAGCGTGACCATCAACGGCACCCTGGTACCGGCCCCGGAAAGCGAGCGGCGCGCCGTTGCCCTGGATGTGTTGCCTTCGGAACTGGTGCAATCGTTGTCGGTGATCAAGACCCTGACGCCGGACATGGATGCCAATTCCCTGGGCGGCACCGTGGATGTGAAAAGCCTCTCGGCCTTCGACCACAAAGGCTTGTTCTACACCGGCAGCAGCGAAGCCAGCTATGACAAGAACACCCGCCAGACCAGCCCGAAGTTCTCCGGCGCCCTTAGCGATCGGTTCAGCCTCGGCGATGGCATCGACAACTTCGGCGTGGCTGCGGCGCTGAGTTGGCAGAAGCGCGATTTCGGTTCGGACAACGTCGAAACCGGCGGTGCCTGGGATTTCGAGCAAGGCTCGCGCCTCGAAGAATTCGAACAGCGTGACTACGACATCCGCCGAGAGCGGGCCGGTGGCGGCTTGAACTTCGACTACAAGCCCGACGACTTCAGCAGCTATTACCTGCGCACGCTGTACAGCCGCTACAAGGACAGCGAAACCCGTAACGCCGCCAGCATTGCCTTCGAAGACCCGCAAGCCGCCGGTGTGTTGGGGGACGCTGAGGGCAAGCGCAAACTCAAGCAACGTGAAGAAACCCAGGAGATCCAATCCTACGTGCTCGGTGGCGAACGCCTGTTCGGGCTCTGGACCCTCAGCGGTCAGGGCGGCTATAGCCAATCCAGCGAAGACAGCCCCGGCCACATCGCCGGCGCCACTTTCGAGGGCATCGACGGTTTCAACGGCGGCTTCTACGACAACGACAAGCCGCGGCCGATCATCGGCTCGGGGTTCTACGATCCGGCCAACTTCAGCCTCGACAAGGTGGATTGGGAGGAGCAGAAGACCACCGACACCGAGAAAAACCTGCGCCTGGACCTGGCCCGGGACTATGACCTGCGTGGCTACGCGTCCCAGGTCAAGTTCGGTGGCAAAGTCAGCCGACGTAACAAGGACAACGACCTCAATGCCTGGGTCTACGAGGATTTCGATGACCTGGGTTTCACCGACGAGCAGTTGAACCTTGGGCAGTTCCAGAAAGGCACCGTGGATTACCGCCTCGGTCGCTTCGGCCCGGGCATCAGCGCCGACGCGATCAAGCAGTTGCTCGGCGGGCTGAACCGCGACCAGTTCTTTGACGCGCAGGAGTCGCGAGTCAACGACTTCCAGATGAGCGAGGACATCAACGCCGGGTACCTGATGAACACCGTCGACATCGATGACTGGCGCTTCATCGCCGGCATGCGCTACGAAGGCACCGAGTTCGAAGCCAAGGGCACCGGCGCCACCGACGGGGTCTTCACCGATACCGAGACCCGACGCAAATATCACCACTGGTTGCCGGGCCTGCACGCGCGCTATCAACTGGACAAGAACACCCAGGTACGTGCGGCCTGGACCAAATCCGTGGTGCGTCCGACCTTCGGGCAATTGGCGCCGGGTTTTGTCATCGACGATGACGAGGCCACCTTTGGCAACCCGGACCTCAAGCCGCTGGAATCGAGCAACCTGGACCTGGGCATCGAACACTTCATGGGGCACGCCGGCACGGTCTCGGCCTTCGTGTTCTACAAGGACATCAAGAACTTCGTCTACAACACCGACCTGGCCGGCACGGGCGCCTGGACCGATTTCGCCGAAGCCCACAGCTACGCCAACGGCGACAGCGCCAAGCTCTATGGCCTGGAATTGGCCTACTCGCAAAAATTCGATTGGCTGCCGGCGCCCTGGAACGGACTGTTGTTGGGGGCCAACACCACGTTCAGTCGTTCGGACGCCGAGATCGAAGGTTTCGACCAGGCCACTGGCACCCAGCGCAAGCGCAGCATCGACTTGCCGAACCAGTCGGACACGGTCGGCAACCTGATGTTGGGTTGGGAAAACGACAAGCTGAGCCTGCGGCTGTCGGCCAACTACAAGTCAGCCTATCTGTTCGAACTGGCGTCCATCGGCGACCGCGACCATGACCTGCACGTCGATGCCCAGACCTTTGTCGATTTCAGCGCGCGTTACTCGCTGACCAAGAACCTGCAGGTCAGTCTCGAGGCCCAGAACCTCACCGACGAGTCGTATTTCGTCTACACCGGCCACCGCGCCTACAACGGCCAGTACGAAGAGTACGGCCCGACCTACAAGCTGGGGCTGACCTTTACCCATTTCTGAAGTTGGCCCAATGACAAGGATTTTCCCGTTGAACACGATGTTGTCTTTACCCAAGCGCTACCTACTGGCGATGGCGATCAGCCTGGCTTCAGCCGCCGCCCTGGCGGCTGCCCCGGCGCCCAAGCTAAAGCTAAAGCTGCAACCCTGGTCTCAAGCCGAGCAACTGTCGATCAACGCACTGGCATTCCTGCCTGGCCCTTCGACGACCGAGCGGCTGGCCAGTGCCCGCGAAGGCTTGTTCTTGCTCGATGCCCAAGGTCGCGAACTGACGCGCCTGAAGGGCACTTTCGAGGGCGTAGATAGCCGTGCCCAGGGCGCGAACGTGTTGCTCGCCAGCCTCGACAGCGAGCGCCAGCAAGCCCTGGTCGTCAGCCTCGACCCACAAAACCATCAGTGGGGTACGCCGTTGTACTTGCCCGCGCGGGATTTCCCGGTCAACGGCCTGTGCTTGTTCCGCGACGAGGCGAGCAACCTGTTTGTGTTCCTGGTCGGCGAGGAGGGCAAGGGCGAGCAATGGCTGGTGGGCAATGGCGAGCGCCTGAGCGACACCGCGCAACGGGTGCGGGGCCTGCCGTTGCCGCCGGATGCCAAGACCTGCCAGGTGCAGGACAGCGCTAATCAATTGTTCGTCAACGAGGAGCGGGTGGGTTGGTGGGCCTACCCGGCATCCTCTGAGGCCGAGGCCGTGCGGGTGCCCGTGGCGATGCGCGCACCGTTCGGCGACCTCCAGCAACGCGCCGGAGCCATGGCCGTGTTGCCCGGAGGCCTGTTGGGGCTGGACCCGGACGCGGCGCACCTGCATGTGTATCAGCAGCAGGGAGAGGGTTGGAGTGCTGAAGCCAGTCTGCCGTTGGCGGGTCTGAAGGAGCCGGAAAACCTCGCGGCGCGGCTGACGAAAAGTGGCATCGAAGTGCTGCTGCGCGACGATGACAATGGGCACCTGTACCAAGGCGAAATCAGCTGGAAACCCACGCCAGTAACTTTGCCGACGGTACTGCCCACTGTGGCTGCCATGGTCCAGAGCGAACCGGTGGCCCGCCAGGGCGATGCCGCCGATGACCCGGCGATCTGGGTGCATCCAACGACGCCCGGGCTGAGCCGGGTGCTGGGCACCAACAAGAAGCAGGGCCTGCTGGCCTATGACCTGCAAGGCAAGTTGTTGCAGGAACTGGCGGTCGGGCGCCTGAATAACGTCGATGTGCGGGCGAACTTCAAGCTGGGTAGGCAAACCGTCGATCTGGCCGTGGCCAGCAACCGAGATCGCAACAGCTTGAGCCTGTTCAGCATCGACCGCACCAGCGGCGAGTTGCGCGAAGCCGGTGAGATAGCGACGTCATTGAAGGAAATCTACGGCATCTGCCTGTTCCAGCCTGCCGAAGGCGAACTGTATGCCTTCGCCAACGGCAAGGACGGGCGCTTCATGCAGTACCGCCTGAGCGCGCCGGACGGCGTGGTGAAAGGCCAGTTGGTGCGCCAGTTCAGCGTCGACAGCCAGCCCGAAGGTTGCGTCGCCGACGAGCAGCGCCAGCGCTTGTTTCTCGGCGAAGAGGACGTCGGCGTCTGGGCGGTGGATGCCCGGGCCGAGCAACCGGCCACATTGAGCAGCGTGATCAAGGTCGGCCCGTCGTTGCACGCCGACGTCGAGGGCATGGCCTTGTACCAGGCCAACGGCCACGACTACCTGGTGATCTCCAGCCAGGGCAACGACAGCTACCTGGTGCTCGATGCCGAGCCTCCCTATGCCGTGCGCGGCGCCTTCCGGGTCGGCCTGAACGCGGCCGCGGGCATTGATGGCGCGTCGGAAACCGATGGCCTGGAGGTGACCTCGGTCAACCTCGGCGGGCCTTGGAGCCAGGGCATGCTGGTGGTCCAGGACGGTCGCAAGCGCATGCCCGAGCAAACCCAGAACTTCAAGTTCGTGCCCTGGGCCGACGTGGCGAAAGCGCTGCGCCTGCCTTGAGCGATGCTGTCATCAGCCGGTCACGAACATTTCATCGAATAACCGCCAGACAGGAGTTTCAACTATGCAAGCGACTCTGGAACACATGACGATCTGGGGCCTGATCAGTGACGCGAGTCTGCTGGTCAAGGCGGTCATGCTCACGTTGCTGCTGGCCTCGCTATTGAGCTGGTATTTGATCATCCAGCGCAGCGCCGTGCTGCAACGCAACGAGCGTCAGCTCAACGGTTTCATGCAGCGTTTTCGCAGCAGCCAGGATCTGCTGCCCTTGTACCGGGAACACGCCCAAGTCCGCGAAGAGGACGGTGGTGTCACGCCGATTTTCCAGGCGGGTGTGCTGGCCTTCACTCAGCTCAACCAACCTTCAAGCACGCCAGAAGTGGTGCTTGAAGGCGTCGAGCGCGCGCTGCAAGTGGCGATCAGCGAACAGGAAATACAGCTGGAAAAAGGCCTGCAATTTCTCGCCACCGTCGGCTCGGTCAGCCCCTACATCGGTTTGTTCGGCACCGTCTGGGGGATCATGAATGCCTTTATCGGCCTGTCCCAAGTGCAACAGGCCAGCCTTTCCACGGTGGCGCCGGGCATCGCCGAAGCGTTGATCGCCACGGCCATCGGCTTGTTCGCGGCGATCCCGGCGGTCATTGCCTATAACCGATTTGCCGCTCGCGGCCAAACCCTGCTGACCCGTTACTACGCCTTTGGCAACGAGCTGCAGGCGCGTCTGCACCGCAAGCTGCACGGTGCACCGGTGAACCTGGCCACGGCCGCTTGAGAGGAGAGGGCAGATGCTCGTCAAGCCACAACGCAAGCACGGTCCCAAGGCCGAAATGAACGTGGTGCCGTACATCGACGTGATGTTGGTGCTGCTGGTGATTTTCATGGTCACCGCACCGATGCTGACCCAGGGCGTGAAGATCGAACTGCCCAAGGTCGCCAGCGAAGCACTGGCCAACGACAGTCGCCAGCAAATCCTCACCCTGTCGGTCAAGGCCGAGGGCGGTTACTACTGGAACCTGGGCGGTGAGCTGGACACCCACCACCAGACCGACAGCGCCGTGGACCTGGAGCAGATGCGCGCCAAGGTGGCGCAGGTCGTGGCCGAGCGCAGCGATACCCAGGTGTACATCCGTGCCGACGAGCATGCCGATTACGGCCGGGTCGTTGCAGCCATGGCCGCCTTGCAGCAGGGCGGCGTGAGCAATCTGGGACTGGTGACCGAGGCGCCGCAATGACGGCGATGATCATGCACAGTCCCTCCCTGAGTGTGCCTGCGCTGGGCCGTCGCTTTTGGAAAAACGGCCTGGCGGCAGGGCTCGCCGTAGCCCTGCACGCGGGTGTGGTGGCGTTGTTGGTGTTGGGTTGGAGCGTGGAGAAGCCAGCCGCCGAGGCGCCCCGGGTGTTGCGCACGCAACTGGTGATGTTGCCCGCGGCACCAGTGCCCGAAGCGCCTGCACCGGCCGCTGTTATTCCTGTAGCACCGCCATCGGCCGAGCCGGCTTCGGCGCCGGTAGAAGCGCCGCGTCCCGCTCCCAGCCAACCGGTTGTCGATTCGCGTGCCAAGGCACAGAAACTGGAGCAGGCGGCCCTGGCCCGCAAACGGGTCGAGGAGCAAAAGCGCGAGCAACAGGCCCAACAGCAGCGCGAACGCCAGGAAAGCGAGCGACGCAGGCAAGACGCCGAGCAGCAGGCCGCCGAACAACAGCGTCAGGCCCGGCAGGCGCAAGCACTTGCCGAGCAACGCCAAGTCGAGCAGGCGCGCCAGGCCGTCGCCGACAGCCGCAGCTATCAACCGCTGAGCAAGCAAGCCCCGGACTATCCACAACGCGCCCTGGACAAGGGCCTGGAAGGCGATTGCACTGTGGAGTACAGCGTGATGCCGGACGGACGGATCGACAATCCCAAGGTCATCGACGGTTGCCACCCCTTGTTCATCCGCCCGTCCCTGGCCGCCGCCCAGACGTTCCGTTATCAGCCACGGATCATCGATGGCAAGGCGGTGGCGGTGCCGGCAGTGCGCAATACCTTTCACTACCGGATCAAATGAAATACCTGCAGGAGCTTGCCCGCGATGGCCTCGATGAATCGACCGCCAGGCTAGGCCGGGTCGGCAGCGGGACGGTGCTGGCGTAACAGTTCGATCTGCTGGGACGGGATCAACTCGCGCAACGCTTTATAGAGCGCGCGGGTTTCGAGCAGGTTCCAGATGCGCAGCATGGTTTCCAGCGCATCCAGGGGCTTGCTGATGAAATCCCGGGCGCCGAGGGCCAGGGCCCGCAGGCGGGTATCACGGGTCGCGTCGGCGGTCAGGACCAGGATCGGCAGGTAGTCGTTGGCCGGGATGCGCCGGTTCAGTTGCTCCAGCACGGCAAAGCCGTCGAATGCCGGCATGTGCAGGTCGAGGATGACCAGGTCCGGCTCGAAGCTGTTGAACAGGTCGAGGGTGCGCAAAGGCTCGGTGCTGCTCAGCACATTGTGCAACCCTTCGCGGGCCAGCAGTTGCTCCATCAGGTCCAGGTTGGGGCGCTGATCGTCGACGATCAGAATGCGCAAATCGCGATTCATGCGGGCTCCGGTAGGTAGTGCTCGAGGTGGCCGAGAAAGGCCTGGATATGGATGGGTTTGGTCAGGATCGCCGTGGCCCCGGCATCGCGCAGGGCCCGCTGGGTCAGGTCGCTGGCATCGGCGGTGATCATCAGCACCGGCGTGGCCGCGGTGGCCGGGGACTGGCGCAGGCGCCGCAAGACCTCCAGGCCTTCCAGGTCCGGCAGGGTGACGTCCAGCAGGATCAGTTGCGGGCTGTGCTGTCGGGCGAGGTCCAGGCCCATCTGGCCTTGCATGCTCGACAACAGCTGGATGCCGGGCCGGCGCTGCATCAAGGTCTCGATCAGCGCAAGGCTCGACAGGTTGTCTTCGATGCAGAGGATCTTGCCGTGGTAATCCACGGGGGCGCGCGTTACGGCCCGGGCGGCGATGGGAGGCAAGTGCGTGCCGATCACCTGGGTGGCGGGCAATTGCAGAGTAAAACAGCAACCGTGGCCGGGCTCACTGTGGACCCGCAGGTTACCCTGCATCATCTCCAGCAGGTTCTTGCTCAAGGACAAGCCGAGGCCGGTGCCTTCGACCTGCGGATCAGCACCCAGGCGTTCGAACGGCTTGAACAGTTGGTGCAGTTGCTCAGGGGCGATGCCATGGCCGGTGTCATGGACGGCAATGCTCACCTGGTGGGCCTGGATGTTCACTTCGATGCGCACCTCACCGCCGGGCCGGTTGTACTTGATGGCGTTGGACAACAGGTTGAGCAACACCTGCACCAGGCGCTGGCGGTCGGCAAGCACACCGCTGTCGTCGGGCAACGCGGGCAGGTCGACCAAGTGGATCCCGGCATCGGCGGCCATGGGTGAAACCAGCGTCAAGGCTTCGTGCAGCACCGTCGCCAGGGCAATCGGTTCGATGTTCAGGGGCAGGCGCCCGGCCTCGATCCGGGCGATGTCCAGCACCTCGTTGATCAACGCCAGCAAGTGCTGGCCGGCCCGCAGGATGTGACTGACCTGAGGGCGTTGGCCGGCGGTGGAGTCCATGTCCAGCAGTTGGGCGAACCCCAGGATGGCGTTCAATGGCGTGCGCAATTCGTGGCTCATGCGCGAAAGGAATTCGCTCTTGGCCCGGCTGGCGCTTTCCGCTTCTTCCCGGGCGGTGCGCAGGGCGATTTCAGCGGCGCGCCGGTCGGTGATGTCGCGGGTGATCTTGGAAAACCCACGCAGGGCTCCTGTGCCATCGTATTGGGCTGTAATGACCACGCTGGCCCAGAAGCGGCTGCCGTCCTTGCGGCAACGCCAGCCTTCCTCCATGTAATGCCCGTCGCGGGTGGCTTCGCGCAGGGCCATGTCCGGGTGCGCCGGGCATTCCTCGGGCAAATAGAACAGGGAGAAGTGCTGGCCGAGGATTTCCTGCTCGGTGTAGCCCTTGATGCGTTGGGCGCCGGCGTTCCAGGTGGTGACGTAGCCCTGGGCGTCCAGGGCGAAGATCCCGTAGTCTTTCACGCCATCGATGATCAACCGCAAGCGCTCTTCGTTGTCGCGCAGGGCCCGCTCGCGCTCGGCGAGCAACTGCCCGGCCTCCACCAGGCGCGTACCGAGCTGGCCGATTTCGTCCTGCTCCGGCGGTTGCGGTAACAAGGGTTGGCCCAGAGCTAGGCGCTGGGCGTTGCCTTGCACCTGCTGGACCCGGGCGACAATGCCCTTGGACAGGAACAGCACCGCGACAATGGCCCCCAGCAGCCCGCACACCGCCGCCAGCAACGTGGCAAACAACAGCCGCATGCGCGTGGCCGAGGCGGCGGCGCTGCGCTCGGCGAGCAGGCCATCCTCGCGTACGCGCATGGCGCTGATCTGGTCGCGCAGCACGTCCAGCACCTGTTTGTTTTCGATCAGGATCGCGGTGATGGCCTCGGGGTCGTCCCGCTGGCCGTTGCGCAATGCGACCAAACCGTCGAGCTTGTCGGCGATCAGCGGGGTGATGGTCTTGAGGTGTTCGCGCATCCTGGCATCGCGAATGTTGTGGTCCAGGCGCTGCAAGGCAGCATGGATCAGCGGCGTGGCCTGTTCGTAGCTGGGCAGGAAATCTTCGCGCCGAGTCAGCAGGTAACCGCGCACGCTGGCCGCCGCCTCGGCCAACAAAGTATGGACCGTCTGGATATCGCCTTGGACAAGCAACACCCGGCGCACATCCTCTTCGGCCCGGGCGGTCTGGCGTTCGGTGATATAGATCAGCACCAGCGACAGCAGCAGGACCACCAGGGGCAGGGAAATCACCACCAGGGCCTTGCCCCGCAACGGCAGGTCGGCCCAGCGGCGGGCGGCGAGAAACCTCATGGCCATTGTCCGGTGGGGGGGGCCACCAGCCCCAGGGCCACGCCGCGCACGGCGGCCTGGGTTCGGTCGGCGGCGCCGAGCTTGCCGATGACGCGCTCGACGTGGGCCTTGGCCGTGCCGGATGCGATGCCCAGTTTTTCGCCGATCTCCCGATTGCTGAAGCCGCCGGCCACCAGCCCTAGCACTTGCCGCTCACGGGCCGTCAGGGCCTGGACCTGGGCCGTGCCATTGGCACCACGCTCGGCCATGCGGCGCAGCAGGCGTGCGCTGACTGAACTGTTCAGCGCCTCGTCGCCTTGGGCGATCCGCTTGAGGGCGTCGAGCACTTCATCGCGGCTGGCGTCCTTGAGCAGATAGCCGACCGCGCCCGCACCGATGGCGGCTTCGAGGTGATCGGGGCTGTCGTCCATGGTAAAGATCACCACTTTGATCCCGGGCTGGCGCTGCTGCAGGATCCGCGCCGCGCCCAGACCATTGAGGACGGGCATGCGGATGTCGAGAATCGCGATGTCCGGTTGTAGCCGCTCGCACAGGTCCAGGGCCTCCTGGCCATCACGGGCCTGGCCGACGACCTCGAACCCCGGGCTGTCGGCGAGCATGCTGATAAACCCGGTGCGGGTCACTTCGTGGTCATCGGCCAGCAGCAGGCGCAAAGGGCGGTTCATCGCTGCACTCCGAGGGTCGGTAGCGGCACACTGGCCAGCAAGCGCGTGCCTGCGCCGGGTTGGCTGCAACAGTCCAGGTGGCCGCCCAGCAGGTTGGCGCGCTCCTGCATGGCGGCCAGCCCCAGGTGGCGGCTGCCGTTGGTCTCGATGGGGCGTTCCAGGGCAAAGCCGCGCCCGTCGTCTTCTACCCGCAGGCAGGCGAGGCCATCTTCCACGGCCAGCCCCAGGCCCACATGGCGGGCCTGGGCGTGCTTGAGAATGTTGTTGATGCCTTCCTGTGCAATGCGAAACAGGGCGATCTCGGTGTTGCCCGGCAGGCGCGCGCTGCTGTGTTCGGCCCAGCTCACGGTCAGGCCCGCGTCACGCAGGCGGTCAGCCTCCTTGTCGACGGCTTTGTACAAGCCGAAATCGTCCAGCACATGGGGGCGCAGGCCACCGATCAATTGCCGGCCCTCGCCGACGCAGCCTTGGGCCAGGTCGAGGATGGCCTGCAACTCGCTCGCCAGCGCCGGCGGCAGCGATGGGCAACGACCGGCGAAGCCCTGCAAGCGCTGATGCAGACCGGCCAGATTCTGCGCCAGGCCGTCGTGCAGGTCGTAGGCCACGCGCTTGCGTTCGTCTTCCTGGGCGCTGAACAAGCGGTGGACCAGCTCGGACATGGTCCGCTCGCGGGCCTGTAGCGCTTCGAGCAGGCGACTGTTCTCCAGGTGCGCCGCCAACAGCGTCGCGAGCAATTGCAGCGATTCGATGTCTTCGTTGTCCGGCGTCCCGAGGGCGACACTATTGCCCAGCAGCAACGCGCCGAACGCCACGCCATCGGAGGTGCGCAATGGAATGCGCAAGACTTGGGGCAGGGCGCTGCCGGGAGACTCCAACCAGTGCGGGCTGGGCGTTTGCGGCTGGGCCAGCTTGGCCAGCAGGTCGACGCGTTCCGCGCTGCCGTGGCTGGCGAGGGCGCGCAGTGTGTTGTCCGGCGTCCACTCCAGCAGCAGGCCATGGTCCATGGCCATGAACGCACACGCCCGTTGCAGCGCACGCTGACGCATGGCCGGCAGTGGCAACTGCGTCAGTTCATGACCAGTCCCCAACAGCAACCCCAGCCGCGCGGCACGGCTTTGCGACTGGCGATACTGGCTGCGGATGGCCAGGGCACTGCCGGGATCATGGGGTGGGCTTTGCATGAGGACTCCAACGGAAAAAAATCGGACGGTTCGCGGTGGCGTCATTAAAACGTGTCACCGGCACGGGGCCTATCTGCCGAATGGCATAGGCGATTGGCACCGGTTGGCCGATGGCGAAGGCTGGGACGGTCGGCAAAGTGGGCTCATTGAAACCCAAAGGAGCCTTCTGATGAAAATGAAAACCTGTGCCATCGCCGCTTTTTTCCTGCTGACCGCGCCGCTTGTCCAGGCTGTCGAGGTCACCCCCTACGTGTACCGCACCGTGGCCGAGCAGCCCAAGAATGTGAATGACCGGGAAATCGCTGCACTGTTTGATCGCTGGAATGCCGCGCTGCAAACCGGGAGCGCCGCCGCGGTGACCGGTCTCTATGCCCCGGATGCGATTCTGCAGCCGACAGTTTCCAACAAAGTGCGCAACACGCCGGCGCTGATCCAGGATTACTTCGAGCATTTCCTGGCGGGCAAGCCGGTCGGGCAAATCAACTACCGGGAAATCCGCCACCTGGGGCCTGACGCGGCGATGGACAGTGGTGTCTACACCTTCACCCTGACCCAGGCCGACGGTTCCAAGCGCGAAGTCCAGGCGCGCTACACCTTCCTCTATGAGCGCCTCGACGGTCAGTGGATGATCATCAACCACCACTCTTCGGCCATGCCGGAGGTGCCAAAGACCTTGCACGCCAGTCACTGATAGCACTGCTCCCACAGGGGAGGGGAATTCCCTCCCATTTTTAGACACACCTTGCATAAACAACTTGGATTCCTGCGCGAACATTAATTAGAATCAGTCTCATTTAAGACTTTGCGCAGGCTTCTGGACATGTGTGATGCCGTTACGCCGACGGAGCAATCCCTCCATGCGTTGTACCGTGACCACGGGAGTTGGCTGGAAAGCTGGTTGCGACGGCGCATGGGCAATGCCTGGGATGCGGCGGACTTGCGCCAGGATACCTTCCTGCGGGTGCTTTCCAGCTCCCAGGCATTGGTCGACCTGCAAGAACCCCGCGCTTACCTGCTGACCGTCGGCAAACGCCTGCTGAGCAATTTCTACACCCGGCGAAATCTCGAGCAGGCGTATCTCGACGCCTTGGCGAACCTGCCCGAGGCCTGCGCACCGTCTCCGGAGCAGCGCTGGCTGTTGCTGGAAACCCTGCAAGCCCTGGACGAATTGCTGGACGGCCTGCCGCCCTTGGTGCGGCGGGCTTTTTTATGGAGCCAGCTCGAGGGCTTGGGCTATCGCGAGATCGCCGAGCGCCTGCACGTGTCCGAGCGCACCGTGAAGCGCTACATGGCCCAGGCCTATGAGCATTGCCTGTTGGTGGACTTCTGATGTCGTCGGCGCCATCGCCCGAAGCCCGTGAAGCGGCACGGGCGGCTGCCCGCTGGTTGACCCTGATGGAGTTCGACGGGGACGCCTTCGACTCGGCGGCGCTGCAACGCTGGCGCGACAGCAGCGCTCACCATGAGGCAGCCTGGCAGAAGGCCCAGCGATTGCGTCAGCGCTTTGCCGGGGTGCCCGCGTCCTTGGGCATGGCCACCCTGGACCGACCGGCGCTGGCTCGGCGCGCGGTGCTCAAGCGTGCATTGGGCGTTGCCGCATTGGTTCCCACTGCCTGGTTGCTGGGACGAGAACTGCCGTTGGAGGCCTGGCGCGCTGATTTGCACACTGCCACGGGCGAGCAACGGCGCTGGTCGCTGGTTGATGGCAGTTCGCTGCAATTGAACACTGACAGCGCCGTCGACCTGGACCTCCAGGCGCGGCGCCTGGTGTTGGTGCGCGGTGAGATGGCCCTCAAGCTTGGCGCACGCGCGCCGCTGTCCGTTCAGTCACCCTATGGGCTTATCACGATCCATCGTGGCGAAGTCTGCGTGTACCTGGGCCAGCGTGACTGCCGGGTGTCGGTGGTCAGCGGCTCGGCGCAACTGCAACCGCTGCGCGGGCCGTTGTTGAACCTGGAAGAGGGCCAGCAGGTCCATTTCCAGGCCTCGGGCGTGGGGCCGGTGCGAGCGTTCGACGTAGCACAGCTGGGTTGGCGTGACGGGGTACTGGTTGCGCAGGACCAGCCGCTGGGCCATTTCCTGCGGGAACTGAGTCGCTATCGCCCCGGCGTGCTGCGCTGGGACGAAACCCTGGAGCCCCTGCGCATCACCGGCAGCTTCCGTCTCGACAACACCGATCGAATCCTCGCGCTGCTGGCGGCCAGCCTGCCGCTGGACGTGCACACGCGAACACGTTACTGGGTCACGTTGACGCTTCGTAAGAATATGGCCTGAGACCTGTCCCTTTTTTTTGTCTCGCTTGTCATTCAAGGCAACTGAACAAAAACGAGAGCGCTTTCCAATGTCCCCAGTTGCACCTTTGCGTTTGCGCCCGGCCCTTGCCGGCTGGCGTTCGCTGTTGAACCTGAGCCTCATGCTGAGCCTGGGTGCCAGCCCATTCTCCATTTCATCGAGCCTGGCCGAAGAAGCCGTACGGCGCAGCTACCAAGTGCCCGCCGGCAGTCTGAGCACCGCGTTGACCCGGTTTGCCGGGTTGGCGGGGGTCAACCTCTCGGTGGATCCGGCCCTGGTGAGCGGGCGCAACAGTGCCGGACTTTCGGGGGAATATGGGGTGGAGGAGGGCTTTGCCCGGCTGTTGCGCGGTTCGGGCCTGCAGTTGCAGCCGGTGGGGGAACAGGCGTACATCCTGATGCCGGCGCCAGAAGGCGGCAGCTTGCAACTGGCGCCCACCTCGATCCTTGGCGCCACGCCGTCGACGGACAGCCCGGTGTATGCCGGCGGTCAGGTGGCACGGCGTGGTTCGCAAGGCTTGCTGGGCACGCGGGATTTCATGGAGACGCCGTTCAGCATGACCACCTACACCAGCACGACGGTCAAGAACCAGCAGGCGCGTACCCTGGGCGACCTGATCGCCAGCGACCCATCGGTGCGCGCCACCAATCCGGCGGGCGGGCGCTATGAGCAGTTCACCATTCGCGGTTTCAGCCTGTTCAACAGCGACGTCGCGTACAACGGTCTCTACGGCATCCTGCCGACGTACACGATCGACATGGAGATGGCTGAGCGCGTTGACATCATCAAGGGGCCGAGCCAGCTCATCAACGGCGTCTCGCCGCGGGGTAGCGTGGGGGGCGGGATCAACGTGGTGCCCAAGCGCGCCACCGACAAACCCATCACCTCATTCACCGGCAGCTATGCCTCCAACAACCAGCTCGGCGGGGCGGTGGATGTTGGTCGGCGCTTTGGTGAAGACGATAAGTTCGGTATTCGTTTCAACGGGGTGAAACAGGCGGGCGACACCGAATGGGATCACCAGAGCGTGGACCGCGAAATGGCGGTGCTGGGCCTGGATTTTCGGGGGGAACGCCTGCGATTGTCGACGGACATCGGCCACACTGAGCGTCACACCGACGCGCCCCAGGAGCGCGTGCAGGTCGGTGCCGATGCCCAGGTTCCTCACGCCAGTGATGTGCGCGACAACTATGCCCAATCCTGGAGCAAGGCGCGCACCGAGGACACCTTCGGCACGGTGAACGCTGAATTCGACGTCAGCGATTCCGTCATGCTGTATGGCGGTGTCGGCGCGCGTAAAAGCGACCACGATTTCCTTCGGCACAACGTTTCGGTGACCAACGACGCAGGCGACTTCATCGTCCAGCCCCGTGACTTTACCCGGGAGGAAAATGTCCGCACGGCCACGGCCGGGGTGCGCAACTGGTTCCATACCGGGCCGGTGAGCCATGAGGTCAACCTGGCGACCAGTTATTTCTATATGGACTTCGAGAATGGCGGCGCCCGTTACGCCAACGGTCGCAGCAACCTGTATGACCCGGTGCAGACCCCGACGCCGAGCAACCCGACGCGACAGGACGCTAAGGTCTACACCGAAAACCGCTTCAGCGGCGTGGCGTTGTCCGACACCTTGGGCTTGTTCGAGGATCGCTTGTTGCTGACCCTCGGCGCCCGCTGGCAACGGGTGAAGGTTGACGACTGGACGAATAACGTCAAGGGCGACACCGCCTACGACGAAGAAAAGGTTTCGCCGTCGGCCGGCATCCTGTTCAAGGCGACCGACAAGCTGTCGCTGTATGCCAACTACATGGAAGGCCTGAGCCAGGGCAAGATCGCGCCGTCGACGTCGGTGAACGAGGATGAGATTTTCCCGCCCTTCATCAGCCGTCAGGTCGAGGTGGGCGCCAAGTACGATGCTGGCCCCTTCGCCGTCACCGCCGCCGTGTTCCGAATCAAGCAGCCCGCCTATGCGACCGACGCCACGACACGTGTCTTCGGCCCGAACGGCAAGCGCGAAAACACCGGCGTGGAGTTGAGTGTGTTCGGCGAACCGATGAAGGGAACCCGTTTGCTCGGCGGCGTGATGTTCATCGACAGTGAACTGACTGACACCACCGACAGCACCTTCGAGGGCAACCGCGCGCCGGCCACGCCGAAGTACAACGTCAACCTCGGCGCCGAATGGGACGTGCCGACGGTACAGGGCCTGACCCTGACCAGTCGCGGCATCTACTCCAGTTCGCAGTACCTGGACCCGTCCAACACCAAGGAAATCGATGCCTGGACGCGCTTCGACGTGGGCGCCCGCTACGGGTTCAGGGTCGACGAAAAAAACATCACCCTACGGGCCAACATCGAAAACGTGGCCGACAAACGCTACTGGAGTTCGGCCGGCGCGTCGGATGACAGTGAGCCTGGCTTGACGCTGTCGACCCCGCGGACCTACCTGCTTTCCGCGACGGTGGATTTCTAGCCGAAGTGCCGCTCCAGGGAGGGGGCGGCCTGGGTTCAGATGTCGCGAAACAGATCGTGGGCATCCAGCAGTCGCCAGGCGATCTCGGGGCGTTTTTCCAGCCCGCGGCGAATGGCGGCGGGGATTGACTGGCGAATTTTCCGGCACAGGCCAGGCTGCTCCTGGAATTCGATGGCGATGCCGCGCATGGTCCGCACTTCGTTGTAGCCGGGCTCGACGCTCAGGCGGATCCCCAGGTTCTCGTACAGGCGTTGCTGCAGGCGCTGGAGTTCGTCGAGGCTCTGGATGTTCTCCAGGCGTTCGAGCAAGCGCTTTTCTTCCTGGCGATTCAGGCAAAGGATGCGCAGGTCGCTGCCCGGCGCTTGCAGCAACGCATCACGTCCGCAATCGCAGACGCCGGGTGGGCAAGGGGGGCGGATCGGGATCGACGCGGTCATGGGCTCCACAAAATCTGCTGCACAACGAACAGCGGGCTTAACGCCGGCCCAGGCAATGTGATGCCTGGCGGCATGCGGGTCAAGCCTGCTGGAGCGGCCGCTGGTCTGGCGCGGTTGTTGTACTGTGGGAGCGAGCTTGCTCGCGATAGCGGTGGGTCAGTTTCACACCCGTTGGATTTGCCGCCGTCATCGCGAGCAAGCTCGCTCCCACATTTGGATTTCAGCGCACACAAATGCTGTGTCCGCTCAATCCCCTGTGGGAGCGAGCTTGCTCACGATAACGGCGGTTCAGTCGAGAGGGTTACAACCCCAACTCGGACAACCCAGGATGATCGTCCGGCCGACGGCCCAGGGGCCAACGGAACTTGCGCTCGCTTTCCTTGATCGGCATGTCGTTGATGCAGGCGTAGCGGTTGTACATCAGGCCTTGCTCGTCGAACTCCCAGTTTTCGTTGCCGTAGGAGCGGAACCAGTTGCCCGAGTCGTCGTGCCATTCGTAGGCGTAGCGCACGGCGATGCGGTTATCGGTGAACGCCCAGAGCTCCTTGATCAGCCGATAATCCAACTCCTTGGCCCATTTGCGGGTCAGGAACGCCTTGGCTTCCTCGCGGCTGTGGGCGAATTCGGCGCGGTTGCGCCATTGAGTCTCCAGCGTGTAGGCCAGGGATACTTTTTGTGGGTCACGAGAATTCCAGCCGTCTTCGGCCAGGCGAACTTTCTCGATCGCCGATTCACGAGTGAACGGCGGCAACGGCGGGCGAACTTCGGAAGAGGCAGACATGGCGGATCTCCAGTGAATTAACGTATTGCACAAGGGTTCAACAGGTCAGACGTGTAACAGTTTTTCGAGCAAGTCCTGGGCGTCGTCAGCCGCGCTGTGGTCGCCCATGACCAGCGCCACGGTAATGGCGCCGTCAATCAGAATCAGGAGTTGGCGGGCCAGTGCGTCCGGGTTCTGGACACCTTGTTCGACGCACAGCCGAGTTACGTAATCGAGCAACTTCTGTTTGTGCATCTTCGCCACCTGGCGGACCGGATCCTGTGGATCGCCGGTTTCGCCACTGGTGTTGATGAATGCACAGCCGCGGAAACCTTCGCTGTCGAACCAGCCCTTGAGCACCGGGAACAGGTTGAGCAGCCGTGCAGTCGGGGTCGGCGCCTTGTCCACTTCGGTGCTGAACCAGTGCATCCAGCGTTCGTCCCGCCGCCTGAGGGCGGCCACGATCAGGTCGTCCTTGTTGGCGAAGTAGCGATAGACACTTTTCCTGGAGACGCCGGCGGTTTTCACCAGAAGGTCCATGCCGGTGGCGGCGATGCCACTTTTATAGATCAACTTTTCGGCGACATCGAGGATGATGTCTCGTGTTTCATTACCAGTGATTTCGTTCATGAGGCAAAGTAGAATGATCGTTCTCCTTAGTCAAGTTTTTTTCTCTGCCGTAGCAAGACCCGACCCCATCCATTGGTGTAAGCTCATCCGTTCTACGGAATCGACCTTTTGCGAGCCCTATGCCGTCGCTTTTCAAACGCTCCCTGCTGCCCAAGCTGCGCAGCTTTGCACTGACCGCCGACGCGGTGACCATCCTCGATGGTGCTGCTCAATTCCGCCGTTGCCTGCTGGAGAAAATCGCCCAGGCCACCCAGCGCATCTACATCGTCGCCCTGTACCTGCAACAGGACGAGGCCGGCCAGGAAATCCTGGATGCCCTGCATGCCGCCAAAGCGGCGCGTCCGGAGCTGGACGTGGTCGTGGTGGTGGACTGGTTGCGGGCCCAGCGCGGGCTGATCGGCGCCAAGAAGCAGCCGGGCAACTCGGCGTGGTACCAGGAACAAACTCGCACCCATGCCAGCGAAGTGCCGATCTACGGCGTGCCGGTGCAGACCCGCGAGCTGTTCGGCGTGCTGCATTTGAAAGGCTTCGTGATTGACGACTGTGTCCTCTACAGCGGCGCCAGCCTGAATAACGTCTACCTGCACAAGTTCGACAAATACCGCTACGACCGCTATCACCTGCTGCAGAACACGGCACTGGCCGATTCGATGCATCACCTGGTGCAGCACGGCCTGATCACCTCCAGGGCCGTGCACCGCCTGGACCTGCCGAACCTGCCCAGCACCCGCAGTTTGCGCAAGGACATCGGCGACCTGCGCAGTCGCCTCAAGTACGCGACCTATGACACCAGCGTTGGCAGCCTCGACAAGAGCGGCCTGTCGGTCAGCCCGTTGCTGGGCGTGGGCAAGAACAATCCGCTGAGCCGGGTGATCGGTGAACTGATCGCCAGCAGCCGCCAGCAACTGACCATCTGCACCCCGTATTTCAACCTGCCCCTGGCCGTGACCCGGGAGCTCAACCGGGCCCTGGCCCGCGGGGTCAAGATCGACATCATCGTCGGCGACAAGACCGCCAACGACTTCTACATTCCGCCAAGCGAGCCGTTCAAGATCATCGCGGCGCTGCCGTACCTCTACGAAATCAGCCTGCGCCGCTTCGCCAAACGGCATCAGCGCGCGATCGACAGCGGCCAATTGAACCTGCACCTGTGGCGTGACGGGGACAACACCTATCACCTCAAGGGCATGTGGATCGACGAACGCTACACCTTGTTGACCGGCAACAACCTCAACCCACGGGCCTTTCGCCTGGACCTGGAAAACGCGCTGTTGCTGGACGATCCCAAGGGCGAGTTGCTGGCGCCGCGCCAGGCCGAGCTTGAACAGATCTACCGCCACACGCGCCGGATCGAACGTTACCTGGACCTGGAAACCCTGCCGGATTACCCCGAGGCCGTGGCCAGGTTCTTGAAACGGGTCAGCCGGGTGCGGATAGAACGGCTGCTTTACCGGATCCTGTGAACACCCGCGCCATGTCGAAAAAAGACACCATCTCTATTCAGTTGGTGCGTGAGGCGCTGCTGCAAAGTTGCGCTCCCGGAGCGGCTACCGATGAGGTATTGAGCAAGGTGGGCATCGATCCCGCGTTGCTCGACGACGCCCAGGCGCGGGTCCCGGCCCATGCCTATGCGCGGCTCTGGCGTTTGCTCGCCCGGCGCCTGGATGACGAGTTTTTTGGCATGGACCCGCGCAAGCTCAAGTCCGGCAGCCTGGCGTTTCTCTGCCAGTGCGCCATGGCCCAGCCCACGCTGGCGAGCGGCTTGACGGCGGGGCTGGGGTTTCTGTCACTGATGCTCGAACACCTGCCGGCCCAGTGGGTGCGCCAGCAAAGCCTGGCGGAGATCGTGCTGCTGGAAGACGATCAGGAACCGCGCCGCGCCTTTACCTATTTCACCTACTGGATGATTGTCCATGGCGTGGCCTGCTGGCTGGCCGGGCGGCGCATTCCCATTCTTTCCGTCGAACTGCGTTGTCCGGCGCCGGATTTCTGCGACGACTATCGGGTGATGTTTTCCCAGAACCTGCGTTTTGACCGGCCGCGCACCCGGATGATTTTCGCCGCTGAATGCCTGGACCTGCCCATCCGGCGTACCGCCGATGAGCTCAAGCGCTTCCTAGCCCAAGCCCCGGCCAACATCCTGGTCAAATACCGCGACCCGCAAAGCCTGGCCAGCCGTATCCGGCACGACCTGCGGCAACTGCCCGCCGACCAGTGGCCGGAAACCGAGGCCCTGGCCCAGCAGTTGTGCGTGTCCGCTTCAACCCTGCGCCGACGCCTGGCGGACGAGGGCCAGACCTACCAAGGGCTCAAGGACAGCGTGCGCAAGGACCTGGCGATCACTTGGCTGGCCGAGCCCTCCATCAGTTTCGTCGAAATCGCCTCGCGCCTGGGCTTTGCCGATGCCAGTTCCTTCTACAAGGCGTTTCGCAAATGGTCCGGGTCCAATCCGGGGCATTATCGCAGCCTGATTCTCAACGATCCTGATTGACCCATCTATTGGGTGGCCTTCAATCTTGTGCCTACCCAAGCCCCTGTGGGAGCGAGCTTGCTCGCTCCCACAGGGTTCTTCGCTTGGCACACAGGCACGCTCATAAAACCGTCATTTATTTCTGATACAAGCCTGTGCAGGCCCCGGAAAAGCCGGGCCATCCGTCAGGGTAATGTATGCAAATGACCGTTTTGGGCCGCGTATGAAAGTACTGGTCACCGGCGCCGCAGGGTTCATTGGATTTCATACCGCCAAGCGGCTGTGCAGCGATGGCCATCAGGTCATAGGCATCGACAACCTCAACAGCTACTACAGCGTCGAGCTGAAACAGGCACGGCTGGCTCAGTTGGCCGAATGCCGCGATTTCCGCTTTCAGTTGCTGGATGTGGCAGACAAACAGACACTGTTGGAGTTGTTTGCCGAACATGCCTTCGACCAAGTCGTCCACCTCGCGGCCCAAGCCGGCGTGCGTTATTCCATCGACCATCCGGACGTTTATGCGCAAAGCAACCTGGTAGGTTTCCTCAACATATTGGAAGCCTGCCGTGCCCATCGGCCGGCGCACCTGGTGTTTGCTTCAAGCAGTTCGGTGTATGGCTTGAACGACCGCCTGCCGTACGCCACGACCGACCCTGTCGATCAGCCCGTGTCTTTCTATGCCGCGACCAAGCGCGCCAATGAGCTGATGGCTCACGCTTACTCGTATCTCTATGGCATTCCCACCACCGGCCTGCGGTTTTTTACCGTGTATGGGCCTTGGGGACGGCCCGACATGGCGCCATTCAAATTCACCGATGCCATCCTCAACGGTCGCGCCATCGACGTTTACAACGACGGCGCGATGTCTCGCGATTTCACCTATATCGACGACATTATCGAGGGCCTCGTGCGGCTGATACCGCTGCCGCCGACCGATGAGACCGGCGTGCGCAACAAGGTCTACAACATCGGCTTCGGCTCACCGGTGAAGCTTTTGCAGTTTATCGAGTGCATTGAAGAAGCGCTGGGCATCCGCGCGATAAAGAATTTCTTGCCACTGCAATCGGGCGACGTGGTCGACACGTGGGCGGACACTCGTGAACTGGAGGAGCGGGTGGGATTTCGCCCACAGGTCGCAGTGCCCGTCGGTGTGCAGTCGTTTGTCGATTGGTACCGCGACTATTACGCCGTTTAACCACTCATTTGCCAGCATTTTTCTGGAGCATCATGCAAGAAGCCCCTTATGTATCGGTCCTGATTCCGGCCAAGAACGAGGCAGGTAATCTCATTCCACTCCTTGAGGAAGTGCGCACGGCGTTGGCCGATGAGAACTTTGAGGTCATCGTGGTGGACGATGGGAGCACCGACGCCACCGCCGCTGAGTTAAGCACCTTACAAGGTAGCGGCTACCCGCAATTGCGGGTGCTCACCCACACCCGTTCCCTCGGGCAGAGCACCTCGATCTACCACGCCGCTGAAGTGGCTCGCGGGCATTGGTTGGCAACGCTGGACGGCGACGGTCAGAACGACCCGGCCGATCTGCCGAAAATGCTCGACCTGGTGCGCGGCTCCGAAGGCACCCCCGCGGGCGTCAAGCTGGTGGCAGGGCATCGCGTCAACCGCCGGGACACGGCGAGCAAGCGTTGGGCCTCGCGATTTGCCAACAAATTGCGCGCCGGCCTACTCAAGGACCAGACACCCGATACCGGTTGCGGCATCAAGTTGATCGAACGCGAGGCGTTTCTGCGCCTGCCGTATTTCGATCACATGCATCGCTTTATTCCGGCGCTGATCCGCCGTCACAGCGGCCGGATGCTGGTTCACCCGGTGAATCACCGCGAGCGTGGGGCAGGGGTGTCCAACTACGGCAACCTGGACCGGGCGCTGGTGGGCATCGTCGATCTGTTCGGGGTGTGGTGGCTGATAAAGCGCACCCGCCTGGATACCAACGCACAAGAAACCGAGGTGTGACATGGGCAGAGAAACCTTGTGGCTGGCCGTTGGCTTCGGGGGGCAATTGGCATTCACCGGGCGTTTTGCCCTGCAATGGCTGTACAGCGAGTACAAGAAACGCAGCATGATTCCTGTTGGTTTCTGGTACCTGAGCATCATCGGCAGTGCGCTGTTGCTGGCCTATGCCATCTACCGCGAAGACCCGGTATTCATTGTCGGCCAGTCCTTCGGCTTTATCGTGTACCTGCGCAATTTGCAGTTAATCGCCAAACATCATCAGCAGGAAAACCGCGAACTGGCTGAGAAGGGCTGAGACCGTGCGGATACGATTATCCTCTTCGCGGCTGGAGCTTCTGGCGTTTGTGGTATTGGCCTTGATCATGGTGGGCGCTGGCCTTGGCTGGCGCCAACCGATGAACGTCGATGAAGAGCGCTTCCTTGGCGTTGCCCTGGAGATGCTGCAGAACGGCTCTTGGTTCATTCCCCATCGCGCCGGTGAAATCTACGCCGACAAACCGCCGCTGTTCATGTGGACGGTGGCGCTGTTCGTGCAACTGACCCACCTGCCCAAAGTTGCCCTGTACTTGCCCGCGCTGCTGGCAGGCGCCGTCACCACCGCGTGCCTGTATGACCTGGGCCGACGCTTGTGGGGACGGCGCATAGGGGTGATCGCGGCGCTCTTGTTTCTCGCGACCTACCAGACCTACAGCATCCTGCGCACCGGGCAGATCGATGGTTTCCTTGCGCTCTGGACCATCCTGGGGATCTATGGCTTGTGCCGACACATGCTGCTCGGCCCGGCCTGGCGTTGGTACTACGTGGCGTGTGCGGCGATGGGGTTGGGGATCATCAGCAAAGGCGTGGGTTTTCTGCCGGTGCTACTGCTGATTCCCTATGCCTATGCGCTGCGCAAAGGTTGGAAAGGGGTGGTGGCCATGCCTGGCCGGGCGGGACGCTGGTGGCTGGGGCTGGTCGTAGCGTTGGTCGCCATCGCGTTATGGCTGGGGCCTTTGCTGATGATTGTCTCCCAGGGCAGTGCCGACAGCCTGGCATACGCCCAGGAAATCCTGTTCAAGCAAACGGCGGGGCGTTATGCCAACGCATGGGAGCACCGCGAACCATTCTGGTATTTCTTCGTCCAGGTGATTCCGAAGTACTGGTTGCCGATTGTGTTCATGCTCCCCTGGCTGGTGCCGGCCTGGCGTAAACAACTGCTCAAGCACGACGGTCGGGTGTTGGTGCTACTCGGTTGGGTGCTGCTGGTGTTGGTGTTCTTTAGCCTGAGCAGCGGCAAACGCAAGCTGTATATCTTTCCCGCGTTACCCGCGTTGATTCTGGTGGTGGCGCCGCTTGTGCCGTGGATGCTGCGCCGCTGGTTTGGTGACCGGCCGAGGGGCAGGGTGGTCTTCAACGTAGTGGCTGCGCTGTGGTTGTGTGCCTGGCTTGTACGCGGTTTCGTCGAGCCCCACAAGGAAGGCATCAACCCCCACCAGACCTTGATGCGCGATGTCGCGGGGATGACTTCAAATGCCGAGTTGGTGCTCGTGGGTTGGCGTGAGGGCCATTGGCTGTTCGCCCAGCAACCCATCGTGCATTTCGGCTTTTATAACGGCAACGCCCTGGAACAATCCGCCACCTGGCTGCGAAGCCATCCCCGGGCCTTCGCCCTGGTTCCCGCCCGGGATCTGGCCCGCTGTTACGACCCGCAAAAGGCTCGCCGGGTCGGCGATACCTCAAGGGCCGAGTGGTTCCTGACGGGGGCTGATGCGGACAACCAGCGCTGCCAGTCGCCAGCGCCGGAGAAGGTCTATTCGTTTGCCTGGCAGCAACCCTTGTAGCGGCTGAAGCACCGTCTTCGCGAGCAAGCCCGCTCCCACAGGGGGGCTTGGGGGGGCACAAAATCGAAGTCCACTACAAATCCCCTGTGGGAGCGGGCTTGCTCGCGATGCGTATCTGAAGAACACCACACCCCTGAACCATGGCCAAACCAGTCAAGCAACTTGAGGGCTTTGACCATTGCCGCCATCGCCCTTCGGCGCGAGTATTTGTCTGCTCTTCACGGTTCCCCCAACCAATAAAAAGTACAGAGGGATTCTGGTCATGCGCGATTATTCGTCCGCCACGTCGCAGTTCGATTACCTGCACACCGCCAACGCCGCCCTGCACGGCTCGCTCGAGGCGCTCAATGCATGCGTCGAGTGTTGCGACCGGCATGCATTGCCGGGGCGTATCGCCCTGTTCTGGGAGGGGCGTGACGGCAGCGAGGCCATCTGGACTTACCGTGACCTGCAGGACAACGCGGCGCGGTTCGCCAATTTCCTGCGTGCCCAAGGCGTTGGCCAGGGTGACAAGGTGGCCGGCCTGTTGCCGCGCACCGCTGAACTCCTGATCGTGGTACTCGCCACCTGGCGCATCGGGGCGGTGTATCAACCGCTGTTCACCGCGTTCGGGCCCAAGGCCATCGAGCACCGGCTCGGCAGTTCGGGGGCGCGGGTCGTCGTGACCGACGCCGTCAACCGTCCCAAGCTCCAAGACGTTGCCGGTTGTCCCACCATCGTCACGGTCGGCGGCGAAAAGGGCCAGGGCATCGTGCGTGGCGACTACAGTTTCTGGGCCGAAGTGGCGAATCATTCCAACCAATGCGAACCGCTGATGCTCACCGGCGAAGACCCGTTCCTGCTGATGTTCACATCGGGCACCACGGGACCGGCCAAGGCACTGTCAGTACCGCTCAAGGCCATCGTGGCCTTCCAGAGCTACACCCGTGACGCGGTTGACCTGCGTCCTGAAGACGCCTTCTGGAACGTCGCCGACCCGGGTTGGGCCTACGGTATCTATTTTGGCGTGAGCGGGCCGCTGGCCATGGGGCATCCGATCACCTTCTACGATGGTCCGTTCACCCTGGAAAGCACCTGCCGGATCATCAACAAATACGGGATCACCAACCTGACCGGTTCGCCCACGGCCTATCGCCTGTTGATCGCCGGGGGCGAGCAGTTTGCCCGCTCGATCAAGGGCAAGCTACGCATCGTCAGCAGCGCCGGCGAACCGCTGAACCCGGAGGTGATCCGTTGGTTCGCCGACAACCTGAACGTGGTGATCCACGACCATTACGGCCAGACCGAGCTGGGCATGGTCCTGTGCAACCACCACGGGCTGGAACACCCGGTCCACCTGGGGGCGGCCGGTTTCGCCTCGCCGGGCCATCGGATCGTGGTGTTGGATGAAAACCAGCGCGAACTGGGCGTGGGCCAGCCCGGCATTCTCGCGGTGGACCGCAGCCAGTCCCCCATGTGCTGGTTCGCCGGTTACGAAGGCGGGCCGACCAAGGCTTTCGTAGGTGATTACTACCTGAGCGGCGACACCGTGGAGCTGAACCCGGACGGCAGCATCAGCTTCGTCGGCCGCAGCGACGACGTGATCACCACCTCCGGCTACCGGGTGGGGCCGTTCGACGTGGAAAGCGCGCTGATCGAACACCCGGCCGTGGTGGAGGCGGCGGTGATTGGCAAGCCCGACCCGGAACGCACCGAGTTGGTGAAGGCCTTCGTGGTGCTCAACACCCAATACCGTGCCGCACCGGAGCTGGCCGAGGAATTGCGCCTGCACGTGCGCCAGCGCCTGGCGGCCCATGCCTATCCCCGTGAAATCGAATTTGTCAGCGACTTGCCGAAAACCCCAAGCGGCAAATTGCAGCGCTTTATCTTGCGCAACCAAGAGATCGCCAAGGCCCAAGAAGCCGCGGCGCAGAACGTTTCAGCTTGAACCCAAGGAAACCATGATGCAGATCGACAACAAGATTTTCCTCGTCAGCGGCGGTGCTTCGGGCCTTGGCGCGGCCACTGCTGAAATGCTGGTCGAAGCCGGCGCCAAGGTGATGCTGGTGGACCTCAACGCCGACGCCGTGGCCGCCCAGGCGCAAAAGCTGGGTTGCCGGAGCGTGGTGGCGGATATCAGCAACGAAGCCGCGGCTGAAGCGGCGGTCAAGGCCGCCGTCGATGCGTTCGGGGGGCTCAATGGCTTGGTGAATTGCGCCGGTATCGTGCGGGGCGAGAAGATCCTCGGCAAGGAGGGCCCCCATGGGCTGGCCAGTTTCAGCCAAGTGATCAACGTCAACCTGATCGGCAGCTTCAACCTGCTGCGCCTGGCGGCGGCGGCCATTGCCGAAACCGAGGCCAACGCTGACGGTGAGCGCGGGGTGATCATCAATACAGCGTCGGTGGCGGCCTTCGACGGCCAGATCGGCCAGGCGGCCTATGCCGCCTCCAAAGGCGCCATCGCCAGCCTGACATTGCCGGCCGCCCGTGAGCTGGCGCGCTTCGGCATTCGGGTCATGACCATTGCTCCGGGGATTTTCGAGACCCCGATGATGGCCGGCATGACCCCGCAAGTGCGCGACTCCCTGGCCGCCGGCGTACCGTTTCCGCCGCGCCTTGGGAAACCTTCCGAGTACGCGGCGCTGGCCCGGCATATCATTGAAAACAGCATGCTCAACGGCGAGGTGATCCGTCTCGACGGCGCCTTGCGCATGGCAGCCAAATAAGTCAGGAGGATTCATGATGTCCAACGATCCTATTGTCATCGTCAGCGCCGTCCGCACCCCCATGGGCGGTTTCCAGGGCGAACTCAAAAGCCTTACCGCGCCGCAGCTGGGGGCCGCCGCCATCAAGGCCGCCGTGGAGCGCGCCGGCATCCCAGCCGATGCGGTTGAAGAGGTGTTGTTCGGTTGCGTGCTCGCCGCCGGCCAGGGCCAGGCACCGGCGCGTCAGGCTGCGCTGGGCGCCGGGCTCGACAAGTCGACCCGCTGCACCACGCTCAACAAGATGTGTGGTTCGGGCATGGAAGCGACGATCCTGGCCCACGACATGCTCGTTGCCGGCAGCGCCGATGTGGTGGTGGCCGGCGGCATGGAAAGCATGTCCAACGCGCCGTACCTGTTGGATCGCGCCCGCGGCGGTTATCGCATGGGCCATGGCAGGGTGCTTGACCACATGTTCCTCGACGGGTTGGAAGACGCCTACGACAAAGGTCGGCTGATGGGCACTTTCGCCGAGGATTGCGCCGAGGCCAACGGTTTGAGTCGCGAGGCACAGGATGCCTTCGCCATTGCGTCCACCACCCGCGCCCAGGAGGCGATCAAGGACGGCAGTTTCGACGCCGAGATCGTGCCGTTGCAGGTCCTGGTCGGCAAGGAACAGGTGACCATTCGCCACGACGAGCAGCCACCCAAAGCGCGGATCGACAAGATCGCCTCGCTCAAACCGGCGTTCCGCGAGGGCGGCACGGTGACGGCGGCCAATGCCAGTTCCATTTCCGATGGCGCCGCCGCCCTGGTGCTGATGCGCCAGAGCCAGGCGGCCGAGCGTGGCCTCAAGCCCTTGGCGGTGATCCACGGTCATGCCGCGTTTGCCGATACCCCGAGCCTGTTTCCCACGGCGCCGATTGGCGCCGTGAAGAAACTGATGCAAAAGACCGGTTGGTCGCTGGATGACGTCGATCTGTTCGAAGTCAACGAAGCCTTTGCCGTAGTGGGGCTGGTGACCATGGACAAGCTGGAAGTCGCCCATGACAAGGTCAACGTCCACGGCGGCGCCTGCGCGCTGGGTCACCCGATTGGCGCGTCTGGCGCGCGGATCATCGTGACCCTGCTCTCGGCCCTGCGCCAGAAAGGCTTGAAGCGCGGCGTCGCGGCGATCTGCATCGGCGGCGGCGAAGCCACGGCCATGGCCGTCGAATGCCTGTATTAAGGAACAACCATGCTCCCGACTGAAGAACAGACCCAAATCCGCGACATGGCCCGACAGTTCGCCCAGGAGCGCCTGAAACCATTCGCCGCCGAATGGGACCGCGAGCACCGTTTCCCCGGGGAAGCCATCGCCGAAATGGCCGAATTGGGCTTTTTCGGCATGCTGGTGCCGGAGCAGTGGGGTGGTTGTGACACCGGTTACCTGACCTATGCCATGACCCTGGAGGAAATCGCCGCCGGCGACGGCGCATGCTCGACCATCATGAGCGTGCATAACTCGGTGGGTTGCGTGCCGATCCTCAAGTTCGGCAACGATGAGCAGAAGGCGAAATTCCTCACGCCCCTGGCCAGCGGCGCGATGCTGGGGGCTTTTGCCCTGACCGAACCTCAAGCCGGTTCGGACGCCAGCAGCCTCAAGACGCGGGCACGGTTGGAGGGCGATCATTACGTGCTCAACGGTTGCAAGCAGTTCATCACCTCCGGACAGAACGCCGGGGTGGTGATTGTGTTCGCGGTGACCGATCCGAGCGCCGGCAAGCGGGGTATCAGCGCGTTCATCGTGCCGACCGATTCACCGGGCTACAGCGTGGCGCGGGTTGAGGACAAACTCGGCCAGCACGCGTCCGACACCTGCCAGATCCTCTTTGAAGATTTAAAGGTGCCGGTGGGCAATCGCTTGGGCGAGGAGGGCGAGGGCTACAAGATCGCCCTGGCGAACCTGGAAGGCGGCCGGGTGGGCATCGCGGCGCAGGCCGTGGGCATGGCGCGGGCGGCGTTCGAAGCGGCCCGGGATTATGCGCGGGAACGCTCCAGCTTCGGCAAGCCGATCATCGAGCATCAGGCCGTGGCGTTTCGCCTGGCCGACATGGCGACCCAGATCGCCGTGGCCCGGCAAATGGTCCATTACGCCGCCGCGCTGCGGGACGGCGGCCAGCCGGCGTTGGTGGAGGCGTCCATGGCCAAGCTGTTCGCCTCGGAAATGGCCGAAAAGGTTTGCTCAATGGCGTTGCAAACCCTGGGCGGTTACGGTTACCTCAACGACTTCCCGTTGGAGCGCATCTACCGCGACGTACGGGTCTGCCAGATCTACGAAGGCACCAGCGACATACAGCGCATGGTCATTTCGCGCAATCTTTGAACAGGAGTCCTGCATGAGCTACGAAACGATTTTATTGGAGATCAAGGACCGCGTCGGCCTGATCACCCTCAACCGTCCCCAAGCCTTGAACGCCTTGAATGCGCAGATTGTCAGCGAACTGAACCAGGCGCTGGATAGCCTGGAGGCGGATCCGAACATTGGCTGCATCGTGTTGACTGGCTCGAAAAAAGCCTTTGCCGCCGGTGCCGACATCAAGGAAATGGCGGAGCTGACCTACCCGCAGATCTACCTGGACGACCTGTTCAGCGACAGCGACCGCGTGGCCAACCGCCGCAAGCCGATCATCGCGGCGGTGAACGGTTTTGCCTTGGGCGGTGGCTGTGAGCTGGCGTTGATGTGCGACTTCATCCTGGCCGGCGACAACGCCAAGTTCGGCCAGCCGGAGGTCAACCTCGGCGTGCTGCCAGGTATGGGCGGCACCCAGCGCCTGACCCGGGCGGTGGGCAAGGCCAAGGCCATGGAAATGTGCCTGACCGGGCGCTTCATCGATGCCGTGGAGGCCGAGCGTTGCGGCATCGTCGCCAGGATCGTACCGGCTGACGAACTGCTGGACGATGCACTGAAAACCGCAGCGTTGATCGCCTCCAAGTCGGTGCCCATCAGCATGATGGTCAAGGAAAGCGTCAACCGCGCCTTTGAAGTCAGCCTGTCTGAAGGCGTGCGCTTCGAGCGCCGGGTATTCCACGCCGCGTTTGCGACGCAGGATCAGAAGGAAGGCATGGCGGCATTCGTGGCCAAGCGTGCGCCGGAGTTCCAGGACAAGTAAGACGCGTTGCGACGGCCGCTTTCGCGAGCAAGCTCGCTCCCACACTGGATCTCAGGTGTACGCAGCCCTTGCATACACCACTGGTCCCTGTGGGAGCGGGCTTGCCCGCGAAGACGCCGGCATACCCAGCATAGAAGTGACTGACCCACCGCTTTCGCGAGCAAGCTCGCTCCCACACTGGATCTCAGGTGTACGCAGCCCTTGCATACACCACTGGACCCTGTGGGAGCGGGCTTGCCCGCGAAGACGCCGGCATACCCAGCATAGAAGTGACTGACCCACCGCTTTCGCGAGCAAGCCCGCTCCCACACTGGATCTCAGGTGTACGCAGCCCTTGCTCACACCACCGGACTCTGTGGGAGCGGGCTTGCCCGCGAAGACGCCGGCACACCCAGCATAGACGTGACTGACCCACCGCTTTCGCGAGCAAGCCCGCTCCCACACCGGATCTCAGGTGTACGCAGCCCTTGCTCACACCACTGGTCCCTGTGGGAGCGGGCTTGCCCGCGAAGACGCCGGCACACCCAGCATAGAAGTGGCTGACCCACCGCTTTCGCGAGCAAGCCCGCTACCACACTGGATCTCAGGTGTACGCAGCCCTCGCTCACACCACTGGACCCTGTGGGAGCGGGCTTGCTCGCGATGCTTTCCAGCCATCAAACCAGGTAGTGTTTCAACTCCCGGGCAATCACCATCCGCTGTATCTCGCTCGAGCCTTCATAGATCTGGGTAATCCGCGCATCGCGGTAGTAGCGCTCTACCGGATAATCCTCGAGATACCCGTACCCACCATGAATCTGTATGGCCGAGGAGCAGACTTTTTCGGCCATTTCCGAGGCGAACAGCTTGGCCTGGGAGGCTTGCGACAGGCACGGTTGGCCGGCGCTGCGCAGACGGGCGGCGTGGAGGATGAGCAGGCGGGTGGCGTTGATGCGGGTGTGCATGTCGGCCAGCAGGTTGGCGATGCTCTGGTGCTCGATGATCGGCTTGTCGAACTGGACGCGATCACGCGCGTAGGCCAGCGCCGCTTCAAACGCCGCGCGGGCGATGCCCAAGGCTTGCGCCGCGATGCCGATGCGGCCGCCTTCCAGGTTGGATAGGGCGATCGCCAAGCCTTTGCCACGGGCGCCCAGCAGGTTGGCCTCGGGGACGGTGCAGTTGCTCAAGGTGACGGCGCAGGTGTCCGAGGCACGGATGCCCATTTTGTGTTCGGTGCGATCGACGATGAACCCTGGGGTATCGGTGGGCACCAGGAACGCTGAAATACCTTTCTTGCCCAGTTCCGGGTCCGTCACGGCAAACACGATGGCCAGTTTCGCCCGTTTGCCGTTGCTGACGAACTGCTTGGCGCCGTTGATGACCCACTGGCCATCGCGCAGTTCGGCTCGGGTGCGCAGGTTGTGGGCTTCGGAACCGGCCTGGGGTTCGGTCAGGCAGAAGCAGCCGATGGCCTGGCCACTGGCAAGGTCGGCCAGCCATGTCTGTTTCTGTTCATCGGTGCCGAAATTCAGGACCGGTCCACACCCCACCGAGTTGTGGATGCTCATCAGTGCCCCGGTGGCACCGTCGCCCGCGGAGATTTCCTCCACCGCCAGGGCATAGGCGACGTAATCGACGTAGGTGCCGCCCCATTCTTCCGGCACCACCATTCCCAGCAGGCCCAGTTCCCCCATCTTTGCCACCAGGCCGTCGTCAATCCAGCCGGCCTTTTCCCACGCCTGGGCATGGGGGGCGATTTCACCACGGGCGAAGTCCCGGGCCATGTCGCGGATCATCACTTGTTCTTCGGTCAGTTCGAGGTCATGCATGGCTCAGTTCTCGTGGTCGTCGAAGCCGTCGAAGAAACTCGCCACATGGTTAGCGTCCAGCGCCTCCAGGTTCGGCGGGTTCCAGCGCGGGTTCTTGTCTTTGTCGATCAGCAAGGCGCGCACACCTTCGATCAGGTCACCGCGTTCGAACCATTGCCGGTCCAGGTGCAGTTCCAGGGCGAAACAGTCTTCCAGGCTCAAATGCCGACCGCGCCGCAGCATTTCCAGGGTCACGGCCATGGCCAGGGGCGAGCGACTGTCCAGCACGTCGGCGGTCTTCAGCGCCCATTCGTGACTGTTGGCGACGGTGACCTGGCGCAGTTGCTCGACCATGCTTGGCACATCGGGCAGGGCAAAGAAATGATCGATGGCCGGCCGCAAGTCGGCCAGGGGGGGCGCTGGAAGTTGCTGCTGGCCGAGTTTGGCCAGCAGGTTTTGCAGGTCCTTGAGCGGCGTGTCGTGCCATTGCAGCCCGTCGAGGCGTTCATCGAGCTGCTTGAGTTTGCGGCTGTCGAGATACCAGTCGGCCAACCCGCAATACAACGCATCGGCCGCACGGATCTGTACGCCGCTGACCCCCAGGTAGATGCCCAGCTCCCCGGGAATGCGCGGCAGGAAATAACTGCCGCCCACATCCGGGAAGTAACCGATGCCGACTTCCGGCATGCCCAGGCGGCTGCGCTCGGTCACGATCCGCAGGTCGGCACCTTGCACCAGGCCCATGCCGCCGCCGAGCACGAAGCCGTCCATCAAGGCGAGGATCGGTTTGCGGTAGTGGTGAATCGTCAGGTCGAGAGCGTATTCCTCGACGAAAAAATCTTCATGCAGGGTGTCGCCCCGCTGGTGGCTGTCGTACAACGAACGGATATCACCGCCGGCGCAGAAGGCCTTGTCGCCTGCGCCACGCAGTACCACGGCGCGGATCTGTGGGTCCAGAGCCCAGGTATCGAGTTGTTGCTGCAAGCTGCGCACCATGCCCAGGGTAAGGGCATTGAGGCCGGCGGGGCGGTTCAGGGTCAAGTGGCCAACGTGATTGCGAACGTCGACCAGCACCTCATGGGCCACGGTTTCGATGGTTTCCGCAGCTTGGGATGAAACCTGAGCTGTCATCGCTAACTCCCTGCTTTTATTGTTTTTTATGAATTGTGTCGCGCGTACCCGTTGAGGATCGTACCAGTGCAAATTTGCCGTGCACAACCGGGATACGTGCAGGTCCTGTCTGCATATTTATAGCAGCCACAGGCTCAACCGCGACTGGAAAGGACCTCCGTGATGCTGCGGCGCTTGGCATTTCGCTCGCTGGCGTGGATCAATTGCTCGAGATCTTCCGGGGTCACGTCGAAGAAAGCTTCCATTTCCGCCAGGGCCAATTTCAGGTCTTCGGCGGTGATGGCCTGGCGGTCGACGGGAGGGTGGTCAGCCGGTACGACGGCCACCGGTTCGCTGGCGCGCTTGGGATAGCGCACCCGCGTCAGGTTGTTGTAGGCCAGCGCAAAGGCGAGCAACCCGGAGCCGGCCAGCATGGCCGCGCCGACCGCCCGCCAGTCCAGGGCAATGATGGAGGGAGCTGCCAGCACCAGCGTCGCGGCCAGGGCGCCTGCCGGCGGGTGCAGGCAACGCAGCCAGCACATCAACACCAGCGCCATGCCGGCCGCCAGGCAGGCGCTGCCCAGCGTCCGCCCCAAGACATGGGCCACCAACAGCGCCACGACCGACGCACACAGGTAACCGCCGACAACCGACCAGGGTTGGGCGAGGGCGCCCGATGACACGGCAAACAACAGCACGGCCGAGGCACCGAGGGGGCCAATCAGGTGCTGCGCCACCTCAAGGCCGAAGACTTGGCCGCACAGCCAGACACTGAACATTGTCCCCAGCGCCATGCCGATGGCGGCGCGGCTCCACTCGGTGGGACGGGTATTGATAGCGGCGGGGAACCAGCGAGAAAGCATTAAACGGAAATCCAAAAAACCAACAAAAAAAGGGGCTTACGGGAGAGTCCCAGAAAGCCCTTTAAGTGTTCCAACAGTTGGGGGAGGAACGGTGCACAGTGTGCCGTTCACAACCCTTGCTTACAAATTCATATTAATGCTGGTTGAGTGCATTAATTTTGAGGTAACGCCCACAGGTCAGGCGCTTCTCGAAGCCGGGAACCACGTTTGCTGGGCGATAGGCAGGTTGCGCGACTGGCCGCGCCCCATCGGGAAATAGGTGAAGCCCTTGTCGGCCATGCGCTCGGGGTCGAACAGGTTACGGCCGTCGAAAATCACCGGGGCCTTGAGCCGTTGCCGGATCAGTTCGAAGTCCGGTGCCTTGAAGGGCTGCCATTCGGTGCAGATAACCAGCGCATCGGCCCCCGGCAACACCGATTCCGGCGTGCCCATCAGCATCAGTCGGGTCTCGTCGGGATAGAGCAGCTGCGTCTGCTGCATCGCCTCCGGGTCAAATGCACGGACACTGGCACCCGCTGCCCAAAGCGATTCCAGCAGGGTGCGGCTCGGTGCATCGCGCATGTCGTCGGTGTTGGGCTTGAAGGCCAGGCCCCAGAGGGCGAAGGTCTTGCCGCGCAGGTCGCCCTGGTAGAACGCGTTGATCCGCTCGAACAGTTTGTGTTTCTGCCGCCCATTGATGGCTTCCACCGCTTGCAGCAGGTCGCTGGAGCAATGAGCCTGCTCGGCCGTGTGGATCAGGGCACGCATGTCCTTGGGAAAGCACGAACCGCCGTAGCCGCATCCAGGGTAGATGAAGTGATAGCCGATGCGCGAGTCGGCGCCGATGCCCAAGCGCACGGACTCGATGTCAGCCCCCAGGTGTTCGGCCAGTTCGGCGATCTGGTTGATAAAGCTGATCTTGGTCGCCAGCATGCCGTTGGCGGCGTATTTGGTCAGCTCGGCGCTGCGCAGGTCCATGAACAGGACACGGTCGTGGTTGCGGTTGAACGGGGCGTACAGGTCGCGCATGGTTTCGCGCACTTCATCGCGCTCGCAGCCGATCACGATGCGATCCGGACGACGGCAATCGGCGACCGCCGAGCCTTCCTTGAGGAATTCGGGGTTGGAAACAATATCGAACTGCAGCAGGCGACTGGCCTTGAGCAGGCACTTGTCGATGTGCGCCCGCAGAACGTCGCCGGTGCCCACCGGCACGGTGGACTTCTCCACCACAATGAGCGGTTGCTCGCGGTAGCGGGCGACGGCCTCGCCGACGGCCAGGACCTGGCTCAGATCGGCACTGCCGTCATCCCGGGAAGGCGTGCCCACGGCGATAAACAGCACCTGGCCGTGCTGCACGGCGAGCTGTTCGTCGCAGGTGAAATGCAAACGGCCAGCCTCCAGGCCTTCACGCACCAGAGCGGCCAGGCCAGGCTCGTAAATGCTCACCTGGCCTTGACGCAGGCTGTCGACCTTGCGCTCGTCGATGTCCACGCACACTACATCGTGGCCTACCTCGGCCAACACGGCGGCTTGCACCAAACCGACGTAACCACTTCCGAATACACTGATCTTCATGGCGGATTCCCTGGATCATTCCGAGCGGGTGGCTTGCGCAAGCAGCATTTGCCGCAGTGCGCTTGGCTCAGAATAAGTCGGGGATATTGCAGTTCACTTACAGCCCGCTGAAGTCCTGCGCCGCCAATCGGTAAGCGGCGGGCAGTTGCGCGACGAACTCGCCGACCACTTCCCGGGTCAGGCTGACGATGTCCTCCACCCGCTCCATTCCGGCGCCGGTTCGCCAACTGGCGACAATGTCCATGACCGAGGGCAGCGGCACGCCGTCCACCAACGTCAATGTGCCTTGGGCCAGTTCGCCGACCACCAGCGCCGCGGGCATCGCGCCAATGCCAAAGCCATCGCGAACCAGGCGGGTAATGGCCGAGGCCGAGTTCACGCAGTTGATGCGTGGCGAGACGATGTTGGCCGAATGCAGCAGGTTGAGAATGTCCTGGTGGGGCCGTGAGTTGCGCGAGAAGGTCACGATGCGTTCCTGGGACAAGTCCTCCAGCGACGCATAGGACCGGTCATAGGTGGAACCGGTGCGCACCACCCAGTGCATCGGGTAACGGGTCAGCAGCGCGTTGCGTACGCTGTCCAGGCGCAGGATGTCGGTCTGGAAAATGATGTCCTGGTAGCCTTTTTCCAGTTGCGAGCACAGGTTGCTCGCGGTGTCGGCCGACAGTTCGATTTCCAGGGCCGGGTAACATTCCATCAGACGCGTCACCAAGGGGCTGAGCCAGGTGTGGATCACCGTATCCATCGCACCGATGCGGATCCGGCCGCGCACCTGGCGCGGATCCTTGATCACGGCTTTCATGCTTTGCATGGTGTCCATGATGCGCTCGGCGTATTCCAGCACGCGCTGGCCTTCGGAGGTCAGCGACACACCTTTGGAATCGCGCACGAACAGGCGCACGCCCATTTCGTCCTCCAGGGCGGCGATCCGGCTGGAGATGGACGCCTGGGTGGTGAACAGCTTTTCCGCGGTGAGGCGAAAGCTTTTCAGGCGGGCGACCCAGACGAAGGTTTCGAGAAACTTGATGTTCACTTGGGGCAATTCCTTGAAACAGTCATGCAAGGCTCCTGAAAGCGCACGGGCGGCCTGATCAATGATCGTCCAGGTAACGGATAACATCCTGTAGCGCGCCTGAATCCGGGACGTTATCGATAACCGCTTCAGGCTGGCACCATGGGTACTCCAACCGCGATGCCCAGGCCATGATCATCGGCAGATCGGTCGCCGGCAGGGTCTTCATGTGTTCGATGGTGATGGTCAGTCGCTCGGCCAGGCTCGACGCCGGATCGAACTGCCAGTCATACAGGCCACAACCGACGCGTGCCTCGCCACTGCTTTTGTCGGACATTGCCACCAGCCATTTGCACTGGAACGCCTCGGCGTCTGCCGGTGGCGGGGCGGCCAGGCAGAACGTGTAGACGTTTTCGAAGGTCTGGCCAAAGCGACTGACCAACACGTCGCCAATGGCGGTACGGCCTTCGACGTGGTCGGGAAACGTGATGGAACCGGTGCGCACCACCATGTGCAGAGTAGCAGTCTGCGTAAAAGCCTGATCCAGCAGGTGAGGGCGGTTGCCGTCCTTGGCGCTGATGTACTGTTGAATCGATTGCTCAGCGGTGTTCATCGTGTGTCCCTTCAAGTTGAAAAACGGCCTCGTCCGAGGTTTACAAATCACTGTTCCATAAGTCCGTCACCAGCATGCAGCCCGGGGCGTGGGTGATGCACAACGGTGGACGTGAGGCCTGGACCACCGATTGAGGTGTTACGCCGCAGGCCCAGAATACTGGTATCTCGTCCGCTTCCACCGGCACGGCATCGCCGTAATCCGGCGAGTCCAGGGATTGAATGCCGATCAGCGACGGATCGCCGATGTGTACCGGGGCGCCGTGAACGTTGGGCATGCGCCCGGTGATCTGGATCGCCTGGATCGCCGCGGCGGCTTTCATCGGCCGCATGCTCACCACCATTTTGCCAGACAGGCGGGCGGTGGGGTGTGTGTCGATGTTGGTCTGGAACATCGCGACATTGCGCCCCAACTCAATGTGCCGCAAACGGATGCCGGCCTCCAGCAGGGGTTGTTCGAACGAGAACGAGCAACCGAGGGCGAAGGCCACCAGGTCGTCCTGCCACAGGTGTTCGATGTCCAGCGGCGCTTCGCTCAACTCGCCGTGGCGGTAGACCCGGTATTGAGGCACCTCGTGGCGGATATCGATGGCGGCGCCCAGGCTGCGGAAGAACGGATCGCCTGGCTCGGTCACGTCAAGCACCGGGCAGGCCTGGCGATTGAGGGTGCAGTAGCGCAGGAATTCATTGGCCCAGTCCCCGGGCAGGATCACGATATTGGCTTGCACGCGGCCCTGGCCCAGGCCGCTGGTATGGCCCTGGTACTGACCGGCGGCGATGTTTTGGCGCAGGGCCAGGGGCGTGCATTGCTGCAGTTGTTCGAAGGACATCATTACGGGGCTCTCCAAGCGTTCGTTCGCTACTTTGAGAACACCGTGGCGATGACGTCCAACAAGGAATATTGCTACCCCGTGACAACTAAAAGTTATTCAAGAGGCGGTTGGCTGTTCAGCCCGGGAGCCGCCACCATTCGTTGCGGCCCGACATCTACGGCGTATTGGCTGACCACCTGGCGACTCATCTGGACGATGTTCTCCACCAGTTCCAGGCCGACACCCGCGCGCCACGAGGCGACGACGTCGAGTTGGGGCAGGGCGGTGCCGGGTTCGAGCTGGATCAATTCGCCGCTGGCCAGGGGCTTGGCCACCAGCGCGGCGGGCAGGGCGCCGATGCCGAATCCGTCGCGAATCAATCGGGTCATGGCCGACACCGAGTTGACGCAACTGACCCGTGGCGCACTCACGCCATGGGCGTACAACAGGTTGAGTACATCCTGATGCGGCCGCGAATGCTTGACGAAGGTGATGATGCGCTCGCCGGCCATCTCCACCAGTGACGCGTAGGGGCGGGCATAGATCGACTGGCTGGCGGCGATCCAGTGCATGGGGTAGTGACCCAATTCCAGATTGCGCACGCTTTCGTGGCGGACCAGATCGGTCTGGAACACGATGTCCAGGTAGCCTTTCTGCAATTGCTCACAGAGGTTGCGGGCGGCGTCGGCGGTGATTTCGATTTCCACGGCGGGGAAGGCTTGCATCAGCATCGACATCAACGGGCTGAGCCAGGTGTGGATCACCGTATCCATCACGCCGATGCGCACCAGGCCTTGCTGCGGACTGCTGGTGTCCAGTGACTGCTTCAACGCCCGCTGCACTTCGAGCATCTGTTCGGCGTAGTCGAGCACCTTGAGGCCTTCGGGTGTCAGCGAAACCCCGCGCGAATCCCGTACGAACAGGCGCAGGCCCAACTCCTCTTCCAGCGAAGCGATTCGGCTGGAGATCGCCGCCTGGGTGCTGAACATCTTCTCGGCGGTGAGGCTGAAACTCTGTAGCCGGGCGACCCAGACGAAGGTTTCGAGGAACTTGAGGTTCATGAGGGCTCTCGGGGTGCGGGGGGGTCTTATGTTGCAATTGTTTTGCAATTGTTACTCCAGAACGGGCCGTGGGGCATCAAATTTTCTTATGTCCCATCTGTTGTTTTTCCCGTTTGACGCTGTGCCGATCCGCCACCAAGAATCCGCTCCACGACGCAGCCACTGCGTCCGCATCCCCAACGACAACGCCTTCACAAAAAAATAACGAGGCGTGTCCGTCATCTTCGCTTGCTGCCGCAGGAACCTTCCATGGAAAAGACCATGACTGACTGCGTAACCACCGGGACAGGGCGCTCGGGCCCGTTCAGTTGGTACGGCCCCCTGTCGAAAAATGAAAAACGTACATTCTGGAGCTGCAAGATCGGCTATGCCCTGGACGGCATGGATACGCAGATGCTGAGTTTCGTCATCCCGACCCTGATCGCGACCTGGGGGATTTCCAAGGGCGACGCCGGCTTGATCGGCACCTGCACACTGCTGGCCTCGGCGGCCGGCGGTTGGATCGCCGGGATCCTCTCCGACCGAATCGGCCGGGTACGGACCCTGCAATTGACGGTCCTGTGGTTCGCATTCTTCACCTTCCTGTGTGGGCTGGCGCAGAACTACGAACAATTACTGGTGGCCCGGACCTTGATGGGCTTTGGCTTCGGCGGTGAATGGACCGCAGGGGCGGTATTGATCGGCGAGGTGATCCGCTCCAAGGACCGTGGCAAGGCGGTGGGCATGGTGCAGGCCGGATGGGCGCTGGGCTGGGGGCTGACGGCGCTGTTGTATGCCGGGCTGTTCAGCTTCCTGCCGCCGGAAGACGCCTGGCGGGCGTTGTTCATGATTGGCCTGGTGCCGGCGCTGTTTGTGCTGGTGATCCGTCGGCTGGTCAAGGAGTCGGACACCTTCGAACATGCGGTGCGGGAGCGCCAGGCGAAACCGGAACTGGGCTCTCGCTGGGCCTTCTTCGAGATATTTGCCCCACGGATGCTCAGCACGACATTGCGCGCCTCGCTGTTGACCACCGGTGCGCTGGGCGGCTACTACGCCATCACCACGTGGTTGCCGACGTACCTGAAAACCGAGCGCGGTCTGAGTGTGCTCGGTACGGGCGGTTACCTGGCGATGGTCATCGTCGGTTCCTACATCGGCTATGTGACCAGTGCATTGCTGACCGATGCCATCGGTCGCAAGAAGAACTTCATCCTGTTCGCCGTCGGGTCCATGGCCATCGTCCTGGCCTACACCCAACTGCCCATCGATAACACCTGGATGCTCTGGCTGGGCTTTCCACTGGGCTTCTTCGCCTCGGGCATCTTCGCCGGCATGGGCGCATTCCTGACCGAGCTGTTTCCCACCCGCATGCGCGGGTCGGGGCAGGGCTTCTGCTACAACGCCGGGCGTTCCATCGCCGCGCTGTTCCCATTGTTCATCGGCGCATTGAGCAACACCTTGCCCATCGGCACCGGGATCGGCGTGTTCGCGGCCGGCGCCTATGGCGTGGTTATCCTGGCGGCGTTGAGCCTGCCGGAAACCCGCGGCAGGCAGCTCGAGTCCTGACCACCCGTGACGTCCGCGCACAGCGCGGACGCCGCTACAACCCTTAAAACAACAACCATCGGACGCGATCGCAACGCCCCCGAGAGCGTTCGCTCGCGTCCATAAAAAAGGAGCATGACATGGGGCATTTCACATCCACCTGGTTTTATACCCCCGCCGGTACGTTGCTGGGCCTGAGCCTGATCGGCGTGCCGAACGCCCAGGCCGACTTCATCGCCGACAGCAAAGGCAGCCTGGAGGCCCGCAACTTCTACTTCAACCGCGACTTCCGCCAAGAGGGGGCACGGGACAAGGCTGAAGAATGGGCGCAGGGCTTTCTGCTGCGGATGGAGTCGGGATACACCGCCGGGACCGTGGGTTTCGGCCTCGATGCCTTGGGCATGGCCGGTTTCAAACTGGACTCCGGGGGCGGCACGGCGGGCACCAACCTGCTGCCAGCGGATCGGTCTGGCGGTTCGCAAGATCGCTATGGCGAACTGGGCCTGACCGCCAAAGTCCGTGTGTCCAACAGCACCTTGAAGCTGGGAACGTTGCAGATCAAGGACCCTGCGGTGAGTTCCAACGACACGCGGCTGTTGCCGGGCACCTTCAAGGGCGGCTTGCTGAGCGTGCAGGAAATCGATCGTTTGAAGCTGACCGCCGGGCAACTCACGCAGATCAATTTTGTCGACTCCACCGACTACCAGGACATGACCGCCAACCGCATCGGCGGTAGCAGCGACAAGTTCCAGTTCGCCGGAGCGGACTATCAGTTCCTGCCGAACCTCACGGCGCAATACCGCTATAGCCTGTTGGAAGATATCTACCAGCAGAACTACCTCGGCTTCGTCCACACCCTGGACCTGGGCGCAGGCCAGTCGTTCAAGAGTGACGTGCGCTATTCGCGCAGCACCGAAGACGGCAGCTTTCGCGAACTCGACAACCAGGCTTTCGGCGCCATGTTCACCTACAGCCTGGCGGGCCATGCGTTGGGCCTGGGCTACCAGCGCATGAGCGGCGATGATCCGTTCCCGTACATCGGACGCAGCGATCCCTACCTGGTCAACTTTGTGCAGATCGGCGACTTCGCCAACATCGACGAGCGTTCCTGGCAAGCGCGCTATGACTACAACTTCGCGGCTATTGGCGTACCCGGGTTGACCTTCATGACTCGCTACATCACCGGCGACAACGTCCAGCGCAGCGCACCGGGCGAAGGCAAGGAATGGGAGCGCAACACGGATATCGCCTATGTGGTACAGGATGGAACCTTGAAGGGCCTGGGCTTGAAATGGCGCAACGCAACGGTGCGCTCGAATTTTGGCAACGACCTGGATGAGAACCGGTTGATCCTCAGCTACACGCTGGCGCTTTGGTAAAGAGATCGCCGGTAAAGCCGATCCTGTGGCAAGAGAACGGGCTCCCTCGCCACAGGGTCATCACTCCTTGAATAAAAATGGCATTGCACTCGATCAATGGCGTCGTTGCCTGTATACAGGTGCGCTTCGAAAGGGATTTTCAAGACAACACAAGGGAGCTGTCGCTGTGATTTACCTGATACGCCATGCCACGCCGTTGATCGATTACAACCCCTGCAATGCGCATTCAGCCAAGCTGCTGCTGGATGAATACAATCAGACCTCGTCCATCGATGAGGGTGAAATTGCCGCATTCCTGAGCCAACCGGACTTGTCCCAAGTGCTTTTGGCGACCGAAGCCAACATCATTTCCTCACCCGTCAACAGGGCCTACGCGACGGCATGCCGGCTATTCGAAGCCACACGTATCCAACAGGATGCTCGACTACGTGAATACGACCTGCGGTTAAGCAGCATTCCTGTCTTGAAAATGGGCGTGAGGCATTGGTTCGCCTTGCACAGGATCCTGTGGCTGCTGGGGATTTCACTAGGGGCCGCCAGCCGGAAAGCCGAACACCAGCGGGCGCTTGGTGTCGCCGATGAGCTTTACAACAACTGCGGCGAACCGGGGAAGACCACGATCGTTGTCTCTCACGGCATGTTTCTCAGAACCGTCAGGAAAACCCTGCAAAAGCGCGGACTGCAGGCGCGCAGGGTGTATCGCTCGGGGTGTTTTACCGTCGAGTCGCTAACGCCATGACGGGGATTGCTCGGCCACCAGCAGTAACGACTGCGGCACCGGGCTTTGTGGATGCTGAGGTTCCTGCAGGACCACCAATCGGAAACCGGCCATGTCCAGGGCATTGAGCCAACTGGACAAGGTGCGGAAGTACCACGGCATAGGTTGCCATTGGCCTTTGAACCCATCGAAGGTTTCTTCTCGCCAACCGTCCTGATAATTGCCCGCTGCCACGGTCCATGGATGCAGCGTCTGAACCACCAGTGCGCCACCTGGGCTGAGCAGGGCATTCATCGCAGCGAGCAATGGGATGATGTCCTGGTGCAACAGGGCGAAGTTGGCGCAGATCAGGTCGTAGCCACTGCCGACGTGCACCTTTGCCTCCACCAGCGCGTCATAGCTTGCCAGATGCACCGGCGAGGAACCTGCCGCCCGCGCCGCATCGACCAGCGTCGCGTCGCCATCCACACCGACCGCTTCGATGCCCCGTTCAGCCAGCGCCCGCAACAGCCAGCCTTCGCCGCAGCCCAGATCGAGCACGCGTTCGGGCTGGCGGCTCTGCACCGCCAGTAGCATGGCCTGGTCCGTGACCGTCAGCCGGCTTTCGATGGCCCCGGTGCGGATGGCTTCGATCCAGGATTGGGCATTGTGGTGCCAGCTTTGAAGGAGGGTGGTTTCCGAGGACGACATTGATCCAGCTCCGCAATGGATTGGCTAAGCATAGGACAATCGCTGTTGCAGGGAAGCCAGTGGTCAAAGCGGGCGGTCAAGAAACAACAGGCGTGCGGCCAGCGCTGCCATGACCCCGGCAAAACCATACGTGCCCAGGCGCCTTGAAATCCCGCCGCTTGCCAGCTTCGCCCTGAGCTGAGCGGCGCAAACACCCAGCAGCGTATGAAAGACAAGTGCAATCAGCGCCAGCAACGCGCCCAGGAAGATCAACTGCACACCGATGCCTCCAGCCTTGACGTTGACGAACTGGGGCAGGAACACCATGAAGAACAGCAGCGCCTTGGGATTCAAGAGGCTGTTGAGGGCGCCTCGGCAGAAGATTTTCCACAGCGAAGCTGCCTGCAATTGGCTGTCCTGAGTCGCGGCCGGCGTTCTCAGCGCTTGCCAGGCCAGCCACAGCAGATAACCGGCTCCGGCCAGGCGCAGCACGTCGAACGCCGGGGCCCAGCTCATCACCAGCGCGCCAATGCCCGCGCTGACCATCATCGTCATCAGCACGTCCGAAAAGGAAATGCCGAGGGCGGCGGCAATGCCGGCACGCCAGCCGTGAGCCAACGCATGGCTGGTGACAAAGGCCATGTTGGGCCCTGGGACGATCAGCAGAAGCACAACAGCAACCACGAACAGGTAGAGATTGGCGATATCCGGCATGGGGATCACTCCGTGGGGTGAGCCACGACAGTAAGCGAATGCCGAGGAGGGCGTCAGTGACAGTCCGGGCCTATCGGATAGCAACAGTTCGCTCTCGCGTTGAATGATGGTTGTCGATAACACGATCTGTTCTGTCGTGAGCATCTGGCGGGGTTCAAGGTGCACAGGACCGTGGTGTTCCGCGAGTTGCCGAAAACCTCGACCGGCAAGATCCAGAAGTATTTGTTGCGCGACTGGGCCAGGGCACTCAGCCTATAGTCGGACACATAAGCATCACGAGGCCGTTATGGCAGTGCCTGAGGCGGCACTGCCGTCGGCTTTACGGCGCTGCGGATCAGTGACGCGAATGTCTCAATGACTTCGTCTTCGCCATACCGCCCTCGTACCAACGCACCGGACAAGGCTTCTCCCGCGCCCACCAGGCCAATGCAGCATCGTTCGAGTTCGGCCGCAGGCCACGTCGTGTGAGGCTTGAGCACGGTGATGAACATCTGCACACAGTTATCCAGAAGCTCCTGGAACACCGCCGCTTTTTCTTCACTGCCGGCCAGGGCGGCGCCCACGGCATGGAATTCGTCGGTGTGATCGGCCGCGCAATGAATGTAGGCGCTGGCCAGGACCAGGGCCGTCTCCTCCAGGTTCCGCGCAGTGTTGGACATCGCGTCACGGAAAGCGCTGACCCGCTCGGTATCGATCCACTTGTAGAGCTCGATCAACAGGCCCGAGCGAGTGCCGAAATGATCGTAGACAACCGGTTTGGACACGCCAGCGCGGACGGCCAGCCGCCCCAAGGTCAAGCGATCCGCGTCTTCCTCGCGCACGATCAATAACGCGGTATCCAGCAACTGTCGCCGCCGTTCGGCTTTCGCAAGCCGTCGGGAAGGGGAGTTGCCAGGGCTGTGCTCAATGTCTTTCTGCACGTTTTCGTTCCTGATTGATAAAAACCTACCAATGGTAGGTTTTGGTGCGCGGTGTTGTGTTAGCTTACCTACTGAAAGTAGGTTTAAACCAGAGACAAGGAGAAAACACCATGTCACTTGATCCTATCTTGCTGATGGGCGGTTCTGGCGCCATTGGCCATCACACCGCCCGGGCATTGCGCGCCGCTCACCCCGACGTGCCGCTGCTGATCGGTGGTCGCGACCTTGCCAAGGCTCAGCGAGCCGCGGAGCAAATAGGCGGGGCGCAGAGCGTCGTGATTGACTCCGCCGCAGACGACCTGGGCCTCGGCGATCGCCGGGTCAGCGCAGTCGTGGTCTTTTATATGGACCATGCCATTGCCGGATTGCGTTTTGCGCAAAAGCGCGGCGTGCCGCACCTGAGTATTTCTTCCGGCGTTTTCGAGATCGCGCCGGAAATCGCGACGTACATGCACAGGCCTGACGCCTCGTCGATTGTCCTCGGCTACGAATGGATGGCAGGCGCCACGACCGTATCAACCCTGAGCATTGCCCGGGCGTTCCGTCAGATCCACGACATCCGGATCAATGCCCTGGTCGATGAGCAGGACACCGGCGGCCCGACCGTTGCCACCGACTTTGAACATTTGAACAAAATGCTCCCCGCCGCACTGACACGGCGCGATGGTGTGTTCGTCTGGCGCGAAGGAGAGGGTTCCAAGGCAAGATTCCACGCGGTGGATGGTACGGAGATCGAGGCCGTCGGTTTCTCGTCCATTGATGTGGTTGGCCTGGCAGCGGCGACCGGGGCGTCGAACGTCCAGTTCAACCTGGCCACCGCCGTGAGTTCGACCCGGCGCCAGGGCAGGCCGATGTCTACCGAGATCATCATCGAACTCGTTGGCGAGGACCTCCAGGGCGAGCCGCTGCAGACCCGTCATGCGGTTATCCACCCGGCAGGCGCGGCACCCTTGACCGGCCTCAGCGTCGCAATGACCCTTGAACGCCTGCTCGGCTTGGACGGCCAGCCACCGAGCTCGCCAGGGCTCTATTTTCCTTATCAATTGCTGGATGCCACTGCGTACCTGGAGCGTTTAAAGGAGGAGGGTGGTGAGGTGCGCAAGCTGTAGGGCTTGCCTACAACGAGCGACGCAAAGGGGCTAGCATGAAGGTTTACTCATAGAAGGGTCCATCATGAGAAACCTTCCGCCTTCTTCCAGTCTGCGAGCCTTTGAAGCGGCTACGCGCCACGCCACTTTCACGGCGGCAGCAGAGGAGTTGCATGTCACGCAGAGTGCAGTGAGCCACCAGCTCAAGCATTTGGAGCGGCTCTGGGGATTGCAGCTGTTTCATCGCGGTCACTCGCTGCACCTGACCTCGGCAGGGGCCGCGCTTGCGCCCATCGTGCGGGAGTTCTTCATCAAACTCGACGCCACCCTGGCCGATTTGCGCGAGCAAAATGGGCGGCAGCGGCTGAGTGTCAGCACGACCTACTCTTTCGCCTTGAAGTGGTTGCTGCCACGGCTTGCGGATCTGGCGCAAGCGCATCCGCAGATTTTGCTCACGCTGGACAGTACCGACAGCGCCATTCACTTCTCGACGACAGACCCGGACGTTGCTATCCGCCTGGGTAATGGCCATTTCCCGTCGCTGTTTTCGGAGTTTCTGTTCCGCGAACAGATTTTTCCTGTCGCAAGCCCGGCGTTGCTCGCACGTTTCGGTATGCCTCAAACGGCAGCCGAACTGTTGCGTTATCCGTTGCTCACGCGCGATGGTGCAGCGCTGGTGCCGAAATGGGAACAGTGGTTTGCCCAGGCAGGGGTTGAGGTCACGACCTTGAAGGAAAGTATTCGTTACGCAGACACCAATATGACCATCGAGGCGGCGCTGTTGGGGCAGGGGATCGCGCTGGCACGCAGCGGGCATGTTGAAGCCGAGCTCAATGATGGTCGTCTGGAAAGACTTTTCCAACTGCCGTTCCCATCGCCTCTGGCGTATTACTTCGTGTGTCCCAAAGGAATCGAGACCCAGCCTCATATAACCTGCTTCCGTCGTTGGCTGGTTACCCAGGCAGACGCCGCTCAGCACGCTTATACATGAGGTTTTCATCATGCCTGGATGAGGAGACTTTGCTTTTGTAGTGCCACTTGAGCGGTCTAGGATGATGCATGCCCTTACACATCATTTTCCTCGTCTTGTTCGCCGCGCTGCTGCACGCCAGTTGGAATGCCATGCTGCGTGGGGGCGTCGACCGTTTGTGGTCCATGACTATCATGTGCATGGCGATAGCCCTGGCGAGTGCCATCGTGGCGGTGCTCCTGGTGCCGCCCGCCCGGGCAAGTTGGTTTTACGCCGGACTCTCCGCCGTCTTGCACGTGGGGTACAACTTGTTCCTGGTGCGCAGTTACAAGTCCGGGGACCTGGGCCAAACCTATCCAATCGCCCGCGGTGTCTCGCCTATCCTGATCGTCTTGGCCGCTTCGGTGTTCGCCGGTGAGCGGGTGGCACCGAATGGGCTGTTGGGTATTACGTTGGTGTCGTCAGGAATCATATCGCTGGCTTATACCGGGCGCCGGCGGAGGCTGCCTGACTTGCCCTATGCACTGGGAACCGGTTTTTTCATTGCCGCTTACAGTGTCGTCGATGGCATAGGCGTTCGTCTCTCCGAGGCTCCAATGGCCTACACCGCCTGGATGAGCTTGATGTGGGGGCTGATGATGCCCATGGTCTATATCGGACTGCGAGACGCGCAAAGCCTCTTTGCCCTGCGGCCAGGTATCGCCTCGGCCATCGCTGGCGGGCTGGTTTCATTGCTGGCCTATGGGGTCGTGATCTATGCCATGGCCCATGCACCGATGGGGGCGGTCTCTGCCCTGCGAGAAACCAGCGTCATGTTCGCCGCGTTGATCGGGTATGCATTTCTTGGCGAGGCATTGACCTTACGCAAGCTGTTGGCTTGCGCAGTCATTGCGCTCGGTACGCTGGTGATCGGTTGACGTTTCTTTTTTCATTGAGTCGTGAGGATTGACCATGGACGAACGTTCGCAAAAACCCGTGATCCTGGTTACCGGAGGCGGGCGCGGGATCGGGGCGGCGACGGCCATACTGGCCGCTGAGCAAGGTTACGACGTCGTATTGAGCTACATCGCCGATGAAGCCGCGGCGTCGGCGGTGGTGGCGCAGATCGAGGCCAGGGGAGGCCGTGCCTTGGCAGTACGTGCCGATAACGCCGAGCCGGCGCAGGTCGCCGACCTGTTCGCCACCCTTGACCTGCGCTTCGGGCGAATCGATGTGCTGGTCAACAATGCTTCGATATTGGCACGCCAGTCTCGCTTGGAGGATCTTGCGTTCGAGCGCATGCAGCGCATATTTGCGGTGAACACGTTGGGTCCGATGCTTTGTGCACAGCACGCCACCCGGCGCATGGCCTATCGATATGGCGGGCGCGGCGGCGCAGTCATCAACGTTTCCTCGGCGTCAGCCCGTCTCGGCAGTCCGAATGAATACGTGGATTACGCAGCGTCCAAGGGCGCGACCGAGACGTTCACGACCGGCTATGCCAAGGAAGTGGCTCGGGAGGGGATTCGAGTCAACTGCGTTCGACCCGGGCATATCTATACCCAGATGCATGCGAGCGGGGGAGAGCCCGGCAGAGTCGACCGGGTGAAGGATACGATCCCCATGGGGCGTGGTGGCCAGCCGGAGGAGGTCGCGCGTGCCATTCTGTGGTTGGCGGGGCCGCAGGCTTCGTTTGTGACAGGCACCTTCCTGGATGTGACCGGTGGAAAGTAGGCCGGGCTATCAGGATCGTTCCTCCCGCTTCACGAACGTGTCAGCGTCACGGCTCCTTCCAATCGTTAGATTGCTTCCCGGCCACTCTATTTGATTTCCGGATAATCCTCGTTCTACATCTATTCCTTACGCAACAACACCCGGGTCACCCGACGTTCTTCAACCGCCATCACGGTCATGCTCCACCCTTGCCAATTGAGCGTGTCCCCAATGATCGGCAAGCGATCCAACAGGCTCATGACCAACCCGGCAAGCGTCTGGTAATCGTCCGTTGCTTTCGCCTGGAAGCCGATGTGTTCGCGGACCTGACTGAGATTCAGGGCACCACTGACGAGGAATCCCCCTTGTTGGGGAACAATGTTCGGACCCTCGATCTCACTGGCATCGGGCAGTTCACCTGCAATGGATTCCAGGATGTCGGTCATGGTGAGAAGGCCGACGAAGTCACCGAACTCGTTCACCACGAAGGCGATGTGGGTCGACTCCTTACGCATTTGCTCCAGTGCATTGAGGATCGTGAAGCTGTCGAGCAGGTTGATGGCTTTGCGCGCCATGGCTTCGAGGTTCGGCTGATTGCCCGCCAGTATTTCCTTGAGCAGTTCTTTTTTATGGACAAAGCCCAAGGGCTCATCCACGCGTCCTTCCCGGATCAACGGCAAGCGGGAGTAAGAAGAGTGCATCAGCGTCGTACGGATCTCTTGCGGAGCGTCCGCCAGGTCGAGGTGATCGATTTGCGCACGAGGCGTCATCACGCTGCGTATCGGGCGCTCCGCCAGTTGCAGCACGCCACTGATCATGACCCGTTCGCGCCGATGGAAAACCTGTTCGGGTTCGTCGCCTTCCAGCATGTCGGCGATTTCCTCGCCGACTTCCTCGGCCCCCAGCTTTTGACCGCCTAGCAGGCGCAACACCGCATGGGCGGTACGCTCGCGCATCGGCCGAAGTCCTTGCAGGCTTTTCTTGCGACGGGAACGTGCCAGCTGGTTGAACAGTTCGATCAGGATCGAGAAACCAATCGCGGCGTACAAGTACCCTTTCGGAATGTGGAAACCCAGGCCTTCGGCCGTAAGGCTGAAGCCGATCATCATCAGGAAGCCCAGGCACAGCATGATGACGGTAGGGTGACCGTTGACGAATGTTGTCAGCGGCTTGCTCGCGATCATCATCAAACCGATCGAGAACATCACCGCGATCATCATGACCGACAGGTGCTCCACCATCCCCACGGCCGTGATCACCGCATCCAGGGAAAAGACCGCGTCGAGCACCACAATCTGCGCAACGATAGGCCAGAACATCGCATAGGCGGCGTTGCCGGAACGTTGCGCCACATGGCCCTCGAGTCGTTCATGCAGCTCCATGGTTGCCTTGAACAACAGGAACACACCACCAAACAGCATGATCAAGTCCCGGCCCGAGAATGTCTTGTCGAAGACCTCGAACAGCGGGTTGGTCAATGTCACCATCCAGGAGATGCTGGCGAGGAGGCCAAGGCGCATCAGCAACGCAAGGGACAGACCGATGATACGGGCACGGTCGCGCTGCTCGGGCGGAAGTTTGTCAGCCAGGATGGCGATGAATACAAGGTTATCGATGCCGAGCACGAGCTCCAGCACGATCAAGGTCAGCAGGCCCAGCCAGGCCGTGGGGTCAACGATCCATTCCATGGATTATTTGCTCCCTCGGGCGATCAAAGCGAGGGAAGGGGACTGCAACGCGCGTATGACAGGCGCTGGCGCGGCGGAAGGAACAGGGGGCTTCGAAAGACGACTGGGAGGTTCCTGAAGGGTGTTCATACAGACCTGGAAATAATTGGGGAAGAAATCCTACAACGGTTTCTAACATTTCATACGGAACGATTTATTACAGGATCTGACAGCGCTTCGATCGGTGAGAATGCTGTGTAGCCTGATTTGATCAATTCTTGCGTTAAACAATGTGCGCTGAGCTGGATGTCTGGATCATCTACACTGCCTCTTCATCCTCCTGCCCGGGACTGGCAGCCTATGCGGATATGTTTTTTTGACGGAACTGATCGTATCGAGCTGGGGGCTCGATCCAGCCCTGCCGGCACCCCATCCATGCTACGAGAGGGGAGCGAGGCGACCAGGATCCAATTGCGTGAACCGTGGCAGGCAGAACGCTTTGTTCGCCGACATTGCCAGGTAGCCAGCAAGCTATGGAGCGGAGAGCTGTGTGCTTACGTTTATCCATACCAACGGCCGGCGTCCGTCCGTGTACCGACCTCGCTCGCTGTAGAAGAAGGTGTTGCGCCGGTGGCTACCGCGGCCCGCAAGCGCCTGCCAGTAAAAGCCTCATCCGAATCAGCCAGTCGACATGAGCCGGTGCTGCTGACATTCATAATAGATCCACTACACTTCACCCTTGAACAGCTCGCCCAGTTGGTTGTAGCGGCTGGCCTTGACGTAGAGATACAGGTCAAACCTCGACTGCCCGAAGGGCATTAGGCGCCATGATTTATCACGGTGAAAACTTGATCTTTCCGCGCCGATACCCGGCAACGCCGGCCGGTCTTCAGACAAAGAAAAACCCCAGCGATCGCTAGACTACTGGGGTTCTCTTCGCGGGTCACGTTCCCAGGCTCACGCACCTAGTACTTCGCGCCTAAATTACTGCTTTTCGAAACGGCTTTCCCGGTGTCTCGATTTAGCAGCTAAATTTAGTCTCTGCGCTTTCCAACGACGACTGCACCTCGCGTGAGAGAGAAGCCTACGTCTCCGACGTAGTTACCATTGGACTGCTTGCACTGCTCAGACGAACCCATAGCGATCGGAACGATGTTGATCACGTCATAGCCGCGCTCATCAAAGTTGTTGTACGCCTCTTCAAGACGCTGTGAAAACTCATCGAAATCCACAGAGCGGTTATCATAGATCTTCTTGATTTTGGTTCTGAAGATGCCCACGTCTTGGGTTTCTGAGTCTTTGGATGCGTAAAACCAGGTGGTGATGAACTTCTGCGACATTATCGACTGCTCCTTTGTCTGCTCTGATGAGCGTTTCTTGTTCTGTTGCGTGACGCAACAGAGGTACGATTCTCTATCGACCGGTTCTCAGAAGTCGTGAGCGTCATTCCAGGCGTCAATGAGTTCTTCTTTACCGACGATGCGAGCAGCCTTTGCATAATCTTCCAGGAAGCTAGCGTCTTCCATCCAATCTGCTGATCTCTCTTCACCGACCTGGGCTCCATAAGCCTTGAGAAGCACGATTTGCATATCTACGGCGTCGTCTACCGATTCCACTGTCGACATGCCTGCATCACTAACTGAGCGATCTGAGGCGAAGTTTGATTCGGTTTTCGGAGCGAAGCGGTGGGGTGCTGTTACACCGCCTGACACCTTGTTGATTTAGCTGCTAAATTTGAGACCGATTCCCCGGCGTTCAATCTGCTTTTCACCGTAAAACCAGAGTAGGTTATCGGTTCGTGCCCTAATCTTTTATATAACGGGGAAGGGGAGAGAAAATTACCGGCTGGTTCGGCCAACCACTAAAAGAGCCTGAAAGGCAGCTTCAGCGGCTGTCTCAGCCGTTTTGATTTGGTTGAGAACCGTCATTAAGTGAAGGTCAATCACGTCTTGCCGCTCTTTATCTGCCAGGTCACCGAATAAACCGACGAACTGTCTTAAGCGATTTACTTCAGAAAATGCGTTTGCCAGGCTGCTGCTGACAGCCTCACTGAAGAAATCAGCTTTGTCCAAAAACTGGGATGGGAGCTCAATCGTAATTGCTGATGCCTTTTCGCCCAGCTGCTTTCGCGCATTTTTGTCCTGCAGCAAACTGCTGATCAGGGGATCACTGCTAGTTGGAAAAAGATCGCTTTTGAATTTAGAAATCTGGACATGTGCAGCTCCAATAGATGTCGTCATGATCTGAGCTAGAAGCCTAGCACTGGCCTTGCGTTCGAGCCTCCGTTGATGTTTGTCGTAAAGCCAAACGAATAATGCGATGAGTGCGGCTGCGGCAGTAGCCACGGCGCTGATTGCGTTCCAATCAATTTTCCAGTCTGTACAAAGCCACATTCCGTTTCTCCGGCGCCTAGTGGAAGCAACAACGTTACTAAAGGCTGGCATTCAATCATGCGGAGAAAGCATCGCCAAGCGAAGCCTGTACGAGCTGGAGACGGTGATCGAGAGTTGAGCCTGGCTTGAAATCTGACCACCACTGACCCTGACATCCCAATACGAAGGTTCGCATAATGGGGTCGACGTATGGTACTCGCTGCACCTGGTGCAGAATCCGAAGCCGGGAAAATGGCGAAGCCCAGCGAGGATTTAGCCATAGCGGCCATTATGCACAGCCTTTTTTCGCGTTACTCTGAGGTCTCTGTTAGGTTTAACCGAGGAGCAGAACGATGTCTGCGAGCTATAAAGGATTAGAATTTCAAACCGAGCTGCTTGCTCGATGGGCAGCGTTTTTTGATCTTGCTGGCTGGCAATGGAATACAAGTGTTTCTCCAGTGTTCAACTGGAAGCCTGATTTCATGGTTACCTTTCCTTGCGGCCATTCGGAGTGTGGCGGTAGTCATACACTCCTAGTCTCTGTGTTACCCGTTGATACCATTGATTCTCTCAGAGCTCATCCCGCAATCCGACAGCCTTATTGTGTTCGAGACGAGTCTGACCAGATCTTGGCGGACGGCGGCGCTCTCTTCGGAAATGGCCCAAATGCAACACACTGGGAAATAACGCACGGTGCTGGTGGTGGATATGAAGATGTCTATTTCCGGGTAAATGATGCTGCTCGCTTTTGGCATGAGACTCGTAGTCTTGTGCGATCAGATCAATGATCCAAAGCCTATAAAGCGACTTTAATAGTACCATTGAAATCATCGCGGCCTACGATGTGATGATTTTATGGTACTAAAAGGTTGCAATGTGAGTATTTTTTGGTACTATTCCTTCGTCCAGGCACGTGGCCTGGTGAACAGGAGTGGTACCGAATGCTTGTAAAGATCCTCGATGCTGATAGCGACTTTGTCGAAGCTCTCAAGCGTCAAACCCGCACCAACACTGCCTCGAAGGCCTACGCGCACGCAGCCTTTGAGTATCAGCTTTTGCGTAACCAGATTGGTGACCTTGAAATACTGGTTGAATCGCTCCAAACGGAACTGGACGCGGCCAATGAAGTTATTCAAGGTGCCCGCACCGCAGCAGCTTTGCTGCTGGATCGTGTTTCCACATAGACCCTGCTGGCCTCGATCTGCCCGAAGGGCATTAGGAGCCACGCCGTTCCTCAGCCAGGCATTGAAACGTCCGCGCCGGTAGCCGGCGAAGCCGGCCGGTCTTGAGCCAAACGAAAAACCCCAGCGATCAGCAGGCCCCTGGGGTTTTTCTTCGCGTGCGAAACGCTCGACGTCGCTGCTATCTCACTTCGCGCCCTGATTTGCCCCTGGGCGTTTCCCGGATCTGTCGCGCAGCCTGCGCGGTCCCGTGACGTGTAGCGCTGCTGCAGGACAGGTCCCGGTAAGTCCGATTCCCCAGCGGGCTTTTTGGAGCGAAGCGGGTGGGGTGGTGATTTTCTGCGATGAGGTGCAGCGTTATTGCGGTACTGATCTTGGCCGGGATGCGCCTCAATGGGTCCAGGATCTGGCCGTGCATCGACATGAAGGAAAGGACTTCATTTTCACCACCCAAAGCCCGATGTTTCTCCATCCATTTGCCCGGAAACTGGCGAAACCGCATGTTCATTACATCCGACCCTGGAACATGAAAGGCGCCCGTTATACCTGGGACAATGTGCAGAACGATCCGAACACCAAGACGGCGAAAGCACTTGGCCAACGGCAACTGGTGAAGCCCAACCCTAAGGTTTTTACGCTGTACACCTCGACGGTCCTGGACACGCACAAGGCGAGACCGCCATACAAAATATTTGCTGTGCTCGGCATGGCGTTAGTGGTCGTGGTGGCTTGCTCGTTTTACACCTATCGATCCGTTCGACATTTCACTGAAGAGCCGATTGCGACGGTGGATGCTCAGCACAAAGCAGTGACCACAGCGGCCCAGGAAAACGCCTTTGATTTCGCGCCGTCGACAAAGGATAAGGCGGTATGGACCGAGCAGAATTTAAAGCCGCGGATCCCGGGCAGTTTGCACACGGCGCCGGTCTATGACGCGCTGACGGCACCGACTGATTTCCCGCGGGTGGCGGCCTGCATGAGCGCTGAGTCTCGTGGTAGCTGCAGTTGCTACACGCAGCAAGGGACGCCGATCGACGTGCCGGCCAGTGCGTGTTACGTGTTCGTCACGTATGGAAGTTTTGACCCGTGGCTGACAGGCCGTCATCAGCAAGCTGAATCGGCCTCGAGGCGTGAGCCAGTCGTTCAGCAAAAGCCTGGTAACGGGGCAGCATTTACCGTTGTGGCCGACAGTGGAAGCACAGCGAAAAAGCCTGCACAGGGCGTCAACTGAGCTAATCCTTAGCATCGCATAATGTATATTATGTTAAACGAAAGGTCACATCACAGATGTTCATGAGCTGTCTAAGCCACTGATTCGACAAATTCACCCAGCTACTTTTTGGATCTCAGCAACCACCTGCTTCACTGCGTCTTCGATCGCACCTTCATTACGGCACATCACCCAGTCATGATCCTCAACCGCCTGCTCGAACATTTCTGTGCACGCAACATGCTCTGCATACTTCTGGATCACTGTACCGCCCAATCCTCGCGACCGTGTAGTTGCCCTTGCCCACGAAATATCCGGCGCGGTGACAACGCCGACATGCACTTCTGGCACTCGCACGTCTCGCTCCCGGTTCAACTGGAGAATCTCTGCAAACGAGATGGTGTGTCGAAACGCAGCATCGGACGGATACCAGCGATCAATCAGGATAATGCTGTCCAACGGCTGCTGAGTCAGCACGTTCCGGGATATCCAGCGGCGACTGTCGGCAAAGCGCTCGCACACAGCCCACTCCAGCTCCCGCGAGGGATTTCTGGCAAGTTCATTGACCAGGGCCATGGTTTCCCTTCTGTAGGGATCGCTTTTTCTCTCGCAAAGTCGGATGACTTTCTTGTTGTCCGCCCTCAGCGCTGCCGTTACGGCCTCTAACAGCGTGGTTTTGCCAGTGCCTTTGGGTCCATCCAAAGAAATAAAAAGCGGAATATTCATTTGTCACACAGTGATCAAGACAATGATGACCACTCTAAATGCATTTTCAGCTGTCCACGCATCCACGCACTTTCAAAAGTAATTTCCTCACCCCCTAGGTATGCTCCGCGTCTATTGCCGATCACTGATACCGGGATGCCAGCCCAAGTCTCTAGTCGCAGTCTATGGAGCCGTATCCTCTCAAGGATGTTTGAAAGAATGAGTACCCCCGCGCCGGACATCAGCAGCCTCGTCCCGCAGCGTCCTGGATCACGAGGTCGCGCTCTCGCGCATGTCACGTCACGGCGTGGAGCTGATCACCCGCGAGATGTTGTTCTTCGAAACCATGGCGCAGTCGGAGCGATCCGATTATTTGGCGCTGAGCCAACGCTTTCTCGATGGCCGCTACCTGAGGACTTATGGCGAATGACCCAGATTGCCGCACCTGACACCATGCTCACTCGCGTCTTTTTCGCACGGAGCCAGCCATGACCGCCGTTCTCTCGCAGACACGCGCCACTGCCAAGGTCGCGCCCTTGATCCTGCTGATGATCATTTTTATCGACGGCCTGGGCACGGCATTGCTGCTGCCGATGCTACCGATACTGCTCGACCCGGGCGACCCTGCGGGGGTGGTTTTCGCCAGCGCACCTACTGCCGCTCGGACCGCCTGGCTCTACGGCGTGCTTGGGCTGGGCACTGTCGAGGAGGGTCGCTTTCGCCAGGTCTTCGCCAACGCCGGGCTCGACGCTCGGCAGATGGCCACGCCATTCGGTCGGCTCAGTGGTGGCGAGCGCCTGCGCGCAGCGCTCGCCTGGCTGGCAGGCGGCCCCAAACAGACGCAACTGTTGCTGCTCGACGAAGTGAACAACCATCTCGACATCGCGGCCTTGGAAGCAGTCGAGCAGTTGCTCGGACAATTCAAGGGCGCGCTCATCGTCAGTGCCCACGATCGGGATTTTCTGCAGGCTTTGGAGTTGACGCATCAGATGATCTGGCAACCAACGGGTTGGCGCTACGAGCCGTGGGATGGTGGCGGGCGGTGAACAGCGGAGACCGAATTACAATTCCGGGTATCGAAAGATAAGAGATTTCCGAATCTGTAGCCTGGCACTTCAAAGCATCATGACCCTCCTCCCCGACTATGCTATTACCGTTGTCCATCCCGCGACGGTGTGCGACAAGACCCGCTGACTTCTTCCTTGAAGGCGATAAGGCGGACGCATCCCAGTGATCGAGGTTAGCCTGATCGCCCTTGATCACGCCCGCCTCCTCTATTCTCTTATGCTGACGTCAGTATTTCTTCATTTAAATCAGCAATTCAGGGGTAACAAGGGAACCGCAAGATAAGATGCCAGACACCCCATACAACATTAGATTTGCTAATCCTGCATCATGAAATTGAATTTTTCTTATCGCAAAAAAAGCGGAGACTGGGCGTCAACAATCAATAGAGACTTATGAAATGTCGGGTGAAAAATCAATAGCAAAGCTACTCCATGGCATGAGCCCTTCGCTGAATGAGGGTAACTATGTCTTCTGCACTGTCAAAAACAGCAACATCGTTGAGGGGCAGGAAGTGCTGGGAAGCTTTCGGGAGAAGGAAGGCCTAACGGTAATCCTCGAGCAATCCGCAGCTCTGGCGCTTGGTCTTGAATTCGAATATGTCGCCGCCTGGATTACCTTGACCGTCCATTCGGCGCTGGATGCCGTTGGCTTGACGGCTGCCTTTGCAACCGCACTGGGAAATGCTGGCATCAGCTGTAATGTCATTGCGGCTTACTACCACGACCACATTTTTGTGGGCAAAGATGATGCCCAGAAAGCGATCGAGGTGCTGCAGGCGCTCGCGCGATCTGGATCTGCTGGCTAGAAAGCACCTCGAGGCATTTGAATCGGTTCTTCGAGAGTTGCAGTAGTGCAGAAGAATGCGTGAGCAGACGGATCGTGGCTAAATGCTGTAAGCAGCCCCAACGCAGGCGACTGCCTTAGCTAGTTGAGTTCGACCTTTCTCACCAAGACTCCCCAAAGGGCCGCACCTCCGTAAGAAACGACCAAGCTGAGCGCGGCTGGTGGGTGACATGCCAGATCTCTTCGGCGATGTCGGCGGGCTGGATGAAAAAGTCATCCGGCTTGCCCTCGAACCTCTCGCGGGTCCACGGTAGATCAATGACCGCATCGACCATTAAGTAGGACACGTGCACGCCTCGAGGCCCCACTTCACGTGCGATGGATTCGGTCAAAATGCGCTGCGCCGCCTTGCTTGGCGCAAAACCTGCGAAGCCGGCCTTACCGCGATAGGCCGAAGTATTGCCAGTCACTAGCAAGGCGCCGCCCCCTGCCCCCTCCATCCGTGGTACCGCCCACCGAGCCAGATGCAACAGGGCCATGACATTGGTCTGAAAATTCTGCTCAAGGACTTCCGGTTCAATATCAAGGAAGTTTCCAAAGGTCCCGCCCACGGCGTTGTGGATCACCACCTTGGGAGTGCCAGCACGAAGCTCGATGCCGTGAAGAGCGGCTACGAGCGCCCCAGTGTCGGCAACGTCGCAAGGGACCGCAAAGGCATTAGGAAGTTGTTCTTCCAATTCCTTCAGACGCTCGGCAGTGCGCGCCAGCATAGCGACTTGGTAGCCGCCGTCGTGGAATCGCCGGACCACTGCCGAGCCAAGGCCGGGCCCAACGCCGGTAATGACAACGAGCGGCTTCATACAGCACCTGCCAGATGATTCCGCACGAAGTGCAGCCGATCATTACCAAAGAACATTTCGTTACCCACGAATAGCGTCGGTACACCGAATGCGCCGCGTGACGCTGCCTCAGCGGTTGCCTGCTCCAGCAGGGCCTGTGCCACCGGCGTGTCCATCCGCCTTTCGAGTTCATCGGCGTCGAGGCCAGCTGCACCCAGCAAGGCTGCAACTTCCGCCGCGGTAGTAAGCGGTGCCGGAACCGACCAAAAAGCATGAAAGATTGCATCCACCGCAGTGGACATAACGCCCAACTGCTCAGCCACGAGGGTGGCACGCAACAACCTGCCGGCATCGATCGCCGACGCTTGGGGGTGGCGGTTAAGGTTGACACCATAGTGCACTGCCCACCGCCCTAGGTCAGTCATCACATAGCGACCCTTGGATTCACAAGTAAGGCTCGTTGGCACGTTCCCTACCCGCCCCATAAGGTCGCCAAGCTCGATCGGGCGGAAGGCGATTTTGACATTCATCTTCCTGAGTTGCGAAAGCGCCAGGAAACTGTAGGGGCTTCGATAATCGAAGTAAAAGTCAAGCGTACTCATCCGGGATACCCCTTATTGATGCAATTGGTCGTTGTGCATGATTTTTTATTACCTAAGTACGGCTTCCCCCTCGTAGTGAAGCTTGAATATAAAAGCCGGATTCCGTCCGCTCACCAAGCACGAGGGTTGAAAAAGAAGCAGGATTGCATCTGCACTTTGGTCATAGAACTATCTCTGGTGCACCACTAAGCCGATGGCACGGTGCCCCGACAGAAATATGGGCCGGCACCTGCCAGCGTCATTTACAGGTGACGGAATAATTCTGCATGATGACCATCATGCTGTCTACGCAAAAGTTATGAATTTTAATTCAGACCAAGGATCAGTGGGCGGCGTCGAAGAAGAACGTCCAGCCTTTGACCATCGCGCAGGCGTGCCGCCCCGCCCCTCTTATTCGTGCGGTGCAGGATTGATTTCCAACGCTCGCGGCAAAGCAGGCCTCAACGTCGTGCGAGAAGGCCCGCCATACCCCGCAGGGGATTGCAATGGAAAAGCGGCACCGACTGCCCAGTCAGAACTCAGTCCGGGTTGTCTGAGCGTTCGGGGACGCTTGGGCCGTAGAGAGAGATCAATTGCTCACTCACGTTGCGGAGTAACTCATCCGAGCGAGGGGCGTCTGTCATCACCCGCGACAGGGACAGGGCCCCCACCATGGCACTGACGGCAAACATCGCCCTGGTATCGTCATCGTCGCCCAGCTGTCGCCGAGCGGTGGCAATATAGTCCTCGATGGAAGAGTCCATGACGGCCCTGGATTGCACATCGCCACGAGCGACATCGGAAACCAGGGCAGAAATTGCGCAACCCTCACTACGCGAGTCCCGATGAGCTTGGCTCAGGTAGTTACGAACGAAGCTTGCGAAGCCGTGCGGCCAAGCTAACTCTTCCCCAGCCGACCGGTGCGCCCCAGCATCCAGGGCGCGCTCCAGAGCTTTGGCAAGCAAGTCCGCACGTGATGCGAAATGGCCGTAGAACCCGCCATGAGTCAGGTTTACGCTCTTCATGAGTTTACCAACGCTCACCGAATCAAGCCCGCCTTCACGAATTTGATCAGCCGCCTCCTTCAGGATTCGCTCACGACTTTGCGCTTTTTCAGCTTGTGAATGCCCCAAAAATGCCTCCTTCCATCTGACAATCTGCACGATGGCGTATTGAAAGTAGAATATTTGTGATGTAGCAATTAAATCACTCTTTCGATCAACCGTTGCCGTTTAAGCTGCCAAATTCAATCGCTCCCTCGTTTCGCGCAACACAGGCGTAATCATTGGAGTCTGTCCCGCTGGCCACGCGCTTCTGAGCCCACTGACAACCGCGGAGCAGCTCGGCACCTGTCCCCATCGTCTCTACCGACACGTGGAAGCCAAAGTTGAAAATCACAGCGGAAGATGCGAAGACAATTTTATTTCCTTTAACGAAAACCCAGTATTCATTTCCTTGATATTACCTATTGAGCGAATCTGGTTCATCGCCAAATCGTGAAAGGCGTTCATGTCTTTTACTACAACTTGCAACAAATAATCATATCGACCGGAGATGTTGTGGCACGACACAATATTGGGAATGCGCTTAACCCCCGCCTCAAAATTGTTCATTGTCTCATCGCTATGCCCTTCTAGAATAATACTAACAAAAGCGAACAAGCCGAAACCAAGGGCGTCTCTGTCTAGGTGCGCATGATACCCTGATATCACCTCCTCCTCTAAGCGCTTCAGACGCTTCCAGCACGCTGGAGGCGACAATGATACATGTTCAGCTATTTCCGCATTGCTCAGCCTGCCATTAGCCTGCAGGAGCTCCAATATAGCTCGATCAATTTTGTCCATTTGCTTCGTACCAATGCGTTTCGGTTAACGATATTAACCTGATCGGCGGACTGAGGAAAAATTAAGAAAAACTATTAGCCTGGCCCGGGCATAGAATTTCTCTGCTGAGAGCGACAGATAAAGCCAAGTGATAAACCCATTGCGCAAATTCTAAAGGTAATAACATGAATACCACCCCGCTACGCATTTGCCATAACATGCTTGACGCTATAGGCAATACCCCTGTCGTCAAGCTTAATAAAGTTGTCCCTCACGGCCATGCTGACGTCTATGTGAAGTTGGAATACTTCAACCCCACTGGTTCTTACAAAGATCGAATGGCAAGGACCATGATCGAAGAAGCCGAAAAACGAGGGGCATTGAAAGCAGGTATGACGGTCGTGGAGGCAAGCGGGGGCAGCACAGGCTCTTCACTCGCATTCGTTTGTGCTGTAAAAGGCTACAAATTCAAGATAATCTCTTCTAATGCCTTTGCTTCAGAAAAGTTGAAGGCCATGGTCGCATTCGGCGCAGACTTGGAGCTCATCCATAGCGAATCGGGAAAAATCGGTTCAGATCTTATTCCCAAGATGATCAAGAGGTCTGTGGAGTATGGCGAAAAAGACAACTTCTATCTTACAGATCAATTTTCCAATCGAGATGCATTGATTGGCTACGAGGTGATTGGCGAAGAAATCGTTCAACAATTTCCTCAGGGCGTAGATGCTTTTTGTGGCGCTGTGGGGGTAGCAGGCATGGTGATGGGTGTTGCTAAAATTCTGAAAGAGGTCAATTCTGCAACTAAAATTTACGTACTCGAGCCTGCAACCTCTCCAATGGTATCTAAGGGTTACGCTGGGGAGCACCATGTAGAAGGTATTGGCATAGGTTTTGTTCCTCCCTTCATAGATGCTCGGCTTTATGACGAAGCATGGGGTATATGTGAACTCGAAGCTCGCGAGATGTGTCAATACCTTGCCGAGAAGGAAGGAATTCTTGCAGGCACTTCTACAGGATTGAACGTCGTTGCCGCGATTAAACTTGCTAAAAAACTAGGCCCCGGCAAAACAGTAGTTACTGTTGCCTCCGACACCGGGCTTAAATATATGGCGGGCAATCTATTTAATAAGCCCCCAGAGCAATAAAGCATATAACAACCGGGCGTTACGCCCGCGCCGCTGATGATTTAGCGAATCTCCACATCCAGCAATCGGCGTTCTGGCGGTGGCGACACCCTTTGACGCACACGGCTTTAAGTAGTGCGCTTAATTTATACTGAGGCAGGAGTAAGCCTGCCCCAGCATAGCAGCCTGTAATCCCGCTGCGCTCGATGAAGCGCAAAGCCCAAGCCTGGCTTACCAAGACTGTTTGATCGCCCAAATACCGAGAGCGCAACATCATCGAGAGCATGTTTGGCTGACTGAAAGAAACCGCCGGATCGTGACACGCTTCGACAAGCTCGCGAAAAGCTACGCCGCTATGGTCTCGCTAGCTTGTTCCATGCAGTGTTTGCGACATCTCTTTTCGTACAGAGCCTAACTCAGAGGTCACGCCCATGATCACGCTATCTCGCCTTCGCCTTCTTCTTTGCAATACTTTTCATCCGAGCGGACGCTTTCTGCACGGTTGCGATTTTTTCGGGCCGTTTCATGCTGCGCCATTTGCGTATCTCTTCCTTGGTACGCCCACAACTCACGCACATCTCACTGTTTAACTGACAAAGTGATACGCAGGGGTTTTCAACGTCTTTGGCCATGTTTGTTTCCAGAAATAATGGCGAGCGGCGTTCGATGACAACACCGCTCTGGAGCGAAAGGCTCAGTTTTCCACCGTCCTGTATTCGACCGTGAGATGAGTGACCTCATGGACCGCAGTCAAGGCGGCACGCACATCATCGGCAGAAACCGCTTGCTAGCCCTGCACGCTGACGATGGCGGCACGGGCTTCATGCCCTACCCGCCATACGTGCAGGTCGGTTACTTGGAACGGTCCGGCTTGACCAAGCAGCTCCCGGATTTCTCCGGCGAAATGCTCATCCGTCTTGTCAAGCAACACCGATGCGGTGTCTTTCATCAGGAACCACGCCCAGCGGGCAATGACGACCCCCCGACAATGCCCATTAACGGATCGAGCCATACCCATCCCAAGAACCTGCCGGCCAGCAACGCTACGATGGCCATAACCGACGTGACTGCATCGGCGAGCACGTGGACATACGCGGAGCGCAGGTTGTTGTCTTGCCCATGGGAGTGACCATGATCGTCATGGGAATGATCATGGACGTGACCGTGACCACTTCCAGCCAGAAGCAACGCACTGGCGATGTTCACGACCAGTCCAAGGATGGCGATCAGGATCGCCATTGTGAACTGCACGTGCAGCCCCCCAGCGACAAGGCCCTTCGCTTAAGCTATTCCCTTGCCCACTGCAGGCGATCCCAGGGTCTTGATCAAAAAACTGCGCAGCCCATCCACGGCTATCGATCCTTGCGAGGTCCGGCTGCGGTAGACCGCCACGCTCATGGATTCCAGCGCCCCGAGGCCATGCTCCTGGCCCAGCACCTGGAGGTTGGCCGGGGTGCAGCAGCGCGTCAGCACCGCCACCGCCACCCCGCTTTCCACCGCAGCGATCTGCCCGGCCAGGCTCGAGCTGTTATAGACGACCTTGTAGCGGCGCCCTTGCCGGGCCAGGGTCTCGACCGCGGTGCGGCGGGCCAGGCTCTCTTCGTCGTAGACCGCGATCGGCAACGGGTCCCGGCGCCAGAGTTCGAACTGCGGCGAGCCGACCCAGACCATGGGTTCATGGAACAGAAATGCGCCGCGACGGGGGCTGTCGCGCGATACCAGGGCAAGATCCAGTTCACCGCTGGCCACCCGGGGAATCAGCGCGGTCGATTGTTCGCAGGTCAACTCGATATCCACGCTGGCATAGCGCGCCGAAAAGCGCTTCAACACCGGCGTCAGGTAAGGCCCGGCGTAATCTTCCGCCACACCGAGGCGGATCCGCCCGCTCAACTGCTCACCCCAGAACGCCCCCAGGGTTTCTGCATGCAAGGCCAGCATGCGCCGGGCGTAGCCGAGCAGCGCTTCACCGTCGCTGGTGAGCTGGAAGTGTCGCGGGCCACGGCTCAGGACTTGACGGCCAAGGGCGGACTCGAGTTTCTTGAGCTGCATACTGACGGCCGATTGCGATTTGTTGATCTCAAGGGCAGCGCTCGACAGCGAGCCGGTATCGACGGCGGCGACGAAGCACTTGAGCCAATCGATCTGAAGATCCCGGGGCGTCATGTGGAAATTCCTGCATTCGATAATCGAATACCTGATTGCCACAATATGCGCTTTTCGTCCAGGTCTTCTCGCGGCAACATCGGTGCTTGTCATCATGCACCGGAGCCCCCCATGTCCCTCGACGCCTGGCTGTTCTACCTGCTGACCTGCCTCGGCATCGCCTTGGTGCCCGGCCCCAATGCCCTGTTGGCGCTGACCCACGGGGCGATCCATGGCAATCGCAAGACGCTGTTCACCATCTCCGGCGGCGTCCTCGGTTTCGCCATCGTGATCGCGTTGTGCGTCCTCGGCCTGGGCGCTCTGCTGCAAGCGTCGCAGCATTGGCTGACCGCACTGAAGATCATCGGCGGGCTCTACCTGATCTGGCTGGGGCTGAGCCTTTGGCGCTCGGAGGCGATGACCCTCACGGTCAGCGACGTGAGGACATCGGCCGATTGGTCGCTGTTTCGCCAGGGGCTGCTGTCGGCGATCTCCAATCCCAAGGCACTGCTGCTGTTCACCGCCTTTATCACGCCCTTCATTGACGCCCAACGCAATCTGATCCTGCAGGCTCTGGTCATGGCGCTGACCTACGCATTCGTCGAGTTCGCCGTGGAGTTTGGCGTGGCGAGCGCGGCGAACCGGGTTCGGCCGTGGCTGGCACGAATGGGCCGGCGCTTCAACCGCGTCTGCGGCGGCTTTTTCGTTGCGTTTGGGGCGTTGTTGCCGATTCGTTAGGCATGGGCTCTCGGTGAAACTTGTCCATGTGCATGGGCGAAGCAACACCGGCGTCCTGGGCTTCCAGTTCACTTGAGATCACGCGGCACAACAGGGTTGTGCCGTGAATATTTCTACTTGGCGAAAATCTGGCTCATATCCTTGAATGCCTTGAACTCAAGGGCATTACCGCAGGGATCGAACAGGAACATGGTGGCTTGCTCACCGACCTGGCCTTTGAAGCGAATATAGGGCTCGATCACGAACGGCGTGCCGAACGACTTCAGCCGTTCGGCCAGCGCCTCCCATTGCTCCCACTCCAGAATGACGCCGAAGTGCGGGACAGGCACGTCGTGGCCATCGACCGGGTTGCTGTGAGCGCTCTCTTGCGAGGCGGTTTTAGGTTGCTCGTGAATCACCAGTTGATGACCATAAAAATTGAAATCGACCCATTGGCTGCTGGAGCGTCCTTCTTCAAGGCCAAAGACATCTCCATAGAAGCGCCGCGCGGAGGCCAGGTCGTAGACGGGGATTGCTAGGTGGAATGGCGAGAGGCTCATCGGGACTCCAATAGTATTTTTTGTGATGGGGCGAATATTCCTCCGTCATGGGCTTCTTGGTTCAGCCGCTGCCGGGGATGGGAGATATCGTAGGACGAAAACAAGGGTAGTAGACAAGATGAGCATAAATGAAGAGCCGCACGTCTTTAGTACATGACCCCACCCAAGCCCGGAAGCAGGCTGCGAAGCGGATGGAAACCGCCAAGGTGCACCGCCCATTCGTCCACTACACTGGGGTGATTCGAGTTGCTCACCACCTCAGGAATACTCAGATGCCCTCTGTGCCAGTGTCCCAAAACCCGTGGTCTCGCAGCATGCTCGATGTGTTGATTCGCGCTGGTCTGCTGGCCGTCATGGTGTTCTTCTGCTACCGGATCTTCAGTCCCTTTCTCGATTTGATGCTGTGGGCAGTGATTCTGGCGATTACCCTCTACCCCGTGCAAATCAAGCTGAAAAACAAGTTGGGCTTGAGCGATGGATACACCGCGACACTGCTGGTGCTCATCACGCTCGGCATCCTGGCGATTCCGACCCTGCTGTTGGGCAACTCGCTGGTGACCTCGATCCAAGGCGTAATGACCGACATCAAGGCCGACAACCTCCAAGTTCCGCTGCCACCCGATGCCGTCGCGAACTGGCCGCTGGTGGGTAAGCCGCTGCAACAGCTGTGGATGCGCGCCGCCACCGACCTGCCCGCGCTGGTGCAGAGCTATATCCCCCAGATCAAGCACTTCAGTCTTTCTCTGCTGAGCAAAGTCGCTGGGTTTGGATTGGCTTTCCTCATTTTCGTCGGTTCGCTGATCGTCGCGGGTTTTTTCATGGCCTATGGCGAACGCGGGCACGCCAGCGCCATCCAGATCGTCTCGCGTATCTGCGGCACGACCAAGGGGCCCAAGATCACCCAATTGTGCACCTCGACCATTCGTGCCGTGGCGCTGGGTGTGATTGGTATCGCCTTCATCCAGATGCTACTGGTGGGCCTGGGCTTCGTGTTCATGGGCGTGCCCGGCGCCGGTCTACTGGCCCTGGCGGTATTGCTGATCGGCATCATGCAATTGCCGGCGACGCTGATTACCATCCCGGTCATCATCTTCGTATTCTCGACCGAGGGCGCGAGCACCACGACCATCATCTTCGCCGTGTACGTGTTTGTCGCCGGACTGGTGGATAACGTGCTCAAGCCATTGCTGCTCGGCCGCGGGGTCAATGTACCAATGCCGGTGATACTGATCGGCGCCCTGGGCGGCATGGTCACCGGCGGCGTCATCGGCCTGTTCGTCGGCCCGGTCGTGCTCGCTGTCGGTTATCAGTTGTTCTGGCAATGGGTCGCCGCCCGGCCGCCGGAAATCGCCGTCGAGGATGAGCTGCCGCCCGGGGCGCAGTGACCCGGCCATGCGCGCCTCACTGCGTGACGTCGCGTTGTTGCTGGGCGTGCTGCTCCCCGCCGCCTGCACCCGCCTGGGCCCGGATTTCCAGCCGCCCGGCGAACCCTGGGCAAAGACTTGGGACAGCCCAGCCATCGCGCGCGCCAGCCAGCGGCAGCTCAACCCGGACCTGCGCCAGTGGTGGCGGGTGTTCAACGACCCGACGCTCGACCGCCTGATCGCTGAGTCGGACGCCCACAACTCAAGCCTGAAAATTGCCGGCTTGAGGGTGATGGAGGCGCGGGCGCAGTTGGGCATCGCGCAAAGTCAACGCTATCCACAACTGCAGCAAGCCAGCGCCGACACGCTGTACGCCAAGCGGGATCAATCCGGAGGCAACAATCCTCAGGACAGTCACTTCTGGCAATACAGCGCCGGTTACGATATCGGCTGGGAGCTGGATTTCTGGGGGCGTTTCGCCCGTGCCATCGAGTCCGCGGACACCGGTTATTTCGCCGCCCAGGCCAACTATGAGGATGCGTTGGTGCTGTTGCGCGCGCAGGTCGCCACCACCTACTTCGCCTTGCGCACCACTGAAGCCCGACTGCAGGTAGCCCGGGAAAACGCGGCGCAGCAGCAACGCAACCTCGATATCACGGAAAAACTCTTCGCCAGTGGGCAGATTGCCGAACTGGACGTGCAACAGGCCAAGACCCAGTACCTGGGCACGTCCAGCAGCATTCCGAGCCTGGAAGACCAGGCGGCCCGCACGCGCAATGCGCTGGCGTCATTGATCGGCCAACCACCCGGTGCCCTGCCCTTGCGGGTTGAAAGCACCGGGTTGATCCCGCTGGTGGACCGGGCCGTATTGCAGGACGTGCCGGCCGACCTGTTGCTGCGTCGCCCGGACGTGCGAGCCGCAGAGCTCAACGTCGCCGCGCAATCGGCATTGATTGGCGTGGCCGAGTCCGACCTCTATCCGTCGCTGACGCTGCTGGGCAGCATCGTCTGGTCAGCCAACTCGCTGAGTGGCACCTCCAACAGCCTGGACCTGGTCGGCGGCCCCAGCTTGCGCTGGAACCTGTTCGACCATGGCCAGATCCGCAACAACGTGCGGGTCCAGGATGCCCGCCTGCAACAATTGATCGAAGCCTACCGCGACCAGGTCCGCCAGGCGGCGCGGGAGGCCGACGACGCCGCCACCGGGCTGACCAAGGCGCTCGAACGCGAGCGCATCCTGCGCCAAGCCGCCCTGGCGGCTCAACGTTCGCTGGTACTGGCCAACACCTGGTATCGCGAAGGCTACTCGGATTTCCAACGGGTCCTGGACGCCCAAAGCGCACTGTTGCAGCAGCAGGACAACTATCTGATCAGCCGCAGCGACGCCGTGAGCAACCTGGTCGCCCTGTACAAAGCCCTGGGCGGCGGCTGGCAGAACAGCCAGCCTGTGGTGGACCCAAAGACTCGACAGCAAATGGAACGGCGCTCCGACTGGGGCGACCTGCTCAGCCATCCGACCTCCGCCCTGCCGCCTCCCGCGGCCCCGATCAAGGTAACCGACCATGACTGAAGCGCCGTCCCCCGCTCCGGCCCCAGGCGCCGAGGCCGCCCCCGTGAACAAAGGCATCAAATGGGTGCTGCTGGTGATCGTGTTGAGCCTGGCCTGGTACTTGTTGTCGGACCGCTTCACACCCTATACACAACAAGCCCGCGTCGGGGCCTTCGTCATTCCGGTGGCGTCCGAGGTGGCCGGCCGGGTGACTCGGGTCAACGTGCGCAACAACCAGGATATCAACGCCGGCGAGCTGCTCTTTGAAGTGGACCCGTTGCCGTACCGGATCGCCGTCGACCGGGCCCGCGCCGAGTTGGAATCCACCCGCCGGCAGATCGGCGCGAGCACCGCCGGCATCGCTTCGGCACAGGCGTCGTTACGCGCCGCTCAAGCCAACGAACTCAAGGCACGGCAGGACAACCAGCGCCTGGAGGGGCTGTACCGGGCCGATCCGGGAACCATTTCCGTGCGCGTGCTTGAAGTGTCCCGGGCCACCCGTGAGCAGGCGACCAGCCAGGTCGCCGCGGCGCGGGCCGAGGTGCAACGGGCGCGTGAGCAGGAAGGCGGCAGCGACGAAACCAACGCCTTGCTGCGCAGCGCCGCCAGTGCCGTGGAGAAGGCTGAACTGGACTTGGCCAACAGCCAGGTTCGCGCGCGCTCCGCCGGCCTGGTCACCGACCTGCGCACCGATGTCGGCCATTTTGCGGCGGCGGGTACACCGGTGATGACCCTCATCGCCATCCACGATGTCTGGATCAGCGCGGACATGACCGAGAACAACCTCGGCCGAGTAACCGTCGACACGCCGGTGGCCATCGTGCTCGACGCCTTGCCCGGTGAAGTGTTGCAAGGGCGGGTGCGCAGCATCGGCTACGGGGTCGAAGTCGGCCAGGGCACCGCGCCCGGCACCCTGCCCACCGTGCGCAATAGCCGTGACTGGTTGCGTCCGGCGCAACGCTTCCCGGTGATCATCGAGTTCTCTGCCGACGCCCGTGAGCGGCTGCGCACGCTCGGCGTGGTGCGTGCGGGTGGGCAGGCGGAAGTCATGGCGTTTCCATCCCAGGGCAACCCGTTGAACCCCCTGGGCCGCGTGTTCCTGTGGTTGATGAGTTGGCTGTCCTATGCCTATTAAGCGAGGCGTACGTGCTCAGCGGACGCTACGCCTGGCGTGCGGCACGGCATCGAGCCTGGCGATCAGCTTCGGCCTGGACCTGCCGATTCCCTTTCTCGCGCCGGTCCTCGCCTTGATCCTGGCGATGAGCCACCGGCCGTTATCCGCCAAGGATTGCCTGAAGCTGGTCCTGGTGGCGATCCTGACCACCGGCTGCGGGCTGCTGTTGATTCCGATCCTGCGTTACTACCCGCTGTGCGGCGTCCTGCTGGTGGGGCTCGGCCTGTTCCTGGCATTCCGCTATGGCTTGCAAGGTGGAAATGCCCTGGTCATGATTTTCCTGGTGATGGGCCTGACCATGATTTCCGCCGCTGGCACCGCCGACTTCGGCTCCGCGGTCATGGTCATTGGCGCGTTGGTCCAGGGATTGCTCCTGGCAGTCGTGGCGCTGTCCTTCAGTCATTGGCTGTTTCCCGAGCCCACCCAGGCGCCAGCGCCGCCCGCACCACCGGGCACATCCCCCATCGAGATCGGCCGCATCGCGCTGCGCGCAACCTTGATCGTGCTGCCCACGTTCCTGCTCGCCCTGATCGAACCCACCAAGTACCTGCCCATCATCCTCAAGGCCGTCAGCCTGGGCCAGCAAAGCTCCACGACCGCCGCCAGCCATGCCGGACGCGAGTTGCTCGGCTCGACGCTGCTGGGCGGGTTGCTGGCGGTCGGGGTCTGGTGTGCCCTCAGCCTGTTCGTGCACTTGTGGATGTTCTTTTTGTGGACGCTGCTGGTGGTCCTATTGCTGGGCCGCAGGCTGTATGGCCTGCGGCCCACGTGGCAAAGCCCCGGCTTCTGGCTCAGTACCCTGATGACGATGATCATCCTGCTCGGTCAATCGGTCCAGGACAGCGCAGCCGGCAAGGACGTCTACACCGCATTTGCCGTGCGCATGAGTTTGTTCATCGCCGTGACGCTGTACGCGTGCCTGATCGTTCACTGGCTCGACCGTCGTCGATCCGCCATGCCTGCGTTGGGATAACCGGGCAGCCATCGCAAGCAAGCGTTGCTCCCACAGGAACAACGCTACGGATAGGAGAACATCCAATGCCTCATGACGGAAGCCTGCTCAAAGCCACCGTGATGTTCTTGTTGGCGGTGGTCCTGCTGGTACCGCTTGCCCAGCGCCTGCGGCTCGGCGCCGTGCCCGGCTATCTCCTGGCCGGGGTGCTCATCGGGCCTTCGGTACTGGGCCTGGTGAGCAATGCCGAAAACGTCAGTCGGCTCTCGGAGATTGGCGTGGTGATGCTGCTGTTCATCATCGGCCTGGAGCTGTCGCCACGACGACTCTGGATGATGCGCCGGGCGTTGTTTGGCGTGGGACTGCTGCAAGTATTGCTGAGTGGCGTGGCCATCGGCGGCGTGGCATTGCTGCTCGGCCAGGAGCGTCAGGTGTCGGTCGTGATTGGTTTTGGCCTGGCGCTGTCCTCCACCGCCTTCGGCTTGCAGATGCTGGCCGAACGCAAGGAGCTGGGCCGCCCCCATGGCCGCCTGGCGGTCGCCATCCTGTTGTTCCAGGACATCGCCGCCATTCCACTGATTGCCCTAGTGCCCCTGCTCGGCGCCGCGGACAGCGGCGCGCCCGCCGAAACCGGGCTCAAGCCGGTGTTGGCGGTAATCGCCGGTATTGCCGTGATCATCGTCGGTGGCCGCGTTCTGTTGCGACCGGCCTTTACCTGGGCGGTGGGCTCGGGGCTGCGGGAAGTCTCCACCGCCACCGCGCTCCTGTTGGTGCTGGGGACCGCCTGGATCATGGAACACGTCGGGGTGTCGATGGCATTGGGGGCGTTCCTGGCTGGCATGCTGATGGCCGAGTCCGAATACCGGCACGAAATGGAGGCCCAGATCGAACCTTTCAAAGGTTTGTTGCTCGGTTTGTTCTTCGTCGGTGTAGGCATGTCCATGGACTTGCGCCTGTTGATGGCCGAGCCTTGGGTGGTGCTCGGGTTGACGCTGCTGCTGGTGGGCCTGAAGTTGCCGATCCTGGTGGGCCTCGGGCGCTGGACTGGCGGCCTCGACCGGGCCGGGGCGATATGCCTTGGCGTGGTGCTGGCCTCGGGTGGCGAGTTTGCCTTTGTGGTGTTCAAGCTCGCGCTGGAGCAGCGCCTGATCGATCAGCGCCTGCACGACCTGTTGGTGCTGGCCATCGCATTGTCGATGGCCCTGGTGCCGCTACTGATGCTGGGCTTGGCGCGCCGGTTACCGACGCGCACAACCGATGATTCATCATCAGGATAGCTGACCCCGACTGCGACCGTTCCGGCGCCGGTTACCGCACCGTTTGAAGAAAATGGTGCCAGCCATGAACCGCTATTAGCTATCCCATCGCAAATACAATGAGTCGCGGTTTTTCATTAATTGCCTGGCCGACGAAACATAATGATTTCGGGGTGATGAGCTTCATGAGCAGTGCGAATGTTTAGTCGATATGTTTGCAATACGCTTTAAAAAACACATAAAAACAAGCTTGACCAACTGTTAGATGTCAGAGAAACAATTAAGGCGCACTTGCTACTTCCCTGTCCTTAGCTATAGCTAATGTTCCTCCCCCCGCATTAAGTGAGGCACGGAATGTCAGTCGCTAAGAAAATGACGGTGGTGCAATTAACCATGTTGACCGCTGTTAACATGTTGGGGTCCGGCATTGTGTTGTTGCCAACCAAACTCGCCGAAGTCGGCGGTATCTCGATCCTGTCCTGGCTCATCACCGCCACCGGTTCCCTGGCGCTTGCCTATGCGTTCGCCCGTTGCGGGATGCTCAGCCGCAAGACAGGCGGTATGGGAGGCTATGCCGAATACACCTTTGGCAAGGCCGGCAACTACATCACCAATTACACCTACGGGCTGTCGTTGTTGATTGCCAACGTAGCGATCAGCATCACTGCCGTCGGTTATATCCAAGAGCTGTTCCAACTCAAGCTGGATTCATTGCAAGTGGGGCTGGCAACCATCGCGTTGTTGTGGATCACCACCTTCGCCAACTTCGGCGGTGCACGGATCACCGGTCGGATAGGCGCCGTCACCGTATGGGGCGTCATTGCACCGGTGGTCCTGGTTTCGACCATTGGTTGGTTCTGGTTCGACAGCAGTGTCTATGCCGCCGGTTGGAACCCCCACGACAAAAGCTGGTACGACGCAGCGGGGGCTTCCGTGGCGATTACGCTGTGGGCATTTCTCGGACTGGAGTCGGCCTGCGCCAATACCGATGCGGTAGAAAACCCCGAAAAGAACGTACCGATTGCCGTGCTTGGCGGCACGCTCGGCGCGGCAGTGCTCTATATCGCGTCCACCAACATTATCGCCGGGATCGTCGAAAATCCGGAACTGGCCGCATCCACGGCACCGTTCGGGTTGGTCTTCGCCAAGATGTTCACCCCGCTGGTCGGGAACATCGTGATGGCGTTGATGGTGCTGGCGTGCATCGGCTCCTTGCTGGGCTGGCAGTTCACCATTGCCCAAGTCTACAAGAGCTCCGCCGACACCGGATACTTCCTGGCGATCTTTGCCAAAGCCAACAAGGCCGGTACGCCCATTGCCGGCATGCTGGTGTTGCTCGCGGCGCAGACGGCATTGGCGCTGCTCACCATCAGCCCGGATCTGAGCAAGCAATTCGACATCCTCGTCAACCTCGCGGTGGTCACCAACCTCGTGCCCTACATCCTTTCCATGGCCGCCTTGATGACCATGCAGAAGGTTTCCAACGTCCCGCCTGGCAAGGCACTGGTGACCAACATCATTGCCTGGGTCGCTGCGGCCTACAGCTACCTCGCGCTCTACAGTTCAGGCGAACAGGCACTGATGCTCGGCGGCGTGGCAACCATTTTCGGCTACACCTTGTTCGGCTTCGTCAACAACCGGCTCATTCGCCTTGAAGCGCTCAACAACAGCGTACCGACGCAAACCGTCAGTGCCCGGCACCTGACGGGCGAACCCGTACCGGTCAACCACTTGAACAAAGGCATCCTGGAGGTTCAATCATGACGGAAACTACGCACACGCTCGGGATGCTCACCCTGCTGGTCAGCAGCCCCCCCGACAAGCGCACAGTGTTCGGCCGCGCCCTGAATCAGTTGATCAGTGACGTGGAACAGCGCGCTATCAGCGTACTGGTGTCGGAATCCCTCGGCGACGCAACGTCGATCCTCAATGCCGACCCGGCCATTCAATGTGTCCTGCTCAGTTGGGAAATGGACGCCAGCGAAAGCCATGAGGAATGCATCAGGCTGCTGACCAACCTGCGCGAACGCAACACCCGGGTGCCGGTATTCCTGATCAGCGATCGCAGCACCGCGTCCAGCATCCCACTGGTGGTGATGCAGCACGCCGACGACTTCATCTGGCTACCGGAAGACACCAGCCGATTCCTCAGCGGCCGGATCCTGGCGGCCATCGAGCGCTACCGCAAAGCGGCCCTGCCGCCCATGTTCGGTGCCTTGGTCAAGTTCGCCCGCTCCTATGAATATTCCTGGCATACGCCCGGTCATGCCGGCGGTACGGCCTTTCTGAAAAGCACTGCCGGCCGGGCGTTCTACGAGTTCTTCGGGGAAAACCTGCTGCGTTCGGACCTGTCCATTTCGGTCGGCGAGCTGGGTTCGCTGCTGGACCATAGCGGCCCCATTGGCCAGGGTGAGCGCTACGCAGCCAAGGTATTCGGTGCCCACCGCACCTACTACGTCACCAACGGTTCGTCGATGTCCAACCGCGTGATCCTGATGGCCAGCGTCACGCGCAACCAGGTTGCCCTGTGCGACCGCAATTGCCACAAATCCGCCGAGCACGCGATGACCCTCTCCGGCGCCCTGCCCACCTACCTGGTTCCGACCCGCAACCGCTACGGTATCATCGGTCCGATCCTGCCGCAGACACTGAGCGCCGAAGGGGTGAAAGCGGCCATCGCAAATAACCCGATGGTCAAGGCCGGCATCGATCCGACGCCGGTGCATGCGATCATCACCAACTCGACCTACGACGGCCTGACCTACAACGTCACCCGGGTCGAGGAACTCCTCGGGCAAAGCGTCGACCGCCTGCACTTCGACGAAGCCTGGTACGGCTATGCACGTTTCAACCCGCTGTATCGCGAGCGCTTCGCCATGCATGGCAGCCCCGACGACCATGATGATTCGAAGCCGACCGTGTTCGCCACCCATTCGACGCACAAGTTACTCGCAGCCCTGTCCCAGGCATCAATGATTCATGTGCGCAATGGCCGTAACCCGATTGAACACGGGCGTTTCAACGAGTCATTCATGATGCATGCCTCGACCTCGCCCAACTACGCGATCATGGCGTCCTGCGACGTCAGCTCCGCCATGATGGAGGCGCCGAACGGGCAGATCCTGACCAGCGAATCCATCGAGGAAGCCGTTGCGTTCCGCCAGGTGCTTTCGCGCATGCACAATGAGATGCAAGGCAAGGACGAGTGGTTCTTCACCTGCTGGCAGCCGCCATCGGTGCACATTGACGGCACACAGGTGCCGTTCCATGCCGCCGACCCGGTGACGCTCAGGACGGACCCGGACTGTTGGGTGTTGCACCCGAACGAAGTCTGGCACGGCTTCGGTGACATCGAAGACGGCTACTGCATGCTCGACCCGATCAAGGTCTCGGTGCTGAGCCCGGGCATGGGGGACGACGGCAATCTGCAGGAGGTTGGCATCCCCGCCTGCGTCGTCACCGCCTACCTGGGGCACCAGGGTATCGTGGTGGAGAAAACCACCGATTTCACCATCCTGTTCCTGTTCTCCATTGGCATCACCAAAGGCAAATGGGGCACCTTGGTCAACGCCCTGCTCGACTTCAAGCGCGACTATGACGAAAACCTCGAGCTGGAGCTGTGCCTGCCGGACCTGCTGACCGCTAACCAGCAGCGCTATGCCGGCATGGGCCTCAAGGACCTGGCCGATGATATTTTTGCCGCCATGAAAAAGCATAAGACCACCGCATCCATGGCCCAGGCGTTCGGCATACTGCCACAAGCCGTGTTCAGCCCGGTCGAGGCCTACGAAAAGCTGGTGCGCAACGACATCGAGAAGGTGACGCTTGAGGAAGCCGCCGGGCGCATCGCCGCCACCGGTATCGTGCCTTACCCACCAGGGATTCCCCTGCTGATGCCGGGCGAAAATGCCGGTCCCGCAGATGGACCGTTGCTGGCCTACCTGAAGGCCCTGGAAGCGTTCGACAGGTCCTTTCCCGGCTTTACCCATGACACCCATGGGATCGAAGCGGAAGACGGCGTCTATCATCTATTGGTGTTGAAAGCCGGTGGAGGGGGTGTCGATTGACGCTCTTGCAGGGCCGCAACGGGCGGGCTGTCCGTTCAGTTAAACAGTCGGCACCCGGTGCAACGAAGTTCGCTGGGCTGGCCTCTGCTGCCAAGCCAACTGCGCCTGGACGATGGCCACCGCATCAAGTACTTTCTGCGCCCAGCCCGCATCTTCCGGCTGCACCACGACAACGCGAAATCCGTGATCATCACCTTCAATCTGCACGCCTTCGGAATCGTCGACGTGCAAGTCGATATCGAACGCCGGTGGATACTTCGAGGGCGCATTCGACAGCCCATGGACCGTCAGTGCGCGGTTGTGCAGCACGCTGTTGACCACACCGTCGACGCGGATGCCGTATAGCAACAGCCAGCGCCGGATATAGGACGGCGTGCGACCGGACGACGTATAGACCCAGATGCTGCAGTCCTGGCGGCGCAGCTCTCGGATCAGGGAGCGTGTCCCCCTGCGCAACGGCTCGCCCAGCCACCGATGAACGCAGGCCGGCAGCCTGCTGTGCTCCACCGCGCAGTGGTGGAGTTGGCAGGCGAGCGTGTCATCGATATCAAACGAAATGCGTACGCGCTGACGCATGGGCATGGGCATGGGCATGGGCATGGGCATGGGCATCGCGCCGCGGATGGCCTGCCCTACCCGGCTGCCGTAGGCTTTGCATCTGGCGAGCGCAAGATTCCCGCTCATCAATGGCCACCGTGAGAGACGGGCAGTGGCTTGTCTTTGAGAAAAAACTTCATCGGGTCAGGCGCTTGTTCTTCTAGAAAAGCTGCGTATTTTTTCTTGATCTTGGGCAATTCGTACAACGCCTTGACTCCATGTTTGGCAGAGTTGCGTATGACCGATGACGGGTTGAAGTAGCCCTTGGCGTTTTCCAGCGTCAACACGAAAGGAGGCAAGCCCGCACGCATGAGCAGGTAGCTGACGATGAGCGACCCACTGCGGTTGTTCCCTTCGATGAACAACTGCGGCTTGCTGAGGATGCGGACATAGACACCTGCCGCACGCTTCCAGACGGATTCGCTGCGATACGCGCAATACCAATTGAACAAGTCCTTGATGCCTCCCTCAACGTTGTTGAAGAAATGCGCCTCGGTCGCCGCCAGGTGCTGGGCGTATTCCAGGCGACGCACCGGGTCACGGCCACAAAGCACCGTGGCGTTGATTTCGAGCATCAGGTTCAGTTGCTGGAGGTCAAACAGGTCAACGCCGCGGGCAACATAGTCGTCAATCAACGCGTAACCTTCAAGCACATTGTGCAGCACCTCGTCAGTCAAGGGATCGCGCGGCTCCGTGAAATTCCGGCTGAGTTCGGCGAAGCGGTTCTGCACTTCCCGCAGTGCGCGTTCAATCGCAGGCAAATCAAGGCGATGCGTAGCTGGCATTGGTGCTCCTTGGAAACGCTTGGTAAATGTCTACCGGATGCCCGCCAAATCCATTTGGCTTCATGCAGGTATGCGGCCTTGACCGAACGTGTGGTTCAGCTGAACTTGCCGCTGATGTAGTCGCCGGTCATCTGTTCACGGGGGTTGTCGAAAATCTGCGCCGTTGGGCCCATCTCGACCAGATAGCCGGTGCGCGTGCCCTGGGAAATATCCACCGAGAAGAACGCCGTCGTGTCAGCGACACGGATGGCTTGCTGCATGTTGTGGGTGACCAGCGCGATGGTGTAGTCCTTCTTCAACTCGACCATCAATTCTTCGACCCGCCGGGTAGCGATCGGGTCGAGTGCCGAACACGGCTCATCCAGCAGCAGGACTTCTGGCTCGGTGGCGATGGCGCGGGCGATGCACAGTCGTTGTTGCTGGCCGCCGGAGAGCGACAGGCCGCTGACCTTGAGCTTGTCCTTGACTTCATCCCACAGGGCGGCGCCCTGCAGCGCATGCTTGACCCGATCGCCTATATCGCCCTTGTAGCGATTGAGGCGCAGGCCAAACGCGACGTTGTCGAAGATGCTCATCGAGAACGGGTTTGGCTGTTGGAACACCATGCCGATGTAACGGCGCACGACCACGGGATCGACGCCCTTGCCGTAGACGTCTTGCCCAAGGAAATGCACGTGGCCCTCGAAACGGAAACCTTTCACCAGATCGTTCATCCGGTTGAGGCTACGCAGCACGGTGCTCTTGCCACAGCCGGAAGGACCGATGAACCCGGTGATCTTGTTTTTCTCGATCGGCACATGGCTGTCACGTACCGCCATGAAGTTGCCGTAGAAAATCTTGTCCAGTTTGCAGTCCATGACTACAGGTGCCTGGGTGACAAACGGAGCGGCTATTTGCGCAGTGGATACGTTCAAGATCAGATGCTCCCGTTCTCAATACTTGGGCTTGCCGAAAATACGGCTGATGATATTCACGACCAGCACGATCATCACCAGCACCAGCGAGGCCGCCCATGCGAGCTCGAGCTGGTTGTCAAAAGGCATGCCGGAAAAGTTGTAGATCAGCACTGCAAGCGATGCCGTCGGGTTCATGACCTCGAGGCTGCCTTGGTGGTAGATCCAGTAGTTGCTGAACAGCGCGGTGAACAACAACGGCGCTGTTTCACCCGCGGCACGCGCCACGGCCAGCATGACGCCGGTCAGGATCGCCGGCATGCCGGTCGGCAGGACGATTTTCCAGATCACCTGCGAGCGGGTGCAGCCCATGCCGTAGGCGGCATCCTTCATGATCTTGGGCACCATCCGCATCGACTCTTCTGCCGTCAGCACGACGATAGGCAGCATCAGGACTGCCAGGGCTACGCCACCGGCCGGTGCCGAATAAGTGCCGGTGGTCATCACGACCAAGGCATAGGCAAACACCCCGGCCAGAATCGAGGGCAACCCCGTGAGCATCTTGGCGGCAAAGCGCGCCGCGTTCGCCAGCTTGCTGTCCGGCCCCAGTTCAGCCAGGAAGATCGCCGCCATGATGCCGACCGGCACCGCGATTGCCGCCGCGATGCCCACCATGACAAAGGTACCGGCCATTGCGTTGCCGAAGCCCCCACCCATCTCGAAGCCGGTTGGCGGCAATTCGGTGAACACTTCCAGGTTCAGGCGAGCGCCGCCGCGGGTGATCAGCATGTAGAGCACGGAAATCAACGGCACGCTGGCCAGCAGTGCCCCGCCCCAGACCAGCGTGGTCAAGATCAGGCTGCGCAGGGCGCGGCCCTCGAACTTGCGCTGCAGGCTGGGCATCGCGCCTGCCGGAGCCGTCAAGTCTGTTGCAGCAGTGAGGTCAGTCATCACTTATTACCCCGTTGGGCGTACATCATGATCAAGGAACCGAAGATGTTCACGATCAGCGTGATCAACATCAGTACCAGTGCGGCATACATCAACACCTCGATCTCGTTCGGCCCGGCTTCGGGGAAGTTCAGCGCCAGCAAGGCCGCCAGGGTGTTGGCCGGTGCGAACAACGACAGGGAAATGTTATTCGCGTTGCCCACCAGCATTGCCAGTGCCATGGTTTCACCCAGAGCGCGACCGAGGCCCAGCACCAGGGAGCCGAAAATGCCCGTGGCAGCGGACGGCACCATCACCTTGAGAATCGCTTCCCAGTGGGTGGTCCCCATGCCGTAGGCGGCCTGCTTGGTCTTCATCGGTACGGCCGTGAGCGCATCCTGCGAAACAGCGGCAATGGTCGGAAGAATCATGATGGCAAGCACCAGCGCCGCAGGAAGCAGCCCCGGCCCGCTCAAGGAAGTGCCAAAAAAAGGCACCCAGCCGAGCTCGCTGTTCAACCAGGTCGTCAGTGGCCGAATCGCCGGGATCACCACGTAGATCCCCCACAGGCCGTAGACGACGCTGGGGATGGCCGCGAGTAATTCGACGATGGTTCGAAAAATGGCGGCGAGTTTGGGAGGCAGGAAGTCCTGGGTCAGGAAGATCGCCATGCTGACGCCGAAAAAACCCGCGATCAGCAACGCGATCAGCGCGCTGTAGAGCGTGCCCCAGATAGCCGGCAGGATGCCGTATTTGCCCTGGTTGACATCCCAGACAGTGCCCAGAAGCACATCGAACCCGTGCTTTTCCATGCCAGGTAGCGCCTTGCGCCCCACCTCGAACACAAGGGCAAATACCAACGCCAGAACCAGGACCACCCCAATACGCGCAAGCCCACGAAAGGTGCGATCAACCAGAAAGTCCTTCGCAGACGGTGGTTGGCAGGCGGAGTCTGGATTCACCGGTACGACAAAGGGTTTGTTCATTGGCTACGTCCGGAACAGGGGGAAAACTCTCCCGGCATGGCTGATAGCACACACCGAGAGAGGCCTCAGGCGTTACTGAATGTTGGCGGACGCTTTACGGACCTGGTCGACGACCGATTGTGGCAACGGGATATACCCCATCGAATCGGCAATTTTCTGCCCTTCGGTCAGGCTGTACTCGACCATTTCACGCATGGCCTTGGCCTTGGCCGGATTGCCGTTGTCCTTGCGGAAGATCATCCAGGTGTAAGACGTGATCGGGTAGGACTTGGCGCCGTCCGGATCAGGCAGCCAGGACACCAGGCTTTCTGGCATTTCCACCGCAGCCAGAGCCTCGGCACCACTTTCGGCGTTAGGCACCACGTACTGGCCGGCCTTGTTCTGCAACTGGGCAAAGTCAACCTTGGCAAGCTTGGCGAAGCCGTATTCGATGTAGCCAATCGCGCCCGGCGTCTGGCGCACGGTCGCCGTCACACCATCGTTCTTCGGCGACTTGATGAACTTGTCGCTGGCCGGCCAGTTGACGGTATTGCCCTCACCCAGCGCCTGCTTGAACTCTGGATTGATTGTCGCCAGGTGTTTGGTGAATACAGCGGTCGTGCCGCTGGAATCCGCACGTACGACGACCGTGATCGGCGTATCGGACAATTTCAGGTCCGGGTTGGCAGCAACGATCTGCGGATCGTTCCAGCGGGTGATCTTGCCCAGGAAAATGTTGGAGTACACATCCCGTGGCAGCTTCAGACCCTTGGGATTGCCCGGCAGGTTATAGGCCAGCACGATTTCCCCAGCGGTCATCGGCAGCAACTGCACGCCTTCGGCCACCTTGGCGATGTCTTCGTCCTTCATTGCCGAGTCACTGGCGGCGAAATCGACGGTTTTATTCAGAAAGTCCTGTACACCCGCGCCACTGCCCTTGGATTGGTAATCCACTGTGACAGCTTCGGATTTCTTGCTGAAATCCTTGAACCACGTCAGGTAGATCGGCGCCGGGAAGCTCGCGCCAGAACCCGTCAGACGGACGCTCTCTGCGGCGAAGGTTGCCGAAGTGGCACAAAGAGAAAGCGTAACGGCGAGCGCAGCAGACTTCATCAAACTTTTCATTGAAAGAGATTCCTTGTGATGACGGGCTGGGGAACTCTGCAACAGTCGTGTTACGTTTTTATGAAGATCGAATTGCAAAAGGGAGCAAATGCTCCCTTTTGCGCGACCGCACCGATGAGAAAAGCCCGCGATCGCGCACGACCTCTCGGCGTTTCTGGAGTGTCTGAAGAGGTAGACGTCACATCGCCAATCGATCGGAACGCAATGCCAAGGCGCATTGATTCCGGCAGCGCCGGGGCTGCTTGCAGGCCGTAAGGCCCGTTTGAGGGGTTTGCGCCAGGACGTATCAGTGACGCAACAACCTACGCAACGGCACCCCATCCTTGAGCACGGGGGATTTGATGACGATGTAGCTGAAATACTTGGAAATGCCGATGTTCTTGTCCAGCAACCCTTCGATCACTTCCTGGTAATGCTGGATGCTGCAGGTCATGAAACGCACCAGGTAATCGTAACCGCCGCTGATCAAATGGCACTCCAGTACCTCATCGACCAAACGAATATTGGACTCGAACTTGGCGAAGTCCTCCCGCTTGTGGTCGCTGAGTGTGATTTCAGTGAAGACCGTGACCGAGTCGGTGATCTTGGCCAGGTTGAGATGAGCCCTGTAGCCGGAAATATAACCGGCCGACTCAAGGCGCTTGACCCGCTGCAAGCACGGGCTGGATGACAGGCCCACGGCATCGGCGAGACTGACGTTGGTCATTCGACCGTCCTTTTGAAGTTCAACAAGGATACTGATATCAATTCGGTCTAGTTTGATTAAACCTTCCATCGGGTACCCCTCGGTTGTCTTCAGGTTGACAGTGGTTTTAGCAAATTCAACGTCGCAAAGATAGCTGATGCTGAGCGACGAGGTCGGCCATGCTGGTGATGTAGAAGTCGGCAGAATATTCTTGATTATCAGGATCATGGCCACGGCGGATGAGGCACAAGCCAGCCGACTTAGGCGGCTGCGCAGGCGGCCTGGACACTTGCATGATGTTTTCAGGCTTGAGCTTGTTCTCCAGCAACCATGCTTCGTCCTCCAATGGATTGCTGGCGCGCGAATGCAGGTCCTCGGGTGCAATGCCCAAGCGCTCGCACAGCAGGTCACGATCCTCGGCATCACGATCGCAGTACACCAGCAACCGGTAGAACTTGCGCAGGTACAACATGGCACCGGGCGCGTCTTCGAACAGCGACCAGTTACAGGCCGAACGGGCAAAGCTCATGCCCTCCTCCCAGCTGACCTTGAGCCCCAGGCGCTCGGCCAGTTGGCGATGGGCAAAGCACAACAAACCACTGAAGCCCAGCTCGGAAAAACGCGGATAGAGCCCGCGCACCGCCTCGTCGAATTCAGCCAGCACCGCCTCCCTGCCTGGCGTTCCCGGATGGTTGTCGAGCAAAGGTTGCAAGGCCGTCCAGACACCAGAGTCCCGATCGACCAGGACTTCGTCGCAATCGATCAGCAGCGCACGATAATCAGTCAGGTGCATGTGTGTCGCCTCCCATGATGCATTCATCAATCCATATGCGCTAAATGCTCTCGGTCGGCCCGCCGTTCCAGATGGGCCGACCGAGAACCGAGATTAATCCAACACGCGTTGCAATGCTGCTTCAAGAATGGTCAGGGCTTCGTCGATCTGACTTTCTTCGGTGACCAGGGGCGCCAGGAAGCGCAGGACATTTCGGTACACCCCGCACTTAATCACCAACAACCCGCCGATCCTGGCCTGATCGATCAGGCGCTGGGTGAAGTCGGCATCGGGGCTGCGAGCCTCATCGTCTTTGATCAATTCGATGGCCAGCATGAAACCGGTGCCGCGCACGTCTCCGATACGGCGAGGATGACGAGCCTGCAAGCGCAGCAGGCCCTGACGCAGCCGCTCGCCCAGGACCTGGCCACGCTCGAGCAATTGTTCCTGTTCGTAAGCGTCGATCACCGCCAGCGCCGCGGCACAAGACAAGGCATTGCCGCCGTAGGTACCGCCCAGGCCGCCGGGCAATGGCGCGTCCATGATAGCCGCACGCCCCACCACGCCCGAAATGGGCAAGCCGCCTGCCAGACTCTTGGCGACAGTGACCAGGTCCGGCTGAATGCCGGCGTGCTGGAAACCGAACCATTTGCCGGTACGGCCGAAGCCGGTCTGGATTTCATCGAGGATGAGCACGATGCCGTGTTGCTCGGTCAGGGCCCGCAGCGCCTGGAGAAATTCCGGCGGCGCGGAAAGGAAACCTCCGTCGCCCTGCACCGGCTCGATGATGATCGCCGCGACGCGATCCGGAGCGACTTGGGTCGCCAGCAATTCGTGGAGGGCCTGCAACGCCATCTCGCTGCTGAAACCGCGGTAGGCATTCGGGTATGGGGTATGAAAGACCTCAGGCGCAAGGGGGCCGAAGTTCTGCTTGTAGGGCTGGCTCATGCCCGTCAGCGTCGTACCCAGCAAGGTACGGCCATGGAAACCGCCACGAAAGGAAATGACCGCGGGACGATTGGTGTGGGCCCGAGCGATCTTCACCGCGTTCTCTACCGCTTCCGCGCCGGAAGTGAACAGCGCCGCCTTGTAGTCCTGTTGGCCCCCCACCAATTCGCACAGGCGCTTGACCAGGTCGAGATAGGGCTTGTAGGCCACCACTTGGAAGCAAGCATGGCTGACCTTTTGCAGTTGAGCCTGCACTGCCGCGATCACCTTCGGATGATTGTGGCCGATGTTCAAGACACCGATGCCGCCGACGAAATCCAGATAACGCGCCCCGTCCACGTCCCACACTTCAGCCCCCTGGGCCCGGTCGATGACCAGTGGATGTGCGGTGACCAACCCCCGTGGCACGAATTGATCGCGTTGACGGAGCAGGCTTGGGGTTTCTTCGACTTTACTGTTCATGGCATCTCCCACAGTGAACCAGGCAACCGGGAACGGTTGCGATGTGCTCCACAGGTTAAGCGTTCGACGCAATTGTCTAAGCCGAACTTGGCCTCTGGGAAATTCGGATCGACTGTTTTCACCCCGTCAAACAGCAGAATCCTTCAGCCGGCCCCAGCCCCATGGAATCTGCCGGCAGACGCCCCCTACAACGCAGGGTCATGGGATTACGCAGGCTCTTTCGGTACATCCTGCTTTGCCACTCGGGCATGCTGGAGGCTCCCTATTCAGCAAGAGAAGTGACCCATGGCCCTGCTTTATAAAGCCGACCCGGTGCGCGGTGAACAATGGAAGCGTCTGTTCGCCGAGCACGCTCCGGATATCCAATGGCGTGCCTGGCCGGACATCGGTGATCCGAAGGACATTCGCTACCTCGCTGCCTGGCAGGCCCCGGACGACCTCGAAACCCTGTTTCCAAATCTGGAAGTGCTGTTCGCCCTGTCGGCCGGGGTTGACCAGCTTGACCTCGATCGCCTGCCCGCCTCCCTGCCGGTGGTCCGTCTACTTGACCCGGGCATCACCCGGGGCATGTGCGAGTACGCCAGTTTCGCAGTGCTCAGCCTGCACCGGGATATGCTCCGTTATCGCCAGCAACAGAACGCTCGATGCTGGCAAGCGCACTTGCTGCAACCGGCCGCCCGGCGTCGGGTCGGGGTCATGGGGCTCGGCATGCAAGCCCAGCAGATCCTCGCCACCCTGCAGACCTTTGGTTTCGCCTTGTCCGGCTGGGCTCGCAGCGAACACCGCATCGACGGGGTGGATTGCTTCGCCGGTGACGAACAGCTCCCAGCGTTCCTCGGCCAATGCGACATTGTGCTGTGTGTCTTGCCCTTGACCGAACAGACCAAAGGGATTCTCAACCGCCAGTTGTTCCAACAGCTGCCCAAGGGGGCTGCCCTGATCAACATGGGCCGCGGTGGACACCTGATAGAAGAAGACCTGCTCGAGGCCCTGGCCAGCGGCCAGCTCAGTGGCGCGGTGCTCGACGTCTTGCAACAAGAGCCGGCCACACCGGATCACCCGTTCTGGCAGCATCCGCACATAGTGCTGACGCCCCATATCGCGGCAATGACCCAACCCGAAAGTGCCTTTGGTGTGTTGCTGGACAATATCCGTCGACAGCAGCGCGGCGAATCGATGCTCGGCCAGATTGACCGCCAGCGCTGTTATTGACCCCCTTGGGCCCCTGCGCCGATGAAAAGTACCGACGAAAATCCGCTGATATTTGCTGCTGAGCCTGTGCCCGATTTGAGCAATAACTGCGGCGCGTGAAGCCGCAACTTATGCAATCTACCGAATCAATGTCCGCCCCTTGTCAGGCCTGGCGGCAGGTGAGATACCAACACTTTCAGCGGAGAAATCCGACCGGCCACGCTCCCTTACCTACGGAGATCTGTCATGTCCAACTTGCCACGCCCTGTCTATACCTATCGCCCCATGACGGCTGCCGATGTGGCGGCGGCCCATGCCTTGTCCGTGCGGTTGAAATGGCCCCACCGCCTGGAAGACTGGGCCATGCTGCAGCGTGTCTCGCAGGGTTTTGTCGCAGAGGACGAAGGTCGTCTTATCGGTACGGCATTCACGTGCCCCCAGGGTGATTACGCCACGATTGGCCTGGTGATCGTCAGCGACGAGTACCAGGGCCAGGGCATCGGGCGCAGATTGATGGAGCTGGCACTCCAAGCCTGCGGTTCCCAGACCGCCATGCTCAATGCGACGCTGGCCGGCGCGCCCCTTTATGTCAGCCAGGGATTCGTTGACTTTGGACATATCCAGCAGCATCAGGGAAACGTATGCCCCCCTGCCCCCAAGGACCTGCCCTCCGGTGAGCGCGTGCGCCGCCTGACCGAAGCCGATCGAAACGACGTGATCGAACTGGCCAACGCTGGCAGCGGCCTGGACAGGCGTGCCGTGCTCAACGATCTGTTCGACAGTGTCGAAGACGTCGTGGGCATCGAGCGCGATGGACAACTGCGTGCATTCGCCATTCTGCGTCCCTTCGGCCGGGGTCGCTGCATCGGCCCGGTCGTGGCAGAAAATCCAGAGCAGGCCAAGCACTTGATTGCCGTGTTGTTGGCGCAAGTGCCGGATGCTTTCGTGCGCATCGACATTCCGTCCGATTGCGGCCTGGCCCCCTGGTTGGAAGAAGCCGGGCTGAAGCTGGTCGACACCGTCGCACAAATGGTTCGCGGGACCCCGCCCCAGGCCAGCGGTGGCGTACACCCATTTGCGCTAGTGACCCAGGCCATCAGCTGAACCCCTACACCATCCACTCCCGGAGAAACATCCTCATGCCAGAACCCACTGCCGTTCTGTTGGCCCATGCCAACGGCACTCCCGCGTCATCCGCATTCACCTCTGGATCATTGGGCGCCAACGATCCTTTCGACCGGCAGATCGCTTATGCAGGGCCGGATGACATTGCTGCCGGCATCGTCCAGGCGAGCGGACAGTTCAGTGTCGATGAATACCCTTACAGTGAAACGATCGTGGTCCACGCCGGACACGTCACCCTGCAGAGCGGGGATCACGCGCTCGAACTCAATCCAGGTGACAGCGCCGTGATTGCCCGCGGCACATCGGTTCGGATCGAGGCGCAACCTGGTTCGCTCTGGGCTTTCTGCGCCGATACCCAACCGGTTGAAACCGGCCACCCAGGGCTGACCGTTCTCCCCCCGTATACCCTGCTCTCTCCTTCGACGCCTCCAAGCGAAGAGTTCCTGCTGAGCCCGACACCGCAATGTCGCTCGAACAATGTGTTCGTCGAGGACGCGACCAACCTGCGCATCGGCATCTGGGACTCGACACCCTATACCCGCAAGGCGCGACCTCACACGATGCATGAACTGATGCACCTGATCGAGGGCAGCATCATTCTCCAAGTCGATGGAACCCCACTGGCGGTCAACACCGGGGATACAGTGTTCGTAGCGCGAGGCGCACCCTGTGCCTGGAAGAGCAGCGTCTATGTACGCAAGTTCTACGTCTGCAAGTAACGCCAACGGCATCCTCACCGGCAGATGAGTACTCCTCTGCCGGCCCCAGTACCGATCACATCATTCGCGGAGTAAAGAGCATGGGATTAGGTGGTTTGAGTATCGGAAAATTGCTGATCGTCCTGGCCATCCTGGTGCTGCTGTTCGGCACCAGGCGCCTGAAAGGCCTGGGGACGGATCTCGGGGATACGATCAGGGGATTTCGCAAGTCCATGGGCGATGACAACCCAGTCGCTGAGACACCCGGAGAATCGATTGACGCTCAGGCGCGCGTGCTCGAAGAATCGGCCAAGAAATCATAAGCCTTTGTTCAAATCCGCTTTAGCGGGCTCTCTTCCCTGAGGCCGCCTTTGATCCCGTCCCAGAGCTGACAATCTTCTTTCCCACCCGCGCGATCAAGCCCGTAGAGCGTATGCCCCTGGTTTAAAGCACCGCGAGGTCACGTAAATTGAACACACTGTTGCTGACCAAAGAAGAAGTTGGCAGTTTGATCGCCATGAAAGATGTCATAGACGCTGTGGCGCAGGCATATAAAGCGTTCAACAATGAGCAAGTTGTGCAGCCTGACTATATTGGCATTCATCTCCCGCCACCTCGTGGCGAAATCGATTTCAAGATTGGCTATTGTAAAACCAGCGAACTGATCTCCATGAAGGCCTCCTCAGGAGGATTCATAGACAATCCGGCCACTCACGACGTACCTAACAGCATGGGGACGGTGCTGCTGTTTGACGCCAGGAGCTGTGCGTTGATTTGCGTCATGGATGCAAGCCTGCTCACCCACCTCAGAACCGGAGCCTCCGGGGCCATTTCGGTACAAGTACTGGCAAGGAAGGACTCGAGAGTCATTACAAGCATAGGCACCGGAAACCAGGCCCGGATGCAAATCCGAGCAATCCACGAGGTGATGGATATCGAAGCGATCCACGCGTGGAGCAGAAATCCGGATGCGCTGTGCAGATATAAAGTGGATATCGAACGTGAGTTTGGCATTCCCGTGATCGTGGCGAACTCGAAGAAAGAAGCGGTTGAGCAAGCTGACATCTTGATTACCACAACGCGTGGAACAGGATCGCTTGTGGAAGCGGACTGGGTAAAACCCGGTACGCATATCATTGCCATCGGCACGGATCAAAAAGGCAAACAAGAACTGGATCCCGCGATATTCAGGCACGCAAAAATCGTGAATGACTCCATCTCCCAATGCATCGAAAAAGGTGAAACCTGGCATCCGCTGAATGAGGGCGTCATTACCAAAGCGGATATCCATGGAGAAATCGGCGAGATATTGCTGGGCAGGAAACCAGGAAGGGAAAGTGATGATGAAATCACTATTTTCGATTCTACGGGCATGGCCATACAGGACAATACGACGTCCGAGAAAATTTATCGAAACGCGATAGCAAACAACGTAGGGACTTTTTTTGGTTTTCTTTGAAGGCTGCTATTCAAACAACATTTGGATTTGGAGAGGTAACAGCTGTGCGCGACCATCCAACGATCAAAGACATAAGGGAAGCCCAGGAACGGCTGAGACCTCACATCAGGCACACACCGCTCTTACGTGCAGAAAAAATAGAGCCTGCCGTGGGGTGCCAGCTCTATCTGAAACCTGAAACATTGCAAATTACCGGGGCTTTTAAAATACGAGGCGCTCTGAACAAGGCACTTTCGTTACCCAGGGATGAGATCGCCAACGGCATCATTGCCACGTCGTCGGGCAACCACGCCCAAGGGCTTGCCTACGCGGCCCGAATGCTGGGAGTAAGCGCGATACTGGTGCTACCGGTGACCACTCCAAAAATAAAAATTGCCAATACCATGGCGCTCGGAGCACAAGTGATTCTTTTCGATGGCGACACGGCTGCCAGATGGAAAAGAGTCTATGAAATCGCCGAAGAACATCACTATGCCGTCGTCCATGCGTTTGAAGATCCTTTGGTGATGGCCGGCCAGGGGACGATCGGCTGCGAGATACTGGAGGACCTGCAGGATGTGGACACGGTCATCATCCCCATGGGCGGCGGCGGCCTTATTTCCGGTGTTGCCACGGCCATCAAGGAAACCAGGCCATCGGTGCGTGTAGTCGGCGTAGAGCCTGCCTTAACGCCAAAGTACTATCAGAGCAGGATAAACAAAGAGCGTACGACGCTTCCGCTCAAGGACACCATCGCGGATGGGTTGAGAATCAGCGTCCCAGGGCAGAATCCATATCCGATCATCGAGCGGTACGTGGATGAGATCATTCTGGTTGAGGACGCGCACATCATCGAAGGTATGCGCGTCCTGGCCAAGGATGCAAAATTGATAGCGGAGCCCGCCGCCGCCATTGGTATCGGGGCCTTGTTGGCAGGTGCCATCAACGTCAAACCGGATGAAAAGGTGTGTGTGGTGTTGACTGGCGGAAACTGGGACCTGTGCGACTTGGCCGAAATATACAAGGCTGTCGAGTAGTTTTGCATCCTGGAGAACGCGCATAAAAAAAGCCCGCAGTGAGACGGGCTAAAGAGCGACACAACAAGAATCAACAGAGCGCCCAAGCCAACCGGGCGCTTCCTCGGCTCAAAGCACCGCGGCGATCGCCGCCCCCACCTCCTGGGTCGAACCCTGCCCGCCCAGGTCAGGCGTAATCGGCCCCTCGGCGATGATTTGCTCGATGGCCCTGAGAATACCGTCATGGGCCGCCCGGTAGCGCTCATCGCCATTGCCCAGGAAGTCCAGCATCAAGGCGCCGGACCAGATCATCGCAATCGGGTTGGCGATGTTGCGGCCATAGATATCCGGCGCTGAGCCATGGACCGGTTCGAACAACGAGGGGAAGCGTCGCTCGGGGTCGAGGTTGGCCGACGGCGCGATGCCGATGGTGCCGGTGCACGCGGGGCCCAGGTCGGACAGGATGTCGCCGAACAGATTCGACGCCACGACCACATCGAAACGATCGGGCTGGAGTACGAAGCGCGCACACAGGATGTCGATGTGCTGCTTGTCCCAAGTGACGTCCGGGTACTGCTGCGCCATGAGCGCGGTGCGTTCGTCCCAGTACGGCATGCTGATGGAGATGCCGTTGGACTTGGTCGCCGCTGTCAGGCGCTTGCGCGGCCGGGTCTGGGCCAGGTCGAAGGCGAACTTGAGAATCCGGTCCACCCCGCGGCGAGTGAACACCGACTCCTGCAGCACGAACTCACGCTCGGTGCCTTCGAACATCTTGCCGCCAATCGAGGAATACTCGCCCTCGGTGTTTTCGCGGATCACCACGAAGTCGATGTCCCCGGCTTCGCGCCCGGCCAACGGGCACGGCACGCCGGGGAACAGCCGCACCGGCCGGATGTTCACGTATTGGTCGAAGTCCCGGCGGAACTTCAGCAGCGACCCCCACAGGGAAATGTGATCCGGCACCTTGTCCGGCCAGCCCACGGCACCAAAGTAGATTGCGTCGAAGCCCTTGAGCTGCTCGAACCAGTCGTCGGGCATCATCTGCCCGTGCTCCAGGTAATAATCGCAGTGAGCCCAGTCGAGCACTTCGATGCTCAAATCCAATTGCCATTTCTGCGCAGCCTGCTCCAATACCCGCAGCCCTTGCGGCAAGACTTCCTTGCCAATGCCGTCGCCAGCAATTGCTGCGATTCTGAATGGTTTACTCATCAACCGTGCCTCCTCTCTTCAAACACTGAACGGATCACAGCCCACCCATGTGGAAGGCTTTGACTTCAAGGAATTCATCCAGGCCGTACTTGCTGCCTTCACGCCCCAGGCCCGATTGCTTGATACCACCAAAGGGAGCGACGTCCATGGAAATGAGGCCGGTATTGAGACCGATCATGCCGAATTCCAGTGCCTCGCCAAATCGCCATGAGCGGCGCAAGTCCTGGGTGAAGAAATAAGCGGCCAAGCCATAAGGCGTTGCGTTGGCCGAGGCTAGCGCCTCTTCTTCAGTGCTGAAGCGCATCAGTGGCGCGACCGGACCGAAGGTTTCTTCGTTGGCCAGCAACATCCCGGCATGGGCTTCACCGAGCACTGTCGGCTGGACGAACTGGCTATCGCCCTGGGGAATCTCGCCACAAAGTAGACGAGCGCCCTGGCTCAACGCCTCGTCGATATGCCGAGCAACCTTGCTGACCGCTGCGGCATTGATCAGTGGGCCTATGTTCACGCCGTCCTCCTGGCCATCGCCGACCTTGAGTTTGCCCACCTCCTCCACCAGGCGCTGGGCGAAGCGCTCGTAGATCCCGTCCTGCACCAGGATCCGGTTGGCGCACACGCAGGTCTGTCCAGCGTTGCGGAATTTGCTGAGCATGATGCCGGTCACTGCCTGTTCCAGGTCCGCGTCGTCGAACACGATGAACGGCGCGTTACCACCCAGTTCCAGGCTCAAGCGCTTGATGTGTTCCGAGCTCTGGCGCATCAGCAGCCGACCGACCGCGGTGGAACCGGTGAAGGAAAGCTTGCGCACCGTTGGGTTGCCGGTCAGCTCTTCACCAATGCCGACTGGCAGGCCGGTAACGACGTTGAACACCCCGGCGGGAATGCCGACCCGCTCGGCCAGCACGGCCAGCGCCAGGGCCGACAGCGGGGTCAGGTCCGAGGGTTTGACCACGATCGTGCAGCCGGCGGCCAGGGCGGGCGCGCACTTGCGGGTGATCATCGCGTTGGGGAAGTTCCACGGGGTGATCGCGGCGCAAACACCCACCGGCTGCTTGAGTGTCAGCAAACGGCGATCACCGCTGGGGGCCTGGATGGTTTCGCCGTAGACCCGTCGGGCCTCTTCGGCAAACCATTTGACGAAGCTGGCACCGTAGCGAATTTCGCCCTGGGCTTCCGTCAACGGCTTGCCCTGTTCACAGGTCAGGATCAACGCCAGGTCGTCCAGGTTGTCGAGCATGGCTTGATACCAGCGATCCAGCAGCGCCGCTCGTTCTGCCGCAGGCCGTGCGCGCCAGGCCGGCCAGGCACGGTCGGCGGCTTCGATGGCGCGCCGGGTTTCAGTGCCTTGTATCGCCGGCACCTTGGCGAGCACTTCGCCGGTGGCCGGGTTGACAACGTCCACGGTCGCGGCGTTGTCGGCACCGACCCACTGACCGTCGATATAAGCGAGTTCTACCAGCAGGCTGGGGTCTTTCAGGCGATTCTTGAGCATGGCGTGGAGTCCTGTTCTGAGACAGCCTCCAGTCTATTGTTTCGCCTTGGACGAGGATGCTGAAAACGCCGGCCCTACAGAAGTGAATGCTGAAAATCAGCCGTCGACGGCAGGCTCTACTGTGGGCAGGGAATGACGATCGTCAGGCCGTGCTGCCGGGACGTGGCGAGTCCCGTTCAGACGACAAAGTGCTTGACCAGCCCATTGAGCTCCCGGGCCAGGTCGGCGAGTTCCCGGCTGGAGCTCAGGCTCTGGTTGGCCCCGGCCGAGGCCAGCAGGGACACATCACGGATATTGAGCAGGTTGCGATCCACTTCATGGGCAACATGGGATTGCTCTTGGGTGGCACTGGCGATACACAGGTTGCGTTCGTTGATCTGGGCGATGTCGTCCACGATCGCGTCCAGTGCCGTCCCCGCCGCACGAGCCACCTCCAGGGTCTCGCGGGTTTTGCCATTGCTGCTGTGCATGGCTCGCAAGGTGCAGTGGCTGTTTTTCTGCACCGAGCCGATGATGGTCTCGATTTGCTGGGTCGACGCTTGGGTGCGTTGCGCCAAGGCCCTGACCTCGTCGGCCACCACGGCAAAACCGCGCCCGCTTTCACCCGCGCGAGCGGCCTCGATCGCCGCATTCAAGGCCAGCAGATTGGTTTGCTCGGCAACGCCGCGGATCACCTCCAGCACCGACCCGATATCGCCGATCTCCCCCGCCAGGGTGTGCAGGGCAGTGGCGGTCCCATCCATATCATCGCTCAACGCTTCGATCGCACCGACCGTACGGCTAACGCTCTCCTGCCCCTGCCGGGAACGCTGGCCGGCTGCCTGGGAAACCTGCGAGGCCCACGCGGCGTTACGCGCCACGTCTTCGATGGCCCCGGTCATTTGCGTCACCGCACTGGCCGCCTGGTCGAGCTCGGCGCTCTGGCGCTGCACACCCCGGGTGGCGTCATCGGTGACCGAGCTCAATTGAGCAGACGTCGTGGCCAGTCGCTCGGAGGAACTCAAGACCTGCCTGACGGTATTGCGCAAGTTCAGTTGCATGCGCTCGAGCGCCTGCAACAGACGCGCCGCTTCATCCAGGCCCACGCTGTTCACCGATTGGGTCAGGTCCCCCTCGGCGATGCGTTCGGCTGCCGCCATGGCAATCGCCAGTTGTTTAAGCAGGCGCAGTACGATCAGCGTGGCCAATGCGCCCCCCGCCGCCAGCAGCGCCAGCAAACCGGAAAACATCAGGACAAGGCTCTGCCGGGCGCTGTCACGACGGGCTATCAGCGCTTCATCGAGCGCCGTCAGCGCTGAATGGCCAAGGGCGTACAACGCGTCAATCGGCTTGTTGTAGGCAGCCAGATAATCGCCCACCGGATAATTGAGCTTGAGCGCGTACAGGGCATCGGACGTCTCGGTGTCCCCCGTGGGGTTTGCGCTGGCGACAAAGTCCGGGTCCATTTCGACAGCCGATACCAATCGCGCGTTGCTCAGTGCAAGCGCGTGCTGGATTTGCGGCCCCAGCGCCGTTATCGCCTCCTCCAGCAAGGCGTTGAGTTGGGGCTCGGCAGCCCCCGCCTTGGTCAAGGCACGCAGGGTCTTGTCAACGCCGCTCACTGCCTGGGCGCCCAGGCCTCGCAACGCCCCTTGTTGCTCGGGCAGGATCCTGCCCTGAGCCAGGTACAGGCCGCCAGCGCCCCGCAACTGACCCAACTGTTCGGTGGCCTGCGGTAATTCGATCAGGGCGCCGGCCATCAATGAGTAGGTGTCTAACACCGGGTCCAGGGACAGTTCGAAGTGATCGAGCATGGCATCCTCGATCAGCAGATAGGCGGCGATCAATTGGCTGTGCCGAGCCAGGCTTTGCGGGCTCTTGACCGTCGCCTGATCAACGTCGGCGGCCAGCGCCTGCCATTGATGCTCGGCCTGTTGCCAGGCCGCCATCAGCGCCGGAGCAACCTGGGCTTGCTGCAACAGTTGCTCGGTGGCCTCGACGGCACGATCCACTTCGGCCCGCTTGTCCAGACGGGCCTTGTTGAAGTCTTGCTTGCCGCTCAGAACGACGGACGCCAAATCACGATGTTGCTGCGTCACGTGGATTAACGCCAGCAACGCCTGCACGGGTCGTATACCACTGAGCTCCTGACGGGTCTGTTGACTATTCTGATAAGCACTCAGCACGTAGAGGCTGGTAGGCATGGCAACCAGGATCACGGCCAGCAGACCGAGCAAGACGAACTTGCCGGCGAACGACAGGCGATCAAGCACTTTCATGGGAAGCTCCGAAACGCTAGCGAGTGGCTGGCGGGATTTTTTTGAACAGGCGCAGGTCAGCGAGCCTGGGACGGCTTTCCTGGCACGTCCCAGGCTGTCAGCTCGCTGAGCCTGGGGTTGCAGTCGGCAAACGGAACACTAGCGGTGCATGGAGCCCACCAACCCTTGCAAGAAGCGCTCGCCGGCGTCCATCTGGCTGATCTCGATAAACTCGTCAGGCTTGTGCGCCTGTTCTATCGAGCCAGGACCGCAGACCACCACCGGCACCTCCAGGCGTTGTTTGAACAACCCGCCTTCGGTACCGAACGAGACTTTGGCTGTGCCCGTGTCCGCGGCGGCAAAGTTTTTCAGGAAACGCACCGCTTCGACGCTGGGGTGCGTATCGAGGCCCGGGTAGACGTTCAAGGTTTCGATTTCGATAGCGGCCACGCTGGAAAGCTTCTTGGCTTCGCGCACGATCCGTTCGGCCCGCTCGCGCATCTGTTCCAGGAACCCGTCCAGGTCGTCCGCCGGCAAGTTACGCACCTCGAAGTCCAGGGTGCACAGGTTAGGCACGATATTCAGTGCCTTGCCGCCGACAATCTGGCCAACATGCACGGTGCTGTAGGGCACGTCGTAATCGGTATCCCTGGCCCCCTGCTCTTGCAACTGCTGCTGGCTCAGGCGCAGCGCGGCGATGAAATCGCAAGCCACGTGAATCGCATTGACCGAGCGCGGCGCGAGCGAGGAATGCGCTTCCAGGCCGCGACAGTACGTGCGGTAGGAGCCCTTGCCCTTGTGCCCGAGCACGAACTGCATGTTGGTCGGCTCGCCAATGACGCACAGAAACGGCCGCACCGGTGCCAGGTGCAGTACATCGAGCAAACGACGCACGCCCACGCACCCGATCTCTTCGTCATGGGACAACGCCAGTTGCAAGGGCCGGCTCAATGGCTGCTCGGTGGCCTCGAGCATGGCGTCGATGGCCAGTGCGATAAAACCCTTCATGTCGCAGCTGCCACGGCCATAAATCCGTCCGTCCTGCACCGTCGCCTCAAACGCGGGGAAGGTCCAGGCCTGCCCCGCCGCCGGCACCACATCGGTATGACCGGACAGCAGGATCCCCGGCACATCCCGTGGCCCGGTGCTGGCAAACAGATTGGCTTTCTTGCCGCTTTCATCCCGGACGATCAGTGACTCAATGCCCTTTGTCAGCAGCAGATCGCGCACGTACTCGATCAAGGCCATGTTCGACTCCGAAGAAACGGTATCGAAGGCCATCAGCCGTTTGAGAATCGCCAATACACGGGGTTTCATGAGGCCTTGCTCCATTTTTCGACTGAAGAGGAGACGCGGTTAATGTCGACCCACCTGACGAAACGCCCGCTCATGCATACGCCGCCACGGTCACGTTGCTGGACGGCTGGGTTTTCAGCAGTTCGGCACTGTCGTGGTGGCAGAGGATCTCGCTGCCGCCCGCGATTATCCGCCGTTGCGGCGCGACGCAATTGCAGAGCCCGTCTACCCGCACCGGGCAGCGACCAAGGAAGGTGCACAGCCCGGGCACGTTGGCTTTCGGGCCAACGGGCGGCAGCGTCTGGCAGGTCGTGGCCCCGCAGGTTTCCAGCCAGCCCTGGCGCAGTTCCGGCACCGAATGAATCAACAGGTCGGTGTACGGATGGAACGGTGCCTGCGCATAGGATTGGCGCGTGCCGGCCTGGATCTTGTGCCCGCTGTACATCACCACGATGTCATCGCACAACGCCCGCACGGTGGAGATGTCGTGGCTGATGAACAGATAGGACACCCCCAGTTGCTCGCGCAGATCGCGCAACAGTTCGAGAATCGCCGCGCCGACCACGGTATCCAGCGCCGAGGTCACCTCGTCGCAAAGGATCAGGTCCGGCTTGGCCGCCAGGGCCCGGGCCAGATTGATCCGTTGCTTCTGCCCGCCGGACAGTTCGTTCGGACGCCGGTCCGCCATGGTGCGCGGCAAACGCACCAGGTCCAGCAATTCGCCGATACGCTCGCGCAACGCCGCGCCCTTGAGGCCGAAATACATCTTCAGCGGACGGCTCAGGATGGTGCCGACGCTGTGCATCGGGTTGAGCGCGGTGTCGGCATTCTGGAAGACCATTTGAATGCGTCGGAACTGCTCGTTGGTACGCGATGACAGGCTGCCACCCAGGGGTTGGCCATCGAAGGTCAACTCGCCAAGGGCCGGCGCCAACAATCCGGCCACGACCCGCGCCAGGGTCGACTTGCCGGAACCCGACTCACCGATGACGCCGATGGCCTGGCCTCTGCGAACCGTCAGATCAATGTCTTCCAGCACGCGAATCGGGGGCATGCCCTGGGCGTTCTTGTTGCCGTAGCCGGCGGTCAGTCCCTGGATGGTCAGCAATGGTGTGTCTTGGGCGATGTCGCTCGGCGGACGAATCGTCGTGTCCGGCCGCGCCGCCGCCAACAAGCTGCGGGTGTATTCGTGGGTCGGGCCCTTGAGCAAAGGTGCCGTGGCGCTGTGTTCGAAGATTTCGCCGCCGTTGAGCACCACGATCTGGTCAGCCATCTGCGCCACCACCGCCAGGTCGTGGGACACGTAGACGGCCGTCGCCCCACGCTCACGAACCACCCGCTTGAAGGCCCGCAGCACGTCGATCTGGGTCGTCACATCAAGGGCTGTGGTCGGCTCGTCGAGTACCACCAGCAACGGATCGCTGATCAGCGCCATGGCCGCCATCACCCGTTGCAGTTGCCCGCCGGACACCTGGTGGGGGTAGCGCTGGCCAATGCGTTCCGGGTCTGGCAGGGCCAGGTCCCGGAACAATTCGATGGCCTTGGCTTCAAGCACGGCCCGGCTACCCAGGTCATGGATCAGAGCGCCCTCCACCACTTGGTCGATCAGTTTCTTCGCCGGGTTGAACGCCGCTGCGGCGCTCTGGGCGATGTAGGACACCCGGTTGCCCCGCAATTTCTGCAGCTGGCTTTCGCTCAGGGCCAGCATGTCGTGTTCGCCGATGTGCACGACCCCGCCCGCCAGCCGACACCCGCGCCGGGCATAGCCGAGCAGCGCCAGGGCAATGGTGGTCTTGCCGGAGCCGGACTCACCGATCAACGCCAACACTTCGCCCTTTTGCAGGGAGAAGCTCACACCCTTGACGATGTCCACTTCTTCGCGCTCGCCACAGGCGACCACTCGCAGGTCCTGTACTCGAATCAATTCACTCATTTCAATGACCTCCCGAACGTCGACTGCGTCGCGACGACAACCGGTCGATGAACAGATTCACGCCGATGGTCAGGGTGCCGATGGCCAAGGCTGGAATCACAATGGCTGGTGCCCCTTGATTGAGCCCGCCGATGTTTTCGCGCACCAGCGAGCCCAGGTCGGCATCCGGCGGTTGCACGCCCAGCCCCAGGAAACTCATGCCACTGAGCAGCAGCACGATAAAACCGAAGCGCAGGCCCAGGTCCGCCAGCACGGGGTTGAGTATGTTCGGCAGGATTTCCACACAGGCAATGTACAGCCGGCGCTCGCCCCGGGTACGGGCCACTTGCACGTATTCCAGGGCCTCGATATTCACCGCCATGCTGCGGGCGATGCGGAAGGCGCCGGGGGTGTAGCTCAACACCGCCGTGCAGATGAGCAAGGTGACCGAAGAGCCGAAGGCCGAGACCATGATCAGCGCCAGCATCTTGCTGGGGATCGAAATGAACGCGTCCATCAGGCGACTGATCAACTCATCCAGCCACTTTGGCGACACCACCGACAACAGCGCCAGACTGGTTCCCAGGGTGCTGGACAATACGGCGGCCACCAACGCCAGGCCGACGGTGAAGCGTGCGCCGACGAGGATCCGGCTGAGCATGTCGCGGCCCAGGTAATCGGTGCCGAACGGGTACGTTGCGCTGAGGCTGTCGAAGACGTTGTCGGAGACCACCTCCCCCACGGGATGCGGCGCAAGCCACGGGCCGAAAATGGCCACCAGCAACCAGATCACACACATCGCTGCGCCGACCAGGCCAAGCCAGGACTTTGCATGGGCGTCTTTGCCCAACCCTAGCGCAACGGCCGCCGTCGGGGACTTCACAATGAGGTTGTTCATTGGTTTCTCAGCCTCGGATTGGAAAGTATCGCGCACAGGTCGGCAATCAATACCAACGCCAGGTACGCCGTGCAGAACAACATGGTGCAGGCTTGAACCAGGGCCATGTCACGATTGGTCACGGCATCGACCATCAGGCTGGCGATACCGGGATAGTTGAAGATCGTTTCGACGATCACCACCCCGCCCAACAGGTAGGACAGGCTCAGGGCGATGGCATTGGCGATGGGCCCGATGGCATTGGGCAAGGCATGCCGAAGCACGATCCGGATATTACTGACGCCCTTGAGCCGGGCCATTTCCACGTAAGGGCTGTCGAGCTGATCGATCACTGCAGCCCGGGTCATGCGCGACATTTGCGCGACGATCACGCAGCACAGCGTCATGACCGGCAACGCATAGGTGCGCATGAATTGCCAGGGGGACGTGATGTCACTGGCGTAGGACAGTGCCGACAACCAGCCCAGGTTCACCGCGAAGATCAGCACCGCCAAAGTGGCGACCAGGAATTCCGGCACCGCCACCATGGTCAGGGTGAAAAAGCTCAGGAAACTGTCGATGCGCCCGCCTCGGCCCATCGCCGAGCCGATGCCCAGGGTCAGGGCCACAGGCACCGAGACCAACGCCGTCGCAGCCGCCAGCATCAAGGTGTTGGGGACCCGGCCGGCCATCAAATCGATGACCGGCATGGCGTTGGACATGGACATGCCCATGTCACCACTGAGCAGGCTCGTCAGCCAGTGCAGATAACGCAACACACCCGGCTGGTCCAAGCCCATTTTCATTCGCAGGGCCGCCACTTGTTCCGGCGTGGCGAACTGCCCCAGCGCCTGTTGCGCCGCGTCCCCCGGCAGCACTGCCGTGATGGCGAACACCACCATGGAGACGATCAACAAGGTCACGACCGCCGCCCCCAGGCGGCGGCCGATCAACCAGAGTGTGTTGCTATTCATCATCCGACCCTCATGCAATATGGCCCAAACCCGACGGTCATCAGGCGTCCAGCCAGACTTGCTCGGCAAACATGTAGCCCATGAAACCGCCCAGGGGGTTGGCGCCATAGCCTTTGACCCGCTGATCGGCGCCATCGATGTTGCTGATGAACACCGGTACGCCAATACCGCAATGCTCATGCACCAACACTTGCATGTCGCCGTACATCTTGCCGCGCTTGGCCTCGTCGGTTTCACCGCGGGCCTGGATCAACAGTTGGTCGAACTGTTCGTTTTTCCAACCGGACTCGTTCCACGGTGCGGTCGACTGGAAGAACTGCGAGAACAGCATGTCGGCATTGGGGCGCGGGTTGATGTTGCCAAAGCTCAGGGGGTGCTTGGCCCAGTGGTTGGACCAGTAGCCATCGCTCGGCAGGCGGTTGACGTTGAGTTTGAGTCCCGCCTCCTTGGCGGACTGCTGCAACAGCACCGCAACGTCCACCGAGCCGGTCGCCGCTGGCGAGCACATCAACGGCATGGTGATGTCTTCCATGCCGGCTTTCTTGAGCAGGAACTTGGCCTGCTCCGGGTCGTAGGCCCGTTGTGGCAACTCGGCGTTGTAGAAGCGTGCACCGGGGGCGATCGGATGATCGTTGCCGACCCTGGCATAGCCGCGGAAGATCGCCGACTTGATCTGTTCCCGATCCAGCAGCAACTTCATGGCCTGGGTGAACTCCGGACTTTTGCCCGGCATCTGGTCCTGACGGATGATCAGGTCCGTGTAGTTGCCCGACGGCGAGTCAATGACCCGGTGCTTGGCGCTGGCCTTGATGCGGACCGTCGAGCGTGGGTTGACCTCGTTGACGATCTGCACGTCCCCCGACAACAGGGCATTGATCCGTGACGACTCGTCGGCAATGCCGATGAATTCGATCTCGTCCAGGTACGGCAGGCCGGGTTTCCAGTAATTGGTGTTGCGCACGCCAATGGAGCGCACCCCGGGCTTGAACTCCTTGACCTTGAACGGACCGGTACCAATGCCCTGGCTGAAATCGCTGGTGCCTTCGGGAACGATCAACATGTGAGAGACGGCAAGGATCGACGGCAGTTCAGCGTTGGGACCGCTCAACTGTATCTGAACCTCGTGGGTGCCGACGGCTTTGACTTCGGCGAACTGCGACGCCAACGGCAGAACCTTGGAGCCCGTGATCGGGTCCTTGTGCCGCAGCAGCGAAAACACCACGTCGGCGGCGGTCAATGCCTTGCCATTGTGGAAGGTCACTTCCTTGCGCAGGCTGATCACCCAAAGCGTGGCATCCGTGGTTTCGATCCGCTCGGCCAGTTCCAGTTGCGGCACCATGTGGCTGTCGAAACGCGTCAGCCCGTTATAAAACATGTAGTGGCGCACATAGTCGGTGGACGAAGAGCCCTTGGCCGGGTCCAGGGTGTCGGCGGTGGAGCTGGTCGAGCCTGCCACACGGATGCGACCGCCGGGCTTGCCTTTGCCGGTGCTTGTGGCCTCCTCATCGGCGAACAGCTTGCCGGCGGCGCCGAACAGGCTGCCGGCGCCTGCCACGGCCACCCCCGCCAATCCCAACATTTGCAGTGCATTGCGGCGTGACATGCCGCGGTTGAGCCCTTCAAAAATGCGCAGACTTTCCGTACCTGTTATCAGCTGGGTGTCGATACTGTTTTTTTTGTCAGTCATGTCAGTTCTACCTTTCGGAAATGATCAGGCTCGATTGTTCGCGATTAACGCAATGTGTTGAAACGTGAAGCGTCCCCCGCAACTCAGTGCAAATAGTCTTGAAGGCGGTAATAGGCACCGACCAATGGAAGGAACCAGGGTTTGCCAAAATGTCCGGGAATGGCTGGCCAATCGAGTTCGCGCCAAGGGTTGGCCTCGACCTTGCCGGCCATGACGTCGGCCATGACGTGCCCCATGTGCACCGACATCTGCACGCCATGGCCGCTGTAGCCCATGGAGTGATAGACGCCGCCGTGCTGGCCGGCCCGGGGCAACCGGTCTGAAGTCATGTCCACCAATCCCCCCCAGCAGTAATCGACCTTCACGTGGGCCAGCTGCGGGAACATCTGCACCATCGCCGCGTGCAGGACTTTGCCGCTCTTGGCGTCGGACACGCTGTCAGACATGGCAAACCGCGCACGGCCGCCGAACAGCAGACGGTTGTCCGGCGTCAGCCGGAAGTAGTTGCCGATCATGCGGCTGGTGACGTAGGAGCGGTGTGCCGGCAGCAAACTGTCGACCAGCGCCTGCGGCAGCACCTCGGTGGCGATCACGAAACTGCCCACCGGCACGATCCGCCGCCGATACCAACCCAACCCACCCTGCTGGCAGGTGCCGGTGGCCAGCAGGATCTGCGTGGCCTGTAGCGAGCCCTTGGTGGTATTGACCCGATAACCACCGGCACTGGCTTTCCAGTCCGTGACCGTCACGCCCTGGAAAATCGAAGCGCCGTGACGAACGGCGGCCTCGGCCAACCCCACCCCGAAGCGCCCGACGTGCATCTGCACGCCGTTACGCTGCAACAAGCCGCCATGGAACTGGGCCGAGTTGACTTCAGCGCGGGTCTCTTGCGCAGACAGCAACTCGACCTCGGCATCGACCTCTCGCCGAATCAACTCGCAGGTGCGCGCCAAACCTTCGTAATGCATAGGCTTGGCCGCCAGCTTGAGCTTGCCATTGCGCTTGAGGTCGCAAGCGATCTGCTCTTGCTCCACCAGCGAGACGACGCTCTGCACGGCGCTTTCATAGGCCTGGTAATACGCTCGCGCCTTGTCGGCACCGAGACTGGCACTCAGCCCCGCGTAGTCCTGGGCCACGCCGGTATTGCATTGGCCGCCATTGCGCCCCGACGCCTCGCCAATGACCCGCCCGCCTTCGAGCACCACCACATTGGCCCCCTTCAAGGCCAGGGCCCGGGCTGCGGCCAGGCCAGTGAAACCACCACCGACGATGGCCACATCGACCTGCCCGGGCAACGCACCTTGCCGGGCACCGGTAAATGGCGGTGCGGTATCGAGCCAATAGGACTCACTGCCCATGTCTAACCCCTTATGCCTTGAAGAGTGTCCTGAGGCTCAGAGACCGACCAAACCGGCCAAACCGCCGATATCCGGGATCTGGTGGTAACCGTAGGCGGCGTTGGCCGGTTGCTCATGACCACGGGCCACGAAGGCTTTGTGCTTGATCTTCATGTCGTGGGCCGACATCAGGTCATAGCGGAAGCTTGAAGACACGTGCAGGACATCCTCTGGCCCGCAGCCGAGGTTATCGAGCATGAACTCGAAGGCCGCCAGGCGCGGCTTGTAGGCCTGGGCTTGTTGAGCCGTGAAGACTTTATGGAAAGGCGCGCCGAGCTTGTCGACGTTGGACATGATCTGCTCGTCCATCGCGTTGGAGAAAATCACCAGGGGAATCTTGTCGGCGATTTTCGACAGGCCTGCCGGTACGTCGGCATGCGGACCCCAAGTGGGTACGGCATCGTAGTAGAGCTGGCCTTCGCCTTTGTACTCGACGCCCCAACGCTTGCAGACTCGTGCCAGGGCAGTCTTGAGAATTTCATCATAAGGCCGCCAGTCACCCATTACCTGGTCCAGGCGATAGGCCGAGAAATCCTTGACGAACTGGTCCATCTGCTCGGCAGGCACCCGATCGGCGAACAATTCGCGCGTCATGGTTCCCATCTGAAAGTTGGTCAACGTGCCGTAGCAGTCAAAGGTAATGAACTTGGGGCGAAGGAAGCTCATGAGTGCAGTCCTGAGTGATGGTTGAGGTCATGAGGGGCAAGCAGTTGCGCCGTTCTGGAGGCCTGGGAGCAACGCTGCATCACGGATTTATTACAGCATCATGAGACCGCGTATATACGGTTAAAAGTATAGGCCGCTTGGCACAAACCACCGTTTTTCAGGGCCTGCTCAGCAGACTGTGCGGGATGCGCCAGGCTCGGGCATTCGCGCCTTTTTCAGGGTGTTCGCGGCCATTTATGGTGCGCATGAAGCCGCAATGACCGCCGCCTGCGGCAGAATCTACGCCTGCACTACGCCCATGAATGAAAACGGGCGCATCCCCCTGAGGATGCGCCCGTTCATCGTTCTGCCGGTGGAATATCCCGTGCCCTCAGAACTCCGCGACCTTGCCCCAGGCCGAAGATTGGAACCGGTCCGGGTGATAGGGGCGCGGATCAACCAGCGGGGCCGTGCCACAGACAATGTCGGCGATCAAGTGGCCCGCACCCGGGCCAATGCCGAAGCCATGACCACTGAATCCCGCCGCCAGCACCAGACCAGGGAGGCTCGCCATCTCGCCGATGCCCGGGACGCCGTCAGGCGTGCTGTCCACGTAACCTGCCCAGGCTGCGGTGACGGAGGAGGCCTTCAGCGCTGGGATCAGGTTGACCGCGCGCTTGTAAGTCAGCTCGACAGTCGATGCGTCTGCCTTCGGATCCAGTATTCGCATCCGCTCCATCGGTGTTGGCTGGTCCAACCGCCAGCGGCCCAAGCCTTCGTGGCCCGACTGGAAGCCTTCCAGGCCACCGGGGGCCAGCTTGCGCCACCGACGCTGGAACATCGGCAGAAACTGAGGGGCGAAACGCAGCAGTTGCAAGGTGGGGTCGACACGTCCTCGACCACTGATGGCCAACGTGATCCCGCCATCGGAGCGACGGGTCATGGAAACTTCATCCGTGTGGAGCGCATCCGGTATTTCTTTGGCGCTCTTGGAAACCGACAGTATCGTTTGGCGAATGGAAGCCTGGGGAAACCGAATGCCGTACTGCCGGCAGAAGGAAGAAGCCCATGCGCCCCCGGCGAGGACCGCGAGCTTGGTGCGAATGGTGCCTTTCTCGGTGACAACAGCAGACAACCGGCCGCCCTCGGTCTCCAGCCCCCGTGCGGCGCAACCCTGGTGCACCGTCCCCCTCAGTTGAACGATGGCCCGCGCCACCGCCGGAGCGGCACGGGACGGATCGGCCGTACCGTCGGTCGGTGAAAAGACCCCGCCCTTCCAAGGCTTGCCCGTCACCCGCCCATGTTGGGCGGCCTGCTCTGCCGTCAGCATGTGGGTTTTCACATTGACGGTACGGGCAAACTCGCCCCATTTTGCCCAACTCGCCAGCTCTTTCTCGTTGTTGCTCAGGTAGAGCAAGCCACATCGTCTGAACCCGGTGTCTTCACCGGTCTCTGCCGCAAACTGCTCCCACAGGTCCAGGCTCTTGGTCGACAGCGGCAGTTCACGAGCGTCTCGATTCTGCTGACGGCACCAACCCCAGTTTCGACTCGACTGCTCGGCCCCCACGCGGCCCTTTTCCACTAGTGCGACCTTCATGCCGCGCTTGGCCAGATAATAGGCCGTGAAGGTTCCGATAATGCCGCCGCCGATCACGACAACGTCAGCGTGCGTCGGGAGTTCAGAATGTGTCTCTACGGAAATTAACGGTGCTGGCATTTTAAGGATGTCCATTGAGGGCCGGGAGCGTAAAAAAAGCGTGTTCTTCAGCCGGTCGCGGGTGCATTGGGCATGCACGGAGGATGGCGACCCGGGCAAGCCGACACTCCCATCTGGAAGCCTCGATGCCGCGCTGAATCATGGCTTTATTACAACACCAAGAAACCACGCATAAACGGTTAAAAGTATAGGCCGCCTGGTACAAACCACCGTTTTACGGGGCGCGTTCAGCAGACTTTGCGGAAGCTGCGGAGCAAGCGCCCTGGCCACGGTTTTCAACGAAAAGGACAAGTGGGCCGATCATGCCTTCAAGGCGTCTTCCAGAAACGCCACCAATGCCTGCACGCGCGGGCTGCGCAGTTTCCGTGAGGGCACCAACAGGTTGATCGGTGCACTGTCGAATTGCCAATCCGCCAGCACCCGAACCAGACGTTTGTCGGCCAGGGCTTCATTGACATCCCATTGCGAGCGCAGCACCAGCCCCAGGCCTTGCTCGGCCCAACGGCGGGCCACGCTGCCATCGTTGCTCAGCAACGCAGGCTCGATGCGCAGGGTTTTGCGCCCCTGCCCCTTGCGCAAATGCCACAGGGTGACGTCTTCATCATTTTCACGAATGCAAATGCAGCGGTGCTCGGCCAGTTGGTCAGGCGACAACGGCGTGCCGTGTTGCTCCAGATAGGCGGGGCTGGCGCATAACCAGCGGTCGTTTGGCGTGAGGAGCCGGGCCACCCATAGGCTGTCGTTGAGGTGGCCGATGTGAATCACCGCATCGCTGTCGTGGCGGTCAGGCCAAGGCGTTTCGCGCAAATCCAGGTGCAGGCGCAGTTGGGGATGCAACCTGGCAAAGCGGGCCAGCAGCGGTGCTAGGCGCTGCCGCCCATAACCGAACGGCGCCGCCAGTCTGAGGGTGCCAGCCAGTTGCTCGTCTTGTTGCCTGAAGGATTCCGGGAGCGCTTCCAGTTGCTCAAGCAAACGCGCGCTTTCCCGGGAGAAACGCTCGCCATCGGCGGTGAGGCTCAGGCGACGGGCATCACGATTGGCCAGCGTCAGGCCGAGCAGTGTCTCCAGCTTGCGCAGACGCATGGACAACGCGGGAGGTGAGACATTCAGGGTTCTGGCGGCAGCGCTCAACGACTCGGAGCGCGCCAACGTCACGGCCAGACGCAGGTCTTCAACGGAGATCATTCAATTCTACTTAATGATTGATGACGGATCATTGAACCACACCTTCACGAACGCTTTGTAGAGTGAGCCCTGTCCCCAGCCCTCTGAGCGCAACTTATGTCAACCTCTCTTGCTTCCCTCGATACCCCCGTCGCGATCGTGGATGTGCCGCGCATGCAGCACAATATCCAGCGCATGCAACGGGGCATGGATGCCTTGGGCGTGCGTTTGCGCCCACATATCAAAACCAGCAAATGCCTCCCCGTGATCAAGGCACAACTGGCCGCCGGCGCCAGCGGCGTCACGGTGTCGACCTTGAAGGAAGCGCACTATTGTTTCGCTGAAGGCATTCGTGACATTTTTTATGCCGTCGCCATGGCGCCCGGCAAACTGGCCCAGGCCCTGCTGCTGCGACGCAACGGCTGCCAGTTGAGCATCCTCACCGACAGCGTCGCGGGTGCCCAGGCCATCGTCGCCTTCGGTCAGCAACACAACGAACGTTTCGACGTCTGGATCGAGATCGACTGTGACGGCCATCGGTCCGGCCTGCAGGTCGAAGACCATTCACTCGTTGACGTCGCACGGACACTCAGCGAGGGCGGCATGCTGCTTCGCGGTGTGATGACCCATGCCGGGTCAAGCTACGAACTCGACACCCCAGAAGCGCTGCAAGCCCTGGCCGAACAGGAACGAAATCTCTGCGTCAAAGCGGCCCGACGAATCCGCCAAGCCGGGTTCCCGTGCCCCGAGGTCAGCATCGGTTCGACGCCCACGGCCTTGTCGGCACTGAACCTGGAAGGTGTCACTGAAGTACGCGCAGGTGTCTATGTGTTCTTCGATCTGGTGATGCACAACATCGGTGTCTGCCAGCCGGACGAGTTGGCGTTGAGCGTGCTGACCACCGTCATCGGTCATCAAAAAGACAAAGGCTGGATCATCACCGACGCCGGTTGGATGGCCATGAGTCGTGACCGGGGTACACAGCGCCAGCAGCGAGACTTCGGTTACGGCCAGGTTTGCACCGAAGCCGGTGATTGGATCAAGGGGGCACTGCTCACGGGGGCCAATCAAGAGCACGGGATCATCGCGTTTGAAATGGCCGAAGGGGTCGATATCACCGTGCGTTTCCCCCTGGGCAGCCGCCTGCGCATCCTGCCCAACCATGCCTGTGCCACCGGCGCGCAATTCCCGGACTATTACGCTGTTGACGCCGAGGGTGGCGTGCACATCTGGAGTCGTCTGCATGGCTGGTGATCAAACAGGCTCGATCGACCTGATCGACACGGCCAACGCCGCAGCGCCGGGTGGACATTACGCCCAGGCCGCCTTGCATCAGGGCGTCCTGTATGTGTCAGGGCAACTGCCCGTGCGCGCCAATGGTACCCACAGTGCCGACCAACCGTTCGAGGTCCAGGCCTGCATCGCGCTCGACAACCTGGTGGCGATTCTCCACGCAGCGGGCCGGAGCACGCGGGACCTGCTGAAGGTCACGGTCTATGTCGCCGGCATCGAACACTGGCCCGCCTTCGATCGAATCTACGCCCGCTACCTGGGAGAACATCGGCCCGCGCGTGCGGTGGTGCCTGTTCCGGCCTTGCATCATGGCTACCTGATCGAAATCGAAGCATTGGCCCGCGGCGTTTAAGGACGGCAATCACGCAGCCCCGCGGGCGCCGAGCCCTTGACACGGGTGAATGCCCAGTTAGCCCGGCAGATACGGCAGATTCTCCTTTGCACCCTTGAAGAACGGCATATTTTGCCTGGGCTGCTTTGTTAGCTTATTGAACAGACTCGACACACCGTTTTAAGGACCGCTTGGATGACTACCCACGCCTCGATGAGCTACAGCCCCGATCCGCAAACCGCCCAGCTGTTTTATATCAATGGCGGTTGGTCCGCGCCGGCAAATCCGGCCAGTTTGCCGGTGATCAATCCGGCGACCGAAGCGGTCGTTGCCCAGGTCGCCAGCGGTTCTGCCGAGGATGTCGATCGGGCGGTCGCAGCAGCGCGTGTCGCGTTTGCCGGTTGGGCTGCCACTTCGACAGCGGCGCGTGCGCAGGTGCTGGGCAAGCTCCATGAGCTCATCCTTGAGCGAAAGGAAGCGTTTGCCCAGGCGATCTCCTTGGAAATGGGCGCGGCCATCGGTTCTGCGCGGGCGATGCAAGTGCCCCTGGCAGCCGAACACGTTCGGGTCGCCCGTGATCTGCTCTCCACTTATCGTTTCCAGACCGTCGAGAACGGCACCGCGATCCAACGCGAACCTATCGGGGTCTGTGGCCTCATCACCCCGTGGAACTGGCCGCTTTATCAGATCACCGCGAAAGTCGCCGCGGCGCTGGCGGCCGGCTGTACGGTGGTGCTCAAGCCCAGTGAACTGTCGCCGCTGAGCGCCCTGCTCTTTGCACAGGTGGTCCATGACGCGGGCGTTCCGCCGGGGGTCTTCAACCTGGTCAACGGCAGCGGTCATGTGGTCGGCGCGGCGATGGCCGCACACCCCGATATCGACATGATTTCGATTACCGGCTCAAACCGCGCAGGTGCGCTGGTGGCCCAGGCGGCGGCCCCGACGGCGAAGCGGGTCGGACAGGAGTTGGGCGGAAAATCCCCCAACATTCTGCTTCCCGATGCCGACTTTGCCAAAGCCGTCCCACTGGGCGTGATGACGGCGATGCGCAACGTCGGGCAATCGTGCAGCGCCCCCACCCGGATGATCGTGCCCAAGGACCGGTTGGCGGAAGTCGAAGCGCTGGCGGCCGCCACCGCCAACGCGATCATCGTGGGCGATCCGCAGTCACCGGAAACGGTACTCGGCCCCATCGCCAATGAAGCCCAGTTCAACCGTGTGCAAGCCATGATCGAAGCGGGTCTGCACGAGGGCGCCAAACTGCTGTGCGGCGGGCTCGGACGCGTGGAGGGGTTAGAAAAGGGCTTCTACGCCCGGCCGACTGTGTTCTCCGAAGTGGACAACGCCATGCGGATCGCCCAGGAAGAAATCTTCGGGCCGGTGCTGTGCATCATTGCCTACGAAACCATCGATGAAGCAGTCGCTATCGCCAACGATACGATCTATGGGCTCGGCGCCCATGTTCAATCGCAGGATCTTGAGCTGGCGCGTTCAGTGGCTTCTCGTATCCGCGCGGGGCAAGTGCTCCTGAATTATCCGGCGTGGAATCCCATGGCGCCCTTTGGTGGTTACAAGCGATCAGGTAATGGCCGCGAGTACGGTGTCTTCGGGCTGGAGGAGTACCTGGAGACCAAGGCGATCGTCGGGTTTGGCGAATCGCCCGCCGGTGCGTCATAGCCGCCCCGCTCCTCTATTCGATCGAGCGCTTGTCGAAATCACCTTACACGTTCCCAGACGATGTGAACCTTCGCCCCGTCGGGGCGGCGAAAGTCCTCCACCATCCGGTCGCCGTCGACCTTCAACTGCAGGTCGTCCCGGGTGCGCACAGCGCCCACCCAGTTCGGGAACGTGGATCCCTTGACAGTGTTGCCCGTGAACTCGCCGTTCTGGTCGACGGTGTATCGCCCGAAGAAACCGATGCTCCCCGCCATCGCTGCCCGGTTTTCCTCATCGGAGCCTTCGCCACGAACATTGGATCGAAAGGTTTTCACGCGCGGATCGGTCAGTACTTCGACAAACGTCAGCTCCGGCGTGAAGACGAGCCAGCCATGGGGATCGGGACCGTAGGCATCCGATCTGTTGCCTTGTCTATCCACGGTCGCACTGACCATGCGCCATGTTCCGATCAAGGTGTTTTCTTGCCCCACAAGCCCGGTCGAGAACGCCGAGAAAGCCATAACGGCGCCGACCGCCAGTGCGTTTTTTTTCAGACTCATCCTGATCACCTTTCACTCGCTGTAACGATGCGACAGACACTAAAGTGGTTTTGATCTTGGTCGGTATGCGCTTCATGCCCTGGCCGCGATGGCCGCCAAACGCAGTTCACGGGAAGCGGCATAATCGGCCTGCCGTCCCAGTTGCCAACCCAGGTAGGCCCACAGCAACGCGCAACCGGCGCCAATCAACGCGGCCAGGCCGGCGCCTTGCCCCAACAGGTCGAGCAGGCTCTTGGCCCAGCCGCTCATGGCGTCACCGGCGCGATACACCACGGTGTCGATGAAGCTCTTGGCCTTGTATTTGCTCTCGGCATCCAACGGTGCGAACAGCATTTCCCTGCCCGGTCGGACGAACGCGTACTCGCCGATCCGCCGTACGATCATCAGCGCCGCCAGCAGCGCGAACCCCGGCGCCAACGCCAGGCCCAGAAAGCCGATGCACATGATCAGCGGCACGATGGCCAGCAAAGTCCGAACCCCCAGTCGTGGCGCGATCCGGCCGGTGATGAACAACTGAGACAGCAACGCGCCGGCCTGCACGATGATGTCGATGGTGCCGAAGATGCGCACTTGCGCCGCGCGATCCGGATAGTGCTCGGCCACCAAGCGTGCCTGCTCGAAATAGAGAAAGGTGCTGACCGTCGCCAACAACACGACGAACCCGGCGATTCCCAACAGGTAAGGCGACCTGAGCACCGCCGTCAAACCGCTGAACGGATTGCCCTCCAGGGGCTGCCGGGGGCTTTGCGTCGGCGCGGCGCCGGGCCGGCCGGCCCCGCCCTTTTCGCGCCACCCCATCAAGGCTCGTTTCAATACCAGCGTGACCCCCAGCAACAAGGCCGCCAGCAACATCAACCCCGAGGCACCGAGGGGGCCAATCAGCAACGCGCTCAGGGCCGGCCCCAGCAGGCCGCCGACGCTGGCACCCGCGGCAACGAAGGCAAACAGGCGCTTGGCCTGCTCGCTGTCGAACACATCCGCCATCAGGCTCCAGGCCACGGAGACGACGAACAGGTTATAGACCGATATCCAGACGTAAAAGACCCGGGCCAGCCAGAGGCTGTCCGGCTGGAACTGGAACAGCTCGACGAACATCAGCAGGTTGAAGCCGAAGAAACCGTACACCCAGTCGATCAGACGCAGGCGTGGCACTCGGGCACTGAGCCAGGCAAACAATGGAACGGCCGCCAGCATGACCAGGAAGGTCGCGGTAAACAGCCATTGCAAATTCTCCACCCCCGCCGCGATGCCCATGGACTCACGGATGGGCCGCAGCATGAAGTAACCGGTGAAGAGGCACAGGAACAGCAGGAACCCGCACAGCGCCGGCCGCAACTCGCCGTCGCGGGCGTTCAGGGCGAGACTCAGCCGGTGCAAATAGGAAGGCGCACGCATAAGGAACTCCGGGAAACGGCAACAAGGCAAAGGTCAAGCGCGGGACGGAGCCCGCGCCCAAAGGTGGCATCAGCGATAGCTCACGCCGGTCAGGCGCTCGGAGACGGACCAGAGCCGTTCGGCATCCGCTTGCGTGCTCGCGGCAGGCGGCGTCTTGGCGAACCCCAGCGGCCCGCGTCTTTCGTCGTCACCGGTCGGGCCGTAATAGGCCCCGCCCACGGCTTGCTCAGCCGTGGCGGCATACAGCGTGGGCAGCGCCCCTTGTGCCGCTGAATGGTACGCGTCGCGGTTCTTTGCCCAGCGCCGACCGAACTCGCTGTCCAGGCCGGGGCCCCGCGCGACCAATTCGGTGACCGCAACGCCGGGGTGCGCCGCCATGCTGCGAATACCCCAGTTCTCGGCGTCGCTGCGTCGCTGCAAGGCGAATGCCCAGTGCAGGACGGCCAGTTTCGATTGTGCGTAGGCCGCGTAGGGGTCGTACTTCTGCTCGCTCTGAAGGTCATCGAGGTTCATCGTGCCGCGGGCAGCGGCAATGCTCGACAGGCTTACCACCCGGGCATCCTGGCTTTGACGCAAGAGCGGCACCAACAGGCCGGTCAGCGCGAAGTGCCCCAGGTAGTTGGTGGCCAACTGAAGTTCAAAGCCGTCAGCGGACGTGCCCCGCTCGGGAGGCGCCATGACGGCAGCATTGTTGATCAACACGTCGAGGCGCGGCAGTCGCTGATTGAGACGCTGGGCCAGGCCGCGCACCGATGAAAGATCGGCCAGGTCCACGTTCTCGAACTGCACCTTGGCGTCGGGCACGGACTGGCGAATACGGGCAATGGCCTGGGCGCCGCGCTCCGGGTTGCGCGCGGCGATGATCACCTCGGCGCCGGCACGCGCCAAGGCCAATGCGTCCTCGTAGCCCATGCCGCTGGTGCCACCGGTGATCAGGACAATTCGACCTTTTTGCGATGGCATGTCGAGGGTCGACCAGTCCGGTTTCGGTGCAACGCGATCGGACGCTTCGACACTCACCGCACCCAGCAGCGCGATGCCAGCGGCAAGGGTTTTCGCCATTCTCGCAAGCCGGCTCATGTTACTCGCGCGGCCAATGGCGGGTGTTGTTCTATTCCACATGGTGATGGCCCCTGTCTGAAGAAAGAACCGGCATCGCCGGAGGGTCACTGGCTCGAGCACGCCTCGGCCAATTGCAGAAAACTGATGTGCTGCGTTGCGCCTTGGGTATTCACGTAGGTCATCGTTGCGGGTACGACTTCGCACTCCAGCGATGTCGATGCCTCGATACGGATGACCTTGGCGATGTCCAGCGGCATGCCGTATTCGTAAGCCGGGAACTGCGCTTGTTCTTTGGCGAGCAGCGGTGAACCGCTCAAGGCGGTGACGACCAGCAGGCCGGCCATCGACAGGTTTTGAGTTTTCATAGTGGACTCCACGACACTGTCCTCGTTGGATGGTCGTAGCACTCTAGAAGGGGGCGACTGACGTCAAGGTGACGGCTGGCTGACGGGAAGATGTCAAACGCGGGCGGACTTTCCTCGGGTGGGCGGCGACTAAGGCGCCGCCTGGCTCATCAAGGAAAACCCGAAGGTGTTGAGCCCGTTTTCGCTATGGGCGAACACGCGCCCACCGTGCATGGACGCCACCGCGCGCACGATGGAAAGGCCCAGGCCATGATGCGCATCGCTTCGCGCACGAGCGGCGTCGGCGCGGTAGAAACGCTCGAACAAACGCTCCAGGTGCGCGTTGTCGATGGGCTCCCCGGCATTGGAAACGCACACCTCGGCCTGCATGCCGTGGCTGACCAGGCTCACCGTGATGGTGCTTGTCGGCTGCGCGTAGCGCGCCGCGTTCTGTAGCAAATTGGCCAGGGAGCGGTGAAAGAGGCGTCGGTCGATGCACACGCGCATGTCGCCTTGGATCACCACGTTCAATTGCTTGTCATGCAGCACCGGCTCCAGATACTCCACCGTCTTCGACGCCTCTTCATAAAGCGAGACATCACTGAGTTCGGTTGCCCGCTGCCCACTCTCGGCGCCGGCCAGGAACAGCATGTCATTGACGATGGTGCCCATCCGTTCCAGCTCTTCGAGGTTCGACTGCAGCAGATCCTGAAGTTCGCTCACCTCCCGTCCATGGGCCAACGCCACCTGGGTCTGGCCGATGAGGTTGGTCAGCGGCGTTCGCAACTCATGGGCCACATTGGCGTTGAACCCTTCGAGCTGGCACCAGGCCGCTTCCTGACGCGCCAGGGCGCCGTTGAACGACACCGCCAGTTCCTGCAATTCGCCTGGCAGCGCCTCGGTGTCCAGGCGCTGCTTCGAATCCCCCGGGGGCAGGCTATTGGCTTGGTGGCTCAAACGCCTCACCGGTCCCAGGCCGAAACGCGCGATCCAATAACCGAGCAGCGCCACCAGCCCGATGCCCAGCGCCGAGGTCAGGATCAATATCTTGGTGAAGTGGTCCAGGGTCGTCCTGAACGGTGTCGAGTCCAGCCCCACGACAAAGCGCAGTTCCGGACGGTTGCCCATGGCGGGAATGGTCTTGAGCAACGCCATCATGGGACGTTCGCGCTCAGGGAGATCGACGCTAAACAGCCCATCGGCGCGGGTCGACCAGTCCTGGCCATCCGGTATCGCACCGCCGTAACTGAAGGCCGGGTTGTCAACCAGAATCCAATAGCGGACCCGCTCATCCGCGGGCGTCAGGCCGTCGAGCTTCTGGCGCAAGCCGACCCAGAATGTCGGCGAATCGTATTTCGCCAGCACCGGGTCGAGCACGGAGTGGCGCAGGATCAGCTCGTTCTGCATCTGCTCATCGAGCGATTGCTTCAAGGAGCAGCGCAACAGCGTCGCGCTGATGGACATGATCAGCAGGACAGCGACGGCGAACATCAGGGCGAGCCGCTTGGCGATCGATCTTTTCATCAAGGCGTACCACTCTGCCTGCCGTCGGCCTCCCGGCTTTCCAGTACATAGCCCATGCCGCGCACGGTATGCAGCAGTTTGCGCGGATACGGGGCATCCACCTTGGCGCGCACGCGCTTGATCGCCACCTCGACCACGTTGGCGTCACTGTCGAAATTCATGTCCCAGACCTGTTCGGCAATCATCAACTTGGAAAGAATCTCGCCCTGATGCCGCGCCAACAGGCTCAACAGGCAGAACTCCTTGGCCGTCAGGTCCAGCCGCAGCCCTCCCCGGGTCACCTTGCGCGCTTGCAGATCGACCTCCAGGTCGTCGATGCGCAAGTGCGTCAGGTCGGCCGTGTCACCGGCGCGACGACGAATCAAGGCCTGGACACGGGCGACGAGCTCGGCAAACGAAAAAGGTTTGCCCAGATAATCATCGGCGCCCTCGCGCAGCCCTCGGATACGGTCATCCACCGTGCCCCTGGCCGACAACATGATGACCGGGGTTTTCTTGTGCGCGCGCAGGCCTTGCAGCACGTCGTAGCCGTCCTTGCCCGGTAGCATCACATCCAGGATCACCACGTCGTAATCCCATTCCAGTGCGTAATGCAGGCCATCGATGCCATTGGTGGCAACGTCGACAATGTAGCCGAGTTCGGTCAAACCTCGATGGACGTAGGATGAGGTCTTTTCTTCATCCTCGACAATGAGCAAGCGCATCAGGTGACTCCTCTACGAAAGCAAGGCAACCCAGTGATTCTAGGCAGCGAAGGTGTCTGGAGGCTGACCGCTTCCTGACATTCTTGTCAGAATGGCACGGGTGGCTTATTCGATTGGAGAATGGAACCTATAGCTAACGAAACTAAGCAACGCCCTTTGGGTCACCTATCTTGACCTCATATCCGCCCGTTTGGGGCGGTGCGGGTACGTTCACAGATCGAAGACCGCAAGACCGATAAGGAGATCACCTCTGTGGTGGATGTACAGCCATTGTTCGATTCAACTTCCCCTGACATTTCCGACGGCGACGACCCTGCGTACGGTGCCACCTTCCTTGCAACGGCCGACTGACACCCGCACACGAGCCAAAGGAAGCCGTTCATGGCAATCACGCAAAGCAACCGCTTGGTGCAGGTCGACAGTCCTCTGGGCGGTGATGTCCTGTTGCTGCAGGGCATGGACGGCAGCGAAGAGCTGGGGCGGTTGTTCCACTACGAACTGGACCTGACGTCCGAAGACCGGGCGATCACGTTCGACCAGTTGCTGGGCAAGCCGATGGGCCTGACCCTGGAGTTGTACGACGGCGGCAAACGCTATTTCCACGGCATCGTCTGTAGCTGCCGGCAATTGACCGGCCACGGCCAGTTCGCCGGCTACCGCGTCAGCCTGCGACCCTGGCTCTGGCTGCTCACACGCACCTCCGACTGCCGGATCTTCCAGAACAAGACGGTGCCGGACATCATCAAGCAGGTGTTCCGTGACCTTGGTTTCTCCGATTTCGAAGACAGCCTGAGCGGCAGCTACCGCGAGTGGGATTATTGCGTGCAGTACCGCGAGACCAGCTTCGATTTCGTCAGTCGGTTGATGGAGCAGGAAGGCATCTATTACTACTTTCGCCACGAAAAAAACCGTCATGTGCTGGTACTGGCCGATGCCTATGGTGCCCACTCCACGGCGGCGGACTATGCCTCGGTGCCCTTCTACCCGCCCGATCGGCAAATGCGTGAGCGCGATCATTTCTACGATTGGCAACTGGCCCGGGAAGTCCAACCCGGCTCGTTGGCGCTGAACGACTATGACTTCCTGCGCCCGCGCGCCAGCCTTGAGGTACGTTCCAGCGTGCCGCGCAACCACACCAACGCCGACTACCCGCTCTACGACTACCCCGGTGAATACGTCCAGAGCAACGATGGCGATCATTACGCACGGGCCCGCATCGAAGCCATTCACAGCCAGTTCGAGCGTGTGCAATTGCGTGGGCGCGCCCGCGGGATCGGTTGCGGTCATGTGTTCACGCTGACGGGGTACGACCGCGCGGACCAGAACCGCGAGTACCTGGTGGTGGCCGCCCGTTATCAGATTCGTCAGGAGGCCTACGAAAGCGGGCAGGCGGACGTCGACGAACAGTTCGTCAGCGAGCTGGACTGCATGGATGCCCACCAGGCCTTCCGCACTCTGCCCCTCACGCCCGTGCCCATCGTCCGTGGGCCGCAGACCGCCGTGGTGGTGGGGCCCAGTGGCGAAGAGATCTGGACCGACCAGTATGGCCGGGTCAAGGTGCATTTCCATTGGGACCGTCACGACCAGTCCAATGAAAACAGCTCCTGCTGGATTCGCGTCTCCCAGGCCTGGGCCGGCAAGAACTGGGGCTCCGTGCAGCTCCCGCGGATCGGTCAGGAAGTGATCGTCAGTTTCCTCGAGGGCGACCCGGATCGGCCGATCATCACCGGCCGCGTCTACAACGCCGAACAGACCGTGCCCTATGGGTTGCCTGCCAATGCCACCCAGAGCGGGGTGAAAAGCCGTTCAAGCAAGGGCGGCTCGCCGGCCAACTTCAATGAAATCCGCATGGAGGACAAGAAAGGCGCCGAGCAGCTGTTTATCCACGCCGAGAAGAACCAGGACATCGAGGTCGAGAACGACGAGACCCACTGGGTCGGCCACGACCGCCGCAAGACCATCGACAACGACGAGACCGTGCACGTCAAGCACGACCGCACCGAAACCGTCGATAACAACGAAACCATCACCATTGGTGTGGATCGCAAGGAAAAGGTCGGCAATAACGAAACCATCTCCATTGGCGTGAACCGCACCGAGGATGTGGGTAGCAACGAGAACATCACCATTGGCGCCAATCGCACCGAGAAGGTCGGTGCCAACGAGACAATCACCATCGTCAGCAACCGTACCGAAGACGTGGGCGGCAACGAAACGATCGGCATCAAGGGCAACCGTAACGAAACGGTCCAGGGCAATGAAGGCATCGAGATCAACGGCAACCAGAGTACCCGGATCGGCCAGAACGAATCCCGCGACGTCGCCCAGAACCGCAGCACGGGCATCAAGCAGAACGACAGCCTGGACGTGGGCAAGCACTTCTCCCTCAACGCTGGCGACTCCATCAGCCTGACCACGGGCGCGGCCAGCATCACCCTGAAGAAGGACGGCACCATCGTGATCAGCGGCAAGAACATCACCCTCGACGGCTCCGGCGCTATCAACATCAAGGCGAACAAGAACGTGGTCGTCAAAGGCCAGAAAATCCTGCAGAACTAGCCACGGAGTGGGCGCCATGACCGTTGAATATCATTTCCCCGTTTCCTCTACCGCCACGCCCGCGCGCGTGGATGGCGTCGTGATTGGCGTGCTGCTGGATGTGCCCGGGGCGGACGCCCCGGTGGTGGCCTTCCCTGGCTGCCCCGGCGAAACGGGCCTGGCCGCGCGCACCACCACCCCGCTCTCCCGTGAAGACATCGGCGCCCAGGTCGCGCTGATGTTCGAAGCCGGCGACCTGACCCGGCCGCTGGTGATCGGTCGCATCCAGCGCCTGCCGCAAACCGCAACGCCCGCCGTCGCCCACCTGGACGGCGAGCGCCTGGAGTTCACGGCAGAGCGGGAAATCGTCCTGCGTTGCGGCAAGGCGAGCATTACCCTCACGCGTGAGGGCAAGGTGCTGATCCGTGGGACCTATCTTTCGAACCGGTCATCCGGCGTGAACCGTATCAAGGGCGGTTCGGTGCAGATCAACTAGACAGGTAGTCGATTCATGGAGCTGCTCAACGCCAGCAAACTACAGGCTGCCTATACCATGGGGATGGCGAGCGACGGTCGCGAATCTTTGGTGATCGTTGTCAAGGGCACTTTCGATCTGCCACTGGACGGGCGCGCCGCGACCCTTGCCGATATCCAGCAGCCGCTGCTGATGGCCGATACTTTCGTCGGCGAACCGGGCCTCAGTGCCCCGCTGCTGGAAATGGACTTCGCCCCGGTCAAGCCATTCTGCGATGTGCTGGTGCGTGGCAAGGCTTATGCGCCAGGTGGCCGGCCGGTGACGCAGTTGACCGCAGGCATTCGTGTCGGTCAGATGAGCAAAGCCTTTTCCGTCCTAGGGCCCCGGCGATGGCAACCGGGGCTATTGGGTCTTTCTCCCGGTTTGCCGCAGCCTTTTACCGAGCAGGACATCTCTTATGCCCAGGCCTACGGAGGGGCCCATCCCATGGCCAACAAGCCGGACATGCTGCATGGGTATCCGGACAATCCGAGTGGTTGCGGTTGGTTTCCAGGCAGCACCGACAGTGCTGAAATCGCGGGCAAGCCAATGCCCAATACCGAGGAACTGGGAAAGCCGATCGACAGCCCCTCCGGCGACTTCCGCCCCATGGCGCTCGGTCCCATAGGTCGTAGCTGGCCACAGCGCGCCCGTTTTGCCGGTACGTACGACGAAGCCTGGTTGGCCGACAGCTTTCCGTTTCTGCCACAAGATTTCGACCATCGCTACTTCCAGGCGGCCCCTGACGATCAGCAGATTCCTTACCTGCGTGGCGGCGAGGACGTACTGCTGCTCAACCTTACGTCCCGGGAGCGCGCGAGCTTTCGCATCCCCGAAATGGACGTGCCGGTGACCTTCTTTCTGAAAAAAGGCGGCCATGAAACCGTGCAGGCGGTAATCGACACCCTGCTGATTGATACGGATGCGCTCCAGGTGCAACTGACCTGGCGTGTCTCCCGTCCGCTGCGACGCAATATGTTCGAGATCGCCCAGGTGCTGGTCGGCACGATGTCCACGGGCTGGTGGCGCGCCCGTGAACTGGGCAAGGATTATTACCCGACCCTCTCCTCTCTGGTAAGAGCCAAGCAGGCGCCCGAGGAGACCGGCGGATGACCGCACTTTACATCATCGGCTCCGGCATGGTCAGCGCTGTCGGCCTCAGCGCACCCGCGAGCTGCGCCGCGATCCGCTGCGCCATCGACAATTTCCAGGAAACCCGCTTCATCGACCAAGGTGGAGAATGGCTGATGGCCGCCAGCGTACATCTGGAACAGCCCTGGCGCGGCCGCACCAAGCTGATCAAGATGGCCGTCCGCGCCGTCGCCGAGGCGCTGCAAAGCACCCCCAACGTCGATCCGGAAAAGACTCCGTTGCTGCTGGGGGTGGCGGAAGTCGAGCGCCCCTGTCGCCTCGATGGTCTCGATAAGGGGCTGCTGCACGCCATCGAAGCCGAATTGGGCCTGCGCTTTCATCCCAGCTCCAACGTCATCGCCCGTGGGCGGGTCAGCGCTGCGGTGGCCCTGCTTAATGCGCGTACGCTGATCTACCAGGACGGCCATCGCCACGTATTGATTGCCGGCGTCGACTCCTTCTTGAACGGACCGACGCTGGCCGCTTTCGAAGAGCGCGAACGCCTGCTCACCAGCCAGAACTCCAATGGATTTATCCCCGGCGAAGGCGCCGCCGTCGTGGTCCTGGCCGCTCCCGTTGCCAGTGAAGAGCCGCAATTGGCCTGCATCGGTCTGGGGTTCGGCATGGAGAAGGCTACCGTGGAGGCCGAAGACATCCCCCTGCGCGCCGAAGGCCTGACTCAAGCTGTACGGGCGGCCCTGAGCGAAGCCGGCTGTGGGTTGGAGCAAATGGATTATCGGCTCACCGACATCTCCGGCGAGCAGTACTACTTCAAGGAAGCCTCCCTGGCCCTCAGCCGGACCCTGCGCGTGCGCAAGGAGTTCTTCCATCTCTGGCACCCGGCCGACTGCATCGGCGAAGTCGGTGCCGCCATCGGCCCGGCCATGCTCGCCGTGGCGCTGGCCGCCAGTCGCAAGGGCTACGGCGAAGGTCCGAATATCTTCTGCCACCTCGGCAACGATGCCGGCGAACGCGCCGTCGCACTGCTCAGTTATCAGACTGTGAGGGCTGCATGATGGCGAATGAGGTCTACGCCAACAATATGGAGGTTTCCTGCAAGGCGGCCGACGGCAAGTCGATCGCCTGTTTTCCGGACGTCTGCTTTACCCCGCCCCAAGCCCCGCCCACCCCGCTGGGGGTGCCGATTCCCTACCCCAATACCGGCTTGGCCAAGGACACCACCAGGGGCACGCGAACGGTGAAGATCAGTGGCAAGGAGGCCATGCTCAAGGATAAGAGTTATTTCAAGACCAGTTATGGGGATGAAGCTGGAAATGCGCCAAAAAAGGGGATCATCACCGGCAAGATCAAAGGGAAGGTCTATTTCACAGCCTGGTCGATGAATGTGAAGTTTGAAGCTGAAAACGTCGTGCGAAATATGGACCTGACTACCCACAACCACGGATCGACAAGCAACACCGGCCCTTGGCCTTATCAAGATGCAATTGCGATGGACACCGCTGGTCACCCTTGCCAACCAATGGCAAACGATATTAAGACCCAATGCTCTGATGCCAAAGACAAAAGCGACAAGTGTTGTAGTAGCCGTAAATGCCTGCTTATGCCGAAGACCCCGAACCGTTGTTGCAACGGCGCGGATGGCAAACCGATGACAGGCCACCACCTGCTTCCATCCAAGGAATTCGTCGCACATGTCAACCGAGGCTCCGCCGACGCAGCGACGAACTATGAATCGGACAAGGCTCCCTGTCTCTGTGTGGAAGGCCATAGCCATGCATTACGTACCGAGCATGGACAGGTAGGGTGCAATTACACCGTCGAAAGAAATGCTTGGCTCGCTAATCCTGCCAACCGAGGCAAGGCCTATACCTTGGCCGTCGGTTGCGAGATAGGCGCGAAGTCGGCGGTTGGCAAAGTCAATGTTCCACCCGGAGCCAAAGGATGTAACAAGGAGTGCCTGAAAAAGCAGCTGGAGGATGGTCACCAGAAGATGGAATTGACGGTGAAACCCAACGATCCGCTGCCCAGAGCGAAACAGCCGCCACCCGCCATAGTATTGGACGATTAACAAGCACGGGATCTAATGAAGATGAACGGAATATCAGATGCGGAGTTTATTGAAGGGGCCTTTATTCAGGAGGGCGTTAGTCCGGTCGCGGGTATCATCATCGCTACCTGTACCATTGGCGACGATTATGACAACCCCAAGAATAGGGTCGGCGTTAGAAAGCAGGATGTCTGGCTTGAGTTCGGATTGTCTGCAGAAGCTATTCTCTCGGTTGATGCCGCTACTGACGGCGCTGCTTACGTCTTGGGAGAGAATGGCTCAGTCGTGCGTTTCGACTGGAAATCGCCAACAACAAAAGAGGAGCTCAAAGCCTCGCGAAAGGCCTACGCAAACGCTGCCGTCGGTAATATCGGGCCACTGCGCAGAATTCGTATCCTAGGTGATGATGTGATCTGCGCAGGATCGGTCGGCCAGGTCTATCGCTTGTTCGGCGACAAGTTCGAAACGCTGCCGAAGTTAAGCGTTGGCTATCAGGATGTGACAATTGAAGATATCGCCGGAAGCAGTCGCAGCGACATTGTCGCTGTAACTTCCGATGGTTACGCTGCGCATTTCGACGGTACAAACTGGACGGTCCTTGATCTACCAACCAACGCAAGTCTTACCAGTATCTGTCAGCAGGACAACGGTCACTATGCCATTGCTGGCAAGAATGGAACTGTACTGATCGGCGTTGCAGATCAATGGTCCATTGTTCAGCCGATTGATACGGGAAGAAGCTACTGGGGGATTGCGGCCTATAACGATGAAATATATGCAGCACATTTGGCTGGTGTGGACAAAGTCGCCGGACAAACTTTGATTGCCTTGGATATAGAAGAAGCAGACCTCCAATTCACAGTGCTTCGAAGCAGCACCGAAGGGGTGTGGTCCTTTGCGGACAGAACGATTGGGTTAATCCGCAATGATCTATGGCAAACGATAATGAAGTGATGCGTGCCAAGGGCACGCCAGGTCATTCGAAGTTTCCTGTAACCGCTGGAGGCGTAACATTCAACATGCTAGTCACTTCCGTTGTTCTGGACCAACACGCCGAAGAAGCCAGCTTCCTTCCCGTCCTGCGCGACTATGCCCTGCGCGCCCCGCACTACGATATCGACCACCTCGAAAAACTCGATAACCGCCTCGAGGCCCACCTCGACGGCTTGCGAATCGCAGCCCCTGGCGGCCTGGAAACCCTGCTGGCCCAACTTGGCCCACACGCCATCGGCGAGATGTTCGCCAGCGTAGTGCTGGCTTTCGAGGCGGCCAACGCCAAAGTGCTGTCGCGGCTCAGCGAGCATTTGCGCTGTGCCTTGGAAACGGAGCGTGGTTACCTGATGGCCCTGGGGTGGCTCGACTGGGAACGGGTATCGCCCTGGATCGACCGCATGCTCGCCTCCCCCGAACCGCTATTCCGTCGCCTCGGCCTGGCCGCTTGCGGCATGCATCGCCGCGACCCCGGCCCCGCCCTGCTGGCCGGACTTTCCGATGCCGACTCAAGCGTGCTGGCACGTGCCGCCCGCACGGCTGGCGAACTGCGCCGGCGTGACCTGCTCCCGGCGATACGTGCCCACCGCCAGCATGAAGACGCCCCCGCGCGTTTCTGGGCCAATTGGGCCACCGCCCAAATGGGCGATCAGCAGGCCTTGGAGCCTCTGCGCTCATTCGCCGAGCAACCGGGCGAGTTCCAGTACCGCGCGCTCTGCGTACTGCTGGCTTGGCAAGAGCGCGAACCCAGCATCGCCTGGATACGCCAGTGGGTACAGGATCCCCGGGATCGGCGCATCGGCATCCAGGCCCTTGGCCTGCTGGGCGATCCGGTCAGCGTGCCCTGGTTGATCCAGCAGATGAGCGACCTGCCCTATGCCCGGGTCGCCGGTGAAGCCTTCAGCCTGATCACCGGCGCTGACCTGGCGTTGCTCGATCTGGAATTGCAGGCCCTGCCGGATTTCGATGCGGGCCCGAACGACAACCCTGAAGATCCCAATGTCGCCATGGACCCCGATGAAAACCTGCCCTGGCCCGACCCGCAGGCAATCGAAAGATGGTGGCAAGCCAACGGCGGACACTTTCAGGCGGGGACTCGTTACATGCTGGGATTGGCCCATAGCGAACACAGCTTTCAGCAAGCCCTTGTCCGCGGCCAGCAACGCCAGCGCATCGCCGCGGCCTGCGGTCTCGCCCGCTTCCGGCCAGACGAGGTGCTTTTCCCTACCAGCGCACCGGCTTGGCGGCAAAAGCGGTTGTTGGGGATGACGGCAGTGTTCGGGCGTTGACCAAGATGTTTATATAGCGCTCCGCCACTTGGCAATCACTTATCCCCTCTGGAGGCGCCATGCCAAACGCAACTGGACAGAACCCTGTGGCCCTCATCAGTGGGGTTGGAAGTGAGATCGGAATCGGCATGGCCATCGCGCGCAGACTGGGTACTGCAGGTGCCAGGCTGATCGTCACCGCCAGCAGTGCACGAATCGATGATCGAGTCGCTGAACTGCGCAACGAAGGGTTCGAAGTCGAAGGCCGGGCCCTCGATCTTACCGATGAAAACCAGGTGCGTGAGTTTGTGGTGTGGGCAGAGTCCGTCTGGGGGCAGATCGATATTCTGGTCAACAACGCGGGCATGGCCATGCAAGGCAGCCCGGAGTTGTTTTCCGACTTGGCTGCCATGGATCTGCACACCTGGAACCTTACGCTGGCGCGAAATCTGACCACGGCTTTTCTGCTGACACGGGCTGTTCTGCCCGGCATGCGGGCGCGCCGATACGGGCGCATCGTCAACATCAGCTCCACGACCGGCACTCGGTGCAGTAACCCCGGTGAGGCGGCTTACAGCGCCGCGAAGGCCGCAATGGTTGGAATGAGCATGGGCCTGGCGCTGGAAGTTGCCCAGCAAGGGATCACGGTCAATAGCGTCGCTCCCGGCTGGATCACCACAGGATCGACCACTACAGAGGAAGCCAAAGCGGCCGGTTACACGCCAATGGGCCGCGCCGGACGTCCCGAAGAGGTCGCTGCACTGGTGGCTTTCCTTGCGTCTTCAGAGGCGAGCTACCTCACGGGGGAAGTCATCGTGGTGGATGGCGGCAACTGCCTGGTAGAGAACAAGGCCCCTTGATCTGAATCCATGGCCAGCGCCTTTCCCCTGTGGGAGCGAGCTTGCTCGCGATAGCGGTGGTTCAGCTTGAAGGGGTGTCGACGGTCCTGGTCACCATCGCAACGATACTGACCAGCAGTTCGTCCTTCGCCTCGTCAGCGCTGATTTCCCCGGTGGCGGCGGCATTGGACAGGGCTTCGGCCGCCCCCAGCATCGCCCGCAGACCGGCCTGGGTGATGCCTTTCGTACCGGCGAAGGGTTCCAGCACCAGGCGGCACTTGTCGAGGAAAATGCCCTCGTATTCGCGCTTGATACGCTCCAGCTCCGGCGAACTGGTCAGGGCCGCGATCACGCCGGGAATCTCCCGCCCCTGCAACAGCACGCATTCGACATAGGAAGAAGCGATGACCGCCGCCCGGCTCTGCAGGGTGGCATCGCTGGCCTCCAGGGTCGCATCCATCAACGCGGTCTGGCGGGCATCGAAATCCTGATAAAGCGCCGCCAACAGCCCTGGCCGGGTGACGAAGTGGTCATAGACGATCGGCTTGGTCACCCCCGCCTGCTCCGCGAGCCGCGCCAGGGTCAGCGCTTCACTGCCCTCCTCCCGCACCAGCCGCCAGGCCACATCCAGCAACTGCCGTTGTCGATCCTGCCGGGATAATCGACGTCGCGGTGCCTGCCGGTTTTCTTCAATGCTTGACATGCTAACTTTACCAACCGTAACTTACTAACCGTAACTTAAGCATACCCGTCTTCAAGACTTCATGACCAGAAGGAGTTTCGCCATGCATGCACTCATCGTTGTGGCTCACCACGATCCGCGTTCCCTTACCCATAGCCTGGCCGGGAAAATCGCCGAAGGCATCACCCAGGCCAACCCTGCCGATACGTTCGAGATCGCGGACCTGGCCGCCGAAGGCTTCGAGCCGCGCTTCAGCTTTGCCGACCACGCGGTGCACCACCGCGAGGCCTTGCCACCGGCGGATGTGCTGGCCGAACAAGCCAGGATCGACCGTGCCGACGCGTTGGTGCTGGTCTATCCGATTTATTGGTGGTCCATGCCAGCATTGCTCAAGGGCTGGATCGACCGGGTGTTTTCCAACGGCTGGGCGTTCGACTTCAGCCTCGACAAGCCGTTTGTCCAGAAGCTGCGACACTTGCGGGTTCATTTGGTGGGGGTCGGTGGCGCCGATGCCGACAGTTTCCAGCGCCACGGCTACGGTGAGGCGATGACCACGCAGATCGACCATGGGATTTTCGATTATTGCGGCGCCCGAGTGGTGAGTTCCCAACGTTTGCTCGACTCGGAAACCGCCGACCCGCACTCGCATTTGCAGGCTGCCGGCATTATCGGCCAGCGCTTGTTCGCAACGCTCGACCCAACCACCCATGCGCCCGCGACGGCATGCGCCTGAGCTCAGAGCGCGCGACCATGGGCGGCAGCCAGTGTCGCGTCACGCCCGTAGATATCCGGGATGTACACCGCCTCGCCCTGGCTGTCCGCTTGGGCTGTCCAGTAACCCAACAGGATCGCCACGGGCCGCGCCAGCCTGAACTCATGGGTCGATTCACTGGCCAGCAAGGTATCGGTGCGTGCCCGTTCGGCCGGGCTCACCAGCAGGTCGCGCAAGTGCATCACTTGCTCGATCCGCACGCAGCCTGAACTGAAGGCCCGCGGGCCTTTGCTGAACAACGCCTGGCTCGGTGTGTCATGCAGGTACACCGAGAACGGATTGGGAAAGCGGATCGCCATTTTACCCAACGGGTTCTTCGGGCCTGGATCCTGGCGCAACATGAGGTTGCCCGGATGCTCCCAGTCGATATCCTCCGCCAGCAACGGCAGGCCATCACTGTCGAGGATCCTCAGGTTGTGGCGGGCGAGAAACTCTGGATCGCGGCGGATTTCGGGGAGTTTGTCTTCGCGCATGATGGTCGGGGGAATGGTCCAGGCCGGGTTGAGCGTCAGCCGGGTAACGTGGGATTTGAGCAACGGGGTCTGCCGTTGCGCACGGCCCACCTGGGTGCGGGTCTGCCAGACCGGCGCGCCGCCCTGGTAAACCGTCAACTGCGCCGCGGCTACGTTGACCAGGACACTGTCGGCTTCCACGTCCTGGGCCAGCCAGCGCATACGTTCCAGGTTGATGCGCAACTGCTCGCGGCGCATGGCCGGGCTGATGTTCAGCTCGGTGACGGTCCACGGCCCCACCACGCCGTCGGCCTGCAGCGAATGCCGGGCCTGGAAACGCTTCATCGCGTCAACCAGCGTGGGGTTGTAATGCTCGTCAGTCGCCTGCGGCGGCGTACTCAGATACCCCTCGTTGAACAGTCGCTGGGCCAGGGCGGGGACACGGGCGTCCTGTTTGTCCGGTTGCAGCAACGACCCACCGGGCACCGGTTGCCAGGCGGATAGAGGCTGCTGCCGTAGCCGGGCATAGAGGCCGCGCAGGTTACGGTAAAGGTCCAGGTTCGGCCGCGCCTGTTCAAAGGCATCGGCCAGGTCGTGCCGGCCCAGCCCGGCGATGGCCAGCACCACGGCCGGGTGATCCTGTGGTTGCGGGCTGGCCTTCCATACCGGTTCCAGCCGGTCTTGAGACAGGTAGCCGAAACGCAGGTCATGCAAGGCTTGCAGGTAGCGCTGGCTGATGGCGATGTCGGCACAATGAGGGCCTCGGGCGGCGCCCTCGACCGGCAGGCGATAACGGGCCGGATCCAGGCCGTCATCGGCCAATTGTTGCAACTGGACCTGCAACGCCCCCCGTCGTTCGTCGTCCGACCAGACGTCCTGGCCTGCGTTTTGCTGATAGAACGCCTGCAAGTCGAGCAGCGTCGGAAAGTCGACACCCACCGCCACGTCCGGGCATGCGACCGGCAATTGCGCCAGTGTGGTCTGCACGAGAGCCGGATCGCTGTCTTCGGCTGTAGCGACCAATGGCGCAGTGAGCAATAAAAGGCTCAGGTAACATGCGGACTTTTTGAACAACTGCTTTACTCCAATCCATGGCCGTCTCGCTGACGGTGAATTTTGCGACAGGTACGACCCGCCATCATGCAGACAAACGAAACCGGACGGGATGCCGAAAACGAACACCACGCTGGAAACCCCTCGCCTGTAGCAGGCTTTTTGCGCCGACTCGGCCTGGTCATGCTGGGCCTCGGCGTCATTTGCAGCCCGGCGCTGGCCGAAAAAAAGGCGAAGGCGCAAACGCTTTACCACAGCCTCTCCCAGACAGCGCCGGAACTCAATCCCCTGGCGCTCAAAAGTGCCTTGAGCGCCATGCAATGCGCCGTCGCCAATGGCGCCAGCCAGGCCCGTCACCTGGCGGTCATCGATTATTCCCAGCCTTCCACGGCCCGGCGCCTGTGGATCTTCGACCTGCGCCAGAAGAAGCTGGTATTGCGCGACCTGGTGGCCCACGGGCAGAAATCCGGGGAGAACTTCGCGACGCAGTTTTCCAATCGCCTGGGCAGCTATCAGTCAAGCCTGGGCCTGTTCCGCACCCAGGAAAGCTACCAGGGCGCCCATGGCTACTCACTGCGCATGGACGGCCTGGAACCGGGCTTCAATGATCTGGCCCGCGATCGAGCGATCGTGATCCATGCCGCCGACTACGTGAACCCGTTGTGGAGTGTGCGCCAGGGTCGCATCGGGCGCAGCCAGGGCTGCCCCGCCGTACGCCCGCAAGTGGCGCGCCAGGTGATCGACAAGCTCAAGGGCGGGCAATTCATGTTTTCCTGGTACCCGGACCCGAGTTGGCTCAAGCGCTCGGCCTATCTCAACTGCCAGCCGCAGCAGGTGGCGAGCATTCTGTCTACCCGCGGTGGCTGACCAGGCCGTTGCTGCCCAACTGAGCGGGAGCAAGCTCCCGCGCCACAGGTTAAAATGCCGGCCTTTCGAATCGCTGGCCTTGCCTGATGACCCCTCAAGTTCTACATGACCTGCACACCCATTTGCTGACAGCCCTGGCCTCCCCGCCGGAAGAAACCCGCCGTTTGTTCCATGGCCGCGGCCGTTGCTGGCCGGGGCTGGAGCACATCACCGTCGACTGGCTGCAAGGGATTGTGCTGGTTTCGTTGTTCAAGGAACCGGAACCGGTGCAGTTGGATGACTTGATGTCCATGCTGCTCGCTCTCGCCGCCTCGCCCGCCTGGAAAAACAGCGGCGCCCATACACTCGCCGTGCAACACCGCTACCAGCCCCAGAGCCTCACCCAATGGCTGGTGGGCGAGCCCATAGACGAATGGACCCTGACCGAAGGTGGCCTTCGTTACCGGATCGACCTGGGTAAGAAGCAGAACAACGGCCTGTTCCTCGACATGCGCTACGGTCGCGACTGGGTGCGGGCCAACGCCCATGGCAAGCGGGTGCTGAACCTGTTCGCCTACACCTGCGGCTTCTCAGTGGCAGCAATTGCTGGCGGCGCACGGCATGTGGTCAACCTGGACATGTCCCGTGCCGCCCTGAGCCGTGGTCGCGACAACCATCGCCTGAACGGCCACGACCTGAGCCAGGTGAGTTTTCTCGGCCACGACCTGTTCAAATCCTGGGGCAAAGTGATCAACAGCGGACCCTACGACCTGGTGATCATCGACCCGCCGACCTTCCAGAAAGGCAGTTTCCTGCTGACCAAGGACTACCAGCGGGTCCTGCGTCGACTGCCGGAGCTGCTGACGGCCGATGGCGCGGTCCTGGCCTGCAGCAATGACCCCGCCACAGGCCCGGACTTCCTCATCGACGGGGTCACTCGCGAAGCCCCCGGGTTGGCCTTCAGCGAACGCCTGGCCAACCCGCCGGAGTTTCCCGACATCGACAGTCAGTGCGGCCTGAAGGCACTGGTATTCATAGGGGCAGCACCGGCCACCAGGCATTGACCAGGCCCATGGTGACCCGGCGCACCAGCGCTTCGACCTCGCGGCTCTTGACCGAGCGGTAGATGGCCATGGTGCGACGCAACTGGTCTTCGGTGAGGGTCACCGGCCTGCCGGCGGCCCAATCCACGTCCGCGACAGCTTCCAGCCCTGTGCGGCGCCAGACGGTTCGCTCGCCTTCCGTGACCGGTTCCAGGGCGCTGGGCAGCTCCGGATCCGGATGCACCAGGTTTTCCAGCATCACCTGGGGCCAGCGGGCGGGATTCACCGGCCCGCTGAAGGCATTCACCAGGTCGTCATCGAGGGTTTCCCAGATCGACAACCCTTCAGCCCACTGGGGCGACATCAAGCCCAGGTAAGGCCGCCACAGCATCTCGCCCGCGCTCGGAGTTTGATCGTTGCTGTTGAAGGTGTCCTGGGCATCGCTGAGCCAGTCGATGAACGCATCCCGGCTCATCTGCGCTTCCAATTGCACGGGATCGGGAAACCGCGCCATCAGCGCGTACTCCCAGTTGGAATGGTGATCCGCCAGGAAGCCGGCAAACGGCGCTCCGTGCCGGGAGAGTCGCGCGCGCATGGCCGACTGGAACATGCGAAAGTGCAGCTCCAGCTCGGGGAGGTCGGGCTGTTCCCTGTCCAGGGTACGGGCTTGCAAGCGCGAGCGCAGTTGCCGCAATTGCTGGTCGAAGTCACCGATCAAGGTCGGCAGCCGGTCAAAAGCACCCGGATAGCCTATGAAGTGCTGCAAGACAGCTGCAGCCCGCTGGCGAACGCTGAACGCCAATCCGGCCGTCGTGCCATTATCGGCGTCACGCGCGAGCGTCGAAAACCAATCGATGAAGTTGCGCAATCCCGGATCATCTCGAGCGACTTCCAGTGCCCTCTGGAGCGAGGGCGAAATGTACAACCAATCATCGACGGTGTAGCGGAAAGACTCGGGGAAGATCTGGCGAAGGGCGTTGACCTGTGCGCTGGGCAGCGGGTTGTCATCGAGCCACACCCCAAGCGAATCATTATTGGCCAAGGGCGCGAGCGACGGCAGCAGGTCAGATTCGATGCTGGTGATGCGATTACCGCTGAGGTCGACGACGAAGGTGTCGAAGATGGACACCTCGGTGTGCCTGGCCAGCACCGACAATGCCAGTTGGGGCACTCGTTCGAGCCCGCTGCGACCCAACTCCAGCGTCATCAGGTTCGCCAATTCCGGCAGTTCGGGCAGGTCCCGGCAGTTATTTTCGTTCAGGCGCAGTTCCCGCAGCGCCGTGGCGGCTCGCAGGAAGACGCTGCCTTCCTCGTCCAGGCGCAAGCCACAGCGCCCCAGGTTCAGCGCGAGCAAATCCGGCAGCGAAGTGGTCAGGGTCTGCAGCTGTTCAGGCGTGAAGCTCAGGTTGTCGGTCCAGATGACCTCACGCAGGGACGGCAGCGTGGCCAGGCTACTAATGGCAGCAGTCACCTCGGCAGGGGTTCCCGCCTGTACGCTGCCTATGCCTGAGAGGTCCAGGCTCCAAAGAGGGATGTAGGGTTCGGTGCCCAGCAACGGCGTGAACACATTCGCGTCCAGGTGCAGCGGGTTGCGGCTCATGGACAGCTCCACCAACGCCGGCAACTGCGCCACGGCAGCGGGGACACGAGTGAGATGATTGTCCCGCAGGTCCAGCGAATCAAGGCCAGGGAACATCCTCAGGAAATCCGAAGGATCCTCCACCAGCCCCAGGTTGGTCAGGATCATCGTTTCGATGTGTTCCAAACGAACGGCGACCGGGGGCAGTCGGCCGATATTGACGTTTTCGATCCGCACCACCAGCTCACTGCCCTCGCTGCCCGGATCGGGTGCGCGCTGCCAGGCACGACGGATGACCCGGGCGACGCCCCGGCGTTGCGCCAGCAGCGCCTCACGGTCCAGCGCCTGCTCGACGGGATGATGAAAGCCCTCGTGCTCCTCCCACTGGCGCAACCCTTGGTCCAGGGTAGTCCATTCGTTTTCCAGGCGGCTGACCAGGTCGTTGAAGCGGATGCCATCGCGTTGCGCCTCGCCAGCCAGGCCCGATCGCAGTCGCGCCAGGGCGTCCCCCGCGTGGGCGGGAAACAGCCGTTCCAGCCGCCGGTTCAGGCTGGCGTTCCACTCTGGCAGCGGCAGCCGGCCGCGACCGCTGAGCGGATAGACCAGGTGCCCGTTCAACCACTGCGGGCGAGACCCGAGGCTGCCCAGGTTGCGCATTGCCAGGTACGGGCGCAGGGCCTGCCGGTTTTCCAGGGCATGGGCCAGCAACTGGCTGCGAAGCCTGTCCGCTTCCCAGATGTTCACGCCCAGCGCCTGGCGCGCATCGTCCGGCATGGCCCTCAGCAGCGCGTCTTCCAGGCCCAGGGCGCTCGCCAGTTCCTCGCCGTTCTCGTCAAAGGGGCGGTACCTGTCGCCTTCCTGGCGGATGACTTTGAAAGGCCCACCCTGCCCCACCTCGATCGGTTCAGGCAGCTCGCGCAACCATAGGCGCAGGTGCAAGCGTCCCTGTAACGAAGGGGTCTCGGCCAGCAGGTGGAGCACGATGCGGTCTCGATCGACCGTGCTTTCGCCCCGGGCCAGGGCGCGCAAGGCCCGGCTCAAACGCAATTCACGCAGAGCTTCGGCGCCCCGCCTGCCGAGGTCTCCAGTCACCCGCCCTTCAAGCAGACGCTGTCGATCATGACCGGAGATGCCGCGCACCAGCTCGTTGGCAATGGCGTCAGGCAGGCCCGGGAACGCTCGGCTCAATGGAACCGCCAGTGGGTCGAGCCCGCTTGTACGGGCCATGGCCAGGGTCAGGCGCGGGGCATCGCGCTCCAACCGCTCGGCCCATCGCCCGGCCAACAGGCGACTGCGCTCCAGCGGGCGCAAGCCGAGACTGTTCTGTCCCAGCAACGCGGTCTGTTCGTCCATCCGAAGGCCGTCCAAAATTCCCGCCGCCCAGGATTCTTGGGCAAGATCGGCCCGGGTCAACAGGGTAAAGCGCGTATCGGCCATGTCGCCCACGGGATACAGCCTTACGCCATCGTGGTAGCGTAATGTCATGTCCTCCGGCCAACCCGGCAATTCCGCCAGCGTCTGGACGATTCGAAAATGCAGGCCCTGGGGCGCCTCGCCACGGCGCAGGCGCTCGATCGTGTGCCGCACCCATTGCCAGTTGCGGGCATCATCCAGGGCATCGACCAATATCGCCGGCATCGGTAACCCCTCGACTTGCAGATAGCGCAAATGGGCCTCGCTGATGCCAATCTGGCTTTGCACAGCAAGGATCGTGGGGGTGTCGAGTTCAGCAGGCGTCTCGGCAAACGTGCGCAACAGTTCCGGATTGCTACGTTGCAACGGGTTGCGATGCGTCCATTGCCAGCCACGGGAGCGGCTCCACTCCAGCGGCGGGTTGACGCCCCTGTGCCCGGAGGGCAGGCGCAGGCTCAGCTCGGCCCGCGCGCCCTGTACTTCAAAGTAACGGCCCTCGATCCGCACCCAGGCATCGTCGGGCGTGCGCCAGACGCCCCAGGCGTCCTGCTCGGCCTCCACCGGTGGCAGGCGCCGCGCCTCGAACGGGAGGACGTCGCCGTTCCACAGCCGGACGCTGCCGTCGGCCACGGGCATCGGCTCGATGGCTGCGCCAACAAAGCCCAGATAGGCGCCTTGGGCGACCCCGAACAGCACATTGAAGATATGCTCGATCCCTTCTTGCGCATGGCCTTCGTTGAACGCCTGGATACCTTCGAAAATTTCATACACCAGGCGCACCCCGCCGACCACCGCCGCACCCATGCCAATCGGCGCGCAGAACGGAAAAAAGGTCGCGGCGAGCATCAGCGAGCGCTCCACCAGACTCTCCCAGTATTCCAGCCGCGCCAGCAGCGCCCGCCGATCCTGATCCCGGGTCGACACCATCAATGCCGAGGCGTTGCCCAGCGCATGGCCCCGCCATTCGTGGTAGGCGGCGTGCCAATGATCCTCGCGCACGTCATTCAGGCCCCAGGCGACCCTGGGCACGGGGACCCGAATGCGTCGGGGATCGTCGCTCTCACCCTGCTCGCCCTCACGCCAACCGGTGATGCGAGCATGGATTTCCTGGAACAGATTGGGGTTATCGGTGATCGTCCACTCCACCTGATCGTGCAGGGCCGCCCCCAGGCTGGCTTGCAAGCGCAACGGGAAATATTGCGTCAGGTCCTGGCGATAACTGCGTTTACGGACCCGCTCGGTCAGCTCCGCCGATAGCGCCTGCAAATTTGCGAACTGCTTGAGCGGAGCCACGGTATCGTGGGGCATGTGCAGGACGATCGGACGAACACCGCTGGCGTCGCTCGCCAGCCCCCAGTACACCCGAGCGCCGAACAACGGCGCGGACAACAGCTCCAGCGCCTTGACCTCGCAGGCCAAGGGCGTCACAGGATGCGCTTCCAACTGGACACCGGCATGGGCCAGCAGCCGCTCACCGGTGCTATCCAGGCGTCCAGCCAGCTTGGCCTCGTAGGCATCATGAACCAACAGGCTGCGCGCGTACGTCATGTAGGCTTTTGCCACGACCGGGACCTCACCGGCGATGCGGGGTAGCCGCTGTTCGAGCTTCTGTCGGTACGCCCCACCGACGTCCACCTGTCGGCAGAGGCTGGCGAAACTGGCCGGGGTCATGTCCAGTGGCGCACGGCTCGTTGGGGTGTCCCCCTGGTTGAACTCTCCCGCCCTGCCCTGGATGAACAGCTCGCCCTTCTTATCGAAATCCCCCCCGACAACGGCGTCGGCGGGAGGGTAGTTGCCCAGGGCCGCTTCGATCACCGACAGCGCGGGATCGGTCACAAAAGGCCCTCGCCTGACCCGCGCCCGGCGTATGGCATCGACGACGCTGCCGCCGCCATTCACCCGGCTCCAGCCTTGAACCTGCGGCTGCATCTTGAGCAGATCGAGGGTAAAGGCATAGGGCGATGGCAAGTCGGTGAGCAACGCGTTCAGTGCGTCGCTGTCGCGCTGCAGTTGCCGGGTGAGCACCTTGAAGCGTGCCTTCTGGGGCCTTGTGGCCTGTTTCAGCCAGGCGGGCAGCCTGGCCTGGATGAACTCGACATGGGTATCGAGGGTAGACATGATGGACCTCCATCCTTGGGGGCAGTTGCAGACTCGACCGGTAACGTACGCTCAACCGGCGCGAACCCGATGCTCCAAGAAATGGCCGTCCCTTGGAACTGTCCAACCATTGCAAGGGGTTGCGGGTCAAAGCAACCGTCTACACCACCAACGTCAACCACGCTGACACCAGCAACAACAACGCCATGGTCCGGTTGAACCTCCCCATCGCCACGGCGGAACGGCAGAACCTGGCGGCGCCGCGGCCCAGGCAGGCCCAGACCGTCATGCATGGGATCGATATCGTGAAGAACGCCAACGACAGCCAAAGCACGCGCACGGTGCGGTCGGCCTCGGCGCCGGCAAAGACGCTGACCACCGCCAGCGCCATCATCCAGGTCTTGGGGTTCACCAGTTGTAAGCCGGCCGCACCCGCCAACCCCAGTCTTGGGCCCTCGACAGGCCGGTGCGGGTCAATGGCCTCGGCCGGAGCGCGGAAAATCTGCCAGGCCATCCAGCTCAACCAGGCGATACCAGCCCATGAAAGCAGCGTTTGAATCGTGGTATGCCGGGCAAGCACATCCCCCAACCCGGTTCCCACCAGCAACACCAGCAACGCCGCCGCCGTGCAGGCGCCAAAAATGATCGGCACGGTAGTCGCCAGACCGAAGCGCGAGCTATGGCTCAACACCAGGATATTGGTCGGGCCCGGGGTGATGGAGGCGACAAAGGCGAACAAGGCAAACGGCAGTAACTGGTCCATGGAGCAACGTCTCGTTGAATGATCGTCACTGGATCATCCCCACGAAGGCCTGCTCAGTCTGGAATAATTGAGCAGCGCTTACGGTAGTCCGCCGGGCTCAGGCGATAGGCGCGCTGGAACCAGCGGCCCAAATGGCTTTGGTCGGCAAAACCGAGCATGGCCGCGACTGCCACGGCGCTCTCTCCGCCGGCCAGCAAGCGCCGGGCACGGGCCAGGCGCAACTGGATCAGATAAGCATGGGGCGCCAAGCCGAAGGCGGCCTTGAAGGCGCGGGTCAGGCGAAAACGATCCACCCCGGTAACCCGCGCCAGGTCATCCAGCCCGATGTCTTCGCTCAGATGACTGTGCAAGAAATCGCGAGCCTGTTGCGCGACCAATGGCAGGCGTGGGTCGGGGCTGATCCGCACGCGCCAGTGCAGGTGCTGGGTCAGGTTGGCCAACAGGGTATCGAGGGCCGTCTGGCGCACGATGCGGATTTCCTGCTCGTGCAGGCTCTGGAAGGCTAACGCCGTGGCGTTCGCCAGCCATGCATCGTCGCTCAGGGTCGCGGCGAATCCCAATTGGGCATTGTCCGGCGCCACGTCGAACAAGGAACGCAACTCGCGCTCCAGCCATTGGGGTTCCAGGTACAACGTGCGGTAGGTGAACCCGTGGTCATGGGGCGCATTGCCGTCGTGCAGTTCGCCGGGCTCAAGCAGGAACACCTTGCCCGGCGTGCTGTTGTGCTGCTGGCGACGACAATGAAATTGCTGCACGCCTTGCTCGGTCACACCCACCAGATAGGCGTCATGCCAGTGGGGATCATAGGCATGTCCCTCGAAATGCGCGCGCACGGTCTCGATACCGGACGTGGCGTCCTGCTTGAGATCGATCCAGTTGCGCACCGTCATGAGCCGCCTCGTTTTGTGTACCCGACCGAAGCAGATTAACCGCTCGTAGGGATGACGTCTGGAAGATTTGTGCAATTCCCGGTGGGAGCGGGCTTGCTCGCTCCCACAGGTTATCAACCTCGTCCTCAGCGTCAGGCTTGCGGGGTTATAGGCAGCACCGCCTCCATTGCCAGCCGCGCCAATTCCGCATCCTGCTCGGCCCTGACCCCGGACACGCCAATGGCGCCGATGCATTGACCGTCATGACGGATCGTCACCCCACCTTCAAGCATGCCCTGCAGGTGCGGAGCGCTGAGAAACGCGTAACGCCCACCATTGATCATGTCTTCGAAAGCCTTGCTGTCGCGCCGGCCCATGGCGGCCGTGCGGGCTTTTTCCGTCGCGATATAAGCCGATAACGGCGAGGCATCGTCCAGGCGCAAGAGCCCGAGGGGATGGCCACCGTCGTCCACCACACACACCGACACCGCCCATTGACGCTGGTGAGCCAGCTCCTTGGCCGCCACCAGCAATTGGGCAACGTCCTGCTCAGTGAGTAATGCTTTGGTCTTCATGGATCACTCCGTGTTGTGCGACAGCATGCCGGCTAGACAATCAAGCACCCGGTCCAGCAGGTCTAGGAATACCTCTTCTACCCACCATAGCGCACCTGCCGCCATTCATTGAAGCCCTGGGTCCGGTGGCCTGTCGGTTCCGGAGCGATCACCCGACGGCCCACCAATGGATCCACTACATCAGCCAATTGTCCTTTTTATCCTGCAAAATCGTTGACAGGCAAATTAGTTAAGAGCGTTAATGGATCCATAGATAAAAACAACATCCGCCTGGAGATCCGTCATGTACCCCAAAAATGCCTGGTACGTTGCCTGCACCCCCGATGAAATCGCCGACAAGCCCTTGGGCCGGCAGATTTGTGGTGAAAAGATGGTTTTTTACCGTGGGCAGGAAGGCAAAGTCGCGGCCGTGGAAGATTTCTGCCCCCACCGTGGCGCCCCGCTTTCCTTGGGCTACGTCGAAAACGGCAACCTGGTGTGTGGCTACCACGGCTTGGTGATGGGCGGTGATGGCAAGACCGTCGAGATGCCGGGGCAACGGGTACGGGGATTCCCGTGCAACAAGACCTTTGCGGTGCAGGAGCGGTATGGCTTCATCTGGGTCTGGCCCGGTGACCCGGCGCTGGCCGATTCGGCACAGATCCATCATCTGGAATGGGCCGAAAGCGATGAATGGGCCTACGGTGGCGGCCTGTTTCATATCCATTGCGATTATCGCCTGATGATCGACAACCTGATGGACCTGACCCACGAAACCTACGTCCACGCCTCCAGCATCGGCCAGAAGGAAATCGACGAGGCGCCGCCGGTGACCACGGTCGAAGGTGATGAAGTGATCACCGCCCGGCATATGGAAAACATCATGGCCCCGCCTTTCTGGCGCATGGCCCTGCGCGGCAACAACCTGGCCGACGACGTGCCGGTGGATCGCTGGCAGATCTGCCGTTTCACTCCGCCCAGCCATGTGCTGATCGAAGTCGGCGTGGCCCATGCCGGCAATGGCGGTTATCACGCCGCGCCGCACTTCAAGGCGTCGAGCATCGTGGTGGACTTCATCACGCCAGAAACCGAGACCTCGATCTGGTACTTCTGGGGCATGGCCCGGCACTTCCAACCACAGGATGAAGCCCTCACTGCGTCTATTCGCGAAGGCCAAGGCAAGATTTTCAGCGAAGACCTGGAAATGCTCGAACGCCAACAGCGCAACCTGCTGGACCATCCGCAGCGCAACTTGCTCAAGCTCAACATCGATGCCGGCGGCGTACAGTCCCGGCGGGTGCTGGAGCGCTGGATCGCCCGTGAGCGCGAATCGCAGGCGGGATTGATTGCCAGCACCCATCAGCCACAAGCCGCGGAGCAACGGTCATGATCGAAGTCCAGGTCACGGCGCGGCACAACGAAGCGCTGGACATCTGCAGCTATGAATTGGCCCGGGTCGATGGACAGCCGTTGCCCGCTTTCACCGCCGGCGCCCATATCGATGTGCACCTGCCCGGCGGCTTGATCCGCCAATACTCGTTGTGCAACCACCCCGAAGAGCGCCATCGCTACCTGATCGGCGTGCTCAAGGATCCGGCGTCCCGCGGTGGTTCGCGCGGCTTGCACGAACAGATCCTGCCCGGCATGCGCCTGCACATCAGCGAACCGCGCAACCTGTTCTCACTGGCCCCACACGCCCGACGTAGCCTGCTGTTCGCCGGAGGCATCGGCATTACGCCGATCCTGTGCATGGCCGAGCACCTGGCCCAGAGCGGTGCCGCGTTCGAGCTGCATTACTGCGCCCGCTCCCGGGACCGTGCCGCCTTTGTCGAACGGTTGCGCCAGGCCCCTTACGCCGACCAGGTGTTCCTGCACTTCGATGAAGAACCTGAAACCCTGCTGGACGCCGCCAAGGTGTTGGCCGCCCCCGGTCACGATTTGCACCTCTATGTGTGCGGCCCCGGGGGGTTCATGCAGCACGTCCTCGACACCGCCAAGGGCCAGGGTTGGCAGGAAGACTGCCTGCACCGCGAATACTTCGCCGCCGCCCCCATCGACACCCGCGCCGATGGCAGCTTTTCGGTCAAGCTCGCCCGCAGCGGGCAGGTGTTCGACGTGCCGGCTGACCGCAGCGTGGTGCAGGTGCTGGAAAGCCATGGCATCGAGATCCCGATCTCCTGCGAACAAGGCGTGTGCGGCACCTGCCTGACCCGGGTACTGGAAGGTGTGCCGGAGCATCGGGACATGTTTCTGACCGAGGTGGAACAGGCCTGCAACGACCAGTTCACCCCGTGTTGCTCCAGGTCGAAGACCCCCCTGCTGGTACTCGACCTCTAACGTGGAAACGCTGTGAGCTTGCTCATGAAGCGGTATCGGGGGTGACTGCCCCACCGCTTTCGCGAGCAGGGTCGCTCCCACAGTGGGATGGGGCGTGCGCAGCCTTTGTGTAACACCGCTGAACCCTGTGGGAGCGAGCCTGCTCGCGAAGGCGGCGGCACAATACAGCAGCCGCGGGGTTACTCCGAGCGCAGGATCACCGTCATCCGCTCGTCAGCCGGCGTCGAGCCGAACACTTCGGCGTAGCGCAGGGTCGCGTTGGCATGCTCGCGCATGATCGCCTCGGCACGGCCACTCTGGCGATTGATCAGTGCGTCGAACACGGAATGGTGTTGCATGTGGGCATAGTTGAAGCGGCGAAATTCGCCGGCCATGTTCTGGCGATCCACCGCCAGGGCGGTGACTGACGCGAATGGCAGGTGATCGTTGCGAGCCAGGGCGTCGGCGATCGCCGGGTTGTGGCTGCCTTCGACGATCACCTGATGAAAGCGCATATTGAGGTCGTGATAGACCTCCAAGTCATCCTCGGTGACATAACCCTTGGCGAACAGCTCATCGCCCTGCGCCAGGCATTGCTCGAGCGTCGCGCGGGCCTCCTCGGACAAACCATGCTCGGCCGTCTGCCGTGCCGCCAAGCCCTCCAGCACACCACGCACCTCCACGGCACCGGCGATTTGCTCGGCACTGACCGAGCGCACCTGGAAACCTCGCCCGCCAAAGCGCACCAGCAGCCCTTCCTGCTCCAGGGTGCGGAACGCCATGCGCACCGGCATGCGCGAAACACCGAACAACTCGGCCGTGGGGATTTCCATCAAGCGCTCGCCCGCGGCCAGCTCGCCCGAGGCGATCATCTTGCGCAGCGCAACCAGCACCGTTTGGCCGGGCTTACTCATCCAGGCGATTCCAGAGAAAAGAAGCCGTCATAGTAAAAGGCTTGGCGCAGCGTGTCACGGCAAGGTAATAGGGCCAGGCGCAAGGCCGGCGGCAACCACGCTGGCTGCCACCGCAAGCAGGTCAGATGCCCGCCAGTTCCCGCAGATGCGCCACCGTTTGCTCGTCCAAGGTAATCCCCTGCTCGTTGGCCTTGCTGCGCTCGCGATGACGACGGTCGCCCGGCAACCGTCGCAGCCCGACGCCATGCATCTGTCTGACCAGTTCCCGGCTGCGCTCGGCGAAGTCTTGTCCGGCGGCCTTGCTGGGGTCGATCACGATCAACAGCTGGCCGGTCCACGGCGTCTTGGCTCCCGGATGATTGCTCCAGTCGAACTCGAAGGAAAAGTTACCCCCGGTCAGGGCCGCTGCCAGTAACTCGACCATCATCGACAGCGCCGAGCCCTTGTGTCCGCCAAACGGCAGGAGCGCGCCGCCTTCTAGAATCGCCTTGGGGTCGCGGGTCGGTTGGCCGAGGCTGTCCACGCCCATGCCCGGCGGCAACAACTCCCCCTTGCGCGCGGCAATCTGCACATCGCCGTGGGCGATGGCGCTGGTGGCCAGGTCGAAGACAATCGGCTCACCGTCGGCCCGTGGCGCGGCGAAGGCAATGGGGTTGGTGCCGAACAACGGACGGTCCGCGCCATGGGGCACCACGCACGTCATGCTGTTGACCACGCTCAACGCCACCAGGCCCTCATAGGCAAACGGCTCGACATCCGGCCAGAGCGCCGCGAAGTGATGGGAGTTGCGAATGGCCAGGACCGCGATCCCGGCGCTGCGGGCCTTTTCCACCAGCAATGGACGCGCCGCCGCCAGGGCTGGCTGGGCAAAGCCGTTACCGGCGTCCACCGCGACGAACCCTGACGCCACGTCTTCGACCACTGGCACGGCCTTGCCGTTGACCCAGCCGCTGTTCAATGTCGAGACATAACCGGGAAGGCGAAACACCCCATGGCTATGGGCTCCGTCGCGCTCGGCCCCCGCGCAGTTTTCAGCCAGGCACCGGGCGACTTCGCTCGAAGTGCCATGACGCAGGAAAATCTTCTCCAGCAAGCTCACCAGAGCATCGAAGGACAGGGTGCAAGAAGCGGCATGATCGGATGGCGCAGACATCTGAAGCTCCGGAATGATTGTTGGAGGTAGCAACAGCGTAAAGGACCCGCCCGGTGATTAAACACTGTTTCAGGCGCGCACTGTCAATCCTTCCCCACCGCAGATCAAAGAAGCCCGGCGTGCAGTAACTATGTACCACCCTTGCCCATCCATCGTTGCCTAGTCTGGCCGCTTGCGCCCCATTCGCGCCGCCTTGCGGCGCCTTGATCGAGAAGCAACGATGCCCACAGAAACCACGCCACTGCGATTCCCCGAGGTCTTGAACGCCACTCGCCTGGACGACTTGACCGCGCCCCATGGGCTGACCCAGGCCGACCTCGACTGGCTACATCACGTCGCCCTGCCCAGCCATGCCCAACGTGCAGCGCAAACGCCACCGATGTCCGCCGAAACGGTGTTGCTCCAAGCCGAGAACAAGGCGCCGATCCCATTGGCCGGCTGCTTTGTCCTCAAAGCCCTGGCCGATAGCGACGCAACCGTCCTCAAGCCCGCGTTCCTTTACACACCGGACAAGGGACTCAGCAAATTCAACGACCCACAGGCCCTCGAAAACAAGATCGATGAGATGCTGCAGGACACCGCGGGGCGCGACGAACTGTTTCGCTACCTGTCGATTGCCCAGCGCAGCGAACTGAACAGCACCACCGACATCACCCAAACCCGCCAGCTCATCAACGAAGACGTTTTCAAGGCGCAGATAGCGTCCATCGAATACGCCCAGCGCCTCAACGCCCTGGCCATGGTGAATGAGCTGATCAAACTGCCCACACTCACCTCGATGCTGGACCAGACCCTGAGCGAGCGACTGCCCGACTTCGATCAACGACAGGTCCGTGTAGCCCTGCGCAAGGGCGTCCCGCTGGGCGCCCCCCTTGCAATCCCGGTCACTGAAAGCATTCCGCTGAGCGACGCCGTGCTGGTTTACTTCCACAATCAGGGCTGGCCTGTCGGGCATGACGTCGACCTGACTCACCCCGGCACGAGTGCGCACACAGCGCAGCAATGGGAAGGGATCATCAAGGCCACGGCCAGGAACCTGATCCCCCTACTCAGCCAATGCATCAACGCCTACTGGGAGGCGAACAGCCCCTTCCACCTATCGCGCCGCCAGCTTCTTGCCCGCGTCATTCGCGACGCACTGGGGGCAGCGATCCTGATCGAGCGCGAAAAAGGACAACTGACCGAAGCCCAAGGCCAGGAGCTGCTTCGACTGTTCAGGCCTTCGCGCCGGGACGAGCCACTGCTGTTCATCGAAGCGATTCGCCTCTGGGAATATGCGCCGCGTTTCGTCGAACTGGCGGGCTCGTTGATGATCAGCGGCAAGGATCATTACCTCTACACCCCCAGCCACGGCCTGCAGAAAGTCGCCAACTACCTGGGTTTCAAGGATGCGCTGCTCGATACCCGCGCCAGCGCCAAGCCCGGGCAAGCCCTCTACAACCTCTTGAGCCTGGAGGAACGCAACCGTTTCCTGCGCTTCGACCAACCACACGTGTCGGGCGAATCGTTGAACTTGCCGGTGGCCGAATCCCTGGCTGACAGGATCATTGCCAAGCAGTTGGACAATCTTCACTACGCGCTGGAAATGTCCCGCCAGGGCGACGTCAACCTCCATTCGCTCCTCGACAAGGCGCTGGACATACGCACCTTGATCAACAAAAGCCTGCTGGATCAGAAAACCGATGGGCATTGGGGCACGCGACCGGCGTTTTATGGCAACCTGCGACCGTCCAACTTCAGGGCCGACCAGTTGGAGAGGAAGATCAGGAGCTACACCGACGTCGAAGACACGTTCCACACCCGATTCATCAACCTGCCATCCACCAACACCCCTTCGCTGCACAGTGGACTGAACAACCTGCTGCCGGCACTGACCAACGTTTTTTCACTGGGCCTGCGTGCCGAGGCCGAGCTCAGGGAGCTTGACGGAACGCTGCCAGCCGCCACACATGACTTGATCAGGAACGTTTTCGCCTACGATGCAGACTACCCGGACCGCACGCAGCGCCAGAGCATCAAAGGCTTTCGACCGGATGTCTACTCCCTGACGCTGGCCTACCGCGCCGAAGGCAACACCGCGTCCCTGCCCCTGCCCAATTGTTTCCTGCTGACCGAGCGCGGCGGCCTGGACACCCCCTATTCCGGCATGGCCATCCTGTGGTCCCCCACCGGCGGTCTACAGGCGTTCGCGAGCGTCGACCTGGCCACGGCGCAACTGAACAAAAGCCTGCTTGACACTCGAAAGCGTTTTACCTGGCTCTCGAACCTGGCGCCCGCCCAGCGTAAGCCCCATGGCCGCTATCAACTCCAGGCGTATGAGCTGCTGGAGGACAATGTGCTGGTGGATCGAATGAATTCGTTCATCCAACGGTTCAAGGACGAGCACAGCTACTTGAGCACATTGAAAGCCGGGCATTGGACACTGAGCGGGACTGCGTTGCGAAACAGTGTCGACGCCTTGCAGAACCAAGGCGCGCCCACCAACCTGAAGCGCGCCGTGGCCATCGCCCAAGCCAACAGGCGACAACAGAAACTCCCCGCTTGGCTCGGCACGGCGACCCTGGAGGATCAACGGCTGCATATCGAATTGCTCGAGCAATACAAGAACAGCGTGGTCGACGCCGATGCCAAGGACTACCTGGACGGTATCGAGCCACTACGCACCTACGTGCATAACAAGCTCAAAGCGTTACTGGACGCACGCTTCCCCGGGAAAAACCTCGACCCCGACACCCTCCAGATCACACCCAACCTTGCGGTCGTGGGGCCGGCCAGCGCCTTGACCGACTTTGCCTTGAATCATATCGAGGTGACCCGAAATGGATTCAAGGTTTCGTCAACCTCCACGCGCGCACTGCCGGAGGGGTTGAACGAGACGGCGGTCAGGCAACTATTATCGTCATTGGATATTGTCACCACCTATAGAACGCAGGTGGTGGACAAGCTTTCAGGCTCCACCACGCAGGTCTTGCAAAGGCGACGGCGGTTCCGCCAACAACTGCCCTGGCAACTGCTGCAACACGCTCACGCCCGGCATCTGCAGCAACATCTCTCCAGCCAGGCGTTCGACCTGATTCGCCAGGTACTGGACATGCCGGACGCCATCGCGCGCAGCGCGGTTGAAGGCGCCAGCGCGCTGTTTCGCCCAGTGGAGCTGATCAAGACCAGCGGTGCTGCGGCGGTCAAGGCCCTCGGGCTTTACCTGGTGAGTTCGAACGCCCCGGCAACCAGCCCGCTGGTGCTATATGCCCCTTATCACTCAGGCCATTGCTTCACCGAGTTCAAGGACGAAGCGAGCGTGGTCGCGGCATTCAACACGCCCGGTGCGCTTCAGGATCTGCTGATTCGCCGGCTTCCCGGGGGCCAGCAAGCCATCTTCAAGAACCTGTTCGCCTCGACACTCGGGCATCTTTCGGAAATCACCCTGGGCTCCACCCCTATTCGTACGAACCTGTTCGACACGCTGTTCGACGACAACACCAGGTTGCTAGCGGAGCTGTTGGACTCGCAGGCACAGGACAAGCGCCCATTCGATTGGAGCACCGTCCTGCACCTGTTCAGTTCGGGCATCCGGTTAGTGGGAAGACAGCTACCGGGCAAACTGACGTTCATAGAGACGCTGTGGGAAAGCTACCAGGACTTCAAGGCGTCTTCCGAGGCCCTGCAAGCGGATGACTGGAAAACCGGCGTGCACAACTTCATTGCCGGCGCCGCCGAGATGGTGTCGCTGGGCATGCTCAATCGCGACGATACATTCGGCCTGCTCGACCCCGTTGAACCGGCATTGCCTAGTGCCCCGTCGGCGCTCAACTGGAAGGACATCGCTTGCACCGGCCAACTGCGTACCGACCTGGGCGTCTTCGAGGCCATGGGCGTCAGCCTGTCGACCCTGCAAGAAAACCTGGCGGACGGCACCTACAAGGCCGTGGAAACCAGCAAGTTCTATATCCCCCTGGCCGGCAAAGTCTTTCAAGTGGCAAAAGCCGGCCCAGCCTGGCGAATCATCCATGAACACGGCGAGGGGCCGTTATTGAAGAAGTCCCCTGATGGCCGGACATGGGTAATCGCCCCCCAACGCCAGACCATCCGCTTTGGCAAGGCCGGGTCGAAGATGGCCATCACCTATAGCGACTTCAAAGCCAAGGGGTCATTGAATATTGAAGCGCGAGGCATGGCTGAGATACGCCGCAAATATCCCCATCGAGCCAATGCAATCGTGCAGGCACTGGAGACCGCGCGGTTCTACTCGTTCAATGCCCTTCACAACCTCCATCAACTCAAGCGACAGGTTCTTCCGGGCTCTCGACTGGACAGGTACCTTAAATCGTTTTTTGGTGTCAGCCACGTCGATGCCCGTCTTCTGAGCAAAATAGAGACTGCGATCTCACCGATATGCCAGGCATTGGCCGACCCGTCCTGGGAATTGCAAAATGCGAACCGCATCGTTGTCGGCCACCTCAAACACCTGGAGGACAGAGCGACTGCATTCGTGCTCGAACCGGCCGCCGTTGGAAGAATCTACATCACGCAGTTTTTCTTCGACATGGGACTGGATTGGTACAAGACCGCCGTGCCCGATACCTTTAATGTCGATGCCCATGCCCAGGGTGCGACCTTCATCCATGAAGTTTCCCATCAGTTGTTCAATACCCTCGACATCATCTATCTGGACGCGGCACTGCCCTTCCTCGACCTGATCTCAACGGCGACTTATCTGGGGCAAGTGCACTACGACAAGCAAAAGGACCTGCAAGCCAATGGGCTTTCGTCGACCACTCCAAAATCAAAACTGTTCACACAATGGGACAGCACCGACAACACTTACAAGAAGGTGGAGTTGCTGCCGTTATACAAGGAGACAACCCAGGAGATCTTGAAGATAACCGGCGCCAAAACCATGGAGCACGCTCGCGACGATTTTCTGGATCCGATTTTGCCGGACAAGCGCATCGACGTCATACTTCGCAACGCCGACTCGATCACGCTATTGATTTGTGAATTAGGGCGGCAACTCGACGCGAGTCCCTCCCGGTAACTGGCCGTGTGGTGATCCGCACAAAGGGCGTGTTGATCTTTTTTTCACGCGAGGTATGCAACGCTAGGCCATGGCAGGTGGTTGAGCAAAAAAACAGGCTCATTGATGCGCAAACGCCATGATGGCAGTTCTCGGCAGCTCATGCCGAAGGTTAGAATGCTGCAAACCAGGATGAATCAATGACCGAACATACCCTCTCGGAAGCCGAATACGACGCCATTACCGATGCCGCTGCCCATTGGTGCATGCGTCTGCATGCCGACGACTGCACCGATGCCGAACGGCAGGCGTTCAAGCAGTGGCACGATGCCGATCCCCTGCATGCGTTCGAATACGAAGCCATGCGGGATATCTGGGAGGTTGCCGATCATCTGCCGCGCGTCGAGCCAGCGCCCGCTACTCCAGCGACCAGGCCACGGTCGCGCTGGAGCCGGCTGGCCGTCGCCGCCGCGGTATTTGTCATGGGCCTGCCCCTGGCCGCCTACACCGGGTGGAACCTGGGCTGGATTGCCAATTCCTACCAACGATTCGAAGCCGGCACGAGCATGCGCCATGTCATCTTGAGTGACGGCAGCCAGGTAGAACTCAACCTGGGCAGCGAACTGACCTTCGCCAACTACAAGAACGAGCGCCGGGTTACCCTGGAAAAGGGCGAGGCGTTTTTTGATGTCAGTCATGACAAACAGCATCCGTTTGTCGTGCGTGCCGGCCAGGGTCAGGTGCGTGTGACCGGTACGCGTTTCAACGTGTGGATGTATCAAGACCAGGTACGGGTCACCCTGGTTGAAGGTTCGGTCAGGGTCACCAGCAACCAGGCATTCACCCACGATGGCCTGCAACTCTCGCCGGGCATGCAAGCGAGCTACAAGACGGGTGACCATCAGCCCCAAGTCCGTGAGACAGACCCCAATGACAGCTCGCTGGCATGGCGCAACGGCAAACTGGTGCTGGACAACCTCGCCCTCAGCGACGCACTGCCACTGATCAACCGCTACCTCGACCGTCCCGTGATGCTGGCTGACAACAGCACTGGCGACTTGCGAGTCGGCGGCGTCTACAACGTCCGCGAAGTGCAGAACCTCGTGGCTTCGTTGCCGAAAGTCCTGCCGGTCTACCTGACCCGGAACAAGGACGGCAACCCGGTCCTCAATTCCATCGGGCAACGTCCGGCCACACACTGAAAGCTTTCTGTGGGAGCGAGCCTGCTCGCGAAGGCGGTGTGCCGGTCACTGAAATGCCGAATGTGCCGCCTTCGTGTACAAGTACAAAAGCCGTTAGTGCGTCGCCACCCTGCCCGCCTCTTCACGTTCACGGATAGTCACGGCCTGATAGTCCGGATCGGCCTTGATCTGCTGTTCGGTGAATGGCAGCGCGCTCCACTGTTTCTGCGAAAACGCCTGGGTCTGGTCGGCCGAATAAGGCGAGGCGGGATCGCTGGAAATGGAGAACGCCAGCAACCCCTGGGCTTGCGGCCCTTTACCGTCAAACGTCACCACTTGCAGGTAGCTGGTACCGCTGACCACTTCCCGCTTGCCGTTCGCCCCCGGCACGCTCTGGATCGCGTTATAGATGCCCAACTCCCCGGGACCACCGTGGATCGGTGTCTGTCGGCTGCCACTGCTGCTCACCTGGACGTCCTGCCATCGACTGTCCTTCGATAACCCGGAAGCCTTCACCGCCGCCACCGAAGCCAGCATGGCTTCGCGCACGGCCTTGAGCACGGGCGGTCGCTCGGTCGCCAGGCCACGCGGGGTGTGTTGCGGGTCCTTGGGGTCGAACGCCACGCGCCACGAATCGGGCACCGCTTGCAGTCGCGCCATGATCTGCTGGAAATGCACGAACCCCAGGCCGCTATTCAAACCTGCCTTGCGATCCCAAGCCTTGAGGCTGGCACAGGCCTCGCTCATTGCCGCAGCATCGGCCCCCAGATCACCGGTGCAAACCCCTAGCAGGTCCGGCATCACCTGGTCAGCCAGGTAAACCTGATCGTCCATGACCATGCGCTGCAAATCCTCGACCTTCACCGGCCCGCCCTTGGCCAATTGGCCCATCCGTTCCAGCGCAAAACGCGCCCGCAGGCCTAGCGGCTGGCCGTGCTGGCTGATCAACGGGGAATAACCGGACAAGGGCTGCGCGGGGTTGACCATCCAGGCCGAGTCGTTGGCGTTCTGCACATAATCGCGGCGCAGCAGTTGCGGGAGCTTGTCGGCGGCATAGATGCCCTTCTGCGCCGCCTTGGAATCGTTGTCCCAGGCACATTCACTGCGCGCGCCATCCAGCACGATCAGTTGCAACCCGGCCCTGGGATCGCTGCACCGGGCCAATTTGTCGGCATCGACGTTCGGCACCACCGACACATTCATGTAGAGGCTTTGTCCCTGGTCGTCCACCGCCAGGGTATTGACCCAGGGAATGCCCTGGATCTCATGGACGGCGTCCTGCAGATCCTTGAGCGTGACCGCCTTGTTCATGGCGTACCACTGGGCCAGTACCCGATCGTTTTCCAGGTTCGCATCCCGCAGGCTGTAGGCGAATCGGTTGTCCCAGTCCAGCCGGCCAGGCCACTGCACGACCGGGCCGAACTCAGAGCCATAGACCACGCGAGAAACCCTCTGCACCTGGCCGTCGGGTTGCTTGATGTCCACCGTGACCGCCTGTTGGCTCATCGGTACGGACTTGCCATCGAGCAAGTAGCGAGTCGGGTCCTTCGGGTCGAGTTGCAGACGGTACAGGGTGAAATGTTTTGAACTGTCGACGGTGTGGGTCCAGGCCAGGTGCTGGCTGAAACCGATGTTGATCATCGGCAAGCCTGGCAGCGCCGCCCCCATGACGTCCAGCTTGCCGGGGATGGTCAGGTGCATCTGGTAGAAACGCATGCCGCCTACCCACGGAAAATGCGGGTTCGCCAGCAACATCCCACGACCGTTGAACGAACGCTCACTGCCGATGGCCAGCGCATTGCTGCCGCGGTCCAGGGCAAACCGCTGCTGACGGGTCGCGGCGGCGGCGAAATGGGCGGCCGGGGCAGCGGCGAGTGCCGTCGCCTGGGGCGGCTGCGCGCCAGCCAGGGCTTCGGCGAACTGGCCGACGCCACCTTCCACCAACAACCGACGGGTCAACTTGACCAGGTCCAGTGCGGTGATCGGCCGTACCCACTCGCTGGCGCACTGCTCGGGCAAGCCCTTGGCCTTGCGCTCGGCCAACACACGGTTGTAGCCCGCCACATACCCCTCGACCAGTTGCTGCACTTGAGGCGTCTGGGCCTGCCAGAACCCGGAAACCGCTTGCGGCGTGTTGAGCCAGCTGAAAAACAGATCGCTGACGCGGTTCTGCCGCTGTTCGACGGTCACCTGCTCGGGCCCGAAATAACGCGAGCGCTGGGCATTGACCGTGACGATCTCATTGGCCAGCAGGCACAGATTGTCCTGGGCGTAGGCATAACCGATGCCATAACCCAGCCCTCGTTCGTCCTGAGCCCGGATATGCGGCACGCCGAAACGGGTGCGCCGGATCTCGGCACTGGCCTGTGTCCCATCGTCCTGCGCATTGACCACGGGGCTGAGCCCGAGCGCGATCCCCAGAAAAGCGCCTGCAAGGCCAACCCTCGATAACTGCCCGGACATTCTCACGTTCACTCCTGATGAAAACTTCAGAAACCAGGACGGCTACCGCTGCGCCGATAGACAAGCACTCGGCCGCCTGGGACATCACACGCCGCGTGCTGGACCGGAATGTGCCTCCCTTGAAAACGAACCGGATGAAAAAAAATTAATAGCCTGGCACCGCTTGAACACGGGGGTTTGACGAAGCACGGGCATTTTTTTCACATCACGGCCCTCATGATTGCGCGTCCTCGTTCGTCCTATAACAGGAGAGTATTCGTGACCTTTTCTGATCAGGCTGGTAAGGAGTTTCTGCATGCGTAACGCGCAACTGCCCATGGAGGGCAAGCCAAGGCCGACCGGCATCTCGCTGAACGCCACCCACCGTGAATTCGACAGGCTGCCAGAGCGCGGTGGCAATGATCACATCAGGCGCCTGCTCAAGAGCTTCGGGCTCAGGACCAGCCTGATTCGCCTCAAAGTCATCGACGCGCTGCTCAAGGCCGCTCACGAAAACCGTTGCCTGGGTGTACGTGGCGTGCACAGCCAGTTATTGGGACTGGACATTCCGTTGTCCTTTCTCAGCGTGCGCGAGGTGTTGAAGCGCCTGTGCAGCGAGGGCGTCGTGACCCTCAACCCCGATAAAAGCTACCGGCTGCATCCCAACGCGATGGCCGTACTCGAGGCCGAGGATTGACGCCGGTGCTCAGGACTTGACCTTGCGCCGCATCACGCCGTTGATCACTACCACGATGACCGCCACTGCAATGGCGATGTATTGGAACAGCTGCTCGCTGATCATGCCCTTGCCCTGCATCCAGGACAGGCCCAGCATGATCGCGAGGACCACGAGGACGATCAGAATCGAGTATTTCAAGCGTTGTGAATGAGTCATTGCCAATTTCCTGAATGTTTCCGTTCTGTAGCCCGAGCCCGCCGGGGTGACGCTGGTTCAAGCGATGACGGGCAGCGCGCGGACGGCCCATGGTACAGGCCAACCCGACTGTTCGCCTACGGGCGATCATTTCCCCCACGGGCGCCAACGCCGCCGATACACGGCATTCAAGCTTCGCACGAACGAGTCGATACAAATTGGTACGATCATCCCAATTGCTCTTGAAAGACGCCTCCGTGCAAGGACCCCCCATGCCCGCATTCCGAACGATTCAGGCTCGCTACACGCTGTTCCTGGTTCTATTCATCTTGGTGCTGTCCATCCTGACCGTGGTGGGCATCAGTTACCTGGTCGCCCCCAAGCTGCGCCAGACTGAAGAACAAGTGGTCCTGAACCGCATCGCCGAGGTTGCCGAGCAGATCCAGGGTGAACTGAACAAAGTCCAGGCCCAGCAACGCAGCATCACCCAGACCATCCCGTTGCTCGACAGCGATGCCATCGACAAAGTATTGCCGGGGCTGGTGGACCAGTACGGCGAGTTGAAAGTCTTCGGCGGTGGGATCTGGCCGTTGCCCAACCAGCGGGCCGAGGGGCGCAGCAAATTCAGCACGTTCTGGCACCGCGACGCGTCCGGCAAACTGGTGGTCAATACCTTCTGGAACAGTGACGCCGCCCCCAACTATTACGAACAACCCTGGCACAAGGGCGGCATGGCCACCCCTCCTGGGAAATGTGCCTGGGCTGCGGCGTACAAAGACGACGCCAGCGCCGAACCGCGCACCAACTGCGCCATGGCCATTCAGAAAAACGGCGCGCCTTACGGCGTGTCCACCATCGACGTGACCCTGGGCTTCTTCAACGACCTGGTGGCGCGGAAGGAAGCTGACCTGAGCGCCGAAATGCTGATCGTCGAAGGCGACGGCAAGATCATCAGCAACAGTTCACGCATCAACGGGTCGATCGTGCTGAAAAACATCAGCGAACTGGCGGCCACTTCACCATTCGCCGCCCAGGTCAAGGCGGGCCTGGCCAAGCGTGAGCAGCCGTTGCAACGGGTCGAGTTCGACAACAACGGCGAGGCCAGCACCTTCTTCATGCGTCCTATCGAAGGTTCGCCGTGGTTCCTGGCGACGGCACTGCCCACCCGCCTGATCACCGCCCAGCGCGACGACGTACTGAGCACGCTGAGCCTGCTGCAGATCCCGATGGTGATCCTGCTGGTACTGATGCAGTTGTACGCGATCCGTCAACTGACCAACCGCATGAAGATCCTCAAGGGCAACATCGACGCCTTGTCAACGGGCGACGCCGACCTGACCCGCCGAATCACCATCCGGGCCGAGGATGAATTGGGGGCTATCGGTCATTCGGTCAACCGCTTCATCGCTTACCTGCAAGGCATGATCGGTGAAGTCACCCAGGCCACCGGCGCCATGGCGTCGAGCCTCGGTGACCTGCAGCGGACCTCGGCCCACACCAGCGAAATCCTGATGCGCCACGCTTCGGAAACCGACCAGACCGTGACCGCCATCACCCAGATGAGCTCCACGGCTGAAAGCGTTGCGCAAAACGCCGCCGAAACCGCCGCGTTCACCCAACGCGCCAACCAGCACGCCGATCGCTCCCGGGTGGTGGTCGGCGAGGCGTCCACCAGTGTGGTGGCATTGATCGATGAAGTGGCCAGCGCCACCCGCAAGGTCGAGAGCATGCAACAGGACGCCCAACGTATCACCGAGATCCTGGGCGTGATCGGCGCCATCGCCGGGCAGACCAACCTGCTGGCGCTCAACGCAGCCATTGAGGCCGCCCGGGCCGGTGAGCAAGGCCGTGGTTTTGCCGTGGTGGCCGACGAAGTCCGCGCCCTCGCGGCCCGCACCCAGGCCAGTACCTCGGAAATCAACGAAATGCTGACACGCCTGACCCAAGGCGTGAGCTCGTCGGTCGCGGCCATGGAAAACACCCAGGCCAGTTGCCAGTCGGCCGCCGATGCCACATCCCGAGTCAACTCGGGCCTGGATGAAATGGCCGGTTCCGTCAGCCAGATCAACAGCCTGAGCACCCAGATCGCCACGGCCGCCGAACAACAGAGCGCGGTGACCGAGGAGATCAATCGCAGCATGGTGCAAATCCGCCACATGGTGGAGCAACTGGTGGAGAGCGGCTTGGCCAGCGAAGCCAATACCCGACAACTGCTGGAAGCCAACAGCCGGGTGAATACGATCATGGGGCGGTTCAAGGTGCGCTAAAAACTCACCATCCCCTGTGGGAGCGAGCTTGCTCGCGATAGCGTCGGAACAGTTGCAAGGTCGTGACTGACAAACCGCTATCGCGAGCAAGCTCGCTCCCACAGGACTGTATTCGGCCTCCCAACCTGACAACTCTGTAATTCCCGCCTCAGGCCCCCGTCAGCTCGTACCCGCTACTCTGTTATCCTTGCACCAAACCGTTCGACACGAGACCTCCTTCATGGCCAACCCCCTGCACCTGCTTGCCTTGAGCGCTCTGTTCATGACCACCCTGGCCCAGGCCGCCGAACCGATCAGCATTGATGTGCACCGCGATGCCAACTGCGGCTGCTGCAAAAAGTGGATCTCGCACCTGCAAGACAATGGTTTCAAGGTCAATGACCATGTCGAAGCCGATATGAGTTCGGTCAAGCAACGCCTGGGCGTGGCGCCGAACCTGCGCTCCTGCCACACCGCCGAAATCAACGGCAAATTTGTCGAAGGCCATGTCCCGGCCGACCAGGTGCTGGCGTTGAGCAAGCGCGATGACTTGCTCGGCGTGGCCGCACCGGGCATGCCCATGGGCTCGCCCGGCATGGAAATGGACGGCATGAGCGACGCTTATCAGGTGATCGGCCTGAAAAAAGACGGGACCCAAACCGTAGTGGCGGATTACCCGGCCCACTGATGGGCCAAGCCTATATCGGCTTGTTCCTGGCGGCGTTCGGCGCGGCGACCTTGTTGCCGCTGCAATCGGAAGCCTTGTTGGTCGGCCTGTTGCTCGGCGAGCGCCATGCCGCCTGGCTGTTGCTGGGTGTCGCCACCGTCGGCAACGTTCTGGGATCGCTGGTGAACTGGTGGCTGGGCACGCGCCTGGAACACTTCAAGGACCGGCGCTGGTTTCCGGTCAGCCCTACCCACCTGGACAAGGCCCGCGTCCATTACCAGCGCTTCGGTCGTTGGTCGTTGCTGCTCAGTTGGCTGCCGATCATCGGCGACCCGTTGACCCTGGTCGCGGGGGTGATGGGCGAGCCGTGGCGGCGCTTCCTGCTGATCGTGACCCTGGCCAAGGGCCTGCGCTATGGCGTCCTCGCCCTGGCCACGCTGGGCTGGATGGGTTGAACGTTCAAACCATTCGGTTGCCTGTGGTTAATGTCGCCATAATCAGGCCGCCCCAGGATCGGCAGCGGCCACAAGGAGATTGACCATGTCCCGAACCACTCTGCGCTGGTTGCCCAGCCTGTTCCTCACTGCCGCCCTGCCCCTGCTCACCCAGGCCGCCACTGCGCCGCAAGGCCCGGCCTACGGAGCACAGCTGGAGGGCTTCGAATACCCCTACACCCTCAAGCACTTCGCTTTGCAGTCCCAGGGCCAATCGTTGCAGATGGGCTATATGGACGTCCCGGCCCAAGGCAACGTCAATGGCCGCACGGTGGTGCTGATGCACGGCAAGAATTTCTGCGCCGCCACCTGGGGCGATTCGATCAAGGCACTCAGCGAGGCTGGCTACCGGGTCATCGCGGCGGACCAGATCGGTTTCTGCACCTCAAGCAAACCCGAGCATTACCAGTACAGCTTCCAACAACTGGCAACCAATACCCAGGCCTTGCTCAAGGCCCTCGGCGTACAGAAGGCCATCGTCCTCGGTCACTCCACCGGCGGCATGCTCGCCACCCGGTACGCCTTGCAGTTTCCCGATCAGGTCGAACGCCTGGCGATGGTCAACCCCATTGGCCTGGAAGACTGGAAAGCCTTGGGCGTGCCCTACCGCACCGTGGACCAATGGTATGCGCGGGAGCTGAAAGTCACCGCCGAGGGCATTCGCAATTATGAGCGCACGACCTATTACGCCGGTCGCTGGAAACCCGAATTCGACCGTTGGGTGGACATGCTCGCCGGCTTGAACAAGGGCCCGGGTCATGCGCAAGTGGCGTGGAACTCGGCGCTGATCTACGACATGATCTTCACCCAGTAGTTTGCAATGCGGGGATAACTTGGTGAAGCTTTGAAACTCTGACTCCTACCTCAAGTTTTGCTCTGAATGCTTGCTACAATCTCAGCTAGCTTCGCATCCTTGACATGACCCAGCATGCTATCAAACGTCTTGAGTGGGTCCGCACCATTCTCAGCACAACCCGGCACTACGACATCACGGTAGAACTCTTCCAGCACTGCCACAAGCTTGACATCCAACGTATCATCCAACGTATCATCCAAAACCTTCACACCACTCATAACAATCCCTCCAGTTACGACAACAACGTGCTGTCTGTGTGAACATGATAGTGACAAACAATCACACTGTCAATACACAGTCACAACAATGTGACAGACAAAGAAAAACCCGCTCTAGGCGGGCTATCTTCACTGCTGCACAGTTAACGCTTGTGTCTATCCAAGCCATTAACGTCAGTGAGCTGACGCTAGGCTGGCAATTTCAGCAGCTAGCTCAGCCTCAGCCTTCTTAACCAACTGCTCCTTGATGGCCTCTTGATTGGTCTGTAGCCAGACAGCGTAGGCAGCATCCTTGTTAGCTTCATACTCTGCTTCAAACTGAGCACGTAACGGAGACATGACAGACCTCGGAGCACCCTGTGCGCCTCTATGTTGAGTGCTTGTGGAACGACCACCCCTGTTGCCCTTACGACGTTCTAGCTCTTCCTGCACAATGGCAAGTTGCTTCATGGTGTTGATGTGCGGCCTATCCTCTTCAGCAAACCAAGCAACGATAGGTTGACCGCTGGCTATCCACTCTTTAGCAAACTCTTCTTTCTGTTCGTCTGTGTAACGGATCTTAGCCATAAGGAATCCCTCAAATCATCGACAGTATTGTCACAGATGACACATGCTATGTCACATAGCTTAGCAGCGTCAACACGGTCAGCACCAACATTGGACGCGAATCGATGTCAAAGATGCGTATGTTTTCACCTATAATCGCGTAATCTGTCGAAGGGGCATGTATCCCTTCAGTCAACACGCCGACAAGAGGAATGCAATGAAAGACTTTCAGTACATTGAAACGGAATTCAGCACACTGTTAGAAAAAATAAGTGATCTTGCGATTCATAAAGACAGAGCAAAGGATATCTATGACAGAGAATTCAAACGAATCCATGAATACCACGCACAGCTACCAGACTGGAGTGACCAGAGGGAAACGGGGCACTGGTATTACTTCCGCTTCACTTCTCCGTCAACAGGAGAAGAAACTACGTACCAGTCTAAGACTTTAATGCTAGCTGATCAGGTAGAGTTAAACGAACTTCAAAAGCTTAAGACATATCATTGGTTGCTGGCTGAAGCCTATGAGGCATTTGGGGATTTTGTAGAGCGCGCCTATGCGTATTGTGGTGTGACACGTAACAGTATTTGGCTGGAGCCAAAGGACTGGAAACATGGCAAATCAGCAGACATCAATCATTACCTCAATCCAAGAAGGAAAGGAAAGGACACACCTGACAAACAGTTGAAGCGGCTAAGGCTCTGCTCCAAACATTTTGCGACACATGAGGTAAAACGCGGAAAAAATCTTAGGGTGATACTTGCGTTAATCGAGAAAATCCGACATATCACCGCACACAAAGGAGGCTATAGCGAGTACTTCGAGGAGCTAAAGAGCGACATAACGCGTCAATTGTCAGATATGAACACGAAGAACCTGAATGAATATATCGATTCATATTTCATGACACACAAAGGAAACAAACTTATAGACTTACTCGAGTTTCCCGTAGAGCATGGCGTAGGAGCTAGGATTGGGGCATACCATGACTCTATGACAGAATTTTTCAGAGCACTCATGGCATACGCACAATTAGTCAAAGAAAGCATCAAACTTGAAGAGCAAACAGTTACTGATCTTCAAGCTTCACATAGAACGAACGCCCTTGAGGAGTGAAACGATAACGTGTCCCACGAACGTTGGCTGAGGCGGAAACCAAGCCATTTTCTATTAGACTGTCTAAAGCGACATGAGTTTGTATTTTTCCAACCCCAACTATAGAAGCGATATTATCTAAATCCGCTCTAATATCACGCTCAATTAGCGACGCAATAGCTTTGAGCACCCTCAAACAAATGTCGTTGATCTCAATATCTTTAGGCTTTGCCTCGCTAACCATCGCAACAGCTTTTTTCAGCTCTTCATTCTGTGCAACCAAGTCAGAATTTGAAAGTTTTAGCGCCTCAACCGAAGCCAAAAGCTTGCTATGTTCAGCCGTCAATTCCTTATCCTGTTTTTCTAATCGAATCTTAGCGGCGTTAGTAGTTCTCAATATCTCAAGCTGTGCATTATAGTCATCTACATCAACAGAGTTCTTCTGCAACAAGATAACAATCAAAACCCCCAAACTTGCACAAGGCAATAGAACTGCCAGCAGAATCTCCCACAACGCCCAAGGTGCTTGTGCATTGAAGAAACTTGACAACCCATTCAAAGCTGTTGATAGCCATGTAGGTAACTCTCCATGCTCAACAACATATGCGATCAGCGCCACACCAGCAGCACCCAGTGTTGCGGCTGACACCTTAATGACCTTTCCCCAGATCCCTTTCATGCTGCCATTCCATCATGCCAAAAGGCCATTCTATCAGAGCGTAACGGAGCAAGAGCTTAGAATTTTTCCTGTAGGAAATCGCCCCCGCCGCTAGACGGGCACCACTTAGGAAGTGTGAGTTGACGCGGCACTACAAAAAATAAGCAAGCACACCCACTCCCCCTACACTGCCCCTGAACGCAGTCTGTCGATTGCAGCAGTGATGCCTTCGGCGTTCATATCAAGTTGCTCCAACGCGGTGGCAACATTCTGGTGTGTATCACTAGCCCCTCTCGCCTCGATCCACAAGGCCACTTCCTCTAGGCCAGCAGCGATTGCATGCTGGTTGAGCAGGAGCAGCTCCAATGCGTCAGCCATCACTTCGTCACTGTTTGCCATCGTGAAGCTCATCCCCTAGTTGTGTTGCAAACACAGTGTAGTTCCCAAGGGCGGTTCCTGTGCGATCTCCAAATTCCCGCCGTGGGAAACGGCCTCATGCTTTATGCGTTTGATTTCGTGGCTGGGAAAATAATGAGAGCGGGCGTATCGATCTAAAAAACAGATTTAAGCGAGCATTGCTAAGCAACAAGCGAGCACCCAAACGAGAAACGTTCGTAATTATAAAATAAATCCTAGCCCCCTTCTTAAAGTGTGTCTCTCGCTGCCTGTAAGGCTTTCTGTGACATTATCTCAAGGGACTGATACCCAACATACTAACAATATGACAAAGCCACTCATACATCATCACAGGAGCTTGCAGAGAGCATACACATAACACCTATCACATCACCATTCCTTGACATCTCCCCTACTTCATGAAAGAGACAGACAGGGAGTCCATTAGACGTGCCACAGATGTTGGATGCCAGCTACCACCACGACTAGTGAAGTGTCCTGCATTGTTGAGTGCATCAGCCAAACCTTGAAGGGTCTTTACACCATCAAACAAGAAGCCCTTAACGTGAGGCATCAGGGCCGCTACATGGGGGCTGATCTTCTTGGGTGCACTGCCATCAGGGATAATAGCCTTAGACATGTCAGCCTTGGCCTGTCTAGCTCCTACAAGGTTGTGAGCACGCCGTTGCACCTTAGCAATACTCTCTACACAGCCATTGTCTGCACGCTCCTGTAAAGCCTTCAGGGCGTCTTTTGTACGCTGACTGATGAATGCCCTCTCCTGCTCTGCCAAGGCTGCAAAGAGGTGAAGTTGAAAGTTGTCAGCTTGGGGCATGGTTGCCACCTTGAGCTGTACACGCTTCATCAGGGATGCCATGTGCTCAACGTCACGACTAATACGGTCAATCTTGGCCGCTACGATTGGGATGTTCATAGACAGAGCCATAGCGATTGCCTTAGCCATCTCAGGGCGTTGCTCTGGGGCTTTCGTGCCTGAAACCGTCTCTTGGAACACAGCTACCACTTCCCAGTGTTGAGCTTTCGCCGCTGTATGGATGTACTCAAGCTGAGCCTCAATGCCCAACCCTGAAGCCTCCTGCTTCCCTGTGGACACACGGACATAGGCAACAACCTTTTGTTTGATTTGTGGGATGCTCATTGTGTGTCACTCATCTATCTGTTTGTGTGTGCAGATTATGACAGACAGGCCACATACAGACAATACAAATATATGTCAATAGAAGAATTATTTTACATATTTCAGGGGTAGACGCCCGTTGAGTGAACGTAAAACGACAGTGAGCACTGTCAGTGGCTGAGCACAGGGCAGCACTCCTCAAGCAGTTTTCCGCACCATCAGTGTTACTCACAACAACACACATCAAATACCAACAACCAGAAGCGCCTACAAGCTCTCAAGGGAAGCTCTCATACCTTCGGTATGGGGTTACACACCCTAGAAGCATTGTCCCTCCCTGTGGCCTGCCACAGAGCCTTATGCACCTAGATAGTGTTTGTATGTGTTGTGTTTTGTATGGGAGTCAGCTTTAGAGAGGATCTATTTGAAGCTCTACGCTGAATGGTGCGAAAACCACAGGAGGAAGAATTGTGCAGAAATTCTTTCCAAAGTGGTTGACTGTGTTCATGGATTGTGATTTTGAGGTGACACTTTCCATTATTTACCACTTTTTTGAAATTTTGTTTGATAGAGAGAAATTAATTTGCTTAACAACACCCCCAGTGTGTGGAACCTCCATAAGTGTCACAGGCCCAGCCAGTATTGGCCTAGCCTCAATATGTGACTAAAATGTTGCGTGCAGTCACAAAGAGAGCATATAGCACGCATACATGCACACCACTAATCCTATGGATTGATAGTGCAACCCTGATTAAACAGACAGTGAGGTCTGAAACATTGTTTGTCCCGAGGTTTGTCCCGTTGATTCCATGGCTCTCTTTGACGGGACAGGTGATAAGTGGTAGCCGGGGAAACATGAAAGAGGGTTTTACCCTCTATATATAATGCGTCCCTATTAATGTGCACTTTTGTGGTAGCTTTAGGCTGCTTTCTTCCAAGCATTGACCGTATTTCTATGTACCCCAGTTTCTCTAGCCACCCTAGCAACAGCCATACCCTGAGACAACAATCTTAGTACAACAGCCTTCTTAGGGTGCTCTCTGGCCTTCTCTGAAGCTTCAAGAGCCTTTCTAAGAGGCTCACCCTCGTTAGGGTATTGATCAGCGGGAGCCATGCCCCACACTTCATTGTAGAACTCTTCAGAGCCATACTCTGTAAATGTGCGTAGGTCATGATGGAGCTTTGCTAGTTCTTCTGGTGTTGGTGTGTACGCACTATCAAGGTCATCCCATTCAGAAGTATGTTCAGGAAAAACACCCAACATCTCATCAATCAGCCCTTGGGGACGGCAAGCCATCATTCTGGGCAAAGCCAATTCAATAGCCTTGAAGTATCGTTGAGCATGTCGCTTGTCAAACTGGAACTGATCTTGGATCGTTTGATTGCTAACGACTGCTTGACTCTCTAAGATCATGCACAGCTTAGAGACAGACAGAGGAATGTTTCTCTCCTTCTTTGAGTACCAGTCTAGGCGTGCAACCCCTTCAATAACATCAATTGCAAACTCTGGATACTTGCCATAATCGGTAGTAGTGCCTACATAGCCATAAAATGGATTCCCTAACATATCTGGTTTAGGCCCTCTGTTTGATTTGGGTTGCTGTGTCTCGCCTTTTTGCGTTGCTAACTTGAGGTTGCGAGACAGCCAAGCGTCCGCCTTATCGCTCACCTCCTTATCGATAATAGATAATTGTTCTTTTGTAAGCATGAATAGTTTTCCTTGTATGTATATGAAAGCTCCTGTATTGCGTCATAGGACGGTCTAAGCACAAAGGAATGACATTGCATAGCTCTGTGCTTTAAACGCTCTGTATGGGCTTGTAGGGAATTTGGGGTGTGGCAATTGAGACGTTGCTGTCAGGAATGAGCATCCTGTACACTGAGGATGTTCAACGTGCATAGGAATTAGGGAATTGATGACTCCACTCGAACAGCCCTTCAGCACTGCCCGCCAGCTCTTCGACTATATGTCGCCTCTTAATCCGATGTGGGACACAGGGCGGTATATCTTCAGAGGGCAACCCGATGCTACCTACAAGCTCACACCGTCTATCTGTAGGCGTGGACCCGGTTCATTTGCCTATGGATCACCTAGAAGGATGTTTGATACCTCAAGCAATGGGCAAGTGTCATTTGAGCTGGATATTCTTAAGAAGTTTTTGGATGGTTGTGATAAGTCCGGCCTGATTGTTCCCGGTTATACAGAACAGATCAAAAGCAGATTTCATAGTGATATAAGCTCGTTCCTGAGTGCCCACACTCCCTGGCCCCCAGCATCCCTTTACGAGATTATGGCTGCTGCACAACACTACGACGTACCTACTCGACTGCTTGATTGGACAGAAAGAGCCTTAGTTGCGTGCTACTTTGCTGCGTCATCAGCAAATCTTGAAATTGATACGAATTTTCCCAGGATTGCCATTTGGGCACTTGATACATCTCAGGCCAAATATTGGGAAACAGTGAAGGTTATTAGGACTCCAGGGGGAACAAGCAAAAACCAAGCTGCTCAATCTGGTCTATTCACCACACACAACGTCAAAGATTATAGTTTTATTGACCCCTACCAAGTGGAAGCACTTGAAGAAGTTCAAGAGATTTACTACAAAACCGGTGCTTACCACCCATTGATTAAGGTAACGATGCCAGTTTCTGAAGTTCCTGATCTGCTAAATCTCTGTGCTCGATTTGGTGTAGATGGCTCAACACTATTTCCAGGATTTCATGGTGTAGCGAGGAGTGTCAAAGACTGGGCTAACGTTGAAGTGGGTGTCAGGATGTCCCAGTCAGCCATAGATGACGCTAATGCTGATAGCTACGATCCAGATTTTCACTGAAAGCACAAAAAAACACGATAATGGCGAACAGCCATTGAAAAGCCATCGTCGCACCCCCATTATCTTGATCACACCGCACTTCACGGTTAACGATGCGCGATGAAAGGAAGCCGCAATGATTAGGGTGTTACTGTCTCTTGACTTGATCGACTCAGAAGACCAAAGAGATGATTTCTATGAATTCTTAGAAAGCAAGAACTGGCTTAAAACAAAGGATGTTGATACTGTTTGGACTATTAGGTATAGCAAAGCCGACCCTGAAAAGGATGAAGCTTACAAAGCTATCAAGAAAAGGCTCGCATCAGTTCTTGTTGAAGCGGCAACTAAACTCAAGCTTAAGAAAATTTACTATGTAGCCCAGATTGGCAACAAAGAGTTTATTGCTCGATCCATCAAAAAGGATGGCAACGAATACAAACAATTCACTCGTAAACTTTTGCCCTGAAAAATGATATGTGACACAATCCGGTGACTAAACACCACCGGATTTTATGCCATAGGCAGTCCTGACACACCATTACCCGGTGTAACGCCGATGTGGTGATGTGTAGAAACAGGAATACCGTTAACGGTAAACTCACCAGTGACGTAGGCTTGGCCTGCCCATTGTGTGTTGGCTACATTGACGTTCATCGATTGAGCGTTGAGGCTAATGCTGTTGGTTGCAGTTAGGTTGATATCCTTAGCAGTCACCTTCACAGTGAACTGGCTATTAAGCTCAATGTTGCCATCAGCTTTGATTGTGACGTTGGCCTCTTGTCCAGTTCCAACATTGTGCACAATAAATACATCAGAGAAGTCTTTAGGCAACACCATGCTTTGAGCTTGTGAAGCCATTACAGGTGTAGGGCCAATCCCCGGATAAAAGAAAGAATCCATTTGATCTTTCATACGATTGGAGTTAACCCGTGTAGGGTTTCCATTGCCAATCTTGAAATGCTCTGCATCGTTATCCGATACAATGCACATACCTATATCACCAACCTTGATTGGGAAGTAGAAGATGGATGTTCCACTTCTTTGTATGGCTACAGGAATATTGATGATTGGGGTGTCGTCCATGTTCTCACCGCCATCTGTATAACGTTGACACAGAGGTTTGACGGAGACAATTGGGGGATATTGCTTAGAGATACCAACAATGACAGCGGGAAAAGCGTTACTCATAGCTTCGTTGTTGTTGTGAATCTGTCTTTGAATCTCTTCCATCCATGCCATATTAGACTCCTAGAGCAAGAGCTTTGCCCTTACCGTCCTGAACTACATAAAAATCCCCTGCTTCTTTACTCCACAGAAAAGAGATGATGGTGAACTTCTGCACCGCCCTATTCTTGAAGTATTCGTAAGCGGCTTGCATTGCACTGGATTGTGTACTGAAGTAGGCATGATAGTTGGTGCCTTCCACAGTGATTGGTTGATTGAATCTCATTGAAGAATCTCCTGTTATTTTTTGTTGAGTGCTTTAAGTGTTGGGCTTGCTTGAATAGCTGGATTGGCCTGTATGGCCGGATTGGCTGTTTGCGTCACTGTAATACTTTGAGGAACAATACTTGATACAGCGTCTCTCACCTTCATAGGGATTTGGACATCAATGTATTGCTTAGTTTGTTCATTGCTGTTGAGGATGAGTGTTCGTAGAGTTTCAGACTGAGACAGGGAGGTGTTAGCTATCTCTCGCCTCAACATACTGATATCTGCCGCCCTAGTTGCTTGATAGTCATTTAGAGTGATGTGGGCGTTCACAGTGAGGATGGAACACCCAACCAAGACGAACATACAAGCGGCGAACAACCACCCCCAGACAACGTTAGAAGCTGGGGAAATAGTCATTAGTGGACTCCTTCAGTCATCTTAGTTACCTCGGGCTTGGTAGCCGTTAGATGATGGGGATAGTTTCGTCTCTAGACCATCAATCTGCTTCTGTGTTTCTGCTCTATGTTTCTCCAGAGCTTGTTCAGCGGCCTTGGAGTCCACACCACTAATATTGATTGGAGCCTGATTCAACGTAATGTTGTTTGTAACGTTGGTTGGAGCCAGAGCCTTACCGTTGAGTGCAGGTTGAACAGGGTTAGTGATAGGAGCCTGAGACATTGCAGCTATTGCTTTAGTGTCTATAACAGGAATGTCGCTACCATCAGTTACACGCCAGTTCTTTGGAGTGTTGTCCAAAGTTGGGATATCAGAGCCATCTGTAAGTCTCCAAGGTGCGTTAGGATCAACGTTGGCACTAGGGTTGCTCTGAGGTGCAGGACCACCCCCAAAACGGTCTAGTTCTCGTGCAGCTTGAATGTCTGCACGCTTCTTATCATCAACTTGACGTTGTGCAAGAATCTTGGCGTAGCTATCATCACTGATACCACCTAGACTATCTGGAAGTGTATGAAGCGCATCTTGAATTAGTCGGATAGTGCCAATTACCGCATCAGCAAGGATAGTGAACACATCCACCATACTTGTAATAACACCAATAACTACTTCGCCAGATGTCTTGAATACTCCAGCTTCTTCAGAAAGCCCTAGGATTTGAGATACAGTATTCCACAGCGTGGATAGGGATTGTCCAAGCTCTGCAAAAGCATTCCCCATGTCTTGTGTAAACTTAGGGTCAAAATAGCTCCCACTGCTGTTAAACCAAGCCGTGATGGATGTAAGCCCCTTCACTACGCCTGTCAAACCTTCAAGCACAGAATTAGAGACACTACCAAGAGCCACAAACTGAGGTTGTAGTTCATTCATGAATTTTAGGAAGCTGTCGTACAGACCACCGCTACTTGTCATTGTGTCGTGAAGGCCGGTATTGTCGTAAGCCTTAACCATGTTGGCTTGATACTGGTTGGCAATACGGTTATCCCAAGAGTCTTGAGTGTTACGTGCCTTATCCAGCAAACCACCATCATTGGCGTGTTGGTTAAGCACTTGGCCTAACTCAAGCATAAACTTTGTAAGAGCGTCACCACTGATCTTCTTGTCTTGGCGATCCTTGCTAAAAGCCTTCATAGCAGCATCACCAGTGAGCTTGCCACCAGATGCACGCTGCCATGCTTCAGCACCAAACTCGTTAGCGTGTGCCCCTAGGTGTTCAGCAATCTGGCCTGTCCATTCTTCAGAGAACAACTGACCCTTACCGAGAGCTTGACGCATACCCAAACTAATCTTGGACATGTTTTCATTGGATAGATGTTGAGCCTTACCGTACCTAAAGATACCCTCTGTAGTATCAGCGGCTTTATCTACGCCAACCTTTGGAGACAATGCACCTACGATCTTTGCATAATCGTCTCCAAGCTCTCTTGTAGAAAGCCCTTCTGTTTGTGCGAAGTTTTCAAAGCGGTTATTCATACGTTGGGCGTTTTCAGGTGTTCGACTGCCTACAGATTCGAACTGTCCTAGGCGTTTGCTTCTGGTGTTGGAAGCTCGTTCAGCTTCTCGGGCATACCCAAGGGCAGCAGCATTGATAGCAGCGAATGCAGCCACCACAAGAGCAGAGCTACCAGCTACGGCACCCAACCCTGTAGAGGCACGCCCCAAACCACCTGCAAGCCCCTCCAGACCAATCACAGCACCGCTACCACCTGCTACACCACCAGCAAACCGACCGATACCACCAAAGCCGTGCAGCGACTTGTGACCAATTCCAAGTAAGCCACCTCCCCCATGTCCGCCGTATCCGTGGAAACCGTTACCACTTAGGCCAGCGGTCTGACGATTAGCTCTGAGTTGAGCAGCTTGGATTCTCAGTTGTCTTAGTTGATGTTGTTGTGCAGCGGCGTTGTTGCGGTTAGTCAGGCTGTGTTGCTTGATCTGGTTCGCAAGAGTTAGGGCTTGTTGTTGTAGGGCTTGTTTAGCAGCAGCGGCTTGTGTCGCCTGTGTAGTTGCTGCCAACTTCTGTTGTTTGATTGCTAAGGCCACTTGCTGCTGTTGTGTCTTGAGTCCAGATGCAGCGTTAGAAGCTGCTGTTTGACCTTGGATCTTAGTGAGTTTGGCGTTCTGTAGTTGTTGTGCGAATTGTTCCTTGGTTGCTGCTTTCTGTGCAGCTACAAGGTTATTGGCATTACGGCCAGCAGTACCTTTTAGAGCTTTGTCAATCGCTCTGCCTGTTGCAATCGCTTGTTTCTCTGTAGCCTTCAGGAGTTGCTGAACCTTTTTAATTCCTGTCAGGTCAACCTTGAAGCCGATTGTAGCAAATAGATTAGCTAGAGCTTGATCCGTCATACTCATATGTCTTACTCCTTGCTAACAGCCGCTAGGCGAGCTTGCAGGGCCACTAATGCAGCCTCACGCACTTCATCAGAAGCATCAGCGATGCCATTAAACAAATCATCAGGATCATTCTTAGATGCAAGCATCTGTGCAATGAATCGAATATTCAAATCTTCTTCAGTGGAGGGTAAGCAGGTTAGGATTGCATGATTGATAGCTGTAGAGGCACGTACAACACGCTCATCTTTAAGCACCTTATCTGCATACTTCAAATCAGAGTAGGAGGCATGTTGTAGGGCGACAGCTCCAAAGCGTTTGGCATAGTCTTTGTAATCGATCATGGATAGGACGTGTTCTACATCAACATCGTCGCCAGCGGCTTGCTCTAATTGCTCACGAAAAAACTGTTTAGCAAAGTCCTCAAAGAAAGCAAGGTGTGTACGGGTTAGTTTCTCTTGGATCATTATTGGTATTCCTTATAAAGAAAGGGGCATATAGTCCCTTTGAAATTGTTCAGATTGTAAAGATGAACTCTCTTAAACAAGAGTCTTCAGCTTTGCATTCTCAGTAAGTAGCTGCTCCATACGAACCCTGAAGCCTTCAGCCTGCATATAAGCAAGTCGTGTTTCCTCTTGGGCTGTTGTCAGTTTGTCCTGTACATATCTGATATCACTCTTGAGTGTTTTCAACTCAAATTTCATTGCAGCCTCTTTAGGCTTAGCCTGTTCTTGTTCAAGAGTGGCGACAAGCATAGAAGCTGCTGTAAGCTGATTGGTCAATACCAAGTGATTGATGATGTGGTGATAGTTGCTTGGGGTGTTGGCCTGATGCTTAAGAATCAGTGCGTGTTGTGCTTCAGTCATTCTATGTCGTCTCCATCGAATCGTTAGTTAATGTGCAAAGTTAAACTTGATGCCTTCTTGTGGCCTCACCTTACCTTTACTGTCCACACCCTGTTTCTTTTGTTCCTTAACAGGAATGAAGATTGGGCAGATTTCATCAAAGATTCTTGCACAATGTTCCAATACGGTAGGCTCTTCCTTACGTGGACGGCCTTGTTTACGTTTGGCTACAAGTGGCTCAGGTTCAAGTTCAAGTGCGTGTAGAGCCTTGGCAAGTTCTAGGAGGTGTTCAAGTTGGTTGATGTGTGCCTCTGGGAAGTTAGTAGCTTTGGCACGCTCTATGGCTTTCTCAAGAGGCTTGATGAGTTGCTTATACACACGTCCTGCATACCTCATCCTGTCATCAACACTAGGAAAGTTACGTCTAGCCATTATTCGTTATCCTCTTTGTATTGTCGTTTTGTATTCCTGCCTTGACGGTGTTTATTCTTGTGTCTAGGCTTGGAGTTAGATGGGACTGTATCGTCCCACTCGTCTCTATCGTATTGGGCTTGCTGTCGCTTCATGATTATTTATTGCCGTACTTCTCTTGAAGGATGCGTGTGGTAGCATCCAGAGCGGTAACAGACTTTCTAAGGTGTGCAGACTTCTCAAGAGCTACAGTTTCAAGCGTGACCGCCTTCCCAGACTCAAGAATGCGGAAAATATACTCTCCTGCATCCATGTCTGTGATTCCTAGAGACTCCCGAAGAGCCTCAATAGCTACGGGGTCATACGTCATCACTTAGCCCCTCTCATGCCACGTAGGCGTTGCTGTACACGCTTCTCAAAGTCTGCTTCAGCTTTGGAAGCTTCTTCACGTAGAAGTTGCTTACGAACTTGCTCTTCTTCAGCACGTAGAGCAGCAGCCTCTTGCTCAAACACTTTATCGTTGTGTGCATCAATACTTACTTCATACTTAGCTGTCACTTCAGCGACAATCTTGGCCTTATCATCACATTGGTATACTGCACCTTCAATGCGGTTCTCTACCTGCACAGGGCTACCATTGTCATCAAGAACGACGTTACCATCCTTATCGATCTTATTAACCAGTGCGGGAGCTTCAGGCTTAGTGACATACAGAATGCCTGCCCCAGTATGGGTAATGTCTGGTGTACAGGTGTGACTCAGGAAGATTTTGTAGCCTTGCTCAAGACGTTCTTGAAGAATGCTCATCGCAAAGAATAAGTTTCGTCCAACAATCTGTTCAATGGCACCTAGGAAGTGTTTGCGTGGGAAGTTGCCGAGAGTATCGGGTTGGGCGCTTGTATCAATATCAACTCCATCAAGACGGATGGTATAGCAAGCTAGCTCAGCGTCGATGTAGGCTTGAAGCTCTTCTTTGTCGTGTTTCTTGATTGTCAGTGTCATTATTTGTTTTCCTTGTATTCTGGGATTGGATTGATTCGGGTGTTGTCAAAGATGACTTTGGAGCCTGTAGCAACTCTGGTATCTACATTGAAGAAGTCCATCTGCCCTGTGAGCACTTCAAGAGTGCCTTCTACAGCTTCCATACAGGCTTCTAGGATGATGTCAGAACGTCCTTTAGCAAGACTCTCACTAGCGTCTGCAAATGCCTCTAGGAATGCGTCTACGGCGTCTACAAGAGCAAACTGCTCATTACTCGATGCATCCTCACGGACAATGGCGAGAGGGGCTATAAAGGGCTTCAGGAGGTTCAGGGACTCTTGTGCGTATTCAGTGATGCTCATTATTGTTTTCCTTGTTGTGTCGGCTTATTGGTTGTCAGCGTCGATTGCTGCATAGATTGCTTTGAGTTCTTGTTCCTGTAGCTTTGCAGGCTTCTCCATATGAACCACCTGCACAACAGACCAGTTCATGTTAGAAGCTGTGATATAAGGATCAGGAGCACGCTTGTAGCCTTGGCTAATCAATTCGTCGTATCGACTGAACATGTCTACATGGAAGTTGGTGTAAATCACTTCAAACTTGCCTTGCTTCTCATACTTATCAAGGGCTTCATCTTTTAGGGCTTGTACGTCTATCATTAAAACTCAATTCCTTTTTCAGTACAGAGTTGTTGGTAAACCTGAAGCTCTTCATCAATTCCATCATTAGGATATCTATTGGCTTTCAGGAAGTCGTATGTTTCGTCTGTCTCTTCACCGTCTTTAAGAGTGGCAAGGTAAGCCTCGATCCATTCCTTATTAGTCAGCGTTGTTTCTGTACCGATGTTATATGCGTTCATTTCAGTTAGAATTCCGTGCTACTAGGACGCCAATGGTGTAGCCGATTGTAAGCACTGCAAAGGCAATTGCATAAAACGTGATTGGATCAAACAGCATTTTCTTTACCTTTGACAAGTGCGAACAAGTGACTTTTAGTACGAGCTTCCCGTTGTTCTGGTGTCTCGCTCATAATGCCTTGAGCTGCCTTCATAATCTCATCTGCTGTTAGCTGCTTTAGAGCATTGGCGTAACTGGCTACGGTCATATCCAGCACATTGAATAGGGTGTTCTGCACATCAGCCTTCAAGAGTTTGATGTATCTGTTGTGTTTATTGCGGCAAGAGCTGGAGCAGTAACGAGCATCACAGCGACTTGCACTGTAAAGGCTACCGCACCAGTCGCAGCACTTCGTGGTGTAGTGGCGAGGCATATAGTTAGGTTCCTTGTAGGATTGTTGTGTGGGCGGTTATTCGGACATATAAAAGATTTGAGCCAAAGAAAAGCAGCACTAATGCTGCTCTGCTCTGACAAGGAAATTGTTAGGGTTGTCGCACCTGCCACCCTGAAGCAGTGAAAAAGTCGCTGCTCTTCTTTATTTGAAGTTTGCTATGTGCTGTCTTGTTGACTCATTGCGAATCAACAGGAATTTGAATTAGGCAGCAGTTATCCGCACCACACTGCTAAGTGGCTCTTTCATCAACAGAGGCTAACGAGGCGTGGAGACATGCGTTCGGTTATTCGCCAGCAAACCGATGGTACTGAAACAGGCCATGAGGAGCCTTGCGAATGACTCTCGCCAAACAACGTCTAGGAAGCAGGCGAGATAATCTAAATATATCCGGGCTTTGAGCGGCCCGCCCGGAAGGCTGGAGGATGTAGGCGGAAATGCAAGTAACCGACTACTAGTGCTCAGGGTGCTGTATCAGGAAAGGAGGAGAAACCAGCTACAGCAACTACCATGAGTCAGAAGGATAGGAGCTTTGACAAGGCAGATTCAAGAATTCTGTCAGGAAGGAAAGCAACATTAAGCTTTCTCCCTATCTACTATTAGTATAGCATTGATTTGGAAATTGTCAATCACTGTCTGTCAATTTACCACACATTTTTGACACATTATTTGTATGTCATGTTAATCACCATCATTTTGTGACAATGGTGACTACCTCAGCGGGATTAACATTCAAGTCGTGACACACTTTCAACAAAGGCTCCTCACCGTAAGTGCTAACCAGTGTGGAAAGCTCACCACGGTTACGCTGTAGGCGTCTTGCGGCTCCAACCTTCAGAGAGTGAACCACTTGAGATACGCAGTGTTTGAACCGATACACCACAGCAGCATCCAGCGTTGGGGCTGCTTTCTCAGAACGCATAACTTGGATAGCATCGAGAAGGCTTTGCACATCGTCTTCAATGACATCCAGCTTAGGCGTAGCTTCGATCTGGGCTAGCTCACGCTTGGTGATTGTTGGGACAGGGATTGTCTCCAGCACTTTCACCTTGCCCTTCATCCAATCATCAGCAAGCTGTTCTGCTTTACGGTCACGGTTGTTCTGTGGCTTGAGATTGAGTGAGTAGATCAGTTGCATTGTATCCCCCTTTTGCTGTGATGTGTGGTGTGTACTCCAGTAGTTCCCCAAACAGGTCTTCTTCATCAATCTGGGTAGTTGTATGATTGACAATAATTGGTGCGTAGTCCATAGCAGGCGGGAAGATATAGTCAACCACTTTTGCTACTTCTTGCGCAGATTCTGTGTTAGCAACTTGCACATCTGCACGTGTCACTACTGCTGCTTCTGCAAGCATCACAGCCTCTTCAAAGAATGCGTCAAGGCTGTCTTCCTGAATGGCTACAGGCGCTTCTACAGAGCGTTGTGGGGTTTTCTGTGTGATAACAGAAGCAGACATATCGCTTGTCGCTTCCATGGCATCTGTGGTGCTTAGAGAGCGTGCCAGAAGAGTGACTGTGCTTTCTTGGCCGTACTCTTTAATGGCTAGCTTCAGGATGTGGCGACGTGCTGCATACTGTTGTTTGCGTTGAGCTTCAGTGCTTTCCAGTTGGTCAGCGTCGTAACCAGTGGCGTACATTTCCATGAAGCTGTTCACCTTGTCTTGAATCACTTCCTCAAGCTCAAGGGCCAGCTGCTCAAGGGCGACACGGCTAGCTGTTGGGGCTTCGTCACAAATCCAGTCCATCACGAACAGGGCCGTTTGTTCAGTGCCTTTAGCCAATTCACGGCAGCGGGCCTTGATGCGACTCATTGTGCTTTTGTCGTAAGCAGCTTCGAAGGTGCCTTTCTCTTCGCTCCACTTGGTGCCGTACACTTCGTACAGGGCTTGGCGTAGCTCGTAATCCTTGATGCCTTGTGGACGCACAGACAAAGGGAAGACGCGGGCAACGGCCTTTTCAAAGTCAGAGGATGGGGCTTTGGTGGCTGGATCGATTTCAACGCCTTCCATGTGGTCACGGACAAAGCGTTCAGGGAAGCCGGTTGTAGCTACGATCTTGGCGCGGGACATGCCAGTCTTGCGGAGTGCAATCACTTCCTGTACGTTGGCGTCTGTCATGGTTGGTTTGGTTTTCTTTACGGTCATGGCGCTTGTTTTTCCTTGTGCAGTATGGTTTCATTTCATTGGGTTGTTCCTCAGCCAGATAAAACTGTGCGTGAAAGGTTTTATTTCCCTACATCTATAGTTTACACTAATTTGTCCCAATGTCAAGAGGTTTTACAGTTCTAGGACACAATTGGGACAATTCTGGGACAGATACATTAACTGTCAACCACCTGTCACCCCTACCCTCACACACTCAACCATTGACACTTGGATGCCCCATCCCATTTGTCCCAATGGCGAGAACCATATCTATAGGGTGGGACGTTTGGGACAAGCCCAACACCCTGACCACTCGTTGTACCAACGAAAAGTTACCACCTGAAAAATTTTGGTAAGTTTTTACCCTACATGACCCAGCGTTTGCAGGGGGTTGATACTTTTCCTATACATAGAGAAGTGACCACGCTGGTTGTCCCAACCACGAGAACCATATATTTATAAGTGGGACACTTGGGACAAAAGCTCTCACTTCAAAGGGTGTTACCTCAAGGCGTACCGCCTCAAGGGGTATCCAAGAACACAACCAACAATAGTACCCGCACAAACAAAAAGGGTATTACCACTGGTCTTACAGACCGGCTTGTCACCCTGAGTCGTACCGACTCGTTTTGCACCTACCTGATATCTTGGTGTTTTACTATATTGGGTTTATTTGTTAGTACACTTTGAAGAGGGATATCACTCTATTGTGCGAACTTTGGGCTATTCGCCCATGAAGATGTAAGACTTAGACCTACGGTCTGCATTCACACTTAGAAGTGGGTAACACTTGAAGGTTACTAACCTACAACAAACAACAGTAAAACAACCACCAAAAGAGCTTGGCCGCTCTTGATCTTCTTGTTGGTGCAGAACACAGGCAACGCCTGTAGAGGTTTACCCTCAGACCTACGGTCTAAGCTGACTACCTGTAGGTTTTCTATGCTCTATGTTTGTGTGTGTGTGGATTACCCCTTTGTCCTGTCGGACAGTGCAACAATCCAACACCCATGAAAAGGCCCGCTCATTGGCGGGCATTCTCACGTCACAGACGTCTGTCATTGCTGGCTAGCTTTACCTTGATAGTCATAAGAACTTTTCTCAGTGTAGGTAGATGGTGCATTAGCTGGTGATTTCTCAGTTGGTACTTTCTTACTGGAGCCTGTCTTACGTCCCTTGTTGATTCGCACCTTGATGCTTTTAACTTCAGTGAACTTCACCTGTTCGAACTGCATGACAGGGAATAACCCTTCTCCGCTGTTTGTATCTTCACTGAAGCTCAAGCTTGTAAGAATGCAATTCGGATACGACTTAACCACGATATCGCCAACATACTCAACAAAAGCAAAAGCTTCTCTGCCTGTCAAAATAGTGATTAGGTCGGCCTTCACAGCAGCAGCAAGCTTAGCCTTCGGTTGCGGAGTAACGTATGCTTCAGGAATTGAGTCCCTAGTAAACTGTGCAATTACTTCTGGGAGAATTCTGTTAATGCTACTTGGGCTAGTAATCTTCACAGGTTCTACAACCCTAGTGTTGTTTGTGAACTGCTTATTGATACTCACATTAGTGTCATTCAAGAGAGGTCGAGAGATATTGAAGTCCGCATCAGAGAGAACTCCACTCATTGAGAACTTTAGATTGTCAACTGTAGTGTGGTCTGTGTAACTGGCGCCAGAGGACATAGGGTGTTTGGTAACGCTGGCACTATATTGCTCAGACAGAGCTGTGATTGCGTCGAACCATAGAATATCCCCGCTTTCACGTTTAATGAAAAAGCCGGATGTTTGATCAGCCATAGTGTGTTTTCCTTTATATAATGTGTAGAAGCCCCCACAAGCCCGTATGAGCCGTGTTGATGTATTTATGTGTGGGGTTGGGTTGGTATGTTGCCTAGCGAGGCTCTAGCGGCCTCACGGGAGCTTGTAGACTGGTTAGTTGTTGCTTGTTATTGTAACGGCCTTATAGACATCAACTACTCTTCCACGAACAATCAGCTTTTGGGGCTTGTCCAATTGGTTGATATAGGTGATCGGCTGCACAGGCTTGATTTCCCATGACTGCGGATTGTCCTGCATCCACTCAAGAGAGCGTATAAAGGCCGTAGCGGCTCTTTCTCTGGCTGGGAGTGCCAATGTACTGGCGTGCTTCTCTAGGAGGTTTAGAAGCTCTTCTGTGAGACTTGGCATGTCTTGCTGTATGTCGCTCTGGTTGTCTGTCATACGCCAACCTTAAACTTCACGCTTTCCAGCATCTTGCCAGTATCGTACAGAGGGCGATCAAAGCCTTTCGCTGCAATAGTTCTTGCACTGTTATGGCCGGGATAGTTGGCAATCGTAATTTTGATTTCTTCAGCAACTATACGACCAAGGGTTGCCATGATGGCCCTTGCACTCCCCTTCCCTTGAATGGAAGCTGTAGCCGCCAGCTTCAGTACACTGATGATCTTCTTGATTGTCAGTTTGTCTTGCAGAGTCTCTTGCATGAATGGACGTTCAGGGTGAAACCTTGTTCCATACTCGTTATATGCAGCTACTTGTGCAACCGGCATACCATCGTCATACACAGAGTCTTCAAAGAACCCCACTTTTGTTTTAGTCTTAGCGAGGGTCTGCATTCTCTTAGCGAGATTGACTAGCCCTCTCATGTCTAGTTTTGTTGTAATCATGTGCTTTCCTTGTAAATGTCATTTATTGGCTGTCCCGTCTATGATTGGACTTACTGTGATTGTTGGGCTTGCTTCTTGTTTTATATTTATGCCTCTGGCTGCTTTTTCTTCAGCTTCTCTTAACTGAAGTTTTGTTAGCCTACGCATAGCTGTTGGGTTGGCGTCATACATGATGTTTTGCAATCTATCCGTGGCCGACTCAACTAGAGCCAACTGTGCAGTGACGTTAATTTCAGCATCTTGCACGCGTTGTTCAAGCTCAGAAACTTTGTTCTCAACATTGAACACTCTTCGCTCTACAATTTCCTTTTGATGAAAGCCATTACGCCATTCGTAATCTTCAAGTCTGCCAAAGAGAAAGAAAGGTGTGAATGCGATGAAGCAGACAAGTAGAAAAGTAGTGATGATGCCTTGTAGCCGTGTTACGGGCTGTCCTAGAGTTCCTTGTTTCATGGTTTATCCTTGTTACCCCAATCGAGCGCCCCCAAAGGAACGGCCATGGGAGTTGGTTTTGAATTGTGTAAGCCGAGTTAGAACCTCAGCCATAAAAACATCCTTACTACGTCCATAGTAGAGTTCTTCTGCCGCACCAGTGATACCGATATCAACAGCCTTTGTCATAAACTCATCTACAGCTCCAAGCAAAAACATGTTCCCCGTGTACGATAAAACCACACCATCATTAGTCTTGAACCAAAAGAAATGATGACGTGTCTCTACAACCTCTGGATGTCTACGTTTAAGCATCATGTTGAAGTGACGACCTAAACGATTTAGATCAACACGACCTGTCAGCAAGTAGCAGGCTTGGTGTTGCCCCGTGTTCTCTAACACATCAATGTGTCTTTGAAGCCTCTTCAACTTCTCTTTTACTGTCTCTGCCATACAGCCTCCTGTTATTGATTGTTTCGGGCTTGGCGTTCAGCCTCTTTCTGCATCTCTGCACGTTCGAAGTAATCACGCTGTGCAGCTTCGTTAGCGTCGTAAGCATCTTCAACACTCATGTGAAGCGCTAAGTCAGAGAGGCTTGCTAGATCAAGCTCACTTTTGAGAATTGTGTAAATAATGTTGCTCTGGCTAAAGTCCGCTGAAACACGCTCTAAGCTTCTTGGAGCCTGAACGCCACCAGCGCTGTAACCTTCTGCCAAACTCCAACGCTTCTTAGTCCAGATATGCAGGAAGTTGAAATTAATCACTTCAGCAAGCAATGCATGGATAGTCGTGTAAGACAGCGAGTCATAATCAAGTGGCTCACCATCAAGCGTGACATGCTTCAGGAACATATCCAAAGCTTCAGCGTAATCCAAAGACATATCCTGTTCTGTGGATGCACCATAGTTGATCAAGTAGCTCATAGGCGTTCTTACACGCTCTAGAGGTTGCCGCTGTTCAACGGTCTTGCCTTCTAGGAGTTCTTTAAGAGAGAGTTTTTCAGTTGGTTGGTTAGGCTGCTTAAACATCTCGTATGGAACATCAGGGTTTGCCAGTTTGTCCAAGAACATCAATACAGCCAACATACGACCATCAATCGCTACGGCCTGAACTGGAATCAGTGGGAAGAGTTCTGTGTTCTCCCATACCGCCGTTTCTTGATTGAGAATGAATGCACGGATCGCGTTATGGTACTTCTCGGCTAGCAGACAACCTTCGGTGGCTGGATGTTGCGTGATGAGGTATTGTTTATCCTCAACGGTTAGTTTCTTGGTCTTGATTGCCATGAATGGGTTTCCTTATAAATTGTGTGCGGGCTTGCACGCTGTAAATGCTTTACTTATTCAAGAACGTCAATATCGTCAGGGGTCATTTCAGAGCATTGAATTTCAACCTGCCAGTCATTGCCACGGAAGTCGCCCGTATAACGAGCAGTGTTCACACGGTAATAGCCTGTGATTTTTTGAGATTCAATCCTGACAACAGAACTAGGAGTGATGGTTGCGTCTAGGGCTGTAGCAACTTGCACACCGTAGCGTGCACGCTTGTCGCCTTTAGGAAGTTTCAAGTATTCGGTAGTGTGGAATGGCTCATCAATCATGCCTGTTTCAACATTGATGATAGGTACATCAACTACGCTTCTGGAGTTTGGGCCATTGACATCAGTAACATTCAAAACACCGTTACTAACATGGTATTGAAAGCCATAAGCTTTGGTGATTTTGTCTAACTCTTCTTTGGCTGTAGCACTCAAGCGGTAACTGCCAATGATCGGGCTGTTTAGGTTAGTCCCGACAATAGAGCCACGGGCAACACCCGGCATAGACTCTCTGATGGTTTCAATGACATCCCTCACGGTTTGTCCGGGGGAAAGAATACGGCTTAGGCGGGCTTGGGTAAGTTCGACGTAACCTTCACCAAGCTCAATAACAGAGATGGTGTCTGTTCCATGCTTAACTGTCTTACCCTTAGTCATGTTCCCAGAGGCTAGGAGCTTCAAACCATCTTTATTGTTGTAACCAACGTACAAAGCAACTTCGATATCCTTTCTGTCCATCAACAGTGCTTGTTCAGGGTTCAGGTTGTAGATTTCAATGGAACCGGAATTCCCATTTTTGTGTTTGGTGTCGGCTGTCTTCTCAATATTGAACGTAATCTGAAGCGGGGCATCAACTTCGGTGCTAATCAGTTCGATCCCGTCACCGTTGATATAATCACCAATCGTGATCTTGTATTGTCTGTCATACTTTGTTTGTTCATTAATCGTCGAAACTGTTAGGGGCATATCTGTATCCTCGATGTGTAGCAAACAGCCTCACGGCTACCGTGAAAGCGTTTTGCTTGTGATGATTGGTTCTGCACTGGGCTTTGCAGAATTGTTTGCGAATTGTCTTGCAGGGCATAGTGCCGCCGCAGTGCTGACATACACGTTGTGTAATGATCATGTTTGTATACCTACCTTCTTTAAGGTTGATGAACTTGGCTTTGGGGCTTGTGACACTTATGGAAACTGTAAGAAAGAGCAGACATGAAAAAGGCCACACAATGGTGGCCCTCTCACAATGTACCAAGCCCAGCACACACAGTTAACGGAAATGTCCTTCCTAACAACCGCTATTATTATAGCATACGTTATGTTATAACGCCACTATTATTTAACAAATGGACAAAAAAAAACTCCCCTGCACATACATGCAAGAGAGTTCAAGGAACATCCAACATTGAATTAGGCAGAGTGCACAACACAGAGAAGGAGGAAGGGTTGTGTTATGCACCCAGTGTTACATAGTAACATACGACTGTGATGTGTCAACCAATATTACTTCACAATCTTGACATTAGCCAGTTTGCCAGCAAGCCCCTTCATTACATCAATTCTGCGTGTCTCATTCCTAGGCTTGTCCCTTATGATTGGGATTTCCAACATCTGGCCTTGAGGATTGATAACCTTGTATACATCTTTGCTTCTACTCCAACCATCGTAGACAAACCTCCCCACAGGCGTCTCGATAGTTCTGTTCAAGTGACAGACAATCTCATAGCCAACACTCTGCAACAATGCATTAGCTTTCATTGGATCTTTCATCACTTCTACGTTGTTCAAAATTGTATCTCTGATGGTTGCTGCACTGTGTTGCAAGGACAGCTTCTCAGTCTCTAGGGCCTTTCTCTCAGCCTTCAGGGTTTGTAGCGTCACAATCAACTCTTCTACATCCTCAACCTCAGCCACCACCTTTGCCACTTTGGTAATCTTGACGCTCAAGTCAGCCAACAATCCATCAATCACAACCTCTCGCTTCATACTCTCCGTCAACACTTGCCCTTGCAAGGCTCTGTGGACATGCTCCCAGCACGACAACTGAAAGGCTATGGCTATCACAGCCTCTGGTATCCCCTTGCTGTTAGAACACGCTGTAGAGCCTCTACGAGCACGCGTAGAACACTCCATCACAGGTGGTGGCGGTGTTACTCCCTTCTTCCTCTTTGCATAGTGCTTGGTGTTAAAGTTTTTGCCACACTCGCCACACCTCACTAAGCCTGTGTATTTGTGCTTTGTTGGTGCCGAGCGTTCTACACGGCCCTCAGCAAGCTTTCTTTGCACACGATAAAACAAGTCAGGTGTAACAACAGCCGGATAGACATTAGGTATTCCCTGCCACTCCCCTACGGCTGTTCTGTTCTTCATCCATCGTTTAACTGTAGAGGGTGCCATCTTGACAAAACAAGGATGCTTATTACCGCCAGCTTCAAGGATTCGCTCATAGATGCGCCTCTCTCCCAACCCTGACGCGTAATCTTCGAAAGCCTGCCTGATGAATGGGGCAATCTCCTGAATTAGCTCTCCTTGGGATGTCAGCCATACAGGCGTATACCGCTTAGGAATCACTCCATTGGCGGCTAGGGTGTTCCTGCTCTTGTAACTGGCTTTCATCCTGTCACTGAGAGTCTGTGAATAGTTGAAGGCAGCTTGCACCTTCCCTACAAGGATGTAGTAGTTACCACCCCTCAAAGACTCCTGTGTGTACATCATGTTGTCATCGAGCGTGACCAGTGACACACCGCTATTCAAAATCTTTATCAATATCTCAGACATGATGCCGGGTTCCATACGACCTGTACGGTCTATGGCTTCAACCAGCACAGCGTCACCCGCTTTGATTGCCCCCTGATCGATAGCCTCTAGGAGCTTCCCGAAGCCGTTCTTAAGGTGCTTGCCGCTACGGCCACTGATACCCAAGTCACGGAATGTAAGCGTCCTGTTGAGCGTGTACGTCGGGTGCTTATCAGCCCATGCATCAAGCATGGCCTCTTGTCGCTCAAGGCTAGAACCCTTAGCCTGCTTCCCCGTACTAAACCTGATGTAGCTGTAGGCCGTTGCCATGTCACACCCTTGAATATCGTAGCCTTGGCGGCACCCTAGCATGGAAAGTGGAAAATCCCCACAATGCAGCTACCTTCACCCAGCCGGTCTATTACGAGTTCAAGGACCTGACCGTACCCACCCTGCTGCTGATCGGCACCTCCGACACCACCGCCATCGGCAGCGACATCGCGCCGCCGGCGGTAAAGGCCAAGCTGGGCCACTACGCGGTGCTGGGCAAGCAGGTCGCCGGGCTGATTCCCCGCTCAACCCTGGTGGAGTTCCCCAATCTGGGGCATGCCCCGCAGATGGAAGAGCCGGATAGGTTTCACAAGGCCCTGCTCGACTGGCTGGACAAACCCATTCCCTGACGAGGTGATCCATGGCGGTGCAAATAGCGGTCATAGACGATTGGCAAGATGTGGCACGCAGTGTGGTGGATTGGTCGGTGCTGGACAGCATCGGCCCGGTGACGTTTCTCCACGATTATCCCGCCGACCGTGACACCCTCGCCGAACGCTTGCAGCGCTTCGAGGTGATCTGCGTGATGCGCGAACGCACCGTGTTCGATGAAGGCCTGCTGCGCCGCCTGCCCAATCTCAAGCTGCTGCTCACCGGCGGCATGCGTAATGCCGCCCTGGACCTGAAGGCCGCCGCCGAGCTGGGTATCCAGGTGTGCGGCACCGACAGCTACAAGCACGCCGCGCCCGAACTGACCTGGGCACTGATCATGGCCTTGACCCGCAACCTGCTGCAGGAAGCCAACGCGTTGCGCGCCGGCCTGTGGCAACAAGGCCTGGGCGGTGACTTGCACGGCAAGACGCTGGCGATCCTCGGCCTGGGCAGCATCGGTACACGGGTGGCGCAGTTCGGCCAGGTGTTCGGCATGCGGGTCATTGCCTGGAGCCAGAACCTCAGTGCCGAACGGGCCGCCGAAGCCGGCGTGACCTACGTCAGCAAGCAGGCGTTGTTCGAGCAGGCCGACATTCTCTCGATCCACCTGGTGCTCGGCGAACGCACCCGCGGCCTGGTAGATGCCCAGGCGCTGGGCTGGATGAAACCCGAGGCACTGCTGGTCAACACCTCCCGCGGGCCGATCGTCGATGAGCCCGCCCTGATCGATGCCCTCCAGCACCAGCGCCTGGCCGGCGCCGCCCTGGATGTCTTCGCCCAGGAGCCATTGCCTCTCGCCCATCCATTCCGAACCCTGGACAACGTATTGGCCACGCCTCATGTGGGCTACGTCACCCGGCAGAATTACCAGCGTTTCTATTCCCTGATGATCGAAGACCTGTTGGCGTGGGCGGCGGGCCAGCCGATCCGGTTGCTGACGCCAGCAGGCTGAAGCCTGCCCAAATACCCGGGACAACGCCTTCCGTGGGAGCGGGCTTGCTCGCGAATGCGGTGTATCAGTCGGAAACTGTGTGACTGACAGACCGTATTCGCGAGCAAGCCCGTTCCCACAAAAATAGCGTGTTTCGAGCGCTTATGAATGCCATCAAAACGCCTCCACCCTGCCCGCCCTCCTATGGTGCGTCGCGCCATTCCATCGCGCACACCGATGAACCCGATCGCCCCCATACACTTATTTCTTTTCAGAAAACTGCACTTCGTCGGTGCGTATTCCCCATCGTCGTGTAAGACATTGCCGCTAAAAAACGTGATTGTCGGACAATGCGACGAACCGAGCCGCACCGCTCTAGGATCTGACCTAGACTGCCTAACCGGGGGGAAAACCGACCGGTCATCCAGACGAAAAAAAGTCGAAACTTTTCGCAACGGCGGCAGGTCAGGTTAGAGGTAGGGCAACAGCGACTGGTGCAGTCCTTGCACTAGTCATGCAACAGCTCCTTCAGCTGATTCGCTTCGCCGCGTTTGGGTAGCCGTTCGCTTTCCTTGCGTAGCGCTTGTGCGCCTGGCCGCAGGATTCGGCCAATGAAACAACAGCTCTGGCGCTTGCCGGAAACAGATCGAGAAAATGGGAGAAATGTATGATCAGTGCTGCCTTGGAACCACAACAAGTCCGTTCGCAATTACCGCCGGCGGCCGAATCGCCAACGGCACCGGTGCTGGTCACCGGCGGCAAGGCACTGCTCCCCGTCGTTCGACAAAATCCCAATCGCAAGAAAGTCCTGTTCGTCACCTCGGAAATCGCCGACCTGGTCAAGACCGGCGGCCTGGGCGACGTGTCCTCGGCACTGCCCCGGGCCATGGCCGGGCTGCATGATGTCCGGGTCCTGATCCCCGGTTACCCGCAAGTGATGAACAGCGGCAATCCTATCCACATCGTCGGCGAACTGGGGGGCCACGCTGCGCTGCCGCCCTGCAAGATCGGGCGCATGGACATGGCCGATGGCCTGGTGATCTACGTCCTGATCTGCCCGGAACTGTTTGCCCGCGAAGGCTCGCCCTACGGCGCCAACAACGGTCGCGACTGGCCCGACAACCACATTCGCTTCGCCCGCCTGGGCCTGGCCGCCGCGGACATCGCCGCCAACCTCGCACAGATTCACTGGTGCCCGGACCTGGTCCACGCCCATGACTGGCCAGCCGGGTTGGCCCCGGCCTATATGCACTGGCGCGGGCAACGCACCCCGACCCTGTTCACCATCCACAACCTGGCCTACCAGGGCGTGGTCAGCCTGGCGTCCTGCCCGGAGCTGGGCATTCCCGAGCATGCCTTGCAGCAGGAAGGCATGGAGTTCTACGGCAAGCTGTCGTTCCTCAAGGCCGGGATGGCCTATTCCAGCCATATCACCACCGTCAGCGCCACCTACGCCCAGGAGATCACCACCCCTGCGTTTGGTTGCGGGCTCGACGGTTTCCTCGCGGCCAAGACCCAACAAGGCTTGCTCAGCGGGATTCCCAACGGCATCGATGAAAGCTGGGACTCGGCCACCGACACCCACCTGTTCCGCCAGTTCGCCATCGGCGACTGGGAAGGCAAGGCCGTCAACGCGAGCCATGTGCGTGAACTGTTTGGCCTCGACGACTCCACTGGCCCGCTGTTCGCGGTGGTATCGCGCCTGGTCTACCAGAAAGGCCTGGACCTGACCGAAGCCGTCGCCGAGTTCATTGTCGAGTCCGGCGGCCAGATCGCCATCATCGGCCGCGGCGAACCGGAGGAAGAACAGGCCATGCGCGAACTGGCGCTGCGGTTCCCTGGCCGCATCGGCGTGCGCATCGGCTTCAACGAAACCGATGCTCGTCGGATGTTCGCCGGCAGCGACTTCCTGCTGATGCCGTCGCGCTACGAGCCCTGTGGCTTGAGCCAGATGTACGCCCAACGTTTCGGCTCGCTGCCGGTGGCGCGCAATACCGGCGGCCTGGCGGACACCATCGAGGATGGCATCACCGGCTTCCTGTTCGATGAGTCCACCGTGGAGAGCTACAAGCAGGCCTTGAGTCGGGCCTTCAAGGTCTTCGAGTTCCCCGACCTGCTCAACGCCATGCGCTGCCGGGCCATGTCGGCGCCGTTCAACTGGTGCAAGGCCGTGGAACCCTACGCCGAACTCTACGAACAGCTGGTGGCGAAGTCACTGGGAAAATCGGCCAGACAATGAGGTAACAATGACGTCAAGGACGCCTGAGACATGGACCCACGGGGCGGTCATGCTGGATGACGAGCACACCCGCTTCGCCCTCTGGGCCCCGGATGCCTTTTTTGTCAGTGTCGAACTCGACACTGGAGACTCAATACCGCTACTGCCTCAAGCCGACGGCTGGTTCATGATCCAGACCCGTTGCCCCGCCGGCACCGGCTATCGCTATAACATCGACGGCGAGCTGGAGGTGCCGGATCCGGCCTCTCGCGCCCAGGCCGGCGACATTGACCGCCACAGTGTGGTGGTCGACCCCCATGCCTACCCCTGGCGGCACACCCAATGGTCCGGCCGCCCCTGGCACGAAGCCGTGATCTACGAATTGCACGTGGGCGCCCTGGGCGGTTTCAGCGGCGTCGAAGAGCATCTGGCCCACCTGGCCGGGCTGGGCGTCACCGCCATCGAGCTGATGCCGCTGGCGCAGTTTCCCGGTGATCGCAACTGGGGCTACGACGGGGTCCTGCCCTACGCGCCCCAGGCCTCCTACGGCACCCCGGAACAGCTCAAGCACCTGATCGACAGCGCCCACGGCCACGGCTTGGCGGTCATCCTGGACGTGGTCTACAACCACTTCGGCCCCGACGGCAATTACCTGCACCGCTACGCCAAGGGGTTCTTCCGCGAAGACAAACATACGCCTTGGGGCGCGGCGATTGACTTCCGGCGCCGCGAAGTGCGGGACTTCTTCATCGACAACGCGCTCATGTGGTTGCTGGAATACCGCTTCGACGGGCTGCGCCTCGACGCGGTGCACGCCATCGAAGACCCGGATTTTCTCCAGGAACTGGCGGCCCGGGTACGCGAACAGGTGGACCCGATCCGGCATGTCTGGCTGACCGTGGAAAACGAACACAACCAGGCCAGCCTGCTGGAACAGGGCTACGACGCCCAATGGAACGACGACGGCCACAATGCCTTGCACGTGCTGTTGACCGGTGAGACCGACGCCTATTACGCCGACTATGCCGAGCAGCCGACGGAACAACTGGCACGCTGCCTGAGCCAGGGGTTCGTCTTCCAGGGTCATATCAATCGTCACGGCGAACCCCGGGGTGAGCCCAGCGGTCACCTGCCGCCGAGCGCGTTCGTGCTGTTCCTGCAGAACCACGACCAGATCGGCAATCGTGCCTTGGGCGAACGCTTGCATCAGCTGGCCCCGCCCCAGGCCTTGCAAGCGGCGACAGCCCTGTTGCTGTTGTCACCGATGATCCCGCTGCTGTTCATGGGCGATGAGGTGGCGGCCGAACAGCCGTTCCTGTTCTTTACCAGTCATCACGGTGAGTTGGCTGAGCTCGTGCGCGAAGGCCGACGCAATGAGTTCAAGGCGTTCAGTGCCTTTGCCGATCCGCAGAAACGCGAGCGGATTCCCGACCCCAACGCGGCCGGCACTTTCGAGGCGTCACGCCCCAGTCTCGAACCGCAACGACCGGAGCAGCAGGCCAGTGAGGCGTTGTATCGCCACCTGCTGAAAATCCGCCGTGAAGAGATCGTCCCGCGCTTGCCCGGTGCCCAGGCCCTGGGGACCGAAGTGCTGGGTCGTGGCGCCGTCAGCGCACGCTGGCGACTGGGTGATGGCAGTGTGTTGCGCATCGACCTGAACCTGGGCGATCAGCCCGTCGAACACCGCGCCCCGCAAGAGGCACGCATTCTTTTCGAACATCCGCAGCAGGTCGTGGGTCTGTTGCAACAGGGCGTCCTTGCGCCCTACAGCGCGCTGGTCAGTCTGACGCAGGCGACAACCTTGCCCAACATCACTGGAGAGCGTCAATGAGCGATGCGCAACTGGAAATCCTCGCCAGCCGAGCGGGACTGGCGGTGGATTGGATCGATGCCAACGGCCGGGCCCAGAAAGTCTCGCCGGCGGTCTTGCGCTCAGTCCTCACGGGCCTGGGCCATCCAGCCGGCACCGCCCAGGAAATCGACGCCAGCCTGCTGCAGTTGCAGGAAGATCAACAGAACCATCCGCTGCCACCGCTGATTACCGTCGATGTCGGGGCCAGCCTGGATTTGAGCCGCTACTTCGAGGCCGGGACACCCTGCGACATCAAACTCGAAGACGGCGCGACACTGCACCTGAACCTCGACGGCGAGGCCAGGCTGCCAGGAATGCTCCCGGTGGGGTACCAGCACGTCAGCATCCGCGACCAGCATTTCACCCTGGCCGTCGCCCCCGCCCGCTGCTACAGCGTGGCCGATGCGGTGGACGACCCGACGCCACGGGCCTGGGGCCTGAGCGCGCAGGTGTATGCCCTGCGCCGCCCCGGTGACGGTGGCTTCGGTGATACCCAGGCCTTGGAAGAACTGGCGCGGGTGGCCGGCGAACGCGGTGCCGAGGCCATTGCCATCAGCCCGATGCACGCGATGTTCAGCAGCGATACCGGACGCTACAGCCCTTATTCGCCGTCCAGCCGACTGTTCCTCAACAGCCTGTACGCCGCCCCCGGCACCATCCTCGGTGAACGCGCCCTGCGCACCGCCATCGATGCCACCGGCTTGACCAATCAACTGCGCAACCTGGAAGAGCAGCCGCTCATCGATTGGCCGGTCGCCGCCCAGGCCAAGCAGAAAATCCTCCGTGCCCTGTTCGACGGCTTCAGCCAGGGCGCGCACCCACTGCACGAAGACTTCAGCAGTTTCCGCCACACAAGCGGCGAAGCCCTGGAGAACCACTGCCGCTTCGAGGCCTTGCAGGCCGAACGCGCCGCCCGGGGCGAAAGCCTCGACTGGCGGCAGTGGCCTGAAGATCTACGGGATCCACGCAGTGCGACCCTGGCCCGTTTCGCCGAAGAAAATGCCGACGAGATCGGTTTCTACGCCTTTTGCCAATGGTTGATCGCCCGCTGCCTGGAACGCGCCCAGAGCGCAGCCAAGTCCAGCGGCATGGGCATCGGCCTGATCGCCGACCTCGCGGTGGGCGCCGATGGCGCCGGCAGCCAGGCCTGGAGCCGGCAGGACGAACTGCTCGCGTCGTTGACCGTGGGCGCACCGCCGGACATTCTCAACCGCTCCGGCCAAGGCTGGGGCATCTCGGCATTTTCCCCCGAAGGCCTGGTGCGCAACGGTTTTCGCGCCTTCATTGAAATGCTGCGGGCCAACTTCGCCCACGCCGGCGGCTTGCGCATCGATCATGTCATGGGCTTGCAACGGCTCTGGGTGATCCCCAACGACGCTCCCCCCAGCGACGGCGCCTACCTGTATTACCCCGTGGACGACCTGCTGCGCCTACTGGCACTGGAATCCCATCGACACCAGGCCATCGTGCTCGGCGAAGACCTCGGTACCGTGCCCGATGGCCTGCGGGACAAGCTCAGCGCCCGCTCGATCCTCGGCATGCGCGTGCTGTTGTTCGAACAGGACAACACCCACTTCAAGCCTATCCTCGACTGGCCGGACAACGCCCTGGCGACTACCAGCACCCATGACTTGCCGACGCTCAATGGCTGGTGGCACGGTCACGACATCGACTGGAACGCCCGCCTCGACCTGATCGATTCCCACACTGAAATGGACTGGCGCAAACACCGCGAGCGCGAACGCGAAGGCCTGCGCCAGGTGCTGAACCAGGATCCGCAGAACTTCCGTGAGGAACACCACGAGACCGACCAGGTGCTGGACGCCAGCGTGCGCTTCCTCGGTCACACCCGCGCACCGCTGGTGTTGTTGCCGCTCGAAGACGCTCTGGGGATCGAGGAGCAGGCCAACCTGCCGGGCACCATCGATACCCACCCCAATTGGCGCCGCCGCCTGGCCGGGCAAAGCCAGGCGTTGCTGGATCACCCGGACGCCGCCCGGCGCCTGGAAATACTCGCCTGCGCGCGACTTCAGGCGAACGAGCGTGACCGATGAAACAGACGTCGATCCAACCGCTGCGAGCGACATTGCGTCTGCAGTTCCATAAAGGCTTCACCCTGGACGATGCCATCCCCCAGGTACCGTACTTCGCCTCACTGGCCATCAGCCACATTTATGCGTCACCGCTGCTGAAGGCCCGGGCCGGCTCCATGCACGGCTACGACGTCGTCGACCCGACCCTGGTCAACCCCGAGCTGGGTGGCGAAGGCGCGCTCAAGCGACTGGTCGCAGCCTTGCGCGAGCACCGGATGGGCTTGATCCTCGACATCGTGTCCAATCACATGGCCGTGGGCGGTCACGACAATCCCTGGTGGCTGGATTTGCTGGAATGGGGTCGACTCAGCCCCTACGGCGAGTTCTTCGACATCCAGTGGCACTCCCCGGACCCGCTGATGGAAGGCCAGTTGTTGCTGCCGTTCCTGGGCAGCGACTATGGCGTGGCCTTGCAGGAAGGCACTTTGCAGCTGCGCTTCGATGCCTCCCACGGCGGCTTCTACGTCGAGCACTACGAACACCGTTTCCCGATTTGCCCGATGCACTACGGCGAGTTGCTCAAACCCGCCGAAACCCTGCCCGTCGAGCAGGCCGAATCGCTCAAGGCCCTGGCCGAGCGCTTCACCACGCTCAATTACCAGACCGATGCCCACACCCTCGCTCGCCCGCTGCAAGCGCAGTTGCAGGACCTGGCGGCCCAACCTGGCATTCTCGCGGCCATCGAGGGCAACCTCGGTGGCTACGACGCTACCCAGCCCCAAGGCTTCGAGCGCCTTCATCAATTGCTGGAGCGCCAGAGCTACCGGCTCGCCAGCTGGCGCACGGCGGCGGACGATATCAATTGGCGGCGTTTTTTCGATGTCAACGAACTGGGCGGGTTGCGGGTCGAACGTCCGGCGGTATTCGAAGCCACCCATGCCAAGATCTTCGAATTGATCGGCGAAGGGTGGGTGGATGGCCTACGCATCGATCACATCGACGGTCTGGCAGACCCTCGCGGTTACTGCCGAAAACTGCGCAGGCGCGTCGATTCACTGTCGCCTTCACGGCACCTGCCGATTTTCGTCGAGAAGATCCTTGGCGATGGCGAGACCTTGCGACGGGACTGGAACATCGACGGCAGCACCGGCTACGAGTTCATGAACCAGGTCTCATTGCTGCAGCATGACCCGGCCGGCGCCGCCCCCCTTGCCGAACTCTGGAGCCGGCACAGTGAAAGACCGGCGCACTTCATCGAAGAAGCTCGCCTGGCTCGCCAGCAGATACTCAATGGCTCCCTGGCCGGGGATTTCGAAAGCGTTGCCCAGGCGCTGCTGCAAGTGGCCCGGGACGATGTGATGACCCGCGACCTGACGCTGGGGGCGATTCGGCGGGCGTTGCAGGAGTTGATCGTGCATTTCCCGGTGTATCGCACCTACATCACGCCCATGGGGCGCTCCGCCGAAGACGAAGTTTTTTTCAAACAGGCCCTGGAAGGCGCCCGGCAAACCCTCAGTGAAGCCGACTGGCCGGTGCTCGACTGCCTGGCCGGTTGGCTCGGCGCAGTGCCCTGGCGGCAACGCCCCCGCGGCAGCCAGCGCAAACGCCTGCGCCACGCCTGCGTACGCTTCCAGCAATTGACCTCGCCAGCGGCTGCCAAGGCCGTGGAGGACACCGCCCTCTATCGCTCGGCGGTGCTGTTGTCGCGCAATGACGTCGGCTACGACACCGAGCGCTTCAGTGCTCCGGTGCAGGTGTTCCACCAAGCGTGCCTCGAACGCCTCGAACATTTCCCCGATAACCTGATGACCACCGCCACCCATGACCACAAGCGCGGCGAAGACACCCGCGCCAGACTGGCGGTGCTCAGCGAGCGCGCCGACTGGTACGCGGCCTGCGTCGAGCAATGGCGCATCCTTTCGCCTTCGCTGCACAGCGATCCGGCCGCGCCCTCGGCCGGTGATGAACTGATCCTGTACCAGGCGCTGGTCGGCAGTTGGCCGCTGGACCTCGATCTCCAGGACCACCAGGCACTGGCCGCCTACAACGAGCGCCTGTGGCAATGGCAACGCAAGGCCCTGCGCGAAGCCAAGCTGCAAAGCAGTTGGGCGGCGGTCAACGACGCTTATGAGCAAGCCACGCAGATGTTTCTCGAACGCCTGTTGCTGGGCGACGAAGGGTTGCCGTTGCGCAGCGCCATCGCCGAGGCGGTCCAGGCCGTTGCGCCGGCGGGCGCTCTCAACAGTCTGGCGCAAACTTTGCTGCGCATGACCGTACCCGGCGTGCCGGACCTGTACCAAGGCAACGAGTTCTGGGACTTCAGCCTGGTGGACCCGGACAACCGTCGCCCGGTGGATTTCGAAGCACGCCGCGAGGCGATGCAGGCGAACGCCGCCCCTGGCGCACTGGTACGTGACTGGCGCGACGGCCGGGTCAAGCAGGCATTGATCGCCAGGACACTGGCCGTGCGAGCCGAGTATCCACAGCTGTGGCGCCAGGGCCGCTACCAACCGCTGGAAGTGCTCGGCGAGCAGGCCCACCGGGTACTGGCCTTCATGCGTGAAGACTCGCAACAACGGGCGATCGTTGTGGTACCTGTCCATGGGGCGAAATTGCTGGAAAACAGTGCCGTGCCAATGGTGGCCGCGTCGGATTGGGGCGATACCCGCGTGTCGTTACCGTTCGCCGCCCAGGAGGAAAAACTGAAGGGACTTTTTTCAAGCGTAACAGTCACACCCCAAAGGGAGCTGCTGATCAGCGCCGCGCTGGGGGATTTCCCGGTCAATGTCTTTATCCAATCTTGAGTTGAATCAGGAGCACTGCGATGAGTACCGACGATAAACGCATTCGTGAATTCGCCTATCAGATCTGGGAGTCCGAGGGTAAGCCTACCGGGCAGGAGAAACGCCATTGGGAGATGGCGTGCAAACTGGCCGAAGCCGAAGCGCTGGCACCCAGCAAGCCACCCAAGGCGGTGAGCAAATCGGCGGCCAGCAAAGCCGATGGCGCCAAGCCTGCTGCCGCCAAGAGCACCACGGCCAAGACCGCCGCGAAGAACGCCGCGCCCAAGGTCAAGCCAGCGGCCAAGCCTGCCGCGGCGACTGCAGCGGTAGTGCCACCGGCCAAGACCGCCGACAAGAAGCCGCGGGCGCCGCGCAAGCCGCCAGCGGTTTGATCTCACCTGCGTCATCGGTCTCAAACAGGCGTTTCTTCGCGGCGAAGACGCCTGTGTGTGGCGGGGGAAAGATCTCCCTCGCCGCGAATGCAGGGCATTGCCCTCCCTTTCAAATGAACCGCATCGCTGTATCTGTCTGTTTTTTGCAGGAGCAACTATGACCCGTCCAAACAAAACCACGCCGCCGCCCGTTATCGAGGCTTCGCGGATACGTGAAGGGCTGCCTTTTCCACTGGGTGCAACCTGGGATGGCCTCGGGGTCAATTTCGCGCTGTTTTCAGCCAATGCCACCAAGGTCGAACTGTGCATTTTCGATGATGCCGGCGAAGTCGAGCTCGAGCGCATCGAGCTGCCGGAGTACACCGACGAGATCTACCACGGTTATCTGCCGGATGCCCATCCGGGATTGATCTATGGCTACCGGGTCTATGGCCCGTACGATCCAGTGAATGGCCATCGCTTCAACCCGAACAAGCTGCTGATCGATCCCTACGCCAAGCAACTGGTCGGCCAATTGAAATGGTCCGAAGCCCTGTTCGGCTACACCATCGGCCACCCCGACGGCGACCTGAGTTTCGATGAGCGCGACAGCGCCCCGTTCGTCCCCAAGTGCAAAGTCATCGACCCCGCGCACACCTGGGGCCACGACCATCGCGTCAGCGTGCCTTGGGACAAGACCATCCTCTATGAAACCCATGTGCGCGGTATCACCATGCGCCATCCCTCGGTGCCCGAGAACCTGCGCGGTACATTTGCCGGGCTGATGGTCGACGATGTGCTGGAGCATATCCGCAAGCTGGGCGTTTCGTCGGTGGAGCTGCTGCCCATCCATGCGTTCGTCAATGACCAGCACTTGCTGCACAAAGGCATGACCAACTACTGGGGCTATAACAGCATTGCCTTCTTCGCGCCCGACCCGCGCTATTTGGCCAGCGGCAAGATCGCCGAGTTCAAGGAGATGGTGGCCCATCTGCACGAGGCCAACCTGGAAGTCATTCTCGACGTGGTCTACAACCACACCGCCGAGGGCAACGAACAGGGCCCCACCCTGTCCATGCGCGGCATCGATAACGCCTCGTACTACCGGCTGATGCCCGACGACAAACGCTACTACATCAACGACTCCGGTACCGGCAACACCCTGGACCTGAGCCATCCTTGCGTCCTGCAAATGGTCACCGACTCCCTGCGCTACTGGGCCACGGAAATGCATGTCGATGGCTTCCGCTTCGACCTGGCGACCATTCTGGGCCGCTACCATGACGGCTTCGACGAGCGCCACAGCTTCCTTGTCGCCTGCCGCCAGGATCCGGTATTGCGCCAGGTGAAAATGATCGCCGAGCCTTGGGACTGCGGCCCCGGGGGCTACCAGGTCGGACGTTTCCCGCCGGGTTGGGTCGAGTGGAACGACAAGTTCCGCGACACGGTGCGGGCGTTCTGGAAGGGTGACGACGGCCAGCTTGCCGACTTCGCCAGCCGGATGACCGCCTCGGGCGAGATGTTCAACCAACGTGGCCGGCGTCCGTACGCCTCGGTGAACTTTGTCACCGCCCATGATGGCTTCACCCTGCATGACTTGGTGTCGTACAACGACAAGCACAACGAAGCCAACGACGAAAACAACCAGGACGGCAGCAATAACAACCTGTCCTGGAACCATGGCGTCGAGGGCCCGACGGATGATCCCGAGATCAACGCCCTGCGCCATCGCCAGATGCGCAACTTCTTTGCCACCTTGCTGCTGGCCCAAGGCACGCCGATGATCGTCGCCGGTGACGAGTTCGCCCGCACGCAGCACGGCAACAACAACGCCTATTGCCAGGACAGCGAGATCGGCTGGGTCAATTGGGACCTGAGCGAGGATGGCGCGGCGCTGCTCAAGTTCGTCAAGCGCCTGATCAAATTGCGCCTGACCTACCCAATCCTGCGCCGCGGGCGCTTCCTGGTGGGCAACTACAACGAGGACATCGGCGTCAAGGACGTCACCTGGCTGGCCCCGGACGGCAGCGAAATGACCATCGAGCAATGGCAGGACGGTCATGGTCGCTGCCTTGGCATGCTGATGGACGGCCGCGCCCAGGAAACCGGTATTCGGCGCAAGGGTGGCGATGCGACGCTGCTGCTGGTGGTCAACGCACACCATGACATCGTCAACTTCCGCTTGCCGGAAGTCCCCGAGGGCAGTTTCTGGACCTGCATGGTCGACACCAACCAGCCGACCGTTCGTGGACAGGAGCGCTTCGATTTCAATTCCGAATACTCCGTCACCGGGCGCTCGCTGCTGCTGTTCGAGCTGCAGCGCGAAGAAGAGGAGTGAAATAGCTGCTCAGCCATGGGACCGCAAGGACGCGGTTTCCACCCCATACCCTCCAGCTAGAAGAAAAAAAAGCAGTTCAGATGCCACATGCCACGAGACGAATCGTCTGGCATGGTCAATACTTCCCTTGCGGTGGTCTCCAGGATTCGGAGCGCTGTGAATCTCAGTCATGCCCACATCGGTGCCATCGGACAGTAGGCCCGGTGCATGGCTGAAAGATTGAACACATACAAGGATGTCGTTTATGAAGCCTGCCTCTCGCTTGCCTGGCCGGCAGCACCCGCAAATCTGGAACAGTGCTGCGCAACTGGCCGATATTCCGATCATCAGCACCCAGACGCTCATTCCCGCTGGCGCCCGCGCCGTCATTCTCGCGCCGCATCCGGGGGATGAGGTCGGGGCCTGTGGCGGATTGCTGCAATTGCTGAGCAATCTGGACCAGCCCATGTTGCTGATCTCGGTCACCGATGGCGCCCTGGTCCACCCCAGCTCTGCCCTGTGGAACGACGAGCGCCTGCGTGTGCACCGCCCTCACCCCCAGGAAAGCGTCGACGCCCTGCACCGCCTGGGCATCGCCACCCATGAGCTGCAATGGGTGCGCGGTGGCTTTCCGGAAAAACACCTGGCTGAACACGAAGCCGAGCTATCCACGTTCATTGCCGGTCACCTGCAACCCGGTGATGTGGTGTTCAGTACCTGGCGCCAGGATGGCGACAGCGACCACGATACCGTCGGACGTGCCGGGGCCATCGCCGCCGACAGGACCGGGGTGGCGTTCAACGAATTGCCGGTGTGGGCCTGGCACTGGCCGGTCCGCGAGCAGAATAAAATCCCGTGGCATCGGGCCCGCAAATTGCGCCTCGACGTCTGGACCACCGCCCGCAAGCGCCACGCCATGTACGCCTACGTCAGCCAACTCAACGGCGAACCGGCGAGCGGCATCGCTCCGCTGGTGCCCAGGGTCATCCTTGACCGGATGGGGTTGCCTTATGAGATTGTCTTCATTTGAGCGACGTACGGCCCCCTACGGGAACGCGCTTCTCGCGATAGCAGTGGACCCGGTGCGAAGGCCTTGGCCGGAACACGAAAAATCCGGAACTGCCGGTGCCTTGGATCAGTCGCATGAACAAGTACGTCTGATTCAGGAGTGAACGTGACTCAAGTTCCCGATTGGCGAGCCGTCGAATCGATGCCATCGGACACGCCCGCGGCGGTTCATCGGCTGCGGGTCCTGACGGTCAATACCCACAAGGGCTTCACCGCCCTCAACCGGCGCTTCATCCTGCCCGAGTTGCGCGAAGCGGTGCGCAGTACCGGCGCCGACCTGGTGTTCCTGCAAGAAGTGCTCGGCGAGCATGACCGCCACGCGTCACGCTACGAAAACTGGCCCCAGACGTCCCAGTACGAATTCCTCGCCGACAGCATGTGGAGCGACTTCGCCTACGGTCGTAATGCGGTCTACCCCGATGGCCACCATGGCAACGCGCTGCTCTCCAAATACCCGATCCGCCAGTTTCGCAATCTCGACGTGTCCATCACCGGCCCGGAGCGGCGCGGGTTGTTGCATTGCGTGCTGGATGTGCCGGGCCACGCCGCGGTCCACGGAATCTGCGTGCACCTGAGCCTTTTGGAAAGCCATCGCCAATTGCAGCTCAAACTGCTCTGCCAACTGCTCGACTCGCTGCCCGAGGACGCCCCGGTGATCATTGCTGGCGACTTCAACGACTGGCAACTGCGCGGCAACCTCGCCCTCGCCCGCCGTGGTTACCTGCACGAGGCCTTCGAGCACCACCTCGGCCGCCCCGCCAGGACCTACCCGGCCCGCTTCCCGCTGTTGCGCCTGGACCGCATCTACCTGCGAAACGCCAGCAGCCATTCCCCGCAAATACTGGGTAACAAACCTTGGACCCACCTGAGCGACCACCTGCCGCTTTCGGTGGAAGTGCACTTGTAGCCCACTTGTAGAAGGGGCCTTCCCCCAGGCTTTCTGTGCGCCGACCTGTAAGTTCTGACAGTAGCAACGCCCATTATTCGTTGCTAGGGTGCCATTCCATACAGCGAGCGTTGCCAGGCCCTGTGTGCCATCTGTCGCGCAACCGATGCTGAACGGGCGTCCGCCGGGATGCCGATGCAGAGGGATAGCACATGATTCGGCACGCTAAAGGATTCATTCCGCTGCTCTACACCATTTGGGTATCGACCCCCTTCCTGCTAGCCGCACCCGCCGCCATGGCGGCCTGCACGCTGGTGCCAACCGTCGGTAATGACACGTATGTCTGCGACAGCGGCACCAGCCCTGGGTTGACGGACCTTTCGGGTGACAACAGCCTGACGATGCCCGCCAACGGCAACGGCCTCATTACCGGCGACGTCACGTTCGGCGCTGGTGTCGACAGTATCGTGATCAACGCCAACGGCGTGATTGACGGTGATGTCCAACAAGGCTCCGGCGTCGACGATTTCATCATGAGTGGCGGCAGGATTCTGTCCCTGGCCCAGGGGGATGGCCTTGATACGTTCTTGATGACCGGCGGGACCATCGTCGACGCGTTCGAAGACGGCGACGTGGCGAAGATGACCGGCGGGACCATCGGCCGTGTCGACATGAAACTCGATGACAACGTTTTCGATATGTCCGGCGGAAATATCATCGGCAACCTGGTAACCGGTTTCGGCCAAGACACCATCATCCTCTCCGCTGGACGCATCGGGGGCAATGTCAGCGTCAGCGGCGGCAACGACAGCATTACCGTCAGCGGTGGCGAAATCCTCGGTGAGGTCCGTGCCAGTGCCGGTGATGATCAACTCCTGTGGAGCGGTGGCCTCATTCACTCCGCCATCCTGATGGGCGACGGCAGCGACACGGCTCGGCTGATCAATCTCGATGAAGCCGGACTGAGCATCACCCCCAGCGTGAATGGCGGATTGGGCCAGGACGTCCTGACCTTGGAAGGCAGTACCTCCAGTGCCGGCGCCCGGTACCTCAATTGGGAAACAGTCAACCTCACCCAAGGCTCGCGACTGGACCTCAACGACACACTGACCTTGGGCGACAGCGCCACCGCCACCGGGACGCTCAACATTGAAAGCGGCAGCACGCTGACGTCGACCCAAGGCGTCATTGCCCCTTTTACTGCCGGTCAGTTGGCAACGCTCAACAACGCCGGCACGGTGGACCTCACCCAAGGCAACACCCGCACCAACGACACCCTGACCGTCCAGGGCAACTACGTTGGCAACAGTGGCCAGTTGCATGTGCAGACGGCGGTCGGCGCAGATGGCTCCGCCAGCGACAGACTGGTGGTCAATGGCGGGACGCTCACCGGCAATACCACCATCACGGTCACGAACCTGGGCGGTACGGGCGCACAGACCATCCAGGACGGCATCGAAGTGGTCCAGGCTCAAGGCGGCGCGGTCAGTGACATCAATGCCTTTTCACTGGCGCAGTCTGTCTCGGCCGGTGCCTTCGATTACCGTCTGTTCAAGGGCGGCGTGACCGGCAATGAAAACAACTGGTACTTGCGTTCCACCGTAGTCGCCGGACCGGTAGCGGCGCCTGTCCCGACCGCGCCCCCCGCACCGGGCGCACCACCGATGCCGACGCTGCCGCCCTTGCCAACCGCGGTGCCCGGTGCGGCGCCCATTCCGTTGTACCGCCCGGAAGTGCCGACCTGGTCGGTATTGCCTCCGGCGGCGGCACAACTGACCCTGATGGCCCTCGGCACGTTCCATGACCGCCAAGGTGACCAGCGCCTGCTCACCGAAACCGGCACGTTCGGCGCGGGGTGGGGCCGGGTCTATGGCAAGGATCTGGATCAAACCTGGGCCGGCACGGTAACGCCGCAGTTCGATGGGTCGATCAAGGGGTTCCAGGTGGGCAACGATCTGTACAGCTCGCTCCTGCCTGGCGGCCAGACCCAGCGCATCGGCTTCTTCGTCGGTCACACGGAATTGAACGGCGACGTCAAGGGCTTCAACCTGGGTTTCGAGGACCGGCACGCCGGCAAGATAGAACTCGACGGCGACAGCTACGGACTCTACTGGACCCTCACCGATCCTACTGGCGGCTATGTCGACGCGGTGGTGATGGGCACGCGACTGGACGGCGACAACCGTTCCGAACGCGGCGTGAAAATCGACAATCGCGGACACGCCCTGACCCTTTCGGCGGAGGCCGGCTACCCCTTTGCGGTGGCCGCCGACTGGGTTTTCGAACCCCAGGCCCAGGTCATCCACCAAAAGGTTTCCCTGGATACGCAAAACGACGGAATCTCCAAGGTCCAATTCGATTCCGACGGTGCCTGGACCGGTCGTCTCGGCGCTCGCCTCAAGGGTCGCTATCAGGTCAGCGGCATGCCCGTGGAACCGTACGTGCGCGCCAACCTCTGGCACACGTTTTCCGGCACCGATTCGGTGACGTTCGACGATACCGAGCGCGTCGAGACCCAACAGCGCGCCTCCACCGGCGACCTGGGCATGGGTGTCGTCGTGAGCCTCGCGCCCGCAGTCGCCGTGTACGCCGCTGCCGACTACAGCCAGAACCTCGACAGCCACCAGCAACGCAGCGTCAGCGGCAACGTCGGTTTACGGATCAGCTGGTAGGCAGGCGTCGCAACAAAGGTTTTACGCGAAAAAACAGATCTTAATAACCAATTGAAATCAGCAGTTTATTGACCCTGATTTCATCATGCCATTCATCGTCCATTTTCTTGACGCGCAGCCATCAGTCTTCTTGACTACACCGTACTACCCCCGGAAACACAGTCAGGGGCAGGCCTCTGGAACCCGTCAGGACGGGCCGCCAGAGGCTTGCCTCAATCCATTCGGTCGCCCCTCATTCGGGGTAGGAGAGACGCCAAAAAGCGAGAAACGCATGCGATTGCAAGGCAGGCCCCCATGAAAACTTCCCTCCGCCCGCAAGAGTTCACCCTCACTTTCCATACTGTTTCGACTTCATTGCTGCTGCTTTCAACCATGGAGGTTCAGGCCTGGCCCGCCGAGGAAACCACGCAGCCCTGGTATGGCCGAACAGCGTCTACCCACCTCGATGCCGCATTCATTGGAAGCCAGCCCGCTTCCGGCGAGCCCCCCGCCCTGTTCACCTTGCGAAACGACAGCGGTCATACCCAGCGAATGGGGCTGATCAGCGGGCAACACCCGATCATGTCAACCAGCGGCGGCCTGCTGGTGATGCCGGCCCCGGCCGCCCCGGACAACGATGCCCTCAACCTGAAAGGTACGAGCCTCGGCGCCTACTGGAGCCTGACCGGCCCGGCGGGCTGGCACGTTGACCTGAGTGCCAGCGGCGGCCCGGTCAACGGCTACAGCCGCACCGAACAGGGGCAGCGCCAAGCCGCCGAAGGCCATGCGGTGACACTGTCGGTCGAAGGTGGCTTTCCTATTGGCATCGGCACCCACTGGGTGGTCGAACCCCAGGCGCAACTGATCAATCAGCGCGTCACCCTCCAGACGCAGAATGCCGAGAATGGCGCCGGCGACGAACTGAACAGTTGGAGCGGCCGGGTTGGCGCACGGCTCAAAGGGAACTACCAGGTCAGCGGCCTCGGTGTGGAACCTTACGTGCGAACCAACCTGTGGCACACCGTCCAGAGCGCCGGCACCGTGTCCCTGGATAAGGTCGACAAAATCAGCAGCAGCCGAAAATCCTCTACCGTCGAAGTCGGCCTGGGCCTGGTCGCCCGGGTCACACCCGCGGTAAGCCTCTATGTCAGCGCCGATTACAGCAGTGATGTCGACGACAACGACCTCAACGGCATCATTACCAGCATGGGGGTGCGGATGCGCTGGTAACGCCGATGCAGTAGTCCATGTCCCGTACAGGCGCTGTCGAGTGCAACGAGGCTGCGGTCTTTCCCCAGCCGCTTGAGTCCCGAGTGACTGGTCAAGATCGTCCGAACGCGGCCCGAACCTTCGACAGCGCCTGCACAAGCCCGGCACAAGCAATCTGCCGCCACTTAAAAAACACCTCCATTAAGGCGTATAACGCTAAAAACGATGTATCCCTGCAAGCCGTCCGCCCATGGCTCATTTCATTGATGGAGTAACGACATGACCACAGCCCCCTTCCTCGCCAACCTGTTCCCCGGTGCCGCCGACATCCCGGACGCCTACCGCCTCGAAGGTCGGATCGAGCAACGCGAATACCTGGTCGACGGTGTCCTGGAAACCTGGCAAGGGCCGCTGGCCGTCGTCCGCAGCCCCGTTTACCTGACGGGTGAGCTGGGCGATGAACAAGTGATTCTCGGCAGCACGCCGCTGCTGGATGCAGAGACCGCCCTCACCGCCCTGGACGCTGCCGTGCGGGCTTACGATCGCGGCCAGGGCCAGTGGCCGACGATGCGCGTCGCCGAGCGCATCCGTCACGTGGAAACTTTCCTGGCGCGCATGCGCGAACAGCGCGAGGCCGTGGTCAAGTTGCTGATGTGGGAGATCGGCAAGAACCTCAAGGACTCCCAGAAGGAATTCGACCGCACCTGCGATTACATCGTCGACACCATCAACGCCCTCAAGGAGTTGGACCGGCGCTCCAGCCGCTTCGAGCTGGAACAGGACACCCTCGGGCAGATCCGCCGCGTCCCCCTGGGCGTGGCCCTGTGCATGGGGCCCTACAACTATCCGCTCAACGAAACCTTCACCACGCTGATCCCGGCCTTGATCATGGGCAACACCGTGGTGTTCAAGCCGGCCAAGCTCGGGGTCCTGTTGGTGCGGCCGCTGCTCGAAGCCTTCCGCGACAGCTTCCCGGCCGGAGTGATCAATGTGATCTACGGCAGTGGCCGGGAAACCGTCAGCGCGCTGATGGCCAGTGGCAAGATCGACATCTTCGCCTTCATCGGCACCAACAAGGCAGCCAGTGACTTGAAGAAGCTACACCCACGTCCGCATCGCTTGCGCGCCGCCCTGGGGCTGGATGCGAAGAACCCCGGGCTGGTGCTGCCGGACGTGGACCTGGACAACGCGGTCAGCGAGGCGTTGACCGGCTCGTTGTCATTCAACGGCCAACGCTGCACCGCGCTGAAAATCCTGTTTGTCCATGAAGATGTGGCGCCAGCTTTCATCGAGAAATTCAACGCCAAGCTGGCCAGCCTGAAACCCGGCATGCCCTGGGAAGACGGTGTGGCCCTGACGCCATTGCCCGAAGCGGGCAAGGTCGATTACCTGCATTCGCTGGTCGCCGATGCGGTCGCCAAGGGTGCGCAAGTGAAGAATGCCCACGGCGGCGAATCGCGAAGCTCCTTCTTCTACCCGGCGGTGCTGTACCCGGTGAACACGGCGATGCGGGTCTACCACGAGGAACAGTTCGGCCCGGTCGTGCCCATCGTGCCCTATCGTGACCTCAATACCGTGGTCGATTACGTGCTGGAGTCCGACTTCGGCCAGCAGCTCAGCATTTTTGGCACCCACCCGGCGGAAGTCGGCAAGCTGGTGGACATCTTCGCCAACCAGGTCGGCCGCATCAACATCAACGCCCAATGCCAGCGTGGCCCGGACACGTTCCCGTTCAATGGACGCAAGAACTCGGCCGAGGGCACCTTGTCCGTCCACGATGCGCTGCGCACCTTTTCCATTCGCACCCTGGTGGCGACCAAGTTCCAGGAGAGCAACAAGGCGTTGATCAGCGACATTATCCGTGAACGGGATTCCAACTTCCTGACCACCGACTACATCTTCTGACCCACGCCCGAGCGGTGAACTACGACAGGGCTGGGCGACGCAGCTTGATGCCCCAGCCCTGTTGCATGCCGGCAGCCGCCAGCAGGATCGCCGCCACGCCCAGCCATTGCAGCAGTTCGAGGCGATGCCCGAAGGCGAACCAGTCGACGAAGATCGCCGCGATCGGATAGATGAACGACAGTGCTCCCGTCAATGCGGTCGGCAACCTTTGAATGGCGCTGTACAGCAGCACGTACATCACGCCGGTATGCACCATGCCCAGGGTCAACAGGCTGGCCCAGGCGTGGGCGTTTTGCGGCAACGCCGAGAAGTTCGCCCAGGGTGCCAACAGCAACACACCGGTACTGACCTGGATCAGCGCGATCAGATGGGGTGGCGTGCCGGTCAGGCGTTTGATGATCAACGCCGCGACGGCGTACAACAACGCAGCCCCCAGCGCCAAGGCGATACCCAGCAGATAGTCACCACCGCCCTGGCCCTGTTCACCATGGGCACTGACGATGGCAAGCATTCCGAGAAACGACACCGCCAGCCAGAGCAGTTTTTGCGCGGTGATTTTCTCCCCCAGGAACAACGCCGCCAGCCCGACCAGCATGAACGGCTGGACGTTGTACACCGCCGTGCCAATGGCAATCGAAGCGCGAGAGTAAGAGGCAAACAACAGCACCCAGTTGCCGACAATCGCCACACCACTGAGCACCGCCAGCAGGAAGGTGGTACGGGTGAGGATGCCGGGGCGCAAAAAGCCGAAACCGGCACAGATCAACAGCAAGGTCGCGGCGCCGAACACGCAGCGCCAGAACACCACATCCAGCACCGGCAAACCGGACACCAGCACGAACCAACCTATAGTTCCGGAAATCAGCATGGCGGCGGTCATTTCCAGCGAACCGCGACGTAAGGTCTTGTCCATCTTCAGGCTCCTTCAGCAAGTGAACACAGTATGACGAGCCGACCGGAGCCTTCTCCATGGTTTGAAAAAGGCTAAACTGCATTTCAACCTTTTTTATGAAGGCAACTTCACATAATCGCCTAATGGAGTTGAAATGACTGACGACATCGACCAGATCCTCATCAGCGCCCTGATGGAAGACTCCCGCCGTTCCCTCAAGGCCCTGGCAAACCTCAGCGGCCTGTCCTCCCCCAGCGTCGCCGAACGCCTTCGCCGGCTTGAGGAACGCGGCGTGCTCAGGGCCTACACCGTTGAGGTGGACCCCAAGTGTTTCGGCTATCAACTCCAGGCGATCGTGCGGATCCGCCCGCTGCCAGGACAGTTGCAGGAAGTGGAGCGGCAGATCCAGGCCATCGCTGAATTCACCGAATGCGACAAGGTCACCGGCGACGACTGCTTCATCGCGCGCCTGCACGTGCGATCGATGGAACAGCTGGATACCTTGCTGGACAAGCTCAATGTCCACGCCGAGACCAATACGGCCATCGTCAAGAAAACCCCGGTCAAGCGGCGGTTGCCGCCGATGGCGTAGGCCTGCTCTTACCCTCCTGCTGGCGAAGAGACTAGCCTGTTGAACCTCTTTGTTGAATGCGAGAACGCTATCGCGAGCAGGCTCGCTCCCACAGGCGCCGTCATTTTTCCACGGCCGCAGTTCATACTGCCGGGGTTCTTCCAAGCGAAAAAAAACCCGCCGAAGCGGGTTTTTCGTTCATCGCGGATGCAATCAGTCGTCGCGCCCCATCAGGCCGAACAGCTGCAGCAGGCTGACGAACAGGTTGTAGATCGATACATACAGGCTGACGGTGGCCATGATGTAGTTACGCTCGCCGCCATGGATGATGGCGCTGGTCTGGTACAGGATGCAGACCGACGAGAACAGCACGAAGCCGGCGCTGATCGCCAGTTGCAGGCCGCTGATCTGGAAGAAGAAGCTGGCCAGCACAGCCCCCAGCAGGACGAAGAAGCCCGCGGTGATGAAACCGCCGAGGAAACTCATGTCCTTGCGGGAGATCAGCACGTAAGCCGACAGGCCGCCGAACACCAGCGCGGTCATTGCAAAGGCCGAGCTGACCACTTCGGCGCCGCCCTGCATTTGCAGGTAGCGATTGAGGATCGGGCCGAGCAGGAAGCCCATGAAGCCGGTCAGGGCGAAAGCCGACACCAGGCCCCAGGCCGAATCACGGAGTTTGTTGGTGAGGAAGAAAAGGCCATAGAAACCGATCAGCACGACGAAGATGTTCGGGTAACCCACCCGCATCTGTTGTGCGACGTAGGCCATCACACCGCTGAAAGCGAGTGTAAGTGCCAGCAGGCCATAAGTGTTGCGCAGGACGCGGCTAACCTCTAGCTGCTCAGCCTGCACGCTGTTGTTCACTGCGTAATCCTGTTCGCGCATGGCGACACTCCTCCGGTTTTGAAACATTCAGTGGCAAGGATCATAACAGACGCTCTGTAACAAGCTACGTAGAGAGTTTGACAGTGTGTTTCATTCGGGTATTATGGCGCCCGCAACGCAATACGGAGGTGTGGCCGAGTGGTTTAAGGCAACGGTCTTGAAAACCGTCGACTGTAACAGGTCCATGAGTTCGAATCCCATCGCCTCCGCCATCTTCTATCGTTAAAGCCCTGATTATTCAGGGCTTTTTCGTATCTGGCATTCAGAATGCCTATTGCAGCTTCAGCACTGGACAACGCTATGGCAGCCGCCAACCCGCCACTCAAGGAGAGAAAAGTGACCAGCAAAACCATCGGTTCCATCGCTGCTGCAATCATGGGCATCGTTCTGTTGTGCGTATTGTTCGGCAGTTGGTACACGGTCGACGAGACCGAGCGCGGTGTGTTGCTGCGCAACGGGGCCCTGGTCGGGGTGGTTGAACCGGGACTTTCCTTCAAGACGCCTTTCATCGAGTCCGTACGCCTGATCAGCGTCCAGAGCCAGGTCACGGCTTACGAAGATCTCCAGGCCTACAGCAAGGATCAACAGTCCGCCCAGCTCAAGGTATCCGTGTCCTGGCATATCGCCCCTTCCGATGTGGCGAAGGTCTATACCCAGTTCAAGGACCTTGAAGGCATCCGCGACCGGATGATCAGCCGTCAGGTGCCGACCCAGGTGGAGAACGTCTTTGGCAAGTTCAACGCCGTGGCTGCCGTGCAGAACCGCGTCCAACTGGTCAACGATATTTCCACGGCCATCAAGGCCTCCATCACCGGCCCCGTGATCATCGACAGCGTCCAGGTCGAGAACATCGATTTCAGTGACGCCTACGAAAAAGCCATCGAGGCGCGCATGGCCGCGGAAGTCCAGGTCAAGACCCGGGAACAACAGCTCGCCACCGAGCAGGTCCAGGCACAGATCCGGGTGACTCAGGCCCAGGCGGAGGCTGATTCGCAAGTGGCCCAGGCCAAGGCTGACGCGCTGGCGACCGAACTGCGCGGCAAAGCCGAAGCCGAGGCCATCAAGGCGCGGGCCCAGGCCCTGGCCAGCAACCAGAACCTGGTGGAGCTGACCAAGGCCGAACGCTGGAATGGCGTACTGCCAACCACCGTGCTGCCGAACAGCGCCATGCCCTTCATCGACATCAAGTAACCCCCTGGCGCGGCCTCCCCGGCCGCGCCAGCTCTATCCCGGAGCGCCCCGAGCAAGCGTCGACCCTCTCTAGCGCTACACTGCCAATGAACCCAATCATCGTTAGCAGGGAGCTCAACGTGTACCCACGCAAAAGCAGACCGACACGTCCCACCGTACGACGATTACCTTGCCTCCCCTTCGGCTCATGCCTTGAGCAACCCCCTCCCCTCGGCAATTCACCGACGCATTCGATAAGCACCCTGGACAGGAGAGTAGCGTGACCACTCTTATCAAAAAATATAAATGGCCCGCACTGTTGGCCGTCGCGCTTATTGTGTTTTGCGCGCTGATATTCTTTTTGATCAAGTCATACACGTACGACTCATCGACCTACTTCGAGTCCCGCGACTTCATTCGTCAACTAAAACAGTCCGATGCGAACTGGAACGGCAAGATCCTGAGGAAAAAGATCGGCCTCAACAACAATCTGTCATTGGCCCCGCCACCGGAGGCCGACAGTCGCTGGCAACAGTTGGAGCAACTCAACAACGCTGGCCCCTTGGCGGCGCTTTGGGCATCCCGACGCAACGGTTATGTGGATGCCGTCAAGAACAAGACCTTGCTGGTGGAGCAATTCGAACAACACAACGCGCATCTGCGCGAGTCCCTGGATGCGTTGCCGCAGGTCGAAGACCAGATTCAAGCGCTGCTCAAGGACATGAATGTCGAAAGCCCCATGGAGCGCCTGACTGTGGCGTCCAATGTACTTGAGTTGACCCTGACGACACTGGAGTTCGCGCTTTATGTCACGACGGACAAAGCCAAGGCAGTGCAAGACAAGTTAGCTGAGCTGGCGCCTTACATCGACCGGTTGCCCGCGACCGACCAAGCCCCCTTTATTGCCCTGACCCAGCACGTCAAGACCGTTGTCCAGGAGCAACCGGTGGTCAATGATCTGCTTGACCGCATCAGTGTCATTCCGGTTGCCCAGGAGCTGGACAGCATCAATGAGCTGCTGAACGAGACACAACGCAGGAACGCCGCAACCGACCGTCAGTACCACATCTACCTGGCCGTGTGCGCCGGCCTGATGGCGCTTTTGATGATCTATCTGGCGGTGCGACTCGTGCGAAGCTATGCCGTGATCAATCAGATCAACCAGGCACTGCAATCGTCCAACGAACGCCTGGAAGAGCGCGTGCAGGAGCGCACCCGTGAGTTGATGGAAGCCGAGCGCGAACTGGTGGATGCAGCCCGAATGGCAGGCATGGCCGAAATCGCCACGAATGTGTTGCACAACGTCGGGAACGTGCTCAACAGCGTCAATATTTCCGCCGAACTGGTGACGCGCAAGTTGAGAAGCAGCAAGACGCTCGGGCTCACGAAAGCCGTCAACATGATGAATGAACATGCCGAGGATCTTGGCCAGTTCATGACCCTTGATGAAAAAGGTCGGTTGCTGCCGCGTTATTTCAACGAGCTGGTCGACTCCATCGCCGCCGAACAGAAACTGCTTATCGATGAATTGGCCCAGTTGACCAAGAGCATCGATCACATCAAGGAAATCGTCACGACGCAGCAGACTTACGCGGGGGCGGCCAGGCTGATCGAACCGCTCAATGCCAGCGACCTGTTCGACGATGCGCTACGCATGAACTCGGGCGCCCTCAGCCGACATCACGTCACGGTCATCAAGGAATACCAGGACGTTCCGGCGATCATGGGGGACAAGCACCGGTTGCTGCTGGTCCTGATCAACCTGATCAGCAACGCCAAATTCGCCATGTCGCACATCAGCGAGCACCCGCGGGAAATGATCCTGGGGATCCGTATCCTCGACGAAACGACGCTGTGCCTGAGCGTCAAGGACCGCGGCGAAGGCATTTCCCCGGAGAACCTGTCGCGCATCTTCAACCATGGCTTCACGACCCGAAAGGACGGCCATGGCTTCGGCCTGCACAGCTGCGCGTTGGCGGCCGTTGAAATGAACGGCCGCCTCCATGTCCATAGCGATGGACCGGGGCAAGGTGCGCTGTTTACCCTGGAGATACCGTTGGAGTTGGCGCGCGCCTGATCAATGGATGCAACCGGAACTGCCGCCATCGCGAGCAGGCGCGCTCCCAACTATTTCGTATTCCCAGACCGGCCGCCACCGCTTCTACGGGTCGGCAATGCGGCCGCGTAGGCCAGCGCTTCCTCGCGGGAAGCGAAGGAACCCAAGCGGTCGACCTGGGTACAGACTCTCCAGGGGCCGCTGTTGACGCTGAGCACGTCATAACCGTTGATGTGCATTTTCGTCATCATCGCAGTACTCATGATCACCTCCGACTTTAACAAGGGTGCAACGCCTACCATACACGCTGATTGCCCACGGGTGCCGACCGGACGTCGCGACATTGACGGGCGTCCGTGACTCCGTCAATGGGCGTCCGAATCCCACAGCCAGTCCCACAACCCCGGCAAATGGACGGGCTCGGTGCTGTGATCGACCGTCCGCGCCAAGGCCGCTCGCTCCAGTGCCTGGCGGTCATCATAGAACGGCATGGCGGCGGTCCTCATGCCGGTCGCCTTGGCACTATCGAGCAGGATCTGCAGATACTCGCGGGCATGTCGGGCGGTATAACGATTGATGTCATGAAACGTCACCACTACCGGGATAACCCCATCCACCGCTGGCAGTTGCCCGGCGGCGATGCGCTCGCGCACCTCGGAGAGTTGCCGGGTCAGGTTGATTCGCCGCCTTGGGCTCATCGTGATACCCCAGACCTTGCCGTCATTGGCACTCAGGTCGGTCAACAAAATGTGCAGGCCATGTTGTCGGTAGGCAGCCGCGGTGCGCCTGTCGAAACTCCAGAACGGAGGCCTGACCAAGGACGGCGGCGCGCCAGTCATGGCGGCAATATCACTGCCGCCCCGGCTAAGCGATTGCTCCAGCTCATCAGGGCTCAGGAACCGGTGGTTGGTGTGCCAATAGGTCGCCGTATGAAACCCCAGTACATGGCCTTCCTGCTGCTGACGGCGCATCACCGAACGACCGATATCACTGCCACCGGTCCGCGGCCCGCGCGTCTGTAGAAAAAAAACGGCCTTGATGCCGGGCTGGACCGGGTTGTCTGCGAGAGCGTCCAGCACCGCCAGGCTGGGGTTCCAGAAAGACGATGCGCTGGGCCCATCATCGAATGTCAGCAGGAAACGGATCGCGGGTTGTTCAAGCAAACGTTGCTCGGTTTGCGGCGTCAGTTCGATGGGGGCGCCAATGCAGCCCGACAAACCGATGGCGAGGGCTGCGACGAGCAGGACCCTGGCGATGTTTTTCATGTTTTGCCTTTATTTGATGCCGCGCTGTTTCGCCTTTGATCCCTGGCCGACGGTGTTGGAGCCCACCTTGGAGAAGGGTAACCGGGTTTGGTTCCTCGCTGTAAACAATGGCTGCTCGCAAAGTTTGAGGTTGCCGCCGCCCTTGAGCCAGGGCGCTATTAATTTGACCGTCTGGAAATTCGATGGAATTTTCCGAATGCCTTTGTATCCATCCGTATAGGACTATATTAGGGAGGATTTATGGGCGGGCCATCGCTTTACATTATTGACTACATGCTCCATGGCGAACCCAAGTCATTCATTATTCGTGCAGAAGTGATGAATAACTCCGAGGCTTGGCATTGGGCCAGTTGCGACGCGGGGGTCGGACGCATTCCAAAATTCGGCAGGGAGAAGGTCAAGCGGGTATCCAAACCCCTTGCGGAAAAATACGGCATTACCGATGTACGCTGGCGGGCCAGCGTCGCACCGTCCTGGGTCAAGGAGTCCGGCTGAAATCTCGCGCACCGTTTCCGGCGCGCCGATTGTCTGACCGGGCGCCGGATTCTTCGACAGATACGAAATAACTCAACTACGCTTAAACCACAGCAAGACCCGCCCCCGGCGGGTTTTGTGCTGTCTCTTCAACCCTGAATGGAGGTGTGACATGTCCGAAAAAGAGTCCATCACCACCCTGCTCACCTTGCTCGAATCGCGTCAGGCCAGGCTCACGGCAGCCTGCAAGGAAATCGCCGACTGGGTCGACCATCAAGGCGGCCACCCTACCGCGGTGCGTATCCGCGACCGGCTCAACGACATCGACAAAGACGCCCCGTCGATCCAGAGCGCACTGACGTCACTCAGGCCCGCTGAACCGCCGCTGCCCAAGTTCCGCTGACGCCTTCACGTCAGACGGGTTCCCCTTCGGGTTCTACCGGTTGGAAAACCGATGGAACGCGGACATTTTTTGCACTTCGAAATGCATAAGTACCGGTGCAAAAATTCGAGCTGCTCCCGCCAGCCCAGGAAGACTGCGAAAACACCGGCAGTGAGTGGAAAACCAGTGTCGGGCCGGCTCGCATTTTCTGGCTAGCCCTTGCTGTGCTCCGGCGATGAGGGGCCCTCCTTGACACCACGAGGTCCGGCGACGCCCCAGATCACTAGGCCCAGTACCGGCAGGATGACCAGCAGCAACGCCCAGCCGGCCTTGGTGCCTGCCGACTTATCGCTTCGAAAGACACTGACGATCGCCCACAGGTCCACGAGCAGCAACAGCACCGCGACAGCGATCCAGAAGTAACTGGCTAATTCAGACATGGCCCAATCCTCTTGTAGGTCTAAGGATTAGGCACAGACGCTCAAGGGCCGTTCAAAGAATTTGCGCCGTGGGCGACCATGGTGCCTACCCTCGTTCATTCAGATAAGCGACCCACTGCTCATAGGCTTCATGTTGACGCCGGACCGCCTCATCCCACGTCGATCCGCTCATTTGATGGACACATATAAGCTGCATCATTTCCGCTGTTGCCGCATCGAGCTCCACCAAGAGCTCACGGGATTTGATCTTGAAGTCTTCAACGGTGGTCATCTGTCTTTCCTTCCCCAACCAGGGCCGGCCAATCCACCCAACATGGATTCATTTTTTTGCAGCTGATTCCGTTTGAGGCGATAACCGGTCGAAAGCCTGGCGCTGGCGGTAGGAAGATCAATTGAAGCGATGTCGATATCAAATTAACTCAGTCTTTCTCGCACCTGCGCGGTCGTACCTGATAGGCCCCCTAGAATAGAAATTTGCACGAGCCGCTGATGCCAAGCCCAAATATTGCATATATATTTCAGTTTAATGACAGTCACTGATCGAGCACCGCCATGAAAATTCGAGCGACCGTCATCTGCGAGGACAATCGCCATGTCCTGTTGGTTCGCAAAGCCAACAGTCGTTGGGCGCTACCCGGCGGTACCGTCGAACGCGGCGAAACCCATGCTGGGGCTGCAATCCGGGAATTGGCAGAGGAAACAGGCCTGGGCGTCGAGAACCTGCTCTACCTGATGCGAATCAATGACGGGCAAACCGAGCATCATGTATTCGAAGCATCAGTCAACGACTCAGCGGCGGCCCGGCCACAGAATGAAATCATCGATTGCCTCTGGCACCCCTTGGATGCCATTGCCCAACTCCAAATGAAAAAGGGCACGCGGGATATTCTCGAGGCGTTTCGCCGGCGGTTGTAAACCTGGGCGGGAACGCTTGGAAAGGAAAGGCAAAAACAAAAAGGGTTGCATGAGATAAGTCATGCAACCCTTTGTTTTGTATGGTGCCCGAAGCCGGAATCGAACCGGCACGCCCTTACGAGCGGGGGATTTTAAGTCCCATGCGTCTACCAGTTTCGCCATTCGGGCGGTAGCGCGGTTAGCCATTGGGACCGTCGGCAGAATCTGATGGCCGATGCCCTGGCTGGTGCGGCAAGAGGGGAAATATATACATCCCTCCCCTGTGAAGCAAGGTCGCTCATGCCCTTTTCAAGACAAAACCTTGCAGATGCTTCACCAATAAAAAAGCTCTGTAAATCATAGATCTACAGAGCTTTTTAAAAGTGGAGGCCGAAGTCGGAATCGAACCGGCGTAGGTGGATTTGCAATCCACTGCATAACCATTTTGCTATTCGGCCTCAAGACGCTTGATGCGATACAGCTACATCAACCGCGGTACAAACCTGATCGGGAAAATCACGCTTACTCAGCGCTATCCCCTTGAAAACATTGAGATTTTTTACGTCCCAGTGCGTTCGATGGGCGCAATTATGTACTCATTTGCCTAGGCTGACAACCCCTTGATTTCAAAAAAAAATCGCCTAACGGTCAGCTTTCCCTCCCCCCTGGCATGCAGGGGGCCATGGGATATATCCACAGCGCTTAGAGGCTGTCGCAGCCCTGCACCATTATGGGTAACATACCGGCCTTTCCCGCCGCCCTTCCGCGACCTGCCAAATAAGCCCATTCCATGCCTTTTGAACTCAGCGTTGACCTCACTACCCTCGCTATCCTTGCCGTTGTCGCTTTTATTGCCGGTTTCATCGATGCCATTGCCGGTGGCGGTGGGCTGCTGACCACGCCGGCACTGCTGACTGCGGGTTTGCCGCCCCACTTGGTCCTGGGGACCAACAAACTCAGCTCGACCTTTGGCTCGGCGACAGCCAGCTTCACTTTCTACAAGCGCAAGCTGTTCCACCCAAGGCAGTGGACTCATGCCCTCGTCGGCACCCTGGTCGGGGCCCTGACCGGCGCCATCGTCGCCCATTACTTGCCCGCCGAGTGGCTGAACAAGATGCTGCCGGTGATCGTCTTCGCCTGCGGCCTGTACCTGTTGTTCGGCGGCACGCCCAAGGCGCCGCTGGACAGTGACGCGCCAATCAAGAAGACATGGCAGTCGCCCCAGGGTTTCAGCCTGGGCTTCTATGACGGCGTGGCCGGGCCGGGCACCGGTGCGTTCTGGACGGTCAGCAGCCTGCTGCTCTACCCCATCGACCTGGTCAAGGCCAGTGGCGTGGCCCGCAGCATGAATTTTGTCAGTAACATCGCGGCGCTGTCGGTGTTCATCTTTTCCGGACAGGTGGACTGGGTCATCGGCCTGAGCATGGGCCTGTCGGTGATGGTTGGCGCGTTCTTCGGCGCTCGCACCGCCATCAGCGGCGGTGCGAAGTTCATCCGACCGGTGTTCATCACCGTGGTGCTAGGCTTGACCGTGCGCCTAGCCTGGCAGCACTGGTTCAGCGCGGCCTAGGCGCCGCGCCACATACAGGTCGATCAGGTAGCGAGCGATCGAGCGCGAGGCCGGCAACGGTGGCAGGTCGTGGACGTTGAACCATTGGGCGTCCTCGATTTCATCCTCCTGGGGCACGATGTCACCCCCTGCATATTCGGCGTGAAAACCGAGCATCATCGAATGGGGGAACGGCCAGCACTGGCTGCCCATGTACTGGATGTTCTTCACCTCGATGCTGACTTCCTCGCGAACCTCGCGCACCAGGCAATCCTCGGCCGACTCGCCGGGCTCGGCAAACCCCGCCAGGGTGCTGTAGACGCCCGTGACGAAACGCGGCGACCGGGCCAGCAGAACTTCGTCCCCGCGGGTGATCAACACAATCATGCTCGGTGAGATCCGTGGATAGTGGCGCAGGTCGCAGGCATCGCAATACATGGCCCGCTCCAACGGAATCTGGCCCATGCGCTTGCCGCAACTGCCACAGAAACGATGCTCCCGGGCCCAGGTGCCGATCTGCGCCGCGTAGCCCAACACCTTGTAAAGCGTGTGATCGTCCTCAAGCATGAACGCCCGCAAGCCTTTCCAGTTGCAGCCGGGGATGTCCACTGGACTGTGCAATTCCAACAGGTAGACCGGCTCGCCATCCAGGTGGCCGATGCCGTGTTCGGCGAGGATCGCCAGGTCCTGGCGCTTGAGCCAGTCGCGGGGGAACAACGCGCCGTTGTCATCGAACAGAAAGCCTTCAGGGCTACGGGCCACGGCCCAGCCGCCAGGAACGTCAGTGTCGAGTACTGCGGTGGTCCAGCGTGAAATCATGGTCAGTCAATCCAGAAATTCGGGTTTCTGTTTGCTCATATGGGCGGCCATGGCCACGCGCAGGTCGGTTGATTGCAGCATGGCGGCGTTCCAGGTAGCGACGTATTCCAGGCCGTCGTCGATGCGGTGGTCGCGCATGTAGCTGATCATTGCCTTGGTGCCGGTCACGGCAATCGGCGACTTGGCGGCGATTTCCCGGGCAATGCCCATCACGCCGTCGAGCAGGCTGGTGGTGTCGCTGTAGACACGATTGACCAGGCCGATGCTGCGCGCCTCCTCGGCACCAAAATTGCGCCCCGTATAAGCGAGTTCACGCAGCATGCCGTCCCCGATGATCCGGGGCAAGCGTTGCAATGTGCCAACATCGGCGGCCATGCCGATATCGATTTCCTTGATGGAGAACTGGGCGTCCTCGGTGGCATAACGCATGTCGCAGGCGGCAATCAGGTCGATGGCCCCGCCCAGACAGTAGCCCTGGATCGCGGCGAGCACGGGTTTGCGGCAGTTGTCCACGGCGTTGAACGAGGCTTGCAGTTGCAGGATCTTGCGCCGCAGCAGGCGTGCATTGCGCCCCACGTCCTTGCCCAGTTCGTTGGCCACGCCCGCCAGCATCATCAGGTCTATCCCCGAGGAGAAATGCTTGCCGGCGCCGCTCAGCACCACCACCCGTGCGGCATCGGTGTCGTCGACCCATTGGAAGATCTCGATGATCTCGCTCCAGAACGCGGCGTTCATCGCGTTGATTTTTTCCGGGCGATTGATCTGCACATGGGCGATGTTGTCGGCGAGTTCGACGTTGAACGCTTGGTATTGCGACATGGCAGTGATCCTTTACCGGCTGAAAAGAGGCTTGAACTATAACAAGCCAGCGCGACGGGACGTAGGCAGTGCATCGGCCAAAAGCGGGACCTGGCTGTCGACCAAACAAAGATGCCACCCTGCCCCGGCCCACCCCCCCCCTGTGGCGAGGGGATTTATCCCCGCTGGGCTGCGCAGCAGCCCTTACTATCTACCATTGCGGTATGTCAGGACGGATGCAAGAAGGGACGCTTCGCGCCCCAGCGGGGATAAATCCCCTCGCCACAGGAGCTGCTTCGTTTGGGCCTATTCATCCGTCTTTAGCTGCCCATCCCAGCCGCCACCCAGCGCGGCGATCAACTGCACGCTGGCAATCAACCGACTCTGCTGCAGGCTCAGCACGGTGCGTTCGTTGCTCAGCGCCGTGGCCTGGACGGTGACCACATCGAGGTAGGCAATCAACCCGGCCTTGTACTGGTTCTGCGTCAGGCGCAGGGATTCCCGGGCAGCGTCCAGGGCTTCCTGGCGCACGCGGGCTTCGTCTTCCAGGACCTTGAGCTGGATCATGTAGTTTTCCACCTCGCGCAAGCCGTCAAGCACGGTCTGGCGATAGGTGGCGACGGTCTGGTCGTACGCCGCGACGGTACGGTCGACTTCCGCTGAACGCTGGCCGCCATCGAACAGCGTCATCGCCAGTTGGGGCCCCACTGACCAGAAGCGGTTCGGCACGCTCACCCAGTTGTCGTAGGTACTGCTGCTGTAACCGCCGCTGAGGCTCAGGGTCAAGTCCGGGTAATACGCGGCCTTGGCAACGCCGATGTTGGCGTTGGCGGCCATCACCGAGCGCTCGGCCGAGGCGATGTCCGGCCGGCGCTCGAGCAGTTGCGACGGCAGCGCCACCGGGATTTGCGGCAGCGACGGGATGTCCCGGGTCTCGGCCAGGTTGAACTCGGCCGGCGGCAGGCCGATGAGCACGGCGATGGCGTTTTCGAACTGGGCCCGTTGCCAGATCAGGTCGATCAGGTCGCCCTGGGTGGTCTTGAGCTGGTTCTGCGCCTGAGCCACGGCGTCCTTGCCGGAGACCCCGGCCCGGTACTGGTTTTCGGTCATTTTCAGGGAGCGCTGATAGTTGTCGACGGTGGTCTGCAACAGACGCTTCTGCTCGTCGATGACCCGCAACTGCAAGTAGTTCTGCACCAGTTCCGATTGCTGGCTCAGGCGCATCGCCGCCAGGTCGGCGAAACTGGCTTGTGCGCTGGCCTCGTCGGCTTCCAGGGTACGGCGTAACTTGCCCCACACATCCGCCTCCCAACTCACACCGGCCTGGGCGCTGTAGGTGTCACGAATGCCGCTGGACGAACTGCTCAGGCTCGAACTGCTGCTACCAGTGCCCTGACTGGAGCGGGTCTTGCCAACGGTCAGGTCCACGGTGGGGAAAAAGGCGCCCCGGGCATTGCGTACCAGCGCCCGCGCCTGGCGGTACTGGGCTTCGGCCTGGGCCACGGTCTGGTTGGACGCGTTGAGCTGGTCCACCAGGCCATTGAGTTGCGCATCGCCGTAGAGCTCCCACCAGGCGCCCCGGGCCATTGCGTCGCTGGGGTTGGCCTGGCGCCAGCCCTGGGCCTCCTTGTATTGCACCGGGGCGGCGGCCGCGGGACGCTGGTAATCCGGGCCGATGGCGCAGGCACTCAGCATCGCCACGCACAGCGCCAGGCTCAGCACCCGAGAGCCACGGGCGGTGGCCAGCGTGGCGGCAAGATTGAAAGGCGAACGTTCGGTCATAGCGGGGTTTCCAGGGCAGCATCAGTGCGCACGCCACGCCAGCGGTTGAAGCGATGGCGAAGCTTGTCGAGATAAAGGTAAACCACCGGCGTGGTATAGAGCGTCAGCACCTGGCTGAACACCAACCCACCGATGATGGTCAGGCCTAGCGGTTGGCGCATCTCCGCACCTTCGGCGGTGCCTAGCAGCAGCGGCAAGGCACCCAGGATCGCCGCCAGCGTGGTCATCAGGATCGGCCGCAACCGCAACAGGCAGGCATTGCGGATCGATTCCAGCGGCGTCTGCCCGGCACGTTCCAGCTGCAGCGCCAGGTCGATCATCAGGATGGCGTTTTTCTTCACCACGCCGATGAGCAGGAACAGCCCCAACAGCGAGATCAGGCTGAACTCGCTGCCCAGCGCGTAGATCGACAGCAAGGCGCCGACCCCAGCCGATGGCAACGTCGACAGGATGGTCAGCGGATGAATGTAACTTTCATACAGCACACCCAACACCAGGTACACCGCCAGCAACGCGCCGAGGATCATGAAGGGCTGGCTCTTCTGGGTGGCGGCGAACGCGTCGGCGGTGCCGGCCATTTTCGCGATGACATCCTCGGGCATCCCGAGCTTGGTAATCGCCCGCTCGATGGCCGCAGTGCCCTGCTCCACCGTGACGCCTTCGGCCATGTCGAAGGAGATGCCCTCGGAAGCGAATTGACCTTCATGACTGACCCGGTCGTCTTCCAGGCTGTTCTCGTAATGGGCAATGGCCGACAGCGGCACCCGCGCGCCATCGGCAGTGATCACCTGGACCTGTTCGAGGGTACTGGGGTCCTGGGCATACTTGGGATTGACCTCCATCACCACCTGGTACTGGTTGAGGCTGTCATAGATGGTGGAAATCTGCCGCTGGCTGTAGGCGTTGTTCAGCACGGCGGTGACCATGTCCATGTCGATGCCCAGCCGCTTGGCCTGGTCGCGGTCCACCACCAGCGTCACCTGCTGCGCCCCGCCACCGTCGCGGGCGTCGATGGCGGTCAGCTCCGGCAAGGCCCGGAAAGCCGCCACGACCTTGGGGTACCAGGTGCGCAGCGACGCCAGGTCGGCGCTTTGCAGGATGTAGGAATACTGCGAGGTGGTCTGCTCGCGACCGCCACCGAACTGCAGGTCCTGGTCGGCCATCAACATCAATTGGCCACCGGGGACCTTGGGCATTTCCTTGCGCAGGCGCTCGATGACTTTCTGCGCCGATATCCCCCGTTCCTTGATCGGCTTGAGGCGCACCAGCATGAAGGCGTTGTTGGTGCCGTTGTTGCCGCCGATGAAACCGGCGACGCTTTGCACCGCCTCGTCCTTGAGCACGGCACGGCGGAAGATTTCCATTTTCGGCTGCATCACATTGAACGACAGCCCGTCGTCGCCACGCACGAAACCGATGAGTTGGCCGGTGTCCTGCTGTGGCATGAAGGTCTTTGGCACCACCACATACAACGCGACGTTCACGCCGATGGTCACCAGCAGGCTCAGCAAGGTCAGCCGTCGATGGCGCAGCACCCAGTCCAGGCTGCGGGCGTAACCCCTCACCATTCGCTCGTTGAGCCGCAGGCTCCAGCGTTGCAAGCGGTTTTCCTGCCCTGGCACGTGGGGCTTGAGCCAGCGGGCGCAGAGCATTGGCGTGAGCGTCAGCGAGACCACCAGCGAAACCACGATGGATGCTGCCAGGGTGATGGAGAACTCACGGAACAGGCTTTCGATGATGCCGCCCATGAACAGGATCGACAGGAACACCGCCACCAGCGAGACGTTCATCGACAGCAGGGTAAAACCCACCTCCTCGGCCCCCCGGTACGCCGCCTCCATCGGTGGCACGCCTTCGTCGATGTGCCGGGAAATGTTTTCCAGTACCACGATGGCGTCGTCCACCACCAACCCGGTCGCCAGGATCAACGCCATGAGCGACAGGTTGTTCAGGGAAAAGCCGTACAGGTACATCACCGCGAACGTGCCCACCAGCGACACCGGCACCGCCAGCGTCGGGATCAACGAGGCGCGGAAGTTGCCGAGGAACAGGAACACCACCAGCACCACCAGGGCCACGGCGATCAGCAAGGTCATTTCCGCTTCATGCAGGGTGGCCTTGATCACCGGCGAGCGGTCCATCGCCAGGTTCAGCTTGACGCTGGCCGGCAGCACGGCCTGTAACGCCGGCAGTTGCGCCTTGATTTCGTTGACCGTCTCGATGATGTTGGCCCCGGCCTGGCGGTTGATCACCAGCAACACGGCGGCATCGTTGTTGAAAAAACCGCTGTTGTAGCGGTCCTCGACGCTATCGGTGACTTTCGCCACGTCCTTGAGCCGCAGCACCGAGCCGTCCTGGTAGCGGATGATCAGCGTTTCGTAGTCCTTGGCCTTTTCCAACTGGTCATTAGCCTGGACCTGCCACATGCGCCGGTCGTCCTCCACCGACCCCTTGGGTCGCCGTACGTTGCTATTGGCGATGGCAGTACGCACGTCGTCCAGGGCCACGCCGTACTGATTGAGCAACTGGGGCTCCAGTTCGATGCGCACCGCCGGCAACGAGCTGCCGCCGATCTGTACTTCGCCGACACCCGACACCTGGGACAGGCTCTGGGACAGGATGGTGGACGCCAGGTCGTAGAGCTGGCCTTTTTCCAACACATCCGAGGTCAACGACAGCACCATGATCGGCGCCTGGGACGGGTTGACCTTCTTGTAGGTGGGCATGCTGCGCATGCCGCTGGGCAACAGGTTGCGCGAGGCATTGATGGCCGCCTGCACTTCCCGGGCCGCGCCGTTGATATCGCGGTCCAGGTCGAATTGCAGGATGACGCGGGTGGAACCCTGGCTGGAACGGCTGCTCATGGTATTGACCCCGGCGATGGCGCCGAAGGAACGCTCCAGGGGCGTTGCCACCGTTGAGGCCATCACTTCCGGGCTGGCTCCCGGCAGGCTGGCCTGGACAACAATCACCGGAAAATCCATCTGCGGCAGCGGCGAAACCGGCAACAGGCCGAAGCTCACGCCACCAAGCAACATGATGGCGAAGCTCAGGAGCATGGTCGCCACCGGACGGCGGATGAAGGGGCCGGAGAGGTTCATGGCTGGATGCTCCGACCCGCGGGCAACGACCGGGCACTGCTTTTGTGGCGAGGGGATTTATCCCCGTCAGGCTGCGCAGCAGACTGTTTTGTGAGCGCTGCGTGCACAAGCGGGGGTAAATCCCCTCGCCACAAAAAGCCTCCCTGCCCCTGCCTCATGTGGGCATCTGGCTTGCAGCCTTTCATGCCCGCACCTCTTTCCCTTCTGGCCTGGCGAACCGGCGCCCCAGTCGGTCGAAGTACAGGTAGATCACCGGCGTGGTGAACAGCGTCAGGACCTGGCTCACCAACAGCCCGCCCACCATCACCAAGCCCAGGGGCTGGCGCAGTTCGGCGCCGGAACCGGTGGCGAACATCAGCGGTATGGCGCCGAACAACGCCGCCAGGGTCGTCATCAGGATCGGGCGGAAGCGCAACAATGCCGCCTGGTAGATCGCCGTCTGCGGGTCCATGCCCTGGTTGCGTTCGGCATCGAGGGCGAAGTCGATCATCATGATCGCGTTCTTCTTGACGATACCGATCAGCAGGATGATGCCGATGATCGCGATCATGCCCAGGTCATTGCCGCTGAGGATCAACGCCAGCAAGGCGCCGATGGCCGCGGAGGGCAAGGTGGAAAGGATCGTGATCGGGTGGATGTAGCTCTCGTACAGCACGCCCAGGACGATGTACATCGTCACCACCGCCGCCAGGATCAGCAGCAAGGTACTCGACAACGACGCCTGGAACGCCTGGGCCGCGCCCTGGAACTCGGTCTGCACGCCCACTGGCACGCCGATGTCCCGCTGGACCTTTTCGATCACCTCCACCGCATGCCCCAGGGCCACGCCCGGCGCGAGGTTGAACGACATCATCACCGCTGGAAACTGGCCGATGTGGGCTATCGCCAGTTGCGCCTGGCGCTCCTCGACCCGGGCCAGGCTCGACAAGCGCACCTGCCCGCCATCGGTGGTCTTGACGTGGACCTGGTCCAGGGCCTGCGGACCGATCCGTTCCCCGGCCTGGGCTTGCAGCACCACGCGGTACTGGCTGGCCTGGGTGTAGATGGTCGAAATCTGCCGCTGGCCGAAGGCGTCATAGAGCGCATCGGTGATGTTAGACACCGAGACGCCCAGGCGTGAAGCCGCATCGCGGTCGATCACCAGGTAGACCTGCAAACCCTTGTCCTGCAGGTCACTGGCCACGTCGGTGAGCTCCGGCTGACGGCCCAGGGCCTCGACCAGGCGAGCGCTCCACAGGCTGAGCAATTCGGCGTCCGGTGATGACAGGCTGAACTGGTATTGGGTGCGGCTGACCCGGTCTTCGATGGTCAGGTCCTGCACCGGTTGCATGAACAGGCGAATGCCCACCAGCCTGTCCAACTGTGGCTGCAAGCGGGCAATGATCTGGGTGGCGCTTTCATCCCGTTCGTTGTGGGGCTTGAGGTTGATCAGCAGGCGCCCGCTGTTGAGCGTGGCGTTGTCGCCGTCCACGCCAATGTAGGACGACAGGCTCTGCACCGCCGGATCGGCGAGGATCACCTTGGCCAGTTGCTGCTGGCGCTCGCTCATGGCGGCAAAGGAGATCGATTGCGGCGCTTCGGAAATGCCCTGGATCACCCCGGTGTCCTGCACCGGGAAAAAGCCCTTGGGCACGGCCAGGTACAGCACCACCGTCAGCACCAGGCTGCCCACCGCCACCAGCAACGTCAGCGGCTGATGCTTGAGGACCCATTGCAACCTGCGTCCGTAGGCCGCGATCCACCAGTCGATCAAAGCGCCGCTGGCGCGGTAGAAACGACCTTGCTCATGCTCCTTGGGTTCGCGCTTGAGAAGACGGGCACACATCATCGGCGTCAGCGTCAGGGACACCACGAGGGAAATCAGGATCGCCACCGCCAGGGTGATGGCGAACTCGCGGAACAGACGTCCGACCACGTCGGCCATGAACAACAGCGGGATCAACACGGCGATCAACGACAGCGTCAGGGAAATCAGCGTGAAGCCTATCTGCTTCGCGCCCTTGAGCGCAGCCTGCATAGGGCTGTCGCCCTCCTCGATGAAGCGGGCGATGTTCTCCAGCATGACAATGGCATCGTCCACCACGAAACCGGTGGCGATGGTCAAGGCCATCAGGGTCAGGTTGTTGATGGAGAAACCGGCCAGGTACATCACGCCAAAGGTGCCGATCAAGGACAGCGGCACGGCCACCGACGGAATGATCGTGGCACTGACCCGACGCAGGAACAGGAACGTCACCATGACCACCAGGGCGATGGCGATCAGCAATTCATGCTGCACGTCGGTGACCGAGGCCCGGATGGTCTGGGTGCGGTCGGTCAGCACGGTGACGTCCAGGCCGGCCGGCAGGTTGTCGGTGATGCTCGGCAGCAGGGCCTTGATCCGGTCCACCACCTCGATGACATTGGCCCCCGGCTGGCGCTGGATGTTCAGCAGCACGGCCTGGTTTTCGTTGGCCCAGGCGGCAAGGCGTTCGTTTTCGGCACCGTCGACGATCTGTGCCACGTCCTTGAGCCGCAACGGCGCGCCGTTGGCGTAGGCCAGGATCAGTTCCGCGTAGTCCTTGGGGGAGGTCAACTGGTCGTTGGCGTCGAGCATCGAGACCCGGGTCGGGCCGTCGAAATTGCCCTTGGGCTGGTTGACGTTGGAGGCACCAATCAGCGTCCGCACATCCGCCAGGTTCAGGCCGTTGGCCGCCAGGGCCTCGGGATTGACCTTGATTCGCACGGCCTGGCGCTGTCCACCGGCAATGGTGACCATGCCGACGCCGCTGATCTGGGCGATTTTCTGGGCCATGCGGGTGTCCACCAAGTCATTGAGCTTGGGCAACAGCATGGTCTTGGAGGTAATGGCCAGGGTCAGTACCGGGGTGTCGGCCGGGTTGACCTTGTTGTACACCGGCGGCGCCGGCAGGTCCGTGGGCAGCAGGTTGGTGGCCGCATTGATCGCGGCCTGCACCTGCTGCTCGGCGACATCCATGTTGATGTCCAGGTTGAAGCGCAGGGTAATCACTGACGCGCCGCCGGAACTGGTGGAGGCCATCTGCGTCAGGCCCGGCATCTGCCCGAACTGGCGCTCCAGCGGTGCGGTCACCGCGCTGGTCATTACATCGGGGCTGGCGCCCGGGTACAGGGTCATCACACGGATGGTCGGGTAATCGACCTGGGGCAATGCCGACACCGGCAGCAGCCGATAGGCGATCAGGCCGGCCAGGATGATCGCCAGCATGCTCAGGGTGGTGGCGACCGGACGGAGGATGAACAGCCGCGAAATATTCATGCGCCGTCCTTGTTCGCCTTGTCGGCCGAGGCCGGCTCAGTCGGCGCTGCCGCGGTCTTGCCCTGCAGGTGCTCGGTCGGCGTGGTGGGTACGTCCTGGCTGTCATTGACCACTTCCACTTCACTGCCTTCCTTCAAGCGATCGGTGCCCTCGAGCACCACCCGGTCGCCAGCGGCCAGGCCTTCGGTGACCACGGTGTTCGTGCCGTCGCTGGCACCGATCTTCAGCTTCTTGATGGTGACCTTCTTGTCGCCGTCCAGGGCGTAGACGAAGGTGCCATTGGTGCCGAACTGGATGGCCGCCGTCGGTGCCAGGACCACGCCCTCAAGGGTGTCGGCCAGCAGGTGGACGTTGACGAATTGGTTGGGGAACAGCGACTGATCGCGGTTCTCATAGCGGGCCTTGAACTTCAGGGTGCCGGTGGTGACATCGATCTGGTTGTCCAGGCTTTGCAACACGCCGCTGGCCTGGCGCTTCACGTCGCCGCGGTCCCAGGCTTCGACGGGCAGTTTCGCCCCGCTGCGGTAACGGGCAAGCACGGTGTCGAGGTTGTTTTCCGGCAAGGTGAACACGACACTGATGGGTTGGGTCTGGGTGATGACCGCCAGGGCTGTTGTGTCGTTGGCCGCCACCAGGTTGCCGATGTCCAGTTGCCGCAAGCCTACGCGGCCGGTAATCGGCGCGCGGATCTTGGTGAATTCCAGGTTGAGCTTGGCGTCGTTGACCGCCGCCTGATTGGTCTTGACCGTACCTTGGTACTGGCCCACCAGCGCCGCGGCGGTGTCGAGGGTCTGCTTGGCAATACTGTCTTCGGCGTACAAGCCGCGGTAGCGCTCGAGGTCTACCTGGGCATTTTTCAGTTGGGCCTGGTTCTGCAACAGCGTGCCTTCGGCCTGGAGCAAGGCGTTCTGGTACGGACGTGGATCGATCTCGGCCAGCAAGTCCCCGGCCTTGACCATTTGCCCCTCTTCGAAAGCGATCTTGACCAACTCGCCACCCACGCGGCTGCGCACGTTGATGGTGTTGAGCGCCGTGACCGTGCCCAGTGCCTTGAAGTAGAGCGGGAAATCCCCGGTCACCGCTGGCGCCACCCGCACCGGAATCGGCCCCGTCGCCCCGCCGAACCCTGGGCGCATGCTACCGGAGCGCCCCATGTGCCCCGCCGCGGCCTTGTCTCCGGCCCCCGGCTTCTGGGCCGAGCCACTGGGCCAGAACTTCCAGGCCAGCACCGCGACAACCAAAAGAACGAACAGGCCGAACAGCCAGCGACGGGGATTGCGGGAAACAGGAGATTGCATGGAATGATCAACCATTGGGCGCGTGGACTTCTTTTACGGGAGGCTGAACGATAAGCACTGGCGGGTATTTAGCAAAGCGCCTTTACCGGCAATTTACGTTGGGCTTACCTTTCGAACAGTCGGCTAAAGCCTTGAAGCACAAAAGAAAACGGCCTGGGCAAGGCCAGGCCGTTAACAATTGTAATAAATACTTTATTTCATGCCATTTATTTCAGGACAGCCAGGGCCGCGTCGTAATTCGGCTCCTCTGCGATTTCCTTGACCAGTTCGCTGTGCAGCACGGTGTCGTTTTCGTCCAACACCACCACGGCACGGGCGGTCAGGCCTTTCAGAGGGCCGTCGGCAATGGCCACGCCGTAGTCCTGGATGAATTCGGCACCGCGCAGGGTGGACAGATTCTGGACGTTTTCCAGGCCTTCGGCACCGCAGAAACGCGCTTGGGCAAATGGCAGGTCGGCGGAGATGCACAGCACCACCGTGTTGTTCAGCTCGTTGGCCTGGGCATTGAACTTGCGCACGGAGGTGGCGCAGGTCGGCGTGTCGACACTTGGGAAAATGTTCAGCACTTTGCGCTTGCCGGCGAAGTCCTTCAGGGAAACGTCCGACAGATTGCCGGCAACCAGGGAAAAGGCTGGCGCCTTGGAACCGGCTTGTGGCAACTGGCCGTTGACTTGGACCGGGTTGCCTTTGAGGGTGACTTGAGCCATGAACGGATTCCTTCTGACAGGTTTGAAAATGGTGAGGCCGGAGTTAACCACGAAATGCTCGCGCGACCTATGCCCGGACATAAAAAGACACGACGCCGCCCCCACCTTCAAAGCGACGGCGGTGGTTATTTGGCCTTGAGCTGCAGGAACGACTGGTGCAGGTCCGACGCCCAGCCATCGATGACCCCTTTGACGTCATCGGGCTTCATGACCTGGGACTCGTTGGACAGAGGCTTGCCGGTGCCCTTGCGCACGACCTGGGCGACCACCGCGTTGTTGCCGCCGTCGAGAAAAACCGCTTCGGTGCCCAGGGTGGTTTCCTGGTCGCGAATACCGCTGGCGGTGCTGACAGCCGCTGCCACCAGCGCAATCGGGACCACCTCATAAGGTTTCAAGCCTTCGGTCTTGCTGCTGACGGCAGTAATCGCCGCCCGTATCACCAGGACCCCCGGCCCTGGAGCGGTCGCCAGAGGCAAGGACTTCCCCGCCTCCCGCTTGAGGGCCTGATCGTAGTACGCGGTGATGCCCGACAGCGTGGCCTGGGGAATCTTCACGGTCGGCTGCGGCTTGGGATAAAGCTGCGTCGGCTCGATATAAAGACGGGTGTACTTGTCCAGGTCAATCTTCGGATCGACCCAACGCATGACCTCAGCCCCCGACGGCGACTTCTCCTCCTTGAGGCGGCTGTAATCGCCCAGGAACCCGGAATACTCATCCGGCTGGGTGACTTTGCTCGAACAACCCGCCAAGGCGATCGATGCCATGCAAACAAAGCCGATCATTGATGAAAACTTCATGCTGTCACTCCTGTAAGCCACACAAGGCGGGGCCGGAACTACAGGTATAGCCAATGGACAGGTTTTTGCCCGCCCTGGAAAGAACAAATGACAGGTTCAAGACGCCGACGCATATAAGACCGATTGGCCTTCGCAGCAACCCCTTCAGCGCAACCGCGCCATGGCGAGGGTGTCCACCCAACGGCCGTCACGCACGGCGTAGTCGCGCATCAGGCCTTCGGTTTCGAAGCCAAACTTGCGGTACAGCCCGATGGCCGCTTCGTTGTCGGCGTACACCGTCAACTCGACCCGCCGCAGGTTCATCCAGTTGTCCGCGACATCCAACGCGGCGGCCAGCAACATCGAGCCCACCCCCTTGCCCTGCCAGGCGACAGCCACGCCCATGCCGAGGCTGCCGCAATGGGCACGACGCACCCGGGAAAACTGCTCCAACCCCAGGTTGCCGATGACCTCACCCTCGTGCAGGGCCACCAGTTTCAATAAACGCTCGTCGTCCATTGCCAGGCGCTTGCGCCAGACTTCGGTGGACTGGAAAGGCATCTGCAGCACCTGGCGAGTCACCGCCGGATCGTTGTAGAGCGCGGTGACACCGGCGATGTGGGCTTCAGTGAAGCGTACGAGGGTGATCGATGATTCGGACATGCGGCTCCTCCCTGGAGACGTGGCAAGGCCGATCACTATAAGCTGCGCCAGGCGCTATGGGGAACCTGTAGGAGCGGAGGTTCAGTTGGACGCCGCTATCGCGAGCAAGCTCGCTCCCACAGGGGGGATATTCCTTTTTCGGTTATGCCTGGAACCAATCCCGGCGCTCATCCAGCGTGTGATGGATCAGCTCTCGAAGCATCTGCACCTCTGGCGAACCTTCGGCCTGGACATTGACGGCCATCCACAAGTGCCGCTGCATCGATAGGCCGAACACTTGCGGCAATGCCACCAGGCCTCGGTCGAAACGGCTCATGTACTGCGGCAACAGGCCGATGCAGGCGCTGCAGCGAATCATTTCCAGCATCAATTCGTAGGATTGCACCTGCACCACACCGGCCCGGCGCTGTTCTATCAGGGCGTTCCACGGGGCGAAGCCATCCACGTGGCGATCCGCCTGCCATTGCACCAGCATGTAGTCGTTCAGATCGTCCAGGCAATCCGGGCGCGTGGCCGGTCGGGAGTAGCGCTTAGCGATGTGCGGCACATAGTCCAGCCGCGCCAGTCGATCCGCAGGCAACGTAGCGAAGCTCGGCCCTGGCACCGACGCCTGGGCATCACTCAACCAGAGCACCAGGTCGGCGCTGACGGCTTGCAGCGCCAAGTCACTGTCCAGGGTAATGATCTGCAGTCGCACGCTGGCATTGCGCCGTAGCAACGAGATCAGGTCGCGTCCCAGGATGTCATGCAGAATCGACTCGGCCACGGCGAGGCGAATCATGGGTTGATCGTTCAGCGGCGGCGCGCTTTCGTGGGCCAGAGTGATCAATCGCGCCTGCAATTGCCGGCCTTCGCGAGTGAGGGTCAAGGCGCTACCCTGGAAGCTGAACAACGAGCGTTGCAGCCGCGTCTCCAACTGCGCTAACTGCTTGCGCAGCCAGGTTGCCTTGACGTTGAGGCTACGGGCCGCTTGCATGAAGCAGCCGCAACGGGCACTGACCAGGAAACACTGCGCCACCTGCGGTTCAATACCTCCGGCCAATGTCAGCCAGGGATCGGGGACACGCAACGGCGTGCGGTATGCCGTGACAGCCTGGCGTCCTGCGGGCTCGGTGAAGGTCATGGGTGACTCCCTGTCGGTTGTACGAATATGTGGGCCGGCCTAAAGCCCCTCCTCCAGCACCTTGCTCAACTGCGCGCCATCGATGCTCAATGTCGCCGTGTCGAGCATGCCGTCCAGGTACGCCTTGGCGATCTGTTCCTGGCGCTGGGAGCGAAGGGCCTGGGTCAAACGTCCGCGGACTTCGTCCAGGGTCGCTTCCCGGGCCGGCTGTTGATCGGTGAGCTTGATGACATGGAACCCCGCCGGGCTCTGCACAGGGTCCGACACCGCACCGACCTTCAGGCGTGCCACCGCCTCACGCACCGGCGGGACCAGTTGCTGCAACGGCTGGAGGCCACTGTCGCCGCCGCGCTCGGCACTGGTACGGTCCTGGGAAAAACGGCTGGCCAGGGCGCCGAACTCGGCGGGTGACGCCTGGGCCTTTTTACTCAGTTCCAGCGCTTGCCGGCGCACCGCCTCCACGGTTTGCGGCTCGGTGGCGGCCAGGAAAATCTGGCTGACGCGGTACAACGCCGGTGCGGTCCAGTTGGCTTTCCCGGCGTCGTAAGCCTGCTTCAGTTCTTCTTCACTGGGATACCCGGCCGGCACCTGGCTGACCGACTGCAAGTAGTCGCGAAACACAATCTGCTCAGCCGCCGCCCGCGTCTGCCGCTCCACCTCGGGCCGCTCGCGCCAACCCTGGGCATCGGCCTGCTCCAACACGGCTTTTTCCGCCAGGCGGGCACGGATCCAGCCCTCCAGCGCAGCCCGATTACCACGCATTTGCTGACGAACCTCGGGGGCCAGTGCGGCCAGCAAGGTCTTGAGTTCTTCGGGGCTGACCTGCTGGTTGCCCAATCGGGCCAAACTCGGCGAGTCGGCCGAAACAACGCTGGCGGCCTGTACCGCGGCGACAGGATCGCTGCCCGGCCGCAGGCCCAGCACCAGCGCTACGGCGATCAGGCCCAGCGCTGCGGCGCTGATCACGAAGGTCGGTTTTTTCACGATGCGACGGCCTCCTCCGATAGCGCCTCGACGGGCTCGACCGGGGTTTGCATCTGCGCCGCGCTCTGGCTGTATTCACGCAGATAGACAATGAATTCCTGCAACAAGCGGTCCCACAGCTCCAGATGGCTGCGCAGATGATCGGCACTTACGCCCGCCGCAACCACGACGTCCATTTCCATCACCAGGAATTCGCCTTGCAGCGACAGCCGGGCAAAACGTCGCGAAGCGTTCCACAGTTCTGCCAACCCGGCCGGCAATTGCCCCTGCACCCGCAAGGCACAGCTGAAGGTGAAGTCCAGGTATTGGCCCGCCGTCGCCGCCGGATTGCCGAAACGCACGGCAAAGCCGATGCCCTGGCTGGCACTGAGCAGTTGCACGATGCCGTTCTGCTCAGTTTCGTTGACCCGATAACCCGCGGCTTGCAACAACTCGGTCAGGGATTTCGCACCGACGTATTCAATCATTGAGGTCATGTTCGATTCATCCTTGTTCTGTTCTTTTCAGTGAGTGATCGAGGCCTGGGGCGCGTCGAAACGGTTCTTGTAGAGATCATCGCCGAACCCTTGGGCCAGCTCTTCGAAACGCACCCGGGCCTTGGCCGCGAACGGTTGGCGGATCTTCACGATGTCGGTCACATCAATGGTTTCGTAGGCATGCAGTAGCGTCTTGGCGACTTCGTACATCTGCTGATTCTTGACCGAACATTGCTGCACTTGTGTGTCACGCTCGGTCAATTGTGCCTCCAGACGCGCGCGCTCGGCCTCTTTGCCGCGAGCCAGGACCAACAGCTCGTCGTAGGCTTTCTTGAACTTGCCAATTTGCTCGTTGCTGGCCGCCACCTGAGCCTGGGCCTGGCTTTGCAGGTTTTGCTGATGTCCGGCCAGTTGCTCATTCAGGGCCTGAGCCTTGCTCAATTGCGCGGTCAATTGCTTGATCTGCGCCTGGGCCTCCTTGGCCTGGCTCTCCGCAGCCTGCCGGGCGGCGCTGGCCTGGGCCTGTTCGCTTTGCAGGGTTTGCAACTGAGCGGTGGTGCTGCGCAGTTGCGCGCGCAAGCGTTCTTCCAGGCCTTCGCCGTGGGCGACGCCGCTCAGAAGCAGGCCCAGCACCAGTAACGCGGCCGGACATTGGTATATGCCACGCCTTTTCATGAGACCTCCCTGCGCTTAGAAGCGCGTGTTGATTTCAAGCTGCAAGACATCGATGTCGTACGGCGCGCCGTACACCGCTTCGGAACTCAACCAACGACCGGTGGCGAAGACGTTGCTCGCCAGGCCATAGTTGCCGCCCAGGAAATAGCCCTTGGCGTTGGTGCCACCCAGGTGGAATGACGAATCGTTGAAGCCGTCCGGCAAGGCGTCCGGCTGGATGTACTTGTAGCCGGCGAACAGGTTCCAGTCGCCCTCGCGCTTGAGTTCCAGGGAGTTGCCAAGGGTGAACTGGAGCATCCAGGCGTTGGCGCCGCTTTCCACCTCGCCATCGCTGCCCAGGTTGTTGGCGAACTGCCCCGCGGAGCGCTTACGCATCTCGCCTTCGTCGTAGCCCAGGTTGTGGACGTAGTGGGCCTGGCTGCGCAGCTTCAGGTCTTCGGGCAGATCGGTGTCCCAGGCCAGATTCAGGTCCAGCAGGTTGAATTCCGAGGCTAGGCCGACGTATTGCGGCTGTGGCGTGGTGGACGGGTTGAGGGGATTGGGCGTGATGTCGCGCAGCAGGAACACGGTGTTGCCCTTCTGCATGAACGCTACCCGCGAACCGTCGCTGTCACAGCCTGGATCACCGGCCCAAGGCTGGCACGGCGAAGAGCGCTGGCCTTCGATGTCGTCGAAGCGGTAATAGGCCAACGCGCCCTTGATGCGGTTGCTGTCATTGATGACCCAGTTGGCCCCCAGTTGCGCACCGTACAGCCACTTGTTGTCGCTCTCTTCCTTGTCGCTGCCATTGCTGGTGCTGGTGTCGTTGGTGTACTCCACCGGAAACGCGCCGACGGTGCCGAACACGCCCCAATCCTGACTGAGCTTGTGGTTGAAATTCGCCGCCACACCGTCGAAGTTCAGATCGCCGGAATACAACAGGTCAGTGGAGAAAAACGGGTTGGCGAAACGCCCGCCGGTCAGGGTCAATTCGTCCGAGGGTTTCCAGGTCAGGTAGCCCTGGTCGAGCCAGATGTCTTTTTTGCCAAAACCGCCACCGAGGGTCTGGGTGGTGGACACCGGGTTGTTGTCCGAGCCGGTGCCGATGCGGATACCCGCAGTCCATTGCGGGGCAATCACGGCCTTCATGCCAAGACGTGCGCGCAGGCGGAACAGGTTCTCGCGGTCCTCACGGGTGTTGAGTAACGGCGGCAGGCTGGAGCTGCTGTTGGGGTTGACGTCGTAGGGCCCCTTGTCATTGAGGCGGGCGAAGTCGACGATTTCGTTGCTGTTGGTGCCCGAGTAATAGCGCGACTCATCCCGCAGGCGAATGTCGCCGTCAAAACTGATGCGCGAGACCCAGTCCGGGAAAGTATTGGGCTGGGCCCAGTTTTCCTGCTTGGCGGTGGCCATGACTTCAGCCTTGACCTGGTCGCGAATCTGCTCACGCACGATATTTGGCACGTATTGCACCCGCACGTCCCCCGGCGCACCGGCGGGCGTCGCGGCGACTGCCGTGGCGGCCTGGCGGGCCTGTACGGCTTCGCGTTCGGCCTGGGCGATCAAGCCATCGGCCTGGTCCTGTTTCAACACACCCTGCTGCACCAGCAGGCGGATCAGATTGATCGTGGCGTTTTCCGAAGGCCCCGGGGCGGCGGCCGCGTGGCCGGCCAGACTAAGGACCATCAGGCCGATCGCCCACGACAATCGATTCACATTGGAAATCATCTGCACACAACTCCTGTTGGCAAACTTTCTAGAACTTCGACTAGCCCGGACGCTTTCCTTTAAATGTCATGCGTACAGGTATCTTCAGGGAGGCCGGTGGCCGTTCATTCAAATGCCGCGAAGCGCGCAGCGAAGCGATGACTTTCTCGTCGGTCTGCGGGTTACCGCTGGACTTCGCCAGTTCCACTCGGGTGACTTCCCCCGAGGCACTGATCCAGACATCGGCCTGCAACGTGAACTCCAGCCTGCGGAGCTCGGGGTCATCGCGTAGCAGACGCTGAAAGGAAACAGCCATCATCTGGCCGTAAGTGGCGTTCCCCAGCCCACCGCCACCACCGGCCCCGGCCATGCCGCCGCCCTTGCCGGCACCGATGTTGAAGGCGTCATTGCCGGACTGGGCATCGCCGTCCATCTGCATCGGGTTCGCCAGGTCATCGACTGGCGACGGCGGCGCCTCTTCCTCGGGCTTGACCTCTTCGGGCTCCGGGGTCGGTTCTGGCTCGACCACCTTTTCCTCGACCTGGGGCTCAGGTTCCTTGGGCTTCTCTGGCGGTGGTGGGGGCGGAGGCGGCAATGGGATGATGGTCGGTACCTTCGGGGCTTCGCGGCGCACGCCACTCATGTCGTTGGCCCACTGCCACAGCAGCCAGGCCGCGATGGCGCCCAGCAGCAGGCCGGCGGCCCACTTGAGCAGGCGCAGCGGCGAAGTCTTCACCGGGGGCGGATTGATGGGAAGTCTGGCGGTCATGATCAGCCCTGGCTCGGTTTGCCGGTCACGAGGCCGACCTGGGACAGTTCCAGGCGCCGCAACAGGTCCAGTACTTCAATGACTTTCTGGTACTGCACCGTCGCGTCGCCGCGCACGATCACCGGGAAATCCGGGCTCTGGGCCTTTTCGATGCGCAGGCGCTCTTCCAGCTCGGCCAGGGTTACCGGGTAGGCATCGAGGAACACCTGCCCGCCGTCATTCACCGAAATCGCCTTGGTCTTGGCTTCGGACAATGACACCGAGGCACTGGCCTTGGGCAGGTTGATCTGGATACCTGAAACCTGAGCCGTGGCCGTGAGGATGAACATCACCAGCACCACCATGAGCACATCCACCAGCGGCGTGATGTTGATGCTGTCGACTGCGGCATCGTCGTCGTCATCATGTGAGGCGTTTACGCTAGCCATGGCGACTCCCTCAGGCCGGTACGGACGGTTGGACGTGATGACCGCGACGATGGGTCGCTTCACCGGACTGGCCTTCGCCGTGCATTTCCGCCAGGCGCGTGATGAACTCATCGACAAAGACCCGCATGTCGGCGCTGACTTCCTTGTTGCGGGTGATCAGGCGGTTGTAGCCAAACAACGCCGGGATCGCGACGAACAGGCCCATGGCCGTGGCGAGCAATGCCGCGGCCATGCCCGGGGCGATGGCGTTGATGTTCACGTCGCCGGCCATGGCCGTGCCGAGGAACACCACCATGATCCCCAGCACAGTGCCGAGCAGGCCGATGTAAGGCCCGCCGGCGATGGCGTTGGACAGGGTCGAGAGCTTCGAACTCAGCGCCTGGTTTTCGCGGGTGCGCACGCCGTCCATCGAGCAACGGATCGCTTCGATGGTGGCCGCCGACACCGACGAGGTGTCAGCACCCTGTTCACGACGGGTGCGGATTTCCTTGACGGCCACCAAGTACAAGCGCCACAGCGATGAATGTTGCAGGCGCTGGGCGAGGTCCTGGTCGTCGGCGAACATTTCCAGGCGCGTGCCGATCTTGGCGAACTGCTCGCGGAAGGCTTCGTTGGCGGCACTGAGGCGGCTGACCATGCGGTTCTTGCGGATCATGATGACCCACGACTGGAACATCATCAGCACCAGTACCCCGATGATCACCCACGCGTCGAGCGGCACGGCGTTGAGCAGGAACCCCAGGCTGCCGAAACCGAAGCCGGACTGCTCTTCATCGACGCCGTAGGCCACCAGTTTCGATTCGGCGCCCTGGGCACTGGCGTCGGCCAACAACAACGGCGCCGGGCGAGCGACCTTGGACAGGCGCGCTTCGTCCATGGCGCCGCTGAAAGGCGCGAAGGCATCGGCGGAGACATCAGCACCCAGGGCGATCGGCGAATTGAACGCCGGCATCGCCACTGCCAGGCTCGCGGCCTCACGCCCGTTGACGTACAGCACGACCCGGTCGCCCGAGGCGGTCAACGCCAGGTGCTGCCACTGACCGGGGTTCAGCGGCTGGGTCGAGACCGCGCGCTGGTCATTGATCGCCACGAACGGCACACCCTGGTTGACCCCGACCAACAGGCTGGTGGCGGCTTCGCGACGGGCCAGGATCACTTGTTCGCCACTGGCCTGGTCCTGGCGCAGCCAGGTGCTGAAGGTGAACGCCGCGCCGGCACTGTGTTGCAACGACGGACTGGCCGGCAGCAACAGCGGCTGGCCGTTGAACTGCAAGGCCCGCCCGATCACACCGTCGATGCTCACGCCGGTCGCGCCCTGGGCATTGTTGCCGTAGGCCGTGGTATCCCGGGGCAGTACGCCGGTGGCGCCATCGAAGTGGTACAGGGCGGTGTAATCCGGGTCGAAGGTCAACTGGCCGCTACCCGTGGCCGGCGCCTTCTGGTTGCCGTAATACATCCATACGTCCTGGCGCTGACCACCCTCCACGCTCGGCACGTCGACCCAGATCAGCGCCATGCCCATCAGTGGGTCGAAGCTTTCGATCTGGTGATTGAGCACTGTCTTGTCGTCGGCACTGACGAAACGCAGGTCCGAGCCGTCGTCCTTGACCCCGTCGAAGGTGAAGTTGCCGGTGTGCAAGCGCACCAGCAACGCGGTGCGGCCCAAGGCCTGGGCGATGGCGGCGCCCTGGGGCGTGGTGTCCACCGAAATCTGTTTGCGATAGTGCCAGTCGTCCTGCCACCAGGCGTTGGCGGTCGCCGGAAGCACCAGCCCCAGGCAGATAAACAGGGATAACAATAAGCGTTGCATGGACATGACTCCTGGGTTCAAAACGTCGCTTGCAGGTTGAAGTGCAGGCGCGATTCCTGTTTCGAGGTGTTGGGCCCTTCGAGCAGCGGATAGCCCCAGTCGAGGCTGCCGGACAGCCATTTGCTCAAGCTCGCACGGGTGCCGAGGCCGACGCTGGCGAGGCTGTAGTCGGCTTCCTGGTCGGGCAGTTCGTCACGCAAATACAGCTGCGCGCCTTCGGCGAAGGCATAGAAGCGCCACTCCTGGACATAACTGCCGAGGAACTTGGCCAGGGATGGGGTGCGCAGCTCCTGGGACAGCAGGTAGCCGTCATCACCGGTGCGCTCGGCGGCCAGGTAGCCACGTACCGAGGTGGCGCCACCGGCAGAGAATTGTTCGTTGGAAACCAGTGGCCCGGAGGCGAGTTGGAAGGCGGCCTTGGAGGCGGTCTGCCAATCATTGGCGAAGGTGAAGGTGTAATTGCCGTCGCCCTTGAGCACCGCGAAGCTGGGACTGGCGCGATAGCGCTTGTAGTCGAACTCTTCGTCGGAGCTGCCATAGCCCAGCAGGCTCCGGGTACCCGCCACCAGGCTCAAGCCGAGGCCCAACTGGCTGGTTTCGGTGTAGCGAAAGCCGTTATAGGCGAAGGTGAACGGCGCGTACTTGAGCGGCGCCTTGTCGCTGGCACCGCCCAGGTTCAGCTCTTCCTCGAAGTCCTTGAAATCCACCCCGACCGAAAAGCTGTTGGCCCATGCCCCCGTGGACGGCAGGCTGTAGATCGCCGACACCCCGTAGGAATGCCCTTTGCCCAACACATTACTGCCGCCGACGGTCGCCACGTTGCTGTCGGATTGGTACCCCGACAACTGCACACTCCAGCGTTCACTCAGCGGCGCGGTGTAGGAACCCGACCAGACCTTGGCGTTTTCGGTGTCCTGGGGCGCAGTGAAGAAGGTCAGCGAAACGCTGTGGCCCAGTTGCCAAAGGTTGTTGTAGCCCAGGCTGGCGACCGTGCGCAGCTTTTCGGTGTCGGCACTGTAGTCATTGTTCAGTCCCAGGCTCGCTTGCCAGGGATCCTGGTCCTGGACTTGCAAATCCACGTCCATGGTCCCGGGGCGCTGGCCTTCGCGCACCAGCGGCATGACCTGGCGCCCCGGGGTCTTGTTCAACTGCGCCAGCTCTGCCTGGACCCGGGCGAAATCGGGCACCTCGCCTTCCTTCAGCCCCGGCACGTCTTCACGGATTTCCACAGGCGAATAGTGCTTGGCCCCTACCACGCGCACCCGACCGATCTTGGTCTCGCTGACTTGCAGGTAGACGATGCCGTCTTCGACTTTCTGCTCTGGCAGTTCGACGAACACCGATTGATACCCCCGGGCCTGATAAGCCTTCTGCAACGCCTCCCGGGCGCCTTCGATGTCGCTCAAGGCCTTTTGCGGGCCGAGGAACGGGTACACCGCTTCCTCGATGGCCCGGGCATCGAGCACGGTGTTGCCCCGCACGAAATACTCGTTCACGTCCACCAGGCGCGCCGGCACCGGTTCGCCTTCCGGCCCTCCTTCGGCGGCGAATGCCGACGGCCCCCCGACCGCCAGCAGCAACCAGCCCCACAGCGCCGGCCGCGATTTGAAGAAATGCTCCACACCACCCCCTGAATTCAAAGTACGGCTCAATTGCTTGCGGTCGATGTCGTGGCGTGCCGGGCGAGCCAGGTGTGCAGCAGCGCGAAGTTCAAGGAGAACTCCGGCATTTGCAGCAAGGCGCCACAGAACACTTCACCGATGATTTTCTGGATGAGCCGCACTGCCCGCGCGTCGCCCAGCAGTGTGGCGAGGTCTTTGCTCAGGACGTTGAAGCTCCAGACCTTCTGGTTCAGGTCCAGGCCGACGAACCAGCGGAACAGCAGGTTGTAGTTGAGTTGTTCGTAGAGTTGCTGCTCGCTGGGAACCGAATAGAGCAGTTGCAGCAGGAGGATATGCATGGCGGTTTGCGGTGCGATCAGCATCTGGGCACTGGCGTTGAGGCCCAGCAGCACATCGCGATGGTCATCCAGCAGGTCGTCGATCTGCGGACGCAGCAAGACCAGTGAATGGCCTTGCGGAATGTAGCTGGACACTTCCTTGAGCGCGCCCTGCCAGTCATCCTGGGAAACGATCCAGACCCACGGCGCGCCGTAGCGATACACCGAGACCGGCTGCTTGCGCGCCGCCTCGACGATTTTCGACAGCCGCTGGTCAAGCTCCTGCATGCCCACTTTCGAATAACGTTCCATAGTCCCCATCGCCTCACTCCCGGCCTCGCGCCCCGGCTCCAAACGACCTGAAAGGTCCCCTCGAACACGTCACACAGGCATGACGGGAATGGCTATGTGCTACCGAACTTTTGTCATGAAAGCTTCATTTGGAGGATATGGAGGGAGTGAGGTTTTGTGGGAACGAGCCTGCTCGCGAAGACGGTGGGTCAGTTTGCAGCAATGTTGGATGGGCTGCCGCCATCGCGAGCAAGCTCGGCTCCCACAGTAGATTCCGGGCGTTCACACTTTTTGTGTTCACCACACATCTGATGTGGGAGCGGGCTTGCTCGCGAAGACGGTGGGGCAGCTTGCATCGATGTTGAATAGGCTGCCGCCATCGCGAGCAAGCTCGGCTCCCACAGGGGCACTCGGGTGGATACATGGTTTGTGTCCACCACTCAATTCCATGTGGGATCGGGTGGTTGCCTCTATTGGTGCTGTACCTGCACCATCGAACTCACCTGCACCCTCGCCTGCATCTGCTCCGCTCCGCCACCCCGGCGCATGCCGCGTACCGGGCAGGCGTCGAGGTAGTCCAGGCCCACCGCCAGTTTCAGGTGGCGGTCTGGAACGGTCAGGCGGTTGGTCACGTCGAAGCTGTACCAGCCATCGCCCAGCCAGGCTTCCGCCCAGGCGTGACTCGCCAGGTGGCTTTCATCCTCGGTGCACAGGTAGCCGGACACATAGCGCGCAGGAACACCCAGGCTGCGCGCGCAGGCCAGGAACGCGTGGGTATGGTCCTGGCACACCCCGGTTCCACCGGCAAACGCCTCGGCAGCCGTACTGTTGACCGCCGTCGTGCCGGGACTGTAGGGCATCCGCGCGGCCAGGCCGTTCATCAGATCGGTCAAGGCCGAACGATCGCGTCGTCCTGCACATTGTTCGACGGCGAAAGCACTGAGGGTTTCATCCGCCTCGGTGAGACGGCTGGTACGCAGGAACGGCAGCGGCGACTGGTTGTCCGGTTCCATCGCGATGGACTGATGGATTTCCACCTCGCCATAAGCTGTCAGTACCAAGGCACCGTGGGGCTCGTCCATGGTCATCACATGCAAGATGTTGCCATAGGGATCAAGCTGACTGCGTACCCGTCGCGGCAGTTCCAGGTGCCATTCCAGGACACGCTGGCGCTGAGTGTCCCGGGGCGTCAGGCGCAGGAACTGGATGCTGGTGCAGACTTCATCGGCATAGCTGTAGGTGGTGTCGTGGCGTATGGACAGTTTCATACGACCTCCAGGTAAGACTCATGAACGGTCTGGCCCAAGTGGCGAATCTGACCAATCAGGTCGGTCAGCCATTGGTGCAGGCCCGACGCCAGGATCTCGTCGATGCCGGAATAGCGCAGGCGCGCATTCAGCTCGGCGGCCAGGCGTTGCGCCGGCCGGCCGTTGTTGCCCGGCAGGCTGGCGAGGATATGGTCCAGTTCCTCGATGCAGGCATGCAACGAGCGCGGTACATCGGCCCGCAGCAGCAGCATCTCCGAAACCTGCTCGGCATTGGGCGCATTGCGGTAGATCTCGTTGAACGCCTCGAACGACGACAACGCGCGCAGCAATGCACTCCACTGGTAATAACCTCGGGCCGAATTGTCACTGACCTCCTCCGACTCCTCGCCGAACATCTCATAGCGGGCATCCAGCAGGCGCAGGGTGTTGTCGGCCCGTTCGATAAAGGTCCCCAGGCGAATGAAACAGTAGGCGTCGTTGCGCATGATGGTGCCCGATGTCGCGCCACGGAACAGGTGCGAGCGCTCCTTGACCCACTCGCAGAAATGGCTGATGCCGTAGCGCCCCAAGCCGTTGCTGGCGATGTTGCGCATTTCCAGCCAGGTGGCGTTGATGTTCTCCCACATGTCGGCGGTGATGCGCCCGCGCACGGCATGGGCATTGGTCCGCGCGGCCCGCAGACAACTGTAGATACTGCCGGGGTTGGTTTCATCCAAGGCGAAGAAATGCAACATGCGCTCGGTGTTGAGCGCGTCATAACGGGCGTTGTAGTCGTCCAGCGTGCCGGCCGCCAGCAGCGACATCGCCAGCTCCGCATGGCCATCGCTGCGCCCGGCCTGGGGCATCAGCGACAGCGAATAGCTGACTTCGAGCATGCGCGCCAGGTTCTCGGCGCGCTCCAGGTAGCGGGACATCCAATAGAGGTCCGAAGCAGTTCTTGAAAGCATGTCTTAGTCCTCCACGACCCAAGTGTCTTTGGTGCCACCGCCCTGGGACGAGTTCACCACCAGCGAGCCTTCGCGCAGCGCCACGCGGGTCAGCCCGCCAGGCACCAGGCGGGTTTCCTTGCCCGACAGCACGAACGGACGCAGGTCGATGTGGCGCGGGGCGATGCCGCTCTCGACAAAGGTCGGACAGGTAGACAGGCTCAGGGTCGGCTGGGCGATGTAGGCTTCGGGGCGGGCCTTGAGGCGCGCGCGGAAATCCTCGATCTCCGCCGCGCTCGCCGCCGGCCCGACCAGCATGCCGTAGCCGCCGGAACCTTGGGTTTCCTTGACCACCAGATCCGGCAGGTTGGCCAGCACGTGGGACAGATCCTGGGGCTTGCGGCACTGCCAGGTGGGCACGTTCTTCAGGATGGGCTCTTCAGTGAGGTAGAAGCGGATCATTTCATCGACGTAGGGGTAGATCGACTTGTCATCGGCCACACCCGTGCCGACCGCGTTCGCCAGCACCACGTTGCCCGCACGGTACACCGCGATCAGCCCGGGCACGCCCAGCATCGAATCGGGGTTGAACGACAGCGGGTCAAGGTAGGCATCGTCAAGGCGGCGGTAAATCACGTCCACCTGCCGGGGGCCGGCGGTGGTGCGCATGTACACGTGGTCGTCCCGCACGAACAGATCAGCCCCTTCCACCAGTTCCACGCCCATTTCACGGGCCAGGAAGGCGTGTTCGAAATAGGCACTGTTGAAGCGCCCCGGGGTCAGCACCACGGCGGTAGGATTTTCCAGGGGACTGGAACTCTTGAGGGTGTCGAGCAGCAGGTTCGGGTAATGATCGATGGGGGCCACGCGCTGGGCGGCGAAGAGCTCGGGGAACAGGCGCATCATCATCTTGCGGTCTTCGAGCATGTAGCTCACGCCGCTGGGCGTACGCAGGTTGTCCTCCAGCACGTAGTAGCTGCCGTCGCCATCGCGCACCAGGTCGACACCGGCGATATGGGCATAGATGCCCCGGTGCAGGTCCAGGCCCTGCATCGCAATCTGGTAACCCTCGTTGGCGAGCACCTGCTCGGGCGGAATGATCCCTTCCTTGAGGATGTGTTGCCCATGGTAGATGTCGGCCAGAAACATGTTCAGGGCCTGGACCCGCTGGATGCAGCCACGCTCGACCATCTGCCATTCACTGGCCTTGATGCTGCGCGGGATGATGTCGAACGGAATCAACCGCTCGGTGCCCTGCTCGTCCCCATACAGGGTGAAGGTGATACCGGCGCGGTGGAACAGCAGGTCGGCTTCGCGACGGCGTTGCTCCAGCAGTTCAAGCGGGGTGTCCGCCAGCCAGCGCGAGAAGGCTTGGTAATGCGGGCGGCAGTCACCCTGGGCGTCATACATTTCGTTAAAAAAAGCGTGGGGCATAGCCAACTCCCAGCCGTGTCATTCACGGCATTTCTTATTTCGTCGTCATTCCACTCAGTACGGCCTTGCCTGTTTTATGAGCCCTGGTTCTCTGGATACCTCGTTCGGCTTGGGTCTCTGATCAGGCCTTTGCGTCCGGATGACGTGCGCCCCCCTGTCTATCTACGTATCGAATACCTCTGGTTGCTCTTTCGTCATGGAGTCGTAGCAAGGGCTGTGCCTAAGTGCGGTGCATCGCGCCAATGCTGGAAAAACCGTCGCAGAGCGACAGAAAAGCGAAATTTATTTTCGATTTTGCGACGAAATACGGTTTGCAGGCTGAAACGTTTATTTCAGTTTTCGGCGCCAATGCCAGAAACGAGTCGAATTGGTGCAGACAGACGGGAAGCCGGCGTTGAATGCCCTGAAAAGGGGAAGTTAATACCCACCGCTGAAACGCACGCTCGGTTCAACGATAGCTGACACGCGGGACTTTGGGGCCGCGTCCCTCGCCACAGGAGCGCCGTTCAACTTCCAGCCCCCTATTGCGACATGGGCAAGGCAGCCTTCCGTCGCCTCTCTTCGAACAAATTTATCCGCGACATTTGCACGACCAGTATTATGGTATACCATCATACGCAAAGACCTATTCACCCCCGGGGAGCAGCTCATGAGTTTCGAAATTCGCAAGATCGTCAGCCATGTCGAAGAAACCTTTATCGAAGGCGGCAAGGCCACCGACAAACCGGTGACCATGGTCGGGCTGGCCGTGGTGATGAAGAACCCTTGGCTGGGTCGCGGTTTCGTCGAAGACCTGAAACCGGAAATCCGCGCCAACTGCTCCGACCTCGGCGCGCTGATGGTCGAGCGTCTGGTGGGCATCATCGGCGGCGCCGAGAAGATTGAAGCCTACGGCAAGGCCGCGGTAGTCGGTGCAGACGGCGAAATCGAGCACGCCTCCGCCGTGATCCATACCCTGCGTTTTGGCAACCACTACCGCGAAGCGGTCAAGGCCAAGAGCTACCTGAGCTTCACCAACAAGCGCGGCGGCCCTGGCACCTCGATTCAGATCCCGATGATGCACAAAGACGACGAAGGCCTGCGCTCGCACTACATCACCCTGGAGATGCAAATCGAAGACGCCCCGCGCGCCGACGAAATCGTCGTGGTGCTGGGCTGCGCCGATGGCGGCCGCCTGCACCCGCGCATCGGCAACCGCTACATCGACCTGGAAGAACTGGCCGCCGAGAATGCACAGTAATCCAGCCTCGGTAACCACAATAAAAAAGGCATGCAGGAGCGCTCCATGATTCGGCTCACCGCTGAACTCACCCCGGCCGGCACCAGCTACCTGGCAACCGGCCAAGGCCAACCCGTGGTCTTGATCCATGGCGTGGGCCTGAACAAAGAAATGTGGGGTGGCCAGGTCGTTGGCCTGGCCACCCAATACCGGGTGATTGCCTACGACATGCTCGGCCATGGCGCCAGCCCGCGCCCGCAAAGCGGAACCGCATTGCTGGGCTACGCCGACCAGTTGCTGGAGCTGCTCGACCATTTGCAGCTGCCCCAGGCGACCGTGATCGGTTTCTCCATGGGCGGCCTGGTGGCCCGTGCGTTTGCCTTGCATTACCCGCAGCGCCTGCAAGGCCTGGTGGTGCTCAACAGCGTGTTCAATCGCAGCGCCGAACAACGCGCCGGGGTCATCGCCCGCACCGCACAGGCCGCCGAGCATGGGCCGGACGCCAATGCCGAGGCGGCGTTGTCGCGCTGGTTCAGCCGTGAATACCAGGCGGCCAACCCCGCGCAGATTGCCGCGTTGCGCCAGACCCTGGCGCAGAATGATCCCCAGGGCTACCTGACCACCTATGAACTGTTCGCCACCCAGGACATGTACCGCGCCGATGACCTGGGCAATATCCAAGTGCCGACGCTGATCGCGACCGGTGAACTGGACCCCGGCTCGACACCGGAAATGGCCCGGCAACTGGCCGAGCGAATTCCCGGCGCCAGCGTTGCCGTGCTCGCCGAACAGCGGCATATGATGCCGGTAGAGTCGCCGCGCCTGGTCAACCAGCTGTTGCTGGAATTCCTCGACGCGGCAAACGCCCGACAAAACCAGATCAAGGGGATCGTTGCATGACACTCGCACGCTTTTCCATGTGCATCGGCGGTGAATGGGTCGATGCCCTGTCCGGCAAGACCTTCGAAAGCCTGGACCCGGCCCTGGCACAACCCTGGGCCGAGTTGCCCGATGCCGATGAAGCCGATGTCGAGCGCGCCGTCCAGGCTGCGCAAACCGCCTTCGACAGCCCGGCCTGGCGCGGCTTGACCGCCACCGCCCGCGGCAAGCTGTTGCGTCGTCTCGGTGACCTGATCGCCGAGAACAAAGAACAACTGGCCCAGTTGGAAAGCCGCGACAATGGCAAGCTGATTCGCGAAACCCGCGGCCAGGTCGGCTACCTGCCGGAGTTCTTTCATTACACCGCAGGCCTGGCCGACAAGCTCGAAGGCGGCACCCTGCCGCTGGACAAGCCCGACCTGTTTGCCTACACCGTGCACGAAGCCATGGGCGTGGTCGCGGCGATCATTCCCTGGAACAGCCCGCTGTACCTGACCGCGATCAAGCTCGCCCCGGCGCTGGCGGCCGGCAATACCATCGTCATCAAGCCTTCCGAACACGCTTCTGCTACCGTCCTGGAACTGGCTCGCCTCGCCTTGGAAGCCGGCATTCCACCGGGGGTGGTCAACGTCGTCACCGGTTACGGCCCAAGCACAGGCGCCGCCCTCACCCGTCATCCACTGGTGCGCAAGATCGCCTTCACCGGCGGTGCGGCCACGGCGCGACATGTGGTGCGCAGCAGCGCCGAGAACTTCGCCAAGCTATCACTGGAACTGGGTGGCAAGTCGCCGAACATTATCTTTGCCGATGCCGACCTGGACAGTGCGATCAACGGGGCGATAGCCGGGATTTATGCGGCATCCGGCCAAAGCTGCGTGTCCGGTTCGCGCTTGCTGGTGCAGGACGAAATCTACGACGAGTTCGTCTCGCGCCTGGTCGAACGGGCCCAGCGCATCCGCATCGGCAACCCGCAGGAAGACACCAGCGAAATGGGCCCCATGGCCACCGCGCAGCAACTGGCCGTGGTCGAAGACCTGGTGGCCGATGCCATCGCCGAAGGGGCGCGCCTGCGCACTGGCGGCAAGCGTCCGGAGAATCTTGGGGATGGTTGGTTCTATGAGCCGACGCTGTTCGAATGCGACCGCAACTCGATGAAGATCATGCAGGAAGAAGTCTTCGGCCCGGTGGCCTCGGTGATTCGTTTCAAGGACGAGGCCGAGGCCCTGGCGATTGCCAACGACTCGCAGTTCGGCCTCGCCGCCGGCATCTGGACCCGCGACTTGGGCCGTGCCCATCGCCTGGCCCGGGATGTGCGTTCGGGCATCATCTGGGTCAACACCTACCGTGCAGTGTCGGCCATGGCACCCATCGGTGGTTTCAAGAACAGCGGCTATGGGCGCGAGAGCGGCATCGATTCGGTGCTGGCCTATACGGAACTGAAAACGGTGTGGATCAACCTGTCCCAGGCACCTATGCCTGATCCGTTCGTGATGCGCTAGGAGTCCTGAGAAATGATCGAACCCGGCATCTACAAAGAAGTCATGAGTTCCTTCCCGTCCGGCGTCACGGTGGTCACCACCCTAGACCCGGACGGCAACATCGTCGGTATCACCGCCAGTGCCTTCAGCGCGCTGTCGATCGACCCGGCGCTGGTGCTGTTCTGTCCCAACTACGCCTCTGACACCTACCCGGTGCTGCGCGACAGCAAGCAGTTCGCGATCCACCTGCTGTCCGCCGACCAGACCGCCGAAGCCTATGCCTTTGCCGGTAAAGGCAAGGACAAGGCCAAGGGCATCGATTGGCACCTGAGCGACCTGGGCAATCCATTGCTGAGCAAGGCCACGGCGATCATCGAATGCGAACTGTGGCGCGAATACGATGGCGGCGACCACGCGATCATCGTCGGCGCAGTGAAGAACCTGATCCTGCCCGAGCAGCCGGTGACGCCCATGATCTATCACAAGGGCAAGTTGGGCCCACTGCCCGCACTCGCCTGACGACCGTACACATCCCTGTGGGAGCGAGCTTGCTCGCGATGACGGCAGCACATCCAACCTTACGGTGACTGCCACACCGCTATCGCGAGCTCGCCCCCACAGGCCCATCACTTTTTTCAGGAAGCCCGCATGAGCAACGACAAGTACGAACAAGGCCTGAAGATCCGCACCCAGGTGCTGGGCCAGGACTACGTCAACCGTTCCATCGAGAACGCCGACGATTTCAACCGGCCATTACAGGAAATGGTCACCGAATATTGCTGGGGCCATGTCTGGGGTCGCGAGGGGTTGTCGCTCAAGGAGCGCAGCATGATCAACCTGGCCATGATCTCGGCGCTCAATCGCCCGCACGAACTCAAGCTGCATGTGCGCGGCGCCTTGCGTAACGGCCTGAGTCGTGAGCAAATACGCGAAATTCTGCTTCAAGTCGGTATCTATTGCGGTGTTCCCGCTGCCGTGGACAGTTTCCGGCTTGCCCGTGAAGCCTTCGCCGAAGCCGATGCCGAGGCCTCCAGTCAACCCTCGGCTGTTTGAACTGAACGTGCACGGACGTTGCCCGTTTGGCATGGACAGCCATATTACAGAGCGGACCCCATGAAACGCCTGCCACTCGACGACAGCTTCAAGGTCAATCGCAACCCCGTTACCCTGCGCGAGATCGTGCTGGATAAACTGCGAAGCGCCATCATGAACTTCCAGCTTCTGCCGGGCGATCGCCTGGTCGAACGCGATCTGTGCGATCGCCTGGGTGTGAGCCGCACGTCGGTACGCGAAGCGCTGCGCCACCTGGAATCCGAAGGCCTGGTGGAGTTTGCCGATGCCAAGGGGCCGCGGGTCGCCATCATCACCTTGGCCGACGCCGTGGACATCTATGAGCTGCGTTGCGTGCTCGAAGGCCTGATCGTCCAGCTGTTCACCCTGCGCGCCAAGGCCAAGGACATCAAGGCCCTGGAAAAAGCCCTCGCGGAAAACCGCAAGGCCCTCAAAGAGGGCGAACTGCAACAGGTCATCGATTCGGTGCAAGGCTTCTACGACGTGTTGCTCGAAGGCTCCGGCAACCATGTCGCCGCCACCCAGTTGCGCCAGTTGCAGGCACGCATCAGCTATTTGCGGGCGACTTCGGTGTCCCAGGAGAACCGTCGCGGCAACAGCAACCAGGAGATGGAGCGCATGGTGGAGGCGATCAAGAGCGGCGATCCCCTGGCGGCCCACCAGGCCTGCGTCGACCACGTGCGCGCCGCCGCCAAGGTTGCCCTGGAATACCTCAAGCGCAAACAGGAAGAGACCGGTGAAATCCCCGAAATCATCCCACCCATCGCCCTCAAAGAACCGCGCATAGGTCGCTAGCCATGTTCAGCCCGAGCTTTTGTCCAAAGTGCGGCGGCAATGACCTGAGTCATCGCCTGCCAACGGGCGATACCCATGAGCGACTGATGTGTGGCGGTTGCGGCTACATCCACTACGTCAACCCGAAGATCATTGCCGGCTGCATCATCGAGCAGGACGGCAAGTACCTGCTGTGCCAGCGCGCCATCCCGCCGCGCCCGGGCACCTGGACACTGCCGGCCGGCTTCATGGAGGGCGGTGAAACCACCGAACAGGCGGCGCTGCGCGAAGTCTGGGAGGAAACCGGCGTACGCGCTGAAATCGTCTCGCCCTACTCGATCTTCAGCGTGCCAAAGATCAGCGAGGTGTACATCATCTTCCGCGCCATCGCGCTGGAGATCACCGGCCAGTTCGGCCCGGAAACCCTCGCCTGCCAGTTCTTCGCCCCCGAAGACATTCCCTGGGACAGCATCTACTACCCGGCCATCCGGCAGATCCTCGAACGTTATATCGAGGAACGCCGGGCCGGGGTCTATGGCATCTACATGGGCAACGACGACAGCGGCAAGATCCACTTCATTCGCTGACTCCCACAGGGGGCGTGGTCCCACACCGATCTATAAAGGCGCCACACCCTCGACAATGATCACCTCGGCCCGGGCCACGCCTTCGCGATGGCGCTTGGCCTCTTGATACTGCGCCGAGTGATAGCAGGCCAGCGCCTGTTCGTAGGAGTCGAACTCGATCACCACGCTGCGCTGCGGCGTGGCCCTGCCCTCCATCGCTTCGCTGCGCCCGCCCCGGGCCAGCATCCGACCGCCATACAAGGCAAACGCCGCCGGCGCCCGTTGGGTGTATTGGCTGTATTGATCGGGGTCGGTGACATCCACATGAGCAATCCAGTACGCCTTCATAGTGACCTCTTGGTTTATTTTGTATTATGGTATACCACAACATCATTCCAGCAAGCCCTATCAGAACAAAGAGAGCCCGACATGGCCTTTAACAGCATTCAGGAAATCATCGAAGACTACCGCCTGGGCAAGATGGTGTTGCTGGTGGATGACGAAGATCGGGAAAACGAAGGCGACCTGCTGCTGGCCGCCGACTGTTGCAACGCCCAGGCCATCAGCTTCATGGCTCGCGAAGCGCGTGGATTGATTTGCCTGACCCTGACCGACGAACACTGCCAGCGCCTGGGCCTTGAGCAAATGGTGCCGAGTAACGGCAGTGTGTTCAGCACCGCGTTCACCGTGTCCATCGAGGCCGCCACCGGCGTGACCACCGGCATTTCCGCCGCCGACCGGGCGCGCACCGTCGCCGCCGCCGTGGCCGCCGATTCGGGGCCCAGCGACATCGTGCAGCCGGGGCATATCTTCCCGCTGCGGGCCAAGGAAGGCGGTGTATTGACCCGCGCCGGGCACACCGAAGCCGGTTGCGACCTGGCGCGCCTGGCGGGTTTCACGCCGGCCTCGGTGATCGTCGAAGTGATGAACGATGACGGCACCATGGCCCGCCGGCCGGACCTGGAGATTTTCGCCCGCAAGCACGGGATCAAGATCGGCACCATCGCCGACCTGATCCACTACCGCTTGAGCACCGAGCACACCGTGGTGCGCATTGGTGAACGGGAACTGCCCACGGTGCATGGCACCTTCCGCTTGTTCACCTTCGAAGACCGTATCGAAGGCGGTGTTCACATGGCGATGGTGATGGGTGAGATTCGCCGGGATGAGCCGACGCTGGTGCGGGTGCATGTGATCGACCCGCTGCGGGACCTGGTCGGTGCCGAATACAACGGCCCTTCCAATTGGACGCTGTGGGCGGCCCTGCAGCGGGTGGCCGAAGAGGGTCGCGGCGTGGTGGTCGTGCTGGCCAACCACGAATCTTCTCAGGCGCTGCTCGAGCGTGTGCCGCAACTGACCCAGCCGCCACGACAATTCAGCCGCTCCCAATCACGTATCTATTCCGAAGTAGGCACCGGGGCACAGATTCTGCAGGACCTGGGCGTCGGCAAATTGCGCCACCTGGGACCACCGCTCAAGTACGCGGGATTGACGGGGTATGACCTGGAGGTGGTGGAGAGCATTCCCTTCACCAGATAAGCCCAAGGCAACACCCAAATCCCCTGTGGGAGCGAGCTTGCTCGCGATAGCAATGGACCTGCCAACCTGAATGTTGACTGACACACCGCTATCGCGAGCAAGCTCGCTCCCACAGGGCTCGACCCAGCAATGACAGGGAAAAATCTACCCCCGGACAGATAGCCGGTACGGCAAAATGCTTGCAGAAAGTTTGGAATACCATAATATGATATTCCATAGACCGAACACTTCAGCCAAGTGCCCCGAAAGGGAAAGTACAAACAAGAGCCCTTGGCACGGTCGCCTTTAAGGCCAGATGGACCTACTGCTCCCGATAGGCGGGCGACAAAAGCCCGCTCAAAAACACAACAATGAGGGCGTGAAAATGGTGTTGAAGAAAAGTGCAGCCGCAATTCTTTTTGCCGGCCTGTTGAGTGTCACCAGCCAGGCGACAATGGCCGCTGAAAGCGTCAACTTCGTCAGTTGGGGCGGCAGCACCCAGGACGCGCAGAAACAGGCCTGGGCCGACCCGTTCAGCAAGGCCAGCGGCATCACCGTGGTCCAGGATGGCCCCACCGACTATGGCAAGCTCAAGGCCATGGTCGAAAGCGGTAACGTGCAGTGGGACGTGGTCGACGTAGAGGCGGACTTCGCTTTGCGCGCCGCCGCCGAAGGCCTGCTCGAACCCCTCGACTTCTCGGTCATCCAACGGGACAAGATCGACCCGCGCTTCGTTTCCGATCACGGCGTCGGTTCGTTCTACTTCTCTTTCGTCCTCGGCTACAACGAGGGCAAGCTCGGTTCCGGCAAGCCCCAGGACTGGTCCGCGCTGTTCGACACCAAGACCTACCCCGGCAAACGCGCCCTGTACAAATGGCCAAGCCCCGGCGTACTGGAACTGGCGCTGCTGGCCGACGGCGTCGCGGCCGACAAGCTCTATCCGTTGGACCTGGACCGCGCCTTCAAGAAACTCGACACCATCAAGAAAGACATCGTCTGGTGGGGCGGCGGCGCCCAGTCCCAGCAGTTGCTCGCGTCCGGCGAAGCCAGCATCGGGCAGTTCTGGAACGGTCGCATCTACGCCTTGCAGCAAGACGGCGCCCCGGTCGGCGTAAGCTGGAAGCAGAACCTGGTCATGGCCGACATCCTGGTCATCCCGAAGGGCTCGAAAAACAAGGCCGCAGCCATGAAGTTCCTGGCCAACGCCAGCAGCGCCAAGGGCCAGGCCGACTTTTCCAACCTGACCGCCTATGCCCCGGTCAACGTCGACAGCGTTGCACGCCTGGATTCGGTGCTCGCCCCCAACCTGCCGACCGCCTACGCCAAGGATCAGATCACGCTTGATTTCGCGTACTGGGCCAAGAACGGTCAGGACATCGCGACACGGTGGAACGAATGGCTGGTCAAATAAAAATGTCGGCAACGACAACCCCTCGCACTGGGGGCGCCATTGACGCTGCCGGTGCGGTACAGGCCAAGGCAGCGACGCAAACCCCGTCGCTGGCGCAGCGCTGGCGTGGGGCCGGTAACCTGCTCCCCGCCCTGCTGTTCCTGGGTCTGTTCTTCCTGGCGCCACTGATCGGCCTGTTGCTGCGCGGTGTGTTGGAGCCGGTGCCTGGGTTGGGCAACTACGAACAACTGTTCGCCAACTCGGCCTACGCCCGGGTGTTGTTCAACACCTTTTCGGTGGCCGGCCTGGTGACGTTGTTCAGCCTGCTGCTGGGTTTCCCCCTGGCCTGGGCCATCACCCTGGTGCCCCGCGGCTGGGGCCGCTGGATGCTGAACATCGTGTTGCTGTCGATGTGGACCAGCCTGCTGGCCCGCACCTACTCCTGGCTGGTGCTGTTGCAAGCCTCCGGGGTGGTGAACAAGGCGTTGATGGCGCTGGGCATCATCGACCAACCGCTGGAGATGGTGCACAACCTCACCGGCGTGGTGATCGGCATGAGCTACATCATGATCCCGTTCATCGTCCTGCCGTTGCAGGCGACCATGCAGGCCATCGACCCGATGATCCTGCAAGCCGGCTCCATTTGTGGTGCCAGCCCCTGGACCAACTTCTTCCGGGTATTCCTGCCGCTGTGCCGGCCGGGGCTCTTCTCCGGCGGGCTGATGGTGTTCGTGATGTCCCTCGGTTACTACGTGACCCCGGCCCTGCTGGGCGGCGCGCAGAACATGATGCTGCCGGAATTCATCATCCAGCAGGTGCAGTCGTTCCTCAATTGGGGCCTGGCCAGTGCCGGTGCAGCCTTGTTGGTGGCGATCACCCTGGTGCTGTTCTACTTCTACCTGAAGCTCCAACCGGAATCCCCGGTGGGCGCCAGCAACGCGAGGTAAGCCGCCATGCTCCTGACCCCCAATGCCATGAGCCGGCGCATGCGGTTCGGCCTGTATTTCACCACCGCGCTGATCGCGTTGTTCCTGCTGCTGCCCATCGCGTTCATCGTGCTGCTGTCGTTCGGCTCGTCCCAATGGTTGGTCTTCCCACCACCGGGCTGGACACTCAAATGGTACGGTCAGTTCTTTTCCAACCCTGACTGGATGAGCGCGGCACTGACCAGCCTCAAGGTCGCGGTACTGACCACCGTCTGCGCCGTGGCGCTGGGCCTGCCGACGGCGTTTGCCCTGGTGCGCGGTCGCTTCCCCGGCCGGGAAATGCTCTACGGCCTGTTCACCCTGCCAATGATCGTGCCGCTGGTGATCATCGCCGTGGCGGTGTATGCGCTGTTCCTCAAGCTCGGCTACACCGGGACGATGTTCGCGTTCGTGGTCAGCCACGTCATCGTCGCGCTGCCGTTCACCATCATCTCGATCATCAACTCCCTCAAGCTGTTCGACCAATCCATCGAAGACGCTGCGGTGATCTGCGGCGCCTCGCGCCTGCAAGCGGTGTTCAAGGTGACCTTCCCGGCCATTCGCCCGGGCATGGTCGCCGGTGCCCTGTTCGCGTTCCTGGTGTCGTGGGACGAGGTGGTGCTGAGCGTGATGATGGCCAGCCCGACCCTGCAAACCTTGCCCGTGAAGATGTGGACCACCCTGCGCCAGGACCTGACGCCTGTGATCGCCGTCGCTTCGACGCTGCTGATCGGCCTCTCGGTCCTGGTGATGGTGATCGCCGCCGCCCTGCGCCGGCGCAACGAAATCAGCGCCTGAGCGCCTAGGAGAACCCGATGAGTGCCGTCAAAGACCCCGCACAACAGAACAACAAGACCCTGGTCAGCCTGCGCAACCTGAACAAGCACTACGGTGACTTTGCCGCCGTGGACGATATCTCCCTGGAGATCCAGGACGGCGAATTCCTGACCTTCCTCGGCTCCAGCGGCTCGGGCAAGAGCACCACGCTGTCGATGCTGGCCGGGTTTGAAACCCCCAGCAGCGGCGAGATCCTGGTGGACGGTAAATCCCTGGTCAACGTACCGCCACACAAACGCGACATCGGCATGGTGTTCCAGCGCTACTCGCTGTTCCCGCATCTTTCAGTGCGCGACAACATTGCCTTCCCCCTGGCGATTCGCAAACTGGCCAGCGCCGAGCGCGAACGCCGGGTCGACGCCATGCTCAAACTGGTGCAACTGGGAGAGTTCGCCCATCGCCGCCCTTCGCAACTGTCCGGCGGCCAGCAGCAGCGCGTGGCGATTGCCCGGGCGCTGGTCTATGAACCGCGCATCCTGCTGATGGACGAACCGCTCGGGGCCCTGGACAAAAAGCTCCGTGAAGATTTGCAGGATGAACTGCGTCAATTGCATCGACGCCTGGGCATCACCATCGTCTACGTCACCCATGACCAGGAAGAAGCCATGCGCCTGTCCCAGCGCATTGCCATTTTCAGCCACGGCAAGATCGTCGGCCTGGGCAGCGGCTATGACCTCTACCAGAACCCGCCGAACGCGTTCGTGGCCTCGTTCCTGGGCAACTCCAACTTCCTCAAGCTCAAGGCCCAGGGCAACGCGGTGGCGACCTTCGAAGGCCAGTCGCTGTCGATTCGCCTGACCGCCGGCCTGCAAACGGACCAGGACGTGCTGCTGATGGTGCGCCCGGAAAAAGCCCTCGCCCTGAGCATCGAACAAGCCACGCAGGAACCCTTGGCGGCCGGTTGGAATGAGGTCTCGGCCAAGGTCGTCGAAGTGCTGTTCCTGGGTGAAAGCCAGACCTGTAGCGTAGTGACGTCCGGCGGCACGGCCATGACGGTCAAGGCGCTGTCCGCCGCTGGCATGCCACTCAAGGCCGGCGACCCGGTGCGTGTGCGCTGGGCCACCGCCGATGCCTGCGTCTACACCCAATGGGCCGATAGCGACCTGAACAAGGCCGCAGGAGCCCATTGATGAACACTGCAAGTCCACAACCGATAAAGCCCGAGGAGCGTCCGATGATCGATGCCAGCGTCTACAAACAAGTCATGGGTTCGTTCCCATCCGGCGTGACGGTGATCACCACCCTCGATGACGACGGTCAGATCGTCGGTCTCACCGCCAGCGCCTTCAGTTCATTGTCGATGGACCCGGCGCTGGTGCTGTTCTGCCCCAACTACAGCTCAGACTCCTATCCGGTGCTGATCAAGAACAAGCGCTTCGCCATCCACCTGCTCTCCGGCGGCCAGCAGAACGAAGCCTACGCCTTCGCCCGCAAAGGCAAGGACAAGGCCCAAGGCATCGAATGGACCTTGAGCGAACTGGGCAACCCGCTGCTGAGCAACGCCACCGCCATCATCGAATGCGAATTGTGGCGCGAATACGAAGGCGGCGACCACGCCATCATGGTCGGCGCCGTGAAGAACCTGATCGTGCCGCAGCACACACCGGGGCCGCTGGTCTATTGCCACGGCAAGATGGGCGCCCTGCCCGTCCTCGCCTGAACCGATCGTCAACGAAAAAGAGAAAGCGCCATGAAATTTTCCCTGTTCGTACACATGGAGCGCTGGGACGAAAGCGTCAGCCATCGCCAGTTGTTCGAAGACCTGAGCGAGCTCACCCTGTTGGCCGAAGCCGGCGGCTTCAGCACCGTGTGGATCGGCGAACACCACGCCATGGAATACACCATCTCGCCAAGCCCGATGCCGTTGCTGGCGTACCTGGCCGGCAAGACCACCACCATTCACCTGGGCGCCGGCACCATCATCGCGCCGTTCTGGCACCCACTGCGGGTCGCCGGTGAATGCGCATTGCTGGACGTGATCAGCAATGGCCGCATGGAAGTCGGCCTGGCCCGGGGCGCCTACCAGGTGGAGTTCGACCGCATGGCCGGCGGCATGCCGGCTTCCTCCGGCGGCCAGGCCCTGCGGGAAATGGTCCCGGTGGTGCGCGCCCTGTGGCAAGGCGACTACGCCCATGATGGCGAGATCTGGAAATTCCCCACCTCCACCAGCGTACCCAAGCCCATCCGCAAACCTCACCCACCGATGTGGATCGCCGCCCGCGACCCGGACTCCCACAATTTCGCCGTCGCCAACGGCTGCAACGTGATGGTCACGCCATTGATGAAGGGCGATGAGGAAGTCCTCGACCTGAAGAACAAGTTCCAGGCCGCCCTGGACAACAACCCCGACGTACCACGCCCGCAATTGATGGTGCTGCGCCACACCCATGTGCATGCGGTGGATGATCCCGAAGGCTGGAAGGTCGGCGCCCAGGCGATCTCGAAGTTCTATCGCACCTTCGATGCCTGGTTCGGCAACAAGCAAGTGCCGGTCAACGGCTTCCTCGCGCCAAGCCCGGAAGAAAAGTTCGCCGAGCGCCCGGAGTTCCAGCTGGAAAACATCCGCAAGAACACCATGATCGGCACCCCACAGGAAATCATTGAGCGGATCAAGTATTACCAGGAACTGGGGGTGGATGAGTTCAGCTTCTGGTGCGACAACAGCCTGCCCCATGCCGAGAAGAAAAAATCCCTGGAGCTGTTTATCCAGCAGGTGGTGCCGGCGTTTCGGTGATCAGTTGCATCGCTTTCGCGAGCAGGCTCGCTCCCACATAGGCTCCACGGCGTACACAATATTTGCGTGCACCATCGGCCCTGTGGGAGCGAGCTTGCTCGCGATGGCGGTGTGTCTGTCATAGAGATTGGGGATGTACTGACCCAATCGCGAGCAAGCTCGCTCCCACAGGGCTTTTGCCGGACCCCGATGTTGCGTACAGCAGGCCCCGCGATAGCCATCCAACTGAAACATATGTGTCAAATGTGACAATTGACCCCACTACCCCGCCGTCGCCCCGCAAACCGCTATTAACGGCTCGCAAAGCCGCATAACGTACCGCGCAAACGGATCAACTCTGATTAAGGATGATGCGCGTTGGGGGTTTATCGGCTGCTGCTGGCCATGCTCGTGGCCGTTTCTCATATGGGCGTGACGTTCATGGGTATCAACCCCGGCGTCGTTGCCGTGGTGTCCTTTCTGATCATCAGCGGCTTCGTGATGACCTCGCTGATCGAGAGGACCTACAACACCCCTGGCCAAATTGGCCTGTTCTACATGGATCGATTGCTAAGGCTGTACCCGCAGTTCCTGGTGTACTTCGTCCTGTCCTGCGCGGTGATCCATTTCCTGCTGCCAGGAACGCCCCAGGCAGCCGCACTGACGCTCGAAAACATCGCCACCAGCCTGCCGATCGTGCCGTTGGGTTTCTACATGTTTGGCATCACCGTGCCCGAGATCCTGCCACCTGGTTGGTCCCTGGGGCTGGAAATGTGCTTTTACCTGTTGATCCCGTTCCTGATCCTCTATAAAGCCCGGGGCATTGCGTTTGTGGTGTCCCTGACGGTGTTCATGGCCGCCTCGTTGGGCTACCTCGACACCGACATCTACGGCTATCGACTGCTTCCCGGTGTGCTGTTCATTTTCCTGTGTGGCAGCTACCTGTATCGAGCCCAGGCCAAGGGGTTGTGGCTCGTGTCCGTCACCCTGCTTGTTGCCGCCTTGATGTTCCTGGCCATCGTCGTGGGAATCATTCCCCGTCGACCGTTCAATGCCGAGGTGACCTTAGGCATCGCCCTGGGCCTGCCGGCGGTGTTTCTGCTCGGCAGGCTAAAGCACCACCGGCTCGATGAGTTCATGGGCAACATCAGCTACGGCGTATTCCTCAATCACTTTGTGGTGATGTATGTGCTGCGGGCGTTCTGGCCAGTGGAGTACAGCATCCTGATCATCACGGCGGTGCTGGTGCTGTCGTTCGCGATGAGTGGCGTGTCTTACTACGCGGTCGAGCGACCGGCGCTGAAACTTCGTCACGCTCTCAGGGCAGGCGTTAAATACGGCGCCACACAGCCTTCCGTTGGCAGCACGGCGGCTTAGCCTCTGCAGCCATACAAAAATGCCCGGAACGCAGGTCCCGGGCATTTTGTGTTTCAGCACAGCCGAATCAGAACGTTACGCTGGCGCTCAGCTTGGCAGTACGCGGTTCGCCGACGTTGACCTGCAACTCGCTCCCCGTGGAGGACGGGTAGTACTGCTTGTCGAACAGGTTGTCGACGTTCAGTTGCAACGACGTCTTGTGCCCCAGCACCGGCGACTCCCAGCGCAGGAAGGCGTCGGCGACGGTGTAGCTGCTTAGCCAGAATGTGTTGGTGTTGTTGGCAGCGCGCTCGCCGACGTAGCGGGCACCGGCACCGGCGTGCCAGGCACCGAATTCGGCCGGGACGTTCAGGTGGTGGGTCAGGTAGAGGCTGGCGGTGTGTTTGGGCGCGTCGGAGAGGCGGTGGTCTTCGTTCTTAGGGTCATCAAGTATTTCTGTATGAGTGTAGGCATAGGTGCCGATCAGATCCCAGCGCTCGGCCAGGCGGCCGGTGATGTCGAGTTCCAGGCCTTGGGAGCCGACTTTGCCTGCGGCTTCTGCAATGTTCTTTCCGCCCACTAGCGTGGTAGTGACTACATTCTTTTTGACGATATCGAACAGAGCGAGGTTGATATTCAGCCCAGGCATTGGGTCGTATTTGGCGCCCACTTCATAACTACGCCCTTCTTCCGGTTTGAAGGTACTAAGGTTGTCGTCGACGGTATCGTTGGGCTTGAATGAACGGCTGTAATTGCCATACAGCGACAGGCTCTCGTCGGCTTTATAGACCAATCCCAGGAATGGAACGAATGCGTCCCCATTATCGTCGCGAACCCCCTCTCGCTTGATCATTCCCTGTTCGGCAAATTGGTCGTAATGCTGGTAACGACCACCGAAGACCAGGATCCAGCGATCATCAAGGTGCCAGTTGTCCTTGAGATAGATGGAGCTGGAGGTCAGTTTGTTGCTCAAGTTGCTTTGTTTGGTATTCAGCTTACTGGGTTCAGCCAGGCCACCATAAACCGGTGCGGTGATGTCGAACCCCCCTTCTGCATCCCCACGGTAAGTCTTGCCACGAAACTGATCTGACACCTGATTATCGATACCCACCAGCAGATCATGGCGCTGACCGAACAGCTCCTGCTTACCCATGAAATCCCAACTGGCATAACGTGTCTCGTCATCGTATCGAGCACCGTTGGATTTTCTGCTCAACTCATTTCCCGTCAAACCATCGGGCTGCGCAATCGAAAGACTGTACCGATCATTGTTCCAGCCATAGGTGACCCGCGTCTTCCACGCCTCGCTCAGCTCATACTCGAACCGCGCCGTCGCCGTTTCGCGAATGCCGACACTCTTGGCCCAAGGCTCATCCAGGCGTTTGTCATAGTCGATATCCACCGGATGCCCGTTCCTGAACACCGTCCCGCGATCAAACGGATTGGAATATTCGTTGTACTCATAGCTGAGATTCAACGAAGCCCGCTCCCCCGTCCAAGCCAGGGACGGCGCCACCAGGGTGCTCTCATTGACGCCGTAGTTGCGCCAGTAATCCTCATGCCCACGCTCGGCGATCAGGCGATAGGCCAGGCCGGTATCGCCCAGCGGCCCGGTAGTGTCCATGGCCATGGTGCCGCCGCCTTCGCTGTAGGCCGAGCCGCTCAACGTGGTGCTTTGCGTGTACTCCGGTTTCTTGCTGATGACGTTGACCAGGCCGCCAGGCTCCAACGCGCCATACAACATCGAAGCCGGTCCCTTGAGCACTTCAACGCGGTCGGTGGTGGCGCTGAAGTTGTGCCCCAGGTTCGACCGCACACCGTCGCGCAGGATCGAACCGTCGTCGTTGGTACCAAACCCGCGCTTGACCAACGAGTCCCGCGAGCCACCCAGCGTGTTGCCCTGGCTGACGCCGCTGACAAACTTCATCGCATCGTTCAACGAACGTACCTGATAGTCCGCCAGGGTCTGCTGGGTCACCACGTTGATCGATTGCGCTTCTTCCTTGATCGGAACATCGCTCTTGCTCGCCGTGCTGGCTTGCGACGTCGTGTAGCCTTCGTCCTGAATGATCCGAGTGCCCTGCACGTTGGTGCTGGGCAGTTCCAGAGCGTCCTGTGCTCTCAAAGGGCTTGCCATGAAACAGAAAGACAGCGCGGGTAAAACACATTTGACGAGGGCATTGCGGTAGACGAGAGGGGTGGGACGATTCAAGACACGCACTCACAGAGGGACAGGAATGAGAGTGAATATACTTTGAGAATGATTCCCAGTAAATCTTTCTAACACCTCCTGGCTTGACTCTGCGCAAAAAAAGGGCGCCGGATGATGAGTCTGACGCCCTTGATGTTTACCCTCTTCCAGTCTCAGCCTGCATACGATCAGTGGTCAATGGCAGCCCCGGCGCCTCTCGGTACGCGGATGTCTTCGACCAAGTGCTGGATGTGCTCGGGTGGCGGTGCGGTAAAGCGTGACACCACCACCGCGGCCAGGAAGTTGAAGAGCATCCCCAACGTGCCGATGCCTTCAGGGGAAACACCCAGCCACCAATGCTCGGCCGTGTTCATCGTCGGGTTGATGAATTTGAAGTAGACGATGTAGGTAAACGTGAACGTCAGCCCGACGATCATCCCGGCAATCGCACCTTCACGGTTCATGCGTTTGGAGAAGATCCCCAGAACAATGACCGGGAAGAAGGAAGACGCCGCCAATCCGAAGGCGAACGCAACCACCTGGGCGACGAATGCGGGTGGATAGATGCCGAACAACCCGGCAATCAATACCGCCACGCCGGCGGCGATTCGTGCAGCGAGCAATTCCTGCTTCTCGTTGATCCTGGGCATGATGTTGCTTTTGAGCAGGTCATGGGAAATCGAGGTGGAGATCACCAGCAACAACCCCGCCGCCGTCGAAAGCGCCGCCGCCAGGCCACCGGCAGCGATCAATGCGATCACCCACCCCGGCAGGCCGGCAATTTCAGGGTTGGCCAACACCATGATGTCGTTGTCGACATAGAGTTCGTTGGCCACTGGCGAGACCTGGTTTTTCAGCAACCGCTGCTCATGTGCCCCTCGCTCGCCGGTGAAGCTCGGCGCACCGACCAGGGCCGCCCCCGGACCATACTGGATAATGCCGTCGTTGTTCTTGTCCGCCCAGGCTATAAGGCCCGAGTTCTCCCAGGTCTTGAACCAGCCAGGGGCAGTGGCGTAACTGACGTTGGGAATAGAGGTGAGTAAATTGGTGCGAGCAAAGGCTGCCACGGCCGGTGCGGTGGTATAGAGAATAGCGATGAACAACAATGCGTAGCCGGCTGACTTGCGGGCATCGCGTACGGTCGGCGTGGTAAAGAAACGCACGATCACATGGGGCAGGCCCGCAGTACCCACCATCAGCGCCATGGTGATGAAAAACACATCCATGGTCGATTTGGTGCCATCGGTATAGGCGGTGAAGCCCAGCTCGGCACCCAGCCCGTTTAGCCGCTCGATCACGCTCTGTCCCGAACCGGCCACTTCGCTGATAAAGCCCAACTGCGGTATCGGATTACCGGTGATCATTATCGAGATATAGATTGCCGGCACCATGTAGGCAAAAATCATCACGCAATATTGCGCCACCTGAGTGTAGGTGATGCCTTTCATGCCACCGAGTACCGAGTAAAAGAACACGATGGCCATGCCGATCATGACACCCGTGTTGATATCGACTTCCAGATAACGGGAAAAGACGATGCCCACGCCACGCATCTGTCCCGCCACGTAAGTAAAGGAGATGAAAATCACGCAAATCACCGCCACCACCCGGGCGGTCTGGGAGTAATACCGCGCGCCGACGAACTCGGGCACGGTGAACTTGCCGAATTTGCGCAGGTAAGGCGCCAGGCACATCGCCAGGAGCACATAGCCCCCGGTCCAGCCCATCAGGTAGACCGAACCGTCATAACCGGCGAAAGCGATAATGCCCGCCATGGAAATGAACGACGCCGCCGACATCCAGTCAGCGCCAGTTGCCATCCCGTTCAATACCGGATGCACGCCCTTGCTCGCAACGTAGTACTCACTGGTTGAACCGGCTCTTGTCCAGATGGCTATCGCGATGTAAAGCGCAAAGGACGCTCCGACGAACAAATAGATCAGGGTTTGGGTATCCATGCTCGTCACCCTCAGTCTTCGTGGACATCATATTTGCGATCGAGCTGATTCATCTTCCAGACATAGAAGAAAATCTCGATGACAAAGACATAAATGGAGCCCTGCTGGGCAAACCAGAACCCCAGCGGGGTACCGAAGAAACTGACGGTGTTGAGTGAATCAACCAACAAAATGCCGAAGCCGAACGACACCAGGAACCAGATGGCCAGCAATATCAACATCCAGCGTAGGTTTTCCGTCCAGTAGGCACGCGCAGCTTGTTGCTTTTCAGTGGACATGGAGGTGCTCTCCCGTTTTGTTTTTATTGTTTTGCACTTCAAACCGTAGCAGCCGCTGGGCAAGGCGCTAGTACGACTTTCGTCTAATTCAATCCAATGGGTATTGACATCCCTGCCTCATCGCCCAGGAAAGGTTAAAAACCTCGAAATAGCAGACTGATATCAAATCGCCCCAATACGCTAAAGCTTTGCCGCTATCGGTCGAATGTATGCCATTGAGAGATTTTTTTGCCCAGGAGCAGCGGCATGCAGACGTTAAAGGCCTTGTACGAGTCTATCGAGGTGCAATTTTTCGATACCCTCACCAAAAAGCTGTCGAGCCTTTTCCTGTTGGTGCTGGTCAGCGGCTTGTTGTATTGGGTGGCCCTGAGCGCCCGCGCAGAGATCGTGCTGCTGTTGCGCACCGCGCAGTTGGACGGCGCATTGCTGGGGCAGATCGAAGGCCGGCTCGATAGCCTCACCCATGCCCTGCTCTTCGGCGCGATCCTGACGCTGGGCATGATCAGCTTCATGGTCTGGTATTTCCGCCACCTCATCGTGCGCCCCGTCACCGCCATGACCAAGGCCCTGGAAGAGATCGCAAACGGCGAAGGTGACCTGTCCAAGGACCTGCCGCTGGTCACTCACGACGAGATCCGCACGCTGGCCGGCACCTGCAACCGGTTCCTGGCCAAGCAGCGGGAGATCATCAGCAATGTCCAGGCGCTGACCGTGCACATCGCCGTCGAATCGGCCCGCTCGCTGAAGAACATCAGTGACTCCAGCGACAGCGCCACCCACCAGGCCCGCTTCGCCAAGGAGGTGATGGACCAGAGCAACACCGCCGTGGGCCGCATCGAAGAAGTCTCGCGCCAGACCCAGGGCATCTCCAGCACCACCGCGCAGAACCTGAGCATGGCCCGCGACTCCTACGCCGAGCTGCTGGAAGTGACCGGCAATATCAGTGAAATCTCCAGCAGCCTCGGTGAGTTTGCCACCCTGGTGAGCGCCCTGAACCAGCGCTCCTCGAGCATCAAGTCGATTGTCGGGTTGATCCAGCAGATCTCTGCCCAGACCAACCTGCTGGCCCTCAATGCCGCCATCGAAGCCGCCCGGGCCGGCGAAAGCGGTCGTGGCTTCGCGGTGGTGGCCGATGAGGTGCGTACCTTGGCCCAGAACGTCAGCCGGGCCACCGACGATATCTCGCGCAACATTGACGCCATGCTCGATGAAGTCAGCTCCACCCACGAACAGACCACCCAGATCAGCCACAGCGCCCGGGAAACCCAGAAAGTGGTGGAGCGCGCCTCCGGCCATTTCGAAAGCATGATCGGCGATTTCGAGTCCACCAACGGCAAGCTGGCGGACATCGCGACCCATATCCAGCAGTTCGCCGACAGCAACACCGGGATCAACGACCGGGTTACCCAGATTCACGCCGACAGCCAGTTGATCGACCAGCGCATGCAGCATTCGGCAACCGCCACCCGCGACTTGTCCGGCGTGGCCGAAAAGGTCCAGGCGCTGTTGGGTCGCTTCGTGCTCGGCCATGGCAAGCTGGACGCCGCCATCACTCGCGCCAGCGAGTGCCGCGACACGCTCCAGGTCCGCCTGGAGGCACTGCAACGCGAAGGCTTGAACCTGTTTGATCAGAATTACCAGCCAATCCCCGGCACCGACCCCAAGCAGTACATGACCAGCTACACCGAACGCTTTGCCCAGGTCTGCCAGGAAGAATGCGACAAACTCACCCGCGGCACGCCGGGTGGCAAGGTTTCGTTCATGGTCGACAGCAAGGGCTATTGCCCGGTGAACAACAGCTGGGTCTCCAAGCCACCGACCGGCGACCGGACCGTGGATTTGCCAGTGTGCCGCAACAAGCGCATCTTCAACGACCCGATCGGCCTGCGCGCGGCGGGCAACGTCCAGCGCTTCCTGCTGCAGACCTACCTGCGCGATACCGGGGAAATCATGACCGAGATCGACGTACCGTTCTTCTTCGACGGCCGCCATTGGGGCAACTTGCGGGTAGGATTCGATGCGGCGGTGTTGTTGGCGGAGTGAGGTTGGGTACAGCCATAGATCTTATGGCTGACCGGCCGTCTTCGCGAGCAAGCTCGCTCCCACAAGGGATCCAGGGCGCCGCATACGCATCTTGAGCCCACCCCAGAACAACTGTGGGAGCGGGCTTGCCCGCGAAAGCGGTGGGTCATCCAACATTTTTATCGACTGACCCACCCTCTTCGCGAGCAAGCCCGCTCCCACAAGGGATCCAGGGCGCATACGCACCTTGAGCCCACCCCAGAACAACTGTGGGAGCGGGCTTGCCCGCGAATGCGCCAGGCCAGTCGACATTTCCACCAACTGACCCACCCCCTTCGCGAGCAAGCTCGCTCCCACATGGGATCCAGGGCGCATACGCATCTTGAGCCCACCCCAGAACAACTGTGGGAGCGGGCTTGCCCGCGAATGCGGTGGGTCATCCAACATTTTTATCGACTGACCCACCCTCTTCGCGAGCAAGCCCGCTCCCACATGGGATCCAGGGCGCATACGCATCTTGATGCCCACCCCAGAACAACTGTGGGAGCGGGCTTGCCCGCGAATGCGGTGGGTCAGTCAACATTTTTATCGACTGACCCACCCTCTTCGCGAGCAAGCTCGCTCCCACATGGGATCCAGGGCCGATACACATCTTGAACCCACCCCCAGAACAACTGTGGGAGCGGGCTTGCCCGCGAATGCGGTGGGTCAGTCAACATTTTTATCGACTGACCCACCCTCTTCGCGAGCAAGCCTGCTCCCACAGAGGTTGCCTCAGGGCTGCCGGCTCAACAGCACTTGGGCCCACCCTTGCCACCGTAACGGGCCTCCTGGCGTTCGCGAAAGAACGCCTCGTAGTCCATCAGCGGTTTGTCCGGGTGTTTGGTTTGCATGTGCTCGACGTAGTTGTCGTAGTCGGGCATGCCGACCATCAGGCGGGCGGCCTGACCGAGGTATTTACCCAGGCGACTCAAGTCATTGAACATCGTTGCAATCCTCTATCAAGCGTCCGGCAGGGCCTGGAATGGTGCTTCTTTATCCGTGCGCTCTTTTGTACCCCAGGCGGCGATGCCGACCTTGAGCGCGTAGAACAGGATGCTGAAGACCACGAACAGGAACAACACCGTCAGCGTTGCGTTGGTGTAGGCGTTGTACACCACGTGCTGCATCTGCTCGATGCTCTTGGCCGGGGCCAGGATCTGGCCGGCGGCCAGGGCATCGTTGTATTTGCGCGCCAGGGCCAGGAAGCCGATCGCCGGGTTGGCGTCGAACAGCTTGATCAGGCCTGCCGAGGTGGTGCAGATCAACAGCCAGGCCGCCGGCAGCATGGTCACCCAGACGTAGCGCTGGCGCTTCATCTTGATCAGCACCACGGTGGCGAGCATCAGGGCGATACCGGCCAGCATCTGGTTGGAGATGCCGAACAGCGGCCACAAGGTGTTGATGCCGCCCAGCGGATCGATCACGCCCTGGTACAGCAAATAACCCCACAGCGCGACGCAGCCGGCGGTGGCGATCAGGTTGGCGGCCCAAGATTCGGTGCGCTTGAGGGCCGGCACGAACGAGCCGAGCAGGTCCTGGAGCATGAACCGCCCGGCACGGGTGCCGGCGTCCACGGCGGTGAGGATGAACAGCGCTTCGAACAGGATCGCGAAGTGGTACCAGAACGCCATGGTGTTCTCACCCGGCAATACCGAGTGCAGGATCTGCGCGATACCGACCGCCAGGGTCGGCGCACCGCCGGCACGGGCCAGCACGGTGGTCTCGCCGATGTCCTTGGCCACCGCTTGCAGCGCCTCGGGCGTGATGGCAAAACCCCAACTGCTGACGGTCTGGGCCACGGCCACCACGTCACCGCCGACGATCGCCGCCGGGCTGTTCATGGCGAAGTACACGCCTGGCTCGATGACCGAAGCCGCGACCATGGCCATGATCGCCACGAAGGACTCCATCAGCATGCCGCCGTAACCGATGTAGCGGGCGTTGGTTTCGTTATCCAGCAGCTTGGGCGTGGTGCCCGAGGAAATCAGCGCATGGAAGCCCGAGACCGCGCCGCAGGCGATGGTGATGAACAGGAACGGGAACAGCCCGCCCTTCCACACCGGCCCGGTGCCGTCGGTGAACTGGGTCAGTGCCGGCATTTTCAGCTCGGGCATGGTGACCAGGATGCCGATCGCCAGGGCGACGATGGTGCCGATCTTGAGGAAGGTCGACAGGTAGTCCCGCGGTGCCAGGATCAGCCACACCGGCAGCACCGCCGCGACGAAGCCATAGCCGATCAGCATCCAGGTGATCTGGATGCCGGTGAAGGTGAAGGCCTTGGCCCAGACCGGGTCGGCGGCGATCTGCCCACCCAGCCAGATCGAGCCCAGCAGCAACAGCACGCCGATGATCGAGATTTCTCCGATGCGGCCCGGGCGGATGTAGCGCATGTAGATGCCCATGAACATCGCGATCGGGATGGTCGCCATCACCGTGAAGATCCCCCACGGGCTCTCGGCCAGGGCCTTGACCACGATCAGCGCCAGCACCGCGAGGATGATGATCATGATCAGGAAGCAGCCGAACAGCGCGATGGTGCCGGGGATGCGGCCCATTTCCTCGCGCACCATGTCGCCCAGGGAGCGACCGTTGCGACGGGTGGACAGGAACAGGACCATGAAGTCCTGCACGGCACCGGCCAGCACCACGCCGGCGATCAGCCAGAGCGTGCCGGGCAGGTAGCCCATCTGCGCCGCCAGCACCGGCCCGACCAACGGCCCCGCCCCGGCAATGGCCGCGAAATGGTGGCCGAATAGAATGTGTTTGTTGGTCGGAACGTAGTCCAGGCCATCGTTGTTGAGCACGGCGGGGGTGGCCCGGCGCGCATCGAGTTGCATCACGTTGTTGGCGATGAAGAGGCTGTAGTAGCGGTAGGCGACCAGGTAGATGGCCACGGCGGCGACGACGATCCAGAGGGCGTTGATGGGTTCGCCGCGGCGCAAGGCCACGACACTCAACGCACAGGCTCCCAGAACAGCCACGGCAAACCAGGCGAGGTGTTTAACCAGACGGGTTGTCATTGCGTGTCTCCTGCCGATATCCAGTGGATTGCGGCGATTGTTTTTATAGTGTGCCCCGGCTATTCGGAGCCGGCCCAATATCCCTGCAATGGGTCAACAAATAAATCCGTAGTACTACGTAGAACCCCAATTCCCCCTGTGGGAGCAAGGCTTGCCCGCGATAGAGTCCATACGGTCTTTCATACGCCGCAGCGCCTGCATCGCGAGCAAGCTTTGTTCCCACATGTCTTGCGCCACAGGTTTTATGCCTCACCCATGGGTTTGGCATATGATGCCGCCATTCGCCTCCCCGCCGAGTCCGGACAGGAGTACAGATGCTGCTCAAACACAAAATCGTCGCCCTCGGGATTTTGCCGCTGGTCCTGGCCATCGCGGTCATCTGCGCCCTGGTGATCTCGCTCAACCGCCAGTTGGGCGATCAACAGGCGCAACTGATCGAAGACAGCATCCTGGCGAGCAAGCGCGCCGAGTTGAAGAACTATGTCGAGATGGCGCAGAGCCTGATCGCCCCGCTGTATGACAACGGCCAGGGAGACGCCCGGGCGCAACAGCAGGTCCTGGAAGAACTGCGCAAGCTCAGCTTCGGCATCAACGGCTACTTCTTCGTGTACGACCGCCAGGGCCGCAGCCTCATGCATGCCCGCCAGTCCGAGCTGGTGGGGCAATACCTCTGGGACATGAAGGACCCCCACGGCCTGCCGGTCATCCAGGCACTGATCAAAAGCGCCGAGTCTGGCGAAGGGTTCCAGCGCTACGCCTGGAACAAGCCCTCCTCCGGCCAGGTGACCGACAAGCTGGCCTATGTGGTGATGCTGGACAAATGGGGCTGGATGCTCGGCACCGGGATTTACCTGGAGGATGTCGAGCGCGCCACCCAGCAGGCCCGTGACGAAGTCGCCCATGGCATCCACACCACCATGCAAGCCATCGCCGCAATCGCGTTGGTGGCGGTCCTGCTGGTATTTGCCGGCGGCATGACCCTCAACGTCAGCGAACATCGCCTGGCCGACAAAAAGCTGCAGCGCTTGAACCAGCGCATCGTCAGCTTGCAGGAAGAAGAACGCTCGCGGGTTTCGCGCGAGCTGCATGACGGCATCAGCCAACTGCTGGTGTCGATAAAGTTCCAGTTCGAACTGGCCAGCCACGTGTTGGAAAAGGGCCAGGAAAACGGCCTGGGCATCCTGAAGAACGCCACCGACCGGCTGGGCGAAGCCATCGGCGAGATTCGCAACATCTCCCACGACTTGCGCTCCTCCCTGCTCGACACCTTGGGCCTGCCCGCCGCCATCGGCCAGCTCGCCAGCGAATTCCAACAGCGCAGTGGGCTGGAAGTGTCCTACCGAAGCAACGAATTCGATTGTCGCCTTGAAAATGGCGCCCCTGTCTCGCTGTTTCGCATTGCCCAGGAAGCCCTGACCAACATCGAGCGCCATGCCGGGGCGAAAAGTGTCGGCATCACCCTGTTCGGCTCCAGCCAGTCCTTGCGGCTGACGGTGGTCGATGACGGGATGGGGTTCAACGTCCCACAGGTGGAACGCGGCCATGCCGGCATCGGCCTGCGCAATATCCGCGAGCGAGTCGAGCATTTCGGCGGACGCCTGGAAATGACGTCGGTGCCGGGCCGCAGCGAACTGGACATCCTGCTGCCCATGAATCTCTCGGTCACGGAAAGCTGATGGCCCCCCCTCCAACAAGAGTACTTGCCCATGAACACGCCTCCCGTGATTCGCGTCGCGCTAGTCGATGACCATTCCCTGGTCCGAGATGGCATCAGGGCCCTGCTGTCGGTGATGCCGCAACTGGATGTGGTGGGCGAAGCCGAGAACGGCGCGCAAGCGATCGAAATGGTCGGGCGCTGCCAACCGGACCTGTTGCTGATGGACATTGGCCTCAAGGACAAGAACGGCCTCGAGCTGACCCGACAGTTGGGCAAGCAATACCCCAGCCTCAAGATCCTCATCCTCAGCATGTACGACAATTATGAGTACGTGAGCGAATCCGTGCGTTCCGGCGCCAGCGGCTACGTGCTCAAGAACGCGCCGTCGCGGGAAATCATCGCGGCCATCGAAGCAATCATCCGCGGCGGCACCTTCTACAGCGCCGAGATCGCCCAGCGGCTCGCCACCGACCCACACACCGATAACGAGCTGACGCCGCGCGAAAGCCAAGTGTTGTCCAAAATGGTCCAGGGCTTGAACAACAAGGAAATGGCCCGTGAACTGGACATCAGCGTACGCACCGTCGAGACCCATCGCCTGAGCATTCGCCGCAAGCTGAACATCGACAAGCCCGCAGCCCTGGTGAAATACGCGATCGACCACGGGATCATTTCGCACTAGGTCCCACACCGCCCTCGCCACCGGCTATTCATTTCAATCGGTGTGGTAATAGCCCGGCAACTCAAGATCATCCAATAGACTCGGGCCGCTTGGCGTCCAGCCCAGCAAGGCACGGGTGTATGCGCTGGACACGGCCATGTTCGCCCCCGCCATGTGAGCGAACCAGCCGAAATGCTCGCGCTCGCGGGATTCCACCGGCACCCCCAGGCCACGACCGATTGCCTGGGCAATGTCCTTGAACGGCACGGCCTCGTCAGCGACGGCGTGGTAAACGGATTGCGTCACCCCCTGCTCCAGGGCAAGCCGATAAACCCGCGCGGCATCCTGTCGATGCACACCCGACCAGCAATGGCTGCCATCACCGGGGTAAGCCGATACGCCGTTTTCCCGGGCAAGGCGAATCAGGATCGGCACGAACCCATGGTCGCCGAGGCCATGGACCGAGGGCGCCAGCCGCACCGTCGCCACACGCACCCCACGCTCGGCCAGGTCCCGGGCGGCGGCTTCGGACCTGCGGGGCGAGGCCGGGCTCACCACTTCCAATTCACTCGCGCCCCGCGTCAATCCAAACAGGCCCGACGTCACCAGCAACGGCCGGTCGGAGCCCCGCAAGGCATCGCCCAACGTTTCGATGGCGCGGCGGTCCTGCTGGGCATTTTCGGCAAACCGGGAGAAGTCATGATTGAACGCCGTGTGAATCACCGCGTCCGCCGCCGAGGCTGCGTTGTGCAAGATGTCGAGATCATCCAAAGTGCCTGGAATCACCTTCGCGCCTGTCGCAGCCAGTGTGGCGCCTTTTTCTTCGCATCGGGCCAAGCCGGTGACCCGATGCCCGGCGGCGATCAGATCCTGTACCACGGACGCCCCAACCCAGCCCGTGGCACCGGTAACGAATACATGCATATGCAACGCTCCTGTTCTAAAAAACCGACCGAAAATCTTATAACCCATCGAAGACTCAGGATTTGTATTGAACTTGTGCTTCCCCTCCTCTGAGCAGCATCAGGGCCACCCCGAAGGACAACCCAACGGCAATCGCGCCGCCCAGGTAAACCGCACCGATACCCCAGTCACTCGCCAACAAACCGGCCAGCGGACTGGTGATGCCCAGAGAAATATCGAGAAACGCGACGTAGGCCCCCATGGCGAGACCGCGTGCCTGCGGTGGCGCACGCCGTACCGCTTCCACGCCGAAGCCGGGAAAGGCCAGGGAATAACCGAAGCCGGTGAAGGCTGCGCCCAAATAAGCCATGGTCGCGGTGTCGGCGCTCCAGATCAGCAGCAAGCCAACGGTTTCGATCAATACGCAAACCAGCGCGACGCGGGCGCCGCCAATTTTGTCCGGAAGGTGCCCGAAAAGCAGGCGCGCAGCGATGAAAGCCACACCGAATGCCGTGAACGCCAAGGAAGCGTTGCCCCAATCCCTGGCCGCGAACAACAGGGCAATGAACGCCGTGAGGACACCAAAGCCGACGCTGCAAAACGCCAATCCCATGCCGGGAACCCATACAGCACCGAGCATCGTGTAGAACGGTGTACGCCGGGTCGCCGTAGGGGCGACAGCGCGCACGCCCGCGACAATCGCCAAGGCCAGCAACGGAATGAACATCGAGGCCATGGCGATACCGATAAACCCCCAGGCGCTGTTGAGCGTCACACCGAGCGGAGCACCCAATGCGTAGGCGCCGTACATGGCGATGCCATTCCAGGCCATGACCTTGCCGGCATGCTGCGCCCCCACCAGGCCGATACCCCACCCCAGCGCACCGGTGACAATGAGGCTTTCGCCAATTGCCAGCAGCACCCGACCGACCGACAAGAGCCAGACCGACGTGACAGGCGCGGCAACGAACGCCAGGGAAAGCAGATAGACCAGCCCTGAAACCGCGGCTGTCACCAGCCCGGTCATGACCGCGCGTTTACCACCGCGCATGTCGGCAAAATTGCCGGCCCAGGCCCGTGACACCAGCGCCGCGGCGAACTGCGCGCCGACCACCAGACCGATAACCAGCGTGCCCATGCCCAGCGTGTCATGCAGATGGAGGGGCAAGACAGGCAGTTGCATGCCGATCGTGAGGAAACCGATGAATACGGTCAGCGTGAGCGGCAACAGCTTGAGTGCCGGACTGGCCTCGACGGCTGCCTGTGGCGCCGAAGAAGCACCGAGATGAATATTGTCTTGTGTCATAACCCTGCCTACGGAAAGGATGCGATGTGACGTTGAACGCTGCCTGCGGAGCCGACTAAAATGCGATCAATTCGTCGCATTCAAGATACGAACAATCCGTCGCATTTCCTATTCGCATTCCCTTCCAAGGCTCATGCCCGTATGCCCGAACGCTCAAGCCCGCAGATTTCCTCGCGTAAACAGCCGAAACAGGCACGCTCCACCGAGCTCGTCGCCGCCGTTCTGGAAGCGGCTGTTCAGGTTCTGGCGACCCAGGGCGCGGCACGTTTCACGGTGGCCCGGGTTGCCGAGCGAGCTGGCGTGAGCGTCGGCTCGGTGTATCAGTACTTCCCGAACAAAGCGGCGATCCTGTTCCGGCTGCAAAGTGATGAATGGCGCCAAACCAGCGACATGCTGCGCGAGATTCTTGAAGACGACCTCAAGCCGCCCTTCGAGCGCCTGCGTACCTTGGTGCAGGCGTTCATCCAGTCCGAATGCGACGAGGCCCAGATACGCGTCGCCCTCAACGACGCCGCCCCGCTCTACCGCGACGCCCCCGAGCATCATGCGGCGCGGATGTCGGTACAGCAGTCGGTGGGCGCCTTCATGCTGCAAGCACTGCCAACCGTCCCGGCGCAGGCCCGTGCCTTGGCGGGTGACCTGGTGATTACGACGCTCAGTACCGTGGGTAAGCGATTTTCATCAGCGCCCCGCTCTCCTGTGGAGGTTGCCGTCTATAGCGACGCCATGGCCGATATGTTCTGCGCCTACCTGGAAAGCCTGCATCGACAGCCCCCCGAGCCTACGCCCAGCTGACGGTTCACGATCAACACCGCCGTGACAGCGAGCAGGCGCTTTCACTACACTCCCCGGTCTTGTTCCCTTCCGTTGCGAGACGTCCTATCCATGAAAAACATAACACGCTCGATGACGCTCTGTGGCCTGTTGGCGCTCTCCTGCAGCGCCTTGGCCGAACCGGCACCTTCGCTACTGGACCAGGTTCAGCAACGCGGCGAACTGAAGGTGTGCACCACCGGCGACTACAAGCCCTATACCTTTAAAACCGCAGCTGGCGAATACGAAGGCATCGATATCGACATGGCGCGCTCCCTGGCCGCCAGCCTGGGCGTCAAGGTGCAATGGGTGCAGACCACCTGGAAAACCCTGATGCCGGATATGGTTGCCGGTCAATGCGACATCGGCATGGGCGGGATTTCGGTGACGCTGGAGCGCCAGAAGAAGGCCTATTTCAGTACCACCCTGGACGTGGATGGGAAAATCCCGCTGGTGCGTTGCGAAGACAAGGAGCGTTACCAGACCCTCGAGCAGATGAACCAGCCTTCGGTGCGTCTTGTCGAGCCGGCGGGCGGCACCAACGAAGCCTTCGTCCGAGCGTTCCTGCCCAACGGCCAGCTCAGCTTCCATGACAACGTGACCATCTTCCAGCAACTGCTGGACAAGAAAGCCGACGTGATGATTACCGACGCCTCGGAAGCGCTCTACCAGCAAAAACTCAAGCCCGGCCTGTGCGCCGTCAACCCGACCCGTTACCTGCAATATGGAGAGAAAGCCTACCTGCTGCCACGGGACGACAACACCTGGAAGATGTACGTCGATCAATGGCTGCACCTGAGCAAGGCCAATGGCAGCTACCAGAAGGTGATCGGGCAATGGCTGGCGGTGCCTGAAGGCCAGTGACGAAGCGGTGGTCGCGCACACTTGCCAACAGCGGATTTGTGCGCGCTCCCATGGTCTGGCATGTTGTTCCTCTGAAGCGAACAGCCACGAGGCCCCATGCAAATCGAACTCTTGGAAATCAGCGAGCATCTGCATCGCTTTCCCCCATTCGATGCCCTGCCCCAGGCAACGCTGGAAGACATTGCGCGGCGCGTCGACGTCGCCTATTTCAAGGCGGGCAGCCCTATCCTCGAAGCAGGCGCCGTCATACACGACCTGCACTACGTACGCAGCGGCGCCGTCGAGATCTATCGACGCGGCGGCGAGCTGTATGACCGCCTGGTGGAAGGCGATATTTTCGGCCAGGCCGGCCTGCTACGCAGCAACAAAGTGCGTTTTCCAGCCACGGCGCTGGAAGATAGCCTGATCTATTTCATCCCGGCGGATGTCATCGCCCAATTGTGCAAGCGGCACGACAACTTCGCCGATTTTGTCGAAGCCGAAGGTCACTCCAGGCTCAAGTCGGCCGTTGAGGCCCAAGGGCGCGCGAGCGATCTGATCCAGCTTAAATCCCGTGCCTTGATTTCCCGCAAGCTGGTCTGGGTCACGCCACGAACCAGCGTCCAGGAAGCCGCACAGCTGATGACCGAGCAAAGCGTTTCCTGTGTCGTCGTCCTGGAGCGGGACGGGCATAACCCCGGAAAGATGCTCGGCATCGTGACCGATCGAGACCTGCGCACTCGCGTGGTGGCCGCCAACCGCAGCGGCAACACCACCATCGGCGAAGTCATGTCGAACGACCCGGTGTCCATCCAGGCCGACGACTCGCTGTTCGAGGCCATGCTGTGCATGCTTCGAAGCAATATCCACCACCTGCCGGTGATGCATAAGGGCCGCGCTCTGGGCCTGATCAATCTGTCGGACATTATCCGGCACGAGTCCCAGAGCAGCTTGTACCTCGTCAACAGCATCTCCAACCAGACCAGCGTCGAAGGTCTGCGATCATTGCTGCGGGATCTGCGCGGCACCTACATTCGCATGGTGCGCGACGGTGCCACCGCCCACATGATCGGCAGCGCCATTTCAGGTATTGGTCGCGCCTTCACCCAGCGCCTGTTCGAACTGGCCGAAAGGGCGTTGGGGCCGCCGCCGGTTCCCTATTGTTTCATGGTGCTGGGCTCGATGGCCCGGGACGAACAGTTGCTGGTGACCGACCAGGACAACGCCCTGGTACTGGATGATCGTTTCGACCCGGCCCTGCACGATGAATATTTCAGGAAGCTGGCCACCTTTGTCAGTGACGGGCTCGCCGCGTGCGGCTTCAGCTACTGCAAGGGCGGGATCATGGCGACCAACGTCCAGTGGCGTCAGCCGCTGCGAGTCTGGCGCGACTATTTCACCCAGTGGATTGAAAAACCGAACGCCGCCACACTGCTCAATGCTTGTATTTTCTTTGACCTGGACGGCGTCTATGGTCGGTTGGAAATGGTCGATGCGCTCAAGGCGCTTTGCGCTGAAAAATCAAAGGCCACGCCAGCCTTCCTGGCGGCAATGGCCCGCAACGCATTGAACAGGACGCCACCCCTGGGTTTCTTCCGCACGTTTGTCATGGAAACCGACGGGGAGCAAAAACAGATCATCAACCTGAAGGGCCGTGGCACGGCGCCCCTTACCGACCTGATCCGAATTCATGCGCTGGCGTGCGGGAGTACCGCACAAAATTCCTTTGATCGACTCGAAGCCATCAGCACGACAAAATGGCTGCAACCGCAAGCCATTGATCATCTGCGCTACGCCTTGGAGTTCCTATCGATGGTGCGCATACGGCACCAGGCCCATGCCATCGAACAGGGCCGGACACCCGACAACTACATCGAGCCCGAGCGCTTTTCCACCATTGAGCGCCACAACCTCAAGGAAGCGTTCCAGGTGTTGAGCAATGCGCAGAAATTCTTGCGCTTCCGCTATCCCGGCCACGCACGGCCAACACGATGAGCGATTCACGGAACTCGCAGAGGCAGACAACAGCAGACTGGCCGGCGCGCTTTGAACAGTTGGCACAGCAAGCCAGACACCCTCTCTTGCAGCGTTTCTACCGGGCCGGCGTTGCCAACGGACAGACGCCACTGGAGCAGGTGGACCTGCTGGCCCTGGACCTGGAAACCACCGGTTTGAATGCCCATAGCGACAGCATCGTCAGCATTGGCCTGATACCGTTGACGCTCAAGCGGATACGCTGCGGCGAAGCGCTGTACTGGATCATCAAGCCCGCGCGACTGACCGACGAATCGGTCACTTTCCATCGCATCACCCACGCAGATATCCGCCATGCCCCCCGGTTGCCGGACATCATGGAGCACCTGCTGGAAGCAATGACAGGGAAAATCATGGTCGTGCACTACCGGGCCATCGAACGTGATTTCCTGGATCAGGCGTTTCGTCACCACTGGGGGGAAGGCCTGCAATTTCCAGTCATTGACACCATGCAACTCGAAGCGCGGCAGGTCCGGGGCCATCGCAACTGGCTAGACCGATTGTTGCAACGCCCTCTCGCGTCGGTCCGGTTGGCGGACAGCCGCCCGCGCTATCACCTGCCGCCCTACCACGCCCATCAGGCCTTGACCGATGCGTTGGCCACGGCCGAGCTGCTGCAAGCGCAAATAGCCACTCACTACAGCCCTGACGTTGTGGTTGGAGAACTTTGGGACTGAGGCCGACGATGGAACATGACCCTTTCCATCATCGGCGCTCCTCGACCGTCAGGAGCGTGGTTCGGAGAGCAATCCCTTGACCAGCGAAATGCAGCCCAGCAGCAGGACTATGGCGAACGGCAACCCGGTCGACACGGCCATGGCCTGCAAGGCAACCAAGCCCCCTCCCAGCAACAGTGCGATGGCGATCACCCCTTCAATGACCGCCCAGAAGACCCGCTGCGGAACGGGCGCGTCGACCTTTCCGCCCGCGGTGATCGTATCGATCACCAGCGAGCCGGAGTCCGAGGACGTGGTGAAGAACACGATCACCAGCACAATGCCCAGCAGGGACGAAATCTCCTTGAAGGGCAGTCCTTCAAGCATGACGAACAACTTGAGTTCCAGCACGGCATCCTTCACGCCGCTGAGGCCCTGCAGGGTGGCCTGATCAATGGCCGTCCCGCCAAAGGTCGTCATCCACAGCACCGACACCAACGAAGGCACCAGCAATACCGAAACCAGGAACTCACGAACGGTACGGCCACGGCTGACCCTGGCGATGAACATGCCCACGAACGGCGACCAACTGATCCACCAGGCCCAATAGAACGCCGTCCAGCCCTGGGTGAACTCGGTGTCCGTGCGCCCGAAAGGATTGGACAATGCCGGCAGATATTCGACGTACGTCACCACGTTCTTGAAGAAGCCAGTGAGGATGGCCAGGGTTGGCCCCACGACGATGATGAACAGGAGCAACAGGAGCGCCAGGCCCATGTTGATTTCGGACAGCAGCTTGACGCCCTTCTCCAACCCGGCAAGTACCGACCACAGTGCAATCAAGGTGATGCCGATGATCAGTAGCACCTTGCTGACGTTGGTGGACGGAATACCGAACAGGTGCTCAATCCCCGCCGCGGCCTGCTCCGCACCGATACCAAGCGATGTCGCCAGGCCAAACAGCGTGGCAAAGACCGCCAGGATGTCGATGATATGACCCGGCCAGCCCCAGACACGCTCACCCAGCAGAGGATAAAAAATCGAGCGTATCGACAGCGGCAAGCCTTTGTTGAAGGAAAACAGCGCCAGGGACAACGCAACGATGGCGTAGATAGCCCATGGATGCAGCCCCCAATGAAAGATAGTCGCAGCCATCGCCAGGTCTGCTGCGCCTCTCATGTCACCCTGTGCACCACCCAGGGGGGCCCAGTCCGTACGCACGCCATTGGCATCGACCGTGACTCCGCCCATTGCGGCAGCGTAATGCGACATCGGCTCCGCAACGCCATAGAACATCAACCCGATGCCCATCCCGGCGGCGAACAACATGGAGAACCAACCCAGGTACGTATGATCCGGCGTGGCGTCGCGCCCGCCCAATCGGACCTTGCCCAATGGCGAAACGATCAGCGCCAGGCACAGCAATACGAAGACATTGCCTGCGCTCAGGAAGAACCAGGCCAAGTGCCGGGTCAACCAACTGCGCATTGAACTGAACAGCGGTTCAACTTCGTTTTGCAGGGCCAGTGTCATGACGACGAACAGCAAAACGGTGGCGGCAGAGATAAGGAAGACTTTGCCGTGGATATCCAGAGAGAACGAAAACTGACCGCTGATATTGTCCTGTCCTATGACATAGTCGGTTTCAATGAGATTGGCCTCGCCGCTGGGGGCTGGTATTCCCTCCGTGCCGGGCGTCTGGGATTTTCCTGCTAGATCGTCTACAGGATTTTTACCCACGTGAACCTCCTTTGATTTACGGCACGCGCATGCGTGCCATGGCCTGATGAGTCCCGCCGCTCCAAAGTGAAAACGAGATATGCGAGCCCTAGCCTAACAAGTTTGGAGGCATGACGAGGGCATCGAGACCGGCCATGACTGTTCTACAAACGCCAATACGCTCCTACGAGAAACGGCGGCGTCCCTGCTTTGTGCCTTGGGAAAAATCGGCCGCAGACACAACGAAGGGCGCCGGGACACTGCCCCGACGCCCTTCATCGCCCCTCGACAGGAGTGCCTTCACCTCACTGGGCGGCACGCACCTTGGCAATCTCGTCATACATCATTTTCACCAGATCGCCATCCAGGGACTTGGCGAACTTGTCGATCACCGGTTTCACCCGCTCGCGCAAGCGATCTTTCTCGGCCGGGCTGATCTCATTGACGGTCATCGCAGCCGCCAACGTGGCCTTGGCCTTGTCCATGCTCGCCGCCGTGACTTCACGCTGGAATGTTTGCGCCTCGGCCGCGGCCGCGCGAATCATCGCCTTTTCATCGTCATTGAGACGGTTCCAGGTCTTCTGGCTGATGATCAACGACTGCGGGTTGAAGATGTGCCCCGTGACGGAAAGGTACTTCTGCACCTCGTAGAACTTATTGCCCTCGATCACCGTGAAAGGGTTTTCCTGGCCGTCGATGGTGTGTTGCTCAAGGCCGGTGTAGACCTCGGGGAACGCCATCGGCACGGGGTTGGCGCCCAGGGCGGAGAACGTCTCCAGGTAGATCGGCGACTGGATGACGCGCAGTTTCAAGCCCTGCATGTCTTCGAGCCGGGTCACCGGGTGCTTGCTGTTGGTCAGGTTACGGAAACCCAGGTCCCAATAACCCAGCCCCACCAGCCCTTTGCTGTCCAGTTGCGCCGCCAGTTTCTGCCCGACCGGCCCATCGATGACCGCATGGGCTTCCTCGACGTTGTTGAACAGGAACGGGAAATCGAGCATGGCGTAATCCGGGGCCTGGGCGGCCAGGATGCCGGAGTTGAGCACGGTGATGTCCAGCGTGCCGCCCTGCAACGCCGACACCGTTTGCACATCACCGCCCAGCGTACCGCCGGGGAACAGACGAACCTTGATCTTGCCGCCACTCTTTTCGCTGAGCAGGTCAGCGAACTTCTGCGCGCCCTGGCCCTGGGGGTGTTCCTTGACGTTCTGAAAGGCGAATCGCAAGGTCCGTTCGCGGATTTCGTCCGCATGGCTGGCCGCGCTGGCCAACAGCAAGCCCGTCGCGCACGCCCCGGCCAACAGGGTTTTCATCAGTTTTCCCATGTCACTCTCCGATCATTATTGTTTTTGAGTCGAGTTACTACGGCCTGCACCGGTCTCAACCGGTGAAGAATTTCAACGGTCCCAAGACCAATTGTGGGAACAGGACCAGCAGGAGCAATACCGCCAGCTGCGCAAGCAGGAACGGCCACACGCCACGAACGATGTCTTCGATATTGAGCTTGGAAACCCCGCTCACCACATTGAGTACAGTGCCCACGGGCGGAGTAATCAGGCCAATGGCGGTGTTGATCAGGAACAACACGCCAAAGTAGACCGGGTCGATGCCCGCCTGGGTGATTGCCGGCATCAGCACCGGCGTGAGGATGAGAATGCTGGGCGTCATGTCCATGACCGTACCCACCAGGATGATCATCAGCATGATCACCACCAACAGCAGGGTCGGGCTATCCATGAACGGCTCGAGCACCGCCGCCAATTGGCCCGGCAGGTCGGCAATAGTCACCAGCCAGGAAGAAACCATGGCGGCGGCTACCAGCAGCATCACCACCGAGGTGGTCTTGGCCGAGGACAGGATTACCCCGTACAACTGGCTGACTTTCATTTCCCGGTAGATCACCAGGGATACGAACAGCGAGTAGACCGCCGCCACCACTGCCGCTTCCGTCGGGGTGAAAATGCCGAACTTGAGGCCGAAAACAATGATGATCGGCAAGCCCATGGCCCAACTGCCCTCGACCAACGCCCGCAGGACCTGGGCACGGGATTGCTTGGGTGGCGTCTCGACATCCTCGCTGCGGGAAACGATCCACCAGGCAATGGCGAGCGCCACTCCGAGCATGATGCCCGGCACAATGCCGGCCAGGAACAACTTGGAAATCGACACCCCGGACGCCACGCCAAAGACGATGAAGCCAATGCTCGGCGGTATGACCGGCGCGATAATGCCACCGGCGGCAATCAAACCCGCCGAACGCGCCCGATTGTGCCCGGCCAACACCATCATTGGCACCAGCAACGCCGCCAGTGCCGCCGCATCGGCCACGGCCGAACCGGAGAGCGATGCCAACAGGCAGGAAGCGATGATCGCCACGTAACCCAGGCCTCCGCGCTTGTGCCCCACCAGCGCCATGGCAATGTTGACGATGCGTTTGGACAACCCGCCGACGTTCATGACTTCACCGGCCAGCATGAAGAACGGCACGGCCATCAGCGGGAAGCTGTCCGCGCCGTTGAGCAGGTTCTGGGCAATGATTTGCGCGTCGAACAGATCCAGGTAAGCCATCAACGCCACGCTGACCACCAGCAAGGCAAACGCGATGGGCATGCCCAATGCCATGCTGCCTATCAAGGACCCGAGGAAGATAACCAGTGTCATGGGTGGGTACTCTTGGTGGCGTTATGTGCGATTCCCTCGGCGTCGTTGTCCTTGACCATCACCAGCTCGTCGTCTCCCAGCTTGCGGAACAGCGCCAGGTAGAGTTCGTAGAGCAGGATGGGAGCGGCACTGGCGCCGAACACCAGGCCGGCGCCATAGAACAGCGCCATGGACAATCCTGACGCCGGGGCAACCACCTCCAGGTTGATCGCCGCCTGTTGCCAACTGCCACTGAAGATCAGCCAGCAGATGTACAACATCAGCAAATGGCCGATGACCAGGCAAATCCGCTTGCCGGCCGGCGGCAAGCGCTTGACCAGGCTGTCCATGCCCAGGTGGGCGCGGTCCTTGAGCGCCACCAGGGCACCGAGAAAGATCATCCAGACGAAGCACCAGCGCGACAGCTCCTCCGACACACTGATGCCCGAGTTGAAGGCATAGCGCAGCACTACATTGCCGAACACCAGCAGGATCATCACGACCATGCACACCACTATCAGCAGCTTCAGCAGCTTGAAATACAGATCCACGACTTTTGTCATCTTGAAGAACTCCGAGGCTTGTCGAGTGCCCACATCCCAGTGGTGCGATAAGACCGAAACAGCATTGGGCCGCTAGCGGATCGAACCTGGGAGGCTGGAAGGTGCACTGGAAAGACGGATCAAGGGGACCGCGTGGGGCGCTTGGGTAGGCATGGGTGTTCCTCTATATTTTTATTATGGTCTTTTGCCACGTTGGGCAAGACACGTGCCGCTAAAATGTACCACCCGGTTAGTTTGGTCAATAACCCACGGGGGGATAGGCCGCAAAGCGTGCGATTATCGACCAGACAATTCGCGGTAGAACCCTGTGGGAGCCGAGCTTGCACGCGATGGCACGCCCCGCCTCCCCTCGCTCCAACAGGGTTTGTATCGCTCTGTATATGAAAGGCAGCTTGATACGAAACTGCAGATTTCGCCCTCTTCGGGCAAACATCGTCGATACATCTGCGCGTTTAACTGTGATCACCGGACAGCGACACCTCGCTGCCACGGCCTCACTCAATCAAGCGCAAGGAGAATCACCATGTTCAACTTCTCGAAACTTTCGTCGCTGGCAATCGCCCTGACACTGGTGGGCGGTGTCGGCCTCTCGAACGTAGCCTCGGCAAAGAACGCCCCGGCCCAGGCTTCGCATCAACTGGCTGAAGGCGGCTCCGATCGGTTGAGCCAGAATCGAGTGGCCGAAGGCGGTTCCGACCGCCTGATCGAGAATCGCGTGGCTGAGGGTGGGGCTGATCGGTTGCAGGCGTTGCGTGAACGCAGCACGGTGTGAAGCGATTTTTTGGCCAGGGATGGCTCCCTCTGCCGACCGGTGACTAGACGAGTTGGTGGTTCCGGGAGGCTGCTACACAGCCCAGCGGGAGCGAGCTCAATCGCCACAAAGACTCAAGGCTCAAGGCTTGATGGTCTTGAGCTCATTGAGCAACGTGAGCAGTTGCTGCATCTTTTCCTCGCCGAACTGTTCTTCGATCCGCCGGTAGTTGCTTTCCATGCCTTCGCTCATGGACACGAAGCACTGTTGGCCACGCTCGGTCAGGCCTACGAAGACCCGTCGCTGGTCCTGGCTGGATTTCTGGCGACGAACCAGCCCATCGCGCTCCAGGCGACTGAGCACGCCGGTCATGCTCGGCTTGAGAATGCAGGCCTGGTGGGCGAGCTGGTGGCTTTCCAACTCACCTTGCTGATGGAGGATGCGGATCACTCGCCATTGCTGCTCCGTGAGGTCATGCTGGTTCAGTGCCGGACGAAAAAAAGCCATCGCCGCTTCGCGGGCTTGCAACAGGGTCAGGGTCAAAGAAGGTCTGGGGTTGGCCATGTTCGAACTGTGTGAATGGGCGAGTCGGCAGCTTAGTGTCGCTATCACAGCGCTGCAAGCGCTCAGCGCAACCCCGATTGCCGCTGGCGATACTCCCCTGGCGTGAGCTGGGCGTAACGCTGGAAAAACCGACTGAAATACGCCGGGTCCTTGAACCCGAGCTGGTAGCAGATTTCATTGGCCGAACTGCCGGTGAACAACAACAGTCGCTTGGCCTCCTGCATCAACCGCTCCATGATCAGGCGCTTGGAAGGCAGGTCGGCGATGCGTCGGCACACGTCGTTGAGGCGCGCCTCGGTCACGCCGATGCCTTCGGCGTAGCGCGACAGCGGCCAATGCTGCAGGTAGTGGGCCTCGATCAGCTCGTTGAAGCGGTGAAAGATCTTCAGGTCTTCATGCCGGGCCGGCCTGGCCTCCAGGGAGTTGGAACACAGCCGCAACAGGCTGATCATGATCAACCGCGTCAGCCCGTCCAGCGCCGCGCTGCGCCCCGGATACCCCGCCGCCACCTCCTCGCTCAATGCCTCGAACAGGTATTCCAGCCGCTGCGTCTCCCGCGCCTGCCCGGGCCCCAGTTGCGCCAACGCCACGCAGGCTGCCGGCATCTGCACACCCGCCGGCGCCAGGCTCGGGTCGGCGTCGATCAACTGCCACACCAATTGCTGGCGCACCGTCAGCACATGCCCGTCACTGTCGGCCTCGGTCACGAAGGCATGGGGAATGGTCGGCGGTGTCAGGAAGAACATCGGGCCGGATTCAACGTACTGCTGGTCATCGAGATACACGCGTACGGTGCCGCTCTTGACGTAGTGCACCTGGAAGAATCGGTCGTGGCGATGCACCGGCATGTTACGGCCGAAAAAATCCGCCAGGTTGGCGAGCCGGTCGTAGTGCACCTCGGCGTCGCTGTAGCGCTGGTCGTACACCTGACCAATGTTGATGTTGGGGATCGGCTGACGGTCAGTCATCACGCAGTACTCGTTTTCTTATTCTGGTCCAGGCACCTGCCGCACCCATCCTGCACCGAATCCGGCAAGGCAACCAGTGCCCGCTCATTCTGTCACGCTTGACGATAGTTAACATCTTAATTATAACTGTTAACACATTAACAATAACCGCAGAGCCCTCACCCTCTGCATCGCCAGGAGACAAGCATGAGCCGTGCCCTGCATGACGTCGCGACCGGCACCCTGTTCGGGGTCGCGTTGAACTACCAGGGGCTGCTGAAACAGCGCCTCGCCGAGTTCGAGCAACCGCCCTACCAGAAGCCGCCGCTCAAGCCCGTGCTGTTCATCAAGACACCCAACACCCGTAACCGGCACGACGCCGACGTAGTTCACCCCGGTCACGGCCAAACACTGCAACCGGGGCCGGCCCTTGGTGTGGTGATGGGCAAATCAGCCAGCCGCGTCAGCGCCGCCGAGGCCCTGAGCTATGTGGCTGGCTACACCGTCGTCAATGAATTCAGTCTCCCGGAAGACAGCTATTACCGCCCTGCCGTCAAGGCCAAGTGCCGGGACGGTTTCTGCGCCATCGGCCCGGAACTGGTGCCGACCGCCCAGGTGGCCGACCCGAACAGCCTGGCGATCACGCTGTACGTCAACGGCCAGGTACGCCAGCAGAACAGCACGGCCAACTTCGTTCGCAACATTCCCCAATTGATTGCCGAGATCAGCGAGTTCATGACCCTGCATGCCGGCGACGTGCTGATCACCGGCACGCCTGAGGGCCGGGTCGACGTATTGCCCGGTGACCGTGTCGAAGTGGACATCAGCGGCCTGGGTCGTCTCGTCAATACCGTCGTGGCCGAGGACACAGGAGCTCATTCATGAAACACGCGCGCATTCGTTTTGAAGGCCAGGATCACGCCGTTACCGTTGAAGCCGGCAACGCCGTACGCCTGGCCGATGGTCGCCTGCTGACCGAGGACCAGGTCCAATGGCTGCCACCGGCCACCGGCAGCATGTTCGCCCTGGGCCTGAACTATGCCGATCACGCCGCCGAACTGGCGTTCAAGCCACCGACCGAACCCCTGGCGTTCATCAAGTCGCCGGGCACCTACACCGGCCATAACCAGGCAACCTGGCGTCCCGACAACGTCGCCTACATGCATTACGAGTGCGAACTCGTGGCCGTCATCGGTAAAGCGGCACGCAACGTCAAGCGCGAGGACGCGCTGGGCTACCTGGCCGGCTACACCGTGTGCAACGACTACGCGATCCGCGACTACCTGGAAAACTACTATCGCCCCAACCTGCGGGTGAAGAACCGCGATGCCACCACCCCCGTCGGCCCATGGATCGTCGATGTGGCCGATGTGCCGGACCCGAGCGACCTGAAGCTGCGCACCTGGATCAACGGCGAACTGCGCCAGGAAGGCAGCACCAAAGACATGATTTTCGACATCCCCTACCTGATCGAATACCTGTCCAGCTTCATGACCCTGCAGCCCGGCGACATGATCGCCACCGGTACGCCGGAAGGCCTGGCGGATGTGGTGCCCGGTGACGAAGTGGTGGTGGAAGTGGAAGGCGTCGGCCGCCTGGTCAATCGAATTGTCAGCGAAGCCGAGTTCTTCGCATCCCGTAAAGAGGCTTGAGCAGCATGATCAAACACTGGATCAACGGCCGTGAGGTCGAAAGCAAAGACGTCTTCGTCAACCACAACCCGGCCACTGGCCAAGCCATTGGCGAAGTCGCCAGCGGCGGTGCCGAAGAAGTGGCCCAAGCGGTCGCAGCCGCCAAGGAAGCGTTTCCAAAGTGGGCCAATACCCCGGCCAAGGAACGCGCCCGCCTGATGCGCAAGCTCGGTGAACTGATCGAACAGAACGTGCCGAAGCTGGCCGAGCTGGAAACCCTCGACACGGGCTTGCCGATCCACCAGACCCGCAACGTGCTGATCCCGCGCGCCTCCCACAACTTCGATTTCTTTGCCGAAGTCTGCACGCGAATGGACGGCCATACCTATCCGGTCGACGACCAGATGCTCAACTACACGCTGTACCAACCGGTGGGGATCTGCGCGCTGGTCTCACCTTGGAACGTGCCGTTCATGACCGCGACCTGGAAGACCGCCCCATGCCTGGCGCTGGGCAACACGGCTGTGCTGAAAATGTCCGAACTGTCGCCGTTGACCGCCAACGAGCTGGGTCGCCTGGCCGTCGAGGCCGGCATTCCCAATGGTGTGCTGAACGTGATCCAGGGCTACGGCGCCACGGCCGGCGATGCGCTGGTGCGCCACCCGGACGTGCGGGCGATCTCTTTTACCGGCGGTACCGCCACCGGCAAGAGAATCATGCAGACCGCCGGGTTGAAAAAGTACTCGATGGAACTGGGCGGCAAGTCGCCCGTGCTGATTTTCGAAGACGCTGACCTGGAACGCGCCCTCGACGCCGCGCTGTTCACGATTTTTTCCCTCAATGGCGAACGTTGCACCGCCGGCAGCCGGATATTCATCCAGGAAAGCATCTACCCGCAGTTCGTCGCCGAATTTGCCGCCCGCGCCAAACGCCTGATCGTCGGTGATCCGCAAGACCCGAAGACCCAGGTCGGCTCGATGATCACCCAGGCCCACTACGACAAGGTCACCGGCTACATCAAGATCGGCCTCGAAGAAGGGGCCACCCTCCTGGCCGGCGGCCTGGAGCGTCCGGCCAACTTGCCTGCCCACCTGAGCCGCGGCCAGTTCATCCAGCCGACGGTATTCGCTGACGTGAACAACGACATGCGCATCGCCCAGGAAGAAATCTTCGGCCCGGTGGTCTGCCTGATCCCGTTCAAGGATGAAGCCCAGGCCCTGCAACTGGCCAACGACACCGAATACGGCCTGGCTTCGTATATCTGGACCCAGGACATCGGCAAGGCCCATCGCCTGGCCCACGGCATCGAGGCCGGCATGGTGTTCATCAACAGCCAGAACGTACGCGACCTGCGCCAGCCATTCGGCGGCGTAAAGGGTTCCGGAACCGGCCGCGAAGGTGGACAGTACAGCTTTGAAGTGTTTGCCGAGATCAAGAACGTTTGCATTTCCATGGGCAGTCATCACATACCGCGGTGGGGGGTGTAATCCGGGTCAAGCCTGCTGATTAACCCTGTGGCGAGGGGATTTATCCCCGATGGGCTGCGAAGCAGACCTGAAGCCTGACACCTCGGTGTGTCATGTTGATTGGGTTTGCCATTTCAGGGCCGCTTCGCGCCCCAGCGGGGATAAATCCCCTCGCCACAAGAGCTGTGATTCCATCCCGAACATCAGGGCTGTGATTCACCGATTACCCAAGACTCAACAAGAACAATTTTTCAGGAGAATCATCATGGGCGAAGTCGTCCTGGCCGCGAAAATCTGCCACGTTCCCTCGATGTACCTGTCGGAGCTGCCCGGCAAGCACCATGGTTGCCGTGCCGCAGCCATTGCCGGCCATAAGGAAATCGGCCGCCGCGCCCGCGAGCTGGGCGCCGATACCGCCGTGGTGTTCGACGTGCACTGGTTGGTCAACAGCGCCTATCACGTCAACAGCGGCGCGCACTTCAAGGGCATTTACACCAGCAACGAGCTGCCGCACTTCATCAAGAACATGGAGTACGAATACCCAGGCGCCCCGGAACTGGGCGAGCTGATCGCCGCCGAGGCCAATGCCGCCGATGTCCGCACCCTGGCCCACAACATCCCGAGTCTTGAGCTGGAATATGGCACGCTGGTGCCCATGCGCTACATGCACATGGACGTTCCTCAGGAACAGAAATTCGACGTCGTGTCGATTGCCGCCTGGTGCGCCTGGCACCGCCTGCAAGACAGCTTCACCTTCGGCGCCGCCGTGCGCCGGGCCATCGAAAAAAGCGACCGCAAGGTCCTGGTGCTCGCGTCCGGCTCGCTGTCGCACCGTTTCTCCGATGATCGCAACGCCGAAGCCAACATCCACAACTGGACACGGGAATTCGACAAGCAAGTCGACTTGCACGTTGTCGAGATGTGGCGCCAGGGCCGCTGGAAAGAGTTCTGCGCGATGCTCCCGGACTACGCCGAGCACTGCTTCGGCGAAGGCAAGATGCATGACACGGCGATGCTGCTGGGGTTGCTCGGCGGGCCCGACTACGACAAGCCCGCCGAAATCATCACCGAGCCTTTCGGCAGCTCCGGTACCGGTCAGATCAACGCCATCTTCCCTGTTTGACACGGCGGCCGTACGGCATCCCCGTGCGGCCCGAAGGAGCCATTCATGCCGCATTTCATCGCTGAATACACCGACAACATCGAACGACAGGCCGACCTGCCCGGCCTGTTTGAAAAGGTCCACGCCTTGCTGGGCGACAGCGGCGTGTTCCCCCTGGGCGGTATCCGCAGCCGCGGCGTACGCCTGGACACCTGGCGCATGGCCGATGGCAAGCATGACTACGCCTTCGTGCACATGACCTTGAAAGTCGGCCATGGTCGCGACCTGGCCACCCGCCAGGCCGTCGCGCAAAACCTCTTCGAAGTGATCACCGCGCACTTCGCCGAACTCCAGGCCCAGCGCCTGTTGGCGCTGTCGTTCGAGATGATCGAGCTGCACGAGCAACTCAACTTCAAGGCCAACAACGTCCACGCCTTCCTCAAGGGCCAGGCCACCTGAATCCGTCTACCCGCATTTCCCCATCGGCCTCTCTGACAAAAAGTACAAGATCATGAGCACAGCCAATACCCTCGACACTGTCGGCACCGTCACCCACGACCGCACCCATGCGACCATCACCTGGCGGTTGATGCCGCTGCTGCTGGTCTGTTACCTCTTCGCTCACCTGGATCGCATCAACATCGGCTTCGCGAAGATGCAGATGAGCGCCGACCTGCAGTTCAGCGACACGGTCTACGGCTTCGGCGCCGGCCTGTTCTTCATCGCCTATGCGCTGTTTGGCGTGCCCAGCAACATGGCCCTGGACCGGGTCGGTCCGCGGCGCTGGATCGCCACGCTGATGGTGGTCTGGGGGGCCTTGTCCACCGGCATGTTCCTCATCGACAGCGCCGCCGGCTTCTACGTGTTGCGCTTTCTGCTGGGCGTGGCCGAGGCCGGTTTCTTTCCTGGCATCCTGGTCTTTCTCAACCGTTGGTATCCGGCCCGGCGTCGAGCCCAGGTGACCGCGTTGTTCGCCATCGCCGTACCGATGGCCGGGGTGATTGGCGGGCCTTTGTCCGGCGGCATTCTCGAGCATTTCCATGATGTTGGCGGTTTGCGCGGCTGGCAGTGGATGTTCGTCATCGAAGGGTTGCCGGTGATCCTGCTCGGCCTCGTGGTGCTCAAGTGCCTGCCGGACAACTTCGAGACGGTCAGGTGGCTCACACCGCACGCCAAGCAGCAGCTGCGCGAACAACTGAGCCTTGAAGAACAGCGCAAATCCATCACCTCGTTTTCGGCGATCCTCAACAATCCGCAGGTCTGGTTGTTGGTGGCGGTGTACTTTGCCGTGATGCTGGCGGTGAACACCCTGGCGTTCTGGATGCCGACCCTGATCCACGGCGCCGGCATCGGCAGCGACGGCAAGGTCGGGCTGCTCAGCGCGGTGCCCTACCTGGCCGGCTGTTTCTTCATGATCGGCTGCGGGCGTTCCTCCGACCGCCATCGCGAACGCCGCTGGCACTTGTGCGTGCCGCTGTTGATGGCCGCGCTGGGCGCAGCTGCCGCCAGCCTTCCTGTCCAACGGCACCCAGGCCGCCGGCATCGCGCTGATCAGCTCCTTTGGCAGCATCGCCTCCTTCTTCGCGCCCTACCTGATCGGCTGGATGCGCGACACCACCCAAAGCGCCAGCCTCGCCTTGTATGTGCTGGCCCTGCTCATCGCCCTTGGTGGCTTGCTGGTGCTGCGCACCCGGGCCGCCATCGTCAACCCTCAATAAGAGACCCTTGCCATGCTTGACCAGACCTTCATCCAGCAAGCCGCTGCCCGCCTGGACCATGCCGAACGCTCCCGCGAGCAGGTGCGGCAGTTTTCCCTCGATCACCCGGACATCACGATCGAGGATGCCTACGCCATTCAGCGCGCCTGGGTCGCGCAGAAAATCAAGGACGGCCGCAAGCTGGTCGGCCACAAGATCGGCCTGACCTCCCGGGCCATGCAAGTGTCCTCGAACATCACCGAGCCCGACTACGGCGCGCTGCTGGACGACATGTTCTTCGACGAAGGCACCGATATTCCCTTCGAGCGCTTCATCGTGCCACGGGTGGAAGTGGAGCTGGCATTCATTCTGGGCAAACCGTTGAAAGGCCCGAACGTGACGGTGTTCGACGTGCTCGACGCCACCGAATGGGTGATCCCGGCGCTGGAAATCATCGATGCGCGCATCCAGCAGATCGACCCGCAGACCCAGGCGACCCGCAAGGTGTTCGACACCATCTCCGACAACGCCGCCAATGCCGGCGTGGTCATGGGCGGTCGCGCAGTCCGCCCGACCGACATCGATTTGCGCAAAGTGCCGGCGGTGCTCTACCGCAACGGTGTGATCGAAGAATCCGGCGTCTCGGCGGCGGTGCTCAATCACCCGGCCAAAGGCGTGGCCTGGCTGGCGAACAAGCTGGCGGCCTACGACGTCACCCTGCAACCGGGACAGATCATCCTTGGTGGCTCCTTCACCCGCCCCGTGGCCGCCCAACGCGGCGATACCTTCCATGTCGACTACGACATGCTCGGTTCCATCGCCTGCCGCTTCGTCTGACTTCTCGAGGATTGTTCAGTGGACATGCCCATCAACCGTTTCAAACAACGCCTGTGCAGCGGCGAAGCGCAGATTGGCCTCTGGCTCGGCCTGGCCGATGCCTACAGCGCAGAACTGGCTGCCAACGCCGGTTTCGACTGGCTGCTGATCGACGGTGAACACGCCCCCAACGATGTGCGCACCCTGCTCGGCCAGCTCCAGGCCGTGGCGCCCTACCCCAGCCAGCCGGTAATACGCCCGGTGATCGGCGACACGGCATTGATCAAGCAAGTGCTCGATATCGGCGTGCAAACCCTGCTGGTACCGATGGTGGAAAGCGCCGCGCAGGCCCGCGAACTGGTACGCGCCATCCATTACCCACCCAGCGGGGTTCGTGGTGTCGGCAGCGCACTGGCCCGGGCATCGCGCTGGAACAGCATCCCCGGCTACCTCGACAAGGCCGATGAACAGATGTGCCTGCTGGTGCAGATCGAAAGTCGCGAAGGCCTGGCCAACCTGGAAGCCATTGCGGCGGTGGAAGGCGTGGATGGGGTTTTTATCGGCCCGGCGGACTTGAGTGCGTCCATGGGTTTTCGCGGCAACCCCGGTCACCCGGATGTGCAAGCGGCCATCGAAGACGCCATCGCCCGCATCCGTCAGGCCGGCAAGGCCGCCGGAATTCTCAGCGCCGATGAAAAACTGGCTCGGCGCTATATCGCACTCGGTGCGGCGTTTGTCGCCGTGGGCGTGGATACGACGGTGTTGATGCGAGGCTTGCAGACACTGGCGGCGACGTTCAAAGACACGCCAAAGCCTGCGGCTGGCGGCGTGTACTGATCATTATCAAATACCTTGTGGCAAGGGCATCTGTGGGAGCAAAGCTTGCTCCCACAGAAAGCAACCTGTCCGGGTTCTCAGCGCCTGATCGCCTTCAGGTCATTGAGCAACCCCAGCAACGTCTGCAATTTTTCCTCCCCTAACTTGTCCTGCAGACGCTGGTAATTCTCTTCCATGCTCTGGCTCATCGAATCGAAGCTCGCCTGCCCCTGCGGCGCCAGGCGCACCAGCACCCGGCGCTGATCCTGTTCAGCCTTGCGCCGCACCACCATGCCCGCTGCTTCCATGCGCACCAGCACGCCAGTCATGCTGGGTTTGAGGATGCAGGCCAGTTCGGCCAGGCGATTGATCTCCAGCTCATCGTGCTGGCTGAGAATACGGATGACTCGCCATTGCTGCTCGGTCAAGCCATGTTGATTGAGGGAAGGACGGAAAAAACCCATGGCCGCTTCGCGGGCCTGTAGCAGGGTCAGGGTCAAGGATTGGCGCGGCTTGGGCATGGAGGGGGTTCGCGAGCAGAGTTAGTTAATGAGTTAACTAAATCTTAACATCTCCGACGCCGAGTTACCTGTGGCGAGGGGATTTATCCCCGCTGGGTTGCGAAGCAGCCCTGATATCGGCCATCGCGGTGTGTCAGTCGATTCGCGGTTGTAGCTTTAGGGCCGCTTCGCGGCCCAGCGGGGATAAATCCCCTCGCGACAGGGGTTGGTGCCAACCCTTAATGCATGTTTCAGCTCAAGCGCCCTTGATCACACCTTTGAGCACTTGTTTGAAATGCTCCACCTGGGCCTCGCCGAACTGGCCGAACACCTTGTCCTGCTGTTCCTTGGCGATGGCCCAGAGCCCTTCGGTCTCATCCATGCCCTTGGCAGTCAGGCGTACACGCTCGCCTTCATCGCTCACCAGGCCCTTGCGCTTGAGGTTGGCCACGGCTTCTTCGATCTCGCGTACCGGCATCGCCACCTCCCGCTGCAAGTCGCACAGGTTCAGCCCGGCGTCGTTCTCCAGCACCATCAGCATCCGGGCTTCGCTGGTGCGCAAGCCGGTGGACAACTGACGCGGCTGGTAGCTGGCTTGATAGGCCCGCAGAGCCTGAGTCATCAGGTAATACAGGTTGTGGCTCAAGCGCCCCTGGAAGTGGCTGCTGGGGGACTGGCCCTCTTCGCGTTTGGTCATGCGAGTGTGGGGCAGCACCATCGAGTAGGCGCCCTGGTGATAGAGCAATGGAGAGCGTCCGAAATCGTCAAAGGCCACGACCTTACCGATCATGATCCAGTGATCGCCGCCATCGACCTGCTGGAATTTTTCACAGTGAAAACGCGCCGAGCAATCGACAAACACCGGGGCGCCGCCTTCGCCGGTTTCGAATTCGATTTCAGCGAAGCGGTCCTCCTTGGGTCGTGCGAAGTTGTTCGACAGGTCGATCTGGTCGGCGGCCAGTACGTTCACGGCAAAATGGCTGGCGGCTTCGAACACCTCGTGGCTGCTCGATCGCTTGTCGATGCTCCACAGGATCAATGGCGGGTCCAGGGACACCGAGTTGAAACTGTTGGCCGTCACACCAACCTTGCGGCCATCTTCAGTGGCAGCGGTGACCACGGTCACGCCGGTGGCGAAGTTACCCAGGGCCCGGCGGAACGCACGGGTGTCGAAAGCGGTATCACAAAGACTGGACATGCAAGACTCCCGGCCGCCTCAAGGGACGACCTCGATTATTGTTCTAGGGGACAGGCGGTCAAACCATGGAAGGATCGGGCTCAAGGCCCATCAACTCACGACCGAGTATCTGCGCACAGACGTCGTAGTCGGTGTAGGCATGGGCGCCGGTCAGGTGGGCGTCGCGGAACAGCCGTTGCAACTCGTTGCTCTCGAACCACGCTCCGCCGCCGGCTGCCTCCATCAAGCGGTCGACGGCCTGGATGCACATCTTGGTGGCGTACCCCTGGTTGGTCCGCCAGAACGCCAGGGTTTCCCGGCTGGGGTATTCGTGGCGCTCACTGTGTTCGGCGTGCGCCTGCCAGGTTTTCTCCAGGAAGGCACGGGCCGCCGCCACCTGATGGGTGGACTCGGCCAGGCGCATCAACGCCGGGGTCGCGGCACCGACCGCCGCGCCAGTGTAGGCCCGCACGCGGTTGCGGGTTTTCTCGCGAAAGACTTCCAGCATACGCTCGGCCACGCCCAGGCTGACCGTGGAGAAACCACTGGCGAAGTACGGCCGGTACGGCGAGTAGAAAATCTTGCTGTCGGGGTACAAGCCGAATCCACCGGACTTGCCTTCCATCATGTCCTTGGCCTTCTGGATCCGGTGTTCCGGAACGAAAGCGTTGTCGATGATCAACGTCTTGCTGCCACTGCCGCGCATGCCCACCGCGAACCAGTCATCGCGAATGTCATAGTCGCTGCGCGGCAGCACCGCAAAGCAATAATCCTGGGTGCCTTCGGCGTTTTTCCGGCGAAAGCCCACGATTGCCCATTCGGCATGATCGCAGCCGCTGCTCCAACCCATTTCACCGCTGAACATCACACCGCCGTCGACCTCCTCGGTGCGACCAAACGGTGCGATGCTGCTGCTGGCAGTGGCATCCGGGTCATCGCCCCAGACCTCCTGCTGGGCCTTGGCCGGAAACATCGCCAACTGATGGCTGTGGGTGCACAACAGGCTCATGGCCCACGCCGTGCTGGCACAGGCACCGGCCAGCAGCGCGATGCAATCGGCGAACTGTGGCAGGGAAATTTCCAGGCCACCGTACGGTTTCGGCTGGAAGGCCCGGTGCATGCCGATGCTTTTGAGCAAGGCGATATTCTCGGCGGGCACGCTACGGTCTTTCTCCGCCTGGAAGGCGTTGGCGGCGATGGCCGGCAGGAGGGGCTTGAGGTCTTCGAGCAGCGGGTTTGGCTTTTTCATGGAGAGGCTCTTTTATTATTGGCATCTGCCGATCCCGTCTTTGCCCGGCAACCTCAGGCTGCACAAACGACGGAATCATTGATTAAGGCCGGTCCAGTATGGGCAATCGCGGGCAGGTGAAAAATGCACCTTCCAGATCCAAGATTGTACTTTTCATGGGGCAGGTTTAGGCGCCCTGGCGCGCTCGGTCAAATACCCCGGCACGGATGATCAAGACAAACGCCCCGTCAGGGCTCTTAATGGAGCCATCCCCTGCAATGCCTTGCACAGGCGTGGCTACGGAGTTTCCTTTCACTTTGTCAGGTTGCGTCATGATCAATATCGAAACGCCCACCTATTACACGGCCACCAAGAAATACAACCTCAGCTTCCCCACGTTGGAACAGGACGTGGACGCCGACGTTGTGGTCATTGGCGGTGGTTTCTCCGGCATCAATACCGCGCTGGAGCTCGCTGAAAAAGGCATCACCAACATCGTGGTGCTGGAGGCACGTTACCTTGGGTTCGGCGGCACCGGACGCAATGGCGGGCAGATCATGGCTGGCATCGGTCATGACCTGGAAAAGATCAAAAAGGACGTCGGTGAAGACGGCCTGCGCCAGGTCTTCGAGATCAGTGACCTGGGCGCCGATATCATCAAGGACCGTATCGCCAAGTACGCCATCGACGCCGATTTCTGCCACGGCTACGGCTACATGGGTTTCAACGCCCGCCAGGAAAAAACCCTGCGGGCCTGGGAAAAAGACTTCAAGTCGATCAACAGCAAACATGAGATCCGCTTCCTCGGCGGCTCCGATGTGCAGCAGATCATCGGCTCCAAGGCCTACAGCAGCGCATTGCTGCACATGGGCGGCGGGCATGTGCACTCACTGAACCTGCTGCTGGGTGAAGCCAAGGCGGTGGTCAGCCACGGCGTGCGGATTTTCGAAAACAGCCCCGCCCTGGAAGTCAGCTATGGCGAACGCATCACCGTGCGCACCGGGCGCGGCTCGGTCAGGGCCAGCAAGCTGCTCTGGGCCTGCGACAGTTTCCTCAACAAGCTGGAACCGGAACTGCACCGCTCGACCATCAATACCTACGCCTTCCAGATGATGACCGAGCCGTTGTCGGACGAACTGATCCAGCGCATCAGCCCGATTCGCAGCGCCTACAGTGACATTCGCCCGGTGATCGACTACTACCGCGTCACCAACGAAAACCGCCTGCTGTTCGGTGCCGCGACGCCGTTGGTGGAGCACATCCCCCAGGATCTCAAGGCCTGGAACCGGCGCCTGATGCTGAAGATCTTCCCGTACCTCAAGGACGTGAAGATCGACCTCGCCTGGGGTGGCCCGATGGCGTGCAGCCCGAACCTGTTCCCGCAGATCGGCACCCTGCCCGGCCGCAGCAACGCATTTTTCGTCCAGGGTTACTCAGGCTTCGGCGTCACGCCGAGCCACATCATCTGCAAGGTGCTGGCCGAAGGCATGAGCGAAGGCTCGGCGCGCTACGACCTGGTCAGCTCGATCCATCGCCCGACCATCATCGGCAAAGACGCCATTCGTCCATTGCTGCTGACCGCCGGCAAGTCCTGGCATCAGCTGTCGGGCTACTGGAACGGCCGTCGCTGACGGCCAACCTCCTTCTTCCTTTCAATCATCAGGAGTCACCTGCCATGCCCCTTATCACCCTCGAAAAAGACATCCAGCTGTCCGACCTGGACGCCTGGGGCACCGTCGCCGATCTCGGCTCGCAGATTCTCGAAGGCGAAGTCAAGGCCTTCGGCAAGATGACCTTCGGCGCCCCCACCGATCCGGTCAGCAGCGCCTACTTCGGCACCACCCAAGGCAAATTCCGGATGGTCTACCCGTTCGCCGAACAAGCCACCGTGGTCACCGGTGAGGTGGTCCTCACCGACGAGGCCACCGGCCAGAGCACCCGTTACAAAACCGGCGACAGCTGGTTCGTGACCAAGGGCACGCCGGTGCTGTGGGAAGTGGTCAGCGAAAGTTTCGTCAAGCACTACTTCGCGGTAGCCTGACCGGACAGGGCTGCCGGCCCACCCGGCGGCCCGCTTGCGAAGGTTGCGACCATGAACCTCATCCCTGCCCAAGACATCGCCGGCCATTGCCTGCACGCCTTCACCCAACTGGTGCCCGTCAGCCGGGCAGCGTTCTACTGCGTGGACCGACACCTGCAAGCCCACGACTTCAGCCTCCATGGGATGAGCGGCGAGATGCACCGCGACTACCTGGACAATTACCGCCAGTTCGACCCGCTGCACCCGCGCCACTGCGCGTCCAGCGAACTGGCCGTGGTGCCGCTGGGCCTGGCGATGGCCCGCCAACCGCTGCGTGACAACCATCGTTATCGCGACTTCCTGCAACGCTACGGCGTGGTCGACGTGGTGGAAGTCTTCGCCCACCGGGACGGTCAGCCCCAAGCCGCCATTTCGTTGCTGCGCACCGCCGAACAAGGCGCCTTCACCCATCAGCAGTTGAGCCAACTCAACGCGTTGCAGGTCTTGCTGCAATTGGCCGTGGCCCAGTTACCGGCCCATGGGGATGCACTGGACGACCTGACGCCCAAGGAGCGCCAGATCGCCTGGCTACTGCGCCAAGGGGTCAGCAACAAACAATTGGCCCGGGAACTGGGCGTAGGCTTGCCAACCATCAAGACCCACCTGATCCACCTGTTCCGCAAAGTCGGCGTGAGCAGTCGCACCGAGCTGGTCAGCGCACTGTTCCTCTGATCAACCATTCGGTTGATAGGCTGTCACTGCCCGGCGCCGCATGATCCGAGTGGCTAATTCAACCACCGGAGCCTTGCAAAAATGAGCACATCTACAGACTGGATCACCGTCGGCGCCCTGGCCGATGGCTTTGCCCCCGAAGCCTTCATCCTGCCAAACCTGGCCGACCTGGACGGCAAGACGTTCACCCTGCACTTCGCCAACGGCTGGCAGATCGAGCATCGCTTCGAGCAGGACACCCTGACCTGGAACGCCGCCGATGGGCACTCCAGCGGCACCGCGACCTACCGGGCCACATCCGTACGCCCGGGCCTGTACCTGGTGGACTTCATCAAGCGCGAAGGCGAGCTGACCTCGTCGGTAAGCCTTGTGCTCGATACCGCCAGCGCCGCCTTTACCGCCGTGATCGGCCGCATGCCAAGCCCGCCAGAAACCGGCGAAGGCCTCTACGGCCGGGCATTGGCCGGCAAGCCACTGACCTCGGTTCAAGCGCAGTTCCTGCACGGCAGCCTTGACCGTCCCTGGCAGCCTGGCCTGTGCCCGCACGCACCGACCACTGAATTGGTGGGGCTGCGCAACCTGTATCGCTACAGCCCGAGCGAAGTCTACGAACACATTTACCTCAACGACCAGTTCTACTCCTGGCAGTGCCTCAAGGGCGTTGAACAAGGCCTGTGCGACACCGATCGCTGCGACACCTACAAGATCGCCGATCAGTTGTACCTGTTCGTGTGGCGGGAAAAGATCATCCCGACCCTGGGCCTGGTGCTGATCGACCTGCAGCAACACCGCAGCGACGGCAAGATCTTCGGCTACGCCGGGGCATCGTTCGATGAGTTCTCCAATTTCCCGGTCAGCTCGTACTGCCAGGTGCTCAATCGGACGGAGTATCCCGATGCCTGAATCACGCACGATTGTGATCACCGGTGCCGGTACCGGCATCGGTGCCGCCTGCGCCCGCCTGTATGCCGCCGCAGGCGCCAACCTGGTGTTGATCGGCCGTCGTCGCGAGCCCCTGGAAGCACTCGCCGAGGACATCGGCGGCCTGGTGCTGGTGGGCGACGCGGCTTGTCCGAACGCCTGGGACGGCTTCGTCGAGCAGATTCGCACGCGTTATGGCCGACTCGACGTGCTGCTGGCCTGTGCCGGTGGCTTGGGCATGGGCAGCGCCACCGAGACTCAGCCATCGGCCTGGGAAGCGGCCCTGCGCAGCAACCTCGATAGCGCCTTCTACAGCGCCCGGGCGTGCCTGCCACTGCTGCAGGAAAGCGCTGGCAACATTGTGCTGATTGCCTCCATCGCTTCGTTGGGGGCTGGCCCCCACGTGTGCGGCTACACCACCGCCAAGCATGCGCTGCTGGGTCTCAACCGTTCCCTGGCAAGGGATTACGGGCCTCACGGCGTACGGGTCAATGCGGTCTGCCCAGGCTGGGTCCGCACGCCCATGGCCGATGAAGAAATGCAGATGTTGATGCAGTTCCACGGCGAAACGTTGCAACAGGCCTATGACCGGGTCTGCGCCGACGTGCCGTTGCGCAGGCCAGCCAGTGCGGAGGAAATCGCCAACGTCTGCCGCTTCCTGGCCTCGCCTGATGCCTCGATCATCACCGGGGCGACGCTGGTGGCCGATGGCGGTTCCAGCATCGTCGACGTGCCGACACTGGCCTTCAGCCGGATGGAGGCCAGCGATGCCTGAGGATCTGGATTTCAGCGGCCAGACTGTACTGGTCACGGGCGGCGCCCAGGGCATCGGCCGGGCCATCGTCGAAGCGTTTGCCCTGCGCGGAGCCCACGTGGTCATCGCCGACTTGGGCCTGGCCCGGGCCGAGGCAGTGGCCAGCGAGTTGACCGCCGTGGGCTGTCAGGTGCAAGCCGTAGGGGTCGATCTGGCCGACGCGACGGCGATTTTCGAAATGATGACCTTGCTGGAACAGCGCTTGGGAAGGCTCGATACCCTGGTGCACAACGCCGGGTATTTTCCGCTGACGCCGTTCGCCGAGATCACACCGGCGATACTTGAACGCACGCTGGCGGTGAACCTGTCGGCGCTATTCTGGCTGACCCAGGCGGCGCTGCCGATGTTCCGGCGCCAGGGCCGAGGCTGCGTACTGGTGACCTCCTCGGTCACCGGCCCGCGGGTAGCGTATCCGGGGCTGAGCCACTACGCGGCCTCCAAGGCCGGGGTCAATGGTTTCATTCGCAACGCCGCGCTGGAGCTGGCGGCCGAGCATGTCCGCGTCAATGGGGTCGAGCCGGGCATGATCGCGACACCGGCCATGGAAAATCTTGGCGACGATGAGGTTAACCAGGACATCGCCCGCCGGGTGCCGCTGGGTCGATTGGGCCAACCGAGTGACATCGCCGGCGCCATGCTGTTCCTGGCGTCGAGCCTGGCCAGCTATGTGACCGGGCAGACCTTGGTGGTCGATGGTGGTTCGACATTGCCGGAGGTTTGAGCCTGAGTGGGGGGGAGTCAGCTTGCGGTGAGGGTGGATGGACCACCGTCATCGCGAGCAAGCTCGCTCCCACACTTTCCAGTGTCACCCACAAAAATCATGTTCATCACAAATCCCTTTGTGGGAGCGAGCTTGCTCGCGATAGCGATCGCCCAGTCAACGAAGACCTCATTCAAGCCACCCCCTGCGCCTGTTGCAGATGACTGGAACGAAACGCCTTGGGCGACAGCTCGAACTGCTTCTTGAACGAACGACTGAAATGCGCCGAATCGGTAAAGCCCCACTTGTAGGCAATCGACGTAATGGACTCGTCCCGCAGGAACGGGTTGGTCAGGTCATCGGCGCTGCGCTTGAGCCGGGCCCGCTGGATATAGCGGCAAACGCTGTCATCCTGCTCTTCGAACAAGCGATACAGATGCCGCACCGAAATGTTCAGCCGATTGGCCAGGCCCACCGGGCTGAGGCCAGGCTGGGTCAGTGATTCGTCGATGACCTTCTGCACATAACTGCGCAAGTGGCTGCCCTGCAAGGCCCCGCCTTCATCACGGGCATCGGTGCGGTGTTCCAGGGCCGAGCCCAACAAAGAAACGAAGGCACTTTGCAACGCTTCACCCTCGCCCGCCGCACCCTCGCCGTCCGGTGTGTCCTTGCACAGCTGGTCCATCAACACATGCAGCATCCGTCCGCACGCCTTGCTGGACGACACCTTGCCGAAGGTCTTGGTTTCCCCGCCCAACTGCCTCGACACGTCCTGGCGAGACAAGGACAGCACCGCGTGCTCGATCAGGCCGAACGGGCTGATCTCGAGCGCCCCCACGGAATCCATCAGCAACAATTCACCGGGCGCCAACTGGATGCTCAGGCCGTTCTGGGTAATGCGGCAGTAGCCGCTGCGCTGACTGACCAGGAAGCAATCCTGGTCATCATCGTGATCGGCGTTGGGTGAGTGACGCTTGATACGGCCGGCGTTGGTACGCAGGTTCGCGAGGGCAAGGCCGCCCCGATGGACATTCGACACTTCACCAATGAACAGCGCGCGATTGAAGGCCAGCTCGGTATCGAAGTGGCCGCAAGTCGCCCGCAGATCCCGGTTCCAGGTGTCCAGACCGTCCTGCCCAACCTGTTGCATGCTCATGGCATTCTCCGCAGTGGCTTTTTGTTTTTGTGCGGCAATAGTTAACATGTTATCTATATGCGCGCAACAAGTACCTGATCGCCAGAGCAGTAGCAGGAATGATGCCAGGGCAGTACAACAGGATCAGAGCGTTGCCAACACCCGCTGCAGGCCGCTCAAGGTCGCCAGCAAGACGCCGCGCTGCTCGCTGCTCAACGGGATATAGCGCCGAAAGGCCGGCATGCGATTGACCACTTCGCTACCGCCCATGTGTTCCAGGCGCACGCACCACTGGCCTCCCTGCAGATCGATGCGCAGCCGTTTGAAATCCAGCGGCATGAGGGCCTGATACAACGCTGGATCCTGCTCCACGGCCGCCTGCAATCGGGCCGCCAGGTCACGGCTCCCCTCCCGCTGCCGACAACGAATGCCACTGCGCCGGACAGCCCCGCCGTGGTGCAATTCCAGGCGCGCGATGCCCTCCCTGGAGGCAGGCACGCGCAGGACGAACTCGGTCATCACCAAGTGCATCAACAACTGCGACTCGGTGCGCTCGACAATCTCCAACTGCAAGCTGCCGTCGTCGGTGACGACCGTCGCCATGGCGGGGGCGGTGACCTCGAATCGCGACAATGCGAGGTTGCGCCGCAGGTGCTCCAGGGTGACCCCGGGCCGATAACCGGCCGGGGCGCGCTGGGTGCTGAACGCCTCAGACAGTTTTTGCAGCAGGGTCGACAAACTCGCCCGCAGGTTGCCCTGGTTCATGGGAGAACTCCTTGGCCAGCACGTCTTCCACCGACGCCGGCTTGAATGGATTGACCTTCTGCACCACCAGGGTCCAGAACAAGGCGTACGCCGCGGTGCCACCGAGCATCACCGCGAAAGGCACGTAGATGTCCGCCGGATTCATGCCGGGCGGCGTGATGAACCACATACCCAGCACAATGCCGACACTGGACAGGATCTGTGGCAGCGGGAACCACGGCGAACGATAGGCCCGCGGCAGATCGGGGCGACGAATCCGCAGGCTGACCACCGACACGGTCACCAGCAGGTAGGCAAAACTCCAGGCGCACACCGCGGCCAGCACCAGGTGCATGATGTTGTCGGGATTGCCGCCCAGCCACAGCGCATGCAGGCAAGGAATCAGCATCGCCACCAGGATGCACACCAGCGGCGTCTTGAAGCGTGGATGCAGGTAAGTGAAGACCTTCGGCAACGCGCCGTCCACCGCCATGCCATAGAGAATCCGCGGCACGCCGGCCATCAGGGTGTTGATGGTCGCCGCACCGGCAAACAGAAAGCCAATGCCCAACCACATCGGGCCGATATCGCCCATGACCTGTTCGGCGAACCGTGGAATCGCCATGGGAGTGTCCAGCAGATGCACGCCACTGGTGGCATCGAGCAGCACGTTTTCCACTTGGCGCTTCATCGCCGCACCGTAGATGAACATGCAGGTTGCGACGCTGAACAAGCCCAGCATCATGGCCCGGGGCATGGTCCGGGCGGACTGACGCAGGTCCGGCGCCAGCGGCGTGACGAATTCGCAGCCGACAAACATGAACATGGCCATGCCCACCAGCGACAGCACCGTGACCAGGTCGGTGCCCACTATGGACGCACCGAACCAGCCCTCCAGCTCCACCGCTGGCGCCGCGATCAAGCCCAACACGCCGAACACCATCAAGGTGGTCCACATGCCAAACGTCAGGATGATTTCGGCCCGGCCAAAAGCACTGACACCGAACGCATTGAGCACGCCAAACACCACCACGAACCCCACGCCCAGCAACCAGGAGCCGCCTGCCGATTCGGCCAGGGTGTTGAGGTGTTCGAAGTTCACCAGGGCCATGACGCCGGCCAGGATGGTCTCGGCGGTGCCGGCGAACACATGGACAATCAGATAGGCCGACAAGGTGCCAGTAATCGCGAAGAAACGCCCCATGCCACAGTTGATGTAGTCATAGACCGAGCCGGTGGTCGGAAGAATCGACGCGGCCTCGGCGAACGTCGTCGCCTGGGCCAGCATCATCACCACGGCGATCAGCATCGCCACGGCAAAGGCGCTGCCGCCGATGCCAAAACCCATGGTCGCGGTGAGAATCACGGGGCTTGCCATGATCAGGCCAATGGTGCTGGCCAACGCGGTGGGAAACCCCACCGAACCCCGGTTCAAGTGCTCGGTGAGCCTGTCATTGATCGACATCGTGCAGATCCTCGAAAGCGGATTTTTAGTAGGGATGCCACAGCCGTCCAGGACCCGGCGATCATGCCTTCCCCAACCGGTCCCTGATCGAAACGGCGTTGCGTGCAGCCTTACTCTGCGCTGCCCACGCCCTGGGCGTCTTGCCCGTGTCTGCCGCCGGTTTTGTTGCTGTCTGCCAGCACTGCCACGCTGGCGGCCTGGATCAATTCCATGGCAGGCAGATGAAAGACTTCCCCGTGTGCCGCTCCTTTTAATGCGCCCTCTGCTGTCCTATCACGCTGGGGAATCCATCATGGAGCACACACGCCGTACACCTTTGCTGCGCACTGCCATCGGCCTGGGCATCGCCCTGCTGGTCGCCGACTCATCGGCCCAGGCTTATGAGCTTTATTCCGACGAAGACACCACCGTCACCGGCAACTTCCTGGCGGTCTACGGGCTGTTCAACAGCCGCAAGAACTACGACGGCACCGCCGGTGGTTCAAGCTGGCGCGAAGGCTTCATCAAGTATGGCCTGAGTATCGATCAGACACTCGGCAGCCTGGGCAGTGTCTACGGGACGGCCAACCTGGTCAGCTCCGGCACCTGGGGCGATGGCGATGCAGCCGGCCTGAGCGACGGTTCCGAGCGCACCACGAAATTCGACGAAGCCTTTGCCGGCTGGCGTTCGGGGGACCTGTTTCCGGCGCTGGGCAAGGACGGTGTCGACCTGTCCTTCGGTCGCCAAGTGATCACCATCGGCGACGGTTTCATCATTAACGACGATGGCCTGAACCTGGGCAAAGGCGTGGCCGATGGCGAGCTCAACCGTGGCGGCGCCTACTACCTGGCGGCCCGGCATGCCTTCGACGAAACTGCTGTCGTGCGCCTGGGCGGCAAGGAAGGCGTGCACGGCAGCCTGATGTGGCTCAAGTCCGACAACCGCGCCCAGGCCAACACCGAAATGGCCGCCGGCACCCTGGAATACACCGCCGCACCTGGCACCCTGGGGCTGACCTATATCCATGGCATCGATGTCGATGAGCGCTATGCCAGTGATTTCCAGAAACAGCGCGACGGCATGGAGATCTACAGCCTGCGCGGCGCCGGGAATGCTGGCATCGAGAACGCCCACTTCTCCTTCGAGTACGCCTGGCAGGACAAGGACGCGGGCCCGGAGAAGGCCTGGTACGGCGAAGCCGGCTACACCTTCGCCGACCTGCCCTGGACACCGGACCTGACCTATCGCTACAGCCGTTACTCCAAGGACTGGGACTCGATGTTCAACGGCCAGAACCGCGGCTACGGCACCTGGTTCCAGGGGGAAGTGGCGGGCAACTATGCCGGCCCGTTCAATACCAATACCGCCATCCAGCACGTGGGCCTCAAGCTCAAGCCGGCAGAAACCGTGACCCTTGGTGCACTGTTCTTCGACTACCAGACCCTCCATACCCGTGACGCGCTGAACCTCGACGCGCAGGAGCTGGACCTGTACGTGGAGTGGGCGGTGAACGAACACCTGATCGTCACGCCGCTGGTGGGCCTGTACAAGCCTGAGAAGGATGCGGACAGCGGTGGCAATCAGGTCGGCGGCAACGGCACCAACGTCTACAGCCAGGTGGTGGTGGCGGTTCCGTTCTGAACGTGGCGGGGGCTGCCCCGACGGCAGCTCCCGCTCGGCTTACTGTTTGTGCTGATGCAGCATGGTCTGGATCTGATGGGTCGCCTGCCGGGTGCTTTGCGCCAACTTGCGTACTTCATCGGCCACTACCGAAAAACCGCGCCCGACCTCTCCGGCCCGGGCCGCTTCAATCGCGGCGTTCAAGGCAAGCAGATTGGTCTGGTCGGCGATGCCCTTGATCACCCCCACCACCGTGGCAATCTGGGCGTAGGTCACCTGGTTCTGCTCTAGCATGCGCTGATGGGTGGACTGGGCCGAGCGCTCATCGCTGATGTCACGCACCGCGCCGATGACCCGGACCAATTGTCCATGTGAGTCGCGTACCGCCCGACCACGTTCGCGGCACCAGATGTAATCACGGCTCTTGTGGCGCATCCGGTATTCGAAGACGTATTCACCGCTGCCCTGGGAGCCAAGGATTTCCCGGTCGAAAATGGCCATGATCTTGGGCAAGTCATCCGGGTGGGTGATGCCGACCTGGGCATCCCAGCCATCGGGCAAGTCGTCGGGGCCATAACCCAACAGCGAACGGAACTGACTGGAAAAGCGCATGCCACTGGCCGAGTGCTGGAGATCCCCGTCGACCACTGTGATGTCCCAGCAGCCTTCCGTCAGGGTCGACTGCAGCAGCTCCCAGATCTGCGCATCCTGGCGTTGTTGCTGCAGCTGCCGGTTGTGTTCGCCCAGACGAACTTCAAGCATCTGCTCGCGCTCAAGGGCTTGCTCCAATTGCTGGCGAACCCTGTGTAGCTCACGCTCGCTGTGCTGCCATTGCAGGGTTTGCGCCTGTACTTGAGCTTCGACCTGATGCACATGTGCAGTCGCGCTCGCCATCTGCCGTGCATGCTGTTCAAGGACGGTGCGCAGTTGCGGATTCGCGTCGAGCTGCGGCATGTCCTCCGTTTCACCGGTCAGCACGCGTTGCACCTGTGCAGTCAACGCCAGTTTCTGTTTGTTGGTCTGGAGAAACATCGCCCGCCCCTATGCCATCAAGTGGAAACCCGGATCTGATCGCAAACCGGCCAGGCTGGCTTGTCCCTGCCTGCACGGCGCCTTGCTCCTGGCTGCCAACCGCCCAGGCTGGCAGCCACAGACATACCGCGCGGCAGGCACAGTCAAGCTGGACGGTTCTGGCGGGATTACCCTCGAGACTTTCCCTATTCGTGATCAGGAAACCCTCATGAGCGATATTGCCCTGCTGCCTCAGGTCGACGCCTTCCTTGGCAGACATCACGCCCTGTTCATCGACGGTGGCTACGTCGAAAGCCAGAGCAGCCAGACACTGGACGTCGTCAACCCCGCCACCGGCCAAGTCATCGCCCTGGTCAGCGACGCCAACCCCAGCGACATCGATGCGGCGGTGGAATCGTCTCGTCGCGGCTTCAAACAGTGGTCTCAAACCGCGCCGGCGGTCCGCGGCCATGTGCTGCTCAAGCTGGCGGACCTGTTGGAGCACAACCGCGAAGAGCTGGCGCAGATCGAAACCTGCCAGTCGGGAAAGATCATCCACATCTCCCGGGCCTTCGAAGTCGACCAGGCCGCACACTTCCTGCGTTACTACGCCGGCTGGGCCACCAAGATCAATGGCGAGACGATCACCCCCTCGTTGCCCTCCTTCGCTGGCGAACGCTACACCGCATTCACCTTGCGCGAACCGGTCGGAGTGGTCGTCGGTATCGTGCCGTGGAATTTTTCCACCATGATCGCCATCTGGAAACTGGCCTCAGCCCTGGTGACCGGTTGCAGTGTCATCATCAAGCCCAGCGAGTTCACCCCCCTGACCATTCTGCGCATCGCCGAGCTGGCCATGGAAGCCGGCCTGCCGGCCGGTGCCCTGAATGTGTTGACCGGCGGCGGACAGGTGGGCAAAGGGCTGATCGAACACCCAGGCACCAACAAGGTCTCATTCACCGGTTCCGTGCCCACCGGCCTGGCGGTGGGCCAGGCGGCCATGGGCGCCAGGTTGACCCGGGCTACCCTGGAACTGGGCGGGAAGAATGCGGCGGGGTTCCTGCGGGACATCGACCCCGAGGTAGCGGTCAACGGCATCATCGAGGCGGGGTTCCTGCATTCGGGACAAATCTGCGCAGCGGCGGAACGGTTCTTCGTCCACCGCTCGCAGATCGAGTCGATCATGGACAAACTGGCCCAGCGCTTGGGCAAGCTCACCATCGGCTCGCCCCTGGACGAACGCACCGAATTCGGCCCGGTAACCAACCGCCAGCACCAACACAAACTCGCGGAATTCTTCGCCAAGGCCCGTGCGCAGAACAACACCATCGTCCACGGCGGCAAGCTGATCGATGGACCGGGTTGCTACGTCGAGCCGACCATCATCCTCGCCAATCGTCGCGACGACAGCCTGCTCAACGAAGAAACCTTCGGCCCGATCGCCACGTTCTTCCCTTACGACACTGAGGAAGAATTGCTGGAACTGATGAACGACACGCCCTACGGCCTGAGCGCCAGCCTCTGGACCAACGACCTGGGCAAGGCCCTGCGCATGGTCCCCGCCATCGAAGCCGGCACGGTCTGGGTGAACATGCACACCCTGCTCGACCCGGCCGTGCCTTTTGGCGGCAGTAAATCTTCAGGGATAGGCCGTGAATTCGGCAGTGCATTCATTGATGACTACACCGAACTGAAGTCGGTGATGATCCGCTACTGACCTTCAAGGGCTCTGTGACAACCCCAGAGCCCTACCAGCAAAAATCCCCTTTGTGGGAGCAAGCTTGCTCGCGGAAGCGGACTACCAGCCAACCAAGATGCCGACTGCCCCAACGCTATCGCAAGCAAGCCCGCTCCCACAGTTTTTCCGGGTCGTCCCAAACATCCGCGACCACCAAAATCCCCCTGTGGGAGCGGGCTTGCTCGCGATAGCGGACTATCCGCCAACCACGATGCCGACTGACCCAACGCTATCGCAAGCAAGCTCGCTCCCACAGGTTTTTCCGGGTCGTCCCAGACATCCGCGACCACCAAAATCCCCTTGTGGGAGCGGGCTTGCTCGCGATAGCGGACTATCAGCCAACCACGATGCCGACTGACCCAACGCCATCGCGAGCAAGCCCGCTCTTACAGTTTCACCGCCGACAGGCGTTGACCGCTGGAACTCGACCGCGCCAGGGTTGGGCGCGTTCCAGTTGGGCAGCCAGGGCCAGCAAGGTGTTTTCTTCGCCAAAGCGACCGGCAAAGTGCGCCCCCATCGGCAACCCATCGGCACTCCAGGACAACGGCACAGACATCGCCGGCTGACCGCTGGCATTGAACAGTGCAGTGAACGGCGAATAGCTGTGGTAGCGCTCGATCAGTTGATCCAGGCTCATGCACACATCCTGCAGATCCAGCTCGCCAATCAGCGCCGGTTCACGGGTCAGGGCTGGGGTCAGGATCACGTCGTAATCCTGCATGAACACGGCCAACTGTCGACCGAGGGCATGAATCCATTCCACCGCCGCGGCATATTGGGCGCCGCTGACGTTGCCCTTGTCCCGCAAGATGATCCGGGTACGCACTTCCAGTTCTTCCGCCTGCACGGCAAATCCACGCATCTGGCCCAACAGGTCGACATAGTGGCGAGAGCTGGCGCCAATGATGGTGAACACGTGGTCGAGAAACTCCAGCAACCCCACCGGCAGGCTCACCGGTTCGACACGATGCCCCAGGGCCTCGCACAGCCGGGCGGCCTCGCCCACGGCCTGGAGGCTTTGCGGCGTGGTAGGCCAAGGACCGAGCTGTTCGACCAGGGCAATGCGCAGCGGCTTGGGATCAGCCTGCACCGCCATCACATACGGCAACGCCTGGAGCGGCGCGGCATAGGGCGCTCCCAGGTCCATCCCGGCGGTGGCGTCCAGCAACGCCGCACTGTCGCGCACCGACAAGGTGATCCCATGGGGCGTGCCCATCCCCGCCCAGCCCTCTCCCACTACTGGCCCCGAAGGCATCAGGCCACGGCTGGGCTTGAACCCGAACACACCACAGCAAGACGCCGGCACGCGCAATGAACCGCCGCCGTCGTTGCCGTGGGCGAACGGCACCACGCGGGCCGCCACCAGAGCCGCCGCGCCGCCGCTGGAGCCACCGGCGCTATGGTCGGTGCTCCATGGGTTGCGGGTGGCGCCGAAGCGCGCGGACTCGGTGGAGTACGACGTGCCGAACTCCGGCGAAGTGCTGGTGCCCATCACCTGGCATCCGGCACGCCGCAGACGTGTCACGACCTCCGATTCGAAATCCGCACGAAAATCGCCCAGGGAGCGGGAACCGTTGGTCATCGCCGCGCCGTGGACCGGGGAAAACAAGTCTTTGATCAAGGTCGGCACACCGGCCAGCACCCCTTGACCGACCTGTGGCGTGCGCGCCGCCTCCCGGGCCGAGTCGTACAAGCGCTCGGCCACCGCATTGAGCTGCGGCTCGACCCGCTCGAGACGCTCGATGGCAGCCTCCAGCAGTTCGCCGGGCTGGACCTCGCCACGCCTGACCCATTCGGCCAGCGCCGTGGCGTCTTCGTTGTCCATCAAGTGATGAATGTCTTGCATGCCCATGCTTCTGGTTCCTTATTTCATGACGATTGACGTGATTCGAGGTTATTCGCCTGGCCGTGGCCCCGCGTTCGCAGGCCAACGGTCACCCAAAGCAGCGCCCCGGCAAGACTGGCGAACGCCAGCCACTGGATGGCATGGCGAAGATCACCGGCGAAGACGGCTACGGCGGCCACCACCAGCGGGCTGACGAACTGGCCGAAGTAAAGACACGATGTGAACCCGCCCAAGCCGCGACCTCGGGTGCGGGCGGTCAACGCATTCATCACCGGCGCCATGACGTTAGGCACCAGCAACCCGGAACCCAGGCCCTGGATAAGCACGGCCACCAGCACCGCGTTGTAGCTTTGCGCGCGCATCAGTAGCCACAGCCCGATCCCCATCAGCCCCAGCAACAAAGCGTTGCAACCGGCGATGCCAACGCGACGGCGCAACGACGGCCACGCCAACGATCCGCCCAAGGTCGCCAACAGGCTCAGTCCCGCCGCCAGGCCGATCATCGTGCTCGAAGTAATGCCCAGGCCAACCAACAATGTCGGTGCCTGGATGGCCATGACAAAGGTCAGCACCATGCCCCCCAGAATCATCAAATAGCCGGCCAGCAGTTGCAGCACGGCGACCTTGGCCGGCCCTGACTCATCGACCTGCGGCGCCACCGTCTGCCGCTTCGCCACGGGTGGCTCCCACAGCACCTTCATCATCACTGGCACCAGCAGCAGTGGCAGCAAATACAACAGGAACGGCGCACGCCACGAATGCTCGCCGAGCGCTCCGCCCACCACGAAGAACAGCGCGCCCACCAGGCCGATGGTCACCACCTGGCGGTTGACGTAGCGCAGGCGCTCCTCGCCGTGCCAATAGTCAGCGATCAAGGTTGCGCAGCAGGTCATCACCGCCGCCTCGGTGCAACCGAACAACAGCCGCACCCCGACAATGGAAGGCAGGTTATCGAGCAGCGCCGGCAACGCGCCGAGCAAGGCGTAGAGCAGCGTCGCAATGACCAGCAGCGCCTTGCGTCCGACCCGGTCGGCCAACCAACCCGCCAATGGCGCGCACACGGCAATCGCCAGGGCCGGCCCAGTGATCGCCAGCGGCACCAACAGATCGGCACGCGGTTCCATGGGGCCGAACTCGGCGCCCAACCTGGGCAGAATGGGCGCGACCATCACCGAGCCCATGATCGTCAGGCTGCTGCCCAGCATCAGCACCAGCCCTTCGCCTCGACCGGCCTGGCGCGACAAGGTGCCGGCCGTTGAAACGGAACTTGATTGGTTCATGGCGAGCCCCTTTAGAAACTGTGAGAAATACGCAGCGCCGTGGTGTAGCCCTCGGCGCGGTTGCGCGCATCGAGCTCCTTGTAGACATGCAGCCACACCGGGGGCATGCCGGGCTTGAAGTAGCTCACCGCCGGCCCGACCGCCAACACCCGGGCGCGATTGCCCGCTTCCAGGCCCGGCGCATCGTCGTCGGTGAACTGTCGGTAGTAATACCCGCCCACGCCCACGGTCCACGGCCCGACGTGTTGACCCACGGCGAATTCGTGACGGTACTCGACGCCGTTCTTGTAGTCGGTGGCGTGGTTGCGGGTGTTGATGTCGGCTTCAAAACTGGAAGACACCTCGAAGCCGCTGTCGGAGATGTACGTGGCGTTGAGGATCGGCGAGAAGGTCCAGTGGTTGAGACCCGGTGAAATCAAGCGATCCTTGTCGTAGTCGCCGGTAGGAGCCTGGACCTGGAACTGGGCATTGACGAACAGGTTCGGCGAAAGGGTCCACTGCAGGATCACCGGCAGCACCTGCATGTCGGCCATGCGAAACGGATCGGCCTCCAGGTCCAGCGGGCCAATGGGCGTCTGCACCTGTACCGAGGCGTCCATCTGGAAAAACGGCACGACTGCGCCGAAGCCATACTTGGCGCCCAGCACGGTGTAATCGGTCATGCGCATGTAGGCGACGCCGATGGACAAGACATCCAGGGAGAAATTGTTGTCCACGGACTTGCCGTGGCGATCCTTCTGCACGTTGGCCGAATAGAACGCAGTGCGCAGGCCGACGGTGCCGAAGGGCGTGGCCGGCGGCATCATGCCCGCACCGAAATCGTAGACCCCGACCGCCGTGGTCGGTGCGCCGTTTTCGGTGCCATGGGCAGCGCCACAGACAGCGATCAATCCAAGGGTTAACCCAGTACAGCGCAAGACGTTTGTTTTATTCTTCTGATTCATCGAATGCCCCTCCCGACCATGTGGTGTAGGGGTCATCCTAGGGAGCCGACCGGTCAGCCGTTATCCGTTTTCAGCACAGATGCGTGCGACGCAGGGTTTGTGACGGTGTCTCGCCGAACAGCACTCGATAGTCGCTGGAGAACCGGCTCAAATGCCAGAAGCCCCAGCGTGCCGCCACTTCCTGCACACCGTGAGCGTGGCCGCCACTGCGCAGTTCACGACGCACGGCATTGAGGCGCAACGCCCGCAAATAGGCCACGGGGTTAATGCCCAGCGTCTCCTGGAAGCAATACTGCAGTTTTCGCCGGCTGGCACCGATGTGGTTGCACAGGTCGAGGATCGACAGCGGCTCATCGACATGGGTCAAGGCATATTCCCGGGCGCGGTCGACCATGCGCTTGCGCGCCGTAGGGTTGAGCGGTGGCGCCTCATCCGGTGCCACCAGCTCCAGTATGTGCAGCATCACCGTGTCACGCAGGCCACGGCGGATCGACTCGTAACCCAGTAACGAGTCACGCCCCTGCTCGCCACCTTCAAGCTCATCGAACAATGCCGCAAGCTCAGCGGGCAGCGTCGAGTTGCCGAGACGGTAACACTTGGGAAGATCGGTAATTCGAAAGCGACTGCCCTGTCGATCCAGCACATGCTCCAACGCCTGCTCGTCGATGGCGACACCGAGCAGATCCAGATGCTGGGGTGTGCGCAGCTCGGGCAGGTTATGCCCACGGGCGACCAACAGGCTGGGCTCGACAATCGGGTGTCCGGAGCAAAAGACCGGGCCGTCGGCACTCAGCGGCACGCTGAATGTGATGGCGCCCTCCCAGGCCATGCCTTGTTTGGTGAGGGCCTGATTAGAGCGGTCGCGCACCAGTTGCATCCAGTCCGAGCGGAACTCGATCAACTCGCCGTCGAAACGCCCGGGGGTCAACTGGTCATAGCAAACCTGCCAACCACCCATGTTCCGGGCGTGCTCGTCGATGTCCGTGGTGCGGAACCGATTGATCGGCAGCATCGGCATCCCGTCCGACGAGACTGCTGGCTGCGCCATGTTGTCATTGTTCATTGACCCGACCTTCGATGATTCCAGGGCTTACGGGTCAAAGGTCAGGCAAGTTCCATTCCGCCCCGTGGGCCGGTCGGGCAATTGTGCCGAAAACGGATAATCGGCACGGATTCAGCTGCCGACGCAAAGTGCCGAAGGCCTGGTTGTCGAGCCCCGTCGATCGCGGTGGCCTGGGCCCCGTTTCCAACCCGGCCAGTCCCTCCTTTCTGCGCCGGTCTTTCCCGGACGCCTGCCAACGATGCTCGCCCCAAGCCAGCCTGAATATCGTCAATGCCCAGCAAAATCCGTATCAATGCCCGCACCTTGCTCCCTGCGCACAAGGTAAGGTAGGCAGAAATCATCCGGATCGAGGTGTGCCGTGGCGTCCTATTCCTTGCGTCAGCTGAAGTATTTCGTCACCACCGTCGAGTGTGGCAGCGTCGCTGAAGCGTCCCGCAAGCTGTACATCGCCCAGCCGTCTATCGCCACTGCCATCAAAGGGTTGGAAGACAGTTTCGGGGTGCAATTGCTCATTCGGCATCACGCCCAGGGGGTGTCGTTGACCCCCGGCGGCGCGCGCTTCTACCGCAAGGCCCAGGAGCTGTTGCGCATGGCCCGGGAGTTCGAGCAGAACGCGCTGGCCGATAACGATGTGGTCAGCGGACAAATCGACATCGGCTGCTTCGAAACCGTCGCCCCGCTCTACCTGCCGCGGCTGATCGCCGGCTTTCGCGAGCGTTTCCCGGGGGTGGAGATCCGCGTGCAGGATGGCGAGCAACAGGAGCTGGTACAGGGCCTCACGGGGGGGCGTTTCGACCTGGCGATTTTCTATGAACATGACCTCGACAGCACCATCGAGACTGAAGCCCTGACGGCACCGCAGCGCCCCTACGCATTATTGCCAGCGGGGCATCGCTTCGCCGATCAGGCCCAGGTGTCGCTGCGCGACCTGGCGCTGGAACCGATGATCCTGCTGGACGTACAACCCAGTCGCACCTATTTCGTGAGCATCTTCGAGGAACTGGGCCTGACGCCCAACATTGTCTTCAGCTCGCCGTCCATCGAGATGGTGCGGGGCATGGTCGGCCAGTCCTTTGGTTTTGCCGTACTGGTGACCCGGCCGCAGTCCGCCTGCACCTACGATGGGCAACACGTGGTGTGCGTCGACATCGCCGAGGACGTGACGGGGTCGGCGTTGGTGGCCGGTTGGCTCAAGCGTGCGCACCTTACCAAGCCGGCGCAGTTGTTTGTCGACTACTGCAAGGAGCAGTTCAAGCAATGGCTGCCTTGAACCAAGGGACATGAAGCGCAACACTGCTTGTGTGGCGAGGGGATTTATCCCCGCTGGGGTGCGCAGCGCCCCCAAAACCTAACATCCAAGCTATCAGGTGAATGGGGTCTGCTGCATTGGGGCTGCTGCGCAGCCCACGGGGATAAATCCCCTCGCCACAGGTGCTATGCCTAGCGAGCCGCCCAAGCGTTAAAGCGTTGTTCCAGTTCCTCGCCATGGTCGACCCAGAACTCCGCGTCCACGGCTTGGGCTTCAGCCAGGTTGGCCTCGGCGGTGGGCAACTGTTCCTGTACCGCCGTCGGCAACAGCGCCAGTGTCTTGCGGTGCACCGGCCCATAAGGAATGTTTTCCGAAAACACCTTCTGGGTCTGCGGCTGGCTGGCAAAGGCAATGAACTGCTCGGCCAGGGCCTTGTTCGGCGTGCCCTTGACCACGGCCCAGTACTCCGGGTCGTAGAGGCTCTGCGGCCAGACGATGCTCAGCTTCATGCCTTCTTTCTGCGCCGACGCAATGCGCCCGTTGTAGGCCGCGCTCATCGCTACATCCCCCGCCACCAGCCATTGCGCCGGTTGCGCGCCGGCTTCCCACCATTGGATGTTCGGCTTGATCTGGTCGAGCTTGGCGAATGCCCGGGACACGCCCTCCGGGGTGTTCAGCACCTTGTACAGGTCCTGCGCCTTGACCCCGTCGGCCAGCAAGGCGATTTCCAAGGTGTACTTGGCCCCCTTGCGCAGGCCACGCTTGCCCGGGTACTCGGCAACGTTCCAGAAATCCGCCCAGGACTTGGGTGCCTTGGCGAGCTTGCTCTGGTCATAAGCCAGGACCATCGACCAGACGTAGGTGGCGACCCCACATTCATTGAGCGTTCCCGGCACATAGTTCGCCGGGTCGCCCAGGCCTGCCAAGTCGAGTTTCTCGAACAGGCCTTCCTCACAGCCTCGCAGCAACTCGGGGCTTTCAACTTCGACCACGTCCCAACTGGTGTGACCCGCCGCGACCATGGCCTTGATCTTCGACAGTTCGCCGTTGTATTCGCCGGCCACGATGTTTCCCGCGCCGCTGGCATTGAAAGGTTGGAAGTAGGCCTTGTCCTGGGCCTGCTTGGTGGCGCCGCCGAAGGAGATCACGGTCAGGCTCTGTGGCGCGGCCAGGACACTGGTACTCAGTAACGCCAGGGCACACGCAATATTGCAACGCAAGGATCTGGACATGAAGCGGTTCCTCGAAAATACCGGCTCGCCCGCACGAGCCGGTGACGGGACTCAAAAGTGACCGTAAATACGGGCGGCAAGGTCTACAGCAAAGGCTCTTGTCGGCCTGTTCATGGGTGTCGCCTGGCTGACCGCGAGGAATCTCCTTCCATTGAAATCGTCCTCCTCAGGCACCTTGCGGTCAGCAATCATTGGGTTCACAGAGATAGCTCGCCAGCCGATCCATCAAGCAGTCGCAGGCGGCCATTTGTTCAACGCTCACGTATTCGTCGGGCTTGTGCCCCTGGTCCATGCTGCCGGGGCCACAGACCACTGCCGGCACACCGGCCTGATGGAACAGGCCACCTTCGGTGCCAAAGGCGACGGTGCTGAAAGCGTCGCTGCCGCACAGCCGAGCAACCAGTCGGGCAGCCGCACTGTCGGGCGAAGTGGCGAGACCCGGGTAGGCCGACAACGGTTCGAAGCGGATCGCTGTATCCCCCGCCACCGCCTGCATGGCCGGCAACAGGGTCTGCTCGGCATAACCTTGCAATTGCTCAGCCACCACGAGGGGATCGAAATCCGGCAAGGCGCGCACTTCGAAATCGAACCGACAGTCCGCCGCAACGATGTTCAGCGCCGTGCCACCGTGGACCACCCCGACCTGCACTGTGGAGAACGCCGGGTCGAAACGCGGGTCGTGCCGTGAGGGTTCGGCCAACTGCGCGCCGATCTCGCCCAACCGCCCGATCAGGCGCGCCGCCTGTTCGATGGCGTTGACCCCATAAGGGGCATAGGCCGAATGGCAGGCCGCCCCTCGCACATGACAACGCATCGCCAGCTTGCCTTTGTGCCCCAGCACCGGTCGCAGCTGGGTGGGTTCGCCAATCAGGCACAGGGCCGGTTGTGCAATCCGCCGAACCAGCACCTCCAGCAAGCTGTGAACGCCCAGGCAACCGACCTCCTCGTCATAGGAAAACGCCAGGTGCACGGGCCGGCGAAGCGGGCTGGCAAGGAACGTCGGCACCGCTGCCAGCACTGACGCCAGGTAACCCTTCATGTCCGCCGTGCCGCGCCCGAACAGCTTGCCGTCCGCCTCGCTCAGACAGAACGGCTCGACCGTCCAGGCCTGCCCGTCCACCGGCACCACATCGGTGTGCCCGGACAACACCACGCCACCGGGCACCGCCGGGCCAATGCTCGCCAGCAGGTTGGCCTTGGTTCGCTCGGCGTTGTAAATCAGCTCGCTGTTCACGCCCAGCCCTTGCAAGTAGTCGCGCACGAACTCGATCAAGGCCAGGTTCGAATCGCGGCTGACCGTGGCAAAACCCACCAACTCGGCAAGCAGGGCGCGGCTGCGCAGCTCACTCATCACCCGGCACTCCATAACTCGGCGCCAAGGTCGGGTTGAGCGCACGGGTCAGGTAATCCTGTAATTGCGGTTGATAGGCGAGCCAGAGTTTTTCCAGCTCGCCGATGGGATTTCCCTCGGCCCAATCCACCCGCAGATCGACGATGGGCCAGGTCAGGTCATCGACCACCGACAACGCCGCCGAATGCACCGCCCCGGCCTCCCCGCCTGCCGCTTGCCCGGCCTGCAACGCGCTCACCAAGCGTGCTGCAAGGCAGCCGCCGCTATGCTCGAAGGCCGCGACCATCGCCTCAATCACTGCACCGTTGGCCAACAGATTCCCAGCCGCCACGCATTGCTCACCGGCCACGGCGTTGTGGGTGCCCAAGGTATGCTCGCCGCTGAAAATCGCCGTGCGGCCCTCGGCATCGATCACCGCCACCTGCCGGTAGTGGCTGTAGCCATTGCGCGCCAGGGTCCGCTCCAGCGCCGCTTGCGCCGCCAGGCCGCCGGCCAATTCATCGAGAACCTGCGGGCCCAGGGCCGGCAGGGTAATGTTCTGGCTCGACACCGCGCCGACGCCCGCGCGCAGCCAGGGGCAACGGGCACCGACGGCAATGCTCGAGGAGCTGATGGCGATGCCCAACTGGCCGGTTTCGGCACAGCGTCCAACGATGGAAAAGGTCATGTTCCGTTCCTTATTCAGGGATCACCGCGATCACGTCGATTTCCATCAGCCACTGCGGCTGGCCCAAGGCACTGACCACCAGGCCGGTGGAGATCGGAAACACACCCTTGAGCCACTTGCCGACCTCCTGGTACACCGGCTCGCGATAGCGCGGGTCGATCAGGTAGGTCGTGGTCTTGACGATGTGACTCAGGTCGCTGCCGGCCTCCTCCAGCAATTGCTTGACGTTGCGCATGGCCTGTTCGGCCTGGGCGCGAGGATCGCCCAGGCCCACCAGTTGACCGTTGAAGTCGGTGCCGACCTGGCCGCGCACGTAAACGGTGTTGCCGGCACGCACGGCCTGGCACAGGTCGTTGTCCAGCGTCTGGTTCGGGTAGGTGTCCTTGGTATTGAACATGCGAATACGCGTGTGAGTAGGCATCAACGAACTCCCGTGAGACTGGTTCTCGAACGTTGTGAATCGCTGGCCAGTGCCGGGGCCTGGCGCTGGGCAGCATCTTGATAGGCGAGGTAAATGCGTTGTTTCACGATGTGGTCGGCAATATGCCGGGCGTCATGCCAGACACCCCAGATGAACGCCGAGCCTCGTCGTGACAGCCAGGGCAAGCCGACGAAGTACAGGCCCGGTTCACTGGAAACACCACGCTGGTGCCGAGGCTTGCCATTGGCGCCGAAGGCGTCGACCTTCAGCCAGCTGTAATCCACCGAGTAGCCGGTGGCCCAGATGACACTGGTCACACCGGCGGCGACCAGATCCAGCGCCAGGATCGGCTGGGTCAGGCAGTGCGGATCAGGCAGCCGGTGACGAGCTTCCGGTTCGAGCGGCAGGTCCAGGCCGTTGCGGGCTATGTAGGCGTCGGCGGCATCGAGCAGCGCCAGGTAGTTTTCATCGCCACGCGCAATGTTTTCGGCAAGATTCGGCTCAAAGGTCACCACGCTGCCATTGAACGATTTCGTCAGTCCCACCAGGGTGATGCCCTCGTGGGCCAGCCGGCGAAAATCCACGGTATGGCCGCCACGGGCACCACTCACTGCGATGGTGACGTGCTCTTTGCCCGGCTTGACCGCCTCCGCATCCCACTCGCCCAGCACGCCCAGCCACCAGCAGAAATCGCGGTTGCGATAGGCCCGGGGTGGACGGTCGTGGGCCCCCACCGAGAGATAGACCTGCTTGCCGGCGCGCTGCAGCTCATCGGCGATCTGCACCCCCGACGACCCGGCACCCACTACCAACACCGCCCCCTCGGGCAACTGCCGGGGATTGCGGTACTGGGCCGAGTGCAACTGGGTAACCGTCGCCATATCCGGCGCAATCGGTGGAATCACCGGCCGCTGGAAGGGCCCGGTGGCGACAACCACATGGATCGCCTCGATCAGGCCTTCAGAGGTTTCAACAGTGAAACCCGGACGGCCGACATTGCGCTCGACTTTCCGGACGTCCACGCCGGTACGGATCGGCGCGTTGAACTTGCTGGCATAGGCTTCGAAATAATCGGCCACCTGGTCCTTTGTGGCGAAATCATCAGGACCGAGCCCCTCGAATTCCAACCCCGGAAAACGGTCATGCCAGGCTGGCCCGTTGGCCACCAGCGAATCCCAACGTGATGTGCGCCAGGCTTCGGCAATGCGGCTTCGCTCCACCACGAGATGCGGCACGCCTTGCCGGCTCAAGTGCTCACTCATGGCTATGCCGGCCTGGCCGGCGCCTATAACAAGCGTATCGATGCGTAGGGTTTCAACGGGCATGTCTGTGCACTTCCGGCAGTAGGTTTGGTTCAGGCCGGCATAGCGCCGCCTCGGGGTCTGATTTTTTGTTGTTCTGCGCTTGCAGCTATCGAGATCAGATGTCGAGGCGATTGTGTTGGCGGGGGAAGATTTGCGAAACGAGGGTTTTTGTCGTTGCTGGGAAGGAAAAAAATGGGCTATTGCTCGAGGATCGTTCCCACTCAGGAGCTGGGGTGTGGTGAGCACTGCATTCGGCGCAGAACCATTGTGGGAGCGAGCCTGCTCGCGATGACGGCGGAACAATCAATATTGATGCAAGCTGACCCACCGCTTTCGCGAGCAAGCTCGCTCCCACAGGAGCATGGGAACGATCGACTGCGCCTACGTCATCCGCGCCGGAAACGCCTTGAGCTCAAGCTTCTCCATCACTAACCCGATGAATGCCGAAACCGCCAGCGGCAACTGCCGCCGGCTCGGATAGAGCACATTCAGGCCGAAGCCGATGCGTTGGTATTGTGGCAGCACACGCACCAGCCTTCCGGCTTCCAGGTCGAGGCTGCTCAGCGCCCCCGGCAACACGGCGATGCCCAGGCCGGCGACGGTCGCCCTGCGCAACGCCTGGGCGGTGTTGGCGTGGAATCGGCTGGCGATCTGCACCTGTTCCTCGATGCCGTCCGGGCCAACGAATCGCCAATGGGTCATGCCGCCGGGATGAGCGAAACTCACGCCGTCGTGGTGAGCCAGATCCTGCAACGAAAGCGGTGCGCCGCGCGCGGCAATGTACGCGGGGCTGGCGACCATGCCGTCACCGTCGTTCTTGAGCAGTTGGCGACCGACATACCCCGAGTCCTGCAAGGGACCGCCGCGAAAGGCAACGTCAATGCGGTCGGCAATCAGATCGACCCGGGCGTCGCTGAGCACAAAATCAAGTTGCACTCGCGGATGCGCGGCTAAAAAGTCGGCCACCCATTCCATCGGAAAAAAATCGAAAAAATCCGCCATCGCCGCGATGCGCACCAGGCCGCTGGGTTCCTCGCTGCCCATCATCAGTTCCTGTCCGGCATCCATCAGGCCGTCCACCGCATCCACGCAACGCTCATAAAACCCCTGGCCCGCCTGAGTCAGCGTGAGTTTGCGGGTCGAGCGCTGCAGAAGTCGCGATTCAAGCTGCGCCTCCAACTGCTGAACCCGTCGACTGACAGTATTGGAAGGCATGCCCAAGCGTCTGGCGGCTTCGGCGAAGCTGCCGCTGCGGACCACCTGAACGAACAGCGCAACATCGTTGAGATCGAGCATGGCGCCGACATTCCTTCGTTTTATGGATGAGTTCAATCCGATTGTATCGACTAATCAATCTATTGGCAGGCACTTATCCTTCTCGCATCGAGGCCCAACGCCCAAGACTTGGAGGCACCCATGCACAGCATCGTCGCAGCACCGCCCCGCGCCATCGTCCATCGCACCTCCGGCAACAGCCATGGGCCGATCACCCGACTCATGAGTCCCGGTGACCTGGGCCAGCTCTGCAAGCCATTCGTATTTCTCGATCACTTCGCCTTCAACGCCGATGCCATGCAAAGAGGTTTCGGTATGCACCCTCATTCCGGTATCGCCACGCTGACCTACATGATCGAGGGCCAGGTGATCTACGAAGACACCACGGGCCAGTCCGGCACGCTGCCCAGCGGCGGCATGGAGTGGATGCAAGCCGGTAACGGCGTATGGCACACCGCCCGCCCCGTCGCAGGTGCACCGATCCAAGGCTTCCAGCTCTGGGTTGCGCTGCCGGCGGCAGAAGAAAATGCCCCGGCCCTTAGTGTCTACCTGGCGCCCTCCGAGATCCCCCGTGAAGGTCCGGCGCTGGTGTTGCTCGGCCAATACGGCACCGTCCGCAGCAGTGTCGCGGCGCCAGCAGGCATGAATTATCTCGCCGTGCAGTTGCAGGACAACGAGCACTGGCGCTATACGCCACCGGCCGGGCACACCGTCGCCTGGCTGGCGGTCAACGACGGCAGTCTCGATGCTGGCGGCAACGTCAATGCCGGAGAAATGGTGGTATTCGAAGCGTCCGACGAGGCCATCGACATCGTTGCCCGGGGCGCGACCTCCTTCGTGCTCGGTTCGGCGGTCAAGCATCCCCATGACCTGGTGATGGGCTACTACTCGGTGCACACCAGCGAAGCCGCCCTGGAAAAAGGCGAGAAAGAAATCCAGCGCATCGGCGCCCTTTTGCAACAAGAGGGTCGGTTGGCCTGACCGACCCTCGACTCACTCCCTAATTCATACCCGATCCCTTAGAGGTGAATCATGACTGCCATCGGTCTCGATCTTCTGTTGTCCCGCACTCAAGTCGGCAAGCTGTCCCTGAACAACCGCATGATCATGGCGCCAATGACCCGCAGCCGCGCAGGCGCTGGCGATGTCGCCACGCCCTTGATGGCCGAGTACTACAGCCAACGCGCCAGCGCCGGCCTGATCATCAGCGAAGGCTCCCAGGTGTCAGCCCAGGGCAAGGGTTACCTGAGAACGCCAGGGATCTTTACCCCTGAGCAAATCATCGGCTGGAAACAGGTGACCGACGCGGTCCATGCCAAGGGCGGGCAGATCTTCTTGCAGCTCTGGCACGTAGGCCGTCTTTCCCATCCGTTGGTGCAGGTCAACGGTGCCCAACCCGTAGCCCCCTCGGCAATCAAGGCCGATGGCGAGATCTACACCCCCGAAGGCCTCAAGCCCTATGAACTGCCACGGGCCCTGGAGCTCGATGAAATCCCCGGTGTGGTCGCCGACTTCCGCCAGGCTGCCGTCAACGCGAAGCTGGCCGGCTTCGACGGCGTGGAGATCCACGGCGCCAATGGTTACCTGATCGACCAGTTCCTGCGTGACGGCACCAACCAGCGGACCGATGCCTACGGCGGCTCGATCGAGAACCGTGCCCGTTTCCTCAAGGAGGTGGTCGAGTCGGTGATCGAAGTCTTCGGTCCCAGCCGTGTCGGCGTCCGACTGTCGCCAACCTTCAGCTACTTCTCGATGAGCGACAGCAACCCGCAAGCGACCTTCGACTACACCGCCAGAATGCTCAGCCGCTATGGCCTGGCTTACCTGCATATCGTGGAACTGGGCGAAGGGCCGTTCGACTTCCGGGAACTCAAGCGCCGCTTCGGTGGACCGTACATCGCCAATGGCGGCTACAGTGCTGAACGCGCAGCCACGGCCATCGGCTGCGGTGAAGCAGACCTGGTGGCGTTCGGCACGCCGTTTCTGGCGAACCCGGACCTGGTGGAACGTTTCAAACGAGGCCAGGCGCTGAACATCCCTGACCCCTCGACGTTCTACCAGGGCGACGAGCGCGGTTATACGGACTATCCGACCTTGACCGGGGCCTGATGCCCAGCGTCCAACCCCCGCGCTTCGCTTGGACTTGTACAAAGGGCAAAAAATACTTGTACAAAATGCTTTAACTTGTACATGACGTGCAGTAGGCTTCTGAAAACTTGTACAGAGATTATATTCTGTACAACAATCGGAGCCTCTGCATGTCCGTCTACCTCCAGCGTTTCGCCCACGCCTTCGCCGAGCTGGACGCCAGTCGCCTGGCTGAGCTCGATGAGCTCTACAGCCCAGACATCCAGTTCCAAGACCCTCTGCACCGGATCGAAGGCCTGCCGGCCTTGCGCACTTACTTTGCACAGTTGTACGCAAACGTCAGCCACCTACGCTATGACTTCCACGCCTTCGATGAAGTCGGTCCCGCAGAAGGCTATCTGCGCTGGACCCTGCATTTCAGTCATCCTCGCCTGGCGCAAGGAGCGCCCATCGCGCTGCAAGGTTGCAGTCATCTGCGTTGGAATGACCGCGTCTACTTTCATCAAGACTTCTTCGACGCAGGCGCCCTGCTCTACGAACACCTGCCACTGTTTGGATCGGTGATTCGCTGGCTCAAGCGGAGGTTGGCATGAGCCGCGTCTGGCTGACCGGCGCCAGCAGTGGCATTGGCGCGGCATTGGCCGCCGTCCTTCTGGAACAGGGGCATCACCTGGCCGTGAGTGCGCGCCGGACCCAGCCCCTGGAAACGTTAGCCACACGCTATCAAGACCAGATATTGGTGCTGCCGGGCGACCTGACCGATCCGCACCAGGTCGCCACGATCTGCCAGCAGATCGACCTTCATTGGGGGGCGCTCGACCTGGTAATCCTCAATGCCGGCACCTGCGAATACCTGGAGCCAGGCCACTTCGACACCCGCCTGGTGGAACGGCTCATCAACACCAACCTCCTGGGCACTTGCCATTGCCTGGAGGCCGCCTTGCCCTTGCTGCGCCGGGGCCAGCGTCCGCATCTGGTGGCGGTGAGCAGTGCGGTCACCTGGCTGGCCCTGCCTCGCGCCGGCGCCTACGGTGCGTCCAAAGCCGCGTTGCGTTATCTGATCGAATCCTTGCGCATCGACCTGGCCGCCGAGGGCATCGATGTCACGCTGGTCAGTCCGGGCTTCGTCGACACGCCACTGACCCGACGCAACGACTTTCCCATGCCCATGCGCTGGTCGGCGCAACGAGCCGCCCGCCATATCGCGCGACGCCTGCCGGCGCGGCCGATGGGGATTTCGTTTCCAGGGTTCTTCACGCTGATCCTGCGCCTGCTCGGACATTTGCCCGCCCGCTGGCAGCTGGCCCTTGGCCAACGCCTGGCACGCCCTTCCAAGGAACCTTGAAACATGCGCATCGCGATCATCGGCAGCGGTATTTCCGGACTGACCTGTGCCTACCTGTTGGCCCGCAGACACACGATCACCCTGTTCGAGGCCGACGACAGGATCGGTGGCCACACCCACACCGTGGATGTCGATTGGCTGGGGCAGCGCTATGGCGTAGACACGGGCTTCATTGTGTACAACGACTGGACCTACCCCAATTTCATCCGTCTGCTGGACCAGTTGGGCGTCGCGTCCCGCCCCACCGAAATGAGCTTCTCGGTGCATGATCCGGCCACCGGCCAGGAGTATAAGGGCCACACACTGCGTAGCCTGTTCGCCCGGCGTCGCAATCTATTTTCGCCCGCGTTCTGGAGGATGCTGTGGGACATACTCAGGTTCAATCGGCAGGCCACCACCGACCTGAGGGCACAGCGCATCGACCGCAGCACCCGGCTCGGCGACTACCTGCACAGCCACGGGTATAGCCAGCGCTTCATTGATCACTACATCGTTCCCATGGGCGCGGCGATCTGGTCGATGTCTCCGGCCGGGATGCTGGAGTTCCCGCTCGAGTTCTTCGTGCGCTTCTGCCACAACCATGGCCTCCTGTCCGTCAATCGACGCCCCCAATGGCGCGTGATCGCTGGCGGTTCACGGGGCTACATCGACCCTTTGTGCGCCTCTTTTCGCCAACAGGTCCGGCTCGACTGCGCCGTGCAGCAAGTGAGCCGCAATGCCACTGGCGTCAGCGTGACCAGCACCGCTGGCACCGAGCATTTCGACAAAGTGGTGTTCGCCTGTCACAGCGACCAGGCCCTCGCCCTGCTCGATACGCCCAGCACGGCTGAGCGTGAAGTACTCGGCGCCCTGGCCTACGCCAGCAATGAAGTGCTGCTGCACACCGACACCCGCCTGTTGCCCCAGCGTCCCCAGGCCTGGGCAAGCTGGAACTACCGCCTCGGCGGCCCGGCGCAAGCACCTGCCGCGGTGACCTACAACATGAACCTGCTCCAGGGCCTGGACGCCCCGGTGACCTTCTGCGTAAGCCTCAACCTGGGCGATGCGGTCGACCCGGCCAAGGTCCTTGCGCGCTTCGATTATGCACACCCTCAGTACAGCCTCGCCGCCATTGCCGCCCAGGCCCGCCAAAGTGATCTGCAAGGGCATCAGCACAGCTATTTCTGTGGGGCCTACTGGGGCAACGGCTTCCATGAGGATGGCGTGGTCAGTGCGCTCCACGTGGCGAAGCATTTCGGAGAACAGCTTTGAACAGCAGCGTGTGTCGCGGCTGGATCGATCATCGGCGCCATACGCCGCGCCCTCACGCATTCCGCTATCCGATCGGCATGCTTTACGTGGACCTCGCCGAACAGGAACACCTGCTGGGGTTGTCGCGTCTGCTGCGCCCCTGGGCCTGGGCCCCCCTGTGCTGGCGCGAACGCGATTACCTGCCATCGCGCACCCACCTTGGGGTTCCCTTGGTCGATGCCGTGCGCCAGATCCTCGACGAAGCCCTGGGAGCCGCGCCTCAAGGGGCGATTCACCTGCTGACTCAACCGCGCAGCTGGGGGCTCTCGTTCAACCCGGTGAGCTTCTATTTCTGCCATGAAACCAACGGGCGCCTGGCGGCGATCCTGTGTGAAGTGCGCAACACGCCGTGGCGCGAGCGCCATCACTATGTATTGCCGGTACCGCCCGGCGAGTCCTGTGCCTTCAACGTGGCCAAGGCGTTTCACGTATCACCGTTCCTGCCCCGGGAGATGGACTACCACATGGCATTCCTGATCCAGGACACGCACATCCGCATACGCATGGAGAACTGGCGCGACGGCCACAAGGTGTTCCAGGCCGACCTGGCACTCAAGCGCCAACCCCTCGACGCCTCTTCGCTGCGCCGACATGTCCTGGCTTTCCCCTGGATGAGCCTGCGTACCGTAAGCGCCATCTATTGGCAGGCCCTGCGCCTGCTTTTCAAACGCACGCCCCTCTACGCCCACCAGGCCAGCGAAGACGGCCTGAGCCTGGGTCAACCCGCCCACAAGGACCCCAATCATGCCCGAACCGACCCTGAGCGCTACCAAGGCTGGTAGTTACAGCCTCTTTAACGGGGGCTTTTTCAAACAAGCCGTGCTGGGTCAGTTACGCCGTCTGCGTCACGGCCACCTGCGGCTGCTATTGAATGGCGAGCCATTGAGCTTCGGCGACCTGGCCAGCCCCTTGCAGGCAGAGGTAGAAATCCTCGACGACGCTGTCTGGGGCATGGTTGCCGGCAACGGTTCCATCGGCGCCGGCGAGGCTTATGTCCACGGCTACTGGCGCAGCGGCGACCTGACGGCGGTCACACGCCTGTTCGTTGCCAACCTGGATGTGCTCGATGCCATGGACAGCGGCCTGGCCCGCATCGGCCGCCCGCTGTTGCGCTGGCTGCACTGGCTGAACCGCAACAGTCGGCGAGGCTCGCGGCGCAATATCATGGCACATTACGACTTGGGCAATGGTCTGTTCGAGCGACTGCTCGACCCTACCATGATGTATTCAGCCGCCCTGTTCGAAAGCCCCGAACAAAGCCTGGAAGAGGCCCAGCTCAACAAGCTCGCCCGTATCTGCCGCAAGCTCGACCTGCGTCCCGGTGACCATTTGCTGGAAATCGGCACCGGCTGGGGCAGCCTCGCCATCTACGCAGCCAGTCATTATGGCTGCAAGGTCACCACGACCACGCTGTCCCTGGAGCAATACACCCACACCTGTCGACGTGTCGAGGAGCTCGGCCTGGCCCAGCAGGTTCACGTGTTGCGCAAGGACTACCGCGACTTGCAAGGGCGCTATGACAAACTGGTCTCCATCGAAATGATCGAAGCCGTCGGGCATCGCTATCTGCCCGAGTACTTCCGGCGCTGCGCCGCGCTGCTCAAGGACGACGGGCTGATGCTGCTGCAATCGATCACCATTCGCGACCAGCGTTATGAGCAGGCCAGACGCTCCGTGGACTTTATCCAGCGCCATGTTTTTCCCGGTGGCGCGTTACCGTCCTTGTCGATCCTGCTGAAGACGGCCAGCACCCAGACGCCGCTCAACCTCCTGCACCTCGAGGATTTCGGCGCGCACTACGCCCGTACACTGCGGCACTGGCACGACAACTTTCGCCAATCGCACCAGGCGTTGGCGCAGTTGGGCTACGACGAAACCTTCCAGCGCCTCTGGGAGTTCTACCTGTGTTACTGCGAAGGTGGCTTCCTCGAACGCGCCATCGGCGTTGCCCAACTGCTCTTCGCCGCGCCCGGAGCCCGTCGTCCGGCCCTGCTGGAACACCAGGCGCCGTGATGAGCCGCACCGGTCTGATCGCCAACGCCGTCTGGCTGCAACTGGGTTGGTGGGGCTGTGTGCTCGGGGCACAGGATCCATGGTGGCTGTCGTTGGTGGTCATCGGATTGCTGGGCCACTTGTGGCTGTGTCCCGCGCCCCGGGCAGAGCTGTTGGCGGTGATGCGCGTCGGGCTCAGTGGCATGCTGCTGGACTGGAGCCTGGGTACTCAGGGCGTGTTCATATTCAAGCAAACCCCGTTGCCGCTCTGGCTGGCGCTGCTCTGGCTGGTGTTTGCCACAGGCCTGCGTCATAGCCTGGCCTGGGCCAGGCAGCCGGTATCGCGTGGTGTATTGCTGGGCTTGGTCGGTGGTCCGCTGGCCTATTGCGTGGGGGCGCCACTGGCGGGTGTCGCCTTGCCACTCGGGGTCGTGGGCACTGCGCTGATCCTCGCCCCGATTTGGGCTTTATGGATGCCCCTGGCGCTGCGCCTGGCCAAACCCAACTGACCGCAGGACGCAATCGCTACCAGGGTTCGTCGAGGAAAAGCGGCACGCGCAACGGCTCGATCGGCCCCTCGCGCTGGCCGCACATCTCATCATGGACAACCTGCTGCACCAGCGTGCAGGGCAGCCGCGGGACGAAACGCAGCAGCTCACGCAAATGGGTGGTGGAACGTATAGGCAAAGTCTTTCCAGACTCATCGAGCAACGTACGCAGGCCGCCGTCCAGTCGGGCGCGCAATACGTAGATGCCACCCTCCAGCGACAACAACTCCAGTTCATGGATCCGCCCGTCGATGGCCAACTCCGTAAGCGCCTGCAAGTTCATGGCGCGCTCGCGGCCTGGCGACGGAAAAACAGGGTCACCTGCCCCAATTCGACACCCAGCTTGCTCATGCTGGAGCGATTGATCAGCGTGTCCTCATCCATCAGGTACATCCAGTCATCAAACTCCACCTCGTAGGTCGAACCATCCACCGGCAGGTTCAACCGATAACGCCAGCGCAGGGCATTGCCGGCCACTTCTCCTCGCGCCAGGCCGATCACATCGTCAGCGCGACCACGCCACAGGCCGGGACCCTCGGGAGTCAGCGTCCAGACCCGTCGCTGACGGCTGCCGTCGCTATAGAGAAAGCGCTCATCGAGGATCAGGTGCTCTCCCTCGTGACGGCTGGAAATGTCCACTTCAAAGCGCTTGATCACTTCACCCGAACGCTTCTGATAGATCCCCCAGGCCTTGACGGGTTGGCTGAAAAAGCGCTCCAGATCCAGTCGGGGTTGCTGGTCGGCATAACGTTCGACATTCACATTCCCGCAACTGGTCAGGCCCAGTATCAGCAGCAACGCCATCAAGAAATGCCTCACTGATTATTTCTCCCTTCACTTGAGGTTTGGATTCCAAGTAATTGATTTCGAAGGTCAGGCTCTCGAGTTCGAGGATCGAGCCAGATAGCAAAGAATGCCCGGGCGAATAGCGGGTCCGTCACCGCCAGAGACAGTTTTTCACCCACATAGAAACGACAGCCCTGCCCCGGCAGGTACAGGCCAGTGATACGACTTCCAGGCTTCACATCAATAAAGGCGCGGCGCATAAGAGCGGCCCATTCGTCCCGGCGCTTGGCGTCCAGGGGCGCACCGTTGAGGCGCTGCATTTCCTTCAGGCTCGTTTCGACCAAAGATTCTTTGTCGATGGCGCGTCGGTAATTGAGTTCCAGGGCAAACGCCGTTTCCAGGCTTGGCGCAGCGGCCGCACTCCAGAACCTGGCCTGATAGAGGTCGAACCCATACCAGTCGAAATCGGCTTGCCCGACCAGGCGCGTGCCTGACAATACGCCGCGCCAGTCCGACAAGGCCTGAGAGCCATAAAACGTAGTCAGGCAGACCACGATGGCGAGCACGCTTTTGCTGAGCACAAACGACCGGGACATGAGGGCGTTACCGGTGCATTAAAGAAGCCCGATAATTGTACAAAAAATTAGATTTGTACAGCTTTTCAAGCGAGCAGCAGGTAGGCCATGCCCGTCACGGGAGCAGTGGCACGATCCGCGGCTCGATCGCCTGTTCACTCACTTCGAGCAGCGCCAGCGTCACCGGCAACTTGAACCGGCGCCGGCCGGCGCTGCCCGGGTTGAGATAGAGCCGCTCGCCACGCCATTCGATCAGCGGTTTATGGGAATGGCCGGTGATCACCAGCCTCACGCCCGGGTCGAGCGACGCCGGTACATCCGCGATGTCATGGACCAGCAGCACCTGCCATCCCCTCAGGTCGAATTGCAGGCAATCGGCAAGGTGCCCTGCCCACTCCGCCGCCAGATCGTTGTTTCCGCGCACCACCTGCAGCTCGCCGATGGAAGCCAGGGCGTCGAGGATTTCCGGGTTGCCGATATCACCGGCATGAATGATCCGCTCACACCCTTGCAGCGCGGTGAGCGCCTCGGGGCGCAGCAGGCCGTGGGTATCCGAAATCACGCCCACTCTCATGAAACCTTTCTCCTTGATCCTGTGTCGCCAGTTGTACCTGCCTCGTCGCAGTTAGCTAACGTGCTGGAGTCGAATAGGATAGGCTGCGCCCCTGAAAAGGTGCAGCCTCGTCGCGCAAAGGAAATGTCAATGCTCGGACGCAAGCAGCCAGAGCCCAAAATCGAAAGCCCCGATGAAGCCTTCTCCCAGCAGGCTGTGCGGGCCGGAACTGCGTTTCGGCTGACCGTGAGTTTCATGCTTGTGGTCGTCATCGCCTTCCTGGCTGTCGAGGGCTGGCGGACCTGGCGCGATTACCGCGCCGCGTTTGCGTCTGCCCGGGATTCGGTGACGAACCTGGCACGGGCGACGGCCCAGCACGCCGAAGACACCATTCGACAAGTGGATGTGGTCACCGCATCCCTCAGTGAACGGGTGGAAGGCGATGGCCTGCAGAACATGGACGTCCCGCGTATACATAAGCTACTGGTGCAACAGGCCGCCATCATGCCGCAACTGCACGGGTTGTTCATTTATGGCCCAGACGGCCAATGGCTGGTCACGGACAAGGAAGTCATCCCGGAACCGGCGAACAACGCCGACCGCGACTACTTCCAATATCACCGTACCCACGAGGACCGGGGCGTGCGCATCGGCGCAGTGATCAGGAGTCGATCCACCAACGACCTGATCATTCCGGTGTCCCGTCGCTTGAACAACCCCGACGGCTCGTTCGCCGGTGTGCTGCTCGGCACTGTCAAGGTCAGTTATTTTGTCGACTACTACGGCGACTTCAAGATCGACGACAAGGGTGCGCTGGTCCTGGCCACACGCAGCGGGACCATCTTGGTACGTCGCCCCTTCGTCGAATCGGTGATCGGCAAAAGCCTGGTCAACAGCGTGATTTTCAGAAATCACCTGCCCACCTCGAACCAGGGTGTCGCCGAGGCCAAGGCAGTGATCGATGACACCGAGCGCCTGTACGGCTATCGGGCCTTGACCACCTACCCGTTGGTGGTGGAAGCCGGGTTGTCGCGTGAGTCCATCATCGCTCCATGGCGCCGCGACCTGTTCAAGACCGGCCTGGTGTTGATTTTCCTTATCGCGATACTGGTGGGCTTCGGGCTCATTGTGTTGAGTCAACTGCGCTACCGGATGACCATGGAAAAGCATATTCGCAGCGCCCACCAGGCGATGCGCGACATGGCGCTCACCGATAGCCTGACCGGGCTGGGAAACCGCAGGCGGCTGGACATCGCCTTGGCCGATGAACTGCGCCTGGCCAGGCGCCAGGGTTCGTCCCTGGCCCTGATCATGCTTGACGTCGATTACTTCAAGCGCTTCAACGACAAATATGGCCATGCCGCCGGTGACGATTGCCTGCGGGCGATTGCCGGCGCGATCGGGCAGACCATCAAACGGCCGGGTGACCTCGCCGTCCGCTACGGCGGTGAAGAGTTCACCGTGTTGCTGCCGAACACCGACGGCGCCGGGGCCGCCAAGGTGGCGCAGCAACTCCTCGAGGCCGTCAGGGCCTTGAGCATTGAACATGGCGATCACCCCTTGGGCATCGTGACCATCAGCGCGGGCATCACCACCTGCCAGCCGAGCGGCGAGGACGTCACCCCGGCCATGCTGATCAAGGCGGCGGACGCCTTCCTGTACCTGGCCAAGAACACCGGGCGCAACCGCTGGTGCAGCGCCGGTTCGACGCCGGGGTGACCCCCGCAGGACGGCCGCGTATCGGTCAAGGTCGTGCAAACCCAAGTCCACAGGTGCCGACGAGGCGCCTGGCGGCTACAATGCGCGCTTCGACCGTGACCAGCCTGACTAAAAACAAATGTCCTTGCCCAAACATCATCTGGAATTGCTCAGCCCCGCCCGCGACGTGACCATCGCCCGCGAGGCCATCCTGCATGGCGCCGACGCCGTGTACATCGGTGGCCCGAGTTTCGGTGCCCGGCACAACGCCTGCAACGAGGTGGGCGATATTGCCCGGCTGGTGGAGTTCGCCCACCGCTACCACGCCCGTGTGTTCACGACCATCAACACCATCCTGCACGACAACGAGCTGGAACCGGCCCGCCAGCTGATCCACCAGTTGTACGATGCCGGCGTCGACGCGTTGATCGTCCAGGACCTGGGGGTGATGGAGCTGGATATCCCGCCCATCGAGTTGCACGCCAGCACCCAGACCGACATCCGCACCCTGGCCCGGGCGAAGTTCCTCGACCAGGCCGGTTTCTCGCAACTGGTCCTGGCCCGTGAGCTGAACCTGCAAGAGATCCGTGCCATCGCCGACGAGACCGATGCAGCCATCGAGTTCTTCATCCACGGTGCGCTGTGCGTGGCGTTTTCCGGCCAGTGCAACATCTCCCACGCCCAGAACGGCCGCAGCGCCAACCGTGGCGATTGCTCCCAGGCCTGCCGCCTGCCCTACACCCTCAAGGATGACCAGGGCCGGGTGGTCGCCTATGAAAAGCACCTGTTGTCGATGAAAGACAACAACCAGAGCGCCAACATCCGCGACCTGGTCGAAGCCGGCGTGCGTTCGTTCAAGATCGAAGGGCGCTACAAGGACATGGGCTATGTGAAAAACATCACCGCCTATTACCGCCAGCGCCTGGACGATGTCCTCGAAGACCGTCCGGACCTTGCCCGCGCGTCCAGCGGCCGCACCGCGCACTTCTTCGTCCCTGACCCGGACAAGACCTTCCACCGTGGCAGCACCGACTATTTCGTCAGCGAGCGCAAGATCGACATCGGCGCCTTCGATTCGCCGACCTTTACCGGTGTGCCGGTGGGCGTGGTGGAGAAAGTCGGCAAGCGTGACCTGCAAGTGGTGACCTTCGATCAGCTGTCCAACGGCGACGGCCTCAATGTGCTGGTCAAGCGCGAAGTCGTCGGCTTTCGCGCCAACATCGCCGAGCCCAAGGGTGAATTCGAAGAGGACGGCCAGAAGCGCTACCGCTACCGCGTCGAGCCCAACGAAATGCCGGCCGGCCTGTACCAGTTGCGTCCCAACCACCCGTTGAGCCGCAACCTGGATCACAACTGGCAGCAAGCGTTGCTCAAGACCTCCTCCGAGCGCCGGGTCGGCCTGGCCTGGGTCGCACGCCTGCGTGAAGAGTGCCTGGAACTGACCGCCACCAGCGAAGAAGGCATCGGCGCCTGCGTTGCCCTGGACGGACCGTTCGGCCTGGCGAACAAACCGGAACAGGCCTTGGAGCAACTGCACGACCTGCTCGGCCAGCTGGGCACCACCGAGTACCACGCCACCGCGATCGAACTGGATGCGCCCCAGGCGTTCTTCATCCCCAACTCGCAGCTCAAGGCATTGCGCCGCGAAGCCATCGAAGCCCTGACCACCGCCCGCATCGAAGCCCACCCACGCGGTGGCCGCAAGGCCGAGACCAGCCCGCCGCCGGTGTACCCGGAGTCGCACCTGTCGTTCCTGGCCAACGTCTACAACCAGAAGGCCCGGGACTTCTACCATCGCCACGGGGTCAAGCTGATCGATGCGGCATTCGAAGCCCATGAGGAAACCGGTGAAGTGCCGGTGATGATCACCAAGCACTGCCTGCGCTTCTCGTTCAACCTCTGCCCCAAGCAGGCCAAGGGCGTCACCGGCGTGCGCACCAAGGTCGCGCCGATGCAACTGATCCATGGCGATGAAGTGCTGACGCTGAAATTCGACTGCAAACCCTGCGAGATGCATGTGGTGGGCAAGATCAAGGGACACATCCTTGACCTGCCATTGCCCGGCAGCACGGCGCAGCCCGTGGTCGGTTACATCAGCCCTGAAGACCTGCTCAAGACCATCCCCCGCGCACCGCATTAAGCCATGCGCTCCCACAGTGGATTTGCGGGTGTTCACAGCACTTGTGTCCACCACCGATCCTCTGTGGGAGCGGGCTTGCTCGCGAAAGCGGCATAACAGTCGACGATGATGTTGAATGTGTTGGCCTCTTCGCGAGCAAGCCCGTTCCCACACTGAAGTGTTGGGGTGGTTGGAAAGGATTTTTCATTTCTGCGCCGTTTTTGCCTCACTGTGCGACAAATTCCCCCGCCAGACTCCCCTGCCCCACAGTCGCCTGTTAGGTTGTAAAGGTTTGTGTCATCAAATCAGACACTTCCCTCCTACCGCCTGCAAAGGAATGCCCAGCAATGGACTTCTCGCTCAAACACCTGGCCGTGGCCACCCTGCTGCTGTCCAGCTTCACCATGCTCCCCGCCCCCGCGTTCGCCAATATCACCGCGCAACAGAGCGCGGCCCTGGTCAAGACCTTCGCCGATCAGTCGGTCACCGATTTCAGGCAGTTCCTGGGAAGCCTCGCCAAGAGCGACCTCGCCAAAACCGCCAATCTCGGCCCGGCCATCAGCGCGTTCCTCGGCAACCAAGCGCTTTCGTCGCAGCAACAGAACGAAATCCATCGCCTGCTGGGCCTCTACGCGAGGGTGAAGTATGGCGCTGCGGCCACCGAAACCCTGAAGGAACTGGTCGCCATCCCGACCTACCGCAAGGACGGCGTCGCCCAGCACGAGAACCCGGAATTCCTCAAGATCGCCGACAAGATCAAAAACCTTGCCCAGTCCTTCAACCTGGGCTTCCGCAACATCGACAACCGCGTCTACGAGGTCTCGCTCGACGGCAGCGGCGAAGAAGTCGTCGGTATCCACGCCCATGCCGACGTAGTGCCGGTCACGCCGGAAAACTGGGTATTGAAAGATGGCACCCGCCTCGATCCGTTCAAGGTCACCCAGGTGGGCGACCGCCTGTATGGCCGCGGCACCGAGGACGACAAGAACGGCATCGTCGTGGCGCTCTACGCCATGAAGATCATCAAAGAAGAGAAATTGCCGCTGGCGCGCCACTTCAAGCTGCTGGTGGACACCACCGAGGAAACCACCGGCGACGCCATACCCTATTATTTCGAACGCAACCCGACGCCCAACTACAACCTGGCGCTGGATGGCGGCTACCCCGTGGTGATCGCCGAGAAAGGCTACGGCACCGTCATGGCGAACTTCGCCCGGCGTACCGCACAGGGCAAGGGCGCGCAAATCACCGCATTGACGGGCGGCCTGGCCACCAACCAGATTCCGTCGACGTCCGTGGCCACCTTTGCCAGCGACCAGCCCGCCGAGCTGGCCGCCAACCTGCTCAACGCCGCGACCGACTATGCCAAGGGCAACGGCGACGATTTCCAAGTGGCCACCCAGGTGGTCGGCAAGGACGTGAAGCTGACCTTCACCGGCGTGTCCGCCCACTCCTCCGAACCTGAGTCAGGCGTCAACCCGGTGGCGCGGATGCTGGACTTCATCAACGGCCTGGACGGCAAAGTCGCGCTCAAACACAACCACATCACCGACGCCGCCCGCTACGCCGCCGAGAACTGGGGCCTGGACTACCTGGGCGGCAAACTGGGGATCGGCTTTTCCGACGGGTTCATGGGCCCGCTGACCGCGTCCCTGACGTTCGTCGGCATGGATGAAAAGACCTTCAAACTGGCGGTCAACTTGCGAGTGCCGGTCGGCAAGACCACGGAAGCGCTCAAGACGGAGATCGCCGACAAGCTGGCTGCCTGGAGCAAGAAATCCCACGTTGCGGTGGCCTTCGATTTGTCCATTGACGCGCCGATGTACCGCAACCCCGAGGGTGAATGGGTCAAGGCGCTGCTGGCCGTCGCCAGTGAGAACCTGGGTATGGAACACAAATACGGCACTTCCGCTGGCGCCACGTCGGTTCATGACCTGCCCAACGGCGTGCAATTCGGCCTGGCGATGCCCGACGTCAAGTACACCGGGCACAACGACAACGAGTTCAAGACGGTGGAGCAGTTCCTGTTGGACTTGCAGATCGTGACCGAGATGATGGGCCGGATCGGGCAGTTGCCGAAGCTGTGATTGCCCCTGCCAGTCCGTTCACTTGAAGCTCGCCTGAACCGTAGCGAGGGAGCTTGCTCTCTCGCTACGGGTTGACGTCATGGCTTCTCGGTCGGCGCACTTGGATCGATGACCTTGGCAGTCATGTCGACCGACTCCAGCCCCCAATTCCCATGCAGGTACCAATCGTCCCCAATCATCTCGGCCGGGTGCATCGTTCGATCGGCACCGTTGCCGCAGGCCAGCGCACTGGTGGGACAGTAACGATCACACCCCCAGCAAATGCGCTCAGGGTGCTTGGGACTGATGGGAAAGGGCTTTGCCATGACGACCCCGCATAACCGATGGGTGTACCCGTACCTTACGCCAGCGGGCCACTGTCACCCTTGATCCCGATCAAGAATCGGCCGCGCGGGAACCACCGGCGTTCCCCATCAAGAATTCGCACTGAAAATTGACAAGAATCATTATTATTCGCAGCGAAGCTTCCTAGACTCGGCGCCATCATTTAGCCAACCAGGAAGTCATCATGCGCACCCTCGCTCCTTTGTCCCTCGCCCTGCTCTTGCTCGCACCACTGGCCCAGGCCAAGGAATACCCCATTGGCGAACCGCAACTGTGCCCGGGCCTGGAGGTCGGTGCGGTGTACCTGCAACCGATCGAAATGGCCCCCGCCGGGATGATGCGCGCCACGGCAGACTCCGACGTCCATCTGGAGGCCGACATCCGCGCCACGGCGGACAACTCCCAAGGCTTTCAGGAAGGCAGCTTCGTGCCCTACCTGAATGTGTCGTTCCAACTGAAGAAACAAGGCAACGACACCGAGCTCAAGGGCGACTTCCACGCCATGGTCGCCAATGACGGGCCGCACTACGGCGACAACGTCAAGCTGCTGGGCCCTGGCAAATATCAATTGACCTTCACCGTCCTGCCACCGGGTGGCCATGCATCCCTGGGGCGTCATACCGACAAGGAAACCGGCGTGGCGCCGTGGTTCGAACGCTGCGAACTGCATTACGAATTCGTCTACGCCGGGATCGGTAAAAAAGGCGGGTATTGAACATGGGCCGTCGACCCTGGCCGTCATGCCTGGCCCGGCTGATGCTGGCCGGGCTGCTGCTGCCGTCAATTGCCCAGGCCGAACTGCCCACCTATGAGTTGAGCATTCGCGACGGGCATTTCACCCCGTCGCAACTGGAAGTGCCGGCCGGGCAACGCTTCAAGATCGTGTTGAAGAATGTCGGCCAGGGCCCGGCAGAGTTCGAAAGCACGCCATTGCGCGTGGAGAAAGTGCTCTCGCCCGGGGTCACGACCTTCGTGGTCATCCATCCGCTGCGCCCCGGGCATTATCCGTTCTTCGACGAATTCAATCCGCAGCTACCCGAGGGCGGGATTCTCGCCCAGTGATCGGTCAGCAGGAGGCACTTGCATGACTCAATCGATGTTTATTGTCTGGCGCGAAAGCGTCGAGGCGTTGTTGGTGATCGGGATTCTCCAGGCCTGGGTCAGCCAGCAGCAACAAGCCAGCCAGCTGCGGCGCTATGTATGGGCCGGCGCGGCGTTGGGCTTGCTGCTTTCCGGCGTGCTGGCGGGCCTGATCCTGCTCGCCGGCGAGGCCATGAGCGGGACCACCAGTGAATGGTTCCAGGCGTCATTGGCCTTGGTCGCCAGCTTGCTGATCGTGCAGATGGTGGCCTGGATGCATCGAAATGCGAGGACGCTCAAGCATGACCTGGCACGCCATGCCGACCAGCGCCTGGACCGCCAGGGCGGGCTGGGGCTGCTGGTGCTGGCCTTGCTCGCCGTGAGCCGCGAAGGCAGTGAAACCGTGGTGTTCCTCTACGGCGCCGGTGCGCGCCTGCAAGGGCCGCCACTGGGTTTGTTCGCCGTGGGGGCGCTGGCTGGGCTGGCGTTGTCGCTGCTGACCGTCGCCTTGCTGCACGGCAGTCGCCGGTTCATCTCGTGGCCGCGTTTTTTTGCCATCAGCGAAGCGATCCTGCTGCTGTTGGGCGCGGCGTTGCTGGTCAGCGCCATCGAACGGGTCGGCGGGCAATTGCTGGCGATGGATTGGCCCGAGGTGGTGTATCGCGGCATCGGCGATGCGCTGTGGGACAGCAGCGCACTACTGGACGACGGCCATGGCTTCGGCGGCTTCCTGGCGGATTTTACCGGATATCGGGCCAGCCCGAGTGCGATGACGTTGCTGGTGTGGCTGGGCTATTGGGGGCTGGTCGCGGGGTGGTTGCGGCCGCGCAAGGCGGGAACCCTGCCATGCCCGGCCTGAACCCCTGGCTCCAACGCCTGGGCGACGGCATGCGCCGCCACGGCGCAACCATTCGTGCCGTGCAATGGGCGGTGGTGCTGTTCTACGGGGTACTGTTGGTCGTGCCGGCCATGCTGCCATTTCCGGACAGCCAGGCGCGGCTGTTGGACAACCTGACGCTCTTGGCCCAGTTCCTGTTCTGGGGAATCTGGTGGCCGTTCGTGTTGCTGTCGATCGTGCTGTTCGGTCGCCTCTGGTGTGGCGTGCTGTGCCCGGAAGGCGCCTTGAGCGAATGGGCCAGCCAGTACGGCAAGGGCCTCGGGGTGCCGCGCGGGGTGCGCTGGGCCGGCTGGCCGACCCTGGCGTTCTGCCTGACCACTGTCTACGGCCAGTTGATCAGCGTGTACGACTATGCCCAGGCGGCACTGTTGATCCTGGGGGGCTCCACCGTTGCCGCGGTGATCGTCGGCCTGTTGTTCGCCCGGGGCAAGCGGGTGTGGTGCCGTTACCTGTGCCCGGTCAGTGGTGTGTTTGCCCTGCTCGCTCGCCTGGCTCCGGTGCACTTCCAGGTGGACGAACAGCGCTGGCTGGAAAACCCGGCACCGAGGCGCCCGCCTCCCAACTGCGCGCCGCTGCTGGACATCCGCCGCCTGCGCGGCGCCGCCGACTGCCACGCCTGTGGGCGCTGCAGCGGCCAGCGCGACGCGGTAAGGCTGATTGTCCGTTCCAGCAACGCGGAAATCCTCCATTCGACGGCCAACACGCTTTCTCCCTGGGATGCTCGCTTGCTGCTGTTCGGCGTCATCGGCCTGGCCATGGGCGCCTTTCAGTGGACCGTCAGCCCTTGGTTCATCGACCTCAAGCAGGGCTTGGCCGAATGGCTGGTGAGTCACGATTGGCCTTGGGCGCTCCAGGATAATGCGCCCTGGTGGCTGCTGACCCACTATCCATCACTCAATGACAGTTTCAGTTGGCTCGATGGTTTTTGCATCGTCGCGTACCTGGGCCTCAGTGCGCTGTTGCTGGGCACTTCGTTGATGCTACTGATGCGCTTGGCGGCCTGGTTCTCGGGCAATGTCACAGACTATCGACCCCTGGCCCTCACCCTGACGCCCCTTGGCGGTGCCGGGTTGTTCCTCGGCCTGTCGGCCACCACCGTCAAGCTGCTGCGCTATGAAGGGTTGCTGTTGGAATGGGTCCCACCGGCGCGTGCGGCATTGTTGGTCACGGCCATGGCCTGGAGTCTTTGGCTGGGTTGGAGGCGCCTGCAGGCCACGGCGGCATCGCCGATCCGGCGCTTGCCCGCCATGGCATGCCTGGTCATGGCCGGCGGGCTGGTGGGCTATGGCTGGTGGTTGCAATTCTGGGGCTGGTGATCGAGGGACTGCGGGACCACAAAAGTCATATCCACCACAAGCCCCTGTGGGCGCGAGCCTGCTCGCGAAAGCGGCGTGCCAGTCGGCATCCACGCAAACTGACCCACCACTATAGAACGCTCAACTGCGCAACACAAACGAAGGAAACAGCTCGCGCATGGCGGCCCATAACTCGGGCTGCAAAGCCTGCGTCGAGACGCTGCAGAGGTGGGGGTCGAGCATGCGCGCGGTGCGCACCAACTGCACGGCAAACCGGCTGACGCCGCGCTCGCTCAAGCGCCGGGCCAGGGTCAGCAACCGTTCGGGGTCGAACAGGTGCCAGTGCACCGTCGTGCGACATTCATAATCCACGCCGCTGTCCAGCAGATGGTCCAGGCTGCGCCAGTTGGCGGCGCCGCTGCCTTCGACCCGGGTCACCTCCAGGGCATCTTCGGGCAAGGCCTTGATGTCGAAGCCGACCCAATCAGCCAGGCCGACCACTTTGGCAAAGGCCGCCGGCTTGATACCGGCGCTGTGCAGGCCGATGCGAAAGCCCATCTGCCGCACTTGCTCCATGGCCGGCGCCAGGCCGTCCTGCAAGGTCGGCTCGCCACCACTGAACACCACGGCGTCGAGTAGATCCTGACGGCGTTGCAGGAACGCCAAAACCCGACACCACTCCACCTCCTCGCTACCACGAGGCGGAATCAGTTGCGGGTTATGGCAATAACGGCAACGCCAGGCACATCCCTGGCAAAAGAGCACACAGGCCAGTTGGCCCGGATAGTCGAGGGTGGTCAGGGGCACCATGCCCCCGACCCGTAGCATTCGACTCATGGACGCCCGGCCGCGCGTTCGGTGAAGTGCGCCCGCTCTCGGTGCTCGGATTGCTTGCCCGGGTTGAAGGCCGCCACCGGGCGGTGATAGCCCATCACGCGGGTCCAGACTTCGCAACGTTGACGCTGTGCCTGGGGCAATGTGTGTGCTGTGCTCATGGATGAAGCTCCTTGCGGTCGATGGAGTGGATCAGTGAACGCTGCCCTGGCGCTGTTGTTGCAGCAGCAAGGCCTCGTCGCATTTGGGGCAAAACTCGTGTTCGCCGGCCAGGTAGCCATGCACCGGGCAGATGGAAAAGGTCGGCGTGATGGTCAAGTACGGCAGGCGGAAACGCCCCAGGGCCTTGCGCACCAGTTGCTTGCAGGCCTGCGTGGAGGAAATCTGCTCGGCCATGTACAGGTGCAACACGGTGCCGCCGGTGTATTTGCATTGCAGTTCGTCCTGCAATTCCAGGGCTTCGAACGGATCCTCGGTAAAGCCCACCGGCAGTTGCGACGAGTTGGTGTAGTACGGCGCGACCGGGCTGCCGGCCTGCAAGATATCCGGGTAACGCTTGAGGTCTTCCTTGGCGAAGCGATACGTGGTGCCTTCGGCTGGCGTGGCTTCGAGGTTGTAGAGGTGGCCGGTTTCCTCCTGGAAACGCAGCAGCGTGGCCCGCACATGATCCAGCAGCTTCAGGGCGAATGCCCGGCCCTGCTCGGTGTGCAGGCCTTGCTGGTCGTCGGTGAAGTTACGCAGCATTTCGTGCAGGCCATTCACGCCGATGGTGGAGAAGTGATTGCGCAACGTGCCGAGGTAGCGTTTGGTGTAAGGGTACAAACCGGCATCCATGTGATGCTGGATGACCTTGCGCTTGACCTCCAGGCTCTCCTTCGCCAGCTCCATCAGAGTATCGATGCGCTGCAGTAGCCCACTGGTGTCGCCTTTGTACAGGTAACCCAGGCGCGCGCAATTGATCGTCACCACCCCCAGGGAGCCGGTCTGTTCCGCCGAACCGAACAAACCGCCACCGCGCTTGAGCAGCTCGCGCACGTCCAGTTGCAGGCGGCAGCACATCGACCGCACCTGGTTGGGTTGCATGTCCGAGTTGAGGAAGTTCTGGAAATACGGCAAGCCGTAGCGGGCGGTCATTTCGAACAGCCGGTCGGCGTTCTCGCTGTCCCACGGGAAATCGTGGGTGATGTTGTAGGTCGGGATCGGAAAGGTGAACACCCGGCCTTTCGCATCACCGGCCTGCATCACCTCGATGTAGGCGCGGTTGATCAGTTCCATTTCCGCTTGCAGGTCACCGTAGGCGAACGGCATTTCCTCACCGCCGATGACCGGGATCTGTTCACGCAGGTCCTGAGGGCAGACCCAGTCGAACGTCAGGTTGGTGAACGGGGTTTGCGTGCCCCAGCGCGATGGAACGTTGAGGTTGTAGATGAACTCCTGCAACGACTGGCGGACCTCGTCGTAGCTGAGTTTGTCCTTGCGCACATAGGGCGCCAGGTAGGTGTCGAACGAGCTGAACGCCTGGGCACCTGCCCATTCGTTCTGCAAAGTGCCGAGAAAGTTCACCATCTGCCCCAAGGCACTGCTCAAGTGCTTGGGCGGCCCGGCCTCGACCCGCCCGGGCACGCCGTTGAGGCCCTCGTGCAACAGGGTGCGCAGGGACCAACCGGCACAGTATCCGGCGAGCATGTCGAGGTCGTGGATATGCAGGTCCGCCTCGCGGTGCGCCTGGCCGATGGCCTGGCTGTAGACCTCGTCGAGCCAGTAGTTGGCGGTGACCTTGCCCGACACGTTGAGGATCAGTCCACCGAGGGAATAGCCCTGGTTGGCGTTGGCCTGCACACGCCAGTCCTCACGGTCCAGGTATTCGTTCATCGACGTGGCAACTTCCACCAGGGTACGGCGATCCCGGCGCAAGCGTCCGTGTTGTTCGCGGTAGACGATGTAGGCGCGCATGGAAAGGAAGAACCCGGCGTCCATCAACACCCGTTCGACACGGTCCTGGATCTGTTCGACGTTCAAACGCGTCTGCCCTTCCAACCGAGCCAGCACCGCCTCCAGCAACCCTTCGGCCTCGGCTTCGGTGTACTCACCCGTGGCCTTGCCGGCGGCGATCAGCGCCTGGCGGATCTTGTCCGCATCAAAGGCGACCACACTGCCATCGCGCTTGTGCAAGCGGTTACACCCTACTGTGATCAATGTGCTCTGCATTTTGGCTCCAAACACTACATATAGGCTTTTTTAGATCTTTAAACACAATATGCAGTAGAGGGTACGCACAAAAGGCAGGCTTGCAATTGATCGATATCAAGAATCGGGAGCGACCTCCATTCGGGCTCGAAACGTCTTTTCTGCAAGCGCCGCAGTTCCCCTGTGGGAGCGAGCTGCTCGCGATAGCGTCAGGACATTCAACATCACTACAAGCTGACCCGCCGCCTTCGCGAGCAGGCTCGCTCCCACATTGGTTTCAGGGTGATTGTTGGATCTGGATTCACCGCAGATCCCCTGTGGGAGCGAGCTTGCTCGCGATAGCGTCAGGACATTCAACATCAACGCAAGCTGACCCGCCGCCTTCGCGAGCAAGCTCGCTCCCACATTGGTTTCAGGGTGATTGTTGGATCTGGATTCACCGCAGATCCCCTGTGGGAGCGAGCTTGCTCGCGATAGCGTCATGACATTCAACATCAACGCAAGCTGACCCACCGCCTTCGCGAGCAAGCCCGCTCCCACATTGGTTTCAGGGTGATTGTTGGATCTGGATTCACCACAGTTCCCCTGTGGGAGCGAGCTTGCTCGCGATAGCGTCGTGACATTCAACATCAACGCAAGCTGACCCGCCGCCTTCGCGAGCAAGCCCGCTCCCACACTGGTTTCGGGGTGACTGCAAGATTTGTATTCATCGCAAATCCCTTGTGGGGCCTGTGTACTGCTCACCCCCCACTCATGTTCATGAACCGCACAATCTGCACTTCCCCACCCGGGTTGAAGTCATGGCGCAGTGGCTTGCCACGCAGCGCCTGTTGCACCGCCTGGATCACCGGCTGGTCTTCCAGCGGATAACGTCGCAGCAAGCCGCGCAGGTCGAGGGAATCCTCCTGTCCCAGGCACAACAGCAAACGCCCTTCGACGGTCATGCGCACGCGGTTGCAACTGGCGCAGAAGTTGTGGGTATTGGGCGAAATGAAACCGATTCGGGTCTCCGGATGACGCTCCAGGCGCACATACCGCGCCGGCCCGCCGCTGCTCTCGGCGCTGTCGAGCAGGCGATGATGGCGAGCGATCTCGGCCCGGACCTCATCGCTGGAACAGAACGACTCGCCCCGGGAACGCCCGACCTCCCCCAACGGCATCTCCTCGATAAAGCTGATGTCGATGCCTTGGTCGATGGCGTACTGCACCAGCGCCGGAACCTCATCGAAGTTGCGTCCCTTCATGACCACACAGTTGAGCTTGATCCGCTCGAACCCGGCGACCCTCGCCGCTTCGATGCCGGCCAGCACCTGGTCCAGGTTGCCGTTGCGGGTGATCGCCCGAAAACGTTCACCGTCCAGGCTGTCGAGGCTGATGTTCATGCGCTTGACCCCCGCCTCGACCAGCGGCTGGGCCAATCGCCCCAGCTGCGAGCCGTTGCTGGTCATCACCAGTTCCCGCAGGCCGGGCAATGCCGCGATCTCGCGACACAGCCCGACGATGCCCGGACGGATCAGCGGCTCGCCACCGGTCAGGCGGATTTTCTTCACCCCCAGGCCGACGAACAGCCGCGCCAGGCGCTGCAACTCCTCCAAGGTCAACACTTGCTGACGCGGCAGGAAAGTCATGTTTTTCGCCATGCAATACACACAACGAAAATCACAACGATCGGTCACCGACATCCGCAAATAATCGATCTGGCGCCCAAATCCGTCCTGCAACACCGCGTTCATGAAGATCTCCCGATTGAGCCCGTGCTCACTGCACCAGCGGCGAGTCGGCACCCTGAAGGTGAATGCCGCGAATGTCCGCCGCACCGATCAGGGTCTGCAGGTACTGCACCAGCGCTTTTTGCCATACACCCTGCTGCAACTGGGTACGAATCGCCGTCGCCACCGCCTCATACGGCAATGGCTGGCCATCGATTCGCTGGTCGATGCTGATCACGTGCCAACCGTAACGACTTTCCAGCGGTTTACCAGCCAGGCCCGCAGGCAGGGTGAACAACTGGCGCTCCAGTTCAGGCACGGTCTGACCCTTGCTGATCTGCCCCAGCGAGCCGCCCTGCTCCTTGGATGGACACGCCGAATGCTTCAGCGCCAACTCGGCAAAACTGCCCGGGAACTGGTCCAGCCGCTCCAGTAGCATCTCGGCCTGGACATGGGCCAGGCTGCGCGCCTCGGCATCATCCGGCGCACATTCGAGCAGGATGTGCCGCACCGCCAGCAACGGTGCGCTGTGAAACCGCGCCCGGTTGCTTTCGTAATAACGCAGGCAGGTGGCCTCGTCGCATTGCGGCACCTGCACCTCACGTTCGAGCAATAGCCGCGTGGCCGCTTCCTCTTCGTTTTCGCCGGCGCCGACCTGTAACGCCAGGCCCAGTTCGGCGATTCGTTGCTGCAGCAACTCACGGATCACCAAGGCCCGTGCTGCCTGATAAACCGCCTCCTCGCGGCTTTGCGCCGGGTGATATTGCAGCTCCTGGGCCATCGTCTGGGGGGTGACCGACACCCCGTTGACGCTGATGATCGGCCACTCTTGCTCACTGCTGGCAATCAACTGTGGCGCTTCATCCTCCGCCACCGGCCCGGCCTGGGCTGGCTCGAACTGCACCGCCCCCGCCGGTTCGGCATCGGCCACCGGCGCGATCACCGGTGCCGCTTTTGTCGAAGAACCGCAGCCGCCGCTGCCGCCACCACTACCGCCACATCCGCATCCACTCGCCATGATCTTCTCCTCAGAACTTCTGCCGAACGATTTGATAACGACGCCCCAGGTACCAGACTGGTGCACTGACGATATGGACCAGACGAGTGAACGGGAACAACACGAACAAGGTCAGGCCCAGCACCACGTGGAGCTTGTAGACCAGGCCCACCGGCGCTATCGAGGTAGCGGCTTCAACCGGACGCAACAGCACGGTGTTCTGGGCCCAGTCGGCCAGCATCACCATCACCGAGCCGTCCATGTGGGCGGTAGAGGCCACGATGGTCATCAGCCCCAGTACCAGTTGCACCAGCAGCACCACCAGCACGAGGATGTCCGACACATTGGAGGTGGCGCGAACCCGTGGGTCGGTCAGGCGACGGTTGAGCAGCATCACCAGGCCGATCAGGCCCAGTACGCCGAAGAAACCGCCGGAGACCATCGCCAGCAACTGCTTGTTCTCGGTGCTCAACACATGGTGATAGATCGCCGAGGGTGTCAGCAGGCCGACGAAGTGGCCGGCCAGCACGAACAGCACGCCGATGTGAAACAGGTTGCTGGCCACGCGCATGCCGCGCTTGTTCAGCATCTGGCTGGAACCGGCCTTCCAGGTGTACTGGGACAGATCAAAGCGTGCCCAACTGCCAAGCAGGCAAATCGCCAAAGCGACATAGGGGTAGACCCCGAACAACAACAGATCCCATTTAGACATTGCCCACCTCCCCGGCTGGCGCTGCGGCCAGCCCTTCATGCTGAAAATCCACCCAGTGCAGCGGCACCGCACTTTCGTCTCGCGTCTTGCCCGGCGCGCTGGGCATCGAGCTGCAACGGTCCTGCTGTTCGGCCTTCATGAAATCCACTGCCTCTTCTTCCCAGACCTTGTCCAGAGCCTCGAGGGAGTCATCCCGTGGCTCGGCCTTCACTTGCTCACGCAACTCGGCCACGGCCACCTGAGGCTCGGCCCCGGCGATTTGCAGCAAGGCCCGGAAGCAACTGGCGTAGGCGCTTTCACGTTCGTCCAGGCGCGCCGCGAGCAAGGCCAGCAGATGCGCTACATCGGCCAGGCCCTCGCGGGCCTCGATGGCTTCGCGGGTGGAGAGGTACTCCAGGTAAAGCGGGATGTAGTCAGGCAGTTCCTTGACGCCGATGGCGAAACCGGCCTCTTCGTACTGGGCCATCATGTCGACCATGGCCTGGCCACGGTCGCGGGATTCGCCATGGACATGTTCGAACAGCAGCAGCGACAGCGAACGACCGCGGCCGAACAACGCACCGTAGTGCTCCTGGCCATCCATCAGGTCCTTGCCGCAGATCACCTCCAGCAATTCAAACAGCCCGGCGCGCTGGTTGGGGCTGATTTCCCGTGCCTGGAGAATCGCTTGTTCCAGCTCATCCCGACCGGCCACCAGGGTCTCGGTCGGGTAGTCGAGCAGCAACGAAATCACCTTGAGAATGCGCATGCTCATTCCTCCCACAACTGCACGGTCTTGATCACGTCGCGGCGGTTGGCCTTCTTGCCACCGAACATGTTGGTGTCGGAGCTGCCACTGCAACCGCTGCCAAAGCTGAAGCCGCAACCGGAGCGCTCGGCAAACGCGTCGCTCATGGCGTCTTCGCGGTGGGCGCTTGGTACGACGAAGCGGTCTTCGTAGTTGGCGATGGCCAGGTAGCGATACATCTCTTCCACCTGGTTCACGCTCAAGCCGACGTCGGCCAGCACTTGCAGGTCCTGCACACCGTCGACCTGCTCGGAACGTTTGTAGGCACGCATCGCCAGCAAGCGTTTCAGCGCAAGCTTGACCGGTTTTTCATCACCGGCGGTGAGCATGTTCGCCAGGTAGCGCAGCGGGATACGCAGGCTGTCGACGTCCGGGATCACCCCGTTCATGCCCACGGTGCCAGCCGTGGCAGCGTTCTGGATCGGCGACAATGGCGGCACGTACCAGACCATTGGCAAGGTGCGGTATTCCGGGTGCAGCGGCAATGCGAGTTTCCAGTCCACGGCCATTTTGTAGACCGGCGAGCGTTGCGCCGAATCGATCACCGACTGCGGCACGCCATCGGCCAGGGCCTGGCGAATCACCGCCGGGTCGTTCGGGTCGAGGAAGATCTCCAGTTGTTTCTCGTACAGATCCTGCTCATTGGCGGTGCTTGCCACTTCGCTGATGCGGTCGGCGTCATACAGCAGCACGCCGAGGTAACGGATCCGGCCCACGCAGGTTTCGGCGCAGACAGTCGGCATGCCGGCTTCGATGCGCGGGTAGCAGAAGATGCATTTTTCCGACTTGCCGCTCTTCCAGTTGAAGTAGATTTTCTTGTACGGGCAGCCGCTGATGCACATGCGCCAGCCGCGGCATTTCTCCTGGTCGATCAGGACGATGCCATCCTCTTCACGCTTGTAGATCGCACCGCTCGGGCACGACGCCGCGCACGCCGGGTTCAGGCAGTGCTCGCACAGACGCGGCAGGTACATCATGAACGTGTTTTCGTACTCGCCGTAGATGTCCGCCTGGATCTTGTCGAAGTTCTTGTCCTTGCGCCGCTTGGCGAATTCAGTGCCGAGGATTTCCTCCCAGTTCGGGCCCCACTCGATCTTCTGGATGCGCTTGCCGGACACCACCGAGCGTGGTCGCGCGGTGGGCTGGTGCTCGCCCAGCGGTGCGGTGTGCAGGTGCTGGTAGTCGAAGTCGAACGGTTCGTAGTAATCGTCCAGGCTCGGCAGGTCCGGGTTGGCGAAGATGTTCGCCAGTACGCGGAATTTGCCGCCGATGCGCGGGTTGATCGAACCGTCAGCGTTGCGGATCCAGCCGCCTTTCCACTTATCCTGGTTTTCCCACTCCTTGGGATAGCCGATGCCAGGCTTGGATTCGACGTTGTTGAACCATGCGTATTCCATGCCTTCACGGCTGGTCCAGACGTTCTTGCAGGTAATTGAGCAGGTGTGGCAGCCGATGCATTTGTCCAGGTTCAGGACCATGCCGATTTGTGAGCGAATCTTCATCTCAGTTCTCCTCGATATCAGTCGGCAGTGGACGCGGCAAATCATCGCCACTGGAACCATCGAGCCAATCGACCTTGACCATCTTGCGCACCACGACGAATTCGTCGCGGTTGCAACCGACCGTGCCGTAATAGTTGAAGCCGTAGGCCTGTTGGGCGTAGCCGCCAATCATGTGGGTGGGCTTGAGCACCACGCGGGTCACCGAGTTGTGGTGACCGCCACGGGTCTTGGTGGTTTCCGAACCCGGCACGTTCACGATCCGTTCCTGAGCGTGATACATCATCACCATGCCTTCCTTGACTCGTTGGCTGACCACCGCCCGGGCGGTCAGCGCGCCGTTGACGTTGAAGCATTCGACCCAGTCGTTGTCCTCGATACCGGCGCGCTTGGCGTCGATTTCCGAGAGCCAGACAATCGGTCCGCCACGGCTCAAGGTCAGCATCAGCAGGTTGTCGCTGTAGGTGCTGTGGATGCCCCACTTCTGGTGCGGGGTGATCCAGTTCAGGACGATCTCGGTCTCGCCATTGCTGCGCTTGCCCTTCACACCGGCGATGGTGCGGGTGTTGACCGGTGGCCGATAGCTCATCAACTGCTCGCCGAACGCCTGCATCCACGGGTGATCCTGGTAGAACTGCTGGCGACCGGTGATGGTGCGCCATGGGATCGACTCATGGACGTTGGTGTAGCCGGCGTTGTAGCTCACGTGATCGTCTTCCAGGCCAGACCAGGTCGGGCTGGAAATGATCTTGCGTGGCTGGGCCTGGATGTCACGGAAGCGAATCGCCTCGTGCTCCTTGGACACCGCCAGGTGGCTGTGGTCGATGCCGGTGAATTCCGACAGCGCAGCCCAGGCTTTCACCGCGACATGGCCATTGGTTTCCGGCGCCAGGGACAGGATCACTTCGGCAGCGTCGATGGCGCTGTCGATTTTTGGCCGCCCTTGGCTGATACCCGCTTCGACTTCCTTGTGGTTCAGTTCGCCGAGGAATTTAACTTCAGTATCCGTGTTCCAGTTGATGCCCTTGCCGCCGTTGCCGAGTTTTTCCAGCATCGGGCCCAGGGACGTGAACTGCTTGTAGATGTTCGGGTAGTCGCGTTCCACCACTTGCAGGTTCGGCGCGTTCTTGCCCGGGACCGGTGCAACGCCGGCACTTTTCCAGTCAGTACCGCCGAATGGCTGGGCCAGTTCGCCGACGCTGTCGTGCATCAGCGGTACGGTGACCAGGTCTTTCTCGACACCCAGGTGGCCGACCGACATGGCGGAAAACGCCTTGGCGATGCCTTTGTAGATTTCCCAGTCCGAACGCGATTCCCAGGCCGGATCGATGGCGGCCGACAGTGGGTGAATGAACGGGTGCATGTCCGAGGTGTTCATGTCGTCTTTTTCGTACCAGGTGGCGGTCGGCAAGACGATGTCGGAATACACGCAGGTCGAGGACATGCGGAAGTCCAGGGTGGTCACCAGATCGAGCTTGCCAATGGCGCCCTCGTCGACCCATTCGGCTTCGGTGGGCTTGCACTCGGTGCTATGGCCGATGTCTTCATTCATCACGCCGTTCTTGGTGCCCAGCAGGTACTTGAGCATGTACTCGTGGCCCTTGCCCGAGGAGCCCAGCAGGTTGGAACGCCAGATGAACATGTTACGCGGGAAGTTCACCGGGCTGTCCGGCTGCTCGCAGGCAAAGCGCAGGGAACCGTCCTGCAGCGACTTGACCACATAGTCCTTGGGTTCCAGGCCTGCGGCGGCGGCATCACGGCAAATGTGCAGCGGGTTGGTGTTGAGTTGCGGCGCGCTCGGCAACCAGCCAGCCCGTTCAGCGCGGATGTTGTAGTCCAGGGCGTGCTCGGGGAATTGCGATTTGTCGGCCAGGGGCGAGAGCACATCGTGCATGCTCATCTTCTCGTGGCGCCATTGCGAACTGTGGCCGTAGAAGAAGCTGGTACCGTTCATCTGCCGTGATGGACGGTTCCAGTCCAGGCCGAAGGCCAGGGGCAGCCAGCCGCATTGCGGACGGAGTTTTTCCTGGCCGACATAGTGGGCCCAGCCGCCGCCAGTCTGGCCGACGCAACCGCAGAGCATGAGCATGTTGATCAGCCCGCGGTAGTTCATGTCCATGTGGTACCAGTGGTTCATCGCCGCACCGACGATGATCATCGAGCGTCCACGGGTCTTGTCGGCGTTGTCGGCAAACTCGCGGGCGATCTGGATCGCCTTCTCGCGGCTTACGCCAGTGATCTGCTCCTGCCATGCCGGGGTGCCGGGCACCGAAGCATCGTCATAGTCCTTGGCAACGTTGGCGCCGCCCAGGCCACGGTCGATCGCCAGGTTGGCCGCCGACAGGTCGAATACGGTGGCGACTTTCGCCACGCTGCCATCGGCCAGCACCACGCTGTGCACCGGCACTCGACGGAACTGCACCGCATCACCGGCCACGTGCTGGAAGTACTCCTGGGCTTCGCCGGCGAAGTACGGGAACGCCACCTCGGCGACGTCGCCGCCGATCAGGCTCAGCTTGAGGTCGATCTCACGCCCCTCGCCGCCTTCACGGGGCAGGATGTTCCACTTGCCCTTCTCGCCCCAGCGATAGCCGATGGAGCCTTGGGGCGAAACCAGTTCGCCGGCGGCATCCAGGGCGATGGTTTTCCATTCCGGGTTGTTGTCCTGGCCGAGGTTGTCGGTCAGGTCGCTGGCCCGCAGGAAACGATCCGGCTGGTAACCCGCACCCGGCGCAGCACCAAGCATCGGCTTGAGCATCACCAGTACCGGCAGGTCGGTGTAGCGCTTGGCGTATTCGGTGAAATAGGCGCTCGGCTTGTCCAGGTGGAATTCTTTGAAGATCACATGGTTGAAGGCCTGGGCCAACGCGGCGTCGGTGCCCTGCTTGGGGTTGAGCCACAGGTCAGTGAGCTTGGCGACTTCCGAATAGTCCGGGGTGATCGCCACGGTCTTGGTGCCCTTGTAGCGCACCTCGGTGAAGAAGTGGGCGTCAGGGGTACGGGTCTGCGGGACGTTGGAGCCCCAGGCAATGATGTAGTTGGAGTTGTACCAGTCGGCCGATTCCGGCACGTCGGTCTGCTCGCCCCAGACCATCGGCGAAGCGGGCGGCAAGTCGCAATACCAGTCGTAGAAGCTCAGGCACACGCCACCGATCAGCGACAGGTAGCGCGAGCCGGCAGCGTAGCTGACCATCGACATGGCCGGGATCGGCGAGAAGCCCACCACCCGGTCCGGACCGTGTTCCTTGATGGTGTAGACGTTGGCGGCGGCAATGATCTCGTTGACTTCTTCCCAGTTGGAACGGATGAAGCCACCCATGCCGCGCTTGCTTTTATAGGCGTCGGCCTTGGCTTTGTTCTCGACGATGCTGGCCCACGCCTCGACAGGCGGCAGGGTCTGCCGGGCTTCGCGCCACAGCTTGAGCAACGGCTTGCGGATTTTCGGGTACTTGAGCCGGTTGGCGCTGTAGATGTACCAGCTGTAGCTCGCGCCGCGAGGGCAGCCGCGTGGTTCGTGGTTGGGCAGGTCGTTGCGGGTGCGCGGATAGTCGGTCTGCTGGGTTTCCCAGGTGATCAGGCCGTTCTTGACGTAGATTTTCCACGAGCACGAGCCGGTGCAATTCACCCCATGGGTGGAACGCACGATCTTGTCGTACTGCCAGCGGGAACGGTAGACATTCTCCCAGTCGCGGGACTCCTTGCGGGTCTCGCCATGCCCGTCTGAAAACTCGCCTTGCTTGCGGTTGAAGAACCGCAATTGATCCAGTAAATGACTCACAGTGTCTTTCCTCTCAGGCTTGCTCCGCGGGGTCTGCGCCCCGCCCACGCAACAGTTGAATTCGTCTTAGCAGGGTGTCGCCGCGCCTTTGCGCGCATACCACCACCAGGTCACCACGATGCAGCTCAGGTAGAAGCCGACGAACATGTAGAAGGCCATCTCCGGGCCGCCGGTCAGGGCCATCGAAGTGCCGAATGATTTGGGAATGAAGAACGCACCGAAGGCGCCCATGGCCGAGCTGAAACCCAGCACCGCAGCTGACTCCTTGCCGGCGTTCTTGATCGCTTGCTCGCGCACCTCGGGCTTTTTGCCCAGGGCGGCCTTCTCGTGCAGGGAGCGGAAGATCACCGGGATCATGCGGAAGGTCGAACCGTTGCCCACGCCCGTGGTGATGAACAGCAACATGAACAGGCCCAGGAAGCCGTAGAAGCTGCCGCCCTGGCCGTTCTGCGGAAGAAAGTGCAAGACACCGAACACCATCACGATCATCAACACGAAGTTCCACAGGGTGACCTTCGCGCCACCGAGCTTGTCCGCCAGCCAGCCGCCCAACGGCCGTACCAGCGCGCCCACCAGTGGACCGAGGAAGGCGAATTTCAGGGCGATGACTTCAGGGAACGAGGTCTTGATCAGCAGCGGGAAGGCCGCGGAGAAACCGATGAACGAACCGAAGGTGGCCAGGTACAGCCAGCACATCAGCCAGTTGTGCTTGCGCTTGAAGATCACCGCTTGTTCGCTGAACGACGCCCGGGCACTGGACAGGTCGTTCATGCCGAACCAGGCAATCAGGGTCACGGCAAGGATGAACGGCACCCAGATGAACCCGGCGTTCTGCAACCACAGCGAGCTGCCATCAGCCAGCACCTGGGGCTGGCCACCCATGAAGCCGAACACACCAAAGGAGATCACCAGCGGCACGCTGAACTGCATCACCGACACGCCCAGGTTACCCAGCCCGGCGTTCAGGCCCAGGGCGGTGCCCTGCTGGGACTTGGGGTAGAAGAAGCTGATGTTGGACATGCTCGAGGCGAAATTGCCGCCACCAAAACCGCAAAGCAATGCGATCAGCACGAACACGCTGTAGGGCGTGGCCGAATCCTGCACGGCGAAGCCCATCCACAACGCCGGTATCAGCAACGACGCGGTGCTCAGCGCGGTCCAGCGGCGTCCGCCGAAGATTGGCACCATGAACGAGTAGAAGATGCGCAAGGTCGCGCCGGACAACCCCGGCAATGCCGCCAGCCAGAACAGCTGGTCGGTGCTGAAGCTGAAGCCGATGGCGTTCAGGCGCACGATCACCGTGCTCCAGACCATCCACACCGCGAAGGCCAACAGCAGCGCCGGGATGGAAATCCACAGGTTGCGCCGGGCGGTCAGCTTGCCGCTACTGCCCCAGAAAGCAGGGTCTTCCGGACGCCAGTCATGAATGACAGGGCCCTTTTCAGGCGTTTGCAGAACGGACATGTTCTTCTCCTTGGGCAATGCTGGAAAACGGGAATTGAGTGGCCGGCGGCTGTTTACCCAGCAGCGGGCGCTTGCGCATTTCGCTGAAGTACATCCAGGCCAGGGAGACCCAGACCACGCCGTACATCAACATGAAGCAGGACGAGCGCACGCCGGTGAGGTCCACCAGGGCGCCGAACATGATCGGCAGCACGAACCCGCCCAGGCCGCCGGCCAGGCCGACGATGCCGGACACCGCGCCCATGTTTTTCGGGTAGTCGTTGGCGATGTACTTGAAGACCGAGGCCTTGCCGAACGCAAAGGCGATGCCCATCACGAACAACAGCACGGTGAACAGCGTTGGGCTGAGGCCGATGTGGAAATCGACAATGCCGTTGACGGTCTGCACTTGCAGTTGAGTCTGGGGATAGGAGAGCAGGAACAGGCAGATCCAGCTGACCCACAACACCCACCAGGTCACGCTCTGGGCGCCCCAGCGGTCGGACATCCAGCCACCGACGGCACGCAGCACGCCCCCGGGCAGGGAGAAACACGCCGCCAGCAGCGCCGCGCTTTGCAGGCTGAAGCCGTATTCCTGCACGTAGTACTTGGTCATCCACAAGGCCAGGGCCACGTAGCCACCGAACACGATCGAGTAGTACTGGCAGTAGCGCCACACGGCCGGTTCCTTCAGCGCCTTGAGTTGCTCGCGCAACGTGGCGCCACCGGCACTGCAGTGTTCCTTTTTCTCCGCGGTGAGGAACCAGAACAGCAATGCGGTGATGAACAGGATCGCACTGAACACCTTCGGCACCAGGTGCCAGGTGCCAAACGCGATCAGGGCCGGGGCGAGGAACTTGGTCACGGCCGCCCCGGCGTTGCCGGCGCCGAACACGCCCATGGCGAACCCCTGGTTCTGCTTATCGAACCATTTGGCGACGTAGGCAATGCCCACCGAGAACGAGCCGCCGGCCAGGCCGACGAACAGGCCCAGCACCAGAAACTGCCAGAAGGCCGTGGCGAGGGTGATCAGGTACAGCGGCAATACGCAGGCCAGCATCAGCAGGAAGAACACGATCCGTCCGCCAAAGCGGTCGGTCAGAAGCCCCAGGGGTAGACGCACCAGCGAACCGGTCAACACCGGCGTGGCGGCCAACAGGCCAAACTGGGTTTCATTGAGGGCCAGCAGTTCCTTGATCGGAACGCCGAGCACGGCAAACATCATCCAGACCATGAAGCACACGGTGAAGGCCAGGGTACTCATCCCGAGTACCAGCCCTTGTTGCACTTGTGCTCGCATCACGAGGCACTCCGTCAGTTCGATGGGCGCAGCCTAGTGATACGAACCCCGCGAAAACTTGACTTGGGTCAACGTGTGCCGGGGCGGTCCAGGCCTATGCTTGGCCCGTCTACCTCCAAGGAGGTAGACCCGGATATTGATACAACCCTTTATTTATCAATACCTTGATCAAGTCTGCCGAAGCTTTTATGGAAATGGAGCGGCCGACAACTCTTTAGAGGTAGTGCGCCCAGGATTGGCTGCTACACCCCCCAGGTCCAGGGCGCCTCCTATGCTCGGTTCACAGTTTTGCCCCGCAGGCCCGCGTCGATGATGCGTTGGCTGCGCAGTTCCCTGCCCGCTCGCGCCGGGCTGGCGGTGATCCTGATCGCCATCCTGGCCCTGGCCAGTTCCTTGAGTGCCGGGTTGATCGCCTGGTTCAGCCAAGGCGACGCTGCCGCCATCAATACCGCTGGCTCCGTGCGCATGGAGACCTATCACCTGAGCTGGAAACTGGCGGCGGGGGCCAACGACGACGTCCCCGCGATCATCGCCAGCCTGCAACAACGCCTCGACAGCCCTGCCCTGCGCGCCGTGCTGGAAGATGGGCCGGAAACCTCCCTGCACAAGAGCTATCGCGACCTTGTGCAACGCTGGAACCAGACTTTGCGCCCGGCCATCGAGCGTGGTGACTCGGCATTATTCCAGGCCAGCGCCAACACCTTCGTCGATCAACTGGACCAGTTCGTCACCCTGCTGCAACGTCAGAGCGAGCACAAGCAAGGCTGGCAGCAGGTGATCCAGGGCGCGGCGCTGTTCAGCACCATGATCATCCTGCTGATCGGCCTGTATGAATTGCAGTACGGCGTGGTCACGCCCTTGCAGGAGTTGGTGGACGCCACCCAGCGCTTTCGCCGTGGCGAATTCCAGGTGCGGGTCAATCACCAGTCCGAAGATGAACTGGGCCAGTTGGCGACCAGTTTCAACACCATGGCCGAGACCATCGAGCAATCCCACCGCACCCTGGAAAACCAAGTCCAGCAAAAGACCCTGAACCTGCAACAGGCCAACGCCGCCCTGGAGCTGCTGTACCAGAGCAGTCGCAGCCTGGCGACGCGACAGGCCAATGCCGAAGGGCTGGATGAACTGATCCGACGCTTCCAACAGCGCCTGCCGGGCCTGCGCCTGACGCTGTGCCTGCAAGGGCAATTGCAGGCACCGGCCAGGCACTTGCTGGCGTTGCATGGCGCCGACAGCCGCCAGGTCTGCGCCAGCAGCGATTGCGCCAGTTGTCATAAACACAACGCTGCCCGCCCGCAAGCCTTCAGCATCAGCAACCAGGGCAACGAACTGGGTGAGCTCAAGGCCCATTTTGTCGACGGCCACGCCGCGCAGCCCTGGGAAACCGCATTAATCCAGGCCCTGGCCAACCTGATTGGTACGTCGCTATCCCTCAAGCGCCAGCGCGAACAAGACCATCGCCTGCTGCTGCTCGACGAACGTACGATCATCGCCCGCGAGCTGCATGACTCCCTGGCCCAGGCCTTGTCGTACATGAAGCTGCAAGTCAGTCGCATGCAGACCCTGATGCGCCGGGGCGAACCGGTGCAAACTCTGGAGACCGTCACTGGCGAGCTGCGCGAGGGGCTAAACAACGCTTATCGGCAGCTGCGCGAACTGCTCACCACCTTCCGCTTGCAAATCCATGACGACGGCCTGGTCGAGGAACTCAAGGACACCGCCGAAGAATTCTCCAACCGCGGGGACTTCCAGGTGCACCTGTTCATCGACACCCTGGCCTTCGAACTGTCGGCCAGCGAGCAGATCCACATCCTGCAGATCACCCGCGAAGCCCTGTCCAACTGCCTGCGCCATGCCCATGCACAAAACGCCTGGCTCGAACTGCGCCAGGATGGCGAGACCGTACGGCTGTCGATCGAAGACGACGGCCGGGGCTTCAGCGGCGAGGTCGACCAGCGCGAGCACCATGGCCTGAACATCATGAACGAGCGGGCCCGCAGCCTGCACGGCCAACTGCAGATTCACTCCCGTACACCCCAGGGCACCCGTATCCAGGTGCATTTCCAACCGGAATTCCTGGGCCAACCCACCGAAGGCATCGCAACATGAACGCCCCCCTGCGCCACACCCTGCTACTGGTCGACGACCACCCGATGATGCGTCGCGGGATCCGCCAGATGCTTGAGCTCGAAGACGATTTGCAGATCGTTGGCGAAGCCAGCCACGGCGAAGAAGCCCTGGCCCTGATCGAACCGCTCAAGCCCGACCTGGTGCTGCTGGACAACAACATGCCGCAGATGAACGGCATCGAGACCCTGCGCCGGCTGCGCGCCATGCACTACACCGGCAAGGTGCTGCTGTTCACCGTGTCCGATGCCGAGGACGACATCCGCGATGCCCTGCGCCTGGACGCCAACGGTTATCTGCTCAAGGACATGGAGCCGGAGCTATTGATCCAGTACATACGCGATGCCCTCAACGGCGCCTTGGTGATCAGCCCCGGCCTGACCCGCGTCATGGCCCAGGCCCTGCGCTCGCCACCGCGCCAGGCCGATGTGGAACTGACCGAGCGCGAACGCCAGGTCCTCAAGACCATCGCCGGCGGCTACAGCAATAAGGTCATCGGCCACAAGCTGGGCATCACCGAAGGCACGGTCAAGGTGCATGTGAAGAACCTGCTGCACAAGCTCGGCTTGCGCTCACGGGTCGAAGCGGCGGTGTGGGCGATGGAGCATTTGCGCGGGGCGGGTTAGGCCAGGCGAATAGATTCCCCGTAGCGAGGGAGCTTGCTCCCGCTGGGGCGCGCAGCGACCCTGTTTTTGGGGCTGCTACGCAGCCCAGCGGGAGCAAGCTCCCTCGCCACAAGGATGGTCATCAGGCCTCCCTCTTCCGAGGTAGGCCTGCCGAGGCATAGGCCGGCGGCGATTTGGGCTCTACCATGACGGCACGCGGAGGTACGCCATGCTGACCCACCCTTCCATCGTTTTATTGTTGCGTCGTCATCACCTGTTCAGCCAACTGCCGGAGCGGGTCTTTGAAGATGTCTGCAGCCTGGCCGTCCTCAGGCGCCTGGACTGCAACAGCACGCTCATGCACCAGGGCGACCCGGCCAAGCGGTTTTTCCTGCTGGTCAGTGGCCAGATCAAGTTGTTCCGGGTCACCGGCGAAGGCCAGGAGAACCTGGTGGAGATCATCCAGCCCGGACAGACCTTCGCCGAGGCCCTGCTATTCAGTGAGGCCCGGTGCTACCCGGTCAGTGCGTCGGCAATCAAGGACAGCGTACTGGTGAGCATCGAGGGCACCCACTACCGCAAGGCCCTGGAGGATCAGCCCAAAGTCTGCCTGGCGATCCTGGCGAGCATGAGCATCCACCTGCACCAGCGCCTCAAGGACATCGACAACCTGACCCTGGCCAGCGCCAGTCGGCGGGTGATCAATTTCCTGCTGCAGGAGCGCGATCCGCGGGATGGTCAGCTGGTGTTGCAGGTGTCCAAGCGTCTGGTGGCTTCCAAGCTGGGGATTCAGCCGGAGACGTTTTCGCGGATTCTGCATCGCTTGGTGGACGGTGGCCTGATCGCCATGGAACGGCGCAATATCCGCATTCTCGCTGAAGAGGCGCTGGAGGCTTACCAGCAATAGCTGCGAATCCTCTATGGCGGTCAGCCCATCCCCCTGTGGCGAGGGGATTTATCCCCGCTGGGGCGCGCAGCGCCCCCCTTCAACTGCCTGACGCACCGCCGGCCCAGGCTTTGGGGCTGCTTCGCAGCCCAACGGGGATAAATCCCCTCGCCACAGGTGTGTGTGGAGCCTTTATTCGCCATTCGGCCTATCGATTTCATCACCCCCTATCATCGCTATCAACCGCTCGAACAATGCATCGCCCTCTTCTTGCGAGCAATCGACCCCGAAGCGCTTGCGCCAACCCAACTGACTCAGAATCACATGCACATCCGCCCGTAGGTCATGCTGCTGTAAACACGCCTGGACGCATTGCAAAGGACACCCATCCAGCGCAATGATCCGCCGCCCCGAGCGTGCCTTGTTGACCAGCGGCGCCACATGCCCGCCGACCCCGACGATGCAGGACATCTCGGCCAGGCCAGCGCGGTCCAGGCGCAAGGCAACGGTGTTGGCCAGTTGCGCGACGTTGGAGCAACCGGAGCAGGAATACACCAGGGGCAATGCACTCGAAGGCTTCATCACACGGTCGCCAAGCCCTTGCCCGCCCGCTCCAGATTGCGCCACAACCACGGCGGCAATACCTCCGGATCGAGACTGTCGATCAGGTTCTTCAGTGCCAGCCCCAGCTCCGTGTCCCCCTCGATCACCAGCCGTCGCCGGAAGAACAACGTATCCGGATCCTCCTGACGGCTGGCCAGTAACAGGAATTCGCGCCAGTTGCCGCTGATGGTGACCTGGGCCTCGGCCCGTTCGGCGATGCGCAATCCATCCCGCGCCAGGGTCAGGTACCAACACAACTTCAGGTCGGGCACCCGCAGGCACAACCAGCGTCCACGCAGCACATCGAACCCGCCATCGCGCAGCGGCTCGGCCAGGCAGCGGTTCAGCGCCTGCTGCAAGGCCAGGCGCTGCACCACGAACGGCACCTTGCCCACCAGCGGCAGCAAGCGGTCGGCACCTTTGAGCACCCATTTCTTCGGACTCAACACAGGCCCGCCTCCTCTACTTTCAACATACCGGCATGGCCGTGCCAATAGCCGTTGCAGCCCTCGACAAACAGCGGCGGCGCCTCCCCCTGGCGCACGCGATCAAACGCGCTGACTACCTCGGCCATGCCCTGGGCCCGCGGACTCAAGCGCAGCATGTCGGCCCCGCAAGCCACCAGGGCGTTGTAATCAGCCAGCAGGTTGCTCACCTCGCCGGACATCGTCTGGATGCCGTTGAGGGTGAATAACTGCTGGCCTTCCTGACTGCTCAAAGCAAGGCCATCGGGGTAGTTGATGCAGCAGAACTGGCAGTCGTCCTTGGGGCGATTTTCGGCGCGGGCGGTAAAGCAGCGCGCCGAGTACGCCAACGGCAGATGACCGTAAGCGAAAATCTCCACCTCGGGCACCTCGCGGTCCATGTCCCGCACCTGCTCCAGCACATCGCCGATCAGCGCCGCCGAACACTCCACCGGCGGCACCCAACGGATCATGCCGCTGTCGAGCAATTGCCCCAGGGCGTGACCGTTGTACAAGTTCAGCGCCGGGCCGCCCACGAAAGGCAGCTTGCGCTCGGCCAGCAACTGCACCGCACCCATGTCATTGGCTTCCACCAACAACTGGCCGTTGTCACACAGGCGGCGCAACGAAGACAGCTCCGAGGCTGCTTCAATCAGCGTCAGGCTCGACAACACGATCTGTGCCTGACTGCACGTCTGTAGCTCGCGCGCCAGACCCAGCCATTGATCCAGAGAAAAGGCCCGGCGCTTGGAGCACACGGTTTCCCCCAGGTAAATCACGTCCAGCGGCAATGCCGACATCTCGGCATAGAAATTCCCCAGTTGCGCTTTGTCCCAGTAAAACAGGACCGGTCCCAGGCTGAGTTTCATCTGGCCTCCCCTCATTGCCATGATCGATGGTAGGCACCCAGGGTGGTCTGGCTGCCTTCGGACAAGCCAGCCAGCACCTGGCGCCATTCTTCCTGCACCCGGAACCGTTGCGGCGCGTCCTGGTGGGCATCCAGTGCCGCGCGCCAGACACGGGTCACTTGTTCAACATAGGCCGGGCTGCGTTGGCGACCTTCGATCTTCACCGCTTCGACGCCGATGGCCGCCAGCTCCGGCAACAGGTCAAGGGTGTCGAGACTGGTGGGTTCTTCCAGCGCATGGAAGCGCTTGCCGCCGACCAGGAAGCGGCCTTTGCACAGGGTCGGATAACCGGCCGGTTCTTCGGGGGTGTAGCGGTCGATCAGCACCTCGCTCAGGCGTGCGCTGAGGCCTTGGGCATCCTCGCTCCAGCGCACCGCCTTGGCGGGCGAACAGACGCCGCACAGGTTCGGCGATTCGCCGGTGATGTAGGAAGACAAGTGGCAACGGCCTTCAGCCATGATGCACAGACTGCCGAAACCGAAAACTTCGATCGGCACCGGGCTGCCCGCCGCCACTTGACGCACCTGGGCAAGGGACAGCACCCTCGGCAGCACGGCGCGGCGGATGTTATAGCGCTGGGCGTAAAAAGCCAGCGCCGCGGCATGGGTCGCCGAGCCTTGTACTGAAAGGTGCAGCGCCAGTTTCGGATGGCGCTGGCTGGCGTAGCTGAGCACGCCGGGGTCGGCGGCAATCAGGGCGTCCACGCCAAAATCGGCGGCACGGTCCACTGCCCGTTGCCAGCGCTCCCAGCCCTTGGGCTGCGGGTAAGTATTGACCGCCACGTACAGCTTGCGTTGGTGCTGACGGATGTGTGCGACCGCCGCGTCGAACTGCTTGTCGTCCATGTTCAGCCCGGCAAAATGCCGGGCATTGGTGTCATCGCGAAAGCCGACATAGACGGCATCGGCGCCTTGGCGCACCGCCGCTTTGAGGGCAGGCAGATTCCCTGCCGGGCAAACCAGTTGCATGGGGCATCCTCGTGATAAAACTCAAGCGCCGCCAGTCTAGCCAGCCCTCGGCCGGTGACCTTGACGGCAATCAATTGCCGTCAATGCATCAGCTCGGCGAATGGCAGGTACAGCACGTTGTCGTGCTTGTGCAGTTGCGCCTCACACTCCACCACTGCCAGCCCATCGGCCCAGCAAGCGGCCGTCAGCATCGCCGAACTTTGCTGAGGGTGCAGTTCCGCACACAGGTGGCCGTTGGCATCCGGGACCAACCTGGCCCGCAGGTACTGCCGGCGTCGGTTGCGCTTGAGCCAGTCGAACCCGGCTGGCACCTGCAACGGCACAGGTAACACGTCGCCCATGCCCTGGGCCCGGAACAGGAACGGACGCACGACGATCAGCGCGGTAATCAATGCCGCCGACGGGTTGCCCGGCAGTCCGATCCAAGGTTTGCCTTCCACATCTCCAAAGGCCAGGGGTTTGCCCGGCTGGATGGCGAGGCGCCAAAGGTCGATGCTGCCCAAGGCTTCGATGGCTTGCTTGAGGTGGTCTTCTTCACCCACCGAGACACCGCCCGATGTGATCAGCACATCGCATTCGGCGGCGGCCAGGCGCAACGCTTGTCGACTGGCCAATAGCTGGTCGGGCATGACCCCGAAGTCATGCACCTCGACACCCCAACCGCGCAACAGTGCGGCGAGGCTATGACGATTGCTGTTGTAGATCTGGCCTGGCGCCAGTGGCTCGCCCGGCTCGCGCAGCTCATCGCCGCTGCTGAGCAGGCCCACTTGCAAGGGGCGATAAACGTCCACCTGGCCGACGCCGGCACCGGCGAGCAGCCCCAACTCCTGGGCGCGCAAGCGCGTGCCGGCTTCGAGCAGCCGGTCTCCTCGACGCAGTTCCTCGCCTTCCTTGCGAACATGGTCACCGCCGTTGACCGACGGCAACCAGACCCGCTCGCCATCGACGCGACAGCTTTCCTGCGGCACTACCGTGTCGGCCCCCGGTGGCAGCGGCGCACCAGTAAAAATCCGCACGACGTGTCCCGCCTGCAACGGCTCGCCCGGCTCGTCACCCGCGGCGATCCGCCCGCCCAACAGCAGGTAGCCGCCGTCACCCGGCAGGTCAGCGGCCCGCAGGGCATAGCCGTCCATCGCGCTGTTGTCCCAGGCCGGCAGGTTCATCGGGCACACAATGTCAGTGGCCAGCACTCGCGCCAGGGCCTGGTCCAGGCCAACCCGTTGCACAGGCGGTGGCGGCGGAGCCTGGTCGAGCAGATGACGGATCGCCTCATCCACCGGCATCAGCACGCCGCTGTCGCACACCCGGCCGCTCACGAGCGTGTCTCGCAAGCCGTTGGGGCAATGCCGTCCTGGGGCTTGAGGTGCGGGGTGAAATTGCACGGGCCGGTGCGGCTGTCCAATTGCCCGGCCAGGATCTGCTCCCACCCGGTCCGGCACGCCCCCGGCGAACCCGGCAAGCAGCACACCAGCACCCCATTGCTCATGCCCGCCAAGGCGCGCGACTGCAGGGTGGACATGCCGATCTCCGCCAGCGACACCTGGCGGAACAGCTCGCCGAAACCGTCGACATGCTTGTCCAGCAACGGCGCCACCGCTTGGGGGGTGTTGTCGCGCGGGGTGAACCCGGTGCCGCCGGTCATCAACACCACCTGCACCTTGGGGTCGGCGATCCATTGGGAGACCTTGGCGCGGATCTGGTAGATATCGTCCTTCACCAGCCCACGGTCGATGAGCAGGTGTCCGGCAGTTTGCAGCAGGTCCGCCAGGGTTTGGCCCGAGGTGTCGGTTTCGAAGGTTCGGGTATCGCTGATGGTGAGGACCGCGATGTTCAGTGATTGAAAGAGGTGTTGCGTCAGATGGGCCATGATCAGCCGTCCTGTCAGAAAAGATGGCCCAGCCTGAACCGCAATCGTTGTCGAGCCTATTCCTCCTTGGAGGTACCTCCCTCGGCGCTCAAGGCGCCAGGCGGCTGCGCTGCCAGGCGCCATCCTGCAGGCGGTAGTCGAGGCGATCGTGCAAACGGTCGGCACGGCCCTGCCAGAACTCCATCCGTTCTGGCCGCAGGCAATAGCCTCCCCAATGGTCGGGGCGCCGCACGGGTTGATCGGCAAAGCGTTTCTCGGTTTGCGCCAGCAAGGTCTCGAGCGCGGCCCTGTCCTCCAGTGGTCGGCTTTGTGGCGACGCCCAGGCACCCAGGCGACTGGCGACGGAACGGGATTCGAAATAGGCATCCGACAACGCCGGATCGAGTTTTTCGACCTGCCCTTCGATGCGTACCTGCCGCTCCAGCCCCGGCCAGAAAAACGTCATGGCCGCCCAGGGGTTGGCCGCCAGGTTCTGGCCCTTTGCACTGTCGTAGTTGCCGAAAAACGAAAAGCCCTGGGCATCAAAGCCCTTGAGCAACAACACCCGACAGTGAGGCCGGCCCTGCCCGTCCACCGTTGCCAGGGCCATGGCGTTGGCTTCCACCGGCGGGCTTTCGGTGTCTCGGGCCTGTTGCATCCACAGTGCGAACAAGGCCAGGGGATCGTCCGGCGCTAGGGTTTCATCCAGCCCGTCGCGGGTGTACTGGCGGCGCATTTTGGCCAGGGAAAGAGGCATGGTGGTGATCTCCCGATAGGTTTGGCCCAGTCTGCGCCGGGCCATTCGGGGCGACCTTGATCGTTGTCAATGCAGGGGGCTCCGTTGGATGGGCTGGCCTCTTCGTGCGCATGCCTGCTCTCCACGGGTGATGTTGGTTGTGTTTTATGGGGGGGGGTTGGTTCGTGTGTATATCCGTTGCTGCGGTAACGGCTACTGACGGTTCCGCTCTTACAGCGGGTCACTTTTGGAAGAGCGCCAAAAGTAACCAAAAGCGCATTGCCGGTATGACTCACCCACATGGGTTACAAATCAGTTCACGCACATAGGTAACAGTTTTTAACTGGCATGGTCGATTTCGCGAGGATCTGACCATGTCCTGGAGAGAGCTGAAACCTATGGACCTCAAAGTGATGTTCATCGCTGAGTATCTATCCGAAAAGCACAGCTTTAGCAGGCTGTGCCAGGACTATCAGATCAGCCGAAAGACCGGCTACAAATGGGTCGAGCGCTATGAACTGGAGGGACCCAGTGGGCTTGACGAACGTAGCCGCCGACGGCACAACCAAACCTATGTAGTGCCGCTGGTTGTGAGGCAGGCCATTATTGAGCTTCGCTCTACTGGCGAAACGGTTCCGGGTCCTAAAAAGATCCAGAACGATTTGATGAAACGTTTCCCGGGGCAAGATCCGCCGTCGAAAACGACGATTTACAACATCCTCAAGGCCGTTGATTTGATCACGCCTCGGCCGTCGCGCCAGCGTGTCGCTGTCTATCCCAAGCCTTTGCGTAAGGCAGAAACGCCTAATCAGCTTTTCAGCGCAGATTACAAGGGCCAATTTCTGACTGGGGCGGGCGTTTGGTGTTATCCGCTGACGATCATGGATCATGCCAGTCGCTTCCTGCTTGCCTGCGAGAGCATGGCCAATACCAATCTCAAGGAGACCCAGCAAACTTTCGAGCGCGTTTTTCGTGAGTATGGGATGCCTGAGCGCATCCGCACCGATAACGGCGTGCCGTTTGCCAGTACGGGGCGTGCTGGGCTGTCGCAATTGTCGATCTGGTGGCTACGCCTTGGGATTATTCCTGAGCGAATTGAGCCTGGTCGGCCAGATCAAAATGGACGTCATGAGCGCATGCACCGGACGTTGAAAAGTACCTTTCCCCAACCGCCGGCAATTGCTTGGGAGGCTCAGCAAAAACATTTTAATCGATTTATGCAGCACTACAATTACGAGCGGGGACACGAGGCGCTCGGTCAGAAAACTCCGGCCTCCTGCTACACACCCTCAACTCGGGCTTACCCGGAGAAGTTACCGGAAATGGGGTATGCGAGCCATATTGAGTGTTACCTGGCAGATGGTAGCGGAATCATTAATCGAGCCGGTCTGCGGATATACGTAGGGAATCTGCTTAGGCATCAGAACATTGGAATGGAGATGATCAAGGACGGCGTATGGAATGTGATCTTCGGTCCGGTGATCCTAGGTCACGTCAATGCCAGGGACGCAAAGAACGGCTACGTTTCAATCAAAGTGTCACCTATGTGAATGCACTTTTTTGTAACCCATGTGGTTGTCCCGTACATGCCCCACCACTCGGTGCCTCGCTCAGGCTCGGCATGCCCTCACTCCGGCATTGCTCCGTGGGCCCGCCGCGAAGGGCCATCCATGGCCCAGCGCGGCTAACCCGGCATCCATGCCGGGTTGCCCACTGCGCAATGCCTGCGTTCGGCCAGCGTGGTTTAACCGGGCGTCGAGAGCAAGAGCAAGAGCAAGAGCAAGAGCAAGAGCGGCGCATATCCAGCCTCCAGGTGGCTGAACCATCACTTTCGCGAGCAAGCCCGCTCCCACAGGATAACCACGCCCCATCCAATCAGGTCGGCTATAAGGCCGCCTCGCGCAGGCTTTTGATCTGGGGGGCCCCGTTAACCACGATGGCCGAAGGCAGGTGTTGCGCAGTGGGCACCTCGGCATGGATGCCGAGGTAGCCGCGCTGGGCCATGGATGGCCCTTCGCGGCGGCCCACGGAGCAATGCCTGCCTTCGGGCACACCGAGCCTAGGCGAGGTGCCGAGTGGTGGGCAAGACCTTTTGGTTACTTTTGGGGCGTTTGCCAAAAGTGACCCGCCGTAAGGGCGGAACCCTAAGTAGCCGTTACCGCAGCAACGGATACACACCCCCCTGCTCTAAAAAACACAAACAGCACGACCCCGTATGGAGCCCTTTCAGTCAGACACCTGCGCCTGCAACCGGCGACCAATCACATCAAGCAGGTCACAACCGTCGCGTAATGGAATGGCCAATAACTGAGCGAAGTCATGCAAAATCACTGCATCACTGCTGATTTCCGAGCGCATGGCAAGGCTCTCCAATAACTGTGTCACCGCCGCTATTCGATAAGCCGCCGTGTCATGCAACACATCCAGGGGCGCCTCCGTATCGATCAATAAGGCGTGGTAATTGTTTTCGATTCCGGTGATGGGCATATAGCGAGCCATGATTCACTCCTGCGAATAAACTTGAGCGCCCAGCGGTGCGTGGCGGATGGCTTCGACAGAACAGCGAGGCAAGTCGAGACCTGACGTCCCATTCAGGAGGTGTGCGATGGTGTCGCACGATGTGTAAGAAAAATCCGACAGTAGTGTGTGCGGGCGAGCGGATCTTTTCGGAGGATTTGGAGTGATCTTTTTCATAGGTAAAACTCCTTTAGCAGTTCAATGAACCGCCAACCTCACTTCCACATGAGGGTGGCAGCGATACGCAGGTGTGGAAGACCGGGGCTAAAGGAACCCGGCGCACCCGAAAGTGCCCCGCGCAAAGCTGCCATAACGCGACGATGTTGACACAAAAAACGATCAACATCAGCTCATGGACGCTTGAGCGCCTTTAGCAAGAAAACGGACTTCCACATCCGGTCGCTGATGAGCAGCGACGAACCGAATTTAGCCATGAATCACGTCACCGCATAGTCAGCCAAAGACGGCACGGCTTGCAGGAAGCGTCCGACGCTGATGTCCGCCATCGCTGCCACAACTGATTTCCTTGGTCATAAAGACAGACGTCCAGACAACATCGCCCATCGCTACAGCTCAGGCGACGCCACCATCGACTCCTTCGCGATCCGCTGAAAAAACGTCTGCGCCCGAACATCCTGGGTATACGCCACGTTCAACCGCAACCAATCGCACACCTCCCCCTGGGGCAGGAACGCCGCCCCCTGGGACAGTTGGACCTGCAACTCCCGAGCAATCTGCTGCACCCGTGGCGCAGCCAGGCACCGAGGCCGGGCCCAGACGAACAGCCCTCCCATCGGCTCGGCAAACACCTCCCAGTAAGCCGGGTCCAGTTGGCGCAGCGTACTCGCCATCTGCTTGTTCAGGCGCTGGCGCAAGCGCTGGATCAACTTGCGATAAGCACCGTTGGCCAACAACGTCGCCACCACGTTTTCCGCCAGCAACGAACAACCGATGCCGGTGATCATCTTGACCTCTGCCAGGCGCTGGATGATCTCCGGATGGGCGACCACGTAACCAATGCGCAGCGAACTGGACAGCGTCTTGGAAAAACTCGCCAGGTAGATCACCCGGTCCAGGGCATCCAGGGAGGCCAGGCGTGAGGTCGGACCATTCTGGAAATCGGCGTAGATGTCGTCCTCGATGAGGCGAAAGTCATGGGCTGTTGCCAGCTGCAGCAGACGATAGGCCACGCTCGGCGCCAGACTAGTGCCGGTGGGGTTCTGGTACATGCTGTTGATGAAGAAATACGAGGGCTTATGCTCGCCGAGAAGCTGTTCCAGGCGGGCGATGTCCGGCCCTTGGGCGGTTCTTGGCACCGCCACGGTCTTGACCCCATGCAGTTTCAGCAGATTGAACAGGTTGTAGTAGCCAGGGCTTTCCACCAGCACCAGGTCACCGGGCTTGAGCAGGGTTCGCACCAGCAGGTCGAGGCCCTGGCTGGCACCTTGGGTGGTGATGATCTGCGCCGGGTCGACATGAATATCGATCAGGCCCAGGCGCTTTTGAAGGTGCAGGCGCAGATGAGGCGAGCCCAGCGGGGTGCTGTAGTTGAACAACGCATGGTTGTCGCTGCGCACCACCTGGCGGATCGCCTGACCCAGGTCAGTGTCGTCGCGCCAGGCGTCGGGCAGCCAGCCACACCCCAGCTTGAGCTGCGTCGATTCATTATCGAACAACCGCCACCGCGCGTTATCCGGCTCTGGCTCCACAGGTCGGACCAACTGCTGCGCGACAAAAAAACCCGCGCCATGTCGAGACTCCAGCACCCCACTGGCAACTAGTTGGTCATAGGCCTTGATCACGCTCGACAGGCTCAGGCTGTTTTCCCGGGCCAGTTGGCGAATGGACGGCATGCGCGCACCGGGACGGATGCCATGGGCGTTGATCCAGCCCATGAGGTGCGTCACGAGCTGCCGGATCACGGGCTCGGCAACGTTGCGATCAATCTTCAGGTCCACGGCTGGCGCTCTTGGCTAAGTGTTCTCGAATTTCGAGCGAACAGTTAAGCACAAATGGCCTGGGTCTGTTCCTTGTTTGCGCTGTGCCCGGCAGTGATAGTCCCCGAGACTTCGTGCACACCCTTTAAGGAACACCCTTGAACCCATCGCATCGACATTCCTGGGGGCTGGCTTTCGGCCTTTGCCTGATCACCCTTGCGGTCAACCTGCAGGCGCCGCTGTACACCACCTACGCGCAGTTGTCCGGCTACGGGGCCGGCGCCACGGCGGTGGCGTTTTCCGGTTATGTGCTGGGCGTGTTGCCGGTCCTGCTGGCGTTCGGTGGGCTCGCCGACCGGGTGGGACGCAAGCCGTTGATCCTGGTCGCCCTCGGGCTGTCGATGCTGGCGACGCTCGTGACCTTGCTCTGGCCGAGCCTGGTGGCGCTGGGCGTGGCGCGGTTGATGATGGGGGTCGGCACGGGGCTGGCTTCGGCCACGTCGACCGCCTATATGGCCGAACTCATGCCAACCAGCGATACCCGCTCACCGGCCAACCGGGTCACCGCCAGCACCTCCCTGGGCTTTGGCCTGGGCGCGGCGTTGACCAGCCTGTTCCTGTTCGTCCATCACAGCGCCACACCCGGCAGCTTCTGGTTGCAGCTGATGTTGGCTGCCATGGCGATCGTCGTGGTCTGGCGGTTACCGGATCCGGCACTGAAAATCAAAGATGCACCGTTGCTGCGCCTGCCTTTGTTTCCCGCCGGCAGCCTGCCCTACAGTTTTTCCATGCTGCTGGCCTGGGCGACCTCAGGCCTGGTCATCGCCATATTGCCATCGGTGCTGGCGACCCACGACTTGCAGCGTTGGTCTGGCCTGTCGACCTTCACGGTCATCAGTTGCGGCTTGCTCTTCCAGCCCTGGGTTCGACGCATGCAGCCGGCCAGGGCCACGGGCTTGGGCCTGTTGATCCTGCCTGCGAGCTACGCGTTGCTGGCCTGGGGCGCGAGCACCGGCTCCCTGCTCGCCGTGTTGCTGGGAGCGCTGGGCGCCAGCAGCGCTTGCTACGGTTTCCTGTACCTGGGCGGGTTGTCAGCCGTCACGGCCATGGCCGGCGCGGAAAAGGCCCGGGTCAGTGCCGGGTTTTTCCTGTTCGCCTATGTCGGGTTCAGCGTCCCGGTCGTGGTGACCGGGTTATTGGCGGATGGCTTCGGCGCGAACGTGGCGTTGGTACTGTTTGGCGTGGCCTTGATTGCCGGAGCGTGTATCACCGGGTGGGTCATCGTTCGGACGCAGGCCTGCGTGACCAGTTTCTCCCATGGATAACCACAGAACCTGTGGCGAGGGGATTTATCCCCGTTGGCTGCGCAGCAGCCCTTAAATCCATCACCCGCTGTATCAGGTGTTTATGCATTGTTGGGGGCTGCTGCGCAGCCCAGCGGGGATAAATCCCCTCGCCACTAAACGGGGTCGGCTTGACTGCTCATAGCCCCAACGACCGTCCCGGCAAAGTCGTATACCATATCCCCACCTAAGCCGAACGACCCGCCGCCGTGACTTTATCCAAGTTCAACCTGCCCGACCTGGGCAACACCCCTTCCACTTCGGAAATCATCACCCGCCACCTGCGCGATGCCATCGTGGCCGGTCACTTTGCCGAGGACGAGCCGATTCGCCAGGATGACATCGCCCGGCAGTTCAACGTCAGCAAGATCCCCGTGCGCGAAGCCCTCAAGCGTCTGGAAGCCGAAGGCCTGGTGATGTTCCAGCGCAACCGCGGGGCGATGGTGACGCGCATTTCCGAGGCGGAGCTGGCACAGATGTTCGAGGTGCGGATGCTCCTGGAAGACAAAGTGCTGCGCCTGGCGATTCCCAACATGACCGAAGACACCTTCGCCCGTGCCGAAGGCATCTGCCGGGAGTTCGTCGGTGAAGACGACGTGGGACGCTGGGCCGAATTGAACTGGCAACTGCATGCCTGCCTCTACGAACCGGCGCAACGGCCCTTCATGGTGAGCCTGATCCGCTCGGTGCACGACAAGCTGGAGCGGTACTTGCGCATGCAGATGAGCCTTTCGGCCGGCAAGGAGCGCGCCGATCACGAGCACCGGGAAATCATCAAGGCCTGCCGCGCCGGTGACGTCGAGCGAGCCGTGACGCTGCTGGACGAACACATCGCCGGGGTCTGCGAGACCCTGTTCAAGTTCCTGCCTTCCAGCCATTGATGGGCCGGCTCTGTGCCGATTTCGTCATCGGCGACAGGTAAAACCATCAAGCCGTCGCCCCCCGGCGCGGGCCACGCTTGCCGTCACTCATCTGAACGGACGTGGCCCTCCCATGAAACGCATCACCGTGATCGATTCCCATACCGGCGGCGAACCGACCCGACTGGTCATCGACGGCTTTCCTGACCTGGGCCGGGGCAGCATGGCCGAGCGCAAGCAACGCCTGGCCACGGAACACGACGCCTGGCGCACCGCCTGCGTGCTGGAACCCCGGGGCAGCGATGTGTTGGTGGGGGCGTTGCTCTGTGAGCCGGTGGACCCCAGCGCCTGTGCCGGCGTCATCTTTTTCAATAACAGCGGCTACCTGGGCATGTGCGGCCACGGCACCATCGGCCTGGTGGCGTCACTGGCCCACCTGGGCCGGATCGGCCCCGGCGTGCACAGCATCGAAACCCCGGTAGGCACGGTACAGGCAACCTTGCACGAAGACCGCTCGGTCAGCGTGCGCAACGTGCCGGCCTACCGTTACCGCAAGGCCCTGGCCCTGGAGGTGCCCGGCATCGGCCAGGTGGTGGGCGACGTGGCCTGGGGCGGCAACTGGTTTTTCCTGATCGCCGAACATGGCCAGCGCGTGGCCGGCGATAACCTCGACGCCTTGACCGCCTACACCTACGCCGTGCAACAAGCCTTGGAGCAGCAGGGTTTTCGCGGCGAGGACGGCGGCCTGATCGACCACATCGAACTGTTTGCCGACGACCCGCAAGCCGACAGCCGCAACTTCGTACTCTGCCCGGGCAAGGCTTATGACCGCTCCCCGTGCGGCACTGGCACCAGCGCCAAAATGGCGTGCCTGGCGGCCGATGGAAAACTGCAATCCGGCCAGATCTGGCGCCAGGCCAGTGTCATTGGCAGTGAGTTCGAGGGTTCCTACGAACGCTCGGGCGAGCGCATCGTGCCAACTATTCGCGGCCGTGCCTACATCAACGCCGAAACCACACTGATCATCGAAGCGGACGACCCGTTCGCCTGGGGCATTCGTCCGTGAGCGAGGGCCATGTCGCCGACGTGATCATCATCGGCGCGGGCATCATTGGCGCGGCCTGTGCACAGGCCTTGGCCCGGCGCAATGTCAACGTGCTGGTGCTGGACGCCGGTTGGCACGGCGCCACGGCGGCCGGCATGGGGCACCTGCTGGTGCTCGATGACAACCCGGCGGAGCTGGCCCTCAGTCAATATTCCCTGCAACGCTGGCGCGAGCTGGCCCCAGCCCTGCCCGACGGCTGCGCCTGGCGCAACAACGGCACCTTGTGGCTGGCAGCAAATGCCGAAGAAATGGCGGTGGCCCATAGCAAATACCTGAACCTGCTGGCCCATGGCGAGACCTGCGAACTGATCGGCCACGCCGCGCTGCGTCAGCGTGAACCCGAACTGCGCCCGGGGCTGGAAGGTGGGCTGCTGATCAAGGGCGACGGCATCCTCTACGCCCCGGCGGCCGCTCGCTGGATGCTGGACGCGCCCAACATTCGCCAGCAACGGGCGCAGGTCAGCGAGGTCGATGGGGCTCGCGTGCGCCTCGACGACGGGCGCTGGTTGAGCGCCGAGGCCGTGGTGCTCGCCAATGGCATCCAGGCCACCGGACTGTGCCCGGAGTTGCCGATCGAGCCCAAAAAAGGTCATCTGCTGATCACCGACCGCTACCCCGCCACGGTCACCCACACCCTGGTGGAGCTGGGCTACGTCACCAGCGCCCATCACGCCAGCGGGCCGTCGGTGGCGTGCAATATCCAGCCACGTCCCACCGGGCAATTGTTCATTGGTGCCTCGCGGCAGTTCGGCACCCTCGATCCGCAAGTAGAAGGCTGGATGCTGGCAAAAATGCTCAAGCGTGCCGTCGAATACCTGCCAGGATTGGCGCATCTGAACGGCATCCGCGCCTGGACCGGTTTTCGCGCAGCGAGCCCAGACGGCTTACCCCTGGTGGGCCAACATCCGCAGCGCCAGGGACTGTGGCTGGCGGTGGGTCACGAAGGCCTGGGCGTCACGACAGCGCCGGCCACGGCTGACCTGCTCGTCGCGCAGCTGTTCGACGAAACCTCACCACTGGCCGCGCAGCCTTACCTGCCACAGCGTTTTTTGGGAGAACCGGCCCATGCCTGACTTGTTTTTGGACGGCCGCCCGCTGTCAGTCGCCAACGGCACCAGCGTCGCGGCGGCATTGGCGTTGGGCGCGGACGGTTGCAGTCGCACCTCGGTCAGCGGCCAGCGCCGGGCGCCCTTGTGCGGCATGGGTATCTGCCAGGAGTGCCGGGTGCTGATCGACGGTCGTCGACGCCTGGCCTGCCAGACCCTGTGTCACGACGGCATGCAGGTACAGACCCGACCATGAACGACACCACCGACCTGCTGATCATCGGCGCCGGCCCCGCTGGCATGGCCGCCGCCCTCGCCGCAGCCAGCAGCGGCGCGCGCATCGTGCTGCTGGACGACAACCCGCTGCCCGGTGGGCAGATCTGGCGCGACGGCCCCCAGGCCAACCTGCCCAGCGCAGCCCGACGCCTGCGCGAGCAACTGCAACGCTGCGCCAACGTACGTTGCCATGCCGGCACCCGTGTGATCGCCTGCGCGGCGGATAAAACCTTGCTGGTGGAAGATGCCGAGCGCGGCTGGCAGATCAGCTACGAGCGCTTGATTCTCTGCACCGGTGCCCGTGAGTTGTTGCTGCCGTTTCCCGGCTGGACACTCCCCGGCGTGACCGGTGCTGGCGGCTTGCAGGCGCTGATCAAGAGTGGCTTGCCGGTGCGCGGCGAACGGCTGGTTATCGCTGGCAGCGGCCCCTTGCTGCTGGCCAGCGCCGCCACGGCAAAGCATCAAGGTGCACAGGTGCTGCGCATCGCCGAGCAGGCCCGTCGCGGCGCCGTCGCGGGTTTCGCCGTACAACTGCCGCGCTGGCCGGGGAAGTTTTTCCAATCGTTCAGTCTGTTCGACCGACACTACCGCACCGACAGCCACGTGGTGGAAGCCCTCGGTCGGGAGCGGCTGGAGGGCGTGCGCCTGCATCAGCAAGGCAAGACGATTGAAGTGGCCTGCGACCGGCTCGCCTGTGGTTTCGGGCTCATCCCCAATACCCAATTAGGCCAGGCCCTGGGTTGCGTGGTTGAAGACCAGGCGCTGGCAGTTGACGCCTGGCAAGCGACCACTCGCCATGAACATTATGCGGCAGGCGAATGCACCGGTTTCGGCGGCAGCGAACTGGCGCGGGTGGAAGGCGCCATCGCCGGCCATGCCGCCGTCGGCAACAGCGCAGCCGCCCAACGGCTGTGGCCACGCCGTGCACGCTGGCAGGGTTTCGCCCGAGCATTGAACACAGCCTTCGCCCTCGATCCACGGCTCAAGACCTTGGTCCGCAGCGACACCCTGGTCTGCCGTTGCGAAGACGTACCGTACGGCGAACTGGTCGGCCACGAAAACTGGCGTGAAGCAAAACTGGCCAGCCGCTGCGGCATGGGCGCCTGCCAGGGCCGAGTGTGCGGCGCCGCCCTGGAGCACCTGTTCAGTTGGACACCGCCAACACCTCGCCCGCCCTTCAGCCCGGCGCGGATCGAAACCTTGCTGAACCTGGAAGAAGCCCCACCCACCTGAACCAATGCCTGATCCTTCTGTGGGAGCGGGCTTGCTCGCGAATGCGGCGTGACAGGGGGCGCATTTTCGATTGACACTCCACCATCGCTCCCACAAATAAAGACGACGCCGGCCATGTACCCCTCGCTCACCGCCTTCGCCCCCTGCGACCTCGACACCCTGCTGCGCAGCCTGCAACCCATCGCTCCGTTGCTGGACACCCTCACGGACGTGGTGTTTTTCATCAAGGACCCGCAAGCCCGCTACGCCTTCGTCAACCAGACCCTGGCCCGGCGCTGCGGCTTCAAGCACAGCGGCGACCTGCTCGGCCTCACCGCCGACCAGGTGTTCCCCGAGCGCTTCGGCCCGCTGTACACCGAACAAGATCGCCGGGTGCTGGCCAGCGGGCGGGAGTTGGCCGACCAGCTCGAACTGCATCTCTATTACGGTAACCAACCGGTGTGGTGCCTGACCCACAAGCTCGCCCTGCACGACCCAAGCGGCCAGATCGTCGGCCTGGCCGGCATTTCCCGCGACCTGCAACTGCCGCAATCGAGCCACCCGGCGTTTCACAAGCTGGCGGCCGTGGACGCTCATATCAAGCAACACTTCGCCCGCCCCATCAGCCTTGCCGAGCTGACTGCCATTGCCGAATTGTCGGTGGCGCAACTGGAGCGGCACTGCAAGCGCATCTTCCAACTCACGCCGCGACAGATGATTCACAAGGCACGGCTGGAAGAAGCCTCACGGTTGTTACTCGACAAGGACCTGCCAATCACCGAGATCGCCCTGCGCTGCGGTTACACCGATCACAGCGCCTTCAGCCGCCAGTTCCGGGCCCTGACCAGCCTGTCCCCCAGCCAATATCGCGAGAATCAGCGCTGATCCTTGTTCCTTGATGGGGCGTCGAGCCCGGGGGTGCTCCCATCTGTAACACCCTGGCTCCAGCACCACCGTTGCCGTGCTTGTTACCGCGCAGCATGAAAGCCTCTAGACCAACCCTTCGGTGGCATTACTGCGGCTCTGCCAGAAACGGGCACGTTGATTGCTTATCTAATATCGTATACGAAATCCTCAATACGATATCTCACCGCATTTATTCGACAGCGAGGCATTTATGAAAAACCCTGCATTGGCCGTAGCCCTCAGCGTTGTCCTCACCCCGCTTTTCATCGCCCCCGCCCACGCCGACAAGCTCGATGACATCATCGGCTCCGGCAAGCTGCGTTGCGCCGTGACCCTGGACTTCCCCCCGATGGGCTTTCGCGACGAAAGCAACAAACCGGCGGGATTCGACGTGGACTATTGCAACGATCTGGCGAAGGTCCTCGGTGTCGATGCCGAAGTGGTGGAAACCCCATTCTCCGACCGAATCCCCGCGTTGCTGTCCGGCCGCGCCGACGTCATTGTCGCCTCCACATCCGACACCTTGGAGCGGGCCAAGACCGTGGGCCTGACCGTGCCCTACTTCGCCTTCCAGATGGTGGTGCTGACCCGCGACAACACCGGCATCAACAGCTACGCCGACCTCAAGGGCAAGGCCCTGGGCAACACCAGCAGCACCTACGAAGCCATCGCCCTGGAGAAGGACCAGAAGAGTTGGGGCAGCGGCAGCTTCCGCGCCTACCAGTCGCAGAACGACACCTTGCTGGCCGTCGCCCAGGGGCACATCGATGCCACGGTGGTGACCAACACCGTAGCCGCCGCGACCCTCAAGTCGGGCAAGTACAAGGGCCTGAAGATCGCCGGTGACGCGCCCTACGTCATCGACTACGTGTCCCTCGGTGCCAAGCGCAGCGAATACGGCCTGCTCAACTACCTCAACCTGTTCGTCAACCAGCAGGTGCGCACGGGTCGCTACAAGGAACTGTTCGTCAAATGGGTGGGCACCGACATCCCGCCGGCCAACCTGACCGTTCCCCAGGTCTATTACTGAGGATCGGCCCATGCCAAGCACGCCTGTCCGTGTGAAAGGCCGCAGCCTGGTGGAGGGTGCCGCCCAGGGCGCCCTGCTGTTCGCCGAGGTGGGGCTGAGTTTCTGGGGCGGGGTCGATCCAGCCAGCGGCGAGGTCATCGACCGCCACCATCCCTTGAGTGGTCAGCGCCTGGCCGGTCGCGTGCTGGCGATCCCCAGTGGACGCGGTTCCTGCACCGGCAGCAGCGTCTTGATGGAACTGATCAGCAACGGCCATGCACCTGCGGCCCTGGTGCTGGCCGAAGCCGATGAAATCCTGACCCTGGGCGTGCGGGTGGCGCAGGTGATTTTCCAGCGCTCGCTGCCGGTGGTGTGCGTGGGGCATGAGGCCTTCAATGGGCTTCGCGGCCAGGGTTTCGTGCGCCTGGAAGGCGACGTCCTGACACTGTCTGATCGACCCCCAAATGACGGTTGGCTAGGTTCTGATGCAGCGCCACAGCCGTCCACTTTCTCAACCCTGGAACTGAGCGAACAGGACCGGGCGTTGCTCGACGGCACCCACGGCAAGGCTGCCCAAGTGGCGATGCAAATCGTGCTGCGCATGGCCGAGCTGCAGGGCGCCACGCAACTGCTGGACGTGACCCAGGCCCACATCGACGGCTGTATCTACACCGGCCCGGCCAGCCTGCGCTTTGCCGAACAGCTGGTGCAGTGGGGGGCAAAGGTTCGCGTACCCACCACCCTCAATGCCATCTCCGTGGACCAGCGACGCTGGCGGGAACTGGGCGTCGATCCGGCCCTGGGCGAGCCGGCCAGTGCCTTGGGCGATGCCTACATGGCGATGGGCGCGCAACTGAGTTTCACCTGCGCCCCCTACCTGCTGGACACCGCGCCAAAGGCCGGCGAACAAATCGTCTGGGCCGAATCCAACGCCGTGGTCTACGCCAACAGCGTGCTGGGCGCTCGTACGCAGAAGTACCCGGACTTCCTCGACATCTGCATCGCCCTGTGCGGCCGAGCGCCGTTGACCGGCTGCCATCTCGACGACCCGCGCAAGGCCCGGCTGATCGTCGACGTGCCGGCGTTGGGCCCAGTCGATGACAGTTTCTACCCGTTGCTGGGCTATCACATTGGCAGCCTGGCGGGCCGGCGCATCCCGCTGATACGGGGCCTGGAACACACCGCGCCGAGCCTGGACGACCTCAAGGCCTTCGGCGCCGCGTTCGCCACCACCAGCGCCGCGCCGTTGTTCCACATCGCCGGAGTGACGCCGGAAGCCCTCGACCCGGCCGATGTCCTGGAGAGCGACGTCACCTTGCCGCTGGAACGCGTCAATGCCGCCGGCCTGCTTACCAGTTGGCGCGAGCTCAACAGCGCCCGGGACAACTGGGTGGACGTGGTGTCGCTGGGCAATCCGCACTTCTCCCTCAGCGAATTCGCCGCGCTTGCACATTTGTGTACGGGCCGGGTCAAGCATCCCTACGTGGTGCTGGCAATCACCTGCGGCCGGGCAGTGCTGGAGCAGGCCCGCAAAGCCGGGTACCTGACCGCCATCGAGACCTTCGGCGCGGTAGTGGTGACCGACACCTGCTGGTGCATGCTGGGTGAACCGGTGATCCCGCCCCACGCCACCACCCTGATGACCAACTCCGGTAAATACGCCCACTACGCGCCGGGCCTGGTCGGTCGCGGCGTGCACTTTGCCGCCCTCGCCGATTGCGTCGAGGCCGCGTGCACCGCCGCCACCCACGGGCAGCCGCCGACGTGGCTGCGACCCACCGCCCACACAGGGGGGACGCCCCATGTTTGACTACAGTTTCCAATGGCGTCCGGCCTTGCGCGCCCTGCCCGACATGCTCGCCGGGGCCTGGGTGACCTTCGAGACCGCCGCGCTGTCGATGATTTTCGGTGTGCTGATCGCCCTGGTGTTGACGGTGATGCGCCAGGCCCCTAATCGCGTGCTGCGGGGCGTGGGCAATGGCTGGGTGTCCATCGCCCGCAACACGCCCTCGCTGTTCCAGATCTACATCCTCTACTTCGGCCTCGGCTCCCTCGGGCTGCACGTCAGCTCCTGGCTGGCCTTGCTGGCCGGGATCACCTTCAACAACGCCGGCTACCTGGCGGAAAACTTCCGCGGTGGCCTCAAGGCCGTGCCCGGTACGCAAATGCGCGCCGCCCGCTCCTTGGGGATGAGCGCCTTCCAGGCGTACCGGATGATCATCGTCCCGCAACTGTTGCGCATCGTGTTCTACCCGTTGACCAACCAGATGGTCTGGGCGGTGCTGATGACGTCCCTGGGCGTGGTCGTCGGCCTGAACAACGACCTCACCGGTGTCACCCAGGAATACAACGTCAAGACCTTCCGCACCTTCGAATACTTCGCCCTCGCGGCGGTGCTGTATTACCTGATCGCCAAGCTGATCGTCGGGCTGGCCCGGCTGTTGTCCTGGCGCTTGTTTCGCTATTGAGGAGCGTGGGTCATGTTTTCGACAAGCCTCAGCGTTAACGACCTGCTGTATTTGCTCGAGGGGGCCTGGGTCACGTTGCAACTGACCGTCTGGTCGATCCTTTTGGGCACCCTGGCCGGGTTGCTGTTCGGTCTGTTGCGGGCGTTGTTGCCACGGGCCAGCCTGCCGTTGGCCTGGTTACTGGACGTGTTCCGCAGCGTGCCGCTGCTGATCCAGTTCGTACTGTTCAACTCGCTCAAGAGCATCGCCGGCCTGAACCTCAGCGCCTTCGCCGTCGGTTGCATCGTCCTCGGCGTCTATGCCGCGGCGTACTTCACCGAAATTGTTCGCGGTGGCGTGCTGGCGGTGCCGTTGAGCACCCGCCGGGCCAGCCGGTCGCTGGGCCTGAGCTATGGGCAGGACCTGCGCTTTATCGTCCTGCCGATTGCCACGCGGGTGGCCTTTCCTGGCTGGCTGAACCTGGTGCTGGGCGTGATGAAGGACACCGCGCTGGTGATGTGGATCGGCATTGTCGAATTGCTGCGGGCATCGCAAACCATCGTTACGCGCATTCAGGAACCCCTGCTGGTGCTCTGCATCGCGGGCCTCATTTACTACGTCATGAGCCTGGTGGTCGCCCGCCTTGGCGCACGCCTGGAAAGAAGGTGGCAGGAAAATGATTGAGATCGAAAACGTGCACAAATCCTTCGGTGACCTGGAAGTGGTCAAGGGCGTGAGCCTGACGGTGGACAAGGGTGAAGTGGTATCGATCATCGGCGGTTCCGGCTCAGGTAAGTCGACCCTGCTGATGTGCATCAACGGCCTGGAGCCGATCCAGCAAGGCAGCATCCGCGTGGACGGCATTGAGGTCCATGACCGCGCCACCGACCTCAATCGCCTGCGGCAGAAAATCGGCATCGTGTTCCAGCAATGGAACGCCTTTCCCCACCTGACCGTGCTGGAAAACGTGATGCTGGCGCCACGCAAGGTGCTGGGCAAAAGCCGGCAGGACGCCGAAGCACTGGCGGTGCAACAGCTTGAGCATGTGGGCCTTGGGGACAAGCTCAAGGCCTTCCCCGGCAAGCTTTCCGGCGGTCAGCAGCAACGCATGGCCATCGCCCGGGCGCTGGCGATGTCGCCAGACTACATGCTCTTCGACGAAGCCACCTCGGCCCTGGACCCGCAACTGGTGGGCGAAGTGCTGGACACCATGCGCATGCTCGCCGAAGACGGCATGACCATGGTGCTGGTGACCCACGAGATCCGCTTCGCCCGAGACGTGTCCGACCGCGTGGCGTTCTTCTGCAATGGCCGGGTCCATGAGATCGGACCGCCGGACCAGGTGATCGGTAACCCGATGCAGCCGCAGACGGCGGCGTTTCTCAAGTCGGTGAAGTAGCGGATGGCCCTATCGCGAGCAAGCTCGCTCCCACAGGGGAACGCCTTTCAATGTGGGAGCGAGCTTGCTCGCGATGAGGCCCGACCAGACAACTTAGGATTTGATCCATGCGCTCATCAAAAATCATTCATGTAGTCAGCTGCCACGCCGAAGGCGAAGTCGGCGATGTGATCGTCGGGGGGGTCGCCCCTCCACCTGGCGCCACGGTGTGGGAACAGTCACGCTGGATCGCCCAGGACCAGACCCTGCGCAACTTCGTCCTCAACGAGCCCCGTGGCGGCGTGTTCCGCCACGTCAATCTGCTCGTCCCGGCCAAGGACCCGCGGGCGCAAATGGCCTGGATCATCATGGAACCGGCCGACACGCCGCCGATGTCCGGCTCCAACTCGCTGTGCGTCGCCACCGTGCTGCTGGACAGCGGCATCCTGCCGATGACCGAACCCCAGACCCGCCTGGTGCTGGAAGCGCCGGGCGGCCTGATCGAAGCGGTGGCCGACTGCTGCGACGGCAAGGTGCAACGGGTCGAGATCAAGAACGTGCCCTCCTTCGCCGACCGCCTCGATGCCTGGATCGAAGTCGAAGGCCTGGGCTCGTTGCAGGTGGACACTGCCTACGGCGGCGACAGCTTTGTCATCGTCGACGCCCAGCGCCTGGGCTTTGCCATTCGCCCCTGCGAGGCGGCCGAGCTGGTGAGCGTGGGCTTGAAAATCACCCGCGCCGCCAATGAGCAACTGGGCTTCGTGCACCCGCTGAACCCCGATTGGTCGCACATCTCGTTCTGCCAGATCGCCGCGCCCATCGTCCAGGAAAACGGCATCGCCACCGGCGCCAATGCCGTTGTGATCCAGCCCGGCAAGATCGACCGCTCCCCCACCGGCACCGGCTGTTCGGCGCGCATGGCGGTGCTGCACGCCAAGGGCTTGATGCAGGTGGGCGAGCGTTTTATCGGCCGCTCGATCATCGGTTCCGAATTCCATTGCCGCATCGACTCACTGACCGACGTAGCCGGACGCCCGGCGATTTACCCGTGCATTGCCGGGCGGGCGTGGATCACCGGAACCCATCAGCTGTTGCTCGACCCGGCCGATCCGTGGCCCCAGGGCTATCGGCTTTCAGATACCTGGCCGGGCGCATGATCTTTCAACTTGCACACACCCCTGTGGCGAGGGGATTTATCCCCGCTGGGCTGCGAAGCAGCCCCCTGGTTTCTACTGATACACCGAGTCGCCAGATTTCAGGACCGCTTCGCGCTCCAACGGGGCGGTGCGACGTTTCGCTAAATCCCCTCGCCACACCCCATTAACCACCGGAGACAACCCATGAGCAAACGCATCAACTGGAGCGGCGTGTTCCCTGCCGTCACCACCCAATTCAACGACGACTTTTCCATCAACCTGGAAAAAACCCACCAAGTGATTTCCAACGTCATCCGTGATGGCGTTTCCGGCCTGGTGGTCTGCGGGTCGGTGGGGGAAAACACGTCCTTGAGCGCCGAGGAAAAAATCGCCGTGACCGAAGTGGCGGTAGACGCCTCCCGTGGCCGCGTGCCAGTGATCTGCGGCGTGGCCGAGTTCACCAGCGTGCAGGCCGCCAAGGTCGCCAATGCGGTGCGCAAGGTCGGTGTCGACGGGGTGATGCTGATGCCGGCGCTCGTCTATGGCTCCAAGCCCTTCGAGACCGCCGAGCATTTCCGCTACGTGGCCCGCCACGCCGACGTGCCGCTGATGGTCTACAACAACCCGCCGATCTACAAGAACGACGTGACGCCGGACATCCTGATTTCCCTGGCCGATTGCGACAACGTGGTGTGTTTCAAGGACTCCTCCGGCGACACCCGGCGCTTCATCGACGTGCGCAATGAAGTCGGCGATCGCTTCGTGCTGTTTGCAGGTCTCGATGACGTGGTGCTGGAAAGCCTTGCCGTAGGCGCCGAAGGTTGGGTCTCGGGCATGTCCAACGTGTTCCCGCAGGAAGGCGAGACCATTTTCCGCCTGGCCCGCGCCGGACGCTTCGCCGAGGCGATGCCCATCTACGAATGGCTGATGCCGATCCTGCATCTGGATGCCCGCGCCGACCTGGTGCAATGCATCAAGCTGTGCGAAGCCATCGCCGGTCGCGGCAGCGCCCTCACCCGCCCACCGCGCCTGGCCCTGCCGGAAGCGGACCGGGTGTATGTGGAGCAGATCATGGCCAAGGCCCTGGCCAATCGGCCGGTGTTGCCGGATGTGGGGCTTTAGGACCTCCTCCAAGAAATATGAAGGCCTGTGTGGGAGCGGGCTTGCTCGCCAAAGCGGTCTGTCTGGCAGGACTATGCTGTATGTGCCGCCGTCTTCGCGAGCAAGCTCGCTCCCACAGGATTTGTGGTGAATGGTGAATACGCGATAGTGAGCCCATGGGACTCAAACTGTGGGAGCGAGCTTGCTCGCGATAGCGGTCTGCCTGAAGCGACTATGCTGAATGTGCCGCCTTCATCGCGAGCAAGCTCGCTCCCACAATGTCTGTGGCGGACACAACAGGGAGACCGCCCATGAACTATTTCCTGGCCCAGGCCCTGAACAACCGATGGGCCAACCACAGGCTGCTCGGCGCCTGCGCGCAGTTGAGCAACGCCGAATACGAAGCGCCACGCACAGGGTTCTTCCCGTCCATGCAAGCCACGCTTTGCCACATCCTGGAAGTGGACCGCTATTACCTCACTGCCCTGGAAGGCGACCGGGACGGCCAGATAAAAGACTTTTCTGAAACCCTGGCCTTTGCCCAACTCAAGCAAAGCCAAACCCAAACCGACCAGCGGCTGGTGGCGTTCTGCGAAACCCTGCAGGAGAAAGACCTCGCCCGCTCCGTGGAGCTGGTGCGTGTCGACGGTGTGGTGCGCGAGCGCATCGATCGGCTGCTGTTGCACCTGTTTGAACATCAGATCCATCACCGCGGCCAGGTGCATTCGATGCTCAGCGGTACCGGCATCAAGCCACCGCAGCTCGATGAATTCTTCCTTGATTGCGACCGTACGTTTCGGCAAGAAGAAGAGCAGCAACTGCAACTCAACGAAAGGACCGTCTGGCAAGACTATCGGCTGGACTGAAAGTCTCCCCTAGCGGAAAAAAATGCGATGGCCGCCGCCGGCCATCGCCAAATCGCCCACGTCAGGCGCTCTCAGATCCGTGCGGGAGACACGATGATTTTCACGTTGTGCTCCTTGTTATTGACCAACTCCTCGAAGCCCTGGCCGACAATCTGCTCCAGCTGGATGCGACCAGTCACCAGGGGCGAAATATCGAGGCGCCCATCGGCGATGAAGGCGATCACATCGGCGAACTCACCGTTGTAAGCCAGCGCGCCAAGCACTTGCTTCTCGGTGGAGACCAGTTCAAAGAAGTTGAACTCGCTCGGCTCCTCGAAGATCCCCACCAGCACGCACTTGCCGGCCTTGCGGATCAGGTCGATGGCCAGTTTGGCGGTGTGCTTGTTGCCGATGCATTCGAAACTCACGTCGGCCCCCAGGCCAGCGGTCAGGCGGCGGACTTCGGCCAGGGCGTCGCATTCGTTCGGATCGATCACATGACTGGCCCCGACTTCCAGGGCCTTGGCCTTGCGCGCACCGGACATTTCCAGGGCGATCACCTGGGCCGCCCCGGCAGCCTTGGCGCACATGATGGTGCACAGGCCGATGGTCCCGGCGCCGACCACCACCACGTTCTGGCCCAGCAGGCTCCCGGCTTTTTTCACCGCATGCATGCCCACCGCCAACGGCTCGATCAGCGCACCGGCCTCGGCAGGGAAATCGGCGGGCAGTTTGTAGAGCAGGTTGGCTGGCACGTTGACCCGTTCCGCGAACGCCCCGTTGTTCATCAGCCCGGTGAAGGCCAGGTTCTCGCAAATGTTGTAGAGCCCGTGGGTGCAGTAATAGCAGGTGCCGCAATGCTGGCAGGCGTCCGCCGCCACCGGTTCGCCGACACTGAAGCCTTCGACACCGGCGCCCAGTTCGACGATCTCGCCGCAGAACTCATGGCCGAGGATGCACTGGCCCTTGATCCCGGTCAGCGGGTGTGGCGCGTCCACCGGAATGAACACCGGCCCGGCCACGTATTCATGCAGGTCGGAGCCGCAGATGCCGCACCATTGCACGCGGATCTGCACCCAACCGGCGGGGGGCGAAACCGGCAGTGGCACGTCTTCGACACGGATGTCGTTGCGGCCATGCCAGACGGCGGCGCGCATGCTGCGGGTCGGTTTGATTGAAACGTTCATAACGTTGCCTCCAGAGTTTTCATAGGGCGACGATTCAATCGCCGCCCGCTTGATCAGTGCTGTGCGAGGAACTCGAGCATCAATCGGTTGACCTGCTCGGCCGCTTCCATCTGCACCATGTGACCCTGGCCGGAGAGCACTTCGACCTGGGCGCCCAGCCCTTCGCTGTGGGCCGCCGGGATGATCGCGTCGTCGCTGCCCCAGATCACCAGGGTCGGTACGTGGCCGGCCTGCACCACGTCGCGCAAATCCACCTGTTGGCGGCCGTCGGCGAACAACGTCGCTGACAGTCGCTGCAGCGCCACGTCCACGCCCTCCAGGCGCTTGTACTTGAGCATGTCGTCGAGCATCTGGCGGTTGACCAGTTCGGCATTGGAAAACAGTTGCACCAGTTGCGGCTTGAGGGCGTTGCGGTTGGCCGCTTCGACAAACCCTTGCAGGTAGCTGCCGTTGATCTGCGCGCCCAGACCGGCACTGCCAATCAACGTCAGGGACCGTATCCGCTGGGGCATCAGGCGCGCGGCGTTCAGCGACACCGCCCCGCCCATGGAGTGGCCCGCCAGATGCACCACCTGGATGTCCAGATGATCGAGCAAAGCCAGCACCACGCCGCTCAGCTCGTCCAGGTCGCCACGTTGCAGGGTTTTCGAAGATTCGCCATGGCCCGGCAGATCCAGGGCAATGACCCGACGCCCGGCCGCCAACGCCTCATGGTTGAACAACCAGTTGTTCAGGTCGCCGCCGAAACCATGCACCAGCAACAACGGCGTACCGTCCTCGCCGCGCTCGAAATAGCGGATCACCCGGCCGTCCAACTCGACTTTCTGTGGTTTCAGCCCACTGTCTTCGTCGGCCGCATCGCCGGGCACAAAGGTCGATTGGAACTGTTCGATGACTGCATCGATCTCGGCATCGCTGGCTTCGCCGTCGACCACGATGCCGAGCAAGGCGCCGACCGCCAGGGTTTCGTCCTGGCGGGCAACCTGGCGGCGCAGGATGCCGGAAAACGGCGCCTCGACACTGCTGGAGATCTTGTCCGTCTCGACGTCCATCACTTCCTCGCCCTTGGTGATGGCCTGGCCCTCCTCCTTGAGCCAGGTATCGACCCGGCCCTCGGTCATCGACAGGCCCCACTTGGGCATGGTCAAGGTATGAATCTGGCTCATCAGCGCTTGCTCCACTCGATCACATTGAGCACGGCTTGCTCGATCTTCGCCGCGTCAGGGATGTACAGGTCTTCCAGCGAATCGGAGAACGGCACCGGGGTGTGCGGCGCGGTGACCATTTCAATCGGCGCCTTGAGCGCGCCAAAGGCTTTCTGCGCCACCAGCGCCGAAATATCGGTGGCCATGGAGCAGCGTGGGTTGGCCTCGTCGATCACCACCAGGCGCCCGGTTTTCTCGACACTTTCGAGGATGCTGTCCTCGTCCATGGGGCTGGTGGTGCGCAGGTCGATGACTTCGCAGTCGATACCACGCCCGGCCAGGCTCCGCGCCGCGTCCATCGCCGTGTTGACTATGCGTCCGTACGACACCAGGGTCACGTCCTTGCCGTCGCGCAGGAAATTGGCCTCGCCAAAGGGAATGGTGTAGAGCTCTTCCGGCACCTCGCCCTGCAGGCTGTAGAGCAACTTGTGCTCGCAGAAGATCACCGGGTCGTTGTCGCGGATCGCCTGGATCAGCAGGCCCTTGGCGTCGTAAGGCGATGACGGGCAGACCACTTTCAGCCCCGGAATGTGCGTCCACAAGGACGTGAGCATCTGCGAATGCTGGGCGGCGGCGCGCAGACCGGCGCCGACCATGGTACGGATCACCAGGGGCGTGGAGGCCTTGCCGCCGAACATGTAGCGAAACTTCGCCGCCTGGTTGAGGATCTGGTCCAGGCAGCACCCGGCAAAGTCGACGAACATCAGTTCGCACACCGGGCGCACGCCGCAGGTGGCGGCCCCGACCGCCGCGCCGACGTAACCGATTTCCGACAGTGGCGTGTCCAGCACGCGCCCGGGGAACTGCTCATAGAGACCTTTGGTGACCCCCAGCACGCCGCCCCAGGCGTCGTTTTCACCGGGTGCGCCGGCACCACCGGCCACGTCCTCACCCATGATGAAGACGCTGGAGTCGCGGCGCATTTCCTGGGCCAGGGCCTCGTTGATTGCCTGCTGATAGCTGATTTTTCTCGCCATGATGGGATTCTCTATTGTTGTTATTCAGGGGGGCGTTCAGGGATAGCTGACGTAGACGTCGGTCAGCAGGTCCGCCGCGGAGGGCTTGGGATCGGATTTGGCTTTGTACACGGCGTTTTCAATCAGCATGTCCACCTCCTTGTCGATCTGGTCCAACTGCTCGACGGTGAGCAAGCCGGCCCGAGTGGTGCGCTCGCGGAACTGCATCAGGCAGTCCTGGTTCTCGCGAAAATGCTTGACCTCATCGGGCGCCCGGTAAGTCTGGGCATCGCCCTCGAAGTGGCCGTAGTAGCGGGTCAGCTTGACCTCGATCAGCGACGGCCCTTCCCCGGCCCGCGCGCGCTCGACAGCGGCCCCGGCGGCTTCATGCACGGCAAAGAAGTCAAAACCGTCCACCGTCACCCCAGGCATGCCGAACCCGGCGGCGCGGTCGGCGATGTGATCGCAGGCCACCGACCAATTGGAGGCGGTGGCTTCGGCGTAGCCATTGTTTTCGGCGATGAACAGGCACGGCAGGTTCCACACCGAGGCCATGTTCATGGCTTCGAACACCGCGCCCTCGTTCGAGCCGCCGTCGCCGAAAAACACCACGGCGACGCTGTCGGTGCCCTTGAGCCGGGCCGCCAGCGCGGCGCCGACCACCAGCGGTGCGCCGGCACCGACGATGCCATTGGCGCCGAGCATGCCCTTCTCGAAATCGGCGATGTGCATCGACCCGCCCTTGCCTTGGCAGACGCCGGTTTTCTTGCCATAGATCTCGGCCATCATCCCGTAGACATCCACGCCCTTGGCGATGCAATGGCCGTGACCACGGTGGTTGGACGCAATGCAATCGTCATCGCCCAGGTGGGCCATGACGCCGGCGGCCGAGGCTTCTTCGCCGGCATACAGGTGGACGAACCCGGGAATTTCGCCCGTGGCGAACTCCACGTGCAGGCGCTCTTCAAAGGCGCGGATGGTGCGCATCACCTGGTAGGCGTGCAGCAGTTGATCGTGGGTGAGCGGTGTCGACATTTTTATTCTCCTGGGGTGTCTTCTTGAAGATTCAGCGGGTGTTGTGGGTGTTCACGGCCGATGGCCAGCAAACGCTGCTGCGCGGCGTAGGCCAGCACCGCGTTGACGTCGATGCTCAGCGGGCCGCCGGCATCGAGGGTGACCGTGGGTCGGTCATGGGCGTTGAATTCGATTTCCCGTTCGCCGTCCAAGGCCAGGGTGCCGCTGGTGAGCGACAGGCCATGGGCGACGCCGGCTTCCAAAGGACCGGCGGCGAGCACGCCACACCCCTGCAACAGGCCCGGCGCCAGCGGCACCAGCAGCGCTTCGGGGGATTGCGGGTCCAGGCGCATCCAGGCGCCACCGGGTGCCTGGCGTGACACCGGAAACCACAGGCCACACAGGGCCGACAGGCCAATGGATTGCGGTTCGGCGAAAGTCACGAAGACTTCGGCCAGGTCCTGTGCCCGACTGATGGCCCGGGCGCCGACAAACCGCAGCGGCGACACGGCGACGTCCACCAGGGCGACTTCGCGCAAGCCACGTCCGGCATCACAGACCAGCAGTCGCTTGTTGCGGCGCAAGCCGATCGCGTCCGGGATTCGGCCACTGGCGTACAACCCTCCGGCCAAGCCGGCACTGGTGGCCTCGCGCAGTTCGGGAAAGGCGTTGTTGGTGCCGGTGGACAGGGTCAGCAACGGAATGTCCCCCACTTCGGCGGCCACCGCCTTGTGGGTGCCGTCGCCGCCAAGCACGGCGATCAGCGCCACCTCGCGCTCGGCCATCAGGCGCGCGGCGCGGCGGGTGTCTTCGACGGTCTGGCGCAGGGTCAGGTCGAGGAACTCCAGGGCCGGCCAGTGGCTGCTGCGGGCCTGGCGGCTGTGGCTGTTCTTCAGCACGGCGGCGGCCATGCCAATCATGTCGGTGGGCATCAACACCTGTTCGACGCCGGTGGCGCCGAAAGCGGCTAGCAAGCGCTGGATCACCGAGACCTTGTCGGTGCTGGAAAACAGCCCGGCATTGGCGGTCAGGCGTCGCACGTCACGGCCCGATGCGGGGTTGGCGATGATGCCCACGGTCAGTGGCCGGCGGCTCATGGCGCCACCGTGGAAACGACAGGCGAACGGCCTGGGCAGGAGAACCCTAGACAGGAAAACATAGACACCTCGTTGTTATTATTGGCTGCTCCGTCAGGCGGGCTCCAGGGATAGAGCAAGGGCGGTGCCAGCTACGGGTAAAACCCAGGAAACGGCCGGACCAGAGCGGTCCAGCCATGATTGTCGACGAGGCGCAACGAGCCCCGCTGAGACGCGCCATGTCAGCCTGCACGAGGTGGCGGCGAGACGCTGAGACGTGGCGTCTCACACCGACCGAAGAACCCGTCGAGCTTGTCTGCACCCGGCGAACGGCGCTTAATGTGCGCACAACGACAAGAAGCTGAATCGGAGGCCCCTATGCTTTCCGCTCACTCCCGGGCGCACGTGGATTGCGTCAGCCGCGTGGTGAAAAACGCGAACCAATTGCCACAACTGCCCGTCCCTGACCTGATCCTCGACTCCTGGCGCCGTTCCATGGAGCAACATCACCTGGACCCCGGTTCGCTGCAGGGCCCGCGCATCCTTTCCCAGGACGTGCTCAAGCAATGCCGTGAGCGCTCCGAGCTGTTCCTCAATATCGCCAGCGAAGAAGTGGCCCGCCTCCATGGTCGGGTCCGCGATGCCGACTACTGCGTGCTACTGACCGATGCCCAGGGCCAGACCATCGACTACCGGGTGGAAACCACAATTCGCAATGACTGCCGCAAGGCCGGGCTGTACCTGGGCACCTGTTGGTCGGAGGGCGAGGAAGGCACCTGCGGCGTGGCGGCAGTGCTCACGGCCAAGGCCCCGGTGACGGTGCACAAGCGCGACCATTTCCGCGCAGCGTTCATTGGCCTGACCTGCTCCGCCGCGCCGGTCTTCGACCCCCAGGGAGAGTTGCTCGGAGTGCTCGATGTCTCGGCGGTGCGCTCGCCGGATGATCGGCGCTCGCAGCACCTGATCCGGCAAATGGTGGTGCAGAGTGCCCGGGAGATCGAACAGGCGTTTTTCATGAGCAGCGCCCAGGGTTACTGGGTGCTGCGGGCCCATCGCAACGCCGGCTACGTCGACAGCCAGCCGGACTTCCTGTTCGCCTGGGACGACGACGGTTGCCTGCAAGCCCTGAACCCGGCCGCCCGCCAATACCTGCTGCAGCATTACGGACAGTTGCCGCAACACATCGGCCAGGTGTTCGACGCGCAACGGCTGCATCGCGCCCGGGACGAAAGCCTCTGCCCGCTCGATCACACTTTGCATGGCCGCTTGAGCGCGCCTCGCCAGCGGGCCAATCCGCGTCCACGGATGGCGATGACGCCTGCCGAGGTCGACCCGCGCCTGGCCGACAGCCTGCGCCTGGCGGTGCGGGTCAAGGATCGCAACCTGCCGGTGCTGATCCAGGGCGAAACCGGTTCCGGCAAGGAAGTGTTCGCCCGTCAGTTGCACCAGGCCAGCCAGCGCCGTGATCGCCCCTTCGTGGCGTTGAACTGTGCCGCCATTCCCGAAAGCCTGATCGAGAGCGAACTGTTCGGCTACGTCGCCGGGGCGTTCACCGGCGCCTCGGCCAAAGGCATGCAGGGCCTGTTGCAACAGGCCGATGGCGGCACCTTGTTCCTGGATGAAATCGGTGACATGCCGCTGGCCTTGCAGACCCGCCTGCTGCGAGTACTGGCCGAGGGTGAAGTCGCGCCGCTGGGGGCATCCCGCCGCAAGGCCGTGGACATCCAGGTGATCTGCGCCACCCACCGCGACCTGGAAACCCTGGTGGCCGCCGGCGAGTTTCGCGAGGATTTGTATTTCCGCCTGGGTGGCGCGCGCTTCCAGCTGCCACCGTTGCGCGAGCGCAGCGACCGGCTGGCGTTGATCAATCGAATTCTTGCCGAGGAGTCGGCGCTGTGCGGGGCAACAGTGCAATTGAGCGGCGCGGCCCTGGAAAGCCTGCTCGGTTATCACTGGCCGGGCAATGTCCGCCAGTTGCGCCATGTGCTGCGCTATGCCTGCGCGGTGTGCGAAGCCAGTGTGATCCAGCTCAGCCACCTGCCGGAGTCATTGCACGGCACGAATGCCGTCGATCAGGGACCAGAGCCGAGCGCCAGTCCGGAACGCCAGGCGCTGCTCGATGCCCTGGTGCGCCATCGCTGGAAACCCACCGCCGCGGCCCGGGCCCTGGGCATTTCCCGGGCGACCCTGTACCGACGGGTGCATCAGCACGGTATCGAGATGCCTGGCCGGAGCCCGGCCTGAGGGCCTATCGGCGCGCCAGCTCATGGCGCACACATTGTTCGTAGTAGGTCTGCTTGACGGCGGCCGGCTTGAGACGCGAAGCGCTGTTGTAGGTCTGCTCGGTAATGCCCAGGGCAGTCATGCGCATCCAGGGGCGGGGAAACTTGCGCACCTGCAGTTTCTTGCGCGCGCCGTACAGGCTGACGCCAGACAACTTCGACGCCTGCGCCCCCGCCGCGATGTCCGAACCCCAGCGGCACACGGACTGTTGGTTCTGCGTCAGCGCCCTGGCCTGGGCCTCGAGCGAGACCGCAACCAGGAGAAACGTCCCTACGATCCACATAGAAATACGCATAGGTTTGTCGCCCAACTTTCTGAAAGGAAAGAAGTTTGACCCTATGTAAATGAGCAAGGGGCCAGCATTTGCACAGAATGTGGAGCCTGTTTGCCTGCAAATTCCATGGAGGTTTGCCTTCGCCCGCTGCGCCGTCTTCCTAAGCGGCGAATATTCTAGAAACTCTTACAGATTAATAATTTAAATAATTGAAATTAAACGAATTTAACAAAACAAACTGACGTACAGTCCGTGGTAAGGGAGGGAGTTCCCTCGCCACGGTCATTGGCTTGCCAAGGTCATTGACCCGCCTTCGCTTCCTGTAGCAACTGCTGGATCACTTGCTCCTGCTCGCCATAACGCCCTTCGCCAAAGTGGCTGTAGCGCACCTGTCCCTTGGCATCGATGAAGTAATGGGCCGGCCAGTACTGATTGTTGAAGGCGCGCCAGATCGCATACTGATTGTCGATCGCCACCGGATAATGGATGTCCAGCTTGCGTACCTGCTCTCGGACGTTGTCGATGATCTTCTCGTAGCCGTATTCCGGGGTGTGGACACCGATCACCACCAGCCCGTCCTTTTCATACTGCTTCGCCCAACCGTTCACATAGGGCAAGGTGTGCTGGCAGTTGATGCAGTCGTAGGTCCAGAAGTCCACCAGCACCACCTTGCCCTTGAGTGATTCGCTGCTCAGCGGAGGTGAGTTCAGCCATTGCACCGCACCGTCCAGCGCAGGCATGGCGCCCTGGGCTTCGAGGGCCGGCATGGAACTTGCGCCAGCCTTGCTCACCACGTAGTCGATGGCCTTGGGCACGTTCTCCAGCAGGCTTTTTTCCAAGGTGGCCGATTGTTGGGAGGAAGTCGCCGCCAATAAGCGGTCATCCGCCCCGGTGCCAATCGCCACGGCCGCCAGCAACACCACCGCGCCCGTTCCCCGACGCAGCCAGCTGGTGATCGGCAGCGAGAGTTTCAGGCGTCCGACCAGTCCGCGCCCGGCCAGGATCAGCGTGCCCAGGGATAAGGCACTGCCCAGGCCGTAGGCGAGCAGCAGCAGGCTGGTTTGTGCGCTGGCGCCTTGCAGCATGGCGCCGGTCAGGATCACCCCGAGTATCGGCCCGGCGCACGGCGCCCAGAGCAACCCGGTGGCGACCCCGATCAACACCGAAGCCACAGGCCCGGCCATCCGCCCCGCCCCGGCATCCAGACGATTGCCCAGGCTGACCAGCGGCCGCGCCAGCCAGGTGCCGACCCGACTGAAGATCAGCGACAAGGCAAACACCACCATCACCACCAAGGCGACTTGCCGGCCGACGCTGCTGGCACGCAGCACCCACTCGCTGCTGACCACCGCCAGGCTGGAGACCAGGGCAAACGTCAGGACCATGCCGCCAAGGGTCAGCAGCACCGAGCCACGGGAGCGATCGGCCCGGGCGAACAAAAACGGCACCACCGGAAGAATACAGGGGCTGAGGATCGTCAGGACCCCGCCGAGAAAAGCGATCAGAAGCATGACAACACCTCAAAATGGGCTGAAACAAGAATAAGAGCCAAAACCTTTGTGGCGAGGGGATTTATCCCCTCGCCACAGTGACCTGGCAGCCATAACCAGGGTGTTGATCTCAGTTCTGGTTGCTGCAGTTGTCGGAAAACTTGCGATAGTCCAACGCCTGCGTGTGGCCTGCCGAATCCAGGTAGGTCATGTGGGCATTGACCACGCCGCAGGTCGGCTCGGCGTCTTCGGTGAGGGACAGCACCTTCTGGATGTCCAGGTGGGTGCCGTAGGTGTAGCTGTGGGCCTGCACGGTGCTTTCGGCCCGGGCCGACAGGGTGCAGATGTTCAGTGCAGCGAAAAGGCAGGCGGCGTAGAGGGCTTTGGTGTTCATGGCGATTCCTCGATTCAATGGGGGTTATCTGCCGAGGCCTGTCGTGTTGCCTCGATGGATGCCATTGAATGCCGCGCAGGTATCGCGTCTGTATCGAGCCAAGTGGCTTTTTGCATCGCTGTGTATCCGTCGCGCGCCAGATACACTGCAATACAAACCGCCGCAAGCCTTGCCGGGCGGGGCCTGTAGACTGCCCACAACGAAACGCAGAGGAGCTGGACGCCATGGATCATGTCGATCACGTGTTGATAGTCGATGACGATCGCGAGATCAGAGAGCTGGTGGGCAACTACCTGAAAAAGAATGGCTTGCGCACCACCGTCGTCGCCGATGGCCGGCAGATGCGCGCTTTCCTGGAAACCACCCCGGTGGACCTGATCGTGCTCGACATCATGATGCCCGGCGACGACGGCCTGGTGCTGTGCCGGGAGTTGCGTGCCGGCAAGCACAAGGCCACGCCGGTGCTGATGCTCACCGCGCGCAACGACGAAACCGACCGCATCATCGGCCTGGAAATGGGTGCCGATGATTATCTGGTCAAACCTTTCGCCGCCCGTGAACTGCTGGCGCGAATCAACGCCGTGCTGCGCCGCACCCGCATGCTGCCGCCCAACCTGGTGGTCACCGAAAGCGGTCGCCTGCTGGCGTTCGGCCGCTGGCGCCTGGACACCACCGCCCGCCACCTGCTGGACACCGACGGCACCATGGTTGCCTTGAGCGGCGCCGAGTATCGTTTGTTGCGGGTATTCCTCGACCACCCGCAACGGGTGCTCAACCGCGACCAGTTGCTCAACCTGACCCAGGGCCGGGACGCCGACCTGTTCGATCGCTCCATCGATTTGCTGGTCAGCCGCTTGCGCCAGCGCCTGCTGGATGACGCCCGGGAACCGGCCTACATCAAGACCGTGCGCAGCGAAGGCTACGTGTTTTCGCTGCCGGTGGAGATCCTCGAGGCGTCGGTATGAGACTGCCACTGCGTTGGCCGCGGACGCTGGCCTCGAGGTTGTCGCTGATCTTCCTGATCGGCCTGATCCTGGCCCAGGGCCTGTCCTTCGGCGCCCAGTACTACGAGCGCTACCAGAGCGCCAAGTCGACCATGCTCGGCAACCTGGAAACCGACGTCTCGACCTCCGTCGCCATTCTCGACCGCCTGCCAGCCGCCGAACGCCCGGCCTGGCTGCCGAAACTCGCCCGGCGCAATTATGGCTATCTGCTCGACGAAGGCCAGCCCGGCCAACCGATGGACCTTGCCGACGCGCCGATCTCGGTCAGTTCGATCCAGGAAGCCATCGGACAGGCCTATGCCCTGACCTTCAAACGGATTCCCGGGCCGACAATGCACTATCAGGCGCACCTGCGCCTGGGGGACGGCAGCCCGCTGACCATCGACGTACGTCCAGCAATGACGCCCCTTTCCCCCTGGCTGCCGATGGTGTTGCTCGGGCAGTTGGCGCTGTTGATCGGCTGCACCTGGCTGGCCGTGCGTATTGCCGTCGGTCCCCTCACCCGGCTCGCCCAGGCGGTGGAAACCCTCGACCCGAACGCCCACAGCGTGCGCCTGGATGAAAAAGGTCCGACCGAAGTGCTGCATGCGGCCAAGGCGTTCAATGCCATGCAGGACCGCATCGCCGCCTACCTCAAGGAACGCATGCAGTTGCTGGCGGCGATTTCCCACGACTTGCAGACGCCCATCACGCGCATGAAGCTGCGCGCCGAGTTCATGGACGAAGGGGTCGAGAGGGACAAATTGTGGAGCGACTTGAGCGAAATGGAGCACCTGGTGCGTGAAGGCGTGGCCTATGCCCGCAGCATCCATGGCGCCACCGAGGCCAGCTGCCGGATCAGCCTGGATGCATTTCTCGACAGCCTGGTGTTCGACTACCAGGACACTGGCAAGGATGTGCAACTGTCCGGAAAAAACGCCGCCGTTCTCGACACCCGGCCCCATGCCCTGCGGCGGGTGCTGGTCAACCTGGTGGACAACGCCTTGAAATTCGGCGGCGCGGCGCAGATCCACGTGCAGCCGGCCGGCAACGGGCAACTGGCGATCCAGGTACTGGACCGTGGGCCCGGGATCAACGAGCAGGAACTGGCCGACGTGCTCAAGCCGTTCTACCGGGTGGAAAGTTCGCGCAACCGGGAAACCGGCGGTACCGGCCTGGGCTTGGCCATCGCCCAGCAATTGGCAATCGCCATGGGCGGCTCACTGACCCTGAGCAACCGCGACGGCGGCGGCCTGTGCGCCGAGTTGCGCCTGGCATTCACGAGCTGACACAGCACTGTGTGCGAGCCTGCTCGGGGCAGCTCCCACAGAATTGGGGGCTACAACGTCGATGGCGGCCGCTGGATGAGCGAGTAATCTATGTTTTTATGGCCTTGAAACGACGGAAATGGACTTATTCGCTTGAAAATTGATCCCACTACGTGAGGATTGTCCCGAACGGCACCCAACGGTGCCGTTCAAAGGGATTTCAAGAGAGCGTGAATACCGTTGCCCCAGCGGGGCAAAAATTGCGCATCATAGGCGCCGTCCGCTCAAGGGAGATTTACATGCGTGCCATTTCATCCATCATGGGTCTTGTCGTGCTGTCGCTGGGCCTGGTGTTTACCACCAGCGCCACGGCCACCGAAGAGACGCGACTGGTCGAGTCCATCAACCTTTACCGCAGCCAATCCCAAAGCTGTGCCGGCCAGGCCTCGCTGGAATTGCCGCCGCTGGCAATGGACTCCCGGCTGATCCTGTCGGCCAATGGCATCGGCGACCTGCAACAGGCGTTGGCGCGGGCGGCCTATCCCATGGTCAACGTGCAAGCCATCAGCCTGTCCGGGCCGCGCGATGCGCAATCGGCCATGAAAGCCGTGCAGGAAAGCTTCTGCCAGGTGGTGCTCGACCCGCAGTTCGTCGACATCGGCGTCAGCCGCCTGGATCGCGAATGGCGCATCGTGCTGGCGCGCCCGTTGTTGTCGGCGCGCCTGGGCGATTGGCAGGCTGAAAGCCAGAAGCTGCTGAAGCTGATCAACACCGCCCGCGCCCAGCCGCGTCGCTGCGGCACCGAAGCGTTCGCCGCCACCACACCGCTGGCCTGGAACGCCACCTTGGCCCTGGCCGCCGTCACCCACACCCGTGCCATGGCCAACAACAATTTCTTCGACCACAAGGACCGCGACAACCGCATGCCAGGCGACCGCGCCGAACTGGCCGGCTATCTGGGCCAGTTGATCGGCGAGAACATCGCCGCCGGGCAAGACACCGCGCTCAAGGTGGTGGACGGCTGGCTGGCCAGCCCGGGACACTGTGCCAACCTGATGAACCCGCAGTTTCGCGAATTGGGCGCCGGGTACGCGACCGATCCGAAAAGCGATGCGGGGATCTATTGGACGGCGATGTTCGGCACCCAGTAGTACAAGCCGGCCGGCTGCTGCCATGGCGAGCTTGGGCGCGATAGCCGTTACGCGATCAACCTCAGCGCCCGTGGCTGACCTCGTACTGGCGCAGTACCTGCCGCACATGCCCCATGAACTGGCTCAACGAAGGTGATTGGGCCACCGGCTTGCGCTGCAACAGACCGATCGAGCGTTTCGCCGGCTGGTCGATGACCGTGACAGTGCACTGCTCGCCAATGTTGAACACCGCCGTGCAACTGGCCGGCAATAGGGAAAAACCCAATCCTTCGCGCACCAGGGCCGTGGCCGTGCTCATGTGCGCCACCTCCCAGGCAGGGACAGGGTCGACGTTCAGATAGCGCAACGCAGCGTCAGCCAGGGGCCGGATGCTGGTGTCTGGCGTAAGGGCGATGTAGGGCTGGCGCTTCCAGTCCTCAAGGCCTTCACCCGGATGTTCCTGATGGCTCAGCAACACCAGGTTGTCATCCACCAGACGCTCGAAACTCAGCCCGGACAAATCGTCGGGCAACGAACTGATGCCGGCATCTACCTCGCCTCGCTGCACCCAGCCCATGATTTCCCCGGCGCGGCCGTCCAGCACGCTCACCGTCACACCAGGGTTTTCACGCTGGAAAGCAGCGATGGCGATCGGCAGGAACGACGCGGCAGCGGTGGGCAAGGCCGCCAGTCGGAGGGTGCCACGGCTGAGGTTCACAGTGTCGCGAGCGTCGCGCACGGCATCGTCCATGTCTCGCAGCATGCGCCGGGCCTGGGGCAGGAAGTGCTCACCGGCGGGCGTCAGTTCGACGCTACGGGTGTTACGCGCCAGCAACTGCAGCCCCATGCTCTCTTCCAGTTTGCGAATGCTATAGCTCAGCGCCGGCTGGGACAGGTGCAACTGTTCTGCCGTGCGGGTGAAGCTCGAAGTCTCGGCGATCAAAATGAAGGCACGAAGCTGGCGAAAAGAAACGTTCATGGCCCGCTCATAAAATTAATGAATCAATTGATTCTATCTTTAAAATTCACAGAATAATTCAGTCTCTCCACTATGGGGCCACCCTTCAGTGGAACACGGACATGACAAAAACAATTCTCGTCGGGTGTGGTGCAGGTTTCGCCAATGATCGACCCGACGCCGCCCTGCGCCTGGCCCAGGATCTGGCGCAACGCAGCGGCCGGCGCTACATCATGCTGGAGCTGCTGGCTGAGCGGACCCTGGCCGAAGCGCAACTGCGCAAGCGCCTGAATCCACAAACCGGATACTCCGCCCGCCTGTTCGACTTCCTCGAACCCATGCTGGACCTGTGCATCGAGGCCGGCATCCCGATCATCACCAACGGCGGCGCTGCCAATCCCCGGGCGGCCGCGCAACGGCTGCGCCATGGGCTGGCGGGCCGCTTCCCCAAACTGAAAATCGCCTGCGTGCTGGGCGACGACTTGTTGGAAGAAACGCCCCCTCGTTACGAACGATGGTTGTCGTCGGATCCCTTGGAGCACCCCGTCTCGGTGAACGTCTACACCGGGGCCGACGGTATTGCCCAAGCGTTGGCCGAGGGCGCCGGTATCGTATTGTGTGGCCGGGTCGCGGATCCATCGCTGGCAGTGGGGGCGATCCGCCATGGGCTGGGTTGGCCGGCCGACGACTGGCAGAAAATGGCCGTCGCCACCACGGCCGGGCATCTGCTGGAATGTTGCACCCAGGTCACTGGCGGCTATTTTGCCCATCCCGGCATGAAGGATATTCCGGACCCGGCCAACCTCGGCTGTCCCATTGCCGAGGTCCACGAGGACGGTCACCTGATCATCGGCAAGACCCGCCACAGCGGTGGTCGGGTCAGCGAACAGACCGTCAAGGAACAACTTCTTTACGAAGTGCACGACCCTCGACGCTATCTGACGCCGGATGTGGTCCTGGACCTGGGCCAGGCCCGCGTCCAGGACCTGGGTGGGGACCGTGTCGAGATCAGTGGCCTGCTGGGTCATCCGCGTCCCGACACGCTCAAGGGCCTGGCAGGTGTGCGCGGCCTGTGGTTCGGGGAGGCGGAAATATCTTATGCAGGCCCCGGTGCCGTGGCGCGTGCCGCACTGGCGCGGGAGATCCTGCTGCAACGTTTTGACCAGTTGGCGCCGGGCATTCAGCCCTGGATCGACCTGTCCGGGGTCGCCAGCCTCTTCAACGACCAAGGCGGTCGTTACCTGCAAAAACAACTGGCCCAGGCGCCCTCCCTCGAGGATGTGCGCATGCGTATCGGCCTGAGCCACACCGACCGGCCGCTGGTGGAAGCGCTGCTGGCGGAGGTTGAATCGCTCTACACCAACGGACCGGCAGGCGGCGGTGGCGTGCGCCGGCACCTCACCGAGACCGTTACCACCCGCAGCTTCCTGCTGCCGCGAGATGAAATCCATACAACCCTGGAGTGGTACTGATGAACCTGGTCACCCTCGCCGACTATGCCCATGCCCGTGCCGGCGACAAGGGCAATATTCTCAGCATCGCCCTGTTCCCCCATGATCCCGCGCACTATTCATGGCTGCTACGGGAACTGACCTGCGCCCGAGTAGCCGAGCAATTCGCCACGCGACAGCCCTCCAAGGTGCATCGCTATGAGCTGGCGAACCTGAATGCCCTGAATTTCGTACTCGAGGACGCCCTGGAGGGGGGGGTGAACCGCAGTTGCGGTCTTGATCGCCATGGCAAGAGCCTGAGTTATCTGCTCCTGGCCTTGCGCTTGCCCGGACCGCAAGGCTGACCGATCCACCGCCCGAACCTTCGACAACAATAAAAAAGAGAGGCTGCAACATGATTACAACCCTGGGTTTCCTGATGATGCTCGCCATCATCGGATTGATATTGCTGCGCAGGATCAGTCCCGTGGTCGCGTTCACCACCCTGCCCGTGATCGCTTGCCTGCTGGCCGGCTTCAATCCCGGGCAGATCGGCGAGTTCATCAAGGCTGGCCTGATTACGGTAGCCCCGACCGCGGCACTGTTCCTGTTCGCCATCCTGTTCTTCGGCATCATGCGTGACCGGGGCCTGTTCGATCCGTTGGTCAACCTGCTGATCCGCAGCACGGGCGGCAAGCCGCTGGCCGTGGCGTTGGTGACGGTCTTGGTGACGTCGGTGGTCCATCTCGACGGCGTCGGCGCCGCCACGTTCTTGCTGACCATTCCGGCCTTGCTGCCCTTGTATAAACGCTTGAACATGAACCCGGCGATGCTGTTGTGCCTGGTCGGCACCACGGCCGGCGTAATCAATATGGTTCCCTGGGGTGGTACGACCGCCCGTGCCGCCGCGGTGTCCGGGCTCGATGCCACCGAGCTGTGGCTAGGCCTGCTGCCGGTGCAGATGGTGGGCCTGGCGTGCATGCTGCTTGTCGCGACCGTATTGGGCCTGCGCGCCCAGCGTCGCCAGCCGATGTCCCTGGGGGCGGCCGCCACCTGCGACCTGGACGGCCTGCAAGCCCAAGACCGCGAATTCAGCCTCTCGCCCCGAGAGCCGCGCTACTGGTTGAACGTGGCACTGACCGGTGGAATCCTCGTGTGTCTGTTCACTGGCATTTTCCCCTTGTATGCCTGTTTCATGGTGGGACTGGGCATCGCCCTGCCCTTGAACTTCCCATCCCTGGACGCCCAGGCCGAACGCCTCAAGGCCCATGCGGCCGACGCGCTGCAAATGGTCCTGGTGATGATGGCCGCCGCCGTCCTGCTGGGCGTGCTCTCCGGCGCGAAGATGTCCGACGGCATGGCCTTGGCCCTGATCGATCACCTGCCCGCGGGTTCTGCCCAATACCTGCACGTGATCGTTGGCTTCTTCGGCGTTCCCCTGGGCATGATCTTTTCACCGGACGCCTACTATTTCGCCCTGCTGCCGGTGATCAAGGACGTGGCCGCCGCAGCGGGTGTTCCCCTCGAGGCCGTGGCGCGGGCCATGCTGATCGGGGAGAACACCGGTTTTTCCATCAGCCCGGTGGTGCCCAGCGTGTACCTGGCGCTGGCATTGTCCGGCGTAGAGCTGCGCAAGCACATGGCCTATACGTTCTTCTGGGCCTGGGGCGTCAGCCTGGTGATGCTCGCCTTCGCCGTGGCGACCGGCGCGGTACAGGTGTAACGCTCAAGGAACAGGGGGTATGTCACATCGGAGTTTGCGCAGAGGGCGGGACTGACCTTTCGCAGATGGGCCAGGTCGGGCATTGATGTCGGCAGGCGCACCGCCATCGCGAGCAGGCTCGCTCCCACAGGGTTGACCGAACACAAAAACGCCGCTCAATGAGCGGCGCTTTTGTACCTCACCAGAACAGTGTCCAGCTTACAGCGCCATGTCAGCCGCTGGGTTGGCTTCTGGGGCTGCGGCCGGCGTTGCCGGTGCCGCGGTGCCGGCTGGCTTGCCGATTGCCGGTGGCGGGGCCAGTTGCAGGACCTCGCTGGTGTACGCCCATTCCTGGGCTACGCGCTCAGGGCTCTCGTTGAGCTTGGTGCCGTAGCTCGGCACGATCTGGCGCAGTTTTTCCTGCCAGGCCGGGCTGGCGACCTTGTCCTTGAAGACCTTCTCAAGCACGGTCAGCATGATCGGTGCAGCGGTCGAGGCACCTGGCGAAGCACCCAGCAGGCCGGCGATGCTGCCGTCCTGGGAGGACACCACCTCGGTGCCGAGTTTCAGGACGCCGCCCTTCTCTTCGTCACGCTTGATGATCTGCACGCGCTGGCCGGCCTGCCACAGGCGCCAATCTTTCTTGCTTGGCGTCCGGGAAGTACTCTTTCAGGGCATTGAAGCGATCTTCATCCGACAGCATCAACTGGCCGGCCAGGTATTCGACCAGCGGGTACTGTTCGATACCGACCTTGGTCATCGGCCACACGTTATGAGTGGTGGTGCTGGTCAGCAGGTCGAAGTACGAACCGTTCTTCAGGAACTTGGTGGAGAACGTTGCGAACGGGCCAAACAGGATCACGCGCTTGCCATCGAGCACACGGGTGTCCAGGTGCGGCACCGACATCGGTGGCGCGCCAACCGAAGCCTTGCCATAGGCCTTCGCCAGGTGCAACTGGGCGACGGTCGGGTTTTCGGTGACGAGGAAGGAACCACCCACCGGGAAACCTGCGTATTCACGCGCTTCCGGGATGTCGGACTTCTGCAGCAGGTGCAACGCACCACCGCCGGCGCCGATGAACACGAACTTGGCGTCGGTCTCGGTTTCGGTACCGTCTTTCAGGTTTTTGTACGAAACGCGCCAGGTGCCGTCTTCGTTGCGGGTGATCTCTTCCACTTCGCTGGACAGCTTGAGGGAGAAGTTCGGTTTAGTTTGCAAGTAAGCCGCGAATTGACGGGTGATTTCGCCGAAGTTCACGTCAGTCCCCAAAGGACTCCAGGTGGCTGCGATTTTCTGGCTCGGGTCACGCCCTTGCATCATCAGCGGAACCCACTTGCTGATCTGCTCGCGATCTTCGGAATACTCCATGCCGGCGAACAACGGGCTGGCCTGGAGGGCTTCGTAGCGCTTCTTCAGGAATGCGATGTTGTCATCACCCCACACGAAGCTCATGTGCGGCGTGGAATTGATGAACGAGCGCGGGTTCTTCAGCACACCGTTCTTGACCTGCCAGGACCAGAACTGACGGGAAATCTGGAAAGCTTCGTTGATCTCGATAGCCTTGACGATCTCGACCTTGCCGTTCTTGTCTTCCGGCGTGTAGTTCAGCTCGGCCAGCGCAGAGTGACCGGTACCGGCATTGTTCCAGCCGTTGGAGCTCTCTTCGGCAACACCGTCCAGGCGCTCGACCATTTCCATGGTCCAGCCCGGCTCCAGCTCATTGAGCCATACGCCGAGTGTCGAACTCATGATGCCCCCACCAATGAGCAAGACATCCACTTTTTTTGGCTCGGCGGCGTGCGTGGTCGCAAGACCCATCGCCATCGCCAGGCCCAGTAGCGCCGTGTGTGTTTTCTTCAACATGTGTGTATCCCTAGGATGAACGCCATTCCGTCCACCGGTCCTGATCAAGGATAGCCCACGTCCATGGCCGGCAACGCCAGCAGGGCGGCTATCGAGAAGGACTGGAGGATGGACCTACAGGGCCGAGCAATACGTCGGCCTCTCGTTTATGTCTCTCCGGCGCTGACTTCTTGTAGGTCTTGGCTTCAGCTGGGGTGAGGGACGCTGCAACGGTGTTCATCGGGCCTGACATGGCCGTGCCCGATTGTCGCAGCGGGAGGAGTTTACATAAGGAAATAAACAGACCGAAGCGCATTTTTACATTCCTGGCCAAAACGCCGACCAAATGACGGCGTTTTGATGGCGCTGTCCGCCCGCCCGGCAGGCGCTGCCCGGGCTGCAGGCGGCGCTCCCAGGGCACCGCTCCCACAGGTCTTGCGCTGAATGTTATCCCAGCATCTGACTCAACACCGCTCGCAACTTGCCGGGCTTGACCGGTTTGTTGAGCAGCGGTGCATCCAGCTTGCGCAGGGCGCGGCGGCACTGGTCGGTGCGGTCGGCGGTGATGATCACGGCCGGGATCGCCTGGTGGAAATGCTCGCGCAGGTGCTTGACCACTTCGCAGCCCACGACCCCATGATCCAGGTGGAAATCCGCCAGGATCAACTCCGGCGCGCGGCCTTGCAGCACGTCAAGGGCGCCCGCCTCGTCGGTGGCGGTCAACACGTCGCACCCCCATTGCCCCAACAGCGCGGCCATGCTTTGCAGGATGCTCAGTTCATTGTCGATCACCAACAAGCGTCGCCCCGGCAACGGGTTGCCGGCGACGGCCTGTACCGGGGCCAGCGACACGGGCAGTGGTTTTTCACTGGACAGCGGCACATCGATACTGAACACCGAGCCCCGCCCCGGCCGCGAACGCACCTGCACCCGGTAGCCGAGGATATGGGCGATGCGTTCGACAATTGCCAACCCCAGCCCCACGCCCTTGCGATCCGCCGCCCGGCCGACATCCAGTTGGTTGAATTCGAGAAAAATCGACTCCAGGCAATCGGCGGCGATCCCTCGCCCCGTGTCCCAGACCTCCAGGCTCAAGCGCCCTCCCCGGCGTCGGGCCGCCAGGAGAATGCCGCCCTGGTCGGTGTAGCGGCAGGCATTGCTCAGCAGGTTGCGCAGGATGCGGCTGATCAATCGCAGGTCGGTCAGCACCGCTTCGTCGCCAAACCGCACCCGCAACTCCAACCCGGCGGCACCGGCCACCGATTGAAACTCTGAAACCAGCGGTCCCAGCAACTCATCCAGCCGATACGGCGCCACGTCAGGCCTGACGGCGGCCTGATCGAGCCGGGAAATGTCCAGCAGGTCGGTGAGCAGGTCCTCGGCCCCTTCGAGCGCCTGATGGGTGCGTTCGACCAGCACATGTTCGGCGGCGGGCAGTTGACGCTCTCGCAACGTGGCGATCAGCAGGCGGGCCGCGTTGAGGGGCTGCAACAGATCATGGCTGGCGGCGGCCAGGTATTTGTCCTTGCTGCGGTTGGCAGCCTGGGCGACATCCCGGGCGTCGCGCAATTGCTGTTCGACCTGCTCGCGCTGGGCAATCTGCTGCTGCAGGTTATGGTTGGCCTCCAACAACGCATCGGTGCGCTCGGCCACCCGCTGCTCCAGTTGGTCATTGAGCTGTTGCAGGTGTTGCCGGGCCTGCTCCAGCTCATCGAGGCGCGCCGCCAGTTCCGGGTAGTGACTCTTGCGCGTCGAGTGATTGCCCAGCCCCAGCAGCCCGGCCAGGGCCTTTTGCTGCTCGTCAGAGGGCTTCGCCATAGACGACCTCGACATCCCGCTGGCTCGACTCCCGAGGATTGGTGAGGATGCACGGATCGTGCATCGCGTGTTGCGACAGGAACGGAATGTCCGAGGTGCTGACGCCGTGCAGCCCCAAGGTCTCATGGAAACCGATGGTGCGCTTGAGGGCAATCAGGTGCTCCACCAGCCGGGCGCGGATCTGCCGGTGGTTCAGCCCCCGGCAATCGATACCCAGGGTCTCGGCAATCACCTTGAAACGCTCCGGTGCCGAGTTGTAGTTGAACGCCACCACATGCTCCACCAGGACCGCGTTGCACAAGCCATGGGGCAAATCGAGGAAACCGCCCAGGCTGTGGGACATCGCATGCACCGCCCCGAGGATCGCATTGGAGAACGCCAGCCCGGCCTGCATGCTGCCCAGCATGATTTTTTCCCGCAGGGCGACGTCTGCCGGGTTGGCGATCATCTGCACCAGGTTGCTGTTGATCAGGCGCATGGCTTCCAGCGCATGGGGGTCGGTCAACGGACCGTGGCCGGTGGACACGAACGCCTCGATGGCATGCACCAGGGCGTCGATGCCGGTACAGGCGGACAAGAACGGGTCCATGCTCAGGGTGGTTTCCGGGTCGATCAACGATACGTCCGGCACCGCCGCCTTGCTGACGATGGAGAACTTCATGCGTTCTTGCTGGTTGGAGATGATCACGAACTGCGACACGTCCGCCGAGGTCCCCGCCGTGGTGGGAATCAGGATCAGTGGCGGGCTGGGCACGTGCAGGGTATCGACGCCTTCGAATTCGAGGATGTTGCGGCCGTGGGCGACGACAATGCCGATGCCTTTGCCGCAATCCATGGGGCTGCCACCGCCCACCGCGACGATGACATCGCAATGGTTTTCCCGGTACAGGTCGGCACCGAGCATCACTTCCTCGACCCGCGGATTGGGCGAGACTGAGCTGTAGACGCAGTAATCGATGCCTTGGGCCTGGAGACTGGCTTCGACGTCAGCCACCCAACCGGCGGCGATGACCCCGGGATCGGTGACGATCAGCACCTTGCGTGCACCGAAGGTCTTGGCGTAATTGCCGACATTGTGCCGACAACCGGCACCGAACATGATTTCAGGGGAAACGAACTTGCGCAGCGGGCTGAGGCTCATCTTTTCAGGTACGTGGCTCATCGGTAAGCCTGTTGTTATTGTCTTGGGATACCTTGAGCCTAAAGCATCCCACCGTGATTGCAATCAGACCAATGGGTAGCCCGGCCTGAACGCGTCAGGCCGGGCCGGCACTCATCGGTTGGCGAAGTACATCGTCACTTCAAAGCCAATACGCAGGTCGGTGTACGCGGGTTTAGTCCACATGGGTCTTTCCTCTTCTTGTACCGGGCGATTCCGGCAAGGTCATTAATGCACGCCACGCCTGGGGCTCGAATGCTACTTTCGAAGCGGTGGGTGGGGTGCGTTGGTATCGGGTGGATGGCGTGCAATTGCATAACCCATGCGGGAGCGAGCTTGCTCGCGATAGCGGCCGATCAGTCAACATCAATGTTGAATGCCCTGACCTCATCGCGAGCAAGCTCGCTCCCACAGGGTATCGTGCTGTGTTATCGGATCAGAAGAACCCCAGCGGATTGACGTCGTAGCTCACCAGCAGGTTCTTGGTCTGCTGATAGTGGTCGAGCATCATCTTGTGGGTTTCACGCCCCACGCCGGACTTCTTGTAGCCACCGAACGCGGCGTGCGCCGGGTACAGGTGGTAGCAGTTGGTCCACACGCGACCGGCCTTGATCGCCCGACCCATGCGGTAGGCGCGGTTGATGTCGCGGGTCCACAGGCCGGCGCCGAGGCCGAACTCGGTGTCGTTGGCGATCGCCAGGGCTTCGGCTTCGTCCTTGAAGGTGGTCACACCCACTACCGGGCCGAAGATTTCCTCCTGGAACACGCGCATTTTGTTGTGGCCCTTGAGCAGGGTCGGTTGAATGTAGTAGCCGCTCGACAAATCACCCTCCAGGCGCTCGGCCGCACCACCAGTCAGCAGTTCAGCGCCCTCTTCCCGGGCGATTTCCAGGTAGGAGAGGATCTTGTCGTATTGCTGCTGCGAAGCCTGGGCACCGACCATGGTCTCGGTATCCAACGGATTGCCCCGTTTGATCTTGGCGATTTTCTTCATCACCTCGGCCATGAACGGCGCGTAGATCGACTCTTGCACCAAGGCGCGAGATGGGCAGGTGCAGACTTCGCCCTGGTTGAAGAACGCCAGCACCAACCCTTCGGCGGCCTTTTCGATGAAGGCCGGCTCGGCTTGCATGATGTCTTCGAAGAAGATGTTCGGCGATTTGCCGCCCAGTTCCACAGTGGACGGGATGATGTTCTCGGCGGCGCACTTCATGATGTGCGAGCCGACCGGGGTGGAACCGGTGAACGCGATCTTGGCGATGCGCTTGCTGGTGGCGAGGGCTTCACCGGCTTCGCGGCCAAAACCATGGACGATGTTCAACACGCCAGGTGGCAGCAGGTCGGCGATCAGTTCGATAAAGACCGTGATCGACAGCGGCGTCTGCTCCGCTGGCTTGAGCACGATGCAATTACCGGCGGCCAAGGCCGGCGCGAGTTTCCAGGCAGCCATCAGCAGCGGGAAATTCCACGGAATGATCTGCCCGACCACGCCCAGCGGCTCATGGAAATGATAGGCCGTGGTCAGCTCGTTGATTTCGGCGGCCCCACCCTCTTGGGCGCGAATGCAGCCAGCGAAGTAACGGAAATGGTCGGCCGACAGCGGCACATCGGCATTGAGGGTTTCGCGTACGGCTTTGCCGTTGTCCCAGGTCTCGCTGACGGCGAGGACTTCCAGGTGCTGCTCGATACGGTCGGCAATTTTCAGCAGCACCAGGGAACGGTCCTGCACCGAGGTCTTGCCCCAGGCGTCGGCTGCAGCGTGGGCGGCATCCAGGGCCTTGTCGATGTCGGCGGCACTGGAGCGTGGGAATTCGGCGATGATCTCGCCATTGACCGGCGAGGTGTTGGTGAAATATTCGCCGTGGGCGGGCGCGACGAATTCGCCGCCGATGAAATTGCCATAGCGCGGCTTGAAGGAAACGACGGCGCCTGGGGTTCCGGGTTGTGCGTAGATCATGATGGGGCCTCTGCCTGGTCGATGCCTGTCACGGGACAGGCGATAGGCCGATGGTAGAGAGCCCCGCCTGCCGGACGAATGCGTCGTTGGCAGGGGGGACTCTCGTTATTTGGTCGTAGGTTTTGCCGCGATCTGAGGATGACCCGGGCTTTTTTGTGGGAGCGAGCTTGCTCGCGATGGCGGCGGATCAGTCAACATCAATGCAAGATGTTCTGGCCCAATCGCGAGCAAGCTCGCTCCCACAGGTTCTACATTTTCCACAGGTTCTGCACTTGCCAGAGTTGGCTCAGTGCTTGGCCACCAAGTCCTTCGGCAACTTGAAGGTCCAGAGCATGCCGCCCTGGTTGAAGTCCTTCACGCGCTTGGCCACCTCGCCGCCCCACAGCGGCACCGCGCCGCCCCAACCGGACACCACGGAGACGTATTGCTCGCCTTCCATTTCCCAAGTGATGGGCGAACCGAGCACGCCGGAACCGGTCTGGAATTCCCAGACTTTTTCCCCGGTCTTGGCGTTGAACGCCTGCAGGAACCCTTCAGGCGTGCCGGTGAACACCAGGTTGCCCTTGGTGGTCAGGACCCCGCCCCACAGCGGCGCGAAGTTCTTGTGCCGCCAGACTTCCTTGCCGGTCTTGGGGTCGATGGCCCGCAGCACGCCAATGTAATCCTCGTTCAGCGGCTTGATGGTGAAACCCGCCCCGAGGAATGCCGCGCCTTTCTTGTAGGCGATGCCTTCGTTCCAGATGTCCATGCCCCATTCGTTGGACGGCACGTAGAACAGGCCAGTGTCCTGGTTGTAGGCCATGGGCATCCAGTTTTTCGCGCCGAGGAAGGCCGGTGCCACGAACACCGAACTGCCCTTCGCTTCGCTGCCCGGCGCCCCCGGACGGCTGGCCTCGTTGTAGATCGGCCGCCCGTCCTTGTCCAGGCCAGTGGCCCAGGTGATCTTGTCGACAAACGGGAAGCCGCGGATGAACTTGCCGTTGGTGCGGTCGAGCACGTAGAAAAAGCCGTTGCGGTCGGCAGTCGCCGCCGCCTTGATGTCCTTGCCGCCTTCCTTGTAGTTGAACGAGATCAGTTCGTTGACGCCGTCATAATCCCAACCGTCGTGGGGCGTGCTCTGGAAATGCCACTTGATGCTGCCATCGTCCGGGTTCAGGGCCAGGCGCGACGACGAATAAAGGTTGTCGCCAGGACGCAGGTGGGAGTTCCATGGCGCCGGGTTGCCCGTGCCGAACAGCAGCAGGTTGGTTTCCGGGTCGTAGTAGCCGCCCAGCCAAGGCGCGGCACCGCCGGTTTTCCAGAGATCGCCCGGCCAGGTCTTGCCGGCCTCACCGCCGGAAATACCGTTCTCGACCGCCTTGCCATCCTTGTAGACGTAGCCCATGTGGCCTTCCACCGTCGGGCGGGTCCACAGCAGTTCGCCATTTTTCGGGTCGTAGGCGCTGATCTGGCCGACCACGCCGAACTCGCCCCCGGCCACCCCGGTAATGAGCTTGCCGTTCACTACCATGGGGGCGGCGCTGATGGAATAACCTTCCTTGTGGTCGGCCACCTTCTTGCTCCACACCACTTTGCCGGTGTCCTTGTTCAGGGCCACCAGCTTGGCGTCGAGGGTGCCGAAGAACACCAGGTCACCATACAACGCCACGCCGCGGTTGATCACGTCGCAGCAAGGACGGATGTCATCGGGCAGGCGCGCATCGTACTGCCACAGTTTCTTGCCGGTACGCGCATCCACGGCGAACACCCGCGAATAGGAACCGGTGAGGTACATCACCCCGTCCTTGATCATCGGCTGGGCCTGCTGACCGCGCTGCTTTTCGCCGCCGAAGGAGAACGCCCAGACCGGCCGCAGGTCCTTGATGTTATTGACATTGAGGCTATCGAGCGGGCTGTAGCGCTGGCCCTGGACGCCCAGGCCGTTGGTCACGACCTGCTGCGGGTTTTTCGGGTCCTGGAGAATTTCCTGATCGGTCACGGCGGCCAAGGCCGAACCAGACAGCAGCATGGCACTGAGCAGCAGGCTCACGGCGAAGGGTTGGCGACGTGCGGGTTGAGTCATGACGGCTACCTCTGCGGTTATTGTTATACCCGGGAAATTTTCCCGGTCTGCCACAGATTCTTGGGCCCGCAGCCCCTGCCAACAATTGCCCGCTGTGTTGAGTTTTCTAGTTCCTTGGTACATGTGGGGCCGTTGCCTGTGTCCACAACGCCTGCGACGAGCCCATTTGTGGCGAGGGGATTTATCCCCGCTGGGTTGCTCAGCAGCCCCATGAACCAGTCCAGTCACCCTGATAGTCAGCAGAAGATAGAGGGCCGCTTCGCGCCCCATCGGGGATAAATCCCCTCGCCACAGGGGCATGCGTTCAGTCAGGATCGTGGGCATCCACCCGCTTCATCCCCGCTCGCTCGTAGCGTGGATAGAGATGACTGACGCTACGGATCAACTCATACCGACTCAAACTGATCCCGGCAAAGCGCTCGGGAATAGGGCTGCGGATCATCTCGGCCATGTCGTCGCCCCGGGCCGCGCCGTCGCGCATCAGTTGGTCGAGCCAGCCCAGGTAGTCGCGCATCTGCGCAAATGGCCGGGCGTCGGTCGCCACCGGGCCGTGGCCGGGCACGATGTGTTTCCAGGGCAAGGCCTGCAAGGTGTCCAGGTCTTTGAGCCAGACCTCCAGACCGGGGCTGTTGGGGGTGGTCAGCGCCCGTTCGTAGAACACCAGGTCGCCGGCGAACAGTACGCCCGTGGTTTCGTCGAGAATCGCCAGGTCGGCGCCGGTGTGGCCAGCCAGTTGCAGCAATCGCAAGGCATGATTGCCCACCTTCGACACGCCGGGCTCCAGCACCTGCGTGGGCAGCACCACCTCGGTGCCACGCATCCAGTCGCCCACCAGCCGGTACATGTTCTCCGCCATGGCATCGCCCTGCTGACGCAGCAAGTCCGTGGTCCCCGCCAAGGCACCGATCGGCACGTCGCTGAAAGCCTGGTTGCCCAAGACATGATCGGGATGATGGTGAGTCAGCAACACCTGGATGACCGGCTTATCGGTGGTCGCGGCGATGGCCTGGCGCAGCGCCTCGCCGTAGCGTTTCGACGGCCCGGTGTCGATCACCACCACGCCGGCATCGGTGACGATGAACGCCGTATTGACGATGTTGCCGCCGTTGGCCTTGGCAAAGTTCTCGGTGCTGCCTTCCAGCAACCAGGTGCCTTCGGCGATCTGCCGGGGCACGAGGGCATAATCGGTGGCGGACCATGCCGGCGGGCACAGGCCAAGACAGATCAGTAACAGCCAGCGCATGGTGCGTTCCTTCTGGTCAGGGAATGGCCGCCTCGAACACGTTGCCGCTGTTGTCGCGCAGCACCAGGCGGGTCTGTCCCGGGCCTTGGATGTCGAAGCCCAGGTTGGGGTTCTCACTGACCGCCGGGAACAATTCCAGGCGTGCCAATACCTGGCCGTCGGCGTCCAGCAGTTGCGCCTGGTTGAGGAAAAACTCCGGGATACCGCTCACCAGGCCGTTATCCATGGGATGAGCCACCTGCAGGCGCAGGCGGCTCGAGTCGCCCCGGGGATAGCGGGCGCCCAACACCTCGCCCAGGTGCTCCTCCCAACCCGGCTGGGTGCGCACCACGCTGGGTGCGGTGCAACCACCACCGGCCGCGTCGATCAGGGTCGAGCCGACGTGCCACAGGCCATCGCGGGTCTGCACGGCGGCGCGCAACGGCGTGGCTTGCTCGATGCGAATGCGGATCGACAGCCAGGGCAGCACCCTCTCTGCGGGTTGAAAGTCGACGATTTTCGGCAACGGGTTCAGCTCGGCCCAGGCCAACACCCGTACGACATCGCCAGCAAAGGCCCGGGCATCGATTTCCAGGGGTACCTGGCGCGCGTCTTCGGCAAAGGGTGGCGCCAGCAGGCGCACCCGGTCATCGAACACGAACGGCGCATCCCCCAGCAATTGCTTGTGATAAAAGGCCCACATCACCGACGGCACCGGGTCCTTCCCCGGTTCGACCGCCGCCAGCACAATCGTTGGCAGGCCGCACCACAGCAGGCACCACATGGCCCATTTCATCCCTGCGCTCCTATTGATACATCTCCGGCACTTCGTAACGCAGGCCGTAATGGGCATAGACGGTCTTGACGCTGCCGTCGCGGATCAAGCCTTCCAGCGCCTCCTCAACCGCATAGGCCAACTGACGGTTGCTTTCATGCACCGCCATGCCGATTTCCCAACGTTGCTTGCCCATGTTCGGGTAGGCGTTTTCCGCCAGCGCCAGTTGCGGATCAGCCGCCTCGTGCACTTGCCAGTCGACCTCCCCGCGCATGGCCATGACCGCGTCGACCTCGCCAGCCTGCATGGCCTTGAAAGCCTGGCCGACACCGGGGTAATGGCGGGTCTTGCCGCTGAGCATGCCGTTGAACACCGAGGTCAGGTAGAACGACGGCACGCTGTCGACTTCCACCCCGATCGGGTGTTGCTGGAACACCGCGACGCTGCCCACCGAATCCAGGCGGCGGCGGTCATACGCCACCTGCCAGCACTCCTGCTGATAGGGCCCGAACATCACCACCTGGGCATTTTCCAGCTCACCGATGTCGTTGCGCCTTTGCACGTAGTCGTGATCGTACGGCACCCGCATCATCAAGTCGGCCAGTTGCCGATCGTGCAGCGGGCTGCTGCGCCAGATGTAGTCACGCAGATCGTCATCGAGCTTCTCGCCGGGCGGTGCCCACATCAGTTTCAGCCGCACACCCATGGCCTTGGCCAGGGCCTGCGCCAATTCAACGTCGACACCCCGGGGCTGGCCCTGGTCTTCAAAACTGTAGGGAGCGAAATCCTTGTAGACCGCCACCTTCAATTCCCCGGCGGCGATCATCTGATCGTAGCTGCGCACCTGCGCCTGCACCCCCTGGCCACACAGCAGCAGGCTGCACATCACCCACGCGAACAGGCGCATGGCACTCACTCCTCGACGTGCACGCTGTCGAGATAGGTGCGCACCGCCCACAAGGCTTCCTGGCTCAGGTAGTCGGCCATTTTCGGCATGTAGACCCGGCCGTCGCGCACCGCACCGTGGCGCACACGCTCGACAAACCACTCATCGCCGGCCTCGGCGGCGTCGAGCATGCGCAGGTCCGGGGCGATGCCGCCCGACTTGGCTTCCAGGCCATGGCAGGCGGCGCAGTTCTGGTTGTAGGCCGAGGCACCGATTTCCACGGCCTTTTCACGCTCGGGGGAATTGCGATACGGGTTCTGGGCAGCCCACCCATCGGCGTCCAAGGGCAATTGGGTGTCCTTGATCGGGGTCAGTCCCTTGGTTTCCACTGCTTGGGGCACTACGTTGCCATGGGCCCATACGGAGCCTGCGCCGGTCAGCCCTATCAGTAATGCGGTAGCGATGATGGCGTTGCGTTTTGTTGTCATTGTTATGCCCTCTGGATTGCACGCAAGACCTCTTGGCAGAGGCCGTGCCGTCATCTTAGGAACCCTGCGGCACCAGCCGAATGCTGCTTTGGTGGTCGGGGTCTAGTTCCTTGGTAGCAGGCCATCCGACGCAAGTCGCAAAGACAGGCGGTTCGGGAAGTCTTCCCGGCAAAGGCGGGACTTTTTCCGTATCGGCGGGCCCTTGTGCAACCCAACCTAGTCAGGCCAAAACCTTTCACTGGGAACTGCCACCATGAGAATAAAAACGCTACCCGCCCTCTCCTCCCTGACGGTTGCCTTGCTGCTGGCCGGCAGTCTGTCGCTGAGCCCATTGGCCAGTGCCGCGACGCCGGGGGTCAGTTGGGAAGACATTGCCAACGACCACCTGACCACCAAGGACGTGCTGCAATACGGCATGGGCACCAATGCCCAGCGCTGGAGCCCACTGGCCCAGGTCAACGACAAGAACGTGTTCAAGCTGACCCCGGCCTGGTCCTACTCATTCGGAGACGAGAAGCAGCGCGGCCAGGAATCCCAGGCCATCGTCAGCGACGGTGTGGTGTACGTCACCGGCTCGTACTCGCGGGTATTCGCCCTCGACGCCAAGACCGGCAAGCGCCTGTGGACCTACAACCACCGGCTGCCGGACAACATTCGCCCATGCTGCGACGTGGTCAACCGCGGCGCAGCCATCTATGGCGACAAGATCTACTTCGGCACCCTGGATGCGCGAGTGGTCGCCCTGGATAAAAACACCGGCAAGGTGGTGTGGAACAAGAAGTTCGGCGACCACTCCGCCGGCTACACCATGACCGGCGCGCCGGTGCTGATCAAGGACAAGACCAGTGGCAAGGTCCTGCTGATCCACGGCAGTTCCGGCGACGAATTCGGTGTGGTCGGGCAGTTGTTCGCCCGCGACCCGGACACCGGCGAAGAAGTCTGGATGCGCCCGTTCGTCGAAGGCCACATGGGCCGCCTCAACGGCAAGGACAGCACCCCGACCGGCGACGTCAAGGCGCCCTCCTGGCCCGACGACAAGACCACCGAGACCGGCAAGGTCGAAGCCTGGAGCCATGGCGGCGGCGCACCTTGGCAGAGCGCCAGTTTCGACGCCGAGACCAACACCATCATCGTCGGCGCGGGCAACCCCGGCCCCTGGAACACCTGGGCGCGCACGGCCAAGGACGGCAACCCCCACGACTACGACAGCCTCTACACCTCAGGCCAGGTCGGAGTCGACCCGAGCACCGGTGAGGTGAAGTGGTTCTATCAGCACACGCCCAACGACGCCTGGGATTTCTCCGGCAACAACGAGCTGGTGCTGTTCGACTACAAGGACAAGGACGGCAAGGTGGTCAAGGCCACCGCCCACGCCGACCGCAACGGTTTCTTCTACGTGGTGGACCGCAACAACGGCAAGTTGCAGAACGCCTTCCCCTTCGTCGACAACATCACCTGGGCCAGCCACATCGACCTGAAGACCGGCCGTCCCGTGGAAAACCCCGGCCAGCGTCCGGCCAAGCCATTGCCGGGAGAAACCAAGGGCAAGCCGGTGGAAGTCTCGCCACCCTTCCTCGGTGGCAAGAACTGGAACCCCATGGCCTACAGCCAGGACACCGGTCTTTTCTACGTGCCCGGCAACCAGTGGAAAGAGGAATACTGGACCGAAGAGGTGAACTACAAAAAAGGCTCGGCCTACCTGGGCATGGGGTTCCGCATCAAGCGCATGTACGACGATCACGTCGGCAGCCTGCGGGCAATGAACCCCACCACGGGCAAGGTGGTGTGGGAGCACAAGGAGTCGCTGCCGCTGTGGGCCGGCGTGCTGGCGACCAAGGGCAACCTGGTGTTCACCGGCACCGGCGACGGCTTCTTCAAGGCCTTCGATGCGAAGACCGGCAAGGAGCTGTGGAAATTCCAGACCGGCAGCGGCATCGTCTCCCCGCCCATCACCTGGGAGCAGGACGGCGAGCAGTACATCGGCGTGACCGTCGGCTACGGCGGTGCCGTGCCGTTGTGGGGCGGCGATATGGCCGAACTGACCAAGCCCGTGGCCCAGGGTGGGTCGTTCTGGGTGTTCAAGATTCCAGCCTGGGATAAGGCCACGGCGCAAAAATAACCTGAGCCCAACCGGGTCCCGACCCACACCACAACCCTCTGTGGGAGCGAGCTTGCTCGCGATAGCGCAGTGTCAGTCAACATGAATGCCGGCTGAACCACCGCCATCGCGAGCAAGCTCGCTCCCACAATTGCCCGAGTTCGTGCCATGAAATTCTTGCCATTGCTGCTTCTGCTCATCGGTGCCTTTGTCCATGCCGACGACTCAGACACCCCTCTGACGATCAACGGCTGCACCATCGCCGAATCCAGCCAATGCCCCGGCGCCAACCTGCGGGGCGCAAAACTGGCAAACCAGGACTTGCGCAAAATGAACCTCAGCGGTGCCGATCTGCGCGACGCCGACCTGCGGCACGCGCGGCTGGACCTGGCCAACCTTGAGAAAGCCCAGCTACAAGGCGCCAACCTGACCCGTGCCAGCCTGCAACAAAGCAACCTGCGCCTGGCGGACTTCAGCGGCGCCACGCTCAAGGCAATCCAGGGTTGGGGCCTGTTTGCCCAAGGCGCGCAATTCCAGCGTGCCGACTTGACGGCGGCCTACCTGCAGTTCGCTCGCTTGTCCGGGGCCCGCCTGCACGAGACCAATCTCCAGGCCGCAGACCTGGAAATGGCCTGGCTGAGCAAGGCCGACCTCAAGGGCGCCGACCTGCGCGACGCCAACCTGCAGGAAGCCAAGCTCGGCGAAAGCAACCTGGAACAGGCCAACCTGAGCGGCTCCCGCCAGCACTATGGAAATTTCCAGGATGCGAACATGGAAGGCTGCACCGGCTGCCCGACATCCTGGGATAAGTAAGGATTGCCACCAAACCCGGTGGCGAGGGGATTTATCCCCGTTGGGCTGCGAAGCAGCCCCTTGGAGCAGCTCACTCAGTGAATCTGACACACCGAGTTATCAGGTTTTGGGGCTGCTTCGCAGCCCAGCGGGGATAAATCCCCTCACCACAGTTGACCATCGCAGTGGAACCCTGGGATTCACCCCGCCACCCGCACCACCCCCATATCAATCCCCAAGTGCACCAGCTCGGCATGGGAGCTGACCTGCAACTTGCTCTTGAGCAACGTCAGGTGGTTGGACACGGTCTTGGCGCTGATGCACAACTGTTCGGCGATGGTACGGGCGGGGGTGCCTTTGGCGAGCATGACGAAGATCTCCAACTCCCGCTGGGTCATGCATTGCAGGCGCGGGTCGACATCCTGTCGCGAGCTGGCGCAGGCCAGTTGCGTGGCCAGGGACTGTTCGATGTAGACATGGCCGGCCAGCACCCGGCGTACCGCGTCCACCAGCACCTGGGGCGCTGAGTTCTTGGTCAGGTAGCCCGCGGCGCCGGCCTCCAATGCCTGGCGCACCAGCGGCAGTTCGTCGTGCATGCTGAAGAACAACACCCGCAATTGCGGCAGGCGCTGGCGTAGCCGGCGGGTGGTTTCCAAGCCACTGATGCCGGGCAGGCCAAAGTCCATGATCACCAGGTGCGGCACCTGCTCCTGCACCTGGCTCAACGCTTCTTCACCGGTGGCTGCTTCGCGAACCTGCAGGTCCGGCATCAGCACGCGCAACAGGCTGGCATAGCCCTGCCGCACCACTGCATGGTCATCCACCAACAGAATGTTCATCGCGCCTCCAGGGCAATATTCAAGGCCAGCGCCCAACCGGCGCCAGGCTGGCTGATGATGCGCAACTCCCCACCGAGGCTGCGCGCCCGTTCGGACATCGAATGCAGGCCCACACCGGCGCGCGGCGGTTGCAGCGCCCCGCGGCCGTTGTCGCGCACCAGCAACCGCAGGCGCCCGGCGCGGTGTTGCAAGCGAATCCGCACCTGCGTGGCACCGGCATGCCGGGCGACGTTGGTGAGTGCTTCCTGCAACAAGCGATACAGGTGGGTCTTGTCCGCTCCAGACAGCGGGGGCAAGGCGTCGTCGATCTGCAATTGACAGGCGATGCCCTGGCTGGCCTGCCATTGCCCGGCCAACAACCCGATGGCCTCGCACAATGGCAGGTGCTGCAACACCACCGGGTACAAGTCATGCACCAGAGCCCGGAAACCCGCCTGCAAATGCTCGCAATGGTCTTCGAGCTGGCTGACGGTCTGCTCCAGCGCCGGCGGCTGATCCATCAGCAACCGCAGCAGGCAGGCGCGGGCGCGGATGCCGGCCACGTATTGGCCCAGGTCGTCGTGCAGGGTCTGGGCCAGCCGGGTGCGCTCCTGCTCCTGCACGGCCAGCAGGGCCTGGGTGAGCCGGGCGTTGTCAGCCTGGGACTCCGCCAGGGCGGCGGTCATGCGGTTGAAATGACCCGCCAGTTGCTGCGCCTCCGGCACACCTTCAGTGTTCAGGCGCACCTGCAGATTGCCGGCCGACACCTGGCGCAAGGCATGCAGCAACTCATCGAGCAGACCCATGCCACGGCGTACCGCCCAGCGGATCACCAACAGGCTGAGCGCCAGGGCCAACGCGCAGACGTACAACAGTTGCACCAGCGAATCGAGAATCTCGTCGATTTCGTCCCGTGGATCGACGGCAATCCAGGCCCGCCGACCGTCAGGCAAATCCATCACCTGAGCCGCCGGGCCATCGTCCAGTAACCGGCGACCGAGCCAGGCCTTGATCCCGTCTTCGTCCGCCGGGAACCGTTCTCCGGGGGCCAGCCAACGGACCCGCACATGACGCAGGCTGCCGGTCAACCGCGGCTGGAGGCTGGCCGGGTCGCGCTCGGCGGTTTCACGCAGGTAGTGCACCACCGATTCCGCCGATTGCAATTCTCGTTTCACATCGGCCATGGCCTGGTGCAGCAGCAGACCGGCACAGGCCAGGGTGACCAGGGCGAAGAAAGCTGACACCCAGAGGTTGATGCGCCAGAGGGCTGACATGGCTAGTGCTCCAACCCTGAATTGATACCCCCACCCTGTGGGAGCGAGCTTGCTCGCGATGACGGCGGCACAACCGATACTGAGGCCGACTGAACCACCGCCATCGCGAGCAAGCTCGCTCCCACCGGAGGGGTTGGAGAGTTCCAGGCCTTGGGACGATCAACCCCGATCAAACTCAGGATCAGCAGAAACGGCAACAGCAGCGCTTTGAGAACCCGCATGGTCTGTCCCCTCCTGGTCAATGACGATGCCTCGCATCCTAAAACCCCTGCATCCAAGGTGAGTTACTACCTTGGTACTGCCCCGGCGGTACTTTCTGCATATTTCCCCATGGCCGTGGCCTTCCTATGCTGGCGCTACCCGCAATGGAGGATGTCATGCGCCGGCTCGTCAGTTACGCCCTGGTTACTCTGCTGGCAGCGGCAACCGCTCACGCGGGCGATGCCACGCCGCTGCAAGTGCGCATCGGCTACCTGGGTTACCGTCCCGATCCGGGCCCGTTGCTGTCCAACGTCATTGCCGAACCGGCCGATGCCGGGTTGCGCGGCGCGGAACTGGCGATCGTCGACAGCAACAGCACCGGGCGTTTTCTCAAGCACGACTACCGCCTGGAAAGCGCCAGCGTCGACACACCCGAAGCCCTGCTCCAAGCCGCCCGCACCCAACACGCCGAAGGCCTGCGACTGTTCGTGGTCAACGCACCGGCCGCCAGCCTGCGCGATCTCAGCGCCGCCCTGCCCGACAGCCTGCTGTTCAATGCCGGTAGCCCCGACGACAGCCTGCGCACCACCGACTGCCTGGGCAACGTGCTGCACAGCCTGCCCGACCGCGCCATGCTCGCCGACGCCCTGGTGCAGTTCAGCGTGGTGCGCAAATGGCAGCGGGCCTTGCTGATCGTCGGCCAGACACCCGAGGACCAGGCCTACGCCGCCGCATTGCGCCGGGCCATGAAACGCTTTGGCATGAAGACCGTCGCCGAGAAGGCCTGGCAGTTCGACAACGACCAGCGCCGCAGCGCCCAGGCCGACATGCCGCTGTTCACCCAGACCGCCGAGTACGACGTGGTGCTGGTGGCCGACGAGCGCGGCGACTTCGGCGAATACTTGCCCTACCAGACCTGGTACCCACGCCCGGTGGCCGGCACCCAGGGGCTGACGCCCACGGGTTGGCACAAGACCGTGGAAACCTATGGCGCGGCGCAGTTGCAAAAACGCTTCGAAGCCCTGGCCGGACGCTGGATGGACGACCGCGACTTCGCAGCCTGGATCGCCGTGCGCAGCATCGCCGCCGCCGTGGGCAAACTGCGCCAGGACGACCCGTTCGCCATCCGCCAACTGGCCCTCAGCGACCAGTTGCCCCTGGACGGTTTCAAGGGCCGCAAGCTCAGCTACCGACCGTGGAACGGTCAACTGCGCCAACCGATTCCCCTGGTCCAACCCCGGGCACTGGTCAGCACCTCGCCCCAGGACGGTTTCCTGCACCCCTCCAATGAAATGGACAGCCTGGGCTACGACCAGCCCGAAGTGAGCTGCCGTTACCCCTGATCGATAACAACAATAAGGAAAACCGCCATGCGTCGCTCCCTGATTCACCCGGCCCTGTTACGTAATGCCCTCGCCCTGGCCGCTGCGTTGCTCGCCGCCGGCCCTGCCGCCGCCAGCATCGCCTGGGTCTCCAACGAAAAAGACAACAGCCTGAGCCTGATCGACATGCAGCGCCTGGAAGTCATCGAGACCCTGCCGGTGGGCCAGCGCCCCCGGGGCCTGCTGCTGTCCCATGACAATCGCCTGCTGTACATCTGCGCCAGCGACTCGGACCGGGTCCAGGTGATGGACGTCGCTACCCGCAAGATCATCAAGGAACTGCCTTCCGGCAAGGACCCGGAGCAGTTCGCCCTGCACCCCAACGACCGCTGGCTGTATGTCTCCAACGAAGACGACGCCCTGGTCACGGTGATCGACACCCAAACGTCCGAAGTGCTGGGCCAGATCGGCGTAGGGGTCGAGCCCGAAGGCATGGCGGTCAGCCCCGACGGCAAGTGGGCGGTCAACACCAGTGAAACCACGAACATGCTGCACTGGATCGACACCAGCACGCAGACCCTGGCCGACAACACCCTGGTGGACCAGCGGCCACGTTTCGTCGAGTTCAATCGCGACGGTACGCAGCTCTGGGCCTCGGCGGAGATCGGCGGCACCTTGACCATTCTCGACGTCGCCTCGCGCCAGGTGCTCAAGACCCTGACCTTCCAGATCAAGGGCGTGCACCCGGATAAAGTGCAGCCGGTGGGCATCAAGCTCAGCGCCGACGGCACGCTGGCGTTCGTCGCCCTGGGCCCGGCCAACCATGTGGCGGTGATCGACGCCAAGACCTTCGAAGTGCTGGATTACCTGCTGGTGGGCCGACGGGTCTGGCAACTGGCGTTCACCCCGGACCAGAAGCAACTGCTGGCGACCAATGGCGTCAGTGGCGATGTCTCGGTGATCGATGTAGAGAGCCGCAAAGTCCTGAAGTCGGTGAAAGTCGGGCGCTACCCTTGGGGCGTGGTGGTCACGCCATGAACGCCCTGGAGGTCAGCGACCTGAGCTTTGCCTATGGCGCGCGCGAAGCCCTCAAGCAGATGAACTTCAGCCTGTCCGCCGGACGTTTCGCCGCGCTGCTGGGTCCCAACGGGGCCGGTAAGTCGACGCTGATCGCCCTGCTCACACGCCTGTACGACCTGCAACGTGGCGAGATCCACATCGGCGGTCATTCCCTGCGGAAATCACCAAGACCAGCCCTGCGCCAGTTGGGCGTGGTGTTCCAACAAAGCACCCTGGACCTAGACCTGAGCATTGAACAGAACTTGCGCTATCACCTGGCGCTGCACGGTTTTTCGCGGCGCCAGGGCAGCGCCCGCATCGACGCCGAACTGATCCGCCAGCACCTGACGGAGCGCCGCCACGAGCGGGTACGCGACCTCAACGGTGGCCATCGACGCCGGGTTGAGATTGCCCGCGCCCTGCTCCACGAACCGCACCTGTTGCTGCTCGACGAACCCAGCGTCGGCCTCGATCCGGCCAGCCGCCTCGCCCTCGGCCTGCACATTCGACAACTGTGCAGCGAACAAGGCATCAGCGTGCTCTGGACCACTCACCTGCTGGACGAAGTGCAGCCCAGCGACGACCTGTTGATCGTGCACCAGGGCCGCCTGGTCGCCAGCGGGCAGGCCGCTGCGGTGAGCCAGGAACATGGCGGCACCCTCGGCTCGGCCTTCACCCGTTTGACCGCCCTGGGAGTCCAGCCATGAACGCGTATTGGCATTGTTTCAGTGGGATCGTAGTGCGCGAGTGGCTGCGTTTCGTGTTGCAACGCACCCGGCTGCTCAGCGCCCTGGTCCGGCCGCTGCTGTGGCTGCTGGTGTTCGCCGCCGGCTTTCGCGCGGCACTGGGCATCGCCATCATCGCGCCCTATGACACCTACATTCCCTACGAGGTGTACATCGTGCCGGGGCTGGCCTGCATGATCCTGTTGTTCAACGGCATGCAGGGCTCGCTGTCGATGGTCTACGACCGAGAAATGGGCAGCATGCGCGTGTTGCTCACCAGCCCCCTGCCCCGGGCGTTCCTGCTGGCGAGCAAGTTGCTGGCGACGTCGCTGATCTCGCTGCTGCAGGTCTATGCCTTTCTCGCCATCGCCTGGCTGTACGGCATCCAGCCCCCACCCCTGGGCCTGCTGCTGGCCTTGCCGGCCTTGCTGCTGGTGGCCCTGATGCTCAGCGCCCTGGGCCTGTTGCTGTCCAATGCCATCCGGCAACTGGAGAATTTCGCCGGGGTGATGAATTTCGTGATTTTCCCGATGTTCTTCCTGTCTTCGGCACTGTACCCGCTGTGGAAAATGCAGGAAGCCAGCCCCTGGCTGTACTGGCTCTGCGCGCTCAGCCCGTTCACCCACGGCGTGGAATTGGTGCGCTTTGCGCTGTATGAGCAGTTCAATCTGCTGGCGATGGCGGTATGCGTGGGGTTGACCCTGGTGTTCGCGCTGTTGGCGGTGTGGACGTTCAACCCGCAGCATGCGGCGTTGCGCAAGGCCAATTGATCATGCCCATATCCGGTGAGTGGAACCCTGTGGGTAGAGACCTGTGGGAGCGAGCTTGCTCGCGATAGCGGTGTGTCAGTCAACATCATTGCTGAATGATCCGCCGCTATCGCGAGCAAGCTCGCTCCCACAAGGTTCTCCACAAGAGTTCTGTGCAGGGCCTTGGCCAAAATTACTACTTTAGTACCGGTTTTCCTGTCTATGGTCGCATTCACAAGACCTCAACCCTGGCATGTAATGGGCGCATAACAAAAAGGATAAATCCTATGCCCCGTTTGCTGGCGATACTCCTGCTGGGCCTGGCGTTGAATGTCGCCCAGGCCGATACCGCGCTGTTTTCAGCCCAGGGCTACCGCATCGCCCAATACCGCAGCCCCACGCCCGCCACCGCCGACGGCGCCCAGACCCTCGACACCCAGACCCTGCAACGCTTGCTCGACCAAGCCCAGCCTCCGCTGCTGATCGACGTTTACCGTCGTCCGTGGGTCCAGGGACGCTTCATCGACAACGAACCCCATGCCAACCTCCCCGGCAGCCTGTGGCTGGCCAATACCGGTGACGGTGATCTCGATCAGAGCTGGCAGGATTACTTCAGCCATCACCTGCGCACGGCCACCGGCGGGAGGCTGGATCTACCGCTGGTCTTTTATTGCCGTTCGGATTGCTGGTTGAGCTGGAACGCGGTAAAACGCGCCGCTGCCATGGGCTATAAGCATTTGTATTGGTACCGAGACGGCCTGGACGCCTGGGAGGCGGCGAACCTGCCCCTGCAAGCGGCCCGGCCCGAACCCTTTCCCTGAACGTGCAAGAAATGCCTGCAACTGCCCTGCCCCACACGACAATAACGAGGTGAATGGCCATGTATAAAATCCTGATAGCCGACGATCACCCACTGTTTCGCGAAGCCATCCACAACGTCATCAGCGACGGCTTTCCTGGCAGCGAGGTCATGGAGACCGCCGACCTGGACAGTGCCCTGGCATTGACCACCGAGCACGACGACCTGGACCTGATCCTGCTGGACCTGAACATGCCTGGCATGCACGGGCTCAATGGTCTGATCAACCTGCGCAACGAGGCACCGACCATTCCCGTGGTGATCGTCTCCGCCGAGCAGGACAAGCAAGTGGTGTTGCAAGCCATCACCTACGGCGCGGTGGGCTTTATCACCAAATCCTCGCCCCGCTCGCAGATGACCGACGCCATCGAGCAGATCCTCAACGGCAACGTGTACCTGCCGCCCGACATCATTCGCACGCAAAAAAGCCCGATGGGCCGCCGCCTGAACGAAACCCCGGCGTTCCCGCCGGAACTGCTCCAGGCCTTGACCCGCAAGCAACTGCTGGTACTCGAACGCATGACCAAGGGCGAGTCGAACAAGCAGATCGCCTACACCCTGGATATCGCCGAAACCACCGTCAAGGCCCACGTCTCGGCGATCCTGCGCAAACTCAATGTGCACAACCGGGTGCAGGCGATCCTCAGTGCCGGGGATATCGATTTCGGGGCTTACCTGCGGCGTTGAACCGGTCCCCCTGTTTGGACCGGGGGACATGGTTGACACGTTCCTGTGGCGAGGGGATTTATCCCCGTTGGGGCGCGAAGCGGCCCTAAAACCCGGCAACTTAGTACGTCTGACAGACCCTGGGGCTGCTTCGCAGCCCAGCGGGGATAAATCCCCTCGCCACAACAGCGTTCGGCTTAATGGCCCTGGGGTTGGCCCAACAAATGACTCATCGCAATCTTGAGCTTCATCGGCCGCACCGGCTTGTGCATCAGCGTGTGGCCGCGCTCGCGAATCTGCTGCTTGAGCTCATTGCTGTAGTTGGCGGTGATCATCATGGCCGGGATCGGTGAAGTGCGCCGGGCGTTGATCCGGGCCACGGCGTCCACGCCGTTCTGATCGTGGTCCAGGTGATAATCGGCGATCAACAGGTCGGCTTCGGCGTGGTAGTTGTCCACCTGGCAGGCCAGGTCCTGTTCCGACAGGGCCGTCACCACCCGGCACCCCCAGCCTTCCAGCAAGGTGCGCATGCCGGCACAGATCGCCGCATCGTTATCCAGCACCCAGACCCGAGCCCCACGCAGTCGCTCGAGCATCGGCTCGCTCATGTCCAGGCACGGCAGCGGCTTGGGCGCCGTGGCACTCAGCGGCACGTCGATGGCGAACATCGAGCCCTTGCCCGGCCAGGAGCGCACCTGGATCCGGTGCCCGAGAATCCCGGCGATTTTCTCGACAATCGCCAGGCCCAGGCCCAACCCACGGTCCTGGTTCGGGCGCTGCACATCGCCACGCTTGAACTCCTGGAATATTTCCTCCAGACGGTTTTCGGCAATGCCGATGCCGCTGTCCCAGACCTGGATGGTCACGCGCTGGCGATGCCGTCGGCAGCCCAGTACCACCCGCCCGCTGGGGGTGTAGCGAATGGCATTGCTCAGCAGGTTGCGCAGGATCCGCGCAAGTAATTGCATGTCGCTGCGCACCAACACCGAACAACCGACAAAGTGCAGTTCCAGCCCTTCGCTGCGGGCGATCTGGGCGTATTCGGCGGCCAGGTTGTCCAGCAACTCGCTGAGGCCGAACGGCGCGACATCGGCCTTGATCACCCCGGCGTCCAGCTTGGAGATGTCCACCAGGGTGCCCAACAGGTTCTCCACGTCCTGCAGCGAATTGCTGACGTTGCGCACCAGTTGCGCATTGGCGACCGGCTCGCGACGCTCGAGCAAGGCACTGGTGAACAACCGGGCGGCGTTGAGCGGTTGCAGCAGGTCATGACTGACCGCCGCGAGAAACTTGGTCTTCGACAGATTGGCCTGCTCGGCCTCGCGCTTGGCCTCCCGCAGGCGCAACTCCACCCGGCTGCGCTCGTCGATTTCGCGCAGCAACTGGTCGTTGAGGGTGGTCAGTTCGGCGGTGCGCTCCTGGACCCGCTGCTCCAGGTTCTGGTAAGCCTGGTGCAAGGCCTCGGCCGTGCGGCGGCGTTCGGTGATGTCGCGGATCAGCACGAAAATCCCCACCACTTCGCCGTTGGCCAGGCGGTTGGGCACGTAGGAGCGCAGCATGTAGCGTTCCTGGTTGTTGATGTTGGTCTCGGCGAACTCAAACGTCACGCTCTCACCCGCCAACGCCCGCGCCACGTAGGCCTCCAGGCGCTGGTAATGCTGCTCGCTGTGGGCTTCGCGCAGGCTCTGGCCGAGCATCACGCCCCGGGGCCAGCAATACCATTGCTCGTAGACCTTGTTGGTGAATTCGTAGACCAGGTCGGCGTTGAGGTAGGCGATCAGCGCCGGCACATGGTCGGTAATCAGGCGAATCCAGCGTTCGCTTTCGCTCAGCGCCTCGGCGTGCTGGTAGCGTTCGGTGATGTCGGTGAAGGTGTTGACGTAGCCGCCAGTGGGTAAGGGATGCGTACGGATCTCCAGGACCCGGCCATCGGACAGGCGCTGCTCGGACTCGTGGATCAGCCGGCCGTTGCTGTCGCGGCTGGCCGGGGTCAGCAGTTGCAACTCACTGTCGGCAATCACTTCATTGAACGGCCGGTGCGCCGCCACCGGTGCCAGGCCGCTGAGCTCAAGGAAGCGCCGGTTCCACAGCTCCAGCACGCCTTGGGCATTGACCATCGCCACACCCTGGGACAGGTTGTCCACCGCCCGCTGCAACAGGTGGGACTTCTGCGCGATGGCCTGCTCCCGGCGCACGGTTTCACTGAGCTTGACGTCGGTGATGTCGGTAAACAGGATCACCCGCCCGCCTTCCTGGGTCGGCCGCTCGCTGACTTGCAGCCAACGCCCGTTCTGCAAGCGATACAGCACATGCTCGTCGGCCTGGCCCCGGGGCTCTTCGTTGAATAGCCCGTTGGCAGTCATCAAGCGCTTGACCTCGGAAAGGCGCATGCCGGCGATGATGCGCACCCGGCTGTTGGCCCAGAAGGCCTTGAAGCGGCTGTTGAACAGGACAATGCGTTGCTGCTCGTCGAACAGCACAAATGCGTCGGAGATGCTTTCGATGGCATCGATCAAGTGCCGGTGGGCGGTTTCCGCCCGCAGCCGCGCCTCACCCAGCAAGTGATTGCCGGCCTTGAGTTCGGCCATGGCCTGGTTCAGGGCATCGGTGCGCTCACGCACCTGTTCGGCCAGCACCACCGAGTGCTGGAACGCCGCGTAGGGGTCGTTGCCCCGCGTGACACCAGACTCCACCCGCTCGATCAGCGCCTCGTTGATGCGCCGCAACTTGCGGTTTTCGTGTTGCAGGCTGGCGAGCTGGGCCTGCAGGTCAGCGATGGCCGGGGACGCGATGTCGGGCAATGGCAACTCCGGTGAACGTCTGGTTGATGTGCATGCCATTGAACTGTTCTCCATAGGTGTTGAACCCCATCACCCGTTGTTCCCGCAGGAACTGGCCGATCTGCTCCAGGCCGCCGCGATCTTCCAATTCCAGGCGCCGGAGGAAGCAATCGCAGCCGATGGTCAGCAACAGGTCACCGAGGCGCGCCTGCAAACCGTCGAACAGCGCTTGCAGGTTGTGCAGCAAGGGCCCGGGAGTCATGGCGGTGAGAACGATGCCGTTCTCCACCGCACAGTAGAAACTCAGGCTCAGGTCCGGATGCACCTGCTGGATGGCGCGCACGTAGTACTGGTCGTTGATGCGCACCGCCAGTGGATGGGCGGCGAAGACCCGGTAGTCGAGGGCGCTCACCGGCACGCCGATGTGCCGGGCGTATTCTTCGGCGGCGGGTTCGGCGTTGAGCTCGTAGACCCGTCGCGAGGCGCTGTCGGCGCCGGTCACCACCAATTTCTCCTCCCGGGGCAGGATGTGATGGGTGGTGAAGACTTCGAATTCCAGCCAGGTGTTGATCAGCACCACCACCGCCGCGCCACTGTGAAACTGGCCTTCGAAATAAACGTGGGTGTGGGTCAGGTAGTTGTCATCGCCGGCCGACCCGCCGAAATGCGGGATGTCCCCCAGGGCGGCGCTCAAGGCCGCCAGCACCATTTCCTCGCGACTGGACAGGCCATCGAGCAGGGTCAAGGCGAAACTGTGGCCCTTGATCGGCGCCAAGGCGTTGCTGCGACAGCCGCTGGCCAGGCGCTCGACCATTTGCTGGGCATCGATCAGGCTGAAGCGTTCCATTTCGCCGATCAGTTCGGCGGCGATGGAAAAGTGCCGGTGATCGAAACCCACCGCCGTCACGCAGTTGCGACCATAACCTTGCGCGGTGATTTCACCGGCGCTGGTGCAGCCCACCAGGCGAATCCCGCCGAAACTCTGGGACAGCGCCTGGCCCAGGGCCGGCAAGTCGTATTCGGCGGAACAGAAAAACAGCACGAACCCCAGGTGCGGGTGCAACAACTGCCGCGCCAACTCTTGGGCCACCTGCTGGACGTCCGTCGCCTGGGACATGGCGCTCACCACACCTTCGCTCTGGGCCTGCTGCATCTTCGCCTCCGACGGGTGCGTGATAGGAGCCCTGAGTGTACGAAGCCGCGCCGGCTCGACGAATGCTACTTGGGTAGCGGGTGGGCGCTTCCATGGGATGAGATTGCCCCCACAAGCTCCCTCGCCACAAAAGGAACGGTTCGGTGCACAGGCAACCAGTGCCCATCGGTGCCAAAACACCCACCACACAGCGCCGCACCGGCCAGCAGAGCTGCCCCATAATCCAGAGAGCGCAGTTCTGAACGAGGCATGGGGAGGTCCGTATCCCCGGGAAAAACTGCGAAGCTGTTCTCAGCTCTTTTGTCCGGAGTCGATTTTTATCGCACGAGAATGGACGAACCCGGTCGCATGCATAATTGTCAACACGGTGACCCAGGTTCCATTATTCCCGTGATGCCGCTTCACCTGATCGCCCCAACGCGTCAAGCAGACGCCCACAAGGAACGTTCCATGCCCGCAAGCTCCGGCCCCGCCAGCGCCTCTTCATTGCCGCAAGCCACCGGCTTCGTCCGGGTACGTGGCGCCCGCGAACACAACCTCAAGAACGTCGACGTGGACATCCCCCGCGATGCCCTGGTGGTATTCACCGGTGTGTCGGGCTCCGGCAAGTCGTCGCTGGCCTTCTCCACGCTCTATGCCGAAGCCCAACGTCGCTACTTCGAGTCCGTCGCACCCTACGCGCGACGCCTGATCGACCAGGTGGGTGTGCCGGACGTGGACAGCATCGAGGGCCTGCCCCCGGCAGTCGCCTTGCAGCAACAACGGGGCAGCCCCAGCGCACGCTCGTCGGTGGGCAGCGTCACCACCTTGTCGAGCCTGATTCGCATGCTCTACTCCCGCGCCGGCAGCTACCCGGCCGACCAACCGATGCTCTACGCCGAGGACTTCTCGCCCAACACGCCACAGGGCGCCTGCCAGGAATGCCACGGCCTGGGTCGGGTCTACGAAGTGACTGAAGCCTCCATGGTGCCAGACCCGTCGCTGACCATCCGCGAGCGTGCCGTGGCCGCCTGGCCCATGGCCTGGCAAGGCCAGAACCTGCGGGACATCCTCGTGACCCTGGGTTATGACGTCGACATCCCCTGGCGCGACCTGCCGAAAAAGCAAAGGGACTGGATCCTTTTCACCGAAGAAACCCCGACCGTTCCGGTGTACGCAGGACTGACGCCGGCCCAGACCCGCGCCGCCCTCAAGCGCAAACTCGAACCCAGTTACCAGGGCACGTTCAGCGGCGCCCGGCGCTACCTGCTGCACACTTTCATGCATTCCCAAAGCGCCCAGATGCGCAAACGCGTGGCGCAATACATGCGCGCCAGCCCCTGCCCCCTGTGCGAAGGCAAGCGCCTCAAACGCCAGGCGCTGACCGTGACCTTTGCCGGCCTGGACATCGCCGAGCTGTCACACCTGCCGCTGCTCGAACTGGCCGAGGTACTCAAGCGGGTCCTGGCACCCGACTACCTTGCACACGCCGAAGAGACGGGGGACGTCCTCAGCCACCGGCAAACACGAGAGGCCCGTGAGCAACGTGCTGCCAGGGGCGACAACCCCCATGCAGGCGGCCCCGACGCCCGCCATACACCCAACCTATCCCTGGAGAAACGCCTGACCGCCCAGCGCATCGCCGCCGAACTGCTGGAACGGATCACCACCCTGATCGACCTGGGTCTGGGCTATCTCGCCCTGGAGCGCAGCACACCGACACTGTCCTCCGGCGAGTTGCAACGCCTGCGCCTGGCGACCCAGCTCAACTCCCAGTTATTCGGGGTGATCTACGTGCTGGACGAACCTTCCGCCGGCCTGCATCCGGCCGATAGCGAAGCGCTGTTTGGCGCCCTGCAACGCCTCAAGGCAGCGGGCAACTCGGTGTTTGTGGTCGAACATGACCTCGATACCATGCGCCGCGCCGACTGGCTCATCGACGTCGGCCCGGACGCCGGCGAACAAGGCGGCAAAGTCCTCTACAGCGGTCCGCCGGCAGGCCTTGGCCAGGTGCCGGAATCACGCACCCGCGCCTACCTGTTTGGCGAAGAAAAAGCCGCTGCTCATAGTCCCCGAACGCCCAAGGCCTGGCTGTGCCTGGAAGGCATCACCCGCAACAACCTCGACAATTTGAGCGCGGCCTTCCCCTTGGGCTGCTTCACCGCCGTGACCGGTATCTCAGGCTCAGGCAAATCCAGCCTCGTCAGCCAGGCTCTGCTGGATCTGGTCGGCGCCCACCTGGGCCAGGCCAGCCCCAACGCCGAACCCGATGAGCAAAGCCTGGAAGACGAACCCCTGCAAACCAGCGCCGGGCGGGTTACCGCCGGGCTCGACGCGGTCAAGCGACTGGTCCAGGTGGACCAAAAACCCATCGGCCGCACCCCGCGCTCAAACCTGGCCACTTACACCGGCTTGTTCGATCACGTGCGCAAATTGTTCGCCGCGACAGAACAGGCGCAGGCAATGGGATTCGATGCCGGGCGGTTTTCCTTCAACGTTGCCAAGGGTCGCTGCGAGACCTGTGAAGGTGAAGGCTTCGTCAGCGTGGAGTTGTTGTTCATGCCCAGCGTGTACGCCCCCTGCCCCACCTGTCACGGCGCGCGCTACAACCCGCAGACCCTGGAGGTACGCTGGCAGGGCCTGGACATTTCCCAGGTGTTGCAACTGACCGTGAACCAGGCACTCGAGGTGTTTGCCGAGCAGGCGGCGGCCAGGCGCTCGTTACAAGTGCTGCAAGATATCGGACTGGGCTACCTGCGACTGGGCCAACCAGCCACCGAGCTGTCCGGCGGCGAAGCCCAGCGGATCAAGCTGGCGACTGAACTGCAACGCAAGGCCCGGGGGGCGACCTTGTACGTACTGGACGAGCCGACCAATGGGCTGCATCCCCAGGATGTGGATCGTTTGCTGGTGCAGTTGAATCGCCTGGTGGAAGAAGGTCATACGGTGGTTGTGGTGGAGCATGACATGCGCGTGGTGGCGCAGAGTGACTGGGTCATCGATATCGGCCCGGGGGCTGGAGCCGAGGGCGGAAACGTAGTGGCTTGCGGGACTCCGCAGACCGTGGCGAAATGCCGGGAGAGTCGAACAGCCGGGTTTCTGAAGAGGGCATTGCAGCTTGAAGAATAAGGTTTTTTAATGTTTCTCACTCTTGCAAAAAAGCTGTCTATACTGTCCCCCAGTTAATCGTTTCAGTAGTCGAAATTAACTACGGCCTCAGGGCAATGGCTGAGGTTGCACAGGCAAGGACGTAAAATGACATCACCCCAGTTGAGAGAGCAGGCATTACATCGTGGGATGAGGGGTTATTATCGTGATTTGAAGCGAACCCCGATGAACTGGACAATTCCACCTTATATTCCACTCCCCCTTACAGCCCCGCTAGCGACCACAAAACGGCGTGAAGTTGATGCGGGCGTTGTAAAACTTTCCTCCTCCGCTTGGCGAATATCAAGGTGACGTACCTGACTGCACAAAGGTATTCACATTAATATTTTCGAGCGCAACCATTATGCTCAAGCCCATTTCAAGCCACCTGTTCAATTTAATTCAAGAGGTGGAAAATAACATCCAAGGAAAGAGCCACGACGAGTACACCGAGATATTGGGTTGGATGTTCTCGAAACTAGGGCTTGAAAAATTTGCTTATGTTCATCTGGATTCAATGCCCTTCGATAATTCAAAAGTATCCATCCACAGCAATTATCCCGCCGAATGGGTAGACACCTACCGTAAGAACTCTCTTCACAAATCAGATCCCGTCATGGCCAACACAGCCATTACCGCCACGCCTTTCTTCTGGGATGAAATCCCACAGGAAATAGACAACAATCCGGAAATATTCGATCAGTCCGCCTCTTATGGCATCAAGCAAGGGTTCACCATTCCGATCCACGAACCCGGCAGATCGTTCGGCTCTATTCATCTGTCATCGGAAGAAAACGATCCCGACTTCCCAATCATTGTTCGGGAGAACATGGTCATCATCCAAACACTCAGTATCATCGCCAACCAGCACCGCCCGGTTGAGACCGGCGTAGAGAGCACGCTCAAGCTATCACCCCGGGAAACTGAATTCTTGCGTTGGCTTGCACTGGGAAAAAACTATAAGGAAATCGGCCTGATCATGAACATCACTGAACGCACGGTAAAATTTCATGCCAGGCAGATGACTGAAAAAATGGAATGCACCAACGTCAAGCAAGCCATGTTCAAAGCAGCGCAATTAAGTCTCATCTAAATAACGATCTCCGTTAGACCTTACTTACCTGCCCTGTTCTGGTGTTGATCCTGTTGCTCGAGTCCGACGCCCTTCGGCGTCAAACATGCAAGCGCCGTCACGTAAAGGTCACCTGCGATGCGATATTGAAAAGCATGCCACACGCGAACAACCCAATGACCAGGGAAATGGCTCGATTCAACAATCGTCCCGATACAATCGCGTGAAACTTTCGACCACAAAAAGCCCCCCCTGCGATCCACACCAGCCCTACCGGGAAAATAATGGCTGAAAATAACAACATGAATGACAGCCAGTTATCCAACGACAAGAATGTGCCCGTTGGTGCAACGAAGGAAACAAAGAACAGCCCCTTGGGATTTGTCAGCGTTGCGACAAACAGATCCGCAACGCTAATACCCATCGTTGCGCCAGGTGCATGATCTTTTACCGAGAACCAAAGCTTCAAGGAAATATAAAACAAAAAGCACACGGCAAACACCTTGGTCGCGATCACCACCCACGAGTGATCGGCCATCAGCAAGTCAATGAATACCCCCCACAGCGTCATCTGTATCACATAAGCCGACCATTCCGCTGCGACAAAGCGCATCGAGAGCGTGTTGAGGCCTCTGGTTATACCGATTTGCAGCAACAATGAGTTCGTCGGCCCCGGCACCAACAGTACGGTCAACAACGAAAGCGCAATATAATTCATAGCATCCATCCATATTCAGAAGCCTGCAGGCCAACTTTCAGGGCCCGATCGTTCCATCATCTTTCCACATGACTTCAAGCACGAGCCAAGTGAAGTCAAATTCGAATCACAGGGGATCACCTCTCCAAGTCATACGAAGTCATACAACCAACTTAATAGAGCAGAAACACTAGACCAACATCAATGTGCCACACACTAATTTCCGCCCCGCCAATGGATATTTCTCGGACTCACGAGAACCCCATCAGCCGAGGAAGGAGAGACTAGACAACCCGCACTCAACGACCGCTTGAGAAAGGGCTTCAAGCTACCTCTTAATGCGTCAATTTTTTGAATCGAAAAATATCAATCAGTTATGTTCGCAGCTTTCGAAACGTCAAAAAAAAGCACAACAAACGCCATTTCAATTTACTCAAATAATACCAGCTCGCCACCATGCAAAATCTGTACTTTTTTGGATTCGCAGCGATACAAAACTCCACAACTAACGAGTCTCCTCACAATTATAATCCTGCGACAGAAGCAGACCCACTAATTAGGCTGTGCACTCTACAAATCAAAGACTGTACTTTAGGACAGTTGAAATACCTTAGTGCAAAGTTAACAGTAGCTCCACCTGCAGCCAAGAAGTCGCATTCATGAACTACTCCTCATGCACCTATGATTTTTCCGGCGTAACCACCAGCATCGCAAGCTACTCAAAAGTCCCACTCAAAATCCTCGAACAAATTCTGTCCATTCGCAAACTTGCTTTTATTGACCGAAAGAAGTGGGATATTGAAAGCTATCAAGGCAGTGACTATGAGTGGGATGAATACGACGACTCCGACGCCATCTATATCTACGCCCATCAAAACGACCGAGTCACCGGCTGTGTTCGACTACGCCCTTCCAGCAAACCCACACTGATGAGCGGCCCCTTGAGTTTTATCCTTCCGGCCGAAGAAACCAGACCGTGCCTGGACAAATGTTGGGAAGCCACAAGATTTGCACTTTCGGACGACAATTTCGTTACAGGAAAACTCACTCGAGCTAGTGTAGACATTCGCACAGCGGCACTTTTCCTGTCAATGATTAAGTTCGCCCAACAACAAAAAATTCACACGTATGAAATTGTTGTAGACACCCTGATGGAAAAAATCCTGAAACGTTCAGGATGGGCAGTTGAAAGACTCAATACGGCATTAGGCTCGAAAGGAGAAAGCATCATCTACGGCACATTGCCTTGCACCCTCAACGCGTATGAAGAAGTTCTCAGCAAGAACGCGATCAACAAAGCCATCATCTTTAATAAAGACGCCATGAAATACCGCTCGTCAGATACACTCCCTACCTCCCTGGTCATTGCCCACGCACTCCCAGGTCGAAACATTCCAGCAACGAGACTCGTGCACACTGAGCTGCAGTTATAATCAAACACTTGGATGATTTTGGAGAAAGGATGAACCTACAACGATTATTCCCGCACGTTGGCAAAGTGATTGCCAGCACAGGTAGCCGCAACTTCCCTCGCCTGTTGCATGACCTGATACTCACGGAAATACCCGTGGACGCCACGCATATTACCGAACAACGAATCGGCACCAGTAACATGTCTGAACCCAGCACTTCCAGCCTGGGCTGCGTCGGCATGGACAGCGCCTGCGTCGACGCGCTCATGGACGCTCATAGTACCAAGCCTTTTTTCCTCGCCGACGATATTCTCTTTGAAGACGCACCTCCGCAAAAAATGCCCAACTTTTCCCGATGCCTGCTAAAAAGCGAGCGCTCGGAAAAAATGCCTGGCTATAACACCACTACACAGTTACACCTGGCGACCAGAAAGAATGGTCGTCGTTATGTACTGTCCATATACCGCTCGCCACTTTCAAAGGGATTTTCTGCGCAGGAACATGCGTTGCTAAAAGATTTCTCTTGCCTGCTATTGCCCATGGTCGAAGAGCATGTGGCTGCCCTTGTTCCACCGGAGTCCACTCGTCAGGACCCCTTCCTGGCCTTGGACGCCTCGGAAAACGGCGGCATGGAAGCCCTGCGCCAACGGTTCGCCGATCGGCTGCTTTTATCGGGTTTGAGTTTGTCTTCTCGCGAAACGGAAGTGTGCGTGGGTCTGTTGGCCGGACGCACCGCTCCCGAACTTGCCGAACAACTGAACCTGAAAGTCAACACCGTCGAAAGTTACCTGAAGCGCGCAGCCATAAAGATGGGTATTGGCGGGCGTCGTTCGCTGATCCGCTGGATGCATTCAATGGATGCCACTCCGGCTCACTTGGAATGGAATGGCAATAACGCGATTCAACAGGCCGTATGAACCTACCCCCAACGATTGCTCGTTCGTTGACCGAATGAGTATCTGTTGGGGGAATATGGACTCCCCTCATGCCTTTTCCACCGCCCTTTCTTCCATCGGTGCTTGAGTACGACGCTTCAGCCATTGCAACGCATCGTCCACGTAAGTAAAAATCACCGGTACCACCAATAGACTCAACAGCGTTGACGTCAACAATCCTCCCATCACCACCACGGCCATCGGTTGCCTGAAACTCGGGTCCTCGCCCATGCCCATTGCTGTCGGCAACATGCCTGCGCCCATCGCAATGGTGGTCATCAGGATCGGACGGGCACGCTTGTGGCAAGCATCCATCAATGCCTCGTATCGACCCAGGCCATAATCGCGGCGGGCCATGATGGCGTACTCCACCAACAGGATGGAGTTCTTGGTCACGATGCCCATCAGCATCAACAAGCCGATGACCGATGGCAGGGAAAAACTGAAATTGCACACCAGCAAGGCCAACAACGCGCCACCCAGCGAGAGCGGCAGCGCCGAAAGAATCGTGGCCGGTTGCAAGAAATCGTGAAACAGCAACACCAGGACCGAATAGATACAAAACACGCCGATGGCCATGGCCAGGCTGAAGCTGGCGAACAGCTCCGTCATCAGTTGCAACTCGCCCTGCTCCACCCGTTTCACTTCGGCTGGCAAGTTGCGCATTACCGGCAGTTGGCGAGCCTCGGCCATGACCTCGCCCAGATTGCGACCATTGAGTTCGACCGACAGGGTGACATTACGCAGGCGATCCAGCCGGCTGATTTGCGCCGGCCCGCTGCCCATGCCGATCTCCCCCAACGAGGCCAGGGCAACCTGGCCGTCTCGACCGGTCACCCGCAGTTGGCTGATCGCCTGCAAATCGTCGCGCAACAGCGAGTCCATGCGCACCCGCACGTCCACTTGACGCTGGGATAAATTGATCTTGCCCAGTTGCGAGGAATATTCGCCGTAAGTCGCCATGCGCAAGGTATCGGCGATGTCCTGGCTGGTGATCCCCAGCTCCGCGGCCCGGGCAAAATCCGGTCGCATCTGGATTTCCGGCCGTTGCAAGGCGCTGCTGGACGAGACATTGCCGATCCCGCGCAGCTCACGCAGTTGGGGCTCAAGGGCGCTTGCCGTACGCTCCAGCAGATCGCCGTCATCGCTGGCAAGCACAATATCGAGCTTCTCTCCGCTGCCATCGCCGCCAACGTTGATGCGTACACCCGGGAGGGTGTGCAATAGCTGGCGCATCTGCGCTTCGACCTCCACCTGCTTGCGATCGCGCGTCTCCCGGGACGCCAACTCCACCGTCAGGACTGCATCGCCGGCGCCGGTGATGTCGGCGGGCCCTGCGCCCGAATGGCTGACGGTTCCCACCGAGCTGAACACATGCACGACATCGGGCAGCTCGAGCAGCCGCTCGCTGGCCTGCAACACCATCGCGGTGGTGTGTTCCAACGTCGTTCCCGGCGGCAACTCCAAGGTGATTTTGCTGCGACCGGTGTCCTGCGCTGGCAGAAAGCTGGTGGGTAACAAGGGGACCAATGCCAGGGCGGCGACGAAGCACAGGCCTGCCAGGCATATCGTCGTCTTGCGCCGAGTCAGGCTGGCGTGGATCCAGCCCAGGTAGCGGGTCATCAACGGGCTGTCCCGGTCGGTTTCGTTCCTTGCCTTGAGGAAATAAGCTGCCATCATCGGCGTCAGCAGCCGCGCCACCAGCAATGAAAACAACAGCGCAACCGACGCCGTCACGCCGAACTGGCGGAACAGTTTCCCGGCGATCCCCCCCATGAACGCCGTGGGCAGGAACACCGCGACCAGGGTGACCGTCGTGGCGAGCACCGCCAGGCCGATTTCATCCGCAGCCTCGATGGCGGCCTGACGCGGGGTCTTGCCCATGCGCAAGTGCCGCGCAATGTTCTCGATCTCGACGATGGCATCGTCCACCAGCACACCGATGACCAGGGCCAGGGCCAGCAGGGAAACGGAGTTGAGGGTAAACCCGGCCAGGTACATCACCCCAAAGGTAGGGATAATCGACAACGGCAGTGCCGTGGCGACGATAAGCGTGGCGCGCCAGTCCCGCAGGAACCACCAGACCACCAGCACCGCCAACAGCATGCCTTCGTACAGCAAATTCATCGAGTCGTGATAATTGGCGAGCACAGCGCCAACCGTGTCGCTGACCTCAGCGATCTGCACGTTGGGATGCTGTTTCTCAAACGCGGCCATGGCCTTGCGCACATCATTGGCGACGCCGACATCGGAGAACCCCAGGGAACGGGTGATCTGGAAACCGATCACCGGCCTGCCGTCGCGAAACGCCCGGGTGCTGCGTTCGGCGTGGGTGTCACGAATGTCGGCCAACTGCCCCAGGGCGAGCAGGCGCCCGTCGCCGCTGGGAATGTCGATAGCGCCGAGGGCTGCCGGATCGTCAATCGCACCCAAGGTACGCATGGCTTGCTGGCCGCTGCCCAGGTTGCCCTGGCCGCCGGAGTTGTCCTTCTGCATGGCCCGCAACTGGTTGGCAACGTCCGAGACACGAATGCCCAGGCCTGCCATCAGTGCCGGGTCGAGATTGACCTGGACTTCCCGGTCGACCCCGCCCATGCGCCCGATCATGGCCACCCCAGGCACCGCCAGCAACTGTTTGCTCAACTCATTGTCGACGAACCAGGACAAGGCTTCTTCATCCAGGTTGTCGGAGTCGATGACATAGGTGAGCAACGCCGAGGCACTGGTGGTCAGCCGGGAGACCGAGGGTGTATCAAGGCTCGCCGGCAGTTGTGCCATGGCACTGTCGACCGCGTTGCGCACCTCGTTGAGCGCCTCGTTGCCATCCTTGTCGATGTCAAAGCTGACGTTGATGTTGACGGCGCCGTCGGTGATGCTCGTCGTCACGTGCTTGAGCAGGCGCAGGGACGTCAGCTTGTCCTCGATCTTGCGTGCCACTTCCGTTTCCAGTTGCTCCGGAGCCGCGCCTTCCAGCGAGGCGCTGATCACCACCACTGGCAGGTCCATGTCGGGGAAATCCTGGATGGCGAGCTTCTCGAAACCCGACAGGCCAAAGAGCGTCAGCAAGATGAACAGCATGACGGCCGGGACCGGATGGCGGATCGACAAGGCGGAAATGTTCATGGCTGGGCGACCTGGGATTGAACGAGGGTCACGCTCGCGCCATCGTTGAGGAACGCACCGCCGGCCCGCACGATGCGCGCGGGCTCGTCGAGGCCGCTGAGGATCTCCACGGCCTGATGCATGCGCCGGCCGACCACCACCGGCCGCTGGACCACACGCATGTCGTCATTGAGCGTGAACACATAGGAACGCCCGTCCCGCAGGATGACGGCCGTATCCGGTACCGTGACAGCCTCGCGCGGTGCCAGTTCGATTTGGCCACTGGCATACATGCCGGCCTGGGCGGCGCTGTCGGTCGGCAGGGAAACGTAGACCAGTGCCCGGCTGGTCTTGGTATTCAACGTGGGCGATACCAGCCGTACACGGCCTTCCAGGCGCTGGCCATCGGGTAATGTCATGCGGGCGACCTGGCCAGCCCGCACTTGGGCCAGTTGGCGGGCATCCAACTCGGCCTGCCATTCGATGCGGCCGTCGCGCACCATGCGAAACAGCTCGTCGCCGGCGGTCAGCACCTTGCCGAGCAATGCGGTGCGGGCCGAAATAATGCCATCGTCCACAGCGACGATACGGGTCTGTCCGAGCCTGATGCGCGTACTCTGCAATTCGGCGCGGGCGCTGGCGAGGTCCGCTTCGGCGAGCGCGACCTTGATCCGATAGTCTTCGCGCTGTTGCTCCGACAACGCCCCGCCCTGTCCCACGACCCGGGCCCGCCGGTCATTGGAGCGGGCCTGTTCCAGGTTGGCGTTGGCCTGGGCGAGGAGCGCCTTCTGCTTGTTTTCCTCGGCAATCACCGTTTCGCTGGCCAGCGTGGCGAGTAATTGGCCCTTCTTCACGCGGCTGCCCACATCGGCTTCGATGCTGGCGATGCGCAAGTTGCTGGTCTCGGCATTGATGACTGCCTCCTGCCAGGGTGCGAGCGCGCCATTGGCAAACAGCAATTGCGGCCAGATCTGGCGTTGCGCCTGAACGACTTCCACGCTCAAGCTGCTGACCCGGGGGGCGGCCTCGACCGGTTCAGCGCCTCGGCGAAAATAGATCAACGCCACCACGATCGCGCACACCATGATTGTCAACGCGACGTTGCCTGGTCTGGACCTCACGCGCCGTCTCCGCCCAATGCCCGACTCTGCGCCAGGGGTTGACCGGCCTGCCAACCCCCTCCCAATGCCTTGTACAGGGCGATCCAGTAGCGCACTTGATTCTGTTGCAAGGTGATCAATTCGATCTCGGCTGTCAGCGCCTGGCGGCGTGCGGTTTCGCGGTCGAGCAGGCTGACGTTGCCGGCCTGCCAACTGCGATTGATGGCCTCGAAGGATTCCCGGAACCCGGCGGTGGACCGCTCCACATCCGACTCCCGGCGCCGTGCCGCATCGAGACGCACCAGGGCCTGTTCCACTTCCATCACACTGGTGCGCAACGTTTGGCGATAGACCGCCAGGGTCGCGTCATAGGAGGCCTTGGCGCTCTCCGCCGCCGCGCGTCGCTTGCCACCGTCGAACAATGGAATCGACAGCACCGGGCCCAGGGACCAGGAGCGGTTGCGCTGGCCCACCATGGAGCCCACGGAAATCGTTCCGGAAAGACTCAGGCTCGGCAGGCGATCGGCCTGGGCCACGCCGATCTCGGCATTCGCCGCCGCCAGCTCGCGCTCGCGGGAGGCGACATCCGGGCGCTGGCGCAGCAAGTCGGCCGGAATCTGTTGCACATCGAGTTCGGCCGGCTGCGGCAGTTGCGCCGGCGTGTGACCGAGCACCTCCAGCAGTCGCCCTTCATCACTGCCTGTCAGCGCCACCAGGCTCTTGAGCAGCACCTGGCACTCACTCTGCTGCTGGACGAGGGTTGCGGCGCTGCTGGCGGCACTGGCATCGGCCAGCGCGGCGTCGGCGGAGGACGTGAAACCCGCCCCGTACGACTGACGCGTGATGCGCGCGGTATCTTGTTGTGACTGGGCCTGGTCGCGGTAGGCCAGTACCAACTTCTGGCATCCCCGGTATTGCACGTAGTCATCACCGACCTGGGCCGCCAGCGACACCCTCGCGTCATGCCAGTCATCCACCCGCGCCTCGACGCGAGCGCTGGCCGCTTCATTGTTGCGACTCAACTTGCCAAACAGATCCAGCTCCCAGGCGGCATCCATCGTCGCCGAAGAACCTGAGCCCCCCAGGCGTTCAGAACCGGTCTGCTGCCCGCCTCGGCCACCTGACAGCCTGCCGTCGAACGTGGGCAAGGCATCGGCGGCGTCACTGTTGGCGGTCGCACGGGCCAGCGAGATATTGGCCCAGGCCTGGTCCATGGACGGGCTATCGGCTTCGGCCAGGCGCAAAAGCTCGGCCAGCGCCGGGTCATCGAATTGCCGCCACCAGTCGGCCAACGCCGCCACCGACGCACCATGGGGCAGTGGTGCCTGCCATTTGGCGGCGATCGGAACGTCCGGCACCCGATAGTCAGGACCCAATACGCAGCCACTCAAGGCCACCGCACACAGTGTCACCAGCAATAGGCTCTCTGGAGGCTTGAAGACATGCATAGCGTTCTCTAAGGGTGTCAAAGGTGGAGACAGCAAGGCACCCGGCACCGGCACAGCTCAGGGAGGTGGCAGATTATTAACGATGGCTCGACGAGGCTCGTGTGGCAGTTATTTAACCCCGCACCCGTTCCGATGTCTGGCGTGGAAATTGGGGACAGCTGCCGGCTGGAAAACTCGCGATAACGACGGGGGCCTGTTGAAATGAGCTCGACCTGCCCAGTAATGGCTGCACGTGCTGACGAGCATGAATGGCCCCACTCGGTTCACGCTCCTTCGCCAATGGATGATCGAATATGGAAGCACTCACTTACCTCGAGAACATCGAGTCGAACGCACGTACCTATGCGCAGACTTTCCAGCGCCTGTTCGTCAGCGGCAAGGGCATGCGTATCAAGGACGCCAGCGGCCAGGAGTTCCTCGATTGCCTGTCGAACGCCGGGACACTGGCCCTCGGGCATAACCCGCCCGAAGTCAGGGATGCGGTGATGCGCTTCCTCGACAGCGATCACCTGCAGCAGGCACTGGACCTGGCCACGCCGGCCAAGCATGCGTTCGTGCAGGAGCTGTTCTCGCTGCTGCCGGCGAAAATGCGGGACACCAGCAAGATTCTCTTCTGCGGGCCCAGCGGGTCGGATGCCGTCGAGGCCGCCATCAAGTTGGCCCGCCACTACACCAAACGCTCGCCATTGATGGCGTTCCACGGCGGTTACCACGGGATGACGGCCGGCGCACTGTCGGCGATGGGCAAACTGTCGCCCAAGACCGGCGATGGCTTGATTGCCCAAGGCACGCACTTTCTTCCCTTCCCCTATCGATTTCGATGCCCGTTCGGCACGAATGGCGAGCACACCGATCAATTGTCCATCGACTACATCCGTACCGTCCTCTCGGACCCCGAGGGCGGCGTCGCCAAACCGGCGGCGGTCATCGTCGAGGTGGTGCAAGGCGAAGGCGGCTGCATCCCGGCCTCGGCCAACTGGCTGCGGGCCCTGCGGGAAATCACCCTGGAGCAGGACATCCTGCTGATCGTCGACGAAGTCCAGACCGGCCTGGGCCGCACTGGTAGCACATTCGCCATCGAGCATGCCGGCATCGTCCCCGACATCCTGGTGCTGTCCAAAGCCATCGGCGGTGGCTACCCACTGGCGGTGATCGTGTACGCCGAACATCTGGATACCTGGGGGCCTGGCATGCATGCGGGGACCTTCCGCGGCAATCAGGTCGCGATGGTTGCCGGCGCGGCCACCATGCAGCAAATCAGGAAAGACCAGCTCGTCGCCCATGCCGCGCGGATGGGTGAGCGACTGCACAGCGGCCTGCAGGAGATTGCGCAGCGTTTTCCATTCATTGGCGACATCCGCGGTCGCGGATTGATGATCGGTGTGGAAATCACCAAGCCGGCCGACAACCAGCGCGCCGGCCAGGCTGACGGCGCCCGTGCACACGCCATCAAGCTCAACTGCTTCGACAATGGCTTGATGATGGAAACCGGCGGGCGCCATGGCGCGGTGCTCAGGTTCCTGCCGCCCCTGACCATCACCGAGACCGAAGTCGGCATGGTGCTGGACCGCTTCGAACAGGCGCTCGGGAAGGTCGGCGAGACGCGCCCGCTTGCCGCACGCGAAGCGGTATAGAACGGCCAGGCACCCTCATGTGGCGGGGAGCTTGAGCTTGCTCCCTCGCCACAGGGTCCTGTGTTGGCAGCCTTGGTCAGTCGCGTGCCAATGCATTGATCGGATCGAGCCGCGCGGCATTGCGCGCGGGCACGAAGCCGAACACGATCCCGATCAGGGTCGAACAGACGACAGCCGTGATGATCGATCCCATCGAGAACACCATCTGCCACTCTTTGACGAAGATCGAAAAGACGTAGCCGATACCAAACGACAAGGCGATGCCAATCGTGCCACCCATCAGGCACACCATCACCGCTTCCACCAGGAACTGCTGGCGGATATCCGACTGGCGAGCACCGACGGCCATGCGAATACCGATCTCACGGGTACGTTCGGTCACCGAAACGAGCATGATGTTCATCACACCGATGCCACCCACCACCAGCGAGATGATCGCAATCAACGAGAGCAACAGCGCCAGGGACTGGCTGGTTTTCTGCACCGTCTGCAGCACGCTGTCGAGGTTGTAGGTGAAGAAGTCCTTGATGCCATGGCGTTGGGTCAGGAGCTTGACGACGTTGTCTTCCACGACCTTGCTCGGTTGCCCGTCCTTTATCCGCACCGTGATGCTGTCCAGGAATCGCTGGCCCAGCAGTCGGCCTGCCGCCGTCTCATAGGGCATCCAGACGTTCAGGTTCTTGTTGGTATTGAACACGCTCTTGCGGTCTTCAGTGACGCCAATGACCGTGCACGGCAGGTTGTCGATGAGGATCACCTTGCCCAACGGGTCGGTGTTCGGGCCGAACAGCCGTTGGCGGGTATTGTGGTCGATCACCACCACTTGTGACTGCCGCCGGGCGTCGTCCTTGCTGAACGCGACGCCGGAGCCGATCTTGATCCCGCGAACCTGGAAATAGCTCTCGCTGACACCGTTGACGGTCGCGTTGACGTCGATGTTTTCAAAGCGCAATAGCAGATTGCGGCCTACGTTGGGGGTCGCGCTGTCGATGTAATACTGATCGCTCAGGGCCGTCACGTCGGACAACACCAGGGTTTCGATCGCCGTCGAGCGACTGTCCCCCCAGTCGGCCCCGGGCATGATCTCGATCGTATTGCTGCCAATCGCCTGGATGTCCTTCAGGACATACTCCTTGACCCCTTCGCCGATGGCCACGATCGAGACCACCGAGGTGATGCCGATAATGATGCCCAACATGGTCAGCAGGGTGCGCATGCGATGGGACACCAGCGCCACCCAGGCCATGTTGAACGCTTCGCTGAACAGGCCAAAGCTGGCGAGCAGGCCATTGGCCGGCTTGACCTTGGCCGGACGTGTGCCCTGCGGCGCCTGATCCTCCAGCGGTTGCTGCGGATTGGGCCGATCGCTGACGATCTCGCCGTCACGGATCTCGATGATGCGCTGGGCGTGGGCCGCCACTTTCTCATCGTGGGTCACGATGATAACCGTGTGCCCCGCCCGGTTGAGCTCCAGCAGGATCTTCATCACTTCCTTGCCGCTGGTGGTGTCCAACGCCCCGGTGGGTTCGTCCGCCAGAATGATGTCGCCGCCGTTCATGAGGGCCCTGGCGATACTCACCCGTTGTTGCTGACCACCCGAGAGTTGGCTGGGTCGATTGCTCAAGTGCCCCACCAATCCCAGACGCTTCAACAACTCCCCGGCACGACTGTGCCGTTGGGACTCGGCGGCGCCGGCATAAATCGCCGGCATTTCGACGTTGTGCAAAGCGCTCAGGTGCGGCAGCAAATGGTAGCGCTGGAAAATGAAACCGAAGTGGTCACGACGCAGGACCGCCAGTTCCTGATCGTTCATCGAACCGGTTTCGCACCCGTCCACCTTGTAGCTTCCGGCGCTCGGATGGTCCAGGCAGCCGAGCACGTTCATCAAGGTCGACTTGCCGGAGCCGGACGCCCCGGTGATCGCGACCACCTCACCGGCATTGATCGTGAGGTTGATGTCCTTGAGGGCGATGAAGGCCTTTTCGCCAGCCATGAAGCTGCGGGTAATGCCCTTGAGTTCCAGCAATGGTCGGGTCATGGTCAGGCTCCCGCCACGGCCGGGGTCGGCTCGCCGATGACAACCTTGTCACCTTCGGCCAGGCCATCCTTGATCTCGGCCCTGACGTTGTTGTTGATGCCCATGCGCACGTTACGCGGCTGGGCCTTGCCTTCGGCATCCAGCACCCGGACCACGTAGCTGCCATCCTGGTTTTTCGCACCCAGGGCAGCGACGGGAACGGTCAACACGTCCTTGGCCTTGTCCAGGACAATACGGACCTGGGCCGTCATGGAAATGCGCAAGCGATGGTCGGGATTCGGTACGTCGAAAAGGCTGTTGTAGAACACCGCGGTGTTTTGCTTCGGCGTCCCGGCGCTCTGGGTTTCAAGGAAGTTCTGTGGCGCCGGTTCAGTGCCGCGCAGCGTGGCGTAGTAACGCTTTTCCGACTCGCCCAGGATGGTGAAATACACCTCCTGGCCAGGCACGATGTGAATCACGTCGGCTTCCGAGACCTGCGCCTTGACCGTCATGGTATCGAGGTCGGCGAGCTTGAGCAGGACCGGCGCCAGTTGCTCGGCGATCACGGTCTGGCCTTCCTGCGTGACGATCCCCACCACATAGCCGTCGATCGGCGCGACGATGTGGGTGTAGGCCAGGTTCACCCGCGCGGTTTCCACTTGGATGCGGGCGTCCTTGATCTGTGCATTGAGGGAGAGCAGGTTCGCCTCCTCCACCCTGTAGTTGGACTCGGCGGTTTCATACTCCTGTTTGGAGATCGCGTCGTCCGGTTGCAGTTTTCTGTAGCGATCATAGGTGGCCTTGGCGTCCTTGAGTTGCGCCGCCGTGGCCTGCCGCTTGGCCACCAGGTTCTCCTCGTTGACCAGGGCCTGGCGCAAGGAGTTCTGCGCCAGCATCGGGTCGATTTCCGCGAGCCACTGGCCCTTCTTGACCTTGTCGCCCAATTTGACCTTGAGCGATTTCAACTGGCCCGACACCTGGGCACCGACGTCGACCTGTTTGACACCCTGGAGCGTACCGGACGCCAGCACCGCGTTCTCGATGTCCGTGCGCTCGACCATGGCAGTCAGGTACTCCGGCGGTTTGCCCGGCGATTGCGCGCTGTAGAAAATCAGACCGGCCACCACGACCAGTACGAGCACGATAGCGATTTTGCGAAACTTCGACTTTTCCATAAATAACCATGAGTGCGTTGATTTCAGACCCGGCCAACGTGGCGCCGGGTTCCATGGATGCGTGTCAAGGAAGCACCGTCATACGTAATCACTGGCAGCCTCCTCGTCGAGCATGGGAAGGCCGTCCTGCCACCAGGCTGCCAGGTTGTGTACGTGAGGGGCCTTGAGGATCGTGAAGTGATTGCCCGGACCGTACCAGACGCTGAGGTCAGGGATATGCTTGCGCCATCCTTCGATCATTTGTGCCTGTTCGCGTTTGTTGCCGGCCGTGTCCAGGGTCGGATCATTGGCCAACACCAACCGCACCGGTCCGGTGTAGCGATGTTGCGGTTGATAAACCGTGCGCAGGGCCGTACCGAAGGCGCGCGCCGGACCCCGCATCGAATCCACCGCCGAACGCTGCGGCAACATGCCAGCGCGGACCATACCGGCATGCAGCAAGCGCATCTGCGCGGTATCGTCCTGGGCGCCGAAGACCGTTGCATCGATCCCCAGGGACTTGCCGGAGGCCAGCTGCATCGCCTCGATCAATCGATTCAGTACCCCCGTCGCGGTATAGGGCTTGCCCACCACCCCGTTGCCGCCCGGCGACTCACTGTCGATCAGCGTCAACGAGGCCACCTTGCGACCGCGGGCATGCAGGCGGGCCGCCATCTCGAACACGATCCAGCCGCCGAAGGAATGACCGAGCAGATGCACCGGCCCTTCCGGCTGCACCTTGTCGATCGCGTCGAGGTACGCCTGGGCGGCGGTCTCCACGAGGCTGAAAGGCTCTGTGCTGCCGTCCAGCCCTCGGTGTTGCAGCCCATGGATAGGCCATTCCGGACCGAAGGCATCGGTCATCCCGATAAAACCGGTGACGCTGTCGCCGGCACCTGGCACGCAGAAGATCGGTGCCCGGTCGGCGCGCCCGCCCTGGATCGTCAACAGCGGCTGGTAGCCGCTCTTCGGTGAGGGGGCCGGACGCGACGCGGCGGTGTGGAGTGCAGCAGTGATGGCCTGGCCCAATGCCTTGACATGGGGCGCCTGCATCATGCTCTGGTGGTTACCCGGAACCTTGACACAATGCAACTTGGACGTGGGCAGGACAGCGTCCCAGCCCAGGTAGCCGGAGTGCTCGGGCGCGTCGTCCTTGCGTTCTTCGGCCACCAGCAGATGCACCGGCACGGAAATCGGATACACCGTGTAATGGGCCAACGCATGACCGTGGGCCACTTCGCGATCGAGGTACTGCCAGAGCTGCTCCGCGCTGTAGACGGCCAGCTCGGCAGGCAGCACCGCCTCGTCGCGGCAATGCTGCACCAGGCCTGTGAAATCGAATCGATCCAATTGCCCTTGCAGATCGGCCAGTTTCTCCAGGATCGCTGCAAGTACGTCTTCCCCAGGCAACGCAGCCCTCCAGAAAACATCGCAGCGGTCCAGCAGATGCAGCTTGTGGGCCTCGTCCAATGCCCAGCGCGACCGGCCCTGATCCACCAGCCGAGGCAGATAGCTGTCGATGAGACCGACGAACTCGACCTCCTCGTCCAGGCCGATCAACTGGATCGCAGTCTCGTAGGCCAGCACGCCACCGAACGACCAGCCGGCCAGGCGATAAGGCCCTTTGGGTTGTACCGAACGAATGATCCCCACCAGCCGCGAGGCCATGCACTCCATCGTTTGCAACTGCGGCTCACCCCATTCGACGGCAGGCAGGCCATACACCGGGATATCCGGATCGATGTGCTTGCCCAGCATCGGAAAGTACAGGTCCAGGCCGCTGAACTCGTGCACCAGGAACAGCGGATTCTGCTGGCCGGTGGTGCGCACCGGTACGATGGCCTCCTTGACCTGGGCATCCTCGGTGCGGGCCTGCAGCATTGATGCCATCGACGCGACGCTTTCGTGCTGGAACAGCTCGGCCAGCGAGACGGTCAGGTTGGCCTGTGCCAACAATCCGACCAGCCGGATCGCCAGCAATGAATGACCGCCCAGCTCAAAGAAGTTGTCGTGACGACCGATCTGCTCCAGCTTCAGGACGTCAGCCCACAAGCCTGCCAGCGTGACTTCCAGGTCGCCTTGCGGCGCCTCGTAGCCCTGGCTCCCATAAGCGTGCATTTCCGGTACCGGCAACGCTCCGGTGTTGACCTTGCCGTTCAGTGTCAGCGGCAACGACGTCAATCTCACATAGGCCGCCGGGATCATGTATTCCGGCAGCACGGAGCGCAGTTGGGCACGCAGGACGTCCGCATCGAGCCCCCCACCGTTCTCATGCTCGGTGTAATACGCGATCAGGCACTTGTCGCCCGGACTGTCTTCACGCGCGACCACCAGGGCCTCGCGCACCCCATGGCACTCGTGCAAACGGGCCTCGATCTCACCGAGCTCAATACGGAAGCCACGTATTTTGACCTGACCGTCATTGCGATCCAGGTATTCGATGGTGCCGTCGGGCAGCCAGCGGCCAAGATCGCCACTGCGGTACAGGCGCGCGCTGCCCGAATCGCTGAACGGATCGGCAATGAAGCGTTCCTCGGTCAGGTCCGGCCGGTTCAGGTAACCGAGGGCCACCCCGACACCCCCGATATGGATCTCCCCCGCGACACCCACAGGTACCGGTTGGCGCGCGGCATCGAGGATATACACCCGGGTGTTGGCAATAGGACGGCCGATCGGAACACTCGTTGCGCCGTGTGGCACGGCAGAGACCACATGGGTCGTCGCAAAGGTGGTGGTCTCGGTGGGACCATAGCAATGCACCAGCCGCAGCGAAGGAGCATGGGCCAACAGCCGCCGGAAGGAAGCCGGATCACCGCGCTCGCCTCCGCACAGCAGGATCCGCAAGCCTGCCAGGGCATCCGGGATCAAGACCAGGTATTGATTGAACATGGCGGTGGTGACGAACAGCACCGACACCTCGGCCTCTGTCAGCGCCTGGGCGAATTGCGTCGGGCTGAGCAACGTTTCGTGATCAATGATCACAACGCGCCCGCCGTTGAGCAATGCCCCCCACACTTCCATCGTGCTGGCGTCGAACGCCGGGTTCGAGGCGAACGCCACGCGATCCTGTACACCGAAATCCGCGTAGCCGTTATTGATCGCCAATCGGCCTATGGCCAGGTGCGGCACGATCACCCCTTTCGGGTGGCCTGTGGAGCCCGAGGTGTACATGATGTACGCCGGTGTATCGCTGGTTTGACCGGGGAATACCGCCGGCCGTGCAGCCTGGATCAATTGCAGTGTGTCCAGGTCCAATCGCGGCATGTCTTCCGGCAAGGCCCTGTCACGGGTCGTCAACACCAGCACCGCGGCACTGTCTTGCAACATGAACCGCTGCCGCTCCTCGGGCGCATGGTGGTCCAGCGGTACATAGACGGCGGCGCACTTGAGGATCGCCAGTTCGCTGATGATGAGCTCGAACGAACGGTTCAGCATGATCGCGACCCGCGACCCTGGCTGGACGCCCCGTTCAAGCAAACAATGCGCCAGGTGATTGGCTCGCTCGTGCAGCTCCCGGTAGGTGAGTTGCTGCGCCCCATGCTGGAGTGCAATCCCGTCAGGCCGGGCCCTGACCTGGGCTTCGAACAGGCCGTGGACCGTCTCTTCGCGGGGATAGACCGTGTCGGTCGCATTGAAGTCGACCAGCAGTTGCCGGCGTTCCGCCGCCGGCAATATCGCCAGCTCACGCAAAGGTACTTCGGGCGTGCGTTCAAGCGCATCGACCAGGCTTTCCAGCGCCGTGTGCATGTAGCCGCAGATGCGTTCTGCCCCGATGCGCGACTCCGCCAGGGCGGTCAACACGAAGGCCTCGCCGAGGTCGTCGATGTTCAGCGACAGTGGATAGTTGCTCCACTCCTCACCGCCGAGCCCCTCGATCCCGTTCCAGGCCGACTGGGCCTCCTCGGTGACCTGCGTTGCAGTGTGCCGGTAGTTCAGCAGTGCACTGAACAACGGCGTCGACGTAGCGACACCGCTGCAACGCTGTGCCAATGCCAGCGACGCATGTTCGTGTCCCAGCAGCGCGGTGAGACGCGCATGCGTTGCCTTGACGCCTGCCCGGGCCCCGTCGACGCCGACGTCAACCCGCAGCGGCAAGGTGTTGATGAACAACCCTAGCGCCCGATCGGCCCCCTCACCGCCCTGCATCCGGCCCATCAGTACGGTACCGAACACCACGTCTTCGCGCCCGGACACAGCGCCCACCACCCGCGCCCAGGCCAGGTGATGCAGGCTCGCTGCACTGACGCCAAGCAGTCGCGATTGTGTCCGCAGACGACGATTCAAACTGTCGTCCACGCCCAACCGGGCCTGTTCGATGACATGGCTGTCGCCCTGCACGTCCTGCAGACCGAATGGCAGGGTCGGCTCCTGGATATCCTGGAGCATGTCCCTGAAGAATGCCTCGTGGGCGCTTTGCGTCACGCCAAGCCGCGCCTGGGCCACGTAGTTGCGATACGGCACGGCATTGCCCAACTGTGCCTGCTGCCCGAGCAAGTACGCTTGCATATCGTGCTGGATCACCTCCAGCGCGGTGTGATCGAGTGCAATGTGATGAAACAGCAGCAGCGCGACCCAGCGCTGGTGCTCGTCGTCATAGGCACAGGCAAGCCGCATCATGGGCGCCTGGCGCACATCGAGCCGAGAGTGCCGAGGGTCGAAACGCTCACGAAGCTGCGTCACCACGTCCTCGCCCGGCTCGACCGTGCAAGTCTGCACCGCCAGTGGCGCTTCTCGCAGCACCACCTGTACCGGCTCGCGCAAGCCCTCCCAAAGCACAGCCGTGCGCAGGATATCGTGGCGGTCGATCACGCCTTGCAGCGCGCTCACGAACGCATCCAACCGGGCACGGTCCTCTACGTTGAACATGGCCTGCTGCACATAGAGATCGCCCTGCGGCGAAACCATGTGGTGATACAGAATCCCTTCCTGCAATGGCGCCAGGGCGTAGATGTCCTGGACATTGCTCACGCCACCGGGCACCCAGGCGACGATGGCGTCGACTTCCTGCTGGGTCAGGTCGGCAAGCGGCAACATCTGCGGGGTGATCCGCTCACAACCCGGCACGATGCCGTTGTCCGGCACCACGATTTCCGTCGCGCCGCCCACGGCTGCCGCCAACGCGGCCAGGGTCGGCTGGCCGAACAGCACGCGCACATCGGCGCTCAAGCCGGCCTGGCGCATGCGCTCGATCAACGTGACCGCCAACAACGAGTGCCCACCCAATTCGAAGAAGTGGTCATGACGCCCCACCTTTTCGACCTTGAGCAGCTCGGCCCACAGTTGTGCCAGTGTCGTTTCCACAGCGCCCTGCGGCGCTTCGTACTCACGGGTAATCACCGACGCCAGGTCCGGCGCCGGCAATGCCTTGCGATCCAGCTTGCCGTTGGGGGTCAACGGCAATGCCTCAAGCTGCACGTAGGCTGCCGGCACCATGTATTCCGGCAGTTGCGCTAGCAACTGAGCACGCAGGGTTTCGATCTCGACGCGGTGCTCGTCACCGTGCACGGTGAAATACGCCACCAACCGCTTGGACCCCGGCACGTCTTCGCGAGCCAGCACCACGCTTTCCTTGATCGCCTCGTGCCGGGCAAGCTTGGCTTCGATCTCGCCGAGCTCGATACGGAACCCACGGATCTTCACCTGATCGTCGTTACGCCCCAGGTAATCGATGTTGCCGTCCGCCAGGTAACGACCCAGGTCGCCGGTGCGGTACATTCGTGCATTCGGCCGGGGACTGAACGGGTCATCGAGGAAACGCTCGGCCGTCAGTTCCGGACGGTGCAGATAACCCCGCGCCACCTGGACGCCACCAATGTAGATCTCCCCGGCCACGCCCATGGGCACCGGTTGACCATGGGCGTCGAGCAAGTAGATCCGGGTATTGGCGATCGGCTTGCCGATCGGTGTGCTGTCTGGCGTGTCGGCACCGGAACAGTCCCATGCGGTGACGTCCACGGCGGCTTCGGTAGGGCCGTACAGGTTGTGCAAGGCAGTCCGTGGCAGTTGCCCCTTGAAGCGCCGCACCAGATGCCCCGGCAACGCTTCGCCGCTGCACATCACCTGGCGCAACCCCTCGCACTCGCCAGCTTCGCCATGGGCCAGGAACACGTCCAGCATCGACGGCACGAAGTGCATCGTGGTGATGCCGTGCCGCTGGATGGCTTCACGCAGGTACGTCGGGTCGCGATGCCCACCCGGACGCGCCATCACCAGCCGGGCACCGGTGAACAGCGGCCAGAAGAACTCCCACACCGACACGTCGAAGCTGAACGGGGTCTTCTGCAGCACCGCGTCCGCGGCGCTCAGCGGGTAGGCGTCCTGCATCCACAGCAGGCGATTGACCACCGCGCCATGCTCGTTCATCACGCCCTTGGGCAGGCCGGTCGAACCCGAGGTGTAGATGACGTAGGCCAAATGGTTGGCATGCAAGCCCGAGAGCCGCGGATTCCCGGTTGGCTGCGTGGCGAAGGCTTCCTCTTCGAGCACCATCACCCTGGCGGCGGTCGCGGGCAGGCTCGCCTGCAAGGCACGCTGGGTGAGCACCACCGTCGGTGCGCTGTTCTCCAGCATGTAGGCCAGTCGGTCAGCCGGGTAATCCGGATCGAGCGGCACGTAGGCGGCGCCGGACTTGAGAATGCCCAGCAGCGCCGCGACCATGTCCGTGCTGCGGTCCACGCAGATCGCCACGCGGTCATCCGGACGAATGCCCAGGGCAAGCAACCGGTGAGCGATCTGGTTGGCGCGGCCATTCAGTTGGGCGTAGCTCAGTTGCTGCTCTTCGAACACCACGGCGACGGCCTCCGCGGACGCTGCCACCTGTGCCTCGAACAGGCCATGCAGGGTCAGGCCTTGCGGATAGTCGACGGTCGTAGCATTGAACGCTTCCAGCAGATGCTGGCGCTCTGCGTCCTCCAACAGCGGGATCTGCGCCACCAAAGCCTGCTCATCGGCAACCATGGCGCGCAAGATACATTCGAGGTAACCGAGGTAGCGCTCCATCGTGGCCTGGTCGAACAGTGCCGTGGCGTACTCCAGCGAACCGAACAGGCGACCATCGATCAGGGCCATGTCCAGCAACACATCGAACTTGGCGGTACGGCTGGTCACCCCCAGCCCTTGCAAGGACAGGTCGGACAGTTCCATCCCGCCGGCTTCGCTGTTCTGCCACGACAGCATGGCCTGGAACACTGGGCTGTGGGACAGGCTGCGCAATGGCCGGACCACTTCCACCACCTGTTCGAACGGCAGATCCTGATGCGCCTGGGCGCCCAGGGTCTGGGCCTTGACCCGTTGCAGCAAGGTCTCGACGGTCAGCTCGGGCGAAACCTCGACGCGCACCGCCAGGGTGTTGACGAACAAGCCGATCAAGTCTTCGACCTGCGCCTGCATGCGGTTCGCCGTCGGTGTGCCGATGACAACATCATCCTGCCCGGACATCCGGCTCAGCAACGCGGCCCAAGCGGCCATCACCGTCATGAACAACGTGGCGCCATGGCGCTGGCTCAAGGCCTTGAGGCCTTCGGTCAGCGCTTCATCGAAGGCGATCCCTACCGCATGACCGGAATGATCCTGCTGGGCCGGCCGTGGTCGGTCCGTCGGCAAGGTCAGCAATGCCGGTGCACCGGCCAGGGTGTCCTGCCAGTAGCGTTCCTGGCGGCTCAACACCTCGCCGGTGAGCCAGCGCCGCTGCCAGACGGCGTAGTCGGCGTATTGCACCGGCAAGGCCGGCAGCGGGTCGTCCTGGCCTTGGCTGAATGCCGCGTACAGCACGCCCAGCTCACGGGTCAGGACATCGGCGGACCAGCCGTCCGAGACGATGTGGTGCAAGGTCACCAGCAACACATGGTCAGCCTCGCCCATGCGCACCAGGCGACCACGGGCCAGTGGGCCACGGCTCAGGTCAAACGCCTGCCGTGCTTCCTCCCCGGCCATGCGCGACAGCTCGGCCTCGGCATCCGGGTGAGCGGACAGGTCATGCCGTTGCAAGGCGAAGCCGATATCGGCCGGCGCAATGCGTTGCTCCACGTCCTGGCCCTGGACAAAGGTCGTGCGCAAGGCTTCGTGACGGGCGACGATGCGATCCAGGGCATGGCCCAGGGCGGCGGTGTCCAGCGCACCGCGCAGACGCAAGCCGGTGGGGATGTGATACGCCGCGCTGGCGTTGTCCAGCTGCGCGAGGAACCACAGGCGTTGCTGGGCAAACGACAACGGCAATGCCTGCTCGCGGGACACCGGCAGGATGTCCGGCCGGGTGCTGCGTGCCGCTCGGGCCAGGACCTGGGCCAACGCACTCAGCTCGGGTTGGGCAAAAACCTCGTTCAGGCTCAGTTCCACCCCCAACTGCTCGCGCACCTGGGCAATCAAGCGCATCACCAGCAACGAATGCCCACCCAGCTCGAAGAAGTGGTCGTGACGCCCCACCGCTTCGACGCTGAGCATGCCCTGCCAGATCTGCGCCAGGGCGACTTCCATGGCACCTTGCGGCGCCACATGCGTACGACTGGCGAAGGCCTCGGCATCCGGCGCCGGCAGTGCCTGCCGGTCAAGCTTGCGGTTCGGCGTCAGCGGCAGCGCAGCCAGGCTGACGAACGCACTCGGCACCATGTACTCGGCCAGCAGGGTCGACAACTCCGAGCGCAAGGCAGCTGCGCTCAGGGTGATACCGCCGTGCGGCACGACATAGGCCACCAGGCGCTTGTCCCCCGGCGTGTCCTCGCGCACGATCACCGCCGCTTCCTTGACCCCGGCGCAGTGGCTGAGCCTGGTTTCGATTTCACCCAGCTCGATACGGAATCCCCGCACCTTGACCTGGAAGTCATTGCGCCCCAGGTACTCGATGCGTCCGTCCGGACGATAGCGGGCCAGGTCGCCGGTCTTGTACATACGGGCGTCGGGCTGGTCACTGAATGGATCGACGAGGAAGCGTTCGGCATTGATCGCATCGAGGTTCAGGTAACCCCGGGCCACGCCGTCGCCACCGATGTAGATCTCTCCCGCCACTCCGAACGGCACCGGCTGGCGGTGGCCGTCGAGCAGGTAGATACGGGTGTTGGCCATCGGCGTGCCGATGGTGGCGTTGCCGGCCGCGCCGTCGGCGTCGTAGTGCATGTAGGCGGCGGTGCACGATACGGTCGCCTCGGTCGGGCCATAGGTGTTGATCAGCCGGGTATGGGTCGGGCGCACCGCGTCCCACATCTGCAGTTTTTGCATCGACAGAGCGTCACCGGTGACGTTGACCAGGCGCACGTCGCACAGATGATCGCGGGCCTGCGCCGGCGTGCCGTGCCATTCAGCGGCCAGGGAATGCCAATGCGCAGCGGTCAAATGCACGAAGGTTGGCCGGAGCCCGGCGTCCTGCTGCAGCTCGATGCTGCCGAACAGCGCGCGGGTCGGCGCCAGGGTGGCCCCGGTGACCAGCGCCGGGAAAATCTCTTCCACCGACAGGTCGAAGTTCAACGTGTTCTGCTGCAGCACCGTATCGGCCGGCGTCAGTTCGAACAGGCGCGCGGCATCTACGCAGTAGTTGACCAGGCCCCGGTGTTCGATCATCACGCCCTTGGGCGCGCCGGTCGAACCCGAGGTGTAGATCACGTAGGCCAGATGGCGCACGCCGAGGGTCGCCACCACCGGGTTGTCTTCGCGGCCCGCGGCAATGCCGCTGCGTACCCGCTCGACGTAGTCGAGCAGCACCACCGGCGCGGCCAGTGGCGGCAGGCAGTCTTGCACTGCGCGCTGGGTCAACAGCGCTACCGGAGCGCTGTCGGCGATCATATAGGCCAATCGTTCGGCGGGGTACGCCGGGTCCAGCGGCACGTAACCGCCACCGGCCTTGAGTACCGCCAACAGGCCCACCAGCATTTCTGCGCTGCGCTCGACACAGATCGCCACGCGGTCGTCGGGACGGATGCCCAGCCCGATCAGGTGATGGGCCAATTGGTTGGCCTGGCGATTCAGTTCGGCGTAGCTCAGGCGCTCGCCTTCAAATACCACGGCAATGGCCTGCGGCCGAGTCGCGACCTGGGCCTCGAAGAGTTGATGGATTGTCCGTTCACGGGGGTACGGTGCCTGGTTCGCGTTGAGCCCGACCAGCAGACGCTGGCGTTCGGCGTCGTCCACCAGCGCGATCTGCTCGATCAGCGTCTGGTCACTTGCCACCATGGCACGCACCACCCGCTCGAAATAACCGAGGTAACGCTGCACCGTGGCCTCGTCGAACAAGGCCGTGGCGTATTCCAGGGCGCCGAAGATCTGCCCCTGAGCCTCGCCGAGTTCCAGGGACAGGTCGAACTTGGCGATATTGCTCGCCACACCAAGGCTTTCGAGCTTCAGGTCGCCCAACACCAGCTCGCGGTTATCCAGGGTCTGCCAGGACAACATGGCCTGGAACAGCGGGCTGTGGGACAGGCTGCGTACCGGATTGAGCACCTCCACCACCTGCTCGAACGGCAAGTCCTGATGCGCCTGGGCGCCAAGGGTCTGGTGCCTGACCCGCGCCAGCAAAGCCTCGACCGTCGGTGCGCCCGAAACATCGATACGCACGGCCAGGGTGTTGACGAAGAAGCCGATCAGCCCTTCGACTTCCGACCGTGTGCGGTTGGCTACCGGCGAACCGATCACCACGTCGTCCTGCCCGCAAAGGCGACTCAACAACGCCGCCCAAGCCGCCATCAACGTCATGTACAGGGTGACGCCGTGACGCTGGCTCAAGGTTTTGAGATTGGCCGTCAGCTCGGCGTCGAACGCCAGGGGCAGCGCCGCCCCGCTGTAGTCCTGCTGCGCCGGGCGCGCCCGGTCCGTCGGCAGCATCAACAACGCTGGCGCATCGGCCAGGGTTTGCCGCCAGTAGCGACTCTGGGCCTGCAACACGTCGCCGCTCAGCCAGCGGCGTTGCCACAGGGCGTAGTCGCCGTATTGCACGGCCAGCGCCGGCAGCGGATCGTCCAGGTCATGCCGGAACGCTTCGTAGAGCGCTGCCAGTTCCTTGACCAACACACCCATGGACCAGGCATCCGAAACGATGTGGTGCATGGTCACCAGCAGCACATGCTCCTCGTCACCCAGGCGGATCAACCGACCGCGGATCAGCGGGCCGTGCTCCAGGTCGAAGGCGTCGACGGCTTCCCGCACCGCCAAGGCGTGTACTTCGGTTTCGGCATCGATCCGCTCGGAAAAGTCATGCTGCAGCAAGGCAAAACCGCTATCGGCCGCGGCGATACACTGCCGGGGCTCCTCGCCCTGGGCCTGGACGAAAGTCGTCCGCAACGCCTCATGACGGGCAACGATGCGATCCAGTGCCCGTTGCAGGGCGACGCAGTCCAGCGTGCCGCACAGACGCAGGCCGGCCGGCATGTGGTAGGCCGAGCTGGCCCCTTCCATCTGCGCCAGGAACCACAGGCGCTGTTGGGCGAACGATAGCGGCAGGGGTTCGTCGCGGGAGGCCCTGACGATCTCCGGCAATGTGCTGCGCCCGGCCTGGGACACGGCCTGTGCCAGTTCCATGAGTCCGGGATGAGCAAATAGAGCGGTGAGGCTCAGCTCCACGCCCAGGCGCAAACGGACCTGGGAGATCAGTTGCATCGCCAGCAATGAATGGCCGCCCAATTCGAAGAATTGGTCGTGACGGCCGACCTGTTGCAGGCCCAGCAGGTCCTGCCAGATCTGCGCCAGGGCGGTTTCGACTTCGCCTCGGGGGGCTTCGTAGTCGCGGGTGATGACCGAATCCAGGTCGGGGGCCGGCAGGGCCTTGCGGTCGAGCTTGCCGTTGGGGGTCAACGGCATGGCATCGAGGCGAACGTAGGCCACGGGCACCATGTATTCCGGCAATTGCCCTTGCAGGTGGCGACGCAGGGTTTCGATGTCCACCGTTTCTGACTGGGTGAAATAGGCGACCAGACGCTTATCGCCGGGCACGTCTTCACGGGCCAGCACCACGGCTTCCGTCACGGCATCGTGCCGGGCGAGCTTGGCTTCGATTTCACCCAGTTCGATACGGAAACCACGGATCTTCACCTGGTCGTCGTTGCGGCCCAGGTATTCGATGTTGCCATCCGGCAGGTAGCGGCCGAGGTCGCCGGTCTTGTACATCCGGGCGTTTGGAACCGCGCTGAATGGATCTTTCAGGAAGCGTTCAGCCGTCAGATCGTCACGATTGAGATATCCGCGAGCGACCCCGGCACCGCCGATGTAGATCTCTCCCGGCACGCCCAGCGGCACCGGTTGCTTGTGCTCATCGAGCAGATAGAACTGGGTGTTCGCCACAGGCTTGCCGATGTGCGCGGCAAACCCGTCTTCACGAGCCATCGAGACCCAACTCGAATAGGTCGTGGTTTCCGAAGGGCCGTAGAGGTTGCACAGACGCTTGACCGAAGTCTGTTCAAACAGTGTTTCCACGAGGCTGCGCTTGAGGGCTTCGCCGGCCACGTTGACTGTATCGACACCTTCACTCAAACCACCGGATTCCAGCAACGCCTTGAGCGCCGACGGCACGGTGTTGACCAGGGTGATGTCGTGCTCGCCCTGTTGCAGTTCCAGCACATTAGTGACCACCTCGATGCTGCCGCCCGACGTCAACGGTGCAAAGCACTCGTACACGGCCAGGTCAAAGTTCAGCGAGGTCGAGAACAAGGTTTTCGACAGGGTTTGGGCATCGAACGAACGATGGGCCCAGGTCAGGAAGTTCACCGTATTGCGGTGCTCGATCATCACGCCTTTGGGCAAACCAGTGGAACCGGAGGTGTAGATCACGTAGGCCAGATGCGCCGACGTCAGGCCGTCGACCTGCGGATTGGGCGCTGCCTCGTCCTGCCAGATGCCTTTGTCGAGATCGATCAACGGGACCACCGTCTCGCCCAGCAAGCCACGTGTGGCCGTCTGCACCAGGATCGCCGCCGGGGCGCTGTCCTCGAGCATGTAGGCAATCCGATCCGCCGGATACGCCGGATCCAGCGGCACATAACCGCCACCCGCCTTGAGGATCGCCAGCAAGCCCACGACCATGTCGAGGCCACGCTCGACACAGATCGCCACCCGCGAGTCGGGCTGCACACCCTGTTTGCGCAGGTAATGGGCCAAGCGGTTGGCGAGCCCATTGAGCTCGCGATAGTTGAGCTGGTGCCGGCCATGGCGCACCGCCAGCGCATCCGGCGTGCGCCGCACCTGGTCCTCGAACAAGCCGTGAATGGTCTGTTCCAGTGGATACTCGGCGTCAGTGGCGTTGAACGCCACCAGCAATTGCTCGCGGTCGTCGGCCGGTACAATCGTCAACTCGCGCAACGGGGCGTCAGGTGCATGCTCCAGCGCCTGCACCAGGCTCTCCAGCGCCCTATGCATGTAGCCGCAGACACGTCGCGCACCCACTTCGACCACCGCCTGGGCCGTCAGCAGGAAACCTTCGCCGAGGTCGTCGACGTTCAGGCACAACGGGTAGTTGGTCCGCTCTTCCATGCCCAGGGTGTGAATCCCGTGCCAGGCCGAGATGGCCTGCTCGGACGCGGCTTCACCGGCGCTGTGTCGATAGTTCAACAGGGTGCTGAACAATGGAAGCGAGGCCGGTACGCCGCTGCAGCGCTGGGCCAACGCCAGGGAAGCATGTTCATGCCCCAACAATCCGCTCAACCGGGCGTGGGTGGCCTTCACGCCTGTACGGACGTCGGTATGCCCCACACTCACCCGCAGCGGCAAGGTATTGATGAACATCCCCAGCGCCCGGTCGGCACCCTCGCCGCCCTGCATCCGGCCCATCAGTACGGTGCCGAACACCACTTCTTCACGCCCTGAGACGCGCCCGACCACCTGGCCCCAGGCCAGGTGGACCAGGCTCGCCGCACTCACCCCCAGCTGACGGGCCTGCGCCCGCAAGCGCTGGGCCAATGCCCCATCCACGCCTTGTTGCACTTCTTCGATGCCGCTGCCGTCGCCCTGCACATTCAGCAGACCGAACGGCAACGTCGGTTCGTCGATGTCACCCAGCATGTCGCGGAAGAACGCTTCGTGCTGTTCGCGACTCACGCCCAACCGGGCCTGGGCGACATGATTGCGGTACGGCACAGCCGGTGCGAGCAGCTCTGCCTGGTCCAGCAGGCTGGCCTGCATTTCATGCACCACCACCTCAAGGGCGGTGTGGTCCAGCGCCACGTGATGGAACAGCAGCATGCCGACCCAACGCTGGTTCGCCAGATCCTGGGCGTAGGCCAGCCGCATCAACGGTGCCTGGGCAATGTCGAGGCGGTAGTGACGCGGGTCGAAGCGTTCGTGCAACTGCTGCACTGCATCGCCCGCCGCCGGATCCAGCCCGACTTCTTCAAGAGCCAGCGTCGCGTGACGCCAGACCACCTGCACCGGTGACTCCACGCCCTGCCAGGCCATGCTGGTGCGCAGGATATCGTTACGCGACACCACGCTCTGCAAGGCCTGGGCAAAGGCTTGCAGGCGCTCGCGACTGTCAAAGCCGAACATCACCTGCAACACATAGGGGTCGCCCTGCTCCGCGGCCAGGTGATGGTAGAGAATGCCTTCCTGCAACGGCGCCAGGGCATAGATGTCCTGCACGTTGGCGACGCCGCCAGGCACGGCGGCCACGATCCGGTCGATGGCCTCCTGGTCCAGATCGGCCAGGGGCAACATGTCCGGGGTGATTCGCGTACAACCAGCGGGAATGAGGTTGGCCGGCACCACGACGTCTGCGTGTCCGCCGACCGCAGCAGCCAGCGCAGCCAATGTCGGCTGGCCGAACAGCACCCGCACGTCGGCGCTCAGATCCACCTGGCGCATGCGCTCGATCAGCTTCACCGCCAGCAGCGAATGACCGCCCAGTTCGAAGAAATTGTCGTGGCGACCTACTCGTTCGAGCTTGAGCAAATCCTGCCAGATCCGGGCAATGGCGCTTTCCACTTCCCCTTGGGGAGCTTCGTATTCGCGGCTGATCACCGCCGATTGATCCGGTGCCGGCAACGCCTTGCGATCCAGCTTGCCATTGGTGGTCAGCGGGAAGGCTTCGAGCACCACGAAGGCACTCGGCACCATGTAGTCCGCCAGCGAGCCCAGCAACTGCGTGCGCAGCTCGGCAGCCGCTGGCTGCGCGTCTTCCTTGGCGATGACATAAGCCACCAGGCGCTTGTCGCCCGGCGCGTCCTCACGGGCGATGACCACCGCCTCTCTGACCCCTTCGCAAGCCGCCAGCGCGGCCTCGATCTCGCCCAGTTCGATACGGAAACCACGGATCTTCACCTGGTCGTCGTTACGCCCCAGGTATTCGATGCTGCCGTCCGCCAGCCAGCGACCCAGGTCGCCGGTCTTGTACATGCGGGCGTTCGGCTCATGGCTGAACGGGTTATCCAGGAAACGCTCGGCGGTCAGCTCGGCGCGATTCAGATAACCGCGACTCACACCTGCGCCACCGACGTACATCTCACCCACCACGCCCACCGGCACCGGCTCGCGCCGGGCGTCGAGCACGTACAGTTGCAGGTCGGGAATGCGCCCGCCAATCGGGCTGACGCCGACCAACTGCGCATCCGCCGCATACAGCGCACGATAGGTCACGTGCACGGTGGTTTCGGTGATGCCGTACATGTTGACCAACTGCGTCTGGGCATTGATCTCACGGGCGTACCACGGCTTGAGAATGCCGGTTTCCAACGCTTCGCCGCCGAAGATCACCTGGCGCAGGCTGTGGCCCAGGTCGCTTTCGCCCTGGGCCGCGATCAACTGGCGGAATGCGCTTGGGGTCTGGTTCAGCACCGTGACGCCCGCCTTGCACAACAGCGCGTAGCAGTCCTGCGGCGAACGGCTGACCAGTTGCGGCACCACCAACAGGCGGCCGCCATGGGTCAGCGCGCCCCAGATTTCCCAGACCGAGAAGTCGAAGGCGAAGGAATGGAACAGCGCCCAGACGTCCTGCGGGCCGAAATCGAACCACGGCTGGGTGGCCGAGAACAGCCGGGCCACGTTGCGGTGCTCGACCATTACGCCCTTGGGCAAACCGGTGGAGCCGGAGGTGTAGATCACATAAGCCAGATGACTGGAATTCAACCCCGCCACCTGCGGATTGCGGACGGATTGGTCCTGCCAGTCGCGACCATCGAGATCGACCACAGCGACCGGACTGTCGGCCAACAAGCGACGTGTCGCGGTCTGTGCCAACACGGCCACAGGCGCACTGTCCTGCAACAGGTAGGCGAGGCGTTCGGCCGGATAGGCCGGATCCAGCGGCACATAACCGGCGCCCGCCTTGAGGATGCCCAACAGGCCGACGATCATGTCCAGGCCACGCTCGACACAGATCGCCACACGGTCATCCGGGCGAATGCCCAGGACCAGCAAATGATGCGCGAGCCGGTTGGCCCGGGCATTGAGTTCACCGTAGGTCAGCGTCCGGCTCTCGAACACCACGGCCACGGCATCAGGTTGTGTCGCCGCGCGTGCCTCGAACTGCCCATGGACCAGCGCATTGTCGGCGTAGGCCACATCCGAAGCATTCCAGGTCTCCAGCAGTTGCCGGCGCTCGGCCGGCGGCAGGATCTGCAACTCGTTCAATGGCGCCAGGGGCGACTGCTCCAGCGCCTCCAGCAGATGCTCCAGCACGCATTGCACATAGCCGCAGACACGCCCGGCGCCGATCGACGCTTCAGCCATGACGGTCAGGTTGAAGCCTTCGCCCAGGTCATCCACCGACAACGTCAGCGGATAGTTGGTCCGCTCTTCGCCGCCCAGTACCTGGATACCTTCCCAGGCCGCGATGGCTTCGCTGGAAGCCGTCTGCGCACCGAGGTGACGATAGTTCAGCAGCGCGCTGAACAACGGTGCCGGCGCGGTCACGCCACTGCAACGCTGGGCCAGCACCAAAGAGGCATGCTCATGGCCGAGCAAAGCGGTCAAGCGTGCATGGGTCGCCTTGACCCCGGCACGTACGCCCTGCGTGCCCAGCTCCACCCGCAACGGCAAGGTGTTGATGAACATCCCCAGTGCCCGGTCGGCGCCCTCGCCGCCCTGCATCCGGCCCAGCAACACGGTGCCGAACACGACGTCGTCCTTGCCCGAGACACAGCCCAGCACCTGCGCCCAGGCCAAGTGATACAAGCTCGCCGCGCTCACCCCGAGTTGACGGGCCTGCGCCCGCAAGCGCTGGCTGAGCGCGCCATCGACCGGCTGGCGGACTTCTTCGATCCCACGTCCGTCGCCCTGCACATCCAGCAGGCCGAACGGCAACGTCGGCTCGGTCACATCGCCCAGCATCTCGCGGAAGAACCCTTCGTGTTCTTCTCGACTGATGCCCAGACGGGCCTGGGCGACATAGTTGCGATACGGCACCGAGGCTGCCAGCAGATGCTCGCGCCCCATCACATGGGCTTCGATTTCCGCCGTGAGCATGGCCAGGGACGTCGCGTCGTCGACCATGTGGTGGAACAGCAGCATGCCGACCCAGCGATTGTTCGCCACGTCTTCGGCATAGCCGATGCGCATCATCGGCGCCTGACGGATGTCCAGGCGATGATGGCGAGGGTGCAGGTGCTCACGCAGTTGTTGCGCGATATCTCCCGCCGCCGGGTCCAGCACGATCTCATCGAGCCCCAGTCGGGCCTCGCGCCAGACCACTTGCACAGGTTCGTCCAGCCCTTCCCAGACCACGCCCGTGCGCAGGATATCGTGGCGAGACACCACGTCTTGCAACGCCCTGGCGAAGTCGTCCAAGCGGGCGCGGCTGTCGTAGGTGAACTGTACATATTGCAGATAGGGGTCGCCCTGGGCTGCCGCAAGGTGGTGATACAGGATCCCCTCCTGCAATGGAGCAAGGGCATAGATATCCTGCACGTTGCGTACACCGCCCGGCACCGACGCGACGACGCGGTCGATACCGTCCTGGTCCAGGTCGACCAGGGGCAACATGTCCGGTGTGATCCGTGTGCAGTCGGCGGGAATGAGGTTGGCCGGCACCACGATTTCGCGCACGCCGCCTACGGCCGCCGCCAATGCCGCCAGCGTTGGCTGGCCGAACAGCACGCGGACATCGGCAGCCAGGTCGATCTGGCGCATGCGCTCGACCAGCTTCACTGCCAGCAGCGAATGGCCGCCCATTTCAAAGAAATGGTCATGACGGCCGACCTGCTCCACCTGCAGCAGGTCTTGCCAGATCCGCGCAATCGCTGTCTCGACCTCGCCTTGGGGCGCCTCGTATTCACGGGTCACCACCGAGGACTGGTCGGGCACCGGCAACGCCTTGCGGTCCAGCTTGCCGTTGGTGGTCAGCGGGAATACCGTCAACATCACGAACGCGCTGGGCACCATGTATTCCGCCAGGGAACCCAACAGCTCGGCGCGCAGTTCGGCGGCCGACGGTGGCTCGCCCTCTTCGGCAATCACATAGGCCACCAGGCGCTGGTCACCCGGGGTGTCCTGGCGCGCCAGGACCACGGCTTCACGCACGCCGTTGCAGGCGGCCAGCTTGGCCTCGATCTCACCCAGTTCGATACGGAAGCCGCGGATCTTCACCTGGTCATCGTTACGCCCCAGGTATTCGATACTGCCGTCCGCCAGCCAGCGACCCAGGTCGCCGGTCTTGTACAGGCGGGCGTTCGGTTCTTTGCTGAACGGGTTGTCAAGGAAGCGCTCGGCCGTCAGTTCATCGCGATTCAGATAACCGCGGCTCACACCCGCGCCGCCGACGTACATTTCGCCGACCACACCGACCGGTACGGGTTCGTGTTGTGCGTCGAGCACGTACAACTGCAAGTCTGGGATGCGTTTGCCGATGGGGCTGACACCGGTCAGTTGGGCGTCGGCCGCACACAGTGCACGGTAGGTCACGTGCACGGTGGTTTCGGTGATGCCGTACATGTTCACCAGTTGCGTGCGGGCGTTGGCTTGACGAGCGTACCAAGGCTTGAGGATCCCGGTTTCCAGCGCTTCGCCGCCGAAGATCACTTGCCGCAGGCTGTGGTCCAGGTCGCTCTCGCCCTGGGCCGCGATCAACTGGCGGAACGCGCTCGGCGTCTGGTTGAGGATGGTCACCCCGGCTTCGCACAGCAGCGCATAGCAGTATTGCGGGGAGCGGCTGACCAATTGCGGCACCACCAGCAGGCGGCCGCCCTGGGTCAGCGCGCCCCAGATCTCCCAGACCGAGAAATCGAAGGCGAAGGAATGGAAGAGCGCCCAGACGTCCTGCGGGCCGAAGTCGAACCATGGCTGGGTGGCCGAGAACAACCGCGCGACGTTACGGTGCTCGACCATCACGCCCTTGGGCAAGCCAGTGGAACCGGAGGTATAGATCACATAGGCCAGGTGACTGGCCCCAAGGCCCGGCACATCCGGGTTATGCCGTGGCTGCTGCTCCATTTCGCAGTCTTCGAGCGGATCGAGCAGTACGGTCGGCACGCTCAATGGCGGCAGGGTTTCACGCCATTCCCGTTGGGTCACCAGCGCTACCGGGCTGCTGTCGTGCAGCATGTAGGCAATGCGTTCGGCCGGATAGGCCGGGTCCAGCGGCACGTAGCCCGCCCCCGCCTTGAGGATGCCCAACAGGCCGACAATCATGTCCAGGCCGCGCTCGACACAGATCGCCACCCGGTCATCCGGACGAATACCCACGGCCAACAGGCTATGGGCCAACTGGTTGGCGCGGGCATTGAGCTGGCCATAAGTCAGCGTCTGTTCTTCATGGACCACCGCCATGGCGTCCGGCTGGGCCATTGCCCAGGCTTCGAACTGACGATGGATCAGGGCGTCTGCGGCATATTCGGCATCCTGGGTGTTCCAGGTTTCCAGCAACTGCCGGCGTTCGGCTGGCGGCAGGACCGTCAAGGCGTGCAGCGCAGTGTGTGGCGCTTGCTCCAGGGCGGTGACCAGGCTGTCCAGCGCCATCTGCATGTAGCCACAGATGCGTGCGGCACCGATCGAGGTTTCGACCAGGGCCGTGAGGGAGAAACCTTCCCCCAGGTCGTCGACGTTGAGGGTCAGCGGGTAGTTGGTGCGCTCGTCACCACTGAGTGCCTCGATCCCGTTCCAGGCCGAGAGGCCATCCTGGGTCACCTCGGCGGCGCTATGGCGGTAGTTGAGCAAGGCGCTGAACAGCGGCGTCGGTGCCGCCACGCCACTGCAACGCTGGGCCAGCGCCAGGGAAGCATGTTCATGGCCCAGCAGGTCTGTCAGTCGGGCGTGGGTCGCCTTGACCCCGGTACGAACATCCTGGGTGCCCACGTCCACGCGCAACGGCAAGGTGTTGATGAACATCCCCAGCGCCCGGTCGGCCCCTTCACCGCCCTGCATCCGGCCCAGCAATACCGTGCCGAACACCACATCCGGTTTGCCGGACACTTTGCCCAGCACTTGTGCCCAGGCCAGGTGCACCAGGCTGGCGGCACTGACGCCCAATTGCCTGGCCTGGGCCCGCAGACGCCTGGACAGCATGAGATCCACCGGCTCGCGGATCTCATCGATGCCATGGCCGTCCCCCTGCACATCCTGCAAGCCGAAGGGCAGTGTTGGCTCGTCGATATCGCCGAGCATGTCGCGGAAGAACGCCTCGTGTTCCGCCTCGCTCGCCCCCAGTCGTGCCTGGGCCACATAGTTGCGATAAGGCATCGCTTCGCCCAATCGCTCGCCTTGCCCCAACAGGTGCAGCTGCATTTCATGCTGCATCACATCCAGCGCGGTATGGTCCAGCGCCATGTGGTGGAACAGCAGGATCGCCACCCAGCGGTCCTGGGCTTCGTCGCGGCTGTAGACCAGTTGCAACATCGGTGCACGGCGCAGGTCCAGGCGGTAGTGGCGCGCATCGAAGCGGCTCGCCAGTTGCGTGGCGACGTCACCGGCCGTGGCGTCGGCTTCGAAGCACTGCGGCTCCAGCTTCGCGTGGCGCCAGACCAACTGCAGCGGTTCGTCCAGGCCTTCCCAGGCCACGCTGGTGCGCAGGATGTCGTGACGGTCGATCACCACCTGCAACGCCCCGACGAATGCCTCGAAGCGTTCGAGGCTGTCGAAGGCGAACTGCGACTGGAGCACGTAGGGGTCGCCCTGTTCGGCGGCCAGGTGGTGATAGAGAATGCCTTCCTGCAACGGCGCCAGCGGGTAGATGTCCTGTACGTTGCGCGCACCGCCCGGCACCGTCGACACCAAGCGATCGATCGTGTCCTGGGTCAGATCGACCAGCGGCAGCAGCTCGGGCGTGATGTGCTCGCACTCGGCCGGGATGCGGTTTTCCGGCACGCTGATTTCCTTGCCGCTGCCGATGGCGGCCGCCAGCGCCGCCAGGGTCGGCTGGCTGAACAGCACCCGCACGTCGGCGCTCAAACCAACCTGGCGCATGCGCTCGATCAGGGTCACCGCCAGCAGCGAGTGGCCGCCCAGTTCGAAGAAGTGGTCGTGACGACCCACCTGTTCGACCTTGAGCACCTCGGCCCAGAGCCGGGCCAGGGTCTGTTCCACTTCGCCCTGCGGGGCTTCGTATTCGCGGCTGGCGTAGGCGTCCGCGTCCGGCGCCGGCAAGGCACGGCGGTCCAGCTTGCCGTTGGCGGTCAATGGGAAGGATGGCAACACGACGAAGGCGCTGGGGACCATGTACTCGGCCAGCGTGCTCGCCAGTTGGCTGCGCAGGTCGTGCACCGACAACGTGGCCCCCTCTTCAGAGATCACATAACCCACCAGGCGTTTGGGTCCGTTGTCGTCCTGGCGCGCCAGTACCACGGCGTCTTTCACCCCGGCACATTGGCCCAACCGGGCTTCGATCTCGCCCAGTTCGATGCGGAAACCACGGATCTTCACCTGGTCGTCGTTACGCCCCAGGTAATCCACGGCGCCGTCGGCACGCCAGCGCGCCAGGTCGCCGGTGCGGTAGAGCAAGGCCGCCGGATCGGCGCTGAACGGGTCGGCGACGAACTTCTCGGCGGTCAGCTCGGGGCGGTTCAGGTAACCAAGGGCTACACCGTCACCACCGATGTACAACTCGCCCGCCACACCCACCGGCACGGGTTGCTGATTCGCATCCAGCACGTAGACGCGGGTGTTGCCAATCGGATGACCAATCGGGATTCCGCCCTCGCCCACGGTTTGAATTTCATAGGTGGTCGTGAATGTCGTGGCTTCGGTCGGGCCATAGCCGTTGAGCAGATGCTGCGGCGCACCGTCTTTCAAGACCCGAGCGATCACCGCCGGATCCAGCACGTCGCCCCCCACGATCAGGTAGCGCAGTTGTTTGAACACCGGCAGCATGCCGTCGGCGTACTGGTGGAACAGCCCGGCAGTCATCCACAGCACACTGACCGACTGCTCGGTCAACAGCGCGGCAAAATGTTCCCGGGACAGCAGCACGTCCTGATCGACCACCACCACGCAACCGCCGTTGAGCAGTGGCGCCCAGACGTCCAGGGTGCTGGCATCGAAGGCCGGGTTGGAGGCAAACGCCACCCGATCCCGGGCGTTGAAATCCGCATAACCGTTGTTGATCACCAAGCGGTTGATCGCCCGATGCGGCACCAGCACGCCCTTCGGTGTGCCGGTAGAGCCCGAGGTGTACATGATGTAGGCAACCGCTTCGGCGCTCTGGGTCAGGTCAAGGTTCGTGCACGCGTCCTCCAGCGCCACGCAATCCAGGTCGACACGCACAGGACCTCGCGTCGCGGTCGTAGCACTCAGGGTCAGCAGTACCCGCGCCCCGCTGTCTTCGATCATGAACTGCTGGCGATCCAGGGGCGCGTGGATATCCAGCGGCACAAAGGCGGCGGCACATTTGAGCACTGCCAGTTGGCTGACCAACAGTTCAAGAGAGCGCTCCAGCAAAATCGCCACGCGCTCCCCCGCCTGTACGCCCAGGCCGACCAGATGACGGGCCAGGCGATTGGCCCGCTCATTCAGTTCGGCGTAGGTCAGGCTGTGCTCGTCATGCACTACCGCCAGCGCCTCGGGATTGGCCTGTACCCGTGCCTCGAACAGACCATGGACGGTCCTGTCCTGCGGATAGCTGCGGGTCGTGGCATTGAATTCCACCAGCAGTTGGCGGCGCTCGGCCGACGGCAGGACCGATACGCTGTTCAATGGCGTCTGTGGCGCCTGCTCCAACGCAGACACCAGGTTCTCCAGCACCACATTCATGTAAGCGCAGATCCGCTGCGCGCCGATCTGCGGCAGCGCCAGCGCGGTCAGGTGGAAATCTTCGCCCAGGTCGTCCACCGACAGGGTCAGCGGGTAGTTGGTGCGCTCTTCGTTGCTCAGGATCTCGATGCCGTTCCAGGCCGCCAATGCATCGGCCGAAGTCACATCCGCGCTGCTGTGCCGATAGTTGAGCAAGGCACTGAACAGCGGCATCGGCGCGACCACGCCGCTGCAACGCTGGGCCAGGGCCAGGGACGCATGCTCATGACCCAGCAGGCCGGTCAACCGGGCATGTGCGGCCTTGGTACTGCCGCGCACATCCTGGTCGCCCACGTCCAGCCGAAGCGGCAAGGTGTTGATGAACATGCCCAATGCATGTTCGGCACCGTCCCCCCCCTGCATCCGGCCCATCAATACAGTGCCGAATACTACGTCCTGTTTGCCGGACACCTGGCTCAATACCCGCGCCCAGGCCAGGTGATGCAGGCTCGCCGCACTCACGCCCAACGTCCGGGCCTGAGCCTGCAGACGGCGACTCAGGTCTGCGCAAAGGTGCAACCCGGCCTCCTCGATATCGCTGCCGTCGCCGCGCACATCCTGCACACCGAAGGGCAGCGTCGGTTCGTCGATGTCGCCGAGCATGTCGCGGAAGAATGCTTCATGTTCCTCGCGGCTGACACCCAGGCGAGCCTGGGCCACGTAGTTACGGAAAGGTGCCGCTTCACCCAATTGATCGCCCTGGCCCAGCAGATGCGCCTGCATTTCATGGCGCACCACTTCCAGTGCCGTGTGATCCAGTGCCATGTGATGGAACAGCAACAGCGCAACCCAGCGCTGGTTGGCCGGGTCATGGGCAAAGGCAATGCGCATCAGCGGTGCCTGTTGCATGTCGAGACGGTAATGCAGTGTGTCGAAACGCTCGCGCAGCTGTCTGGCGATATCCCCCGCCTCGGCGGCCAGTACCACCTCCTCGACCGCCAGCTGCGCTTTGCGCCAGACCACTTGCACCGGCTCGTCCAGGCCTTCCCAGACCACCGACGTACGCAGGATGTCATGGCGATCGATCACCGCCTGCAGCGCATGGGCAAATGCGTCCAGGCGCCCATGGTCGGTGACGGTGAACGTCGCCTGCAACACATAGGGGTCACCGGTGGCCGCTGCAATGTGGTGGTAGAGAATGCCTTCCTGCAACGGTGCCAGGGGGTAGATGTCTTGCACATTGCGCGCACCACCCGGCACCGTCGCGACGATGCGGTCGATGGCCCGCTGGTCCAGAGCGACCAGCGGCAGCATCGACGGCGTGATTCGAGTGCTCCCCAGCAGAATCCCGTTGTCCGGCACCTCGACATCGCGACCGCTACCGACCGCCGCGGCCAGCGCCATCAAGGTCGGCTGACCAAACAGCACACGGATGTCCGCCGACCAGCCGAGCTGGCGCATGCGCCCGATCAGGCTGACAGCCAGCAGCGAATGGCCGCCCAGCTCGAAGAAGTGGTCGTGACGACCCACTTGTTGCAGGCCCAACAGGTCTTGCCAGATCTGCGCCAGGGCGATTTCGGTCTCACCTTGTGGAGCTTCGTAGCCGCGAGTGATGAGTGCATCGTGTTCCGGCGCTGGCAAGGCCTTGCGGTCGAGCTTGCCATTGGGGGTCAGGGGCAGTGCGTCAAGCTGCACGTAGGCCACCGGGACCATATAAGCCGGCAGTTGCGCTTGCAGGTGGCGGCGCAGGGTTTCGATGTCCACCGTTTCTGACTGGGTGAAATAGGCGACCAGACGCTTATCGCCCGGCACGTCTTCGCGGGCCAGCACCACCGATTCTTTCACAGCATCGTGCCGGGCGAGCTTGGCTTCGATTTCGCCCAGTTCGATACGGAAACCACGGATCTTCACCTGGTCGTCGTTGCGACCCAGGTATTCGATGTTGCCGTCCGGCAGGTAGCGGCCCAGGTCGCCGGTCTTGTACATCCGGGCGTTTAAGGCACTGCTGAACGGATCCTTGAGGAAGCGTTCTTCGGTGAGGTCATCGCGGTTCAGATAACCCCGAGCCACACCCGCGCCACCGATATAGATTTCACCCGGAACGCCCAGCGGTACCGGTTGCTTGTGTTCATCCAGCAGATAGAACTGGGTATTCGCGACCGGCTTGCCGATGTGGGCGCTAAACCCGTCTTCACGAGCCATGGACACCCAACTGGAATAGGTCGTGGTTTCCGAAGGACCATAGAGGTTGCACAGGCGCTTGACCGAAGTCTGTTCGAACAGCGCCTCCACCAGGCTGCGCTTGAGGGCTTCACCGGCCACGTTCACCGTGTCCACGCCCTCACCCAGCCCACCGGATTCCAGCAACGCCTTGAGCGCCGACGGCACGGTGTTGATCAGGGTGATGTCGTGCTCGCCCTGCTGCAGTTCCAGCACATTAGTGACCACCTCAATGCTGCCGCCCGACGTCAACGGTGCAAAGCACTCGTACACGGCCAGGTCGAAGTTCAGCGAGGTCGAGAACAAGGTTTTCGACAGGGTCTGGGCATCGAACGAACGATGGGCCCAGGTCAGGAAATTCACCGTGTTGCGGTGTTCGATCATCACGCCTTTGGGCAAACCGGTGGAACCCGAGGTGTAGATCACATAGGCCAGATGGGACGAGGTCAGCTCAGGCACCTGCGGATTCGAGACGGACTCGTCCTGCCAGAGACCACTGCCCAAATCAATCACCGGCATCGAAGCACCGGCCAACAACCCCACTGTCGCCGCCTGCACCAGCACCACCGCCGGCGCACTGTCCTCCAGCATGTAGGCAATCCGATCCGCCGGATACGCCGGATCCAGCGGCACATAACCGCCACCCGCCTTGAGGATCGCCAGCAGGCCGATCACCATGTCGAGGCCACGCTCGACGCAGATCGCCACCCGCGAATCCGGCCGCACGCCCTGCCCACGCAGGTAATGCGCCAATCGGTTGGTTTGTTCATTAAGCTCGCGATAGCTCAGGCGCTGCCCGCCATGCAGCACCGCCAGTGCATCCGGCGTACGCTGCACCTGCTCCTCGAACAGCCCGTGAATCGTCTGCTCCAGCGGATACTCGGCATCGGTGGCGTTGAACGCCACCAGCAATTGCTCGCGCTCCGTTTCCGGCAGAACCGGCAGGCGATACAACGCAGCCTGCGGCGTCTGCTCCAGCGCCTCCACAAGTTTTTCCAGGGACGTATGCATGTAGCCGCAGACCCGCTGCGCGCCAACCTGCGCTGCTGCCAGTACCGTCAAGCGCAAACCGCTGCCCAGGTCGTCGACGTTCAAGGTCAGCGGATAGTTGGTGCGTTCTGCGCCATCCAGGGCATGGATACCTTGCCAAGCATTCGTCGCCTGGGCCGAAGCCGCACCCGCGGCGCTGTGTCGGTAGTTGAGCAAGGCGCTGAACAGCGGCAACGGCGCCGCCACGCCGCTGCAGCGCTGGGCCAGTGCCAGGGAGGCATGTTCGTGGCCCAACAGCGAAGTCAACCGGGCATGGGTGGCCTTGACGCCCGCACGCACGCCCTGGTGTCCGACCTGAATCCGCAACGGCAAGGTGTTGATGAACATCCCCAGGGCACGATCGGTGTCGGCACCGCCCTGCATCCGACCCATCAGCACCGTACCGAATACCACATCCTGCTTGCCGGATACCTTGCCCAGCACCTGGGCCCAGGCCAGGTGCGCCAGGCTGGCGACGCTTACCCCCAACTGACGGGCCTGGGCCCGCAAACGCAAGTCCAGGGAAGCCTCCACCGATTGCTGGGCTTCTTCGATGCCATGGCCATTGCCCTGCACATCCTGCAAGCCGAACGGCAATGTCGGTTCGTCGATATCGCCGAGCATCTCGCGGAAAAACACCTCATGTTCTTCACGACTCATGCCCAGGCGTGCCTGGGCCACATAATTGCGATAGGGCACCGCGTCAGCCAGTTGCCCGACGTCGCCCATCAGATGCGCCTGCATCTCGTGCTGCACCACTTCCAGCGCCGTGTGGTCGAGTACCATGTGATGGAACAACAACGTCGCAACCCATCGATGATTGGCGGCATCCTGTCCATAGGCCAAGCGCATCAGGGGGGCCTGGCTGACATCCAGGCGATGGTGTCGCGGGTCGAAGCGCTGCTGCAACTGTGCCACGGCATCCCCGGCGGCCGGATCGAGGTCGACCGCTTGAACGTGCAGCTTCGCCTCGCGCCAGACCACTTGCACCGGCGACTCCAAGCCTTCCCAGACCACACTGGTCCGCAGGATGTCGTGACGATCGATCACCCCCTGCAACGCCTCGACGAACGCATCGAGCCGCTCGCGGTGATCGAAGGCAAACTGCGACTGCAAGACATACAGATCGCCCTGTTCGGCCGAAAGATGATGGAAGAAGATGCCTTCCTGCAGCGGCGCCAGCGGATAGATATCCTGCACGTTGCCCGCGCCGCCCGGCACCGTGTCCACGATGCGGTCGATGGTTTGCTGATCCAGCTGGACCAGGGGCAGCATCGGCGGCGTGATCCGCGTGCAGCCCGGCAGGATGCCGTTGTCCGGTACCTGGATTTCGCTGCCGCTACCCACCGCTGCCGCCAGCGCCATCAAGGTCGGCTGGCCGAACAGCACGCGCACGTCGGCGTTCAGACCGACCTGGCGCATCCGCCCGATCAGGCTGACGGCCAGCAGCGAGTGGCCACCGAGTTCGAAGAAGTGATCGTGACGGCCGACGCGCTCGACCTTGAGCAGGTCCTGCCAGATCTGCGCCAGGGTGGTTTCAACTTCACCTCGGGGGGCTTCGTAGCCGCGGGAGATGACCGAATCCAGGTCGGGGGCCGGCAGGGCCTTGCGGTCGAGCTTGCCGTTGGGGGTCAACGGCATGGCATCAAGGCGAACGTAGGCCACGGGCACCATGTATTCCGGCAATTGCCCTTGCAGGTGGCGGCGCAGGGTTTCGAGGTCCACCGCTTCTGACTGGGTGAAATAGGCGACCAGACGCTTGTCGCCGGGTACGTCTTCGCGGGCCAGCACCACGGCTTCTTTTACCGATTCATGCCGGGCAAGCCGGGCTTCGATTTCCCCCAGTTCGATGCGGAAACCACGAATCTTCACCTGGTCGTCGTTGCGCCCCAGGTATTCGATGTTGCCATCGGGCAGGTAGCGGCCCAGGTCGCCGGTTTTGTACATCCGGGCATTTGGAACAGCCCTGAATGGATCTTCCAGGAAGCGTTCAGCCGTCAGATCATCACGATTGAGATAACCGCGAGCGACCCCGGCACCGCCGATGTAGATTTCACCCGGCACGCCCAGCGGCACCGGTTGCTTGTGCTCATCGAGCAGATAGAACTGGGTGTTCGCCACAGGCTTGCCGATGTGCGCGGCAAATCCGTCTTCACGAGCCATGGACACCCAACTGGAATAGGTCGTGGTTTCCGAAGGACCATAGAGGTTGCACAGGCGCTTGACCGAAGTCTGTTCGAACAGTGTTTCCACGAGACTGCGCTTGAGCGCTTCACCGGCCACATTGACCGTATCGACGCCGTCGCTCAGCCCACCGGATTCCAGCAACGCCTTGAGCGCCGACGGCACGGTGTTGACCAGGGTGATGTCGTGCTCGCCCTGCTGCAGTTCCAGCACATTAGTGACCACCTCGATGCTGCCGCCGCTGGTCAACGGTGCAAAGCACTCGTACACGGCCAGGTCAAAGTTCAGCGAGGTCGAGAACAAGGTTTTCGACAGGGTCTGGGCATCGAACGCACGATGGGCCCAGGTCAGGAAATTCACTGTGTTGCGGTGTTCGATCATCACGCCTTTGGGCAAACCGGTGGAACCGGAGGTGTAGATCACGTAGGCCAGATGGGACGAGGTCAGCTCAGGCACCTGCGGATTCGAGACGGACTCGTCCTGCCAGAGCCCGCTACCGAGATCGATTACCGGCATCGTTGCATCGGCCAACAGCCCAAGGGTCGCCGTCTGAGCCAGCACCACCGCCGGCGCACTGTCCTCCAGCATGTAGCCAATCCGATCCGCCGGATACGCCGGATCCAGCGGCACGTAACCGCCACCCGCCTTGAGGATCGCCAGCAGGCCGATCACCATGTCGAGGCCACGCTCGACGCAGATCGCCACCCGCGAATCCGGCCGCACGCCCTGCCCACGCAGGTAATGCGCCAGACGGTTGGCCTGCTCGTTCAATTCAGCATAAGTCAGGCGCTGCCCGCCATGCAGCACCGCAGCAGCCTCAGGCGTGCGCTGCACCTGTTCCTCGAACAGCCCGTGAATGGTCTGTTCCAGCGGACACTCGGCGTCAGTGGCATTGAACGTCACCAGCAGTTGCTCGCGCTCCGCTGCGGGCAGAATCGGCAAATCGGCCAACAACGACGCAGGCGCACACTCCAGCGCCTGGGCCAAAGTTGCTAGCGCCGTTTCCATATAGGCACAGATCCGCGACGCGTCGATCCCGCTCACCGCCTGGACGGTCAGGCTGAAGCCTTCGCCCAGATCGTCCACCGAGAGCATCAGCGGGTAGTTGGTCCGCTCTTCGCCACCGAGCACCTGGATACCGTTCCAGGCAGACACCGCTTCGGTCGACGTCGCGGTGCCGGTGTGGCGGTAGTTGAGCAAGGCGCTGAACAGCGGCGCGGGTGCAGCCACGCCGCTGCAACGCTGGGCCAAGGCCAAGGAGGCATGCTCGTGGCCGAGCAATGCGGTCAACCGTGCATGGGTCGCCTTGACCCCGGCGCGTACATCCTGCCCGCCAATGCTCACCCGCAGCGGCAAGGTGTTGATGAACATGCCCAAGGCGCGGTCGCCGCCTTCGCCGCCCTGCATCCGCCCCATCAGCACGGTGCCAAACACCACATCGTCCCGGCCCGACACACGGCCCAGCACCTGCGCCCAGGCCAGGTGAACCAGACTCGCTGCACTCACGCCGAGCAGACGCGCCTGGGTCCTCAAGCCCAGACTCAGGCTGCTGGCAAGTGTCAGTGTGGCTTCCTCGATGCCCGGCCCTGCGCCCTGCACCTCTTGCAGGCCGAATGGCAGGGTCGGCTCATCGACATCGCCCAGCATATCGCGGAAGAACCCTTCATGGGCTTCAGCGCTGATGCCCAGGCGCACCTGTGCCACGTAGTTGCGAAAAGGTACCGGCTCAGGCAAGTCATCGGCCCGGCCGAGCAGGAATGCCTGCATCTCGTGCTGCACCAGCTCCAGGGCTGCATGGTCCAGCGCCATGTGGTGGAACAACAGAATCGCCACCCAGCGGTTGTTAGCCCGGTCTTCAGCACAGACCAGGCGCATCAACGGCGCTCGACCCACGTCCAGACGGTGGTGTCGGGTATCGAAACGCTGATGCAGTTGCCACTCGATATCGCCCTCGGCCGGATCAAGCACCAGCTCTTCCAGCGCCAGAGTGGCCTCGCGCCAGACCACTTGCATCGGTTCCTCCAACCCTTCCCACACCACCGAGGTGCGCAAGATGTCATGGCGATCGATCACGCCTTGCAAGGCCTGGAGAAAATCGTCCAGGCGAGCCCGCTGGCCTGCTCCGAACAAGGTCTGCAACACATAGGGATCACCCTGTTCTGCGGCAAGGTGATGGTAGAAAATACCTTCCTGCAATGGCGCCAGCGGATAGATGTCCTGGACATTGCCGGCACCACCGGGCACGCCGTCGACGATCCGGTCGATCTGCTCCTGAGTCAGGCTCGCCAGCGGCAACATGTCCGGTGTGATGCGAAACGCCGGGCTCAACCAGTCGCCACCGTTTCTCTCCACCAGGGCCAGCAGTTCATGCTTATGGACGGCCAGACTGTCCCAAACCGTGCTCTCCAGCCCTTCGTCATCGCCCTCGATCACAAGGTTTTCGCCATCCTGCTGGAGACGAATCGGGTGCTTGGAAAGCGCTGCCATCAGTTCGCTGAATTGCATCGAAGGACCTGCTTTTCTGGTTCGGAGTGGTTGACGATCAATGTGGTTTTCAAATACGGCGTGTCGCCTGGACGCGAGGATTGGCGGTGGACGGGCCGATCACCGCGTGCGGGCCAATGCAATGAATATCGTCATGTTCAACCGAAGGAGATCCGTCTCCTTACAGGCCAAAAAAAATTAGAGCATTCGGTAGGGCATGTCTGTCATGGGAAGCAGGGACAAGTCCCGGCAACGAGCGGGCGGATGCCAATCCTGTGGGAGCGAGCCTGCCCGCGATGGCGTCATGCCGGCAGACAGGCGCTCTCCCATCGGACTCAGATGCGTCGTTGACGCGTGAGCGCCGGTATCTTTGTCTCGGGCACTTCGATGCGTTGTACCTGCCCCACCGCCGCGGCCACCGACGCCAGCGTCGGTTGACCGAATAGCACACGGACATCGGCTTCCATGCCTTCCTTGCGCATGCGTTCGATCAACGCCACAGCCAACAACGAGTGCCCGCCCAGTTCAAAGAAATGGTCGTGGCGGCCGACGCGCTCGACCTTCAGCAGCTCGGCCCACAACGAAGCAAGCTTCGTTTCCACGTCACCCACGGGGGCTTCGTAAAGATGAGCGGCGAACGCCTCGCTGTCGGGAAGTGGCAAGGCGTTGCGATCGAGCTTGCCGTTGGGGGTCAACGGCAAGGTGTCGAGGCGCACATAGGCCGCCGGCACCATATACTCCGGCAACTGCGCTTGCAGATGCCCACGCAGATGGCCTACGCCCACTGACTGGCCTGGCGAATGCAGGGTGAAATACGCGACCAGACGCTTGTCGCCAGGCACGTCTTCACGGGCCAGCACCACGGCTTCTTTTACCGATTCATGTCGGGCAAGCCGGGCTTCGATCTCGCCCAGTTCGATGCGGAAACCACGGATCTTCACCTGGTCGTCGTTACGGCCCAGGTATTCGATGTTGCCATCCGGGAGATAACGGCCGAGGTCGCCGGTCTTGTACATCCGGGCGTTTGCGGCGCTGCTGAACGGATCCTTGAGGAAACGTTCAGCCGTCAGGTCATCACGATTGAGATAACCACGGGCGACACCTGCGCCGCCGATGTAGATTTCACCCGGCACGCCCAGCGGTATCGGTTGCTTGTGTTCATCCAGCAGATAGAACTGGGTATTCGCGACCGGCTTGCCGATGTGGGCGCTAAACCCGTCTTCACGAGCCATCGACACCCAACTGGAATAGGTCGTGGTTTCCGAAGGCCCATAGAGGTTGCACAGGCGCTTGACCGAAGTCTGTTCGAACAGCGCCTCCACCAGGCTGCGCTTGAGGGCTTCACCGGCCACGTTGACAGTATCGACGCCATCGCTCAAACCACCGGATTCCAATAGCGCCTTGAGCGCCGACGGCACGGTGTTGATCAGGGTGATGTCGTGCTCGCCCTGCTGCAGTTCCAGCACATTAGTGACCACCTCGATGCTGCCGCCCGACGTCAACGGCGCAAAGCATTCATACACGGCCAGGTCGAAGTTCAGCGACGTCGAGAACAAGGTTTTCGACAGGGTCTGGGCATCGAACGAACGATGGGCCCAGGTCAGGAAATTCACCGTGTTGCGGTGTTCGATCATCACGCCCTTGGGCAAACCGGTGGAACCGGAGGTGTAGATCACGTAGGCCAGGTGCGACGAGGTTAGCTCGGCAACCTGCGGATTCGAGACGGACTCGTCCTGCCAGAGCCCGCTACCGAGGTCGATCACCGGCATCATTGCATCGGCCAACAACCCAAGGGTCGCCGTCTGAGCCAGCACCACCGCCGGCGCACTGTCCTCCAGCATGTAGGCAATCCGATCCGCCGGATACGCCGGATCCAGCGGCACGTAACCACCGCCCGCCTTGAGGATCGCCAGCAAGCCCACGACCATGTCGAGGCCACGCTCGACGCAGATCGCCACCCGCGAATCCGGCCGCACACCTTGCCCATGCAGGTAATGGGCCAATCGGTTGGCTTGTTCATTGAGCTCGCGATAGCTCAGGCGCTGAACACCATGCAGCACCGCCAGCGCATCCGGCGTGCGCTGCACCTGGACCTCGAACAGCCCGTGAATGGTCTGTTCCAACGGATACTCGGCGTCAGTGGCATTGAAGCATTCCAACTGACGACGTTCGGCATCGTCCGGCAGCACGATGTCGCTGATGGCGACGCGGGCATCCACCACCATCGCCCGCAACATGCGTTCCAGATAACCGAGGTAACGCTCCATGGTCGTCTGGTCGAACAGCGCCGTGGCATATTCCAATGCCCCCTGGATACGCCCATCGGCCTCCCCAAGGTCGAGGGACACATCGAATTTCGCCGTGCGTCTCCTGGAAGCCAGGCCTTCCAGTACCAGGTCACGCAGTGTCAGTTCGACGCTCTCGGTGTTCTGCCAGGACAACATGGCCTGGAACACCGCGCTATGGGACAGGCTACGCACCGGCTTGACCAGCTCGACCACCTGTTCGAATGGCAGGTCCTGATGGGCCTGGGCCCCCAACGCCTGGGCTTTTACCCGTTGCAGCAACGTCTCCACGCTCGGTCGGCCCGACACATCGATGGGCACGGCCAGGGTGTTGACGAAGAACCCGATCAGTTCCTCGACCTCCACGCGCCGACGGTTGGCCGTCGGCGAGCCGATGACGATCGTATCCTGCCCCGAGAGGCGGCCAAGCACTGCCGCCCAACCGGCCAGCACCGTCATGTACAAGGTCGTACCGTGGCGCTGGCTCAGCGCCTTGAGATCGGCTGTCAGCGCTTCATCGAAGACGACCGGAAGGCTCGCACCGGCATAACTCTGCTGCGCCGGACGAGGACGGTCGGCCGGCAGCGTCAACAGCGCCGGCGCATCGGCCAACGCGGCTTGCCACCAGGCGCCCTGCTGCTTGAGCACCTCGCCACTGAGCCAGCGGCGTTGCCAGACGGCATAGTCCGCATACTGCACCGGCAGGTCCGGCAGCGGGTCGTCCTGGCCCTGGCGGAACGCTTCATAGAGGGTGACCAGTTCCCGGGTCAGGACGCCCATCGACCAGCCATCCGAGACAATGTGATGCATCGTCACCAGCAATACATGCTCGCGCTCCGCCAGGCGAATCAGTTGCCCACGGATCAACGGACCGTGTTCGAGATCGAAAGGCTCGCCGCCCTCCTGCTCGACCAGCGCATGCAATTGCGCCTGCGCCTCGGCGTGGGCGGACAGATCCACGGTGCGCAAGGCAAAGCCACTGTCCGCGGCCGCGATACATTGCCGGGCCGGTTGTTCCGCTTGCAATACGAAGGTGGTGCGCAACGCTTCGTGACGCGCCACGATCCGGTCCAGCGCACGCTGCAGCGCATTGCGGTCCAGATCCCCCGTCAGGCGCAGCCCCACAGGAAGGTGGTAGGCCGAACTGGCTCCCTCGACCCGTGTCAGGAACAGCAAGCGCTGCTGTGCGAAGGACAGCGGCAACGGCTCATCGCGGGACACCGGCACAACGGGCTGCAGCGTGCTGCGCCCCGAACCGGCCACGGCCTGCGCCAGCTCGCTCAATTGCCCATGATCAAAGAGTTCGCCCAGTGCCAACTCCACGCCCAAACGTTGACGTACCTGGGCGATCAGCCGCATCGCCAGCAGCGAATGCCCACCCAATTCAAAGAACCGATCATGACGACCCACCCGATCCAGACCCAATAGTGCCTGCCATATCTGCGCCAGCACCGGTTCGATATCCCCTCGCGGTGCTTCATAGCGATTCACCGCCATCGCAGCCGAGCCAGGCGCAGGCAGGGCCTTGCGATCCAGCTTGCCATTGGGGGTCTGCGGCATTGTCTCCAGCGGGACGTACGCCACGGGCACCATGTAGTCAGGCAATTGTTCCAGCATAAGGGCCCGCAGCGCTTCGGCCGTTATACCCTGATCGGCCTGGGCCCTGTAGTACGCCACCAGACGCTTCTCGCCGGGTGAGTCTTCGCGCACGATCACCACCGCCTCGCTCACCTGTGGGCAAGCACCCAGCACCGCTTCGATCTCGCCCAGTTCGATGCGCAGGCCACGGATCTTGACCTGCCCGTCGTTGCGGCCCAGATAGTCGATCCGACCGTCCGGCAAGTAACGGCCGATATCGCCGGTGCGATACATCCGTGCATTGGCCTCGAGGCGGAATGGATCCGCCAGGAAACGCTCGCAGGTGAGGTCGTCGCGGTTCATGTAGCCCCGGGCGACGCCGGCGCCCGCGATGTGAATCTCACCCGCGACGCCGACGGGCACGGGCCTGCCATGAGCGTCGAGCAGGTAGAACCGGGTGTTGGCAATAGGACGGCCGATACTGACCTGGCTGCCATCCGTCGCGCGTGCCTCGACCTGGATGAACGATGACCAGATCGTGGTTTCGGTCGGTCCGTAAACGTTGAACAACGTTTTGACCCGCTGCGCCACACGCTGGGCAAGCTCAGCGGGCAAGGCTTCGCCACCACACAGCGCGATCAGCCCCTGGGCCCCCTGCCAGCCCGACTCGAGCAACATGCGCCAACTGGCCGGCGTGGCCTGAGCGAAGGTGATGCCATTGGAGGCAATCATCCCGGCAAGCGCCTGACCGTCGCGCCCTTGGTCACGGGAAGCCAATACCACCCGGGCACCACAGATGAGCGGCAGGTACAGCTCAAGGCCGGCGATGTCGAACCCCAAAGTCGTCAGCGCCAACATCCGGTCGGCAGCGGTCATGCCCAGCGTGTCGCGCATCGCGCACAGCAGGTTGATCACGCTGTGGTGCTCGACCATGACCCCCTTCGGCTTGCCGGTCGATCCCGAGGTGTAGATCACATAGGCCAGGTGCGCCGAGGTCAGCCCCGGAACGGTCAGATCGAAGGTCGGCTGGTCACGCCAGGCAGTACCGTCGAGGTCAAGGGTCGTCAACCCGTCATGGGTCAACAGGTCACGGGTCGCGGTGTGCACCAGCAACGCCAGCGGCTTGCTGTCTTGCAGCATGTAGGCCAGGCGATCGCTCGGATAAGCCGGGTCCAACGGCACATACGCCGCTCCTGCCTTCAGGATGCCTAGCAGCCCCACCAGCAGGTCCGGACCGCGCTCCATACAGATCGCCACCCGATCATCCGGGCGAACGCCCAGCACCCGCAGGTGATGAGCCAGCCGATTGGCCTGCCCGTTCAGTTCGACGTAACTCAGTTGCCGGTCGCCGGAAACCACGGCCACGGCGTCGGGGAAGGCCTGGACCCGGGCCTGGAACAGTTGATGAATGGTCTGTTCCAGCGGGTAGGCCACGCGGGTGTCATTCCAGGTTTCCAGCAACTGCCGAAGCTCGGCGGCAGGCAGGCCCGGCAGCGCGGACAGCGGTGTATCCGCGGCCTGCTCCAGGGCGTCGACCAGGCTTTCGATCGAGACGTGCATGTACTCAACGACGCGTTGCGCGTCGATCCCGCAAGCCGCTTGCACCACCAGGTTGAAACCTTCACCCTCGTCGTCCACGGCCAGCGAGAGCGGGTAATTGGTACGCTCCTCGCCACCAAGGGTATCGATGCCCTGCCACGCCAACTCTGCGCCGGCCGCTGCCGTCACGGCGTTATGGCGATAGTTGAGCAAGGCACTGAACAGCGGCGTGGGGGGCGCCACACCGCTGCAGCGCTGGGCCAACGCCAACGGAGCGTGCTCATGCCCCAGCAGCCCGGTGAGCTGCTTGTGCGCGGCCTTGACGCCCTCGCGTGCAGTTTGCCCGCCCAGGCTTATTCGCAAGGGCAGCGTATTGATGAACATGCCCAAGGCACGGTCGGCCCCTTCCGCGCCTTGCATCCGTCCCAACAGAACGGTACCGAAGACCACATCGTCGCGACCGCTGATGCGGCCCAGTACCTGCGCCCATGCCAGATGCATCAGACTCGCCGCGCTCACACCCGATTGGCGTGCCTGCCCTCGAAGGCGACGGCAGAACTCCGGCGCCAGCACCCGCTTCACCTCTTCCACGCCGTTGCCGTCGCCCTGCACATCCTGTCGCCCGAACGGCAGCGTCGGCTCCAGGATGTCGCCGAGCATGTCACGGAAGAAAGCCTCATGGGCTTGCTGGCTGATGCCCAGACGGGCCAGCGCCACGTAGTTGCGGTACTGCATCGCGCCGCCCAACTCGCCGCCACGGTCCAGCAGGAAGGCCTGCATCTCGTGTACCAGCGTCTCCAGCGCGGTGTGGTCCAGGATCGTGTGGTGGAACAGCAGCGTGGCCACCCAGCGCCGGTTCACCGCATCCTCGGCGCAAACCAGGCGCAGCATGGGCGCATGGTGCAGGTCCAGCCGGTAATGCCGGGCGTCGAAGCGCTCATGCAGTTGCCCGGCGACATCCCCTGCCAGCGGATCCGCTTCGATCGTCTCCAGCACCAGAGGTGCCTGGCGCCAGACAATTTGCACGGGCTCGTCGAGCCCCTCCCACGCGATTGAAGTGCGCAGGATGTCGTGACGGTCAATGACCTGCTGCAGCGCCTGTGCGAATGCATCGAGACGGTCGCGACGATCAAAGGAAAATTGCGACTGGAGCAGGTACGGGTCACCCTCTTCGGCCGCTAGATGGTGATAAAGAATGCCCTGCTGCAAGGGCGCCAGCGGGTAGATGTCCTGGACATTGGCAGCGCCCCCCGGCACGCTCGCCACGATCCGGTCGATGGCGTCCTGATCCAGGACAACCAGGGGCAACAGGTCCGGCGTGATCCGCTGGCAACTGTCGCCGATCAGATTGGCCGGCACCACGACGTCATGATGCCCGCCCACCGCGGCGGCCAATGCCTGCAACGTCGGCTGGGCGAACAAGACCCGCACATCCACCGCCAGACCGACCTGACGCATCCGCTCGATCAGCCTCATCGCCAGCAGCGAGTGACCGCCCAGTTCGAAGAAATGATCGTGGCGACCGACCCGCTCCACCTTCAGCAACTCGGCCCACAGGTCCGCCAGGGTCCGCTCGACTTCTCCCTGCGGCGCCTCATAGGCTTGGCTCGCGTAGGCTTCGGCCTGCGGCGCGGGCAATGCCTTACGGTCTACCTTGCCGTTGAGCGTCAGGGGCAAGGCCGGCAGTATCACAAAGGCCCCAGGGATCATGTATTCGGCCAGGGTCGCGGACAGTTGCTCGCGCAACCCGGCCACGCTCAGCGTAACCTGCGGCTGCGCTACGACGTAGGCCACCAGGCGCTTCTCGCCCGGTTCATCGGCCCGCACCATGACCACCGCATCCTGCACACCGTCGCAGGTGACCAGTTTCGCCTCGATCTCGCCCAGTTCGATGCGGAAACCGCGGATCTTCACCTGGTCATCATTGCGACCCAGGCATTCCAGGCTGCCCTCCGGCAACCAGCGACCCAAGTCGCCGGTGCGGTACAGCAGCGCGCCGGGCTCCTGGCTGAACGGATCGACGATGAATTTTTCCGCGGTCAGCTCCGGGCGGTTCAGGTATCCCTTCGCCACGCCCTTGCCACCGATATGGATTTCACCGGCCACCCCCTGGGGCACCAGTCGTCGATGGGCATCGAGCACGTACACCTGGGTGTTGGAGATCGGTCCGCCGATGGGCACGCTCTGCGCATCCTCGGCCACGGCCTTGACCTCCAGGGTCGTGGCATAGGTGGTGGTCTCGGTCGGACCATAGCAGTGCACCAGCCGCAGCGTCGGCGCCAACTGCAACAAACGCTGGAAAGACGCCACATCGGCGCGTTCGCCACCGCACAACAGGATGCGCAGACCGCCGATGGCCTCCGGAATCAGTTGCACGTACTGGTTGAAGATCGCCGTGGTCACGAACAGCACGGTGGCCCCCGAGGTTTTCAATACCTGGGCAAAACATGCAGGCTCAAGCAGGGTTTCATGGTCGATCACCACCACCTGCCCGCCGTTGAGCAGCGCACCCCACACGTCCATGGTGCTGGCATCGAACGCCGGATTGGAGGCGAAGGCGATCCGGTCGTGCTCGTTGAAATCGGCATAACCGTTGTTGATGACCAGCCGGTTGATTGCCCGGTGCGGTACCAGCACGCCCTTGGGCTGCCCTGTCGAGCCCGAGGTGTACATGATGTAGGCAATCGCCTCGCTGGACTGCGCAAACCCCGGGTTGTGAACCGGTCCCTGTGCCTGCAGCCGGTCCAGGTCGACGCGACACGCGCCCGCAGGCACCGGCTCGCTGCTGAGGGTCAGCAGGCAAGACGCACGGCAATCCTGGAGCATGAAGCGCTGGCGCTCCTGGGACGCATTGCGGTCCAGTGGCACATAGGCCGCCGCGCACTTGAGGATTGCCAACTGACTGACCAGCAAGTCGATCGAGCGCGGCAGCAGGATCGCGACACAGTCGTCCGGCTGCACGCCGAGTTCGATCAGATAATGGGCCAGGCGGTTCGCCTGCTCGTTCAGTGTCTGGTAGCTGATTTGCCGGGCCCCGTGGGCGACAGCAATCGCGTCCGGGGCTTGGGTGACCCGGGCTTCGAACAGCGCCAGCACGGTTTGCTCCTCGGGGTAGGCGCGTCGGGTGGCGTTGAAATCGACCAACAACCGCTGGCGTTCGCTCTGTGGCAGGACCTCCACGCGGCTGAGCGGCGTATGCGCGGACTGCTCCAGTGCCTGCACCAGGCTTTCGAGCGCGGTGTGCATGTACCCGCAGATGCGTGCCGCCCCCACGCCTTGCAACACCAGGACGCTAAGTGTGAAACCCTCCCCCAGGTCGTCCACCGACAGGGTCAGCGGATAGTTCGAACGCTCTTCACTGCTCAGGGTCTGGATACCCTGCCAGGCCGTCGTGGCCTCGGCCGAGACGCCAGCACTGGCGCTGTGCCGGTAGTTCAGCAGCGCACTGAACAACGGGGCCGGGGCCGTCACCCGGCTGCAACGTTGCGCCAGGGCCAGCGAGGCATGTTCGTGGACGAGCAACGCACTCAGTCGCTCATGGGTAGCGGTGATCCCGGCCTGCACGCTTTGCTCATCGAGTTTCACTCGCAACGGCAAGGTATTGATGAACATCCCCAGGGCGCGGTCGGAGCCCTCGCCGCCCTGCATCCGGCCCATCAGCACGGTGCCGAAGACCACGTCCTCGCGCCCTGACAACCGCCCGAGCACCTGCGCCCACGCCAAGTGATGCAGGCTGGCGGCACTTACGCCCAGCTGACGCGCGTGGGCCCGCAAGCGTCGACTCAGGTCGGCGTCAAGATCGAGCCTGGCTTCTTCGATACCACTGCCGTCACCCTGGACCTGTTGCAAACCCAGCGGTAACGTCGGTTCGTCGACATCGCCAAGCATTTCGCGGAAGAATGCTTCGTGCTCTTCCTGGCTGACACCCAGGCGTGCCTGCGCCACATAGTTGCGGTACGGCATGGCCGCGGCCAGTTGGTCCTGTTGGCCGAGCAGGTGCATCTGCATTTCCTGCTGCACCACTTCCAGCGCCGTATGGTCCAGGGCAATGTGATGGAACAGCAGCATCGCTACCCAGCGTTGATTGGCCGGCTCATGGGCGAACCGCAGGCACATCAGCGGGGCCTGGCGGATATCGAGACGGTGATGGCGGGAATCGAAACGTGTGTGCAGCCGGGTCACCGCGTCATCGGTGGCGTCTTCCAGGGTCAGCGCTTCGACGCTCAGCGGCGCCTGGCGCCAGACCACCTGCATCGGCTGCTCCAGCCCTTCCCACAACACCGCGGTGCGCAGGATATCGTGGCGATCGACGACCCCCTGCAAGGCTTGTGCGAACGCCTCGAGACGCGCCTTGCTGTGGAAGGCGAACAGCGCCTGGAGCACGTAGGGGTCACCCTGCTGCGCCGAGATGTGGTGGTAGAGAATACCCTCCTGCAGCGGCGCCAGCGGGTAGATGTCCTGCACGTTGGTCACGCCGCCCGGCACCGTGGCGACAATGCGGTCGATGGCCGCCTGGTCCAGCGTGGCCAGCGGCAGCAGGTCCGGGGTGATCCGCTCGCAGCCGGCGGTGATGGCGTTAGCCGGCACACGGATTTCCTTGCCGCCGCCCACCGCCGCGGCCAGAGCCGCCAGGGTCGGTTGGCCAAACAGCACACGCACGTCGGCGCTCAGGCCAACCTGGCGCATCTGCTCGATCAGCTTGACAGCCAGCAGCGAGTGACCGCCCAGCTCAAAGAAATGATCATGACGCCCGACGCGTTCGACATTGAGCACCTGGGTCCATAACCTGGCGAGGACGATTTCGGTCTCACCCACGGGTGCCTCATAACCGCGTGCCAGGAACGACGCCTGGTCCGGTACCGGCATTGCCTTGCGGTCGAGCTTGCCGTTGGGCGTCAACGGCAAGGTATCCAGCCGTACATAGGCGGCGGGCACCATGTAGTCCGGCAGGTGGCTTTGCAGGTGAGCGCGCAGTGTCTTGATATCCACTGTGTCATCGGGCCGGTGCAGGGTGAAATAGGCAACCAGACGCTTTTCTCCCGGCATCTCTTCGCGAACCAGCACCGCCGCTTCTTTCACGGTACCCTGTTGGGTCAACCAGGCCTCGATCTCTCCCGGCTCGATGCGGAAACCACGGATCTTCACCTGGCCATCGTTGCGCCCCAGGTATTCGATATTGCCGTCCGGCAGGAACCGCCCCAGGTCACCGGTGCGGTACATCAGGGCCTGTGACTGCTGGCTGAACGGATCGGGCAGGAATTTTTCCGCGGTCAGGTCCGGTCGGTTCAGATAACCTTTGGCGACCCCGGTGCCGCCGATGTACAGCTCACCGGCCACGCCATGGGGCACGGGTCGACGCTGCGAATCCAGCAGGTAGACCCGCGTATTGCCCAAGGGGCGACCAATGGGAATGCTACCCTCGCCGGCGGCCTCGATCCGGTACGTGGTGGAAAAGGTTGTCGCCTCCGTCGGGCCGTAGCCGTTGAGCAGGTGTTGCGGCGCGCCTTCCTTCAAGACCCGAGCGATAACGGCCGGATCGAGCACGTCGCCGCCGACAATCAGGTAGCGCAGTTGCCTGAATACCGGCATCAGGCCCGCCGCGTACTGATGGAACAGGCCCGCGGTGAGCCACAACACGCTCACCGATTGTTCAGCCAACCATCCGGCAAGTCGTGCCTGGGACAGCAGGACATCCTGTTCGACCACCACCACGCAACCGCCATTGAGCAATGGTGCCCAGACTTCGAGGGTGCTGGCATCGAATGCCGGGTTCGAGGCGAAGGCCACGCGGTCCTGCCCGTTGAAATTGGCATAGCCGTTGTTGAGCACCAGCCGGCTGATGGCCCGGTGCGGCACCAGCACCCCCTTTGGCGTGCCGGTGGAGCCTGAGGTGTACATGATGTAGGCCACGGCTTCGCTCGAGAACGCCGGCGGCCTGTCAAAGGCTGGCTGTCCAGGCAGGTCGAGGGTGTCCAGGTCCACCCGCCGCACGCCTGCGTCCAGGGCTTCGGCGGCGTGGGTCAACACCCACACCGCGCCGCTGTCCTGGAGCATGTACTGCTGACGCTCGGCAGGGGCGTTGATGTCCAGCGGCAGGTAGAGCGCCGCGCACTTGAGAATCGCCAACTGGCTGATCAGCAGGTCAAGGGAGCGTGGCAGCAGGATCGCCACGGTGTCCCCCGGCTGGACGCCAAGGCCGAGCAGATGCCCCGCCAGGGCGTCGGCCTTTGTGTTCAGCTCCCGATACGTCAGGGTCTGCCCTGGTTGCACCGCCGCCAGTGCATCCGGGCTGGCCTCGACCCGGGCCTCGAACAAGGCATGGATCAACTGTTCCCGCGGATAGTCGCGGTCTGTGTCGTTGAACGCTTGCAACACGCGTTGGCGCTCGGTCGGCGGCAAGATCGACAGACTGTTGATCCGCGTTTGGGGGGCATTCTCCAATGCCGTGACCAAGCCCTCGATGGCGGCGTGCATGTACTCGCAGATACGTTGCGCATCGATTCCGGGGGTGGCTTGCACTGTCAGGGCAAACGCGTCGGAAAAATCATCCACCGACAGCACCAGCGGATAATTGGTGCGCTCTTGCGCACTCAAGTTCTCGATCCCCTCCCAGGCGAGAAGGGCTTGCGCCGGCAGCACCTGGGTCGCCGCGCCAGCGCTGTGGCGGTAATTGAGCAATGCGCTGAAAAGCGGCGCCGGTGCGGCCACGCCGCTGCAACGCTGCGCCAGGGCCAAGGACGCGTATTCGTGACCGAGCAACGCGCTCAGCCAGCGGTGGGTGTTTTTCACCCCGTCGAGAACGTCCTGGGCGCCCACATCCACCCGCAGCGGCAAGGTATTGATGAACATGCCCAGGGAGCGGCTCATGCTTTCACCAGCCTGCATGCGCCCCAGCATCACAGTACCGAATACCACGTCTTCACGACCGGATACGGCGCCCAGTACCTGGGCCCAGGCAAGGTGGATGATGCTCGCCGCGCCGACGCCCAACTGACGGGCTTGTCCACGCAGGCGAAGGCCGAGCGCCGGCATCACCGCCAGGTGATGCTCTTCGACGTCACTGCCGTCGCCCAGCACATCCTGCTGCCCGAAAGGCAAGGTCGGTTCGTCGACATCGCCCAGCATCTTGCTGAAAAACGCCTCATCGGCCTGACGCTGACTGGCCTGTCGTGTGCGTGCTACATAGTTGCGGTAACGGCCGGCGGGGCCCAACTGATCGCCCTGCCCTGTCAGCCAGGCCTGCATTTCGTGCTGCACCACTGCCAGTCCCGCATGGTCCAGGACCATGTGATGGAACAGCAGCATGGCGACCCAGCGCTGATTGACCGGGTCGTGGGCGCAGACCATCAGCAATAGCGGCGCCTGGCTGATGTCCAGTCGATGGTGCCTGGGATCGAATCGCGCCTGCAGTTGCGTCATGACGTCGCCCACGGCGAGCTCGGCACTGACATCCTCCACACCCAGCCGGGCCCGCCGCCAGACCACCTGGACCGGCTCCGCCAGGCCTTCGAGGACGATGGCCGTGCGCAGGATATCGTGCCGATCGATCACGCTCTGCAGGGCATCGATAAAATCCGTCAGGCGCTCACGATGGCTAAAGGCGAATCGCGCCTGCAGGACATAGGTGTCGCCTTGGGCGGCGCTCAGGTGGTGATACAGGATGCCTTCCTGCAACGGTGCCAAGGGGTAAATATCCTGGACGTTGGCCGCCCCGCCCGGCACGGTGGCGACGATACGATCAATGGCCGGCTGGTCCAGCGTCACCAACGGCAACATCTGCGGTGTGATGCATGCGCAACCCTCGGGGATAAGGTTGGCGGGTACCTCCGGCTCGCCGGCATTGGCCGCATCGTACTGCCCGGTCTTGATCAGATCGATCAATGTGGCTTTGTGCTCGCGCAACAACGCCAGGACCGCAGGCTCGCTCAATGACTGCTTGCGGCCTCGGACCACGAGCTGATCGCCCTTGATGGAAAGCTGAACGTCTTTTTCTTTCAGGGTCGCCAACAGTTCGATCACACTCACAGGACAATCTCCATTTTTTCTGTCATTGCCGCGTACGCCGCGAGCGTGGGTTGCTCGAACAGCGCGCGCACATCCGCTTCCATACCTTCCTGGCGCATCCGCTCCATCAGGCTGACGGCCAGCAGGGAATGCCCGCCCAGTTCAAAGAAGTGATCGTGACGACCGACGCGCTCCACGTTCAGCACCTCGGCCCACAGTTGCGCCAGGGTGATTTCGGTCTCGCCCACGGGCGCTTCGTAACCACGGGTAATGACGCAGGCCAGATCCGGCACCGGCAGGACCTTGCGGTCGAGCTTGCCGTTAGGGGTCAGCGGCAAGGCGTCGAGATACACATAGGCCGTAGGCACCATGTAGGCCGGCAGCAGGGTTTGCAGGTGTATCCGCAGGTCCTCGATGTCGACCGTTTCATCTGGCCAATAACCAGTGAAATAGGCGACCAGGCGTTTTTCCCCCGGTGCGTCTTCGCGCACCAGCGCCACGGCTTCCTTCACGGCCGCGTGCTGGGCGAGCCTGGCTTCGATCTCGCCCAATTCGATCCGGAAGCCACGCAGCTTCACCTGATCGTCATTGCGCCCCAGATATTCGATGTTGCCGTCCGGGAGGTAGCGGCCCAGGTCTCCGGTCTTGTACATCCGGGCGTCGGGCGCAGCATTGAACGGATCACTGAGGAAGCGTTCGGCCGTCAGGTCATCGCGATTCAGGTAGCCCCGAGCCACACCGGTACCGCCAATGTAGAGTTCCCCGGCCACCCCGACCGGAACGGGATGGCGATGGCTGTCGAGCAGGTAGAACCGGGTGTTGGCGATCGGCCGGCCGATACTGACCGAACTGTCGCTCGCTTCCTGGCCACTGACCCGCGTCGACGAGGACCAGATCGTCGTTTCGGTCGGCCCATAGACGTTGAACAGCGTCTTGACCCGGGCCGCCACGCGCGCCGCAAGGTCGGCGGGCAGCGCTTCGCCCCCGCACAACGCGGTCAGCCCCGACGCGCCCTGCCAGCCGGATTCAAGCAGCATGCGCCAGCTCGCCGGGGTGGCCTGGGCAACGGTGACACCACTGGCCGCGATCAAGTGCGCCAGTGATTGACCGTCGCGCCCTTGGTCGCGAGTGGCCACAACCATGCTCGCGCCACGCAGCAGCGGCAGGTACAACTCCAGGCCGGCAATGTCGAAACCCAGAGTCGTCAGCGCCAGCATCCGATCGGACGACGTCATGCCCAGGGTATCGCCCATGGCACACAACAGGTTGACCACACTGCGGTGCTCGACCATCACACCTTTGGGCTTTCCGGTCGACCCCGAGGTGTAGAGGACGTAGGCCAGATGTGCCGACGTCAGGCCTTGCGCAGGTGGGTTGGCGCTGGACAGGTGCCGCCAGGCGTCGCTGTCCAGATCGATGACCGGCACCGAAGAGCCAGCCAGCAACCCGCACGTACCGGTCTGCGCGATGATTGCCAGCGGTGCGCTGTCTTCGAGCATGTAGGCAATGCGGTCCAGCGGATAGGCGGGATCCAGCGGCACATAGGCACCGCCCGCCTTGAGTATCGCCAGCAGCCCCACCACCATGTCCAGGCTCCGCTCGACACAGATCGCCACCCGCGAATCCGGCGTCACACCCCGTCCGCGCAGATAATGCGCCAACCGGTTGGCCCGCTCGTTCAATTCACGGTAGCTCAGGCCCTGCTCGCCGTGCAGCACGGCCAGCGCATCCGGCGTACGCCACGCCTGGGCTTCGAACAGGCTGTGAATGGTCTGCTCCAGCGGATAGTCGACCTGCGTGGCGTTGAACCCTTCGAGCAACTGCTCATGCTCGCTTGCTGGCAGGATCGACAACTGGTGCAGGAGTGCCTCGGGTGTCTGTTCGAGCATCCCCACCAGGTGATGCAACGCCTGGTGGACATAACCGCACAGGCGCTGCGCGCCGATCCGCGCCGCAGTCATGATGCTGAAGCTGAAGGCATCGCCCTGGTCGTCCACCGACAAGGTCAGCGGGTAGTTGGTCCGTTCCTCGCCGCCCAGCAGCTCGATACCGTCCCAGGCTGCCAATGTCTGCGCCGAAGCGGTCGTCGCGGTGTGACGGTAGTTGAGCAAGGCACTGAACAGCGGCATTGGCGCTTCCACGCCGCTGCAACGTTGCGCCAGCGCAAGCGCGGCATGCTCGTGGGCCAGCAAGGCCGTCAGGCTTCCATGGGTCGCCTTCACGCCGTCACGAACGCTGGTCTGCCCCAGTCGGACCCGCAACGGCAGGGTATTGATGAACATGCCCAACGCCCGGTCGGCACCCTCGCCGCCCTGCATCCGGCCCACCAGCACCGTGCCGAATACCACGTCCTCCTTGCCCGACACCACGCCCAGCACCTGCGCCCAGGCCAGGTGATACAAGCTCGCCGCGCTCACCCCGAGCTGACGGGCCTGGCTACGCACGCGGCGGCTCAGGTCGAGCGCGACGTCCTGGCGCACTTCCTCGATTGCACTGCCGTCACCTTGCACATCCAGCAAGCCGAAGGGCAGCGTTGGCTCGTCGACATCGCCGAGCATCTCGCGGAAGAACCCTTCGTGGGCTTCGCGATTGACACCCAACCGGGCTTGCGCCACGTAGTTGCGGTACGGCACCGACGCGGGCAGGCGCTGCGCCTGGCCGAGCATGTACGCCTCGATTTCGGCCGCCAGTACCGCCAGGGACGTGGCATCGTCCACCAAGTGATGGAACAGCAGGATACCGACCCAGCGCTGATTGTCCGGATCCCGCGCATAGGCCAGCCGCATCAGCGGTGCCTGGCGAATGTCCAGGCGGTAGTGCCGCGGGTCGAAACGTTGATGCAATTGTCCGGCAATATCCCCGGCTGCCGGGTCCAGCTGCACCGACTCCACATCCAGCCGTGCCTCACGCCAGACCACCTGGACAGGCTCGGCCAGACCTTCCCAGAGCACACCCGTACGCAGGATGTCATGCCGGGCAATGACCGCCTGGAACGCCTGGACAAACCCGTCCAGGCGCGTGGCGCTGTCGAACGCGAACATCATGTATTGAAGGTAGGGGTCACCCTGCTCTGCGGCGAGGTGGTGGTAAACGATCCCCTCCTGCAATGGCGCCAACGGGTAGATGTCCTGCACATTGGCCACACCGCCCGGCACTGTTGCCACGATATGGTCGATGGCGTCCTGGTCCAGGTCGACCAGGGGCAGCATGTCCGGGGTAATGCGCGCGCAACCGTCCGCAATACCATTGGCCGGCACCACGACTTCCAAATCGTCCCCCACTGCCGCCGCCAGGGCCGCCAGGGTCGGTTGGCCGAACAGCACCCGCACATCGGCACTCAGCCCGGCGTTGCGCATGCGCTCGATCAACTTGACCGCCAGCAGCGAATGACCGCCCAGCTCGAAGAAGTGGTCGTGGCGTCCGACCTGCTCAAGGTCCAACAAATCTCGCCAGAGCGTGGCGAGGATGGCTTCGATCTCGCCTTGTGGCGCCTCATATTCACGCGTTGCGACCGCCGATTGATCCGGTGCCGGCAACGCCTTGCGATCCAGCTTGCCATTGGTGGTCAGCGGGAAGGCTTCGAGCACCACGAAGGCACTCGGCACCATGTAGTCCGCCAGCGAGCCCAGCAACTGCGTGCGCAGCTCGGCAGCCGCTGGCTGCGCGTCTTCCCTGGCAATGACATAAGCCACCAGGCGCTTGTCGCCCGGCGCGTCCTCACGGGCGATGACCACCGCCTCTCTGACCCCTTCGCAAGCCGCCAGCGCGGCCTCGATCTCGCCCAGTTCGATACGGAAACCACGGATCTTCACCTGGTCGTCGTTACGCCCCAGGTATTCGATGCTGCCGTCCGCCAGCCAGCGACCCAGGTCGCCGGTCTTGTACATGCGGGCGTTCGGCTCATGGCTGAACGGGTTATCCAGGAAACGCTCGGCGGTCAGCTCGGCGCGGTTCAGGTAACCGCGACTCACACCTGCACCACCGACGTACATTTCACCGACCACACCGACCGGTACGGGTTCGTGTTGTGCGTCAAGCACATACAACTGCAAGTCGGGGATGCGTTTGCCGATGGGGCTGACACCGGTCAGTTGGGCGTCCGTCGCACACAGTGCACGGTAGGTCACGTGCACGGTGGTTTCGGTGATGCCGTACATGTTGACCAACTGCGTCTGGGCATTGATCTCACGGGCGTACCACGGCTTGAGAATGCCGGTTTCCAGCGCTTCGCCGCCGAAGATCACCTGGCGCAGGCTGTGGCCCAGGTCGCTTTCGCCCTGGGCCGCGATCAACTGGCGGAATGCGCTTGGGGTCTGGTTCAGCACCGTGACGCCCGCCTTGCACAGCAGTGCGTAGCAGTCCTGCGGCGAACGGCTGACCAACTGCGGCACCACCAACAAGCGGCCGCCATGGGTCAGCGCGCCCCAGATTTCCCAGACCGAGAAGTCGAAGGCGAAGGAATGGAACAGCGCCCAGACGTCCTGCGGGCCGAAATCGAACCACGGCTGGGTGGCCGAGAACAGCCGGGCCACGTTGCGGTGCTCGACCATTACACCCTTGGGCAAACCGGTGGAGCCGGAGGTGTAGATCACGTACGCCAAGTGCTGCGACGTCAATCCCGACACCGTCGGATTCTCCACGGATTGACTGGCCAATCCGCAATGGTCGAGGTCAATCAGCCGCACCGATTCGTCGACCAGCAGCGTTTGGGTCGCGGTGTGCACGACGATTGCCACCGGGGCGCTGTCCTCGATCATGAAGGCCAGACGCTCCAGGGGATAGGCCGGGTCCAGCGGTACATAACCGGCACCGGCCTTGAGAATACCCAACAGACCGACAATCATGTCCAGGCCGCGCTCGACACAGATCGCCACCCGGTCATCCGGGCGAATGCCCAGTGACAACAGGCGATGAGCAAGCTGGTTGGCCCGGGCGTTGAGTTCACCGTAGGACAGTGCGCGGTCCTCAAATACCACCGCCACTGCGTCGGGCTGAGCCACGGCGCGGGCTTCGAATTGCCCGTGGATCAGCGTGTCATGGGCGTACGTCTGCGGCGAGGCATTCCAGGTTTCCAGCAACTGGCAACGCTCCGTCGGCGGTAACACCGCCAGGCTTTGCACCGGCTGGTGCGGTGCATGTTCCAGTGCATCGAAGAGACTGCGCAGCGCCATGTGCATGTAGTCACAGATGCGTTGCGCCCCGATCCGCGCTTCGACCAGTGCCGTCAGGCTGAAACCGTCGCCGAGGTCATCGACGTTCATTGTCAGCGGGTAGTTGGTACGTTCTTCGCTGGACAGCATTTGCATGCCGTTCCAGGCCGACAACAACGCATCTGTCATCTCGATCGAGCTGTGCCGGTAATTGAGCAACGCACTGAACAGTGGTGTCGGCGACGCCACGCTGCTGCAGCGTTGGGCCAGGGCCAGGGAGGCATGCTCATGGGCCAGCATTGCGGTCAGCCGTGCGTGGGTCATCTTCACTGCATCACGCACACTTTGCTCGCCCACCGAAACGCATATCGGCAAGGTGTTGATGAACATCCCCAGCGCCCGATCAGCGCCGTCGCCACCCTGCATCCGGCCTAACAGGACCGTGCCGAACACCACGTTCTCCTGACCGGATGCCAGGGCCATGACCCGGCCCCATGCCAAGTGAATCAGGCTCGCGGCACTCACGCCCAGGCGCCGGGCCTGACTGCGCAGCCCCAGGCTCAACGCCTCATCGACGGCCACCGTCACTTCTTCGATGCCACGCCCGTCACCCTGGACCTGTGCCAGTCCGAACGGCAGCGTCGGCTCATCGATCCCGCCGAGCATCTGGCGGAAAAATGCTTCGTGTTCCGCCTCGCTCGTCCCCAGTCGTACCTGGGCCACATAGTTGCGATACGGCACCGGATCGGCCAGTTGTCCGGCCTCGCCCATCAGGTGCGCCTGCATTTCCTGTTGCACGACCTCCAAGGCCGTATGGTCCAGCGCCATGTGATGGAACAGCAGGATCGCCACCCAGCGGTCCTGGGCTTCGTCGCGGCTGTAGACCAGTTGCAGCATCGGCGCATGGCGCAGGTCCAGGCGGTAGTGGCGCGCATCGAAGCGGCTCGCCAGTTGCGTGGCGACGTCACCGGCCATGGCGTCGGCTTCGAAGCACTGTGGCTCCAGCTTCGCGTGGCGCCAGACCAACTGCAGCGGTTCGTCCAGGCCTTCCCAGGCCACGCTGGTGCGCAGGATGTCGTGACGGTCGATCACCACCTGCAACGCCCCGACGAATGCCTCGAAGCGTTCGAGGCTGTCGAAGGCGAACTGCGACTGGAGCACGTAGGGGTCGCCCTGTTCGGCGGCCAGGTGGTGGTAAAGGATGCCTTCCTGCAACGGCGCCAGCGGGTAGATGTCCTGTACGTTGCGCGCACCGCCCGGCACCGTCGATACCAGGCGATCGATCGTGTCCTGGGTCAGATCGACCAGAGGCAGCAGCTCGGGTGTGATGTGCTCGCACTCGGCCGGGATGCGGTTTTCCGGCACGCTGATTTCCTTGCCGCTGCCGATGGCGGCCGCCAGTGCCGCCAGGGTCGGCTGACTGAACAGCACCCGCACGTCGGCACTCAGGCCGGCCTGGCGCATGCGTTCGATCAGGGTCACCGCCAGCAGCGAGTGACCGCCCAGTTCGAAGAAGTGGTCGTGACGACCCACCTGTTCGACCTTGAGCACCTCGGCCCAGAGCCGGGCCAGGGTCTGTTCCACTTCGCCCTGCGGGGCTTCGTATTCGCGGCTGGCGTAGGCGTCCGCGTCCGGCGCCGGCAAGGCACGGCGGTCCAGCTTGCCGTTGGCGGTCAATGGGAAGGATGGCAGCACGACGAAGGCGCTGGGGACCATGTACTCGGCCAGCGTGCTCGCCAGTTGGCTGCGCAGGTCGTGTACCGACAGGGTGATGTTCGCTTCCGGAATCACATAACCCACCAGGCGTTTGGGTCCGTTGTCGTCCTGGCGCGCCAGTACCACGGCGTCTTTCACCCCGGCGCATTGGCCCAACCGGGCTTCGATCTCGCCCAGTTCGATGCGGAAACCACGGATCTTCACCTGGTCGTCGTTACGCCCCAGATAATCCACGGCGCCGTCGGCACGCCAGCGCGCCAGGTCGCCGGTGCGGTAGAGCAAGGCCGCCGGATCGGCGCTGAACGGGTCGGCGACGAACTTCTCGGCGGTCAGCTCGGGGCGGTTCAGGTAACCAAGGGCTACACCGTCGCCACCGATGTACAACTCGCCCGCCACACCCACCGGCACGGGTTGCTGATTCGCATCCAGCACGTAGACGCGGGTGTTGCCAATCGGATGACCAATCGGGATACCGCCCTCGCCCACGGTTTGAATTTCATAGGTGGTCGTGAATGTCGTGGCTTCGGTCGGGCCATAGCCGTTGAGCAGATGCTGCGGCGCACCGTCTTTCAGGACGCGACCGATCACCGCCGGATCCAGCACGTCGCCCCCCACGATCAGGTAGCGCAGTTGCTTGAACACCGGCAGCATGCCGTCGGCGTACTGGTGGAACAGCCCGGCAGTCATCCACAGCACGCTGACCGACTGCTCGGTCAACAGCGCGGCAAAATGTTCCCGGGACAGCAGCACGTCCTGATCGACCACCACCACGCAACCGCCGTTGAGCAGTGGCGCCCAAACGTCCAGGGTGCTGGCATCGAAGGCCGGATTGGAGGCAAACGCCACCCGATCCCGGGCGTTGAAATCCGCGTAGCCGTTGTTGATCACCAGGCGGTTGATCGCCCGATGCGGCACCAGCACACCCTTCGGTGTGCCGGTAGAGCCCGAGGTGTACATGATATAGGCGACGGATTCGGCGCTCTGCATCAGGTTCAGGTCATCAAAGATTCCGTCCAGCGCCACGGTGTCCAGGTCGACACGCAGCCTGCCTTCAGGCACGTCCATGCCAGCCAGGGTCAGCAGAACCTTCGCCCCGCTGTCTTCGACCATGAACTGTTGGCGTTCCAAAGGCGCGCTGACATCCAGCGGCACGTAGACGGCAGCGCATTTGAGCACCGCCAGTTGGCTGACCAGCAGCTCGATCGAACGCGCCAGCCCCAGCGCCACGCTGTCGCCCGGCTGTACGCCCAGGCCGACCAGATGACGGGCCAGACCATTGGCCCTGGCATTGAGCTCGCTGTATGTCAGGCACTGCCCATCCTGTACCACGGCGATGGCATGGGGACGGACCTCGGCTTGAACTTCGAACAGGCCGCTGACCGTCTGGTCCTGCGGATAAGAACGCCCGGTCGTGTTGAAACCCGTCACCACCTGCCGATGCTCGGCAGGCGAGAGAATAGACAGCCTGTTCAACAGCGTCGACGGCGCCTGCTCCAGGGATTCCACCAGGTTTTCCAGGGCAATATGCATGGAATCACACACCCGCTGCGCGCCGATCTGCGGCACCGCCAGCGCGCTCAGGTGGAAACCTTCGCCCAGATCGTCCACCGACAAGGTCAGTGGATAGTTGGTGCGCTCTTCATTGCTCAGGGTCTCGATGCCCTCCCAGCCGGCCAGCGCCTGGCTCGAACTCGCCAGGCCAGCGCTATGGCGATAGTTGAGCAAGGCACTGAACAGCGGCATCGGTGCGACCACGCCGCTGCAACGCTGGGCCAGGGCCAGGGACGCGTGCTCATGCCCCAACAGGCCGGTCAGCCGGGCGTGGGTGGCTTTCACCCCCTCACGCACACCCTGGGTACCCACCTCCACGCGCAACGGCAAGGTGTTGATGAACATGCCCAGCGCCCGGTCGGCACCGTCGCCGCCTTGCATCCGGCCCATCAGCACGGTGCCGAATACCACGTCGTCCTTGCCGGACACACGACCCAGCCACTGTGCCCAGGCCAGGTGAACCAGGCTGGCGGCACTGACGCCCAACTGACGGGCCTGGGCCCTCAGGCGCAGGCTCAACGCCCCGTCGACCGGCCGGCGGGCTTGCTCGATATCCCCTCCGTCGCCCTGTACTTCCCGCACACCGAACGGCAAGGTCGGTTCGTCGACATCGCCGAGCATCTCGCGGAAGAACCCTTCATGCTCCTGCTCGCTCACACCCAGACGGGCCTGCGCCACATAGTTGCGATACGGCACCGCCGCCAGTGGAACGGCCTCACCCAGCAGATGCGCCTGCATTTCGTGCTGAACCACCTCCATGGCGGTGTGATCCAGCGCCATGTGATGGAACAGCAATACCGCGACCCAACGCCCATTGACCGCATCTTGCGCGAAAGCCAGACGTAGCATGGGGGCCCGGGTGATATCGAGACGGTAATGCCGTGGATCGAAGCGGTCCTGCAACTGCGTCGCGATATCCCCCGCGGCGTCTGCCAGTACCACCTCTTCCACCATCAACTGCGCTTGACGCCAGACCACCTGTACCGGTGTGTCGAATCCTTGCCACACCACACTGGTGCGCAGGATGTCGTGGCGGTCGATGACATGTTGAAGTGCGTCGACGAAGGCTGTCAGCCGGTCACGACGCTTCAGATCGAAGAGCATCTTCAGCACATAGGGATCGCCCTGTTCGGCGGCCAGGTGATGATAGAGGATGCCTTCCTGCAACGGCGCCAGCGGGTAGATGTCCTGTACGTTGCGCGCACCGCCCGGCACCGTCGCGACGATCCGGTCGATGGTCTCCTGTTCAAGCGCCATCAACGTGAGCATGGCCGGCGTGATCCGTTCACAGTCGGCCGCAATCAGGTTTTCGGGAACCGTAATCTCCTTGCCACTGCCGATGGCGGCCGCCAGTGCCGCCAGGGTCGGCTGGCTGAACAGCACCCGCACGTCGGCGCTCAAACCAACCTGGCGCATGCGTTCGATCAGGGTCACCGCCAGCAGCGAGTGGCCGCCCAGTTCGAAGAAGTGGTCGTGACGACCCACCTGCTCGACCTTGAGCACCTCGGCCCAGAGCCGGGCCAGGGTCTGTTCCACTTCGCCCTGCGGGGCTTCGTATTCGCGGCTGGCGTAGGCCTCGGCGTCCGGTGCCGGCAGTGCGCGACGGTCCAGCTTGCCGTTGGCGGTCAGCGGGAAGGATGGCAACACGACGAAGGCGCTGGGGACCATGTACTCGGCCAGCGTGCTCGCCAGTTGGCTGCGCAGGTCGTGCACCGACACCGTGGCCCCCTCTTCAGGGATCACATAACCCACCAGGCGTTTGGGTCCGTTGTCGTCCTGGCGTGCCAGTACCACGGCATCTTTCACCCCGGCACATTGGCCCAACCGGGCTTCGATCTCGCCCAGTTCGATGCGGAAACCACGGATCTTCACCTGGTCGTCGTTACGCCCCAGGTAATCCACGGCGCCATCGGCACGCCAGCGCGCCAGGTCGCCAGTGCGGTAGAGCAAGGCCGCCGGATCGGCGCTGAACGGGTCGGCGACGAACTTCTCGGCGGTCAGCTCGGGGCGGTTCAGGTAACCAAGGGCTACACCGTCGCCACCGATGTACAACTCGCCCGCCACACCCACCGGCACCGGTTGCTGATTCGCATCCAGCACGTAGACGCGGGTGTTGCCGATCGGACGACCAATCGGAATCCCCCCCTCGCCCACGGTGCGGATTTCGTGCGTGGTGGTGAACGTGGTCGCTTCCGTCGGGCCATAGCCGTTGAGCAGATGCTGCGGTGCGCCATCTTTCAGGACGCGACCGATCACCGCCGGATCCAGCACATCACCACCCACGATCAGGTAGCGCAGTTGTTTGAACACCGGCAGCATGCCGTCGGCGTACTGGTGGAACAGCCCGGCAGTCATCCACAGCACGCTGACCGACTGCTCGGTCAACAGCGCGGCAAAGCGCGCCTGGTCCAGCAGCACCTCCTGCTCGACCACCACCACGCAACCGCCATTGAGCAACGGCGCCCAGACATCCAGGGTGCTGGCATCGAAGGCCGGATTGGAGGCAAACGCCACCCGATCCCGGGCGTTGAAATCCGCGTAGCCGTTGTTGATCACCAGGCGGTTGATCGCCCGATGCGGCACCAGCACACCCTTCGGTGTGCCGGTAGAGCCCGAGGTGTACATGATATAGGCGACGGATTCGGCGCTCTGGGTCAGGTCGAGGTTCGTGCACGCGTCCTCCAGCGCCACGGTGTCCAGGTCGACACGCAGCCTGCCTTCAGACACGTCCATGCCAGCCAGGGTCAGCAGCACCTTCGCCCCGCTGTCCTCGACCATGAACTGTTGGCGTTCCAAAGGCGCGCTGACATCCAGCGGCACGTAGACGGCAGCGCATTTGAGCACCGCCAGTTGGCTGACCAGCAGCTCGATCGAACGCGCCAGCCCCAGCGCCACGCTGTCGCCCGGCTGTATGCCCAGGCCGACCAGATGACGAGCCAGGCGATTGGCCCGGTCGTTCAGCTCGGCGTAGGTCAGACAGTGCTCGTCGTGCACGGCCGCCAGCGCCTCGGGATTGGCCCGCACCTGCGCTTCAAACAGACCATGGACCGTCTTGTCCCGTGGATAGTCGCGTGCGGTTGCATTGAACGCGTCCAGCACCTGTTGACGTTCGGCTTGCGGCAGCACGGTCAGGTCCTGCAGACGTGAAGCAGGGCTGGACTCCAGCGCAGTGGCAAGGCTTTGCAGTGCGCGCTCCATGTAGGCGCAGACCCGTTGAGCGCCCACACCGTTCGCCGCCAGGACCGTCAAGGCGAAATCTTCACCCAGGTCGTCCACCGACAGCGTCAGCGGATAGTTGGTGCGGGCTTCACCGCCCAGTGTCTCGATGCCCTGCCAGGCCAAGGCCTCACTCTGCGTATCCAACTGTTCGCTGGAATTGCGGTAGTTCAGCAATGCGCTGAACAGCGGTATCGGCGCACCCACCCCGCTGCAGCGCTGTGCCAGCGCCAGCGAGGCATGTTCATGCCCCAACAGCGCGGAGAGACGTCCATGAACGGCCTGGACGCCCTGCTGCACATCCTGCTGACCCACCGCCACCCGCAATGGCAAGGTATTGATGAACATCCCCAAAGCACGATCAGCGCCCTGGCCACCCTGCATCCGGCCCATCAGCACCGTACCGAACACCACGTCAGGTGTGCCCGAGACGCACGCCAGCACCTGCGCCCACGCCAAGTGATGGAGACTGGCCGCCCCCACGCCGGCCATCCGTGCCAGACGTCGCAGACGGCGGCTCAGGTCGCGGTCGAGCAGCCGCCTGGCCTCCTCGATGTCATTGCCGTCGCCCTGCACCTGTTGCAAGCCGAACGGCAGCGTCGGTTCATCCACGTCGCCGAGCATGTCGCGGAAGAACGCCTCGTGCTCTTCACGACTCACACCCAGGCGTGCCTGCGCCACATAGTGACGATAAGGCACCGGTGCATCCAACTGTCCGATCTGCCCCAACAAGTGCATCTGCATCTCGTGCTGCACCACCTTGAGCGCCGTGTGATCGAGGGCGATGTGGTGGAACAGCAGCAAGGCAACCCAACGCTGGTTGGGCTTGTCTTCGGCGAACGCCAGGCGCATCAGCGGTGCCTGGGTCATGTCAAGCCCATAGTGCCGAGCGTCGAAACGCCGGTGCAGCTGTTCAATGATGTCCCCGCCTTGCGGATCCGGCGTGAACGCCTCCAGGCCCAATCGCGCTTCGCGCCAGACCACTTGCTGAGGCTCGTCGAGACCCTCCCACACGATGGCGGTGCGCAAGATGTCGTGGCGATCGATGACGCCCTGCAACGCCCGAATGAAGTCGTCGAGGCGCTGCCGGTCCTGCAGGCCGAACAGGGCCTGCAAGACATAGGGATCGCCCTGCTCGGCCGAGAGGTGATGGTAGAGAATGCCTTCCTGGAGCGGTGCCACGGGGTAGATTTCTTGCACGTTGCGCGCGCCACCCGGCACCGTCGCCACGATGCGGTCGATGGCATCCTGGTCCAGGCTGGTCAACGACAGCATTTGCGGCGTGATCTTCATGCAGCCGTGGGCAATGCCGTTGGCCGGCACCACGATTTCGCTGCGCCCGCCCACTGCCGCCGCCAATGCCGACAGCGTCGGTTGGCCGAACAATACACGCACGTCGGCACTCAGGCCGGCTTGACGCATGCGCTCGATCAGGCTGACGGCCAACAGCGAATGACCGCCCAGCTCGAAGAACTGGTCGTGACGGCCCACCTGTTGCAAGCCCAGCAGGTCCTGCCAGATCTGCGCCAGGGCGGTTTCGACTTCGCCTCGGGGGGCTTCGTAGCCGCGGGTGATGACCGAATCCAGGTCCGGGGCCGGCAAGGTCTTGCGGTCGAGCTTGCCGTTGGGGGTCAGCGGCATGGCGTCGAGACGCACATACGCCACGGGCACCATGTATTCCGGCAATTGCCCTTGCAGGTGGCGGCGCAGGGTTTCGATGTCCGCTGTTTCGTTCGCCGCAGTGAAGTAGGCCACCAGGCGCTTGTCGCCGGGCACGTCTTCGCGGGCCAGCACCACCGCTTCCTTCACGGCATCATGTTGGGCGAGCTTGGCTTCGATCTCGCCCAGTTCGATGCGGAAACCACGGATCTTCACCTGGTCGTCGTTGCGGCCCAGGTATTCGATGTTGCCGTCCGGGAGATAACGGCCCAGGTCGCCGGTCTTGTACATCCGGGCGTTTAAGGCACTGCTGAACGGATCCTTGAGGAAACGTTCAGCCGTCAGGTCATCACGATTGAGATAACCACGGGCGACACCTGCGCCGCCGATGTAGATTTCACCCGGCACGCCCAGCGGTACCGGTTGCTTGTGTTCATCCAGCAGATAGAACTGAGTGTTCGCCACTGGTTTGCCGATATGCGCGGCAAACCCATCTTCGCGAGCCATCGATACCCAGCTTGAGTACGTCGTGGTTTCCGAAGGACCATAGAGGTTGCACAAGCGCTTGACCGAAGTCTGTTCAAACAGTGTTTCCACGAGGCTGCGCTTGAGGGCTTCACCGGCCACGTTCACCGTGTCCACGCCCTCGCCCAGCCCACCGGCTTCCAACAGCGCCTTGAGCGCCGACGGCACGGTGTTGATCAGGGTGATGTCGTGCTCGCCCTGTTGCAGTTCCAGCACATTAGTGACCACCTCGATGCTGCCGCCCGACGTCAGCGGTGCGAAGCACTCGTAGACCGCCAGGTCGAAGTTCAGCGACGTCGAGAACAAGGTTTTCGACAGGGTCTGGGCATCAAATGACCGATGCGCCCACGTCAGGAAATTCACCGTGTTGCGGTGTTCGATCATCACGCCTTTCGGCAAACCGGTGGAACCGGAGGTGTAGATCACGTAGGCCAGATGGGACGAAGTCAGCTCGGCAATCACAGGATTCGAGACGGACTCGTCCTGCCAGAGCCCACTGCCCAAATCAATCACCGGCATCGAAGCACCGGCCAACAACCCCACTGTCGCCGCCTGCACCAGCACCACCGCCGGCGCACTGTCCTCCAGCATGTAGGCAATCCGATCCGCCGGATACGCCGGATCCAGCGGCACATAACCACCGCCCGCCTTGAGGATCGCCAGCAGGCCCACGACCATATCGATACCACGCTCGACACAGATCGCCACCCGCGAGTCGGGCTGCACGCCCTGCCCACGCAGGTAATGCGCCAGGCGGTTGGCCTGCTCGTTCAGCTCGCGATAGCTCAGGCGCTGCCCGCCATGCAGCACCGCCAGCGCATCCGGCGTGCGCTGCACCTGCTCCTCGAACAGCCCGTGAATCGTCTGTTCCAGCGGATACTCGGCGTCAGTGGCATTGAAGCATTCCAACTGACGACGTTCGGCATCGTCCGGCAGCACGATGTCGCTGATGGCGACGCGAGCATCCGCCACCATCGCCCGCAACATGCGTTCCAGATAGCCGAGGTAACGCTCCATGGTCGTCTGGTCGAACAACGCCGTGGCGTACTCCAGGGAGCCTGAAATCAGGCCATCTACCTCACCCAGGTTCAGTGACACATCGAATTTCGCGCTATGCCCCGGTGCCTCCACGGTCTCCAGCGTCAGTCCTTCCAGGACGAGGTTCTGTTCAACGGCTGCCTGCCAGGACAGCATGGCCTGGAACAACGGACTGTGGGACAGGCTGCGCATCGGCTTGACCCGCTCCACCACTTGCTCGAACGGCAGGTCCTGATGGGCCTGGGCGCTCAACGTCTGTGCCTTTACCCGTTGCAGCAACGTTTCGACGCTCGGCCCCCCGGACACATCAACGGGCACGGCCAAGGTGTTGACGAAGAACCCGATCAGTTCCTCGACCTCCACGCGCCGACGGTTGGCCGTCGGCGAGCCGATGACGATCGTATCCTGCCCCGAGAGGCGGCCAAGCACCGCCGCCCAACCGGCCAGCACCGTCATGTACAAGGTCGTGCCGTGGCGCTGGCTCAACGCCTTGAGATCGGCCGTCAGCGCCTCATCGAAGAGCACCGGCAAACGCGCTCCGGCATAGTCCTGCTGCGCGGGTCGCGGACGGTCTACGGGCAAGGTCAATAAAGGCGGTGCATCCGCCAGTGTCCGTTGCCAGTAGGCATTCTGCTCACTCAACACGTCGCCGCTCAGCCAGCGGCGCTGCCAGACGGCATAGTCCGCATATTGGATCGGCAGCGGTGACAACGGATCGGCCGCGCCATGCAGGCAAGCCTGGTAGAGCCTCCCCAACTCACGGGTCAGCACGTCCATCGACCAACCATCCGAGACGATGTGGTGCAGGGTCACCAGCAGAACATGCGTCTCGTCCGCCAGCCGCACGAGGCGACCGCGGATCAAGGGCCCCCGTTGCAGATCGAACGGCGCCCGCGCCTCGTCCGCGGCCAACCGGGCCAGTTCGCCTTCGGCGTCGGTATGCAGGGACAGGTCATGGAACGTCAAGGCAAAGCCGGCCCCTTCGACGGCGATGCACTGCACCACCTCACCGTCGACCTTGTCGAACGTGGTGCGTAACGCTTCGTGACGCGCCACGATCCGGTCCAATGCCCCATGCAGGGCTTGCGGTGACAGCCGGCCCTTGAGACGCAAGCCACCGCAGATGTGATAAGCAGCGCTGCCGTCCATCTGCGCCAAAAACCACAGGCGCTGCTGTGCGAACGACAGGGGCAACGCACTGTCGCGCGGCACCGCCTCGATGGGCGGCAACGTGCTTGCCGACGCCTGGGAGGCCCAGGCTGACAATCCCATCAATCCGGAGTTGGCAAACAGTTCCGCCAGGGTCAGTTCCACGCCCAGTTGCTGGCGCACCTGAGACATCAATCGCACGGCCAGCAACGAATGCCCGCCCAGCTCGAAGAAATCGTCATGACGACCGATCTGCTCCACGCCCAGCAACTGACGCCAGATATCGGCGATGCGCATTTCCATGTCGCCCTGTGGCGCCTCATGGTCGCGGCTCGAATAGGCCGCGCTGTCCGGGGCGGGGAGCGCTCGGCGATCAAGCTTGCCATTGGCCGTCAAAGGCAGCGCGTCGAGGCGCACATAAACCGACGGCACCATGTGCCGGGGCAAATGCACCTGCAATTGCGCACGCAAATCGTCGGCCGCCAGGGCCGGGTATTCGCCCTCGTGTGACGTGTAATAGGCCACCAGACGCTTGTCATCCGGTGTGTCACCAGCCGCGATGACCACAGCCTCGCGCACACCGGCACAATCACTGAGCCTGGATTCGATTTCACCCAGTTCAATGCGCAAGCCGCGTATTTTCAGCTGACCATCATTGCGCCCCAGGTATTCGATATTGCCGTCCGGCAAATAACGTCCAAGGTCACCGGTACGGTACATCCTCGCGCCTTGCACGGGGCTGAATGGGTCTTGCACGAAACGCTCGACGGTCAGCTCGGCACGGTTCAAGTAACCTCGCGCGACCCCTGCGCCCCCGATATAAAGCTCACCCGTCGCACCGACCGGAACCGGTTGCAAGTGTGCATCGAGCAGGTAGATCCGTGTGTTGCCCACCGGCTTGCCGATATGCAACACCGCCTGGGCGGCGTCGATCCGGCCCGAGGTGGCGACCACCGTGGTTTCCGTGGGGCCATAGTTGTTGATCAGCGTAAAGCGTGGGTCGACGGGCTGTCGGCGCAGACGGTCACCACCGATCAGCAGCGTACGCAACCGATCGTGGCTGAGGTTGCTGCCGAAGGCGTACTCGGCAATCGGCGTAGGCAGGAAGCACACATCCAGCGCCTGGGCCTGCCACCAATCCAGCAGTGCGTCGACATCCTCGCTGCCCGCATGGGCCGGTGGCAGCAACAGCGTGGCCCCGGCGCACAGGGCGGGCCAGATCTCCCAGGCCGCGGCGTCGAAACCGAAGCCGGCAACGCTGGACGTGCGGCTGCCGCGCACCAGTTCGAAGGCCTGACAATGCCACCCCACCAGGTTGTTGAGGTTGCGATGCTCGACCATCACCCCTTTGGGCAGACCGGTCGACCCCGAGGTGTAGATCACATAGACCAGATGACTTGGCTCCAGGTCCGGCACCTGAGGGTTGGCACCGCCGCCGTCGGGGCTGATCTCGTGTTCAAGATCGATCACCGGCACCGATACGTCGACCATGAGGCCGCCGGTAGCCAGTTGCACCAGGACCGCCGCCGGGGCGCTGTCCTGCAGCATGTAGGCAATGCGCTCGGCCGGATAGGCCGGGTCTATCGGTACGTAACCCGCCCCGGACTTCAGGATGCCCAGCAACCCGACGATCATCTCCAGGCTGCGCTCGACACAGATCGCCACGCGGTCATCCGGGCGCACACCCAGCTCCAGCAGATGATGAGCGACCTGGTTCGCCCGGGTGTTGAGTTCGCCGTAGCTCAGTGACCGGCCTTCATACACCACCGCCGTCGCCTCAGGCTGCAGGGTGGCCTGGTCTTCGACCTGGCGATGAATCAGCGCCTGTTCGGCATACACCGCACCCGTGGCGTTCCAGGTCTCGATCAACTGTCGACGCTCGGCCTGGGGCAGGATGTCCAGGCTGTGCAAAGGCGCTTGCGGTGCCTGCTCCAACGCATCAACCAGACTTTCCAATGCCACCTGCATATAGTCACAGATGCGCTGGGCGCCAATAGGGGATTGGACTTGCGCCGTGAGGCTGAACCCCTCGCCCAGGTCGTCCACTGAGAGCGTCAGCGGGTAGTTGGTACGTTCCTCGCCTCCCAGGGCTTCGATCCCCTGCCAGGCTGATGACGATTGCAGTGCGAGGGGTTCGGCCACCGTATGCCGGTAGTTGAGTAATGCGCTGAATAGCGGTGTGGGCGCGGCCACGCCACTGCAACGTTGGGCCAGCGCCAGGGAAGCGTGTTCATGCCCCAACAAACCGGTCAACCGTTCATGGGTCGCCAACACGCCGTCACGCACACTGAGTGCCCCCAGTCGCACGCCGATTGGCAAGGTATTGATAAACATGCCCAGTGCTCGGTCTGCGCCTTCGCCGCCCTGCATCCGGCCCATCAATACCGTACCGAACACGACGTCTTCGCGGCCCGATACCCGGCCCAGCACCTGAGCCCAGGCCAGATGATGCAGACTGGCCGCACTCACGCCCAACCGGCGCGCCTGCCTGCGCAAGCGTTGGCTCAGATCGGGGGCGATGCCCTGACTGGCTTCTTCGACGCTACTGCCGTCGCCACGCAGATCCTGTAGACCGAACGGCAGCGTCGGTTCATCGACAGCGCCGAGCATCTCGCGGAAAAACGCCTCATGCGCCTTCGGACTGACGCCCAGGCGAGCCTGGGCCACATAATTGCGGTACGGCACCGCCTCGCCCATCTGGTCGGCCTGTCCGAGCAAATGAGCCTGCATTTCATGGCGAACCACTTCCAGCGCCGTGTGATCGAGCGCCATGTGATGGAACAGCAGTGTCGCCACCCAACGCCGGTTCACCGCATCCTCGGCAAAGCGGATACGCATCAACGGAGCCTGGCGGATGTCCAGGCGCGCATCGAAGTCTGCCTGCAGTTGATCGGCAATATCGCCGTCCTCATGGCGCAACGCCACTTGTTCGACACCCAGCGCGGCCTTGCGCCAGACCACTTGCACCGGTTCATCGAGGCCGTCCCAGGCCATGGACGTACGCAGGATGTCGTGACGATCGATCACGCCTTGCAGGGCCTGGGTGAAATCGTCGAGACGCTTGCGGCTATCGAAGGCAAACTGCGCTTGCAATACGTAGGGGTCGCCCTGCTCAGCGGCGAAATGGTGATAAAGGATGCCTTCCTGCAAGGGTGCCAGCGGATAGATGTCTTGCACATTGCCCACGCCACCCGGCACGCTCGCCACGATGCGGTCGATAGCGTCCTGGGTCAGTGTCACCAGCGGCAGCAAATCGGGGGTGATGCGTTGGCAATCCGGCGCGATCAGGTTCGCCGGAACCTGAACCTCGCGGTCGTCATGACGGCCGACCGCAGCCGCCAGCGCGGCCAGGGTGGGCTGGCCGAACAGAATGCGCACATCGGCGCTCAGGTTGACCTGTCGCATCCGCTCGATCAGGCTGACGGCCAGCAGCGAATGGCCGCCCAGCTCGAAGAAGTGGTCGTGACGGCCGACCTGTTGCAGGCCCAGCAGGTCCTGCCAGATCTGCGCCAGGGCGGTTTCGACTTCGCCTCGGGGGGCTTCGTAGCCGCGGCTGATCAATGCATCGTGGTCCGGGGCTGGCAGGGCCTTGCGGTCGAGCTTGCCGTTGGGGGTCAGCGGCATGGCGTCGAGACGCACATAGGCCACGGGCACCATGTATTCCGGCAATTGCCCTTGCAGGTGGCGGCGCAGGGTTTCGAGGTCCGCTGTTTCGTTCGCCGCAGTGAAGTAGGCCACCAGGCGCTTGTCGCCGGGTACGTCTTCGCGGGCCAGCACCACCGCTTCCTTCACGGCATCATGTTGGGCGAGCTTGGCTTCGATCTCGCCCAGTTCGATGCGGAAACCACGGATCTTCACCTGGTCGTCGTTACGGCCCAGGTATTCGATGTTGCCGTCCGGGAGATAGCGGCCCAAGTCGCCGGTCTTGTACATCCGGGCGTTTAAGGCACTGCTGAACGGATCCTTGAGGAAGCGTTCTTCGGTGAGGTCGTCACGATTGAGATAACCCCGCGCCACACCGGCACCACCGATGTAGATTTCACCCGGAACGCCCAGCGGAACCGGTTGTTTATGTTCGTCCAGCAAGTAGAACTGGGTGTTGGCGACCGGTTTGCCGATGTGGGCAGCAAAACCGTCTTCACGAGCCATCGAGACCCAACTCGAATAGGTCGTGGTTTCCGAAGGACCATAGAGGTTGCACAAGCGCTTGACCGAAGTCTGTTCAAACAGTGTTTCCACGAGGCTGCGCTTGAGGGCTTCACCGGCCACGTTCACCGTGTCCACGCCCTCGCCCAGCCCACCGGCTTCCAGCAACGCCTTGAGCGCCGATGGCACGGTGTTGACCAGGGTGATGTCGTGCTCACCCTGCTGCAGTTCCAGCACATTAGTGACGACTTCGATGCTGCCGCCGCTAGTCAATGGTGCAAAGCATTCATACACGGCCAGGTCGAAGTTCAGCGAGGTCGAGAACAAAGTTTTCGACAGGGTCTGGGCATCGAACGACCGATGGGCCCAGGTCAGGAAGTTCACCGTGTTGCGGTGTTCGATCATCACGCCTTTGGGCAAACCAGTGGAACCGGAGGTGTAGATCACGTAGGCCAGATGGGACGAAGTCAGCTCGGCAATCACAGGATTCGAGACGGACTCGTCCTGCCAGAGCTCGCTACCGAGGTCGATCACCGGCATCGAAGCACCGGCCAACAACCCAACCGTTGCCGACTGGGCCAGCACCACCGCCGGCGCACTGTCTTCCAGCATGTAGCCAATCCGGTCCAGCGGATACGCCGGATCCAGCGGCACATAACCACCGCCCGCCTTGAGGATCGCCAGCAGGCCCACGACCATGTCGATACCACGCTCGACACAGATCGCCACCCGCGAGTCGGGCTGCACGCCCTGCCCACGCAGGTAATGCGCCAGGCGGTTGGCCTGCTCGTTCAATTCAGCATAAGTCAGGCGCTGCCCGCCATGCAGCACCGCCAGCGCATCCGGCGTGCGCTGCACCTGCTCCTCGAACAGCCCGTGAATGGTCTGCTCGAGAGGGAAATGAGCGGCGGTGCTGTTGAAGTCCTGCAACACCTGCCAACGCTCGTGCTCAGAAAGGATTTCCAGATCGTTGATCGCGGACTCTGGCGCACACTCCAGTGCCTCCACCAGGCTCGCCAGGGCCGTCTGCATGTAGGCGCCGACCTGCCGCGCATCAACCCCGCCGGCCGTCTGCACGCTCAGCAGGAAGCCTTCGCCCTGATCGTCCACCGACAACATGCACGGATAGTTGGTCCGCTCCATGACCTCCAACACCTGCGTACCCGCCCAACGGTCGACACTGTCGCCGTCCTGGAGCGGGCTGTGGCGATAGTTCAGCAACGCACTGAACAGCGGCAGCGAAGCCGGCACGCCACTGCAACGCTGGGCCAGTGCCAGCGAGGCGTGTTCGTGGCCCAACAGGGCCGTCAGGCGCGCGTGTGTCGCCTTGACCCCGGCGCGTACGTCCTGCCCGCCCACGTTCACCCGCAACGGCAGGGTATTGATGAACATGCCCAGGGCGCGATCCGCGCCCTCGCCGCTCTGCATGCGCCCCAGCAGTACGGTGCCGAAGACCACGTCCTCACGACCGGACACGCGCCCCAGTACCCTTGCCCACGCCAGGTGATGCAAGGCTGCCGCGCTCACGCCCAGTTGGCGTGCCTGCTGCCGCAGACGCCGGCAAAGATCCGGATCGAGGTTCAGCTTGACCTCTTCGATACCCCGGCCATCCCCCTGGACTTCCCGCAGACCGAACGGCAGCGTCGGCTCGTCGACATCAGCGAGCATGTCGCGGAAGAAGCGCTCATGTTGCTCACGCGGCACGCCCAACAGCGTTTGCGCCACGTAATTACGGTAAGGCATGGCCGCTTCCAGGCGGTCGCCCTCGCCATTGAGGAACGCCAGCATTTCCTCCTGCATCACGTCCAGGGCGGTATGGTCCAGGGCGATGTGGTGAAACAGCAGAACCGCGACCCAGCGCTGGTGCACACTGTCCCAGGCGCAGGCCAGGCGCATCAATGGCGCCTTGTCGAGGTCCAGTCGGCAATGGCGCGGATCGAACAACCCTTGCAACTGCGCCGCGATATCGCCCCTGGCCGGATCGAGGGCCTGCTCTTCGAGCGTCAACCGGCTCTGGCGCAGAACCACCTGCAACGGCGCCTCAAGGCCTTCGCGCAGCAGCGCGGTCCTGAGGATATCGTGCCGGTCGATCACCGCCTGCAAGGCCGCGACGAAGCCATCGAGTTGAGCACGGCTGTCCATGGCGAAGGTGGCTTGCAGCAGGTACGGATCGCCTTCTTCGGCAGCGATGTGGTGATAGAGAATGCCTTCCTGCAACGGTGCCAGCGGGTAGATGTCCTGGACATTGCCGGCACCGCCCGGCACACCGGCGACGATCCGGTCGAGGGTTTCCTGGTCCAGCGTCACCAGCGGCAGCATCGACGGGGTGATTCGTTGGCACCCCGCAGCAATACCGTTGGCCGGCACGCTCACCTCGGTACGACCGCCCACTGCCGCCGCCAGGGCAGCCAAGGTTGGCTGACCGAACAGCACCCGCACATCGGCGCTCAACCCAGACTTGCGCATCAGTTCGATCAGTTTCACCGCCAGCAGCGAATGCCCGCCCAGCTCGAAGAAATGATCGTGTCGCCCCACCTGCGCGACACCGAGCACATCAGCCCACAACCCTGCCAGCGAGGTCTCCACCTCGCCCAGTGGCGCTTCATAGGCACGGCTGGCGAAGGCTTGCGCTTGCGGAGCCGGCAGCGCGCGGCGGTCGAGTTTGCCGTTGGGCGACAAGGGCAGTTTGTCCAGGCGTACGTAGGCCGCCGGAACCATGTAGTCCGGCAGCAGCGCCTGCAAGTGCGCACGCAAGGCATCGGCCTCCGGCGCCGAATCCGCCACCTGGGCGGTGATGTAGGCCACCAGGCGTTTCTCGCCGGGTTGGTCTTCACGGGCGACGACAACCGCCTCCTTTACTTCGCCGTGTTGGCAGAGCCGGGACTCGATCTCACCCAGCTCGACACGGAAGCCACGGATCTTGATCTGGTCGTCGTTGCGTCCCAGGTACTCGATATGGCCATCGGGCAAGTAGCGCCCCAGGTCACCGGTCTTGTACAGGCGCGCCTGTTCATCGGCCGCGAACGGATCGCGGACGAAGCGCTCGGCGGTCAAGTCATCGCGGTTGAGGTAGCCACGGGCAACACAGATGCCGCCGATGTGGATCTCGCCGGCTACACCGACCGGAACCGGTTGCTGCTGTGCATCCAGCAAATGGATACGGGTGTTGGCCACCGGCTGCCCGATGGCCGGCAGCGTCGGCCAGGCGGCGACATCGTCCGGCAGCGTCAGGGCGGTGGTAACGTGGGACTCGGTCGGCCCATAGTGGTTGTGCAGGCGACAGCCATCGAGGCGCTCGAACAATGCACGGATCTGTGGGGTGATGCGCAACTGTTCGCCAGCGGTGATGACATCTTTCAAGTCGCAGGTCAGCCGAGTGCCTTCACGCTCGCCGACGACCGCTTCGGCCAGGGCTTGCAGGGCGATGCATGGCAGGTACAGGCGTTCTATGCGCTGTTGGCAGATATGCTCGAACAGGCGATGGAAATTCAGGCGGATGTCGGCATGGATCAGCGACAGCTCACCGCCGGCACACAAGGTGCTAAAGACCTCCTGGAACGCCACGTCGAAGCCGAGTGCGGCAAACTGCAAGGTGCGCGCAGCGGCGCGACCCTGCTGCGAGGCTTGGTCGATCTGCCACTGCATCAGGTTGACCAGGGCGCGGTGAGGCATCGCCACGCCCTTGGGCTGGCCGGTGGAGCCGGAGGTGTAGATGACATACGCCAGGCTGTCGGGGTTCAGGCCCCTCGCCTGTGCGTCCGGGTTGGTGAACGGCTGCCGGTCGATGCCGGCGACGTCACGGTCCTCACCGTCGAGCAGCAAGGTCGGCACGCCCGCCGCCGGGAAGCGTTCCTGCAGGCTGCGCTGGGTCAGCAGCACCTTCGGTGCGCTGTCCTCCAGCATGTAGCCCAGGCGCTCGGCCGGGTAAGCAGGATCAAGCGGCACATAACCGGCCCCGGCCTTGAGGATACCCACCAGGCCCGCCACCATTTCCAGGCTGCGTTCCACGCAGATCGCCACCCGGTCGTCGGCACGGATACCCCACTCGATCAAGCGATGGGCGATCTGATTGGACAGCCGATTCAGCTCGCCGTAACTCAGCCGCTGCCCCTGATACGTCAGCGCAACGGCCTCAGGCCGAGCTTCGGCATGGGCCTCGAACAGCTGATGGACCAGTAGCCCCGACGGGTACACCGCATCGAAGGCATTGAAATCGTGCAGCAATTGCTGGCGTTCGCTGGCGGGAACAAAGGCCAACGTGAGCAGTGGGGTGTTGCCATCCTGGTCGAGGGCATCGGCCAATGCTTCGAGCACGGTGTGCACGTAGCCGCAAACCCGTTGCGCACCGATCCCGGCCACGGCTTGCACGGTCAGTCCAAACGAATCACCGAGGTCATCCACCGACAGCGACAGTGGGTAGTTGGTCCGTTCTTCGCCGCCGAGAATTTCCGCTCCGGCCCAGATTCTGGCCTGGCCGGCATCCTCGCTCGCCTGTGCCGCCACGGCGGTCTGCCGATAGTTCATCAGCGCACTGAACAGCGGCGCCGGCGCCGCAACGCCACTGCACCGTTGTGCCAACGACAACGGCGCATGTTCGTGGCCCAGCAGCGCCGCCAGGCGGCCGTGGGTCGCCTGCAGCGCGGCCAGCACCCCCTGGTCCCCCGCCTCGACCCGCAACGGCAAGGTGTTGACGAACATGCCCAAGGCATGTCCGGCCTCCTGTCCGCTGTGCAACCGGCCCATCAATACGGTGCCGAACACCACGTCCTGACGGCTGGACAAGCGCCCCACCACCTGGCCCCAGGCCAAGTGGTGCAGGCTGGCGGTGCTCACCCCCAGGCGCCGGGCCTGGGCACGCAGACGCCGGGCCAGCCCGACCTCCAGCGACAGCGTCGCCTCTTCGATGCCGCTGCCGTCGCCCTGTACATCCTGCAGGCCGAACGGCAGGGTCGGCTCGTCCACATCGCCGAGCATCTCGCTGAAAAACGCTTCATGTTGCTCGGGATGATTGTCCAGCCGGACCTGAGCCACATAATTGCGGTAAGGCACCGACACCGGCAGCTCCGTCGCACGACCTTGCAGGTACGCGTCGATTTCCTTGCCCAGCATGCCGAGGGAGGTGGCGTCATCGATCAGGTGATGGAACAGCAGTACCGCCACCCAACTGCCGCTGGCGACATCTTCGGCGAAGTGAATACGCATCATCGGCGCCTGGCGCAGATCGAAGCGGGTGTGACGAGGATCGAAGCGGACCTGCAACTGGCCGGCGATATCGCCTTCGGCCGGGTCCATGACCAGCTCTTCGACCTTCAGGCGCGCCTCGCGCCAAACCACCTGTACCGGTTCGCCGAGCCCTTCCCACGCCACCGAGGTGCGCAGGATGTCGTGCCGTGCGATGACCGCCTGCAAGGCTTGCGCGAACGCGTCCAGCTGCTGGCGGGTGCCGAAGCGCAACAGGGCCTGCAACAGGTACGGGTCGCCTTCGCGGGTCGCCAAGTGGTGATAGAGAATGCCTTCCTGCAACGGCACCAGGCCGTAGATATCCTGCACATTGTCCGCGCCGCCCGGCACGGTTGCGACAATGCGATCGATTTCGTCCTGGGTCAGGGTCGCCAGGGGCAGCATGTCCGGGGTAATGCGCTCGACGTCGTGGGGAATCCGATTCTCCGGCACCACCACTGCGCCGCTGGTGCTCGTGGCAGCGGCCAGGGTCTCCAGCGTCGGCTGGCCAAACAGCACGCCCACGTCGGCGTTCAGGTCCAACTGGCGCATGCGTTCGATCAGCTTGACCGCCAGCAGCGAGTGGCCGCCCAGTTCGAAGAAACGGTCGTGACGACCCACCTGCTCGACGCCAAGCAGCTCGGCCCACAAAGCGGCCAGGGTGATTTCCACCTGGCCCACCGGCGCTTCATAGCTGCGTCGGGCAAACGCCTGCGAATCGGGAGCCGGCAGCGCCTTGCGGTCGAGCTTGCCGTTGGTGGTCAGCGGGAAGGCTTCGAGCATCACGAAGGCGCTCGGCACCATATAGTCCGCCAGCGAGCCCAGCAGCTCGCTGCGCAACTCGCCTGCAGACACACAGGCGCCGTCTTCGGCAAGCACATAGGCCACCAGTCGCTTGTCCCCCGGCTCGTCTTCCCGGGCGATCACCACGGCCTCGCGCACTTTTGTGCAGGCCGTCAGCCGCGCTTCGACTTCACCCAGTTCGATACGGAAACCGCGAATTTTCACCTGCTCATCGTTGCGCCCAAGGTACTGCAGTTCGCCGTTGTGCAGCCAGCGACCGAGGTCGCCGGTACGGTACATCCGCGCGTTCGTACCGGTGTCGAACGGATCGGGCAGGAACCGCGTTGCGTTGAGCTCCGGCCGGTTCAGGTAGCCTCGCGCCACACCGGCGCCCCCTACGTACAACTCGCCCTCCACGCCCTTGGGCACTGGCTTGCCGTACTTGTCCAGCAGGTACAGGCGCAAATCGGGAATCCGCTTGCCGATCGGGCTGACACCAACCAACTGGGCATCGGCCGCTTGCAACGCACGATACGTCACATGCACCGTGGTTTCGGTGATGCCGTACATGTTCACCAATTGCGTACCGGCATTGACTGCCCGGGCATACCACGGTTTGAGGATGCCGGTTTCCAAGGCCTCGCCACCGAAGATCACCTGGCGCAGGCTGTGGTTCAGATCACTTTCACCCTGGGCCGCGATCAACTGGCGGAACGCGCTCGGTGTCTGGTTCAACACCGTGACACCGGCCTCGCACAACAGCGCATAGCAGTCCTGCGGCGAACGGCTGACCAACTGCGGCACCACCAGCAGACGACCGCCGTGGGTCAGCGCGCCCCAGATTTCCCAGACCGAGAAGTCGAAGGCGAAGGAATGGAACAGCGCCCAGACATCTTGCGGGCCGAAATCGAACCAAGGTTGCGTGGCCGAGAACAGCCGCGCAACGTTGCGGTGCTCGACCATCACCCCTTTGGGCAAGCCGGTCGAGCCCGAGGTGTAGATCACGTAGGCCAGGTGATGGGATGCCAGGGTGCCGATATTCGGATCATGCCGTGGCTGCTCGGCAAAACCTGCGGCTTCTGGCTGATCGAGCAGCAGCACCGGGATAGCCGGCGCAGGCACCTGGGCTTGCAGCGACGCTTGGGTCAACAACGCCACCGGCGAGCTGTCCTCGAGCATGAAGGCCAGACGGTCCAGGGGATAGGCCGGGTCCAGCGGCACATAGCCGGCACCGGACTTCAGGATACCCAACAGGCCAACGATCATGTCCAGGCCGCGTTCGACGCAGATGGCCACCCGGTCATCCGGAAATACCCCCAGGGCCAGCAGCCGATGGGCGACCTGGTTCGCCCGGGTATTCAGCTCGCCGTAGGTCAGCGTCTGGCCTTCATGAACCACCGCCACCGCGCCAGGCTGCGCGGCGGCCCGGGCTTCGAACAGGCCATGGATCGTGCGGTCGTGCTCATACCGCTGCGCATCGCTCGTGTTCCAGGCCCGGAGCAAGCGGGCCTCAGCCGGTGTCGGCAGGACAAAGTCCTGGATCGTCCGCGTATCGTCACCCAGCCCCTGCTCCAGCACATGGACGAAGCGCTCGGCCATTGCTTCGACTTCATCGGCCTGCAGGAACGCCTGGTTGTAGATCCAGTGCACCCAGGCATTTTCCTCGTTGGGGTTGGTCCGGAAATGGATCGCCAGGGGCATCTGTTCCTGGCCGTTGGAACTCTTCACCGAATAGGCCGAGGCGTCGCCGAACCGGTATAGGTAGTTCTCTTCCTCGTAAGAGAACGACACATCGAACAGCTGGGCACGATTGTCACGCCGCAGCTCCAGGGAGCGGTGAATGTCGCTTAAAGGAAACCGCTGGTAGCGATAATCCTGCTTGAGCGCGCGCGCCACCGCTTGGATCAGCTCGCCGAACGACAGATCATCGGCGAATCTCAAGCGCATGGCACTGACCTGGGTGAACAACCCCACGGTTTGCTTGAAGGTCGGATTGGAGCGATTGAGGATCGGCAGGCCCACCACCAGCTCGTCGCGCTGGGTCGTACGGACAAAGTACACGTACAACGCCGCCAGCAGCACCGGGAAACGCGAAACCTGATGGGTCAGCGCCAGGGCGTCGATCCGCTCGTTCAGCGTCTGTGGGAACGGCGTCATGGCATGGGCGCTGGGCACCACGGGCTCGACGTAGCGATCACGGTAACGGGCGGTGAACAATGGATCCGGCACATCCCGGTATTTGTCGAGCCAGTAGGCCTGGTCCCGCTGGAAACGGTCCGAGTCGTGGTAGCGGGCATCATCCTCGATGAACCCGGCATAGGACGGTGCCGACAGGTCAGGCTCGCGGTTTTCCTCCAGCGCGTTGTACAGGTCACTGAGGGAAGCGAGCATCAGGTTGATGCCCCAGCCGTCCTGGATAATGTGGTGCAAGTTGACGACGAAATAGAACGAAGCGTCATTGAGCTTGACCAGGTAGAAGCGGAACAGCGGCCCCTTATCGAGCTCAAATGCCACTTCCAGCCCCTGTTGCACCCAGGTCTGGGCCGCAGTCTGCGGCTCAGGGCGAGTTGAGAGGTCGATCAGCGGTACCCGCACCTCCAGCGACTCGACCAAGGTCTGCATGGGCACGCCGTCGCCACCGACGTCGCAGTGCAGGACCGTGCGCAAGGCATCGTGCTTGCGGACCAACAGTTCGACTGCCCGCTGGATACGTTCAGGATCGACGGTACCCTGGATATGAAGGTAGCCACCCATGGTGTACAAGGGCGAATCGCCCTTGGTCATCTGGTCCAGCCAGATATCCCGCTGGGACGCCGTCAGCGGATAGGTCGCGGCAAGTTCCAGGGGCTGGTTCATACGCGGCCTCCTGTCACTTGCACGCCGACAGGCTCTGGATGACGGCTGGCCGAAAGGCCCATTGCGATAACAACGCCCACAGCAAAGAAAAATGTCATACGTTCCTTCTCAGATATTTGTCAGTGCTGCCCGGGACAAACGCAGCAGGGCACGCCTGGAGTTGATGATGCAGATCCGCGCAGACAGCCTGCGCCACCCGGCAGGCGGTGCTGTCGGGCGGGTTTGATGTCAGGCGTCTTTCACGGGTTGGCGGGGATGTTGTCGCGACAACATCCCCAGCCGGACGGTGCAGTCAGAACAGCCATTCAGGCGCGCTTGTCGCGAATGGCGCAGTTGATATCGGAGACGATGTGCCCGTCCGCCAGCTTGATGATCCGGTCGGCCAGCTGGAAGTACTGGTCGTCATGGGTAATGATCAGCACCGTCTTGCCGCGCCGCTTGAGGTCGGGCAGCAGTTCTTCGTAGAAGAACTTCTTGAACGGCGGGTCCTGGTCGGCCGCCCATTCGTCAAGCACGTACACCGGCCGGTCCTCCATGTAGGCGCATACCAGGGCCAGGCGTTTCTGCTGGCCGTAGGACAACGCCTTGAGGGTCGAATAACCGAGCCCTTCGATCTTGATCTTGTCGGCCAACCCGAGGGTTTCCAGGTATTTGCTCGCCAGGTCCGGGCTGCCATCCTCTTCGTCGGGGCCAATGAGGCGATTGAACAGATGAAAATCCGAGAACACCGCGGAAAACAGATCACGGTATTCACTGCGGCTCTCGTCGGTGATCGCCACGCCGTCAAGCAGCACCTCGCCGCTCTGCGGGATGTAGAGCCCGCATAACACCTTGGCCAGGGTGCTCTTGCCGCAACCGTTGCCGCCAACGATGTAGATCAATTCACCCGCCTGTACCGTCAGGTCGATGGGGCCCAGGGAGAAACCGCCTCCAGCATGCGGATCCTGATAATGCATCCGCACGCCCTTCAACTCGATGCTGTCCCAGGTCTTCTTGTGCTCGAGCAGATGCACCTTCGGTGTTTCGACCGCAACGGGTTCGGGATGCGGATCATTGATCGAGAAACCGAATTCCGCGAGCCGGGTACAGGCGACCTTGCCCGCCGCCAGCACCGGCATCGCCCCCACCAACAGCGACAGCGGCCCCATGATGTAGAGCACCGCCAGCACACTGGCAGTCATCACCTTGGGATCGACCGTGCTGACCAGCGGCGCGGCGAACAGCAGGCAACCGATTAGCAACGACAGGGTGAACTGGCCCACGTTATCGGCGGCGGTGTACCACAGGCGCTCGACGAAGTTGTAGCGCGCCACCCGGGTCGAAGACGCCTCGATGGCGGAGCGGCCGAACCAGCGGCGACGGATGCCGTTGAGCTTCAGCTCCTTGAGGCCGAACACCAGGGCATGGGTGTATTCGTTGAACGCGGTGAACTCGTCCCGAACCCGATTGGTGGACCTCACGCCGCTGGCGAAAAAGAACAGGTACAAGCCCACGCCCAGGATCATCAGCGAAACCGTCAAGGCCAGGACCACCCACGACAGGTACGCCAGGTAGGCGATACCGAACAGGAAGACCGTCGTTTCCACCAGCACCGTGGGCATGACGATCAGCGTCGTGTTCAGTTGCGGGATATCGTTGGTCAACATCGTCAGCACATTGGGCGGACCGCGCCGGTCCACTTCCTCCAGCGGCGTGGCGAGGATCTTGCGACACAGCGCAATGCGCAACCGGGTCATGATCCGCATGCTGGCGTAGGCCGGAAACAAGGCCGCGCCGTTGCGCAAGATCAGCGCCGTGGCACTGAGGCCAATGAACCAATACAGTGCCTGCAGGCGCGAGCCGTCGTTGTGGATGGCGTCGTTGATCACGCTCACCACCGCGATGGACGCAACCCCGCTGATGACACCGCAGATCAGCGTAAACAGCGTCAGCCAGGGATGGTTACGCCACAACAGGCGCATGACCGAACCCGCCTTGGGCTTCTTCGGCGTCTTCGCTTTCTTCTCTTTTTTCATGGGTTGCTATCCTTCAATGGAGTCGCGAAAGGGCTCACGCCGGTCGCCATACGTCGCCCCGGGCGGTCATCTCGCCCATCGCCACCACAATGAGGCGCGGTTCCTCGTAAGGATCGCGAGCGTGGGCCGCCAGCATGTTGTCGAGCATCACCACGTCGCCCCTGCGCCAAACGAACCTGACGGCGCAGGCCTCGTAGGCGTCGCCGAGCAGCGCCATGACGTCGTCTTCAATCGGCGTTCCATCGCCATAACTGACCATGCGCGGCAGACGATCAGCGCCGAACATGTCGAGCAGGTCTTCGCGCATTTCCTCGCCAAGACAAAACGGATGGTGCAGCTGGACCTGGTTGAAAAAAGCCCGTTCCCCGGTCACCGGATGCTGGATCACCGCCGGGCAGAGGGTGCGCACTTGCAGGGTTTCGTCGTCGAGCCATTCGAAATCAGTGCCCTGCTCCCGGCAACGCTGTTCGACTTCCCCGCGGTCGGTGGTGCCGAAGAACGATTCCCAGCTCGGCTCGACGCCGGCGGTGAAGGTGCGGCTGTACCTCAGGCCTTTTTGCTCGAACCGGGCCACCACTTGCGCAGGCAGGGCTTGCAGCACTTGGCGGATATCGGCCAGCGGCGTGGCACCACCCACCCGTGACGGCTGCTCGCAATAGAACCATTGCTTGCGCGGCCAACTTTCCAGGTGCGAGCTTTCGTTGTGATACAGGATCATCTCGCGCTCGGGATACGGCGTGGAGCGGTAGACGTTGCGTCCGCCCTCCTTCTTCGGCAGGTCGCCGTAACTGCCGTGCAGCCCGGGGGACAAGGCTTCGGCAAACGCTTCGAAGGCCGGCACCGAGCCGAGGTCAAAACCGCGAAACAGCACCGCGCCATGGCGACACAACAAGGCCTCGATGGCCTCGCGATGGGTCCCGGCCCATTGCGAGGGATCCAGGCCAGGGGCGATCGCTTCGATCACCACAGGCAGGCTCAGGCCATCGGCGAGCAGCGACAATCGGACCTGCCCCTCCACTGGCTGACCGGGCCAGGAAAGCGAATCCGCCGTCCCGTCATCGCTCATCACGGGCGAAGCGTTAGTTTGAAGACTCATGCATCACTCCTGAACCACGGATCCTCGGATCCACGTCGTACGGGGCAAAACCAATGCGCCCCACTGTCGGGCAAGGATAAAAACACTGATCCACGGTGATGTCTGGCACCGCAAACCGGGACAGACCCCACCCCCGGGTTACCCCATCGGTGTCGACGTTCATCCCAAAGCGGCTTGTCCCCATTTCCCGCGACAGACGCCGGCATGAGTCGGTGCTGAAATGCGGCAGCTGCGAATCGCACAGGCGCATTAAACGATCCCGTGGGCCGCAGTGACGTCTCGAGTGCAACGGTTTTCGCAAACGCGCAAACACGCTGCACCTGGCAATTAACAGGAGCGTTAGTCATGCCGATTAAGAACACTGGCGGATCGGTCAACCCCGCGCCAGCCCCTCTCACGCCCGGTGCATTCCTGCATGAAATCTTTACCGCCCGGGCCCGTGAATTTCCCGAGCGAACGGCCGTCTCCGACGCCACTCGCGCGTTGAGCTACGCGCAACTCGATGCGGCCTCGTCGCAACTGGCTGCCCGTCTTCGCCAGGAAGGCGTCAAGGACGGCAGGCTGGTGGGGATGTCCCTGACGCGCAGCGTCGACCTGGTCATCAGCCTGCTGGGCATCCTCAAGGCCGGCGGTGCCTATGTCCCGGTCGATCCGCAATACCCCGGCAAGCGCATCGAACACATCGTGCGCGACAGCGGCCTGAGCCTGATGATCGGCGAGCCCGCCGAACTGGCGCAAAGCTTGTCCGTGCGCGTCCTGCCCCTGGCCGATCTGCTGGCCGGCCCGGCACTGGAACCGCTTGACGATGGCGACCGCCGCAACCCCGACCAGGCACCGGCCTACGTCATCTACACCTCCGGCTCCACTGGCGAGCCCAAGGGTGTGCTGGTAGCCCACGCCAACGTCAGCCGCCTGTTGCAAAGCACCCAACGTGAATACGCGTTCAACGAACACGACGTCTGGTCGATGTTCCACTCCATCGGCTTCGATTTTTCGGTCTGGGAGATCTGGGGCGCGCTGGCCCACGGCGGCCACGTGGCTGTGGTGCCTTACGATGTGTCGCGCTCGCCAACCGCCACCCTTCAATGGCTGGTCGACCGGGGCGTGACCGTCCTGAGCCAGACGCCATCGGCCTTCCGTGGCCTCGATGAAGCGGACCGCCAGGCCAAGGCGCCACTGACGCTGCGTTACGTGGTATTCGGCGGCGAGGCCTTGCCGGCCACGGTATTGCGCCCCTGGGTCGAACGTCATGGCGACCAGAAGCCGTCGCTGATCAACATGTACGGCATCACCGAAGCCACGGTGCACACCACCTTCAAGCGCGTGCTGGGCCAGGACCTGGAAAGCGCGGCCATGGTTTCGATCGGTGCCCCGCTGGATGGCTGGCGCCTGAACTTGCTCGATGCCGATCGGCAACCCGTGCCCCAGGGCAGCGCCGGTGAGCTGTACATCGAAGGTGCCGGCGTGGCGCTGGGTTACCTGAACCGGCCGGCCCTGAACAGCGAGCGCTTCGTGCAACTGCCAGGGACGTCAACCCGCGCCTATCGCACCGGCGACCTGGTGGTATTGGGCGATGACGGCGAGTACCGCTACGCCGGTCGTTGCGACGAGCAACTGAAGATCCGTGGCTTCCGCATCGAGCCCGGCGAGGTCGAAGCCTGCCTGCAAACCAGCCCCGCCGTGGCCGCCGCCCATGTGGCCGGTCACGATTACGGCGACGGCGACTGGCGCCTGGTCGCCTACGTGGTACCGGCCCAGGGCGTGAATGCCTGGACCGAACAGACCCGCAGCGAAGTCGCCGCGCTGGTGGCCGCCAGCCTGCCGGACTACATGCGTCCGTCGGCCTACATCGTCCTGGCGCAACTGCCGGTCACCGACCACGGCAAGATCGACAAGCAGCGCCTGCCCTCGCCCGAATCCGTCGAAGCCACGGCACAACCCGTGGTCGACGGCCTTACCGAGCAAGAACAGTTCGTGCTCAAGGTCTGGTCCCAGGACATCGGCCTGAAGAACATTGGCCTGAACGATGACTTCTTCGACTTTGGCGGCACCTCCCTGGCACTGATCCGCTCGTTGAGCACCTTCAAGGCCCATTACCAAGTCAACCTGGACCCTGGCGTACTGGCCAACGGTGCGACCGCCAAGGTATTGGCCGACTGCATCCAGCGCTCCCTTGTCCAAGCCCATTGACCGAAAAGGAACAGCCCATGAGCAAGAAATTCGCCCTGACCCCGGAAGAACGCGCGTCCTTTGAGAAGAACGGTTTCATCGGTCCTTTCGACGCCTATACCCCCGAAGAAATGAAGGAAACCTGGAAGCGCACCCGCCTGCGCCTGCTCGATCGCAGTGCCGCGGCTTACCAGGACCTGGATGCAATCTCCGCCGGCACCAACATTGCCAACTACGATCGCCACCTGGACGACGAATTCCTCGCCAACCACATCTGCCGCCCGCAGATCTGCGACCGCGTCGAAAGCATCCTGGGCCCGGACGTATTGTGCTGGCGCACCGAGTTCTTCCCCAAATACCCGGGCGACGAAGGCACCGACTGGCACCAGGCCGACACCTTCGCCAACGCCTCGGGCAAGCCGCAGATCCTGTGGCCGGAGAATGAAGACTTCGGCGGCACCATCACGGTCTGGACCGCTTTCACCGACGCCAACATCGCCAACGGTTGCCTGCAATTCATTCCTGGCACCCAGAACAGCATGAACTACGACGAAACCAAGCGCATGGCCTACGATCCCGATGCCAACAACAGCGCGGTGGTCAAGGATGGCGTGCGCCGCGGTTTCTTCGGCTACGACTATCGCCAGTTGCAGATCGACGAGGACTTCAAGCCTGACGAATCCGCCGCCGTGCCGATGCAGATGAAGGCCGGCCAGTTCATCATTTTCTGGTCGACCCTGATGCACGCCTCCTACCCCCACAGCGGCGAGTCCCAGGACATGCGCATGGGCTTCGCCTCGCGCTATGTCCCGTCCTTCGTGAAGATCTACCCGGACTCCGAGCACATCGAGGAATACGGCGGTCGCATCAGCCTTGAGAAATACGGCGCGGTCCAGGTGATCGGGGACAAGACCCCGGCATATAACCGCCTTGTCACCCATACCACCCGAGGCAAGAAATTCGAAGCGGTCTGATTTTTTAGTGCCATAAGACAGTGGCATGCGCAACGTGCCTGACAGGAGTCCCCAATCCATGACTATTTCCACCGACGCAGCAACGCGCCTGTGTGAGACCGTGAGGATGCTTAGGCACCTTGCCATCCATCTGCCCGATCCCATTTGCCTGAGCTTCCTCGCCCAGGCAAATGAGCCGCCACCCGACCAGGCCTCACCCAGCGTGAGAGCCACGGAACGGGCGGTCAGCGCCGCCTTCGCACGCATCGGCGTCAAAGCCGTGCAGTACGTGCACGATGGCGAGGCGCAGCTGTCTTCCTTCGAGATGTTCATCAGCAAGAAAATCTGCCAGGCGCTCGAGTTTTCCTATGACCACTTCGACGACGTCGACAGTGCCAAGGACTTCGGGCGCCTGGTCAGACACTTCGATTTCAGCGGTGCCGTGCCCGAGGTCGAGACACTGCACCTGATCACCCGCGACAACGTGGCGCTGTCGGTGCATGCCAGTACCGAGCGAAACCGCCCGGCCATCGTCCTCGCCCTGCCCTGCGGCATGCCGTTCGACCTGTGCCGCGACTGGTTCAATGCGCTGAGCGAAAGGTTCTTCGTGGTCACCTGGGAAACCCGTGGGCTGTTCGGTTCCTGCACCTCGTTCGACCAGTTGTCCGTGGACACCGACGCCCAGGTGGGCGACCTGATCAATGTGATGAACCACTATGGCCTGGAAAACGCGCACCTGATGGGTATCTGCGGTGGCGCGGTGATCGCCCTCAGCGCAGCCGCCACCCACACCGGCCGGGTCAATTCCCTGAGCCTGTGGCACGGCGATTACAACCTGGGCGACGACAGCCTGCGCACCGCCCACCAGCAGAACTTCGAATGGCTGATGGAATCGGCCGCCGTGGACCGCAACGAGGCCAGCGACCTGCAAGCGTTGTTCCTGGACCAGGCCACCTTGGCGACCATTCCGGATTCCATCGCCCATGCGGCGCTCTATCCCTACGTCAACGAGGAGCTGTTCTACCGCTATGCACGGCTCAACGATGCGTTGAACAAGACCGAGCTGCAGTCACGACTGGAACAGATCAGCGTGCCGACGCTGGTGGTTGCCGGCGACGCCGATGAAACCACTCACCTCGGTGGTTCCAAGCACATTGCCGAGTCCATCAGCGATGCCCTGCTGCATGTGGAGCGCAATGGCAGTCACCTGGCGTTCTTCGAGTCGACCCACCACTCGAAACAGACGGCCTTCCACTTCCTTGAATCAACGCTGGACTCGATGGCCGTCTGAAGTCTATGGACCCAGGACCCAGGACTTGAGCAGGGTGCCAACTTTTATCGCATGCAGCGAAAAAGTCATGCTGGAGGCCTGACGCACACACCAGCCGTATCTATTTTCTCAGCGAGTCGTACGCCTCCAACGTGCGCAACGAATAGATACAGGCTGCTCCGGCATCGAGCGAAATGGCGGTTGCCAATGTGGCCGCCACTTCTTCGCGGCGTGCTCTTGGGAAAAGCGCCCTATCACATTGTGTTGGCGGGAGAATGCCGCGTCGAGTTTCCGGACGGCCAGCGCCTGCCAATGCGCGCAGGAGACATTCTGCTTCTGCCTCGTGGGGCACCTCACCTCCTGCATGGCATCGCAAGAACGGCTGAACCGGGGACCCCGAGGCTGGTGTCCGGTGGAACACTGCCGCTTTAGCGCATTGGCCGCGGGAGCACGGACTATTTCGTCGAAGGAATAAAAATGCAACCTAGGTGGGACGCCGAGAAACACCCCCCGGCTTTTTCCCTGATCCGGGCCGCATCGCGCGACTGCCTTCCCCTTACGTCACCTGATGTTCATCGATGGCAACTCAAAGCAAGGCCTGCTCGCGACGACATCGGTTCAGTCGGCCGGTCTATCGGCTGACACGTCCTCCTTGCGAGCAGACTCACGCCCATCAAACCAACCCAACCTCACGCCGCCATATGCTTCTCACGATAGAACTCGAGGTACAACACTGTACGGTGAGCCCGTGAAGCATTGACGGCGAAGTGGTCGAGAGAGCCGTCGAAGATCACCAGGTTGCCGTTGGTGCTCTGGTTGAAGTTGCCGTTGACGTTGAGGTACGCATAGTTCTGGGTGGTCGGGGCATCGATGGTCAGTTGCATGTGCAACAGGCCTTCTTCCCAGGTGCCTGTGTGGGAGTGGGTGCCGAGGAAGACGTTGGGCTCCATGCGCAGCAAGGCGCAGAGCTTGATCCCGGGGATCTTGCTCAGCAACTCGATGGTCCCGGGCATGGCGTCACGGGCGTAGGGGATCGGAGTGTCGTAGGCCACCAGGCCGTATTGGGTCCACTCCGGCATGATATCCATGTCATCACCCCAGCCCCAGAGCCAGCCATACTCGCCCCCAGCCGCCATGTGGGCGTCGATCTCCTGGACGATCTCGGCGATCTGCTTGCCCACGCGATTGATCGTCAGGGTGGGGGCATCGAGGGCCAGAAATTCCTCGCGGATCACTTCCCAGTTGTCGGCCAGGTTCTTCAGTTGCGGAAAACGGCTGGGATCATAAAACGACGGGCGCATAGGAGCTCCTTTTTGTTGAGGGTTGTCGATTCCGGTGGCAATGGAGGGCACAGCGGACCAGCCTGGGAAGGTTGACCCGGCGGACCCGATCTGTCTGTCACGGGAATCCGGTACAGCATCACAGCGGGTCGACCTGCGGGCTGCCGGCCATCGGCACCACGGCCAATGGCGTGGGCGCCTCGTCCAGGCGACGCATCGGTCCGTAGAGCAACACGCTCAGCGGCAACAGCGCGAACAGCGCCCCGGCGACCACAAACAGCATCCCCACGCCACGTCCCGGTCCCACGCCCAGCCAACGTCCGATCGAGTCGGCATAAAGGCCTCCGGGCATCAGCGCCGGCTGGAACCAATGGTCCACCAGGAAACCGCCGACAATCACCGCCAGGCTGGTGGTGGCGATGGTCAACATGCTGATCAAGGCAAACACACTGGCGCGGCTGCCGGCGGGGATCCTGCGCATCCACAACGAGTTCACACTGGCGTCGGCGATGCTCGCCATGGTGATCGCCACGAATGCCAAGGCGCAGTAAGCCACGGCCTGCGAGACCATCCCCAGGGCTACGACGCACCCCGCCAGCAACAGGTCGGCCACCGCTACCATTGCCATCAACCGGCGCGGATTGCCCATGGAAATCAACAACCCCGCACCGGCCAAACCACCCAGGGCCGCCCAGGTGTAGGCCATGCCCAGTACCTGACTGCCCAGGGTCGATAACAGCAACGGCGTCATCATCAAGGTCGCCAGGGCCAACAGCGCGCTGCGCATCATGGTGTACACCAGCAGCCCGGCCATCAGGCGTTCGGCGACGAAGAACTTCAGCGCCGCGGCGACATTGCCCAGGGCACCGCCGAACACCGTGCCCTTGACCAGCGCGTCGTGATGGGCCGCTGGCGGCCGCACATGGGAAAACGCCTTGATCACCAACAGCGTGCCGGAACAGAACGTCACCAGGTCCACCGCCAGGATCGTCACCAGCCCGGCCTTCGCCATGATCGCCCCCGCTAGCAGTGGCGCCACCAGGGCCGAAGCGTTCTTGCTGATGCTGATCAATCCCGAGGCCCGGGTGAACTTATCCGGGGCGACAATCGTGCTGACAGCCGCCTGGTATGCCGGCTTGCGGAAGGCACTGACAATCGATGCCAGGCAATTGAAGATGTACAGGTGCAACGGCTCCAGACGCTCGAACCAGAGCAACGCCATGACGCCCAACAGCAGCACCGCCAGGCTGACATCGCAACAGACAATGATGACCCGGTGGCTGATCCGGTCCGCCAGCCCTCCCGCCAGTGGCAGGAACAGCACCGCCGGCAAGGTGGCCGCCAGTACCACGTTGGCGAACGCCACCGCCGAACCGGTGTGGGTGTAAACCCAGACGCCGAGGGCGAACTCCATCAGCGCCGTGCCGATGACCGCCAGGGATTCGCCACACCAGAGGAAATAGAAACCCCGTCCCAGATCGAAGCCCTTGCGGTCGCTCACCAGGCTCATGTGCGCACATCGCGGGACGTGGTGACATCGACCAGCTTGCTCATCAACCGGTAGACCATGGAGTACGCCACCGCACCCACCACCAGGGGCGCGTAGCGGGAAAACAGGTAGTTGCGCAGCACCCGCCTGGCGATGGGCGAGCTGATGTTGCCGCTGACATGCAGGGGTGTCGGGAACGTGGCCGCGACCGTGGCGCCAAATGCGTCGTCCATGGACTGGACCGCATGCCACCAGTAGACCGGGATGTACAGCGCATCACCCGGCTCCACCACCGTGCGCAGGGCACGCAGGTCCCGCGTCCCGGGGAAGCGCCCGGTATCGATGTCGTACAGGTAGCCCGCTTCCTCGATCACCGGCCGCAACGCCCGCCAGCTGGTTTCGTCCGGCGGCAGCAGCAGGACTTCCTTGGCCCCGACCACCTGGGCCATGAACGTCTCGTCGGTGACATGGAAATGCCAATCGGTGTAGGAGTTGCGGTACAGGAAACTGCGATGGGGAGGATAGGCCCGGGTCTTGCCCAAGTGAGGCATGAACGGCAGGCCACCGACGTCCTCCTTCAGCCGCTCGATGGCCGAGCCTTCGGAGAAACGGCAACTGTCGGCCACCAGCGGCGAATCACCCTCGCCCAGGTTGTCGAGGAACTCATGAAACGGCATGTCCCGGTAGACCGTGTTCGCATACTCGGTCAGCTCGGCCTTGACCTTGGGATTGGACCAGCCGATGACCTCCGAGACGATCTGGGAACGCACCACCACCGCACTGTTGCGCGAGTGCGCCTTGAGGTAGTCCAGCCGCTGCCATTTATGGAAAGCCGGCCAATGCCGTACCGCATTCTTGACCAGGCAGGGCCGGTTGCGATTGACGTAGCGGCGAGTGAAATCCTCCTTGGAAATCGCCAGCGCATCGATCACTTCGACCGCCCCTGCCTGCGGGTGATTGGGAAAACGGGACAGGCTCCAGAACTTGGAAACCGGACGATCCGATTCGGCGATCAATGGCATGTTCAACCCTCGCAAACTCACTCAGGGCCGTTGGTATAACAGACTCGCGCGACCACGCCCAAGCGCCGCAAAGCCGCGTTTCCCGCCGTTGTCCCTGCTTCCCATGACAGACATCGGGATGCGGATCCTCTAATTTTTCCCCACCTTGTGAAGGGACATCAGGCGTGCCCGGACGGCAGGACGGCCCATCGACAGCCGCACCACAGCCCCCCGACGCCCCCCTCGCATCAGGCGCCTGCCCTCGGCCCCGATGTCCCTCTCCACGACTATTTGCATCCGCCGATTGGCAGTCGCCCAGGCCTCATGCACCGCCATTCGAACGGAGACAAACCTCAATTGATTCTGCCTGCAGGTGCTCCGAAATGGATTCGTCGACCGAAAAGCTGCCCACGCAAGACTGCGCCACCCACGAACTGGCCTCCGTCCAGCAGGGCATCTGGCTCGACCAGATCGCGCACCCGGACCTGCCCTACTACAACATCGGCATGTCCCTGGAAATCAAGGGCGAAATCGACATCCCGCTGTTCGAGAAAGCCATCGAGCTGGTCGCCAATAACCATGACGCCCTGCGGCTGAGCTTCAGCCATGAAGGCGGCATCGGCCGCCAACGGGTCTTGCCCGAGGTCAAGGTCAAGCTGGACATCGTGGAGTTCACCGAGGCCGAAGCCGATGCCGGACTGGCGATGGAATACCTGCGCAGCGCCTTCCGCCAGCCGTTCCCGGAGCTGACCGGCCAGCTCTGGGAAGCGCGCATGGTGCGTTGTGGCCCGAACCGTCACTACTGGCTCAACCGTTACCACCACCTGGTCACCGACGGGATCGGCGTGGCGCTGATCGGCCATGCCGTGGGGGCCGCCTACAACGGCTTGCTGGCCGGCAACGACGAAGTCGCCCAAGGTCATTCCTACCTGTCGTTCCTGGAAGATGACCGCGCCTACCTGCAATCGTCACGCTACGAGCGCGACCGCGAGTTCTGGCAGGAAACCTACGCACAGTTGCCGCCGTCGCTGCTGCAACGCCGGGCCGACTTCAAGACCGGCCAGGCCAATGAACTGGCCCCCAGCGCTCAAGTCCAGGCAATGCTGCCGCGGGCGCTCTACAACACCCTCACGCAGTTCGCCAGCGAACGCGGCCTGTCGGTGGCCCATGTGTTGATCAGCGTGGTCGCCACGTATTTCTGCCGTACCGTGGGCGTCGATGAAATGGTCATCGGCATGCCCGTGCACAACCGCACGAACGCCCGCACCAAGGAAACCGCAGGGATGTTTTCCTCGGTGAGCCCGATTCGCCTGCCCGTCGACCTCGACGCCTCGCTGCTGGACCTGATGCACGCCGCCGGCGGCCAACTGCGCCGTTGCTACCGCCACCAGCGCTTCCCGATTGCCGAACTCAACCGCATCCTGCGCCTCCCACAGGCTGGGCGCCGGCAATTGTTCGACGTTGCACTGTCATTCGAAAGCCTGGACGGTGACGACCAGTTCGGCGGCACCTCATCCACCGTCATCACCATGGACAACGGCTACGAACAGACGCCCATGGCGATCTTCGTGCGTGACTACCACCCGTTCGAAGACGTGCACCTGGACTTCAACTTCAACACCGCCTATTACAGCGTGGAAGAAGCCCGTCTGCTGCAACAACGCATCGTCTCGATGCTAGAAGCGGTACTTGAGCGGCATGACACGCCGGTGGGCGACTACCCGCTGATGAGCGCGGCCGAACGCCAGCGCCTGCAAATCGAGTTCAATGCCACCGCCCGCGAGTATCCGCGGGATGTGTTGATCCACACCCTGTTCGAACAGCAGGCCGAGCAACGTCCCCACGCCTGTGCCGTGCGTGGCGACGGCGGGCCGCTGGTCAGCTATGAACAGCTCAACCGCCAGGCCAACCAGCTCGCCCATCGCCTGATCGAACTGGGGGTCCAACCGGATGACCGGGTGGCCGTGAGCCTCAAGCGCGGCCCGGAAATGGTCGTCGCCCTGCTGGGGATTCTCAAGGCCGGAGGCGCCTATGTGCCCATCGACCCGGACCTGCCAAGCGCACGCCAGGCCTACATGCTCGATGACTGTCATCCCCGTGCCGTACTGAGCAGCCGTACCCTGCTGGAGCGGTTGCCGGCGTTGGCGATCCCGGTGCTGCTGCTCGATGACGATGCGCGTGTCGCACAACCCGAACACAACCCGGACCCGCAGGCCCTGGGCCTGACAACGAAGCATTTGGCCTACGTGCTCTATACCTCGGGTTCCACCGGCACCCCCAAGGGGGTGATGAATGAACACCTCGGCGTGGTCAATCGCTTGCTGTGGGCCCGTGACGAATACGGCGTCGACGCCAGCGACCGAGTCCTGCAAAAGACCCCGTTCGGTTTCGACGTGTCGGTCTGGGAATTCTTCCTGCCCTTGCTGGCCGGCGCCGAGCTGGTCATGGCCCGCCCCGGTGGCCACCAGGAGCCGGATTACCTGGCCCGGGTGATGCGCGAGGCGAGCATTACGATGTTGCACTTCGTGCCGTCGATGCTCGACCTGTTCCTGGAACACCGCGACAGCCAGGATTTTCCCGCCCTGCGCCGTGTGCTGTGCAGTGGTGAGGCCCTGCCCCGTGCTCTGCAACGGCGTTTCGAACGGCAACTGGCGGGCGTTGAACTGCATAACCTCTATGGTCCGACCGAAGCGGCCATCGACGTGACCGCCTGGCACTGCCGCCCCAGCGATCCCGGTGAAAGCGTGCCCATCGGCAAACCGATTGCCAACATCCAGATGCACGTGCTCGATGCTCGCGGCGAACCGCAACCGCTGGGGATCGCCGGCGAGATCCACATCGGCGGCATCGGCGTTGCCCGGGGCTATCTGAACCAGCCGGAACTGAGCGCCGAGCGCTTCATCGCCGATCCGTTCAGCCGTGAGCCGGACGCACGCCTGTACAAGACCGGTGACCTGGGTCGCTGGCTCGCCAACGGGGCGCTGGAGTACCTGGGCCGCAATGACTTCCAGGTGAAGATCCGCGGCTTGCGCATCGAGATCGGCGAAGTCGAAGCGGCCCTGGCGCTGTGCCCCGGTGTTCGCGAAGTGGTGGTGATTGCCCGGGAAGACCAGCCCGGCCAACCCGAGAGCAAGCGCCTGGTGGCCTATGTCTGCGGCGAACCGATTCCAGCCGAGCAACTGCGCAGTGCCCTGCTCAAGCACTTGCCCGAATACATGGTGCCCAGCGCCTTCGTGCACCTGGACAGCCTGCCCCTGACCACCAACGGCAAGCTCGACCGCCGCGCCCTGCCCGAGCCCGGCCTGGAAGCCCTGGCCAGCAAAGCCTACGAGGCGCCGCAAGGTGACACCGAAATCGCTATCGCCGAGATCTGGAAAAACCTGTTGCACCTGGACCAGGTCGGCCGTCACGACGGCTTCCTCGAACTGGGCGGCCATTCCCTGCTGACCGTGCAACTGCAAGCCCGCCTGCACCAGGACCTCGGTGCCGAGATCGACCTGCGCACCCTGTTCGCCCAGACCTCCTTGAGCGAACTGGCCCGACACGTCGAAGAGGCCGGCCAATCCCGGCTCCAGTCGATTGCCGTGGTCTCCCGCGACCAACCGCTGCCACTGTCCCTGGCCCAGCAGCGCCTGTGGTTCCTCGATCAACTGGACCATGCCGCCAGCGTCGCCTACCACATGCCCGCCGCCCTGCACCTGCGAGGCAGCCTGGACCGAGACGCCTTGCAACGGGCCCTGAACCGCATCGTCGCCCGCCACGAAAGCCTGCGCACCACCTTCGAGCGCCAGGACTGCGAAGTGCGCCAACGCTTCGCCCCGGCCGACATCGGCTTCGCCCTGGTGGAGCATGACCTGCAAGCCCTGGACGCCGCGGCCCGGCAACCGGCCGTCGAACAACTGTCCCGGGAAGAAGCCCGCGCCGCGTTCGACCTGAGCACCGGCCCACTGATCCGCGGACGCCTGCTGCGCCTGGCCGAGGACGAGCACATCCTGCTGGTGACCCAGCACCACATCGTCTCCGACGGCTGGTCGGTGGCGGTGCTGATCGGTGAGTTCAATGCGCTGTATGCCGCGTTCAGCCAGGACCGCGAAGATCCGCTGCCGCCCCTGGCCCTGCAATACGCCGACTACGCCGCCTGGCAACAACAGCACCTGCAAGGCGAACGCCTGCACGCCCAGACACAATTCTGGAAAGAGCATCTCACCGGTGCCCCGGCGCTGCTGGAACTGCCGGCCGACCACCCACGGCCTCAGGTGCAGAGCTACCAGGGCGCGGCACTGGCGCTGCAACTGCCCGCACCGTTGAGCGCGCGCCTGCGGCGCTTCAGCCAGCAGCGTGGCCTGACGCCGTTCATGACCCTGCTGGGGGCTTGGTCGATTTTGCTGTCGCGCCTGAGCAATCAGGCGCAAGTCGTGGTCGGCACGCCCGTCGCCAACCGTCCACGGCGCGAAACCGAGGCGTTGATCGGCTTCTTCGTCAACACCCTGGCCCTGCGCATCGACGTGCAGGCCGATAGTCCCGTCGAGCAGTTGCTCGAACGCATCAAGGCCACCACCCTCGATGCCTATGGCCATCAGGACTTGCCGTTCGAACAGGTGGTCGAAGCCCTGCAACCGGAGCGCAGCCTCGGCCACAGCCCGCTGTTCCAGGCCATGCTGGTGCTGGGCAACACGCCACAGGACCGGGCCCTGGCCCTGCCAGGCTTGAACCTGAGCCCGTTGCCGCAACCCACCGGCACCACCCAGTTCGATGTGAGCCTGTCCCTCAATGACGACGGCGAAACCATCAGCGGCCAGTTCGAGTACGCCACCGACCTGTTCGACGAAAGCACCATCGCCCGTTGGGGCCAGCACCTGCTGCACCTGCTTGATGGGATGCTCGACGACGCCACGCAACCGGTGGCGACCCTGCCCTTGCTGGATAACCAGCAACGCCGGCAACTGCTCGGCGGTTTCAACCAGACCCACGCACCGTTTGCCGAAGGCATGCTGCTGCAGGACTGGTTCGAACAGCACGTCCAGAAGCGTCCCCAAGCCATCGCCGTGCAGGCCGAAGAGCTCCGTCTCAGCTATGCCGAACTCAACACCCGGGCCAATCGCATCGCCCATCGCCTGATCGCCGCGGGCTTGCGCCCCGATGAACGGGTCGCCCTGTTGGTGGAACGCAGCCCGGACATGATCGTCGGCATACTGGCCATTCTCAAGGCCGGCGGCGCCTACGTGCCGTTGGACCCGAACTATCCGCAGGATCGCTTGCAGCACATGCTCGACGACAGTACACCGCGCGTCCTGCTCACCCAGGGTTACCTGATCGAAACAATGGCCGAACAACTGCCGGCGCTGCACATGCCGCAGCTGTTGCTCGACGACCCGGCTGACGGGGACGACAGCAACCCAAGGGTCGAGGGCCTGACCTCCCGTCACCTGGCCTATGTCATGTACACCTCCGGCTCCACCGGCAAGCCGAAAGGCGTGATGCTCGAACATCGCTCGGTGTGCAACCAGGTCGGCGCCTTGCAGGAACGCTACGGCCTCAACCCCCAGGATCGCATCCTGCAATTTGCCACCATGACCTTCGACATGTCGGTGGAAGAGATCTTTGGCGCCTTGTTGTCCGGCGCCACCCTGGTGCTGCGCAGCGACGCCTGGATCGCCGGCACCGCCGCCTTCGCCGCACTCTGCGAACAGCATGCAATCAGTGTCGCCAACCTGCCGACCGTGTTCTGGCAACAGGTCGCCCGAGACGCCCACGTCGCCCTGCCCGCTTGCCTGCGTCAATTCATGATCGGTGGCGAAGCGGTGGGCAAGCAGGCCGTAAGCCAGTGGTTCGCCCGGGCCGGCCATCGCCCGGCGCTGTTCAACGCCTATGGCCCGACCGAAGCCACGGTAAACGCCTCGATCCGCCGAATGGAAAGCGACCACGACGATTTCCGCTCCATCGGCAAACCGCTGCGCAACACCCAACTGCACGTGCTGGATGCCCTCGGCGACCTGGTCCCCATGGGCGTCGCCGGGGAAATTCATATCGGCGGCGTCGGTGTCGCTCGCGGCTACCTCAATCGCCACGAGTTGACGGCCGAGCGTTTCATCGCCGACCCGTTCAGCACCGATCCGGACGCACGCCTGTACAAGACAGGCGACCTTGGCCGCTGGTGCGCCGACGGCACCCTGCAGTACCTGGGACGCAACGACGACCAGGTGAAAATCCGCGGTTTCCGCGTGGAACTGGGGGAGATCGAAGCCGTCCTCGCCGGGTGCGCCGGGGTCCGCGAAGCCGTGGTGGTGGCCCAGGAAAGCAAACCGGGTCAATCCGACAGCAAGCGCCTGATCGCCTACCTGTGCGGTGAGCCAGTACCGGTGGAGCAACTGCGTGTCGCGCTGCTGGCGGCGCTCCCCGAGTACATGGTGCCCAGCGCCTTCGTCCAGCTTGAAACGCTGCCGCTGACCCCCAACGGCAAACTCGACCGCCGCGCCCTGCCCGCGCCGGGTCAGGAAGCGTTCGCCAGCCGGGCCTACGAGGCACCACGAGGCGAGATCGAACAGATCGTTGCAAACGTCTGGCAAGACCTGTTGGGCATCGAGAAAGTTGGCCGTCACGACCGCTTCTTCGAACTCGGCGGGCATTCGCTGCTGGCCGTGAGCCTGATCGACCGCTTGCGCCAGCATGGCCTGAGCGCCAGCGTGCGCACCGTGTTCACCGCCCCCAGCGTGCGGGAAATGGCCCAGGCCCTGAGCCGCAGCCATGACACGCCGTTCCTCGCGCCGGCCAACCGGATTCCGGCCGGTTGCACCGCCCTGACACCCGCCATGTTGCCCCTGGTGGAACTGACCGAGGCCCAGCTCGAACGCATCGTCGCCGCCGTACCGGGCGGGGCCGCCAATATTCAGGACATCTACCCGCTGGCCCCGTTGCAGCAAGGCATCCTGTTCCATCATCTGCTGGGACACGAAGGCGACGCTTACCTGGTCCGCTCGCTGATCGAATTCGACAGCCATGCGCGTCTCGAAGCCTTTATCGGTGCCTTGCAGCAAGTGATCGACCGCCACGACATCCTGCGCAGCGCCGTGCAGTGGGTCGGCCAGCCGCAGCCGGTACAGGTGGTGCAACGCCGGGCCACGCTGCCGCTGCAGCACATCGCCCTGGCCGCCGATGAAGACCCGCGCGTTCAACTGGAACGCTTGAGCGATCCCCGGCACCTGCGCCTGGACCTGCAGCAGGCGCCGCTGATGCGGGCCTGCGTCGCCCGGGTTCCGCACTCCGAACGCTGCTTGCTGGCCCTGCTCGACCACCACATGATCAGCGACCATGTGTCCCTGGGCATCGTCCTCGAAGAAGTCCAGGCCCTGTTGCAAGGCCAGGGCGACAGCCTGCCGCCGCCGATGCCTTATCGGGAATTCGTCGCCCAGGTCCTCGCGACGCCGCCCCAGGCCCATGAAGCCTATTTCAGCCAACGCCTGGGCACGGTCGACGAACCCACCGCCCCGTTCGGTGTGCTGGACGTCCAGGGTGACGGCAGCCAAGTCGCCGAAACCAGCGTGCGCCTCGATCACGCCCTGAGCCAGCGGATCCGTACACAATCCCGTGCGGCCGGCGTCACGCCCGCCGTGCTGTTCCACATCGCCTGGGCCCAGGTGCTCGGGCGCTGCACCGATCGTGACGACGTGGTGTTCGGCACCGTGGTCGCCGGTCGCCTGCAAGGCTCGGCAGGTGCCGATCGGGCGCTGGGGGTGTTCATCAACACCTTGCCGGTGCGGGTCCGACTGGCCGGGTTCGGGGTGGCCGCGCTGGTGGACGAAACCTACCGCGACCTCAGCGAACTGCTGAACCACGAACAGGCTTCCCTGGCCCTGGCTCAGCGCTGCAGTGGCGTCGGCCCCGGCCTGCCACTGTTCACCACGTTGCTCAACTACCGCCATCAAACCGACGGCGGCTCGCTGGCCAACACCGATCAGGTGCTGGCCTGGGACGGTGTGCGCTTCCTGAGCAACGAAGCCCGCACCAACTACCCGATCGAAGTGGCCGTGGCGGATGAAGGCGATGATTTCTCCGTGACCGCCCAGGCTATCGCCGGCATCGATCCGCAACGCATCGCCGCCTACCTGGTCCAAGCCGTCGCCGCGCTGGTCGAGGCCCTTGAACAGGCCCCGGAACGCCTCGCCAGTCAATTGGACGTCGTGCCCGCCAGCGAACGTCAGTTGCTGCTCGAAGACTTCAACCGCACCACCAGCGATTTCGGCCCGGCGCAACCGATCCACCAGCTGTTCGAAGCCCAGGTGCACGCCAACCCCGACGCCGTGGCCCTGGTTTGCGAACAACAGCAATTGACCTACCGCCAGCTCAATCGCCGCGCCAACCACCTGGCCCGGCAACTGCTCGCCCTGGGCGTGCAACCCGATCAACGCGTGGCCATCTGCGCCGAGCGCAGCCTGGACATGATCGTCGGCCTGCTGGGCGTGCTCAAGGCCGGCGCATCCTATGTACCCATCGACCCGGCCCACCCGGCCGAGCGCATGACGTTCATGCTCCAGGACAGTCAGCCCCGGGCCCTGTTGACCCAATCGGCGCTGTCCCTGCCGTCCGGGGAACTGCCGGTGTTGCTGCTGGACGCCCTGGAATCGTTGCAAGCGGTGGACGATTCGGCGTTCGATACCAATCCCCAAGTACCGGGCCTGAGCGCGGAACACCTGGCCTACGTGATCTACACCTCCGGTTCCACCGGCCAGTCCAAGGGCGTGATGGTCGAGCACCGTTCGGTGTTCAACTTCTGGCACGTGCTGACCCGCACCACCCACCAACACTGCCCGGCCCCGGCCACCGTGGCCCTGAACGCCGGGTTCTTCTTCGACATGTCGATCAAGGGCATCGCCCAGCTATTCTCCGGCCATCGCCTGGTGATCATCCCGCAACTGATCCGCGCCAGCGGCCATGAGTTGCTGGACTTCCTCGAACAGCACCAGGTGCACGCCTTCGACTCCACCCCGTCGCAGCTCGACACCCTGCTCACCGCCGGCCTGCTGGAACGCAGCAGCTATCAGCCGGTGAGCGTGCTGCTCGGTGGCGAGGCGATCAATGCCGCGACCTGGACGAAGTTGCGCAACTGCCCGAGCATCCGTTTCTACAACATGTACGGCCCTACCGAATGCACGGTGGACGCCACTATCGACCTGATCCGCGACCTCGGCGAACGCCCGAGCATCGGCCGGCCGATTGCCAACGTCCAGGTCCACGTGCTGGATGCGCGTGGCGAACCGGCACCGTTGGGGGTGGCCGGGGAAATCCATATCGGCGGTGCCGGCGTGGCCCGGGGTTACCTGAACCGGCCGGAATTGAGCGCCGAGCGTTTCATCGCCGATCCGTTCAGCGGTGAGCCGAACGCCCGCCTGTACAAGACCGGCGACCTCGGTCGCTGGCTGGCCGATGGCACGCTCGAATACCTGGGGCGCAATGACTTCCAGGTGAAGATCCGCGGTTTCCGCATCGAGTTGGGTGAGATCGAGAACGTGCTGCTCAGTTGTGCCGGGGTCACCGAAGCCGTGGTCATTGCCCGGGACGACAATCGCCTTGTGGCCTACCTGTGTGGCGAACCAACCAGTGCCGAACAACTGCGCAGCGCCCTGCTCAAGCACTTGCCCGAGTACATGGTGCCCAGCGCCTTCGTGCACCTGGACAGCCTGCCCCTGACCACCAACGGCAAGCTCGACCGCCGCGCCCTGCCCGAGCCCGGCTTGGAATCCCTGGCCAGCAAAACCTACGAGGCCCCCCAGGGCGATACCGAAATCGCCATTGCCGAGATCTGGAAAGGTTTACTGCACCTGGACCAGGTCGGCCGCCATGACGGTTTCCTCGAACTGGGCGGGCATTCCCTGCTGACCGTGCAACTGCAAGCCCGCCTGCACCAGGACCTCGGCGCCGATATCGACCTGCGCACCCTGTTCACCCAGACCTCCTTGAGCGAACTGGCCCGACACGTCGAACAGGTCGGCCAATCCCGGCTCCAGTCGATTACCGTGGTCTCCCGCGACCAACCGCTGCCACTGTCCCTGGCCCAGCAGCGCCTGTGGTTCCTCGATCAACTGGACCATGCCGCCAGCGTCGCCTACCACATGCCCGCCGCCCTGCACCTGCGCGGCAGCCTGGACCGAGACGCCTTGCAACGGGCCCTGAACCGCATCGTCGCCCGCCACGAAAGCCTGCGCACCACCTTCGAGCGCCAGGACGGCGAAGTGCGCCAACGCTTCGCCCCGGCCGACATCGGCTTCGCCCTGGTGGAGCATGACCTGCAAGCCCTGGACGCCGCGGCCCGGCAACCGGCCGTCGAACAACTGTCCCGGGAAGAAGCCCGCGCCGCGTTCGACCTGAGCACCGGCCCACTGATCCGCGGACGCCTGCTGCGCCTGGCCGAGGACGAGCACATCCTGCTGGTGACCCAGCACCACATCGTCTCCGACGGCTGGTCGGTGGCGGTGCTGATCGGTGAGTTCAATGCGCTGTATGCCGCGTTCAGCCAGGACCGCGAAGATCCGCTGCCGCCCCTGGCCCTGCAATACGCCGACTACGCCGCCTGGCAACAACAGCACCTGCAAGGCGAACGCCTGCACGCCCAGACACAATTCTGGAAAGAGCATCTCACCGGTGCCCCGGCGCTGCTGGAACTGCCGGCCGACCACCCACGGCCTCAGGTGCAGAGCTACCAGGGCGCGGCACTGGCGCTGCAACTGCCCGCACCGTTGAGCGCGCGCCTGCGGCGCTTCAGCCAGCAGCGTGGCCTGACGCCGTTCATGACCCTGCTGGGGGCTTGGTCGATTTTGCTGTCGCGCCTGAGCAATCAGGCGCAAGTCGTGGTCGGCACGCCCGTCGCCAACCGTCCACGGCGCGAAACCGAGGCGTTGATCGGCTTCTTCGTCAACACCCTGGCCCTGCGCATCGACGTGCAGGCCGATAGTCCCGTCGAGCAGTTGCTCGAACGCATCAAGGCCACCACCCTCGACGCCTACGGCCATCAGGACCTGCCGTTCGAACAGGTGGTCGAAGCCCTGCAACCGGAGCGCAGCCTCGGCCACAGCCCGCTGTTCCAGGCCATGCTGGTGCTGGGCAACACGCCACAGGACCAGGCCCTGGCCCTGGCAGGCTTGAACCTGAGCCCGTTGCCGCAACCCACCGGCACCACCCAGTTCGATGTGAGCCTGTCCCTCAATGACGACGGCGAAACCATCAGCGGCCAGTTCGAGTACGCCACCGACCTGTTCGACGAAAGCACCATCGCCCGTTGGGGCCAGCACCTGCTGCACCTGCTTGATGGGATGCTCGACGACGCCACGCAACCGGTGGCGACCCTGCCCTTGCTGGACGATGTGCAACGTCGGCAATTGCTGGAGACGTTCAACCCTGCCCTCGTCGCCTTGGATGAAAGCCCGAGCCGCTTCCCCCATGCGGTGTTCGCCGCACAGGCGGATCGCACACCGGATGCCGTGGCGCTGGTCGGTGCCGGGCAAACCCTGAGCTACGCCGAACTCAATGCCCAGGCCAACCGCGTGGCCCACGGCTTGATCGCCCTGGGCGTGGGGCCTGACGACACCGTCGGCCTCTGTGCCCGGCGCAGCCCGGAGATGGTCATCGGCCTGCTGGGCATCCTCAAGGCCGGGGCGGCCTATGTGCCGCTGGACCCGCAGTACCCAGCGCAACGCCTGGCCCACATGCTCGCCGACAGCACGCCGCGGGCCCTGGTGCGCCAGCAAGGCCTGGACGAAGTGCCGGTGCCCCAAGGGCTGGCCACCCTCGAACTGGGCAGCCCGGCGCTGCTGCAGAACGCGGCCCATGACCCGCAAGTGAGCGAACTGAATCTCGGCCACCTGGCCTACGTGATCTACACCTCCGGCTCCACCGGCTTGCCTAAGGGAGTGATGGTCGAACATCGCGGCCTGCGCAACCTGCTGGACTGGTACCTCGACGACCTGGCCTTCCATGCCGGCGACGCGGTGCTGCTGGCCTCGTCCTATAACTTCGACCTGACCCAGAAGAACATCCTCGCCCCACTGATGGTCGGCGCCTCGTTGCACCTGGCCGAAGAACCGTTCAACCCGGGCGCCATCGTCGCCCAGATCGCCGAGGCGGGGATTACCCACCTCAATATGTCCCCCAGCGCCTTCCACGCCCTGGTGGATGCCGACCGGCACGCGGCTCTGGCCTGCCTGAAACGGGTGGTGCTGGGCGGCGAGCCGATCCAGCTCGCCATGCTCGAAAAACTGCCGCTGCCACGGCCAGCGATCATCAACAGCTACGGGCCCACCGAGTGCAGCGACGTCGTTGCCTGGCACACCGCCGATACCGACCTGGACACCTACCGGACCCGCCCGATCCCCATCGGCCGGCCAATCCGCAACATGCAACTGCATGTACTGGACAGCCACGGCCAGTTACTGCCCCTGGGCGTGCCCGGCGAGATCCACATCGGCGGTGTCGGTGTCGCGCGGGGTTACCTCAACCTGCCGCAACTCAGCGCCGAACGTTTCATTGACGACCCGTTCAGCGAGCGGGCCGGAGCCCGCCTGTACAAGACCGGCGACATCGGCCGCTGGTTGCCTGACGGCACGTTGCAGTACCTGGGGCGCAATGACGATCAGGTGAAGATCCGTGGCCTGCGCGTGGAGTTGGGGGAAATCGAAGCCGCCCTCGCCGCCCTCGCCGGTGTCCGCGAAGCAGCCATCGTTGCCCGCGACCACCAGACCGGCAAACGCCTGGTGGCCTACCTGTGCGGCGAACCGGCGGCCGCCACAGCGTTGCGCGCCGAACTCGTGGGCCGCCTGCCCGAGCACATGGTGCCCAGCGCCTTCGTGGTGTTGGACGCCCTGCCACTGACCCCCAACGGCAAGCTGGACCGCCGCGCCCTGCCCGAACCGGATCAGGACGCCTACGCCAGCCAGGCCTACGAGGCACCGCAAGGCACCGTGGAGCGGACCATCGCCGATATCTGGCAACGACTGCTGGGCCTCGAACAAGTCGGCCGTCACGATGGGTTCTTCGAGCTCGGCGGTCACTCGCTGATGGCGGTCAGCCTGATCGAACGCCTGCGCGAACACGGCCTGAACGCCGACGTGCGTAGCGTCTTCGGCGCACCGACCCTGCGGGACCTCGCCTCGGCCCTGACCGACGCCCCCCGTACGGCCTTCCAGGCCCCGGCCAACCGTATCCCGGCCGATTGCACCGCTCTGACGCCGGACATGTTGCCCCTGGTGGACCTGACGGCGGATCAGCTCGAGCGCATCGTCGCTGCGGTACCCGGCGGTGCCGCGAACATCCAGGACATCTATCCCCTGGCCCCGCTGCAGCAAGGCATCCTGTTCCATCACTTGCTCGGACACGAAGGCGACGCCTATCTGGTGCGCTCGATGCTCGAGTTCGACAACCGTCAGCGCCTCGACGCCTTCATCGGCGCCTTGCAGCAGGTGATCGATCGCCACGACATCCTGCGCACCTGCGTGCAGTGGGACGGTTTGCCGCAACCGGTGCAGGTCGTCCAGCGTCAGGCGAAGTTGCCGGTGCACAGCGTGTCCCTCGACGGCCACCAGGACCCGCTCAGCCAGCTCGAAGCCCTGAGCGATCCCCGGCAACTGCGGCTGGATCTGCGCCAGGCGCCGCTCATGCGTGCCTGCATCGCCCAGGACCCGCACGCCGAACGCTGGATGCTGGCGCTGCTCAACCACCATATGGCCAGCGACCACGTGACCTTGGAAATCGTCCTGGAAGAAATCCACGGGATCCTTCATGACCAAGGCGAGCATCTGGCGGCACCGCAGCCCTATCGTGACTTCATAGCCCAGGCCCAGGCCATTCCCGCCGAGGTCCACGAGGCTTACTTCAGCCGCCGCCTGGCCGATGTGGATGCACCCACCGCGCCCTTCGATCTGCTGGAGGTGCAAGGCGACGGCCGCCACATCGAGGAAGCCCATGCAACGTTGAGCGTCGAGCTCAACCTGCGCCTGCGGGCCCTGGCCCGGGAACGGGGGATCACCCCGGCGACGCTGTTCCATGTCGCTTGGGCGCAAGTGCTGGCCCGCTGCACCGGCCGCGACGACGTGGTGTTCGGGACCGTGGTCGCCGGTCGCCTGCAAGGCTCGGCCGGCGCAGAACGGGCCTTGGGTGTGTTCATCAACACCCTGCCGGTGCGCGTGGCATTGACTGCGGGCGCCAACGAACAGGTGCTGGCCACTCACCGCGACCTGGTCGAGTTGTTGGATCACGAACAGGCCTCCCTGGCCCTGGCGCAACGTTGCAGTGGCGTGCCCAGTGCCTTGCCGCTGTTCACCACCTTGCTCAACTACCGGCACCAGCGCGACGACAGCCAACTGCAATGGCCAGGGATGCGCATCCTGGACAGCGCCGAGCGGACCAATTACCCGCTGACCCTGTCGGTCAACGACTACGGCGATGCCCTCGGCCTGACCGTGCAAAGCGTGCAGGCGGTGGACCCGCAACGCATCTGCGCCTTGATGCAACGGGCACTGGAGCAATTGGCCCAGGCGTTGATGTACACGCCACGGATCCCCCTCACGCAACTGGACGTGCTGCCTGCACAGGAACGCACCCTGCTGCTGGAGACCTTTAACCAGACCGAAGTGGACTACCCGACGGGCCTGTGCATTCAGCAGTTGTTCGAAGAACAGGTCCGCCGCACACCGAACGCCTGTGCATCGCTCGACGACCGTCAATCCCTCAGCTATGCCGAGCTCAATGCCCAGGCCAACGGCCTCGCCCAGCAGTTGATCGCCGCTGGCGTGCTGCCGGGGGATCTGGTGGCCATCTGCGTCGAACGCGGCGTGGCGATGATCACTGGCCTGCTGGGGATTCTCAAGGCCGGGGGCGCCTACGTGCCATTGGACCCGACCTATCCCGCCGAGCGCCTGGCGGCGATCATCGAGGATGCCAGGCCGCGCCTGTTGCTGGCCGATCCGGTCGGGCGCGCGGCCGTGGGCACATTGCACGAAGGCACTCGCTACCTGGCCATCGAGCGGGCGCTGGCGACGTCGTCGAACAATCGCGATCCTCAACCCGATAGCCTCGGCCTGACCCCAGAGCACCTGGCCTATGTGATCTACACCTCCGGCTCCACCGGCAAGCCCAAGGGCGTGATGATCGAACACCGCAACCTGGTGAGTTCCACCCTGGCCCGGGGCACGGTGTATGGACCGGCGACCGGCAAGCGCTTCCTGCTGTTGTCGTCGATTGCCTTCGACAGCTCCGTGGCTGGGGTCTTCGGTACCCTGGTCAGTGGCGGTACCTTGTGCATCCCCGATGCCGAGACCGCCCGCGACCCCGACGCCATCGCCCGCTTGATCGGCGAACGGGCCATCACCTCGCTGCTGTGCGTGCCCTCCTTGGGCCGCCTGGTGCTGGCAAGCCTTGCCAGCGGCAACGGCCATGGCTGCCTGCAAGAGATGATCGTCGCCGGCGAAACCTGCCCCGCTCAGTTGGTGCAGGCATGCACCGGGCTGGAACCAGCGATCGCCTTGTACAACGAATACGGCCCCACCGAAGCCACCGTCTGGACCACGGTGCATCGCTGCACCGCCGAGGACGTGGACACGGTGCCCATCGGGCGGGGGATTCCCAACAGCCGCCTGTACGTGCTCGACGAACAGCGCCAGCCGGTACCGCTCGGCGTGCCCGGCGAACTCTACGTGGGTGGCGCGGGGGTTGCCCGAGGCTACCTGGACCGGGCGGCGCTGAACGCCGAGCACTTCCTCGACGACCCGTTCGCCCCGGGCGATGAGCCACGGATGTACCGCACCGGCGACTTGGTGCGCCTGCGCGCCGATGGGGTCGTCGAATTCCTCGGGCGCAACGACCAACAGGTCAAGATCCGCGGTTTCCGTATCGAACCCGGTGAAATCGAGGCATTGATGCTGACCCTGCCGGGGGTGCGCGAGGCCGCGGTCATCGCTCGCGAAGACACACCGGGGGCCACGCGCCTGGTGGCTTACCTGAGCGTCGAACCGCACCTGGCCGGTCGCAATGCCAGCAGCACGCTGCGGCCTTACCTCACCTCGCAGTTGCCGGACTACATGGTCCCGGCGGCATTCGTGGTGGTCGAGCGGCTGCCGCTGAGCCCCAACGGCAAGCTGGACCGCCGTGCCCTGCCCGCGCCCGGCAACGAAGACTTCGCCCGCCGCCAGTACGAAGCGCCCAACGGTGAAACCGAGACGCTGCTGGCGCAGATCTGGAGCGACTTGCTGGGCTTGGAACGGATCGGCCGGCACGACGACTTCTTCGAACTCGGCGGGCACTCCCTGCTGGCGGTGCAAGTCACGCTCCGGGCGCGGGAAACCTTCGGCGTCGAAGTACCCCTCAGGGGGCTGTTCGAACACCCGTCGCTGCTGGCCCTGGCCGACCTGATCAATACCCTGCAACTGGCGCAGTACGAGTCGGATGAATTGCTCGACCTGCAACAAGAAATGGCTTCGCTGTCTGAAAGCGAACTGCTCGCTATCGTCTCCAAGGATGCTTAACAATTGAACGAACATAACGATAGTCTCGACCAGTTGAAACGTGCCGCCCTGCTGCGACTGCTCAAGCAACGTGGCGCAACGCGGGTCATCGAAACCGTTACCGACGACATGGCTCCCGTCGACCGCGCCGCGCCGCTGGCGCTGTCGTTCGCCCAGCAAAGGCTGTGGTTTCTCGACCAGTTGGACCCGACGGCCAGCGCCGCCTATCACATCCCCGCCTCGCTGGTGCTGCGCGGCGCCCTCGACCGAGTTGCGCTCACGCGTGCCCTCGATCGTCTGGTGGCGCGGCATGAAAGCCTGCGCACCACCTTCCGCCGCGACGGCGAACAACCGATGCAAGTGATCGCCCCGGCCGATTGTGGCTTCAACCTGCTGGAACAGGACCTGCGCCACCTGCCTCGGGACGAGGCCGGGCGGCAAGCGGCCCGGCTGGCGGAAGAGGAAGCGGCCCGAGCGTTCGACCTGCTGCACGGTCCGCTGATCCGCGGCACATTGCTGTGCCTGGCCGACGATGAGCATCGGCTGTTGATCACCCAGCACCACATCATCTCCGACGGTTGGTCCATTGGCCTGCTGGTCAAGGAATTCGCCGCGCTGTATCAGGCATTCAGTGCCGGCCAACCCGATCCCCTGCCGCCGCTGGCCCTGCAATACGCCGACTACGCCGCCTGGCAGCGCCGTCATCTGCAGGGCGAGCGCCTCGACCAGCAAGTGGAGTTCTGGCGCGCCCACCTGGCCGGCGCCCCGGCGTTGCTCGCGCTGCCCACCGACCGGCCACGCCCGGCGGTGCAAAGCTACCGGGGTGAAACCCTGGGCTTCGACCTGCCGCCCGCACTGTCCGCTGCCATCGCCCGGTTCGCCCAGTCCCGCGCGGCGACGCCGTTCATGACCCTGATGGCGGCCTGGGCGGTGTTGCTGGCACGGATCAGCGGCCAGCAGGACCTGGTGATCGGCACCGTTGCCGCCAACCGCGACCGCCAGGATGTGCAGTCGCTGATCGGCTTCTTCGTCAACACCCTGGCCCTGCGCATCCGCCTGGAAGCCAACCCGACGCTGGAGCAGGTGCTGCAGCAGATCAAGGACCTGATGCTGGAGTCCTCCAGTCGCCAGGACACCCCGTTCGAGCTGGTGGTCGAAGCCCTCAAGCCGCCACGCAGCGCCAGCTACAGCCCGGTGTTCCAGACCATGCTCTACACCAACGCTGGGGGGGCCGGCGGCCAGTTGCACCTGCCGGGGCTGGACCTGGAGTTCCTGCCGTCGCGCAAGGACAACACCCAGCACGACCTGTCCCTGCACATCGACGAAGGTGGCCCGAGCCTGTCGTGCAGCCTGTCCTATTCCACCGCGCTGTTCGACGCCGCCACCGTCGAGCGCCTCGCGGCGCGCTTCGAACGCCTGCTGCAATGTTTCACCGAAGCACCGGACACCCGCATCGGTGCATTGGAACTGGACCCGACCCTGGTCTTGCCGGCAATCACCGCGCTGACGCCAATGCCGGAGCGCATGCCCCTGTCCTATCACCAGGAACGGCTCTGGTTCGTCGACACTTTCGAGAGCGGTTACCTGTACGACGCCAACCCGGTCTATCACAACATCCCATTGCTACTGGAACTGACCGGCGAGATCAACCAACCGGCCCTGCAAACCGCCCTCGATGGCCTGCTGGCCCGTCACGACATCCTGCGTTGCCGGGTACTGAGCGACGGTGCGAGTGCCTGGCAGTGCTTCGACGGGCCGGCCACCCTGGCCCTTGAACGGATCCAGGGTCACCCGGACACCCTCGCCTCTCAGGCCCTGGCCGAGACCCGTCGGCCGCTGGCCATGAACGGTGGCAGCCTGGTGCGCGCCAGCCTGGTGCAAGCGGACGAACGCACCGCCGTGCTGGCGATTGCCGCGCATCATTTGCTGGCCGACCGCACCTCCATGCAATTGCTCAAGCGCGACCTGCTGGCCCTCTATGCCGCGGCCTGCGCCGAGCGCAACGCCGAACTGCCGCCCCTGCCCCTGGGCTATGGCGACTTTGCCGCCTGGCAACGCCAGCTCCCGGCCGCCGTGCTGGAGAACCTGCGGGCCTATTGGAGCTATCAGTTGCGCGGCAAGCTGCAAGCCCTGGAGCTGCCGCTCAATCGCCCGCGCATGGCCGTGCATGTGTTCGCCGAAGCGACCCACGCCTTCACCCTCGAAACGCCGTTGGTACGCCGCCTCGACGCCCTGGCCCGAGAGGTCGGCGTGAGTACCGACAGCCTGGCCCTCAGCGCCTTTACCGCGTTGCTGCGCCGCTATGCCGGCCACGATGAACTGGTGATCGGCACCACGGCCGCCTGCCGTGAGCCCGGCCTGGCCGACGTCGTCGGGCCGCTGGACAACTTGCTGGTCATGCGCGGGTTCTGCGACAGCGACACCACCTTGCAACAGCTCTGGGAACAGACCAGCCACAACCTGACCCAGGCCCTGCGCCATCGCCACATGCAGTTCGACCAGTTGGTACTGGCCCTCAACCCGGCCAAGGACATGAGCCGCACGGCGCTGTTCGACGTGCTGTTCAACTTCCAGCACGACACCGACGCCAGCACGCTGGTCGCGGGGCTGGCGGTCAGTACCCTGGAAAGCAACCTGGGCTATGGCAAGAACGACCTGCACCTGCTGATCAGCGCTGGCGAACAACGCTGGGCCGGGCATGTGGTGTACAACGCGGAGTTCTTCGACGCCGGGTTCATCCAACAGTTGATGCGTCACTACGTGCGCCTGCTGGAAGCCTTTGTCGAGGATGCCCGACAGCGCGTCGACGATGTTCCCCTGCTGGACAGCGCCGAGCGGCAGCGGCAGATCATCGACTTCAACGACAGCGAAGCGGCCTGGCCCGACACCCTGACCCTGCAGAAAATTTTCGAGGAGCAGGTCCGCCACACCCCGGACCGCATTGCCGTCAACCTCGGCGAGGAACAGCTGAGCTATCGCCAGCTCAACGAACAGGCCAACCGCCTCGCCCACCGCTTGCGCGCCGCAGGTGTGCGGCCCCAGGAACTGGTGGCCATCACGCTGGAGCGCTCGGTGCAGATGATCGTCGCCACCCTGGCAGTGCTCAAGACCGGCGGCGCCTATGTGCCCATCGACCCGGCCTCGCCCCACGAGCGCATTGCCTACGTACTGCGCGACAGCGGCGCCCGCAAGGCCATCGCGTGCCAGGACATGGCGCCGGCGCTGCTGGCGCTGGGTATCGAAGTCCTTGATCCGACCCTCGGCAACGTCGATGCCAGCGTCGCCAACCCGACCCACGTCAACACCCCGGACCACCTCTGCTATGTGATCTACACCTCGGGTTCCACCGGAGAACCCAAGGGCGTGCTGCTGGAACACCGCAACGTCGTGCGCCTGTTGCACAACAATCGACTGGACTTCCAATTCAGCGCCAACGATGTCTGGTCGTTGTTCCACTCCAATGCCTTCGATTTCTCGGTCTGGGAAATCTTCGGTGCCCTGCTCTACGGCGCGCGCCTGAGCCTGGTGCCCGAGGCCCTGAGACGGGATCCGGCAGCGCTGCTGGGCTTCCTCGAGCACGAACAGGTGACCGTGCTGAACCAGACCCCCTCGGCGTTCCATCAACTCAGCGCCGCCGCGCTGGCGACGCCGGACGTGCGCCTGGCGCACCTGCGCTACGTGATTTTTGGCGGGGAAAGTCTGGAGCTGGGCAAGCTCGAGGCCTTCCACCGTGCCTTCGGGCATGTGGCCCTGGTGAACATGTACGGCATCACCGAAACCTGCGTCCACGTCACCTACAAAGCCATTGACGAGGCGGACATCGCCGCCGGCATCTCCAACGTCGGCCGGCCGATTCCGACCACCGTGGCCTACGTGCTCGATGCCCGGCAACGGCTGCTGCCGGTGGGCGTGGCCGGTGAGATCTGCGTCGGCGGACTGGGGGTCGGCCGGGGCTACCTGAACCGTCCGGCCTTGAGCGCCGAACGCTTCATTGCCGACCCGTTCCGTCCCGGCGAACGGCTGTATCGCTCCGGGGACCTGGGCAAGCTGCTGGACAACGGCGAAATCGTTCACCTGGGCCGGATCGACGCCCAGGTGAAGATTCGCGGTTTCCGCATCGAACTGGGGGAGATCGAAGCCAAGTTGCTGGCCTGCGAGGGCGTGCGTGAAGCGCGGGTATTGGCCCGCGAGGACGCGAGCCAGGGCAAGCGCCTGATCGCCTATCTGATTCCCCGTTCGGGCGCGGTGCTGGAAGTGGCCGCCTTGCGCAAGCAATTGGGCGCGACCCTGCCCGACTACATGATCCCGACGGCCTTCGTCAGCCTGCACGCCTATCCACTCACGGCCAACGGCAAACTCGACCAGGAGGCCTTGCCCGAACCGGACCTGGGCGCCATGTCCGAGCGCGGCTACACGGCCCCCGAGGGCGCCACCGAAACCGCCCTGGCGCAGATTTTCCAGGCGCTGCTGGGCCTGGACCGCGTGGGTCGCCATGACAGTTTCTTCGAACTGGGCGGGCATTCCCTGCTGGCCGCGCAATTGGTTTCTCGGGTGCGCCAGCAACTGGGCTGCGAGCTGATGCTGCGCGAACTGTTCAGCCACCCCACCGTGGAAGAACTGGCACGGGTGGTGGGTCACCCGCACACCGCCTTGGCCCAGACCATCGGCCTGGTCGACCGCAACGGGCCGCTGGCGTTGTCGTTCGCCCAGCAACGCTTGTGGTTCCTCGACCAGCTCGATTCCGGCGCCGGCAGCGCTTATCACATGCCGGCCGCCTTGCTGCTGCGTGGCGATCTCGACCGTGCGGCCCTCAAGGCCGCGCTGGATCGCCTGGTGGCCCGGCATGAAAGCCTGCGCACCACCTTCGAACGCCACGGCGAACAGCCGGTGCAGGTCATCGCTCCTGCGGACTGTGGCTTCGCCCTGGCCGAACAGGACCTGCGCGCACTGTCCTATGAACAGGCCAGCCTCAGCGCATCGCGCATCGGCAACACCGAGGCCCTGGCGCCGTTCGACCTGAGCCGAGGGCCATTGATTCGCGGACGCCTGCTACGCCTGGCCGATGACGAACACATCCTGCTGATCACCCAGCACCACATCATCTCCGACGGCTGGTCGGTGGGTGTGCTGGTCAGGGAATTCGCCGCCCTCTACCGGGCCTTCGCCCAGCAGCAGCCCGATCCCCTGCCCGCATTGCCGATCCAATATGCCGACTACGCCGCCTGGCAGCACAAGGCCCTCGACGGCGAACGGCTCAATCGCCAGGCCGAGTTCTGGCGAGAGCACCTGGAAGGCGCGCCGTCCCTGCTGTCCCTGCCCACCGACCGTCCCCGTCCTGCGATGCAAAGCTATCGGGGCGGCGACGTTGCGGTGACTATCGCCCCGGCATTGCGTGAGCGCCTGGAGCACTTCTGCCAGGCACACAACGTGACCCTGTTCATGGCGCTGCTCAGTGCCTGGTCGGTGCTCATGGCGCGCCTGGGCAACGAACAGGACGTGGTCATCGGCGTACCGACGGCCAACCGCAGCCGCACCGAGACCGAAAACCTGATCGGTTTCTTCGTCAACACCCTCGCCCTGCGCGTAGACCTGACGCAGGACCCGAGCGTGACGCAACTGCTGGAGCAGATCAAACAGACCACCCTGGCGGCCCACGAACACCAGGACATTCCCTTCGAGCAAGTCATCGAAGCCGTACAGCCGCCCCGCTCCCTGAGCCACAACCCGCTGTGCCAGGTCGCCCTGTCGCTGGACAACACCCCGGGCGGTGGCGAACTGAGCCTGCCCGGCCTGACCCTGGTGCCTGTGGCCCAGGCCCATGAAACCTCGCAGTTCGACCTGATGCTGACCCTGGGCAATGACGGCGGCACGTTGTCCGGCGTGATCGAATACGCCAGCGACCTGTTCGACCGCGCCACCGTGGAGCGTTTCGCCCAGCATTTCCAGACCCTGCTCGAAGCCATGGTGACGGATGTCGAACAGCCCGCGCTTGGCTTGCCGTTGCTCAGTCCTGCACAGCGCCAGGCCTCGCCAGCGGCGTTGCCGCCCAAGGCCGTGTTCACCCCGCAACCGTTGATTCATCAGCGCTTCGAACAACTCGCCGCCGCCCAGCCCCAGGCCATTGCCCTGGTCTTTGGCGAAACGAAACTGAGCTACCAGGCCCTCAATCGCCGGGCCAACCGCATCGCCCAGACGCTGCTGGCCCAGGGCGTGCGCCCTGACGACCGGGTGGCGATCCTGGCTCGGCGCGGCGTGGAAATGGTCTGTGCGGTACTGGCGGTGCTCAAGGCCGGTGCGGCCTATGTGCCGCTGGACCCGGCCTACCCCGCCGAACGACTCGGCTACCTGCTGGACGACAGCACCCCGGTCGTACTGCTGGCGCAACCGACGTGCCTGGGCGCACTGCCTGAGCACGCCGTGCCGGTGGTGAATCTCGACGATGAGCTCGCGGCAGACGACCTGGCGGAGCTGGACCGCAATCCGGACGCCCACGCGCTCGGCCTGACGTCGCGGCACCTGGCCTATGTCATCTATACCTCGGGTTCCACCGGGTTGCCCAAAGGGGTCTTGGTGGAGCACGGCAACGTGGCGCGCCTGTTCGACGCCACCGCCGGACTGTTCGACTTCGGTCGCAACGACGTCTGGACGCTGTTCCACTCCTTTGCGTTCGACTTCTCGGTCTGGGAAATCTGGGGCGCGCTGAGCTACGGTGGCAAGCTGGTGGTGGTCCCGAGCGAAGTGGCCCGTTCACCCGACGATTTCTATGCACTGGTCTGCCAGCAACGGGTGAGCGTGCTGAACCAGACGCCGAGCGCCTTCCGCCAGTTCATCGAGGCCCGTGAGCGCAGCGACCTGGAACACGCCCTGCGGGAAGTGATTTTCGGCGGCGAGGCCCTGGACTTCCGCAGCCTGCGGCCGTGGACCGCGCGCACGGCAGTGTCCCGCACGCGCCTGGTGAACATGTACGGCATCACCGAAATCACCGTGCACGCCACCTACTACCCTGTCAGCCAGGATGAAATCGACGCGGGCGCGCCCAGCCTGATCGGCCCTCCATTGCCCGACCTGTGCCTGCGCATCCTCGACGACTACAGACAACCCGTGCCGGTGGGGGTCAATGGCGAGATCTACATCGGCGGCGCCGGTGTGGCCCGGCATTACCTCAATCGCGACGAACTGAATGCCGAGCGCTTCATTCCCGACCCGTTCGCGACACAAGCCGATGCCCGGCTGTACCGCACCGGCGATATCGCCCGCTACCGCGCCGACGGTGCAGTGGTCTATGTGGGCCGCAACGACTCGCAGATCAAGATCCGCGGTTTCCGCATCGAACTGGGGGAAATCGAAGCCCAACTGCTGGCCTGCGCCGAAGTCCGTGAAGCCCTGGTGGTCGTGCGCGAGGACCAGCCCGGTGACAAACGCCTGGTGGCGTACCTGATCGCCCATGATGGGGTCGTCGTGGAGTCGTCGGCCTTGCGCAGCCAACTGGCGAGCGTGCTGGCCGAGCACATGGTGCCAAGCGCCTTCGTGACCCTGGCGACCTGGCCGCTGACCACCAACGGCAAGCTGGACCGCAACGCCTTGCCGGTACCGGACGCCTCCGCCGCCGCGAGCCAGCGGTATGAGGCACCGCTGGGCGCCATCGAAATCACCCTGGCCAATGCCTGGCAGGAGTTGCTCGGGGTAGAACGGGTGGGTCGCCAGGATCACTTCTTCGAACTCGGCGGCCATTCCTTCCTGGTCATCAGCCTGATCGAACGCCTGCGCCAGGCCGACCTGCAATTGGATGTGCGCACGGTGTTTGCCGCGCCGACCCTCAAGGCCATGGCGGCGGTCCTCGCCGGTGGCAACAACGCCCAGCGGGTCGTCCCGGCCAACCTGATCCCCGCCGACTGCACGATCATCGAACCGCAGATGTTGCCGCTGGTGACCCTCAGCCAGGCGGAAATCGAGCAGATCGTCGCCGACGTGCCTGGCGGGGCCGCCAACGTGCAGGACATCTACCCGTTGTCGTCGCTGCAGGAAGGCATCCTGTTCCACCACTTGCTGCAGTCCGAAGGCGACGCCTACCTGATGCGCACCGTGGTGACGTTCAGCCGCCGCCAGGTGCTCGACGACTTCCTCGCCGCCGTGCAAGTGGTCATCGACCGTCATGACATCCTGCGTACCGCCCTGCGCTGGCACGGCCTGCCGCAGCCGGTGCAGGTGGTCCATCGCCAGGCACGACTGCCGGTGGTAACCCTGGACGGTTTCCCAGGCGAAGACGCCATGCAGGTCCTGCGCGAGCACACCGACACTCATCACTTGCGACTCGACCTGCAGCGGGCTCCGCTGATCGCGGCGTACATCATTTACGACGAGCCCCAGGACCAATGGCTGCTGGCGTTGCTCGACCATCACCTGGTCAGCGATAACGTCACCTTGCGCCTGATCATGCTGGAAATTCAGGCGATCCTGGCCGGCCAGGCCGACAGCCTGCCGCCCTCCCAGCCTTACCGTAACTTCATCGCCCAGGCCGCCAGTGTTTCCCAGGCCGATCACGAAGCCTATTTCCGCCGCTTGCTGGCCGACGTCGATGCCACCACGGCGCCTTACGGCGTGCTGGATGTCCGGGGCAACGGCGCCGGGATCAAACGCGCCGTGAAACACCTGGGCGACGAACTCAGCGCCCAGGTGCATCACATGGCACGCCAGCAAGGTGTGCCCACTTCCGTGCTGTTCCATGCCGCCTGGGGTTTGGTGGTGGCGGCGACCAGCGGCCGCGACGACGGGATTTTCGGGACGGTGCTGTCGGGTCGCTCCCAAGGCACCGCTGGCGCCGACCACGCCTTGGGGATGTTCATCAACACCTTGCCGATGCGCATTCGCCTGCAACACAACACCGTCAGCGACATTGTCCGCGACGCCTACCAGCAACTCAGTGAACTGCTGACCCACGAACAGGCCTCCCTGGCCCTGGCCCAGCGTTGCAGTGCGGTGGATGCCTCACTGCCATTGTTCACCGTGATCCTCAACTGCCGTCATGGCGACCTGGTGAACGCCTCCGGGGAAAACGTCGAAGACATGGGCGACCACGAAGGCATGCACTTCATCGCCTCCGAAACCCGTACCAACTACCCCATCGAGATTGCCGTGGCGAATGTGGGCAGCGGGTTCTCCCTGACCGCCCAATCCGTCACCGGCATCGATCCGCAACGCATCGCCGCCTACCTGGCCCAAGCCGTCGCCGCGCTGGTCGAGGCCCTTGAACAGGCCCCGGAACGCCTCGCCAGTCAATTGGACGTCGTGCCCGCCAGCGAACGTCAGTTGCTGCTCGAAGACTTCAACCGCACCATCAGCGATTTCGGCCCGGCGCAACCGATCCACCAGCTGTTCGAAGCCCAGGTGCACGCCAACCCCGACGCCGTGGCCCTGGTTTGCGAACAACAGCAATTGACCTACCGCCAGCTCAATCGCCGCGCCAACCACCTGGCCCGGCAGTTGCTCGCCCTGGGCGTGCAGCCCGATCAGCGCGTGGCCATCTGCGCCGAGCGCAGCCTGGACATGATCGTCGGCCTGCTGGGCGTGCTCAAGGCCGGCGCGGCCTACGTGCCCATCGACCCGGCCCACCCGGCCGAGCGCATGACGTTCATGCTGCAGGACAGCCAACCCCAGGCACTGTTGACCCAATCGGCGCTGTCCCTGCCCTCCGGGGAACTGCCGGTGTTGCTGCTGGACACCGTGGAATCGTTGCAAGCGGTGGACGATTCGGCGTTCGATGCCAATCCCCAAGTACCGGGCCTGAGCGCGGAACACCTGGCCTACGTGATCTACACCTCCGGTTCCACCGGCCAGTCCAAGGGCGTGATGGTCGAGCACCGTTCGGTGTTCAACTTCTGGCACGTGCTGACCCGCACCACCCACCAACACTGCCCGGCCCCGGCCACCGTGGCCCTGAACGCCGGGTTCTTCTTCGACATGTCGATCAAGGGCATCGCCCAGCTGTTCTCCGGCCATCGCCTGGTGATCATCCCGCAACTGATCCGCGCCAGCGGCCACGAGTTGCTGGACTTCCTCGAACAGCACCAGGTGCACGCCTTCGACTCCACCCCGTCGCAGCTCGACACCCTGCTCGCCGCCGGCCTGCTGGAGCGCAGCAGCTATCAGCCAGTGAGCGTGCTGCTCGGTGGCGAGGCGATCAATGCCGCGACCTGGACGAAGTTGCGCAACTGCCCGAGCATCCGTTTCTACAACATGTACGGCCCTACCGAATGCACGGTGGACGCCACTATCGACCTGATCCGCGACCTCGGCGAACGCCCGAGCATCGGCCGGCCGATTGCCAACGTCCAGGTCCACGTGCTGGATGCGCGAGGCGAACCGGCACCGTTGGGGGTGGCCGGGGAAATCCATATCGGCGGTGCCGGCGTGGCCCGGGGTTACCTGAACCGGCCGGAATTGAGCGCCGAGCGTTTCATCGCCGATCCGTTCAGCGGTGAGCCGAACGCCCGCCTGTACAAGACCGGCGACCTCGGTCGCTGGCTGGCCGATGGCACGCTCGAATACCTGGGGCGCAATGACTTCCAGGTGAAAATCCGCGGTTTCCGCATCGAGTTGGGTGAGATCGAGAACGCCTTGGTGGCCTGCCCGGGTATCCGCGAGGCCGTGGTAATCGCCCGGGAGGACAGCCAAGGCGATACGGACAGCAAGCGGCTGGTCGCCTATGTCTGCGGCGAACCGGTCCCGGCCGAGCAACTGCGCAGTGCCTTGTTGAGCGGTCTGCCGGAGTACATGGTGCCCAGCGCCTTCGTGCATCTGGATGCCCTGCCCTTGACCGCCAACGGCAAGCTCGACCGCCGTGCCCTGCCCGAGCCCGGCTTGGAATCCCTGGCCAGCAAAACCTACGAGGCCCCCCAGGGCGATACCGAAATCGCCATTGCCGAGATCTGGAAAGGTTTACTGCACCTGGACCAGGTCGGCCGCCATGACGGTTTCCTCGAACTGGGCGGGCATTCGCTGCTCGCCGTGCAGTTGCTGTCGCGGCTGCGACGCAAGTTGGGCGCACGACTGACCCTGCGCGAACTGTTCGACGCGCCGACGGTACGGGGTCTCGCTGCCCTGGTGCAGGCCGCCTCGCCCACCGAAGCGGTGTCGATTCCCTTGGCCAATCGCGCGGGGCGCCTGCCGTTGTCCTTCTCGCAACAGCGGTTGTGGTTCCTCGATCATCTGGACCACGCGGCCGGCGCGGCCTATCACCTGCCGCTGGCCTTGAGCCTGAAGGGCGCGCTGGACAAAGCGGCGCTGCAAGCCACCCTCGACCGCCTGGTGGCACGTCACGAAACCTTGCGCACGCGGTTCGAGCTGGTGGACGACGAGCCATTGCAAAAAATCGCCCCGGCCGACTACGGCTTCCGACTTGAGCAACAGGACCTGCGCGCCATCGCCCCGGATGAACGCCAGGCCATGCTCGAACACCTCGGTCGGACCAACGCCACGCAACTGTTCGACTTGCACAGCGGGCCACTGATGCGCGGCCACCTGGTGCAAGTGGCCGATGATGACCATGTGCTGTTCATCACCTTGCATCACATCGTTTCCGATGGCTGGTCCAACAGCGTGCTGGCCCGCGAGGTCAGCGCGCTCTACAGCGCCTTCATCCAAGGCCAGAAAGATCCGTTGCCGCCCCTGGCGCTGCAGTACGTGGACTATGCCGCCTGGCAACGACAATCCCTTGAAGGCCCGGCACTGCAAGCGCAGATCGACTTCTGGCGACAACACCTGGAAGGTGCGCCCGTGCTGCTGAACCTGCCACTGGATCGTCCGCGTCCGGCGATACAGCGGTATACCGGCGGCATCATCGAGTGCAGCTTTTCACCTGCCCTCAGCGCCGACCTGCGTGCGTTCAGCCAGGCCCGGGGCACCACGTTGTTCATGGTGTTGCTGGCGGGATGGTCGGTGTTGATGAGCCATCTGAGTGGCCAACACGATGTGGTCGTCGGCACGCCAGTGGCCAACCGTCAGCGTCCGGAGCTGGAGGCGTTGATCGGCTTCTTCGCCAACACCCTGGCGCTGAGGGTCACCACCGAGCGCGATACCCGCGTCGACGAATTGCTGGGGCGAATCAAGGACCTGACCCTGGCCGCCTACAATCACCAGGACCTGCCTTTCGAACAGGTGGTGAGCGCCTTGCAACCCACTCGCAGCATGAGCCACAGCCCGTTGTTCCAGGTGATGTTGAGCCTGGACAACACGCCGCCGGCACCGCTGCAACTGCCTGGGCTTGAGGTGCAGACCCTGGCAAGCCCCCACAACACCACGCAGTTCGACCTATCGTTGTCGCTGATCGACAATCGCGAACGCATCGGTGGCAGCCTGCAATACGCCAACGACCTGTTCGACATCGCCACCGTGCAGAACATCGCCAGCCTTTTTGCCAAGGTCTTGGAGAACCTGGTGACCGACCCACGGCAATCCATCGGCCAGTTGTTGCAGAGCACACCGCCGCTGGTGCGCTCGGCCAATGCCGTCGTCCAGCCTGCCATCGCCGGAGACGGCCCCGCGCCGCGGCCTTACGAAGCGCCGGAAGGGCACACCGAGCTCGCCATCGCGGCCCTCTGGCAGGACCTGTTCAAACAGGAGCGGATCAGCCGCCACGACGACTTCTTCAGCCTCGGCGGCATTTCGCTGATGGCGGTGCAAATGGCCTCTCGGCTGCGCAAAGTCCTCGGTAAACCGATCGCCGTGCGGGATCTGTTCGTCGAGCCGACCCTCGCCGGTTTCGCCAGGACCCTCGACGGCCAGTCCCGGCCCGGGGCCCAGCGCAATCTGGTGCCGATCCGCCGCACCGGTTCCCAGCGGCCGCTGTATCTGGTCCATCCCTTGGGCGGTGAAGTGCAATATGCGCGGGACCTGGCGCCGGTGCTCGACCCCCAGGTACCGGTCTATGGCTTGGCAGCCAGTGGGTTGGTGGCGGGCGAGGCACCGCTGTCCGACGTGCCGGCCATTGCAACGCGTTACCTGACGGCCATCCGCCAGGTGCAGCCGCAAGGTCCGTACCGGATCGCCGGTTGGTCAGCCGGTGGCCTGATCGCCTATGAAATGGCGCGTCAACTGCAGGCTGGGGGTGAAGCCGTGGAGTTTCTCGGCATCATCGACGCATCGGCCCGTCCGGATCCGGTGCCCGAGCCCTCGATCAGCGAAGCGCAGTTCCTGATGGCCTGGCTGCCCGAGCAGATCGACCCCGGGCTGTTGCGGCAACTGAACCTGCTGGCGGAACACTCGGACATCGACGCCATGCTGACGCTGTGCACCAACCACCGCCTGCTACCGGAGGAACTGCCCCACGACATCGACGCCGCCCTGCTGCGTACGCATCTGGAAGTCGCTTATCGGATGCGCCTGGCCATCGGCGCCTATATCAGCCCACCCAGCCCGCTCAAGGTGTCGCTGTTCACCGCGAGCGAACAGGAACGCAGCGATCCGACCCTGGGCTGGCGTGGGTTGCTGGCCGATCAGGTGAGCGTGACGGCCCTGCCCGGCACCCACAACACACTGGTCAAGGCGCCTCATGTGGCCCGGCTGGGCGAGGCGATTTCCCAGGCCTTGAAAATCGTCGCGATGGCATAGACCGCCTTGGGCTGTCCTGGGAGCAATCCGCGGGGCAGCCCAAGAGGTGGACGCAAAGCCGCGTGCCTGAGGGCAATGTCCCCGTTTTCCGCTACAGACGTTCGCTACCTGCAACCGCTTAAATACCCCCTCGAGCTGAATCGTTTCTGTGGATGGATTCCACAGGCGATGCCTGATCGCCCGCCGGTCAGGACTGTCACCCACCGCACGATCACTCTAAAAGGGAGCCTTATGCATGTGATCATTACGGCCATCGGCTCAGCCGGTGACGTTCACCCATTTGTCGGGATCGGCCGCACCCTCGCCGCACGCGGACATCGGATAACGTTCTGCGCCAGTGCGGTGTTCGCGCCGGTGATCGAGCGCTGTGGTTTCAGATTCCTGCCCTTGGGTACCCGCGAGGAATATCAAGCGGTCATGGCCGACCCGGCGTTGTGGCATCCGCGCACGGCACTGCCCACTTTATGGAAAACCGTCGGCGGCACCCTGCGCGACCAGTATCGGCTGCTGGAGCAAGCGTGTGACGACGACACCGTCCTGCTGGGTTCGTTATGGGCGTTTTCCGCCCGTCTGCTACAGGAAAGACACGGCATCCCCCTGGTCACCGGCCAGGTCACACCGTTCGCCATCTGGTCGCCCCTCGCGCGCCCCGTCCATCCACCTGGAGCGAACCTGCCGGCCTTCGTGCCGTACCCCTTGAGACGCCTGTTGCTGGGGGTCATCGAGCACGCCGTCCTCGATCGGCTCATGAAGCCCGAGCTCAACGGTTTTCGCCGCGAACTGGGCTTGCCCCCGGTCAAGCGCATCATCAGTCAGTGGATCTCCTCGCCCGACCGGGTATTGGGGTTGTTTCCTGACTGGTTCGCCCCGATCCAACCGGACTGGCCCGCCCAGACCGTACTAACCGGGTTCCCGTTGTTCGATGAGTCCGGCTTCGAGGCGCCAGACGCCGAACTGGAGGACTTTTTGAGCGTGGCCCCACCGGTGGTATTTACCCCGGGTTCGACGACGGTCAATGCCCAACAGTATTTCGCCGCTGCCGCTCAAGCGCTGAAGTTGATCGACCGCCGCGGCGTGTTCCTGACCCGGCAGCCGGTCGACCCGTCGTTGTCCAGCGACGGCAGGATCCTGGTAAGACCCTACGTCCCCATGAGCCGCATCCTGCCCCACACCTCGGCCCTGGTGCATCACGGGGGCGTCGGGACCACGGCCCTGGCCATCGCTGCCGGGGTGCCACAGATCACCACGCCTTTTGCGCACGACCATTTCGACAACGCAGCGCGAATGCAACGCCTGGGGTGCGGCGTGCAGGTTTCCACGCCGGCCTCGGCCGAGTCACTGGCCACGGCCCTGGACACGGTGCTGGACAGTCATGACGTGCGCACCTGTTGTGACCGCTACAGCAAGCTGATGGCCAGTGGTGACAGCGCCCGCGAAGCGGCAGCGCTGCAAATCGAGGCCGTCGCCCGCACCGCCACGTATCGCGTCGCGTAATCACCGATTGATAGGCGATTGACGCGGCGCCGCCATTGGCCGGCCAGAAGGCATCACTCTTTTCATTGGTTTCATCGGGCCAGCGGATCGGCCCACGGAGAACATCATGACCCAGCCCCTGCCCGCCTCGAGCGCAGCTTGCGCGCTTTACCCGCTCACCACCCCGCAACTGGACATCTGGCTGGACCAGGTGCTGCATGCCGGCAGCCCGTTGTACAACATCGGCGGCTATGCCCGCATCAACGGCGCGGTCGACGCCACGCTACTGCGGGCGGCCTTCAACCAGGTCGTCAACGGCCACGACGCCTTGCGCATCCAACTGGTGCCCGGCTCCAGCGAGCACCCTCTGCCGCGCCAACGCTTCCTGGGTCCGGTCGATGCCCCGCTGGCGGTGCACGACGTGTCGGGCCATGCCGATCCAGAGGCCAGCGCGTTGGCCTTGCTACAGGCCAAGCTTCAGACACCGTTTTCCTTTGACGATGGACTGCTGGTGCGCGCGGACCTGGTCAAGGTCCGGGAGGACCTCCACTATTGCTTCGTCAATTGCCATCATTTGATCATCGATGGCTGGTCCTTCGCCATGATCGGCCGAACACTCAGCCAGGCCTACACCGCCCTGCATGAGCAGGCGCAAAACACGGCAACGGCACCGACCTATCAAGCCTATGTCGAGCAGCAAGTCGCCAGCAGGGACTCGGTTTCGTTCCAGCGCCAACGCCAATATTGGCTGGAGAAATACCGCACGCTGCCCGAACCCCTGCTCGCGCCCCGTCACCCGGCTCGATTCGACCAGCGCCCGGTGCCCAGCCAGAACCATGCCTGGCGCTTGCCCCGGGCGCTCTACAACCGTCTTGGCGAAAATGCGAAGGCCACAGGCCAGGCAACGGTCTTCCACGTCATGCTAGGGGTGCTGTACAGCTACTTTGCGCGCACCGAGCAGCGGGATGAAATCGTGATCGGCCTGCCCATCCTCAACCGCGCCAATGCCGCACACAAAGCCACGATGGGCTTGTTCGTCGGCATGAGCCCGGTCCGCCTGAGCCTGGGCACCGACCTGAGTTTCAGCGAGCTGGTCGGCAAGATCGCCCTGACGCTCAAGCAGGATTATCGCTACCAGCGCTTTCCTCTGAGTGAACTGAACCGCGAACTCGGCTTGCAGAACCTGGGGCGGCGACAGTTGTTCGACGTGGTGGTGTCCTTCGAACAGGACCAGGACACCTGGTACGGGCCTGCGCCGGCACAGCCGGTCAAGCTCAGCAATGGCTATGAACAAATGCCTCTGGCGATGCACGTTCGTGAGTCCGCGCCGGAAGATGATGTGTGGATGCACTTCATCTATAACGAGGCCTATTTCGACGCGCCGCAGATCGAGGCCTTGCAACAGCGCTTCATGAATATCCTGGCGTGCGTCGCCGCTGATTTCGATGTGTCGGTCGCGGCCCTCGACCCACTACCGCCCGCTGAGCGTCGACTGTTGCAGGAATGGAACCGCACCGACGTCGACTACCCCCGGGATGTGCTGCTGCATCAATTGATCGAAGCCCAGGTCGCCGCTCGCCCCGACGCGATCGCGGTACGCTTCGCGGACCAGGCGCTGACCTATGACCAGTTGAACCGCCAGGCCAACCGCCTGGCCCACGCCCTGCTGGAAACCGGGCTTGGCCGGGACGATCGTGTTGCCATCTGCATGGACCGCAGCCTGGAGATGGTGGTCGGTCTGTTGGGCATTCTCAAAGCAGGTGCCGCCTACGTGCCGCTGGACCCAGGTTATCCGGCCGACCGTTTGAGCCATATGCTCAGCGACAGCGCGCCCTGCGCCCTGATCACCACCCGAGGATTATTGGCAAGCCTGCCCGCCGTAACGATGCCTGTGCTGTGCCTGGATGCCGAGCCTGAAGCACTGTCCCGACAACCGACGCACAACCCGGACGCCGCAGCGCTCGGGCTGACGCCTCGCCACCTGGCCTACGTGATCTACACCTCGGGCTCCACCGGCTTGCCCAAAGGCGTGATGAACCAGCATGACGGGGTCGTGAATCGCTTGCTCTGGGCACGGGATGCCTATGGGGTCGATGAACACAGCCGGATCCTGCAAAAGACACCATTCAGCTTCGACGTGTCGGTCTGGGAGTTTTTCCTGCCGCTGCTCAGCGGCGCGCAACTGATCGTCGCCGCCCCCGACGGGCATAAGGACCCGCGCTACTTGATGGACATCATGGCGAGCGCCGACATCACGCTGTTGCATTTCGTCCCGTCGATGCTGCAGGTCTTTCTCGACCAGGTGGAGCCCCAGCGCCTGCCCTCGCTCCGTCAGGTCCTGTGCAGCGGCGAAGCCTTGCCCCATGCCTTGCAGAAGCGCTTTTTCGAACGCTTGCCGACGGTGCAACTGCACAACCTCTACGGCCCCACCGAAGCGGCCATCGACGTGACCGCATGGCATTGTCGACCCGATGCCCACGACGGCATCGTGCCGATCGGCCGGCCAATCGCGAATATCCAGATGCATGTCCTCGATGGGAATCTGCAACCGCTGCCGCCGGGTGTGGCTGGCGAGCTGCACATCGGTGGCATCGGGGTTGCGCGGGGCTACCTGAACCGTCCCGAACTGACGGCCGAACGGTTTATCCGCGACCCCTTCCGCACCGAACCCCAGGCTCGCCTGTACAAGACCGGCGACCTCGGGCGCTGGCTGCCCGATGGCAGTCTCGAATACCTGGGGCGCAACGATTTCCAAGTGAAGATCCGCGGCCTGCGCATCGAGTTGGGCGAGATCGAAGCCCACCTGCTTGCGTGTGAAGGCGTCAAGGACGTGGTCGTGATCGCCCGCCAGGAAGCCGGTGATGCGTACCTCGACGCCTATTGGGTGAGCAAGCCCGGGTGCTCGCCATCCCCGCAAGCGCTGCAGGCAACCTTGCGCCAGCAGGTGCCCGACTACATGGTGCCCAGGCACTTGGTCGAGCTTGAACAGTTCCCCCTGAGTGTCAACGGCAAGCTGGACCGCAAGGCCCTGCCCGAGCCAACCGCCACCCAGGGCACCGATACGACAGCGCCACGCACGGCCTTGGAACAGGCGCTCGCCGAGCTTTGGCGGGACAACCTCAAGCGCCCGACGCTGGGCATCCATGACAACTACTTCATGCTGGGTGGCGACTCCCTGAAGGTCATCCACTTACAGATCAACGCCCGTGAACACGGTATTGCACTGACCCTGGCGCAGGTTTACCAGTGCCCGACCATCGCTCAATTGGCCGAAGCCCTGGAGTCCGGGCAGACACCGGCCACCGGGCTCGAACCCTTGGCCCACGTCAAGCCTTTCGCCCAGGTTGCACCCGCGATCCGGGCGGCCAGCGAAGGCGTGTTCGATGACGTGTTTGCCGCTTCGCAGCTGCAGGTCGGGATGATCTATCACTCGATGATGCACCCGGACTCGGCGATATATCACGACATCTTCCGCTACCGCTTGCGCCTGCGTTGGGATGCGCCGGCCTGGGAGCGGGCCTGTGACGCATTGATCCGGCGCCACCCGGCCTTGCGCATGTCGTTCGATATCGGTCACGCCGAGGTGCCCATGGCCCGGGTACATACGACGGTCGAGCCTCCCGTGCACATCATCGATGTCTGCTCGCTGAGCCCCGATGCCCGGGGCCAGGCCATTGCCGCCTACGTGGAGGAACGCAAGCGTTACCGCGAAGACTGGCAACGGGCGCCGCTGTATCAGTTCTGCGTGTTCGTCGCGCAGAGCGAGTTCGACCTGGTCTTCAGCTTCCACCACGCGATCCTCGACGGCTGGAGCGTCGCCACCTTGATGCGTGACCTGATCACGCTCTACACCTCGGCGCCTGGCGTCGACGCGCTGCCTGCCCTGACCACCACGCCGGCCGACTTCGTGGTCCTGGAGCAGGAGGCCACAGCGACGGATACCCACCGTCGGTTCTGGCGCGAGTACTTGCAGGAAGCTCCCGCCGCCGCCATGACCAGCTGGATCCATGGGGTGGCACCGGACCCGACGCCGCACCGCTCGGCCTACCGGGAACTGCCCGCCGCGGAGCTGGCCCGGCTCGAAGCGTTCTGCCAGGCCCGGGACCTGCCCCTGCGCTCGGTCCTGTTGACGGCGCACGGTTTCGCCCAGGCGATCATGTCCAATCAAAAGGACGTGCTGTGTGGCGTGATCAGCCACGGCCGGCCGGAGTTCGAAGACGCCGCCTCGGTCCTGGGGCTGTTTCTCAATACCCTGCCGGTACGTTTCAGCAGCCAGGGCCAGAGCTGGCTGGAGATGATCCGGGCAACGATTGCCCAGGAACAGCAGGTATTCACCCATCGGCGCTATCCGTTCGCATTGATTCATCGCGAGACCGATGTCGCCTTGAACGTGGTGTTCAACTACGTCGACTTTTACGTGCTCAAGGACCTGTTGGCCCAAGGTGAAGAGATCCTCACCGATTGGGAAACGACGGAAGCGAGTAACTATGACTTGCTGACCACCCTTGGCCGCCACCCCGCCAACGGCACGTTGATGGTGAAGATGGACTACCGCACCGCCCGTGTCGCCACGAGCCAGGTCCAAGCCTATGCCGATTACCTGCTGCGCACGCTGGAGCTGATGATGGCCGCGCCTGAAGCCAGACCGACCATTCCTGCCTGGCTGCCCCCCGTTGAACGAACCACCCCAAGGGCCGCCACGGCGCTGCCCCACGACAACCTGTCGAGCATGTTGCTGGACAGTTTCGCGCGCCATGGCGAGCAGACCGCCGTGAGCTTCGGCCAAGCCCGTCTTTCCTACCGTCAACTGCACGATGCTTGCGCACAACTGGTGAGCTGGCTGCACCGGCACGGTATCGGCCAGGGTGATCGGGTCGCGATCATGATGCCCCGCTCACCTGACCTGATCGTCGCCTTGCTCGGTGTCGTACAGGCCGGTGCCGCGTACGTTCCGATCGACCTGAGCTATCCGAACGAGCGTATCCAACTGATTCTCGAAGACTCGCAACCACGCCTGGTGCTATTCGCCGATGCGTCTGCGGAGCTGGCGATGGCCCTGGCGGGACAGGCCGATACGTGCCACTGGAACAGTGTGGTCGCCGGCTTCGACGGCAACCTGGCCGGCGGCCGCCAACGGCTGGCCGCCATTGCCGCAGGCGTCAAGGCTGAAGACAACGCCTACGTGCTCTATACCTCGGGCTCGACCGGCCGCCCCAAAGGCGTGGCCATGCCGCACCAGGCCTTGACCAATATGATCCTTTGGCAGATCCGCCAGCAGGCCCAGGACGCCGATGCGACACAACCGCTGAAGACGCTGCAATACGCACCCATTTCGTTCGATGTTTCGTTCCAGGAAATTTTCTCGACCCTGTCCAGCGGACATGAACTGGTGATGATTGACGAAGGGCTGCGCTACGACTTCATCCGCTTGCTGCAGTTTATCGGCGAGCAACAGGTGAATCGTCTGTTCCTGCCCTACGTCGCCTTCCAGGGCCTGGCCGAAGTCGCCACACAGCTCGGTATCCACCCCACCTCGCTGCGCCAGATCAACGTCGCCGGCGAGCAATTGAAAATCACCGCCGAAATCCGCGACCTGATCGACCACCTCGGCGATTGCCGGGTCGAGAACCACTATGGTCCGACCGAGGCCCATGTGGTGACGAGCCTGCGACTGGACGGCGCGACGGCCACCTGGCCGAGCATGCCGCCGATCGGCACTCCCATCGACGGGGTACGCCTGCATGTCCTGGACCCCGCCGGCAACCCCTGCCCGGTCGGCGTGACCGGCGACCTGTTCATCGAAGGGGCCTGCCTTGCCAACGGTTACTGGAATCGCCCCGACCTGACCGACGAACGCTTCATCTATCGCCAGCTCGACGGCCAGACCCGACGCTTGTATGAGACCGGGGACGTCGGTTTCTACCTGCCCGACGGCGATCTGGTGTACCAGGGCCGCAGCGACGCTCAAGTCAAGATTCGCGGTTACCGCGTCGAGCTCGGCGAGATCGAAGTGGCCATGCTCGGCTCTGCCCGGTTCAGGGCCGACATCGAGCAGGTGGCGGTCATCGACAAGACGGCAACCGATGGCAGCCGTTATCTGGTGGGGTTCGTCCAGGCCCTACCGGGGCGCGAGCCGGACCTGGACCAGTTCAAGGCGCAAATGCGCCTGGCGCTGCCCGACTATATGGTGCCGAACACCCTGGTCAGGATCGCGAAGCTACCGCTCGGGCCCACGGGCAAGATCGACCGGCAGCGCTTGCAGAAGATTGACGTTCAGACCACCTTGCAGCGCCCCTTCATCGGCCCGCGCAATGCCATGGAAGACCTGCTGCAAGCCTATTGGCAGGAAACGTTGGACCTGGACAGCATCAGCATCCACGACAACTTCTTCGAGCGGGGGGGCAATTCGCTCAAGGCAGTACAACTGGTGGCCATGCTCGCCAAACATCAAGGCCTGGAACCGTCGCTGTCCGACTTCATCCAGGCGCCGACCATCGCCGAGTTCGCCCTGGTGCTGCAACAGACCCAAACCGGACACCTCGACACCGGTGCGTTGGTGGATTTCAAGAATGCCGCGCGCAAGCCGACGTTGTTCCTGGTCCACCCCATTGGCGGACATGTGCTGTGCTACGCGGCATTGGCGCGGGTGCTCAAGGACCAGGTCCACCTGTATGCCCTGCAAGCACCGGGCACCTGGGATGCCCGTGCGCCGTTGCAATCGGTGCAGGCCCAGGCGGTGCACTACGCGGACGCCATTGAACAGGTCGCCCCTGAAGGCCCCCTGAATATAGGCGGCTGGTCCTATGGCGGCGTGGTGGCGTATGAGCTGGCGAGCGAGTTGCAGCGGCGCGGACGGCGCTTGCATAACGTGTTCCTGCTGGACACCATCGTGCGCGTCAGGCAGGGCGAGGTGCAGATAGAACGCAGTGAATTCATGAACTGGTTCATGTGGGAACTGCTCAGCGGCGACGGCCAGAAGGAGTACGCCTACCACGCCCTGGACTTCTCCTCCCAGGACGACCCACAGGCCTTCGCAGCGATCCGGCAGCACGGCATCGACCAGGGGATTTTCGACGAGACCATCACCCTGGCGACACTCGATCAGCTGTTCCGTGTATTCCATGCCAACTGGCAAGGGCTGCTGGACTATCGCTTCCCGCCCCTGGACCTGCCCATCACGTTGTTCGCGGCGGATGTCGAACTGCCCGATGTGCTGCAAGCTCCCCATGAACTGGTAGGCACCGCCTTTCGCGACCCGTACCGCGGCTGGCGCTCGATTGCGCCCCAGGTACAGCGAATCGCCGTGGAGGGTGACCACCTGACCATGATGCGCGAACCGCACATCGAGCACGTGGGCCAATGCATCCGTTCGCGGATGGACCTGTCCCGGACCCGGTACGCCGAATCCATGAGCGCACTGGCTTGACCATGACCGACGATCACGGGACCGGATTGACGGCCCGCTTGATGCCATCGCCCGGTCGTTCCGGGCTCGATACAGGTGAAACAGCATGACAGCAACCAGAAAAGCCATCGTCGCCGGCGCCGGGATCGGTGGGCTGACCGCCGCCATCGCCCTGCAGCGCGCGGGCTGGCAGGTCAAGGTCTTCGAAGCGGCCCAGACCCTGCGCACCGGAGGCACCGGTTTGTCGGTGATGGCCAATGCCATGGCGGCATTGCACTCGATCGACGCCCATGTGCCGGTGGAACAGGCGGGCCAGGTGATCCGTGACTTCTTCTTCAAGAAACACCAGGGCGATGCCATCACCCGCATGCCGATCCACGAGATCGGCGAACAACTGGGTCATCCCAGCGTGAATATCCAGCGCCCACTGTTGCTACGTGCCTTGGCGCAGCAGCTCGCCCCCGACACCCTGACGACCGGGTTGCGTTGTACGGGGTATGAGCATCGTCCCGATGGCGTCGTGGTGCGATTCGAAGACGGCAGCCTCCAGGAGGCGGATCTGTTGATTGGCGCCGATGGCCTGAACTCGGTGATTCGCCAGCAGATGCTCGGCGACACGCCAACACGCCCTTCGGGTTATGTTGCCTGGCTGGCGGTGGCACCCTTCAGCCATTCGGTCATGACTGAAGGCTACGTGGCGCATTACTGGGGCCGCGGCAAGCGTTTCGGGCTCTGCGATGTCGGAAATGGCCAGGCCTATTGGTGGGGCACCTGCAATCACGAAAACGCGGCGGATGCCGCCTTGAACATCAGCAAGCAGGAAGTGCTCGAGGCGTACGCCGGCTGGGCACCGGAGGTCCTGGCCGCCATCGAGGCCACCCCCGAGAGCGCCCTGTTGAAAATGCATGCCCGGGATCGCCATCCCGTCGAACAATTCTGCGATGGGCACGTGGTGCTCTTGGGCGATGCGGCTCACCCCATGCTGCCCAGCCTGGGCCAAGGTGCGGCGCAGGCGATCGAGGATGCCGTGGTACTGGCCGATCGACTGACGCGAACGCCGGACCTGCGCACCGCGCTGCTGCATTACCAGGCCCATCGACACCCCCGGGCCAATGGAATCGTCAATGCCGCGCGCTTCATGAGCGGCGTCGAGCAAGCCGAGTCAACCCTGGCCTGCTGGCTCCGAGAATGGTATTTGCGCCTGACGCCACAAAGCAGCCTGCGCAAGAAGAACATCGACCTCCTCTCGTTCAAACCCTGCGCATAACCTTGCAAACAGTCACTGAACGACTTGGGCGGAACGGCGTGAAGCCCCGCCCAATTAAGAATCGCCCTAAAGCGTCAATGACAGAAAGCGACTCCTACATAGACAAAAAACGACACGCACCGGAATAAAAATCGATAAATGAGAAGTCTTCACCATACTGGGAATCCGGAATCTGGACACTACTGTCAGGCGATTCCCTCACTGACAATCAAGAAAAAACGGGCGTTCAAACACCGAACAGAGAACGCAACCCTTTAATTTAGCTGAGTATTTTTCTGACATCGCGCTGAAAAGCTGTCCCCCACAGCGATCCTGTCAGGGAAAAGTCCTTTGGCCCAACGTGTTTTTTGCCCGGAGGTATCAAAAAACCATCACCCATTGACTGACCCGGAATGTCCCTGTTTTCCCTTACAGACTTTTCCTACATGGAAACGCCTAATAGCCCTACCGGCTAAACCGTTTAAGTCAATAGGTTCACAAGACCGATATTGACTCCAAGTATCAACTCCAGAAGAGGCTCAAGCATTTTGGAAGCGGTCGGATTTTCTTCCGCCAACGATCAGCGATGCGGAGTTTTTTCGAGTAGGCAGGAATAAGGACTATGAATCGACATGCGTGTATTGAGGGTGCGGAAAAATCGCACCTCTACGTAGAGCTAGGAAAGCTGATTTCAAGTGTCGGACACGAGAGTTTCTTGACCAACATGCACCAGATGATCGAAACGACGGTGCCTGTCAGTCGACTCGAATTGAGTGAATGGACAGCCGACGACACCCAGTCGAACGTCCTTGATGTGCAGCTGTTGGGGTATGTGGGTGCGGAAAAGAACGTGTATCTGCAATCGCCCTGCCCGACCACGGCCATACAGCGCAACGATCACCCCTTGGTGAAAAGAGTCCTGGAGGTGGATGACGCCCTGCTGATCCATCTGAACGCACGGATGAAGGACGAAAGAGGCAACGACTGCCTCGGGACCTCACACCAGTGCATTCTGATTTCACGCAAGGGCAATCGCCGCTGTGTAATCTCGTTGCAACGCCCCCAGGTACAGCGCGACTTTTCCCTTCAGGAACTGTCCTTTCTGAAATACCTTTCCGAAACGCTGTTGCCCCTGGCCGAGCGTCATGCGCACCTCAATCGCCAATGTTTCAAAGCGTCCGGCAGCGCTATCGGTCATCCGCTCGATGCCGCGGAACAGAGCCAGCTGCAGCGAGATTTCAATGATCGATTGAGCCCCTGCGACGTCACCCTTTCCGTGCGGGAAAAAGAGGTTTGCCTGGGCCTGCTGGCCGGGGGCACCGTGCCGGAGATTGCGGAAAAGCTACAGGTCAAGAACAGCTCCATCGAAACCTACCTCAAGCGTGCCGCTGCCAAGCTGGGCGTAAGCGGGCGGCATGGGCTGGCGAAATGGATGATCGGATCATGACGGCTCGCCGCCCACGGCCCGCCAGAACCCGCCTGCCTGCGCCCTGGGTGGCCCGGCCAGGCACCACCCAATGAGACGACAGGTCGATGTATAAACTCTTGAGCCCCCTGGCGGCCGCGGCATTCATGCTGGGCGGTTGTTCGCTTATCCCGGACTACCAACGTCCCGACGCACCGGTCGCCGGGACGTATCCGCACACCTCGGCCTATGCCCCGGCCTTGTCGGGCCCCCTGGCGGCCGAACAGGGTTGGCGTGACCAGTTCCAGGACCCGGTGCTTGCGCAATTGATCGAAAGCGCGCTGGCCAACAACCGAGACTTGCGGGTAGCGGCCCTGAACGTCGAGGCTTATCAGGCGCAGTATCGGATCCAGCGGGCGGACCTTTTTCCGGCGATCAGTGCCAATGGCACCGGTTCGAGCCAGCGCTTGCCGGCCAGCCTCACCGGCACCGGTAACGCGGCCATCAGCCGTTCGTATTCGGCAACCCTGGGGATCAGCGCCTACGAGCTGGACCTGTTCGGGCGCATACGCAGCCTGAGTGACCAGGCATCGCTGATCTATCTGTCCAGTGAAGAAGCTCGGCGCAGCAGCCAATTGAGCCTGGTGGCCAGCGTCGCCAGCGCCTACCTGACCTGGCGTGCCGATCAGGAGCTGCTGGCGCTGACCCGGGACACGCTGCAATCCTATGAACAGAGCCTGCGCCTGACCGAGCGCAGTAACCAGGTCGGCACCGCCTCGGCCTTGAACCTGAGCCAATCGCGAACCTCGGTGGAAAGCGCCAGGGCCAGCCTGGCCAAGTTCCAGCGCCAGGTCGCCCAGGACCTCAACAACCTCACGTTGCTGGTGGGCACGTCGGTCGCCGATGACCTGCCTGGCCGCCCACTGGCGTCGGAGCTGCTCAGCGAAGTACCGGCGGGCCTGCCTTCGGACCTGCTGCAGCGGCGGCCGGACATCCTGGAGGCCGAGTACCTGCTGCAATCGGCCAATGCCAACATCGGCGCGGCCCGTGCCGCGTTTTTTCCGAGCATCAGCCTGACCGCCAACGCGGGCAGCTCCAGCAACGAGCTGTCCGGACTGTTCAAGGGCGGGTCGGGCAGCTGGACGTTTCAACCGCAGATCAACCTGCCGATTTTCAACGCCGGCAGCCTTCGGGCGAGCCTGAACTACTCGAAAATCCAGAAAGACATCCGCGTGTCGCAATACGAGAAAGCCATCCAGACCGCCTTCCAGGAAGTGTCCGATGGACTGGCGGCACGCAAGACCTATAAAGACCAATTGATCGCCCAGCGCGACCTGGTGCAAGCCAACCAGGACTACTACCGCCTGGCGGAACGGCGCTATCGCATCGGCGTGGATAGCAGCCTGACGTTCCTCGATGCCCAACGCTCGCTGTTCAGCGCCCGGCAAACCCTGATTGTCGACCGTCTGTCGCAACTGCTGGCCGAAGTCAACCTGTACAAAGCCCTGGGTGGGGGTTGGGTGGAACGCACAAGCAACGTGACTGTGAGGTGACTGCAAATGGGCACATTCGAACCCGGGACACTGGTGCGCTTACGGTCGGGAGGCAAGACGATGGTGGTCAAACATGCCTCGTCCATCTCCCAGATGCCGGATACCTTGCTGCTCCTGTGCGAGTACCGGGCCAAGAATCGCCTGGTGCAGGGTTTCTATGCGACACGCGACCTGATCCCGGCCTCCGGGAACCCGGACACTGAAAGGTCATAGCGACACCGATCAGCCGGCCCTTGTGGCGAGGGGATTTATCCCCGTTGGGCTGCGCAGCAGCCCTGAGATCTGCCGCTGAGGTGCGTCAGCTTGATTGCGTTCAGCTTTTTTGGGCTGCTGCGCAGCCCAGCGGGGATAAATCCCCTCGCCACAGGATGGGGCGTCATCAGACCGTACGCGAATACTGAACTGTCTGGTCAGCCCCCAGGTATGCGTCGAACGCCATGGCCACGTTGCGCATCATCAATTGCCCCTGGGGCAACAACACCAACTCGTCGTCGCGAAGGTCCAGCAACCCGTCGCGCACCAGCTCCTGGAGTCGGTCCAGGGCATCGGCGAAGTACTCGGTAAATCGAATGCCGTGGGTGCTGTCGATCCGGCCGAAGTCGATGCGCCCATGGCACATCAGTTCGCTGATGACCTCGCGCCGCAGTCGGTCATCATCGCTCATCCGATATCCCCGCTGCACAGGCAGCAGGCCTTGATCCAACCAAGCGTAATACTGGGAAAGCTCCTTGACGTTCTGGTTGTAGCTATCACCCACTTTGCCGATCGAGGACACCCCCAGGCCAATCAGGTCGCAGTCGGCGTGGGTGGAATATCCCTGGAAATTGCGCTGCAAGGTGCCCTGGGCGCGGGCGCGCACCAGTTCGTCATCCGGCAAGGCAAAGTGGTCCATGCCAATGTAGACGTAGCCTGCGTCGGTCAGGCGATTGATGGTCAGTTCCAGCAGCTCCAGCTTGCGCTCTGGCGGCGGCATGTCTTCGGGCCGGATCATCCGTTGCGCTCGCACCCGTTGCGGCAGGTGGGCGTAGCTGTAGGCCGCGATCCGGTCCGGACGCAGGGCGATGATCTTGCTCAAGGTGACATCGAAACTGGCGATGGTCTGCAAAGGCAGGCCATAGATCAGATCGACGCTGACCGACTTGAACCGCGCCAGGCGCGCGGCCTCCACCAGCTCGGCCACCTGGGCTTCGCTTTGCACTCGATTGACGGCAATCTGCACGTGGGCATCGAAATCCTGGACGCCAAAGCTCAGGCGATTGAACCCCAGCTGGCGCAGGCCTCGGATCTGTTGCGCATCGATGGTCCGCGGATCGACCTCGATGGAAAACTCATGGGCGTCGCTGTCGTCCATGTCGAACGACTGGTGCAGGCAGTTCATCAGGTCGGCCAGTTGTTCATGGGTCAGGTAAGTCGGCGTGCCCCCGCCCAGATGCAGTTGGGTCAGTTTGCGCGAGCGGTCGAACAAGGCCGCCTGCAGGGCAATTTCACGCTTGAGGTAGGTCAGGTATTCGACGGCACGATGGCTTTTGCGCGTGATGATCTTGTTGCACGCGCAGTAATAGCAGAGGCTCTGGCAAAACGGGATATGGATGTACACCGATAACGACTTGGGCAGCGGCGCCTGGTTACTGCGCTGGGCAGCCTGCTGGTATTCGTCCATGGCAAAGGCCTGGTGGAACTGCGGCGCCGTCGGATAGGAGGTGTAGCGCGGGCCCGGGCGGTCGTATTTTTCCACCAGGGCACGATTGAAACCGGATGCAGCATTCATGATGGGTTCAACTTTTCAAAAGGGTGTGGGCCTGCGTCATCCAGTCCTGAGTCGAACAGATTGCAGATCGCATCGACGTTCAAGCGCCCGGCGGGCAGGATGCCGATAAACCGGCTCGACAGTTCGATCAATCCCTGGTCATGCAACACTTCCAGCGACGGCCAGACAGACGCAAAATGCTCGCGAAACACCAGGCCGAAGCGTGCCTCGATGGCCAGGATATCCAGCTCCAGGTCACAGGACAGATGCTCGGTCACGCTCGCCTTGACCTGATCCTGCGCTTCACAGCGCCAACCGCGACACACCGGCAACTGCCCGGCATCCAGTTGTTGGCAATATTGATGCAGGTCGTCGGTATTCTGTACGTACAGGTGCTCGATCTGAGTAATGGCCGACAGACCGAAGCCCACATGATCACAGCAACCGTGGCGGGTAAAACCTTGGCAATTGCGATGCAGGCGTCCGTGCTCCTGGGCCACCGCCAGGTCATCGTCGGCCCTGACGAACTGGCCCAGGCCGATGTAGTGATAACCGGCGCCAATCAGTTGCTCGCAGCAGATCCGCCGCATGGCATCCTTGTCGGCCGGGCTGCAAAAGGCACCGGCCACTCCGGCGTTCTTCGAGCTGTAACGATAAGGCGCGCGGGCATAGTCGAAAACGTGCAACCGGTCCGGTTCCAGTTCGATCAGCGTCGCCAGTTTCACGGCGAAACTGCTGGGCGTCTGCCAAGCGTGACCGTAGCCCAAGTCAATGTTGATGGAGCGAAAACCAAACGTGCGCGCCGCATCGATCAACGAATGGATCGGAGCCGGATTCTGGTAGCAATCGACCGACAGGTCGCTGTCGACGCCAATGTCGGGGACGCCGATGCTGACATGAGTGAAACCCTGGTCACGGATCAGCCCCATGGTCGACCAGTCGGTGTGATGCAGGTCCACCTCGATGCTGTGATCGGCGCCGTCGTACTCGTTGAAGTCGAAGCGCTTGCGCAGGTCATTCATCAACTTCTGCAGATGAGCGATCACTGGTGTACCACCGGTGAGGCAAAACTGCTCGACGCGCCGCCCTGCGCCCAAGTGACAACCGACCAACCCCATCTCATACGTCAGACGTTGCAGATACCCCTCGATCTCGCTGCACCGGCAGTCACTGGCCAGGGGCGAACACGACGCCAGCCGCAAGCGCGAAGGCAGGTGCACCGCCAGGGACAACGGCCGTCGTTTCTGACGGCTGCTGCGCAACCCTCGAAGCAGGTCGAGCGAACCGATGCCTGTGTGGAATCTACGTGTACCGACCGGACAATCGAAATCAGCCACCACTGGCGCGCGGCCCGAAGGTCGCTCACCGAGGGTATGGAACGGGTCGAACATGACAATCTCCGAGTGGCAGTGCGGGAGCAGTTTGCGGGGTAACCCGCCAGGGCACCTTGACCTGTATCAAGCGCCTTTGGACCACGCGCCAGCGCTTACCAGGCGACGTAGAACATGGCCTTGGCCAGCAGCACGATCGCGACCATATGCAGGAACACGCTGGTATGGATGATGTGCACGTAGCGGGCGTTCATGCGCCCGCTCCCGAACAGCCACATGGCCCAGAGAAAATGGCCCAGCACACTGCCCGCCAACAGGATCTTGAGCCCCAGCAGCAAACCGAAGGATGACTGCAACGGCGACGAGAGCACCGGCCAATAGCGCAGCCAGACCATGCCAATGCCCGCGCCGAACAGCACCAGCAGCACCCAAGGCATCAACTGCCGGGCGCGTTGGCTGATGCCTTGCTCCAGCAGCACCATGACCTTGGTGGGCAATTGTTTGCGGATGCTCTCCAGGAACAGGACTTCGAAGAAAACCGTGCCGATGAACACCAGCGCGGCAAACAGGTGCAAGGTCAGAAACAGCGGATAAATCATGGGGTTCCTCGGTCGCCCTCTTCGGCGGGGCGATGGTTTATTCGAGGTTATCGCGCCATCCCGAAAGTGGGGTTGATGCCAATCAAGGAAACCGCACTGCCTGCCACACCACCAAGCCCTGTGGGAGCGAGCTTGCTCGCGATGACGTCGGTACATTCAATATTGATGCAAGCTGACCCACCGCTATCGCGAGCAAGCTCGCTCCCACAGGAGGGCATCGGCGGCGCGGAGAAAGCGTCAACAGAACGTTGTCCTTGGGCACATTTCATACAACCGCTGATCAGTTAGTCCGGCTTTTTGACACTTTCCCCGATATGCGGTCACAACTTTTGCGCTCCGCTGGGTCATAACACGAAGGTCGTCGATGGAATGTTGACGTCTACCGAGGTTAAAGCCTGATACGGAGATAAGCTCATGATTTTCAACGTACAAAATTTTGGCGCCAAAGGAGATGGCATCACCGACGACACGGCAGCCATCCAAAGTGCGATTGATGCGGCGGCCGCGGCCGGCGGCGGGCAGGTGTACATGCCGACCGGTACCTACATTGTTTCGGGAGGAGAGGAACCTTCCGATGGCTGCCTGATGCTCAAGAGCAACGTCTACCTGTACGGCGACGGCATGGGCGAGACCACGGTCAAGCTGGTCGACGGCTCCGATACCAAGATCACCGGCATCATCCGCTCGGCCTACGGCGAGGAAACCCACGATTTCGGCGTCAGCAACCTCACCATCGATGGCAACCGCGACAGCACCACCGGCAAGGTCGACGGCTGGTTCAACGGCTATATTCCGGGCGAAGAAGGCTACGACTCCAACGTCACCCTCGACAGCGTCGAGATCAAGGATTGCTCCGGGTACGGTTTCGACCCCCACGAGCAAACCGTCAACATGGTCATCAAGAACAGCGTGTCCCACGGCAACGGCCTGGACGGCTTCGTCGCTGACTTCCTCAGCGACAGCACCTTCGAAAACAACGTCGCCTACGACAACGACCGCCACGGCTTCAACGTCGTCACCAGCACCCACGATTTCACCATGACCAATAACGTCGCCTACGACAACGGCGGCAATGGCATCGTGGTCCAGCGCGGCAGCGAGGACATCCCCTCGCCCAACAACATCACCATCACCGGCGGCGAGGTGTATGGCAACGGCGCCGAAGGGGTGCTGATCAAGCTCTCCAGCGAAGTGACCGTCACCGGCATCGACATCCACGACAACAGCAGCGCCGGGATCCGCATCTACGGCAGCAACCACGTCGAAATCATCGACAACACCCTCAACAACAATTCCCTGGGCGGTGCCGTACCGGAAATCATCATCCAGTCCTATGACGACACCCTGGGCGTGTCCGGCAAGTACTTCAACGGCAGCGATAACACCATCCAGGGCAACATCATCAGCGGCAGCGACCTGTCGACCTATGGCGTGGCGGAGCGCAACGAAGACGGTACCGACCGCAACGCGATCATCGCCAACACCATCAGCCACACCAGCAAGGGCGCCACGCTGGTCTATGGTGACGGCAGCTACGTCAGCGCCACGGTGCCGATGACCACCGTGCAAGGTACGGCCGGCAACGACACACTGCTCGGCAGCGCCGCCAACGAGATTTTCTACGGCGGCGCAGGCAACGATACGATCAATGGCGCGGCCGGTAGCGACATCCTCGTCGGTGGCGCCGGCATCGACAAACTCACCGGTGGCACCGGCGCCGATACGTTCCGGTTCGTCGCCCAGTCGGACAGTTACCGCAACGCGACCACCAGCTTCGATGACACCATCACCGACTTCGACGTCACCCAGGACAAGATCGACCTCGCCGGCCTCGGTTTCACCGGCCTGGGCAACGGCCGGGGCGGCACCTTGCAAATCAGTTATAACGCCAGCAGCGACCGTACCTACATCAAGGACTTCGACGCGGATGCCAGCGGCAATCGCTTCGAGGTGATTCTCTCGGGGAACCTGGCCAGCACCCTGACCGCCGCCAACTTCATTTTCAATCGCGTGATCACCGGCACCAGTGGCAGCGATTCGCTGCTGGGCAGCGATGCGGCCGACACCCTGCTCGGCCTGGCAGGTAATGACAGCCTCAGTGGTGGCGCCGGCGACGACAAGCTCGACGGCGGTGCTGGCATGGACACCCTCACCGGTGGCGCCGGGGCGGACACCTTCGTGTTCTCCAACCGCCTGGACAGCTACCGCAACTACAACACCGGCGGCGCCAACCTGGGCGACCTGATCACCGACTTCAACGTCAGCGCCGACAAGATCGACCTCTCGGCCATGGGCTTCACTGGCCTGGGGGACGGCAAGAACAACACCGTGTACCTGGTGCTCAACAGTGCCGGCACCAAGACCTACGTCAAGTCCCTGGAGGCCGACGCCAATGGCAACCGCTTCGAAGTGGCGCTGGATGGCAATTACCTCAACACCTTGACCAGCGCCAACTTCGTCTTCGCCACCACCTCGCCGACCAACCAGGCACCCGTGCTGGCCACGCCGTTGCTGGACCAGAACGCCAGCGAAAACACCCCGTTCAGCTACGTGGTGCCGGCCACCAGCTTCACCGATCCGGACAACGACAGCCTCAGCTACACCGCCAGGCTCGCCGATGGCAGCGCCCTGCCCGCCTGGCTGACCTTCAATGCCGCCACTCGCACCTTCAACGGCACGCCTCCCGATACGGCATCGGGGACCTACTCGATCCAAGTCACGGCGACCGACGGCAGCAACGCCACCGTCAGCGACAGCTTTACCCTCGCCGTGCAGGACGCCCCCACCGCCATAGTGATCAATGGCACGCCCAACAACGACACGCTGACCGGCACCGCGGCCAATGAGCAACTGTTCGGTGGCGCAGGCAACGACACCCTCAATGGCGGCGCCGGCAACGACATCCTGGTGGGCGGCACCGGGGTCGACAAACTTACCGGAGGCACCGGGGCCGATGTCTTCCGTTACACCTCCAAGCTCGACAGCTACCGCACCAGTTCCACCAGTGCCAGTGACCAGATCCTCGACTTCGACGTGAGCGCCGACAAGATCGATGTGTCGGCCCTTGGCTATACCGGCCTGGGCAATGGGCTCAACGGCACCTTGCAGGTCACTTACAGTTCGTCGACCAACCGCACCTACCTCAAGGACCTTACGGTCGATGCCAACGGCAATCGCTTCGAAGTGTCACTGGCAGGCAACCTGCAGAGCAGCCTGACGGCCAGTCACTTCGTCTTCGCCGACCAGACCAATCCCACCAACGTGGCGCCGGTCGTGGCCATCCCTCTCCTGGACCAGAACGCCAGTGAAAGCACACCGTTCAGCTACACCGTGGCCAGCAACAGCTTCACCGACGCCAACCAGGATGCACTGACCTACACCGCGACCCTCGCCAACGGCAACGCACTGCCCGCCTGGCTGAGTTTCAATGCCACCAGCCTGACCTTCAGCGGCACGCCAACCAGCACCGCGGCGGGCAATTACGACGTACTGGTCAAGGCCACCGACCCCTCGGGCGCCTCAGTCAGCGACAACTTCAGCCTGGTGGTGGCCGATGCGCCCGCCAACACCATTACCGGCACCAACAACGCCGAAACCCTCAACGGCACGACGGGTGCGGACCTGATCCTCGGCCTCGGCGGCAACGACACGATCAAGGCCGGCACCGGCGCGGACATCGTCGACGGCGGTGCCGGACGCGACTCCCTGTACGGCGGTGACGGTGCCGACACGTTCCGCTACAGCAACCTGTCCGACAGCTACCGCGACTACGACACCGGGGGCGTCACGGCCACCGACACGGTTTATGACTTCACCGTCGGCGTCGACAAAATCGACGTCTCGGCACTGGGCTTTCTTGGCCTGGGCGATGGCAGCAACGGCACGCTGTACATGACTCTGAACACGGCGGGCGACAAGACCTATATCAAGTCCGCCGAAGCCGACGCCGATGGCAATCGCTTCGAGATCGCCCTCAACGGCAACTACCTCAACACCCTCACCGCCAACGACTTCGTCTTCGGCGAGCGTGCCCAGCAGGACATTCTCTACCTGCCGACCCTCGGTCAATCCAATGCGCGCCTGCTGCGCATGACCGAGGACGATGACCAATCCGGCACCTCGATGCTGGTCAATGACTTGAGCCGCTACACCACCTACGACGTGCGCAGCCAGTTCACCGATGCCGATGGCAACGGTATCGACATCGCGGTCGGCGGCAGCACGGTCAACGGCCTCTCCACACTCAGCGCCGAGGAGCTCCAGTTGTGCTGGTGGCTGACCGACACCAACCAACCCGGGCCGGCACTGTTGCGGGCAGTGACGTTGCTGCGCGACCAGCGCACCGAGCTGCAAGCGATCGATAACGTCACCATGGGCATCATCTGGGGCCAGGGCGAGGAAGCCGCCCAGGAAATCGCCCGCGCCACCGACAAGGCAGCGGCAGCAGCGGCCTATAAGGCCGCGACCCTGAAGGTGTTCGACTATTTGCATGCCCAATTTGGCAACTTCAGCGTGTACCTGATGGAAACCGGTCACTACGAAGAGGATGCGGCCCGGGCCCGGGGTTATTCGGAAGAGAAAATCGCGTCCATCGTCGAGGGCGTCGGTTATGTGCGCGCCACCCAGGAAGCCATCGCCGCCGAGCGCGCCGACGTCAAGTTGGCGGTGGACTACACCGACCTGCCCTTGCGCTACGAAGTCGATCCACTGGTGTATCCCGATGACGTCTGGCACCTGCACGAGGAGTCGGCGGAAATCGTCGGCCAACGCCTGGCGGACTACATTGCCGATGACCTGGGCTTCCAGGGCAATCCCAACGACAACAACAGCGTGCAGGACATCTTCGACGACGCGCAGAACGAAGGCGGGATGATCGTCGGCACCGACCAGGACGACACCCTGGTGGGCAGTTCGGGCAACGACACCCTGGATGGCGACCTGGGCGCCGACACCCTGACCGGGGGTGATGGCAACGACATCTACGTGGTCGACAATGCCTTCGACAGCGTGGTGGAAACCAACACCTCGACCGCGCAGATCGACACGGTGCAGGCCTCGGTCAGCTGGACGCTGGGGGCCAATCTCGAAAACCTGGTGCTCACCGGCGTGTCGGACATCGACGGCACCGGCAATGAGCGGCGCAACTTCATCACCGGCAATGCCGCCAATAACGTGATCGACGGTGCCGCGGGGGCCGACAGCATGAGCGGTGGCGACGGCAACGACAGCTACTTTGTCGACAATGCCGACGACAGCGTGATCGAGACCAACAGCAATACCGTAACCGGCGGGATCGACAACGTGCACAGCAGCCTCACGTCCTATACCTTGGGCAACAACGTCGAGAACCTGTATGTCGATAGCTCTGGCGCCGCCAATGGCACCGGCAACGCGCTGGACAATACGCTGTTTGCCGGCGCCGGCAACAATGTCCTGGATGGCCGCGATGGCATTGACACGGCCAGCTTCGAGCGCGCCCTGTCCGGCGTCACCGTCAACCTCTCGACGTCGGCGCAACAGAACACCGTGGGGTCCGGACTCGACACCTTGAAGTTCATCGAGAACCTGAAAGGCAGTGCCTACGCCGACACGCTGTCGGGGAACAGCGCGGCGAATACCCTGGACGGAGGGGCCGGCAACGATACGCTGGTGGGTGGTTCGGGCGATGACCGGTTGATCGGCGGCGCAGGCACCGACAACCTCACCGGTGGCACTGGCGCGGACACCTACGTGTTCGGTGCGCTGTCGGACATGGGCGTCGGGGCCTTGCGCGATGTGATCAGCGGTTTCAAGAGCGCTGAGTTCGACAAATTGGACCTCACCGCCCTGGACGCCAACCCGCTGACCGCCACAGTCGATGCCTTCACCTTCATCGGCAGCAACGCCTTCGATCCCACCAACGCCACCGGCCAACTGCGCTTCGTCGATGGCATCCTCTCCGGCAGCACCAACGCCGACGCCACACCCGAGTTCGAATTCGAGCTGGTCGGCGTCAAGGAGCTGCACGCCAGCGACTTCACCGCCTGAATCAAGCCCCCGGAGCAAACTGTGGGAGATTCTATGGTTGAGGGAAAGCCCTCAAGCCGCGTTAGGTTGGTATTCGCTTTGCCCTTTCAGCAGAGCGAATACGATCCGAGCAAGCTTGCGAGCCAGCATTACCAACGCCTGAGTGGTAGTGAAACCGCGAGCTCTTTGCTTTTCATAGAAGCCTCTCCAGGCGGACGTGCGGCTAGCCGACATGGCGGCATTGTGTAACAGCCGACGGACTTCCGGGTCGCCTCGTTTACTCAAGCTACGGCGCCCATCTTTTTGTCCTGATTTCGACACTCGCAAGTCCATTCCCAAAAAGGCAATGAAGGCGTCTGAGTTTCTGAAATCCCCTCGTTGAAATGCCGTAAGCAAGCGGGCTCCGGTCAGAAATCCAATGCCCTCAACCTTCAAGCAACGGTTCAACTGACCCTGCAAACCGGCATCCCTCAGATGATCCTTGATCGTCTTCTCGATCAATGTCTCAAGCCTCTGCATGGCTGCAATTTGTTCGGCGAAAGCGGTCTTCAGCAGCGGCTCGTTAGCCCAGCTTTGTACCAGGGCCACTCGAGCCTGAACCAGGGCTGCGCGACGGCGGAAAAGGCTCAGGAGCTGGCGATACAGCGGAGATGGCGGGGTCCAGGGGTTAAGCTCATGCCCTTCGTTTTTCAGGTAACGGGCCAGCAGCTTGGCATCCAGCGCGTCAGTTTTGGCGCGGATTTTTACGCCTTCGCGGTAGTGATGCAGTTCATAACCGCCCACCATGTAGATCTCGCAGCCGGCCTCATAGGCCAGATCAGCGAATTCCAGGTGATAGATATTGGTCGACTCAATGGCTACAGCGACGGGGCCCGGCAATGCTTTCAACCACTTTTTGATGGCCGCTTTGTTGTTGGGAGTCGCCTCCAGTACGTCAAGTTCGGCGTGATAGATCACCAGTTCGTTCTTGGCGACATCCACGCCCACAATCGGCTTTGTGACAGAAACCGGCATTGCCATTGAAAATTCTCCGGGCTAAGGTTTGAACACTTGAAGGGTTCACCCAGAGGCGCAGGCTTGTTCCTATCGTCGGTTTAGGCCAGATGCATTCTTTATCGGCGCTTGGGTGAAAGGAGGAGGGGCGAAATCTCCCACGGTCTGTACTGCGGCTAACAGTCAGAATCGAGCCTTGTCCCTCCTCCTCCCTTCAAGTCCTACCATACAAGCGAGCTTGCTCGCGATGACGGCAGCACATCCAGCATGGATGATGACTGATCCACCGCTATCGCGAGCAAGCTCGCTCCCACAGGGGGGCGTGCTGTGCCTGAAAGATTGAAGGCAAGCACAGCGCCTGGACAGCTTTTTTGGCGAGCTTGAACCCTGGATTGTCTAGAACAAGCTCTGCACCTGCTCCAGCACCGCGCGGTTCATCTGGCCGGTGTGGGTGTGCAGGCTCACATAGCTTTGCAGCATGTCGAGCTTGGTATTGAGCAGGTCTCGACGGGCCTGGAACAGCCGCTGCTGGGCATCAAGAATATCCACCGTGGAGCGCACACCGCCCTGGAAGCCTTTTTCCGTCGAGGTCAGTGCTCGCTGATTGGACTCCACCGCCCGCTGCATGGCCTTGCTCTTGGCGAACCCGACGACGACGCCCAGGTAATCGGCTTCGATGTCCTCGGCCAGTTGCTGGCGTTGCACGTCGTAGTCGGACTGGGCGCCGGCCAGTTGCGCTTCGGCCTTGGCCACCGAGGCCCGTACCGCTCCGCCGCGATACAACGGAATGTCCAACTGCACGCCCACGTAGTAGGTGTCCTGGCGTGGGTCGAGTTCCTGGTATTGACGGGTTTCCCGCCGGGTCAACTGAGTGGTCAACGACAAGGTTGGATAATGCCCGGCACGCTGGCTGTCGGCCTGGGCCTCGGCCACCTTCACCGCCGCCAGCCGAGCGGCCAGCTCGGGGCTGGCTTCACGGGCAATCGCCGTCCAGTACGGCAAGTCCTGCTCAGGCGGGATCGGACTACCGGCGGCCAGTTCCTCGCGCATCGGCAGGATGTCATCGATGGGCACGCTGGCACGCCCGGACAAGGCTCGCAACGCCGCCACGCGACGCGCCTGGGCTTCAGCCTCTTGGGCTTGCACCAGGTCGAGCCGCGCCTGGGCTTCGTCGATGTCGGTGATCGCGCCTTGGCCGCCTTCATAAAGCTTCTTACTTTGAACGACCAAACCTTGGATGGCGCTCTTCTGCTGGACGATCAACTTGATCTCGTTCTCGGCCCGGGCAACGTCGAAATACCCCTTCGCCACCCGGTCATACAGGGTCTGGCCGGCCACATCGAACACCTGGCTGCCCAGTTGCCCTCGCGCCTTGCCTTCCTGGTACGCCGCCCAGCGGGCCTTGTCGTAGAGCGGCTGTTGCGCCGCCAGGGTGACGTTGTTCGCCTGGTAATCGTTGCTGTTGACGTAAGTGCTGTCGTCACCGCCGTCGGTACGCCCGCCGTAGCCATAGCGCGAGGTCAACGACACCTGCGGGTAGAGGCCGCCACGACCGATGTCCTCTTCATGCCGCGACGCTTCGAACGCGTGGGCCGCCGACTGCACGGTCGGGTCGTTGAGGCGCGAGGCGTCGTAGGCGGCGGTGAGGCTCAGGCCTCCCTCGGCAGCCCACAGCGGATCGATCAGCGCCCAACCGGTCCACAGGCCCAGCCACATTCGCCAACGGTAGCGGCAACGGTCGACCATGCTCATTCCTCCTTGAAGGCTGCCAGCAAGCGTTCACGCAAAGGTTTCATCAGGTAATTCATCAAGGTGCGTTCACCCGTCACCACCGTGACGTCGGCGAGCATGCCCGGGCGAACCAGCAGGCCGGCGCTCTGCAACTCAACCACGGTGTCGGCGGGAATCTCGACCTTGGCGGAGAAGTACGGTTGGTGCGTCTGCTCATCGATCAACTGATCCGCCGACACCGTCGTCACGGTGCCGGTGACCGTCGGCGTATCCACCCGTTGCAGCGCAGTGAAATGCACATGCACCGGCAGGCCCGGGCGCAGTTTGTTCGCCATCAGCGGCTCGAAACGGGCGGTGATCGCCATCGGTGCATCCAGCGGCACCACCTGCATCAAGGTCTGGCCGGCCTGGGCAACGCCGCCGACCGTATGAATGCTCACGTCCATGACCTGTCCGGCCACCGGCGCGCGGATCGCACCGTTGTCGACTTCAAACTGCAAGGCCCGGATCTGATCGGCATAACCGGCCGCCTCGGCCGAGACTTCGCTGAGCTGGGTCTCGGCGTCGCGACGGAATTCCTGCTGCGCCTGCAAGGCCTTGAGCCGGCTTTCGTTGATCGCCTGGCGAGTCCGGCCGACATCGCCTACCCCAGAGGCGATCTGCCCCGCCAACTGGGCGGCGTTGCGCTCGGCCTCGAACAGTTTGTTGCGCGGAACATAGCCCTCCCGGGCCAGATCTCGCAGGCCTTCAAGCTCCTGCTGCTGAAAACGCATCTGCGCGTCGTAGTTGCGCTTTACGCCTTCGTAGCCAAGCAGTTGTTGCTGCAGCGCCGCGGCTTCATGCTCGATGATCTGTAAGCGACTACTCAACTCCGCACGGCGAGTGATGAACAACTGGCTCTGCAACGCCATGGCCGCCTTGACCCGTGGCTCGTCGGCGTGCGCCAGCAGTTCCGCAGGCCATTGGATTTCGGCGCTGCCCAGGCGCTCGGCAATCAAGCGTGCCTCGATGCTGCGATCGTTGAGCAGCTTGCCCAGGGTCACGTCCAGTTGCGACTGCGCCTGCACCGTGTTGAGTTGCACCAGCAACTGCCCCTGCGTGACGCGGTCGCCATCGCTGACCAGCAGCTTTTCCACCACCCCACCGACCAGCGACTGCACCGCCTTGCGCTCCCCCGCCACCACCACGGTGCCGCTGCCCACCACGCCCTGGTCGAGTGGCGCCAGGCAGGCCCAAAGCAGGAAACCACCCAGTGCCAGGACCAGGAATCCCACGCCATAACGCGCCGCACTGCCGGCGTCGGTCCTGGCGCCGGGCAACGTCGTGGGGCTGCTGCGCACGCTCAGCCCCTGCTCGCTGTAAGCCTGTGCCTCTGGGATCAGATCACGCATCGCCAGCCTCCCTGACCGTGGCCGGTCTGGGCCCCGGCATCAATGCCTTGAGCACCCGGTCCCGAGGGCCGAACGCCTGTTGAGTACCGTCCTTGAGCACCAGGATGTGATCGACCACCGCCAGCACACTGGGCCGGTGCGTGATCAACACCACGGTGCTGCCGGCCGCCTTGAGCGCACCGATGGCCTGCACCAGCGCCAGCTCCCCGGCGTCATCGAGATTGGAGTTGGGCTCATCGAGCACGATCAGAGAAGGCCGTCCGTAGAGCGCGCGAGCCAGGCCCAGGCGTTGTTTTTGCCCACCGGACAAACCAAGCCCGCCGGGGCCCAGCGGCGTGTCGTAGCCCTTTGGGAACCTCAGGATCATTTCGTGGATGCCGGCTTGCCGTCCGGCGGCGATGATCTTGTCGGCGTCCTGCTCCCCGAAACGGGCGATGTTGTCGGCGACCGTGCCGTCGAACAACTCGATGTCCTGCGGCAGGTAGCCGAGGTGCGGGCCCAGGGCGTCGTGGGACCACTGGCTGATCTCGGCATCGTCCAGGCGCACCGACCCGCCCATGGCCGGCCAGACCCCGACCAGGGCCCGGGCCAGCGTCGATTTGCCACTGGCACTGGGACCGACCACGGCCAGCACGTCGCCTTTGGCGAGGCTGACATTGATCCCCCGCAGGATCGGCTGCGAAGCACCCGGCGGGCCGACATACAACTGTTCCAGGCGCACCGCGCCGGTGGGTGGTGGCAACGGCATGCGCAGGCGCTCACGCGGATGCTGGGCCAGCAATTGGCTCAGGCGCTGGTAGCTCTGGCGCCCGGCATTGAATTGCTTCCACGAGCCGATGGCGATTTCCACGGGTGCCAGGGCCCGCCCCAGCAACAGCGACATCGCAATCATCATGCCCGCTGACAGTTGGCCTTCGAGCACCAGCAAGGCGCCCAGTCCCAAGGCCAGCGATTGCCCGGAGATCCGCACGAAGCGCGTCGCCGAAGTGATGCGCGCGCCGCGGTCGCTGGCATGGGCCTGGGCGGCAATGATGCGTTGCTGCAACAGGCTCCAGCGCTGGCGCAACGGCCCGAGCATGCCCAGGGCCTGGATGACTTCGGCATTGTGCAGTGTGCTGTTGACGTAGATTGAAGACTGCACGCCCAGGCGATTGGCCTCACCCAGGCGCGTGCGAGTCGCCAGTTCGCCCCACAGCGCCAAGCCGATCAGCACCAAGGCGAGCACCAGCGTCAGCACGCCGAACCAGGGATGAAAGATAAACGCCACCAGCAGGAAGATCGGCAGCCAGGGTGCGTCGAGCAACGCGATCAAGCCCTGCCCGGTGATCAACTGGCGCAACGTCGCCAGGTCGGTGAGCACCTGCGCCGGGTTGGCGTTGTGTTCGCGCAGGCTGCGGGCGAAAGCCGCGTCGAAGACCCGCTCGCCCAAGGCATCGTCCAGCCCCGCGCTCATGCGAATCATCACCTCGCCGCGCACCCACTCGATCAGGGCACTGAACATGAACAGTCCCAGGGCCATCAAGGTGAGCATGAACAAGGTGGTTTCGTTGCGGCTGGTCAGGACCCGGTCGTAGACCTGCATCATGTACAGCGACGGTACCAGCACCAGCAGGTTGATCACGCCACTGAACAGCGCCAGGGCCCAGAACACCCGGCGGTAGCTCAATAAGGCAGCATCGATGTCATGACGCGGATCGAGTAGAAAGCGCATAGAAAGTCAACCCGCAATAGGAATAGTCGGTCCTGGCGCAATCCATCGCGAGTTACTTGCCCGAAGGCGTCAAAAAAAGTGCGTCATGTTGCTGACGTGCAGCTATCTGAGCCGATCGTCGTCGCTACGGACGCCAACTACTGACAACGCATCCACCGGTTAGTGCCGGTTCGACGCGCTGGGCATTGAGGTGGGTGACAGACGGAAATACCACACGTCAAAACTGAAGTTTTTCAGTCTTGGACGGGCACTGGGAATGGACATTTCTGTTTATGGGAGCCAATACGCCCCGACAGGACCGGTCGGGGCGTACGTTTGATTTCGGGATCCGAACGACCCGATACATCGCGCCTCAGGCCGCCTTGCCCAGCGGCGCCTCGCGAGCCTGGCTTCTATCTCCAACCAGGCACAGCAACAGCGACAAGACGATCGCACCGATGCTGACATTCATCCACGGCGTAATTTCTTCATTGAGTAGTAACGCCGACCATGCGATGCCTGCTACCAGCGCTGCGAAACTGGCGAATGAAACATAAATCCCACCGGCCCGGCGTACCAGTTCGAAAAAGGACCAGACCTCCACCGCCGTGACCAGAACCAGCAGCGTCACCTCCGGCCCATGTTGGACCAACCCTTGATACCCCACCTTCGATGTCGACGTCATGAACAACGGCAATGCCAACAAAGCCGCAATCACCGACTCATAAGCCGCCATGGTGAACACGCCTAACCCCTTGGGCCAGGCTGCGGCGACGTACAGGTTGTACAGCGCGTAGCTCACTGGAACGCCAATGGCTGCGGCCAGCCAAAGCCTTGACGAGCCCTCGGGAAGCGCCGCGCTGGGCAGCAGTAACATCATGGCAGCGCTGATTCCCAAGGCAGCACATGACAAATGCCAGACAGTTACCGTTGCCAAGCGCAGGATAAACCCCAGCAAGATGCAAAAAACCGGCGTACTGGTGACGATCAGCGTGAGCAGCGTCGAATCGATGTACGGCGCCACGATCAGCTCAAGCCATATTGGAAAGGCATAACCCAACACGCTGCAAATGATGAGAAACACCCACCAGGACGCATTGATGCGCCACGAACTGCGACTGACCGCCATGAGCGCCATGAATGCAATGGCGACGCCGAACAGCGTCGGAAACAGAATAAGATCGGCTTGAACCCCTGTACTGGTAATTTTCTTTACCAGCACGAAATGCAGCCCCCAGGTACTTCCCATCAGTGCGAGTAAAAGAAAGTTGATGTAACGGGTCATGCGTTAACTCCTTGTCTAGACGCTTCCAGCTCTACGGTATCAATGCGCGACAGCTTGAGCATGGGAAGATACCCGGGCAGTTCCGGCCAACACGGCCTCGATCATTTGCTCAGGGGTAAGGCCCAAAGGTTGACCATGTTCCCAGCATTCACGTGAAGCGATCGTCTCGGTGATTGCCAGGTCATCGATACACTCGGACAACGATAACGATTTCACTACCGCGAATATCCTCAAGGCTTCAGCATCCTCCGGCGCCCTGACAATGCGAGCATTCAACGCAGCAAGCCACGTCGAGGAGTTAACCAGCGAGAGATCTTTGAACGGGTGACGCATGGCAGCGTAGATTTCTTCCATCGTGTAGCTTTTGTTGGAACACAAGTGATAAATCCTTGCACCCGATGCGGATTGGCGTAACGCGCTCACGACAGACGAAGCGATTTGCTCAGCGATATGGTCCACCGGACAAATTTCCAACTGCATCGGCATGATCGGGAACTGGCCTATCCGCTGGCAAACGCTCAGGAACTGGTAGACATAGTCGTTCCGAACTTCTTCAAGGTTCATGCTGCTTCCCCAAAGTCGCCCACATCGATAGATCGTCGTCCTCAGTCCGGAGGCAGCGCAGTGTTCCAATAACATCTCAGTCATCCACTTACTTTGCAGATAGCCGGACGCCACGTTATCGACTTCCATGATTTTGGTTTCCGGCGTAGCCAGGGGAGATGGTTTTGTATCGAACAAGGCCAGGGAAGAAATGAAATGAAAGCTGGCCTGACTCTCAATCGCCAAATTTATGAGATTCAGGCTCCCTTGGACGTTGGTCGTCACCAACTTCGAATAGGGCGACAACATGTTGGTATCGGCGGCGCAATGGACAATATCGCTGACGCTGCGTTGCAAGGCATATAAACCTTTCTCGTCGAGGCCGATGTCATCGTGATCCAGATCGCCCACGACAATGTGCAGTCTCTGCAGCGCTTCATTTCTCACGTTGAGCAATTGTGTGAGCTTTTTATGCGGGGATTCGGTGCTGCCCATGGGAGCGCGCACCAGGCAATAAATGGGACGCTGTGTGCTCTTGAGCAATGCGCGGACCACATGGCGCCCAAGCAGTCCCGTAGCCCCCGTTACCAATATACCGTCCTTGGCGCGACTGACTCCTGGCGCACCGCGGCGAATCATGCCCCTGAGTCGTTCAAACTCAGCGTAGCGCCAGTCCTTGAAATCTCGTGGGCGTTTTTTTGCGATTCCAGGGGCGCCAACATCGTTCAAAATGGCTCCCAAGCTGGGGTATTCATAGAGTGTGGAAAGCGGCCACTCGTGCCCGCTGTGTTTGTGTAACAGCATGGCCAAGCGTACGATTTCCAACGAGTCTGCCCCATTCTCAACAAGACTGGCATCCCAATCCAGTTCGCGACCGCCCAACGTCGACTGTATTTCACGGGCAATTTCGCTTCCCGCAAAAGGGCTCGACAGGTCTTTGCTCGTTGCCTCTACAACCGCCATTGCGAGCCTTCTTACTGTGCTGTAATCGATCTTTCCAGCCAGGTTACGCGGTATTTCATCGAGCAGAATGAAGCTGTTCGGGACCATGTAGGACGGCAGGTCCAACATCAATTGTTGACGTAACGCCAGCTGCGACACCTTCATGCCGGGCATCAGTTGAACGACACAAAGAAGCTTGCTGTCACTGCCGGCGTCCGTCATGAAAACGCAGCAGTCAGACACTTCCGGCAATGTTCGAACAATAGACTCGATTTCACCCAGGCTGATCCTGAAGCCTTGCCGCTTCACCACGTTATCCATGCGTCCGTGATATTCCAGCGCGCCATCGCGGCCAATGCGTCCCAGGTCTCCGCTTTTGTAGTAGCGGCGCAGGCTCCGATCATTTTCCACCCGCACGAAGAATTTTTCCGCCGTCATGTCCGGATTGTGTAAATACCCCTCGGCCACGCCTGGGCTGGATATGCATATCTGCCCCATTGCGCCGAGCGGTGCAGGTTTATCGAAACGGTCCAGCAAGACAATTCGGCTACCGGCGATGGGCCGGCCAATAGAGATGTCGTTCCTTGAGTCGTCATCCGTGTCAGGACGTCGTACTCGCTGGAGAGCGGTCACGACGGTCGTCTCGGTTGGGCCATAGGAATTGATCAACGTCGGGCGCGGCGCGGGGAGACGGTACCAGTTGTGTATGTCTGATTTGTACAGGGCTTCTCCGCCAATCACGACCAGATTGACACAAGAAGGAAAATGCAGCTGTTGGGAAGTACAAGCGAGGCTGAGTTCTCGCCAGTACCCGGTCGGCAAGTCAAGAAAAGTAATCTGCTGCTCGTCGAGGAACTGCAGAAAGCTGGCAGGCTGCAAATCGACGGATGAATCACGGATGACCAATGTTGCGCCGGCCATCAGGCAGCAATAGATTTCTTCGACAGAGGCGTCGAACGAGACAGTCGCAAACTGCAGGACCTTGTCCTGGCTCGTAAGGCCAAACGAGTGCCTGGCCACGCTGGCGTAATACGAGAGCGATGCGCGAGAGATCAAGACCCCCTTTGGCCGCCCCGTGGTCCCGGAGGTAAACAGTACATATCCGCACCGTGGCTCATTGTCGGGTTGAGCTGCGCTCAGGGACAGTCCCACCGCCACGACAGCATCGCCTTCTACAACCCAGCCTACCCGTGCATCTTCAAGCATCAGCTTGCTTCGCTCGGGAGGAAGCTGCGGGTCTATTGGAATGTAGATAGCGTCCAGCGAGAGAACCGCCAAGGCTGCAACGACGAAGTCGCCGGACCGGGACATTCGCAACGCGACTCGACTGCCGGGCCTCACGCCTTGGCCTGCCAGTTGGGCGGCCAGCTTGCGAATGTCAGCCGACAATTGTCCATAACTGATCACCCGGCCAGCGTCGTAAATCGCCACTTTTTCCGGGTCGCGGCAGACGTGCCCCTCGAAAGCCTCCAGTACATCCTGCTCATCGACCCCATGCAATTTCCCCAGCAGCTCGGAATTCGAATGTTCTGGGCGGGCACGTTCCACGAGGTCCGTTACAACGACATTATTTTCGTGCTGCAATGCGCAAGCGATGCCATGCAATGTGTCGAAAATCTCATGGGCCAGGCTTCGCTCGAGAAGCTGCCCATCAAAGACCAATTCGACGTTGGTTGCGCTGACGCACATCTGCAGCCGAGCGGCGCCAAATACGCCTGGGCACTGTTCAGTGTCGGACCAGGCGCAGACCTGCCATGAAACACTCTGCGCACCCAGCGCAGCCTTGCAGAAATCGAGAAGTTTGCCAGCCGGCGCCTGAACATCGATGTTCGGGCAGTCAACGTGCCCTCGGCGCGATACGACAGTGCAGTTCAAGTTTTCGACCCAATTGGCGTACCAGCTAGCCGTTATGAGCCAGGCCGCAAGTAGCCGGACCTCCAGATCAGAGTCCGGAGTAGTCCGTTCAAGCTTGATCGCCGCCTCGGTCACGCCGTATTCCTCGGCATGGGTTTGTGGACTCCGCGCCGGACCTGTGTGTTCGATGTCATCGAAGGTCATCTCTAATAATCCTTTATAGGTGAGTCGCAACGACAATCAGCCTAATGCGGCGACGATCACTCGGCAGAGATGGTCGATCTGCTCGCGATTGATACAGAGCGGCGGGGCAATTTCTATCGTGGGATCGTTTCGGGTGTAATACAAAGAAGTAATGATCCCGTTGTTCAACAATCGCTCTCGAATCACTTTCACTTCCTCGGCCGTGGCAGGCGCCGAAGAGTCGCTTGACCGCAAGTGGATCGCCTGAAGCAAGCCAGTACCGGTGAGCCCGGAGACTTTCGGGTGGTTACCAAACAAGTCTTGGAGCACACCTTCCAAGTAACTGCCCATGGACGAGGCGTTTTCAAGCAACCGCTCGCGCTCGAGAATCCCGATATTTTCAAGGGCGGCGGCGGCGGCCGCCGGACGACCGCCAAACGTAGCGCCGTGGGCGAACATGCTGTCTTCGCCCTGGGCAAAGACTGACGCGACCCGCTCGCTGACAATCGTCGCGCCGAGCGAGTCGTATCCGCTTGTAAGCCCTTTCGCGCAAATAACGATATCGGCCTCAAGTCCATACTGCCCTGCGCTGAACCAACTGCCCAGGCGTCCGAACCCGGTGATGACTTCATCGACGATCAACAACGCGCCGGTTTCCTCGCGCAAGCGCTTCAAGCCATCCAGATACTCAGCTGTGGGGGTTACCATGCCATTGCTGGTTTCAACCGTTTCAATCAACACGCCAGCAACATCCTTACCCCGGCCCGGCGTCGCATGGAGCACGTCGCTGAGAGGGTCTGTACTGTCCCGCATCGAAGCGATGGTGGCGGTCATGGGCAAAAGCGGACCAAACTCTTCCTTAAGCGCCGCGAATCCACACATGGACAGAGCGCCCAGCGTGACACCGTGGTAAGCATGATCGCGAGACACCAGCCATTTACGCTGGGGTTCGCCATTCCTGACAGCGAATGCCCGAGCGATTTTCAATGCAGTCTCTACCGCCTCCGAACCGCTATTGGTAAAGAACACCCGAGCATTGGCGCCGACAACAGGTGATGCCAGGCCTGCGAGCGTCTGGGCCAATTGGGAAGAATAAGGGTTTGAAAAACTGAACGGGGAGCAGAACGCCAGCTTTCTGGCTGCTTCGCTGGCCGCATCAATAATCGAATCACGACCATAACCCACGTTCACGCAGTAAGCACCGCTGATGGCGTCCATATACCGACGGCCTTCCGAGTCTGTTACATAGATCCCCTGCGCTTCGATTATGGATGAAGGAAACGCATCGGTTTTACCAATCTGGTCGGAGGGAAAAAAATGAAGCCACGTATTATTATCGGATGACACTTTTTCTTTAAACATGCAAGGTCCTTACGCTTCTGAAAACAAGCGCTCTAATCATCTGGCATCGGCGAGTAAGCGACTGATCCGCGACCAGTCGCATTATTAATATTAGTTATAGCGCGCGCCGTCGCTCCCGGCTTTCAAATGGGCAGCGGTAAACGGTGGAAGACGGATGAGCCCGGACTCGGCTGAAGGGCTCGCAGCCAGAGGATCGGTGAGAAAAATCTTACTGTCACCTTGAAGGTCGACAATGATTTCCCGGGCAGAAAAAAGATGCTCCGTCGCGCCAGGAGCTACTCGATTGGAAAGGGACAAGCTTGAATTCGCTGCGGCGGCAGGCTCCGCAACGGTACCATTGAGTATTTGATGATCAAGTTCAAGGCCGAAGATATCTTGATAGATCATCAACTCCACAAAACCGCGCAAAATATGAGGCGCGGCGTCATCACCGAAACGATCCAGCGCGTGGCCAATCAGATTATCAAGTACCCAGCGACCATGGGCTTGGTCGACCGAAGTATGAACATCGAAATAATGGCAATCCACCTTCCCTCGGTATATCTCGCGAACCGACTCTCCCAATTGTTTTTGCCACACGATAAAACAGGCTTCGTTACGGAAAAAAGCGCCGAGGTAACGCAAGAACTTACTCTTGTCGTGACAGATTTGGTACGTGTAGGCCGAAACCAACATGTTGCTGGTGAGGAAATGATCCTGATACGCATCCGGCGTATCGCTCAGCCCCAGGTCAAGCATGGTTTTTTCGTACAAGTGGCTGTGCTTGTCTTCCGGCACGCCATTTCCCATTTCATCTTGATACACCCGCAGCAGATGTGACTGCAGGGTGCCAAACGCGCCAGTTGCGTACAGGCCCATCGGAGCCCCTTCAATAAGAAACTCAATTGAGAACTGTGTCAGCAAGCTCCTCATCAGCCCTTGGGCATTGGGGTTGTTGAGAATATAGGAGAGCGTCGGATCGAAGTCGCCATTCTTCAGGCGAGCAAACTCTTCATCCAAGTGAATGCCAAAAAAAGTCCTCAACTGTTCGGCCGAGACGGAGAAATCAACTTTATCCAACTGTGCACTGACCGGGGCAAACACAACAGCTTCAAGGGTTCGCAATTCATCCAGCGCTCTCTTACTCTTGTCCCGACCGTATCGCTCATCAAGATGCTGCTGAATATCACCCTCAATTTCTTTATTCAGAAAGAGCATGTCTTGTTCATAGCAACCAATCAGACGCTTCACATTTTTATTCATGCGAACACCCAGCAACTCTTCCGTGGCCAGGTCAAGTTTGACCGACTGTCCATTGGGAAGCTGGTACTCAAGGTAAATGGAGCCATCCAAATATTTCATAGAATCCCTTTCTCTCAGGTGTTATTACCCCTGCACCAAGAGTGCTGGCACAAGGATTTATGGGGTTGACCGTTTTATTTCATTTGGGTGAAATATTTTTATCGGGTCAGGAACCAAGCCTCGATAAAAATGAGGGCGTAAAACAGCAAGAGCCTGCTGCCTGACGAGAAAACGAGGTACGGGAGTACAAAGTCGAAAGCAGCAGGGAGCCGCGCAGATAGTTAAGAACAACAGGAAAGATCGAGACGTGCGGAGAGGAACAGAAGTGCATTTAATTCATTCCTTGAATAACTTTTCCTGGATCCAATCTTATAGTCGCAAAAATGTCGCTGTCAACGTGAAAAAACACAAACGGATGTTCAATATTATTCTCACAGTTTTTTAAATCTCCGAAACCTGGAGCATAACTTTTAAAAAAAACCAGCACTTTCAAGGCTTAGTAAAAAGTTGCTGATGCCAAGCACAGTAAAAAATATTTTACACCTGATAAGGCCAAAGTTTTTTATTCCGTCGGTCGGATTCAATCTTGAGTAGACCATTTGTGACAAGGCTTGAAGCCCCGTGCCTGATTTCGCCAAGTGAAGCATGGCGCTTTGCCTCATGCCAGGCATCTGGATCGCGGCATCCAGCCTCGCCCTTGAAGGGGAGCCATCAAATAAACCCTTTAAAAACTTTACTGGGTTAAGTATTTTGCGTGGTGCACTGGGCACTATTACGCCGTTCGCCCTTTATTATTCAACGACAAGGACCTCCCCGTGAGCGGACTGCGTGAACGTCAAAAAGCCGAACGCCGCCAAGCCATCAGCAAGGCAGCGGTCGAGCTGTTCGAACGCCAGGGTTTCCAGAACACCACCATCGAACAGATCGCCAGCCAGGCCGGCGTATCGGCGCCCACGGTGTTCAAGTACTTTGGCAACAAGCAGGAAATCATCCTGGAAATCCTGCACGACGCTGACCAGCGCGCGCTCACCGACACCCGTAGCCAAATGCCTGACATCGAAGACCCGGTCGAAGCGCTGTGCTATCTGGAGCGGCTGTTGACCGGTTATGCGCTGGAAGTCATGCACCCGAGCCTGTGGCGCGAATTGCTGCCGCTGATCCTGTTCGGTGGCGACAATGGTCTGCCCGAGGGGTATCGCGCCATGAACGATGCGCTCAGGGCCGAAATCAGTGGGCTGATCAGGGAATTGCAACAGGCCGGCAAATTACGCACCGACCTGGACGTGGAGCTCGCCGCGTTCCTGTTGAACGACTATTCGCACTTGCAGCTGTTCAGGTTGGTCAACCAGGAACAACCGGATATCGAGGCACACTCCACTCAGGTCCGGCGGATCACCCAATTGCTCTTCCAGGGCATGCGCGCCTGAGCCAATCACCCACCGATACAGGCCCGGCGCAACGGCACCGGGCCACGCTGATCAGTGATGGGTCTTGATTCCGATCCAGGTGCGGGTGCGAATCCGCTCCACGGCGGCGGGAACGGGCTCCAATGCGAACAGGGTCTTGCGCACCTCGTCCGACACATACATGGCGGGGTTGTTACGAATTTCAGCATTGACCAACGCCTTGGCGTCCTTGTTCGGGTTTGGGTAACCGATCTTGTTGCTGATCCGCGCGATGACATCCGGACGCAAGATGTAGTTGATGAAGGCATACGCCTCTTTGACATGAGGGGCGTTGGTGGGCACCATCATGACGTCCGACCACATCGGCGCCCCTTCCTTGGGCAGCGCCATCTCCACCTTGACTCCCTTCCCGGCGTCTTCGGCCAGTCGTTTGGCCAGGGCCACACCGCCGGACCAACCCACTCCTACGCAGATCTCGCCATTGGCCAGGTCCATGCCATAGCGCGACGAGTTGAAGTAGGTGATATAGGGACGAACCTTGAGCATTGCCGCTTGCGCCTTTGCGTAGTCCTCACGCTTCTGGCTGTTGGGGTCCAGCCCTTCGTAGTGCAAGGCAATGGGCACGATCTCGTTGGCGGCGTCCAGCAGACCCACGCCACAACTGGCCAGCTTGGCCATGTTCTCTTCCTTGAAAAGGATGTCCCAGGTGTTCATTGGCACATCGGCACCCAGCACCTCGCGCACCTTGTCGACGTTGTAGCCGATCAGGGTCGTGCCCCACAGGTACGGGGCTGCATAGCGGTTGCCCGGATCGCCCACGTCCTCCAGGGACTTCATGAACTCAGGGTCCAGATGCTGCCAGTTCGGCAACTGGCTGCGGTCCAGGGGCTCGACGGCGCCCGCGGCGATCAGGTGACTGACGCTGGAACTGCTCGGGTAGACCACGTCATACCCGGAGTTGCCGGTCAGCAGCTTGGACTCCAATGTCTCGACACTGTCAAAGACGTCGTAGATGGGACGGATGCCGGTTTCCTCCTCGAAACTCTTGAGGATTTCAGGCGGCAGGTACTCGATCCAGTTGTAGATTCGCACTGTCCGTTCTTCGGCCAGGCTCGCGCCACTGACCAGCATCGAAACGACAGCGCCCAGCAAGGTGTTGCGCAAAAACAGGTTCATGATCAAACACTCCAGCGCGGCCGCGAAGGCTCGCGGCACTTAATAGCGGTAGGTGAAGTAGAGTTCCAGCGCGCTGAATTTCCGGTCGTCACCGAAGACTTGTTTGGCCGCTGCCATGGGCTTGACCCAGTTATAGGAGAGCGAGGTGGACAGCGACTTCGAAGGTGCCCAATCCAGGAAGACTACACTCTCGTCGGCAAACCGTTTGTCGCTGACGGCGGTGCCCATGTAGTTTTTTTCGTCCAGCCAGAACTGGTAGTGGATCGCACCGAGGGTGAGGGTTTCGTTGAGGTGGGTCTTGAGTGAGAACTGCTGGACGTTTTCGTTGCTGTTGAACATCAGGTAGTTGCCGACGACATCGCCGATCAGCCAGGTGCTCCAGTCGACGAAGCCCTTGCTCAACGGGTCCCAGGCTTTCTGTCGATTATCGGTGAGGTCGTCGTCGCCGGAAAAACTGGCGTAGCGGTAGCCGATCACCGGGGTCAACGGCAGCGTGCTGAAGGTGTAATCCGCCTGGCCGTACCAGGCCTTGGCGTCGTAGTCCACGCCCTCGCCGCTGCCTCGCTCCAAGGCATATTCGGCATTCAGGGTCAGGTCCGGGAGGCCCGGGAGCCTGGCGTTCAACGCCCGCACGTTGTACACCAGCATGCCATCGCGGCGGCGCGGCAACGTGCTGCCCTTGGGCCCCATGGCCTTGACCTTCAACGCGGTGGCACCCAGCGTCACCTGGTCGTCGAGGTTGTAGTCCAGGTTCGCGCCGCTCATGCGAAAATCACCCAGGTCGCTGTCGGTTCCCAGGCTGAAGCCCTGGACCTTCAACGCGCCATGGTCCCAGGCGACCACCGCCGAATCCTTGAAGGCGCTGCGCGGGGCGAGCCAGTAGGCGCCGTCGTTCAACTGGTCGAGGTTGCCATCCATCACGATGAAACCGTTGCCGATCATGTAGTTCTGGCGACCGCCCGTGACCGTCCACTCCCCGGCCCGGAAACCACCATAGAACTCTTCGGTCGACACCTTGCCATCGGAGCGGCGGGTGAAGCCACCGGCATCGCCATCACCGAAGGTGGTCGCGCCCACCAGGGAGCCGCCAGCCAACAGGCTGAAATCCGGCTGCACGGCGTACTCCAACTTGACGCCCGGCTTGACGTAGAACTCCTGCCAGTCGACTTTGGTGCCGCCATTCTGGCCGCTGCGCATGTCCACCACGCCGCCACCAAAGTTGACGTTGCGGGTGGACAAGACGGCGCCACCGGCCGTCAGGTTGACTTCGCCCTTGAGGTTGCCCTCCTCGAAGGTGTAGCCCGCCCAGGCAACCTGGGCGGTCAAGGGTAACCCGAGCACAAGGAACGTTCGGGACAAACGCATCATGGAAACCATATGGAGCTCCTGTTGATTATTGTTGTTACAGGGCAGTGAATGGCGGCGCAAACCCGCGCCAACACCTGGCTGGCCAGGTGAGCGGAACGAACTTTCTTGTGTTTATCGGATGACGTCAGGGCCTCAGCTGCGCCGCGATGGCCCGCAGCATGCGCACGCTGTCGCCGTCGAAGGGACTGACGGCTTCGGCCAGGGACGATTGCTTGACGATCACCACGCCGGACGGCTTGTCGATGAACAGGTATTGGCCGTGGATGCCACCGGCCATGAGCGCCTGGCTGTGATCGTTGAAGACATACCACTGGCTGCGGTAGGACGCGCCAGGGGTCCAGCTCGAAAAGTCAGGGGATACCGCGTAGATCGCGGGGTCGGCTCCAGCGGCGATACCGGCCAGCGCCTCGGCCGAGAGCAGTTGTGTCCCACCCTGGCGGCCATCGTTGGCCAGCAGCCGGCCGAAACGCGCCATGTCACGCAAGGTCGCACTGAACCCGGCGCCGGCCACGCTGCGGCCCCAGGGATCCGCCAGGAAGTAGCCGTCACGTTCACAGCCCAACTGGCTCCAGATCTCTTGGAGCAACTGATGGCAGGCCTTGCCTGATGCCCGCTCCATGACCCAGGCCAATGCCTCGGTGGTGGCCGTCACATAATGGAAAAAGCCGCCGTGACTGCCGCGTTTCCTCAGTGAGGGCAAGTACTGATACAGGGATTCGAACGTCGCGTACTGCGCTGGCGCCGGCTGGAAACCGCAGGCGTAACCGTATTGGGAACTCTCTGAATCCGGGTCCTCATAGACCTCGCTGTAATCGACGGCCACGGCCATGTCGAACAACTGGCGCACGGTCGCGTCGGCGAACGCGCTGCCCGCCAGTTCCGGTACGTAATGCGTGGCCGTCAACGTAGGGTCCAGCAAACCTTCACAGACCAGTTGCTCGCCCAAGGCACCGATCAGCGACTTGGTCACCGAAAACATGATGTGTCGGTCCTGGGGACGCTGGCCGTTGAAGTAGCGCTCAAACAGTACGGTGTCGCCCTGCAAGACCAGGAAAGCATCGGTCTGGCTGGCGACCAGGTGATCGATCACGCTGATGCTCAAGCCACACTCGCTGTCGAAATGCAGCTCATCCAGCGGCTGGAGCGCCTGCTTGAACGCGCTGACCGGCCCGCTGCCGGCCTGCACGTCGATGGAAGGACGCAAGCGCGCCAGGTTGCGGAACCCCCATTGGTTGAACGGTGGGCTCATCCAGTTGTGCCAGGTGACGCGGCGGTGGGGTTCGGCGGGAAAGCCTTGCATGAGTGAAGGCGCCGGGCGTGCGTCAAATGGCGATTCGTGAGTCTCGACGTAAAGACTGGCCAGTGAAGGCACGGTGTTCTGATTCATCGGGTTGCCCCTGCAAAATGACTCTGCGTGAAAGCAGATGCAGGGAAATAATTACCCGGTGTAATTTTTTAGTCAATAAAACTTTTTATTGTCACTTCAAATTATCTCATTAACGGCGACATGACCAATAGATCGGTACTGAACCCTGGGACGAAAGCCTTAAGTAAATAACTAAAGGTTATTTATTGTCTGTTTTTTAGATCAACTAGATTAAGCCTTAAGCCCAATGGCTTCGCGGTACTGCCTCAAGAACGTTGGCATTTACCCATCCTCAGTCACGGCAATCTCATTAACGGGCCACCGTCATGCAGCTTCTAACACTTCCCGCCTCTCCCGGCCTGGCCACCTCGATTCGTGCCACGGCCCAGGTCTTCGAAGACCCCACCTCCCGCGCCTTGCTGGCACACCTGCAGCAAGTCGCGCCCAGTGACGCCAGCGTGCTGATCATCGGCCAGACCGGGACCGGCAAGGAACTGGTGGCGCGCCACGTACACAACCTCAGCGCCCGTCGCCACAAGCCGTTTGTTGCGGTCAACTGCGGGGCGTTCTCCGAAACCCTGGTGGAGGCCGAGCTGTTCGGCCATGAAAAAGGCGCGTTCACCGGCGCACTGACGGCCAAGGCCGGTTGGTTCGAGGAGGCTGACGGCGGGACGCTGTTCCTGGATGAAATCGGTGATTTGCCGTTGCCGATCCAGGTCAAGTTGCTCCGGGTACTACAGGAGCGCGAGGTGGTCCGCCTGGGTTCGCGCAAGAGCATCAAGATCAATGTGCGCGTGTTGGCGGCCACCAACGTACAGTTGGAAAAAGCCATCAATGCCGGGCACTTTCGTGAAGACCTCTATTACCGTCTGAACGTGGTCAGCCTGGTGCTCAAGCCGCTGCGCGAACGCCCCGGTGACATCCTGCCGCTGATCCACCACTTCATTGCCGAGTACAGCCGCAGGCTCGGTCACGGCGAGGTAACGCTGGATGCCCAGGCACAGCGCAAATTGCTCGACTATTCCTGGCCGGGGAATATCCGCGAGCTGGAAAATGTCATCCACCACACCCTATTGATTTGCCGTAACAATGTGATCGGCGTGCAGGACCTGCACCTGTCGAACTTCCGTATCGAACGCCATGACAACCCGCCGGAACCAGTGCCCCAAAGTGCAGAGGCGCTCTTGCAGAAAGCCTTTGAAAAACTGCTCGAACAGGCACCTGGCGATGTGTATGAAAAGGTCGAGGCCGAGTTGCTACGCACCGCCTATCGATACGCCCATTGCAATCAGGTCCATACCGCCAGCCTGCTGGGCCTGAGCCGCAACGTCACTCGCACGTTGCTGATCAGGATTGGCGAGCTGGTGGTCAATCGACGCCGTCCGCCACTGGACACGCGAGACGGTCGGGTGATCAACCTGTCGACTTGAGCCCCCGTGGCGAGGGCTCATCCAGGGAAAGCGCTGCGTTTCAATCCTGGCACCTTGCTCGCCCCGCGTGGGCACCAAGCAGAAATCCTGTAGACCACCAGGTGTTCGGCGCCGCCTTCGCTGACCTCCCGCGCCTAAGCAACCGCCGCCGTTTCGGCCGCCACGTTACGTTGCTCCAACTCACGCACCAGCGGCAAGACCTTACGGCCGAAATACTCGACCTCTTCCTGGAAGTGCAGGAAACCGGCGAGCACCAGATCCACACCCACGGCCTTGAGCGCGACGATGCGTTCGGCGATCTGCTGCGGTGTGCCGATCAGGTTGGTCTTGAAGCCGTCGTTGTACTGCACCAGGTCCTCGAAGCTGGACTTGGCCCAGTTGCCCTCGCCTTCCGGGCTGGCCTTGCCGGCCTGCTTCGCCGCATCGCCGAAGGCATTGACGGCCTCGGGGTCGGCCTGGTCGATGATCTGGGCAAGGACCGCCCGCGCCTCTTCTTCCGTGTCGCGAGCGATGACGAAGGCGTTTACACCGACCTTGACCTTGTGATTGTTGGCCTCGGCTTTTGCCTGGAGGTCATCGATCTGTGCCTTGACGCCTTCCACGGTATTGCCGTTGGTGAAGTACCAGTCCGATACCCGGGCCGCCATGTCTCGCGCTGCCCGCGAGCTGCCGCCCTGGAAGATCTCCGGGTGCTGCTGCAGGGGTTTTGGCTTGAGGGTGTAGTCGTGGAAGCGGTAGAAGTCACCGCGCAAGGTGAAGTTGTCGGTGGTCCAGATACCCTTGAGGGCAGTGATGAATTCTTCGGAACGGCGATAGCGCTCATCGTGTTCCAACCATGGCTCGCCAATGGCGGTGAACTCGCCCTTGAACCAGCCCGACACGATGTTGACTGCCACCCGGCCGCCGGTCAGTTGATCGATGGTTGCGATCTGCTTGGCCAGCACCGATGGCGTCCACGGCCCCGGCAACACGGCGGCGATGACTTTCAGCCGCGTGGTGGCGGCCAGCAAGGCATGACTGAACGCCACGGACTCATGCTGATATTCGGCACCGTAGCCGGCGGTAAAGCGTACCTGCGACAAGGCATAGTCGAAGCCGGCCGCTTCAGCGATCTGGGCCAGCTTGCGGTTGTAGTCGATGCCCCAGTCGGTGCGTTGTTCGAGTTTGCTGACCACCAGCCCACCGCTGACGTTCGGCACCCAGTAGGCAAACTTGATCGTGTCCTGGCTCATTGCATGTACTCCACGGCTCGTTTTGAACGGAAAAATGGAGCTGGCATCGCGCCGGGCGCCCGGGACAAGCCTCAGCAACGCCGACTCGACGGTGCGCTCGATTCGCTACAGCCCCCATGCGCTGGAGAGAGCAGCAACCGTGCCAGTTGAATATCCCTTTAATAATCAACGAACTACGTGAACTACCGGATCACTGCACTGTCGCCCGAAGGACAAGCTGCTGGTCCGCTGTTGCCTGGCGAACACTGGCCTGTCGATGCCCGTCCCCGCCACTGTTGCCCGGCACACAGCGGCGCAACAGATTGCCCGCAGCCGGGACAGCTGTTCGCCGATGAGCGCCGTATAGGCCCCGAATTTACAGGTGTTGAGGCCCGGGCATGGACTGTGCAATAGACAATGGCACGGCAGGTTTTTCCTGCTCGCCTACTCGCCATCAAGAAGGAAGATCACCATGACCGCACAGCAACGACACCTGCCGCCGATCCTTTCCACGGGTACCGACTATGAGCCTTTGGCCGAACGCTTCCGGCCGATTTTTTCGCGCATCCAGGCCGGCGCGTTGGCGCGTGAACAGACACGCAGCCTGCCCTTTGAACCGGTGAAATGGCTAAAGGAAGCAGGCTTTGGCGCCATCCGCGTACCGGTCGAATATGGCGGTGCCGGGGCTTCGTTGCCGCAGCTGTTGCAACTGCTGATCGAACTGGCCGAAGCCGATTCCAATCTGCCCCAGGCCTTGCGCGGGCACTTTGCATTTGTCGAGGACCGTCTCAACGCCCACGCCAGCAGCCCACAAGACATCTGGTTCAAGCGTTTCGTCGAGGGTGAACTGGTGGGCAATGCCTGGACGGAAGTCGGCGCCGTGAAAATCGGCGACGTCGGTACCCGGGTTTCTCGCCAGGGTGATCAGTGGGTCGTCAATGGCACCAAGTACTACAGCACCGGCAGTATCTTCGCCGACTGGATCGACGTGTATGCCCAACGCGACGACAACGGCGCCGACGTGATTGCCGCCGTTCGCGTGCACCAGCCGGGCGTCAAGCAAAGCGATGACTGGGACGGTTTTGGCCAGCGCACCACCGGCAGCGGCACGTCGCTGTTCGAGAATGCGCTGGTCGAGGCGGAGAATCTCATCGACTTCTCTACCCGCTTCAAATACCAGACCGCGTTTTATCAACTGGTGTTGTTGGCCGTGCTGACCGGCGCCGGCCGCGCTGCGGTTCATGACATTACCGAGCAAGTGCGCAAACGCACGCGGGTCTTCAGCACCGGCAATGCCAGCGAAGTGAGCCAGGACGTGCAGGTGCAGCAAGTGGTCGGTAGGGCCTCGGCCCAGGTCTATGCCGCCGAAGCCACCGCCCTGCGCGCCGCGAGCGCCTCCCAACGCGCCTACGAAAGCCGCTTCAGTCAGAACACCGAGACCGAACGCACCGCCAACATCGCCGCCGAACTGGAATCGGCCCAGGCCCAAGTGGTCATCTCCGACCTGGTGCTACGCGCTACCAGCGACCTGTTCAATGCCCTTGGTGCCTCGGCCACCAGCACCAGCAAGGCCCTCGACCGCCACTGGCGCAACGCCCGCACCGCCGCTTCGCACAATCCCTTGATCTACAAGGAGCGCATCATTGGTGATTGGGAAATCAACGGTAAGGAACCGCCGTATGTCTGGCAGATTGGCGGAGGGTCGAAGCAGGACTGAGCGGGCAGCATGTTGATGTCCAGCGCGAGTCGGCCTGGCGGCCGACCTGTTTTTGATGACCGCGCTTCTCTTGTGGGAGCGGGCTTGCTCGCGAAGGCGGTCGTTCAGTCACATGGATATTGAACGAACTGCCGTCATCGCGAGCAGGCTCGCTCCGACAGGGGTGCTGTGTCAGACATCGTCCCACGAGACCAGCATTGCCAGGCCTGCGGCGCTCCATGGCTTCACGGCGCCAGAACCTCGACTTGCGGCAGAGGGATCTCGCCCAGCGGCGAGTAATGCATGGTCAGGACCGCCCACCTCAGCCCCTCCACGCCTGGCACGGTGCCGGATGCCTTGGACGAATGCTCGACGTAGCCGGCATATTCCTCGACGTACTGGAGATGTTTTTCCCAGCGCGCCTGATCAAAGTTCACGCCAAAGATGATGACACTGCCCGTTGCCACCTTTTCCGCCTGGGCTTTCAAGCGGGTCATGTACCAATAGTCCTTGGCCGCGCTTTCAAACATCTTGCCCTGGTTGGCATTGGCGAAAGGTGCCTTGAGCTCAATGAAGTGAAAGCGCTTTTCATCCTGATCGCGGATCCACAGGTCGCATTGCTTGGCGGCAATATCCATCAGCGACCAACGCTGATCGAGCGCCACTTTGTACTCGACGCCCACATCCGCCAGTTCGCGGTCGGGGCCCCGAAGTCCACGGGACTGGATCAGCCAGAAATAAAACTCGAACTTCAACCAGCCCTCGAAACCATTGGCCAGGGCACTGATGGATGACGGCAGGTATTTGCGGTCCTCTTCCCACGATTGCATGAATGCGCAGAATGCTGACGCGACGTTTGGGATGCCGGGCATGGGTGACTTCCTTGTATTGGCCTAAAGACTGTAGGCATAGTGCCACTACCCTGCTGACGGCTTCAATGCCAAGCTATGATTGGCAAACGTCAGCCCCCCAAACAAGGTCAGCAATGAACACTCACACCGCATGCCTCGGACTGCTTGCCTTGGCGCTCCCCTTTCTGTGCGAGCCCGCCCAGGCCTCGACGTGGCAGATCTGCCAGATGGAGCTGCGTATCGTCGAGGTCCTGAAGCAACCCTACCCGCAACTCCAGGCGCAGATCGTGAAAGTCAGGCCGAAATCCGCCTCGGTGGAATGTCCCGCACAAGGCTCACTGTTGACCTTCACCCCGGAAACCCCAGACTACCAAGCCACGCTCCCCCGCCGGCAATGGCCCGGCAAAGGGCAGTCGGTACGGGTGGACTACCGCTACCTGGATGGTGTCTGTAAAGGCGACGGTAACTCGCATCCGTGTCGTATCAAGCACTACCCCATGGTGGGTCGATAGTCGGGCAGGGAGAAGGCGCTCAAACAGTGAAGTCACCGATGGCCTCATCGCGAGCAAGCTCACGCCCACAAAAAGGACTTGTGCAATTCCCTGCGGGAGCGAGCTTGCTCGCGATGACGTTTGCACATCCAACCTCAATGCAACTCAAGCCAACAGCGCGCTGATCCAGCGGACCTGCCGGGCAATGTCTTGTCGCTTCTCTTCCGGCACGGCCTGCCGCGCCTTGGCGAAGCTGGCCAGGGTCTTTTGCTTCTGGCGCAGCAGGCGTTGCCACTTGGCCAGGAAGGTCGGGGTTCGTGCTTGCAGTTGCAGCGGGCCGAAGTACAGCTCCTCGGCGGTGTACGTCACTGGCCCGGCGCGCTCGGCGACGATGATCTCGTAGTAGAAGCGGTTTTCCCGCAGCACTTCCTCGCAAAGGATGCGGTAGTCGTTTTCCATCAGCCATTGGCGCAGCGGTTGTTCGCCGCCATTGGGTTGCAGTATCAACCGCTCGTGCCCGCTCAGCCGTGCTTTGCCGCTGTCCAGAATATCGCGGATCGTCTCGCCGCCCATGCCGCAGAGGCTGATCGCCGTGATCCCGTCTTCCGGCTCGATTGCCGCCAGGCCATTGGCCTGGCGCACGCTGATCCACTGTTCCAGGCCATTCTCGCCCACGGTGCGTTCGGCGGCGCGCAACGGCGTCAGCGCCACCTCGCCCGCCACCGCCGTCGCAATGACGCCACGGCGCAGCAAGGCCACCGGCAAGTAGGCGTGATCCGAGCCGATATCGGCCAGGCGCGCGCCCGTCGGCATATGCGCCGCCACACGCTCCAGGCGCATGGACAAGGTCTGTTCGTTCAACGGCAATTCCCTGGGTTAATCGTAGAACGGCTCGACTGCCGTCCGACTGCCGACAAAGAAGCTGTCCGCCACCAACCGCAGTGGCTGCAGGTCCATGTCGCTGGTTTTGTCGTTGATCAGTTGCTGGAAATGTCGATACACCGCCGCGTATTCGCCCTCCTCGGATACGGCCTGACGCACGCCGTCGATGCTCAACAGTGCACCGCCGTTGTCCAGGCGCAGGACGCCTTCGGCGCAGCGAATCTCGATGCTCCAGAGCTCGTCATGACCATGGTCGAAATCGAATTCCGCACGAATATCGAGGTGGCGCGCGTCGGCCATCTTGATGCTGGCGGCAATCGGCGACTGGCAGTTCTCCGGTACGCGCAACTCGGCGGACGCCACGAACAGCGGCAACGCCAGCAGATGGGTCACAATCGACAAGGCATTGATACCCGGATCGAAGACGCCCAGGCCGCCGGGTTGCCAGATCCATGCCTGGCCGGGGTGCCACTTGCGCACGTCTTCTTTCCAATCGATCTGCACGCTCTGCAAGGTGCGACTCGCCAGCCAGTCACGGGCGGCTTCGATGCCCGGCGCGTAACGCGAATGCCAGGCGAACAGGCCGCTGACGCCTTGCTCGCGGACCTGCTCCACCAATGCCATGGCTTCACCCAGCGTGGCGCACGGCGGTTTTTCCACCAGCACGTGTTTGCCAGCCGCCAGCGCCTGCTGCACCAGGGCGAATCGACCTTGTGGCGGTGTGCAAAACGCAATGGCATCGACCTGCGGACCGTTTTCGAGCAGTTCGCCCAGGGAGCGGAAGTTCTCCACCCCGGCGCAAGGCTGCCCTTGCGTGGCGACCGCCACCAGTTGGAACGCGGGGTTGGCGTGGATGGCTGGAACGTGTTGATCCTGGGCAATCTTGCCGTAGCCCACCAGCCCGAGACGAATCGGTTGCATCGATGACTCCTGATTTTTGTACTTGTGATCGGGCAGCAAACTAGACGCAAATCGCTTGGCGGACAATGGGGGGGGCGCGCAGTATCTACCCGATTGCCCTGCCCTGCGCCGCAAAGGCATCAGCTACGCCGCGGCTAACGGACGCCCGTCACAACGTTGGTCACCCGGTCGTAGAAGGGCTCCAGCCGCTCACGTGGCGCATCGTGCTCCACCACCAGGGCGGCGACTTCCTCACAAGAAACCACCTGATAATGAGCAACGCTGGACAGCTTTTCGTTGGTCACCGCGGTAATCACTTGCCCACTCGCCGCCACCACTGCGCGCTTGAACTCCGCGTCCTCCAGACCGAATGCCGTGACCCCATTGTCCGGATCGATGGCGCAGGCACCGAGAAAACACACGTCAAAACTGAACTGGCGCAATTGCTCCACTGCCGTCAGCCCGATCACACCACCCGCGATTGGATTCAGACGCCCCCCCAGGAGGATGACTTCGGCACGGGGTAGTTTCATCAACTGCACCGCAATCAACGGCGAGTTGGTGGAGAGGGTCAACTGAAGGCGCGGATCGATGGCACCAGCAATCGCCAGGTTGGTCGACCCGGCATCGATGAACACGTGCTGGCCGGCGCGCAGCAATGCAGCGGCCGCTTGGCCGAGGCTGCCCTTGCGTGCCGGGTCTTTACGCACCCGTACATCCAGCGACCCTTCGGCAGCCGGCACAAGTATCGCGCCGCCATAAACACGCTTGCACACCCCCGCCGCTGCCAATGCCCCCAGGTCACGCCGGATCGAGTGTTCGGACACATTGAATTCGTTGGCCAGATCTGCCGCGATCACCCGGCCATACCGGGCGAGACGCTCGCTGATCAATTGCTGGCGTTCACCGGGGAACGCTTCGTGAGGAGAAGTCATGATGCTGAAACCTGCATAAACGAGCACTAATGATCACAAACGAGCAAATAGTGCCGCTTATGCAGCGAGGCGTCAAACCCGCTCGTTCAAGCGGGCTGCCAAACGATAAAGATCAAGCGGCCCCAGGGACATTCGTGCCCATACCCAATGGCAGGAAAGGTTGAATCTCGTCGATTTCCTCGGCACTGAGACGCAGCTGTGAACCGGCAATCAGTCCATCGACCTGCGTGGCACGGCGAGCACCGACGATGGCCCCAGTCACCACCGGCTTGCGCAGCACCCAAGCGATGGCAACTGTCGCCGCGCTCACCCCGTGTCTTTCGCCAATACCAGCCAAAACTTCGACCAGCGCCAGGTTCGCACTCAAGCGAGGCTCCTGAAAGTCCGCGCTTCGGGCCTTGCGCCAATCGTCATCGGGCAATTGGGCGATGCGCTCGCGCGTCATGCTCCCGGAAAGCAGCCCCGATTGAAGGGTGGAATAGGCCAGGACACCCATTCCGGCCTCCTCGCAAAATGGCAGGACGTTCTCCTCGATGTCTCGCATCAGGGCTGAATAAGGCGGTTGGAGAGAGACGATCTCTGTCACCGCCTGGGCCCGCTGGAGTTGCGCGACATCGAAATTGGACACGCCGATAGCGCGAATTTTTCCCTGTTCGCGGGCGGTGGCCAACGCCGAAAGCGCACTCTCGATTCCTTCGCTACTGCCATCGGCAGGAAAGGCCGGCCAGTGGATCTGATAAAGGTCGATGGTTTCGACTTGCAGCCGGCGCAAGCTTGCCTCGACCTCGGCCAGCAGCGATTGAGGCGCCAGCGAATGCGAGATCGCTTTGGTGACCGGGTCCCAGACCAGGCTGCCCTTGGTGAACACCAACGGACGTCGTGAAGCTGGCACCCGACGCAACAATTGCCCAACCAGTTGCTCGGCATGGCCCAAACCATAAACCGCCGCGGTATCGATCCAGTTCACACCGCGTTCGACGGCATATTCAAGAGCACCCAGGCTGTCCTCGTCGTCCTGCGCGCCCCAACTGTATTCCCAGCCGGTGCCGGCAATGGCCCAGGTTCCCAGGCCAATGGGTGAAATCAGCAAGTCCGATGATCCAAGACGATTCTTTTGCATAGCGAGTTCTCCACAGATGATGTGAGCCAGTATCCGCGAGCGATCTCATGACGATAAGATGGGTAATCGTATTTAAACTACTGAACAGCATTCATGAGTCAGCACCCCGATCTTTCCGAACTGGATGCCTTCGCGGCCATCGCTCGCCACCGCAGCTTTCGCAAGGCCGCCGACGAGCGTGGCGTTTCGGCTTCTGCCTTGAGTCACGCGATGCGTGCACTGGAAGCACGCCTGGGGGTCAGGCTGCTCAATCGAACCACGCGCAGCGTGACCCCGACCGAGGCCGGCCACCAGCTACTGGCAACGCTAGCCCCGACCCTGCAACAGGTTGCCGATGCACTGGCGCAACTGACATCAATGCAGGAAGTGCCCGCCGGCAAGCTTCGCCTCAACGTGGCGCGTCCGGCCGCGCGTGCGGTATTTGCGAAAGTGCTCGCGCCATTCGTGGCCAGGTATCCACGTATTCACCTGGACCTGGTCACCGATGATGGCTTGACCGACATCGTGAACGGTGGGTTTGACGCCGGCGTGCGTTTTGGCGAAAGCCTGGCTGGCGACATGATCGCCGTCCCTGTCGGCCCCCCTCAATCATACGTGACCGTCGCCTCACAGGCATATCTGGCCGCTAAGGGGATCGTCCAGGCTCCACGCGACCTGCTCGACCATGCCTGTATCGCACGACGTTTTCCCAGCGGCAAACTCTATAACTGGGAGTATCAGGCAGAAGGGCAACCGATGCGCTTGTCCGTCACCGGCCCACTCATTCTTGAAGACGATGCGCTGATGATCCAGGCAGCAAAAGATGGCGCCGGGATTGCCTACGTCTACGAGGAACTGGTGCGCGATGACATCCGCAACGGACATCTCATGGAACTGCTTGCGCAATGGAGAGCACCGCCAAGCCGGTTTTTTCTCTACTACCCCAGCCGACGCCATGTGCCACCGGCCCTGAAAGCGTTCATCCAGTTCATCCGGGCGGATGATGGGCCAACCTGAAACCGGCAGGCAAAAAAAGCCCCGCGACCGAGGACGGTGCGGGGCAAGGGAATTGGTTGGTTGCGGCCAACCAAAGGAGCACGGTGAAAAGCGTTTACGGGCCGGTCAGATGCATTCCTGTGCGGCGCGTTCAAAACTCGAAGGCAGGAGGTTGGAGGCCAGCAAATGTCGCTCGTAGATGAATACCTTGCCGCCGCTGCCGGCCTTGTAGGCTTCCAGCACGTTGTCCGCCGAGACTTTGCTCGGCACCACGATGCGGTAGCTGCGCTGGGTCTGCGAGACCATCGGGTTCAAGGCGTTGCCCTGCAATTTCGGTACGACGCATTCGGCGTATTGGGCCGGCGTCTTGCTGGTCTGCAAGGTCAGGGTCGGGTCGTTCGGCGCCGAGGCACAACCGACCAGCAACAAAGGGGAAAACGCCAGGGGAAGCAAAAATAAAGAGCGCATCGATCGGGTCCTGAAAACAAAAATCCTGGTTCTTCAAGCAGCGCAGAGGGCGCCGCATGTTCGATGGCGCTGATTTTCCGATGATTACGGCCAAAGCAGAACTTGCGTTTCGTAATGGTCACTATTACTCATAGCGATAGTTGTGGGCCGTACGGTCGACCGGACACACGATAATCACAGATCAATGAGGGGCTCCCATGCGAACGTTTGACCTGATCCGCGACGCGGTATTGCCCGATTTCCGCGAGCGCGTGGCCGAGTACCTGGTCCAGTACGAAAGCGTCCTCCTGCGCGAGGCCCCCCCCGATCCGGAACTGCGGCGAGCCATCGCCAATCAGCTACGCGGTTATCTGCGGGGGCTGAATACCACGCGGGTTTTGGGCATGGCGGATTGGGAGGAGCTGGATCGGCGGGTGGTGAACACGTGGCTTCAGGGCGAACAGTGAGCCGGAACTGAAGCGGTTCGGCAGTGGGTCAGTGAGCGGCCCCATTGGCCCCCTGCTGATATTCCCGAGGCGTGCAGCCGAATTCTCGGCGAAACACCGTGTGCAGGTATTGCGCCGATTTGAAGCCGCAATCCTGGGCGATGTCGGCAATCGGCGCGTCGGTGTTTTCCAGTCCGTTGGCGGCGGCGGCCAGTTTGAAGCGCAGGATTTCGTCGTGGACACTGCAACCCCGCGCCTTGCGAAAGTGCGCTTCCAGCGATGAGCGCGATACTCCCACATAGGCCGCCACCTGGGCCGTCTTGATGCCCTGGCAGGCGTATTGGCGGATGAAGAGCAGTGCCTGCATGACATAAGGGTTGCCCAACGGTTGATGCAGGCTCGAGACCTGTACATTGATCGCATCCGGCGGAACCAGGATCTGGGTGCCCGTGGACGGCATGCCGTGCAGCATTTGGTGGAGCAGGCGTGCGGCGGTGCGGCCCATGGTCTCGGTACCCTGGATCACCGAGCTCAGCGGCACCCGCGTCAGGCTGCGGGTCAGGGGGTCGTTGTCGATGCCAATCAACGCCACTTCCTCCGGCACGGCGATTCCGGCGGTCAGACAGGCCTGCAACAACTGCCGGGCGCGGGCGTCGCTGACGGCGATGATGCCGATGGGTTTGGGCAGGCTTTGCAGCCAGGCGATCTGCTGCTCGACGGCGCTGTCCCACAGCGGCGCGCTGGTGCCCATGCCGCGATAGACCTCGGCGTGCAGGCCATCGCGCTGCACCAGTCGGCGAAAGGCTTTTTCCCGTTCCTGGGCCCAGCGATTGGCTTGGGCTTCAGGCAGGCTGAAACAGGCGAAACGGGTCAGCCCGGCCTCGATCAGGTGCTCATAGGCCAACCTCATCAACGCGTCATTGTCGGTGGCGACATAGGGAATGCCCTTGGGGTAGGCGCGTTCATCCTGATAGGAGCCGCCCACCGCCACCACCGGCAGCTTGATTCCGGCCAGCGCCTCGCCAATCAGCGGGTCGTCGAAGTCGGCGATGATCCCGTCACCCTGCCAGCGTTCGATGCCTTTCAAGCGGCAGAGAAAATCCTCCTCGAGGAACAAGTCCCAGGACGCGCGCGTGCTGCTCAGGTAGTTGCCGATGCCGCTGATGATGCCGCGGTCGTAGATCTTGCTGCCGTTGAACAACAGGGCAATGCGGTGAACGGGCGGGACGGTTTTCATTGGTTTAACCCTGGGCCGATGCACACAGACTAGGCGCGCCAGCGATGAACCTCAATACTCAAAATCGAACGCCCTGTTGGTGATTTTCATAATCAGCAGCCTCGGGGCCGGCGTTAGTATCGAGACATCGCCAAGAATAAAAAGGAACTCGCCCATGTCGTACTTCCCCGCTGTCGACAAGATTCGCTACGAGGGCCCCGCCAGCGACTCGCCGCTTGCCTTCCGTCACTACGACGCCAACAAACTGGTGCTCGGCAAGCCCATGCGCGAGCACCTGCGCATGGCGGTCTGCTACTGGCATACCTTCGTCTGGCCGGGGTCGGATGTGTTCGGTGCCGGCACGTTCAAGCGCCCATGGCAACACGCCGGGGATCCGATGGAAGTGGCCATCGGCAAGGCCGAAGCGGCCTTCGAGTTCTTCTCCAAGCTGGGCATCGACTACTACTGCTTCCACGACACCGATGTCGCCCCGGAAGGCAGTTCGCTCAAAGAGTACCGCGAACACTTCGCCCAGATGGTCGACCACCTGGAGCGCCATCAGGAAGAGACCGGGATCAAACTGTTGTGGGGCACCGCCAACTGCTTCAGCAACCCGCGTTTTGCCGCCGGCGCCGCCAGCAACCCGAACCCGGATGTGTTCGCCTGCGCCGCCGCCCAAGTGTTCAGCGCCATGAACGCCACCCAGCGTCTCAAAGGCTCCAACTACGTGCTGTGGGGCGGTCGGGAAGGTTATGAAACCCTGCTCAATACCGACTTGAAACGCGAGCGCGAGCAACTGGGTCGTTTCATGCGCATGGTGGTCGAGCACAAGCACAAGATCGGCTTCAAGGGCGACCTGCTGATCGAACCCAAGCCCCAGGAACCGACCAAGCACCAGTACGATTACGACAGCGCCACGGTGTTCGGCTTCCTGCAGCAGTTCGGCCTGGAAAACGAGATCAAGGTCAACATCGAAGCCAACCACGCGACCCTGGCCGGACACAGCTTCCATCACGAGATCGCCACGGCCGTCTCCCTGGGCATCTTCGGCAGCATCGACGCCAACCGTGGCGATCCGCAGAACGGCTGGGACACCGACCAGTTCCCCAACAGCGTCGAGGAAATGACCCTGGCTACCTATGAAATCCTCAAGGCCGGGGGCTTCGGCAACGGCGGGTTCAACTTCGATTCCAAGGTCCGGCGCCAGAGCCTGGACGATATCGACCTGTTCCACGGCCACGTCGCCGCCATGGACGTCCTCGCCCTCGCCCTGGAGCGCGCGGCGGCCATGGTGCAGAACGATCAGTTGCAACAGTTCAAGGACCAGCGCTATGCCGGCTGGCAGCAACCGTTTGGCAAGGCGGTACTGGCCGGCGACTTCAGCCTTGAATCGCTGGCCGAGCACGCCTTTACCAACGAGCTGAATCCCCAGGCCGTCAGCGGTCGCCAGGAGATGCTCGAGAACGTGGTCAATCGGTTCATCTACCCCTGACAAATGTGGCGAGGGATTTATCCCCGCTGGGCTGCGAAGCAGCCCCCCGGAAGAACAAACTGATTTGTCTGCCCCACCAGAGAGGCCGTTACATTCTCGCGACAAATCTGTGCCCACGGCGCCCTGCGACGTTCTACAGTTCTACCCGGTATCACGCTCATCGTCAGGCAGTGTCTTTCAAACAACAATAAAAGGACGCACCACATGAATACATTCAAACGTACCCTGCTCGCCGGCGCCCTCGCCCTGCTCTCGCTTCCCGTCATGGCCGATGCGACCCATCCGAAAATCGGTTTTTCCATCGATGACCTGCGCCTGGAACGCTGGTCGCGGGACCGTGACTACTTCGTCGCGGCGGCGGAAAAACTCGACGCCAAGGTCTTCGTCCAGTCCGCCGATGCCAACGAGCAGAAGCAGATCTCACAGATCGAAAACCTGATTTCCCGTGGCGTCGATGTCATTGTCATCGTGCCGTTCAACGCCACCGTGCTGACCAACGCCGTCGCCGAAGCCAAGAAGGCCGGGATCAAGGTCGTGTCCTACGACCGCCTGATCCTCAATGCCGATATCGACGCCTACATTTCCTTCGATAACGAAAAGGTCGGCGAGATGCAGGCCAGCGGCGTGCTGAAAGCCGCGCCCAAGGGCAATTACTTCCTGCTCGGTGGCGCGCCCACGGACAACAACGCCAAGGTCCTGCGTGAAGGCCAGATGAAAGTGCTGCAACCGGCCATCGACAAGGGCGACATCAAGATTGTCGGCCAACAGTGGGTGAAGGAATGGAACCCCACTGAAGCCTTGAGCATCGTGGAAAACGCCCTGACCCGGAACGACAACAAGATCGATGGCATCGTCGCCTCCAACGACGCCACCGCCGGCGGCGCCATCCAGGCCCTGGCGGCACAGAAAATGGCCGGCAAGGTGCCGATCTCGGGCCAGGACGCCGACCTCGCGGCGGTCAAGCGCGTGATCGATGGCACCCAGACCATGACCGTCTACAAGCCACTGAAACTGATCGCCTCCGAAGCCGCCAAGCTCTCGGTGCAACTGGCACGCAACGAGAAACCGACCTTCAGCTCGCAATACGACAATGGCAGCAAGAAAGTCGACACCATCCTGCTCACCCCCACGCCGCTGACCAAGGACAACATCGACCTGCTGGAAAAGGACGGTTTCTATACCAAGGCGCAGATCGCCGGGCAGTGACCTGACCAGTCAATCAAGCCCCCTGTGGGAGCGAGCTTGCTCGCGATGACGGCAGCACATCCAACATTGATGCAAGCTGAACCACCGCTATCGCGAGCAAGCTCGCTCCCACAGGTCACATGGCTTGACCGCCTGCCCCTGCTGATGTGTGAGCCCTTTTCCACGAGCCTTTGCCATGTCCGACTACCTGCTGCAAATGACCGGCATCGTCAAAACCTTTGGCGGTGTCAACGCCCTGAACGGCATCGATATCAAGGTCAGGCCCGGGGAGTGCGTCGGCCTGTGCGGTGAAAACGGCGCGGGCAAATCCACGCTGATGAAGGTGCTGTCTGCGGTCTATCCCTACGGCACCTGGGACGGTGAAATTCTTTGGGACGGCCAGCCCCTCAAGGCGCAGTCCATCAGCGAAACCGAAGCCGCCGGGATCGTCATCATTCACCAGGAACTGACCCTGGTCCCCGACCTGTCGGTGGCCGAGAACATCTTCATGGGCCACGAGCTGACACTGCCCGGCGGACGCATGAACTACCCGGCGATGATCCACCGCGCCGAGGCCCTGATGCGTGAACTCAAAGTGCCGGACATGAACGTCTCGCTACCGGTTTCGCAGTACGGCGGTGGCCACCAGCAATTGGTGGAAATCGCCAAGGCCCTGAACAAGCAGGCGCGGCTGCTGATTCTCGACGAACCCTCCTCGGCCCTGACCCGCTCGGAAATCGAGGTGCTGCTGGACATCATCCGCGACCTCAAGGCCAAGGGCGTTGCCTGCGTGTACATCTCCCACAAGCTCGATGAAGTGGCCGCCGTGTGCGACACCATCTCGGTGATCCGCGATGGCAAACACATCGCCACCACCGCCATGGCGGACATGGACATTCCCAGGATCATCACCCAGATGGTCGGGCGGGAAATGAGCAACCTCTACCCCACCGAACCCCACGATGTCGGCGAGGTGATTTTCGAGGCACGCCACGTCACCTGCTACGACGTCGACAACCCCCGGCGCAAACGGGTCGACGACATTTCGTTCGTTCTCAAGCGTGGAGAAATCCTCGGCATCGCCGGGTTGGTCGGCGCCGGCCGCACGGAACTGGTGTCGGCACTGTTCGGCGCCTACCCAGGTCGCTACGAAGGCGAAGTCTGGCTGGGCGGCCAACGAATCGACACGCGCACGCCGCTCAAGTCGATTCGCGCCGGCCTGTGCATGGTTCCCGAAGATCGCAAGCGCCAAGGCATCATCCCAGACTTGGGGGTGGGCCAGAACATCACCCTGGCGGTACTGGACAACTACGCGAAATTGACCCGCATCGACGCCGAAGCCGAACTGGGCAGCATCGACCAGGAAATCGCGCGCATGCACCTCAAGACCGCGAGTCCGTTCCTGCCGATCACCAGTCTTTCAGGTGGCAATCAGCAAAAAGCCGTGCTGGCCAAGATGCTCCTGACCAAACCCCGGGTGCTGATCCTCGACGAGCCGACCCGCGGCGTGGATGTCGGCGCCAAGTACGAGATCTACAAACTGATGGGCGCGCTAGCGGCCGAAGGCGTGTCGATCATCATGGTGTCCTCGGAGCTGGCCGAAGTATTGGGGGTTTCCGACCGCGTTCTGGTGATCGGCGAAGGCCAATTGCGCGGTGACTTCATCAACCACGAACTCACCCAGGAACAGGTGCTCGCCGCCGCGCTCAGCCATCCCGATGGCCATCACCCTAATGATCGGAAGTCCGCGTAGATGAATCAGTTCAAACAACTTTTTTCCCGCTACAAAATGCTCGCCCTGATGATCGCCGTGGCGGTGATCTGGCTGTTCTTCAGTTGGCAGACCGACGGTGGGTTCGTGACCCCGCGCAACCTTTCCAACCTGCTGCGGCAGATGTCCATCACCGGGATCCTCGCCTGCGGCATGGTGCTGGTGATCATCAGCGGCGAGATCGATTTGTCGGTGGGTTCGTTGCTTGGGCTGCTCGGTGGCCTGGCGGCGATTCTCGACGTGGTCTATCACATTCCGCTGCTGGCGAACCTGAGCCTGGTGGCCCTGTGCGGGCTGGTGATTGGCTTGGGCAACGGCTACATGACCGCCTACCTGCGCATTCCGTCATTCATTGTGGGGCTGGGTGGCATGCTCGCGTTTCGCGGCGTCCTGCTGGGGGTGACCGGCGGCACCACCATTGCCCCGGTGTCACCGGAACTGGTCTACGTAGGCCAGGGTTACTTGCCGCACACCGTCGGGACCGGGCTCGGTATCCTGCTGTTCGCCCTGACGCTGTTCCTGACCTGGAAACAGCGGCGCAACCGTGCCCTGCATGGCCTGGCGGCTCACTCACTGGTCCGTGACGTGGTGCGCGTGGTGGTGATCGGCGCGGTGCTGGCGGGGTTCGTCTACACCCTCAACAGCTACGACGGCATCCCGGTGCCGGTGCTGCTCCTGCTGATCCTGCTGGGGGTATTCAGCTACGTCACCAGCCAGACCGTGTTCGGCCGACGTGTCTATTCGGTGGGCAGCAACATGGAAGCCACGCGCCTGTCCGGCATCAACGTGCAAGCGGTGAAGCTGTGGATCTTCGGCATCATGGGCGTGATGTGCGCCCTCGCCGGCGTGGTCAACACCGCACGCCTGGCCGCCGGTTCACCCTCGGCCGGCAGCATGGGCGAACTCGACGCCATCGCCGCCTGCTTCATCGGCGGCACCTCCATGCGCGGCGGCTCCGGTACGGTCTACGGCGCCCTCCTCGGCGCGCTGGTGATCACCAGCCTGGACAATGGCATGTCCATGCTCGACGTGGATAGCTACTGGCAGATGATCGTCAAAGGCAGCATTTTGGTACTGGCGGTGTGGGTGGACGTCAGTACGCGGGTTGGGCGACGTTGAGGGGTCTCATCATTTGCTGGCAGGCGGTAGTCATCGCCCTCCGGCTTGATGAACTGGGAGGAAGCCTGCGGTTGGGGTCGCGCTGTTCCCCAGGGAACTGCCCATGCCACCACGGGGCTGTCGCTAGAGGGCACCCTGTGCCCCCATGTGGCGAGGGGGATTTATCCCCGCTGGGCTGCGAAGCAGCCCCAAAACCAGGCACCGCGCTGCAACCGGTGAACCGCGTTGGCCGGTTTACGACGGCTGCGCAGCCGAGCGGGGATAAATCCCCTCGCCACAGGGGACCATGTCCTGCTGATCGACACCCACGCCCCGCTGCCCGAACTGCCTGGAATACCGCTTCGCGAGCAAGCTCGCTCCCACAGAGGATTGTGGTGACTGCGAGGTCTGGAAAACGACTCGCTCCCACAGGTTTCAACTGACGGGCATCAGAACCAGGTTTCCATCTGTATGCCGTACTGCCAGACACCGCCGGCGTTGAAGTCCGTCTTGCCGAAGGAATCCGTGGTGCTGTACCTGTCCAGGTCCGATGACCAATTCATGACGCTGGCGAACAGGCGCAGCTCGGGGCGTGTAAGCAGATCGCCCAAATCAGGCTTGAAGGTCGGGGCGACCGTGAACTTCCAGAAGTTGCCGTCGACCGCATTGCGTTGCAGGTAGCCCTTGGGGTCGAGCTGCATGGTTTGCCAACTCATCTCGTAGGCCATCTCGAAATTGCTGTTGATTTCGTTGGCCAACCGCACGTTCAGGGTCATCCAGCGGTAGTCGTCGCCCTTGACGTAGCGATCCTTGCTTTGCTCGGCCAGCAGGCTCGGGCCGATGCGCCAGTCGGATGCCAAGGGCGTCTCGCCATACAGCGCCACACGCAGCGCACGGGCGTCGTCGATCAGTTCGCCATCGGCGCCGACGTTCTTGACCTCTGCCCCCAGACCCTGGCCATAAAGCAGTGCCGTCTTGAAGAAGCCTTCGCGGCCGAAAAAGGTCTTCTGGTGATTGGCGATCATGCTGTGCAAGCCGGAATCGGCCGGCGTCAGCCCCGCTTCGTTGGTGCGGGTAGCAAAGTCGTTTTTCTTCGAGCCGATGGCGTTGAACATCCATTGCCACTGCCCACCGTCGAAAAACTGGTTGGACGTCAGGATGTAGCTTTCCACATCGGCATTGACGCCGCCCTCGCTGAAATCCCCGTAGTTGCGCCCCATCAATGAGTAATTCGAACGCCAGTCCTTGGTCATCTGCACGTCGTAGATGCCACCGCCGGTGCCGGCCAGATAGACCACGTCGGAGTCCAGCCAGTGGATGTCGAAATTGTCCCTGTCGAAGCGCTTGCCGGCCCACAGGGTGGCGTTTTCGAACATCGAGTTGCCCTTGAATGCCGCGAGGTGATCGAGTTCGGTGAACACCTGGCGCACGTTCAGGTTGCTTTCCTCGGCGGTCCAGTCATTGGAACTTTCCACGCCATCGGCGATGGACACCGTGAACTTGGAGTGGGTGCCGTTCTGCGCGTACTGCTCTTTCAACAGGTCGATGCGCATGTAGGTGTCGTCCTCGTTGCCGAGTCGCCCGACGGCGCCCCCGACAGAACCTGCCGGGGTGGTGTACGGACCGCCACGACCACCGCCCAACCCATCATTGATCAGCAACCCGGAGCGTGCGTAGCCCTTGAAGCTGAAGCCGTCGGTAAGGTGTGCGCCACTGCCCTGCTTCTCCGTGCTTTGCTGGCTGGCTTCGAGTTTTGCCAGGCGAGCATCGAGCGTGGGGACCGTAGCGGCGGACACCACCGGTTGCATGGCGGGCGTGGCGAGTTTGAGTTGCTGCAACTCCCTGGCGAGTGCCTGGGTTTGTTGTTCGGCGGCGGCGGCGCGTTTTTCCGCTGCGCTGGCACGGGCCTCGAACGCGGCCATGCGTTCCTCCAGCGTCGCGGCCTGAGAAGTGGTCGCCGAGGCGCCGAGCACGCCTGCGAGTAGCCAGCTTGATGCTTTCTGCATGTGGATTTTCCCTGTTTTGTTTTTATTGTTCGGTTGCCGCGACCGGCCTTTTCCGCCCAGGTTCTGAATTGTCAAACCGAAGGAAAAAAAGGATGCCTCATCGCAAATACACTGTTACATTTGGCGATGTTAACGTTAACTTTTCTAAAAACAAAAATAAAGAGGGCTTTATGAAACAGCTCAAATCGCTCCTTCCAGCGGCACTGCTCGGCCTGTGCGTCGGGTTTCCATCCCTCTGCACCGCCGCCAGCCTGACGATTTCCTGCGGCGCCGTGGGTGCGGAATTACAACTGTGCAAGGAGGCTGTCGAGCAATGGTCGAAGCAGACCGGCAACAGCGTCGAAGTGGTTTCCACGCCTAACTCGGCGACCGAACGGTTGTCGTTCTACCAACAGATCCTCAGTGCGCAATCCAGCGACATCGACATCATCCAGATCGACATGGTGTGGCCGGGAATGTTGTCCAAGCACTTGATGGACCTGCGCGAGGTGCTTCCTGCCAACGCGACCCAGGGTTACTTCCAGGCCCAGGTGGACAACGCCACGGTGAACGGGCGCCTGGTGACCATGCCGTGGTTCACAGACTCGGGGCTGCTGTATTACCGCAAGGACCTGCTCGATAAGTACAACAAGCCCGTGCCCCAGACCTGGGAAGAAATGACCACCACTGCCAGGGCTGTCCAGCAGGCCGAACGCGATGCCGGGAACGCCAATGCCTGGGGTTATGTGTTCCAGGGACGCGCCTACGAAGGCCTGACGTGTAATGCCCTGGAGTGGATCAGCAGCCATCCGCAAGGCGGGCTGGTCAACGCCCAAGGCGACATCGTGGTCAACAGCCAGGCCTCGAGGGCAGCGTTGACCCTGGCCAAGAGCTGGGTCGGCGACATCGCCCCCCGTGGCGTGCTCAATTACACCGAGGAAGAAGGACGCGGCGTCTTCCAGTCCGGCAATGCGGTGTTCATGCGTAACTGGCCTTATGTCTGGGCCCTGGTGCAAAGCCAGGACAGCGCCGTGAAGGACAAGGTCGGCGTCGCCCCCCTGCCCCGCGGCGGCGCCGAGGGCACCCATGCGTCCACCCTCGGCGGCTGGGGCCTGGCGGTGTCGCGCTACAGCGCCAACCCCAAGCTCGCCGCAGAACTGGTGAGTTACCTGAGCAGCGCCCAACAACAGAAACACCGCGCCCTGGTGGGTGCCTACAACCCGGTGATCGAGTCGCTGTACCAGGATCCCGAGTTGCTCGCGGCCATGCCGTACTACAGCCAACTGCGCAGCATCCTCAATGATGGGGTCATGCGCCCTGCTTCAATCACCGCCGACCGCTATCCACGGGTCTCCAATGCTTTCTTCGACCAAGTGCACGGCGTGCTGGCGGACGAACGGCCGGTCGATCAGGCGCTGGCCGAACTGGAAAGCGAACTCACGCGCATCAAACGCCGGAACTGGTAAGCCACAAGGAAGGAAATCACCATGTCTGTCTCCACTACACTCGCCCCCGGCGACGACGAGTACCTGCTCACTCGGGAAACGCCGGTACAACGCCGCCGCGTTCGCGCCGCCTGGCTGTTCCTGAGCCCGATGTTGTTGTGCCTGGCCCTGGTGGCGGCCTGGCCGCTGCTGCGCACATTCTGGTTCAGCCTGACCGACGCCAGCCTGGCCGACACGGGCGATGCAACCTTTGTCGGCTTGAGCAATTATCTGTTTCACAGCAGCGCGGGCTGGTCGGGCATCCTGGTCGATCCACAGTGGTGGAACGCGGTGCGCAACACCTTGCATTTCACCGTGGTGTCGGTGGGATTGGAAATCGTACTGGGGCTGATGGTGGCGTTGCTGCTGAACGTCAAGTTCACCGGACGCGCGCTGGTGCGGGCGTTGATCCTGATCCCCTGGGCGATCCCGACCATCGTCTCGGCGAAAATCTGGTCATGGATGCTCAACGACCAGTTCGGCATCATCAATCACCTGATGCTCGGCCTCGGCCTGATCGATGCGCCCCTGGCCTGGACAGCCGACGCGGACCTGTCGATGTGGGCAGTGATCATCGTCGACGTCTGGAAGACCGTGCCTTTCGTCACGCTGCTGATGCTGGCGGCCTTGCAGATGTTGCCCAGCGACTGCTACGAAGCCGCCAGGGTCGATGGCATTCATCCAGTGAACGTGTTCTGGCGGGTCACCCTGCCGCTGCTGATGCCGGCCTTGCTGGTGGCGGCGATCTTTCGCATCCTCGATTCCTTGCGGGTGTTCGACGTCATCTATGTGCTGACCTCGAACTCATCGAGCACCATGAGCATGTCGGTCTACGCCCGCCAGCACCTGGTGGAATTCCAGGACGTCGGTTACGGCAGCGCCGCTTCGACCTTGCTGTTTCTGGTCGTGGCGGTAATCGCCATGGCGTACCTGTACCTCGGACGCCGTCAGTTGGAGGTTCGTTCATGAGCTCGCGCCTGCTGAAAAAAGCCCTGCTGCGCGCCGGGTTCTGGTGCCTGATCGGGATCTTGCTGCTGTACGCAGTCTTCCCGTTCTACTACGCCATCGTGACGTCGCTGAAGCCGTCCAGCGCCTTGTTCCAGGTGAGCTACTGGATCGATAACCCCGACTTCTCCAACTATGCCGCCGTGTTGAACCAGGCTTCGTTCCTGCGGGCCATCGGCAACTCGCTGGTGGTGGCGCTCTGTGTGGTCACGCTGGCGCTGTTCCTCAGCCTGACCGCCGCCTATGCCCTGGGCCGGGTGAAGTTTCGCGGGCGCGGCCCGGTGCTGATGATGGTCCTGGGCGTCTCGATGTTTCCCCAAGTCGCGGTGCTGTCGGGGTTGTTCGAAGTGATCCGTGCCCTGGGCCTGTACAACACCTCTTGGGCGTTGATCCTGAGCTACACGATTTTCACCCTGCCCTTCACCGTCTGGGTGCTGACCACCTTCATGGGGCAACTGCCCCATGAGTTGGAAGAGGCCGCCATCATGGACGGTGCGTCACCCTGGGTCACGCTGACCCGCGTGCTGTTGCCGCTGCTCTGGCCGGCACTGGTCACCACGGGGCTTCTGGCCTTCATCGCCGCCTGGAACGAGTTCCTGTTTGCCCTGACCTTCACCCTGACCGACTCGCAACGCACGGTCCCGGTCGCCATCGCGCTGATTTCCGGCGGCAGCCCCCATGAGTTGCCTTGGGGCTTGTTGATGGCGGCGTCGGTGCTGGTCACGGTGCCCTTGGTGATTCTGGTGCTGATCTTCCAGCGCCGCATCGTTTCCGGCCTCACTGCCGGCGCGTTAAAGGGTTGAGGCCCAACACAGACAAGAAAGGAACAGCATCGTGATCAAGTTGAAGCTGGACAACGTGAACAAACAATTGGGCGGCGCACGCATTCTTCGCGACGTCAGCCTGGAAATCTCGGCGGGTGAATTCGTGGTTTTCGTCGGCCCTTCGGGCTGCGGAAAGTCGACCTTGCTGCGGCTGATCGCCGGACTGGATTCGATCTGTGACGGCGACATGCTGATCGACGGACGCCGGGTCAATGACCTGGAACCGCGCGAACGTGGCGTCGGCATGGTGTTCCAGTCCTATGCGCTGTACCCGCACATGAGCGTCTACGACAACATCAGCTTCGGCCTCAAGCTGGCCAAGACCGAAAAGACCAGCCTGCGCGAGCGGGTGCTGAAAACCGCACAGATCCTGCAATTGGACAAACTGCTGCAACGCAAGCCAAGGGAGCTGTCGGGGGGCCAGCGCCAGCGGGTGGCCATGGGCCGGGCCATGGCACGGGAGCCGGATATCCTGTTGTTCGACGAGCCGCTTTCCAACCTGGACGCCTCCCTGCGCGTGCAGATGCGCAACGAAATCGCCCGGCTGCATGGGCGACTGGGCTCGACCATGATCTACGTGACCCATGACCAGGTCGAGGCAATGACCCTGGCCGACAAGATTGTCGTGCTCAATGGCGGCCGCATCGAGCAAGTCGGCTCACCGCGGGAACTCTATGAGCGTCCGGCCAGCCGTTTTGTCGCCGGCTTCCTGGGGTCGCCCAGAATGAACTTCATCGCGGCGTTCCTGCATGCGCCAGGCGAAACCAGCCAGGTTGAAAGCCTGGTGTTGGGTATCACTTCGCTGCCCGTCGACAGCTCGGGCCTGGCGGCCAATACGCAGCTGAGCCTGGGGATTCGTCCCGAACATATCGCCCTCAAGGCGGCACAGGGAACGGCCGGCCTCGTGGTGAGCGGGGTCGAATACCTGGGGAGTGAAACCTATGTGCACCTCGACACCGGCCAGGACGAACCCATGGTCTGTCGTTGCGAGGTCAACGCCGGATGGCGGGTCGGCGATCGGGTCGAGCTGCAACTGGCCATCGACCATCTGCACGTGTTCGACGACCACGGCACGGCGTTGAAACGCTGTGCCATCGACAGCCCGTCCGGTGACGTCGCCCTGCGCCCGGCACATGCGGGCGCCCTATGACTGTGTCCTTGAATAACCTGAGCAAGCCCATGCCCGTCTCTCTCGAACATGCGCAACAGGCCCTGAGTGATGGCCTGTCTCGCCTGATCCACGACTATCGACCCGCCTATCATCTGGCTCCGCCAGTGGGTTGGATGAACGACCCTAACGGGGTGGTGTTTTTTCGTGGCGAGTACCACGTGTTCTACCAACACCACCCCTTCGACGCCAAATGGGGCCCGATGTACTGGGGCCACGCCAAGAGCGCCGACCTGGTTCATTGGCAGCACCTGCCCATTGCCCTGGCGCCGGGCGATGACTTCGACCGCGACGGTTGTTTTTCCGGTAGCGCGGTGGTCTGTGGCGACACCCTGGCACTGATCTACACCGGGCACACCTGGTTGGGAGAGGTGGGCGACGAACGCCTGATCCGCCAAGTCCAGTGCCTGGCCACCAGTGTCGACGGCGTCCGATTCGTCAAGCATGGCGCCATCATCGAGCACGCGCCCCAAGCGGCGATCATGCACTTTCGCGACCCCAAGGTCTGGCGGGAGGATGACCATTGGTACCTGATTGCCGGGGCGCGACTGGGCGACACGCCGCTGCTGCCGCTGTACCGCTCCACCGACCTGCACACCTGGGAGTTCCTCGACTACGTGTCCAGTGGCAATGAGGGCGATGGCTACATGTGGGAATGCCCGGACCTGTTTCGCCTCAACGGGCGCGACGTACTGCTGTATTCCCCCCAGGGCATGCAACCAGAGGGTTACGAACGGCTCAACAAGTACCAGACCGGTTATCGCATTGGCCAGCTCGACAGCGAATGGCACTTCACCGGCGGGCCGTTCATCGAGCTGGACAACGGCCACGATTTCTATGCCGCCCAAACCTTGGTGGCCGCCGATGGTCGGCGCCTGGTGTGGGCCTGGCTGGACATGTGGGAAAGCCCGATGCCGAGCCAGGCCCATCACTGGTGCGGCATGCTCGGCTTGCCCCGCGAGCTCGAACTGCAGGGCGACCGCCTGGGCGTGTTTCCGGCACGGGAACTGACCGCGCTGCGCCAGGCGCCGCTGCCGAGCGTCGCACCGTGGGGCGAGTCGGGCAGTTGCTGGGTGCCGCAAGTGAAGGGCGACAGGCTCGAAATCCATGTGCATCTGGATCTGCTCGACTGCACCGAAGGCCACCTGGGCATCGCCTTGCGCTGCAGTGCCGATGAGCAGGAACAAACCCTGCTGTACTACGATGCGTCACTGCAACGCCTGGTGCTCGATCGCAGCCGCTCGGGTGCGCAAGTGAGCGGTCAGCGCAGCGTGTCGATTGAGCCGACGCAAACACAACTGCACCTGCGGGTGTTTCTCGATCGCTCGTCCATCGAGGTGTTCGAGGAAAGCGGCCGCTTCAGCCTCAGCAGTCGCCTCTATCCCCGGCCCGACAGCCTCGGGGTGAAACTGTTGGCGAACGGGACTGGCGGGCGCGTCGCTATTCCCAAGGCGTGGCCGCTGGACTCGGGTTGGCTGTGAGTACCGTCATTCGAGTCGCGAGAAGCCCAGGGCCTGTGTCATGATTCTGCGTCAACCTGACTGGCCGCACTTCGCATGACTTCCGTGAAAGACGTTGCACAGCTGGCCGGCGTATCCCTGATGACGGTTTCGCGCGCGCTCAACACGCCGGAAAAACTGAGCCCCGAAACCCTTCAGCGGGTACGTCGCGCCATTGAGGAACTGCAATTCGTACCGAGCCTGTCGGCGCGCAGGATGCGCGGCGACAACCTGCAGGCGCGCACCATCGGTGTGTTCGCACTGGACACCGCGACCACGCCGTTTGCCGTCGAGTTGTTGCTGTCCATCGAACAGACCGCGCAGCAGGCTGGCTGGAACGTCTTCATCCTTAACCTGCTGAGCAACCCGCCCACCGACCAGAACATCGACCTGATGCTGTCGCACCGCCCCGACGGGTTGATCTTCAGTGCCATGGGGTTGCGCCAGGTGAGCATTCCCGAGCGACTCAAGAGCAAACCGCTGGTGCTCGCCAATTGCCTGGCCGATGACCGCCAACTGGTCAGTTATGTGCCGGATGATGAAGCCGGGCAGCACCGCGCCATGCACCATGCCTTGAGCCAAGGCTATCGGCGCCCGCTGTGTATCAATCTACCGAGGAAGAGTGTTGCCTGGCGCCTGCGCCAACAAGGCCTGCACCGCGCCTGCCAGGCATTCGGCCTGGGGCCGGAAGCACTTCTGCAATACGACCTTTCCGATCACGATGCCTACGGTGAAACCGCCGCGATTCTCGACCGGCATATCGTTGGCGGCCGCCCGCAATTCGACATCCTGGTCTGCGGTAACGACCGCATTGCCTTTTGTGCCTATCAACTGCTGTTGGGCCGCGGCCTGAAAATCCCCGGCGATGTCGCGGTACTCGGCTACGACAACATGATCGGCATCGCCGAACTGTTCATGCCGCCCCTGACCACCGTGCAGTTGCCATACTACGAGATTGGCCGCCAAGCCGCACTGCACCTGATCGAGACGCTCGAACTCACGGGCACCCAGCCCGTGGATTGCCCGCTGGTGGTCAGGGCGTCGCTATAGGACCAAGCGGTATCCGTCAAGACTGCGGCGCGGGCAATGGCGGCAGTGAGGCGATGATGCGAGCGCGACAGACCTCGAGGATTTCATCGGCCAGCGCCGAATCGTCCGGGCAGGACCGCGACAACATGATCGCGCCGACGGCATGGGCCAACATGTCGAGCATTTTCGTCCTGATCTCTTCCTGCGGCGTGTCTTGCCCGTTCTCGTATTGGCTTTCGAGCGCCGCCAGCGTGCTTTCGATGCCGTTGGCAAACGTCGCCTTCAACCCAGGCGATTGACGGGCAGCGTCCCCGCACAATGCCGCCAGGGTACAACCGCCGCCCGGGCCGTCACGGTGATCCCTGGACACGTAAAGATTGACGAACTCAGGCACACCGACACCTGCACTGTTGGTCAGCGATTGCGCAAGGCTGCTCGCGGCCGCTTCGGCCATCAGGTCAGCCTTGGAGCCGAAATGCTTGTAGAAACCGCCATGGGTGAATCCGGCGGCTGCCATCAAGTCCGCCACACCCACGCCGTCAAAGCCTCGCTCGCGAAACAAGACCGAGGCGGTCTCGACGATGTGCTCCCGATTTGCCTGGGCCTGGGCCTTGGTCACCCGCATTTTTCACTCCCTCGTGCTGCTCGAAAATCATGCTCACATCATACATAGATGTCGAGCATAATCAAATTCGTTGACAGTTTAGATTTCGATCATCATCCTAATGAAACGCCGCACTCGCCTCGGCAGGCTGCACGCAACGCTTATCCAAACATACGGAACAAGACGCCATGACCGACCAGAATCTGTTCACGCCCTACACGCTGGGCAACCTCACGCTTTCCAATCGAGTGGTCCTCGCACCGCTGACACGTAACCGCGCGGGGCAAGGTTTTGTACCGAGCGAGTTCGCGGCCACTTATTACAGCCAGCGAGCGTCAGCCGGCCTGCTGATCTCCGAGGCGTCACAGATTTCCCAGCAAGGCCAGGGTTATCAGGACACCCCCGGGATCTACACATCGGCGCAGATCGACGGCTGGCGCACGGTCACCGATGCCGTGCATGCCAAAGGCGGGCGGATTTTCCTGCAACTGTGGCATGTCGGCCGCGTTTCCCACGTCGACCTCCAAGCCAATGGTGCGGCGCCAGTGGCCCCTTCCGCTCTGCGTCCGGCGACCAAGGTATTCGTCAACAATAGCTTCGAGGACGTTTCCGAACCGCGAGCGCTGGACATCAGCGAGTTGCCCGGGATCGTCAACGATTTTCGCCAGGCGGCAGCGAACGCCATCGCCGCGGGATTTGACGGCGTAGAGATCCATGGTGCGAACGGCTATCTACTCGACCAGTTCCTCAAGGACGGCGCCAACGTTCGCACCGATGCCTACGGCGGCTCGATTGAACATCGCGCTCGCCTGCTGCTGGAAGTGACCGCGGCAGTGGTGGAAGAAATCGGCGCCGAACGCACCGGCCTGCGCATCTCGCCGGTGTCACCGGCCAATGGCGTGTCCAGCAGCGCTCCGCAGGCCCAGTTCGACTACCTGGTCGACCAGCTCAACGCCCTCGACATCGTTTACCTGCATGTGGTCGAAGGCGCGACCGGTGGGCCGCGCGACGTTGCGCCCTTCGACTTTGGTGCCTTGCGCCAGCGCTTCAAAAACACTTACATCGCCAACAACGGCTACGACCTGGACCTGGCTACCTCACGCCTCGTCGAAGAAAAGGCTGACCTGATCGCCTTCGGCCGGCCGTTCATCGGCAATCCGGACCTGGTGGAGCGGCTCAAAACCGGTTCGCCTTTGTCGGCATTCAATCCCGCTACCCTCTACGGTGGTGGTGCGACGGGCTACATCGACTACCCAACGCTCGCTGAATCCAGCGCGCAGTAACACTGGCCAGACCCGACTGCGCGCCTGAACAACAGCGCGCGACTCGCTCATCAATACCTTGAAGAAGAGAATCTCCATGGACACTCGCACTACTGTTCTCATCACTGGCGCCTCCACCGGTATTGGCGCTGTCTATGCCCAACGCTTTGCGCAACGCGGACACGATCTCGTCCTGGTGGCCCGCGACAGCGCGCGCCTGGAAACGCTGGCCGCCAAGCTGCGCAGCGAACACAACGTTGTCGTCGATATTCTCCAGGCCGACCTGACCCAGATCGGCGATCTGACAACCGTCGAAGCCCGGCTGCGCGACGACGCCCGCATCGGCATCCTGGTCAATAACGCCGGTGCCGCCCAGTCCGGCAGCTTCATCGAGCAATCGACCGACGGCGTCGCGCACCTCGTGTCGCTCAACACCACCGCACTGGTTCGGCTGGCCAGCGCCATCGCCCCACGCCTGGTCAAGGCGGGTGACGGTGCGATCATCAACATCGGCTCCGTCGTTGGCCTGGCACCGGAGTTCGGTATGTCGGTCTATGGGGCGACCAAGGCGTTCGTGTTGTTCCTCTCCCAGGGACTCAGCCTGGAACTCTCTCCGAAAGGCGTCTACGTACAAGCCGTCCTGCCGGCCGCCACCCGTACCGAGATCTGGGAGCGCGCGGGCATCGATATCAACACCCTGAATGAAATCATGGAAGTCGGTGACCTGGTCGATGCCGCGCTGGTCGGTTTTGACCGTCGCGAGCCGGTGACCATCCCGCCCTTGCAGGAAGCGGCACGCTGGGACGCCCTGCAGGCAGCGCGCCAAGGTTTGCTCGGACAAATCAAACAGTCCCAGGTTGCCGAACGCTACCAAGACCCGGCCTGATCATCGTTCAGCGGACGCCGGCGCGAGCAAGCGCCGGTCTTTCCTGATGCCTGGCCGGGTGATCAGTCCGCTGCATCCCTTATGAGAGCAAAGCACCATGAAGGCATTTTTAATCGACCGCTACGGCAAGCACAGTGGTCGTATCGGCGAGCTACCGGCCCCTGACGTGGGTGACCACGACGTGCTGGTCCGCGTGCAGGCCGCCAGCGTCAATCTGCTGGATTCAAAGATCAGCAAAGGCGAATTCAAGCTGATCCTGCCCTACTCCTTTCCCTTGGTATTGGGTCATGACTTGGCCGGGGTCGTGGTCCGCGTGGGATCCCGTGTCGAGCAATTCAAGCCGGGTGATGAAGTCTATGCCCGCGCCCCGGATGGGCACATCGGCACCTTCGCCGAGCAGATCGCCGTGAACGAAAATGCCCTGGCCCTGAAACCCACGAACCTCAGCATGGAGGAAGCCGCCGCCCTGCCCCTGGTCACCCTGACGGCCTGGCAGGTACTGGTCGAAACAGCCCAGTTGAAGAAAGGGCAAAAGGTCTTCATCCAGGCCGGCTCGGGTGGCGTCGGCACCCTCGCCATCCAGCTTGCCAAGCACCTCGGCGCTTTCGTGGCGACCAGCACCAGCACCCGCAATGTGCCTTGGGTCAAAGCGCTGGGGGCGGACGTTGTCATCGATTACAAACAACAGGATTTCTCAAGCGTCCTGCAGGACTATGACGTCGTGTTGAACAGCCTGGGCGCCGATGAGCTGGAGAAATCGCTGAAGATCCTCAAACCTGGCGGCCAACTCATTTCCATCTCCGGACCACCCACCCCACAGTTCGCCCAGGCCCAGGGTTTGTCCTGGCCGCTGAGACTGATCATGGGCCTGTTGAGCAACGGTATACGCCGCAAGGCCCGCCGAAAAGGTGTGCGCTACGCCTTCGTGTTCATGCGTGCCAATGGTCCTCAACTGCGTGAGATCACCACGCTCGTCGAGTCCGGCAGCCTCAAGCCGGTGCTTGACCGATCCTTCCCCTTCGACGCGACGGCCGATGCCCTGGGTTATGTGGAACAGGGACGGTCCAAGGGTAAGGTCGTCATCACGATCCACTCAGGAATGGCCGAATGAACGAGCATCCCTGCGCTGCCATTGACTGAAGCAATGCAGACACCCGCAGGCCTCGCTCAGGCCGTAAAGCCGTCCAGCGGGAAAGCCCCTCGACAATCCTGGACAAGCCAACCCGATCGGCATGGTAAAGAAGCCCACCCCGGTAACGAGGAAAGCCATAGCCATGAATCCAGACAAGGTCGATGTCGTTGGGACTGTCGACGATGCCTTGCTCCAGCAGATTCGCGGCCTCATGGATCATGGCGAACAGGCACCTATCGAGGATTTCCTCGTCGTCGATCACACGCGGCTCGAGGCCACGGCTTTGTCGATGAGCCACGAGCATCCGGGCCACATACGGGTCCGGCAGGCCCCGGCGCTGGCCGTCCTCGTATCGATAGAAACCTGCCGCCGTTTTCTGCCCGAGGCGCCCCGCCTCATGCAATTGCTCGATCCAGTTGCAAGAACGTTCCGCAGCGCTCAGTTGCTCGGCCCTGCCTTGCCGGTTTCGCCAAGCGATGTCCACGCCGGCGAGGTCACGCAGTTCGAAGGGCCCCATCGGGAAGCCGAACTGCCGGATGACCCGGTCCACGTCCTCCGGCGTCGCCCCCTCCTCCAGCAGGAAACTCGCTTCGCGCTCGCGAACGGCCAGTAAACGGTTCCCGACAAAACCATAGCAATTGCCCACCGCGACAGCGGTCTTGCCCAACCGCTCACCCAATTGCAGCACGGTCGCCAGGACATCCGCTTGGACCTGGGACGTCCTGACCACCTCAAGCAGCTTCATGACATGTGCCGGACTGAAGAAATGCATGCCGATGACATCACCCGAGCGAGTGGTCACGGCGGCGATGGCGTCGATATCCAGGTATGAGGTGTTCGTCGCAAGGATCGCTCCTGGCTTGGCGAAGCGGTCCAGTTGCCTGAATACGGCTTGCTTGACCGCGAGGTCCTCGAACACAGCCTCGATAACTAGATCGGCTCTGGCAACGCCTTCGATGCTTGAGTCGAACTCGATCAGGGTGGCACGTCGGGCGGCTTCGTCGGTATCTAGCCGACCTTTTTCCACGACGCTGCTGAAATAACGGTCGATGGTCGCGCGGCCACGCGCCAAAGCCTCGGGTTGCGTGTCGATCAGGCGTGTGGCGAATCCGGCATTGGCCAGACACAGCGCGATGCCGCTGCCCATGGTGCCTGCACCGACCACCGCAACGAGGTCGATGGGGCGAGTGGGCGCTTGCCTGGCCAATGCGCGACATCGGGAGGCCAGGTCCCGTTCGGCGAAGAACACGTGCCGCAATGCCCTGGCCTGCTCGCTATGGCGGCGTGCGATAAAGCGTTCTCGCTCGCGGGCTATCCCTTCGGCGAAGGGCAACTGCCAGGCGTCTTGCAGTGCTTGCAGGGCAATGGCGGGGGCTTCCTGGCCCGGCGTCTTGCGAAGGAGTGCCTGGGCACGTTCGTGAAAAACCTGCGGATCGAACTCAGGCACCGAGCGGTCGCAGGCCCGAGGGATGGGCTTGTCCATGACCTCCCTGGCGAAATGGGTGGCACACGCCAGCACCGAGGCATCGCTCAACCGATCCAACAAACCGATCGACAATGCCTGTGCCGCACCGATACGTTCACCCCCCAAAACCATCGCCAGAGCCACCTGCGCACCGCACAAGCGGGGTAAACGTTGCGTGCCCCCCGCCCCGGGTATCAGGCCCAGGCTGACTTCCGGCAAGGCGAACTGCGCATCGGGTGCGGCCACGCGGTAATGGCAGGCCAGGGCCAGCTCGAGCCCACCACCGAACGCCGAGCCATGCAGCGCCGCAACCACGGGTTTCGATGCCTGTTCAATCGCGGCCAACACATCAGGGAGATGAGGGGCCTGCAGAGGCAGGTCAAACGCCTTGAGATCGGCACCGGCGACAAACGTCCGGCCCTGGCAAGCGATGACAATCGCTTGGATGGCGCTGTCCGCCAACGCTTCTTGCAGCCGTTGGAGCAACTGCTCCCGAACCGCCAGCGACAAGGCATTGACCGGTGGATTGTCGATGATGACCTGGCCGACATCACCTTCACGTTGGAGCACTACAGTGGCGTGCATCGGTTACCTCCCGTTGAATGGCTTGGATTACAGAAGCGACAGTGGGTAGCTGACAATCACGCGCACATCGTCAGCGTCCCGGGCGAAGTCCGCTCGATAGGTGGCACTGCGCACCCGCATGCTCATGCCTTTCATCGAACCGTTCTGCACCACGTATTGCAGTTCGACGTCGAGCTCGCGTTCACCGTCGGCATCCGCGCCCGCGACGTCGGCCCGACTGCCCCGCACATAGCGGGTCATGAAACTCAGGCCCGGCACACCGACGCTGGTGAGGTCGAAGTCATAGCGTGCTTGCCAGGAGCGCTCGTCCTTCTCGGCAAAGTCGCCCACCTGGACGAAGTTCACGAGGTAAGGATCGGTGCCGGCCACGTAGGGAAACGCCGAGTCCCCGGACATTTTCTGGTAGCCCAGCCCAAGCGAATGACCTTTCAGCTTGTAAGTGCCCAAGGCGCTGAATGCGCGGTTGTCGATACGACCGCCGCGCGCCTGGCCGTCGCTGTCACTGTCGAAAAAGCGCACATCGCTGGTAAAGGCGCCCCAGTCGCCTTTCCTGCGGTCGGTCAGGCCCAGGAAGCGCTGTTTGTAGACGTCTTCGAGGACGGCGTACTGGGCAATCAGGTCGGTCGTCTCACTGGCGTGAAAGGTCCCGCCGAGAAGGTTGAAATCGCCGCCATCGAGAGGGCCACCGAAACGACGGTTCTTGTTGTTCAGCTCAAGACCGGTGGAGCCCGACTGGTCCCTGTACACCGTGCCCTGGATACGTGCCGCGGTGAGTTCAAGAGGCTTCCACTCATTGACCTGTACCTGGGCACCTTCAAAGGTCTGCGGCAGCAAACGACCGTTGTTGGCGGCCAAGGTCGGCCATTTCGGCAGCAAGGTCCCGACCCGCAACTGGCTGTCCGAGACCTTGACCTTGAGGGTCCCGCCGGCCTTGGAATAATTATCGGGGACATCCCCATCGTCCTGGACCGGCAGCAGGCCGGTGCCGGAACGCCCTGGCCCGGAATCGAGCTTGATGCCCAGCATGCCGATCGCATCGACACCGAACCCGACGACACCAGGGGTGAAGCCGGACTCATAGCGCAGGATAAAACCCTGGGCCCACTCCTGGCGTTTTGACTGGCCCGCGCCCTCGCGAAAATCCCGGCTCATATAGAAATTGCGCATTTCCACTGAAGCCTTGCTGTCTTCAAAGAACCCTTCGGCACCTGCCATCGGCAGATACACGGCAAAACCCACCCCTGCCGCGCAGAGCGGCATTGCTTTTATCGATTTCATGACGGCTTACCGAGAGGAGCCGAGCGCTGCCAATGTGCTGCTTGACGCGCCGGTCGGTTGGAATTCAAACGCGCTTCAGCGCACCTGGGTCAGGTAGTCCTGGGCCTTGCCCGGGATCTTTTCGTTCTGGACGGCGCCCAGGAACTTGATTGCACGCTCGACATCGGTGTCCGTCAGGTACGGAGTCTGCGGGAATGACTTGCGATTGCTTTGCCAGGCGGCGGCATAGACCTTGTCATTCACCCCGTCGAAACGGCTGCGCACAGCATTCATGGCTTGCTGGGGCTGTTCGTTGATGAGCCGGGTGGCATCGCCCAGGGCGGCGAGGAAAGCCTTCACGATGGCCGGATTGTCCTCGGCCCATTGTCGACGGGCACTGAGGGCGATCGAAGGATACCCATCCAGCTCGGCGACCATGCCTTCGGACATGTCCAGCAAAGTGAAGCCTTTCTGCTCGATGACCGCACTGTCCGACGCCGGCGATGACAGGGCGAAACCATCGATCTTGCCTTGGGCGAACGCCGCCAGCATGGCCGCACCGTTGTTGAGGTAAAGCAGCGTGAAGTCTTTTTCCGATTGCAGATGGGCCTGCTGGCCCAGAAAGCGCACCAGGAAATCGGCGCTGCCGCCAGCGCCGCTGACCGCCAGGCGCAGCCCCTTGAAAGCGGCCAGGCGCTGCTCGACGGTGGAGTTGGCATCCAGGCCGAGCCGATCGGCCACGTCCTGGCGGATCACCACGTTGCTGGCGTACTGGCCGACCATGCGCCCCAGGAGCGTGATGTCGGCGCCCTTGATCTTGGCGTTGATCGCATTCTGGATGGCGCACGAACAGAACTCGACCGAACGGCTGGCAAGCCCCGAGGCCGCCGCGCCGCCGCCCTTGAATTTCACCAGTTCGACATCCAGGCCATGTTTTTCAAACAGGCCGCCGTCGAGCGCGACGAACAGCGGCATGTGCACGAAACCTTCCGTTCCCAAAGCGACTTTTACGGGCTCGGCAGCTTGCGCCTGGACCGAGGCAGCGCTGAGTACAACGCTGAGTCCCAAAACAGATATCCAACCTTTGATAGACATGATGCGACCCTCTGTTTTTGTTGTTGTGGTGGTGTTGCTCAGACCGACATTTCTCGCTCGTCCTGTTCTTTCTTCCACGGCATCAAGTACGTCTCCAACGCACGAACCGCCGCCTGGAGCAGCAGCGCCAGGGCGATGATGGCGATCAGCGCGGCGAACACACCGGCTGTGTCCAACTGCCCCGCCGCGTCCTGCAGCAGGTAGCCGAGACCGCGGTTGGCGGCCATGATCTCGCCGACAATGGCGCCGATCAGGGCATAGGGCACCGACAGCTTGAGGCCGGTGAACACCCACTGGATGGCCGACGGCAGTACGACCTTGGTGATCAGGTGATGCTCCTTGGCGCCCATCAGGCGCAGGATCTCCAATTGCTCGCGCTCCACGGCACGGACGCCGCTGTAGGTGTTGAGGAACACCAGGAAGAACACGATGGTGGCGGTGAGGATGATCTTCATCTCGATGCCGATGCCGAACCACATGATGAACAGCGGCGCGAGGGCGACCTTCGGCAGGCTGTAGATGGAGGTGAGGATGGGGTCCAGCAGCTTGGCGAGCAGCGCGTTACGTCCCAGGATCAAGCCCACCGTGATGCCTGCCAGGGCACCGAAGAAAAAGCCCACCAGGGTTTCCACGACGGTGATCCAGCCATGGGCGAACAGTCGGCCACTGGCGACCAGCTCAATGAAGCGCCGGCCGATTTCCAATGGCGAGCTGACGAAAAACGGGTCCACCAACGGACCGGAAGCGAACTGCCAGGACAAAAAAATCCCAGCGAAGATGGCGAGACGACCGAGAAAGATATTCATGTGACGGGTTCTCCAAGGCTGGGCCTTCAGGCGTCGTGATCGGGCGTGATGATTTCCCAAAGGTCGCCACACAGTTGGTGGTAACGCGGGTTCTTGCGCAGTTGGATGATGTTGCGGTCGTCACCCAAGGGAATCGGCACATCGCGGACAATCGTGCCCGGCCGGCCGGAGAAGACCAGGCAGCGGTCGCCCAGGGCCACGGCTTCGTCCAGGTCGTGGGTGACGAACAACACGGTTTTCTTGAGCTGGCGACTGAGCTTGAACAGCTCGGTCTGCATGCGAATCCGCAGTTGCGCATCCAATGCGGCAAACGGCTCGTCCATCAGCAGCGTCTCCGGGTCATAGGCCAGCAGCCGAGCCAGGGCGGCGCGCTTGCGCATGCCACCCGAGAGCTGGCTCGGGTAGGCCTTTTCATGCCCATCGAGGCCGACGAGGGTCAGCAACTCGCGGATGCGCGCCTCACGCTTGGCCTTGGGCACACCTTGGATTTCCAAGGGAACGGCGATGTTGCCGGCCACATCCCGCCACGGCAGCAGATGATCGCTCTGGGTCATGTAGCCGGTGCGGCCGTTGATGCCTTGCACGGCCTCGCCGCGGTACAGCACCTCGCCGGTGGTGGGGCAAAACAGCCCGGCGACCATGTTGAGCAAGGTCGACTTGCCGCAGCCGGAGGGGCCTATGATGGTCACCAACTGGCCTTGCTGGATGTCGACGTTGATGCTGTGGGACGCTTGCTTGGCGATGCCTTTCACCGTGAAGGACTTGGACACGTCACGGAAGGAAACCACCGTCGGAGCGGTCACCGTGGCGCTGATCGGGGAACTGCGCGACTGGATGGCAATATGGGGACTGTTCATAGAGACCTGCTTGTTTTTATGAGTCTTAAATGAGCGTTTTTTGATTATGCGAGCGTGATTTCCAGGGTAAAGACAGCTGTTCCACAGAGTGGAACGGCCTGACTTACGCCATGATCGTCAAGCCGTCCAGGGCCACTACCCCGCTTCCGGCAGGACGCACCAGCAACGGATTGATCTCGGCTTCAACCAGGCGCTCGCCCAATTGCATGGCCATGTCCGAGAACGCGACGATGCAATGCGCGGCGGCTTCGAGATCGGCCTTGGGCATCCCGCGATAGCCGTCCAGCAACGGGTAGGTGCGCAACTCGCGCAGCATCTGCCTGGCTTGTTCGAGGTTTACCGGGAGCAAGTGCAAGGTGGTGTCCTGGAACAACTCCGCCGTCACCCCGCCCATTCCAAGCAGGAGCGCCGGGCCCAGTTGCGGGTCGCGATGGAAACCCAGAATGAGTTCCTGCCCACCCGTGATCATTTCCTGGACCAGAAAGGTGGGCGGCTCGAAGCCCACATGACGGCTGACCTCGGCACGCATGCGATCCAGCCGCGCGCCAATATTGCCGGCGTCCAGATGCAGGGCCACGCCACCCACTTCGCTCTTGTGGGGGATCTGCTCGGAAAGGACCTTGAGGGCGACGTGACCGCCCAGCGCTTGTGCGGCCTGAGCGGCTTGATCCCCATCACGAACCACCTGCTCCCGCGTCACCGGGATGCCGAAGCTGGCGTACAGGCGCTTGCTGCGTTCTTCATCGAGCGGGCCACTTGGCAGGTCCTGGACAACTCCGGGCCGGGCTTGCGCAATGGCTGGCTCATCGGATGGCTCGCTCCATGTGGCCTGCGCCACCAACGCCTTCAGTGCGCTGGCGCAACTTTCCGGCGCGCTGAATGCCACGCCACCCGAGCCATTGATACGGCGCGCCGCCGCTGGAGCATGGGGGCTGATGTACGCCAGCACCGGTTTATCGGAACTGGCCAGGCTGTCGCCAATGGCATCGGCCATCAGGTGTGGCTGGGCGACGCCGGAGGAGCCCACGACGCTGATCACCGCATCGAAGTCCGGACTGTCGAGCAGGATGCCAATGGCCGCGCGCATCAGCTCCGGCTGCAGCCCCGCCAAGGTCAAGTCGATCGGGTTACGGTCCAGGACCGCCTGGTCGCCCACATCCAGGTCACGCAGTTTCGCCGCGGTCTGCGCGCCCGGCGTGGGGGTTTCGAAACCGCTGACACCGAGGCTGTCGGCGATCAAGGTGCCCGCTCCGCCGGTGGAGGTCAGAATCGCGACCCGTTGGCCCCGCATGACCCGGCCGCTGGCCAAGGCAAAGGGGATATCCAACAGGTCGGCGAATGTCTCGGCGCGAATCACTCCGAGCTGGCGAAAGTAGGCAGAGTAAAGCGCATCGGAGCCGGCCAGGGCCCCCGTGTGGGAGGCTGCCGCATGGGCGCCGGCCTGTGAGCGCCCGACTTTGTAGACCACCACAGGCTTGCCGGCATCCCTTGCCTTGCGGACCGCACGGGAAAATTTCTCACTGTCGCGCAAGCCTTCCAGGTAGAGGGCAATGACCGAGGTCGCGGGGTCGTCGGCCAGGTAATCGACGAAGTCGGCGACGTCCAGGTCGACCTCGTTGCTGGTGGAGATCAGCTTGGAAAAACCGATACCGGCAGCGACACCACGGGACAGCAGCGCCCCCAGGATGCCGCCGCTTTGCGACACCACGGCAACCCGGCCGGCCAGCAGCTCGTCCATGTCCAGCGCACCACTGGCCGACAGCGTGATCCGCTCGGTCAGGTTGACCAGACCGATGGTGTTGGGCCCCAGGATCCGCATTGATCCACGAACCGTTTTCAGTTCCTCCTGGCGCTCGGCCCCTTCAGAACCGGTTTCACCGTAGCCTCCGGCCAATACGATCGCGGCAGGGCAACCGAGGGCCGCCAATTGCGCGACGGCCTGGTTGGCCCGCGCCGCCCCCAGCAGAATGATCGCCACGTCCGGCACTTCCGGCAGCTCGGCGATGCTGGGATAGCAGCGCAGCCCGTCGATGTCGTCATAACGTGGATTGACCGGATACAAGCGTCCCTGGAAACCGTGCTTGCGCAAGAACGCGATGGGGCGGCCCGAGGTTTTGCGGGCGTCGCCCGAGGCGCCGATGACGGCGACGCTGGCGGGACTGAGAAGGCGTGCAATCTTGTTCATGGTTCAGCTCCGCTCGGCCTTGCGGGCAAGGAAGGCGGCAACCGATGCCTGATGCTCGCTGGAGGTGTAGCAGATGCCCTGGGCCTGGCTGCCCATGGCGAAGATCTGGCTCTGGGTGAGCTCGAAGGTGTTGTTCAGGATCGACTTGCTCAACGCCAGGGCCGTGGCGGATCCACCCGCGAGCTGCAACGCCCAATCGTGGGCCGACGGCAGAAGATGATCGTGCTCGACAACGCGATCGACCATGCCAATCTGCTGGGCTTCCACCGGCGCCACCGTGCGTCCGCTGAAGATCAGCTCCTTGGCCTTGGGCAATCCGACACGACGGGGCAGGAAATACAGGCCGCCGCCATCGGGGATCAGGCCACGTGCGATATAGCTCATCGCAAAGCTGGCGTGCTCGGAGGCGATAATGAAGTCGCAGCTCAACGCCATGTCGCAGCCCAGGCCCGTCGCGGCGCCATTCACCGCGGCGATGGTCGGCTTGGGCAGGTTGTGCAGCAGCGATACCGCATGATGAACCCGTTGCTGGCGCTTCCAGCCATTGAACGCCACGGAGCCGGCGGGAGCGCTCATGCGTGCCTGCATGCCCTTGATGTCGCCACCGGCGCAGAAGCCCTTGCCGGTGCCGGTCACGATCAACGCCTTGATCGAATTGTCGGACGCAATGTGCTCCAGATGCTCGATCAACAATGAGCGCATGTCGTCGCTGATTGCGTTGCGCGCTTGAGGACGATTGAGGGTCAGGGTGGCGATGCCTTCGACAACAGACAGTTCGACCGGGCAAGACAATTGCTCAGGATGGGTCATACAGTGCCTCTTTTATTATTCGGTTGATTGACTGCCCGGCGCTGAGCCAAGCTTGGATTCAATCTGCGGGAGAGCGAACCTGATGACAACGCGACCGTTCCACCTGTTGGAACAGGGTGATACCGGCCATGCTTCGGCAAACGTTCCCGGGCAAGGCAAGGCGCCGCTCAACCGATCCCTCGAACGCGGCCTCGATTTGCTCAGGGCCTTCCGGCCAGGCACTGAATCCCTGACCAATGGTGACCTGAGCGAGATCACGGGCTTGTCGAAATCCACCGTGAGCCGGTTGACGCAAACCCTCGTTCACGCCGGCTTCCTGGATTACGACCCGACCACGGGCACCTACCGACTGGCGCCTTCCCTGCTCGGTCTGGCGCACTCGATGTACCACGCCAGCACGCTGTTGCAGGTCGCCACGCCATTGATGTTGCAGGTGGCTCGCGAGCATCAGGTCAACGTCAGCCTCGCCGCCGCCGATGGCGACGAGATGATCTATCTGGAGTCGATTCGCTTGGGCAAGCGCAAGTCGCCGCGCAATGTGCTCGCCGGGCAGCGCTTGCCCATGGACGTGACGTCCCTGGGCCGGGCTTATCTGTCGGGGCTTGAAGAAGGGCAACGCAGGGCATTGCTGGAGCTGTTCAGGTCACGCCGCTGCGAATCGCGCGCCAGCCAACTGATCCAGGACATCGACGAGGCGGTTGAGCATGTATGGGCGAACGGGTACTGCGTGGCCTCCTGGCAGCCGGAGGTCATGGCGATCGCCACCCCGCTGGACCATCCGGCCTATCGAACCCATGCACTGAACATCAGCCTGGCAACCGTTGAAACAGCGCAGCAAGTGGAAGCACGTTATGCGGCAGTGCTGCTGGAACTGGCGCAGGCGATCAGGCAGGCACTGGCAGACGCCCGTGCCGATTGATCGTCAGTAGCGGCCCTTACCAAACGGCAATGTGCGAATCCGCCCGGGGCTCGGTACCGCCGCACAGCACGCCGCTGACCGGGTCACGCAGGATGATCTGGCCGCGGCCATAGTCGGTCAGGTCACTGGCGATACGGACCTCATGCCCCCGTCGCGCCAGGGCATTGGCCAGGTCCCGTGAAGCCCCGTGTTCGATGCCGACCTTCATGTCCCCCAGCCATTGCCAGCGCGGTGCATCCAGGGCCGCTTGCGGGTTCAGGCCGAAATCCACCAGGTTCATGACCATCTGCACATGCCCCTGGGGCTGCATGTAGCCGCCCATCACGCCGAACGGACCGAGGGCCTCGCCATCGCGGGTAAGGAACCCGGGAATGATGGTATGGAAGGTCTTCTTGCCCGGGGCCAGGCAGTTGGCGTGGCTCGAATCGAGGCTGAATTCCTGCCCACGGTTCTGCAGGGCAATACCGCTGTCGGGCAGCACCACGCCGGAGCCAAACCCGTGGTAGTTGCTCTGGATGAACGAGACCATGTTGCCCTCGCCGTCCGCGGTCGCCAGGTACACGGTGCCGCTGGCGTGGGGGTCACCGGGCTTCGGTGGCTGGGCCTGTTCGCCGATCTGCCCGCGCCGGCGGGCGCTGTATTCATCGCTGAGCAAATCGGCCACCGCCACGCGCATGTGCAGGGGGTCGGTGATGTAGTGCAGGCCATCGCTGTAGGCCAACTTCATCGCCTCCAGTTGGCGATGCCAGGTCTGTTGGCTGTCACGGTGATCGAAGTCGAAGCCTTCCAGTATCTTCAACGCCATCAAGGCCACCAGGCCCTGCCCGCTCGGCGGGATTTCCCAGACATCCACGCCTCGGTAATTGACGTGGATGGGGTCGACCCACTGGGCGCGATAATCCCTGAGGTCGCAGGCGCGCAGGTAGCCGCCGCTGGCCCGGGAATGGGCGTCCAGGCGCTCGGCCAATGCACCGCGATAGAGGCTTTCGCAACCGGTGTCGGCCAGCTCCTGGAGCGTACGCGCCTGGGCCGGGTTGCGAAAAACCTCCCCGGCCCGTGGCGCTCGGCCTTCGATCAGGAAAGTCTCGAACCAGGCCTCCAGGACGGCATCGCGATGGGGCGTGAACTCGTTCACCGCGACCTGCCATTGATGGGCAACCACCGGCGACAGCGCAAAACCGTCCCGCGCCAGGCTGATCGCCGGTTGCAGCAGCTCGGCGAAGGGCAGCTTGCCAAAGCGTCGGGACAACTCGGCCCAGGCCGACGGGCAACCCGGGACGGTCACCGGTGTCCAGCCATAGAGCGGCATTTGCCCATGGCCGGCGGCCTTGACCGCCTCGATGCTCAAGGCGGCCGGCGCATGGCCGTTGCCGTTGAGGCCGTGTAGTTGGCCCTTGCACCAGACCAGCGCGAAGGCGTCACCGCCAATGCCACAACCCGTGGGTTCCACCACCGTCAGTGCGGCTGCCGTGGCGATGGCGGCGTCGATGGCATTGCCGCCCTTTTGCATGATCTCGATGCCCGCCTGGGCCGCCAGGGGCTGGGACGCGGCGACCATGCCCCGACGGGCGAAAACGCTCTGGCGTTGCGACGGATAAGGGTACTCGTGGGCAGAAAATGTCAGCATGGCGAAGGCTCTTCAATGCAGGAATCGATTGACCGGACTCAGGGGTAGACAACCTTGCAGCGGTCATAGCACCCGGCTGAGGAAAGCCCGGGTCCGCGGGTGAATGGGGTGACAGAAGATTTGCTCCGGCGGCCCCTGCTCGATGAGCTCGCCCTGGTCGAGGACCACCACCCGGTCGGCCACTTCCCGGGCAAAGCCCATCTCGTGGGTCACCACGACCATGGTCATGCCCTCCTCGGCCAACTCCTTCATCACGTGCAACACTTCGCCGACGGTCTCCGGGTCGAGGGCGCTGGTGGGCTCGTCGAACAGCATGGCCTGGGGTTTCATCGCCAGGGCCCGGGCAATGGCCACTCGCTGTTGCTGGCCGCCGGAAAGCATCGACGGGTAGTGATCGGCCTTGTCCGCCAGGCCGACCCGCTCCAGCAGGCCGCGGGCCTGCTCCAATGCGGCGGCGCGAGGCAGGCCGAGCACCTGGATCGGTGCCTCGATGATGTTCTCCAGGGCCGTCATGTGGGGGAACAGGTTGAAGCGCTGGAACACCATGCCGATGTCCCGCCGCTGCCGGGCGATGTTGCGCTCCGACTCACGCACCAGGCTGCCGTCGGCGCGCTCGCGATAACCCATGGCCCGGCCATTGACGCGGATGCGTCCGCCCTGGATGTCCTCCAACAGGTTGATGCAACGGATGAACGTGGTCTTGCCGGAGCCCGACGCGCCGATCAGCACCACCACCTCGCCACGCCGCACTTGCAGGGAGATGCCCTTGAGAATCTGCAGCTCGCCGAAGGACTTGTGAACGTCCAGCGCCTCGATAATCAGCTCTTCGCTTTTATGCGCCATGGTTAGCGTGCCCTCAGCAGGTTCAGGGTGCTGCGACCGAACATCCGCGTCGACGCCGGCGGCGGTGACGAGGGCCGGTCCGACTGGCCGAAACGGGCTTCCAGCCAACGCTGGAAAAAGCCCCACAGCGTGGTCAGCAACAGGAAGTAGATCGCCACCACCAGGTACAGCTCGAACACCCGGAACGTCGCCGACGTGACCATCTGGGTACTGAGCAACAGTTCCTGGACGCCGATCACGCTGACCAGCGTGGTGTTCTTGAGCATCACGTTGAACTCGTTGCCCAGCGGCGGAACGATCACCCGGAACGCCTGGGGCAGGACAATGCGGCGCATCAGCTTGGCGAAGGTCATGCCCAGCGAACGTCCGGCCTCGTACTGGCCCTTGTCCACCGCCCCGATGCCGGCGCGGATAATCTCAGCCATGTAGGCCCCCTCGTTGAGACCCAAGGCAATGATCGCCGCCTGGATATTGCCGGGGATCACCAGGCCGAACAGTTCAATGTCTTCGAAGCGGAAAATCCCGCCGGCGGCCAGCGCGGTGTAGAGAAAGACGATCTGCACCAGCAACGGCGTACCGCGCATCAACCACACGTAGAAGCGCACCGGCAAATGCAGCAACGGGTTGCTCGACAACCGCAGCAACGCGGCGGCCAGCCCCAAGGCACAGCCCAGCAGCATCGCCAGCACACTGATCAGGCAGGTCAGCCAGAGCCCGGTGAGGTACACCCCACTGGGCTGCAACAGGTACTGCCAGAACACATCCCAATTGAAATTCATCGACGGTTCACCTCAATCAAGCGTGTCACTGGAGACATGCCATTTGCCGAGCAGTTGGCTGTAGCTGCCATCACTGCGCATATCGCCGATCACCTGCTGCACGGCGGCGGTCAGTTGCGGATCGTCCTTGCGAATCCCCAGGCCGGTGAGAATCCGGCTGAAGGCCGGCACCCCTTCTTCGAACAGATCGGGCGCCATGGCGGCGTAGTAACCGGCGGTTTCCACGGTGGTGCCGTAGGCGTCGACCTGGCTGATGCGCAGGGCCTGGAAGGCATCGGTGTCGGTGTTGTAGACCACCAGCTTCATCGCCGGCTTGCCGGCCTTGGCGAGGTTTTCGTTCTCAGTGTCGAGCAGGGTCTTGATCGTGGAGCCGTTGAGCACCGCAACTTTGTGCCCGGAGAGATCCGGCAGCGTCTTGAGGCCCTTTGGATTGCCCTTGGGCACCACCACCGCCTGGCTGGAATACATGTAGTTGACGATGTCGATCACCTCGCGGCGCTCGGGCTTGTCAAACAGCTGGTCGACGATCATGTCGCACTGTCGGGCCAGCAACGCGGGGAGCAGCCCGGAGAAGGGAATGACCCGCCATTCCACCTTTTTGTCGCCCAGGCGCTTGGCGATTTCCAGTCCCAGGTCCACGGTCAGTCCCTTGGGTTTCTGCGCCTCATCGAAGGACACCAGCGGCGGCGAATCCATGCCCGAGCAGTAGACGAGTTTGTCGACCTTGAGCAAGCGGTCCGGGACAACGGGCGCGGCAACCGCCCATTGCGCACAGAAACCCAAGGATAAAGCGGCAACCAACAGGCGAGGCTTATGCATGACCAGACACTCCAGTTCAGTAGGTAACGGGCAGTACTCAAAGTCAGAACACGGGCAGGCTCCAGTCTCCTGCTCTCGTTATTTTTTCGATTGCAGGAACTCGATCAATTCAGGGACGGTGCCTTCGATGTGCGCACGCACCACCGCCTCGGCCTTCTCGGCATCACCCGCACGCAGGGCATCGAGGATCAGCATGTGTTCCTGGCGCGCGCTCAGGGGCTTTTCCACGTGCTGCAGCCAGAGGCGCATGGGGGCTTCGATCAGGGAATACAGCGCACTGATCTGCTTCAGCAATCGCGGGCGACCGCTGAGGCTGCACAGGTATTCATGGAAAGCGCGATGGCGACTGACCCACTCGGTGCTTTCCTCACGGTAATCGTCCATTTCGTCCAGCAAGCGCTCCAGGGCGGCCAACTGGCGATCGCCAATTCTTGCTGTCGCGACACGGACCGCCAGGCCTTCCAGGGCGCTGCGCATCTCGAAGACTTCGTGCAACTCATCGATGTCCAGGCCGCTGACAACCGCCCCGCGATTGGGCCGCAGGGTGACCAGGCCCTGGGCATCCAGGCGGCGGAAGGCCTCGCGCACGGGCATCCGGCTCATGCCGATCTCGTTGGCGATGTCCTCGGCAATCAGCCGGTCGCCCTTGCGTAACCGCCCGCCACAAATGGCATCGAGCAGGAAGTTGTAGGCCTCCTCCTCGGCCGTCATGGGCGGACGTTCAGCGTACGTCGGAGCAAATTGCATGGCAGCACCTTCTGCATTTTTGTATCCAATTATCCATGGATTCAAAAAAGCAGAATGCGTGCCAAGCTCACCCATGATCGTGCAAGCGTTTGATTTGAAGGAATTTCCAGAGGAAAACGACTGCCTGCCTGAAGCCTTGGATCGCACACGTGTGCTACCAAACAGCTCAGCGACTGCCTGTTATGGGTGCACGAGGGCGCTTCGGTAACACCGCAATGCCAGTCACCAAGGATTTGTAAGATTAATGGTGGCGAGGGGATTTATCCCCGCTGGGTTGCGAAGCGGCCCTGAACCCAGCCACCGCAATGTGCCAGGTTGGCTGCATTCAACCTTTTTGAGGCTGCTGCGCAGCCCAGCGGGGATAAATCCCCTCGCCACAGACTTCACTGCGCATTTGGAGCTCCTCAGGCAGGTGCCCTGGGCGTATCTGAGGGTGACTCGCCAAACAGCGTCCGGTAATGGACCGCAAAATGACTCAGGTGGAAAAACCCCATGGCCACGGCGATCTCACTGACGTTCAGTGCCGCCGCACGGGTCGTGATCAGTCGGCGGCGCACGGCATTGAGCCGCAGGTTACGCAGGTACTCCACCGGACGCATCCCGGTCACCGCCTGGAAGCTGTTCTGCAGCGTCCTGCGACTGACCCGCAATTGCTCGCACAAGTCGAGAATGCTCAAGGGCACATCCGCGCTGGCCACGACCAGCTCCTGGCAACGCTTGACCAGGTAGGCACTGACGGAGAAGTTGCCACGCCGGCCACGCACCTCGTCCGAGGCATGGCTGAACAGATCGAGAAAGGCGTCGAGCAGAACGTCTTCGAGGATTTTTTCCGAGGCAGGACTGACGGCGTCCGCCTGTTCCAGAAGGTGACGAAACAGTGGCTGGATCCGTTGTTGCACCCGGTGCAGTACCCCCTCATCCACACTGACCTGGGACATGCTTTTCAAGCGCTTGAGCTGTTCGCCCGACAGTTCGTAGGCCGCCAGCTTGGCGAACCGCACCGTGTCGACATTGGCCGCGAAGAAGTGCATGCCTTCCGGAGCGTGCAAGACGAAGTCCTCGCCATCGCGCAACAGCACCACGCTGTGGGCGCCCACTTGATGCCCCTGGACCACTGGCGCACCACCCAGGGACATGGCAATGCACAAGCGCCCTTTGGGCGCGCAACCACGCTGCACCACCCGTTTATCCAGCACCTCCTGGAAAATCTGGAACCGCTCGGCGCACACCTGCCGCAGTTCGCTGGAAAGGCAGCCGCGCCCGAGTTGGTCATAGACCTGTTGCCAGCCGAGGATCGAGCCGGCGTGTTGCTGAGGATCATTGAAGGTACGGACTTCGGCGAACATGATCATTGTTCCTCGGTGGCGCTGGGTTTATTGCCGGAAAACCAAAGCCAGTTCCATGCCAAGCATGTGCAACCGGTACTCGCCCGCCTTGATGTCCAGAGGGGCCAATAAAGATCCGGACAGCACCACTTGGCCCGCTTCTACGCACTGCCCGTCGGCCAGCAAGCGCCGGACCAACCAGCACAGGTTGGCCTGGGGCGTGTCCTCGCGCGCCTGGGCATTGCCCTCGCCACAAGGCACCCCATCGCACGCCAAGCGATAGTTCACCTGGGCCAATTGCTCAGGATGGAACTTGACCCGCGGCCCCAGGCAATACAGCGCCGCGGCGGCATTGTCGGCAAGAAACGCGCCGACGCCGAAGCGCCAGCCCTGCCAGCGACTATCGGCAATTTCGAAGGCTGGCGCGACCTCGGAGATGGCAGCGAGGATGTCCTCGTCGCTGTAGAAACCGGGCACGAGCGTACGCCCCAGGACAAACGCCAGCTCGATTTCCAACTTCGGCTGGATCAGTCGTGCAAGGGGCACCGTACTTCCGGGTGCCACGGCCATGGCATCGGTCAGCGCACCCAACACCGGTTCATCGATACCGAAACGGTCCTGGGCGACGCGGCCGGCGAAGGCCACCTTCCATCCGGTCAATCGCTCACCACCGGCCTGGCGCCGGCGCAATGCTTCGCGCTGCAAGGTGTAGCCCGTCGGCAGGTCGACGGCCTCCGGTTCCAACGAAGGCAAGGCATGCACGGCCTGCGCGGCACCGTGAAGCCGGACCAGGAAATCATCTTCACGCCTCATGAGAGTTGCTCCGCCAATTTGCGCAAGACGCCTTCGAGTCGCTCGGGGGTGGTGATCGCGGCCACGAACCGATCCGGCCGCACCACCACCACGCAGTCACGTACCTTGGTAAACCACTCGCCGAGGCGGTTATCGACGTCTTCGATGCAAATGGCACCGCTGGCAGACAAGGGTTGGTTGCGCCCTGTGCCACTGCGCGAGCGATTGATCTGGATGAAGCGCGTCTCCCAGCGTGCCCACCAAGCGGCGGTTTCTTCGCTGAGCTGTTCGCTCGGGTTGACCCGATACCCCAGCACCGCATAGGAATGCCCCAGCACCTCGTCCAGGCGTCGACGCTGACCCTGGGCATCTTCGATGGACGGCTGGATGAACAGCTGCCCGACCAGATCGTCCTCATGCAGCTCGGCGCGCTCGTGATACACCAGGCCTTTGGTGATGGTCGCCTTGGGTTTGAACTTGAATTCCAGCAAGTGCGAACGCAGGTTGTCGACACTGTTGACGGCCTGGAACAACCAGTCCCGCACCCCGGCCATCAGCGGGTTGGTCAGACCCAGGACGGCGCCCATGTTATCGGCCAGCGCGATCAGATCCGTGGCATGCCCACGGCGCTCCTGGTCGTAACTGGCAAGAATCGCCGGCGACGCCCGCCCCTTGAGGATCGCAGCAAGCTTCCAGGTGACGTTGGCGACATCACGCAGGCCCGAATTGAGCCCCTGCCCGGCCCAGGGCGGGGAAATATGCGCCGCATCCCCCACCAATGCCACCCGGCCCTGGACAAAGCGCGCCGCGACCCGTGAGTTATGGGTATAAGCGCGGATCCGGATGATATCCAGTTGATCGACCGCATCGCCGATATGCCCACGGATCAAATCCCGGATCGTCGCCTCATCGCACATCCTGGCCTCGTCTTCGCCCTCCAGCAGCATGAACTCCCAGCGCCGTTGCTGATACGGCAGGTAGATGCAGACGAAAGGTCGCTGAGGGTCGGCGTGCAGAGCCGTATAGGGTGCATCGAGGGTGTCGTTGGCCGTGTCGATCACCACCCATTTGCGCGGATGGGTCAGGCCCAGCAGTTCGATACCGAGTTTCTTGCGCACGCTGGAACGTCCGCCATCGGCGCCGATCAGGTACTGCGCCTGCAATTGATACAGCTCGCCCCGGGCATCGCGCACCTGCAAGGTCACGCCCTCGGCATCCTGCTCCAGATCGAGCATTTCATGGCCCTGGCGCAACTCGACACTGGCGTGTTTGCCCAACTGCTCGCGCAATGTGGTTTCGAGCAACTGTTGCATGAAGATGTTGCGCATCGGCCAGCCATAGTTCGCCGTGCTCGGCTTGACCTCGGCAAAACAGACGCCCCGCGCATTGTAGTAACGCAAGGGCACGTTGCAGATCATGTCGCGCACGGCCAGTTCAGCGATGCCGATGCCCTGCAGCACTCGCAGCGCCTCGTCGTCCATGCCCACCGCGCGAGGATACGGCAGGACGCCGTCAGCCAACTCAAGGACGATGCAGTCGATGCCGTACAGCCCCATGTAATGAGCGGCCGTGACCCCGTTCGGGCCGCCGCCCACGATGACAACCTGGGTTTTCTCCTGCTTCATCGCTATTCACCGCTTTGTTGTTGTGGTTTTAGGCATTGGTCGTGCAAGTAGTCCCTGACGACGCCGTTGAACGCGTCCTCCTGATCGTCATGGACATAATGGCTGGCGTCGGCGATTTGCGCTGTACGCACCCGTGGATTGGCTTGTTTCATCGCCTCCAGGGTCGCCTGGGGCAGAAAATCGGAACGCGCCCCCCGGATGAACAGCGTCGGGCAATCCAGCGCCCGGACCGCTGGCCACAGATCGGTTGGAGCGATGCTCAGGCGCGCCTGGGCAATCCCGGCCTGATCATGGCGCCAGCCGATGCCTGCCGGTGTTTCCTTCATCGAATGGGTCAACCTGGACGCCAGACCCTGGGCGGACAGACCGGGTCGTGAGCGGCGCCAGAATTGCCCGGCACTTTCCCAGTCGGGAAACGATAGGGGTGTCTGGCTCATCTCACGACGGATGCGCTCGGCACCCTCGCCGCTGATCGACGAACCGGGGCCAATGTCTTCGATCACCAGGGCTTGCAGTCGTCCTGGATGGAGCCGGGCATATTCCAGCGCATTGGTGCCGCCGAGAGAATGCCCCACCAGGACGAAACGCTCCAGTCCCAGGTGTGCGACCCAATCCTCCAGATCGTTGACATAGACCTCGGTCCGGTAGCTGGAAGCCTCTGCCCAGTCGCTGTCGCCACGGCCGCGCTGGTCCAGGGCATGGCAATGGAATTGCTCGCCCAAGGCATTGGCCAGTGACGCCCAGGTCTGGGCATAGGCCCGCAGCCCATGGAGCAGCAGCACGGGAATGCCTGTTGCCTGGCCCCAGGACACGTAGTTCAGACGCATCCCCGAACGATTGGTAAAAAACTGGTTGTTTGCAGACATTCGTTGGCTTCCCACCTCAGCGCACCTCAATACAGGCCGTCATTGCCCTTGACGTCAGCGGCCTGGAGGCCACCCAGGCGCGCATGCAAACGCCCGCGCGTGGCGAAGGCCCAGATGATGACCAACTCGTCGGCCGAGGGACCATCGCCGAACGACAGGGAGATGCTGTCGTAGTGCGAACGCACATACAGCGCGTCCTTGTGGGCCAGCGGCACGTCGATGGTCACGCCAGGCCCGCCGCGCTTGCCGGTGGAAGGCACCCAGGATTTGCCGCCGCCCAACGCGACACGGATCGGATCCGCCGCCGGATTGGTCAGCAATGCATTGCCGTGCTCATACTCGCCCTGGCTGCCCACCAGGCACGCCTTGCCGTAGCTGACAATTTCACGCTCGCCGGCCAGGGCCTGGATGCGCCGACCAAACTCCTGGCCCAGCAAGGGTGACGGCTCGATCAACTCGGCCAGGCTTTCACTGAAACGGCCGGCATAAGGGTTGGCGATCACCGCGCCAATGGCGTACTTGAACAGCGGCTCGCCATCGGCCAACTGGCCGGTTTCGTTGGCCAGGGTTTCCTCGACGAAGCTGTACCATTTGCGGATGTGGTAACTGGCGAAATTTGCGGTTTTCATAAGAGCAGTCTCTTTCAAAGTGGGTCGAGATCGAAATGCCGGCTAGGCGCCCCGGCGGCCTTGAAGCGGGCCTTGCCGCGCGCGTCGTCGTGTTCGGACTCGAGGAAGAATTCCAGGCGATTGCCATCGGGGTCGTTGAAGTACACGCCGTTGCCGATCTCGTGGTCGGTGATCTTCACCACCTCGACGCCCTTGTTCAGCAACATGCCGTAGAGCTTGCGCAGGGTGGTCATGTCGCCCGCGATCTCCAGCCCGTAGTGCTGCAACCCCAGACCGCCCTGGTGGGCGCCGGGCTCTGCGCGGAGCAACGCGATGTCGTGGTGCTTGGCACCGAAGGCCATCATGATCCAGCTTTCACCCCGGGCGCTTTCATGCATGCCCAGCACGTCGGCGTACCAACGGGCCGACACTTCCGGATCACTCACGGACAATGACAGGTGAGTACGAACGACTTCGACTTTCATCGCGCGATCCCTCAGTTCTTCTTGATGATGGATTGATGCCCGGACTTGATTTGCGCCACGGCGGGCGTCCAGAGCACATCAGCGATTTCACTGAACTCACGCCACTGCTTCTGCCAGCCGTCACCGCCATTCTCGGAAGTGAACAGATGCCCGTACTTGGTACCGGCGACGATCTGGCGAGGGTTGGCAGGGTTCAAGGCAATCGCCCAGACACAGGAGTTGGGCTGTTGTGACAGCGGCAGCACTTCCCAACTGAGGGCGGCATCCCGGGACACCAGCACCTTGCTGGTCGTGCCTGGCGTGCCGTCGGAGATGCTCAGGTAGAGCGTGTCCTCGCTGCCCAACGGTGCATTCATGGCACGCACGTAGTACAGGCCGAAGGCTTCCCGGGCGACGATGCCGGTCCAGGTCTGCCCCTCGTCGAAGCTGCGGTAAACGGCGTTGACGCACACCACGACGATGACCTTTTGCCCATGGTTGGGCAGGACCACGATGTTGTGCACGTCCGAGTTGTAGTCCCACAGCAGGCGGTCATCGACACGGGTCCAGCTATCGCCACCGTCACGGCTGTGGAACAACCCGCCCTCCTCCAGGCCGAACCAGAGCTGGTTGCGGTCCGTCGGATCGTAGGCGAAGGCCAGCAAGCGTGGACGACTCACGCCGTCGCAGAACTCAGGGATCTCCACCGGGGCACGATCCCAGTGCTGGCCACCGTCGAGGGTGCGCCACAGCACGGCGCGCGACGGCGCACCGGTGCCGACGAAAATGCGCTGTGCATCCTGTGGGTCCACGGCCACTTTCCAGACGGTCTGCCCATTGAACGGCGAGTCCACCCGCTGCCAATGGCCGCCGGTATCGCGGCTGATGCACAGGCCGACATCGGTGCCGGCGTAGATCACGTCCGGGGTCCCCGGATGGAAACTCAGGGATCGGGTGATCGCGTCGAACTCCAGGTCCTGGCCCAGGCCCAGGCGATGCCAGGTACGGCCATCGTCGGCACTGCGGATCACCGCTTGCCCGACGGTGGCGACCAAAAGGGTTCCGTTACTCATCACTGCTGCTCCTCAAATGAAGATGCCACGGGTCAAGCCGCCGTCGATGCCAATGGATTCCCCGGTCACGGCACCGGCCTTGGGGGAAGCGAGGAAACCGATCAGCCAGCCCATTTCGATGGGCGCCAGGGTGCGTCGGATCGGCGTCGCGTCGATGTAGCCTTGCTCCACCTGCTCGGGGGTCTTGCCCTGCTTGACCCCTTCGCGCTCGTACAGCTCTTGGATATGCGGGGTGTCGACCACGCCGGGGTGGATCAGATTGACCGTGATGCCGGCGGGGCCGAGTTGGTCGGAGAGGGTCTTGGTCATGTGGGCGATGGCCAGGTTGCGCATGCCCGAAAGCACCTTGCTGCCACGCCCGGTCAGGCCACCGATGTTGATGATGCGCCCGAAACCACCGGCCTTCATGTGCGGGGTCACCGCCTTGGCGCAACGGAAATAGCCGATCACCTTGGTGTTGAGGTCCGAGAGCAATTCGTCGTCGCCAGCATGTTCGATGTCGTTGCGCACCACACCGGACGGTGCCGCGGCGCCGTTGACCAGGATGTCGATACGGCCAAAGTGCTTGTGGGCCGCCTCGACCATGTCGGACACCGCCGACATCTGATTGGTGTCACAGAACAACGGCAGCACTTCGTTGCCGGTCTGCGCGGTGATTTCCTCGGCGGCTTGCTGGAGAAACTCCATGCGCCGCGCGCAGATCACCACCTTGCAACCTTCCTGGGACAAAAAGCGTGCGACCTCCTTGCCGATGCCCATACCGCCGCCGGTGACGATCGCCACGCGGCCTTGCAATTCCAGATCCATAGCAGTTCCTCTTGTGATTATTCGGCTCAGGCCAGATCGACGAAGACACTTTTGGTTTCGGTGTAGGCATCGATCACGTTCTTGCTCATTTCCCGACCCCAGCCCGATTGCTTGTAACCGCCAAATGGCGAGGCCGGGTCGACGACGTTCCAGCAGTTGATCCACACCGAGCCGGCCTTCAACTGCGCCGCCACGCGGTGGGCGGAACGCAAGTCACGGGTCCAGAGACCGGCCGCCAGGCCGTAAGGCGAGTCGTTGGCGCGCAGCACCAGTTCATCGATCTCGGTCCAGCTCATGACGGTCAGCACCGGACCGAAGATTTCTTCCCGGGCGACACAGGCGCGCTCGGCGCGGTCGAGAAATACACTGGGCCGGATGAAGTGGCCGCGCTCCAGGTGGGCCGGCCGGTCACCGCCGCAGATCAGTTCGGCGCCCTCTTCCTGGCCCCGTTGCAGGTAGCCACGTACCGTGCCCAATTGCCGGGCCGAGACCAGCGGGCCCATGCTGCTGGCCGGATCCAGGCCCGGCCCCAACACATGGGCGGCCGCGTGGCGCTGGAGTTCTTCAAGCACCTGGTCGAGGACGCTGGCGTGCACGTACAGACGCGATCCGGCGGTGCAGACCTGGCCCTGGTTGTAGAAAATGCCATCGGCGGCGCCTTTGGCGGCACGGACGATATCGGCGTCTGGCAGGATGATGTTGGGGGACTTGCCACCCAGTTCCAGGGAGACCTTCTTCATGTTGCCAGTGGCCGCCTGGGCAATCAGCCGGCCCACCTGGGTCGAGCCAGTGAAGGCGATCTTGTCCACGTCCGGGTGCTGGGCCAGCGGTGCACCGGTCTGCGCACCAAGACCGGTGAGCAGGTTGACCACCCCGGCCGGGAAACCGGCGGCCTCGATCAATTGAACCAGGCGAATGGCAACCAGGGGCGTCTGCTCGGCAGGCTTGAGCACCGCGGCACAACCGGTCGCCAGCACGGGGCCGAGCTTCCACACGCACATGGTCAGCGGGAAATTCCACGGCACGATCAAGGCGCAGACGCCCACCGGTTCGCGCAGGGTGTAATTGAGCATCGGCGCGCCGCTGGCGGGCGACACCGGCAGGGTGCTGCCTTCGATCTTGGTCGGCCAGCCGGCGAAATAACGAATGATGTTCGCCGCGCTGGCCGCTTCGCCCCGGGCCGCGCCGATCGGCTTGCCGTTCTCCAGGGTGATCAGTTGCGCCAGCTCTTCGCGATGCTGGTCGAGCAGTTCCGCCAGGCGAAACAGCAACAACCCGCGCTGGGCCGGCGACTGCTGCGCCCAAGCCCCCGTGAAGGCCGTACGGGCGGCAGCGACGGCGGCATCCACGTCACGTTCGCCGCCTTCAGCGACTTCAGCCAGGGTCTGTTCAGTGGCCGGGTTTTCCACGGCAAACCGACGGCTGTCGGCGGCGTCCTGCCAGGTGCCGCCGATAAACAGGCGCCCCGGTTGCGACAGGAACTGCTCAACGGCAGGTAACAATTGAATCGGGTTCATATCCGCTCCTTCACAGCGCCATTTCAATCAGGCAAGGACCGCCATCGGCCTTGGCGTTGGCCAGGGCACGCTGCAATTCGCCATTGGTGTGAACGGTACTGGCCGGCAAGCCGTAGCCCTTGGCCAAGGCCTTCCAATCGATGCGTGGACGGTCCAGTACCGTCAGGCTCAGGGCCTGGGGACCCAGCTCGGTCATGCCAAAGCGGCGCAGTTCGTTTTGCAGGATCGCGTAGCGGTGGTTGGCCGCGATCAGGACCACCACCGGCAGTTGCTCGCGGGCGATGCTCCACAAGGTCTGGATCGTGTACTGGGCACTGCCGTCCGATTGCAGGCAGAACACGGTGTTGCCGCGCTCGGCCATGGCGGCGCCAAACCCCACCGGAATGCCCTGGCCGATGGCCCCACCGGTGTTGGTCAAGACCCGATGCCGTGCGGCATGGGCCGAGGCAGTGAAGAACGGATAGCCACACGTCCCACCTTCTACCGAGACAATGCAATCGTCGGGCAGCGACGCGGCCAGCACCTGGCCCACCGATTGCGGCGTCAACGTGGCGTCGCCGGGTGGCAGCTCGATACCGGTCGACGTTGGCACATAGGCCGGCGCCTCAAGCGCATCGGCCAACGCAGTGAGCGCCCCGGCAACGTCGTCCCCCACCTCAGCCAGACACAGCAGGCGTTCGCGCTCTGCCAGCCGGGAGGCAATGCCTTCGTAGCCGAAGTAGCTGATGGGCTCGGGCACGCCGGCACAGACCACCGCGTCGTATTGGTCAAGGATCTCGATGGCCACCTCGGGGAAGTAAGGCAGGCGATCCAGGTCTGGCAGGCCACCACCGCGATAACTCATGCGCGGAAAGGTTTCGGCGAACAGGCGCACGCCCGGCAGTTGCGCCAGGCGCCCTGCCGCTTCCAGGCCCGCGACGGACAAGCCTTGGTCGCCGACGATAAACACCAGGCGCCGCCCCTCGCGCAATGCCTGGGCGACCGCCTCGACCCGGTCACCGGCAAAGCGCCGGACCGGAGCCTGCAATGCCGTGAAGGCTTTCTCGTGCGGCACGGTGTGGGCTTGCAGGTCCATCGGCAGGATCAGGCTGGCGATCTGGCCGTTGGCTTGCCAGGCGGCACGCACCGCCTCCTGGAAATCTTCACCGACGCCAGAGGCCGTGCGCGAGGTCCTTACCCACTTGGAAACGCTGCCGGCCAACGCCTGGATATCGCTGGCCAGCGGCGGATCGTAATTGACGTGCCAGGACGCGTGATCGCCGATGACGTTGACGATGGGGGTGTTGGCACGGCGTGCGTTGTGCAGGTTGGCAATGCCATTGGCAAAGCCGGGGCCCAGGTGAGTCAGGGTCATCGCCGGCTTGCCGGCGATCCGGCCGTAGCCGTCCGCAGCACCGGTGCACACGCCTTCGAACAAGGACAACACCGGCTTGAGGGCTGGTGCGCTGGCCATGGCTGCCACCAGGGGGATTTCGGTCGTTCCGGGATTGGCGAAGCAGTATTCGATACCACTTGCCACCGCCGCCTTCACTATCAGTTGCGCACCATTCATTTCCAGCCCTCTTCGTCGAGCGTTTGCAGTGGCTGAGATTTATCACACAGCAGAATCGACAAAACAAGCTATTTTTATACATTAAAATCATATTTTGAGATTAATGCGAATTTTAAAACAGAAAATGCCTTTGCAGACACTTGTATTTCTCAAGCATTGGGTTACCGTGGCAATGCGCTTCTGGGCGAGCAAGCGGGCTTTTCATCACCCCCGCGGCTACCTATAGTGCTCACCCAACGCCCCCCTACGCGCCCCCCCCCTTTAGGAGCGAAATGAGCAGTCTGAGCAAGATGCTGAGTGTGCTGGACCTTTTCGGCCCGGCCACGCTGAAGATCGAACCCGATACCATCGCCGAGCGCATGGGCCTGTCACGGGCGACCGTGTACCGCTACGTCAAGGACTTGTGCGATGCCGGCCTGCTGGTCCGGGTGGATGCCGGCAGCTACGGCCTGGGGCCACGCATCATTGAGCTGGACTGGATGATGCGCCAGTACGACCCGATCCTCGTGGCAGGCCGCGAGCTGATGCACCAGCTGTCCGAAGCCACTGGCCTGGCGGTGTTCGCCAGCGTTTTCTACGACGGCCGCATCATCAACACCTACATCGCCGAACCCAGTGACACCTACCAGTTCGCATTCGGTCGCGGCCAGCCGCTGCCGTTTTTTCGCGGTGCACAATCCAAGGTGTTGATCGCCTTCCAGAAGGGTCGGCGTCTGCAACGCCTGTTCGACGAACACCTGGCCAATGTCCCCGACAGCGGCTATGACTGGGCAAGCTTTTCCAAGGCTGCGAAAAAGATCCGCAAGGACGGCTATTGCATGACCCACGATGAACTCAACCTGGGGCTCACAGGTATCGCGGCGCCGATCGTCAACCCGGAGCTCGACGAAGTGGTGGGCAGCCTTTCGGCCGTCGGCAGCACCGATAGCTTCAAGCTGCTGCGCCAGGAAACCGTGATTGAAATGGTGATGGACACCACCCGGCGGATTGCCGGGCGGATGCAACATCCGCCTGCTGTCAGCTGACAGGGACACTGCTCACTCCCCTGTGGCGAGGGGATTTATCCCCGCTGGGCTGCGCAGCAGCCCTAAAAGCCAAACAACTCGGTGTGTCAGATAGATTGAATTGGCTTGTAGGGGGGGGCTGCTGCACGGCCCAACGGGGATAAATCCCCTCGCCACAGGGTTTATCGAACAACCCCCGCGTCAGAACGGCACGGCCACCGACACCTGGCTGTAGACGTTGGTGCCATTGCCGCTCACTTGATTGCCGCCGGTTGTCGCGTCCCGATCCGGCTTGTAGAGGCCGATCAGAGGGGTAACGATCAAATGCTCGTTCACTGCCCACTCGGCATACAGATCCAGCTCACGGGCATCCAGGTTCAGGGCGTTGTCTTTGCGTACCGTGTTGAAATCAAAATACAGCACGCCAAGGGTCAGGTTTTCCAGTGGCGTGGCCTTCAGGCCGACATGGTGGATAGCCGTATTGCTGTTGAAGGGCCCTGCATAGTTACCCGCGACTTCACCCTGGAACCAGGTGCCATAGCCCGTGCTCTGCCCGGTGAACAGTGAATCCCACTTCTGCGAATAACGGGTGTAGCGGTACGTCAGCTTCGGGGCCCAGGGGAGCTCGGCAAAGGTGTAGCCGGCCTCGGCGTACCAGGCGTTCTGCGGGCCGGCGTCCTTGTCCTGCCAGGCGTATTCGAACGCCAGGCTGGCGTTCTCGATGCCCGCGTCGCCTTCACCACGGATGCTGTAGACATCCATGCCCTTGCGTTGCTTCTGGAAATCGCTGGCCCACTGCTCGTTCACGTCGAGGCCATGTATCCAGGTCAGCCCCAACGTGCCTGCCTTGGTGGTGTAGTCCAACGTACCGGCGGCCAGTTCGGTTTCGGCCTGGGCACGGTTGTCGGACTTGAGCCAGACCACACTGCCATGCAGCCCTTCCTGCCCGCCCAGACGCAGCACGGCGGTCTGATCGAACGCGTGCCGGGCTGCCAGGTAATAAGCGCCACCACGATTCAAGCGACCCTCGGCAGGCCCTTTGCCCAGGTTCGGCCCGTCATCGTTGATCAGGAACCCCCTGCCCAACTTGACCACCTGGCGGCCGCCGGAGATATCGACACCGTCCTGCCCAAGCAGTGGGAACAGATCGGCGGAGCGCCAGCCCAGGTAGGCGTCTTCGATCTTCGTCGTGCGCTCGCTGCCCAGCGTATTGCCGGCCGCGTCGCCATCGCCCCAGGTGGCGGAACTGACCAGGCTGAAGGCGCCGTAGGCAGTACCATGGCCGGCCAGGCCCTGGTCACCGCTGACGCCATACTTGATGAAGCCTTCGCGCCAGGTTGAACCGCCTGGCCTGCCGTCGTAGTTCTTGCGACTGTTGAAATGGCCGAACACGGCCAGCATGTCGGCGTTGAGGTGAGTGTCGTCATCGGCATACAACTCATGGGCCTGGACCTGACTCGCCGCGCAGAGCGCCAACGTACAGGCAAGGCCACTGCCGAAAAATCCCATACGCGATAGATTTCGCATGGCTGGAGCTCCTTGTGGTGCGCCCTTATAGGCTGTTTTTATATGCAAGAGCCGGCACCGCAAGCGGCACCGGCTGGCCGGGTTAACGGCAGTCGGCAAGCGCGCTGTCCAGCGCACCGACCATCATGACGGCCTCGTCAGAAGTGAGTGTCAGCGGTGGCGACATCACGATTTTGTTGCCGATCGGGCGCACCAGTACGCCGGCGCGGCGCGCTTGCTCGGCAATGCGCGAGGCCAGGCCGTTGGCGGGGTCAAGCGGCTCGCGCGTGACCTTGTTCGCCACCAGATCCACGGCGATCATCAAGCCCTTGCCGCGCACTTCGCCCACCACCGCATAACGTTCGGTCAACGGTTGCAGTTGCTCCAGCAACTGGGCACCGACCTTCCCGGCGTTGCCCGGCAAATCCTCGGCCTCGACGATGTCCAGCACCGCCAGGGCCGCCGCACAGGCAGTCGGGTGACCGCTGTAGGTGTAGCCGTGCATGATCACGCTGCTGAAACCCGGGGCGTTCTCGATGGCATCGGCGATGCGCTGGTTGAAGACCGTGGCGCCCATGGGGATGTAGCCGGCGGTGATGCCCTTGGCCAGGCACAGTACGTCGGGCGCGACGCCCCAGCCCCGACTGCCGAGCATGCAGCCGGTACGACCGAACCCGGTGACCACTTCGTCGGCAATCAACAAGATGCCGTGGCGGTCACAGACTTCACGCAGCCGCTTCCAGTAATACGCAGGCGGCACGATCACGCCACCAGCGCCCTGCACCGGCTCGGCGATCAACGCGGCAATGGTCTGCGGGCCGAGCAGCGCGATCTGATCTTCCAACTGGCGAATGCAGTGAGCGGTCAGTTCTTCCGGATCGCGGCAGTCCCAGGGGTTGCGATACAGCCACGGCGTATCGAGCAGATGACAGCCAGCCAGCAGCGGCCCGTGGTTGTAGTGATACACGCCGTTGCCGCCCACGGAGGTGCCGCCCACGTGCACGCCATGGTAGCCATTGCGCAACGACAGAAAGCGCGTGCGCCCTGGCTCGCCGCTGGCGATCCAGTATTGACGGGCCATTTTCAGGGCCGTCTCGACCGCATCGGAGCCGCCGGAACTGAACAGGACCCGCGCCATGTTTTCCTGGGCGAACATCGACGTCAGCCGCTCAGCCAGGTCGAACACCCGCGGATGAGCGATGCCGTCGAAGGTCTGGTAATAGGCCAGTTCGTCCAGCTGCGCGGCGATGGCCGCTTTCACCGAAGGCCGGTTGTGGCCCACATTCACGTTCCAGAGGCCGCCCACACCATCGAGCATGCGATGGCCTTCGATATCGGTGATGTAGTTGCCATCGCCACGGGCGATGATCAACGTCTTTGAGCGGTTGGCTGGCGCCGCAGAACTCATCGGGTGCCAGAACTTCTTCTGTGCTGTCTTGTAGTGCTCGTACATGGTTGCAGTCCTCACTCAGTTTCACGCTTGCGTACGTACAGCAGTTGCTGGCCGGTAAATTCCAGCAACCCTTCAAGGCCGAACTCGACGCCGAACCCGGACATCTTGCTGCCGCCAAACGGCGTATTCGGCTGGATCTGCGCATGGCAGTTGACCCAGGCCATGCCACACTCCAGACGACTGGCCAATGCCTGTGCCTGCTCGCTGTCGCTGCCCCAGACCGATCCACCCAGGCCCATGTCACCGGCATTGGCGCGACGCAGGACATCCTCGACCTCCTGGTAGGCAATCAGCGGCAACACCGGACCGAACTGTTCCTCGTCCACCAGGCGCTGCCCGTCGGTCACATCGGCGACGAGCGTCGGCGGATAGAAAAAGCCCGGGCGGTCCAAACGAGCACCACCGCACAACACACGCGCCCCCTGGGCACGGGCATCCGCCACCAGCGCCTCCACCAGCGTCAGCTGTTCGAGGTTCTGCACTGGGCCAAACGTGACCCCCGGCGCCAGGCCGTCACCCACCACTTGGCGCCCGGCGATCCGGGCCAGGGCCTGGGCGAAGGCCTCGTACTGGGATTGGTGGATATACAAACGCTTGAGGGCGGCGCAGGTCTGCCCCATGTTCAGGAAGGCCGCCTGGAAAATGTCTTCGGCAACCGCCTCGACCGGCGTGCCGGGCAGCACGATGGCGGCATCGTTGCCGCCCAGCTCCAGGGTCAGGCGCTTGAGGTTGCCGGCGGCGCCGCGCATCACGCTTTGCCCAGTGGCGGTCGAGCCAGTGAAGACGATCTTCTGGATGCCGGCATGGGCAGTGATCGCACTGCCGAACCCTTGTTCGCCGGTCACGCTATTGATCACCCCCCGAGGCACATGGCGCGCGATGATCTCCACCAGGCTCAGGGTGCTCAAGGGGGTCAGGCTGGAGGGTTTGCTGATGACGCAGTTGCCGGCGCGCAACGCCGGCATGATGTGCCAGACGGCAATCATGAACGGCCAGTTCCAGGGCGTGATCGACGCAACGACGCCCAACGGCTTGCGGTGCAGTTCAATGCGCTGGGTTGGGGTTTCTTCCACCAACTCCACGGGGATCTGCTGCTCGGCGGCATAGCGCGTCCAGGCCACCGCGCCCATCACTTCGGAGAACGCCAATTCCAACGGCTTGCCCTGTTCCAGGACAATGAGCCGGGCCAATGCCTCGGCTTCCTGCTCGATATCGGCAGCGATGCTCAGCAGGCGCTGGCGGCGATCTTCATGGGTGCTGTGACGCCACTCGACAAAGGCCGATTGCGCCGCTTCGACGGCAAGGTCCAGTTGAGCCAGGGAACCGGCCGCACAGCGGGCGAACACCGTACCGGTCGCCGGATTGAGCACATCGAAGCACCCGTTTTCTCCGTCGACCCGGGCCCCATTGATGAGCATTTGATAATCGTGCATGACACCTTCCTTTCAAGCGCTGCCGGACCGTCGCGAACGACAGCGGATTTTTTCTGGGTAGATTGACGTGGTTGCGCGGTGCCCTAGAGCTTGTGGCTGCCCAACGCCATGAACCGCTCGGGCGAGGCCTTGCGCAATCGAACGGCGAGGAACACGCCGACGATCAGTGCGACGGGAATCACTGCGCAAAGGCCGTAGGACAAGAGTTGGCTGGCACCGGTCAGTACGTCGAAATGAATCACCGCAAGAGCCAGGACCACCAACAATGCCAGGCACGAAAAGCCCGGCAGAATCCGACCGCGCCAGAGCCCCAGCTTCAACTCCGGGTGCGCTCGGAAATAGACGAATACCGCCGCCGAAGTCAGCGCCATGAGCAGGATCACGCACAGCGTGGCCAGGTTGGAGAACCAGGCGAACAATTGCAGGATCGGATCGGCGTCCAGTGCGGCGAAGATCAGCACCACCACCGCCGCGATCAGGCTTTGCAGGACCGAGCCCATGTGCGGACTCTGGTGCACGCGATGGGTGGTCCCCAGCCGGCTGTGCAGCAAACCGTCACGGCCGATGGCATAGAAGTAACGCGCCGCGGCATTGTGGAACGCCAGCAACCCGGCGTAGATGCTGACCATGAACAGCACGCGGATGATCTGGGTCAGGTGCGGGCCGACAAAGTGATCGGACATGCCGTAGATGAACGTCGTCGGATCCTGGAGCGCCTGCAGGGTCGGCACGATCTTGTCCGCACCGACGCCAATCACCATCGCCCAGACCGACAGGGCATAGAAACCACCGATCAACAGCACCGAGCTGTAGGTGGCGATGGGAATCGTACGGTGCGGGTTCCTGGCCTCCTCGCCATAGATGGTGGTGGCTTCAAAGCCAATGAACGCCGCAAAGCAGAACAGCAGGCCGATGGACGGCGTGCCGCTGAACACATGGCTGCGCTCGAACGAATCGAGATTGATGCCGCTGTCGCCACCGGTCTTGAGAATGGCGAAATCCAGCGTCAGGATCGCCAGGTACTCGGCAATGACCACCACCGACAGCACCCGGGCCGACAGGTCGATCTTGCGATAGCCAAGAATCGCGATGCTCGCCATCGCCAGGAGCGAATAGGTCCACCACGGCAAGTCCAGGCCAAAGACGCTGGCCATCGTGCCACTGACCACGCCGCCGAACATGCCGTAGAGGCCGACCTGGAGAATGTTGTAGGCGAACATCGCCAGCACCCCCGCCGCCCCACCGGCCAGGCCACCCAAGCCGCGGGAGGTGAAGGCATAGAAACCACCGGCGTTGGTCATGTGGCGGGACATGGCGGTGTAGCCCGCCGAGAAGGCCAGTAACACCAACAAGGCCAGGATCAGCAATGCCGGTGTGCCAGCGCCGTTGCCCAGCATGATGCCAATGGGGAAACCGCCGGCGATGACGCTCAAGGGACTCGCCGCCGAAATCACAAAGAAGATGATGAAACCGACACCCAAGGCGCCGCGCTTCAACTCCGTCGAGCTGCTGATCGGGAAAGATACGCTCATGGTTCTTGACCTTATTGTATGAGGCAGTTGCTGCTGGATCGGAGACGGCCCGCTTCGCCGACTTCCAAAGGCTTGTTGTTCTGCTTGCACGCTGGATTCGATGCTAGGCCCTGGCCAAAACCCTTCGCTATCCCAAAACGGCAGCATCCGAAGCCGCGCCCCAAAACAGGTCAGCCCTGTGGCGAGGGGATTTATCCCCGCTGGGCTGCGAAGCGGCCCCCCGAATCACGCAGCTCGGTGTGCCAGCAAGATTGAGTTCACTGTTTTAGGTCTGCTGCGCAGCCCAACGGGGATAAATCCCCTCGCCACAGGGACGTCGTCGTCCCAAGTGCCTCGCATTGGCCCACTGTCGGCGCACAGAGGCTGCCGATTCGGGATAACCGGCGGGCGCTTCCTGCCGCAAGATAACCTCGCCCACCGTTCGAACGACGCAGGGCTCAGAACAATAAAAATCCCCATGCGCAGGAAAACTTCAGCATGTTCTTCGCTCGTCTCTCTATCCAATGGCGGATCACACTCTTGAGTGGCCTGTGCCTGCTGGCGGTCGTCGGGGCATTGACCGGCGCCTCCCTGTATCAGAACCAACAAGGCGCCACGCTGCTCAAGCAGCAAAGCAGCCAACTGTTGGGGCGCTCGGCCCTGGAAGGCCTGCAAGCACAAGCCCTGGCCCACGGTCAGCGGGTGGAGCGCTTTTTCAGCGAAACCGCGATCTATGGGGAAGGTTTTGCCCAACAGGTCCTGCAACTGCGCGCCCAGGCGTGGAACGGGCGACTGACGCCAGGGCAACTGCGCCGGGACCTGATCGCCGCGACCCGCCAAGCCCTTCAGAACCGCGAAAAAGTCCTCGGGTTTTATGTGGTGCTGCTGCCCGACGCGCTGGTCGGTGAAGATGCCGGTTTCACCGGTCAACGGGATCTGGCCGGCAATGAAAAAGGTCGCTTTGCCCTGTACTGGTCGCAAAGCCAACCCGGCCATCTGGTGCAGGAAGTGCTCAGCGAAGCCCAGATCAGCGCCAACACGGCACCACCGGGCAGCGAGCCGGCCAATGCCTGGTACGTCTGCCCGCAGACCCTGGGGCGCACCTGCGTGACAGAGCCCTACGCGATCGAGGTCGAAGGCCAGAAGACCTTGATGAGCAGCCTCTCCATACCGTTGCTGGACCAGGGCAAAGTCATCGGCGTGGTGGGCATGGACATCAGCCTCGATACCCTCCAGCAACTCGCCGCCAGCCTTGCAAACGACCTGTACCCCGGCCACAGCGAGATCAACATTCTTTCCCCGTCAGGGCAAGTTGCCGGCCATAGCGGCACGGTTGACGGCCTCTCCATCGATGTTCAGCAAGCCGTGCAAACCGTTCCCGCCAATACGCCCTGGCAATTGCAGATACGCGTGCCTGAGTCGCTTGTGCAAGCGCCGGCCCTGCAAATGCAGGCCCAGTTGGACGACAAGCGTCGCCAGTCCGATTGGTTCAACCTCAGCCTGGGCTTGCTCGCCAGTTGCCTGGGCCTATTGCTTATCTGGCTGGCGGCCTACGGCGTCACCCGCCCCTTGTTCAGGGTGGTGCACATGCTCGACGCCATTGTCGAGGGCGACGGCGATCTCACCCAACGCCTGCCCAACGACCGCCACGATGAATTGGGCCACCTGGCGAAGGGCTTCAACCGCTTTCTCGACAAATTGCAGCCCATTATCCGCGATATCCAGCAAGCGTCCCTGGCCACCCGCGACACCGCCGATACATCGGCGCAGGTGGCCCGGGAAGTCAGCGCGGGCATGCACACGCAATACCGGGAAGTCGAGCTGGCAGCGACCGCCTTGCATGAAATGAGCACCAGCGCCCAGGAAGTGGCCCGTCACTCCCACCAGGCGGCCGATGCCGCCACCGTCGCCGAAAGCGCAAGCCGATCGGGGCGTGAATTGTTCGCCAATGCGGTCACCAGCATCGACAGCCTGGACCGACGCCTGGAAACCACCCTCGAGCAGGTGCAGGCGTTGGCCGGCAACAGCCAACACATCGGCCAGGTGCTGGACGTGATTTGTGCCATTGCCCAGCAGACCAACCTGCTGGCGTTGAACGCCGCCATCGAAGCGGCCAGGGCGGGTGAACAGGGACGCGGCTTCGCCGTGGTGGCCGACGAAGTTCGCCATTTGGCCAGTAACACCCAGAACTCGGTCGAGCAGATACGCACCGTGATCGAAGCGCTACAACAGTTGAGCCAGGAGGTCGTGCACAGCACCCAACTGAGTCGCGAACAGGCCAGGGACAGCGTCGCCCAAGTCGAAAAGACCCATGCGGCGCTGCAACATATCACCGACGCCGTGGAAGTGATCGAGCACATGAACCAGCAGATCGCCAGCGCCGCCCTGGAGCAAAGCGCTGTCGTGGAAGACATCAGCCATCGCGTCAGCGACATTCGCGGGATCAGCGAGACCTTGACCGGCCGGATGGAAGACGCGTCCCAGGCGAGCCACTCGTTGCATGCCATGGCCAACCATCAACAGCAGTTGGTGGGCCACTTCCGGGTTTAAGGGTGATTACACAATTTCACAGAGCGCCTACAAAGCTTCACCCCTGCCATTGGCCTCGCTCCCTACCATGGACGGCTCAATAGTGGGGAAGCACCATGTCCAAGATTCCTTTCGTCACACTGGGCCTGTTGGTTGGGGCGCTGCTGCTCAATGGCTGTGATAGCGCCTCGACCCCAGAAGCACCCTCCCCGCTGGCAAGCGTACGGGTCGAAACCGTCCAGGCCCGACCACTGTCGATCAGCAACGAGCTGAGCGGCCGGATCGTCGCACCACGGGTCGCCGAGGTCCGTGCACGGGTGACCGGCGTGGTCTTGCAGCAGGTGTTTCGCGAAGGCCGCGACGTCAAGCAGGGCGAGGTGCTGTTCCGTATCGATCCGGCGCCGTTCAAGGCCGACCTGGACAGCGCCGAAGCGGCATTGCGCAAGGCCGAGGCCAATGCGTTCCAGGCCCGCTTGCAGGCACAACGTTACGCCCAGTTGATCGATGACCAGGCAGTCAGTGGCCAGGACTACGACAACGCCCGGGCCAACGTGCGCCAGACCGCCGCCGACGTCGCCGCCAACAAGGCTGCCGTGGAACGGGCGAAACTGAACCTCGGGTATGCCACGGTGACCGCGCCGATCGCCGGGCGCATCGGTCGCGCCCTGGTGACGGAAGGCGCCCTGGTGGGGCAGAACGAAAGCACGCCGTTGGCGTTGATCCAGCAACTGGACCCGATCCACGCCGACCTCACGCAATCGACCCGCGAACTCAACGACCTGCGCCGCGCCTTTCGCGCAGGGCTTTTGCAAGCGGTCGGCCAGGGCCAGGCCAAGGCCACGTTGATTCAGGACGACGGCAGCCCTTATCCGCTGCCCGGCAAGTTGCTGTTCACCGACCTCAGCGTCGACCCGAGCACCGGCCAGATCACCCTGCGCAGCGAGTTCCCCAACCCCGACCTGGACCTGCTGCCGGGCAGCTTCATCCGCGTGCGCCTCGAACAAGCGGTCAACAACCAGGGCATCACCGTGCCACAACGGGCGATCCTGCGGGACAGCGCCGGGGTCGCCCACGTCTTGCGGCTGGACGCCGAGCAGAAAATCAGCCAGCAACCGGTGCAACTGGGCGCCGCGCAAAACGATCGCTGGGTCGTCACGCAAGGTTTGAAACCCGGCGACCGCATCGTCATCGAAGGCCTGCAACACGCCCATCCCGGTGAGCAGGTCCAGGTCGATGACACCCCACTTCCCCTCGCCCAGGTTCCCGGGCCACAGGCAGGACACTAAGCCATGCCGCAGTTCTTCATCGACCGTCCGGTGTTCGCCTGGGTCGTCGCGCTGTTTATCCTGTTGGCCGGTATCCTGGCCATCCCGCAACTGCCGGTGGCGCAATACCCGGTCGTGGCCCCGCCCCAGATCGAGATCTACACCGTCTACCCGGGTGCTTCGGCGCAAACCGTGGACGAAAGCGTGGTCAGCCTGATCGAGGAAGAACTCAACGGCGCCGACAACCTGCTGTATTTCGAGTCCCAGAGCAGCCTGGGTAGCGCCACCATCACCGCGACCTTCCAACCCGGCACCAACCCGGAGCTGGCCCAGGTCGATGTGCAGAACCGCCTCAAGGCTGTGGAGTCGCGCCTGCCGCAAGCGGTGACCCAGCAAGGCTTGCAAGTGGACAAAGTCTCCGCGGGCTTCCTGCTGCTGATCACCCTCACCTCCAGCGACGGCAAGCTCGACGACGTGGCCCTCAGTGACTACCTGGCGCGCAACGTGATGAACGAGATCAAGCGCCTGGACGGTGTCGGCAAGGCCCAGTTGTACGGCGCCGAGCGGGCGATGCGGATCTGGATCGACCCGCAGAAACTCGTTGGCTTCAACCTGACCCCGGCCGACGTCAATGCCGCCATCGTGGCGCAGAACGCCCAGGTGTCGGCCGGCAGCCTGGGGGATTTGCCGAGCCGCAGCACCCAGGAAATCACCGCGACCATCGTCGTCAAAGGCCAGCTCAACACGCCGCAGGAGTTCGCCGACATTGTGCTCAAGGCCAACCCCGATGGCTCGACGGTGCGCATCGCCGACGTGGCACGGGTGGAAATCGGCAGCCAGGAATACCAGTTTTCCACGCGCCTGAACGGCAAGCCGTCCACTGCCGTGGCCGTGCAACTGTCTCCGGGCGCCAACGCCTTGAACACCGCGACCCTGGTGCGGAACAAGATGGACGAGCTGTCGCGCTACTTCCCGGCCGGCGTGGAATACAAGATTCCCTACGACACCTCGCCGTTCGTCAAAGTCTCGATCACCAAGGTGATCTACACCCTCGGCGAGGCGATGTTGCTGGTGTTCGCGGTGATGTTCCTGTTCCTGCAGAACATCCGCTACACCCTGATCCCGACATTGGTGGTGCCGGTGGCGCTGATGGGCACCTTCGCGACGATGCTCGCCCTGGGGTTCTCGATCAACGTGCTGACCATGTTCGGCATGGTCCTGGCCATCGGCATCCTGGTGGACGATGCCATCGTGGTGGTGGAGAACGTCGAGCGGATCATGGCCCAGGAAGGCTTGTCGCCCAAGGAGGCCACGCGCAAGGCCATGGGGCAGATCACCGGGGCGATCATCGGGATTACCCTGGTGCTGGTGGCGGTGTTCATTCCGATGGCGTTCATGCAGGGCTCGGTGGGGGTGATCTACCAGCAGTTCTCGCTGTCGATGGCGACGTCGATCCTGTTCTCGGCCTTTCTCGCCCTGACCCTGACCCCAGCGCTTTGCGCGACCTTGCTCAAACCGGTCGCTCAAGGTGACCACCACGCCAAAAGCGGTTTCTTCGGCGGGTTCAACCGTGGCTTCGACCGGTTCGGCGAGCGCTATCAAGGGTGGGTGGCCTATGCGGTGAAACGCAGTGGTCGTTATCTGCTGATCTACGGCGTGCTGCTGGTGGGCATGGGCCTGCTGTTCAGTCGCCTGCCCTCTTCGTTCCTGCCGGTGGAAGACCAGGGCTACACCATCACCGACATCCAGCTGCCACCGGGTGCCAGCAAGAATCGTACGGTGCAGGTGGTGGAGCAGATCGAAGCCCACAATGCCGGCGAGCCGGGGGTTGGCGACAGCACAGTCATTCTCGGTTTCAGCTTCTCCGGCAGCGGGCAGAACGCGGCACTGGCCTTCACCACCCTCAAGGATTGGTCGCAACGCGGCGCCAATGATTCCGCGGCGTCCATCGCCGACCGCGCCAACCTGGCGCTAAGCCAGATCAAGGACGCCATGGCGTTCTCGGTGCTACCGCCGCCGGTGGACGGCCTGGGCACTTCCAGCGGTTTCGAGTTCCGTTTGCAGGACCGTGGTGGCCTCGGCCATGCCACCTTGATGCAGGCCCGCAGCGAATTGCTCGCCGCCGCCGAAAAAAGCCCGATGCTGATGAATGTGCGCGAAAGCGCCCTGGCGGAGGCGCCGCAGGTACAACTGGAGGTTGACCGCAAACAGGCCAATGCCCTGGGTATTTCCTTTGCCGATGTCGGCAGCGTGTTGTCCACGGCGGTAGGTTCGGCCTACATAAACGACTTCCCCAACCAGGGGCGGATGCAGCGGGTAGTGGTCCAGGCCGAGGGCGACCAGCGTAGCCAGGTCGAGGACCTGTTGAAGATTCACGTGCGCAACACCAATGGAAAAATGGTCCCGTTGTCAGCCTTCGTCCAGGCCCGCTGGACTCAGGGGCCGGCGCAATTGACCCGCTATAACGGGTATCCGGCGGTGAGCATCTCCGGCGAACCGGCACCGGGCTACAGCACCGGGCAAGCCATGGCCGAAATCGAACGGTTGGTGGCCCAAGGGCCGACGGGCCTGGGCCAGGAATGGACTGGGCTGTCGTTGCAGGAGCGCTTGTCCGGCAGCCAGGCGCCGATCTTGTTGGGCCTGTCGTTGCTGGTGGTGTTCCTGTGCCTGGCGGCGCTGTACGAGAGCTGGTCGATCCCGACCTCGGTGCTGCTGGTGGTGCCGCTGGGCGTGCTCGGTGCGGTAGTGGCCGTGTCGTTGCGCGGCATGCCCAACGATGTGTTCTTCAAGATCGGGCTGATCACCATCATCGGCCTGTCGGCGAAAAACGCGATCCTGATCATCGAATTCGCCAAGAGCCTGTACGACGAAGGCCACGACCTGATCGACGCCACGCTACAGGCTGCACGCCTGCGCCTGCGACCGATCATCATGACCTCGCTGGCGTTCATCCTTGGGGTGGTACCGCTGGCGATTGCCACGGGCGCCAGTTCGGCGAGCCAGCAGGCCATCGGCACCGGGGTGATCGGCGGCATGATCACCGCCACACTGGCGGTGGTGTTCGTGCCGGTGTTTTTCGTGGTGGTGATGAAGCGAGTCAGGCGTGTTGATCCCAAGTGAGGCCAGGCCGGAGCACCGCTATCGCGAGCAAGCTCGCTCCCACATTGGGTCTTCAGCGGACACCCTATCCGCGTGCATCCGGAATCCTTCTGTGGGAGCGAGCTTGCTCGCGAAGGCGGCAGGCGAACCCAGTGATCAATCCGCCTGCACCGTGACCTGACGCTGTTCGCCCAAGCCCTCGATCCCCAGGCGAATGGTCTGGCCCGGGCGCAGGAACACCGGGTTGGGCTTGATGCCCAAGCCGACGCCGGGCGGCGTGCCGGTGGAGATCACATCCCCCGGTTGCAGGCTCATGCAGCGGCTCAGGTAAGCGATCAGTTGCGGCACGCTGAAGATCAGCGTCCGGGTATTGCCGTTCTGATAGCGGTGTCCGTCGACTTCCAGCCACAGGTCCAGCGTATGCGGGTCGGCGATTTCATCCCGGGTCACCAGCCAGGGACCAAGGGGGCCGAACGTGTCGAAGCCCTTGCCCTTGTCCCAGGTGCCGCCGCGCTCCAGTTGCCACTCGCGCTCGGACACATCGTTGATGACGCAGTAGCCAGCGACATGCTCCATCGCATTGGCCTCGTCGATGTAACGCCCGCCCTTACCGATGACCACGCCCAGCTCGACTTCCCAATCGGTCTTGAGCGAGCCACGGGGGATCTGGATGTCATCGTTCGGCCCGCAGATGGCACTGGTCCATTTGTTGAAGATGATCGGCTCTTTCGGCACCTCCATATTCGACTCGGCCGCATGGTCGGCGTAGTTCAAGCCGATGCAGATGAATTTGCCAACCTGGCCGACACAGGCACCGATGCGCGGCTGGCCGGTCACGATCGGCAGGCTGCGCGGGTCGAGGGCGGCGAGCATTGCCAGGCTGTCCGCGCCCAGGACCTGCCCGGCGATGTCCGGCACGTGGCCCGAGAGGTCGCGGAGTTGATTGTCGGCATCCAACAGCCCGGGTCTTTCCGAACCTTTTTCGCCGTAGCGCAATAGTTTCATAACGTGCTCCTGCTCAAGTGAAGACCGGGGTTCAGAGGCTCATGCCACCGTCGATGAGGTGAATGGCCCCCGTGGTGTAGGCGGACGCATCGCTGCCCAGGTACACCGCCAACTGTGCGATCTCTTCAGTGCTGCCGATGCGCCCCATGGGCTGGCGGTCGAGGAATTGCCGGTAGACCTGCGCCTCATCGACACCCTGTTGCACGGCCTGGTCGGCGATGCGCTGGCGCAGCGAAGGCGAATCCACAGTGCCCGGGCAGATCGCGTTGCAGCGGATGCCCTGGCTGACGAAGTCGATGGCAACAGCCTTGGTCAGGCCCACCACCGCCGCCTTGCTGGTCGCATAGGCAAAGCGATTGGGCACGCCCTTGACGCTGGACGCCACCGACGCCATGTTGATGATCGAGCCGCCGCCACGCGATAGCATCCCGGGAAGGAACGCGCGGATCATGCGGTACATGGCCGTGACATTGAGGTCCATCGAACGCGCCCAGGCTGCTTCGTCGCAGTCGAGGATGTTGCCGCTGTGCACGAAGCCGGCGCAGTTGAACAGCACGTCGAGCCCGCCGATGCGCTCGCAGACGGCGTCGATGGCACCCGCCGAGGTGACATCCAGGATGATCGGCATGACCCCATCGATGCCCGTCAGTGCGCGAATGTCGATGTCACTGGCAAACACCTCGGCGCCGGCCCGGGCGAAAGCCACGGCACTGGCCAGGCCGATGCCCTGCCCCGCCGCCGTGACCAGGACTCGCTTGTTCTGCAGGCTCATGCCGTCTCCAGTTGCGCGGCCGGTGGCGCGGTCTTGGGTGTCCTGCCAAGCATCGAGGCGGGAATGGCCAGGATCAGCCCGCCGCTGACCAACAGGCACAAGGCGAGGACATAGGTGCCGTTGTTGATATTGCCCGTCAGGGTTTCCGCCACGGCGGTGATCATCGAACCGGTGAAGCCCGACAGGTTGCCGATGGCGTTGATCATGCCAATGCCGGCTGCGGCGGCGACGCCCGACAGCACGGTGCCCGGCAAAGTCCAGAAGATCGGCATCAGGCTGAGGATCCCCGAGGCGGAGACACTGAGGAACAGGACCGACAACACCAGGTTATCGGCGAAGAACGCGCTGAGGATCAATCCAACGCCACCGATGAACGCCGGAATCGCCGCATGCAGGCGCCGTTCGCCGGTGCGGTTGGAATGCCGGGCATTGAGCAGCATCGCCACCACTGCCACCGAGTAAGGAATGGCGGTGAGCAAGCCGATGTGCAGGCTGTTGGTGATCCCGGTGCTCTTGATGATCGAAGGCATCCAGAACGCCAGGCCATAGAAGCCGGTGTTGAAGGTCAGCAGGATCAACACCAGCAGCCACACCCGAGGATTGAAGAACACTTCACTCAAGCGCGTGGCCTTGCCCTGATTGTCGGTTTGCAGGTTGGCCTTGAGCAGGGCTTTTTCCGCGACAGACAGCCATTTGGCTTTGTCGATGTTGTCGGCCAGGCAGACGATCACCACGAACGCCATGATGATCGACGGAATGCCTTCGATCAGTAACATCCATTGCCAGCCAGACAGGCCATGCACCCCTTGCATGCTGTTCATCAGCCAACCGGAAAGTATCCCGCCCAGGGTCAGGCTGACGGGAAGCGCCAGCAGGAACCCGGACATCACCCGGCTCTGCCGGTGGGTCGGGAACCAGTAGTTGAGGTAGAGGATCACGCCGGGGAAAAAGCCCGCTTCGCAGATGCCCAACAGGAAACGCAGCACGTAGAACATGGTGCTCGATTCGATATGAAAGAACGCCGCCAGCGGCACGGTGTAGGCCACGGCCATGGACACCACCGCCCAGGTCAGCATGATCCGGGCGATCCAGAATCGCGCGCCAAAGCGATGCAGCAACAGGTTGCTGGGGACTTCGAAGAGAAAGTAGCCCCAGAAAAACATACTGGCGCCCAAGGCATACACGGTGTTGCTGAATTGCAGCTCGTTGAGCATGTCGAGCTTGGCGAACCCGATGTTCACCCGATCGAGGTACGCCGCCATGTAGCACAACAGCAACACGGGCAGGATCCGCCAGATCACCTTGCGGTAGGTCCGGTCTTCGAAATCCAGTTCGCAGGCGGGAGCCTGGGCGGGCAACGGCTCGGAGATGGTTTGCATGAGGTAACCCCTGATTGTTTTTATTGGGTCACGTCGAATGAGCGAGTCATCCGGCGATTGAACGAGGACTCTACTGTCGGGAATCGATTCTTTCCCAATGGCATTTTTGGATTAGTCGATAACGTATTGTTATCGAGGCTTGGGATTCGGACCAGGAACCTGTGGCGAGGGGATTTATCCCCGCTGGGCTGCGAAGCAGACCTAAACTGGCCCTCGTATCCTGGCAGGTTGATTGCGTTGAACTTCTTGGGGCTGCTGCGCAGCCCAGCGGGGATAAATCCCCTCGCCACAGGTTTGGGTTGCGTCTTCAAGTCATCTGGCGGGCGTTGTCCTTGAGGATCTCGGCGAACTCCAGCGCCGCGCCCACCAGCGGCTCATCCTTGCGCGTGAGAATGCCGTAGTCCTGCGGCACCAAGTGCAACGGGGTATCGAGGGTCTTGAGCTGGCCGCTTTCGAGCAGCGGATCGACCATCGCATTGGGCAGCATGCCGATCATGGGCCCGCGTTGCAGCACCTGGAGGAAGGTCTGCATGGAAATGGTGTCGATGGTGTTGCGCGGCATCCCAACTCCGGCTTCGGCGAAAGCCAGCTCCATGCGAGCGCGGATCGGCGTGCCGACCGGGTAGAGAATCCACGGCAAGTCCACCAACTGCTGCAAGGAGACCGGGCCCGCGCCGGCCAACGGATGGCGATAGTTGACCACGATACAGAACGGCTCCGGGGCCAACGGCTGGAAGTCATAGCGCTGCTGCTGGCTTTGATCGGTAAAACGGGCCACCGCCAGGTCGAGCGTCTTCTCTTCAAGCATCTCCATCAGGTGGTTACTGGTCTGCTCCACCACTTCAATCGACAGCAACGGCCAGCGCTGCTTGATCTGCAGAATCGCCTCGGGCAAAGCCACCGCAGTGGCGGCAAAGATCCCGCCGACCTTGAGAAAGCCGTGGCCACCCTCGCGCAAGCTGCTGATTTGCTCGACGAACGAGCGCGCATCATTCAAGGCAATCTGCGCATACCGCAGTACGTGTTCGCCCAAAGCCGTAGGCGGCATGCTCCGTGGCAGCCGTTCGAATAGGGCAAAGCCGAGCAGGCTTTCGATTTCCTTGAGCATCTTGCTGATGGCCGGCTGGCTGAGGTTCATCTGCTGCGCCGCCAGGTGCATGTTGCGGGTGCGCCCCAAGGTGTCGATCAGCAGCAAGTGGCGGAATTTGAGCCAGCCACAGAAGCTGGAGAAGGACAGATCTGACATGGCTATTCCTCAGGCCGGCGATAACCCGACGTTATCAAATACTGAATATATCTCATTGGAGTTTATCGAGCGGCCACCCTAGCGTGAAGGCTTTACGAACAGGAAGACTTGCCATGTCGCTACTGCTTACTCCCGAGAATACCCTGCCCGTCGATGGCGTGGCCGGAACCCTGATTGGTCGTGCCTGGGTGCCAGGCCGAATCGCCGGGCCTTCGCCCATTGCGTTGCGCAGCGACGGTGTATTCGATCTCTCGGATCGTTTTGCGACATTGAGTGATCTGCTGGAAACAGAATCGCCGCTGGCCGCCGTGCGACAGACGCCCGGCACCTTCATCGCCAGTGTCGAAGCCCTGCTGGCCAACACCGGCCCTGATGCCGACCCGAGCAAACCGTCGCTGTTACCGCCACTGGACTTGCAAGTGATCAAGGCCGCCGGCGTGACCTTCGCCGCCAGCATGATCGAGCGTGTGATCGAGGAACAGGCCGGCGGTGATGCAGCGAAGGCCGAAGCCGTACGCGCCACCGTCCACAGCGTGATCGGCGACAACCTGCGCGCCATCGTGCCGGGGTCCGAGCAAGCCATGCGCCTCAAAGCCTTGCTCATCGAACAGGGCATGTGGTCGCAGTACCTGGAGGTCGGCATCGGCCCGGATGCGGAGATCTTCACCAAGGCACCGGTGCTGGCCGCCGTGGGCAGCGGCAGCCAAATTGGCGTTCATCCGGTATCACACTGGAACAACCCGGAACCGGAAGTGGTGCTGGCGGTGAACAGCCGTGGCCAGATCCACGGCGCCACCCTGGGCAACGACGTCAACCTGCGGGACATCGAAGGCCGCAGTGCGCTGTTGCTGAGCAAGGCCAAGGACAACAACGCATCCTGTGCCATCGGGCCGTTCATTCGCCTGTTCGACGAGCACTTCAGCCTGGATGACGTACGCGCCTGCGTGGTCGATCTCCAGGTACAAGGCGAAGATGGCTACCGCCTCCACGGTTCGAGCTCCATGAGCCAGATCAGCCGTGACCCGCAGGACCTGACACGCCAGACGCTCAACGCCAACCACCAATATCCGGACGGGTTTGTGTTGTTTCTCGGTACCCTGTTCGCCCCCACCGAAGACCGTGACCATCCCGGCAGCGGTTTCACCCACAAGCTCGGGGACGTGGTCAGCATCAGCAGCCCGTTGCTCGGAAGCCTGCATAACCCGGTGACCCACAGCTGCGATGCCGCCCCCTGGACCTTTGGTGTCAGCGCCTTGCTGCGCAACCTTGCCGCCCGAGGACTGCTGGACCGCTAGAACGCCACGACCGTGACCGATTCATCCAATTACAAGAGAGACATGAATCATGAGTGACACGCCAAAACGCCGCCTGCGCAGCGAGCAATGGTTCAATGACCCGGCTCACGCGGACATGACCGCCCTGTATGTCGAACGCTACATGAACTACGGCATGACCCGCGAAGAGTTGCAATCGGGACGCCCGATCATCGGTATCGCCCAGACCGGCAGCGACCTGACCCCCTGCAACCGTCATCATCTGGAACTGGCCCAACGGGTCAAGGCCGGTATCCGCGATGCCGGGGGCATTCCCATGGAGTTCCCGGTGCACCCGATCGCCGAGCAATCGCGACGCCCCACTGCGGCGCTGGATCGCAACCTGGCCTACCTGGGGCTGGTGGAAATCCTCCACGGCTACCCGTTGGACGGCGTGGTGCTCACCACCGGTTGCGACAAGACCACGCCCGCCTGCCTCATGGCGGCCGCGACCACCGACCTGCCCGCCATTGTCCTGTCCGGCGGCCCGATGCTCGACGGCCACCACAAGGGCGAGCTGATCGGCTCCGGCACCGTGCTCTGGCATGCGCGCAACCTGATGGCCGCAGGCGAGATCGACTACGAAGGCTTCATGGAGATGACCACTGCGGCATCGCCATCGGTGGGTCACTGCAACACCATGGGCACCGCCTTGTCGATGAACGCCCTGGCCGAAGCCCTGGGCATGTCGCTGCCCGGTTGCGCGAGCATTCCGGCGCCCTATCGCGAGCGCGGACAAATGGCCTATGCCACTGGCAAGCGCATCTGCGAACTGGTGCTGCAAGACATTCGCCCTTCACAGATCATGACCCGCCAGGCCTTCGAGAACGCCATCGCCGTCGCCTCCGCCCTGGGCGCTTCGAGCAATTGCCCGCCGCACCTGATTGCCATCGCCCGACACATGGGCGTCGAACTGAGCCTGGATGACTGGCAACGGATCGGCGAGGACGTACCGCTGCTGGTCAATTGCATGCCGGCGGGCAAGTACCTGGGTGAAGGGTTTCATCGGGCCGGCGGCGTGCCCTCGGTCATGCATGAGCTGCAAAAAGCCGGACGCCTGCACGAAGACTGCGCCACGGTCAGCGGCATGACCATCGGTGAAATCGTCGGCAGCCGCCTGACCAGCAATGCCGATGTGATCCATCCCTTCGACACCCCGCTCAAGCACCGTGCCGGTTTCATCGTGCTCAGTGGCAATTTTTTCGACAGCGCGATCATGAAGATGTCGGTGGTGGGCGAAGCGTTTCGCAAGACCTACCTCTCCGAGCCCGGCGCCGAGAACAGTTTCGAAGCCCGGGCCATCGTGTTCGAAGGACCGGAGGATTATCACGCCCGCATCGACGATCCGGCGTTGGACATCGACGAGCGCTGCATCCTGGTCATTCGCGGTGTCGGCACGGTGGGCTACCCCGGGAGCGCCGAGGTGGTGAACATGGCCCCACCGGCCGCGCTGATCAAACAAGGCATCGACTCCCTGCCCTGCCTGGGCGACGGTCGTCAGAGCGGCACCTCGGCGAGCCCATCGATCCTCAACATGTCCCCTGAAGCGGCCGTGGGTGGCGGCCTGGCGTTGCTGCAAACCAACGACCGGCTGAAAGTGGACCTGAACACACGCACCGTGAACCTGCTGATCGACGACGAAGAAATGACCCGACGCCGACTCGAATGGACACCGAACATCCCTCCGTCGCAAACACCCTGGCAGGAACTGTACCGGCAACTGGTGGGGCAATTGTCCACCGGAGGCTGCCTGGAGCCGGCCACGTTGCACTTGCGCGTGATCGCCCGCAGTGGCGAGCCACGTCATTCGCACTGAGTCCGGGGGGCCGATTGTTCACGTATGTTGAATGCAGATGCCAACCCGCAAGGATTTATTCCACGGGCCGAAAGGAGAAAGATGCGCGCCAGGGGCCACGGGCCCTGTCGAATCTTTCTCACACCCACGGAGTCGATCCATGCCATTTGCCAACTACAAATTTCCCGAAGGAATCCTGGACCACGCCCGCAAGGAAGAGATCATCCATCGCACCACGGAAATGTTCGTCGAATACTTCGGCGAAGGGGTCCGTCCCTTCACCATGGTCCTGGTCGAAGAGGTGGCAGACGGGGGCTGGGGACGTGCCGATGAGACGCTGACGCTGGCGAAGATGGGGCTGCCTGCCAAAGGCCAATAATGCTGTTCGCTTAAGGCTTGTCTGAACCCAGGCCCATGGCTGGACGCTTTCAGCCACAAGAGCGGAACCAGGACTGCTGCTTCAGTTGTCTCGACGGGCACACGCCAGCGACCCCGCCCGGGCTTGAACAGCGCAGGGTCGAACGGGGTACGCGCCTCAGGCGACCCCACCGCCGGGCACCGCAAGACTGTCGGCCTGGGACACGCGGCTTGGCCGGAAGGTCTCGGGCATCGCCAGCAACAGGCCGAACGCCAGCGCGGCAATCGCCGCCAGGGTCAGGAACGCCGCGCTGTAGCCCGCCCCTTGCACCACGAAGCCGGCCAGGCCGTTGCTCAGCGCAGCGCCGAGCCCGAACACCGTCGACAACACCCCGAGGCTGACGTTGAACCGCCCCGTGCCCTGGGTCAGGTCCTTGACCACCAGGGGAAACAGCGCGCCAAACAGCCCGGCACCGATACCGTCCAGCAGTTGCACGGCCACCAACCAGTAGGGGTCGTCCGAGAGCACGTACAACACACCGCGGATGGGCAAGATCAGAAAGCCGGCCAGCAGCAACGGCTTGCGGCCCCAGGCATCGGCCTTGATGCCCACCAGCCACGCCATCGGCACCATGACCAGTTGCGCCGCAACGATACAAGCCGATGTCAGCGGCGTGGCCAGGTGCACATTGGCCTGGGCGAGCTTCTGGCTGACCAGCGGGAGCATCGCCGCGTTTGCCAGGTGGAACAGCCCGCAGCAAATGGCGAACAACAGCAGCGTACGGTTGTCCAGCAGGACCCGCAGCGTCGAGGGTACAGGGCCGTGAACCCGTTGCCCCGCCTCCAGGCCCCGTGCCACGTCATGGTCGATGGCCTCGGCGGACACACAACCGACCGCCACGATGCTGGCCAATGCCATGGCGGCCATCAGGTAGAACACCGCGATGGGACCGAACAACCAGGCGAACCCGCCCGCCAGCAGCGCGGCGCAGGCATTGCCCGCGTGATTGAATGTTTCGTTGCGCCCCGTGCGCCGTGTAAAGGCCTTGGCGCCGGTAATGCCCAGGGATATCGCCGCGATAGCCGGCGCAAAGACTGACGCTGCCACCGCGCCGATGGCCTGGGTCAGCGCCACCAGACCGAACGACGACGTGAACGGCAGCACCAGGCAACCCAGCGTCACCACCAAGGCCGCGACGGCCACCACGGCGCGCTTGCTGCGTACCCGGTCGATCAACGCGCCGGCGGGCGCCTGGGCGACGAGCCCGGCCATGGCCGCCACCGTCATCACCACGCCAATGCTGGCCGGGTCCCAGCGATGCACCGCCAGCAGGTAGATCGCCAGGTAAGGCCCCAACCCATCGCGTACATCGGCGAGGAAAAAATTCAGGCCATCCAGGGAAAGATTGTTGCGTCGGTCTCGGTTTAGATCCACAGCGGCCTCGACGGGGGCTTTGCCCAAAGGTGATAGGCGCCAAGGTGTGCGGCCACACAAGACGACGGTCTGCGCCATCCACCACCCACACGGTGTGACGGCGCGCGCCATGATCTCGCAAAGAACCGATCCGGGCCACCCGGCTGCGCGACGCCAAGGCGCCTGCACCGTGGTGATCAGGCATCAGCGGTGGCGAGAAGTGCCCTACCAAAGGGCGATGTCGTAGGTGACGTAGATCCGGTTGCTGTCACGACCACGGGAAAAGTCCGAGCGATAGACGTAGTTTCGCAGCTTCACCCCCAGCCCCTTGAACGTACCCTGTTGCACCACATAGGCGATCTCTGCGTCACGTTCCCACTCTTTGACCGTGGTGCCGGACTTGCCGTCGTTACCGCTCAGGTAGCGGGTGGAGAACGTCAGGCCGGGCACCCCGAGACGAGCGAAGTCGTAGCCGTAACCGAGCATCCAGGTCTTCTCGTCTTCCTCGATGAACTTGCCGATCCCGGCGTTGCTGAAGGAGTACACCGTGGCACCGCTGACGTAAGGCAGGCCCGCCTCACCGCCGAGGGTCTGGTAACCGGCGCTCAGGGTGTGGCCGACGACGGCGTAGGACAGCGACCCGCTGAGCATGTCGTTGTCGATCTTGCCGCCGTAGGCCGACCCCGAATCGACGCTGTTGAAGTAACGCAGGTCGCTGGTCAGCACCCCGGCGCCCAAGGTCAGATCATGCTGGATGCCGACAAAGTTCTGTCGATAGAAATTCTCCAGTTCGCCATAGAAGTAGCTCAGGCGAACATGCTTGCCCAGCTTGTAGTCGGCGCCGGCATAGTTGAAGTCACCGGACTTATCGCCGCTGTAACCGTCAGGCACGATGGGCATGCTGTCGCTCGAATCCCGCAACTTGAAACGCTCCAGGTGCCCGCCGCTGACGGTGAGGTTATCGATGTCATTGCTGCTGATCTGGGTGCCTTGGTAGGTCTGGGGCAACAGCCGCGCATCGTTGTAGACCAGCACCGGCGTCTTGGGCAGCAAGGTGCCGTACTTGAGCGTGGTCTTGGCCAGCCTGGCCTTGGCAGTCATGCCCGCGCTGGCGAATTCGTCGGCAGCGCGACCGTCGTCATGCATCGGCAGCAGGCCGGTGCCGCTGCGGCCGCGCCCGGAGTCGAGCTTGACCCCGAGCAGGCCCAGGGCATCGACCCCGAAGCCAAGGGTGCCCGGCGTAAAACCTGACTGGTAGTCCAGCAGGAAACCCTGGGCCCATTCGGTGCGCTCGCTTTTGGCAGTCCTCGCCGCCCGGGCGCTCATACCGTGCTCGTCGCGAAAATTTTCGTTGAAGTAGACGTTGCGCAGTTGCAACTTCAGCTTGCTGTCGTCGATGAAACCTTCGGCGCTGGCCGAGGCCAGGGGCAACAGCCCAAGGATTGGAAACAAAGCCCCGCGGGTAAGCAAAGTGGTCATGTCGAGCTACTCGTTGTTGTTATTTGGCGTGCAAGCCAGCGCACACTCGCTTGCGCAGGCGTGTCGGGCAGGAAGCTAAGGCGTGTCGGGTGAATCAGGAAAACAGCGTCAGCGCCCCGGTCAGCAGGGCCAGTGCGGTGATCACCAGGGATGTGAGCACCGCCCATTTGACGGTGGCTTTCTGGAAGTCGCCCAGGTCGCGGTCGACCATGCCCACCAGCAACAGGGTCGAGGCCACCAGTGGGCTCATCAAGTGCACCGGCTGGCCGAGAATGGAGGCCCGGGCAATTTCGACCGGATCAATCCCGTAGGCGGCAGCGGCGTTGGCCAGGATCGGCACGACACCGAAGTAATAGGCATCGTTGGACAATACGAAGGTCAACGGCATGCTGGTAATCGCCACCACCAGCGGGAACAGATGGCCCCAGGACGGTGGAATCCAGTCGACCAGCGTTTGTGCCAACGCATCGACCATTTTGGTCCCGGAGAAAATCCCGGCGAAGATGCCCGCGGCAAATACCAGCAGGACCACGGTCATGGCGTTGCCCGAGTGGGCGAGAATGCGTTCCTTCTGAATATCCAGTTGGGGATAGTTGATCATCAGCGCCAGGACGAAACCGATCAGGAACAGGATCGCCGAGTGCATGAGCCCCATCACCAGCGCAACCATCACCGCGACCACCAGCAGCAAGTTGACATAGGCCAGTTTCGGACGCTTGTGCGGCGTGTCCTCCATGATCGCGTTGATGTAGCAGTCACCGCCACCGCTCTGCAGTTGGACGTTGCCGATGCGCTTGCGCTCGGCACGGCCCAACAGGAACGCCGTGAACACCACCCATGCGGCCCCCCCGATCATGGTCGGCAGCAACGGCACGAAGTATTCGCCGGCATCCAGGCCCAGCGCCGCGATCGCACGGGTCGCCGGGCCGCCCCAAGGGGTCATGCCGCTCATGATGCTCAGGGAGAGCATGGAAACAGTCGCCAGGATCATCGGATTCATGCCGATGCGTTTATACAGCGGCAGCATCGCGGCGCAGGTGATCATGTACGTCGTCGTGCCGTCACCGTCCAGCGCCACCAACAGCGACAGCAGCGCAGTGCCCACGGCGATCTTCATCGGGTCTCCATTGACCCGCTTGAGGATCTTGCGGATCAACGGGTCGAACAGACCGGCGTCGATCATCAGGCCGAAAAACAGGATCGCGAACAACAGCAGTGCCGCCGACGGCGCGACCATTTTCAGGCCGTCCAGCATCATCTTGCCAGTGGTTCCGCCAAAGCCGCCGAGCACGGCAAAGACGATCGGCACCACCGTCAGGGCGACGATCGGTGACAGCCGTTTGGTCATTATCAGGAAGGTGAAGACCACCACCATGGCCAAGCCAAGTAAAGCGAGCATATGTCAGTTCTCTTGTTGTTATGAGTAGCTTGGCTGACATTCAGGCGCACGCCCCCCAACCCGCCAGGCAACACGCAAAAGTGCCTGGCGCAGGTAGTGAATGAGCGGATGCGGTGCCGTCGAGTCAGCCGCGAGCGGCTAGATGTGTTTGGCGACCTTCGTGTCGTCCCAGGCTGAGTCCGTTGCCGGGGTCTGCGTCAGGGCGGTTTTGCCATCCAGGGTCCGCAACAGGACTTCTCGGTCGCAGGCATTCTCCGAAAGAGAGATCACCACGGTCGCAACGGCGTTGCTCGCCAGGCTGGTCAACGCCCGCGCTTCGGACATGAACCGGTCGATCCCGATCAACAGGGCCAGGCCCGCCAGGGGAATGTCGTGGATAACCGTCAAGGTCGAGGCCAGGGCGACAAACCCACTGCCGGTCACACCCGCGGCCCCCTTTGACGACAGCAACATGATCGCCAGCATGGTGATGACCTGGGTCAGCGTCAGGTCGATGTTGCAGGCCTGGGCAATGAAGATCGCCGCCAGGGACAGGTAGATCGCCGTGCCGTCGAGGTTGAACGAGTAACCGGTTGGCAGCACCAGCCCCACTACCCCTTTCTTGCACCCCAGGGCCTGGAGCTTTTCCAACATCCGCGGCATCACCGGTTCGGTCGAGGACGTCCCCAGCACCACCAGGAATTCTTCACGCAGATAACGCAGCAGCTTCCAGAGGCTGAAGCCGTGTGCTCGGCAAATGCTGCCCAGCACCACGAAGACGAAGAACGCGCAGGCGATATACAAGGTCATGATCAGCTTGGCCAGCGAGCCCAGCGACGTGATGCCGTACTGCCCCACCGTGAAGGCCAAGGCCCCGAAAGCACCAATCGGAGCGAAACGCATCAGGTAGGAAAAAATCTTGAACACCATGTGCGAAGCTGACTCCAGTACCTCCAGCACAGGCTTGCCGCGCTCGCCCAAGGACGACAGGGCGAAACCGCAGAGCACGGCGATAAACAGCACCGGCAGCACCTCGCCTTTATTGAAAGCGCCGATGAAGGTGTCGGGAATGATGTGCATGAAGAAGTCCACCACACTCAGTTTCGCGGCGGATTCGGTGTACTGCGACAGTCCTTGGGTGCTCAACTGGGTCGGGTCGATGTTCATGCCCGCGCCGGGCTTGAACAGGTAGACCGACACCAGGCCGATGATCAGGCTGATCACCGTCAGCGCCAGGAACAACAGCATGGTCTTGCTCAACAAACGCCCCAGCGAGCGCTTGTCGTTCATGCCGGCGATGCCGGTGACAATGGTGCAGAACACCACCGGCGCGATCATCATCTTGATCAGCTTGATGAAGGCATCACCCAGCGGCTTCAAGGCAATCGCCTGTTGCGACCAGAAATGCCCGACGACCACGCCCAGCAGCACAGCGCAGATGATCTGGAAGTAGAGCGATTTAACAACTTTCATGGCATCACCCATTTTTAGAATTGTTCTGATGCAAAAGACCCTGGCTGCCTAGGCTATCCGGCCAACCGTTGGGACGCCGTGGCGTAGACGTAACCTGAGAAAAGCCGGCGCGCGGTACGCACCACCGAGGCCCGGATGGTCTCACCCTTTTCACCGCTGTAGGACAGTACGACATCGATACCGCCACTTGGGTGCTCAATCCGAACCTGTTGCAAGCGCGGCTCGCTGACGGTGCGAAGCAACTGTGCAACGACGCTGCCTTCGGTCACACACGCGGTGGCCAAGCCTATGGAGCCGGTGATTGCCAGGGCGCGGTGACAGTTGTGCGGCATGAAATAACGCACCTGGACCGTCCCGCCAGACTTGGCCGGAGACACCAGCACCGGTTTGGGAATGACTTTGTCACTGACATCACCCAAGCCCATGGCCAGGCCGGCTTTCAGGCGCAGGGATTCCAGGCGCTGCAGGAAGGCTTTATCGGCGTCCAGCTCGGCGGGGCTTTCATCGCCGCGCTTGCCAAGCAGACTGGCTTGAACGATCACCATAGGCATCGCCATGTCGATGCAGGTCACCGGGATGCCGTCGATCAGGTCCTGGGGTTGTCCGGTGGGAAAGAGTTTCCCTGTCTTGCTGCCCGCCGCATCGAGAAAGGTCAGTTGCACCGGAGCCGCTGTACCGGGCACGCCATCGATGGCGGTGTCACCTTCATAGCTGACTTTGCCTTCCGGGGTCTGCACTTCGGAATTCACGAAGGTCCCGGTATTGAGGTTGCGAATACGCACCCGGGTCAGGTCGCCGGAAGACTTGACCAGTCCCTGCTCGATAGCGAACGGGCCGACGGCGCAGAGCATGTTGCCGCAATTGGGGGCGGTGTCGACCCGACGCTGGGAAACCATCACCTGAACAAACAAATAATCGACATCCGCGTCAGGGTGCAGCGATGGGCTGACGATCGCCACTTTGCTGGTTTGTGGACTGCCGCCACCGATGCCGTCGATTTCCAACTCATGGCCGGAGCCCATCAGGTTGAGCAGCAGCTCATCACGTTCAGCGATGGCGACCGGCAAATCCCAGGCGAGAAATACCGGGCCTTTGGACGTACCGCCGCGCATTAGCACACAAGGAATTCGCTGCATGTTCACTAACTCTTGTTGATCAATCTGAATAATTGATGCTCTGGAAACAAGAGTGGCAGGGATTGAAAAGTGTTTCCAATGCAAAGATCAGAGCGATTATTGCGTTTCACAAATGAATTACTTTACGCTAATTGTCATCGCGCACGGCCCCTTCCCCGGTGAGGTAACACATGGAATATGAACTCCAGGACATACGATCTTTCGTGAAAATCGCCGAACTCGGCAGTTTCCACGAGGCCGCCGATGCACTGCATCTGTCGCAACCGGCCCTGAGCCGAAGGATGAAAAAACTCGAGGAAGGCCTGGGCACCGCGTTGCTCGATCGCACGACTCGCAAGGTCAGCCTGACGAGTGTCGGCCGTGATTTCCTGCCCAAGGCGCGGCGCCTGCTGGATGATTTCGACGACTCGATTCTCAACATCCGCGAGCTGGCGGAGCGACAGATCGGTCGGGTGACCCTGGCGTGTATTCCCACGGCGGCGTTCTATTTCCTGCCTTCGGTGATCCGCCTCTACAATGAACGCTACCCGAAAATCCGCATCCGCCTGCTCGACCTCAGCGCCAACGAAGGGCTCGAAGCGGTATTGCGTGGCGAAGCCGACTTCGGCATCAACATGATGAGCGGCCAGCACCCGGACATCGAGTTCGTGCCCCTGGTCAACGAGCCTTTTGTGCTGGCCTGCCGACGCGACCATGAGTTGGCTGAGCGCAGTGCGGTCACCTGGTCGGAACTCAGCGATTATCGACTGATCGGGGTCGGTCGCCTGAGCGGCAACCGCATGTTGCTGGACCACGCACTGTCGGGCCTGAGTTGGCGCCCACAGTGGTTCTACGAAGTGCAGCACCTGTCTACGTCGCTGGGACTGGTCGAAGCGGGCCTGGGCGTGTCGGCGATGCCCAGCCTGGCAATGCCGGCCGGGGATCATCCAACCCTGGTCAGCGTGCCGCTGATCGAGCCGGTGGTCAATCGCTCGCTGGGCCTGGTCTACCGCCGGGGCGCATCACTCTCCCCGGCCGCGGAGAAGTTTGTCTCGATCCTGCTGGAACAGTGGCCGCAATGAGACGAGCGCCTCCACAGCACCAGCGCGGCGAGGCTGATCGAAGCGCCTAGCAGGCTGACCGCGACCCAACGCCACAGCGCCTACACCTGGGGCGCGGCGCCCCCTTCCCGATCACTCCTGGAACGAGGCTCAAACGCTGCGCCATTGAAGCGAGCAAGGGCTGGGCAAACTAGACATTGGCGACAGCCGGGTCAATCCAACCCCGAACGGAACGCCTCGATCTTGAGCCCGAATCGATTCATTTTGTTGTACAACCCACCGCGCGACACGTTCAACCGCTGCGCAGCCAGGCGGATGTTTCCGCGCGTATCCTTGAGGGCGGCGATGATCGCATTCATTTCATGGGTGCCCAGGTCTGGAGCCGTCCCCGCCCCGGGCACACTGGCCCACGTCGCGGCCCGCCCTCGCTGCCTGATTTCCAGCGCAAGGTCGCTCGGTTGGATCAGTTCGGTCATCGCCAGGTTGGTTGCCCGCTCGATGACGTTTTCCAGCTCGCGGACATTGCCCGGCCAGTGATAGGCACCCAGCATGTCCAGCGCCCCTGGCGACAGGTCCTGCATCGTCTTGCGCAGCGACCGGGCACAACGCGCGAGAAAATGCCGCGCCAGCAACGACACGTCTTCGCGGCGCATCCGCAGGGGTGGCACTGTCAGGTTCAGCACGTTGAGCCGGTAGTAAAGGTCTTCGCGAAAGGCGCCTTCGGCTACCGCCTGGCTCAGGTTACGGTGGGTCGCGGCGATGATACGCACATTGACCCGCAACGATTTTTTCGCCCCTACCCGCGTTACCTCGCCTTCCTGCAGGACGCGCAGCAAGCTGACTTGGGCATCGAAGGACATGTCGCCGATCTCGTCGAGGAAGATCGTGCCGCCATCGGCCAATTCGAACTTGCCTGCCGACCCGCCGCGAGCCGACCCGGTGAAAGCGCCTTCGACATGGCCGAACAACTCGCTCTGCACCAGGTCACGGGGAATGGCTCCGCAATTGACCGCCACGAAAGGCCCGCCACAACGGTCGCTGGCGTTATGGATGGCCTGGGCGAACAGTTCCTTGCCCGTGCCGCTCTCACCGAGGATCAGCGTGGTCGAATCACTGCGACTGGCAATCCGCGCCAGGTGCAGCGCATCCTGAATGGCCCGTGAGCGGCCCAGGATGGTCTCGAAGGTGTAGCTGGCCTGGGTGCCGATGATCCGCCGGGTGATCTCGCGGATGCGTCGGTTCTCGCGCAACGACACGATCCGCCCGCCCTGCGCCAACGGGCAGACGGACACCAGGCAGGCCAGATGGCTGCGGTCGTACAGTTCAAAGGTGCAGTCCAGGTCCCGCACCCCATCCCCGCCCCCGAGCAGCACCGCGTCGCCCAACTCGCTCTGTCCAAGGCTCTTGAAGGGACTGCCGAGCAGGTCATGGCCCACGCGGAACAACTGGCGGGCGTACTGGTTGAGCGCCTTGATGCAGCCCCGCTCATCCAATACCACCAAGCCCTCGTTGAGCACTTCGAGGACGGTCTGTTGCTCCTCCAGCAAGGCTTGCAGCGTCATCTGCCTGGAGACGGCCTCGGCCGCGGCCTGGACGGTGCCCAGCGTATGGAAATGAAACCAGCCCGGCTCTGCCGTCAAGGTCAACATGCCCAGCGTCCGGCCCTGGGCGTCGCGGATTGGCGCGGCGGCGCAATGCATGCGGCGCTGGCGCAGGCCAAGCCCGAAGTTTTCCTCGGCCAGTACATACACCAAACGGTCTTCGACGATCGCCAGGCCGGTGCAATTGGTGCCCTGCACCGACTCCAACAGCCGACTGCCTATAGGGGTGAGGTCCAGGCCACAGAAGTACAACGTCGTGCCTTCGGCATCCGTCAGATTGATATGCCCCCTGGGATTGTAGGCAAGCAAACCGTGCATGACTTGCGCCGCTGCGGCGATCAGCAACCGATTGGCCGCCAGCGTCGCGGTCAGATCGGCAGGCGCGACAAAACGGTACTCGCCGTCTGCCGGATCGAGGCTGGCATTGACGCTGCGCAACCAGGATTCCCAGATCACCTGCCTGATTCCGCTGGGGCGATCGATCGTCCCCTGCAAACACGCTCGCCAAGCCTCATCCAGCGTAGAGCTTGGCCCTCCGTTCAACGATGCAGGGCCCAGGGTGGTGAGGTAATCACGGTCTTCGGCGCTCAACGCTACAGGTTGCGGGTTCATTATCCGACCCTATGTTCATGTATTAAACATGTCAGTGTAGACATGTCATTAAAATGAACACTCTTTCGAACATAAATAAAATAAAACCTTTAAATATCAATATCTTATAGATTGGCACAGCGCTTGCTCCCTGCTTGAACAGACGAGGACATTCCTATCGCCGCGTCATTTAAAACAATAACGGGAGTCAATGCATGAGCACATCCAAGACCCTCCACCTGGGCCTCATCGGCGCCGGCCGCATGGGCAGCTTTCACGGCCTGACCGCCGCCCGACACATCCCTGGCGCGTGCCTCGCAGCCATCGCCGATCCCACCCCGGGCCAAGCCGCACGCCTGGCGGCAGAGCTGGGGGTGCAGAAGGTCTATACCGATCCACAACAACTGCTGGATGACCCGGACATCGACGCCGTGCTGATTGCCGCCCCGGCACGCAGCCATGCCGAACTGGTGATCAGTGCGGCCCGCGCCGGCAAAGGGGTGTTCTGTGAAAAACCCATGGCCATCACCCTGGACGAAGCCGACCGTGCCATCGCCGCCGCTGCCGATGCACGGGTGACGCTACAAGTCGGCTTCAACCGACGCTTCGCCAAAAGCTTTCGCACCGCTCATCTGGATGTGATTGCCGGTCGGATCGGCACGCCACAATTGCTGCGCTCGCTGACCCGCGACCCGGCGCTCAACAACCCGGCCGCGTCACCGCAATGGGTGATCTTCCTGGAAACCCTGATCCATGACTTCGACACCCTGCGCTACCTGAACCCGGGTGCCGAGGCGATTGAAGTCTTTGTGATGGCCGATGCCCTGATCGCACCGACCTACAAGAACAAGGGCTTTCTCGACACGGCAGTGGTCACGATCCGTTTCGACAATGGCGCCATCGCCACGGCCGAGGCCAATTTCCAGGCCGTCTATGGCTACGATGTCCGCGGCGAAGTGTTCGGCAGCGCTGGCATGCTGACCATGGGCAATGTCAACGACTGCGACTTGCTGCGGTACCTGGCCAATGGAGTCCAGGCCGACACCCAGCGCATGGACACCGATTTGTTGCGCGATGCCTATGTGGCCGAGCTCAACCACTTCGTCAATTGCGTGCGCAGCGGTGAAAAACCGCTGGCCAGCGGTGAAGACGCCCGGGCAGCCCTGGCCATCGCCCGTGCGTGCATCGAGTCCTTCCAGCAAGGCAAGACGGTGCGTGTGCAAGGAGCGCTTTCATGAGCTTCATACCGTTCAAACTGGCGATCAGCGCCGAGATGGTCTTCCTCGACCTGCCCTTTACCGAACGGGTCAAACGCATCCATGGGCTGGGCTTCAGCGTCGAGATATGGAACTGGGCGACCAAGGATATCCAGGCCCTCGTGGCGACCGGCGCGGACTTCACCTCCATGACCGGCTACCTGTCGGGCAACCTGACCGACCCCGACGACATCCGACAGCTGCTCGACAGCGCCCAGGAATCCTTGGCCGTCGCCGCTCAACTGGGCTGCCCAAGCCTGAACCTGCACGGCACCGGCCTGGGGGATCAGGGGCTGCCGCTCAAACCCGTGGCCCAGGCCACCGGCCGCATGTGGTTGAGCGCCTGCAAGACGCTGGAAAAAATCGCCCGTCTGGGGGAGGACGCGGGTCGGGTGTTCCTGCTGGAAAACCTCAACACCGACGTCGACCACCCGGGCACGCCTTTCGCTCGCGCTGACGATACCTTGGCACTGATCGAGGCCGTAGGCAGCCCGCACCTGAAGATGAACCTGGACCTCTATCACGCCCAGATCGGCGAAGGAAACCTGATCGAATTGATCCAGCGCGCCGGCAGCGCCATCGGCGAAATCCAGGTCGCCGACGTCCCGGGGCGCAGGGAGCCGGGTACCGGTGAAATTCATTACCCCGCCATTGCCAGGGCCTTGTTCGCCATGGGATACAGCGGTGTCGTCGGTCTCGAAGGCTGGGCCAGCGGTGACAGCGAAGTCGCGCTTGAGCGTTTCCGGCAGGCCTTCACGCTGGATGGATAAGGCCGCGATGAACTCAACCTGCGCGGAAGATTTCATCTCTTGGTGACGTTTCAACTCATAACAACAAAAGGAAAACCCTCATGCGTCGTTGCACACTGCTTTTCGCCACCCTGCTGTTGCTGTTCAGCCAATGGGCCACTGCCGACTATCGCATCGGCGTCAGCATCGCCAGGGTCGACGACAACTTCATGACCTACGTGCGTAACGGCCTGGACGAGGCCGCGAAAAAGGAAAACGTGCAGATCCAGTTCGAGGACGCCCAAGGTGATGTCGTGCGCCAACTCAACCAGGTCCAGGGCTTTATCAACCAGCAAGTGGATGCGGTCATCGTCCTGCCGGTGGACACCTCCGCCACGGCCAACATCACCCGCGCCGCGGTCGACGCCAAGACCCCGCTGGTCTACGTCAACCGTCACCCGGACGAACGCACCTTGCCCAAAGGCGTCGTCACCGTGGCGTCCAATGACATTGAGGCCGGACAGCTGCAAATGCGTTACCTGGCCGAAAAGCTCGGAGGCAAGGGCAACCTGGCGATCATCATGGGTGACCTGGCGCAAAATGCCACCCACGACCGCACCGAAGGCGTCAAACAGGTGCTCAAGGACTATCCCGGAATCAAGATCGTCGAGCAGCAAAGCGCCGAGTGGCAACGCAACAAAGGGATGGACCTGACCAGTAACTGGTTGCTGGCAGGCAGCCGTTTCGACGCCATCGTCGCCAACAACGACGAGATGGCCATCGGTGCGGCCATGGCCTTGCAGCAAGCCGGCAAAGCCAAGGGCGAGATTGCGATTGTCGGCATCGACGGCTTGCCTGACGGCTTGGCGGCGATCAAACGCGGAATGCTGGTCGCCTCGGTATTCCAGGACCCCAAGGCTCAGGCGACCAGCGCGGTACAGGCAGCACTCAAGATGATCAAGGGAGAGCCGGTGGAAACGGACGTCTGGGTGCCTTTTCAGCTGATCAAGCCAGAGCAGTTGGCGGTATTCGAGCAACATTACAAGTAGTCGACACGCCGCCATTGAAGCTGGCGAGGGGGTCCAGTACCCCCTTATCACCCAACCTCGAATCTGACCTGCCCCTCCTGATATTTAGCTTGACGTCAGAGATGACGATCATCATATTTGGCAAAATATTACGATCATCATGTGAACGCCAATGCCGCCGCGACAAGGCCACAGCCACCGTCGCGGTATTGGGTATCAACGTCTTTGCCGTCAACCCAGCGCAGGAGAGGATGTATGGAAGCCCGAACTTCGGTGGCGATTGCCAGCGCGCAACCCCACACCCGCCCCCAACCGTTGACCGGCAAAATCGTGGCACTGCTCGCAGGCCTGGCGGCGATCAGCATGCTGTCCACCAATATCATCCTCCCGGCGTTTGCGGCGATTGGTGAAGACCTGGGTGTGACCGCCCGCGAGCTCGGCCTGACGCTCTCCAGCTTCTTCATCACGTTCGCCTTGGGCCAACTGGTGGTCGGGCCACTGGCCGACCGCTACGGGCGCCAGAAACTGGTGTTGGGCGGCCTCTCGGTGTTCGTGGTCGGCACCGTCATCGCCGGCTTTGCCAGCACGCTCGATATCCTCATCGCCGGGCGCGTCGTGCAAGCGCTTGGCGTGTGCGCGGCCTCGGTGCTGTCGCGTGCCATCGCCCGGGACCTGTTCGAAGGCGAGACGCTCGCCCGCGCCCTGTCGCTGACAATGATCGCCACCGCCGCGGCACCGGGTTTTTCGCCGTTGGCCGGTAGCGTACTGGCCGTCACGCTCGGCTGGCGCGCCATTTTCATCCTGGTGGGGCTGGCCGCCGTTGTATTGGCGTTTTTCTACGTACGCGACCTCGGAGAAACCCATCCCGCCGATCGCCGGGCCCCGCACTCGGCCAAGAGCGTGGTGCTCGCCTATCGCCAATTGCTACTGGATAGGCGCTTCATTCTCCCCGCCCTGTCCATGGGCCTGCTGCTGAGCGGCCTGTTCGCTTCGTTCGGGGCGGCACCTGCCATCCTGATGCAGGGCTTCGGCCTGACGTCGGTGCAGACCGGCCTGTATTTCGCCTCCACGGTGTTCGTCGTGTTTGCAGCCGGCATGGCGGCTCCGCGCCTGGCCCATCGTCATGGCGCCCGAATCGTCACGCTCCTGGGCATTGCCTGCGCCATGACCGGCGGCGGCCTGCTTCTGGTTGGCCCGGCCGTGCCTGGCCTGTGGTGGTATGCCCTCTCGATGGTCACGTTCCTTTGGGGCATGGGCCTGGCCAATCCGCTGGGCACGGCAATCACCATGGGCCCTTTCGGCAAGGAAGCCGGGATGGCGTCGGCGTTGCTGGGTTTTATCTCCATGGGCGCGGCTGCGCTGACTACCTGGTTGGCCTCGGTCTTGAGCTTCGCGCCGATCACGACCCTGGGTGGGATCCAGGCGACGGCCTGCCTGGTCGCGCTGGTGCTGTTTGTGTTGCGGGGTCGGCTTTGAGCAACCGCTTTGCCGGCCAAGCACCATGGCGGGTCTAGGCCAGCGACCAGTCAATACACCGGCCAGGTTTCGACGATCTTCCCTCCGCGCACGGCCAGCAAATCGCCAAATTGCAGCAGCACGGACTCAGTCTGGGTCGGCCGTAGAAACACTTGGTCCCCCACGTTCAGCCCTACGGCGGGTGAACCATTGACCATTTCCTGGTTGGAACTGCGCCCATAGAGTTCGTTACTTTGCAGCCCCGTGGGGGACTCGAACTCGGCCATCCAGTTGCCGCCGTAGATGAAAAACGTCCCGCGCTGGTTCGGGTTCCACCAGGAGAACAATCGGGACTTGCCATCCAGGGCGGGAAAATTGACGGCGCCGGTGCTCTTCAACACGGGCGTTGCGATAAAGGCGGCCGGCACATGCTCGGCCAGGGATGGCAGGTCGTAATGGGTGGGCTTGAGAAACGCCGTTCCCACCGAGACTTCGCTGCTCAAACGTTCCTGCTCATGCATGCCGTAACTGGGGCTGCCAGCGGTATTGAGTGTGAGCCCGTCGTGCCAAAGCGCCGGGAAATGCTCACGTACGTAGTTCACGTGGCCGTTGTAAATGAGCATCACCTGGTCGAACAGTGCCTGGGACGAACCGAGGACCCGAGGCACGCCCATGCCGACAAACGGGTCGTACCCCATGAAGCCGGAAAATTCGAGATGTTGCGGGTGGGCGCTGATCAGCTTCAGCATCTCGGCGAGCCCCCCGAGGTCAGCGACGCCGCCGCGATGCAGGCCGACATCCAACTCGATATTGACCCGCATCCGGATGCCCAGCCCCTGCGCCAATGCACGGTACTCCATCAGCCGTTGCGGGGTGTCGAGCAGCCATTGCAGTTGCCTGGACGGGTCGAAGGTGCCCTTGTGGGTCTGGTAGAACAACTCGGCGGAGCGTACCGGCAATGGCTTGCCGAGCAAGATGTCAGACTCGGGGAAAGTCACCGCATCGTGGTTGAGGAACGGCTGGTGAAACGACATCAGTCGCCGGGTATCGGTGCGCTTGGCGATGTACGCCAACAACCCTGGCGAGGGCAGGGATTTCTCCACCAGACGCAGGTGCTTACCGCCCCGCTTGATCGATTGCATGACCACATTGATGTTGTGATCGAGCAGGCCCAGGTCGATCAACATCACGGGCCGCATCGGCCCTCGGGCCTTCAGCTCCTGGTTCAGCGCGCGGAAGTACTCATTGTAGGGACTGCCCCGGTCGCTCGGACGCAATAGCGCCCCCGCCCCAGCCATCAACGCCCCCACTCCGGCGATGCCGAGCATAAAGGTTCTACGGTTCATCAGGACGCCCCTCCGCGTGCGCAGTCAGGTGCACGTTACGGCAGCGCTACTGCGTCGTTGAGGTTATGCGAGGCCAGAAAGGGGGCTTTAGCGGCCATGCTTCGCCGATGCCCGACAAGTACCCGTCATTGGGCAACGCTGCTCACTCAGGGCAGTCGAAAAAACGGTGGCGAGGGCGTTGGCTCGCGATGACGGTGACGGCTGCACCGCCAACATCGATTCATGGAGCCGTTGATCCGGGCAGCGGTATTAAGCGAACCCAATGCCGGACGCCAGTGGCTGGCCAGTCAGGAATAATGACGGAGACTACAGAGGTTCTGCGGTCTGAATGAGTGAATTGAGCACCAGCTTTATTTCAATCGCCGGATCTTTATGGCCTTGCAATATCAAGCCTTCGGCCAAGGCTGTGAAGGTCTTCGCCAGCGCGGCATAGTCAAGGGGTGGTTTCTTGCCGGCATGGTTGAATATGATGGTGATCAACTTGCCCAAGGCCTCGCTGTTTTCCTCATGCAAGTCGTAGTAATGCTGTGAGAACTCTTCATCGCGCAGGGCAATCAGTTGCAACTCGGCATCGAGGATCGCGCAGCGGGTATTGTTCTTCAGGGTATCGATATAGGCATTCAAACCGTGGCTCAATTGCTCCGACGAATACCCCGACGTCAGGGTCGTACTCAATCGATCGATTTCAACGCGCTTGAAGCGTTGAGTCAGTTGCAGAAGCAAGTCCGATTTACTGGAGAAATTGGAAAAGAAGGCGCCTTTGGAGAAGCCGGCCTCCTCGGCTATAACGTTGACGCTCGCGGCATGAAAGCCTTTGCTGATCATCAGCTCAGTGGCAGTGTCAAATAATTTGTCTCTTGTTACTTGCTGGCTCTCTTCTCGACCTAGTCTCTTTTTAATCACGCCCTCGGCTCCTTTGGCCAGTCAAAATATGCACCTGTAACTGAATGCGACGAAGCGATTACTCACAGTAGTGAACCCATTTCTCGTCATCATATCTTATACGCGGCCCGTTCAATCATTTACATTTTAACTTTCATCCAGCGCGATGTATGTGCCATGTAACCGGGACAGCCTGACAAGATGCTAGATAGACTATGCAGTCACCTTTTTTTCACTCGGAACAGCTGAATACATACCGTCGAGGTTCGCTCCCAGAACCGCTGGATCGCCCCCGCCTCCTGACTTCCCGGTACTCCCTGCCACACCGCAGCGTGGAAAAATCCGCGCGAGGGCCGGTGCAGAGCCATCGATTCGCGCTCATTGCGAAATACCACTTGATTTTCAGATACCGAATGGTTTTTAATTGCGCCGTTGGTGGAGCCCAACGCCTGATCAGGGCATCGAGTCAGTGACACCGGTTTCGATGCAATGGCAGGTCACCTCACAGGAGCGGTATTTTAATGGAATATGCCTTCGTTACAGGCGCTACTGGCCTGCTCGGGAATAATGTCGTTCGTGCGCTGTTAAAACGAAACATCAAAGTAAAAGCACTGGTTCGTTCCGCCGAAAAAGCCAAGAAACAGTTCGGCGGCCTGCCCGTGGAATGGGTCGAAGGCGACATGCTCAATGTCGATGCCTTCAGCCATGCCCTGCAGGGGTGCGATGCCTTGTTTCATACGGCCGCCTATTTCCGCGACAGCTACAAAGGCGGGAAGCACTGGCAAAAACTCTATGACACGAATGTGACCGGCACCGAGCGTTTGTTGCAAGCCGCCTATGACGCCGGAATCCGTCGCGCCGTCCACACCTCTTCCATTGCCGTGTTAAAGGGCAATAAAGATCAAGTGATCGATGAGACCATGTCTCGCAGTGAACGGGAGGCGGACGATTATTACTTGAGCAAAATATTGTCCGAACAGAAGGTGCAGCAATTCCTTGCACAGCACCCGGACATGTTCATTGCCATGGTATTGCCAGGGTGGATGTTCGGCCCGGGGGATATCGGTCCGACCTCGTCAGGACAGTTCCTGTTGGATTTTGTCGGACAAAAACTGCCCGGCGTACTCCCCGGAAGCTTTTCCGTCGTCGATGCCCGGGATGTCGCCGAACATCAAATCGCGGCCATCACCCGCGGCAGGTCCGGAGAGCGTTACCTCGCCGCCGGCAATCATATGGACATGAAGAGCATTTTCCAGGCGCTGTCCAGTGTCAGTGGTGTAAAAGCCCCGGAACGAAAAGTGCCGTTGTTCATGCTGCGGCTCATCGCGCTTATCTATGAAGGCTATTACCGGATTACCAAGAAACCGGTACTCATCAGTACTTCCACGGTCAAGCTCATGGCGCAAGAACAAGACCGCACTCATTTCAGCCACCACAAAAGTTCAAGGGAGTTGGAATGCCAGTTCCGCCCCGTGGCTGAAACCCTGACCGATACCTTGGACTGGTATCGGAACAACAACTACACAGACGCTTAATTGAGGCCTTTCACATAAAGCCTGCCTCTGTAGTACTTTTTTTGACGCACCCCATATCCAAGGATTGAAAGAGGTTGGTAAATGAAAAGCCTTTCATATAAAGAAGGTTTTCTGCATCGTTTTGTCGGTTTTTCGGAATCGTTCCCCGAGCAAGTTGCTATCCGGCACTTGGACACCGAAGAAGATACCGTCAGTTACCGCGAGCTGCGAAGCAAAGCCGAAGCCTGCAACGGCGCCCTGACGGCACTTGGTGTATTGCCAGGCGATAAAGTAGCGCTGGTGCTGCCCAACGGGGTGGCGTTCATCGCTTACTACCTGGCAATCATCGGGCGGGGTGCCATTCCGGTTATCCTCAACTACAAGTTGACCTCTTTCGAACTGAACAGCGTGGTCAGCCTCGCCAGGCCGACCCTGGTGGTCACGACCGAAACGCTTTGGGTGCAACACAACGAGGTATTCCAGCCCGACAACGGCGTCAGGCATTCCCTGGTGCTGGACGGCGGGAGCGAACCGTCATCGCCCCTGCCCGCCAATGCAACGGCCGCCTCTGGACTTCCTCGGCAACTGGAACCCCTGTTGTTGCCCGAAGGCAATCCGATCGTCTCGATACAGTTCACCTATCGAGGCATCGGCAGGCCCCTGACTGTTTCTCACCGCTACCTCGACCTGACGCAATCGAGCGATGGGCTGCACGAACACTTTCACCGGCAAGGCGTCGGCTCCGTGCACCTGGTGACGCTGCCGCTGTATGCCATCTTCGGCCTGTCCGTGATGATGGTGTTTCCCCTGAGCGTGGGCGCGACCCTGCTGATGACCAACACCCTGCTCAACCGGGACCTGGCAGAAGTCCTGTCCGAGCATCAGGTGACCTTTGCCTGCCTGGTGCCGGACGTCATCCGCTACTTCAATACGCGGCTGGCCAAACGCAGGGGCGCACGATTGCCGTTGCACCCACACCTGATGATCTACTCGGGCGGCAGCCACCTGCCGGCCGATGAAGCCGAGAAACTGGGCACGCTGCTGGGGTGCAATCCAGTGCTGCAAGGCTATGGCTTGACCGAGAGCATGCCCGTGATTGTCCAGAGTTCGACCGGCACGGTTCACCGTGGCGCCATGGGCCAGCCAATCAGCGGCGTGGAACTGCGTGTCGTCGATGCCGAGGGCCAGGACGTGGCACCCGGGCGCATCGGCGAATTGCTGATCCGCGGCTCGATGGTGATCGACGGCTACAACGATACCGAGGACGCCAATGCCCGATTCTTTCGCGACGGCTGGTTCCACAGCGGCGACCTGGTCTGGCGCGACGACGATGGGCACGTGTTTTTCTTTTGCCAACGCCTGCGAATCTCGAAGATCAAGGCGCAGATGGTCGATCTGGTGGAGATCGAATCCATCGCCCTCAAGCACCCCGACGTGGTGCGGGCCAGGGCCTACATCGTCCCGGACCACAAGGAAGTCAACGTGCTGCACTTGTGCGTCGAAGGGCGCGGCGGGCTGACCCAGAACGCGCTTGGCACCCTGCTTTCGCGCTACCTGTCGGGCTTCAAGCTGCCCAAGACCATCGAGATCATTTCGCTCAAGGAAGAGGCACATGCACGCTAACAGCACCCAACCGGTACTGGCCGTTTTCGACTTCGACGGCACGTTGACCGACCGGCACACGTTCTGGCGCTACATGCGCTTTATCGTAGGCACCCGTTCGTTCTGGCTCAGGATCATTCCCCTGCTGCCCAAGATGCTCAGCGTGATCCTGGGCATCACCCCGCTGATGCAAGCACGCCTGGCCTTCATTGCCTGTTACCTGGGCGGGTTGTCGGTGGAGCAAGAACGCGAGCATGCCAAGTACTTCATCAGCGAACAGCTGCCGCGCTGGCTCAGGCCCGAGGCTCTGCGGCGGCTGCAATGGCATCAGTCCATGGGGCACGTCACCGCCCTGGTCAGCAACTCGCCGGAAAACTACCTGATCCCCTGGGGCCGGGTCGCGGGTTTTGACTATGTGTGCGGCACTCGCCTGGCCACGGCAAAGAACAAACTGACAGGCGCGATAGCCGGTACCAACTGTGTGGAGCGAGAGAAAGTCACGCGGCTCAAAGGCTGCCTGGACAACCTCGATGACTTTTACATTTATGCCTACGGCGACTCATCAGGGGACGATGCCCTGCTCGGCATTGCCAACTCTCCCTTCTACAGAAACTGGTACTGATCGATGAACACTCTGAGCACGTTGGCCCCCCAGCATTTCAAGCGCCCTGGCAACACCCCGACCGTCATGATCGTCGGCGCCGGCCCCATTGGCCTGTCCCTGGCAATCATGCTGAAAAAATGGGGCGTGGCGTTTCGCATCATTGAAAGGAACGCCGGTCCGTCGACCGCGACCAAGGCAATGGCGATCCATTCCCGGACCCTGGAAATCTTTCGCGACCTGGGCGTTGCCGAGCAAGCCATCAGCGATGGTTTCACGATCAACCAGTTTTCCGTGCAATCGAATGCCAAGCGGGTGCTGAACTACAACTTCTCCTACCTGGACGCGACCTATCCCCTGCTCTTGAGCCTGCCACAGCCGCAAACCGAAAGGATTCTCCTGGAGCGGCTCAAGGAACTGGGAGCAGAGGTGGAGTGGAACACCGAACTGGTGGACATCGAAAACCTCCCGGGGTCGGTGCGCATGACACTCAAGCGTGCCGACGGCACCGAGCAAACCTGCTCCAGTCGCTGGGTGGCCGCGTGTGACGGTGCTCGCAGCAACATCCGAAAACGCCTGGACATGACCTTCGAAGGTTCGTCCTACGACCGCTTCTTCATGCTCGCCGATGCCGATATCCAATGGTCCGGCAGCAAGGACGAGGGCGCGTTTTTCCTGGGGGCACAAGACGGTTACGTGGCCGTGGCACCGATCAGCGCCCAGTCCCGCTACCGGCTGTTCATCGAAATGCCCTACAACCTGCCACCCGAAGGCGAGCGACCGTCCTTGAGCCTGGAGAATTTCCAGCGCCTGTGCGAAGGACGTGGGCAGAAGATGACGTTGTCCAACATCTCATCGACCACCATCGCTTCTTTCCAGCATCGCCGCGTGCAATCGATGCAACAAGGCTCCGTGTTCCTGCTCGGGGACTCGGCGCACATCGGCAGCCCCATCGGTGGCCAATGGATGAACCTGGGGGTTTCGGAAGCCTATAACCTGGCCTGGAAAATCGCTTATGTCGATCAAGGCCTGGCGGATCCGTCCCTGCTCGACAGCTACAACGAAGAGCGTTATCCGGTTGCCTTGGAAGTCGAAAATACCGCACACCGACTGACAGGACTGATTACCGTCCGACGGCGCGCCCTGGTCTGGCTGCGCGACCACGTCCTGCCGCTGCTGAGCAACCGGAAGAAGGTCCAGCGCAAGTTGCCGTCGATGATTTCCGGCCATCAGTATCACTATGGCAAGAGCGACTACATCCAGGAATCGCTGACGAAGAAGCAGCGCGACAACTGGAACAGGAAAGGGAAAAAGCCCGAGTTCCAGACTGCAGCGCCTCGCGCCGGGCAACTGGCGCCGGATGTCGAGTTGTGGCAACTGCAAGGGATGCCCACGAAACGCTTGATCGACCTGTTCCATGGGACGTTCACGCTGTTGATCTTCACCGCGGCCGATCAGTATTCGCCGTTATTGCCGGGCTATTACGCATTGGCCGAATCGGTGGAAAAGGACTACCCCGGCATCAAGGCCTATTGCGTGATCGACGCCCTGAGCAGCGCCGGGCTGCCGGCCTGGCACTCGACACTGCTGGACCCCGATTGGCGACTGCACAAGCGCTACCACGCCAAGGAAGGCACGTTGATGCTGATTCGCCCTGACGGCTACATCGCTTTCCAAGGCGCTGATGCAATAACACTGGCGACTTATCTGAACCTGCGGTCCGGGTTACTCAAGGGGGCCAGCAAAACAATATCTTGCGAGATCGACGCAGTGGAACTCCAACTTTAAGTCGCCCTATGGCTACTGCCGGTTTGCTTCATTGATATAAACAAAGCCCAGTCCTGGGCGATGATTTTTGATATTTCTTCTGCATGGAAATATCGACCGACTTGGTTAGGAGAACCTTATGCGCTTGCAACTTAACGACGTGGTGCAGGAATTCATCGTGTCCAATGGAAGAATAGCCCATAGCTATTTCTCTCTGTCCGAAAAGATCATTGAGTCATTGTGCGAATCCAATATCGCCAAGGAAGCGATATTGCTGCGCGTGTTGGAACAGGCCGAATCCGTCACTGCACACTACTTCAATGCACATCAACAAGTTCTCGAGGGCGTTTATGCCCATGGGATCGAAACGTCCGCCAGCCAGAATGTTGCGGTGCTGGAGCCTGTTCCCGCTCACTCGAACATACTGGCTCCGGTGCCCGCCGCCGAAGCCGCCGTAGAGACATCGGCACTCGACTACGGGCAATGGTTGCGCGCCGAAATCAGCACGGTCACCGGCTTCCAGGCACAGCAGATCGACTTCGATCAGACGTTCGAGAGCCTGGGGATCGACTCGCTGGGGCTGGTGGATATTTTCGAGTCACTGGCCCAGCACTTCCCGGAAAAGAAAGCCCTCACCGCGCAGCTCTTCGATGCCCCGACCCCGACCGCCTTGCTGGCACGGCTTGAAGCCGATCCGCAGGCCCCGGCGGTGGACGTCCAGGGGTGGGTACTGGAGCAACTCGCGGCGATCACCGGTTTTACGGTCGAGCAGATCGACCCGACACACAGCTATGAAAGCCTGGGCCTGGATTCGCTGGTGCAGTTGGATTTCCTTGAGTCGGTCGTCGCCATGTGGCCACAGCTCAAGGCCCACAGTTCCGAGCTGGCCAACGCCAAGTTCCCACAGGCGACCATCGCCCTGATTCAAACCGCCCTGGCCGCTCCCCCGCCACAAGCGGCACCTTGCCAAGAGCCGTCCCCTGCCCCGACGGACACTCAAGAGCAGGAAGTCGACCTGCTGCTCAGCGCGCTGTCGCCGTTGCTCCCTGACGCAGCCCAATCGCTCGATCTCCAGACACCCTTCGCCCAACTGGGTCTCAACGGCTTTGCCCGGGAGGCGCTCTGCCAATCCATGGCGCAGCAGTGTTCGGCCAGCGAGTTTGCCGGTGAAGCGCTGATGTCCCGCCGCACGCCCCAGGACGCCTTGTCGCTGCTGGCCAGGCTGAGCTGACCCCAGCGGCAACAGGAAAGGAATCCGGGCGACCGAACAGGTCGCCCAGCATTTTGCGATCAGGAGACAGGGTATGAGTGGCGCAGTCACAACAACGGGCGATTTTTGCTTCAGCGCGATGGCGGGCGAGTTTCCAGGGGCTCCGTCAACGGAGGCGCTCTGGCAGTTGCTCGCCCAAGGGCAAATCGCACCGATCGAATCGATGCCGACACGTTGGGAAGTGGACAAGGCGTCGATCTATTCAAGCAAGGCTGGCGAGAAGGATCGCACGTACCTGGACAGCGCTTTCTGCCTGACTGATGACGCCTCGATCCCGTCACGGCACGAAGGACGGCAGGTCGCCATCGGCAAGAAAGTGCTCCAGACGCTGCTCACCCAACTGGCCGCACAAGGCTCGCCACTGAACGGCGAACGCACCGCGCTGGTGGTCGCGACCTCCTGGAGCGACGAGAGTTATTTCGCCACCGGCCTGTCCGGAAAAAGCGATGCACCACCGGGCTTTACACCGGGTGAACAAGTGTCGGCGCTGGCCGCGGCCTTTACCTTGGGTGGGCCGGCGCTGTCGGTGGACACGGCGTGCAGTTCGTTCCCCTATGCCTTGGACATGGCCCAGGCGCTGGTCAACAGCGGTCAGGCGGACAACGCAATTGTCATGGCCCTCAACACGGTGCTGCCACCGGCGCTGTTCCTCGGTTTCTCCCAGTTGACGGCGTTTTCCGCGCGGGCACGGATGGAAGCCTTCGGCCAAGACGCCGACGGCATCGTGCCGGGCGAATGTGCGGTGGCCTTCCTGGTCGAACCGGTCGCCCAGGCCCTGGCGGCGCAACGCCGTCCCTTGGGCGTCCTGCGCGCCTTGGGCATGTCCGCCGACGGCGCCGAGGGCTCGGTGTTCGCCCCCGGCAAACAGGCCCAGTACTCGGCCTACCAACGCGCCTATCGCGGCCTTGATCCAAGGGACGTGGACTACATCGAGACCCACGGCACCGGTACACCGCTGGGGGATGCGACGGAGTTGGCCTCGCTGAACAGCTTCTTCGCCCCCCATCGTCTGGACGACCAGAAAATCACCATCGGTTCGATCAAGTCGGTCATCGGCCATCCTTTGGCCGCTGCTGGCGGCGCTTCGCTCGCCAAAGCCTTGATGATACTGCGCCACAAAGGCATTCCCCCGCAGCCCGGCTACCGCCCCAGCACCAAGGTCGACGACACCTGCCTGCGACTCGCCACCCAGCAGGTACACCCTCTGGAGGCACGTCAGTCGGCTGTCCGGATTGGCATTTCCAGCTTTGGCTTTGGCGGCGCCAACGCGCACCTGGTGGTGGACGAATACCTGCCCGGCGACCAACCGGCCGCAGCCCTGCGCACCTGCGGCGTGGTGACGCTGGACCTTGCCATTGTCGAGGCTGAAGCGGCGCTGGGCAGCCACCGTTCGTTGCAGTCATTCCAACAGCAACTCGACCAGCCGGCGGCACCTTCGGTCGTGTTCCCTTATGGGCGCTTCGTTGATTACACCCCGGTTCCCGGCCAGCCATTGCTGGGCAAATTCCTCGCGCAAGACCATGTCATCGATATCGATGGCTTCGGCATGGGCCCCAAGCCGCTGGCCCATGTCGATCCGTTCAAGCTGTTGATCACCGATCGCGTCAATCACTTGCTGCGACGCTTGCCAGGGGTGGCCGGTTCGTCCGGCACCGCGATGGTGATGTGCTGCAACATGGGGGGCGAGCGCTTCAGCAACGCCTACAGCAGCGCCCACAACTTCTACTCCCGGGCACAAGGCGCGGCGCCAGGCGTGGAGGTGACTGACGTGGCGACCATGCTGCCGAACATGCTGTCCGGCTACCCGGCGCAGATTTTTGATTTCAAGGGTTTCCATCAGACCCTGGTCGGCACTGCGGGCCTGTTCTGGCAAACCTTGCTGGCCTCGCCGCAATGGTTCGACAACGGCATCACCACGCTCCTGCTCGGCGCGGGACGTTTTGTCAGCGGTGAAATCGAGGTCGAGCGCGCCCGGCACAGCGCCACGCCGCAGGGTGAAGGACTGGGGCTGCTGGCGCTGCGTCGCTATCAACCGGAGGCGACTGACACACCCGTGCTGGTGATCCGCGCCGCAGTCCTCGCCCACGCGGCCGGCTCGTTGGAAGAGGCCTGCCGATTACTGGGCAAGGCGCCCAGCCATTATTCGAACGTCGAAGTGTGTGAGTTGCAGCCTGTCGGGATGCCTGCCAGCGGGTCGCTGCAGGAGATCACCGGTTTCCTGGCCGAAGCCAGTGGCGTCGAAACCCTGCTGGCAGTGATGTTGCGGGGCGCGACCCATACCGTGATCGAAGTGCGCGATGCCGGCAAGCCGGTGATGTGGCTGTTTACCGAGCAACTGCGCCAGTGGAACCCGACCACGGCCGAGGTCAGCTCGCCCATCAAGCATCCTTTCATGTTGCGCTTCGCCCATTCCTCATCCCAGGAACTGCAGCAGGTCATCACACCTGTCAACCTGGTCCGCGAGCCACAGAACGATGGCGTCGATGTGCAACAGCTCAGCGACATGCTCACCAGCACCCTGCTCTCCGGGCTGCGGGTACGGGTGCGCGCCATGGAAAGCCTGTTCGCCCTGCACCGTGGCGATACCTCCCTGCGTGCGGCGCACTGGCAGCGCAGCGCGGAACATAGCGTGATTGCCAACACCCGGCGCGCCCCTCAATCGCTGCACGCCCAACTCGTGGTGAATGAAGCGCACCCGTATTTCTTCGACCATCCCCTGGATCACATTCCGGGCATCTTGTTGCTGGAGGGCGTGCTGCAATTGATCGAGCTCGCCATGCCACCTCTGAGCGGACGGGTCGCCTACATCAAGACCCTGACGATCAAGTTCCAACAGTACGTACAAAAACAGGACGTGGTCGATCTGCATGTGGAGCACGGCGAAGATTCCCAGGTGTTCCACGCGAAGGTCATGCAGGACGGCAAAGTGATGTGCACCTGCGTCCTCGCAATGGCCTACAGCTCGGCGTTCGAGACATCGCCGGCCAGCGAATTCACCGCCACGCCCTGCCGCGACAAGGCCCTGTTGCACAAGGCCAGGGCGGAAAACGTCATTGTCAGTGACATGAGCGGCGTCGCCCAGGGCTTGAGCGTGGACACCGTGAAACTGCCGCCGGAACACTTCTTCCAGGCAGGCGATCCCCAGCACTATTCGATGGTGTATTTCCTCGAAGTGGCTCGCCAGTGCTACATGCAGATCGCCCACAGCCACCTGCGGATCCCACTCAATACCCCGATGAACCTGCTGGCCTTGAGTTTCAGCCTGGAGCGGCCCATCCCCAGGAACAGCCCGCTGTCATTGGCGCCGCAAGCCGGCTTCGATACTGCGCTCCAGGCCTTCAAGACCAACCGCATCTATATCGACCTGTTCAACCGGGGCGAAAAAATCGGTCAAGCCAGCATTACCGCCCAGGTGCTGAGTCAATCCGCACCGGCAGCCTGAATGGTTCTGCCCACCCAGCATGCCCGCGCCCCACAACCAAGGTGTCACCGTGAACGATGTCAACGTGCAAGTCATAGTCAAATCGCCCCCTTCTGAAATCTGGAAGCTCTGGAGCAATTTCCCCGAAGCGCCGCTGTGGGATACCGACGTTCGCCAGTGTCAACTCGACGGCCCGTTCCAGGCAGGAACGCGCGGCACGTGTGTCCTCAAGAATGGCTTGAACATGGCCCTGAAACTCGAAGCCGTGAGCCTGCACGAAAGCTATCGCAACAGCGCACGGCTGCTCTGGATAGACCTCGAATTCGATCATCGGATGCGCAGGCTCTCTGCCGATGAAACCCATGTCATCCATAGCGCAAGAATCTCGGGGCCGCTGAGTTTCCTGTACCGGGGGCTGCTGCGCAAAGCGCTGGCCAGCGCGATGACCACCGCCCTGGACAACCTCTGCAAGCTGGCTGAACAACGGGCCGTCGGCGCCACAGCGCGGGGGAAAACCGCGACGCCGCTGCACCTCGTGTGAACACCTGCGAACACGCTTGGCCTACTTATCGATAACAGCAACATTCGGATCTAGCATGAACCTACAGAAAAACAGCCGCCATCTCGTCATGGGCATCATTGGCCTGGGTGTTACCGCCCCAGCATCGAGTTTCGCCGACACACTCGGCCCCTATGTCAGTGCCATGGGCGGTGTGAACTGGGTCGCTGAGCAGGACCTTAACCAGAACGACCTCGACTTCGTCGAGATGGAATACAACCAACCGTTGCACTCCGGCTTCGCCACCGGCCTGGCAGTGGGCTGGCGATTCCCGGTCGGGCTGAGGCCTGAAGTGGAACTGAGCTACCGTCGCAACACCTTGACCCAGTTCAACCGCCGGGTCTACGAGGGTGGCGGCAGCATCGACGGCAAAGGCGAAGAAGAAGCCACCAGCCTCATGGCCAACCTCTGGTATGACATCTCGAACCTGCCGGCCCCCTTGAGCCGGTTCACCCCGTATGTGGGCGGTGGCCTGGGCTACGCCGTGCTGACCATCACCGGCCTGGAAGCCGGCGGCGTCGAGTTCGGCGACACCCATCGCGACACCGTCTCGGCCTGGCAACTCGGCGCCGGGGTCGGCTACGAGCTCAGCGAGCACTGGTCCATGTCCCTGGACTATCGCTACTTCAAGACCGGCGAAGCGCACTTCGGCAATATCCAGGGCCTGCCCGAGGGCGACGTGCAAACGCAATACAACGCCCAATCCTTGATGCTTGGCTTGCGGTACTGGTTGTAAACGCAAGACGGACAGGCGCTGGCAGCGGTAGCACCACGTCGGTACTTCTGCTACCAGTGCCATGTGCCCCAGGCCGACGTGAAACCCTTGGTGAGCAATAGCCGAATAGCCCCATGAAATCGCCCGCAAGATGCAGGCGTCGAAATGGTCCAGGCCCAAGGCCAATGACTCTCGCGCATGCCGCAAACTGCCACGACTTCGGTAGTGACGTTGCTCCTGTCGTCGCGTCAGTGTTGATTGGACCAGTACCCCAAACCGGAAAATTCTGAGAGGATGCGCGTCAAGAACGCCATGGAATGAAGGCCTTCCCATTCCAGTGGCGGCCCGACATGTACACCCTTCTCTTCCAAAGCTTGCGGGCACGCTTCGCCATCGTGGTGGCGCTGGTGGTGCTGCTCCTCAGTTGCGTCTTCGGCACCGTCATCGGCGAGTCCTCCATTTCGCGGCTCAAGGAGCAAACCGGCCTGCAACTGAGCGAATATGCCTACTCGATGATCGACCGCCTCGATCGCGACATGGGTAGCCGTTCAAGAGCGCTGACGGTCCTGAGCAAGCTGGAAACCCTGCGCAACACGGCGAACCCCGGCGAAGCACGCGCCCTGCTCGACCACCTTAGCCAGCAATTCCCGAACTACTCCTGGATCGGCCTCACCGACGCCCACGGCAAAGTGGTCGCATCCACCAACGGAGTGCTCGCTGGCGCCGATATCTCGCAACGGCCAGTCTTCGCCAATGCGCGGGAGAAGACATTTATCGGCGATGTCCACGAAGCCGTCCTGCTGGCCAAGCTGCTGCCGAATCCCTCCGGGGAAGCGATGAAATTCGTCGATATCAGCATGCCCATCAAGGACGCCGCCGGAAACCTCACGGGCGTGCTCGCGACGCATCTTTCCTGGGAATGGGCGGCGGAAGTTGGCCGATCGCTGTTCGAGCCCCTGCAAAAGCGCCTGCCTGGCCTGGAGTTCCTGGTCATCAGCAAGGACGGCACCATCCTGCTGGGCCCCAAGGACATGATTGGCAAGCCCGCCGGCGTCACGCTCGATGGGCGCGGACAAAGCTGGTCGGTCGAGCGCTGGCCGGACGGTAACCTCTATCTGGCAGGTGCGGCGCAAAGTGTCGGCGTCGACGATTATCCCGGCCTGGGGTGGACCGTGGTGACACGCCAGCCCGCCGAGGTCGCCTTTGCGGCATCACGTGAGATGCGCAATGAAATACTCCTCTGGGGTGGCTTGCTATCCGTCCTGTTCGCGGTCATCGGATGGATCGTGGCCGGTATTCTCACCGGTCCGGTGAACGTCATCGCCGAGGCCGCCGCGCGCCTTTCCGAAGGCGCCGATGTAGGGATTCCATTACTCAAGGGTACGCGCGAAGTCGAAACGCTGAGTGTTGCGATCCGGCACCTTGTTGACAGCCTCACCCGCAAAAGGGGCCAGTTGGCCGTGGTCGAGGGGATCGCCTACCGCGATGTCGTCACCGGTCTGCCGAATCGGGCAGCCCTGGAAAAATACATCGAGGCGGTACGCAACGAGGTGGACGTGCAGCCTGGCTTTGGCGTGCTGTGCCTGGATCTCGACGGGTTCAAGCCCGTCAACGATCGCTTCGGCCATGCCGTGGGCGATGCATTACTGCAGGAAGTCGGTTTCCGGCTCCTGGCCGCTGTGCGCGATGGCGACATCGCCGTGCGCCACGGCGGGGATGAGTTCGTATTGCTGCTGCGCCTGCGCACGGGAGAAGCCTTGTCCAGCCTGCAGGGTGCCGCCCAGCGCATCATCGCAAGACTGGCCGAACCGGTCGTGCTGGCCGGGGAGTCGATCACAATCGGCTGTAGCATCGGCGCAACGCTGTGGACCGGCGGCGAGTTTGCCGACGCGCTGGCCCAGGCCGACGAAGCACTCTACCGGGCCAAGCGTGCGGGCAAGTCCCAAGCGCAATTCCATGACGCCTCGCTAACCGAAATCCCGGATACCGGAGCGACGGCCTGAGGCGCTCAGCGCAAGGTATGAAGCGCCTCGCGCCCGGCAAAACGTGCAGCGGCCACCGCCCTGTTGGGAACGTTCAGCGCACGGATCAACGAAGAAACATGAATGCGCACGGTGAAAGGAGAGATCTCAAGCGCCGAGGCGATTTCCTTGTTGGTCTTGCCTTCGGCAATCAATTGCCAGACCTCTCGCTGCCGGGACGTGAGCTTGCTCATGTCATCGTTGGAACCCAGCGGCAGCGGGTCCGAAGGCTCGTACTTGACCAATACTTCTCCACGACGAATAGCGCCGATGGCCTTGCCGACCTGGTCGGGAGAAAGACTCTTGCCGACAAAGCCGTCGACACCGGTCTCCATGATACGCCCGATGATATCGCCGTCGTTCAGGGTCGAAACCACAATCATCACGGTGTGCTGGAGTGCCTGGCGCAACTGCGCAAGCTCGCTGACGGAACCCAGTCCGGGAAGACGTATGTCAAGAATCAACGTATCGAGTGCGTGTCCATTCGCTGCGAGCGTCCGTACTTCTTCCAGGCTCCCTGCTTGATCGATCATTGCCTCAGGTATCAGGCGTTCCAGTAACAGCGTCATCCCCTCTCGAAACAGCGGGTGTTCGTCTGCCACGATGATCCGGCAAATCTTCAGGCCTGAAACGCGTCGCTCATCGCGTCTCATACTGCATCTTGATGACTTCACTGACTCTCTGCGCGACGCCATTGGAAGGAGGCGTGACGGATCGGATCGACTGACCACGATAAGGCCCGTCCGCAGGGAACCAGTTCTGGACAACGACGACCTGTTTCGGCTGCTCGGCCGAAACGGGGCCCGTGGAGATTTCATTGGTGAACTTGCAGGTATCGAACGTACCCAAGGCGGTCTTGATCGTTTCACGACCGTTATAAGTCAGCTTCTCAACGATATCGAACTCGACCGTTGCCCCGGCGCTCACGGCTTTGTTCTTGTAGCTGACGGTGACGGTCTGCCCAGGTTGCAGATCAATCGGTGTGGAAGCGGGAGGCTCGTAGGTGGTGGTCACCAACGATGCCCCGGCGCCATGGCGATCGCCGTAACGAACCAGTCGACCGTCCTTGATCTCGGCGAAGGTCGTCGTCAGGAAGAACGGCACCTCATTCATGAACGAGGTGTGCACCGAAGCCACCGGATTGACGCCGGCGAATGCCTCGCGCCCCAGGGTTTCGGTTTTGCCGCGACTGGTGGCGGGCGACAGGTTGTCGCGGCTTTCGTACTCCACCACTGTTCCGGCCTGAAAGTCCGCTTCGTTGGTGCAAGCCGCAGAGGATGTCTCGCTGGCGGTGGAGGCCGACGCGCCGGCGATAAAAGCCCCCCAGCCACTGGCGGCAAGGGCCGAGGCGGCAAATGCCGTTGCGAGGCGCCTGCGATACGCCGGGCAGATGCTGGGTTTAGTGGTGGGTGTACTTTTCAAAAAACAGATCCTTGTTCAAATGTACTCATTACGACCAATCTGGAACACGACAGCCTCACAGGTTAGGGTCGAGTGCCGACCGGCGCTATAGCGCAAGTGTGCTATAGGCTTTGCTCTTGTCTGGTTCATTCTTCAGCCTTGAAACCCTATCGGAGGCTCGCATGACCGAATCACTGGAGCGTTTTATCCAGGCGCAAGCGTCTACCTATGACCACGCTTTGCTGGAACTGCAGCGTGGTCGCAAGGAAGGCCACTGGATGTGGTTCATCTTTCCGCAATTACGCGGCCTGGGTGTCAGCGAGAACGCCACCTACTATGGTCTGCGCGGCATTGACGAGGCGCGTGACTATTTGCAGCACCCGCTTCTGGGACCGCGACTCGAACGCGCGACTCGTGCCGTACTGGACTCGGAAGCCGCTTTGGAGAAACTCCTCGGGACCATCGATGCCATGAAGTTCGCGTCCTGCATGACGCTTTTTGCAGCGGCTGCGGGCGGGCGATCCGTGTATGCCCAGGCGTTGGAAGGTGGGCTGAGGGTCGACGCAAGGACACTGGAATTGCTTAAGGAGCAGGAGAGCAGGAATGTCTGAACACGAAACATGGAGGCTGGCAGTACACATGGCCCAATGGCTGCCCTGCTCGGATTAACGTTCTAGATCGACAGCACAAAACGGCCTCCGCCCTCGATCTCCTCGCTACCCGAAAGCGCTTCAGGCACAAACCCGCACCGCTCAAGGACCTTCCTTGAGCCGACATTGTTGTCATAGACATAAGCCACCAATTGCGTAAGCCCCCAACGCATCCGCGCCGCCTCGATCAGATGCTTCAGGGCCTGCGTTGCCAACCCTTGCCCACAAACGCGTTGATCAATGCGATAGCCCACCTCGGCGCTACCGCGTGGTGAATGGATGCCTTTCAAATTCGCCCGCCCCACTATTCTCCCGCTGGAGTCTTCGATCACGAACGGGTGCCAGGCGCCGGCAGCACAATCGGCCAAATAGCTTTCAATGTGTTCGGTGACGCCCGCCCATGAATAAAAGGCTGGGTCGCGTGCGTCGATATGCGACTCGAACCATTCACGGTTGTGGATCTCGAAGGCCAGCAGCGCTTCGACGTCGGTATTCTCCAGCTCGCGAATCCTGAATGGTGTCACTGATTGCTTCTCCTGGGGCTGAAGCGCAATCGTAAGGTCGAGTGACGACTCATGGCGAGGTTTTCTGCGCGAACAGTCTTGTGTCAGGGGGTTACTGCGCAGCCCAGCGGGATAAATCCCCTCGTCACAAGGTTATTCATTGGAAGATGTCATAAACGAAAAATGCTCCGTACCTTTCGATACGGAGCATTTCTTCAGCGCTTCCCGCGGATTGCCAGGGCTTCACGCGACGGTGATTCTCCTGGTTCAATCGCCTGCAGAGTCCAGCGCAGTTCTGCAGTTTCTATCGGGTAGCCGGGGCGGAACCTGCCTGGAATCCCTCAGGCATTCTGGTTCCAGGGACGGTCTCCCCGCTCGTCCTTGATACGCGTCGGCAGGCCCATCACATCCAACGCTTCAAGGAACGCCTCGGCGGGCAGTTCCTCGACGTTGACCATGCGCTGCACGTCCCACTGGCCACGGGCGACCAGCAACGCGGCCGCCACGGGCGGCACGCCAGCGGTATAGGAAATGCCCTGGCTGTCGGTTTCGGCGTAGGCGTCCTCGTGGTCGGCCACGTTATAGATGAACATCTCGCGCGGCTGGCCATCCTTGACGCCCTTGACCAGGTCACCGATGCAGGTCTTGCCGGTGTAGCCCGGCGCCAGCGAGCTAGGGTCAGGCAGCACGGCCTTGACCACTTTCAGCGGCACGACTTCCAGGCCTTCAGCGGTCTTGACCGGCTGCTCGGACAGCAGGCCCAGGTTCTTGAGGACGGTGAACACATTGATGTAGTGCTCGCCGAAACTCATCCAGAAACGTACGTTGGGCACGTCGAGGTTCTTCGACAGCGAGTGCACTTCGTCGTGACCGGTCAGGTACAGGTTCTGCGAGCCGACGACCGGCAGGTCATCGGTGCGCTTGACCTCGAACATGGTGTTGCTGGTCCACTGGCTGTCCTGCCAGCTCCACACCTGTCCGGTGAACTCGCGGAAATTGATTTCCGGGTCGAAATTGGTGGCGAAATATTTGCCATGGGAGCCGGCATTGACGTCGAGAATGTCGATCGAATCAATGCGGTCGAAATGCTGTTGTTGCGCCAGTGCCGCATAGGCATTGACCACACCCGGGTCGAAGCCCACGCCGAGAATGGCGGTGATGTTCTTCTCCTGGCATTCCTGGAGATGGTTCCACTCGTAGTTGCCGTACCAGGGCGGCGTCTCGCAGACCTTGCCCGGTTCTTCGTGGATGGCGGTGTCCAGATAGGCCACGCCGGTATCGATGCACGCACGCAGCACCGACATGTTGAGAAAGGCAGAGCCGACGTTGATGACGATCTGCGACTCGGTTTCGCGAATCAGTGCCTTGGTCGCTTCGACATCCAGGGCGTTCAGTGCAAAGGCCTTGATGTCGGCGGGTTGCTTGAGGCTACCCTTGGCCTTGACGCTGTCGATGATGGCCTGGCATTTGGAGATGTTGCGCGACGCGATAGCAATACGACCGAGTTCGTCGTTGTGCTGCGCGCACTTGTGGGCCACCACCTTGGCGACACCTCCTGCACCAATGATAAGTACGTTCTTCTTCAATTTCTTTATTTCTCCTTCCGCCAGCTCAAGAGAGGCTGGACAAGTAGTCGTCGTAAACAAACTCGCGAACCACCTCGACGCTGCCGTCGAGCTGTTTCACGACGATGGACGGCATTTTCAAGCCGTTGAACCAGTTTTTCTTGACCATGGTGTAGCCCGCTGCGTCGATGAACGACAGCCGATCGCCGATGGACAGCGGACGATCGAATTGGTACTCGCCGAAAATGTCTCCGGCCAGGCAGGACTTGCCGCACACCATGTAGGTGTGTTCGCCCTCGCTCGGCGCCAGCTTGGCGTCCAGGCGATAGATCAGCAGATCGAGCATGTGCGCCTCGATGGAGCTGTCCACCACGGCCAGGTGCTTGCCGTTGTAGAGCGTGTCGAGCACGGTGACTTCCAGCGAAGCACTCTGGGTGATCGCGGCCTCGCCCGGCTCCAGGTAGACCTGCACGCCATACTTTTGCGAGAAGGCCTTGAGTCGTGCGCAAAAGGCGTCCAGGGCGTAGCCTTCACCGGTGAAATGGATGCCGCCACCGAGGCTGACCCACTCGACCTTATGCAGCAAGTGACCAAAGCGCTCTTCGATAGTGCCCAGCATCTGGTCGAACAAACCGAAATCGCCGTTCTCGCAGTTGTTGTGGAACATGAAGCCGGAGATATGCTCGATGACTTGCTCGATTTTCACCGGATCCCATTCGCCCAAACGGCTGAAGGGGCGCGCCGGGTCGGCCAGCAGGTAATCGGAGCTGCTCACTTGCGGATTGACCCGCAGGCCACGGACCTTGCCGGCCGAAGCCTCGGTGTAGCGCTGCAACTGACCGATGGAGTTGAAGATGATCTTGTCGCAGTTGGCGAGCATCTCCTCGATCTCATCGTCGGCCCAGGCCACGCTGTAGGCGTGGGTCTCGCCCGCGAACTTCTGCCGGCCGAGCTTGAGTTCGTAGAGCGACGACGACGTGGTGCCGTCCATGTACTGCTGCATCAGGTCGAACACCGACCAGGTGGCGAAGCATTTGAGCGCCAGCAAGGCCTTGGCCCCGGACTGCTCACGCACATAGGCGATCTTCTGCATGTTCGCCAGCAGCTTTTGTTTATCGATGAGGTAGTACGGCGTTTTGATCATTTTCGAGGCCTCCGGGCAAGGCGAGCCAAAAAAGGATGCGCATTGTGCCTTCACTGACTGCATATCGAAAGAGCGAAAAGCCCCGTTCGCGCAATCATCCTTATCCAGGCCGACGCTTTGCGATCACCGGACATACCGACCGCCCAGGCGAAGAAATCCTGGATCTGCCAAAGGAGGAGGAGTAACCGAAGAGCGCTGACGCTCGACCTTGAGCCGTACCGGAAGAACCGATCCCCTGCTGCCAGCCCTGCGCGCGGTAACGCGCCGCCATGTCTTCAAACTGCAAGACGGCGACTCGACAAGCGCCGCCGTGCATCCCACGATCATTTGCGAGGAGCTTGCCATGGGTCCGATGACACCTGGATGACACGCCCTGTTTTAGCCAACGAACCCGCCAGGCAGTGGCGCCTGGCCCCGAATTGTTTGCCCGACGGTCCTGACCTGGTGATCGCCTGCCCACCGTTTGCCAGTGAGTGGAGCCTGCTCCCACAAGGGGTTTGGGTGAGTTCATGGCCAGAAACGGTTAATATCGCTCTCCTTCGTCTACCCTCACAGAACGGCGTACCGCCACCCATGTGGCGTGATGCTTCAACATTCCTTGCCTTCCTGTACCGGAGATTTTCCATGCTCAAGCCGTCCCTGGCGTTGGCCGCTGGTGTTGCCCTGTCGTTTTGCAGCTTGCTCGCGCAGGCCGCCGACACCCTGAAAGTCAGCGCGATTCCCGATGAGGCCCCGACCGAGCTGCTGCGCAAGTTCAAGCCGCTGGGTGCTTATCTGGAACAGCAAACCGGCATGAAGGTCGAGTTCGTCCCCGTGAGCGACTACCCGGCCGTGGTCGAGGCGCTGGCCACCGACCGGATCGACATGGCCTGGCTGGGTGGTTTCACCTTCGTGCAGGCACGCCTGAAGACCGGCAACGCCATCCCGCTGGTGCAGCGCGAACAGGATGCCCAGTTCACCAGCAAATTCATCACCGCCGACCCCGCCGTCAAATCCCTCGCCGACCTCAAGGGCAAGACCTTCGCCTTCGGCTCGGTGTCATCGACGTCCGGCAGCCTCATGCCGCGCTATTTCATGCTCAAGGACGGCATCAAGCCGGAAAGCTACTTCAGCCGCGTGGGTTATTCCGGCGCCCACGACGCCACCGTCGCCTGGGTTCAGGCCGGTAAGGTGGACGCCGGGGTGCTGAACGCCAGCGTCTGGGAAAAACTGGTGGCTGCCGGCAAGGTCGACACGGCCAAGGTCAAGGTCTTCGCCACCACCCCTGCCTACTTCGACTACAACTGGACGGTGCGCGGAACCCTCGACCCGGCATTGGCGGCCAAGATCAAGGCGGCCTTCCTGGCACTCGATCCGGCCAACCCGAAGGACAAGGAAATCCTCGACCTGCAAGCCGCCAGTCGCTTCATCGAAACCAAGCCTGAGAACTACAAGGGCATCGAGGAAGCCGCACGCGCCGCCGAACTGCTCAAATGACCCTGCAACTGACCCAGGTCAGCGTGACCCATGCCAACGGCGTCCAGGCGCTGCGGGGCATCGACCTGCACATCGGCGCCGGCGAACAGGTCGCGGTCATCGGCCCGTCCGGCGCCGGCAAGTCGAGCCTGCTCAACCTGCTGGCCACCGCCCTGCGCCCGGGTAACGGCGAGCTGCAATTGCTCGGCGAACGCGCCTGGCAGCTGTCTGCCCGTCAGCGCCAGCGCCTGCGCGCACGCATCGGCCTGATCCACCAATCGCCGCCCCTGCCGCCGCGCCAGCGCGTGGTCACGGCGGTCCTGGCCGGAAAACTCGGTCAGTGGGGCATCGGTAAAAGCTTGTTGAACCTGCTGCACCCGCTGGATATTCCAGGCGCCAGGGCGGCGCTGGCCCGCCTGGACCTGGGCGACAAACTGTTCGCGCAATGCCAGCAACTGTCCGGCGGACAACTGCAACGCGTGGGCATTGCCCGGGTGTTGTACCAGGCGCCGGAGGTGTTGCTGGCCGATGAACCGGTTTCGGCCATGGACCCGGTATTGGCCCAGCACACCCTTTCGGTGCTTTGCCGCCATGCCCGGGAACACCACGTCACCCTGGTCGCCAGCCTGCACGCGGTGGAGTTGGCCTTGGCACACTTTTCCCGGGTTATCGGCCTGCGTGATGGGCGGATCCTGTTCGACCTGCCCAGCGAGGCGGTGGGCCGTCCGTTGCTCGACACGCTCTACGCCAACGAACAGCTACAGGCTTCGCCAACGCCCTACGCCCCCTTGAGCGTGCAGATTCCCCGATGCTGACACGCGATACCCGAGACCCCGCCGCCCGCCCTCGCCTGCTGCTCAGCCTGCTGGCCCTCGTCCTGCTGTGGCCGGGCATCCAGTTCAGCGAACTGGACCTGGGCGTACTGCTGGCGAGCGACAGCCAGAGCGAAATGGGCCGGTTCGTAGCGGCGTTCTGGCCACCCGCCCATGGCGACGAATTCATTGAACTGCTGTGGCAGGCCACCTTGCAGACGCTGGCCATCGCCACGGCGGGCATGGCCCTGGCGTTACTGCTGGCGGTGCCCGCGAGCCTGCTGGCCAGCCGTGCCCTCTCACTGTCGGCGGCTTCCCGTGCCGGCCATCCGGGCTATTGGGGTCCACTGCTGCGCTGGCCGGTGCGCGGTCTGTTGATCTTTTTGCGCAGCGTGCCGGAGATCGTCTGGGCCTTGCTCTTCGTGCGCGCCGTCGGCCTAGGCCCAACGGCTGGCGTACTGGCGATCGCCATTACCTACAGCGGCATGCTGGGCAAGGTCTACGCGGAAATCTACGAGTCCGTCGACCAGCGTCCGGCCCACGCACTCTTGCAGTCCGGCAGCAGCCGGCTCGCGGCCTTCTGCTACGGGATCCTGCCCAATGTCGCGGCTGAGCTGTTGTCGTACACGGTGTACCGCTGGGAATGCGCGATCCGCGCCTCGGTGGTGATGGGGTTCGTCGGTGCCGGAGGCCTGGGTCAACAGATGGACCTGTCGCTGCGGATGTTCGCCGGCGGTGAAGTGGCCAGCCTGCTGTTGACGTTCCTTGTACTGGTGCTGCTCGCCGATCAACTCAGCCGCCTGCTGCGCTGGAGGCTGGCATGAATCGCCTGATCAACGCGATCATTGTCCTGTGCATCGGCGCGGCGATCGTCGCCTCGTTCCTCTACCTGGGCGTCGGCCTGGGCGAGCTCGGCGACAGCGGTAATCTGCAGCGGATGGGGACTTATGCGCAGCGCTTTCTCAGCCCGGACCTGAGCCCGGGCCATTTGAAGGCGATCGGTCATGGCGCCCTGGAAACCCTCGCCATGTCGGCCCTCGGTACGCTGCTCGCGGCGGTGCTCGGCCTGCTGTTGGCCTTGCCGGCGGCCGGGCGCTTCGGCTGGCCGTTACAGAGTGCGTCGCGCCTGGTGCTCAACGCCCTGCGCGCCGTTCCAGAACTGGTGTGGGCCGCCCTGATGGTCCTGGCCGCCGGGCTCGGCCCCAATGCCGGCACCCTGGCCTTGGCCTTGCACACCACGGGGGTGCTCGGCCGGCTGTTCGCCGAAGCCCTGGAAAATACCCCCTCCGAACCGGCCGATGCCATCCGCCTGCAAGGTGGCAACGCGGTATTGGCGTTCTGCTACGGTACGCTGCCCAACCTCCTGCCCCAGTTGCTGGCCTATGTCCTGTACCGCTGGGAAAACAATATCCGCATGGCCAGCGTGCTCGGCTTCGTCGGTGCCGGGGGCTTGGGGCAAATGCTCTACGTCAGCCTCAGCTTGTTCCAGGAAGCTCAAGGCAGCACGGTGATCCTGGCGATGCTGTTGCTGGTTTTCGCGGTCGATACGTTGAGCAGTTGGAGTCGCCAGCGCTGGGTCAAGGCTTGAGGTCTTGGCCCCGCCGGAGTTCATTGAAACAAGCCCGCATACACGGTGTTCCCATGGCTCTACGCCCTCTCCATCAGCGCCCCCTGCGCATCCGCCTCGCCCTGCAGCAATTCAATCACCCAGTCGATAAAGACCCGCACCCTGGGCGACAACTGTCGATGGGGCGAATACACCGCTGAGATCGGCCAGGCTGGCACGCCGTATTCGCCCAACACTTCCACCAGCCTGCCCTCGGCCAACTGCCGTTGCACGTGGTAGCGCGGCGCCTGGATCAAGCCGAATCCCGCTTCACAGGCGGTCACGTAAGCGTCGGCATTGTTGACGTTCAGTTCGCTGGGCAAGTGCATTTCGCGCACCCGTCCCGCCCCCTCGAATTCGAACGGGAAGAACCGTCCATTGCCCGATGTAAAGCCGATGGCCCGATGTGCCGGCAGATCCTCCAGCCGCCGAGGCGTGCCGGCGCGAGCGAGGTAGCCGGGGCTGGCACAGGTCAGTTGATGCAGACGCACGATGGGCCGCGCGACCAACCCCTGATCAACGATATTGCCGGCGCGGATTGCACAATCCACACCTTCGCGCTGCAGATGGACTTGGTGATCATGAAAGCCGATGTCCAGTTGCAATGCCGGGTAGCGGCGATAGAAGTCCGGCAGGCGCGGCAGGATCCAGGTGCACCCAAAGGCGATGGGCATGTCCACTTTCAAGGTGCCGCGCGGCTGGCTCCGTTGCACCGACAACGAACTTTCCAGGTCATCGAGGTCGTCCAGCAACTGGCCGCTGCGCTGGTAATACGCTTGGCCGTCGAGGGTTGCGCGTACCTGCCGGGTGGTGCGCTGCAACAGTTGCACGCCCAGATGGGCTTCCAACTGCTGGATCAACAGGCTGACCGTGGCCCGGGGCAAGCCAAGGTCATCGGCGGCCTTGCCGAAACCGCCCAGTTCGACGATACGCCGGAACACCTGCATGGCTTGTAGTCGGTCCACTGTCTCGCCCCCATTATTTAGATATTCCGAACAGTTAAACCAATAACCAGGGATTTATCCAGGAATCGCCTTACTGGAGACTGCACGGGTCGTTTCATTTCCAGGAGCTCTCAGCATGAAAACCCGCCAACTTGGCCATCGTGGCCCTCTCGTTTCCGCCATCGGCCTGGGCTGCATGGGCATGTCGGATTTCTACACCACGGGCGTGGACGAGCGCGAAGCGATTGCCACGCTCCACCGTGCCGTGGAATTGGGCGTGACGCTGTTCGATACCGCCGACATGTACGGCCCGCACACCAACGAAGAGCTGCTCGGACGGGCCCTGCGAGGCAAGCGTGAAAGCCTGTACCTGGCGAGTAAGTTCGGCCTGGTGCGCAGCAGCGACCCCCATGCCCGTGGCGTCAATGGCCGCCCCGACTATGTCAGACAGTCGATCGACGGCAGCCTCAAACGGCTTAACACCGACTACCTCGACCTCTACTACCAGCACCGCGTCGATCCCCAAGTGCCTGTCGAAGAAACCATCGGCGCCATGGCCGAGCTGGTCAAGGCCGGCAAGGTTCGCCATATCGGCCTTTCGGAGGCCAGCGCCGAGACCCTCCAACGGGCCCACGCCGTACATCCATTGGCAGCGGTGCAAAGCGAATACTCGTTGTGGTCCCGCGAACCCGAGCACAATGGCGTGCTCGATACCTGCCGGCGCCTGGGCATTGCATTCGTCGCCTACAGCCCCCTGGGCCGGGGCTTTCTGACCGGCGAACTGAAGTCACCCGAGGATTTTGCCGCCGATGACTATCGCCGTTTCAACCCGCGCTTCCAGGCCGATAACTTCAATCGCAACCTGGCGCTGGTCGAGCGGGTCAAGGCCTTGGCCTCGGACAAGGCCATCAGTGCAGCGCAATTGGCCCTGGCTTGGGTTCTGGCCCAGGGTGATGCGGTCATCGCGATCCCCGGCACCAAGCAACGCAAGTACCTGGAGAACAATGTGGCGGCCGCTTCAGTGGTGTTGAGCACGGATGAACGGGCCCAACTGGATGAAATCTTCGTCGGCGATGGCGTGGTGGCGGGCGAGCGATACCCGGTGCAGACGATGACATTGCTCAACGGCTGAGCCAACGGTCTGGTGACGCACGCCACCCAAGACCCCGCGGCCCGGGGCTTGACGGTCCTGCGATTGCGACAGGCCGTATTCAAGCAGGCGTCAGCCCAGCCGATAACCCTATCATGATAGCTCCCAGGCCTCGCCGGGGCTCTGCCAGTGCATAGGGTAATGATCAATGGGTTTGCCGCTGAATCGCCTGCTGATGTGGGGCGTCCTGATGTTCCTCGCTGCAAGCGCTTGCGCGGCGGAGACGCCGCTGCGCATCGTGACGGAGGAACTGCCGCCCTACAACATGACGCAGAACGGGCGCGTGACCGGCATGAGCACCGAAGTGGTCCAGGCCGTGCTCAAGGAGGTCGGCATGGACGCGCCTATCCAGCCCATGCCCTGGGCCCGGGCCTACGAACTGGCGCTCAATGAAAGCAATGTCTTGATTTATTCGATCGTCCGCACGCCTGCACGCGAATCGCTTTTCCAGTGGGTGGGCACCATTGGCCCGACGCAGTGGTACATCTACTCACTGGCGGACCGGCCGGTAAAGCTCGACTCCCTGGCCGACGCCCATGGTCACCAGATCGCCACGGTCAATCAGGACGTGGGGGAGCAATACCTGGTCTCGAAGGGATTCCGCATCGGCGAAGAATTGCAATCAAGCACCAAGTACGAACACAACTACCGCAAGCTCAAGGTCGATCACGTAGCGCTGTGGATTTCCAATGAACTCAACGCGCTGTACCTGACTCGCCAGAATGGCGAAGACCCGGACAAGGTGCTGATCCGCTCGCTGGCGCTTCCCGAGCTGAGCAGCTCTGATGGCCTGAACATGGCGTTCAGCCGCAAGACCCCGGCCGATACGGTGGAGAAGTTCCGCGCCGGCCTGGAAACCATCCGCCGCAACGGTGTCTACGACGCCATCCTGCGCAAATGGTTATGACATGGGTGCCCCTTTCCGCACGACGACCTCCCGGCCACCCCCGACCAAGGCGCTCAGCTCCCTGGGGCGGCGCCTGGTCCTGGCAACGCTGTTGTTCTGCCTGTTCTTTACCCTGGCGATGGTCACCTGGCGCACCTGGCTGGCCTGGGAAAACAACCTGGCGGAAATGAATTCGGAACTGGCCCTGATCGATCAGGTGTTCCAGAACACCCTGGCCCATGCCATCTGGGAGCTGGACCGTGAATCCCTCGACCAGCAAATCACCAGCGTCGCCACGGCAGCCCCGGTAGGTCGGGTGACGCTGAACATCCTGCGCCCGGGGCAAGCGCCGGAAGTCATCGAACTCAATCGATACGCCGTCAAGCAATCGGGCGTGGTGCCGGTGCTGCATCGCCAGCTCATCGCCCAGCCCTACGCCGGGGCCCATGAAAAGGTCGGCGAGCTGACCATCGAAGGCGACAACAATTTGCTGTGGGAGCGTCTCTGGGACGAAGCACGCAGCATCGTTATCAGCCAGCTCATCCAGTCCTTGTTGCTGGCCGGGTTGGTCATGACCATGTTCAACCGCCTGGTGACCGTGCATGTGGTGCATATCGCCCGCCACCTGGGCGAACTCGCGCCGCAAACCCTCAAGCATCACCTCAAGCTGCAACGGGCGGTGAATCGCCAGGACGAACTGAGCCTGCTCGAATTCCAGGTCAATGAACTCCAGGACAATCTGCGCGCCCACCTCGAACGCCAGCACTCGGATGAACTGGCCCTGGCCGCGAGCCGCGATCAAATGGCCGAACTGGTCGAAGCACGCACCGCAGAACTGAAAGCGGCCAACCAGTCGCTCGAAACACTGTCGCGTCACGACGCCTTGACGGGCCTGGCCAACCGTCGCTACTTCGACGAATTGAAGGAAATCGAGTTTCGCCGGGCGATCCGCCACAACACCCCGCTGGCCGTGCTCATGTGCGATGTCGACTTCTTCAAGAGCTACAACGACACCTACGGCCACATGCAAGGCGACCTGTGCCTGAAAGAGATCGCCGAGACCCTGCGTAGTGTATTCGGCCGCTCTGGCGAACTGACCGCCCGCGTCGGCGGCGAAGAGTTCGTCGTGGTCCTGCCCAACATCGATGCCACCCAGGCCTGCGAAGCCGCCCAACGCTTGCGTACAAGCCTGGCGCAACGTGAGCTGCCCCACAGCGGTTCCAAGGTCTCACCTTTTGTCACCGTGAGCATTGGCGTCGCCGAGCTGGACCCGCTAACCATGGACCACTTCGATCAACTGCTGCAACGCGCCGACCAGGCGCTGTACCGGGCCAAACACCAGGGACGCGACTGCGTCGCCCTGTAACAACCATTGCGCCATGAGGTTTGCATATGCACGTTCGCCTGACATTCTGCTCATGCTTGCTACTCGCCTCGATCAGCCTGCAAAGCCACGCCAACACAATCGAAGTCGTCACCGAAGACTCCCTCTATGCCTACCAGCGTGACAACAAGGTCGTCGGACCGGGCATTCGCATTGCCGAGGAGACGTTGCAACGGGCGCAGCTCACCGACTACAGCCTGTCGCTATACCCCTGGGCCCGAGCCTACGAAAAGGCGTTGCACGAACCCAACGTGCTGATCTTCCCGCTGGACCGCACCCCGGCCCGGGAGACATTGTTCAAATGGGTGGGTGAAATACATCGAGTGGCGAGCCGGCTCTATAAAATGCGTGATAACGGCAACATCGTCGTCAACAGCCTCGAGGAGGCCAAGCAGTACAGCATCGGCGTGGTGCGAAACGACGCCAAGCAGATCTACCTGCAACAGCGCGGGTTTACCCGACTGGTCATCTCGGCCAACAACCACGACAACTTTCAGAAACTGCTGAATCGCCAGATCCAGTTGCTGCCGATGCCGGAGAACACCGCGCGCCTGATGAGCCAGGATGCCCAAGTGGATTTCACTTCGCTGGAAGAGGTCTATACCCTTGACGAACAACCCCACAGGGTCCACCTGGCTTTCAGCCTGAGCACACCGGATGAAATCGTCACCAAGGCCCAGAACGCCTTCGAACAGCTCAAGGCTTCCGGTGAAGTTGCACGGATCATGAACGAACAGCGGTAGACTCTGGGAGATCACACCGCAAGCAACGATGAGGTATGTCCCGATGAGTAAAGCGTCCTACGTTCCGCCCAAGGTCTGGAAGCATGACGCCCCGTCTGGCGGCCATTTCGCCAGCATCAACCGCCCTGTCGCCGGGCCGACCCACGAGAAAACCTTGCCGGTTGGCAAGCACCCGCTGCAGCTCTACTCCCTGGCCACGCCCAACGGCGTGAAGGTGACCATCCTGCTGGAGGAACTGCTGGCGCTGGGTCATGTGGGCGCGGAGTACGACGCCTGGCTGATCCGCATCAGCGAGGGCGACCAGTTCTCCAGCGGCTTTGTCGAGATCAACCCCAACTCCAAGATCCCGGCCCTGCTGGACCGCAGCGTGGAACCCGCTGTCCGGGTCTTCGAATCCGGCTCGATCCTGCTTTACCTGGCGGAAAAATTCGGCGCCCTGCTGCCCACCGACCCGGCGGGTCGCACCGAAACGCTGAACTGGCTGTTCTGGCAAATGGGCTCCGCCCCGTACCTGGGCGGTGGCTTCGGGCATTTCTACGCGTATGCGCCGGAGAAATTCGAATACCCGATCAATCGCTTCACCATGGAAGCCAAGCGCCAACTCGACGTCCTGGACCGCCGCCTCGGCGAAAGCCAATACCTGGCGGGCGAGCAGTACACCATCGCCGACATCGCGGTCTGGCCCTGGTACGGCCAACTGGTGCGCAACAACGTGTACGGCGCCGCCGAATTCCTGAGTGCTCACGAATACACCCACGTGCAGCGTTGGGCGGAAGACATTGCCAAGCGCCCCGCCGTCCAGCGCGGGCAGCGGGTCAACCGCACGTGGGGGGATGAGGCGAGCCAGGTGGCGGAGCGGCATGAGGCCGGGGATTTGGGCTGAGGCCAGGTCGCGCGCCGGATCGGTGATAAACCTGGTTCCTCAACTGACAAGCCCCCCTGTGGGAGCGAGCTTGCTCGCGATAGCGGTGGATCAGCTGGCCTCGATGCTGGATGTGCCGACGTCTTCGCGAGCAAGCTCGCTCCCACATTGGACCGGCGGTGAATCTCGCTTTCTCGACTGGCACAGGCCCCCCTGTGGGAGCGAGCTTGCTCGCGATGGTGAGCCTGGTGAATGGCAAGAGGCCTTCGTCGAAGCATAGCGGGTGGGGCTTTGTATTCCGGCGGGCAAGCGCCAACTTTCCTTACGTTTCCCGGGACCAATACGAAAGTCGCTGCCCAACAGGCGGAGCAAACCCCAACCAAAAGCCCCTATGGCCCTCCCCCGCAAATAGCACAAGCTCACGCCCATACAGCCCCCAGCCGTGACCGCTACAGAGAAAGGACTCCGCACGCATACCTCGTACGCGTCACGTCGCGCTCAACCGAGTCCCGCCATGAATCTATCGAATCTCTTCAACAAAGCCCGAGCCCGCACACAAGGGGCGGTCAGCGTGGTCTGCACGTTGGGTGAACTGGACCAGGTGCTGGCCAACGTGCGTATCGCCCCAGTGTGGGTCACCGGGTTTGTCTCCCCTCACCTGGACATCGACCGGGTCGCCACCCAGGTCAAGCAGCGTTTTCCCCAAAGCACCATCAGCCTGTGCACGACGTCGGGCGAGCTGTGCAACGGTGCGAACACGCTGTACTGCCAGACCGGCGAGAGCTGGGATCGGGTGGTGCTGCAGCTGTTTGACGCCAGTGTGATCGTGTCGGCCGAGGTAGTGATGGTGCCGCTGGAGTGCGAGGACATTCGCGGTGGCGGCAAGCGCTTGGCCATGCGTGAGCGAATCACCCGATTGGTGAATAACATCAAGCAGGCGCAAATGAGCACGCCCATTGACCATCGCGATACGCTGGCCTACGTGGTGTTCGATGGTCTTTCAGCGTCCGAGTCGTTCTTTATGGAGGCGCTCTATGAGTCGGGGCGTTTCCCTTGCCTGTTCGTCGGCGGCTCGGCCGGTGGCAAGACGGATTTCAAAAAGACCCTGATCAGCGACGGGCAGCGCAGTTACCAGAACCATGCGCAGATTGTCTTTCTGAAGACCGCGGCGGATGTGCGCTTCGGGGTGTTCAAGAGCCAGAACTTCCAACCGGCCGGGCTGACGTTCAGCGTGCTGACCGCGTCGGTCGAAGACCGCACCATCGACCAGGTCATCGACAGCCGGGGGAACATCAAGAGCATGGTCCAGGCCCTGTGCGAGGCGTTCGAGTGCAACGCCCAGGCGTTGGAGAAGAAGCTGGCCGATTATTCATTCGCCATCCGTGTGGGCGATGAGCTGTTCGTACGCTCCATCGCCCGTATCGACTATCAGCAGCAGATCATCCAGCTGTTCTGCGACGTGGCGCCCGGCGAAGAACTGGTGATGGTCAAGCGCACGCCCCTTCGCGAGGCGACCCGGCTCGACTATGAGAAATTCCTCAAGGGTAAAGGTGGCCAGCCGGTGGCCGCCATTCTCAACGATTGCATCCTGCGCCGGCTCAACAACGGCAGCGACCTGGGCAGCATGGCCGGTATTTTCGGGGATGTGCCTTTGGCCGGTTTCTCGACCTTTGGTGAAATCCTTGGTTTGAACCTGAACCAGACGCTCACGGCGATTTTCTTCTTTCGACTCCCCAAGGGCGCGCGTTTTGTCGATGAGTATGTCGATCACTTCATCGCCCACTATGGCGAGTTCAAGGCCTTTTTCCTGCGCCGCCAGATCAAGAAGCTGGCGGGTCTGAACCATGTGGTGGTCAAGCAGATCATGGCGTTCAAGATGAATGATTTCAGCAGCGCCCTGGACACTCGTGGCCTGGACCAGACGATCCTGCCGGTGTTCGACGGCCTGACGGACCTGGGCCAGGTATTGGCCCAGGCCAGCCAGCAGCAAGCGCAGATGGCGACGCAAATCAAGCACTACTCCGGCGAGCTGCACCTGTCGATGGATGACCTGACGGGCACGATTGACCGGCAAAACAACGTCGCCGAGCAGGCCGGCACCACCGTCGAGCAGCTTGCCACGCAAGCGGGGGAAGCGGTGGTCGGCGCCCGGGCGCTCGCCAGTTCGAGCTTGCGTATTCAGTCGATCGTACAGGTCATCCAGCAAATCGCCGGCCAGACCAACCTGTTGGCCCTCAACGCCGCCATCGAAGCAGCACGGGCCGGTGAGATGGGCAGAGGCTTCGCGGTGGTGGCCGATGAGGTCCGCAAGCTTGCGGAAATCACCCGCAAGAATGCCGCGGAAATCGGCGTGGACATCGACCTGCTCTCGACGGAGATCCAAGGGGTCGCCCAACAGATCGAAGACCAGTCCGTCGCCGTGAGCGCCCTGCGCGAGATGCTCGATGCCCTGGAAGACTCGAGCCGTACCACCGAAGGCACGGCACAACGCACGAAGGCCATCGCGGACACCTTGACCGGGCTGACCCACGCCAATGCTTGAAGCCGAGTCGCCCCGGCGATAGCGCTCGTCAGGGAATCAACATCTGCACCTGCCCCGGCACGACGATCTTGATCACCCCGGCCCAGGTGCACATCAAGGTACTGTTGGCGTCGATGGCCGGCATGTTACCCAGCAGCAGGGTCGGGGCGCCGCCGGGGATCCACGGGGCCGCGGTGGCCGGGATGCAGGGCATGGGGGTCAGCACGCCCAGGGCTGCCGCGGTGGCGGCGGCCACGGTGGGGTTCGCCAGGCTCATGCACATGCCGAAGGTGGTGATGTTCACCAGCGGGATGTGATCCATGATATTCGCCGCCGGCATCCCGCCGGTCAGCAGGCGATTGACCGGCAGCACATTGAGCACCGCCGGGGCGGCGCCGAAACTGCATTGCAGGGTCGCCGTGCCACAGACTTGCGGGCATCCCATCGCGGTGACTCCTTTGAAAGCGATTAACCCCAAAGACCATAGCTCGCCCGCATCCGACACGCACGCCGCCATGCATCAAGCCCGCTGATTATCCAGCAACACGCTAACCTATAAGACCCTGGCGTGCTTGTGACGCCTCTCACGCGCCATTAGATTAGCCAATGATCGATGGCCTCCAAAATAAGCAGAAGGGATAAGCATGGCGTTTACTGATCAGTCCACCCGCGTGCGCGACGGTGAAGAACTCGATGCCAACCTGATCGACCCGTACCTCAAGGCCCACATTCCCGGGCTGACCGGCCTGCCGCGGATCAGCCAGTTTCCCGGTGGCGCGTCGAACCTGACCTACCTGCTGGAATACCCCGAACAGGAGTTCGTCCTGCGTCGGCCGCCATTCGGCCACAAGGCCAAGTCCGCCCATGACATGGGCCGTGAATTCCGCATCCTCAACCAATTGCGCGATGCGTTCCCGTACTGCCCCAAAGCCTATGTGCACTGCACCGACGAGTCGGTGATGGGGGCCGAGTTCTATGTAATGGAACGCGTCAAAGGCATCATCCTGCGCTCCGACCTGCCACCGGAGCTGGGTTTCGACACCGCCCGCACCGAAGCGCTGTGCAAGAGCTTCATAGACCGGCTCGTCGAACTGCATCGCGTCGACTACAACGCCTGTGGCCTGGCCGACCTGGGCAAGCCCGAAGGCTACGTGGCCCGGCAGATCCGCGGCTGGAGCGACCGCTACGAAAAAGCCCTGACCCCCGATGCGCCGAAATGGGAGACAGTCAAGGCCTGGCTCAACGACAAGATGCCCGCCGACCACCCGACCTCGAGCATCGTCCATAACGACTACCGCTTCGACAACGTGATCCTCGACCCCGAGAACCCGATGCAGATCATCGGTGTGCTGGACTGGGAACTGACCACCCTCGGCGACCCGTTGATGGATCTGGGCAACAGCCTCGCCTACTGGATCGAGGCCGACGACCCGGCGCCGGTGCAACTGATGCGCCGCCAGCCCAGTCACGCCCCCGGCATGCTGACCCGCCGCGAATTCGTCGATTACTACGCCGAGCGCGCCGGGATCCGCATCGACAACTTCGACTTCTACTACACCTACGGCCTGTTCCGCCTGGCCGGGATCGTCCAGCAGATCTACTACCGCTTCTTCCACGGCCAGACCCAGGACAAACGCTTCGCGCAGTTCGTTCAAATGAACAAACTGCTGGAGCAGATGAGCCTGCAGGTCATCGGTAAATCCACGCTCTGAGCGCCTATCACAAGGAAACAGCATGTCCAAGACCCAGTTGTTCGACCTCGACGGTAAGATCGCCTTCGTTTCCGGCGCCAGCCGCGGCATCGGCGAGGCCATTGCCAAACTGCTGGCCCAGCAAGGCGCCCATGTGATCGTGTCCAGCCGCAAGCTCGACGGTTGCCAGCACGTGGCCGACGCCATCATCGCCGCCGGCGGCAAGGCCACCGCCATCGCCTGCCACATCGGTGAAATGGAGCAGATCAGCCAGGTGTTCGCCAGTATCCGCGAACAGTTCGGGCGCCTGGACATCCTGGTGAACAACGCCGCCACCAACCCGCAATTCTGCAACGTCCTGGACACCGACCTGGGCGCCTTCCAGAAAACCGTGGACGTGAACATCCGCGGCTACTTCTTCATGTCGGTGGAAGCCGGCAAGCTGATGCGGGAAAACGGCGGCGGCAGCATCATCAACGTGGCGTCGATCAACGGCATCTCGCCGGGGATCTTCCAGGGTATCTACTCGGTGACCAAGGCCGCGGTGATCAACATGACCAAGGTCTTCGCCAAGGAATGCGCGCAGTTCGGCATCCGCTGCAACGCTCTGCTACCGGGCCTGACCGACACCAAGTTCGCCTCGGCGCTGGTCAAGAACGACGCCATCCTGAAAACCGCCCTGGCGCAGATCCCTCTCAAGCGCGTGGCCGACCCGAGCGAAATGGCCGGCGCGGTGCTGTACCTGGCCAGCGACGCGTCGAGCTACACCACGGGCGTGGCGTTGAATGTGGATGGTGGGTTCCTGTCCTGATAGGGAACGCCATGGAAGACCTGTGAGAACCCTGTGGGAGCTTGCTCACGATGGCGGTGTGTCAGTGAACAAGATCTTGGCTGACACTCCGCCATCGCGAGCAAGCTCGCTCCCACAAGGGATCCTCTGCACTCGATGAAATGAATATTTATTCCAATATTTGCAATTTGAGAATATTTATTCCATAAAGAGCCTTCTGAAAATAACAATTCAAAGGGCTCTTTCTCATGCGCGAACTCGGCATCGGTCTGATTGGCACCGGCTTCATGGGCCGTGCCCATGCCTTGGCGTTCCACAATGCCAAGGCGGTGTTCGACCTCCCCCTGAACCTGACACTGGCGGCCCTGGCCGACGCCGATCCCCAGCGTGCCCGGCAATGCGCCCACAGCTGGGGATTCCAGACGGCCCACAGTGACTGGCAACAGCTGATCGATGACCCGAAGGTTCACCTGGTCGCCATCACCACACCGAACCACTTGCACTTCCCCATGGCCATGGCGGCGTTGGCGGCGGGCAAGCCGGTCTATTGTGAAAAGCCCCTGGCGGTGTCGCTGAAGCAGGCCGAGCAGATGCGCCAGGCGGCCAAGGCCGCCGGGGTGGTGACGCGCGTCGGCTACAACTACCAGCACAACCCGACCATCCAACAGGCCCGGGACATGATCCAACGCGGCGAACTGGGGCAGATCATCAGTTTCCAGGGCGAGTTCAGCGAAGACTTCATGGCCAATCCCGCCTCGCCATGGTCATGGCGCTGCGAAGCGGCCCACGCCGGTGGTGCGCTGGCGGACCTGGGCAGCCACTTGCTGGCCATGGCCCGACACCTGTTGGGCGATGTCCAAGCCGTATGCGCCGACAGCCAGACCGTGCACACCCAACGCCCTGCCAGCGTCGGCAATGCCGAGCAGCGAGTTATCGCCGTGGACGACCAGGTCCACGCCCTGCTGCGTTTCGCCAATGGCGCCCGGGGCACGGTGAGCAGCAGTTGGCTCAAGCACGGCTACAAGAACCACCTGAGTTTCGAGATCAGCGGCACCCTCGGCACCCTGGCATTCGATCAGGAACGGCTCAATGAGCTACGCCTGTGCCGCGCCGGCCAGCCAGGTTTCCAACGCCTGCTGGCCGGCCCGGAATTGCCCGGCTATGCCGCCTTCAGCCCAGCGGCCGGGCACCAGTTGGGTTACAACGAATTGAAGACGCTGGAGGTGCAGGAACTGGTCATGGCCCTCGCTGGCGAAGGCGGCAGCGGCACGGACTTCGACGAGGCTTGGGAAGTGGAGCGGCTGGCGGCGGCGATACGTGTGGCGGCGCGGGAACAGCGCTGGGTTAAGCTCAATGAGCTATAACCCCTCACTTTAAAGCTCCCCCTGTGGCGAGGGGATTTAGCGAAACGTCGCACCGCCCCGTTGGGGTGCGAAGCGCCCCTAAAACTGCCTCCTCAGTGTGTCAGGCTAAATTTGGGGGCCGCTGCGCGGCCCAGCGGGGATAAATCCCCTCACCACAAGGGACCGCATTCAGTCTGAAGCCTGGGTATCCAGCTCAACCAACCGCCCCGCCAACGCCTTGGCCTGGCTCGCCACGTCGGTCACCGCAGTACTTTCCCACCACATCCCCCGCAGTGGCGGGCCCATGGCGAACAGGCGGTCGGCGGGGTTGCCTTGGGCATCCAGCACCGCACCATCGGCACGGGCGGCGATGCCCAAGGCCAACGGCCCCGGCCGGATCAGCCCCCGGGCCAGCAACTGTTGCGGCAACGGCCGTGCCACGCGACGCCAGTCATATTCAATACCGCTGGAGTTGATCAGCGCGGCGCCCTGCACCACCGTCAGCCCGCTCTCGCCCCGTCGGCGGATGCTGATACGCAGCAGGCCGTTGTCGGACGAGGCCAGCCCCTTGAAGGACGCCGCGTGAATCCGCAACCGCCCTTCCCCGTGCAGGCGCGCCAACAGTTCGGCGCTCAACGGTGGCGAGCGATGATGATGACTCTCCCACCATGGCCGCACATGCCGCACGAATTGTCGGCGCTGCACGTCGCTGGCCTGGTTCCACAAACGCCCGATGTGCGCACGCACCGTGTCCAGCGGCGCCTGCCAATCGATGCCTTGGGCCTGGGCCTGGCGACATTGCTCGCGCAGGGCGCGCATCAGTTGGCGTGGCGAACGCAGGCTGTGATCGTCGGCGAGGAAATCCACCCAGGCGGGCGGTTGACGGCGCACATGGGGCAGCAGACCGTGGCGGGAAAACACTTCGATCGGCCCGCGATGCCCCGCCTGCTCCAGCGACACGACGGCATCGACCATGGTCAGCCCCGAGCCGATGATCAACACCGTGGACTGCGGGTCGAGCTGGCGCATCGCAGCCACATCCCACGGGTCCAGGGCAGCGGCATTCAAGCCGCTGGATTCGGTCTGCGGGGTGCGCGCCGCCGGGAACATGCCAGTCGCCAGTACCGCGAAACGGCCATGCAAGACCTGGCCGTCACCCAGGGTCAGCACCACGGTATCGTCGACACGCCGCAGGTCCACGGCCTCCCCGCGCACATGCTCGGCAGTCGAACCGTTTCGCGCCCCCAACTCGCGAGCTTCGTCCAGGCGTTGCTGCACATAGAGGCCAAACATCCCCCGGGGCGGGAACAACTCGCTGATCGGCACATGCTGCTGATCCGACTCGGGCCAGCCGCCGGCCTCGATGAACGCGGTGAGCCATTGGGTCAGGTCATCGGCGTTGTCAGGGTCGACGCTCATGCGCGCCGCGTTGCCGTTCAAGGTGTGCCCCAGCTCCACGGCACTGTAGGCCTCGCCCCGGCCCAATTCACTGCGCGGCTCGACGATCAGCACCTCGCGCCGACCCGGCAGGCGCAGCAACTGCGCGGCCAGCATGGCACCGCTCAGCCCGCCGCCGATGATCAGGATATCGGCTTCGCGGATGAGGCCGCGGCCCTGTCGCTCCAGCGCTGTGTCCATACCACTCTCCCCAGGCATCAAATCACCACGTTGCGTACGAATCTCGCCGCCACCGGGCCATCGTTGCGATAGGCATGGGGCTGGTTACTGGCGAACATGAAAAACTCACCGGCGCCAATCCGACGTTCCTCGCTGCCCAACAACAGGGTCAGGCAGCCCTCGAATACGTAGAGTTGCTCGCTCCAGCCGTCGGCATCGGGCTCTGAAGGGTAATGCTCGCCGGGCTCCAGGCGCCACTCCCAGAGTTCGACTTCACGGCTGGCGGTGGCCTTGGCGAGCAACACCGCCTTGCTGCCGGCAATGGTCCCGGCCCAGGCCAGTTCGTTGATGCGGCTGGGGTCGCGGGCATCGGGGGCCTGGATCAAATCGCTGAAGGCCACGTCGAGGGCTTCGGCAACCCGGTCCAGGGTGGTCAGGCTGACATTCTTCTCGCCGGCTTCGATGGCCACCAGCATCCGCCGGCTAACCCCCGACAACTCAGCCAGCGCCGTCTGGCTGAGCTGCGCGGCATGCCGCAGACGGCGGACGTTCTGGCTGACGTGTTGCAGGACGGATGCCCGCTGGCCGGATTCTTTGTGCACTATATTGCTCACATGCTGGGGCTGCGCATTATACTGCCCAACTTCGGACGCATTGTGCGTCTGCCTCAGTGTGGCGCGCAAGGTCATGGCATCGGTGAACTCCCCTCAAGCTTCCTCCCGTTTCTCAAGGTTCAGCAAGGCCGAATGCGTGCTGGTGCTGATTACCATGATCTGGGGTGGCACCTTCCTCCTGGTCCAGCACGCCATGACCGTCAGCGGACCGATGTTTTTCGTCGGCTTGCGCTTCGCAGCCGCCGCCGTGTTCGTCGCGCTGTTCTCCTGGCGCCACCTGCGGGACCTGACCCTGTTCGAACTCAAGGCCGGCGCCTTCATCGGCGTGGCGATCATGCTCGGCTATGGTTTGCAGACCGTCGGCCTGCAAACCATTCCCAGCAGCCAGTCGGCGTTCATTACCGCGCTTTACGTGCCGTTCGTGCCCTTGCTGCAATGGCTGGTGCTGGGCCGTCGCCCTGGCCTGATGCCGAGCATAGGGATCATGCTGGCGTTCACCGGGTTGATGCTGGTATCGGGCCCGGCTGGTGCCTCGTTGAATTTCAGCGCCGGTGAAATCGCCACGTTGATCAGCGCCATCGCGATTGCCGCCGAAATCATCCTCATCAGCGCCTACGCCGGCCAGGTCGATGTGCGCCGGGTGACCGTGGTGCAACTGGCAAGCACGGCGGTGCTGGCCTTCCTGATGGTGGTGCCGACCCAGGAAGCGATTCCGGATTTTTCCATGTTGCTGCTGGTCAGCGCCGTGGGCCTGGGCGCCGCCAGCGCCGCGATCCAGGTGGCGATGAACTGGGCACAGAAAAGCGTCTCGCCGACCCGCGCCACGCTCATCTATGCCGGTGAGCCCGTGTGGGCCGGCATCGCCGGGCGCCTGGCGGGCGAGCGGTTGCCGGCGATCGCCTTGTTCGGCGCGGCGCTGATCGTGGCGGCGGTGATTGTCAGTGAGCTCAAGCCCCGCAACAAAGGCGCCATCGCCGCAGGTGAAGGGCTTGAGCAGGAAGGTTGAGGCCGGCCAACCATCCATTGCCTGCCGAACAGATCACCGCCTTCGACAGTGGCCATCCCGACATTAACGCTGCGGCTCCAAGTCATCTGAGACCACGCAAAGTCGGAAAACACTGCCTACCTTGTAGGATTCTGCGACACCCTCACGGTTGGTGATCGGGAATACGCCACGTATGATCCCTCACAACCTCCCGCCGAATAGAAGCCTATGTCACTGATAGTTCTATTGCTTTTGTCCTTCATCGGCAGCTGTGTCGCGGCGCTGCTGCCGCATAACGCCCGTAACGCCGAATCACTGCTGGCCGGCCTCGTCGCCCTGGCCGGCACGGTTCAGGTGGCGTTGCTGTACCCGCAGATCGCCGACGGCGGCGTGATCCGCGAAACCTATTCCTGGCTTCCCAGCCTGGGCCTGGACTTCGTCCTGCGCATGGACGGTTTCGCCTGGCTGTTTTCGTTGCTGGTGCTGGGCATCGGCACGCTGGTGTCGCTGTACGCCCGCTATTACATGTCGCCGGACGATCCGGTGCCGCGCTTCTTCGCGTTTTTCCTGGCGTTCATGGGCGCCATGCTCGGGCTGGTGATTTCCGGCAACCTGGTGCAGATGGTGTTTTTCTGGGAGCTGACCAGCCTGTTCTCGTTCCTGCTGATCGGTTACTGGCACCATCGCGCCGACGCTCGGCGCGGTGCCTACATGGCCTTGATGGTGACCGGTGCCGGCGGACTTTGCCTGTTGGCGGGGGTGATGCTGCTCGGCCATGTGGTGGGCAGCTATGAGCTGGACAAGGTCCTGGCCGCCGGCGACCTGATCCGTGCCCATGCCCTCTACCCCATCCTGTTACCGCTGATCCTGATCGGCGCCCTGAGCAAAAGCGCCCAGTTTCCGTTCCACTTCTGGCTGCCCCACGCCATGGCCGCCCCCACGCCTGTGTCGGCGTACCTGCACTCGGCGACCATGGTCAAGGCCGGGGTATTCCTGCTGGCGCGGCTATGGCCGTCGCTGTCGGGCAGCGAAGAATGGTTCTACATCGTCAGCGGCGCCGGGGCCTGTACGTTGCTGCTGGGCGCCTACTGCGCAATGTTCCAGAACGACCTCAAGGGCCTGCTCGCCTACTCCACCATCAGCCACCTCGGGCTGATCACCCTGCTGCTGGGCCTGAACAGTCCGCTGGCAGCCGTGGCAGCGGTGTTCCATATCCTCAACCACGCCACGTTCAAGGCCTCGCTGTTCATGGCCGCCGGGATCATCGACCACGAAAGCGGCACCCGGGACATTCGCAAGCTCAGTGGCCTGGTACGGCTGATTCCGTTCACCGCGACCCTGGCCATGGTGGCCAGCGCGGCCATGGCCGGCGTGCCGTTGCTCAATGGTTTCCTGTCCAAGGAAATGTTCTTCGCCGAGACGGTGTTCATTTCCGCCACCGCCTGGGTCGAACTGGCGCTGCCGATCATCGCCACCATCGCCGGGACGTTCAGCGTCGCCTACTCCCTGCGCTTCACCGTGGATGTGTTCTTCGGCCCCACCGCCACCGACCTGCCCCATACCCCCCACGAACCACCGCGCTGGATGCGTGCGCCGGTGGAACTGCTGGTGTTCACCTGCCTGCTGGTGGGGATCTTTCCGGCCCAGGTGGTCGGCTCGTTGCTCGCGGCCGCCGCGTTGCCGGTGGTGGGCGGTGCGCTGCCAGAGTACAGCCTGGCGATCTGGCACGGCCTGAACGCGCCGATGATCATGAGCCTGGTGGCCATGTCCGGCGGCATCGTTCTGTACCTGTTGCTGCGCCAGCAGCTCCGGCAGGGCCACATCACGCACCCGCCGTTCATTGGCCGGCTCAGCGGCAAGCGTCTGTTCGAACGGTGCCTGGTGCTGATGATGCGCCAGGGCCGGCGCCTGGAGCGGCGCATCAGCACCCGCCGTCTGCAGGCCCAATTGTTCTGGCTGGTCCTCGCTGCGGTACTCGCCGGGCTGATCCCGATGCTGCACAGCACGCTGGTCTGGGGCGACCGCCCGAAGATCCCCGGCTCCATCGTCTTCGTCACCTTGTGGTTGCTGGCGATCGTCTGTGCCCTGGGCGCCGCCTGGCAGGCCAAGTATCACCGGCTCGCGGCCCTGACCATGGTCAGCGTCTGCGGCCTGATGACCTGCGTGACCTTCGTCTGGTTCTCCGCCCCCGACCTGGCCTTGACGCAACTGGTGGTGGAAGTGGTCACCACAGTGCTGATCCTGCTGGGCCTGCGCTGGCTGCCACGGAGGATCGAAGATGTCTCGCCGCGGCCCAACAGCGAACGCCGCGCCCGCATCCGGCGCCTGCGGGACTTGCTGCTGTCCATCGCCGTCGGCGGCGGCATGGCGCTGTTGTCCTATGCGATGCTCACGCGGCAGACGCCCAACGACATTTCTTCGTTCTACTTGAGCCGTGCCCTGCCTGAAGGTGGCGGCAGCAATGTGGTGAACGTGATGCTGGTGGACTTCCGCGGCTTCGACACCCTCGGGGAAATCACCGTGCTGGTGGCGGTGGCCCTGGCGGTGTTCGCCCTGTTGCGACGTTTCCGCCCACCGAAGGAAAGCATGCAGCTACCGGCGCAACAGCGCCTGCTGGCGCCGGACGTGGTCACCGACCTGGTCAACCCGCGCCATGCCAGCGACACCGCGTTGGGCTTCATGATGGTGCCGTCGGTGCTGGTGCGCCTGCTGCTGCCGATCGCCCTGGTGGTGTCGTTCTACCTGTTCATGCGCGGCCACAATCAACCCGGTGGCGGTTTCGTGGCCGGGCTGGTGATGTCCGTGGCGTTCATCCTGCAATACATGGTCGCCGGCACCCAGTGGGTCGAGGCGCAGATGAGCCTGCGACCGCTACGCTGGATGGGCACCGGGCTGTTATGCGCCACCGCCACCGGCCTGGGGGCGATGGCCGTGGGTTATCCGTTCCTGACCACCCACACCTGGCACTTCGAATGGCCGCTGCTGGGGGATATCCACGTGGCCAGCGCGCTGTTCTTCGACATCGGCGTGTACGCCGTGGTGGTCGGCTCTACCCTGCTGATCCTCACCGCCCTGGCTCACCAGTCGGTGCGGGCCCATAAGCCGGGCCTGCAAGCCAAGCCCGTCGCCCCCATCAAAGGAGCCACCGCCTGATGGAAGAAGTCATCGCAATCGCAATCGGCGTACTGGCCGCCTCCGGTGTCTGGCTGGTGCTGCGGCCACGGACCTTCCAGGTGGTCATGGGCCTGTGCCTGCTGTCCTATGGCGTCAACCTGTTCATCTTCAGCATGGGCAGTTTGTTCATCGGCAAGGAACCGATCATCAAGGACGGCGTGCCCCAGGACCTGCTGCACTACACCGACCCGCTGCCCCAGGCATTGGTACTGACCGCCATCGTGATCAGCTTCGCCATGACCGCGCTGTTCCTGGTGGTGCTGCTGGCCTCCCGGGGCCTGACCGGGACCGACCACGTGGACGGCCGGGAGCCCAAGGAATGATGTTGACGCCTCATCTGATCGCCGCCCCCATCCTGCTGCCGCTGCTGACAGCCGCGTTGATGCTGATGTTGGGCGAGAAACACCGCCCGCTCAAGGCACGGATCAACCTGTTCTCGAGCCTGCTGGGCCTGGGCATCGCCGTGCTGTTGCTGTCCTGGACCCAGGAGCAGGCCTTGCCCGCCTCCATTGGCGTGTACCTGCCTGGCAACTGGCAAGCGCCGTTCGGTATCGTCCTGGTGGTCGATCGCCTGTCCGCGCTGATGCTGGTACTGACCGGCATCATCGGCGTCAGCGCCCTGCTCTTCGCCACGGCCCGCTGGGACCGCGCCGGTGCCAGCTTCCATGCATTGTTCCAGATCCAGTTGATGGGCCTCTACGGGGCCTTCCTGACCGCGGACCTGTTCAACCTGTTCGTGTTCTTCGAAGTGCTGCTGGCCGCATCCTACGGTTTGATGCTGCACGGTTCGGGCCGGGCGCGGGTGTCGTCGGGCCTGCATTACATTTCCATCAATCTGCTGGCCTCGTCGCTGTTCCTGATTGGCGCAGCGTTGATCTATGGCGTCACCGGCACGTTGAACATGGCCGACCTGGCCTTGAAAATCCCGCTGGTGCCAGAGGCCGACCGTGGCTTGTTGCACGCCGGGGCAGGCATTCTCGCGGTGGCGTTCCTGGCCAAGGCCGGCATGTGGCCGCTGAACTTCTGGCTGGTGCCGGCCTATAGCGCCGCCAGCGCACCGGTGGCGGCGCTGTTTGCGATCATGACCAAGGTCGGCGTCTACACGCTCCTGCGCCTGTGGACGTTGCTGTTCTCCGGCCAGGCGGGCGCCTCGGCGTATTTCGGTGCCGACTGGCTGGTCTACGGCGGCATGGCGACCATCGTCTGCGCCGCCATCGCCATTCTGGCGGCCCAGCGCCTGGAGCGCATGGCGAGCCTGAGCATCCTGGTCTCGGCCGGGATCCTGTTGTCGGCCATCGGCTTCGCCCAACCGAACCTGGTGGGCGCAGCGCTGTTTTACCTGGTGAGTTCGACCCTGGCACTCTGCGCGCTGTTCTTGCTGGCCGAGCTGATCGAACGCTCGCGCTCGGCCAATGAACTGTCCCTGGACGACGACCTCGACACGTTGCCGCGACCGCTGGAGTCCTTGCAGCCGCCCAAGGGCATCAACCTCGATGACGAGCAGAAAGCCGTGGTCGGGCAAGTGATTCCCTGGACCATGGCCTTCCTCGGCTTGAGCTTTATCTTCTGTGCACTGTTGATCATCGGCATGCCGCCGCTCTCGGGGTTCATCGGCAAGCTGAGCCTGCTGAGCGCCCTGCTCAACCCCCAAGGGTTCGGCGCCAGTGCCGGGGCGCCGGTGTCGAGTCAGGCGTGGGGCTTGCTCGCGCTGCTGATCCTGTCGGGGCTGGCCTCGCTGATTGCCTTCTCACGCCTGGGCATCCAACGCTTCTGGACGCCCCAGGAGCGCCCATCACCCTTGCTGCGACCGTTCGAATGCCTGCCAATCATCGTGCTGCTGGGCCTGGGCATCGCCCTGACCTTCAAGGCCGAGCCATTGCTGCGCTATACCCAATCCGCCGCCGATGCGCTGAACACCCCGGAACATTACGTGATGTCGGTCCTCGCCACCCGCGCCGTGCCCAACCCCGAAGCCCGCGCCGCGATACGGGAGGTACAGCCATGAAGCGCCTGCTTCCCGCCCCATGGCTGTCCCTGGCGCTGTGCGTGCTGTGGCTGGTGTTGAACGTGTCCGTCAGCGCCGGCCACCTGCTGCTGGGCGCTGCGCTGGGGTTCCTGGCCCCGCTGATGATGCGCCCGTTGCGACCGCGGCCCATCCGTATCCGCCGACCGTGGGTGGTGTTGCGGCTGTTCCTGCGGGTGGGCCGTGATGTGCTGGTGTCCAACCTGGCGGTGGCCTGGGGTGTGCTGAGCGCTGGGCGCCGCCCGCCTCGTTCGCGGTTCATCAAGGTGCCGCTGGACTTGCGCGATGCCAACGGCCTGGCCGCGCTGTCGATGATCACCACGGTGATTCCCGGGACCGTCTGGTCGGAACTGGCCCTGGATCGCAGCATCCTGTTGCTGCACGTGTTCGACCTGGCGGACGAGGCGTCATTCATCGCGCACTTCAAGGCCACCTACGAGCGCCCCTTGATGGAGATTTTCGAATGAGCCCGCTGCTGTCCAATGCGATTCTGTTGAGCCTGTTCCTGTTTTCCCTGGCGATGGCGTTGACCCTGTGGCGGCTGTTCAAGGGCCCGTCGGCACAGGATCGGGTATTGGCGCTGGACTACCTGTACATCGTGGCGATGCTCATGATGCTGGTGCTGGGCATCCGTTATGCCAGTGACACCTATTTCGAGGCGGCGCTGCTGATCGCCCTGTTCGGCTTTGTCGGCTCGTTTGCCCTGGCCAAGTTCCTGTTGCGTGGCGAGGTGATCGAATGAGCGGTCAATGGTCGATGTGGGTCGAGATCCCGGTGGCGATCCTGCTGGTGCTCAGCAGCTTCTTCACCCTGGCCGGGGCGATCGGCCTGGTGCGCTTGAAGGATTATTTCCAGCGCATGCACCCTCCGGCCCTGGCCTCCACATTGGGCGCCTGGTGCGTGGCGCTGGCCTCGATCATTTATTTCTCGGCGCTCAAGTCCGGGCCAGTGTTGCATGCCTGGCTTATCCCGATCCTGCTGTCGATCACCGTACCGGTAACCACCCTGCTGCTGGCCCGGGCGGCGTTGTTCCGCAAGCGCATGGCGGGGGACGATGTGCCGGCGGAAGTCAGCAGTCGCCGTGAAGACTGACGGATATTGGACCCAACGCCATTGTGGCGAGGGGATTTATCCCCGCTGGGTCGCCAGGCAACCCCAACGCCTGCCACCCGTGTACATCCGATTGACCGCGTTCGGCCGTTATAAGGGCCGCTTCGCGCCCCAGCGGGGATAAATCCCCTCGCCACAGTACAGTGCTCACCTGGGGCAACGTGTTAACTGGAGCACAAGGGCACCGCGCTCCCCTCAGGCCCAGGCCACCGCCAGCAACCCCGCCCCGAGCACCACGCACAATGGCGAATAGACCCAGGTGTCGAGCCTGGCGAAAGTGGATTCCTTGAACTCCTTGAAGAAGCCCACCAGCTCCGACTCGCCAATGGCCCGGGCGAACATCAGCAAGGCGATCGCGCTGATCAGCCATTGCAATGCCCGATGGGTGACCGGCTGCGCCAGCAGGCCGACTCGTAGGCACACCAGCAGCGCAATCATCAGCAGCGCCAGAGCCACCAACAAGGTCAGCCAGCCCGAGGGGTCGAACGCCGGTCGCAGCGCCTCCCCCTGCTTCACCGGCACCTGAGGCACCACTGCCTTGGCCGCCCACCGCCCACCCAGGGCCCAATACATATGAATCAAGCTGATGGTCGCAAACACTGCGACCAGCGACCGAGCCAATAAAAGCGTCATTCGCCAGCCTCCTGAAAAAGGTTGAACAATCATCCTAGCTCGAATTTGGCAATTCGCCGGACGGGCGCAGATTGCCCGTTTGCGGCGAAAGACGCATTGCCCAGGATCAAGAGTTCGAGCGGCTGGCAGACCACTAGAGACTGGCCGCGACTTTTTCCGCCACCGCCTTGGGCAGCCACGCCTGCCAGACCTGCGGATGAGCCTTGAGGAATGCCTCGGCGGCTTCACGCGGCGGCGTGCGCTTCTCGCTCATGTCGGCCAAGGCCTTGTTCAACGGGTCGATGGGCAAATCGACTTTGCTGAAGAACTCGGCGATGTCCGGGTACTGCTTCTGGAACGGCGCGGAGACCCCGATCGACAGTTTCGAGGCCAAGGAACGGGTCGGCTTCGGGTTGGGGTTATCGGCATCGGTCAGGGTTTTCCAGGCCTCGGCATCGAACGGGGGTTCCTCCAACTGCACCAGCTTGAACTTTCCGAGCAAGGGAGTGGGTGACCAGTAATAAAACAGGATCGGCTTGCCTCGGCGAATCGAGGAGGTGATTTCCGCATCCAGTGCCGCACCGGAGCCGCTGCGGAAGTTCACAAAACTGTCGGCCAGCCCATAGGCCTTGAGTTTCTGTTTATTGACCACCTCGGACGTCCAGCCGATGGGGCTGTTGAGGAAACGGCCCTTGTCGGGGCTCTCCGGGTCCTTGAACACGTGCTTGTAGCGGGCCAGGTCCTCGACGCTGCGCAAGTCCGGCGCCAGGGGCTTGATGCCCTTGGCCGGGTCGCCCTTGATGACGTACTCGGGCACCCACCAGCCTTCGGTCGCGCCTTTGACCGTGTCGCCCAAGGCGACCACCTTGCCTTCGGCTTCGGCCTTGACCCACACCGGACTGCGGCCGGCCCATTCTTCGCCAATCACCTGGATATCGTTATTGGCCAGGGCGGTTTCCAGGGTAATGGTAGTGCCGGGCAAGGTATCGGTCTGCAGCCCATAGCCCTTTTCGACGATGACTCGCAGGATATCGGTGATCAGGCTGCCGCTTTCCCAGTTCAAGTCGGCAAAGTGGATCGGCGCTGTGGCGGCCGACGCCGGAAAGGGTGACGCCAACACCGCGAAGGTGGCCCAGGCAGCCAGCCACTGTCGAACTCGTTTCATGCTTTGCACCTCGTGCCAGATAAAGCAATCGCTGAACGGCCCTGCGTAACCGAACGCAAGCCCCTGAATCATTCAGTCAATTGACTGTAGCCGAGGTTCCACCGAGATCCTGCGAAACGGTCAGCGGCTTGGACGCGCTGACGCTGGAACAGTCACTCACTGGCCTTGAACGTCACCAGTTCACCCTTGCGCCACTTGGCGGCCTTGGCGGTGACCGCCTTCAAGGTCTTGGTCAAGCCTTCCTGCAACTGTTCGTTGGCCGCGAACACGGTCACCACGCTATGGCCTTCCTTGAACAGGATTGCCTCGCCGCCAGGCGTCGTGACGAAAGCGTAGTCGCCAAGGCCATAGACCGTCAGCTTGATCTCGCGAAAACGGATTTCAAACTTGCCACCTTCGCGGCTGGGCAATACCGCCGCGCGAAAATGATCACCGACCTTGAGCTCGAGCCTGGGCTTGTCGTCGACCACCAAGGCCGACTCGGTGTCGATTTCGGCGACATATATACCTTCGGCGGTCTGCTCGGTGATGTAGACGAAACGTGAGTGAAACAGTTTGACCAGTTTGGCCCGCAGGTCACCCAGTACGAATAACGCATGCATGTCGAGATTACTTACTGCCAAGGAAACATCCCCATTTTTGAAAAAGACCCGCCCTGCGCAAAGGACGGACCACGAGAACCCGTGCCGACTGTAGTGTCGTAATGGACCTGTCACTGAAATTCGAAATGAACGGCGCGCCCTGTCCCGGGCCGAGAGCAGACTAAAGGTTGCCGCTCTCGCCGTCTTTCCCGGCGGGTCGCCAGAGGCTGAAGGAAAACACCACTCTGAGCATCGGAAAAGATGGGACTACTAACTTTAGGGAAATTTCTCACTTAGAAAAGCATTTTTCTGACATCGAGCCCAAAAAAAATTGCTTTAGATAGGCGCAACCGTCCACACGGCACTGCCGATTCTAGAGCAGCCGAAGGTGTGGAGACTACTCGAAGTCACCGGCAATTCGTCGGTAAACCATGAAAAGGAATTCATAATGACCACTTTTACCCACCTGCCCCACCCCGTCGCCCCTTGCATCGTTAAAACAGCCAACAGCCTTGATGGCGTCGATTGCCTGCCAATTTCGTTGATTCAACCCCGATATCGGGTCGTCCTGGCCGGCAAGTGTTTTTTCCACATTGAAGAAACATCGACTGGTCGTGTAAGAGGATTCCGCACCGATCATAACGAAGCTTGCTACCTGGCCAGACGTCTCGAACGCAGCGCCTCAACGCCTATGTATCCGTCCATGACTTAACTCAGCCGCCGACGGGCAACTGCTGCCATACTGCCTGCACCGCGAAGACCGTCGCTCATGGGCGGATCGCGCACCCCTAATGAGTTCGAGGAGCAGGCGCGACGTGACGGAATTTGATATTGGCGAATTTTTTATCCGGGGCGAAGCCAGAGAAGTCGAAGGCGAGTTCCAGGCCGTTATCGTGATGCGTGCCAAGCCCCCGTTGACCACTGTCAGTTGCCATCAGGTGGAAAAGGACCGGTGGTTCAAGACCTCGCAGATCGCCGCAGAGGCCGCCAGGGAAGCGGCCAGGGCGTTGAAGGCGGCCGTGGATGAAGGGGCCTTGAACGCCTGATCCCAATCGAACTCCTGATGACCGCTCGCCTCAGATAAAGGTAAGCACCGAGGCGCCCTGACGGCGCCCCACCCAAAGGAGACTTCCATGGAACAACCTTCCCACGAACTCAAGACCCTGTTCGACCAACTGGGCCTGCCCTCCGACGGCAAGGCCATCGATGACTTCATCGTGGCGCACCCATTGGCTCCGGAGGTCAAGCTGGTGGAGGCCGACTTCTGGTCGGACCAGCAAAAAGACCTGCTGCGCGAATGGCTGCTGGCCGACGGCGAAGAGGCGGTGCTGGTGGATCAACTGAATGTGCGGCTGCACGACGGCAAATAATCAACCAAGCTGCATTGAACCCTGTGGCGAGGGGATTTATCCCCGCTGGGCTGCGCAGCAGCCCTGAAGCCTGAGGGTGCGGGGTGTCAGTATGAATGGAGTTGCAGCTTGGGGTTGCTGCGCAACCCAGCGGGGATAAATCCCCTCGCCACAAAGGTACGCTGCCACATCGGTTGCGTTGCTGCCTAGCGCGGCTTCTCGGGCTTGTAGCCCAAGCGCAAGCCACCCCAGTGACGTCCCTTGAGCATGATCGGAACCGAGAGATCATGCATCAGTTCTCCCGTGTCCCGGGTGTAGGTCTGGAGCAGCACCGGTTGCTGGTGGCTGCCGCAGCGGATCCCGGTGCGGTCGGAGAATTTGCGCTTGGTGCGGTTATTCAGCGTGTCCACTTGAGGGTCGCCGGTCAGCGGCTGGCTGAAGACCTTGTTGTGGGTCGGCACATAGCCCTGCTGGGTGCAGGCAATCGCAAATACCAGGCCTTCGTGCCGGGCCAGCAACGGTTCCTGGATGGCCGGCAGGACCTGGTCGGTGTAGCGGTCGAAGCGGGTCTGGTACTTGGCCGGCTGGGTATCGGGAATCGGCTGGTAGTTACGGTCGAACAGGTCCTCCAGGCTGACGCGGCCCTGGTCGATGTCGGCCTCGAACTGCGCGGCGATCTGGCTCGCCCCTTCCCGCGCCAGGTCATAGACCCGTTGGTGATAATCGTCGAGCCCTACCTCGGCCAGACGTTCGCTGATGGTTTCGGCCTGGCCCTCCATCTGCACCGCCGCCTCGGCCAGGCGCTGGGTCTGCTGGTCGCTGATGGACAGGTCGCTGCGCATCTGCTCGATGGCGTGGAACAGGCTGTCGAGTTGTTCGCGATTGGTGTCGGTGCCTTCGGCGATGGCGCTGACCTGGGTTTCGACGCCGGCGGCGAGCCGGGCGATGTTTTCCAGGTGCTGGCCGGTGTGCTCGACCTGCTGCACACCGCTGTCCAGGTCAGCGGCCAGTTGACGGATCTGCTCGACCACCTGGGCGGTGCGCTGCTGGATGTCGGCCACCATTACCCCGACCTCGCCGGTCGCCGCGGCGGTGCGCCCGGCCAGGCCGCGGACCTCATCGGCCACTACCGCGAAACCCCGGCCATGCTCACCGGCCCGGGCCGCCTCGATGGCCGCGTTCAGCGCCAGCAGGTTGGTCTGGCTGGCGATCGACTGGATCACCAGGCTGACCCGCTGGATTTCATCGCTGCGTACGCTCAGGGCTTCGATCAACTCACGGCTGTCATTGGCGCGCTGGCTGAGCTGGTGCATGCGGCTGATGGACTCCACCAGTTCACTGCGCCCGGCCACGCTGCTGCGATGGGCCTCGCTGGCGGCACCCAGGGCCTGCTGGCTGAGTTGCGAAGTGGCCTGTTCGGTGGCGATCATCGATTCGGCATTGCTGACAATCTGCGCCGCCGCATCGAGCTGGGACTGGACCTTGCCGGCCAGTTGCTTGACCGAATAAGCGACACCGGCCGCCGACAGCGCGTTATGACTGGTGGTGTAGGACAGGTCGCGGGTCAGCTCGGCCAAGGTGTCGGGCGTGGATGCGGGGGAAGCGGCCACGCGTGAACGCAGGCGCGGCAACCAGACGATGAGCATGACCAGCGGCAGGCCCAGGTACAGCGACCAACCGCCCAGGGCCATGCCACACAGCAGCAAGGCCAGGGCGAGACTCTGCAGAGTCGGCGTCAGCCAACGTGCCGCGCCTTTTGCTTCGGGTACCGAGGCCGGCACCGCACCCGCCAGCGTTCCGTCTGTCGCCATGTTCGTCACCCACACTCTCATTGTTATGAGCACATTAAACGCCACTACCGAGCCATTATCCATGGTCCATTAGTCGCGTTCTTGCAGCAAATCAACGGGAGTAGACGAACGAGCACAGGCGAAAGCAAAAGATCGCGGCTTTCGTCAAAAGGTCGCGATCTTTTTTCGGAAAACGCGAATCAGGCCTGACGCTGGTGCTTGTCGATCTGTTCGTGACGTTCCTGGGCTTCGATGCAGTACTTGGTGGTCGGGCTGATCAGCAGGCGCTTGAGGCCGATCGGCTCGCCGCTGTCGTCGCACCAGCCGAAGCTGTCGTCGTTGATGCGGTCCAGGGCCTGCTCCAGTTGGGGCAGCATACGCTGGTCGCGATCGATGGCGTTGACCAGCCAGGTACGCTCTTCTTCTACGGAAGCAGCGTCCGCCGGGTCGGCCGGGGTGTCCAGGCTCTCAATGGCGATTCGGTTCTGTTCGATGCGCTCGTGGGTTTCGACTTTCATGTTCTGCAACAGCTTGGTGAAGAAGGCCAGCTGCTCGGCATTCATGTAGTCATCCGCCGGCATGGCCAGCAACTTTTCCTTTGTCATTGATTTCTCTATAAAAAAACGTGCATTAAGGCGAATTATGGAGCGTCCCGCAGCGCAGCTGCCACGCTCATCGGGAAAGGCGCCGTCTATTCCAAGCGCCACCCGGCACTCAATTTACGAGGGGCGGCAGTCTAAGGCCGAGGCGAGGCCTCAGCAACTGAAAACATAGGGAAAATGTCCGACAACCCCTTCAAATGTTCTCTGACAGGCTTTTGGCCGTCATCGGAGTGCGTTTATAACAAGAAATTCGCTGCAATAGCTGTATTAAGAAGACAAATGGCAACGCCACGCGGGTCAGGCGTGGCGCTTTGTCGCAACCTGCGGGGAATCAGCGCTTGAGTTTGCGCTTGTTGCGGTACTGGTCGATGACCACCGCCACCACGATGATCAAGCCCTTGATGATGTCCTGGATGTAGGCATCGACCCCGACGAAGGTGAAACCGCTGGCCATCACCCCGAGGATCAACGCGCCGATCACGGTGCCCGTAATGCGCCCCACCCCGCCCGCCAGGCTGGTGCCGCCGATCACCGCCGCCGCAATCGCATCCAGCTCATAGGACATGCCCATGCCCGCCTGTCCGGTCGCCGCCCGCGCCGAGGCCACCACGCCGGCCAACCCCGCCAGCAACCCGGCAATGCTGTAGACGATCACCAAGTGACGCTTGACATTGATGCCCGAGGTCCGCGCTGCCTGCATGTTGCCGCCAATGGCGTAGGTGTACTTGCCGTACTTGGTGTAGCGCAGGGCAATATGGAAGATCACCGCCACCACCAGGAAGATGATCACCGGCATCGCGCCATGACCGATGGCGGTGTAGGAGTCGGACAACATGCTCACCGGCTGGCCTTCGGTGTAGAAACGTGCCAGGCCACGGGCCGAGACCATCATGCCGAGTGTGGCAATGAACGGCGGGATACCGGTAATGGCAATGATGCTGCCGTTGATCGCCCCGGCCAACAGCCCTACGCCGAGCCCCGCCACCACCGGTATCCACACCGGCAAGTCGGTCAAGGAGGGAAACACCGCCCGGGCGAAGTCAGAAGTCTGGGCCAGGCTGGCGGCAATCATCGCCGACAGCGCCAGCACCGAGCCGGACGACAGGTCGATACCGGTGGTGATGATCACCTGGGTCACGCCGATAGCCAACAGGCCGATGATCGACACTTGCAGGATCATCAGCACTAGGCGCTGGGAGTTCATCAGGAAACTCTGGTCGCGCATGATCCAGCCGAACAGCTCGAACACCAGGCCGATGCCGATCAGCACCAGGAAGATGCTCAGTTCCGTCGGCAGGCGTCGGCGGGTCCTGTTCGGTGCTGTCGCGGGTTTGTTTTCCAGTATTGCGTTCATAGCCACTTACCTTTTTTATCTGGACTGACGAGCATCAGGACAGGCCCGAAGCCAGTTGCATCACTCGTTCCTGGGTCGCTTCGCTGCGGTCGAGAGTGCCCATCAGGTCACCTTCGTGCATCACCATGACCCGGTCGCTCATGCCCAATACTTCCGGCAGTTCCGAGGAAATCATGATCACTGCCATGCCTTCGCTGGCGAGGTAGGAAATCAGCCGATAGATCTCGGCCTTGGCGCCCACATCGATGCCACGGGTCGGCTCGTCGAGGATCAGGATGCGCGGGTTGGTCATCAGCCAGCGCGCCAGCAGCGCTTTTTGCTGATTGCCGCCAGACAACGTGTCGATGCACTGCTCCAGCGACGGGGTCTTGACCCGCAGCTTCTTGCACATGTCCTCACACAAGGCGCGCAAGGCTTTCTGCTGGATGAAGCCGTTGCCGACGTAATGGGGCAGCACGGCCATCTCCATGTTTTCCAGCACCGACAGGCACGGGAACAGGCCACTGAGCTTGCGGTCCTCGGTCAACAACGCGAAGCCCTTCTCGATGGCCATGTGCGGATCGGTGATGCGAACCGGTTGACCGTCCAGCAGGATTTCGCCGCCGGTGCTTGGGGTCACGCCGAAGATCGCCTCGGCCACGTTGGTCCGGCCCGAGCCCATCAACCCGGCGATGCCCAGGATCTCCCCGGCATGCAGGTCGAAGGACACGCCTTTGAAAATGCCGTCCAGGCTCAGGTCGCGCACCGACAGCACCAATTCGCCGATGGGTTGCTCCCGCACCGGGAACAACTGGCTCAGTTCGCGCCCGACCATCATTGAAATCAGGCTGTCGCCGTCCATGCTGTCGGCCCGTTGCAGGCCGATGTAGGCGCCGTCGCGAAACACCGCCACTTCATCGGCGATGGCGAACACCTCGTTCATCTTATGGGTGATGTAGATGATGCCCTTACCCTGGGACTTGAGGTCGGCAATGATCGAGAACAGATGGGCGACTTCGGTCTCGGTGATGGCCGAGGTTGGCTCGTCCATGATCAGGATGTCGGAGTCGTAGGACACGGCCTTGGCGATCTCCACCATCTGCCGCTCGGCAATGCTCAGGTTACCCACCTGCTCTTCGGGATCGAGCTTGATGCGCAAGCGTTCAAGCAGCCGGGCGGTGCAGCGGTGCATCTCGCCATGGTCGACCATGTGCAGGCCGTTGAGTTGCTCGCGGCCGATCCAGATATTTTCGGCGATGCTCATGTGGGGCATCAGGTTCAGTTCCTGATGGATCATCGCGATGCCGGACTGCAACGCCGCCAGCGGCGTGTCGAACGTCACCGGCTTGCCACGCAAGCGCAGTTCGCCGGCGTCCGGTTGGTAGATGCCCGCGATGATTTTCATCAAGGTGGATTTGCCCGCGCCGTTTTCACCCATCAGGGCCAGCACCGAGCCGGGACGCACCCGCAGTTGAACATCGGACAGGGCCACCACACCGGGAAAGCCCTTGCTGACGTTGACGACTTCCAGCAGGTACGGCTCATCAAGTAATACGTCCGGCTGGAAAGTCATGGCCGGGGCGCTCGAAGCAGTCGCTGAAGCGAACATGATCAGGTACTCCCTCGGCAAGGTCGGCGTTGCAACCTTGCCTGCTTATTGTTGTGGTGGGACCGGGTTGAATGTCACTTGAACTGAGCGACGTTTTCCGGCGTGATCAGGCGGTACGGCACCCAGACGGCCTTCTCGACCGGCTGCTTCTTGACCATTTTCACCGCTGTGTCGATCGAACCATCGGCCTGGCCCTTGGCGTCCTGGAACACCGAGACCGTCATGTCGCCTTTCTTGATGGCGTTCAAACCGTCCGGCGTGCCATCGACCCCGGCAATCAATACGCTGCCCTTCTGGGTGCCCGCTTGCTTGAGGGCCATGGCGGCGCCAATGGCCATCTCGTCATTGTTGGCGACCACGGCCTGGAATTCGCGGCCTTGGGTCAGCCAGTCATTGACCAGGGTCATGCCCTTGTCCCGCAGCCAGGTGCCCGTCTGCTCCTGCTCGATCTTGATGCCGGGGTACTTGGCCAGCACTTCCTTGACGCCCTTGGTGCGGTTGGTGGTGGAGTTGTTGGCGAGGTCGCCCAACAGGATCACGATGTCGCCCTTGCCGCCCATCTTGTCGGCCAGGTATTGCATCTGCATGCGCCCGGCTTCGAGGTCATCGGAGGCCACGGTGACCACCCCTTCCGGCAAGGTCGGGTCGTCCGGGCGACGGTTGACGTACACCAGCGGGATGCCCGCCGCCACCGCGGCTTTGGTTATTCTCTGGGTCGCGGCCGTGTCCACCGGGTTGACGATGAGCGCATCGACCTTCTGGCTGATGAAGCTTTCCACCTGGCTCAATTGCTTGACCACGTCACTGCGCGCGTCTTCGAACTGCAGGGTGACGCCATCCGGCAGGGACTTGGCTTTCTTGTCCATGGATTCGCGCAGGTAAGTCAGCCAGGTGTCATCGAACTGGGACATGCTGACGTCGATCTTCAGGTCCGCCAGGGCAGCGCCGCTGGTGAGCATCAACGACAGGGCCAGCGAGGCGATACGGGTCTTGGTCTTCATGAACGGTCTTTCTCCACTTTTTTGTTGGTCTTATGGATAAGGCGTGACGGATCAGGAACGGGGCAAGCGCACGATGGGCGCGCCGGGCATGCAACAGACCACGGCGCCCTTGCGCTGGATGCACAGGGATTCGAACAGGGGAAGGACTGCGGACAGGTGCAGCAGACGTGGCAGGTGAAACGCAGAACGGCTGAAGGTTTTCATCGACGGTACCTAGCTGTGTTTCTTGTTTTTGTTACGTCTGTCGTCCGTTCAAGGCTGGCTTGGCGGAAGGCAGACAGGGGTGTCGGTAACCTGGAAACGACTTTATTGGAAAATATTTTCCATATCAACTCATTTTAGAATTTTATTCGTTTTTTATTCCATGGCCGACAGGCGTGGCCAAACGCACCACTTCGCCCTGCTCGGCACTCTGCCTGGCCGCGTCAAGGATGCGCGTGGTTGCCAGTGCATCACGGGCCTCCACCGGCAGCGGGCCAGCGCTCTGCAACGCGGTTTGCAAGTGTTGATAGAACGCCAGCCAGCAGCCACGCTCGGAGGTCACCCGCTCGCGCTCGGTGCCGTGTTCGAACCAGCCCCAGCGCCGATGTTCTTCCGCCCCCCAGCGTTCGCCCTCGGTCGCCGGGCTCAAGCCGGCCAAGGCCTGGGCCTCTTGCCCGTCCAGGCCGTCGACGGTGTAGCAACCCTGGGTGCCGTTGACCCGAAAGCGCGGGCGCGGTGCGTTTTGCACACAATTGCCGCTCAAGTGAGAAATCACACCGCTGGCGTGGGTCAAGGACATGAAGAAGCCGTTGTCGAACACCTGGTCGGGCTGGCGGTAGTCCAGCTCGGCGTAGACTCGCTCCACCGGCCCGAACAGTTGCAGCGCCTGGTCCACCAGGTGGCTGCCCAAATCGCGCAGGAACCCGCCACCGCTGCCTTTGCCAACCGAGGTCGGCGAATAGCGCTCGACGCTGGATTCAAAGCGAATGACCTGCCCCAGGGCGCCGGACGCCAGCAGTTTGCGCAAGGTCAGGAAATCCGAATCCCAGCGACGGTTCTGGTACACGCTCAACGGCACGTTGTGTTGTTCGGCGGCCATCACCAGCGCCTCGGCCTGTGCGGCATCCCAGGCAAAAGGCTTGTCGCTGACCACCGCCACACCGAGGCCGATGGCTTGCATCACCACCTCCGGGCGACCGTCCAGCGGTGTGGACACCACCACCGCATCAACGCCCGCTGCCACCAATTGTTCGAGGGAGTCAAAGGCTTGGACGTGCGGATAATCACTCGCCAGTTGCTGGCGCCGCTCGGCAGACCGGGTCACCACGCCGACGAACGTAGCCCCCGGCAGACTGCTGATCAGCGGCGCATGAAAAAACCGCCCGCCCTTGCCGTAGCCCACTAGTCCGATTCGCATGAAAACTCCTTGAAAGTCATTGGATGAGCACCAACCCCTGTGGGAGCGAGCTTGCTCGCGATGGCGGCGGATCAGCCTCCATCACGTTGACTGACCCACCGCCATCGCGAGCAAGCTCGCTCCCACAATTTGACTGCATACCCAAAGGGGATTGGGGTTAGCCGTAGAAGCGCGGCCGTTCAGGCAATTCGATCGGGACAATCTGCCCGCTCTGCTGCGCCTGGATGCAGGCATCGGCCGCCACCGCCGCCGCAAACCCGTCCCAGGCCGATGGCCCGCCCACCTGCCCGGCGCGCACGCCGTCGATGAAGGCCTGCAATTCGACGTCGTAGGCCGCGATGAAGCGGTCCTTCCAGTCCATCAGGATCGCATTGGACAGCTTGGCCTCGCTGCGCAGTTGCACCTGGGACGGTTCCGGCAGCTTGGCGATACCGGTCTCCCCCACCACTTCACATTGGATGTCGTAGCCGTACTGGCAGTTGACGAACACTTCGACGTCGATGCGCGTGCCCCGGGCGGTTTCCAGCAGGACGATCTGCGGGTCCCGCAGGTGGGCCAGGGCCTTGCTGGTCTTGCGCGGAAACACCACCTGCACCGAGACGTAGTCATCGGCCAACAGCCAACGCAGCACATCCAGTTCGTGGATCAGCGTGTCGGTGATCGCCATGTCGGTCTTGTAGTTCTCGCCGACCCGGGGGTTGCGGTGGGCGCAGTGCAGCATCAGCGGTTCGCCGATCTGGCCGTTGTCGATCACCGCCTTCAGGGCTCGATACCCTTCGTCGTAGGGGCGCATGAAGCCGACCTGCACCAGGCGCGTGCCATGGGCCACTTCCGCGTCGACGATCCGGCGGCACCCTTCGGCGGTGACCGCCAAGGGCTTTTCGCAGAACACCGGCTTACCGGCCGCAATCGCCGCCAGTACGTACGCTTCATGGCTCGGGCCCCAGGAGGTGACCAGGATCGCCTCGACATCCGGCGCATTGATCAGGGCATGCCCGTCCGGGTACACCTCGGCGGTCAAGTTCAGGTCCGCCACCACCTTCGCCGCCTGGGCAAGGTTGATATCGGTCACCGCCACCACCTGGCTGTTGAGCAAGGTCTGGCTGCATCGACGGATATGATCCTGGCCGATGGCCCCGGTGCCGATGACGCCCAGTTTCAAAGACATTTGGAACTCCTTATGTTGGGTTGGGCAATTAGTACTGACGGGCTTGGGCCAGTTGTTCATTGAGGGCCTTGGCGACCGCGTTGGTCCGAGCACTGGTGGAGACTTGCGCCACACCGACCCGCCACCATGACAGATAGCCGTGGATCATGGTCTTGGGCAGCACCTTGATGTCGATCAGGGTCGAGACCGTTTGCAGCCGTGCGTCGGCCAGGGCCGCGTACAGTTCGTCAAGGGTCTTCACCTTGTAGGTCTTGCAGCCGTAGGCCGCCGCACTCATGGCGAAATCCACCGGCACGAAGCCACCGTCGAGCTTGCCGGTGTCCGGGTTGCGGAAACGGAACTCGGTGCCGAAGCTGTCCATCCCGTTCCCCATCTGCAAGTTATTGATGCAGCCGAAGGTCATGTTATCCAGCAGCACCACATTGATCTTGCGGCGTTCCTGGATCGAGGTCGCCAGCTCCGAGTGCAGCATCATGTAGGAGCCGTCCCCCACCAGGGCGTACACCTCTTTGTCGGGTTCGGCGAGCTTCACGCCCAGGGCCGCGTTGACCTCGTAGCCCATGCACGAATAACCGTACTCGACGTGATAGGTGTTCACGCCCTTGCTGCGCCAACTGCGCTGCAAGTCGCCAGGCAGACTGCCGGCGGCGGCGACGATGATGGCGTCATCGGCGAGGGTTTCGTTGAGGGTGCCCAGTACGCGGCTCTGGGTCAGGCAGGAGCCGGTGAGTTCGATGAATTCGCGAAACACCGCTGGATCCATGCCGTCGTTGATTTCCGGGACGAAGCCCTCGCCCCGATAATCAGCCTGGTAGACCCGGTCTACCTCAGCGTCCAGTTGCCCCTTGGCGTCGGCGATCTGCCCGCCCCATTCGGCGCGATAGTCGCCCATCGCAGCCGACAAGGCCTCCAGGCCTGAGCAGGCATCGGCCAACAGTTGCACGCCGTCGAGCTTCAAGGCATCGCACGGGCTGATGTTGAGATTGAGGAACTGCACATCCGGGTGCTGGAACAGCCATTTCGAGGCCGTGGTGAAATCGCTGTAGCGGGTGCCGATACCGATGATCAGGTCGGCTTTCTTGGCCAGCAGGTTTGCCGCCAGGCAACCGGTTTCACCGACACCGCCAACGTTCAGCGGATGACTGGACACCACCGCGCTCTTGCCCGCCTGGGTCTCGGCGAACGGAATGTCGAAGCGCTCGGCAAAGGCCTGCAGCGCAGCGTTGGCACCGGCGTAGCGCACGCCGCCGCCACAAATGATCAACGGTTGGCGCTTGCCCTTGAGCAGCGCCAGGGCATCGCCGAGCATCGATTCAGTGGCCGGGCGACGGTCAATGCGATGGACACGTTTTTGCAGGAAGTAATCCGGGTAATCGTAGGCTTCGGCCTGTACGTCCTGGGGCAAGGCCAGGGTCACCGCGCCGGTTTCGGCCGGGTCGGTCAGCACGCGCATGGCATGGATCGCGGCGCTCATCAGTTGCTCGGGGCGGTTGATGCGATCCCAGTATTTGCTCACGGCCTTGAAGGCATCGTTGGTGCTGATGCTCAAGTCGTGGAACTGCTCGATCTGTTGCAGCACCGGGTCCGGCTGGCGACTGGCGTAGACATCGCCGGGCAACAGCAGCAAGGGAATGCGATTGGCCGTCGCCGTGGCCGCAGCGGTCAGCATGTTCGCCGCGCCGGGGCCCACCGACGAGCTGCAGGCGTAGATCTTGCGGCGCAGGTGCTGCTTGGCGAACCCGATGGCGGCATGGGCCATGCCCTGCTCGTTGCGACCCTGGTGGACCACCAGGTCGCCGCTGTCCTGCTCCAGCGCCTGGCCCAGGCCCAGCACGTTGCCGTGGCCGAAAATGGTAAAGACCCCGGCGACGAACTTGCTCTGGACGCCATCGACCTCGACGTACTGGTTATCGAGGAATTTCACCAGGGCCTGGGCCATGGTCAGTCGTGTTGTGGTCATGCTTGCACCTTCTGAAACGCAACTCGGGTCAAGGGTGGGAGCGAGCTTGCTCGCGATAGCGGTGTGACAGGCAGCTCAGATGTTGAGTGTGCCGCCGTCATCGCGAGCAAGCTCGCTCCCACAGGGGTTCCATCGTTCAGGGAATCGGATCAGCCCTGGCAGCTCTGTAGGTGATTCATGCTCGCCCCCAGCGCCTGGCGGATGTCGGCCAGCTCATGGACGCTCTCGGCGAACGGTTCGAAGGACAGGTAGCCCTCGTAGCCGCCGGCCCGCAGCGCCTCGATCTGCGCGGCATTGCCGAGGATGTCGGCCTCGCCCACCAGCACCCGGTGACCGTCACGGATCGTCGCCAAGGGGGCCTCGGCCTCCTCGACGCCGGAGATGTGCACCAACCCGGTCAGTTCGGGGAAGAACTCCTGTTCACCCGCCAGATGATGGTGAAAGGTATCGTGCACCAGACGGAACACATCCAGCCCGCCAATGCTCTTGATCGCTTCCACCGCCGTGCGCTTGCGGCGCAGCGCGCACTCTTCGAAACCCAGGGGCTCGATGAACCCGTAGATGCCAAAGGCGCGCAGAATCGGCGCCAGTTCGCTGAGGGCCGTACGCAGCCCAGCCGCGCGTTCAGCTTCGCTGCGCGGGTCGGCGCGGTCGTTGAGCGGGCACATCACCAGGCCCTCGGCGCCGCATTCACGGGCGTAATCGACCAGTCGCACGGCCTGGGCACGACGCTCTTCGTTCCACACGTCAAAGGGGTACAGCGCGTTGATCGACAGCACCTTGATACCGCGCGCCTCGCACAACTCGCGGACGCGGACCGGCGGCATGCCGTCTTCGATCTCGACGCCCTCCAGGTCGTTGCGGATCTCGATGGCATCGGTTTTCAACGCCAGGGCCAGGTCGATGAACGCGGGCAGGGACAGGCGTGGGGCAACCATTCGGTTCAAGGCAAAACGCAGGGGCTTGTTCATTATTGTTCTCCCTCCGGCAGTCATTCGAACATTGCGTTATTGGGCCGTCGGCATGCTGAATTCAGGGCCCTTGGCGATGCTGTCGGGCCAGCGCTGCATCACGCTTTTGTAGCGGCTGTAGAAGCGCAGGCCTTCCTCGCCGTAGGCATGGTGATCGCCGAACAGCGAACGCTTCCAGCCGCCAAAGGAATGCCAGGCCATGGGCACCGGAATCGGCACGTTGATGCCCACCATGCCGACCTTGATGCTGCGGGCGAACGCCCGGGCGATGCCGCCGTCACGGGTGAAGCACGACACGCCGTTGCCGAATTCATGGGCGTTGATCAGCGCCACCGCCGTGGCGAAATCCGGTACGCGAACGATCCCCAGCACCGGGCCGAAAATCTCCTGCTGGTAGATGCTCATCTCGGCGGTGACCTGGTCGAACAGCGTCGCGCCGACAAAGAATCCCTGCTCGGCCCCGGGCACCTTGAAACCACGGCCATCGACGATCAGCCGAGCGCCCTCGGCCACTCCGGCGTCGATGAAGCCTTCGACCTTGGCCTTGTGCTCGGCGGTGACCAGCGGCCCCATGTCGGTGCCAGGCTGCTGACCGTTACCGATCTTCAGTTGGTCGATGCGGGGCAACAGCTTGGCAATCAATTCATCGCCCACGTCCCCCACTGCCACGGCAATGGAAATCGCCATGCAGCGCTCCCCGGCCGAGCCGTAGGCGGCACCGATCAACGCATCCGCCGCCTGGTCGAGGTCGGCGTCGGGCATGACGATCATGTGGTTCTTGGCCCCGCCCAGGGCCTGCACACGTTTGCCGTGCGCCGTGCCCTGCTGATGGATGTACTCGGCAATCGGCGTGGAGCCGACAAAGGAAATCGCCTCGATGTCCGGGTGCTGCAACAGCGCATCCACCGCCACCTTGTCGCCCTGGACCACGTTGAACACACCGTCCGGCAGACCGGCTTGCGTCAGCAACCGGGCCATCAGCAGGCTGGCGGACGGATCGCGCTCCGAAGGCTTGAGGATGAAGCAGTTGCCGGCGACCAGCGCCAGGGGAATCATCCACAACGGCACCATCACCGGGAAGTTGAACGGCGTGACCCCGGCGCAAACGCCCAGGGGCTGACGCAGGTTCCAGTTGTCGATGCCGCCGCCGATGTTGTCGCTGAAATCGGTCTTGAGCAGGTTTGGCGCACCGCAGGCGTACTCGACGATCTCGATGCCGCGGGTGACTTCGCCGTGGGCGTCGGACAGCACCTTGCCGTGTTCACGGCTGATGATCTGCGCCAGCTCGTCGTGGTGCTGGTCCAGCAGCTCCTTGAACTTGAACATCACCCGCGAACGGCGCAACGACGACTGCTCGGACCAGGCCGGAAACGCCGCCAGCGCCGAGGCCACTGCCGCGTCGACGGTACTCGGCTCGGCCAGGGCCACCCGGGCCTGCACCGCACCGGTGGCCGGGTTGAAGACATTGCTGGACCGCGGGTTGTCGCTGTCCTGCACCCGACCGTTGATGTAATGGCCTACTACCGGGGCGTCGCTCATGGTGCTTGTTCTCCCTGCGTATGTGTGGAGTCAGAGATCCAGCAGCCAGCTATGCTGCGGATCGTTATGGAATTGCCAGACCCGCTTCGGTCCGGCCATGACGTTCAGGTAATACGACTCGTACCCGTAGGGCACGCTGACCGGGTGATAGCCCTTGGGTACGACCACCAGATCGCTGTTCTCCACGGCCATGGCCTGGTCGATGCTGCGGTCGTCGGTGTAGACCCGCTGGAACACGAAACCCTGGGACGGATTGACCTGGTGGTAATAGGTCTCTTCGAGAAAGCTCTGGTGCGGCAGGTCGTCGGTGTCGTGCTTGTGCGGCGGGTAACTGGAGGAGTGCCCCGACGGCGTGCGCACTTCCACCACCAACAGCGAATGAGCCGGTTCGCTGTCCGGCAGGATGTCGCAGACATAGCGGGTGTTGGCGCCCTTGCCGCGCACACTGCGCTTCATGCTGTCCGGACGGATCAACCGTGGGCCATAACTGTTCTGCGCAGACCCCGGCGCGGCGCACACGGCAATCTGTACATCGCTCAGCGCGGTGACCTGGGCCTGACTGCCGGGCGGCAGGTAAGCGGCATAAGGCGACGTGTCCTCGAACACCGACTGGCGATCACCGAGGTTGTCCCAATCGAAGGCCCCCTGCCCCGGTGCTTCACCCTTGAGGTTGATGCGACCACTGAGCAGCACCAGGCACAATTCCTTGTCACCGGCGGCCACCGGCAGGGTTTCACCCAGGCTCAGGCGGTAGGCGGCGAACCCGACGTATTCCAGCTCACCTGCCGGCAACTGGACCATGGTTCGACCACTGGAATGGCTCTTGATCAACAGGCTCATGACAGACTCCTTTCTTGCAGCAAGGCGCGCAGGGTGTCGTAGCCCTTCTTGGCGTAGGCATAACTCGGCGCTACGGCGGGGTCCTGCTCGGCTTCCACCACCAACCAACCTTGGTAGTCGGCGGCCAGCAACACATCGAGCAAGGCGGCGAAGTCGATATCGCCGTCCCCCGGCACGGTGAAGGTGCCGTTGATGATGCAGTCGGGGAAGCTCCACAGGTTGTTGCGCGCCAGTTGCACCACCGGTTTGCGCACGTCCTTGAAGTGCACATGGCAGACCCGCTCGATGTGTTTGCGCAGCACCTGCAACGGCTCGCCACCGCCCATGTAGCAATGGCCCGAGTCGAACAGCAGGCCCACTTCGCTGCCGGTCAGGGCCATCAACTTGTCGATGTCGGTGGGCGACTCGACATAGGCGCCCATGTGATGGTGATAGGCCAGGCGTACGCCGTGGGACAAGGTGAAGCGCGCCAGTTCGGTGAGTTTGTCGGCGTAGGCTTGCCAGGCGTCATCCGTATGGAAACGCGGCCGCTCGACCAAGGGAATCCGCTGACCCTGGATGGAGTCGGCAACTTCCCCGTAGACCAGCACCGTCGCGCCGTTCTGCGCCAGCAACTCAACGTGGCTGGCGATAGCATCGATCTCCTCGGCCGCTGAACGCCGGGCCAGGCGGCTGGAATACCAGCCGGAGACCAGCGCCAGGTCATAAGGCCGCAGCACATCGCCGACGCCCTTGGCGTCCTTGGGGAACTTGCCGTTGAGTTCAAAACCTTCGTAGCCGATGGCCTTGCCTTCACTCAGCGCCGTGCTCAACGGCGTCTCGCCGCCCAGCGACGGCAAGTCATCGTTGCTCCAGGAAATCGGGTTGATGCCAATTCGAATAGCGGGCATGGCTGCACCTTTTATTGTTTTCAAACTGAATATCGAAAACCGTTTGGAATACTTATTGTGGCGAGGGGATTTATCCCCGCAGGGCTGCGAAGCGGCCCTCTAAAGGTTTAATTCAATTTGCCTGACACACCGAGCTGCTGGGTTTGGGGCTGCTTCGCAGCCCCGCGGGGATAAATCCCCTCGCCACAAAAAACCGGCGCAACATCCATCAAGCTCGGGCACTGCGCCACGCCTCGATCAATTCCACAAACCTGCCCTGCACATCCCGGATCAGCGTTTCATCATCGATCTCCCCTGCCAGCCAAGCCCTGCTCGGTTCCTGGAAGATCGTGCGGCCCACGGCGAAACCACGGCAGGTGGTGCTCTTTCCGGCCTGGCGAAACCCTTCGGCCAACGCCGCGGCCGGGGCGTTGAGGCCCAGCAGCACCACGCCGCGGCAATACGGATCGCGCTGTTGGATCAACTCGTCGAGCTGCTGCCATTGCTCCGCGTCCTGGGCTTCGATCTTCCACCACGCCGGGAAGATACCCAGGTTGTAGAGGCGCTTGAGGGCACGATAGAGCACGTCCGGGTGCGGTGATGGGTGATCCTTGGGCGGGATGACTTCCAGCAGCAATTCATGGCCGCTGGCCTGGGAGGCCTTGTACAGGCCCATCAGCTGCGCCTCTTGTTCCAGGCGCAGCAGCGGTTCGTCGTCAGGGTGAAATTGCACCAGGCACTTGATGATCTGCTCCTGTGGCCAGGCGATCAGGTTGCTGCCAATGGAGCGCCCGTGTTCGAAGGCCAGTGGTCGCGAACCCTGCACTTCCACCGGACGCGCCACCCACCAGCCACGCCCGGTGGCGGCGTTCAACGAGTCCTGGCCGAAGCGCTGGTCGGCCAGCAGGCCGACGTCAGCCTCGATGCCCTGGCGCCGCAGGTCGGCTTCGACCCGCGCCACCGCCTGGACGAACAGCTGCTTGAGTTCACCGATGCTGCTCAGCGCGCGGCCGCCCTTCTGGGCCAGTTCCACCAGTTGTCCGCGATGGTCGAAGGCGAAGATGAACAGCTGTTTCCAGGTCTTGCGGGGCACGCTGACCTGGTGCAGCCGTTGCAACACGGCATCCTGGTCCGGCCGGGTGATCGGCACCGGGCTTTGGAATAAATAATCGAGTTCCGCCCGGGTCGGCATCGCCGGGGCGCAAGCATGGCGCGACACCACCAGGCCGCCGCAGGCATTGGCCAACTGGCAGCAGCGCTCATCACTGGCGTCCTCCAGCCAGCCGGCGAGAAATCCGGACATGAACGCATCACCGGCGCCCAATACATTCAAGACTTCGACCCGTACGCCTGGGTAGATCGCACCGTCTTCGAGCCGGGCCGGAGTGGCGCCATGGATCACCGTACAGCCTTGAGGACCGAGCTTGACCACCAGGGTCGCCGCCGTCAGCGAGCGCACGGTGCGCAGCGCGGTCAGCAGGTCTTCGCTGCCACCAGCAATGAGAAATTCTTCTTCGGTGCCGACGATCAGGTCGAAACGCGGCAGGATGCCTTGCACATGCTGGCTGACCTTCTGGTCGGCCACGAACCGGGTTTCTCCATCAGCCTTGGCCGCCAGGCCCCAGAGCACGGGTCGATAGTCGATGTCGAGGACGCGCTTGACCTGATGCTTTTGCGCATAGTCCAGCGCCTGGAGACTGGCCTGGTAGACGCCCTCGGTGGAGAAATGCGTGCCGGTGATCAGCAAGGCCTTGCTGGAGGCAATGAAGGTTTCGTCAATGTCTTCGGCCCGCAGTGCCATGTCGGCGCAGTTTTCCCGGTAGAACACCAGGGGAAAGGTTTCCCGGTCCTTGATACCCAGCAGGACCATGGCCGTCAGGCGCTCGGGATCGACCTTGATGCCACTGACATCACAGCCTTCGCGGGCCAGGGACTCCACCAGGAAGCGGCCCATGTGATCGTCCCCGACCCGGCTCAGCATCGCCGAGCGGAGCCCCAGGCGTGCCGTGCCGAACGCGATGTTGGCAGAGGACCCCCCCAGGTACTTGGCGAAGCTCGAGACATCTTCCAGGCGCGCGCCGATTTGCTGCGCATAGAGATCGACGCCCAGGCGTCCCAGGCAGATCACATCCAATTGACGCCCACTGGCAAAACGAGTCTGGCCCATGCTGGCTCCTGTTATTTTTATCAGCCTGCGCTTGTCGCCGACACCGGCGCCAACGCTGTTGGTGAATGCAGACTAAAACGAGCAGCACGCAATAATCAATAATTATTCTATAAATTTTTTACGTGGAATATTTTTTCCAATACGCTATAGCCAAAGCGGACCAGACGCAGTGCATCGTTTCAGCACGTGCTGCAACATTTGTCCGCCCATGATTTTCCCTGCGCCTACGCTGTAGACTGCGACCAGCCAACCTATTGTCGAAGGCCGGCCTTTTTCGGGCCGCCTTAAAAGAACAAGCCAGAAGGATTTTCTATGACCCGCCCCGATGATCTGCCGGCGCCGTCCGAGAGCGCGTCCGAACCCGCCCTCCCGAGCCCACCGATCAATGCCGAGCGCCTGCTGCAACTGATCACCGATGAATACGAAAGCCTGCCGCGCCAGCTCAAACGCATCGCCAGCTACATGAGCCAGCAGAGCGACCGGATCATGGTCGACCGCATCAGCGACATCGCCCGGGAATGCGAGGTGCACCCCTCGGCCATCGTCAGGTTTTCCCAGCGCTTCGGCTTCAGCGGGTTCAGTGAAATGCAGGCGTTGTTCCGCGAGGCCTACACCCACAAGACCACCCCGGTGCAGAACTACCAGCAGCGCATCCGCAGCATGATCGCCAACAAGTCGCAGAAAGCCAGCGGCGGCGACCTGGCCCGGGAGTGTGTCAACGCGACCTTGTCGGGCATCGAGCGCCTGGGGTTGGAACTGGACGACCAGGCGTTCGAAAAGGCCGTGGACCTGGTGGTCAACGCCGACAACATCTATGTGGTGGGCGTACGCCGCTCGTTCGCGGTCGCCGATTACCTGGTCTACAACCTGCAACACACCAACAAACGCATACACCTGGTCTCCGGCCTGGGGGGCAGTTACCGCGAGCAGATGCGCAGCGTGCGGGCCAACGACCTGGTCATTGCCATCAGCTTTACGCCCTACGGCAAGGAAACCCAGCACTGCCTGCGCATTGCCCAGCATCACCAGGCCAAGACCCTGATCATCACCGACAGCAACCTGTCGCCCCTGGCCAAGCGGGCCAATGCGGTGTTGCTGGTCAACGAAGGCAGTTCGTTCGCCTTCCGTTCGTTGAGTGCCACGTTGTGCCTGTGCCAGGCATTGTTCATCGCCGTGGCGTACCGGCTGGAACTCAAGGTCGATGAAATCCATGAACAGGTCGGGTTCGAAGACTGACGCCCGCAAGACTTTCTGCAGGAGACATCATGAAACTGATCGGCATGCTGGACTCGCCCTACGTACGCCGCACCGCCATCTCCGCCAAATGCCTGGGCATTGCCCTGGAGCACGAGTCCGTTTCGGTGTTCAGGCATTTCGACCAGTTCCAACGCATCAACCCGGTGGTCAAGGCCCCGACCCTGGTGCTGGACGATGGCAACGTGCTGATGGACTCCACGTTGATCATCGACTACCTCGAAGCCTTGGCCGCGCCGGGCAAAAGCCTGATGCCGGCCGACAGTGGGCAGCGCCTGCGCGCACTGCGCTTGATTGGCCTGGCCCTGGCGGCATGCGAGAAATCGGTGCAGATCTACTACGAACGCAACCTGCGGCCAACGGAGATCCAGCACGCGCCCTGGGTCGAACGCGTAGAAGGCCAACTGGCGGCAGCTTATGGAATGCTGGAGCAGGAACTGGAAAAACAGCCGTTGAGCACTGATGGCAAACTCGATCAGGCCGGCATCACCGTGGCAGTGGCCTGGAGCTTCACCAACCTGGTGGTGCCGGACCAGGTGCAAGGCAAGGCTTTCCCGTTGATCAGCGCGTTCACCGCCTATGCCGAAGGGTTGGAGGCGTTTGTCAGTACGCCGATGGAATAAGCGCAGGATTGCGATTCACCCTGGATCCCTGTGGGAGCGAGCTTGCTCGCGATAGCGGTGTACCAGTCAACATGGATACTGCCTGACCTGACGCCATCGCGAGCAAGCTCGCTCCCACAGTTTGTTCCCGGATGTCTGCGGGATATGCACTCACCACAACTCCACAGTTTGTCTTCGGGTGACTGCGGGATATGTATTGATCATAGACCCCACACAGGATTTGCTCAGGCCAGTTCCATTTCCTGGGGCTTTACTGTCGGCGCCACCTTGAAGCGATCTTCCAGGAACGGGGTGATGTCCAGCGGCAATGGCTCGTTGTTCACCAGCTTGTCCAGCAGCACCCCGGTGATGGCCGAGGTCAGGATGCCGGTGCGGAAATGCCCGCAGGCATTGAGATAACCCTCCACCCCGCGCATCGGCCCCAGGATCGGCAGCTCATCAGGTGACCCCGGGCGCAGGCCGGCCCAGGTTCGTTTCAGGTTGATGTCGACCAGTTGCGGGATACAGCGCACCGCGCCCTGCACCAGCCCTTCGATCTCCGGATAAGTCGTGGTGACGTCGAAGCCTTTGTCTTCGGTGGTGCTGCCAATCAGGATTTCACCATTGTCCTTCTGCGCCACGTAACAATCGCTGGTGGTCAGGCAGCCGTTGAGGATTTTCGGCATGCGCTCGGTCAGCAGGATCTGGCCCTTGACCGGCTTGACCGGAATCCGCACGCCAGTGGCCTGCTCGCTCAGGTCGGCCGCCCAGGCACCGGCCGCGTTGATCAGGGTCCGGCAATGGAAAGTCCCCGCCTCGGCGGTTGTCACCCCTGTCACCCGCGTATCGCTGCGCAGCACCTCGGTCACGCGGGTGTTGAAGAACATATCGACACCGTTCTGCCGGGCACCTTCGGTGTAGGCGTCGGCCAGGCGGAACGGGCTGACCTGGTGATCGCAGAGGAACTCCAGCGCGCCCAGGGCTTCATGGCTGACGTTCGGCTCCGTCTCGCGCAAGGCAGCCTGGTCGAGCCAGCGCACCTGGTCTGCCAAGTGAGGAATGCAGGCAACGATGTGCTCGGCGTACAACCGGTCTTCGTCGTCGTAGATCACGAACTTGAGCCCGGTCTCCTCGAACTTGAAGTCCATGCCGTGTTGCTCCATCAGTTCGCGGTGCAACTGCGGATACATCGCATTGGACTGCAAGGCGAAATCGAAGAACGACTGGGGCAGGATGTGCGGCGTGCTGGCGTCCACCGCCACGGCGGCCCCCTGGGTCTGGCGCTTGCGGTTGGCCGACATCATGCGAAAGAAAATCACCCCGCACCCCAGCCCCACCGACTCACCGATGGCCCACAGGCCACCCGCCGAGGCACGGGTCGCGTTGCCGGGGCGCTTGGCGTCGATCAGGGCGATCTTCAGGTGTTTGCGCTTGGACAGTTGATAGGCGCACGAGGCCCCGATCACTCCGCCACCGGCGATGACCACGTCGTAGTCCTTAATCATGGGAAACAGCCTCCATACCCACGTTCTGGAACGCTGAAAAGGGAATCGGATCGATGGGAAAACGCGGCCGCAACCAGCCCACGTCGGCGCGCCCGGTGGCTTCGCGCAAGCGGTCGCTGCAATAGCCGACACACATCCGCCCCTGGCAATCGCCCATGCTCACGCGGGTGCGCATCTTCAGGCTGGCCATGTCCTGCACGCCTTGCTCCAGTGCCCGGTCGATGTCGGCGCGGGTGGCGTGCTCGCAGCGGCAGATCACCGTGTCGGCGGCCGGCAGCGCGGTTTGCCCGGCGCCACGCTGGGTGTAGCGATCCACCGCGGCACGAAAGCGAATGATCCGTTCCAGTTGCGCCTGGTAGCCTTCGCGGTGGGCCAGGGCCGTGGCCGGATCCAGCGCGTTGCGTTGCATCAGGATCGACAGCGCTGCGATGCGCCCGCTGAGCATGGCGGCTTCACCGCCGCGAATCCCACCCATGTCGCCCGCCAGGTGAATGTGCGATTCGCTGCTTTGTTGCCAGGCATCGGACACGGCCCGCAAATAGCCGTCCTCGCTGAAACCGTGTTCCAGGCCCATCTGCTGGCTTAGTTGAGTCCGCGGGATAAACCCGTAGCCGACCGCCAGGGTCTGGGCCGGCAGGTGTTCGGCGCGCTTGAGGTCGGGCTCCCAGGTCGTGGAGTAAGGCGCGACGGTGACGTGGCTCAATTCACCCTCGCCGTCAGCCTGCACCACCCCCCAGCCATAGCGCACGGGAATACGATTGAGCTTGAGGTAGGCCAGCATGCTCAGGCCGTCGAGGAACAGCTGCGGCTTGTTCAGCAACGCCAGGCTCTCCTTGGCGATCCGGCCGAACCCACAGGCTTCGAAGACCCCCGCCACCGCCACGCCCGACGCATGCAGTTGGCAGGCCACCAGCGGCAACAACGGCCCCGTGCCGGCGATCACCACCGGGCTCGGCGGCCTGACCACGCCGCTCTTGATCTGCAATTGCAGGCCGCCGAGCATCATCACCCCCGGCAGCGTCCAGCCCGGAAACGGCACGCTGCGTTCGTGACATCCGGCCGCCAGGACCAGATGGGAATAAGCCACCTCGCCCAGGCGCTCGTCGGCATCCAGCAGCATCAGCGCCCGGAAGCCTTCGGCACCGATGACACGGCTGCCCAACCGCACATCGATCAACCCGGCGTGGCGCTGGTATTCCCCGTGGAGTTTTTCCAGGGCTTCGCTGTAGCGCGGCCCCAGGTAGTCCAGGCTGACGCCATCGCGCAGCGGCCCGCGGTACACGACCCCACCGAGGCGCGGGGCCTCTTCGAGCAAGGTGCAACGCACGCCGTGGGCGGCCAGTTCGATGGCTGCGGCCATGCCCGCCGGCCCACCGCCGACAATCACCGGATCGAGGCTCATGGCGCCTCCGTTTCGGTCAGGCGGTTGGCCCGGGTTTCGATCTGCATGCCGGGGCGAACCAGGGTCTGGCAGGCGCGGCGCTTGTGGCGTCCGTCGATCTTGACCAGGCAACACTGGCACACGCCCATGCCGCAGTAGGCGCCGCTGACCTGGTCGTGGTCGTTGCGCGCCACCTGGCGTTGTCCCAGGGACTGGATGACGGTGAGGACGGTTTCGCCCTCGGCAGCGTTGACGGCCCGACCGTCCAGGCGCACGGTCATGTCAGCCTGGGCCAATGGCTGGATATCAAATTTTCGGCGTAATACGTCTTGAGATTGCATCATGCAGCTCTTCCTTGAAAGTTCAGTGAGGACCTGGCTCCTTGCGGCACACCCTCCACCGGTTCCCGTCGGCACCCGCTCACGGCGATGGGCCAAAGCGGGGCAACAGCCCCAACAAGATAAGGTGTACAAAATTTATGTTAGGGATTATTCGTGACCAAGTGTTGATCCAGGCCAGGGAATTCGTTTGCCAGGCTCATGAACTTTTTTTCAGAAAGCCGACAGGTTTTCTTTGGCACAATGGTGCGCAATAGCGCGATTTTCCCCACACGGTACCGCCCATGAACCGCATCCTGACCATCGAAGACGACGCCGTGACCGCCCGTGAAATCGTCGCCGAACTGACCCGCAACGGCCTGAACGTCGATTGGGTCGACAATGGCCGCGAAGGCCTGGAACGGGCGGTCAGCGGCGACTATGACCTGATCACCCTCGACCGCATGCTGCCTGAGCTCGACGGCCTGGTGATCGTCACCACCTTGCGCACCATGGGCGTGGCCACGCCGATCCTGATGATCAGCGCCCTCTCCGACGTGGATGAACGGGTGCGTGGCCTGCGGGCCGGCGGCGACGATTACCTGACCAAGCCGTTCGCCACCGACGAAATGGCCGCCCGGGTCGAAGTGCTGCTACGGCGCAACAATGGCACCCGCGAGCCGGAAACCGTGCTGCGGGTGGCCGACCTGGAGCTGAACCTGATCAGCCGCGAAGCCAGCCGCAACGGGCAGTTGCTCAGCCTGCTGCCCACCGAATACAAGTTGCTGGAATTCCTGATGCGCAACAGCGGGCAGATCCTCTCGCGCATGATGATCTTCGAGGAAGTCTGGGGCTATCACTTCGACCCCGGCACCAACCTGATCGACGTCCACATCGGTCGCCTGCGCAAAAAGATCGACCCGCCTGGCCTGGACCCGCTGATTCGCACGGTACGGGGTTCCGGCTATGTCATTGCTGAACCCTGCTAAGGGCTGGCGCTCCTCCAGCAGTCGCCTGCTGGCGCTGTACAGTTCGCTGTTCGTGATCTGGAGCGCAATCCTCATGGGGGTGATGTATTACGAAGTGTTTGGCTACCTCGACACCCTGGCCAAACACTCCCTGATGCAGCGCCAGCACCTGTTCGCCCGGATCCACGGCGACCAACTGGAAGATGCGCTCATGGCCAGCCTGACGCTGGACGAGCGCGGGGTCGACGCCTACGGGCTGTTCGATCCGCAACTGCGCCATTTGAGCGGGCCGATCCAGCGAGTGCCCGCCGACCTGCCGCTGGACGGCAAGATCCACATGCTCGGCGGCTGCGTCGAATCCGATGAGCCGGGTGTACCTTCCGACAGCTGCGACGCGGTGGCGACCCGGACCCAGGACGGTCGCTGGCTGGTCCTGGCCCGGGACAACGGCTCGCTGTTCGCCGTGACGCGGATCATCTTGCACGCGCTGTTCTGGGGGGTGTCGCTGACCATCCTGCCGGGCATCGCGGGCTGGCATCTGCTGCGCCGCCGACCGCTGCGGCGGATTCGCCAGTTGCAGGCCAGTGCCGAAGCCATCGTCGCCGGAGACCTGACCCATCGCCTGCCACTGTCGAGCCGGCGCGATGAACTGGACATGCTGGCGGCGATCGTCAACGCCATGCTCGAACGCATCGAACGCTTGATGAATGAGGTCAAGGGCGTGTGCGACAACATCGCCCATGACCTGCGCACCCCGCTGACACGCCTGCGTGCCCAACTTTATCGCATCCAGCAGCAAGCGCCGGACGGCTCCGCCGAAGCCTTGCAGATGGATCAGGTGCTCGCCGAGACCGACACCTTGATGGCGCGGTTCCGCGGTTTGTTGCGGATTTCCGAACTGGAAGACCAGCAACGGCGCTCGGGCTTCGTGCGCCTCGATCCGTTGCAGTTATTGCAGGAGCTGCATGATTTTTACCTGCCCCTGGCCGAGGAAGGCGAACTGACCTTCATCCTGGAAGTGCCCGACGCCCTGCCCCTGCTCAACGGCGATCGGGCATTGCTGTTCGAGGCCGTGTCGAACCTGTTGAGCAACTCCATCAAGTTCACCCCGCCGGGAGGCACCGTGATCCTGCGCGGGGTCGATCAAGGCGACAGCACGCGCATCGAAGTGCTCGACTCCGGCCCAGGCATTCCCGAGGCAGAGCGCAAGGCCGTGTTCCGCCGGTTCTACCGGGCCGAAGGCAGCAGCCAGCACGGTGGTTTTGGCCTGGGCCTGTCGATTGTCGCGGCGATCGTCAACCTGCACGGATTCACGCTGGACGTGGGCAGGAGCGAACATGGCGGGGCGCGGTTGGTGCTCGATTGTCGGGCGACGCTGCTGTAGCTGTAGCCGGACCTTCTGAAGCCGGATGACCGACCCAAGACAGATGGCGTGTGTGGCGAGGGGCGTTACCGGTATTCAAGCGGAATCGTCTCGATGCAATGGCGTGTTCTGCAGCTCATAGCGCAGCTCGTCGATCAGCTTCGCCAGGCGCTCTTCCGAACGCACACTGTCCAGGCTCATGCCGCTGACCACGAGGTCCACCTCCCCGCTTTCACGGTGATACAGGCGCACGGTGAGGGTGCCGTCGCCATTGAGGCTGCATTCACAGGCGAGCGGGGTAAAGCTTTCTTCGAGGCGGGCACGCAAGGGGGCCAAATGGGTCATACGATGCACCTCAGTCCACGGAACACATATGAACGGCGGACAGCTCCGGCCTCCCGGTCCGCATAGACATCCTGTCGCTCTCGTACTGAGTCAGTTCGCTGCACATCGTGGCGTATTCCTTGAGTGTTTCGTAGGGGACGCGACAACACGAAGGATGCCGCACCCTCACAGCCTAAGGAACCGTGCACCCCGGCAAAACCCGAATTTGCACCAGCAAACCCGGTGCATTTGCACTGGCTATCATGGTGCCTTCATCCGCCATTCGCTGGCGAACAAACCCCGCTCCCGGGCCCAGACAATCGCCTCGCTGCGGCTGTGGACATCCAGCTTGGAATACAGCGTCGCCACGTGATTGCGCACGGTGTTGGGGGCAAGCTTGAGCCGCGCGGCGATTTCCTTGTCTGCCAGGCCCTCGCAGATCAACCCCAGCACATCGCGCTCCCGGGCCGTCAGCTCAGTGAAGGATGCGCTGGGCACCTGGGCATTGATGCTCTTCACGTTAGCCAGTTTTTCGATCAGGGTGCGGCTGAACCAGGAGGCGTCTTTCATCACCTCCTCGATCGCCGCCACCAGCTCCAGCTCCGAGCGCTTGCGTTCGGTGATGTTCATCAGCACCAGCAGATAGCAGGCCTTGTCCTGGATGAGCACCGTGTCGGCGGCGACCTCACAGTCGATGAGTTCGCCGCCCTTCTTGTGCACCTTGACGTCGATACTTGAAACAGCGGCGGCCTTTTCCAACCGGGCAAACAGCGCGACGCTGGCGTCCTTGTCGAGAAAGCCGATTTCCTCCACGGTCCGTCCCAGCAGCTCTTCGCTGGCGTAGCCGGTGGTCTGGAGAAACGCTTCGTTGATTTCCAGCAACTGTTGTTCGGCGCTGCACACCAGGGTGGGCACGGGGGACAAGCGGAACGACTTGGCAAAGCGCTCCTCGCTCTGGCGCAGCGCCGTTTCAGCCTTGCGGCGCGGCTCCATGTCCATGAAGGAAAACAGCATGCAGTCTTCGTCATGCAGGTCCAGCGGCTGGCCAGCGACAATCACCTGCTTGCTGGTGCCATCGGGCAATTTCAGCTCTGCCTGCATTTGCGGAATGGTCGCGCCCTGCCCCAGGCGCTCGATGGCCAGGTCGCGTTTCTCGGCGGCTTCGAGCACATCCAGTTCATACACCGAACGCCCGATCACTTGTTCGCGGCTATAGCCAGTCATCTCCAGGAACCCCGCGTTGACCTTGATGTAGCGCAGGTCGCTGAGGCGACAGATCACCGCCGGTGCCGGGTTGGCCCCGAAGGTTTTTTCGAAACGCTGCTCGGCGCTGGCCCATTCGGTGGCGTCGCTGAGGATCAGCACGAGCAATTCCGGCTCGCCGTTGCGGTCGGCCAGGACCATGCTGCGGATCCGATGCACCCAGGTGCGATCCGGGTCGGCCTGGGGCGTGACTTCCACCAGCACATCGCTGAACTCATCGCCACGGGCAACCCGGGCGATCGGGTAATTGTCCTCGGACAGCGGATGATTGTTGCGGTAACGCAAATTGAAACGCCGGGCGTATTGCCGGGCCGTGGTGCCCAATTCATTGAGGTCCTTGACCCCGTGCATGGTCAAGGCCGCCGCGTTCGCCCAGGCAATGGTCTGGTCGACCTCGATCAACATCACCCCGTCGGACAACCCGGCAATGATCTGCAGCAATTGGCGACGGTTGGTATCGGTGGTCGGGACTTGCTGATTCATTGGGTCTCCATGTGGTCAGTAGGTTTCAAGCATGGATGCGTTGAAAGTTACGACCACATGGGCTTGCAATAGTGCATCGGCCGTTCAAGCCGCCATGCGCCCCTCGGCAATCGCTTGTGAGGCGGCCAGCATCGCCCGCAGCAGCACCGCGCAACCGGCCGCGAGGTCGTCCGGGGCGGCGTTTTCGATTTCGTTGTGGCTGATGCCGCCTTCGCAGGGGACGAAGATCATCCCGGCCGGGCCCAGTTCGGCGAGGAAGATCGCGTCATGGCCGGCACCGCTGACGATGTCCAGGTGGGACAGGCCCAACCCTTGGGCGGCGCCACGTACAGCGTCGACGCAGCCCTTGTCGAAGTACAGCGGCGGGAAGTCGGCGGTGGGTTTCAACTCGAAGGTCAGGCCGTGTTGCCGGCAGGTGTCTTCGATCACTTGCTTGACCTCGGCGATCATCGAATCCAGGCGCGCCGGTTCCAGGTGACGGAAATCCAGGGTCATGCGCACCTCGCCGGGGATGACGTTGCGCGACCCTGGATAAGCTTGCAGGCAACCGACCGTGCCACAGGCATGGGGCTGATGACCGAGGGCGGCGCGATTGACGGCGCCGACAATGATCGAGGCCCCCACCAGGGCATCCTTGCGCAGGTGCATCGGGGTCGGGCCGGCGTGGGCTTCGACACCGCGCAAGGTCAGGTCGAACCACTTCTGCCCCAGGGCGCCCATCACCACGCCGATGGTCTTGCCCTCGTCTTCGAGGATCGGCCCCTGTTCGATATGCGCCTCGAAATACGCCCCCACCGGATGCCCACTGACCGGGCGCGGGCCGGCATAGCCGATGGCGGTGAGCGCCTGGCCCACGCTGATGCCTTCGGCGTCGGTCTTGGCGAGGGTTTCTTCGAGGGTGAACTTCTCGGCGAACACGCCGGAGCCCATCATGCACGGAGCGAAACGCGAGCCTTCTTCGTTGGTCCACACCACCACTTCCAGCGGTGCTTCGGTTTCGATGTTCAGGTCATTGAGAGTGCGCAGCACCTCCAGCCCGGAGAGCACGCCAAAGCAGCCGTCGAACTTGCCACCGGTGGGCTGGGTGTCGATGTGGCTGCCGGTCATCACCGGTGGCAGGTTCGGATTGCGCCCTGGCCGCCGGGCGAAGATATTGCCCACCGCATCAATGCTGACGGTACAGCCCGCCGCCTCGGTCCATTGCACGAACAGGTCGCGGGCCTGGCGGTCGAGGTCGGTCAGGGCCAGCCGGCACACACCGCCCTTGACGGTGGCACCGAGCTGGGCCAGGTCCATGAGCGATTGCCACAGGCGGTCGCGGTTGATGTGCTGATGGGTCGATTGCAGGACGTCGATGGCTGCGTTCATGGGGATCTCCATTTTTCCAGGCATGTTTTTGGTGTACTAGAGGCCGCCATCGCGAGCAAGCTCGCTCCCACAGGGGATCTGCTGTACACACAGATTTTGCATTCACCCAAATCCAGTGTGGGAGCGAGCTCGCTCGCGATGAGGCCCTCCTTCACACCGCTGTTTTGGCAACGGACGGGCTTGCTCGCATACTGCACAACCCGTAATAAATCACCCCGCCCAGCGCCGAGCCGGTGAACCAGCCGTAGCTGTAGAACCAGCTGAACGCATCGCTGCCCAGGGACAACAACGTCAGCACCACCGGCACGCCAAAGGCGATGAAGCCGTTCCAGTTCCACGCCGGGTAAACGTCGTCGCGGTACAACCCGGCCAGGTCAAGTTGCTGTTTCCTGATCAGGAAATAATCCACCACCATGATCCCGGCAATCGGCCCCAGCAGGCTCGAATAACCCAGCAGCCAGTTGGAATAGACCGACTCGAGGCTGACCTCGGAGGCGATCAGGCCGAGTTTCTTCAGCAGCTCGTGAGCCATCAGCGCCAGCCCCACCAGCCCGGTGAGTATTACCGCCTTGGTGCGGCCGATCAGTTTCGGCGCCAGGTTCTGGAAGTCATTGGTGGGTGAAACGATGTTGGCGGCGGTGTTGGTCGAGAGCGTAGCGACGATGATCAGCACCATGGCCAACGCCACCCACACCGGGCTCTGGATGTGCCCGATCAGGGTCACCGGGTCGGAGACGGTGACCCCCACCAGTTTTTCCGAGGCGGCGGTCATGACCACGCCGAGGGAGGCGAACAGGAACATGGTCAATGGCAGGCCGATGATCTGCCCCACGATCTGGTCTTTCTGACTCTTGGCGTAACGGCTGAAGTCAGGAATGTTCAACGACAGCGTGGCCCAGAAACCGACCATGGCCGTCAGACCGGCAAGGAAGTAGCTGGTCACGCCGACGCCTTCGGGACGCTTGGCCGGGACCGCCATCAGTTCAGTCAACGAGACGTTGGGCAGCGCCCACACCAACAGCCCGGCCCCCACCAGTACCAGCAGCGGTGCGGACAAGGTTTCCAGCCACTTGATCGACTCGGCACCACGCAGCACCACCCACAGGTTGATGACCCAGAACACCATGAAGCCGATCACTTCGCCAGTGCCCCCCAGGCTCTTCCAGCCGTCGAACACCGAGCCGAGAAACAGGTGGATCGCCAGCCCGCCGAACAGGGTCTGGATGCCGAACCAGCCGCACGCCACCAGGGCGCGGATCAGGCACGGCACGTTGGAGCCGATGACACCGAAGGACGAACGCAACAGCACCGGAAACGGAATGCCGTACTTGGTCCCGGCGAAGGCGTTCAGGGTCAAGGGGATCAGTACGATGATGTTGGCGAACAGGATCGCCAGCAGCGCCTCGCCCACCGTCAAGCCGAAATAGGCGGTGAGCACGCCACCGAGGGTGTAGGTCGGCACGCAGATCGCCATGCCCACCCACAATGCGGTGATGTGCCATTTGTTCCAGGTTCGCTCGTGCACCTTGGTCGGCGCGATGTCGTGGTTATAACGGGGGCTGTCGAGGACGTCGCTGCCGGCTTCAAGCTCGAACAATCCGTCGCGCTCGGTCACTGTTGATCTGGTCATGTCCGCTCCACTGTTTTCATTATTTTTGCTCATCGACGGGCGATGGCTGGAGTACTTGCACGCGTGCTACCCACCACCCCGCCAGACCACGACGACACTCAATAACCGTGCCGGATGACGTGCCAAGCTGACCGAATGATCGATATAACCCTTTCAACCTTTTGATAGTTAACGTTTTAAAGCCAAGTTATTACCTTGTTTCACTTCAAGCTTAACGACATTGAGGCTAGATGACCTTCACGCCCTGTCGAGCGGGAGATTCAAAGTGGTGCACGCCGGATCAACGCGAGGTGTCTGGACCGTACTTCAAGCACTTTCAAGCCGCTGATTTACCATGACAAATCTCGCTCAAATAACGATCCTGTCAAGTGCGTCAAAATGGTGAGCAGGCTCACCAATTTGGTGATTCTTAAATTTAATCCTTTAATTTCAATCAGTTAACAAACTACTAAGCTTATAAAAAATAATCTTGATCATTTCTATAACTCCAGCTAGCGTCTAATCCTGACAGTCGTGACAAGAATGTAATCTGCACGACTACCGTGATGGATAAAACATAAAGAACCGGCAACAGTCGGTCATGCCTGCGAGGAACTCGGAATGTCTCTGTTGATCCGTGGCGCCACCGTTATTACCCATGATGAAAGTTATCGCGCCGATGTGTTTTGCGCCGACGGCGTGATCAAGGCCATTGGTGACAACCTGGAGGTCCCGGCTGCGGTCGAGGTACTCGATGGCAGCGGTCAATACCTGATGCCTGGCGGCATCGATCCCCATACCCATATGCAGTTGCCGTTCATGGGCACGGTCGCCAGTGAAGACTTCTTCAGCGGCACGGCGGCAGGCCTCGCCGGGGGTACCACGTCGATCATCGATTTCGTGATTCCCAACCCCCAGCAGTCGCTGATGGAAGCCTTTCATCAATGGCGGGGCTGGGCCGAGAAAAGCGCCAGCGACTACGGTTTCCACGTGGCGATCACTTGGTGGAGCGAGCAGGTCCGTGAAGAAATGGCCGAGTTGGTCAGCCACCACGGCGTGAACAGCTTCAAGCATTTCATGGCCTACAAGAACGCAATCATGGCCGCCGACGATACCTTGGTCGCGAGCTTCGAGCGCTGCCTGGAACTGGGCGCGGTGCCCACCGTGCACGCCGAGAACGGCGAACTGGTCTACCACCTGCAGCGCAAGCTGCTGGCCCAAGGCATCACCGGGCCCGAAGCCCATCCGTTGTCGCGCCCCTCGCAAGTGGAAGGCGAAGCCGCGAGCCGCGCCATCCGCATCGCCGAAACCTTGGGTACACCGTTGTACCTGGTGCACGTGTCCACCCAGGAAGCCCTGGACGAAATCACCTACGCCCGCAGCAAGGGCCAACCGGTCTACGGTGAAGTACTGGCCGGGCACCTGTTGCTGGACGACAGCGTCTATCGCGACCCGGATTGGCAGACCGCCGCCGGCTACGTGATGAGCCCGCCGTTCCGCCCACGCGGCCATCAGGATGCGCTATGGCACGGCTTGCAGTCGGGCAACCTGCACACCACCGCCACCGACCACTGCTGTTTCTGCGCGGAGCAGAAAGCCGCCGGCCGTGACGACTTCAGCAAGATCCCCAACGGCACCGCCGGGATCGAAGACCGCATGGCGGTGCTTTGGGAAGAAGGGGTCAACAGCGGCAAACTGTCGATGCAGGAGTTCGTCGCCCTCACGTCCACCAACACCGCGAAAATCTTCAACCTCTACCCACGCAAGGGAGCGATCCGCGTCGGCGCCGATGCAGACCTGGTGCTCTGGGACCCGCAGGGCAGCCGCACGATCTCGGCCAAGACCCACCATCAGCAGGTGGACTTCAACATTTTCGAAGGCAAGACCGTGCGCGGCGTACCCAGCCATACCATCAGCCAGGGTCGACTGGTCTGGGCCGACGGCGACCTGCGGGCCGAGCGCGGCGCCGGACGCTACATCGAACGGCCGGCGTATCCGGCGGTGTTCGACTTGCTGAGCAAGCGGGCTGAGCTGCACAGGCCGACTGCAGTTAAACGCTGAAATCGAGGCCTTCGGCCTATCGCGAGCAAGCTCGCTCCCACATTGGATCTTGGGTGGATACAAAATCTGTGTACGCAGCAGATCCCCTGTGGGAGCGAGCTTGCTCGCGAAGAGGCCAGACCAGGCAACGAAAAAACCACTGCCCACCAGAGGCAGCACCTCAAACACCGTGAGGCCCACTCCATGATCCAGCCCTTGAGTCATCTCCCCCATTCCCAGGAAGACCCGACCACCCTCGCCGCCCGCTTCAGCGACCTGGCACCGCCGCTCAACGTGCGCCAGGCTCACCTGGAAGCGTCCCGTTGCCTCTATTGCTACGACGCGCCGTGCGTGAACGCCTGTCCGAGCGAGATCGATATTCCCTCGTTCATCCGCAACATCCACCAGGACAACGTCCAAGGCGCGGCGCAGAAGATCCTCTCGGCCAACATCCTCGGCGGCAGTTGTGCCCGGGTCTGCCCGACGGAGGTCCTGTGCCAGCAAGCTTGCGTGCGCAACAACGTCCACGAGTGCGCACCGGTATTGATCGGCCAACTGCAACGCTATGCCGTGGATAACGCGCACTTCAGCGAACATCCGTTCAAGCGTGCCGCCACCACTGGCAAGCGTATCGCAGTGGTCGGGGCCGGCCCGGCCGGGTTGTCCTGCGCCCATCGCAGCGCGATGCACGGTCATGACATGGTGGTTTTCGAGGCCCGTGAGAAGGCCGGTGGCCTCAACGAATACGGCATCGCCAAATACAAACTGGTGGACGATTACGCCCAGCGCGAACTGGACTTTCTGCTGGAGATCGGTGGCATCGAGATCCGCCACGGACAGAAGCTCGGGGAAAACCTGAGCCTGAACGACCTGCACCAACAGTTCGACGCGGTATTCCTCGGCCTCGGCCTGGCCGCCAGCAAGCAATTGGGCCTGAGCGACGAACAGGCACCGGGGCTGCTGGCCGCCACCGAGTACATCCGCGAACTGCGCCAGGCCGACGATCTCAGCCAGTTGCCCCTGGCCGACCGTTGCATCGTCCTCGGCGCCGGCAACACTGCCATCGACATGGCCGTGCAAATGGCCCGCCTCGGCGCCCGGGACGTCAACCTGGTCTACCGTCGTGGCCTTGAAGACATGGGCGCCACCTTGCACGAGCAAGACATCGCCAAGGCCAATCAGGTACGCCTACTGACCTGGGCCCAACCGCAACAGGTATTGCTCGATGACGCCGGGCATGTGTGCGGCATGCGCTTCTCTCGCACGCATCTGGAAAACGGCCGGCTGGTCATCGGCACCGACACCTTCGACCTCCCCGCCGACGCCATTTTCAAAGCCATCGGCCAAGCCTTCGATGACAACGCACTGATGGATCCACTGGCCCGGGAGCTCAAGCGCCAGGACGGGCGGATCCTGGTGGATGAACACCTGTGCACCAGCATTCCCGGTGTCTACGCCGGCGGCGATTGCACCAGCCTGGACCAGGACCTCACCGTGCAGGCCGTGCAGCACGGCAAGCTCGCCGCCGAGGCGATCAACGCCCAACTCATGCTCAACGTGGAGGCTGCGTAAATGGCCGATCTGTCGATTGTCTTCGCCGGCATCAAAGCCCCCAACCCGTTCTGGCTGGCCTCCGCGCCGCCCACCGACAAGGCCTACAATGTCGTCCGCGCCTTCGAAGCCGGCTGGGGTGGCGTGGTCTGGAAAACCCTCGGTGAGGACCCCGCGGCGGTGAACGTGTCCTCGCGCTATTCGGCCCACTACGGCGCCAATCGCGAGGTGCTGGGCATCAATAACATCGAGCTGATCACCGACCGTTCGCTGGAGATCAACCTGCGGGAAATCACCCAGGTGAAAAAGGACTGGCCGGACCGGGCGCTGATCGTGTCGCTGATGGTGCCCTGCGTCGAGGAGTCATGGAAGCGCATCCTGCCATTGGTGGAAGCCACCGGCGCCGACGGCATCGAGCTGAACTTCGGCTGCCCCCATGGCATGCCGGAACGGGGCATGGGCGCGGCGGTCGGCCAGGTGCCGGAGTACGTCGAGCAAGTGACCCGCTGGTGCAAGACCTATTGCTCGCTGCCGGTGATCGTCAAGCTCACGCCGAACATCACCGACATCCGCGTCGCCGCCCGGGCGGCCCATCGCGGCGGCGCGGATGCGGTGTCCTTGATCAACACCATCAACTCCATCACCAGCGTCGACCTGGACCGCATGGTCGCCCTGCCCAGCGTCGGCAGCCAGAGCACCCACGGCGGTTACTGTGGCTCGGCGGTCAAGCCCATCGCCCTGAACATGGTCGCCGAAATCGCCCGCGACCCACAGACCCAGGGCCTGCCGATCTGCGGCATCGGTGGCATCGGCAGCTGGCGCGACGCTGCGGAATTCATCGCCCTGGGCAGTGGCGCGGTGCAGGTCTGCACAGCGGCAATGCTGCATGGGTTTCGCATCGTCGAAGAGATGAAGGACGGCTTGTCACGTTGGATGGACAGCCAGGGCCACGCCAACCTGCAAGCATTCTCCGGTCGTGCGGTGGGCAACACCACCGACTGGAAGTACCTGGACATCAACTATCAGGTCATCGCCAAGATCGACCAAGAGGCCTGCATCGGTTGCGGTCGCTGCCACATCGCCTGCGAAGACACCTCGCACCAGGCCATCGCCAGCCTCAAGCAGGCGGACGGCACCCACGTGTATGAGGTGATCGATGAGGAATGCGTGGGCTGCAACCTGTGCCAGATCACCTGCCCGGTGCAGGATTGTATCGAGATGGTGACGGTGGACACGGGCAAACCGTTCCTGGATTGGAACCATGACCCGCGTAATCCCTATCATGTGACTGCCTGAGGGTTGAGGTGCCTGGACTGGCGCCATCGCGAGCAAGCTCGCTCCCACAGTGGATCGTGTTGTTCACAGATGTTGTGTTCACCAGAGATCCCTTGTGGGAGCGAGCTTGCTCGCGATGAGGCCATCAGCCACACAAAAAAACCTCAAGGCTCCAACCCGATCCCCCGCAAAATCACACTGGTCACGGTCTGCACCGCCCGCTCGAACTGCATGTCCGACAATGGCTGGTGGTCGTTGAGAATGTTGATCTGGTGATCGAAGTCCGCGTAGTGCTGGGTCGAGGCCCAGATCATGTAGAGCAGGCTTGAAGGCTCCACCGGCAGGATGCGTTTGTCCTCCACCCATTGGCGGATCTTCGCTTCCTTCATCTTGGCCCAGTCGTAGAGGCTGGCGTCCAGCGCGTGGCCCAGCGTCGGGGCGCCATGGATGATTTCGTTGGCCCAGACCTTGGAACCATAGGGCCGGCTGCGGGAGTGGTTCATCTTGGCGCGGATGTAGCTGCTGAGCACCACCCGTGGGTCGTCGAACATTTCGAAGCACAAGGCGTCCTGCTTCCAGACCTCCAGCAGGTCGAACAACACGGCGCTGTACAGCTCGCTCTTGGTGCTGAAGTAGTAGTGCAGGTTCGAACGGGGCAATTGCACTTCGGCGGCGATGTCGGCCATGGCGGTGCTGCCGAAGCCTTTCTCGGCAAAGACCTTCTCGGCGGCCAACAGGATTTTCTCGACGTTACTGCGACGAATCTCGATCTTGTGATTGCCCATGAGGGCTCCCTGGCAACAGCGTTGATCAAGACTAGCATTCACCCGCCCTCGAAAACACCGCCCTTCCCTGTGGGAGCGAGCCTGCTCGCGAAGGCGGCCTGGCAGCCGACCTGGCGCCTGTGGATGTACTGTATAGCGCCGCCAGCCTCGCCGCAGAACCTCAGACCCGGACTAGCACTTCTGCTAGTAGACGTCATTCAAGAAATCCCCGAACCTGCCAGCGTCGCCTTCCCCAGGAAGAACCCACCCATGCCACCGTCATCGATGAAGGTCCTGTGCCGCTACCACTATGATCCCCTGGACCGCCTCACCGGCCTGAAACCGCTGGAAAGCCCAGGCATGCAACGCTTCTACCAGAACAACGAACTGGTCAATGAGATCGACAGCGAGGCACAGCTGACGATTGTTCGCAGCGGGGAACAGCCACTGGCGCAGCGGCTGAGTGTCATCGGTGTTACCGAGACGACGCTATTGGCGACGGACCAACAACGTTCGCCGTTGACGGCTTTGACGGACGCGGACTTGCAGTGGATGGCTTATACCGCCTATGGACATCGTTCGGGGCAAAGTGGATTGAGTCGCCTGCTGGGTTTTAATGGTGAGCGACGTGATCCGGTCACTGGACACTATTTATTGGGACAGGGTCATCGGGCTTTTAATCCGGTGTTGATGCGGTTCAATAGTCCGGATGAGTTGAGTCCGTTTGGGGAGGGCGGGATCAATGCGTATGCTTATTGTGGTGGGGATCCGGTTAATCGGTATGACCCGAGTGGAAACATTTCGTTTCATGTAATACAACGACTTAGATCCGCGCTTCCACCACCACAACAAACCCCTTTGGATCTATCTATCCCTCGTGCGGCACTATCCAGACCTCTTGATTTAACTGTTCCTCGATATAACACCGCGCCCTTATCCGCCTCGACTAATACCGTCAATCCTTCGGTCGCCCCAAGGGTACGTAGTGTGGCGGCAAGTCTAGAGCCCGAGCAGTTGGGTAGACAACCTCTTCACCGAAATCAAAATCCAACTCCAGCTCAGCGACGTCAACAGAATTTTTACGATAGACGCGTGCAAGGTGCGCGGATGTGGGACCAATTTGTAAGAAACAACCCAGACACAATCATAGACGCTAAACCCAAATATCTAAGACGACTTGAATCCACTAAAAAAAATCTGGATGTTTTCCGAAAAGGTGGAATTGTAATAGGTTCAAAAGGCCAAGCACTGACGGACTCAAACCTCACATCAGCAGTTGCAAAAGCTAAACTTGCAGTTAAGAGCGACGCTTTTCGAACAGCCAAACAAGAACTGCTTAGAAAGATCGAGCGGGCCAACAGGACAAATAGGAAAATTCGTATTCAGTGAACATGATAGTTCTAACCAAACCAGCACGTTTCTCTAAAAGCACTCGGAATTGAGTTCAAGACAGCCCTACAGTGAGTGGTATAGCGGACGCAGAGGTTCTTTGTGGCGAGGGCGCTTGCTCCCGCTCGACTGCGCAGCAGTCGTAGAACGGGCTGGCGCGGCGTTTCAGGTACACCGCGTCAACTCATGTTGGGGCGGCTGCGCCGCCCATCGGGAGCAAGCTCCCTCGCCACAGGGTATGCGCTAGGTCGGCTGGCGCTGTTCGACGTTATCCAGTGCGCGGTTGGCCAGCAGGCTGCCCAGTTCGATCAGTTGTTGGATGCCCAAGAGCAAATGCCGGCGTGAACCGTTCAGGTCGAAGGCCAGGTCTTCAACCATGGCGTTGGCCGAGGCCAGGGTTTCGCTCAGGTTGGCGAGCAGGCTTTCGGTGTCGATGTCTTTGTTGACGGTGAAGAGTTGGCCGGGGGCAGGATCCGTTTCGGGTTTGTCCGGCTTGGGGTTCAGGTAATGGTCAAGGACGCGGTCGGTGACTTCGTCGTGTTTTTGGGGCTTGGTTTTTTTGCGCGGCGAGGCTGGATCGGTGTTCGGTGGGTTGGGGGTTACTTTGAACATAGATGAAACTCCAGATTAGAAAATTGGAGCCATCTCTCTCGCTACCAAACGAAGGGAGGTGGCCATACGAAGGTTGGTAGACCGGTATCTGGCAACCCGGCGCGTCCAAGGACGCCCTGCGCATGGCCACCATAGAACAGAGGACGTAAAGCCCCTGTACCAGGCTGCACCTGCGCCAGAAAACCGGGCTACCAAACCCGATCGCTGATTCCTCAACGACCCGGAAACGATAGAACCTGCCTCCCAAGCGCACAAGCCAGCGGATTCTGGCGCAGTTGTAGGCAACGGCGCAAGACAACGTAGCCCGTTCCAGACCACTCCTACATCGGAATAAACAAAGCCCCAGTTGTTAAGCAAGAAACCAGCACACAGCCCTTTGTGGCGAGGGGATTTATCCCCGCTGGGCTGCGCAGCAGCCCCCAGACTGTCAGCACAGTCTGTCTGATACACCGAGATATCAGGACTCAGGGCTGCTGCGCAGCCCAACGGGGATAAATCCCCTCGCCACAGAGGGCTGCTGTGGACCTTCGGACGTGTTTATTCGACTAATGTCTTAGACCGGTCATCGCACAACCCTTTGGCAACCCGACTACTTTTAGAACGACGGATTGAGCCAAAGCCAAGGCCCGCACCTGCACTTCACGCCACTACAACCCTTGATCCAGCCAATTGTGAGGCTCGCCCCAATTGGATAAATCCAATCATGGCCAGTTGACAACGCGCGGCGTCCCCCAAATAATCCCCTCATGTTGTACGACGACGTATGACAAATAAAAACAACAAAAAAGTAGGGAGCGCCATAGTGAGTACACGTGTCCGTTTTTCGCCCAACCACCGTCCAAATCGCCGTACCCTTCTCAATGCCAGCCCTGCGCTGGTCCTGCTCGGTTGCAGCAGCCTTGCCGCGTTTCTGCCAACGGCCGCCAGCGCCGAAGGCTTCGTCGATGACGCCAAGGTTACGCTGAACTTGCGCAACGCCTATTTCAACCGCAACTTCGTCAACGACAACGCAGCCCAAGGCAAAGCCGAAGAGTGGACCCAGAGTTTCATCCTCGACGCCAAGTCCGGTTTCACCCAGGGCGTGGTCGGTTTCGGTGTGGACGTGTTGGGGATGTACTCGGTCAAGCTCGACGGCGGCCGTGGCACCGCAGGTACGCAATTGTTGCCGGTGCATGATGACGGTCGCCCGGCCGACGACTTCGGTCGCCTGGGGGTCGCCCTCAAGGCCAAGGTCTCGAAGACCGAGCTGAAGGTCGGCGAATGGATGCCGGTGCTGCCGATCCTGCGCTCCGACGATGGTCGCTCCCTGCCGCAGACCTTCCGCGGCGGCCAGGTGACCTCCACCGAGATCAACGGCCTGACGTTGTACGGCGGCCAATTCCGCGCCAACAGCCCGCGCAATGACGCGAGCATGGAAGACATGTCCATGAACGGCCGCGGCGCGTTCACCTCCGACCGCTTCAACTTCGGTGGCGGTGAATACGCCTTCAACGAAAAACGCACTCAGGTCGGTGTCTGGTACGCGGAACTGTCCGACATCTACCAGCAGCAGTATTTCAACCTGACCCACAGCCAGCCCATCGGCGACTGGACCTTGGGCGCCAACCTCGGCTACTTCACGGGCAAGGAAGACGGCAGTGCGCTGGCCGGCGACCTGGACAACAAAACCGCGTTCGCCATGCTCTCGGCCAAATACGGTGGCAACACCTTCTATGTCGGCCTGCAGAAAGTCGGCGGCGATGATGCCTGGATGCGCGTCAACGGCACCAGCGGCGGCACCCTGGCGAACGACAGCTACAACTCCAGCTATGACAATGCCAAGGAAAAATCCTGGCAAGTGCGCCACGACTTCAACTTCGCCGCCGTCGGCGTACCGGGCCTGACCCTGATGAACCGTTACATCAGCGGTGACAACGTGCACACCGCCACGGTCGACGATGGCAAGGAGTGGGGCCGCGAGACCGAACTGGCCTACACCGTGCAGAGCGGCGCGCTCAAGAGCCTCAACGTGAAATGGCGTAACGCATCGATTCGTCGCGACTTCAGCACCAACGAGTTCGACGAGAACCGTATTTTCATCAGCTACCCGCTTTCGCTTCTGTAAGACCAGGACTCATTGCCATGAGCGCATCCCATGGCAACCTTCGGCAGGGACGCCGATCCAGAGCGGTTCGTCGATCAAACGTTGACAAGGTAACGGAAGGATAAGGATATTCCCTCTCGGTCGTACGACAACTTATAACAACTGTACCTCTCATTGTTTGCTCAGGTAATGCCATGACCACGACACAGATTCGCCACCCCTTCAATCGCCTGCTATTGACCGGAGCCGCCGGCGGCCTTGGCAAAGTCTTGCGTGAACGCCTCAAGCCTTACGCCCGTCAAATTCGCCTGTCGGACATCGCCAACATGGCCCCGGCCATTGATGAAAGCGAGGAAGTGGTGCCATGCGACCTGTCGGATAAACAGGCCGTGCACCAACTGGTGGAAGGTGTCGATGCCATCTTGCACTTCGGCGGTGTCTCGGTGGAGCGCCCGTTCGAAGAGATCCTCGGCGCCAATATCAGCGGTGTTTTCCACATCTATGAAGCGGCCCGCAAGCACGGCGTCAAGCGGGTGATTTTCGCCAGTTCCAACCACGTCATCGGCTTCTACAAGCAGGACGAAGCCCTCGACGCCCTCTCCCCTCGTCGCCCGGACGGCTACTACGGTCTGTCCAAGTCCTACGGCGAAGACATGGCCAGCTTCTACTTCGATCGCTACGGCATCGAGACCGTGAGCATCCGCATCGGCTCGTCGTTCCCCGAACCGCAGAACCGCCGGATGATGAGCACCTGGCTGAGCTTCGACGACCTCACCCAACTGATCGAATGTTCGCTCTACACGCCGAAGGTCGGCCACACCGTGGTCTACGGCATGTCCGCCAACCGCGACGTCTGGTGGGACAACAGCCAGGCCGCGCACCTGGGCTACCAGCCCAAGGACACGTCCGAGATTTTCCGCGACAAAGTCGAAGCCCAGCCGATGCCGGCCGCCGATGATCCGGCCAGGGTCTACCAGGGCGGTGCCTTTGTCGCAGCGGGCCCGTTCGACGACTGATTCGCCTGCAGTTCATGGGATACGAACGAACCAAGGAATCGCCATGCAAGCCGAATTGATTGTCGATGCACGCAACGCTGTCGGGGAAAGCCCGGTGTGGGTCCCCGAGGAGAACGCCTTGTATTGGGTGAACATCCCCAACGGTGGCCTGCAACGCTGGAACGCCAGCAGCGGAAAAATCCAGGGCTGGGAAGCCCCCGAAATGCTCGCCTGCATTGCCCGCCACCAGGACGGCGGCTGGGTCGCAGGCATGGAAAGCGGTTTCTTCCGCCTGCACCCCCATGACGATGGCAGCCTCGACAGCGAACTTTGTGCAAGCGTCGAGCACAGCCGCGCCGACATGCGCCTCAACGATGGCCGTTGCGACCGCCAGGGGCGTTTCTGGGCCGGCAGCATGGTGCTGAACATGGGGGCCAACGTCGACGAAGGCCGGATGTACCGATATGAAGCCGGGCAACGCAGCCCGGTCGAGGCGCAACTGAGCGGTTTCATCGTGCCCAATGGCCTGGGCTTCAGCCCGGACGGCCGGACGATGTACCTCTCCGATTCACACCCGCTGGTGCAGCAGATCTGGGCTTTCGACTACGACATCGACAGCGGCACCCCGTCCAACCGACGGCTGTTCGTGGACATGATGCCCCTGGCCGGTCGCCCGGATGGCGCAGCGGTGGATGCCGAGGGTTGCTACTGGATCTGCGCCAACGACGCCGGGCTGATTCACCGTTTCACCCCGGACGGACGTCTCGACCGCTCGCTGCAAGTGCCCGTGAAAAAACCCACCATGTGCGCCTTTGGCGGCAGCCGCCTGGACACCCTCTTCGTCACCTCGATCCGCCCGGGCGACGACAACGACCCGCAATCCCTGGCTGGTGGCGTGTTCGCCCTCGACCCCGGCGTCAAGGGCCTGGCTGAACCCGCTTTCGGAGGACGGAAACACGCCGCGAACTGATTTGCTTTGCCGCTTCACATCGATAGACATAAAAACAACAACACTGGAGATTGACCATGAATTTCAAACGCACGCTTTTGATCGCCGCCTTGCCCCTGGCCTTTCTGGCGCAGGCGGCTCATGCCCTCGATATCAAGATCGCCGACATCCACCCCAAGGGCTACCCGACCGTGGTCGCCGAGGAATCCATGGGTAAAACCCTGGAAAAAGAGAGCAACGGCGAGCTGAAGTTCAAGTATTTCCCGGGTGGCGTACTGGGCTCGGAAAAAGAAGTCATCGAGCAGATGCAAGCTGGCGCGATCCAGATGTCTCGCGTCAGCCTGGGTATCGTTGGCCCGGTGGTACCAGACGTGAACGTCTTCAACATGCCATTCATCTTCCGCGACCAGGCCCACATGCGCGCCGTCATCGACGGTGAAGTGGGCGACGCGATCCTCGACCGGATCACCAATTCCGAATTCGGCCTGGTGGCCCTGGCCTGGATGGACGGTGGCACGCGCAACCTCTACACCAAGAAGCCAGTGCGCAAGCTCGAAGACCTCAAGGGCATGAAGATTCGCGTCCAAGGCAACCCGATGTTCATCGAGACCATCAATGCCATGGGCGGCAACGGCATTGCCATGGACACCGGCGAGATCTTCAGCGCCTTGCAGACCGGCGTGATCGACGGCGCGGAAAACAACCCGCCGACCATGCTCGAGCACAACCACTACCAGAACGCCAAGTACTACAGCCTGACCGGTCACCTGATCCTGCCTGAGCCAATCGTGATGTCGAAAATCACCTGGAACAAGCTCACCCCAGAGCAACAGGACATGGTGAAAAAAGCTGCCAAGGCGGCCCAGGCGGAAGAGCGCGTGCTGTGGGACAAGAAGTCCACCGCCAGTGAAGAAAAACTCAAGGCCGCCGGCGTCGAGTTCATTACCGTCGACAAGAAACCTTTCTACGACGCCACCGCACCGATCCGGGCCAAATACGGCGCGCCGTATGCCGACCTGATCAAGCGTATCGAAGCGGTCCAGTAACACCTCTCGATCTGTACTCATGAAAAGGCTGGGCGCGCCTGCGGTTAAAGGCGCGTCCAGTTACGGTGGAACCCGATGAAGAATTTGCTGCTGCGTATCAACGACACGATTTACATGACTTGCATCTGGGTGGCCGGCCTTTCTGTCCTTGCCGTTGCACTGATGATTCCGTGGGGGGTGTTTGCCCGCTACGTACTCGGTACCGGCTCAAGCTGGCCAGAACCCACCGCCATCTTGCTGATGATCGTATTTACCTTCATCGGTGCCGCCGCCAGCTACCGCTCCGGCTCGCACATGGCCGTAGACATGGTCACCAGCCGCCTGCCCCCGCACTGGCAAACCCTGGCTTCGGTTTTCACCCAGCTCTTGATGGCGGCGGTGTGCATTTTCATGACCGTCTGGGGCACCAAGCTCTGCATGACCACCTGGAATCAATTCATCAGCGCCATCCCCACCCTGCGCGTCGGCATCACCTACATGCCGATCCCGGTCGGTGGTTTCCTGACACTGATTTTTGTCCTGGAAAAACTCTTGCTGGGTGATCAAAGCCAGCGTCGGGTCGTGCAGTTCGACCTGGTTGAAGAAAACGAAGGTGCCGCTTAATGGACGCTCTGATTCTGCTGGGCAGTTTTTTGTTGTTGATCCTGATCGGCATGCCGGTCGCCTACGCGTTGGGCGCTGCCGCCCTGATCGGGGCGTGGTGGATCGATATTCCGTTCCAGGCCATGATGATTCAGATAACGGGCGGCGTGAACAAGTTCTCGTTGCTGGCCATTCCCTTCTTCGTCCTGGCCGGTGCGATCATGGCCGAGGGCGGCATGTCCCGCCGATTGGTGGCATTCGCCAGCGTGTTGGTAGGCTTCGTGCGCGGTGGCCTGTCATTGGTCAACCTCGTGGCCTCGAGTTTTTTCGGCGCGATCTCCGGTTCCTCGGTAGCCGATACCGCCTCGGTCGGTTCGGTGCTGATCCCGGAAATGGAACGCCGCGGCTATCCGCGTGAGTTCGCCACCGCCGTCACCGTCAGTGGTTCGGTGCAAGCGCTGCTGACGCCGCCCAGCCACAACGCGGTGCTGTACTCCCTCGCCGCTGGCGGGACTGTTTCCATCGGTTCGCTGTTCATGGCGGGCATCGTTCCCGGCATCATGATGAACCTCTGCCTGATGGCGCTGTGCCTGATCTTCGCGAGAAAGCGTAATTATCCCAAGGGCGAGGTGATTCCGCTCAAGCAAGCGTTGAAGATCTGCAAGGAAGCCATGTGGGGCATGATGACCCTGTTCATTATCCTTGGCGGTATTCTCTCGGGTGTTTTCACGGCCACCGAATCGGCCGCCATTGCCGTGGTGTGGGCATTCTTCGTGACCATGTGCATCTATCGCGACTACAAGTGGAGCGAGTTGCCGAAACTGATGCACCGCACGGTACGCACCATCTCCATCGTGATGATCCTGATCGGCTTCGCCGCAAGCTTCGGCTACATCATGACGTTGATGGAAATCCCGGCGAAGATCACCACCGCGTTCCTGACCTTGTCGGACAACCGCTATGTGATCCTGATGTGCATCAACGCCATGCTGCTGATCCTTGGCACCGTCATGGACATGGCGCCGCTCATCCTGATCCTGACGCCGATCCTGATGCCGGTGATCGTTGGCATCGGCGTGGACCCGGTGCAGTTCGGCATGATCATGCTGGTGAACCTGGGCATCGGGCTGATCACGCCACCGGTGGGCGCGGTGTTGTTCGTTGGTTCGGCCATTGGCAAGGTCAGCATCGAAAGCACTGTCAAGGCCCTGCTGCCGTTCTACGCCATGCTGTTCCTGGTGCTGCTGCTGGTGACTTACGTGCCCGCCATTTCCCTGTGGCTGCCGCATCTGGTGTTGTAAGAATGACAAATCCCCTGTGATCAGGGGATTTATCTAATCAGGGGATTTATCTGTGGCAGAGATTATCTGTGGCGAGGGGATTTATCCCCGCTGGGCTGCGAAGCAGCCCCCAGAGGCGCGGCTCTCGGTGCATCAGACTGATCCCGGTTGCCAGTTCTGGGGCTGCTACGCAGCCCAGCGGGGATAAATCCCCTCGCCACAACAGCGTTCGCACAAAACCTCCGTAACACCATCTCCAATTCAGCAGACCAACACCACCATGACCCCACCCCTTGTCCATCTCGAAGACGAACTGACCCGCCTCAGGCTGGCCCCGCACCTGGGCGCCAGCCTGGTCGACTGGACCTTGCGCAGCAGCGGCGCCCCGCTGCTACGTCCGCCCGCGCCACAAGCGCTGGAAAACGGCCTGCCGGGCAAACTCGGCGGCTTCCCGTTGATCCCATGGTCGAACCGGATCGCCCAAGGCGGTTTCGACTGCCCCGACGGCTGGCTGGCCCTGGACACCAACAGCCCCAACGACCCGTTTCCCATCCATGGCAGCGCCTGGCAACAACCGTGGCAAGTGATCGAACACAGTGCCCAGGAAGCCTTGTTGCAACTCGACAGCCAATACCCGTTCGACTATTGCGCCAGCCTGCGGGTGCGCTTGAGCGGCGGTCAGTTGCAAATCTCCATGCACGTCACCCACATGGCCGAACAGGCCGCCTGGCACGGGCTGGGGTTGCACCCGTATTTTCCGCGCACCGCCAGTACTCGCCTGCAAACCCGCGCCAGCGAAGTCTGGCTGTGCGACGCATCGAAACTGCCAACGGAACTGAGGGACATGCCCGCAGAGTGGGATTTCCAGCACGCCCGGTTACTGCCGGACACACTGGTCGACAACGGCTTCGGCGGTTGGGACGGGCACTGTCTGATCCAGCAACCGGACTTAGGCTACGAACTGGAATGCAGGGCCAGTGAAAGCGACTATTTCCTGCTGTACTGCCCCGTGGGCCTGGATTTCTTCTGCATAGAACCGGTCAGTCATCCGGTCAACGCCCACCACCTGCCAGGACGACCGGGGTTGCGCCTGCTGGAGCAAGGCCAGTCGATGGCGCTGGGGTTTTCGATGCAGTGTCGGTTGCTCTGAGGCCCACTTCCCAGTGGGAGCAAGGCTTGCCCGCGATGGAAGTGGAAGCGGTCTCCTGGGAAACCGAGGCGCCTGCATCGCGAGCAAGCTCGCTCCCACAAGGATTGGCGGCGGTTACAGGATTAAAGGATCAGCACATGTCCAATGTGGGAGCGAGCTTGCTCGCGATGGCGATGGGTCTGCTGGCATCGATGCTGAATGTGCCGTCGCCTTCGCTCCCACAGGGGGTCAGGTGCCCAGGGTCAACCCATTGGCCGGCAACGGTAGCGCCGTCTTGTAGCGCACCTGCTTGAGGGCAAAGCTGGAGCGGATATTCGCCACGCCCGGGACCTTGGTCAGGAAGTCCATCATGAACCGCTCCAGCGACTGGATGGTCGGCACCAGCACGCGGATCAGGTAGTCCGGATCGCCGGCCATCAGGTAGCACTCCATCACCTCCGGCCGGTCGGAAATCGCCTCCTCGAAGTGCTGCAGCGCCTCTTCGACCTGTTTCTCCAAGCTGACATGGATGAACACGTTGACATGCAACCCGAGCAGGTCGGCATCCAGCAGCGTGACCTGCTCGCGGATCACCCCCAACTCCTCCATGGCCCGGACACGGTTGAAGCACGGCGTTGGCGACAGATTGACCGAACGGGCGAGATCGGCGTTGGTGATACGGGCGTTTTCCTGAAGGCTGTTCAGAATGCCGATGTCGGTGCGATCCAATTTACGCATGAGACAAATAATCCTGTTTTTTATCGTTGTGCAGATTTTTTATCTGCAAATGATCTGAACAGCAAGCCAACAGAGAAAAATATTCTTCTGCGTCGAGCCTATGATTGTTGTAGGACAATTTCCCGTACCCGGGGAAATTCGTCAGCTAGCGCGCCCACTACAAGAAATTCACAAGATCGAGCGTAGAAAGCCATGAACCCAGCGTACGAACCGCTACGCCTGCACGTCCCCGAACCCTCGGGCCGTCCCGGCTGCAAGACCGACTTTTCCTACCTGCATCTGTCCGATGCCGGCACGGTGCGCAAACCTTCCATCGACGTCGAACCCGCCGACACCGCCGACCTGGCTCGCAGCCTGATCCGCGTGCTCGATGACCAAGGCAATGCCCACGGCCCATGGGCCGAAGACGTGCCACTCGACATCCTGCGCAAAGGCATGCGCGCCATGCTCAAGACGCGCATCTACGACAACCGCATGGTGGTCGCCCAGCGCCAGAAAAAGATGTCGTTCTACATGCAGAGCCTCGGCGAGGAAGCCATCGGCAGCGGCCAGGCCCTGGCGCTGAACATCGATGACATGTGCTTCCCCACCTATCGCCAGCAAAGCATCCTGATGGCCCGCGAAGTGCCGTTGGTGGGCATGATCTGCCAACTGCTGTCCAACGAGCGCGATCCGCTCAAGGGTCGGCAGTTACCGATCATGTACTCGGTCAAGGACGCCGGCTTCTTCACCATCTCCGGCAACCTCGCCACGCAATTCATCCAAGGCGTGGGCTGGGGCATGGCCTCGGCGATCAAGGGCGATACCAAGATCGCCTCGGCCTGGATCGGTGACGGTGCCACCGCCGAATCGGACTTCCACACCGCCCTCACCTTTGCCCACGTCTACCGGGCGCCGGTGATCCTCAACGTGGTCAACAACCAGTGGGCGATCTCCACCTTCCAGGCCATTGCCGGCGGTGAAGCCACGACGTTCGCCGGACGCGGCGTCGGTTGCGGCATCGCCTCCCTTCGCGTGGACGGTAACGACTTCATGGCGGTCTACGCCGCCTCGCGCTGGGCCGCCGAACGTGCCCGCCGCAACCTCGGCCCGGCGTTGATCGAATGGGTCACCTACCGCGCCGGCCCGCACTCCACTTCGGACGATCCCTCCAAGTACCGTCCCGCCGACGACTGGAGCCACTTCCCGCTGGGCGATCCGATTGCCCGCCTCAAGCAGCACATGGTGAAGATCGGCCAGTGGTCCGAAGAGGAACATGCCGCCGTCACCGCTGAACTTGAAGCCGAGGTGATCGCCGCGCAGAAGGAAGCCGAGCAGTACGGCACCCTCGCCGGCGGGCAGATTCCAAGCGCCGCGACCATGTTCGAAGACGTCTACAAAGAGATGCCGGAGCACTTGAAGCGCCAGCGTCAGCAGTTGGGGATCTGACATGAACGATCACAACAACAATATTGCGTTGGACACCGCCATGACCACTACCACCATGACCATGATCCAGGCCCTGCGCTCGGCCATGGACGTGATGCTCGAACGCGACGACAACGTCGTGGTGTTCGGCCAGGACGTGGGCTACTTCGGCGGCGTGTTTCGCTGCACCGAAGGCCTGCAGAACAAGTACGGCACCTCGCGGGTGTTCGACGCACCGATTTCCGAAAGCGGCATCGTCGGCGTGGCAGTGGGCATGGGCGCCTACGGGCTGCGACCGGTGGCCGAGATCCAGTTTGCCGACTACGTCTACCCGGCGTCGGACCAGATCATTTCCGAGGCAGCGCGCCTGCGCTATCGCTCGGCCGGCGAATTCACCGCGCCGATGACCCTGCGCATGCCGTGCGGCGGCGGCATCTACGGCGGCCAGACCCACAGCCAGAGCATCGAGGCGATGTTCACCCAGGTCTGCGGGCTGCGCACCGTGATGCCGTCCAACCCCTACGACGCCAAGGGCCTGTTGATCGCCTCCATCGAAAACGATGACCCGGTGATCTTCCTCGAACCCAAGCGCCTGTATAACGGCCCGTTCGACGGCCATCACGACCGCCCGGTAACGCCGTGGTCGAAACACCCCTCGGCGCAGGTGCCGGACGGTTACTACACCGTGCCGCTGGACGTCGCCGCCATCACCCGTCCGGGCAAGGACGTGACGGTGCTCACCTACGGCACCACGGTCTACGTCTCTCAAGTGGCGGCCGAAGAGACCGGCATCGATGCCGAGGTCATCGACCTGCGCAGCCTCTGGCCGCTGGACCTTGAGACCATCGTCAAATCCGTGAAGAAGACCGGTCGCTGCGTGGTCGTCCACGAAGCCACCCGCACCTGCGGTTTCGGCGCCGAACTGGTGTCGTTGGTCCAAGAACATTGCTTCCACCACCTGGAAGCGCCCATCGAGCGTGTCACCGGTTGGGACACCCCCTACCCGCACGCGCAAGAGTGGGCGTATTTCCCAGGGCCGTCCCGTGTGGGCGCGGCGTTGAAACGGGTCATGGAGGTCTGAATGGGCACGCACGTTATCAAGATGCCGGACATCGGCGAAGGCATCGCGGAAGTTGAACTGTCGGTATGGCACGTCAAGGTCGGCGACATGGTGGTCGAAGACCAGGTGCTCGCCGATGTCATGACCGACAAGGCGATGGTGGATATTCCTTCGCCGGTCCATGGCCGGGTCATCGCCCTGGGCGGCGAGCCCGGTGAAGTCATGGCGGTGGGCAGCGAACTGATCCGCATTGAAGTCGAAGGTGCGGGCAACCTGAAAGAATCGGCCCAACAGGCGCCAACGCCAGCGCCGGCTGCGCAGGCACCGAAGCCGGCAGCCGTGGCGACACCTAAACCGGTACAGGAAAAAACCGCTGCATTGCGCTGCGCCCCGCAAGCGCCTGTGGCCCGCGACCCCGACGAGCGTCCACTGGCGTCGCCGGCCGTGCGCAAACACGCGCTGGACCTGGGTATACAACTGCGCCTGGTCCAGGGCAGCGGCCCCGCGGGACGGGTCCTGCATGAAGACCTCGAAGCCTACTTGGCCCAGGGTCCTTCGACCCAGGCCAAGGGCGGCGCAGGTTATGCCGAGCGCCACGACGAGCAGCAGATCCCGGTAATCGGCATGCGCCGCAAGATCGCCCAGCGCATGCAGGAAGCGACCCAGCGCGCCGCCCATTTCAGCTACGTCGAGGAAATCGACGTCACGGCCTTGGAAGAGCTGCGGGTGCACTTGAATGAAAAACACGGCGCCAGCCGCGGCAAGTTGACCTTGCTGCCGTTCCTGGTCCGCGCGCTGGTCGTGGCCCTGCGCGATTTCCCGCAGATGAACGCGCGCTACGATGACGAAGCCCAAGTCATCCACCGCTCAGGCGCGGTGCACGTGGGCGTCGCCACCCAGAGCGATGTTGGCCTGATGGTGCCGGTGGTGCGTCACGCCGAAGCCCGTAGCCTGTGGGACAGCGCGACGGAAATCTCCCGCCTGGCCACGGCGGCCCGCACGGGCAAGGCCAGTCGCGATGAACTGTCTGGCTCGACCATCACCCTGACCAGCCTCGGCGCCCTCGGCGGTATCGTCAGCACGCCGGTGCTGAACCTGCCGGAAGTGGCGATTGTGGGCGTGAACAAAATCGTCGAGCGGCCCATGGTGATCAAGGGCCAGATCGTGATCCGCAAGATGATGAACCTCTCCAGCTCCTTCGATCACCGGGTGGTCGACGGCATGGACGCGGCGCAATTCATCCAGGCGCTGCGTGGCTTGCTCGAACAACCTGCCACCCTGTTCGTGGAGTAAAGAATGCCAACTTTGAACACTACGCTGCTGATCATCGGCGGCGGTCCTGGCGGCTATGTAGCGGCGATCCGTGCCGGGCAATTGGGCATCTCGACCATCCTGGTGGAAGGCCAGGCGCTGGGCGGTACCTGTCTGAACATCGGCTGTATCCCGTCCAAGGCGTTGATCCATGTGGCCGAGCAGTTCCACCAGACCCGGCACCACAGCCAGGGCTCGGCCTTGGGCATCACGGTGGCGGCGCCCACGCTGGACATCGGCAAAAGCGTGGAATGGAAGGACGGCATCGTCGATCGCCTGACCACCGGCGTCGCGGCATTGCTGAAAAAGCACAAGGTCCAGGTGATCCACGGCTGGGCCAAGGTGATCGATGGCAAGACGGTCGAGGTCGGTGACACCCGCATCCAGTGCGAGCACCTGCTGCTGGCCACCGGTTCGAAAAGCGTCGACCTGCCGATGCTGCCCGTGGGCGGCCCGATCATTTCCTCCACCGAAGCCCTCGCCCCCACCTCGGTGCCCAAGCACTTGGTGGTGGTTGGCGGAGGCTACATCGGGCTGGAGCTGGGCATTGCCTACCGCAAGCTCGGCGCCGAAGTCAGCGTGGTCGAGGCCCAGGAGCGGATCCTGCCGGCCTACGACGGCGAACTGACGCAACCGGTGCACGAGGCGCTTAAGCAGTTGGGCGTGAAGCTGTACCTCAAGCACAGCGTCGAAGGGTTCGATGCCCAGGCCAGCACCTTGCAAGTGCGCGATCCCAATGGCGAGACGCTGAACCTGGACACCGACCGGGTGCTGGTGGCGGTTGGTCGCAAACCCAACACCCAGGGCTGGAACCTCGAAGCGCTGGACCTGGCGATGAACGGTTCGGCGCTGAAAATCGACAGCCGTTGCCAGACCAGCATGCGCAACGTCTGGGCCATCGGCGACCTGAGCGGCGAACCGATGCTCGCCCACCGGGCCATGGCCCAAGGCGAAATGGTCGCCGAGCTGATCGCCGGCCAGCATCGGGAATTCAACCCGACCGCCATTGCCGCGGTGTGCTTCACCGACCCGGAATTGGTGGTGGTCGGCAAGACGCCGGACGAGGCCAAGGCTGCCGGGCTGGACTGCATGGTTTCGAGCTTCCCGTTCGCCGCCAACGGCCGAGCCATGACCCTGGAATCGAAAAGCGGTTTCGTCCGGGTCGTGGCGCGCCGGGACAACCACTTGATCGTGGGCTGGCAGGCGGTCGGCGTCGGCGTGTCGGAGCTGTCCACCGCGTTCGGTCAGTCACTGGAAATGGGCGCGCGCCTGGAGGACATCGCCGGCACCATCCACGCCCACCCGACGCTGGGCGAGGCCGTGCAGGAAGCGGCATTGCGAGCGTTGGGGCATGCGTTGCATCTGTAACCGATCAGTTGTAGGTGAATGACCTTGTGGCGAGGGGATTTATCCCCGCTGGGCTGCGAAGCAGCCCCAAAACCTGGCATCGCGGGGCGTCAGATACATCGAGGACTCAGAGCCAAGGGGGCTGCTTCGCAGCCCAACGGGGATAAATCCCCTCGCAACAGGTTTTGCGGAGCACCAACCAGCGGGTTTTCATCCACAGGATCGGTGTTACAGGCTGCGAAACAGCCCCGGAATGAAGTATTGTGGTCCCCATCCAAAAAACGTCAGAAGCCTTGAACCGTTTCGACGGTTGTTAAGCAATAGAGGGTGTCATGGGTAACGAGAGCATCAATTGGGACAAACTGGGCTTTGACTACATCAAGACCGACAAGCGCTACCTGTCGCACTGGCGCGATGGCGCCTGGGACGCGGGCACCCTGACCGAAGACAACGTGCTGCACATCAGCGAGGGCTCCACGGCCCTGCACTACGGTCAGCAGTGCTTCGAAGGCCTGAAGGCCTATCGCTGCAAGGACGGTTCGATCAACCTGTTCCGCCCGGACCAGAACGCCGCCCGCATGCAGCGCAGCTGCGCCCGCCTGCTGATGCCGCACGTCGACACCGAGCAGTTCGTCGAAGCCTGCAAGCAAGTGGTTCGCGCCAACGAGCGCTTCATCCCGCCGTACGGCACCGGCGGCGCGCTGTACCTGCGCCCGTTCGTGATCGGCGTAGGTGACAACATCGGCGTGCGCACCGCACCCGAGTTCATCTTCTCGATTTTCTGCATCCCGGTCGGGGCCTACTTCAAGGGCGGCCTGACCCCGCACAACTTCCTGATCTCCAGCTTCGACCGCGCGGCCCCACAAGGCACCGGTGCGGCCAAGGTCGGCGGCAACTACGCCGCCAGCCTGATGCCCGGCTCCCAGGCCAAGAAGGCCAGTTTCGCCGACTGCATCTACCTGGACCCGATGACCCATTCGAAAATCGAGGAAGTCGGCTCGGCCAACTTCTTCGGCATCACCCACGACAACAAATTCGTCACCCCGAAATCCCCGTCGGTCCTGCCGGGCATCACCCGCCTGTCGCTGATCGAACTGGCCAAATCGCGCCTGGGCCTGGAAGTGATCGAAGGCGACGTGTTCATCGACAAGCTGTCGGATTTCAAGGAAGCCGGCGCCTGCGGCACCGCTGCGGTGATCACCCCGATTGGCGGCATCAGCTACAAGGACAAGCTGCACGTGTTCCACAGCGAAACCGAAGTCGGCCCGATCACCCAGAAGCTCTACAAAGAGCTGACCGGTGTGCAGACCGGTGACGTGGAAGCGCCAGCAGGTTGGATCGTCAAGGTCTGATTTAGGCTTTAAGCGCTGAAGAGCTTTTGTGGCGAGGGCGCTTGCTCCCTCGCCACAGGGGCCCGCGCCAGTTTTATCCCCGCCGCAAAACCGGCCATCGCCCCCAACGCTGGCGCAACCATCCGTAACCGCTGACCAGCACAATCCCGCTCAATACCAAAGCCGCGCCAACGATGAAGTTCGGCTCCAGCGGCTCATCCAGCAACCAGACGCCAAATCCGATGCCGAACAGCGGCGTCATGAATGACAGCACACCCAGTTGCGAAGCGAGGTAGTGGCGCAGCAGGGAGAACCAGATCAGGAAGCTGGCGAAGGATACCAGCAACACCTGGAACGCCATGCTGGCAATGAGTTGTGGCGTGGGGTTGATCGTCGTTTGCCCCAGAGCTAGCGACATTCCGATCAGCAGCATACCGGCGCCAACCAGTTGGTAAAGCAGCGTCTGGCTGGCCGGCAGGTCGGTCAGCCGCGAACAGCGAACCGTCACTGTGGTTGCGCCCCACAGCGCGCCGGCCAGCAGGCCCATGCCGTCACCCAGCAACGTGCTGCTGTCCACCGCCCCCGAGCCGCCACTGAAGGCCACCACGATCCCACTGAATGCAACCGCGATGCCCAGCCATTGCGCCGGCTTGAGGCGTTCGTTCGGCAACTTCCAATGCAAGCCGAGGGCGGCGAACATCGGTGCGGTGTAGAGGAAAATCACCATGTGCGAAGCCGTCGTATGGCGCAGGCCTTCGCCCACCATCACGAACTCCAAGGCAAAAAACAATCCCACCAACAGCCCCGGACGCCAACTGCCGTCGGCCAGGGACAGGCGTTCACCACGTGCCAGCACCAACAGCCAGACCAGTATCGCGGCGATGGCAGAGCGCACACCCAATTGCAGCATCGGCGCCATGTCGGCGGCACAGGCCTTGATCGCGACTTGCTGGAAACCCCAGATGGCACAGAGGCCAGTCATCAGGGCGCTGACCTGGCCATCCAGGGCGCGGCGGGTGGTCATGGGAAAGGTCCTTGGGCAGAATTGGATGAAAGGATTGTCTGCCTGACACCTTTGCTGGATATAGTGATTACCCGACAAGCCATCCCGGTAATCCGCCATTGCGGTCGATATGCAGCCTCCAGCCCAACATCTGAAGATTCCTCCGTTCGAAGCAGCCCTGCCCTCGCCGATTTTCTTTCGCAGCGCCTGCATGCCGGCCCACGCCACTTACCCCCGGCACCGGCATGCCTGGGGTGAGTTCGTCTATTCCTACAGTGGGGTGATGGAAATCGAGATCGCCCAGCACCATTACCTGGCGCCTCCGCAGTACGGCATCTGGTTGCCGCCGGACATGGAACACGTTGGCTTCAATCGGCACGAAGCCTGTCACTGTTCGTTGTACCTGGCGGCCGAACTGTGCGGCGCACTGCCTGCCGTACCTTGTGCGCTGACCTTGAGCCCGCTGATCCGCGCCCTGCTGGAAGAGCTGCGCAGCGACCCGCCGAGCCAGCCACAGACGCCCGAGCAGCAGCGCTTGCTGCAGGTGTTGGTGGACAAGCTTGCGCAGGCACCTCATGTCGGCAGCTACCTGCCCTCCTCGGATGATCCACTGCTGGGCCCCGTGTTGCGTGCCCTGGAGGCCAATCCCAGCGACCCGCGCTCCCTACCGCAACTGGCCCGCGCCGCCAACACCACCGAGCGCACGCTGATGCGCCGGGCCCAGCGGGACCTGGGCATGTCCCTGGTGGAATGGCGCCAGCGCCTGAAAGTCATCGAAGCCCTGGCCTTGCTCGAACGCGGCCAGAGCGTGGAAACCATCGGCCTGGACCTGGGCTACAGCAGCGCCTCGGCGTTCATCAGCATGTTCCGCAAAATGATGGGCACCACGCCGGATGAGTATCGGCGCCGGCATATGGCTGGATGACCCGGGTGCCGCTCAAATAGCTATCGCGAGCAAGCTCGCTCCCACAGGGACGGCGGCGTACACAAATCCTGCGTACACCGCAGCAACCATTGTGGGAGCGAGCTTGCTCGCGAAGGCGGTGGGTCAGCTGGCATGGAGGTTGGATGTGAAGGCCCCTTCACGAGCAAGCTCGCTCCCACAGGGGATCTTGGGTGTTCATGAGCCTTGTGTTCAGCGCAGGCCCACTGTGGGAGCGGGCTTGCTCGCGAAGGCGGCGGCGGGCTTGACATCGATTTCGGCACTGACCCCAAACCGCCCCGCCATCTCCCGGCGACCACTGGCCGTCACCCCCAGTGCCCGGCTGTCCAGGTCCTGGATCACCCATTTGCGCTTGATCGCCACCTGCAGCAACGCGGCCCCCAAGGCCCCGCCCAGATGGGGACGGCGCATGCTCCAGTCCAGGCAGGGGCAGGCGAATCGGCGGCGTTGCGTGGCAAGGTGCTGGACATCGATGCCCAAGCCCTCGAGCACCGCCTCGCCGGAATCACTGAGCCGATAGCCATCGCCTTCCACCTCTATCAGCCATCCAGCCTCGATCATCCGGTCATGCAGGCGCACCGCCAGAGTGCCGGCCATGTGGTCGTAACAGGTACGGGCAAATTGCAGGCGATCGGGTGTGCGCGGCGTGAAGGTCGGTGTGGCGCTCTGGCCGATCACCATCAGCGCCTCAAGCGCCTGGGCGACGCGCGGGTCCGCCAGGCTGTAATAACGATGACGGCCCTGGACATGCAGGCGCACCAGGGCCATTTGCTTGAGTTTTGCCAGATGAGCGCTGGCGGTCGAGGCGCTGACCTCGGCGATACTCGCCAATTCGGTACTGGTGCGAGCATGGCCGTCCATCAACGCACACAGCATCCGGGTGCGCGCCGGTTCGGCGATGGCCGCGGCCACTTGGGACACGCCCAGATCATGGTGTTCTGCATTCATATTTCGCTCCCCGACGAATCAAGCCATGCATCGACTGGAGAGAGTAGCAACACTTTCTCGATCGCGAACAAGGCAGCGCTTCATGGACCCGCCATGACCCACCCAGCCCCCTCAATCGTCCCGGGTCAGCACTTCCAGCAACTCGATTTCAAAAATGAGATGACTGTTGGGCTTGATATGGGCGCCCATGGACCGCTCACCGTAGGCCAGGTGAGCCGGCACCAGCAACTTGCGCTTGCCGCCGACTTGCATGCCCATCAGGCCCAGGTCCCAGCCTTTGATGACGCGGCCGGTGCCAATCACGCACTGGAACGGTTTACCGCGGCTGTAGGAGGAGTCGAACTCGGTGCCGTCTTCAAGGGTGCCGCGGTATTGGGTGGTGATCAGCGCACCTTTGACGACGCGTTTGCCGTCGCCCAGTGCCAGGTCGATGATTTGCAGTTCTTCGTTCATGGGGTTTTTCCGTGTCATCTCAGGCGCCGGTTTTTCGCAGAATTCCAGGCATATCGCAATCCTTTTGTGGCGAGGGGATTTATCCCCGCAGGAGTGCGAAGCGCTCCCAGACATTACGAACATATAGAAATTCCTGGGGGTCGCTGCGCAACCCAGCGGGGATAAATCCCCTCGCCGCAGGTCCTCCAGACTCGTATGGAATTGTGTTTTATCAGGCTATTCATGCAATAGGGAACCGCAACGGCCTCTTCGGTTCACATGGGTATCGAACCTGCATTTCAGATAAGGATTTTCTGATGATCGACTCTCGCCCGCTCCACGGTTTCATTCCTCCGTACATCCTCAATCGCATCATCGCCCACGGCTCTGAACAGCAACGCTCCAGCGCTCTCGGCACCTTGACCCACGTGCGCAACCTGCGTCACAACCCTGGCCCGCCCAGCGCTCCGCCGGTCGCGGCGGCGCTGTCCAAGCCCGGCAAGGCCGGACAACCGCAACGCAGCGTGCATGACGCCCAGAACCGCATGGAACTGCCCGGCCAGCCGGTACGCCTGGAAGGCCAGCCAGCCAGTGGCGACCCGGCCGTGGACGAAGCCTACGATGCCCTCGGCGCCACCTATGACTTTTTCTGGAAGGTCCTGGGGCGCGACTCCATCGACAACAAAGGCTTCGCCCTGGTGGGCAGCGTGCATTATGGCCAAGGCTATGAGAACGCCTTCTGGAACGGCGCGCAGATGGTGTTTGGCGACGGCGATGGCGAAATCTTCCAGCGCTTCACCCGCTCCCTGGACGTGGTGGCCCACGAGCTGGCCCATGGCGTCACCGAAAGCGAGGCCGGCTTGATCTACGCCAACCAATCCGGGGCGCTGAACGAGTCCATTTCCGATGTGTTCGGTGTGCTGGTCAAGCAGTTCGTACTTGAACAGACCGCCGACCAGGCCGACTGGCTGATCGGCGCCGACCTGCTCACCGACAAGATCAACGGCGACGGCCTGCGCAGCATGTCCAACCCCGGCAGCGCCTACGATGACCCGTTGCTGGGCAAGGACCCGCAACCTTCGCACATGCGTGAGTTCGTCATCACCCGTGAAGACAACGGCGGCGTGCACATCAACTCCGGCATTCCCAACCGAGCCTTTTATCTGGCGGCGACCACGCTGGGCGGATTTGCCTGGGAAAAGGCCGGCCGGATCTGGTATGAAACCTTGTGCGACCGAAGACTGGCCAACGACGCGTCCTTCAGCGCCTTCGCCCGCCTGACCGTCGAGCACGCCCGCCAGCGCTTCGGCACGCGTGAAGTGCAAGCGGTACAGAACGGCTGGACCCAGGTCGGCGTCGACCTGACACAGGAGAGCTGATGAAAACCCTTCCAGAACTCGACGACAAGGCCGTGGTACGGCTGTCCCGACAGGGCGGTGTGGCCGCCATCCATGCACTGACCCGACCACGGGAAATCGAATTCGCCCAGTGCGACCTCGACCAGCGCACACGCATCTCTTCGGTCCTGGCGGGCTGCCTGCCGCTGACTTCGTCCACGCCCGGGCGCGGCGACCAGCGGTTTTTCCAGATCGAGGTGCGCTATCGCGCCAATGACCAGGACGACGAGATGGTGCTGCAGGTGCCCGAGGACCAGGCACCTGGCGAGCTGGTTCACCTGTGGGACAAAGGCGAAGTGCTCTGAAGACCTAACGCGTGGCCGGAACGATCTTGACGATGGCGCCGGACACGGTTTCGATCAGCAAGTACTTGTCGTCGATATGCACCCATTGCTGCTCGTTTGTCGGCTGTTCGAGGTGCTTCTGTTTCCAGTCTTTCATGGCTCGGTCCGCGCGCTGGTAGTCCGCCGGTACCCGGTCGTTCTCCACCAGCCTGCGGCCATTGCTCGGCGAATGCTCCAGGGCGTCACCGGTTTTCTCGGCCGCTTGCGCAACAGGCCCAAGGGCTCCTAGGCCGGCGATCAGGACCAGGCTGGCGATCAGGGTGGGTTTGCGCATAGAAAAAACTCCAAATATTCAAAGGACTGAATCTGGGACTTCGCTGGCGACAAATCATTCCGTTTACTGAAGTGCCTGGAAGCGGGAGCTCCCTCGCCACGGGCCTGGCATGGCATAGTGACAAGCCTTGAACGACACCACCCACCGGACGGACCCACCATGAGCACCACCGCCTCTTCCCCTGCCCTCAAGGAGATCTTCAACAGCGACCGCCTGGAGCACATCGCTGGCGAAATGCGCGCCGTGTACCCGGCATTCGAGGCCAAGGCGTTTTTGCACATGGCCAACGACGGGCTGGCCGACTTGTCGGTGATGCAGCGCATGGCCCGCGTCAGTGAGTGCCTGCACGCGGTGCTGCCCCTCGATTACGAGGCGTCGCTGGAGGTATTGCGCGCCCTGGCCCCGCGCCTGAACAGCATGTTCGTCAGCATGTTTTTGCCTCACTACGTGGCGTCTTACGGCCGGCATCGCTTCGACGTGTCGCTGGACGCCCTCAAGTATTTCACCCGGTTCGGTTCGTCGGAGTTCGCCGTGCGCCACTTCCTGCGCGACGACCTGGAACGCACCCTCAAGGTCATGCACGACTGGGCCCTGGACGCCAACGAGCACGTGCGCCGCCTGGCCAGCGAAGGCAGCCGGCCGCGCCTGCCGTGGTCATTTCACCTGGCGCCGATCCAGGCCAACCCCGACCTTGCCGCCGCGATCCTCGACACCCTCAAGGCCGACGACAGCCTTTATGTGCGCAAATCCGTGGCCAACCACCTCAACGACGTCACCAAGGAGCATCCCGATTGGGTACTGGACCAGATCGAAGGCTGGCCATTGCAAGACCGTCACACCGCTTGGATTGCCCGGCACGCGCTGCGCAGCCTGATCAAACAAGGCAACCCCAGGGCGCTGGGGGTCATCGGCGCTGGCGGCAAGGCGCAGGTCCAGGTGCTGGATTTGCACGTGACGCCTGCGGTGATTCGCCTGGGGGAACAGGTCACGCTGTCCTTCACGGTGCAATCAACCCTGGAGCAGAGCCAGCGCCTGGTGATCGACTACGCCGTCGACTACGTGAAAGCTTCGGGCGGCACCTCGGCCAAGGTCTTCAAGCTCAAGACCTTCGACCTGCCCGCCCAGGGTCGGGTCAACCTCAGCCGTTCCCAATACATTCGCGAACTGACCACCCGCAGACATTACGCGGGCCGGCATGCCGTGCACCTTTTGGTCAACGGTGAGCGATTGGGTAGCACGGCGTTCGAGATCGTCCCCTGAGGGTGTGTCAGGCCAGCGCCGCGGTTTTCGCCTGGCGAATTTCCTGCAGGAAGCGCTCGGCCGGCAGCGGATGGCCTAACAGATAACCCTGCAGCGAATCGCAGCCCAGCTGGGTCAGGAAGTCTTGTTGCACATCGGTCTCCACGCCTTCGGCGACGATCCGCAGGCCCAGGGCCTGGCCGAGGGCGACAATGGCCGAAACGATAGCCGCGTCATCGCTGTCGTGCTCCAGGTCACGCACGAAGCCGCGATCGATCTTCAGCTCGTTGGCCGGCAGGCGCTTGAGGTACATCAGGCTCGAATAGCCGGTGCCAAAGTCGTCGATGGACAAATCCACGCCCATGTCCGAGAGCAGTTGCAGCACCGTCATGCTCGCGTCCGCATCGCTCATGGCGGTGGTTTCGGTGATTTCCAGGGTCAGGCTGTTGGCCGGCAGCTTATGCGTCTCCAACGCCTTGGCCACGCTGTGCACCAAGCCGCTGTGGCAGAACTGCAAGGCCGAGAGGTTCACCGCGATGCGCCAGTCGGTATAACCGAGCACATACCATTCGCGCATCTGCCGACAGGCTTCGTTCAGCACCCATTCGCCAATGGGGATGATCAACCCGGTCTTTTCCGCAAGGTCGATGAACGTGTCGGGCATCAACAGGCCCTGGGTCGGATGGGTCCAGCGCAACAGGGCTTCGGCCCCGACCGGACGGCCATTGGCCGCGTCGAACTTGGGCTGGTAATGCAGGCTGAACTGTCGCTGTTCGACGGCCAAGCGCAAATCTTGCAATAACTGCAATTGCTTGCGGGCGTTACTGTTCATCGAGGCGTCGAAAAAACTGTAGCCGTTTTTGCCGGAGCCCTTGGCGTGGTACATCGCCGCGTCGGCGTTCATCAGCAGCTCTTCGGCGCTCTGGCCGTTGCCAGGGTAAAGGGCGATGCCGACACTGGCGGAGATCTGCAAGTCATGCTCTGTTACCCGGAAGGTGCGCCCGATCAAGCCGACCTGACGTGCCGCCAGTCGCAGGGCATCGTCGGGCTCGGCCAGCTGCACCAGCAGCACGAACTCATCACCGCCAATCCGCGCCAGGGTGTCCTGGCTGCGCAGGTCTTCCCGCAGGCGCAGGGCCACGTCCCGCAGCAACAAATCGCCCATGTGGTGACCAAAGGCGTCATTGACCGGCTTGAAACCATCGAGGTCGATGAACATCAAGGCGAAGCAGCCGCCCTGCTCTTGCACCCGATGTATGGCCTGGTCGATCCGATCGGCCAGCAGCACACGGTTGGGCAACCCGGTGAGGGGGTCGTGCAGGGCCAACTGCGTCAGCTCCCGGTTGGCCCGGGTCAGGGACTGGGCCAGTTCGGCGGTGCGGGCTTCCAGGCGCGCATCGAGAATCGAGGTCAGCAAGGCAATGGCCAGCACCGCCAGGGTGGTGATCAACACCAGATTGTCCAGGCCCTTGCCACTCAAGCCGTCCAGGGAGCCACAAAAGCTGCCCTCGCTGAACCGCGCCCCGGCCATGCCGGTGTAGTGCATGCCGACGATGGCGATGCCCATGACCACCGCGGCGCCCGCGCGAGCCAGACGCACATGGGGGGTGTTCTGGCGCAGGCGAAAGGCGATCCACAATGCCGCGGCAGACGCGCCGACGGCAATCACCAAGGAAGCCCCGAACAGCGTCGGGTCGTAATCGATGCCCGGCTGCATTCGCAGCGCGGCCATGCCGGTGTAATGCATGGCGCTGATCCCGGCGCCCATGATCAGCGCGCCAAAAGCCAGTTGCCACGCCGGCAATCGCGGCTGACTGACCAGCCACAGGGCAAATCCGCTGGAAAGAATGGCGGTCAGCAGCGACAGCGCGGTGATCGATACATCGTAGCCAAGCTCCACCGGCAAGGTGAACGCCAGCATGCCGATGAAGTGCATGGACCAGATCCCCACGCCCATCGCCAGCGCGCCACCGGCCATCCACAAATACGCGGCGCGCCCCTGGGCGGTGGCGATACGCCCGGTCAGATCCAGAGCGGTGTAGGAGGCTAGTACGGCAACAAACAGGGAAATGGAAACAAGCGCGGGGGAATACGTACCGATCAGCATGGAGTGTTCTCGTAACGAAAGAGCCGGACTGCCTCCATGCCCGGTTGTAAGCCGCGATTGTACGCAATCGCGTTGCAAGCAGGTATCAAAAAGCCATCAACGGGAAAAGTTTGCGACGAAAGACATTTTGCCCTTGGATGAGTGGTGGTCAACCTGAATTTTTTGCCACCTCGGAATAATGTGTGCGAGCCTGCTCGCAAGAGGGCGTGATGTGGTCAGCGCACAACTGGGTCGCAAGCTGACCCACCGCTATCGCGAGCAGGCTCGCTCACATCTATCACGCCATAGCCGAACACGCCTTCGCCTGAGCATACTAGACACCTCTCTCCCGGACAGTGAACCTCCATGCCCCGCCTCGCCCGCACCCACCCGCGTCTTTCCAGCGCCACGGTCCTTGGCCTGGCGGTGGGTATTCTGGTTCCCGTGGACTCGATCCTCAGCAAAATCCTGATTGGCTGGAATGTCGGGGTCTGGACCTACCTGGTACTGATGCTCTGGCTGACCGTGCGGGCCAAGGCGCCCGATGTGAGGCGCATCGCCGAAATCGAAGATGAAAATGCCGGGCTGGTGCTACTGATGGTCTGTGTCGCGGCCTTGGCCAGCCTGGCGACCATCACTTTCGAGCTGGCGGGCAGCCGCGACCTGCCAGCCGCCGGCAAACTGTTGCACTACGGTTTCACGGCCATGACCGTGATCGGCTCATGGTTGCTGATCGGGGTGATTTTCAGCGTTCACTATGCGCGGTTGTATTACACCTGGGAGGGCAAGGCGCCGGCACTTCGGTTTGCCGAAGGGCTGACCACGCCCAACTATTGGGATTTCCTGTATTTTTCTTTCACCATCGGCGTGGCGGTGCAGACGTCGGACGTGGGCGTTGCCACGCGGCAATTGCGCAAGATCGTATTGGCGCAATCGTTGATCGGGTTTGTCTTCAACACGGCGATCCTGGGGTTTTCGATCAATATTGCGGCGGGGTTGTTCGGGTGAGGCGTATGGGGGCCGCTTGGTGGCCCAGCGGGGGCAAACGCCCTCGCCACAGAGACGGTGTCAGGTATCAGGCGTTGGCAGCCACAACCTGAAGCGCGCCCCACCCAGAGGCGAGGCTTCGACGGTCAGTGTGCCGCCTTGGGCCTCCAGGGCTCGGCGGCTGATGGCCAGGCCGAGGCCGAAGCCGCCCGTGGCGCGGTCACGGCTGCGGTCCAGCCGATAGAAGGGTTCGAACACCCGCTCGCGTTCGCTGTCGGGGATGCCGATGCCGTCGTCGTCGACCCAGATCTCACAGCCTTGATCACCCACCTGCACGCCGACCTGGATGCGTGTTTCGCAATAACGCATGGCATTGCGCAACAGGTTCTGCAACGCCCGAGCGGTCAGGCGCGGGTCCAGCACGAAACGCTCCAGCGCCCCGTGCAACAGCACGTCGATCACCACGTCCGGTGCCGCCAGGTCCTCGTCGACGCTACCCAGGATGCTGTCGATGAACTCGTCCAGCGCCACTTCGACCCGCTCGGGCAGGTGTTGCGGGTTTTGCAAACGGCTGTACGACAGCAGTTCCAACACCAACTCATCCAGCTCGCGAATGTGGGCCACCAGCCCTTGCAGACGCTCGCGACTGGGTGCCGGCAGATCATCGGACAGCGCCAGGGCCAGGCCGAAGTCGAGCCGAGTCAGGGGCGTGCGCAGTTCGTGGGACACGGCGTTGAGCAGGTCCCGCTGTTGATTGAGCAGGTGCTCGATGTCCCCCGCCATCGTGTCGAACACGTGGGCCAGGCTGCCGATGTTCGAACTGGAGGCGATGAGCGTACGCTCCCCCAGATGCCCCTTGCCGAAACGCTCGGCGGTGCGCCTGAGGCGTTCCAGGTCGCGCCAGTGAGGCCGCAACCAGAGCAACAGGCAAGCCAGCATCGTCGCGCCGATCAACACGTTGATGCTCCAGTACAACCAACTGACATCGGCCGGGTCCGGCGGCACGACCATCTTCACCGCCGTGCGCCCGTCCAGCGGCGCTGCCGCCAGGGTGCGCCAGGCCCAGTCCCCCAGGCGCACCACATTCTCGCCGCGCTTGAGCCGCGCCTGTTCATCGGCGCTGAAACCCTCGTCATCGACAGCGGCCAGTTCGATGCGCAGCGGCTCGAATTCCTTGTCCATCTGCGCCGCCAGCGCCGGCCACTGTTCGCTGGGCACAGCGTGGAACTGCTTGACCAGCAAGGTTTGCAGGCCACGGGAGTAATCAAGGTTGTAGGTCAGGAAACGCTCGTGGAACAGGCGGATCACCAGCTCCGGCATCAGGTAGATCGCCGCGCTGTAGGACACGATGGTGACCAGGTACAGGCGAATCAGCAGCTTCCACATCGGCTCAGCATTCCCACTCGGAACGACTGAACAGATAGCCCTTGCCCCACACGGTCTTGATCTTGCGGGCTTCGTCGGCATTGTCGTCGAACTTGCGCCGCAACTTGGAAATCGCCACGTCCACCGAACGGTCAGTACCGTTGAACTCGATGCCCCGCAGGCGTTGCAGGATCTGGTCGCGGCTCAGCACTTCGCCGGAATGCCGGGCCAGCACCACCAGCAGGTTGTATTCGCCGCTGGACAACTCCACCGGCTGCCCGCGCCAGGTCACCGTGCGCTCGGAGAGGTCGATGCACAGGTTGCCTATGAGGATACGATCATTGGCCGTCTGCGGCTCGGTGAGGCTGCTGCGGCGCAACAAGGTGCGCACCCGTGCCAGCAATACCCGGGGCTCGCAGGGCTTGGTGACGTAGTCATCGGCACCCATCTCCAAGCCCAGCACCTGGTCGTGGCTGTCGTCCCGGGCAGTGAGCATCAGGATCGGCAAGGTTGCCGAATCGGCCCGCAGCAAGCGGCAGACCTGCAAGCCGTCCAGCCCCGGCAGCATCAGGTCGAGGATCACCAGGTCCGGCGGATCGGCCCGCGCCCGTTCACGCACATGATCGCCACGGCTGAGCACGCTGACCTGATAGCCGTTGCGTTCCAGGTAACTGGCGATCAGTTCGCAGAGCGCGGTGTCGTCTTCCACCAGGAGGATGTTAGGCATGGGTATTTCCAGAAGAATGCTGTGGCCAAGGATATACGCCCTCGCTCATCCACGAGCAAAACCCTTACACAATTTCACACAGCCTCTACAAAACTTTACCGGTGGGCCATCAGCAGTTCCGTCGCACACGAGGCGATCCGCTGGCACGCCTCCGCCAGTTTCAGTTGATCGACCACCAACCCGATCCGAATATGCCCTGCCGCACTCGGCCCGAACGCCTCGCCGGCCAGCACCGACACGCCGTGGTCGTCCAGCAGCCGCTCGGCAAATGCCTGGGCGTCGAGGCCGGTCTGGCGCACGTCGACCATCACGAACATGCCACCATCGGGCCGCACCGGCTTGAGGCCCGGGCAGTCGTCGAGCATGGCGCATACCAGGTCCCGGCGCTGGCGATACTCGTCGTGCATCTGCGCCACTTCCGGCAACTCCTGCTCCAGGGCAACCTGGGCTGCGCGTTGCACGAAATCCGGCAGGCCAAACAACATGCACAAGGACAGGTTTGCCAAATGGTCGGCGAGGGATTCAGGGCCGATGACCCAACCAATGCGCCAGCCGGTCATGGCGTGGGATTTGGACAGGCTGTTGATCGTCGCGGTGCGCTCGGCCATGCCCGGCAGGCTGGCGGGGCTGATGTGCTCGCCGTCATAGAGCAAGTCGCTGTAGACCTCGTCACTGATCAGCCACAGGTCATGTTCGATACACAACCGGGCCAATGCCTGCCAGGTGGACATCGGCAGGCTGGCGCCGGACGGGTTGTTCGGGCTGTTGAGCAGCATCGCCCGGGTACGGGGGGTCACAAGACGGGCAACGTCCGCAGGTTCGACCCGAAAACCGTTCTCCGGGCGAACCGCCACCGGCACCACTTTCGCCCCGCAGGCACCGAACACCGCTTCATAGGTGACATACATCGGCTCGGCGACGATGACTTCGTCGCCAGGGTTGAGCAGACATTGCGCGACCGCATACACCGCGCACTGCGCCCCCGGCAGTACGACAACCTGTTCGGCCCCCGCAGGCTGGCCGCAACGAAGGCGATGACGCCGGGCAATACTGGTCCGCAAGGTGTGCAAGCCGCGGATGTCCGAGTAATGGGTCTCACCGGCCCGCAGGCTGCCCACGGCAGCGTCGACAATGGCGCGCGGGGTGTCGAAGTCCGGATCACCCACTGACAGCAACAACACATCCATGCCCTGTTCGCGCATGGCCAGCGCCCGGTCATGAATCTGCCAGGCGGCGGCACCATCGCCGGTGATGCGTTGGGTCAAGACTGAAAAGCGCATGTATCTCTCCTGGTTGCGCGATATCCAGCCTCAACCCTATCTCAAATCACGCTCCGCGCCACCCGCCAAAGCCGGGCGATGTCCCGGGCACGCTCGCTCAACAGGCGCGGCGCGTCGGCGCAGGCCTCTTGCAAGGTCATCGGCCCGCTGGCCAGGGCGAAGGCGGCGTCGATGCCATGTTCGTACAGCGCCTCATAGCCCTCCCCCAGTGTGCCGGCGATGACCACCACCGGTACACCGTGCTGGCGGGCGATGCGGGCCACTCCGAAGGGGGTCTTGCCACGCAGGGTCTGGGCGTCGAAACGGCCTTCACCGGTGATCACCAGGTCGGCGCCGCGGACCGCCTCGGCCAGCCCGGTCAACTGGGCGACGACGTCCACGCCGGTACGAAACTGCGCACCCAGGAACGCCTTCGCCGCGAACCCCAGGCCACCGGCGGCGCCGCTGCCCGGCTCGTCGCGCACATCCTGGTTCAACGCCCGCGCACAGTGTTCGGCGAAATGCTCCAGGGCCCGATCCAGTGCCTGCACTTGAGAAGCCGAGGCGCCCTTCTGCGGACCGAAAACCACGGACGCGCCATGGGGGCCGCACAGCGGATTATCGACATCGGCAGCGATCTCGAAGCTGACCCGAGCCAGGCGTGGGTCGAGCTCACTCAGGTCGATGTGCGACAGGTTCGCCAAGGCCAGGCCGCCGGGAGACAGAGGTTGGCCCTGGTCATCCAGCAACCCCACGCCCAGGGCCTGCATCGCACCGGCCCCGGCGTCGTTGGTGGCACTGCCGCCAATCGCCAGGATCACCCGACCAGCGCCCTCATCGAGGGCAGCGCGAATCAGCTCGCCGGTGCCGTAGGTGCTGCTGGAACAGGCGTCGCGTTGTCCCGGCGGCACCAATTGCAAACCACTGGCTTCGGCCATTTCGATGATCGCGGTGCGGCTCTCGGCCAACCAGCCCCAGCGCGCCTCGACAGCGACGCCCAACGGACCGCGGACCCGGGTGTGACGCCACTCACCGTGACAGGCCGCCAACGCCGACTCCACCGTCCCCTCCCCGCCGTCCGCCATCGGGCATCTGATCAACTGCGCATCCGGCCAGATCTCGGCCAGACCCTGGGCGATGGCATCGGCGACGCCCTGGGCACTGAGGCTGTCCTTGAACGAGTCGGGGGCGATGACTATTTTCATATTATTCTCCGGTTCCGATGCACAGCATGCTGCCAGTTGACCACAGCCGTGACGCCGGTCCGCGGCACAAAAGGCACCGGGCATTATTGTTCAAATTCACAAATATCGGTTTAGGAAATTGTTGTCGGCAGTGAGGGCCTCATCGCGAGCAAGCTCGCTCCCACAGAGGTAGTTCCACAGTTGATTTGGCGTGTTTGAGAATTCTGTTTGATCCGTGCGCCTGTTCTGGGGTTTGATTGGGCCTTTCCCCGTGGATAAAAGGATCTTGTCATGAGCTACCGCACGCTAGGCCAATCCGGGTTGCAAGTCTCGACGTTGACCCTGGGCACGATGATGTTCGGCGAACAGACCAGCACCGAGGACTCGCTGCGGATCATCGACAAGGCCTGGGACCAGGGTATCAATTTCATCGACACCGCGGACGTCTACACCAACGGTCGCTCCGAGGAAATCGTCGGCGAGGCGATCGCCCGTCGCCGCCAGGAATGGGTGCTGGCCACCAAGGTCGGCTTCGGCCCGCCAGACGGCGTGCCCAACCGCAGCGGCCTGAGCCGCAAGCACCTGTTCAATGGCATCGAGGCCAGCCTGACGCGCCTGGGCACCGATTACCTGGACATCTACTACCTGCACCGCGAAGACCACAACACCCCACTGCACGTGACCGTGTCGGCCATCGGCGACTTGATTCGCCAAGGCAAGATCCGCTATTGGGGCCTGTCGAACTACCGTGGCTGGCGCATCGCCGAAGTGATCCGGATCGCCGACAGCCTGGGCATCGACCGGCCGGTGATCAGCCAACCGCTGTACAACATCGTCAACCGCCAGGCGGAAACCGAGCAGATCACTGCGGCGCAGAACTACGGTCTCGGCGTGGTGCCGTTCAGCCCCCTGGCCCGCGGCGTGCTCAGCGGCAAGTACGCGCCGGACGTGGCACCGGACGCCAACAGCCGGGCCGGGCGCCAGGACAAACGCATCCTGGAAACCGAATGGCGGGTCGAGTCCCTGCGCATCGCCCAGCAGATCCTGCAATACACCCAGGGTCGGGGCGTGGGCATCGTCGAGTTCGCCATCGCCTGGGTGCTGAACAACCGCGCCGTGACCTCGGCCATCGTCGGGCCACGCACCGAGGAGCAGTGGGATTCGTACATCAAGGCGCAAGCGGTGAAGATCAGCGCGGAAGATGAAGCCTTCATCGATTCGCTGGTGACACCGGGGCATGCGTCGACGCCGGGGTTCAACGATGTGAGTCATTTCGTGCCGGGGCGAGTGCCGCGTACGTCATAAACATCATTGAAGCGCAAACCCTGTGGCGAAGGAGCAAGCTCTCTCGCCACAGGTAAAGCTTGCCCCATCGTGCATACCACCCCACTAACAAGAGGCCTCAGTGTCCAAAGGCATCGTTCTATCGGTCTCGGCCTCTGCGCTGTTCGCCGTCATGTACTACTACACCTCGCTGCTCTCACCGCTGACCGGTGTGGAGATCTTCGGTTGGCGCATGCTCCTGACGATGCCGTGCATGACCGCCTTCCTGCTGGTGACGCGGGACTGGACACTGGTCACGGCGCTGATCCGCCGCCTGGTCGCCACGCCATGGCTGCTGCTTGCGGCCATTGTCTCTTCGGCCCTGATGGGCGCGCAGCTATGGCTGTTCATGTGGGCACCACTCAATGGCTATAGCCTGGACGTATCGCTGGGGTACTTCCTGTTGCCGCTGTCGATGGTCCTGACCGGGCGCATCGTCTATGGCGAACGCCTCTCCTACCTGCAGAAAGTCGCCGTGTTCTTCGCCACCCTTGGCGTGTTCAACGAGTTGTACCGGGTGGGTGGGTTTTCCTGGGCAACCTTGCTGGTGGTGCTCGGCTACCCGATCTATTTCATCCTGCGCAAACGCATCAAGACCGACAACCTCGGTGGACTCTGGCTGGACATGACCCTGATGCTGCCCGTGGCACTGTGGTTCGTGCAAAGCGGCGAGCAGGGTTTCAACGTGTTCGATCAATACCCACGGCTGTCGCTGCTGATCCCGTTGCTCGGGCTGATCAGCGTCAGCGCGCTGGTGTCGTACATCGTCGCCAGCCGGCTGTTGCCGTTCAGCCTGTTCGGCTTGTTGAGTTATGTCGAACCGGTGTTGCTGCTGGGCGTTGCGCTGCTGTTGGGCGAGAGCATCCAGGCCGGTGAATGGCTAACCTACATCCCCATCTGGATGGCCGTGGCCGTGTTGGTGTTCGAAGGTTTCAAGCACTTGGTGCGGCAGCGGCGCCGGACTTGAGGTCACCGCCTGCCCTGTGGGAGCGCGCTTGCTCGCGATGACGGCGGAACATTCGACATGGATGCAAGCCGAGCCACCGCTATCGCGAGCAAGCGCGCTCCCACAAGGGGTTGTGTATTGGCAATGAAAGGCCCGCCCGGCATCACTGCCGGGCGGGCTTTTCATGGATCAGGCCTTACTCGGTGGCCAGCACGCCACGACGCACCTGGTCGCGCTCGATGGACTCGAACAGCGCCTTGAAGTTGCCCTCGCCGAAGCCATCGTCGCCCTTGCGCTGGATGAATTCGAAGAACACCGGCCCCATCAGGGTTTCCGAGAAGATCTGCAGCAGCAGGCGCCGGTCATCCGGGTTGGACGAGCCGTCCAGCAGAATGCCCCGCGATTGCAGTTCATCGACCGGTTCGCCATGGTTCGGCAAGCGGCCTTCGAGCATTTCATAGTAGGTGTCCGGCGGTGCGGTCATGAAGCGCATGCCGATGCTTTTCAGGTGGTCCCAGGTCTTGACCAGGTCATCGGTGAGGAAAGCCACGTGCTGGATGCCTTCGCCGTTGAACTGCATCAGGAACTCTTCGATCTGCCCGGCGCCCTTGGACGATTCTTCGTTCAACGGGATGCGGATCATGCCGTCCGGCGCGGTCATGGCCTTGGAGGTCAGGCCGGTGTATTCGCCCTTGATATCGAAGTAGCGGATCTCGCGGAAGTTGAACAGTTTCTCGTAGAAGCCGGCCCAGTAGGCCATGCGCCCGCGATACACGTTGTGGGTCAGGTGGTCGATGATCTTCAGGCCCGCGCCCACCGGGTTGCGGTCCACGCCCTCGAGGAACACGAAGTCGATGTCATAGATCGAGCTGCCTTCGCCAAACCGATCGATCAGGTACAACGGCGCGCCGCCGATGCCCTTGATGGCCGGCAGGTTCAGTTCCATCGGGCCGGTCTCGATGTGGATCGGCTGGGCGCCGAGTTCCAGGGCACGCTTGTAGGCCTGTTGCGAATCCTTGACCCGGAACGCCATGCCGCACACCGACGGGCCGTGCTCGGCCGCGAAGTACGATGCCACGCTGTGGGGTTCATTGTTGAGGATCAGGTTGATCGCGCCCTGGCGATACAGGTGCACGTTTTTGGAGCGGTGCGTGGCCACTTTGGTGAAGCCCATGATCTCGAAGATCGGCTCCAGGGTGTTGGGTGTGGGGGATGCAAATTCAATGAATTCGAAGCCCATCAGGCCCATGGGGTTTTCGTATAGATCTGCCATGTCGGCGCCTCATCATTCTGGTCAATTAACAAAAAACGTTAGTTGCAGGCAATGCTGGGGACACGGGGCGGCGCGCAGGAAATGCCACGAACGCTGCGGGCGAGGAAATCGCCGTAGATCAGTTGAAACCCAAGTATCTTCATTGTCGACCCAAGGCTCTTGCGGGCGAGGCTTCTGCTGCCAGAAGACGTTATTCTTATATGCGTAAATCGATTCTACACAGCGTAACCGGATTTGTCCGCCTTCTGTATCAAATCGCCTTTTCCTTCGGCCGCGCAAGGGGTTTGTTACACAGGAAAATGCCCATCAGGATCACGCCCCCACCCACACACATCAAGGCCGTGAGCCGTTCGTCCAGCAGCAGCGCGCCCAGCAGCACCGCCGTCAGCGGGTTGAGGGCAATGAATACGCCGGACCGGGTCGCGCCGATCCGACGAATGCCGTCATACCAGGCGATATAGGCTAGGGCCGAACCCAGCACGCCCAGGTACAACAGGCTCGACCATTGCTCCGCGTCCAACGCGCGCAACGCGTCTATACGAATCTCCCCTGCCGCCGCGCAGGCCAGCCACAGCATCAGCGTGCCCAGCAGAATCGACCAGGTCACGGTCTGCAAGGGGCCCAGGCTTTCATTCAGTGTTTTCGAAAACAGCGAATAGATGCCCCAGCCCAGCACGCAGCCAAAAATCAACAGGTCGCCGATCCAGCCCTGCGCCGCACCTTGCAACAAGGACGGGTCACGACTGACGATCACCAAGCCCGCCCCGCCGATGCACAGCACGATGCCCGCCACCTTCAGGCGACTCAGCCGTTCCTTGAACAACCACCAGGACGCCAGCCCGATCACCGCCGGGTTCAAGGCCACGATCAGCGACGCCCGCGACGCATTGATGTACTGCAAGCCATAGAAGAAGCACAAGTTGTAGAAAAAGATGCCGAAGAACCCCAGCGCCGCCAATTGCAGCCCCTGCTTCACACTGGGCCTGGCCAGCGGGATCCCGGCCAGGGCGAGAAACGCCAGCAGCGCGATGCTCGCCAGCAGAAACCGCAGGCTGGCGGCGAACATTGGTGCGAGGGCATCGGCCAGGATCCGGCCGGCCACGAAGGTCCCGCCCCAGATCATGGTGACCATGGCGAGCTTCAGGTAGACCGGCAGGTCCGACGGGATTGGAACGGTTTGTTCGAGGGTTTTCATGGTGCACCGAAACCTGTAAGTGAAGTCACTCACAAAACCTGTGGCGAGGGGATTTATCCCCGCTGGGCTGCGCAGCGGCCCCAAACCTGACGACTCGGAGTGTCTGGAGTTCGAGGGGGCCGCTTCGCGCCCCAACGGGGATAAATCCCCTCGCCACAAAGTTCTGTATTGCTTTCTGATTCGAATCAGATGCCTCATCATCAGGCTCATGCTTTGTCATCGTAAAATGAGCGATCACTCATGACCCTCACTCAACTCGAAATCTTCTCCCTGGTCGCCGAGCTGCGTGGTTTCACCGCTGCGGCCACGCGCTTGGGCATTGGCCAGTCCGCGGTGTCCCACGCCATCAAATCCCTGGAACAAGAGCTGGGCGTGGAGTTGTTCAGGCGCCATCAGTCGGTGGTGGAGCTCAGTGACATTGGCCAGCAATTGCTGCTGCGGGCCCGGGCCATGCTCGGACTGGCCAACACCTTGCGCCAGGAAGCCGCCGATGCCCGGGGCATGCGCCGGGGCACCTTGCGCATCGGCTCGTTCGGGCCGACGTCATCGATGAAATTGCTGCCCGGGATCCTGCAACGCTATCGAGCCCTGCATCCCGGGATCGAAGTGCACATCGACGAAGGGCCCGACAGGCAGGTCATCCAGTGGCTGGACGAACGGCGAATCGACGTCGGCTTCGTGGTGCTGCCCGAGGAGCGCTTCGATACGTTCGCGTTGCTGGAAGATCAGATGGTCGCCCTGCTCCCCGCCTCACACCCCCTCGCCGCACGGGCCAGCCTGAGCCTCCAGGACCTGTGCAACGACCCCTTCGTGCACACCGAGGCCGGATCGTCGGAACTGGTTTCGCGCCTGTTCAATGCCGCGCGGCTGACACCGAACGTGCGTTTTCGTTGTTCGCAACTGCTCAGCACCCTGGATGTCGTCAGGCGCGGCGAGGCGGTGAGCGTGGTGTCCGAAGGCTCGTTGCCGGACGACGAGAACCCGGGCTACGTTGCTCGGCCCTTGTCGCCACGGGTACCGCGTCAGATCGGCCTGGCGGTATTGGACAGCCGCCAGGCCTCGCCCGCTACCCTGGCGTTTATCGAGCTGGCCCGGCAGTCATGAGCCCAGCACCAAACCTGGGGAAACATGGCATTGAACCTGTGGGAGCGGGCTTGCTCGCGAAGGCGGTGTATCAGTCGACATCAACGGTGACAGACACGACGCTTTCGCGAGCAAGCCCGCTCCCACAGTCACCTTGTGGTCAGCAAGCACTCGGCAAGCCATCTATCATGGTCGGCATCCGACGATTACCCCTCATCCCGTTTCTTCTCAGGTTGTGCCGATGCCCTTGACCGCCACACGCTTGCACGCCCGGCCCCGTCGCTATCTCGTCACCCTGCTTTGCGGCCTGGTACCGATGCTGTCAGGGCTGGCCATGTTGTACATGCAGGCCGAACGGACGCTGGCGCAACACACCCGGCAGACTGCCGAGGAGTTGGTCAGGCAGATCGAGCTGATGCTCGACAACACGGCTTTGGCGGCCCATGAACTATTACCCCTGGCCGGCCAGCCCTGCGAAGCGGTGAAGCTGGCCTTGCGTGAACAAGTGACGCGCCGGCCCTTTGTCCGCTCGACCAACCTTGTCTGGGACAACAACCTTTACTGCAGCTCGCTGTTTGGTGCCTTCGAGGAACCCGTCAACCCGAGCGACTATCATCAAGGCACCCTGTGGCTCATGAACGGCAACCCGGTCACGCCGGATACCGCGTTGCTGATTTACCGGCTCAATGACGGCCGCAAAGGCGCCTTGGCCACCCTTGACGGGTATCATCTGGCCAACGTCCTGCGCCTGATCGGCCGCCAGGCCCGGCTGCGGCTGCAAGTCGGGCCCAATTGGCTGGCAGCGGACGGCAAGGTCCGGCCAGCGCCCCTGCCCGGGTTGCCGGTGGCCCAGAACGAACTGGGCTCGGCGCGCTACGCCTTCACTGTAGAGGCCGGGTTCGACGAGGGTGAAACCTGGCGCTACATGGCCAGGGAATACCCGCCGCTGTTCAGCCTGCTGATCTTCTTCGGCGTTGTGGCCGGCATACTCGGACACTGGCTGCAGAAACGCGCGTCGTCCCCCAGCCGTGAATTGCAGCGGGCACTGGAAGCCGGCGAGTTCGTGCCCTACCTGCAACCGGTCGTGCACAGCGACAGCAAACGCTGGGCCGGCGTCGAGGTGCTGATGCGCTGGAACCACCCCACAGAAGGCCAGGTTCGCCCGGACCTGTTCATTCCCTTCGCCGAACACAGCGGCGTCATCGTGCCGATGACCCGTGCGCTCATGCGCCAGACCAGCCACCTGTTGGCGCCGCTCGCGCCTCGACTCGAAGCGCCGTTTCATGTCGGCATCAACATCACCGCTCGCCACTGCCAGGATCTGGCGCTGCTGGACGATTGTCGCGAATTTCTCAGCGCTTTCGCGCCGGGGGCGATAACCCTGGTGCTGGAGTTGACCGAACGCGAGTTGATTGAGCCGACGTCCGTGACCCGGCAACTGTTCGGTGAACTACGGGAACTGGGCGTCAAGATCGCCCTCGACGATTTCGGCACCGGTCATTCCAGCCTGGCGTACTTGCGCCAGTTCAACGTGGATTTCTTGAAGATCGACCAGAGTTTCGTCGCGATGATCGGCGTCGATGCCTTGTCGCGCCACCTCCTCGATAGCATCATCGAACTGTCGGGCAAGTTGGATCTGGACATGGTCGCCGAGGGCGTCGAAACCGTCGAGCAAAGCGACTACCTGAGCGCCCATGGGGTGAACTTTCTACAGGGTTATCTATTTGGTCGACCGATAAGCGGGCAGGCATTTGTTGAGACGTTGACCACCACTACTGGCAGTTAACTGCCGCCGTTCTATTGACGACGGCGTTCCAATTGATAAGACTTTTGCTGTTGTTACATAACGAAAAAGTTACGATTTACACTCTCTGGATTAACTACTACACTTTTTCTACCTGTGCCACATAACAGGAGAGCGTCATTAACACCGAGTCGCTTCAAGGCGCTTGGCTTATAGCTTTGTTTGCGGTTGGTATCAGCCATATATTTTGATTGGAGTAATCATTTTGTCCAGACTCGCTGAATTTCGTGCAGCCGAAAAGGCCCTTCAAGAACAGCTCAAGCAGCTGGAATCGCTGAAGAACGATGCCGGGCTCAAGAAGGAAATCGAATTCGAGGAAAAGCTCCAGGGCCTGATGAAAACCTACGGCAAGAGCCTGCGCGACATCGTCGCTATCCTCGACCCGAACCCATCCAAGGCGAGCCTGCAATCGACCAAGCCCACCAAGACGCGCCGCGCGCGCGTGGTGAAGGTTTACCAGAACCCGCACACCGGTGAGTTGATCGAAACCAAAGGCGGCAATCACCGCGGCCTGAAAGCCTGGAAAGAACAGTACGGTGCAGCGACCGTTGATTCCTGGTTGCGTGGTTGACAGCCCATGATGCAAAAAAGCCCTGAACAATCAGGGCTTTTTTATGGCTAAACTTCAGGATTAAACCCTTTGGCCTATTACGCTGAAGGCGTCATAGTTTCAAACTGTTTCGCACCGACTGTATCTCATCCTGGCTTTCAACAAACACCTGTGCCTGCCCCGCATACGACAGCACATAAGCCTTGCCCTCGTTTAGTGCCGCGACGAGTGCCTGAGACAATACATGTCGTCCGTTTTGCGTGATCGTGCAAGTGGTTTCCAATGCTGTTACGCCGCCCAACATGGAGGCATGGACCTTAGTGCACACACTTTGGTATCCCCCCTGGAAAAAATCCTTCTGGATTGATTTGCGCATTTCCAGCAATACGCCTTGCAAGTTCACCTGGTGATCGGGTTCGACGGGGGTCGTGGTCAATTCCATGACCATCACGGCATTGCCTGCCGTATCACTCTTGGTTGCCCGTTGGCGCAGGGTTCCCGAAGCCGATGCGTCCGCCGGCAGCGGTTCGACAACCCAGCCCTGGGGCCAGGAAACCTGTGGTTCGGCCGCCTGGACGCCGCCGACACTGGCAAACAACAGGACAAACAGCGAAAGGAACGGTCGAAACATTGCACGGGCACTCAAGAACGAATCGTCAAGTCTGAAGCCCGAGGCAGAAGCAGGCAATAGCCACATGCGGTTTGGCGACACCGCCCCCCTTGCGTATCATGGGCGCACCTGCAAGGAAGCTGTCTGACGCAAGCCCAGGAACCGTCGCACCCCAGATTGCGACGCCGTTTGCCCCACTTTTTTCCGGAGGGCCCATGAGCCTGCACGAACTCGATACTTTCCCTGGCGTCACCGCACAACCGGACGCCGCCACGGCCCGATTCGTCTTCAACCACACCATGCTGCGGGTCAAGGACATCACCAAGTCCCTGGATTTCTACACCCGCGTGCTGGGTTTCTCGCTGGTGGAAAAGCGCGACTTCCCGGAGGCCGAATTCAGCCTGTATTTCCTGGCACTGGTGGACAAGAAGCAGATCCCGGCGGACGCGGCGACGCGTACCGAATGGATGAAGTCGATCCCTGGCATCCTGGAATTGACCCACAACCACGGCACTGAAAGCGACCCGGCGTTCGCCTACCATAACGGCAACACCGACCCACGCGGCTTCGGCCACATCTGCATCTCGGTACCGGATGTCGTCGCCGCCTGCGAGCGCTTCGAAGCACTGGGCTGCGACTTCCAGAAACGCCTGACCGACGGTCGCATGAAAAGCCTGGCCTTCATCAAGGACCCGGATGGCTACTGGGTCGAGATCATCCAGCCTGCGCCGCTGTAAACCTCACCACCGCCCCTGTGGGAGCGAGCTTGCTCGCGATAGCGGTGGCCCAGCCTGCATCCATGTTGAATGTGCCGCAGTCTTCGCGAGCAAGCTCGCTCCCACAGGGTGATGCATGATCCAAAACAAAACCCCATGAGCCAGGCTCATGGGGTTTTGTTTTTTCCGCTATCGGCTATTCAGGCCGGCGCGGAGGTACGGATCAGGTGGTCGAAGGCACTCAGCGAAGCCTTGGCGCCCTCACCCACGGCGATCACGATCTGTTTGTATGGCACCGTGGTCACGTCACCGGCGGCGAACACGCCAGGGATCGAGGTTTCACCCCGGGCATCGACGATGATCTCGCCCCGCGGCGACAACTCGACGGTGCCTTTGAGCCAATCGGTGTTGGGCAACAGGCCGATCTGCACGAAGATCCCCTCCAACTCCACATCCCGCACGTCACCGCTCGCACGGTCCTTGTACCGCAAGCCATTGACCTTCTGGCCGTCTCCCGTCACTTCGGTGGTCTGTGCGCTGGTAATCACCGTCACGTTCGGCAGGCTGTGCAGTTTGCGCTGCAGCACCGCGTCGGCACGCAATTGCACATCGAACTCCAGCAACGTGACATGGGCCACGATACCGGCCAGGTCGATAGCCGCCTCGACGCCTGAGTTACCACCGCCGATCACCGCCACGCGCTTGCCTTTGAACAGCGGACCATCGCAGTGCGGGCAGTACGCCACGCCCTTGTTGCGGTATTGCTGCTCGCCCGGCACGTTCATTTCGCGCCAGCGGGCACCGGTCGCCAGGATAACGGTCTTGGCCTTGAGGCTCGCACCGCTGGCGAACTTGATTTCATGGAGCCCGCCGTCCTTGCCTGGCAGCAAGGCGTCGGCACGTTGCAGGTTCATGATGTCCACGTCGTACTGCTTGACGTGTTCTTCCAGGGCAACGGCCAGTTTCGGCCCTTCGGTTTCCTGGACCGAGATGAAGTTCTCGATGGCCATGGTGTCGAGCACCTGGCCACCGAAACGTTCGGCCGCCACACCGGTGCGGATCCCTTTACGAGCCGCGTAGATCGCCGCCGAAGCGCCGGCCGGGCCACCGCCGACCACCAACACATCAAAGGCGTCCTTGGCGCTGATTTTCTCGGCCTGGCGTTCGATACCGCTGGTATCGATCTTGGCGAGAATCTCTTCCAGGCCCATGCGGCCCTGGCCGAAGTTCACGCCGTTCAGGTAAATGCTTGGCACGGCCATGATCTGACGTTCATCGACTTCGGCCTGGAACAGCGCGCCGTCGATGGCGACGTGGCGAATGTTCGGGTTCAGCACCGCCATCAGGTTCAGCGCCTGGACCACATCCGGGCAGTTCTGGCACGACAGCGAGAAATACGTCTCGAAGTTGAACTCGCCCTTCAGCGAGCGGATCTGTTCGATCACATCGACACTGGCCTTCGACGGGTGGCCGCCGACTTGCAGCAGGGCCAGCACCAGCGAAGTGAATTCATGGCCCATGGGGATACCGGCAAAGCGCAGGCTGATATCGGCTCCCGGGCGGTTCAACGAAAACGAAGGCTTGCGCGCATCGGTGCCGTTGTCGAGCAAGGTAATCTGGTGGGAAAGACTGGCAACGTCTTGGAGTAACGCGAGCATTTCCTGGGATTTCGCACCGTCGTCGAGGGAGGCGACGATCTCGATCGGCTGGGTGACCCGTTCCAGGTATGACTTCAACTGAGCTTTAAGATTGGCGTCCAACATACGGGCGATTTCCATTTTTTGAATTTCAGAAAAAACAACGCCCGAGCGAATCTCGCCCGGGCGTTTTTTGTGGGCGGTGCGGCTTGCTTAAGTGCGGATGACCGCCCTCAAAGGACTCACGGTCTTAGATCTTGCCGACCAGGTCCAGGGACGGAGCCAGGGTGGCCTCGCCTTCTTTCCACTTGGCTGGGCAGACTTCGCCCGGGTGAGCGGCAACGTACTGAGCGGCCTTGATCTTGCGCAGCAACTCGGAAGCGTCACGGCCAACGCCGCCGTCGTTGATTTCAACGATCTTGATCTGGCCTTCCGGGTTGATCACGAAAGTACCGCGGTCAGCCAGGCCGACTTCTTCGATCAGCACATCGAAGTTGCGGGAGATGACGTGGGTCGGGTCGCCGATCATGGTGTACTGGATCTTGCCGATGGCTGGCGAAGTGTTGTGCCAGGCAGCGTGGGCGAAGTGAGTGTCGGTCGATACGCTGTAGATCTCGACGCCCAGCTTCTTGAATTCGGCGTAGTTGTCGGCCAGGTCTTCCAGCTCGGTTGGGCAAACGAAGGTGAAGTCGGCTGGGTAGAAGAACACGACAGACCATTTGCCTTTCAGGTCGGCGTCCGACACCTGGACGAACTCGCCGTTCTTGAAGGCGGTAGCGTTGAACGGTTTAACTTGGCTGTTGATGATAGGCATCGATGTTTCTCCATCAGGGTTGAAAAGTTGATGGAGGGAATCTTAACCACTCATCCCCAGGCTGGCTCATTGGCAAACCTGATGTGAATGATTGGTTTTGGCTATCAGCCGCTGAATAGATAGAAGAAATCTTAATATGGCGAGCAGGCTCGCTCGCCATATGTCCGCCGGGCTTCAGGAGGCCAAGGGTGTACGCATTGTCACGAACTCTTCGGCGGCGGTCGGGTGCACGCCGATGGTCTCGTCGAAGTCGCGCTTGGTGGCGCCAGCCTTGAGGGCGATGGCCAAGCCTTGGACGATTTCACCGGCATCCGGCCCGACCATGTGGCAACCCAATACCTTGTCGGTCCGGGCATCCACCACCAGCTTCATCAGGGTGCGCTCCTGGCAATCGGTCAAGCTCAGTTTCATCGGCCGGAAACGGCTTTCGAAAATCTCGACCTCATGGCCCTCCTCCCGGGCCTGCTCTTCGGTCAGGCCCACCGTGCCAATGTTCGGCAGGCTGAACACGGCGGTGGGGATCATCCGGTAATCCACCAGTCGATACTGCTCGGGCTTGAACAGGCGCCGCGCCACCGCCATGCCTTCGGCCAGGGCGACGGGGGTGAGCTGAACGCGGCCGATCACGTCGCCAATGGCCAGGATCGAGGGTTCAGTGGTCTCGTATTTTTCGTTGACCTGGACAAAACCTTTCTCATCCAGCGTAACGCCTGTGGTTTCCAGGCCAAGGTTATCGAGCATCGGCCGCCGGCCGGTGGCGTAGAACACGCAGTCGGTCAGCAGTGTGCGACCGTCCTTGAGGGTCACCCTCAAGCTGCCATCGTCCAGCTTGTCGATGCGTTCGATGTCGGCGTTGAATTGCAGATCCATGCCTCGACGGTCGAGTTCTTCCGCCAGGTGCTTGCGCACCGCACCGTCAAAGCCCCGCAGGAACAGCTCGCCGCGATAGAGCAAGGACGTCTGCGCGCCCATGCCATGGAAAATCCCGGCGAACTCCACAGCAATGTAGCCCCCGCCCACCACGATGACGCGCTTGGGCAGGTCCTTGAGAAAGAACGCCTCGTTGGAGCTGATGGCATGCTCGCGCCCTGCAATGTCCGGGATCACCGGCCACCCGCCCGTGGCGATCAGGATATGCCTGGCGGTGTGGCGCTGGCCGTTGATCTCGACCTCATGGGGCCCGGTCAGCCTGGCATGCCCTTCGTGCAGCACGACACCGCTGTTGACCAACAGGTTGCGGTAGATGCCGTTGAGGCGATTGATCTCCTTGTCCTTGTTGGCGATCAGCGTGGCCCAGTCGAAACTCGCCTCGCCCGCCGTCCAGCCATAGGCCGACGCCTGCTCGAAGTCCTCGGCGTAATGCGCGCCGTAGACCAGCAGTTTTTTCGGTACGCAGCCCACGTTCACGCAGGTCCCGCCCAGGTAGCGGCTTTCCGCCACGGCCACCTTGGCCCCGAAACCGGCGGCAAACCGCGCCGCCCGAACACCACCGGAACCGGCGCCAATCACATACAAGTCAAAATCGTAGGCCATTTTCTATCTCCTTTGGCAGGTCATCAGCATACCTGCTGTTTTCACCTGAGGCAGCGTTGCGGTTGGTTATGGGGATGGAAAATGAAAAAGCCAGCTGGACAGACTCATGTCGCGCGATCAATCCCAAAACCTGTGGGAGCGGGCTTGCTCGCGATGGCGTCGGATCAGCAGCATTGATGTTGACTGGCTCACCGCTATCGCGAGCAAGCTCGCTCCCACAGGGGTTTGCTTGTGTCCGAGAGACTTTTCTCCGCGCAAAAAAACGCCCCGAACCAGTCGGGGCGTTTTTTACAAGGCGCGGCGCAGGCTATCAGTAAGCCTTGCCGGTCTTGTAGAAGTTCTCGAAACAGAAGTTGGTCGCGTCGATGTAGCCTTCGGCGCCACCGCAGTCGAAACGCTTGCCCTTGAACTTGTAGGCCATCACGCAGCCGTTCTGGGCCTGTTTCATCAGGGCGTCGGTGATCTGGATTTCGCCACCCTTGCCTGGCTCGGTCTGTTCGATCAGGTCGAAGATGTCCGGGGTCAGGATGTAGCGACCGATGATCGCCAGGTTCGACGGTGCGTCTTCAGGTTTTGGTTTTTCAACCATGCTGTGGACGCGGTAGATGTCGTCGCGGATCATTTCGCCGGCAATCACGCCGTACTTGTTGGTTTCCTGCGGATCGACTTCCTGGATCGCCACGATGGAGCAGCGGAACTGCTTGTACAGCTTGACCATCTGGGTCAGGACGCCGTCGCCTTCGAGGTTGACGCACAAGTCGTCCGCCAGGACCACGGCGAATGGCTCGTCACCGATCAGCGGGCGACCGGTCAGGATCGCGTGGCCCAGGCCTTTCATTTCGGTCTGGCGTGTGTAGGAGAACGAGCACTCGTCGAGCAGTTTGCGGATGCCGACCAGGTATTTTTCCTTGTCGGTGCCCTTGATCTGGTTTTCCAGCTCGTAGCTGATGTCGAAATGGTCTTCCAGGGCGCGTTTGCCGCGGCCGGTGACGATGGAGATTTCCGTCAGGCCCGCATCGAGGGCTTCTTCGACGCCGTACTGGATCAGTGGCTTGTTCACCACCGGCAGCATTTCTTTGGGCATGGCTTTAGTCGCTGGCAGGAAGCGAGTACCGTAACCGGCTGCTGGGAACAAGCATTTCTTGATCATATAAGTCCTTGAAAAGGCGGTGTGTACGAGTTTCGGCGCAGTCTAATCAGGCGACGGGCACCTTACAATGCCCGCACTGGCCAACCGGTGCCATCATAGAGAAATAAAAAACAGCGGATAGTTCAATTGCCTTTCGTCTCGATGGCGGCAGCGGTCCACTGTACGCCAGTAAGCACTGTTTGCGCGCATTTGACGTATCATGGCGCCCTTGATCCCGCCAATTGAGGCAGCTAGATGTCGGCAAGAAACGCAAACGGTTATTCGGTCAGCCAGGGCAAGGACGGCCAGTGGTGGATTATCAACTACCACGGCGAGCAGGTCGCCGGTCCCTTGCCCAGCAAGGCCATGGCAGTGGAAGTGGCTGCGGTATTCCAGGACGAGCGCGCTGCCCCGGCGGCCAAAGATCGCGAAACCGCCCCTGCACGCAGCCCCCGCCGCAAGAAATAAAAACGCCGGCCTCCGGTAAATGCCACCCTGGCATCGAAGGAGGCTGGTTTAGCTGTACCGCAATGGCCATTCGCTATAACCTCGCCATTGCCCTTCCCTCCTCGATGACGAACCCATGAAGACATTTCTGGCGCTGTTTACAGTCCTGGCCCTGGCGGGATGTGCCTCGGCCGAAAAGACCTATCTCGATAATGGTGAACAAGGCTTGGCCATCGACTGCTCGGGCGAGGCCAATTCCTGGGCGACCTGCTACGAGAAGGCCGATGCGTCCTGCGCCGGCACCGGCTACCGCATCGTCGGCACCGACGGCACGCCCCAGGCCAAGGAAAGCGAGAAAACCCTGGGCGTCGACGTCGGCAACTTCAACAGCCGCAGTGTCGTGGTGGTCTGCAAATAAGCTAGATGTGAATCTCGGCGAACTTGATGCCCAGCCCGCGTATGGTCTCGACCAGGTCATCGAGTTGACTGAAAGACTCGACTTCGTCCTGCTCATCCACCAGGAAAAAACTTCGCCCGGCGCTTTTCTTGAAGAACACGATCCACTCGCCCGGGCTCGCCGGGTTCTGAATCACGTGGGTGGCAAAGATAAGCCCTTCTGCATGGCGCTGGCGCACCTGCTCGCGTTTCATCGACTGACTCCATGAATGACAATGCCGCCAACGTCGAGCGTGGCGGCATTTTTGTCGAGGCCACTAGTCTATCCGATGGCCGGCCCGTTCGTCAGGCGCTGGCGGTGATCAGCCGGAAATGCAGGCGTTGGCTGCGTCCTGCACATCGCCCGGACGCACGGGCACGTTGGACATGCTTTCGTGCAGCTTGATGCTGCTGCCACTGGAGCGCTCGTCAATGTCGAACACCGCCGCCGGCAGGGCCGACAGTTTGCCCGGGACGATCAGCCGCACGCCGTTCTTGTGCGGCTCCATTTGCAGCGAGCCACGGCTGCTGGCCAGCTTGTCGGCAACGCACTTGGCGTATTCGTGAGGCTTCTTTCCGGAGATGACGCTCATGGTGGGGGGCGTCTGGTTGATGTCCGATACCGATGCACATCCACTCATGGCCAATGCCAACACCCACACGCTGCGCTTCATATGTTTCCTCCAATAAAGATCCTCCGACAGTGCAAACACCGTTTTGCTCCGGGGCCGCACCGCTTTTTTTCCCGCAACCTGCGATAAATGAACAAAGCCTGGAGCGCGGGCCGGATATTAACACTCGGGGCTGATAAACTGCGCTTCATTGCCCCTTGCTATCGTTTTGATTTTGTAGAAAAAGCCCTTCTGGAGGCGCCCATGAAATTCATTCACCAGCGCGAGCACCTGAACGAAGACGACATCGTCGTTATCGAATGCTCGCAAATGTGCAACATCCGTTTGATGAACGATGCCAACTTCCGCAGTTTCAAGAATGGCGGCCGGCACACGTATCACGGTGGCGCGTTCGACACCTTTCCGGCCAGGATCACGGCGCCAAGCACCGGTTTCTGGAACATCACCATCGACACCGTCAACCGCCGTGCAATCAGCGTCACGCGCAAGCCGACACTGACCCACAAAATCAAAATCATCCGGCGTTCCAGCTCGAAACTGAGCTGAGCATCGCCCTTTCAAGAAAGGCAAAACCGTGGCCCAGACGACCAAATACGTCATCAAGTACAAGCTCAACGGCGAGCGCCGCTTCGAATTCGCACAGCTGGAAACCGGCACCGAGGAAGAAGCCCGGGCCGCCTTGCAAAAGCTGCACGGCGAAACCGACGATGTGATCAGCGACCTCAAGGTCAGCAAGGCGCTGTAACCACTCTCCCTGATTGTATTTTTTGTGGCATCTGGCTGGGCACGATGCTTTTGTGGCGTGGGGGTTACTCCCTCGCCACAGGAATGCCGAACCGCAAGAATCGGGGTGCCCTGCAACGCAGCACTGCGCAGACTGAACAGTCCTTCCAACAAGGACTGCCATCGTGCCCCCTACGCCTTCCCTGCTCCAGTCCCTCACCCACCTTGACTGGCCCACTCTGGAGCAAAGCCTCGATCAGGACGGCAGTGCGGTCGTCCGCAGCCTGCTCACTGCCACGCAATGCCAGAGCCTAAGCAGCTTGTATGCCGACCCCGGGCTTTTCCGGTCCCGGGTGGTCATGGCCCGCCATGGGTTCGGACGCGGTGAGTATCAGTATTTTCGCTATCCGCTACCGGACCTCATCCAACAACTGCGTGAGGCGTTGTATCCGATGCTGGTGCCGCTGGCGAACCGTTGGAATGAGTGCATGGACCTTAAGGTGCGCTACCCCCACGAACACGCCGACTTCATTCGGCGCTGTCACGCCGCCGGGCAATCGCGTCCTACGCCGTTGTTGCTGCAATACGGCCCGCAGGACTACAACTGCCTGCACCAGGATCTGTACGGTGAGCAGGTGTTCCCCTTGCAGGTCGCGATCCTGCTATCGGAACCGGGCCGGGATTTTACCGGCGGCGAGTTTGTCCTTACCGAACAGCGTCCACGCATGCAGTCGCGGCCCCAGGTCATCGATCTGAAACAGGGCGATGGGCTGGTATTTGCCGTGCACCAGCGGCCAGTCAAAGGTATTCGCGGTTATTATCGGGTGAACATGCGCCATGGCGTCAGCCGCGTGAACAGCGGCAGACGGCACACCTTGGGAATCATTTTTCATGATGCGCAGTAATGACACACCGGTCACCCTGGACCTGTTCGCCGACCAGGCGCCCACCCTGCCCGGCCAGGTCGAACAGATCGGCCCGCAAGCATTCGTGCTGCGCGGCTTCGCCCTGCCCTGGCTCGAGCGCTTGCTGCCGGCGCTGGAAAGCGTCCTGCAGGCTGCGCCGTTCCGGCAGATGGTCACACCCGGCGGCTTTACCATGTCAGTGGCCTTGAGCAGTTGCGGCGCACTGGGCTGGACCACCGACCGCAGCGGCTATCGCTATACCGCCCATGACCCGCAAACCGGCCATCCCTGGCCCGAGATGCCGGCAGTGTTTCGCGAGCTGGCCCAGGCCGCCGCCCGGCAGGCACAGTTCGAGCATTTCGAGCCCGACGCCTGCCTGATCAACCGTTACGTGCCCGGCGCGCGGATGTCGCTGCACCAGGACAAGAACGAACGCTCCCTCACCGCACCCATCGTCTCGATGTCCCTGGGCTTGCCGGCGGTGTTCCAGTTCGGCGGCTTCGAGCGCAGCGACAAGAGCCTGCGTATCCCGTTGTTCCATGGCGACATCGTGGTATGGGGCGGCGTGGACCGCTTGCGTTACCACGGCGTGTTGCCACTCAAGGACGGGCAGCATCCGCGCCTGGGCGCCCAGCGGATCAACCTGACGTTTCGCACCGCCGGGTGAAGGTGCAGAATTGGACCGCAAGACCCGGAGTGTTGTCACTTGGAGGACTCGCTACGCTAGTGTCCTGTATCACAGGGCACTAGACAAAACGGGCCAATGGAATAACGACCATGAACAGCACTTCAAACAATCTCGCCCCTGAACTGGATCCTCGCTGGGCCGCCGTGCTCGCCCGTGATCCACGCGCCGACGGCACCTTCGTCTATGGCGTGAAGACCACCGGCATCTATTGCCACCCCAGCAGCCTGTCGCGCCTGCCCAACCCGCGCAACATCGAGTTCTTCGACACGCCGGAACAGGCCCAGGCCGCCGGCTACCGGCCCAGCAAGCGTGTGGCCCGCGACCAGACCCAGATCGCCGCCCAACAAGCGGCACGGGTCGCGGCGGCCTGCCGGCAGATCGAGGCGGCCGAGCAATTACCAGGCCTGAATGAATTGGCCGCAAGCGCCGGCTTGAGCCCTTTCCATTTTCATCGGGTCTTCAAGGCCATCACCGGCCTGACCCCCAAGGGTTACGCCGCCGCCCACCGCTCACGCAAAGTCCGCGAACGCCTGGCCAATGGCGGCAGCATCACCGAGGCGCTGTATGACGCCGGGTTCAATTCCAACAGCCGCTTTTATGAGGCGGCCGATAAGGTCTTGGGCATGAAACCCGCCGACTACCGCGCCGCCGGACAGAACACCGACATCCGTTTCGCCGTCGGCCAATGTTCCCTGGGGGCGATCCTGGTGGCGCAAAGCGAACGTGGCGTGTGCGCGATCCTGCTGGGGGACGACCCGGATGCGCTGGTGCGGGACCTGCAGGACAAATTCCGCCGGGCCAACCTCATCGGTGCCGACCGCGAGTTCGAGCAACTGATCGCCCGGGTGGTGGGCTTCATCGAAGCGCCCGCCCTGGGCCTGGACCTGCCCTTGGACCTGCGGGGCACCGCCTTCCAGGAGCGGGTCTGGCAAGCCTTGCGGGACATTCCCGCGGGCAGCACCGCCAGCTACGCCGAAATCGCCCAGCGCATCGGCATGCCCAAGGCCGTGCGCGCCGTGGCCCAGGCCTGCGGCGCCAACAGCCTGGCGGTGGCGATTCCTTGTCACCGGGTGGTGCGCAGCGACGGCAACCTGTCGGGCTATCGCTGGGGCGTGGAGCGCAAGCGTCAGTTGCTGGCGCTGGAGCGCTCGTCCGGGGATTGAATGCCGATGTAGATCGCCACCGAGTCGGGGCCGCTGTAGACCTCGAAATCGGTGGTAAAACGACGCAATGTCTGCGGGTTATCCGCGAAGTACGCCCAGATCAGGCCCCAGGTCTGGATCACGCAGTCGGGCATCGGCCCCTTGGCCGCAAACATCAGGTAATCCCCGCCCTCGATGTCCACGGCGGGGTAGCCTGCGCTGGTCGCATCCACCTGCACCCCGGCCGTCACATCGAAGTGGCCGGTGGCGTCGGACTCGTAATTGGAATACACCCCATAGACGAACGACTCCGACTGCCGGGCCGGAATCGTGTCGAACAGCCCTTCGTTGAAGAACTGCTGCCACATCGGGCCGATTCGGGCGGTGTCGGGCTGCTGCTCGTCGGTGTTGCGGGTGCGTACCTGCAAACCGGCCACGGTGAAAGGTTCGACGGTCTTGAGTTTCACGTCCATGGATCGGGCTCCTTGATGTATGAAGCCCGCATGGTAACCCTCCCACCGTCGGGATCAAGTTGCGGCGCTCGATTGAAAAACTCGACTGGCCCTCTCCAGTCCACACCTGCTAAAACCGCTGTTTCCTTCTGCCGTCGGAGACCCCGCACATGAGCCAGTGGCCAGACACTCGCCTTCTTGACCTGCTCGGTATCGAGCTGCCCATCATCCAGGGGCCACTGGCCGGAGTGACCGGGCCGGCCATGGTGGTCGCGACCTGCAATGCCGGCGGGCTGGGTTCGATGCCGGCGGCGATGCTCGATGTCGAGCAACTGCGTCAGGCGCTGGCGACCATCAGCGAGCAGACCGACAAGCCGTTCAATGTGAATTTCTTCTGTCACCAGCCGCCGGCCTTCGATGAGCAGCGAGCCCAGGCCTGGAAACAGCGACTCAAGCCCTACTACGAGGAACTGGGTGTCGACTTCGATGCCCCGACCCCGGTGTCCAACCGCACGCCTTTCGACGATGCCGCCTGCCGGGTCCTGGAAGAGATGAGTCCGAAAGTGGTCAGTTTCCACTTCGGCCTGCCGGAAAAATCCCTGGTGGACCGGGTAAAGGCCACCGGGGCGAAAATCCTTTCTTCGGCCACCACCGTCGAGGAAGCCATCTGGCTGGAACAGCACGGCTGCGATGCGATCATCGCCATGGGCTATGAAGCCGGCGGCCATCGCGGGATGTTCCTCAGCGACGATCTCAACACTCAGGTCGGCCTGTTTGCCTTGTTGCCGCAGGTGGTGGATGCGGTGAAGGTGCCGGTGATCGCCGCCGGTGGCATCGGCGATGCGCGGGGGATTGTCGCGGCGTTCGCCCTGGGTGCCTCGGCGGTGCAACTGGGCAGCGCCTACCTGTTCACGCCCGAGGCGAAGATCAGCCCGTCCCATCACCGGGCGTTGCGCACGGCCAAGGAAAGCCAGACCGCCGTCACCAACCTGTTCACCGGTCGCCCGGCCCGGGGCATCGTCAACCGGGTAATGCGCGAAGTGGGCCCGATGAGCCCGCTGGCACCGGCATTCCCCCTGGCGGGCGGTGCGTTGATGCCCCTGCGCGCCAAGGGCGAAGCGGACTTCAGCAACCTCTGGGCCGGTCAGGCCTTTCCCTTGGGGCGCGAACTGTCGACAGCCGAGTTGACCCGGCGGTTGGCCGAAGAGGCGTTGGCCCGACTCCACAAAACAGATGCCTGACACCTTTCATCGCCTGCTCGGACGCCATCGCGAGCAAGCTCGCTCCCACAGGGGATTGGGGGCAACCGGCACATCCAGGCACACTACCGGACCTGTGGGAGCCGAGCTTGCTCGCGATGGCGGCAGCACATTCAAAATGAATGCAAGCTGACCCACCGCCATCGCGAGCAAGCTCGCTCCCACAGAGGATTTGGGGCAACCGGCACATCCAGGCACACCACCGGACCTGTGGGAGCCGAGCTTGCTCGCGAAAGCGTCGGCAGATTCAACATTGATGGAGGCTGATCCACCGCATTCGCGAGCAAGCCCGCTCCCACAGGGGATTGGGGGCAACCGGCACATCCAGGCACACCACCGGACCTGTGGGAGCCGAGCTTGCTCGCGATGGCGGCAGCCCTTGCGCCTTCACTTCCCAGGCAAAATGCCGCGTTCCGTTTGTCGGTTATTCGCTATATATTCTGGTATATAGCGAACCTGACCCACGGAGCCTCACCCATGCCCCTCACCCGCTTCGCACCGTTGCTGCTGACCACGTTCTTTGCCATTGGAGCCGTCCAGGCCGCTGAGGTGCAGGTGGCGGTCGCTTCCAATTTCACCGCGCCGATCCAGGCCATCGCCGCCGATTTCGAAAAAGACACCGGGCACAAGCTGGTGGCGGCCTACGGGGCAACCGGGCAGTTCTACACCCAGATCAAGAACGGCGCGCCATTCGAAGTCTTCCTCGCCGCCGACGACACCACCCCGGCCAGGCTCGAAAGCGAAGGTGACACCGTCAAGGGCTCGCGCTTCACCTACGCAGTCGGCACCCTGGCGCTGTGGTCAGCCAAAGAGGGTTATGTCGATGGCACGGGGCAGGTCCTTACGCACAACGATTTCCAACACCTGTCCATCGCCAACCCGAAAGCCGCACCCTACGGCCTCGCGGCGACCCAGGTGCTGGACAAGCTCGGCTTGACCGCACAGGTGAAAAGCAAACTCGTCGAAGGCCAGAACATCACCCAGGCCTACCAATTCGTCTCCACCGGCAATGCTGAGCTGGGCTTCGTCGCCTTGTCCCAGGTGTACAAGGACGGCAAAGTGACAGGCGGTTCGGCGTGGATCGTCCCGGCCGACCTGCACGACCCGATCAAACAGGACGCGGTAGTCCTCGACAAAGGCCGGGACAATCCCGCCGCCGTGGCCCTGGTGGATTACCTCAAGGGCCCGAAAGCCGCCGCCATCATCCAAACCTACGGTTACCAACGCTAAATGCCCCTGACCAGCGCCGACTATGCCGCCATCTGGCTGACCCTCAAACTGGCGTCCTTGACCACGGTGATCCTGCTGCTCATCGGCACGCCCATCGCTCTATGGCTGTCGCGCACCCGCTCGTGGCTGCGCGGGCCGGTGGGCGCCGTGGTGGCGTTGCCATTGGTGTTGCCACCCACGGTGATCGGCTTTTACCTGTTGCTGGCGTTGGGGCCGCACGGCTGGATCGGCCAGTTCACCCAAGCCCTCGGGCTGGGCACCCTCACCTTCAGCTTCACCGGGTTGGTGATCGGCTCGGTAATCTACTCCATGCCGTTTGTGGTTCAGCCGTTGCAGAACGCCTTCTCCGCCATCGGCAGCCGCCCCCTGGAAGTCGCCGCCACTCTGCGAGCCGGGCCCTGGGACACGTTTTTCAGCGTCATCCTGCCCCTGGCCCGCCCCGGTTTCATCACCGCGGCGATTCTCGGTTTCGCCCACACCGTCGGCGAATTCGGCGTGGTGCTGATGATCGGCGGCAATATCCCGGAGAAAACCCGGGTGGTGTCGGTGCAGATCTACGACCATGTCGAAGCCCTGGAATATGCTCAGGCCCACTGGCTCGCGGCGGCAATGCTGGTGTTTTCATTCCTGGTGCTGCTGGCGTTGTACTCCAGCCGCCGAACCCGTGCCGGTTGGAGCTGATCGATGATTCACGCGCGTTTGCAGCTCGACCATGGGGCTTTTTCCCTGGACCTGGATGTGCAACTGCCAGGCCGTGGCGTAACCGCCCTGTACGGCCCTTCCGGGTCCGGCAAGACCACCTGCCTGCGCTGCATTGCCGGGCTGGAGCGACCGGCCCGTGGTTTTATCGAGGTCAACGGCCACGTGTGGCAGGACAGTGAGCACGGTGTGTGCGTGCCGCCCCATAAGCGGCCGGTGGGGTATGTGTTCCAGGAGGCCAGCCTGTTCGCTCATTTGTCGGTGCGGGCCAATCTGGCGTTTGGCCTCAAGCGCATTGCGCTGGCACAACGGCGGGTGGACATGCAACAGGCCACCGATCTGCTGGGCATCGGGCACTTGCTCGATCGGCAGCCGCACCACCTGTCAGGCGGCGAACGCCAACGGGTGGGCATCGCCCGCGCCTTGCTCACCAGCCCGCGGCTGCTGCTGATGGATGAGCCGCTGGCGGCCCTCGATAGCCGGCGCAAAAACGAAATCCTGCCTTACCTGCAGCGGCTCCACGATGAGCTGGACATCCCGGTGCTGTATGTCAGCCATTCCCAGGACGAAGTGGCACGCCTGGCCGATCACATCGTGCTGCTCGACGCTGGCCGCGCGCAGGCCAGCGGCCCCATCGATGAAACCCTGGCCCGGCTCGACCTGCCCTTGGCCCTCGGGGATGACGCCGGCGTGGTGATCGAGGGCAAGGTCAGCGGCTATGACCCGGCGTATCAATTGCTGACCCTGAACCTGCCCGATAGCCAACTGAACGTACGCGTGGCCCACACGTCCCTGGCCCTCGGCCAGTCGCTACGCTTCAAGGTCCAGGCCCGGGACGTCAGCCTCAGCCTGGCGAACGATGCCCAGACCAGCATCCTCAACCGCCTGCCGGTCACCGTGATCAGCGAACAGGCCGCCGACAACGCCGCCCATGTGCTGATCCGCCTGGAAGCCGCCGGCACGCCGCTGCTGGCGCGCATCACCCGCTACTCCCGCGACCAGTTGCATCTGCAGCCGGGGCAGGTGTTGTGGGCGCAGATCAAGGCGGTGGCGGTGTTGGCATAAAATCTTGAATATCCAAATCACAACCCTGTGGGAGCGGGCTTGCTCGCGAAAGCGTCGGCAGATTCAACATTGATGGAGGCTGATCCACCGCATTCGCGAGCAAGCCCGCTCCCACAGATCCGCCGGTCGACTTTGGACAGTAGGAAGGCTGCAAGGCGGTAACCGCAGAATCTTGGCACGACCGCAACGGGCTGCGGTCAATCGATCACAGGCCACCGGATTCGCCGCCAAGGACTTTCTTCATGCCCGACACCCTGCCGCCGGATGCACTACCGGCCGACCTGCATTACGTCGACGACACCGCCCCCGGCATCACCCGCAAGAAATTGCGTGGCAAGTTCTGTTATTTCGACCCTCAGGGCCAGCGCATTACCGACGCAGCCGAGATCCAGCGCATCAATGCCCTGGCGGTGCCGCCGGCCTACACCGATGTCTGGATCTGCACCGACCCCCGTGGCCATCTCCAGGCCACCGGCCGCGATGCCCGCGGGCGCAAACAGTACCGCTACCATGCGCGCTGGCGTGAAGTGCGGGATGCGGACAAATATTCGCGGATGCTGGAATTCGGACGTGCCCTGCCGCGTCTGCGCAAGCGCCTGGAAAAAATCCTCGCCACGCCCGGCTTCAGCCGCGACAAAGTCATGGCCACGGTCATCACCCTGTTGGACGTAACCCTGATCCGCGTCGGCAATTCCCAATACGCCCGCGCCAATCGCTCCTACGGCCTGACGACACTGCGCAACAAACACGTAGAGGTCAACGGCAGCGCCATCGCCTTCCAATTCCGTGGCAAGAGCGGCATCGAACACCAGATCACCGTGAAAGACCGGCGCCTGGCGCGGATCATCAAGCGCTGCCAGGAGATCCCCGGGCAGAACCTGTTCCAGTACCTGGACGAGCATGGCGAGCGCCATTCCATCAGTTCCTCGGACATCAACGCCTACCTCAAGACCCTGACTGGCGCCGACTTCACCGCCAAGGACTACCGCACCTGGGCCGGCAGCGCCGCCGCCCTGGCAGGGTTGCGCGCGCTGCGTTGGGAGACCGAAACCGAAGCCAAAAGACACGTCACCGAGATGGTCAGGCAGGTCTCCCGGCAACTGGGCAACACGCCGACCGTCTGTCGTAAATGCTACATCCATCCGGCGGTGGTGGAAGGCTTCCTGCTCGGTGCCCTGAAGGCGTTGCCCAAACCCCGGGCCCGCAAAGGCCTCAGCGAAGAAGAAGCCGGACTGACGCTATTCTTGCAACGCATGACACAAACCGCAGAGGCGTGCGAACGGACGCAATCGGTTTAAGCGATTCACCCGCAGCGAGTCAAGAAGTCGGAACATCCGCAGAGCACCAGACTCCCAACTTTACGGCACGACCACTGCACAGGCTTATAAAAGGGTGAAATCGACAGGAGCTGCCGATGTCCGAACACATAGTCCATTTTCATTGCCAGATCGATCAGGGAACCACGGAACGCTTTCGCGACCACTGCCTGGAGGCCATAGAGAAAGGCGCCGACTCGCTGATGCTCAACCTTTCCACCGTCGGCGGCAGTACCAACTTCGGTTTTACGCTGTATACCTTCATCAAGTCTCTCCCGGTGCCGGTGCGTGCGGTCAATGCCGGCAATATCGAGTCGATGGGCATCATCATGTTCCTGGCTGCCAGCGACCGCACCACCACCCCGCATTCACGCTTCCTGATCCATCCGATGAACTGGTATTTCGGCCAGAAATCCGTGGACCATTCGCGCCTGCGCGAGTACCTGTCCAGCCTGGACAACGACGTGGCGCGATACGTGGAAATCTACGTCAAGGAAACCGCCGGCGCCGCGACCCAACTGGACATCTTCAAATGCCTGTGCGCCGAGGAACGGGTGATTCCGGCTGAGAACTCCCTGGCCTTTGGCATCGCTCATCGGGTCGAACAGGTGGTGTTCCCCGTAGACGCCAAGCACTGGAAAGTCAGTGGTGGTGAAGATTAAATAAAGGCATAGATCAATGAGATCCTAAAACTGCAAAGCAACCCTATGTTGCGCCATAGACTTGCTTCACCGTCTCGATCCAACTCGGGTCCAGGCGCGACTGTGCGGTGTCCAGGCCCAGCGCCTGCATCTGCGCCAGGTGCGCGTCGGCCTCTCGCGCCAGGGAACCCTGGGCGCTGGAGTTGGCGTCCAGCTGATGCATCTGGGCCAATCCCAGGTGATAGAAGCGCAGCAGCTTCATGGCGATGGGGTCCTGGGCCTTTACACCCGCCGTCACCTGGTGCATCACGTTGGTGATTTTCATCAGGCTGCGCTTGAGCTGCCAGCCGTACACCGCGGCGGCCATCCACGGCTGCGACCAGAAGTACTGGCGCATCAGCACGGCCATCGCCAATACGGCGACAATCACCCCGCCAAGGTTGAAGCGAAAGTTATCGCCGCCGGGCGTGCCCAACAGCATCACGGCCAGGCTGGACAGCAGCATCGCCAAGGCCAGGAACACCACCGCGATGATCAGGGTGCTGCGGCGGGTCTGTTTGCGGTAGGTGTCGCCATCCCACGGTTTGATCTCGAACATCGCGGCGCAATTTCCTTGTACGGCATCAAAAGAGTCACGCATTATCGCCTGCCCGGTCGATTTAGCTATGCTGGAGCTCATTTTGTATCGCTACCGACTCGCCGGGCGAGGATCGAAGCCCATGGCGGTAGCGCAAGGATCGTGCGATCTTTCGGTGTGGACGTTTTTTTCAAGATGCCGTCGTTGTGTGCATGGCATCGTTTTCAAGGAAAGCTGAATGACTCAAAGACATGTAATCAACGCCTCGGTAAGCCCCAAGGGCAGCCTGGAGACCTTGTCCCAGCGCGAAGTCCAGCAACTGAGCGAAGCCGGCTCCGGCAGCATCTACGACCTTTTCCGCCAGTGCGCCCTGGCCATCCTCAATACCGGCGCCCATGTCGATAACGCCAAGACCATCCTGGAAGCCTACAAGGACTTCGAGATCCGCATTCACCAGCAGGACCGGGGCGTACGCCTGGAGCTGCTGAACGCGCCGGCCGATGCCTTCGTCGACGGTGAAATGATCGCCAGCACCCGGGAAATGCTCTTCAGCGCTCTGCGGGATATTGTCTACACCGAGAACGAACTGGACAGCCAGCGCATCGACCTCAGCTCGTCCCAGGGCATCAGCGACTACGTGTTCCACCTGCTGCGCAACGCCCGCACCCTGCGCCCGGGCGTGGAGCCGAAAATCGTCGTGTGCTGGGGCGGGCACTCGATCAACACCGAAGAATACAAATACACCAAGAAAGTCGGTCACGAACTGGGCCTGCGCAGCCTGGACATCTGCACCGGCTGCGGCCCGGGCGTGATGAAAGGCCCGATGAAAGGCGCCACCATTGCCCACGCCAAGCAACGCATCCATGGCGGTCGCTACCTGGGCCTGACAGAGCCGGGCATCATCGCCGCCGAAGCGCCGAACCCGATCGTCAATGAGCTGGTGATCCTGCCGGACATCGAGAAACGCCTGGAAGCCTTCGTGCGGGTCGGTCACGGCATCATCATCTTCCCGGGCGGCGCCGGTACGGCGGAAGAGTTCCTGTACCTGCTGGGCATCCTGATGCACCCGGCCAACCAGGACCTGCCCTTCCCGGTGGTCCTCACCGGGCCGAAAAGCGCCGCGCCGTACCTCGACCAACTGCATGCGTTTGTCGGTGCGACCCTGGGCGAGGCGGCGCAGAAGCACTATCAGATCATCATCGACGACCCGGCCGAAGTGGCACGGCAGATGACCCAGGGGCTCAAGGAGGTCAAACAGTTCCGCCGCGAGCGCAACGACGCCTTCCACTTCAACTGGTTGCTGAAAATCGACGAGGGCTTCCAGCGCCCCTTCGACCCGACCCACGCCAATATGGCCAGCCTGGGCCTGAGCCGCGACCTGCCCGCCCACGAACTGGCCGCCAACCTGCGCCGGGCGTTCTCGGGGATCGTGGCGGGTAACGTCAAGGACAAGGGCATTCGTTTGATCGAGGAACACGGTCCGTACGAGATCCACGGCGACGCCGCCATCATGGAACCCCTCGACCGCCTGCTCCAGGCCTTCGTCGCCCAACACCGGATGAAACTGCCGGGCGGCGCGGCGTATGTGCCGTGCTATCGCGTGGTGACCTGACCTATCTGAGGACCACAAATCCAATGTGGGAGCGAGCTTGCTCGCGATGACAGCGGCACATTCAGCACAGATGCAAGCTGAACCACCGCTGTCGCGAGCAAGCTCGCTCCCACAGGGGCTCTGCTGTGGTCACAACGCCGAGGTCAGCCGCATCAGGCCGACCTCACCCACTTCAATGCCTAGCCCAAGATAATCCTTGATCTGCGGATGAAGGGCGTTCACCGGGTGCATATGGGTTGCCGTCACGACCATCACGTCGGCCCCGGCCGCCTCGCCCGCCCGGATTCCCGCCTCGGCGTCTTCAAAGACCAGGCACTCCTGGGGCGCCACGTGCAGGCGCTCGGCGGCCAGGCGATAACAGGCGGGGTTGGGCTTGCCGTCGCTCACATCCTCGGCGGTCACCATCACTGCCGGGCGCGGGATTCCCGCGGCTTCCATACGGCGCAAGGCCAATGCCATGGGCGCGGACGTGACGATCGCCCAGCACTCCGGCGGCAGGCTTTCCAGGAAGGCCACCGCACCGGGCACCTGCACCACCCCTTCGACATCTTCGATTTCTTCCCGGGTAATCTGCTCGGCTTCCGCCTGGGCATCCACTCCCGGCCGGTGCTGACGGGCGATGGTATCGATGGCACGCACGCCATGGATGGTCGGCAGGAACGCCGCCACGTCCACGCCATGGCGCAGGGCCCAGCGCGTCCAGATCCGCTCGGCGGCGGCGATGGAATTGAGCAGGGTGCCGTCCATGTCGAACAGGAAAGCGCGGTAGGCAATGGCGGGTAAAGGGCTGGCTGACATCGGCTCCTCGGTGACGGTGTAGGGGAATGACGGCCTCACTGTAACATCGCCAGGCCCTGAATCTATGGGAGGTTCAGTGCGCAACGGTCTATACCTATACGAGGCGTTCGATCGGCTGATGCTGCCAGACCCGTTTGTAGTACAGCGTCTGCAACAACAGCATGCTCAAGTAAGCCACCGGAAACGCCATCCATACCCCTTGCAACCCGAAGTGCGCGTCCAGCAGATACGCCGCAGGCACTTGCACACCGACGATGCAGAAAATCGAGATCGCTACCGGCACCAGTACCGTGCCGCTGGCGCGCATGATGCCGCCGACGATGGCTTGGAAGCCGAACACCAGCAGGCTCCAGAGCATGATGTGCAGCAGGTGCTCGGCCTGTACCCGCGCGACAGGATCGGTGATGAACAGCCCCAGCAGCCAGTGGGACAACAGATAGCCCAGGAGCACCAGCCCACCGGTGAGCCAGAGGTTGATCGCCATCCCCGTGCGCAGGATCGGCCCCAGGCGCTCCTGGCGTCCGGCACCGATGGCCTGGGCACCGAGGATCGAGGCGGTGATGGCGATCGACAGCGCCGGGAACTGCACGTAGTTGACGATCTGCGTCACTGCGCCGTAGGCCGCCGTGGCCTGGGAGCCGTGGCGATTGACCAGCGCCAGGATCACCAGCTCCGACAGCGAGATCACCACCATCTGCAACCCCGTAGGCAAGCCGATGCGCAATACTTTGCCGAGGATGTCCTTGTCCAGGCGCATCGCCGCGAACAGCGCGCGGTCCGGTGCCAGGGCATGCTCGCGGCGACTCAGCCGCCACGCCAGCATCAGCATCGCCAATGTCGTCCCCACCAGCCCCGCCCATGCCGCGCTCTGGATGCCCATCTGCGGCAACCCCAGCCAGCCGCGGATCAACGCGGGCGTGAGTACCAGCCCGGCACTGGTGGACACCAGCAGCGCCAACATCGGTGACACCGTATCGCTCACCCCGCGCAGCAGTTGGGTGAACAGCACAAATACCAGCAACACCGGCAAGATCCACAGCATGACCCGGGCATAGGAAACGGCGTCCTCAAGCACATCGGCCGGCGTGCCAAGCCCCTGCAACGCCTGACGCGCAAAGACACTGCCGAGCACCGCCGCCACCAGACCGATGATCGCCCCCAGCAACAAGGTCGAACCGGCAATCGCTTTCACCGTGCCGGTTTCTCCGGCGCCGTAGGCCTGCCCGATCAACACACCTGCCCCCGCGCCCAGGCCGATGACCAGAGCGATGAAGAAAAAAACGATGGGAAACATGCCCGACACCGCCGCCAAGGCCTGGGTGCCGAGCATCTGGCCAATGTAGATGCTGTTGAGCGTGCCGGACATGGACTGCAGGAAATTGGACAGGACCATGGGGATCAGGAACAGGAGGTAGGTTTTCCAGAGGGGCTGGGTGGGCATGGGCACTCGTGAGGGCAGGTTCGAAATCCTATGTGGGGTAATTTAGCTCAATCCATCCATCTGGTTTCAGAAGAATCAGTCAGGGCGCTCTCTGAGGCGAGGGCGCTTGCTCGCGCTGGACTACGAAGCGGCCCTGAACTGGCAGCGCTGTGACGACACTGGATCTGGCCCATTATTTTGCGGCTGCTGCCCCGTCCAGCCGGAGCCAGAGCCCTCGCCCCAGGGTTACCACAGGTCAGGCCGTTTCGACAATTTCCCAATGTCGTCTATGCTTAGATAGCAATGTGCCATTATTTTTGTCGAAATCGGACGACTGGTCCTCAAGGCAGTGCCGGTTTTGCAGATAACCAGTTATTGGCAAACAACCTGTTAGCAACACTGTTCAAGGACCGAACCATGACGTCGTATTCACGCGGTCATTCCTTTACCCAAGTTCAACCACGCCTGCTCTGGAGTCCCGTGCTTGTGGCCATTGCCGCAGGCGTTGGCGTGCTGGCACTCAACGGTCCGAGTACGCAAAACATCGGTTTCAGTATCGCAATCCTGGCCTTGAGCATCGGTGCCGGTGTATGGAACGCCCGCGCGCAACGTCGTCAGCTTGATGCATCCATCACCGAGACCATCGCCCGCAATGAGCTGCACGCCGCCGAACATCCAGGCCATAAGAACAGCGCACAACTCAACGAAGTCATCCTCGGTGCCATGCCGATCTGGGCCAAGCAGGTCGAAAGCTCCCGGCAACAGACCGAAACCGCGATCGTCTCCCTGACCAGCCGCTTCACCGGCATTTCTTCACGCCTGGAAGACACCGTGCAAGCCTCGCAACTGGCCGCCGGTGAACTGGCCGGCAGCAGCAGTGGCGGTGCCGTGCAGGTGCTGGCCCAGAGCGAAGGCGAACTGGTCAAGGTCATCGACTCCCTGAAGACCACCCAAGCCAGCCGCGACGAAACCCTGGCCCAGGTGCGCAACCTCACGGCCTATACCGGGGAGCTGCGCACCATGGCCGCCGACGTCGCGGCAATTGCCGCGCAGACCAACCTGCTGGCCCTCAACGCCGCCATCGAAGCCGCCCGTGCCGGCGAGGCCGGGCGTGGCTTTGCCGTGGTGGCCGACGCCGTGCGCAGCCTCTCGAGCAAGTCCAGCGAGACCGGCCAGCAGATGTCGGCCAAGGTCGACATCATCAACACCGCCATCACCCAACTGGTGCAGGCCGCGTCCAGCGGTGCGGACCAGGACAGCCATTCGGTCAGCGCCTCCGAGCAGAGCATCCAGCAGGTGCTGGAGCGCTTCAAGAATGTCACGGGCCGGCTGGCCGACTCGGCCGACATGCTGCAACGGGAAAGCTTCGGCATTCGCGATGAACTCACCGAGGTGCTGGTCAGCCTGCAATTCCAGGATCGGGTCAGCCAGATCCTCAGCCATGTGCGCGACAACATCGAGGACCTGCATGTGCACATGCAGCAGGCCAGTCAGTCGCCCGAACAGGCCGTTTCCATCGACGCCCGCCAATGGCTGGCGCGCATGGAAACCACTTATGCCACCGACGAGCAACGCCGCAATCACCACGGCGACTCGGCCGCGCAACAGACTTCACAGGAAATCACCTTCTTTTAGGAGCGCCGTTCATGGCTAAAAGTGTATTGGTTGTCGACGACTCCGCGAGCGTTCGGCAGGTGGTCAGCATCGCGTTGAAAAGTGCCGGCTATGACGTGATCGAAGCCAGCGATGGCAAGGATGCGCTGGGCAAACTCAATGGCCAGAAAGTGCACCTGATCATCAGTGACGTGAACATGCCCAACATGGACGGCATCACCTTCGTCAAGGAGGTCAAGAAGCTGGCCAGCTACAAGTTCACGCCGATCATCATGCTCACCACCGAATCCCAGGAATCGAAGAAACAGGAAGGCCAGGCCGCCGGGGCGAAGGCCTGGGTGGTCAAGCCGTTCCAGCCGGCACAGATGCTGGCGGCGGTATCCAAGCTGATTCTTCCTTGATGAGCGGAGGCTCCCATGTCGTTGCACTACGAAACACAAGATGACACCGCCCAGGTGCACATCGACGGCGAGCTGACGATCTACACCGCGGCCGAGTTGGCCGCGCAGTGGCTGCCGCACCTGGGAGCCACGCCGCGAATGGCCCTTGATCTGTCGCAGATCACCGAGATGGACGGCGCCGGCCTGCAACTGCTGCTGATGGTGCAGCGCGAAGCCTCCAGGGCCGGGACTCAACTGACGCTGACCGGCCAAAGCAAGGCCGTCACGGAAACACTTGCCCTGTGCAACCTGGTTGCCTAGGGCTGCAAGACGTCGAACACGACAAAGGATATGAGCGTGAGCATCAATCTCGATCAGGCACAACAGACCTTCATCGTCGAGGCACGGGAACAGTTGCAAGCGATGGAAGAGTCGCTGCTGCAACTGGAAACCGATCCCGGCGACGATGACGCGATCGGTGCCATCTTCCGGGCTGCCCACACGATCAAGGGGTCGGCCGGGCTGTTCGGCCTGGAACCGATCGTCAGCTTCACCCACGTCGTCGAAGACGTGCTCGACCGCCTGCGCAACGGCAGCGTCGAGGTGGATGCCGGCCTGATCGCGGTGCTGCTCAAGTCCAGCGACCACATGCTGGAACTGATCAATGTGGCGGCCAACGAGGGCGCAACACTGCCGCCACCGGCCCTGCAACGAGAAGTGGAGCTGTGCCAGATCCTGCAGGAGTACCAGGCGCCCTCGCCCGCCGCGGCCCCGACGCCAGCCCCGGAAACCAAAACCAGTGAACCCGGCGAAACGCGCCTCTGGCACATCTCCCTGCGCTTCGGCCAGGACGTGTTCCGCAACGGCATGGACCCGCTGTCGTTCCTGCGCTACCTGCAAACCCTGGGTGAAATCGTCGACATCACCACCTTGACCGACGCCCTGCCGGCGGCCGAAGCCTGGGACGCCGAATCCTGCTACCTGGGTTTCGATATCGCGTTTCGCTCGGCCGCCAGCCACGGCGCGATCAATGAAGTGTTCGATTTCGTCCGGGAAGACTGCGAGATCGAGATCGTTGCCCAGGACGACGACATCGCGCCCCAGGCCAACACCGGCCTGGTCACGACGTCGCCGGAACCGGCCGAGGAAACCACCGCATTGGTCGCCACCGGCGAGTTGCTGTCCGACCAGCGCAAGACGCCGCGCATGCCCGCCCAGATCGCCACCGACAAACAAACGGTGAGCAACGACAGCAAGGCCAAGGACGGTACCTATGTGCGGGTCAATGCCGACAAGCTCGACGAACTGATCAACCTGGTGGGCGAACTGGTCATCGCCAGCGCCGGTGCCAGCCTGTTGGCCCGCACCTGCCAGAACGATCCATTGCAGGAGGCCACCTCGTCAGTCTCCGGGCTGGTGGAAGAAATCCTCGATGGCGCCCTGCGCCTGCGCATGATTCCCATCGGCGAAACCTTCAACCGCTTCCGTCGGGTGGTACGCGATGTCAGCCAGGAACTGGGCAAGGACATCGACCTGATCATCAGCGGCGCGGAGACCGAACTGGACAAGACCGTGGTTGAAAAAATCGGCGACCCGCTCATGCACCTGCTGCGCAACGCCATGGACCACGGCATTGAAACCGCCGAGGCCCGGCTGGCGGCGGGCAAACCGGCCAAGGGGCACCTGCACCTCAACGCGTATCACGATTCCGGCAGCATCGTGCTGGAAATCGCCGACGACGGTGCCGGCCTGAACCGTGACCGGATCCTGGAAAAAGCCCAGGAGCGCGGCCTGGTCGCCCCCGGCGCGAGCCCGACCGACCAGGAGATCTACAACCTGATCTTCGAGCCCGGTTTTTCCACCGCCCAGGCCGTGACCAACCTGTCTGGGCGTGGCGTGGGCATGGACGTGGTCAAGCGCAACATCACCCTGCTGCGCGGCACCGTCGACCTCGACAGCCAGCCCGGCAAGGGCACCGTGGTGCGCATTCGCCTGCCGCTGACCCTGGCGATCATCAATGGTTTTCTGGTGGGCATCGGCCAGTCGACCTATGTCATTCCGCTGGACATGGTCCAGGAATGCATCGAGCTGAGCGAAGACGATGGGTTCGCCAGCCGCGAACAAGGCTATCTCGACCTGCGCGGCGAGGTGCTGCCCCTGGTCTACCTGCGCGATCACTTCAGCCACGAAGGCCCGCCCGCTCGCCGGCAGAACGTGGTGGTGGTGCGCTACGCCGAACTCAAGGCCGGGCTGGTGGTGGATGACTTGCTGGGTGAGTTCCAGACGGTGATCAAGCCCCTGGGCAAGCTGTTCGGCGCCCTTCGCGGCATCAGTGGCTCGACCATCCTGGGCAGTGGCGCGGTGGCGTTGATTCTCGACGTACCGGCGCTGCTCACCCAGATCGCCCAGACAGAAAACCGCTACACCCCGACTCAATTACAACAAGCCAACGCTCGCTGACGCTTTAGCAATTCCATGGAGAGGTACTTCCCAATGAAATGGTTCTACGACCTTAGAATCGCCACCAAACTGATCACTTCATTTCTTGTGGTGCTGGCGCTGACAGCCGTCATGGGAGTGTTCTCGATCATCCAGCTGGGCCAGGTGAACGGCACCACCCTCGATATCCGGGAAAACTGGATGCCTTCGATGCGTGCGGCGTCGGGCATGCGCTTCTACGCAGCCAATTACCGCCTCAAGGAAAACCGCCACATTACCGCTGAATCCGAGCAGGAGCGTACCGCCGTTGAGCAAGAAGCGGACGAAGCCAGGCAGGGTTTCGAAACACGCCTGACGACCTATGAAAAACTGCTATCGAGTGCCGAAGATCGCCAACTGTTCGACACTACTCGCACTGACTGGGCCGCGTACCTGGCGGTGAGCAAGGACCTGCTCGCACTGTCCCGACAGAATCTGACCAGCGAAGCCCGGACGTTGCTCAGGGGCGAGTCCAAGCGCCATTTCGACCTGGTAACCGCCGACCTGCAGAAACTGGTCGAAATCAATGCCGCCGGGGCCGACGTGGCCAGCACCCATGGCAGGCAGCTGTATGAGAATGCCCGCCTGTCGATCATCGCCGTGCTGGTTGCCGCCCTGCTGGTGGGCCTGGGCCTGGCGCTGTTCGTCTCGCGCATCATCTCCCGCCCATTGAAACAGGCCGCGATCGTTGCCGAACAATTGGCCGAAGGTAACCTGAACGCGAAAATCGAAGGCGGCTCCAAGGACGAAACCGGCATGGTGCTCAACGCCATGCAGAACATGATCGGCAAGCTCTCCCACATCATCGGCGAAGTGCGCAACGCCGCGGACAACCTGGCCAGCGCCTCCGAAGAAGTCAGCGCCACCGCCCAATCGATGAGCCAGGCCACCAGCGAGCAGGCGGCCAGCGTCGAGGAAACCAGCGCTTCCATCGAACAGATGAGCGCCAGCATCAACCAGAACACCGAGAACGCCAAGGTTACCGATGGCATGGCCAGCAAGGCCGCCAAGGAAGCCACCGACGGCGGCGAATCGGTGCAGCAGACCGTGGTGGCGATGAAAAAAATCGCCCAGCGCATCAGCATCATCGACGACATCGCCTACCAGACCAACCTGCTGGCGCTCAACGCTGCCATCGAAGCCGCCCGCGCCGGTGAACACGGCAAAGGCTTCGCAGTGGTCGCTGCCGAAGTGCGCAAACTGGCCGAACGCAGCCAGGTCGCCGCCCAAGAGATCGGCGAGCTGTCGTCCAGCAGCGTCGACATGGCGGAAAAAGCCGGGAACCTGCTCAACGAGATGGTCCCCTCGATCAACAAGACCTCGGACCTGGTGCAGGAAATCAGCGCCGCCTCCGAAGAACAGGCCGCTGGCGTGGCGCAGATCAACACCGCCATGACCCAGCTCAACCAGGTGACCCAGCAGAACGCTTCCAGCAGCGAAGAACTGGCCGCCACCGCCGAGGAAATGAGCAGCCAGGCGGAGCAACTGCAGCAGGCCATGAGCTTCTTTACCTTGGACACACCGCCCAAGTCCGCCATTCAGGTCGCCCGGATCGACAACCCCCCGGGTCAGTCCAGCCGCAAGCCGGCCCGGGCAGCGACGCCGGTCATGCCCAAGGCGTTTGCCTACAACATGGCCAACGCGCCAGACGAATCGGAATTCACCCGGTTCTGACGGCCCGGTTCCACAGGCTTGCTTAAAGGAGAAAAGGCAATGGGCGCCATCGCGACCACACGTCAGACCGCCATCGCGGTCGAGGAAGAAGCGCAATACCTGACGTTCATGCTTGGCACGGAGATGTTTGCCATCGGCATCCTGTGCATCAAGGAAATCATCGAATACGGCAACTTGACCGTGGTGCCCATGATGCCGGCCTTCGTGCGCGGGGTGATCAACCTGCGCGGCGCAGTCGTGCCGGTGGTGGATTTGTCCGCCCGTTTCGGCCGACCGAATTCGGCGATCAGCCGGCGCTCCTGCGTGGTGATCATCGAAGCCTCCAGCGCCGACGGCCAGGCCCAGGACATTGGCCTGCTGGTGGACACGGTGTCGGCGGTGCTGGAAATTCCGGCCTCGCAGATCGAACCGCCACCGAGCTTCGGCGCGAAGATCCGGGCCGATTTCATCAGTGGCATGGCCAAGGTCGATGGCAAGTTCGTCATCGTGCTGGAGGTGGACCGCGTGCTGTCGATCGACGAAATGTCCCAACTCGCCGAAGCCAGCCCGAACGCGCTGGAAGTGGAAGCCCCGTGAACGCCGATACCTGCAAGGAACGCACGGCGAACTCCCTGGCACTCAGCGACCGAGAGTTCGGCCAGTTCCAATCCTGGCTGTACCAGGCCGCCGGCATCAGCTTGTCCGAAGCCAAGAAAGCCCTGGTGGCCGGGCGTTTGTTCAAGCGCCTCAAGCACTATGGGCTCGACAGCTACGGCGAGTATTTCAAGCTGATCATGAACGGCCAGCGCACCGATGAGTTGCAGGTGGCGCTGGACCTGTTGACCACCAACGAGACCTATTTTTTCCGCGAGCCCAAGCATTTCGATTTCCTGCGCCAACACGTGCTGCCTCACGCGACACCGGGCAAGACCTTCCGCCTGTGGAGTGCGGCCAGCTCATCGGGGGAAGAACCCTACAGCCTGGCCATGACCCTGGCCGAAGGGCTCGGCACCACGCCCTGGGAAGTCATCGGTTCGGACATCAGCAGCCAGGTGCTGGCCAAGGCGCGCTCCGGGCACTACCCGATGGAACGTGCACGCACCCTGCCCCAACCGCTACTGGTGAAATATTGCCTCAAGGGCACCGGCAGCCAGCAAGGCACGTTCCTGATCGACCGGGCCTTGCGCAACCGGGTCAACTTCATCCAGGTCAACCTCAACGACACCTTGCCGGAGCTGGGGGAGTTCGATGTGATCTTCCTGCGCAACGTCATGATCTATTTCGATCAACCCACCAAAAGCAAAGTGGTAGCCCGCTTGATCCCCCGGCTCAAGTCCGGCGGGTATTTCATCGTCAGCCACTCGGAAAGCCTCAACGGTGTGTCCGATGCGTTGAAACTGGTGGCACCCTCGATTTACCGCAAACCATGAACGCCGCCATCCAGGATGTGGCCGAGGTGTACCTGGCGCCGGGGGAGTTTCGCTTCGCCACCAGCCCGACCCGTCTGCGTACGATCCTTGGCTCTTGCGTGGCGATCACACTGTGGCACCCGGAGCGCAGGATCGGCGCCATGTGCCACTTCATGTTACCCAGTCGGGTGCGCTGTTCCACCGCACTGAACGGCATCTACGCTGACGAAGCCATCGAACTGTTCATGCGCCAGGCCCGGGCCCACCATACCGAACCCGAGGACTATCAACTCAAGCTGTTCGGCGGCGGCGAGATGTTCCCCGAGCTGCAACGCCATGTGCCCTACGGCGATGTGGCGCGGCTGAACGTCAACGCCGCGCTGGAAATGGCCGCCCTCTATCGCCTCGACCTGATTGCCCAGGACATGGGCAGCACCGGTCACCGCAGCATCATCTTCGACCTGTGCAGCGGCGATGTGTGGGTCAGGCACCAACCCATAAGGACCCGGCACTGACCATGTCAAAAAAGATCAATGTACTGCTGGTGGATGACTCTGCCGTGGTTCGCCAGGTGTTGTTGGCGATCCTCAGCGAAACACCGGACATCCACGTCATGGGCGCGGCGTCCGATCCGATTTTCGCCATGGACAAACTGGCCCGCGAATGGCCCGACGTGATCGTGCTGGACGTGGAAATGCCGCGCATGGACGGCATCACTTTCCTGAAGAAAATCATGAGCGAGCGCCCCACGCCGGTGGTGATTTGCTCGTCCCTGACGCCCCGGGGCGCAGAAACCACCCTGCAGGCCATGGCCGCCGGCGCGGTGGAAATCATCACCAAGCCCACCACGGGGTTGAAGAATTTTCTGCTGGAATCGGCGCCGGAACTGGTCTCGGCGATCCGCGCCGCCGCCCAAGTCAACGTGCGCAACCTCGGAAAACGCCCCGCCCCGGCCGCGCTGACGCCGGCCACCAAACTCACCGCCGACGCCATGCTGCCCGCCGCCAACGGCCATGCCATGGCGCAGACCACCGAACGCATCGTCGCCCTGGGCACCTCCACCGGCGGCACCCAGGCCCTGGAAGCGGTGCTCACCGCCCTGCCGCGGGTGTGCCCGGGCATCGTCATCGTCCAGCACATGCCGGAAAAATTCACCGCTTCGTTCGCCGCCCGACTCAACAGCCTGTGCCAGATCGAAGTGCGCGAGGCCCGCAATAACGACCGCATCCACCCGGGCCTGGCGCTCATCGCACCGGGCGGTAAACACATGATGGTGACCCGCAGCGGTGCGTTCTATCACGTGCAGGTGGTGGACGGCCCGCTAGTCAACCGCCACCGCCCTTCGGTGGATGTGTTGTTTCGCTCAGTCGCCAAATTCGCCGGCCGCAACGCCACCGGCATCATCATGACCGGCATGGGTGACGACGGTGCCCGCGGCCTGAAGGAAATGCTCGATGCCGGCAGCAGCACCGTGGCCCAGGACGAAGCCAGCTGCGTGGTCTTCGGCATGCCCAAGGAAGCGATCAAACTCAACGCCGCACAACGGGTGATGGGGTTGCAGGAGATCGCGCAGGTGATTTTGCATCGGTAACAAGGGCATGATATCAAGCATGCCCGGCGCGCGATGAATGCTGCGTGATCGAGCGAAGTGCCACGGAGTCGGGCAAGGAAGCGATATGAACGGTCTGTGACGGGAAAGCGAATTTCGTGTCCAGCTCGGCAACCGCTTCCATGATCTTCAGATTGATCCTCTGCTGGACGTCCATGTAGACGTTATAACTGGCGTCCAGGACGATATAGACCGTCTCGAATTCCAGGGCGCTCTGGCCGAAACTTCTGAAATGGCAGCGATCGAACCGGGCTTGCTCTTCGCCCCTGATGATGGCTTCGACCCGTTGCGTGACCTGCCTGATCTGTTCGGTCGAGCACTCATAGGTCAGGCGAAACTCGAAAACGATGCGGCGCTCCTGCAGCCGCTTGTAATTCTGGATCGTGCTGCCGATCATATCGGCATTCGCCATGACGATTTGCTCGCCCCCCAGACTTCTTATGCGGGTCGTCTTCAGGCCAACGTGCTCCACCGTACCGGCAAGCGAACCCACCACGATGAAATCGCCCACCTCGAATGGCTTGTCGACGGCAATCGACAGCGAGGCAAACACATCGCCCAGAATATTCTGGACCGCGAGGGCCACAGCGATACCACCGACACCGAGGCTCGCCACGAAGGCCGTGATGTTAACGCCGACGTTCGACAGCATCGCAAGTAGAATCACCGCCCACAGGAGCACCCTTGCGCCCCAGAGACTCAGGGTCGCCAAGGCACTTGCCTGAAATGTCCCGTTCGCCCCATGGACAGAAAAATAGCGATGCAGCAAAAGCGCCAATGCTCGGTTCGTCCATAAGCCGACCTGCAACGCGGCCACCACAAACCAAAGGCTGCTGACACGATTGAGCCAGCGCTCAGGCAAATCAAGTATGCCTATCCCCACCAGAATCGACGCCAACAACAGCAGCGTGTTGCTGGTGGCTGACAGCACTTGGCTGGCAATGTAACTCAGATGACCGTTGCCCGCCCTCGCCCTCGTCTGGATTCTCCTGAACACAAACCGGATCGCAGTCCTTGCAAGCACGTAGCTGAGCACAGCCGCGCTAAATGCAAAGATCCAGCTAGCCAACGAAATACCTAGCACCGTGTACCCTGTGAAAAATCCCTCAAAACCCTCAATCATCGCTTACCCCTTGAAGTCCTGCGGCTGCGCATGTGTCATGGCGCCACGCAAGGTAAAACACCGCTTGATCCATTGAGCAAATCAAGTGGCCTGTTGGGGGTTAGTCGTTATGAGCACCGCAGTGTTCAATGAAATCGTCACGTCGTCGCCAGGAGGAAGCGCCAACGACCTTTGCCTATACCGGCGAAATCGTCGCCAGTACGCCGATCAACAGGGTCAGCGCCAAAAACCCACCTAAAAAAATCGCCATTTTCGTCATGAGCACCCCTGGATCAAGAAATTGCCGTACACGGGCCGTCCGATAGGCTACCCGCGTGGTTATTCTGGGGTGGGGCCCGGGTTCATTACAGAGGCACCTGAGGCAGAAAAGTACGGATCAGGCGAACGCCTCCCGCCCTCGTCGCACAACTTTCAATTGGCGAAAAAAGATAAAGCCATACCGCGAAGTTCTCTCTCCCAAGGGAAACGGATATACCAAAGTATATTTCCATGTCCCAAGTCAGCGTGGTCTTCAGCCCAGGCAACACTTAATCTTGCCGGGCATTTAACGCTCCCGTTCAAGTGCGCTTCAACTTCATGACATCCGATGATCGCAAGTGTGGTCGCAGCTCTGGCTTTGAACAGTAAATAAAGGTGATCCATGCGCCCTTCTTTCCTTGCACCTGTATTGACGCCCTTCAAAAACCGGGAACAACTTCCTGCTAATTCCTGGTGGGCCGATATAGCGCTGTTGGGCCTCCTGGTGCTCTTGGCTGCCTTTGTATTCCAAGGCCTGGATCAAATGAACCAACCCCTCGGCGTGCTTGACTCTTCACCGCTGTCCCTTGATCTGGTGCGCCTGCCGGAATATACCTTGCGCACGACTTTGCGCATGTTCATCGCCTTGTTCGCTTCGTTTGTTTTTTCCTTGGTCGTCGCCACATTGGCCGCCAAAAGCCGCAAGGCTGCAATCGTTATCCTGCCCGCTTTGGATATTCTCCAATCGGTGCCAGTCCTTGGCTTTCTTACTTTTACCGTTGTGTTCTTCATGGGACTTTTCCCGGGCAAGGAAACCGGTGTGGAGTGCGCGGCCATCTTCGCCATCTTTACCAGTCAAGTCTGGAACATGACCTTCAGTTTCTATCAATCGCTGAGAACCGTGCCCAACGATCTTTACGAGGTCAGCCGACAGTTCGCGTTTTCGCCATGGCAACGCTTCATCAGGCTGGAACTGCCCTTCGCCACACCGGGCCTGGTGTGGAACATGATGATGTCGATGTCCGGCGGCTGGTTTTTTGTGGTCGCTTCCGAGGCCATCACCGTCGGCGACACCATCGTCAGTCTGCCGGGTATCGGCTCATGGCTGGCGCTGGCGATCGAGCAGCAAAACATCGCCGCGATTGCTTGGGCCGTGCTAGCCATGGTTGGGGTGATCATTGCCTATGACCTGCTGTTTTTCCGGCCAATCGTCGCCTGGGCGGACAAATTCCGCTTCGAGCAGACCGCCTCCCAGAAGCGCCCACGGTCCAGGGTCTACGACCTGCTGCGCTCGACTCGCCTGGTGCCCTTGGTGCTGCTGGCGCTGGGCAGCATCAAGGCGTCGTTGTTCCTGGAAAAGATCCCCCGCCTGCCGTCCATCCGCGTCAAGACCAGTGCCCGCGTCAGCCGCGCAGCCGACCGGGTCTGGCTCGCCCTGGTCGCCGCTGCCTGCATCGCCGGCATCCTGCAGTTGTCGCGGTTCATCGGCAGCACGTTAGGTTGGGAGGACGTGGCCAGTACGTTTGGCCTGGGCCTGATCACCCTGGTGCGAGTCAGCGTGCTCATTGTACTGGCCAGCGTATTGTGGGTGCCCATCGGCGTCTGGATCGGCTTGAACCCGCGCTGGGCCGAACGCCTGCAACCCGTCGCGCAATTGATGGCGGCCTTCCCGGCCAACGTGCTGTTTCCGTTTGCGGTGATCGCCATCGTCGCCCTGAAACTCAACCCCGATATCTGGCTCTCGCCGCTGATGATCCTGGGCACCCAGTGGTACATCCTGTTCAACGTGATTGCCGGTGCCAGCGCCCTGCCGACGGATTTGCGCGAGGCGGCGCGCAGCTTCCACATGCGCGGCTGGCAGTGGTGGCGCCAGGTCGCGCTGCCGGGCGTCTTCCCTTATTACATCACCGGTGCCCTCACGGCAGCGGGTGGCTCATGGAACGCCAGCATCGTCGCCGAGGCGGTGTCCTGGGGCGATCACCATCTGTATGCGTCCGGCTTGGGTGCCTTTATCGCCCAGGCCACCACGGCCGGGGATCTGCATCGGGTGGCACTGGGCGTGGTGGTCATGTCGATTTTCGTGGTGGGTTTCAACAGGTTGCTGTGGCGGCCGCTGTACGGTTTCGCCGAACGTCGGCTTCGAATTGATTGAGGGCAATCCCATGCAAGTGATAGACAAACGCTGCCTGGTGGATGTGCAGCAAGTCGGCCATGTCTACGGCACGGCCAGCGGTGCCGAGCGCCCGGTCCTGGACAATGTCTGCATGCGCCTGGACGAGGGCGAAATCGTCGGCCTGCTGGGGCGTTCGGGATCCGGCAAATCGACCTTGCTGCGCTCCATCGCAGGGCTGATTTCGCCCACCACGGGGGTGGTGGATTTTCCGCCCAATGCCCAAGGGCTGACGAGTTCGGTGCGCATGGTGTTCCAGAGCTTCGCCCTGTTCCCCTGGCTGACGGTGCTGCAAAACGTCGAGGTCGGCCTCGAGGCCCTCAGCGTGACGGCCCCTGAGCGGCGTCGGCGGGCGCTGGCCGCCATCGACATGATCGGTCTCGATGGCTTCGAAAGCGCCTTCCCCAAAGAACTGTCAGGCGGCATGCGCCAGCGCGTCGGCCTGGCCCGCGCACTGGTGGTCAATCCGGATGTGCTGTTGATGGACGAGCCATTTTCGCCCTGGACGTATTGACCGCCGAAACGCTGCGCACCGATCTGCTGGAGTTGTGGCGTGAGGGGCGCATGCCGATCAGGTCGATCCTGATGGTCACCCACAACATCGAAGAAGCCGTGCTGATGTGTGATCGAATTCTGATTTTCTCCTCCAACCCGGGGCGGGTCATGAGCGAGATCACCGTGGACCTCAGCCAGCCGCGCAATCGCGCCGACCCGGCATTCCAAGCCTTGGTCGAACACATTTACGTGCAGATGGCCGGCGGCGCGAATGTCGGCTCCGCACGCCAGGAGACCTTTGCGGGCAGCGGCGTGGGCATGGTCCTGCCGTCGATTTCCAGCAATGCCCTGGCCGGGCTGATCGAAGCGGTGCAGGATCAGCCGTTTGCCGGCCAAGCGGATCTGCGCGAGCTCGCCGGCGCATTGCGCTACACCGCCAGTGATCTTTTGCCGGTCGCCGAGGTGTTGCAGCTCCTGCGCCTGGCCGACTTGCAGGACGGCCACATCACCCTCCTGCCGGCCGGGCAGCGCTACGCCGAGTCAGCGGTGGATGAGCGCAAGCACCTGTTTGCCCGCCACCTGCTTAAATATGTGCCGTTGGTGGGGCATGTGCGCCGGGTGCTGGACGACCGCCCCACCCGCACCGCACCGGCCAGGCGTTTCCGTGACCAACTGGAAGACTTCATGTCCGAGCACGATGCCGCTATTACGCTCGACTGTGTCACGCAATGGGGACGCTATGCCGAATTGTTCGCCTATGACGAAGTGGCCGATCAGTTCAGCCTGGATAATCCATCCTGAGGTGCTGCGGTATAAACTGCGTGGATCGGTCGTTGGAGCAATGCGCGATGGACATTCGATGAGAAGAACCCAGTTGACCCTGCGCCTGCTGCTCCTGCTGGGGTTGGCCCTCGGCATCGCGGCGATCGATACGGTCACCGACCTGGAAATCGCGGTCGGGGTCTTCCAGATCGTGGTGGTGCTGATCGCGGTGAGAATCCTGCCGGCACGCGCCGTGGCCGGGGTAGCGCTCATCTGCATGGTCCTGACGATCCTGAGCTACCGGCTGACGCGCTTTGGCGACACGGAGGCCGGGCTGATCAACGTGCTGATCAGCCTCGCGGCCATCGCTGGCACGACGTACCTGGCGCTGCGTCTCTCGGCCGCCGTGCGCACGGTGCATCAGACCCGTGCCCACCTGGCGCACATCGCCCGCATCAACATGCTCGGCGAACTCGCCGCCTCGATTGCCCACGAGGTCAACCAGCCGCTGGCTGCCGTGGCCACCAGCGGCGGTGCCTGCCTGCGCTGGATGGCGACCGAGCCGCCCAACCTGCCCAAGGCCCGGCAGGCGGTGGAGCGGATCATCGCCGACACCCACCGGGCCAGCGACATCATCGCTCGGTTGCGCGGCATGGCCCGGCATCAAGCACCGACGAAGCAGTGGCTGAACGTGGCCGACACGGTCCATGCCGCGTTGCGCTTGATGACGAGCGAGCTGAACGAACAGAACATCACTTTGCACGTGCAGGTCCAGGACGGACTGCCGCCGATGCTGGCGGACGAAGTGCAGATCCAGCAAGTGATCCTGAACCTGGCGATGAACGCGCTCGACGCCATGCGTCAGGTTGACGTGGACCAGCGGATTCTGCAGTTTCAGGTGACGCTCGAATCGCCTGGGCAACTGCTCTTTTCAGTATCCGACCAAGGCAATGGCTTGCCGGCCAGCGACCGCGAACGGGTGTTCGACGCCTTCTACAGCACCAAGCAGGACGGCATGGGGATGGGGTTGGCCATCAGCCGTTCAATCATCGAGGCCCATGACGGACGTCTCTGGGCCACCAGCCATGCGCCGTCAGGTTCGACGTTTCACTTCACCCTGCCAGCCGTCACAAGGGAATCCGATGGGCCAAACTGACATGCATGACCAGGCCGACTCGATAGTCTTCATCATCGACGACGACCCTTCGGTGCGGGCCTCACTGCAAGACCTGCTGGCCTCCGTGGGCCTGGCGAGCACAGCCTTCGGCTCGGCCCGTGAATTCATGGACACCGAACGGCCGGACGTCCCGGCGTGCCTGATCCTCGACGTCCGCATGCCGGGCCTGAGTGGGCTGGATTTCCAGCAGGAAATGGCGCGTTTGAATATTCAGGTCCCGGTGGTGTTCATCACCGCCCATGGCGACATTCCCATGTCCGTCAAAGCCATGAAGGCCGGGGCGCTGGAGTTCCTGACCAAGCCGTTTCGCGAACAGGACCTGCTCGATGCAATCACCCTGGGCCTGAACCGCGACCAGGAACGGCGCAAGGCCGCGGCGAGTGTCGACGCGTTGAAACGTCGGCATGGCGCGTTGACTGACGGCGAGCGCGAGGTGATGGACCTGGTCGTATCAGGGCTGTTGAACAAACAGGTAGCCGCCCGACTGGGCTTGAGCGAGGTAACCGTGAAAGTGCGGCGCGGGTCGTTGATGCGCAAGATGAATGCGGACTCGTTGGCAACGCTGGTGAAGATGTCGGAAAAACTCAAGGAAGCAGATCGCTAGCGGCCCATGATCACGGCTATCATTGCCGTTCGCCCTGTTGACGGGCGATGTCGCTACCCCCTCAAGGACTCAGGTATGAACCTTCTGCCGTCACGCTCCACCCTCTTCGTTTCCAGCCTTTTGCTCAGCTCGCTGTGCTTCGCCGAAGGCGAGCCAACCGACGGCAGCCTCATCAAGGACTCGACCAAGGCAGCCGTCTCAAGCTTCATTACCGCTGGCAAGAACCTGTTGGGCGGCGTCAGCGAAGGTGTGCTCGATGGCCGCGAATCGGCCCAGGGTGCCGATGGCGCCGCGATCATTTCTTCCAATGAGCAACTGAAAGACCGCGTCACCATCGAAGTCCTGAAGCTGGAGCCCGTTGACGACACCTTCAGCGTCACCCTCGGCTTCAAGAACAGCACCGACACGCAACTGCGCCTGATCAACCTCGGCCAGACGGGCGCCCTGCTCGCCATCGACCAGGCCGGTTACGCCAACAAGCTCGCAGGGTTTGAAAACCCGGATGAAGTCACCATTCCGCCGAAGACGGCCGTGCGGCAGAAGTTTGTGTTTGAAGGGTTGAACGAGAAAATCAACACCGTGCGCGTGTGGGGCCAGGATTATCAGGTTACAAAATAAGGCTGATGCTCACTTAACCAATCGAGTATCCAGGCCAAATCGCTCCTGCGAGACAAGCCTGAACTGATCCTCCGCCAAATCGCAGCTCACCAGCAGATTCCAGGAGTGCTGAGTCACCGCAGAAGGAATCAGTACAAAGGGATACTGCGCCAGCAGGTCGTCAGCAAACTGCTGCTGATTGGGCGATGGTCGAGCCGGAACAAGCCAGTTTGGGTTCGGTACGTCTTCGGCCTGAACCACTTTGATGAGCGCTGAATCCAGCACTTCAAAACATGTCAGTAGATGAGGCACCCTGTCTAACGCGTCGAATCCCAGGTGGGCCGCGACTTCCAAAATGGCCGTAGACGGGTCAGCCGAAGCGTAGATGACCCGCCGCCCAGGCGGATTCCAACGGCCACCAGTTCGTTGCGCCCCAATACCGCTGTCCCACGTATCCTTATAGACCTCGCGGTCAAGGCGCCAAGCGTGCCATCGGCCGTCCCAGGGCAAAGGACTCATTGATAAACTCCGTGTTCAATGCGGGTCAGGTAATCCTCCACCGCCTGAAAGCCCAGCGAGTTGTCGATTAGCTCCAATGGCACGTAACCGTCGAGGTACTTGCAGGGCTTCTTCAGCCAGTCCTCAGCCAACTGCTGGGTGCCAAAGACGTTGATGGCGTGCTCCAGGGTTTGAGCATACTGGAAAGCAACCGTACTCTGGTGCTGGTTCAGTCGTATTGGCTTGGTCTCCTTCGCAAGACGCTGGACGGTTCTGACGGATCTTCCTGTAATGCGCTGAACCAGGTCGCGCTCCATGTACAGAGTGGATGTAGAAAGCATGTCCCTGACGTCGCTTAGGTAAAAGCCTTCCTGTGCGTACCGGATAATCAGCAGGCGCTCATCACTTTTTCGACCATGCAACAGCACCTCTGTAGGCTTTCTGGTGACGTCTCTCGCTCCCCCTGTTTTCTCCTTGGACTTGACGGCTGGCTTGCCTGCTTGCTTCGCTGCGGACATAACGTTGACCTCATTGCGACATTTGACGTAATCATAACGCCAAATGTCGCGATAGCGGCAAATCGGTTCGTCGGCCTTGCCGTATAAGGTTTCAGGCATCGATCTGTCCTCACGATATAAAACGAAGCTGAGCGTGCCGGATACCACACGGAGCACTGAGACAACGCCAGATCGTAAGTGCAGCACTTCCGAAGGCCAACCTTAAAAAGTTGTCAGAGACTTCCTCGATTTTTCCCAAAGTGATCATTTGCCCGTCGGACGGTGTTCAATAACAGTCTGTGTGGCTACACCATCCAACATCATTGCCCACATCCACTACAGAATCAGCCGGCTTTTGCCACACTCGCCGGCTCGAAATTCAACGCAAGCACACTCGCCAACACGATAACCGCCCCAACACTCACCATCGCCGCTGGACGTTCGGCCAGGACTAGACAAGCCATCAACATCGCCGTGGGCGGTATCAGGTAAAGTGCCATGGAGGCTCGACTCACGTCGCTGTGGGCCAGCACGTAAGCCCAAGCAAGGTACGCCAGCGCGCTGGGAAAAATACCCAGAACCAACACCGCCAGGTTCACCGAAGCCGAAGCCTGTCGCGCCGCGCCCAACATGCCCGGTGCGAAAATGAACAACAGAATTGTGCCCGACCAGACGGTGTAACAAACCAGGGTCAAGCCGTCGTAGCGATGGGTATGGTGCTTCTGCAAAGCGAAATACACACTCCAGGAAAGTGCCGCCAGCAGGATCAATAGCCCACGGGCGTCCATGTCACCCCAGCCTCGATCCCCCGTGACGACCACGGCAGCGCCAAGCAAGCCGCACAGGACACAGCCCCATTGCCAACCGCCGACTCTGTCCTTGAAGACAACATGCGCCAGCAAGGTGCTGAACAAAGGCGTGGACTGGGCCAGGACACTGGCCGCCCCGGCACTGACACCCCGCTGACCGTAATTGAGAGCGATGTGGTGCAGACTCACGGCAAAGAAACCCAACACCGCCAGCAATGGCAAATCCCCAAGACGCGGCCAGGCAATACCCTTCGCCATCGCGACGACGGCCATGCACACCGAAGCGATGAGAAACCGCACCAACGCCAACTGACCCGGTTCATAGGCCTGCAAGCCAATGCGAATACCAATCGGCGAATAGGCCCAGCAAAGAATCACGAACATCGTCGCCAGGATCACTTTTACGCGGGGTCTGCTGGGGTTCTTCAAGCCTTCAAACGGCACATATCGGGTTTCCATACAGCGTTCCTGCGCACTGAGCGTCTGGTCGATTTACACCGCAGTATCAAAACCACCCGCCATCAATACAAGTGACTTAAACTCAGTCAATCATTCACTTTTGGTGAGCTATGGAATTGTCCCAACTGCGTATGCTCAAGACCGTCTGCGACACCGGCAGCATCGCCCGCGCCGCCGAAGTGCTGCACTGCGTACCGTCCAACATCACGGCACGGCTCAAATCTCTGGAGCGGGAGTTGGGCACGCCGTTATTTTTTCGTGAAGGTCGCGGCTTGCGGGTCAGCCCGGCGGGCGAGGTGTTCCTGGGATACGCGACAAAAATCCTCGGCCTGACGGAAGAAGCCCGCCGCGCGGTCAACCCCAGCCACACGCCAAGCGGACCACTGCGCATTGGCGCCATCGAATCCAGCGCCACGGGGCGCCTGCCGCAGTTGTTGGCCAAATACCACGCGCAGTATCCTCAGGTGTCGCTGGAACTGAGCACGGGGACTTGGCCGCAGTTGCTGGACGATACCCAGCACCACCGGCTCGACGGTGTGATCGTGGCGGTCGATGTGGAACGGCCGGGGCTCCAGCGCGCGGTGATGTACCGCGAAGACCTGATGCTCATCGCCTCCGAATCCCACGGCCCTTTGCGCAACGCCGCAGACCTGCAAGGCAAGGCCATCTTCATGTGGCCCCCGGGCTGTCCGTACCGCTTTGCCCTGGAGCAGTGGTTGCTGCGCCATGACCAAGTGCAACCGATCATCAGCATCGCCAGTTATGGCGCCATCGTCGGCTGCGTCAGTGCCGGCGCCGGCATCTCGCTGGTGCCTCGTGGGATCTATGAGCAGTATCGCCAGGGGGCTGGCTGGATAGGGTATGAGTTCCCTGAGCTGACGGGCATCGATAACCTTTTCTACTGGCACGAAAACGCTGGCCGGCATCCTGCCAGGGAAGCGTTTTTGACGATGTTGAAGACGGAGTTCGATGGGTAGTTGCAATCTCGCCCCAAAAGCCATTGGATTGGCGGTATCTCACTGACCATTCTTGTGGCGAGGGGATTTATCCCCGTTGGGACGCGAAGCGGCCCTAAAAGCCGCCAATTTGGTCCTAACCGCACTACGACAGGGGTCTGCTTTGGAATTAGCACTGCTCAACGGCTCATGGCTGAATGAACCGAAGATCTACACGCCCACAGAAACCACGCTGGAACTGCTAACAGACAAAGAAACAGACTTCTGGCGCGAAACCCACTACGGCTTCATCCACGACAGTGGTCATTTCCTGGGCCTGGAAGCCCCCTCCCGCTTCACCTGCCAATTCCGTATCCGCGGCACCTTCGAGACGCTGTACGACCAAGCCGGCATCATGGTCCGGATCAACGAACGGCAATGGGTCAAGGCCGGTATCGAGCTGAGCGACGGACACGCCATGCTCAGCAGCGTGCTCACGGATGAAAAGTCTGACTGGGCGACCAGCCCTTATACCGCAGACCCCACCGACTTCTGGATGCGCGCCACGGTGGCGGATGGCGTGCTTCGGCTCCAGGTCTCGTCCGACGGCAACCGTTGGCCGCTGGTGCGGTTATGTCCCTTCCCTGTCGCGCCGAGCTACAGGGTCGGTCCGATGGCTTGTAGTCCAAAGCGAGGGGGATTGAAAGTGCTGTTTTCGGACTGCAGGCTTGGGCCTGCGCTGGGTAGGGATTTGCATGATTTGTCTTGAGCGCAACCCTGGGTCGCGAGATCACCTATGGGCGTTCAGTCCGCCTCCTTGGTTTCTCGGGCCTGGGTATTGAAGCGCGTTAAAAAACCGTCAGTAAAGCGTATTGGCAACACGCTCCGGCAGTGCCTTGTCGTAAGCGTCGCCATCGACCTGCGACGGGCAGATGCGCTTGAACACCTCACCTGTCGTGGGCAATGCACGGCGCTCGATGTGCCGCTTCACATCCCATAGCCCCGCCCTGACCACTGCCCTGCTGCACTGGAAATAAACACTGCTTACGGTGACTTCCAGAACGGTTCGAGGGAGTTGCCCTTTTACTGCGAAGCGGGACAACAGGGCTGGCTCGATGGATATCCTGGCCGTGCCATTCACGCGCAAGGTTTCCCCCACGCCCGGTACGAGGAAAAGCAACGCGACCCGGGGATCCTCGACGATGTTTCGCAGCGAATCGATACGGTTGTTGCCGCGGCGGTCGGGCAGATACAGCGTCTTGCTGTCATGGACATGAACGAACCCCGGCGCGTCGCCCCTCGGAGACGCATCCAGCCCTCCGGGGCCTGAGGAAGCGAGGATCACAAAGGATGCCGCCTCGATGAAGGGCTGGTAAACCGGATGGATATGGTCGACTTCCTTTAGGATCGAGGGTGCCGCGACGGGGCCGTAGAGGCTTTCCAGCGCTTGGGGGGTCGTGATGTAGGCGCTGCTGTCATTGTGGCGTTCCATGCTCATTTCCTCTGTAGATGTTTAAAAATCACATTCAGTTAAGCCGCGCCCTCTCAACCTTCCGACCCAACGACGACCGAATCGACCGCTTTCAGGTCTTGAAGCTCATGCGCCCCTGGATCGCCACTCGCAGGCAACCCCAGGCAATAAAGCCGATGATCAGGCCCTCGGCGATACCCACCAGCAAGTTGAAGGAAAAGCTCAGCGGCTGCTCGGCCCAGTAGAACGTCGTCGAGCCCGCTCGAAAGCCACTGACGCGCAGCCGCCCGGTAAAAATGGCCGGCACCAAGGTCATGACGTTAGTCAGCTCCAACACCGCAAAGAAGGCGCCCAATAGCGTGAGCAAGGCACGCGCGGGAACGCCCAGCTTTTCGGTCGGCTCAGGCGCAGGCGCGTCGCCCTTTTCCCGGCGCTGACGGGTTGCCCTTACCACCTTGCCGCTGGTGGGGGCCGGAGTTGGCCTATAGGGCACCTTCACAATCGGCGCCGCCCCCTCGACGACCTCGGTGGGCAGCGCCACGCCCAGGTAGTCGGCCAGCTCCCGCAGCCACAAGTCCGTGCGTTGACTGCCCGGCACCACCGGAACGTTGTCGGTGGTCAGGCGGTGCGCGGTGCCATCGCGCAGTATCAACCACAACTGGGTGCGGGCTCGCTCAGCCTGCGGGAGGCGGTGCAGTTCGAGGGATTTGGCAGCATCGATCCGGAAGGCCGATTGCACACGCTCGCGGCGCCCGAAAAAGTTTCGGGTCAGGCGCTTGCCTTCGCCGTCGACCCGCGACAACACCAACGTCTCGTGGACGCCGGTGTACACCACCAGCAGCAGGCCAAGGGCAGGAATCAGCAGCCACAGCAGAACCATCAATAGAGCGGACAGTGGGTCCACCTCAGCCATCAACGAGGCCCCGTCAACCATCACGAACACGGCGAACGCCATCGGCAAGAGAAAGGCCAACGCCCCTATCACCAACACGACCAAGCTCTGCACCACGTTGCGCGAATGGATGTGCAGGTCACCCTGCGCGGTGCGCTCGAACCGATGTCCTATCAACATGCATGACTCCTGTTGCGTTGCTTTGCAGACTGTTCGAGGGGCCGGGATAACGATTGGAACGCCTAGGGCCGGGATGGTGTTCCAGAGGCGCAGGATACCGGATGTCGCGGCCTCGGGGTTGGAGTGGGGGTTTCTCCGGTGTGAGTAATTGCGCCTACAGAAAGCTTGGCATTTACAGGTTGTGGCTGATGGATAGTAATTGTGCAGGGCATTCGGCAAAGGCTGCTTTCGGCCGATCATGGTTACAAAGCGTGCTGGTCAAATCCGATGCAATCGGTGGTCAGAACGAATCGGATCGAATGCAGGCGGATGGTCGAGTGGAGTGCAATCTCGCAGGCCCCAGGAGCAGCGCGTTCAGGAGGACGATCAGAGTGCTGAACTGAAGTGGGTACGCATGCTTTGGCGATACCACGCCCTGCTCGAAATTGACACGGACCTTGGGATTGGTACCTTCCAATCCAAACGCAAAGCTTATTTAAGGATTTCGGAAGCTGAGGCAGATTCGGCGTTCTGCACCAGATCGATCAGCCAGGTGCGGAATGCCACGACTTTTTTCGAGTTGGCGATTTCCAGCGGCGTTACCAGATAGAAACCCAGATCAGACTTCAACTTGAGGTTGAACGGCGCCACTAGTTTCCCGGCCATCAAATCGTCATCGACGTAGGTAGAGCGACCGATGCACACCCCCAATCCGTCGATGGCAGCCTGCACCGCCATCATTGCCAGATCGAAGGTCAGCCGCGTGCCTTCGGCGAGTTTCTTCGGTTGCCCTGCCGCGCTCAACCACATGTTCCAGTCGTTGCTGGTCATGCCGCTGACCTGCAACAGCGTGTGTTTGGCCAGATCGACCGGGTTTTTCAAAGCGTTGGGGCCGGTCAGCAGCTTGGGGCTGCACACAGGAAAGATCTCGTCGGACATGAGCCAGTCCGCCCGTAAGCCCTTCCAGTCGCCGAAACCGTAGCGGATCGCGGCGTCGATGCCGCCCTTGCGGAAGTCGACCAGTTCGGTCGATGCGGTGACCCGCACATCAATATTAGGAAATGCATCCTGAAAGGATGCCAGGCGCGGCAACAGCCATTTGGACGCAAGGGAAACCAAGGTGCTGATGGTCAATGCGGTGTTATTGGTCGACTCGAGCAACATTTCTGTGGAATAGCGCAACTCATGAAACGCCGAGCGAATGCCGGGCAAATATGCATGGCCTTCGGTGGTCAGTGCCAGTCCATCCTTGAGCCGCAGAAACAGGCGAATGCCTAGTTCATCTTCGAGTCGACGGATCTGATGGCTGATGGCCGTCTGCGTGACATTGAGCTCCTCGGCGGCCTTGGTAAAGCTCATATGGCGAGCAGCCGACTCAAACGCTTTCAATCCATTGAGAGAGGGAATTTTAGCAACCATAAGAGTTCGTAATGCTCATGAGATTTTGTCATAAGGTAGCACCCAAGAAGTCCTTTGCAAAATGTTTCAGCGGTCGTGGATCCTAGCGTCGTTTTCGAGCCACGAAGGCTTGAAAACGACCACTCAAAGGAAGAGACCGCCGTGAACAAAACACTTGAAATCAACAACACCCCGGACGAAAAAGCGCCTCAACTCAAAGCTCGCAATGCATCGAGAATGGCTGAAATCAGCCGTCCGCATTTCGACGCAGCGTATGAAAAAGGTTTGATGGGCGTTTCCTGTCGTGTGCTCGACAACCGCCGCGTCGAAATTGCCACCAGCGGCAAGGAAGTGATCGACTACACCCGCTGCGGTTACCTCAACCTTGATGCTCACCCAAAGGTGCTCGCCGCCGCCAAGGCCTCGATGGATGAAATCCCGTCGACGCACTTTTCGGTAGCCCGCACACGCCTTTCCGCCGAACCGCTGGTACGCCTGGAACACACCCTCGCCAAGCTGTTCGATGTGAACGGTGTAGTGGTGTTCCCGACCGTGGCCGCCGCCAACATGGGCGCCCTGCCGCTGCTGGCTGCCGGTCTGTTCACCGGCGGCGAAAAACCGCTGATCGCTTTCGACCGTTTCGCCCACGTGACTCTGCAGTACCACATCCCGGTTCTGCGCGAAGAAACCGACGTGATTGTGATCGAGCACAACGACCTCGAACACCTGGAGCGTCTCTGCCAGGGCGGTCGCAAAGTCGCCTACGTGGGTGACGGTGCCTACTCGATGGGCGGCGCGGCGCCAGTTCGCGAGCTGCGTGCCCTGCAGGACAAGTACGGTCTGTTCGTGTATCTGGACGACGCCCACGGCATTTCGGTGGTTGGCCAGCACGGTGAAGGTTTCGTACGCTCGCAACTGGACGGCCTGGATGAGAACACCATCGTGGCTGCATCCCTGGGGAAAGGCTACGGCGCGGCGGGCGGTCTGTTGATGCTTGGCACCGAACACATCGAAAATTCGATTCGCCGCTATGCACCCACCTACGGTTTCTCCTGCGCTCCGAACATGGCGGCCGTGGGCGCAGCACTGGCGTCGGCGGAAATCCATGCCACGCCGGAACTGCACAAACTGCAACGCTCGTTGCGCAACAACATGAAGCTGTTCGACAACCTGATCCCGACCGAAACCAGCGGCAGCGAACTGCCGATTCGCATCGTGCGCATCGGTAACGAAGAAGCCGCGATCGCCAAGGGTGAATACCTGCTGCAACAGGGTCACTACACCTCCGTGGTGTTCTTCCCGACCGTTCCGCGCGGTCAGGCAGCCCTGCGCATGTCGGTCACCGCCGCCCACAATCCGGCCGACATCCTCGACCTGAGCCTGATGCTCAAGAGCAGCGATGCGCACCTGGACTGCGCCCCGACCGCCGCCCAGCTGCAGCCTGCGCTGGCCGTTTGACTGACGTGGTACAGGAGGCTTTTAACGTGAAGCGAACGGATCTGGCGGAAACCTTCGTCACGGCAGTGACGGATTTCGATATCAACACGGCTTCGCTGGATGAGATTCGTGGCATTCAGGAGCTGGTCTACGAACGCAAAGTGGTGGCGCTGAAAAACCAGACGTTGACCCGTGAAGGCTATCAGCAGTTCGCGGCGTGCTTCGGCGACCTCGAACAGTTCAAGCTCAAGAGTTACCACGACCCGGCGTACCCGAACATTCTGGTGATCAACAACCGCAACGGCTCCGGCGCTGTCGGTGCGCGCAAGCTTGGCAACATGTGGCACAGCGACTCCAGTTACCTGGCCGAGCCCCTGCCGCTGACCATGCTCCACGCACAACAGCTGCCGCAAGCAGGCGGCGACACGTTGTTCGTGGACATGCAGTCGGTGTATGACGATTTGCCGAAGGATCTGTACGAACGTGTGAAAAACCGTCAGGCGGTACACGACGTGCGCTGGACCTACAAAGTCAAGGAAGACGATGTCGGGGAATCGATCCAGGAAATCTTCGCGCGCCTGGAGCAGACCTTCCCGGCCAGTACCCACCCGACCGTTGCCGTACACCCGCGCACCCTGCGCGAAAGCCTGTACGTCAATCCGGGTTACACCACGCGCATCAGCGGTTATTCGCAGGAGCAAAGTCGGGCCTTGCTCGATGAGCTGTTCGCGTTCGCCCTGACGCCGGAGCGGATCTTCAACTACCAGTGGGAGCCCAATGACCTGCTGATCTGGGATAACCGTTCGGTGCTGCATTGCGCAACCGAGTTGCCGCGCGAAGCCCAGCGGGTGATGTTCCGCATCGGCGTCAACGACGGTGAGTTCTTTGCCCCGAGCGTGCTGCAGGAGCATGTCGCATGAGCAAGAAGCGCGTACTGATCGCCCATATTCTGGGCGCCGAAGGCAAGCAAATGCTGCGCGAGCGTGACGACATCGAAGTGGTGGAGTTTGCCAACACCATCGAGCAGGGCCAGTTCCAGGCCTTGCTCGAAAGCTTCGATGAAGTCCACGGCGTGATCCTCGGCCTGACCCGCTTCGGAACCGCTGAACTGCAACGCACACCGGGTTTGCAAGTGGTGTCGCGGATCGGCGTCGGCTTCGATGCGGTGGATATTCCGGCGATGACCGAGGCGGCAATTCCGGTGATGGTCTGCGCCAACGCCAACCACCGGGCTGTGGCGGAACACACCCTGGGCTTCATGCTATCGCTGGCCAAACGCACCGAAGCGCTAACCCATCTGGTGCGCGACGGCAACTGGCATCAGCGCTACGACTATCTGCCTACGGAACTGGAAGGTCGCGAAGTGCTGCTGGTCGGTTGCGGACGGATCGGCGCCCGTGTCGCCACGTTGCTGGTGGCGCTGGGGATGCGGGTCAAGGTGTACGACCCGTACCTATCGCCACGCCAGTTGCCACCGGGAGTGGAACCGGTCGCCGTTCTGGAACACGCATTGGCGAGCGCCGATTACGTCAGTCTGCACTGCCCGAAAACCGCCGAAACGTTCGGCTTGCTGTCCGCCGAACGTCTGGCCCTGATGAAGCCGCATGCCTACGTGATCAACACCGCCCGTGGCGGCATCGTCGACGAGCAGGCGCTGTATCAGGCACTGGTGGAAAAACGCATCGCCGGTGCGGCACTCGACGTGTTCCTGCCGGAGCCACCGCCACACGGCACCGGCCTGCCGAGCCTCGACAACGTGATCTGCTCGCCGCACCTGGCCGGCGTTTCGCGCGAGGCGGTCAGCCGCATGGCGAAACTGGCCGCCGGCAACGTGCTCAACGTTTTCGACGCCGAACCGAACCACGACAACGCGGTAAACCCGCAGGTGTTCGACCGGGCGGTTCATCTGGCGCAAGCGGACTCCGCCGAAGCCATCCCTTACCCAATCTGACTTGTGAGCAATGGAATGTACTTACGCTATCAGCTGTTCGATGACCAACGTGACGCGATGATTCTTATCGCCCGGATCATGATCCTGATCCTCTACGGCTACTTCGGTTTCACCTACGTCACCGACCACGGCAGTTTCGTGACCTACCTCAAATCGGTGGACGCACCAATTCCGGAGTTCACCGCGATCGTCGCCACCATCGTCGAATTCTTTGGTGGACTGGCTCTGCTGTTCGGCTTCTGGACCCGGCCGATCGCAGCGCTCTTCGTGCTGTACACCATCGGCACCGGGATCATCGGCCACGCGTTCTGGAACACCACCGACCCGACTGCTCATCACACATTGTTCGTGCATTTTTTCAAGAACGTGAGCATTGCCGGCGGTTTCCTTTTCCTCTGCCTGTTGGGGCCTGGAAAGTACTCGATCGACAAGCGTTGATCTTCTGACGGCGGGCGCAGCCATGCGCCCGCCGTTTTTCTATTCAGTCCCTGCGGATATTCAAGATGAACGAATTGATTGAACCGGTTGCCGACCTGCGCGACTGGCTGGCACGGGCCGAGAAAATCGGCGAACTGCAAACCGTCTCGCAAGCCGTCGACCCGATTGAAGAAATGAGCGCCATCACTTACCTGGTGGCCCGCCAGCCCGCCTCACCGGCGGTGCTGTTCGACCAAGCGGATTCACCGCTGGGCCTGCGCCATTTGTGGAACATCTTCGGCCCGAGCGTGGCGCGCACCGCGATCACCCTCGAAGAGGCCCCGGACACGCCGACCATGGAATTGATCCGGCGTACCAAGGACAAGCTCAAACACAGCATCGCCCCGCTTGAAATCGCCGCCGAAGCCGCGCCGATCTACCAAAACACCCTCACAGGCAATGACATCGACCTGACCCGCCTGCCGATTCCCAGACACTGGCCGCGCGACGGCGGTGCCTACGCCGGCACGGCAGACGCGGTGTTCACCCGGGATCTGGAATCCGGCTACCTCAACGTCGGCACGTATCGAATGATGATCCAGGGGCCGCGCGAGGTCGGCCTGTCGCTGGCACCGGGCAAGGACGCCCTGCGGCATATCCATCAGGCCTGGGCCAGAGGTGAAGCGCTGCCCGTTGCGGCCGCCTGGGGTGTCGATCCATTGATGATGGTGGTGGGTTCGCAATCGTTGCCGCCGGGCGTCAGCGAGTACGATTTTGCCGGTGGTATCAAAGGCAAACCGGTTGAAGTGGTGCGCGCGAAAAACTCCGACCTGCTGATCCCGGCCGCGGCGGAAATTGTCATCGAAGGTGTCATCCGTCCGGGTTCGACCCGCGAAGAAGGGCCTTTCGGTGAGTTCACCGGCTACTACGGCTACAAGGACATCGACTGCCCGCTGATCGACGTCACCGCCCTGCACTACCGTACCCGACCGATTCTGACCAACGCGCTGATGGCTGACTTCCCGTCGAACGAGCAGAGCGCGTTTTTCTCCACCATTCGCTCGGCGAAGATCTGGAACGATCTCGACAAGCTCGGCATCCAGGGCATCAATGGCGTGTACTGCCCGCCCGCCGCTGCCGGCGCCTTCGGAATGATCGTCATCAGTCTCGAACAGAAATACGCCGGACATGCCGCACAGGCGCTTGCCCTCGCCGGCCAGGTGCCGGGCGGTGCGTACATCACCAAATGGATCGTCGCGGTGGACGAGGACGTCGACCCGACCGACATGAATCAGGTGCTGTGGGCCATGGCCACCCGCGCCACGCCGAGCGATGACATCGACATTCTGCGCAACACCCGTGGCTCGCCGCTGGACCCGGCACAGAACCCGCCGGAAAAACGTTTCTTCGGCTCCAAAGCCCTGATCAACGCCTGCAAGGATTACCGCAACATCCGCAACTTCCCGACCCGCACCCTGCTGCGTCCTTCGGTCTACGAACGGGTGCGCGAGCGCTGGAGCGAGCTGGGTCTGCCGGGCGAAGCGCCGGTGGTCAGCGCCTTCGACACGGCGGTGGACTCCCATGAGCAGCCCTGAACGACGCATCGTGGTCGGCATCAGCGGTGCCAGCGGAGTGATTTATGGCGTGCGCACTTTGGTGCTGCTGCGAGAGCTGGGCATCGCCACGCATCTGGTGATGACCAAATCGGCGCAAGTCACCCTGGCCCATGAACTCGACATGAAAGTGGCGGATGTCAAAACCCTTGCCAGCGTCGTCCACGATCCGGCAGACATCGGTGCTTCGATCTCCAGCGGTTCATTCAAGACCCTGGGCATGGTGGTGACGCCCTGCTCGATCAAAAGCCTTTCGGAAATCTCCAGCGGTATCACCGGGAGCCTGCTCAGTCGCGCGGCCGACGTGACGCTCAAGGAGCGCCGGCCCTTGATTCTGATGGTGCGGGAAACCCCGTTGCACCTGGGGCACCTGCGCAGCATGACCCAGGTCTGTGAAATGGGCGGCATCGTAATGCCGCCGGTGCCGGCATTTTATGCCCGGCCGCAATCGATCGAAGACATGGTCGACCACACGGTTGGCCGCATGCTCGATCTGCTGGGACTGGACACCGGGACGGTACGTCGCTGGGGTTGAAACATCGCAGTTGGCTGTACCTTCGGCAAGCGTGCTTCGGCGCCTTGCCGATTCGCTCTTTCACAACCTGACCCAAACGACAACGTTGCATTTGCCTGCCCGCTCGATACGGGGGCAGACAACGCAACGTCGCTTCATTGCAACACTCACCGGCCGCGCTTCGGCGTGCCGGTCAGCATTCACTCACGACATCGACCTCGTCGGTGTACAGCCGCAACACGGTCAACAGGCCGGCGGCAACGAACGCCAGGGCTATGATCGACAAGGCGCCAGTGGCGCGCCCCGGCCCTTCGAGGGTGGCGCCGAGCAAGGCGATGCCGGTGACCCCGCCACATTGGCGCGCGGCATTGAGTACCCCGGAGCCAACGCCGACCTTGCCGCTCGGCACACTCGCCAGACAAGCGCCGACGATCACCGGCAACGTCGCACCGCCCAGGCCGATCAGCAGCCCGCCGATCACCAGGCTGACGCGATCCATTCCATACAACGCCAGCAACGCCGCCCCGAGCGCCCCGTTGAGCATGCCGGCGGCGCCGACCGAACGGGCACCGAAGGCGTTGGACAAGCGCCCTGAAAGACTCGCCATCACCCCGGTGGCAATGGTCATCGGGATCATCGCCAGACCAATCTCCACCGGTGTGCGGCCCTGACCCTGCAACGCAAATGGCAGGACGAACAGGCTGCCGTAATACGCCAGGGTTTGCAGAAACCCGGCGCCAATCGCGGCGGAAAAAGTTCTCGATTCGAACAGACTCAGCGGCAGCATCGGCTCACGCTGGGCACGCTGCGAATAGATGAACGCTGCGCCCGAAACCAGCGCCGCCAGCAACATCGCGATCACCCAAGTGTTGCCCCAGCCCCACACCGGCCCTTCGATCAGAGCGAAGATCAGCGACACCAGCGCCAGTGCCGACAGCACCTGCCCCGGCCAATCGATCGAACGCGGCTGAATGGCGAGGCGACTACTGCGCAGTGCGCAGCAAACCAGGGCAATCAGGCAGAACGGCACGTTCAGATAGAAAATCGACCGCCAGTCGACCAGTTCCACCAGCAGCCCGCCGAGCATTGGCCCGCTCACCAGCGCCAGCGCCGAGATCCCGCCCCACAGCGCCACCGCTTTGGCCCGCGCCTTGGTATCGGGATACGCCTCGACCAGCAGCGCCATGGAGCTGGGCAGCATCAACGCAGCACCGATGCCCTGAATCGCCCGCGCGGCAATCAGCTCGACCACGCCTTGCGCCAGGCCGCAGGCCACCGACGCGCCGGTAAACACCAACAGGGCGAACAGAAACACTTTCCGCGCCCCCAGCCGGTCGCTCAGCGCCCCGGAGGACAACAGCAGGCTGGCAAACACCAGGGTGTATGCGCCGGCAATCCATTGCAGCCGATCCATCCCCGTTGCCAGGTCACGCCCGATGCTCGGCAGCGCCACGTTCAGCGCCGTGACATCCAGCGCGACCATGAACGAACTCAACGCCACGCTCACCAGAACAGGAGCCGCCGAGGCGGGTCTGACCGCCAGATCCATTGACAGGGTTTTGCCCACTTTCCAACACCTCGCTGTGTATTCAGGGGCGATCCTGAGGCGGTGCGGGTGCTTCGTAAAATTAAATCTCGATTAGCCGAACATAAGAGGAACTACTGAAATGATGAACCTGATGCATTGGCGCCTGCTGGTCGCCGTGGCTGACGCCGAAAATGTTTCCCGCGCCGCCGAGCGCTATGGCATTACCCAGTCGGGCGCCAGTCAGGCCCTGACGCAAATGGAAGAAGCGTTGGGGGTGAAAGTCTTCGTGCGCGACCGCCGCCAGACCACCGCGACCGCCATCGGGCAACAGATCATCGACCGCGCGCGGCGCATGCTCGGCGAGTTCGAATCGATCCAGAATCTGGTGGATGCCTCGCGCGGTTGCCACCTGGGTCGGATCAAACTCGCCAGTTTTCCTTCGGTGTTCGCCAACCTGCTGCCGCCGCTGCTGCAAAGCTTCAGTCGCCTGCACCCCGGCATAGAGATCGTCTCCCTGGAAGGCACTGACGAGGAAGTCGAACAATGGCTGGCCAACAGCAGCATCGACCTGGGGGTGGTGATGAACCCCTGCCCGTCCCGTGGCGCGCTGTTGCTGGGCCGCGACTCGTGGGTGGCGGCCGTTCCCGCCAACCACGAACTGGCGCGCCGCTCCTCGTCCAGCACCGTGGACCTCAAGGATTTGGTGGAAGAACCGTTCATCCTCGCCACCGGCGGTTGCCACCTCAATGGCCAGTCACTGGTCGAACGCGAAGGCCTCAAGCTCAAGGACATCAAGATCACCGTGCGCGACTGGACCACGGCGTTTGCCTTGATCAGCGAAGGCATGGGCATTTCCATCGTGCCGGCCTCTACCCTGCCGGTGGACCGCCGGGGCATGCGGGTGTTCGAGTTGAGCAAACCCATCTATCGTGAGTTCGGTCTGGTCTGCTCATCCGCCGGTGAACGCACGCCTTCAGCCCAAGCGTTTCTCAATGAAATCCGCAAGTCGACCCTCGGCAACGACATCCCGATGACCGTTCGCAGTACCGAAGCGAAAGTCGCCTGAATGGACATAAGAGCACCTAATGATGGGCGCATAAGATCGTAATTTTACCGATCGATGACATGACACCAATATGTCTGGAACGAGGTTCACAGCCGTTTCCGGCCTGGAACGGCAACACGTTCGGGTACGCGTTGCCCGCTTATAAGGAGATACCCATGAAACTGTACTTTGCCCCCATGACCTGCTCCCTCTCGCCGCATATCGTGCTGCGTGAACTGGGCCTGCCCTTCGAGCTGATCCGGGTCAACAACAAGACCAAAGCCACCGCCGACGGCCACGACTTCCGCGACCTCAACCCCAAGGGTTACGTCGCCGCGCTGGTGCTGGACAACGGCCAGGTGCTGACCGAAGGCCCGGCCATTGTGCAATACCTGGCCGACCTGGTGCCGGGCAATTCCCTGGCTCCCGCCAACGGCACCTGGGAGCGCACCCGCCTGCAGGAACTGCTGAACTTCATCACCTCGGAAATCCATGGCGGCAGCGCGCCACTGTTCAATGCTGATATTCCTGAGTCAGCCAAAGAAATTTTCCGGCAGAAACTGTTCAAGCGCCTGGACTACCTGAACAAGGGTCTGGCGGACAAAGACTACCTGCTGGGTGCCTTCGGCCTAGCCGATGCCTACCTGTTCACCGTACTCAAGTGGCTCCCGTTCTTTAATATTGATGTCAAGGACTGGCCGCAACTGGCGTCGTTCATGGCGAGCATCGAAGCACGCCCAAGCGTGCAGGCCGCCATTGCCGCGGAAGAGGCAACGCAGCCGGTTTAATCACGGATGACAGAAGCCCATCGATGCTGGCTTCTGTCTCACTTCAACCTGGATGAAAACCCCTATGCAGACAATTGAACGCGTCCCGAGCGGCCACGCAGGACGTAGCCGTTCCTGCGCCTACGCCAACGTCGTCTACACCGTGGCAACCTCTGCGGACATCTCACTGGACATCGTCGGCCAGACTCACCAAGCCCTGGCCGCGTTGAGCACCAGCCTCGAAGGCCTTGGCTCCCACACCTCGCGCATGCTGTCGGCCCAGGTGCTGCTGGCGGACATGGCCAGCAAACCCGTGGTCGATGAAATCTGGGCCCGCTGGATCGGCGACAACCCGCAGCACTGGCCCCAGCGCGCCTGTTACGGCGTCGACCTGGGCGGCAAGCTGCTGATCGAAATTATCGTCACGGCGGCTCGAGGAACGGCTTATGACGCATAACGATCAGATCGACCTGGTGATCCGCACCTGCGAAGCACAACGCAGTGCCGCCATGCTCGGCGGTCATTTGGATATCTTCAGCTATCTGTTCCACCCGGACCTGACCTACGTCCACGCCAGCGGTGTGGTCGACGATCTCAAGAGCTACCTTGAGAAATGTCGCTCCCGGGAGTTCATCTATCACACCCTGAACCATCAAATCGACAAAGTGACCCGAGTGGGTGAACTGGCGATCGCGTTTGGGGAAATGGTCGCCACCGTCACCTCCGGGGGCCTGCGAAAACAGCTGCATAACCGAACGCTCACGGCGTGGCAGAAAACCGATGAACAATGGCAACTGCTGGTCTATCAAGCGACGCCGCTCAAGCCGGCCTTGGTGCTCGAGGCAACGTGAGCGACTCGGTGTGCGCGAGCGTTCAAGCACGTAAAACAAAAAAGCCCTGCAGGCATCTGGCGTGCAGGGCTGACTTCTTTTGAGGAGCAGATTTGCGCCGCTTGGCAAGTTCGTCAAAAATCCTGCTCGTTGGCGTTGGCGGTACGGCGCAGGAGACTATTGCGATGGCCAAGCTTGAACCGAGTTGGCGCTTCACGGCCGCTGCCCGATCCAAGCCAATGCTGGAGGCAGCGAAGCAGAAAGCTGGGACAGACCACGATCTTGAATTCACCTGCGATCGACCCGTCACATGATCGTGGTCTGCCCCATTTTTGTGACTTAGCCATTCATGTGGCTCCAACCTGGCGGTGACAAGCGGAAGCCGATGGGGCAAACGATATCGAGCAAACTACTTGCATATCAGTTGATATCTGGCGGAATCACGCTCGTTGACCGGTGACTTGGCTGAACGCTTGCGCAATAACAATAGAGAGGCTGCAATGCAGCCTCTCGGAGCGTCTGGCGAAAGCGCCTTTGCGTGTTTTCACAGAGCTTGCGACGGCACCTCTTTAATCGCCAACAACCTCAGAAATCAACAGTAGCCGACACCTTCAGCGTACGCGGTGCCCCCTGGGTCAGATAACCACCATTGGCCGAGGCCCAGTAGTTCTCATCGGCGACGTTTTCCAGCATCGCGTTGAAGGTCACCCCGCGGCCATCCATTTTCGTCCGATAGCGCGCGCCCAGGTCGACGCGGGTCCAGGCGGGGATGCTGTATTCGTTGGCGCTGTCAACGAACTGGCCGCCGGTGCGCAGTAGCAGGCCGTTCAGGCTCACCCCGGGCATGCCGGGCACATCCCAGTCGGCGCCCAGGTTGAACTGGAATTTCGGCACACCCACCGCCTGGTTGCCGTCGTCGCGACCGCCAGCGGTGCCGCGCAGTTCGGCTTTGGTCCAGGTGGCGCCGCTCAGCAGGCGCAGGCCGTCCAGCGGCTCGCCGAACAGGCTCAGTTCCACGCCGCGATTGCGCTGCTCGGCATCCACCCGGTAGTAGCCGTCGCCACCGAGCACGCCCTGGGGCTGCTCGATGCGGAACAGGCTAAGGCTGCCGCCGAAGGTGCCCCAGTCGAGCTTGGCGCCCACCTCGGTCTGCTTGGAGCGATAGGGCGCGAACATCTCGCCGTTGTTGAGCGCGGCGACCGGCGCGGTCGGCCCCTGTTGCAGAGACTCGACGCGGTTGGCATAGAGCGACAGGTACTCGGTGGGCTTGACCACCAGGCCATAGGCCGGCGTGGTGATACTTTCCTGGTAGCTGGAGGTACGGGCACCGCTGGCCGCGCTCCAGGCGTCGGCGCCGATGGACTGGCGGCGCACGCCCAGGGTCAGCAGCACGCGGTCGCCGAGCAAGCCCAGGGTGTCGGACACCGCCAGGCTACGGTTCTGCACCTTGGCGGTGGTGTCCGGGTCGTGGATATCGCCGGAGACGCTGGTGGCCGGCGGCTCGGCGACGGGCTGGCCCTCATACAGATTGCCGAAGCCGCGACTGCCCGCCGCGGTGGACTCGAACGCGTTGCGCTTTTCCTGCCAGATGCCGTTGGCGGCCAGGTTGATGCTGTGGCTGACCGGCCCGGTGGCGAGTTCGCCGCGCAGCCCGGTGACGGCGCTCAGGGTTTCCTGGTCCAGCGGCGAATAGAGGCGGCCGATACGGGCGTCGCCATTCGCGCCGTAAACGTAGTTGGAGGCGTAGACACCGTTCTCCCGCGTGTATTTGCCGCCTGCGCTCAGGTAGGCAGTCCATGTGGGCGACAGGTCGTACTCGGCGCTGAACATGCCATAGGTGTCTTCGAGCTGCGACCAACTCCAGGGTTGCGCGTAGTTGTGGTCGGCGTCGGGTGCCGACGGCGTCTTGCCGTTGAGGGTGCTGGTAGGTCCCGTCGTGGTGAGGTAGACCACCGAGCGCCCCTCATTGACCCGTTGCTTCTGGTAACCGATATCCGCAGACAGCCGCAGACGGTCACCGCGGTAATCCAGACCGAGGGTGGCCAGGCTGAAGCGCGAGTGCTCATCGTCCACCGCGGTCTCGCCCTCGCGCTGGGCCAGGTTCACCCGCACGCCGAAGCGGTTGTCCTCGCCGAAGCGCTGGCCCAGGTCGAGGTGCCCACCCACCCGGCTGTCGCTGGCATAGTCCAGGGTGGCGCTGCGCGTGGGGGTATCTTCGGCACGCTTGGAGACCACATTGATCGCCCCACCGACACCGCTGCCCGACGGCGATACGCCATTAACGAAGGCGTTGGCCCCCTTGAACACCTCGACCCGCTCGACCGACTCGGTGGAAATGATCTGGCGCGGCAGAATGCCGTACAGCCCGTTGAAGGCAATATCGTCGCTGAGCAGCTGGAACCCGCGTACGACGAACACCTGGGAGAAGTTGCCGAAGCCGAACGACTGACGCACGCCCGGATCGCTGGCCAGCACATCGGCCAGGGTCTGCGCCTGGCGCTTTTCAATCAGCTCGGAGGTGTAGCTGGAGAAGGCGAAGGGCACATCTTGCATGTCCTGGTTGCCCAGCACGCCGATGCGGGCACCCCGCGCCGCCTCCCCGCCGGCGTACTCGGCCGGCAGGTCGACACGGCCTTCGGCGAGCCCGCTGATGGTGGTCGGGCCCAGTTCCAGCACGCCCTGCTCAGGCAGTGGCACCAGGGTGATGGTGCCGTCGTTGCCGGCCTGGAAGGTCAGGCCGCTGCCCTCCAACAACCGCTGCAGGCCGTCGACCACCGAATAGTCGCCCTTGAGTGCCGGCACCACGGCGCTGCCACGGGTCAGGCCGGCGTCATAGAGCAGCCGCACGTCGGCCTGCTCGGCGAAATCGGTGAGCGCCGCGTCGAGCCGCTGGGCAGGCACGTCGAGCTGGACAGCCCGCGCCTGTGCGGCAGCAATGGCCAGGGGGAGAACGGCTAGCGCCGCGAGGAAGGAAGTCGACCGCATGCTGATGTCCTTGACTGTCAATACGAAGAAGTCGCATTTGCAGGAACGGAAGACGAAAGCGGCGATGATTTCTGAACCATCGCCGCCTGAATATTTTCTTCTTTTGAAGGGACGGGCGTGGTCTCAACGGCGGGACGTGACCAGAATCAACCCCGGCAGGCGCACCAGACGCACAGGCAAGGTGGTTTCCACAGCACTCAACACCGCCTGTGGATCGTCAAGGGCGAACACGCCGGTCACTTGTAGCCCGCGAGCGGCTTCGTCGATAAACAGCACCCGCGCAGACTGGCTGCGCTCAAGCTCGGCGAACACTTGCTCCAGCGGCTGGTCGCGGAATACCAGCTTGCCGCGCTGCCAGCCCAAGCGCTGGCGCGCATCCAATGCCTGCGGCGCCTGCAGCGACCCGCCGCGCCACTGCACCTGCTGCCCGCCGACCACCGGCAGCGGCTCGCGCCCCTCGCTGGAAGCCAACACGCGACCCTCGCTTACCGCGAGGTCGACACCGCCCTCCTCCAGACGCACATCAAAGCGCGTGCCGGTGACGCGAATGCGCGCCTCGCCGGCCCTGACAATGAACGGCCGGGCCGGGTCATGGGCGACCTGGAAGTCCGCCTCGCCGCGGTACAACCTGACCTCGCGGTGACCGTCGACAAACTGCCAGTCCAGCGCCGAATCGCCGTTGAGGGTCAACAGCGAACCATCGGCCAGACGCACCTCGCGCACCTCGCCCGGCTGGGTGCTGATGTCGGCATACAGGCCAATCCAGGTGCCCCGCGGTAGCCACAGGGCGAGCAACAACATCGCGGCGCAGGCCAGCGGAGTCGCCCACAGTCGATGGCGACGTATCACGCGCACCTGAGGTTGCTCGGCCGGACGTTCTATCTGGCCGAGCAACGACCACAGCCCTTCCACCTCACGCAACGCCTGCTCGTGCTCGGGCGCCGCCTGGCGCCAAGCCTGCGCGGCAGTGCGATCGGCAGCGGTGGCGCGGCCAGAATGCAGCAGCACCTGCCATTGCCGGGCCTGTTCGAGAAGTGAAGGATGACTCACGGCTGCGGGTCCATCTGCTGCTGGCAGTGTTCGAGGGCCTTCAGGATATAACGTCCGGCCATGCTTTCCGAGACACCCAGGCGCTCGCCGATCTCACGCTGGGTCAGCCCGTCCAGGCGATTCCACAACAACGCCTGGCGCAGATGCGGTGGCAAACCCTGGACCACGCGCTGCAGTCGCTCCAGGCGCTGGGCGTCGCTTGCCGCTCGCTCCGGACCAGGCTGGGCGCTGACCAACTCGATGGATATCTCCTCCTCGACGGGCCGCGATTTTTGCTGACGGCGGTAGTCAATGATCAGGTTGCGCGCGATGCGATAGAGGAAAGCACGAAGATTGCCGATCTCTTTCCCGGATTCGCGCCGACGAAAGCGTAGCCAGGTCTCCTGGCGCAGGTCGGCCGCCAGTTCTGCACACTTCACCTGCCGCGTGAGGAAGCGCAGCAGCTCACTCGAATGGCTCTCGAACTGGCCGTCGGTGGAATGAGGATCGGATGGCCTGGACACGCAAGCGACTCAAGCGAGGAGGAGTCGCGAGAATATATCAAATGATAATGACTTTCAATTGATGGGGCGCCTGCGCCATTTCGCCCTCGACATGATGGAGCCCTGTACCGCCCAGGAAGCGGCCCAAGGCAAGGCATGACCAGGTTCGCTACACCCAGAGGTCAGCCACTCCGATCAATTGAAAGACTTCATCTCCCGACGAACTCAACGCCGCGTTGGTGAGCGGAGCGGTCGGTGCTACGCGAAGCAGTGAGTCAAGGTCAGATCGTAAGGGGTGTGTTTGCGATGGTCCCCCCTAAAAAGTTGTCAGAGATTTCTTTGGTTTACTGCAAAACGATCAGTTGCCGTAGGACGGCATTCCGTGCTGACTCGCATAGCTACACCCTCCAACAGCCTGCTACGCGCGCAAGTCGAGCTTGCCCCGCTCCGCCCGCTACCGCTCATACCGCCGCTGAATCCGCGCCAACTCCCCGGAACGCCGCAACTGCTCCAGCGCACGAGCCCACGCCGCCACCACTTCATCTTCACTGTCGGGGCTGAAGGCGATGTACAGCGATGAGCGGTACAGCTCGATAGGAATCCGTCGCAAGGTACCGGGGGCGATGTTCAATTGGCGGCTGTAGTAGGCCACCCCCGCATCGGTGTCGCCGACAATGATGCCGGTGCGTCCGGCCAGCAGCATGCGGTAGAGCAGCTTGCTCTCGGTGGCGCTTTTGTCCAGGTTATCGAAGCCCAGCGACTGCAGCCTCTGGGGCACCAGCCCGGCGTGGCGCGTGGTGATCTGCGGTGCGTTCAGGAGTTGTTCCAGGGTGTTCAGCGGGGGCGTATTGGCCAGTTGATAAGGGTGGATGGATTCTTCCACGATCGGCCCGACCCATTTGTACAACGACTCGCGTTCCGGCGTGCGAAACAGGGAATACATGATGGTCTTGGGGCGGTGCTTGAGTATTTGGGTGGCACGCATGCTGGGTTGCAGCAACACCTCGAAATCATCCCCGGTCAGCGCCATGATGGCCCGGACGATCTCGGTGGTCATGCCGGTGAGCTGGTTGTTTTCCTGGTAGTTGTACGGTGCCCATTCTTCGGTGACGATCTGATACGGCTCGGCCCTGACAACCGTGCCGAACAATAGGCAAAGCAGCGCTGCAGCCGGTATCGAATGTCTCACGCGTACTCCCTGCGGACTGTTCGGTGTTCATGCATGGGTGGGCCTGGTTCAAGAGGACAAGGTAAGCATAGACCCAAACACTTGCCTGACAGGTGACGCAGTCCACATGAATCCAATCGATCCCCTGAGGTTCAACGCATCATCACAGGGGCGTAGGTACACATCACAACCGAAACGAAACGCAGCTATCGGATTTTCCCATAGTTGCTATCGATGCCCGCGCCGTTCTCGTCGTCGGCCTCTCTCTCTAATCTGCCCACCAACGCGATCGATGACGATCGCCGCAGATCAAACCGACCTTTATGGAGAGAGACACGATGAACACCTTGAACCGCACCCTGGCAGTCGCAACCCTGGCATTGGCCACCCTCAGCGCCGAGGCCGCATCGCCGGTCCAGGCCGCTGCAAGCGTTTCTGCTGTCGGCAGCGTGATCCAATCCGCCAGCTACATCACCACCCGAGATGGCGTGCAGCTGTATTACAAGGACTGGGGCCCGCGTGATGGCCAGGTCGTGACCTTCAGCCACGGCTGGCCGCTGGACTCCGACAGCTGGGAAGGCCAGATGATGTTCCTCGCGTCGAAGGGCTATCGCGTGATTGCTCACGACCGTCGCGGCCATGGTCGCTCCAGCCAGCCGTGGGAAGGCAACGACATGGATCATTACGCCGACGACCTGGCCGCGGTGATTGAAGCGCTGGACCTCAAGGACGTCACGCTGGTGGGCTTCTCGACGGGAGGCGGTGAAGTGGCGCGCTACATTGGTCGCCACGGTACCGGCCGGGTGAAGAAAGCCGTGCTGGTTTCCTCGGTTCCGCCGCTGATGCTCAAGACAGACACCAACCCCGGTGGCTTGCCTATCGAAGTGTTCGACGGCCTGCGCAAGGCGTCCCTGGAGAACCGTTCGCAGTTGTACCTGGACATCGCCTCGGGCCCGTTCTACGGCTACAACCGCAAGGGTGCCAAGCCATCCCAGGGGCTGATCCAAGCATTCTGGGTACAGGGCATGCAGGGCGGCAGCAAGAATACCTATGACTCGATCGCGGCGTTCTCGGCGACAGACTTCCGTGGCGACCTGAAGAAGTTCGACGTGCCGACCCTGGTCATCCATGGCGATGACGATCAGATCGTACCGATCGACGCCGCAGGCCGGGCTTCGGCGGCGCTGATCAAGGGCGCTCGCCTGATCGTCTACCCTGGCGCACCGCACGGCCTGACCGAGACGCACAAGGACCGGCTGAACCAGGATCTGCTGACATTCCTCAAGGAGTAAAACCTGGATCGGTTGTGAGGGGCCTGCTCGCGAAAGCGGCGGGCCTGCTTGCATGGGTGTTGAATGGGCTGTCGTCATCGCGAGCAAGCTCGCTCCCACAGGGGGTCGGTTGTGACTCCAGACATGGCGTCATCCCGGATCAACTGTGGGAGCGAGCTTGCTCGCGATGACGGTGGAACACCTTGCATCTATTCCTCAGACCGCCCCGTACCCTCACGATCATGGGCATAGCATCGGGCGAACGGGAACGCCGGCAACCAGGACTCGCGGCGTACGGTCCAGCATTCATAGGTCGGCATCAGTTGATCGGGAGCGTCCAGGGCCCCCAGGTGCACTTCGATTTCGTCGCCAGAGCGGGCAAACAGTGACGAGCCACAGCGAGGGCAGAAAAATCGCCCGGCGTAGTCCCGGGTTTTACCCTCGATCGTCACCGCGTCCTGGGGGAACACGGCAGCCGCGTAGAACAGTGCCCCATGATGCTTGCGGCAGTCGAGGCAGTGACAAAGGCCGACGCGATACGGGCGCCCCGCGGCCTCGATACGAACGTTACCGCACAGGCATCCGCCGATGATTCGGTCCATGCTAAATCTCCCCTGTCGCCGAGTAGTCGAGGTAAAACCTTCGACCGCTCCAATCCATGCCTGGTTTAACTCATTTAACCCACCATCGGCACCGCAATCAGCCAGATCGCCGTCCCATGCGTCGCCGTCGATGCCAGCACCCCATAACGCATGCGAACCAGCCCGCAGGCCAAGCCCTCCATCAACGTGAAGAGCAGCACGGGCCAGCCGAGCTGGGTCACACTCAAGGCGAGAAAGGCATGCAACGCCGCAAACGCCATGGCACTGCTCAAGGCGGCTCGCAGCGCGCCGACATGTCGCTCAAGGTATCCCTGCAAGAACCCACGAAACAGCACCTCCTCCAGCGCGTTGGCGCCATAGGCCAGCACCGCCATGCCGAGCATCCAGGTCCAGCCACCGGACATCGCCGTCCCAGCGTCCTGATAAAACCGCAGGGGCAAACCGATGAGGCAACCCACGGCGATGCCCACGGCCAGGCCAGTCAGACGGTGACCTTTGAATAGCACGACCAATGACCATAAATCCGGCAACAGCCGAGCGAGTACCGCGACCAATCCCAGAGACGAAACCCCCAGCATGGCCAGGACGAACGGATTGCCCAGGAAGCCGATCCGCAGATCGTCGTTCAGGGCCCACATGCCCAGGGGCGTCATCGCATCGCGCATCAACACGAATGCCAATAACAGAATCACGATACGCAACACGGTCTGGGTCTTGGGCGTCAACGCCAACCAGAGGCCAAAGAGCACGAGGCCTGGCAGCAGATACATCGTGTAGCCCAGCAGCACAGCGAGTCCTTCGGCGATCATTGCGCCCTTCCCTTGCCAACGACCGGCGCATGCTGCGCCATCAGCGCCACGACCCAGTCGATGAACACCCGCAGCTTGGCATTGACGTGGCGGTTCGGAGGGTAGGCCACGTAGAGCGGCATCGGGTCGAGGTGCCAGTCTTCGAACAACGGCACCAACTCGCCTTGCGCCTGGTGACGCCGGGACATGTACTCGGGCAACCAGAGCACCCCCAGCCCCGCCAGACCGGCCGCGAGGTAGGCGTTGCCATCGTCGATGGCCAGGGCATAGCGTCCTTTGACGTGGAGCAGCTCATGGTCTCGGCGCATGGCATAGGGCAAGGCTCTACCGGTGCGAGCCCACAGGAAACCCACGGTGCGATGGTGTGAGTCTTCCAGCTCCCGCGGATGTGCGGGCAAGCCGAACCGTGCCAGGTAACTCGGGGCGGCGAAGACCCCAAGGGCAAGGTCGCCGACACGCCGGGCGACCAGCGACTGATCCGTCAGCTCACCGCCACGCACCACGCAATCGACGTTTTCATCGATGATGTCGACCATGCGGTCGCTGACGCCCATGTCGATCTGGATGTCCGGATACCGCTCATAGAACCCCGGCAAGGCCGGCACCAGGATCAGGGCCGCCAGCGGGCTCGGCACGTCCACCCGCAGACGACCGCGAGGCAACGCCCGGGCGCTGGAGACACTGCTCTCGGCGTCATCCATGTCGGCGAGCAGACGGATCACCCGTTCGTAATAGATGGCGCCGTCGGCGGTGACATTGACTTTGCGCGTGGTGCGATTGAGCAACTTGACCCGCAACCGTGCCTCAAGCTGCTGCACCAGCTGGGTCACGGTGGTCTTACTCATGTGCAGGGTCTCGGCCGCCTTGGTGAAGCTGCCTGCCTCCACGACTCGGACGAACGCTTGCATCGCATCAAAACGGTCCATTTCTGCCTCGGGTGACGATCCGATTGTTTGGATTCTACAAACAGTGATCGCCAAGGTTGCCCGTTTATCGGCTGGACACAAGCCCCTAGAGTGAGTTCATCGTTTGGAACCCACTTTTTGATGGAGCTATTCATGACACAGCGCGATGTGGTTTTCCCGCCTGGACGCCAGGCACTCTATGAGCGCAATCGCTATTCACCGGCGATTCGCTCCAATGGTTTGCTGTTCGTATCGGGGCAAGTCGGCAGCACCGCCGACGGTTCCCCGGAACCCGACCTGGAAGCTCAAGTGCGGCTGGCGTTCAACAACCTGAAGGCAATCCTCGCCGCAGCCGATTGCAGCTTTGACGATGTGGTGGACGTCACGGTGTTCATGGTCGATCCCGAGTCGATCTTCGAACGGGTCTGGAGCGTCGTGCCCGAGTTCTGGGGCAACGCGCCGCATCCGACACTGACGGCGGTGGGCGTGACATGGCTGTATGGTTTCCAATTCGAGATCAAGGTGATTGCCCGGTTGCCTGAAGCAGCCCTGTAGGTCAGCTTGACCCGGCGCTGTCGCAAGCAAGCTTCCACGGGTGCTCCGGCTAGCCTTTCACCGCCGCCTCAATCGCCGCAATGTCGATCTTGGTCATGGTCATCATGGCCTCGAAAGCGCGCTTGGCGGCGGCTTTATCGGGACTGGCGACCGCTTCAAGCAGCACGCGAGGGCTGATCTGCCACGACACCCCCCACTTGTCCTTGCACCAGCCACAAGCGCTTGCCTCACCGCCGTTTTCGATGATCGCGTTCCACAAGCGGTCCGTTTCGGCCTGGTCTTGAGTTGCAATCTGGAATGAAAAGGCCTCGTTGTGCTTGAACACCGGCCCGCCGTTGAGGCCGATGCATGGGATGCCGATGACCGTGAAATCCACGGTGATCACATCGCCCTCCTTGCCCGACGGATAATCGCTCGGGGCAAGGTAGACGGCGTTCACGGCGCTGTCGGGAAACGTTTTGGCGTAGAACTGCGCAGCCTCCTGGGCGGTGCCGTCGTACCAGAGGCAAATCCTGTTTTTATTGTTCATTGCGCTTCTCCGCAAAGGACTGGACGATAAAGTCTAGCAGTTGGCCCGCAAGCAGGAAAAAACCCGCCAACCGGTCGAACGAAGCGCTTTTCAGGGCCTTGCTCGCTACCGCGGCACCTTGATCTATACTGCTGCGGCGCAGCATTCATGGAGCGGACGCCGTGGCCAAATGCAAAATCCTGATCTGGAATACCCAGCACCTGAACAATCAGGCCGGCGGCAAGATGAGCGATGCCTACCAGGAAAAACTGGCCACGCTCAAATGCGTCCTGCAGCAGGACGACCCGGACATTGTCGCCCTGTTTGAAGTGGGCAGCACCGGCAACCCCAATGATCGACTGGTCAATGACCTGAGCCAGCAATATAGCCTCAAGTCATCCCTCGACCAGGACGGTGGCGTACGCAAAAGCACCACGCTGGGTTCGATGGTGTTTGTGCGCACGGACAGGGCCAATGAATTCCGGGAACGCTACATTTGGCCGCTGGGCCCCGAGGCCAGGCGCGCCACCTTGTTACTGACCGACGATCAAGGCAATACATTCGCCTTCTGCCATGCCAACGCGTCCAGGAACGCCTGGCCGCAGATACTGGGTGACATGCAGGAACTCGGTTCCATCCACGAGGGCGACTTTCAACGCCTGGTTTTTTTCGGTGGCGACCTCAACACCCCCTACAGTTCGGCCCCCAAGACCATCTCCGCCTACCGTGGCGCAACCCGGATGAACGCGGTGTTCCCCGAAGGCAGCGGGTTCACGCACGTCACCATCCGCTCCACCGAAACCCAGGCAAGAAAAGAATACAAGAAGCTGGACGAAGTGAGTCGCTTCTATACACCTGTCGACCAGTACGTCTCCAGCCTCCTGGGCGGTGACCTGGGCTACGGCAATTTCGCCATCCCCTCACAGCTGGACTATGCCTACGTCCATGAGGGCGTGGAAGCACGTGGTTATTGCGATGCTGCGGTGCAGATCAAGAAGTCCTGGCTTCATGATCGCCAGGTGATTCGCAATGCCGATGAACTCAAGGTGCGGGGGCACGATGAAGTGCTGCGCATTTTTCGGGGACAGGCATTGCGCAGCGATCATTACCCGGTGCTCTACGACCTGCGGTATTGAACGCGACTAGGCACTCGCCTCCTCTGCGTGATCAACCATCCAGCGAATCATGCCCGCCAGCGGCACCCGGTAATGACGAACCGTACACTCGCCAGCCTTCTCGTGGCGGTACAACTCGACGTAGCGACTAAGCAGCACATGCTGGCCATCCTCGGTCAGCCGCAGCTCAACTTCACGGCACTGCAACGTCTCCCGGCCGAGATGCTTTATCCGTCGATGCAAGACCAGCGCCTGGTTACTCATCGGCAGCGCCTCCATCCTGGCACTGCGGGTCCTCGCCCAACACCGCCCCCAATTTGCCCTGCGCGACGAGATCGGCACGCCGCTGCGCCGTGGCATCGCGAAGCGCCGCGTAGTCATCAGGCTCGGCCCGCAACGCGTCTGTCAGAGGCAATGCCTCGGCACGGCCATCGACAACGCCGCCGACGGTGTTGATCGTGCCCAGGGTGTCGACAGTACTGCTGTTGTCGCCGAACGGGTCGATCGCAAAACTCAGTACCTTGCCCGTCGCGTCCCTCAGGTTGGCGCTGCCCAGCAACGGCAGTTCCACGATCGGCCCGGGGGCGACGTTCCAGACGCCAAAGGTCTGGCCGAAATCGGCGTTGTGGCGCTCGATGCCCAGCTTGCCCGACACGTCGATCAGCCCGACGATGCCCGCCGTGGTGTTGATGACGAAACGGCCCAGTGTGTTGACCGAACGTTGGGCATTGCCTTGCAGCAGATCGTTGATGAACACCTTGGGCTCGCCGAAGTTCGCCACGAAGTTGTGGACGCCGGCCTGGAACATCTCCGGAAGCTTGAGATAACCACGGGCGACAGGCGCCAGCGCATAGTCATCCACGGTTCGGTTGAACGCGAAGATGCCACGATTGACCGGTTCTGCTGGATCGTAAACGGTATAGGTCGCGCGCTCGCACACGCCCGGTTTTGCAGCGGGCGTGCTGGAGCAACCACTGGCGAGTGCCGCCCATACAACCACGACGGTGGATCGAACGAACAGCGGAGCGGACTTGGTGATCGGCATACAGGGTCATCTCGGCGAGGAATGGGATGCTGCCAATCAGCTAAGAAACGGTGCCAGACACAGCGCTTGTGGCGAGGGGATTTATCCCCGCTGGGTTGCGAAGCAGCCCCAAAACTGTCGACTCAACGAACCGGACACGCTGGGATGTCTGGTTTGAGGGTCCCTTCGCAACCCGGCGGGGATAAATCCCCTCGCCACAGGGTTCGGTGTTGGCTGGTTGTTCAACTGACCGACATCGAGGCCATCCTGCCGTCGTTTTTTTGCCTGCGGATTTCCAGAATCTTGCCCGCCGGCAACTTTATTACCGGGTTGAAATATATGACGCAGGCGCTGGATTGACCCTAGTATTCCCCCTGTATTCATTACCCTGCGTGCCCACCGTGAGCCATTTACTACTGGTGGACGATGACCTCGAAGTCCTCGCCCTCTTGCGCAAATTCCTCGAACAACATGGCTACAGCGTGGATGTGGCCGCCGACGGCAATGCCCTGTGGCAGGCGGTGGAACGGCGGGTGCCGGACCTGATCATCCTCGACGTCATGCTGCCGGGGGACAACGGCCTGGTGCTGTGCCAACGGCTGCGGGCCGAGCACACGGTCGGGATCATCATGCTCACCGCAATGGGCGAGTTGAGCGACCGCGTCGTCGGGCTGGAGTTGGGGGCGGACGATTACCTGACCAAGCCGTTCGACGCTCGGGAACTGTTGGCCCGGGTGCGTTCGGTGCTGCGGCGTACCGGTGAAGCCAGGGGCGCGTCCAGCGACGCCTCCCGGCCCATCCTGGAGTTCGAAAACTGGCAGCTGGACGTCACCCGGCGCGAACTGCGCTCACCGGACAAAGTCATGATCCCGTTGTCCAGCGGAGAGTTCGAACTGCTGCTGGTGTTTGCCGAACATCCGCGCCGGGTGCTGACCCGCCAGCAGTTGCTGGACCTGGCCCGCGGCGAAGCGTTCGAGGCGTTCGATCGCAGCATCGACGTCCAGGTCAGTCGCCTGCGGCGCAAGTTGGAGACCGACATCACCGGTGCGTCGATGATCCGCACGGTGCGCAACAGCGGCTATCTGTTCAGCCCCCACGTGGTGAAGCGATGAAGCCCTCGCGCTCGGGCACTCATCGACCACGGGACACGGTGGCGCGCTGGATCGCCCTGACCACCATGATTGCCATGCTGACCTTGCTGGCCCTTCATGAGCTGTTCAGCCTGCTGGCCGGTGCCTGGGCGCGCCCTCCCCTGATGGAAACCGGCCTGATGGAGAAGGCCGCCGCCATCACCCGCATCATCGACTCCGTCGCCCCGGCACAACGCCCCGCGATTGCCAGGGCCGCCAGCGACCAGGCGTTCAACGCACAATGGCTGCAACGGCATGAAGACGCGCGGTTGCCGGAGATCGACGACCCGGCGTTCAGTGAAGGCTCGGCGTTACTGCGTCAGCAGTTGGGGCGGCCGGACGCCAGGATCGAAGCCTACGAACCGGGCGACTGGCCAGCCAATCAACCCGACGCACGCTACGCGGTGATCATCGAATTGGCCGACCATTCGTGGGTGATCTTCTCCGTGCCCTCGCGCAGTTGGGGGCTAGAGGAATGGGCGCGCAACGGGATCATCATCGCCCTGATCCTGCTCTCGACGTTGATCGTCGCGCTGATCGCCACACGGCACCTGGCCGCCCCGCTGGAACGTTTCGCCGAAGGCGCCCGGCGCTTCGGCGTCGACCACCAGGCGCCACCGCTTCCGGTCATCGGTCCCCACGAAATTCGCCAGGCGATCCTCGCGTTCAATGCCATGCAGGCCCAGCTCAAGCACTTTCTACAGGACCGCACGCAGATGCTCGCCGCTATCTCCCATGACTTGCGCGCGCCGTTGACCCGCATGCGCCTGCGGGGGGAGTTCATCGAGGATACCGAGCAGCAATCGCGCTTGTTCAGGGACGTGGACGAAATGCAGGCGATGGTCAATTGCGCCCTGGAATTCTTCCGCGACGATGCCCGGCTTGAACATGCCACCGCGTTCGACCTGGCCGAGCTGCTGCACACCATCGTCGATGACCTCAAGGACGCCGGCACCGAGGTCGGGTTCCAAGGCACCCAGCGCGTCGTGTACGTCGGTCGTCCCATCGGCATCAAGCGCGCCTTGGTCAACCTGATCGACAACGCGATCAAATATGGCGGCACGCCGACGGTTCGACTCCAAGCCGACGCCCACCGGGTGGACATTCACGTCCTGGACCGAGGGCCGGGCATTGCCGCCCAACACCTTGAGCAGGTCTTCACGCCATTCTTTCGCCTCGAAGGTTCTCGCAACAAGCACACCGGCGGCGTCGGGTTGGGCCTGTCGGCGGCCCGGGCGACGGTGCTGGAGCATGGCGGCACGCTGACGCTGAGGAATCGAAAGAACGGCGGATTGGAGGCCAGGATCTCGTTGCCGCTGGGCTGAAAGCTCCGATGTACAGATCCGCGCTAAACAATCAGCGCCTTCCTCGGTAGGATGTCCGGTTTTTCCGGCCTGGACCCTGTTCTGGGAAGGCGCTCTTGTTTGTATCGTTAGACCCAGTGCCCTCGTTCGCGCCCACGACAGACAAGAATCGACGGAGCCAAACCAAGGAATTCACCGATGATTCTTATCATTTATGCGCACCCCTACCCCGACAAGTCTCGGGTCAACCAGCAGATGCTCGAGCGAGTGTCGACCAACCCGGACGTGGTCATACGCTCGCTCTATGCGCTTTACCCCAACTTCGATATCGACGTCGAGGCGGAACAGCGAGCGGTGGAGCAAGCAGAACTTGTCGTCCTCCAGCACCCGATGTACTGGTACAGCACTCCACCCCTGCTGAAACTGTGGATCGATAAAGTCTTCACCCACGGCTGGGCCTATGGCAAAGACGCCACGGTCCTCAAGGACAAGAAACTGCTGTGGGCGGTTACCACCGGTGGCGATCAGGCGCATTTCCAGATCGGTGACTACCCAGGTTTCGCGACGCTGGCCCAACCCCTCCATGCCACGGCCATCTACTGCGGCATGCGCTGGCTGGAACCGGTCGTCGTGCATGGCGCCTATGCCGCCGCCGCTGATGCCCGACACGCGCAAATCGAACACTATGCCACTCGCCTGGCCACCTGGAAGGAAGACTGACATGGAGACCCACAGCCTGATTGAAATGCTCATCTACCTGGGCTCGGCGGCGTTGATCGTACCGATTGCGGTTCGGTTTGGCCTGGGCCCGGTATTGGGTTACCTGCTGGCCGGGTGCGCCATCGGCCCGTGGGGGCTGAAGCTGATCACCGATGTGAAGGCCATCCTGGAGTTCGCTGAAATCGGCGTGGTCTTGATGCTGTTCATCATTGGCCTGGAACTCGACCCCAAACGGCTCTGGGCCCTGCGCCGGATGGTGTTTGGGGGCGGTGCCCTGCAGATGCTCGCCTGTGGCGCTGCCATTGGTTTGTTCTGCACGGCCCTGGGCCTGAACTGGACGGCCGCGCTGCTGGTCGGCCTGACGTTGAGCCTGTCCTCCACGGCCATTGCCATGCAGGCCATGAGCGAACGCAACCTGACCGCCACCGCCGTTGGCCGCAGCAGCTTTGCCGTGCTGCTGTTCCAGGACATCGCGGCGATTCCGCTGGTGGCGATGATCCCGTTGTTGTCGGCCCACGGCGACACGCCTTCGGGCAGCGCACTGTTGATATCGATTGGCAAAATCGTCGCCGCCATCGCCATCGTCGTGCTGTTGGGACGCTACGTGACGCGACCACTGCTGCGCTTCGCGGCACGCTCAGGCTTGCGGGAGATCTTCAGTGCCGTCGCGCTTTTCCTGGTGTTCGGCTTCGGCTTTCTGCTGGAAGAAGCCGGGTTGTCGATGGCCATGGGCGCGTTCCTCGCCGGGGTGTTGCTGGCAAGCTCGGAATACCGCCATGCCCTGGAGAGCGACATCGAGCCGTTCAAGGGCCTGCTGCTGGGTCTGTTTTTCATCGGCGTCGGCATGTCGATCGATTTCGGCACGCTGATCGACGCACCGCTGAAAGTCATCACCCTGACCCTGGGTTTCATCCTGATCAAGTTGCTGGTGATCAAGATGGCGGGCCGGTTCCTCAACGTCCCCGCCGGTCAGCGCTCCTGGCAGGCGGTGTTGCTGGGCCAGGGCAGCGAATTCGCCTTCGTGGTGTTTGGCGCGGCGACCGTGGCCGGCATCTTGACCGATCAATGGGGCAAGAGCCTGACCCTGGCGGTAGCCCTGTCCATGTGCCTGACGCCCTTGCTGATCGTGTTGCTGGATCGGTTCGAGTCCGTCGCCAAGAAAAACAAACGCGAATCCGACCTCGTCGACCAGCAGAATCCACGGGTGATCATCGCCGGGTTCGGGCGTTTCGGGCAGATCGCCGGACGCCTGTTGATGTCTTGCGGCGTCGAGGTGGTGGTATTGGATCACGACCCTGACAACATCGAGACGCTGCGTAAATTCGGCGTGAAAGTCTTTTATGGCGATGCCACCCGCCTCGACCTGCTGCATGCGGCCGGCGCGGCCCAAGCGGTGGTGTTGATCAACGCCATCGACAATCAGGACGACAACCTGGCACTGACGCGGCTGGCCCAGGAGCATTTCCCCGCGTTGCAACTGATCGTGCGGGCGCGGGACATGGGGCACCTCATCACCCTGCGACAGATGGGCGTGGAAGCCGCCGAGCGGGAAACCTTCGAGAGCGCGCTGTCATTGGGTCGCAGTGCGCTGGAGCACATGGGTGTCGGGGCTTACGAAGCGCGTGAGCGGGCGGATCAGTTCCGCCGGCTGAACCTCAAGATGCTGGAGGAAATCGTCGCCCAGCCGGAAGACGACCTCAAGTTCCGCCACGACGCCTACCGACGCGCCAACGCGCTGCTCACGGAGATGTTCAACGAAGACCGTGCCCACCCCGTCGACAGCTGGCCGGAACACCATCGCAACGAAACCGACAAGACGCCGGGTTGACCGGCGTCATACCCGCCCGAACTTGCGCCGGTATTCCATCGGCGTCAGCCCGGTCAGCGCCTTGAACATGCGCTGCAAGTTGGAGCTGCTGCTGAAACCCAGCTCGGCGCCAATGCTGGCGAGGGGCAGCGTGGTCAACGTCAGACGCTCGCTGACCTGGTTCAACTTGATGCGCCGGGCGTAGGCCGCGACGGCCTGCCCCGTCTCACGGCTGACCTTGCGGGCCAAGGTGCGCTCGGACACCGCCAGCCGGCTTGCCAGGGCCTGGACGGTGATCCGCTCGGCCGGCATCTGTTCGATCAACCCATGCAACTGCCGCAACCACCCGCTGGGTTGCTCCATCAGCGCGCTGCCCTGGAACGCCGCATGGGGAATGGCCGGGCGCGGCAGCACCATGAGCCGGGTTATATCGCGCAGCACCTCGCTGCTGACGCTGCGTTCAATGAGTTTTTCGGCGATGGGCAGGTAACCGTTCACCCCAGACGCGGTCGCCGTGCGCGGGTTGAAAACGCAGTTCCGCTCGCTTTGCCAAAGGACGTTTCGATACTGCTGCTGCATCGCTTGCGCCAGCCACCAGGTCACCGTCGCGCCCTGCCCGTCCAAGCGGCCGGCGGCGGCCAACAAGCAGACACCGGTGCAATAGGACCAGAGCTGCCATGATCGGGCAGGCTTCGATAACGCGCTCACGAGGGCTGTCTGCTCGCGCAGGACGGCATTCACCTGCTCGGCCGATTCGGCCCAGAAACCAGGAACCAGCACGGCATCCAGCCCGGTGCTGTCCAAGGCCGCTTCCCCATGCAGGGTCACACCATGGGCGCACACCACCGGGCCGGCCTGCAACGCGACGTAGCGCGCCTCGAACAGCGCCCGCCCTCTCCTGCGGTTGGCGGCATGCAGCAGATCGGCGAAAGCGAACAGGCCCGCAGGCATGCAGCCGGGAAACAGGAGCAGACCGATTCGAAGTTGTTTGGTCATGGCTTGAAACGAATCAAATATGTCAGATCCGGCCATTATGCCTACGAGAGCGGATCGGCACCATGAAGCGCTCGCTCAACAGGAACGCCTCATGAACATCCAACAGATCCGCAATGCCACGATCATTCTTGAATTCGGCCCGTATCGCGTGCTCGTCGACCCGATGCTGGCCGGCAAGGGTACGCTGCCACCGCTTCGCCTGTTTGGGGCCACGCAGCGCAATCCGCTGGTGGAGCTTCCGGCCTCAACCGCGCTGGCCCTCGAGACCGTCACCCACTGCCTGATCACCCACTGCCAGAAAGGCCATTTCGATCATCTGGACCGAGCAGCCAAGCGGTGGCTGAGGGAAAAACAGATTCCGGTCATCTGCACCGCCCATGACGCCCCGTACCTCGCCAAGCGTGGCTTGAATGTCCAGACACAGGTCCAGGCGCATGACCAACCCAACGCCTTTTTGGGCGGCACCCTCCGCGCCGTCCGATGCACCCATGGGCGGGGCCTGGTGGGCAAGTTGATGGAGCATGGCGTGGGCTACCTGATCGAGCTGCCCGGCGAACCGAGTGTCTACCTCACCGGCGACACCGTGCTCACCCCCACCGTGTGCGAATTCGTCTTGCGACACCAGCCCCAGGTCAGCGTGGTTCCGGCAGGCGGGGCACGGTTCGACATTGGCGGCGACATCATCATGGGCATCGACGAGACGCTGGCATTCACCCGTTTGTCCCACGGGACCGTGGTGGCCAATCACCTGGAAGCGATCAGCCACTGCCCGACGACCCGCAAAGCCCTCGCCGCAGCCGCAGCGCAGGCCGGTGTCGGAGGCCGGTTGTTGATACCGGAAGATGGCGAGACGTTGGTTTTCCAGGCGGCCTAAACCAATGCGTCCAACTCGGCGAGCAGCGGCGCAGGGATCTTCAGCTCACTCGCCGAGAGGTTTTCCCGCAGGTGCGCCAGGGACGATGTACCGGGGATCAGCAAGAGATTCGGCGCACGTTGCAGCAACCACGCCAGGGCCACGCACAGCGGTGACGCCTGCAAACGCGCCGCCACGCTGGAAAGGGTTTCCGATTGCAGCGGCGTGAAGCCGCCCAAGGGAAAGAACGGCACGTAGGCGATGCCCTGCCGGCCCAGGTCAGCGATAAGGTGTTCGTCGTCGCGATGGGTCAGGTTGTAGTGGTTTTGCACACAAACCACCTGGGCAATGCCTTGGGCCTGCTGGACCTGCGCGGCCGTGACGTTGCTTAGCCCCAGGTGACGGATGAGGCCCTGGCGCTGCAGCTCGGCCAGTGTCGTGAACGATTCCTCAATGGAATCTTCCGTGGGCGAATGCAGGTCGCCCCACACCCGCAGGTTGACCACGTCCAGGACCTCCACGCCCAGGTTGCGCAGATTGTCGTGGACCGCACGGGTCAACTCGGCGGGGCTGTGGGCCGGGTTCCAGGAGGCGTCGGCACCACGCACGGCGCCGACCTTGGTCACGATGACCAAGTCCTGGGCGTAAGGGTGCAGCGCCTCACGGATCAGCCGGTTGGTGACATGGGGCCCGTAGAAGTCGGCGGTGTCGATGTGGTTGACCCCGCTCGCCAATGCTTCGCGCAACACCGCGACGGCGACCGCAGGGTCCTTGGGCGGCCCGAAAACCTGGGGCCCCGCCAACTGCATCGCGCCATAGCCCATGCGATTGACGGGACGATCGGCCAGTAAAAAGCTGCCTGCCTTGCCTGCAATGTTCATCTCGTAGCCCTCGAATCAATGTGAGTGGGCCGACTATAGGCGTTGACCATTCTCTTGATAATCGGGTGCAATCAGCACGGGTTGTACGGCGGAGAGAACAATGGCGACGGATATTCAAGACTTGCTGGCCTTCGTGGCCGTGGTCAATGGGAAGGGCTTTCGTGAAGGCGCGCGGCTGAGCGGCAAGTCCGCGTCGAGCCTCAGCGATGCCGTACGCCGGATGGAAAGCCGGCTCGGCGTACGCCTGCTCAACCGCACCACCCGCAGCGTGGTACCGACCGAGGCCGGTGCCCGGTTGATGGAACGCATCGTCCCGGCCTTGGGCGAAGTCGAAGCGGCCATGGATGTGGTCAACGACTTTCGCGACCGTCCTTCGGGCACTCTCAGACTGAACGTGCCGGTCAGCGCGGCCCGGCTGGTGTTGCCGGCGATCATCACGCCGTTCCTGAAAAGTTATCCCGACATCCGCCTGGAAGTGGTCACCGAAGAAAGCTTCGTCGACATGCTCGCCGCCGGCTGTGACGCGGGCATTCGCTACGACGAGCGCCTGGAGCAGGACATGATCGCCCTCCCTATCGGCCCACGGTTCCAGCGCTTCGCCACGGCTGCGGCACCGGCGTACCTCGACGCCCGGGGCCGTCCCGAACATCCTCGGGACCTGCTTGGGCATGCCTGCCTGACGGGCAAGTTTCCCAGCGGCGCCCTGCCATTGTGGGAATATGAACGTGACGGCGAAACCGTAAGCGTTGACCCGAGCGGCCCATTGATCGTGCGCATCGGCGGCGCGATGGACCTGGCGGTACAGGCTGCGGTGGACGGCCTGGGGGTTGTCCACCTGTTCGAGGACTGGCTACGCCCCTACCTGGACAGCGGCGTCCTCGAGCCGGTACTCGAACCCTGGTGGCAGCGCTTTACCGGGCCGTTCCTCTACTACCCCGGCCGCCGCTACCTGCCCTCGCCGTTGAGGGCTTTCGTGGACTTCATCAACGCACAACAGTGTGGGAGCGAGCCTGCTCGCGAAGACGTCGGCACAGCCAACCTCTCTGTAAACTGACACACCGCTATCGCGAGCAAGCTCGCTCCCACGAAGGCTCGGCGGCGTAGCTGAAAACCCTGACCCGCCACAAATCCATGTGGGAGCGAGCTTGCTCGCGATGGCGTCGGCACAGCCAACCTCTCTGTAAACTGACACACCGCTATCGCGAGCAAGCTCGCTCCCACGAAGGCCCGGCTGCGTAGCTGAAATTCCTGACACGCCACAAATCCATGTGGGAGCGAGCTTGCTCGCGATGGCGCCAGCACAGCCAACCTCTCTGTAAACTGACACACCGCTATCGCGAGCAAGCTCGCTCCCACGAAGGCCCGGCGGCGTGGCTGAAAACCCTGACCCGCCACAAGTCCATGTGGGCTCGGTGCGCCTGGGTAAAGGAATGCAGGAACGACGCTGCAAGGGACGGTAAACTGCGGCGGTCCTTTTTTCTTTCCAGCATGAGGCTTCGCATGAGCAACCCAGACATCACGTTTATTCCGGATCCGGATGCGGACTCCATTTCCTCCGACGTCGCCGGTTTCGGCGGCCTGCTGGTTTCCACGCAAATCCCCACCCGCGCCGACGGCAGCCTGGAATTGGGCGACATCACGCTTCAGAGCGAATGCACGCTGCAAGCCCTCAAGACTGCCCTGGAGGGCGCCGGCAGTTCCATGGACCGGGTCTTGCACCTGACCATCTACCTGACCGACATGGCGGATCGCGCCGCGTTCAACGAGGTCTACAAACGCTTCTTTGCCAAGCCTTGGCCGGTGCGTGCCGCCGTAGGCGTGGCGGCGCTGGCGGTTGAAGGAATGAAGGTGGAAGTGACGGCAATGGCGGCGAAGGGCTGACGGGGGCACTGCACGTTGTAGCCCTGCACGGCTCTTCGTGGCGAGGGCGCTTGCGCCCCCAAGTGTCTCGAACATGCCCCAAATGCACGATTGCCACGTAAATCGTCATTTACGCACCTAGCCCACCCCCTGCCTGGGATCTAAAGTGCGCCGTTTTCCCTCTTCACGGCGTACTTATGAATCTCTGGTTCCGACTGTTACTGATGCTGTTTCGTCGTCCGTGGCGCAAACCGGCGCCCCCCTTGGGCACCACGGTGGTGACCATGCGCGTATGGCCGCTCGACCTTGACCTCAACCGTCATGTCACCAACGGGCGCTACTTCACCCTGGCGGATGTGGGACGGATGGATTACGTGCTGCGCAGCGGCGCCTACAAAGTAGCGTTGCGCAACCGGGCAGTGCCCATCGTGGGGGATGTCTGGGGCAAGTTCAGGCGGGAGTTGAAGCTGTTCGAAACGTTCGAGGTGCACACCCGCATGCTCGGCTGGGACGAAAAATGGACGTTCATGGAGCACCGTTTCATCAGCCGGGGGCGTGTGGTCGGGGTGGTGATCATGCGCGGCCTGTTCCGCTCGGCCAAAGGCACGATTGCGCCGGCTGAATTCATCCGCGAGCTGGGCCTGGCCGAACAGTCGCCAACCATGCCCGAATGGCTGGTCGCCTGGTCACAAAGCTGCGATGGCCTGAGCCTTGGGCTTCGCCAGGAGGAAGGCCCAAGCGCCGATGCGCGCTAGTGGCGCACCTCTGCATTTTATGGCGAGGCTTACCCTCTCGAAGAGGGTAACTGCCTCGCACCAATCCCCTGCTAATCCCCGCCTATACTTCTCTGCCAATCCCCCCGGGGCCTGCACTTCCAACAATAAAAAGCAGAGGTGGAACATGGTCTGGCAACAAGTCTACGATCCCTTCGGTAATGCGGTGCTGTCGACGCTCCTGGCGGCAGTTCCGGTGGTGGTGATGCTGGCGTCCCTGGCGTTCTTTCATGTCAAGGCGCACCTGGCGGCATTGATGGCCTTGGCCTCAGCCTTGCTGATCGCAATCTTCGCCTTCGGCATGCCCGCCGGCATGGCCGGGTCAGCAGCACTTTACGGCGCGGCCAACGGCCTGCTGCCCATTGGCTGGATTGTCCTCAACATCATTTTCCTGCACCGCCTGACCACCGAGAACGGCTCGTTCAAGGTCCTGCAGGATTCCCTCGCGCGCATCACCGACGACCGACGCCTGCAATTGCTGCTGATCGCCTTTTGCTTCGGCGCGTTCTTCGAGGGTGCCGCGGGTTTCGGGACGCCGGTGGCGGTGACGGGGGCGATCCTGATCGGGCTGGGTTTTTCACCCTTGGCCGCCTCGGGCCTGGCACTGATCGCCAACACCGCGCCCGTGGCCTTCGGCGCCTTGGGCACGCCCATCATTACCTTGGCCAAAGTCACCGGGCTGGATGAAATGGAGTTGTCGATGATGGTCGGTCGGCAGTTGCCGTTTTTTTCGGTGATTGTGCCGTTCTGGTTGATCTGGGCGTTTGCCGGGTGGCGCAAGATGCTGGAAATCTGGCCGGCGATTCTGGTGGCCGGTGTCAGCTTCGCCATCCCGCAGTTCCTGGTGTCCAATTACCACGGGCCGATGCTGGTGGATGTGATTGCCGCGCTGATCTCCATGGCCTGCCTCACCGGTTTTCTCAAGGTTTGGAAACCGGCCACGGTGCATACGTCCGCAGCGCTATCGGGACGGGTCGATGATTCGAAAATCGACGCCAGCGAAGATGGAAAACCGAAGGCCGGCGGCACCTTTTCCAGTGATGCGCGACCGGCTGTGCTGCGGGCCTGGATGCCATGGATCATCCTCACGGTGTTCGTGTTCGCCTGGGGCACCCAGGGTTTCAAGAACCTGTTCGACACCCGTCCGGCCATCGCCCCCCAGACCCAATCGGCCAAGCTCGACCCCCAAGGCAAGCCGATGCGCGAGGTCAATCCGATCTTCTCGCCCCTGGTGACCTTCGGCACCATTCACCAGCAGATCGAAAAAGTCCCGCCCGTGGTGCCCCAGCCAAAAACCGAGGAGGCGGTCTACAAGTTCAACTGGTTCACCGCCACGGGCAGCGGCATCTTCCTGGCGGCGATTCTCGGGGGCTTGCTGATGGGCTATTCCATCCCGCAACTGGTGCACCACTACCTGCGAACGCTCTGGGTGGTGCGCTACTCGCTGATCACCATCGTGGCAATGTTGGCCCTGGGGTTCCTCACACGGTATTCAGGCCTGGACGCGACCATGGGCCTGGCCTTCGCCGCCACGGGCATTTTCTACCCCATGTTCGGCACTCTGCTGGGCTGGCTCGGCGTGGCACTGACCGGTTCGGACACGGCGTCCAACGTATTGTTTGGCGGCTTGCAACGGGTCACGTCCGAGCAATTGGGCATCAGCCCGGTGTTGATGGCCGCGGCCAACAGTTCCGGCGGGGTCATGGGCAAGATGGTCGATGCCCAGTCGATCGTGGTCGCCTCCACCGCCACCCGTTGGTACGGTCACGAAGGTGAAATCCTGCGCTACGTGTTTTTCCACTCGGTGGTGCTGGCGATTCTGGTGGGCGGGCTGGTGACGTTGCAGGCGTATGTGGCGCCGTTCAGTCATATGGTGGTGGGAGGACGCTAACAGGAATATTGATCATTCCCACGCCGAGCGTGGGAACGATCAAAACAACAACGGGTTTACTGAACGCTTTTCAGCTTGACCACGTCACCGGACACCGAGGTGGTGTAGCCGGTCAGGACCCAGGCCCAGAACCAGTTTTCCTGGACTTGGGTATTGATCATGGCGTCGCCGCCCTTGGCCTTGATCGCCGCGTCCTGGGCACGCACGAAACGGTTGTTCTGGCGAATCGGGATCACGCCGAACAGCAGCAGGCCGGTGGCCTTGGCTTCGCTGTGGCCGACAACGGTGTATTGGCTGCTGTCGTATTGCTGGGTTTTCATCGGGGTGCCGGTGCAACCCGCCAGGGCCAGGCCAAACACTGCGCAGGCGACAACTTTGCTGATGTGGTTCATTGAATACTCCATGAGAAAACGCCCGGGATCCGTCTCTCGGGCGGCGCGTACTCTAACCGATCAGCGTCAAATTGACATTATCCCTGTAATCCGAAAAACCGCCTGTCAGGCTCACCCCAGAGCCATCCGTCAGATGTCCCTCCAGCGGAACAATTCCCTGTCGATACGTTGAAAACAGCGCCATGGACGGCTCGCGCACACCCCGGCTGAATGCGTATGAGCGCCAGCCTGCCAGAGCTTGTAACCATGATCGACCTGACCGTCTGGAACATCACGCTTCCTATACAGACACCCGCCTTGACCGTTGCGACCAAGGCCGTTCCAACGCTGCGCAACCAGTACTTCACCAACACCGGTGACAAAATCGTGTTCTGGGCGCCGGTGACCGGTTCTCATACCGGCAAGAGCGAGTACCCACGCTCCGAGCTGCGGGAAACCTCGAAAGACGGCAAATTGCGCAACTGGCGTTACAACAGCGGCATCAACACCCTCAAAGGCACCCTGGCGGTGAACCAAGTGCCTTCCGAAGGCCGCGTGGTGGTGGCGCAGATCCACGCCAAGGATGCCCCCACGCCCTTGTTGAAACTGGTGTACCGCTACGCCAAAGGCACCGGCAATATCGACGTGGAATACCGGGTCAAACCCAAGGATAAGAAGAGCCCGGTGATCTATACCGTGCCCAAGGTGCCACTGAACAAGGCCTTCTCCTACTCGCTGCAAATGGACAAGCAAGGCAAGCTCTCGGTGCTGATCGGCAACAGTGGCAAGCAAGTGAAGCTCGACCCGTCCTGGTACGGCTACAACTTCTATTTCAAGGCGGGCGTCTACACCTTGGACAACAAGGGTTATTCCAACGAAGGCGGGAAAGTGACCTATACCCGGCTGGATGTCAGCCACAAATGACTGACACCCAGCCCTGCCTCAGGCCTTTGACGGCGCAACGTGCGCCTGCTGGCCACGGAAGGTGAACAGGAAACAGACCCACACCAGCAGCGCGAATCCGGCCGGGAACAGCCAGATGCTCTGCCAGTCATGACCGCCAGCCACGACAAAGCGATCGGTCACCTGCCCCGCCACCCAGAAACCGATCAGCATCCCCACGCCATAGGTCGCCAGGGTAATCAGGCCCTGGGCCGCACTGCGAAAGCGCTCCGGTGCCTTGGCGTCGGTGTAGATCTGCCCCGAGACAAAAAAGAAGTCGTAGCAGATGCCGTGCAGGGCAATGCCGGTGAACAGCATGAACGCCAGGTCGCCGTTATTGCCGTAGGCGAACAACACGTAGCGCAACGCCCACGCCAACATGCCCACCAACAGCGCCAGCTTGATGCCGAAGCGTTGGATGAACAGTGGCAAGAGCAGCATGAACAACACTTCCGACACCTGTCCGATGGCCATCTTCGCCGTTGGGTTGGTCATCCCGGTTTCGGCCAGGAACGGGTTGGCATTCTGGTAATAGAACGCCAAGGGAATGCAGATCAGGATCGAGGCGATGAAGAACACCAGATAGCTGCGATCCTTCAACAGCCCCAACGCGTCCAGCCCCAGCAGTTGCCTGACACCGCCAGCGCTGGCCTGTTCCTTGAGCGGTGCCGTGGCCGGTAGCGTGAAGCTGTAGAGCCCTAGGACCAGGGAAGCGATGGCGGCCATCAGGAACGTATTGCGCAAGCCGCCTGCCGCGATCGCTTCGCGCGAATCCCAGGCGAACACGAAGCTGATCACCACGCCCGCGACAATCCAGCCAAGGGTGCCCCACACCCGGATGCGGGAGAACTCCAGCGCCGGGTCGCGCATCTGCCGGAACGCCACGGAATTGACCAGGGCCAGCGTCGGCATGTAGACCACCATGTACACCAGCACGTATGGGTAGAACACGCTGAAGTCCGCCGCCGAATACAGCTGGTACAGCAATACCGCACCGAGCAGGTGCAGCACCGCCAGGATGCGTTCGGCATTGAAGTAGCGGTCGGCGATCAGGCCGATGACAAACGGCGCGATGATCGCCCCCCACGATTGCGTGGAGAACGCCATGCCGATCTGCCCGCCGCTGGCGCCCAGGGTGCTGGACAGAAAGGTGCCGAGGGTGACGAACCAGCCACCCCAGATAAAGAATTGCAGGAACATCATCACGCTGAGGCGTGCATTCATCGTGGTCATGACAGTCACCGTTTTATTGTTGTTCTTGTGGAAATGGAGTGTTGCAAGGCCCCTTGTGGCGAGGGGATTTATCCCCGCTGGGCTGCAAAGCTGCCCCAAAAAACAGTCAACTCAATCAACCTGGGCGAACCGGGATGCCAGGGTTTAGGACTGCTTCGCAGCCCAACGGGGATAAATCCCCTCGCCACAGGGTTATGTCATTGGCATTGGGGGCAAGCCCAACAACCGCCGGTTGGAATCCTCATCCGCCGTGACGCTGGCAAAATCATCGAACGCCTTGCGGGTCTTGTTGATCATGTGCCGCTGGATGAACGCCGCCCCTTCCGCGGCCCCCTGCTGCGAATCCTTCAGGCAACACTCCCATTCCAGGACCGCCCAACCGCTGAAGTCGTATTGAGTCAGCTTGCTGAAAATCGATTTGAAATCGATCTGCCCATCGCCCAACGAACGGAACCGCCCGGGCCGATCGACCCAGCCCTGGTAGCCGCCGTACACCCCGGAGCGGGCATCGGGGCGGAACTCGGCGTCCTTGACGTGGAACATGCGGATGCGTGCGTGGTAACGGTCGATGAAGCCCAGGTAGTCCATCTGTTGCAGCAGCAAATGGCTGGGGTCGTAGAGAATCGCCGCCCGTGGGTGATGGTCGACTGCCTCCAGGAAGCGCTCGAACGAAGCCCCGTCGTGGAGGTCTTCGCCGGGGTGGATCTCAAAGCACAGGTCCACCCCCGCCGCGTCGAAGCAGTCGAGAATCGGCAACCAGCGCCGGGCCAGTTCGGCGAAACCCTGTTCCACCAGGCCCGCCGGGCGCTGCGGCCAGGGATAGAGATACGGCCACAGCAGCGCGCCGGAAAACGTCGCGTGGGCCTTCAGCCCGAGGCGCTGGCTGGCGCGGGCGGCCAGCTTGAGTTGCTCGATCGCCCACTCGGTCCGCGCCTGGGGCTGGCCGCGCAAATGGGCCGGGGCGAAGTCGTCGAACAGCGCGTCGAACGCCGGGTGCACGGCCACCAACTGGCCTTGCAGGTGCGTCGATAACTCGCTGATCTCGACACCGGCCTGGGCACAGGTGGCCTTGAGTTCATCGCAATAAGCCTGGCTCTCGGCGGCCCGGGCCAGGTCGATGTATCGGGTGCCCGATGTCGGCAGTTGAATGGCCTTGTAGCCTTGCGAAGCGGCCCACTGGGCGATGTTGGCCAGGGTGTCGAACGGGGCTTGGGCAGACATGAACTGCGCCAGGAAAATGCCTGGCCCACGCAGGCCGCTCGGAGTGGTGTCGGGGGTATTCACAGCAGGGATGCTCCAGCTTGCACGGCGGTCCATTTCGCGTCGCCACGGTGATTGAGGATGGCGGCCTCGATGAACGCCATGCCTCGCAAGCCAGTCTCGATGCCCGGTACGCCTGGGGCGTCAGGACCTTCGACATGGCTGCGAATGGCCTGGGCGAAATCGCCATAGAGGTTGGCCATGGCCTCCAGGTAGCCCTCGGGGTGCCCGGCCGGCAGACGCATGCGCCGAGTGGCCGCCGCGCACAGCCACGGCTGGCCGACACCGCTACGCAGGATGCGCAAAGGTTGGTCGAAGGCGCGATGGATCAGGCTCGCCGGTGCTTCCTGGCGCCACTCCAGGGCGCCCTTGTCGCCGTAGACGCGAATCTTCAGCGGGTTCTCTTCACCGGTGCAGACCTGGCTTGCGATCAACACGCCGCTGGCGCCGCCCGCCATCTTGAACAGCATCGCGACGTCGTCATCCAATTGCCGGCCCGGAACATGGGTGCCCAACGTGGCGCATAGCTGCTGGATCGGCTGGTCCGCGACGAACTCGGCGAGGGAAAACGCGTGGGTGCCGATGTCGCCGATGCAACCGCCCAGGCCGGACTGCCCGGGGTCGTCGCGCCACTCAGCCTGTTTATTGCCCTGGGCGGCGACATCCTGGCTGAGCCAGCCTTGGGGGTACTCGACCAGCACTTTGCGCACCTGGCCGATCGCGCCCGAGCGCACCATCTCCCGGGCCTGCCACACCATGGGATAACCCAGGTAGGTGTGGGCCAGGCCGTAGAGGCAACGGCTGCCCCGCAGCACCTCTCGCAGGGCCAGCAACTCCTTGAGGTCCAGCGCGGCGGGTTTCTCGCTGAACACATGGAAACCGGCTTTCAAAGCCTGGCTGGCAATGGGTGCATGGAGGTGATTGGGCGTGACGATCACCAGCAGTTCCATGCGTTGATCAAGCGGCAGCAGCGCTTCGGTATCGAGCATTTGCTGCCAATCGTGATAACAGCGGGACGCGGCCAGGCCCAGGGCGGTACCGGTCTGCCGGGTGTTGTGTGGGTCGCGGCTGAACGCGCCACACACCAGTTCGAAACCGCCGTCCAGGCCCGCGGCCTGACGGTGGGCCTGGCCGATGAACGCGCCCTCTCCACCGCCGACAAAACCCATTCTTATTTTCGGTGCTACAGGATTCATCGCGATTCTCTTCCTGTCAGGATGATGATGTAACCGGTTACATCATGGCGGAAATCTAGGCTCAGTTTCCTCGCGTGTCAAACCCACAAGGTTCACCGTGGAATATTTGTGAGGCGCTCAACCTGCGGTAAGCTCCCCCACCGTCCCCCCTGTTCCCCGAGGTGATTTTGTCCAACATTCGTGAAGTGGCCCGGCTGGCGGGTGTTTCGGTGGCCACGGTGTCCAGAACCCTGAAATCGCCCGAGCGGGTGCTTCCCGAAACGCGGGACAAGGTCAACGCGGCGGTGGAACAGGCCGGCTATCGGCCCAACCTGATGGCGGTGCAATTTCGCTCCCGCCGGACCGGCAACCTGGTGATCCTGGTACCGGCCATCGCCAACACGTTTTTCGCCCGGGTCATCAGTGGCGCACAACAGGCCGCGCAGGCGGCGGGTTATCGATTGCTGCTGTGCGACACCCAGGGCCGGGCGCAGATCGAGCAGGAATTCGCCGCCCTGGTCTACGCCCACCAGGCCGATGGGGTGATCCAGTTGCGCGCCAGCGATCCTTTCGAATCGATGCCCACAGGCGCCGAACGCCTGCCGCTGGTCAACGCCTGCGAAGTGGTCAAGCATGCCCCCTACCCGACCATCAGCCTCGACAACCGCGCCGCCGCCCAAGCCATGACCGAGCACCTGATCGGCCTCGGCCACCGCCGCATCGGCATCATCAAGGGGCCGCGCAGCAGCCCCCTGACCCTGGATCGCGTAGCCGGCTACCAGGATGCCCTGCGCCAGGCCGGCATCGCCGTCGATCCTAGCCTGATCTGTCATGGCGACTTCACCTTGAAGGCCGGCGATGACGGGGCCGGCGCAATGTTGGCGCTGGCCGACCGCCCCAGTGCGCTGTTCTGTGAAAACGACGAGATGGCCATCGGCGCGCTCAGGCGCATCAAGCAAATGGGCCTGCGGGTGCCCGAGGATATTTCCCTGGTGGGGTTTGATGACATCCCGTTCGCCGCCTACTGCGACCCGCCCCTGACCACCATTTCGCAGCCTGCCGAAATCTTTGGGGAAAAAGCGGTGGAGATGCTGATCGCCTTGATCGAGAAGCGGCCGATTGCCGAGCGGCATGTGGTGCTGCCGTTCGAGCTGACGGTGCGTGACAGCACAGCCCCTAGCGCCAGACCGTGAGTCGACCCCCTGGCCAGGGAGCGCGCTCGCGCCACAACAACCTCCTGAACATGGCTTTACTCGCTGCGCCCAACTACAGTGGGAGGACTCTGCATAAAGCCATAACAAGACGGAGAGTTCCCATGCGAGTCAACAAGCGCTTCACCCTCCTGGCCGCCGCGGCAGCCTTGGCGGTTACGTCCGCAGCCCAGGCAGCCCCGGTGTACATCAACATCCTGACGGGCGGCACCAGCGGGGTTTATTACCCTATCGGGGTCGGGCTTTCACAGATCTACAGCAGCGGCATCCCGGACGCCAAGACCTCGGTGCAAGCCACCAAGGCCTCGGTGGAAAACCTGAATCTGCTGCAAGCCGGGCGCGGGGAACTGGCCCTGGCCTTGGGCGACTCGGTGGCGGATGCCAAGAACGGCGTGGAAGACGCCGGTTTCAAGGCGCCGTTGACCAAATTGCGCGCCATCGCCGGCGCGTACCCCAATTACATTCAGATCGTCGCCAGCCAGGAGTCCGGCATCAAGACCCTGGCGGACCTCAAGGGCAAGACCGTTTCCGTCGGCGCAGCGAAATCCGGCACCGAACTCAATGCCCGGGCGATCTTCAAGGCCGCGGGGCTGACCTACCAGGACATGAAGGTCCAGTACCTGCCGTTCGCCGAATCGGTGGACTTGATCAAGAACCGCCAACTGGACGCCACGCTTCAATCCTCGGGCCTGGGAATGGCGGCCATTCGCGACCTGGCCTCGACCATGGCGCTGAGCTACGTAGCGGTGCCCACCGATGTGGTGGAGAAAATCGGCAACCCGGCGTACCAGAGCGCAATGATTCCGGCCAATACCTACGACGGTCAGGCGGAGGCCGTACCGACGGTGGCCATCACCAACATCCTGGTCACCCGCGAAGATGTCCCGGATGAAGTGGCGTACCAGATGACCAAGCTGCTGTTCGAGAACCTGACTCGCCTGGGCACCTCCCATTCGGCGGCCAAGGACATCAACCTGAAAAACGCCGCGAAAAACCTGCCAATCGCGCTCCATCCCGGTGCCGAGCGCTACTACAAGGAAGTGGGCGCGCTGTAGCCCCATGAAGGTCAACGGCGCTCGACGCCGTTGACCTTCATGGTTTCACCCCTTGGATGTGAACATAAGGCAGGCACCTCATGAGTGAAGACCAGCACGGCATCGCCACGGACCCGCGAGACTGGCCCAAGACCCTGTTCTACGTGGCCTTGCTGTTTTCAATATTTCAGATCGTCACCGCCGCGTTTTCCCCGGTCTCCAGCATCGTGCTGAGGGCGGTGCATGTCGGCTTCCTGTTGTGGGTGGTGTTCCTCAGCTACCCGGCGTATGGCAGGCAGCGCCCTTGGCAACCCTTGGCCTGGGTCCTGAGCCTGGCGGGCGTGGCGACGGCGCTCTATCAATGGGTGTTTGAGTCGGACCTGATCCAACGCTCCGGCGACTTGACCACCACGGACATGATCATGGGCATCGTCCTGGTCGTGCTGGTGTTCGAAGCCGCACGGCGGGTGATGGGCATCGCGCTACCGATCATTTGCGGCCTGTTCCTGGCCTATGGCCTGTTCGGCGAATACTTGCCGGGCGACTTGGCCCATCGCGGCTATGGCGTCGATCAAATCATCAACCAGCTGTCGTTCGGCACCGAAGGGCTGTACGGCACGCCAACCTACGTGTCGGCCACGTATATCTTCCTGTTCATCCTGTTCGGCGCCTTCCTGGAAAAGGCCGGCATGATCAAGCTCTTCACCGATTTCGCCATGGGCCTGTTCGGTCACAAGCTCGGTGGCCCGGCCAAGGTGTCCGTGGTGTCATCGGCGTTGATGGGCACCATCACCGGCTCGGGTATCGCCAACGTGGTCACCACGGGGCAATTCACCATCCCGTTGATGAAGCGCTTCGGCTACAAGGCCGCGTTTGCGGGCGGTGTGGAAGCCACGTCCAGCATGGGCAGCCAGATCATGCCGCCAGTGATGGGGGCCGTGGCCTTCATCATGGCCGAAACCATCAATGTGCCGTTCGTTGAAATCGCCAAGGCCGCGTTGATACCCGCCTGCCTGTACTTCGGCTCGGTGTTCTGGATGGTTCACCTGGAGGCCAAGCGCTCCGACCTCAAGGGCTTGCCCAAGGACCAATGCCCCAGCGCCTGGAGCGCGGTCAAGCAAAGCTGGTACCTGTTGATCCCCCTCGGGGTGCTGGTCTATCTGCTGTTTTCCGGACGCACCCCCCTATTTTCCGGCATGGTGGGCCTGGCACTGACGGCCATCGTGATTCTCGGCTCGGCGATCATTTTCAAGGTCTCGAACTACGCGTTGCGCTGTGCCTTCTGGGTCGCGCTGGGTCTGCTGTGCGTCGGGTTCTTCCGGCTGGGCATCGGTGTCGTGTTCGCGGTGATCGGCGTGTTGGTGGTGGCCTGCTGGTTCATGCAAGGCACACGGGAAACCCTCGTCATCTGCCTGCATGCATTGGTGGATGGCGCACGCCACGCGGTTCCGGTGGGGATCGCCTGCGCCTTGGTGGGCAGCATCATCGCAGTGGTCTCGCTGACGGGCGTAGCCTCCACCTTTGCCGGCTACATCCTCGCCATCGGCCGGGACAACCTGTTGCTGTCGCTGATCCTCACCATGCTCACCTGCCTGGTGCTGGGCATGGGTATCCCGACCATCCCCAACTACATCATCACCAGCTCGATCGCCGCACCGGCCCTGCTGGAACTGGGCGTGCCACTGATCGTGTCGCATATGTTCGTGTTCTATTTCGGTATCTTGGCCGACCTGACGCCACCGGTGGCACTGGCGTGTTTCGCCGCCGCGCCCATTGCCCGGGAAAGTGGCTTGAAGATCAGCTTCTGGGCGGTGCGCATCGCCCTCGCCGGTTTCGTCATTCCGTTCATGACGGTCTATAACCCGTCACTGATGCTCCAGGGCGACAACCTCTGGATGACGGCGTACATGCTGATCAAGACGATGCTGGCCGTCGGACTCTGGGGAATGGCATCCACCGGTTACCTGCAACAGAAAATGCCGGCTTGGGAACGCCTGCTGTGCTTTGCCGCCGGCGCGTTGCTGGTGGTTGCCCTGCCCGTGACCGATGAGATCGGCTTCGTGCTGGGTGGGCTGCTGATTCTCCAGCACGTCTGGCGCGCACGACGCAGTGGGCGGGCCTTGGCGTGATCGGTCTGTGCCTGGGCTTGTCCGGCGTGGTCTGGGCCCAGCTTGCCGTTGCCGATTTCACGTTGGCGTGGAACCACACCATCGAGAAGATTCGCTGGGAGGAAGACTATCGCGTCAGCGAACAGGGCCTGATCCTGGGCGAGGCCAGGGTCAAAGGCAATGGCGCGGGCATGGAGATTCCCGACGATGCAAGGCTTGAAAACGGCAGCTGGCACTATCAACGCCAGGTGCCGCCCTTGCAACCGCTGAAACTGGGCCGCACGCCCCAGGCCGGCGACTATCAATTGTGTTTCGACGGGGGTTGCCGGCCGATGAGTCATTGGCTGGGGCCACCCACGACGGGTCAGCCAGCCGTGGAACTGTGGAGCTGCGGACAATCCTGAACCCGGCACAGGTGTGGCGAGGGAACCAACGCCCTCACCACACGCCCGGTCTATCTCAGCGAGGCTGCGGCGTCACTCAGGCAAACGTCGCCCCTCGGGTATTCACGAACAGCGAATACAACGAGTGGCTGCCGGCCATGAACAACCGATTGCCTTCCCGACCGCCAAAGCAGACGTTGGGGCAACGCTCCGGCAGGGAGATGTGTCCGATGGCTTTGCCTTCGGGGTTGAACACCCGCACGCCGTCGAGTTTTTCCAGGTCGGCCTTGGGGTCGCCATTGCCGCCCCAACCGCACCAGAGGTTGCCGCTTTCATCGCACTTGATCCCATCGATCGCCGCGTAATCCAGGCCTTCGATGTGCTTGCGCCGCTCGCCCAGGGTGCCGTCGGCCTTGACGGCAATGGCCCAGATCAAGCGGTTGGGCTTGGCCCGGCCTTCGACCACGTAGAGGATTTTCTCATCCGGGGAAAAACATAGCCCGTTCGGCCCCGCCAGATCGTCGATGACCCGCGTGACCTTGCCGGTTTCGCCATCGATGCGATACACCGCGTGAGGCTGGGCGGGGGTGACTTTGTGCCCCTCGTAATTGTTGCCGGTCTGGAACGGTGGGTCGGTGAACCAGACCGAGCCATCGCGCTTGCAGACGATGTCGTTGGGCGAGTTGAAAGGCTTGCCCTCGAAACTGTCCGCCAACACGGTGAGGGTGCCGTTGTGCTCGGTGCGGGTGATGCGCCGGCCTTCGCTGGCGGTGGTGGAGCCTTCGCACACCAGCAACCGCCCCTGGCGATCACGGCACATGCCGTTGGAGAAGTTGGAATGCTCGCGGTAGACCGACAGGTCACCGGTGATTTCATCCCAGCGCACGATGCGGTTGTTGGGAATGTCGCTGACCAGCAGGTAACGACCGTCACCGATCCACACCGGCCCTTCCGCCCAACGCAGGCCCGTGGCGAGCTTCTCCACGCTGGCGTTGAAGATGCGCAAGTCCATGAAACTGGGGTCAAGGATATTGATCAGCGGGTCCGGGTAGCGCTGGCTCAAGGGCTCGGCCTGGGCAAGCCCGGGCAGGTTGCCAAGGGCGGCAGCAGCAGCCGAGACCACCAGGGATTTTTTCAGGAACACCCGACGGCCCTGATCGGCAGCGGTTTCAGATTGCGAAGCATCCATCGTACGTCTCCGTTAATTATTATTGGACGGGACGATAGTTTTACTCTCTGATAAGACATCGTACAAGCATGCGACACTGCATATCCGAGCAATCCAAAACCCCGGGGCAGCGCTGTACGAACGCTAAACGTCTTGCCAGTCAAGTCTCCAAGTGCACCTTCGCCACGCCGCTGTGATCGGCCGGGACTGGGACGGACTTGTCTCTTGGCACCCTATGGGGTACAAATCTCAATGTTGTACGACAACTTATAACTAAAAATAACTGATCCAGAGCCTTTTGCCTGGGCGGCCGCCTTCGAGACACCTGCCATGACCCGTTCCACCGCCACACCTGCTACCCCCGCGCCATTACCCCGCCACCTCGCCGTGCTGATTCTGCTGTGCATGGGCTGTGCCTTCGCTGGCAATCATGTCGCCGCCCGGGCCGCGTTCGACGACGGTGCCGGTGTGCTCCTGGCAATCTTGCTGCGCTCGGGCGGGACTTTGTTAGTGCTGGCGGCGATGGTGCTCTGGCAACGACAACGGCTTCGCCTGCCGCCCGGTGCGTGGCGTTGGCAATTGACCCTGGGGCTGTTGATCGGTGCCCAAAGCCTGTGCCTGTACTCCGCCGTGGCGCGGGTGCCGGTGGCGTTGGCGCTGTTGGTGGGCAACGTGTTTCCAATCCTGCTGGCCTTGCTGACCTGGGCCCTGGGTGGGCCCCGCCCGACGGCGCGCACCGCCGCGTTGATGGGCATGATCCTGGTGGGGCTGGTGTTCGTGCTGGAAGTACCGGCACGGTTATCGTCTGGGCAGGACGTCGGTCCGCAATGGCTGCTCGGGGTGGGCCTGGCTTTCTGCGCCGCTTGTGTGTTTGCCTGTGCGCTGTGGATCACCGACCACAAGTTGTCCCAGGTGCGCGGCTCGGTCCGCAGCCTGTTGACGATTTTCATCGTGTTCAGCAGCGTCAACCTCGCCGGCCTCACCGGTGCCCTGCCCGGCGGTTTCGACCTGCCGGCCAGCGGCACCGGCTGGATCGCCCTGGCGACCCTGGTGGTGCTCTACGGCACCGGGTTCATCGTGCTGTTCATTTCCGTGCCCCGCCTGGACATGCCGCGCAATGCCCCGGTGATGAACATCGAACCGCTGGCGACACTGCTGATCGGCTGGCTGGTGCTGGACCAGATGCTCAACCCGGGCCAAGTAATGGGCGGTGCGATCGTGGTGACGGGCATCGTGTTGCTGACCTATCGCAAGGTTGAACGGGTCAAGGTGCCTGTGGCTCAAGCGTCGAATTGACGAACTGGCCACCCTCGTGGTCGGTCCAGGCAGGCCCGCGCAGGCCTGAGGATTAAGTTCGCGTCCGGAAACTTGTTTTCAAACCCACAGTCCTACCCCAGCCGTGAAAACCTCGCCGACCTGCTGCGGCGGGTTTTCCAGCTGATCGGCGCCAGGCCTGGCGCTAAAGCAATCCCCTCTCTTGAGCCGCTCGCCCCATGCGCCACCCTGTTCGCTCTTGCCGTTTCGTTTCGCTGTGCCTGCTTACCTTGCTTCCCTTCTTCACCTGCCCGGCCCATGCCCGCGGCGAAAGACAACTGGTGGACGCCATCAACGACTTCCGTAGCCAGTCCCGCCGCTGCGAATGGCGCACGGTGCGCGCCACGCAGCCACTGGTGCTGCGTCCGAGCCTGGGCTTGCCGATCGGCTTTCGCGGCGGCCTGCGGGACACCTTGAAAGACGCCGGCTATCAAGCCCGGGCCGTACGCAGCATCCGCCTGACCGATGCACGGGATGCCGAAGAGGCCTTCGACATGCTGGCCGACGAGCATTGCGCAGCGCTGCTGGACAACCAGTACGCCGACATCGGCGTCAATCGGGTCGGTGATGAATGGCGCGTGGTGCTGGCCCAACCCCTGGGCGGCACGCGGGTCAGCGACGTGGGCTCGGCGGATAAAACGCTGCTGGCCCAGGTCAACGCCGCCAGGGCCAAGCCACGGATGTGCGGGCGCCAGCGCTTCGCGGCGGCGCGCCCGCTGAGCTGGAACACCGCGCTGGGAACGGCCGCCCAAGGCCACAGCCGGTCCATGGCTCGTGACAATTATTTTGCCCATCGTGACCCGGACGGCCGTTCCACCTCCGATCGGGCCAAGAGCGCCGGTTTTCGCGGACGCAAATTGGGCGAGAACATTGCCGCCGGCCAACGCTCGCCGAGCCAGGCCCTGCACGATTGGCTCGCCAGCCCCGGACACTGCGCCAACCTGATGAACCCGATGTTCACCCAGATGGGCGCAGCGTCCGCCAGCGATTCACACAGCGATGCAGGGGTGTACTGGACGATGGTGCTTGGCGCGCCCTGAAAAACCATCCCCGGTGCCGAGCCATCGGCGGGTGTGGCAAATCTGCCCATGCTCACGCCGGCCGACGCACCGCCCTTACCTTGCCACTGCCCCCGCCGCCACAGAAAAACCGATCGGCCCCGTCGGACTCCAACCCCGACACACCGATCCCTGGCGGCATCGTCACGCTTTCCAGCACTTGCGCCGTCTGCGGATCGATACGCCGCAGGTCACTCTCGTCGTTTTCCCAGGTGCCATGCCACAGCTCGCCATCGACCCAGGTCACGCCGGTGACGAAGCGGTTGGATTCGATGGTGCGCAGGATCCTTCCATCGGCGGGATCGATCTGCAGGATCTTGCGCGCTTTGTACTGACCGACCCAGAGCGATCCTTCGGCCCACGCCAGGCCTGAATCGTCCCCACTGTTGGGGGCTGGGATCGTCGCCAAGACCTGGCCGGTACGCGGGTCGATCTTGCGGATGCTATCGTCGGCAATCTGGTACAGATGCTCACCGTCGAATGCCGTGCCCGCATTCGCCGGGACATCGAGCGAATGCACAGTCTGGCCGCTGGCGGGATCGAGTGCATGCAGTTTATCGCCTGAAGCGAACCAGACGCGCTCGCCGTCATGGCTCACACCGTGCACGCAGTCGACACCCGGGAATGGGCCGTATTCTCGCAGGATCTGTGCTTCTGAACGTTTCATCTCACTCGCCTCATCGGTGGGGTGTGACGGCATCCTAATCCTCGGGCGGCAGCGCGGTGAGTAACAATACCGTCGCGAATCCAGGCATCGGTGGCGCCATCCAGCGCCGGGCCCTGGCGCGCCCGAACGACTGCGCCTGACCGGCGGCGGCCAATGTTTCCAAAGCCCGCTGCACGCTGCGCTGGCTGATGTCCAGGGCCAGCGCCAGGGCCGAGCTGGACCAGGCTTCGCCGTCGGCCAGCAACGCCAGCACCGCCCCGTAGGGTTCTTCGACGGGGCGCGCGAGCAGCACGACCTCATCGGCCTGCCGCGGCACCAGGGTGAAACCGCGCGCGGTAGCCTTCACCTCCGCCAACGGGCGCAGCATCGCGCGCAAGCGGCCCATCTCGACCCGCAGCCGGGCACGATGGGACTCATCCGTCAGCTTCAAGCCAAAGGCCTGGGCCATGAGCGCTTCCCTCGACACATCGCCGGGCCAGGCGTGCGCCAGCCCTCGCGCTAGGGCGAACAATACCGGGCGTCGGGCCAGGTTGACCTGAATACCGGCGCCACTGACCCCATAGCGGCACGCGTCCACCACCAGCGCCGTGCCGGCCAACAGGGCTTGCACCTCTTCCAGCACAAGCAAGCGCTCTTCGCCTCGGGCAATCAGGCGGGCGGCGGGCGTGCGCAAGAGGTGCCAGGCGCTTTCGATTTCGGCGGTCAGCGCGCCGATTCCCGCTTGCCGCGCGGCGTGCCCGGCCCGTTCGAGGGCGGCGCAGGCGGTCTGCGTTTGCAGGCGTCGCATGGCGATCCCCGCGGCCACTAACTCGCAAGCCGCCCGTGATGCCAAGGGCAGGCAGGCAAGATCCAGATCGACGAGTTTGAGCTCGGCCTCATCGAGTCGGCCGATCAACAGCAAGCGGCGGATTTCGATCGTGTGGGCATGCGCGACGTTCGCCCGGTCGCCGTGGGTTTCGAGCACCGTCCGCGCCGCGTCGAGACGTTTCATCGGCCAAGCCAGATCACGGGACGCCAGGGCGATTTCGCCTTCGGCGATTACACAGCGCGCTCGTGCCACCGCCTCCTTCGGCCCGAAGGCCGCGGCCGCCCGGCGCATCAAGGCCTTGGCCTTAGCCAGATCGCCCAACTGGGCCATGGCGATACCGCGAAGCGCGAAGGCCTGGGCATCGTTGCGCAGGGCAATGCGATTGAGCGCGGCCAGCGGGTCCCCCGCTGCCAATGCTCGCGCTGCCGTGGTGATCTCGTCATCCATGAACAATGACCTCTGTGGCGAGGGGGTTTATCCCCCCTGGACTGTGCAGCAGGCCCAAAGGCTCGGTGTGCGATCTGCCTGACATCCGGGAGCCCACTCCAGGGGCCGCTTCGCAGCCCAACGGGGATGAATCCCCTCGCCACAAAAGCGCTTGCCACAACCCCATGTTTTATCCTGTTGGATAGTGCGCAACTGCACAGCCGTGGCGAGGGAGCTTGATTCCGCTGGACTGTGCGGCAGGCCCAAAAGGCTTAGTGTGCGATCTGCCTGACACCCAGTCGTTGCCCAGCGGGAGCAAGCTCTCAGACCAAGCCGTGAATATCGACTACAGGCGGATGTCAGCAGCCGGCACTACATCGATCCGCGACACCGCACTGCTCAGCCGCCCCAGCCGATTGTTATGGTTGGCGATGATCTGCTCGGCCGCCATGCTGCCGTTGTCCACGGTGGAGTGAGCGTCAGCCGCCAGGACCACGTCGTACCCCAGGGCATGGGCCTGGCGCACGGTGGCATTGATGCAATAGTCGGTTTGCAGCCCGCAGATCACCAGGCGGTCGATGCCTCGGGCCTGCAACAACGGTTGCAGGTCGGTCTGGTAGAAGGCATCGGGGGTGGTCTTGCGCACCCGCAGGTCATCGGCTGCGGTCAACAGGTCGTCGGCCAGTTGCCAGGCGGCAGAACCATACGTCAGCGTACCTTCCAGCTCTTCGTGCTGGATCAGGATCACCGTCAAGCCGAGGGCCCGGGTTTTGGCTGCCAAGTCGTTGATGGTCCGGAGGATGCGCTGGCTGTCGAAACATTCCTCTTCGCCACTGCACAGCGCGTTCTGGACATCGATGATCAGCAATGCGGTGTTCATGACCTTCCCTCTTCAAACAATATCGGAGCCGCGCGATGACTCAATACCCCAGCGACAACCCAGTGTTGCGACGGGGGTCGTTGGCGCCATAGAAGCGGTTCTTGCCCACCGGCTTGCCACCCAATGACGGCGCACCGACCAGGATCGCGGCAATGTGGTTGGGGTCCTGCGGGCCGGCAAACTTGTGCCCCCAGCTCTCCAGCAGCTTGCGGGTATCCGGGCTGGCCGCGAACGTCTCCAGGTTGGTTTCCTCCGGCATCCACTGCTGGTGGAAACGCGGTGCGTCGACAGCCTCCTGGAGGTTCATGCCGTAGTCGATCACATTGAGGATAGTCAACAACGTCGCGGTGATGATCCGGCTGCCGCCCGGGGTGCCCACCACCATGACCGTCTTGCCGTCCTTGGTGACAATGGTCGGGCTCATGGAGGACAGCGGCGCCTTGCCCGGCGCGATGGCGTTGGCCTCGCCCTGCACCAGGCCATACATGTTGGGCACGCCCACCTTAGCGGTGAAGTCGTCCATTTCATCGTTGAGGATCACCCCGGTATTGCTCGCCATGACACCGGCACCAAACCAGTCGTTCAGGGTGTAGGTGACCGAGACGGCGTTGCCCCACTTGTCGACAATGGAGTAATGGGTGGTGTTGCTGCCCTCGTGGGGCGCCACGCCGGGCTTGATCTTCTGCGAGTCGCCGGCCTTTTGCGGTTCGATCGCGGCCCGCAGCTTGGCGGCGTAGTTTTTATCCAGCAGATGGTCGATGGGGTTGTTCACGAAGTCCGGGTCACCCAGGTAACTGTTGCGGTCCACGTAGGCGTGGCGCATGGCTTCGATCTGGTAGTGCATGCCCTGGGCCGAATGGAACCCCAGGTCCTTCATCGGATAACCGTCGAGGATGTTCATGATCTGGCACAGCACCACCCCGCCGGAACTGGGCGGCGGCGCCGAGATGATGTGGTAGCCGCGGTAGTCGCACTCCACCGGGGCCAGTTCGCGGGTCTTGTACTTGTCCAGGTCGGTCTGGGTGATGATGCCTTTGTTGGCCTGGCTGGAGGTGACCAGCGCATCGGCGACCCAGCCCTTGTAGAAGCCGTCGGCGCCCTTGGCGGAGATTTCCCGCAGGGTCTTGGCGAGGTCTTTTTGCACCAGCTTCTGGCCGACCTGCATGGGCTCGCCGTCGTGCAGGAAAATCGCCCCGGAGTCGCGCATGTCCTTCTTGAACACATCGGTGGCAGTTTCCAGCAGATCGACATCGCCCTGCTCCAGGGTGAAGCCTTCCTCGGCGAACTTGATGGCCGGGGCGATCAGTTCCGCCCGGGGTTTGCTGCCGTACTTGCTCAACGCCAACTCCATGCCGGACACGGTGCCGGGTACGCCTACCGCCAGGTGCCCACGGGTGCTGAGCTCGGGCACGACGTTGCCGTCCTTGTCCAGGTACATGTCCGCCGTGGCGGCCAAGGGCGCTTTTTCGCGGAAGTCCAGGAACGTCTTGCGGCCATCGGCCATTTGCAGGGTCATGAACCCACCCCCGCCCAGGTTGCCCGCCGCCGGATACACCACCGCCAGGGCATACCCCACCGCCACCGCCGCATCCACGGCATTGCCGCCGCTCTTGAGCACGTCGACACCCACGTGGGTCGCCAGGTGCTGGGCGGTGACCACCATGCCGTTCTCGGCGGCCACCGGTGCCTGAGAGGCGGCCTGGGCATACAAACAGCTGAGGGTCAGGGATGTGGCAATGAGGGTTCGGGCTAGGGATTCGAACGTCATGAGTCGGCCTCTTCTTGTTTTAAAAAGTCGGGGATCGCATCAAGCAACTAGCTAGTATGGCCCGGTTTGCGTAATGCGCCTGTTTCCAAGTCGACCGGGTGACGCCACGGTAGCCTTTGGGATAGGCTCCTGCGGTTAATCCTGACTGAATAAGGACATTGCCGATGACGCTACGAATCGAACGCACGGACGCTCCCACCGACGAAGAACGCCAAGCCATCCTCGCCCCGCTGCGCGCCTATAACACGGCCAAGACCGGCGGGACGGTGCCTGAACTGGTGGCCTGGCTGGTGCGGGATGAACACGACGAAATTGTCGGGGGGCTCTATGGCCGAGTGTTTTTCCGCTGGCTGTATATCGAGCTGCTGGTGGTGCCGGAACAGGCCCGAGGCCAGGGCACCGGCTCGACCCTGATGCAGATGGCCGAAGCACTGGCCCGGGAGAAAAACTGCGTGGGCATCTGGCTGGACACCTTCGACTTCCAGGCGCCGGAGTTCTACCGCAGGCACGGCTTCACGGAAATCGGCCAGATCGACGACTACCCACCGGGCCACCAGCACTTCTTCTTCCAGAAACGCCTGACGCCCTCTGACTAAAAACCAGCCTCTGTGGGAGCGAGCTTGCTCGCGATAGCCATCCAACAGCCAACATTTCTATCGCCTGGCCCACCGCCATCGCGAGCAAGCTCGCTCCCACAAGGGCGCCGGATTCACCGCCAATCCTCTTTGGGAGCGAGCCTGCTCACGATCGGTCTATCTGCTTAAAGACACGTCGCCAACGCCGCCAACCGGCGCTTGGCCACGAAGTCGTCATGCCTGGCGTAATAACTCAATTCGGTGCCCGTCGCACCGGTTTGCAAATCGACAAACGATTCAGCGGAGCGGGTGTAGACCGTCGAGCCACCCTTCTTGCCCGGTTGCAGGTAGGCGCCGGCATCGACGCCGAACACCGCTTCGTCCTGCCAGGAAAACTGTACGCACTGGGCCACGACTTGTTCGGGTTTGTCCGAGGTCAGGGTCTTGTAAGGGGCCTGGGTCCGGGCCTCGTTCATCGCAGAACCCGCGCAGCCGGCCAGCAAGGTGGCGGCCAGGGCCACGGTCAACATTCGCATTGCGTTCACTCATCGAGAAAAAAACGGACTGTAGCACTGCGACCCCAGCCATCGTGCTGCTTTACTGAAATTTACCCGCGACATCGGCCGACGATTCGCGCAACCTGTCGCGCCACTGCCATCAGCCACGCGGAACACCCCATGACCCCCAACGCCGAATTCTACAAACCCACCACCGAATACGCCGACAAACTGATCAGCCAGATCGGCCAGACACCGTCCTGGATCGCCAAGCGAATCGGTGTCACCGACAAACGGATTCGCTACATCCTCGACGGCGAACGTACCGTCAAGGGCGAAACCACGCCGATCCAGATGACCTATACCGAACAATTCGCTCTCGAATGCCTGGCGGCTGCGGCCAAGGCCAGCAAGAAGCAGTCTGCATCCCCCAAGGAGTGACCATGGCGGCCACCGAACAGCAACACGAACGAGCCCTGGAAAAATTCCTCGATGAGCGCCCCGAGTTGCGCGTCGAGTTGGACCACCTCAACCCGCTGCTGGCCCAGGCCAAGGGCGAGACCGCCGCACAGTACCGCGCCGAGCGGTTGCATGAAGCCTTCGAAGCCGAGGCCGAGCGCCTGGGCCTGTTTGCCTGGGAACTGACCCTGCAACTGACCGCCGCCTCACCCCAGGACTACCAGGCCCAGCGCCTGGAAGTGCACAAGGAAGTGGCGGAGATGGCGGGAATGGCGTGGGCGGAGTATTGCGAGTTGCATGGCCTCAAGCAGTAACTCGAACGGATTGAATACCACCTGTGGCGAGGGGATTTATCCCCGCTGGGCTGCGAAGCGGCCCCTCTTTCAGCCACCGTGGCCTGTCTGATACACCGCGTTGGCGGATCGAGGGGCTGCTTCGCAGCCCAATCGGGGATAAATCCCCTCGCCACAAGATGAATCCCTTCACCACAAAGCATTCAAAGCCTGCCCCTTTGAGTTGAATCCCCTGGCAATCGCCCCACCGCCCATAAAGCTTTATCATGGCCGCAGTTTTGCTGATCGGGTCTGTCATGAAGTTCGCCATTGCGCTGTTTTCCGCCGCCCATGCGCCCTCCTCGCGCCGTGCCTTGCTGTTTGCCCAGGCGGCGCTGGCGGGCGGGCATGAGATCGTGCGGCTGTTTTTCTATCAGGACGGCGTCTATAACGCCTGCGCCAGTGTCGTCACGCCCCAGGACGAACAGGACCTGCCCCAGCAGTGGCGAACCTTTGTCAGCGACAACCGGCTCGACGGCGTGGTCTGCATCGCGGCGGCGTTGCGCCGTGGGGTGTTGAACGAGGAAGAGGCCCAGCGCTACCAGCGTTCGGCGGCCAGTGTCGAGGCGCCTTGGGCCTTGTCCGGGCTGGGCCAGTTGCACGATGCAATCCAGGACGCCGACCGCTTGATCTGTTTTGGAGGCGCGTGATGGCCAAGTCTTTATTGCTCATCAGCCGCCAGGCCCCCTGGTCCGGCCCCGGCGCCCGTGAAGCGCTGGACATCGTCCTCGCCGGCGGGGCGTTCGACCTGCCCATCGGCCTGCTGTTTCTCGATGACGGCGTGTTCCAGCTCACCGCCGGCCAAAACGCCAAGGCGGTCCAGCAAAAGGACCTGAGCGCCAACCTGCAGGCGTTGCCGATGTTCGGCGTCGAGGACCTGTTCCTCTGTGCCGACAGCGCCGCCGAACGAGGTATCGCCACCGATACCCTGGCGCTGGGCGACGTGAAAGCACTGACCGCGCCGCAAATCGCCGCGCTCATTGACCGTTACGACCAGGTGATCACCCTCTGATGTCGACTTTGCATGTGTTGTCTCATTCGCCCTTCGGCGATAACCGCCTCGCCAGTTGCCTGCGGGTCCTGGGCAATCAGGATGCGCTGCTGCTGTGCGGCGACGCGACGTACGCGTTGCAACCGGGCAGCCCACCGTTTGAAGTGCTGCAGGCCGCCGGCGTGAACCTGTTCGTGCTCGCCGAAGACCTCCAGGCCCGCGCCCTGGACACGCCAGACTGGGCCGAAGCCATCAACTACCCGGGTTTCGTCGAGCTGTCGATCGAGCACGACAAGGTCAACACCTGGCTATGAAGACGCTGAACGTGGGCGACCGCGCCATCGCGCTGGACAAGGACGGCTACCTGGCCGACCTGGACGACTGGTCGGCCGAGGTCGCGACGGCCCTGGCAACCGCCGAAGACATCGAGCTGGGTCCCGAACACTGGGAGATCCTCGAACTGCTGCGCGGCTTCTATAACGAATTCCAGCTCTCCCCCGCGACCCGGCCGCTGATCAAGTACACGGCGCTGAAACTGGGGGCGGACAAAGGCAACAGCCTGCACCTGAACCGATTGTTCAAAGGCACTCCCGCCAAACTCGCCGCCAAGCTGGCGGGCCTGCCCAAACCGACGAATTGCTTATGACCGACTTTCCAGCCTTGACCCTTGAGACCCCGGCCGAACACCCGTTCGCCCAGTTCGTGCGTATCCTTGGCAAAGGCAAGCGCGGCGCCCGCAACCTGACCCGCGAAGAAGCCCGCGAGGCCATGGGCCTGGTGCTCGACGAAAAGGTCGAGGACACCCAGCTTGGCGCCTTCCTGATGTTGCTGCGACACAAGGAAGAAAGCGCCGAGGAAATGGCCGGCTTCACCGAAGCCCTGCGTGAACGCCTGGTGGTTCCGACGTTGGCGGTGGACCTCGACTGGCCGACCTACGCCGGCAAGAAGCGCCATTTGCCGTGGTACCTGCTGGCGGCCAAGTGCCTTGGGCAGAACGGCGTGCGGATCTTCATGCACGGCGGCGGCGCTCATACGGCCGGTCGGCTCTACACCGAACAATTGCTGGGTTTGTTGCAGATCCCGCTGTGCCGGGACTGGCAGCAGGTCGCCAGCGCGCTGGACAACGGCGGCCTGGCCTTCATGCCGCTGGTGGACTGGGCGCCGCAAATGCAGCGGATGATCGACCTGCGCAACACCCTGGGCCTGCGCTCGCCGATCCACTCCCTGGCACGCATTCTCAACCCGCTGTCCGCCCGGTGCGGCTTGCAAAGCATTTTCCACCCGGGCTACCAAGCCGTGCACCGCGATGCCAGCGGCTTGCTCGGTGACACCGCCATCGTGATCAAGGGCGACGGCGGCGAGATCGAGATCAACCCGGACGCCGACAGTCACCTGTACGGCACCACCGGTGGCGCCAGTTGGGACGAAGAATGGCCACGGCTGGCCGAGCAGCGCCACGTCAAACCCGAGAGCCTCGACCCCGAGCACTTGAAGGCGATCTGGCGCGGTGACGTCGAGGACAGCTACCCGCAACTGGCGCTGATCGCCACCATGGCATTGGCCCTGCGTGGCCTGGGCCATACCCGCGAAGAAGCGTTCGACAAGGCCCGGCAGTATTGGGATGCTCGGGACCGTTCGATTTAACCGATCATTAAGGCCCAACCTTTGCGCTTTTAGTTCGAACCTATGGGAATAGACTCGTCTCCAATGATTATTGAGCGAGGAGATCCAGATGGGTTTGTTGGTCGAGGGCCGCTGGCAGGACCAGTGGTATGAAAGCAAGGACGGCACCTTCCAGCGCGAGCAGGCGCAGCGCCGTCACTGGGTCACCGCCGACGGCAACGCAGGCCCTTCGGGTCAGAGCGGCTTTGCCGCCGAGGCCGGGCGCTATCATTTGTATGTATCCCTGGCCTGCCCCTGGGCTCACCGCACGCTGATCTTTCGCAAGCTCAAGGGCCTGGAAGACTTGATCGATGTCTCGGTCGTCAGCTACCTGATGCTGGAAAACGGCTGGACCTTCGACAAGGCCCACGGCTCGACAGGTGACAAACTCGATCATCTGCAATTCCTTCATCAGCGCTACACCGCCGACACGCCGGACTACACCGGCCGCGTCACCGTGCCAGTCCTGTGGGACAAGCAGCAACAGCGCATCGTCAACAACGAATCGGCGGAAATCATCCGCATGTTCAACAGCGCCTTCGACGACTTGACCGGCAACGACCTGGACCTGTATCCAGAACACCTGCGCCGCGACATCGACGCGTTGAACGAGCGCATTTACCCGGCGGTGAACAATGGCGTCTACCGTGCCGGATTCGCCACGACCCAAGCGGCGTACGAAGAAGCCTTCGACCGGCTATTCGCCGAACTGGATTGGCTGGAAGCGTTACTGGCAACCCGCCGTTACCTGGCGGGCGAATACCTGACCGAGGCCGATATCCGCCTGTTCACCACGATCATCCGCTTCGACGCGGTGTACTTCGGCCATTTCAAATGCAACCTGCGGCGCATCGCCGATTATCCGAACCTGTCGAACTGGCTGCGGGAGTTGTACCAGTGGCCAGGCATTGCCGAGACCGTGGATTTCACCCACATCCAGGGCCATTACTACGGCAGCCACAAGACCATCAACCCCAACGGGATCGTGCCCAAGGGGCCGAAGCAGGACTTTACGGTCGCCCATGATCGGGACAGGTTGAGTGGGAAAGGGATTTGGCGTGGGGCTGGTGCTTGATCCTGGATTCTGGATCTCGCTGTATTTGAGGGCCTCATCGCGAGCAAGCTCGCTCCCACAGTGGGCCATGTTTGAATACAGTCCAATGTGGGAGCGAGCTTGCTCGCGATCGGGGCGACTCGGTCTTCCTAGACCTGCCCTTGAGCCCCTTCGAACCAAGCCAGTTTCTCGCGCAACTGCACCACTTCCCCCACGATCACCAGCGTCGGCGCATGCACCTCATGCTCGGCCACCAGCCGCGGCAAATCCGCCAAAGTACCGGTAAAAACCCGCTGGTTCGACGTGGTGCCCTGCTGGATCAACGCCGCCGGCGTATCCGCCGCACGACCGTGCTTGATCAGCTCGTCGCAGATCACTGGCAGCCCCACCAATCCCATGTAGAACACCAGGGTCTGAGCCGGCGATACCAGGTCCGCCCAAGGCAAGTCGCTGGTGCCATCCTTGAGATGGCCGGTGATGAAGCGCACCGACTGGGCGTAGTCGCGATGGGTCAGCGGGATCCCGGCGTAGGCTGCGCAACCGCTGGCCGCGGTGATGCCCGGAACGACCTGGAACGGGATGCCATGGGCCGCCAGTTCTTCGATCTCCTCGCCGCCACGGCCGAAGATGAACGGATCGCCGCCCTTCAACCGCACCACACGCTTGCCCTGGCGGGCCAGGTCCACCAATTGCTGGTTGATCTGGTCCTGAGGGACCGCGTGCTCGGAGCGGCGCTTGCCGACGTAGACCCGCTCGGCGTCGCGTCGGCACAGTTCGAGAATCGCAGGGGCCACCAGGCGGTCGTACAACACCACGTCCGCCTGCTGCATCAGGCGCAAGGCGCGGAAGGTCAACAGGTCCGGATCGCCCGGCCCGGCACCTACCAGATAGACTTCGCCCGGCGCGTTCGGCGCCTGGCCGTCGATCTTTTCCCGCAACAAACGCTCGGCTTCCCCGCCCTGCCCGGCCAGTTGGCGGTCGGCGATGGGGCCTTGGAACACCTCTTCCCAGAACGCCCGGCGCTGCTGGACATCGGGAAACAGTTGCTTGACCTGATGGCGGAAGCGCGCCGCCAGCCCCGCCAGTTGTCCATAGGTCGACGGAATCCAGGTTTCCAGCTTGGCCCGGATCAACCTCGCCAGCACGGGCGCATCCCCCCCGCTGGAGACCGCGATCACCAAGGGTGAACGGTCGACAATCGCAGGGAAGATCACGCTGCACAGCGCTGGCGCGTCCACCACGTTGACCGGCACGCAACGCTTATGGGCGTCGGCCGAGACCTGGGCATTGAGCGGTTCGTCGTCGGTGGCGGCAATGATGAGCCCACAACCGTCCAGATCCGTCTCAAGGTATCCACGCTGGACACACTCGCCGCCGCTGCCACTGACCAGTTCCCGCAACTGCGGTTCGATGTCGGGTGCGACCACCCGCAGCAACGCGCCGGCATCGGCCAGCAGGCGAGACTTGCGCAAGGCAATCTCCCCGCCGCCGACCACCAGCACGCGGCTGCCGCGCAGGTTGTGGAACAGTGGCAAGTAATTCATTTAGCCGATGACCTCGATGCCGCCCATATAGGGTTTCAACACTTCAGGCACACGGATCGAACCGTCGGCCTGCTGGTAGTTTTCCAGCACCGCCACCAAGGTACGACCCACCGCCAGGCCGGAGCCGTTGAGGGTGTGGACCAGTTCCGGCTTGCCGGTTTCCGGGTTGCGGAAGCGCGCCTGCATGCGGCGGGCCTGGAAATCGCCACAGTTGGAGCACGACGAAATCTCGCGGTACTTGTCCTGGCTCGGGATCCAGACTTCCAGGTCATAGGTCTTGACCGCGCTGAAGCCCATGTCGCCGGTGCACAGCGCCAGGGTGCGATACGGCAGTTCCAGCAGTTGCAGGACCTTCTCGGCGTTGGCGGTCAGGCTTTCCAGCGCGTCCATGGACTTCGAAGGCTCGACGACCTGCACCATCTCGACCTTGTCGAACTGGTGTTGGCGGATCATGCCTCGGGTATCGCGACCCGACGCCCCGGCTTCACTGCGGAAACACGGCGTGTGGGCAACGAACTTGATCGGCAGTTGCTTGGCGTCGACGATCTCGCCGGCCACGATGTTGGTCAGGGACACTTCCGCGGTCGGGATCAGGTAGAGGTCGGCCTCGCCGTCGCGGCTGATCTTGAACAGGTCTTCCTCGAATTTCGGCAACTGGCCAGTGCCTTGCAGGGCCGGGGCCTGGACCAGGTACGGCGTGTAGGCTTCTTCGTAGCCATGCTCGGTCACGTGCAGGTTGATCATGAACTGCGCCAGGGCCCGGTGCAGACGGGCAATCGGCCCGCGCAGCAGGGCAAAACGGGCGCCCGACAGCTTGGCGGCGGTTTCGAAGTCCAGCCAGCCGAACTTCTCGCCCAGGGCCACGTGGTCCTGTACCGGGAAATCAAAGGCTTTCGGCGTGCCCCAACGGCGCACTTCGACGTTGCCGTCTTCGTCCTCACCGACCGGCACCGACTCATGGGGCAGGTTCGGGATGCCCAGCAGGATCGAATCCAGCTCGGTCTGGATCGCGTCCAGAGCGATCTTGCCGTTGTTGAGTTCACTGCCCATGTTCTCGACACTGGCCATCAACGGAGCAATATCCTCACCGCGCTGCTTGGCCTGGCCGATGCTCTTGGAAATGGCATTGCGCTCGGCCTGGAGCTTCTCGGTGGTCGTCTGGACGGTCTTGCGCTGTTCTTCCAGCGCTTCGATGCGCGCGACATCCAGGGCAAAGCCACGGGAAGCCAGGCGGTCCGCTACGTCCTGGAGGTTGCTACGTAACAGTTTGGAATCGAGCATGTCGGTCTCTCGTTATCAAAGTTTGGTCAGGGACAGGCCGGCCCATGTGGCGAGCAGCCCGCCGAATACGCTGATGGCCGCATAGCCCAGGGCCAGCGGCACCTGCCCGCTTTCCAGCAGGCGCACCGTATCCAGTGAAAAGGATGAAAAAGTCGTCAGGCCGCCGAGAAAGCCAACCATCAACCCGGCCCGTACCTCGATGGGCACTTCCGGGCGAATCAAGAACAGACCGTATAGAACGCCGATCAGCAGACAGCCCACGATATTAACGGCCAGCGTCGCGGTATAGAAGTGCCGGGGCCAATTTGCGTTGATCCAGTTGCCCGTGGCAAAACGCAACAACGTGCCGGCGGCGCCGCCAGCAGAAACAGCCAGTATCAAGGGGATCAAGGTTTTCTCCGCTGCCGTGGGCTCAGGCGATCCAGTTGCGCCAGGTGATTGAGCTTCTCGCCGATCTTCAGCTCAAGGCCCCGGGGCACCGGCTGGTAGAAGCGCTGGGGTTCGAGTTCATCGGGAAAATAATCTTCGCCGGCGGCATAGGCGTCCGGCTCATCGTGGGCATAACGGTATTCTTCGCCATAGCCCAGTTGTTTCATGAGCTTGGTCGGTGCGTTGCGCAGGTGCAGCGGCACTTCGAGGGAACCGTGCTCGGTAGCGCTGCGCATCGCCGCCTTGAAGCCCATGTACACGGCGTTGCTCTTCGGTGCACAGGCCAGGTAGGTGATGGCCTGCGCCACGGCGAGTTCGCCTTCCGGGCTGCCGAGGCGCTCCTGCACGTCCCAGGCCGCCAGGCACAGGCTCAGGGCCCGCGGGTCGGCATTGCCGATGTCTTCGCTGGCCATGCGCACGACGCGCCGCGCCAGGTACAGCGGATCGCAACCGCCGTCGATCATGCGCGCAAACCAGTACAAGGCTGCGTCAGGATTGGAGCCGCGTATGGATTTGTGCAACGCCGAAATCTGGTCGTAGAACGCCTCGCCGCCCTTGTCGAAGCGGCGCCGGGTATCGCCCAGCAGGCTTTGCAGCAGTTCGACGCCGATCTCGCTGTCGTCTTCGGCCAGGTCCGAGGCGTTTTCCAGCAGGTTGAGCAAGCGCCGGCCGTCGCCATCGGCGGCTGCCAACAGGATCTGGAAACCTTCATCGCCGAGGCTCAAATGCCGTTTGCCCAGGCCGCGCTCTTCCGTCAGGGCCCGATGCACCAGCTTGCGCATCGCCGTTTCGTCGAGGCTCTTGAGCACATAGACCCGCGCCCGCGACAGCAAGGCGTTGTTGAGTTCGAACGAAGGGTTTTCGGTGGTCGCACCGATGAAAATCAGCGTGCCGTCTTCGACGTAGGGCAGGAATGCATCTTGCTGGGACTTGTTGAACCGGTGCACTTCGTCGACGAACAGGATCGTGCGCTTGCCGTACTGCCCAGCCTGCTGCTTGGCCACTTCCACCGCCTGGCGGATTTCCTTGACCCCGGCCAGCACCGCCGACACCGTTTCGAAATGAGCGTCCGAGACCTCCGCCAGCAATCGCGCCAGGGTGGTCTTGCCCACGCCCGGCGGGCCCCAGAAGATCATCGAGTGCAACGCGCCCTGCTCCAGGGCCTCGCGCAGAGGCTTGCCGCGGGCGAGCACATGCTCCTGGCCGACGTACTCATCCAGGTTGGTCGCGCGCAGGCGGGCGGCCAATGGCTGGGCAATCGGGGCGCTTCGAAACAGGTCCATGATTACTACAAAACCTCCGCTGGGTCCTGTTGCCGATCAGTTAAACAATTGAACACCACACTCCATTGTGGGAGCGGGGTTATTCCTGGATCACATCCGCACCCTTGGGGATGTCGAACTTGAACTTGGATGCGGCGATCGGCTCGTTGGCCTTGACCCCGGTGAACAGGATATTGGTGCGTTGGCCGACGCTGTCGATCAGTTGCATATCGTTGACCAGGCCATTGCGGAACGACAGGCGCAGGCTATCGAACAGGCTGTCCTTGGTCTTGGGCTTGAGGGTGAAGTCAATCACGCCCCCGGCCTCCTTGGAGGTGATCTCGAAGCTCTGGCTGATCTCGGAGATGTCGCCGGAGAGCAACAGCGCCGGCGTCTGGGTCAGGCGCTGGTCGAGGGTCTTGATGGTGACCTGTTCCAGGTCCGGGTCCCACAGGGAGACTTTCTTGCCGTCGGACACCATCAGTTGTTCGGCTGGCGCATCGGTGTGCCAATAGAACAGGCCCGGACGCTGCAGGGCCATCTCGCCAGCGGTTTCCTGCAACTGGGTGCCGCTGCCATCAAGGGTCAGTTGCGAGAATCGTGCCGTCAGGGTCTGGGAGCCCCCCAGCAATTGGGTCAGGCGGGCCACGTCCTTCTCGCCGGCATGGGCCGACAAGGTAGACAAAGCCAGTACGGGCAACAGCAACATGCGAATCAGGCGCATGGGAGTCCTCATGAAGTCGTGGGGGGCGGGCGGCGCTTCAGCAGGCCGCCCGGGTCGTTAGTCGCGCATCGGGCCCGGCGCCAGTACTTCGCGCGAACCGTTGGTGTTCATGGCCGTCACCACCCCGGCCATTTCCATGGCTTCGATCATGCGGGCGGCGCGGTTGTAGCCAATCTTCAGCTTGCGCTGTACGGCGGAAATCGAGGCCCGACGGCTTTCCAGGACGAACTGCACCGCTTCGTCATAGAGCGCATCGGTTTCCGCGTCGTCCTCACCGCCGCCGCCACTGCTGCCTTCGAAGCCGCTGCCGGCTTCTTCGACACCGTTGAGGATGTCATCGTTGTATTCAGGGGCGCCACGCAACTTCCAGGCTTCCACCACGCGGTGCACTTCGTCGTCGGAGACGAACGCACCATGAACACGGATCGGCAGGCTGGTGCCCGGCGGCATGTAGAGCATGTCGCCATGGCCCAGCAGTTGTTCGGCGCCACCCTGGTCGATGATGGTCCGCGAGTCGATCTTGCTCGACACCTGGAACGCCATGCGGGTCGGAATGTTGGCCTTGATCAGGCCGGTGATCACGTCCACCGATGGCCGCTGCGTGGCAAGGATCAGGTGGATACCCGCCGCACGGGCCTTCTGGGCGATACGGGCGATCAGTTCTTCGACCTTCTTGCCGACGATCATCATCATGTCGGCGAATTCGTCCACCACCACCACGATGGTCGGCAGCTTGTGCAGCAGTGGCGCTTCGTCGTGGATGCTCTCGCGGTGATACAACGGGTCGCTCAATGGCGTACCGGCCTCTTCGGCTTCCTTGACCTTGGCGTTGAAGCCCGAGAGGTTACGCACCCCCATCTTCGCCATCAGTTTGTAGCGGCGCTCCATCTCGGCCACGCTCCAGCGCAAGGCGTTGGCGGCGTCCTTCATGTCGGTGACCACCGGGCACAGCAAGTGCGGAATGCCCTCGTAGATCGACAATTCGAGCATTTTCGGGTCGATCATGATCAGCTTGGCGTCTTCCGGGCCGGACTTGAACAGAATCGACAGGATCATCGCGTTCACCCCCACCGACTTACCGGAGCCGGTGGTACCGGCCACCAGCAGGTGGGGCATCTTCGCCAGGTCGGTGATGACCGGTTTGCCGCCGATGTCGTGGCCCAGGGCCAGGGTGACCGGCGACTTGTGGTTGTCATACTCAGGCGTCGACAGCACTTCGGAGAAACGCACGATCTGCCGGTCTTCGTTGGGAATCTCGATACCCACGGTGGTCTTGCCGGGAATCACTTCCACCACCCGCACGCTGGTCACGGCCAGGGAGCGCGCCAGGTCCTTGGCGAGGTTGGCGATGCGGCTGACCTTCACGCCGGCGGCCGGCTGGATTTCGTAGCGGGTAATGACCGGGCCCGGGTGGATCGAGTCCACCGAGACCTCGACGCCGAACTCCTTGAGCTTGATCTCCAGCAAATGGCCGACGGCCGCCAGGGATTCGGGGGAATAGTTGAGTTGTTTCTTTTCCGCCGGGTCCAGGATCGAGATCGGCGGCAAGGTGCCTTCCACCGCGCTGTCGACGAACAGCGGCGCCTGCTTCTCTTTCTGCACGCGCTTGCTGGGCTCCGGCGGCTTGGCCGGGGCCATGGTGATGACCGGCGGCACCTGCTTCTCGCGCTCGGACATGTGCTTGCTCAACGCCTGCTCACGCTCGATCAGGCGCTCCTTGACCTTGGCCTGCTCGCGCTTGTCCGGCGTTGTCGGGGCCACCACGTCATGGACGCGGTCGTCGACTTCACGCAGTTGCGCCACCAGTTGCTTGCGCTCGGTGCGCGCCGCCCACCAGCGGTTGACGGCGCCCTGGATCAATTCGATCAGGTCGAGGGTGATCTTGCCGGTGACGTCCATGACTTTGAACCAGGACAGGTCGGTGAACACCGTCAGGCCGAACAGGAACAGGGCGATGAACAACAGGGTGCTGCCCTGGATGTTCAGGGCGTTCCTGGCCAGGTCGCCGAGGCTTTCCCCCAGCGCACCGCCCGCCCCGGCCGGCAAGCCGGTGGGGGCATGGAAATGGATATGGGCCAGGGCGGCCCCGGACAGAACCAGGAACACCAGGCCGATCAGGCGCCAGGAGAACAGCCAACCGCTCCACTGCCATGGCTCGTGGCGCTGACGGAAGATCTGGTAGGCCTTGATCGCCAGCAGCAGTGGGAAAATGTAAGCGAAATAGCCCAACACCATGAACAGGATGTCGGCGCTGTAGGAGCCGGCCGGACCGCCGAAATTCTGGACGTCGTCGATCTTGCTGTTATGGCTCCAGCCCGGATCGTCCTTGCCGTAGGTCAGCAAGGCCATCATCAGGAACAGGCACAAGGCACCGATGGCGATCAATGCACCTTCCTTGAGCCGGTAGTGCAATTGCTGGCGCCAAAGCGGAACGACTGGTTTGGGTGCTGCGGTGGATTTCTTCAAAACGCTTCTTTTCCTGCGCCAACGGCGCGTCCATCTGTTGAATGACTATAAAAAACTGCCCATGACGAGCAGGTAAAAAAGTGAATGTGCACAACCGGTACTACTTTTACCACTGTGAGGTGCATCCAGAAAACTGCAAGCGTGGCCGAATTTTTTGATCTTTGGCCCATGCTGCGTTCAAAACCCAAGCATTGTACGGGTTTGTCGACACCAAGGCATTGTCCGCTCGCTGGGTACCCGCATGGCCGGAGACAGGGTGTACACGCGTCAATTGGACCATGCATTCTCTTTTGTGACAAAGGCTTATGAGGTGTTTTTTATGAGCGAAGTGAAGCATTCACGCCTGATCATTCTCGGCTCCGGCCCTGCGGGGTACAGCGCGGCGGTGTATGCCGCCCGCGCCAACCTCAAACCCGTTGTCATTACCGGCCTGCAGGCCGGTGGCCAGCTCACTACCACCGTGGAAGTCGATAACTGGCCCGGCGATGTCGAAGGCCTGACGGGCCCGGTATTGATGGAGCGCATGCAACGGCACGCCGAGCGCTTCGACACGCAGATCGTCTACGACCATGTCCACACCGCCAAGTTGCAGCAACGTCCATTCGAATTGATCGGCGACAGCGGCACCTACACTTGTGATGCACTGATCATTGCCACCGGCGCCTCGGCCCAGTACCTGGGACTGCCTTCGGAAGAGAGCTTCGCTGGCAAAGGGGTTTCCGCGTGCGCGACCTGCGATGGCTTTTTCTATCGCAACCAGGTGGTGGCGGTGGTGGGTGGCGGCAATACCGCGGTCGAGGAAGCCCTGTACCTGTCGAACATCGCCAGGGAAGTACATCTGGTCCACCGCCGCGACAAGTTGCGCGCCGAGAAAATCCTCCAGGACAAACTCTTCGAAAAAGCCGCCAGCGGCAATATCAGGCTGCACTGGAACCAGCACCTGGATGAAGTCCTGGGCGACGCCAGCGGGGTGACTGGCGCACGCCTGCGGCACAGCGAGACAGGCGCGACCAGCACCTTGTCCCTGGCCGGGGTATTCATTGCCATCGGCCACAAACCCAATACCGATCTGTTCCAAGGCCAGTTGGCAATGCGCGACGGCTACCTGCTCGTGCGCGGCGGCAGCGAAGGCAACGCCACCGCGACCGATATCGAAGGCGTATTCGCCGCTGGCGACGTGGCCGACCACGTCTATCGCCAAGCGATTACCTCCGCCGGCGCCGGCTGCATGGCCGCACTCGACGCGGAGAAGTATCTCGATGACATCCCTGCCGTTTGACAGTTAATCTTGTGGCGAGCGCACATCGGTGGCGAGGGGATTTATCCCCGCTGGGCTGCGAAGCAGCCCTAAAACCAGACAACCCGGTGGGTCAGACAAATTGAGTCGACTGCTGGGGCTGCTGTGCAGCCCAACGGGGATAAATCCCCTCGCCACAGTACATCTTCGCTCGAACCCGCCCTCCCCTTCCGCAAGCGAATGACAATGCTGACCTGGTTACAACGCAACAGCTTCGAATTTCCGCCATTGGCAAAAGCCATGCGCGACCCCAACGGTCTATTGGCCGCCGGCGGCGATCTATCCGCCGACCGGCTGATCCAGGCCTATCGCCACGGCTGCTTCCCATGGTTTTCCGAGGGGCAACCCATCCTGTGGTGGTCGCCGGACCCACGCACGGTGTTGTTTCCCGACGAACTGCACGTGTCCCGCAGCCTGGGCAAGCTGTTGCGCAAGCAGCGCTATGAAGTGACGTTCGACCGGGACTTTGCCGCGGTCATCCAGGCCTGCGCGGCGCCGCGGGAGTATGCCGAGGGCACCTGGATCACCGACGCCATGCAAACCGCTTACCTGGACCTGCACCGGCGCGGTTTCGCCCATTCGGTGGAGGTCTGGGACCAGGGGATGCTGGTGGGCGGCCTGTATGGCCTGGCCATGGGACAGCTGTTTTTTGGCGAGTCCATGTTCAGCCGGGCCGACAATGCGTCGAAATTCGGTTTCGCCATCCTGGTCCAACACCTCAAGGCCGCCGGTTTCGTGCTGATCGACTGTCAGATGCCCACCGAGCACCTGCACAGCCTGGGCGCCCGCTCGATCCCGCGCACGCAGTTCGCCGAGTATCTCAAGGCGCATCTGGACCTGCCCAACCACGCGACCTGGGTTTGCTGAGCGACATCCGCGCTCCTGGCTTACAATTAGATTTAAAGCTCATCCGAGGGTTGATCATGACCGAGTTGGCGCGTTTGAAGTTCTATGCCACTCAGCCCCACTCTTGCAGTTACCTGCCAGAGGAGCAGGCCACGACGCTGTTCCTCGATCCTAGCCAGCCCATGGATGTGCATGTCTACGCAGACCTGTCGGAAATGGGCTTTCGTCGTAGCGGCGATCACCTCTACCGGCCCCATTGCCAGCATTGCAACGCCTGTGTCCCGGCGCGCATTCCCGTGGCGCAATTTTTGCCCAATCGCCAGCAGAAACGCATTTTCAAGCGCAACGCCGACCTGCAGGTCCGCCCGGCCAAGCCGCAATTCACCGAAGAATATTTCGATCTGTACCAACGCTACATCGAACAACGCCATGCCGACGGCGACATGTACCCACCCAGCCGGGATCAGTTCTCGACCTTTCTGGTGCGCGACCTGCCGTTTTCCCGCTTCTATGAATTCCGCCTGGAGGGGCGGCTGGTCGCCATCGCCGTCACGGACCTGCTGCCCAACGGCCTTTCAGCGGTGTACACCTTTTATGAGCCGGAAGAAGAACGGCGCAGCCTGGGGCGCTTTGCCATCCTCTGGCAGATCAACGAAGCCCGACGCCTGGGACTGGAAGCGGTGTACTTGGGGTACTGGATCAAGAACTGCAAGAAAATGAACTACAAGACCCAATATCGGCCTATCGAATTGCTGATTAACCAGCGGTGGGTTGTCCTGAGTTAGCACCCTTCGGCTTAAAAGCTAGAACCCCTTGGCTTGCCCCCCCTTTTTCGGGCACAATGCACGCCGCTTTTGCCTGGCGCAGTTGCACCGGGCCATTCACTGGATACCGAGGGCTTTACTGCATGTCGAAAGAAGACAGCTTCGAAATGGAAGGCACTGTCGTCGACACCCTGCCCAACACCATGTTTCGTGTGGAGTTGGAAAATGGGCACGTCGTAACCGCGCATATCTCCGGCAAGATGCGCAAGAACTACATTCGTATTCTTACCGGTGACAAAGTGCGCGTCGAACTGACGCCCTATGACTTGAGCAAAGGGCGCATCACTTACCGCGCTCGCTAACAAGTCAATACAAGACGCCCGGCTGATGCCGGGCGTTTTTGTTTGTGGGGCAGTGCAGTAAAGCAAAAAGGCGCCTTTCGGCGCCTTTTGCTTTGTTGCGACTAACGATCAGGCCATTTCAGCCGTGGTTTCGAAGTCGAAGGTCAGTTCGCCGTCCTTGATGTCGATGTGCACCACACCGCCATGCTCGGCCAGTTCGCCAAAGAGGATTTCCTCGGCCAGCGGACGCTTGATCTTGTCCTGGATCAAGCGAGCCATCGGCCGCGCCCCCATCGTCACATCGTAGCCACCTTCGGCCAGCCAACTGCGGGCCGCATCGGTAACCTCCAGCAACACACGCTTGTCTTCGAGCTGCGCCTGAAGTTCGGTAAGGAACTTGTCCACCACGCTCTTGATGACTTCATGGCTGAGGCGCCCGAACTGGATAATGGTGTCCAGGCGGTTGCGGAACTCAGGCGTAAAGCTCTTCTTGATCACTTCCATCGCATCGGACGAGTGGTCCTGATGGGTGAAACCGATCGAAGCGCGAGCCGCGGTTTCGGCGCCGGCGTTCGTGGTCATGATGACGATCACGTTGCGGAAATCCGCCTTGCGCCCGTTGTTATCGGTCAGCGTACCGTGGTCCATGACCTGCAGGAGCAGGTTGAAGACTTCCGGATGCGCCTTCTCGATCTCGTCGAGCAGCAATACGCAGTGCGGTTGCTTGGTGATGGCTTCGGTCAGCAGGCCACCCTGGTCGAAACCGACATAGCCCGGCGGCGCACCGATCAGACGCGAAACGGTATGGCGCTCCATGTACTCGGACATGTCGAAACGCACCAGCTCGATGCCCATCGCCTTGGCCAACTGCCGTGCCGCCTCGGTCTTGCCGACACCGGTAGGACCGGCGAACAGGAACGACCCCACGGGCTTGTCCGGCGACTTGAGACCGGCACGGGACAGCTTGATGGCGGTCGACAGCGAGTCGATGGCCGCATCCTGGCCGAACACCGTCAGCTTCAGGTCACGCTCCAGGTTGCGCAGCAGCTCCTTGTCGGAACTGGTGACATGCTTGGGCGGAATCCGCGCGATTTTCGCGACGATGTCCTCGACCTGCGGCACTTCGATGCGTTTGACGCGCTTCTCGATCGGTTGCAGGCGCTGGTACGCGCCCGCTTCGTCGATAACGTCGATGGCCTTGTCCGGCATGTGCCGGTCGTTGATGTAGCGCGAGGCCAGCTCAGCCGCCGCGCGCAGGGCTTCATCGCTGTATTCGATGTTGTGGTGCAGCTCGAAACGCCCCTTCAGGCCGCGCAGGATACCAATGGTGTCTTCCACCGAAGGCTCCGACACATCGACCTTCTGGAAACGCCGGGCCAGGGCACGGTCTTTCTCGAAGATCCCGCGGAATTCCTGGAACGTGGTCGAGCCGATGCAACGGATATCACCCGACGACAGCAATGGCTTGAGCAGGTTCGACGCATCCATGACCCCACCCGACGCCGCCCCGGCACCGATGATGGTGTGGATTTCATCGATGAACAGGATCGCCTGCGGACGTTTTTTCAGTTCGCCGAGCAATGCCTTGAAGCGCTTCTCGAAATCGCCGCGGTACTTGGTACCGGCCAGCAAGGCACCCAGGTCGAGGGAATACACCACGCTGTTGGCCAGCAGGTCCGGCACCTGGTTGTCGACGATACGCTTGGCCAGGCCTTCGGCGATCGCGGTCTTGCCCACGCCCGCCTCGCCCACCAGCAATGGGTTGTTCTTGCGGCGCCGGGCCAGGATCTGGGCAACGCGCTCGACTTCCGCCTCGCGCCCGACCAGCGGATCGATACGGCCCTGGCGCGCCAGTTCGTTCAGGTTGCTGGCATAGGCATCCAATGGGTTGCCTGAAGAAGAAGACTCACCGCCCTCGTCGTCCTGCATATCCTGCTCACCCTCGGAATGATCGCCATGCCCCGGCACCTTGGAGATGCCATGGGCGATGTAGTTGACGACATCGATACGCGCAACACTCTGCTGCTTGAGCAGGAACACCGCCTGGCTTTCCTGCTCGCTGAAGATGGCAACCAGCACGTTGGCACCGGTGACTTCACGCTTGCCCGAGCTCTGTACATGGAAGACAGCACGCTGCAAGACACGCTGGAAGCCCAGGGTTGGCTGGGTCTCGCGATCCTCGTCATGAACAGGGATCAACGGCGTGGTGGAGTCGATGAACTCCTGCAGATCATGCTTGAGTTTATCGAGGTTCGCGCCGCAGGCACGCAATACGGTGGCGGCAGCCTCGTTATCCAATAGGGCCAGCAGCAGGTGCTCGACGGTCATGAATTCATGACGCTTCGAACGAGCCTCCTTGAAGGCAAGATTGAGGGTGACTTCGAGCTCGCGGTTTAACATAGCTTCACCTCATACCCAAGTGGTCGGCGTTAACCGTCCTTCTCGATTTCACAGAGTAGCGGATGCTGGCTTTCCCGGGCGTACTGGTTGACCTGCATGGCCTTCGTCTCGGCGATGTCGCGGGTAAACACTCCACATACTGCCCGTCCCTCTGTATGGACGGCCAGCATGACCTTGGTCGCCAGCTCCCGATTCAGGTTAAAAAACACCTCGAGCACTTCGACGACGAAATCCATCGGTGTGTAGTCATCGTTGAACAAAACCACCTTGTACATCGGTGGCGCCTGTAACGCGGGCTTTGCTTCCTGAACAGCAATGCCTGCGGAATCGTCGTCGTGTAGATCCGGGCGATCCTGATTGAATGTTAGTCGAATCTGGCTGACTGCATGCATGGAAAGAAAGGTTCGTTTAGTTGGCGAATACAGTGATGGGGGCGCTTGTGGGCGATTTCAACCACGACCACCGGAGCCACCTTGACTATCGGAAAAACGGTGTTACAACCAATAGAGCCCATCGTGGGTTAAAAAGGTCCGCGGAATCTATCCTGTCAACAAGATTAGCCTGCGGATGGACTGGATGATACTCCAGTGATGGAGTGCGTTGCAGAGGGAAATGGGTTATGTCGGTCACCAAGATGAATGGCAAGGTGAAATGGTTCAACAATGCCAAGGGCTACGGATTCATTATTGCGGATGGCAGGGATAACGAAGACCTGTTCGCACATTATTCGGTGATCGATATGGAAGGCTATAAGACCTTGAAGGCCGGCCAACCCGTCACGTTCAACGTCATCCAGGGCCCCAAGGGCTTGCACGCGGTGAACATCAAGGTTGTCCTAGCCGAAGACGCCCCTGCTCCTGCCCCCGTCAACGTCAGGGTCACCGAGCCCCATTGACCGACAGTCGCCTCCCCCCAAATGAAAATGCCCGGTTCGATGATCGAACCGGGCATTTGCGCTGAGCGCCGACTCGCTTACATGTGCGAGATCAGGGCATCACCGAAGCCCGAGGACGACACCAGCTTGGCGCCCTCCATCAGACGTTCGAAGTCATAGGTCACGGTCTTGGCCGAAATCGCGCCGTTGGTGCCCTTGATGATCAGGTCGGCCGCTTCGGTCCACCCCATGTGGCGCAGCATCATTTCCGCCGACAGGATCAGCGACCCCGGGTTGACCTGGTCCTTGCCGGCATACTTGGGCGCGGTACCGTGGGTGGCTTCGAACATCGCCACGGTGTCGGACAGGTTGGCACCCGGCGCGATCCCGATACCCCCCACTTCCGCCGCCAGGGCGTCGGACAGGTAGTCACCGTTCAGGTTCAGGGTGGCGATCACGTCATATTCGGCCGGGCGCAGCAGGATCTGCTGCAACATCGCATCGGCGATGGCGTCCTTGACGACGACATTCTTGCCGGTCTTCGGATTCTTGAACTGCATCCAAGGCCCGCCGTCGAGCAGGGTCGCGCCGAATTCCTCGGCCGCCACTTCGTAGGCCCATTCCTTGAAGGCACCTTCGGTGAACTTCATGATGTTGCCTTTGTGCACGATGGTCAGCGAATCGCGATCGTTGTCGACAACATATTGCAGGGCCTTGCGAGCCAGGCGCTGGGTGCCCTGCTTGGAAACCGGCTTGACGCCGATGCCGCAATCCTCGTCAAAGCGGATCTTGGTCACGCCCATTTCTTCTTTCAGGAACTTGATGACCTTGGTGGCCTCGGCCGAACCGGCTTTCCACTCGATGCCTGCGTAGATGTCCTCGGAGTTCTCGCGGAAAATCGTCATGTCCACGTCGCCAGGCTTCTTGACCGGGCTTGGCACGCCTTCGAACCAGCGCACCGGACGCAGGCAGACATACAGATCGAGCTGCTGGCGCAGCGCTACGTTCAACGAACGGATACCGCCACCGACCGGCGTAGTCAACGGGCCCTTGATGGAAACCACGTAGTCCTTGACCGCATCCAGGGTTTCCTGGGGCAGCCAGGTGTCCTGGTCATAGACCTGGGTCGCTTTCTCACCGGCATAGACTTCCATCCAGGAAATCTTGCGCTTGCCGCCATAGGCCTTCTGAACCGCAGCGTCCACAACCTTGATCATGACCGGACTGATATCGACGCCAATGCCGTCGCCTTCGATGAAGGGGATGATCGGGTTGTCGGGAACATTAAGAGAATGGTCTGCATTGACGGTGATTTTGTCACCGACGGCTGGAACCTGAATCTTTTGATACCCCATGCTGAACTCCATTGCTTGGATTGAACATCTGGCTGCGTTCGAGCGTACCCCACTTGAATCGGCGCGCAAACCCTACGTTAGGCTCATCCGGGGTAAAGCGTTGCAGTTCGCGGCGTACAACCCTGAAAACCAAGGGAAAAGCGCCAAACATGAGCATAGCCCGCTCCTTGGGTACTGCGACGTTTAGACCAATGGACGTGTACGGAAGTCTATGAACCATCGGCAGATTGCCAGCTACCTATGTATAATGCCGCCGCTGACCACAGGGTCACGACGGCTGACGGCTCTATTACGAGACTTTCCGCCATTTGAAAGCCGGACCGTTACCGCGGCCCGACCGCTTGACGCTCGACTGATGCACCCAACATCACCGCGAAGAAACCTCGACATTCGGCTCACGGATGACTTTGAACGAACGCGCTTACCCGGCGCCCCTCGAGTTTCTGCGCATGCTTTAGCAAAGAAGAGAGTTAATCCGAATATGCCCACCCGCTCGAAGATCATCTATACCTTCACCGACGAAGCGCCTGCCCTCGCCACCTATTCGCTGCTGCCGATCGTCGAAGCCTTTACCGCTTCGGCCGATATCGCCGTGGAAACCCGTGATATCTCCCTCGCAGGGCGCATCCTGGCCAGCTTCCCCGAGCAACTGGGTGACAAAGCCGTAGCCGACCACCTCGCCGAACTGGGCGACCTGGCCGTTACGCCTGAAGCCAACATCATCAAGCTGCCGAACATCAGCGCCTCGGTGCCGCAACTGCAGGCCGCGATCAAGGAATTGCAGGCCCAGGGCTACGCACTGCCGGACTACCCGGAAACCGTGACCAGCGATGCCGAAAAAGACGCTCGTGCCCGTTACGACAAGGTCAAGGGCAGTGCCGTGAACCCGGTCCTGCGCGAAGGCAACTCCGACCGTCGCGCGCCGCTGTCGGTCAAGAACTACGCTCGCAAGCACCCGCACAAAATGGGTGCCTGGGCAGCCGACTCCAAGTCCCACGTCGCCCACATGAGCACCGGCGACTTCTACGGCAGCGAAAAAGCCGCCCTGATCGACGCCGCCGGCAGCGTGAAAATCGAGCTGATCGCCCAGGACGGCACTGCCACCGTCCTGAAGGAAAAAACCACCGTACAAGCCGGTGAGATCCTCGACTGCGCCGTGATGAGCAAAAACGCCCTGCGCGACTTCATCGCCGCCGAAATCGAAGACGCCGAGCAAAAAGGCGTCCTGCTGTCGGTTCACCTCAAGGCCACCATGATGAAGGTCTCCGACCCGATCATGTTCGGCCAGATCGTTGCCGAGTTCTATAAAGATGCCCTGGCCAAGCACGCACAAGTGCTGGAGCAGATCGGCTTCAACCTGAACAACGGCATCGGCGACCTGTACGCCCGCATCAAGGCCCTGCCGGCCGAGCAGCAGGCGCAGATCGAAGCCGACATCCAGGCGGTCTACGCAGCGCGCCCATCCCTGGCGATGGTCAACTCCGACAAAGGCATCACCAACCTGCACGTGCCAAGCGACGTGATCGTCGACGCCTCGATGCCAGCCATGATCCGTGACTCCGGCAAGATGTGGGGCACCGATGGCCAACTGCACGACACCAAGGCCGTGATCCCGGATCGCTGCTACGCCACCATCTACCAGGCGGTGATCGAAGACTGCAAGCAACACGGCGCCTTCGACCCAACCACCATGGGTAGCGTGCCAAACGTCGGCCTGATGGCCAAGAAAGCCGAAGAGTACGGCTCCCACGACAAGACCTTCCAGATCAAGGCCGACGGCGTGGTCCGTGTTTCGGACAGCAACGGCCGCACCCTGCTGGAGCAGAGCGTCGAGGCTGGCGACATCTTCCGCATGTGCCAGACCAAGGACGCACCGATCCAGGACTGGGTCAAACTGGCCGTCAACCGTGCCCGCGCCAGCAGCACCCCGGCGATCTTCTGGCTGGACCCGATGCGCGCCCATGACGGCGTCGTGATCGAGAAAGTCCAGACCTACCTGAAGGACTATGACACTGCCGGCCTGGACATCCGCATCATGTCGCCGGTCGACGCCATGAAGTTCACCCTGGCCCGCACCCGCGAAGGCAAGGACACCATCTCGGTGACTGGCAACGTACTGCGCGACTACCTGACCGACCTGTTCCCGATCATGGAACTGGGCACCAGCGCCAAGATGCTGTCGATCGTGCCGCTGATGAACGGCGGCGGCCTGTTCGAAACCGGCGCTGGCGGCTCGGCCCCCAAGCACGTGCAGCAATTGCTGGAAGAAAACTTCCTGCGCTGGGATTCCCTGGGCGAGTTCCTGGCCCTGGCCGCGTCCCTCGAACACCTGGGCGTGACCTACAACAACCCGAAAGCCCTGGTGCTGGCCAAGACTCTCGACCAGGCGACTGGCGAGTTCCTGGACCGCAACAAGTCGCCTTCGCGCAAGGTCGGCGGCATCGACAACCGCGGCAGCCACTTCTACCTGACCCTGTTCTGGGCCCAGGCACTGGCCGCCCAGGATGAAGACGCAGCCCTCAAGGCTCAGTTCGCTTCCCTGGCCAAGACATTGACCGACAACGAAGAAAAAATCGTTGCCGAGCTCAATGCCGTGCAAGGCAAGCCCGTGGACATCGGCGGTTACTACTTCGCCAACCCGGAGCTGACCAGCAAGGCCATGCGCCCGAGCAACACCTTCAACGCGGCAATCGCTGCGCTGGTGTAAGGTTGTAAGGAAGCACCACGAACCCCGGCCTTGTGCCGGGGTTTGTGTTCCTGGCGCCACCCCATTCCCCCTGACAAACTTGTTCCCCCTGTGGGAGCGAGCTTGCTCGCGATAGCGGCGTAGCATTCAACACGGATATTGACTGACACACCGCTATCGCGAGCAAGCTCGCTCCCACATTGATCCTATTCAGAAATTGAGATCGAGGACGCCACATGGATTGGAACCCCCACATAACCGTCGCCACCATCGTCGAGGACAACGGCCGTTTCCTGATGGTGGAGGAATCCAAGGGCGGGCGCGCCGTGCTCAACCAGCCCGCCGGGCACCTGGACCCGGATGAAACCCTGACCGAAGCCGCCGTGCGCGAAACCCTGGAAGAAACCGGCTGGGACGTCGAACCCACGGCCGTGGTGGGCATATATCTGTACACCGCCCCCAGCAACGGCGTGACCTACCAACGGGTCTGTTTCGCCGCCAAGGCCTTGAAACACCATCCCGAGTATCAACTGGACGATGGCATCCTCGGCGCCAAATGGCTGACCCGCGACGAACTGCTCGAACAGCGCGAGCACTGGCGCAGCGAGCTGATCATCCGCTGCATCGACGATTATCTGGCCGGTCATTGCCACAGTCTGGCGTTGATCCGTCCTTCTCTTTAGCCTTGCGCGCCCGGGCCTGATAGAATCGCGTCCTTTTTCAAGACACTCATTGAACTCCTATGCGTGATCCAGCCCCTTCTGACACACCCAAGAAGCGCGTCATTGTCGGCATGTCCGGCGGCGTGGACTCTTCCGTTTCCGCCCTTCTGCTGATCGAGCAGGGTTATGAGGTGGAAGGCCTGTTCATGAAGAACTGGGAAGAAGACGACGGAACCGAGTACTGCACCGCCATGGACGACCTGGCGGATGCCCAGGCCGTGTGTGACAAGATCGGCATCAAGCTGCACACCGCCAACTTCGCCGCCGAGTACTGGGACAACGTGTTCGAGCACTTCCTGGCCGAATACAAGGCCGGCCGTACGCCGAACCCGGACATCCTCTGCAACCGCGAAATCAAGTTCAAGGCCTTCCTCGACTACGCCATGATGCTCGGCGCCGACCTGATCGCCACCGGTCACTACGTGCGCCGCCGGGACATCGACGGCCGCACCGAACTGCTCAAGGGCCTGGACCCGAACAAGGACCAGAGCTACTTCCTGCATGCCGTCGGCGGCGAGCAGATCGCCAAGACCCTGTTCCCGGTAGGTGAACTGGAAAAGCCCGAAGTGCGCGCCATTGCAGAAAAACACCAGCTCGCCACCGCCAAGAAGAAGGATTCCACCGGGATCTGCTTCATCGGCGAGCGCCGTTTCAGCGATTTCCTCAAGCAATACCTGCCCGCCCAGCCGGGCGAGATCAAGACGACTGAAGGCGACGTCATCGGCCGTCACCATGGCCTGATGTACCACACCATCGGCCAGCGCCAGGGCCTGGGCATCGGCGGACTGAAAGACGCCGGCGAAGAGCCGTGGTACGTGCTGGTCAAGGACCTGGAGCACAACGAGCTGATCGTCGGCCAGGGCAACGATCATCCCTGGCTGTTTTCCCGCGCCCTGCTCGCCTCCGACATCTATTGGGTCAACCCGATCGACCTCAGCGAACCTCGCCGCCTGACGGCCAAGGTTCGCTATCGCCAGAGCGACCAGCCCTGCACCCTGGAAAAAACCGCCACGGGCTATCGAGCCACCTTCGATGACCCGCAGCGGGCGGTCACGCCCGGCCAATCCGTGGTGTTCTACGACGGCGACATCTGCCTGGGCGGTGGCGTGATCGAAGTCGCAGAACCCTGGAGCAGCCAGGCATGAACCCCATCCAGGAACAACTGACGGCATTGGGCGGCGTGTTTCTCGCCGCCGTACTGGTGGACAGGATCGCCAAGACCGGCCAGGCCACCGAAGCGGGCGTGGCCTGCATGCTCGGCAGCCTGCTGGTCCGCGATCCCAAGGACACCCTGGAAGTCTACGGCGGCGACGACCTGAACCTGCGCGAAGGCTATCGTGCGCTGATCGGCGCCCTGGAGCGCGACCCCAGCGCCCTGCAACGCGAACCGCTGCGCTATGCCCTGTCGATGCTGGGTCTTGAGCGCCAGTTGGCCAAGCGTGACGACCTGCTGGAGACCATCGGCAAACGCTTGCCGCAGATCCAGTCCCAGGTCGAGCACTTCGGCCCGGCCCACGAAAACGTCGTCGCGGCCTGCGGCTCGCTGTACCAGGACACCCTGAGCACCCTGCGCCAACGCATCCAGGTACACGGCGACATGCGCAACCTGCAACAACCGAGCAATGCCTCGAAGATCCGCGCCCTGTTGCTGGCCGGGATCCGCTCGGCGCGGCTGTGGCGGCAACTGGGCGGCCATCGCTGGCAACTGGTGATCAGCCGGCGCAAATTGCTGAAAGAGCTTTATCCATTGATGCGTAACGAATAAGTCGCTTCAACCGGTTTTTTTGTGGCGAGGGGATTCATCCCCGTTGGGCTGCGAAGCGGCCCCAAACCAGGCAACTCGGTGCGCCAAGAAGATTGAGTTCGCTGCTTTTAGGGCTGCTGCGCAGCCCAGCGGGGATAAATCCTCTCGCCACAGGTAATAAACAGTTTTATTTCGCTATGCGTAACACGCCGGTCAGTTGGCAACGGACCGGCGCTTGTTTTCATGTATGATACGCGCCCCATTTCGTTGCCCGACTGCCCGAGAACACCCCATGCAGCTCTCTTCGCTCACTGCGGTTTCCCCTGTTGACGGCCGCTACGCCGGCAAAACCCAGGCCCTGCGCCCGATTTTCAGCGAGTACGGCCTGATCCGTGCCCGCGTCCTGGTTGAAGTGCGCTGGCTCCAGCGCCTGGCCGCACACCCGGCCATCGGCGAAGTGCCGGCGTTTTCCGCCGAAGCCAACGCCGTCCTCAACGCCTTGACGGATAATTTTGCGCTGGAGCACGCCGAGCGCGTCAAAGAGATCGAGCGCACCACCAACCACGACGTCAAGGCCATCGAATACCTGCTCAAGGAGCAGGCGGCCAAGCTGCCGGAACTGGCCAACGTCAGCGAGTTCATCCACTTCGCCTGCACCAGCGAGGACATCAACAACCTGTCCCACGCCCTGATGCTGCGCGAAGGCCGTGATGAGGTGATGCTGCCCCTGATGCGCCAGACCGCCCAGGCCATCCGCGAACTGGCGATCCGCTTCGCCGACGTACCGATGCTGTCGCGCACCCACGGTCAACCGGCTTCGCCGACCACCCTGGGCAAGGAACTGGCGAACGTGGTCTACCGCCTGGAGCGCCAGATCGCCCAGGTGGCCGCCGTGCCACTGCTGGGCAAGATCAACGGCGCCGTGGGCAACTACAACGCCCACCTGTCGGCCTACCCGGACATCGACTGGGAAGCCAACGCCCGCGCCTTCATCGAAGACGAACTGGGCCTGAGCTTCAACCCGTACACCACTCAAATCGAACCGCACGACTACATCGCCGAACTGTTCGATGCGATCGCGCGCTTCAACACCATCCTGATCGACTTCGACCGTGACATCTGGGGCTATATCTCCCTGGGCTACTTCAAGCAGCGCACCATCGCCGGCGAAATCGGCTCCTCGACCATGCCGCACAAGGTCAACCCGATCGACTTCGAAAACTCCGAAGGCAACCTGGGCATCGCCAACGCACTGTTCCAGCACCTGGCGAGCAAACTGCCGATCTCCCGCTGGCAGCGCGACCTGACCGACTCCACCGTACTGCGCAACCTGGGCGTGGGCTTTGCCCACAGCGTCATCGCCTACGAAGCCAGCCTCAAGGGCATCAGCAAGCTGGAACTGAACGAGCAGAAGATCGCTGCCGACCTGGACGCCTGCTGGGAAGTCCTGGCCGAGCCGATCCAGACCGTAATGCGTCGCTACAACATTGAAAACCCGTATGAAAAGCTGAAAGAACTGACCCGTGGCAAGGGCATCAGCCCTGAAGCGCTGCAGACTTTCATCGATGGCCTGGACATGCCTGCCGACGCCAAGGCCGAACTGAAGAAGCTCACGCCGGCCAGCTACATCGGCAACGCGGCGGCACAAGCCAAGCGCATCTGATCCACGGCTTTACCTTTGAGACGCCCGGCCGCGCCGGGCGTTTTTATTCGCGTCTGAAAAGTATATTTTTTCAATAGGTTACACATGAATCCTGATATTCCTCTGCAACTCCTGGGCGGCATCACGGCACGGGAGTTCCTGCGCGACTACTGGCAGAAGAAACCCCTGCTGATCCGTCAGGCGATTCCTGACTTCCAAAACCCGATCGATGCCGACGAACTGGCTGGCCTGGCCTTGGAGGAAGAAGTCGAATCGCGCCTGGTAATCGAGCACGGCGAGCGCCCCTGGGAACTGCGTCGCGGCCCGTTCGCCGAAGACGAATTCAGCAAGCTGCCGGAGCGTGAGTGGACCCTGCTGGTACAGGCGGTCGATCAGTTCGTACCGGAAGTCAGCGAACTGCTGGAGCACTTCCGCTTCCTGCCAAGCTGGCGCATCGACGACGTGATGATCAGCTTCGCCACCCCGGGTGGCAGCGTGGGTCCGCATTTCGATAACTATGACGTGTTCCTGCTGCAGGGCCATGGCCAGCGCAACTGGAAAATCGGCCAGATGTGCGACTCCGAAAGCCCGCTGCTGCAACACGCCGACCTGCGCATCCTCGCCGACTTCGAAGCCACCGACGAATGGATCCTGGAACCGGGGGACATGCTCTACCTACCGCCGCGCCTGGCCCATTGCGGGGTGGCCGTGGACGACTGCATGACCTACTCGGTAGGTTTCCGTGCGCCGAGCGCCGCCGAAGTGCTGACCCACTTCACCGACTTCCTCAGCCAGTTCCTGCCGGACGAAGAACGCTACACCGACGCCGATGCGCGCCCGGTGGCCGACCCGCACCAGATCCAGAACGACGCCCTCGACCGCCTCAAGAGCCTGCTGGCCGAGCACATGAGCGACGAGCGTCTGCTGCTGACCTGGTTCGGTCAGTTCATGACCGAGCCGCGCTACCCGGAACTGGTGGTGGGCCCGGAACTGGAAGAAGACGACCTGCTGGCCAGCCTGGAGCAAGGCGCCGTGATCATCCGCAACCCGAGCGCGCGCCTGGCCTGGTCGGAAGTCGACGATGACCTGCTGCTGTTCGCCAGCGGCCAGAGCCGTTACCTGCCGGGCAAGCTGCGCGAGCTGCTGAAAATGATCTGCGCCGCCGACGCCCTGCACATCGAAAATCTCGGCCCATGGCTGGCCGACGAAGACGGTCGCGGCCTGGTCTGCGAGTTGGTCAAGCAAGGCAGCCTGGGGTTCGCCGATGAATAAAATTCACGTTCGTGTCGCAGACTGGCAAAAGGATAACGCCGAGATCCGGCGCATTCGTGAGACCGTGTTCATTGCCGAGCAGTCCGTCCCGCCCGAGCTGGAATGGGACGCCGACGATCAGGGCGCGGTGCATTTCCTCGCATTCGAAGGTGACTTCCCCATCGGCACCGCTCGCCTGCTGACCGACGGCCACGTCGGCCGCGTCTCGGTACTCAAGGACTGGCGCGGGCTGAAGGTGGGCGACGCTTTGATGCACGCGGTGATCGCGGAAGCTGAAAAACGCGGCCTCAAGCAACAGATGCTCAGCGCCCAGGTGCATGCCACACCGTTCTATGAGCGACTGGGCTTCGCCGTGGTCAGCGAGGAATTCCTGGAAGCAGGAATTCCCCATGTAGACATGGTCCGGCACTCGGCTTGATACCCCTGTGACGGGCGGGCTCTCTGTGGCGAGGGGATTTATCCCCGTCGGGCTGCGAAGCAGCCCCCCAAATCAATCGCCGCAGTGTGCCCGCTCAATGTAATTCAGCTCCATTGGGGCTGCTTCGCAGCCCAACGGGGATAAATCCCCTCGCCACAAAGTAATCATTGAGCTCACAACCAAAACGCCCCGCCATCCCCGATGCCGGGGCGTTTTGCCGTCTAACATTCAACTTGCACCACCCGAGGCCGACAAACTGGCAATATCAAGCCTTTGTCTCACGGAGAAATGGACATGCTGCTACGCACCCTGCTGACGCTGCTGCTGCTTGGTAGCAGCCTGTCAGCCATGGCCGACACGCAAATCGTGCCGCTGAACTACCGCACCAGCGCCGACCTGTTGCCGGTGGCGCAGAATTTCATGGGCAAGGACGGCCAGGTCAGCGCTTATGGCAATCAACTGATCGTCAATGCCGAACCCGGCAAGATCGAGGAACTGCGCCAGTTCCTGGCGCAACTGGACACCGCCCCCAAGCGCCTGCTGATCACGGTCGACACCAACGAAAACAACCTGCAGGGCGACCAGGGCTACTCGATCAACGGTGCCGCGCCGAGCCAGACCCGCATCATCAACCGCAGCACCGCCAGCCGTGACGGTGGCGTGCAGCAGGTGCAGGCCAGCGAAGGCCAGCCAGCGCTGATCCAGGTGGGCCAGAGCGTGCCGTTCACCAGCAGCCAGAGTGATAACTACGGCCGCGTGCAAAGCCAGACCGAATACCGCAACGTCACCCAAGGCTTCTACGTCACCGCCAGCGTCACCGGCGAAACCGTTCATCTGAGCATCAGTACCAACCGTGACCGCATGAGCCAGGAGCGTCCCGATGTAGTGAACGTTCAGAGTACCGACACAACCGTCAGCGGACGCCTGGGCGAATGGATCACCCTGGCCGGCGTGAATCGCCAGACCCAGGCCGATAAACAGGGCCTGACCCGCAGCTACTCGACCCAGGGCCGCGACGACATGATTTTGCGGGTCAAGGTCGACACCCTGAACTGAAGCACCAAAAACTGACTGATGAGTCGTATTAGACCAAAGATGTAGTGCTTGAAAAAAAGCACTACAAAACGTTTGACGAGCCAAAAAACCGAAGGCATGATGGCCTCGCTCCCGCTAATCAGGGGCCCTGGCAAGGGCCTTCGGGTCGACGCTTGCAACTACCCTGCGAGCCGATTCGTGTCTGTACCGCCCACAAGGTGTGTTTGACGAGGTTGCGACTGGAACGAAGTTGTCCCGAGGGACGGAAGCGTAACTAGGTAACCCGGCATCACTCTGAGTTCGTATTAAAGGCCCACGACGCCCGAATGCGCCCGCAGTTCGCCCCTACCTGCTCACTTTCCCCTCGAGCCCATCGTTCATCCCGTCGCCACCCCGCCTGAACCGACTTGTACCCCAGCCCCCTGGTCGGCAGGAGCAGGAATTTTCCACCAAGACCTATGCGACGAGGTTTATCTCCATGGCACTGACACGCGAACAGCAAATTGCAGCCCTTGAAAAAGACTGGGCTGAAAACCCGCGCTGGAAAGGCGTGAAGCGCAATTATTCCGCTGCTGACGTCGTCCGTCTGCGTGGCTCGGTTCAACCTGAGCACACCTTTGCGAAAATGGGCGCCGAGAAGCTCTGGAACCTGGTCACCCAGGGCGCCAAGCCAGCCTTCCGTCCCGAGAAAGATTTCGTCAACTGCATGGGCGCCCTGACCGGCGGCCAGGCTGTGCAGCAAGTCAAGGCCGGTATCCAGGCGATCTACCTGTCGGGCTGGCAAGTGGCCGCGGACAACAACTCCGCCGAGTCCATGTACCCTGACCAGTCGCTGTACCCGGTGGACTCGGTTCCAACCGTGGTCAAGCGCATCAACAACTCGTTCCGTCGCGCCGACCAGATCCAGTGGAAAGCCGGCAAGAACCCGGGCGATGAAGGCTACATCGACTACTTCGCGCCGATCGTGGCTGACGCCGAAGCCGGTTTCGGCGGCGTCCTGAACGCCTACGAGCTGATGAAGAGCATGATCGAAGCAGGCGCCGCCGGCGTTCACTTCGAAGATCAGTTGGCTTCGGTGAAGAAATGCGGCCACATGGGCGGCAAGGTCCTGGTTCCGACCCAGGAAGCCGTGCAGAAGCTGACCGCTGCGCGCCTCGCGGCCGACGTTGCCGGCGTACCGACCATCATCCTGGCCCGTACCGACGCCAACGCCGCGGACCTGCTGACCTCCGACTGCGACCCGTACGACCAGCCGTTCGTGACTGGCACCCGTACCCAGGAAGGTTTCTACAAGGTGCGCGCCGGTCTCGACCAGGCCATCGCCCGCGGCCTGGCCTATGCGCCGTACGCCGACCTGATCTGGTGCGAAACCGCCAAGCCGGACCTGGACGAGGCCCGCCGCTTCGCCGAAGCGATCAAGAAGGAATACCCGGACCAACTGCTGTCGTACAACTGCTCGCCTTCCTTCAACTGGAAGAAAAACCTGGACGACGCGACCATCGCCAAGTTCCAGCGCGAACTGTCCGCCATGGGCTACAAGCACCAGTTCATCACCCTGGCCGGCATTCACAACATGTGGCACAGCATGTTCAACCTGGCGCATGACTACGCCCGCAACGACATGACCGCCTACGTGAAACTGCAAGAGCAGGAGTTCGCCGACGCCGCCAAAGGCTACACCTTCGTGGCTCACCAGCAGGAAGTGGGCACCGGCTACTTCGACGACATGACCACCGTGATCCAGGGCGGCACTTCGTCGGTGACCGCACTGACCGGCTCCACCGAAGAAGAACAGTTCCACTGATACACGCCGTAAAACGGCCCTTGCGGACCGAGTAAAAGCTAACCGCAAAGCCGATGATCTGACGCCCCGACTGGTTCGGGGCTTTTTTTCGCCGTTTTTTTACACTTTGAAGTGACTGACCAGTTGCTGCAACTGGTTACCCAGGCGCGCCAGCTCGATACTGGAAGCGGCGGTTTCTTCGCTGGCCGAGGCGGTCTGTTCGGATACATCGCGCACGCTCAGGATACTGCGGCTGATGTCCTCGGCCACCGAGCTTTGTTGCACCGCGGCAGCGGCAATCTGCTGGTTCATGGCCTGGATGCCAGAAACCGCCTGGGTGATGTTGCCGAGGGAGATGCCAGCCTTGCCGGCCAATTCCACGCTGCTATCGGTCAGTTCGCGGCTATTTCGCATGATGCTCGACACCTGGCGCGTGCCGTTCTGCAGGCCCGCCACCAGGCTTTCAATCTCTTCGGTGGAATGCTGGGTACGCTGGGCCAGCCCACGTACTTCGTCGGCGACCACGGCAAAACCGCGCCCGGCGTCACCCGCGCGAGCAGCCTCAATGGCGGCGTTAAGGGCCAGCAAATTGGTCTGCTCAGCCACCGCCTTGATCACATCCATGATCTTGCCGATGCGCGCGCTTTCTTGCTCCAAGTCATCCATGGCGTCGACGGACCGCCCGACTTCGCTGGCCAAGCGCTCGATCTGAACGATGGCCTGTGCGACGACCTGGTCGCCAATACGGGCCTGTGCATCGGCCTCTGAGGCGACCGTGCAAGCCTGCTCGGCATTACGCGCGACTTCATGCACGGTGGCGGACATTTCGTGCATGGCGGTAGCCACCTGGTCGGTCTCGGTCTTCTGACTATTGACCCCGGCGCTGGTCTGCTCGGTGACGGCCGACAACTCTTCGGCGGCGCTGGCGATCTGAGTGACGCCATCGCGGATGCCACCGATCAAGTCGCGCAGCGTGGTGCCCATGCGCTGGATACCTTGCTGCAAGACACCCAGCTCATCACTACGGGTCACAACCATGTCTTGCGTGAGGTCGCCTGCTGCAATGCGATCGACCACAGCCAATGTGTCCTGCAACGGCCGCGTAATCTGGCGAGTGATGATCATGGCCGCAAGGATCCCCAACAGCATCGCCAAGGCAGTACAACTCAGTTGCAGGATGCGGGCCTGGGCGCTGTCCTCGTCACGGGAGACCAGTTGGCTGGCATACATTTCTTCAGACAGACGGGTAATGGTCTCGCCCAAATCGATGGTGTCCTGCACAGCCTTCTCAATGGCCTGGTTGCTGGCGGTGAAGTTCTGCACTGAACGGCGGTAAGCGATCAGCGCGGTTTCCAGCTGCTTGATGGTGTCGGCATAGGTCGGACCGAAAGCGCTGTTGAGGGTTTCGATGCCCTTGAGCGCATTTTCGAGCTGGCGGGTGGCGGCGAGTTCGGTGGCGCTGTTGGGGTTGCCGGTATAGCCACGCACTTCATAACGCACCAGTGCCACGTCCTCTTTTGCCTTGAGGATAATCCTGTACAACTCGAAACGGCGCTCATCCGAGGCAGGCATCGCTTCTACGTCATTGATGACCTTGGCAATCAGCGCGGCCCCCTTGACCGCATTGACACCCATCTCCTTGCGCATGGCGGCGTCACTGCGATAAGCCTCGCGCATCGTATTCAGTGCCACTTGGTACTGCGTGCTGGCCTGCTCGATCAGCGCAAGTTTTTTCAGGTTTTCAGGCTTTCTCAACTCGTTTGCGAGGCTTTTCTGCTTGGCGACAAACTGCTCCAGCGACGCCTGGATCAATGCACCTTTTTGTTCATCCCCCCGGTCCACCTGGTATTGCAAGCGAGCCCTGCGCAGATGATCAAGACGGTTGCCGAGCTCGGTGATGCTGGTCATTCGATCAGTACGCTCGATCATTTTCCCCAGGCTGAACCAGCCGGTCGCGGCAAGGACAGCGGTCAGAAGCAGCACAACGGCAAAGCCCAAAGCCAACTTGAGCATAACGCTGATATTCGCGAGCCAAGAATTCATGACATTCCTTTGGTAATCAGCCGCGAACGATAAAACTGACGCAGCAATGAAGGGAGCGATTGTCTAACCAGCATTGATATAGATGATTAGATGAGTGAGTCGCAAAAGATAGCTATTTGCCATCAATCCTTCAAGGCTCTAGGCCAGGCCTCGTACCGATTTTTGCTGGCAGAGAGGTGGCGCTTGACGGTCCAATGCCCGGACCGCGTTGCTGACAGCGCGAACAAGCCGGGCTCGGACGGGAGCGGCCATCATTCAGAACCACCCCTTACCGAGCCCTTCCCTTCGACGCACTGATAGAAAAATTGATCGAACGCAGTAACAGGAAGTCTGAAAAGGAGTAAAACGGCCAGCGCTGACAACTGCAGTAGCGAGCATGTAAGAAAACTTCTCAGCTACTGCACAGCACTATTGATCAAAAGCACCCACAAACAATAATAATTATCATTTAGGAAAGGCTTTTCGTTGTTGCAACCTTCACGAAATATTATTGCTGAATAAACGGCCAATGCCCGCCCAGCCGGGGTTGCGGGGCCATGGAGGTACGCTATGTCCTTATTCCAATAAATAATTTCGCTATAGGAATTTTACTTGCCCGGTGTTTAGCCATAAAATCACCGCGATTGATTGCTGCGACATATCGTCACTGCGTTATTTCTTTTCAAGCTCAGAGACCTTTGCTCTCTGTTAAGGATTTCCAGCATGCCCGAAGCGACAGGACTCATGGCCCACAACTGGGGCTTTGCCATTTTCCTTCTGGGCGTTGTCGGCCTGTGTGCCTTCATGCTCGGCGTGTCGAGCCTGCTCGGGTCAAAAGCCTGGGGCCGCAGCAAAAACGAACCGTTCGAGTCCGGCATGCTACCTACCGGTGGCGCCCGCTTGCGGCTCTCAGCCAAATTCTATCTGGTCGCGATGCTCTTCGTGATCTTCGATATCGAAGCCCTCTTTCTCTTTGCATGGTCTGTGTCCGTCCGCGAAAGCGGCTGGACCGGATTCGTCGAAGCTCTCGTTTTCATAGCAATTCTGTTGGCAGGTCTTGTCTACCTTTACCGGGTGGGGGCGCTTGATTGGGCTCCGGAAGCTCGGCGCAAGCGGCAAGCGAAGCTGAAACAATGAGGCTTTGGCAATGCAATACAATCTCACCAGGATCGACCCCGATGCTCCTAACGAGCAGTATCCGATTGGCGAACGGGAAACCGTCGCCGATCCGTTAGAAGATCAAGTCCACAAGAACATCTTCATGGGCAAGCTCGAAGACGTGCTGAACAGCACGGTCAACTGGGGTCGCAAGAACTCCCTGTGGCCGTACAACTTCGGCCTTTCGTGCTGCTACGTGGAAATGACCACCGCCTTCACGGCGCCCCACGACATCGCGCGCTTTGGCGCCGAGGTGATCCGGGCATCGCCGCGCCAGGCGGATTTCATGGTTATCGCCGGTACCTGCTTCATCAAGATGGCGCCGATCATCCAGCGTCTCTATGAGCAAATGCTCGAGCCGAAGTGGGTTATCTCCATGGGTTCGTGCGCCAACTCCGGTGGCATGTACGACATCTACTCCGTCGTTCAAGGGGTGGACAAGTTCCTGCCCGTGGACGTCTACGTGCCTGGCTGCCCACCTCGCCCTGAAGCGTTCCTGCAAGGCTTGATGCTGTTGCAGGAGTCGATTGGCCAGGAGCGTCGCCCACTGTCCTGGGTCGTTGGCGATCAAGGCGTCTATCGCGCCGACATGCCATCGCAAAAGGAACAGCGCCGCGAACAGCGTATCGCAGTCACCAACCTGCGCAGCCCCGACGAAGTCTGATCCAGCTCTGCTCTGTACAAGAAACGAGAACCTGGCTTCATTCTTTACGTTGACCGAAAGCGATAAATAACCATGACTACAGGCAGTGCTCTGTACATCCCGCCTTACAAGGCAGACGACCAGGATGTGGTCGTCGAACTGAACAACCGTTTTGGCCCCGAGGCGTTCACCGCCCAGCCGACCCGCACCGGCATGCCGGTGCTTTGGGTTGCCCGGGCCAGACTCGTCGAAGTCCTGACTTTCCTGCGCAACCTGCCCAAGCCGTACGTCATGCTCTATGACCTGCACGGCGTGGACGAGCGCCTGCGCACCAAGCGTCAAGGGCTGCCCGACGGCGTCGACTTCACCGTGTTCTATCACCTGATGTCGATCGAACGTAATAGTGACGTAATGATCAAGGTCGCCTTGTCCGAGAGCGACCTTAGCGTGCCGACCGTGACCGGTATCTGGCCGAACGCCAACTGGTACGAGCGTGAAGTGTGGGACATGTTCGGGATCGACTTCCCCGGCCACCCGCACCTGTCGCGCATCATGATGCCCCCGACCTGGGAAGGTCACCCGCTGCGCAAGGACTTCCCGGCCCGGGCCACCGAGTTCGACCCGTTCAGCCTGTCCCTGGCCAAGCAACAGCTCGAGGAAGAAGCCGCGCGCTTCAAGCCTGAAGACTGGGGCATGAAGCGTTCGGGCGCCAACGAGGACTACATGTTCCTCAACCTGGGCCCGAACCACCCTTCGGCCCACGGTGCGTTCCGCATCATCCTGCAGTTGGACGGCGAAGAGATCGTCGACTGCGTGCCTGACATCGGCTACCACCACCGTGGCGCCGAGAAAATGGCCGAGCGCCAGTCCTGGCACAGCTTCATCCCGTACACCGACCGCATCGACTACCTCGGCGGCGTGATGAACAACCTGCCGTACGTGCTCTCGGTCGAGAAACTGGCCGGGATCAAGGTACCGGAGAAGGTCGACGTCATCCGCATCATGATGGCCGAGTTCTTCCGCATCACCAGCCACCTGCTGTTCCTGGGTACCTATATCCAGGACGTCGGCGCCATGACCCCGGTGTTCTTCACCTTCACCGACCGCCAGCGCGCCTACACGGTGATCGAAGCCATCACCGGCTTCCGCCTGCACCCGGCCTGGTACCGCATCGGTGGCGTGGCCCACGACCTGCCCCGCGGCTGGGAAAAGCTGGTCAAGGACTTCGTCGAGTGGATGCCCAAGCGCCTGGACGAATACACCAAGGCCGCCCTGCAGAACAGCATCCTCAAGGGTCGTACCATCGGGGTCGCCGCCTACAACACCAAGGAAGCCCTGGAGTGGGGCGTCACCGGTGCCGGCCTGCGCTCCACCGGTTGCGACTTCGACCTGCGCAAGGCGCGCCCTTACTCCGGCTACGAAAACTTCGAATTCGAAGTGCCGCTGGCGGCCAATGGCGATGCCTACGACCGCTGCATGGTTCGCGTCGAGGAAATGCGCCAGAGCATCAAGATCATCGACCAGTGCCTGCGCAACATGCCGGAAGGCCCGTACAAGGCGGATCACCCGCTGACCACGCCGCCGCCCAAAGAGCGCACGCTGCAGCACATCGAGACCCTGATCACGCACTTCCTGCAGGTTTCGTGGGGCCCGGTCATGCCGGCCAACGAGTCCTTCCAGATGATCGAAGCGACCAAGGGCATCAACAGTTATTACCTGACGAGCGATGGCGGCACCATGAGCTACCGCACCCGGATTCGTACCCCAAGCTACCCGCACCTGCAGCAGATCCCTTCGGTGATCAAAGGCAGCATGGTCGCGGACTTGATCGCGTACCTGGGTAGTATCGATTTCGTTATGGCCGACGTGGACCGCTAAGCATGAACAGCACGCTTATCCAGACTGACCGTTTCGCCCTGAGCGAAACCGAGCGCTCGGCCATCGAGCACGAGCTGCATCACTACGAAGACCCGCGCGCGGCGTCGATCGAAGCCCTGAAGATCGTTCAGAAGGAGCGCGGCTGGGTGCCCGACGGCGCGCTCTACGCCATCGGCGAGATCCTCGGCATCCCGGCCAGCGACGTCGAAGGCGTGGCCACCTTCTACAGCCAGATTTTCCGCCAGCCAGTGGGCCGTCACATCATTCGTGTCTGCGACAGCATGGTCTGCTACATCGGCGGCCACGAATCGGTGGTCGGTGAACTCCAGAGCAAGCTGGGCATCGGCCTGGGCCAGACCACCGCCGACGGCCGCTTCACCCTGCTGCCGGTGTGCTGCCTGGGCAACTGCGACAAGGCACCGGCACTGATGATCGACGACGACACCTTCGGTGACGTCCAGCCTGACGGCGTCGCCAAACTGCTGGAGGGCTACGTATGACCCTGACTTCCTTCGGGCCTGCCAACCGCATCCAGCGTTCGGCCGAAACCCATCCCCTGACCTGGCGCCTGCGTGACGACGGCGAAGCGGTATGGCTGGACGAGTACCAGGCCAAGAACGGCTACGCCGCCGCGCGCAAGGCGTTCGCCGACATGGCCGGCGACGACATCGTCCAGACCGTGAAGGATTCCGGCCTCAAGGGCCGGGGTGGCGCGGGCTTCCCCACGGGCGTGAAGTGGGGCCTGATGCCCAAGGACGAATCCATCAACATCCGCTACCTGCTCTGCAACGCGGATGAAATGGAACCCAACACCTGGAAGGACCGCATGCTGATGGAGCAACTGCCCCATCTGCTGATCGAAGGCATGCTGATCAGCGCCCGTGCGCTGAAAACCTACCGTGGCTACATCTTCCTGCGCGGCGAATACACCACCGCCGCCAAGCACCTGAACCGTGCCGTGGAAGAAGCCAAGGCCGCAGGCCTGCTGGGCAAGAACATCCTGGGTTCGGGTTTTGATTTCGAGCTGTTCGTCCACACCGGTGCCGGACGCTACATCTGCGGTGAAGAAACCGCACTGATCAACTCCCTGGAAGGCCGTCGCGCCAACCCGCGCTCCAAGCCGCCCTTCCCTGCCGCCGTCGGCGTGTGGGGCAAGCCGACTTGCGTGAACAACGTCGAGACCCTGTGCAACGTGCCGGCGATCATCGCCGACGGCGTGGACTGGTACAAATCCCTGGCCCGCGACGGCAGCGAAGACATGGGCACCAAGCTCATGGGCTTCTCCGGCAAGGTCAAGAACCCGGGCCTGTGGGAACTGCCATTCGGCGTCACCGGCCGCGAGCTGTTCGAAGACTACGCCGGCGGCATGCGCGACGGTTACAAGCTCAAGTGCTGGCAGCCCGGCGGCGCCGGCACCGGCTTCCTGTTGCCTGAACATCTGGACGCCCAGATGTACGCCGGCGGCATCGCCAAGGTCGGCACCCGCATGGGGACCGGCCTGGCCATGGCGGTGGACGACAGCGTCAACATGGTGTCGCTGCTGCGCAACATGGAGCAGTTTTTCGCTCGCGAATCCTGCGGTTTCTGCACCCCTTGCCGCGATGGCCTGCCCTGGAGCGTCAAGCTGCTGATGGCCATCGAGAACGGCCAAGGCCAGCCCGGCGACATCGAGACCCTGCTGGGTCTGGTGGGCTTCCTCGGCCCAGGCAAGACCTTCTGTGCTCACGCACCGGGTGCCGTGGAGCCGTTGGGCAGCGCGATCAAATACTTCCGCCCTGAATTCGAGGCCGGCATCGCGCCAACCCGCGCCGGCGACCTCAATCAGGTGGTCACGCCGACCATGGTCGGCGCGTAACGACGCTTTAAAAGGCGCAGGGTCCGTGCCCTGCGCCTTTCGTCCGATGACGCCTTTTACCCAGGCTGTTTGGATTCGGACGAACAACAAGATTCCATTAGCCACGCCCGCTGACACCGGGCCAACGAAGAACTTTGAACCATGGCCACTATCCACGTAGACGGCAAAGAGCTCGAAGTCGATGGCGCAGACAACCTGTTACAGGCATGTCTGTCGCTGGGCCTCGACATCCCTTATTTCTGCTGGCACCCCGCCCTTGGCAGCGTTGGCGCTTGTCGCCAGTGCGCGGTCAAGCAGTACACCGACGAAAACGACAAGCGTGGTCGGATCGTCATGTCCTGCATGACCCCCGCCACCGACGGCAGCTGGATCTCCATCGACGACGAAGAAGCGAAAGTGTTTCGCGCCAGCGTCGTCGAATGGCTGATGACCAACCACCCTCACGACTGCCCGGTCTGTGAGGAAGGCGGCCACTGCCACCTGCAAGACATGACCGTGATGACCGGCCACAACGAGCGCCGTTATCGCTTCACCAAGCGCACCCACCAGAACCAGCAATTGGGCCCGTTCATCTCCCACGAGATGAACCGCTGCATCGCTTGCTACCGCTGCGTGCGTTTCTACAAGGACTACGCCGGCGGCACCGACCTGGGCGTATTCGGCGCCCACGACAACGTGTACTTCGGCCGCGTTGAAGACGGCACCCTGGAAAGCGAGTTCTCCGGCAACCTCACCGAGGTCTGCCCGACCGGTGTGTTCACCGACAAGACTCACTCTGAGCGTTACAACCGCAAGTGGGACATGCAGTTCTCGCCGAGCATCTGCCATGGCTGCTCCAGCGGCTGCAACATCTCCCCGGGCGAGCGCTACGGTGAACTGCGTCGCATCGAAAACCGCTTCAACGGTTCGGTCAACCAGTACTTCCTGTGTGACCGTGGCCGTTTCGGCTATGGCTACGTCAACCGCAAGGATCGGCCACGCCAACCGCTGCTGGCAGGCGGTGCCAAGCTGAGCCTGGACGAAGCGCTGGACAAGGCCGCCGAACTGCTGCGCGGTCGCAACATCGTCGGCATCGGTTCGCCACGAGCCAGCCTGGAAAGCAACTACGCCCTGCGTGAGCTGGTGGGCGCCGAGCACTTCTACAGTGGCATCGAGGCCGGTGAGCTGGAACGCATCCGCCTGGTGCTGCAAGTGCTCAAGGACAGCCCGCTGCCCGTGCCGACGATGCGCGACATCGAAGACCACGACGCGGTGTTCGTCCTTGGCGAAGACCTGACCCAGACCGCCGCCCGCATGGCCCTGGCCCTGCGCCAGTCGGTCAAGGGCAAGGCCGAGGACATGGCCGATGCCATGCGCGTACAGCCATGGCTCGACGCCGCCGTGAAGAACATCGGCCAGGACGCGCTAAACCCACTGTTCATCGCCAGCCTCGCTGAAACCAAGCTCGACGACGTGGCCGAAGAATGCGTCCACGCCGCTCCGGACGACCTGGCCCGCATCGGTTTCGCCGTGGCCCACGCCCTGGACGCCAGCGCCCCGGCCGTCGAAGGCCTGGACAGCGAAGCGGCCGCCCTCGCCCAACGCATCGCCGACGCCCTGCTGGCGGCCAAGCGCCCCTTGGTCATTGCTGGCACCTCCCTGGGTTCCAAAGCCTTGATCGAAGCCGCCGCCAACATTGCCAAGGCCTTGAAGCTGCGGGAGAAGAACGGTTCCATCAGCCTGATCGTGCCGGAAGCCAACAGCCTCGGCCTGGCCATGCTCGGTGGCGAATCGGTGGACGCGGCCCTGCAAGCGGTGATCGACGGCAGCGCCGACGCCATCGTGGTGCTGGAAAACGACCTCTACACCCGCACCGACAAGGCCCGGGTGGACGCCGCCCTGAACGCCGCGAAAGTGGTGATCGTCGCCGACCACCAGAAAACCGCCACCACCGACCGTGCCCACCTGGTGCTGCCAGCGGCGAGCTTCGCCGAAGGCGACGGTACGCTGGTCAGCCAGGAAGGTCGCGCCCAGCGCTTCTTCCAGGTCTTCGACCCGACTTACCTGGACGCCAGCATCCTGGTCCACGAAGGCTGGCGCTGGCTGCATGCCCTGCGCGCCACCCTGCTGGACCAGCCGATCGACTGGACGCAACTGGACCATGTCACCGCCGCCGTCGCTTCGAGCAGCCCGCAACTGGCTCGCATCGTCGACGCCGCGCCATCGGCCGCGTTCCGCATCAAGGGCCTGAAGCTGGCGCGCGAACCGCTGCGCTACTCCGGTCGCACCGCGATGCGCGCCAACATCAGCGTCCACGAACCCCGTACGTCCCAGGACAAGGACACCGCGTTCGCCTTCTCCATGGAAGGTTACTCGGGCTCCGCCGAACCGCGCTCGCAAGTGCCGTTCGCCTGGTCGCCGGGCTGGAACTCGCCGCAAGCCTGGAACAAGTTCCAGGACGAAGTCGGTGGTCACCTGCGTGCCGGTGACCCGGGCACCCGCCTGATCGAAAGCCAGGGCGATGGCCTGAGCTGGTTCGCCAGCGTGCCACGCGCCTTCAACCCGGCGCCGGGCACCTGGCAGGTCGTGCCATTCCATCACCTGTTCGGCAGCGAAGAGAACTCTTCCAAGGCTGCACCGGTGCAGGAACGCATCCCGGCCGCCTACGTGTCGCTGGCCAAGTCCGAAGCCGACCGCCTGGGCGTCAACGACGGCGCCCTGCTGAGCCTGAACGTGGCGGGCCAGACCTTGCGCCTGCCGCTGCGCATCAATGAAGAACTGGGCGCCGGCCTGGTGGCCCTGCCGGCCGGCCTGGCGGGTATTCCACCGGCGATTTTCGGCAAAACCGTCGACGGTCTGCAGGAGGCAGCGCAATGAGCTGGTTCACCCCTGAAGTGATCGATGTGATCCTGACGGTCCTCAAGGCCATCGTGATCCTGCTGGCCGTGGTGGTCTGCGGCGCGTTGCTGAGCTTCGTCGAACGTCGCCTGCTGGGCTGGTGGCAGGACCGCTACGGTCCGAACCGTGTCGGCCCGTTCGGCATGTTCCAGATCGCCGCCGACATGATCAAGATGTTCTTCAAGGAAGACTGGACACCCCCGTTTGCCGACAAGGTGATCTTCACCCTGGCACCGGTCGTGGCCATGAGCGCCTTGCTGATTGCGTTCGCGATCATCCCGATCACCCCGACCTGGGGCGTGGCGGACCTGAACATCGGCCTGCTGTTCTTCTTCGCCATGGCTGGCATGTCGGTGTATGCGGTGCTGTTCGCCGGCTGGTCGAGCAACAACAAGTTCGCCCTGCTGGGCAGCCTGCGGGCCTCGGCCCAGACCGTGTCCTACGAAGTGTTCATGGGCCTGGCGCTCATGGGCATCGTGATCCAGGCCGGCTCGTTCAACATGCGCGACATCGTCGAGTACCAGGCGCAGAACCTGTGGTTCATCATTCCGCAGTTCTTCGGTTTCTGTACTTTCTTCATCGCGGGCGTGGCCGTGACTCACCGTCACCCCTTCGACCAGCCGGAAGCGGAGCAGGAACTGGCCGACGGTTACCACATTGAATATGCCGGCATGAAATGGGGCATGTTCTTCGTCGGTGAATACATCGGCATCATCCTGATCTCGGCGCTGCTGGTGACGCTGTTTTTCGGTGGCTGGCACGGTCCGTTCGGCATCCTGCCGCAACTGTCCTTCGTCTGGTTCGCCCTGAAGACCGCGTTCTTCATCATGCTGTTCGTCCTGCTGCGCGCCTCGATCCCGCGCCCACGCTACGACCAGGTGATGGACTTCAGCTGGAAATTCTGCCTGCCGCTGACCCTGATCAACATGCTGGTGACCGCTGCGATCGTTTTGATGAACGCGCCTGCGGCCGCGGTTCAGTGAGGATTTGACCCATGTTCAAATATATTGGCGACATCGTTAAGGGTACCGGTACCCAACTGCGAAGCCTGGTCATGATCTTCGGCCATGGCTTTCGCAAGCGCGACACCCTGCAATACCCGGAAGAGCCGGTCTACCTGGCGCCGCGCTATCGTGGCCGCATCGTCCTGACCCGCGACCCCGACGGCGAAGAACGCTGCGTGGCCTGCAACCTGTGCGCCGTGGCGTGCCCGGTGGGGTGCATCTCGCTGCAGAAAGCTGAAACCGAAGACGGTCGCTGGTACCCGGACTTCTTCCGCATCAACTTCTCGCGCTGCATTTTCTGCGGCCTCTGCGAGGAAGCGTGCCCGACCACCGCGATCCAGCTCACGCCGGATTTCGAAATGGCCGAGTTCAAACGTCAGGACCTGGTGTACGAGAAAGAAGATCTGCTGATTTCCGGTCCCGGTAAAAACCCTGATTACAACTTCTATCGTGTTGCAGGTATGGCCATTGCCGGTAAGCCAAAAGGCGCCGCGCAGAACGAAGCCGAACCGATCAACGTGAAGAGCTTGCTGCCTTAAGGAAGAAAGATGGAATTCGCTTTCTATTTCGCATCGGGTATCGCGGTGGTGTCCACGCTTCGTGTGGTCACCAACACCAACCCCGTGCACGCCCTGCTCTACCTGATCATTTCGCTGATCGCCGTGGCCATGACCTTCTTCGCCCTCGGCGCACCGTTCGCCGGTGCCCTGGAAGTGATCGCCTACGCCGGCGCCATCATGGTGCTGTTCGTGTTCGTGGTGATGATGCTCAACCTCGGCCCGGCCGCGGTCCAGCAGGAACGCTCCTGGCTCAAGCCCGGCATCTGGGCCGGGCCGGTGATCCTGTCCGCCCTGCTGCTGGGTGAACTGCTGTATGTGCTGTTCGCTCACCAGAGCGGCCAGGCCATCGGCCACACCACCGTAGGTGCCAAGGCCGTGGGCATCAGCCTGTTCGGCCCGTACCTGCTGGTGGTCGAACTCGCCTCGATGTTGCTGCTTGCCGCAGCCGTCACGGCGTTCCATTTGGGCCGTAACGAGGCGAAGGAGTAATCACATGCCTGCTATCCCTCTCGAGCATGGTCTGGCGGTTGCCGGCATCCTGTTCTGTCTCGGTCTGGTCGGCCTGATGGTCCGCCGCAACATTCTGTTCGTGCTGATGAGCCTGGAGGTCATGATGAATGCCTCCGCCCTGGCCTTCATCGTCGCGGGCGCTCGCTGGGCGCAGCCGGATGGACAGATCATGTTCATCCTGGTGATCAGCCTGGCAGCCGCCGAGGCCAGTATCGGCCTGGCGATCCTGTTGCAGCTGTATCGCCGCTTCCACACTCTCGATATCGACGCTGCCAGCGAGATGCGCGGATGAACCTGATCTTTCTGACTTTCGTATTCCCCCTCATCGGTTTCCTGCTGCTGTCGTTCTCTCGTGGACGCTGGTCGGAAAACCTGTCGGCCCTGGTGGGCGTGGGCTCCATCGGCCTGTCTGCCATCGTCACGGCCTATGTGATCTGGCAATTCAACGTCGCCCCACCGGAAGGTGGCGCGTACGTGCAGGTGCTGTGGCGCTGGATGGCCGTGGAAGGCTTCACGCCGAACTTCGCCCTGTACCTGGACGGCCTGTCGGTCACCATGCTCGGCGTGGTGGTCGGCGTGGGTTTCCTGATCCACCTGTTCGCCTCCTGGTACATGCGCGGTGAAGCCGGTTATTCGCGCTTCTTCGCCTACACCAACCTGTTCATCGCCAGCATGCTGTTCCTGGTGCTCGGCGATAACCTGTTGTTCCTGTACTTCGGCTGGGAAGGCGTGGGCCTGTGCTCGTACCTGTTGATCGGTTTCTACTACAGCAACCGCAACAACGGGAACGCCGCACTCAAGGCGTTCATCGTCACCCGGATCGGCGACGTGTTCATGGCCATCGGCCTGTTCATCCTGTTCCAGCAACTGGGCACGCTGAATATCCAGGAACTGCTGGTCAAGGCCCCCGAGCACTTCAAGGCCGGTGACTTCTGGATCGTGCTGGCGACCCTGATGTTGCTGGGCGGTGCCGTCGGTAAGTCCGCGCAACTGCCGCTGCAAACCTGGTTGGCGGACGCGATGGCCGGCCCTACTCCGGTCTCGGCACTGATCCACGCCGCCACCATGGTGACCGCCGGTGTCTACCTGATCGCCCGTACCCACGGTCTGTTCGCCCTGGCGCCGGACATCCTGCACCTGGTCGGCATCGTCGGCGGTGTGACCCTGGTGCTGGCCGGTTTTGCCGCGCTGGTACAAACCGACATCAAGCGCATCCTCGCCTACTCGACCATGAGCCAGATCGGCTACATGTTCCTGGCCCTGGGCGTCGGTGCCTGGGAAGGCGCGATCTTCCACCTGATGACCCACGCCTTCTTCAAGGCGCTGCTGTTCCTGGCTTCCGGTGCGGTGATCGTGGCCTGCCACCACGAGCAGAACATCTTCAAGATGGGCGGCCTGTGGAAGAAACTGCCGTTGGCCTACGCCAGCTTCATCGTCGGCGGCGCGGCCCTGGCGGCCCTGCCACTGGTCACCGCCGGTTTCTACTCCAAGGACGAGATCCTCTGGGAAGCGTTCGCCAGCGGTAACCAGGGTCTGCTCTACGCGGGCCTGGTGGGTGCGTTCATGACCTCGCTGTACACCTTCCGCCTGATCTTCATCGCGTTCCACGGTGAAGCCAAGACCGAAGCCCACGCCGGCCACGGCATTGCCCACTGGCTGCCCCTGTCGGTGCTGATCGTGCTGTCGACCTTCGTCGGCGCCCTGATCACCCCACCGCTGGCCGATGTACTGCCGCAAAGCGTCGGCCATGCCGGCGGCGAAGCCAAGCACAGCCTGGAAATCGCCTCGGGTGCCATCGCCCTGGCGGGTATCCTGCTGGCCGCCCTGCTGTTCCTGGGCAAGCGTCGCTTCGTCACCGCCATCGCCAACAGCGGCATCGGGCGATTCCTTTCGGCCTGGTGGTTCGCCGCCTGGGGCTTCGACTGGATCTACGACAAACTGTTCGTCAAGCCATACCTTGCGATCAGCCACATTCTGCGCAAAGACCCGCTCGACCAGACCATTGGCCTGATCCCGCGCATGGCCAAGGGCGGCCACACTGCCCTGAGCCGTACCGAGACCGGTCAACTGCGTTGGTATGCGGCTTCCATGGCGGCTGGCGCCGTGCTGGTTATCGGCGCCATCGTGCTGGTAGCGGTCTGATATGAACCTTGCGAACTTGCGAAAGGAAACGAGCCCGTCATGATTCTGCCCTGGCTAATCCTGATCCCCTTCATCGGCGGCCTGCTGTGCTGGATCGCGGAGCGCTCCAGCTCCACGCTCCCGCGCTGGATTGCGCTGCTGACCATGTCCCTGGAACTCGCGCTCGGCCTCTGGCTGTGGGCGACCGGCGACTATTCATTTGCCCCGGCTCCTGGCGCCGATCCAACCTGGGCGCTTGAATTCAAGCATGCCTGGATCGCGCGCTTCGGCATCAGCGTGCACCTGGCCCTCGACGGCCTGTCGCTGTTGATGATCCTGCTGACCGGCCTGCTGGGTATCCTCTCGGTCCTCTGCTCCTGGAAAGAGATCCAGCGTCACGTCGGGTTCTTCCACCTGAACCTGATGTGGATCCTGGGCGGTGTCGTCGGCGTGTTCCTGGCGCTGGACCTGTTCATGTTCTTCTTCTTCTGGGAAATGATGCTGGTGCCGATGTACTTCCTCATCGCGCTCTGGGGTCACAGTTCTTCGGACGGCAAGAAGACCCGGATCTACGCGGCGACCAAGTTCTTCATCTTCACCCAGGCTTCCGGCCTGATCATGTTGGTGGCGATCCTTGGCCTGGTGCTGGTCAACTTCAACAACACCGGCGTGATCACTTTCAACTACGCCGACCTGTTGAAAGTGCAGATGTCCAAGACCACCGAGTACGTGCTGATGCTCGGTTTCTTCATCGCCTTCGCGGTGAAGCTGCCGGTGGTGCCGTTCCACTCCTGGCTGCCGGACGCCCACGCCCAGGCGCCGACTGCCGGTTCCGTGGACCTGGCGGGTATCTTGTTGAAGACGGCGGCCTACGGACTGTTGCGCTTCGCCCTGCCGCTGTTCCCCAATGCCTCGGCCGAGTTCGCGCCGATTGCCATGACCCTGGGCCTGATCGGGATTTTCTACGGTGCGTTCCTGGCGTTCGCCCAGACCGACATCAAGCGCCTGATCGCCTTCTCCAGCGTTTCGCACATGGGCTTCGTGCTGATCGGGATCTACTCCGGCAGCCAACTGGCCCTGCAAGGCGCGGTGATCCAGATGCTCGCCCACGGCCTCTCGGCCGCCGCACTGTTTATCCTCAGCGGCCAGTTGTACGAGCGCCTGCACACCCGGGACATGCGTGAAATGGGCGGCATCTGGTCGCGCATCGCCTACCTGCCGGCCATCAGCCTGTTCTTTGCGGCGGCCTCCCTGGGCCTGCCGGGCACCGGCAACTTCGTCGGCGAGTTCCTGATCCTGATCGGCTCGTTCGTCAGCGCACCATGGATCACGGCGATTGCCACCTCCGGCCTGGTGTTCGGTTCGGTCTACTCGCTGATCATGATCCACCGCGCCTACTTCGGTCCGGCCAAGTCGGATGAAGTGTTGCGCGGCATGGACGGTCGCGAACTGATCATGGTGCTCGGCCTTGCGGTGCTGCTGGTTTACCTCGGCGTGTACCCGCAACCGTTCCTCGACACCTCTGCCGCCACGATGCATGGCGTGCAGCAGTGGCTCGGCACCGCCTTCTCTCAACTCGCTTCGGCCCGGTAAGAGCGCTATGGAATTCACGATTCAACACTTTATCGCGCTTGCGCCGCTGTTGATCACCAGCGCCACGATCATCGTGGTGATGCTGGCAATCGCCTGGCGGCGCAATCACTCGCAGACCTTCCTGCTGTCGGTGGCGGGGCTGAACCTGGCCTTGCTGTCGATCTTGCCGGCCCTGAAAGTCGCGCCCCTGGCGGTCACGCCGCTGATGCAGGTCGACAGCTTCGCCTGCCTCTACATGGCGTTGATCCTGGTGGCCACCCTGGCCTGCGTCACCCTCGCCCACGCCTACCTCGGCGATGGCGGTTCGGGTTACCCGGGCAACCGCGAAGAACTGTACCTGCTGATCCTGATGGCCGCCGCCGGTGGCCTGGTGCTGGTCAGCTCGCAGCACCTGGCCAGCCTGTTCATCGGCCTGGAACTGCTGTCGGTACCGGTCTACGGCCTGGTGGCCTACGCCTTCTTCAACAAGCGCTCCCTGGAAGCCGGCATCAAGTACATGGTGCTGTCGGCGGCCGGTTCCGCGTTCCTGTTGTTCGGCATGGCCCTGCTCTACGCCGAAGCCGGCACCCTGAGCTTCGTCGGCATCGGCCAGGCCCTGGCGGCCACCGGCCTGCCTAGCCCGATCGCGCAACTGGGCCTGGGCATGATGCTGATCGGCCTGGCGTTCAAGCTGTCGCTGGTGCCCTTCCACCTCTGGACCCCGGACGTCTACGAAGGCGCCCCGGCGCCAGTGGCGGCATTCCTGGCCACCGCGTCGAAAGTGGCGGTGTTCGCGGTCATGGTGCGTCTGTTCCAGATCTCGCCAGTGGCCAGCAGTGGTGTGCTGAGCAACGTACTGACTATCATCGCCATCGCGTCGATCCTGTTCGGTAACCTGCTGGCGCTGACCCAGAGCAACCTCAAGCGTCTGCTGGGTTACTCGTCCATTGCCCACTTCGGCTACCTGCTGATCGCCCTGATCGCCAGCAAAGGCCTGGCCGTGGAAGCCATCGGCGTGTACCTGGTCACCTACGTGATCACCAGCCTCGGCGCGTTCGGCGTGATCACCCTGATGTCCTCGCCTTACAACGGCCGCGACGCCGACGCCCTGTACGAATACCGCGGCCTGTTCTGGCGCCGTCCGTACCTGACCGCCGTGCTGACCGTGATGATGCTGTCCCTGGCCGGCATCCCGCTGACCGCCGGCTTCATCGGCAAGTTCTACATCATCGCCACCGGCGTCGAGGCTCACCAATGGTGGCTGGTCGGCTCCCTGGTGCTGGGCAGTGCCATCGGCGTGTTCTACTATCTGCGCGTCATGGTCACCCTGTACCTGATGGAACCGAACCTGCGTCGCCACGACGCCGAGTTGCACTGGGAACAGAAGGCAGGCGGCGTGATGCTGCTGGCCATCGCCGTACTGGCGTTCTTCCTCGGCGTGTACCCGCAGCCGTTGCTGACCCTGGTTCAGCAAGCAGGTCTGATGGGCTGATCGTGTAGCGGTAGCTCGTAGAAAATAGAAACGGCACCTTTGGGTGCCGTTTTTTTATGCGTAAGGGAAACACCTTTAGCGCCGCAGGCCAGTGGCACGAATTGGTAGCTAGAACTCAGGAGAGATCCCCGATGCCCCGACGAGAAGCACCTCGACTTCCGGATATCGATCCTGTGTTCTGAAGAGGCAGAGCCAGAAGGCAGTCGCCAACTGGTTCTTTCAACCGTGGTCCAGTGCCACAACCGTCTAGGCCGGGCCTACATCTTCGTTATTGCCCCCTTTCACCGCATGGTCGTCAAAGCCAGCCTCCTGCGTGCAGCGCGTGTCGGTTGGCCTCAGGCTACCTGCCCCTAAGGCTGAGAGCGTGAGCGATCTCGAGGCAGCTTTGCACTACCTGCGCATGTTCCGACATGCTTTTGAGTATCCGGAGCGGTTACGAACGGAGTGCTTGACGCTCCAATATTATTCATTCTTAATCATTTCGCTGAATATAGACTCGGTATTAATCACCGGTAGTAAGTAGCCCCGGAAGCGGTTGCTCAGAAGACTGGCTTGTACTGGCAATTGCCTAAGAGAAATCCACCATGACAACCACCGCGAAAACCCGGTCCGTCACAGCTCACGTTCCGGTGCACCTGGCCGAAAAAGTAGACCTGATGGCCGAGCGCCTTGAGCGCTCCAGGAACTGGATCGTCAAACAAGCGCTATCTGCCTGGATCGAGCAGGAGGAGGAGCGAAGCCGCCTGACCCATGAGGCCTTGGCCGACGTTGACGCTGGCCGAGTGATTGACCACCAGGCTGTCCAGGCTTGGGCCGATAGTCTCAGCACCGACGCCCCGTTACCGGTACCGCGCTGATGGAGTTGAAGTGGACCAGCAAGGCTGTTTCCGACATTGCTCGACTTTATGAATTTCTGGCGGCGGTGAATCAACCCGCAGCCGCGCGAACAGTGCAACAACTCACGGCCGCGCCGACCTCTCTGCTGGCCAACCCGCGCATTGGTGAACGCCTGGAAGAGTTCGAACCTCGAGACGTGCGCAGAATCCAAGTGGGGCGCTACGAAATGCGCTATGAAATAGCCGGTTCCACCCTTTACCTGCTACGCCTGTGGCACACACGTGAGGATCGATGACTTGGGCTCGAACGGACTGACTGCCGTCACGCAGAATCTTTTTTCATTCGACGACCGGTAGGATGAGCGTCGATATCGAATGCGTGGTGGTCGGCGCGGGCGTCGTCGGCCTTGCCGTGGCACGGGAAATGGCGCGTGCCGGCCATGAAGTGCTGCTGATCGAAGCCGCCGAAGCCATCGGCATGGGCATCAGCTCGCGCAACTCCGAAGTCATCCATGCGGGCATCTATTATCCGCCGGGCAGTCTCAAGGCGCAGCTGTGCGTCGAAGGCCGGCACCGGCTGTACGCCTATTGTGAAAGCCACGGCGTCGCCACCCGCCGGCTCGGCAAGTTGATCGTTGCCACGGATCAGGCGCAGGTGGGGGGACTCGAAACATTGCTTGAGCGGGGCTTGATGAACGGCCTGGACGACCTGCGCCTGCTCGACCAAGAACAGGCGCAGGCATTGGAACCGGCCCTGGCCTGTGTCGCCGCGCTGTATTCGCCTTCCACCGGTATCGTCGATTCCCACGCGCTGATGCTGGCCTTACTGGGCGACGCCGAAGCGGCCGGGGCGAACATTGCTTTCCATACGCCTTTATTGGGCGCTCGCCTCATCACTGGAGGGTTCATGCTGGAGTTGGGCGGCACGGCGCAGATGACCCTGTCCTGTCGCCTGCTGATCAACGCCGCGGGCCTCCAGGCACCGCCCCTCGCCCGCCGCATCGATGGCCTGGAGAGGCAATCGGTACCCCAGGACTTTTTGTGCAAGGGCAACTACTTCAGCCTTGCCGGGCGAGCACCGTTCCGCCATTTGGTCTATCCCGCACCGGAAGCTGCTGGCCTGGGCATCCACATGACGCTCGATTTAGCAGGCCAGGCGCGTTTCGGCCCGGACACCCAATGGGTCGACTGCGAGGACTACCGAGTGGATCCGGCCCGGGCCGAGGCGTTTTACCCGGCGATCCGCAATTATTGGCCGGGCCTGCCGGACCAGAGCCTGCAACCGGCGTACAGCGGCATCCGCCCGAAGATCTCCGCCCCCGGCGAGCCGGCCCGCGACTTTGTCATCAGCAGCGAGGCCGAACACCGGGTGCCAGGGTTGATCAACCTGCTCGGGATCGAGTCGCCGGGGCTGACATCCTGCCTGGCCATCGCCAGCCGAGTCCGACAACAAATCGAAAATATCTAGCCACCAGCGCAAAGTGCAACGCGTTTTGCGCCCCGCTCATGCAGCTTGCACGACGCATGAAATTTTAATCGTCTCAACTCTTTGTTTTTAAAGAGTTTTAAATCGCTGCTCGGCTGGCACAACTGATGCAATCAAGCTCTTACGCGGCGCCGGCGTTTCCAAGCCTGCCCGCATCCGTGTATTGCCGAGGAGCTACCGATGAACGCCATCGACCTGTTGAAAGCCGACCATGAACGCGTGAAAGCGATTCTGACCCAATTGAGCGAATCCACTGATCGCGCCATCAAGAAACGCACCGATCTGTTGGCGAAACTGGAAATGGAAGTGACCATCCACACCCGCCTGGAAGAAGAGATCCTGTATCCGGCCTTCAAGCAAGCGGGTGGCAAGGACGAAGCGGAAATGTACTACGAGGCCAAGGAAGAGCATCGCACCGTCGACTCGCTGGTGCTGCCGGACCTGAAAACCACCGATCCGTCCCAGCCTGAATTCGCGGGCCGGGTGAAAGTGGTCAAGGAACTGCTTGAGCACCACATCGAAGAGGAAGAAAAGGAGATGTTCCCGCAGGCGAAGAAAGTCTTGGGCAAGGCCAAGCTGGATGCCCTGGGCGCAGAAATGGAAACCATGAAAGCGCAGTACAAGAAGGAACTGGGCAGCGCCAACCTCGCCGCCTGATTCTCGCTTCAAAATGCTTCAGCCGTCCCCGGACGGCTGAACGTCGTTCCGGCCCTGATTCCACCCTGCGAATCACCGGTGCATCTGTTCCCGCAGGAACTCCACCAGCGCCTGTACCGGGCGTGAGCCCTGCCGATGTTGCGGATAGACTGCCGACAGCGTCAGTGGCTCGGTCTGGTACCCCGCCAGCACCTGGGTCAACCGACCGTCTTTCAGCGCATCGCCGAGGATGAAGGTGGGCAGGTAAGTGATACCCATGCCGGCGATGGCCGCGTCCCTGAGCAGTTCGCCGTTATTGGCGCGCATGCGTCCCGTGACCTCCAGGGTCAACGGTTTGCCGGTCCCCGCGAAACGCCACTGCACCTGGCGGCTGTGGCCATAGGGCAAGCAGTCGTGATTGCGCAGGTCTTCAGGCCTCGCGGGTGTGCCTTTTTGTGCCAGGTAGACGGGGCTGGCGCAATACACCCGCTCGATGGTCGCGATGCGCCGGGCTATCAGCGTTGAATCCTCCAGCACGCCGATGCGCAGCGCCAGGTCGTAGCCCTCCCCCAGCAGGTCCACCGAGCGGTCGCTCAGGTCCACCTCGACGCTGACGTCGGGGTAGCGTTGCAGGAACAGCGGCAACAAGCTCCCCAGATGCGCCATGGCGAAGGACAGCGGTGCGCTGAGGCGAATGGTGCCGCGGGGCGCATCGGTCTGGCCGCTGATGCCCTGCTCCACCTGCTCGACTTCGCTGAGCAAGCGCAGCGCCGACTCGTAGTAACGCTGGCCCAAGGGCGTGATGTCCAGGCGCCGTGTCGAACGATTGAGCAGGCGCACGCCCAGGCGCTGTTCCAGTTCCATCAGCTTGCGGCTGACGAATTGCTTGGACAGCCCGAGCTTGTCGGCCGCCGCAGTGAAGCTGCCCGACTCCATGACCTGGACGAAAATGCGCATGTCTTCGAAGGGGTTCATTGTCATTCCTGGGGTGAGGCTTTATTTAAACATCCAGGCCCAATACAAACCTGTGGCGAGGGGATTTATCCCCGCTGGGCTGCGCAGCAGCCCCAATAATTAATCATGTGAACATTCTGACACACCCGGTTAGCCTATTTCAGGGCCGCTGCGCAGCCCAACGGGGATAAATCCCCTCGCCACAAGGGGTCATTGACCAGACAAAAAGATGCCCGCACATTGGCGGGCACCTGTTCAGCCAGGAAACTACTTACTTGGCCGTCAGCGCCGAGTAGCTGTTCATCAGGTTGCGGTAGTTCGGAATGCGCTGGGACAGCAGGTTGCCCAGGCCTTCGATGTCGTTGCGCCAGTCGCGGTGCAGCTCACAGGCCACCGAGAACCAGTTCATCATCTGCGCGCCGGCAGCGGTCATGCGGACCCAGGCGGCCTGTTGCACGGTTTCGTTGAACGTACCCGAGGCGTCGGTCACGACGAACACGTCGAAACCTTCAGCCAACGCCGACAAGGTCGGGAACGCCACGCAAACATCGGTCACCACGCCAGCGATGATCAGTTGCTTGCGGCCGGTGGCCTTGATCGCCTTGACGAAATCTTCGTTGTCCCAGGCGTTGATCTGGCCTGGACGCGGGATGTACGGCGCGTCCGGGAACATTTCCTTGAGCTCCGGCACGATCGGACCGTTAGGGCCTTTTTCGAAGCTGGTGGTCAGGATGGTCGGCAGTTCGAAGAACTTCGCCAGGTCAGCCAAGGCCAGGACGTTGTTCTTGAACTCGTTGGGCGAAAAGTCCTGGACCAGGGAGATCAGGCCAGTCTGGTGATCGACCAGCAGGACCACTGCGTCGTCTTTGTTCAGGCGGTTGTAGGCGGGAACGTTGCTCATGGGATGACTCCTTTGGGATGGATGCTACAAAACCTTGTGGGAGCGAGCTTGCTCGCGATAGCGGAGTGTCAGGCGGCGGCGACGTTGAATGTTCCGCCGCCATCGCGAGCAAGCTCGCTCCCACAGGAAAGAATCGGTGCGTTAGTTAGAAGGCGAAGCAGGAGCAGCCAAACGCGCCCCAGAAGCCTTGGAAATCGCTGACCGGGACGTTCGACAGGCGTGCGCGCTCATGGCTGTGGGCATGCACCGTGCAGGGGCCGCTGCACTGATGGACCTGGGCCTGCAACGGTGAGGTCGGGCGCCAGTGGCCCGGGACCTTGACCACCGGCGACCAGTCCGGCAACACCGGGACGCTGGCCGGGCCGAGTTTCTCGAAATCGCCAGCGGCATAGACCACTTTGCCGTCGACCACCGTCAGCACCGACTCGATCCACTTGATGGCCTCTTCCTCGACGCTGAAGAAATCCGCGCTCAGGGCCGCCAGGTCCGCCAATTGGCCGACCTTGATCTGGCCTTTCTTGCCCTGCTCCGACGAGAACCAGGCGCTGCCGTGGGTGAACAGTTCCAGAGCGGTCAGGCGCGGCAAGCCCTCTTCGTGCAACGACAGGCCACCGACGGTGCGGCCGCTGACCATCCAGTACAGCGAGGTCCAGGGGTTATAGCTGGAGACGCGGGTGGCATCGGTGCCGGCGCCCACCGGCACGCCTTCGGCGAGCATGCGCTTGATCGGCGGCGTGGCTTCGGCGGCCTTGGCGCCGTAGCGGTCGACGAAGTATTCACCCTGGAAGGCCATGCGATCCTGGATCGCAATCCCGCCGCCCAACGCCCGAACCCGCTCGATGTTCTTCGGCGTGATGGTCTCGGCATGGTCGAAAAACCACGGCAGGCCATTGAACGGAATATCGCGGTTGACCTTCTCGAACACGTCGAGCATGCGACTGATGGATTCGTCATAGGTGGCATGCAGGCGGAACGGCCAACGCTGCTCCACCAGGTGCCGGACCACCGGTTCCAGGTCCTGCTCCATGCCCGGCGGCAGGTCCGGGCGAGGCTCGAGGAAGTCCTCGAAATCCGCCGCCGAGAACACCAGCATTTCCCCGGCACCGTTGTGCCGCAGGAAGTCATCGCCCTGGTGCAGCTTGACGCTGCCGGTCCAGTTCTTGAAGTCGCTGAGTTCTTCCTTGGGCTTCTGGGTGAACAGGTTGTAGGCGATGCGCACCGTCAACTGCTGCTCGCGGGCCAATTGCTCGATCACCGCGTAGTCGTCCGGGTAGTTCTGGAAGCCGCCCCCGGCATCGATTGCACTGGTCAGGCCCAGGCGATTGAGTTCACGCATGAACTGGCGAGTGGAATTGACCTGGTACTCCAGTGGCAGCTTCGGCCCTTTCGCCAGCGTCGAATACAGGATCATCGCATTGGGCCGCGCCACCAGCATGCCAGTGGGCTCGCCCTTGCTGTCACGGACGATCTCACCACCCGGCGGGTTCGGCGTGTCACGGGTGTAGCCGGCGACCCGCAGCGCGGCGCGGTTGAGCAAGGCGCGGTCATACAGGTGCAACACGAACACCGGCGTATCGGGGGCCGCCTGGTTGAGTTCTTCCAGGGTCGGCATGCGTTTTTCGGCGAACTGGAATTCGTTCCAGCCCCCCACCACGCGCACCCATTGCGGCGTTGGCGTGCGGTCGGCCTGGTCCTTGAGCATGCGCAAGGCATCGGCCAGGGACGGCACGCCTTCCCAGCGCAGTTCCAGGTTGTAGTTCAGGCCACCGCGAATCAGGTGCAAGTGCGAGTCGTTGAGCCCGGGAATGACCGTGCGGCCCTTGAGGTCGATGACCTGGGTACCACTGCCGCGCAAGGCCATGGCCTCGGCGTCGGTGCCGACCGCAACGAAGCGCCCTTGGCTGATGGCGACCGCACTGGCGCGGGGTTTCTCGCGGTCGACGGTATGGAATTGACCATTGAATAGAATCAGATCGGCGTTCATCGGATTTCCTTCTGAATGAGTAGAGGCAAGGGATAGACGTGGCCAGAAAGCCGCCGCCGCGCTGAGTAAGGACCCAGCGGCCAAGAGTTGGCGGCGCAGCGGATCGGTTGGATCGTCGTTATTGGCCATGGCCGGGCTCCAAGTGTTCGTGGGCCTTCGAAGCTTCCATCCAGGGTGCGAACAATCGAGTCGCCAGCGGCATGAACACGTACACCACCGAAAGCACGATGGTCAGGGTGATCAGGAACGTCGCCACCACGTAGTTGGAAAGAAACGCATTGAGTTGCAGCAACGGCCCCCAGATCAGCGGCACCAGCAGGGTGTGCGGCAGGATCACCAACAGCGTCACCACCGACTGCTTCCAACGCGGTGGCGGTGTGGCGGCATCGGCCAGCGGGGCGAACCAGAATTCCTTGTGCGGCGCGACTTCGGTCTGGTCGCCGTCGGCCAGCAGCGGCGCGGCTTCTTCCACCAACTCGCGGCGCTCGGGGGAGTCGAGCCAGCGTTGCATGGCCTCGGTGGAGCAGAACCGCAGCACACAGGTGAACAGCGATAATCCGCCCCGCTTGCCCCGGACCACGTCCACGCCCAGGTGCCCTGGCCACTGACCGGCCACGCTTACGATGCGCCGTAACCAAGCCTCGTAGGCCGCATCCTGGCCGGCCTTGATCCGGTGCTTGACCACCAGGGTGACGATTTCGTCGAAGCCGGGTTTGGCCGGGCTCGCAGGGGAGCCGATGGTTTGAGATTCAGACATGGCGAAGCACTCCAACAAAACGCGTGTTCACCGCCAGGCGCCCGGGCCCGGCAATGAATACGCTGGTAAATATGATCAGCAGCAACCAACCGAACTGCCCTTCTTCCAGGCTCCACTGCGGGTGCACCACCAGCAGCGCCACGGCCAGCAGAAACAGGATGGGCAGACACGCCAGGCGCACCAGGACACCGGCCATGATCAGCAATGGGCACAGCACCTCGGCGAAGATCGCCAGGATCAGGGTCGGCGCCGCACCGAGGTGAAACGGGTCTTCGATCCGGGTCAGCTCGACGCTGTAGTGCAACAGCTTCGGCAGCCCGTGGACCCACAGCAAAAACAGCGCGCCACTGAGGCGCAGGAACAGCAAGCCCAGATCCTGCAACGGGCGCTCATCGGTCATGTTCATCGGTGGACTCCGTCCGGGGCGGCCGAGGCGGCAGCCGGCAGCGGTTGAGACATGTGGCTGGCAATGCGCGAGCGCAGCCAGCGTTCGGCCGGGTCGTTGTCATGCACACCGCTCCAGACCATCGACAGTTCGGCGGCATTGATCTCGTACGGCGGGTCTTCGGCGCGCAACGCGCAGCCTTCCACCAGCGCGCAGGCGGCATAGTCGGGCACGGTGGCGATCAGCTCGGTGCCGGCCAGCAAGGCCCGCAGACCGCTGAATTGCGGCACCGCCAGCACCACTTTGCGGGTCCGGCCGATGCGGGCCAGGTCCAGGTCGATGTTGCCGCTCAGGTCGCCCGAGAACGAAACCATGGCGTGGGGCCGCGAGCAGTACTCGTCCAGGGTCAGCGGCCCCGGGTGCTTGTCGCCGCGCAAGACCTTGCAAGGGATGTCCCGCAGCTTCTTGCGCTTGGCATTGGCCGGCAAATCGGTGGTGTAGCTGACACCCACGCTGATTTCACCGCTGGCCAGCAGCGACGACATCAACAGGAAATTGGCCCGGCGCACCACCACGATGATCCCCGGTGCTTCTTCGCGCAGTTGGCTCAGCAGCGGCGGAAACAGGCCGAACTCGGCATCGTCGGACAGACCGATGCGAAACACGTCGCAACTGGTGGATGGATCGAACGCCTTGGCCCGGCTGACCGCCCCGGAGATGGTGTCCATGGCCGGTTGCAATTCTTGCAGGATCGCCAGGGCCCGTGGCGTGGGTTCCATGCCGCGACCGTGACGGATCAGCAACGGATCATCGAACAGATCCCGCAGTCGCCCCAGCGCCGCGCTCACCGCCGGTTGGCCCATGAACAACTTTTCAGCGACGCGGGTCAGGTTTTTCTCGAACATCAGCGCCTCGAAGATCACCAGCAGGTTCATGTCGAGACGGCGTAAATCGTTGCGGTTCATGGGTGTTGTTCCTGTTGAGTGCCAATCCTGTGGGAGCGGGCTTGCTCGCGAATGCGGTGGCACATTCGACATAAGTGCCAACTGACCCACCGCTTTCGCGAGCAAGCCCGCTCCCACAGTTTCATGGCTTGATCAACCCTGGATGAACGCCAGCAGGTCCGCGTTCAGCCGGTCCTTGTGAGTGTCGGTCAGGCCATGGGGCGCGCCCGGGTACACCAGCAACTGCGAGTTCTTCAGCAATTTGGCGGCGGCGATGCCAGCGGCTTCGATGGGGACCACCTGGTCGTCATCGCCATGGACCACCAGGGTCGGCACGTCGATGTTGCGCAGGTCTTCGGAAAGATCAGTCTCCGAGAACGCCTTGATACAGTCGTAGGTGTTCTTGTGGCCGGCGAGCATGCCCTGCATCCAGAACCAGTCGATCATGCCTTGGGAGACTTTGGCGCCCGGACGGTTGGCGCCGAAGAACGCACTGGCCACATCTTTGTATAGCTGAGAACGGTCGGCCAGGGAGGCCTGGCGGAAACCGTCGAAGACTTCGATGGGCAAGCCGCCAGGGTTGGCCGCGGTCCTGACCATCAACGGCGTCACCGCCGAAATCAGACCGAGCTTGGCGACACGGGCAGCGCCATGGCGCCCGATGTAGCGCGCCACTTCGCCACCGCCAGTGGAGAAACCCAGCAACACCGCGTCCTTCAAGTCCAGGCGCTCGATCAGTTCGGCCAGGTCATCGGCGTAGGTGTCCATGTCGTTGCCATCCCAAGGCTGGCTGGAACGCCCGTGCCCACGGCGGTCATGGGCAATCACCCGGTAACCGTTGGACGCCAGGAACAGCATTTGCGCCTCCCAACTGTCCGAGTTCAATGGCCAGCCGTGGCTGAAGACCACCGGTTGTCCGCTTCCCCAATCCTTGTAGTAGATCTCGGTGCCGTCGCGGGTGATAAAGGTACTCATGCCATGAATCCTTGAGGTGAGTGGATGGCTTCATGGTCCGGTCAGAGGCGGCCGGGGCGTGAGTTAAACGTTGTTAATTTTTTCGGGACGATGATGTTGAAAACCCGGATGGAGACGGCTTTTGTGGCGAGGGGATTTATCCCCGTTGGGCTGCGAAGCGGCCCCCCAAAACCCAAATCCAGTCAGCCTGACACACCGACATGTCGCTTTTGGGGCTGCCGCGCAGCCCAGCGGGGATAAATCCCCTCGCCACAGAGATCTGTGCCTGGCTGGGAAGCCTGCGCCGTTGCGCTTGAAGCCAAACCTGAGGAATATGCTCGGGTAAAGCCCAGGTATCGGGCCCAGAACATTGAGAGCACCATGAGCCAATCCCCCAGCCTGCCCGTCGACCAGACGGTGCATTTCGGCCCTTACCGAGTCCATCCGCGCCAGCGCCTGGTACTGGAGGGCGAGCAACCGTTGCGCCTGGGACGGCGCGCCGTGGAAATTCTGCTGGTGTTGCTCGAACACGCAGGCGAGGTGGTGAGCAAGCAGCAACTGATCGCCCGGGTCTGGCCCAGGAGCGTGGTGGAAGACACCAACCTGCGCGTGCACGTCGCGGCCCTGCGCAAGGCCCTCGGAGATGGCCAGGCCGGACAGCGCTACATCGTCACCGTGGCGCAGCGCGGCTACAGTTTTGTCGCCCCCCTGTCATTCGAACTCCGCGCGCCATTGGCGCACATCCCCCACCCGTCCCTGGCGCGCAACCTGCCGCTGCAGCGCACGCGCCTGATCGGCCGCCAGGCCCTGGTGGAAAACCTGGTGGCCCAGCTACCGCGAAAACGCTTCATTACCCTGGTCGGCACCGGCGGCATCGGCAAGACCACCGTTGCCCTGCGGGTCGCTGAACGGCTGATCGGCCACTACCGTGACGGCACCCACCTGCTGGACCTGGCATCACTCAACGACGCGGCCATGATCGCCCCCAACCTGTGCGCATTGCTCGACCTGCCCCAGCAGGACGGTGATCCGCTGGACGCCATTGCCCGGCAGCTCAGGGAACGGCATCTGCTGCTGGTGATCGATAACTGCGAGCACCTGATCGACGCCATCGCGCAACTCAGCGAAACCTTGCTGCGTGGCGCCCCTCACCTGCACATCCTGGCCACCAGCCGCGAAGGTTTGCGCGCCGAAGGCGAACACGTGCAGCGCCTGGACGCCCTGGCATTTCCCCCCCGGGAGATGCCCATCGAAGGTTATCCCGCCCTGGAATACCCGGCGCTGCAACTGTTTGCCGAGCGGGCGATGGCCAGCCGTGACGACTTCGAACTGACCGACCGCGAGGTGCCGTTGGTGATCGACATCTGCCAACGGCTGGACGGCATTCCCTTGGCCATCGAGCTGGCCGCCGGACAACTCGGTCGCTTCACCCTCGAAGCCCTTCACCGGCAACTGCAAGACAGCGTCGCCCTGCTCCACAACGACACCGACGCCGTACCGCGCCAACAGACCCTGCGCGCCACGCTGGACTGGAGCTTCGCGTTGCTCACGACCTGTGAACAAACCTGCCTGCGGCGGCTGGCGGTGTTCATGGGCAGTTTCAACCTGGCCTCGGCCGCCGCGGTGATCGTCGGCCAGCATGTCGCGCCCGACCAGGTGCTGGTGTCGGTCAGCCAGTTGGTCGCCAAATCGTTGCTCAACGTCGAGATCGGCGATGAAGAAGTGCGTTATCGCCTGCTGGATACCACCCGCCGTTATGCCTTGGAGCAACTGGCCAAAGCCGGGGAACTGGCGGCCAGCCAGGAGCGTCATGCCGAGCGCTGCCTGGCACTCATGGGACGAGCGGAAAGCGACTGGGAAAACACCCCCACCCGATTGTGGATCGCTCGCTACGCCGACTACCGCGACGACATCCGCGCGGCCCTCGACCGAGGCCTGGGCCCGCAGGGCTCCCACGCCGTCGCGATCCGGCTGACCGCTCGCACCCTGCCCCTCTGGCAGGAGCTGTCGCTGCTCAAGGAGCACGGCCTCTATGTCAACAAGGCGCTGCAATTGCTGCGGACCAGCCCCTCGCCATGCCCACGCCTGACCTTGGCCTTGGAGCTGGCCCACGCCAGTTTCAACTACCACACCGAGGGCGGCACGGCGGCCACGGTCCGTGCCTTCGCCACCGCCCGGCAACTGGCCCGGCAATGCCAGGACCGGGCCAGTGAGCTGCGCGCCGTGTCCGGGCAAATGACCGTCGACCTCAGTTGCGGCAACTACCAACAGGCCCTGGAACACAGCCTGGATTTCGACCAGTTGGGTTTGCAGGGCGACCCGCCCCTGTCCTTGAGCACCCAACGCCTGCGGGTGCTGGCGCTGCACTTCACGGGCGACCAGGGCGCCGCGCGGCATGAAGCCGAACAGGTGATCCAGCGCCTGGCCCAGAGTGGCCACCTCAGCCGCTTCAGCCACGGCTTCGGCGTGCAATACGACCAGAGCGTGGCCGCCCTGACGATTCTGGCGCGCATCCTCTGGCTGCAAGGTTTTGCCGAGAAAGCCCGGCGCACCGCCAACCTGGCGTTGCAGATCGCCTTGCAGATCAACCACGGCATTTCGATCTGCTACACCCTGGCGCTGGCCGGTTGCGTGATCGCCCATTACACAGGCGACTATCCAACCGCCCGGGAAAGGCTCGACCTGCTGAAACAGCAGGCCAAGAAACATTCGGTGATGCTGTTCCATGACTGGGCCTGCCTTTACGACAGCGCATTCGAAGGCCGGCCCCTGGAGACGAGCCCGACAAACGGGTTGGTCCAGGACATCGCGGTCACCCTGCGCCCAGAGTATGTCAGCCCGGCGCAATTGGAGCGGGCCCGCAGCGGCGCCGCGGGCTGGTGTGCGGCTGAGCTCCTGCGGGCCGGCGCCGAAACCTTGCTGGCCCGGAACGAACCGTCCCTGGAAGAAGCCGCCGAAGCCCAACTGCTGGCCGCCCATTCCGTGGCCCGCCGCCACCAGGCCCTGGCCTGGGAGCTGCGCAGCGCCACGTCCCTGGCCCGCCTGTGGCAACGCCGGGGGCAGGTGCACGCCGCCCAGGAACTGCTCGGACCGGTCTATCGTCGCTTCAGCGAGGGGTTCGACACCCCGGACTTATTGGAGGCCGACGCGCTGCTCCGGACGCTGACTCGCCGGTTGGGGCCTTGAATGACGCGCGCCCCACGCGCCTTGCAACACATAACGCCGATGGAACACAGGCCATTGACCACTGCGCCGCAGCTTGTCCATGGCATAGGCGCGAGTGGTGTGCAGCAGTCTGAAATGCCCCCCTTCGGCCAACGGTTCGACCATCAGCAGTGAAACGCTCGCCAACCGCGCCAGCAGCCCGGGCAATTGCCCGACACTCAGCTCGGCGCAGGTGATCACGGCCAGCGCCGCCCTGAGCGTAAACGGCCCCTCGAACACCGCCAGGCGCAAGAAGGTGGTCCGTTCGTCAGCACTCAAACGCTCGACACTGGCATCCAGTACGGCCTCGAGGCTTCGATGCCGGGGCACCGCCGTACGCCGCCCTTGGCTCAGGAGGGACAGACCGTAATCCAACTGCTCGAGGACCCCTGCCACCCCCAAGGCGTCGACCTGAGCCGCCGCCAGTTCCAGCGCCAGCGGCAAGCCATCCAGGCGTTGGCAGATCTGTGCCAGGATCAACCAATCACGGCCATGGGGCTTGAAATCTTGCAACCGAGCGCCGACCCGCTCGACCAGCAACTGCACCGCCGGGCATGCCATGATCTGGTGCTCGGGTTCCAGGGGCGACGCCACCGCCAGGCCCGGCAGGGGCATGATTCTTTCGCCCGGCAACGCCAGGGGTTCGTGGCTGCTGCACAACAGCGCCACCCCCGGCGCGGCCGCGGCCAGGGCCTGGGCCAAGTCCCGACAGGCCTCGAGCACGTGTTCGCAACCGTCGAGCACCAACAACATGCGACAGGGCTCAAGGCGCCGCCCCAACGAACCGTGCGCCAGGCCCAGCGTGTCGGCCACCCGCGCCATCACTTGTGCAGGATCGCTGATGCCCGCCAGGTCAACGAACCAGCACCCGTCGTCAAAATGTTCGAGCAGCAGCTGCGCCACCCGCAACACCACGGTGGTCTTGCCGACCCCGCCCGGACCGGTCACGGTGGTCAGGGCTTGACGGGGCACCTGCGCCAGTAACCGGCCCAGGACTCTGTCACGGCCGACCACCGGGTTCAAGCGCGTGGGCAGGTTGTGCCGCTCGGCCTGGGGACTGAAAGACAACACGGCGTCCTTTTGCACCACCCGGGGCATCGCCAGGCAATAGCCTTGTCGCGGGTGGTTGAGAATATAGCGAGCGCCGTCCCGTCCGTCGGCGAAGGCCCGCCGCAGCGCCGCGATGTGCACCCGCAGGTTGATTTCTTCCACGACGCTGTCGGGCCAGACGTGGGCGATGAGTGTTTGCTTGCTGACGTAATGGCCGGCGTGCTCCACCAGCACTTGCAGAACATCCAGGGCACGGCCGCCCAGCGTGAGAGGTTGACCGTCACGGGTGACCAGCCGCTGCTGCCGGTAGAACGCAAACGGACCAAAGCTCACCGTCGGCTCGCTATCGGGTCTGACGAAACTGTTCATGGGTGATCCAGCGCCGGATAACCGTTCCGGACATCAGCGCGCGGATCACCGAACACGTCTGCCCTGGCTCCTGCGCATCCTTTCCAAGGGGTTCGCCGTTATCTTGGCAGGCGCAGGTCTCAGGACAATGCTGGCACAGGGAGCACCACGGACATCACGGTGCCCTGGACGGACACCAACGGCTCAACTGAACTGCTGGCGATATTGCACCGGGGTCAGGCCGAGCTTTTCCCCGAACAAAAAGCGCATGTGCCGCACACTGCCGAAGCCGCTGCGAAACGCCACGGTCTTGAGCGGCAGGTCGGTGCTTTCCAGCAACTGGCGCGCCCGGTCAATGCGCGCGCCTTGCAGGAACTCCATCGGCGTCATCTTCACTTCGCGGGCGAACAGGCGGGCGAAATGTCGCGAACTCATGGAAGCCAGCGCCGCCATGCGCTCAATGGTGAACGGTTCTTCCAGGTGCTCCATGACATGGTTCTGCACGCGGGTAATGGCCGATTCCTGTGCCGCCACTGCCGCCACCAAAGGGCTGAATTGCGCCTGACCGCCCTGGCGCTTCATCACCACAAGCAACACCTTGGCCACGTCCAGCGCGACTTTGCGACCATGGTCCTGGGCGACGATGGACAGCGCCAGGTCGATACCGGCGGTGACGCCGCCGGACGTGATCAGGCGTCGGTCCTGCAGGAAGATCTTGTCGGTTTCCACCAAGGCCTTGGGGAAACGTTGTATCAGGCGTTCGGTGTAATGCCAGTGGGTGGTGACGCGATAACCGTCGAGCAAGCCCGCCTCCCCGAGCACAAAGGCGCCGGTGCAGATGGAGCCGTAGCGCGTGGCTCGTTGCGCGGCGGCTTTCAGCCAGATGTGCAAACCCGGGTGCCGATCGTTGTAGGCACCCGGCCCACCCGGCACCAGCAACACTTCGTAGGCCGCCCACGCCTGATCGATGTGGATATCGGCCTGCACGGTCACACCGTTGGAAGCACGCATCGGGCCGCGCTCGGTGCCCAGGGTCAACAGTTGATAACGGTTATCCGCCTCGAGGTATCGATTGGCGATCGAAAACACTTCCAGCGGCCCGGCCATGTCGAGCAGCAAGAAGTCTGGGAACAGCACCATTGCAACGGTTTTCATCAGTAAAAACGCCGGAAAATCAGAGAAAACACATCCCTGTGGGAGCGAGCCTGCTCGCGAAAGCGCTCGATCAGCCCACCCAGCACCAACGGCCCGCGCATTCGCGAGCAGGCTCGGCCCACAAGGCAGGTGTAGAGGCATTATGACGAAGCCAGGCGCCGGGGGCGAGCCGACAATTGTCTACTCAGACAGGACAATATTTCGTTTTTCACCTACTTATTGAAGATTACGCTAACCATTAACCTTCTTCTGAACCCGGCGAACGGCCACCCGGCCGTCGCCCATAGACATCAGGAGAACTCATCATGCTGACCCTTCGCAAAGCTTCGGACCGCGGCATTGCCCGCCACGGCTGGCTGACCTCGTTCCACACCTTCTCGTTCGCCAGCTACCGCAACCTCAACGAACAGGGCTTCTCCGACCTGCTGGTCATCAACGACGACCGGGTCGCCGCGGCCAAGGGTTTCGGCCAGCATCCCCACCGGGACATGGAGATCTTTTCCTATGTGCTCGAAGGGGCGCTGGAACACAAGGACACCTTGGGCACGGGCTCGGTCATTCGCCCCGGTGACGTGCAGTTGATGAGCGCCGGCAGCGGCGTGGCCCACAGCGAGTTCAACCACAGTGCGGACGAGCCGGTGCATTTCCTGCAGATCTGGATCGTGCCCAACGTCAGCGGTGCCACGCCCCGCTATCAGCAGGAGCACTTCAGCCGCGAGCAGAAACAGGGTCGCCTGCAATTGATCATCTCTGCGGACGGCGCCGACGGCTCGCTCCAGGTGCGCCAGGATGCACGGGTCTATGCCGGGTTATTCGATGGCGAGCAAAGCGCCACCCTGACCCTGGCACCGGATCGCTATGCCTACGTGCACGTGGCCCGAGGCGCTGTTGAGCTCAACGGCGTGCCACTACGGGAAGGTGATGGCGTGCGGGTGCGCGAGGAGCAAGTCCTGACCTTGAGTAACGGCCAGGATGCCGAGGTGCTGGTGTTCGATCTGCGCCCGCAGGAACTGCCGCAGATGCCATGAGGCAACCTGTCAAACTTTGTGGGGGCAAGCTTGCTCTCACAAAGGCTCTTAAAGTCTGGAGTCGTGATTCTTTGGGCATTTCAGACGAAAAACGTCTAAAAAAAAGTAGGCGGTTGGGCGATTTCAAGCTTTGATCTATTGGAGCGGCGACGCACCTCAGGGTGAGGCGTGATAACCCGAGTAAATGTGTGTGTCTGTTGCCGAGAACCAGGGGAACCTATAAAGTTCCCGAAAGGACTTCGCTTCTGACCGACGGTCATAGATGCTAGCCAATGCAAATTGACCCGCTGTATCGGATTAGGCAAAATGATTTCACTTTGCTATTAATCTTTTCCTGACTTGCTTATTCATGGAAGAAAGCATGAAAACCGTCATATCCCTCGCTTTAATCTCGATTGCGTGCAGTGCCACCGCGGACGTCCAGAACATCAAATACCTTTATGATGATTCGGATGCCGTGTACTCCATCGTCTCGTTTGTCGACAGCGGCACAGCCATCCAGGCCACCGTGCAGAGAGCGGGTGCTTACTTCACCAACTACACGAAACTGGAACTCGACTGCGCCAGCCGCAATGTGCGGCACATGGGGATGTACAACAGCCTCGCCGGGCTGGAAAAAGCCCAGTTCGACCAGATGCAAGGGCGGATCATCGACGGCTCGATCGCCGACGAAGTCGGCAAGGCGCTGTGCAAGGAGACGACCTTGACCGCATCCAAAGCCGCTCCGCAAACCGAAGACCTGCCGACCGAAACACAGTCCGACGATAACAGCTGACTCGTGTCCATGACGCGGGAGCTTGCTCCCGCTGAGCCGCTCCCTACCCCCTCGCAAAACATCCTGCCTATCCAGCAGTGGCTTTATCGCAAGGCCTGTTTGCGCTCCGATTTCGAACGGTAACTGCCAGGCGGCACACCAAAGAAATCCCGGAAACGCCGCTGGAAGTGCGGCGAGCTGACGAAGCCTGTCGCCACGGCGATTTCGGTCACCGACCGATTGGTTTGCTGGATGAGTTGGCGCGCACGCGTCAGGCGCAGCTCCAGGTAATAACGCGTGGGGGTCGCACCGAGAAAACTGCAGAACCGCCGCTCCAACTGCCGCTTGGAAATCTTCACGCACGCCGCCAACTCATCGATGGTCAAGGGCTCCTCTACGTTCTGCCACATCAGCTCCAGAGCCAACTTGAGGCTTTCTGGCAGCGTGGGGTCGGTCTCGACGAAAACCGGCGGCAAGTCCGTGGCATCGTCGCCTGACTCATCACAACGCAGAATCTCCTCGATGGCCCCCACCAGCGCCGCTCCGCCCGTCTGGCGAATCAACTGGAGCATCATGCGCAACGAACTGTTGGCGCCCGCACAACTGACCCGCTCCCGATCCACCACATAGGCCCGGTTGGACACCTTCACGTGGGGAAACACCTCCGCCATCATGGCGCGGCTTTCCGGGTGGACAGCGCACTCGAAACCATCCAGCAGATGGGCATCGGCAACGAAAAAGACACCGTTCCACAGCCCCCCCAGGATCGCCCCGGACGTCGCGTGGGCGCGCAGCTTGCGGCGCAACAAGGGGTGACCTTGCAACTTCACCCGAAAGCCCCCCGCGACGATCAGCACATCCTGGTTTTCCGGCATCTGCGCCAGTTCGATGTCCGTGGAGATGACAATGCCCAGGTCGCTCGTCACCTGCCCACCTGACACCCCCACCGTCAGCACGTCATAGAGGGGCATGTCGCTCATCAGGTTGGCGGTCACCAGTGCGTCCACCGCACCGGTGAAGGACATCATCGAGAAGTTATCCATCAATACAAACGCGACGCGGATCGGTGCCTGGCTGGCAGGTGCCGCGCCGAGGGGCCGATAAGCCATGTTCTTGTTTTTGAGTACGCTCTCGAATGCGCTTGGCATAGGGCCTCGTTAATACATTTAAGACGATGAGGGTTTGCTGCATGCAGGTGCCCTGAGCCGCGGGGCGAAGGCGCAACGCAAACCACGCTATCTTCCAGACTAGTCAAGCCGGCTGCAATCGCGCCTGCGTCGTCTACCGGTCGGCCCGCGCCAAAAATGGCAAGCCTCAAGTGCCTGCGACTTTGGTCGATACACTGGCAGTAGGCATGGGCGCTTTTCCCCTCCAGAGACTCGCAACGCCAACCACTGCTGTTTCCGCCGTTCCAACACTTAAAACATTCCGCGGGAGAAGTCATGAATATCAAACAGAAGCTGACATGGGCGTTCGCGGCCATCGCCTGCCTCCCGGTTATCCTGGTGGCGGTGCTTGTCGTGCTGAACCTGCGAGACGCGGCAAAGGCCAACTTCCTGGACAGTAGCGGCCGTGAAATCCGCCAGATCGACAACGGCATGAAGCAGTTCTTCGATGGCATCAGTCAGAACGTCGAGTTTTTCGCCAAGGATCCAAGGATCGTCGCGGCCAAGGACCTGAAAAACTACTCCGGTGCCGACGCCGCACAAATTCCTCTCCCCGAGAACAACAAACAGCTTTTGGAGATCTTCGACAGATTCGCCAAGAGCCACCCGACCACCGCCTATCTTTCCCTGGGCCTGGCCGACGGCGGCTATGCCAGCTGGCCTGACGATCCCAAGATAGCCAACTACGACCCTCGGGTGCGTCCATGGTACAAGGCCGCCATCGCCAAGCCGGGCACCACCGTGCGTACGGATGCCTATTATTGGGCGCCGGATGATGTGTCATTGATCGGCATCGTGCACACGGTTTCAGACGCCGCCGGCAAGCTGGTGGGCGTGGTGGGCCTGGACGTATCGCTCAAGCAACTGACCGAACTGGTCAAGAACATCAAGCTGGGCGACAGCGGCTACCTGATGCTGGTGGAAGCCAACGGCAACGTCCTGGTGGACGCCGCCGATGCCAAGCACAACTTCAAGCCGCTGGCCGACCTGGGCCCCAACTATGCCGAGCTGGCCAAAAGCAGCGATGGCGTGACCCAGATCGAAATCGACGGCGTGCCTTACATGGCCCACGTGGTCAGTTCCAAAGGGTTGGGCTGGCGCTTCATCGGCCTGATCAAGCGCGACGAAGTGATGGCCGAGGCTTCGAGCCTGACCTGGTTGATCGCTGCCATTGCCGCCGTGCTGGCTGTGGTGTTCGCCATCGTTGGGGCGAGCTTCGCCAGCATGATCGTGCGGCCGATTCGCGGCGTAGCCAATGGCTTGCAGGAGATCGCCGAAGGTGAAGGCGACCTCACCCGTCAGCTCACGGTGCAAGGCAAAGACGAAACCGCCACCCTGGCCAGCTGGTTCAACCAGTTCCTGGGCATGATTGCCCAATTGGTGCAGCGCATCGGCAGCGCCTCATCCGACCTGCAAACCGCCGCCGCCGACACCAGCGAAGTGGCGCAGAACATGAACGAAGCCGCCGGGCGCCAGCGCCAGGCCGTGGAGTTGGTGAGCACCGCGTTCAACGAAATGGTCGCCACCGCCAACGAAGTGGCCCGCTCGTGCAGCCAGGCCGCCTCCAGTGCGGACGAAGGCTATCGCGACGTGCATGACGGCCAGCACCACATCGGCGAAGCCACGGGCAGCGTGCTGAAACTGAGCGAGGACCTGCAACAGTCGACCCAGACCATGCAGGCGCTGGAACAGGACAGCAAGAACATCAACACCATCCTCGACACCATTCGCTCCATCGCCGAGCAGACCAACCTGCTGGCCCTCAACGCCGCCATCGAAGCCGCGCGGGCCGGTGACCAAGGTCGCGGGTTCGCCGTGGTGGCCGACGAGGTGCGGGCCCTGGCACGCCGCACCGCCGACTCCACCGGTGAGATCGACAGCCTGCTGGGCAACCTCGCACGGCGCACCCAGGAAGTGACCCTGCAGATGCAAAACAGCCTGCAGGTGTCGCACACCAGCGTCGAGCGCATCCAGCAGGCCCGAGACAGCTTCGACAAGATCCGCAACTCGGTGGACTCGATTCGCGATCAGAACACCCAGATCGCCACGGCAGCCGAGGAACAGCACCAAGTGGCCGAAGACATCAACCGGCACATCGCGCAAATCCATGCCGATGCCCAGTTGGTCGAGGAATTCGCCCACTCGGCGCAGACTGGCTCGGGGCGCTTGACCGATATTTCCGGGCAACTCAAGGGACTGGTGGGACGCTTCAAATTCTAAACCGGGCTTACGTCCACTGAAGATCAATTGTGGGAGCGGGCTTGCTCGCGAAGGCGTCGGCACTTCCAACATCACCGGCACAGGCAGACCGTTTTCACGGGCTCGATCCCACAGCTTCTTCCTTCAGCTCAAACCCAGAATCGATGCAAGATGCCCATTGAGGAACTTGCCGCCGGGATCGAGCGCCTGGCGCACCTGGCTGAATTCAGCCCAGCGCGGGTACAGCGCCTGGAGTGCCCTGGCGTTCAAGGAGTGCAGTTTTCCCCAATGTGGACGGCCCTGGTATTTCCAGAAGATCGGCTCGATGGCCGCGAAGAAACTGTGGTGGTCCATCTGGTAATGCTGGTGCACGGAGATCGAGCAACTGTCCCGGCCTTCGAACATGCTCAAGGCAATGTCGTCGGCCTTCACGTAGCGGTATTCGATGGGAAACCAGGTGCGCAGGTCCTTGTCGCGGATCAGTGCGAGGATCTCCCGCAGGCACGCTGGACCGTGTTCGGCCGGCACCGAATATTCCATCTCGTTGAAGCGCACGGTGCGGGCGTTGGCGTAGATGTCATGGGAATCACCGACGCGGTCATCGAAATCGGCCACCAGCCGCAGGCTATTGAGCAGCGCGCGTCGGATCGCTGGAAAATCGCTGCCGTACTTGTCGAGGTTTTCGATCAGGGAGACGAACTCGTTGCCGCCCTCCTCCTCGGGGCTGATTGGCGGCGTAGCGGGGTCGGTGGTTTCGTTCAGGGTGATCGACAGCGCATAGTCGGAATGGGTGACGACCTGCATTTCCCAGTGCTGGTTGTCCCGGGCATGGGTGTCCACCTCCTCGAGCAACTCCTCGGTCTTCGCCACCCACTGGTGCTCGCGCAAGCGATAGGCGGCGCGATTCTGCAGGCGCACGCGGGTCACCAGCCCCAGCGCACCAAGGGATACCCGAGCAGCCCTGAACACGTCGCGATGGCGCTGGGCATCACAATCGAGCACCTCGCCGCGGGCCGTTACCAGTTGCAGGCCAACCACCTGGGACGCGTACGAGCCGAAGGCCTTGCCAGTGCCATGGGTCGAGGTGGCGATGGCTCCGGCCAGGGTCTGGTAATCCACGTCGGCCATGTTCGGCAGCGCCTGGCCGATGGCCTTGAGCGCCGGGCCCATGCGGGACATGGGCGTGCCACCGCCGAATTCCGCTTGCAGGCTGGCCCCGTCGTGATCCAGCAAGCCATTGAAGAAACTCAGCGACAACAAGGTGCCGTCGGTGGGCACCAGGGCGCTGAAGGAATGACCGGAACCCACCGGACGAATCCGCCCTTCGGCGCGGCGCACCACCTGCACCAGTTCATCAAGGTCCTTGGGGGCCAGGCGCGCCGCCGGCAGGCAGCTCTGCGCACCGGACCAGTTGCGCCACGGGATCAACCGAGGCGCGCGCATCAGCTCGGCCAGGGCCCCCTGGTTGCCCAATGCGGTAAAGGCGGCGACAACGCCGGCCTGTTGCAGCAACCGACGCCGTGAGTAGTCCATCGTCATGCCGTAGTACCCGTATTGATTATTGGAAGTGTTGACCGGACATGAAGGCGATCAGGGCCAGGAACTGCTCTTCGGAACAGTGCATGCACAGGCCCATGGGCGGCATGCCGTTGTAGCCGTTGATGGCGTGGTCCAATAGGGTATCCGCGCCCTGGGCGACCCGCGGGGCCCAGGCGTTCGTGTCGCCGGTCAACGGTGCCCCGGCACCGGGGTTGGCGTGGCAGAGCTTGCAGCTGCTGTCGTAGACCTGGGCCAGTGCCGCATCGCTGGGCATGGCCGTGAACACCGTGGGCGCGGGCGGCTTGGCCTCTTCGCCACACGCGACAAGCAACGCGCCGAACGACACGACGGCAGCGGTTCGAAGCAGGAAGGAAGGTGTGATTGCCGACATAAGGCCCTCTTGACGGCGCAACGGTTGCGCCTTTCTTGTGGTGGGTCTGGCAGCTCCCACACTAAGGCACACCACCGCGTCGGCTTAAGGTCATTGGGGGCCATAAAAGGGGGCTTGGGCGGCCAGCACTGGAGCGTCGATGACCCTGTGGCGAGGGGATTTATCCCCGCTGGGGCACGTGGCGGCCCTAATGTGTCGCCTCGGTATTCAGGTAGGCGTTTTGGGGCTGCTGCGCAGCCCAGCGGGGATAAATCCCCTCGCCACAGGGGTACTGCGCGGTCAGGGCAGCAGCAGGGCCTGCTCGTGCTCGCACAACTGCGCCACGTAATCCCACAGCACCCGCAGCCGTACGGACTTGTGCAGTTCGCGGCGGGTGCTGATCCAGTAGCTGCGGCGGATGGTTTCGTCCGGCAGCAACGGCACCAGGGTCGGATCGCCGCTGGCCATGTAGCACGGCAGCACCGCGATCCCCAGGCCCGAACGCGCGGCCTGTTGCTGGGCGATGACGCTGGTGCTGTGGAACACCACTCGGGGGTTGCGGCAAAAGCTGTTGAGGAACATCAGTTCCTGGCTGAACAGCAGGTCGTCGACATAACCGATCCAGGCATGGCGTGCCAGGTCTTCGCGGCTGCGCAACGCTGGCGAGCGGTCCAGGTAGGCCTGGCTGGCGTACAGCGCCAGGCTGTAGTCGGTGAGTTTACGGGTCACCAGCAGGTCGGCCGCCGGGCGTTCGAGGTGGATGCTGATGTCCGCCTCCCGATTGAGGATGCTGACGAATCGCGGCACCGCCACCAGTTCCACTTCCAGCCCCGGATAACGCTGGAACAACCCGTCCATGCGGCTGGCCAGGAACATGATGCCCAGCCCTTCGGTCACCCCCAGGCGGATCTTGCCCAGGGGCGCACTGGACTGGGTGATGTCCTCCTGGGCCAGCAATGCCACGTTCTCCATGGCTTCGGCGTGCTTGAGCAACGTCTCGCCGGCCGGGGTCAGTTCATAGCCCTGGGCATGCTGGACGAACAGCGCGGTGCCGAGGCTTTTCTCGATGGCCTCGATGTGCCGGGCCACCGTGGCGTGGGTGGTGTTCAGGCGTCGCGCGGCCGTCAACAGACGCCCGCTGCGTTGCAGCTCCAGGAAATAGCGCAAGTCATTCCAGTCGAACATGAGGGGTTCCTTGAACACGCCTGAAGACCCGACTGTTTATAAACGCACAGCCGCTGCGCAAAAACTAACATTCTTTTGACGAAAACTAACAACTAGGATGGTTCCCACAACAACAAGAATGAGGTCGCGAATGCAACCTGTCGTCGATGAATACGATTACGTGATCGTGGGCGCCGGCCCTGCCGGGTGCTTGCTGGCCAATCGGCTTTCGGCCAACCCGCAACACCGGGTGCTGCTGCTCGAAGCCGGTGGACGTGACAACTATCCGTGGATTCACATCCCGGTCGGCTACCTGTTCTGCATTGGCAACCCACGCACCGACTGGTGCTTCAAGACCGAAGCGCAACCGGGCCTGCAGGGGCGCGCCCTGAGCTACCCCCGCGGCAAGGTCCTGGGCGGTTGCTCCTCCATCAACGGCATGATCTACATGCGCGGCCAGGCTGCGGACTACGATGGCTGGGCCGCCGAGGGCAATCCCGGCTGGGCCTGGGAAGACGTGTTGCCGCTGTTCCGCCAGAGCGAAAACCACTTTGCCGGCACATCCGAGTTCCACGGCGCCGCTGGGGAATGGCGGGTCGAACGCCAGCGCCTGTCATGGCCGATTCTCGATGCCTTCCGCAGCGCCGCCGAGCAGAGCGGCATCCCCAACGTCGACGACTTCAACAGCGGCGACAATGAAGGCTGCGGCTACTTCCAGGTCAACCAGAAAGCCGGGGTGCGCTGGAACGCGGCCAAGGCGTTTCTCAAGCCGGTGCGCCAGCGTGCCAACCTCACGGTGTTGACCGACGTCGAGGTTGACCGCGTGTTGCTGCGTGACGAGCGCGCCCACGCGGTCAGCGCCCGTTGGCAGGGCAAAGGCATGACCTTCAAGGCCCGCAAGGAAATCGTCCTGTGCGCCGGCGCCGTTGGCTCGCCAGGGATCTTGCAACGCTCCGGGATTGGCCCGCGCAGCCTGCTGCAACACCTGGGCATCGGTGTGACCCATGAGTTGCCCGGTGTCGGCGGCAACTTGCAAGACCACCTGCAACTGCGGCTGATCTATCAGTTGGAAAACGCCCGCACCCTGAACCAGATCGCCGGCACGCTGTGGGGCAAGATGGGCATGGGCCTGCGCTACCTGTACGACCGCAGCGGCCCGTTGTCCATGGCCCCCAGCCAACTCGGCGCGTTCGCCCGCTCGGGCCCGGAGCAGGCCTCGGCCAACCTCGAATACCACGTGCAGCCGCTGTCCCTGGAGCGCTTCGGCGAACCGCTGCACAGCTTCCCGGCCTTCACCGCATCGGTCTGCGACCTGCGCCCGCAAAGCCGTGGCCGGGTGGACATTCGTTCGGCCGACCCGCACGAAGCACCGCTGATTCAGCCCCATTACCTGAGCCATCCCGAAGACTTGCGGGTTGCCGCCGACGCCATCCGCCTGACCCGACGCATCGTCGCGGCCCCGGCCCTGAGCGCGTTCAAACCCGTGGAATACCTGCCGGGTCCCAGCCTGCAAACCGAAGAGGAACTGCACCAGGCCGCCGCCCGGATCGGTACGACGATTTTCCACCCGGTCGGCACGTGCCGCATGGGCCAGGACCAAGACGCCGTGGTGGATGCGCAACTGCGCGTTCACGGCATCAAGGGCCTGCGCATCGCCGATGCCTCGATCATGCCACGTATCACCTCGGGCAACACCTGCTCGCCGACCTTGATGATTGCCGAGAAGGCCGCGCAGATGATGCTTGAGGCAGACACAAGAATCACCACGTCCCAAAAGGAGCCGGCCACGGTCTGACAACAACCCCGCCCCCCTGTGGGAGCGAGCTTGCTCGCGATAGCAATCTGTCTGTCACCTAGGCGTTGAATAGGCAGCTGTCATCGCGAGCAAGCTCGCTCCCACAAGGGGATGAGTCTATTCAAGGAAAGTGTGTCAAATCAGGAGACGCCACCCCGGCGTCGCAGTGGAACAACAAAAACAATCACTGTGAGGGATATCGATATGTCGGAACATGTTCAGCCCCTGGAAGCTACGCGCAGCGCCGGCACCAGCCAGGAAACCCAGAAAGTCATCTTCGCCTCGTCCCTGGGGACGGTGTTCGAGTGGTACGACTTTTTCCTGTATGGCGCCCTGGCGGCGGTGATCAGCAAGCAGTTCTTTGCCGGGGTCAACGACACCACCGCGTTCATCTTCGCCCTGATGGCCTTCGCCGCGGGTTTCATCGTGCGGCCGTTCGGGGCACTGGTATTCGGCCGGTTGGGGGACATGATCGGACGCAAGTACACGTTCCTGGCCACCATCGTGCTCATGGGCCTGGCGACGTTCTGCGTCGGCCTGCTGCCCAACTACGCCAGCATCGGCATCGCCGCGCCGATCATCCTGGTGGTGCTGCGCATGCTCCAGGGCCTGGCCCTGGGGGGTGAGTACGGTGGCGCGGCGACCTACGTCGCCGAGCACGCGCCAATGGGCAAGCGCGGTTTTCATACCAGCTGGATACAGTCCACCGCGACCCTCGGGCTGCTGCTGTCGCTACTGGTGGTGCTGGGCTGTCGCTACTTCACGGGTGACCAGTTCGAAGTCTGGGGCTGGCGCATTCCGTTCCTGCTGTCGATCCTGCTGCTGGGCATCTCCACTTGGATTCGCCTGAGCCTGCATGAGTCGCCGGCCTTCCTGAAAATGAAAGAGGAAGGCAAGTGCTGCAAGGCACCGATCCGCGAATCCTTTGGCAAATGGGAAAACCTGAAGGTGGTGCTGATCGCCCTGTTCAGCATCAACGCCGGGCAAGCGGTGACCTTCTACGCTGCGCAGTTCTACGTACTGTTCTTCCTCACCCAGTTCCTGAAGATGGACCCGGCCCTGGCCAACAGCCTGCTGATCGTCAGCGTGGTGATCGGCGCGCCGTTCTTCATCTTTTTCGGCTGGCTGTCGGACAAGGTCGGGCGCAAACCGGTGCTGATGATCGGCCTGTTGCTGGCGACCGCCCTGTACTTCCCGATCTTCAAGACCCTGGCCCACTACGCCAACCCGGCCATCGACCTGGCGAGCCGTCAGGCACCGATCACCGTGGTCGCCGACCCGGCCACGTGCACCTTCCAGTTCGACCCGGTGGGCAAGGCGCGTTTCGACAGCCCGTGCGACAAGGTCAAGACCTTCCTGGTCAAGCAAGGCCTGCCCTACAGCAGCGTCGCGGCTCCGGCCGGCAGCGAGGTGCAGGTCAGCGTCGGTGACGTGAAACTCGAAGGCTATGACGAAGCCGCCTTGCGCGGCGCGGTGACCCTGGCCGGTTACCCGCAAAAGGCCGACGCCCAGCAGATCAACCGGCCGATGATCGTGGCCTTGATCGTGGCGCTGATCATCATCTCGGCGATGTGCTACGGACCGCTGGCGGCGTTGATGGTCGAACTGTTCCCGACACGGATCCGCTACACCTCCATGTCCCTGCCCTACCACATCGGCAACGGCTGGTTCGGTGGCTTCCTGCCCACCGTGTCGTTCGCCCTGGTGGTCTACACCGGGGATATTTTCTACGGGCTGTGGTACCCGGTGGTGATCACCGGGGTGAGCCTGGTGGTGGGCATGATCTGCCTGCGGGAAACCCGGAACGTGGACCTGGATAAAAACTGAGGACGAAACCGTGGCGAGGGCACTGTCGCCCTCGCCGCCGGGATCAGAAGTGCGCCTTCACGGTCATGGTGAAGTTGCGCGGCTCACCGTAATAGTTACCGAAACCCTCGGTGCCGATGGTGGTGTAGTAGCGCTTGTCGAACAGGTTGTTGCCATTGAGCGCCACCGACCAGGTGTCATCGATGCGGTAGCCGACACGGCCATTCCATACCGCATAACCGGCCTGGGTGATCTTCTCGCCCGTCGCCGGCGAAACCCGGAAGTTGTCGCTTTGTGCATTGACCCCGGCGCCGACACTGAACCGTTCGAACGCTCCGCCGAGGGCATAATCGCCCCACAGGCGCAGCACATGGCGCGGCACATAGCTGTTGAACGAACCACCGTTGAGGCTCGTGTCAATGTCGTCGAGGGTCTTGGTCTGGGTGTAGGTGTAGCCGGCCAGCAATTGCAGGCGCTCGATGACTTCACCGCTGCTCTCGGCTTCGAAACCTTGGGCGCGAACCTTGCCGGCGTTCTCATAGCAGTAACCGTCCGAAGACGCGCAACTGGAGGTGTAGTCGGTCTGGGCCTGGTCTTTTTGCAGCGTGCGGAACAGGTTGAAGGCGCTGTTCAGACGTCCCTCGAACCACTCGCCCTTGATCCCCAACTCATAACTCTCGCCCACCAGGGGCTTGAGCGCCGAGCCGCTTTCGGAGCGATAGTTGCCCTGGGGCGTGAAGATATCCGAGTAACTGGCGTAGGCCGTCAGGTGCTCATTGAGGTCCAGCAGCACGGCGGCAAACGGGGTGACCTGGCCCGTCTCCGTGCTCTTGGCGTGCTCCGAACCGCCGGTGAGAAACTGCGAGTCGGTCTTGGAGCGGTACCAGCTCACCCGACTGCCCACGACAAAGGTCAACGGGTCCGCCAGTTTCAGGCGCAGGGTCGAATACATGCCCTGCTGCTGGGTAACGGTTTTGACCGGGCCACCGCGCGTCGAGTTTTCGATGAAGTAACTGTCGTCCGGTTCGGGAATATGTCGATCCGGTTCGAATACGTTCTGCTTCTGCGGCAAGAAGGCGACCGAGAAAAAATCGTCCTTGTCCGAACGACTGGCATTGAAACCGACGATCAATTCATGTTGCTGTCCCAGGGCGTCGAACTTGCCGTCCAGGTAGGCGTCGAGGCCGTAATCGACCTGGTCATAGTCGTACATGCTGCCCAGCAGGTTGGTGGTCGCGGTGCCTGGCGCCACCGAACCCGACGCAAAGGCGTATTTGATGTCCTGGGTATTTTTCGTATAGACACCAGCGACCTTCACCGCCCAGTCGTCGTTGAGCTGATGTTTGAGGTCGCTGAACACCGTAGTCCGCTGGCTGCGCCAAGTGTTCCACGACGGATCCAGGCAAGTGGAACGGCTGAGTTTCAGATCGCTGCCGTCCCGGTAACGAGGAAGCCCGCCCCAGCAAGGGCTTGCATCGACGTCTTCATAGGCAACGCCCACGCCGAGCGTGGTGTCGGGCGACAGATCGAAATCCAGGGCACCGTAATAAATCTGGTCCTTGCGCCGGGCATCGTCGTAGAAAAAATGCCGGCTCTGCTCGGCGATCACCGCCCGGCCCCGCACAGTGCCGGAATCATTCAGCGGGCCACCGGTATCGACCTGCCCACGGTAGTTGTCCCAGGTGCCGCCCGAGAGGCTGAGTTCGGTCTGGGCCGTGGCCTGGCCACGTTTGCGGACAAAATTGACACCACCGGAAGTACCGCCTGCGCCCTTCATCATCCCGGCGGCACCGCGCAGGACTTCGACACGGTCGTAATAAGCCATGTCGCTGCTGAAACTGTCGGCCTGGACATAGCTGTTGCCCATGTCCAGCGGAACGCCGTCGTATTGATACTGCCCAGACATGCGGAACCCGCGGGAATAGAAATACTTGCCGCCCATGGTCGAGTCGTAGACGGTGATGCCGGGGGTCTTTTCCATCACTTGATCGATGGTGTTGAGGTTCTGGTCATCGAGCATCTTGCGGGTGATCACCGTCACCGACTGCGGTGTTTCGCGCAGGGAATGTTCGCCCTTGCCGATGGTCACCGCGCCCGTCGTGTAGGAACCACTGTTCTCGGTGGTCGCCCCGAGCATCTGTGCCTCGATGGTGGTAGCTCCCAGTTCCATGACCGAACCGTTGGCGGGCAGCCGGCGCAGCACATATGTACCGTTGGCCTGGGGCTCAGCTTGCAGGCCACTACCGCCAAGAATGCGGGCAAAGCCGTCGCCCACGCCGAACGAACCTCTCAGGCCGGGCGATTGCAAATCCCCGAGTTGCCGGGCATCAAACGAAAGGGCGACGCCGGCGGCGCTGGAGAAACGGGTCAGCACATCCACCAGGCTGCCGGCACCGATATCGTAGGCCTGCACCGCTTGCTGCTGCGCCGCCGGGCTGGCGTTCACGACCGTGGCGCTGGCGGTCGTGACCGCCAGCAAACCGATTTCCACTGCAAACACCAGACGGCCTGGCACGCTCACCCACGTCATATTTCCCCTCCCCAAACGGTCGATAAAAACTCACTGAGGAAGAGCCGAACGATGGAGACGAAAAGTGCAGGGGCTGGTTTATTTATTGTTCGGCATTACCGCCGATCGCCACCGGCGACCTGGACCCAGAAGCGGCTGTAGCGGGTCACTCGCAGCGAAAAACCGCTTTCCAGCGCGGCCAGGGCGAGATCCGTGTTATCGACGGGGAACACACCGGACACCTTCAAGTCGCCAATCGCCGGATCCCAGCGCAGCACACCGGGACGGTAACGCGACAACTCATCCAGCAGCGCCGCCAGGGGACGGTCAATGGCGATGATGCTTCCCTTCTGCCAGGCACCGACCGACACGTCGTTGCCGCGCAGCGTCCCCAACGACCGCTCATTGAAGTCCAGGCGCTGGCCGGCTTCGACCCGCCGCCTTGACCCACTCGCCGACAGGCTCACTTCGACCGCTTTCTCAAGCACCGCCACTTCGCCGCCCCGCCCCTGGCTACGGACGATAAACCGCGTGCCCAGCGCAAGCACCTCGGCCGGCCCCGTGACCACCGTGAACGGACGTCGCAGGGGATCGACCGCCGTTGTCACGAGCACCTCACCCCGCAACAGCTCCAGGCGTCGCTGCCGTCCATCGAAACGAACATTGATCGAGGTGTCGGTGTTGAGCAGGACCGTGCCGCCATCGGCCAGTTGAAACTCGCGACGTTCGCCCACCGCGGTGTGGTAATCACACAACAGGTTCTGGGTGGCCTGGCTGTGCCAGCCCAGCCAACCCAGGCCGCCAGCGGACGTTAGCAGCAAGGCGCTGCGCAACACCTGGCGTCGGGATCGCTGGTGGGTGTCGTTCAAGGTCGGTGCCGCCAGGGCGCCCGGCACGCTTGCCATCTGCTCGGCCACCGCGGCCATGCGCTGCCAGGCCTGGCTGTGCAACGGATCGGCAGCCAGCCAGGCGCACCAATCGGCCCGGTCCGCGTCGGTCGTAATGCCCGAATGAAGCCGGGCGTACCACCGCGCCGCCACACGGATGGCGTTCAACTCTTCGGGTGGCAGGTTCATGACAGCTGCAATTGAATGTGCATCAGGCAGCAATGTTCCATGGCCTTTGCCATGTGGTTATTGACCGTGCGCACGCTGACGCCCAGGCGCTCGGCAATTTGCGGGTATGTCAGGCCATCGAACTGCGACAGGATGAACGCCTGCCTGACACGCGGCCCCAACCCCAGGAGCAGACGGTCGATCTCCATCAGGGCCTGGAGCAGGATCGCCTGCTCCTCCAGCGATGGGTGCTGCTCTTGCGGCATGGCGGCCAATGCTTCGAGGTAGGATTGCTCCAGCGAACGACGACGAAACAGGTCGATCAACAGCCCCTTGGCGATCATCGACAGGTACGGTCGCGGCTCGCGGATATCCAGCGCGGTGCGCGCCTTGATGACCCGCACAAACGTATCCTGGGTCAGGTCGGCGGCATCGAACGTGTTGCCCAGTCGCTTGCGCAACCAGCCCTGGAGCCAACCGTGATGATCACTGTACAGAACGTCGACAGCACTGCGTAGGGACAGATCGTTGGAGGGCATGGCAATGGAATAATTCGCGACTGATAATGACTCGCATTGTCATCGACCCCATCGCCGCTTGCAACCCAAACGTGCCCGGCCGTCCCTCGCCTTGCGCAATCACTCAGTTGATGGCGTGATTTTTCACCGTGCTCTCCACCAGGTCCAACATCTGTCCCAAGGCCCAGGGCTTGGCGATGAACGACGCGTGGTGCTTGATACCGGCGCTTTCCGGCGTCTCGAAACCGGACATGATCAGCAGCGGGATCTGCGGCCAGCGGTCTCCGGTCAGGTTGGCCAGGTCCGCACCGTCGATCTTGCCGGGCATGGTGATATCCGTAAGCAACAGGTCGACGTAGTGGGCGCTTTCCTCGAGGAACGTCAACGCCGCATCGGCGCTTTCCCGAGGCTCCACGACGAACCCCTCGTCCTCAAGGATTTCACAGAGGAATTCCAGGATGGTTGGATCGTCTTCCACAACGAGAATCAAACGGGTAGTCGCCTGGTCGCCGCCATTTGGCATCGAATTCATGAAAGTAACTCTCCTTGACCTCATCAAGCTTCTTTGCGGTTTCAGCCGCCTTGAAGTTATGAGCGACGCCCCTGCGAGAAATTCATTCTGCGTGCCGACAGGCCCGCCGAATGTCACCCCACCTCCCCTTGGCAACGCAGCGCAACGCTTTTATCTGTATATCCATACAGATAAAACTTGCCCTGGCGCGCATCCATGACCATGCTACAAGCCCATGACATCTGCTCAGGAAAAGGGTGCTATGCAGCTGTACCTGTGTGAAAAGCCGTCCCAGGCCAAGGACATCGCCGCGGTGCTCGGTGCCACGCGCCGAGGCGACGGTTGCTGGCTGGGCCCTGGCCTCACGGTCACCTGGTGCATCGGCCATCTGCTGGAAACCGCCCCACCCGACGCCTACGACGCGCGCTACAAGCGATGGGTCCTGGCCGACCTGCCCATCGTGCCGGCGCAATGGAAAATGACCGTCAAGCCGAAAACCGCCAACCAGTACAAGGCAGTCAAGCGCCTGCTGGGGGAAGCGAAGGAACTGGTGATCGCCACCGACGCCGACCGTGAAGGGGAAATGATCGCCCGGGAGCTGGTGGAGCATTGCCGTTATCGCGGGCCAATCCGGCGGCTATGGCTGTCGGCCCTGGACGAAGCATCGATCCGCAAGGCCCTGGCCGCCCTCAAGCCGGGGGTCGAAACCTTCAACCTGTATCACTCTGCCCTGGGTCGCTCCCGGGCCGACTGGCTGATCGGCATGAACATGAGTCGCCTGTTCACCTTGCTGGGGCGCCAGTCCGGCTACCAGGGCGTGTTGCCGGTCGGTCGCGTGCAGACACCGACGTTGCGACTGGTGGTGGACCGCGACCGCAGCATTGCCAACTTCGTACCGGTCGCCTATTGGGCCATCGACGTGCAGCTCAGCCATGAAGGCACAGCGTTCATCGCCCAGTGGCGCGCCGACCCGGACGCCTGCGACGACCAGGAGCGCTGCCTGAACCAGGCCCTGGCCCGAGACGCGGCCCAGGCCATGAGCAACGCCGCCACCGCCCGGACGCTGAAGGTGCGTACCGAGCGCCTGCGCGAAGCGGCGCCGTTGCCCTTCGACCTGGGCACGCTGCAGGAAGTCTGCTCGAAGAAACTCGGCCTCGGCGCCCAGGAAACCCTGGACATTGCCCAGTCGCTCTACGAGACCTACAAGCTCATCACCTACCCCCGCAGCGATTGCGGTTTCCTGCCCTTGAGCCAGCACAATGAAGCACCGGCCATCCTCGCCGCCCTCGCCCAGGCCGACCCAAGCCTCGCGCCGCTGCGCGAGCATTTGCAGCCGCAGCGCAAATCCCGGGCCTGGAACGACGCCAAGGTCAGTGCCCACCACGGCATCATCCCCACCGCCGCCGCCAGGAACCTCGACAAACTCGCCGGCAAGCAGCGCGCGGTCTACACGCTGATTCGCGCGCGTTACCTGGCGCAGTTCCTGCCCAACCATGAATACGACCGGACCCAGGCCGACTTCGACTGTGCCGGCCAGGCGCTGCGTGCCGTGGGCAAGCAGATCGTCGAACCCGGCTGGAAACGCGCCCTGCCCGAAGCGCTGGCACCGGCAAGGGGCCGTGAAGCACCGGCGCCGCAGACCTTGCCTGCGCTGGCCGAAGGTCGCGATTGTGCCGTGGACGAGGTGAAACCCAAGGACCTGTGGACCCAACCGCCCAAGCCGTTCACCGAAGGCGACCTGATCAAGGCGATGAAGAACGTCGCCAAACTGGTGGAAGATCCGCTGCTCAAGCAAAAACTCAAGGACACCACCGGCATCGGCACCGAAGCGACCCGGGCCTCGATCATCCAGGGGCTGCTCGACCGTGGTTACCTGGTGAAAAACGGCAAGGCCCTGTGCGCCACCCCCGCGGCCTTCAGCCTGATCGACGCCGTACCCCGGGCCATCGCCGACCCAGGCACGACCGCCATCTGGGAGCAGGCCCTGGACATGGTGCAAAGCGGGGAAATGAGCCTGGAAGAGTTCGTGACCCGGCAAGCCGCCTGGATGAGCAAGCACGTCGCCCGCTGCCAGGGCATGAGCCTGACCATCAGCGGCCCGGCCAGCCCCGCCGGGCGTGGCGCAACGCCGTGGAAAAACAAACGCAAGCCGGCCAAGCGCAAGACGGCCGCTGCACCGCGCAAGACGAGCAAAGCCAAGGCCACCTGAACAAAAATCAGGCCCCCTCTGATCCCCCTGAGGGAGCGAGCCTGCTCGCGATGACGGTGAATCCGCCATCAGATAATTGACTGACACACCGCCATCGCGAGCAAGCTCGCTCCCTCATTGATTGTGTGTCTGACCGGAAATCCTCATACCCAAACCGTTTTGTCCGACAATATGTAGTGAGCAAAAATAATCACTACAAAACCGTTGACGCCTCCGATTTGCCCTTGCATGATGCAGACGTCTCCCCGATCGGGAGTACAGGCAACTGTTTGAGCAAGCTCGTCTGACCGCCGAGCTGTTTTTTGGATAAGGGACTGCCCACAAGGCAGATTGAAGGTGCTGACCTGGCCTGACCGTCCGGTAACAAGGACGAGAAACGTCGGTGAAGATCCTCATGACGCGCGTGGTTCAACCCTCGAAAGTTGACACTGCCTGAAGATTCTTCGCTGTTTCTCTTCGTTGTCGCGCATTTGCGTAGCAGCCCTTCGATAACACTACACAACCGATGCACGACCCTGTCGAAGTTCGACGGAAGAATGCTGACGGCCTGGTTTCGGTAGCAGGCAGGTACTTACCGAGTAGCGAAGTTTTTGCGAACCACCAGACAGATCAACCAAATGGTCAAGGGGCTTACACATGAATCTGAATAATCAACCATCTATTGATGAACTGGCTCGCATATTCGCCGCACACAAGGACACTCTCGACAGCCATATCCTGTGGATCAGCAAGACTGGCCAGGTGCATATGGACTGCCTGTCGCCCTACACCCGCGAAGACGAGTTCGAAAAGAACACGCATGAGCTGGGTGCCCGGCTGAGGATGTACCGCCGTGGCCAGGGCTACGTTGGCAAGAAGGCCGCGGCCGACAAAGACTTCATCGGTCGCGTGTTGCAAACGCTGACCCAGGCCTGGCAGTCGATGCAGAACAACGCCGAGGTCCGGGTCATCGACCGCCTCTGCTGATATCCCCTGAAAAAAGGGCCCGCTCCTGGATCAGGAGCGGGCCCTTTTTTATGAAGCAGGCAACTAGAACACCGACCAGCCGATCCGCTGGCTCATCAACTCCAGCGCCGCCATGCCGGCCAAGGAGTTGCCAGCGACGTTGAGTTCAGGCGACCAGACGCATACGGTGAACCGTCCCGGCACCACGGCGACAATCCCGCCACCGACGCCGCTCTTGCCTGGGAGGCCGACGCGATAAGCGAAGTTGCCGGCCTCATCGTACAGGCCGCTGGTGGCCATGATGGAGTTGACCTGCTGGGTCTGCCGGGCACTGAGGATCTGTTCGCCGCTGTGCTTGCAGAACCCGTCGTTGGCCAGGAAGCAGAACGCCCGCGCCAGGTCGACACAGCTCATCCGCAGGGCGCAATGGCTGAAATAACTGCGCAGTACCGCTTCCACATCGTTATGGAAGTTGCCGAACGATTGCATCAGGTACGCCATCGCCGCGTTGCGGGCCCGGTGCTGGTATTCCGACTCGGCGACCTTGCCGTCCACCATCACCTGTGGGTTTCCCGACAGACGGCGCACGAAATCGCGCATCGACAGCGCCGGCGCAGCGAAACGCGACTGGTTGATATCGCAGATCACCAACGCGCCGGCATTGATGAACGGGTTGCGCGGCCGGCCACGCTCGAACTCCAGTTGCACCAGGGAGTTGAAGGGCTGGCCGGACGGCTCATGGCCCAGGCGCTCCCAGATCGCTTCACCGGAATGCCCGATGGCTTGCACCAGGCTGAACACCTTGGAAATACTCTGCACCGAAAACGCGGTTTCAGCGTCGCCGGCGCAATACAACTCGCCGTCGTTGCCATACACGGCAATACCCAACTGGTTGGGCGCCACGGTGCCCAGGGCGGGAATGTAATCGGCTACCTTGCCCTGACCGATCAGGGGGCGAACCGCATCGAGGATCTCGTTCAACAGTGCTTGCATATGCGCGGGGTCCAGTCATTCCCCGTTCGAGTGCGGGGATACAGACGCTAGACGCCGGTGGGCGGGATCAGAGCACACTGCCCCATCAAACAAGCTCTTGTGGAGAGGGGATTTATCCCCTCGCCACAAGAACTCCACCGGCCACATACGTTTCATGGGCTTTCACCAGCGCTTATCACGAAATCGAGCGGTCTATAGTTCAAAGGATCAATCGGCAGGAGTAGACGATGCGTCAGATCGTGCAAAAAGAACCCTGGTGGGCCTCGCCGCCCAAGCCCGGACAGGATGAAAGCGAGCTGGAATGGGGCTGGCTGGTGATCTACAGCGAAGGCGAACCGCGCTTCGAGTTCATCAAGGAACGCCCATCGGACGAGCAGATCCGCCATCGCAAAGGTTGTCGCGTGACCCTCGGCTCCGAATGAGTCGGCCCGTCACGGCTTGATATCGGGCAAAACCACCGCTCGATTGGCCAGGTCCGCCTCCACCAGGTTGTCTTTGATTTCCTCGTCCAGGTAGTACACCGGTGCCATCACCCCGCTGAGGGGATGCTTGAGTGACTTGAACCACGCCTCGTCGAATGCAGCGCTCAGGCTTTTGCGGATCTGCGCTTCCATTTCCGGCCGCTCGCCCTCATGGATGATCGCACGAATGCCCGCCACGCCCACCGAGATCAACGCCCCGGCCGCCTTCCCGGCCACGGCAGCCGCCGCACTGGTTGCCCCACGCGTGGCGAACTGGGCCTCGATTTTTTCGCTGGTACGTTGCGCCACCGTTGCAATCACCGCCTCCGATGGCCCGGCACCCGTGGTTGCGGCCTTGTTGACGTGATCGATCAGGGCCCCATAGGCTGGAAGGGTGTTCAACGGTTCGGTGTGAATCATCTCGTACAACGAAGCGTCACGCGTCGCCGGCGGCCCCAGGCGAATGGCCGGGATGCCGTGCAGGCGCCGGTTCATCAGCTCGTTCGGGATGCGATGCCGCTGGGCGATGACCTGGACCTGCTGGTTGAGCAGGCGCAGGTAATAGCCCGTCGCGTTGGCCCTGATCGCCTCGGGATCGATTTCCACCGCCACCGGTTCCAGCACCTGCTCGCGATACTGCTCTTGCAAGTACACCGCCAGGCGCCTGGCCGAGGAATCCGCCTCTCCTTCGGCACTGGCGGCATACCAGCTGACCTTTACCGCCAACCATTCCTGGGTCCAGTAGCTGCTGAACCACGGGATGAATTCAACCTCGGTGCGTTCATAGACCAACACACGCCAATGCTCCATCGACCCGCGAGCGTAGAGCCCAGCTTGTTCGATCGCGCTTTTCGACGCCGCGATGATTTGCCGGTCCACCTGTCGCCAAGTGTCCTGGGCTATCACCACCGTGGCGACCGGTTGGCCGCGCTGTGGCGTGGCACACCCCGCCAGAACGAGCACAACGGCCAACATCAGCGAACGCAGCACAATCGCGCCACCCCGGATTCAGGTCATCCACGGGGTTGAGTATAGGTCGCCTCGCGCCAGCATCTTCGCGGGTATTCAAGAGAGTGGCACGCCACCGTCATCCCCTGTGGGAGGATGCGCGCGATGGCGTCGTGTCAGTCAACACCCTCGTCGCTGAACCGCCGCTATCGCCGAACATTGACAGAGGGTATCGGCGGGTATTTCAGCCCAGTGCCGTGTCGAGAAACATCATCACCGCAAACCCCATCATCAACCCCAGGGTGGCTGGGGTTTCATGGCCGTTGCGATGGGTCTCGGGAATCACCTCGTGGGAGACCACGAAAATCATCGCCCCCGCCGCGAGCCCCAGGCTGATGGGGTACGCGACGGCCACGCCTGACGACATGCCCAGGCCGATCACCGCGCCCAGGGGTTCCATCAATCCCGAACCGACCGCGATGAGCGCGGCGCGCAGGGTGCTGATGCCGGTAACCCGCAACGCCATGGCAATGGCCAGGCCCTCGGGAATGTCTTGAATGGCGATGGCGGTGGTCAGGGGCAAACCGACCTTGAAATCGCCGTCGGCAAAACTGACGCCGATGGCCATGCCTTCCGGCAAGTTGTGCAAGGTGATGGCAAGCACGAACAACCAGACGCGATTGATACGCTCGGCCTGGGGACCACGCCGGCCACTGAGTTCGTGTTCATGTGGCACGAAGCGGTCCAGGCCGATCATCAGGGCGACGCCCAGGCCCAGGCCAACCACCACGACAAACGCAGCAAGCAACTGATTGCCGCAGATGACCTGTGCCGCCTCGATACCCGGCAGGATCAATGAGAACGAACTGGCGGCGAGCATCATGCCGGCGGCAAACCCCAGCATGATGTCCTGGGTACGCGAGGAGATGTCCCGCAGCACCACCGCCATCAATGCCCCCAGGGCAGTGGCGGCAAAACCCGATGTACCGCCCAACACGGCGTAGCCCAGGTTTTGACGATCGGCACCGACCAAGGCGTTGTAGCCACTGTAGAGCAACAACGCGGCCACCAATCCCAGCCCGAGCCAGAACGTTACCCCCAACAGCAGGTTATCTTGCACGGGGTTCAACCAGGTGCGCCAGGGTGAGCGAATCCGGGAGGTGGGCTGGTCCATCGAATGTCCTTACAAGTCTTGACCGTGACATGGCTGATCGTTGCGTCAACGGTGGCAACGATCTAACGAAATATCAGGCGAGGGAGTCGCCTCCCTCGCCATTTGTTTACAGTTTGTCACCTTGCATCCCTGAACCCAAGTCGGCGCCGGTGGTGGGGTCGCTTTCAGGGTTGGACATCGTCCGCGCCTTCATGTCCATCAGCAGCGCTTCGTCTTTTTTGCTCAGTTGCACACTGGCCAGGCCATCGCCACCGTCGACCGCCGGCGTGGGATTTTCGACGAATTCCCAGTCGTCACCCTGGTTCCATGGGCCGCGCACGGTGGGTTCACCTTGGGACATGTTGAAGTACACGTTGGTGAACTCAGGCATGCCGGGGAGCTTACCTTGTGGGAAGTTGGGCTGGATGGCATGCAAGGCTTTTTCGAACGACAACTGATGCGCGATTTCACGGGTCATCAAAAAGCCCAGCGCTTCTTTTACACCCGGGTCGTCAGTGACATTCATCAATCGCTCATAGACGATTTTGGCCCGGGCTTCGGCGGCGATGTTGGAACGCATGTCCGCCGTCGGCTCGCCAATGGTGTCCACGTAGGCAGCGGTCCACGGCACCCCGGCGGAATTGGTCAATGGCGAGCCGGCACCGTACAGGAGGCTGGTAATGTGAGAGTCGTTACCGGCACCGTTGATGTCCCGGTACAGTTGGCCCTCCTTCTCCACGCCTTCAGCCATCTTGCCCTTGGCACCCTTGTTCAACATCACGATGATCGAGCCGATCACCTCCAGATGGCTGAGCTCTTCGGTGGCGATGTCCATCAGCAGATCCTTACGGCCCGGATCGTCCTCGGACAAGGCTTGGGTGAAATAACGCGACGCCGCCGCCAATTCCCCCTGGGCGCCGCCGAACTGCTCGAGCAGCAGGTTGGCAAGTCCAGGATTAGGCTCAGCGACACGCACGGTGTACTGCAATCTCTTGTTATGTAGAAACATGATTGAACTCCTCGTTCAGAACACACTTCAGGAGAACGCTGCCGACGGCAGGCCCATGGAAGTCTGAAGAAGTTAAACGCATAAAATTTAGTTTTTATTCACGACAGAAGACGAACGGTTAATTACAACTACAGCCCACTCGCTTATTGTTTTAAGCACTCGATACATCAGCAAAACCGGGTATTAATACCCGGCTTTCAATACTCCTTCGCAAACAGGCCCCCTGCAATGGCACGGGACCTGCGAGATCACGGGTCATTACGATTTACGACCGCCACCGTGGCTGCTTTTATCCCCTTTCCTGCCGGCGTCGGAGGCTTTTTCCCGGTCGCTGGCAAGGTTGCCACCCGAGGCCTGGCCACCTTTGCGGCCGGCTTCCGAGGCTCGTTCAGGATCATTGGCAAAATTACCACCCGAGGCTTGCCCGCCTTTGCGACCCGCCTCTGCGGCGCGTTGCGGGTCATTGGCAAAGTTGCCGCCAGAGGCCTGGCCACCCTTGCGCCCCGCCTCGGCGGCGCGCTGAGGATTATTGGCGAAGTTGCCACCGGATGCCTGGCCGCCCTTTTTCCCGGCTTCCGATGCCTTCTCACGATCGTTAGCGAAATTGCCAGGGTTGTTATTACCTGTGTTAGCCATTTCATTCACCTCGTTTAGTTAATTTCAACGAGCCTTGCTGACCCGTCTTATTCGGAAAACATGACACCGGCAAGGTTTAAGAAATCGATGCCAGGAGCGACGAATGGTCAACGTTTTAATTCCCCCCGCACGACTGGCTTTTATTGCAACAGCCTATTAAACACATGAGGACTGATTGACAGTCTTAACACTGGAACTTCGCCAAGCGAAGATCCTGCGGGAGTTGGCTGAGGGCGACCCGCTATCGCGAGCGAGCTGCGACAATCGTCCCGCTTCAATCTAAAAGTCAGTGCGTGTCTTTCCACGCTGTCCGCCACAGGCCGGGCAACGCCGGCACCCCATTGCACCGGTCTCGTCACCCTGGCCACGCGCCGTTCCAGGAAGCCAAAACTCGCGGGCTGCCGGCGTTGTCCTGCACCACCGCACTGACCGGCTTGCGGCGTCCGGATACCCTGTCGCCGATACCCGGATTCAAGAATGCTCAGGGTGAAATCGGATCGCTCGCCGGAAACGTTTCCTCCAGCGCGTCGTCCAGCCGATCCTCCACCTTGCCGCTGCGCTCGCAATGGCAGTCGGGGGCCGCACAGGGTTCACCGTTGGGGTGTTGTTCGGCGCAGGCCTGGCAGCAATACGCCTCGCCGTCGTGGTTGAACATCCGTTGCGGATCCACTTCGCATTGGCAATCGGGGCAACCGCACTTTAATTTGCTCATGCTCATTCTCCCAAGGTCACGGGTTGAAGGCGTTGGTTACAACTGGACATCAAGGTTCGCCGCCGCGACACCGTGGTTGGCCACATACACATCGGCGGTCCAGCCCTTGGTCAGGTTGTGATAGGACTGGGTACCCAAGGCCGAGCCACTGTCCCACGCCAGGATGTCGCCAATATCGATGTCATTGGCTGAACTCAACTTCAGCACCGTATGCCGGTCCGCTTGCTTCACGTACACACCCACCATCGAACTCTCTCGATTGATGGCCCGTACTTCACCTTTGGTCCGCTTCATACGCTTCCTCTCTCGGCAGTTTCAGGGGCGGCCGCCCCCTTGGACCGACCGTTCGTTGCTGCTGGCTACCGCACATAAAAGTGGATAACGCGGCGCAGGGGAAAGTTTGAACAAACCACCCCCCAGGGCGACGAAAGGCGTCGACCGGGACCCAGTGCTAACCTCAACGACTCAAGGCCAACGCAGACACCTCCCATGCCCGACGACTTTCACCAAGAACCCCTCGATCAGTTGCTGGCGTACACGGCTGGGCGCCGTTTCCTGGTGCTCACCGGTGCCGGCATCAGCACCCCTTCGGGCATTCCCGATTACCGCGACAGCGACGGGGTTCGTCGGGGTCGACAACCGATGATGTACCAGGAGTTCCTCGCCCAGGCCGAGGCGCGACGGCGCTACTGGGCCAGGGCGATGCTGGGCTGGCCACGGGTGAGGCAGGCCAGGCCGAACGTGGCTCACGAGGCCTTGGCCCAGTTGCAGGCGCAACGACGCATCACGGGCCTGATCACCCAGAATGTCGACACCCTGCATGACCAGGCCGGCAGCCAGGACGTGATCGAACTGCACGGCAGCCTGCATCGCGTGCTGTGCCTGGATTGCGGCCAGCGCAGCGAGCGACAGCAGATTCAACAGCTGATGGAAACCGAAAACCCTTATCTGGCCGGTGTCGATGCCGTGCAGGCCCCTGACGGCGACACCCTGCTCGACCCGGCGTTCGAAGCGCGCTTTCAGGTGCCCCATTGCCCCCATTGCGGCGGCGAGCGGTTGAAACCCGACGTGGTGTTTTTCGGCGAGAACGTCGCCCCCCTCACCGCGGCTCGCGCCCTGCAAGCCGTCGAGCACGCGGAAGGCCTGCTGGTGGTGGGCTCGTCGTTGATGGCGTATTCGGCGTTTCGCCTGTGCCGGGCCATCAAGGACCAGGGCAAGCCGCTGCTGGCGATCAACCGCGGCAAGACCCGGGCCGATGAGCTGCTGGACCTCAAGCTTGAAGAGCCGTGCGAGCAATTACTGCCATTGCTGGCACAGTGCCCGTTTTAGCAACACCCGCTCCCACAGTGGCCGGGTCAACCTGCGGCCAACTGCATACCCGACTCCTGATCCCTGAGCGTATCGAACAACGCCTGCGCCGCCGCCGACAGCTCATGCCCCGGCTTGGTCAGCACACCGATAGCTCGCTCGATCACCGGCTCGCTCAGAGTGATGCAGCGGGCACCCAGCTCATGCATCTGCCCGACGCACAGCGCTGGCACGGCACTGACACCCAGCCCACTGGCGACCATCCGCCCGACCGTCGCCAACTGGTGGCTCTCGAACTCTACGGGCAGTTTCATGCCGCGGACCTGCAGATGCTCTTCCAACATCACCCGTACGGTGGAGGGGCGTTGCAGTGTGATGAAGGGCTGCTCCAGCAGGGTTTCCCAGTGAAGTTCGTCGCACTGGGCAAGCGGAGAATCCAGCGGCACCACCGCGACGAAGCGATCGAGATACAGGGGGGTGAATGCCAACGACGAACCCTGCATCGGCTCGAACGCCACGCCCAGCTCGACATGGCGATCACGGACCATTTCCAGCACTTGTTCGTTGATCACGTCGTTGACCGTGACATTGACATTCGGATAGCGGGCGCGGAAGGTCTTGAGGATCGGCGGCAACAGGTTGCCGGCAAACGATGGCATCGCCGCCAGCGTCACGCGACCGCGCTGCAAGGTGAAGCGCTGGCGCATTTCGTCCTCGGCGTTGTCCCAGTCGGCCACCAGCCGTCGAGCCAGTGGCAGCAAGGATTCACCTTCGGGGGTCAACGCCACGTTACGGGTATTGCGACTGAACAATCGCCCACCGAGCCCCTCTTCCAGGGCCTTGATGGTCAGGCTCAAGGCCGACTGGGACAGGTGCAGCCGCTCGCAAGCCACGGCGAAGCTCAGGCTTTGGGCCACCGCGAGGAAGGCACGGATTTGCTTGAGGGTCATGGTCGCCAGGCTCCGAGGGCAATTATTGAGTTTTATCAATCAATTCAGTGCAAAAATCAACTTAACAAATATATGACTTGGCGCAACACTGCAGTCCATTGCGACCCCATCAAGAATAAAAGAGGTGTCTATGGCAGGTTTCGACAAACGCGTGAGCTCCTATGAGGAGGCGCTGGAAGGCTTGAAGGACGGCATGACCGTCATCGCCGGCGGCTTCGGCCTGTGCGGTATCCCGGAAAACCTGATCGCCGAGATCAAGCGCAAGGGCATTCGCGACCTCACCGTGGTGTCCAACAACTGCGGCGTCGACGGTTTCGGCCTCGGCGTGCTGCTGGAAGACCGGCAGATCCGCAAGGTGGTGGCCTCCTACGTGGGCGAAAATGCCCTGTTCGAGAAGCAGCTGCTGAGCGGCGAAATCGAAGTCGTACTCACCCCCCAAGGCACCCTCGCCGAAAAAATGCGCGCCGGCGGCGCGGGCATCCCGGCCTTCTTCACCGCCACCGGCGTCGGCACGCCCGTGGCCGAAGGCAAGGAAGTGCGTGAATTCCACGGCCGCCAGTACCTGATGGAAGAATCCATCACCGGCGACTTCGCCATCGTCAAAGGCTGGAAGGCCGACCATTTCGGCAACGTGATCTATCGCCACACCGCCCAGAACTTCAACCCGCTGGCCGCCACGGCGGGCAAGATCACCGTGGTGGAAGTCGAAGAAATCGTCGAACCCGGCGAGCTGGACCCGACGCAGATCCACACCCCTGGCATCTACGTCGACCGGGTCATTTGCGGCACGTTCGAAAAGCGCATCGAACAGCGCACCGTGCGTAAGTGATCCCCTGCCCCCGGCCCGAATGAAGGAATAACACCATGGCACTTTCCCGCGAACAAATGGCTCAACGCGTCGCCCGCGAAATGCAGGACGGCTTCTACGTGAACCTGGGCATCGGCATTCCGACCCTGGTCGCCAACTACATTCCCGAAGGCATGGAAGTCATGCTGCAATCGGAAAACGGCCTGCTCGGCATGGGCGCGTTTCCCACCGAAGCCGAAGTCGATGCCGACATGATCAACGCCGGCAAGCAGACCGTCACCGCGCGCATTGGCGCGTCGATCTTTTCTTCGGCCGAATCGTTTGCCATGATCCGTGGCGGCCACATCGACCTGACCGTGCTGGGCGCATTCGAGGTGGATGTCGAAGGCAACATTGCCTCATGGATGATTCCCGGCAAGCTGGTCAAGGGCATGGGCGGCGCGATGGACCTGGTGGCCGGTGCCGAGAACATCATCGTCACCATGACCCATGCGTCCAAGGACGGTGAATCGAAACTGCTGCCCCGCTGCAGCCTGCCGCTGACCGGCGCCGGGTGTATCAAGCGCGTGCTGACCGACCTGGCCTACCTGGAAATCCAGGACGGCGCCTTCATCCTTAAAGAGCGTGCTCCAGGCGTCAGCGTCGAGGAAATCGTCGCCAAGACCGCTGGCAAGTTGATCGTGCCGGACCACGTGCCTGAAATGCAGTTCGCTGCCCAGTGAGGAGAGATACGATGCAAGAAGTCGTGATTGTCGCCGCTACCCGTACCGCCATCGGCAGTTTCCAGGGTTCGCTGGCTTCCATTCCCGCGCCGGAACTGGGTGCCGCGGTGATTCGTCGCCTGCTGGAACAGACCGGTTTGTCCGGCGACCAGGTCGATGAAGTGATCCTCGGCCAGGTGCTGACCGCAGGTTCCGGACAGAACCCGGCACGCCAGGCGTCGATCCTCGCCGGCCTGTCCCACGCGGTGCCGGCGCTGACCTTGAACAAGGTCTGCGGCTCGGGCCTCAAGGCGTTGCACCTCGGTGCCCAGGCGATCCGCTGTGGCGACGCCGAGGTGATCATTGCCGGTGGCATGGAAAACATGAGCCTGGCCCCCTACGTCCTGCCGGCGGCCCGCACCGGCTTGCGCATGGGCCACGCGAAGATGATCGACAGCATGATCACCGATGGCTTGTGGGATGCCTTCAACGATTACCACATGGGCATCACCGCCGAGAACCTGGTGGACAAATACGGCATCAGCCGCGAGGAGCAGGATGCCTTCGCCGCCGCCTCCCAGCAGAAGGCCGTCGCCGCCATCGAGGGCGCTCGGTTCGCCGATGAGATCACGCCGATCCTGATTCCCCAGCGCAAAGGCGACCCAGTGGCATTCGCCACCGACGAACAGCCGCGCGCCGGTACCACCGCCGAATCCTTGGGCAAGCTCAAGCCTGCCTTCAAGAAGGACGGCAGCGTCACCGCGGGCAATGCGTCCTCCCTCAACGATGGCGCTGCCGCCGTGATCCTGATGAGCGCGGAAAAAGCCAAGGCCCTGGGCCTGCCGGTGCTGGCGAAAATCAGTGCCTACGCCAATGCCGGCGTCGACCCGGCCATCATGGGCATCGGCCCGGTCTCGGCCACCCGTCGCTGCCTGGACAAGGCCGGCTGGTCGCTGGAGCAACTGGACCTGATCGAAGCCAACGAAGCCTTCGCCGCCCAATCGCTGGCCGTGGCCCGGGAGCTGAAATGGGACATGGACAAGGTCAACGTCAATGGCGGCGCCATCGCCTTGGGCCACCCTATCGGCGCCTCGGGGTGCCGGGTCCTGGTGTCGCTGCTGCATGAAATGATCAAGCGCGACGCCAAGAAAGGCCTCGCCACCCTGTGCATCGGCGGCGGCCAAGGCGTGGCCCTGGCGCTGGAACGGGCATAACCGACGCGGGTTCAACAGTGGCTGCACGGACCCACGACTATCCACGCAGCCACTGGCACCACCGCCGGCGCGACCTTGGTTGCGCCGGTTTTTTTGCCTGCTGGTTTATGTGGATGGCTTGCCGGCCTCATCGCGAGCAAGCTCGCTCCCACAGGGGAACTGTGGTGTATGCAGCATTCATGGACACCGCCAAATCCTGTGGGAGCAGCTCCCACAATGGATTTTGGGTGTACGCAATATCTAGGGTCACCACCAAACCCTGTGGGAGCGAGCTTGCTCGCGATAGCGGCGGGTCTGTCTGTTGCGGTAAGCCCTGGCCAAAAAAAAACGGCACCTTTCGGTGCCGTTCGTTTTCACATCCGGGGCTTTACTTGCGTGCCGCCTCCCACGATTTCAACAGCTCGGTGTAGCTCACGGTTTCGCCTTTAGGCTTTTCGTTCGCCAGTTTCGGCTTCGGTGCGCCCGGTTGGTCGAACCAGTATTGCGCGTCGCGCTCAGGGTTCATCTTAGGTGCACAGGTGGCTTGGGCCTTGGAGCGTTCCAGACGCGTCATGATCGCGTCCTGGTCCTTGGCCAACCCGTCGAGAGCCTGCTGTGGCGTCTTCTCGCCGCTGGCCGCTTCGGCAATGTGGCTCCACCACAGTTGTGCCAGTCGTGGGTAGTCCGGCACGTTGGTCCCGGTCGGGGTCCATTGCACGCGGGCCGGGCTGCGGTAGAACTCCACCAGGCCACCGAGTTTCGGCGCCAGGTCGGTCATCGCCTGGGAGTTGATGTCCGACTCACGAATCGGCGTCAGGCCAACGATGGTCTTCTTCAGCGACACGGTCTTGGACGTCACGAACTGCGCATAGAGCCAGGCCGCGAGTTTCTGCTTCTCAGGCGTGGACTTCATGAACGTCCAGGAACCCACGTCCTGATACCCCAGCTTCATGCCCTCTTCCCAATACGGCCCACGTGGCGAAGGCGCCATGCGCCATTTCGGCGTGCCATCGGCGTTCACCACCGGCAGGCCCGGCTTGGTCATGTCGGCGGTGAAAGCGGTGTACCAGAAAATCTGCTGGGCGATGTTGCCTTGGGACGGCACCGGACCGGATTCGGAGAAGGTCATGCCCGCCGCTTCCGGCGGCGCGTACTTCTTCATCCAGTCCACATATTTGGTGGTGGCGAACACGGCCGCGGGACCGTTGGTATCGCCGCCACGGGTCACGCTGGAGCCGACCGGATGGCAGTCCTCCACGCGAATGCCCCACTCGTCCACCGGCAAACCGTTGGGCAGGCCTTTGTCACCACCGCCGGCCATGGAGAACCAGGCGTCGGTGAAGCGCCAGCCCAGGGACGGGTCTTTCTTGCCGTAGTCCATGTGGCCGTAGACGCGCTTGCCGTCGATCTCCTTGACGTCTTCGGAGAAGAACTTGGCGATGTCTTCATAGGCGGACCAGTTCACCGGTACACCCAGCTCGTAGCCATATTTTTCCTTGAACTTGGCCTTCAGCTCCGGGCGCTCGAACCAGTCGGCACGGAACCAGTACAAGTTGGCGAATTGCTGGTCGGGCAGTTGATAGATCTTGCCGTCCGGCGCAGTGGTGAAGGAAATGCCGATGAAGTCCTTGATGTCCAGGGTTGGCGAAGTGTAAGCCTTGCCTTCGTTGGCCATCAGGTCGGTGATCGATTCGGTCTTGCCGTAGCGAAAGTGCGTACCAATCAGGTCCGAATCGTTGACCCAGCCGTCATAGATGTTCTTGTCCGACTGCATCACCGTCTGCATCTTCTCCACCACGTCGCCTTCTTGCAGCAGGTCGTGGGTCAACTGGATCCCGGTGATTTCGGTGAAGGCCTTGGCCAGCACCTTGGACTCGTATTCGTGAGTGGTGAGGGTTTCCGACACCACGTTGATCTTCATGCCTCGAAACGGCTCGGATGCCTTGATGAACCATTTGAGTTCTTCAAGCTGCTGGGCGTCCGTCAAGGTCGACGGTTTGAATTCGCTGCCGATCCATTTTTTAGCGGCGTCTTCATAGGCGTCGGCCCAGGCCGCAGCACTCAGCCCGCTGAGTGCCAGCATGGCTGCCAATGAAACGCTATGTCGCAGCTTATTGTTTTTATTGAACATAGAGACCTCCTGTTTGGGTTTAAGAGCCTGTTCGTCGAACCTTCGACGTGGCCTGTACGGTTAATTCGAGTACTCCAATTAGCCACACAGGCCACTTAGCCCCACCGCATCACTGCCAACAGCCACACCCAAGACAACGCGAACGCTATCCAGATGCTCCAGTCGGTGGCGCCGATCACCAGCAAGTGCAGGTAAGCGCTACCGAGAAGACCGATAAACAACCGATCGCCACGGGTCGTGGTAATCGGCAGGAAACCACGCCGAGGGATGCTCGGCGAACGCAACTCCCAAGTGGTCATGCCTACCAGAAATAAGGCGATAACCCCGAAAAATATCGCCGTGGGGGCGGTCCAGTTCATCCATTCCATCATCGACTCCTCAGACCCGGCCCAGGGCGAAGCCCTTGGCCACGTGGTTGCGAACGAACCAGATCACCAGCATACCCGGCAGGATGGTCAACACCCCCGCCGCCGCCAGCACGCCCCAATCGATACCGGACGCCGACACCGTACGGGTCATGACCGCCGCGATCGGCTTGGCATTCACCGAGGTCAACGTCCGAGCCAGCAACAGCTCGACCCAGGAAAACATGAAGCAGAAAAATGCCGTGACCCCGATGCCTGAGCCGATCAACGGAATGAATATCTTGGTGAAGAACTTGGGGAAACTGTAGCCGTCAATGTAGGCGGTCTCGTCAATTTCTTTCGGCACCCCGGACATGAACCCTTCGAGGATCCATACCGCCAACGGCACGTTGAACAAGCAGTGGGCCAGGGCCACGGCAATATGGGTGTCGAACAGGCCGATGGACGAATACAGCTGGAAGAACGGCAACAGGAACACCGCCGGCGGGGCCATGCGGTTGGTCAGCAGCCAGAAGAACAGGTGCTTGTCCCCCAGGAACCGATAGCGGGAAAACGCATAGGCCGCCGGCAACGCGACGCCCAGGGAAATCACCGTGTTCAGGCTCACGTAGTACAGCGAGTTGAGGTAACCGGTGTACCAGCTCGGGTCGGTGAAGATCACCTTGTAGTTGTGGAAAGTGAAATCCTGCGGCCACAACGTCAGGCTACCCAGGATCTCGGTGTTGCTCTTGAACGACATGTTCAGCAGCCAGTAGATGGGCACCAGCAGGAACAGGATGTAGATCAACAGCGGAATCAGCTTTTTCTTGCTCATTGTGCGGGCCTCAACGGTTGGCGTCGGAGTGCGTCATGGCGGTGTAGAACAGCCAGGACACCAACAGAATGATCAGGAAGTACACCAGGGAAAACGCCGCCGCCGGGCCCAGGTCGAATTGGCCGATGGCCATCTGCGTCAAGGTCTGGCTGAGGAACGTGGTGGCGTTGCCCGGCCCGCCGCCGGTGAGCACGAACGGCTCGGTGTAGATCATGAAGCTGTCCATGAAGCGCAGCATCACGGCGATCAGCAGCACGCTTTTCATCTTCGGCAACTGGATGTGCCGGAACACTGCCCAGTTGGATGCCCGGTCGATCCGCGCCGCTTGATAGTAGACGTCGGGAATCGCTCGCAGCCCCGAATAGCACAGCAGCGCCACCAACGACGTCCAGTGCCAGACGTCCATCACCAGCACGGTGACCCAGGCGTCCATGGTGTTGGCCGCATAGTTGTAGTTGATGCCCAGGCCGTTGAGGGTAGACCCCAGCAAACCGATGTCGGTGCGGCCGAAGATCTGCCAGATGGTGCCCACCACGTTCCACGGGATCAGCAACGGAATCGCCAGGATGATCAGCACCAGGGACGACCATTTGCCCTTGGTCGGCATGGTCAGGGCGATGGCGATGCCCAAGGGAATTTCAATCAGCAACACGCACGCCGAGTAGATGAACTGGCGCAGCAGCGAGTCATGCAACCGTGGATCGAGCAGTACCTGCTTGTACCAGTCGGCGCCGACGAAGTAGCGGCTGGACTGGTCGAAGATATCCTGCACCGAATAGTTGACCACCGTCATCATCGGGATCACGGCACTGAAGGCCACCAGCAGGAACACCGGCAATACCAGCCACCACGCCTTGTTGTTCTGCACCTTGTTCATGGCTGCACCTCACTCAACGGTTCCAGCAAATACTCATCGGCATAGACCATCAGCCATTGGCCCGGAAAACTGATGTACGCCGTGCCTTCGGGCACGGGCTTGTCTTCGGCCAGGCGGACCTTCAGCGGTACGCCATCAAGGTTGAGGGTCAGGATCTTGTAGGTGCCCAGGTCTTCGACGTGGACCACGTCAGCCCGCATCGCGTCGTCATAAGGGCCATCCCAGACATGCACGAACTCGGGCCGGATGCCGACCTTCAGGCTTTTGCCTTCGGCTTCGGCGACCTGACGTTGCAAGGTTTCGGACAGGGGCAAGTGGGTCGAGGCGAAGCCGACGCCACCGGGCTGCGCCGTGACCTCGATCAGGTTCATCCCCGGGCTGCCGATGAAGTACCCGACAAACGTGTGGCTCGGGCGCTCGAACAAGTCCCGGGGCGTGCCGAACTGTACGATCTGGCCGCCGTACATCACCGCGATCTTGTCGGCGAACGTCGAGGCTTCCAACTGGTCGTGGGTGACATAGACCATGGTGATGTTGAACTGCTCGTGGATCTGCTTGAGCTTGCGCCGCAGTTTCCATTTCAGGTGCGGGTCGATCACCGTCAGCGGCTCGTCGAACAGGATCGCCGACACATCGTCGCGCACCAGCCCACGGCCCATGGAGACTTTCTGCTTCTCATCGGCGGTGAGGTTGCGGGCTTTTTTGTCCAGCAGGTTCTGCAGGTCCAGGACCTCGGCGATTTCCTGCACCTTGGTGTGGATCCGTGCTTCGGCCATGCCCTGGTTACGCAATGGGAACGCCAGGTTGTCGAACACCGTCATGGTGTCGTACACCACCGGGAACTGGAACACCTGGGCGATGTTGCGGCGCTCCGGACTCAGCTCGTTGACGACTTTGCTGTCGAACATCACCTGCCCTTCGGAGGGGCTGAGCAAGCCGGAGATGATGTTGAGCAACGTGGACTTGCCGCAGCCCGACGGCCCGAGCAGCGCGTAGGCACCGCCCTGCTCCCAGATGTGGTTCATCTCGCGGATCGCGTAATCCTCGGGGCCCGCCGGGGTGCTGGTGTAGCTGTGGGCGAGGTTCTGCAAACGAATTTCAGCCATCAGGCAACCCTCGCAATACGCAGGCCCGGGGCCTGGACCAGCTTGCCTTGGGCATCGAAGACAAACAGTTTATGGGTCGGAATGTAGATGCGGATCGGCGCGTCCACGTCGTACTCATGCACCCCTGGCAAGTGCAACACCAGCAGGAAATGCTCGTTGCGCACGTGCAGGAACGTCTCCGAGCCGCTGATTTCCGCCACTTCGACGGTCACGGCCAGTTCGAGGTCGTCGTCGTTGCTCGGCACCAGGGAAATATGGCTGGGGCGCACGCCGAAACGGAACTCGCCCTCGCCCACCGGGCGCAGGTCGACGTTCAGCGGGAAGTGGACGAAATTGGCGAAGCTCACTTCATTGCCGGCGATGCGACCCGGCATGAGGTTGATGGGAGGTTCGGAAAACAATTCGGCGGCCAGCACGGTTTGCGGCTGGTGATAGACGGAAGACGACTTGCCGCTCTGAATCACCCGGCCCTCATGCAGGATCGTCGTGGTGCCACCCAGGGCCAGCGCTTCGTTAGGCTCGGTGGTGGCGTAGACGGCGATGGTGTGGCGGGCCTGGAACAGCTCGCGCATCTCCTGGCGCAGTTCTTCACGCAGCTTGTAGTCCAGGTTCACCAGGGGCTCATCGAACAGGATCAGCTCGGCGTCCTTGACCAGCGCCCGGGCCATGGCCGTGCGCTGCTGCTGGCCGCCGGACAACTCCAGTGGATAGCGCTTGAGGAATTTTTCGATCCGCAACATTTTTGCGGTTTCCAGGACCTTGCCCTGGATAATCTCTTCGGACACACCGGCCTGGCGCAGCGGCGAGGCAATGTTTTCGAAAACAGTCATGGTCGGGTAGTTGATGAACTGCTGGTAAACCATCGACACGTTGCGCAACCGCACCGGGCGGTGGGTGACGTCGACGCCGTTCATCAGGACGCGACCGCTGTCGGGCTTGTCCAGCCCGGCCATCAGGCGCATGAGGCTGGTCTTGCCGGACAGCGTACGGCCCAACAGGACGTTGAAGGATCCAGGTTCGAAACTCAGATTGGCATCGTCGATCCAGGTCTGGCCTTCGACGGTGCGACAGATGTGCTCAAGCTTTAATGACATGGCTCGGCCTTTTTATTATTTGGAGTCAAGCGACCCGAATACAAAAGCGAAAGCCGTGCCAGAAATCTCAAGCTATTGAATTGGTTGATATTTATCTTTAATCATTGAAAAAATACGTTCGTTGGTGAACACAAGTGAACAATCAGGAATGAACAATTGAACAACGACTGGGTTGACAATGAACAATTTTGAACAACACTGAAAGAATGTTTTCGGCTAGCCTGGCCATGCCCTTTGTGGGAGCGAGCTTGCTCGCGATAGCGGTGTGCCAGTCACATCGATGCTGCTGATCCACCGCTTTCGCGAGCAAGCCCGCTCCCACAGGTTCTGTGTATGAAGTGGTATTCAGGCCTGCCCCAGCACAAGGACTCTGTGCGAGACTTGCCACAACAATAAAAACAGCACCTGCGAGAGTGCCCCCATGGCCGCACCTGCTCCTGCCTTGTCCCACGAGGCCATCATCCAGGCCTCCTGGTCCCGTTGCCGCGCCTTTGGCCTGAATCACCAGAGCGCGCCGGCCTTCGATCAGTTGCCCGCCCAAGGCATCGCCCAGCTACTGGAAAGCCAGCATTCGCTGGTGCAGACCACTCACCAGGAAGTCTTGCCCTATTACGAGAACATCCTGAGCAACTCCAATTGCCTGATCATGCTGGCCGACAACCAGGGTCAAGTGCTGACCTCCTGGGGCACCCAGCGCTTCATCGAGCCGAAACTGGCCCATGGCTTCAGCGCCGGGGCGAGCTGGAGGGAGCGCTGCACCGGCACCAACGCCATCGGCACCGCGCTGGCCTGCGAACAGGCGGTGCACATCGAGCACGATGAACACTTCCTCAAGGCCAACCGCTTCATGACCGGCTCCGCCGCGCCGATCTTCGATGCCGAGCGCAAGGTCATAGCCGTGCTGGATGTCTCCAGCGACAGCTACCTGCCACCCTCCCACACCCTGGGCATGGTCAAGATGATGAGCCAGACCGTAGAGAACCGGCTAATCCTCAACCTGTTTCGCGGTGAACACTTCCAACTGACCTTCAACACCGGCTTGAACAACCTCGACAGCCAGTGGGCCGGGCTGTTGATATTCGATGAGAGCGGCCAAGTGCTTTCCGCCAACCGCCGGGCCGACAACTTGCTGGGCCTGAGCCTGTCACGGGTCAGTATCGAAAGCCTGTTCAAGGTGTCACTGCTGGAACTGCTGAACCAACCCGACGGCTTGCCGTTCGCCCTGCAAGCCAGCGGCAGCAATCGGTTCCAGTGCTTGCTCAGGCGCCCGAGCCAGGTGTCGATCAGGGCCCGCGTCTTCACCGAAACGACGCCTGCACCGGCCCCGGCCCCGGCCAGCAACGCCATCAGCCTCAACACCCTGCACTTTGGTGACAGCCGCGTCGAAAAAGCTGTGCGCCAGGCCGAACGCTTGTTGGAGAAGGACATTCCGCTGCTGATCCATGGCGAGACCGGCGTCGGCAAGGAAGTGTTCGTCAAAGCCCTGCACCAGGCCAGCTCACGCTGCAAGCAACCGTTCATTGCCGTCAACTGCGCCGCGATCCCCGCCGAGCTGGTGGAGTCGGAACTGTTCGGTTACGAAAAAGGCGCCTTCACGGGCGCCAATCAAAAGGGCAGTATCGGCCTGATTCGCAAGGCTGACCGCGGCACGCTGTTCCTCGACGAGATCGGCGACATGCCCCTGCCGACCCAAGCCCGGCTGCTGCGGGTCTTGCAGGAGCGTTGCGTGCAACCGGTGGGCAGTGCCGAGCTGTTCCCGGTGGACATCCGCATCATCTCCGCCACCAACCGCTCGTTGCGCGAACAGGTGCAACTGGGGCGGTTTCGCGAAGACTTGTACTACCGCATCGGCGGCCTGACCCTGGAGCTGCCGCCCCTGCGCGAACGCAGCGACAAGCAGGCCCTGTTCAAACGCCTGTGGGAACACCACCGCGAACAGACCCAGTGGGCCGGCCTGAGCCGCGAGGTACTGGACTTGTTCGAGCGCCACCCCTGGCCGGGCAACCTGCGCCAAGTCAGCAGCGTGCTGCAAGTGGCCTTGGCGATGGCAGAGGAACAGCCGATCCGTCCGGAGCACCTGCCCGACGATTTTTTTGTCGACCTGGAAATGGAGCCGGTGGACACACCGGAACCGCTGGCGGTGGACTTGAACGATGCCGAAGACCTGAACCGCCAGTTGCAAGCGGTGGGCGGGAACATTTCGCACCTGGCACGACGACTGGGGGTTAGCCGCAACACCCTGTACAAACGCCTGCGACAACTGGAAAACTGATACAAACCCTGCCCCATAGCCGATTGCGTGAACATCCGCGAAACCTGTGGGAGCGAGCTTGCTCGCGATAGCGTCCGTTCAGCCAATGATGAAGTGACTGACACGACGCCATCGCGAGCAAGCTCGCTCCCACAGGAAGTTCGCTTCACTGACTGGCACCGCTGCAAAGAGGTGCCAGTCAGTTGGAACACCGGGTCAGTCGAACGCACCATTGAGCACTTCATAGATGATGCCAGTGGCGATCGCCACCAGGATCAGGTCCGTGCCAACCTGCTGCCATTCATAGCCGTCATAGCGCGGTAACCGCCCCAACAGGCGTCCGTCGAGCTTCTTGGCAATACCGGGGGGCAATGGCTTGCCACGAGCCAGGTTTTTCTGGATACCCGGCGGCAAGGGAGGGCCAGGGCTCCAATAATCGCGATAACCGCCAATCACACCCAGAATGCCGCTGCGGTCAATGCTCGGGCCGTGACTCCAATCACCGCCGGGGTTGCCCTTGCCGCCCTGGTTGCCTTTATTGCCGGGATTCCCCTGCCCACCCTTGTTGCCCTGCCCTCCTTTGCCTCCTTGCCCATGACCCTGGCCTTGATCGAATTGTGCGTTGCCCTTGCCGTTGCCTGGGTCCGCCACGACAGCCTCGGAACCCGCCACCAAGGCAAGACAGGTTAAAGCTGCAATCAACGAGCGTGATGTGGACATGCTAATGCTCTCGATAAAGGGGATATCCCCTGTCAATGTAGACGATCAACACGGTCGTAGGTTCGTGCAGCCATAACTCCGATACAAGGCTCACGCCCCCGAGACGACATTCAATTTTTTACCAATGCTCGGAGCCTACTGGCTTTCAAGAATATTCTTACTTGGATTGAAGATTGGTATTTAGGCAATCTCCCACACTTTTTGCAGACTTCTAACATTGTCACGATACCGTGACAAAAACCTTGCGCCAGCCCGGCCCGGCAAGCTTGACAGTCAAACTTTCGAATGGAACTATCAGGCCGACTTCAAGCAACCGCTTCATCATGGATGGCAATAAAAACAACAAGGAGATCACGCTTATGCCACCTCTCGATGCCCACTGCCTATCACCTCTGAATACTCTTATCGCTCCTGCACAGGCGTGTCGTTGTTCTCGCCTGCAAGTGTCGCCGCCCTGATGAATCATCGATTCAATTGAAACAACAGGACGTTAATGCAAGGGATCGCCGATGCCTCTTTTTCATCATTTCTTTGAAAACAATGCCCGCCGTACGCCTGGCAAATCAGCGCTGGTGATCGATGGTGTCCACACGCGATATGACGTTTTAGAGAAACGCGCCACATCGATCGCCGCCTTGTTGATCAAATGCGGCGTCAAGCGCGGCGACCGTGTGGCCCTGTACTCGCGGATCAGCGCGGACTTGATCGCGGCCTTTCTGGGCGTCTTGAAAATCGGCGCGATCACTGCCGCGACGCACCCCACCTACAGCCGCGGCAAACTGCTCTATCAACTGGAGCACACCGATGCCCGGGTATTGCTCACGGATCGCTACGAGGATCCAGGGGCGCTGGCCTCGGCGGCGAACCTGGAAACAATCCTCGTGTTCGGTGCACCCCAGGACCTCCCGGCAGACGCACCCAGCCTTGTGAAAGCCTTGGAAACACTGACGCCGGACGACCTGGAAAAACCGCTTCCCGCTGTCGATGAACACCTGCCGACCTCGATCTTCTACACCTCGGGATCCACGTTCAACCCCAAGGGCGTGGTGGTCAACCACTCCATCATGATCGCGGCCGCGACCAGCGTCATCGATTACCTGGGCAATACCGCCAGCGATGTCATCCTCAGTTATTCGACCCTGGCTTCCGATTACGGCGTCTACAACATCATGATGCCGTTGTTCTTTGGCGGCACCGCCGTGATCGAAAGCCAACCCGCGAACTGTGCCGACGACGTGCTCGAAGTGATCAGCCGGGAACAGGTGACCGGCCTGCATGTCTTCCCACCGGTATTTTTCCTGCTGGCAAGCATGGGCGAGCATTGGCAACGGCAACTACCCTCGCTTCGTTATATATCCAGCAGTGGGCAACCGCTTTATCCGCGGCACATTCAACAAATAAGACAGGCACTTCCCAACGTCGATATCTTTTCCAACTACGGTCTTACCGAATGCAAGCGCGTCAGTTATCTGCCCCCGGCCGATATTGCACAGTATCCCGGCTCGGTAGGCAAACCGCTTAAAGGCGTGCATGCCGTGATCGTCAACGAACATGACGATCCGATTACAGAGCCGGAAGTGGTTGGTGAACTTCTGGTGAGCAGCGACTATTTGATGCTGGAATATTGGAAGATGCCTGAAGAGACAGCCAGGGCATTCAAATGCAACTGTTTTGGCCGGGACAGGTATTACCGTACCGGCGACTTCTTCCGCAGGGATGCACAAGGTTATCTGTATTACGTCTGCCGGAAAGACGACCTGTTTGCGCGCAATCTCTGGAAAGTGAACCCGCGGGAAATCGAACAATGCCTGGCGTCCCACCCCGCGGTCGCCCAGGTCGTGGTGGTCCCCGTCGCCGACGAGTCCGCCGGGTTCGTCCCCAAGGCCTGCGTCGTACTGGAGGCCGATTGCCGGGACACGACAGAGCAGGCGCTGCTGGAGCACTGCCAGGCCTCACTGGACTGGCACATGGTGCCGACCCAGTGCGTATTCATGGATACGTTGCCAAAAACGGACTCGGGAAAGATCACCGCCAAAGGATTGATCTGATATCAGGGAGCGATAAAACATGGACACGACACCACCGGCGACTTCTTTCAGCCCGGACGAAGACCTGAAAAGCAGCTCGATGCTGCATCTGGCCGATCACTTCCATCGCCTGGCCACCGGCGCGACCCAGGTTCCGGCGCAGTCGTTGACCAGTCATCTGCGGCACGCCATGGCCAATGCCGACGTCGTGGCCTACCACGACCGCCTCGTGGCGGATGCCGGCCCACTGTTCCTGCACTTCCTGGCGAGCGTTCCGTACATCCTCGAAGAGATGGCGAGGATCGGCGTCGCCCTCACGCGGCTCTCCCAGGCCCGGCAGGCGGTCGAACACCGAACCTTCAGCTTTTTCGAGATCGACGCCTTCGACGGCAGCAACGGACGCGCACTTGCAGCGCACTCCCAAGGCCTGATCAACACCTTCACCACCTCGCCCAACACAGCCAACCAACCTCACTTCGACCGGTACGCCGACCCGACGCGTTCCCTGTTCTACCCCCAATCGTTCCTGACCCTGCACCCCCGACTGTTCGCTGAAGAGCCTTACGGACGGTTCAAGGAAGGGTTCGATTACGTCTATGAAACGGCGGCTTTCCAGTTCTATAGCCGCGACCGCAAAGCCCAGGTCAATCACATCAAGCCCCTGCTGAAACCCGGCGCCCTGGTGTTTTTTCTCGAGAAGCTCAACCACGAGGATGTCGAGCAGTACCTGGAGCGCGAACGAATGAAGGACAACGGCTTCAAGACGCGTTATTTCACCCAGGAAGAGATCGACTGGAAACGCCAGCAAATGCTGGAGCAGATGCAAAACGGCCAAGTGATGCACGAGCTCGTCGACGCGCTGTCCAGTCATTTCAAACATGTCTACCTGCTGTGGAACAGTACGAATTTCTATGAGTTCGTTGCCACGGACGATGGGGCCCGACTCGAGCAATTCCTCAACGTACTGGGCCCGATCCACCAGCCTGAAGGGTTTTGCTTCGAGAAGTCGGCCATTGGCTATGTGAATCGCGCCCCCCTGCCGCGCGAAAAGGAGCGCGCCGATGCGTGAGGACGCCATGCTCGGCCTCGACGAGGTGATCCGGCCAACGCCCGTGGAGCGGGTCCGAAAACGCCTGGCGCACTGGCAGCAACGGGCGGCCGAGGCCGAGCGGAATCGAACATTGAGCCAGGCGACGTTCGACGAGTTATTCGGCGATGGCCTGCTTGAGCTGGTCTCTCCTCGCCGAGAGCCCTTGGACATGCCCGGTTGGCCCGTGCTGATGGAAGCCTCCCGACTGGCCGCCCGCGCCTGCGCCTCGACCGCCTGGATGATCAGCCTGGTGGGTGGCCATGCCGCCATTGCGGGCCGCCTGAGCCAGGCATGCCAGCACCGGTTGTTCGAGGACGGGCGGCCGCAGCTGTTCGCTTCCGCATCGGCCGGCCCTCACAGCCGGTTGTCGCCGGACGCGGACGGTGTTCGGGTCAACGGCACCTGGCGCTTCAGTTCGGGCATAAAGCACGCTTCCTGGCTGTTGCTCAACGCCCCCGTGACCGATCACGACGGCACGCCCGGTCCGGAGCGGATGCTGCTCGTGGTGTCGACCCGCGACGTGGAGGTATTGGACACGTGGGACACCTGCGGCATGGCGGCCACGGGCTCGCACGATGTGTTGCTGCACGATGTCCTGGTGCCCGCCGAACAGGTGTTCCGCCTTGAAGAAATCTTCGCCCACCGCACGAGCGAATTACCCGGCGACTACCTGTACAGCGTGCCGATCGTGCCGTTTATCACCACCTCTCTGCTCGGGCCCGTGCTGGGCTGCGCCGAAGGGGCTTATGCCAGTCATGTCGAATCGCTGAGACAGCAGAAAACCCCAGCCTCGTCCCCGGCCAGGGAACGGCTGGCCCACAGCGCCGCGCAATTGTCGGCGGCAACGGCCTTGTACACCGCACTGGTGTCCCTGCTGCATGAGTCCGGCCAGGCGCGACGGCCGTTGTCCGAGGACGAGTTGCTGCGGCTCAAGCGCGATCGCAGCTACGTGGCGCGGCTTTGCCTTCACGCCATCCAGCGCCTGGTCGAACAGGCGGGCGCCTCGTCCATGACCCGCGACAACACGCTTCATCGTCATTGGCGCGACCTGCAGGCCATGGTGGCGCACCGGGACGTCCATTGGGACAGCGCCATGCTGGGCTACGCCGACTTTGTCGTCGATGCACCGGCTTGCACCCAGACATTGATCACGCCGTAACGCCACCAAGGAGACAGGCATGTTTGTTCGCAACAAATCCGACATCGAAAAAACCGCCCACTTCGTCGAGTGGGGAGCCGGCACCAGTCATCGGTTGCTGACCGAAAAGGACGGCATGGGCTACACCGTCTGCCATACCGTCGTACGCGCCGGCACAGAATCATTGCTGCACTATCGCAACCACCTCGAAGCCTGCTATTGCATTGCCGGTGAGGGCGAAGTCGAAGACATGGAGGGCAACGTCTATCCGATTCGTCCCGGCGACATCTACGTCCTCGACCAACATGACCGCCACTACCTGCGCGGCGGAAAGGATCAGGACCTGATCCTGGTCAGCGTCTTCAACCCGCCGCTCAAGGGCGACGAACGTCACAACCTGAATGATGCCTCCGGCTCTGCCTACTGAGCGTCAACCCGCCCCCGCTCCTCGACACGAGAACCCCATGCGCAAGGATTACCTGGCCTTTTTCACCTCGATGTTCCTCTCTCGGCTGGCCGACCAGATACTGCTGTTCATCGTCCCGCTGATTGTGTTCCAGACCACCAACAGCGTCTCCTGGGCAGGGCTGGCTTTCTTCGTCGAATCCCTGCCGCGCTACCTGTCGTTCCCGATCTGCGGTGCCCTGTGCGACAAGTTCTCGCCCATCCGCATCCTGCACATCAGCCAGGTCTATCGCGCCGCGGCCTGTCTCGCGGCGGTGGTCTTGTACGCGATCTTCGGGGGCATCTACTGGATCGTCGCGCTTTCGGCGCTCTGTGGCGTACTGACCACCCAGGGCATCATGGCCCGCGAAGTGGTGATGCCCTACATATTCAAGCACTACACCTACACCAAGACCCTGTCGTACTCGCAAATCGCCGATCAGACCGGCCTGGTGCTGGGCCCGTTGCTCGCCGCGCTGATGCTGGAAGTCTGGGCATGGCACTGGGTAGTGCTGGCGATTGCCGGGCTGTTCCTGCTGGCGGACCTGGCGATGCTCTACTGGCAGCGCACCAGTTCCGTCACCCTGGAAACCTTCGAGCAACATCACGACCTCTGGCTCAACCCGTTGCGCATCGCTTTCGGCCATATCCGCGACCTGGCGGAACTGAAGAAGATCATCAGCCTGGCGGTGGGCGTCAACCTGATCATTGGCGTCACACTCGCCACTTCGGCGGCCATGGTCATCGGCCAATACAGTGCCGGCAAGGACTATTACGCCGGGGTGCAGGCGGCCGGCGCCGTGACCACCATCGTCATCCTGTTCTTCCTGGCGCGGGTCACGCTGCCCTTGAAATGGCTGGGGGCCCTGTCCTACACGTTGATTGCCGCTGGCGCGTTCATCACAGCGCTCAGCCCCCATGCATGGGGCTATGTGGTCGGCTTCCTGCTGGTCGTCGGCTTCGACAAGATGTTCAACGTGTACATGCGCAGCATCCGCCAACAAGTCATTCCGCCCCAGGATTTCGGCAAGACCGTTGGCGTCATTACGCTGCTCAACAACTTGTCCCAACCACTGGCAGGCCTGTTGGTCGCGGTGCTGGCCGCACCTATCGGCACGCAACAGGTGATCCTGGTGCTGGCGGTTGCCACCAGCCTGATCGGCGCCGGGGTGGTCGTGGTGCACAGGTATTCGACACACCGGTCAAGCGTCTACAGCGCCAAGACCGACTGACCCTGCCGGTGACGGTTTGTATTATCAGTGACTTATTGTTGAGGCATGGTTGAAACGTTGCCGACGTCAATGCACGTCTGCCCCGCCATTCGTCATCTGTCGCGTGTCGGGGCCAACAAGCGGCCACGTCTGGCTCAGGGCTTGCACTGGCCCGTCTCAGCAGCCAAGAACGACGCAATTCTGACGCGGCGGCAAATTAATCAATGCTTTGGTCAGCCAATGGAGATGTACCGTGTCAACTCTCAACGAAATCGCAGCGAACCACGCGAGAATGGCAAAGTTAAAGGAAGAAGAGTCGATGCGGTTGAGTGCGCTTCAGGGTCAGGTAGTGGGGAGTTTTGAAATTCCACCCATCGAAGCGCCACAGGAGATGCCGCTGCACTTTATGACGGGTGTACAGGATCACTCGTTTGGGGAAGCGGCGGCGCTGAGTTTTTGACCTGGGTGTTGACAGGGTTCCGTCGCCCGCTTGTTCGCGGGCGACTCGGCCTTTCAGAACTGCCTCACTAACGCCGCTGCAAGTATGCCAGCGGCAATGGCCGGCAACGGTTTTTTCAGTACCAGCATGACGATTGCCGTGGTCAGCAAAGCCAGCCGTGCGCCGTTATCCCCTTTAACCGCCAGCGGCGCCAACACCGCCACCAACACCGAACCGGACATGGCCGTGATGAACTGCTGCACCCGATAGTTGATCGGCACGAACGACATCACGAAAACGCCACCCCACCGAGTCGCCAATGTCACCACGGCCATTATCAATATGACAACCAAGGTGCCGTAACCCGCCGTTTCAACGCTCATTGTTTTTTCTCCATCCAGAGCGCGCCCAGAATACCCCCCGCCAAAGCGCCGACCACGACATGACTGTTCGCCGGCAAGTACCAGTAAGCCAGCAGCGATGAGCAGCCCGCCACGGTCCAGATGATGAACATGCGCAGGTTTTTCTTCCCGCCCACGACCATCGCCAACAAGAAACAGCCCATCACCATATCGAGTCCGAAACTGACCGGGTTTTCAATGGCGCTACCAAAATGAAGCCCCAGCCAACTGCCCAGGATCCACGCGGCCCAGAGTGCAATGCCACCGCCGAATAAAATCCCGAGCCCCGGCTTGCCACGACTGAGCGCCTGCATCGCCATGGCCCAGTTCGCGTCCGAAACAACCAGCATGACACCGTAGCGCTTGGCAACGGGCAGCTCCCGCAGCCACGGGTAAAGCGTCGCGCCCATCAACAAGTGCCGGGCGTTGATGGCGAAGACGGTGATCATCAGCGGAACAATGGGAACTTGCTGCCCCCACAGATCCAGCGCGGCAAATTGAGACGCACCGGCAAAAACCAGCGTGCTCATGAGCACGGCCGACGTATCACTCAAGCCCGTTTGCGCCGCTGCCAGGCCGAAAGCAACGCCGAACACGACGACGAAAAGAGAGAGGGGGATCAGTTGTTTGAAACCGTCATAGATGTGATTCAGCGTCAGCGCGTGCAGGTGGGGTTCAACATTCGACAAAACAGGGCCTCTTCTGGATATCCGCGGTGCAAAAACCGAGAGTATGGGGCTGAATCGGCTTGTCGAAAACTGTTTGGCGGGGCAATGGGCAACACAACGTACCGCAGATCACTGCGCCGCCAGCGCTCGGACGCTCTGGCCAGTGCGTTAATCCGCATTAAGAAAAGCCTTTCCTTCCTCCGCCGTTAAGGGCGTGGGGTGCGGAAGGAAGTGCGCGAAGAGCAACGGTGCGTTTTTCAGGCAAATCCAGCCGCACTCCCCAGCGTCTCCGGCAATGAGATATCTCGTGTTGATCTTCACCACTAGCCATCCTCCACGCCTCGCCCATTTTGTGGCGTTGGCAGGAACGGAGGTGAACTCTGGTAGCTTCTCCTGCGGTATACCTGGCTGAGACCCGCCCACCTGACTGATCATTTGTTGCAGGGTTGGCGCTCCACAATTCACATCTGCCGGTTCCCCTCCGGCACTAGAGGTATTGATTGCCGCTGCGCAACCTGTAGCGCTCCCTCCCCGGACCAGTACCACATTTTTGTGATTGCCGCTCCTTAGCGCCTCGGCAACAACATCGGTCTTCGTGACAATCCCCTCTAAACTATGGGCTATTCCACTTTCATCTTGCGGAGCGAGTGTGCTGCTGGTGGAAGCCATGTGATTTCCTCGTCCATGATCGCACCGGTGAATGTCCGGGCCGGAACGATGAGTATAGGAAGACATCGGACTTTACCGACCAGTAAATGACTCAACGGGCGTTGGATGCAGCCCCTGATCGGCCTGCGCCGAAAGCGGAACATCGAACACTCGATCGAACACCCATTGAAAAACCAGCGCGTAAAAAAAGAAAAACACGAACAACCCCAGGTTGGTCACCAGCGCCAGCCACAGGCTGATGCCCAGCCACGCACCAATCACCGGAGTCAGAATCAACGTCAAGCCGCCTTCAAATCCCAGGGAATGGAGCAGTCGTCGCTGCCAGTTGCGATGGCGGCTGCGCTGGCGACGTTCCCACCACTCGAACATGCCATTGAAAACCATGTTCCAAGCCAGCGCGACGGCGGAAATCACCAGCGACAGCAGGGTTGAATAACCCATGCCCTGGTCGTAGGTCAGCGCCAGCGCCGGAGCCACGAACAGCACACCGCCGGCTTCGTAGAGGATGGCCTGAAGGATTTTACGGGGCGTGCCTTGCATCGCTGGGCTCCTGGGTTGGGCTGGGAGACCACAGACTGGCAAGTTGAGCACCCCCGAACAATTGAGCTAAATTGAGCCACGCTCAACCTGAGTAACCTACCCCCCATGTTCGCCAAACTGCCCCTCACCGCCTTGCGCGGCTTCGAGTCCGCCGCGCGGCTGGGCAGCTTCAAGGCAGCGGCCCAGGAACTGAATGTCAGCCCGGCGGCAATCTCCCATCAGGTCAAAAGCCTTGAAACCTTCCTGGGCGTGCGACTGTTCGAACGCTCCAGCCAAAACGTGCGCCTGAGCACCGATGGCGAGCGCCTTCATCCTTACATTTACCGCGCCCTGCTCGATCTCCAGCAGGGCCTGCAAGTGCTGTCGCCGTCGTGTGCCGCGCAGTCCCTGGTGGTGAGCACGACGCCAGCGTTCGCCAGCCTGTGGCTGATACCTCGGCTCGGAGACTTTCATCGATTGCATCCGGAGATCGACGTCAGGCTGCACAGCAGCAACGATGTGGTGGATCTGCGACGGGACGCCAGCATCGACCTGGCGATTCGCGCGCTCTTCACACCCGACCCACAGCTGTTCGAACAGCCTTTACTGGATGAATACTTTGGCGTTTATTGCCACCCTGGCTGGCAACCACCCCCTAAGGGCTCGCCCGTCGAATTGATAGACGTGCCGTGGCTGAGTAGCGCGAGCGTAGCGGTTGACTGGCCGGCATGGTGCGCCAAGGCCGAGACCCTGGTCTGGCTGGAGAACGCGCGTTTTCGGCGTTATGACGAGGAACAGCATGCCCTGCAGGCGGCGATCGCCGGGCACGGGCTGGTACTCGCCAGCAATGTGCTGGTTGCGGAGGCTGTCGGGCGTGGGGAGCTGGTTGATTACCGGCCTGAGGTTCGCTTGGCGGGTGCGCGGTATACGTTGGTGTGTGTGCCGGGGCGGGAGCGGCAGGCGGTGGTGCGGGCGTTTAGTGAGTGGTTGCTGGGGAGGAGCATCGCTGAACCGGATGCTCCTGCCACCTAAACCCGGGATCAAGCAGCAATACCTATCCGCTGAATCATCTGCGGCAATCCAAAAATAACTGATCGCCATTTGTATCAGAGCGGCGCAGGCATGGATGGGGCCTCTATCGTCGGTTTCGTTAGCAAGCAGGCGCTTGAGTTGACCAGCCTGACAAAAGGTAACGAAGCGTTCGCATCACACCTTGCTACCTTGGCTACTCACTGGACAGAAATCGGTCGATGATCATCGAGACCGCTTGCACCGGCGAGGCCAGGGCTGTGTCTATGCAAAACGGAGCTTCATCCCACGGCTCATATTCATGATCCAGTACAGACTGCCAAGTTGGTGGAGTCAGCCCGGGAATATCAACCATCCTTGTTTCGACCCGACGCTGATGTTCATCTTTATCGGAGCAAACCACTTGGATGTTTGCCAACCGGGCACCAGCGAGTGAGGCGATTTCGCTCCACGTGATTCGGCTTTCGAGGACGGGATTGACACAATCAACGATGACCGTGCGGCCCAAACGAAGGTTGCTCAGGGCAAGCTCATTGGCAACCATGTAACCACTGCGCCCTACATCTTGCGCAAGAGCGCCCGAGTTTCGAATCGCTTGCTCAATCGTATCGATCCGCAGGTAAACGGCGCCTGTCGTAGCGGCAAGATCATTGGCGATAGTCGTTTTTCCGGTGCCGGGAAGGCCGCTGAAGACGATGAGCATTCCATGTCCTTCGATCAGTGAGCTAATCAGTGTAGGCAGCAGCCGGTTATGCGGTAGCGATTGTTCGATCCCGCTCGCCGCATAGACAGCTGGATCAATATTTCTTTAATGAAATCGGGGACAGACACTGAGTGATCCCCGAAAATTCCCACGACAAATCAAGAAGATAGCCAATTGATGCGACCTGCACGGGGCGTGCAGTTTTGATTGCACCACACAATTCAAGACTCCGTACCCCATGCAGGCCATCCGATTTTTACATACCGCTCTCGCTCAAGCACTACCCAATATCCATGCTCGCCGACTGACCGCTCTAATGTGTTGCGTATCCGCCTTACTGCAAGGCCAATGCTTGACACTGACGGCTCTGGGTCGGTTTATGCCTAGCCGCGCTTATCCCAAGCACGCCATCAAACGAGTGGATCGACTGCTGGGAAATCCTCACCTCAGAGCCGAACGACCGCTGTTTTATTGGGTCATGCTCAGGGCCTTGCTCGGCAACTTGAAACACCCGCTGATCCTGGTCGATTGGTCGCCCATCGATGCCCCAGGCAAATTCTTTTTACTACGCGCTGCCATCCCGCTGGCAGGCCGCTCTTTTCCTATTTACGAGAGCGTTCATGAGAAAGAAGGCTGCCCGCGATATCAAAAACGCTTGCTCCAGACCCTTGCCCAAATCCTTCCTGAAAATTGCATTCCGATCCTGGTGGCTGATGCCGGTTTTCGTCGGCCCTGGATCAAGGCTGTTGAGGCCCAAGGCTGGTATTACGTGGGCCGCGTGCGAAACCGAGATCTCTATCGAGTCGCTTTAGAACCGTGGCAATCGGTGAGAAATCTCTACGCCCACGCCACCGCATCCCCCAAATCACTGGGACGAATCGAGATGACTCGAAGCGCGCCGCACTTCATCAATCTGTATTGCGTAAAGCACTCGCCGAAGGGGCGAAAACATCAGCGTGTGACGGGCTCGATTGCCAAAAACAAACTCAGCCGTGTATGTGCCCATCGAGAGAGCGAACCTTGGCTGCTCGCCAGTAACCTCCCCGAACAACAATGGAGTCCAGCACAAATCGCGGCGATTTATAAAAGGCGCATGCAGATAGAGGAGGGATTTCGAGACGTCAAAAGTCATCGCTTCGGTTTTGCCTTTGACCTGCATCGCAGCCATTGTCCGGAGCGGATCGAGGCGTTGTTGTTGATCGCCGCGCTGACCAACTACGTGACCTTTTTGATGGGGCTACTGGCTCGTCAGCGGGGACATGAAAGGCATTTCCAGAGCAACAGTCTCAAGGACAAACGAGTATTGTCACTGTGGCGATTGGGGCTGGAATATTTCAGGAGAAACGGGGCGCGAATATGCTCGAGGACTCTGGAAAAGCTGGAACAACTCCTGCGCTTGGAGGTGGAACAGCAAGCGCAGGAGGCGGGGTAGATTTGTGGGGATCACTCAGGGACAGACACGATTTTAAAACTCGTACTGAACGCAATCTTTCACATCCTTTTCACAGCCGAGCGCCTATGGTCATCTCAGCTCCTAGTGAAACCCTTTTAGCCCGGCCTCCCCAGTCGGGCTTTTCTTTGGGCCATCCCACGATTTTGAATTTATCCGAATGAAACCAAGGGCAGACCAAGATTTTGGTCCCTTGTAATCGGCCCGTTTCATATCGTGGGTAAGTCCCATCTCTCTTCACGCTTCAATGAAGAACCCTGCGACTCTCCCCGATCCTGATTCTATCGAGCGCCCTGTTTAAAGCATCCAAGGCATCGAGCAGGGCTTTCGCCTCAGCTTCCCGACCATCGCCCCAGAGGCGTTCCGCCATTTTGTTCAGTGCCTGGATAGAGCGCTCAATGTCAGCAGCAGTCGCTGCTTTGCCTTCCTGAAGTTTCTTTGGCATTGATTAACCTTCCTCAGGCGCATTGCTTCATTAGCTTCAACGCAGATACATCACGGCAGAACGCTATGCGGGTGTTCCCTACCCATTCCACCGCCGATGTCCCCCATCAGCGCTTCGCGGACTCACACTGGACGCGCAGGTCATGATTGTCGATATTCCCACAACTACTGCTGCCGGTAGTGGCATTGCAGTAGGCGCGCTGGTCATGGTCATCGATGTTGCCACAACCGGCGAAGGCGTAACCGCTGAACATAAATACAATCGCAAGAATCACTTCTACAGGATCAACCAGTGCCAGGAAACAGCCTGGCACTGGTTGATCCTGTAGAAGTGATTCAGCCCTATTAGCTCAAAAACAGCCCCCCATACGCAGAACGCGATGAAGCCGGGGCTGAAGACCCGCTTGGGCTTGGACGAGCCGTCGCCCAACCAGGTCGCGTCGGATCGCACTACTTGGCTTTTGCGCTCTTGATGTCACTTATGATTTTCTGGGAAATCGCCTGAACCTGCTCTTGAGTCATGGCCGACATAACGCCTTCCCAAGCAGACGAGGTCGTATCATACGTCCGAGTTCCGATCAGGCGACCTGACTTCAAGTCCGAGTAATCGGCACTGGAGTTGACCCAAGCATTCCCCACCATGACCCCGGCTCCGTAGCGTGCGCCAGGGGTCAGGTAACGGAAATTGGTCACGTTGATCTTGATGCCGACACCGTCCTTGCCCTCTTGGCTTGATGCCTGGGCCTGTGCAAGGCTGTAGCCGGCGCGAGTCGCTTCGACTTGTAGGGCATCATTCCATTCCTGCTTCAAACGAGGCCAGTCCTCGTTTTGTTGAACCTTGCTATTCCCTTCAAAGTTCACGACCAGATTCTGCTTGGCCGACTCCTGAATGACGAGCGTTTCCGTTCCGCCGCTTTTTACAGAGGCAGCACATCCACTCAGCATCAGAACAGCAACAGCGCAGGACAGCGCGGTCGAAAGCTTGGATTTATTCATTGAACTTCCATATCCACAAAATCGGTTGAGAGAGGCGTTAAATATCCCCGCCGAGCCAGATGAGCCCGCACGCTGGACGCGCAGAATTTAGCACCATTACTTCGTTGCTACGAGCCAGCAGCGAGGTCAGCAAAGACTCGTGTTTGCCCCGGTTCCGGCGGCAATCAGCCGTTAGCACAGGATTTACAGACACGCAGATTCCCTGTCTCGGGCGCTTTGCCCGGCCGGATAGCCGGCATTACTACCGCCCTCGTCTCTTTGCTGCAGTCGGCACAAAATATACCGCCGCATGCTCGACAGTGGTGCTTACGGGTAAAGACGCCAAAGGCGGTATTGCAGCCGGGGCAGCGTTGGACGCTGTCGTCTGGTTTCCAGGGACTGGGTCGGCTTTGCAACTGGCGAAACACGTCCTGCCCACCGGGAACTTCCGCAGCCTTGTAGAACGTTTCGATTCCTTTATGCACGCTCGTCGCGCCGGTCATGACCTCATGGTACGTGTGGGTCGAACTCTGGCTGGTCGGCATGAAATGAAAGAAGGCGACAATACAGAACGCCAGCGCGGCAAGGCTATCATCGTCATCGATACCCATTTGCTTGGCAGCGTAAACCATATCCATCGCCGAGCCGGATTTACCCGCCCAGATGGAGTTGTTCAGGCTGCGCTGGTTGACGATCCAGGGGTTGTCCTCCGCAAGGCTGTATTTCTCGTTGTCGATGCGCATACCTCGGGTAGTGCCTCGATTTGGCGTCTCGAATCTGTTGCAGCGGCAGAAGTCGTGGATAGCAGCGACCTTTTTATACAGCCGGGTCAGCGGCAGCTCGGTTGCGAGGGCATCGACAATGTCCCGAGTCCAATCCAGTTTCGCGCCGGGACCGTAGTACGACTCGCCGGCGGGTCGGTTGCGTGTTTTATGAGTGATAGCCCGCTGGATATTCACTATCAATCGATCCAGCACATAGCGTTCGAACATCTTGATATTGGCGAGGACATCGAGCGCCAGGCGCTCTTCTTTTTGCCTGTTATCCGTGGCGGCAACATGCCCTCGTAGCGCGTTGATCAGCGCGTCAATCGACGTGAATATTTTTTCCTGCGTGCTTTGCATTGCCAGACCGGTAGGTGCACCGTTCAGGCGCCCGGCAGGCGCGAACGGACTGCTCGAAGACACGGAGACGAATTGCCCGTGGGAATTGCCGCTCGCAATGGGTGCTGCGACCCAATCGTTGAACGTTGGCAGGAGCAGCGCCGATTCATCGGCGGCGAGCCGTGGCGCCACGTGCGCGCTCCAGAATGTCGTCTTGAGCTGTTTGCTGCGGAAACGCCGGATCTTTCCCTCCCGCACCAGTTGCTCCACGCCCTCATCGGTGCAGTCGAAAACAAGGACCTCGTTGACCGTTAACATGGCTCGTCCTTGAGAGAAGAAATTGGCGGGTGGATCGCTGGCCGCTTAGCAACACGTGGCTGCGCTAGCCATCAGTGATGGCCTGTGCATTCTCGAAAGTCCCGTATGCCGCAATACTCACTTCGCTCGATTTGATGATCGAGAGCACGTGTTCCAAGGCATCGACTTGCGCTCGATTGCTCATGACTCGCGCCTTGACCTGACCCAATGTCGGGAAACCAAGGAATAGCCCACAAACTCGAATCACGCCAACCGGAGAATAAAAACTGGGGACAGCTCCCGATTTGAGCTCACTTGTAATCGGACCGTCTCGTAAGCGAAGTCTGCCCCCACTTTCCTCTTATGAAACGGGCAGCTTATAAGTTGCCCGTCCTCATTTATTCCGCCGCCTGCGCCCGCAATCGTCTTCCAATCACATCCATGACATCACAACCATCGCGTAACGAGGTGGTGAGTAATTTACAAAAGTCAGTCAATACCACCGTGTCAGAGCTGATGTCCGAACGGAACGCGATATTTTCCAAGACTTGGGTCACAGTGCGGATACGGTAATCGGCAGTTTCGAAAAGGACGTCCAGAGGCGCTTCGGTGTCGATGAGCAGGGTCGCGGGGATGCAGTCGATGCCGGTGATGGGCATGTATCGAGTCATGAGTAGTACCTTCATTCAATTGATAAGGGACTACCACTCAAACGTCGCCAAACGAAAGGGTGGCAGCTGTGCTCGGGTTGGCGAACCGGGAATGAAAGCGAACCGGCAGACTCGAAAGTCTCCCGCGCACAGCTGCCATAAAGCAGTCTGCAAATGCAAAAAAGCCCCGCAGTGTAGCAGGAGCTTCTGCGCTTCATTCAATCGGGTCGCCAAACCCGAATCGCCATCTGGGCGACAGAAAGACAGTAAATGGCACATCCAGAGGCTGCAATGCACTGGTTTCCGAGGTTTGTGTAGGAATTTGCGTCGCTGCCAATCGCGCTCTACGGTTGAGCCTTTCTAAGCCATAGAGAATTGGCGTTGCTGCACGGACTTTGGCGGACGAGAGCATTTAGAAAAGCTTGAGCAGTCCCGGCGCGACGAGGTTCATTACCAGGCGCAGAGCCTGGAGTAAATTTGGGGATCCCTCAGGGACAGTCCCCGATTTTGACCTCACTTGTAATCGACACATCTAATAATCGTGGCCTGTCCTCGTTTCCCCCTCGTTTTCCCCCCTAACAGTTATGTTTATTGGGCGCTTAAGCTTGGAACCCACAAAGTGCACGCGGTCGCAGCTTGGGCAACGAGCCAATCATGCTCACGTTTTGCGAAGGGCCGGGCAGGCGAGTCAGCAGGGAGCGCCTAGAAGTAGTGACTTATTGCTCATACAGGCTAACTGGGCGATGATGCTTTTTTGATATCAGCCGGGTTTCGACATGCGTAGACTCATTAGCTTCGCGGTGATTGCCTTAGCTACCGCAACTCTCGCCGGCTGCCTTGGGCCAGTAGAGTTTATCAATATGGGGTTGGAAGCTTCGTCCGGCGCCGAAACGCCTGCGAGCGTGGGGGTCGCGCCTGCCAATTACCAAGGTAAGAGCTGTCTCGCACTTGCCGTGGAAAGAGAGAAATCTCAAAGTTTGGCCGTCTACGTAGGAGAGCATCAGAACTACGTCAGAAAGCAGGCGCAGTGGGCTATCACGTCGATCGAGCAAGTTGAGCGTGAGACTGGTTGTTTGCCGGGTGCGACTTCTACCCAAGTAGCGGCGATGGATGTTGTGATCAGGGAGCCTTCCGCGGCGAAGGAACTACAATCCCGGATGCCACCCGGTGCGGAGGAATATATCAAGGGCGGCGGAAGGGTTTCTCCCGGCTCTACATTCGCGGCGGCAAATATGACTGCACCCGCCCATGTTGCTGGAGTACCTTCAGCAGAACCCTTGCAGGGAGCGTCGTCGATATCAGCGCACGTGCCACAGCAGACATCTAAGGCTCAATGGATAGCAAATGAGACTACGGTGAAATACCAGGGGCGGTCCTGCGAGTATCTGCAGCTCGCGATGGAAATGAGCGTGCGGGCAGAGGCGTCAGATGATGCGGACGTGAGGTCTTTTGCCTTAGCCCAAAAAAAATCTGTGAGCGAGGTGCTGGCGACCCGATCATGCCCTTCACCTTTTCCATTTTTAGCCGGACGCCTGGGCGCAAAAGTTAGCTCTATTGATCCGATTAAAGCCGCACGTCTTAGCATGCCCTTGGCTGGGGCGTCCATAGAGCAAGTTATTGCTGGGAGCCCAGCCTCACGCGCCGGGCTTATGTTCGCCGATGTGGTGGTGGCAGTGGGTGAAATTAAAGTTGGGGATGACATAGATTTTCTGGTGGCGCTCAACAAGATTCCCACTGGATCTACTGCGGTGTTGAAAATTTCGCGCAACGGCGCACTTGGTCTTTTTCCAGTAGTCTTAGGTCCGCCGACGAATGCGCAGGCCATTTCACCTGGCCCATCAGTAATGCCAGTAAAGTCATCACTCAAAGAGTTTTGCTACATCTACATGACATCCAGCGCCTATGAGAAAAATCCTGGCGTTCTGTCTTCGGTGTTTCAGGATGCAAAAGCGAATAGCTCGACTGGTAACCAAGCTGCGACAATTAAAGCATTCCAGCAGAAGGTTGTGCTCAGTCAGCCGGGCATATGGCGTGACAGCAAGGTAAACGATGCCTTATGCAGCGCATCAAGTGGTCACTGCTTGGCCACCGCTGATGGCATGTTTGGACCCAAGCAAACGACGACGCTTCGTTGCTTTGACTCTTATGATAGCGCCAAAGCAGCTTTGGCAAGTGACGGAGCGGCTGATCCCACTGCGAAAATTATCCCGCATTAATTCGTGCCTCACAAAGTCCGGCATTTAGCCCCCGGTTTTTTCAATGCCCACAACGATCCCCGCCATTAGCGGGGATTTTTCATTTTCGGCCCAGCCATACTCACCCGAGGTCTGGGAGTGCTGCGTATGCGTCCGGCAAAGTCATCTAGCACGCGCGGTAAAACTAGGACATCGCGCGCACTTAGGTGGACACCATTGCCTAAACGACAGTGTCAGAAAGGCGTGTTTGCCGAACGTACATGAACGATCAATTAGCCGGTCAAGCGAGGCCTCAGAAAACTCAGTCCCAAAGCGGCTGCATGCCAGGTCTTGTATAACCCCAAACGCGTGGCACTCCATCCTCTAGAGAAAAAGGGAGGTTGTGCCTTCTTGGGGAAAAGGGACGGAAAAGGCGGAAAAGGGGACAGATTTATTTTTCTAGCCGGCAGCTAGTTGACCCAAGCGAATCCACTCGATGGAAGCTCTCAGGGCAGCAAAAAATAAATCTGAGAATCATCTGGCCGGCCTCCCCCACCTAACAGAGGTGGCGCAAAATTCAAGGTGCGAACTTAGACTTTTGCTGAGGAGGCCGTGATGAAATTCTGTGGCATAGATCTGCATTCGAACAACAGCGTTGTGGTGGTAACCGACGAAGCGGACAGAGTCCTGGTTAGCCGACGCTGCCCCAATGAGCTTAGGCCGATTCTCTCACTCCTCGAACCACACCGTGACGAGCTGGTTGGCGTGGTGGTTGAGTCGACGTACAACTGGTATTGGCTAGTCGACGGCCTTATGGCTGTGGGTTTGGACGTCAAATTGGCGAACCCGGTGGCAATGAAACGCTATGAGGGTTTAAAGCATTCGGACGATAAGGATGATGCGGCATTCCTCGCGCATTTGCTGCGCCTGGGGATTCTGCCGACGGGCTATATTCATCCACCGCACGAACGAGCGCTACGAGATTTGGCGCGTAAACGAATTCAGTTGGTACGTACAAGAACCCAGCACATCCTGGCCGTTGAAAACATTGCGGCACGCCAGCTTGGGCATAGCTTCAGCTGTAATGAGGTCAAAGGCTTTTAGCCTTGACTTGAGACCGGCTAATGGGTGTCCCCTTTTCCTAATGTTTTTTAGACCAGGCTGTCCGGTCTGCTTGACGGATTAAGCGATGCTTTAACACGTTCAAGGAGTGTGGCGGAAGTAGAACGAGAAACCTGACATATAGGAGAGACCAGGTCGGTATCACATCGTTGAACGCTCCACCGGCTTGACCAAGGGCTTCCGCTGGACCTGGAAGGCAGCCGTCAACTTTGCCCAGGTGCTGGAGGCGCGTGCTGATGGCATCAAGGTCTCGCTCTCGGGTGGCAGGCAATGATCGGCGAACCGATGCCCAACCCGCGGGACGCTATCATCCAGGACCTGAATCAGAAGCTCGATCAGTTCTTCGGCAGCGGGAAGACCATCCAGCAGATCGAAAGCGGCGTGAACGCAGAGGCGCCCTTCTTCGGCACCACCGCTCACCACGCCAAGCTGCGGACCCAGCGGGACAAGTTGGCGCCAGCAGTACGAGAGCAGGCCGAGGCTGGCAAGACAGTCAGCGAAGCAGCCAGCGCTTTGAAGATGCACATCAAGCGCGTTCAGCTCATCGCCAGCGAAAACGGCTTCACGTTCGCCGAGCCTTCATGAGACGGATCAACAACCAGGTGCGCCAGCGGCGGCGGCAAACATGGCTGGCGCTGCCGGCCAGCGGAATTGAAGAGGTAGGCCATGGCCGAAGAACAGCAGCCGACGGCGGAAGCCATCAAGCAAAAGAAGAAGCGCGAGAAGGCGGCCGCAAAGAATGCTGCCCTGGGCATCGGGAAGTTCACGGTTGAGGTGGCCGGGGTGTTCAAGACGGACCTTCAGAGAGTCATGAAGGTTCACGGCTTCAACAACCAGCAGGAGGTGTATCAGAACCTGCTGCGGAACCTGATAGCCGCCGACTTTGAAACGCAGGCCAAGATGCTTCGCTGTGTCACGCCACCTTATGAGATACCAGAAAAGGTGTCGTTAGCACTTTACGAGAAGAGCATGGCCGAGATTGCGAAAGATCCTGGCGACGCCATCATTCGGCCAATCGCCGAAGATTCAATGATGCACCATTAATAAGAATACGGGCAGCGACCAACGACTCCCATGCTCTATGAGCGGCGTCCTTATCAATTAGATTATGTGCAAGGTCCATCTGCTGGGCTGAATACTCCAGCATGCTGCGAATTTGCAGGACATGTTCAACCATCCGGGCATCAGGGAGATTGAGTATGTCCACTGCCATGAATGATCTCTCCATGCTTCGGACGCGCTCCAGATGCATCGGGCTTCTACTGTTTGGCGATGCATTTAAATATAGTTGATTTACTTCAACCCCTGCTACTTCCGCCATTTTCACTAATGCAGCTAAGGCAACTTTCTTTCTGTTTTTCTCTGCCGAGGCATCACGTCGTAGTTGAGAGTTAGCAATGAAGATAGCTGCACCAACCCCCGTTAGTGAAGCGGCGGCTTGCACCCAATCGCCGCCCTTGAGATCCATGCCGTAATACTTGCAGATGCCAACCACCATCCATAGCAACGACGTGCCGAGCAATGCAATCCAAACGCTCAGCAGAGTTAAACCGGCAAATAGCGCCCCCCGCTCCTTTAGTTTCATGTGCGCACCTTCTTGATTAATCGCACCATCAAACCCCAACCCAAACCAAATTGCCACCACCGGTCACGGAGGGGGAAAGCGCATCGTGGCTTTAAGGGTTGACTGGCCTGTCTACACGTTGACCTGTTTCCAAATCCTCAAGCTTAAAGTCCCACCAGTCTTCACTTGGCACAGACTTGAGGCCGTACTCCCGACCAGCGATCAGGTTAACGTCTCGAAAAATCGGTCGTGTCGCCCGGGTCCCTGTCCACTTTTTTACTTCTAAGCGGTGGTGCCCCGCTGTCAATCGATATTCCGTCCGCTGCGTATACAGCGCATAGAGAGTATCTGCCCCGTCCACGCTGGCGATCGTGAGCGTTCTCTCAATCGCCCGGATCCCGGCCGTTTGAGAGTTTGGCAGTCCTTCTGCCGCCTTTTCTGTGTACGACTTGCACCCAGCTGTCACCAACAACGTCGCGACACCGAGAATCCGTAGTCCTCGAGCAAACTGCATAACCTGCCTCGTCCATTCGCAAAATTACTCTATTCAATCCCATCAACTATCAAATTGCCACCCTAGCTCACGGAGGGCGGCGCCTTCATTGGAGAACACTTTGAGCAAGAAGCCAAAACTAGAACTTTCCTAACGCAAAGTGCTGGCCAATTCCGTCGGAACCGATGAATCGAAGAGCTCACCACCTCGAATGTCGCGGTCCGTAGCCGGTCCGTAAATGAGTCAGCGCCTGTCTGCGTACAGAACAGAGGGTATCTGCTCAAGTCCGCCATATCCGTCAGCTAGGCTAGACAAGCCACGGTTGATTCTAGCTGTCCAGCAACCGTTCTGCTTTATCCAGAAGCTTAATTAAATCTCTGATTTGTCTGTGGGCCAACTTGTCTTCTTTACGTGCTCGCCAACGAATAGCAAGCCATTGAACTTCAACGAAAAATTTCGGATTTTCTAACCGTTTTTTTCTAACATAGGGCGATAGATCCTGCCAGACAGTGATGAGAAAACCCGAATAGGTATTAAATAGCATCTCCTCATCATAAACTTTGTTTCGAACCGCAACGGCGACACGTTCCCAAGAGTTCAGCAACTCTCGCGCACTTTTTGCTCCATCCTCTTGACTCCGTTCCTTTCTGGCAAGATCCTCGACTTCCTCAGTACTAAGTGTTTTTATTACCTGAAGGAAGTAGCTCGTCGCTTTTTTAACATCATCAGAACTGTGAAAACTGGTCTGAAAATCAATTGTATTTTTTGCTACAGCTAGGTGCCTTTGGCTGAAATAGCTTTTATAAGCCATGAGAGCCGTTACAGACAAAAATAGTAACGTCGGATTGATTTTCAGAAACGCGTAAATGCGTTCAAACTTCATTAAGCTCAAAGCAATAAATACTGTAGCAAAAAATATTACCCATAGATATTTTTCATTACGTCTGGCGAAACTGTGAAATTCCATTTAATTCCCCAAAAAAATGCCCCTCGGAGAGGGGCATCTATTACACGGTCAAACGCTAATTATTCGGGTTATACCCATTCTTCTTCACGACGGATTACTGGCTGCATGCTGTTCCCTCTCATCGATTTTTAGAACGCGATCTTGTACACCAACGCCAGTTGAATGTCAAAACCTGCGGTGAGGTTTCCCAACCTCACAACCAATATATAGCCCCCCGATCGCACCAAAGCAACCCCCCTTCCTCCCCAGCCCGGGCCTGGCCCGGTAAGGACTCCCCATGCTCGCAGAAAACCGCAACCACCCAGACGATCGCCACGCCATTGAAAACCTGCACCAGCAGCATTCTGAACGATTTGCGGATCAGCTCATTGCGTTCCAGGACCAGGCCTATGCGATGGGCATGAACCGCGGCGTGCAGTTGGCCAAGGCCAGCGTCACCCTCGCCGCCGCCCGGGCCAACCGTCTGTACCTGGCCGGTCCCATGACCGGCTTCGAAGACTTCAACTTCCCCGCCTTCAACACAATGGCCGCCCAGCTCCGGGCTCGCGGCTACGTCGTGGAGAACCCCGCAGAGCACGGCATCGTCGACGGAGCTGACTGGGCCGACTACATGGCCTACGACCTGACCCGCCTGGGCCTGTGCGGGATGGTGGCGGTTCTGCCCGACTGGGAGAACTCGAAAGGCGCCCGGCTCGAGGTGCACATCGCACGCGAGCTCGGCATGCGGGTTGTGAATGCCCATGATCTGGTATCGATGGAGATCGCAGGATGAGTGACTTTCAACGCGAAGACCGTTACCTGGTCGTCAAGCTAAGCAAATTAGCAAACGATCAAGGCGACAACATGAGCCGCAGCGAACAGATATTCCGCATCGCGCACTTTGGAAAAGCCTTGGTCAACGCGGTGGTTGTTGAAGAGGATTGGCCGGAGCACGAGACAGTCTGGCAAATGATCGAGCGCCGCATGAGCGGGAAACCTGCCGTAACTGCAGCCGAAGAGCTTGAGGCTGTACTGCACTGGCGCCAAAAGCATGACCAGGCAATAAAGGCGCGTGACGCCCTGCAACAGCGCCTGACCACGGCAGACCAGCGCAACGACGAGCTGGAAACGCAACTGGCTGACCGGGAGCAATCGCGCCGGGCTTGGCTCGATGAGTGCCAGGGACTGGAGCGGGCCGCCCCTGTACCGCCGCAAGCTGATGCGCCGATCCCCTATCAAGCCTGCCCATGTGGCGGGATGGAGATACGCATGTCCGAAGAAACCGTTTTGATCCAGCCGGCACCCGTCCAGCGCGACGAGTTTGGTTTCTGGACTCACCCAGAGTGGCCGTCCACTGATGACGAACTGATCCCATATGCATGGTTCACCGATAGGGGTCTTGAGGTGCGCGAACGTGACTTCGAGAACGACGCCCCGGAAGACCTGCAAGAATCCTGGTTCGCGAATGGCATACCTGACTGCTCGGCCTGGCAGCCGACGCCTCCCGCCGGCGAAGGCTGGTTCATCTTCTCGATCCATGACGCCGACGACGGCCCGATCTGCGTGTGGGTTCGACACAAGGTGACTCCATGAGCCAGATCAAGGAACGACCGATCCTGTTCTCGGCGCCGATGGTGCGCGCCATTCTGGATGGGCGGAAGACGGTAACGCGGCGGGCAGTGAAAGGCTTCCAGATACCTACCGAGGATAAAGCCATTCCGGTTGGCGATCGGCAGCGCTGGAGCGCAATAGGCCAGCGAGACCCGCGCTATGGTTTCTGCGTATTTGGATCGACCGAGGCAGAGTGCGCCAAGGAGTTGGAAGAGTACGCACCTTGCCCATATGGCCGACGCGGCGACCGACTCTGGGTGCGCGAGGCCTGGGTAGTTGACGCTCAGGTTAATGCAATTGCACCGCGAGACCTGAGCCAGGGCGAACCGATCCTGTACCCAGCAAACGGGGCTGTTCGGCAGACCGGATGTTCGATGATCACGCCAGGGAAAACCCGGCCCTCGATCCACATGCCGCGCTGGGTGAGCCGCATCCTGCTGGAGATCACCGACGTACGCGTCGAGCGATTGCAGGACATCAGCGGCGACCAGGCGCAAGCCGAAGGTGTTGATGCCGCGATGTGCCAACAGTACCTCGAAACTGCGCCGAGCCGGTTCGAATGCAAAGAGGCGGTGATCCATGGGTTCGCCGGGCTCTGGCAGTCGATCAACGGCGAGGAATCGTGGCGCTCTAACCCCTGGGTCTGGGTCGTCGAGTTCAAGAGGGTTCAGCCATGATCCTCCCCCTGCTCTACATGGCCTGGCTGGTGTACAGGGGGCCGAGGCCATGATCGTCAAAATCGCATTTGACCCGGCCAATCTGAAAGTCGAGGACGAAGCATGGCCGGCTTTCAATGCCGGCGGCCTGACTCTCAAGGTATGGGCTCTCTATAAAAAGCACTTCGTGACCAGTCAGCATTTCCGCGATTCCCTGACGCAGATGGCTGATCTGTTTGAGCGGATGCTTGACATCGATGACCACGAGGTCAGGCCCTACCTGAACATCGATGAGTTCATGGGGTATCTGGGAGCCTGCGGAATCTACGGGGCAGTCGTCGGGCCGCGGCACAAGGAAATGGCTGAGTGGGTAGTCAGATATTGGGACTATTTCAACCTCTCCACCCAGCGGGCCGTGACGCTCCAGTTCAGGGTTATAAAAGAAGTTGATGAGACTTTGACCGTCTGCGGCTTTGGCCCGACCACTATCTCCTAACCCCACTCCCCCTACATGCCTGCCGGTGAACGGCGGGCGAGGTATTCCTATGCGTGAGAAATCATCTATCCAAGTTCTTCGAGGCGCCGATCTGGCGCTGTGGGCAGCCCGCGCCCAGGGAATTGAAGAGAGGCGGCAAATCAAGCTCTACGCCTCTGGACCTTGCCTGTACCGAGACACTGGCCCGGGGGGTGAGCCGTTCCCGTTTCGCCCCGACTCACACCTCGGTGAGGCAGGGATCCTTATCCAGGAAATGGCTGAAGCAGGAATCTTGACCCTATTTGCCCATGGCGCGCAGTTCGAGGCGAAAGAGTTTGGGCATGTCGGGTTTTCTGGATCGCCTCCCGAGGCACTGACCCGCTGTTACATCGCCTGGAAGCTCGGCATGGACTTCACCGCCACACCGACCAACTGACCACCACCTTCTGCCGCCACGCGCGGCACGGAGCATCATCATGGCAAAAGTCATTGCCCAGATCACGGTAAAGCTCCCCCGCCTCATGGAGGTGAGCGAGTATCGGAAACTGCGGTACGCCGGCGGCAAGCCCAGCGTGCAGCAACTGAAAAAATGGATTGAGGAAGGCGAAGTGGTTGGAGAGGTAAAGGGAGGGATGTATTTCGTGGACATCCAGGCGGCGGTGATGGGTTCGAATGACCCTCTCCTGGCTCAGATGATGGAGATTGGCTGATGGCTGCTCGGCCGCGCACGCTCAAAAATAGGAAGCTGCCGCCAAACCTCTACCCCAACGGGAAATATTGGCGGTACCGCAACCCGATCACAGGGTTGATGACCAGCATCAACCGCCCCCTGGAGGAGGCAATCAAACTGGCCCGGGCCGCCAACCTCAAACTCGCCGCGCTGGTCGTCGACGACGGTGCCCTGCTCACTCTGCTAACAGGCGATCGCCTGCCCACTGTCAGCAACCTGCTTCAGCGCTTCCATGATGAATGGGTTGTGGACAAAGGCTACGCGGCGCGAACCCTGGAAGAGATCAAGTTCAAGCTTGAGCGATATCGGCAGGATCTTGGTGACCGGCTGATTGGGCAGATGGATGTGCTCGCCATGGCTGAATATCTGGACCAGTTCAGCAACAACGCCTACACCAAGCACCGGGGGCTATGGGTGCAGATCTTCGCCTTCGCCGTGGCCAAGGGCCTGGCCGAGCGTAACAACGCCGAGCTGACCCTTGTGAAAAAAGAAGCGGAGAAGAAGCGCCAGCGGCACACAGTCGAGGGGCTGAAGCTCATCATCGATGCCGGCACCACACCACCGTGGCTGAAGCGAGCCATCCGCCTTGCCCTGACCAGCCTTCAGCGGCGGGAGGACATCGTGACCTGGCTGAAATCTGCTGCAGATATGGGCCAGAACACGCTGACCGTATCGCCAGGGAAAACCCAGGGCTACGACAACCCGGTGCACCTGAAAATAACCATGGGGGCCGCGCTGCGGGAGGTAGTAGGTGAGTGCCTTCGCTCACCGATCGCGTCGCCGTACTTGATCCACTACAAACCCAAGGCCAGGCGCAGGGAGCAAATCGACGCCAAAGACCACTGGACGTCGGTGACGCCGGATTATCTGACCAAGGAGTTCAGCAAGGCTCGGGATGCAGCCCACGCCTACGATCATGTCCCGGTCGGTGAGCGCCCCACTTTTCACGAGATCCGCGCTTTAGGCGCCTGGCTTTATGAGCAGCAGAATTTCCCAATGGAATACATCCAGGCCTTGATGGGACACGCGGACGAGAAGATGACCAAGCACTATCAGGAGGGGCATGGAGACAAGACGATTGAATACGTCGAAGTGGGCGCCGAATTGGCGTTCTGAGGTGGGGGTTTTGCAAAAGTTTTGCAAAAGTTTTGCAAAAGTTTTGCAAATGGCAGAAAGCAAAAAGGGGTTACCGTTTCCGGTAACCCCTCTAGACCGCCCAGCAGAGCGGATTTTGTTTGGTAGGCGCGATTGGACTCGAACCAACGACCCCCACCATGTCAAGGTGGTGCTCTAACCAACTGAGCTACGTGCCTGCTGTGAGGCGGCATTCTACGGAATTCCGAAGGGGTGTCAACACCTTTTTTTCACCTAACCCTATGAATATGCAAAATATTTAATTTCGCCAATGCGACGAAGATTTTGCGGTGGCTGGCGGCCAATTTTTATCTCGGGTAGGATCGACGCATTCGTAAAAAATATAAAACAGAGGTTGCAGAATGGCGAACACATCCTACCCAGCGTCCTATTATGCCGCGTCGGCCAATCCGGTTCCGGCGCGCCCGGCCCTGCAGGACGACGTCGAAACCGATGTGTGCGTGATTGGTGCCGGCTACACCGGGCTGTCTTCTGCACTGTTTTTGCTGGAAAACGGTTTTAAGGTCACCGTTCTTGAGGCAGCCAAGGTGGGTTTTGGGGCTTCGGGTCGCAACGGTGGGCAGATCGTTAACAGTTACAGCCGTGACATTGATGTGATCGAACGTAGTGTTGGCCCTCAACAGGCGCAGTTGCTGGGCAATATGGCGTTCGAGGGTGGGCGGATCATTCGCGAGCGGGTGGCGAAGTACCAGATTCAGTGTGATTTGAAGGACGGCGGTGTATTCGCCGCCCTCACCGCTAAACAGATGGGCCACCTGGAGTCGCAGAAGCGTTTATGGGAGCGTTTCGGCCATACCCAGTTGGAGCTGCTGGATCAGCGACGTATTCGCGAGGTGGTGGCTTGCGATGAGTATGTGGGTGGCATGCTCGATATGAGCGGCGGGCATATTCATCCACTCAACCTGGCCCTGGGCGAAGCGGCGGCTGTGGAGTCGCTGGGCGGGGTGATTTATGAGCAATCGCCAGCGGTGCGCATCGAGCGTGGTGCCAGCCCCGTCGTGCATACGCCACAGGGCAAGGTCAGGGCCAAGTTCATTATCGTGGCGGGCAATGCTTACCTGGGCAATCTGGTGCCGGAGCTGGCGGCCAAATCCATGCCGTGCGGCACCCAGGTGATCGCCACCGAGCCGCTGGGCGATGAGCTGGCTCATCGTCTGCTGCCCCAGGATTATTGCGTCGAAGATTGCAACTACCTGCTCGATTACTACCGGCTGACGGGCGACAAACGCCTGATCTTCGGTGGCGGTGTGGTGTATGGCGCGAGGGATCCGGCGAACATTGAGGCGATCATTCGGCCGAAGATGCTCAAGGCGTTCCCGCAACTCAAGGATGTGAAGATCGATTACGCCTGGACCGGAAATTTCCTGCTGACGCTGTCACGTCTTCCGCAGGTCGGGCGGCTGGGGGATAACATTTACTATTCCCAAGGCTGCAGCGGCCATGGCGTGACGTACACGCACCTGGCGGGCAAGGTCCTGGCCGAGGCGCTGCGAGGTCAGGCTGAGCGTTTTGATGCGTTTGCGGACCTGCCCCACTACCCTTTCCCTGGTGGGCAACTGTTGCGCACGCCGTTTGCGGCGATGGGGGCTTGGTATTACGGGCTGCGGGATAGATTGGGATTCTGAGGCTCGCCCTGGCGTTCCACCCAAACCCGACGGGCGCGAACGCCCTGGCCATGGGCTCGCTCCCGCTCGTAACCCGCCATCAGGGCATCGAGTCGCCCCCTTGTTCGCCAGGAAAAAAATCACCAAGCAATTCAATGAAGGACTGACGCAACCATCGATTCGCCGGATCATGATGGAAACGCGTATGCCAATACAGATGGATGTCATAACCGCCAAGATCCCAAGGTAGCGGGACCAGGCGCACATCCGTGATCTCGGCGAACCGCCGGCCCACCGCTAGGGGAACAGTGGCGATCATATCGGACTCCGCCACCAGGAAAGGCACGCCCATGAACCGTGGCAGGCTGAAACGCACCCGACGTGAAATGCCGTGGGCAGCCAACTCACGGTCCAGCACGTCCATGCCCCGCCCCTCCGCCTGGACCGCGACATGCACAGCGGCTTGGTACTGTTCGGCGCTCATGCTGGCGCCGATCGTAGGATGGTCGCTACGCACGATGCATACGAATGAATGGCGGTACAGCGCACGATGCCGGATAGAGGTGTTGAGCAAGCGCGGGAAATAGCCGATCGCCGCATCCACTTCGCCAGCGTCCAACCCCTCTTCCAGTTGTTCGGAGGACAAGGCCAGGGTGCGAATCCGCACCCGCGGCGCTTTTTTGTCGAGCATGCGCATCAAGCGAGGCAGGAACACCATTTCACCAATGTCCGACATGCACAGCACCAATTGGCGTTCGGCGTGCTCGGCGACAAACCCGGTCGACGGCAACACCTCGCTGCTGACCATCTCCAGGATTCGCTGCACCGGTTCGGCAATTTCCAGAGCCCTGGCGGTAGGCTGCATGCCCCGGGAAGTACGGATGAACAGAGGGTCATCGAACAACGCCCGCAACTTTGACAAGGCGAAGCTCATGGCCGGCTGGCTGAGGCCCATGAGATCGCCGGCCAGGGTCACGCTCTGTTTTTTGCGCAACGCATCGAAGATTTTCAGCAGGTTGAGGTCGACGTCTTTGATATCCATATTTTGGATTTTATCTATAAGCAAAATAAGGTTTTCAGATTCTAGGTCGAAGCCTAGACTCGGTACAAGATGGTTAACTCGATTAACCAGTTCGGCAGCCCCACATAACAATAAACGGAGCCCACAATGCCCAAGAAGCTGCGCAGCAATTTCCCACACGGGTCTTACTTATGGGCCGTTCGCGCGGCCCAATGGCGTGCTTTGGGCATCGACGAAAGCGAGCTGGAGAAACCCAAGATCGCTATCGTCAACTCCTCGTCGAACCTGGCGATCTGCTTCAGCCACTTGGATGGCATCGCCGACAGAATCAAGCAATCGATACGCGATGCCGGCGCCCTGCCCTTTGAGGTCCGCACCGCAGCGCCCAGTGACTTCATCACCGGGGCCGGCGCCGGGGGTGCCTACATGCTGGCCGCCCGCGATCTCATCACCAACGACATCGAAGTGGCGGTAGAGGGTGCACAGCTCGATGGCATGATTTGCCTGGCTTCCTGCGATAAAACGGTGCCGGGCCAACTCATGGCCGCGGCTCGACTGAATATTCCAACGCTGATCGTGATTTGTGGGTATCAGCCCAGCGGCGAATACAACGGCCAGCACGTCGACATTGAAGATGTGTTCATCAGCTCCATGCACGTCGTCACCGGTAAACTCCCCGTCGAAGAGCTGGTGGGCATGACCCGCAATGCCATCAAGGGACCGGGGGTCTGCTCGGGCATGGGCACCGCCAACTCCATGCATCTGGTGTGTGAAGCCCTGGGCATGGCCTTGCCCGGCAGTGCACCCATCGCGGCCAACAGCCCACAAATGTTCGATTTCGTGGACCAGGCCGGCAAACGCATCGTGGAAATGGTCGCGGAGGACCTCAAACCCCGCGACATCCTCACCCCGGGCGCCTTCGCCAACGCCGTGGCGACCATGCTTGCCGCCGGAGGCTCGGTCAATACCATCAAACACATGCAGGCGGTGGCTGCCGAAGGTGGGGTCGACGTGGACGTCTACCAGCTCTTCAGGAACTTGGGTAAACAAGTGCCCGTCCTGGTTGGCGTGCGGCCGGTGGGCCAGCACAGCATCGAGCAGATGGAAGCCGCAGGCGGCGGGCGTGGGCTGCTCAAGCGTCTGGAACCGCTGCTGCACGGCGATGCACTGACCGTCACCGGCAAGACACTCGCGCAAAACCTGCAAGGTGTCACCCCCAGCGACGACGAGGTGATCCGCCCGCTGAACAACCCTTTCGCCATCCAGCCGGCGATCGTGATGCTGCGCGGCAACATCGCGCCCCAGGCCGGCATCGTCAAATATGGCATCGACCCAGACAAGATGCGTCGCTTCAAAGGCCCCGCGATCTGTTTCGAGCGCTCCGCCGACGCCATCGACGCCTTGCAGGACGGACGCATACAGCCTGGCCATGTGGTGGTCATGCGTGGTGCCGGAGTGCGTGGCGGCCCGGCCATGGGCGGTGGCGCCTCGAAAGTGGTATTCGCCATTGACGGCGCCGGGCTCGGCGACCACGTGGCCATGCTGACCGACGGTCATCTTTCGGGATTGGTCTGCAAAGGGCTGGTGGTGGCTGAAGTAGCGCCGGAGGCCGCTGTCGGTGGCCCATTGGCGCTGATAGAAGACGGGGACATCATCGACATCGACCTGGACCTGCACACCCTGAATGCCGCCGTCAGCGACACCGAAATGCAGGCCCGCCGCGGCCGTTGGCAGCCCAAGGCACCACAGTTCGGCGGGGGGTGGCTGGATATCTACCGCAACAGCGTTTCAGCCATGGAGCACGGCGCCGTATTGATCAAGCCGGTCGACCACACCGACCAGCGGGAATCGCACTGATGAAATTGCTCGACGACGAAAAAGCCATGCTCGCCGGCGATCAAGGCCCGGCAGTGCAGAAGGCCATGGACCTGCTGGTACGTTATGGCGAAGCCCTGGGTGCGCAATACCTGGTGGACACCCGCAACGTGGCCGGGACCATCGGCGCCACAACGCCGTTTTTACGTCAGTACGCCGAGCGTGAAGGCGGCATGGACGCCGTGTTCAGCGAGTTCAATCTCGACAGCGCCGAAGTGATCGAGATCCCCAAGGTCAAGGTATTCAGCAGCCACCTGCAACAGGGGATCGACCCGCGACACGCCGAACGCCAGGGCATTTCCAAAGACGTCGTGCGTATCTACGAGACAGGCCAGGCCTACAGCAGCAGCTTGGGCGTGCAGCCCTTGAACACGTGCACGCCCTACCAGGTGGGAAACGTGCCGGTGAAAGGCGAACATTGCGCCTGGATGGAGTCCTCGGCCGTCATCTACATCAACTCGGTACTCGGCGCTCGCACCAACGCAGAAGGCCGGGAAAGCACCGGCGCGGCCATGCTCACGGGCAAGATCCCTTATTGGGGACTTCATCTCGATGAGAATCGTCGCGCTAGCCACCTGGTCCATCTTGATATCGCCGTGACGACCACGGCCGACTGGGGATTGCTCGGCTATTGGGTCGGTGAACAGGTCCAGGATCGCATCCCGGTCATCGAAGGCGTGACACATCAGCCCAACCTGGCGCGTCTCAAGCACTTCGGCGCGGCGGCCGCTTCCAGCGGTGGCGTGGAGATGTACCACCTGGTGGGCATCACCCCCGAGGCGCGAACCCGCGAGCAAGCATTGGGCGGGTCCCGGCCTTCAGCGATTTTGCGTTTCGGTGAAGCCGAACGACGCTGGGCCTACGAACAAGTCAACATCACGGCGCGAGACGCGCAGATCGATTTCGTCATGCTCGGCTGCCCGCACTACAGCCTCGAACAGATCTGGGAAGTTTGCCAACTGCTCGAAGGACAACGCCTAAGCCCGAATACGGAACTCTGGCTATTCACCGCTGCATCGATCAAGCACCTGGCCGATGTCGCCGGTTATACACGCATCATCGAGCAGGCGGGTGGACACGTGATGACGGATACCTGCTCGGCGATTGGCAAGGTGATTCCAAAAGGCACCCGGGTCGCGGCCGTGGACTCGGCCAAACAGGCCCATTACCTGCCCGCGATCATGGGCATCCAGGCATGGTTCGGTAGCACCGCCGACTGCGTCCAGGCGGCCATCGAAGGGCGTTGGAAAGGAGGTCTGAAATGAATACTCCCTTTACGCTCAAAGGCCGCAAGGTGGTCGGCGGATGCTTCGAAGGCGAAGCGCTGGTGACCCATGAGCGCATCTCCGGCTGGGGCGGCATCGACCCGCGCAGCGGCACCGTCATCGAGACGCGCCACGAACTCAAGGGCATCAGTTTTGCGGGCAAGGTCCTGGTGTTCCCCGGCGCCAAGGGTTCGTCCGGCTGGTCCTCGCAGTTCCATATCGCGCGTCTCGCCGGCGTCGCCCCCGGCGCCCTGCTGTTCAATGAAATGACCGCGAAAATGGGCCTGGGGGCCGTCGTCGTGCACGCACCCGCCATGACCGACTTCACCGAGGACCCGCTGGGCCGGATCCGCACCGGAGACTGGGTTCGCGTCGACGCCGACGCCGGGATCGTCGAAGTGACTCCGCGACAATCACGCTCAACCCAACCCATAGCCCAACCGCCTGACGGGACGGCGCGACCGCCAGACCCGTCGTAGCTCACAAGTACTCGCCGAAACAACCTCCACCGCGACTTCCGGGCCACGGTTTCGGGCTCGGCCGCCCTTTTTTCACCCAAAGGTAATGTCATGGCTCATGTTATTCGTACGGTGCGCCGCACCAGCGCTCCTACCGCTCAACGCCTGCAGGCCGACGTTTGCATCGCCGGCGCCGGCATCTCCGGTATTTCCGCCGCCCTCGAAGCCGCCGCCCTCGGCAAGCGCGTGGTGCTGTTCGACGCCCTGCCGATGCTGGGCGGCCAAGCGGTCGGCTCGATCATCGGCACCTTCTGCGGCCTGTTCTCCAATGGCCCGAACCGTCAATTGCTGACCCACGGCATCGCCGACGGCATCCTTCGCGACCTGGGGGCTTCGGGCGACCTTCACCAGGCCATCGGCCCGCTGACCACCGTGGTCTACTACGACGAAGTCGCCCTCGGCCGCTGGATGGGTCAAAAGGTGCTCGACGCTGGCATCACCGTGGTGCTCGGCGCGGTATTGCGTGACGTGGTGCGCGAAGGCGCGCGGGTCCTGGAAGTGGAATTGGCCACCCGCTACGGCGACGTACGCGTGGCGGCCGACGGGTTTGTCGATGCCAGTGGCGACGCAGCCCTGGTCTGGAATGCCGGGTTTGCCTGCCGTGAACCGGATACGCCAATCTACGGCACTCAAATGTTCGTGCTGGAACACATCGATGAAGCACACCTGCCAACCCGCGCGCAATTCACCGAACGGGTCAAGCAAAAAGCCAAGCACTACGGCATCGAGCGCGACGATGGCTTGTTCTTCCAGTTTCCCGGTCGGGGTACGGCGGCCTTCAACATGACCCACATCGAAACGCCCCTGGACCCGGTTGCCGCGTCCCATGTCGCCATCGCCGGGCGTCAACAGGTGGAGCAGGTGATCGAGTTCCTCAAAGCGGAATATCCCGAGGCCTATGGCAAGGCCAGGGTACGGTCGTATGCGCTGCCAGGCATTCGCCAGACGCGCTGGATTGTCGGGCTGCATCATCTGACGGCGGATGAAGTACGGGCCGCCACGATATTCCCGGATGCGGTGGCACGCACCTCCTGGCCGGTGGAGCTGCACGGCAATACCAGCGGCTATCAATGGGAGCCCTTCGGCGACGATCACATCCACAGCGTGCCGCTGCGCAGTATGCTCCCAGAAGGCAGTGACAACCTGGTGGTCGCCGGTCGCTGTATCGATGCCGACGCGGCCGCGCTGTCGAGTGTTCGCGTGATGGGGCCGTGCATCGCGATGGGCGCCGCGGCCGCCCATGCCTTGGACCTCGCGGGCCCTGGCGGCCGTCTGGCCGATATACCCGCCCATGCGTTGCGTGAGCGGCTTGCGTTCAACCTGAAATAGAGTTTTCGAGCAGTTCGATGCGACCGTCGTGCGAACGCGGGCGCCACTCCAACAAGAATAAAAAATGCAGTGGAGAACGTACATGTCACAGTCACGCACCCTGGATGTCGCGGCGCTTATCGAAGGTCGCAAATTGTCACGCTTCAATTACGTGGTGATTCTGGTCTCAGTCCTGATCACTTTCCTGGACGGGTTCGATTTGCTGGTGCTCTCGCACACGGCCTCCTACATCGCCGATGAAGTCGGCCTGGACAAGATTCAACTGGGTGAAATCTTCTCCATCGGTCTGCTGGGAATGATGCTTGGGGGGTTCTTCTTCGGCTATCTCGGCGACCGCATCGGTCGCCGCCCCACAATACTGTTTTCAAACTGCGCGTTTGGGCTGCTGACGCTGCTGTTTGTCATGGCCGACAGCTATGAATCGCTGATGGTCCTGCGTTTTTTCAACGGCTTTGCCCTGGGTGCCATGCTGCCCTTGTGCTGGGCGTTGAACATTGAGTTTGTCCCCAAGCGTTATCGCTCCACGGTCGTCACCGTGATCATGGTTGGCTTCAGCCTTGGCAGTGCGATAGCCGGCCCACTGACGGTATGGCTGGCGCCGCACGTCGGTTGGCAAGGCGTGTTCGTGTTCGGCGGCACGCTGACGCTGATCGCCTGGGTCCTGTTGCTGTTCACCTTGCCCGAATCGGTTCGCTTCCTGGCGAGCAAGCGCAAGTCGCCGGAAAAAATCGCGGCCATTCTCAAGCGCATGGACCCGAATCTGGATGTGCGCCCCGGTGACCAATTCGTCCTGCTGGACGAGCCGGACATCGGCCACAAGGCCTTCCGCGTCAGCCAACTGTTCATCGGCCGCTTGAAATGGATCACACCGATGATCTGGCTGGGCTACTCCGCCAGTTCCATGGCCATGTACTTCCTCGCCTCCTGGAGCCCGCTGGTCTATCAATACGCAGGATTCGATCGCGCGACCGCGTCGTGGGTCAGTTCGATCGCGTCGTTCAGCGGTGCGATGGCGGGGTTGGTGATGATGCGCTTCGTCGATACCCGCGGGCCCTATATGGTGATGATCTATCCGCTGCTCGCCTTGCCCTTCCTGCTGGTACTTGGCATTACCGGCATGCAAGGCACCGCGTTCCTGATGCTGAGCCTGGCGGGTGCCGTGTTCGTCAAAGGCTCCCATTACGGCATCCTCAGCATTGCCGGGGTCTTCTATCCCAGCGCCATTCGCGCCAATGGCACCGGCTGGGCCACGTCAATGGCCAAGATCGGTTCGATCCTCGGCCCCCTGCTCGGCGCCTACGTGCTCAACAGCGGCTTGCCGGTGGTGAAAAGCTTCCTGGTCTTGGCTATTTGCCCTGCCCTGCTCACCGTCTGCGCGTTCGTCATAGGACGGCTGGTTGAGAAAGACGAGCCTTCAACCGCCGAGTCAGTACCGGATACCTCCCAAGCCTGACGTCCAGGCTTCAGCACCCAGCGATTCGTCACGCCGCCGCGGCAGACACCGCGGCCTGGAAGACGTGCGCCCAAATTTCGTCCCATTGCATTCCTGGAGACCAATAACAATGATCAGGATCCTGTTTTTACAGCTGTCACAACGCAGCGCTGCCCTGGCCGCCGGCGTTCTGCTTCTCATCATCCAACCAGCAAGTGCGGAATTTCTGAAAGACAGCACCGCGACGCTGACCACCCGCAATTTCTATTTGAACCGTGACTTCCGGCAAGACAACGCGCCTCAGTCCAAGGCCGAAGAATGGGCCCAGGGTTTCATCACGGATTTGCGGTCCGGTTACACCGAGGGCACAGTCGGTTTCGGGCTGGACGCACTGGCTGAGCTGGGCGTGAAACTGGACTCCGGCGCAGGACGACGCGGCTCAGGCCTGTTGCCCTACGGCCCTGACAGCAACGAGCCGGTGGACAACTACAGTGAATTGGGCGCCACCGCCAAGGTGCGCTTCGCCAAGAGCGAGCTGAAGATCGGCACCCTCATGCCCACGAACCCGCTGGCCTTCTACAACGACATGCGGCTATTACCCTCGACGTTCACAGGCGGGTTACTGACTTCCAATGCCATTGACCGACTGACCTTTACCACCGGACGCCTGACCAAGGGCAATGCCCGCGATTCCTCCGGCAACGACGACATCGGTTATGCAGGTCAGAAATCCAGCCATCTGGATTTGATAGGCGGCGACTTCGCACTGACCAAGGACCTTACCCTGCGCTACCATCACGGCGAATTGGACGATATTTATGTCCAGCAATTTGCCGGCCTGATCCACACCTTGCCCCTGGGAGAAGGCATCACCCTGCGCAGCGACCTGCGTTACTTCGACAGCCGCGATACCGGTAATGCCAAGGCCGGGCGCATCGACAACCGCAACGTCAACGGCATCGTCACGCTGGGTGTTGCAGCGCACAAATTCTCCGTGGGCTATCAGAAAATGCGCGGGGATACGGCATTTCCCGTCATCGAAACCGGCACGCCCTACGTGGCGAACCTGGTCACCTACAACAGCTTCACCAAGATCGGCGAAACCTCCTGGCAGGTACGTTACAACTATGACTTTGCAGCCCTGGGTGTCCCTGGGTTGACGTTCATGACGCGTTACGTAAAAGGCACAGGCGTGGAAAGTCGCACGATCAGTGGAGGAACGGAATGGGAACGCGATACCGACATCACCTATGTGATACAGAGCGGCGCGCTCAAGGGCCTGGACCTGCGCTGGCGGAATGCGACCTTTCGCTCCGGCAATGGCCTGACGCAAGACCTGGACGAAAACCGGCTCATTGCCGCCTATACCTGGAAACTCTGGTGATCACGGGGCCATTGCGATGATGAATCGACGGGAATTACTGGGCAGTTCGCTGGCGCTGGCCTCGTTGGCCACGATCGCACAAGCGCAGGAGATGACGCTGGCGACGCCCCACGACGACTTGCTGCAGCAACTGCAACGCGACCTAGAGAAACACGCGGCGCTGGGCGACAAAGGCAGTGGGGGCAAAGGCGACCGTGGGACAGCCGATTGGATTGCATCGCGGCTCAAAGCGTCCGGGTACGTCATTGAAGAGCAGAACGTGTCGCTCCCGCACTTCGAGACGGTGCGTTCCGAGCTCGCCTGGGAAGGGCATAAAGTCCAGGTGAAACCCCAACCTGTCGTGGTGTCGACTTCAACGGCAGGCCTGACTGCAAAGGCCGTGCTGATCCACGATCCCTCCCAGGCGCCCGAGGCTTCGGGAAAGATTGCGGTACTGGTGCTGCCCCATGACAAACATGCGGCGCTGTTCATGGGGCAGGCGGGGCGTTTTCTTGAGGCCGCCGTCAAGGCAGCTCCTGCCGCCATCGTCATCGTCCCGGTCGGGCCGACAGGAGGGATCGTCGGTCTCAATACACGACTGAAACCGATGACCGATGTGCCCATCGTCGTCATGGCCCCCAGTGACCTGCCGTCATTGATACCGGCAATCATGCAGGACAGAAGCATCACGCTGACGGTGTCGGGCCAGGCAAGCCAGCGCGACACCGTCAACCTGATAGGACGAAGAGTGGCAGGCAAGAAATGGTTGGTCATTTCCACGCCACGCACAGGCTGGTTCTCCTGCGTGGCCGAGCGCGGCACGGGAACTGCCGCTTTTTTGCATCTTGCCCAATGGGCAGCGAAGCGCTTTGCCGACCACTCGATCTGTGTCATCAATTCCGGTGGCCATGAAATGGATTTTGCCGGTATGCACAAAGCCGTGCCGCTCGCGCCGCCACCAGAGGCCACGGCGATCTGGACCCACATCGGCGCAGGCTTGGCTACGCGCGACTGTCTCGACCTGGCGAGTCGGGACACGCCCTTCTTCCTTCCCTCCGCCGACCCGCAACGCGCGCTGATGGTATCGCCTGCGCTCATGGACAAGGCGACACGGGTATTCGCCGGTCTGCCGGGCCTGGAGCGTCCCCTCAATGCGTTGAAAGGCAAAGGAGAACTGTCGGGCATCATCGAGCGCGGATACCTCAATGCCTTCGCGGTGCTGGGCGTACATCGCTGGTTCCATACCCAGGAGGACACCCTGGAAAAAGTCGATGCCAGCCTCCTGATACCGGTGGTGGAGGCCCATAAATCCATGATCGAAGCCTTTTCTTGAAGGCAGGCCGAGGCACGCCGCTCGGCCTGGCGCCGGCGGCGTATTTGAATGTCTGACTTGAAAAATCGGGGTGGGTACTGAATTCAATGGAAGCCAGAAACGAAAAAAGCGGCCATAGGCCGCTTGTTTCGTAGCTTCAAGGCGTTCAGTGGGCCTCGAAGCAGATATGGCGCAGCGGACGGGACTCGAACCCGCGACCCCCGGCGTGACAGGCCGGTATTCTAACCGACTGAACTACCGCTGCGTATCGCTGTGGACTTGCGTCCAGTTAACTCGTCTGATCCAAACCTTTAGGCTTGAATCTCGAACCAGGCGAACCTGCTTCGGAAAATATGGCGCAGCGGACGGGACTCGAACCCGCGACCCCCGGCGTGACAGGCCGGTATTCTAACCGACTGAACTACCGCTGCGCGTCGGTGGAGGCTTTTGACAGCTTCCGTCTTGCTTTCGCAAGACTCTCGTAAAACATGGTGGGTGATGACGGGATCGAACCGCCGACATTCTGCTTGTAAGGCAGACGCTCTCCCGGCTGAGCTAATCACCCTTTGCTTCGCTGAGGCCGCGAAATTTACGCAGGTACCGAAGCTAAGTCAATAGCAGGGTTGGAGTTTTTTCAAAAACAGTTTCAAGCGGTGGCGGCAACCGCCTCACTCATAAATCATTTTCTTGGTCATGCCGCCGTCCACCACGAACTCCTGCCCCGTGACAAAACCGGCATTGCGCGACAACAACCACGCCACCATCGCCGCCACGTCCTCCACGGCGCCTACCCTGCCCGCCGGGTGCTGGGCATGGTCGGCATCGGTCAGTGGCTGCGCACGGCGCTGTGAGGGGTCTCGCGCATCGATCCAGCCAGGGCTGACAGCGTTGACGCGGATCTCCGGTCCCAAGCTGATTGCCAGGGCATGGGTCAGGGCCAGCAGGCCGCCCTTGCTCGCCGCATAGGCTTCGGTGTCAGGTTCCGATTGCGCGGCGCGGGTCGAGGCCAGGTTGACGATAGCGCCGTTGTGGGCGCGCAGATACGGCGCGCAGTGCTTGGCCAGCAGCATCGGCCCACCCAGGTTCACCGCCAGAACCCGATTCCAATAAGCCAGGTCCAGGCTTTCCAGGGTGATGTTGTGCGGGTCGGCGATGGCTGCGTTGCACACCAGTGCGTCGAGCCGTCCGAACTGTCCGAGCACCTCGGCGATACCGGTGGCGACCTGCGCCTCGTCCGCCACGTCCATGGCGATGAACCAGGCATTGTCGCCCAGGCTCTTCGCCACCTTGGAACCGCGCTCGCGATCCAGGTCGGTCAGCACCACCTGCCAGCCTTCACAGATCAGCCAGGCAGCGATGCCCAGGCCGATGCCCCGCGCGGCGCCCGTAACCAGTGCAACCCGGCCATGAGTACCGCTCGGCGGCGTCGCCAGCTCGATCACAAGGCCGCCAACCCGCGGGCCAGGTCGGCTTGCAGGTCCGCCACGTCTTCCAGGCCGACCGCAACGCGGATCAGGCTGTCACGAATACCCGCCGACTCCCGCTCCTGGGGCGACAAGCGACCGTGGGACGTGGTGCTCGGGTGGGTGATGGTGGTCTTACTGTCACCCAGGTTGGCCGTGATGGAAATCAATCGGGTCGCGTCGATGAAGCGCCAGGCGCCCTCCTTGCCCCCCTTGACCTCAAAGCTCACCACCGCGCCGAAACCGCGTTGCTGACGCAAGGCCAGGTCATGTTGCGGATGGCTCTTGAGACCGGCGTAATGCACTTTCTCGATGCCGTCCTGTTGCTCCAGCCACTCGGCCAGGGCCTGGGCATTGGCGCAATGGGCTTTCATACGCAGGCCGAGGGTTTCCAGGCCCTTGAGGAAAACCCAGGCATTGAACGGACTGAGGGTTGGCCCGGCAGTGCGCAGGAAACCCACCACTTCCTTCATCTGCTCGCCACGGCCGGCCACCACGCCACCCATGCAACGACCCTGGCCGTCGATGAACTTGGTCGCCGAATGCACCACCATGTCCGCCCCCAGCTTCAGCGGCTGCTGCAGCGCCGGGGTGCAGAAGCAGTTATCGACCACCAGCATGGCGCCCTTGGCGTGGGCTATTTCCGCCAGCGCGGCGATGTCCACCAGCTCGGCCAGGGGGTTGGAAGGCGACTCGACGAACAGCAGCTTGGTATTGGCCTTGATTGCCGCATCCCAAGCGGACAGGTCCGCCAGGGGCACGTAATCGACTTCCACGCCAAAGCGCTTGAAGTACTTTTCGAACAGGCTGATGGTCGAACCGAAGACGCTGCGTGACACCAGCACGTGGTCGCCGGCGCTGCACAGGCTCATCACCACGGCCATGATCGCCGCCATGCCGGTGGCCGTCGCCACGGCTTGCTCGGCGCCTTCCAAGGCAGCAATGCGCTCCTCGAACGCCCGCACGGTCGGGTTGGTGTAGCGCGAGTAGACGTTGCCCGGCACCTCGCCGGCAAACCGCGCCGCCGCGTCGGCGGCCGTGCGGAACACGTAGCTGGAGGTAAAGAAAATCGGATCGCCATGTTCGGCTTCCGGTGTACGGTGCTGACCCGCGCGAACCGCCAGGGTATCGAACGCTACGCCTTCAAGGTCGCTGTCCAGCCGACCGGCATCCCAATCCTGACTCATGCTGTCACTCCTTAATCGGTTAAACGCAAACCGGCCCCTCGGGGCCGGTTCGTGACTCAGTTGTTGTACAGATCGATGATCGCACTGACCGCCTGGGTCTTGGCCTTGGACGCATCGTTACGCGCGTTCTCGATCTTGTTCAGGTAGGCCTCGTCGACATCGCCGGTGACGTACTTGCCGTCGAATACCGCGCAATCGAACTGCTCGATCTTGATCTTGCCACCGCCCACTGCCTCGATCAGGTCCGGCAGGTCCTGGTAGATCAGCCAGTCGGCGCCGATCAGGTCGGCCACGTCCTGGGTGGAACGGTTATGAGCGATCAGCTCATGGGCACTCGGCATGTCGATGCCGTAGACGTTCGGGTAGCGCACGGCCGGGGCCGCGGAGCAGAAGTACACGTTCTTGGCACCCGCTTCACGGGCCATCTGGATGATCTGCTTGCACGTGGTGCCACGAACGATGGAGTCATCCACCAGCATCACGTTCTTGCCGCGGAACTCCAGTTCGATGGCGTTGAGCTTCTGGCGTACGGATTTTTTCCGTGCGGCCTGGCCCGGCATGATGAAGGTCCGGCCGATGTAGCGGTTCTTCACGAAGCCTTCGCGGAACTTGACGCCCAGGTGGTTCGCCAGCTCCAGGGCCGCGGTGCGGCTGGTGTCCGGGATCGGGATGACCACGTCGATGTCGTGTTCCGGACGCTCGCGCAGGATCTTGTCGGCCAGTTTCTCGCCCATGCGCAGGCGCGCCTTGTAGACCGAGACACCGTCGATGATCGAGTCCGGACGCGCCAGGTAGACGTGTTCGAAGATGCACGGGGTCAGGGATGGGTTGGTCGCGCACTGGCGGGTGTGCAGCTTGCCGTCTTCAGTGATGTAGACCGCTTCGCCCGGGGCCAGGTCGCGAATCAGGGTGAAACCCAGCACGTCCAGGGACACGCTTTCGGAGGCAATCATGTACTCGACGCCTTCGTCGGTGTGGCGCTGGCCGAACACGATCGGGCGGATACCATGGGGATCGCGGAAACCGACGATGCCGTAGCCGGTGATCATCGCCACCACCGCGTAGCCACCCACGCAACGGTTGTGCACGTCGGTCACGGCGGCAAACACGTCTTCTTCGGTCGGCTGAAGCTTGCCGCGCTGGGCCAGCTCATGGGCGAACACGTTGAGCATCACTTCCGAGTCGGAATTGGTGTTGACGTGGCGCAAGTCAGATTCGTAGATCTCCTTGGCCAGTTGCTCGACGTTGGTCAGGTTACCGTTGTGCGCCAGGGTGATGCCGTAAGGCGAGTTGACGTAGAACGGCTGGGCTTCAGCCGACGTCGAGCTGCCTGCGGTCGGGTAACGCACATGGCCGATGCCCATGTGACCGACCAGGCGCTGCATGTGACGCTGGTGGAACACGTCACGCACCAGGCCGTTGTCCTTGCGCAGGAATAACCGGCCGTCATGGCTGGTCACGATACCGGCAGCGTCCTGGCCGCGGTGCTGGAGCACGGTTAGCGCGTCATACAGCGCCTGATTGACGTTCGACTTACCGACGATACCGACGATGCCACACATGCGACGCAACCCCTACTTAATGGATCTGAACTGAACACACTTACTGCGGCGTTTTGGCCGTCGGCAAGAGGTGTTCCTTGAACGGTATTTCAGCGGGTACGCTGATACCGCTGGCAAGCCACTGACTGCTCCAACCCAGGATCAGGTTTTTGGACCAGTCTGCGACCAATAGAAATTGTGGCACGAGCCGGGACTCCTGCCACCACGTATCCTGCTGTACCGGCCCCAGGCTCAAGAGCCCGACGGCCACGACCACCAGCAACGCGCCACGCGCCGCGCCAAAGGCCATGCCCAGAAACCGGTCCGTCCCGGAAAGCCCGGTGACGCGAATCAGTTCGCCGATCAGATAATTGATCATTGCGCCAACCAGTAAGGTGGCGATAAACAAGATGGCACAGCCCGCGATCACGCGGGCCGAGGGAGTTTCGATGTATCCGGCGAGGTACTGGGACAGCGAACCACCAAACATCCAGGCTACGACTCCCGCAATGATCCAGGTCAGCAGCGAGAGGGCTTCCTTGACGAAGCCGCGGCTCAGACTGATCAATGCGGAGATGGCGACGATCGCAACGATCGCCCAGTCAACCCAGGTAAATGGCACGGTGCAGCCTACAGACGGATAAGGCGGCGCATTTTAGCAGAGCGCAGGGCTGTCGGTAAGCTGCACGATTCAAATCAGCTAAATCGCTGTCAGCCGCGCTCTGGCTGGAAGCGCACCACAAACCCCTTGAGGTTCTGCTGGCGGCTGAGCAGGTCACGCAGGCGGTCGGCTTCGGCACGCTCGATCAGCGGCCCGACAAACACCCGGTTCTTGCCATCGGCGGAACGGATGTAGGCGTTGTAGCCCTGGCTGCGCAGGGTTTTCTGCAAGTTCTCGGCACTTTCGCGACTGGTCAGGCTGGCTAGTTGCACCGACCAACTGACCGATAGGCCATTGGCATCCACGCGACTCTGGGTCGTGTCCAGCTTGGCCGGGGCCGCGGTAATCGGCTGGCTCGGGGCCGGCTTGATCGCCGGTGCAGCGGGCACAGGCACGGGGGCGACAGCCGGTTTGCTCGGCGCAGCGGGAGCCGGCGTGGCAGGCGTCGGTGCAGGCGCAATGGGCATGGAAGGCGCAGCAGATTGCTCAGCCAGTTCCTCGTCGCTGGGCACAGGTTCCTGGGGCAACGCCTGGGGTTCGGGTACGGCCACTGGCTCGACCTGCACGGGCGGCACCGAAGGCGCCTGTGGCGCGGCCGGCGCATCGACCGTGACCTGGCGTTGCTCGTCCTGGCGGGAAAACAGCATCGGCAGGAAAATCACCGCCAGGGCCACCAACACCAGAGCCCCGACCATGCGCTGCTTGTACGCTTTATCCAGCAATGCCATCTGCAGCTTCCTCCGTGGAGCGCCGGGCCAACCATTGAAGGGCCTCGGCAACACAAAAAAATGATCCGAACAGCAGGATTTCATCATCGGCCGTCGCCAGGGCGCACTGCCCTTCCAGGGCGGCGGCCACACTGGCGTAGGCTTGCACAGAAGCACCGTGACGGTGCAAGGCGTCCTGCAACTCAGCCGCCGTGCGCGAACGCGGCGAATCCAGCGGCGTCACCGCCCAGTGCTGGACACTAGCATCCAACGCCTCGACAACGCCATCCAGATCCTTGTCGGCCAGTAGCCCGAACACCGCCAGGCGCCGCCCCACCACGGGCCGCCGCGCCAGGCGCTCGGCCAGGTACTGCGCCGCATGGGGGTTATGACCGACATCCAGCAACAGGTTCAGACGCTTGCCTTGCCAGTCGAACTGACGACGGTCGAGGCGCCCGACCACACGGGTCGCCTGCAGCGCCTGGACGATTTGCCCGGCCTCCCAGGGCAAGCCCAGCAACAGGTAGGCCTGGAGCGCCAGCGCGGCATTCTCCATCGGCAGGTCCAGCAGCGGCAGATCGCGCAACTCCACCGGATTGCCCTGCAGGTCGCTGCCGCGCCATTGCCAATGCTGCTCGGTCATCGCCAGGTCGAAATCCCGCCCGCGCAGAAAGAACGGGCAGTTCAATTCGCGAACCTTGTCCAGCAACGGCTGAGGGGGATTGAGATCGCCGCAAAGCGCAGGCGCGCCCTGGCGAAAGATGCCGGCCTTCTCGAAGGCCACGGATTCGCGGGTATCGCCCAGGTAATCGGCGTGGTCCACGCCAATGCTGGTGACCAGTGCAATGTCTGCGTCCACCAGGTTGACCGTATCCAGCCGTCCGCCCAGGCCGACTTCCAGCACAACCGCATCAAGACCGGCACGGGCAAACAACCAGAACGCCGCCAGGGTGCCCATCTCGAAATACGTGAGGGTTGTATCGCCTCGCCCGGCTTCCACCGCGGCAAAGGCTTCGCACAGCTGGGCGTCAGTGGCTTCGACGCCATTGACCTGCACCCGCTCGTTGTAACGCAGCAGGTGCGGCGAGCTGTAGACGCCCACGCTCAGGCCCTGGGCCCGCAGCAGCGAAGCCACGAAGGCGCAGGTCGAACCCTTGCCGTTGGTGCCGGTGACGGTGATGACCCGGGGCGCCGGCTTGGCCAGTCCCATGCGGGACGCTACCGTCTGCGAGCGCTCCAGCCCCATGTCGATGGCCGATGGATGCAACTGCTCGAGGTAGGCAAGCCAGTCGCCCAGGGTGCGTTGGGTCATAGCCCGGCAGGCACTGGTGGAACCACGATCGGTTCGATCGGTGCGGCGACGAAGGTCGGCGTCGGCAAGCCCATCAGTTGGGCCAGCAGGTTGCCCAGGCGCGGACGCAGCTCCTGACGATGGATGATCATGTCGATGGCGCCGTGTTCCAGCAGGAACTCGCTGCGCTGGAAGCCTTCCGGCAGCTTCTCACGCACGGTCTGCTCGATCACACGCGGGCCAGCGAAGCCGATCAGGGCCTTCGGCTCGCCGACGATCACGTCGCCCAGCATGGCCAGACTGGCGGAAACACCGCCATAGACCGGGTCGGTCAGCACCGAAATGAACGGAATGCCTTCTTCACGCAGGCGCGCCAATACCGCGGAGGTCTTGGCCATTTGCATCAGGGAGATCAGGGCTTCCTGCATCCGCGCACCGCCGGAAGCAGCGAAGCAGATCATCGGGCAACGGTTTTCCAGGGCGTGGTTGGCGGCGCGAACGAAACGCTCGCCGACGATGGCACCCATGGAGCCGCCCATGAAGGAGAATTCGAAGGCAGAAACCACCACCGGCATGCCCAGCAAGGTGCCGCTCATGGACACCAGGGCGTCTTTTTCACCGGTCTGCTTCTGGGCAGCGGTCAGGCGATCCTTGTATTTCTTGCCGTCGCGAAATTTCAGGCGATCCACCGGCTCCAGGTCGGCGCCCAGTTCCACGCGGCCTTCTGCGTCCAGGAAAATATCGATACGGGCACGCGCGCCGATGCGCATGTGGTGGTTGCACTTGGGGCAAACGTCCAGGGTCTTTTCCAGCTCGGGACGGTACAGCACCGCCTCGCAGGACGGACATTTGTGCCACAGACCTTCAGGCACCGAGCTTTTCTTCACCTCGGAACGCATGATCGAAGGGATCAGTTTGTCTACTAACCAGTTGCTCATGCTTTCTTTCTCCAGTACCGGCGGCCCGAACGCTCTGGTTCGCGGCCCCGCGTATGCCCTTGAGCTAAATTCATTGTGCGGCGAGGGTCGAACGGCCATCACGGTCAGCGCAAAACATGACCTGCGTGCCGTCCAACCTCCTCAGCCTTCCCGGCAACCACTACTGCGGTTGCCACTACGCTATCGGCCCACCCGAAGGCGGCGCCTGCCTGCTTTGTACAGTGCAGGTATGGACGGCGGCAGTCTGCCAGCCGTCACATTGACTACTGGCTGTTGCGAACAGCAGCCATGAACGCACGAATCTTTGCCGGGTCCTTGATGCCCTTGTCCTGCTCCACCCCACCGCTCACGTCCACCGCATAAGGGCGAACCTGACGAATGGCCGCCGCGACGTTTTCCGCCGTCAGGCCACCGGCCAGGATGATCGGCTTGCTCAACCCTTGCGGCACCAGCGACCAGTCGAATGCCTCACCGGTACCGCCGGGAACGCCTTCCACATAGGTGTCCAGCAAGATGCCGCTGGCACCGGTGAAGGCCTCGCAACCGGCGGCGATGTCGTCACCGGCCTTGACCCGCAACGCCTTGATGTACGGACGATGCCAGCCTTCACAGTCGGCCGGGGCTTCGTCGCCATGGAACTGCAACAGGCCCAGCGGCACCGCATCGAGGATCTCGCCCAGCTCGCAACGACTGGCATTGACGAACAGCCCCACCGGGGTTACGAACGGCGGCAAGGCCTGGATGATCGCCCGGGCCTGCTGCACCGTGACCGCCCGTGGGCTCCTGGCGTAGAACACCAGCCCGATGGCATCGGCCCCGGCCTCGACCGCCGCCAATGCGTCCTCGACGCGGGTAATCCCGCAAATCTTGCTGCGAACGACCGGCATGGTGGCTAAAACCTCAGGCAAATCCGTGAAAGTCCCGGATGGTAACAAATGATGCGGAGGGCGTCAGCCGTCGAGTTCCGAGAAGCCTGTGAGGAAATGTGGCCCGATGTAACGCTCCGGCAGCTCGAACTCATCGCGATATTCGACCTGTACCAGGTACAAGCCAAACGGGTGCGCGGTGACGCCACCGGAGCGACGGACACGACTGTCGAGCACTTCCTTGATCCACGCCACCGGCCGCTCGCCAGCGCCGATGGTCATCAGCACCCCAGCTATGTTGCGCACCATGTGATGCAGGAAGGCACTGGCGCGGATGTCGAGTACGATCATCTTGCCGTGACGGGTCACGCGCAGGTGATGCAGCTCCTTGATCGGCGACTTGGCCTGGCACTGGCCGGCACGGAAAGCACTGAAATCGTGAACCCCGACCAGGTACTGCGCGGCCTCGGCCATGCGCTCGACGTCCAGCGGACGGTGGTTCCAGGTGATTTCCTCGTTCAGGTGCGCCGGACGGATCTGATCGTTGTAGATCACGTAGCGATAACGCCGGGCGATGGCCTTGAAGCGCGCATGAAAATGCGCCGGCATCACCTTGGCCCAACTGACGCTGACATCGTGTGGCAAGTTGATGTTGGCGCCCATCACCCAAGCCTTCATCGAGCGTTCGACCTGGGTGTCGAAATGCACCACCTGGCCGCAGGCATGCACGCCGGCATCGGTACGGCCGGCGCAATGCAGCGACACAGGCGAGTCAGCGACTTTGGACAGCGCGTTTTCGAGGGTTTCCTGCACCGTCAATACACCAGACGCCTGGCGCTGCCAGCCACGATAGCGCGAGCCCTTGTATTCAACGCCCAAGGCGATCCGGAAAAAGCCGTCGGCCGCCATTTCGGCGGCCGGGTTGTCTATGTTTGCCAAGGAATTACAGCCTGCTGAAGTACGCAAAGGCGGGCATTATAAGGCCGGCGGCTTGGGATGCCAGCCCGGCGGGTGATCCTGTGTTGAATGGGCTGGCGCTAGCGCGAGCAAGCTCGGCTCCCACAGGGGTTATCCCACGCTCATGAGTTCCGCGCTCACCGCAAATCCCTTGTGGGAGCCGAGCTAGCTCGCGATAGCGGTGGGTCAGCTTGCATTGATGCCAGCCCAAACATCAGTAAATCCCGCCGCAAACAAAAACGGCAGCCTCACTGGCTGCCGTTCTTGTATAACCGCTGATTCACGCCAGGCGCGACAACATTTCCTGTGCTTCGCTCTTTTGTGTGGCATCGCCCTCACTGAGCACTTCGCCAAGGATGTCGCGGGCGCCGTCGTTGTCACCCATGTCGATGTAGGCCTGGGCCAGATCGAGCTTGGTCGCCACCTCGTCGGTACCGCTGAGGAAGTCGAAGTCCGGCTCGTCTTCAGCACCCGCCAAGGCATCTTCGGCGGTGAACGTCGGCTGGCCCAGGCTATCGGACAGGCGATCCAGTTCGGCGTTTACGTCGTCCAGCTCGGATTCGAAGGCATCCTTTGGCTGGTCATGGGCATCCATCTCGTCGGCGAGGGACAGATCGAAGTCCGCTGGCAGCTCGAGATCGTCGGCCGGTGTATCGTCCAAGGCGGGCGTTTCGGCTGCTGGAATATCCAGGCCTTTGAGGTCATCGTCCAGGTCCAGCAGGAAGTCTTCATCGGCAAGCGCCGGGGCCGGGGCGTCGGCACCCAGGTCCAGGTCGAACTCCGACAGGTCGTCCAGGCTTTCGCTGGCTTCAGTCTGCTGCTTGAGCACCGACTCGAAACTCAGGTCGTCGTCTTCCGGGAACGCGTCCAGCTCGGCGACAGGCTCGGGGGCCGGCGCGACCGGAGTTTCCAGGTCATCCAGGCTCAGGTCGAAGGCGCTGTCCAGCTCCTCGTCGGTGGGCGAATTGTCTTCCAGCAGGTCCTTGACGTACTGCGCGTCCAACTCAGCCGCTACCGTCGCTGCGGCCAGGCCAGCGGTGGTAGCGACCACCATGGCCGGGAAACGGCTTTTCAGCTGTTCGACCTGGGCGAAGTTGTCGCCATTGGCCACCAGTTGGCGTTCCTGGGCGACAAACGCATCGCGGTCGCCCTGCTGACCGTAGACTTCCATCAGTTTCAGGCGCAGGTCGCTGCGCTGGGGTTCGGCCTTGATGCCCTGCTCAAGCAGGTCGGCGGCCTGGTTCAAGCGGCCGCGATCGATATGGGACTGGGCCTGAGGCAGCACGTCGTCGGAGCGTTCGGCGGCCGGAGCCACCAATGGCGCGGCGATCGGCGGCGTGACCACCACAGGCGCGACCACCGGGGCCGGCTTGGGCACTGGCGCAGGGGCCGGTACGGGTTTGGGCTCGAGTTTTACGCTTGGCGATGGAACCTCAATGCCCTCGAAGCTGCTCGGGGGCAGATCGAGCTCCGGGGAGAAGTCAGCCTCCTCCTCGAGGGCCCGGGCCATGCGCAAGTGTTTTTCCGCTTCCTGTTGAGCCTTGCGGCGACGGGCGAGCAACAACAGCAGCAACAGCAGGAGCAGCGCGCCGCCGCCAATCAGCCCCAGCAGGATCGGATTGGTCAGCAGGTCGTTGTATTTTTGCTCGCTGGACGCAGCAGGTGCCGGCTCGACGGTGGCAGGCGGCGTCGCTTGCGGGGTCGCCTCTGGCGCAGGTGCAGTCGTCGGGGCCTGTGCCGCTGGCGCGGGGGTCAGCTCGGCGGACATCGCCGGTGGCGCCTCGCCAGCAGATGCTTCGCCAGCAGGAGGAATGGCGGCACCTTCGGCCTGCATCTTGGCCAGTTGATTGTTCTTCAGCTCGATCAGGCGCTGCAGCTTGTCCAGTTGGCTCTGCAGATCCGCCATGCGACTTTTCAGTTCTTCGTTATCCCGGCGCGCCGAATCGAGGCTTTCCTGGGTGACTGCCAGCTTGTTGCTGAGCGCCTGGGCATCGCCGGCTGCGCCTTTGCCGCCCGCCTTCGCCGAATCGGCCGACACCAGGCTCAAGTTGTCGCGACCGGCCGCCTGTGCCGGCGCGCCTTCGCCACGCCCCCGCTTGGTGGCATCCAACTGCTGCTTGCCGGCACTCGCCACGCCACGACGCCCCGCACGCCAGGCGGCGTTCTGCGCAGCCACTTCGGCGATGGCCTGGGGTTGCGGCAATGCCGTGCTTTGCACCGGATCCGGCAGGCGCAATACCTGGCCGGTCTTGAGCAGGTTGATGTTGCCATTGATGAACGCGTGCGGGTTCAACGCCTGGATCGCCAGCATGGTTTGCTGGACAGACCCACCGTTGCGCACCTTGGCGGCGATTTCCCACAGGGTATCGCGCGGCGTGGTGGTGTATTGGGAAGGCTTGGTGGCCCCAGTGACCGGCGTGGACACGACCTGGGGCGGTTTCGCCCGGGCGGCATCGCTGGCCTGCGGCGAGAATTTGGAGGGGTCGAGCAACACGCTGTAGTCGCGCAGCAGACGGCCGTTGGGCCACATCACCTGAACCAGGAACTTGACCATGGGTTCGGACAGCGGCCGGCTGGACGTGACCCGCAGGACGCTCTTGCCGTTGGCATTGATCACCGGGGTGAAGCTCAGGTCATTGAGAAAGGCCTGGCGGTCGACCCCGGCCTTGGCGAAGTCGTCGGGCGAGGCCAGGCTCGGCACGACTTCGGCGGCGGTCAGTTGCTGGACGTCGAGCAGCTCGATCTCGGCGACCAGAGGCTGGTTCGGCGCCGACTTCAGGGTCAATTCCCCCAGCCCGAGCGCTTGCGCCATACCGGAGGACAGCGCCGAGGCGGCCGCTATTGCTAACACCAGTTTGCGAACTTGAACCATAGCCTCTTCCTTTGTTTGAACATTCCTCGGCCAGCGAGAAGGTATTGATGCCGCTGCCGTAAGGCATTGCGCGCAGCCCCGAATCGACGGTGCGCGCGATCATTTCACTCATGCCCCGGGAAAGTCCCCCAGAGGGATGTTCGCCTCAAGCATTCCGACCAAGCATAGCGCCCAGCTAGAATCATTCGACAAATTGATGCCAAGTATCTTTTACAGCAAGTCTTTTATCAACAACTCAGCCACCTGCACGGCATTGAGCGCCGCGCCCTTGCGCACGTTATCTGACGTCAGCCACATATTTAGTTCAGCCGGATCGTCGATCCCACCGCGTACCCGACCAACGTAGACCACATCCTGCCCCACCGCATCACCCACCGCAGTCGGGTAATCGCCCGCCTCCACCAGCTCGATACCGGGCGCCGCTTCCAGGGCCGCATTGACCTTGGCCAGGTCGACGGCGCTCGCAGACTGCACGGTCACGCTAAAGCTATCGCCAAAAAACACCGGGGCTTGAATGCAAGTGACGGAAATCTTTAACAAAGGTTGATCCAGCACCTGGCGCAGCTCACGGACCAGGCGCTTTTCCAGCGACGTATGGCCCTGCTCGTCCGGGGCACCGACCTGGGCCAACAGGTTGAACGCTATCTGTCGGTCAAAGAACGCCGGCTCCAGCGGACGGGCGTTGAGCAGCTCGGCGGTCTGGCGCGCCAGCTCGCTCACGGCCACGCGGCCCTGGGCGGACACCGCGAGACTGGCGGTCAGGCTGATACGCTGCAGCTCCAGGCATTCGCGCAATGGTGCCAGCACGACCGCCAGGGCCGTGGCCGATGCGCTGGGGCTGCTGACCTGCAACGGCTTGGCCATGCTGGCCAGGACCTGGGCGTTGGCTTCCGGCACGATCTGTGGTGCCTGCTCGGGCGGCAAGGCGCCAGACAAGTCGATCAGCGCACAGCCGGCCGCCGTGGCTCGCGGGGCGAAACTCAGGGTCACCGCCGGGCCGGCAGCGAAGAACACCAGTTGGACTTTGCTGAAGTCGAACTCGTCGACCTCGCGCACCCGCACGTTTTTATTGCGAAACATCACCGAGCTGCCTGCCGATTCGCTGCTGGCCAGCAGGTGCAGGTTGCCGACCGGGAAGTCCCGTTCTTCGAGAATCTGGACGAGGGTTTCGCCGACAGTACCGGTGGCGCCGATCACGGCAATATCAAAGGACTGGCTCATGGGTCTACCTCAGGTAAAACGTGGGGAGCGGCACTTTACCGGGTGGTGGGTATGCAGGCAATTGGCTGGGGGACTTGCAGTGCCTGGACTGGCCTCATCGCGAGCAAGCTCGCTCCCACATGGGATCTTCAGTGATTGTAAAACCTGTGGGAGCGAGCTTGCTCGCGATGAGGCCAGCCCTGACACACAACTGTCGCCCAATAAAAAACCCGCACCTCTCACAAGGCACGGGCTCTTTCACAACAGCAATCGATCAACGTTCGAGCAGGATCCGCAGCATGCGGCGCAGCGGTTCGGCCGCGCCCCACAGCAACTGGTCGCCGACAGTGAAAGCACCGACGAATTGCGAACCCATGTTCAATTTGCGCAAACGGCCCACCGGTACATTCAGGGTGCCGGTGACCTTGGTCGGGCTCAGCTCCTGCATGCTGGTTTCGCGATTGTTCGGCACCAGCTTGACCCACGGGTTGTGCTGGCTGATCAGGCCTTCGATGTCGGCGATCGGCACGTCTTTGTTCAGCTTGATGGTCAGCGCCTGGCTGTGGCAGCGCATGGCGCCGATGCGCACGCAGATGCCGTCCACCGGGATCGGGCTCTTGAAGCGGCCCAGGATCTTGTTGGTTTCGGCCTGGGCCTTCCACTCTTCGCGGCTCTGGCCGTTGGGCAGCTCCTTGTCGATCCACGGAATCAGGCTGCCGGCCAGCGGCACGCCGAAGTTCTCGGTCGGGTAGGCATCGCTGCGCATCGCCTCGGCAACCTTGCGGTCGATGTCCAGGATGGCGCTGGCCGGGTTGGCCAGGTCATCGGCGACAGCGGCGTGGGTCGCGCCCATCTGCTTGATCAGCTCGCGCATGTTCTGCGCACCGGCGCCGGACGCCGCCTGGTAGGTCATGGCGCTCATCCATTCCACCAGGCCCGCTTCGAACAAACCACCCAAGCCCATCAGCATCAGGCTGACGGTGCAGTTGCCGCCGATGTAGTTCTTGGTGCCCGCGTCCAGCTGCTGGTCGATGACCTTGCGGTTCACCGGGTCGAGGATGATCACCGCGTCGTCCTGCATGCGCAGGCTGGATGCGGCGTCGATCCAGTAACCCTGCCAGCCGGCTTCACGCAGCTTGGGGAACACTTCGCTGGTGTAGTCGCCGCCCTGGCAGGTCAGGATCACGTCGAGGGTCTTGAGCTCTTCGATGCTGTAGGCATCCTTGAGCGCACCGGTGTCCTTGCCCACGGACGGGCCCTGGCCACCGACATTGGAGGTGGTGAAAAACACCGGTTCAATGAGATCGAAATCCTGCTCTTCCAGCATTCGCTGCATGAGCACGGAACCGACCATGCCGCGCCAACCGATCAGACCTACACGTTTCATCGCAACTACACCTATACAAAAGTGGGCCACCGTCGAAGCAGTGGGCCCGAAAGATTACAGATTCCGCAGCGCGGCGACTACTGCATCGCCCATTTGCTGCGTACCGACCTTGGTACAACCTTGCGACCAGATGTCACCGGTGCGCAAGCCTTGGTCCAGGACCACGCTGACGGCTTTTTCGATCGCGTCGGCGGCATCGTTCAAGTTGAAGCTATAGCGCAGCATCATCGACACCGACAGGATGGTCGCCAACGGGTTGGCGATGCCCTGCCCGGCGATGTCCGGTGCCGAACCGTGGCACGGCTCGTACATGCCCTTGTTATTGGCGTCCAGGGAGGCGGACGGCAGCATGCCGATGGAACCGGTGAGCATCGACGCTTCGTCGGACAGGATGTCGCCGAACATGTTGTCGGTGACGATCACGTCGAACTGCTTCGGCGCACGCACCAGTTGCATGGCGGCGTTATCGACGTACATGTGGCTCAGCTCGATGTCCGGATAATCCTTGGCCACCTGCTCGACCACTTCACGCCACAGTTGGCTGGAAGCCAGTACGTTGGCCTTGTCCACCGAGCACAGCTTCTTGCCCCGCACGCGGGCCATGTCGAAGCCGACCCGGGCGATACGGCGGATTTCGCTTTCGCTGTACGGCAGGGTGTCGTAGGCCTGGCGCTCGCCATTTTCCAGCTCTCGGGTGCCACGCGGGGCGCCGAAGTAGATGCCGCCGGTCAACTCGCGGACGATGAGGATGTCCAGGCCCGAGACGATTTCCGGCTTCAGGCTCGACGCATCGGCCAGTTGCGGGTACAGGATCGCTGGACGCAGATTGCCGAACAGGCCCAGTTGCGCACGAATCTTCAGCAGGCCGCGCTCGGGGCGGATGTCGCGTTCGATCTTGTCCCACTTCGGGCCGCCCACGGCGCCCAACAGCACAGCATCGGCTGCACGGGCACGGTCCAGGGTTTCATCGGCCAGGGGCACGCCGTGCTTGTCGATGGCTGCGCCGCCGATCACATCGTGGCTGAGTTCGAAGCCCAGGCCGTACTTGTCGTTTGCCAGCTCCAGGACCTTGACCGCCTCGGCCATGATTTCCGGACCGATGCCGTCACCTGGGAGAATCAGAATCTGCTTGCTCATGCTTTCCTCGTTTGCTCTGTCGGCACACGCCTGGGCTTTGCACCCAACGCCTGGCCGGGAAAAATGCTATCGCTCGGCCCACAGCACCAGTACATCTGTACTGAACGAACCATCGGCCTCAATTTCAAAATATTCACGCACTTCATCGCCCATCGAACGCTGCAGCTGGAGAATCGCCGCCCGCATCACCTCGGGGGTGCGCATGCGCTCGACCCAGGAGCGGTATTCCAGGCGCAGGCGCTGACGCGAGGTGCTGCGGGTGTGCAACCCCGCTTCGCTGACCTGGCGCAACCACTCGCTGGCAGAATAATCGCGCACGTGGCTGGTGTCGCGCAGCACTTCGACGCTTTGCAGGTACGTGTCCAGCAACGGCATGCCAGGCGACAGGACGTCGATGAACGCCGCCACGCCGCCCGGCTTGAGCACCCGGCGCACTTCCCGCAACGCCAGGCCCAGATCGCTCCAATGATGCGCCGAATAGCGGCTGAACACGAAGTCGAACTCAGCGTCGGCGAACGGCAGGTGCTCGGCGGCGCCGCATACCGTACCGATATTGCCCAGGCCACGCTCGGCAGCCGCCGTGGCAACCACGTCGAGCATCTGCTGGGACAAATCATAAGCCACCACTTCACCGGCCAGCGGCGCCACGTGGAAACTCACATGGCCGGCGCCGCACCCCAGGTCCAGCACCCGGGCATCGCCACGACCGGCCAATGCAGCTTGTAGCAGCGCGAATTCAGCACCCTGGGCGTGCACGGCACTGCTCAGATAGGCCGAGGCCTGTTCACCGAATTGCTTTTGTACAACCTGACTGTGGGCGGTGCTGGTCATGGGATTTCCTTTTGGTTTTGTCTCGCCTGGGCCGGCCCCATCGCGAGCAAGCTCGCTCCCACAGGGGCTTTGTGAACGCCGCAAATCCAATGTGGAAGCGAGCTTGCTCGCGATGGTGTCTTTACGCCTTACGCAAAATCAAGCATCGCGAAACAGCCAAGGCTGGCTCGCCCGGTGCTTGGCCTCGAACGCGGCAATCGCCTCGCCGTCCTGCAAGGTCAGGCCGATGTCATCCAGGCCGTTGAGCAGGCAATGCTTGCGGAACGCATCGATCTCGAACCCCAGCACCTTGCCATCAGGACGGGTCACGGTCTGGGCGGCCAGGTCGATCTGCAGTTGATAGCCGGGGGTGGCCTCGACCTGCTGGAACAGTTCATCCACGTCAGCATCGCTGAGAATGATCGGCAGCAAGCCGTTCTTGAAGCTGTTGTTGAAGAAGATGTCGGCGTAGCTCGGCGCGATGATGCTGCGGAAACCGTACTCTTCCAGGGCCCACGGCGCGTGCTCGCGGCTCGAGCCGCAACCGAAGTTCTCGCGGGCCAGCAACACGCTGGCGCCTTGGTAGCGCTCGGCGTTGAGCACGAAATCCTTGTTCAGCGGTCGCTTGGAGTTGTCCTGGTACGGCTGACCGACATCCAGGTAACGCCATTCGTCAAACAGGTTCGGGCCGAAACCGGTGCGCTTGATGGACTTCAAGAACTGCTTGGGGATGATCTGGTCGGTGTCGACGTTGGCACGATCCAAAGGCGCGACAAGACCGGTGTGCTGGGTAAAAGCTTTCATGCTGCGCTCCTTCAGATCAATTCGCGAACGTCGACGAAACGGCCGTTGACAGCCGCCGCCGCGGCCATGGCCGGGCTCACCAGGTGAGTACGACCACCGGCGCCCTGACGGCCTTCGAAGTTACGGTTGGAGGTGGAGGCGCAATGCTCGCCCGACTCCAAACGGTCCGGGTTCATCGCCAGGCACATCGAGCACCCCGGCTCACGCCATTCGAAACCGGCCTCGAGGAAAATCTTGTCCAGCCCTTCCGCTTCCGCCTGGGCCTTCACCAGGCCCGAGCCTGGCACCACGATGGCCTGCTTGATGGTCGAGGCCACCTTGCGACCCTTGGCGATCACTGCAGCGGCGCGCAGGTCTTCGATCCGCGAGTTGGTGCAAGAGCCGATGAACACGCGGTCGAGCTGAATGTCGGTGATCGCCTGGTTGGCGCTCAAGCCCATGTATTTCAAGGCGCGGACGATGGAATCGCGCTTGACCAGGTCCATTTCCTTGGCCGGATCCGGTACGTTCTGGTCCACCGCCAACACCATCTCAGGCGAAGTGCCCCAGCTGACTTGCGGCTTGATCTGCGTTGCGTCGAGCTCGACCACGGTGTCGAACTGGGCATCGGCATCGGAGACCAGGTCTTTCCAGGCCTCGACCGCCATGTCCCATTCCGCGCCTTTTGGCGAGAACGGACGACCCTTGACGTATTCCACGGTTTTTTCATCGGCGGCCACCAGGCCAACGCGGGCACCGGCCTCAATGGACATGTTGCAGATGGTCATGCGGCCTTCGACGGACAAGTCGCGGATGGCGCTGCCGGCGAACTCGATGGCATGGCCGTTACCGCCGGCGGTGCCGATCTTGCCGATCACGGCCAGGACGATGTCCTTGGCAGTCACGCCGAACGGCAGCTTGCCTTCGACGCGCACCAGCATGTTTTTCATTTTCTTGGCGACCAGGCATTGGGTGGCGAGCACGTGCTCCACCTCGGACGTGCCGATGCCATGGGCCAAGGCCCCGAAGGCGCCATGGGTCGAAGTATGGGAATCACCGCAGACCACGGTCATGCCGGGCAAGGTCGCGCCCTGCTCCGGGCCGATGACGTGGACGATGCCCTGGCGCACATCGTTCATCTTGAATTCGACGATGCCGTATTCGTCACAGTTATCGTCGAGGGTCTGGACCTGCAGGCGCGAGACCTGGTCGGCAATGGCTTCGATGCCGCCCTTGCGCTCCGGCGTGGTCGGTACGTTGTGGTCCGGGGTCGCGATGTTGGCATCGATGCGCCAAGGCTTGCGCCCGGCCAGGCGCAGGCCTTCGAAGGCTTGCGGCGACGTCACTTCGTGGATGATGTGACGATCGATGTAGATCAGCGCCGAGCCATCGTCGCGCTGCTTGACCAAATGCGAATCCCAGAGCTTGTCGTAGAGCGTTTTGCCGGCCATCAGACGGTTTCCTCATCAGCTTGTTTCTATGCCCCGGGCCTTGAACGAATCAATAACCCCTTGGCTTGTGAGGCTGATCCTATGGGGTTACATTAAATAACTCAAATTCATATTTTTCATGCTTTGCATAACCAACTGGAATCCGACCAAAACCGCCATGGACCTCGCCAACCTCAATGCCTTTATTGCCATCGCCGAGACGGGCAGTTTTTCCGGTGCCGGCGAACGCCTGCACCTGACCCAGCCAGCCATCAGCAAGCGGATTGCCGGCCTCGAACAACAACTCAAGGTGCGCCTGTTCGACCGCCTGGGCCGTGAAGTAGGCCTGACCGAGGCCGGCCGGGCCCTGCTGCCGCGGGCCTATCAGATCCTCAACGTGCTGGACGACACCCGCCGCGCCCTGACCAACCTGACCGGCGAAGTGACCGGGCGGCTGACGCTCGCCACCAGCCACCACATCGGCCTGCACCGCCTGCCGCCGTTATTGAGGGCGTTCACCCGGCGTTATCCCCAGGTGGCGCTGGATATCCAGTTCCTGGATTCGGAAGTGGCCTATGAAGAAATCCTCCATGGCCGGGCGGAACTGGCGGTCATCACCCTCGCCCCCGAACCCCACACGCTGGTACGGGCCACGCCGGTGTGGGACGACCCCCTGGACTTCGTGGTCGCCCCGGAGCATGCCTTGCTGGAAAACAGCGCAGTGAGCCTGGCGGACATTGCCCTGCATCCGGCGGTGTTCCCGGGGGGGAACACTTTCACCCACCACATCGTGCAACGGTTGTTCGAGGCCCAGGGCCTGACGCCGAACATCGCCATGAGCACGAATTACCTGGAAACCATAAAGATGATGGTCTCCATAGGCCTGGCCTGGAGCGTTCTGCCACGCACCATGCTCGATGAACAAGTGGCGCGTATTCCTTTACCGGGCATACAACTCAGTCGCCAGCTAGGCTATATCTTGCACACCGAACGGACGCTATCGAATGCCGCACGGGCTTTCATGGCCTTACTGGACGCACAAATCGATTTGCCAGGGACAAAGGCATAGGTTGTGCTGCGCCTGTAGGGCCTTGAATGCTTGTGTTTACTACCCAAACCCGCTCAAGGCTCTCTAGAAATGCCCAAACCTGCTGACCATCTCCCGCCCTTGCCGCGCATCCAGGCGCTCGACCCGAAGCGGTCCGAGCAAAGCTGGGACAGCGCGCCACAGTTGCTGGCCGCCCTGAACGGTGCGCGGCTGGGGGCCTGGTCGTGGGACATCGACAGCGGGAAGATCAGCTGGTCCCGTGGCACCCAGGCGTTGTTCGGCTTCGATCCGCGCCAACCGTTGCCGGCGGACGTGGATTACCTCGACCTGCTGCTGCCCGAAGACCGGGCCAGGGCCGTGCGCGCCTTCCATGCGGCAGTAGCCGGGGCGCCGCTGGAACAGGCGATGCATCACCGCATCGTCTGGCCCGACGGCAGCCTGCACTGGCTGGAAATCAGCGGCAGCGTGCTGCCCGACAAGCACGGCCGGCCGCGCATGATCGGGGTAATTCGTGAAATCACCCATCAGCGCGAGCGGGAACAGGCGCTGCGCAGCTCGGAAAAACGCTTCGCCACGCTTTTTCATCTGTGCCCGAACATGGTCTTGCTGACCCGCCAGGAAGACGGCCTGATCAGCGAGGCCAACCAGTACTTCGAAAGCCTGTTCGGTTGGCCGGTGCATGACGTGATCGGCCGCACCACCCTGGAGCTGGGCCTGTGGGTCGACCCCGGGCAGCGGGCGAAACTGGTGGAGGCCACCAAGGCCAAGGGCGAACTGACCAGCATGGAAGTGGAGTTCCGGGCCAGCAATGGCCAGATCCATAACGGCATCCTCAGTGCACAGAAAGTCGAACTCGAAGGCCAGCCGTACCTGCTGAGCACGTTCCTCGACACCACCGAGCGCAAACTCGCCGAACAGGCCCTCAAGGACAGCCAGGAACGCCTGGACCTGGCCCTCGATTCGGCGCAACTGGGCACCTGGGACTGGCACATACCCAGCGGCATGCTCTACGGCTCGGCCCGGGCCGCGCAGCTTCACGGCCTGGAACCCAAGCCGTTCCACGAATCGTTCGATGCGTTTTTCGAGGGGGTGCCCACGGAAGAACGCAACAATATGCGCAACGCCTATCGCAGCCTGCGGGAAGGCCCGGCGGGCAACTACCAGTTGACCTACCGCGTGCAGCTACCCGACGGCAGCTCGCGCTACCTGGAAAGCCGCGCCCGCCTCTACCGCAACGACGACGGCAGCCCCTTGCGCATGGCCGGGACCTTGCTGGACATCACCGACCAGGTGGAGCGCGAACAAAGCCTGGCCGCCTCGGAAGAAAAATTCGCCACGCTGTTCCAGGTCAGTCCCGACCCGATCTGTGTCACCCATCAGGACAGCGGCCGGTTCCTCGAGATCAACTCCAGCTTCACCCAGACCTTCGGCTGGACCGCCCGCGACGTGATCGGCCTCAGCGCCGACGAAATCGGCCTATGGGATGCTTCGGGCAGCAGCCTGCAACGCATCGAACGAGTGATTCGCGAACAATCGCTGAACAATGTCGCCATCGTCGTTCACCACAAGAACGGCCAGCCGCTGACGTGTGTGATTTCCAGCCGGCAGATTAACGTCAGCAACCAGCCGTGCATCGTCACGACCTTGCGCGACATCACCCAGCAACAACGTTCCGAAGCCGCCCTCAAGGCCAGCGAAGAAAAATTCGCCAAAGCGTTTCATTCCAGCCCCGACGCCATCACCATCACTGAACACGAAAGCGGTCGCTACCTTGAGGTCAACGACGGCTTCTGCCGGTTGACCGGCTACCGCGCCGACGAAGTGATCGGGCGCACGGTCTATGAAGTGGGGATCTGGGCCGAAGAAAAACAGCGAGCCGCCCTGCTGGCCGAACTGCAACTCAAGGGCCGCGTCGTTCACCAGGAAATGCTCGGACGCAATAAACGGGGGGAAATCCTCACGGTGGAAGTCTCGGTCGAGCCCATCACCCTCAATGAAACCGAGTGCCTGCTGCTGACCGCCCGGGACGTGAGCCTGCTGCGCAATGCCGAAGCCCAGATCCGTCACCTGGCCTATCACGACCCGCTGACCAACCTGCCCAACCGGGCCTTGCTGATGGACCGCCTGAGCCAGCAGATTGCCTTGCTCAAGCGCCATAACTTGCGTGGTGCCCTGCTGTTTCTCGACCTGGACCACTTCAAGCACATCAACGATTCCCTCGGCCACCCGGTGGGCGACACCGTGCTGAAAATCATCACCGCACGCCTGGAAGCCAGCGTGCGCCTGGAAGACACCGTAGCGCGCTTGGGTGGCGACGAGTTCGTGGTGCTGCTCAGCGGCCTGGAAGGCTCGCGCAACGAAGTCAGCAAGCAAGTGCAGACCCTGGCCGACACCCTGCGTGAACTGCTCTCGGAACCGATGTTTCTCGATGGTCAACGCCTGCAAGTCACGCCGAGCATCGGCATCGCGTTGATTCCCGACCACGGCACCACGCCCACCGATTTGCTCAAGCGCGCCGACATCGCGCTGTACCGCGCCAAGGATTCGGGACGCAACACCTCGCAGATGTTCCACACCACCATGCAAAAAGCCGCCAGCGAACGACTGCGCATGGAAACCGATCTGCGCCAGGCCCTGGCCCGCGGCGAGTTCAGCGTGCACTTCCAGCCTCAGGTCGATGCCCGGGACAACCGCATCATCGGCGCCGAAGCCCTGGTGCGCTGGCACCACCCGGAACTCGGCGCCCAATCGCCCAACGAATTCATCAAAGTACTGGAGGACAGTGGCCTGATCCTCGAAGTCGGGACCTGGATCCTCGATGAAGCCTGCGACGGCTTCAAGCAACTGATCGCCAAGGGCAAGATCGACCCGCAGCGATTCAGCCTGTGCGTGAACATCAGTCCACGACAGTTCCGCCAGAGCGACTTTGTCGAACGCATCGAAAACAGCCTGACCTCCCACGGCCTGCCCTGCTCGCTGCTGAAACTGGAGATCACCGAAGGCATCGTGATCCAGAACCTGGACGACACCATCGCCAAGATGCGCCGGCTCAAGAAACTGGGCGTGAGCTTCGCCATGGACGATTTCGGCACCGGTTATTCATCGCTGACCTACCTCAAGCGCCTGCCGGTGGACACGCTGAAAATCGACCAGTCATTCGTGCGCGATGCCACCAGCGACCCCAACGACACCGAAATCATCCGCGCCATCGTCGCCATGGCCCGCAGCCTCAACCTGGTGATGATTGCCGAAGGCGTGGAGACCCTGGAGCAATTACAGTTCCTGCAAGGGCTCGATTGCCATTTGTACCAGGGCTATCTGCACAGCCGACCGCTACCGCTTGAGGCGTTTGAGCGGCTGTTGCCATGATTGTGTGGCGAGGGGATTTATCCCCGCGGGGCGGCGAAGGAGCCCTAAAAGCAGTCGCCTCGGTGTGTCAGGCTAAACAGCGTCGGCTGTTCTTTTTTGGGGCCGCTTCGCAGCCCAACGGGGATAAATCCCCTCGCCACAATTAGTCTTCCACTGATCTCCAGAATGAAGAAGGACGCCATCAGGCGCCCTTCTTCAGCTGCGATGCATCAGTTTTGCAGCGCGGGTTGCTGCTGCGCACCGTTGATCGGGATGCGCTTGGCCTTGGCCTCTTCCGGAACCACTCGCAACAGGTCGATGCTCAACAGACCGTTACGCAGGCCGGCGGACTTGATCTCGATATGATCGGCCAACCGGAAGGACAGCTTGAACGCACGCTGGGCAATGCCCTGGTGCAGGAAGGTGACGCTGTCGTTGCTGGCTTCACGCTTGCCGCCACTGATGGTCAGCACACCTTTTTCCACTTGCAGGTCCAGGTCTTCTTCCTGGAACCCGGCGGCGGCGACCACGATGCGGTACTCGTCATCACCATGTTTTTCCACGTTGTAGGGTGGATAGCTGCTGCCTGGTTCGTTGCGCAGGGCGGTTTCGAACAAGTCGTTGAAGCGATCGAAGCCTACCGAGGAACGGAACAGAGGGGCCAGCGAAAATGCAGTACTCATGATTCAAATCTCCTGAAAAATTCAGCAAGTTTTTTTGTCTCCGCGACCCGAATTCGGCATCGCGTAACCCTTATCTAGGGTCCGCCAAAAACTTTTCAAGAGGTTTTTTCGAATTTTTTTCAGGCCGCTTCGGTGCGCCGCACACCCAATAAATGCCCCACCGCGTCCAGGTCGGTTTCCCGGCGCAGCGCGGTAAACAGCTCCACCGCTTCGGGGTAATTGCGGGTCAGCATCGCCAGCCACTGCTTCAACCGGCCCGGGGCCTGGCGCGGTGTCAACTGCTCGACCACCTGCTGCCAAAAGTCATGGAGCATCGGTTGCAACTCGGCCCAGGACATCTCGACCACGTCCTCGCCAGCCCGGGCGGCGGCGATCTGCCGGGCCAGGTCAGGGCGGGAAACGAGGCCGCGACCGAGCATGATGTCCTCGACACCGCTGATTTCGCGGCAACGGCGCCAATCGTCCACGCTCCAGATATCGCCGTTGGCGAACACCGGTACCTTGACCACTTCCTGCACCCGGGGAATCCACTCCCAGTGGGCCGGAGGCTTGTAGCCGTCGACCTTGGTCCGCGCATGCACCACGATATGCGCCGCGCCACCTTCGGCCAGCGCCGTGGCACACACCAGCGCACCGTCCGGGCTATCGAAACCCAGGCGCATCTTGGCGGTGACCGGAATGTGTTTTGGCACCGCCCGACGCACGTGTTCGACGATTTCGTTGAGCAGCTCCGGCTCCTTGAGCAACACCGCCCCGCCCCGGGATTTGTTCACGGTCTTGGCCGGGCACCCGAAGTTCAGGTCGATCACCTCCGAGCCCAACTCACACGCCAACGCCGCGTTTTCCGCCAGGCAAACCGGATCGGAGCCGAGCAACTGCACCCGCAACGGCACACCGGCAGCCGTCTGGGCACCGGTCAGCAGCTCTGGGGCGAGCTTATGGAAATAGGCCGGCGTGAGCAGACGGTCGTTGACGCGGATGAACTCGGTGACACACCAGTCGATACCGCCAACTCGGGTCAGGACGTCCCGCAGGATGTTGTCGACCAACCCCTCCATGGGCGCCAGGGCAATTTGCATGGAAACACACACTCGACGAAAAAACGTGCGGCAGTTTACCGGATTTTGCTCACCTATCCGGCATTCAGCACAAATCCCTTGTGGGGGCGGGCTCCAGGGCGCTCACAGAATCAGAGCCCACCACCAAACCCTGTGGGAGCGAGCTTGCTCGCGATAGCGGTGGGTCAGTCCACGAGAATGCCGGACGGTTCCAGGGCGGGGCCATACCCCTCGATGAATTCCGGCGGCATGCGCTTGGGCCGGCCAGTGGACAGCTCGATGCAGACGAAGGTGGTCTGGGCCCGCAGCAACGTGGCGTTGTCACTGGGGCGGACCAGTTGGAATTGCCGGGTCATTTTCAGGCGCTGGTCCCAGTCGACGATCCAGGTCGCCAATTGCAGCTCGTCGCCTTCATAGGCGGCTGCCAGGTAATCGATTTCATGCCGCACCACCGCCATGGCGCGGTCCAGGCGTCGGTACTCCACCAGATCCAGGCCCAAGCGCTGGGAATGGCGCCAGGCACAGCGCTCGAGCCAGGTAACGTACACCGCGTTGTTGGCGTGGCCCAGCCCGTCGATGTCTTCGGCATTGACCTGAAGATCAATGATGAATGGCGTTGCCCGATCCCAGCCCATGCCCCTCTCCCGGTCGAATTTGGATTGGGGCAGTGTAACGGATCCGAGCTCGACCGCCATCGCGGGCAAGCCTTGCTCTCACAGTTCAAGCCGATTGACGCGCTTGCAGGCTGCGACCGGCCAACAGTGATAACACCCCATCAATGACACGTGGATCGGCCAGTACCCGCTGATGCCCGCCTTGTGGCAGCCGCAGCAGACGACTGTCGAACCAGGCCTCATGAATCAACTGCGACTCCTTGACCGAAACCGAGGTGTCGTCTTCGGCATGGACGATCAACCCCGGCACGTCCAGTTGATAATGCGCGACATCCATCTTCGAGGCAGGCATGCCCACATCGCTTTCCACCTGGCGGATGAAGGCCGAACGCGCCTTGGGTGGCAGGCCCATCATCCGGGAGAAACCGCGCAGCACCCCAAGAATGCGAGCGGGCGCGGCGATGCTGACCAGCGTCTCGGTACGCAACCCCAACTGGACGGCCAACAGGGCACTGGCACCGCCCATGGAGTGCCCGATCACGGCCTGCAACGGCGGCAGCTCCGCCGCGGCTTCGAGCATGGCCCTGGCGAACAACAGGACATTCGCCTCGCGCCCCGGCGAGCGACCATGGGCCGGGCCGTCCAGCGCCACCACCGTGTAACCGGCATCCACCAGGGCCGTGATCAACGCCGCGAACTGGGTCGGCCGCCCTTCCCAGCCGTGCATCAGCAAGACCGCCGGGCCTTTGCCCCAGCGCAAGGCCGAGAGACCGAAGCGCAAGGTGATACGTTCGGATGTCGCCAGCAACGGCAACTCCCAATCCCGCGGCGGCAAACTTCGAGGGCGCATGAACAGCGACCGCATCTGCTTCGCCACCAGCTGCGGAGCCACCCAGCCAAGCGTGCCATTGACGCTACGAATCCAGCTCAACCTGTTCATCGCTCATCTCCAGGGGCTTGCGCCTCAGTTCAACGCACGGCCGACTTGGCGGCGCGCAGCAAACGATCCGATAACTCTCCCGGCCCCAATGCCCGGGCCAGGGCCAGGCCGCCCACCATCAAGGCGATGTCGGCCAGGGCTTTGTCGGCGTCCTCCGGGCTGGCCGCCAATTGTGCGACCATCAACTCGATATGCTCATTGAGCACCTCACGAAACGCCTCCGGCAGCCGGCCGAGCTCGCCGACCGACGCCGGGATCGGGCAGGCATGCTCGGTGGAGTCACGGTGCTTGCGGGACAGATAGAACGCGGCGACCAGGGCACGCCGCTCTTCGCCTGTCAGCTCGCCGTCCATATCGGCGATCAAGCCGCGGCGCCGATTGAGCAATTGCTTGAAGGCCTCCAGCATCAAGGCATCCTTGCTTTCGAAATGGGCGTAGAACCCCCCCACTGTCAGCCCGGCTGCGCCCATCACCTCGCCCACGCTCGGCTCTGCCGGCCCACGCTGGATCAGCGCATCGCTGGCGGCCTTGAGAATGCGCTCACGGGTTTGTGCCTTTTTATCGCTCATCGCCACCTCCGAATATTACGACTAAAATATTATTCCTATAATAATTTTCCGCAAGCGGAGATTTTGACCGCTGGTCAGAAGACTTTCTCAGGATAGGGAATTGGCCGAACGCCAGACAAACAAAAGGGCCATTCAAGAATTGAATGACCCTTATAAAATCCCGCAGAGCGGGTAATCGTGGCGTCCCCTAGGGGACTCGAACCCCTGTTACCGCCGTGAAAGGGCGGTGTCCTAGGCCACTAGACGAAGGGGACACAAACCTTCTGACTTGATCAGCGCTGAGAACTGATCGATTCAAGGCCGGTGTGGCCAGACCTTGAACCTGTAATTGGTGGAGCTAGACGGGATCGAACCGTCGACCTCTTGCATGCCATGCAAGCGCTCTCCCAGCTGAGCTATAGCCCCGGATTTTTCGCCTCGCGGCGGAGCGACATCTTGCAACATCGCTTCTGTAAAACTGGCGTCCCCTAGGGGACTCGAACCCCTGTTACCGCCGTGAAAGGGCGGTGTCCTAGGCCACTAGACGAAGGGGACGCAAACCCTTCTATACCACTGATCAACGCTGAGTGTTGATCGCTTCAAGACCGGTGTGGCCAGGCCTTGAAGTGTAAATTGGTGGAGCTAGACGGGATCGAACCGTCGACCTCTTGCATGCCATGCAAGCGCTCTCCCAGCTGAGCTATAGCCCCTCATCGCTGAGGACGGGGCGAATCTTAAGGGCGTATCGGAGGACTGTCAAATTTATTTTCAACAAATTTGAAAATTTTTTGCCGGGATAACAATCACTTACCGACAAACCCCGGAAAACCGGGGCATGCCCTGCCTCATCGACCGCTTACGCGATCGCGCCCAGCAGTTTTTCCCACTCCTTGTTTTCCTTCTTCGACACGCCACCGAGCAGATCGATGGCCTGGCGCAGGCGGAAACGGGTCAGGTCCGGCCCGAGGATTTCCATCGCATCGAGCACCGACACCGAGCTGGCCTGACCGGTAATGGCGGCGAACATCAGCGGCATGGCATCGCGCAGTTTCAACTCCAGGGATTCGACCACCGCCTGGATGGTCGCGGTGATGCTGTCCTTTTCCCACTGACGCAGGCTTTCGAGCTTCCACAGGATCAACTGCATCAACTGACGGACCTGGTCGCCCGAAAGCTTCTTGGATTCGAACAGCTTCGCGTCCGGCGTTACACCACCTGCGAAGAAGAAGCCGGCCAGCGGGGCGATCTGGCTGAAGGTCTCTACCCTGCCCTGCACATGGGGAGCGATCTTCATCATGTACCCAGGGTTCAATGCCCACTTCTGCACCCGGGCGGCGAACTCCTCCACCGGCAGATCACGCAGCCACTGACCGTTGAGCCACGACAGCTTCTCGACGTCGAAGATCGGCCCGCCCAGGGAAACGCGCGACAGATCGAAATGCTCGACCATTTCCTGCAGCGAGAACTTCTCGCGCTCGTCCGGCATCGACCAGCCCATGCGCCCCAGGTAGTTGAGCATCGCCTCGGGCATGAAGCCCATGCGCTCGTAGAACGTCACCGAGGTCGGGTTCTTGCGCTTGGACAGCTTGCTTTTATCCGGGTTACGCAGCAGCGGCATGTAGCACAGCTGCGGTTGTTCCCAGCCGAAGTACTCGTAGAGCAGGATCAATTTCGGCGCCGACGGCAGCCATTCTTCACCGCGCAGGACGTGGGTGATGCCCATCAGGTGATCGTCGACCACGTTGGCCAGGAAGTACGTCGGCAAGCCGTCGGTCTTCATCAGCACTTGCATGTCCATGCGATCCCATGGGATCTCGACATCGCCACGCAGCATGTCCGGCACCACGCAGACGCCTTCGCTCGGCACCTTCATGCGGATCACATGGGGCTCACCGGCCGCCAGGCGACGGGCGACTTCTTCCTTGGACAGCAGCAGCGCCCGGCCGTCGTAGCGCGGGGTTTCGCCACGAGCCATCTGCTCGGCGCGCATCTGGTCCAGCTCTTCGGCAGTGCAGAAACACGGGAACGCATGCCCCATGTCCACCAGTTGCTGGCAATACTGCTGGTAGATATCTCCCCGTTCGCTCTGGCGGTACGGACCGTGCGGGCCGCCGACGTCCGGGCCTTCGCTCCAGTCGATCCCCAACCAGCGCAGGGCATCGAAGATCTGCTGTTCGGACTCGCGGGTCGAACGCAACTGGTCGGTGTCCTCGATCCGCAGGATGAACTCGCCGCCATGCTGCTTGGCAAAGCAATAGTTGAACAAAGCGATGTAGGCGGTGCCGACATGGGGATCGCCAGTGGGCGAAGGCGCGATGCGGGTGCGGACGGTGGTCATGGCATGTCTCGGAAAGAATATAAAAGCGAAGATCAAACAAGGGGCGGATGGTAACAGGCGTTGGTAGGCGGGCTCCAGTGAGAGCGGGATTTGTGTGGCCAGTCGTCAGACCGAGTCGCCCCCATCGCGAGCAAGCTCGCTCCCACAGAAGACCGATTGCAGCCTGGACGACGCGGCCCACTGTGGGAGCGAGCGCTCGCGATGAGGCCCTTAAGGTCGCCACACAACCTCAGACAGCCAGCAACCGCTCGCGCAACTTGCCAATCTCGTCGCGCAACTGCGCCGCCGCTTCGAACTCCAGGTCCCGGGCCAGTTGGTACATCTTCTCTTCCAACTGCCGGATGCGCTTGGTGATTTCGCTGGGCGAGCGCAGTTCGGCCTCGTAGCGGGCACTCTCTTCGGCCGCCTTGGCCATGCCCTTGCGCTTCTTGCTGCGCGAGCCGGGCACGGTGGCGCCTTCCATGATGTCGGCGACGTCCTTGAACACGCCCTTGGGCGTGATGCCGTTGGCCAGGTTGAAGGCGATCTGCTTGTCGCGACGGCGCTCGGTCTCGCCGATGGCCCGCTCCATGGAGCCGGTGATGCGGTCGGCATACAGAATCGCCCGGCCATTGAGGTTACGCGCCGCGCGGCCGATGGTCTGGATCAACGAGCGCTCGGAGCGCAGGAAACCTTCCTTGTCGGCGTCGAGAATCGCCACCAGCGACACTTCCGGCATGTCCAGGCCTTCGCGCAGCAGGTTGATGCCCACCAGCACATCGAAGGTGCCCAGGCGCAGGTCGCGGATGATCTCGACCCGCTCCACCGTGTCGATGTCCGAGTGCAGGTAACGTACCCGCACGCCGTGGTCGGCCAGGTAATCCGTGAGGTCTTCGGCCATGCGTTTGGTCAGCGTGGTGACCAGCACCCGCTCTTCCACTGCCACCCGCTTGGTGATTTCCGAGAGCAGGTCATCGACCTGGGTCAACGCCGGGCGTACCTCGACTTGCGGGTCCACCAGACCGGTCGGCCGTACGACTTGCTCGACCACCCGCCCGGCATGCTCGGCTTCATAGTTGCCGGGGGTGGCCGAGACAAAAATCGTCTGCGGGCTGACGCTTTCCCATTCGTCGAAGCGCATCGGCCGGTTATCCAGCGCCGAAGGCAGGCGGAAGCCATACTCCACCAGGGTTTCCTTGCGCGAACGGTCGCCTTTGTACATGGCGCCGACCTGGGGCACGCTGACGTGGGACTCGTCGATCACCAGCAGGGCATCGGCCGGCAAATAGTCATACAACGTGGGCGGCGGCGCGCCCGCCGGACGCCCCGACAGGTAGCGCGAGTAGTTTTCGATGCCATTGCAGTAACCCAGCTCCAGGATCATCTCCAGATCGAACCGCGTCCGTTGCTCCAGACGCTGGGCTTCCACCAACTTGTTGTTCGACCGCAGGTACTCCAGGCGCTCCTGCAACTCGACCTTGATCCCTTCGATGGCGTCCAGCAGGGTTTCCCGGGGCGTCACATAGTGGCTCTTGGGGTAGAAGGTGAAGCGCGGCAACTTGCGGATCACTTCGCCGGTCAGCGGATCGAACGCCGAAATGCTCTCCACCTCATCGTCGAACAGCTCGATGCGGATCGCTTCCAGGTCCGATTCCGCCGGGTAGATGTCGATCACATCGCCGCGCACCCGGAACGTTGCCCGGGCAAAATCCATGTCGTTGCGGGTGTACTGCAAGTCCGCCAGGCGCCGCAGCAAGGCGCGCTGGTCGAGTTTGTCGCCGCGGTCCACGTGCAGCACCATTTTCAAGTAGGTTTCCGGGCTGCCCAAGCCGTAGATGCACGACACCGTGGTGACGATGATCGCGTCCTTGCGCTCGAGCAACGCCTTGGTCGCCGACAGTCGCATCTGTTCGATGTGGTCGTTGATCGAGGCATCCTTCTCGATGAAGGTGTCCGACGACGGCACGTAGGCCTCGGGCTGGTAGTAGTCGTAGTAGGAAACGAAGTACTCCACGGCGTTATTCGGAAAAAACGCCTTGAACTCCCCGTACAGCTGGGCCGCCAGGGTCTTGTTCGGCGCCAGTACCAGGGTCGGGCGCTGCACCTGGGCGATCACGTTGGCAATGCTGAACGTCTTGCCCGAGCCGGTCACACCGAGCAACGTCTGGTGCGCCAGCCCGGCCTCGATGCCTTCGACCATCAGGCGGATGGCTTCCGGCTGATCGCCGGCGGGCTGGAAGCGGGTGACTAGCTGGAATTCAGACATGGCATAACCTCTGGATTCACCCCTGTCGGCCAGCCGACAGGAACGAGAAAGACCGAAACGACTGATGTCGCCCGAGGAAAAAGCTGGGATGCACACAATGTGGAGGTGAATGCCTTCGCTTTCAAGACGGACGTCCTACACGCCTTGGAGGCTTTGACGCGGCAAGAGGACTAACGGTCGAAAAAAATCGAAAAAACTTAACCTAAAAGCCGAATCGCCTGTCGCCGTGCAGGGTGATGGCCTCTATACTAGCTCCCCGTTTGTGCACCGCTCTAGTGCATTCGGCTGGAGCGTCACACGTCCCCTCACTCTCCATTCAGAGCCGCGCACTAATGAGCCTGTTTTCCGCTGTCGAATTGGCACCCCGCGATCCCATCCTGGGCCTCAACGAAGCTTTCAACGCCGACACCCGTACCAATAAGGTCAACCTGGGGGTGGGTGTTTACTGCAACGAGGAGGGGCGCATTCCACTCCTGCGCGCCGTGGTCGAGGCCGAGACGATTCGCGTGGCTCAGCACGTTTCCCGGGGTTACCTGCCGATCGACGGCATTGCCGCCTACGACCAGGCCGTGCAGACCTTGCTGTTTGGCAAGGACTCGCCACTGATCGCTTCCGGTCGCGTCATCACCACCCAGGCCGTGGGCGGCACTGGCGCATTGAAGATCGGTGCCGACTTCCTCAAGCAACTGCTGCCTGACGCCGTCGTCGCCATCAGTGACCCGAGCTGGGAAAACCACCGCGCCCTGTTCGAAACCGCCGGCTTCCCGGTGCAGAACTACCGCTACTACGATGCCGCCACCCACGACGTGAACCGCAGCGGCCTGCTGGAAGACCTCAACGCCCTGCCCGACCGCTCGATCGTTGTGCTGCACGCCTGCTGCCACAACCCGACTGGCGTGGACCTGAGCCCGCAAGACTGGAAAAACGTGCTGGCCGTGGTCAAGGCCAAAAACCACGTGCCGTTCCTGGACATGGCCTACCAAGGCTTTGGCGAAGGTATCGACGAAGACGCGGCGGCCGTGCGCCTGTTCGCCGAATCGGGGCTGACCTTCTTCGCCTCCAGTTCCTTCTCCAAGTCGTTCTCCCTGTACGGCGAGCGCGTCGGCGCCCTGTCGATCGTCAGCGAGTCGAAAGAAGAAAGTGCCCGTGTGCTGTCCCAGGTCAAGCGCGTGATCCGCACCAACTACTCCAACCCGCCAACCCACGGCGCCAGCATCGTCGCCGCCGTGCTCAACAGCCCGGAGCTGCGCGCCCAATGGGAAGCCGAACTGGCCGAAATGCGCCTGCGGATTCGCGGCATGCGCGACCAGATGGTCGACATGCTGGCCAAGGCCGCCCCACAGCATGACTTCAGCTTCGTCGCGCGCCAGAGCGGGATGTTCTCCTACTCCGGCCTGACCGTCGAACAAGTGACGCGCCTGCGCAACGAGTTCGGCATCTATGCCCTGGACACCGGCCGCATCTGCGTGGCCGCGCTGAACCAGAACAACATCGATGCGGTGACCAAGGCCATCGTCCAGGTGATCTGAAGGTCGTTGGGATGAAGAACGGGAAGCCATGGCTTCCCGTTTTTTTTTTGACTGTCTAAGCCTATGAAAACAGGCACACACCAGAACCTGTGGCGAGGGGATTTATCCCCGCTGGGCTGCGAAGCAGCCCCAGGTGCTTGAAGTTATTAACCTCCTACATCCGTTGCTGATTTCAGGGCTGCTACGCAGCCCAGCGGGGATAAATCCCCTCGCCACAAAAAGCATCCAGCCCTGCATTTCCTATACGAGCAAAATGCATCGCGACTACAACTCCGTCGCCCGCTGACTCGCTGCATCGTCATAGATGACATACAGCGACTCGGCCACCTGGCTCTTGATCGCCTTGGTACTTTCCAGCCCCAGGACAAAACCCTCGGCCTTGCCACCAGCGCGGTTCAGTTCTTCGGCCGTGCTCGCCTGGGTGATGGCGTCGTACAGTTTCTCGGCGTGAGGCCCCACACCCTTGGGCAAACTGATCTGGGCGGTGCTCACAAGCACACCTCGGCGCAACGGGCTGTGTGAAGTGGTAACAGGTGGTTCATGGCTAATACCTCAATGTCGGCGAATGGCCGGCAGCGCGTCCTGCCACTTCCGGGCAACCATGGTAGCCCTCTCCCGCCCTGCGGTAACTGCCAATCACTGATTGACCCTCAATGGACATCTGGAATGCGCCGTTCGCCAATAGACACTTGACTTCTCTTTTCCAATCAGTAACATACGCGCCATTCCGCGATAGCTCAGTTGGTAGAGCAAGTGACTGTTAATCACTGGGTCCCTGGTTCGAGTCCAGGTCGTGGAGCCAGACAGCAATAAAAAAGCCCCTGAATCGAAAGATTCAGGGGCTTTTTCGTGGGCGAAAGAAAAAGGCTGCTGGTTGAAAAAGCCTGTAGAGGTCGCTACGGGAACAATAATCCGGCGCCAAAAAGGCATTATGGTCTGAATCCTGCTTTGTTTTTCCTACAACCCAGGCTGTCACGTGAGCGTCACGACAGGGCCGCAAACTGGCTCTGTCCGCCAACAACAGCTTCATAACAACAAGGACGAAGGTATGCCCACGCAAAACCCCCATCGCATTGTCGGCCTGTGCACCTCAAGCAAGGTGTACAACGTACTGACCGAACTCAAGCAGCTGGAAGGCCACCGCAATGCCAAGTTCCTGTCCCTGCTGGCGGAAAACCTGGTGCGCAAGGGCCTGCTCAGTGAGCAGGAAGTGGTGCACATGCTCGACCTGGTCGTCGATTGAGCGGCATCGATTCCTACTATTGAGCCCGTTGATTTTTCGCCCTTCCCTCCGAGCCGTAAGGTAGCCCCATCGATTGATGGAGGTTTCCCATGCCCAAGGTTCAAATCATGTCTGTCATTGGCAGCGCCGTCCCCGCCCCGCTCAGGGAGCTCGGGTTGCTGGCCTGCTGGTATCTGGTGCAGGACGGCGTGACCATCAGCGGCCCGCTGACTTCACTGCCCGCCGCCCAGGCGCTGTCGCAACGCATCGGCCCCTACCTGCTGAGCGCCTAGGGCAACTGTACGCGTGGCGTGCTTTCGACGAACAAGGCCCAACACGACATGAACAGCGCAGCGATCAGCGGCCCGATCACGAAGCCGTTCAGCCCGAACACCGCCAGCCCGCCCAGGGTCGAAACCAACACCATGTAGTCGGGCATCTTGGTGTCCTTGCCCACCAGGATCGGCCGCAGGAAATTGTCCACCAGGCCGATCACGAACACCCCGAACAACGTCAGCACCACGCCCTGCCAGATCGCCCCCGAGAGCAGGAAATACACCGCCACCGGCGCCCAGACGAGCCCCGCCCCCACCGCCGGCAACAGCGACAGGAACGCCATCAGCACCGCCCAGGGCAACACAGTGGGAATCCCCAGGATCCAGAAGATCAGCCCACCCAGCGCCCCTTGGCTGATAGCGACCAGCAGGTTGCCTTTCACCGTGGCGCGCACCACCCGATTGAATTTCAGCTGCAAGCGGCGCTTTTGGTGTTCCGCCAAGGGAATGGCCGTGCGCACCTTGCGCACCAGCTCCGCGCCGTCGCGCAGAAAGAAGAACAGCAGATAGATCATCACGAAGAAGCTGACCAGGAACTGGAAGGTTCCTTGCCCGAAACTGAAGGCCTGGGTGGCGAAGAACTCGCTGCCCTGCATCGCGCTCTTGGCGATCTTGTCGCGCAGGCCGTTCAGGTTGCCCAGGCCGAAGCGGTCCAGCAAGTGCTGGAAGTACGGTGGCAAGACCTCCTTGAAGCGGGCCAGGTAATCGGCGATGTCCAGCTCTCCGCTTTCCAGGCTCTTGTACAGCGCCGTGCCCTCCTGGACCAGCAACATGCTGATGACAATGACCGGCAGGATCGCGATGACGACACAGGTGCTCAAGGTGAACAACGAAGTGACATTGCGGTGCCAACCGAACTTCAACTGCAGGCGGCGCTGCATGGGCGCAAAGACAATACCCAGGATCACCGCCCAGAACACAGCGCCATAAAACGGCAGCAGAATCCAGATGAAGGCGACCGTGACCAGCACCAGCAGCAACATCTGGGCTTTGTTTTGCAGCATCTTTCGATTCATCAGCTTTCCGTGTCCAAAGGCGGGATACACATTAGTCAGCCAGGACACGCCGGAGTGCCTTCACATTTGCGCCGCGCATTGATTCAAGTCAATAAGCTCCGACCGGCCCTGGCGTACCCTCCCCGCTTTTTGCGACTGACCCCACCATGACCCTCGCCGCCCCCGAACTGCTGGCGCCCGCCGGCACCCTGAAAAACATGCGTTATGCCTTTGCCTACGGTGCCGATGCGGTATACGCCGGCCAGCCACGCTACAGCCTGCGGGTGCGCAACAACGAATTCGACCACGCGAACCTGGCCTTGGGCATTGCCGAGGCCCAGGCCATGGGCAAGCGCTTCTACGTGGTGGTGAACATTGCCCCGCACAACGCCAAGCTGCGGACCTTCCTCAAAGACCTCGAACCGGTGATCGCCATGGCGCCGGACGCGCTGATCATGTCCGACCCGGGGTTGATCATGCTGGTTCGCCGGCATTTTCCGAAGATGCCAATTCACCTGTCGGTGCAGGCCAACACGGTGAACTGGGCAAGCGTCGAGTTCTGGCAGCAGCAGGGCTTGAGCCGGATCATCCTGTCCCGGGAACTGTCCCTGGAGGAAATCGCCGAGATCCGCGAGCAGGTGCCGGCCATGGAGCTGGAAGTGTTCGTCCACGGAGCGCTGTGCATGGCTTATTCCGGGCGCTGCCTGCTGTCCGGCTATTTGAACAAGCGCGACGCCAACCAGGGCAGTTGCACCAACGCCTGTCGCTGGAAATATTCGGCACAACCGGCGGTGGAAAACGCCGTGGGCGACATTGTGCAGAGCTATCAGCCCGAGCCGACCCTGGGCCTCGGCGCGCCCACCGACCAAGTGTTTTTGCTCCAGGAAGCCAACCGCCCGGAAGAGTCCATGCCGGCCTTCGAGGACGAGCACGGCACCTACATCATGAATGCCAAGGACTTGCGGGCCGTGCAACATGTCGAGCGCCTGGCGCGCATGGGCGTGCATTCCCTGAAGATCGAAGGCCGGACCAAGTCGCACTTCTATTGCGCGCGCACCACCCAGGTGTATCGCCGCGCCATCGATGACGCGGTGGCCGGCCGGAATTTTGATCGCAGCCTGATGACCGACCTGGAGTCGCTGGCCCAGCGCGGCTACACCGAAGGTTTTCTAAGACGCCACGTGCACGACGAATACCAGAACTACCAGAACGGCAGCTCGGTGTCGGAGCGCCAGCAGTTCGTCGGCGAACTGACCGGCGAACGGCGCGAACGCCTGGCCGAAGTGCGGGTGAAGAACCGCTTTGGCCTGGGCGATCACATGGAACTGATGACCCCCAAGGGCAACTTCCACTTCGACCTGCATCAGTTGCAGAACGTCAAGGGCCAGGGCATCGACGTGGCACCGGGGGATGGGCATGTGGTTTATGTGCCGATCCCGGATGCGGTGGATCTGCGGTTCGGGTTGTTGATGCGCGATGTGCGCGAGCCGTAGCCCCTGTGGGAGCGAGCTTGCTCGCGATGACGGTGTGTCAGCCAAATGAATGTAGGCTGATCCAGCGCTATCGCGAGCAAGCTCGCTCCCACAGGGTTTTGTAGCGGTTTGCGCTTGTGAAGCACGGCAGGAACTGCCGAAGGCTGCGATCCTTCTTTCTCGATAAGACCCGGTTGCCCAGGTGAAGACATCTGGATCGAGAGCGAAAGATCGCAGCCTTCGGCAGCTCCTGCTGCGCCGGGTCAGATCCGGAACTGCCCCACCAGTTGACCCAGGCGCTGGCCCAGGTCGGCCAGGCTGCGGGACGTCTGGGCGCCGAGTTGGGTTTCGTCGGCGACGCTGTCCACGGCCACGGCGATCTGGTGCACGCTGCGGTTGATTTCCTCGGCCACCGCGGTCTGTTCTTCGGCAGCGCTGGCGATCTGGGCGTTCATCGAGTTGATGGTGCCGATCAGTTGCGCCATGGTGTCCAGGGAGGCGCCGGCCTCGTTGGCCCGTTCCGAGGTGCCGTCGCCGGCCTCGCTGGAACGGCGCATCGCTTCCACCGCCGCATGGGTGCCGGATTGCAGGCGGTCGATCATGCCCTGGATTTCCTGGGTGCTTTGCTGGGTCCGGCTGGCCAGGGCCCGCACTTCATCGGCCACCACCGCGAACCCACGCCCGGCCTCGCCCGCACGCGCCGCCTCGATGGCAGCGTTGAGGGCCAGCAGGTTGGTCTGCTCGGCGATCGAACGAATCACCCCGAGCACACTGACAATCGACGCCACGTCCTGCTGCAGGCTGTCCAGGGACACGCCACTGCTGCGAATATCGTTCACCAACGCATGAATCTGCTGGATACTGCCGGCCACCACGCGCTTGGCCGATTGGCCTTCCTCGTCGGTCTGCTGGGCCGCGACGGCGGCACCCTGGGCGCTACGGGCGACTTCCTGGGCCGCCGAGGACATCTCGTTGATCGCCGTGGCGACCTGATCGGTTTCGTGGCGCTGGCGTTCCATGGCCTGCTCGGAGCGCTGGGCCTGCTCGGAGACTTGCGTCACCAGCCCGGTCAGTTGCGAGGTCATGTCGGTGATCTGCCGCACCAGGCCGTGGATCTTGTCGACGAAGCGGTTGAACGAACCGGCCAGTTGGCCCAGCTCGTCCTGGCTGGTGATCGCCAGGCGACGGGTCAGGTCACCCTCACCGGCGGCGATGTCGTCGAGGTTGTTTTTCATCAGGTGCAGGGGACGCAGGATCGTGTTGGCAAGCACCAGGCCTACCACGGCAATCACCAGCAACACCACCGCGGCGATCCCGACGATGCTCAATATCACGCCTTGCAGGCGATCGTGGACCTTGGCTTCCACCAGCGCCACCTGTGCTTCGATGCCGTCCAGGTTGACCGAGCTACCGACCGCCAGGTCCCACTTGGGCAGGTATTCGGTGTAGCCGAGCTTGGGTACCAGGTCCTTGCTGCCGGGCAGCGGCGAGCTGTATTCCAGGTAATGCGTCCCGTCCTTGGCGACTTTCACCAGGTCACGGTTGACGTAGACACCGTTCGGGTCGCGGTTGTCCTTGAAACTCTTGCCCACGCCATCGGGGCTGTTGGCCTTGAACAGACGAATGGTCTCGGAATCGTATCCGAAGAAATAGCCGTCCTTGCCATAGGTGATATTCGACAGCAGCTTGATCGCCTGAGCGCGCGCCTCGTTATCGCCAGGCGCGGCGGCATCGTAGAGTGGCTTGATCGCGGTAAGGCCCACCGCCACGTAATTCTGCAGCGTGGCCTTGGCGTCGCTGAGCAGGCGTTCACGGGTCTGCTGGACTTCTTTACTCGCTTGCTCCTTCAAGATGAAAGCCGTGGTCAGGCTGATGATCACGGCGGACAGCAATACCGGCAGTATCGCAAGGGACAGGACTTTAGCCTTCAGGCTCAGGCGCATGCTGTTCACTCTTGTTGGTGTTATTGGCGTGGTTAGCTGTATTAACGGCACCGCGCGGCAAAACTGTAGGACAGGTTTAACCGGCTATCGCGTCAGGCAGCAACTTCTTCGCTGGATTCAAAGGCCTCTTCGCGAGCAAGCCCGCTCCCACAAGGGATCGCTGGTGTACACATATTTTGTGTTCACTACAGATCCAGTGTGGGAGCGGGCTTGCTCGCGAAGGGTGCGACTCGGTCCTTGAGCCCTGTTGAATCAGCCCTACAAGACCATCGCCGCCACCCAACCAAACACCAGCAGCGGCAGGTTGTAGTGGATGAAGGTCGGGACCACGGTGTCCCAGATGTGATGGTGCTGGCCGTCGATGTTCAGGCCGGAGGTCGGGCCCAGGGTCGAGTCCGAGGCGGGCGAGCCGGCATCGCCCAGGGCGCCGGCGGTGCCGACGATGCAGACGATCGCCAGCGGGCTGAAGCCCAATTGCAGGCACAGTGGCACGAAAATCGTCGCCAGGATCGGCACCGTGGAAAACGACGAGCCGATGCCCATGGTCACCAGCAGCCCCACCAGCAACATCATCAGCGCGCCGACGCCTTTGTTGTGGCCGATCCAGGCCGCCGAGGCTTCCACCAGGCTCTGGACTTCACCGGTGGCCTTCATCACTTCGGCAAACCCTGAAGCGGCGATCATGATAAAGCCGATCATCGCCATCATTTTCATGCCTTCGGTGAACAGGTCGTCCGCCTCGCGCCAGCGCACCACCCCCGACAGCGAGAAAATCAGGAACCCGACCAGGGCACCGATGATCATCGAGTCCACCAGCAGTTGGATCGCGAATGCCGCCGCCACCGCCAGCCCGGCCACGATCAGGCTCAGCGGGTTGTAGCGCACCGCCACTTGCTCGGCCTTGGCGATCTGCTTCAGGTCATAGACGCGTTTCTTGCGGTACGTGATAAACGCCAGCACCAGGCCAAACACCATGCCCAACGCCGGAATACCCATGGCATGGGTGACCGTGATGCCACTGATGTCGACGCCGCTGCGAGCGACATTGGCCAGCAGGATTTCATTGAGGAAGATGTTGCCAAAGCCCACCGGCAGGAACATGTAGGGCGTGATCAGACCGAAGGTCATGACGCAGGCGATCAGGCGGCGGTCCAGTTGCAACTTGGTCAGGACGTAGAGCAGCGGCGGCACCAGCAGCGGGATGAACGCGATATGGATCGGCAGGACGTTCTGGGAAGCAACCGCGACCGTCCCCAGCAGACCGATCAGCACCCACTTGACGCTCGTGCCGCCAGCGGCATCCTGGCGATCCACCAGGGCCAGGGCTTTGTCCGCCAGGGCGTGGGCCATGCCGGACTTGGCAATCGCCACGGCGAAGGCACCGAGCAAGGCGTAGGACAACGCCACTGTCGCCCCTCCGCCCAGGCCGGCATTGAACGCCTTGAGCGTCGCCTCGATCCCCAGGCCGCCCGTCAGGCCGCCCACCAACGCGCCGATAATCAGCGCGATCACCACGTGCACGCGGGACAAGCTGAGCACCAGCATGACGCCAACCGCGGCAATTACTGCATTTATCATCGTTACCTCAGAGCACAGCGATGGAAAGCCACCGGACAAAAAGGTCGCGACTTTGCAGCAAGCGACGGCAAGCTGCAAGGGCCGTGGGGCGGGTTTTCAAATCTCGCAATATTGACTACCACCGCCGCCCCCCTGTGGGAGCGAGCTTGCTCGCGATGGCGTCCGTTCAGCCACATAGATAGTCACCGATAGATTGTTATCGCGAGCAAGCTCGCTCCCACAGGGGGCGGTGCCATGAGATCAGCGCTTGGGCAACTCGATCACGACCTTCAACCCACCCCACTCGCTGTCGTCCAACGCCAGCATCCCGCCCCAGGTGTCGACGATGTCCCGCACGATGCCCAGGCCCAAACCGTGTCCATCGGTTTGCTCATCCAACCGCGTGCCGCGGCTGAACACCTGGTCGCGGCGGTCCGCGGGGATGCCTGGGCCGTCGTCCTCCACGGCCAGGCTGAACCCCTCGAGCGTTTCGGTCAGGGTCAGGCGTACCTCGGCATCGGCCCATTTGCAGGCGTTGTCCAGCAGGTTGCCCAACAGTTCCAGCAGGTCTTCACGGTCCCAGGGCAGGTGCAGGCCTGGCGGGGCGACGTAACTCAGGTGCAGGTGTTCGCCGTGAATCATGTTCAGCGTGGCCAGCAATCCTGGCAGTTCCGTGTCACAGTCCAGGTGTGCGCCGGGCAAGGCATCGCCGGACAGGCGGGCGCGGTTGAGCTCGCGGTTCAGGCGCTGGCGGACCTGCTCCAGTTGATCGAGCAACAGTTTGCGCAGTTCGGGATAGGGGTCGAGCTTCTCGTTCGACGCCAGGCTTTGCAGCACCGCCAGCGGGGTTTTCAAGGCGTGGCCAAGGTTGCCCAGGGCGTTGCGCGAACGCTTGAGGCTGTCTTCGGTGTGGGCCAGCAGATGGTTGATTTGCGTCACCAGCGGTTCCAGCTCCCGTGGCACCTGTTCGTCCAGTTGTGAACGCTGCCCGCGCTGCAACTGGGCAATCTGCTCCCGGGCCCGGTCCAGCGGACGCAGGGCCCGGCGCACGGTGATGCGTTGCAGCAACAGAATCAGCAACAGCCCCGCCAACCCGAGCCCGAGGCCGATCTGTTGCATCCGGCGGAAGCTGTCACGCACCGGTGTGTAATCCTGGGCCACGCTGATGGAGATCGCCTGGCCCAGCCGCCGATAGTCGGTGCGCAGCACCAAAAGCTTCTGGCCCTCAGGCCCCAGTTGCAGGTTGCTGTGCAGGCCCGGGTGGTCGAGCCGGGGCAATTCCTGGTCCCACAGGGAGCGGGAGCGCCAGTGCACATCGGCAAAGTCGATGCGGAAATAATGTCCGGAAAACGGTCGCTGATAGGCCGGCGACAAACGTCGTTCATCCAGTTGCAGCCCCTGCGGGCCGCGCACCAGAGCCACCAGCAGGTTTTCGCTGTCATTGCGCAGCCCGGCTTCCAGGTAACGCTGCAAGCCCAGCTCGAACAACCACAGGCTGGTCTGTGCCAGAACCAGGCCGACCACCACCATCACACCGATCAACCCCAGGCTCAGGCGCCGCTGGATGGATCTCACTGCGCCTGCCCGCCGAACAGGTAACCCTGGCCGCGACGGGTTTCGATCACGCTGCGGCCCAGCTTGCGCCGCAGGTGATTGACGTGGACTTCGAGCACGTTGGAATCGCGCTCGGTCTCACCGTCGTACAGGTGTTCGGCGAGATGGCTTTTGGAAAGGATCTGCTCGGGATGCAGCATGAAATAACGCAACAGACGGAACTCGGCCGCCGTGAGCTGGATGTCGGTGCCGTCGCGGACCACGCACTGGCGACTCTCATCCAGGTGCAACCCGGCCGATTTCAGCGTCGGCTGGTTGACCTGACCGTGGGAGCGGCGCAGCAACGCCTGGATCCGCAACTGCAGCTCTTCAGGATGAAAAGGTTTGGTCAGGTAATCGTCGGCCCCGGCCTTGAGGCCTTCGATGCGCTCGGCCCAGGAGCCACGTGCGGTAAGGATCAACACTGGCGTGCTCAAGCCACCGGCACGCCATTGGGCGAGCACCTCAAGCCCCGGCACACCCGGCAGGCCGAGATCGAGGATGATCAGGTCATAGGGCTCGCTGCTGCCCTGGTATACCGCGTCGCGACCGTCGGCGAGCCAATCGACGGCGTAGCCCTGGCGTGCAAGCCCGGCCATCAGTTCGTCGGCCAGGGGCACGTGATCTTCCACCAGAAGCAGGCGCATCAGTCTTCCTTATCTTTGAGTAAGCGGCCGGTCGCGGCCTCCAGGTCCAGTTCGCGCACGACGCCGTCAGTGTCCAGCAACTCGACCTCATAAATATAGACACCGTGTTTCTCCTCCAACTCGGCTTCCAGCAGCTTGGCGCCGGGATGCCGGTCCAGCGCCTGTTGCAGCAGTTGTTCGAGTGGCAGGATCACGCCCTGCTGGCGCAGTTGCAGGGCCTCGTCCTGATCCAGGTCGCGGGCCACGGCCAACGAACAAAACGCCAGCAGCGCCAGCGCCCATCGGCTGCGGGCGCATAAATTAAGCTTCATTACATATCCTGATGATTCTTGAGTACCTTGCCGTTGGTGGCGTCCAATTCCAGATCCCACTCGAGGCCCTTGTCATCGCGTAGTTCCACCTTGTAGAGGTACTTGCCGTACTCCTCTTCCAGCTCGGTGTCGGTGACGGTGGAGGCGGGATGTCTGGCCAGGGCCGTGGCGCTGAGTTTTTCAAAGGACAGGATGGTACCAGCGTCTTGCAGCTTGCGGGCTTCGTCCGCGCTCAGGTCTCGTGCGTGAACCAGGCTCGCACCGAAGGCCATGAGGGTCGCGATGAAAAAGGCAGTCAGGCGGTTCATGGGTAGTCTCCTTTTTATAATGTTTACCGGGGGACTGTATCGAGAGGAACTTAACTGAAACTGAATGGCCATCACCTAGGGCGTTGTGTCGCTATAATCAGCCGCCTACCCGTATTCGAGACCGGTATGACCGCCATCCACATCAAGTTCCCCACCCTCACCCTCAAGGCCGGCCCCCGTGCGTTCGGGCGGATTCGCCAGGCCGGCTTGAACGCCGCTGACGTCGGCATCCTGCCCGGCGCCGCCGGTGGTCCCAAGGCCCTGGGCATCCAGGGGCTCGACCTGGCGCTGTTCGGCGAATGGCTGTCCGCCGCGCCCCGGGAACGCTCGCTGATCGGGGCCTCGGTGGGAGCCTGGCGCTTCGCCAGTGCCTGCCTGCCGGATGCCGCCGAGGGGATCCGACGCCTGGGCACCTTGTACAACGATCAAAGCTTCGCCAAAGGCGTGACCATGGCCGGGGTCAGCCAGAGCTCGCAACGCATGCTCGATGATTTGCTCGACGGCCGCGACGCTTCGATCCTCGATAACCCGCGATACCGGCTCAACATCATGGTGGTCAAGAGCCACGGCCTGCTCGCCGAGGATCATCGCGGCCGGCTGGGCCTGGGGCTGTCGTCGGTGATCGCCGACAACCTGCGAGGCCGTGCGCGGCTGTCGCGGCATTTCGAACGGCTGATCATCCACGACCCGCGCCTGGCCCCGCCCCTGCATCCGCTGAATGACTTTCCATCGCGCTTCGTGCCCTTGGCGGCCGGCAACCTGCGCCAGGCCCTGCTGGCCTCGGGCTCGATCCCGATGGTCATGGAGGGCGTGCGCGACCTGCCGGGCGCCGGTGCCGGCACCTATCGCGACGGCGGTCTGCTGGACTACCACCTCGACCTGCCGTACAGCGGCGAGGACATCGTGTTGTATCCGCACTTCACCGACCGGGTCATTCCCGGCTGGTTCGACAAGGGCCTGCCGTGGCGCCGGGGCAGCGTCGATCGCCTGCAGGACGTGTTGCTGCTGGCACCGTCCCGGGAATACCTGGCGCGCCTGCCCTACGGCAAGCTGCCAGACCGCAACGACTTCAAGCGCTTCATGGGCGACGACCCGAGCCGACGCAAGTATTGGCGCACGGCAATGGACGAGAGCCGCCGGCTCGGTGACGAGTTCCTGGAGCTGACGGCCAACGGTGGGTTGGGCGAGCGTTTGCTGACCCTTTAGTCAGCACGGTCGCGCAACGCCGTTATCAAACTGATAAACTGCGCCGCCTGCCTCGCGACCGCTACCTTAAAGAGCCCGAACCTGTGGAAATCTTCAAAGAATTTACTTTCGAATCCGCCCATCGCCTGCCCCACGTGCCGGACGGCCACAAGTGCGGCCGCCTTCACGGCCACTCGTTCAAAGTGGCGATCCACCTGAGCGGCGATATCGATCCGCACACCGGTTGGATTCGCGACTTTTCGGAGATCAAGGCGATCTTCAAGCCCCTCTACGAGCGCCTGGACCACAACTACCTCAACGACATTCCTGGCCTGGAAAACCCTACCAGCGAAGTATTGGCCAAGTGGATCTGGAATGAGCTGAAGCCGTTGCTGCCGGAGCTCAGCGCCATCCGCATCCACGAGACCTGCACCAGCGGTTGCATCTACCACGGCGAATAAAATCCGTGGGGCCGCCTGTGGGAGAAAAGTTTGCTCCCACAGGACCTAGCTGCCCCACTGTGCTTTCCCTGACCTGCCTGCATTGGCCTATGATCCCCTGACCCCTTTCAGACAGAGGTTCGATCATGACCCACTGGCCACTGGATCAGCTATACGACTTCAACGGACACCCCATCCGCTACGCCATCCACGGCGATGGCCCGCCGTTGGTGTTTGTCCACGGCACGCCCTTCTCTTCCTACGTGTGGCACCGGATCGCCCCGCTGTTCTTCGCCACCCACCGGGTGCATTACTTCGACCTGCTGGGGTATGGCCAATCCGCGCAACCCGACGCCGACGTGTCCCTCGGCGTGCAAAACCAGTTGTTCGCACAATTGCTGAAGCATTGGCGCCTGGATTGCCCGGACGTGGTGGCCCATGACTTTGGCGGCGCCACCGCCCTGCGCACGCACCTGCTCAATGGCAAGGACTACCGCAGCCTGACCCTGATCGATCCGGTGGCGCTGTCGCCCTGGGGTTCACCCTTTGTGCAGCATGTCCGCCAGCATGAAGCCGCCTTCAGCGGCCTGCCCGACTACATCCAGCGGGCCATCGTGCCGACCTATATCCGCGGCGCGATCAAACGCGACATCCCGGACGCGGAACTGGCGCCCTACGTGCAACCATGGCTTGGCGAGCCGGGCCAGGCCGCGTTCTACCGGCAGATTGCGCAGATGGACGAACGCTATACCCGTGAAGCCGAGGGCCTGTACCCCAGCGTGCGCTGCCCGACCCAGATCCTTTGGGGCGAGGATGACCAGTGGATCCCCATCGAACGCGGCCGGGCCCTGCACAAGCTGATCCCAGATGCACAGTTGCACCCTGTTCCGAACGCCGGGCACCTGGTCCAGGAAGATGCACCGGAGGCCATCGTCGCGGCGGTGTTGCGGTTCCTGCCATTGCCCTCCCCGACCTGAAAACACTGCGTCCTCCTGTGGGAGCGAGCTTGCTCGCGATGGCGGCATGGCAGTCAATTTGATGCTATCTGACACACCGGTATCGCGAGCAAGCTCGCTCCCACAGGGGCTCGTCGCTAATGAGACCCGTGTTCCAACTTGAATCACCCGCGCACCGCTTTTGATCCCTTCGTCCACCCAATCCCCAGGATTGTCTATAAATAACCTCGCGATCATGCCCTTGGCACGGCCGCTGCACACTTGCGATATCTCCCCCTCATCCGCAAGGACCGCCTCATGACTCAGAACGATCCGGGCAACGATTATCCCCTGAGCGAAGTCCCGCTGCATGCCCGCAAGGGCCTGGCCTCCACGGTCATGGTGCTGCTGGGTTTCACCTTCTTCACCGCCACGATGTTCGCCGGAGGCAAGCTGGGAGTGGCGTTCGGTTTTGCCCAGATGCTCACGGTGATTGTGATCGGTAACCTGCTGCTAGGCCTCTATGCCGCTGGCCTGGGTTACATCGCCTTCAAGAGCGGGCTCAATTCGGTGTTGATGGGGCGCTTCTGTTTCGGCGAGGTGGGCAGCAAGCTCAGCGACTTGATCCTGGGGTTCACCCAGATCGGCTGGTACGCCTGGGGCACGGCGACCGCCGCGGTGGTGCTGGGCAAGTATTTCCAGTTGGGCGAAGGCACCGTGCTGGGGTTGATGGTGCTGTTTGGCCTGGGGTTCTGCGTCACCGCCTATATCGGCTATCGCGGCCTGGAACTCCTCTCGTACCTCGCCGTGCCGGCGATGATGTTGCTGCTGATGCTGTCGATGTGGGTGGCGACGGTGAAGGTCGGCGGCTTCGAGGGCTTGCTGGCGGTGGTGCCCACGGGCAGCCTCGATGTGTCCACCGCCATCACGCTGGTGTTCGGCACCTTCGTCAGCGGCGCGACCCAGGCCACCAATTGGACACGGTTCTCCCGCTCGGCGAAGGTCGCGGTGCTGGCAAGCCTGATCGGCTTCTTCCTGGGCAACGGCCTCATGGTGCTGATCGGCGCCTACGGGGCCATCGTCTATCAACAGCCGGACGTGGTCGAAGTGTTGCTGTTGCAGGGCTTCGCCATGGCGGCGATGGCGATGCTGCTGCTCAACATCTGGAGCACCCAGGACAACACCATCTACAACTTCGCCGTGGCCGGCTGCAACCTGCTGCGCACTCGCCGGCGCAAGACCGTGACCCTCTGCGGCGCGGTGATCGGCACGCTGCTGGCCCTGCTGGGCATGTACGATCTGCTGGTGCCATACCTGATTCTGTTGGGCACCGTGATCCCACCCATTGGCGGGGTGATCATGGCCGATTTCTTCTTCCGCTGGCGTGGTCGCTATCCACGCCTGGCCGAAGCCCGGCTACCGGCGTTCAACTGGCCCGGCCTGGTGGCCTATGGGCTCGGCACGGTCGCCGCGTTCAATTCACCGTGGGTCGCGCCGCTGGTAGGAATCGCCACCGGCGCGCTAACGTATGTGCTATTGATCAGCGTAATGGGTATTCGCGCCGCTGACGCGCCCCTACAAGACCTCTAAAGGATTCGCCCGATGCACATCATCAACGCCCGCCTGCGCAACCGCGAAGGCTTGCATGAACTGCACCTGGAAAACGGCCTGATCGCCAACATCGCCCGCCAGACCGAGGCCCCCAGCCTCGGCCCGCAAGACCTCGATGCCGGCGGCAACCTGGTGGTACCGCCCTTCGTCGAACCGCACATCCACCTGGACGCCACCCTCACCGCCGGCGAGCCACGCTGGAACATGAGCGGCACGCTGTTCGAAGGCATCGAGTGCTGGGGCGAGCGCAAGGCCACCATCACCCAGGAAGACACCAAGACCCGCGCCAAGCGCACGCTCCAGGCCCTCGCCGCCCATGGCATCCAGCATGTGCGCACCCACGTCGACGTGACCGACCCTGAGCTGACGGCCCTCAAGGCCATGCTGGAAGTCCGTGAGCAAAGCCAGCATCTGGTGGACATGCAGATCGTCGCGTTTCCCCAGGAAGGCATCGAGTCCTACCGCAACGGTCGCGAGCTGATGGAAGAAGCGATTCGCATGGGCGCCGACGTGGTGGGCGGCATCCCCCACTTCGAATACACCCGCGACCAAGGCGTCAGCTCGGTGAAGTTCCTGATGGACCTGGCCGAGCGCACCGGGTGCCTGGTGGATGTGCATTGCGACGAAACCGACGACCCGCACTCGCGCTTTCTCGAAGTACTCGCCGAAGAAACCCGCAGCCGCGACATGGGGGCCCGCGTCACCGCCAGCCACACCACGGCCATGGGCTCCTATGACAACGCCTACTGCGCCAAGCTGTTCCGTCTGCTCGGGCACTCAGGCATCAGCTTTGTCTCTTGCCCGACCGAAAGCATTCACCTGCAAGGCCGATTCGACACCTTCCCCAAACGCCGCGGCGTCACCCGGGTCAATGAACTGCTCGAAGCCGGGATGAACGTCTGCTTCGGCCAGGACTCCATCGTCGACCCGTGGTATCCGCTGGGCAACGGCAACATCCTGCGAGTGCTGGAGGCCGGGCTGCATATCTGTCACATGCTCGGCTACCGCAACCTGCAGAGCGCCCTGGACCTGGTCACCGACAACAGTGCCAAGGCCATGGCCCTGGGCGAACGCTACGGGCTGGAACCCGGCCGTCCGGCGAACTTGCTGATCCTGTCGGCGGACAGTGACTACGAAGTGATCCGCAGCCAGGGCTTGCCGCTCTATTCGATTCGCAACGGCGAAGTGCTGATGAAGCGGCAGATGCCGGTGGTGGAGTTTGCGCAGCAGCCAGGCTGATTTCCTGTAGGAACGAGCTTACTCGCGGTGGCGGTCTACCCGCTGATATGGATGTGACTGACCCGCCGCTATCGCGAGCAAGCTCGCTCCCACAATGGATCTGTGTCAGATACGACATTTCTATCCACTGAAGATCCCCTGTGGGAGCGAGCTTGCTCGCGGTGGCGGCATCGGCCACGCCACGCACCTTCAGAAAGCGCTAGGGCACAGACCGCGCCGTCCCAAACAACCTGACCCGCACCAACTCACCCACCTCTTCTTCCAGCAAAATCGGCGCAGTCCCCCCCGGCATCACCACCCGCACCGGCCCCGCCGGCACCCAACCCACCCGCCACGCCGCGCTGGCCACGGCACTGGCGCTGGTGCCCGAGGAGGCCGTGGGCCCCTCGCCTCGCTCGAACACCCGGGCCGCGATTCGCCCTTGGGCTTCGAGCCAGGCCCATTGCAGATTCACCCCCCTCGGGCACGGGACGCCGGCTCCACCGGGCACCGCATAAGCGATGCGAGTCAGGCTGTGCGAGAGCGCCGCGGCACGCATCTGCGAATTGCTCGGCAACGCCTCGGCACCGTCCACCAGCGTCACGCAGTGAGGATTGCCCATGCTCACGAACTGGCTATTGCCCCACGCCGGGTTCAACCGTTCGAGTGCCGCCACACGACTGACATCGCGCTGGTTGAACATCACCCGCTCGACGCCCTCGGCACCGACGGCCTGGGCCCCGAACAGCGGTTTACCCAGGTCCAGCCAGAAACCCGGCGTCCCTTCGAATTCAGCGGCACGAACCGAGGTTTGCAGTGGCGAAAAGCCGTCGGGCTTGTCGTGATGAACCTGTAGCACGCAATCACCAGGCCCCACCATCAAGCCCTGTTCTCGCAAGGCCTGGGAGAAAATCGTCAAGCCATTGCCACTGCGCTCGGCCAGGGTGCCGTCGGTATTGACGATCAACAGATCGAAGGGCGGTTCGTGCTGGAACGGGCCGATCAACAGACCATCACTGCGATGAGCCTTGGCGTCCGGTGGTGCTTCGCCCGGCGCCCAGGCGCAGAATGCGTGCACGGCAGCCGTTGCCCAGGACTCACGCGCCTGCGCGGCCTGGGCAGCCGACTGAGGCAGCGCGATGCCGTGGTCCCGGACCTGCCCAGGGGAGATGACGCCATAGAGATTGCCGCGCGCGTCATAAAACTTCGTCATGGGTCAGTCCCGGTATCCGCCAGCAAGGACCGCTACTTTATGACGGCAAAGGCCGGGGGAGCAAAGCCTGCTGGCAACCGGATAGTGGCGTCGGCACCTTGGGGTCGCGGTGCGGTCAGTGGATATGCAAGCATAGGCGCCTGCCTGCACCACCGCACCGCACGCAAGCCAAGGACGTTTCATGACCGCCATTACCCCCCCGCCCACCTTTATTCCCGGACGCCTGGAACAGATGTCCACCCGCATCGCCTACCTCATCGCCGGCATCGGCATCGCCGCCTGGGCGCCGCTGGTGCCTTACGCCAAGGTGCGGGCGAACCTGGATGAAGGCACGCTCGGGTTGCTGCTGTTATGCCTGGGGGTCGGGTCGATCCTGGCGATGCCGATTTCCGGCGCACTGGCGGCGCGGTTCGGCTGCCGCCGGGTGCTCAGCGGCGGCACGATTCTGATTTGCCTGGCGCTGCCGCTGCTGGCGACGATGACCTCCCTGCCCTGGCTGGTGGCCGCGTTGTTCCTGTTTGGCGCCGGGCTCGGTACCGTGGACTCGACCGTGAACCTGCAAGCGGTGATCGTCGAACGGGCCAGTGGCAAGACCATGATGTCGGGTTTCCACGGCATGTTCAGCCTCGGCGGGATCATTGGCGCGGCCGGTGTGAGCGCCCTGCTCGGCCTCGGGCTTTCACCGCTGGGGGCAACGCTGGTGGTCAATGGCGTGCTGCTGGTGGCGTTGTTCAAGGCCGCGCCACACCTGTTGCCCTATGGCAGCGAAAGCTCGGGGCCGGCGTTCGCCATTCCCCATGGCGTGGTGTTGTTCATCGGCATCCTGTGTTTCATCGTGTTCCTGGCCGAAGGTGCGGTGCTGGACTGGAGCGCCGTGTTCCTGACCACCGAGCGTGCGGTGGATACCGCCTATGCCGGGCTGGGTTATGCCGCCTTCGCGCTGACCATGACCATCGGCCGCCTGACCGGCGACTCGGTGGTGCACCGCCTGGGCGCCAAGCGCGTGATCATCTACGGCGGGTCGATCGCAGCGGCCGGGTTCCTGCTGGCGACACTCGCTCCGATGTGGCAAGCCGCACTGCTGGGGTACGCGTTGGTGGGCGCCGGGTGTTCGAACATCGTGCCGGTGCTGTACACCGCCGTCGGCAAACAGACCCTGATGCCGGAAGCGATCGCGGTACCAGCCATCACCACCATCGGCTATGCCGGCATCCTCGCCGGCCCGGCGCTGATCGGCTTCGTCGCCCATGGCAGCAGCTTGAGCCTTGCGTTCGGGTTGATCGCGTTGTCGCTGGTGGCGGTGGCCGTCAGCGGGAAAGTCTTGAAGGTCTGATGCCTGCACACATTTCTTTATTGAAAGGAGACTGATCTGTGGCGAGGGGATTTATCCCCGCTGGGCTGCGCAGCAGCCCCAAATCCTGTCGATGCGGCCTGTCTGGCATACCGAGGTGGCTGGTTTCAGGGCTGCTGCGCAGCCCAACGGGGATAAATCCCCTCGCCACAAGGATAGGTCTCAGCCTTGGATCTTGATCAAAACCCCACACTGGCCTGCACAAAGAACGTGCGCGGTGCGCCGGCGTAGATACCCGAGTTGTTGTCGCTGGAGCGGGTGTAGTACTGGTGATCGAACAGGTTTTTCACCCCGGCGCCGACGTTCAGGTTCGACAGCTGTGCGCCAAAGTCATATCCGGCGCGCACGTTCCAGAGCACGTAGCCAGGCATGTCGCCAAACTGCCCATCGGCGCTGCCGTCGGTGATGTAGTTGTCGCTGAAGCTGCCATCGGCATTCACGTTGTTGCCGGGTGAACGCTGCTTGGACTGGGCAAAGGCGTCGAGGTTGTAGGTCCAGCGGTTGATCTCATAGCGCAGGCCCAGGTTGGCCACCTGACGGGAATAGAACGGCAGGTCGCGGCCCTTGAAGCTGGGGATTTCACCTTCGTAGGTGGCACGGGTGTAGGTGAAACCGGCATTGGCGCTAAGGCCTTCGAGGCGTGGGTCGAGGGCGGCCATGTCGTAATGCACCGAAGCCTCCAGCCCCTGGTGCTTGGTGGCGCCCATGTTGGTCCAGCCCACGTCATTGCTGATGTACTGCAGCTCGTCGTCGAAGTCGATGTAGAACAGCGTCACTTCCCCGCCCCACACGTCATCGTTGTAGCGCGTACCGATCTCGTAGGTCTGGGCCTTTTCCGGGCTCAGGCCGTTGGCGGTGTCGTTGCCGTTGCCGCCCTGGCCGAGCTGGAAGTATTGCAGGCTGCCGAACGATGTCTCGTAGTTGGCGAACAGCTTCCAGGCGTCGGACAGGTGATACATCACGCTCAGGGCCGGCAGCGGTTCGTTGCTGTCGATGCTGCGGCGCTTTTCCTGCACCGGGCTGCCGGCGGTGTCGAGCACCGGGCGGTCGTGCCATTGCGTGCTGATGCTTTCGAAGCGGATGCCTGGGGTGATGGTCCATTGGCCGACATCGATCTTGTCATCGAGGTAGACCGCGTGGGCCTCCGTGCCGCCGGTACGGTCCTGGTAGACGTGGCCGTCGGCCCCGGGACGCACCACCGGTTCGTTATTTCGCAACGCCAGGCGACTGGCTTGTTCGTGCATGCCTTCCTTGAGGTAGCGATAACCGACACTGGCCTCCTGGGTGGTGGGGCCCAGGTCAAACACATGGGACACCCGCGGCTCGATGCCGAAGGTGTAATAGGTGCGTGGATAGGACACCAGGTTGCGCTGGTCCCGTGAGGCGATGGTACTGCCGCGGTAGCTGTCGGAGTAATAGGTCAGCACTTCGGCCTGGGTGCGCTCGTTGATCTCACGGATCCACTTGAACGACACGTCCTTGCGCCGGCCACTGAAGTTGTCCCAGTCGCGGACGGACTGGTAAGGGTCCGCGTCATATTGGGCCTGGCTCAGGCCGCCGGGCATGTCGGCCTTGGCGTCGTAGTAGTGGACATTCAGCGAGAAGTCGTCGACATCGGTGGGCGCCCAATGGGTCTTGAGAATCACGTCGTCGATATCGTTGCCGTTGTTGCTCTGGCGATAACCGTTGCCGTTGACGCCCGAATACAACAGCGCCACGCCCAGGCCATTGTCGGCGGTGCCACCGAGGAACGCCGTGTCGATGTGTTTCCAGCCGCCGCGCTGGGAGGTTTCCAGGGTGGTGCCGATTTCACCGGTGGCTTTTTCCGGAATCGCGCGGGTCACGAAGTTGATCACCCCTCCGACATTCTGCGGCCCATAACGCACAGAGCCCGCGCCACGCACCACGTCGATGCTGTCCAGGTTGCCCGAGGAAATCGGTGCCATGGACAGTTGCGGCTGGCCATAGGGCGCGAACGCCGCCGGTACGCCGTCGATCAGCACCGTGGAGCGTGGCGACAAGCGCGAGGTCAGGCCACGCACGCCGACGTTCAGGGAAATGTCGCTGCCACCCGTGCCGTTGGCATCTTGCACTTGCACACCCGGCACCCGCCGCAGCACGTCGCCGACGTTCATGGCGCCCTGCTCCACCATCGCTTCGCGGCGGATCACCGTACGCGCACCGGGGTGGTTCTGCACCACTTCGGCGTTGGCATCGCCGAGCCAGTCACCGACCACCTGGATTTCAGTCGCCCCCAGCTCCAACGGGCCTACGCTGGATGCCGAGGGTGCCGGCAACACGGTCACCGAACCCTTATCGATCTGATATTGCAGGCCGCTGCCCTGCAGCAATTGACGCAAGGCCGCTTCCGGGGACACGTTGCCGTCCACCGCCGGGGCTTGCTTGCCGGCCACGAGCTCGGGGCTGAAGAATACCTGTAGCGAGGTCTGCTGGCCGAGTTGACTCAAGGCCGCACCCAACGGCTGCGCCTGGATATGAATGGCCGTGGCCGGCTGGTCGGCAAACGCCTGGGGCAGCGCAACGCTGACGGCCAGGCTCAGGGCCAATGGCATCCAGCGCGCGGGGGTACGGTTGTGGTTTTGGGCGGTGGTTTTCACGTCGAACCTTGTCCTGTTGATCGCAAGAATACGCGTCTGTTAATGCAAACCAGTTGCAGTTGGACAAGAAGACGAAGAACTCGAAAAAAACCTGAATCTAGCGCGCAATTATTTCCTGGCTGCCGTCATCCAGGGTGCGCACGGTCACCGGCAGGATGTTCGGCAGCGCCTTGAGCAGCGCCTTGGGATCATCGGTGCGAAACACGCTGGTCAGGCGCAGGTTGCCCACCGCCGCGCTGCCAACCCGCAGGGGCTGGGTGCGATAGCGGGAGACTTCTTCAGCCACGTCTTTAAGCGGCGCATTGTCGAACACCAGTTTGCCAGTGCGCCAAGCGGTGACCGCCTCGGTATTGACCGCGTAAGGCGTGGCGACATGGCCCTGGGCATCGATCCGGGTGCCAAGGCCCGCCGCCAGGCTGACAGACTGTGCCTTGGGCGCGCCACGCCCCTGGACCTTGACGCTACCCTGCGCCACCGCGACCCGGGTGTTGTCGGCGTCGCGGCGCACATCGAAGCGCGTCCCGGTGACCGTCACCTGGCCGTTGCCCGCCTCGACGGTGAATGGCCGGCCGGCATCATGCTCGACCGTGAACAAAGCCTCGCCTTCGGCCAGTTCCACCCGCCGTTGATGGTGTGCGAACTGAATACGGACGCGGCTGCGGCTGTTGAGGTCGATCACCGAACCGTCCGGCAAGGCGATATGCCGACGCTCGCCAAAGGCAGTGGCGAATTCGCCGCTGTAGTCGGTGGAAGAACTCATGCCGCTGAACAACCCCAACCCCAGCGCCACCGCGAACAGCCCGGCGGCAACGGCATAGCGCAACAGCGGCCGGCGCTTGGGACGTTCAGCGGGAGGGTCGCACAGCGCTCGCAGGCGTTCCTTGGACAGCAGGTCCGTGGCGCTCCAGATGCCCTGGAGCAACTGGATTTCGTCGCGGTGGTTGGGATGCTCGTCCAGCCAGGCTTCGAAACGCTGGCGCTCCTCGATACTCATGGCGGGCGCTTGCAAACGCACGAACCATTGCGCCGCCGCGTCGCGAACCCTGTCCTGCCCGCACGGGCATTCACGGCTATCCATCATGGAAGGTCCTGTGGCTCAGGTGGAAGAAGACGACGGATCATTGGCCTGGTCCGTCCAGACGATCGCGCAGATGCCGCAGGGTGCGGATCATATACTTTTCCACCATGTTTTTTGACAGGCCCAGGCGCTCGGCGATTTCCGCCTGGGTCAGGCCTTCGATCTTCTGCCAGACAAACACCGTGCGGCAGTTGGCCGGCAGCTCGGCAAGCGCTCGCTCGATGGAGTCCGCCAGTTGGATCGCGTGCATGAAGTGCTCCGGGTCGCCCGAAAACGACTGACCAGGGTCGATGACAGCCTCTTCCATGGCCCCCCGTCGATCTTCGCGCCGATAGCCATCCACTGCAATGTTGCGCGCCGTCTGATGCAGATAGGCCCGTGGCTGCTCGACCCCGCTCGAATCGGACTCAAGCACCCGCACGAAGGTGTCGTGGGCCAGGTCCTCGGCCTGCTGGCGATTGCGCAGGCGACGGGTCCAGGTGCCGATCAACTCTTCGTAATGCTCGAAAAAGCCGGGTCTGCGGGGCAGCTTGGGGGTCATCACGGCGCGCTGTGGAAACGGGGCATGAATAGTAATGCTTCCTATTAATAGGAAGCAAACCTATTGCGGTGCCTGTCGTCCGAAGCTTTAAAACTGAGGAATAAAACCTTTGTGGGAGCGAGCTTGCTCGCGATGGCGGAGTGTCAGTCGATTATGCATGAACCTGTCAGACCACTATCGCGAGCAAGCTCGCTCCCACAGGTATTTTCCTTTTGATTACGCTTCAGGCATCTTGCGAAAACCCACCGCCAGGCGGTTCCAGCCATTGATGGCGTTGATCGCCACGGTCAGGTCGACCATTTCCTTGGGGCTGAAATGCTCGCTCAGCAAGGCATAGTCAGCGTCCGGCGCGTGGGTGTCGCTCAACCGGGTCAGGGCTTCGGTCCAGGCCAGTGCGGCGCGCTCGCGGCCGGTGAAGAACGGCGCTTCGCGCCAGGCGGTCACGGCGTACAGGCGACGTTCGGTTTCGCCGTCCTTGCGGGCATCGGCGGTGTGCATGTCGATGCAGAAGGCGCAGCCGTTGATCTGCGAGGAACGCAGCTTGACCAGTTCCAGCAGGGACTTCTCCAGGCCCAGTTTCGAGACGGCGGTTTCCAGGGCCAGCATGGCTTTGAAAGCGTCAGGGGAAGCGGTGTAGAAATCGATACGCGGTTGCATGGTGAACTCCAGGACAATTTGGGTGTAGCGCTACGTTAGCCGTGCAGTGGCGCGGTACAAATAGCCAATTGTTGGGAAGTCCGGGTGGCCAATGACAGTCGATGTCCACTCTATGGAAATGGGCACAAGCTCATTGGCGGCGAAGGGGTTTATCGAACGTCGCACCGCCGCGCGGGGCTGCGCAGCCCAGCGGGGATAAATCCCCTCGCCACAGAGGATTATTGCGCAGCCTCTGATGTCGGGTTCAGGCCCGGCTGCGCAGCCATTGCAAAAAGCGCTTCTTGGCCACGGGCTTGGGCTGCTCGCGGGTGAGGTTCTGCGCGAGGTGGAGGCGAACGTCCAACAGGTTTTTCATGGCGTCGTTGATGTCGTGACGGGCGTCGAGGCAAGGCTTGAGGTAGCTGTTCTCGATGCGATAAAGGGTGCAGAAGGTCTTGGCGGAAAAGTTCGCCAGGGCCGCCTGCTCGGCCACGATCCCGGCTTCGCCGATCACCTCTCCAGGCCCCATGCGTCCGGCCTCGAATGGCTGGCCGTTACGCACGAGGGTCACGCTGACCACACCGGATTCAATGA